>CAVZNY010000001.1:0-83395 GCA_963776785.1 uncultured delta proteobacterium
AATAAATAGGCAAGGCCATTGCTGACCTTGCCTTTGATGAACTCGTTATTGAAACATTCCTCTCACAAACCGGAACCAGTTGAAGACATTGATCTGACTCGTAATCGGCATAAAATCCGCTCCACCCCAACCCCACACAAAGTCAGGTTGGCCCTCGATAAACCACCAGTTCTCCACCTGCCGATAGAAACCTCTCTCCGTGACTCCATCCCCATTGTAATCCCCGGGAACCGGGAAACTCTCCGTTCCTCCCCAACCATACTGCCCCAGATTATCCCCAGGGTACCCTTTCACAAACCACTGATTGGTGGGGTAGTGGTATACGGCGATATCGGTAAAACCATCCCCATCAAAATCCGCAGGCACCGGGATGCACTCCGGACCATTCCACCCATATTGACCCAAGTTTCCTACCCCGTACATCAACCATTGGTTGGTGGGAAGATGGTAAATCATCAGATCCGTCGTCCCGTCGCCATTGTAATCCCCCGGTACCGGGATGCACTCGGTTCCGTTCCACCCGAACTGGATCTGGGTTGCGCCTCCCCCCTGTTCCTCGATGAAGAAGGTGTTGGAGGGGGTGTGGTAGAAGGCCCGTTCCATAATCCCGTCGCCGTTGTAGTCGCCGGGGACGGGGATGCACTCTTCCTGGCCCCAACCGAATTGGCCCATGTTGTCGTTGGGGTAGCCCCGGACGAACCACTGATTGGTGGGGATATGATAAATAGAAACCTCTGTAATTCCGTCTCCGTCGTAGTCCCACACCAGGGGATAACAGTCCGCTCCCCCCCAGCCGTATTGGCCGAGGTTGCCTGAGGTAAACGTAAAGAACTGGTCGCTGGGGTGGTGGAAGGCGGCGATATCGGTTGCGCCGTCCGCATCGAAATCAGAGCCGAACCCAGGCCTGTTGACATACTCCAGCGCACCCATGTCATATGTCCCGCCCCCTGTGTTGGGAATCCAGAAGGCGTCGAATCGCGCATTGCCTTTCATGTCCGTCAGCGGCGCGCCATCACTCGTCCCAGCGTCGATGCCCGGGGAGGTCGGCTGCAAGCGGAAATTTCCATTCGCAGCATCCACAAAAAGCGGGTTCTGGCGGATGTTCCCGTTGGTGCCCGCATACCCATCCTGGTCAACATTAGAGTAGGTCAGGGTAATGGAGCCGGCTTGGCTGCTCCAAAAGTAAATCTGACTGTTCGTATTCCCCCACAGGATAGTATTTTTCACCGAGGGAGAGGAGGTGGCGTCTATCCAAATCCCGCCCGTCCCGCTTGTGTTTCCGATGATGGTGCTGTTGGTGATAGTCGGGGAGCAGGAGGTGTCAAACGAAATCGCACCGCCACGCGAGGCGCTATTTCCGCTGATAATGCAGTTGGTGATGGTCGGGTGGGAAGAGTAGCCGCAGGAAATCCCGCCGCCACCCCAATTGCCTGCATTTCCGCTGATGATGCAGTTGCTGATGGTCGGGGAGGCGGCAGTGTAGCAGGAAATCCCGCCGCCATTATAACCTTGATTCCCGATGATAATGCAATTCTTGATGGTCGGGGAAGAGTTAAGGCATTGAATCCCGCCGCCCCCCTCATACAAAGGAGCTAACCCGTTCCTTAGAGTAAACCCATCCAGGACAGACCCTGGACCTTCATTGTGATTGAAGGTCACCCCGCGGCCGCTGCCATTGGCGTCGATGATGGTCCTTGCAGCCCCGTTTACCGATTTCACCGTGATGGCCTTTCCCAGGAAGTTGATATTTTCAAGATAGGTCCCGTCATGGACGAGTACGGTGTCTCCAGGAGCGGCGGCGTTTATGGCCGCCTGGATCGAAGTGTAAGGATATCCCGACGGGCCAACCTCACGCGCAAGACGCCTGAACTTCTGGATGCGATGGTTTGAATATTCAGCCACATAGACATTGCCCGAAGAGTCCACGGCGATCCCCACAGGTTCGTTAAATTCCCCGTCTCCTGAACCCGGAGCGCCCCACTTGGTTACGAAACCGCCGTTTGCGTCAAACTTCTGGATGCGATGGTTTCCAAAATCAGCCACATAGACATTGCCCGAAGAGTCCACGGCGACTCCATAAGGATAGTTAAACTCCCCATCTCCTGAACCCGGAGCGCCCCACTTGGTTACGAAACCGCCGCTTGCGTCAAACTTCTGGATGCGATGGTTGATTTCTGCTATCAGCCACATAGACATTGCCAGAAGGGTCCACGGCGATCCCCACAGGATTGGTTAAATTCCCCGTCTCCTGAACCCGGAGAGCCCCACTTGGTTACGAAACCGCCGTTTGAGTCAAACTTCTGGATGCGATGGTTACCTGTATCAGCCACATAGACATTGCCCGAGGAGTCCACGGCGACTCCAAAAGGATAGGAAAATTCCCCGTCTCCTGAACCCGGAGAGCCCCACTTGGTTACGAAACCGCCGCTTGAGTTAAACTTCTGGATGCGATGGTTATGCATAATCAGCCACATAGACATTCCCCGAGGAGTCCACGGCGACTCCATAAGGATAGGAAAATTCCCCGTCACCTGCCCCCTGAGAGCCCCACTTGATTACGAAACCACCGCTTGTGTCAAACTTCTGGATGCGATGGTTACCTGTATCAGCCACATAGACATTGCCCGAGGAGTCCACGGCGGCTCCAACAGGATTGGTAAACTCCCCATCTCCTGAACCCTGAGAGCCCCACTTGGTTACGAATTGATATGTTTGCGCCTCCACCTTTCCCGACAGAACTATCCCCATAACCATTAAAACCATGACTGCCTTACAAACCATTGAACCTGCTTTTTTCGCTCTTAACATGGCACACTCTCCTCATATGGGTTTTTGGAAAGACTTGGAACCATCCGTTTTCCACAGGCCCTGGAAAACCTGCATATTTTTATTTGTCGCCATGCCGCAGTCGCGGCTCCGCGCTGTTACCCGATTGATGCTTAAATACGCTGGCGAAAAACGAAAGAGGAGAAGGATCACCTCCCCATATTTGAAGAACGGCTAAGAAAGAGACAAAAGGTTTTTCAGGCGATCTCCCATAAGAGGAGAGCACGATTGGAATGGCAGGAAATATTTCCGATTCCGGAATGGTTCGAGTTCCCGAGCCGCAAATCCGGTCCACGCCTCACCTCGGATCCGCTTGTCCGAGAAACAAAGCCTGCAGAAATCTACAGGGAATAACGAACAGGAGGAAAAAGGCCTCATTCTGATTCCAGGAATGAACCCTACATTTTCCATCCCGTAAGCAAGGAATCACCCCCAGGGAAAGAGCGAGATGAATTTCGTAAGTGATCCTATAAAACGGGCATATAATTGTCAAGAGAATACTCTGGCCATTTTTCTCTCTTGCCGATGGCATACGAGAGACACCCCGGATAGTGGCCACTTCGATCCCCATCCTTGCAATAAACCACCTTCGTCTTCTCCGGATGAAGTTCCAGCTTGCACTGTGCCAATCGCCTTTCCATCACATCCCGCAACCACTGGGCTTGGCTCTCACTCTTGCAATGGACAATGATGTCATCCGCATAACGCTCAAAGAGGAGATTCGATTGCTTCCTTCGTATCCACTCATCAAACGTGTAGTGCAAGAAGAGATTGGCCAACAGCGGGCTGATCACGCCTCCCTGCGGGGTCCCCTTACTGCGGTCCACCAAGGTCCCATCTGCCAACTGAGCAGGGGCTTTTAACCACCGCTCAATATACAGCAGAATCCACCGGCAGTCCGTATGCTTCCGCAAGGCCCGCATTACCAGAGCATGATCCAAATTGTCAAAGAACCCCTTGATGTCCACGTCCAGTACCCAGTCGGATTGCCAGCACCGTTTCCGGGCCACTCCCACTGCCTGAACCGCAGACCTTCCAGGGCGGTACCCATAGGAGTCCTCATGGAAATACGGCTCCAACAAAGGCTCCAGGTACATCTTGACAACCAACTGGGCAACCCGATCCATTACCGTCGGGATTCCCAACGCCCGCTTGCCCCCACCATCCTTCGGAATCTCCACCACCCGTACCGGCGGCGGAAAATAACTCCCCGAAGACATCCGATTCCAGAGCTTATAGAGGTTTCTCTTCAGATCCTTCTCAAACTCCTCTATCGACTCCCCGTCTACTCCTGCAGATCCCTTCTTCGCTCGCACCCCCTGGAATGCCTCCCAAACCACTCGCTTCGAGATCCTGAACGGTTTCGCTTTACCCAAAGGCTCCTCCTCCGTTAACCGGAGTTGACCCCCACGTAAAGCCGATCGATCCAACCCCTTCGCTCCATCCCCATTACGGGACTTCGTCACTAATACGGGTTGGTCCGCCCCTGTGACCCGCATCGGTACTCTCACTCTCGTGGGTCCTCCACTTGAGTTTCTCCCTTAGCATCGGGACGACAGGTTCCCAGGTTCCATGCAAAAGCCTGAATCAGGTTCACGCCATCTTTATGCCGGACGCCGCCCAAGCAGTAAACAGGTTTCCCCTGGGCTAATCCTGGAGTCACGATAGCCCCCCAGTTTTGACGCCACCTGGAATGTTTCGACACCTCATCAATGGTTCGCTTGCGCTCGTCTCCCTGATTCTTACCTGCCATGATCCTATGTCACGACTTTCCCTTAACGCTCACCACAACGGCTCTTAACCGATGCAGCTTAAGGTGGTTTGAAGCCTGCTCCTGCAAACCGGCTTCGAGGGGCCATCCCTCATCTCTTGCATAGTTACGCACCACATTTATATAAATGCGCGCTCCTGGCGCACTAGCGTGCCATTAGCCGCAGAAAACCTTAACTGAATTTCGGCTTTGAGATGCGAAAGATAGCGAAAATCAAAAAGGAAGTCAAGTGGGGATAAAAAAGGCTTTCAATCTCTCCGGGGGTATTGAATCACTCTGGAAACAGGGTGATTTTATAAGACACCAACGGCGATAGAGACTCTTGGGGCGCCCCGACAAGTTTTCCTTTTATAAGCCTCTCCGCTATATCTTCCATGAGGGTCAAAGCCTCCTTCGCCGCCTCCGCATCTCCCATTTTGCGCACGCCGCAGATGCGCGCCACATGCATCTCCGCATACCCGTATCTCTTAAAAAGCGGCTCGATTCGCGGGAAGATATCGGCGAACAATTTATCATCCGCCTGTCCCTGCACCTGGATAAATACCAGTTTCTTTCCCGGTTTGAGGCGGGAAGGTCTCGGGTTGGCGTGAAAATCCGGGAGGAAAAACGAATAGGTCCTTTCGACGAAGGCCCGAAGCAGACTGGTCATTTCCCGAAGATACACGGGCGTCGCCATGACTAAAGCCTCGGCCTCGCGCACGCTTTCCAAGACCGGCGTCAGGTCGTCCTTAACGACACATCTTTCGCTTTTTGTTTTGCACCCCAGGCACCCGAGGCATCCGCGGTAATTCATGCTTCGGAGCGCATAATAATCGACTTCCGCCCCGAGAGCCAGGGCGGCGTCCCGAAATCTATTCAAAAAAACCGCACAGTTTCCATTCAATCTTGGACTTCCCAGAAGGCAGGCAATTTTCATCCTTTCCTCCAATCAAAAACCTAACCACAGAGCCCACAGAGGCTCATAAAATATCTACCCAAATGATGCAAACAAACTTTGCCCCATGCCTCCTTCACCTCGCCCTGTTTTCCGTCCGTTTATCATTCCTTCTCTCCCTTAAAAATCTTCTTACTTCGGCGATCGTCGGCAGCGAGGGCTGGGCGCCGAGCCGGGCGGCGGTCAACGCTCCGGCCGCGTTGGCGTGGAGGAGGACGTTTTCCGTATCCATCCCTTGGGCGAGCCCCCAGGCCAGGGTTCCCACAAAGGCATCACCGGCGGCGGTGGTGTCCACGGCCTTGATCCGGAAGGCATCCACCCGGATCTCCTCCAGGCGGTTCTTGAAATAGGCCCCCTTTTCGCCTAAAGTAATGATCACATTTTTTGCTCCTCGTCTGCGCAGCTCCGATGCGGCCTTCGACAGCCCCTCTTCTCCCTTGATTTTCACGCCGGAGATTTCCTGCGCTTCTATCTTGTTCGGCACCAAATAATCGACCAAGGACAGAATATGGGACGAAAGCACCCTTGCCGGGGCCGGGTTCAGGATCGTCAGGATCCCTTTCCTTTTTGCCGCATCGAGCGCCGCCCGGACCGTTTTTAGGGGAGTCTCCAGCTGCGCGACAAGAACGCCGACTCCTTTCCAGACTTGTCCGGCCTCTTTCAGACACCGCGGGGAAAACGCCCAGTTCGCACCCGGCGAAACGATGATCCGGTTTTCCCCGCCCGGAACGATTTCAATCAGGGCCATGCCCGTAGGTTTCTTTGGCTCCGTCAGCAGGGACTTTGCCTTGAACCCCCTCCGAATCAAATATTTTCGATAGGCTTTCCCATGGGCGTCCTCTCCCAGCGCCGCCAGGAAATCGACCGTACCCCCGAGACGCTTTGCCGCAACGGCCTGGTTGGCCCCCTTGCCCCCGAAAGCCGTAACCGCATCTTCTCCTAAGATCGTTTCCCCGGCCTTATGAAAACGGGGAATCCTCAAGATGAAATCCACGTTGGCGCTGCCGATCACCAGAATCCTCTTGCCCATACCCTACTCCTTGAGGCGGGAGATGAAAAGGTCGAGAAACTCTTTCGCGTTTATTTTGAAACCGACGCTTATCCTTTTCCCGCCCGGTTTTTCCTCTTTCACCTCTTCAGTTTTCCCGCACCGTTCCCCCGACTCGGTGACGACCCGGAGATCCGTCCATTCCATTTCCATCAGCTCGGGCAGAATGACCGCCCCGACGGCCAAGGGATCATGAAGATAGAACGCCTCTCTCCCTCCCAAAAATCTTTTCGCTGCCCGGCCATACCCTGTGGAATCGTTCACAAACCGGACAAATTCGTTTTCCATCTCTCCGATCCTTTTATTCATGACCGCCGGCGTGAGCGCCGCCTGCCGGGTCACGTCGAGGGGCACAAGCCGAATGGGCAGCCCGGAGGAGAGTATCCTGGAGGCCGCCAGCGGGTCTACGTAAATGTTGAACTCCGCATGCGGCGTGATGTTCCCCCTCGTCCGGACCGCTCCGCCCATGATGACGATCTCCCGGAGCGCCTTCATCGCCTCCGGATCGTGATCCAAGGCCAGGGCCAAATTCGTCAATGGGCCCAGGGCAATCAAAGTAACGGCGCCGGGGTCGGCGGCAGCCTCTTCGCAGATCAGTTCATGGGCCGGGCGCGGAAAGGTCCGCCACCACTCCGTCTTCCCGTAATCCCGGATCACTGCCCCGCCCAGGCCGTCCCCGCCGTGAACGTCATGGGCATTCGCGCCCTGGCCGGTCAGCGGTCGGTCGGCCCCCCGGGCGATCCATGGTTTATGGGAAGGGCGGAGCAGGCTGAGGACCTTTTTGATATTGGGATACACGAGACGGAGCGGCACATTGCCGCTCACCCCGGTCACGGCCCGGACTTCGAGTTCGGGGGAATGAAACGCGAGGATCAGGGCCAGCGCGTCGTCCACCCCCACGTCGCAATCAATTATTACTTTCTTTGCCAATTCGATCCGCCTCTTCGAGATAATTTACCCCCGGCGTATGCCATCGAACAATGAAAATCCCCCTTGCCCCTTTCACCTTGTCCCTCGAGCCTTGCGCCGATAGTACCCTTTCAGTCACGGGGGGGCGGCAGGCTTTGTTGTTGGCCTGGGTGTTTGGCGGTACGCGCCCGGAAGCATCGGTCGGGATGGGCAGAGACGCTGGAGAAAGCCCTGAGACTCCGATCTCAGCGGCGGGAGGCCTTGGCCCCCGCCCCCTCCACGAAGAAATCAGCGCCTTATGATTCCAAGCGTAGCGCCCGGACCCCCAGGCCAAGGCACCTCCTGGTATTCACGCCGGACCTGAATCCGTAGCGGCTGCCCACCCTTGACTGAAGGGTTACCGCCGATAGTACTTTTCGATAGTACTTTTCAATTGACTCCAACCAATTTTAGCGATACTCTTTTTTCGCTTTCCCTAATAACCTTCAAGCGCGGAGATTTTAATGGACAAAGATATATTAAAACAGTCGGCCTGCCGTTTCATAGATGAAAATCAGGAAAAAATCATCGGCTGGGCCCGGGAAATCGATCGGCATCCCGAACTCGGGTTCAAGGAAACGAAAACATCGCAATTGGTGGAATCCGTGTTGGGCGGCTTGGGTCTGCCCGTCCGCAAAGGAGATCGCCGTGACGGGGGTAGAGGGCGTTTTGACCGGCGCCCGACCCGGGCCGGGGCTCCTGATCATGGGAGAGATGGATTCGGTCGTGAATCGCGACTACCCGGGAGCCGACCCGGTCACGGGCGCGGCGCACCTCTGCGGCCACCACCTCCAGGTGGCCATCATGCTGGGCGCCGCCTTGGGTTTGACCTCCGCCGGCGCCGATAGAGAGATGAGCGGAAAGATCTTTTTCCTCGGCACCCCCGCCGAGGAATTCGTCGAGATCGAAGAGCGGCTCCGCCTTCGCGACGAGGGGAAGATCCGCTATCTCGGCGGGAAACAGGAGCTCGTCCGCCAGGGCTATCTCCAGCAAATTCAGATGGCGATGATCGTCCACGCCCACTCGGACCTCCCGGCCCGGAAGATGCTCTTTGGCGGATCCGGGAACGGGTTCATGGCCAAGTCCATCCAGTTCCGGGGCAAAGCTGCGCACGCCGGCGTCTCGCCCCACGAGGGGATCAACGCCCTCAACGCCGCCTGCCTGGCCATGATCAACATCCACGTCCAGAGGGAGACCTTCCGCGACGAGGATTCCATCCGGGTCCATCCGATCATCACCAAGGGGGGAGACGTGGTCAATGTGGTCCCGCCGGACGTGCGCATGGAAACCTACGTGCGCGGGAAACGGGTCGAGGCTATCCTCGATGCGAGCAAAAAAGTCGACCGCGCCATCCGGGCCGGGGCGGACGCCGTGGGCGCGGAAGCGACGATCCGCAACATCCCCGGTTATCTCCCTTTGATCCAGAATTCCGATCTCACCTCATTGGCCCGGCAGAATGCCGTCTCCATCGCCGGCGAGGCGGGGGTCGGCGAGGGGGGGTTCATGGGCGGATCCACGGACGTGGGAGACCTCGCCCATCTGATCCCCACTATCCAGCCCTATGCCGGAGGGATCCAGGGCCTTCTGCACAGCTCAGAGTTCAAAGTCACCGATTTCGAAGCCGCCGTGATCTACCCCGCGAAGGTGATGGCTATGACCGCCGTCGATTTGCTCTATGGGGACGCCGGGCAAGCCGCCCAGGTCCTCAAGAATTTCAAACCGGCGATGACCGTGGAAGGATACCTGAACTTTTTGGAGGAGATGGCCAAGTAGGAATTTTTCACCGCCGAGCACGCAGAGATCGCAGAGAGATATAATTCAAAAAAACCCCCTCTCCCAAGATTGAATTGGGCGATAATTCGTCATGCCCGCGAAGGCGGGCATCCAGTCTGTTGTATACTTTAACTATTTCAGAACCCTGGATTGCCGCTTTCGCGGGAATGACGTCATTTTCACCATTTCGCCCCAGTCTCATTTGGAAGAGAGATAGAATGAGGATTGGAGAAGAAGACATGAAAATCGATAAAATGGATGTTTACTATGTAACCCTTCCTCTCATTTACCCCTGGAAGACCGCTTACGGCGAGGACGCCGCAATCCACTCGGTGTTGGTGAGGATGGTTTCCGGAGACCAGGAGGGATGGGGGGAAACGACCCCCTTTTACGCCCCGACCTACTCCCCCGAAACCGCCTCCTCCGCCTTCTTTCTCATCAAGGAGATTTTCGGACCCTTCGTGGTGGGCAAGGAGTGGGAAAGCGCCGGAGCGCTTCGGGACGCCCTCGCGATTTTCAAAGGCAACTCCTTTGCCAAGGCGGGGATCGAAATCTCCTGGTGGGTCCTGGAAGCGAAGCTGAAAAAACTGCCGCTTCACCGCCTCCTCGGCGGCAAACGGACCTTTGTTGAAGCCGGCCAGGACTTCGGCATCCAGGACTCCATCGACATGCTCCTCGGCAATATCGAAAAGGCGGTCCGCGAGGGGTTCAAACGGATCAAGCTGAAAGCCCGGCCGGGGTGGGACCTGGAAATGCTGCAGGCCGTCCGCGGCGCCTTCCCCAAGATGACCTTTCACATCGATTGCAACTCCGGCTACACCCTCGGCCATCTCCCCTTTTTCAAGGAAGTGGACAAGCTGGGGCTGGCCATGATCGAGCAGCCTCTCTTCCACGACGACCTGGTCGAGCATGCGGAGCTCCAGCGACAGATCGACACCCCGATCTGTTTGGATGAATCCGTCAAGAGCCCCCGCGATATGAGGCTGGCGATCCAACTCAAATCCTGCCGGTACGTGAACATCAAACCCGGGCGGGTCGGAGGATTGCAGAATGCCATTGAAATCCACAACCTCGCCCGGGACAACGGCATCCCCGCTTGGGTGGGGGGGATGCTCGAAAGCGGCCTCGGTTCCGGGGTCAACATCGAACTCGGCGCCCTAAGCAATTTCACCTACCCGGGAGACCTCTTCCCCTCCGAACGGTTTTACGTCGAAGACCTGACGGAGCCGGCGGTCCGGTTCGCGCCGGGAAAACTGGGGTTCGAGCCTTCGCAGGTTCCCGGGATCCCCTATGCGCCGGTTATGGAGCGGATCGAAAAAAGGACGGTAATGAAGGCGACCGTAAAACCGGCATAGATAATTTCTCACCACAGAGCACACAGAGATCACAGAGTCTTTTAAATCAAAAAGAAAGGCCTTTCGAATAATTTATCTGTTTTCTCTGTGTGCTCTGTGCCCTCTGTGGTAAAGGTATTTTCCCCGGTTTCAAGTCATTGAATTTTCTCTGCGGTGAATCATCTTTAATAAAGGAGAAGAAATGCGCATTGACCGGCTCGAACTCTATTACGCGGTTTTTCCCCTCATCTACCCCTGGCGCACGGCCTATGGGGCCGACCCGGACGTTCATACCATTCTGGTGAAGCTGATTTCCGGCGAACACAGCGGGTGGGGAGAAACGACCCCCCTCTACGCCCCCTGCTATTCCCCCGAATCCTCAGTGGGTGTTTATCAGGTCATCCGCGAATACCTTGCCCCCCAGGTTGTCGGGCAGGATTTTCAGACCGCCCGGGAGTTGATGGATCGTCTCAAACACTTCAAGGGGAACCATTTCGCCAAGGCCGGAATCGAGATCGGCTGGTGGATGCTCAAAGCCGCGATGGACCGCCTTCCTCTTCACAAGCTTCTCGGCGGGACCCGTCTGGTCGTGGAATCCGGCATCGCCCACGGCATCAAGGAAAACTTGGACATGCTCATGGAGGCGATTCAGAAAGGGATCGACGCCGGCTACAAGCGCAGCAAACTGAAATTCGCCCGGGGCTGGGGGCTGGAGATGCTCAAACCCGTCCGCGCCAACTTTCCCAAACACACCTTTCACATCGACTGCAACTCGAGTTTTACCCTCGATGACCTGGCGATGTTCAAGGAGGTGGACAAACTGGGCCTGGCCATGATCGAACAGCCCCTTTTCCATGATGACCTGCTGGACCACGCCAAGCTCCAGAAGCAACTTGAAACCCCGATCTGCCTCGATGAATCCGTCAAAAGCGTGCGCGACCTTCGTCTGGCCATCGAATTGAAGGCGTGCCGGTATGTGAACATCAAGCCCGGACGGGTCGGCGGCCTGCAGTCCGCCATCGATATTCACAATCTGGCCCGGGACCACGGGATCCCGGCCTGGGTGGGGGGGATGCTGGAAAGCTCTTTGGGAAAAGGGATCAACCTGGAGCTGGCCACTTTAAGCAATTTCGTTTACCCCAACGACATCGGCCCCTCCTCCCGGGGGATCAAAGAGGACCTGACCGACCCGGTCCTGGAATTCCCCGGAAAGGAAAAGGTCTTTAAACCCTCGACGGTTCCCGGAATACCGTATCTGCCGAGCAAGGAAAAACTCGACAAGTTCACGAAGCATCGGTTCTTTTTCGAAGGGTAAAAACATTCACCACAGAGGGCACAGAGGCCACAGAGAAATTTTTGCATAAAAGCAAGAACGCTTTTTGATTTTGGCAGTAAAACGGCGCCAAAACTTCTTTGTCGTTCAATTCTAATCCTCTGTGTTCTCTGTGCCCTCTGTGGTGAAAATATTTTACAAAGGAGAATAAAATGCGGATTGATCGGATGGAAGTTTACTACGTTACGTTTCCGCTGGTCTACCCCTGGACCACGGCCTACGGGTCCGACCCGGACGGCCACAGCATCCTGGTGAAGCTGGCCTCGGGAAACTGCGAAGGGTGGGGGGAGTCGGCCCCTCTCTACGCCCCGACCTATTCCCCCGAGTCGGCCGTGAGTGTCTTTCACACCATTCGCGAGTTTTTCGCCCCCGCGATCGTGGGCCGGGAGTTCCCGACGGCGCGGGATCTGGTGAAACAGCTGAAACATTTCAAGGGGAATTATTTCGCGAAAGGGGCGGTGGAAATCGCCTGGTGGCTGCTGAAGGCCAACCTGGAGAAAAAGCCCCTCCATAAGCTCCTGGGGGGAACCCGGAAAGAGGTCGACGGGAGGCATCGCCCACGGGATCAAGGAAAACCTGGACATGCTCATGGAGGCAATCCAGAAGGGGATCGATGCCGGCTACAAACGCACCAAGCTGAAATTCGCCCGCGGCTGGGGTTTGGAAATTCTAAAACCTGTCCGCGCCAATTTTCCCAAGCACACCTTCCACATCGACTGCAACTCGAGTTTTACCCTCGATGACCTGGCGATGTTCAAGGAAGTGGACAAGCTCGGCCTGGCCATGATCGAACAGCCCCTGGCTTACGACGATTTGCTGGATCATGCCGCTCTGCAGAAGAAGCTCGGTACCCCCATTTGTCTCGACGAATCCATCAAGAGCGTGGAGCACATGCGCCAGGCGATTGCCCTCAAGGCTTGCCGTTATGTAAATATCAAACACGGGAGAGTCGGCGGGCTGCAGTCGTCCCTCGACATTCACAACCTGGCCCGCGATAACGGGATCCCGGCCTGGGTGGGGGGGATGCTGGAGAGTTCGGTGGCCATCGGGGTGAGCGTGGAGTTGGGAACATTGTCAAACTTCGTCTATCCCAACGACATCGGGGCGTCCTCCCTGTTCCTCAAGGAAGACCTGACCGAACCGACCGTCGAGTTCACCGGCAAGGAAAAGTCCCTGAAACCTTCGACGGTCCCGGGGATCCCTTACATCCCGACCGCGGAAAAACTCGCCAAACACACCAGGGAAAAATTCATTTTAGAAAAATAAAGACAATTTCACCACAGAGCGCACAGAGATCACAGAGTAACTCTTTTTTCAAACGGATAAAAAATTTCTCAAAAAACTTTTAATTGTGATTTTTTATCTCTGTGTTCTCCGTGCTCTCCGTGGTGAATATTTCTTCAGACTCGGAGGTGCGGATCCAGCACGTCCCGCAGCCAGTCGCCGAGGATATTGAAGGAAATCACGGTGATGAGAATCGCCAGGCCCGGCATGGAGGTGATCCACCAGGCCGTGGAAAGGTAATCCCTGCCTTGGGAAATATCCCACCCCCACGAGATCGTGGTCCCGGTCATCCCGAAAAAGGAGAGGGAGCTTTCGATGATGATCATGTACCCGATCTGCGTAGTCATGACCACCAGAATCGTGGTCAGGATATTGGGGATAATGTGCCGGAAGACGATGCGCCGGTCGCTGGCCCCGGATACCCTCGCGGCCACGATGAAGGGCTCCTCCCGCAGAGAAAGGATCTTGCTCCGGGCGGTCCGGGCCTGCCAAACCCAGTGGGTGAGACCGATGAAGGTAGCCACGCTCACCACGCTCGGCGTCCACAAGGTGATGGCGATGAGGGTCAGGAGAATGCCCGGGATGGAGATGACCGCATCCACGATGCGCATGATGACGTCGTCGGTTTTCCCCCCATAATACCCCGCGATGAGCCCCACGCCCATGCCGATGAAGGTGGATATGCAGACCGCCACGAGGGCGATGAAGAGCGAGGTTCTGGACCCATAGATGATCCGCGAGAGGATGTCCCGCCCCTGAACATCGCATCCCAGCGGGTATTTCCAGACCCCCTTGGCGTACCAGAAAGGCGGCAGGTTCCGCAATTCCAGATCCCCCGTGTCCGCCCGCTCGTCGAACCCGAACACGGGGGCCATCAAAGCCATAAAGGTGATCACAATGATGAAGACCAGCGCAATCTGCGCCATGTGATTTTTTCGAAGCTCAATCCACCAACGCATGTTCTCAATAGCCTCAATTAGAATGGTTCCGCTATTACTCTGCAAATGATGCGTTCGTTCATGCCAGAAAAATTCGAATCAAGTTCCCGGACAGGTGCCAAAACCCCTAAATCACCCCCACCTTCGCCCTCCCCCGTCAAGGGGGAGGGAATTTCTTTTCTATTTCGATATGTTTACCCTCTTCCCTCGGGGGGAGGGTAGAGTGAGGGGGATTTTTTCATTCTTTTCACACCTCCCCTTCCGCAAAGGGAAGCTGTGAAAAAATTACTTTTTAGTCGTCACCCCGGTGAAAACCGGGGTCCAGGATATCTTTAACAGGTTGAATTTGCTGGATTCCCGGCTTTCGCCGGAATGACGGCCAAACCACTGAAACCAATTTTTCCACACCTTCAGGGGGGTGAGGGGGATTTATTTGCTGAATTGTCACCCCCTCATCCCAGCTTGATCCGCGGATCGATCACCACGTAAATCAAATCCACGAGCAGATTGATCCCCACCCAGATCAGCGCAAAAATCAGGGTCGCCGTTTGAATCACGGGAAAATCCCGCGCGAAAATTGCGTCCAGCATCACCCGCCCCATGCCCGGCCACATGAAAACCGTTTCCGTCACAATCGCTCCCCCCAGGAGAATTCCGATCTGGATTCCGGCGATGGTGATGATGGGGATCAGGCTGTTGGGCAGCACGTGGCCCCAGATGATCTTGAACTGGGATACCCCTTTGGAGCGGGCGGTCAGCGTAAAGGGGCGATTCAGGTTGTCCAGCGTCTCGGTGCGGGTCATGCGGGCGATCAAAGCCGTGAACCAGGCCCCGAGGGTGATGGCCGGCAGAATGATGTGCCGGGCCCAGTGCCACAGGGCCCCGGGCTTCCCGGTAAACGCGGCCCAGAGCGCCTGGGGAAAATAGTACGGGCTCTTGTCCATGGACGGCAGCCACTGCAGCTGCACCGAGAAGATCAAAATGAGCATGATCCCGAGCCAGAAGCTGGGAGTGGAAATGCCAAAAAGGGTGATGAATTTGGCGATATAATCGAAAAACGAATTCCGCCGCAGGGCGCTCACAATGCCCAGGGCGATGGACAGCGGCACGGCCAGCAAGGCCCCCACTAAGGTGAGCTCCAGGGTCGCCGGAAACCGCTCGATGACTACCTGGAAGGCCGAGTACCGGTAGGAAAACGAAACGCCCATGTTCCCCGTCACCGCCCCCTTGAGCAGATTCCAGTACTGGGTCCAGAGCGGCTGGTCCAGGCCGAGCTTCGCGCGGATCTCGCTTACGGTCTTCACATCCGCGAGCTCACCGGCGATGACCTGGGCCGGGTCCCCCGGGACCGAGTGGACCAGGACGAAGACCATGGTGAGGACCAGCCAGAGGACGAGAAATCCGCTCAATATGCGCCGAATCAGGTATTTCTTCATTCAAGTAAAAGCGAGGTTCGTAAAAAGTCCGAAAACGCTTTCGCATGCCCGTGCAAACGGGAATCAGAGCGCAATAGGGCCGATTCATTCCCGCCTGCGCGTATGCGCTCTGCCCTCTGAGTGAATAGGATATCCGAGCGCCGAGGAACTGAGGCAAAGAGCCTGCTCTACTCTATCATTTGGTCTTCTTTAATCCCGAGAGGACCAGGTACTCGTCCGTCCGGGCTTTGAAGTTGTGGTCATTGCTCATGGCGTAGGTATTGGGTTGCAGGTGAAGCCAGATAAACGGGCACTGCTCATGGAAATAAGCCTCCATGGCATGGAGCTCTTTGAGCCGATTCTCCTTGTTCACGATCGAGTTGCACTTGTCGATCCACTGCTCGGCCTTCTCGTCATAGTTTCTTCCGTAGGACCCCTTCCGGTTCAGGAGATAGGGAAGGTAATTCTGCGGGTCGAAAGAAGGGTTGCCCCAGGAACCGGCAAAGATGGGGCCGAAGTTGGGGTCCCCGGTGGCCGCCGGACGGCGGGCGCGAAAGTCCGCATTCTCTCGGGGCTGGACTTTCACATTGAGCCCGATTTTGCGAAGATCATAAGTGATCGCTTCGCAGACTTCGATGACCGAAAGGGCAATGCCGGGTACCGTTTCCAGGTTGATCTGTTGCGGATACCCCTTTTCATATCCCGCCTCCCGCATGAGTTTTTTCGCCCGTTCGAGATCCTGGTCATAATAGGAGAGTTTGGGGTTATGACCGAAGATCGTCGAAGACAGGGGCTGATTCATGACCTCCCCCATGTCCTTCATGAAAACCTTCATGATCTTCCGGTTGTCTACGGCATAATTGCAGGCCTGGCGGACCCGCACATCATCGAAGGGTTTGATCCGCTGGTTGAACCCGGCAAAGACGATGCGGGGCCCCGGCTTTCCTTCTGCCCGGAAACCGGCTTTCTGGATCCTTTCAAAATGGTCCAGAGGCAAGCCGGCGATGACCTTGGTCTGGCCGGACAGGAGAGAGGCTGTCCGCGTCTCCGCTTCCTGAATTCCGTAATATTTCAGGACTTTGATGGGGGGCGGGGGCATCCAGTAATTTTTGTTCACTTCCATCTCGATCCCGATCCCGCGGTTCCATTTTTTAAAAATGAAGGGCCCGGAACCCATGGGATTGGCAGTGGTGTGGTCCAGGCTGTTGGAGCTGTAATACTGCTCGTCCAGAATCGCAAAGCTGACCATGACCGCCGGATAAGCGGGATAAGGCTCTTTGCAGACGACATCAACCGTATATTCATCGACCACCACGGCTTTTTCCACCTGCGAATACAGGTTGCGCTGGGGGGAGACGAATTTGGGATCGATGACCAAATTCTGGGTGAAGGCGAACGAATTCGCCGTAAGCTTGTTCCCGTTCCAGAATTTCATGCCCGGACGGATGTAGTAGCGCCATACCTTGTCGCTCTTAGCCTCCCACCCCTTTACGGCGCGGTTGACCATCTCGTTGGTCTGGGCATCGCGGTCAATGGGGGTATCGAAAATGAACTTGTCCAGCATCACATTGCCCACGGAGGTGGTGTTGTAGGGGTGAAGGGTGACGATGGTTTCGCTGTAAGCCGTCCCGAACTCCTCAAAGACGTCCTTCTCCTGGGCTTCGGCCAGATTGCGCTCTCCCCAGATGGGGGCGCCAAACAGCGTGAGGCTGGCGGCGCCGGCGAGCTTCATAAAATCCCGGCGATCGATCGGATACTTCCAGTCCATGGTCTTTTCCTCCTTTTTGATTGAAGTGCCCAAATTCATAAAAAATCGCAAGTAGCAAGTGGTTACTATTAATGATCTCCCAAAAAGTCACCGGAACGATGGTTTCGTAAAAAGCTCCAGATGCAAGGCGCGCAAAAACTGAGGAGTGAAGCGTACTAACAGGTACGCTGCAACGACGAAGTTGCCGCGCAACGCCGCAGATGGACTTTTTACGAAACCATCACTATTTACTACTTACCACTCGCTACTTACGCCCTTATTACGCTATGCCCTATGCGTATTTTCCAGGAGGATGCACGCCGCCGCGTGCCCCTTTTCCCAGTCCTTCAGCTCCGGTTCGACCTCCCGGCATTCGGGAATCGCTTCCGGACACCGCCCGCTGAATCGGCACCCCTGGGGAGGGTGGCGCGGATCCGGAGGCTCTCCCCGCAGCGGGATCTGCTGCAAGACCAAATCCGGCTCCGGGTGGGGAACCGCCGACAGGAGCGCTTGCGTGTAAGGGTGGAGCGGCCGTTCGAAAATATCGTCCGCATTCCCGAATTCCATGATCTTGCCGAGGTACATGACCCCGATGCGGTTGCAGATGTGCCGGGCCACGGATAGATCGTGGGTGATAAACAGATACGAAAGCTGGAATCTCTCCTGCAGATCCATCAAGAGATTCAAAATCTGCCCCTGGATGGAAACATCCAGAGCCGAGACCGGCTCGTCGCAGATCACAAAAGCCGGATCAATGGCCAGAGCCCGGGCGATGGCGATTCGCTGCTGCTGGCCCCCGGAAAACTCGTGAGGAAACCGGTTTGCATGGCTTGGAGAAAGCCCGGTCAGGGAAAGAAGTTCCAGGACTTTTTCCTTCTTCTCCAGGCGGCTGCCGCGTCCGTGGATCTCCAAGGGTTCTCCGATAATTTGCTCCACTTTCATCCGCGGATCCAGGGAGGTGCGGGGGTCCTGGAAAATGATCTGGACCCGCTGATAAAGCCTCTTCAATTCACTGCGGTCGAGAGTCTTAACGTTTCTCCCCTCGAACCAGATTTCCCCTTCCGTGAGCTCGTAAATCCTCAAGATCAGGCGGGCAATGGTGGTCTTCCCGCATCCGGACTCACCCACAAGCCCCACGCATTCCCCCTTTTGGATCTGAAAGGAAACGCCGTCGACGGCGCGAACCGGGGGCGCGATTCCGCCGAAGACCAATTCCAAAAGGCCGCGGTGGTCGAAAAAATATTTCTTGACGCTGTGGACTTCCAAAAAGGATTCCATAATCCAAAGCTCTCAGCGATCAGCTTTCAGTTAAACATTCGTTTTATTGCGCTATGCCCTATGCTCTCTGCCCTGTGCCGCTTTCCCCTTATGGCGTATGGCACGCCACCCAATGATTGTCTTCCACCTGCCGCCAGGCCGGGGAAACCTTTTTGCACACCTCCCGAACCTTTTCGCAGCGGGGATGAAAGGCGCAGCCCATGGGCAGGTGGATCAGGTCAGGCATCAAACCCGACATCGTTGCCAACCGGCGCGATTTCTGGTCCATGCGGACGATCGAACGAAGGAGCCCTTGGGTGTAGGGGTGGAGAGGCCGATGGAACAGAGTCCGTGTCTCGGCATGCTCCACCATTTTCCCCGCGTACATGACATAGATCCGGAAGCAGAACTGGGCGACGATTCCCAAATTGTGGGTAATCATCAGGACCGACATTTTCCGGGCGGCCTGCAGTTCTTTCATCAGGGACAAGATCTGCGCCTGGATGGTTACATCCAGGGCGGTCGTGGGCTCATCGGCGATCACCAACAGAGGGTCGTTGACCAACGCCAGGGCGATCACAATCCGCTGGAGCATGCCCCCGCTGTATTGGTGGGGGAAATTGTTGATGCTCACTTCGGGGCGGGGGATCCCCACGTCCGCCATCCGGCGCACGGCAAGGTCCATGGCTTCAGATCGCCTGAGATTCTGATGGAGCAGCACCGCTTCAACCAGCTGATCCCCGATCTTTTGCAGCGGGTTCAAAGCCGAGATGGGGTCCTGAAAAACCATGGAGATTTCGCGGCTGCGGATTTGCCGGAGTTCTTTCTCCCTCTTTTTCAAGAGATCCCCGTCCTTCCACAGGATCCTCCCTCCGGTCACACGCCCAGGATAGGGGAGAAGAGCCATCAGGGCGCGGCCCAGCATGGTTTTACCGGCCCCGCTTTCCCCGACCAGTCCGACGTTTTCCCCCGACTCCTGGCGGAAATCAACTCCATTGACCGCCCGCACCCGGCCCCACAGAGTGGGAAAAACGACTTCAAGATTGGATATATCCAGAAGGCTCATAAAAAGGCACCAGAATGCCGAATTGATGAAAGAATACGTCTCTTCAAACTTGATGACTTCGTAAAAAATCAAGCAGGCCGTCACCCCGGCGAAAGCCGGAGTCCAGAACGCCTTGAAATAACTGGATTCCCAAATGGGGACCCTACTCCTAATTTTCGAAGATCAAAACCGGCCACCTCATAAACGCAAATGAGAATATCGCCAAAAAGGCCGGGGAGTCAATGAAAAAAAGAAGATCGGGGTACCCATTCAGTGACGGGGGGGGCGGCAGGCTTTGTTGTTGGCCTGGGGGTTTGGGCGGTACGCGCCGGAAGCATCGGTCGGGATGAGCAGAGACTCGGAGAAAACCCTGAGACTCCGATATCAGCGGCGGGAGGCCTTGGCCCCCGCCCCCTCCACGAAGAAATCAGCGCCTTATGATTCCAAGCATAGCGCCCGGACCCCCAGGCCAGGGCACCTCCTGCTATTCACGCCGGACCTAAATCCGTAGCGGCTTCCCACCCTTGACTGAAGGGTTACAGGTCGGGCGCGGCGGGGATTTTGCTGGATCTTCTTTGGGCAATGTTGGTGCCATCTTTTGAAAAGGGAAGCAGGGCGATTCCGGGATAATCATTGACTCTTTCCTCCCGATTTAATAAACTTTCATTAGGAAAAAGGATTTCTACCTGAAAGAATCCTGGAGGAGGCGATTATGGCGATGATTCACGTGGCGGGACAGAACAAAGGGAAGATCTTCCTTTATGCTTTGAGCACCTGCATCTGGTGCCGGAAAACCAAGGAGTTCCTGGACCAGTTAGGGGTGGAGTACGACTATGCCCACCTCGATGAACTTCAAGGAGAGGAGAAAACAAAAACCACCGAGGAGGTCAAAGCCCTGAATCCCCGCTGTTCCTTCCCCACCTTGGCCATCAACGGCACTTGCATCGTCGGGTATCATGAAGACCAAATCCGGGAGGCTTTGAAAAAATGAATGAAAATGTGATGCCCACGGCCGAGGAAGTCGAGCGGGCCTACAAGCGGTTGGACCAGGAGGCCGAATCGGGGGGCTATCATCTCAACCGGGATGTCGCTTTCACCAAGGATCTGGTTCAAGGTCTCCTGATCAATGAACGCCGCTATGGTTACTGGGCCTGTCCCTGCCGCCTCGCATCGGGAAAAAGGGAAGAAGACCTGGATATTATCTGCCCCTGCGATTATCGGGACCCGGATCTGACCGATTACCACGCCTGTTACTGCGCATTATACGTCTCGAAAGAGGCCATCGAGGGAAAGAAGACGCCCTCCTCGATCCCCGAACGAAGGCCCTCGCCGGAAGAAAGAAAAGCGGCCTTGGCCCGGCCCGCGGCGATCGGCGCGAAATCTCTACCCTTGCCCATCTGGCGCTGCAAAGTTTGCGGGTATCTCTGCGCCCGCGAGCACCCCCCGGAAGTCTGCCCGATCTGCAAAGCAAAACGGGATCGCTTCGAGAAATTTTTATCATAAACTGAACCCTTGGGAGCCGCCACCATCCTTTCCCTGTTTCTACGGGGCGCCCTCATCGGACTTTCCATGATCTGGACTCTCGGGGTGTTGATCGGCTCTACGGCCCGGGGGCGTATCCTGAGCCTCTTGGCCGACAGCCTGCGGAATAAAATGACCAAAAAATATTTGGCGTGGATCAACAGAACTTCCGGCTCGATCATCTTGGCCTTCGGTCTTTGGGCTTTCCTCAGGTAACCTCCAGCCTCCATAAATTCACTCAAAAATCCCCCCCATTTTGCCGACAAGATGCATATAGAATCGCATAGCGCCCGGCGCAGAGCGCAGAGTGTAACATCTTAAAACAAAAGCACTTTTCAATTGGCAATTCCCTCCCCCTCGGGGAGAGGAAAAAGCATTTTCCCGATACTCAAAGCGTAAGGAGGGAGTCATGGTCGGCCCCGCTTCAAAAAAGAGAACGAAGATTTTCTCACACCGGATGCCTTTGCTGGTCGGTTCCATTCTTATGATCGGCCTCCTTTTCCCCGCCCCAGCCATCGCCAGCCCGAACTCCCGGGACCGCGAAACGGACACAGTAACCCAAATTGTGGACGGGGACACCCTGACCATCCAGCACAACGGCCGCAACGAAAAGATCCGGCTGATCGGGATTGATGCCCCCGAAAGCAGTATCAACAACAAAACGAAGAAAGACGCCGCCCGAGGCAACGGGGACATCGACACGATCACCAAAATGGGAAAGGAAGCCACCCGTTTCGTAAAGAAGATTGTCAAACCGGGAGATCCGGTCACCATCGAATTTGACAAGCAGAGCCGGGATAAGTATGGAAGGCTCCTGGGATACGTGTACCTTTCGAACGGCAAGATGCTGAACGAAGAAATTGTGAAAGCCGGATACGCGAACCTTTTGACCTACCCGCCCAACGTGAAATACCAGGACCGCTTCCTGAAAGCCTATCGCGAAGCAAGGGAAAACAACCGCGGGCTCTGGAACAGCCGATGAAATTTTTTCCCAAATTTCCGGCATTCGGAGCAATGAAGTCTTTACGAACATAGATCCGTTCCCCGCCGCTTGGGTCTTCTCCTCCTCCTGCTGATGACAACGGCGCCTTGCCGCGCCCAACCCCTCAGGGAAGCTTGCGATCCTCCCGAACCATCCTGGAGGCGCCATTTCCTACCTCAGTTTTCCTGCTGCGTTGCGCCTCGTATCGGTCAGGGGCACAGGACTGTCGCTGTGCGCCCGCATACTGGGCGCGAAGCATCGCGCCCCTACAATCGAAACCATCGATTGAGCGACTTTTTACGAGTTCATTTTTCCTGTTTGATTTATAATAGAAGCGGGGCTTTTGTACGGCGAGGGCAGGCCTATTTTTGTTCCCATCATAATTCTCGGCAAACAGGAGGCGGCTATGATTTTTCGTTTGTTCATTATCGGATTCCTTTTGATTGGCACCGCCCTGCCCGTCCAGGCGCAGTTTGATCGTTTCCTGAAGGACCTGAGCAAGGATCTGGGCATAGGCAAGCCAGGGGACCTCAGCGACGAAAAAGTCGTCGCGGGGCTGAAAGAAGCCCTGCAGGTGGGGACCGAGAACACGGTCAAACTCACCGGGACGACGGACGGATACCTCCGTAATGAAGCCATCAAGATCCTGATGCCCGAAAAGCTCCGAACTCTCGAGAAAGGGCTCCGGACCGTAGGGTACGGCTCCCAGATCGACGAATTCGTCGTGTCCATGAACCGGGCCGCCGAGCGGGCCGCGCCCCAGGCAAAAGAAATCTTCTGGGAAGCCATCAAGGCCATGTCCTTCGATGACGCCCGCAAGATCCTGGGAGGAAATGAAACCGCGGCGACCGACTATTTCAAGGGGAAGACCACCGACAAGCTCACGGCCGCCTTCAAACCGATCGTCGACAAATCCATGAACGAAGTGGGAGCCACCCGGCAGTACAAAGAACTGGTGGGACGCTTTCAGGCCATCCCGTTTGCCAAAACCGAGTCTTTTGATTTGGACCACTATGTCACCGACAAATCCCTGGACGGGTTGTTTTATGTCCTGGGGCAGGAGGAAAAGAAGATCCGAACCAACCCCGCGGCCCGGGTCACGGATCTCCTTAAAGAGGTTTTCGGGAAGTAAAGCCGGATATTGGCAAATGGAACAAAGAGCACTTTTGAGGGGGCCTTTGCCCCCTCTTTTTTTGCGGCGGCACGCGAGAGGACGGGAAGGGGAATGAGGAAAAAAGGGAAATCTCTTTCCACTTATTTATTGAAAAAAACGCCGATGTTTTCCGTTTTTTGTTTATTTATAAGGGGTTATCTTTTTCTTCTTCGGGGTATAAGGATTGCAAAAGACTATTCCTAAGCCGACTATTACTTCCTATTAGGGGCCCTCAGAAATGAAAAAGATCTATTCGAAAATCCTTCTCGTCACCCTGATCGTTTGCACGATCATCTTCTCCGGGATTCACGTCACCTTCGGCGTCCACTGATTTTCAGCCGCCACCTCACTTTTTCTACGAACGATTTCCCGCCCGGATTTTCTTTTCTTTTCCCCGCGTCGCTTTTTTTCCCACCCTCTTCGGCCGATTGCCTTCCTCCACTAAAATTTCCGCAACCCATTTTGCGGCGTTTCCCACCACGGACGGGCATTTTTCGGCATGGGCGCCTGCTTTTTCAAATTTTTCAAACTCTTCGGATCCCGAAGATAATATCCCCGCCCCAGGATCTTCTGCTGGATGTCCCTGCAAACCACCGAACCGTATTCGGCGATAAATTTGTCGTGAAGCTTCTTGGCCAGGTCGAAGCTCTTCCGGCGGGTCCGCTCCGGGTCCAGAAAATTCTCCCGCACCCGGCCGTGCAGCTGGCTCAGGGCCATGATCCCTCCGGAGTAACCTCCGCACCCGCTGTCCCCGCAAAGCCCCGCCCCTCCGGCGAGCCCGCTTGCGGCCCGGAACACGTCGTCATTCCTTTCCCCGAAAAGATCCTGGACGGCCGCGAGGACGCACTGGGAGCATCCTTTATAAACCTTTTCGTATTGAAATCCCAGGTCATAGGCTTTCCGCCCTATTGCTTTGCTCGTCTTTTGGTTTCTCATTTTTCCTCCGCTTGTTGAAACCAGTTTTTTAAGCTAATTCGATATCGGACAACGGGTACGCCAGGCAGGGGTGGATGTAGCCGAAGGCCCGATCCGATTTGCGCAGTTTTACCCCTTGGGGCTGGAAGACTTTTCCCGAGACAAGTCTCGTCCGGCACAGGCTGCATTCCCCCGAGCGGCAGGATGCGGGCAAAACAATTCCTGCTCTCTCGAGGGAATTCATGAGCGGTTCGGCCGCCCTGGCGGCAACCGTTTTTTCTCCTTTATAGCCGACATGAAAATTCCTATCCCCCGATATTTCGGCAGGCCATCCCGGCTGTGCCGTCACATCTTTCGGCGGCCCGAAAACCTCGGTGCGGATTTTTCTCCTCGGAATCCCGAGCGCTTTAAGTTCCTGCAGACAAAAAGAATACATGGCCTCCGGCCCGCACAGAAAAAAAGTCTTGGAGGCAACGTCCCCGACCCGATTTTTGATCAGTTCGCCAGTGATAAAACCCGTCAGTCCCCGATAACCCGCGGGAAGGATCGGAAATGACGATGTCCATTTTGAAATTTCCATGCCGTTCGGCCCGGTCTTTCAATTCCTCCCCATAGACGACATCCTCCGGGCGCTGACTGCCGTAGATCAAATGAATTTTTCGCTCCAGCCCCCGGTCCGTGGTCTCCCGGATCATGCTCATGAACGGCGTAATCCCGCTGCCCCCGGCCAGGAAGACCAGATCCTTTCCGTGGACGAGGGGATTGTAGTAGAAGTTTCCCGACGCGGAGGTGCTTTCCATCCGGTCTCCAACCTGCAATTCATCGAGGAGAAAATTTGAAACGAAGCCGTCTTCCGCCCTGCGAACCGCTATCTCGTAGTAACCCACCTGATTGGGAGGCGAAGAGATGCTGTAAGGGCGGCTGGTTCTCACCTGCCCCACCTCAACCAAAAGATTGATATATTGCCCGGCCTGGAAGGGGGGCAGATAGAAATTCTCGGAGACCAGGCGGAAAATTTTCGTGGAGGGGGTTTCCTCCCGAATCTCCGCAACCCGGAGATGCAGGGTTTTGGGATGCAGAAGATTCATGATCTGGGCCGCCCTGCCCTTCTGGGGGGAGTAGTCAAAGGCGTACTTGCGCAAGACGGCCACTTCTTTTTGAATTTCTTCGAACCCTTCGATCTCTTTTCGGAAGTCTTGATTTTCCATTCCGCACCTCATTTTTTGGCCATGGATTTCAGAACGGCTTTCGCCGCGGAAACGCCCGACATAAGAGTGGGCTGGTAGCCGCCGGAGCCGACCCAGGCTCCGGCAAAGAACAACCCCGGAATGGGCGACCGCCTCTCTTCAAAAAGGGGGGAGTCCTTGGCATACTGGTCGAAGCCGTAGATGGCCCCCGCAGGATGGCCTAAGTACCGCAGGTGCGTGAGCGGCGTCCCCACCTCGATCTCCTCGATGTGGCTGCCAAAACCCGGGAATACCTTTTCGGCGATAGCGAGCATTCCCCGCGCGTATCCGTATTTCGCTTCGGCGTACTGCGTGGGGGGAACCGCGAGCCAGGGATCGAGGTACTGGAGCTGCACCAAATCCACCTGGCAGGTTCCGGGCGGGGAGAAGTCCGGGTCGGAAACATTGTAACAGCTGAGGCCCAAAAAGGTCGGCGGGTTCAAGGTCCGCCAGCGGGCGAACTCCTGGTCCGCGTCGATATCGGTCCCGATAAAGTTCGTCGTTTCGTGGATCCCCAGCGCTTCCGGAGGGCAGTCCATCCCCAAAAAGACCGTGAAGGCGGAGGGGCCGATCGTCTTCGTCCCCAGGGTGTTCAAGACCTCTCCGGGAATATTTTCCTCCCCGATCAGTTCCAAGTAGGTGCTCAGGGTGCTCGCGTTCGAGACCACGTAGCGAGTCCCCACCTCATCCCCCTCCTCGGTGCGCACCCCTCGAATTTTCCCATCCTTGAGCAGGATTTTTTGGGCGCCGCAATGAAAGCGCGCCTCCCCCCCCGCCTGGAAAAAACATTCCAGAATGCCGTTGGAAAGCGCCTGGGAACTCCCTTTGATGTGAAACGGTTTGAATTCCAAATAGGCCCAGAGAATCACCGCCAGGTCCCCGAAGGGCAGCAGCCGCGGCGGCAGACCCATGTATCCCCAGTAGGCGCTCAAAACAGCTTTCAGAAATGGGTTCTGGAAATGTTCGTCGAGGATTTTCTGGGAGGGCTTGAGGGCATACTTGAAGTAGGTGGGGTATTTCTCCCAGGAGGCCTGCGGATCGCGCAGGAAAGCCACGTTTACCATCTCTGAGCAGAACTTGTAAACCAGGGAGAAAAACCGGTCGATGGCTTCTTGTTCCTCCGGAAACTTGTCCTGCAAAGTCTGCACCGCCGCCTGCCGGTCGGCCCTTAGGGTAAGGTCGCATTCCCCCGGGATGGCAAACCGGTACAGGTTCTCCATTTCGACAAACTCCACTTTTTCCAGAACGCCGAGTTCCCCTAAAACTCCCTGGAGCGGCCCCGGTCTTTTTTCCGTGCCCATTCCGCTCAACTGGTGCAGAGCCACCTCGAATTCGAAGCGCCCCCGCACAAAGCTGGTGGCGCAGCCGCCGGGAATGTTGTGGCGCTCCAACAGGAGCACCTTCAGCCCCTGCTTGGCCAGGCTGAGCGCCGCGGTGAGCCCGCCGTTTCCCGCCCCGATGACGACCGCATCGTATTCCGCCATGGTCGACCTCCTCGAAGCTTTCGAATCTTTCCGCATTATGCCTTATTTCGAGAAAGAGGCAAAGTTTTTTCCGAAAATCCGGAGGGAAAAAATGGTCCGGGGAAGGTAACCCTTCAGTTAAGGGGGGGAAGCCGCTACGAATTAGGACCGGCGTAATACCAGGAGATACCCTGGCCTGGGGGGCCGGGCGCTACGCTTGGAATCATAAGGCGCTGATTTCTTCGTGGACGGGGCGGGGGCCAAGGCCTCCCGCCCCGCTGAGATGCGGAGACTCAGGAAATTTCTCCGGGTCTCTGCCTATCCCGACCGATGCTTCCGGCGCGTACCGCCCAAACCCCCAGGCCAACAACAAAGCCTGCCGCCCCCCGTCACTGAATGGGTACCGGGGAAGGCAGAATTTGGTCCTCTTTCCCGGACTTTTGTAGTATGGTAGGAGTTACTTCCTTTCATCGGCAGCCGATCAAAATGGAAATCAGAGCCAACGACCTTTGCCGGATCCTGGTTTTGACGGCCATCATCCTGTTTTTCGGGATGGGCCTCTGGATGATCTCTCAGGGCGACCCCGATGAGCGGGTTTATCTGATCTTCGACCTCGTTTCCGTCTGGCTCATGATTTTACTTGTGTTTTGGCTGTTTGTTGTCGAAGAGGTTTCCAAGAAACGACATCAGGAACCATAGGGCAGGTTGATTTAAGAAATGCGGTCACCAACCCAGGGAGCGAATTTTTTCACCGCGATCCTTTCCATCATCGGGGCATTCTCCTTCATCATCCTCATTCCCGGCGAAATCCCCGCCGCTGACTGGAAGATCTACGCCGGGACCGACGAGGGGCAGTTCTATTACGACGCCGAAAGCTTGGCTCATCCCGCCCAAGGGATTGTCCATATGCGGCACAAGGCGAGCTTTTCCGAAAACGGGATCCGCCGCATCATGAAAGCGTTCGGAAAAGAATATGAAGACCTTGCCTATTCGATCAGTGTCCGGGAGATAAATTGCCCCGAGAGGAAAATTCGCTCTCTCGGGGTCACCTATTATTCCAAGACCGGCAAACCCCTCGATGCCGCCATCGACTCCCAAACGGAGTGGCATTCTATCGAGCAAACGGCGGTGATCGAAGGGCTCTACCAGATGGTATGCAAAGAATAACTATTTGAATCTAAACGAGAAAATAGACTCTCTCTTTTTTCCTCCTCCTCAAGAACATCTCCGACTTCCCAGGCCATTTCTCTTCTTTAATCCCGTTTGCCGCCGCCCCCCATCTTTTATCGCTAAAGTTTTCCGAAGGTTTGGCGAAAAATAGGGTAAGCAATTGAATTTATTTGTAACTTCAGGATGCGGGCAAAAGGCTTTCCCGACTGGGAAAAAGAAAGGAGAGAAACCCATGAACAGGCGCCATTCCCATTTTCTTCTGGGCTTGTTTTCGTCTTTGATCCTCGGGTGTTCCTTGTCCGCCCAAGATGTAACCGAACTTAAAAAATTCCCCGTCGATTCCCTGGACGGGGTTCTCACCCGCAACAGTGTGCAGTTAGACAAGCAGAATTCGAGCGACGGGAAAGGGTCTTTAAAAATCATCGCCGGTCAACCCCTCACGGTCCGGCTCTTTGAATTTTCGGGAATTGACGTGGATGACGCCCGGCTTATTTACCGCGCCAAAGTCCGCACCGAGGGCGTGGAAGGCATGGTCTATCTGGAAATGTGGTGTCATTTCCCCGGCAAAGGGGAGTTTTTTTCCCGCGGTCTGCAAACCCCCCTCAGCGGGACTACGAACTGGACCACCGAAGAAACCCCTTTCTTCCTGAAAAAGGGGGAAAAACCCGACTACGTCAAGCTGAACCTTGTGGTCAACGGGAAGGGGACGGCGTGGATCGATGATATTCGACTCTTAAGAGGTCCCCTGCAATAGGGGGCCCTTCCAGGAGGAAGGAGAGGCAAAATGGAACCGAACAAGGTCGTTCTTCACTACAGTGACGGCAGAATCCTCAAGGGTTTCACCCAGAACTTCTTCCCCAACAAACCCACTTTTCACTTCCAACCGACGGACACCGGCAACCCCGGCCAGCAGGTTGAAGTGAAAATGAAGGATCTGAAGGGAGTTTTCTTCGTCAAAGACTTCGCCGGGAATCCAACCTACAAAGAGAAAAAAAACTTTCCGGAGGGCGTGCAGATATCCGGGAAAAAAGTGGAGGTGACTTTTAAAGACGGGGAAACAGTAATCGGGTCCACCTTGGGATATGATTCCACCCGGCCCGGCTTTTTCTTCTTTCCCAGCGACCCCGAGTGGAATTTGATCCGGGTTTATATCGTCTCCCAATCGGTAAGCAGGGTGCGGAATATTTGATGGTTTCGTAAAAGTTCTTCCAGGGCGCATTTGGGCCGTTCCCTGCGCCGGGATGATGACGATTACGAATTTACCATGGGATTTCTATAATAAAGGCAGGGAGGGCCCCTGCCTTTATCCGTTCAAGAGAAAAGACGTTATTCCTTAACTTTGACGGGGACGAAATACATTTTTTCGGGGTCGGCGATGCTGCTGAGCACCGATTTCCCCCAGGTAATGATTGAATCAGCCGTGATCCGATCATCCATCCTTCTTCTTTCCGGCAGGATTCCAAACAAATGCTCATTCCCGCTCTCATCCCGCCAGTAAAACTCATATGCCGTCATGGGCTGAATCCTTTATCCCAAGAAGGAAGAGTCATCCTTTTTTTATTCATATTTGCCTGATATAAGTCACTTTTGCCAGACGCTCAGAAATTCCCAAGCGCATTCTCCGTCGCTGCGAATAATCTCTTACCGCTTTGTCCCAAAACCAACCCAAAATATAGGCTACGATAATCAAAGAGATCGGTGAACCATAGTCCATTTATCGCTCACTTTCCGGGCATGATATTTGAGAAAGAACATTCATTCTTCCCCAAAGAAAGAAACGGGCTTTCCGTTGGCCATGAGCCACTTTCCAAACGAATAAAAGGGTCTTGCTGCAATCTGCCCGATTTAAAAGAACAAGGGCAAATCCATTTTCTCAAATCTCCACCGGAACGAAATATACATCTTTCCTAAATTCTTCTTCGCTCATTCTGCTGAAAAGGATTCGCGCCCAATTCCGGATGGACTCTTCAGTTATTCTTGTAGGGTCTTTTCTCCGTTCCGGCAGAGTCCCAACAAAATGGTCTCGTCCGTTGCCCACCCGTCGGTAAAATTCGTAAGCCGTGATTTTGCCATTATTCATAAGCGCAAAAATAGTAAAATGAGGATTTGAATCCAGGCTTCTCTTTCTATTCCCCGAAGTTTTCCCCCCTTTGTCAAGCAATCTCAATGCCTCATTATAACCGCTTGAATTATATCGCCTTTAAGGTTTAGAAGGGTCTTGGTCCTGTAAATAACTCCGACAAAGACAAAAGAAGATTTGCCCCGTAAATGAATAAGCAAATAATTTCATTAGGTATTCTTCATGTCTGGGGAAGTGTAAAAGGATTTGACAATTGAAGGGCTTACGCTTCTATTCTTTCCAATATTGATGGTCTCGTAAAAAATCAAGTAGAACGTCACCCCGGCGAAAGCCGGGGTCCAGAACGCCTTGAAATAACTGGATTCCGGCTTTCGCCGGAATGACAAATTCTCTGGAATTTCGACTTTTTACGAGATCATCAATATTGACATCCTCCCCCATTTTGCTATCATTCCTCAAATAGATGCCCATAATTCCGGTCTTCAAGGGGAGAGCGCAAGATAAAAACTCTTGGCTGGGTCCTTTTACCATTCAATATCGTTGGCCTCTGGTTTTGTATTTATACCCTGCAGGCTGAGATCAATATCCCTTATTTATTGGCAGCAGGATTATTCGTTGCTCAAATTATTTACATCGTGAAAACGCTTAAGGTCTTAAAGCAGTTTGAAATCTCGCGAGAAATGCTGGAATCCGCTGTCAAAAAAGCCGGGCTAACCATGGCTAAAATCTTAAAGGGGAAAAAAGGAAAAGGGGATGGATGACTTTCATAAGGTATGACCTATACGCTTGTCTCCCCACCCCGCATCTTTCCAATAGGAACGTGGATGAATATTGGTTATTCCGAGATCGTCGAGATTAGCAGTCTCCTGGAACTAAGCATCATGTGTGGCCGGAGATTTGAGAAGGCGAAGATATTCCGGGAAGATGGGGGTCCGGAGGATTTTTTGTCTCGCCTTGGGAAGATAGGTGAGGAAGGTTTTCTTTCTGTCTATGCAGGGCGAGGCGAATGGTATGTCAAGCGGCGGTAGATAAGATAGGGGATACGGGTGCGGAAGGGGCGCGGGTTCCTGGATTGACGACATCGGCAGTGGTTCGAGCCTGCGCATTCCGCAGGCCCGCCTGAAACCCGGAAATATCTTTAGCTCGCCCGGAAACACCCTGAATTACACAATGCCTCCCTTTCCGATTGAGTTTCCCAACTTTCTATGCCTCAGCGGAAAACCTCTGTGATCCGTGGATGGAAAATTTATCATCCCATCTGACTTCCAATCCTCTCAAACCACTTATCGCGGGTACCTATGCATCCAGGGCTTACCGATCGGTTGGCAGGACGCAGAGCGGCGACCCCGAATTGTACGGTTTCACTCCTTCCATCTTGACCACCCGCCTGGCTATCTTAGAAGAGGTTCCACGCAGTGAAAACTCGGTGGGATCGCCCTTGGAAATCGGGATTTCCTCGGGCTTATTGAGCTGGGGAATCCATTCATAGGGGAGGCGATAGGCGCGGTACACCATGTTGATCTTGCGCAACTTTCCCTGGAAGGGGCTGATGTATTCCCATACGAGCTCATGCTTTGGGGTGACCTCAAAGATCCGGCCGTCGGCGCCCTCGGTAATCATGGTGTTCCCATTTGGGAGCCTCTGCGCCGAGCTTATCAGGGGGCTGTAGAACTTGGAGCTCTCCATTGGGTGCTCATGGCCGGCTTCCACCGGCGAATATTGCCAGAGGATCTTGAGGGTGACCGGGTCGATCTCGATTACCCGGGAATAGTCCCGCATGGCGTTGTTGAAGCCGGCCGGAGAGCCGGGGTTAGGCAGTCCGTAACCCGCCCAGCCGCCGTTGTCAAAAATCAGGATATTCCCTTCCCCGGGAAGCCCCCTCGGAATCATATGGGCGTGATGCTGTCCGATGATCCATCCCAGTTTGCATAGCGCGGGCGTTTTATCGTAGTCGGGCCCCAGCTGCCAGACAATCCTTCCCGTTTTCTTATCGATGATCGCCATCAGATTGGTCTGGCGACCGCTCCAGATGATGTTTTCGGGGTGAAAGCGACCGTCCCCCCCATCATACAAGCGGTTGGGGCCCAGCATGGACATGCTATTGATATGCATCCAGTCCCCTACGTCTCCCGAGGATAGTTTGCGGATATTGGGGTTTCGGGATAGGATGTTGCGGGCCGGTTCGCTGAATCCCATTTCTTCGAAATGGTCGCTGCAGACCCATTCCCAGGAGATTTCTCCCTTCCAGGTTACCTCGACGAAGGTGTCATCGAGCAGGGTTTGTTCGGTGATCTTGCCGTTTTTCAGATTTTTATGACAAAGGATGAGAGTCTTCCCCTTGTCGACCCATGGCTCCAGGCCTGGAACGTAATAGCCGACGGGGCATCCTTCCCTCTGAAAGTCATGGTGTTGCCTTGCCATCCACCGCGGCTCCTCTCCAGGATCCTCGATATACTGATAACGATCGAATTTCCAAACGACCCTCCCGTTCCAATCCACCTGGACAAGATCAATCTGGTCCTGATAGCTGTAGGCGACAGCCCTTTCCCCCGTGGTTCCCATGACAAAACCACCGGGAAGAATAGAGTTGGGAAATCCCTGAAGCCCCTGCCAGAGTTGGACCACATTGCCATTCATATCGATCAGCGCCGCCCCCAACTCCTTCGCTTGAAAGACTGTGTACCCGCTCCAACACCGATCGGGGTCGTAAACCGTCGTTCCTGTCGGGTAAATGCTCGGATAAGCCATTTCGCCTCCCCTGGTTAAGATTGACCCCATTGTTGAGGTCTGTCAGCAATAAATTCACAAGATAGGAATTCCCGTTTCGCGTAGAAACGTGGCAACTTGTCCTCTCTTCAACAATTAGTTTTTGCGCGCCTGGCATACAATCGAAACCATCGTTCCGGTGACTCTTTATGAGATCATCACCCTTAGTATATAGATTTTCTGGGATCTATGTCACGGTCATTCTTGATGAGTTTTATAATAGGGGACGTTGCTCAAAATCATCAAAATAGAGATTTGCAGATTCTTGAAGTTGTGATAGACAGAAGCCATGCCACGGCAAGCCAGATTGGATAGTCCGAGAACCCTCCACCATGTGACCGGCAGCCTCAAATAAGCTCATAGTCCGATTCTCGCCTTCACCTACAATACGAGAGCATGAAAGCATGTTGAATAATAAGGATTACTGACAGAAAGAGAAAATATTACTATCCCTATTAGGATATTATAGTGGACCTTAATAAGTAGACATGACGGCAACGATCTTTCAGAACCGAGCGAACGGACAGCCCGAAATCCCCCCTTGCCCCCCTTTGCGAAAGGGGGGATGGGGGGATTTTCCGGACAATTTGACCCATCACCATTACTACTTTCTTTTGCCGTTCACTATAATCTCCGCAATTTTCTGTTGGACGTTTTTTAACCCTCATATCATTTTCAACAATTCTATGCCCCTCAATGGCTTTTCCATATTATTCCCATGCTAAAGTCAGGTCTTCTTCTTTTCATTATCGTTTATAATCTCGTGGTCGTAAAATAATACAATGAAAGGTTGGATCGGCACATCGAGCCGCTTACTTGAACAGGTTGCGGAAGAAGTCCTTGATACTGCGGGCTCCCTTGCGGAGGGTATCCACAACCAGGTTAACAGGATGGCTGGGGCAGGTTTCCTTCGGCGCCGTCCCCGTGAGGTAAGCCTCCCGCAGCGTTTGAGGGCATAAGGTGGTGGCGAGGTACCCGGACTCGGAATCGATCACAGCAGTCTCCACCCCCTCCGGCGGGATCTGGGCCAGAGGTCCTGATTGGGGGTAGAGGGCTCGCAGGAACCGCGCCCAGATGTGGAGTGCTCCGCCTGCTCCGGTCAGCCCCGTATCTGCGCCGGAGTCGTACCCCACCCACACAGCGCAGACCACGTCGGGGGTGTACCCCACGAACCAGGAGTCCCGGTTGCCGTCCGTCGTTCCGGTCTTCCCCGATGCCGGAAAGTAAATCCCTAACATCTTTGCCGATTTTGCCGTACCTCGCTCCAGCACCCCCTCCATTGCATACCCGGTAAGGTATGCCGCTCGCGGGTCGAGGGCCGACTCCCGGTGAACCTTCTTCTCCATGAGGATATCTCCGTCGGCCGTGGTCACGGAGAAGAGGGGAAACGGGTCGAAACGGATCCCCCCTGAGGCGATCGTCGTGTAGGCATAGGCAAGTTCCATCGGCGTGACCTCGAAAGTCCCCAGGGCCATCGAAGCGACGGGGGAGAGTGGACTGGTGATACCCGCCGCACGTGCGGTTTTGAGAACTTCCGTCAACCCGACGTCGTTCGCCAGCCGGACGGTGGCGGTGTTTACGGACTCCTCGATCGTCTTCCGAATCGTGATCTTTCCGTAGGTCTTTCTATCGAAATTCGCCGGACTCCATATTCCCTCGGGGGTAGGGATGGACACCGGCTCGCCGGACACCAGCGTAGAGAGCGTCATATCTCCCTTGCCCTTCGTCGACAGCGAAAGCGCCGTGAGGAGGACGAAAGGCTTGAAAGCGCTCCCCGGCTGACGTTTTGCGTCCGCCGCCCGGTTGAACTGGGTTTCTCCGTAGCCCCGCCCGCCGACCATGGCGGTCATCGCCCCGGTTTTCGGATCCACGGCGACCAGCGCGGCCTGCAGTGTTTCTCCGGCAGGGAGAGCCATTTTCTCGATTTCCTCGAGACCCCGGGTGACGGCCTCTTGGGCAGCCGCTTGATGTGTGGGGTCAAGGGTGGTGTAGTAGCGGTACCCCGTACGGTAGAGCTTTTCATCCCCCAATTCTGCCGCGGTGGTCCGCTGGATATAGTCCATGAAGTACGATGCCAGGTGGAGGGCGGTCGCGCTGCGCGGCCGGATCCGCACCGGCGCGTTTGACGCCCTGCGGAACTCACCCTCCTCAATCATCTCAAGCTGGCGCATCCGCGCCAGAACCCCATTGCGCCGCTCCTTTGCCGCCTTTGGGTCCTTCAAAAGAGAATACCGGTTCGGGGAGCGGATGATTCCCGCGAGCAGTGCAGACTCCTCAAGGGAAATATCTTTCGCCTGCTTCGAGAAATAGAATTCCGCCGCTTCTTCGATGCCGTAGACCCCCCGGGGGCCATCCTGCCCGAAGTAAATCTTGTTAAGGTACATCTCAAGGATCTGCTTTTTCGAGTACCGTAATTCAAGAAAGAGCGCGAGTTCGGCCTCGTAAAGTTTACGCCAGAGGGTCTTCTTTGGTGAAAGGAAGAAGTTCTTCGCGAGTTGCTGGGTGATGGTGGAGCCGCCCTGAGCAAACCGCTGCTCCTTGAGGTTGGTAAACAATGCTCGGCCGATCGCACGGACATCGATCCCGACATGGGAATAAAAACGAGCGTCCTCAGACGCGATCACCGCATTCTGGAAAAAAGGAGAAATGGCGGAAAGGGCAACCGGGCGCCGGGACTCCATCTTCGGGCCCATGATGCGGCCGATTTCCTCCGGTTCCAGATGGATCGATTCCAGCTCCACCCCGGCCGGGGAGACCAGCGACCCCACCCGCCCGTCACGAACGAAAATGTCCACCGGACCGCTTTTGCGGAAAGACTTTTCGGTTCCGTTGTCACGGAGGAAAACCCGGAATTTCGCCTGCTCTTCAGAGTACGTCCCGGCTGTGGACGGCTTTCCCATGACTTTCCTGTAGGAAAGTCTATGCAGTCGCTCGGCGAAGCGGAAGTTCCCGAGGTGGTCCCCCTTACGGATCTCCGTGGGACGGCCGTAGAGGATGGAGGGAACTTCCCAGTGGTCCCCGGTACCCACCCGACCTACCTTGTAGTACAGGTAGCCGATATGGAGCAGCAAGGCAGCTGCGAAGGCCAGGAGGAGATATCTTCGGATCATAGTGTCCTTCTCGCTCCTCCTATGAAGGCCCGAAGCGTCGCCATTAATTCCTTTCACGGACCCTGCCCCGATTTGGGTCAGGATAAATCTTTTTTCATCTGGTCAAATTCTTCTTTTTTGATTTCCCCCCGGGCGTATCGCTTCTTCAAAATATCGAGGGGGGTCTCCGTCTCCCTCCCGGAAGGGTAACGATCCCATGGCGGTCGATAGCCGCCGCGGCCAAAAAGGAAATAAACAACGACCAGAGCGACAATGATCATGATAATCGGCATCGCCATCGGAAACATCCACCAGCCTCCCCACCAGAAATGTTCTCCCGGATACATTTTCCCTCCTCTTTAAATGCCCTGCGGCATGGCTGTTCATTCCCCCCGGGTTATCCTGCGCGCCCGGTAGCCGTCATAATCCGGAACCAACCGGTCGTATGCTTCATCCATCAAGTGAGAGGAAATCATGAAATCAGCCGAAGAGCGGTTGCAAGCAATGGGGATATTCCAAACCACGGCCATGCGGAGGAGCGCTTTGACATCCGGGTCATGAGGCACCGGCTCAAGGGGGTCCCAGAAAAATATCAGAAAATCGATTTCCCCGTCGGCAATCTTGGCCCCGATCTGCTGATCCCCACCCAGCGGTCCGCTCTGGAGTTTGTTAATCTTGATGCCCAGTTCCTGTTCCAATATCGTTCCGGTCGTACCTGTGGCATACACCTTGTGATGAGCCAAAAGAACCCGGTTAAACTTGGCCCACTCAACCAGGTCTTGTTTCTTGTTGTCATGGGCGACAAGGGCGATCTTTTTATCCGGTTCCATTTCCACCTTTTTATAAATCATAAAGTTCCTGCTCTCCCCTTCCTCTTGAGAATAAGCGCGGGCTGTTTTCAGACGCTATAAAAATTATCGTTGATTTTACTTAAGGAGGCAAATGATAAAATGGTGGCAAAGGGCTTCAGGTTTCAGGAAGAAGTCAATAGGCCAGTTGAACCTATCATGCCATGATCACAACTCGGAGATTCGCCAACATTATTGCATAACGCGCTTGAATATCGAAAGCAAATAGGTTTTTCTTTTCAGAAACTGGCTACGGAAGTTATAAAATTATGAACGTCCCCTAATTGCCTCTGAACCGAAGTCCTGTCCTGGGGCATTTGGCGAAGCGAGGGAGAGAAAAAATTAAAATTGGGTAGCATTAGGGTAGCATGATAAAAAAATGGGGTTATGGCATTTTGACATAACCCCTTAAAATATTTGGTGGGCCATGAAGGAATCGAACCTTCAACCTACTGATTAAGAGTCAGTTGCTCTGCCAATTGAGCTAATGGCCCGAATAATGAAAAAATAATACTCATTTTCCTCTGAGCTTGTCAAGGCTGAAAAGCCCCACCGTGTTGAAGGGGCGCCCCCGTCCACGAGTGATCAACGCCTCCAGCCCAACTCCCCGCGGAGTTTTTCCTCGTAATTCATCAGGCAGTCGTTGCAGAAAAGGATCACGCCCGGGTTGCCGTAATATTGCAGGGCCAAATCCCCCCCAAAAGGCCGACGCTGCCCGCATTTGATGCAGTAAAAGTCCGCCTTGGGCGCAAAATTCGAACAGATGATCTGCTGTCGAATATTACGGGCGTTGATGACCGTGGTCAAAAGCTGGCGCTTGTCTGACTTCATAAACGAATAACTCAACACTCCGTCAAGTTATTTCAGCTTACTCGTTCTCTTCCTCTTCCGGTTCCTCTTCCAACATGATGTTGCCGATGACTTCCTGGAACTCCAGCCATTCATCCCGGGTAAACAGGACGGTTACACCTCGGTCGGTCATGCTCAGGGTAATGTTGTCCTTTTCCGCATCGACCCATACCTCATATTTCTCGTCGGTGTATATCAACGAAACGGCTGTATTTTCCATTCTTTCCGGCCTCCGAGGCTCAAAAGCGCCTTCCTGCATGGGAAAAGCATAACCCGAGTACCCGGTATAGTCAACCATGAAAACTGATGGTCTCGTAAAAAGTCCATCTGCGGCGTTGCGCTGCAACTTCGTCGTTGCGGCGCACTCGTAAGTGCGCCTCTCTCCTCAGTTTTTGCGCGCCTTGCATCTGGAGCTTTTTACGAAACCATCGATTGAGCGACTTTTTACGAGTTCCTGAAAACTGATGGTCTCGTATCCATCTGCGGCCGCACCCGCCGTTGGATAACAATCCCGATCCTGGGACTCCGGGGAAAATCCTCTGATCTTTGAAGAAGAAAACTTTTTGAGAAGATATCTAACGGGGTGAATCGTTGCGGCGCCCCTACTCCTTAAATTTTGCGCGCCTTGCACTTAGGGGCGAGTTGCCCTCGCCCGATAATGGGCGTCCGGTCGGGCGCCTCTACAATCGAAACCATCGTGCCGCTGATTCTTTAGGAAATCCTGAAAACCATGAAGAAAATATTGCAAAACTGAACCGCGGAGCGCGCAGGGGTTTGCTGAATTGCAAAAAAGGAAAAGCAAAAAAAACAAAGGAGGCTACCCGGTCATTTTATTTGACCAGCCAAACCCCAATCACGATCAAGACGGTGCCGGCAATCCTCGACAGCGTCAACCCTTCCTGCAGAATGAGCCAGCTCAACAGGACGGCAACCAACGGGTAGGTGGCGGTGATCGGCACCACCAGGGAGGCCCCCCCGAGGCGAAGAGCGTGATAGTACGTCCAGAGCCCGGCCGCCCCGCCGCAGATCCCGCTCAGGGCGAAGAAGACGATCGAGCGCGCGTCCAGGGTCGCCATGCTCCCGATTCGCCCCGTGGTCACGCCGACCAAAAGCAGGATGCCGGTTAGAATAAACTGCCGCACCATCATGCCGGTGAACGGGGCTGTTTTCCCCAGGGCCAGTTTGTCAAAAATGGCCGCCATCCCCCAGAAGACCGTGGTCATAAGCAGAAAAGCCCAAAGCTTCATATGAAAACCTTTCCATCTCGGACCGAGATTTTGCAGAAAGAACGGATCCCGGTCACGGGTCGGGATCCGTCTCTCTCCCCCTCCGGCAAGGCGGATATCCTTAGGAGATTATCCGATATCCTCTTGCTTTCCCGCAATCCCTTTTCTGGTTTTCAGGCAAAAAATAAGGACCGCCAAATCCGATATTTGCCGGAGCGCTCATCTCCGATAATTTCCATTGACACTTATTCATTTTTTGCCTATTTTACAGCTGTGCTTTGCTTCCGGCCTCATGGAGCAGGGCGACAGCAGAAATATCCTTGGATTCGAATCTCTGCCTTTTTTCCGCTCCTGAATTTTTGCCCGGGCCGGGAAAAAGAGCGATCTTTAGCCAATAATCGCTTCCGGGGTGCAGACGAATTTCGGCGTCGGAAAAATTTAGCAGAAAGAGGGGGATGCTATGGGAAAAAGGGTCGGGTTGTGGAGCTCCATCGCCCTGCTGTTTCTCAATGCCTGGACGAACGGCTGGGCTTCGCCCTTTGCCTACATCACCAATTTTGGCAGCAATACGGTCTCCGTCGTAGATACGGCGACCCAAACCGTGATCGGCAGCCCCATAGGGGTCGGACTCAGGCCCGCCGGTGTGGCCGTGAATCCGGCAGGCACAAGGGTCTACATCACAAACCAAGGCGGCAACACGGTCTCGGTCATCGACACGACCAATAACACGGTGATCGGGTCCCCCATCCCGGTGGGGGGCAGTCCCACGGGCGTGGCCGTGAACCCGGCGGGCACAAGGGTCTATGTCGCCAACCAAGGGACGGGCAGCGTCTCGGTCATCGACACGGCCAACAACACGGTGATCGGGAGCCCCATCCTGGTGGGGGGCGGTCCCACGGGCGTGGCCGTGAACCCGGCGGGCACCAGGGTCTACGTCGCCAACCAAGGAACCGGCACCGTCTCGGCCATCGACACGGCCGCCAACTCCGTAATCGGCACCGTACCGGTCGGATTGAGCCCTTTCGGCATCGCCGTGAACCCTTCAGGGACGAAGGTCTATGTCGCCTGCCAGGGAAGCAACCTTGTTTCGGTGATTGACGCGGTTAGCGGCGAGGTGACTCCCATCAATGTGGAGAGCGGCCCCGCCGGCTTGGCCATAAGCCCCTCGGGCACATGGGTCTATGTCGCCAACCAAGGCGCCAGCACGGTCTCGCTCATCGACACGGCCTCCAACACCGTGATCGGGAGCACATCAGTAGGCCTGAACCCCGTCGGCGTGGCCGTAAATCCTTCGGGTACCCTCATCTATGCGGCCAATTATAACGGCCATACTTTTTCCGCGATCGATGCGGCAACCGGCGCCATGATCGGCATTCCCACAGGGGGACTCAACCCCTTTAGTCTTGGCCGTTTCATCGGCCCGCCGACGGGCAGAAAAAACCCTGTTTTGGAAGCCGATTTCAATGGCGACAAAATCACGGATATTTCCGGGTATCATTTTCCCACGAATCAGTTTCTAAATTTTTTCACGGGGAACTTGGGGCAGTTTGGGTGGGGTTTAAACGACTCTATGCCTTTGATCGGGGATTTCGGCGGCGACGGCCTCACGGATGTCTCCGTGTACCATATTCCCACCAATCAATGGTTGGTTCAGAGTGTGCCGGGAGGAAACCTGGGGCAATTCGGCTGGGGGATGGAGGAGTCGATCCCCGTACCCGGCGATTACGATGGAGACGGCGCCACGGAGCGCGCTTTCTACCACTGGCCGACCAACCGCTGGTTCGTGGAGGGACAAGCGGCCGTTCAAATCGGCTGGAACGGGGCGGAATGCCTTCCTCTTCCCGGAGATTACAACGGCGACGGAAGGACGGACCTGGTCATTTATCACCTTCCTACGAACCAATGGTTCATGCATGGCGTTGGGAACTTGGGGCAATTCGGTTGGAATGGAGCGGAATCGATTCCGGTCCCGGCGGATTACGACGGCGATGGGGCGGCGGAAATCGCGATTTACCACGTGCCGACGAACCAGTGGTTGGTGAAGGGCTATCCGGGAGAAAATCTGGGGCAGTACGGTTGGGGGGGGAACCAAAGTTTTCCGGTTCCCGGAGACTATGACGGGGATGGAGCGGCCCAAAGGGCGTTTTACCGACCCGCCGAGAACCGATGGTTTATCGAAGGCCAGCCGGAATATCTCTGGGGCTGGGATGCCGATAATTTCCTGCCGATTACGAGCCAGATCGCGGTCTTCAATTGGTTTCGATTTAAACTGGGGATGTTTCAATGATGGGGGCCTCTCTCCTCAGTTTTTGCGCGCCTGGCATGCAGGGGCACGCTGCTTCGCGCCCCCACAATTGAAACCATCGTTTAGCTGACTTTTTACGAGTTCATCAATGATGACGGCTTCGTAAAAAGCCCATCTGCGCTTCAATTCCGCCCCGTTACATAGATAGGCTTTCTCCCCATTTGCGGAGGGGGGGCGGCGATAGGGCCAATCCTCTTCTTAAAAAAAGGGAGGCCGTTCTTTTCAGAACCGCCTCCCAAAGGCAACACACTCAAAGGAATCAAGAAGGGGGATTTCCCCCCTCTCTCCCGTTATTCCTTCCTCTCTTCACCGACCTGTTTCCGTTCCTTCCTCGGCTTCATCAAAACGCCGCTTCCGGAATCGCCAGGGCGCTCTTGTTCCCGCTCAGGATCGTTGTCGCCTTCCCCTGGCCCAGGGTCAGAATGTTATTCACGAAGAACTCGGCCGCATGGACCTTTCCGGTGTAGAAGGCGGCATCGGCGTTGTCCTCCATCACCTTGGCCTGCGCTTCCGGAGTCGCGGCGCCGGCTTTCTGGAAAATGGCGTCCGCCTTATCCCTGGCGATGACGGCCTGGTGCATGAGCAGGTAGGCAAGCTCCGTTTCCCCGAACATTTCCAGATAGAGACAGGCATGAAGCATGGGGTAAAGACGGTCGCCTCCGGCGGCCACCTTGGCAAAGTGCATGGAAACGTTCACCAGGGTATTCTTGGCCTTTTCCAACTGGGCGATGGCCGGTCCGAAAGCCGGGTGCGCCCGGTGCTTTTCGATGAACTCGTTGATCTCTTTCATCCAACCCATCACCAGGGCGCCTTTCTTCATGGAGAGCTTGCGCCCCACCAAGTCCATCGCCTGGATGCCGTTGGTCCCTTCATAGATCGAGGTGATTTTCACGTCGCGGCAAAGCTGCTCCACAGGGTATTCGCCGCAGTACCCGTAACCTCCATGGACCTGGATCGCCCACTCGGTCAGGCGGAAGGCGATGTCCGTCGAATAGGCTTTCACGATGGGGATCAAGAGATCGATCATGTTTTCACAGTACTCTTTCTCTTGAGGATCCGTGGCCACCTTGGCCAGGTCCGCATAGTAGGCCGTCCGGTAAATCAGCGCCCGCAGGCCTTCCGCATAGGATTTCATGGTGAGAAGCATCCGGCGCACATCGGGGTGTTTGATGATCGCCACCCGGGGGGCGTTCGGATCCTTCATCTTCTCGATCTCCACCCCCTGAACCCTTTCCTTTGCATACTTCAAGGCATACAGGTAGGCGGTGTTTCCCACGGCAAATCCCTGCAAGCCCACCCCCAAACGGGCTTCGTTCATCATCTGGAACATGAGCTGGATCCCCTGGCCTTCCTGGCCAAGGATGAAGCCCTGACATTTCCCTTCGTCGCCGAAATTGAGGGTGGCCGTGGCCGATCCCTTCAGCCCCATCTTGTGCTCGATGCCGCCGCAGCTGACATCGTTCGGCGCCCCTAAAGACCCGTCGGGGTTGACCCGGACCTTGGGAACGACGAAGAGGCTGAGCCCCTTGATGCCCGGAGGGGCGTTCTCCGTCCGGGCAAGGACCGCGTGGATGATGTTTTCCGTAAGATTGTGATCGCCGGCGGTGATGAAAATCTTGGTCCCCTGAATGAGATAATGATCGCCTTCTTTCTTGGCCATGGATTTCACATCCCCCACGGCGCTCCCGGCCTGAGGCTCGGTGAGGCACATCGTCCCCGTCCACTGGCCGCTGTACATCTTCTCCAGGAAAAGGGCCTTCTGCTCCGGGGTTCCGAAGCTTTCGATCAGGTTTGCGCACCCCCGGGTCAAGCCCGGATACGTGGTGAAAGAACAGCAGGCGGAGACAAACATCTCGGCCGTGGCCAAGGAGATGGATTCCGGCAATCCCTGGCCTCCGGCCTCGGCGTCCACGGACGCGGCGATCCAGCCCCCCTCGCAGTATTTTTTGAAGGCGTCATGGAAGCCCTCGGGGACCTTGACCTTGCCCTTTTCGTAGGTGCATCCTTCCTTATCTGAAGTCGCATTCAGAGGCGCAATCACTTCCGTGGCGATTTTGGCCCCTTCTTCGAGGACCATGTCGAAGGTTTCCCGCGAGTAGTCTTTGTATTTCTCGAACTGACAGAGACGCTCGATTCCTAACTGTTCGTACAGGATGAATTTGATATCCCGCATGTTTATTGGAAACGTTCCATTGCTCATGGGTGCCTCCTTTTTAGGATTAGTTACCGGATTTCAAATCTTTTGTCGGCATTCTAAAAAAAATCCAGGTGGAATGTCAAGAATATTCGTATCCAAACTATTCGCCAACGAAATAAGCATGTAGAAGAACTACTTAAAATAATAAATTTATAAATTATTATGATGGCTTATATGATTTTTTATCGCGTAATAAGTGGTTCGTGGGAACCTTGATGAACTCGTAAAAGTCAGCTAAACGATGGTTTCAATTGTAGGGGCGCGATGCTTTGCGCCCGATATCGGGCACGCGCAGCGTGCCCCTACATGCCAGGCGCGCAAAAACTGAGGAGTGCACAACGCCGCAGATGGACTCTTTACGAAACCATCAAACCGAATTTCTCCCAAACAGGAAGTTGTGCCTGAAAATTTTTTTGGACATTTGGCTCCGGTTGTGCATAAATGTAGGGAAAAATCGGATTGTCTCTTCAGGAGGAAAAATGCAGAGCATGCCTTTTTGTTCCGCCAAGGAATTGGCTTCCTCGATCCGCAGGAAGAAAATCGGGTGTCTGGAGTTGCTCGATCTTTACCTGAACCGTATCGATCGCTACAACCCCAAAATCAACGCGGTTATTTTTATAAATCGCGAAGCGGCGAGAAAACGGGCCCGACTTGCGGATAAGGCGCTGGCGAAAGGGGACATCTGGGGGCCTCTCCACGGCCTTCCCATGACCATCAAGGAATCCTATGACGTGGTGGGCATGCCCACGACCTGGGGCGTCCCCGCTCACCGCAACAACTATCCCAAGAAGAATGCCCTTGCCGTCGACCGTTTCCTCAAAGCCGGGGCGGTTCTCTTCGGAAAGACAAATGTTCCCCTTTATCTCGCCGATTGGCAGAGTTTTAATGAGATTTACGGAACCACAAATAATCCCTGGGATGTAACTCGAGTTCCGGGCGGCTCCTCCGGCGGGTCGGCGGCCGCTTTATCGGCCGGGCTCACGGGTCTCGAAGCCGGATCCGACATCGGCGCCTCGATCCGCGATCCCTCCCACTACTGCGGCGTCTATGGCCACAAATCTACCTACGGGATCGCTTCCCCGCGCGGCCAGGCGCTTCCCGGGATGGTATCGGAGAGCGATATTTCGGTGGTGGGCCCCCTGGCGAGGAGCGCCGAGGATTTGGCGACTGCCCTCAACATCATGGCCGGACCGGATGATATCGACGGCGCCGGCTGGCAGCTTCGCCTTCCGAAACCGGCAAAAAAATCCCTCCGGGAATTCAAAGTCTCCATCGTTTATACCGATCCGGAAGCCGAGGTGGATGAGGAGGTCCAGGGCCGGCTTCGCGCCCTCGCCGATTTCCTAAGAAAGCAAAAGGTGAAGGTGAAAGAGAACGCCCGCCCCGAAATCGACTCCCGGGAAGCCTATAAAAATTACATCCAGCTCCTGCGCGCGGCGACCTGCGGCCGTCTGACGGCCGAGGAGTTCCAAAGAAGCCTTCGGGCCGCCGAAGCCCTCGACCCCGCCGACGACAGTTATCAAGCCCGGGCGGCCCGCGCCCAGACGATGCCTCACTGGAACTGGCTCGCCGTCAACGAGGCCCGTCACAAAATGCGCCTGAAATGGGCTGATTTTTTCCGCGAATGCGATCTCTTGCTCTGCCCCACGGCCACGACCACCGCTTTTCCCCACAACCAAAAAGGAGAACGGTGGGAACGGATGGTCATGGTCAATGGCAAGCCTCAGCCTTCCACCACCCAGATGTTCTGGGCCGGATACTCCGGTAATTTTTACCTGCCCTCGACGGTTGCCCCGGCAGGATTGGCCTCCAACGGCCTTCCGGTGGGGGTCCAGATCATCGGCCCGCAATACGGCGATCTGACCTGCATCCATTTCGCCCGGTTGCTGGAAGAAGAATTCCAGGGGTTCGTCCCGCCCCCGGGGTTCGAATGAGAAATCACTCTTGATATGCCATCAGCCATTACTCACGCGGCCGTAGGCGCGGCCGCGGCTTGGGCCTTCGCACCTTCCGGCGCCCCCAAGTATTTGGGGGTCCTGGCGGTCGTTTGCTCGGTCCTCCCGGATCTGGACGTTATCTCCTTTTTCTACCGGTTGCCTTACCACCCTTTTTTCTCCCACCGGGGATTTCTTCATTCCCTTTTCTTCAGCCTGATCCTGAGTATGGCCATCATGGCTCTCTTCTTTCGCCGCCGCAAACCGTTTTCCGAAAGGGGCCTTTCTTTTTTCTTATTCTTTTTCCTGCTGACCGCCAGCCATGGGTTCCTCGATGCCCTGAACAGCGGCGGTTATGGCGTCGCTTTATTCCTTCCCTTCGACGATTCCCGCTACTCCTTTCCCTGGACTCCCCTCCCGATTTCTCCCATCAGGATCCGCTCTTTTTTCAGCCCGCGGGGATGGACCGTGGTGAAAAGCGAACTCCTGTGGATATGGCTTCCGTCCCTTTTTCTGGTTTTCATCTCCCGATGGACCCGCTCCGCCTTTGCCCAACACGGAAAAGGAGGATAGGCCTATGATCCGAAGATGTGCTGACCGGGATTTTCAAACCCTGGACGATATTATCAACGATGCCGCAGAGGCCTACAAGGGAGTCATTCCCGCGGACCGCTGGCACGAACCGTACATGTCGAAGGAAGAGCTTCGATCCGAGATCGCTCACGGCGTCGTATTCTGGGGATTCGAAGAGGAAGGGGAATTGCAGGGGGTCATGGGCCTGCAGGAGGTTCAGGACGTGACCCTGATCCGGCATGCCTACGTGCGCACCGGGCGCCGCCGAAGCGGAATCGGCGGGGAACTTCTCCGCTTCCTGTTGGGCCAAACCTCTAAGCCGGCATTGATCGGCACCTGGGCCGCGGCGACCTGGGCCGTCGCCTTTTACGAGAAGCACGGTTTCACCCGGACCACGGAAAGGGAGAAGAACTTCCTCCTGAAGAAATACTGGGCGATCCCCGAAAGGCAGGTCGAGACCTCGGTCGTCCTGGCCGACGCCCGATGGCTATCCCTCCGGGGAAAGGATCTCGATTCATCCGATCCGCAGAATTCGCTTTAAGCAACCCTGATGAACTCTTTACGAGAACATCGCCTTTTGCCTTTTACTTCTTCCGAACGCACATTCCGAACTGGTAATAAAGAATATCCCCGTAATATCCCAGAGTGATCCAGCGGAGAAAGTAGGGGAAAAGGGATTTTCTGTTAAACTCCATCGGGTTTATGCCGTTGAATTTTTCGATGGCAAAATCATGCTCCTGCAGGGTCCTCTTGAGGCTCCTTCCCGTAAAAATCCGCAGGTGGGTCTTGTCCAGAATCCCGGCGTCGGTATAACGCCAATCTTTCTTCCAGACCAGTTCCCGCAAAATGGACCAGTGGCGGACATTGGGGATCGAGGCGACAAGCCGGCCTCCGGGGATCATTCTTCTCTTAATGGATACGAAAAAGGCATCGTGGTCCGGCATGTGCTCGATAACATCGTTGGCGATCACGAGATCGAAATAATCCTCGGGAATTTCACGGTGAACATCCTCGTAATTCCCCACCAGAACTCTCTTCATTTTCCGCCCGGCTGCGGCCGCGGCCCGGGGTTCCGGCTCAATTCCCCAAACCTCGGCCTCCGGTTTCAGATGCCCCGTGAATTCGCCTTCCCCGCAGCCGATCTCCAGCACTTTGTGGTATTCGGCGGGCAAAAAGAAGGCCATCTCCGGTCTTTTAAAACCATAATACCCCTCGGGTCGTTCTTCCATATCCTTTTTTATTCCTTCTCCTCAAGGCCGGACAGCCGCTCGTAAAGGCGTTTATTGCTCGCGGAATCGAGGTTTCCCCTTTTCAATTTCTGAAAAAACAGGGGTTTCAACGGGCCGGCCAGAACCCGGGCAAGCCGGACCCCAAGCCGAGGGTCTTTATAAGGGAAGAAGTCTTCCATGTAGGCAAAGATGGCATAAAAAAGATTGCCGAAGTAATAGTTCCGGTCCAGAACCCCGGAAGCGAACATGGGCACGACATCCGTCACATTCACCCAGCCGGGGTAGAGAGAACGGTCGCCGATCAACTCGATTCGGGGCTTCCCGAATTCCTCCACGGCCAATTTCATGTAATCGCTCACCATGGGGTCCAAGCCCATCTTGGAGGCGCCGATCCAGTCGGCCGCGATCGGGCTTTCGCTCCCGATGATGGTCTCCGTGGGGTTCGGCTTCTTGTCCGCAAAGATCCCGAACGGCCCGTCGGCGCTGACCTGGGCGTCGATCAGGGCGAAATGGATGGGAAAGCGCTTCATGAATTCGATGGTGGTGGAGTAGATGTCCCGCTTATGGTGGTATTCTCGGAATTTGTTCTCCATGGGCAGGGCTCCGAAAACACACTTGATCGCCAAGGTGTAAAAGGCGTAGGAATGGGTTTTGTTTTTGGCGAAAATGATCCGGAAATCCGCGTTCTTCCACTCCCGGTTGACAAAATGCCTGCCAAGCTTCCCGCTAAAGGAATATTCTTCAAGATCCTCCGAAAGATCGATAATCCGATAATTTTTTCCAGAAAGCCCGACATGCGCGGCAACCGTCTTAACTTCCCGGTTCTTGAAGAAGGTGCCGTAGGTGCTCCGGGCCTCGGCGCAGGAAAGATTGCGGTATCCCTTTTCATGGATCCGGTTGATCAGATGCTCGATCAATTCCGGGTCCGTGAACGTAGACCGGTCCTTCGTGGAATACATGAACATGAAGTTCGGCTTGACGATGATCGCCAGATCCTCTTCCTTCTTTCCCGCCCGGAGGCAGGCCTCTCTCAGCTTGCCGAAGAAACCGGTCTGTTCCAGAACCTCGTCTAAGTTGGCGAACTTATCGGGTCCCCGGACGGCCGCCGCCTTCACCACCCGTTCCGAGCGGATGCTCCCCAGGTTGAGCGGGTCCATGTTCTCTTCTAAGGCCAGCCGCTCGCGCCCTTCGGCATCCGTAAGCGCAACGATCCGGCGCTGAAAAACCGCCGTTGGAAAATGATCGTTATTGATTTCCAGGATCGGCTCGCCTGCCCTTTGCCATTTCTCCTTTTTGCGCGGCAAACGCCGGATCCCCTTTTCTCCAACCTGGAAATCGAGAGCGGCGGCGAAGCGGATCATCTTCCCTAACTTTTCCTGAACCCGGTCCACCACCCAATCTTTGCGGTTTCCGCGCAAAACGTCCGCTTGAATCTTGATCCGGCATTCTTTCCCGGACGACGCCGGAGCGCAAAAATAGTTGTAGTAAATTTTCGGCCAGCGGACGTTTTGGAAGGTGGAAATTTCTCCCTCACCTCCGGTCGCCTCTTTAATCATTTGAAACCGGTTTCGAGAACCCCCTTCGACGAGGTCGATTTGGCCATCCAGAATGCGAAGATCGTGGGGAGTCAGATGAAGACCCAGGGTGCGTAAATGGGGAAGCCAATCCCTGATTCCTTCCCGGAGATATTTGGGCAGGAGGTGAAGACGGGGGAGAAAGGAAAAAGGCAGGTGCACCGTTTTCAACGGCCGGGACTCGAAGCAAAGGTTGATCTCCGCCTCAGCCCTTCGAAGGCGGCCGGAGCTTTGCGGGGCATCCAGTTCACTTTTGAAAACCCGGTGCCCCTCGACGATTTCGAAGATCGGTCCTTTATACCGGTATGATCCTGCCTTTACGTCCAGGCTTAACCCGGCGATGACCCGGTCCGTCAGGACAAATTTCCGCCAATTGGTTTCCCCCTCCCGAATGGCCAGGCCGATATCCCAAAATACTTCTCCATCCCCCCAGGGAAAATCCTTGCTGTGCACCCCCGAGAAAAAGAAGAAGGGTTTCTCCTCTCCCCCCTCCCCGCGCAAAACCCCGCTCAAAACCAGATTTTCGTACTCGCAATGATAAACCGGGCTCACCCGGCAGAGGTAGTTATCCCGGATCTCCCCGTAGCAAAAGGAATAGAACCGGGTTACGGCTTTCAACTTCTCCGCCAGTGACCGCGCCCCCATGACCTGAAAAGAGGCAAGCATGAAAGGGAGGGTGGAGAGGCGAAATTGCAGGATTCCCGCCCCATAGAGAGGCGCCTGCGAAGAAATCCCTCGGTAAAGGCGGGTGTAAAGGGTGGTGAGGTCATCGGGAAGATCAAACTGCCGGGGTTCATGGTGAACGACTTTGTAACCCGAGAGAAAGTAATCGTTGCCATCCTTTCCGTTAAAGGCAAAAGAATACGTCATCTGTCTCTTGCCCGTTTCGCGATCGGGGACGAACAAAGAAAATTCCCCGTTGCGAATCGGAAGGTCCCGCCCTAAGGACGGGCAAGAAAGCGTGCCTTCAAAAGTCGCTCTTCTTCCCGAAAGAGAGCAGAACTTGTCGAGATCTTTGATGGATATTTTTATGTCAAAAGTTATTCTGTGTTTCTTTTCTTTCCCGGCCTTTTCCCCTTCCGCAAACTTTTCAATTCCCTCCCCTACGTAACCGCTCATTTCCTCCGCAAAGCAAAGCCCGATCTTCCCACCCATATGCCCCCCGGCCATGAACTTCGTTCCCCACAAGGGGTCAAGGATTCAAGGGTCCATGGTATGCCGCCGATCTTTCTCTTTTATCCACTTGCTACTTGCGACTTACGCCTTACGATTCTATCCATGCTCTATGCTCTTTGCTCTCCGCGTGTTTTATTATATCTCGTCCCACGGCGCGGGATTCGCCACCAACCTCGCGCCCTGATGGGCCTGCTCGGCATTCACCCCGAAAAGGCCCAGGATACCTGGGGCGTTCTTCGGTTTCACAGGTTTCCATCCCTCCCGTCTTTTCTTCAACTCTCCCTCGGAAAGGTCCACGGTCAGGGACCGGCCGGGCAGGTCGATGGAAATGACGTCCCCGTCCTTCACCAAGGCCAGAGGACCGCCTATGGCCGCTTCCGGAGAAATCTGGCAGACGCCCAGACCGCGGGCAAAGCCGGAGAACCGCCCGTCCGTGACCACCGCAAGTTTCCCTTCCAAGCCCATGCCGACGATGGTGGCCAGGAGGGCGTACGTGTCGGGCATACCCGGGGCACCCCGCGGGCCGGCGTAGCGGACAACCAGAACTTCCCCGTCCTTGACTTTCCCCTTCTTCAGGGCAGCCACGGCATCCTCCTGGGTGTTGAAACAGCGCGCCGGGCCGCGGTGGGCAGGGATGGTATTGTTCAGCATCCGGGCCAGGGAGCTGATGGGCGCAAGGTTTCCTTTCAGGACCGCAATCCCCCCGTGAGTCAGGAGAGGCTTTTTAACGGAGCAAATGGAGCGCCTGGGTCCGGCCAATCTGGGCCCTCCGAGTTTCACCCAATCGGCAGTCGTCCGCCCGTCCGCCCCTTTTCCCTTCAGGTGGAGCAAAGATTTCAGCTCCGCCATGAGCGCGGGAATACCCCCGTCTTCATGAAGGTCGGGGAGGAAATATTTCCCCACGGGACGGACATTGGAAATGGCCGGGGTCGTGCGGCTGAAATGCTCCACCTTTTCGATGTTCATCTCCTTTCCCAGCCCGAGCTCCCGCGCCAAGGCCAGGATGTGGAGAATCCCGTTGGTCGACCCGCCGAGGGCCATGCAGACGCGAAGCATGTTCTCCAGGTTTCTGGCCCCCATGATGGAGCGGGCCGTCTGCCCTTTGAAAACCATCCGCACGATCGCCTCGCCGCTGGCCTTGCCCAGGCGCAGCCTCTCCGCCGAGACCGCCCGCGCCGTGGCCGCAAAGGGAAGGGTCATGCCCACGGCCTCGGCCAGGCACTGCATGGTGTTGGCCGTGCCCATGATCGAACAGGCGCCGGGAGAGGGACATACCACGTCTTCCATCATGGCGATCTTTTTCTTGTCGGCCTTGCCTTGCGGGAGGGCGCCAAAGATCATTTCATCCAGGTCCGACAGCGTCACTTGCTCTCCTTCGCAGGTCCCCACCTCCATGCAACCGCCCGGGAGGATCAGGGCGGGAAGGTCGAGCCTCGCTGCCGCGAGAAGAGCCCCTGGAACCACCTTGTCGCAAGAAACCAAAATAACAAGGCCGTCGAAGATCTGCTGTTCGATGATCGCTTCGATGTCAAAGGCAAGGAGATCCCGGGTCGGCAGATCGTAGCGCATCATGGGTTCCCCGAGACTCGCCGTGGGGCACTGGGAGATGGCATTGAATTCGAGCGGCGTCCCGCCGGACTTCCAGATGCCGTCGCGCACCGTTCGGGTAAGGTGATCCAAGTTGTAATGCCCCGGACAGACCTCACCCCAGGTGTTGACGATGGCGATCAACGGACGGCTCAAATCATCCGTGTTGTACCCCATGGACTTGTAAACCGCCCGGCGATGCGCGCCCGAAGGTCCGCGATAATATTTTTGTGTCCTCCATACTTTTTTCGTATCCATTTTACCTCTCTTCCTGTCAAAGGGGACGTTGTTGAAATATGATACTTATTTTCGAATCTCAAGGTTTCGAACTGCTTTTGCAATCGCCGAAGTGCAAACGCCAAGATGCCGCGCAATTTCGGCTTTTGGAATTCCAAGTTCATGATTTAATCGATAGGCAACCTCCGCCCTCACCTGAGATATTTTTCGATTCCGGTTCCCTCTTTTCAAATCTTCCTCTCTAATCCTTTCTTCGGAGCAAATCTTCTGAAGAATCGCCGCAATGGATTCCGCCTTTCCATCTGCTTTGATTTGTCGCCGCAACTTTTGGTCTGCCGCTTTCAGGATTTCGGAGACAAAATCTCCCCCGCCTAAAATTCGCGCATCGTGCTCCATTCCCTCTAATGCCGCCTGCAAAGAAAGGACCTGCGACCACCCGCCCAAGCTCCGCATCAATCCGCCGCCGACCAATTCCGGCCTTCGCCCTTGATCCTTTCCTTTCCGCATAAATTCTCGATACCCTCGAATAGCTCTCTTCTCTCGTCCATGGAACAAATCCAGCACATACTTCCTTTCCTGCCAATCATTTTCCACTTTCCCCACCAAAACCCCATGCCCGGTCCAAGGATATTCCTCCAATTGCTCCATATCCTTTACAACCAAACTCCTCAAAGGGTTGAGATGAATGTATCGGACCAACTCCAATAGATAGGCGTCTTCTTCGCAAACAATTGATTTAAACCGGTTCTGAAACAGATGCCCGAATCGCTTATGCCTCCGGTTAAACTCGACCGCATACCCCGTTAAAAGGCGCCGCATGAACTGAGAAATGCCCTTGACTCCGCTGAAAAGCAGAAGATGCACATGGTTTTCCATCATGGCCCAAGCCAACACTCTTGTTCCCGTTTCTATCGAAACATTCCTCAACCTTTGAATAAAGGATTGCCGATCCAGATTTCCCCTGAAGATGGAGATCCCTTCGATCCCTCGAACCATTACATGATGGAGAGTCCCCGGAGAATCCAATCTTGCTTGACGAGGCATACGGTATTTTTAGCATGTCCTTTTTAAAAAGTATAGTGTTTATTTTCAACAACGTCCCTTCTTTCAAGATCGCCGGCACTGGGTCAAGGACCGTCGGGCCCATTACCACTTCACTGCCAAAGGAAATCAACCCGTCGTTCTCGAAGATGTCGCCTGGGTAAAAGAGAAACAGTTTATCTTCCTGGGAAGCAGGTGTTTTCAGGGCGTTCTGCTAATAAAAAGGGGACAAATTTACCCCGGGGTTCCGGCTCACCTCCGGTTTGCGTTTTCTTTCGGTTTTACCCTTTCTCACCCTTTCGCTCTTGACACCCAAACCGCTTTTTCGTAAACTACGTTTGCCTAAAATGAGGTTTTATCTGTATCCCCTTTTGCTATCGGAAGCCATCGCAAGTGAACGTATTGAGGGTTGGCTATTCAGAGTGGAACCATCGAAAGCTGAGAGCCTGGAGGCAATAAGAAACCAAATCCACCGGAGAGAGGAGAAAGGGAAGATGGTCAAAAAAGGGATTGGAGCACCGCTCGGAATTTTCTTGTTGGTTATTTTCACCTCGTTCATCTTGGCGGGCCAATTGGGCGCTGCCCCCATAACGATCAAACTCGCCACCGGCATGCCGCCCGACGAGGAGGAAGGGCTCCATCGCGGCGCCGTCGTCTTCAAGAAGGTTGTCGAACAGAACTCCGGCGGCCGGCTGAAGGTGAACATCTACCCCTCCAATCAGCTCGGGAAGGAACGGGAGCAGTTTGAGGGCGTAAAGCTGGGAACGATCGAAATGTCCTGGATCGCCGAGGGGCCCGTGGCCGGGTTCTTTCCCGAAATCATGGTGCTCGGGATTCCTTACCTGTATTCGAGCGAGGCCGTCGCCTATCGATCCTTGGACGGTCCTTTCGGCAAGGCCTTGATGGATGAAATGAGGAAAAAGACCGGGGTGCGCTGCCTCGGGAACGGCGAAAACGGGTTTCGGCACTTTTCCACGCGCAACAAAGCGCTCAAGAGCGCCGATGATTTAAAACGGTTGAAAATCCGGGTCATGGAATCCCCCGTTTACATGGCGCTGGTAAACTCCTTGGGGGCAAATCCCGTCCCGATTTCCTGGGGGGAGGTTTACATGGCCCTGCAGCAGGGGGTCGTGGACGGTTGGGAGGCCCCGATTTCCCTCATCGAGTCCATGAAGTTCAACGAGATCACGAAATACATTATCATGGACGGCCACATTTACAGCTTTCTCCCCTTCATCATGAACGACAAGTTCTTCCTCTCCCTGAGCCCTGATCTGCAGAACATCGTGATGGATGCCACCAAAATGACTCTCGCCGTCAACCGCGGGCAAAACGTGCGGAATGTCTATAACGCCATCAAGAACCTGGAAACCAAGGGGATGGAGATTTACGTTCCCAACGAGAAGGAGCGCCAGGTTTTCAAAGAGAAATCCCAGAAACCGGTGATCGAATTCCTGGAAAAGACCTTTGCCGAAAAAAAGCTCGACAAGAGATGGATCGAGCAGGCCTTGAAATCGGCAAAGGACGCGGAGAAAGAATAACCTACTGAAAATGAGCGGGGGGATGGATGGGAAGCGCTGTCCTTCCCCCTTTTTCTAACGAGCCCGACATGGGAAAGCTGCCGCGAATTTCAGCCCAGATCAGCCGAATCTCGGAAAAGGCGGTTCGATACGCCCTGGTCAGTATCGTCGCCGCCATGACGGTCATTATCATCATTCAGGTTTTCCTGCGTTATCTTTTTCTCTATTCTCTCGCCTGGTCCGAGGAGGTCGCCAGATATCTCATGATCTGGGCTTCCTTCCTGGGAGCAAGCCTTGCCCTCAAGTACGGTCTGCACATCGGCGTGGAATTTGTCGTCAACCTCATTGCCCCCGGTCCGAAAAGAGCGATTACGCTCGCAGCCAAGATCTCCATGCTCTTCTTCCTGATTCTTTTCACCATCGGGGGCCTCCAGGTGGCCTGGGCGCTTCGGGACCAGGATTCCCCGGCTCTGCTTTTTTCGATGTTTTATGCCTATTTATCCGCCCCTGTGGGGGGGATTTTCATGCTGATCCAGCTCTTGAACTCCATCGTCGAGGACTGGGCAAAATAAAGGGCGCTTCATGGTTCTCCTCATCCTGGGGTCTGTCTTTGCGGTTACGCTTTTGATGGGTGTGCCGATTGCCTTCTGTCTCGGCCTGTCCTCCTTGGCGGTGGTCTTGGCCAAAGGAGAGTACTCGGTTTTTTTAGTCGCCCAAAAAATCTTCAACGGCATGGATATGTTCTCCCTGATGGCCATTCCGCTGTTCATCCTGGCCGGGGACCTCATGAATTTGGGGGGGGTCACCGACCGGTTGATTCGGTTTTCCAACCTCTTAGTGGGGCACATCCGGGGAGGGCTTGCGCATACCCTGGTGGTGGCGGAAATGTTCCTGTCGGGCATTACCGGGTCGGCGGTTGCCGACGCCTCCGCCCTGGGGACCGTTTTGATCCCGGCGATGAAAAAGCAGGGGTACGATACGGATTTTTCCACGGCGGTCGTGGCCTCCGCGGCGACTCTCGGCCCCATTATTCCCCCCAGCATCACGATGGTGGTGTACGGGGTTACCATGAATGTCTCCATCGGGGGCCTCTTCCTGGCCGGCCTCCTGCCGGGCGTGATCATGGGACTTTCCATGATGGCCTTAATCTATTATTATGCCCGGAAACGAAATTACCCCCGCAATGAAAGGCGACCGACCCTTCAGCAGATTCTGAAGGGCAGCCGGGAAGCCGTGGCCGCCCTCCTCCTCCCCATCATTATCCTCGGCGGGATCATGTCGGGCGTGTTCACGGCCACCGAAGCCGCCGCCATTGCCGTCTTTTTTGCCTTCATTTTTGGTTTCTTCTTCTTCAAGACCTTGAAGCCGAAAGACCTTCCAGGCATCCTGGTGAACTGCGCCATCACCAGCTCGGTTATCATGTTCATCATCGGAACGGCCAATATCGTCCTCTGGTTCCTGGCCACCCAGCAGGTTCCCGAAAAAGTTTCGATGTTCTTTCTCTCTATTTCCAATAACCCTTATGTCCTCATGCTGATCGTAAACCTCCTCCTTCTTGTCACGGGCTGCTTCATGGAAACGGGAGCGGCCATCATCCTTTTTGCGCCGATGCTGGCGCCGATCCTAACCCATGCGGGATTTCACCCCCTGCACGTGGGGTTTGTCTTCGTTTTCAATTTGGTGGTGGGGATGATCACCCCGCCCGTGGGCATCTGCCTCTTCGTCGGCTGTTCGGTCGCCCGTATCTCGATGGAAAGCCTGACGAGGGCGATCTGGCCTTTCATCCTGCTTTTGATCACGGTTCTATTTGTTTTCGCGTATTTCCCGTGGATCACGATGATCGTTCCGAGGATATTCAAGATCGGGGTGTAGAGCCAAGGAAAGCGCACCTTAGGGCTTTCTGGGAAGGTTGAAGTGATGGATGAACCGCTTGCCGCCTTTTTGAAGGTTCTGGATCCGGCGGACAACTCCACCGGCGGGGGAACCGCCTCGGCTGTTGCCGGGGCCATGGCCGCCGCTCTGGTCTCCATGGTTGCCCGGCTTTCCCTCGGCAAACCCGGGATGGAAAGCGACTCTTTTTACCGCGAAATCAGCGCGCAGGCCGAAGATTTCTCCCGCCGCCTCTATCAGGGCGGCGCCGCCGACTCCCGGGCCTTCGAGGCGATTCGCGAGGCCTACAAACTTCCCAAGGCGACCCCCGCCGAAAAAGAAAAACGCCTGGCCGCCGTCCAGGAGGCTGTCCTCAAGGCCGCCCGCACCCCTCTGGAAAACGCCGAAGCCTGCCGGGAAGTTCTTTCCCTCCTCGGGAACCTGCGGAGACGCTTCAATGAAAGTGCCGCCTCGGACTTGGAATGCGCCGGGTATCTGGCCCGGGCCGGTCTTTCCGGGTGCTTAGCCAATGTGGAAATCAACCTCCGCTCCCTGAAAAACCCCGGCGTGGTCGCAGAGCTTGCCGCGCGGGTTCACCTCCTGAAACAGGCTATGGTCTTTGAAGGGTAGGCCTCCATTTGGTTTAGCGCTGATCCGACGGGTCCGGGTTGACGATATTCACCGGATTTCCCCGGACAAACTGAATGACGTTTTCGAAGCAAATATCGGTCTTCTGGGCGATAGCCTCGGCAGTATGAAAACCGATATGGGGGGTGAAGACCACTCGTTCCAGCTCCAAGAGGCGGCGGCCGCTCTCCCGCGAGAGATCGAGATCATCCAGACCGGCAGCCGCGATTTGGCCTGATTCCAAGGCCTTAAACAAAACGTCTTGATCCACAATCGCCTGTCTCGCCGTGTTGATAAAAACGGCCCCGGCCTTCATTCCGGCAAATTCTTTGACTGAAAAAAACCCCTTCGTCTCCGCTGTCAAGGGAAGGTGCAGAGAGAGGATATCGCTTTTCCTCAAAACCTCCGCCAGGGGCAAATATTCAATTTGGAAGCGATCGGATAGGCTCTTCCGGGGAACCGGATCATGGGCTATGAGCCTCATCCCAAAGGCCCGGGCGATTTCCGCGACCCTTGCGCCGATCGCTCCCGTGCCCAGGATTCCGAGAATTTTCCCCTTTAATTCCGCCCCCTGGAATCGATTCCAATTCAACCGCCTTTCCCGGCGCACATCCCGGTCGGCCGGAACGATCCTACGGATCACCGCGAGCATCAGGCCAAGGCAAAGTTCAGCCACCGCCTCGGTGGCATAACCCGGCACATGGGCAATCCGGATTCCCAGGCGGGTCGCTGCTTCCACGTCCACATTGTCGTAACCCGTGGCCCAGATGGAAATCATTTTAAGTTGGGTAAGGCTCTCCAGGACCTGGGCGTTGATCTTCGTCCAACTGGCAATCAGGATTTGGGCCCCGTGGGCCCGAGAGAGAATCTCGGCCGGGCGGGTCGGAACCCCCGTGAAGATCGCCACTTCTCCGTGTCGCCCCAGCCGCTCTTCCTGGGCAGGCGTGATGGTGACGTCATCGAGAATCACGATTTTCATCGGAAGGATTCCGGTGAAGCAAGGATGGGCAAACAGTCGCCGCCCCGCGGTAATAAACCGAAACGACCCCGGGGAAAACGTTCTAAAGCGCTCTCCACCGCTTGCGGCAAGGTCGCAAATTTGCGGTACCCGAGAATCCCGCTGTCCTCCTCGTCAAGACCGCCGGATACCAGATACACCTCCGCCTTCTCCCGGATCCGGGCGTTGCAGATGGCCAGGTCGGCGGCGATCAAGTCCGCCTGCGTATCCTCGGGGGAAATCTTTCGGGCAGCGGCACAGGCCTCCGCATAGCTCATTTTCAGCCAGTCCCGGAGCCGAGGGTGATTGTGCTCCAGGCCCTCCGGGCAGGGGGCCACAAAAATGAGGATCCCGCCTTTTTTGACGGTGAAATAGGCGGAGATCAGGCCTTTTTCCGCCTGCCAGTAATCGATATCGCAAGGGTAGGAACTCACGATGACCACCTCCGCTGAAGCCGGGATGGAAACCCCAAAGCTTTTCCGGGCCGTGACGACCCCCCGGCGGTGGGCCTGGACAAAATCTCCCGTGACGACTTCCACCACTTCATTTTGGAAGTTCTTGACCACGTTGATGATAAACCGCAGATTCACCTGGCGAGCCACCTCTTCCATCCCCAGCCGGCAGGGGTTCGCGACCTCCCCCAGGGGAATCTCCTCCAGTAAGGCGCCGGCGATATGGGTGGCGGCGGTCGTGGCGAATCCGCAGACCCCCGGCTGGACGATTTTCGCCCCTCCGGAAAACCCCGCATCCGAGTGCGGGACGATATCCCCGATGCCGATGAGGAAATCGGCCTCCAGGACTTTGCGATTCACCTGCACCGGGATCCGGCTCTGCCCCACCTGGATCGCGCCCAAATCGACGATTGCCCGCGTATCCCGGAAATCATGCTGGGACACCCTGACTTTTTGGGCGATCCCTTCCCCGATTTTTTCCGTCAGCTCTTTCTCGGTCATCAGGCGGTGGGTGCCCGGTGCCGTGAGGATCTCCACGTTCGCGAGAGGAAGGCCCGCCTTTTCCAGATAGGCAAGGAGGACGGGCAGAATTTTTTTAACCGGGGTGTTGCGAGTATTGTCCTCGACGAGGATGAGCACGCGATCCCGAACCGAGAGTTGGTCCTTCAGGGGGCGGCACCCGATGGGCCGGTCGAACTTCTGGCGCAGATCCTCGTCAAAATTCTCCAACGCCCGAAGCGGCGTCATCTCTCCCGAAAACAGGAGCAGGTCTTCCGGAATCTGCGCGGTCAGCGAGTCATTTCCATAGGGTAGCGAAATATTTCTCAGAGCCAATTTTCATCCTTTCCCTGGGATGCTGTCAATTGTTCCCTCTCCCTCCGGCGGGAGAGGGCAAGGGTGAGGGCGCTCCGTTGAGTCTCCCCCTCACCTCAATCCTCTCCCCGAGGGGGAGAGGAGGATATTGAGGAGAATCAATCCGCTTTTATTCTCTTCGGATCGTCACGGTCTCCTGGTCCGCGTCCAGTTGAAGGTAATCTCCGGGCCGGATGGTTTCATAAAATTTCCTGTCCACTTTCATGACGGTGGGAATCTCCATGACGATGGCGCTGGAAACCAGGACCGGATCCGGAAACTCCACGATCATCCCTTTCGGAGCTTTGTGGTGCTTCATGAGTTTGTACAGGCCGTCGGCCTGCACCACCGAACTCCCTTTACCCGAAGGCATCACCAAAATTTTTCCGGCGATGCTCTGCCCTTCCAGGGAGTGATTCTTTTCGATCACCAGGCCCGTTTCCGGCTCGACTAAGTAAAAGCAAATGGCATCCGCGGAAACGATCGCTTCGCCCTCGGCCTTCCCCTCGGCGATCCTGCGGCATTTCAAAGAGACGTTGCTTTCCGAGCTCATCGCGACACCTCCCCTTTGATGGCGGCTTCCACGCATTCTTCGAGGGGCCGGATGATGAATTTGATCCGGCGGATTTCATTGTAGTAGGCGCACTTGGGCGAATCCGTGACCCCCGTTTTCCCGTAGTACGGCTGCCAGCAGGGGGGCACGTCGATGCAGGTGTCGGCGACGACGTGCCCGCCGGCCCGTTGAATCGCCTGCAGATAGCCCATGCGGCGGGCCAATTCCTTGGTCAAGGAGCTGGTCAGGACCCAAAAATCCGCCTTCAGCTTCCGTCCCTCTAAAATCCGGGCAATCTGAGCGACCTGCGCCAGGGAAAGGTGGGGGCAGCCGAACATGGCAAAATCGATTTTGCCGGGTTCGCCGCAGATTTGCCGGCGGACCTTCTGCAGATCCTCATCGGAGATCGTGATCTTTTCCTTTGGGGGCTTTCCCCCAAAGGCGGTCTCCGGATCGGGCGCTTCCGGCGTGATCCCCGCCAGATGATACATGGAGACGGCCCCGGAGGTGTTCAGCTGCGCGCCGAAATTCATGAAGCCCTCCGGCGTCGGCCGTTTCTTTATGCCCGTAAACACCGGGACCTCGAGCCCTTTGTGTTTCAAAGGATAACACCAGCCCAAGAGCTGGTAGTCAAAGTCATCCTCGACCCGGGCCTTCACCTCCACAAGGATTTCTCCCTTGCGGTTCTCGTCCAACAGAAGTCCGTACTCGGCCACTCGCCCCGTGATCGCCGCGCACAAAGCGCTCTGGGAAGACTCCCGGTTCGACCGGGCGCCCAAAACCGAGTTCACGTACGGCGTGGCGCTCGACTCCGAGAAGGCCACGATTTCACCGAAAGCCGGAATATTTTGCTGGAGATAGGGGGTGCAATCGAAGGTCAAAGTCGCTCCGATCTTCCGGTAGGCTTCATTCGTAGCCGTAACTATATCGATCCCTTCCTTGGGGATTCCAAACAGATGTTCGTTGAGGTAGGCCAGATCGATGCTGGGATTTACCGTGGGCGATATCCGGCACCGGGCGCCTTTGTTCAGGAGTTTTTCCACGAACCACAGATCCGCATCCTGGGCGCTCAAGGCCACGTGGGCGCGAGTGATCGACACCATCCGCCCGGCGTCGAAGGTTTCGCCGATGCCCACCTGAATTTTCATGGCCAGGGCATTCCCTTCGCCGTATTTTCCTGCGAGCATCTCTTTTTCATAAGTCGTCAGTTCCATCCTGCCCCCCTGTCGCCCGGGAAAGTCCGGCGTTTCTTTCAAGATTCCCTTATTCCATAACATGATTAAAAATATTTGCCAATGGAGAATCGCGCCGCCTTCCGGTCCGTAATTTATGCTAAAATAGTTCTTAATGAAATTATCTATAGTGTTATTTAAATTTAAAAAACCGGGTGAATTATGAAAATTCTTATGTGTGTTCCCAACATCAGTGAAGGAAGGGACCTGGAGGTCGTCGAGCAGGTGGTCTCAGAAATTCGACAGGTTGCCGGAGTCAAAATCCAAGACGTCTCCTCGGACCCGGATCACAACCGGTCGGTGCTCACCTACTTGGGCGAGCCCGAAGCGGTTTTAAGGGCCACCCAGGCCATGGCGAAAAAGGCCTTCGAGCTGATCGACATGTCCCGGCACCATGGTTCCCATCCGCGCATGGGCGCGGTGGATGTGGTTCCCTTCATCCCCATCCGCGGCGTGGAAACCAAGGAGGCCGTGGAAATCGCCCGCCGGTTCGGAAAATTCGTCGGTCAAATGGGCGTCCCGGTTTACTATTATGAAGATGCGGCCGCTCGCCCCGAAAGGAAAAGCCTCACCGACATCCGCAAGGGGGAATATGAGGCCCTGCCGGAGAAATTGAAATCCCCCGAATGGGCCCCGGATGAAGGACCGGGTGTTTTCAACCCGAAATCCGGCGGGTTGGTGACCGGGGCGAGATTCCCTCTCGTGGCCTTCAACGTCAACCTGCGCACCGAAAACCTCGAGATCGCCCAGAAGATCGCCAAGGCGGTTCGCCACATCAACGGCGGATATCGTTTCGTCAGGGCCATCGGTCTCGCCCTCGCGGACCAGAAGATGGTCCAGGTTTCCATGAACCTGACTCACTACCAGAAGACCTCCATCCCGCGCGTTTTCGAAACGATCCGTTCCGAAGCCGCCCGATACGGCGTGAATGTGGCGGGGACCGAATTGGTCGGGCCGGTCCCTCTGGGAGCCCTGGAAGAAGTCCTGAAGCACTACCTCCAGGTGCATGATTTTTCCATGGACCAGATCATTGAAAACGCCCTGATCGGATGAGGATCGCAAAGCGCATAGAGCGTATGGTTAAAAACCATAAGATCGAACTGCAAAATGACAACAATACAAATTGCAGCATTGCAACACACCAGGATGGAATTTTTCAAAAATCCGCCTTTTTATTATGATGCTCAAAAAGTCGCGCAATCGATGGTTTCATTGGGGCGATGCGCGCCGTTATGGGCAACGCAGCGTGCCCACAAGTGATGCCAAAATCTTTTTAATCCGGGGCGAAGCAGCGCCACGCCGTGATAATTTCGCTAGACCATCAATAAAAGAGGAGACCCATGAAAAACGAAATTCTTTATTCGGTGAAGGCCCAGCGCGGACCCACCTTGCGCTGTAAAGGGTGGAAGCAGGAATGCTTGTTGCGGATGCTGGAGAACAACATGGAGAACGCCGAGGCGCCGGAGCGCTCTGGTGATCTACGGCGGCATCGGGAAGTGCGCCCGGAACTGGGAATCCTATCATGCGATCGTCGAATCTCTGATGAACCTCGAGAACGATGAGACTCTGGCCGTTCAGTCCGGCATGCCGGTCGCCGTTTTCAAGACCCACCGCCTGGCGCCCCGCGTCGTGATGGCCACCACGAACATCATGAAGGCCACCTGGCCAATCTTCTATGACCTCCAGGACAAAAACCTGACCATGTTCGCCCAATACACCGCCGCCCCCTGGGAGTACATCGGCACGCAGGGGGTCATCCAGGGGACCTTCGAAACTCTGGGAACCATTGCCAAGCTTCATTTCAACGGCTCCCTGGTCGGCCGGATCCTCTTCACCGCCGGCATGGGGGGGATGGGCGCCAACCAGACCCGCGCCATGAACATGCACGGCGGGGTCTGCATCGATGTGGACGCCAACGAGAAGATCATCCGGAAGCGCATCGAGAAAAAATACTGCGATGTCCTGGCCAAATCCCTGGACGAAGCCGTCGCCATGGCCAAGGAGTATGCCGCCCGCAAACAGCCCCTGGGCATCGGGGTCGTCGGCAATGCGGCCACCCTGTTCCCGCTCGCTTTGCAGAAGGATTTCAAGCCGGACATCGTCACCGAGATGTGTCCCTGCCACGACCCCGTCTCCTATATCGCCGAGGGGTATTCCCCCGAGGAGGCGGAAGAGGCCCGGCAGAAAGACCGCATTGCGTATTTTGCCAAAGCCCGGGAGTCGATGAAAAAGCAGCTCGCCGCCATGAACGCGTTCCACGCCCGGGGAATCCAGGTCTTCGAGTACGGCACCTCGATCCGCAAGGAATGCCGGGATGCGGGCATGCCCGAAGCCGAAGCCATGCGCATTCCCGGCTTCGTCGCCGCCTACATCCGGCCGCTCTTCTGCGAAGGGCGCGGCCCCTTCCGGTGGACCTGCCTTTCCGGGGAAGCCTCCGATCTGGCCAAGTTGGACGACCTGGTCCTCGAGATGTTCCCGCACGACGCCGTGACCACCAAGTGGGTAAAACTTGCCCGAGCCCACCTGCCCATCGAAGCGCTCCCCGCCAGGGTCTGCTATTTGGGTTTCGGCGAGCGCAAGGCCTTCGGGTTGCGCGTGAACGAACTGATCAAGAAGAAAATCGTCTCCGGCCCGGTCGCTTTCTCCCGGGATAATTTGGATTCCGGATCCATCGTCAACCCCACCTTCGAATCCGAAAACATGCTCGATGGGGGGGATTTGATCTCCGACTGGCCGTATCTCAACGCGCTCCTGAATACGGCGGCCATGGCGGACCTGGTCGCCATCCAGGCGAATTACTCCATGGGCGAAGCCGTGCACACCGGCGTGACCATGATCGCCGACGGGAGCGAGGAAGCGGACCTCCGCCTGGAGGCCTGCATGACCACGGACTCCGGAATCGGGGTCGTCCGCCACGCCCAGGCCGGCTACCCCACTGCGAAAGCCGCCGCCGAGGGCCGGGGCCCGCTTACCAAAGAGGCCATCAAGGTTCCGCTGTGGTGGAGCCCGAAGGCCACCTTCGGCCCGCAGGAAGGGGCGAAAGACCGCCGGGGAGCGCACACCCGTGAAAAAGACTGATTCTCCCCTTAAGCCCCGGGCCGACCTCCTGATCTCCGGGGCTGCGGAAGTTCTCACTTGCCGACCCAATGGGAACGATTTGATTGGGCGAATTCGGGATGGATCCGTGGCCATCGCCGGAGAGCGGATCCTCGCGGTCGGCCCGGCGCGGGATGTTGCGTCGCACGTGGATGTCGCCGACGCCCAGGTTGTGGAGGCGACGGGTAAGACTGTCGCCCCTGGGTTTGTCGACTGTCACACCCATCTCGTTTTTGGCGGATCCCGGGTCAGGGAGTACGCTTTGCGCATGACTCGGACTGCGGCCGAGGTGAAAGCTCTGGGAATTCCCACGGGAATTTTGGCCACGGTGCAGACGACCCGAGCCGAATCCGTCGAACAGTTGACGGAAAGCGCCTCGCAGCGTCTGAACCGCATGCTCCGCGCCGGCACAACGACCGCCGAGAGCAAGAGCGGTTACGGTCTCAGTCTCCAGCAGGAGATGAAAATGTTGGAGGTGAACCGAAGACTGCAATTTTCTCAACCCGTAGACCTCATCAGCACTTTTCTCGGGGCCCATGATTTTCCCCCGGAGGTCTCCCGCGAACGCTACATAGAGACAATCATCCACGACCTGATCCCTCAGGTAACCGAGACAGGGTTGGCGGGAGCCTGCGATGTTTATTGCGACGAAGGCTATTATTCCGTGGAGGAATCCAGGAAGATTCTGGAAGCCGGCCGGGTCGCCGGTCTCGTTCCCAAGATTCACACCGACGCCTATTCCGGGATCGGCGGCTCCGACCTGGCGGCCGAGATGAGGATGCTCTCCGCCGACCACCTGAATTATACAACCCGCGCCCAGATGAAAAAATTGGCCCAGGCCGGCGTGATCGGGCGTCATCATGCCGGGACTGGATTTTGCCGTGCAGCACCCCCGCCCCTTCGACGCCCGGGCGATGCTGGAGGAAGGCATGACCCTTCGCCCTGGCGACGGACATCTGCCCGGCCTGCTGGGTCGAGTCCATGCAGTTCGTGATGATGCTGGCCTGCCGCCTTTACCACCTATCTCCGGAAGAGGCCTTAATCGCCTCCACCTTGAACGGAGCCAAAGCGCTCGGGTTGGACCAGGACCGGGGCTCCCTGGAACCGGGAAAGCTCGCCGATATTCAGATTTGGGACGTATCGACCTTCGAGGATGTGATCTATCGGTTGGGAAACAATGCGGTCGAGACGGTCATAAAAAGAGGAATCATTCAGGTTGGCCGGGAAAATCGAGGATCTGCACGGTAATTTCCCCCGAGGAAACTGAAATGCTGCCTAAATATTCGCATGGGAGAGATGGATCAGTCCCGATTTCCTACCCTCCTTCGCTCCGAAACTAACCGGGTCAAAAAGGAACCGGTTGTCCCAAGAAATGCGCTTGGGCAAGGCTCCTGTTAATCTTATTTCCCCATGCCCAAAGGGTTCCATCGGCTTTAAAGGCCACGGTGTGGCCGCCTCCCGCCCAGGCCCTAACCCAGTCGGTGCTGTTTGCAAAAACCTGAACCGGGATATCCCTGTCGCTATTCGTTCCGTCCCCCAGCTGGCCGGCTCCATTATCACCCCTGGTCCAAAGGGTTCCGTCCGATTTCACAGCTATGGTATGAGAACCTCCGGCTTCGATTTGTGGGGTAATAGCAAAAGATGGTTTTATCCAAACAAATGATCCTAATAAAATTGGAACGAGACCGAATATACAAACAAAATTGTTTCTTTTCATATCCCGCTCCTTTCTTATTCCCCGAAGGAAGTTACTGCAAAAACCTTTAAATCCCAGATTGCCGTCCTAAGCAGTCCCACAAAAAAATCACCGGCCCGAGGAACGAAGGTCTGGTAGATTCATTGGTTGGCCATTTATTATTTCTTGGGAAAATACTTCACATTCCTTATATTTTTAAAATCTGAATCCTGGGTCCAGAGAATGGCTTTGAATTCCTGTGCCGTTGCGAGAATGACACTGTCCGCCATCGGAAGATTATGCTCCAAACTCAGCTTTGAAGCGGCGATTGCCAATGGTGCGCTCAGATCCACAACCGTTCCTTTTTGCATAGCAACAACCGCCTGCAGTGCTTCATTCTCGCTGGTCTCCCGGAGAATCACCTTGAATACCTCGTATATCGTTACCGTTGGAACAACAAGCAACGCCGAATCACTTAGCGGGCCCAGAAAATGCTTGGCATTAGGCTCATCTGCGAAGTATGCAAGCCAGCCGGAAGAATCTACGATATTCATACTCTATCTTCCTCTCGTTTGAATTCAGTATTGATGCCCTTGAGGAATCCACGGAGTTCTTTGATATGGCGTTCCGGTATTAGTTCAATACGTCCGGCATATTCTACAACCTGCATTTTTTGACCCGGACGAAGATTCAATGCCTGCCTAACTGTTTTTGGTATAACGACTTGATATTTTGGTGATACGGTTACTGATTGCATGCCAATACCTCCATCGATCTATTTTGTATTACAATATCATGATCGATATGATTTTGTCAATTATATGATGGCCAACGAAAAAGCTCAGGGGAAGGGAGGATCGGTCGAAATGGTGCTGAGGCTTTCCGCATTCAGTCAGGAATCCAGGATAATGTCCCCGGAATTTGCGCTTCACATTTTTAATTTTCTTTCCAGCTCTTGGATGAGCCTTTCGATCTCCTCTCTCTCCTCCGTTTCCAGCTTCGCTCCAGCCAGACGTCTCTTTAAGGCAAGTAATTGCTGAAAACCCCGGTATTCCTCGCAGGATGAAGGCATCTATTGGATCCTCACCAGTAAATAGTGATGGTCGCATAAAAAGTCCAGCGGTGGCGTTGCCCGGCAAATTCGTCGTTGCGGCGCACCTGTAAGCGGGCCTCACTCCTCAATTTTTGCACGCCTTGCAGCGGGAGCTTTTTGCGAGATCATCATCTTTAAATCCCCGGAGATCTCTTGGAGCGAAGCATCCACGTAGGATTGAAGCTCATTAAAAATATTTTTTCCGTGGGAATCCATGGCTATAATTCATTCCCGCCCAGGTAGGCGCTGACAATGAGCGGGTTCTTTTCAAGGTTGGCTGCGGTATCCTGAAGAGCGATCGCTCCCGTTTCCAGAACGTAGCCGCGGTCGGCCACGCCCAAGGCCTTTTTCGCGTTTTGTTCCACTAAGAGAACGGTCATCCCTTCGGAGTGGATTTTCTTGATGAGTTCAAAAACCCGGTCGACGAAGATCGGCATGAGGCCCATGGAGACCTCGTCGATTAAAAGCAACTTGGGCTCGCCCATCAAAGCCCGGCCGATGGCCAACATCTGCTGCTCCCCTCCGGAAAGGGACCGGCCCAGCTGATTCTCCCTTTGGGCCAGAACCGGGAAAAGGCTGTAGACCCATTTCCGGTTATGCTCCAGGCGGGAAGCCTCCTTGATGAAATAAGCCCCGAGGCGCAGGTTCTGGGCCACCGTCAGGTCCGGAAATATCTTGCGGCCCTCCGGAATCATACCCATTCCTTCCTTGACCCGCACATGCGAGGGCGCCTGGCTCACGTCCCGGCCATGAAACCGGATTCGGCCCTTGACGCCTTCCACCAAGCCGAGGAGGGCGCGGATGGTCGATGTTTTCCCGGCGCCGTTTGCCCCGATAAAAGTCACCAGCTCCCCTTGGCCGACCTCAAAGGAGATGCCTTTCACCGCCTGGTAATCGCCGTAGAAAACCGATAATTCTTCAACTTTGAGCATAGCTTTTTTTGATGATCTATCAAAAAGTACGCGGGATGATGGCTTCGTAAAAAGCTCCAGATGCAAGGCGCGCAAAAACTGAGGAATGAGGCCCCTTAGGGGCCGCAATGACGAAGTTGCCGCGCAACGCAGCAGCTGGGCTTTTTACGAAACCATCTTAGCTCCCCAGGTAGGCCTCAATCACCCGCCGATCGCTGCGGACTTCCTGGGGTGTTCCTTCACACAGTTTTTCCCCGAAATTCAGGACAACCAGCCGGTCGCACACTTCCATGACAAAGGGAACATTGTGTTCAATGAGCAGAATGGTGACCCCTTCCGCCCTTAATTTTTTGATCACCTGAACCAACGGCCGTATTTCCTCCTGGCTCAGGCCGGCAAAGGGCTCGTCGAGCATAAGCAGTTTGGGCCTTAAGGCCAAAGCCCGGGCGATCTCCATCCGCTTTTGATGCCCGAGGGTCAAAGTGCGGGCCGGTTGCCCGATCGAGCCCTCGATCCCCACCAAGCGGAGAAGGCGGCGCACCTCTTCCCGGCTTTTTCCCAGACCGATCCCCAGGAGGGCGGGAGAGATCCCTTTCATCCGATCTTTGCCCAGGGCCGCCAAAATGTTGCGCTCCACGCTGATGTTCATGAAGGGCTTGACGATCTGGAAGGTCCGGCCGATGCCCATCCGCGCGATCCGGTGGGTCGGCATCCCGGTGATTTCTTTTCCCTCCAGGAAAACCTTGCCCCCATCCGCAGTGTATACCCCGCAAACCGCGTTGAAAAAAGTCGTCTTTCCTGCGCCATTGGGCCCGATCATCCCCAAAATTTCATTCGCCCGGACTTCCAGGTCTACATTCTGCAACGCTCTCAGCCCGCCAAAAAACTTGGACAGTTTTTCTGTTTGGAGGATCGCGCTCATTTCCGTCCTCCCGGCGTCCCGGTCTTATCCCCTGGGGCCGGCGGCAGACTCCGTCCGAAGATTTTTCGGAACAGAAAGGGGTTTTCTCCGAAGAGTCCCTGGGGCTGGAACCGGGCGATGACGACAATCAATCCCCCGTAAAACAGCAGGCGGTAGTTGGCCAGCGGCCGGAGGATCTCGGGGAGGGCCGCCATGAACAACGCGCCCAGGATCCCCCCCCGGATCGTGCCGATTCCGCCCACCACCATCATGGAAACGATGGTGATGGAAATCGGAAAGGCGAAATCGATAGGGGTGATGAAACGGATGAAATGGGCGTACAGAACCCCGGCCAACCCCGCTAAGGCGCACCCGATCGCAAAAGCGAGAATCTTGAATTTCTTGCAGTTGATCCCGGAGGCCTCGGCGGCGTCCTCGTTTTCCCGGATCGTTTCCAGGGCCAGGCCCAACCAGGATTTGGAGATCAGGCGGCAGAACAGGGCCGTCAGAAGAACGAAGACGAAGACGAGAATCAGATAATAAACCTTGCTGATTTTGAGCCCGAACAGCTCCGGGTACTGGATGCCGGATATGCCGTACGCGCCGCCGAAGAAATCGGAGTATTCGAATATGCTCACGATGACAAAGTTGATGCCGATGGTCGTCACCGCCAGGAAGTCGCCCTTGATCCGAAGCGAGATGATTCCCACCCCGGCGCCGATGATCCCGGCCGCCAGCATGGCCAGAGGCAACGCCGCCCAGAAATTGAGCCCCAACTTGAGCGTCAGGAGGGCGCTGGCGTAGGCCCCGATTCCAAAGAAGGCCGCGTGCCCCAAAGACGCCTGCCCGGCGTATCCCGAGATGATATTCAGGGAAAGCGTCAGGATGATGTAGATGCCGACGATGATGCCGATGGTGATGAAGTAGCCGAAGCCCATACGTTACCTTGCCCGGGCGAAAAGGCCCTCGGGCCGGAAAATCAGAATCAGGATCATGGCCGAGAAAGCAATCGCATCCCGCGGCATGATGAACCCGAAATAGGCCGACATGATCGTTTCCACCATGCCGATGATCAGGCCGGCGGCGATCGTCCCGGGGATGGAGCCCATCCCGCCCAGGACCACGATGGCAAACATTTTGTAGGCCGGGACCGATCCCATCGTGGGCAAAACGGAATTGTAGTTGATCGCGGTCAGAATCCCGGCCACCGCCGCAATCGCGGAAGCGATGAGAAAATTCAGGTTCACGACCTGGCGGATGTTCACGCCCATGGCCTTGGCCGTGTCCATGTCCTGGGCCGTGGCCTGCCAGGCCAACCCCAAGCGGGTGTAGGTGATGATCAGGTAAATGGCCACCAAGCAGACAGCGGTCATCATCAAGATAAGGGCTTGGTGGGAGGTAATAACCGTGCTTCCCCAGGTGAGCTTGTCAAACCACAGTTTTACCGTGAAAGCGCGGATATAAGGCCCGCCTAAAAGGCGGAAGAGATCTTCAAAAAATATGTACAACCCCACTGAGGCAATCAGGGGAACAATCCGCTCTTCCTTGAGCAGGGGAGTGTAAAGGAAACGCTGGATGGTCCAGCCGAGAAGAATACAACCCGCGGCGCCAAATACGAGGGCGAGGATCAGGCTTCCACTGTAAGAATAGGCCACATAGCCGAGGTAGGCGCCGGAAACATACACCGCCGCGTGGGCGATATGCAGGATGCGCAGGATTCCGTAGACCATGGTAAGGCCCACGGCGATAAGCGCGTAAAGGCTGCCGGTGATGATGCCGTTGATCAGTTGTTGCAGCATGCAGTCTTGATGACTCCGTAAAAAGTCTATCTGCGGCGTTGCGCTTCAACTTCGTCTTTGCGAAAGGTAGGGGCGGCTCGCCGAGCCGCCCGACATCGGGCACCCCGGGGGTTGCCCCTACCATCGGATTTGCGCGCCTAGTCCCGCCTGTGGCGGGAGAGCTTTTTACGAAGTCATCCTTTCGCAGATTTTTTGCGGGATTCCCAATTTAAAAAACTTGTCCCAAATAATATTCCCCCCCTTTGCAAAGGGGGATTCATAGGAGGAGTTCGCAAGGTAGAGGGCGAGGAAAATCATTCTCTTTTCCCCGATCTATTCGGGTGTCAAGGTTCCAAGAGCGCCCGGTCGTTCACCACCCCGAAATACCGAAAGGCGCTGTTTTTTACAACCTGCAGCTCTACGTTCTTGATGACTTCGCCTTTTGGGGTAAATTCCCGAATTTGGCCCGTGACCCCCTGCCAGCCCCGCATGGTTCGGGCGGCCTCTACGATCTTGTCGCTGTTGGTCCCGGCCTTTTTAATCGCCTCGGTGAGAACCAAGAAGGCATCCAGGGTGGAGGCGCCGGTCATGTCCGGGGCGACTTTATATTTCCTTTCATACTGTTCCAGGTAATTGCGGATCATGGGCACCTTGGAGTCCCGGTCCAAGTTGGTGGTGATGACCAGACCCTCGGCAAACTTGCCGGAAACCTGGAGGAAGCCGATGGTGCTGTCCAGCCCTTCCGTACCCAGCCACTTGGTCTTGATTCCCAGATCCCCGGCCTGTTTCATCATCAGGGCCCCCTCCAAGGGATAGGCCGTCGTGAAAATCACATCCGGGTTGAGGCCTCGAATTTTGGTCAGGACCGGAGAAAATTCCTTCTCTCCCATCTTGAACTTGTCCTCGGAGATGGTTTTTACGCCGGCCTTCGAGGCATATTCCGTGAAACCTTTGGCCAGGGACTGCCCGAAATCGTTGTCCATGACCAGCATGGAAACGGTTTTAACCTTCATCATGTTGCCCGCGCAATACCCGGCCGCCCTTCCCTGCACCGGCCCGAGGACCGTCACCCGGAACACATATTTCCCCCCCTCGGTGATGGCCGGATGAAGGGCATACCCAACCGCAAAAGGAACTTTGTTCTCCTGGAAAACCTGCGCCGCCGCCCGGGTGGTAAAGGAGTAAGAGCCGGAAACACCGGCAACCACCTTATCCCCTTCGATCATCCGGTGGGCTACGGTGACTGCCTGTTTGGGGTCGAACTGATCGTCATAAACCACCAATTCGACCTTTTGCCCGTTGATGCCGCCGGCCTTATTGATATCTTCCACGGCCATTTCCACGGATTGTTTCGCGCTGAGTCCGTCCGATGCCGCCGGCCCGGTCAACGGAGCCATGAGGCCGATCTTGATGGACGCCCCCTGGGCTGCGGAAACCATAAAAATCGACGCCACAAAAACCGAAAGGATCCATGTTTTTAATTTCATATTCCTCCCACCCTTTCCTGCTTCAAATGGTTGCGCATATTTGCAAAAAATTATCATATATTTGGCGGGGAGTGTCAAGGATTTTCAAAACATATCCACGACTTTCTGAATGACTGCCTCGATTTTCCCTTGACACTCCTCCCGCGATCTTCCTATACTCTTCTTCAAGAACAAAAGGCGATTGCCCAATGCCTTTTAGGCTTGCGCAGGAAATCAGGAATTCGTATCCATTTGCTTTCGTAAAAAGCCGTCATTCCCGCGCCGGCGAGAATCCGGAACCTGCCGATCTTTTGAAAAGACTGGATTCCCGCTTTCACGGGAATGGCGGAGAAGAGCATTTTCAGACTCTTTATGGGGTCATCATTCATCCGGAGAAAAAATGAAAAAACCAAAACCCGTCAAAGTCATCGATAAGCCGAAGGCGGAAAATAAGGCAGAGTGGAAGGTCAATATTGCGGCCCCCCGGGGGACGAAGATCACCTGCAAGAGCTGGCAGACCGAGGCGGCCCTGCGCATGCTGATGAACAACCTGGATCGGGAGGTTGCGGAAAAGCCCGACGATTTGATCGTTTATGGCGGCGCCGGCAAGGCGGCCCGGAACTGGGACTGTTATTTGAAAATCGTCGAGTCCCTGAAAAATCTGGAGAACGACGAAACGCTGCTCGTCCAGTCGGGCAAACCCGTGGGGATCTTCCGGACCCACGCCTATGCGCCCCGGGTATTGATCTCCAACGCCATGTTGGTTCCCAAATGGGCCACCCGGGAAAAGTTCCAGGAGCTGGAAGCCCTCGGACTCACCATGTACGGACAGATGACCGCGGGGAGCTGGATTTACATCGGCTCCCAGGGGATCCTCCAGGGGACCTACGAAACTTTCGCCGCCGCGGCCCGGAAGCACTTTGGAGGATCTTTAAAGGGGCGCACGGTCCTCACCGCCGGACTGGGGGGGATGGGGGGGGCCCAGCCCCTGGCCGCCACCCTGAACGGAGCCGCCTTCCTCGGAGTGGAAGTCGATCCCGAGAGGATCCAGAAGAGGCTGGAGACAAAATACCTGGATGTCATGACCGGGAACCTCGACGAAGCCCTGAAATGGCTCGAGGAGGCCAAAAAGAAAGGGGTAGCCAAATCCATCGGTTTGGTGGGAAATGCCGCCGAAGTGCTGCCCGAGCTGGTCCGACGAAACTTCCACCCGGACCTGGTGACGGACCAGACCTCGGCCCACGATCCCCTGAAAGGCTATGTGCCTGCGGGAATGAGCCTGGCGGAGGCTTTGAAGCTGCGGGAGGCCGATCCCGAGGGGTATGTCAAGCATTCCCTGCAGTCCATGGCGATCCATGTGCGGTCCATGCTGGCTTTTCAAAAACGGGGGTCCATTGTTTTTGACTACGGCAACAACCTCCGCGCCCAGGCCTACGAAACGGGCGTCAAAGACGCTTTTGACTTCCCCGGTTTCGTCCCGGCCTATGTCCGCCCGCTCTTCTGCGAGGGGAAGGGCCCCTTCCGCTGGGCCGCCCTTTCGGGGGATCCGGAGGATATCTACAAAACCGACGAGGCGGTGTTGAAGGAGTTTCCCGAGAATGAATCTCTCCGCCGGTGGATGCATTTGGCCAGGGAAAAAGTGAAGTTTCAGGGTCTCCCCGCCCGGATCTGCTGGCTGGGCTATGGGGAGCGGGCGCGGATCGGCAAGGTCTTCAATGACCTGGTAGGCCGGGGAGAGCTGAAGGCTCCCATCGTCATCGGCCGCGATCATCTGGATGCCGGATCCGTCGCTTCCCCCAACCGGGAGACCGAAGGGATGCTGGATAAGAGCGACCCCATCGCCGACTGGCCGATTCTGAACGCCCTCTTGAACACGGCCGCCGGAGCAACTTGGGTTTCGGTGCACCATGGCGGCGGGGTGGGCATCGGGTATTCGATTCATGCCGGAATGGTCGTGGTGTGCGACGGGACCAAGGAGATGGAGGAGCGGATCGTCCGGGTGCTGACCACCGACCCCGGGACGGGCGTCATGCGCCACGCGGACGCGGGGTACGACCTGGCCGTTCAAACCGCAAAAAGGATGGGCATCAAGGTTCCCATGATGAAGTAAAATTTCTTCACCACAGAGGGCACAGAGAACACAGAGAAAAAATGATTCCAAGGGCTAAAAACAAAAACATGGGCGGCGGCACGAATAACGCGGGAAAGCGATTTTTGCCTTTTCCTGTTTTTTCTTATTATTTGGGTTTATTTTTTGATCCTATTGCCTCTGTGTTCTCCGTGCCCTCCGTGGTGAAAGATAACAAATGAAACCCTTCGAAAACATATCCACCTCCGAAACCCGGATCCATCTCTACGAAGTGGGGTTCCGGGACTGGCGGTTCTCCCACAAGTTAGCCCCGGATACGGATTCGCTTGTCACCACGATCCGAATGCTCGAGGAAGCGGGGATCGAAAGAATTGAAATCGGAGCGTCCGTAAACTATAGAAAGTATCCGGAATTAAGGGACACGTACGAAATCCTCCGGCGTTTGCGGGCGGGAAAACCCAAAGCAAAGTACGGGATCTATGTCGGGCCGACGGAAAAGAACTATCCATCGGTTAAGATCAACCGACTCCTCGAAAAAGGAATGCTGTCAGAGCATCCCGGCCTGCCGGATGAGATCTGCGTTTCGATCTCCGCCAGCGAGGAAAGGAATTACGAAATTTACGAGATGTCCGGGAACAGCGTTTTCGATTGCATCCAACGACATGTCGAAAAGGCCCAACGGGATGGAATTCGGGTCCGAGGGTACGTGTCGGCGGCCTTCGGGGGGTACAAGGACAAGCTGGATGCTCCGGTCAGCAGCGCCATCGGATGGTGCCAGCTGCTGTTCGGCCTCGGCTGCTACGAAGTGGCCTTGGGGGACACCCGCGGGAAAGCGGACCCCGAGGACTTCAATAAAATGTGGGACCGGATGAAAAGCTTCCTGCCGCTGGAGCGAATCGCCTTGCACATTCATGCGCACTGGTACTTGAACTGGGAGAGCCATCTGCTGCGCGTGGTCAGGGACGGGGTTCACACCTTCGATACGTCCGTATTCGACATTCCCGAGCCAACCCGGCAGAACCCGGACGATCTGCTGCCGTTTGACCTGAGAATCCCCCCCAACGCCTCTACCCAGAAAATGGTGTCCTTCGTAAACCAATTAAACACGGATATCCCCTTGAGCGAACGGACCAAAATGGGCGCGGAACGATTTTCCACCGGCGTGGATTTTGAAAAAGTCCGGGAAGCGGTGAGCTTTATCCGGGGCGTCATCCACCGGCAGAAACCGACCGGATAGCGGATGGCCGGAAGTCGGGGTCCCCGGAAAGCCGCGGGCCCGGGTACGCGAATAATTCCCACAAACGGGAAAGGAGGCGTCATGCCCCCCGAAGAGCCAAGCAAAGAAATCACCCTGGTCCAGTTCCTCGAATCCGTCGCCGGCCCCGGCGCCACCCCCGGCGGCGGCAGCGTTTCCGCTTTGGCCGGAAGCCTGAGCGCGGCGTTGGTGGAGATGGTGATCAACCTGACGATGGGGAAAAAGGGCTTTGAAGGAAAAGAGCCCGAACTGCAGAAAATCCGGGAGGAAGCCCGATCCTGCCGCGAGGCTTTGACCGCGGCCATCTCCCAGGACAGCCTTGCCTATCAGACCGTAATGAACGCCTTCCTGCTGCCGAAAAAGACCGAGGAAGAGAAAAAAAAGCGGAAAGAGGAGATCCAGAATGCCTTGAAAAAGGCCGCGGACCCGCCCCTCTTCACCACGGCCACAAGCTTGAAGGTGATGCAGCTCTGCCGGGAGGCGGTGGAAAAAGGGAACCCCAACGCCGTCAGCGATGCCGCCGTAGGCGCCCTCCTGGCGGACGCGGCCATGGGCGGAGGGATCTTCAACGTCCTCATCAATCTCTCGGCCCTGGAAGACAAGCACTTCGTGGAAAAGATGAAAAAGGAGCTCCAGCGGCTGGAGGCCGAAGGGGAAGCCATTAAGAAAGCGATCCTGACCCGAATCAAGGAGAAGATCAACTGCCAATGAAACCGGCGGATCTCATCCTCGAAAACGCCGCCCAGATTCTGACCCTGAACGCGGGGAAAACCGCCGTAAGGCCCGAAGAAAAACTGGCGATCGTCACCCATGGGTCGATCGCCGTCGCCGGGGGGCAAATCGTCTGGGTGGGACCCGGTCATCAACTTGCCGAGCAGGTGGATCTTTCCGGAAATCCCCGAAGGATCGAAGCTTCCGGAAAGGTCGTCCTCCCCGGATTCATCGACTCCCACACCCACCTGGTGTTTGCCGGCACCCGGGAAAAGGAGTTCGAACTCCGCCTGCAGGGGGCGTCGTACCAGGAAATCGCGGCCAAAGGGGGCGGGATCAAGTCCACGGTTCATAAGACCCGGCAGGCCGGCAAAGAGGAGTTGTTCCAGATCGGGAAAAGACACCTCGACCAGATGCTCTCTTTGGGCACGACGACCGTGGAAGCGAAGAGCGGGTACGGGTTATCCATCAAAGACGAAATCAAGATGCTGGAAGTCCTGCGGGACCTGGACCGGGCTCATCCCGTGGATGTGGTCCCCACCTTCATGGGCGCCCATGAGATCCCGCCGGAGTATGCGGGCAGGAAAGAAAACTACGTCCGCCTGGTCATCGAGGAAATGATCCCCGCCGTCGCCGAACAAAAACTGGCTGTGTTCTGCGACGTTTTCTGCGAACAGGGGGTTTTTTCTCCGGAGGAATCGCGCCGGATCCTCGAGGCGGGCAAGCGCTGCGGCCTGGAGGCGAAGATTCATGCGGACGAACTGACGTCTCTGGGCGGGGCCGAATTGGCCGCGGAGCTCGGAGCCGTCTCCGCGGATCACCTGTTGTTCGCCAGCGATAAGGGAATGGAATCCCTGGCGGAAAAAGGGGTGGTCGCCACCCTCCTGCCGGGGACCGCCTTCTTCCTCTTCCTCGGCCGCTATGCCCCCGCCCGAAGGATGATTGAAAAGGGGGTCACCGTTGCTTTGGCCTCCGATTTCAACCCCGGCTCCTGCATGACCCAGTCCCTGCCCCTGATCACCACCCTCGCCTGCACCCAGATGAGGATGACACCGGCGGAGGCCATTCTGGGCATCACCCTGCACGCCGCCATGGCCCTGAAAAAAGAAAAGGAGATTGGCAGCCTGGAAGCCGGCAAGCAGGCGGATTTCGTCATTCTCGACATTCCGGACTACCGCCACCTTTCCTATCACTTCGGAATCAATCATGTCTGGAAGGTAATCAAAAAGGGGAGGGTGGTGGGTGGGGGATATGAGGGATAATGATTTCCTACATTTTTAGAATACAAACCTCATTTTTTAGGCCTTCTCCAGTTTTCTTTCCATAACCCGTTTAAACGCCTCGACCACTTCCCCGTCAAACTGTTTGCCCGCGTTTTTCATGATCTCCTCCATAGCCTGCCAGGGAGGCATCCCCTTCCGATAAGGCCGGTCGGAGGTCATGGCATCGAAGGCGTCCGCTACCGCAACGATCCGCGCTCCCAGGGGGAGCGTCGACTGGGGACTGCTGCTTTGGCCGGCCGTGCCCATGAAGTTTTGATGGTGGGCCAACACGATCGGCACGACCTCCTTCAGCACGTTCCCCACCGAGGCCAGGATGCGGGCCCCCTTGGCGGCGTGCTCATCCATGATCTCCCGCTCTTCCTCGTTCAATTCGGCGGCCTTGCGCAGGACTTCGCCGCTCACCTCGATCTTGCCAATGTCGTGCAGCAGGCCCGCCACGCGGATGTTTTCCACCTCGGAGCGGTGCAGGTCCAGGGCGATGGCGGTTTCCATGGCCAGTTCGGCCACCCGCACCGAGTGTCCCTTGGTATAGCGGTCCGTAGACTCCAGGTATTTGGAGAGAATCTCCAGGATCCCGACGTAGGCGTTGCGGAGGTCCTGGAACTTGCGCTCATTGAGCTCGTAGAGCGTCCCCACGGCGGCGCTGGCCAGGATCAGAAATCCGGCCCACGAGGACAGTTGGGCGGTTACCAGAAGCAGGGAACGACCCGGGAAAAAGCGACCCGGGAAAAGGATTCCGCAGAAAAGAATCACGGACAGGATGGAGAAGACCGCCGCCAGGATTCCGGTCCGCCTCCCCAGGAAATAGCTGGCGACCAGGACCGGCAGATAAAAGAAATTTAAAACCACCGCCGGTTCTGGGATCAGGTAAGTCCCTCCCAGGGCCGCTGTCAGAATAATCCCCACAAGGAATTTTTCAAAGTTCTCCGCGATGAACTGTTTTACGCCCTCCATCACCGGGGCGCCGGCTTGCCTTGCCGATAAAACCTGCGTGTGTCCGGGGTCTTTCACCGAGATTCCTCCTAAGGATCCTTAATCCGTCTCTTTGATTTTTTGCAAACGGTGTGCCCAGGTTGAAAAGCATTATTGTCGTATTAAAACCAATGGTTACCCAAACCAGAGCTCTTTGGAGATGAAAAGGGAAGGGGTCGGATCCGTCAAACGATCCGGTCGTGTCAAATTATTGGCATCAAGGGTCGGCTTGCGAAGCGCTCAAAATTTCAGATTCTGGCCGCAATGCGGGCACAGCTTCGGGCTTCCATCATACGGCCGGCCGCAATAAAAGCAGGGGGTGGAAGGAACGGAATCCCGCTGGGATGAAGGAGGGGAAGCCTTTCTTTGCATCCGCTTCCGGGCCGCCAGATAAAGGGGAAGGAAGACGATCATGACAAAAAAAACCCCGATCGCCCAGAGAAGACCTTTTCCGATCGAATACCCCCGCTTCTGGGAATCGAAAAAAACCCAGAGGGCCGCCACCATCGGCACGAAAAAGAGAAGGATTTCCAAAAAATCTACCCCCGAGGAAATGGCTTCAGGGTCCGAGGGCAAACCTCAAAACCTGAAGAAAGAAGCCTGCGCCGGGAAAGATTCCTTTCTTGGCCCCTTGGACCTCGCCCTCGGCCGCTATTTGTTTAGGCTGTCATAAAAATCCAAATTCTGTTTGATCAACTCGGGGATGGGGAGCTGATAGGGGCAACGGGGAAGGCACTCCCCGCATTCCGTGCAGCTACGGGCCTTTTCCACGACCCCCTTAATCCAACCCGGGGCGTCGGCGCCGGCCCCGAAGCGTTTGACCACCGATTTCAGGCCCATCATCATCTGGATGCTGATCTCCTGGGAACAGGGCTGGCAGTAATCGCAGCGCCGGCAGAATTGATGCTGGAGCTGCTGTTGCAGAGTCTTTATATAGGTTTCCTCTTCGGCGGTGAGCGGAGCTCCTTCGCTGAAAATTCTCCAGTTTTCCCTCGCCTTCTCGATGCTTTCGGATCCGGGAATAGGCACGATTTCCGGGGTCGCCAATACATATTTCAAGGCGGGGCTTGCCTTCTCGATCACCCCTCCGGAAAAAGGTTTCATGACCAGCACGCCCACGTCCTTGGCCCGGGCCAGAGGGAAAATCCGGCGGGCGGCATCCGCCTCGAGGAAACTGTAGCAGACCATGACGACCGCAAAGCGGTCGTCTTTCAGGGCCCGCTCCATGACGTCCAGATTGTGGCTTGTAAAACCGATGTGATCGATCAAACCTTCGCTTCTGGCCTTTACCAACCCTTGGTAGGCCCCCCCGGGGCTCATGACCTTTTCGTAGTCTTCCATCTTCGAAACGTTGTGCAGATGATAGATGTCGATTTTTTTCACCTGCAGGTTCCTGAGGCTCACGTGAACTTCGTCGTAGATCTTTTCCGTGCGCACCGGAGATTTCGAGGAAAGAACGACGGGGCGGGAAATCTTTTTCAAGACCAGTCCCATGCGTCCTTCGCTGGTCGTGTAACCCCGGGCCGTATCCAGGAGGTCCACCCCCATCTCCACAACCTCGCGCACCACGGAGACGGCTTCCTCTTCCCCGGCGCGCTGCAGCGGAATGCTGCCCCACCCCAACCTTGTCACCTTCAGATTCGTGCGGCCTAACCGAACTTTTTCCACAAACCCCTCCTCAGATAGAAAATAGCATAGCGCATGGAGCCTATCGTAATTACAGATTTAAAAAAATGGTATCAGTTTAGAGTTTTGAAATAATTATGTGACCGCCTCTGTCGGGGCCCGGGGGGGGCCGGGAAAAACATAACGCCGGCCGCTTGACGCAAAGTGCGATCGTCCCCCGCGTGGAGGAATCGGGCCATGGTTCCACCCGGGTCGGGATGGATCTCGACCCGCCTTTTCATCGGATCCAGTTTCCCCTGGGAAAACAAGATCAGCAGAATAATCAAGAGTCCCGCCAACACCAAAACCGCAAGGCGCCAGGAGCCGGAGGTCGGGTGAATAGGCCGGCCGGAGGGAATATGGGTCGGGGTAGGAATTTTCGGAGCCTGCGGCGATGGCGCCCGGCCGCCTGGTTCAGGCGCGGGTTCCGGCTGATATGCCTCTTTGGAAACGGGTCCTTGAGGCGGCTCTAAAAAAACCGTCCCGATGGGAATCTGTTTTTTTTTGACGCCGTCGAGGAGCAGACTCGCCCGCTGTCCCGCCTGCGCTTCCTCAACCAGCCGCTGCTCCACTTCGATCGCCACGACGACCACGTTTTTCCATTGCCCGGTCGTTTCCAGAAAGCCGATAACCTGCTCGACGGCCACCTTCCCTTCTTCGACTTTCCCGGAAACCACGACCCCCCGGCCCGGGACGGTAAACGTCTTCTCAACCTTGAAACGAAAGCCGCTCATGCCCTTTTACCCTCTCGTTGCCGGCGGTTCAGCGGATCACGCCCGTCTTGCGCAGGCGGCCGATCTCCTCCGGGTCATACCCCAGCTGCCTCAAAATTTTCTCGGTATGTTCGCCGAATTCCGGGGCCGGCTCCCGGATCTCCCCGGGGGTTTCGGAAAATTTGAGGGGAACCCCGATCTGGCGGACCCGTCCGGCCTGGGGATGCTCGGTCTCCACCAGCATTTGGCGGCTCCGGACATGGGGGTCGGCAAAGACCTCGTCGAGCGACTGCACGGCGGTCACGCAGGTGTCTTCGGGCATCAGGAGGTCGAGCCATTCCTTTTGGGTCCGGGTCCGGAAGACGGCCGCCATTTCCTTTATCATCTCCCCGGCCCGCGGCTCCCCTTCCCTGGGGATTTTCTCCGCCCACTCCGGCTTGCCGATCAACCGGCAGAGGTTGGCCCAGAATTTTTCCTCATTGGCGCCCACCGCCAGGTATTTCCCGTCTTTCGTCTGGTAGACCTGATATTGAGGCAGTCCTCCGGTCAGCCTTCTCTCCCCGGGCCCGGGGGCTCTTCCCTCGGCAAAATAGGCGACGGCTCCGTCGGCAAGCAGCGAGACGACCCCGTCGAACATGGATATGTCGACATGCTGTCCTCGGCCGGTTTTCTGGCGGGCCGTCAGGGCGGTCAGGATACCGATCACGCTGTACAGCCCCCCGCCGACGAGGTCGGCGATCTGGATTCCGGGGATGACCGGCGGCCCCCCTTTGGGGCCGGTCAGTCCTAAAATCCCCCCCAGCCCGATGTAGTTCACGTCATGGCTGGCCATATCCCGGTACGGCCCGTTCTGCCCATATCCGGTCAGGGAACAATAGATGATCCGCGGGTTGACCCTTTTCAGATCCTCGTAGCCGACGCCGAGGCGGTCCATGACTCCGGGGCGAAACTGCTCGATCAGGACATCCGCCCCCTGTTCCACCATTTTCACGAGGATGGTTTTCCCTTCGGGAGCCTTCAGGTTGAGAGTGATACTCTTCTTGTTCCGGTTCAGGAGCAGATGCCGGGAGCTTACCTTGTTCAGAAAAGGAGCCATCCAGCGGTAATAGTCCCCCCGCTCCGGCTCTTCAATTTTTATGACCTCGGCCCCGAGATCCCCGAGCAGCATCGTCCCGTAAGGCCCGGGCAAAAGCCGCGTCAGATCCAGAATCCTGATTCCTTCCAAAGGTCGCATCGGCAAACACCCTCAAGAGGACGCAGATAAACGCAGATTTTGACCAATAATATTCACCGCAGAGAACGCGGAGAACGCAGAGAAAAAATAGAATTTTGAATCCTAAATTTGGAATTTATTCACTCTGCGTTCTCTGCGCTCTCTGCGGTAGAAATTTCTTTGCGTTTATCTGCCCCCCAAAATCAAAGCTTCACATTTTCCTGCACGTACTTCACGATCGTTTCGGTCGCGGTGCCGGGGCCGAAAATTTCCCGGATCCCCGCCGCTTTGAGCGCCGGAATATCTTCCTCGGGAATCACGCCCCCCCCGAGAACCAGCAGATCCTTCACGCCCTTTTCCCCCAGCAAACCCATCACCCTCGGGAACAAATAGTCATGGGCCCCCGAAAGGATGCTCATGAGCAGGGCATCCACGTCCTCCTGGACGACTGCCGCCGCAATCTTTTCCGGCGTCTGCCGGAGGCCCGTGTAGATGACCTCCATGCCGGCATCCCGGAGCGCCCGGGCGATGACTTTGGCTCCGCGGTCATGTCCGTCCAGGCCGGGCTTGGCCACGATCACTCTGATTTTTCTTTCTGCCATCTCGCACCTCCAAAAAATCATGGGCCGCAGATAAACGCAGACTTATAAGGACAATTTTAACCACAGAGCGCACAGAGAACACAGAGGAATGAAAATTCAAAAAAGATTGGTCTAAATTTTTATATTATGAATAATTCATCTCTGTGCTCTCTGTGTCCTCTGTGGTGAAATATTTACGCGAGTCCGCTTTTTCTGCGTTCATCTGCGTCCCATTAAATTTGTTTAAACCGTCACAATCGGTTCGTACTCTCCGAAAACCCCCCGTAAAACATCGCAGATCTCCCCCAGGGTGGCGTAGGCCCGAACGCATTCCAGAATCGGGACCATCAAGCTCCCGTCTCCCTGGGCGGTCTTTTTCAGGTTCTGAAGGCTCTCCTCCGTCTTCTTGGCGTTGCGGGAGGATTTTAACTCCGTCAGACGCTTGAGCTGGTGTTCCCGCACCCGGGGATCGACCTTAAGCAGCCCCTTCACCGGCGGCTCCTGAATCTGGAATTTATTCACCCCGACCATAATTCGCTTTGTTGATTCGATTTCCTTTTGATACCGGTAGGAGCTTTCCTGGACCTCCTGCTGGATATAGCCCTTTTCAATCGCCGCGACCGCCCCGCCGATCTGGTCAATTTTGGCAATGTACTCGCCGGCCCGCTTTTCGATTTCATCGGTCAGCGATTCAACATAGTACGAGCCCCCCAGGGGGTCCACCGTATCCGTGACCCCGGATTCGTGGGCGATGATCTGCTGGGTCCGGAGGGAAAGGCGGACCGAATCTTCGGTTGGCAGCGCCAGGGCCTCGTCATACGAGCAAACCGCCAGCGATTGACAGCCCCCGATTACGGCGGCCATGGCCTGCATGGTGGTCCGGATCAGGTTATTGAGCGGTTGTTGGGCCGTCAGGGTGCACCCCCCGGTTTGGGTATGGAAGCGCAGCATCCAGGAACGGGGATCCTTCGCCTGAAACCGTTCTTTCATGATCCGGGCCCAGAGACGGCGCGCGGCCCGAAACTTGGCCACCTCTTCGAGAAAATTGATGTGGGTGTTGAAGATCCAGGAAACGCGGGGCGCAAAATCGTCTATAT
>CAVZNY010000002.1:0-75411 GCA_963776785.1 uncultured delta proteobacterium
ACGACATCCGGGGTCGCCAGAAACGTATTTCAAGGCGGGGCTGGCCTTTTCGATCACCCCTCCCGAAAAAGGCTTCATGACCATCACGCCCACATCCTTGGCCCGGCCAGCGGGAAAATCCGGCGGGCCGGCATCCGGTTCAAGGAAACTGTAGCAGGCCATGACTACCGCAAAGCGGTCGTCTCTGCAGGGCCCGCTCCATGACATCCAGATTGTGGCTGGTAAACCCGATATGATCGATCAAACCTTCGTTTCTTCGCCTTCACCAGCCCTTCGTAGGCCCCCCGGGAGCCCATGACTTTTTCATAGTCCTCCATCTTCGAAACGTTATGCAGATGATAGATATGGATTTTTTTCACCTGAAGGTTCTTAAGGCTGACGTGGACCTCGTCGTAGATCTTTTCCGTGCGCACCGGAGATTTCGAAGAAAGGACAACGGGGCGGGAAATCTTTTTCAAGACCATCCCATGCGCTCCTTCGCTGGTCGTGTAACCTCGGGCCGTATCCAGGAGGTCCACTCCCATCTCCACAACCTCACGACCACGGAGACGGCCTCCTCTTCCCCGACGCGTTGCAGCGGAATACTGCCCCAGCCCAAGCCGTTTCACCTTCAGATCCGTTCGCCCTAACCGAACTTTATCCACAAAACCCTCCTCAGATAGAAATCGCATACCGCATGGCACTTATCGTAATTACGGATAAAAGAATTATCAGTTAGAGTCTCCAAACATTATGCTGACCGCCTCTGTCGGGGCCCGGGGGCCGGGAAAAACATAACGCCGGCCGCTTGACGCAAAATGCGATCGTCCCCCGCGTGGAGGAATCGGGCCATGGTTTCCACCCGGGTCGAGATGGATCTCGACCCGCCTTTTCATCGGATCCAGTTTCCCCTGGGAAAACAAGATCAAGCAGAATAATCAAGAGTCCCGCCAAGGACCAAAACCGCAAGGCGCCAGGAGCCGGAGGTAGGGTGAATGGCCGCCCGGAGGAGAATATCGGTCGGGGTAGGAATTTTCGGAGCCTGCGGCGATCGGCGCCGGAACCGCCGGTTCAGGCAGGGTTCCGGTTGATATGCCTCTTTGGAAACGGGTCCTTGAGGCGGCTCCAGAAAAACCGTCCCGATGGCAATCTGTTTTTTTTGACCCCGTCAAGGAGGAGACTCGCCTTCTGTCCCGCCTCCGCTTCCTCAACCAGCCGGTGCTCGACCTCGATCGCCACGACATTACGTTTTTCCACTGCCCGGTCGCTTCCAGAAAGCCGATGACCTGCTCGACGGCAACCTTCCCCTCCTCGACTTTCCCGGAAACCACAACCCCCCGGCCCGGGACGGTAAAGTTTTCTCGACCTTAAAACGAAATCCGCCCATTGCCCTGTAACCTCCGGCCGCTTGCCGAAGCGGTTCAGCGAATCACGCCCCTCTTTCGCAGCCGGCCGATCTCCTCCGGGTCATATCCCAGCTGCCTCAGAATTTCCTCGGTATGTTCGCCGATTTCCGGCGCCGGTTCCCGGATCTCCCCGGGGGTTTCGGAAAATTTTATGGGAACCCCGATCTGGCGGACCCGCCCGGCCTGGGGATGCTCGGTCTCCACCAGCATCTGCCGGCGCAGGACATGGGGGTCGGCAAAGACCTCATCGAGGGACTGCACGGCCGTCACACAGGTGTCTTCGTGCATCAGGAGGTCAAGCCATTCTTTTTGGGTCCTGGTCCGGAAGACGGCCGCCATTTCCTTTATGATTTCCTCGGCCCGCGGCTCCAATTCCTTGGGGATTTTCTCCGCCCACTCCGGCTTGCCGATCAACCGGCAGAGGTTCGCCCAGAATTTTTCCTCCAGGGCGCCCACCGCCAGATATTTCCCGTCTTGCGTCTGGTAGACCTGATATTGGGCAATCCTCCCGTCAGCCTTCTCTCCCCGGGCCCGGGGGCCTTCCCTTCGGCAAAATAGGCGAGCCGCGCTGTCGGGAAGCAGCGAGACGACCCCGTCGAGCATGGAGATATCGATATATTGCCCTCGCCCGGTTTTCTGCCGGGCCGTCAAGGCGGTCAGAATTCCGATCACGCATAAAGCCCGCCGCCGACGAGGTCGGCGATCTGGATCCCGGGGATGACCGGCGGCCCCCCTTTGGGGCCGGTCAAACCTAAAATCCCCGCAATCCCGATGTAATTCAGGTCATGGCCGGCCAGATCGCGGTAAGGCCCATCCTGCCCATATCCCGTCAGGGAGCAATAAATGATCCGCGGGTTGACCTTTTTCAGATCCTCGTAGCCGACGCCGAGGCGGTCCATGACTCCGGGGCGAAATTGTTCGATCAGGACATCCGCCCCCTGCTCCACCATTTTCACGAAAATGGTTTTCCCCTCGGGAGCCTTCAGGTTGAGGGTGATACTCTTCTTGTTCCGGTTCAAAAGCAGATGCCGGGAGCCTACCTTGTTAGAAACGGAGGCATCCAGCGGGCATAGTCGCCCCGCTCCGGCTCTTCAATTTTGATGACTTCGGCCCCCAGATCCCCCAGGAGCATGGTCCCGTAAGGCCCCGGCAGAAGCCGCGTCAGATCCAGAATCTTGATTCCTTCCAAAGGTCGCATCGGCAAACACCCTCAATAGGACGCAGATGAACGCAGATTTCGCAGATCTAAAAATAAGAATTTAACCGCAGAGAGCGCGGAGAACGCAGAGAAATATGAATATCAAGAACAAAAATGTGCTTTTTGAATTTTAATTTTATGAATATTCATCTCTGCGTTCTCTGCGCTCTCTGCGGTAAAAATTTTTTTGAATCCGCTTTTTCTGCGTTTATCTGCGTCCCCAAAATCAAAGTTTTACGTTGTCCTGCACGTACTTCACGATCGTTTCGGTGGCGGTGCCGGGCCCGAAAATTTCCCGGATCCCCGCCGCTTTGAGCGCCGGAATATCTTCCTCGGGAATCACGCCCCCCCCCAAAACCAGCAGATCCTTCACGCCCTTTTCCCGCAGCAGTCCCATCACCCTCGGGAACAAATAGTCATGGGCCCCCGAAAGGATGCTCATGAGCAGGGCGTCCACGTCCTCCTGGACGACCGCCGCCGCAATCTTTTCCGGCGTCTGCCGGAGGCCCGTGTAGATGACCTCCATGCCGGCATCCCGGAGCGCCCGGGCGATGACTTTGGCTCCGCGGTCATGGCCGTCCAGGCCGGGTTTGGCCACGATCACTCTGATTTTTCTTTCTGCCATCTCTCACCTCCAAAAAATCATGGGACGCAGATAAACGCAGGTTACGCAGATTTAAAAGGACAATTTAAACCGCAGAGAGCGCGGAGAACGCAATAGCTATTTAAGGACCAAAAGAGATGGTTTTTAATTTTATTCTGAATAATTTCACTCTGCGCTCTCTGCGTTCTCTGCGGTGAATATTTTTCCGAATCCGCTTTTTCTGCGTTATCTGCGTCCCATTAAATTTTCAAACCGTCACAATCGGTTCATATTCTCCGAAAACCTCTCGCAGAACGTCACAGATCTCCCCCAGGGTGCCATAACGCCCGAACACATTCCAGAATCGGGACCATCAGGCTCCCGTCTCCCTGGGCGGTCTTCTTCAGATTCTGCAGGCTCTCCTTCGCCTTCTTGGCGTCGCGCGAAGATTTTAACTCCGCCAGACGCTTGATCTGGTGTTCCCGCACCCGGGGATCGACCTTAAGCAGCCCCTTCACCGGCGGCTCCTGGATCTGGAATTTATTCACCCCGACCATAATTCGCTTTGCCGATTCGATTTCCTTTTGATACCGGTAGGAGCTTTCCTGAACCTCCTGCTGGATATAGCCTTTTTCAATCGCCGCGACCGCCCCGCCGATCTGGTCAATTTTGGCAATGTATTCGCCGGCCCGCTTTTCGATTTCATCGGTCAGCGACTCAACATAGTACGAGCCCCCCAGAGGATCCACCGTATCCGTGACCCCGGATTCGTGGGCGATGATCTGCTGGGTCCGGAGGGAAAGGCGGACCGAATCTTCGGTTGGCAGCGCCAGGGCCTCGTCATACGAGCAAACCGCCAGGGATTGACAGCCCCCGATTACGGCGGCCATGGCCTGCATAGTGGTCCGGATCAAGTTATTGAGCGGCTGCTGGGCCGTCAGGGTGCACCCCCCGGTTTGGGTATGGAAGCGCAGCATCCAGGAACGGGGATCTTTCGCCTGAAACCGTTCTTTCATGATCCGGGCCCAAAGACGGCGCGCGGCCCGGAACTTGGCCACTTCTTCGAGGAAATTGATGTGGGTGTTGAAAATCCAGGAAACGCGGGGGGCAAAATCGTCGATGTTCAAACCGGCCTTCACCCCGGCCTCCAGGTAGGCGATGGCGATGGCAAAGGCAAAGGCCACCTCTTGGGCCGCCGTGGATCCCGCCTCGCGGATATGGTAGGCGCCCACGCTGATGGTGTTCCATTGGGGGACTTCCCGGGAGCAATATTCGAAGATGTTCGTGGCCAAGCGCATCGAAGGCTGGGGGGGAAAGATGTACGTTCCCCGGGCGACATATTCCTTGAGGACGTCATTCTGAATCGTCCCGCGCAAGTCGGCGCTCTTGATCCCCTGCTTCTCGGCCACCGCGATATACATGGCCAGAAGGACCGCCGCCGTGGCGTTGATCGTCATGGAGGTGCTGACTTTGTCGAGAGGGATCCCGTTGAGGAGGAGCTCCATATCGGCCAGGGAATCGATGGCCACGCCCACTTTGCCCACTTCGCCCTGCGACAGGGGATGGTCGGAATCATACCCGATCTGGGTGGGCAGGTCAAAGGCGACCGAGAGCCCGGTCTGCCCCTGCTCCAAAAGGAATTTATACCGGCGGTTGGACTCTTCCGCCGTGGCAAAGCCGGAATACTGGCGCATGGACCAAACGCGCCCCCGGTACATGGTCGGCTGGATGCCGCGGGTAAAAGGGTATTCCCCGGGAAAACCCTGGTCTTTGAGATAATCCATCGGGGAAACCTCTGCCGGGGTGTAGAGAATTTGAATATCCATCCCCGACGTGCTCTCGATTTTTTCCGGAGCTTTCTTCAAACAGCGGGCTTCCCATTTTTTCTTCTCATCCCGGATCCTTTGGTCGTCCATCTCTCTTTTTCCTCCAGGGGACTGCGAATTTTTTACGATTCGGTTGGGCGCAATAAATAAAATTCATAGTAATGCATCGCCGCCAAAAATACAAGTATGGCCGCGCCCGGGATCGCGGTCGGCCTTGGCCGCCCTCAAAAAAACAGCGGCTCCCTTCGCCCCCGGCTTTTGGCAAAAGGGAACCGCTGGATTCCGTCAGGGTCTCGGTCCGGTCTTTGAACCGGCAACCCTCTCCCGGCAATGGCAAATTTACATGGGCAGATAGAGATAGCAGAGCGCGACCGCAATGAAAAGAACGGTGGTCGATACAATGCAGTATCCCATGATGTTGCGCATTTCCGTCTTGGTTGCGCCCAGGAGCGGCAGAGCCCAGAAAGGCTGGATGGCGTTGGTGATGACCTCGCCGGCGGTGAAAGCCATGGCCACCCGGTTGAAGGCCACCCCCAGTTGGCCGGCAGCCATGATCGTAGGGGGACCCTGCACCATCCAGATTCCTCCGGATGAGGGGATGAAGATATTAATGATGCCGGCGGAGATCATGACGACCAGGGGGTAAATGAAGGGGGTCGCCATACTGCCAAACCAATTGGCAATCGCTTGCAGCAGCCCCGTATACGCCATGATCCCAAAAATGCCGGCGTAAAACGGGAACTGCAGAATGATCCCGTAGGAGGCCTCTGTCGCTCGTTTCACCGATTCCACGAAACGGGGAATGGACCCGTGAAGGACCAGGGCCAGAACAATAAAAAGGAAATTGAACATGTTAAGGTCCAGCTGGAGGAAGGATTTTCCCCGGAACCACAAGACGGCGGCAACAACGGTTAAAAGACTGATTAAAACCCAGAGAGTGCGGCTCCAGTTCAGACGATCGGCGATCTCCGTCCCCCGAGTGATCCGGCTTTCGAAATCGGCCATGGCGCTCAACCCCTTAAGGGCTTCTTGGCTGATGGGCTTGGTCTTTTCCGGGACCGGGTGCATAAGGAAACAAAGGAGGGCGCACAGAAGAGGGGAAATGATAAAAGCCACAATGCTCGCCGGAGCATAGATGGTCTTTTCAAAACCCATGGGGGCCAATTTCTGCCCAATGGCCTTTTCCACGGTGGGGACTACATCCGCCGGCCATCCCCACCCAGGCTGGTTAAGTAGAAGAGGCTCGGTGATCGAAACGGAATACGCCGTAGTAGCCATGCACCCAATGTAGGCGCTTGCCACCAGAAGCGGCCAGTGAACCCCCTTGACTCTCCTGGCCGTTCCCAAACATAGGAAAATGCTTCCCGCCAATCCCAGACCCCAGTTGATCAGACAAAGCATCGAGGCGAGAAAAGAAACCCAGGCGACGGCTCCGGCCGGCGTCTTGGCCACCCCTGTCAGCTTATCCAAAATATAGGCCCCGGCTTCGTGATGGCCATGGAATATCCAAAAATCAGCAAAATCGTCATCTGCATGGAAAAGGCCAAATAAGCCCAGAACCCCCGATGCCAGGCCGCACGATCTTTATGGGTCCGGCCCCGACCACGACCATGGCCAGGATAAAGACAATGAAAGTCAGAAGCACGGCAAAAATGAACGAATCCGGCATAACCTTTTCCATCCCGAAATGGAGCTTTTCCGCAAGACCCCGAATCGCTTTCCGCATCTGTTTCTCCTCCTTTTAAATGAAATTTCAACGCCGTCGTGATTTTTCGGAGTGAAACCTCCGGAAAATGAAAACTAAAACGCTAATTAGCATATCTCTTTCGGAAAAAGCAAGGTGTTATTTTTTCCTTTTCGATTTTTCGCAGCGGCTCTCTTCCGCCATCATCCGGCATTCCTCAATTTCCTCGCGCTGTAACCCTTCAGTCACGGTTGGCGAATTGTTATGAATAGGAGACCGTTGTAACGGCTAAGAGATGCGCCGGCCTGGGGTCCGGACGGTCCGCTTGGAACCAGGAGGCGCTGGTTTCTTCGTGGACAAGGCGGGGGTCAAGGCCTCCCGCCTCCCCTTGCGGAGAATGGGTATTTTCTTCGAGTCTCTGCCTATCCCGGCCGATGCTTCCGGCGCGTACCGTCCGAACCCCCAGGCCACAACAGAACTTGTTCCGCACCACCCGTGACTGAAGGGTTACCCTCGCGCTATCTTTTTTGCTTGTCATTTACCCCTGTTTTGCGGTAAATAAAAACATTTCAATGAATCGTTCGACCAATTTCCCGGAGGAAATGATGGCGCACCGATATTTCCATTTTTTGTTGATTTTTGTCTGCCTCTTCGCCTTGACCGCCCCCTTCGCCGTTTTTTCCGCAGAAGCGGCGCCCGAAAAACCCGCAGCCCATGTTTCGTCGGCCCCGGCAGAATGGGGAAAGCACTCTGATCCAAGCGCAGGGAGGCAAGATCCCCAGGAAGAGCTGGGGAAAAGGCTCTCCTTCTGGTCGATCATTCCCTTTATCATCATTCTCCTGGTGATCGCGCTCGTTCCTCTGTTCTATGGCCACTGGTGGGAATCCAATGTTAACAAGGGGATTATGAGCATCCTCTGTTCCATCCCGATTCTCGGCTACCTTTTTTGGATCGGCCCCCTCGGGGAGGAGGTTCTGGCCGATGTTCTCAAAGACTATTATGCCTTCATTATGCTCTTGGTCGCCCTCTTTACCATATCCGGAGGCATCTACTTGGAGGGAAACCTCAAGGCCACCCCTCTCGTCAACACCGTTTTTATCGGGATCGGATCCCTCCTGGCGAGTTTCATCGGAACAACAGGGGCGGCCATGCTGCTGATTCGGCCCATGCTGACCACCAACCGGGAACGAAAACGGAAGGCCCATATTTTTGTTTTTTTCACCTTCTTGGTTTGTAACATCGGGGGCTCCCTTTTGCCGGTGGGCGACCCTCCCTTGTTCCTGGGATATCTCTTTGGGGTTCCCTTTTTCTGGACCCTGCGCCTGTGGCCCATCTGGCTCACCGAGGTCTCCTTGATTCTGGCCATCTTTTACTTCTGGGACAAATGGGCCTATTCCAAGGAGAGTAAAACGGACCTCAAGTTGGACGCGCGCACGCAAAAAGGGATCAAAATCCACGGGGTGCTCAATATTTTTCTAATTTTTGGAGTCCTTTTGGCGGTAGTCGCCTTGCGGAAATATGAAGTCGATGGGCGCCATATCGATCTGGCCTGGATGCAGCAGCCGGCGATGATCCTCCTCGCGTTGATATCCTTTGTCTTCGACCACCAGAAAAGGGAAAAAGCCCACAACCAGGGTCAGGCTCATTTTAAGTCACCCCGGGAGCTCAATGGGTTCACTTTCAACGCCATCATTGAAGTCGCCGTCCTCTTCCTGGGCATCTTCATTACCATGACCCCCGCGATTTGCCTCCTGAAAGCCTTTGGGGCCGAAACGGGGGTCAAGTACGCCTGGCAGTTTTTTTGGATGTCCGGAGGCTTGAGTTCCTTCCTGGATAACGCGCCGACGTACGCCACCTACTTTGCCCTCGGGCAGGGCGTAACCAAGGGGCTTTTGGCCTCGGGGGCCGCGATCACGGTCGTTGAGACCGCCACCGGTCCGATCGCCGAGCATATTCTCGTGGCTATTTCCGTCGGAGCCGTTTTCATGGGCGCCAACTCCTACATCGGGAATGCCCCCAATTTCATGGTCAAAACCATCTGTGAAGAAGCCAAAGTCAAGATGCCCAGCTTCTTCGGGTATATGGTTTATTCCTGCGGAATCCTAATCCCGTCTTTCCTGTTGATCATGTTCATTTATCTCTGGTAATTTTGATGGTTTCGTAAAAAGTCAAATAGACCGTCACCCCGGCGAAAGCCGGGGTCCAGAACACCTTGAAATACTGGATTCCGGCTTTCGCCGGAATGACAGAATTTGGCCTTTCGACTTTTTACGAGTTCATCAATTTTGGCGGTTTCGTAAAAAGTCTATCTGCGGCGTTGCGGCGCACCGATCCTTGCGCCTCCCTCCTCGGTTTTTGCACGCCTTGTCCCACCAGCGACGGGAGGGCTTTTTACCAGATCATCAATTTGGGAGATGATTTTCAATTTCTTGTCCCGAAAATCGTATTTGCCTGATCTCCACGGTGAAAAGTTGTTTTTTCCCCCCTCTCATTGTATATTTCTTAAAGAGCATCTTAGAGAGAAGCGGAATCGGCGAAAAGGCCCGAGGCCAATTCTTCTCCGAGGAGAACCGTGCCGGCAAAAACCCCGGGAAAATCCCTGGACGAGCTTAAGAGCAAGAATCGACGAGCTGACCCTGCGCTTGGAAAGGGTCGAATCTGGCAGGATCGATCAAGGGATCTTCCGAGCTCAAGGGGATGCTCCGGAGACGGGGCCTCGATATTTTCCGATTCAACCCCCGAAACCATTTGCTTCTTCCGCCTTTTCGGACGGAAGAGGCGCAAGCCCGTTTTTATGAGCTCTTTAAAAAATATTCCTTCCGTCTTTTTTTGCGGGAGGTCTTGAATCATCGGAAACCGTTCCGGGTCGCGGACGTCGTCCGTTATTCCTCCCCGGAAATCGGAAGAAAATACCTCCACGCCCTTGCGGAGCTGGGGCTGGCCGAACGCCTCGGAGGACAGGATTACCGCCTTCCGGAACCGGCTCCGACCAGCTTGGGGCCGACTCTCGAGTGGTTCATGGCCGAAGTTTTTCGAAAAGAGTTCTCCTGCCCGGCTCTTTACGGCCTGCGCTGCAAGGGCGCCCGCTTTGGCGGAGATTTCGATGTGGTTTCGGCCCTGGAAAGCCGATTGATATACATGGAGGTGAAATCCTCCCCTCCTAAGAACATCGAGGGGGATGAGGTTCATGAATTTTTCGCCCGGATGGAAGACCTTAAACCTCATCTTGCCTTTTTTTTCGTGGACACGGAGCTCCGGCTGAAAGACAAAATCGTCCCGCTCTTCGAGGCGGAAGGGGCTGCGGCGGGGTATCCCAAACCGGATGACGCGGGGCGGGCGGAAAAAATCGGAGATGAAATATTTTTTCTCAAACCGGCCCTTTATCTCTTCGGCAGCAAGCGCTCGATCACCCGAAATATGCAGGTTTGCTTCCGGCACTTCTTCGCCTCTTCGCCGGGCGTGGCGTTTTCGGTCCGGCCGCCCCAAAGGAGCGCGGGATGACCATTCCGTTTTTTTCCGCCCTCCTCTTCCTCTTCTATCTCGTGATCCTGCTGCAGACCACCTGGGTCAGCGACATTTTCCCTCCTTTCATGAAACCGGACCTGATGCTGGTTTTCGTGGTTTATGTGGGCACCCTCCCCTATCTTCTCTCGGGGGCGGTCCTGGTCGGGGCCTGCGGGCTCATTTACGAACTCTTCTCCGGAAGCCCCGGCGGACTGGTCGTGCTGACCTATTTCATCCTTTTCTTCCTCCTCAAGTCCCTGGCAAAGTTTATCCTTATCGGCGAGGCCCTCTCTTTCCGCTTGCTCCTGGTATTCGTCGCCCTGATGCTCCAGGATCTTCTGATCGGTCTTCTCCCGTTTGTCCTGGGCGTCGCGCCGACGATTACCTGGCCGCCGGGAACCTGGATCCTTGCCCAGGCTGCGGCCACCAGTCTGGCGGGGTGGCCGGTCTGGATTCTTTTCAAAAAGGTGGAGTCCTTGCCCCGCATGACTCCGCCCCCCCAAAGCAATTGACATGACTCTAAAGCCGGATAAAAACGAACAGCCCGAAGCCACCCGAGTTTTTACGTACATCAACATTGCCATGGCGGTCGCCTTCGCGCTGATTTTTGTGCGGCTCTGGCACCTACAGATCATTAAAGGGGACGATTTCCGAAACCTCTCCGAGAACAACCGCATCCGGATTCAGGACATTCCCGCCCCCCGCGGGATCCTGTACGACCGCGAGGGAATCCCGCTCGTCGACAGCTTCCCGGCCTTCGATGTCTCCCTTTACCGGCAGGACCTCCGCCGCCCCGAGGCGCTGATCCGCCCTCTGAGCCGAGCGCTCTCCTTGGATCAGGAAAAGCTTCAGGCCCGGATGACCGCCGCCAAAGAACTCCCCCCTTCGCAAACCTTCAAAATAAAGGCCAACATCAGCCGGGAAGAGCTGGCCCTTGTGGAAACCCGCCGCCTCGACCTCCCCGGCGTGATGGTCGACGTGGTGATCCGGCGCAATTATCCCTACCGATCCCTGGCCTCGCATGTCATCGGCCACCTGGGAGAAATCAGCCCGGAGGAATTGGAAAAGGAATTATACAGCGGACACAAGATCGGATATCTGGTCGGGAAATACGGGGTGGAGCAAAAATTCGAGGTGGAGCTCATGGGCGAGAGCGGCGGGCGGCAAATCGAGGTGAACGCCGTCGGCCGGATGATGCGGGTCTTGGGAACCGTGGAGCCCAACCCCGGCAATAATCTCTCCCTGACTCTCGACCTGGAGATGCAGAAGGCCGCCGAAGAAGCCCTAACCGGGAAAAACGGCGCCGTCGTCGCCCTGGATCCCCGCAACGGGGACATCCTCGCCCTGGTCAGCAAGCCCGATTTCGACCCCAACCTTTTCGCCCGGGGGATCACCCCTGAAAACTGGAAGAGCATCATCGGCAATCCCGCCCGCCCTCTGCAAAACCGGGCGACTCAAGGGCAATACCCCCCCGGGTCGGTGTACAAAATCGTAACCGCCCTCGCCGCCCTGGAGGAAAAAGTGATCACCCCCGAAACGGTTTTCTCCTGTTCCGGGGCGTTTCCCTTCGGGAACCGGGACTACCACTGCTGGAAAAAGGAAGGACACGGACGGGTGGATCTGAGGCGGGCCATCGTCGAATCCTGCGACGTGTACTTCTATCAGGTGGGATTGCGCCTGGGCGTTGACCGCATTGCTAAATACGCCTTTGCCCTGGGATTCGGGAAACCCACCGGTTACCCCCTGGGGCAGGAGAAGCCCGGTCTCGTTCCCACTTCTGCCTGGAAGCTGAAGCGCTTCCGCGTTCCCTGGCAGGCGGGCGAGACGCTCTCCGTGGCCATCGGCCAGGGGTTCAATCTGGCGACCCCTCTTCAGGTCGCATCCTCCCTCTCGGCCCTGTTCAACGGCGGCGCCTATTTTCAACCCCGGATCGTTCAATCCGTGCGCAGCCCCGATGGCGAGACCCTTCAGGAGATCCCGCCCTTGGCGCCCAGAAATTTGCATTTGAACCCCGAACACGTGGAATTCCTCCGGGAAGCACTGTGGGGCGTGGTGAATGCTCCGGCCGGGACCGGCGCCCGGGCAAGGGTCCAGGGTTTCGACGTAGCCGGCAAGACCGGAACCTCTCAGGTTATCCAAAAGCGGGAAGGAAGGAGCGAGGCGAATCTACCCGAGTTCCAGGACCATGCCTGGTTCGCCTGCTTTGCCCCGGCTCAGAGCCCGGAAATCACGGTCGTGGCTTTCGTCGAGCACGGCGGCGGCGGCGGGGCGGTGGCCGCCCCCGTGGCTCGAAAAGTGCTGGAGAATTATTTCCTCCGGAAAAAGTCCCCCCCCACCCCCTTCCAAATCGCCCTCGAAAGTGCCAAACAACCTCGGGACCGATAGGAGCTGTGCAGGGGGCATCGGGGAAGAGGGAAATCAGCCCTCAAGCAGGAATTCCCCACAGGTGAATTCCTGCGAATGAATTTTGATGGTCTCGTAAAAAGTCCATCTGCGGTGTTGCGCTTCAACCCTGCCCCGTTAGATAACGGTCCCATTCTTGGGATTCAGGAATAAACCCCCTGATATTCGAAGAGGGAACCCCCTTTGAAAAGCATCTAACGGGGTGAATCGTTGCGGCCCCTAAGGGGTCTCTCTCCTCAGTTTTTGCGCGCCTTGCATGTAGGGGCGCGAAGCATCGCGCCCCTACAATTGAAACCATCATTCCGCTGACTTTTTGCGAGTTCATTAATTTTCAAGCGGTATAAAAACTGGCCGGGCTTTTAAATTCTGTATTTGACCCTGGTTTTTTCAGCACGTGAGCAAATTAAGAAACTCATTGAAATAAAACAGATCTTACCGGTATAATTGCTAAAATGGATTGCCTTGGCGAACAGGAGGTTTCATGGAGCCGGGAATCTACTATGTCATTTTCAAGGCCCACACCGGGCGCTTCGGGGATGGTTTGGTGGTTGTGGATAATGGCAAAATTCACGGGGGAGACCAGAGATATTTGTATCGGGGCTTTTTTAAGACGGACGGGCAGGCGATCGAGGCGGACATCCAGGTTTCTTATTACCGGGGGGAGGCCAAATCCGTTCTTGGCCATCTGGCGAAATTCAAATTGAATCTCTCGGGAAAAGCCACAAACGAAGCTTTCACGGTCAGCGGTCATGTATTCGGCCAATCTCAGCTGGCCATCACCATCGAGGGCCAGAAACAGGCGGATCTGCTCGCCTGACTTTTTTCTTCAAGGTTGCGGGCTGAACGCTGAATGCCGACCGCCGACAGCTATCGCTTATTCTTGATCCTGACACTCACTCTTTTTTTCTATGTTCGACCGCCGCCTCATCATGAATTTCGACTGGCCCACCTTCGTGACCGCGGGCCTGATATCCGCGCTGGGCGTTCTCAACATTTACAGTTCCACCTATCCCCACCCCGGGGGGGCAACGCCCCTCTACCTCAAGCAAACTTACTGGCTGGTTCTCGGGTTCGCCGTCCTGCTCCTGATCTTGGCCTTGGACTACCGCACTTTAATCCGCTACGGGTACCCCTTCTATATCTTCTGCCTCTGCCTCTTGGTGCTGGTCATGGTCCTCGGGCGCACCACTTCCGGCTCCCAGCGCTGGCTTCCGCTGGGATTTATTTCCTTCCAGCCGTCGGAGTTGGCCAAAATCGGCCTTATTCTGGTCATGGCCCGCTTTTTCACCGAAAAAGAACTGGCTCAGGGATACGGCCTGCGGGATCTGACCATCCCTTTTCTCCTCCTCGCCTTCCCCGCCCTTCTCGTTTTCAAGCAGCCCGATCTCGGTACCGTGGTCCTCTTGGGGTTCATCTTCCTTTCCATCCTGATTTTCATGGGGGTTCGACCTCGGGCTTGGCTAACCCTCGGAGCCGTTTGCGCCATCGCGGCCCCCATCCTTTGGTTTTTTCTGAAGGACTACCAGAAGACGCGTCTGCGGGTCTTCCTCGACCCGGAACTCGATCCGCTGAAGACGGGGTATCATATCACCCAATCCAAGATCGCGGTCGGGTCCGGCGGTTTCTGGGGAAAGGGATTTCTAAAGGGAACGCAAAGCCAGCTTCATTTTCTCCCGGAGCAGCATACGGACTTTGTTTTTTCGGTATGGGCCGAGGAATGGGGTTTCGTGGGTTCTTTTGCGCTCTTGTTTTTGCTTTTGTTTCTCGTTTCCCGGGGATTGAAGATCGCCAGCAACTCCAAGGACCGCGGAGGCGAGGTCTTGGCAATCGGCGTCAGCGCCATGATCTTCTGGCAGGCATTTATCAATATCGGGATGGTGGTGGGAATGGTTCCGGTCGTCGGGGTCCCCCTTCCTCTGTTCAGCTATGGAGGAACCTCTCTGATAACGACCCTGATCGGCATTGGGATTCTGATGAACGTCAGCATGCGTCGGTTCATGTTGAACCGTTGAGGGGTCACCCGCACCGGGAGACCGGGGACTCCCCTCAGGTTCTCCGTTTTTCCATCCTCCGGATTTCGCTTTTGTCCTTCTTCTTTTGATCCAAGTATTCCTTCGGTCTCAGAATGGCGTGATAGAAAAGCTTTCCGCTGATCCCCAAGACGCGTTCGATGAGCCGCTGTTTCCAGCCTAAGCCTACATAGTCCAAGTCGTTCGTCCTCCCGTAAAATCAATCTTTCAAGGCATACGTGATGAAGCGAGCCTTTTTCCCCACGATCAGTTTGTCTTCCCGGGCCAGCCAGCCGATCGCCTGCAGGATCAAATTCGGATCCGCTTTGACGTTTTTCTTGATCTGATTCAGGTTGGCCTCGCCGTGTTGATTCAAGAACTTCCAAACTTTGCCGGCGGTATCCCCGATCGAGTCAATCATAGGCCCTCCCCTTGCGAATGAGCTCACCGCTTTGATGGTTTCGTAAAAAGTCCGTCTGCCGCGTTGCGCGGCAACTTCGTCGTTGCGGCCCACCTGTAGGGGCGATTCATGAATCGCCCCTACTCCTTAAATTTTGCGCGTCTTGCATGGTAGGGGCGTCCAGCAGGACGGCCCTACCATCGAAACCGTCGTTCCGGTGGCTTTTTATGAGATCATCGGCCTTTTAATTATATCGGATTTTGGCGGAAACAGAAAAGATATTCTCGCTTTCAGCGTAATCCTTCAGTGACGGGGACGGCAGGCTTTGTTGTTGGCCTGGGGGTTCGGGCGGTACGCGCCGGAAGCATCGGTCGGGATAGGCAGAGACTCGGAGAAAACCCTGAGACTCCGATATCAGCGGCGGGAGGCCTTGGCCCCCGCCCCCTCCACGAAGAAATCAGCGCCTTATGATTCCAAGCGTAGCGCCCGGACCCCCAGGCCAGGGCACCTCCTGCTATTCACGCCAGACCTTAATCCGTAGCGGCTTGCCACCCTTGACTGAATGGTTACCTTTCAGCCGGTTTTCCCCTCGACGACAAACATGGTGGCAGTCCCCTCCGCCGCCAGCGTGCCGTCCTCCAGTTCCACCTTGGCGTAGGTCTCGATGATTTTTCGGGTTTTCTTCCGGATTTCTCCGGTGAGGAAAATTTTTTCACCCGGGCGGATGGGTTTCCGCAGACGCATCTCCATCCGGGCCGTCATGGCTTTGATCCCCTGGAAATAGAGCGCATACCCGCCGGCTTCGTCCAGGCAAAGGGCGAGGAGCCCGCCATGGAAAACCCCGTCCCAGCTTTGATGGTTAGGCCCCGGCGTGAATTCCGCTTTGGCTTTCCCGTCTTCATAGCGAAAAACCATCTTCAGCCCGATCGGATTGGCCGGCCCGCAGGCAAAACACAGGTTGTTGGCGCTTACTTCGATTTTTTCCATGGGTATTCTTGATGGTCTCGTAAAAAGTCCATCTGCTGCGTTGCGCTTCAGCGTGGTCGTTGCGGCCCCTAAGGGGCCTCACGCCTCAGTTTTTGCGCGCCCTGCATGATAGGGGCGAGCGGCGCTCGCCCGATATGGGATGGGCGTCCAGCAGGACGCCCCTGCAATCGAAACCATCGTTCTCCACACTTTTTACGGGATTATTTTTATATTACAAAAATACCCAAAAAATCAATTTGTCTTTTTCAGCTTCGGCTTACGGTGGGTGCAACCCTTCAGTCACGGGTGGCCCGGAGCAAGCTTTGTTGCGCCCTGACGTTTGGGGCGGTACGCGCCGGAAGCATCGGCCGGGATGAGCAGAGACTCGGAGAAAGCCCTGAGACTCCGATATCAGCGGCGGGAGGCCTTGGCCCCCGCCCCCGTCCATGAAGAAATCAGCGCCTTATGATTCCAAGCGTAGCGCCCGGACCCCCAGGCCAGGGCGCCTCCTGCTATTCACGCCTGACCTAAATCCGTAGCGGCTTCCCACCCTTGACTGAAGGGTTACCCGGTGGGTTCATTTTTCATTTTAAAAATATCCACTTCTATGTAGGAATATGTAAGAAATTAGTCAAGGACAAGAAAATCTTGCTCTTCCCTGTGAGGCCCTAAAATGGAAAAATTGATCATCACCGCCGCCATGATCGGCGGCATCACGACTCGGGAAAAAAATCCCCATCCCCCCATGACCCCGAAAGAAATCGCCGAAAGCGCCATTGAAAGCCACAAAGCGGGGGCCGCCGTCTGCCACATACATGTGCGCGACCCGCAGACCCACGCCTCTTCCATGAAATTCGAGCTGTATCGGGAAGTTTTCGAACGGATCCGGGACAAGTGCGACATGCTCATTAACCTGACCACCGGCGCGGGAGGGCGTCTCCTTTACGACTCGGCTGCCCAGACCTGGAACACCACAGAACTCAAAAGCCCGGAAGAACGAGTGGAGCATGTGTTGAAGCTGAAGCCGGATCTCTGCTCCCTGGACGTGGGAACATTGAATTTCGGCCCCCGGGCCTTTATCAACCTGGTGTCCATCGTCGAGAAAATGGCCCGGATGATCAAAGAGGCGGGAGTCAAACCGGAGCTGGAAGTCTTCGATCTCGGTCACATTCGCATCGCCAAGCATTTGATCCAGCAAGGGTTCGTGGAGAAGCCGGCTCTCTTCCAACTCTGCCTGGGGATTCCCTGGGGAATCGAAGCCACCACGGAAAACATGATCTACATGCGCAACAACCTGCCGGATGATTGCCTGTGGTACGCCTTCGGCATCGGCCCCACCCACTTTTCCATGGCCGCCGCTTCCATCATCAACGGCGGGCATGCGCGGGTCGGTTTCGAGGACAACCTTTTCATCAGGAAAAATGTTCCGGCAGCGAGCAACGCGGAAATGGTGCAAAAAGTGGTTGACCTTGCGGCCCTTTTGGATCGCGAAGTGGCCTCTGTAAAGGAGGCGCGCAAAATATTGAGATTGCCATCTTGAAAACGATTTTTCCATTTTTTTTAAACCCATGTGCTAATTTTGACATCTAATAAATTTAGTATTGTGGCTGAAGGCATTTTAAACGAGAATCTTGATCTAAAAGCACGAGGAATTCGCCTTGACTCCGAAAACGGAAACCGATCTGTTGATTGAAAAGATGTTTGAAGCGGCCCTGAAAGAAATGTTTTCCCAGCTGGCCAAGAAGTACGATCGGGATCTTGTTTTTCAGACATGGGTGAATTTCGTGAAAAAGGAGACCCGGCCGACCCCTCCGGACCTGCAGTGGAACAAGGGGATGACCCTGGCCGAGGCTTTGCGCTCCTTGGAAACGTATTTCCAGTCGATCGAAGAGAGCATCAAGAAGACCCCCAAATCGGGTTGAAAATAGAGAATTCGAGCCAACGCCCATTGGCCCGTTTACGTGATTGTCCCCGGCTTTTTCAACTGCCGGGGAAAAGGGATTTTCCTCCTTCCCCCGGCTGTCAAGGAAGACAGGATCATTACCGTGAAAGAAAAATTGACCCCAATCCAGGAAACCATCGAGTCAGCCCTCTCCTGCTTGAAGATGCTGAAGGATTCCATCGAGCAGGGTCAAATCCCATTTGTAGAGAGGGACTACTTCAACCTGGCCATGGCCCTGCAGCGAGTTCAGGAAGCAAAAGAAAGATTGGCGGGTATCCTTCAGCGAGACTGATTTGTCCCGCCACCGGTTTTCCAAACTACCGTTCTTTTCAGCGTTGTTGGGCTCAGTGGAAAATCGATTTTTGTCAATCCTCCCCTGTCGTTCAGAGGGTACCCCCCCATTTTTGTTTCTTAACCATTCCGAGATGGCCCTTGATCCCTCCCTGGCCTCTGGAAAACCGGTATCCCCCCCTCCCTTTCACAACCTTCCCTGTTTTTTATAATCCCTTAATTTTCTTCTGCTTTTTTATTAAGTTCCTGAAAATTTTGACGATAATTTTCATAGTTATATAGGCTTTACTTCCCCAAAAAAGGCGGGGTTCTTTTCTGATCCATTTGGATCCAAATCGAAAAACACAGGGTCGATGCCTCGAAAAAGGCTGATATCGAGGCACTGATGTCTTATATATGCAAAGTCGATCGCAGGAAAAAATAGAAATCCAGGGTTGGACCATTCGCCTTCAGTCCGTTCCCGGCGTCCTAATGGGGTAAGGGGAAAATAGGCCGGTTCAGCTCTGCCTCCCCCTTTAACCATCACCTCCTGCAGCCGGCGCGGAGTGAACAGATGCTCGAAGGCCATGGGAGAATATGATCTGGCGGAAGGCAACATTTCTTTCCCTGCTAACAGGGGGTTCAGTCTCCGGCGCCCTTGTCCCCTTCGGGCGCCGCCAACGGCCGACTCCAGGCGCGCTGTTTTTGCAGCTCCTCCTGGCTAGCGTGACTCTTTGGTGCCTCTTTTATCTCCTGGAACTGGTCGGGGGGGAACCGGAATGGAAGCAGTTCTGGGCGCAGATGAAATACCTGGGGGTGGTGTCCGCTCCCGTATTCTGGCTCGCCTTCATTGGGATCTACACAGGATCCCTCGCTTCTCTTCGGGGAAGCGGCATTTTTTTTCTTTTCCTCATTCCCGCCCTGACGCTGCTTTCCGTCTGGACCCATGGCTTTCAGGGACCGATCTGGCAAGAGATCTGGCCGCAATGGGGGAAAAACCTCGCTTCCCATGATCCCCTATTGAGGCCGTGGCTTTGGATCCATGCGGGTTATTCTTTTCTTCTGATCCTGATCGGGAGCTTTTTCCTTTTACGCCAAACGGCAGGATCGGGTTTGTTATCCCACCGACGCACCGGAGTCGTGCTCTTGATGTCTCTCGCTCCTTTGGCCGGAAACATGGCTCATATCTTTGCGCAGCCCTTCATTTCCTGGATCGATCCCGCCCCCCTGGGTTTTGGGGTCTCGGGGCTGGCCGTCGTGCTTGGTCTCCCGAGAAGGAAAAAAACGGATCTCCTGCGAATTGCCCAAGACTACTGGTTCAAAAGCACCCCGGATGCCGTATTCGTCTTGGATCCAAAGAATCACATCGCGGCGGTGAATCCCAAGGCCGAGGCCCTTTTGGAAGAGCCTGTTTGGAATATCGTGGGCAAATCTGTCTACGATATCTATTCGCCCGGGGCCGAGATTTTGAAACGATTCGGGGGCGTCGATGATCTCAGCTCGGAGATCTGCTGGGGACCTTCCGATTCCCCGCAATATTTTGATTTGAAAATTTCCCCCCTGGTGGATTCCCGGGGCACCTCGACGGGCCGGCTCCTTTTTTTGCGCGAGCTCACCTCCCGCAAACAGATCGAAACGGACTTGCACAAAATCCAGGGTGACTTGGAAAAACTCGTCCGCCAACGTACCCTGGAGCTGCAGGTGACCAACCAGCGTTTAATGGATGAGGTCAGGGAGCGCCGGCAGACGCAGGCAATTTTGAAAGAAAGCGAAGAAAGGTATCGCCAGCTCGTGGAACAGCCCTTTGATGGGGTCTATGTCCTCCGGGGGGGCAATATCGTTTATATCAACCATGCCGGAGCCACCTTCCTGGGGGCGGAAAAACCCAGCCAGATCATAGGAATGTCGGTTCTGGATTTCGTCCATCCCGAATATAAAGCCTTCGTGGAAAATCGCCTCCGGACCCTCTCGCGGGGGGAGAAGATGGTCCCTCTCGCCGAAGAAAGGTTTATCCGCTTGGATGGGAAAGAAATTGAGGTCGAGGTCGCCGGCACCTGTTTGATCTACGAAGGGTTGGCTTCCGTAATGGTCGTTTTTCACGACATCACCGACCGAAAGTTGGCAGAAAATCGTCTTCGTATGGCGCATAAGGAATTGGAAACCCGCGTGCGGCAGCGGACCGCAGAGTTGGAGAAGGCGAATGCCCGGTTGCAACTCGAGATTGCCGAACGCGAGAGAGCGGAACAGGAGCTCCGGAAAGCAAAAGATTTTGCCGAAACGGCCAGCCGCGCCAAGAGTGATTTTTTGGCGAATATGAGCCATGAGCTGCGGACGCCGCTGAATGCCATTATCGGATTTTCTGAGCTCTTGCTGGATCGGGAAGCGGGCGAGCTGAATTCGGTTCAGGAAGAATACTTGGGCGACGTTTTGCAGAGCAGCCGGCATCTGTTGTCCCTGATCAACGACATTCTGGATCTTTCCAAGGTGGAAGCCGGAAAAATGGATCTCGATCTGAGGGAGATTCCTTTGCGGGTGCTCTTGGAGGGAAGCCTGATCATGGTGAAGGAAAAGGCGTTGAGACACGGGATTGAGTTGGCGACCAAATTGGAGGGCCTTCCGGAAGTGATGGAGGGCGACGAACGCAAGCTGAAACAGGTTGTGTTCAATTTACTGTCCAATGCGGTGAAGTTCACGCCGGATGGGGGGCGGATTATCCTCCGCGGCGATCTTCTTTCCCGGGAAAATGGGCACTGGTTAAGGAGGGACAGGGGCCCGGGCTACAATCCGGGAGAAATGAATCGGAAGATTGGCGCGGGTGGCCCCGCGTTTTTGATTTCGGTAACGGATACGGGAATCGGCATCCAGGAGGAGGATTTGGAGCGGATTTTCAATCCCTTCGAGCAGGTCGAGGGATCGGCGAGCCGGCGGTATCAAGGAACGGGTTTGGGGTTGTCGTTGAGCCGGAGGATCGTGGAAGTTCACGGGGGGGCGATCTGGGCGGAAAGTGAAGGGTTGGGGAAAGGAAGCACGTTTCGGTTCTTGATTCCTTTGTCCAATCATCAAGGAAAAGAGAAGGCCGATGAATGACAAAACCATTCTGGTGATTGAAGATCATGAATTGAATCTCAAACTGGTGAAGGCTCTCCTGCAACGGGGATCCTTCCAAGTATTGGGGGCGGGAGATGCCGAGTCCGGACTCGAACTGGCCCGGTCCGGGAAGCCGGATTTGATCCTCATGGATATTCAGCTTCCCGGAATGGATGGTTTGGCCGCCACCCGGCTTATCAAAGAGGACCCGCTCCTGCGAAAAATCCCGGTTGTGGCCATGACCTCTTATGCCATGGAGGCGGACCTGAAAAAAGCAAAAGAGGCGGGGTGTGACGGTTACATCACCAAGCCGATTGAAACCCGGAGGTTTCTGGATACGGTCCGCAATTTTTTGCAGGATAGCCGTCCTCTTTCGGTCCGGAATCTGGAAAATCCGCCCTACCAGAAGAAAATTCTGATCGTCGACGACGAACCCTTAAATGTAAAGCTGCTGCAGGCCCACCTGCTCCAGAGCAAATATGAGGTTCTTTGCGCCGGCAGTGGGTCGGAAGCCGTGGAAAAGGCGATCCAGGCATCTCCCGATCTGATCCTACTGGACGTGATGATGCCGGGAATGAACGGGTATGAGGTAACCCGAAAGTTGAAGGGAGACCCGCAATCGCGAGATATTCCGATCATCTTGATCACCGCCCTCGGGGGACGGGATGACAAGCTGAAAGGGCTGGAAGCAGGAGCGGATGAATTTCTCAATAAACCCGTTCAAAAAGTCGAGCTGCTGGCCCGGATCCGATCCTTGATCCTGTTCAAACAGCTCCATGAACAATTTACCCTCCGCAGCCAGGTTGAAACTCTTTTCCAAAGTCCTCCGACCGGTTGGGATTCATGGGAAAGACCCCCGGCTCCGCAGAGGATCCTGGTCGTGGAAGACGATCCGAACGACGCCACCCTGCTTTCGCTCCACCTGAAGGAAATGCCCTTTGAAACCGAGATGGCCGCCAACGGCGAAGAGGCGCTCCGCCTCCTGGAAAGGAAAGAAATCGATCTCGTCCTTCTTGATATCCTTCTCCCCGGAATGGACGGTTTTGAAGTCTGCCGCCGCCTGAAAGCAAGGGAACACACCCGCCAGATCCAGGTGCTTCTCATGACCGGCTTTTCCGACCTCGAAAGCAAAGCCAAAAGCTTTGAAACCGGCGCGGACGATCTCCTGACCAAACCGATCAACGGATATGAGCTGAAAATCCGCATCAACACCCTGCTGAAAAAAAAGACCTATCTCGACAAGCTCCACCATATCCATGAAGCCAGCTTCACCGAAGGGGTCACGGATCCGGTCACCGGCTTGTACAACCGCGCCTACCTTCGCCATTTTCTAAGTCTGGAGGTTAAGAGGAGTCTGCGTCAAAAATATCCCCTCTCCTTGCTCATGTGCGCGATCGATGATTTCCATAAAATCCTCAATTCCCGGGGACCGGAAGGAGGAGACCAGGTTTTATGGGAGATGGGGCGTCTCCTGCAGGATAATTTCCGAGAGGTCGATCTTCCGGTTCATTGCGGCGAAGAGGTCTTTTCCATTGTCCTGCCTTATACCGACGGGGCCGGCGCGGTTAAAGGGACCGAGCGGGTGAGGAAAAATATTCAGAGCCATTCCTTCCTTCCGGACCCTTCCAGGCCCGCCTTAAATATCACCCTCCGCATGGGAATCGCGGTGTACTCCTCCCAGACCGGGGGAGTGGATGAATTCATTCAAGGGGCCGAGCAGGCTCTCTTCCAAGCCAGGAAAGAAGGAAAACCCGTATTCTTGCTGCCGGAGGCGGCAGGAGAGGCCTGAGGTCGCCAAAATTCCGCGGGTTGGGTGGATCGGGCTGGCGGGAACAGATGACCGGGCCAGCCGGGGCGAAAAACGGAAAGGACGTTGCCTTGGAATTTTCCCGGCACCGATTCCGGTTTCGGGGCAAGAGAGGGGACGGACGAAATGCCAGAAAAATCGAAGGTCCTGATCGTTGATGACGAAGAAAGAAATGTCCGGCTCTTGAAAGCCATGCTTACGAATCGCAATTTTCACCTCTTGGAAGCCGGCAATGGCGAGGAGGCTCTCCGGATCGTCTCTGAAAACGCCCCGGATATGATTCTCCTGGACGTGATGATGCCTCGCCTGGACGGGTTTGAGGTTTGCCGGCGGCTGAAGCAGAATGAAAAAACCCGGATGATTCCGGTAATCCTGGTAACGGCTCTGTCCGAAAAGCAACACCGCCTGAAAGCGCTGGAAGTCGGCGCGGATGATTTCATCACCAAACCCGTGGATTTCAGCGAGTTGACGGTGCGGGTTAAATCGCTCCTCCGGATCAAGTCCTATCATGACGAGCTTTTCCATAGCTACCAGGAAATCGCCGCCCAAAACGCAAAACTGGACGAACTTGCAAAAGGTGAAGGACGGGTTAACCCAGATGATCATTCACGACTTGAGGAATCCCCTCACGGCCATATCGACCTACCTGCAATTGGCCCTAATGGAAACGCAAGGCCCGGTCGAGAACCGGCAAGACATGATGCGTCGGTGCCTTTACTTCTGCAGTGAATTGGAACGGCTGATCCAGAACCTCCTGGACATCAACAAAATGGAAGAGAAGCGGATGCAGCTTCAATTTGAGGAGACGGATCTTGAGTCCTTGATCCAGGATGTATTTAACCATTTCCGCGTCGATGCCGACGAACGGGCCATCTCCCTCGGCTTTTCCAAGGAGGAAGGGACTCCCTCCATTCCCGTCGACCGCGGACTCATGAAAAGAGTGTTTGCGAATCTGCTCAACAACGCTCTCCGACATACCCCGAGGGGGGGAAAATTGAGATGAAGATTGCTTTTTCTCCGGACAAACAACATATTTGGTCTGGGCTTCGGGACACGGGAGTCGGTCTTTCACCGGAGTATCATCAAAAGGTATTCGACAAATTTGAACAGGTCAGGCTGAAGAGTGAAAAGCGCGCTGTGGGGAGCAGCGGCCTGGGTCTGACCTTCTGCAAAATGGCGGTGGAAGCGCACGGGGGGAAGATCTGGGTGGAGAGCGAAGGGGAAGGCAAGGGGTGCACGTTTTGGGTCCGGCTCCCGATCCTCCCCAAGGGGCAAGCCTGATGTCCCCCCGTCAGCCCGGGTTCCCGGTTTCCCCCGTCGCCCGTCTGGCAAGAACAATTGCCCCCAGTACGCCTGCCTGATCTTCCAGCTCCGGGGGAACGATAAACGCCTCAATCCGTTCCCTAATCAAGGAAGACTGGATATAGTCATTCAATAATTTCTGCGTCTTGCGGCGAACCAGCGGGAACAAATGCCTTTGGTTCATGACGCCCCCTCCTAAGATAATCTTTTGGGGGGAAAGCACGCAGGTCAAATCGTTTACGGCCAGGGCCAAATAGGAGGCTTCGAGGTCCCAGGCGGGGTGGTCGGGCGGCAATTCTTCTGCCCTTCTTCCCCAGCGGGCCTCGATCGCCGGCCCCGCCGCCAGCCCCTGCAGGCAGTCCCCATGATAGGGGCAGTTTCCGGGAAAGGAATCGCCGGAAACGCGGGGCACGCGGATATGGCCCATTTCGGGATGAATCAACCCGCGCATCAACCGGCCGTTTATGACTCCTCCGCCTCCGATCCCGGTGCCCACCGTCATATAGATCACCGAATCCAGCCCCTTCCCGGCCCCCCAGGTCCATTCTCCCAGCGCCGCCGCGTTGACATCGGTGTCGAATCCGACCGGGACGGCAAACGCCCGGCGCAGGATCCCCAGCAGATTTACATTTTCCCAACCTGCTTTGGGCGTGCTGGTGATATAGCCATAGGTAGGGGAACAGGGATCCAGATCGCAGGGGCCGAAGGTGGCGATGCCCAGCGCCGCAAAGGGTTCATGCCCCTTGAAGAACGATATGGCCTTTCCGATCGTTTCTTCCGGGGTGGTCGTGGGAAAGCTCTCCTGGGCGCGGATATCCTCCGGCCCCGCGGCCACGGCGCAAACGAATTTCGTTCCGCCCCCCTCCAGACCGGCAAAAAGGGGACCCTGCTTTTTTATTTTCGTTTCATTCCGGCTGCAAGACGAAATGCCGATAACCTCCCGAGAGGGCTGCGGCTTACCCCCATGAAACCCCTTATCCCTTTAGCAGGATGCAGAAAAACCCGGAATCACCGTCACTCCCGCGAAAGCGGGAGTCCAGAATCCCTTGAAAAGACCGGATTCCGGCTTTCGCCGGAATGACGCCGTAGGGTCCTTAATGACTTTTTCAGAAATCTTCTTGAGATTCAAGGTATTCCTTCAAGGCGACGGCATTGTTGATACGCTCTTCTTTGGAGCTGTAGAGAAATGTGACGGTACCCCGGCGCATGTGGGTCAAAAGCTCCCGGACCGTTTCCGGGTTCTTATCCAATTCCGCAAAGTACCGAGATTTGAACTCGGCCCATTTGGCCGGATCGTGACCATACCACTGCCGCAGCTCGGTCGAAGGAGCCAATCTCTTTGGCCAGAAGTCTATTTTAGCCTTATCTTTCGTCAAGCCCCTGGGCCAGAGACGGTCCACCAGAATCCGGCGGCCGTCCTCTTTGGCAGGGTTCTCATAAACCCGTTTGATCCATATTTTCATTTCGGCCTGACCCTCCCTCGCTCGTTTCCCCAGTCTTCCTCCCCCCCTCAGGTTCCTTTTGCCGTTCCGTCCTCCCGCCCTCAGACTCCTCGTCGTCCGGTTCGGGCCCGATTCGATCGCAGTCTTGAAGTCCATTCTTTCAGCAAGCGGCTTAACGTAGAATAATGCAAACCCAAATATTCCGCAACTTCCTTTTCCGGCAAGGTCCTCTGCCGGTCCATTTCTCAGGATCATGAAAGGCGATTCGGGAATTTGTGCCCGGAGGAAAGGTGTGATAAAATTGGGGCACTCCGGGACAGACAGGGCCATATTTTGGGTTCGGACATTCAATAACCTTGATTTCCGGAAAAAAGATTCGGGATCCTCCTCAAATTTCAGAAAAGGGATGCCCTAACTGTTTTTTCGTCATAACTCGGTGGAAACGCGTTTTGGACGTATTTTAGAAAGAAGAAAAATTGACCGATATCAAAGGATGGATTTTTTAACATTTAGCCCACTATTGAACGGCGAATAGAATTCAAGGAGACTCATGGAAAAAATTTTACTAACCGGAGTTGCCGGGTTTATTGGAGCAAAGACCTGCGAATATTTATTGGAAGCAGGGACTGAAGTTGTTGGCATCGACAACCTGAATCCGTATTACGATGTCCGTTTAAAGGAGCATCGTCTAAGGTCGCTGACGAAATATGATAAATTCAGATTCCGCCAAATCGATATTGAAGATCTTGGAGCGTTACAGGAATTATTTTCGGCGGATCGATTCGAGGCGGTGATTAATTTGGCGGCTCGGGCAGGCGTAAGATATAGCATGGAAAATCCTTTTATTTACATGACGACAAATGGCCAGGGAACCTTAAATCTCTTGACCCTGATGAAAGAGCACAGGGTGAAAAAGATGGTCCTGGCTTCAACCTCTTCCCTTTACGCCGGCCAACCCCTGCCCTTTCGGGAAGACTTGCCCGTCAACACGCCCATCTCGCCCTATGCCGCCTCGAAGAAAGCCGCCGAGGTCATGGCCTATACGTATCACTACTTGTACGGACTCGATATTTCGATCGTCAGGTATTTTACCGTTTATGGCCCTGCCGGGCGCCCCGATATGAGCATTTTCAGGTTCATCAAATGGATTGACGAGGGGGTACCTTTGGAAATTTTCGGTGATGGCTCCCAATCGCGGGATTTCACTTTTGTGGATGACATCGCGAAGGGGACCATTAAGGCCCTTCAACCGGTTGGGTATGAAATTATTAATTTAGGGGGCGGCAAAAACCCGATTTCCCTCAACGAAATCATTTCAAAAATCGAAAAGTATCTTGGGAAAAAAGCCAAGCTTGACTCCAAGCCTTTCCACAAAACCGATTTGAAGGCAACTTGGGCGGATATCGCGAAGGCCCAAAAAATATTGGGATGGGCGCCGAGCGTCGGCATTGAGGAGGGCTTAAAGAAAAGCATCGACTGGTATCTGGAAAATAAGAGCTGGTTGAAAGAAATAAGAGTCTGAGGAACCTGGAGAATCTTAGAAAAAATAGAAACAAAGAACGGCGGTTCGCGGCGCCCATTGCAAAATGGCCGCACGACTCATTCCGAGGATTTCCCTTGATGTCGCCGCAGGCCCAGACAGATAGCTTCGATTACCCCTTGGTATTTTTGGCCCCTGTTCTTACAAGCCATCATCCAGGCAATATCGGTAAGGTGCCCGGATTCAACTCGGAGGAACGGAATCACTTTTTAATTTTATACCGCTCAGGGGTATCAAAGATCAGGATTGCGGCGTAAGGGCTTTTGACCTTACCCGAATGAGGGATTCCGTTGCCTACATAAAAAGGTTGGCCCGGCCCGTATTCTTTCACCTCGCCCCCTATGTTCACCTCCGCGGTTCCCTCAAGGGGAACCTCCCACTGGGCAGCATGACTATGCTCGGGAACGGAAATATCCTTTTCTATGCGCATAAAGGCAACCTGGTGTTTTTCAGCCTGCAGGATAAATACCTGCGATCCAGGCAGAGGAACACCCGCCTGGGGAAGTTTTTCGATGAACTCCGGGAAACGCATTTTTCCTCCTTGATCAAGCCCCAAATCTCCGAAATTGCCAATTAAATTCTGTTTTTAAGGTGGTGGCCCTCAGGTTGCCTCATATCACGGTAGGCATGATCTGGTATGCCTAACGACATGGATCACTCGCGAGAAATCGCGCAAAGCAGAGGGGCGCGCTATTTCTCATCGAGTGAATCCAATCGTTCGGCTTCCTTCAGCCTATCGATATCTATCTTGTCTTGCAGCCTTCCACTCGCTTCCTTTGCCCGCATCAGGTCAGATCTCGAAATGAATGGTATCTTAAGGTTATCCAATTCAACGGCCTCACGGTTCTTCCAGGCCTCTTCAAATTTAACTCCTGGAATCGACATCATAATATCAACCCTCAAAGGGGGGATTCCCATCTGATAGAAATAATCCTGCTGGGCGAAATCCTCTGCGGTAAGATTTGCCAGCGGGGCGCCAAATTCTTTTAACGCCCCATACACCGAATTTGCATTCTCGCTGTCAGTCGCTATCCAGAGGTCAAGATCTTTCGTGAATCGTGGTTCGCTGTATTTCATTACCGCATAGGCGCCCACAACCAGATAGCGAACCTCATGCTTTTCGAAAAGATTCAACAGTTCTCTGAAGTCGGAATTCGTCAGCATCCTTACCTCGAATCAAGAAGTAGTCATGCAGCATTTCCGATACGGCCTCAAAAATGGCACGATCCCCCAAAGATTGCCAGAAGTGAATATCGAATGAACGCCTGTCGTCCGCGAGGCGCTGATAGTTTTCCTGTATTGCTCTCATTTCCTCTCCTGCCGAACGATCAAGCTAACCCGTCCATCATGGGGTCAGGTCGTGCTTCTTGATAATTCCTCTTTCACCAAACGGCTCACCGTAGAATAATGCAAACCCAAATAATCTGCAACCTCCTTCTGACGACACCCCCATTCTCCTACCCCTGCGAGTATCAGCTCATTTCTCTTCCCACGGTCCCCCGCCACTCCTCCCCCACACAACCTTTCCAACTTCGGCCCCCCCAAAACTCGTTGCCCCCACGGTATTTCCCGAATCTCTTCATACCCCCGCCCATGATCGGGAAAGCGTTCCCCAGACTTATCCTCCCCCAATATAATACTCTGCCCTTTCACTTCTCCCCATATCTCATTCCCTCTCTTACAAAGCGCCGGAGGTGTCTTTGAGCCTCCCTTCCTCTTTGCCCCATCTGCCCCAAAATCCCATCACTGGTTAAACTCAGGTGCGGTTTGGTTACACCGGCCGTTCTCCTGCAACCGCTTCATCTCAATCCTCGGGCTTCTTCATCAAATCCACCCGAGTTATGCGGGTCGGACCCGGCCAACTTATGATAGGTTTAGCTGCCTTCATGCAGGGCGCCGGGCAAGCAGCGCCCACAGACCAGCCGCAGAAAGCAGCGAACCACCCACGATATTGAAGCGCCGCTGCACCTGAGGCAACGACAAGAGCCGGCGCACCGAGGCAGCGAACACGGCGTACAGCGCGGCATTGATCGTGGCCATGGTAACGAAGGTGACCGCAAGAACCCAAAGCTGCCGAGCAACACTGGCGTTCGGGCTGATGAACTGCGGCAGGAAAGCCACGAAGAACACGATGCTCTTGGGATTGAGGGCCGTAACCAGATAGGTGTTTGCGAAAAGCCGCCACCGGGGGCCTGGCACAGCCGGGGCGGTCAAATCCGTAGGCGAAATCCCAGCGCGCAAAAGCTTGACGCCTAAGTAAAGAAGATACAAGCCGCCAATCGCCTTGACCACCGTGAACCAGAACGCAGAGGTGGCCAACAGAGCGCCCAGACCGAGAACCGACAAGACGAGAGCGGTGGAATCGCCCAAGGCGACGGCGGCGACAAGCGGCGCGTTCGCCCGCCGCCCATGCGCCATGGAGTAGCTGATGACCGTGAGGATGGTTGGACCGGGGATGACAAGTAGGATTCCGGAAGCGATGACAAATGCGAACCAAAGCTCGATAGGCACAGGGGTTTCTCCTCAGACAACGAATGTCCGGCCTCCGGGAGAGGCCGATTTATCGCCAATTCATTGAATGGCCTGGTTAGCAGGGGGACGCCCTTAAATTAGTCACCCGAAGAATGCTCCATAAGGATCGCTATCTACTTCCTTGACCAGTACTTCAAGCCTCTTTGTACCTCCTGGTACGCCCATGTCGTATCGATGCCATTTCCTGTCTCTTCTCATCCAGTAGAGTTTCCATTTGCCATCTTTTCTATTGTATTTGAATTTGGCGGAGCCCATCCTTAACCACTTCTTCGAATCATGCCAGTCAGGTCTTTCCTCATAAACAGCGACATCGAGCCGTTCAACTTCATAGACGATTCTCAGTTCATTCTGGAGATGAGGCGGAGACCTGCGCTTACACATTTTTCCGATTGTGTCTTCGAGGTATCTCCGTTCGATTTCGGTAAACGGCATCGTTCTCTCCTTTTGTGAGGTTACGCAAAGATCTCGGGTGTTTTTCGTTTTTCGCGCGGCCAGGATCATGCAAAAGAAGGCGTTTTCTTGTCCAAAAATGCAGGTTTAAGCCAAAATTTTGTCTTTTTTGAGCAATTCCCCGCAATTCCAAATCATTGCGCCGGTCCGACCCGTTTTACTCGCAAGGTTTCCATTTGCACTCTTATCTTGTAAACCCGCTAACGCTGGGCATCAGCGGGAGGCCCGCTGGAAAGCGTCGCCTGCACCTTCTTGTTGGCCATCCGCTTTGAATCCTTCGTGGAAAGCGACAGTGCCCTGCGGAGTATGCCCGTCGAAAGACAGAGTGAAGAAGACCTCCTGCGGCACTCCCTCATACACAAGTCCGGACATGTGCTTGAATCCGAATTTCCTGTAGTAATCCGGATGCCCCACGAGACAGCAACCTTGAGCATTCAGGACTTTCAGCCGTGATAGTCCTTCCTGGATTAGAGCTTTACCAATGCCCTTCCGCTGGTGCTCTGGCAAAACGGAAACAGGCCCAAGTCCATACCAGTTCGGTGTGCCGTCGGAAATGGTCACCGGCGAGAAAGCAATATGTCCTATCACTCGGCCATCCATTTCTGCAACCAGCGATACCGCAAGAGCTTTGGCGGCACGTAGCGCCTCGATGATGAACTTCTCCGTGTGGTTGCTGATCTCCAAGGTCTTGAACGCGGCGATAGTCACTTCAGCTATCGCGCAAACATCGTCATGCGTCTCTTTCCGGATAACGATCTTTGGATTCATGGTCTCATCTTCCTCTTTCTTGCAGGCCAACGCACCGGCTGAAACGCGCGGGGCACCGCGTCGCTTCCGACCGGATGTTCGCCACCTGCCCTATTGCTTTATCTTCGCAGAGGGCATACAGATCCATAGGATGACGTAGGCAATCAGACCAATCCCACCGACGAATAACGAGGTAAGAAACACGACCCGCCACAACCACGAAGGGAGCGGCGTGTACTCTCCAAATCCCCCGCATACGCCTGCGATCTTCTTGTCGTGGGTTGACTTGCTTAACTCCCAGAGGTTCCAAGCCGTTCCCGATCTGACTTCCTGCTTTGGTGTCTCATCCATGTCGTTTTTCCTTTCCATCTTCTGGCCGAACAGTGGCCTTGAGCGGCGGCGCAGCAAAGATAGCCGCCCGGCTCGAAGGCCTTGTTATCTGCGTAACACCGGCTTGTATCTTATCCCCAAAACCTCATTCGCCTCATTGAGCCTCCTGTCATCGGTCCACATCTGTACTCCAGTGAGCAGAGCAGAGGCAGAGAGATGAACGTCAACGTAACCGAGCCCTTTGCCCATCAATTGGTTTTCCTCTATGAACTGAAGGATTTCTTCGTGGTTTGCCAGGGTTGCCGGGGGGAGAAGATGCAAAAGCGAGAGGACTTCACTCCTGTTCTTGAGGTTGCCGCAGGCAAGCTCGCCAACTATATAAGGGTGACACATCACTTCTCCATCATTCAGCAGCTTTTCCAGATCTGGGTCGCCTTCCCGAAAATGGCGTACCCAAACCGACGTGTCTACCAGAAGCATTTTCATTGCTCCGCAATTCTTCTCCGCGGAATGGCTTTCAGCTGCCTCTGCGTTCCGCCGAGTTTTGCCAGCCGCCTGGCGCTCTCTTTGGCGATCAAAGCTTCCAAACCAAGTTTGACCAACGTCGTTTTTTCTTTAACCCCCGTCAATTCTGATGCCCTTTTCATCAATGTGTCTTCAATATTGAGCGTCGTTCTCATCGTTGTGCACCTCTCATCTTTTTATATGTATAAGTATGCATGAAATATATGCCTCTTGTCAACAACATTAACCTCAGATAACGCCCAAGCCCAGGGGCACCCTTTGTGCGACCACTGGAGCGGCCGGTTAGCTCGTACGATAAACCTCTCGTCTGTGCCCGACTTTTACTACGACCACTGTCAAAACATCATCCTGAATTTCATAGATGATGCGGAAGATACCCTGACGCACCCGATATCGCTCCTGTCCGGATAATTTTTCGCATCCTCGTGGGCGCGGTTCTTCCGCAAGCGACTGGATACATTTCAAAATACGCGCAAGGTCTCTTTTGGGCAGGGCTCCCAGATCTTTGGAAACCGACCGCTTGAATAGCAGCTTATATTTTTCCATGCGCCCGAAGCTCTCTCAGAAGTTCTTCGTACGAAATCGTGGTCTCTCCAGCCCGTTCGTCAAATGCCGCAAGGTCTTCCTGGTCCTCTCGAAGTGCCATGCGGACAGCGTCATTAACGAGATTGGACATCGACCGGCGGGTATGGACCGCCTTGATGCGAAGCGCACGGTGAAGGGTCGAGTCCAAGTAAATGGTAGAACGTTTCGCAGGCTCACTCATGGTCATCACCTCCAAGAGTACTATGGCAATAAAACGTTATAGCGTCAAGACGTTTATAATCCAAGATAGCTAACGATTGAACTCACTTGCCGCGCCACGGTATTTGGACAAGACCCGTGGTGTTATCGCGGTCAAGTGAAGTGAGGGGTTAGGCACGTCGAAGTGCCTCTACAATGAATTTGAGTAATCCGGGACCATCAGAGGTGTCTATCTTTTCTGATGTAATGTCTTGCCAATCAGCGCCAAGAGCCTTTTGAATGGCAATATGAGAGTCCCTCCCATCAAAGACCACACGCAGGCGCTCCCCTGAATGCCGCAAGGTGAACCACCAAGAGCCAAAAGCCTCGTGGGTATAGCTATGCTCCAAAATCTGAGCAGGGACGCATGCCAGACCGGAGGATAGGCCGGTCATCAAGTTGAAATGCTCAACAGAATAGTCTTGTGCTTTCATATTCGGTAATGCCTAACGGGCCCGCGGCTGAGCTGCGGGCCGAAGGCCCGTCTGTTCCAGCGCGGAATACTCAGCCGCCGTGGAAGGCTTGGTTCGGCAATGCCTGTTGTGATCGACACTTTTTACAGGGATTGCCCAAACCACGCAATTGTGCTTCACCACGTTTGAGTGGCAGATTCGATTGTAACGGCCAAGGTGGCACGTAGCCAACTGAACTTCTCTTTCATGAAATCAAAATCAGGGCCGGACGTCACGAACCTCGCCTTTCCCTTGATCAAGAAACCGGCACCCGCTCCATGCAGGCCCTCAACCTTACTGCTCCCCAATGTAATCAAGAGATTCGGATTGTGGCTAATGTTGGCCTCCGTCTTGTGCATGTAACCTGCGGGGATAAACAGCCGTCCATCCTGTGATATTCTGAGGTAGGAATTCCAAGTATTGACCATGTGGGGTCCATCAGGTCCCAGGGTGGCGATAGCAACAACTCCGTCCTTTTTCATGATTTCCTGCAGTTTCTCCGGAATCATCGTGTGTTCCTCCTGTTGTTTGGTTTGTTATTATGCCGAACGCACAGGGTAACCAGCGGCGCCACGAACCTTGTTTGTCAGGCCACCGCGCTCATCGCCGTCTGGTTGACCCTGTTGTTGGCTAGGGTCGCGCCTGTTTCTTTTTGACCTCTATCATCATTTCGTTACGCCGAAAAAACGGCAAGGTCCATGGTGGATCATATCCAGAATACATTGGAGGTGAAATAGGCTCATATCCCTTCAAACTATCGATCCACTTTAGAAGCTCATTGGCTTTCTTCTCATTGCGACTCTTATTCCCAATCCAGGTGTAACGAATGACTGGGGAAGAGAGGGACGCCCTTAAGATTCTAAATTAGTCACTCAACTAAATCATACCCCTTCTCGCGCGCAATGCTTTCGCCCCTCTCTACTGAGTATCCAATCCCCGGTACACTCAGCTTAAGGCGCTTGGCCAGATCGGTCTGGGAAATCCCCAGCTCTCGGACGGCCCAATAACAAAGCAAACTTCTGCCCTTCACCTTCCTTTGCTGCTTGCCGTTCGAAAAGATATCCTGCTCCTTCAACCCGAATATTTCACACACCCTTGCGGCAACGCGACCCAGATCATAACCGAGTCGCCTTAGCTCGTATTTCCGATCGAATTTCTCCTCGGCCTTCCCAAGTACGGCCGCTACGAAATCGGAGTCACCCAATATTCTCTCGTCACTGTTGATGTATTCCCGTCCTTTCAAAGCATCCCTACGTACCTCTGACCACCCTCCAAGGCTTCGGATCAACCCGCCCCCTGCCAACTCATCCCGGCGGCCCTGATTAAAACCAGCCTCCATGTACGACCGGTACTCCTTTTTGCCTCGACTTCGTGACCCTCCGAAATAGCTCAGCACGTAGTCGATGTCCTGCCACTCACGCTTTCTTCTTCCCATTAAGGCGCTATGCCCGCAATAAGCATATTCGTCCAAATCTGAAAGGCTGGCGACGATTCCCGCCCGGACCGGATTCAGGTGAATATACCGCACAAGCTCAAGCAGGTACGCATCCTCCTGACAGACGATCGACTTATATCGATTCTGGAAAAGGTGTCCAACCCGTTTATGCCGGCGATTAAAACTGACCGCATATCCGGTTAGAAGTCTTCTCATCAGAGCAGCCAAAAGAACTTTCCCAGTCCTGAGAAGAAAATGGGCATGGTTCGGAATAAGGGCCCAAGCATAGCATGGAGTACCTGTCTCAGACAGTAGCGTTGAAAGACGATTCAGAAAATCCTCGCGATCTTCATCGTTCCAGAATATATTTCGGCGTTCGATCCCCCTGATCATGAGATGATGTAACACGCCGGGCGCGTCCAGTCGAGCTAATCTTGGCATGCGTCTCCAATATCACATCTATGCAGAATTGGAAACTTAGAATTTTAAGGGCGTCCCCTTTCGCAATCGCCCGCAGTTGGCAAAAGGCATGCACATCTACTCATTGCTCAGGATCCGGCCTCCTTAGCTCAACACTTCTTCCGCCGCATTCCGGAGCAGTTCTTCATATTTCTCTTCGTCGTAAAAATCATCGGCGGTGACGAAGGGGTGGGCGCGGACGCGGTCTTCCTTGTTTTTTGACGGCCGTATCCTTCATCAGGTAGTGGACCTTTTCTCCCGGGTGAATCTCGATGCCCGCTTCATCGAGCTGCTGCAGGGCGAGGGCCGTAAGATTGGCCACCTTGTATTCACTTACTTTCTGGCGGACGCTCTTGGCCACGAGGAGGTCTTCGTTGCGGACCTCGCCGCTTTGCAGGCGGATTTCGTACTCCTTCAAAATCTCCCGCACTTCCCGGCTCCTCTCCCGGTACTCTTGGCTGTCCTGGCAGGAGCTTAAGACCTGGAGCATCTTCTCCTGCGCCTCTTTGATCAAAGGCGGCGTGTCGTCCCGGCGGAAGGCCAGACCCCGCGCCTTGATCTTCCCGTCTTCGAAGGCGCCGAAATAGCGGGTGGCCACGGGAAAACCCGGGCTGGTCTTGGAAGGCAGGAAGACGACCCACTTGTAGATCCCTTCCAGCTCGATCGCCACCTCCGCCGCCTTGCCGATCTCGGCGCAAAGGGCCAGCACTTCGTCCTTGGTCATGCCCGGCTTCGTGATCCACACGGCGTCGGTGAGGCCGTGGAGCATCCGGAAGCCCCGGGCCTCGCTGATCTCCTTGGCCAGGAGAAGTTTTTCCCGTCCGTAGGCCGTAACGGCCTCGTGGGCCTCGATGCGCCCGAACCGGGCGTTCCGATATCCTAAGTATCCGAAGCAGACGACAAGGAGCCATTTGAGGGCGGTCTGCTTTCGCGCATAGACTTCCCGCTCCGCGCCCTGAAGATTCTTCATCCGCGCCTTGAACGCCCTTCGCCTCTCCAGGATCGGCCGCAGGGTCCGGGGTATCAGCCCTTCCCTTTTCTCGCAGATGTTGTACCCGGCTTCGGGCACTTTCGGTCGCGGACAGCAGTCGCAGAGGATCGTCTCCGCCGAGATGTTGTGCCGCACCATGATCGTGGGATACATGGAGGAGAAGTCGATCTCGGCCACATGGTCGTGCATCCCTAAGACGGGCTGAAACGTGAGCCCACCCTTGTCCGCCACGAGGAGGTCCCAGGCGGTCTTGAATTTCTCCGGCTCGCCCTTGCGCCAGGGGATCAGGATTCCGTCCTGAACGGCCCGGTCGAGCTGCATGGAGCTGATGGCCGTGCCCGAGCCGCGCCGAGCCAGGCGCTGGATTGGGATCTTGGAGAGCCGGGCCGCCTCCACGATCCCTTCCCAGCCCGTGACCGCGAAAAAGAAGGAGTTTTCCCGGTCAATGTGCAGCCTCCCGAAAAACGGATAATCCGGGGCGTTGTAAACGATCTGCCCGTAGGTGAAGTAGGAGCGTCCCTCCGTAACGATGGCCCGCCGGATGGGGGTGGGCTCCCGGTCAAACGGCAGCTCCACCCGCCACTTCTGCGCCAGCCGGAGGAGGGAAGGAATAAGGAAAGAGTCTCCGCGATCGGTCACGATGAGGTCCGGATCATAACGCCGCAGGAGGTCGCGAAGCTCCCGGAGCAGTTGCTCCGGAGACTCCGGCTCGAAGACCCGCGATTGCCCGTCGATGCGGACCGACAGGGCGTTTCCTTTGCCGAAAGGAAGAAGGTGGCTCCCTTCCAGGGAGATTTCCATGGCGGCGAGATCCGGAAGAATGTAGGATTCGTTCCAGGGCGACTCCAGCGGCTGGATGTTCAGCAGTTTTCCGGCGACGCATTCCGCGGCGCAGCGCCCTAAGGGAAAGATGCCCCGGCTGTACAGATAATACTGTCCCAAGGGCAGGTCGCAGTTGAAAAAGGAAACGGTATCCTCCAGGGCGGGAAGCCGGCGCAGGAAACGGGGAAGGCGGTCGTAGTCGCCGATCCGTAGGACCAGGACTTCGATCTCTTTTCCGCTCCGGAGCTCCTTTTTCTCCGTCCACGAACAGTCTGCGGCAAACCCCTTGCGCACGGCCGCTTCCGCCAGCCGATTCAGGGTGCTCCTTTTTCCGGAAGCATAGATCGGAAACCGGAAAGGGTCCTCCAGGCGAAGCGTTTCTCCCCGGTCCGTGCGGATCCAAAGGATCATCCGGTCGTGGAGAGGATAAACATCCATGAGCCAACCCGTGAATTCCATCTTAAAAAACAATGTAAGTGTCAGTGTGAGTGCGAGTCAAGCGGTCAGCTTTTTGCTTCTACTTTTTCAACTTTTCCAGGATCTCCATTAAGAGTTTCTCGTGTTCCAGGCAGATCGAAAGAAGGATGGACTCTAAGGGCCAGGGGTGGGAGGTGTACGCCGCGGCCTGGACGTGCAGCTTGGCCCGGTCGAAGAGGCGGTCGAAGGCTTCCTGGTCTTCCTTGCGCAGGGCCCGCCGGAACTTCTTCCATCCCTCCTGCTCCCGCTCCAAAATTTGACTGAACGGCAAAACGGTGCGGCCCATGCTCTTCTCCAAAAAAATTGCAGGGGCACATGGCCTGCGCCCGGTGTATTGGCGGGCGCACCGCCGTGCGCCCCTACGGTAATCTCTTGAAGTCCTCAAAAATCCCCCACGGCCGGCGGAGGGCCAGGGGCGGTTTGTCCATGATCACCCGGAGCGTTTCCGCCTCCGGTTTCAGATTCAAAACCGCGTGCGCCATGCCGGTAAGCTCCCGCAGAAGGAAACTCCGGTTCTGGTTCAGTTTGGAAAAGGACTGGCTCAACAAGAAAAATATTCCCCGCTGGCTCATTTCCCGCACACTGGCCAGCATCTTCCGAAAAAGCAACGCGGCCTCCTCCCCCGGGACGTCCTCATCCGCAAACAACGTGCCGGGGCCAAGAAGAACGACCAACGAAGCTTTTTCCTCAGAAGCCCGGGTCTCCAGACGTTCCCGGACGAGAGTCGCCAACTGGTGACAGGTGAAAGCCCGGGCGACCCAGATTTTTTTTAAAAGTTCCTCCGGCGGGAAGCCTTCCTTGCGCGCAAAGCGGGAAACGATATAGGGATCGAAGGCATTGGCCCCGTCGGCCACCAACACCTTGAACCCCTGAGCCGCGGCCAAGGCGGAAAGGTAAACCGTGAGGCGCTCCGGCCGGGATCCCGCAATTAAAACCCGGCGCACCGCTTTCCCGGCGGACAAATCGGGCAGGTTTAACAGTTCGAAAAAATTTTCTTTTGTCTTTTCCATATTCACATTTTTCAGCCACAGAGGACACCGAGAACACAGAGTAAAATTTTCAATTTTAGGCACTTTAGCGCATTTCAGGCATTTTTGAGATTGTGGCTCTGTGAGCTCTGTACTACGAATGGGCAAGATCTCAAAATTTTGTTAAGGCTTTTCCTCGATTCACTCCCCCTCACCCTCCCCTCTCCCCCGGAGACGGTGGAGAGGGATGAATGCGGCGCTTGAAAGCCCTTTTGTTTTGAGGATTTTATTTTTGGCTCTGTGGTCTCTGCGCCCTCTGTGGCTTATGGTTTTTTACAATTTCCGGTACGCCACCCCGACCACTTTTCCGAGAACCCGGAAACTCCTTGCCTTATCTTTCACGGGAATCGGAGACATGGCCGGGTTGTCCGACTTGAGCAACACGCTCTGCTTCTCCCGAAAGAGCCTTTTGACCGTAACCTCGCCGTCGATCATGACCAGGGCGATCGCTCCGTCTTCGCAGGAAGCTCCCTGCTTCACCAGGAGATAATCCCGGGGGAGAATCGTGGGCAGCATGCTCATCCCTTCCTTATCCACCCGGACGATGAAAAGATTGGACCCCTTCGCCCACTCCTCGGGCAGAGGGATCGTGCCTTCAATGTTCTCCACGGCCGTAATCGGCGGCCCCGCCGTCACCTTGCCCACAACCGGGATGTGCTGGACGGCGGAAAAAGGACGGAAAACCTGGATGGACCGGGACTTCGAGGAGCGCACCAGGCTCCCTTTTCTCTCCAGGGCCCGCAGGTGATCGACGGCCGCCCGGTAGTCGATGCCGAAGTGGCCGGCAACTTCCCGGATCGTCGGCGGATAGCCGTTCCCCGTCGTGAAACTCTGGACGAAATCCATGATTTCTCTTTGTCGCGGGGTGAGATCCATAATCCCTCCGAAATATCTAAAATTTGATGGTTTCGTAAAAAGTCCATCTGCGGCGTTGCGCTTCAACTTCGTCGTTGCGGCCCCTAAGGGGCCTTACTCCTCTGTTTTTTGCGCGCCTGGCATCGTCTCGGTGAAAACCGGAGTCCAGGTTATTTGTCCCCGTTTGGAAGTACTGGATTCCGGCTTGCGCCGGAATGACGGGAAAACGCATCTTCAGATTTTTCACGAGATCATCAATATCTGGATTTTTTCTACAATACTCATCATTTGATGAGTTGTCAAGAAAAAAATATTTCCCCTTGCAAAGATCTACGCCATATCATAGGATCAATTTGGGCTGTTCCATATAATGGCAAAGATAAGATATATTAAGTAGTTACAACACAAGAGGGGGAGATGACCATGGAATTCAAAGGAAGCAAAACGGAAAAAAACCTGCTGGCGGCTTTCGCCGGCGAGTCCCAGGCCCGGAACCGCTACAGCTACTTTTCCAGTGCAGCTAAGAAAGCCGGCTACGAGCAGATCGCCGCGATTTTCCTGGAAACGGCGGAAAACGAAAAGGAGCACGCCAAAATTTTTTTCAAACTGTTGCAGGGCGGGGAGGTGGAAATCACGGCCGCCTACCCGGCGGGCGTCATCGGGGACACGGCCGCCAACTTGAAAGCCGCAGCCGCCGGGGAAAATCTCGAGTGGACCGCCCTCTACCAGAATTTTGCGAAGACAGCCAAGCAGGAGGGGTTTCTGGAGGCGTACAATGCCTTTACCCAGGTGGCCAAGGTCGAGAAACACCATGAATCCCGATATTTGGCGCTCTTGAAGAATGTGCAGGGCGAAAAAGTCTTCCAGAAGGATAAGCCCGCAAAATGGCACTGCCGGAACTGCGGCTATGTCCACGAAGGAACCGCCGCCCCGGAAAAATGCCCGGTATGCCAGCATCCGCAGGGGTATTTCGAGATCACCGCGGAAAATTATTAAAGACAGGGCTGATGGCTTCGGAAAAAGTCCATCGGTCCCGCTCGGAGCGGGATGGCGCGGTACCTCTGCATAGGTTGTAGGGGGCTGAGGGTAGGGGCGCGAAGCATCGTGCCCCTACAATCGAAACCATCGTTCGCAGACTTTTTACGAGATTACCAGGATTCGAGGGGGCGAGAAAAAGGGCCAAACACAGGGGGCTCTATCCTCTCGACCCCCTGATTTTTCTTTTCGCCCGCTTCACCAACGCCTCGAATATTTCCTTTTCTTTCGCTTCCATCTCCCGCCGTCCCGCGGCCGGGCCTTCGTGATCGTAGCCCGCCAAGTGCAGAACGCCGTGAACCAGCAGAAACAGGATTTCGTCCCCGGTTTGGATCCCCGCGGCGCGGGCGTGCCGTTCGGCCGTGTCCGCGGATATGACCACGTCGCCCAAGAGGGGCGCCCGAAGATCTCCGAGACCCCCTTCCTGCAGGGGAAAGGAAATCACGTTCGTGGAGCCTTGGCGCCGAAAATACTGGCGGTTGAGCCGGGTGATCGCGGCATCGTCCACGATCACGATGCTGACTTCGGCGTCTTTACATCCCAAGGCGTTTAAGATCTTCTTCGCCGCCCTTCGCAGTTTCGCCGGATCGATCGCGACCCGTTTTTGCCGGTTGCTTAGGGAGGTCCCCATTGTTTCTCTTTTTTCCGACGCTGTCTTTGGCCGCAGAAAGCGGGTACTCCACGCGCTGGTGGTGAATGCCGGCCAGAATCGTATGGAAGTTCTTGGCGATCTGGTGTAGGTCTTTGAGGGTCAGCTCGCACTCGTCCAGTTGGCCCTCCGTGAAGATGCTGTTGATGATCTTTTGCACCAGGCCCTGGAGGCGGGCCGGGGTGGGCTGGGAAAGGCTTCGGGAAGCGGCCTCGACGCAATCGGCCAAGAGAACCAGCGCCGCTTCTTTGGTCTGCGGTTTGGGTCCCGGGTAGCGAAAGGTCTCCTCCTCCACCTGTTCCATCTCCGGTTTTTCCTGCTCCTTGGCTTTTTGGTAGAAATACGCGATCAGGCCCGTCCCATGGTGCTGTTGGATGATGTCGGTGATCTTCTTGCCGAGTTTATGCTTCTGGGCGAGATCGATCCCGTCTTTCACGTGGGCGGTCAAAATGAGGCTGCTCATGCTCGGACTCAGGTTTTCGTGCTTGTTTTCTTCCGCGCCCTGGTTTTCGATGAAATAGTCGGCCTTGGTGATCTTCCCGATATCGTGGTAATACGCGCTCACCCGGGTCAGAAGGGGGTTGGCGTTCACGGACCGGGCCGCGGTCTCCGCCATGGTGCTCACCACCATGCTGTGGTGATAGGTTCCCGGCGCCTCCAGAATCAGCTGCTTCAGGAGGGGGTGGTTCATGTTGGCCAACTCCAGGAGACGGATGTTGGTGGTGTACCCGAAAACCCACTCCAGGAGCGGAAGAACCCCGATGACCACCACGGCGGCTACGAATCCGCCCAGGAAACCGAAGAGGAGGTTGAATCCGCTTTCCGTCGATATCCAGCGGTGGGCAATGAGGCTCTGGCAGAGGATCGTCAGGATGTTCACGATGCCGATCTTGGCCCCGGCTTTGATGAGGGTGGACCGATCCTCGCTGTAGACGACGCTGTGAGCGCCTACCACGCTGCCGATGAAGAAGTAGACCGCAAAGAAAAAGCTGTTCTCCAGGAGCCATCCGGAAAAAATCGAGGTGGCGACGGAAAAAACCAACGCCGTTTCGGAATTGAGGAGAATGCGCACCAACATGGCGCCTGCCGGGATGCCGATCCCGTACAGGTAGGCCGTGGCGGGGATCTCCGGAAACGCCTGGCCGAGGAGGGGAAAGAGGGCCACGCTCATTTTGGCCACCGCCAGCAGGGCGACCAAAAGCAGAGTGAGAAAGAGAAGATCTTTGTCCCCCGGCGAAAACTTGCGGATGTTGTCGGTGGCGAACTCAAAGAGGAAAGCCAGGAGAAGGATCACCAGGAGGCTCGTCCCCAGCGCCTGCGCCGGCAGGAGCAAACCCACCACGGAAGCGAGGAGCAGGAGCAGGCCGATCCTTCTCCAAAGGCCCTTCCGAAAGGATCCTTCCGGGGACAGAAGCGTAGAGGCCCCCTTGCGTCCTTTGGCGGGGAAAAATTTATTTAGGGGAATCCATTTCCAAAATCCCCCGTTGCCGCCTTTACTTCGGGTCACCGTTTTCTCCACCGGCCGGTTCCTTTTTTTCTTCCCGGCCCCCCGACCCGTTCGAGCTTCGCCCGCGCCCCAGCGTCTCATAGGCCCGAATGATATCCTGAACCAGGGGGTGACGCACGACGTCCTTTTCCGTAAAATACGCGAAGTGGATTCCCTTGATTCCCGTCAGGATTTCCCGGGCCTCCACCAGCCCGGAAATTTTCCCGGTCGGCAGATCGATCTGGGTGATGTCCCCCGTGACGACCGCCTTGGAACCGAACCCCAGCCGGGTCAGGAACATTTTCATCTGCTCCGAGGTGGTGTTCTGAGCTTCATCGAGGATGACGAAGGAATCGTTCAGCGTCCGCCCGCGCATGAAGGCCAAGGGCGCCACTTCGATGATCCCTTTTTCGATCAGGCGGGAACCCGTTTCAAAATCCATCATGTCGTGAAGGGCGTCGTAGAGCGGCCGCAGGTAGGGGTTCACCTTTTCCAGCAGATCTCCGGGAAGAAATCCCAATTTTTCCCCCGCCTCTACGGCCGGACGGGTCAGAATAATCCGGTGGACTTCCTTCTTGGTAAGGGCGGCGACCCCCATTGCCATCGCCAAATAGGTTTTTCCCGTCCCGGCCGGCCCGATGCCGAAAACCAGGTCATGGAGCCGGATCGCGTCGATGTATTGCTTCTGAGCCAGGCTCTTGGGGGTGATGCGCCGGCGTTTGGAAGAAATATAGATGGTATCGAGCAGAATATCCTGCAGACGGACCGCCTGGTTCCCGGAAAGAATCCGGATGGCCGAAAGCACATCGCTGGGATATATGGGGTGGCCTCTGCGGATGATTTCGTACAGCTCTTGGAGAAGCCGTTCGGTCAGACTCCGATCGATGGGGTCTCCTCCGACCGTCAGGGTGTTTCCCCGCGCCTGGATGCGCACCTTCAGATACTTCTCGATAAGCTTCAAATTTTCATCGTTCTCGCCGTAGAGAAGCTTGACCGTCCCTGTATCTTCGAAGTGAATCCGCGGTATGAGCGTATCGTCCGGTTGGGGTTTCAAGCCGGTTCTTTCTCCGTCGGTCCCCCTCGCGAAAAAAGAGGATCCCGGGAAAAGGAAGGAATATGGGAATTTGCTGAGGTCACGGCAACGGTTCTCTCTTTGCCTTACATTTTTTGCAGGCTCTCGCCGATTTGCCTATTCTTTCTTAAATGAATGAATTTATTAATATTTAATGATATCATAATTTCGGGGGGCAAGCAATTTATTTCCAGCGGAGCAGGTGCCCATTCAGTGACGGGGGAGCGCAGGCTTTGTTGTTGGCCTGGGGGTTTGGGCGGTACGCGCCGGAAGCATCGGTCGGGAGGAGCAGAGACTCGGAGAAAACCCTGAGACTCCGATATCAGCGGCGGGAGGCCTTGGCCCCCGCCCCGTCCACGAAGAAATCAGCGCCTTATGATTCCAAGCGTAGCGCCCGGACCCCCAGGCCAGGGCACCTCCTGGTATTCACGCCGCACCTGAATCCGTAGCGGCTTCCCACCCCTTGGCTGAAGGGTTACCCGGAGCAGAGGAGGAGGATTCTTCGTGAAATCTCCCCCCTGACTTAAAATCATAGTTCGCCGGAGAGCTGCCGCCAATAAATTGATCCCGAGGTCCATTTCGGCGAGGGACGGATTGCGCTAATGGATGGACTTTTTACGAGACCATTAATTTTTACATAAGATATTGTAATTACTATAAATAATGAAAAAAAACACCCCAAATCGGCATTCTCTTTCCAAAGCGTCTTCCAAGGGGAACAATCCCGGCATAAATGAACTCCTTAGCATCATGGCCCGGCTGCGCGGTCCCTCGGGGTGCCCGTGGGACCGGGAACAGACCGAGCAGACCCTCAAAAAATACCTCATCGAGGAAGCCTATGAAGTCCTGGAGGCAATCGAGAGGAGAAAGCCGAATGAGCTGAAAGAAGAACTGGGGGACCTCCTTCTCCAGATTGTCTTCCTCTCCCGGATCGCCGCCGAAAAACGCCGGTTCGGCTTTACCGATGTCGTTCAGAGTCTTGTTCGGAAACTCATCCGCCGGCACCCCCATATTTTCCCCTCGCCGCACCTGAAAGTCTCGGTCCTCCCCGGGACGGCCGCGAAGTTCGAAAAATCTGGAGGGAGGTCAAGAGGCAGGAGGCCAAGGGCGGACCGAAAAAATTCCTGCTCGAAGGGCTGCCTCTGGGCCTGCCCGCTTTGATCAGAGCCCAAAGGATGACGGAGAGGGCCGCTCGCGTCGGCTTTGACTGGCCCCGTCGCGAAGGGGTTTGGGCAAAGATCCGGGAGGAAATCCGGGAATTGAAGCACGCCGAGACGACGGGGGGCCTCCGCGGGCGGGAGGAAGAGCTCGGGGACGTTCTCTTTTCCTTTGTCAACCTCGCCCGCCATTACGGCTTTTCCGCGGAAGAGGCATTGCGGAAGGCCAATCGGCGCTTTGCCGCCCGCTTTCGGAATATTGAAACGGAGCTTCGCCGGAAGGGCCTTTCTTGGGAAGAGACTTCTCTAAAAGAGATGGATCGCTTGTGGAATCGGGCCAAGGAGAAAAAGATCGGCAAGGGAAGGGGAACCCGAAGCAGGGCGGATCAGGGATAAAGGGTTAAGGATTATTGGGCGTTTCTTTTTTTTCCTTATGAAACCGGTTCATGGCCTCCTGCGGCCCGCGCGACAACAGCATCTCGACCGCCTCCGCGCCACGCTTCAAAATGTCTTTGAGCTCTTCTTTTTCCGCTTCCGGCAAGGGATCTAAAACATAATCCGCCGGGTCCCGGCCCGGCGCAGCCGGCCGGCCGATTCCGATTTTGAGACGGATAAACGCCTCGCTCCCGATGGCTTCGTGGATAGACAAGATCCCCCGGTGTCCCCCGGAGGATCCACCGATGCGGATGCGGATTTTTCCCCAAGGCAGGTCCAGATCGTCATGCAGCACGACCAGCTCCGGAGGGGGAACCTTGAAAAAATGGAGAAGCCGTTGCACGGCTTCTCCCGAAAGGTTCATGAAGGTTTGGGGTTTGGCCAGGATGACATCGGCGCGGGCGATTCGGCCACGCCCGTAGACGGACTTGAGCCCGCGGCGTCCCACGGGAAGCCGATGCTCCCGGGCGAGTTCGTCGAGGAGCAGGAAGCCCATGTTGTGGCGGGTCCAGTGGTATTCCCGCCCCGGATTTCCCAACCCGACAATGAGCTTCACCTGCCCCCCCTAAAACCCGTTGATTTCTATTCTTTTTCCTTCCCTTTTTCCTTTTCCTTTTCTTTCCCTTCTTCAGCAGGCTCTTCTTTCTTCTCGCCGATCCGCTCGGGCTGGGCGATTTCACGCTCACCCTCGGGAGCCGAGACGATGGCTTCGTACTTGGCCTCGGAGATCGGCGGGATGACGCTCGCCACGGTGAAGTTGGTGTCCGCCACGATCTCGTAGCTCTCCGCAGGCGGGACGTCCTTCACGTGGAGGGAGTCCCCGATCTTCAACGGGGTGACATCCACTTCGATGAACTCCGGAATATGAGTCGGCAGGCAGCGGACCCGCACTTCGCGCCGGGGCTGTTGGAGCATACCGCCGGATTTAACCCCTTCCGCCTTGCCGGTCAGGCGGACGGGGATGTCCACTTCGATCTTCTGGTCCATGGCCACGGCGTAAAAATCGGCGTGGAGGTAGTTGCGGCGCAGGGGATGGATCTGGAGGTCTTTGAGCATGACCACCTTGCCGCCGATCTTTTCGCCCCCCTCGCCGGCCGCCTTCAGCCCGATCAAGGTGTTTTCCCGGGCTCCGCTGGTCAGGATCTTTCTCAGTTTGTCCGGATCCACGGCCAGCGGATAGACCTCCGTGTTCCGCCCGTACAGGATCGCCGGAATTTTCCCTTCCCGGCGAAGACGATGAGCCGCCCCTTTCCCTTTCTCTTTTCTCAACGAAACTTCCAATTGCACTTGCTGCATACATCCTCCTTCGTATCAATATAGCGCTTTGAAAAGAAACGCTAATTTCCATTGAAAAATAAAAATTGATGACTTCGTAAAAAGTCAGATAGCCCGTCACCCCGGTGAAAACCGGGGTCCAGAACGCCTTGAAATAACTGGATTCCGGCTTTCGCCGGAATGACAAATTCTATGGAATTTCGAATTTTTACGAGATCATCAAAATTGCAGAGTCCAAATTTTGCGGCAACGACCGTCAATTCTTCAATTTTCAATTTGATCTTTGCAATTTGCAATTCATTTTAGCCGGTTTTTCAAACGGCTAAAATGTTCCCATCCTTCATTATACGAATAGCGAGCTCACCGAATCGTTACAGTGAATTCTCTTGATGGCTTCGGCCAGCAGGCTGGCCACAGACAAGACCTTGAACTTCGGATGGGTCATGGCCTCCGGTTTGAGCGGAATTGTGTTGGTGACCGCAATCTCCTGAATGGAGGAATTGCGGATGCGGACCACCGCGGGCCCGGAGAGAACCGGGTGGGTGCAGCAGGCGACGACCCCGGAGGCGCCTTTCGACTCCAACGCGGCCGCAGCCTCAACCAGGGTTCCGGCGGTGTCCACGATGTCGTCAAGGATGACGGCTAAGAGGCCCTTCACCTCGCCGATGATGTTCATGAATTTGGCCACGTTGGGGCCTTCGCGCCGCTTGTCGATGATCGCCAGGCCGGCTTTCAGACGCTTGCCGAAAGCCCGCGCTCTCTCCACCCCTCCCGCATCCGGGGAGACGATGACCATCCCATCCTGATCTCGCCCCCGGATATGTTCCAGGAGGATCGGGGCGGCAAAAAGGTGGTCCACCGGGATGTTGAAAAATCCCTGAATCTGCCCGGCATGGAGGTCCATGGTCAATACCCGGTCGGCCCCCGCGGTGGTGATCAGGTCGGCCACCAATTTGGCGGTGATCGGGGCGCGGGGCGAGACCTTGCGATCCTGGCGGGCGTACCCGTAATAGGGAAGCACCGCCGTAATGCGGTTCGCGGAGGCTCTCTTCAGGGCGTCCATCATGATGAGCAGCTCCATCAGGTTCGTGTTGCCCGGGGTGCAGGTCGATTGCACGACGAAGACGTCCATCCCGCGGACGCTCTCGTCGATGTCGACCTGGATCTCTCCGTCGCTGAAATTCCGCACATCGGCTTGTCCCAGAGAAATCCCGAGAATGTCGCAGATTTCCCTGGCGAGAGGAACGTTGGAATTCCCTGAAAAGATCCGCATGTAATTCACCCTTGCCCCCTCTCTTGCCTTAAAAGCACCCGTGGTCCGCCGGCGCGAAAAAGCAAACGGGCGATGAGCTGCTGTTTTCCTTTGCCGGCCCCGACGGGGAAGGTTACCTCCGCGGAAAAAGACCGCTCATCATCCAAATCTCCTGGCTGGGGCGGGAGGATTCGAACCTCCGAATGCGGGTTCCAAAGACCCGTGTCTTACCGCTTGACGACGCCCCAGCAATTCTGATGTTTCCTAAGAGATCGGCCATTCCGATTTTCTAAATTCCCTTGGCCGGAATCGATCTCCAACCCGCAGGCAGGGGAAGGTCTTTCCCCGCTCTTTTCATCTCTTCCGGGTCCCCGAAGAGGCCGAAAACCACCGGCCCGCTTCCGGACATGAGGGCGCCCGCCGCGCCATGATCCCGGAGCCATTTTTTCATCTCCCCGATCTCCGGAAATCTGCCCGCCGAGGCCCGCTCCAGATCATTGTGCAAAACAGGCGGAAGATCCGTAAATCCCTTAAAGGATCTGCGCGCCAAAAAAAGGCCGGACTTGTCTGTCTCCAGCCGATCATAGGCGGCATAGGCCCAGGCGGTGGAGATCCGGAAAGGGGGAACGAGCAGCAAAAACCAAAGGTCGGCCGGAAGTTCCGCGGCCTCCAGCCGTTCGCCTTTGCCGCCGGCCCAGGCCGGCTTCTTAAAAATAAAAAAAGGAACATCGGCGCCGATAGCGGCCCCCCAGGCCATCAGCAGGCGGTCTTCGATTTGAACTTGGAAGAGCTCCTTGAGCCCCGCCAAAACCGTCGCCGCGTTGCTGCTTCCTCCGCCCAATCCGGCGGCAACGGGGATCCGCTTCCGCAGCCGGATCCGCGCCCCCCCGGCGATTCCCGCTTCCTTGAAAAAAAGCTGGGCGGCCCGGTAAGCCAGGTTTTCCGGCCCCGGCGGCGTTTCCTCCCCCTCGACGGACAAGGCGAGGCCATCTTCCTCCCGGTCGATCTCGATCTCGTCGGCCAGATCGATCCGGTGCATCAGGCTTTGGATCTCGTGATATCCGTCCGGCCTTTTCTGCCGAACCTCCAGGTTCAAATTGACCTTGGCCGGAGAAAGAAACTTCATTGCGTTTTCGCCGCCCGCAGGGTGATATACAGATTTCTCTCCCCCCGGCGGATCAGGAGGCGGACGATCTCGTCTTTTTTGAGTTTCCCCAGAGCGCTCTGATAATCGCTCAATTTGCGGATTCCCTGGCCGTTGATCTCCCGGATCACATCGCCCCTTTGAATCCCGGCTTCGTCGGCGGCGCTTCCGCCTTCCACCTGCCCGACCACGACCCCCTGCAGGTCCCCCAGGCGGAGCTGCCGGGCGATCTCGGGCGTGATCTCCTGGACGCTCATCCCCAGCTCCAGCTTCGCCTTCTCAGCCGCCGCCGGCGCCGCCTCGTCTTTGAGCTCGCCCACCTTGAGGCTCAGCTTCAGGGGGGTCCCCTCCCGCAGCACCTCGACCTCGACCTCTTTGCCCACCGGCGTGGCCGCCACGATTCTAGGCAGCTCGTTCATCTCGTTAATTCCTTTGCCGTCAAACCGGAGGATGATATCCCCCCGCTTGATCCCCCCGGCTTCGGCCGCTCCCCCCGCAATGATGTCCGCCACCAGGGCGCCTTTGTTTTCTTCCAGGCCGAAAGACTTGGCCAGGTCGGGGGTCATCTTCTGCACATACACCCCGATGCCGCCCCGGGTGACTTTCCCCTTCTTTTTCAGCTGGGCCACGACTTCCTTGGCCGTGTTGATGGGAATGGCGAAACCGATCCCCTGCCCGGAGGCCACGATCGCCGTGTTGATGCCCACCACCTCTCCCTGCAGGTTGAACAGCGGCCCCCCGCTGTTTCCAGGATTGATGGAGGCGTCCGTTTGGATAAAGTCATCATACGGCCCGGAACCGATCACCCGGCCTTTGGCGCTGACAATCCCCACGGTGACCGTCTGGGCAAGGCCGAAGGGGTTGCCGATGGCCATGACCCATTCGCCGATTTCCAGTTTGTCCGAATTTCCCAGTTCGAGACCCGGGAGATCGCTCCAGGATTTGATCTTGATCAGCGCCAAATCGGTCTTTGCATCCCGGCCCACCACCTCGGCCTCGAATTCCTTGTCCGTGGACAATCGGACCCGGATTTCGCTGGCCCCCTCGATCACGTGGTTGTTGGTGATGATGTACCCCTCTTTGTCCACGATAAACCCGGATCCGAGGGAGCGCTGAACCTGTTCTTTCTGGGGATTGTCCCCGAAGAAACGGTCAAAAAAATCCTCCCCGAAAAAATCCTTGAAAGGATCCTTCTCTCGGAAGGGGGAGAAATGCCGGAACACCCGTCCGCCGCCCTTCACAACCTTGGTGGTGCTGATGTTGACGACCCCCGGCTTCACCTTCTTGGCCAGATCCACGAAAAGATTGGCGGGCAGGGTCGAAGTCGGATTGGCCGCCACCGTCATTTGCTGCGCCCCGAAGAGACCGAACGGCGGAATCTCCTTCCGCACCCCGAGCCCTTTCCCCAGGAAAAGGCCCAGGATAAGAGCGCCGGCAGCCACCCCAATCAGGGGCCACAGCCGGAACCGTCTCGCCGCCGGACCCAGTTTTTCATTTTCCATTTTTCGATACCCCCCCGTTTTTCCGAGATGGGGGCGCGTGGCCCCCCCGCGCCCCCGTCTCAGCCCTTGGCCTCCCGAACGTAGCGCAAGCGCAGATCCGCCAGAAGATTTTCCAGGAGTTTGGCTTCGTCGGCCGTTAGATTCCCGCGGGTTTTTTCCTCCAGCATTCCCAGGATGTCAATCGTCTGCTTGGCCAGAGGGAGGTCTTTCTCGATTTTCCGGGTGACCGGATCCGGGACTTCCCCCAAATGAAGCAAGGCGGAGGTGCTCAAAGAAAAAACAAAAGAAGAAAAATCGATCTCCGGCAGGTTCGCCTCGTCCGCCGGGAATGTTTCTTCCGGCTTCCGGGATTCTTTTCTTTCCTCGCCCCCCGGCGCCTCGGTTTTCGCCGCCTCCCCCCCCGGGGAAGAGGCCCTGCGGTCCCGGATCGTAAAACCCTTTTTCTCTTCTTCGTTGCCCATATGCCCTCCCCGCTTCCCCCGCCCCGGGCCAACCCGGTCCGGTCCTCAGGGGCTGTTTTAGACTCTCAGCGGTCTCCCTTCTCTTTCTCGGTCAACCCGGTCTTTTCCAGGTATTGCCGGGTATAGAAGACCCGCTGGATGACCGTCACATTGGTGAAAATCGCCAGGATCCCCAGGATGACCGGCATGATCGGAGGGACGGCGGCTCCCAAAAGAGAAGCAGGATCCGCTCCGGCCGTTCCAGGATCCCCACATTGCACCGGGGCAGCCAGGTTTCCGCCCGTGCCCGCGCATAGGGAACCACAGCCGTGCCCATCAGGGTCACTCCCACGGCGAGCTGATGGGCCAGCGATCCCTCCCGCGCGTAAAAAATGAGCAGCCCCACCAACAGGCTGAGATCGGAATATCGGTCCAGAACCGAGTCCAGAAAAGAGCCGAAAAGCGTCTGCTGCCGGCAATTGCGCGCCATCGCTCCGTCAAAAACATCGAAGAACCCGGCCAGGATGATCAAAGCCGCCCCCCAGCCCCACGCTCCCACCGCCAGGGCCCAGGCGGCCGCCCCGTTGACGATCGTCCCGATAAAAGTCAGGGAGTTGGGCCCCAGGCCGATCCGTTGCGCCGAAAGAGAAAGCCGGTAAAGCACGGGATCGAGCCGGTCCCCGAGTTTGGCCTTGATCATGGGCGAATGCGACCCTACCTCTCCCGGAGGCCTTGGATGAACTCCTCGACCTTCTTGCGCCCTTCGCGGTCCGGAATCTGCTCGGGCGGGTGCTTCATGGCATAGGCCGAAATGGAGGTCAGGGGGCCGCCGATCTTCCGGTCCCGGGCCAGCTTGCAGCAGCGGATCGCGTCGATCGCCACCCCGGCGCTGTTCGGAGAGTCTTCCACGGAAAGCCGCAATTCCAGGTTCAGGGGGACCCCGGCAAATCCCCGCCCTTCCATCCGCAGGAAGCAAACCTTGTTGTCATGCTGCCAGGGCACGTAGTCGCTCGGGCCGATGTGAATGTTTTCTTCTTCCAGGGGAACCTCCAGAACCGACTGCACCGCTTCGGTTTTGGAGATTTTTTTCGAGCGCAGCCGGCTCTGGTTGAGCATGTTTAAAAAATCCGTGTTGCCGCCCGTGTTCAGCTGATAGGTCCGGTCCACTTTAACGCCGCGGTCGACGAAGAGCTGGGCCAAAGTGCGGTGCAGGATCGTGGCCCCCAACTGGGCTTTCACATCGTCCCCCACCGCCGGGATTCCCCGTTCGGCGAACCGCCGCCCCCACTCCCGATCCGAAATGATGAAAACCGGCATGCAGTTGATGAGGCTGACGCCCGTGTTCAAACAGCATTGGGCATAAAACCTCGCCGCCCGTTCGGACCCTACGGGAAGATAATTCAGGACGATTTCCGCGCCGCTGTCTTCCAGAACTTTTTCCACATCGCCGGCCGGTTCCTCGGCGACCACAAACCTCTGGCCTTCGGGGTAGTCCCGAAGGTGTTCCGAGACGCCGTCCAGAATAGGCCCCATGGCCACCCGGGTCTTGGAGTTTGACACCCGGTCCACGATCTTCTGGGTGCAGTTGGGGGGGGCGTATATGGCCTCCGCGATGGGTTTGCCCACCTTCCGTTTGTCGATGTCAAACGCCGCCACGACCTCCATATCCCCGGGCTGGTAGCCCCCCAATTCATAGTGCATCAACCCGAGGTTCTCGGACCCTTCGTGGGTCTTGTAGTATTCAATGCCCTGAATAAGGGAGCTGGCACAATTCCCTACGCCAACGATTGCCAACCGTATCTTTTCCATGGAAACAGCCCCTTTTCTGGGAATCAAAAGGATGGTCTCGTAAAAAGCCTTCCGCCTCTTCAGGGTTCCCAGGTCACCCCCAGCTCTCCGTCCCGGACGTCGACCCGGAATTTCGAGCCATCCTTCCAATGCAGGGTGATGGGAATCTTCACCCGCTCGTCGATCCGCCGCTTCAGAAAACGGGCCCCGTACTTCAGGCTGAACCCGATCTCCACCAGGGCGTCCACGGCCGCTTCGGCATATTCAAAAAGTTTGTTTTGATTTCCCAAGTTCTCTTGCAAGCGCCGCAAATAGCGCTGCGTGATCTCCCGGACTTGTTCCTGCGTCAGGGGGGAGAAAACCAAAACGTCGTCGATCCGGTTCAGGAATTCCGGGGAGAAGTGGTTCTCCGCCTCCTTCAAAATAGACCGCTTCACCGTGGCCAGGTGCTGGGAATCGACCAGGAACCCCAGGGGCTTCATGAACCGTTTGAATTCATCCGACCCGAGGTTGGAGGTCATGACCACCACCGTGTCGCTGAAGTACACCTTTCGCCCGCGCCCGTCGGTCAAAAACCCTTCGTCAAAAACTTGGAGGAAGAGGTTGAGAACGTCGGGGTGGGCTTTTTCCAGCTCGTCCAAAAGAACCACCGTGTAAGGGTTGTCCCGCACCAGGTTCGTAAGCAACCCGCCTCTTTCCGAGCCCACAATTCCCCGCGGCATGCCGATGAGTTTGTCCACGGAAAGAGTTCCGTCCCGGTACTCGGACATGTCCAGGCGGACCATCTTCTTCTCGTCCCCGAAGAGAAATTCGGCCAGAGCCTTGGCCAATTCGGTCTTGCCGACTCCGGTCGGCCCGAGAAAGAGCAGAACTCCGTCCGGGCGCTCGAAATTTTCCTTCAAAGGCCCTTTGTTCAGGCGCAGATTGCGGGCCAAAGCCTGGATGGCCTCCTGTTGGCCCACCACCCGCCCGGCCAGGGATTTTTCAAGATCCTTCAGCCGCTCGGTGGTATCCCGAAAAACCATCTCCCTGGGAATACGGGTTTCCTGGGAGATAACGCGGATGACGTCTTCCGGCAATACCGGGCGATCGGTGTTTTCCAGCTCGACCCGCACCGAGGCGGTGTCCAGCCAGTTGATCGCCTTGTCCGGGAGGCGAAGATTATGCTGATAGCGGGACGCCATCGTCAAAGTTGTTTCGATCGCCTCGTCCGTGATGCGGACGGAGTAATTCTTTTCCAGCCGCGGGCGGATCCCCCGCAGAATCTCCCGGGCCTCGAGGAGGGACGGCTCCGGGATGGTCACGATGCGGAACCGCCTGGCCAGGGCTTCATCTTCGGCTATATGGGTCTTGTATTCGGCCACCGTAGTCGCCCCGATCATCTGCACCTCTCCCCGGGCCAGGGAAGATTTGAAGATCGTGGCGGCATCCGTCGGGACCCCCAGAGCCGTGCCCGCTCCGATCAGGGTATGGGCTTCGTCGACGAAGAGAATGAGGTTCTGCCGGCGTCGAACCTCCTTGATCACGTTCTCGATCCGGTCTTCGAACATCCCCCGGAACATCGTTCCCGCCACCAGGGTGTTCATCTGCAGATTGACGACCTGGCAGTTGCGAATTCGCTTGGGGACGGTCTCCGGTTCCAGCTCCATTTTGGCGGCCAGCCCCTCGACCACCGCTGTTTTTCCCACCCCCGGCTCCCCCAGGATCATCACAGAATTGGGCCGGTCCCGATGGCAGAGGATTTCCATCACCTGCCGGATTTCGCTGTCGCGGCCGATGATCGGCGGGAGTTTCCCCATGCGCGCCAGCTTGTTGAGGTTTACTCCGAAATTGTTCAAGTAGGGCGGGAGATCGTAGCGCTTCTTGAATTCTTCGCTCTTCTCCTCGGCGGTTTTTGTCTGCGCCGAAATCAGCCGGGTGATGGCGCCCGGCTCCACGCCCATATTTCTCAGGATGCGGACGGGGATGTTGTGCCCCTCCTGGAAAATAGCCTTGAGGAGATCCGTCGTCTCGATGACTTTCCGGCCGGAATGGATCGCCGAATCCCACGCCAGCTTGAAGATGGTCTTGGTGGAAGGAGGAACTTTCATTCCTCCTCCCATGATGGGTTTGGATCCCCCGAGATATTCCTCCAAGGAATGCCCGACTTTGTTCGGACTGAGATTCAGTTTTCCGGCAAGGTCCGCGAAGAGTCCGGACTCGATCTCCATGATCGCAAGGAAAATGTGCTCCACCCCCAAGTAATAGTGCTGGCGCTTCTGGGACTCCGCGATCGCCGAGGTCAGAACCTGATGGGCCTTTTCCGAAAGGTAGTCTTTATAGTTGCTCAGATCGATCATGATGCCTTTTCGGGCGGTCAAAGACCGGTGCGCTTCCGCTCCCTCTTGGGCCTCGCGCCGCGCGGGTTTGGCTTCAGTTTTTTCCCCGGCTGCCCGGCCAGCCGCATTTTTCCCGCGGGTTATCGGCAGCCCGATCCTGAAGCTCCCGCAGAAGTTCCAAGGATCGCGGGTCCAACCCCCTGGGAACGACGACCTTAAAAGTCAGGACCTGGCTTCCCTTGGCGCCCCCGTGAAGAGAAGGCCCGCCCTTTCCCGCCAGTCTCATTTCCTCGCCGTTTTGGACCCCGGACGGAATTGTAACCCAGGCGCTTCCGGTGAGGGTCGGAATTTTCATTCGGGTTCCCAGGGCCGCTTCCCAAACCGTCAAAGGGACCTCCACATAAAGGTCCTCTCCCCGTTTTTGAAAGTAGGGGTGTTTTTGAATCCCCAGGGTGACGACAAGATCCCCGCTCGGCCCGCCGTTCAGACCTTTTCCTCCCTGGCCTTTCAGATAAATCCGGCAGCCGTCGCTCACCCCGGGGGGGATGGAAACGGAAAGCGGCTTTTTCCGAATCCCCCGCTTGGTTCCTTCGCAGGAGAAACAAGGTTTACGCCGGATGCGCCCCCATCCCTGACAGCGGCGGCATCGGTGAGCGAAAGTCTCAGGGTAGAGGCCGATTTGGATATGGCCTGCCCCCCCGCATTCCCGGCAGATTTCCAAAGGGCCATGCGGATCATATCCCTGTCCAAGGCATTCCGGACAAGCAAATTCTTCTTCCAATTCGATCCGAGCTTTCGTCCCCCGGACGGCGTCTTCAAACCCAATCCACAGACGATGATGAATCTCCTTGCCCTTTTGGGGCAGAGCATTGGAGGCGCTATCTTTCCCGAAAGATTCTTCGAAAAACTCTTCAAATCCCTCGAAATTACAGATTTCTTCTTCCCAGTCGAATTCACGGTCGGCTTCCGACGCGGAAAAATTCAGCCCCGCCTGATCGTATCTCGCCCTTTTGTCTTTATCGGAAAGCACGGCATACGCTTCAGCGATTTCCCGGAAGCGGATTTCCGCCGCCCTGTTTCCGGTATAGGTATCAACCTGGTAAGCCCGGGCCAATTTACGATAGGCCTTCTCGACTTCTTCCTCGGTCGCACCCCTCCGAATTCCCAGAATATCGTAATAATCTTTTAGGGAAGCCATTGATTATAAAAGACAACTCCATTTAATCTATACTTTATAACACACCTGAAGCCTTTTTATCAACCGAAAATATCACCCATCTGTACCCATTCAGTGACGGGGGGGGCGGCAGGCTTTGTTGTTGGCCTGGGGCTTTGGGCGGTACGCGCCGGAAGCATCGGTCGGGATGAGCAGAGACTCGGAGAAAACCCTGAGACTCCGATATCAGCGGCGGGAGGCCTTGGCCCCCGCCCCCTCCACGAAGAAATCAGCGCCTTATGGTTCCAAGCTTAGCGCCCGGACCCCCAGACCAGGGCACCTCCCGGTATTCACGCCGGACCTGAATCCGTAGCGGCTTCCCCCCCCTTGACTGAAGGGTTACACCCATCTTTCCTCCCTCGTCAACCTTCAAAAAGCCAGAACGCCATGAATCCCCTTGAAAAAGAAAAGGGGACCGGACAGGTCCCCTTTTCTGCGCATTCGCCGGACGGGGCAAGGTTGAAGAAGACCCCTTCCCCGAGCGGGATCCCCCCCAAAGCGGGAGATCGATTGTCAAGCGGTCCTATTTTTTTTCCTCGAATTCCGCCTCGACGACATCGTCGTCGGGCTTCTTCCCCGGTTCGCCCCCCGCAGGACCCGGGGCCTTCTGTTTTCCCGATGTCTGCTGATACATTATTTCCGCCAAGCGGTGCGACGCCTTGTTCAGCAGCTCAATTTTTTCTCGGATTCGGTCCGTGTTTCCGGACTCGATCGCCTCTTTGGCTTCCTTGAGGGTCGCCTCGATGGCGCTCGCCTCGTTCGCCGGCATCTTGTCCCGGTGTTCATTGAGCGTCTTTTCCGTGTTGTAAACCAGGGCATCGGCCTGGTTTCTCGTTTCGACCTCTTGCCGGCGGCGTTTGTCCTCGGCGGCGTGGCCTTCCGCGTCCTTGACCATTTTCTCCACGTCATCCTTGGCCAGACCGCTGGAGGCGGTGATGGTGATGGCCTGCTGCTTGCCCGTGGCCTTGTCCAAGGCCGAGACATTCAGGATGCCGTTGGCGTCGATATCGAAGGTTACCTCGATCTGCGGGATTCCCCGCGGCGCCGACGGAATCCCCGAAAGATGAAACTTCCCGAGCGTGCGGTTGTCCCGCGCTATATCGCGCTCTCCCTGAAGGATATGGATTTCCACGCTCGGCTGATTGTCGGCCGCCGTGGAGAAAACCTCGCTCTTCCGGGTGGGAATCGTGGTGTTGCGGTCGATCAGCCGGGTCATGACCCCGCCCAGGGTCTCGATGCCGAGGGAAAGCGGGGTCACATCCAGGAGCAGAACATCCTTCACCTCTCCCGTGAGCACGCCCGCCTGAACCGCGGCCCCCATGGCCACGACCTCGTCCGGGTTCACCCCTTTATGGGGTTCTTTGCCGAAGAACTGGCGCACCAATTCCTGCACCTTGGGAATTCTCGTGGAACCTCCCACCAGAACTACCTCGTCGATCTGGCTGGGTTTCACCCCCGCGTCCTCCAATGCCTGTTTGCAGGGCGGGAGGGTTTTTTCCAGGAGGTCCATCACCAACGACTCGAATTTCGCCCGGGTCAGTTTCAGGTTCAGGTGCTTCGGCCCGGAGGCGTCGGCGGTAATAAAGGGCAGGTTGATCTCCGTTTCCATGGTCGAGGAGAGCTCGATCTTCGCCTTTTCGCCGGCCTCTTTGAGCCGCTGGAGGGCCATCAGGTCCTTGCTCAAATCGATCCCCTGGTCCTTCTTGAATTCCGCCGCGAGCCAATCGATGATTCTCTGGTCGAGGTTGTCGCCGCCCAGATGCGTGTCCCCGTTGGTCGATTTAACTTCCACGATATTGTCGCCCACTTCCAGGATGGAAATATCGAACGTTCCCCCCCCGAAATCGTAGACGGCGATGGTTTCGTCTTTTTTCTTGTCCAGCCCGTAGGCCAGAGCGGCCGCCGTCGGCTCGTTGATGATGCGGCGCACGTTCAACCCGGCAATGGTTCCCGCATCCTTTGTCGCCTGTCTTTGGCTGTCGTTGAAATAGGCGGGAACGGTAATGACCGCGTCGGTGATTTTTTCGCCCAGATAATCCTCGGCGGATTTTTTCAGCTTCTGCAGGATCATGGCCGAGATTTCAGGCGGGTTGTACTCCTTGTCCCGGATCTTTACGACCGCGGCCCCGTTGCTCGAACGCAGAACTTTATAGGGAACCATTTTCATCTCTTCGTTTACTTCTTCGTACCGGCGGCCCATGAACCGCTTGATGGAATAAACGGTGTTTTCAGGGTTGGTTACCGCCTGCCGGCGGGCGACCTGCCCGACCAATCGGTTCCCGTCTTTGGCAAATCCCACCACCGACGGGGTCAGACGGCTTCCTTCCTCATTGATGATGACCTTTGGGTCCCCCCCTTCCATCACCGCCACTACGGAAAAAGTCGTCCCCAAATCAATTCCAATCGTTTTCGCCATTTTATTATCCTCCAAGTATTGATGATCTCGCAAAAAGTGTGTAAATGCGCTTTTCCGTCATTCCTGGCGAAAGCCGGAATCCAGTTATTTCAAAGACTTCTGGACCCCGGCTTTCGCCGGGGCATATCCATCACAAATATTTAAAATCCTTCCTAAAGTTAATCATCCCACCCCCCCTTGTCAAGGCACCGGGGTTTGGAAAAAGAAAAAACCGCCGCGTACCTCCCAAAGCAGAGGATCCCCTTAAAAGTCCGTAAAATGACGGCTTCGGCTGCAGGGGCTCCCAGCCGGACGCCCATTTCGGCCCCGCGCTTCGCGGGCCAAGGCGCGAAAAAGCTGAGGAGGACGGCGCACTTACAGCAGGACTTTTTACGAGCCCATCAAATCAGGTTTTTGGGGTCCGCCCTTTTCCTTTGACCCCCTTTTTTTGGAAAGCCAGCTGATCCCCGGAGGGAGCATCGACTTCAATGTTGTCACCTTCCCCGAACTCCCCCCCCAGCATTTTAAGAGCCAAGGGGTCCTGGATAAACCTCTGGATCGCCCGCTTCAAGGGACGTGCGCCGTAAACCGGATCGAACCCTTCTTTTGCAAGGAATTCTTTGGCGCGAGCGCTGAGGTTCACCTCCATTTTCCGGCCCTTTAGCCGTTTCCTCAAGTTTCCAAGCTGAATCTCCACGATTTCCTTTATGTTCTCAATGGTCAGAGCGTGGAAAATGACGACATCGTCAACTCGGTTCAGGAATTCGGGTTTGAACTGGGCCCGCAGGGCCTCCATGACCCGCCGGCGCATCTCTTCATGCTCTTTCACCCCCAAATCCTGGATCCACTGGCTCCCGATATTCGAGGTCATGATCAGGACCGTATTCTTGAAATCCACCGTCCGCCCCTTGCCGTCCGTGAGACGCCCATCATCCAGAATCTGGAGCAGGACGTTGAAGACCTCGGGGTGGGCTTTTTCCACTTCGTCAAACAGAACCACGGAATAGGGCCTCCTGCGGACAGCCTCCGTAAGGTATCCCCCCTCCTCGTAACCCACATATCCCGGAGGGGCGCCGATCAGCCGGGCAACCGAATGTTTCTCCATGAACTCCGACATGTCGATGCGCACCATCGCCTGCTCATCGTCGAACAGAAACTCAGCCAGGGCCCGGGCCAATTCGGTCTTCCCGACGCCGGTGGGTCCCAGGAAAATAAAGGAGCCGATGGGCCGGTTGGGATCCTGCAGATCGGCACGGGCCCTCCGCACCGCGTTGGAAACCAAGCGAATCGCCTCCTCCTGCCCCACCACCCGCTTTTGTAGTCGGGACTCCATCTTCAGGAGTTTGTCCACCTCCCCTTCCATCATTTTGGTCACCGGGATGCCCGTCCACTTGGCCACCACTTCGGCCACGTCTTCCGCTTCCACCTCTTCTTTCAGCATCTTCTTTTCCCGCTGCAGGTCCATGAGGCTCCGGTTCTCGCTTTCCAGCTGTTTCTGAAGCTCTCCAAGCCTCCCGTAGCGGATCTCGGCCACCTTCGCCAGGTTCCCTTCCCTTTCGGCCTGCTGCTCGGCCTGTTTTGTTTCTTCGATTCGCTCTTTGATGCCGCGGATTTTTTGAATCCCGGCCTTTTCCTTCTGCCAGTGAACCTTCATGGCGGCGGCGGAATTTTTGAGTTCGCCCTTTTCCTTCTCGATCTTCTCCAGCCGCTCCTTCGAAGCCGCGTCGTTTTCCTTCAAAAGAGCCTGCCGTTCGATTTCAAGCTGGGTGATCTTTCGTTCGCTCTCGTCCAACTCCAGAGGCATGCTGTCGATCTCGATCCGCAGACGGGAGGCCGCTTCATCGATCAAGTCGATCGCCTTGTCCGGCAGGAACCGGTCCGAAATATAGCGGTGGGAAAGGGTCGCCGCGGCGACGATCGCCGCATCCTGGATCCGCACCCCGTGGTGCACCTCGTATTTTTCCTTCAGGCCTCGCAGGATGGCGATGGTGTCCTCGACCGTCGGCTCGGAAACCATCACCGGCTGGAACCGCCTCTCCAGGGCAGCGTCTTTCTCCACATGTTTGCGGTATTCGTTGATGGTCGTCGCCCCCACGCAGCGTAGTTCCCCGCGGGCGAGCGCCGGTTTTAGCATATTGGAGGCGTCCATAGCGCCCTCGGCCGCCCCCGCCCCCACGAGGGTGTGGAGTTCGTCAATGAACAGAATGACGTCTCCCGCCCCCTCCTGAATCTCCTTGAGCAGGGCTTTCAGACGGTCCTCGAACTCCCCCCGGTATTTGGTGCCGGCGATGAGCGCCCCCAAGTCCAGGGCCACCAACCTTTTGTTCTTCAGGCCTTCCGGCACATCCCCGTTGACGATGCGCTGGGCCAACCCCTCCACGATGGCGGTCTTCCCGACCCCGGGTTCTCCGATCAGAACCGGGTTGTTCTTGGTCCGGCGGGAAAGAACCTGCAGGACCCGGCGAACCTCGTCATCCCGCCCGATCACCGGATCCAGTCTTCCCTTTCGGGCCAGATCCGTAAGGTCCCGGGTGTAACGGGCAAGGGCTTGATATTTCTCTTCGGGATTTTGATCCGTCACGCGCTGGGACCCGCGGACCGAGGCCAGGACCTTGTAGAGATCGTCCTTCGCAACCCCGTGGGTGGACAGCGCTTGGGCCGCGGCCCCCCCTTCGTCCGCAAGGGCCAGAAGCAGATGCTCGGTGCTGACATAAGCGTCCTTCAGCCGGTCGGCTTCCTGAAAGGAATGGTCCAAGACTTTCTTCAATCGCGGGGAAAGGTAAACCTGCCCCATCCCGCCCCCGTAAACCTTCGGTATCTTATTCAGGTTCTCCTCCAACTGAGAGGACAAGGGCGGAAGAGAAACCCCCAGTTTTTGGAACACTTGCGGGATCACCCCGTCGCTCTGCCGGATCAGAGTCAGGAGGAGATGCTCGGGCTCCAGCTGTTGCTGCTCGTTCTTCTCGGCAAGGGCCTGCGCTTCTTGCAAGGCCTCTTGCGCCTTCAGGGTCAATTTATCAAAACGCATGGGGCACCTCTTTTGCGGAAAGAAAATCAACGATCCGGACGGCAACATCAGAATCGGTTGGGAAATTACCCTCGAAGACCTCCGTTCCTCTCCGGAGAGCAGAAAGAGGGGAGGCGAAAAACAATCGAAAAATGGCGGATGAAAAAAAGGGGGCTTTCGCCCCCCTTGCGGATCGGTTTTAGCCGAGTTCCACTTTAACTTGTTTGGGTTTCGCTTTTTCGGCCTTGGGGAGAACGATTTCCAGGATGCCGTCTTTGAACTTGGCCTTCACTTTGTCCTGCTCCATCGTGCCGGGAAGGGTAAAGGCGCGCTGAAAAGCCCCGTAGGCCCGCTCCACGCGGTGATAGCTCTCTTCCTTCGCTTCCTTTCCGAACTTCTTTTCCCCCTTTAACATCAGGGTACTATCTTTGACTTCGACTGTAATATCTTCTTTGGTCACCCCCGGAAGCTCCGCTCTGAAAACGAGGGAGTCTTCGGTTTCATAAATGTCAACGGGAGGAACCCACGGACCCTGGGAAATCTCCTCTTCCCGGTAAGGGCTTGCGGATCGAAAATTCGAAAAAAGACGGTTCATTCGCTCTTGAAGAGCGGACGCCTCTCGAAACGGGTCCCAGCGAATCAGGGTCATACTCTTTTCCTCCTTTCTTCTACTTTCAGCTTTAACTTAAACCTAAGCATCCCCGGAAAGGTTGTCAACATTGATGGTCTCGTAAAAAGTCCATCTGCTGCGTTGCGCTTCAACTTCGTCGTTGCGGCCCCTAAGGGGCCTCTCTCCTCAGTTTTTGCGCGCCTTGCATAGTGGGACGCTGGCGTGCGATACTGGGCGCGAAGCATCGCGCCCCTACAATCGAAACCATCGTTCCGTCACCCCTGGCGAAAGCCGAGGTCCAGAACGCCTTGAAATAACTGGATTCCGACTTTGGCCGGAATGACAAGTTCTATGGAATTTCGACTTTTTACGAAACCACAGAAACGGGGTCGACCGATAATCTTTTTGGGGAGCATCCCATCGTTGGGGGGCCCGCGGGGGCGGAAAGCGGACCTCCCCTTATTTGAGGGTGAATTGGAGGTCGTCGAAATCGGGAAACTGTTTTTTTAAATAAGCCTTCAGCTTCTGCATGACGTTCTTTTCGATCTGCCGGGCTCTTTCGCGGGAGATGTTCAGCTCGCCGCCCGCCTCCTGCAGCGTGAGGGGATTCTCCGCCAGCAACCGCTTTCGAAGCAGGAACGCTTCCTTTCTATTGAGGGTCTGGCCGAACTCGGAGATCTTCTGGTTCAGCATCTCCCGGAACTCGTTGTCCGTAACCTTTTCTTCCAGGGCTTCCGCGTCCGGCAGCACATCCAAATAGGATTGGCGGCCATCCCCTTCCAGGGGCTGGTTCAGGGAAAGATCTCCCCCTTCCAGGCGCTGTTCCATTTCGGTCACAGCCTCGGGGCTCACCTCCAGGGCCCCCGCCAGGAGTTTGGGCCCCGGATCAAACCCCAGCGCTTCCAGCCGGTTCTTTTCCTTTTTCAGCCGAAAAAAAAGCTTCCGCTGGGCCTGGGTGGTCCCGACCTTCACCAGACTCCAGTTCTCGATGATGAACTTCAGGATGTACGCCCGGATCCACCAGGATGCGTAGGAGGAAAGTTTTACTTCGCGGTACGGATCGAATTTCTTCACCGCCTGCATCAACCCCAGGTTCCCTTCCTGGATCAAGTCCAGCAGGTTGGTGTAGGCCCGCTGGTAATCGAACGCGATCTTCACCACCAGCCGCAGATTAGCCACCACGAGCCCGTAGGCGGCCTGACGATCCTTCTCGTGCCACCAGCGTTTTGCCAATCCGATCTCCTCTTCCCGGGAGAGGAGGGGGAATTTGCGGATTTCCGCCAGGTATTTTTTTAGAGGGTCGAATACCTCGATGGCCTCGGAACCGGCCGGCAACTGGCCCTCCTCCGCCGGCAGGGGAATTTCCTCCGCCCCCAAAGGGCCGGGAATCAGGCCGTCGTCTTCCTTCATCGCGCCACCACCGTCAGATATCCGACTTCCCCCGTCCGCCCGTCGCGCACCAAAAGGAGCACCTCTTCCCCCGGCTGGACCGGCTCCAGGATCCGGGTATAATCCCCGACCCCCCGGAGGTTTTGATTGTTGATTTGGTGGAGGGTATCTCCGGATTCCAACCCGGCCCGGTCGGCCGGGCTGTTCGGATCGACTCTTGTCAACAGCACCCCTTCCCGGTTCTCCAAGCGGCGGCGTCTGGCCTCCAGGTTCGAGATCTCTTTCACCTCGATCCCCAATTTTCCCCGCAATTCCTCGGCCGTCTGCTGGGGGGTTGGTTTGTACGCGGAGATGGCAGCCTGGACCGCCACCGTCTCTCCCCGGCGCAGAAGCCCGACTTCAACGCTTTTTCCAATACGGCCGGCCGCAAGACGGTTGCGAAAATCATTGACCCCTTCGATGGAGATCCCGTCGAAGCTGACGATGACATCCCCTTTTTTGATCCCGGCTTTTTCCGCCGGCCCGCCCTTGGCGACCCCGGTCACGAAGGCGCCTTTCGTCCCTTTGGCGTTGAGGTTTTTGGCCAGAGAATTCGTCAATTCTTGAACCGTAACCCCCAGCCACCCCCGCACCACCTTCCCGTGCTTGACGATGGCCTCGGCCACGGCTTTGGCCATGTTGCTGGGGATGGCAAAACCAATCCCTTCAAAGCCCCCCGATTCCGACACGATCGCCGCATTGATGCCGATCACCTCCCCGTTCAGGTTCAAAAGGGGGCCCCCGCTGTTCCCGGGGTTGATCGCCGCGTCCGTCTGAATGTAATCCTGATAACTGGAAGGATCAAGCACCCCGGTGCGGTGTTTGGCGCTGATGATGCCGGCAGTGACCGTTTGTTCCAACCCCCGGGGATTGCCGATGGCCACGACCCACTCCCCGACCCGCAAACGGTCCGAGTCGCCAAACGCCAGGAAGGGGATGGATTTTACCGTCTTGATGCGAATAACGGCCAAATCGGTTTTGGGGTCGCTGCCCGCGACTTTCGCTTCGAACTCCTCCCCCGAAGCCGTTTTGACGCTGATCTTGGACGCCCCGCTGATCACGTGGAAGTTGGTCAGGATGTGTCCTTCGCCGTCCAGGATCATGCCGCTGCCGATTCCCCGCATCTCCTTTTTGTAGGTGCGGGGACCCGGGGGGGGGCCGAAAAAATACCGAAAGAAGGGGTCGTTCTCGAAAGGCCCCGGAGGGGAGGGGACCTCCACCCGCTGGGTGACCTCGATGTGCACCACCGCCGGCATGGCTTTCTGGGCCACGTCGGCGACGGCATTGACGAGATCGACAGGCGCAGCCTTTGCCGAAAGGCTTTTTTCCGCTGAAGCCGGGTTGGCTGCCAGCAGAAAAAGGGCGAAGGAATAGAGGAAGGTTTTCCCCTGCAACCATGTTTTTGGACCTACCAAAGCCTGAACAAACAAAAGAATTCTCCTTGGGGCTCATTCGCAGAAACTTATGGTTATCTTATCGCCTTGAAAAAGGATTGTCAATTTGACGGCTCCGGCAACCCTTCAGTCACGGGTGGCGAATTGCTATGAATAGGAGCCGTTGTAACGGCTAAGAGATGCGCCGGCCTGGGGGTCCGGACGGTCCGCTTGGAACCATGAGGCGCTGGTTTCTTCGTGGACGAGGCGGGGGCCAAGGCCTCCCGCCTCCCCTTGCGGAGAATGGGTATTTTCTCCGGGTCTCTGCCTATCCCGACCGATGCTTCCGGCGCGTACCGCCCGAACCCCCAGGCCACAACAGAACTTGTTCCGCACCACCCGTGACTGAAGGGTCACCGGCTCCGCAACAAACCCGGCCTGCGGCGCCAATCCTCCCGGAAGAGCCTGGTCGTCAGGCGTTGAATCGTAGTTTCGTCGGCTGCCGGACGGGGGGACGATTTGCCTGTTTGGCTATGGGCGCGCCTTGCCTATCCTTTGCTGCACCAAGCCGTCTGTCCGGGGAATTCAGGCGAGACCCCGAGTCCTCTCGCCTCCGCGATTTTCGAGGGAGTCAAAAAATCAACCTTCTTTCGCTTCAGGATCCGCCGCTCGCCCGCTGCCCACCTGCTTTCGGCCAACCGCCGTTGTAAAGAACGGCGTATTATTTCAGCCTATTAGGGCAATCGCAACCGTTATGGCCTCAATGGAATATTTTTTGCATATTAAAGCATTTAAATATTCTGGAGGAGAACCGTCATGAGCCGGGAAACACTTAAAAGCATCATGGACCGTTGGGCGAGAGAGCCCAAATTCCGGGAAGAACTTCGCCGGGATTTGGAAGGGACCCTCCTGCGCCACGGAATCAAACCGGGAGATTCGACTTGGGTGACCCTTCGCAGCCTTGTCCTATCCAATTGAAGGCCCCCTCCGCCGGCCCCGAGTCTCCACCCGAAGGGCGGGCGCCCGGCTTTGAATCCTTTCCCGGGTAAACAGCAACCCCCGAAGAACAGCTTTTGTCCTTCCTCCCGCTCTCCCCTTCCCTTATAATGGATTTGTGGAATTCGAACTGCTCTCCCGAGCCCCTTACGACCTGACCCGCTGCGCCCTTGTCTTCAGCCAATTCCCCGGCGATGGCACGGACGGTTGGACTCCGGCCCGGGAAATCCTTCCCGCCCAATACGCTCGGGTTCATGGGATCGATGATGAAAAAATCTTGGTGTTCGTTCGGCAGGGAGAGGCCGCGGAGGACGGAAGGGAAAAACTCCTCGTAACTACATACCCGTCCCGGCCCAGACATCTTGCGGCGTTGAAAAGCCGCGTTGCCTGGCAGTTTCATCTCGATGCCGATTTGGCGGGCTTTTACCGAAAAGCGCAGCGCCACCCTGTGATCCGGCCCCTCGTGAAGCAACTTTACGGGGTGAAGCCATTGCGTCCTGCCACCCTCTTCGAAATGGCGGTGGTGGCCATCACGGAGCAGCAGTTGTCCTACCCAACCGCCGTAAAGATCCGTTCCCGGATCGTGGCGGCGCTGGGAGAAAAGCTCAGCTGCGACGGCAGGGTGTTCACGTCTTTTCCAACCCCCCGGACTCTGGCCGCGTGTAAAATTGAGGATCTGAGAGCCTTTTCTCTTTCCACGCGCAAGGCGGAGTATTTGATCGAGCTGGCCCAAAAAGTGACCGCCGGATTCGATCTCGAGGGACTGCGGGAGCGGTCGAATCCGGAAATCATGGAAGCCCTAACCTCCCTTCGCGGCTTCGGACGCTGGAGCGCGGAGTACTTCATTTCCCGAGGGATAGGCCGCACCGCGGTCGTCGCCGCGGATGACCTGGGGGTTCAGACTTTTGTCGGAAAATACCTCGGTCCCGGGCGCCGGGTATCGTCCGAGGAATGCCGGGAAATCCTTCGTTCCTGGGGACCGCATAAGAGATGGGTTGTCTTTTACTTGTTCTGCGCTTCCCGCCTCGGTCTTTTGGCGTAAATCCTCTGTCCCTTGGACAGCGCTCGTGGTGCAGAACCAGGGCCTTCACGAAATCCTCTCCTCAATTTTGGACAGGGTGGCTTTGAGAATCTGCAGGATCTCGTCGATCTGTTTCTCCTCGACCACAAAAGGAGGCCCGACCATAACCATGTCGCCGTTGGCTCCGTCCACGAACCCGGTCCCCGGGTAGAGAACCAATCCGTTTTCGAAAGCCGTGTCCACCACCTTTTCCGTCACCTTGGCCGAACGCGGAAAAGGCTCCTTCGTTTTCTTGTCTTTGACGAACTCGATCGCCGTCATCAAGCCTTTGCCGCGGACGTCTCCCACGATGGCCGAAGAAGCCTTCAGCTCTTCCAATTTATTCATTAGATAAAGACCCCGGTCCCGGCACCGCTCGACGAGCCGGTCCCGCTGGAGGATCCGGAGCGCCGCCAGGCCTACCGCGCAGGCCACGGGGTGATGAGAGTAGGTGTGGCCGTGGGTGAAACCGCCCCCCTTTTCTTTCAACCGCTCGGCCACTTCCGCCCGGGTGGCGGCTGCGGACAGAGGGAAATACCCACTGCTCATCCCTTTTCCCAGGACCAGGATATCCGGCTGGACATCCCAATGTTCCACCGCAAACCACCTCCCCGTGCGTCCCATCCCGGCCATGACCTCGTCGTCGATGTAAAGGAGGCCGTAACGCCGGCAGATCTCACGGATCTTGGACATGTATCCTTCCGGGGGGACCAAGGCCCCGATCGTCGCCCCGCCCACGGGTTCAAGAATCACCGCCGAAATCGTCTCCGGCCCTTCCATCTGGATCATCTTCTCCAGCGCCTTAGCGCACTCCAGGCCGCACTGCGGATACGTAAGGCCGAAGGGGCAGCGGTAGCAATAAGGAGGGGGGAAATGGGGGAAATTGACTAACAGAGGGAGATAGGGCTTCCGGGATCCGGTGCGCCCGGTCAGCGAAAGGGCGCCGAGGGTGTTGCCGTGATAGCTGTTCCACCGGGAAGCGACCCGCCAGCGCTGAACCTCCCCCGAGTCCACCTGGTATTGCCGGGCCATTTTTACGGCGGCTTCGACGGACTCTGAGCCTCCGGAAAGAAAATAGATCTTATCGATTCCCTTGGGCAGAACCCCGGCAAGGGTTTCGGCGTATTCCTCCATCACCCGGGTCGTGAATTGCGTTCCATGAACGAACCCGGCCTGCGCCATCTGTTCCATCGCGGCCTGGGCAATCTCCTTCTGCCCGTGGCCAAGGTTCACGACGATGGCCCCGCCGGACCCGTCGATGAAGCGCTTCCCGTTCTCGTCATATAAATAGATGCCCTCGCCGCGGACGATGCACGGATAGTTCCGTGCCATCTTGCGGTAAAAAACATGCCCTCGAGGATGACCGTATTCCATGGTTCTTCCTTTCTTCGCTATGGCAAAGGGGAGGTTGGCGCCATCATCGTACTACAGGGGCTATCCCCGCGCCTGGGAATGTAGTGAACTTCAGGGCAGTATTCAAATTTGAAGCTTGGGCGAGAATCCTTCCTCGGTGAAACGTTAGAAGAAAGGCAAGGGCCTAAGTCGTTGTTTTTCTTTTCATGGCTCAATGGCATGTCAGTCCGTTGGTCAGTCTCATATTTTCAAAGGATCTCTCAATCCTGAAGAAAATACCCCTGCGCCCACCCTTCGTTCAGAGATTATCAGTGGCAAATATACCACAATTTCTTTGCCATTTTAATCCAAAAAAAGCTTGAATTTTCCGTTCTCTCATCGCTTTCAAGAATCATGGGGCTGAGCAAGGAAGACCAGGAGGCCTTTGACCGCCTTTTTGACCGGCCAAATTCCATACCACTGCCGCCGTTTACATGGCGCATCCATGGCCCTTGGAAACGATTCTCCTCTCCATCTGCTTAGCATATCTGGGGTCAAACCTTTATTCTTGACTTATAACAGTCTCGACTCGACGGGCAAGACCCCCAAGCCTTCGATCCTCCTCCACCGCCTCCCGAAACCGCTTCCTCCCCACGCTCACCGCACTATAATCCAACCCCATCAACTCCCCAATCTCCCGCTGATTCATCCCCCCATAACGATACAACATCTCCATCACCAATCCCCGCTCTCCTTTCCGGCCCTTTTCCCGCTTCCACCTCCCCAGGAGCTCTCCCTCATCCACCCCCATCACCTTGCTTATCACCCCGAGAATCCTCTTCGGCTCCACCTCCGATATCACCTTGCGCAATCCCGGAACCTCCCGCGATCGCACCCCCTTCCTCTCAAACCGCCTCCTCACCCTTTCAACAAAATCTTCCTCCCCTACAATCCCATGCCCCTTCCCAACCCCCAACGGGCTCTTCAACCCTTTTTCCAGTCCTTCTCTCACAAACCGTTCATATCCCGTTCGCCCCCGGCGCGTATCTCCCCCAAATTCTCCCAAAACTTCAACAATTTTTAAGAAACCCACCCGGTCTTTCCGCTCCAGATAACCCCCCAAACTGCTCCACCGGTATTTCCGCAGATAATTTCTCTTCTCCGCCAAAGAAAGACCAGACTTCGCCCGGACCCGGATCGGGTTCAAATGAATATAGCGAGAGACTTCCTGAAGATAATTCTCGGCGTCGATCAAGAAGGATTTGTACCTTCCCTGGTAGAGATGTCCCGTCTTTTTATGCCGGCGATTGAAATAGGAGGTATATGAAATGTTGAAATGCCTCATGAATTCCTGAAGATTGCCCAGGGGCGTCTTGACCAGAAAATGAAAATGGTTGTCCATGAGAACGTAGGCCAAAACCTCGATCTGATAGATTTCCTCCGATTGCTTGAGGAGAGAAAGGAAGGCTGCTCGGTCCCTGTCACCGGCAAAGATTTCTTGCCGGGCATTGCCTCGGCAAGTCACATGATAATACGCACCCGGAAACTGAATCCGCAACGATCTCGCCATAACAACTTCTTCTACCTTGAATTAAGCATTTTGTCAATAATAAAGATTTGACCCCTTTGTCTACATCAGATGCTTAAAAAAATGGACCTGGCCCTTCATCCTTTCACTTAAGTCCTGCCTTGCGAAGGGCGGCAATAAGCCTGTCGGTGTAAGATCGGTCCTTATACCAAGATGTCTTTGCAACGTTTTCCAATGAATATTTAGGATTTATCCTGAGAACCTCCGCCGCTTCAGCGCGGGCCTCACCCTCTCGGCCCATCCAAATGTAGGTAACCACCAAGCCGGTATGGGGATGAATGTTATCTGGCGAAATCTGAATAGCTTTCTTAAATGCCGGAATTGCCTCCTCAAAGCGCCCCGCATCCCTGAGGACCCAACCGAATTCAAGATATATGGAGGACGGACAAAGGGATTCTGCCGGATGGCTTTCTGCAACAGGGGAATGGCTTCCTCAGGCCTCCCTATCGCCCTTAGAACTCCGGAATAATTGCTGAGAACAGGTTGGCTCCAAGGGCTGAGGGCGAAAGCCCGCTCCCCCTCAGCAAGCGCTTTGTCATACTCCCTTCGTATCGCATAAATATTACTCAATAACCCATGGGCGCTGGCAATGGATTCGTCTATCGCAAGAACTTTTCGGGCCATTTCCATACTTTTCTCAATCGTCTCCCGGGGGGTTTTCGTGTTGCCCAGTATGTAATCGAACCAGTAAACCCAGCCAAGCCTTTTTGCTTTGTCCGACCGGGCTGTAATGCAGAACAATGAAATTGTCTTGAGAGGGAATAGCACTAATCCAGGAGCGAGTGGATTACCCCTAAATATCGGATTTGCAGTTGCATCGGATAATTGCTACGTAGGGCAGAACTGGATAGCTGGAGAAGGGGCGTACGCGATGATGTTTATTTCCCAAAATCCTTACCAAATGGCCAGCAACAATGTCTGCGTTGGAAATAACATAAACAAATTTGATCCAAATGACGGGGCTGCCCATCTGTATTTCTCTGCGGGGGCAAATGACAACACCATTGTCGGAGGCCACGGCACAGTTATTGACCTTGGAGATAATAATACCTTCAAGGGAGGTTACAGGGACTTGACCGGCAGTCATCTAACCACGCCAGGGGGAGTTGGCGATGAGATATCTTATATCAAAAATTGGTGGGACTTACCTTTGGAAGAATGAGAAAATTGCAGAGGGGAATTCCTCCCTTTTGTATAAAGGGAGGCAAGGAGGCGTTTGGGATTCGGACTACGTCTTTTGTCTCACGAACCGCGGATCTAAGAAGTCCCGGAGGCCGTCGCCTAAGAGATTGAAGCCGAGAACGGCAACGGCAATGGCCATTCCCGGGAAGATTGCCAGCCAGGGCGAGATCTCCATGAAGGTCTGGGCTTCGTTGAGCATTCTGCCCCAGCTCGCGTGCGGCGGCTGGGTTCCCAGGCCGAGGTAGCTCAGGGCCGCCTCGGCCAAAATCGCGATCGCGAACTGAACCGTGGCCTGCACGATCAGGGGTGAAAGGATGTTGGGAAGGATCGTGGACCAGATGATGGCTCGGTTGGTTTGGCCGACGGCGCGGGCCGAGGTGACGTAGTCTCGCTGCCAGACCGAGAGGGAAGCCCCCCGGGTCAGGCGGGCAAAGATGGGGATATAGAAAATCCCGATCGCCAGCATGCTGTTGACCATCCCCGGCCCGAGGATGGAGGTGATGAGGATGGCGCTCAGGACCGCGGGGAACCCGTAAAACACATCGGCGAGGCGCATGATCCCCTCGTCCCGCCAGCCTCGCCAGAACGCAGCCAGGGAGCCTAACAGGACCCCTAAGGAGAGACCGATCCCCACCGCCACCCAGCCGACGATCAGGGAATTGACCGCTCCCTTCATGACCCGGCTGAGGATGTCCCGCCCGTACTGATCCGTTCCTAACCAGTGTTTGGCCGAAGGAGACAAGAAACGCTCGCTCAGGTTCATGCGGTTGGGATCGTAGGGGGTATGGAGAAAGCTGACGATCGCCGTGGCGACGATCATAAGGGCCATGAACCCACCGATCATGAGATTCCGATTTCGCATGACCCTCCGCAACTTTTCAGCCCCCCTCTTCCCCGGCCCGGATCCGGGGATCCACCGCCCCGTAGGATATGTCCACGAGGAAATTCACCACCACGATGATGAAGGCAATCAGCAGACCTACTCCTTGCACCACAGGGAGGTCCCTCTGCCCGATGGCCAGAAAAACCAGCCGGCCCAAACCCGGCAGGTGGAAGACGTTTTCGATGATGATCGCTCCCGCCAGGAGCTCCCCCATCTGCAATCCCAGGATGGTTATCACCGGGATCAGGGCGTTGCGGAAGCCGTGCTTGTAAACGACGACCTTCTCGGTTAACCCCTTGGCTCGGGCCGTGCGGATGTAGTCCTCCCCCAAGGTTTCCAGCATGCACGACCGGGTCAGACGCGCTAAAACCGCGGCCCGGATTATTCCTAAGGAAAGAGCCGGAAGAAGCAGGGACTTCAGCGCTAAGAAGGGGGAATCCCCCCACGATTTGAACCCTCCGGCGGAAAACCACTGCAGGTGGACGGCAAAGAAAAGAATGAGCAGGATCCCCGCCCAAAATTGGGGAATCGCCAGCCCGATTTGAGAAAAGAGCATGACGCCGTAATCTCCGAGCTGGTTGCGGCGGGTGGCAGCATAAACTCCCAGGGGTATGGAAAACAGCACCGCAAAAAGAATGGATAAGACGGCCAGAGGGACAGTCACCTGCATCCGGGAAAGGATCAGGGAGGCGATGGGAACGTCGTATTGAATGGATTGGCCGAAATCTCCCCGGAAGAGCCCGCCGAGCCAGTTTCCGTATTGGACGATCAGCGGAAGATCCAGGCCCAGTTTGTGGCGCAGCGCCTGCAGCGTCTCGGGCGTCGCCTGGATTCCCAGGATGATCTGGGCCGGGTCGCCCGGGATCACCCGCAGAACAAGGAAGATCACGCCCGAAACCAGGAAAAGCGTGGCGATGAGAATGAGGATGCGTTTGCAGAGAAAAGCGAACACTGAATTTAGGGGACGCAGATTTTCGCAGATTCGCTCAGACATTAAGCTTTCCTAATGCTGCATTTCCTTATCTGCGCTTTCTGCGTTCATCTGCGTCCAATTCCTCTTTATTTTTGAAGCCAAACTTCCGTGGCGTCCACGGCGATGGTTGGGTAGTCCTTCCACCAGTTCATCACTTCTTTTTTCATGGCCGGGAGCGCCGGGTTGATAAAGAGGTAGACATTGACGAAATCGTCCGCAATCAGCTTCTGCAGGTCGGCATAAATCTTCTTGCGGGTCTGTTCGTTTATCTCCTCTTCCGCTTTCTTCAGCGTCTCCTGAAATTTGGGGTTGCTGTAACGGAAGTAATAGTTGGCTTTCCCGTAAATTTCGATATCGAAGGGCTCGGCGTGCCCCATGACCGTCAGATCGTAATCGGCGTTCTTGAAAACCCGGTCCACCCACTGCCCCATTTGGATCACTTCCAGGGTCAGCTTGATTCCCACTTTCGAAAGCTGGTCGGCGATAACCTCCCCCGATCTCCGGGCATAGGCGTAAGGTTCGGGAAGCTTGAGAACCGCTTCGAAACCCTTGGGGTAGCCTGCCTCCGTTAGGAGCTGTTTCGCCTTTTCCGGGTTGTAGGGATAGAGCCCGCTCAAATCGGCATAGTAGGGGTTCGTCGGATCCATATGGCTGCCGATCGGGGTCCCGAAACCGGACATGGCCCCCTGGATGACGCCCTTCCGGTCGATAGCCAGGGTAATGGCCTGCCGAACCTTAGGATCGCTGAAAGGCTTTTTCGAATGGTTCATGGCCATGATGACGTCCGTGGTGGTGTGCCCCTTGATAACCTTGAAGCGCGCATCTTTTTCCAGAGCCGCCACGTTTTCCGGAGCCATATCATAGGCGATCACATCCACGTCGCCCGCTTTGAGGGCGGCAAGCTGCGAGCTGGGATCCGGGATGAATTTAAACACCACTTTGTCTAAATAAGGAACGCCCTTGATGTGGTAATCGGCGTTCTTGACCAGGAGGATGCTGTCCCCCCGCTTCCATTCCGCCAATTTGAAAGGACCCGTCCCGACAGGCTGGCTTTTCAGCTTGTCGACGGCCTGGCGGGGAACGATCACCGCATCCCCCCGGGCGATGTTGAAAAGAAACATGGAATCATATTTTTTCAGCTTGATTTTAACGTTCAAGGGATCCACGACTTGAACCGATTCGATCCCTTCGTAATACATTCGATACGGGGCCGCCGTTTTGGGGTCCAGAATCCGCTCCAGGGAAAATTTCACGTCTTCGGCCGTGCAGGCCTTGCCGTCGTGGAACTTGATCCCCGGATGGAGCGTGAAGGTGTATTCCTTGCCGTCTTTGGAGGCGGTGTAACTCTTCGCCAGCATCGGCACAACCTTCCCGTTGCGGTCTACCTTGAGGAGGCCTTCGAAGAGGTTGTAATGCACAACCCTCTTGATCGTAGCGGCCGGGCTGGTTGTCGGATCAAGCCCGGGCGGTTCGGCCGACAGGGTAACGGTCAAAGTCCCGCCAGATGTCGGGGTCTGCGCCAGGGCCTTTTCCGTCCAAAGCCCACAGAGGCTCAACGCCAACACGATTAGCATTGATTCAAACCAAATCGAAATTCTACTTTTCATCGAACCCTCCTTGAATGAACAAAGATTTCTTTCCCTCTTGAAATTTCCAGCCCACCCCTTGTTTGCCCTACCCCCTATCCCCGACATCCTCCACCCTATTTTTTATATCTTATTTCCCCTCCCACCACGGTCATTTCCACAGGAATATCCTTGATCTCATCCGGGTCCACCCGCCTAAGGTCTTCTCCCAGAACGACCAAATCCCCCAGTTTCCCCGGGGTAATGGAGCCTTTTATGTTTTCCTCGAAGGAGGCGTAGGCGGAGGCCATGGTGTAAAGGAAGATAGCCTCGGGGACGGTGATGGCCTGGTTCGCTCCAAGGACTTCCCCCGCAAAGCTCTTCCGGGTCACGCAACTTTGAATGGCCAAAAGAGGCTCGTAGGGACCACAGGGACTGTCCGAAGCCCCGGAGACCTGGATCCCGCAGTCAAGAAAGGAACGATGGGCAAACATTTGGGCGACCCGTTCGGGCCCGTAGTGGGGGGTCATCTTTTCCCCGTGAAAGTAAATGTAGGAACCGAACGGAGTGACTAAGAGACGGTTCTTCCGAATCCGCTTCAGGATTGCCGGATTTACGACCGTGCAGTGTTCCAGACGGTGGCGATGGTTCTTTCGGGGAAAGGCGGCAAGGGCTTTTTCGAACCCGTTCAGGGCCATTTCAATGGTCCGGTCCCCGTTGGCATGGACACAGACCTGGTACCCGGCCTCGTGTCCCCGGCGAATCATCTCGTGAAGCGCCTCCTCGGATTCGACGGCCAGGATTCCCCGGTCTTCCGTTCCCACATACGGTTCGGTAAGATAAGCGGTCCTTCCGGCGATGCCGCCGTCGGCCAGGATCTTGACCCCGCCGAGGCGCAGCCACTCGTTGCCGAACCCGGTCTGCAGCTTGAGGGCCTGGAGCTGGGGAAGATATTCGATGGCAACCAGCATGTATACGCGGACCTTCAGGTCCCCGCTCTTGAGAGCCTCCTGATA
>CAVZNY010000003.1:0-160062 GCA_963776785.1 uncultured delta proteobacterium
ACGGTCGAAAAAACCCATTCATCCTCCCTTTCAGTAAACAGTCTTTAATTGTAATTATTATCGCCGGGAATTATCAATCGCGACTTAAGCGACATGGCGCATTTTCTGAAGCCGGATCACGGGTAATCTTTACGAGGCTGAAGATGAAGCGGAAGCCTCGCACTTGATTTGGTCTGTAAAACAGTGATACTGCCGTATGCGTTCCTTCCTGCGGTGAAAAGGTAGTTTAGCCGGCTTCAGAAAGTGCGCCGTGTCGACGTCGCATTTTATACTGAACAGCAATGGACTGCATATTGTTTTTTCAGGGGCAATGATTATAATATTGGATACGTAGCGCTGAACGGAGGATGAACAGCAATGCTTAAGAAAAAAGATAAATAGTCGTCGCTGTTGTGGGCGCGACGGCGCTGTCGGCGAAGAGATGATAAAGACCCTGGCCCAGAGGAGTTTCCGGTTGAAAAGCTCAGGCTCTTTGCTTCCGAGAGATCTGAAGGAAAGGCCCTCAGATTTCACGATAACGAAATCCCTGTCGAGGCCCTCACAGATACTCATTCAAGGGCATTGATATCGCCCTTTTTTCTGCCGGCGGAGAAAGATCCAAGATATGGGCTCCTGTTGCAGTGAAGTCAGGCTGTATTGTCGTGGACAATTCAAGCCAGTGGAGGATGGACCCGGAAGTGCCTCTCGTAGTGCCTGAGGTAAACCCGCAGGACCTGAAATGGCACAAGGGAATAATCGCAAACCCCAATTGCTCGACCATACAGATGGTGGTGGTACTGAAGCCCATACATGATGCAGCGAAGATAAAAAGGGTAGTCGTAACCACCTTTCAGTCTGTTTCAGGCACCGGCCAAAAGGCGATAGACGAACTCATGCAGCAGACCACGGACCTCCTGAATTTCAAGGAAGTTCAGTGCAATGTCTATCCCTATCAGATAGCCTTCAACTGTCTCCCCCATATCGACAGATTCCTGGAAAACGGCTATACCAAAGAAGAGATGAAGATGGTCAACGAGACAAGGAAGATCATGGGCGACGATTCCATCAGGCTCACCGCGACCGCCGTGCGCGTGCCTGTATTCAGGTGCCATTCCGAGAGCCTGAATATCGAGACGGAAAAGAAACTCAACGCCGATGAAGTCAGGGCCATCCTCTCGCAGGCGCCCGGCATTATCGTCTACGACGCGCCTGCGAAGAACATTTATCCGGTCCCGCTTCATGTGGCAGAAAAGGATGAAACCTATGTCGGAAGGATCCGCGAAGACGAATCGATCGAAAACGGGATCAACATGTGGATCGTTGCCGACAACCTGCTGAAGGGCGCTGCCCTCAATGCCGTCCAGATAGCGGAAAAGCTTATCGAAACGGCGTAATGCTGAATGCCGACTGCATTATAAGCGCTGACTACGTCCTCCCTATGGATGAATCGCTCTCCGTTCTCAGGAATGGCTCTGTTGCTATCCGGGATACGAAGATATCCGATATTGGCGAATCAGCAGATATCCTGAAAAGGTATCGCACTGAGCAGCATATTCAAAAACCTGACTGTATCCTGCTGCCCGGCCTGATCAATACCCACACGCACGCCGCGATGGTCTACTTCCGGGGCATTGCCGATGACCTGCCGCTGAATGATTGGCTGAATAAGCATATCTGGCCTGCTGAGAACAGGTGGCTGGGCCCTGAGTTCATATCCGACGCAATCGGGCTTGCCTGTCTTGAGATGCTGAAAGGCGGTATTACCGTTTACAACGATATGTATTTTTTCGAAGACGAAGCCGGCAAAGTCACAAAAAAAATGGGGATGCGGGCGGTGCTTGGTTCGGGGATACTCGATTTCCCTTCAAGATCGGGTTCCGGCCCGGACGATATATCGCGAATGCCGTATCGCTCATCGAGACATGGAAGGGAGACGATCTGATTATTCCCTGCATTGCGCCCCACGCGCTTTATACCTGCGGGCCGGAGACACTCAAGAGGGCAAAGGCGGTAGCAGAAAAGTATGAGGTACCGGTACATATCCACCTTTCAGAGACGAATGGGAGGTAAGGGAGGTGATGGCCAGGTATGGGAAAGGACCCGCTGAATACCTTGAGTCCCTTGGGTTTTTCGACGAGACGGTCCTCGCCGCGCACTGCATATGGCTGGAGGACAATGAAATTGAGCTGCTCGCAAAAAGAAAAGTCGGCGTTTCTCACTGCATGGAGAGCAACCTGAAACTTGCCTCGGGAATTGCTCCTGTTACAAACATGCTCATGCGGGGGTAAAGGTACATTCGGCACCGATGGCGCTGCAAGCAACAATGACCTGAACATTATAAGTGAAATGTCCACCGCCGCAAAGGTTCATAAAGCACTCTCCGGAATCCGACTGTTCTCAATGCAAAGACATGTACTCCTCATGGCAACGCGATGGGGAGCTGAGGTCCTTGGCCTCGGGAATAAAACCGGAAGTCTTGAAAAAGACAAGGCAGCAGATATGATATCCATTAATATCAATAAACCGCACCTGACTCCTCTCTACGATGTCTATTCCCATATCGTTTATGCTGCGATGGCATCGGATGTTGATATGGTCATGGTGAATGGCAAAGTCCTGGTGAACAGCGGCAGGCTTATGACCGCAGACGAATCAGAAATTCTTCATAAAGCCCGTATGTGGGGTGAGAAGATAAAAGCGGCTGATAACGCAATAAGCGTTTTTTGCGAGCCCTCTGGTATGATTTTATTATATTGACTTATTGCATGGGGCGTGATATTATATTTATAAGATTTTAGAGGTTTTTGCGTTCACAGAGGGCCACAAAGACTTTTAGCTTTGTGACCTTTTTTTTTGAGTTCTTCTGAAATTTTAATTTTAGAGATGAGGAGGTAAACAAAATGACACAAGGAACAGTGAAGTGGTTCAACGATAGCAAAGGTTTTGGCTTTATTACTGCTGAAGACAATACTGATGTTTTTGTACACCATACATCCATCCAGGGCAGCGGCTTTAAGAGCCTTGCCGAAGGTGACAACGTCAGCTTTGATACCGAACAGGGCCCGAAGGGTCCCAAGGCAATCAACGTAGTCAAAATGTAATTAATTGGAAAAGGCTCCCTCCTCTGGGGGGAGCCTTTCTCTTTGATAAGAACGGGAGGAACATGAATAACAATAAGCATGCAGCGATGATGGAGCGGAAGCAGGAGTTAATGCAGCTGAAATCTGACGCAGGCTTTATAGCGACACACTATCCGAGGTTACAAATATCGACATGAATATGACCTATAACCAGAAGGGGACAAGACCGATACTCCGTACCATTCATTTCACTCCCAGCAGCTATGCTTTCTTCGTAGTGAATTGCCTAAGAAAAGACTGTATTGACGGCGGGTTTGATCTCACCCAGGTCATAACCACGATGATCAAAAACCACAGAGCGGAAGTAAAAGGAACACTTATCTGCAAAGGCACAGATCCTTCCACAAGTCACTCGGATATTGCTTATGAGGTTGCAATACAGTACACGTAAATCGTAGTCCTTTAATGCTGCTATAGCATGACGATAGCAGCATCTCTCAGACATAGTCAGTTCCCAACATAGTTTAAAGCGTATTCAAATCCAGCATCTTTTCAATCGGCAAGCATAATGATGATCTGGAAGTTTCTCTCCATTTCCTCAATTGAAACAGTGGGGAAATGGAGAGATTTTGTATAGTCATCTGTTTCTTCCTCAGCTTTATAATATCCCGAGTCTTCGTTAAGCACCGTCTTTCAGATCTATTATTACTCCGGCAAAGAAAACCATTAATGCTGTCATTCCCGCAAGTGAAACGCGTCGGAATCTTTCTGAAATACAAAGAACGATTCCGGACAAGCCGGAATGACCTCTGTGCAAGATTCCATATTTTATTGCCGCTGTAATAAAAAGAATGACTTTTACTGACAATAAATAATTCTATAATAAGAAGTATGATCAGGGTTTCAGCTCCGGGAAATACCTTCGTAATGACAAGGCAAAGTAAACATAGGGATATCAGGAAGATCTTTCGGATATCTGTACTATCCGGAATTTTTGTCCAGATTTTTAGTACACTCGCCGGATCAGGGTCGGCATTCCTGACGAAGTTTGCAATTATGCTGAATGCCACACCTCTACAATTCGCCATCCTCTCTGCAATAGGACAAGTTTCCCAGCTCTTTCAGCCCCTCGGGGCCTTTGTGACGAAGAAGCGCACAAAAAGAAAAGGTGTCGTGCTTACCCTCCAGTTCATCGGTTGCGTTATCGTGCTGTGTTTCGGCATCCTTCCATTTGTTTTTTCGACCGAAAATGCGATGCACGCCTTACTCCTGCTCTCCTTTCTCAGTGTTTCCCTGCTGGCGATCTCAAGCAATGCATGGATTGGATGGATAACGGGAATTGTACCGCCAAGAGTCAGGGGACGTTTTTTTTCGACACTCTCGCAGTATGTGATGCTCACCGCTGTCGGAGTGGGGGTGGGATTTAGCCTCTTCATTGATTACTTCAGTTCTGCAGGCGGGCAGAACATCCATCCACAGGCAGCTGCCTTTTTTAAGACAGAAAATTTACCTCTCGGTTTTGCGATTATTTTTTTTGTAGCGGTTGCCGCCGCTTTCTCCGGGCTATTTATCCTGTCACGACTGCCGGAGAAGGAAAAGAAGATCGAGGAGGAAGACGCAGCACGCATGTTCCTCATTCCGCTGAGGGACGGAAACTTTAGAAAGTTTCTCCTTTTCAACTGCTGGTGGATGCTCGCAGTTGGAATAGGTGCTCCTTTCTGGCAGCCCTTTATGCTGCAGAAACTGCATATGTCGCTTTTTGAGGTCCAGATTTACAGCGGTATAAACATTTCAGCGGCAATACTGGTATTGCGTCTTTGGGGAAGGCTTATCGATGCATATGGCAACAGAACTGCAATGCGTCTCATCATAATGCTCGGAGGTTTCAACCCTCTGGTATGGCTTTTTGTGACTCCTCAGAACTATCACGTATTGTACCTGGAGGCAATCACATCAGGGATAATGTGGGCCGGAGCCGGATTGGTCGCGACGAACTTTGTTCTTTCAATAGCACCAAACGATAGAAGACAGGTTTACTCCGGGGTATCAGGCGCATTTTCAGGACTTGCGATGATGACGACCATGCTTGTTTCAGGTTTCTTCCTTCCGCAGTATTTTGAAATCGGCAGCATTCATTTAGAGCCTGAACAAGTGCTTTTTGGATTAAGCGGTATTGCACGGTGGAGCGCGCAGATCCCTCTTTCACTGGTCCGGGAACCAAAGTCCAGGCCTGTCATTGAGGCAATTACATTTTTCATCCGGGAGATTAAGCCGAGGTTTATAAAATAGTGCCGGTGTGGCCCGCCGATCCTCTTTCTTTTGTAAAGAAAGATTTATAGAGTAACCATTCCAGTGCTATTTCTTTGCTTTCGACATCACCTGCAAATTTGTACTGAAACAATCATTTAAAAAATGGCAATTTCCGAATGAAACCAATAGACGTTGTTCTCAATTTCCTCAAACTGTGTACCATGTACCGTTTCACATGCAATAATGGCAATATGCTTACCTCTCTGCTGTTTCGGGCGTTGTGAAAGCATATTTTGCATTCGTCCGGACAAATGCCCTGGATTATCTGTTTTCGATAAGCGCGGAATTTTTCACCATTCCAGATTACAGCAAGATCCTGTTCCCTTAAATCTCCAAAAATACGAGAGCTAAAACAGCACCGTTTGCACTAACCCGTTTGCTGTTATATAAACAGTAGTCCAGGGGGATGTGCAAAAAAAGTCACATTTAGGTGCACCAGGCTGAATGTTCGCAGTACATTTCTGATGGGTATCGTCTTTTACACATGTTGTCGATGCGTTGCTTGACTCAGAGTTGTTCTGTCTCTTGTACAAACGGGAGAAATAGTCCGGTGGAAAAATTCGTATGCCGCTATCTTTTGCCTGTTTATCACAGTCTTTGAAAAACCTCAGCAATTCATACTTCGGTAGATTAGACAGTGTTTGACGTTGAAAAAACTCTTTATACTCTGCGTTCCACGTTGAGCCCGGAGATATGAGCGACTCGAAACTGATGAGTTGGACTCCTATCTCCCGGCATAACGACAGTAATTGAGGAATTTCCCCCATGTTACCTGCCATGCAGATAAATGTTATGCCCATGGTTGGCAAAGACGTGCGCTGTTTTCTCTTTATGGCATCAAGAGCAGCAATGTTGTTTATAACTGTAATGAATTTAGCTCCTTTTCGTATGGATTCAAAGGTCTTTTCCGTCGCCCCATCCACAGAGAAGCTAATTCTATCTACATCGATTTCCACAAGCCTGCGGGCAATATCTCTTTGTTAACACGGTCCCATTTGTATTGAAATATACCTCGGCTTCACATCGTTTTGCTGCTTCCACCAACTCTATAAAATGAGGATAGAGAAGGGGCTCGCCCCCACCGAATGGGACGACTCGAAGCACACTTGGGAAAAAAGAAAAAATATTGCTGAGGAAATCAAGGGGCATATGCGTTGGGGTTGAAACAAAAGATGATCGTGGACACATAAGGCATTGAATATTGCAGTGAGTCGTAACCTCCAGTTGAATCTCCAGGGGAAGATTACTTGCTGAACTTTGCGAACGCTCTATGCTTAATTGACATAATCTCCAGTTGTGATACTTGTGCTCTTGAATCTTGGAATGCATTAATTTCATTATATTATTACAATCAATGAGATCATGGAATCAGGGCATACTTTTCGCTTTGATTTCATTCTTCAGCATCCGGTTGACTGTAGAATAAAGCATCGCGGGAGAATCGGCAAGTCGCTGCAATGGAAAGAATCGGGTTTGCATGAAATGGAAAGAAATGCGGCGAAAGAGGAAAAGGACCCGGGGTCAAACTTCCAATCTTCAAACGGTGAAAATCTTGAATTTTTTTATATTCCTGTGTAAAATATATTTCCGAAGTTTCGGAAGTAAAGTTGTAAACAGCTTCAAGGACTTTGACTTGGCAGCACTTATAGCATAATTCCGTAATCTTCAATTTTAATTATCAGCAAGGAGGTGTGGCAGTATGGTAAAAGGGACCGTAAAATGGTTCAACGAGTCCAAGGGGTTTGGATTCATTACCAAGGAGGATGGCGGTGACGTGTTTGCTCATTATTCCGCCATCCAGGGGAATGGTTTTAAGACGCTGACCGAAGGTCAGGCAGTCAGCTTTGAAGTCGTTGACGGTCCAAAAGGCCCCAAAGCGGAGAACATAACAAAAATCTAATGACACCTGCGGGTTCCGGTGAAACGGAACCCGCATTCTTAATGCATTTCCTCAATAATCTCTCCACGAGTTCAATCAGGGTAAAATACAAAAGTGAGATACTGCTATTAAAGAGTTTATGGGTTCCGAAGAACATCTGGAAATCATCAACGAGAAGGGGGAAGTGATCGGTATTGCGCCGAGATCAGAGATCCACGGCAATCCATCACTGCTTCACAAGGTTGTGCACGTACTTGTATTTAACAGGAACGGACATCTCCTTCTGCAGAAGCGTTCTGAGAAGAAAGATGTTGCACCGGGAAGATGGGATACCTCTGTCGGAGGGCACGTCGGGATCGGGGAAGATTTACTGTCCTCCTCCAGGCGGGAGATGGAAGAGGAACTCGGCGTTGCCGGGCATGACCCGGAATATCTCTATTCATACATCCACAGAAATGCATATGAGACAGAACTGGTAACATCATACCGCTGTATATGCGAAGGCGATTTTCTGTTTGAAAAGGAAGAGATCGATGAGATACGCTTCTGGAGTTTCGAGGAGATACAAGAGGCCATCGGAAAGCAGATACTAAGCGACAATTTCGAGCAGGAGTTCATGACGTATCTCGGATATCTGCAGAGCAATGCTCTCTGAGAGAGCGTCAGTTCGAAAGTGGCCCTTTATTTTTCCTTGACGGTTTTCATATTCTGGGGCAAGTCCTTCTCGCAGATTGATAACGAAGTGAGGCACCTTTCTTCACATGCACTGTCCTTACATTTCTCAAGGCATGCGCCATATTTTTTCAGGCATGCGTCGGCAGCATCCATCTGTTTTTCCCTCAGCGCTTCATTTTCTTTTGATTGCTGTCCGGCTCTGGCAGCTGTTCTTTCTCTTTCTTTCACAACTTTTTTGTAGAGTTCGTGCACATCTTTTTCAGGGTTTATCTGTATCGGGGCTGCCTCATCCTTACTTTTGTCCCTACACCCGGCACAAAGAAAGACTGCCAGAAATACGCTCATCATGAACCTGGAATATGTATTGATATGCATGGCTCCTATCGCGGCTCTGTGTAGACTATGTCCCTAATTTCTGCGGGAGGGCCTTCTTTGCCCGGGCCAAGCGCGGTGACTCTGTAGTTCCTTTTTGTGACAGGCGTTTCGTTATCGAGGAACGAAGGGGTCTGCGTTTCTCCTACAACGATGAAACCTTCCTGTTTATTTGTCTCCCTGTAGATTCTATAGCTGCGTACCCATGTCGCCGCAGATTCCTTCCAGATCAGATAAACATTGCGTTGAGTGGACACAGCCTGCAAATTTTCGGGTGCGGTCGGAACAAACTCCTCAGGATTTACCACAAGTTCTATTGATGCAGGACCTTCATCCCGCATATCACTTCCTGTTATACTTCTGATCGAATAGAAGACGCTTTTATTGATGATAAAGACGTCTTTCAATGAGAGTTCCTTCAGGGGCTCTCTATTCACTGGCTTGAGAGAATAAACGCCCGGGTTCTCGCTTTTATACACGTTGTATCCCATATCTTTCCCTGCGCTGTCCCATGTCAGCATGAGCGAATCGTATGTCACCGTGAAGGAAAGGTTTTTCGGAGGGGCAGGCGGAGTCACAGGTTTTATGACGAGAATATTCGAATCTTTGCTGAGCACCCCCTTTAGATTCTCAGCGACAGCCTTATAGTGATATTCGGCATTGATCTCAAATCGTGTATCGATATATGAGCGCTGGTCATTATTCAGCAGTGTGAGCTTAATAATTTTTATGTGCTGTTTCTTTGGTCGGTTGGTATTGTTTATAACCCGCCGCCCGCAACCCGAAGAGTGTGGTGACGCCCGCGCCGCCTTTGGCCACGGGTGACCACCCTAATCCCCTAGGGGAGGCCGACCCTTGTGATCCGAAACTTGCCCTGATTGAAAATTGGGAAGAAAATGAAGAAGACTTTTTGGTTAATTTGAAGGTTCCCCGAACTAAAAGGGAAATGTTCTCCTTTTGATGAACCTTCGTGGAACGGCCAATCTTATTTTGTTTTAGATCACAACAAAATTTTAAAATCCACCCTAACATTTTGAAATGTCTAGCCCATCTGTCAGCTTTTTGAAGATAGTTTTTAAATGACACTGAAACCCAGTAAGTTTAGGTAAAATAAAATGATGTGAAACCACGAAATTAAAAGTTAATCCACCATGAAGTAAGATTGAAGCAGATTTTGTGCCACCAAACCCATATGTTAGTTTTCGCATTTGAAATTATTTTAAAATAAAAGAAAATATAAAATTAAGGAATTTGAATGTTGAATCAATAACCATTTTAAATTGACAAATCCCATTTGAATTAATGGATTTTTAGAATACCATAACTAAATTCTCATATTATTTCGAATGCGGATCTAAAATGAAAAAGTCGACCCTTTTTCGACAAGCTCAGCAGTTAGCGAAAACTCCTCAAATTCATGGACCAAGCGAAAATCCAGGCTGCCTTTGCTAAAGCTATTTGTTAGGCTGCTTTTTCTAAAAGCCTGCTCCTGGTTTGAATCGGAAGCCTAACGGGGGCAAAAAAATGAGCTGGATAAAGATAATCTTCTCCGGATTCATCAATAATCCTAACCTGATTATGGCGTTCAGCTTCCTTGTCTGGAAGTCGTTCATACAACTTCCGCAATTCTAAGGATGCTTCATACCCCTCATTGTCGACACAAAGCAAGAATTTATTTTTCATCGTCCTTTACCCCAAATAGTTCTTGATTTTTAATTCCTTCTTTCCCTTACCGTGGCCCTCATACCAGTGTAATTCGGCAATTTTTGCAGTTCCGTCGCTCAGCCTTATTTTAGCAACTCCTTTGCGTTTTCTCCATGTTGTTTTTCCGTAAACCCGATTTAACCTTCGTAACTCCCGAATACTATGGCCAGAGGCAATCGTCTCAATCGATTGAATTTCTCCCAAAATGTCAAAGTGCATTCGCTTCTTTCCTCATAGAATCCAATGGCATTTTAAAAGATGTAATAAAAGATTGCAGTAAATCCTATCCACCAATTTGAGAGGGCGCGAACAATGTGCCACTTCCTGCAAAAAGTCATCCCGAAATTCCGGTTCTGCTATCCGGAATATATCGAAATCGGAATAAAAAAGTCAAGGCGCAAAAAAAACGGTCATGGGGGCCGAGGTAGTTGGAGAAGGGACTTTTGCTTAAATCGGGGCATCCAATTTTGGGAAATGGGTGGATTTAAGAGAATGTTTTTTGCCTTGCGACCGTGCTCTTGTTTTTTGGGGGATTTCGAAAACCGGGGAATGAATCCCGCGATTCACCTTGGCTTGCCTTGTGACACAATTTGCATACAAAGGACTTCATCCAACCGGGGCGCAAGGCATCGGCGGAGAAAAGGCGAAAGTTGCCCCCCGTGTAACCCTTCATTCACGGGTGGTGCGGAACAAGTTCTGTTGTGGCCTGGGGGTTCGGGCGGTAGCGCCGGAAGCATCGGTCGGGATAGGCAGAGACCCGGAGAGAATACCCATTCTCCGCAGGGGGAGGCGGGAGGCCTTGGCCCCCGCCTTGTCTACGAAGAAACCAGCGCCTCATGGTTCCAAGCGGACCGTCCGGACCCCCAGGCCGGCGCATCTCTTAGCCGTTACAACGGCTCCTATTCATAGCAATTCGCCACCCGCGACTGAAGGGAAGGGTTACCCCCCCCCGTGAGGGAGGGAGGATTAGGGAGGTCGAAAGCAAATGAGAATCTTTGTCAATGACCAGGAGATGGAAATGGCCCGCGGCATGACCGTGAAACATGCCCTGACGCAGGCCGGGCTTCTGGCGGAAATCCGGGCTACGAAAAAAGTTTTCGATGAATGGGGCAACGAGGTTGGCTTGGACGGGGCCCTGTCCGAGGGGATTAAGATGTACGTGAGGAAAGGGTAGATCCAATCCTGCTTCAGCAGCGATTCAGCTTAAAGACCGAGGCGATTTCACCCACCAGGTCCTTCCGATGGTTGCGGATGGGGGTGACGGGCCCGTAAGGTTTCAGGGAGGCGAGGGCCTTTTCATCCAAACACTTCATCTGCCGCAGAACTTCAACAACCGCCGGATGCAAACCCCGGTTGCTCCCGTCCTCGATCTTGATCCCGATACCGATCCCCTGTCCCATGAGACTCAAACCGTAGCTGCCTTCCGCTCCCGTCTTGGCGAACACTTTTCCCGGGACCGCGCGCATGATGTCCGTGCAGATTCTCTGGTCCCCGGCGATCATCTCCGGATGATCGAGGGCCGCTTTCATCACCCGGTGAAGGGACATTTCCTCGAGAGGGAGGCCCTGCCGAGAAGGGTCCGGGGAAACAGCCATCTTGGCATAGGCCCAGGCCAAGTTTTTCAAGGGCACCGCAAAAACCGGGACCCCGCAGCCGTCGATGCCGATCTTGATGTCCGCCTTCGGAACCTCCGTCATTTCGGATATTTTTTTTAGGATCAACTGTTGAACGGGGTGATCCGTTTGATGGTAATTTTCGGGGGGCCACCCGAAGAATACGCACAGGGCCAGCATGGCCGCGTGTTTCCCGGCGCAGTTGTTGTGGATGACACGGGGTTTCTTCCCCTCTTCCTCCAAGAGGCGGGCCGTCGGCCGGTGGCTGGGGACATGGAGGCCGCATTGAAGGTGGTCTTCGGAAAGCCCGACCTTGCCGAGGATCGAGGAGACGGCCCGGACTTGGTAATCCTGCCCGTTCAGCGACCCGCACATGCAGGCGATCTCGGCGGTCGTGAATCCGAAACGGTCCGCCGCCCCCGATTCCAGGAGCGGCAGGACCTGCAGGGGCTTGGCGCAGGAACGCAGGAAAGTAGAAAAGCCCGGGTCGCCCACGGATCCCAAGAGCTTCCCCTGCCGGTCGACCACGGCGATCGATCCGCGGTGAAAACTTTCCTCGTGCCCCCCGCGGGTAACTTTGACGAGTATTGCAGACATGGTAGATTGTTCCTATGCGGAGCTCTTCAAAGAGGAGACGGTATTCTTGAAAAGATCGAGGCCCAAGCGGTCGATCGTCTTGCCGATCCGCTCCCCTTTCTTGGCGTTTTGTTTATAGCAGGCGACCACCTTTTCGACGGCTTCCAGAACCTGCGAATCATTGAGGCCCGCGATGAGCTCCTGGGCGAGGCGCGGCTCGGCGCCCACATTCCCCCCGACCACAAGGGTCCACCCGTTCGTCTTGCCGATCAAGCCGATATCGCGAACCGAAGATTCGGAGCAGTTGATCCGGCAGCCGGAGACGGCCATTTTGCATTTGCCGGGGAGCTCCATGCCGTGATAAAGGGAGTCCATTTTCAGGCCGATGCCCATCGCATCCTGCTGCCCCAATTTGCAGAAGGTCGTCCCTGGGCAGGCGCGGATGCTGCGGATGCACAATCCCACAGCCCGCCCCGGCGGCATCTCCAAATCCGCCCATGCCTTGTCGATATCCTCTTCTTTGATCCCGACGATAGCTATCCGCGTGGCCCCAGTGATCTTCAAGGCCTTTACCTGATATTTTTCAGCCACATCCGCAAGCTTGCGGAGCAGGGCGGGGGTTACGACCCCGCAAGGAATATGGGGGGCAACGGCATAAGTCTGGTTGTCCCGCTGGATAATTGCGCCCTTTTCACCCAATTTGAGCATTGTGTTTCCTCCTGTCGGTAAAATCCATTTGTAAGAAACTCCAATTCATTGAAAAGGCGATAGAAATCTGGATGAAAGCGAAAACGGATTTTATTATACGGCAAAATTTTGGGGAATTGAATTGCTTTCCCTTTTTAGAGGTAACCCTTCAGTCAAGGGTGGGAAGCCGCTACGGATTCAGGTCCGGCGTGAATAACAGGAGGTGCCCTGGCCTGGGGGTCTGGGCGCTACGCTTGGAATCATAAGGCGCTGATTTCTTCGTGGAGGGGGCGGGGGCCAAGGCCTCCCGCCGCTGATATCGGAGTCTCAGGGGTTTCTCCGAATCTCTGCTCATCCCGACCGATGCTTCCGGCGCGTACCGCCCAAACCCCCAGGCCAACAACAAAGCCTGCCGCCCCCCCGTCACTGAATGGATACGTTTAGAGGTGATTGTTTCTTGAGCTGAGGAATAAAAAAGGGAGAGCGCCTGTTGCGCTCTCCCTTTGGAGGAGGTGGTGAATGAAGAGGGGCCTATTTTACCATCTCGGGCAGCCGCCGGGGCCCATTCCCATGCCGCGGCCCGGACCCATCCCGCCGCCGCGCTTTCCGGAACCGGGGCCGAAATTCCCGGTGTCGGAAAGGCAGCTCTGCAGTTGGGTCTGCTGTTCGGGGGTTAAGACCTTGCGGGCTTCAAGCCTATGTTGTGTGGCCAAAGCCTGCAGCTGGGTTCGAAGTTCGTTGACCTCTTTCTGCGAATGGATAATGTCCTCTGACTTCGGATCCTTCTGGGCCCAGAGCGACCGAAGGTGGGCGTTTTTGGCGAAGAGGGTTTCTCTCAGAGCGGCCGTATCGGCAAGATGCTGGGTCCGCAATTCCTGCATCTGTTTGATCTGCTCGGCGGTCAGGTTCAAATCGGCCGCGCAAGGCCCCATGCCCATTCCACCGCCGGGTCCGCCACCCATGCCCGGACCCCGGCCCCAGCCCTGAGCCAAGGCCAACCCGGAAGTGGCCAGCAGAGCGATTCCCAAAATTGCAACCATCACCTTTTTCATTTTCTATCTCCTTTCGATTTTCAGGATGTTTATCCCTTTTGCTCATCCTATTCAGCAACCCTTATGCCAACAATCTGAAAAAGAAAAAAATATACATAACCATTTGAATCTATATCTTTATTTTAACAACCGGCGCCAAGAAAGAAGATTAATGACGAGAAGGACTCGGAAAAATTGTCGAGCTTTTCTCCTGATCTATTTTTAAACGCAATGATTTTGAATGGTTGTCACCTCCGGAGTTTTCGACAAATCCAGACTGCTCGCCATTTTTGTCGAATCTGCTTGAAGTGATGCCCGGAGATTCGAAAAAGCGGGGTCCCGAAATTAAGGAGAGGAAGGGGAAGTCTTTTGCGGCGCCGGATAGGGAATGAAATAAAAAACTGCGGAAGCTGCAAAGGGAAGGAAAAAAGTGGCCTGCAGGGCGAAGGGAATCCCGTATTGGTCGGCAACCCAGCCGAAAACCGTGGCGCCGATTCCACCGATCCCCATGGCCAGACCCAAAATCAAACCGGAAGCCATGGCGACGTTTCGAGGCATAAATGCCTGTCCCATGGCCATGGTAACCGAGTTGGAGGAAATAATGAAAAGCCCGGCGAGGGCGAAGAAGACCAGGGAAGGGATGCCCGTGGTGTAAAAAAATAGAAATAGGAAAAGAGGGGTCAGGAGGAAGCTGATCAGGACGGTCCTCTTGTAGCCGAAGCGGTCTGCCAAAAACCCCCCCAGGGTGATCCCTACGGTGCCGGCGAGGAGAAAAACGGAAAGATACTTTCCCGACACGAGCGGGTCGTAGTTCAAGACCGTTATGAAATAAAAAGGAACGAAAGCCAGCAGGCTGAGGCGGGTGGCCGACCGGAGGACAACGGCGAGGATTAGGAGAACCATGCCGGGAAAATTGTTCGCGGGAGGGGAAGGTTCCGGCGCGCCCTTAGTCTTCGAAGGGGAAGGCTTTCCCGACACTCTCCAGTGGGGAATGATCAGAAAGGCAGCCGTCATGAGAATCCCGGGGACGACAAACCAGATCGATCCTGGCAGCCCGGAATAGGCGAAAAAGATCGTTGCCAGGATCGGTCCCACGGCGAATCCCAGGTTGCCCCCGAGATGAAATAGGGATATGGCCGTGGCTTTCCTCGCCCCGCTCAGCAGGTTCACCGTTTTGAACCCCTCCGGATGGTAGCTCGCCTGCCCCAGGCCGCTCACGGAGGCAAACAGGAGGACCCAAAAGTAGGAAGGGCTGAACCCGATTAGAGCCAGGCCCAAGGACGCGATGAGGGGGCCTGCGGGGAGAAGCCATTTGGCCGACCAGCGGTCGGAGAAAAAACCGAAGATCGGCTGGATGACCGAAGAGGTAATGTTAAAGGCCAGCAGAATGGAGGCCGTCATGGTATAGGAGAGAGCGAGGGACTCCTTGAGAAAAGGGAGAAAAGCGGGAAGGGCGCCGGTGTTGATATCCGTGACAAAATGCCCGGCCGCCAGGATCGCGAGGATTTTCAGGTTCATATATGAATTGTTAGCCTCTCTACGATATTTGCGTCAAGACAATTTTTAGTTTTATTCCATTTGACAATCCCTCCCCCTTTTACTAAACTGCGTCAAGTTGGGCGGGGGCAACGAAAGGGTCGTTTTCAATTTCCGAATCCGCATGACCTGAAAGGAGAACGAAAATGAGTTGGGGAAATGGAAAGAGGCGTTTCACGGGGGGGATTTCTTTGAGGGGCATAGGGCTCGGCCTGATTTTGGGGCTCGTGCTGTTTGGGTTCCTGGCCGACCCCGGGGCCGCGGCCCCGCAGAGGGGCGGCACCTACCGGTCCTCGATGGCCACGGACCTAACCAATTTAGACCTGCACAAGACCCAGGCTCAGATCGACAATGCGGTCCTGGGGATGATCGTGTATGAGCCTCTATTCACCTACGATGAGAAGTTCAACGTGAAGCCTTTCCTTTGCGAGAGCTATAAGATGTCCCCGGACGGGCTGAACCTCACCCTCAACCTCAAGAAAGGGGTGAAATTCCACAACAAGACGGAGATGAAGGCCGAGGACGTGAAATTTTGCCTGGATCGAGTGCGGGACCCGAATCTTCCGGGAGCCGCCCAGCGTGAACTCCCTCCAGAACGTAAAAGAGGTCAAGATAACCGGGCCATACCAGGTTCAAATGATCCTTTCCAAGCCGATTCCCAACATTTTCTATATTCTGGCCACCAGCGTGGGCACGGTCGGGATGATGCCGAAGAAGGTCCTGGAGAGCCACGACAACAAAGTTCTCAGGCCCATCGGCACCGGCCCTTATGAATTCCTCGCCTGGGAAAGGGACACCAAGGTGACGTTCAAGCGCTTCGAAGGCTATTCCTCGGCCGACGGCCCGGTGAACGGCTACCTGGGGAAACGAAATCGGTACTTCGATCAGCTCGTATTCAACGTGATGAAAGAACCGGCCACCCGGATCATGGCCCTGGACCGCGGGGACATCGACGCCGTTCCGGTCCTTCCGTACCAGCAGATCGACGACCTCAAGAAGAGAAAAGACATTCAGGTCAGGACCGGCTTGGCCCCGGACGCGCCCTGGTATCTCTTCTACGTCAATTTCAACCATCCGTATCTCTCCAAGGTGGATTTTCGAAAGGCCCTGGCTTATGCCCTGGACCGCAATGAGATCACCAAGGCAGCGGTGTGGGGATACGGGACCCCCACCTTCTCGGTGATCCCGCCTATGCTCCCGGCCTATTCCCCGGAGCTGGAAAAGATGGCCCCCCAATATGATCCCGCCAAGGCCAAGGAATTTCTGCAGAAGACCGGGTATAAGGGGGAAAAGATCAAGATCCTCACCTCCAAGAACTATACCCCCATGTACGACCAGGTCCTTGCCGCCCAGGCTATGTGGGCGGCCGTGGGGATCAACACCGAGGTCGAGGTGGTCGACTGGGCGACCCACCTGGCCCGGTGGCAGAAGGGGGAGCACGAGATTCTTTCCTTTGCCATGATCGGCCGGATGGATGCCCTTTCCCAGATCGTCAACCTTGGCCCGAAGAATTTTTACAATTACAAGAACCAGGAAGCCTTTGCCATCCGGGAGGCGATGGAAAATACCTGGGATCCGCAGAAACAGAACGAGCTCTTCCGCAAGCTGTATGACTTGACCTGCCAGGATGTTCCCTTCATGATCAACTTTTACATTCACAACAGCATCGCCCTCAAACCCCACGTGAAGGGCTTTGACCCGGTTTTCGACCCCTTCGGGGGGCGGGTGTGGAATTACTATTTTGAAAAATAGAGGGAAAGTCGTTGTCGGGTTTCGAGTGAAAAATCCAAGTTTCGGATTTTTAACCCGACCCCTCGAAACTCGGCCCCGGGATCCTTTTTTTATGAAGAAATTCGCCATCCGCCGCCTCATTTCGGTCATCCCCGTCCTGTGGCTGGTTTCCGTGCTGGTATTCAGCCTGATCCATCTCGTCCCGGGGGACCCCGTTCTGGTGATTCTCGGGACTAACGGCGGAGAAGACCCAGGTCGAGACCATGCGGCACAAATTAGGGACTCGATCGGCCCATTCTGGTTCAGTACGGAAGCTGGATCGCGGGTCTTATGCGGGGAGACCTCGGGCACTCGATCATCTCCGACGAACCGGTCATGGAGATGATCCTCCGGCGGATGCCGGTGACCTTGACCGTCGCCGCGGCCGCCCTGCTTCTTTCGCTTTCCATATCCATTCCTACGGGGATTCTTTCGGCCATGCGGCATAACACGTACACCGATTACGTTTTCATGGGCCTGGTGATCCTGGCGGTTTCCATGCCCAGCTTCTGGCTGGCCCTGCTCTTCATCCTTCTTTTTTCCGTGAAGCTGAAGCTCCTGCCCATGATGGGCTATGTTTCCATTTTCACCGACTTCTGGGAGGGGCTCCGGTACCTCGTCCTGCCGGCCATGTCGTTGGCCTTCATCCTGGCGGCCCTGGTGGCCCGGATGACCCGGTCTTCCATGCTGGAGGTCCTACGGGAGGATTACATCGTCACCGCCCTTTCCAAAGGAACCCCCCGCCGGTTTATCGTCTTCAAACATGCCCTGAAGAACGCCTTCGCCCCGGTTCTGACCATCATCGGGTTCCAGATCGGTTTCCTTCTTGGTGGAACGGTGGTCATCGAAGACATTTATTCCATCCCCGGGGTCGGCCGTCTCATCTTCACCGCCATCACCAACCGGGATTATCCCGTCGTCCAGGGCTGCATCCTCATGGTTACCATCGTGTATGTATTCGTGAACGCGGCCGTGGACCTGGCCTACGCCTATTTCGACCCGCGGGTGTCGTTCGGCAAGAAGTGAAGATTTTGGAGAGAGTGATTTGTTCGCCAAACGTTTTTTCCGCAATAAACTGAGCCTCTTCGGGCTGGCCATCGTGATCATCCTGGTCCTGGTCAGTTTTCTGGCCGGTTACATCCAGCCCTATGATCCGCTCAAGATCTCCATCTCCAACCGGACCCAGGCCCCGTCGAAAAGCCATACGTTCGGCACGGACCACTTCGGCCGGGACATCTTCTCCCGGCTTCTCTCCGGGGCAAAGATCTCCCTTACCGTAGGAATCGTGTCGGTGGTCCTGGGGGCGTTCATCGGGATCATTCTGGGGGCCCTCGGGGGGTACTTCGGGGGGTGGATCGATTACGCCATCACCCTAATTATGGACGCCATCATCTCCTTTCCGGCCATTCTCCTGGCCATCGGGCTCATGTCGGTGATGGGCCTGGGGGTGACCAACATCATCATTGGCCCTGGGCTTCATCGGGATCCCCCATTACGGGCGGATCATGCGGGGCGCGGTTCTTTCCATCCGGGAGAAAGAGTACGTGGAGGCGGCTCGGGCCTCGGGGTCGGGCCATCTGAAGATCATCCTGATCCATGTGCTGCCCAACGCCATGGCCCCGCTGATCGTGGTGACCACCATCGGGGTGGCCAACGCCATTCTCATCGAGGCGGCCCTGAGCTTCCTCGGGCCTTGGCGTGCCCCTGCCGGCCCCTTCCTGGGGGAACATGCTGGCCGACGGGAGAAATTTCCTGACCCAGGCCCCCTGGATGACGATCTTCCCGGGGCTGGCCATATCAATCACCGTCCTGGGCTTCAACACCCTGGGCGACGGGCTGCGGGATGTTTTGGACCCGAAACTGAAACAATGATGATGGTCTCGTAAAAAGTCCATCTGCTGCGTTGCGCTTCAACTCCGCCCCGTTAGATAACGATCCCGCTTTTGGGATCCGGGGATAATCCTCCTGATTTTCGAAGAGGAAACCCCTTTTGGAAATTATCTAACGGGGTGAATCGTTGCGGCCCCTAAGGGGCCTCACTCCTCAGTTTTTGCGCGCCTTGCATCTGGAGCTTTTTACGAAACCATCTTCTTGCCGACTTTTTACGAGTTCATCAATGATGATTGATCCGATTTCTTCCTTTGCGCGGACACCCGGAGCCCCTCTGTTGGAGGTGCGCGACCTATCGGTTTCTTTTCACCTTCTGGAAGGGGTCGTCCCGGCGGTGGCCGGGATGAACCTGAGCCTGGACCACGGGGAAATCCTGGGAGTCGTGGGGGAATCGGCCTGCGGCAAATCCGTCACCGCCAGGGCGATCCTGCGGATCATTCCCTCTCCCCCCGGGCGCATCGATTCGGGGACGGTTTTGTTCGAAGGACGGGATTTGCTGGCTCTGTCCGAAAAGGAGATGCAGGGGATCCGGGGAGAAAAAATATCCATGATCTTCCAGGAGCCCATGACCAGCCTCAACCCGGCGTTTCCCGTGGGGGACCAGATCGGCGAGGTGTTCCGTTTCCATCGCGGGGTGTCGAAGGCCGAGGCCTGGGCCAGGGCCGTGGAAGAGTTGCGCCGGGTGGAAATCCCGGACCCGGAGAAAAGGGCGAAATCTTACCCCCACGAGCTTTCGGGGGGGATGCGCCAGCGGGCGATGATCGCCATCGCTCTCGCCTGCCGCCCCAAGATCCTCATTGCCGACGAACCGACGACGGCCCTGGACGTGACGATCCAGGCCCAGATCCTGAAACTGATCTCCGGCCTGCAGAAAGAAATGGGGATGTCCGTCATTCTCATCACCCACAACCTGGGAATCATCGCCTCCCTGGCGCAGCGGGCGCTGGTCATGTACGCGGGGCGGATGGTGGAGGAGGGGCCGGTGGAGGCGATTTTCAAGGAATGCCGCCACCCGTACACGTGGGGGCTCCTCCAGTCGGTGCCCAGGCTCGACGTCCCCCAGAGGGATCTTCGGGAGATCAAGGGGACCGTGCCGCGCCTGAACGACCTGCCGTCCGGCTGCAGCTTTTCCAACCGGTGCGATTTCGCCATGGACCTTTGCCGGAAGGAGGAGCCGGCGCCGCGGGAGATCGAACCGGGCCATCGTTGCCGCTGCTGGCTGAAGGAGAGGCCATGGTGAGACCTCAGGAGGGCGCCCCCTTTCTTCGGGTGGAGGGGCTGAAAAAATATTTTCCCCTGGGGCGCGGCTTGTCCCTGACCGGCGGGGCGGTTCTCCGCGCGGTCGACGGGGTTTCTTTCACCCTGCAGCGGGGGCAGATCCTCGGCCTGGTCGGGGAGTCGGGCTGCGGGAAGACCACCGCGGGCAGGGCCGTCCTGCGCCTGATTGAACCCACCGCCGGCCGGGTCCTCTTCGACGGCGAGGATTTCACGGCGGCCCGCGGCCCGGAGCTTGCAAAATTCAGGAGGCGCATGCAGATTGTTTTCCAGGACCCCTATTCCTCTTTGGACCCGAGGATGTCGGTCCTGCGGATCGTCAAGGAGCCGCTGGATAATTTTTTCCGGAACCTGACCGGCCGACAGAAGCGGGAGCGGGTGGCGGGCACCCTGGAACAGGTCGGGCTGCGCCCCGAACACATGACCCGGTTTCCCCACGAGTTCTCCGGGGGGCAGAGACAGCGGCTCGCCCTGGCCCGCGCCCTGGTCTCCGAGCCCAAATTGATCGTGTGTGACGAGCCGGTCTCGGCGCTGGACGTGTCCATCCAAGCGCAGGTCATCAACCTGCTGAAGAAGCTCCAGCGGGAGCTCGACCTTTCCCTTATCTTCATCTCCCACGATTTGGCAGTGGTGGAGTATATCTGCGACCCCATTGCGGTCATGTACCTCGGTCGAATCGTGGAGATTTCCCCCAAGGCGGCTCTCTACAAAAAGCCCCTGCATCCCTACACCGAAGCCCTCCTCTCGGCGGTTCCCATCCCGGACCCGGTTCTGGAGAAGAAACGCCAGGTCAGGCTCCTCTCCGGAGACGTCCCCAGCCCATTAAACAGCCCCCCCGGCTGCGCCTTCCATCCCCGCTGTCAGCTGCGGGTGGAGGCCTGCCGGGAGCGGAGGCCGGAGCTTCTGGAGGTCATGCCGGAACACTGGGTTGCCTGTTTTGTCCGGCGGGGCGGAGGGCCGACGGGAGAGACGACCCAATCCCCGAGGACAAACTGAAAGGAAAACCCCCATGCCCCGATATGTCGGTATTGCCGGCGTGCAGATGGAAGTGGTCCCGGGCGAGGACAATTCGCCGCGGGCCTTTCAATTGTTGAAGACCGCGGCATCCTCCTTCCCCTGGGCCGACGTCGTTTTGTTCAGCGAGCTCTGCGTCTGCGGGCTGAACCCGGCCCGCAAGGCCGCCATCCCCGATGCCTTGATCGACCGTTTTTGCGCCTGGGCCAAGAAGGAAAAGAAATGGCTTGTTCCCGGGTCCTTTTTCGAAAAGGCTGGCGGAAAGGTTTTCAATACGGCGGTGGTCATTTCCCCGGACGGGAAGATTGCGGCCAAATACCGAAAAATTTTCCCCTGGCGGCCGCTGGAAACGACGGAACCGGGGAAGGAGTATTGCGTCTTCGACATCCCCGGAAAGGGACGGTTCGGACTGTGCATCTGCTACGACCAGTGGTTCCCCGAGGTGGTGCGCACGCTGACCTGGATGGGGGCGGAAGCAATCCTTCATCCCACAGCCACAACCACCTCGGATCGCTCTCAGGAGCTGGTCATCAGCCAGGCGCAGGCGATCTTCAACCAGGTCTATTTCCTCAGTGTAAACGGCGTCGGGGCCGGAGGGGTCGGGAACTCCATCTTTGTGGATCCCGAGGGGCGGGTCCTGCAGATTGCCGGGCAGCGGGAGACGATTTTGACCGAAGTGATCGATTTGGATTTGGTCCAAAGAGTCCGGGAATACGGCACGCTGGGTCTTTCCCAGTTATGGAAGGACCTCGGCAATTTTAAAGGAGACCTGCCCATCTATCAAAAGGGTATCCGGAAGGGAGAAATTTTCAGGTCGCTGGGGCCTTTGCGTCTGCACCGGAAAATTCAACTCCCCCGAAAAGGAGGAAAGAAGAAATGATTGACGGCAAGAAGATAGAGAAAATTGCGGCGCAGGTTGAACGCAATCGGGATGAAGCGCTGCAATTCTTATCCAAACTCATAGCTCATAAAACCCTGGTCGGCCAGGAAGGCCCGGGACAGGATTTCTATGCCCAGGCCTGTCGGGATCTGGGGTTGAAGGTTGAACTCTTTCAGGCCAGCCCGGAAGTCATCAAAGCCCACCCTGCCTATGTCAAAATCGACCTGGAATATGCCGGGCGCCCCAACGTCATTGCGGAGATGAACGGGGCGGGCGGGGGGCGGTCCCTGATTCTGAACGGGCACATGGACGTGGTCTCTCCGGAGCCGGTGGCGGCGTGGCGCTTTGATCCCTGGGGCGGGGAGATCCGGGAGAACCGGGTATACGGGCGGGGATCGGTGGATATGAAAGCGGGTTTGGCGGCGAACTTATTTGCGCTGAAGGCGATTTTGGACAGCGGCTTGCGGTTGAAGGGGAAAGTGATCCTCGAATCCACTATTGAGGAGGAAGCGGGGGGAAGCGGGGGAACCCTGGCCTGTTTCCTACATGGAATTAAGGCCGAAGGCATGATTATCTCCGAGCCGTCCCGCGAGTGTGTCTGGGTTACCCACCCCGGGATCATGTATTTTCGGGTCAAAGTGCTCGGGCTTCCCGCCCATGCGGCCCTTTCGCATAAAGGGGTCAATGCCATCGTGAAAATGATCCCGATCATCAAAGCTTTGGAAACCCTTGATCTGAAAAGGGCGAAGACCCTCTCTTATCCGCTGGTGGAGAAGCAGACCGGAAGGCCGTGCAATCTTTCCCTGGGGAAATTGACCGCCGGCGACTGGGTTTCGACGGTCGCGGGATGGGCCGTTCTGGAAGGCAGGGTGGGGTTCGTCCCGGGTGAGACGAAAAAACAGGTCCAGGAGGAAATTGAACAAACCGTTGGCGAGGCCGTCCAGGGCGATGACTGGTGCCGTGAACATCCTCCCCAGGTGGAATGGTTCGGCTGGATGACGGACCCCTGGGTGGAGCCGCAGGACTCCCCCTTTTTGAAAAAGTTCCTGGCCGTCGGCGAAAGAGTCCTGGGGGCCCCGCCGGGCATCTTGGGATCCTCCGGTGGCCTGGACAACCGCTTCGCTCCGTATTTCCACACCCCGTCATTTTCTTTTGGCCCTTCCGGCGGGAACCACCACAGCATTGATGAGTATGTGGAAATTCCCTCCCTATTGAAGGTAACCAAAATGCTGGCGGCTTTTGCAGCGGAGTGGTGCAGCTTGACAGAATAAAGGGAAAAAGGTATTGTCTCAACGCTCTGATCCAAAAATCGGGGGATAGAGGAATATATCCCAAGGGGGGATGAAATGAAAAAAGCAGAGCTGATCAAAATGCGGCAGGAAAATGTGGCCAAAGGGATTTACACTTCTCTCCCGGCGTTCATCGCCGAAGCCAAAGGGGTGGTGGTCCGCGATGCGGAGGGAAAGGAATATCTCGATTTTTCAGGCGGAATCGGAGTTCTTAACGTCGGTCACAGCGCCGACGCCGTTGTGGAAGCCATTTGCGAGCAGGCAAAGAAATATCTCCATTCCTGCTTCATGGTGCAGATGTATGAACCTTACATTACCCTGGCCAAGGAGCTGAATCAAATCGCCCCGGGGAATTTCCCCAAGAAGTCCTTTTTTGTAAACAGCGGGGCGGAAGCGGTAGAAAACGCGATCAAAATCGCCCGGTATTACACGAAGCGGCAGGCCATTATTTGCTTCGAATACGCGTTCCATGGCCGGACGTATATGGGCATGAGCCTGACCAGCAAGGTAAAGAACTACAAATTCGGATTCGGCCCCTTCATGCCGGAGGTATACCGGGCTCCGTATGCCTATTGCTACCGCTGCTCCTACGGAAAAAAATATCCTTCCTGCGAAGTCTACTGCGCGGACGTCCTCGAGGAAAAATTCTTCGATCTCCACGTCGCCGCGGAATCCGTGGCGGCGATCATCGTCGAACCGGTGCAGGGGGAGGGCGGCTTCATCGTTCCGCCCAAAGAATATTTGGGCAAACTCCAGAAAATCTGCCAGAAATACGGCATGCTCTTGATCATGGACGAAATCCAGACCGGATTCGGGAGGACGGGAAAGATGTTCGCCTGCGAGCATTCCGGTGTCGCCCCGGACATTTTAATCACCGCCAAATCCCTGGCCGCCGGTCTTCCCCTGGCCGGAATCACGGGCAAGGCGGAGATCATGGACTCCGTGGAAAATGGCGGAATCGGGGGAACCTTCGGGGGAAACCCGGTGTGCTGCGCCGCCGGCCTGGCGGTGATGAAAATCTTCAAGGAGCAAAACTTGGTCGAGCGGGCCAATGCCATCGGGGCCAAAATCATGAAACGGTTCCAAGCCTTTGCAAAGAAGTATCCCTACATCGGGGAGGCGCGAGGCCTGGGGGCCATGAACGCCCTGGAGATCGTCCTGGACAAAAGGAATCCGAAACCCAACAGCGATTTGACCAAAGCCATCGTCAAACGGTGCTACGACAAAGGGCTCATTCTCCTCACCGCCGGCGCCTTCGGAAACGTGATCCGGCACCTGGTCCCCTTGGTGGTTACGGATGCGCAGCTGGAAAAAGGATTGCGGATTCTGGATGAAGCTCTGGCGGAACAGGCGAGCTGAAAGCGCTGCAAGGAATTTGGGTACCTTGCGCAACAATTTAAGGGACGTTGATTCTTACGGTGCATTATTCATGACGCATCTTCCTCTGAATTTCTTCACAGCGGAAGGGAAAAGGCATAGAAGATATATTTCGCGAGGAATGCAAAAAGCGAAAGGCATTGAGGGTGGAAGAAAAAGGGCGGTTGTTAAAGAGGTGTGGGCAGCGATTGCCTACCGGAGTAAGGAGTCATTTTGGTTTTCTCTCCTCAAGACTGCTCGTCTTTTGCGGATTAATAAAACGAGAATCAGCCGCGCCTTAGCGAGAACGGATCAAATCCAGTTGCCATGAGTTATGCATCGTAAGAACCAACGTCCCCAAGTTCGTTGGCGGGGGTCGCCGGAAGCTTTTATGCCCACTATATCCTCATCCTCACTCCTTCTTCGGTTTTCAGCGTTGGGGTCATGTCGGAAATCATCGCCGTGGTTCTCGTCGGGGGATTGGGCACGTTCTGGGGCCCCATCATCGGGGCGTTTTCCCTGACGGTGCTTCTGGAATACCTGCGGGCCTTCGGAGAGTATCGATTTATGATCTATGGGGCGATGCTGGTGGCCACGATCATGTTCATGCCCAAGGGTGTGGCCAGCAAACTTTTCCCGGAAAAGGAATAGGAGTTAACCCCCTAATAGGCTGCGCGATAAAATCCCCCTTTGAAAAAGGGGGAAATAGGGGGATTTGCCTTGAGCCGCCTTGGGGAAGTTCCCCCAACCCCCCTTTACAAAGGAGGGAGTATTATTTACGGGCAAACTTATAAGTTTATCCTGTCGGCAAGGAGGAAGCGACCATGCAAACCCTTTCTGAATGCAAAGAAACGGGATCGTCCTGGGTAAATGCACACAAGCGGGGATTAATCGACCTCTCCCAAAAAATTTGGGAACTTCCTGAATTGGGATTAGAGGAGCATTATTCCTCAAAGCTGCTGATGGATTTCCTGGGGAAACAGCGGTTCACCGTGATGAAGGAAGCGGCCGGGATTCCCACGGCTTTTGTGGCCGCCTGGGGGAGCGACCGGCCCGTTATCGGGATCAATTGCGAATACGATGCTCTTCCCGGGCTCTCTCAGGAAATGCTTCCCCGAAAACAACCGCGAGTGGCCGGCGCCCCCGGCCATGGATGCGGCCATAACCTCCTGGGCGTGGGCGCCGTGGGCGCCGCGGCCGCCCTGGCCTATCTCATGAAAAAGCATAAACTTCCTGGAACCATCAAGGTTCTGGGAACGCCGGCCGAGGAGATCTGCGCCGGAAAGCCTTTCATGGCCAGCGCGGGGCTTTTTAAAGGATTTGACGCCATCATCGACTGGCACCCGTACTTCCTTAACCAGGTCCTCTATGACACCTGCAATGCCTATTTCAATGTGAAATACCACTTTCAGGGTCGAACCGCCCATGGGAACTCTCCCTGGGAAGGGCGCAGCGCCCTTGATGCGGCTGTCCTGATGGGACATGCGATCGAACTCATGCGGGAGCACATTCCGCCGGGAGAGCCCACGGCCGCCAATACCATGAATTATTCTTTTTCCGATGTGGGCCCGGAGTATCCGAATGTCGTTCCCGACCGATCGACGCTCTGGGGCGTGGGCCGTTTCCAGACTTCGGTGCAGATGGAGCCCGTTTTGGCCCAGCTCAAAAAATGTGCCGAAGGGGCGGCCTTGGCTACGGAAACCAAAGTCACCCAGGAATTCATCACGGCTACCCATGAAAAAATCCCGAATGCAGTCCTATCCGGGGTCATGCACCGAAACCTCTTAGCTCTCGGTCCCCCCTCCTACAGCGCCGCGGAAGAAAAATTCGCCCGAAATCTGCAACGAAGCTATGGCTCCCCGGAGATCGGCATGGACCGGCAGGTTCAACCCTTGGGCCCGGGGTCGACCGGGGTCTCGGATAACTCGGAATTCAGCTGGTTCGCCCCCTTTGTGATGGCCTGGATCGCTTGTGCCCCCCCCGGGGTGAGCTGGCACAACTGGTTGGTAAATGCCGCCTCGCGAACCGGACTCGGGCAAAAAGGAATGATCCTGGCTGCCCAGTTGCTTACGGCCACCGGGGTCGACCTCCTGGTGAATGGAAAATGGATTGAAGACGCCAAGGCCGAATTTCAAAAACGGCTTGGCGGCAGGAAATACCGCCCCATCTTTCCCGCGGGGACGCCGGTTCCTTTGAAAATCAACCGGGAGACCATGGAAAAATACCGGCCCCTCATGGATGGAAAAAAGAAAATGGCGAGATAAAATCGGAGAAGGGCAGGAGGAAATGAATTTTAAAATCCAAGAAAAGGAACTGATTCAATTTGCCCGGAAGCTTCTCCGGATCCCCAGCCCCAGCGGACAGGAGAAGGAAATCGCCAAGGTTGTGGCCGCGGAAATGAAAGCGGCGGGATTCGGGCGGGTTCGGGTGGACGGGTTAAACAACGTGGTCGGGGTCATAAAAGGGAAGAGCCCCCGGTTCCGCCTCATGCTGAACGGCCATATCGACCATGCCGAGGCCGGGGCCATGAAGAACCCCCATTCGGGAAAAATTATGGAGCGGGAAGGGCGGAAGGTCATTTGGGGGCGGGGCGCCTGCGACATGAAGGGCGCCGTCGCGGCCATGGTCTTCGCCGGGAAGGCGGTTCGGGACTCCGGAGCGGAACTAAAGAGTTCGGCCGTCCTCACCGCGGTAAGCCTGGAGGAACCCGGGAGGGGGGAAGGCATCAAACGCCTCCTCAGAGAGGAGAAGATCCGGGCGGATATGGCGATCAGCGGCGAAGCCACGAACCTGCAGATCAACTTAGGACATCGGGGCAAGCTGGAGTTCGACGTTCTAACCAAGGGGAAGACGACCCACGGATCCACTCCGAGCCTGGGACTCAACGCGATTTTTCAGATGAAAAAATTCATCGAGAAACTGGAAACCGCCTACCCGCTGCCGGCCGACCCCTTCTTTGGCCCCTGCACGGTCACGGCCATCGACATCTCGGCCAGCCCCGGAAGGCTCACGCCCATTGTCCCGGACCGCTGCAACCTGGTCGTGGACCGGAGATATCTCCCGTCGGAATCGGCGGAATCGGTGAAAAGAGAGCTGGAGGGTTTGATTCGGCAGGTGCAGGCGGAAGACCCGCGATTCGAGGCCGAGGTGAGCCTGGCGAAAAATTTCCCGCCTTTTTACTGCCCTCCGGAGGAGGAAATCGTCAAGCTCCTGCAGGGAGCCCGCCGGAAGGTTCTGGGGGAGGAAGGGAAGTTCCGGGCCTGGAGATTCGGCGTAGACGGAACGTTCATCCACCGGGCCGGGATTCCGTGCGCGGGCTTCGGCCCGGGCAACGAGGATTTGGCGCACACCCCCGAGGATTATGTCCCGGTTGACGACCTCGTCGTGGCGGCCAAGGTCTACGCCCAGACCATCATGGATGCCTGCGAAAAATAGGGGACGTACATAAGAATATAAGTTAAATCCTTTCCGGGCGGGAATCGTGAGGGATTTTAGGTCTTTGGATGGGTATCCCTATTGTGGTCACAGCCGGATCATGGGGAGAATCAAGAGTGATGAACTCGTAAAAAGCTCCAGATGCAAGGCGCGCAAAAACTGAGGAGAGAGGCGCACTTACGAGTTCGCCGCAACGACGAAGTTGAAGCGCAACGCCGCAGATGGACTTTTTACGGAATCATCAAGAGTTGCTGGCAGGATACGGGTTACATCCTCAGCTTGTTCGGAGATGAGATTTCAAAGGCTCGGCGTCGCTATAACCAGTTTGTTTTGGAAGGAGTTTCTGAAGGGCAGCGTCTCGGACTCACCGGCGGTGGGCTGATTCGGAGTGGGGGGGGGCGAAGGTGAAAACCTTGAGGGAAATGGGCGGTTATCAGAAGGGGGATGAACGGATTCTGGGAAATGGGGATTTCGTGGAAAGGGTTTTGGCGCAGGCGGAAGAGAATCGGGAGCGAAAAATTCATCTTAAAGCGAAAGGTTTTGATTTTGACAAAGTGGTAGATCGTGTGACCGGACTCCTGGGCCTTCAGCGAACCGAAGTTCTGGCATCAGGAAAGTATAAGAAAGTCCTTGCGGCCCGCAGGCTGGTGTGTTTTTTGGGGGTGCGGGAATTGGGAATGAGCCAGAATCAGTTGGCTTTGAGGTTCGGAATATCACAACCGGCTGTGAGCATGGCGGTGGGCCGAGGTGAACAATTGGCCAAAGACCGGAATTCCTCCATCATTTAGGCCGACAAACTTATAATCTTATGTACGTCCCCCATCCTACGAAAGGTGGAGGACCTGCCGAAGCTGCAGGATTTCTCGTATCTCGTAATCCACGAAACCGTTTATTTCCCCGGGGGTCTCGCCCACCAGAACGGTGGTCATTCCGAGATCTTTGGCCGGCTTCAAGTTGTCCGGGATGTCTTCGATCATCAGGCATTCTTTCCCCTCCAACCCGAGGCACTCGAGAACCTGTTGGTAAGGCTCCGGGTTTGGTTTGGGGATGTAGCGGGTGAAGACGATATCGAAGATTTGGGGAAAGAAGCTTTCTACGCCAAGACAACGAAGGACCCGCAGCGCATGGGGGCGGTGGCCGCTGGTAAATATGGCCCGATCGCAGGGGATGGCCTTAAGGAGTTTTATGAGATCGGGGTTGGGAAAAAGCCTTTCCTCGACGCCCACGTCGTGGACATATTCCAGATAGTCTTCGGAATCGATCTTCTGGTGGATCATCAGGCCCCGGAGGGTGGACCCATACTTGTGCAGGTATTCCTGCCGAAGTTGGCGGGCCCACTCTTTCTCATACCCCAGCCGCACTTCCATGTAATTCCGGATGCGCTCGATCACTAAGTCGAAGATCCCCAGCGATTTCGGGTAGAGCGTGTTGTCAAGGTCGAAAAGAATATGTTTGATCGTCATTGTTTTAGAGGCTATTTAGCCACCGAGGTCACAACGCGGCGTAGCCGCAACCAAAAACCATATATGTAAGATATTTTTCTTTATCTTTTGGTACTAAAATCTCTGTGGCCTCTGTGTGCTCTGTGGCAAAGGCACTTGGAATTTTCGTCTTTATCTCCATTTCCCCTCTGTCTTTTTAATCACCCTGGCGCTAATTTATCCTTTCATCACTCCTGCGATCACCTGTAAGGTTTGGTCGACTTGCTCAAAGGAAACATCCAGGTGAGTGACGCAGCGGATGCGGGTCTTGGCCGTGGGGTGGAGAAAGACTCCTTTGGCCCGGCAGGCGGCGACGACTTCCTGGGCCGTCCGCTCCGAAGGGGCTGTGTCGAAATAGAGGATATTCGTCTCCACTTCTTCGGGGCGGAGGGAAAGGTTCTTGATTTGGGCCAGCCCCAGGGCCAGCTTCTTGGCTTTGCGGTGATCCTCTTCCAGGCGGTCGATGTGGTGATCGAGGGCATAGATGCCCGCGGCGGCGAGAAACCCGATCTGGCGCATGCCCCCGCCCATCATTTTCCGGAAGCGGTGCACTTTTTTGATGAAATCCTTCGGACCGGCTACGATCGAGCCCGCGGGGCAGCCCAGCGCTTTCGACAGGCAGACGGAGACCGAATCGAAGGGAGCGGCATATTCGGCGGGGGAAGTTTTAGCGGCCACGCAGGCATTCCAGACCCGGGCCCCGTCCATGTGCATTCGCAGGCCTTTGCGGTTGGCCACTTCCCGGATTTCAAGAATGGTCTTGAGGGGGAAAACGGCGCCCCCTCCGCGGTTGTGGGTGTTTTCGATCACCACCAGACGGCTCACGGGGAAATGGACATCATCCACCCGGACGGCGGCCTCCACCTGGGTCGCGTCAATAATTCCCCGGGTTCCGGGAATTCCAAAAAATTGGATCCCGGAGACGACCGCCCCAGCCCCGCCTTCGTAGTTCATGGCGTGGGCCCCCGCTTCGATGATCACTTCGTCCCCGGGGACCGTGTGGGCCTTGATCGAGAGCTGATTCCCCATGGTGCCCGAGGCCACGAACAGGGCCGCTTCTTTGCCCAACAGCCGGGCGGCTTTTTCCTGAAGGGCGTTGACGGTCGGGTCCTCCCCGAAGACATCATCCCCCACTTCGGCGGCGAACATGGCTTCCCGCATGGCCGGCGTGGGCCGGGTGACGGTGTCGCTGCGCAGATCGACAAACTTTTCCATATCGTCTCCTTTAAAAATATTTATAACACGAAGAAGGAAATCGGGCAAGACGCCTGCCCGTGATCATGATTTTTCAAAAAAACTTCGTTTCATGCTAATCTTATACGAAAAATGGTAGGGGCACGCTGCGTGTGACTGATATTGGGCGCGAGGCATCGCGCCCCTACGTTTGAAACCATCGGCGGTGACTTTTCACGAAGCCGGCAAGGAAAGGAAATGAATTTTTCGTCAAGGAATATCGACAAGAAGAAAGCTTTTACAGGGGTCATCCTGGTCTGTTTGGCGGTCTTCATGATGCTTTTCGAAGGGGAGGGCACTCCTTTTTTTATGAAAGCGATCCGGGTGATCGTTCTTTCGGCGGGCCTGGGTTTTTATGTTTGGGGGCGTTTCTTCTCCCGCGGGGGCGCCTGAAGGTCGATGAAGTCCCTGACCCGGGGAAGAAGGTAGAGATCCTCCAAGTCGCATTTGGATAGCTCCCGGGCGAGGACCTGCGCGCGCTCCCGGGGGGCGCGAAACTTTTCGATAAGAATCAGGGTCTTGCCCAGAACCTTGCAGCCCCCGCTTTGAATGGAAAGCTCATCGTCGGCGAGGCTCTCGTAGCGGACCTCGATGCCTAACTGGGCGGCCAGGTTTTCCAGGTGCTGAAGGAGAATCGTATCTGCGAGATCCAAAAACATAATCTTGCTCTTTCCTCGAAGCCACTCGGATTATAGAAAAAGAAAGAGAAGAATGCAAACGGTTCCCGATGAAGTGGAAACGCAGAGAGCAGAGGGCATAGAGCATAGGGCAGCAGAAGAGAAGAACCTGTGTTGGATATGAAGTTGTTCGAACTCACACTCACCACTGACACTTATTTCTATTTAGGCATCCCCCTTGAAAGCTTATTTGGACATCGAAACTTCCTTCGGGAAGGAAATCACCGTCATCGGCATCTTCACCCCGCCCGACCGGGTCGTTCAGCTCGTGGGGGAAGACGTGAATTGGACCAACCTCTGGAATGCCCTCGACGGGGTCACGCAGATCTTGACCTACAATGGGGCGCGCTTCGACCTTCCCGTCATCCGGCAGGCGGTCAAACTCGATTTGAACCGGTATTTCCAATGCCGCGACCTGATGTACGAATGCTGGCAAAGGAACCTCTATGGGGGGCTCAAGAAGGTGGAAGAGAAGTTGGGGATCGAGCGCCTCACCCGCGGCATCGACGGCATGGAGGCCATGCGCCTCTGGGAGCGCTTCCGCCGCTACGGGGATGAAGAAGCGCTGCAATTCCTCCTTGAATACAACCGGGAAGATGTGGTCAATCTCTACCACCTGGAGGCGTGTCTAAGGCGGATTCAGGAAAAAAATGATTGACTTATTTTTTTAGCTGTAATATGGATGATCTCTAAAAAGTCAAGGGGATCGTCACCCCGGCGAAAGCCGGGAACCATCTCTAAGACTGGATCCCGGTTTTCACCGGAATGACAAATTTTATGGAATTTCGGCTTTTACGAAACTATCAATCTTGATGGTCTCGTAAAAAGTCTGAAAATGGGCTATTCCGTCATTCCCGTGAAAACGGGAATCCAGTACTTTCAATATCTTGGCAGATTCCGGAACGATGGTTTCGTAAAAAGCTCTCCCGCCGCTGGCGGGACTAGGCGCGCAAAAACTGAGGAGAGAGGCCCCTTAGGGGCCGCAACGACGAAGTTGAAGCGCAACGCAGCAGATGGACTTTTTACGAGACCATCAATCTTGGATTAAGTAAAAATAATGAGATAGTTCGCCTTACGACATTGATGTGTTTGCTACCCGGGCACCGGAGATCCTGCAGCCGCCTAACGTTGCTGAATCCATATAAGCGGGGTGTGAAGAGTGGATATCAAGAGGTCTTATTATGAAGACATTGAGCTCTTCCGAAGCAAAACCGTTCTTTTCTGGTCCCTCCTTTTTCTTGTCTTCCTCATCATCCTTCCCTGGGTCGTGAACAAAACCCACGTCCTGGGCTTATCCGTTTACCTTCTCAACCTGATCATCATTCATGCCATCGTGGCGATCGGCTTGAATATCCTGGTCGGCTACACGGGGCAGATCTCTCTGGGCCACGCCGGTTTCTTCGCGATCGGGGCTTTCACCACGGTCATGTTCGTTGGCCAATTGGGCATTCCGCTGATCCTGGCGCTGCCCTTGGGGGCCTTCATTTCCGCCGCCTTCGGCTTCCTGCTCGGCCTTCCCGCCCTGCGCCTGGAGGGCCCCTACCTGGCTATCGCCACCATGGGGTTCGGCATGGCGGTGACCACCATCATCAAACACACCGAGTTCTTCGGGGGCCGCATGGGCCTTCAGGCGCCCAAGCTCTACCTCTTCGAGACCGCCCTCAAGGACATCCATTTTTACTACATCATCGCGGCGATCGCCGTGGTCCTCGCCATCGCGGCGATCAAGTTGTTCAAGACGAAGGTGGGCCGCGCCTTCATCGCCATCCGCGACAGCGACATTGCCGCCGAAACCATGGGCGTCAACCTCGGCTATTACAAAACCCTGGCCTTTGCGGTCAGCGCCTTCTACACGGGGATCGCCGGCGGCCTCTACGCCTTCATCCTCGGGTTCATCAACCCGGAGAGCTTCCACATCATCATGTCCATCACCTTTTTGGCCATGGTGGTGGTCGGCGGGGTGGGCTCCATCATGGGGTCGATCGCCGGCGCCATCCTCATGACCTACCTTGATGTGAAACTGCAGGCCATCCAGGATATTCCGGGAATCGGGAGCATCCTGGTTAAATTTTCGGAGGAATACATGACTATGGCCGGGATTTCGAACGTGGCCATCATCGTGTACGGTCTGATCATGATCCTGATCGTCCTTTTCGAACCCTTAGGGATTTTCGGGCTCTGGATCCGGACGAAGAAATACTGGAAAACCTACCCGTTTTAATTTATGGGACGCGGATGAACGCAGAAAATACGGATTTCAATATTCGTTTCTGGATTTATGAATCTTGGCCTTGAGGAAATGTCTTGAGCCGTTTTTCAATGTCTTTTTGATTTTTTATTATCTGCGTAAATCTGCGTCCCATTAAGGAGGCGGAATGCTCGGACAACTCATCGTCAGCGGTTTGGCCGTGGGGTTCTGCTACGCTCTTCTGGCCCTGGCCATGGTCATCATCTACAAGACCTCGGAGGTGCTGAACTTCGCCCAGGGGGAGATGGCCATGATCAGCGCCTTCGTGGCCTTTCTGTTTCTTGACAGCTACCAGTTTTCCTTTCCGGTAGGCCTCGTCCTGACGCTCCTGTTTGCCGCCGCCCTGGGAGCCGCTTTGGAATTCATCTTTCTGCGCCAAGCCAAGAATCCCACGCTCATCGGCCTCATCATCATCACCCTTGGGTTCGAGATGATTCTCATGGGCCTGGCCGGGTGGAAATGGGGGGCGGACCAGAGGTCCATGCCTTTCCCCGTACCCAGCTTCGAAACCTACAACTTTTTCGGCCTCGTGATCAGCAAGATCAACTTCTGGACCATTATTGTCTGTCTGACTTTGATCGGGGTCCTGTTTCTCTTTTTCCAGTACTCCAAATTGGGCACGGCCATGCGCGCCACGCAGCAGAACCCATTGGTCGCCCGCCTCATGGGCATCCGCACGAAGTGGATCTTTTCCTTCACCTGGGCGATCAGTTCGATCATCGGGGCCGTGGCCGGCATGTTCATCGCCGCCCTGACGGTTTTAGACCCGCCGATGATGATGGACCCCTTGATGAAAGCATTCGCTTCCGCGGTCCTTGGGGGCATGACCAGCCTTCCGGGAGCGGCCCTGGGGGGAACCATTCTGGGGGTGGTGGAAAATCTTTTTGGCGGGTACGTCTCCATGTCTTTCAAGTCGGTGGTGGCCTTCGCCATCATCGTCCTGATGCTCTGCATCCGCCCCAGCGGCCTATTGGGAAAACATTTCGTGAAGAAAGTCTGATCGGTTTCGTAAAAAGTCCATGATCTGCTGGCGATTGCGCTTCAACTTCGTCGTTGCGGCCCCTAAGGGGCCTCTCTCCTGAGTTTTTGCGCGCCTTGCATCTGGAGCTTTTTACGAAAGTCGAAGCGGATTGAGCGACTTTTTACGAGTTCATCAAAGTTTGGGGGAGAAAAATTCACCAACCTCCGGCGGAACGGCCGGAAGAGAGGAGGGGAAGATGAAAAGGGTGTTTTTCTGGTTTTCTTTTGTGCTGATCGGGGGGGCTTTGCTTGGGGCTGCGGACCTCGGCGCTCAGGCGGTCAGGGGCGTGACCGACACGGAAATCCTCGTGGGCCAGACAGGACCCCAGACCGGGCCGGCCGCTCTCTGGGGCGCGGTTGCGCGCGGGAGCGGATTGTACTTCAAGGGAATCAACGACGAGGGAGGGATTCACGGGCGCAAGATCAAATACATCCTGCGCGATGATTCCTACCAGCCGGCCAAGACCAAGGCGATCGGAAAAGAATTTGTGGAGCAGATCGGGATCTTCGCCGTGGTGGGGGGCGTGGGGGTCGGCCCCGGGATGAGCGTTCGGGACTATTATTCGGAAAACAAGGTCATCATGGTATCCATGGGGTGCAGCGGGGTGACCAACTGGATCATCCCCCTGCAGCGGTACATCTTTCCTATCTATCCCCTCTATATCCACGAAGGCTATGCTCTGACCGGCTATTTCGACAAGCATTTAAAATTTAAAAAGATTGCCATGTTCTACCAAAACGACGATTATGGCAAGCAAGGTCTGGAAGGGGTGGAGCATTACATCAAGGAAAATAATCTCCAGTTGGTGGCTTCGGTGCCGGCAGAGGTCACGGAGCGGGATCTCAGTTCCCATGCCCTCAAATTGAAAGCCTCAGGCGCCGAGGCGGTTATCATGTGGGCCATGCCCACCCATGGAGCCCTGCTCCTGGGGGAATCGGCCAAGATCGGGTTCAAACCGCAGTGGGGGACCAGCAGCACCCTCTCCGACAGCATCGCGATGATGCAGGTCACCAAAGGTCTCTGGGCCGGCATGATCCACTCCAACTTCGGGGAACCCCCGGATTCGAATCACCCCCTGATGGTCAAATACCGCGCCTGGCATCAGAAATATGAGCCCAAGGAGCGGTGGTCGACCTTCTATATCGCCGGAATGTTGTTTGCAGAACCTTTCGTCGAAGGACTCAGGCGGGCGGGACGAAATTTGAACCCCGAGACTTTTGTTACGGCCATGGAAACAATTCGCGACTGGAGAGGGAGCGGCCTTCCCCTCACGTTTACGCCCACCGACCACCAAGGGGGGAAACACGTTGTCTTCCAACAGGTTCAAAAAGACGGCAATATCAAAAATATTACGGACTGGATCCGGATTACAAAATAAGACGGTGGTTGGGGTCAGGGTTTAGGGTCAGGGCGGGAAGCAGCAGGGGATTTCCTTATTTCCCCGGTTATTCTTTTTGACCCCGCCCCTAAGCACTGGCCTTCTATTATCTTCAACGAGGAGGATCGAATGGCGAAGCGAGGATTGCTTCTGACAGGAATATTCATTCTCCTGGCCATGATTGGAATTCCCGAAAATTGCTGGAGTCAGGCAGTGCGGGGAGTGACGGATACGGAAATCCTCGTTGGTCATTGGGGGCCCCAGACCGGCCCGGCCGCCCCCTGGGGAGCAGTGGCCCGGGGAACGGGTCTCTATTTCAAGGGTATCAACGACGAGGGGGGGATTCACGGGCGCAAGATCAAATACTTCCTGCGCGATGACGCCTATCAACCCTCCAAGACCAAAGCCATCGGCAAGGAATTCGTCGAGCAGCTTGGGGTTTTTGCCGTGGTCGGGGGCGTGGGAGTCGCCGGCGGGATGACCAACCGCGATTATTTAATGGAAAACAAAGTCATCTGGGTGGGCCCGGCAACCGGAGTGCACAACTGGATTGATCCCTTCCAGAAATATCTCTTCCCCGTCTATCCCCTCTTTGATGATGAGGCCTATGCCCTGACCCAGCTTTTTTACGAGAAGATGAATTTCAAGAAGGTTGCGGTCTTCTATCAAAATGACGATTACGGGAAGCAGGGGTTGATGGGGGTAGAGCGATACCTACAGGAAAAGAAGATCGAAGTTTTAGCCAAGATTTCCGCCGAGGTCACGGATCGGGACTTGAGCACCCATGCCGTGAAATTGAAAAATTCAGGGGCCGAGGCGGTGATCATGTGGACTATGCCCACCCATGGCGCCCTGCTCCTGGGCGAAACCGCTAAAATCGGCTACAAACCCCAGTGGGGAACGACGAATGGTCTTTCGGATGCGCCGATGATGATGCAAATAACCAAAGGCCTTTGGACAGGCATGATTCATTCCAACTTTGTGGAAACGCCTGATTCGAACCATCCCCAGATGGTCAAGTACCGCGCCTGGCATCAGAAATACGAGCCGAAGGAGCGTTGGGGCACCTTCTATTCCGCCGGTATTCTCTTCGGAGAGCCGCTGGTTGAAGGGCTGAAGCGAGCCGGAAACAACCTGACGGTTGACACCTTTGTCCAAGCCATGGAAGGGGTCAAGGATTTTCAGGGGATCGGCCCGCCCATAACCTTCACTCCTGCCGACCATCAAGGCGGGAAACATATTTTCTTCGGGCAGGTCCAGCAGGACGGGACGATCAAGCGGCTGACGGACTGGGTGAAGGTGACGAAATAGGGTTGCGAGTTGCGGGTTCCGGGTTCCGGGTTCGTTTTAAGACTTCGAACCTGTAACTCGTAACGCGTAACTCGTAACCTCCAATTTCTTTGAGGATTTTATGTCCCATTTGAAGGTTGAGAATCTATCGATCAGCTTTGGCGGGCTTAGGGCCTTAGGCGGGGTAAGCTTCGAGGTTCGACCGGGTGAGATCTACTCGATCATCGGACCCAACGGGGCGGGGAAGACCACGGTCTTCAACTGCATCAGCGGGATCTACAAGCCGAACGAGGGGAGAATTCTTTTCAAGGACATAGACCTCACCCCGCTGAAACCCCACCAGGTGGCCCAGGCCGGGATTGCCCGGACGTTCCAGAACATCGAGCTCTTTTCCCGCATGACCACCATGGACAACCTGATGCTGGGCCGGCACACGAAAATAAAAACCGGCCTCTGGGCCGGGGCCACCTTCCTGACCCCCAACTCGCGGGCGGCGAAGGAAGAAATCAAGCACCGGAGAAAAGTGGAGGATATTATCGATTTTCTGGAGCTTCAGGCGGCCCGGAACCAGTTCGTCATGAACCTACCCTACGGGATCCAGAAATTGGTGGAGCTGGGCCGGGCGCTGGCCTTGGAACCGGAGGTTCTTCTCCTGGATGAACCTTCGGCGGGCATGAATCTGGAGGAGAAGGAAAACCTGATTTTTTCAATCAAGGACATCCGGGATGATTTCGGCATCACCATCCTGCTGGTGGAACACGACATGAATTTGGTCATGGACATCTCGGACCGCATTTTAGCCCTGAACTACGGCCAGGTCCTGGCGGAAGGTGTGCCGAAGGAAATCCAGAAGCATCCGGAGGTCCTGAAGGCTTATCTGGGGGAGGGCTGATGGGGAGCATCCTGCAGGTCAGGAATATCGAAACTCTGTATTACGGGTTAATCAAAGCGCTGCGGGGAATTTCCCTCGACATTCAAGAGGGAACCATCTCCGTGGTCCTTGGGGCCAACGGCGCCGGGAAGACCACGACCCTCAAAACGATCATGGGCCTTCTGGAGGATCAGCCGGATAAAGGAACGATCGAGTTTCTGGGAAAGCGCATCGACCGGATGGATGCGGAAGATATCGTCAATTTGGGGATTACCATGGTTCCCGAAGGGAGGGAGGTTTTCCCCGAGCTCTCGGTCAAGGAAAACCTGCAGATGGGGGCGTACATCCGCAAGGACCGCAAGGGGATTCTGGAAGACCTGGACCGGGTGATCCGTTACTTCCCCATCCTCAAAACCCGTTCGGGGCAGCAGGCGGGGTACTTGAGCGGGGGAGAGCAGCAGATGCTGGCTATCGGCCGGGCCCTCATGACCCGGCCCAAGCTGCTCATGTTAGACGAACCTTCCTTGGGGCTTTCCCCGATTTTAGTGAGGGAAATCTTCGACATCATCCAGACCATCAATCGGGAAGGGACCACCATTCTCTTAGTGGAGCAAAACGCCCGTATAGCCCTCTCCATCGCTCATTTCGGCTATGTGCTGGAAACGGGACGGATCGTGCTGGCCAATACTCCGCAGGCCCTGATGGAAGACGAGGACGTCAAGGAATTCTACTTGGGCATCAAGTCCGAGGTTGCGGAAAAAGGCTACCAGCGCTGGCGGCGGAAGAAACGGTGGCGGTGAAGAACAGTCTCCGGGCGAGCGTGGATGAGAAAAAACCGCCTGTTTTTGCCTGCCCGGAAATCGCAGGCAAGAATTTTCAACGTTTTATTTCTAACTTCTAACTTGTGATGACTTCGTAAAAAGTCAAATAGACCGTCACCCCGGCGAAAGCCGGGGTCCAGAACGCCTTGAAATAACTGGATTCCGGCTTTCGCCGGAATGACAAATTCCTTGGAATTTCGACTTTTTACGAGATCATCAACTTATGACTTGTAACTTGTTCTCCCTACACCTTTTCTCTTTTCCTTGCCGGATGATAGTGCACATGAACCCGGCGCACAAACTCGATTTCTTTCATTACTGCTTTCTCTACTCGGGAGGCGATTTCATCGCCGGCTGCCAAGGAAAGCACCCCCTCGAGCCCGACGGTAAGATTTATGACTAAGTAAATTCCGAAGCGGTGGGCGTGGATTTCTTCGGTCTCTTTGACGCCCGGGATCTCCCGGCAGAGCCGCGAAATATTTTCGGCGAGCTCTTTCCCGGCCACGGTGTCCATCAGATCCGCGGACGATTCGCGCAGAATCTGAAGGCCCGTGAGCAGGATGAGAACCGCAACCACCGCGCCGGCCAGGGGATCGACCCAGGGGTAGCCCTCGCGTCCCAGGAGAATGCCGAGGGAGACGGCGGCGGCGGCAAAGATGTCGTTGCGGTGATCGTGGGCCAGGGCCTGGACGGCCGAGCTCAGGCTCCGCTTGCCGATCCGGCGGGTCCAGTAGAAGAGAGCGGTCTTGAGAGCCACGGTGAAAAGAGCCGCCCAAAGAGCAAAAGAAGCGGCGCCGCCGAAGGTTTTCTCTCCCGTCGCCAGATCGTAGACATCGTTCACCGCGCCCCAGAAAATGGCGATGGCCGTGGTGATCACAAAGGCGCCGACCACCAGAGCCGCGATCGTGTCCATCTGCGAGTGCCCGTAAGGGTGTTCGGCATCGGCCGGCTTGCGGGCCAGGCGCATGAAGACGGTGATCACCAAATAATAGGCCACATCCGAGGTGGAGTTGATGCCGTCGGCCAGCAAGGCCGGGCTGTGTCCGAAGACGCCCGCCCCGGTTTTCAGGACCGCCAATAAAAAATTCGCCGCCAGACCGGAGTGGACGGCGCGCATGCTTATCTTTTCTCTCTCTTCAACGTCTTTCATAAACCCGCACCGGAGAAATCAAGAGTGCCGCGGAAACCCGAAGCAAATCCGGGATGGAGACAAAGCATTTCTGCTTCAATATACCCGTGATCGGGCGATTTCTCATCATCTTTTTTTAGACACCGATTCTCGGGTTCGAGGCCCTGATCGAAACCGCCATGGGGATAGCCAGTGGAAGCATCCCTTGAAAAGGCGGAGGATTCCGGAAAAATATCCTTGATTCCTTCCTGAATGGGTGCTATATTCCGAGCCGTCTTGATGGCGCTGCTGTTCCTGACGAGCTGTTCTCCTGCCGGACGATCTAACCTTTTTGGTTTTAGGATTATTGAAGTTTGGATCCTTGAGCCCTCGATCCTTTAACCTGTCTTTGCGTAATTTTGGAGATTGCGGATATTATTTTTTTTTCGCAATGCTTTTTGCGCTTTGCTTTCGTTTCCCCTTGCGCCCTCGCGACTTGCGATTCGCGGCTTTCATATTGTTCTCCGTCCCCAAAGGGGGTTTGACCGACACTTTACCCTGGCCCTGACACTTCTCTAAAGGGAGGACGCCATGAAAAACTTCAAATGCTGGCCAAAATTCAATCCCCATTCCCTGAGTTATCCCGAAATCCCCGTCTTCCAGATTTTGCGTTCCACCGCCGCCAAGCTGCCTTTCCGGATAGCCATCATTTTCGATTCCTTGGAAATCACGTACAGCGAACTTCTCACGTTGTGCGAGCGTTTTGCCCATGCCCTGGCCGCCCTGGGGGTCAAAAAGGGGGACCGGGTAGCCATCCACCTTCCCAACTCGCCGCAGTTTGCCATCGCCTACTATGCGACCCTGATGAACGGCGCCATTTTTACCCCCTGCAGCCCTCTGATGGTGGAACGGGAGATGGAAAACCAAATCAACGATGCGGGGGCGGAAACCATCATCACCCTTGATTTGTTTTACCCGACAGTCGCGAAGGTCGTTCCGAAGACCAAGCTGAAAAACGTGATCGTGGCGGCGATCCCCGATCTCTTCCCGCCCCTTTTGACGGCCATCAAACCTCCGCTGGTGAAGAAAGAACTTCCCGGGACCTTGGATTTCACCTCCCTGCTGAAAGCGCATGAACCCAAGGCCCCGGAGGTCAAGATCGAATCCAAAAAGGACTTGGCCCATTTGGCTTATACCGGGGGCACGACGGGGGTGTCCAAAGGGGTGATGCTGACCCATGCCAACGTAGTCGCGAATGTCCTGCAGGTCGGCTACTGGAGCGGAGGCGGGGATGTGTCTTACAAGGACGGAATTTTGGATGTGGTCCGGATGGAGGGGGACCGGGCGGAAGACCACCCCATTCCTTTCGGCAAAGGGAAAGCCCTGGTGGTGGTGCCCTGGTTCCATGCCATGGGAACGGTCGGGTACCTCAACAATCTTATTTTGTCGGGAATGACCCTGGTGGTGTTCCCTCGCTTCGATCCCGGCCAATACCTCCAGGCGATCGAAAAATACGAGGCGAACACCATCGGCGGGGCCCCCCAGCTTTTCATTCCCTTAGTGAACCACCCCGATTTCAAGAAATACGATTTATCGTCGATTCGATTGGTGGCTTCGGGGGCGGCGCCGCTGCCGGTTCCCGTGCTGAATCAGATGCTTCAGAATTTCAGCGGCATCGTTGCGGAGGGATATGGGCTGACCGAGGTTTCCATGGCGAGCAACCTGAATCCCCCGTTTCGCGACGGGGTGAAGCCGGGCTCGGTAGGGCTGCCTCTCCACGATACGGAAGTCAAGATCGTGGACCTGGAGACGGGAACCCAGCGGCTCGCCCCGGGGGAAGTGGGCGAAGTCTGCATCCAAGGCCCGCAGGTCATGCAGGGATACTGGAACAAGCCCGAAGAGACGAAGAACACCCTTCGCGACGGCTGGGTGTACACGGGGGACATCGGCCGGGAGGACGAGGACGGGTATTTTTACATCGTGGACCGCAAAAAGGACATGCTCATCTACAAAGGGTACAATGTTTACCCGCGGGATTTGGAAGAGCTCATGGCCAAACACCCGGCGGTGCAGCAGTGCGCGGTGGTGGGGAAAAAGGACCTGGAGGCGGGGGAGATTCCGGTCGCTTTTGTGGTTCTTAAGCAGGGGGCCTCCGTGACCGGCGAAGAACTGATGGCGTACTGCAGCCAAAACGTGTCGGCCTACAAAAAAATCAGACAGATCGTTTTCAAACCCCAGCTTCCGGTGAGCGGCGCCGGGAAGATTCTGAAGACCGAGCTGAGGAAGGAAATCGGGTAAAGGACCGCAAGGCGCACCCCCACAGGGGGCGTGATGCACGAGTCGAGATGACGCAAGGGGCAACGCCAACATGAAAAAAAGCGGGAAGGGACCAAGGGCGGCCTTGACAATATATTCGCCTTTGCCTGATAGGGTAAGCGCCGAGAATAATTCCCTCCTTCCGCACTTTTGCCAAAGAGAGGGCGGGGAGATTCGGGGCGCTCAATTATCCAAGGAAGGAGATAATCAGATGTTTTCAAAGGGACTGAAAAAGCGGGCTCTTATCCGGGGCTTCGGCTGTTTATTCCTCTTGATTTTTTTCTCCGCCATGAGCCATGCGGCCGTTCCCCAGAAGATTAACTATCAAGGGTATCTCACCAATGCGGCGGGCACGCCTTATCATGGGGCGATCGAGATCCGTTTTTCCATCTACGATGTCCCGTCAGGAGGGACCGCCCTGTGGAGTGAAACGCAGGTCGTGACCGTAGACCATGGGGTTTACGGAGTCAACTTGGGGGAAACCACGCCGCTATCTCTGACCTTTGACGCCCAATACTACCTCGGAGTTCGGGTTTCCACGGAGCCGGAGATGACCCCGAGGCGGGCGCTTGCGAGCGTTCCTTATGCCCTGAGGGCGGGGAGCGTGGATGCGGCGGCGGGCACGATCAGCGGGGTGACTGCCGGTGCCGGGCTTGCCGGCGGGGGGACGACAGGAAGCATCGCTCTCGATGTGGGGGCGGGGACAGGGATCCTTGTGGGCTCCGATGCGGTATCCGTTGATACCGCGGTGATTCAGAGGAGGGTGAGCGCCCTTTGCCCTGCCGGGCAGTCGATCCGGGCCATTAACCTGGATGGCACCGTGGTATGCCAAATAGACGCCAATTCGGGGGGGACCATTACGGGGGTGACTGCGGGTTCGGGACTCACGGGCGGCGGAAACACAGGGAATATCACCCTTGACGTGGGCGCCGGCGTCGGTTTGACCGCGGGGGCGGACTCGATCTCCGTCAACTTTGCCGGTTCCGGATCGGCCGCAACGGCGGCCAGAAGTGATCATGCCCATGCCGGCCTATACGTCGACCTGTCGACGAACCAGACAATAGACGGGGTCAAGAGCTTCAGCAGCAACCTGTTGGCGCAAAGTAACGTGGGGATAGGAACGGCCACGCCGACGCAGAGGCTCGAGATTTCCGGGAACGTGAGGATCAGCGGGAGCGGGAACGGACTGGGCTTCCCGGACGGGACAACCCAGACAACTGCGGTCACCGGCGGGGGGGGCGGGGTGCCTTCCGGGTTCATGATTCTTGGGGAGACATTGACCGCTCCGGGAGGCTATTCTTCCACCGGCAAGACCCTCGGTTTCCCGGGCACCTGGGCGGCAAAAACGGCGATGCCTACGGCCCGGTACAATGGCGCCGTAGCGGTGGTGAACAACAGGATTTACCTGTTCGGCGGCATTTCGGGGGCGAACATTCTGGCCACAACCGAAGAATATGACCCGGCAACGAATACCTGGGCTTCCCGGGCCCCCATGCCCACTGCCAGATACGGGCTCGCGGCCGGGGTTGTAAATGGGAAGGTTTATCTGATCGGCGGCTACAATGGATCGTCCGGGTTGTCGATCAACGAGGAATATGACCCCGCCACCAACACCTGGACTTCCAAAGCCGGCATGCCGGGAGACAGGTGGGCTTTTTCGGCGGCCGTGGTGAACAACAAGATTTACGCGATAGGCGGAAACAGAACGGGGTTAGGGGCCGTCGGGACCACAGAGGAGTATGATCCGGTCGGCAATACCTGGAGGGCCAGAGCCGATATGCCGACCGCCAGGGAATGGCCGGCCGTTTCCGTGGTTAACGGCAAGATTTATGTGGCCGGCGGCAGGAATGCGAGCACGCTCTTTGCCGTGACCGAGGAATATGACCCGGCCGCAAATACCTGGAGCGTCAAGAGCAACATGCACACGCCCAGGATGGTTTTTTCCGCGGCGGTCGTGAACAACAGGATCTATGCCTTCGGGGGGGCAATTTGGCGTCGGTTTTCGTGACCAACGAGGAATATGACCCGGTCACCAATTCCTGGACCGACCGGGCGAGCCTGCCTGTGGCAAGATGGGGGGTTGAGGCGGCGGAGGTCGGCGGCAGGATTTATGTGATCGGGGGAACCCGGGAGGTCGGAGCGGAAATACAGGGGGTTACGACGAACGAGGAATTTACCCCGGAATTCCTGTACGTCCATCGGAAAAATTGATCCGCAAGGAGAAATACCCCGCGAGGCCCATAAATAAATTGCGAACGACTATGAAACGGCCCATCGGACTTCCTTTGCTGACAATCTTGATGGTTTCGTAAAAAGTCTCTTGAAGCGTCACCCCGGCGAAAGCCGGAGTCCATCCCGCCAAGGGCGGGATGGAAATAACTGGATTCCGGCTTCCGCCGGAATGACAAAAAAGGGGATTGGCCGACTTTTTACGAGACCATCAACCTTGCGTCTGCAGCCGGCAACTTCTTCCGGAAGCCTTTCACCTACGCCATTCCGGGCCTGACCCGGAAACCAGGATGTTTTTCTGCATATCCACTTTGCGGGAAGGCCCGCATATATTTAGGCAACATTAGCAGGATGCGGAAAAACCCCAAATTCCCGTCACTCCCGCGAAAGTGGGAGTCCAGAACGCATTGAAAAGACTGGATTCCTGCTTCCGAAGGAATGACGGCATGAAGTAGAAAAGGACTTTTTCAGAAAACCGTTAGCCTTCCTTCCCCCTTCGATGGGGGAAGATGTGAAAAAATTGAAATATTCCTCCCTCACCCTCTCCTCTCCCGCGAGGGGAGAGGGTAAACATATTGAAATAGAAAAGAAATTCCCTCCCCCTTGACGGGGGAGGGAAAGGGTGGGGGTGGTTTACGGAATTTTTTCACACCTTCGGGGAGGGGCAGGGTGAGGGTGAGTTCAGAAATAAATTTCCCTCTCCGGCCTTTAGGACGGAATCGACGGCAATTTATTTCCGGGCGGATTTAAACGGGGCCGCGCCGGAAAAGGCCGGCGGCGTCTGAGAACTCTCTCCCGGCTCGCAGTAGGGCGCCGGCATGGCTGGAGCTCTATTGCGGCCCCAGGTGAATTCATAAACCGCAAACCCGAGAACTGCGATCCCGCAGACAATGAAAATGGGGTACAAATAAAGTCCCGGCAGGAGTTCATACAAACCCGAAAGACCGAAGAATATAAATATAAAGGCGGCCGTCCACTTGATCGCTCTTTCGGGAATCTTCTTGCCCAGGACGATTCCGACTCCGATCCCGATGGCGTCCGCGATCAACATCCCGGTGGTGGTCCCGAGCCAGACCGCGAAAATCGATTGATATTCCGCAGCCAGGGCCACGGTGGCCAACTGGGTCTTATCCCCCATTTCCGCGAGGAAAAAGGCCACAGCCACGGTCCAAAAAGGGCTAAAGTTGAATCGCTTGTCTTCGCCTTCGAGCGTGTCGCCCCGAAGGGTCCAGAACCCGAAGAGAATAAAGGAAGCAAACGCGGCGATCCGCACATAGTCCAGAGGGATCAACTTCGTGAGGTAGGTTCCCGCAACCACGGCCAGGAAGTGATTGCCGAGGGTGGCCGCAAAGACCCCGAGCATGACGGTCTGCCACCGGAAGCGGCAGGCCAGGGCCATGGCCAGCAGCTGGGTTTTATCCCCCATCTCCGCCAAAACCACGAAACCGACAGAGGCCAGCAAAGCGTGCATAATCATTGATTCCTAAAAAAAACGAGACTGCTGGGTAGTTTGAGCATATTTAACCGCTTCCAAGGCATCGGCCTTCAATTATTATAAATAACATAGCTACCCATCATTTTCCAAAAGAAAAAGCCCCCCATCCCAGGCGGGCTTTTCCTTTTCCCCTTCCCCCAGCCCTGGCAATTCTGGGAGGTGTCCCTTGACATTAATTTTAATCGGGGGACATAATACCATTTATTCTTGACAAATGAGTGCCCATAGATTACCTTCCTTGACATGGCGAGAATATCCCGGGTAGTCGTTCCAGAATATCCCCATCATATTATTCAGCGTGGCGTTCGCTCCCTGGCGATCTTTCAAACAGAGGAAGATCGCCTACAATATTTGCGATTCCTGGCTGAAGAGACGGGCCGGTTCGGGGTGGAAATCCTGGCCTGGTGCCTCATGACAAACCATGTGCATTTCATTGCCGTTCCCCAGAAGGCCGATTCGCTGGCAAGGGCTTTTGGCGAGGCCCATCGCCGGTATACCCGGATGAAGAACTTTCAGGAGGGTGTTCGGGGTTATCTTTTTCAGGGAAGATTCAATTCCTGTGTATTGGATGAAATTCATTTATTGACGGCGGCTTCCTATGTGGAGTTGAATCCGGTGCGGGCGGGCATCGTGAAAAGAGCCTGGCGATATCCCTGGTCCAGTGCTGCTTTTCATATTGGGTTAGGCAAGACGGATCTACTGGTAAAGGATCCAACGCTGAGGGGTTTAGTAAAGAACTGGAAAGAATTTCTCCTGGAGGCGAGTCCAGCAAAGAACGAAGTGGTTAGGAAAATGACGCGAACGGGGCGTCCGCTTGGGGACATTGGATTTGTAAAGGTAGTAGAACAATTAACGTCTCGGGATCTCTCAATGGGAAATCCGGGAAGGCCAGTAAAGGTTCATAATTAATCGGTATTATGTCCCCGGATTCAGAGAAAACTGCTGGAGGAGTTACGGGAACTGAAATCCCTGGATGTGCTTTTGCCGACCCGAGAGAAAATCCTTCGGCTCCGAATGGTGGCGACGCCGTCAAGGGACCTGAAAGTACTGCTTCAGAGGACGAAGATCCTCATCCCGAACCGGCCCAAAAGGATCGAAAATGTAGTGGAGAAAATGGCCTGATTTTGACTACCCGCAATTGATTTTACACAACTTTTTTCTCATAACTGCGGAAAATGGGCTAAAGCAGAGCCAAAGCCGCACTTTGGTGGTCATCGTGCGGCTTTGGGTAAAGGCGTGTTCGAGTTTAGAAGGTCTTATAAGCAAATGGATTGTGCTTCTCGTAAGCATAACCCAGCCGGAGCACACCCACATCATCGCCCCGGCGGCCCATGATCATCAGTCCGGCGGGAAGCCCCTCTGATGTCAGACCGCATGGTATCGACATCGCCGGGATGCCTGCGGTGTTGGCTAAGCGCGTGTGATAGGTACACATGGCGCGACCTTCTTCGGTCTTACCGCGCGTCTGGATCTTCCAAGGCGCCGGCAGCCCAATGTCATAAGCCGGGATGGGACAGGTGGGGACGACGACACCGTGGATGCCGGTGAGCGCCCTCTCCCAGTCGGCCATAATCTTTTCACGGCCCTTGAGGGCGTTGATATACTCGACCGCCTTGTAAGCGCCGCCCTGCTCTAGGCGCGCCCTGACCCCGGGCTGGTATTTGTCGGGGGATTTGGCAAAAAGCTCCTGATGGTAGTGGGCCGCCTCGGAAAAGAGGATAACCGTCGACACAACGGGTACCAGTTCGAGACTTGGAATTTCGATGTGTCGCACCTCGGCTCCCAGCTCCTTCATGGCCTCAACGCCCTTCAGCACGAGCTTTTCGACCTCATAATCGGTCTTGTCAAAGAAGAAATTGGTAGGTACGGCGATCACCTTTCCTTTGAGGTTGTCCACGCGCTTAAGGTTCCCGGCATATTTCGGAACCGGGCCGGATAGGCGCCCCGGACAGGGATCCAAGGGATCGGGGCCGGCGTAGGCGTCCATCGCCAAGGCGGCGTCCATGACGCTGCGCGTCAGCGGGCCGGGGGTATCTAGATTGAAGCTCAGGCCGATGATCCCATTCAGACTGGCGAGTCCATAGGTCGGCTTGAAACCCACCGTGCCGCAAAAGGCCGAGGGAATGCGCACCGATCCGCCAGTGTCGCTGCCCATGGCCACATAGGCCATCCCGGTAGCGGCTGCAATGGCCGAGCCGCCGCTCGAACCCCCGGTGATCTTCCTTGGATTCCATGGGTTGCGGCTGGGGCCGAAGAAGGATTCCTCGGTGGTGGGGCCAAACGCCCATTCATGGGTGTTGGTCTTGCCCATGATGATGGCCCCGGCGTCAATAAGCCGCTGGACGATGGTGCCATTGAAGTCGGGCCGGAAATCGGCCATCAGGCCGGAACCTCCCGTGGTCGGGATTCCTTTGGTGTAATACAGATCCTTTAAGGCGATGGGAATACCGTGCAACGGACCTTTGTAGTTCTTCTTGACCTCGGATTCGGCTCTCTTGGCGGCCTTTTTCGCCTCGTCGGCCATCAGGTAGACATAAGCGTTGAGCTTACCCTGCAGGGCCTCGGTACGCTTTAGGCAGGCGGCGACGACTTCGACCGGAGAAATCCTGCCGGTTTTGATCATGGAGGCAACTTCCGCCATGGTCATCATTGTAATGTCGTTCGGCTCTATGGTGGCCGTCACTTTCTTGGAGAACTCTCTTCGAGTTATCTTAGCCTCAGGTTTCATTCATGACTCCTCTTTTTGATCGGATTTAAAATCTTACTGACGTTCTTTGATTGCCAAGAAGTTTCCGCCCCTTGACTTCTCTATTGTTTTTCCATTTGATTTTAAAGACAATTTCCAAATCTATTATGTTGCCGAAAAACAGTGGCAAACCATAAGCTTCAGGACGAAGTGGGCTTTGTTTTTCAAAGACTTACTTGACGATGGACGTGACGACATAGAGCACCCCCGCTTCAGGCGCAACCCACCTAACAATTATGAAAGTCTCCCCCTTGGGCAAATACTGATTTTGCCTTCACGAAGTGGCGCTAAAAATGTTAACCTACTTCATTTCTATATTCGAAAGAAGATCGGAGCGCAAACACACCGGAGCTGACGACAATTGCTGTCCCCAATTTCTCAAAGACCGCCGAAGTAAAACGCTTTTGGCAGACCTCGGAGACAACCTCAGCATCAGTTCCTTCGACAACTACAAACCAATCATTCGCCCTCTCGTCCTTCCGTTCGGGAGCAGAGACTCCTGGAGGCGGCCCTGAAAGACGTGAATCACTCTCCAAAACATGGGCAGATAGGATATCTTCCGTTTTGATTAGGGTTGGAAATTCCTGGAGGGCAAACCACTCTTTGAGCTTTTTCTCTTGACCGTCAGCCGGTTTGAGCCAGGTTAGCGCCACAAAGCATCCATGGCCGAATCCTTGGCTTATATTAATCTGGGCAACTGCCCGATGGAAATTCTTAAACTTTGCCATCATCTTCATCGACCACTGGGTTTGGTTGGCAAGTCGCTGGCGATATTCGGGACTGTCGAAAACCTTTAGTGATTCTGTTTCATAAAGATTCAGGTATCTTGGCGTTCCAGTGATGGCGCTATAACGACGAGCACCAAGGAATCCCGGTATTTTGACCCGTTCCTCCATATGTTCTTTATCAAACCAACGATTGAGCTCCGCTGCGTCAGCGGGATCGACATCCATGCGCGTACACAACATTCCTGCTCCTTTAAGCGCCATAACTTTCCCTCCTTTTCAGCCCCGTGGTAAGAAGTTGGGACTGTATGTCGTCAGGTCAAAATGGACAAATTTCTCTAAACTGAGTTTGCCAACTGACGCTGATCTGGGTTCTTGTTCTTGGGGTAAAGATGGGATTGTCTCATCCGTTCCACGTTCAATTGTATTTTCTCTTTTCCCCTCTGCAAAATCGCCTCCTTTCTCCATTAAAGTTATCAACGAGTCTGTTTTTATCACAACTAATTTAGGGCAAAAGTCCCATAAATGCAAATTATAATAAATAATAATTTGCATTTATAAGTTAATTTTGATAATTTAATGCCATAATTTAGTTTTGGATTATTCATCCACCGGGTGAACGCGTTCAGCTAACATCAGGGCAACCCCTTTTTCGACAACGGCATAACGAATTTGCCATTGCTTTAATGTCAAAATGGGCTTGAGAAGCTTGAATTGCGGGAGGATAACAATGCGTGTTAACAGAGGGACGGCCAAGGCTGAGTTATTCGTTTGGACCGACGTCGATTCAAATTACGACGCCGATTTCAATCGGTGGTATGACCGGGAGCACATGGAAGAGCGGATCTCCATTCCCGGTTTCACCTGGGGCCGGCGACTCCGCCTGACCGCGGGTGCGGGGCCGCGCTACCTGGCCCTTTACAGGGCCAAAGACATAGGCGTCTTCACCTCCGAGGCCTACCAGCAGGCTTTCAAGCACCAGACCGACTGGTCCAACCGTAACTTCCCGCGCATGCGCAACCCGCGGCGGCGGGTCATGCGCGTTCCCCTGGAGGTCGGCGTCGGCGTCGGGTCGGCCTGGGGAAGCGTCAATCTGCGCCATCCGAGGGTGGATGTGAACAGGATCGCACCCGTCCTGGAGGAGGTATGCGGGATCGATGGCGTTTTTTCCTCCTATGGCCTGGAGCCGGATATCGCACTGTCGACGCCGTTGCCGATGGAAGACAAGGACAATCGTCCCATGGACGCCTTCGCGATGATCTCCGCCGAGAGTCAAGCGGCGCTGGGAAAAGCCTTGTACCGGTTCTGCTCGCTTGCCGACGTCCCCGAAGAGCAGGCGGCGTGCTTTGCGCTTTCATGGGACCTGCGCGCCGAAGATTTATAAACGGAGGGGATGCGAAATCCTGCGACCAACAAAGAAGGGCAAGAAAGGAGAGGTAGACATGCTGAAAAAGCTATTGATTACCGCAGTAATACTGGGATTCGTCCAGGGGGCGTACGCGGCCACGTGGGACATGTCGTGTCACGACGTGGAAGACAACTATCACACCAAGAATGCGCGCCTGTTCGCAGCGGAAGTGGAAAAGCTGTCCGGTGGCGATCTTAAGATCGACATCAAATCGAACAGCGTGCTTCTGAAACGTCACGAAACCAAGCGCGGGGTTCAGCGGGGCGTCGTTCCTATCGCCGAGTTCCTCATTTCAGCGCTGGGGAACGAGAATCCCCTCTTCGAGGTCGACGCCGTCCCCTTCATCGCGCCCACCTTTGAGGATGCCTGGAAATTGTGGCTGGCTAGCAAACCGTACTATAAAAAGCTGCTGGAAAAAGACGGACTCCTGATGTTCTATTCCGAATCGTGGCCCCCCCAGGGCATCTACACCAAACAAGCGGTCACGGACAAGACCCAGTTCAAGGGGGTGCGTTTCCGCTCCTATAACGCCTCGGTCTCGCGTGTCGCGGAACTTCTGGGGGCGATCCCCGCCACCATCGAAAGCTCGGAAGTGCCGCAGGCCTTTGCCACCGGCGTGGTGTCCGCAATGCTGACTTCGTCCACCACCGGCGTGAACACCCAGGCGTGGGACTACTGTAAATACTATTACGACGCGCGCGCCTTCCTGACGAAGAACGTCATCCTGGTCAACAAGGCCGCTTATAACAAGCTGACGGACAGGGCCAAGAAAGCCCTGCAAGAGGCTTCGGATGCCGCCGAGAAGCGGGGCTGGAAGATGGCGGAAGAATCCATGAAGAAGGATCTTCAGACGCTCGCCTCGCACGGGATGCAAGTCCTGCCGTCGCCCCCGGGCCTGAAGAAGGACCTCGAGGAGATCGGCGCGATCATGCTCAAGGAATGGCTCCAGAAGGCCGGCAACGACGGCAAGGCGCTCGTCGAGGACTACAGAAAAATGAAGTAGGTCGTTGCGGCGCAGAACGAGCAGGCAGGCCGCTCTTCTGCCCCTGCCTGACGTTGTCCTTTTGTCTTCTTGCTTGGGAGGTATCGCCGTACTCATGCTGGACAGGATCTATTCGGTTTCGTGGACGGTGGCGACTTGGTTTCTCGCGTTGATCGCGTTCATCATCATCGCCCATATCGTTGCCCGCGTTTTCGGAAGCCACCTTCCGTCGGCCGACGAGTTCGCGGCCTGGTCGATGGCGGCCTCGTTTTTTCTGGCGCTGCCCGAGGCCCTGTTCAAAGGGACACACATCCGGGTAACCCTGCTGTTGCAGAATGTGCCTTCGCCTTTCGCCCGCGCGCTTGACATATTTTCTACTTCATTCGCCTTGGCGCTTTTTGCGTGGGCGGCATGGCACATCTCTGCCTACACCTACGATTCCTACGTTTACGGTGTCCGCAGTCAAGGCATCCTGCCGACGCCGCTTTGGATTCCCCAAACCACGATGGCGTTTGGGTCTTGTCTGATGGCAATCGGATTCGCTGACAGGCTTCAGCGTATTCTGCGGAGGCTGCCTGTGGTTTTTCCGGAAAACGGCGCCCCAAACGATGGCTTGCGGGGGAACTAATTCGTGGAACCGCTTGTTCAAGGCTTAACCGTCATTGTTCTTCTGTTGGTCCTGCTCTCCTTGGGGGTCTGGATCGGCATTGGACTGATTGCCTGCGGCGTGGCTACCATCGTTTTTTTCACCAGTACCGAGCCAGGGCCGGTGCTCGGCGGGGTGGCCTGGGACTCGATGGCCAGTTGGGCGTTGACGGCCCTCCCCCTGTTCATCTGGATGGGGGAAATCCTCACCCGGACGCGGCTCTCGGAGGATATGTTTTCGGGCCTGGCGCCGTGGCTCCAGGGGCTGCCTGGACGGTTGCTCCACGTAAACGTGATCGGGTGCGGCATATTCGCGGCCGTCAGCGGTTCTTCGGCGGCGACCGCTGCCACCATCGGGCGGATATCGCTGCCCGAGTTGGCTTCCCGCGGGTATGACGAACGTGTGAGCATCGGCTCCCTCGCCGGATCGGGGACCCTGGGACTTCTCATTCCGCCCTCCATCATCATGATCGTCTATGGCGTTGCGGCCCAGGTTTCTATCGGGCGGCTGTTTGTAGCGGGCGTCTTCCCTGGCATACTGTTGATGGGGCTTTTTTCGGGATACATCATGCTGTGGGCATTGATGAACCCGGGCCGGATGCCGGCAAAGAGCCCACGGACAGCCTGGCGGGAACGGATCGGGAAGCTCAGGCTTCTTGTGCCGGTCGTTCTGCTTATCATTGGCACGATGGGTTCCATTTACGGCGGCTTCGCCACGGCGACCGAAGCTGCCGCTCTCGGTGTCGCCGGCGCCCTTATCATCGCCGCCATCAGCGGATCCCTCACCCGGAAATCCTTCCTTTTGTCCCTGCGGTCGGCGCTCCAAACCAACTGCATGCTGCTGCTGATCTTGTTCGGGGCCGCCTACCTGACGAAGGCCATGAGCTATTCCGGCCTTCCCGGAGCCATCGCCGGCTGGATCGTGACGCTCGGTTTGAACGTATACACGTTTATCGCCGTCCTGACAATCTTTTACATCATCCTTGGCTGCTTCCTTGATGGGATTTCGATGGTCGTGCTGACGACGTCGGTCCTGTTGCCCACCGTCATAGCGTTCGGGATCGACCCGGTATGGTTTGGAATATTTCTTGTTCTCGTGGTCGAAATGGCCCAGGTCACGCCGCCAGTCGGCATGAACCTGTTCGTCATTCAGGGTTTCACCGGCAAGAACATATTTGATATCGCCATGATGACGATGCCGTTTTTCCTTCTCATGGTCCTCGGAACGGCAATCATAACGGTTTATCCCACCATCGCTTTGTTTCTGGTCGGAAAGATGTATTGAGACGAAGTCGGTGGAAGCGAAGCTTTTTCAAGTAAAGGGGTCAAGTCTGCTCTTGACTCTTTTAACTATTATTTAATTCTCCCGCCTTCCGAATTCTTGGCGCCGGTTGTCAGTAATCAATTCCGGGTTGATCTCTCAATCAAGGCAATATCTGACGAATGTCCCTTTACGATTTTCGCGCCGCCTTTACGGCCGCCCAGATCAGAAAACGGGCATTCCCCCCGCTTCCTTCAGATTCTTACTTCGACTCGGTTGCCGCCGCCTGTTTTTGCCTGGTACAGCGCTTCGTCCGCCCTTTTGAAAAGGATATGCTCGGTATCGCCTTTGGAGAAATGGGTCACGCCCATACTAACGGTCAGGGTTTCGATATCATCAAATTTGTGTCGGGCGGCCAAATCGCGGATCCTTTCCGCAAACCCTTTTGCCCCCTCCAGATTCGTCTCCGGGAGAATCAAAATAAACTCGTCTCCCCCCCAACGAATCAGGTAGTCGGTTGCTCTCATCTGGTTCTTGGTCAGGGACACCAGGGTTTTCAAGACCTGATCTCCCGCGAGGTGTCCGTAGCTGTCGTTAATCTTTTTAAAAAAATCGATATCAAAAATAACTATCGACAGGGACCGGTTGTATCGGTCGGCGCGGCCGATTTCTCTCGTTATGATTTCATCATATTTGGACCGGTTCAAAATATTGGTGAGACTGTCCGTGGAAGCCAGGGTTTCAAGCTCGTGCTCCAGTTTCATGATTTTTGGGAAAATAACCCGGTTCAGAAAAAAAACGCTTATGACCAGGAGCGCGATGCCCGAGGTGGTGATGATCCAGTTATAGTTCAGGTGCAAATCCTCCATAAATTTCATGGCCTTTTCCATCGGCATCACCAAGGGGAAGAAATGCATGGATACGACATCAAAAAAATAAAGGGACGCAATGGTGATTAACCCCCCCACAACCAGCGCCAACCCGGAGAAAACCCGCAGCCTTTTCAACAGTTGCCTGTTCCGATAGAAGTCCCAAAGGGCGAGAAAAGTTAAGAAAATAACAACCAGATCGATAAGGGTCATCCAAAATATGGAATGCCAAATCATAACGGATCCTTATCATCAGCCGAGATTGGGTTGAATCGAAAAAATCTGTTGGGGAAAAAAGCCCCGTTTCCACGGGGAAAGGTGAAATTTATTGATAAGGAATCGTAAAGAAAATAAAAAGGCTTGTCAAGCGGATTTGAGAAGCCGAAGTAACCCTTCAGCCAAGGGGGGAAGCCGCTACGGATTCAGGTCCGGCGTGAATAGCAGGAGGTGCCCTGGCCTGGGGGTCCGGGCGCTACGCTTGGAATCATAAGGCGCTGATTTCTTCGTGGAGGGGGCGGGGGCCAAGGCCTCCCGCCGCTGAGATCGGAGTCTCAGGGGTTTCTCCGAGTCTCTGCTCATCCCGACCGATGCTTCCGGCGCGTACCGCCCAAACCCCCAGGCCAACAACAAAGCCTGCGCCCGCCCCGTCACCGAATGGGTACAAGCCGAAGAAGTCGACCACAGGTGGGAACCGTTCATGCCGAGTGCTTCTATCGCCGACTTCCCAAGACGGAGCGGCGACTAAGACTTAAAACCTTTCCGATGGGGTGGTCTTTAAAAAATTCATCTTACATCCTCGCCCTTGGGTCGCTTTTTAAACCCCGGAATCAGCGGGGTGATCAATAGAAAGATGGAGATTACGATCAAGGCGCAGGAAATCGGCCGGGTAAAGAAAATCGAGAAGCTTCCGTGAGACATGATCAGAGATTGGCGAAGGGCATTTTCGAGCATCGGGCTTAGCACAAAGGCGAGGATCATCGGGGCCCCTTCGTAGGCGAATTTCTTCATCAGGTAGCCCACGATGCCGAAGAGGATCATAATGACCACTTCGAAGATGTTATTGTTGACGCTGTATACTCCGATCAAGCAGAAGAGAAGAATGAGGGGAAAAAGAACCGGGTAAGGGATCTTCAAAATTTTTACCCATATTCCGATGAGCGGAATGTTCAAAACCAGCAGCGTAAGATTGCCGATATACATGCTGCCGAGCACTCCCCAGAACAAACTCGGATGGTCCTTGATCAGCAGGGGGCCGGGCTTGATATTGTGGATCAGAAGCGCTCCGAGCAGGATGGCCATGACCACGTTTGCAGGGATCCCGAGCGTCAGAAGAGGGATAAAAGCCCCCTGGCTCGCGGAGTTGTTGGCCGCTTCGGGAGACGCGACTCCTTCAATGGCGCCGGAACCGAATTTCTCCGGGTGTTTTGAAATCCTTTTCTCCACGGCGTAGGCCGCAAAAGAAGCGATGACCGCCCCTCCTCCGGGCAGGATTCCCAGGAAAAAGCCGATGAAGGTCCCCCTGACGATCGCCGGGAGCGATTCCTTCCAGTCTTTAAGGGTGGGCAGGAGGTTGGCGATCCGGGTCCGATAGAGTTCCTGCTTGGAGCCTTCGTCGATGTTCAGCAGCACCTCGGAAATGCCGAAGAGGCCCATAATCACCGGAACCAATCCCAGGCCGTCCATCAGCGTATAGCTCCGGTAGGTGAACCTTTCGACCCCGGAAATATGATCGGTGCCGATGGCGCCGAGGAACACGCCCACGCAGGCCATCATCAGCGCCTTGACCATGGATCCGCTGGCCAAATAGGTTAGAATGGTGAGCCCCAAAAACATGAGGGCAAAATATTCCGGCGGCCCGAATTTGAGGGCAAATCGGGCCAGGGGAGGGGCCACCAGCATGATCAGGAGGGTGGCCAGCGTGCCGGCGATAAAGGAGGCAAAAGCGGAGATCCCCAGCGCCGGCCCGGCCCGGCCCTGCCGGGCCATTTTATAGCCGTCCAAACAGGTGACCACGGATGCGGCCTCTCCGGGGATATTTACCAGGATGGAGGTGATCGAGCCCCCATACATGGCCCCGTAATAGATTCCTGCCAGCATGATGATGGCCGAGACGGGCGTGATGTGGAACGTGGAAGGGAGAAGCAGGGAAATCGTCGCGACCGGTCCCAGCCCCGGCAGAACTCCGATCAGGGTGCCGATCAAACAACCGAGGAAACAGAAGAACAGGTTGTCCGGTTGGAGGACGACCGAAAAAGCCAAAGCGAGGTTGGAGAGCAATTCCATATCAAAATCCCAGAAAACCCTTGGGCAGCTGCGTCCGCAGCCACAGCTCAAAGACGACGTAACAGGAGGTCGAGGCGATCAGACCCCCGCCGATGGCCCAGGGCCACGAACGAGGCTCTAAACTTGAGCGGAACAGGAAGATCAGCAGGAGGAAGGTACTGATCAGAAACCCCAAGACATCCAGGATTCCGGCGTAGGCCAGCAAAGCGCAGAGAATCCCGATTAGGTTCTTCCATCGTTGGCGGGGATACCAGGGTTCGCGGCTATCCGGCGCTTTCCCGGGGCGGGCTTGGAAAAAGGAGACCAGCGTCAAAGCCGCCAAAAGGATGCCCACCAGGAGGGGAAGAAACCCCGGGCCGGGATCTCGAAAGGATCCCAGGGGCAGACGAAGCGATTCGACGCAGATGTATCCGGAAAAGAGCAGCCATACCCCGCTGCTCACCCGATCGTTCTTATTCATGCCAGAATTCCCGTGAAAATTCGGCGAACCGGAGTTGCCAGGGATCGTCCCTTGTCGGGGGTAGGAAGGAGGCTTACTTGGCCACAACTCCCAGCTCCTCGGCGGCCTTAAAAATTACTTCATGTTCCTTTTTAAATTTTTGCATGCTTTCTTCGGGGCTGGAAAAAGAAGCCCAAATTTCAACTTTGCGCAAGCCTTCTTTAATCTCCGCGGAATGAAGGTCGATGGCCTTCTTCTGGGCGAGATACAGTTTTTCCACGACTTCCTTGGGGGTTCCCTTGGGCACGCATAAACTATGGAGGGGAGACAAGGCCACCGGGTAGCCGAACTCCTTGAAGGTCGGCACGTGGGGAATATCGGGGAGCCGTTGTTCGCGAGCGAGGACGAGCATCTTCACCAACCCGCTCTCGAGGGGTCCGCCGCCCCCCCCCGACAGAAATGCCGCGTCGGCATGCCCTCCCAGGAGGGCCGTCATCGCTTCGCCGGAGGACTTGTAAGGGACATGGGTCAGCTTGATCCCGGCTTGCTTGCTGAAGATCTCGATGACAAAATCGGCCGCCGTAAGTTTGCCATAGGAGCTGACGGTCAATTTTCCGGGAGATTTTTTTGCTTCCTCAACGAGGTCTTTCAGAGTCTTCCAGCGGGATTCGGCCTTTACCGCCACCCAAACCGGGACCTCCCCGTAAATTCCGATGGAAATGAAATCCTCCAGCTTGTAATCATGCTTTTTCACGATCGGCGCAAGGACCAACGGGCTGGAGCTGCCGACCAGAATGGTATAGCCATCCGGCTTGGCTTTGGCCGCATAGGCAGCCCCCAGCGCCCCGCCGCCGCCGGGTTTGTAAACGCTGATGATCGGCTGCCCGATGATTTTGGAGATCCGGTCGGCCATAACCTTGCTGCCCAAATCGGAGCCGCCGCCCGGCGCATAAGGCACAATCATGTTAATGGGCCGGTCCGGGTATTCCGCAGCCCAAAGGCCGGGCGTTCCGGCCCCCAGGAAAAAAGAAAGGGCGGTCGCCAAAATCAAAAGAAGAAAGCGAGCAACGGATTCTCTTCTGGTACCGAAAAGATGATTTGTGCGCATGATTTTTTCTCCTTGGTATCTGTTCAAAGTTGATGAACTCGTAAAAAGTTGCTCAATCGATGGTTTCGATTGTAAAAGGCTCCACGATGCAAGGCGCGCAAAAACTGAGGAGAGAGGCCCCTTAGGGGCCGCAACGACGAAGTTGAAGCGCAACGCAGCAGATGGACTTTTTACGATGCCATCAAAGATCGATCTTCGGATCCATGGCCAGGAGGCTTCAAGCACATTTTTCTCCCCCCTTGGCCAAACAAGCGGTATCAACGCCGGCAGGGGTTATCTTACCGATACCCCCAACTCTTTGGCCAGTTTGGCGAATAGCGCGTCCGCTTCTTTGAAAATCCTCTGGGATTCCTCAAGACTCCGAAAATCGGCCCACTGTTCGACTTTTCGCAGGCCCGACTTGATTTCGTTGGGATACCGCTCGACTGCCTTTTTCTGGGCATCAAAAAATCGGTCCGCAACCTTCTGAGAAGTTCCTTTGGGGAAGCAGAAGGAGTAATGGCTGGTTACGACGATCGGGTATCCGAAATCCTTGAAGGTGGGAACATCGGGCAACCCCTCTAAGCGCTGTTCATCGGCGACGGCCAGAATGCGGACGTTGCCGGCTTCCAGATGGCCGGAAGCCCCGGAGACCATGGCCCCTTCCGCATGGCCGCCCAAGAGGGCGGTCAAAGCCTCGCCCGATGATTTATAGGGAACGTTGACCAACTTGATACTCGCATGCTTGTTTAGGAGCTCGAGGACAAAATCAACGGCGGTGAGCTTTCCGAAGGTACTTATGGAGAATTTACCCGGGTTTTTTTTGGCGTCTTCGACAAATTCCTTGAGGGTGTTCCAGCGCGCATCCTTTTTCACGGCAAGCCACAAGGGAATCTTGGAATAGGTTCCCAGGATTACAAAATCTTCGAGCTTGTAATCGAGGTTCTTGACAATGGGCGAAAGGACAATCGGGCTAACGCTGCCGACCAGGACCGTATACCCGTCCGGTTTGGCCTTGGCCGCAAAAGCAGCCCCCAGGGAGCCTCCTCCGCCGGGCTTATAGACGCTGACCATGGGCTGCCCCAAAAATTCCGCCATCTTGTCCGCCATGATTTTGCTCCCGAGGTCAGCTCCGGACGCCGGCGCATAGGGCACGATCATGTTTATCGGTTTGTGGGGATATGGCTTTTCCGCTGCCCCAACGAGGGAGGGAAGAACTGTGGCCAAGAGCCCCGAGAAAAGCAAAATGGAAATCCAACATCCGATTCTCCCTTTTTCCCCTATTCTCTTGCGCATCGCCGCTTTCCTTTCTTACGGAAATAATTGGCCCTGAAACCTGAAAAGTTTCCTTCCCGTCCCGGCGAAGGGTTTCCCAACAAATTGACGAAATGGATTATAGGGGGAACAGAGGGCGGCGGTCAAGAAAAAACGCCAGGCAGGTGTAACCCTTCAGTCACGGGTGGCGAATTGCTATGAATAGGAGACCGTTGTAACGGCTAAGAGATGCGCCGGCCTGGGGGTCCGGACGGTCCGCTTGGAACCAGGAGGCGCTGGTTTCTTCGTGGACGAGGCGGGGGCCAAGGCCTCCCGCCTCCCCTTGCGGAGAATGGGTATTTTCTCCGGGTCTCTGCCTATCCCGACCGATGCTTCCGGGGCGTACCGCCCGAACCTCCAGGCCACAACAGAACTTGTTCCGCACCACCCGTGACCGAAGGGTTACAGGCAGGTGAAATGTCGCTTCCGGAAAAATGCGCCCCTCCACGGGTCGTATTCTGGTCAGCCCGGCAATGGTTCGGTCAGCTAAAGGGGGTTAGCCTCAGGGAAAGGGGAAAGGAGCGACGCGAACCTGAGGGGGGTGTAAAATTCAAAAGAAATAGGAACGGTCGGCAAAAAATCGCGTTGGCGAGAAAAACCCGGAAGGCCTTGTCCGGCTTGCCGGTTTAGCGCTTTCTTTTCTCCTCCACCGCGGATTTGATGGATTCGGCATTGTAACCGTTGATCACGAGGCCGTCGACATCGATGAGCGGGACGCCGCGGCCCCCCTTGGCCTTAAACTCGGCATACTTTTCCCGGTTCTTTTCCACGTTGTATTCCACCAAATCCACATTCAGGGATTGCAGCAACTCCCTTGCCTTCCGGCAATACCCGCACCAGTCGGTCATGTACATGACGACCTTGACTTTCGGAGCCTCCTGTTTTTCCGCTTTCGATGCGCCGCCGAGGACCGCCGGGCCGGCTTCGATTTTCCCGCCCCCGGAATCCCCCTGGACTTTCTGAACCTTCACGCCTGCCGGCGGAGAATCCGAGAAGCGGAGGTTCCCGCTCTCATCGGTCCATTTGTAGATCTGCGAGGAAGCGTTTGGGATCAAGGCGAATAGGATCATCGCCGAAAAAAGACCGAAAAATACCGGAAATAGAGTTCGAACTTTCATTTTACAATCTCCGATCAGGTTCCCCCCCCGTTTGCAATTCTTTTGCTCGTCTCTATTCTCTAACGGATGAAGGAGAGAATTTCTTGAACGTAAAATCGGAACCGGCCTTGGCAAATGATCCTTCAGGTGCGTTTCCCTTTGTAGACTTTCGGGTCGAGGGCGTTGCGCAGGGCGTTGCCGAAGAAGTTGAAGCCGAGGACCGTCACCATGATCGCCAATCCGGGGAAAGTGGCGATCCACCAGGCATCCCCCATTTCCTCTCGCCCGTCCGCCAGCATGGCCCCCCATTCCGGCGTGGGGGGCTGGGCGCCGAGGCCCAGGAAGCTCAGGGCGGCGGCCCATAAGATCGCGACCCCGGCGGCAAAAGCGGTGTAGGCAATGACCGGACCGACGGTGTGGGGGAGGATGTGATGGATCATGATGCGGAAATGCCCGCACCCGACGGCGCGCGCGGCTTCCACAAACGTCCGCTCTTTGGCGGAAAGAACCTCGCCCCGAACCAAGCGGGTGTAGTCGCGCCAGCCGATCGCGCCCACGGCGATGATGACATTTTGCACCCCGCCGCCCAAAAAACCGGCGATGGTCACGGCCAGGACGATGGAAGGGATGGAGAGGATGACGTCGGTAAAGCGCATGATCAAGGCTTCGGTTACGCCCCCGTAATATCCCGCGATCAGGCCCAGGGTCACGCCGACAAAGAGCTGAATGGCGACCACGCCCACGCCGATGATCAGGGCATAGCGGCACCCATAGATGATCCTCGTGAGCATGTCCCGCCCGTAGCGGTCCGTTCCCAAGGGGTGCTTCCAGGAAGGGGCGGAGAGCATTTCATCCAAATTCTGCTTGATGGGGTCGTAAGGGGTCAGCACCGGCGCCAGGACCGCGGACCCCACGAGAGCGAGGAGGATCGCCAGCCCGACAAAAGAGGCCCGGTCCCGCCAGAGACGGCGGAAGACCATCTTCCGATACGACTCTCCCACAGGGGAAGTTGATTCAAAAACCGCTTTCAATCTCGTTTTATCCTCGGATCGAGATAGCCGTACAGTAAATCCACCAGGAGACTCATCAGAATCACGATCAGCGAATAGACCAGAACGATTCCCTGCACCAGGGTGTAGTCCCGTTTGAGGACCGCATCGATCAGCATCCGGCCGGTTCCCGGCCAGGCGAACACGGTTTCGATAATGACGCCGAGGGAGATCATCTCCGGGATCTGGATGCCGAAGATCGTGACGGTCGGGATCAGGGCGTTGCGGAAAGCATGCTTGTAAACGACCACCCGTTCGGCCAGCCCCTTGCTCCGGGCCGTGCGGATGAAATCCTCGTTCAGGATTTCCAGCATGCTCGCCCGGATCAGCCGGCTGATGAGGGCCACCTGGCGGATCCCCAGGATCAAGCCGGGGAGGGCCAAGTAGTGGAGACCGGTCGCCGTCCAGATCGGGCCGCCGCGGCCGGAGATCGGAAAGATGTTCCAGTACATGGAAAAGAGCAGGACCGCGACGATGGCGATCCAGAACCCGGGCATGGAGACCCAGAAGAGGGAGAAGAACGAAAATAGATTGTCGATAAAAGAGTTGGCCCGCGTCGCCGAGATGACCCCGATGGGAACGGAGATGAGCAGGGTGACGACGATGGCAAAGACGATCATCTCCAAGGTGGCGGGCAGGCGCTCGGCGATGAGGTCGGAAACCTTCTCGTTTCTCTGCAAAGAGCGCCCCAAATTCCCCTGGACGGCATTGCCGAGCCAGCTCAAGTACCGCAGGTAATAGGGTTTGTCCAGGCCCAATTCGGCGCGGATCGCCGTTACCGCCTCCTCATTGGCCCGGATGCCCAGCATCACCCGCACCGGGTCGCCCGGGCTGAAGTAGATAAGGGACGAGATGAGGATGGTGACCAGAAGGAGAACGGGGATGAGAACCAGCAATCGGCGAAGGATGAATTTCAGCAAAACGAACGGCCTTCCCTTGCCGGCTTCGTAAAAAGTCCAGCTGCGGCGTTGCGCTTCAACTCTTTTTCTGCGGTCCCTGAGGGTAAGGCCCCTCAGGGACCTCGCTCCTCAGTTTTTGCGCGCCTTGCATCTGGAGCTTTTTACGAAGCCGGCACTCTTTCGACTTTTTTTCCCAAACAGCCAACCGGCCGCCTGAACGTCACTGCTTATACAGTTCCAGCGGGCGGTAGGCGTTTATCTGGTCGTGGCACCAGGGGTGCTTGATGTAATTCTCGACCCCGCCCAGGGTTTTCTTGTGGCCGAAAAGTTCCACGGCATTCGCGATGGGGACCACGGGGAGACTTCGGGCCACGATTTCCTGGGCCTTTTTCAGGGCATCCGTCCGCTTCTTGGAATCGAGATCATACCGGGCCGTATCGAGGAGCTGGTCCACTTCGGGGTTGCTGTAGAAGCTCCACTGGCTGATCGTGCCGATATTGGAGGAGTGATACCCCAGGATCAGGTCGTCCAGGGTGATCCCCCCGCTGGCGACCATTCCGGTCGCGAGGAGGTGATGTTCCCCTTTCAGGGTCCGCTCGTAAAGATCGCCGGGCTCCAGAATCTTCAAATCCACTTTGAAACCGGCGGCCTGGAGCATGGGGGTGGCCACCTCCGCCATGCGCCGGTAGCGGGCGATGTTGAAGGCGAGAAAGTTCACTTCGAGGGGTTGCCCGTCTTTCTCCCGATAGCCTTTCCCGGCGTCTTTCCAACCGGCCCCCTCCAGGATCTCCTTGGCTTTGGTTAGGTCGAATTTCACCAGCGGCTTCGAGATCTCCTCCACGCCCGATAGGTACCCCATCGCGGTGGGGGAGAAGGGCGTATAAAGAGGATACGCCACGCCGGACATGGCGGCTCTCCGAACCGCCTCCGCGTCTACGGACTGGGCGAGGGCCTGGCGCACCTTGAGGTCATCGAATGGTTTCTTCTTCATGTTGATGGCCAAATAGATGGCCGAGGTGCTGGGAGCCTCGACCAGGGAGGTTCGGGCGTCGTCCTTGACCTTCTTGACGTCGCGTTCCGTCACATAAGCGGACAAATCGACATTGCCCGCCGTCAGCTCCGCGATCAAGGTAGCCGGCTCGACCAGGAAACGAAAATGATATTCATCGCAATAGGCCGGCCCCTTGTTGGTTACAAAGGGAGGGGCGTGTTTGTAGTCGGGGTTGCGGGCGAGAACCACCCGTTCCCCGGATTTCCACTCCTTGAATTTCAACGGGCCGGTGCCGACGATTACCTTGGTTCCCCAATCGTTCTTCGCCTCGGTCACGGCTTTAGGAGGATTCATGGAGCATTCGAAACTGGCCAAGGTGTAAAGCAGCTCGGGATAGGATTGTTTCAGATGGAGGACGACGGTGAAATCGTCCTTGATTTCCACGGAATCGATAACTTTGAGGCGCGGGGCCTGAAGGGCTTTCAAATGTCTCTCGAAAGAGAATTTGACGGCGGCGGCATTGAAGGGTTCCCCGTTGTGGAAGTTGATCCCTTTCTTCAGCTTGAAAGTCCAGGTCTTGGCGTCCTTTGAGGAACTCCAGGACTCGGCCAGAAGGGGATCGATCTTGAAGCTGGGGTTGATGATCACCAACGGTTCGAAGATCAAATGCAGAATTCGATACTCGGGCTGGCGCCTGGCCTTGAAGGAATCCAGGTGGGTCGGCTCCGTGCCCATGGCTTCCACGATGATCCCGCCCTTCTTGGGCGCGGCCTGGATTTCACCGGGGAAGAAGGGAATCAAAGTGAGGACAAGAAAAAGCGAGAAAATCCATGACGATTTGCGCAACATAACAACCTCCAATTGTTAAGCGGATTTGTGAAAAGGTATCACTTTAGCCTTTTTGAAATTTCGGTTCAGAAATCCCTCCCGTCTTCCCTTTTCAAAGAGAGGAGAGCTTTTCAGCCTGATTTCACGGAAAGATCCCATTTTTTTCCCCTTTGAAAAGGGGGATCAAGGGGGATTTAATGGCTTTTCAAAATGCTAAAATGTTACATGAAAAGATATTTAGGCCCCTGCTTCGTCATTCCGGCGCAAGCCGGAATCCAGTCTTTTCGGGGGATTTCGGACTCCCGCTTTCGCGCAGGGACGATGATTCCAATTTGATTTTAAAGGATATTCTTGTAAACCCGTCCTCCCTGGACGATCACGCTGATTTTTTCCTGATACTGCTGGAAGATCTTGATGTCCTTTAAGGGATCGCCGTTGACGAGGATCAAATCGGCGAGTTTCCCGGGGGCGATCGTCCCCAGATCCTTCTCCCTTTTCAAAAGCTCGGCGTTGGTCTTGGTGGTGGCTACGATTGCGCCCATCGCGCCGAGGACCCGCGCTTTGAGCTCCAATTCCAGACCCTTGTAGACTTGCATCGGGCCGAGGAGGTCGGACCCGGAGGCGATTTTGCAGCCCGCCCGGTGGGCGATGCGCAAGGCTTCGAGCCCGCGCTCTTTCGCTTCGTTGATCTTCCGCACGTTGTTGTCAGGGATCCCCAGGCTTTTTCCGAGGCGGGATATCATCTCGTAGGTGACGAGGGTCGGAACCAGGTATGCACCCGCATCCCGGATGGCCACGGCGGCCTTTTCATCCAGGAGGTTGCCGTGCTCCAGGGTGCGAATCCCCGCGGATACGCAGTTTAGGACGCTGCGGCTGGAATAGACATGGGCCCCCACATACGTTCCGGCGGATTCGGCTTCGAAAACCACCGCCTTCAACTCTTCGAGGCTGTATTGGGAGGTGTCGATTTCATCGCTGGGAGACATGCACCCCCCGCCGCCCATGACCTTGAGGTAGTCGACCCCGCGGCGGAGCTGTTCGCGGGCCGCCCGCCTGACTTCGTCCACGCCGTCGCAGACGACCATGGCCACCCCGGCCGGGTCCTGGGAGGGGGGACGTCTTTCCGTGGGGAGGCGATTGTCCCCATGGCCTCCGGTCTGCGACAGGCCGGCCCCGGCCACGAACAAACGAGGGCCGGGAATCAGGCCCTGGCGCTGCGCTTCGCGGAATCCCGCGTCCGCGCCGCCCGCGTCCCGGAGCGTCGTGAATCCCTGATCCAACGATTCCCGGATCACCTTGAGGGTCCGAATTACAAGCAGGGATGGGTGATACATCCTCTGCTGCTCCATGATGTTGGCGTCGACGGCGCCGATGTGAACATGGGCGTCGATCAGGCCGGGCAGCAGGGTCTGTTTTCGGCAGTCGATGGCTACGGCCCCTGCGGGAATGGGGCCGGGGGGGCCCGGGAGGATTTCTTTGATCCGATCTCCCTCGACGACGAGGGATCCGTTGGGAATCGGGTCGGCTCCGGTTCCATCGATGATCGCGGCGTTGGTGAGAATCAGGGTGTCCATGAATTTCTCCTCTGGCAAAAGATTCAGCGCGGGCGAAAGATCCATCCGAGAACGCGCCGATCGTAAAGGTTTTCTTCGACAGGGCAATCGGGTTTAAAAAAATAAACAACCTATTTTAATGCAAATGGGAGGCTCTTTACAAGCGGCATTTTTGCTTTGTCGGCGCGGTCGGATCACGGGGGGAGTGATAAAGGGGAGACCGGTTCCGGCATTCCGTAAGCTCCGGGGGCCATTCCGATCAGGCGCCCGGGGGCTTTCGGAAATATCCGTCCGCCTCCGCCGTGATTTGGCGCAGGCGTTCCTCGACCCAAAGGCGGCGATGATGCGTTTCCCCTGGTCCCAACAATGCTCGGGGCGTTCCGCATGCCGGACCTCCCGGCGGACCGCCAGGGCCAGAAGCCGCAGAACCTGGGCGTAGACGCAGGGACCGATTTGGAAGAGGACCCTATCCGAGAAGCTCCAGTTTTTTATGGCGTTCAGCGCAGGGATTTTTTCAGCCGCTTCAGGCGCTGGGCGGGGTCTTGGAAGATTTCCAGGCGCCGGAAGCGTTCGGCGTACGCCAGGCCTTTTTCCCGGCCCCACACCCCGAACCAGGTCCGGACCATTTCTTCCATCATCTTCGGGTTTTTGATCTGGCTCTTGTGGCAGCGCAGGGCCCGGATCTTCAGATGGAGGGTGCTTTCGATATCGATCCAGGTGTCGGGGGAAGCGGAGGCGAAGAAGTAGATCTCCGAGACGGCATGAGGGTCCAGCCCTTCGGCCAAGTGGCCGGGGAAAAAATTCCGGTTCCCGGCGGCGGGGTAAACCGCGTCGAACGCCGTTTCGCCGACCACGCGGTGGTCGGCATGAAAAATATATTGCACGTCGAAAAGGCGGTTGGCCGGGTCGTGGGTAAAAACCGTGTGCGGGCGGCATTGGCGGATCACCCGCACCAGTTCGCCGCGGAATTCGAGCGAGGGCTGCAGTTCCCCGTCGGGTTTGCGGAGGCAGATGACCTCCTCCGCGCCGATCAGCTTGGCCGCCGCCCGCTGCTCCTTTTCGCGAGCCCGGGCGAGCTTCAGATTGGTCATGGTCGGGTCATCGGTTCCCTTTTCGCCGCTGGTGCAGATGCAGTAGGTGATTTTCGCCCCTTCCCGGGCCCACTTGGCCAGGGTCCCCCCGCAGCCGAAGTCGACGTCGTCCGGATGGGCGCTGATGACCAATACCTGCCGGTTTTTCATTTTGGATCCTCTCCATTTATGATGATCTCGTAAAAAGACGCCACTCCGGCGAACCCCGGATCGGGTCCGGGGCCGGATCCAGGGTTAGGGGAGATTATTGATCTTAAAATATGTAACTCCGAATATCAAACCCCTTTTTTCTTCTTTCTTGCCTTTCTACCTCCCGGGGTCTATAATCAGCCTGGTTTTCGTCGGAGTCGCCGATTTCAACAGACAAAGGATTTCTCCCCGGTGGCGCGACCGTTTCATCCCGAAGCCTTCGAAGATCTCCTGAACGTTGGGATCGCCCTTTCCGGGGTTCATGACCTTCAAAAACTCCTGGGGCTCATCCTCTCGGAAGCCCGCCGCCTGACCCGCGCCGATGCCGGAACCCTCTACCTCGTCAAGGAAAACAAACTGGTTTTCAAGGTGAGCCAGTGCCAGAGCCTGACCGAACGATTGGGCGAGCCGATCATGGAGCGGCAGTATCAGTCCTTCGAAATGCCCATCTCCAAGGGGTCGATCGCCGGGTATGTCGCCATGACCCGGGAATCGCTCAACATCCGGGATGTGCGCCGCATTCCCGCCGGGGCCCCGTACCGATACAACTCTTCCTGGGATGAGCGCACGGGCTACGAGAGCCGCTCGATGCTCGTCGTTCCCATGGGCAACAAAGACGGCAAGATCGTGGGAGTCCTGCAGCTTATCAACGCCTTGAACAGGGGAAACGTGGTCCCCTTTCCCGGCGGCTCGGAAAAGGTCGCCAACTCCCTGGCCTCCCAGGCGGCGGTATCGATCGAAAACGCCGCCCTGGCGGAGAACCTCCGCCAGGCCCACTTGGATACGATTTTCCGCTTAGGGGTGGCGGCGGAATATCGCGACAAAGAAACGGCCAACCACATCAAGCGGATGAGCCGTTTCAGCGGGTTGATCGCCGAGAGTCTGGGGTGGCCCCAAGACGAGGTGAAACCCCTCTTTTGGTCAAGCCTGATGCACGACGTGGGGAAATTGGGGATCCCCGACGCGATCCTGCAGAAACCCGGCCCCTTGACCCCCGAAGAGCGGCGGATCATGGAGCTTCACAGCGTCATCGGGGGGAACATCCTCAAGGGCTCCGATGCCGCGGTTTTGAAGCAGGCCCGATTGGTCGCCCTGACTCATCATGAAAGGTTTGACGGGAGAGGTTACCCTCGGGGGCTGAAAGGGCAAAAGATTCCTATCGAGGGGCGGATCACGATCCTGGCGGATATCTTCGATGCCCTGTCCTCCCGGAGGGTTTACAAGGAGGCGCTCCCGGAAAACGAGGTCCTGCGAATCATCGAGGAAGGCCGCGGAGTTTTTTTCGATCCGGAAATCCTGACCCTTTTTCTCGAACGATTCGAAGAGGTGCGGGACATCCAGAGCCGCTACGGCGATGCGCCGGAGGATTTCGATAAATTCCGGAACCTTGACCGGGTTGCGATCGAAGGGGAGTGAATCTCGGGCAAAGAAACGAGGGGAAAAATGAAATACCCTTTGCCACAGAGGGCCCAGAGGCCACAGAGAGTTCAGGGCTTCAAAATAGAGGGCAAATGGAAACGGTTTGCAAATCCGGGGACATAATACCGATTAATTATGAACCTTTACTGGCCTTCCCGGATTTCCCATTGAGAGATCCCGAGACGTTAATTGTTCTACTACCTTTACAAATCCAATGTCCCCAAGCGGACGCCCCGTTCGCGTCATTTTCCTAACCACTTCGTTCTTTGCTGGACTCGCCTCCAGGAGAAATTCTTTCCAGTTCTTTACTAAACCCCTCAGCGTTGGATCCTTTACCAGTAGATCCGTCTTGCCTAACCCAATATGAAAAGCAGCACTGGACCAGGGATATCGCCAGGCTCTTTTCACGATGCCCGCCCGCACCGGATTCAACTCCACATAGGAAGCCGCCGTCAATAAATAAATTTCATCCAATACACAGGAGTTGAATCTTCCCTGAAAAAGATAACCCCGGACACCCTCCTGAAAGTTCTTCATCCGGGTATACCGGCGATGGGCCTCGCCAAAAGCCCTTGCCAGCGAATCTGCCTTCTGGGGAACGGCAATGAAATGCACATGGTTTGTCATGAGGCACCAGGCCAGGATTTCCACCCCGAACCGGCCCGTCTCTTCAGCCAGGAATCGCAAATATTGTAGGCGATCTTCCTCTGTTTGAAAGATCGCCAGGGAGCGAACGCCACGCTGAATAATATGATGGGGATATTCTGGAACGACTACCCGGGATATTCTCGCCATGTCAAGGAAGGTAATCTATGGGCACTCATTTGTCAAGAATAAATGGTATTATGTCCCCCGATTATAAATGCTCTTTTTTGAAAATTCTGTTTTTGACTCGGTGATCTCTGCGCGCTCTGTGGCTTAGCGTTTTTGGGTGGAATTCTTGAATGCCGGATCCTCTGGAGGTAGACAGTTGCCCAAAGGCAAAAGAGTCAAATAAGCCGGGGGGTCAGCGATTAAAACCGGCGGGGAAGGTTACGGTGTCCCCGATCGAGACTCCGTTCGTTTTGAACCAGCCCTGGTTGACTTCCAAGGCATATTGGGCGGGAAGCGCCGAGACGCGGGTTTGGAGGCTGAAAGGGACCAAGTCCTGAATATCCACGATCATGCCGGTTTTATCGAGGAAGGCGATGGAGAGAGGAATCGGCGTGTTTTTCATCCAGAACGAAAGGCGCTCTTCTTTTTCGTAGACGAAAAGCATGCCCTCATTCTTTCCTAACTTTTGGCGAAACATCAGCCCCCGGGCTTTCTCCGCCTCTGTCCTAACCACCTCCGCCTTGATTTTTTTGCCTTTGATATTTAATTCCAGAAAAGACTTGGCCGCCTCTTGGCAAAAAGCGCCGGTGGAAAACCAAAAAAGAAAGAGAAGGGCGAGGGTAAGGGGGGGGAGGGCGCTTTTCCGCCGGACCCGTTTCTTGATTTCGGGGGGATGCAGAAAAATGCTTTCATCCCTTTTGGGGCTTTTTCCGTGCATAATCAGCCGGCCTCCCTTAACTTTTCAAAAAACACAGGGGGATCGGATCCTTTTAAGTCGGCGCATGGGCCCGGGGACAGCCCCGCGCTTCGCGAAACCACGAGGCGGTGGTCTTTCCATGGGTCGAGGCGGGGCCGCAGGCCTTCCGCCTCTCTTTGCGGAAACCCGGTGGTTTCGCCGATAAAAGCGGAGATCCCGGCCGGTGCTTTCGCAAATCGCGTCGCCACCCCCGGGCCCAGTCCAAGTTTGATGGTTTCGTAAGAAGTCCATCTGCGGCGTTGCGCTTCAACTTCGTCGTTGCGGCCCCTAAGGGGCCTCTCTCCTCAGTTTTTGCGCACCTTGCATCTGGAGCTTTTTACAAGTTCATCAAGTTTGCCCTCAAAAACAAATATCAAAAGTAAAGGGGGACAAGGCATAATCAGCCCTTGACAGTCCGGGTTAAATATAATTAAAATCCGTCAGAAACGCAAATTTAAAAAATGGGTCAGTGTCAGGGTGAGGGTGAGTTTTGGCTCGGGGATAAAAGGCTGGGTCAGGCCCTGGGTTCCGACGGGTTTTCGGCGCTGGGGGGAATCGCCCCAACAGGGAAGAAAGGCGCGAAAATGGGGAAAGGGATGGCGGCTCTTTTTCTTTTTTTCATCATTGCCGGGTGTGGCTTTCAATCCGGACCGGAAGGGAGCCCGGCCCTCAAACTGTTCGGGGCCCTTGGCATTTGCCTGGCGGCCGTTTTCTTAATATTTTATATTGTTGTGAAGAGCCGGGAAAAAGATTGATGAGGGGGAAGGGACATGAAACTAAATAGAATTTTGGCTCCAACGGATTTCTCGCGCTTTTCGGGATTCGCCCTGGAGTGGGCTGCGAATTTGGCCGAGGCGCTCCGGGCCGAATTGATTCTCCTCCATGTGGTCCCGGAAGAGGAAGGCAAGATCATCGAAGAGGTGATCGGCGAAGGCGCGGCCGTCCAGATTCCCCGCGGGATACGGGAGAACGTGCTCGCGGAGCGGCAGAAAAAATTCCAGGAGCAATTTCACATCGTTCTCCCGGAGCACATCAAGAAGTCGATCCGGGTCGAGGAGATCCTCCGCATCGGGATCCCTTTTCTGGAGATCGTCAAGCTGGCGAAAGAGAAAGATGTCGATCTCATCGTCCTGGGGACTCATGGGCGGACCGGCCTTTCCCATGCTTTGATCGGCAGCGTGGCCGAGAAGGTGGTGCATCATGCCCACTGCCCGGTCCTGACGGTCAAACATCCGCAATATCTGTTTTGTCGCTCCGTGACCCGGTTATGAGGCGAAAATACCCGGAACAGCCGATCGTCGGGGTGGGCGGGATCATCTTTCAGGGCGAAAGTGTCCTCCTGATCAAACGGGGAAAAGAACCGGCGCTGGGGCAGTGGTCCATCCCCGGCGGGGTGGTGGACTTGGGGGAGACCCTCCAGGCGGCGGTGGTGCGGGAGATCCTCGAAGAGACCCATCTCGAGGTGGAGCCTCTTGCCTTGGTGAAAGTCTTGGACCGCATTTTCCGGGACGAGGAAGGCGGGGTGACCTACCATTACGTGCTGGCGGATTTTCTCTGCCGGCACACGGGAGGGGAGGTCCGCCCGGGATCGGACGCCCTGGAGGCCCGGTTCGTTCCGGTCGCGGAACTCTCCTCGTTAAATGTAATCCCGGCCACCCGCGACGTGGTTCATCAGGCGGCGCATTTGCTGAAAATCCCCCGGATTGGGGACCCGGTTCCCCCTTTCAAAGTGTACGGCGATCTGCGCGGGGATCGGACTTGAAAAAGGAGGGTCTCGTAAAAAGTCCATCTGCGGCGTTGCGCGGCAACCCTGCCCTGTTAGATAAGAATCGGGCGCTTGGGATTCAGGGATAAACCCCCTGAGATTCGAAGAGGGTACCCCTTTTGAAAAATATCTAACGGGGTGAATCGTTGCGGCGCACCCGTAAGGGCGATTCATGAATCGCCCCTACAATTATCTTTTCTTGCGCGCCTTGCCTGTCGAGGCGTCCAGCCGGACGCCCATTTTCGGGCGAGCGGCCGCTCGCCCCCACAATTGAAACCATTGTTCTGTGTGCTTTTTTCGAGATGATCAAGAATGTTGGGACAAAAAATGTTTTTCTCTTGGGCCGAAAGTCCCCCATGTTCTGGGTGGTCTTGGCCGCCCTAATCGCCAGCGTGGCGGTCCTTTTTTATTTCCGCCCGACTCGGACCGCTCAGGAAAAATCGATTCCCATTGAGGCTCTTTCCAAGATCCACCAGGAAAAGGCCAAGGCGCAGAAGGAATTTGCGGAATTCATCCGGACGCCGGCCGGGAAAATCTGGGAGAAACACCCGTACTGGGACCCGGCGATTTGTGAGAAAATCGCCGACGGGCAAGTGGCGCCCGGAATGAGCAAAGAACAAGTAAAAGCCGCCCTCGGGGAAGCGAAAGATGTGAAATTCGAAAGACGGGGGGAGGTTCTCATCGAGGAGTGGACGGTGATAGCAAAAGAAAGATGGGTCCTGAGGTTTGAGGAAAATGCGTTAAAAGTGGTGGAAAAAAGATAAGAGTTCGGCCGTTTGAAAATCCGGCTAAGCATGATTGATGGGTTCGAAAAAGTAAAATAGACCGTCACCCCGGCGAAAGCCGGGGTCCAGAACGTCTTGAAATAACTGGATTCCGGCTTTCGCCGGAATGACAAATTCTATGGAATTTCGACTTTTTGCGAGATCATCAATCTTGGGCGTAGAGCAAGGAGAATCGATTTGCAAAAGAAGGCAACCTATGATAATTTATTGTATAAATTAGGCAAATCAAAAGAGAAGCCGGATGCAGGATAGAATTCCTCGGCTGATCCTGATTTCTGACTTCTTTTTTTTCGGCAAGAAGAAGTTTTTATCGGTATATCTCTGCACTAATCTGCATCCCATAGAAAAATGATCGGGTATCGCTATTTTACAGGAAATGAACCTACGCCCATGCAGGGCGCGGGGGCTGACGAAGTTCTCGACCGTCTTTCGGATCTTCTCCTCCACGAGAACGACATCAACAAATCCCTCGACCTCCTGAAGCAGCAGGGCATCAAAGGGGAAGACGGGAACCAGTCCCTTCAGGGGATCCACGATTTTCTGGAACAGGTGCGCCGGATGAAGCAGAAGCTTCAGGAAGCCGCCTCTTCCGGGGACCCGGCGGCGATCGAGGAACTCAAGCGCCTGGAGAAGCTGGAGCATGAACTGCGCCGGGCTTCGTGGGGGCTGGACTTGGAGAAAATCAACGCCCAGGAGATCCGGGACCTGATGGGGGAGCAGAGCTACCAGCTCTGGAATCAACTGAAGGCGCTGCCCCGGTTTCTGGAGGCCAACCAGCTCATCGAGAAGTTAGGGGACAAATACGTCCTCACCCCGAAAGGCATGCGCAAAATCGGGCAGAGAGCGCTGCGCGATATTTTTGCTTCCCTCAACCGGGATGCCCTGGGCGGCCACGATACCCTTCTCCGGGGGAACGGAATCAATTCCCTCCTGGAAGAGAGCCGGCCCTATCAATTCGGCGACCCCTTCCACCTCAACCTATCCCAGACTCTCATGAACAGCATGACCCGCCAGGCGTTTTCCGACCGCTGGTCGGAAGAGACGAAGCGCCTCCAGCTCCACCCGAACGATTTCGAGGTGTACCGGACGGAGAAACGAACCCGCTCGGCGGTGGTGCTCATGCTGGACATGAGCGGATCGATGGCCCGGGACGAAAAATTTTTTGCAGCGAAGAAAGTGGCCTTAGCCCTGCACACTCTGATTCAGACCCAGTTTCCCCACGACAAACTGAAGCTCGTGGGCTTCTCTTCTTATGCGCGTCCCCTCAAGGAAAAGGACCTGGCCTGCCTCAACTGGGATCTCGAAAACCCCTATACCAACATGGAGGAGGGGCTCATCCTGGCGAAGAAAATCCTGACCCGGGAGCATGCCCCGAACAAGCAGATCATCATCGTTTCCGACGGGGAGCCGACGGCCCACCTGGAGAACGGCAAGGTCTTCTTTCAATTTCCGCCCCACCCCAAGACCCTAAGCAAGACGCTGCAGGAGTTCAAGAAATGCGCGGCGGCAGGAATTCAGCTGAACATCTTCATGCTCGGCCAGGACGCCCCGCTGATCCAGTTTGTCCAGCAGGTTTCCAAAATCAACCGGGGAAAAGCCTTCTACACGACCCCCAATAATCTGGGCCGCTACCTCCTTGTTGACTTCCTCTCCCAGAAAAGAAAGTGGATCGCCGCTTAGCGAAGATGGCCCTCCTTCATTTTTTTCAATAAAATTCCTTGACATAAAATTTTCCTCTTGGTAAATATGAGCTTATTTTCCTCCCGGGTGTCCCCCGAGGCAGGGGAGAGCAAGTTATCTTCCACCTTGGGGGTGACTTTTTATCGGTTTCGGAGATCATGCTGGAACTGGCAGCTTCGAACTTTCAAGCTGAGCGGGTTCCAAAAAATAAAAACCCAGAAAGGGGGAAGCGATGAAAAAGGTAGCCGTATATCTTGGCAGTGGTCTTCATCTTCGCAATGGTGGGGACAAGTTTTGCGCAGCAGGTGAAATGGAAAGTGCAGACGCCCTGGCCCAAAGCCCTTTGGCAGCATAAAGCAGCAGAGGTTTGGGCGGATGACATCGGCAAAATCAGCGGCGGGCGGATGAAGATCGATCTCTTTGCCACCGACGAAATCGTTCCCGCCTTCGAGGTATTCAACGCCGTCCAGAGGGGGACATTGGATGCGGGCCACACGTGGTCCGGTTACACCATTGGAAAGTACCCGGCCGATACCTTGTTTGCGGCAACGCCGGCTTTCTTTGACCTCCTGGGATACTTCACCTGGATGCAGGCCGGGGGAGGAAAGGCGCTGTGGCAGGAAGTTTATGGCAATGCTTTGAAGGTGTTTCCTGCCGGAATGCTTTGGGCCGAAGGCGGCGGTTGGGCCAATAAGAAGATCAGCAAACTGAGCGACTTCAAAGGTCTGAAATACCGGACGGTGCTGATTTGGGGCCAGATCCTGTCAAGAAGCCGGCGCCTCGGTGGTTACCCTGCCGGCAGGGGAAATCGTTCCTTCCCTTCAGAGAGGAACCCTGGATGCGGCCGAATTCAGCACCCCGGTCACCGACCTGCCGCTGGGCTTTCATGAAGTGGCCAAATACTGGTATTTCCCCGGCCTTCATCAGATTGCCGGTGTCCTGCAACTCTTAGTGAACAACAAGAAGTGGGAAGCCCTGCCGGGGGACCTGAAAGAGGTTGTCCTCGCGGCCAACGACACGGCTATGGCCCGATCTTTGACCAACTGGCTCTGGGATGATTGCAAGGCCGTTGCGGATATCAAGGCCAAAGGGAAGGTCGAGATCATTCGGTTCCCGAAGGAAATGCAGCAGGATGTTCTGGAAAAATTCGTCCAGAAATATGACGGCCAGAAAGATCCGATGTTCCAGAAAGTCTGGAAATCCCAGAAAGATTTCATGAAGCTCTATAACCCCTATATGAAACTGCAAGCGGTAGATGCGCACGTCGATATTAAATAAGAAAGCAAATTTGCGAATCGAAACAGCCAAGAGAAGCCGCTCATAATTCCTTGGGAAGTTTGAGCGGCTTCTCTGCAAGAAGGAGAGTTTTCCATGTCCGGCCTTCAAAAATTCATTCACCGGATCGATTCGATCAGCGAGTGGTCCGGCAAGATATGCTGCTGGATCAGCCTGCCGCTGGTCGTTTTCATGGCCTATGATGTCATCATGCGATACCTTTTTCAGGCGCCTACGAGATGGGCTTATGAACTGACCTGGATGCAGTACGGTGCCCTTTTCATGCTTGGGGGCGCATACGGCTTGAAATATAAGCTACACGTCCGGGTGGATATCATCTATACACGGTGGTCAGCCCGGACGAAGGCGATTTTTGACCTCTTGACCTACTTGCTGATCTTTTTCCCCGTGTTTTATATCCTGGTCACGCATAGCTTGATTTATGCGTATTATTCATGGGAAGCTTTTGGAGACTTCCTACATCAGTTACTGGCAGCCGCCGGTTTACCCCATCAAGACCGTCATGTGCATTGGCCTGATTCTTTTTGCTCTGCAGGGGATTGCGGAATTTCTCCGCCTGGCGACCTTTGTTTTCAAGGGAGAGAAGATATGAGCCCGGAATACTTAGCCTTAATCATGTTCATCGGCGTCATCGTCCTGGTCTTTGCCGGGGTGCCCCTTTACCTTGCCCTGGGAGGACTGGGCCTTTATTTCGGCATCATCGGAGGTTGGTCGCCCCAGGTTTACGACCAGTTTATCAACCGCATCTTCGGCCTCATGTCCAGCGAAGTCTTGCCGGCGGTCCCGCTCTTTGTCTTCATGGGCGCGGTCCTGGATAAATCGGGCGCGGCGGACAAGCTCTTCAATGCCTTCTATTTAGCCATGGGAGGTCTGCGCGGCGGTCTGGCATTGGCTACGATCGTGATCTGCACCATCTTTGCCGCCTGCACCGGTGTCGTAGGGGCTTCCGTAACGACGATGGGAATGTTAGCGCTGCCGGCCATGCTGAAGCGGAATTACAACATTCCCCTTGCCTGCGGGACGATCTGTGCGGGGGGCACCCTGGGCATTCTGATTCCTCCCAGCGTCATGATGCTTCTCTACGGGCCCATGGTCGGTCTGTCGGTGGCGAAAATGTTCATGGGGGCCTTTATTCCCGGGTTCATCCTTTCGGGCCTTTTTATCCTCTATATCATCTTCATTTGCTATTTTAAGCCCGAATACGGGCCGGCGATGCCCAAGGAGGAAAGGGCGGGCATTCCGATGTTAAAGGTCTTCGCGGACATCGGACTTTACATGATTCCGCCCATGATTTTGATTATGTCCGTGCTCGGCTCAATCTTCTTCGGCGTTGCTTCTCCCACCGAAGCCGCGGCCATGGGGGGCCTCGGGTCCATGGTGGTGGCCGCCCTGTACCGGAAGTTAAACTTTAAGGTCCTTGCCGTGAGCTGCATGGATACCCTGAAGATCACGACCATGGTCATGTTTGTGGCAGTCGGGGCGTTCATGTTCAGCGGCGTTTTCATGGCCCTGGGAGGAACAAAGCTCATCGGGAATTTCATTATCGGCCTACCCCTTGGGAAATGGGGCATCTTTTTCGTCATGATGGTGATTATTTTCATCCTCGGGATGCTCATCGACTGGATCGGGATCCTGTTCATCGTGGTGCCGATCTTTACTCCCGTTGTGTTGAGTTTTGGCATGGATCCGCTTTGGTTTGCCCTGGTGGTCTGCGTCAATCTGCAGATGTCCTTCCTTTCACCTCCTTTCGCCTACGCGATCTTTTATTTAAAGGGGGTGGCGCCGCCGGAGGTGCAGATGATTGACATTATCAAGGGGGTCATCCCATTCCTCGTCCTCCAGGCGATCGGGACCGCCTTGGTGATTATTTTCCCGGACATCATTCTCTGGCTCCCAAGTAAAATGTGAGATCGTGAAGCGATACGGGTAGCTTTTGGCTTATGGCAAATGGCTTAAAGAAAAAACGCCCTTTTTCCGGATCCGGGGAAAGGGCGTTTTATTTTGTCTGCTTTTGTAGGGGCGATTCATGAATCGCCCCTACAAACACTTAATTTTTTTTATTTAGTGAATCTCTGCGCTCTCTGCGGTTAGGTATTTTACTCGGCCCCTTTCTCAGTTAATATCCCGCTTTGGCTGCTTCCACGATTGCCTGGAGGTTCCGGATCGGGGTCTGCAGAGGGATGGCGCATTCGGGCCCGATGATATCCACGCCTGCTTCGATGCTGTATCGGGCCTGTTTGTAGACATCTTCCGGCTTTCCCCGCAGGAGGGTAGTTGCGTTGTTGAGATTTCCGACCAGAGACATTTCGTGATTAACGACCCGCACCGCCTCTTTGGCATCCACCTGCCATTCGAAGTGATACCCGTCGAATCCGGCTTCCACGAAATGGCGCAACCGATCCCCGCAGTTTCCGCAAATATGGAGGATCAACGGTCCGCCGATCCGCTGGACCATCTCTTTGTGAATGGGCAGGAGAAACTGCTCATAGGTTTTCGGGCTCACCAAGTCCCCGGTGGCATGATCGGCCAGGACCACGATATCCGCTCCGGCCTGGAACTGGGCCTTGGCAAAGAGAACGGTCACTTCCTTCAGCCTTTCCAGAAAGCCGCGGACTTTTCCGGGTTCGGTTAAGGCCCAGAGGAGAAAATTCTGCGTCCCGGCCATATGATAGGAAATCGTCCAGGGCCCCATGACTTTGCCGACGATGGCGACATCGTCTCCATACTGGCGGCGCAGAAGGCTCAAAGCCTCGAGGACGACCTTCAAAGAGGGTTTCTCCAGGATGTTATCCGGAATCACGATATCTTCCAGGCGCTGGAAGGGATGGGTCTTGGCGTCGGGCATCATGGACGGGCTGCCCCATTCCATCTCGCACCCGAGGGCGGCCGCTTCCTGCTGAACGCTGTATTCGGGCATGATGGTGTCGAAACCGAGGATCTCATGTCCTGCCGCCGCCAACTCCGCCATCTGCTTTGGATCTACATGGGCCTGGGGAAAATAGATCCCGGTTTTTTCCATCAGCTCCTGACAGACGATGGAGGTGGGATTGCCCACCGGGGGACGATCCGCCTTTCGGCCGCCGAAAAGGGCCGACAAAACCCGCCGTTTTGGAGACATCTTGCCGTTTTTCTTTTCCATGATCTTTCTCCCTATTTTTTAGCCAACCAAAATAATATTCCCCCCTATTTAAAGGGGGGTTGGGGGAGATTTTCCGAGGCAGCCCTAAAGCAAATCCCCCGGTGTCCCACCTTTTCGAAGAGGGATTTATAAAAAGCCGAACTTACTTGAGGATAAGCTCTTATTTTCTGTGGTGAAAAAATCTATTACCAGTTTCAATGCCCCCTCCACCGCCGAAACCGCGTCGGCGCCATAGCCGTCGGCCCCGATTTCCTTGGCAAACGCCTCCGTAACCGGCGCCCCGCCGATCATCACCTTGGGCTTGGGCGAAAGGGAACTGGATTTTACCGCCTCGATTACCTTGCTCATTTCCATCATGGTGGTGGTCAGAAGGGCGGAAAGGCCGATGATCTGGGGTTTGTGCTCCGCCGCCGCCGCCATGAATTTTTCCAGGGGAACATCGATGCCAAGGTCGATCACTTCGAACCCGGAGCCGCTCATCATGATGGACACCAAGTTTTTACCGATGTCATGAATGTCGCCCTTGACGGTTCCGAGGACGATTTTTCCTTTGGCCCCCTGGGTTCCCTCGGCAAAGAAGGGTTTCAAAATTTCGATGCCCCGGTGCATGTTGCGGGCGGCAAGGAGCACATCCGGAACCCAGAGATCGCGGCATTTGAACTCCTGCCCGATAATGGCCATCCCGCCGATCAGACCTTCGTTCAGGATCTTCGCCGCCGGAAGCCCGGATGCGAGGGCCTTTTTCACCAACTCCTCGACCCCGGCCGCATCGACTTCTCTGAGAGCCTGGTAGTATTCTTTGGCGTCCATCAGAAAAAACCTCCGTTTTTTGGCATAGAGCATAGAGCAGAGAGCATAGAGCCGCAGAATAATGCCCATACGAAAATAATGCCGTTCCCCTCTGCCCTATGCTCTCTGCCCTCTGCGTATTACAGACACTTTCTTATTTCGCTTTCCACACCGGTTTCCGCTTCTCGGCGAACGCCTTGGGGCCTTCGATGGCGTCTTCGCTTTGGAGAAGGTAGGACTGGATAACCGGTTCCAGGCGCAATCCTTCTTCAAGGGGCATGGACAGGCCGCGGATAATGGCTTCCTTGGCGGCACGCACGGCCAGAGGAGCGTTCTGCAGGATTGCTTCGGCGTATTTCAGGGCGGCGGGCATGACCTCCGAGGCGGGGACTACTTTGTTCACCAGACCCAAGCGCAGGGCTTCCTGGGCATCTACGCGCTGGGCCAGGAGGATCATCTCCATGGCCTTGGTGGTTCCGATTAATCGCGGCAACCGCTGGGTGCCTCCGGCTCCCGGGATGATCCCCCGGCTGACTTCCATCAACCCGAAGGTCGCATGCTCGGCAGCAATGCGGATGTCGCAGGCCATGGCCATCTCCAGGCCCCCGGCGAGACAGAACCCATTGATCGCGGCGATGATCGGTTTCCAGATGTTGAGACCCCGGGTGATCCCGCCCAGGCCGGGGAATTTCTCTTCGCGTTCCCGCCGCTCAATGGGGGCAAGCCTGGCCAGCATGGGGATCATTTTTTTTAGATCGGCGCCGGCGGAAAAAGCCTTGTCCCCCGCCCCGGTGAGGATTCCCACCCAAAGGTTGGGGTCATCGCGGAAATCCGTCCAGACTTTCCCCAGTTCCTCGCTGGTCTCGGGGTCAATGGAATTCATGGCCTCCGGGCGATTCACGGTGATGATGGCGATTTTATCCTTTTTCTCATAAATGACAGCCATGGCAGCCTCCTTCCGAATGAACCTGAAATTCTAAACTTAGGTTTTTTATAAGGGATTGTAAGAGCTCTGTCAAGAACAAAGAAAAAGCGAACCGTAACCCTTCAATCAAGGGTGGGAAGCCGCTACGGATTCAGGTCCGGCGTGAATAGCAGGAGGTGCCCTGGCCTGGGGGTCCGGGCGCTACGCTTGGAATCATAAGGCGCTGATTTCTTCGTGGAGGGGGCGGGGGCCAAGGCCTCCCGCCGCTGATATCGGAGTCTCAGGGCTTTCTCCGAGTCTCTGCTCATCCCGACCGATGCTTCCGGCGCGTACCGCCCGGACCCCCAGGCCACAACAAAACCTGCCCTGGGCCCCCCGTCACTGAAGGGTTACAGCGCCCCCCTTCGGCGTAGACATTTGAGAAAGGCTTTCCTCCCTTTGCTTTCCCCCCCCCTCGAAAAAATTCCCCTAACCTTCCCCCTCCGAGGAGGGAGGGAGGGGCGAGGGTGATGTCTCTGCGAAACATGTTGCGGCATTTAAGCCTATTTGTTGTTTCCGACCCTTTTCCCGATTATAATGAAGCCTCGAAAAAGAATTCGTTTCCCGGGAGAAGAAATGGCCAAAGGCAGATCGTTAGGACGGAGATTCCTATTTTGGGCGAGCTTGTTGCTGTGGGTGTTTTTCCTGGGCGTTTTGGCGGTGGCGTTCACCCCGGTAACCGGGTATCTGCTCAAGGCGCTGGCGATGAAAGAAGAGATCCGCCATGCCGACGCGATCGTTGTTTTAGGCGGAGGGCTGAACCGGGGGCGGTACCTGACGCTTTCATCCTCCCACCGCTTGGTTCGGGGGGTTCAGCTGTACCACGAAGGAAAGGCCCAGAAAATCATCTTTTCGGGAGGGGTTTTTCCAAAAGCCGGGGTCGCCGAGGGGGCGGTTTTGGCGCAGGAGGCGAGGCGGATGCAGGTCCCTTCCGAAAATATCCTGGTCGAGAAAGATTCCCGAAGAACGCATGAGCAGGCCGTGGAAACGAAAAAAATTACGGATCCGCTTCGTTGGAAAAGCATTATTCTGGTCACCTCCTTCCTCCACATGAAACGGGCGCTCCTCTGCTTCGAGCAGGCCGGGTTCAAAGTCTACCCGGCGCCGGCCGACCCTGTGGAGCGGTATGCCGCCGCCCCCCTGGAGCGTTTGGACTTGTTCGGGAAAATCCTCCACGAATATGGGGGGATGATGTATTACCGGATCAAGGGATGGATCTGAAGTGAACGATGCATAGAGCATGGAGCAGAGAGCGAAGGGCATAGAGAAAAGATATCGTGTAAACGCCGACCACGAAATCCTTCCTTGTCTCCCTTTTGGAAAGGGATGAATTTCCCCTCTTTGGAAAAGCGGGGGCAGGGGAGACTTTGGAACTCCGTCTGGTCGATCATGGACGCTTCAGCAAAAATGCGCTCGGCCGATGAATTTTGGGCCTTAAACGCATTCGGCTTGAGTCCCTCAGGGCGCTTTCCCCAGGATTTTAAGAATTTTTTCCGTTGACTTCAAGCCGTGCCCCGTGAGCACGGAAACGATGTCCTCGTCTTTCTTCAGCCGGCTCAGATATTTTGGGATGGCGGCGATCGTGGCTGCGGCTGTGGGTTCGACGTAGAAGCCTTTCCGGGCAAGGGTAAGCAGCGCGCTTTTGATTTCCTCCTCCTCCACCTCAAGGAAGGAGCCCCCCGAGTTCTCGACGGCCTTCAGAATTTGCGATCCGCGGATGGGTTCCGCAATGGCAATGCCTTCGGCCAGCGTGTTCTGCTTGTGAATCGAAAGAGCGGTTTTCATTTCCCGGCGGAAGGCCTGTGATAAGGGGGCGCAATGAACCGATTGCACGCCAATGATTTTGGGGACCGTTCCGATCGTGCCTGTCTGCCGGAGTTCCTGAAAACCGATATGGGCGCCAAGAAGAAGGGTTCCGTTCCCGACGGGCACGATCACCGTGTCCGGCGCCTTCCATCCCAACTGCTCGCAGATTTCAAAGGCAAAGGTCTTGGTTCCGTGAAAGAAAAAGGGGTTCCAGGAATGGCTGGCGTAATAATCTATTTCGGCGGCGCGGAGAACGGCGCGGGCCGTGTCTTCCCTCGATCCCGGAATCCGGTTCAAGGACGCCCCGTAGAGCTGGATCTGGGCGAGTTTGGCCGGAGAGGTGTCGGCGGGAACGAAAATTTCGCAGGAAATTTCCCCTTTCGCGCAGTAGGCGGCGACGGCGCACCCGGCGTTGCCGGAGGAATCTTCCACGATGTTTTTGACCCCTAATTCCTTGGCTTTGCTGATGAGCACGGAGGCCCCCCGGTCCTTGTAAGAGCCGGTGGGGAAGAGGTGGTCCTGCTTCAGGTAGACGGGCCGCCCGGCTATTTCGACCGAAAGAAGAGGGGTGAACCCCTCTTCAAAAGAAATGATATTCCGGTCTTCCTCGAGAGGAATGGCTTCGCGGTAGCGCCAGAGAGTCGGCTTCCGGGATCGGATTTTATCGATCGGGAACGAGGGCTGAAAAACAAGATCGAGGAGACCCCCGCAAAAACACCTCCAAATACGTTCTTCGGCCGGATATTCCCGCCGACAATCCGCACAGACCAGCGACGCCATGTGATATCTCTTACCTTTTCCGATGAGCAATTTTGATGGTTTCGTAAAAAGTCCATCTGCGGCGTTGCGCTTCAACTTCGTCGCTGCGGCCCCTAAGGGGCCTCTCTCCTCAGTTTTTGCGCGCCTTGCATCTGGAGCTTTTTACGAAACCATCGATTGAGCGACTTTTTACGAGTTCATCAATTTTATGGAGACGAAAAGGCGACATTCCCAGAAGATAGGCGGCCATGAGAAGCCAGTTCAGAAACGTCGTCCGCCAGATCCCGAGGACCCGCCAGCGGCGGGCGGAGGTGACGGCGGGAAGAGAAGCGGTGAGGATCCTGCCCCTCTTTTTCAGACGGCGGATCAGCTCATAGTCCTCCATGATCGGCAGATTCGGGAACCCCCCGATTTTTTGGAACAGGCGGGTCCGCACAAAGATCGCCTGATCGCCGTAAGGGACCTGCAGGTAACGGGACCGCCAATTGGTTGCCATTTGAATCAGGCGCAGGCTGGGGGAGCGGAAATTGTCCAAGCGGAACGAAAAGGCCCCGGCGGAAACCCGGGGGCGGCTCAGGAGCAGGCGGACTTGCCTTTCGAAACCGCTTGCTAAAATCGTATCGGCGTGGAGAAAAAGCAGAATCTCCCCCTTCGCGGCTCGAGCCCCGGCATTCATCTGCCGAGCTCGCCCTCGGGTGGCGCTCAAAACCGTTGCCCCCCAGGATTGGGCCCTGTCCGCGGTTCCATCCGAACTCCCCCCATCGACGACGATCCGCTCGACATTTTCGGCCTGACCGGTCGCTTCCAGGCAGGGAATGATGTTTTCTTCTTCATTCAGGGTGGGAATAATGATGGAGATGAGCGGGGCGTCTTTGAAATGTTTTTCGGCCGCCGCCTTCTCGCGGAAACCCGGGATATGCCGGCGCCAGACCGAAAGATCTTCCGGCCGGTCCACATCCGGGAGGGACGGCAGGAGGGAATAGGAGAGCTTCGCCGCCTGGGCGACCTGCCGGGTTTTGCGGAAAACCTCTTCCGTCCCCCAGGGGATCTCTTGAAAGAGCTGGGGAATCACCCGGCGGAGCCCGATCAGATAATACCCCCCGTCGTCGGCGGGTCCCAGAACGAGGTCCGAGGAGTTCAGCAGGATCAGCGCCCCTTCCGCCAGGTTGACGGAAAGATCGGGACAGTCCGTTCCAATCAGAAGAACCCTTTTGACCTTCATCCGGAAGGCGTCTTGGAGGGAGCGAAGCATGCGCTGACCGAGGTCGCCGTCGCCCTGTTCGGAGTACAAAAATGTCGGTCCGAGCCAGCGTCGAAAGGGCTCCAGCGGGCGTCCGGTATAGCGGATTTCAATCGAGAGGGGCAGGCGATCCCTCAACTCCTTAGCCCGTTTAAGGGTGTGCTCCACCATCTGGCGGTGCAGCTCGGCCGCTCCCGCCGGGCCCAAAGCCGGGATCAGGCGGGTCTTGCTCTTTCCCGGCTCGGGGAAACGGGCAAAAACGATCAGGCGGGAGAGAACCCCTTCCCGATTCTCCTCCCCCCTTCCTTTCTCCGCGGAGGAGAAGACGCGGGAGAGAAGGTTGCCGTTTTTGGTTTTGAGGGGATCGGGGAAACTCTTTTTTAACATTCGTAAGGGGGAAGAGTTATTTCTTCCCTTTCCTCCCGGTCTTCACAACGGCGTGGCCGCCGAATTCGTTGCGCAAGGCCGCCAGGATCTTATCCGAGAAGGTGTCCGCCTTGCGCGAACGGAAGCGCTGAAAAACGGAAGCGGAGATGACCGGGGCGGAGACGGCCAGTTCGACGGCCTGCTGCACCGTCCAGCGGCCTTCCCCGGAATCCTCCACATACCCTTTGAGCGAGGAGAGGTTTCGGTCTTTTGCAAGGGCGGCCTCGGCCAGCTCAAGGAGCCAGGAGCGCACGACGCTCCCCTGGTTCCACAGATGGGCCACTTTGGCGAAATCCAGCCCTTTCCCGTAGGGGGAGGCTTGCATCAGTTCAAAGCCCTCGCCGTAGGCCGACATCATCCCGTACTCGATCCCGTTGTGCGTCATCTTGACGAAATGCCCGGCCCCGGTGGTCCCGCAGTAGAGGTACCCGTCTTTGGGAGCCAAGGACTTGAAGATGGGCTCGAGGTAGTGGAACATTCTTTTCTCCCCGCCGATCATGAGGCAGTAACCGATCTTCAGCCCCCAAATCCCCCCGCTTACCCCTGCATCCACGTAATGAATCCCATAGGGCTTTAGTTCTTCGGCGTGGCGGAGGTCATCCTTGTAAAAGCTGTTGCCCCCTTCGACGAGGATGTCTCCTTCGCTCAAAAGGGTCTTGACCCGGGTGATATAGTCGTCGGTGGTTTGGCCGGCGGGGAGCATCAGCCAGACGACGCGGGGAGGCTTCAGCATCTTGACAAGGTCTTCGAGGGCATAGGCCCCCTTTGCGCCCTTGCGCACAACCACCTTGGTTTTCTCCGGGGAGCGATTATAAGCAATCACCCTGTGCCCTTTCAGAAGAAGCCGAAAGCACATGTTCATTCCCATTCGTCCGAGTCCGACAATTCCGATTTGCATAGGTTCTCCCTTTTTGGTTAGGATATATCAAATCCGCTTCTCGAGAAAATTCCCCCTGCCCCCCCTTTTATACGAAAGGGGGGAACGGGAGGATTTCCTGTGTCTGCCCTTGAGAAGGCGGAGCGCAGAATAATTTGAGAATTCGTTTCCGTGAGCCAAGACATTCCGATGCGTTTATTTCTGTAAGAGAGAGTTTGTCTTTTCCCGAATATCCTTCAGCAACGAGTCAAACGAGTCGGCGAATAATTTGACGCCCTCATCTTCCAGCTGCCCCGCCGCCCGTTCGATGTCGATTTGGAAAGCCGCCAGTTGCGGAAACAAATTTTCGGCCTCGGCCGAATTGTCATCCATGGTAATCCGGGGGTTTCCGTGGTCCATAAAAGCCTTCAGGGTCGGGTCCGGCAGGGTGTTGATGGAATCCGAACCAATCAGCTCATCCACATATTTGACGTCGCTGTAGGCCGGGTTTTTGGTCCCCGTGCTGCCCCAAAGGATCCGCTGGATCCGCGCTCCTTTCAGGGCCCGGAACCTCGGCCCTCCGAAGATCTCCCGATACTTCTTGTAGGCAACGCGGGCATTGGCCACGGCCGCCAGCCCCTGGAGATTTTTCAGCTTGCTCTTTTCGGCTTCCGACCGGGACGAGCTCATACGGGTTTCCAGGAGCTTGTCAATCAGGGTATCCACCCGGCTCACGAAGAAGCTGGCAACCGAGGCGATTTCCCCGAGCGGCAGCCCGCGGCCAGACCTGTTCTCCAGTCCCTGAATATAGGCCCAGGCGATTTCCTCATATCTCTTTACGGAAAACAAGAGGGTCACGTTTACGTTGACCCCCTCGGCGGTCAGTCTCTCGATGGCGGGGACGCCCTGGCGTGTGGCCGGAACTTTGATGAGGATATTCTTCCTGCCGATCGTGGAAAAAAGATGCCTGGCCTCGGCGATGGTTTTTTCCGTGTCGTAGGCCAGATCCGGGGAAACCTCGATGCTCACATACCCATCCCCGCCTCCCGTGGATTCGTATACCGGCCGAAGGAGGTCGGCCGCCCGGGAGATATCTTCGATGGCAAGGTGAGAAAACAGCTCCCGTTCATCGCGGATTCCTTTGGCCAGCCATACCCGCAGCGAGTCGTCATAATCTCGGGAGCCTGCTATGGCTTTCTGAAAAATCGTGGGGTTGGAGGTGATCCCCGTGACCCCGTCGTCAATCCATTTTTTAAGCTGTCCCGAGTTGAGCAGATTCCGGCTCAGATTATCGAGCCAAACGCTCTGCCCGAGGGCCTGCAGTTTTTTCACCGGATTTTCGTTCATTTTCTGCTCCTGTTACTCAGGCTCTTTGGAGAAGGTTTTTAATTTTTCTCATTATATTTTCAACCGTAAAGCCGAATTTCTCAAGAAGCACTTTTGCCGGGGCGGAGGCGCCGAAATGGTCGATCCCGAGAGCCTCCCCCTGGCTGCCCACGTATTTGTGCCAGCCCAGAGTCGACCCCGCTTCGATCGATAGGCGCAAGGGGACGCCCGGCGGCAGAACCTGCAGGCGGTACTCTTCCGGCTGCCGTTCGAAGAGCTCCCAGGAGGGCATGCTGACGACCCGGAGGCGCAAACCTTCCTGGCGGGCTCGCTCATAGACTTCCATGGCCAAGTGGACTTCCGACCCGGTGGCGATCAAGACGGCCTGGGGTTGGGCGGGGGCGCAGTCGGCGAGGATGTAGGCGCCTTGGGCCAGGCCGGCGGCGGACCCGAAGCGGATCCGGTCGATGACCGGCAGGTTCTGCCGGGAGAAGATGAGGGCCGAGGGGCCTTCCCGGCGGGCCACGGCGGCTTTCCACGCCTCGGCAGCTTCGTTGGCGTCGGCCGGCCGGATCACCGTGAGGCCCGGGATCGCCCGCAGGCTGAAAATGTGCTCGATCGGCTGGTGGGTGGGGCCGTCTTCGCCGAGGGCGATGGAATCGTGGGTGAAGACATAGACGACCTGGAGTTTCATGAGCGCGGCCAGGCGGATAGCCGGGCGCATGTAGTCCGAGAATGCCAAAAAGGTGCTGCCGAAGGGCAGGGCGCCGCCGTGCAGGGCGATTCCGTTCAAAATGGATCCCATGGCATGTTCCCGGACTCCGAAGGCCAGGTTCGAACCCGAATAACCCCAGGGGCCCGCTTCGGCCCCCTGAACGCCTTCTTCCTTAGCAAGGGGGCTCTGGAAGTTTCCCCGGCCTTTCAGGGCGGTGTTGGTGGAGGGGTTCAGGTCGGCGGACCCCCCGAGCAGGGAGGGAACCTGGGCCGCGAGGGCATTCAGCGCTTTGCCTCCCGCCGCCCGGGTGGCGATTCCTTTCGGATCGGCGGGAAAATCCGGGAGCGCTCGTTCCCAGCCGGCGGGAGGGATGCCGCTCATCTGCGCCCGCCATTGGTGAAACAAATCGGGGTAGGCCTTTTCATAGGCCGCCGCTTTATCCCGCCATTCGCGCTCTGCCTTTTCCCCCATCGAAACCGCCTGCCGGAAGCGGTTCAGGGATTCCTCCGGGATGAAAAACTTGGGCTCCAGGGGCCAACTCAAGTTCTTCTTGGTCGCCGCGACCTCTTCGGCCCCCAGCGGGGCGCCGTGGGCTTCAAAGGTGTCCTGTTTGCGGGGGCTGCCATAGCCGATCCGGGTGCGGACGGAGATCAGGGAAGGTCGGGCGGTTTCAAGGCGGGCGGCGTCAAGGGCCTTGCCGAGGGCCGCCACATCGTTTCCGTCCTCCACGGAAAGAACCTGCCAGCCGTAGGCTTCGAAACGCCGCTTCACGTCTTCGGTAAAAACCAGTTTGGTCTCCCCGGCCAGGGAGATTCCGTTGTTGTCGTAGAGATAAATAATTTTTCCCAGCTTGAGATGCCCGGCCAAAGAGGCGGCCTCGGCGGCGACGCCTTCCATCAAATCTCCGTCGCTGACGATCCCATACACAGAATGGTCCACGATCGAAAGGCCGGGGCGGTTGAAAGTTGCGGCCAGGAAGCGCTCGGCTATTGCCATTCCGACCCCCGTCGCGAACCCCTGCCCGAGCGGGCCCGTCGTGCTCTCCACGCCCGGGGTTTCGCCGCGTTCCGGATGGCCGGGGGTTTTGCTGCCCCACTGCCGGAAGCGCTTGAGCTCGTCCAGGGGCAGGGGATAGCCGGTCAAATGAAGGAGGGAATACAGCAGGGCGGAACCGTGACCGGCGGAAAGAAGGAAACGGTCGCGGTCCGCCCAGGATGGGTTCCGGGGGTTGTGTTTGAGAAATTTTGTCCAGAGCACATAAGCCATGGGGGCGGATCCCATGGGCATTCCCGGATGACCGGAGTTGGCTTCCTGAACCATGTCCACGGAAAGCATGCGGAGGGTGTTGATGCAGAGATCGTCCAATTTCATATTCAAAAAACCTTTCATAAAAATTACACCGCAGAGAACGCAGAGAGCGCAGAGAAATAATAAAAGAGATCCCCTGGGAGAAACCTATTGGAAACGGGTCACCTGCACGCCGATGAATGGCATCTTCACAAGATAGTCGCGCAATAGAACCATTCTCACGGCACCGCCCTTGTTCTTGGAACCGCCGGCATGGATCAGGGAAACGGATTTTCTGCCGGCCTTCTCTTCGACTTTGACGATGCCGATGTGCCCGACGCTCTCGCCCACGGTGCGCTTCTTGGGGTCTTTGACGAAAAAAATCAAATCGCCGCTTTTCAAACGGTTCAAACGGCCGGTGAAGCCCTTGGCCGGGAGGATATCCCAATGATCCTTTCCCCGGGTCCCTTGAATCCGTTTTGTGGAACCCAGGGCGGCGGTGATTTCCTTCCCCCATTTTCCGCCGGCAATCATGTCCTCGCCGTACTGGTAACGATCTTCGTAATTTACGACCCTTCCCTCCTGGATCCGGCCGCGGGTATGGAAACGTTTCTCCAAGGCGATCCGGACCGCTTCCTCGGGGTCGGCGCTCAAGGCGAGTTCGACGCTACGGAAGGTCAGGTACATGCAGTCCATTTTTTCATCGGCGACGATCACCGCCCGGGTGACATAGAGCCCCTGCGGATCCTCGTCGTACGGGGCGCCCACAAACCTTTCCGCCCAAAAGGCGATCCGCTCGCCGACCGGTTTGCCGCGAAGACTCTTCTGCAATTCGGCGATTTCGGGGTCGGAGAGGGCGAAACAAAGGGATCCAAAAAGGAGGAATAACAGAAGGGCCGCCGGAAAGGGAAAGAAAATTTTTTTTGGATGAATTATACGCCTGCCCATCCATATATCTTATGCTTAAGGATTGACGAAAATCAAATCCTTTTATATGATTACGGTTACGTTTTTGTAGAGAGGAGAAGAACGGCCATGAAGGAGTATGCGTCCGCAAAGGCTTTGAGTTTCACGGAGTCCGTCATCCGGGACATGACCCGGGTCTGCCTGAGGCACGAAGGGGTCAATCTGTCCCAGGGCTTTCCCGATTTCCCGGCCCCCCTGGAGTTCAAAGAAGCGGCGGCTAAAGCCATTTTCGCGGATGCAAACCAATATGCCATTACCTGGGGGACGCCCGACCTGCGCCGGGCCATCGCCGAGAAGTTCGCCTGGCACAACGGCCTCACCGTGGACCCGGAAAAAGAGATCACGGTCTGCTGCGGGGCCACGGAATGCATGATCGCTTCGCTCCTGGCCGTCGTGGACCCCGGGGAAGAGGTGATCGTCTTCGAACCCTTCTATGAAAACTACGGACCGGACACCATCCTCTGCGGGGCGACCCCCCGGTTCGTCACCCTCCGCGAACCCGACTGGCATTTCGACGAGAAGGAATTGGCCCAAGCCTTCAATCACAAGACCAAGGCCATCATCATCAACACTCCCAACAATCCCACCGGGAAGGTCTTCTCCCGGGAGGAGTTGCAGTTCATCGCGGATCTTTGCCTGAAATGGGGGGTGCTGGCCGTGACCGACGAGATCTACGAGCACATCCTGTACGACGGCGCCCGCCACGTCACCTTGGCCTCTTTGCCCGGCATGCGCGAGCAGACCATCACCGTCAATTCCATCTCCAAGACGTACAGCCTGACCGGATGGCGGGTGGGGTGGGTGGTGGCTTCCCCGAAGCTGACCGCTTCCGTGCGCAAAGTCCACGACTTCTTGACGGTGGGAGCGGCCCACCCGCTCCAGGAAGCGGCGGCCGCCGCCCTGCGGGTGGATCGATCCTATTACCAAACCTTGGGGGAGGAGTACCGGGAACGGCGGGACTTTCTGTTGCCGGTTCTGGAAGAGGCGGGGTTCCGGGTCTATCGGCCCCGGGGGGCTTACTACATCATGACCGACATCGCCCATTTCGGCTTTGCGAACGACGTGGCCTGCTCCTTCTATTTAGTGGAAAAATTCGGCGTGGCGACCGTTCCGGGAAGCGCTTTCTACAACCGGGCGGAGTCGGGAAAATCGAAGGTCCGCTTCGCCTTCCCCAAAAAGATCGAAACCCTCCAAATGGCCGCAGAACGGCTCAGGAAATTCAAACCGCCAAAGAGGTGATGGTCTCGTAAAAAGTCCATCTGTCCCGCTCGGAGCGGCATTGCGCTTTAACCCTGCCCCGTTGGATAACAAAGCCGCTCTCGGGATCCAGGGATAAGCCCCCTGATATTCAAAGGGATAAGTCCGGTTGAAAAGTATCTAACGGGGTGAATCGTTGCGGCGCAGCTGTAGGGGCGATTCATGAATCGCCCCTACAATTGAATCCATCGTTCCGGTGATTTTTTACGAAGTTCTATTATCTCTTCGAGCGAATCCGGACCTTCTTCCCTTTCCGCCATTCGTAGACGATCGGGCTGGCCACGAAAATCGAGGAGTACGTCCCCACCACGACTCCGACCACAAGGGCAAAGGAGAAGTCGTGGATCACTTCCCCGCCAAAGAAAAATAAAGCGAGGCAGACCAGGAATACGGTCAGGGAGGTCACGATGGTCCGACTGAGGACTTCGTTGATGCTGGAATTCATCACCGCGCCCAGATCGTCCTTCGAGCGGAGGCGCAGGTTCTCGCGGATCCGGTCGTACACCACGACCGTGTCGGTCAGGGAATAACCGGCCAGGGTCAGCAGGGCGGTGACGAGAAGAAGGTTGATTTCTTTCCCGAGGATGAGAAAGAGACCCAGGACCGTCAGCACGTCGTGAAAGGTGGCGGCCGCCGCAGCCACGCCGAAGGAGAACTCAAACCGCCAGGCCAGGTAGATGATCATGCCGATGGCGGAGATCACCACGGCGATCAGGGCGTCATCCCGGAGGCTCTTGCCGACTTTGGGGCCGATCTCGGTCATGCTTTCCACGATGAACTTGTTTTCTTTGAATTCCTTGGAGAAAGCCGCTACGATCTGGTCCGACACCTTCGTTTCCTTGGCTTCGAAAGGTTTCTTGACCTGGATCAGCAGCTTGTTCCCTTCCGTGAAGTGCTGCAGTTCGCTGTCGTGAAAACCGCTCGTTTCCAAGGCTTTCCGGGCCTGCTCCATCTTCAGGGGTTTTTCAAATTTCAGCTGGAGGGCCGTCCCGCCGGCGAAGTCGATGCCGAGGTTGGCCTGCCCGCGCCAGATCTGCACTAAGGCCACGAGGCCGATGCTCACGAGAATCGCCGAAAGAATGAAGGCGTATTTCCGCACGCCGATAAAGTTGATATTGGTTTTTCCTAAGAGTTCGATGCCCATGAAAGGGATCCTCCGTTTCAAATGCTCAAAGTCTTGAGCTGCTTCTTCATGTTGATCCAGTCGAAGATGACTTTGGTCCCGATCAGGGCGGAGAACAGATTGATAATCACGCCCAGGCTCAGGGTCACGGCGAAGCCTTTGATCGGCCCGGTGCCGAACTGGAAGAGAACGATCGCGGTGATCAGGGTCGTCACGTGGGAGTCGATGATCGTGAAGAGGGCCTTGTCATAACCGGCATCCACCGCCGCGCGGACGGTTTTCCCCAGTCGCAGTTCTTCCCGGATCCGCTCGAACATCAGCACGTTGCTGTCCACGGCCATTCCGATGGCCAGGATGATCCCGGCGATGCCCGGAAGAGTGAGGGTCGCGCGCATGGCGGCGAACGCCCCCATCAAGTAGACAATGTTCAAAACCAAGGCCCAGTCGGCGATCAAACCCGACATCCGGTAATAGACGGCCATAAAAATCACCACCAGGAGCGAGCCGATGAGCGCCGCCCGGATGCCTTTGTCGATCGAGTCCTGGCCGAGGGAGGGGCCGACGGTTACGTTCTGGATGATTTTCACCGGGGCGGGAAGGGCGCCGGCGCGGAGCACGATGGCTAAATCCGAGGCCTCCTCCGGGGTGAACGATCCGGTGATCTGGGCCTTCCCCCCGCCGATCCTTTCCTGGATGACCGGGGCGGAGTATACGTTGTTGTCCAGGACGATCGCCAGCCGTTTGCGCACGTTCTCCGCGGTGATCTGGTCGAAGAGCCGGGCGCCGCGGGCGTCGAAGTCCAGCGAGACATAGGATTCGTTAAAGTCGGATTTGATGCGCATGCGGGCGTCGGTGAGGACGTCCCCGGTCATCATCGACCGCTTCTTGATCAGGTAGGGGCGGCGGGTGACGACTCCGCTGTCGCGATCCGCGACCTTCTGATAGAGGACTTCGCTGCCCGGGGGGAGGTTTCCCTTGAGGGCCTCCTCCAGGCTGTTCTCCTCGTCCACGAGCTTGAATTCGAGGAGAGCGGTCTTGCCGATCAGTTCGATGGCGCGCTGCGGCTCTTTGATCCCCGGGAGCTGAACCAGGATTTCCTTTTCTCCCTGGGGAACGATGACCGGTTCGGCGACGCCGAACTGGTCCACCCGGTTGCGGATCGTCTCCAGGGCCTGGCGGACCGCCGACTCCTCGACCGACTTCGCTTCTTTCGGGTTGACCTCCAGCAGATACTGGAATTTTCCCTCCGCCTCCCGGAAGAAGGCGACTTTTAAACCGGGGTACTGGTCCGAGCGGAGCTGGTTGAAGCGGTCGTTCGCCTTGCCGTCCGTCAGGGCGACGGAAATCTTCCCGTCCGCCGTGCGCTCGACCTTGGCGAAGGGGATGTCCTTTTTGGTCAAGGCGTCTTTGATATCGGCGGCATACTTGTCCAGCATGCTGTCAACCGCCTTCTGGACCTCCACTTCGAGGAGCAGGTGCATGCCCCCGCGCAGGTCCAATCCCAAGTTGATCTTGTCGGTGGGCAGGTATTTCACCCACCATTTGGGCAGGGGATCAACGAGGGTGGGAATCAAGAAAAAAATGGAGAGAGCCAGGAACAAAACGATCAGCCCGGCCCGCAATTGAATGCTCCGCCACATTTTGGTCTCCTTTGAATAAGCCTATGATCAAAACCCCATGGCGATTCCGATCCCCGGCCGCGAGAACCGTCGATTCCTCGGGACCGGGACCGGAGGGCCCCCGCCTTTTGGCTAAGAGGCGGAGAGGCCCCGGGTTTTTTCAGGTGGTTGGATTCTTCACGACCCCGGCAACGGCGCTGCGGGAAACTTTGATCCGAACTTTTTCCGCGATCTCCAAAGTGACGGTGGTGTCGGTGAGACCGGTGATCTGCCCGTGGATCCCCGAGGCCGTCACCACGTTGTCGCCCTTCTGTAGGTTGGCGAGAACCTGGCGGTGCGCCTTGGCCTTTTTCTGCTGGGGCCAGATCAGGAGAAAATAGAAGACCACAAACATCAGGATCAAAGGGAGAAAGCTCGTCAAACTGCCCATCCCTCCGCCTCCGCCATTCGATGCCCCCATGGCATACGCTACGTCTGCAAACATAAATCCCTCCTTATAGGTTATTTAAAAGATTCGGCTGCGCGCCGGCGCAGCTTTGTTTCCGCAAAAAACGGACTCTTCCGCGCGGCGGAAAAGCCGTCGCCTCCTCCTCGTCCGCCTGGGTTCCGGCAGAATTTTCCGAGGCCAGCCGGGCGTCCCGGAAGGACTCAAAGCGTTCCTCCCTGAGGGCCTGGCGGAGGTCCCGCATGAACTGCAGGTAAAAATGCAGGTTGTGAATCGTGTTCAACCGCAGGGCCAAAATCTCCTCGGCTACGTACAGATGGCGGAGATAGGCCCGGGTATAATGCCGACAGGTGTAACAGGCGCAGTCCGGATCCAGAGGCAGAGGATCGTCCGCATATTTCGCATTCTTGATGATGATTTTCCCGGACCGGGTAAACAAGGCCCCGTTCCGGGCGTTGCGAGTCGGCAGGACGCAGTCGAACATATCCACGCCCTGCTGAACCGCCCGGAGGATATCCTCCACGAGACCGACCCCCATCAGATACCGAGGGCGGTCTTCCGGAAGCAAGGGGGCGGTATGGGCCACCACCCGAAAAAGGGTGTCCTTGTCTTCGCCCACGCTGAGCCCGCCGAGGGCATAGCCGTCAAACCCGAGTTTCATCAAGGCCCCGGCGCTTTGCTCGCGAAGATCGGCATACATGCCCCCCTGCACGATCCCGAACAGCGCCTGTTGCGGACCCCGGTGGGCTTCCCGGCAGCGCCTTGCCCATTCCAGGGTGATCCGCAGAGACCGTTCGGCCGTCTCCCGGGTCGCCGGGTAGGGGGTGCATTCGTCCAGACACATGATAATGTCAGCCCCCAGGGCCTGCTGGATCTCGATGGCTTTCTCCGGGCCGAGAAAATGGCGGGAGCCGTCCAGGTGAGACTGAAACTCCACCCCCTCCGGGGAAACCTTGGCCAGCGAATTCAGGCTGAAGACCTGAAACCCGCCGCTGTCCGTGAGCAGGGGCCGGTTCCAATTCATGAACGGGTGCAGCCCGCCGAAACGCCGGACCCGCTCGTGGCCGGGGCGGAGGTACAGATGATAGGTGTTGGCCAGGATGATCTCGGCGCTCAACCCCTCCAGCTCTTCCGGGGTCATCGCCTTGACCGTGGCCTGGGTGCCCACCGGCATGAAGGCCGGCGTTTGAAAGGCGCCATGCCCCGTGTGGCAGACCCCCAGCCGGGCCTTCGTTTTCATATCTTTTTTTAGAACTTCAAACCGCATAAAAATAAAAAAGTGTCAGTGTGAGTGTCAGTTTAAAATTTCAGGCATTTTAGCCCTTTTTCACTTAATAAGCATCGCATCCCCGTAGCTGTAGAAACGATACCGTTCCCTGACCGCCTCTTCATAAGCCGCCAGAATCCTTTCCCTGCCGGCAAAGGCGGAAACCAGCACGAGCAGGGTGGAGCGGGGCAGATGGAAATTCGTTACCATCGCATCCACCGCCTGAAACTTGTGACCCGGGAGGATGAACAAGCCGGTCCTGCCTGTCCCGGGTTTCACCTGGCCGTTCCCGTCGCTCAAAGATTCCAGAGTGCGAACAACGGTTGTGCCCACGGCCACAACCCTTCCGCCCGAGCCCTTCGCTTCGTTGACGGCGGCGGCGGTTTCCGCGGGCAGATCAAACGCTTCCGGGTCCAAGCGATGATTTTCGACCCGCTCCGTTTTGACGGGAAGAAAAGTCGCGACGCCGACGTGGAGGGTCAGAAAGGCGACCCGGGCTTCCCGGCGGCGGATGTTCTCAAGAACCTCTCCGGTAAAATGCAACCCGGCCGTGGGGGCCGCAATCGCCCCCGGATTTTGGGCGTAGATGGTTTGGTAGCGATCCAAATCCATCTCTCGCAAATCCTCCCGCCTGCGCCGTTTGATGTAGGGAGGCAGGGGGGGATAGCCGATCCGGCCAAGGGTTTCGTCTAAACCCGCTTTTCCGCGGAGGCGCAGCCTCCAGAAACCTTCCCCGGTCCTTCCCAGAATTTCCCCGCGGACGTCTTCCTCGAAAAAAAGCCCGGCCTGCGGCCGAAGCCTCCCGGCGTTTTGGATCAGGCAGTCCCATTCGCCGGTCTCCCCTGCCGCGGCAGAGAAAGGCCCGGGGGCGGATGGATCCCCTTCATTTTTGCGGACGAGAAGAACTTCAATATTCCCCCCGCTTTCCTTTTTACCCGGCAGGCGGACGGGACGAACCTTCGTATCGTTCAGGACGACGGTATCGCCCGGCCGGATGTGCTCGGGAAGGCTGGCGAAACGGTCATGGAACACGTTCCCGCTTTTTCGCTCCAGGATCATGAGCCGGGAGCGATCCCTGGGAAAGGCCGGTTCCTGGGCGATCAGCTCCGGAGGCAGAAAGTAATCGAAGTCGCTCAGGTTCATCCGGGGGTTTTCCCGAAGGTCACATTTTTATAATAATAGCGAAGAATGGACCGATAATCTTCCCCGTTTTCCGCCATCCCTTTCATTCCCCACTGGCACAGGCCGGCACCGTGTCCCCAGCCAAGCCCGGCGAACATGAAAACGCCGTCTTTTTCCTTGACCGTAAAATTGGTGGAGCGGAGAAGATCCCGGCCCAGGAGGCGGCGGAAGTCCGGCCCGCTCAGATCCACCCGACCTCTTTCCCCCTGGACGGAGACCAGGAGGAGTCTTTGGCTTTCGCTTCTTTGGCCGAGGCGGAGGCCGACGATCCGGGAGCCCAGCGAGGTCATCGAATTCAGCGCGGACCGCAGGCGGGCCCCGTCGACCTGATAGTTCCAGACGAAATAAGGCGACCCGAGACAGTGCGGGCATTCCATGGTCTTCAGATAAGGGAAATTCCCGGGCCAGAGATATTCGGGGGACTCGGTCTTTCCTCCGCAGCAGGAATGATAGACGGAGAAAATCGGCTCTCCTCGAAATAAAATCATCTCCCGGTCCGTGTCCCTAACGGCTTTCCGGGAGAGGGCGTCCTCCCTTTCCATGCCTCCGTACACCTGGTCCGAGGTTGTGGCTTCCACGTCGAACAACTCCCCCCCGCGGCTCATTTTCTGAAACTGCGCGTAGGTGCGGGCGGCGACGACCTGGGCTTTAACCGCCTCCAGGGGCCACTGGGAGGAGATTTCCCAGTTGACCAAGCCGGCCAGGTAGTCCTCCCGGGAAAGGACGTTGATGACCCACAGAGAGCCGGCGTTCGCCGGGTAGATCCGGATCTGATCCCGGAAACGGCGGCCGTTGATCGAAAAAAAACCTCGGGAAGTGGTCAGCAGAAAAGAAGGGGCGGAAATCCCGGAGCCCCGAACCCGCAGCCGCGCGCCCGGGAGGCGCTCGATGGTAAGGGACGACCCTTTTCGATTGTGAAAGAGCAGATGACCCGTGGTTAGGTCCTTCAGCGCCAACTCTTCGCCCGCGACCGTAAAATGGGGAACATCCCGGTGAATCAGAACCCGCAGAGATTCCTGAGCGTCCCCGTCGGCGGAAGAAAAAATGAGAATCCCGGCGCAAAGAAGAAAACAGAAATAAGCAGACAAGGCTCGCAAACGATTCGAAGTCTTTCAAAAATTGGCGATCTCGTAAAAAGTCACCGGAATGATGGCTTCATTATGCGCGCGGGAAAGACGAGCTTCTCGCGCAACCATCAAATCGAAGTATCTAAACATCCTTTAACAGGGGAAGTCAAGATAATATTTTATACTATTCGAAAACGGAGGGGATGTCAACTTCTTGATTCATTTCATGAGGATTGCGGGGGCGAGCTTACAGGAGGTCCCGGAAGAAGGTCAATCCGGGATAGGGCTTCAGGATAATGAGGTTCCATTGATCTTCCCGCAGATAGGCGCGGGCCACCCGCATTACGTCTCCGGCGGTGACCGCTTCCAGTTTGGTCAAAAACTCCTGGGGGTGCTCCCAGGGCCCGCTGACAAAGCTCAGTCCGATGAAGTCGGATAGGCGGGAGTTGTTTTCGGTCTGAATGAGGATTCGCCCCCGGATATAGTTCTTGATGTCCGCCAGTTCTTTCGGGGAAAGGGGCTCCTCCTGGATCCGACGGATCTGCTGAAACATGATGGCGCGGACCGTGTCGATGTTTTTGGGGGCGGTGCCCGCATAGGTGGCCCAGAGGCCCGTATCGGCGAGAGGGTGGTACAGCGAGCCCACTAAATAGGAGAGCGCTTTCTTCTCCCGGATTTCCTGGTAGAGACGGGAGTGCCCCCCGGCGCCGAGAACGGCGTTGATGATCTCGAAAGCCGGGCGATCGAGATCGTGGCGGCCCATGGCTTGCAAAGCCAGGACCACGATGGCCTGATCCAGGAACTTCCTTTCCCGGACTTCCCGGGAGCGATTCTGCCGCAAGGGAGGGGAGGCAGGGGGGGGAGGTTCGTTTCGGGCCGTCCAGGAGGAAAAATGGGTGCGCAGGGCCGCTTGGGCTTCCCGGGGGTTGACGTTGCCCACGATGGTTATAAAGGCCCGCTCGGGGACATAATGAAGCCTGTAAAAGCTCAGGAGGTCTTCCCGCCGGATGGCTTGGACGGAATCCTTGGTGCCGGAGATGGGGAGCGCCAGAGCATTCTGCGGGAAAAGGGTCTTGGAAACCAGGTTGAGGACATAGCTGGGAGGGTAGATGTTGGCCAGGGAAATTTCTTCGAGCAGGACTTTCCTCTCCTTTTCGACCATCTCGGCGGTCATCAGCGAGTTCTGGGCCATGTCGGCCAGGATGTCCAGCCCCAACTCCAGGTGGGCGGGGAGGAGGGAGAGGTGAATCTGCGTATACTCCCAATGCGTATAGGCGTTGATGAACCCGCCCACGGAGGCGATTTCGCGGGAGATGTCCTGGGCGGACCGCCGCGCCGTCCCTTTGAAGAGGAGGTGCTCGATGAAATGGGAAATCCCGTTGAGGGAGGCCGGTTCCCCCCGGGACCCGACCCGCACCCAGAGATCCACCGCCACCGAGGTGGTCCCCGGGTTTTCGACCACCAGCACTTTCAGCCCGTTGGGCAGGCCCGCTCCCCCCGCATCGGCTCCCCACCCAATCCCCAGTCCAACCAAAAGTATCCAAAATAGGGGACGTTGGTGAAAGAGTAAACTTCTCATTTTAAGCCTTCGATCTTTTTGATCGCCTTCATGATCGCCGAACTGGAAACACCGGCGGCGCGGGCGATTTCGGCCATGGGAATCCCCTGCTCCCGATTCAACTGAAAGGCGAGCTGGGCGCGGGCCTTGGATACCGCTTTTTTTTGGCCGCCGCGGCGCAATTCCATTTCGCTGATTCCCTCTCGCCGGCAAAACAGAGTTATCGCTTGGGAAATCAATTTGCCCTTTTCCCCGGTGTTAAATTGCCTCCTCGCTTCCAGGGAAGCCTCCCGCAGGATTTCGTCCACATATTCAGCCTTCCCGAGAATCCGCGGATCATGGTTGAGACGATTGGATGTCCCGCGCAGGGAAATCACCCGCGACCATCCGCCATAACTGCGAATTAACCCGCCTCCGATCAAATCCTCCCTTCGGCCCTGTTCCTTGCCTTCTCCCAGAAAGCGACGGTAAATCCGAACCGCCTTTTTTGACTCCGGGCTGAATTGGCTTAAGACGAAGTCCCTTTCCTGCCAATCATTCTTCGCTTTTCCAATCAAGGCTCCATGACCGCTCCAAGGGTAGGAATCCAATTCGGAAAGGCTTTTCACCTTTCCCGCGCGTAAAGGATTCAGGTGGATATAGCGAATCAGCTCCAATAAATAGGGTTCCTTTTCGCAGACGATTGATTTAAACCGATTCTGGAAGAGATGCCCGTGACGGTGGTATTTTCGATTGTAGTAGAGGGCATACCCAGTTAAGAGGCAGCGCATGAATTTTGAAACCTTCTGCTGGCCGCTCAGGATTAACAGGTGAAAATGGGTATCCATCAACGCCCAGGCCAAAATCGTTGTTCCCGTCATTTTCAGAAGCGCGGGGAGCCGGGAAAGAAAATTTTCGCGATCTTTGCGGTCGCGGAAAAGCGGGGTTCCATCGATGGCGCGCCCCATGAGATGATGCAGAGTTCCGGGGGCGTCTAAACGTGCTTGTCGAGGCATATAATTAATATGGCATGGGTATAAGAAATTGTAAAGTTATATATTTCATCAACGTCCCCTAAATTTCTTGTTGACATTTGAGGCAAAAGTTATTAGGTTGATCGAAATTGGAGGATGGGAGCGGGATGACGGCGGGACGGAAACAGGGGGGCGAAAAAATGTGGGGGCGGTTTGCCCGCAGGGAAAAGCAGGCCCTGAGCTTCATCGGCGAGGGGATTACCGTCGTCGGTTCCATGGATTTCGGCAACGGAGAGGTTCGCCTCGACGGCCGATTGGAGGGAAAGATCCTGGGCCACGGGACCCTCATCATCGGCGACAAAGGGAGCCTTCAAGGCGAGGTGGACGTGGGCGCCCTGGTGCTCCATGGGCGGGTGGACGGGATCGTGGTGGCTTCCGATTCGATCCGCATCGCCCGCACGGGCAGGCTCTGCGGGCGCGTGCACGCCGTGCGGTTTATTATGGAAGAGGGAGGGATTTTTGAAGGGGAGAGCGAACCGTACTCGATTCCCTCCAACTCCAGCGGTGAAAGGCCGGATTCTCCCGACAAACGATAAGCCCCTTCGCGCCCCATTGGCCTAAGATTTTTTCCACAAATTGCTGAGGCAGGTCCAGCACGGAAGCGATCCGCCGGGCGAGCGGTTCAAGCGGCTGCGGCCGCCCCTCGCGGAGGGGCGCCTCCGCTGCGGGGATGGTTCCCTCCTGCTCGAGCAGATCCCCGGAAAGGAGCTTCCAGGCGAAGTCCACCTCGAGCCTTTTCTCCATCTCCTCCCGGTATGGACCGGTGTACGTCCCGGTCAGGGTCCCTTTCTTCATCCTCTCGATCTCCGCCGTCAAGTTCGCGAAGAAATTCTTGGCGAGGCCCTCCACTTCCGCGGCCTTCAGGGCCTCGGTCTCGGTCACTGCGTGGTCCGCATCGTAAAGAGACCAGTCGTCGGTCAGAATTTTGATCCCGTATTCCGAGGCCCTTTCCCGGATGCGCGTTCCCGGGAACGGGGAAAGCAGATGGAACCCGTGGGGGATTCCGAGGCTCTGGGCGAAGGAGACGGTCTCCTCCATGGTTTCCCGGGTTTCTCCGGGGAGGCCGAGGATGAAGGACCCGAAGGGGGCGATGCCCGCGGCCTTGGAGAGTTCCACAGCCAAACGCGCGCGCTCCACGGTGGCGCGTTTGTCGGCCAAGTCGAGAATCCGCTGGTTCCCGCTTTCGAGGCCGAAACAGATCATGGCGCAGCCGGCTTCTTTGAGTTTGCGGAGAAGAGGCTCGTCGACCGTGTCGACCCGGGCGAAGATGTACATCTTCAGCTTCAGACCGCGGTTCAGGATCTCGTCGCAGATTGCAGTCACATGCCGCCGGTTGCGGGTGAAGAGATCGTCGTCGATGCACACCTCCTCGAACCCGAGGCGCCGTGCGGCCTCGATTTCGTCCACCACCCGCAGGGGGTTGCGGAACCGCCCTTTGCGCCCGGTCATCCGGTACCCGACGCAAAACGAACACCCCGTCGGGCAGCCGCGGCTCGTGAGAACACTGGCCGGAACGCGCATGGCCAGGTACCGGGAGATGGGGAAAAGGGTTCGGTCGGGGAGGGGCAAGCGGTCGATATCTTCGATGAAGGGACGATCCTCCGTCCGGACAACGGCCCCGTTGCGGCGGAAAGTCAGCCCCAGGACCTTCTCCAGGCCTTCCTTCCTGTCCAGGGCCTTCGCCGCCTCCAGGATCGTCTCCTCTCCTTCGCCGCGCACCACCAGGTCCACTTCGGGATAGGCGCGGAGGGTTTCCTCGTCCATGAAGGTGACATGCGGGCCGCCGATCACGGCGGCGGCGCCCGGCATCAGGGCCTTGCAGGTCTGAAGAACGCGGACGGCGGCGGGGAAATTCATGGTCACGCTGGTGACCCCGATCAGGTCCGGCCGGTAGCGGGTCAGGCAATCCTCGATTTTTTTCGGCGAATACCGCGTCGCCAGGAGGTCCAGAACTTCCACGTCCATCCCCTGCTCCTTCAGAACGGCCCCCATGGACATGAGGGCATAAGAAGGCTTCGGGAACTCGGAGAACGGATAGGGGGGCTGGATGAACAGAATTTTCATCGGCGATCCTCAATCGTATTTGGGCAAATCGATGCGCTTTACGGTTCCGAAAGAAGAGAGGGGGCCGTCGAAATTCTCCTCTTTCCCCACCACCACCAGCAGGGCGCTTTCGGGGTGGAGATGTTTCTCCACGGCGCGGTCCAGGTCTTCCAGGGTGATGGCGGCGAGGCGCTGCGGGTATTTTTCCAGGTAGTCCTCCGGCTGGCCGTCATAGGCCAGCTGCATCTTCTGGCTCACGAGGCTGGCGGAGGAGGCGAAAGAAAAGATGAACTGGTTCGTGAGGGTGCTCTTGGCCCAATCCATCTCCTCCAGGGTCGGCTTCTTCTTCTTCACCCCCTCGATGATCTCGTACAGGAGGGAGATGGCCCGGTGGGCGGAAGAGGATTTGGTCTGACAGAAGGCGCCGAAAACCCCGTATCCGACCCGCCCCTGATAGAAGCTGCCCACGCCGTAGGAAAGCCCTTGGTTGGAGCGGATCTCCTGGGTCAATCGGGAGTTGAAGCCGCCGCCCCCCAGGATGAAGTTGGCCACCTGGAGAGAAAGGTGGTCCGGGTGATCCAGGGGGATGGAAAGATGGCCCAAGAGAAGGGTCGCCTGGGGGAGGTCTTTGGCGACATAGTAGACGGCCCGGGATTCGGAAGGGATGGGGCTGGGGACAAAGGGAATCTCGAGAGAAGAGCGCTCCCAGTCCTGAAACGCTCCTTCCAGCTCGGCGATCATCTCCTCCTTTTTGAAATCCCCGGAGACCCCTAAAAAAATCTGATTCGGCCGGAAAAATTGCCGGTGAAAGGAGAGGAGATCGGCCCGTTGAATTTTCTCGACGGATTCGAGGGTCGGAACCCATCCCCGGGGGTTGGCCGCATAGAGCGCCCTGCGGAACTCCCGGTAGGCGATCTCTTCCGGATCGTCGTTGGAGCGGCGGATGGCTTCGATTTCCTGTTTTTTGGCCAGGTCGAGCTGTTCGCTGCGGAAGGCGGGGCGCTTGAGGAGGCGGGAAAAGATCGCCAGCGCCTTGGAAAAATCCTTTTTCTGCACCGAAAGAGAGCCTGTGCCGGACTCGCGGTTCATCCCGAATTCCAGGTGCGCCGCCATGGATTCGAGAGACTCATTGATTTCCTGCGGGCTTTGCTCGTCGGTCCCGCCGTTGCGCAGAACCGCCGCCGTGATTTTCGCCAACCCGGCTTTATCGGCGGGGTCATGGATCGAGCCGGTGCGGATCAGGACGGAAAGGCTGATCAAAGGCAGCTCAGGGTCCTCCAGGAGGAAGACGGTCATCCCGTTGGGGAGGTAGGCGCGGCCGACCTGGGGCGGCGTGAACGAGAGGGGGGGAAACTTCATGTCCCGCGGATGCTTGTAGAGGTCCTCGTCCTGGGCCGGTCCCGCCAGGGATGCCGCCGCCAGCACGAGGAAGGCGGGGAGGAAAAACCGAACGATCCGCTTCATGTCCACGCTCCTCATTTTTTCTCCCCATCCGCGGTTCGAATTAGAGTGGCCACGGTCCGGTTGCGGGCGGTAAAATATTTTTCCGCGACCCGGCGGATATCCTCGGGGGTGACTTTTTCGTAGGCCTCCAGCCTGCGCACGAGATAACGCCAGTCTCCGAAAAGGCTTTGGCCGTAAGAGAGCCAGTAGGCCAGCTTGGTGTTGGAGTTCAGCTGGCGCAGGAAACCGGTTTGAATCTGGTTCTTGATCTTCTTGAGTTCTTCCGCCGAAACGGGTTCGTGCTTCAGGCGTTCGAGTTCGGCCAGGATCGCTTTCTCCAGCTCCCCGGCCGTATGGGGATGGCGGGGGGCAGCGAAAATGACCAATAGGTTGGGATACCGCTCTCCCGGCCAGCCGTTGGCGGCGGAAACGTCCGTGGCGATCTTCTCCTCTTCCACGAGACGCCGGTAAAACCGGGATGTGCGGCCGGAGCTCAGGAGGCCTTCAATGATTTCCATCGCCCCGTCGTCCGGGTGGGGGGGGTTCGGCTTGTGAAACCCGATGATCAGCTGGGGGTTTGCGTCGGCGGCCACATCGAGACGGCGCTCGCCGGGCTGGGCCGGCTCCGCGGTCCGCAAGGGGGGCGGGAGGACCTGGCGGGGGATGCGCTCGAAGTATTTCTTCAAAACGGGCAGGGCCTCCTCCGCCTTGACGTCGCCCACGAGCGTCAGGACCGTGTTGGCGGGCGAGTAAAAAGTTCGAAAGAACCGCTCGGTGGCCTCCCGATCCAGGGACTGGACATCCGAAGGCCAGCCGATGATGGGCCGGCCGTAGGGGTGGGCGACGAAAGAGACGGCCAGAAAGTTTTCCAGGAGAATCCGATCCGGTTGGGACTCGATGGACCGGCGCCGCTCCTCCAGGACCACGTCCCGCTCCGAATAGAATTCCCTGAGAACGGGATTCAAAAGGCGGTCCGATTCCACGCGGGCCCAAAGCTCCAGGCGATTCGAGGGGAGGCTGACCACATAGGTGGTGGTGTCGGCGCTGGTCATGGCGTTGAACCCGACCCCGCCGTTTTGCGAGTAAAGCCGTTCGATCTCATCCTTGATGACGTATTTTCTATGCTCCTCCTGAAGGGACTTCATCGTCTCCTGCAAATATTTGAGGTATTCCGAGCTTGCTTTTTCCCCCCTGCTCTTTTCAACTTCGAGGGCCGTGCTGATCGAATCCATACGGACGAGGATTTTCTGCTCTTCGGCGTAATTCTTCGTCCCCAAGGTTTTCGTCCCTTTAAAAAGCATGTGTTCCAGGAGATGGGCGGTTCCGGTCATGCCGATGTTTTCGTCGGATGCCCCGACGCGGAACCGAATGTAGAGGGCCAGGGTGGGCGACTGGCGCCTTTCCAAGAACAGGACTTTCATCCCGTTCTCCAGGGTGAACTCCTTCACCCGGCCCTCCAGGGAAAAGGCCGGGGCCCCCGAAGACCCCAGAAGCAGCAAGCCGATGAAGATGAGCTTCCCCAGAATCCACGGGCAAGCGGTTGCGCGAAGCCGTTTCATACCTATGCCTCCGGTTCAAAAATTCCATCGAAATATATCATAAAGAAATGGAAATGAACAGGACCTCGAAAGGGCGGGAAAGGCAGGCGGCAGGGGGTAGGGGGGTGGGTGCAGGGGGCGGGAAAGAACAAATGCGTCGCTCCAAGCGGGATGATCGCAAGGATTACCGGGCCAATTTCCTTTCCTCCCGGGCACACAGAAAAATTCCCAGAAGGACGAGCGTTCCGCCGAGGAAGATGCTGGGGCCGACCGGCTCCCCCAGTAGAAAATAGGCCAGGAGAGTGGCCAGGATCGGCTCTCCGAGGATGAAAACGGCGACCCGGGTGGCCGAAAAAAAGCGCAGGGCCCAGTTCACAGTGGTGTGACCGATGAGCTGGGGGACCAGGGCCAAAAGGAGAAAAAGGAGATAGTCCCGCGAGGAATACCCGAAAAAAGAGTCTCCGTTCAGGAAGGCAAAAAGGATGAGCAGGGCCCCCGCCACGCCGTAAACGAGGGTGATGTAAGGTCCGAGGCTCATTTTGGGGCGGAGGCGCCGCCCGGTCAGGAGATAACCCGTGGCCATGAGCGCCCCCAGGAGGGCCAGGAAATCCCCGTACGCCGTCTCTTTCCCGAGGTCCCAATCGCCCCAGCCGATCAGAAGTCCGCCGAGGACGGCCACGAGGATGGAGAAGAACAGGGGAAGCGAAAGGCGTTCCCGGAGGAAGAGAACCGAGCTTAGGGCGACGAAAATCGGGTTCGTGGTGACGAAGATAACGGAGCTGGCCACGGAGGTGTACTTCAACGAGGTGATCCAGACGGCGAAGTGAAGGCTCAGAAAGAGACCCGCGAGAAGGGAAAAAAAGATTTCCCTCCGGGTTAGCAGCTTAAGTTCCCGAACCAGCTGCGGGCAATGGAAAAGCGCCAGAATCGACCCGGCGATTCCCAGGCGGTAAGCGGAGATGATCAGCGGGGGCGCGTCGCAGAGCTTGATGAAAATGGAGGCGAAGGAGATGGCCGCGAGGCCGAGAGGGAGGACGATTTTGGCCCGGCGGGGGACAGGGGATGAGCGGCCGGTTTCAAACATGATGATCTCGCAAAAAATCACCGGAACGATAGTTTCAATTGTAGGGGCGCGATGCTTCGCGCCCGATATCGGGCACGCGCGGCGTGCCCCTACATGCCAGACGCGCAAAAACTGAGGAGAGAGGCCCCTAAGGGGCCGCAACGATTCACCCCGTTAGATAATTTTCAAAAGGGATTTCCCCTTCGAAAATCAGGAGGATTATCCCCGGATCCCAAAAGCGGGATCGTTATCTAACGGGGCGGGGTTGAAGCGCAACGCCGCAGATCGATTTTTTACGAGACCATCAGACATGGAAGCGGATGTGCAGGATATCGCCATCCTGAACGATGTAGTCCTTGCCTTCCACGCGGATCAGCCCCTTGTCCCGGGCCGCGGCCATAGACCCGGCGGCATTGAAATCGGGAAACGAGACGACCTCCGCCCGAATAAAACCCCGCTCCATGTCCGTGTGGATCTTGCCGGCCGCTTGAGGGGTCCGGGTTTCTCGGGGAAGCGTCCAGGCGCGGAGCTCCGGCCCCACGGTGGTGTAAAAGGTGATGAGGCGCAGAAGCCCGTACCCGGCGCGGATGAGCTGGTTGAGGGCGGATTCGGAAAGGCCCAGGTCGCGCAGGAACTCGGCCCTTTCCGCCTCCGGGAGTTCGACCATTTCCGCTTCGAGATCCCCGCAGACGATCACCGCCGGGGACCCTTCGGCGGCGGCGGCCTCCTCGACCCGAGGGATGAACCGGCGTTCCCGGAGCTCTTTTTCGCTCGCATTGGCCACATAGAGCTGGGGCTTCGCCGTCAGGAGCTCCAGGGAGGCGGGGACTTTTTCCCCCTCGCTTAAAAGGTTCAGGGCGGCGGCGGGTTTTCCTGCAGCCAAGTGATCGTATAGGGCCTGCAGGAGCGGGATTTCCTCCGCCGCCTTTTTGTCCCCCACCTTGGCTTGGTGGGCCGCTTTCTGAAGCCGCTTTTCCACGGTTTGAAAGTCGGCCAGGATCAATTCGGTCCGGATGACATCGATGTCGCGCCGGGGGTCGACGGAACCGTGGACGTGGACCACGTTCTCCGCCTCGAAGCAGCGAACTACCTGGGCCACCGCATCGACGTTGCGGATGTGGCCGAGAAAACGGTTCCCCAGCCCCTCGCCCCGGCTCGCCCCCTTGACCAACCCGGCAATATCCCAGAACTCGAGGGCCGTGGGGGTTACTTTTTCGGGGTGGAGAAGTTCGGCCAATTTCGCCAGCCTCCCGTCGGGAACAGGGACGACGCCCTGGTTGGGGTCGATCGTGCAGAACGGGTAATTGGCCACCTGGGCGCCGGCTGCCGTGAGGGCGTTGAAAATCGTCGATTTCCCGGCGTTCGGAAGTCCGATGATCCCGCAGCTGAAGCCCAAATGGTTCTCCTTCTATCCTCACTTATGGCGATTTGAGGGGTATTATACCGGCGGCTTGCGAAAAAGTCCAGGCAGAGCGGACAACAGTGTCCGTGTGAGTTTGGGGGGCTGCAGCAATAAACTGTAAGTAAGTTTTCACCGTGAAGGGAAGTTAAAGAGTTCCCTTGACAAAATCAAAGCCAACGTTTAGGATTGTCCTAATTTTTCCAAAGGAAGATCGAAAGGGGGTGGTCGCTTTTTCGAAGAGCGGCTAGAAGGAATTTTCTGTCTTGGGGTAATCAAAACCATTTCTTAAACCCATCATCGCGAAAGGAGGAAGAAATGAAACGATTTTTTATTTTGGCTTTGGCCTTAGCATTTGTGACCGTTTTGGCCGGGGCCACGCAGCCGCCCAGGCGAAAAAGGAGGCCTTCAAGTACGAAGACAAGAAGGGGGTCATCAAAATCAAGGCCGGGCAGCCCGTCCACATCGCCTGTTGGATGGTCGTAGCCGGCCCGGATGCCTCTCTGGGGACGGACACCAAACGGGGGGCCGAAATCGCCATTGCGGACAAAGGCGGGAAACTCCTGGGCCACCCCATCAAGCTCAGCGTTCAGGACACGGGGTGCAATGCCGAGGGAGGGCAGGCGGCGGCCACGAAACTCGCGGCCGATCCCACCGTGGTGGCGGCCATCGGCTCCAACTGCTCCAGCGAAGCCCGGCCCGGAGCCCCGATTCTCTGGAAGGCCGGCATCGCCACCGTTTCCCCCTCCAACACCGCCCCCTATCTGACGGACCCCAAGAGGGGGCCTGACTACGACGGGTACCTGCGGACCGCCCACAACGATAAAATCCAGGGCGCCGTGGCCGCCGAGTTCGCCATCAAACAGCTGAAGGTGAAAAAAGCCGCCACCATTCATGACGGCAGCGTCTACGCCGAGCAATTGCAGGCGGTTTTCGCCGAGACCTTTAAGAAGTCGGGGGGGACCATCACCTCCCAGGAAGCGGTGGCCCCCACCGACACCGACATGCGTCCGGTTCTAACCAAGATCGCCACGGGGGGCCCGGAATTTCTTTACTACCCCATTTTCATCGCCGCGGGCGGGCACATCACCCGGCAGGTGAAAGAGGTGAAGGGTTTGGAAAAGGTCGCCCTGATGGGAGCTGACGGCATCTTCTCCACGGACTTTTACAAGGCCGCGGGCGAGACGGCCGTCGGCATGTACCATTCAAGCCCGGATTTTTCGGCCTTCGCCGCCGGGTACAAGGATTTCGTAGCCAAGCACCAGAAAAAATACGGGGAGAAGCCCATTGCCCCCTTCCACGCCCACGGGTACGACGCGGCCCTCATGATCTTCGCGGCCATCGAAAAAGTCGCCAAGAAAGCGCCGGATGGAACGCTGCATATCGGGAAACAGCAGCTTCGCGACGCCCTTTACGCCACCAAGAATTTGAAAGGCCTGACGGGGAACCTGAGCTGTGACTCGCACGGCGACTGCGCCGATCCGCGGATCGCCGTCTACAAAACGGCGGAAGAGAATGTGAAAAAATTGGCCATGCCCGAAACCCCCTTCTGGAAGCCATATTAGACCCGGCTCTTTTATTGCTTCGTTACGGAAGCGGGTAAAGGGAACAAATTCCTCGCGCTCCTCACCCTTCCCTCTCCCCTGGGGGAGAGGGAAAACCTGTTGAAATGAGAAGAAATCCCTCCCTCTCGAGAGACTGTTTCGTCAGGTCATTGCGGAGGAGGGAAACGACTGAAGCAAATCTCATAACCCATTGAAAATCATTAGATGGCCACGCTCCCTGCGGTCGCTCGCAATGACAAACCAGGATTGCGACACAGTCTCTGACGGGGGGCAGGGTGGGGGCGATTTGGGGAATCATTTCCCGGTTCGGAGGGTTGGAACCGGGGAGATCTCGGCCTTAGGCCGGCCGACGGGAAAGAAATGAATCTAAAGAACTGGCGGGAGCGGGTCACCGTTGCCGATTTTTTCATGTGGGTCACCGGAGGGGCGATCCTGATCCTGATCGTCTGGGGGTCTGCGGCCACTCTTGCCTCGGGGCGCTACCAATCCCATCACTGGTTTGATTTCGTTGTGTTCGGGCTGGCCCAGGGGAGCATCTACGCCCTCATCGCCATGGGCTACACCATGGTCTACGGGATCCTGCGGATGATCAACTTCGCCCACAGCGAGGTGTTCATGGGCGGTCCCTACACGGCCTATTTTGTGGCGGCCGCTTTCGCCTCTTCGGGTTTCCTGGACCAGCACCCGATCCTGAGCCTGGGCGTTGTCTTCATCGTTTCCATGGCCGTCTCCACGCTTATCGCCGTCCTTTTGGAGCGGGTGGCGTACCGGCCGCTCCGCAATGCCCCGCGCCTCGTCCCCCTCATCACCGCCATCGGCGCTTCCTTCTTTCTCCAGTATACGTTTCGAGGCTTGTACGGCTCGGGTTTCCAGGCCTACCCGGTCGTGAAGATCCTGGAGGGGCAGTGGTTCATGGGCGACTTCCGGATTCTGAAATTCCAAGCCGTGGTGATTCTCGCCGCGGCGCTGTTGATGGCGGCTCTGTATCTCTTTGTCCAGCGGACCCGGCTGGGCAAGGCCATCCGCGCCGTATCCGAAGATCAGGAAGCCTCCTCCCTGATGGGGATCGGGATCGATCGCATGATCGTAACGACCTTTGTCATCGGCGGGATGTCCGCCGGCGCGGCCGGGGTTCTCTACGCCCTGATGTTCAAACAGGTGCACTTCTTCATGGGGTTCATCCCCGGGATTAAGGCGTTCACGGCCGCCGTTCTGGGGGGGATCGGGAACATCCCGGGGGCGATGCTGGGCGGGATCTTCTTGGGTCTGGTGGAGTCGGTCGGGCCCAGCCTCTTCCTGGACGGCTTGGGCATCGTGGCCCCGTACCAGCTCAAGGATGCCATCGCCTTCACGATGCTCGTGCTGGTCCTGATCTTTCGGCCCACCGGCCTCTTGGGGGAGCGGTTAGCCGTCAAAAAAGCTTGAAAGGAGACCGCAGAAAGATGCCGCCGGGACTCGGCCTTTGGCAACAAGGGATGAAAATCGGCCTCATCGCCGGAGGCGTGGCCGTTCTCCTCTCCCTCATCGGGATGGTGGAAGCCTTCAGCCAGCGCTTCATCATTGCCGAGGGGATCACCCTGGGCCAGACCCTCCTGCTCGCGGTGAGTTTTTTCGCATCCTACCAGGCCGTGAAAAAAACCCCGGGGCCCGGGGTTTTCGGCCGCCTCCTAAACGGCATGTTCGCAGGGTTGACGGCGGCAGTCGTCCTCGGGGTTTTTGTTCTCCTGGGAGGACACCTGAATTTGCGCAAGATCTTTATCAACTCCTCCCCGCTCCTCTATAAGCTCCTCACTTTCGACCAGGAATTCGGAACGGGGATCCTTTTGCTTTTAGGCGTGGGGGCGCTAAGCGGCCTCCTGTCCGGTCTGTTATTCCTCGCTCCCCCCCACCTTCGCAGGACACTGGGCGCCGCCTGCGGGTCCCTGGTCGCGATGGGCGTTCTCCAGGACCTGCTTGCCCCGACCTTCGCCCTCTGGGGCCCCCTGGCCGTGATCAACGACTGGATCTACGAAGTCAACGGCTTGTCTCCGGGAGGGGCCGTTTTTCTGACTATCCTGATCGGGTTGGCAACGTACCTCTGGGGCAAAAAGAGAGCGGCGATTCAGAGCGGCTTCAGGCGGATCAGCCCGGCAAAGCAGAAAAGAATCCGTCTGGCCGGTTGGCTGTTTGTGGTTTTCCTCCTCCTGGTTCTGCCGCAGATCCTGGGGTTGTTTCTGAGCGAAGTCCTGACCATCGTGGGCCTTTACGTCCTCCTCGGGCTGGGGCTGAACATCGTTGTCGGTTACGCGGGCCTTCTGGATCTGGGCTACGTGGCTTTCTTCGCCATCGGTTCCTACACCATTGCCCTGTTGACTTCGCCGGAATTGGGCTTTTTCAACCTTTCGTTCTGGGCCGCGCTTCCTTTCGCCATCCTTTTAGGGGTGCTCTTCGGGGTCCTCCTGGGCATCCCGGTGCTCAAGATGCGCGGGGACTATTTAGCGATCGCCACCTTGGGGTTCGGGGAGATCATCCGCATTCTCGTTCTTTCCGATTTCCTCCGCCCCTGGCTGGGGGGGGCCCAGGGGGTGGGCAAGATCCCGAAAATCTCCATCGGGGCCGTGGAGTTCGGCACGCCGCAGGAAATCTACTACCTCATCCTCGCCGGGTGCCTCCTCGTCGGTTTCATCTCCTGGCGCCTTCGGGATTCCCGCTTGGGAAGAGCGTGGATGGCCCTCCGGGAGGACGAGGACGTCGCCCAGGCGATGGGGATCAACTTGGTCTCCACCAAACTGCTGGCCTTCGCCACCGGCGCGGGTTTCTCCGCCCTGAGCGGGGCCATCTTCGCCACCAAGCTCGGCTCCGTCTACCCGCACAGTTTCAATGTGATGATCTCGATCAACATCCTTTGCGTTATCATTGTCGGGGGGATGGGCAGCATTCCGGGGGTGATTCTCGGAGCCGTGGCCCTGGTCGGTCTTCCCGAACTCCTCCGGGAATTTGCCGAATACCGCCTTCTGGTGTACGGGGCGGTCTTGGTGGCGATGATGCTTCTCCGGCCGGAGGGCCTCTGGCCGGAGGCGGTGCGCCGCCGGGAACTTCACGAAGAGGAACCGGAGGAGATGGAGGCGGGACCCGCCTCCGGTCCCGACCGGTTCCGGTAGGAAGAAACGATGGCGATTCTGATCGCGAGAGGAGCGACAAAGCAGTTCGGCGGGCTGGTGGCCGTGGATGACCTCGATCTCGAGATCCGAGAGCAAAGCATCCACAGCGTGATCGGGCCGAACGGGGCCGGGAAGACGACCTTCTTCAATTGCGTGACGGGATTCTACAAGGTGGAGGCCGGGGAGATCCTTTTCCAGGGCCGCTCCGTGGTCGGCCTGCTGCCGGACCAGATCGTGCAATTGGGCATCACCCGCACCTACCAGAACATCCGCCTTTTCCCGAACCTGACCGTGATGGAAAACATTCTGGTGGGGCTTCACGGCCACCTGAAATCCGGTTTTTTCGGGATCGTTTTGAGCGCTCCGGCGACGCGGAGGGAAGAAATTGCGGCGGGCGAAGAGGCCCGGCGGATCCTGAAATTCGTGAATCTGGGAGGCAAGGGGGACCTCCTGGCCAAGAACCTTCCCTATGGGGACCAGCGGCGGCTGGAGATCGCGCGGGCGCTGGCCACGCGCCCCCGGCTCCTCCTCCTGGACGAGCCCACGGCGGGCATGAATCCCCGGGAGACGCAGGGAATGATGGACTTCATCCGGCACCTGCGAGACGAGATGGGGATCACCATCCTGCTCATCGAACATCAGATGCGCGTGGTCATGGGGATTTCCGAGACCGTCACCGTTTTGGATTACGGCAAAAAAATCGCCGAGGGGACTCCGGCGGAAATCCGCGGCGACCTCGGGGTGATCGAAGCCTACCTGGGGCGGGGAAGCGCCGCCCAGTGAAAGGGTGCAGGGGGTAGGGTGTAGGAAAGAAATTTTTTTCTGGTCTTTTTCCACCCCCGACTCCCTATACCCTACACCCTTTCTTGATTGCGCGTCTGGCATGAGGGTTTTTTCAAGGATATCGGGATTCCCGACAGGGGAGAGTTTTTTCTATGCCGATGCTCGAGGTGGACCACCTCCACAGCTACTACGGTCACATCCACGCCCTGAAGGATGTATCCCTGGAAGTGAATAAAGGGGAGATCGTGACCCTCATCGGCGCCAACGGCGCCGGGAAGAGCACGACCCTGAAGACGATCAGCGGGTTGCTGAAACCGCGCCAGGGGTCCATCCGCCTGGACGGGGAAGACCTCACCCCTTTCCCGCCTCATGAAATCGTCACCAGGGGGGTCGTTCAGGTTCCCGAAGGGAGGAGAATCTTCGGGCGGCTCACGGTTCTGGAAAACCTGGAGATGGGGGCCTTTTCGATCCGGGATCGGAATTGGATCGAAACGACCCTGAAACGGGTCTTCTCTCTCTTTCCGCGCCTTCAGGAAAGAAGCCGCCAGGTGGCGGGCACCTTGAGCGGCGGAGAACAGCAGATGCTGGCGACGGGGCGGGCTCTCATGGCCAATCCTCGCCTCCTGCTCCTGGACGAACCGTCCATGGGGTTGGCGCCGGTGCTGGTGGACAACATCTTCGAAACCATCACCCGTCTCCATGAGAGCGGGACGACGATCCTCCTGGTGGAACAGAACGCCCGCATGGCCCTCCAGGTGGCCGGCCGCGGATACGTCCTCCAGTCCGGAACCGTGGTCCTCAGCGACTCGGCGGAAAGCCTGCGCCGGAATGAAACCGTCCGGCAGGCGTACTTGGGGGAAGGGTGAAGGGCAAACGGATAGAATTGCAAATTGAAAATGGCAAAATGCAAATTGCAAAATGAAATGCCGAGGAGAAAAACGAATGGGCGAGTTGAAATCCGCACTGGAAAGAGCTAAAGAAGTTCAGCCCAGGGTTGTGGAGTGGCGAAGATACTTCCATGAAAATCCCGAGCCGGCCTTGAAGGAGTTTAAGACGGCCGGGAAGGTGGAAGAAACTCTTAAAGAGCTTCGGAATCGAAACCCGGATGATGGCCGGGGGCATCGCCGTCCGGGGCTTTTTGAAGGGAGGAAAACCCGGGAGGACCATTGCCCTGCGGGCCGACATTGACGCCCTCCCCATGACGGAGGAAACCCATTTGCCCTTCCAGTCCAAGAACCCGGGGGTTTTTCACGGGTGCGGTCACGACGCCCACACGGCGATGCTCCTGGGGGCGGCCCAGATCCTGGCGGGAATGAAAAACGAACTCTGCGGGAACGTCGTCTTCATCTTCCAGCCTGCCGAGGAGACCGGCCAGGGCGCCCAGAAAATGGTCGCCGAGGGGGTCCTGGAAAAGGTGAATGCGGTTTTCGGGATTCATGTCGACGCCTCTTGTCCTTCCGGAACTCTGCGTTACAAAGCCGGCCCGGTCATGGCCGCCGGAGATTTCTTCGACGTGAAAATCTCCGGAAAAGGGGGGCATGGAGGCATGCCCCAGGCGGCGATTGACCCGATCGCCATCGCCTCGCAGGCGATTTGCGCCGTGCAGACGATCGTGAGCCGGGAGGTGGATCCCCTGGAGAGCGCCGTGGTCAGCATCTGCAAGATCCAGGCGGGCGGCGCCTACAACATCATTCCCGATTTCGCGACGTTCGGGGGCACCCTCCGCTCTCACAACCCCGAACTCAGAGAATACCTGCCCAAGCGGGTGGAGGAGATTATCCGCGGGGTGGCTGCGGCCATGCGGGGCAGCTGCGAATTCACCCTGCACAGGAGATTCCCGGCCACGGCCAACGACGAGAAAATGACATCGTTCGTGGTCGAAATCGCCCGGGAGATCCTGGGCGCCGAAAAGATTTTCCCCAAGACCCCCGTCATGGGGTCGGAGGATTTTTCCTTTTACTTGGAAAAGGTTCCCGGAACCTTTGTCTTCCTGGGGGCGAAAAACGAAGAGAAAGGAATCGTCTATCCGGGGCACCACCCCAAATTCGATTTGGATGAAGACACGCTGCCGTTCGGAACGGCCCTGCATGTAGCCGTCGTTAGAGAATATCTGGGGCAGAATTAGCCGAATTCCGGACCGTTCGCAGGAGGTTAACAATAACGGCTTTTTTTCCCAAGCACCCCCACTTTCCCCTCCCCCGTCAGAGACTGTGTCATAACTTCATTCGTCATGCCCGCGAAGGCGGGCATCCAGCCTTTATTAATTCTCAATGATTTCAAAATCCTGGATTCCCGCCTTCGCGGGAATGACGTCATTTTTCCAATTGGGACACAGTCTCTCAAGGGGGAGGGATTTTTTTATCATTTAAATAGGTTTCCCTTGCCCTCCGGGGAGAGGGGAGGGTTTTAACCGTTCACGGTAAGACCCGGGGAAAAATTCCTCGGCCGATGAGAGCCGTTTTCAAGTTGCCGGGACATAGATCTTTCGTGCCCATTCAGTGACGGGGGGGTGGCAGGCTTTGTTGTTCGCCTGGGGATTTGGGCGGTACGCGCCGGAAGCATCGGTCGGGATGAGCAGAGACTCGGAGAAAGCCCTGAGACTCCGATCTCAGCGGCGGGAGGCCTTGGCCCCCGCCCCCTCCACGAAGAAATCAGCGCCTTATGATTCCAAGCGTAGCGTCCGGACCCCCAGGCCAGGGCACCTCCTGGTTTTCACGCCGGACCTGAATCCGTAGCGGCTTCCCACCCTTGACTGAAGGATTACGATCTTTCTCCGATTTTTATTCAGCAAATCGTCGAGATGCGGTAAAATGGGGCAAAAATCGCCGCAGGGGTTTTAGCCGATTTGCCATGAGCATTTTCGCCATACCCGCAGCGCTGACTTTGGCCATCAACCTCACCCTCTGCCTGATTGTTTTTTTCAACAATCCCAGAGGCGTGGTGAACCAGGTCTTTACCCTCCTCATGCTTTCCTTCGTCGCCTGGAACATCGGGGAACTGATCATGATCCAGAGCGATTTCCATGCCACCGCCCTGATCGGGGTCAAAGTCATCTTCGCCGGAGTTTTTCTTTTCCCGATTTTTTTCCTCCACTTCTCCTATGTCTTTCCCCAGCGCCTGACGCATTTTCTCGACGGCTGGCGGAGCATCCTGCTTTATATCGGCCCCGTCGCCTTTCTTGCCCCTTTTATCCTCCTCCTGGAGGTGGACATCGGGCGGGTTCTGAAAATCGGATCGATTTTTTATTATGTCTTCGAGTTCAAGGGGCCCTTGGAGTCTCATATCCTGGCCCTGATCCTCAGCCTGACCGGTCTGGGCGGCTTTTCCTGGGGGGTCGTCAACTTCATCCTTTCTTACCGGCAGAGCAAAATCGCCCGCCAGAGGCTCCAGATCCTCTACCTGCTGGGGGGCATCGTGGCCATGTTCCTCATCGGCCTCGTCCTCCACGTCACCAATTACCTGGTGGAGTTCGGCTACTCCTTCTTCTTCGTGGCGAGCCTCTATTCCCTGCTGATCAGCTTTTTTTTCGCCCTGGCGATCGTCAAATACCGGCTGGTGGACATCCACTTCATCATCCGCCGGTCCATCGTTTACTCGGTCCTCTCCGGGATGGTGCTGGTGATCTACGTTTTGTTCATCAAAAACGTCACCGACATCATCGCCCGGAAACTGGAGACCAACTCTCTGCTGGTGGAGGCGGCGCTGGTCCTGGCCCTGGTTTTCCTCCTGCGCCCCCTGGAAACGCGGGTGGAGGAACTCATGGACCGGTTCTTCTACCGGGAGCGGCACCGCTTCCGCCTCAAATTCATCGAGTTCAACCGGGCGGTCTTGGGGATTCTGGATCTGCCGGTTCTGCTGCGGACGACGGTGGATTTCGTTTCCCAAACCTTGGCGGTGGACAAGGCGGCGGTTCTGATCCTGGAACCGGAGGCGGGGTGCTACTGCGTGTTGGGGCAGAAGGGCGATTGGGAAGGCGCGGTCTTTCCGAAAGACAGCCCTTTTATCGCCTACCTGAGACGCTCCAAGAGGGCCGTGGAGGTGGAATATGCCAGGAGAGACCCCTCCCTGCATCCCGATATCCAGAAGATGATCGGGAACGGATGCTCCCTGGCGATCCCCCTCGAAGGGGAGGAGGGAATGCCGGGCTTCCTCCTCGTGGGGCAGAAAATTTCCGGCAAAAGCTTTTCGATCATGGAGATCGAAGCCCTGGAAGCCTTAGCCCCCTCCTTCGCCCTGGCGATCGCCCGGGCCCTGCTCTCCCAAGATCTCAAGGAGAAGGCCCGCCAGGTGATGCAGTCGGAAAAACTGGCCGCCATCGGAGAAATGGCCGCGTCTTTTGTCCATGAGATCCGAAACCCTCTGGGGATCATCCTCGGGTCGGTGGAAACGCTTCACAAGAAGGTTTCCGACACCGTGCGCCAGGAGATGTTGGATTTCATCCGCGAGGAGTCCGAACGGATCAACGACATGCTGACCAACTTCCTGGACTTTGCCAAGCCCAAAGCCCCGTCCTTTCGGGAGACGGACCTGCGGGAGGTTTTGGAAAAGACGGTCGAACTCATTTCGGGGGCCGCGCGGGAGCAGAAGGTGGAGATCCTCAAGGCGTACCCCAAGGGGAAGACCCCCCTTGGCGTAGACCCGGAGCAGATTCGCGAGGCCCTGGTGAACCTGGAGCTCAACGCCTTGGAAGCCATGCCGGAGGGGGGATCCCTGAAAATTTCCCTCGCCCAAAACCCGGGGGAAGGGGTGGTCATCCGGGTCGGCGATACCGGCGTGGGCATCCCTCCGGGGGCCGAGTCGAAGATCTTCGACCCCTTTTACACCACCAAAGAGGGGGGAACGGGGCTGGGGTTGGCGATCGTGTACCGGGTGGTGAAAAACCACGGCGGGACGGTTTCCGTGGAAAGAAACGACGACCGGGGAACGACGTTCATCATCACTCTCCCCGTTGCCAAGGGGATGCTGGGCTGTTTCGGGGCGGTCGGCCCCGATCCGGCGGACGAATAGAAAATTTTCACCACAGAGGGCACAGAGAACACAGAGTAACAAAATAATAATTTATGAGGAAACATAAACAAAAGCAGGAGTTTAAAAAATTGATGGTCTCGTAAAAAGTCGGCAAATCCCCTTTTTTGTCATTCCGACGGAAGCCGGAATCCAGTTATTTCAAGGCGTTCTGGACCCCGGTTTTCACCGGGGTGACGGTCTATTTGACTTTTTACGAAGTCATCAAAATTTATATGATTTATTTTTCCCTCTGTGTTCTCTGTGCCCTCGGTGGTGAAATTGTCGTTGGAGGCTTATGAAACCGCGAATTTTGATCGTGGACGACGAAGCCCGGATGCAGCGCCTCTTCGAGATCAACCTATGCCCGAGGTACGCCGTTTTGACCTGCGGGGACGCGGCCCGGGCCTTGGAGATCTTGAAGGATCAGGAGGTTTCCCTCCTGATCACCGACATGAAAATGCCCGGGATGAGCGGGCTGAGCCTTCTTCAGGAGGTCCGCAAGGCGGCCCCTGAACTTCCCGTGATCCTCATGACCGCTTACGGTACCGTGGAGACCGCCGTGCAGGCCATGAAGGAAGGGGCCGCCGATTACATTCTCAAACCGATCAAGATGGACGAAATGGAGGTCCTTATCGAAAAAACCCTGGCGGTCTCCCGTCTGGAGGATGAGAACCGGGAATTGAAGCTGGAGCTGAAATCGATCTATGGGCCGGAAAACATCATCGGCGCCCACCCGCTCATGACCGGGGTGATCGATCTCATCCGGCAGGTAGCCGACACCAGAACGACGGTGCTGATCCAGGGGGAAAGCGGAACAGGGAAAGAGCTGGTCGCGCGGGCGATCCACGTGGGGAGCGAACGCGCCAGCCGGCCCTTTGTGGTGATCAACTGCGCGGCCATCCCCGGGACGCTCCTGGAGAGCGAGCTCTTCGGGTATGAAAGGGGGGCTTTCACCGGCGCCCTGAAGACAAAAAGAGGCCGCCTGGAAGTGGCGGACCGAGGGACCCTCTTCCTCGACGAAATCGGGGAAATGCCCCGGGAGCTTCAGGTGAAGATCCTGCGGATGATGGAAGAGCGGAAGCTCCAACGGGTGGGGGGAACCGCGGATATCGAAGTGGACAACCGCATTCTTGCCGCCACGAACAAAGACCTGAAACAGGCGGTGGAAGCGGGTGCTTTCCGGGAAGACCTGTATTACCGCCTCAAAGTCATCACGATTTTCATCCCCCCCCTTCGAGAAAGAAAAGAAGATATCCCCCTCCTGGTCGACCACTTCTTGCGCAAACACCGGGCCAATCTGCGGAAAAAAACCAACCGGGTGAGCGACGGGGCCCTCCGGATACTGAAGGATTTCTCCTGGCCGGGAAATGTCCGGGAACTGGAGAATGCCCTGATCCGGGCTCTTGTGCTGTGCCCGGGGGAGGTCATCGAACCGCGGGATCTGCCGGAGGAAGTCCGCGGAGAGGAGAGAGAGAAGAAGGGGGAAGCGGCCGCAATCCCTGCGGATCGGGAGAGACTCAAACTGATGAAAAAAGAGATCCAGCAAAAAGTGAAAGCCGAAATGGAGCGGAAGTTCGTGATGGAGGCTCTGCGCTCGGGCAAAGGGAACGTTCTGCGTTCCGCGGCAAAAGCAGGGATGGACCGCCGCCAGTTCCAGAATTTGATAAAAAAATATGGGATTTCAAAAGAGGATTTTCTGGAATAGGGGTGCGATCATGGACTTCGCAGATGTGAAAAAAAGTTTCGCACCGGTAACAATCTAATATTATTTTAGATTTCTTAGAAACCCCGCAAAGACGTTCGACCCACATTCCCTCCTGAGAATTATTGAAAAAATACTAAATTAATTCAATTTGTTACAATTTGGAAGCCCGCTTTCGCTCTGGCCCCGAATTTGCTGTAATTATTATATTTGGGCTTTGCGCATTGTTCCAGAAATTTGCGCATAGCGATCCTGCATATATAAGGAGATAAAAATGGCTATCGGACAAGTCATCCGAAATTTGGGCAAGATGGCCATGGGGAAAGGGCAGGCAAGGGTCGAGTCCTATTATCCCCCGACGCAGAATGTCCCCATCGGGCTTCCCAAACAGGTGGAGAGCCTTTGTCCCGAATGCGGGAAAATCATCCCGGCGAAAATTATCGAGCGGGACGGAAAAGTTTTGATGGAAAAGACCTGCCCGGATCACGGGTTCGTCAAGGACGTGGTCTACGGCGACGCCGAGCTTTACAAAAAGGCCGAGCGCTGGACTTATGAAGACGGGGAGGGAATCCTGAATCCCCAGGTTACGGGGGCCCAGGTGTGCCCGGAGGACTGCGGGATCTGCAACCTCCATGTCAGCCATGCGGCCATGGTGAATGTGGACCTGACCAACCGCTGCAATCTGCGGTGCCCCATCTGTTTTGCCAACGCGAATGCGCAGGGGTATGTGTACGAACCGAGCTACGAGCAGGTCGTGGGCATGCTCAAGATGGCTCGGAACGTCAAACCGGTTTTTTCCCCGGGCGTGCAGTTCTCGGGGGGCGAGCCGACGATCCACCCCCGCTTCTTGGATATTTTGAGGGCGGCGCGAGGGCTGGGGTTCACCCATGTTCAGATCGCTTCAAACGGGATCCGGATCGCCAAGAGCCTGGATTTCGCAAAACAATGCCGGGAGGCCGGCCTTTACACGGTTTACCTCCAATTCGACGGGACTTCGGACGAGGTGTACCAGAAGACGCGGGCCCTAAAGGGGCTCTGGGACCTGAAAAAGAAGGCCGTGGAAAACGCCCGGGCCGCGGACCTCCGGGTCGTCCTGGTGCCGACGATCATCAAGACCGTCAACGACGACCAGGTGGGGAACATTATCAATTTCGCGGTGGACAACTCGGACATCATCAGCGGAATCAGCTATCAGCCCGTCGCCTTTACCGGGCGCATTTCCACCGAAGATAGGGAGCGGCAGCGTTACACCTTGTCGGACCTCGCCCATGACCTCGAAAAGCAGACCGGATATCTCAAAACCCTGGAGGACTGGTACCCCCTGTCGGTGACCTCGCCCTTCTCCAAGCTCCTCACGGCCATCTGGAAATACGAGGTGATGAAGATCACGTCCCACGCGGACTGCGGGATCGGCAGCTACATCTTCGTCAACCCCGAGACCCGGAGGGTCATCCCGATCACCCGCCTGATCGACATCGAGGGCTTCACCATGGATCTGAACCGCCTGGTGAAGCAGAAGATCGCCAACATCCGGGCCCTGACGGCGCTGAGCGCCCAGCATCTCCTGAAGAAGCATTTCCGGGAGGAAGAGGCGAAAGACGGAATCACCCCGGAGATCTGCTTGGAGCTCTTCCAGGGGGTCGTGGACAAGGAGGCGCAAAGACGGGTGGATCTCATTTTCAACTGGAACATGCTTTTGGTCGGCGGGATGCATTTCCAGGATTCGTACAACTACAACATCGACCGCGTCAAGCGGTGTTCGATTCACTACGCGGCCCCGAACGGACGAATGTACCCGTTCTGCGCCTACAACTCCGGCCCGGTTTTCCGGGAGAAGATCGAGCGGCAGTTCTCGGTTCCCCTGGAGGAATGGCGGAAACAGAACCGGAAATTAGAGGAGGCCGATTATGATCTCTGCCGGACATAGAGCGGAAGGCTGAGATTCCGATTTAAATTTTCCCTCTCCCCTTGGGGAGAGGGGCGGGGTGAGGGGGGGAATAAAAACCAGGAAACGATAGGAAAAGGGGACCTTGGGTCCCCTTTTTTGATTGTGCGCCCGGCGCTTGGGGTTAGGCGTCTTGGCGTCTCACGGTCGAGTTTGGCGATCGGGATCTGCGGGGCGGATCCCCGCATTTTCCTCCGGCGGCGGCTGGAGGGGCCGCTCCCGGGGGCCTTCTTGATCTGCTCCTTCATTTGTCCCTTCGGGGGGGCGGTGAATTCCCGGAAGGCTTTGCGCTGATCCGGTTTCGACCCGGGGATGCCGGCTGTCGTGGTAAGAACGGTGGAGAAGAAGGACGCCGATGATGATGAGGATGATCGGCCCCACCAAAAAGGTCCAGTCCTCAAATCCGGGGAAAAAGAAGATGACGAAATTCACGACGAAAAAGATGATCCCGATTCCCCCGATGATCCATCCCGCGAGGGTGCGGCGGTTCCACAAAAAGAGGCCGAACCCGATGGCGACCAATAGAAGGGGCCAGGTGGTTTCCCGAAAATAAAGAATTTCCAGGTTGTCCAAAAGAAGAAGAGGGCCGAGCGTTACCAGCAGCAGCCCCCCCATCAACATAATTTTTAGGTTCCAATTCATTTTCTGCTCTTCTGCTTTTCGCCTGTTTGAATTTTTTTAACACATCTGGTAGTGTAGTTCAAGAACAAAGTAGAGATGGTTCCGTAAAAAGTCCATCTGTTCCGCTCCGAGCGGGATTGTGCGGCAACTTTGGCGTTGCGGCCCCCAAGGGGGCTCGCTACCCGGTTTTTGAGCGCCTTGCATGTAGGGGCGAGCGGCGCTGGGCCGATCATGGGCGTCCGGCCGGACGCCCCTACAAACGAAACCCTTGTTTTCCGGATTTTTTGCGAGATCATCAGCTTGGCCCCCATTCTTTAAATTTTATGCGCAAGTTCGTCGAAGACCTGAAACGGCACCGCTTTTACGCCCCCCAGGTAGCCTACCATCAGTATTTCCCCTCTCAGGAGGCGCGGGTCGCTCAGCCCAAGCATCCGCTGTCCCCCGCTTTGGACGCCATATTGAAAAGGCAGGGAATCGATTCTCTTTATAGCCATCAGGCGGCGGCTGTGGAGAAAATCGGGCGGGGAAAGAACGTGGTTATTGCCACGCCGACGGCCAGCGGGAAAACCCTCACCTACAACCTCCCGGTTTTGGAAGGCGTTCTGCGGGAGCCGGAGGCCAAGGCGCTTTATATCTTCCCGCTCAAAGCTTTGGAACAGGACCAACGCAAAGCCCTGATGGAGTTCACCGCCTCTCTGCAGGGGCAAATGAAGGGACAGGCCGAGATTTATGACGGGGACACCTCCAGCTACCGGCGGAGGAAGATGCGGGAATCCGTTCCCCCGATCGTAATCACCAATCCGGACATGGTGCACCTGAGCCTGCTCCCCTTCCACCCCCAATGGGAGGGCCTTTTCCGCAACCTCCGCTTCGTGGTGATTGACGAGCTTCACACCTACAAGGGGATCTTCGGCTCCCATCTGGCCCAAGTGATCCGGCGGCTGGGTAGGGTCTGCGACTTCTACGGGGCCCGGCCGCAGTACATCGCCTGCTCGGCGACCATCGCCAACCCCAAGAATTTTGCCGAGAAGCTCACCGGCCTCCCTTTCGAATCCATCGAGGAAAGCGGGGCTCCAAGGGCCGGGAGGCACTTTCTCTTCCTGAACCCGACAGCCAGCCCCTACACTCTGGCGGCAAAGCTTTTCATCGAGTGTCTGGACGCGGGGTTTCGGACTCTGGTTTTCACCCAGGCCCGGAAGATCACCGAACTTCTCCATGCCTGGATTTTGAAGGACCGGCCGCAGTTCAAGAACCGGGTGAGCTCCTACCGGGCGGGGTTTCTCCCCGAGGAGCGGCGGGAGATCGAAGCCAGGCTGGTTTCCGGAGAGATGTGGGGCGTCATTTCCACGAGCGCCTTGGAGCTGGGGATCGATATCGGCGGGCTGGATGTGTGCATCCTGGTGGGCTACCCGGGGACCGTGGCCGCCACCTGGCAGAGGGGCGGGCGGGTGGGGCGCGCGGACCGCGAATCGCTCGTGGCGCTGCTGGCCCAGCCGGACGCCCTGGACCAGTATTTCATGCGCCACCCCGAAGATTTTTTCACCCGCGGCTTCGAGAGCGCGGTGGTCGATCCGGACAACCCCGTGATTGTGGCCAAGCATTTAGTCTGCGCCGGCGCCGAAATCCCCCTGCGGACCGACGAGACGCTTTTCCCGCTCCCCAAATACGCCTCGATTCTGGAACAGTTAGTGGCCGAGGGGGAGCTTCTCAAGAGCGCTTCCGGCAAGGAGTGGTTTTCCCACCGCCTGCAGCCGCACCGCTTCGTGGACATCCGCTCGGCCGGGGAGGGTTACACGATCTTTGAGGAGGGGAGCAAGCGGGTGATCGGACAGATCGGGACGCCCCGGGTGTACAGCGAGTGCCACCCCGGCGCGATTTACCTGCACAAGGCCGAGTCCTATCGGGTCAAGCAGTTGGATCAGGGGAAGCGCGAGGTGTGGGCCGAGGCGGCGGAAGCGGACTATTACACCAAGGCCCTTTCCGAGAAGGAAACCGAGATCCTGAGCGTCGTCCGCAGTCGGCCGCTTTTCAACTTTCAGGCCTGTTTTGGAAAGCTGAAGGTGACCGAGCGGGTGCGCGGTTTTGAAAAAAGAAGGATCTTCGGCCAGGAGCTCCTGAGCGTGCACGAGGTGGAAATGCCCTCCCACATCTTCGAAACCATGGGGCTCTGGATGGTTCTGCCCGAGGATCTTTCCCAACGGGTCAAAGAAGCGGGGCTGCACTTCATGGGCGGGATCCACGCCATCGAGCATGCCGCCATTTCCCTATTTCCGCTCTTTGTCCTCTGCGATCGCAACGACGTGGGCGGGATCTGTTACCCGGTTCATCCCCAGCTCGAAAAACCGGGCATTTTTATTTACGACGGCTACCCCGGCGGCGTGGGGCTGGCCGAGCACGGGTACGAAATCCTGGAGGAGCTTTTGCGCAAGACCCGGGAGTTGCTCCGGGAATGCCCCTGTGCGGATGGTTGTCCTTCGTGCATTCACTCGCCCAAGTGCGGATCGGGGAACAAGCCATTGGACAAGCGGGCGGCCGAAGAGCTGCTCGGATACCTGTTGGGGGAGACGGACCTGGAAAGGGGAAAAGGAGAAGCCATGAAAGAAGAATCTCCATCCAAACGCGAAGCGAGCCTTTCTCCGCCGGATTCCATCTGGAAAGAACCCGAAGTCGTGGCGAAGATTGACCCCCCGGAATGGCTCAAAGAAGAAATGTTAAAGAGCCGCATCCTCTTCCTGGACATCGAAACCCAGCGCAGCGCCGAGGAGGTGGGGGGGTGGCAGAACAAGCACCTCATGCGGGTGGCGACGGCGGTGATTTACGATTCCCGCGAGGATTCGTTTGCCTCGTTCGGCGAAGACCGGGTCCATGAGCTGCTGGACCGGCTGAAGGCCGCCGATCTCATCGTCGGGTTTAATATCGTGGATTTCGACTACCACGTCCTCAAAGGGTATTCTTCTTTTCGCTTCCAGGACCTCAAAACCTTCGACCTCCTGCAGGAAATCTCGAAACAGCTGGGATACCGCCTCTCCCTCAACCACTTAGCGCACAAGACTCTCAACCGGGAGAAGAGCGCCGACGGCCTGCAGTCCTTGCAGTGGTTCAAGGAGGGGAAAATGGAGGAGGTCATCGCTTATTGTGAAAAAGATGTGGAGATTACCAAAGACCTCTTCCTTTTCGGCGTGGCGAATGGGTATCTCCTCTTCGAAACCAAAAACGGACGGCTCGTGCGTCTGCCGGTGGAATGGAAGCTTGAAAATCTCATCCGGGCAAAAGGGGAAAAGGACAAAAGGGGAAAAGGAGCGGAGAGCGGAAGGGGATAAGACCGGATCTGTTTCGACTGAATCCCGCCCTCTTTTATTCGTCCTGCCGGTATTGATGAAGGGTAATGGGGAGATGGGCGGCGTATGAGGTGAAATCTTTGTCTGTGGTGAATATGGCCGATCGGTTGCGAAAGGCGACGGCACAGATTAAAAAATCCGTATTGGAGCCTTGAACCCCTTGGCGGCGGCAGAGATTGAAAAAACGGGCGGCGGTGACGTAATCTTCCGTCTCCGTAAGCAAGTCGGGGAAGGCGGCAAGCTGCGCCTCTAACGCCTTAAACTGGGTTTCCTCCCGGATTCCCGAGAGGATTTCCTGCCGGATCGGCCCGATCATCAGGATCCTTCCGGCGGAGATCAATATTCGGAGTTCCCGGACAGGACCAGCGTTCTTCTGCCGCCCGCGGCGCAAGGCCAGCGACCAGATACTGGTGTCCACCACGACGTTCATGTCCGTTTCCTCTGCCTTTTATAATCAAACTTGGGATCATAGCTGATAGTTCCGAAAAGGCCGAGGATCTTTTCCTGCTCCAAGCGGTGAATATAGTCGACCAACGCCTGCGTGACAGCCGCTTTTTTTGTCCGGTGCTTTCCCAAGTTCAACGCCTTGTTTATCAGCCGATCGTCAAGTTGCAGATTGGTTGCCATGAGTTCCCCCCCACACATATCTTTACACAAACGAATGTGTGTGTCAAGAGCGTTGTCTGCCACCCCACAGTCCGCAAACCGTGAGCCTCCTGTTTTTTTCGAATGATCAGGCCGGACGATCGGTTTTTCTCTCTTTTCGTTACCTTGAATCTCGGACGCAGCGGAAGCCGGTGACGAAACAACAATGAGGGCTCGTCGGCCCCGCGGACGGCGACCCGCCAGCTGTCCTTATGGAACCAGGAGCCGCCGCGCAGGACTTTCTGGGTTCCGGTTTCGGGTCCTTTCGGGTTTTGGGAGGGCAACCGGGCGTAATAATCCGGTTCGTACCAGTCGCGGCACCATTGCCAGACGCTGGCGGTCAGGTCGTATAAACCGAAGGAGTTGGGAGGGTAGGACCCGACAGGCGTGGTGGCCTGCAGCCCGGCGATATTGGTCCGATCGGGGCCGAGCGTGTCCCCGAAGACAAATTTCTGCCCTCCCTGCATTCCCCGCGCGGCCCTTTCCCATTCGGCTTCGGTAGGGAGCTGTTTGCCCAACCAGTGGGTATAAGCGGCCGTTCCATGATGCAGCAGGCCCTTGCCGTGTTTGAGGAAAGGATGCGGCAATTGCAGCCCGTCCATTTCTCCGCCCCGGCGCGGACTCGAACCCCGCTGACGGCCGCTTTTATCGATCGGGCAAAACGCGAGGGGCGAAAATGATCGTGGTGGATTCAAACATCATTGCCGCCATGGCCGAAAGGCTGGAACAGAAAGATCCCATTTGGGTCATCCCCACGCTGTGGCGGTACGGATTTCAAAACATCCTGGCAGCGGCGATCAAAGCCAAGCAGATTGCGGCGGAGGATGCCAAGGAGGTTTGGGGAAAAGTCTCCGGCATCCTGGCCGACAATGAATCCGAACCGTCCGCCCCCAGGTACTGGACTTGGTCGCCCGATTTGGAATCACGGCCTACGACGGCCAATTCATCGCCTTGGCGTTGTCGATCTCGAGGCCGCGAAGATATGTTTCGACGGCTTTTTCGCATTCTTTTGAGTTTTGCAAGTGAGAGCCGAGCCAAATCAATCCTCTCAAGAACTTGCTTTTCAACCGCTCCCGGGGGGATATCAACCAGGGTTCATCTATTTCTCCCGAGAGAAACGGACCTCTGTAAAGGGATGCCGCTTCATCGAAATATTGCCCCGCTTTTTTTAGGCTTCCCTTTTGCCTCGCATTTTCAGCCTCTTCCAGGAAACGTTCAAACACCCAAACATCCACCCAGCAGTATCGATCATCCAGACTCAAACGTCCTTCCGATAAATGAAGGGCCTTTTCATTCCCAATCAACTGGCGGAGGCGGTGCAAATTTGTCACCAGGGAATGGTGGGCATCATCTCCATCGGCGTCAGGCCAAAGCGGGTCCGAGATCTGCTCCGCCTTGATTCCTTTTCCCCCCAGGGCAATCAAGACTTTCAGCAGGGCGAGAGGCTTTTGCTGGCCTTTGCGAGCAGATTGAATCTGTTTCTCCTCAACCCATACTCCGAACTGCCCAAGAGTCCTGATTTTCATCTGCCAGGGCCATTTTTCAGAAGGAGAAGAGGATTCAGGAGGAAGCAGGTTGAGCCGGCGGATCATTTCTTTTGCATAGTCCGGTTCAATCCCGGCTTCGAGGGCCTTCTCACAGAGCATGGCAGTCCATCGGGTGTACACACAGGAGCATAAAAAAGCCCGCTTTACGGCCCATGGCCATGCCCCACCGGAGTTGTTGAATTGCCTTTTTTTCGTTTCCTTGCTCCAAGGAAAAAAGGGCAGAAACAAGAGTGGCGACAAACTCCCAAAACCTGCTTTGGACTTTTTGGGCCATTTCCAAGGCTTTGGCTATATGATTCTGCGATTCTTCCTTCTTACCCATTTGATGCAGGATATGGGCTTTGGAGATCAGACTGGGCAACTGCCACCGGATGTAGTTGGCTTCCAGGGCCTTTCTCAAAACAAGGTCCGCATGGAATAGACCGTCGACAAAGTCCCCAAGAAACTGAGATAGTCGGGCACTGATCATCTGATAAAAGGAAATATCCACTGGATTCATGATCCCCAAGAGAGGAGTCATTTGCTCGAGTACTCCTCTGGCCCCTTTAAAATCACGTTGGATCATCAAAATAAAAGCTTTATTGCCGAGAATGCGGGCTGGCGCGACCCGGGCGCCCGTAGCCTCAGAAAGCTCCAGGCTTTCGGAAGCGGCTTTTAGTCCCTCCTCGAGCGAGCCCGTGAACATTTTATATACAATCTCCGCCTCTCGATTTCTGATTCTCGAAATAAGGGAGGCTTCTCTGGAACGAAGGAACTCCCGCAAAAGGAGGAGAGTCTGCGAGGCTTTCGGCAAGTCACCCAGATACATCCGACAGAAGGTCAGAATAGATAGCGAATGGGCCCGCAAAAAAGGTTCCGGGGCATTATCCAGATGGGAAAGAACCATTTCTTCCTAGTATTCGATCTCCGAGTTATGCGCTTCACTGTAGAACATGGCAAAAAATATACTGAAGGATAGAAGGAACTTGTCCCGCGGGGAAGGAAGTTCCTTTGTCTCCCGGGCGATATTTTTAAGGATGGCGAGCGTTCTGTGCATCAAGCCGTAGTCGAGCCCTTCGTATTCAATGGCTGCCAAAAGCCTGCTTGCAGAGGACAATAGTCCATGGAGGTCATTCTCCAGGTGAAACCGGTCAAAGGCTTTTTCAAAATAGGTTTTGGCGAGGGAGGGTGAGAATAAATACTTGCTGACTCCCAGCCAATATAAAAGCCAGGGTTGATTTTCAAGAATTACTGGCGGAAAGCTCCCGATCCATTCTTCCAGAAGAACATGCCTGCCCTGCACATTTAGAACCGGGGCATGTTTCAGGACGAGAGGAAGAGCGCTTTCCCAGTCTTTGATTTCCAGAAGGAGATGGACTGCGTCTTCCACCCGGTTGTATTTTTCCAGGCAGGAGGCAGCTTTGCGGATGATCGCATGCAATCTCTCCCGGGTGAAGGATTTCCGACCCTGGGCGACCAGGAACTCCCTGAACAGGGGATGATACTGGTAGGTGGGTTCCTCTTCCTGGCGCTTTTCGGTAAAGAAATTATTCCTGCTCAGGGCGGATAGAATCTGACCTGCGGAAGGGATGCCCGTCAGCTCTTCGGCCATCCCAGCGGTCATCCTCGGAAAAAGAGTCGTCTGAAGAAGGAAATCCTGGTAGGTGGAATCCGCCCTCTTGAAGATTTCCCCGGCAAAGTATTCAAAAATCTCTTCCTTGCCGAGGTTCTCCAGGATCTCCGAGGCAGCCCGCTCTCTTTGGGCCTTTTGGAGGATCAGGATCAGTCCCGCGGTCCATCCGTCGGAGGCTGTATGCATCTGCCGGACCGCCTCTTAGGATGCCGCGCCAGGATTTCGGAGCCGGATGATCCCTTCTATTTCACCCAGGTCGAGACGGAGGTCGGTCCATGCCAGGACTCCCATCTCCTCATTGGCCCGAAGCCGGACCAGGGCCGGCGGGGGATCGCTGCGGCTGAGGACGATCATCTGGGTTCCTTCGGGGATTCGGGAAAGGCCGCCAAGGATGATTTCGGGTAAAGGGCTTCCCTCCGGAACTTCATGAAAGTTGTCGAAGACCAGAAGGAAATCCCCTCGCAATTCGCCTTTTTTTGGGGAAGACGGCGGGTGGTTCAGCAGGCCAAAAAGCTTTTCAAAATACCACTGGGAGAAAGTCGGAAGACCATGGGCGAAATCCTGGGTGAATGCGGGAAGCACTGTCTTCTTTTTCGGGAAAGCCCTTTTCGCCGCCTGGCCGAGGTAATGGAAAAAAGTGGCCGGCTCCTTGTCTCCTCCGTCAACCTGGTACCAGAGGCAGGGAATTTTTCGGGCCACGAGGTAGCTGCCGACCAGGGTTGTTTTGCCGCATCCGCCCGGCCCCGATACCCAGATCAGCGGCTCTCTGCGCATACCATCCAGCACACCGAATAGCCGTTCTCGCAGAAATACATCCGGCAAATGAGGACAGGTAATTTCATTTTGCCCATGGACCGGACTCCCTATTTTCAAATGGGGAGGAAAAAAGGGGACGTTCTTTTCTATTTTTCTATCTCTGCAAATCTCCTTGTAAGATCGAGAAAATTTCAGCAGGGTGGATCGGGCGATCCACCCTGCGGGCGGGCGTTCATTCCCATTACCCTTTGATGATCCGGGGAAGGATCATCTGGTGCTGCGGGGTGATAGAGACCGGGTTCTGGTAGCAGCAGTTGGCAAAGGCAACCAGGTATTTCCTCATGTCCTTGAAAGCGACGACCTCATCCACCATGCCGGTTTTGGCGCAGTAGGCCGGTCTGGACTTGGCCACATACTCCTGGACCGTCTTGTTCATGGATTTGATAACCGGTTCGAGGGGCTTGCCGGCATCTTTCTCTTTCACCAGCCTTCTGGCGAAGCTGGCCACGGCAGCCGTCTCCCCGTGCATGACGTAAATTTCCGTGGTGGCGCATCCGAGGGTGAAGGCGTTGTTGTTGTTTGCCTGAGGCCCGGCCATGATGTAGTGGGCAGCCGCCGTGCCTTTTCTGAGAATAATTGCCATCATGGGGATGTCGTTCGCCTGCTCGATGGAGTAAATCAAGGACTGGCCAAGGCCGAGGAGTTCCGCCTTTTCAGCAATGTCGCCGACATCGATTCCCGACGTGTCTTGAATCCAGATAATCGGAATCCGGTCTCTGCCGCACAAGGTGACGAACTCGTTCAGCTTGATGAGCCCCTGGCGGTAAAACTTTCCGCCGATTCCCGGATAGGGCGCATATTCCGGGTAGCCTTTGGGGAGCATGCCCTGGCGGTTGGCGATCAGGGCCACGAGGAATCCATCCATCTTTGCCAGTCCCGTATACACCTCAGGCCCATAGCCGGGTCTGAATTCCATGTGTTCGCTGCCGTCCACGAGTCTGGCCATGACCTGCTCCACATCATAGACCATCTTCTGGTTGAAGGCCACGATGCTGTACAGGTCTTCGGCGGGGAATTTGGGCTCGGCGGGCTTCGCCACCCTGAAAAAACTGGAGTCGTAGGCGGGAAGCTTGGTTACCCATTGCTTTAATGAGTCAAGAAGGCTCTCTTCGGAGGGATGCACTTCTCTGAAGAACCCCGTGTGGTCATAATGGATCTCAACCCTTCCCGGGGGGACCGACTTGAATTTCCGGGTCGCCTCGATGATCTGCTCGGCCATGGGTTCGTCAAAAAAACCTTTGGGAGCCATGCCGCTCACGATTCCGGCGCCGCCGACGGCGATGTTGCAATCTTTGTGGGCCAGAAGCAGGGTCGGGCTGATCCCCTGGTACCCGCCGCCGGCCGGGTTTGTCCCGTAGATGGCCGCCAGAACAGGGATGCCGAGCTTATTGAGTTCGGCGTGCCTGAAGAAGGTTGTCCCGTTGCCCCTTCGGTTCGCATAAACCTTTTCCTGCTCCGTAAGCTTCACGCCGCTGCAGTTTACGAGCCAAACCAGAGGACACCGCAATCTCTTGGCGATGTCCGTAACCCTGAGGATGTTGTCCGCCTGTCCCGCGATCCAGGCGCCGGCGAGGACCTTGTTGTCGAAACCAATGATGACACACCACCTCCCGTTGATTCTGCCGAGACCGTCCACAACTCCGGTTGTCCCCGATTCTTCATCCATCGGGTCATACAGGATATGGAGGGGAGCCCAGGTGCCGGGTTCCAGGATGTATTCAAGCCTCTGGTGGACCGTCCATTCGCCTCTCTTGTTTACTACTTCCTGCGATATACCTGCGTTTTTCTTCTGCAGAACCAACTCTGCAATCTCCTGCTCGATTTTTTTAATTTCCTCCACATTCGCCTTGTTCATTTTTACGGGCTTTCCCCAGTCCTGCATCTTTTCAAAATACGATCTCATCCCTTACCTCCGGTAGCTTTATAGTTTAGAAAAACGCGAAATTTGTCAGACCGGCCTCAAACAGCCGGGTTTTCCAGGGTTCGCCTGGGCACTGAGAATTCGCTTTTTAGTAAGTGTAATATAAGAAAATGGGTCATTGTATGTCAAGGGAATTTTGGCCCAGGGAGTACCCATTCAGTGACGGGGGGCGGCAGGCTTTGTTGTTGGCCTGGGGGTTTGGGCGGTACGCGCCGGAAGCATCGGTCGGGGTGAGCAGAGACTCGGAGAAAGCCCTGAGCCTCCGATATCAGCGGCGGGAGGCCTTGGCCCCCGCCCCCTCCACGAAGAAATCAGTGCCTTATGATTCCAAGCGTAGCGCCCGGACCCCCAGGCCAGGGCACCTCCTGCTATTCACGCCGGACCTAAATCCGTAGCGGCTTCCCCCCTTGACTGAAGGGTTACCCCAGGGAGATTTTGCACAAGGTCTTGGCTTTTGCCTTGGGCCTTTTCAAGGGGGATTGGGGGGGATGGGGAGGGCGCGCTTTCAACGAGCGGACGAGGCTCATTAGGGATGATGTGAGACTCATCCGCGCGACGGAAACAATCTTTTCTCCTCCCTCGGGATTCATGGACCCGGCGTCGAAAAAAACAGTTTCTTTTTCCCTCCCCGTTTCCACGACCGCTGCTGTTTTTCCTTCCCCTGGGGGAGGGGGGTTCGGGGAAGAGTTACGCGGGCCGGTACAGCAGGATCGGGACCGGCGCGGTGTTGATGACCTTGTTGGCCACGCTTCCTAAGACGAACTGAGCCAGGCCGGTCCGGCCGTGGGTGGACATGGCGATGAGATCGAAGTTCCGGTCCCGGGCGTGCTCCACGATCTCCTGGGCGTCGTGGCCGTAGCGCACCACGGAGTTCACTTTGACCCCCACGTCGCGCATCCACCCTTCCACCATGGCTAAATACTCCTCGGCTTCCCGGACCACGCTCAGTTGGTGCTGGATCGGGTCCGACCCGGGAAAAGAACCGGCCAGGGCCACGCGCAGAAGGGTGACCTCGGCGTCGTGGGTTTTGGCGAGCCACTCGACCCGCGAAAGAATTTTTTCGGCCAGTTTCGAACCGTCCAGGGGAACGAGGATCTTCTTGAACATTGGCAAAGCCTCCCTTTCAATTTTCGATTCCTTGGCAAAAAGTTATTCATCCCGCAAATTCTGATGGTTTCGTAAAAAGTCGATCTGCGGCGTTGCGCTTCAACTTTGTCGTTGCGGCTCCTAAGGGGCCACTCTCCTCAGTTTTTGCGCGCCTTGCATGTAGGGGCACGCCGCGCGTGCCCGATATCGGGCGCGAAGCATCGCGCCCCTACAATTGAAACCATCGATTGAGCGACTTCTTACGAAGTCATCAATTCTGAAATCCGGAGAATTCAGAAAGATTTGAAAAAGCCGGATTCCGGCCTTCGCCGGAAAGACAAAAAAGGTCCCTTGAGCCGTCACGAACTCCGGCGCAAAAATTTCTGGGAAAAAACGGCGATTCCCACCAATCCTAAGCCAACGGCGTCAAAAGTCAAGGCCGGGTAGACGAGGGCCACGCCGGCCGCGATGAGGATGATCCGCTCCCAAGCGTTCGCTCGCTTGAACATCCAGCCGTCCATGCCGGCGGCGAGAGCGAATATTCCCACCAGCGCCGTCGCAAAAGTCCAGAGAATATTACCGGCGCTCCCCTTGAGAAGGAGGGCGACCCCGTCCGGGTGGAGAGTGAAGTTAAAAGGAACGAGAAAGGCCGGGAGAGTATATTTCCAGGCTTGGAGAGTGGTCTTGTAGGGATCCCCTCCGGTGAGGGCCGCGGCGGCAAAGGGCGAAAGGGCCGTCGGCGGCGAGACCTCGGAAAGGATGGAATAATAGAAGATGAACATGTGGGCGGCGAAGTCGGGAACGCCCAGTTTGATCAAGGCCGGGGCGGCGATCACGGCGCAGATGATATAGGAAGCCGTAACCGGAACGGCCAGGCCGATGACCCAGACGACTAAGGCCGTAAAAATGGCCGTCAGGAGGATGCTTCCCCCCGCGTAGTCGATCACGATCGAGCTGAACTTGAGGCCCAGCCCGGTCAGGGTGACCACCCCGACGATGATGCCGGCGGACGCGCAGGTGGCCGCCACCGAAAGGACCCCGATCGCCCCCCCGCGCAAAGCGGCGATCAGCTTCCGGGGAATTAGCGCGGTTTCGGGTCGGAGGAAGCTCACGGCAAAAGCGATGACGATCGACCAGAAAACCGCCAGGATCGGGGTGAACCCAAAAACCATGATCCCCACGATGGCGATGAGGGAAAGAAAGTGGAACCCGTAGAGGCGGGTCAGCTGCCAGAGGGTCAGCGTGTGGTCGAAGGCGATGACCTTGGCCCCGAATTTCTTGGCGTCAAATTCCACCATCAGAAAGATAGCCCAGTAGTAAAGGATGGTGGGGATGCAGGCCATAACGATCACGTCAAGGTAGGAAATTTTCAAGAACTCGGCGATGAGAAAGGCGGCAGCCCCCAGCACCGGCGGAGAGAGGATGGCGCCGATGCCCCCGGCGGAAAGGAGGCCGCCGGCGGCCTCCGGGCTGTACCCGGCCTTGGCCAGCATGGGGTAGGCTACGGAGCCCAGGGTGACGGTGGTGGCCACGCCGCTCCCCGAGGGGCCGCCCAGAAGAAAGGAAGCGAGCGTGACCGTCCGCCCGGCTCCGGTGGGCTTTCCGCCCATGGCGGTCAGGGAGAAATCGATGAAGAACTTTCCCGCGCCGGAAAACTCCAGGAAGGAGCCGTAGATGGTGAAGAGGATGATGAAGGTGGAAGAGACATCGATGGGAACCCCGAAGATCCCTTCCAGCGTCATATACATGTGACCGACGAGCCGGTCGAGACCGTACCCGCGGTGGGTCCAGGGCGAGGGGAGCCAGGGGCCGACATAGGCGTACATCAGAAAGCAGCCGACGATGACGGGGAGGATCCAGTTGGTGGTGCGCCGGGTGGCCTCCAGAACCAATAGGACCAGAAGGCTGCCGAAGAAGAGATCCCAGGAGGTGGGGGTCACCGCCCGGTAGATGAACTCCTCGAAGTCCAGGAAAATGTAGACGACGACCGCAATCGAAAGGGCCGAGAGGACGTAGTCATACCAGAGGACCCGATGACGAAAGCGCTTGAAAGAGGGGAAGACCAGGAAAATCAAAAAGAGGGCGAACAGGACGTGAATCCCCCGCAGGATCTGGGTCATGATCACGCCGATGGCCGCGTAGAGATGGACGAGGGACATGAGGATCGCCGCGGCGGTGATGAAAATCCCCATCTTCCCGGTGAGCCTGCGGGAAGGCCCCTCCTCTTCCTCGATGTAAGCGGCGGCCTTTTTCAGGCGCTCTTCGGTGATAAATTCTTCAGGGGCCGCCACCGGCCTTTTCTCCGGGTCCATCCATCTCCTTTTCCTATTTTATCTTGATTCCTTTTTCCTGGAAGTATTTCACGGCTCCGGGATGAAAGGGAATCGAGGAACCGACCCCGGCGCTTTGCAGGGTGAAATGCATGGCTTCCTTGTGCACCATGACCAAGTCGGGCTGTTTTTCCAGAAGGACCTTGATGATCTGATACGCCAGGTCGTCCTCCATCTTCTCGTGGCAGATCAGAACATTGGCCACCCCGGCGACGGATACGTCCGCCTCCATATTCGGGTAAGCGGTTTTCGGGATGACCAGTTTGAAATAGACCGGCCCGTATTTTTCGGTGAGCAACCCGAGATGGTCGGCGTTATTCATAATCTTGATCCTGATTCCCGGGGTGGCGGCAAGATCCAGGACCGCGGCGGTCGGCAGTCCCCCGTCCCAGGCAAAGGCGTCCACCTTGCGGTCTTTCATGGCCCCCGCCGATTCGGCCACGCTCAGACGTTCCCGCCTGAGGTCTTTCTCGGGGTTGATCCCGTAGCTTTCCAGGACGCGAAGGGCTTTCACCTCGGTCCCGCTCCCCGGAGCGCCGGTGGAGACCCTCTTTCCCCGAAGGTCGGCCATGGATTTGATCCCGGAACCTTCCAGGGTTACAAAGTGCATGTAATTCGAGTAGAGGACGCCGAGAGTCCGGATCGGAATCGCGCCCGGAGCCGCTTTGAACCTCCCCGTTCCCTTGAAAGCATCATAGGCCACGTCGGCCATCACCAGGGCCATGTCGGCTTTGCGGGCATGGATGAGTTTACAATTGTCCACGGACGCAGCCGTCACCTCGGCCGTGGCCTCCACCTGCGGAAGGTTTTTGGAAATGACCTGGGCAATTCCCCCGCCGAAGACATAGTAAACCCCGCCGGTTCCACCGGTGGCCACGGAAAGCCGGACACTCTTGGTCTGGGCCTCGGCGGAGGCGGCGAGGCAGAGAAGGAGAACCATTACGATGAAGACCCAAGACCCCCCGGTTGTTTTCCTTTCGAGAACCATTGCTGCTCCTCCTTTAAAGGTTTTTGACTGCAGAAAAGGATGCGGAAAAGACCCGATTCCCCGCCTCCAGTGCGGGGCGGGCTCTGCTTTTGCAAGCATGGCGACATCGGGTCGAAAAGGGCTCTTCCAGCAAAAGGCTAAAAAGCCGAAGCCAATAATCGGGTTGGCATCATTTCCGGCAACCGGGGCAAAACCGCCTGAGGCGGCGGTTCAAAACCGCGGGAGAGAAAAAATATTTGGGCAAACCTTCAGCACGGTTTTCAGATCGCTTTTTCTTCCCGCAAACGGGCAATTTCCTCCGGGGTGTACCCCAGGATTCCGCGAAGGACTTCCTCCGTGTGTTCTCCCAGGAAAGGGGGGGGAATCCGGTATTGCACCGGGGTTTCGGAAAGCTTCATGGGCGATCCCACGACCGGGTATTTTCCCCCGACCGGGTGTTCCATCTCCACGAGCATTTCGCGGGCCCGCACCTGCGGGTCGCCAAAAACCCGGTCGAGGGTGTTGATCGGGGCGTTCGGGATTTCGGCTTCCGTCAGAATTTTGAGCCATTCTTCCGAGGATTTTTGAAGAAAGACCTGCCGGAGATAGGCGACGAGCTCTTTGCGGTTCTCGACGCGTTGGGGGTTGGCGGCATACCGGGGATCGTTCGCGAGGTGCTCGAGACGGGCGAGGGCGCAGAATTTCTGCCACTGATTGTTGCTGCCCACGCCCAGCGCCAGGTACACGCCGTCTTTGGCCTGAAAGGTTTCATAGGGAACGATGTTGGGGTGGGCGTTTCCCAGACGCCCGGGGACTTTGCCGGAGACGAGGTAATTGCCGGCCTGGTTGGCCAGCCAGGCGACCTGCGTGTCCAGCAAAGCGATGTCGATGCGCTGGCCGACCCCCGTTTTTTCCCGGTAGTGAAGGGCGGCGAGAACGGCCGCGCAGGTGAAGAAACCGGCGGTGATATCCACGATCGCCACCCCCACCTTCATGGGGGGGCCGTCCGGCTCTCCGGTGATGGACATGACCCCGCCTTGGGCCTGGATGATGAAATCCCAGCCCGGCTGGGCCCGATAGGGTCCGGTTTGCCCGTACCCGGTGAGGGACGCATAGATGATCCCCGGGTTTACTGCTTTGATGGATTCATAATCCAAACCCATCTCGGCCAGGCTCCCGGGCAGAAAATTCTCGAGGAGGATATCGCTTCGCTTGGCCAGACGGCGGATGATTTCCTGCCCTTCTTTTTTTTTGAGGTCGACGGTGACGGACTTTTTGTTGCGGTTGATGCTGAGGTAGTAGGCGGATTGGTCGCCTTTCCAAGGGGGGCCCCACTGGCGGGTTTCATCCCCGGTACCCGGTCTTTCCACGCGGATGATCTCCGCGCCCAGGTCGCCGAGCATCATGCTGCAGTAAGGCATGGCAAGGATGCGGGAGAGATCAAGAACTTTGATGTCTTCCAATGCCTTGGGCATAAAACCCCCGAGGGCAGGCAGCAGGGTGCAGGAAAAAACAGTGCCCTCTTCTGCGCCCTACTCCCAACCCCCTACACCCTGAGCGTTACCGGTTGGCTTTGCGGATTCCAAGCTGATCGAGGGCGATGATGGTCTTCTGGATGTTTGCCGTTCCTTCCACGATCTGAATGGACTTTGCATCCCGGTAATAGCGGGCCACGGGATACTCGGTGGAATATCCGTAGGCGCTGAGAATCCGCATGGCGAAGTCCGCGGCTTTGCCCGCCACTTCTCCGGCGTAGTATTTAGCCATCGAGGTTTCGAGGACGTTGGCGAGGTTGCCCTCGTCCTTCTGGACCGCGGCCTTGTAGACCAGGAGGCGGGCGGCTTCGAGTTCGGTGGCCATGACGGCGATCATGTCCTGGTTCATCTGGAACTGCCCGATCAGCTGTCCGAACTGGGACCGCTCGTTGCAGTATTTCACGGCCGCCTCGAGGCAGGCCTGGGCGATCCCGATTCCGCCGGCGGCGCAGGAAAGACGGGTCTGGTTGAGGGACCCGAACACGTGCTTGACGCCGTCTCCCAGAGTCCCCAGGAGAGCGTCCTTGGGGACCTTGACGTCTTCCAGCGTGATTTCTCCGGTGGGCGCGGAGTGGAGACCCAGCTTGTTCAAGGGGCGGGTCGAAATCCCCGGGAGGTGCATATCCAAGAGAAACGTGGAGAGGCCTTTGCTCTTGGCGGCCGGGTCATGATAGGCGTACAGGATGCAGAGGTCGGCCACCTGGGCATTGGAAATCCAGGTCTTGGAGCCGTTGACGAGGAAATAATCCCCTTTCGGGATCGCCGTGGTCTTCATGGACATGATGTCCGACCCGGCATTCGGTTCGGTAATGGCAAAGCAGCTGATGGCCTCGGTGGAGACGATCTTGGGAAGGTATTTTTTCTTCTGCGCTTCCGAGCCGTAGCGCAGGATCGAAACGGCCGGGCCGAAGGTCTGCATGTTCAAGGTTACCCGCAAAGAGGCGCTTGCCCGGGCGACCTCCTCGGTGACGATGGCGCCGGCCAAAAAACCCATCCCGTTTCCCCCGTATTCTTCGGGGACGAGGGTCCCGTAAAAACCCAGGTCGGCCATCTTTTTTATGACTTCCCGCGGGAAGTAGCTCTGCTCTTCCCACTTTTCCACAAAGGGGACGATCTCCTTATCGGCGAAATCCCTGGCCGTCTCCCGCAGGGCCAGCAATTCTTCGCTCAGCTTGAAATCCATTTGATCCTCCTTGAAAGCAAGAAGCTCTTAGGGGTGTTTCCGTTGAAAACTAAGAGCGGAAAGACTGGGGGGCCCATCTTTTAGTCGAGAATGGCGATGATCATGTCGGTCTCGCAGGTCTGGCCGATGGAAACTCGGATTTCCTTTACCACGCCCGCCGCCGGGGCCACGATCGGCATCTCCATTTTCATGGCTTCCATGATGGCGATCTCGTCGTCCTCCTGAACCTGATCCCCCACTTTCACCTTGATGTCTACGATCTTGCCCACCATGGGTGCGGTTATTTCCTGACTCATACGTTCCTCCTTTTCATTAGCGCAGTCGACCTATTGGAAGCGCAGAGATGCCGCTTCTTTTTCAGGCAAATCGAATTTTTCCCCGCGGAATTTCAGGCGGGTCAAAAAAGCGATTTATCACGTATAACCTATGGCTTTGGTTTTGTCAACTCAGAATGAAGCCCTGCCGTACCCATTCAGTGACGGGGGGCCCAGGGCAGGTTTTGTTGTGGCCTGGGGGTTCGGGCGGTACGCGCCGGAAGCATCGGTCGGGATAGGCAGAGACCCGGAGAAAATACCTATTCTCCGCAAGGGGAGGCGGAGGCCTTGGCCCCCGCCTCGTCCACGAAGAAACCAGCGCCTCATGGTTCCAAGCGGACCGTCCGGACCCCCGGGCCGGCGCATCTCTTAGCCGTTACAACGGTCTCCTATTCATAGCAATTCGCCACCCGTGACTGAAGGGTTGCGGTGACCTCTCTTTTATCATTGACTTTGGGGCGACGGGTTTTTATAGTCTATCGTGGTGCTGAGCAGAGACAAAGTCGCCATGGGAAATTCATGATCCTCAAAGACTTGCCGGGCCGCGTAAAGGTTTTCAACGACCGAGTGGCTTCCTTCATCCCCCATTCGTTTCTTTTCGCCGTCCTTCTGACGTTTGTCGCCTATTTTCTGGGCATCTTTTGGGCATACCGGGGGCCCTTTGAAATGGTCCGCTTCTGGTTCGACGGCTTTTGGAATTTTCTCGCTTTTTCCATGCAGATGACGCTGATGGTTGTCGCCGGCTTGAGCGTGGCCAGCGTCCCCCTCGGCCAAAAAATCCTTCGTTCCTTGGCCGCCATACCCAAGAGCCCCCGCGCAGGCGTCGTTTTCATCACCCTGGTGATCGCCCTATTTTCCTGGGTTCACTGGGGGATCGGCCTCGTGGCCGGGGCTTTTTTGGCCCGGGAAATGGGGCGGCGGATTGAAAAAATCGACTACCCGCTCCTGGTGGCCTGCGCCTACATCGGCCTGGCCGCCGGGACCTTCGGTATTTTCGCCTATGAACCCCAGGAGGTCAGCCGGGCCGGCCATGCCTTGGAGGCCGCGGCGGGGATCGTTCCCCTGGCGCGAACCGCCCTGAGCCCCATGGCCCTGAGCGGGTTTTTGCTGGGAACCGCCGCAGTCCTGGTCTGGGTCGGGCTGATCTGCCCCGCCCCGGAAAAGGCGACCGCGCCGGCGGCCGAGATTCGGCAGCGTTTTGAATGGGAGGACCGGGCCGAAGAACTCGCGGCGCTGGCCGAGAGGGAAATGCGGCAAAAAGGCCGAATGCCGTTCGGCGTGTGGCTGGAACACAGCCGGTGGCCGGTGTGGTTGATTTCGATCATGGGTTTTGCCTTCATTGTGTTTTGGTTCTACACCCGGGGGCTCGATCTCAACTTGAATATTCTCAACTTCATCGTCTTCTTCCTCGCCCTTTCTCTCCACGAGACGCCCCTGCGTTTCCTGCAGTCCATCGAACGGTCGGTCAAGGCCGCCTCGGGCATCGTGGTCCAGTTTCCCTTCTATGCCGGAATCCAGGGGATGCTGGCCTCCTCGGGTCTGGCGGCCCTGTTTTTCGGGTGGATCACCGCCTGGGCGACCCCGACGACCTTGCCTCTCTGGACCTACCTGAACGCGGCCGTCTTGAATTTGTTCATCCCCACCCCGGAGGGGCTGTGGGAGCTCCAGGCGGCCCTCGTGGGCAAAGCCGCCCAAAGCCTCCAGGTGTCGATCCCCCGGGTGGTCAACGCCTTCACGGCCGGGGAAATCGTCGGAAATTTGATCCAGCCTTTGTGGGCGCTACCCCTGCTGGGAATCTGCGGCCTTTCCATCCGGCAGATCATGGGGTATTGTCTTACGGCGTTTGGGATTCTTTCGGCCGTCTGGATCCTTTGCGTAACCTTTGTGTGAACAGCAGAGGGCATAGAGCAGAGAGCATAGGGTCCAGAATCGGTGAGATCAGCGAACAGGGGGAAGACCTTGAAGGAATTCTTTCTCTTTGCCCTATGCTCTCTGCTCTTTGCGCTTCTTTAAAGGAGGGTGGATATGGCTGAAATCACGGGACGCGAGCGGATCGTCGCGGCCATGAAAAGAAGCTACGCCGACCGCATTCCGGTCGGGTTGATTCTCGGGGCCTTTCGGGCGACAATCCTGCGCTGTTCCCTGAAACCCTACTGGACCGACGGGAAGAAACTGGTGGAGGGGACGCTTCTCGCCTACGAACGGTTCGGCCACGATGCCGTCGAGATCTCCTGGGACATCATGATGGAGGCCGAAGCGGCGGGCGCGGAACTGGAGTTCCGGGACGACTCGGTTCCCCAGGTGAAAGGGCACGCCCTGGCCGAGAAGAAGAGCCTGGGAAAACTGGCCGTTCCGGACCCGGAGAAGGCGGGCCGGTATCCCCTTTACCTGGAAGCCTGCCGCACCGCCTTTCGGGCGCTCAACGGCCCCAATCTCGCCGGCACCGTGACCGGCCCCTGGACCACGGCAATCGGCCTTCGCGGAACCCAGGAACTGATCTTCGACGCCATCGACGACCCGGGCTTCGTGGATGACCTGATGGCCTTCACCACGGAAGTCACGAAAGCCCTGGGAGGGAAGCTTTTGGAGACGGGGATTTCGTTGACCCTGGGGGAGGCGGCCTGCTCGTGCAGCCTGATCTCCCCGACTCTGTACCGGCGGTTCATCAAACCCCATCACCAGGAGTTGGTCCGGTTCTTCGCCGGGAAGAAAAAAGGGCTCTCCATGCACGTGTGCGGGTACATCGACCCGATCATGGAGGATTTGATCAATCTCGGGATCAGCGCCCTGAGCCTGGACAGTCCCTCCTCGCTCGAAAAGATGATCCACGTTTCCCGGAAGAAGATCGCCCTGGTCGGCAACGTGGCCACCTCTCTGTTCGTCAATGGGACGAAGGAGGAAATCGAAAACGCCGTGAAAAACTGCATCCGGACCGCCGCCCCGGGCGGGGCCTTCATCCTTTCTTCCGGATGTGAGTTGCCGCACAACGCCACGCCGGACCGGGTCTCCTTTTTCATGGAGGCCGCCCGGGAATTCGGCCGCGCCGACAAAATCCCGGCTCCTTGAGGCCGGCCCAGGAGTTTCGCGAGCCGGGGGGACCGGATCTCCTTTATTTTCTTGACACCCGCGGAGGGATTTTCTAAATTCTAAGAAAGGTTTCTGCACGTTTCCATCTCCGACCCGTCTACGTCTAAAAATCATCTTGACCCTGAAGGATTGATCCTATGAATCGTATTCAAGAGGTGCACGATGGAGTTTACTTGGTCGGCTCCCCCAGCCTCACGCGGGCTGAGGACTGCTGCGTTTACCTGGTGGACCTGGGGGACTTGATCCTGATCGATGCGGGCGCCGGCCAGAGCATCCCCGCCATCCTGGAGAACGTGGAATCCCTCGGCTTCCGCGCGGAGAGCCTGAGCGCCGTCGTGGCGACCCACTGCCATTTCGATCATATCGGGGGGATCCCGAAGCTCAAGAAACAGACGGGATGCCAGATCATCGCCCACGAACTCGACGCCGGCCCCATGGAAAAAGGAGACCCGGTGCGGACCGCGGCCGACCGGTACAACGCCGTCTTCCCTCCGACCCGGGTTGACTACAAGCTGAACGAGGTCCGGGAGGTGCTGAAGTTCGAGAAAGGAGAACTTCTCTGCCTGCATACGCCGGGGCACACCCCGGGGTCTATTTCCGTAATTTTGGATCGGAACGGGAAGCGGGTTCTTTTCGGCCAGGATATCCACGGTCCTTTCGCGGAATCTTTCGGCTCGGACCTGGGGGCCTGGCGCAAGTCCATGGAAATCCTCCTGGGGCTGAAAGCCGACATCCTCTGCGAAGGTCATTTCGGGGTCATTAAACCCGAGCAGGAGGTGGAAGAATACATAAAAGGCTATCTGCGGCAGCATGAAGAATGAATAGAAAAGTAAAGCTGAATTTCATTGAAAAATGAAAATTGCAGAGGGCAGGTTTTTCCCAAAGCCGTTCCCTTTTTCAAATTCCTGTTTGATCTTGGCAATTGACATTGAGGTTTCAAACGGCTGAGCTGTTTCGGACGGCCAAAACCCTGATAAGGCTTGCGCCCAAAATGCCCCAATACAAAAGGGAGAAAAGATCCGGGATCGTGAGCCTGATCACCGATTTCGGAGAGCAGGCGGAATATGCGGGCGCCATGAAAGGGGCGATCCTGAGCGCGAATCCGCGCTGCCAGGTTGTGGACGTGACGCACCAGATCCCTGCCCGGGACATCCCGCGGGCCGCTTTTGTCCTGAAAAATTCCTATCCTTGGTTCCCCGAGGGGACGGTTCACCTGGTGGTCGTAGACCCGGGGGTGGGCATGAGCCGCCGGGCCCTCGTTCTTGAGAAAGGACGACATTTTTTCGTCGGCCCGGACAACGGGGTCTTCACCGGGATTTTCTCCGCCCCCGGGGAAGGCGCCGGGTACGAGATCACCCAGGAAGAATTTTTCCGCAAACCGGTGAGCGCGACGTTCCACGGTCGGGACCTTTTCGGGCCGGTGGCGGGGCATTTATCCGCGGGCCTGCCGCCGCAGAAACTCGGACCCCGGGTTTCGGGCTTCATCCGGGCAGAGGGGCCCCGCCCCGAACGGCAAGGGAACCGGCTGACCGGCCTGATTTTATGGGCCGATCCCTTCGGCAACCTGATTACGAACATCGGCCGGGAGGAGTACGGGCAGCTTCTCGCGGAGCGGGAATGGCGAATCTCCGGCAGGGGGTGGCGGATTGAAAAGCTCGCGAAGACCTACGGCGAGGGGAGAAAAGGACAACCCCTGGCCCTTTTCGGGAGTTCGGGGAATCTGGAAATCGCGGTAAATCAGGGCCCGGCCGCAGAAAGATTGGGACTGAAAGCCGGGGATCCTCTGGTGATCCGGCTGCGAGAATAAGATGGGGTCCGGGGGATCGAAACCGGAGGAAGTGAGACGCAGGATTTGAATCATGAAAATGTCTTCTAAAAAGGGATTCAGGAAAGACTCCGGCAAGACTCCTGAAGGCAGTAATGGATCGTCATTCGGGGTAAGCGAAGAGGGACCCGGAATCCAGGAGTATCAGCCAAAACTGAATCCCGGCTTCATCAGAAATATGCCTCTAAATTCCCCCCTTTATAAAGGGGGGGTGAGGGGGGATTTATATGAATTCGGGGAGGCCACCCCACAAGTGGGGCATGGGAAATTTGGCCGGAATGACGGATTGATGGTTTTGAGCAGGAGGTTCAGATTTTTTCTTATCCTGTTTGTCCTGGGATGTTTCCTGAGCCCTGCGACCGGCAGGACCCAGGGGTTCCCGGCAGAGGAAGAGTTCAAAAAGGGCCTGGCCCTCTACAAAGAGAAAAAATACCCCCAGGCGACGGCGGTCTTCGAAAAACTCGGAAAGGAGTCCCCGGACAGCATTCGGGCCGGATCCCTTTTCATGCAGGGGCAGGCGGCCCGGGCCCAGGAGAAATGGGCGGAGGCGGAGTCCCTTTTTTCGCGGGCGGCAGAGGCGTTTCCCGACCTGGCGGACTACGCGCTGTTCTACCGCGGGGAAGCCCTGCGGATGAAGGAAGAAAAGGAAAAAGCCCTGCAGGTGTTTCAGGACCTGGTTTTGAAGCACCCGCAAAGCCTCCTCATCCCCAAGGCTCAATTGCAGATGGCGGGGGTCCTTTTAGACCGGGGGGATCAGGCGGGGGCCGTTTCCCTGTGCGAGCAGGTGATCCGGGTGAATGGAAACCGGGACCCGGCCGTGCAGGCGCGTTTTCTTTTGGCGCAGATGAAGGAAACAGCGCAGGACTGGCCGGAGGCGGCCAGGCTTTACCAGGAGGTCTGGCTCAAGCACCCCCTGCACCCGAAGGCGAAAAGCGCCCATACAAAATATGAGACTCTGCTGAAGGAAAAAAAGGTTCCGGCAGTCAGGGTTCCTCCCGAGGTTTCATTCCGCCGCACCCAGATCCTGTATCAGGCCAGACTTTATGACTCCGCCTTGAGCGAAATGGAGCAGGCGGCAGGATTTCCTCGGGAGACCTATCCGCCCGGGTACGCGGGAGAGACCTGGATCGACGAGTTTTATTTCCAGAGGGGGATGATTTCCTTCTGGCGGAAGAAATTTGCTCAAGCCGAGGAGGCCTTTCAACTCGGCGTTCAAAACTCCCGGCAGAAGGAGACCGCGGAAAAGGCTTTTTACTGGCGGTGCCGCGCGTTGGAACGTTTGGGCCGGGGCGACGAAGTCCTGAAACTGGCGGAGGCCTTTCCGGCCGCCTACCCTGCCGGCGCTTACGGGGACCGCGTTCTTCAACTGAGGGCTCAGATCCTCGAAGATCGGGGGACACGGAGGCGGCCGTCGCCGCCTACCAGGAAGTTGCGGGCAAGTTCCCCAAAGGGAGCCTCGTGCTGCCCAGCCTCTGGAAGGCCGGGTGGCTTTTGCTCCAAAAAGAGGACCTGGAAGGGGCGGTCCGAACCTGGCAGGCGGTGGAAACGTTTAAACCGGCGTCCCCTTGGTCGGAGAAGGCGCTTTACTGGAGAGGGAAAGCCCTGGAGAGAGGGGGAAAAGCGGATCTGGCGGAAGAGACCTTCCGGCGGCTTCGCCAAGAATTCCCCGCGGCCTACCACACGCAGCTGGCGATGGGTCGCGGAGCCTCCCCCTCGTCCGGCAAAGGATTCAGCCCCTATTCAAGACGTGTCGCCGACCTTCGTCCCGAACCCGCCCGCCGCGCCCGAAGAGGCCAGGAACCTGCGCTTCAAAAAGGGGAGGCTTTTGAGCCGGCTGAATCTTTTTGCGGAGGCCCTGGAGGAGCTCGAAGCCACGGAAGGGAACGGGGGCGCGGGGGAGGAGATGCGCCTGGAGGTTTCCCGGCTCTTTCGGGAGATGGGGGAATACCATCGTTCCAACCTGCTGGTGAGAAGAAACTTCGCCGTTCGCCCCTTGGGGGCGAACCTCTCCCCGAAGGAACAATCCGTGCAGCTCTTGGCGTACCCCCTGGGCAACCCTCTTTGGATCAACAGGCATGCGGAGAGCCAGAACCTCGACCCGGCGCTCCTGAGCGCGGTCATCCTGGAGGAAAGCCGTTTCGACCCCCAAGCGCTTTCCGTGGCCGGGGCCCGGGGACTGATGCAGATCATGCCGGCCACGGGAAAGGATATCGCCAAGAGCCTGAAAGTTCGCCCATTCGGGGAGCAGAAGCTTTACGATCCGGAATTGAACATCCGTTTCGGAAGCTGGTATCTGGGCCGCCTTTTGGAAGAGTTCGGAGGAAAGACCCACCTGGCCGTGGCGGCCTACAACGCCGGCCCCCGGGCCGTGCGGGATTGGCTGACCCGGTTTCCCGGCCTGCCCGAGGACGAATTCGTGGAAAGGATCCCCTACGTGGAAACCCGCAACTACGTCGTGAGAGTTCTCACCAGCCGGCAGGTGTACAAAATCCTCTACCAGTAAAAAGATGGTTCGTGATCTTGTGGGGCGGTAAGCGAGCGGTTACCAAACGCCAGGGATCAGACGGTACCTGGTGATCTGCATGTACTCCAGGTATCCTTCGAGCTCCTTCGCCAATACCAGCTCTTCGTTCCGGATCCGGGCGACCAAGACAGCGACCAGCGCCCCGGCGGGGATCCCTGCCCACCAGGAGCCCAGGGCCACCGGCGTGCAGAGGACCATGGCGAGCACCGCGAGGTACATGGGATGCCGGACGACTGCATACGGGCCGGTCGTGATGACGCGCTGCCCCTGTTCAACCTCGACGACGCGATCGGAATCATCTTCTGGTCGTCCGAAAGATAACGGATTAGGATACATGAGCCCCATGTTTGCTTAAGATCTCTTTGATGGCCGAATCCGAGGTCAGCATATAGGCTGTTTTCCCATAAATGTCTTGAATGTTGACCTCGGCTCCATGGTCAAGGAGCAATTTCACAAGCTCCGCGTTTCTTGCCTCCGAGGCCGCCATCAGGGCCGTTGCCCCATTCTTATCCCCCAGGTTGACGTCGGCTCCATAATCAAGAAGCAGCTTTTCGATTTTCGTTCCTTTGACCCCATATTTTTCCGCCCATACGCCCTTATTCCGGCGGGAGGCGATTTTCAGGGCGGTTTCGCCGTGAAGACTCTGGGCGTTGACATCGGCGCCGTTCTTGATGAGCAGATGGATCACCTCGGGTTCCGCCTCGCTCCGTGAACACGCTATCATCAAGGGAGTGAATTCATAACTGTTTTTCCGATTTACATCGGCGCCCATTTGGAGAAGGATTTTCACGGTTTTGGCATTCCCGCGAGCCTTAACCGCCTCATGGAGCGCGGTTTCCTTGGAATTTCTTTCCGGCGTGTTGACATCGGCTCCTTCGCTGATGGCCACCCCAACCAGCCTCAGGAAACCGATGGCGGCCGCCCGCCTCAGGAGCTCATTCTTCATATTAACCGTTTCCGCCCGCGCCGTTCTATACTGCTTGGCTTCCCGATGCTGAGCCGGCAGGGTCGGCAAAGCGAGGGCCAGGCAACAAATGGCGGGGGAAATGATGCTTAAAAGATAAGAATACCCCCAACGCCGGTCAATATTGAGATGTTTTCCGCCATATCGGGAAATCAGCACGTAATTGGGGAAAAAATTGAACAAGGAAAGGGCAAAGAATAAGATGAGGAATTTGGAGATCAGGGACCAAGGGAAATCATGCTCAATAACGGCTTTCTGAAAATACAGGAATACTGCATCGGTGGAAAGATAGGACAATACATTCAAAATGCGCATATTGAAATCTTTGCCGGTATAGGAGAGAAAGGCATTCAGGAAAGCAAGCGCGAATATCATTTCAAAGCCCATAACCAAGAAAAATGGTTTGAGGGAAAATCCCGCATCTTTTAAGAAGCCGCGTTTGCAGAGGGAAAACTTCAAGAAGACGGCAAGAACTGGGGAAAGCACAATAATGAATTGAAGCAGCAAGGCGTAAAAAACGAGTCCGCCCACATCGTGGGCGCGCGCAATGCCCGGGAGAACGAGCAGGAGAACCGCGGGAAGGATTGCCAGAGAGTATTTGTTGGAAAAGATGTTCATCGCCGCCTTGGTGGTTGGGGAAGCCATTTTTTTGGAGAAACACCCTTCATAAAACAATTATCGACCAATTGTTTATATTTCTGAAAGGTTCTGAATACTTATAGGTTGGGGGAGTGATGAGGCGGATGACCACCTGGAAAAAACTCCTCCCTCACCTTGGCAAACTGTTTACGCAAGGCAACGAAAACAACAACGTCTCCAATTCCATTTCATTCAGCCCGCTGGAGATATTCTTGAATCGTGCTGCGGGCGAGGTTACAGCTTCTGGAAATCTGGCGAATGGATTTTTTCTGTTCGAAGGGGTGGCCGGAATGCGTCGAAATACGCACTTGCGCAGGGAGGCCAGACGGGTTTAAGATCATAGCGAAATTCAGGGGAGGGTCTCCGCATGAGAAGAGTCATTTTCTCTTTATTGGCTTGCACTTTCCTTTTCTATAATCCTGCCCCAACGGAATCCTGGTTCGATGAGACCCATGTTGCCGTTGCGAAGGTCGCCGGATATTCAAAATGGTTCAATGCTGTCGGCCCGGACATGATCAAGGAGAAGATGGGGAACAGGGAGGAACATAACCATTTCGTGAACAATTTTCGCGGGAAGGATGTGACCCCGGAGATGGTCTTGGCTCAGGCGGGAAAATACAACAAGCTCGATCACCATGGACATCTTTACGGAGCCATAATCGCCTCGCTCAGGGATTATCTGAAGAAAAAGGGAAGCGGGCAGTACGCAGAATACCATCTGGCGTTTTGTGCCCACTATGTTGCCGACTTATCTCAGCCTGTTCATAACATCGAACACAACCTTTTCAATTTTACCTACCACAAGGAAATTGACGGGATCGTTAATGAGGGGATCTTGGACAATTTGGACAAAATCAAGATCTATCCCATAACCATCACCTCGGAGGATGAGCTCGCCAAGGAGATTGCCCGGATTGCCGGCCTTTCTATGGCTTTGGGATACAAACTGGAGGATGAGTACAGGGTTCCGACAAAGGAGGAGGCCTACCAGCAGCTGAGTCACAGCGCCTCCCTGTTTAAGGCCATCCTGGAGTACGTGGCAGGGGGTATCAAAGCGGAAAATTAGGATTCCCGGATTCAAAGTGATTTCTTGTGCTGCAAATTCTGAAGAGTTTCTGAACTTCAATCACCTCTCCATTGGGTGAGGCCGACACCCCAGGCTGTTGTCCTAAAGTATTGGCGCTGTGGGCAAGAATTTGCATAGCGAGGCTTGTCGTAAATAGAAGCACATTCATTTAATAGAAAACCAGGGTTAATCGCCCTGGTTTTCTATTTCGACATTCTGATCGCAGTCATTATTGAGATCTGCTATCTCAAAGCTTTTTTTGAAAAAAGAAGAGATTTTGAAAGGATAATGATATATTGAGAATTATAATGCTAAATTTGAAGGACACATTACATAAATAATCAACTAAAAGTCATGGGGGGAATGATGAAACAAGAAAAGGAAAGAAAAGAGCTATCTCGAAGGATGTTGTGCAAATTGGTGGCCGGGGGTGCGGTGGCAGTTGGCGGGAGCTGTCTTTTGAGGACACCTTCCTGAAATTTTGGTGGCCAATCGCTGCTGGGGGTTGGATCGGCGGAAGCCGGGGCGGATCTGTCGCAGGTCAGCATTCTGGCACGGAGAGAAATCGAGGCCCGGATTTTGATGCCGGTTCTGAATGCCTTCATCAAGGAATATGGGAAAGAACAGACTGTAAAACTGGTGGACCCCGTAATCCAGGAATTGGCCAGAGAGGGCGGTGCCCAGCTCGCCAAAGCCCTCGGTGGAAACACCATAGCCCATTTTGCCAAAGGGCTTTCCTTATGGACCCGGGAGGACGCGCTCCGGATGGATGTCAAAGAACAGACGGAGACGAAATTTGCCTTTAACGTCACTCGCTGCCGGTATGCCGAAATGTATAAAGAATTGGGAGTCCAGGATTATGGGGCTCTGCTTTCTTGCGGGCGGGACGCGGCCCTGATCGTCGGATTCAACCCGAAAATTAAATTCACGCGCACCCAAACCATCATGAGCGGCGCGCCCTTTTGTGATTTTCGGTATGAATTAAAAGCGTAATTTGGAAAAATGTAAAAGCGACGAAAATCTTCTGCGTTTGATCGGCTAATGTAGTAAAATACTCTCAGAGTGCTCGCAGGAAAAGATTGTGAATTTTAACTTTGAGTGGAATCCCACAAAAGCAAAACAGAATCTGAAAAAGCACGGGGTAAGGTTTGAGCAGGCAAGCGAAATATTCCTGGACCCACTTGCCATCTCGATTTTTGATGAAGAACACAGCGGCGATGAGGATCGATGGATAACATTGGGAAAGGACCGGGCGGGTAAACTTTTGGTTGCCATTCACACCTTTTCAGAAAAGGGCGAAGATGTTTGCCTTATTCGAATGATCTCCGCGAGGAAAGCCACCCGAAAGGAGATCAAACAATACGAAGGTGATAAACCATGAAAAAGGAATATGATTTTTCCAAAGGTGAAAGGGGTAAGTTCTTCCGGGCCGATGCCAAATTGAACCTTCCGGTTTATTTGGAACCCGATGTGAGAAAACATTTCCCGACCTCGGAATCGGTAAACAAGGCTCTTCGTTGCCTGCTGCCGATTTTGGGAAAAGGAAGGTTTACGGAGTCTTCAAAACATTCGTGATTCCATGTATTAAAAGGGGAATTTGAAACTTTCTTGATTTGAGGCTTAAGCGAAGAATATAAGAAAGGGATAGAATCCATCATATTGAACAAAAAAGCCCGGGGGGACTTCCTCTCCGGGCCTTTTTTATTTCATGCAAAGGAGGAAACAAACATGGCTCTCAAGTATTCCACCGGGCTCAGGAACTTTCTCTTGGGCGAGGGATCCCTGCGCAAGGCCTTTGAGGACGGTCAGCTGCTGATCTACTCCGGGGCCGCGCCGGCAAATGCCGACGACGCTCCCCTCGGGGTCCTTCTCGCCAAGATCACGATCCCCTTCCTCGATGACCTCCTGGATGAGTGGGAAAAGTTCTTCGGGACCCCGGTAAGGTCTAACATGCGAAAGACCCTGCGGGAAGCAGGGGGCCCGATTCTGGGAAAAATGGGCATAGCCGGAATCCCGGCGCTCATGGGGATCGACATCTCCGGATCGCTGAAAATCGGGATCCCTCTGGCGGGCTCCGGCACGCCCCAGGACACGATCTACGGGGTTTACGGCGGGCTGGCCAGGAAAAGCCTCAACGCCATGAACGCGGTTGAGCGGGAGGATTATCTCCGGGCAATGCCGAATTCGCGTCGCCGGCATTCATCGAAGCGGTTCTGAAAGCTTTCCGAATGAGCGACACCGGGGTCACCACGCCGAGGGGCAAGGTCATTACGGATGAACATGGAAAACCGATCCGACTCGGGGCAGGGGAAGGAATCGCCCAAGCTGCCGGCTTCCGCCCGGAAAGGCTCGCCCGGATTTCTGGTGAGCATTGGACAATGGAGAATGTCCAGAAGTATTTCAAAGAAAAGAGGGACGATCTTTATTCCCGTTACCGCCTGGCGCGGACACCTGGAGGAAAAACACTTCATCATCCGGGACATGCAGAAGTTCAATCTGGAGGCGAGAAAATACCGGGGAGTTAGCCCTCCGATCACGGCTACGTCAATGGGACAGGCGGTTCAGCCAAAACCGGAAAAACCGTTTGTTGGTTTTGGGAGGATGATGGAAGCAGAAATTCAATAATAAAGATGCGACACCAAGCACACGACTCCAAGCACATAGCCGGGGTCCACATGGTGCATCCCTATTCTCTGGAAACAAACCTCATATCCATTATCTTGGAACGCGAGAAAATGATCGGGGAGATTTTGATTTGGCTCCAGAAAAGGGAAGAGAATCATTAAACGGGAAACGGCGATAAATTCATAATTCTAAGGGTTGTTTCGCGGAAAAGCTGCTTGAATCAAGAGCAGGCTTTATCGTTCTACCCGCCATAAAATATTGGCCACACCAACTCCCCCAGGCTACACCAACTCCCTTGACAAGGGTGCATGGGGCGGCTAACCTTAGTACCAGATTTTCAGCCGGTAAGAAAAATTCATAATGGGAGGGAGATGGAAATGCAACGACTTCGCCGCGGGGAGACACGGAACTACCTTCTGAGTAAGCAAATCCAGCCGGCGCTCAACGTCAAACTCGGTGAAAGCTTTGTTCTCGAGACGGAGGACGCCGGCACCGGCATCTACCGAACACCACAGGATATTCCCAACGCGGAAAAGTTGTACCCCTTCACGCAGTTCGAGCCACGCCGAGCCAACCCTCTGGCGGGACCCGTTTACGTTGAAGGCGTGGAGAAGGGAGATCTGCTTGTCATCAATATCGAAAAAATTATTCCGGCAGCGCAGGGCGCAACCTGGATCACCCCCGGATCAGGGCCTCTTGGGGATTCAAAGCGCTGGCCTGAACTTGGTGAGCCGGCCGTCCATATCATTAAACACTTGCCGGGGCCGAGCGGCACCACTCGGGACGGCATAGCCATTTTTGATGAGAAGACAAGCTGGGAGATGAAGCCTTTTATCGGCACTATCGGCGTTGCCCCGGACGTTGAGGTGGAAACAAGCGTTACCGGACAGGGGAAGTGGGGCGGAAACTGGGATATCCGGGACATGAAAGAAGGGACAAAGCTTTACCTGAACTCCTACGCCGACGGAGCGCTCCTTTTTGTAGGAGATGTGCACGGAGGGCAGGGGGACGGGGAGTGGACGGGAGTCGCGGACGAAACAGAGGCCGAGGTTACGCTTAGCTGCGAGGTCGTCAAAAAATGGAGCATTCCTTACGCCCGGCTGGAGAAGGCAGACACGATAATCTCGGTCTTTGCGGCGCGCCCGATGGAGGATGCGGTCAATACGGCCGTCATCAACCTGATCGACTGGATTGTTACCGACTACGCTGTAAGGCCGCGCGATATCTACTTCCAGATTTCAACCAACCCGGATTTTCGAATCAATGTCTATCAGGCAGTCAAAGGATTGAGGCTCGGCTACGTCGTTGGGGCGGAGTATCCGAAGAAGTATCTTCCGAAGAAAGCATGATTTTCCTTAAAAATTAGCAAGTTAATTATCGTCAAGAAGTCAACGTATGCGCTTCTTGGGAGATTAGGGCGCCCCATTTGCAGCTTACATTCGAACAACCCTCCGACCATTCGCTGAGACCTTGGGGATATATCACGTCTGGTAAAATGGGTGGTCAAATAGGGCGGTCAAATAACCTTGACACACCATGACCTTCTCAGTATATTTCAATAGTCAAAAGCCAGTTCCGAAAAATCAACTGGCAGGGACTGGGAAGCGGATTATATCAAAGAGCATTTGCGAGCCTTAAAACTTAAACAGGAGGAAAAGAGATGAAAAAGATCGTCACCCTAAGCCTGATTGGCTTACTGATCCTGGCATTCAGCATCCCGGTTTGGGCTCAAACGGGCACGATTACAACAAAATTCGCGCATGTGTTGGCGGATACCCATGCGAATCACAAGTGTTACCTGTTCTTTGCCGACCGATTGAAAGAATTGACCAAGGGAAAGCTTATCGTCAACGTCTACCCCAGCTCGCAGCTTGGGAATGAACGGGAATATGTCGAATTTCTGCAAACCGGTCAAATTGAGTTCGCGCGAGCGCATACGGCAGTTCTGGGCAGCTTCATTCCCCAGTTCCAGGTATTCGACATCCCCTACATTTTCAAAGACAAACAGCAGATGTTCAAAGCCGCCGACGGCGATCTGGGGCGAGGGCTCCTGAAGGCCCTGGCCGACAAGCTTCAGATCAAGGGCCTGGGTTTCTTTGATGATGGAGCCCGCTGCCTTTATAGCTCCAAGCGGCCGATCTATACGCCCGCCGACTTCAAAGGATTGAAGGTTCGAACGATGGAGAACCAGCTCATGATAAAAACCTTCAATATGATGGGCGCGGCGGCAACCCCGCTTCCTTTCGGCGAAGTCTATTCCGGCCTCCAGCAGGGAGTGATCGACGCTTCCGAAGGACCGGTTCAAGGCTACTGGGTCATGAAGCACAATGAAGTGGCCAAGTACTTCTCTTACACAGACACCTTTATCAGCCCGGCGCTTCCCATGGTGGGTTTGAAATGGTTTAATGCCCAGTCGAAGGAGATTCAGCAGGCGATAGAGAAGGCTGCCCAGGAGATGATCGTCATGGAGCGGAAACTCTTTGCGGAGCAGGAGAAGACAGCCACCGAAGACCTCAAAACGAAGGGCGTGCAGTTCAACGCCGTCAAAGACAAAGCTGCGTTCGTGAAAATTGTCGAGCCTATCCACAAAGAATTCGAACAAAAACTCGGCAAAGAACTGCTTGACTCAGCCCGCAACCCAAAATAAAACAGGCATTGTTCCCGGAGGGGTGAAAGGTACCCCTCCGGAATCATGTGTCCTGGAAACTTTCTGCAACAACCCAAAAAAAATTTCTTGTAAAGGTGTGTCATATCAGCGCCATAAAATTTCTGCACCGCTGGCTGGGTTTCATCACCTGTCTTACGGCCGGGGTAATCCTGGCCGTTATGACAATCCTGGTCTTCCTAACCATTATATATCGCTATATTCTCCTGGCCCCTATCAGCTGGGGCGAGGAAATGTCCCGATTTCTTTTCATCGCGTTGTGCATATTCGGTGCGGCGATCGCGATGAAGGAGCGGACGCATTTCGCCATCACGATGCTGACGGATAAGTTTCCATCCTCGATACGCCCCCGGCTGGAGGTGGGGGTTGCGCTCGCAACGAGCGTGTTGCTCTCGGTTGTGATTTACAGGGGCTGGGGGCTGGTTCTGCTAAATCGGAATCAGGATTCGCCCGCCTTGGGTGTCAACATGAGTATCCCATATGCGGCCATTCCGCTGGGTGCCATGCTGATGCTGATTTTCCTGTGGACTGACCTCATTATCAAACGGTACGACCGGAATGCTGCCCCCCAGATGAAGGAAGAGGAAAAATCCGGACCCGCGCTGGGGAAGGAGGCATTATAATTTTCTGGCTGCTTTTCTTAACATTCTGCGGTTTGATGGCCCTTTCTGTGCCCATTGGGATCTCAATGGGGCTGGCCAGTATGGCGGTTCTTCTTTACAAAGGCCAGATGCCGCTGACGATTCTCGCTCAGAAGATGTTCACGGGCCTGGATTCCTTTCCTCTCCTGGCCGTGCCTTTCTTCATCCTGGCGGGGTGTTTCATGGAGACGGGCGGGATCTCAGCCCGATTGGTCCGTCTCGCCGGAGTGCTGGTGGGCCACATTCGTGGCGGGCTTGCGCATGTGGTCATCGTGGGCACGATCTTTTTCTCGGGAGTTTCGGGATCCTCGGCGGCAGATGCCGCCGCCATTGGTTCAATCATGATCCCGGCCATGACGCAGAGAGGCTACCCGCGGCCATTAGCTACGGCCATTGTGGCAGCCGCGGGCGGTATGGGGGTGCTGATTCCCCCATGCATAATCATGGTCCTCTTCGGCATCGTAGCCAATGTCTCCATCGGGTACTTATTTGCCGCCGGGTTCTTGCCGGGTTTCATTTCCGGTCTTTTGATGATGATCATGGTATACATCGTGGCAAAAAGGGAGGGGTTGCCCAAAGAAAAGCGCGCCACTTGGCGCGAGATCACAAAGGCCACAGTAGATGCTATTCCTCCGCTCTTGATGCCCGTGATCATCCTTGGCGGTATTTTATCCGGGGTGTGCACCGCCACCGAGTCAGCGGTCATCGCGGTGGTGTACGGGGCACTCCTTTCGATGTTCATCTACCGCGAGCTACATCTGAGGGATATACCAGCTCTCTTAGTTACAACCGCCAGGCTGACGGGAATGTGCGCGCTCGTGTTGGGTATGTGCGCCACTTTTGCGTGGATCGTCACGGTGGAGAGGATTCCGCAGCTGATTACTGAATGGATGCTCGCCGTGGCGAAAGAGCCATGGGTGTTTCTGGTCCTCACGAATATCCTCTTGTTGATTGTCGGAATGTTCATCGAGTCCACGGCCGCCATCATTACGTTCACGCCGATCCTTTTCCCGGTTGCGATGAAGATGGGCATCGACCCGGTGCATTTCGGAGTGGTTGTCGTCGCAAATTTGGGTGTCGGCTTAGTCACTCCTCCGGTCGGGGCCTGTCTTTTTGTAGCATCCGCAATCGGGCAAACCTCGGTTGATAAAGTTATAAAACCTCTGATGCCCTTCATCATCATGATGATGGTTGCCCTTTTCCTGATTACTTACTGGCCCGACATGACCCTTTTCATCCCCAGATACCTGGGATACAAAGGATAGGCTGATCACGGTTCGTGTCCTGCTTATCTGAGCCTTTCCACGAGCTTCACGGCGGTCAGGCGGCATTGCCCCCGGCGCGGTTGTTGATGATCAGGCTGGCCTGGACCTTGTCTTTTTGGGCCTCGTTAACGATTTTGGCCGTGTCCTCGATCATCTCCGGATCCAGCATGCCGGGGACCATTTTATCGAACGGGAAGGCCTTCGCGTAAGACTCTTCATAGCTCATCCGCAGGGGGGTCATGAGCCGGATGACCGCCTGATTTCCCACGTTAAAAAACTACATTCCCACCTTCGCTAACTGCTTCCGGAGGGGCGGCAGCCAGGTCCGGTGGGAAAAGACCAACCCCACCCCGTGCTTTTTCAGGACATCAAAGACAGGGGTAACCCAATAGGCTTCGGTTCGAAGCTCGATGTGATAGCGTTTATCCTTCGGGATCTTGCTGAAGAATTCGTCCAAATCCTGGGCCAATTTAGAAATCGGGATCCGGTCATTCTTAACATGGTATTCCTGCTCGAAGATAATTCCCTGAAGGCAGGGGCCGAGGATATCGACGGCAGGATCGTAGAACTGCTTGGTGAAAATATCCGCATTGAGGTAATATTCGTTCTCAACAAAAGAACCGCCTCTCCTCAGCTTCCTGGCGATGACAATCTGGGGAGCTTTGAGGAGGACCAGACCCCCCTTCTTCATCTGCTGGCGGTAGCTTTTCAGGACATGGAAATTCGGAGAAGGGCTTCCCTTGGATTCCAGGAGGGGGCGGTAGAAGGTGTAATCGATTTCCAGGATGGGAAAGTGCTCAAAATATTCCCCCACGCTTTCGACCGGCAGGGTTTCCTCGGTGAAGGTCTGGTCCCCGACCTATGGCTCCGGCGGGTGATCCCTTTTTCGTATCGACCCGGGGTATAAATCTGCCCGATCCACCCAGCATAACGGTCGCTGGCCGTCCCGATCAGGATGTTTTGGGGGAGGTCGCGGAATAGGAACTTTTGGCCCCGCTTTCGGTCGTTTTGAGCATGGCAATATTTTATCACACGGAATAGAGAAAAACGTTTGCAATGCAGGGGAGCGAAGGGTGGCAAAAATATGAAGGGAAAGAAACATCATGTGAAACCCTTCCAAGAAATCAGAGGGAAATAATGCTTTCGCTTCGCATAAGCCAAGAGTTGGCTGGCCCCCTTCATTTATTTTCGTTTTCTGGCCCAAGCCCTAGAAAGTGAAAGAATTCAACTACGTCCCCTTTCCCAAGCAGAGGAGGGCGGGAGAAAGCGGTGTGCCCGGAGGAGCCTTAAGACCGCCTGACGAGTCTCACCACCCCTTCCCTTAACCCCCCCCCCGGATTTCTCTCTGAAAAAATCCCCTATCAAACCCAAAATCTTGTGTACAAATTCTGTTGACACACAATTGTCGTTTTTGTATATTTACCCCACTCCAATGCAAGCTCTTATCAATAAAATGAGACACGGATATTTCGAGGCCGATCTGCTGATCATCGGAGGAGGAACCGCCGGTTGTTTTGCAGCCCACCGTGCCCACGAGCTAAATCCAGAGGCAAGGATAGTCATCCTGGAGAAAGGCCACATTAAATACGGTGGTTCCATTGCCCGGGGAATGGATGCCCTGGGGGTTGTCATGATTCCCCAGATTACAACTATGGAGGAATACGTCGAACGGGTGAAAAATTATTGCGGGGGGATCGCGGACAGCCCACTGATCTATACCATGGGACGGCGTTCCTTTGAGGTTATGAAAAAGATCGAGGCTTGGGGAGTTAGTTTCCCCGAGATGAAAATGGGCATTACCGCGCCATGCGCACCATGGTCTCCCCGATCCGGGCGATCATGGATTCGACGGATCTCAAAGTTATCCTTTGGAAGAAAGTGGTTGAGTCCGGTGCCAGGGTGATCAACCGGGTCATGGGCATTGGGATCCTTATGGATGGAGGCC
>CAVZNY010000004.1:0-107273 GCA_963776785.1 uncultured delta proteobacterium
TATCGCTCCGCAAGTATTCCTTCGCATCGATCTTGAATTCTATTGCCAAAACAATACCCTTAACCAACACGACCGCATCAACGCAATGCCCCATCCTCAGGGATTGCATTTCTAGAATACACCATTCCCCGTGTTGCCAGCTTAAGCCTTCCGAAGGAGTGGAAACTGTGCGAGCCAAGCATCCCTCTGAGATTGCAGAACGGAAAACAAGTTGCCCCTGACCAGTTCGGCAAGCACTTGGTCGTCAGAAGCACTCTGAAATCCAGCTATGCTTCGGACAAACCAAGAACGCGTCAGACGCGGTGTTAAAGGCTGTATCATCACCTGCATATCATATTCTCAACAGCTCTGTTCGACGGCTGGCTGTTGCCAGTGCGAGTTGCGATCGTGGATCGCCACAGATAGCGAGGTAGGAATCTGAAACCAAGCGTCTTTGTAGTCTTGCAGCCGTGCACAGTCTCTCGGAGTAAACTTAATAATGCCCCAACGGTCCTTGATTACCGGTCGGTTGTTGCTGCCTTCTCACATGCACGCCATCAGCGTGAAATAGATGCCCGACATGTTCTTTCCACATAGCTCCGCTGGAGTTGGTAGATGTGGGTTCGTCCCACTTTGTATGAATCGAGGACGGGGACTTTGCTTAAAATGTTAAATATCCAGCTTCATAATTTCCTCTTCCCCGCGAAACAAGGGGAGAAATCGCGCCTGTTATCATCTCAGCCTGCTTCAGTAACGCAGCCCCACTCATCTCACCCATTTCCCTGGCCAATTTACAACAATACAACGCCCGCGCTTTTATCACCTAACGCTCCTGGCTCCTTGCAAAAAGGCGGACGCTCATGTAGAGCGTTCTTGGCGAAGATCAACAACTTCGGATAGCTGGCGATTAAGACTTTTTTCGGTCATATTTTAAAGATGTAATTTATCAGGGGAAACCCAATCATATTTCAAAAAAAGGCAAGTGTTGATATCTGATCATACCATCGCTGTCATTTATAGGCTTAAATTCCCTTTTGCCCAATATCAGGATTAATACCAAGCCAAAAACCTTTCCAACCAGAAGTCAAAGTACGGATTTCGCTTTTTTTAACCCAAACATAAGACTTGGTTAATTCAGCTTGTTCATAGGCCCACCTCGTTATTTGATTACTGGCGACATAATTGTAGAAAACGCCCGCTTTCTCGTAAGAATTGATGAGCTCCGTCGACCATTTGCAATTTCTGTTAATCCAATTTTCAAGATGCTCTTCCGCCGCTAAATAATCTCTCTTTTGCCGGTTGCATTCCGGATGTGCCAAAACGAAATTATGACCAAGATTTAACGGATATCTTGACCAGGGGATAAAATGATCAATATCCGCTTTCCCTTTAATATCCCCCGAGCAATAAAAACAACGCTCTGCCTGAATTTCTCGGAGGTATGGGCTTAAGGTTGAAAGATTTTCCCGTTCCGAGCCAAAAAGAAATTCCTGCAGATCCAACCTCTCTCCTAACATTGCCTGATTTTCCTCAATGCTCCTTATCTGCCGAATCCAAGCCCCTTGTGCTAGGCTGGATTAGGTCATAAAATATACGAAAATTCCTTGCAATATTTGGCAATAGATCAATTATGTTACCTGATTTTGCATTTCGATAAAGAAAGGGTACCTCTTCCTTTCCAATTGTCTGGAGTTTCCACAGAGGCATTTTTTTTATTAATTGGGCCGTTTTTGTCAAAATCCTTTGCCATTCTTTCTCATTTTTCTTAGCCTCCCCGATAGACCCCTTGAATCTATCCCTTTCCCTGTTAATAAGACTAATAATTTCTGCCTGCTTTCCTGTGTTTTGTTTTAAGATCCTACCGGCTGCGTTATTGGCAGGAACATAGGGGACGCTCTGTCGCCAATAGTAATGAATAAATTTTTCCGCGATCTGCTTTATTTTTACTTCAGGGGAACTTTTAAGAACTTCCCCCATCTCGATACAAAGGTCAGCGATTGCCATAAGCAAAGCAAATTTATAAGTTGAAACAAATTTCCCCTCATTGAGCAACCGCTGGATATTCAATAAAAAATCTACTTGCCCCTTGTATTCTTCAGGATTTGACAAATTCAATCCTTCCAGTAACGGGCTTTCCCGGGGAAAATCCACCTAACCCCTCCACGCGGGTCGGATGAGTCTCCCTTATAACGAGGAATCAGGTGGACGTGTAAATGCATGATGGTTTGTCCTGCCACAGCCCCGTCGTTTATGCCAATGTTATAAGCGTCCGGTTTGAATTCTTTATCAAGTGTTCGTTTGGCTTCGTCAAGGGCTCTCAAAATCCCATCGCGTATTGCTTCATCAGCTTCAAAGATAGAAGAAACATGTTTCTTGGGAATTATGAGAGTATGTCCCCTGGAAACTGGGAATGCATCCCTGAACACAATCACGTGATCATTTTTAAAGATGATGCGGTGTTCCTCAATTTTACAAAAAGGGCAATCTCTTTTCCCATCTTTACTCATTTGAATCCTTTTGAACAACTGCGTTTAGCCGGGGGGCCAGGTCTTTATCTTGACATTCCGGTTTCCCCATAGCTCAAATCGCAAGTCATACCGCCTGAATCTCTTTCATTAATTTCATAGAGACAGGGCCCCTTCGAATACTGAGCCAAATTCCTGGATAGATCCTTACGAACCATTTCTTTGAGCTTTTCTGGCTCCAAGACAACGGCCTCCGGCCCGAAGCTCAGGACCCAGCGCTTGATTTCATCCAACCCGGCAATCCGGAATGTAAGTTCAAGGCTTCCATCCCCATTCTTCTTTGCCTTCTGGCTTTCATGCCAGATCTTTTCGCCTACCCACCGTGCCCAGCCAGGAGAGATCCTAACCTTCACCGTGTAAACCTCATCGTGCATGACCTTGAAGCTGTGGCGCATGAAATCATCCAGTCCCCTCACGCAAAGGCGCAAAGGGCGCAAAGATCTTTTTTCTCTTGGAAAACTTTGCAGCTTTTCGCGGCATTATATCTCTCGTTACGGGGGAAAAAAAGAAGTGAGGGTGTTTTCGAAAACAGCGGGACAGAAGGATCTTTGGAAAAGACAATAGGCGTACGGATCTTTTGCTTGGCGCACTTTGCGCCTTTGCGTGAGATGCATCCTGGAGGGCTTCCAGGTCGCGATAAATGGTTCTGATGCCGGTTTCCTCCCGTTTGGCGATTTCGGCCACGGTCAGCCCGCTGGGGCTGGACTCGATTGCCCGGATGATTCGCCACTGCCGGGCTAACTGATCACCCCGCATATTTTTCCTTTCACCACAGAGCGCACAGAGAACACAGAGAATATTCTATAGTCTGCTAAAGGAAAGAAAAGCTTAAAAACCCCAGCCCGGGAAAATTTAGCTCACCGCAGAGATCGCGGAGAACGCAGAGAAATATTCATGGGATAGAGAATCTCTCCCTTTGTATTTCCGTATAGGTTTCTCCACATTGCTGACTGAGCCGTTTGAGCCCTTTATGAGCCCTTTCTTTTTCAATGCGTAGTATCTCCCCTTGTCACAGAGAATACTTTATGTCTGTCCCTCCCCGGCGGGTTTGTCGGGTTTATGTCGGGTTTCTTTCCAAAAGAGCAAGGACTTTCCCGTCCTATTAATCAAAAGCAGCCTTTGCTTTTTCCATCATTTCTTGGTCAAACGTGATCATTTCGCTGCCGAAATCCTTTGCGACCTGAATGACAATTGCATCCATGCCTCGAACTCCGGTTTTAACCGCAATTTCGGCAGATTCCTCAGCGGCTTTCAAATCCAGATCCACAAAGATAATATTTTGATTTCTTCTTAATTCTCGCATCACCGCGCGACTCAATTCGATGGAGCCAGTCCTGCGTTTGACCGCAGCCACGACCTCCACAAAAATGGAATACGGCATGATAGCCACATTTACACCGGACAAAACCGATTCCCATATCCGATAAGCTTCATTGTGACGTGGTTCGTTGGGGAGAAGGGAAGCCACAATTACCGAGCTATCGACCGTAAGCTTCCTCATAGGCTTTTATCCCTTTGCCTGGTAATTTCTTCGGTGGCGGAAATATTATCCCATTTCTTGGAAATCCTATTCCCGAGAGCTCTCCACCTTCTGGACGCCTGCATGGTGGCAGCCGTTTTCTTCACCCGCTGGAGGATAACCTCTTTTTTTATCTCCTTGATTTCACGCGCCAGTATATCTAAGCGACTTTCCAAGGTGCCAGCCATGGATCTTACCTCCCATCTGCGAATGAGTTGTCTTCCTTATTTATCCATTAAATTTCAAGGGTTGTCAAACATTCCCTTTGATGAAGAAACCCGCTACCATTAAAGCGGGACAGGGAAGCCCTTTCTTGAGGGCTTCGACGTCCCATTCGTCCCATTTATGTCTCATTTTCAAATAACGTGAATCCATTATCGTTTCCGTTCACCCGGTTCAGCCGGATTATACAAAAAACGGAACATTATTGGAACCCCTAAATTTTAGAAGAAACCACATAGCGCAAGGAGCAAAGCGCATGGGTAATGCCTAAATAAAAACGAAATTTTCATCGTTCTTGGTGCTCGCAGTCTTTTAGATCGGTCAGATTTTTCTTCTCCTTTGGGAAAATCTTTGATAAGGGACTTTCGGTTTGATTTCGTCACTGCTTTGGTTTTGGAAACCAGAAAGGTGGAGGACAAACCCCTCATTTAATAGTGCGGCCCCGGAAACAAACGGCCCCTGGAACCGGATGTTTTCTCCTAATCCCAGGGAAGGATAAGTCTTCTGGGGAGCCTTCTGGACCCCCTCCAGGAACCTCCGGATATCCGCCGCCGGCACTTCCTTTTCCTCTTTTCCTTCCTCCAGCCAGTCCAAGGCATCCAGGGCGTAACTCTGGATCAGCTTTTTGAAGAACTTGCTGAAGGTCTGCCAGTGGCCAAAGGATTCCATCCCGACTATCCCGCCATTTATGGCAAAAAGGGCCCCAACCTGGTTATCCATGAGGTGGAAGGCCTTGAGATAATCATCCAGTTTGCCCTTCTGGTCATCAAAAAGGTCGGCCATGGCCCCGGTTGAGCTTTTCACCTTCATCCGCCTGGCCTTCTCTTCAATCTCATTCCAGATCGCCCCCTGGTCGGAACGGTAGCCGGCTCCCCGTTGAAGACTGCAGGCGACGTTTTTCTGGTACTCCCGTTTCAGGCTCGGAGGCATGACCTTCTCACCGGAGGAAAACTTTGCGCTCCGGTAGGACCAACGGCCCTGCTCCACGCAACTCACGGGGATAATGATTTCGGAAAGAGGGGCGATCAGGAAGGAGGCATTGACGATCCGGTTCTGCTTGGCGCCCATCAGCTCTTCCCCATCCATCACTAAGACTTTGTCGGCAGAGTTGTTGATCAACTTCAGCTCCGGGACACTTCCCCCCGTGCTGATTTCCGTAATGATCACAAACCCTTGGCTGAGACCTTCTTCAAGGGTCAGATAATCCGGATCCCCATGATCCGAGGCCAGGAGAGGAATAACCGATAAATTCCGGTGGCTTTGCTTCCGGGAGACTTTCAGGGTTTCGACAAACGCTTGCATGGTATCCATCGATAAACCTCCTTGAAATAAAGTCCCGGGGCGGAAAGAATGGGGCCTGGTTCCCGGGTTGGGAAAAAGATTAACATGGGCGATTGTCAAATTAGGACAAACCGAAAAGAGAAAAATCAAGGGGTGAAAAATAAGGGGAAGCTTGGAGCATGTCGCAAGAGGAACAAAGAGGAGCAAGGATCCAGGTTAAAAGAGCCGGCTGGCGATTATTAACCCGTTTGGGATTGACTTTGCTGCCGGGGAGGTTCAGAATTTAAACACCTAAAAAATCGTTTGGAGAGAAAATGGCAGAGAAAATTAAAAAATCAAAGGCTGATTCCTTGAATCCAGCCAAGAGCATAGACCCGAAGGAAAAAGTTCGGGTTGCAAGTAAAACCCTTTTGCAAATGAAAGAAAAGCTGCTGGCGGAAGGCCGTGGAAAATCCCTTCCTGACAATTTAGATGCCTCCCTTGATATCGGGGATGAAGGAGACCGAGCAGGCAATGAGAGCATCCGCGACGTTTCTATTCTCCTTTCGGCGCGGAATAAAGAAAAGCTCCTTGCCATCGAAGAAGCTTTGGAAATGATCCGCGAGGGAACATATGGAATGTGCGAGGAATGCGGGGAGGAAATCGGCGGGGGCCGGTTGAAAGTAATACCCCTGGCCAAGTCATGCGTAACCTGCCAATCGCGGATGGAAAAGGAAACGGCCCATCAGAAATTTGCCGAAGGGAAGCTTGACCAATCCCTGATCGGTGAGGCGGAGGGGGAAGCTACGGAATGACCGGGCAAAGCAGTAAAGGAGATTTCCCCCGATGACTGAGGTTCTTAACCCAGACCTTGAAAAAAGAGAACCGGGCAAGATCTTTATTCTGCTTGATGAGAAGAACCATCACAGAGGAAACCCGGGGACGCCATTGATTGAACCGGGCGGCATCGTTCAGCTCAGGTACCGGGGTAGAAGGGTAGGGGCGAAAATTACCAAAGCTGCGGCCAATGAATTTGTCGGGCAAATCCTATCTTTTGAAACCTCGAAACCAAAATTCGAAGACCTTACCCAAAACGACTTTATCGCCTTCCGAGAAGAAAATATTTTCGGCTACGACCCTCCCGCAAAAATATAACTCATTTTGCCTTCATGCCCAACAACAACGGTTGGATTTCCAACACTTCCCGGAAATTCTCCACCACGTCCGGGTTATTATTTTATATCGAAGCAGAAAAAGCCGTCAGGGAGAGGGGGAAATTCCTGACGGCTTTTTACTTAATTCACTTCCGGCTTAAAACAAAAAGCCGCCAGTAGAGCTCATTTTTCTTCTGGGGCGGCTTTTCGTCATCCACTGACGGTTCACTGACGGTTTTAGGACCTATTTTTCGGCTAAGTCCCTGAAATTACTGGCGGGGTCGACGGGATTCGAACCCGCGGCCTCCGGCGTGACAGGCCGGCGTTATAGACCAACTTAACTACGACCCCGTAGGCGGAACAGGGATTGAACCTGTGACCTCCCGCGTGTAAGGCGGGCGTTCTTCCAGCTGAACTATCCGCCCGAACCACTCAATCTTTTTCCACCCCGCATCCAATCTCCAGGAGGGAAGGCGGATGAAAGGTCCGCGAGAAAGCCCTCGGTCAGCGGCTGGAAGACGATCCACCCGGCTGCCGTCGCGACAACCCGCTTCAAATCTGGGAGGGCTGGTTGTCCGAAATTTCACCCCGCGATAGGGCTTTGGAGGCGGAAGGGATTCGCAGAGGAAAACGAGGACCCTTCCGCAGGTTCAAACCATCTTTGAATTACTTATTTTTTAACACGGATTGGGGTTTTGTCAAGGACAAAACTGCGAAGGGTCTGCAAAAAGTCGGAAAATTCGTTTTTGCCCCATCCCGGCGTCCCCGGTTTTGGTCCGGGGCCGGAACCGGAAAAGGCCTTCGCGATCGTTGATAGCCATTCTTGATGGTCTCGTAAAAAGTCCATCTGTCCCGCTCGGAGCGGGATTGCGCTTCAACTTCGTCGTTGCGGGGCGCCCGTAGGGCGGTTCCCGAACCGCCCCTACCTCGAAACTTTCGTTTAGCTGACTTTTTACGAGATCATCGATCTGAAGGCCGGGTTTCACCGGCGGGACGGCATTTTGCGGAATCATCCAAACCCAGGGGCGGGGCGGTTGGAGGGGATCAGGCGCTTTCGGCCTGCTTTTCGTAGAGAACGATGGGCTTTTCCTTGTTGAGGATGGTCTCCTCGCTGATAATGACCTCTTTGATGTTGGGTTGGGAGGGGAGTTCATACATGATATCGAGCATGACGGATTCCAGAATGGAGCGCAGCCCCCGGGCCCCGGTCTTCCGCTTCAGGGCCTCCTTGGCGATGGCGTTGTAGGCCCCTTCGGTGAAGCGAAGCCTGACTTTTTCAAACTCGAAGAGCTTCTGGTACTGTTTGATCAGGGCGTTCTTCGGTTGGCGCAGAATCGCCATCAGGGCCGCTTCATCCAAGTCTTCGAGAGTGGCGACGACCGGGAGACGGCCGACGAACTCGGGGATGAAGCCGAATTTGATCAGGTCGTCCGGCTGGACCAGGGCAAACATCTCCCCGAGGCGTCGGAGCGAGCGGCTCGAAATCGGGGCGCCGAACCCCATGGTCTTGGACTGGGTGCGCTGTTCGATGACCTTCTCCAGGCCCACGAAGGCCCCGCCGCAGACGAAGAGGATGTTCTGGGTGTTGACCTTGATGAACTCCTGGTGGGGGTGCTTCCGCCCCCCTTTGGGAGGAACGTTGGCAACCGTCCCCTCGAGGATTTTGAGGAGGGCCTGCTGGACGCCCTCTCCGGAAACATCGCGGGTGATGGAGGGGTTCTCCGATTTACGGGAAATTTTGTCGATCTCGTCGATGTAAACGATGCCCCGCTGGGCCTTGGTCACGTCAAAATCGGCGGCCTGCAGCAGGTTCAGAACGATGTTCTCCACGTCTTCGCCCACGTACCCGGCTTCGGTGAGGGCGGTGGCGTCGGCGATGGTGAAAGGCACGTTCAGGATCCGGGCGAGGGTCTGCGCCAAAAGGGTCTTTCCCGACCCGGTGGGCCCGATGAGAAGAATGTTGGACTTCTGCAGCTCCACCCCGTCGAGGTCGATCCGGGAGTCGATTCGTTTGTAGTGGTTGTGAACGGCCACGGCGAGGATTTTTTTGGCCTGATCTTGGCCGATGACGTACTGATCCAGGATCGACTTGATCTCCGCCGGCTTGGGGACGTTGAGATTCCAGAGGTTGGAACGCTCCTTCTCCAGCTCCTCGGCGATGATGTCGTTGCAGAGAGCCACGCATTCGTTGCAAATGTAGGCCCCCGGCCCGGCGATGAGCTTCTTGACCTCCCCCTGGCTCTTCCCGCAGAAAGAACAGAAGAGGTTTCCGCCGCGTTCGAGTCCTTTTCGTTCGGCCATCAGGTGACCCTCCGGAGGATCCGGGTGGCGCCCGGAGAAAGGGGGACGTTATTTTCCTTCGATCCCCTTTTTAAAAATGACCTCGTCGATCAGGCCGTATTCTTTCGCCTGGGCCCCGCTCATGAAAAAATCCCGCTCGGAGTCCTTCTCGATTTTTTCTATGGGCTGTCCGGTGTGGTGCGCCAGGATTTGGTTGAGCTCTTCCTTCATCCGCAGGATTTCCTTGGAGTGGATGGCGATGTCCGTGGCCTGTCCCTGGACGCCGCCCATCAGCTGGTGGATCAGGATCCGGGAGTGGGGGAGGGCGAACCGTTTTCCGGGCTCCCCGGCCGCCAGCAGCACGGCCGCCATGCTGGCCGCTTGACCCATGCAGAGGGTGGAAATCTTGGGCTTGATGTACTGCATCGTGTCGTAAATGGCCAGGCCGGAGGTGACGAGACCGCCGGGGGAGTTCAGGTAGAGGTGAATGTCTTTGTCCGGGTCTTCGGCCTCCAGAAAGAGGAGCTGGGCGATAATCAGGTTGGCCACATAATCGTCGATCGGGGTGCCGATGAAGATGATCCGGTCCTTGAGAAGGCGGGAATAAATGTCGTACGCCCTCTCTCCCCGGGAGGTTTGCTCCACAACAACGGGAATCAGATTCATGCGCTCTCGTTCCTCCTACGCCTTCTTTTCCGGTTCGGGGGCAGGGCCCGGGGTTTCGGTGACTTTCGCCTGGCTCAGGATGAAATCCAGGGTCTTCTCTTCGCGCAGCTGCGCCCGCAGGGCCTCCAACCGATCCTCCCGCTGGTACAAGCTGCGCAGGGCTTCCGGCCGCTGGTTCAGCTCCCGGGCCATATTTTCCATCCGCCGCCCGAGTTCATCGTCGCTGACCGCGATCTTCTCCGTCTCGGCGATTTTCTCCAGGATCAGCATGGACCGGACTTCCTTTTCCGCGGCGGGCTGGAGGGTCTCGCGGATTTTCTGCCGTTCCGGGTCCTGGGGATCGATCCGGACTCCCTGGTTGGCCAGGCGCCATTCGGCCCGGCTCATGAGCGCCTGAACCTGGCGGTCGATCAGGCTCTTCGGCAGGTCAAACGGGGTTTTCTCGATCAACCGGCCCAAGAGCTTGTCTTTGGCCGCCTGGTCCGCCCGGGCGTTTCCCTGCTCCTCAAGGGTCTGGCGCAGCCGCGATCTCAGGTCCGCGAGGGTGGCGTGCTCCCCCATATCCTTGGCGAAATCGTCATCGAGGGCCGGCAGGATTTTTTCTTTGATTTCCTTGACTTTGAGGCGCACTTGAATCTGCTTCCCGGCCAGCTCCTTGCGGGCGTAGGTTTCGGGCAGGGTCAAGGGGATGTTCTTCTCCTCCTGGGGTCCGAGGCCGACCAAGTGGAGGTCGAGGTCCGCAACCAGCATCTTCCGGCCCACTTCCGCCAGGTGGTCGTTTACCTTCCAGCCCTCCAGAGGTTTTCCGTCCAGGGTGCCTTCAAAATCGAAAACAACAAAATCCTTTTCCTGGACGGTCCGCTGCGCAGCAATGGGTTTCAGCTGGGCGTGGCGTTCCTGCAGATCGCGGAGGCGGGCCTCCACGTCCCCAGCGGACACGGCCACCTTTTCCCTCTCGGTCTCCAGCCCTTTGTACTCGGGCGCGGGGAACTCCGGTTTGATTTCAACGCTGACGGTGTATTTGAATTCCTTGCCCTCTTCGAAGTGCCGGTCCAAGACGGCGGGTTCGCTCACGGGAAAGAGCTTGTGTTCATCGAGGGCTTTGACGTAGGAGTCCGAGATCAGTTTTGTCTGGACCTCCTCGCCCACCTGGTTCTTGTAATACCGCTCCAAAATCGAGCGGGGGACCTTTCCCGGTCGGAACCCCTTCAGCTTCACATTGAAATTCAAGGCCCGGTAGGCGGATTCCACTTCCTGGGAGACCACCTCCCGGGGGATCTCGAAAGAAAGCTTCTTTTCGACAGGGCTGACGTCTTCCATCTGTACCTTCATGAGCACCTCTGACGGTCCGGATCAAGGACGCGGACCGCTTAGAATTCAAATTTGAAAATAATTTAAAATATTAGCAAAATTATCCGGATTCGTCAAATCGCTTTGAAATTTGAAGGCGCATTCATCCCCGGCAGGTTGTCCGCCCGGCCCCCAAATGGTAGAATAAAAAAGGAGGAGAACATGATTCCATCGGTGGAGGAATGCCTGAAAGTGTTGAAAGAATCCCGTGTCCCCGAGCACATCATCGAGCACAGCCGCAAGGTCTTTGAGATCGCGGCCCTTCTTGGCCGGCTATTGAATCGGCAGGGGGCGGGCCTCGATGAAGGAAAAATTGCGGCCGCCTCCTGGCTTCACGATATCGCCAAAATGGACGGACTGCTGAGCGGGGAAAACCATTCCGCGGCCGGGGCGGAGCTTCTCAAAAACCTGGGGTATCCCGAAATCGCGGAAATCGTGCGCCAGCATGTGGTGCTCGACGCCGAGACGTTCGCCGGGGGGATCGGGGAGGCCATGGTCGTGCACTACGCCGACAAGCGGGTCAAGCATACCGCCCCGGTCTCCCTGAAAGAGCGCTTCCGGGACCTCAAAGAAAGGTACGGAGGAAACCCTGCGGCCCGGCGATGGCTGGAAGAATTGGAAAAGCGGACGGAGGATTTGGAGGCGAAGATTTTCGGGCGTCTCGCCATTTCCCCTGACGGCCTCCGGTTGCCGGGAGAGGGAGGGGGTGAGGGGGATGGAGATGAAATGATTTGAAATCATGAGCCTTTTCCAAACGCCGGGTTGTTGCCTTTTCAAGAGCTTCCCCTCACGGGGTCCGGGGGGCTTGGGCGGCGGTCCGATAGGCGAGCTGCGTGATCCGGCCTTTGATGTCCCCGATGAACCGCACCTGTCGAACCATCCCCGAGACGGGGTTCAGTTCCCGGTCAAACCAGACTTCGATTTCCCCTTTCGGGGACCCGAGAAATTCCTGCTCCAGGTGGATGCGCACGAGGAGGTCCTTCCCTTTCTTTTCCGGATCTTCTTCGCGCAGGCGGGCCGCCTCCTTTTCCGGGGCCACGGCCACTCGAAAAACCCCCTGGCCTTTGCGCGGGACCGTGCGGATGGTGAACTCCCGCCCGGGCGCCGCCTTTCCGTAAACGCCGTACCGGAAGTTGTAGTAGGCGGTCATGGGATTGTCGTAATAAACCCCCGGCGGGATTTCCACCGTTTCCCGGCTGACCTCCCCGTCCTTCGTCGTTTCCATAAAAACTTTACGGGCGGAATAGTCATACCGGGTGACCTTCCTGCGGACCCAGTCCCCGATGACCGATTCTTCCTCCAACCTCAGGGGGATGAGCCGGCTGCCCTGCTCGACGGCGCCCATCCAAGCCCGGTGAATTTCCTTGCGATTGCGGGTAAGCCAGCCGGCAAGACCTTGGGCTTGTCCTTCGTGGATGACGAGAAACCGGTCGCTATCCAGGTTGTAAAAATGGGCCACACCGCCGCCCACCGCGGGAAAAACCCAGAACCCGGCTTCGTATTGAACCTCTTCCCCGCCAAAGCGTTCCCCGATTTGCCTTTTCCTTTCCTGGGCAAAAGAGCCCTCCTCTGCAACCAGGATTCCGGCGAGCAGCAAAAAAATGATCCGGATATGGTTTTTCATAGGTTTCTCGCGGGGGAAACCCCCGCCGCTCCCCTTCTCGAACTTATCTGCGCTCCTCCGTCATCTTAAAAAAGGGGGGGAACGACTGTCAATGATTTTCCGCCCGGGAGGGGCTTCGGGGGGGGCAAAAAAAAATTAGAAAACCGCTTGCGTATTGTCGAGATTTAGTATAAATTATGTTATTCATCGGCTAAGTTGGAAGAAGACAAGACCGAAACGGCCGGGGAACAAAGGGGCTCGAGGGGGCCTCGGAGATGGAGAAAGTTGGGAAGTCGGATTCTGAAATCCCAAAAAATACGAGAGGAGGAAATGAAGATGAGATGGATTAGTTTTCTGCTGGTTTCGCTGCTCGCATTGTCTTTTGCCTGTGCGCCGACGGTTATCGAGGGCAGAAAAGTCGATTCGGCCAAGCTCAAAGAGATGAGCGTGGGCAAGACCGACAAAGCGCAGGTGGAGAAAGTCTTCGGAAAACCCGCCAGGGTGGAAACCGCTTCCCCGGGGGTCGAGAAGTATATCTACAACTATCGGGCCGCGGATCCGGAATGGTACACGATCGACGCGGTTCAGAAGCAGGAATTCGAGGTGTGGTTTCAAAACGGCCTATTGGTGTACTATAAGCTTCGCTCCGAAGGGCTTGAACCCATCTTCAAACAATAGAGACCCAAGGAGGGGGGGCGGCCCCCCGGATCTTAAGGGTCATGAATTTCCGAACTTTAATTTCAGAAAGGAGATGAACGATGAGAATTGCGAGCTTGGTTTTGGTGATTCTTTTAGCCTTTACTTTCAGCTGCGGTCCGATTTGGTTTGAAGGGAACAAGTTTGACGCGGCGAAGCGGGATCAGATCGTGAAGAACAAAACCACGGCAAAAGAGCTGGAATCCCTCCTGGGCAAGCCTTACAAGGTGGAGAAGAAGGACGCCGGCAAAGAAAAATATGTTTATTACTATATTTACGAGGAGTATCTCCGCTGGAACGTCCTCCCGAAATCCACCATGCAGAAGCTCGATGTCGAGCTGCTGAACGGGGTGGTTACGGAGTACACCTATGATCGCGCCGCTACGGACCCGATCAAGGACTGAGGCGAGGATTCTTTCGGGGGCTCCTTCCGGAGCCCCCGATGTTTGAGTTTCGATTCGGCTCTTTTCCCCCTTCCTGCACATTCATTTCAAACCTGATCGATGGCTTCATAAAAAGTCCATCTGCGGCGTTGCGCTTCAGCTTTATCTATTTGTCTATGGGGCCAACCCGCCAGTGCGCCCACGCCCCAGGCGTGGCGCTCCCCGATATCGGGGGCGAAGCATCGCGCCCCCACAATTGAAACCATCGGTTCGGCTACTTTTGATGAACTCGTAAAAAGTCGCTCAATCGATGGTTTCGTAAAAAGCTCCAGATGCAAGGCGCGCAAAAACTGAGGAGAGAGGCCCCTTAGGGGCCGCAACGACGAAGTTGAAGCGCAACGCAGCAGATGGACTTTTTACGAGACCATCACTTTTTACGAGATCATCCTGATTGTCCCTCATCGTCTTCAACCGTCGGGCCGGCCCCCTCTCCGCGGGGAGAGGGCGCATTCTTAGGGCCGGATTATTCCTCGAGGAGAAAGGCATGAAGCGGTATCTCATCGTTGGGAACGGGGCCGCCGGGAACGCGGCGGCAGAGACCATCCGCCGGATCGATCCCGAAGGCCGGGTCGTCATCTTTTCCAAGGAGAAGCATGATTTTTACTATGTCCCGGCGCTTCCCGATTATCTTTGCGGCGAGAAGCAGCTCCGGGATTTCACCATCCACAACCGGGCCTGGTATGAACGGAACCGGATCGAGCTGCGGCGGGAGACGGAGATCACCGAGGTCCACCCGGGCGACAAGAGGGTGGTCTCGAGAGGGGGGAGAGCTTTTCCTATGACGAGCTGCTCCTGGCCTGCGGGGGGTATTCCTTCATCCCGCCCATACCGGGAGCTCAATCCCCCGGCGTCTTCGCCCTGCGGACCGTCGGCGACGCCGACCGGATTAAAGATCGCGCCCGGCGGTCGAAAAGAGGCCGTCATCATCGGGGGGGCCTTTTAGGGCTGGAAGCCGGGAACGGGTTGCGCAAAATGGGCCTGTCCGTTTCCGTGGTCGAGTTTTTCCCCCGCCTCCTGCCCCGGCAAATGGATATCCCGGGGGCGGAGATTCTGCAGCGGCAGATGGAGGGGCTGGGGTTCCGCTTCTTTCTCGGGGCCAAGACGCAGAAAATCGCTCCCGAGGGGGATGGTCTGGCTGTTTTTCTCGAAGGGGGGGAAAAACTCGCCGCGGACATCGTTCTCGTTTCGGCCGGCGTACGGCCGGAAATTGCCCTGGGGAAATTCCTGAACCTCCGGATCGACAAAGCGGTCCAGGTCGACGACGGCCTGCGGACCGGGCTGGCGGGGATTTATGCCGCGGGAGACCTGGCCGAACACCGGGGGCGCTATTACGGAATCTGGCCTGCGGCCATGGAACAGGGGAGGGCCGCCGGCGCCAATATGGCCGGGACGGAAACCGCTTATCCGGGGACCGTACCCTCCAACACCCTGAAAGTGGTGGGAATCGACCTGGTGGCGGCGGGCGAGATCGACGGCGAGGGCAGGATGGAAGCCCTTGTAAGCCGAGACGAAGCCGGGAAAAGGTATCGGAAGCTGGTGATCGAGGGGAAGGCCCTTATCGGGGCGATTCTCCTGGGCGACATCCGGGGGAGCGAAGAGATCCAGAAGGCCATCAAGGGGAAAAAGGACATCTCCGCGCTGAAGGGCGAGCTTTCCGGGGCGGATTTTGATTTTTCCCGTCTGCAGACGGGGTGACGAGGGAAAGGCCGGGCGTCCTTTTTTCCGGGACAAGGGTTGTCTGAACCCGTTCAACGGCGTTTTCCGGAAGCCCGAAAAAGGCGGGAAACGCAGCTTGCCTTCTCCCGGGCGACAGCTGGAAAAGGCGGGGCGAGGGGTAGAGAAGAAGGCCCTTTCCCGAGGTCGTTCGGGAAAAGAAAGAATGTCTCCGTTCCGTAAAAAACTGAAGGCCGCGACTCAAGGAACCGGAACCCTCAGCCGATAAAGATCAATGAATGACGGAGGGCATACGGGGCAAAAAATTAGGACCTTCCTGACCTCTTTGCGGCGGGCGGGACAGGTGATTTTTCGGATGGCCCTCTGAAATTAATCTCGGCGCCTGGGGCGGTGTTTTACCGGGGAGTTTTCATTGGGATCGGGAAAGATCAAGCGTTTAGGCGAGATCCTTTTAGAGGAAAAATTGATCACCCGGGAGCAGTTGGACCTGGGGATCGAAAAGCAGAAGGTTACCCGGAAAAAATTGGGGGAGATTCTGGCGGAGATGGGGTTCATCCGCGAGGAGAACCTTCTGAAAGCCCTTTCTTCCCAGCTTGACAGCCCGGTTCGGGAGGTTCCCCTGCCGGCCCCCTCTCCGGCCCTCAAGGGCCACAAGCTGGGCGAGATCCTCATCAAATCCAACCTGATCACCCGGGAACAGCTCAACAAAGCCATCGAGGAGCAGAAGAACGGCAACAAGCGCATGGGGGAGGTCCTCTGCGCCCTGGGGGTCGTCACCGACGAGAAGCTTGCCTGGGCGCTCTCGGTCCAGCTGGGCATCCCCTACATCGACCTGAACGCGGCGGTCGTGGAGCCCGAAGCCTTGGACCTTCTGACCGAACGGTTTGCGCTGAAGAACATGGCTCTCCCGTTGAGCGTGGACAAGCGGACGATCACGGTGGTCATGGGGGACCCCCTGGACTTCGGGGCCATCAACGACATCGCCTTTGCCTCGGGGCGGGAGGTCCGGCCGACCGTTGCCCCCCTCAAAGAAGTGAAATCGGCCATCCGGCGTTTTTACCACTTGGCCCAGCCTCTGCAGAAGATCCTCGGCGAGATCCAGGGAGGGTCCCTGGAGGTTATCGGGGAGCAGGAAAACGCCTTCGAGGAAGACGGGGTCGAAGAGGTCGTCCGCAAAGGCGAATCCCCCCCGATCATCCGGCTCGTGAACAGCATCGTCATTCACGCCGCCCGCAACCAGGCCAGCGATATCCACTTCGAACCGCGGGAAAAGACCGTTAAGATCCGGGAGCGAATCGACGGCATCCTGATGGAAACGTTCGAGTTCCCCAAGCTCGTTCAGGGGGCGGTGACCTCGCGGGTGAAGATCATGGCCCACATGGACATCGCCGAAAAAAAGATCCCCCAGGACGGGCGCATCAAGGTCCGCGTCGAGGGACGGGATCTGGATTTGCGGGTTTCCACCTTGCCCACGCATTACGGGGAGAAGATCACCGTTCGGATCCTGGACACGAAAGCCGTAAAGCTGAGCCTGGAGAGGATCGGGCTTTCCGAAAACGACCGGGGCCGGATCCTCGGCATCATCGACCGCCCGCAGGGGATGGTTCTCATCACGGGGCCCACCGGAAGCGGAAAAACGTCCACCCTTTACGCCATGGTCAACCAAATCAAATCCGAGGCCATCAACATCATCACCCTGGAGGACCCCATTGAATACGAACTGGGCGGGGTGAACCAAGTGGGCATCAATGAAAAAACGGGTCTGACCTTCCCCTTTGCCCTGCGGTCGGTCCTTAGGCAGGATCCGGATGTCATCATGGTGGGGGAAATGCGCGACCGCGAGACGGCGAACATCGCCATCGAAGCCTCCCTTACCGGGCACCTGGTTTTGAGCACTCTGCACACCAACACGGCGGTCGCGGCGATCATCCGCCTGCGAAACCTCGGGATTCCCTCCTACCTGATCGCTTCCTCCCTGAACGGAATTATCGCCCAAAGGTTGGTGCGCAAAATCTGCCAGCACTGCAAGCAGCCCTACACTCCCACCCTCGAAGAGATCACCAAAATGAGGTTCCAGGGGAGGGATTCGGCCCGCCTTTCTTCCTTCAAAGGGGTCGGGTGCGCGCACTGCAACCGGACCGGATACCGCGGCCGGGTCGGGGTTTTTGAAGTTCTGAACGTGGATGCCGCCACCCGGGATTTGATTGCGAAGGAGGCCACGGAGGCCGCGCTTCTGAAAGCGGCGATGGACGGGGGCATGCGGTATCTCCTGGAGGACGGCCTGGAGAAAATCGCCCAGGGGATCACCTCCATCGAGGAGCTTCTGCGGGTTGTCTACATGCGGGATGAAGACAACCTCCTGGTCTGCCAAAAATGCGGGGAGACGATCCCGAAGGACGGGCGAAACTGCCCCCGGTGCGGAACCCTGCTCGAGAACAAATGCCCGGAATGCGGCGGACTCCGCGATTTGAAATGGCAGTTCTGTCCTTTTTGCGGAAGCGAGCACCCGCCCCGCATGTCGACTCTGCCCGCGGCGGCCGCCCTCGGCCGGTTTTGAAAGCGGGGATCCGGCTCGAACCTTGGATCCTTGGCCTCGTTTTTTGCCGCGAAAACCAGGAGGAGAAGCAGTGGTCCGAATCGAAATGTCTCCGGAAAAGGCGGAAATGCTGCGGGAGGCGCTGGTCGGCTATCTCTCCGAGCTGCGCCTGGAGATCCCCCTGTCCCCTCTGGAGGAGTTCCGTGAATTTTTAAGGCGGCGGGGGGAAATGCTGGAAGGATTTCTTCAGCGCTTGGAAGGGGAGCTGGCCTCCGCCGGGAGGGATCTGATTCCGGCCGCCCGCCTGAGCCGGGTGGATATTCTGCAGGGGCTCACGGACTGGGAGCTGCGCAGCGTTTCCCAGTTCTTTCAAGCGGAAAACTTTGCGCCCGGGTTCACCTTGTGCCGGGAAGGAGAGAAGGCCGACCGGCTCTTCATCCTGGAGGAGGGGTCGGTCTCCATCCGCATGCAGGGGGGGGAGGCGCTGACGATCGACACGCCCGGAAAAACCGTGGGGTGCTCGTTCCTCGTGCCCCCCAACCGCTATACGGCCAGCGCCGTGACCCTCACGGCGGCGAAGATGTTGATCATCCAGAGCCCGGATTTTTCTTACCTCATCCACAAAACCCCGCGCCTGGGAATCAAGGTCATGGCCAACCTGGCTCAGGTTGTGGCCGGGCGTCTGGGGCAGTTCAAGGGCCGCCCATAGGGGCGGCATCTCCCCTTTCGGAATTTGTCGGGCAAGGGGAGCGCAGGGCCCCCAAAAAACCCCTGAAACGGAGCTGACGTGCTAAAAATTCAAAATCCCCTGGGAAGGGCCGGTTTTTCCTCCGCTCTGCCGGACCGATCGAGATGAATTTCATATGACAACCGAAGTTTCTTCCTCCGCCAAAGGGGGTAACCCGGCTTCGGAAAAGCGGGAGGTCACCGACCGGCGCCGGCGCCCCACGCCCATTCTGAGCCGCTACACCCTCGGGGGCAGGAGGGGGTTTTTCCGCCGGAAGGAGGAGGAGTGGAAGGGGGGCTATGTGGACCGGTACAGATCGGGGCTTCTCCTGCTCCTGGTGGTCCTCCTTTGCCTCAATGCCTTCGACGCCGTCTTCACGATCTTCATCCTGGACTGCGGGGGGCGGGAAGTCAACCCGCTCATGGGAACCCTGATCGCTTATTGCGGGGAGCGGTTTTGGATCTGGAAGTTTCTGATGGTGGCGGGGGCCGTCCTCTTCTTGTGCCTGCACAGCCAGTTTCCCCGGGTGAAGAAAGCGCTGTGGGCGGTCACCCTGATCTACGGCGGGGTCATTCTCTACCAGGTTTACCTGATCCTCTTCCGCATTGCTCCGACCCTGTCCTGAGGGGGGCGCTACCCCCCTGCCGGGCCGGACGCGAATCGCCTTCCGGGAAGGGCCTCGCCCCCGGCGATCAATTCTCCGGCCGGACGTCCTGCTGAAAGCACTTGTGCCCCCAGTCCAAGGCCGCCAGATAGAGGCGCGGCGGAACGGCTTCGTCGATCCCCAGCCGGAGGCGCTGCTCCCCCAGTTTCTCCCACTCTCCCCGCTCATAGGCAAGGACGAATTGGTAGAGGGCGCCAAGCGAGCTGTCCGCCCCCAGCAGGGCTTTTTTGATTTCGTCGTCGATGGGGATCTCTTTTAAAATTTCCCCCAGCGGCCGGTCCAGGAAGGCGTCGATCAGGGAGAGAAGGCCCAGAAGAAACAAGTCCTCCGTCTTCCGCCCCAGCCCGGCATAAGGGCCCAGGGACTGGCAGAACTTGGCCCGGACGATCGCCTGAACGGCCAACTCCTCCGGTTTGTCGTCCCCCATGCCCGCGAGCGCCACCAGGGAGATCCAGTTCTTGATCTCCTTTTCGCCGAGGAGAACCAGCGCCTGTTTGAGGGAGGTAATTTTGTTCCGGAGGCCGAAGAAAGCGGAGTTGATGTAGCGCAGGAGCTTGTAGGAGAGCGAGATTTCCTGTTTGATGTATTCCCCGAGACGGCTGAAATTCATCTCCGGGCGGTGGATCTCCCGGAGGATGCGCAGGTAGTGCAGTTTGAACTTGGGGATGTCCTTCCGGGTCAGGACGGTCGGTTTGCTGAAGAAGTACCCCTGGAAAAAGGAATACCCGATCTTTCGGGCCTCGTCAAACGTATTGAGGTTTTCCACCTTTTCGGCCAGGAAGCGGATCTCCTTCGCCCGGCATTTTTCCATGACCCCTTTCCGCTCCCCATCCTGGGTTTGCAGGAAATCCACCTTGATGAAGTCCGCCATGTCCACCAGCGGCTGATAGGCTTCGGAGTAAACGAAATCGTCCATGGCCAGCAGGTAGCCGGCCTCCTTCAAACGCCGGCAGGCTTCGACCACCTCCGCGTCCGGCCGGATGGTCTCCAGGACTTCCACGACGATCTGGTCCTTGGGGATAAGATGGACGTATTCTTTGAGGAGGATGTCGCGGGTGATGTTGATGAACCCCCTCTTCCCGCCTGTCAGGGTGGACATGTTGAAAAGGGAAAAGCTGTCCGTGAGGACTTTGGAGGTCGCCTGGTCCGGGTCCGAACTGCGGAAGACGTTGTCGAGGCCCGAACGGAAGAGGAGCTCGTATCCGTAAACTTTCTGGCGGTCGTCGAAAATCGGCTGCCGGGCGATGAAAGAGTCCAAGATCGGCCCCCTCCTGGATGGGCATTTCCCCGTTTTGCGCGTGAAAGGCTGATGGTCTCGTAAAAAGTCCATCTGCGGCGTTGCGCTTCAACTTCGTCGTTGCGGCCCAAGCAGGGGGTAGGGGGGAGGGTTGCGGTCTCTTACTCCCCCACCCCAAACTTTTTGCGCGCCTTGCATAGGGGCACGCTGCGCGTGCCCGATATCGGGCGCGAAGCATCGCGCCCCTACAATCGAAACCATCGTTCCGGTGGCTTTTTACGAGTTCATCAAAGGCTGAAAAGAGACATAATATCTATCGGCGGAAACGGTTCGGGCATAAAGGGTTTATGCCCCGGGGGGCCCGATTCTCAAAAATACCCTTGCAGCTCCCGGGTTACGTCTTCGGGGGGAATAAAAGTGACGGACTCCCCATGGAGGCGGTCGAAATAGTTTACGTCCGAGGTGCCGAAACCGGGGAAATTCACCCGGGGGACAACCGCCACCCAGTGGCGCATCCCGGTTACGGGGGGATTGAAGACGAAGTACCAGCTCAGGTTGAAGGCCTGCACCCCTTTCGCCTCGAAGAATTTTAAAACCCGGCAGACCCCTGCGGACAAATCGCCCAAATCCGGGTCGGCCGCCTCGGGGGTTTTTCCGCCGGGGCTGAAGATCCCCCAAAATTCATAGACGCCCCTGGGCGCAAAAGCCGAAAGCCAGCGCCACTTCCCCACGGCGGCGATATGCCGCTCCTTTTCCCTCTCCTCCCGGGCGGCGAGATCGTCGAAGATGGACCCCCCGCCCCCCGCGGCGTATCGGGCCTGCCGCTCGCAGATGAGCCGGTAGTAGGCGGTCATCTCCGGGAGAAGGGCGGTCTGGAGATGGGGATGGATGATCCCGGCCCCGGCGAGGGGCATGTAATTCCAGTTGAGGAGCGCCTGCCGGGCGCCGGGAACGACCCGGGCGGCCGTCTCAAAATAACGAAGCGAGGCGGCGAACCCGTCCTGAAGCATTTCCGGGGTGAACTGACCGGGAGAAAGATCGTGCTCTCTTGTGAACACCACCACCGCGCAGTGTTCGTCGTAAGGAAAGGCATTGGGAAAAACGGTGGCTTCCCCGACCCGGATGCGCCCCGTTTCCAAGCCATAACTCTTGGGAAAGCGCGGGGTCTTGATCTCGATGGCTTCGGCGCAGAAGGGGCAGCCCAGTTCCCGGGAACGGCGGATGAGCGGGGTCCGGTCCGTCCGGGCGAAATCCTTCAAGCGCACGGGCAAAAGGCGAGTCGGGTGGCCGCTTAAGGGACAAAGCCGGACCTCTCCGGCAACCCGGACGGTTTTGAAATTCTCGAAAGGGCTTTCGAATTCGGAGACGATGGTCCGCTTCTTAAACTCGAGTTCCATGGAACCCTCCTTCCGGGAGAAAAGCTATGTTCAAATTCTGAGAATGCCCCTTTCATATCGAAAACTCGTTGGGCTGTCAAGTTTTTCATTGGCAGGGGGCGGGAGAATTCTTACAATAGAGGAGCGGCAACGAATTTAAGGATGGCCCTTTTTCCCGAAGCCTGCGGAGGGGAACGGGAACGAATTCTGTGGTCGGGAGGTCTCACCCAATAGGAAACGGAAGCCCTTCGGCGAGGGATGCGGATCGCGAGATCGTGGCCAGCTGCCAAAAGGGAGACGTCCAGGCCTTCGGGGTCCTGGTCGAAAAATATCAGAAGAAGATGCTCAATGTCGCCTTTCGGATGATCGGGGACTATCAGGAGGCGTGCGAGGTCACCCAGGAGGCTTTTTTGTCCGCGTACCGGGCGATCAAGAAATTCCGCGGCGAGGCGGCTTTTTCCACCTGGATGACCGGGATCGTCCTCAACCAGGCGCGGAGCCGCTTGAAGCAGATGAAAAACCGGTCCCGGCACGAGATCGTTTCCCTGGACGACCCGGTGGAGACGCAAGGAGGCCCGGTTCGCCGGGAACTGCCAGGGGGAGATTGCTCCGCGGCCGAAGAGGCGGAGAGGAAAGAAATCGCCCGAATGGTCCAGGACTGCATCAATGCCCTCGCCCCCGAGTTCCGGGAGGTCGTCGTGCTGCGGGAGATCCAGGGGTATTCCTATGAGGAGATCCGTGATATTTTGAATCTGCCCGACGGCACGGTCAAATCCCGGCTTTTCCGGGCGCGAGAGATTTTGAAGGAAACCCTGAAGAGAAGGATGGGGGGGCGGGGATGAATTGCGGACAGATCCAAAAAATGCTTCCGGCCTCTCTGGACGGGGTTCTGTCGAAGACCGAGAGCGCCCTCGTCGAGAAGCACCTGGCCTCCTGCGAATCCTGCCGGACCGCTTTTGGGGAATACCAGCAGGCCCGGCGGCTGATTGGAAACCTGGAGGAGGTGGAACCGCCGCCGGGGTTTGCCCAAAGGGTCATGGCCCGGGTGGAGGAGGAAGAGGGGAAAAAAGCGGGGATTTTCCGAAAGCTCTTCTATCCCCTCCACATCAAGGTTCCCATTCAAGCCGTTGCCATGGCAGCCGTCGCCGTCCTGGCGATCCAGGCGTACCGGGCGGTCGAGCCGCAGAGGCAAACGGCCCCCCAAACCGGATTAACGGCGGCTCCCGAGTCAAAGGAGGAGCCCGGGAAAATAAAAGATCGCCGGGAAGAGGCGGTCCAGCCGTCGAAAGCGAAGCTCCCGATCCCGGAACAAGCGGCCCGAACCGGCGAGGAGACAGCAAAAGACACCTTGGCCGGCCGTCCGGCGCCCCTGCCCCCTGCGGAAACCCGGCCGAGCGAGGAAAGGGCGGCGGCGCCTCCTGGGCAAATTCCCGCCGGCCCGGCTGCGCCGAGGGAGGCCGAGAAGGGAGAGTCGGCCGCCGGCGGCAAGAAAGCGAAAATGGAAACGAAGACCGCAACCCCCGCGCCTTCCCCGGAGGCCGCCCCCCTGAAAAAAAAGGCGGAAATCGGGTTTAGGCTGCAAGCGGCGAATCCCGCCACGGCCGGGGAAAAGGTGCAAACCATTCTCCAGGAAATCGGCGGGAGACGGATCGAGATGAGCCCGCTGGGAGAAGGCCAGATCGTCACGGCCGAACTGAGCCCGGAAAGACTGCCGCTTTTCCTGGAACGCTTGAAATCGCTCGGGGAAATTCAGGAAAAACCCCGGGTCTCCGAACCCGCCTCCCCGTTCGTCTCCGTCCGGGTGGAGATCTTCGGGAAATGACGGCCTCGTAAAATTCCCCCTTTTCCCTTGGGCGCGTCGGGCCTCCGGATCTTCAGGCAATCCTCCCGCCTCGAAATCGGAGTCTCAGGGCTTTCTCCGCGTCTCTGCTCGTCCCGACCGATGCTTCCGGCGCGTACCGCCCAAACCCCCAGGCCAACAACAAAGCCGGCCGCCCTCCCGTCACTGAATGGGTATCCTGAAGGGGCGATTTTAGCTTGACACGTTCAAGGCTGTGGGATAATATTTTTTGGCTTGTTTCATCATATGAAACGAATGAACCCGGCTCTCAAATCCAATAAAACCCACCAGTCCCTCGATCGCGGGCTCCGGATCATCGAGGCGATCGCCGCTTTCGGGGGTTCCGCCATTCTGGCCGAGATCGGCCGCAAGACCGCTCTGCCCCGGAGCACCGCCCATCATCTTTTGCGGGCCCTTGTGGACTTCGGGTATCTCGTCCAGGACGGGGACGCCCGGACCTACGCCCTCGCGCCGAAGCTCTTCCGGATCACCGGCCGCACCTGGACGAAAGAGCAGCTGGCCGAGATCGCCATGCCCTATCTCGACGAATTAAGCCGCCTCACCGGGGAAGGCGCCAGTCTGGCGGTCCTCCGCGACGGGATCGTGACCATCGTCGCCAAGCGCGAACCCGAAGGGCCCGTCCGCGTCGTCCAGGAGGTTGGGGCCCGAAGACCGGTCTATTGCACGGCCGTGGGCAAGGCTTTGGCCGCCTGGCTGCCCGCTTCGGAACTCGAAGGCCTCATCCGCCGCGCCGCCTTCGAACCCCTGACCCCCCAGACCATCACCACGCCCGCCGCCTTCCGGCGGGATCTTGCCCGCATCCGGACGACCGGCTTTGCCATTGACAACGAGGAACACATCCTGGGCATCCGCTGCCTTGCCGCTCCGGTGCGGGACCACTCGGGAGAAGTCCGCGCCTCGCTCTGCGTTGTAGGCCCGAAAAATCGCCTGCCCCAGCGACGGCTTCCGGAAATCCGCGAGAGGCTCGCGGCCGCGGCCGCCGGCCTCTCGGCCCGGCTGGGACACGGTTCAACGGAAGGGACAAAGGACAGATAGGGAAAACCGGATGAGGGATTGCTTTCCGGAAGGGCCGTCCACCACAACCCGAAAGGAGGAGAAAAACGAAAAGAGATCGCCCGTGAATTTTGAGGAACTCGTAAAAGTCACCGAGACAATGGATTCGTAAAAAGCTCTCCCGCCATAGGCGGGACAGATGGACTTTTTACGAGACCATCAAACTTGAACAACGCCAAAAGGGGTTCAGAACAAAGTTGATCCATGAAAGGAGGTTCTTTAATGAAGAACGGGAAGAAACTCGCAGCGCTGGCGGTATTACTGTTATCCTTCGCCCTCATTTGCACCCCGGCTTTTGGGCAGCAGAAATTCGTGTTGAAATTCAACCACGTGCTGGGTCCGTCCGAACCCTACCACCAGGGATTCCAGAAGTGGGCCAAAGCCGTTGACGAAAAAACAAAGGGCGGCCTCAAAGTTGAAGTCTTTCACAGCGCCCAGCTCGGCGTGGAAGAAGACATCATCGAACAGATCCGGGCGGGTGCAAATATAGGGCAGAACACGGACTCGGCCCGGATGGGCAATTATGTTCCCGGGATCGCGATTATGAACGGCCCGTATTTCGCCGAGAATCTTGCGGAAGTGGAAAAACTCTCGAAATCGCCGACCATAAAGGGCTTTCTTGACGATTTGGCCAATAAATATGGGATTAAGGTTCTCTCCTACAGCTGGGTCCAGGGGTACAGGCATTTCTTCACCAACAAGCCGATCCGAAGCCCGGAAGACCTGAAGGGTCTTCGCATCAGAACCCCTCCGGCCCCCATCTGGCAGGAGTCTGTCCGGGCCCTCGGGGCAACCCCGGTGGCTCTGGCCTTTGGAGATATGTACCCGGCACTTCAGCAAAAGGCGATGGACGGAGTTGAGCTGGTGTACAACAACATCCCCGCCGGACGTTTCTATGAGGTTCTAAAGTATGTAACCGAGTCCAGACATATCATGCTGGTGAATTTTGAGGTCATAAGCGCCAAGTTCTTTAATAGTCTGCCTCCGGCCTACCAAACCATTCTTGTAGAGGAATGCGAAAAGGCCGGGATCGAAACCTCCAAGCTCATCCTGGAGAAGCTCGAGAAGGAAGTCAAGGAGAACCTGACCACCAAGAGAGGGATGACCGTGGTGGATAAGGTGGATATCGCCGCCTTCAAAAAGGCCGGAGAAAAGGCTTATGAGGTTTTGAAAATTGCGGATGTGAAGAACAAGGTCTTTGCGGAAATCGGGAAGAAGTAGGGATCGGGCATAAACCGAAACCGGTCCCTCCTCTCATCGAGGGGCCGGTTTCTCCAGGAAGGGAAGCGGAAGCCTCGGAAAAGCCTCGGCCGGTTTGTTCCCCCTATGCGGGGGATTATTTCTTTGGGGGTAAAGACCGTCATTTTAGGCGGCAGAAAATTGTTTCTTAGAGGTCAAGAGCGGAGGCGTTGGGGGATGAAAAGAATTTACGAGTTTATCTGCAAGCAAGAGATGCTCATCGCCAAATGGTCATTGGGAGCTCTTTCATTATTGGTGTTTGCCGCGGCGGTAGGGCGAACCTTATATTATCCCTTGAACTGGGCGATGGATGCGGCCACCTTTCTTTTTGCCTGGACGGTATTCCTCGGCGCCGATGCCGCGATGCGATTGGATAGACTATTCTGCATCGAGCTGATCACGGGTAAACTGCCCCAGAAAACGCAGCTCTATATCAAATTCATCAATTATATGATCATCGTTATCTTCTTAGTGGGCATGATCGGCTACGGCTTATGGCTCTCCTACACGACCCGGTTGAGGACCTTTCAGGGAATCCCGGGTTTCAGCTATACCTGGGTTACGCTCAGTGTGCCGGTTGGCTGTGGTTTGATGTTGATCACCGCGATTTTGAAAATCAAAACCTTTTTGCGGGCGATATCGACAGGAGAACCGATCGCCAAGCGTGAAGAAGGCGTTAGTGGCGAAATCATCTGAATCGGGGGTTATCGTTATTGACCGGAAGGGGATTATAAAATGACGTTCGTACTGATTCTGTTTTTTCTCTTTATGCTCATGGGAATGCCGATCCCCTTTGCCCTTGGTATTTCCGGAGTTACTTTCTTTCTTCAACAGCCGACGTTGCCATTGACCATGCCCGTTCAACAAGTGCTTTCCCAAACCCAAAACTTTCTTCTGCTGGCAATTCCCTTATTCATTTTTGCCGGCAACTTGCTCAACGAATCCGGTATCACCGAACGAGTCATGAAACTGGCGTCGGTTCTCACGGGACATATGCGGGCCGGGACGGCGCAGAGCAACATGGTGTTAGCGGCCTCTCTGGGCGGAATTACAAGTTCGGCGATCGGCGACGCCGCCATGCTCTCACGCGTGTTGGGCCCGAGCATGATAAAGAGGGGATATTCCGGAGGGTTCTCGGCGGCCGTCATCGGGTGCAGCTCCTTAATCACGACGATGATCCCCCCCGGGATCGGGCTGGTTTTATACGGCAGTATCGCCGAGGTTTCCATCGGCAGGTTATTTGCGGCGGGGATGATCCCCGGTATTTTGATGACGATATTTTTAATGGGTGCGGTAGGTATTCGGGCCAGGCAAAAAGGGTATCTTCCCGAAAGAGAACAACGGGCCTCGCTCAAAGAGATTGCGAAAACTTTTGTCGATTGCATCTGGGCTTTTCTTTTCCCGGTCATCCTGATCGCCGGATTAAGGTTCGGCATGTTCACCCCGTCCGAAGCCGGCGCTTTCGCGTGCGCCTATGCCATCGCGGTCGGCGTGATCGTCTACAAACAGTTTTCCTGGAAAAAAATGGTCCGAACGCTGGAGAGCACGGTAATCGATATCGGCATGGTCATGTTACTGATCGCTTTGTCGGCGACCTTCAGCTACGGTATCGTCTGGGATCAAATACCGCAACAGATGGCCCAGTTTATGCTGGGGGTTTCCAGTACCCCTTGGGTCGTTCTCCTGGTCATAATCGGATTCTTGCTCTTTGCCGGAACGGCTATGGACTCTACGGTGTTGATCCTGATGTTGACATCGATTCTCGCTCCGATCGCCCAGCAACTGAATATCGATCTGGTGCACTTTGGGATCATCATGGTGCTGACCCTGACCATCGGGTTATTGACTCCGCCGGAGGGAGCGGTCCTTTTTATTGTCTGCACCATATTCAAATGCTCGCTCTGGGATTTTGTCAAGGAAGGTTGGGTATTCATGTTGGCGATTGTCGTGGTGGTCCTCGCGGTCATTTTCTGGCCGGATTTGGCTTTATGGCTTCCGAATCTGACCTTCGGCATCGATTGATTCAGAACATCATTTTTTGTTTCATTTCGTTCCCATTGCGCCGGCGCGGGAACCATAAGGAGCGGCTGCCTTGAGCTCTACTTTTCTGGTCCAGGCCACGGATCTTATCGATTTCTCAAAAACCGTCCTCTATAAATTGGAGGTTCCCCCGGCGGACGCCGAAGTGGTTTCGGCTGCCCTGGTAGATGCCGAACTCCGGGGTCTTGGGACCCACGGCGCGGTGAGACTGACCCTCTATTCCAAGCTCTTTCAGGAGGGTCTGATCAATCCTCGCCCCCGGATCCGCCTGATCGGCGAATCTTCTTCCCACGTCCTTCTCGATAACGATTACGGCTTGGGCTTCCTGGGAAGCGTCCAGGCGATGAACCTTTGTATCCCCATGGCCGCAAAGACGGGAATAGCCATGGCCGGAGTGCGCAACTCCTCCCATTTCGGCGCTGCCGGTTACTACGCCCTCATGGCCGCGGAAAAAAATCTGGTAGGATTCGCCACCTCCAACTCCTATCCCGTGATGGCGCCCCCGGGGGCGACTGCGCCCGTTCATGGGAACAACCCCTTTGCTTTTGCTTTCCCGGCCGGGAAGCGATTCCCCGTCGTTGTCGATATGGCCACCAGCGTCGCTTCGCAAGGGAAAATCAAGCAGTACGGAAACGAGGGGAAGGCGATCCCCCTCGGCTGGGCCTATGACCGGGAAGGAAAGCCTACGTCAGACCCCCGAGCCTTTTTCCTTCTCGCTCCCTTCGGGGAAGGCGGGTACAAAGGGTACGGGCTGGCTCTGGCCATGGACATTCTGGCGGGAGTGCTCACCGGCTCTTTTTTCGGTCAAAACTTCGTCTCGGGGCCGGGGTCCCGGGGGTGCGGCCATTTCTTCCTGGCCTTCGACCCCAAACGATTTATGCCGATGGATGATTTCCGGGAAAGAACGGACGAGATGATCGCCCAGATGAAAAGGGCTTCCCGCCGGGATGGGGATCAAGGAGAAATTTACCACCCCGGCGAAAGAGGCTTCTTGCGGAAAAACAAATGGCTCCGGGAGGGAATCCCCATGCTTTCCTCCACCCTTCAACAACTCGACCAATTGGCCGAGGGGATGAATCTGCCGAGGCTCAAAAGGGACGATCATCCTCCCGATTCCGACAATAGGCTTTAGACCCTCTCTCCTCGTATCCTCCGAATTTCTGTTTCGGCTGTCAAGAGATGTCGTTCAAACCGGTCCCCTTGCTCCCGGACAAAAAAGGAGATCCGCCGAAGCCATTAATATGGGGCAGGAATAGCGGGGGATATTTAGAGTGCCGCAAAGGGGATTTTGATTTGTTTAGAGATGGGGAATATATCTGTCAATTTTATAAGTGAGGGCAAAGTGATAGGGTTATAGCAGATATGTTCTATCTGGAAAATGGCGCTTTCACCTACTTATTTGCAATGGCAAGACGATTTTGGATTTGATGATTATCGAAGGAAATAAACAAAAAAGACAGCAGCATTTCAGCCCTGCCCTTGGTTCTTGAAAATTAAAAAGGATTTATTTCTTGAACTTTCTCCTTAATCCCACAAGGTCAAGCAGGCCAGCTCCGAGAAGACATGAATCGCAGAAGGGAAGCTACCGCTACTTGAATCGGCTAAAACCCTTCGTAAGACCTTCTTGAAACAATCATCTAATGACTCCTCCATGTTTCTTTCCATCCCTTTTTATCATTGTCCGGCGGAACATTTCGGTCCGACCTGCAGCCCTTTTAGGGGTGGTTTCATCTCGATCCCGTTCCCGAACGCTATTTGGGAAAGTGCCGGCGAACTTTTGCCGCAATCTGACGATCCGTCATCTTGTCAACTGTTTCAATAGCTGCGATGCGTCCACCGAGGTTGTTTTTTTCAAGACGTATTCTCAATTCGCCCTTTGCCCCACCGGGACCAAAGATCAGAATAGATTCGGCGTCACGCATAGCCGCAATTACCGCATCATAATAAATGTTGAGATGCCCTGTAAATGTTTTCTGGCGGCTATCGCTTACCGATACTTGCTGGGATTCATAGGGGCCCTTAAGGGGCGAATCACCAGAACGGCGGAGCTGCTTTTCTGCCTTTGATATTATTAGTCCTATCTCTTCCCCTTTGTCCGTAACCGCCACGATCACAGCCTTCCTAATGGTCGATCCGCAAACCAAACTTTGTTCCCATCTCTTTCTCCTTCGGGGATCTTGGGAATCCTTTTTGATTATTTCGTTTCTGTTTTCTTTTCCGGCGGGGCTTTGGAAAGCAAAACCTTGGCCGGTCTGAGCAGCCGCTCATGGAACAGGTAGCCCTTCTCCAGCTCGGAGATCACCCCATTGGGCTCCTGGTCGCTCTCCACCTAAGAGACAGCCTCATGTTTCTCGGGATCAAAGGATTCTCCTATGGCGCCGCGGGTTTGACGCCGAACCTCTAGGAATGGGCGGGAATTGCTTTGTTCTATTTCGAAAGGTTCCCAAGCGATTTTACTAATTTGAAGCCGTAGGTAACGCCGCACGGACCGCATTTTACTTTCGCATTGTAGACGGCCATGGTTTTGTTTTCATCAAGGAATAGATCTTTTATTTCTCTGTGGCATTTGGGGCAGAAGAATGCAAAATATTCTGTCGTCATACCCCCGTATAGCTTATCAAAATTGATCGGGAAATGATCAGCCATTGTTAACCTCCCCTGAAAACCCCTCCCCCTCATTTAATGCCGGTCCACTTTTCCTTTTAATCTGTTTCATTCTCAACTCTTCGATTTTTTCCTCCCACGTGTAAACCCCAGCCTTTCGAGTGAGAGTATCCGCTGGTAACATCAAACGAGACAACCCGGACAACAAGTTCCGGTTGTCTCGTTTATAACCCTGACAACTTAACGGATCATTTGGCTTCGATTGCTTTGGTCTTGGTTTCTGCACCGATTGCTTTGATGGCGACCTTCACAGCATCTTCCATCGGATCTTTGAAGGGCACCTCGATTCGGAGCAGGCCGTGCTCGTAGGTCGCTTCGGCTTTGTCAGGTTTCACCGGCCAACCTAAAGCCAGTGCGGAAACATACTCGATGTCCCTTGCTGGCGCTGTCAGGTGGACGCTGTCTTCCAGGACCTTCACATCGATGGTATCCGTTGGCGCTCCTGGGATGGCGAACTCCACTATTAGCTTGAGGTTCTCCGCGTCAGCATACGCTACTGTACTGGGCGCAACCCTAATTCGAGATTCCAGCATCTTGGTACCCTCCTTTTAGAACATATTTTTTGATAGGAACTCGCTTTACGGACTATTCAACCTTTTCAGATAAAATCAAAGTATCTCGGCTGAGGGGCGAGGGGACATACACCAGGTCGATTTGTATTTTGCTTAGAGATTTCGCTTTGACGGCATTCGCAGGGATCGTGGTATCCAAATTTCCATCGGCTGTTTCTTCTGGTTTCAGGGTCTTCCAGAACGGATAAACCTTGGTCATCTTTTCTGTGGGCTTATAAGCAATGGGCTTACCAGCTTCGTCCAGGTATTCGAGGGTAACCGCCTGGATATCCAGGAGACCTTTTGTTTGATTCGTGATTTTGATGTTCCCCCTGAGGCTGGGCGTATCAACGATCTCCTTGGAAGCGGTATCAACAGTCATGGAAATTTTAAGATCGTTAAGCTGCACAAGAAAATTCTTGCCCGTAACCTCGGCCTTCGGTGGAATCAAATTCTTTTCGATCCGCTCTTGTTTGGGGGCCTCTACCTTCTTATCCGTAGTACAACCCAAAAATCCGATGGCCAGACTTAAAGCTGAGAGTGCGAAGATTTTTGTAAAACGCATTTAATTCTCCCCTTTCTGGAATTATTAAGAAAAATTTACCTTTGAATCGACTTTAGGTTTAGCGATTGTATGAACAATAGTCATAGACGGAAATCCCCCCCTTTCTTTTATCAAAACGGCCAATGGTAAAATTAGCGGATGAAGTGTTTGTCAAAGTTCTCCGACCATTGAAAAATGGGACGCCTTCGCTGCGTATTTGGGTCATTGAACAATCGCACTTTCCCTTCCATACCTTCCTCTCGACTGAATTGAATATAATCGACCATCTACGAATGCCGTAGCCCAAAATGCCTTTCAACAAGATAAAATTTTAAATTAACCCACTCCGCAAAGCTTCTGCTGGCAGATTCAGCGGAACCCCTACCCATTGCTAAAAAAGCGGCTAAAATAATGCCGATAAAAGCACCGATTAAAAGACCGATTGTTACGGTAATCACGGTAATCATTGTTTTCTCCTTTCTGGCGTAGGTTCCCGAACCCGACCCTTTTCCCCTTTCATTAGGCGCATTCCTCTCATACTGTTTTCCAGAAGGTTAGGGGTTGGGTTGTCGGTTAATTAGGGACAAATGAGAAATTCGACAGGAAAAAAGGTTAGAGGTTACGTCGGTGGTTAATTAGAAACGGGGGGGAAAATTTCTTACCGATTTCTTATCCAGTAAAAGCCGCCCCCGCCGAAAAGAATGAACAACACGTAGATCCAAACTATCATCTCGGTACTCATGGTGCTTCCCTCCCTTTTGAAGTCGGCGGCGAGCGCATCAACATTTTTCAAATATCCAATCTGTCTATGGAGCAATCCGCCATCCGGATGTTCCCAGCCCACCTACCCAAAATAGTATGTGCAAATGGCTCGCCAACAACAAGAAAAATACCAGAATTGTGAAATCATCATTAATAACGATGGCTTAGATTATTGGGAGAGAACAGCGGAGGAGTATGAAAGGATTCATTTGCCCTCATTCTTTGGTGGAACCTCAATATGTTGAGGGAAGCTTTGAGGGGAGGTAGACAGCTTAATCTATAATCAGGAGCGACCAGTCCATTCGACTCAAGATTCTTGAAGGGCGTCACCGGCCTACCATTAGGTTGCGATTGCCAAACTCATACCTGTCTGGTATCCATACAGTATGGGATGAATGATTCGAATATCAAAACCTTTTGAGCCCTTCAATTAGGGGGCCGTGGAACGCGTTGGCGGACTCTCGGTGTTACCCCTTGTTTATGCCGCTCTTCTCAAGGAGACTCGCATGCCGGCTTTCGTGGCGAGGATAATCAGCATTTCGAGGCTAAATCTTTCCCATTTGCCTCGGATGAGGTCTGAAACCCTGGATTGACTTACGCCAAGGATTTCCGCAGCCTTGATCTGTGTGAGCCGCTTAGCTTTGATGAATTTTCGGAGATCGGCCATAAGATCGGCGCGCATTTGAAGAATTGCGGCTTCATCAGGGGAAAACCCGAGGTCAATGAATACGTTTCCAGAAGAATGAACCTTGGCCCCAATCATCAGTTACCTCCAATCTGCCTGTACCTTTTACGAGCTAAATCGATATCCTGTCGGCTCGTCTTTCGAGTCTTCTTTTGGAATGCATGAAGCACATACACCGCATCGTGAAGCTTGGCAACATAGAGGACCCGCCACTCACCCAAAACATGAATACGGATTTCGTTCACGCCGGGGCCGATTCCCGGCATGGGTTTCCAAGCGCTTGGTTCGAGTCCGCTTTGAATTGCCCTGAGCTCAAAGCCTGCAGCACGGCGAGCTTCATCCGGGAAGTTCCGAAGATCATCGAGGCTCGATCCCATGAAATGTAGCGGCTTCATAGCACTTCTTGTATTATATAAGAATTTATATAATTGGCAAGTTCAAAATGGCTCGAATGGTAACCCTTCAGTCACGGGTGGTGCGGAACAAATTCTGTTGTGGCCTGGGGGTTTGGGCGGTACGCGCCGGAAGCATCGGTCGGGATGAGCAGAGGCTCGGAGAAAACCCTGAGACTCCGATCTCAGCGGCGGGAGGCCTTGACCCCCGCCCCCTCCACGAAGAAATCAGCGCCTTATGATTCCAAGCGTAGCGCCCGGACCCCCAGGCCAGGGCACCTCCTGGTTTTCACGCCGGACCTGAATCCGTAGCGGCTTCCCCCCTTGACTGAAGGGTTACTAAAATTCGAAGGTTGGAACTTAATCCCAGCAAAAGAAATCGATCTTCCGCAAAACGGCGCCCCTCGCCACTTATCCCCGAAAAATCCTTTTCCCCAAATTCGGAGGAATTAGGACTATTCCTGAGCGCTGATTCTTTGGCGACTGAATCGGGGATGATCCGAAATTCAAAAGACCAGGGGGTGGGTTTTTTGCTTCAGCCTTTCACTCCGCCGAGGGTAAGCCCGCGGATGAACTGACGCTGCACGAGAAGCACCATGATGACGACCGGAAGGGTCACGAGGGTGGAGGCGGCGTAAACCCCGCCTAAGTCAAGGTAGTCGAAGGTCATGAAGCTGTAGACGACGACCGGAAGGGTCTTCGTCTTCACTCCCGCCAGGATAAGCGGGAAGAGAAAGCTGTTCCAGGTGAAGATCAGGGCCAGGATCGCCGCCGAGACGAGGCCGGGCCGGACGAGCGGCAGGGCGATGCGCAGGAACACGCCCGCCCGCGAGCAGCCGTCGATGCGGGCGGCTTCCTCGAGCTCCACGGGGACCTCTTCGAAGAAGCCGATCATGATCCAGGTGATGAGCGGGACCGTGATGACCAAGTGGGCGATGATGAGGCCGGTGTACGTGTCCAGGAGGCCTAAGGCCCGGAAGACGATGAACCAGGGGACCAGGAACGAGATCCCCGGGATCATCCGGCAGACCAGGATCCCCAGCGCCAGCGTCCGGTGGCCGTAGCGGGCAATTCCATAGGCGGCGGGCAGGCCCAGCACCATGCCGACGCCGAGCGAGCCGAAGGCGACGAGGACGCTGTTCCAGGTGAACTTCAGGACGGGGGTTTCCCAAAAGACGCTCTTGAAATTGTCCAGGGTCGGGGAGAAGACGAACGCCGGCGGGTACTCCAGGATCTTCTCGTGGGTCTTGAGGCTGTTGAAGGCCATCCAGAAGAACGGGAAGATAAAGACCACCAGCACGAGGATGAGCGCGGCGTAAAAAAAAGCCCGGCGGGCGGGGCGCCCGGTCCAAGGCCCCATCCCTGTCCCCATCATTCCCTCCCCCTGCGAACCGACGCCAGCATCACGTTTCCCGCGAGGATGACGAAGAAGAGGACGACCAGAAGCGCGCTCGCATACCCGAAGTGCAGGTACTGAAAGGCCTGGTCGAACACGTACAGGTTGAGCGTCTGCGAGGCGATGCCGGGCCCCCCCTGGGTGGTCACGTAGATCTGGTCGAAGGTTTTGACCGAGTCCATGAAGCGGAGCATGGCGGCCGCCACGACGGTCGGGCGGACCAGCGGCAGGGTGATCCGCCAAAACGCCTGCCAGGGGCTGGCGCCGTCGATCTGCGCCGCCTCGTAGATGTCTACGGGCAGGGAGACCAGACCTGCCAGGGTGATCAGCATGATCAGCGGCGTCCATTGCCAGACGTCGAACAGGATGAGCGAGGGGATCACGGAGGTCGCGTCCGCGAGCCAGCGCTGCGGGGGGAGATTCAGGATCTCCGCGAACCAGGTGAAGATCCCGTTGGAGGGGTTGTACATGTGCCGCCAGACTAAGGCCAGGGCCACGGGGGTCCCGGCGACGGGCAGGATCAGAAGGGTCCGCGCAAGCCCCTTCCCGACGAACTCCCGATTCAAGAGCTGGGCGAGCCCGACCCCCAGAGCCACCTCGACCAAAAGCGACACCCCGGTGAAATAGGCGGTCACGAATATGGCGTTCCGGAACCCGGGGTCCCCGGCGAACACGTCCGCATAGTTGCCCAGGCCGACCCACACCGGCGGCGTCGCGGCCGCTCCGGACCAGCGGAAGAGGCTCAGGCCGGCGGTGTAAACGATGGGAAAGGCCAGGACCGCTCCGAGGAAGAAGACGGCGGGAAGGACGAAGAACCACGAGATGTGCCGGTCCACCCAGCGGCCGAGACCGCCGGCGGCAACCGGCGACTCCCGCGGCTCCTGCCGGGGGTCTGCCGGGCGTGACGCCATCCCGCCCCCTTCATTGCCTTTCCCGCTCCGTTTGAACGCCACCGAAACCTCTGCCGGACTACCGCTTCGGCTCGGTCTTTTCCAGGACGTCGGCCATCTTCTTGGCCGCGGCGTCCATCTCCGCCTTCACATCCTTGCCCGCCAAGGCGTTGTTGATGGCGACGCCGACGATGTCCGTGACCTCAGGCGAGGCCACGCAGGGCGGATGGCCGATGGGCCGCGCGTTCTGAACCTGGGTCATGGCCGCTTCGTAGTACTCGGGGAGGACCTTGGACTTCCACTCCGGGTCCGTCCACAGGGATTTCCGCGGCATGGGGAAGCTGCGGAGGTGGAGAGGTTTCTGAATCTCTTTGCTGGTGGCCCACTGGAGGAAGAGCCAGGCGGCCTTCTTCTTCTCCGAAAAGGGAGAGACCCCCAGGCCCCAAGCCCAGAGTTCGTAGGCCACGCCCCCGGGCCCGCGCGGCGCCAGGGCCCCTTCCCATTTGCCCACCACTTTGGATTTCTGCGGGTCGTTGAAAATCCCGCCCCAGGAGACGGCGTCCAGGATCATGGCCGCCCGCCCCTGCAGGAAGTGGCTCTGCACCTCGATGGGGCCGCTGTCCGTCACCCCGGGCTCGCCGTAGGTCCGAAGCAGCCTGGCGTACTGCTGGGCCGCCGCGATCCCCGCGGGGGTGTTGATCCCCGGCTTGCCGTCCGGGGTCAGCCAGCTCCCGCCGTTGGCGTACAGCCAGTGGGACCAGGTGTAGGGGGCCTGGGTCTTCCGGCCCCGGGCCACGAACCCGTAGACCGAAGGGGGGTTGTGGAGCTTCTTGGCCGCGGCCTCCAGCTCCTCCAGGGTCTTGGGGGCTTTCAGACCGGCGGCGGCGAAGAGGTCCTTCCGGTAAAAGAGGATCTGGACGTTCGACTGCACCGGGACCGCCAGCTGCTTGCCCTCGAGCTGGAGGGCCTTCCAGACCGCCTCGATGAAGTCGTTCCGGTCCCAGGAGGCGCTGGTGGCCGTGGGGTCGTTGACCAGCGGCGTCAGGTCGGCATACCAGCCCGAAGTGTAAAATTGCCGGCCCTCGCGCATGGTCCCGGTCGAGAAGACGTCGACGGATTTGCTCTTGGCCGACATCTCCACCGCCAGCTTCTGCCGGAACGGGTCCTCCGGGTAATCCTCGATGACCACCTTGATCCCCGTGAGCTTCTCGAACTCGGGCAGCTGGGCTTTCCAGTGGTCCGTGAACCACGCCCGCAGGGCCAAGAAACGGATCTCCGTGCCTTGGGCCTGCTTCCAGTTGAAATCCGCGGCCTCAGCGGCCCAGGCCAAAGCGATAACCGCCGCCCCGACCAGCACGGCCGACCAAACCATCTTCCCCCATTTTCTGCGCATCATGGATCTCCTCTCGGTTCAAAAGGTTGTGGGAACGGATGACAAAGACTTAACCAATAACGAATCGAATATACGAAATAAGAAGCTCGGGTGTCAAGGCAAATCCCGGCCGGTGCGTAACCCTTCAGTCAAGGGTGGGAAGCCGCTACGGATTTAGGTCCGGCGTGAATACCAGGAGGTGCCCTGGCCTGGGGGTTCGGGCGCTACGCTTGGAATCATAAGGCGCTGATTTCTTCGTGGACGGGGCGGGGGCCAAGGCCTCCCGCCGCTGATATCGGAGTCTCAGGGTTTTCTCCGAGTCTCTGCTCATCCCGACCGATGCTTCCGGCGCGTACCGCCCAAACCCCCAGGCCAACAACAAAGCCTGCCGCCCCCCCCCGTCACTGAATGGGTACGCCGGTGCTTCCGCGAATCGTGCCGCTGTGATCGCGCCCAGTCCAAAAAAGCGAAAATTCAGAGCGAATCGGGGAGGCAGGAAATCTCACCCGGTCCACCGCCGGTCAGGATTGCAGGCGGACGGCGTGGGCGGCTTCGACCGCGGCCCGGACATTTTCCGGGGGGGTCGTCGCCCCGACGTTACAAAGGTAGAGGGCGAACCGGCCTCCCCGCCCGCCGACCTCCACGTAGTTCCGGACCCGGGCCTCGACTTCCCCGGGGGTGCTGAGGGCGAGGAACCCGGCTCCCACGCCCAGGATCAGGGGGGCGCCGCGAGCGGCGGCGAAATCCTTGAAGAACCCCGGGCCGAGGCTTTCCACGTCAGGGTCCTGCGCCCAGAGGGCCCCCGGCCCGACGGCGAGCTTCAGGTCGAGCATCCCGACCGGGTCCGGGAGGTAGCGCTCCCCGGCCCAGTTGGCCACGAACACCTCCGGGCCGCAGATCTCGCGAAGCCGCCGAATGGAGGGGACGACCCAGCGCCGCAGGACCGGCAGGTTGACGAGGGGCAGGGAGGCGGTGGCATCCGCCCCGCTGATCTTCGTCGACCCCGGAAAACGCCGCTTCTGGTAGAGAATCCACGGGGCCAGCACCTCCTCGACCACGGCGTCCATCAGCCCTTGGGCAAACTCGGGGTCCCCGTGCATGTCGAGCAGGAGCGGCTCGATCCCGCGCAGGTTCGCCGCCAGGGAAAAGGGGGCGCAAAAGCTGAGCGCGGGCTCCAGCCCGGTCAGCTCCTTGAAAAGGGAGCTCAGGCGGATGACCTGTTGGAACCGGCCGGCTGTGTCGAAATCGGGCGTCCGGACCCGCCTCAGATCGCCCCGGTCCCGCACCAAGGGCCTTGTCCGGTCGACGTCGGGCATGCCGCCCTCGACCCACACTAACTCCTGGCCCAGGGCCTCGGCTTCAATGTTGTACACATCGAAGGTGACGGAGGGGATGTCGACCCCGAAGTCGCGTTGGGTCTGGAGCAAGGCCGGGACCAGGAGATCGGGGCGGGTGAAGAACTCCCGCCGGGGGATGCCGAGCCGCTCGGCCGCAAACTCGTGCATCTGCGCGAAGACGGGGACGCGGTCCGCAACCCCGGCCATCGCCAGCTCCATCCGGTTTGCGCCCTCCTGAAAACTCGTGAAGTCGGTTTTTCTCACGCCCATGGGAGCCCGGCTCGCGGCGGGGTTTTCACAAACGCCCCCGGCCGCCGAAAAAGGCGTCGAGGGCGAGAGCCGCCGGCCGCCCGTGAACCAGAATGTCGATCAGCGCCCGGAGCAGCGGCAGCTCTTCTCTCTTGATCGAGCCGCGCGAAACGAGCCGGGGGACCACGGTTCCCATCACGCGGACGATGGCCGCCCCCTCCAGGGTCTCGCCGGCCATGATCCGGCAGGCCTCCTCGTACGGGTGGCCGAGCCCCAGGAGCCGGCCCATCTTCACGGTCCGCCCGCCCTGGCAGGTCACATAGAGATCCCCGGCCCCCGGCAGCCCGTAGGCGAGGGAGCTCGTGCCGCCCGCCACCCGGAGGAGGCGTTCGATCTCCGTGCAGGCCTGGCCGAAGACGGCCGAGGCCAGATTGTGCATATAGGCGTCGGCGGCGTCGACCCCGCCGGCCTTTTCGAGGAGGCCGTGGACCAGGCCCACTCCCAGGGTGTAGGCGTTTTTCATGGCGGCGCAGAGCTCGAGTCCGACGAGATCCGTGGTCGTCCAGACATGGTAATAGGACGTGCGGAACAAAGCGGCCAGCCGCTCCACCGCTTCCCCGTCGCGGCACCCGAACACCACTCCGCTCTGGCGGCGCCCGGCGAGCTCGCCGGCGATGCAGGGCCCGCCCACGGCGGCGATGCGGACGCGCTCGCGCAGGGTTGCGGGCAGCTCAGAGGCCAGCACGTCGGGAAGGATCACCGGGTCGCCCTCGGCCGTCGCCTCCAGGCCTTTGGTGACGGCGATGACGAGGTGCTCCGGGCGGATATGGGGGGCGAGGGTCCGCCCGATCCAGCGCACGCCGTAGGAGTTGACCCCGCTCAGGATGACCTCCGCCCCCTCCACCGCCTGGGCGATCTCCTCGCTGAAAAAGGGCCGGACGCCCTCCGGGAGCGGCCGCTTCAACCGGGGGTGGAAACCCCGGTCCTTGCAGCTTCTGATGATGTCCGCGTCCAGGTGGGTTCCCACGAGGCGGACGGTGTGACCGTTGTCGCGAAGCGGCCAGGCCGTGGCGGTCCCCATCAACCCGGCGCCCACGATCGTGACTGTTGCCATCGTTACCTCCGACAATTATGATCCCAGCGAATTCGAACTCGCCCGAGCATAAGGTGAATGTACGAAATGGGAGAAGGGGCTGTCAAGAAGAATCCCGCTACGTGCCGATTCCAAACAGGGAGGACATGCTGTTTTTTTTGACCAAGTCCTCCATCTTCTCCGGACCCGGGCGTTTCTCGAAGCGGCTCGCCGCGTCCAGGACCTTGGGCAGCAGGTCTACATCCCCCGCCGTGTTCAGGAACACGTCCCCGCGGCCCAGCACCCAATGCACCGCTCGGTCGATATCCTCCTGCTCTTCCAGCGGCTGGTACCAGGTGTTTCGGTTCGGCGTCGTTGTCCCCCAGGGGCCCCGGGCGATGGACTTGATCGTCTGGACGGCGGCGCGGCGCTCCCGGCAGAGGCCCGCCACCTCCTCGAATTCACTCCGGTACCGCTCGTTCGTGTGCAGGACGTAGTTGTACGGCATCAGCACCGAATCGAAGTCGAAACGCGCGAGGCTCCGTTTGTGCATGGCCGCGATCATCCACCCGTGGCCGGTGACCCCGATGAACCGCGCCCACCCTTTTTCCCGGGCCTCGACCGCGGCCTCGAGCGCGCCCCCCGGTCCCATGACCGTGTCCCACTCGTCCGGGTGCGATAGAGCGTGGAACTGGATCAGGTCCACCCGGTCGACCCTCAGCCGCTCCAGGGACCGCTGGATTTCCTCCCGAGCCTCGGAGCACGTTCGCTTCGAAGTTTTCGTGGCCAGGAAAAAATCCCGGCGGTGCTCCGCCATCCAGGCTCCGATGAGGACCTCGGCATCGCCGTACCGGGGCGCCGTATCGATATGGTTCACGCCGTATTTCAGGAGGGTTTCCAGAGCCCGGTCCGCCTCCTTCTTGCCCCCCCGCATCAGGGCGGCGGCGCCGAAAATCGTCACCGTGCTCAAATGGCCGGTCCGTCCGAAAGGTCTCTTGGCGATCATTCCTCTCTCCTATCGTAGAAAATAGATCCTCCGAGTCCGCCTCTCCCCTCCGGGGAGAGGATTGAGGTGAGGGGAAAACCCGCGACGGCCCACCCTCACCCTCGCCCTCTCCTGCCAGCGGGAGAGGGAATATCTATTTTCATGGTTCGCGGCTGTCGCGGCCGCCGTGAAAAATTATCTGCTCGTTCAGACCGCTCATCTCGTTGCCCGGGCAGGGGCCCCCTTGAGAAACGGATTTTCTTTTTTTCGCCGACCCCCCTGAAAATATACCATTTTGTAACATTTTAGCTCTTTGAAAAAAGGAATTTCGTCAGGGCCAAGCGGTTTTAGAGCCCGGGGCCAGACCGGCCCGCTTGGAATTATAAGGCGCTGATTTCTCCGTGGAGGGGGCGGGGACGATACTCCCCGCCCCCTCCGGCGGAAACAAGATCTGATCTTCGAGGCCAAGGGCCAACCCAGCCGATGCTTCCGGCGCGTTCCGTTCCGGCCCCCGGGCCCCGACAGAGGCGGTCACATGATTTTTTCAAAACTCTAATGCAACTGAGATACCATTTTTAAAAAGGGAAAGGGGGGGTTCTCAATGACATTACGGATGATGCTCATGTTATTGCTTCTTCTTGTAACTGACCGCGATCCCGTACCGGCTCCGGGGGTGGATGCGGGTTTCGAATCCGGGCAGGCTTTTCATGTACCGGTAGTATTCGGCCGTGCCCCCGTTGTACCCCCCGCGGGGAACGGGACCGGGGTCGTCGACATTATGCGCCGTCAGGCAGCCGCCGGGTTCGATTTTCGGGGTTAGGACCTTGGCATAATGCGGGTAGTATTCTTTGTCGGCGTCGATGAAAACGAAATCGAAAGTCCCGGGCAGCTCCTCCACCAGCCGGCGGGCGTCGGCGAGCCGGGCGTCGATGTATTCGCCCAGCCCCGCCTCCCGGAAGTTCGCCATTGCCTGTTTGTGCCTATTTGCGTCGATTTCGATGGTGATCAGCTTTCCCCCGGTTTTGCTCAAGGCCCAGGCGATCCATACGGCCGAGTGTCCCGTCGAGGTTCCCACCTCCAGCGCCCTTTGGTACCGGTTCCGGGAGACGATTTCGAAAAGAATCTTCCCATCCTCTTCCGGGACGTTCAGGTCGCGCCACTGCGGCTTCATTTTTTCAAGGAACTTCGTCACTTTCTCATCGACGGCTTTCTCTTTTTCCGTCGCCTCGGCGCGACCGGAGATGACGAGAACCAAGAAAGCCGCCAGAAAAACCGCGGTGAGCGCCCGAAAATATCTATTCTTCATGCTCTTCTCCTCTGTTCCCGCCCGTCGTCCGGGGCCGATGGCTCGAAAGCTCCAGGGTCCGAAGGGCGGGTAGATTTAAGGCAAACCGCCAGCGGAGGAAATGTCTGCGGGTCGCCATCTTTTTTCCATGGCAATCCGCTAAAAAATCGAAAATTCTCAATCCGGGAACCTGAAAACTCGGCGTGGTCCCATAAAGCATTATACGTCTTTTGATCTTTGATGGTTTCGTAAAAAGTCCATCTGCTGCGTTGCGCTTCAACTTCGTCGTTGCGGCGCACTCCTAAGGGGCCTCTCTCCTCAGTTTTTGCGCGCCTTGCATCTGGAGCTTTTTACGAAACCATCGATTGAGCGACTTTTTACGAGACCATCATCTTTGCCTCCATGATCTTTCTCACCATCGCCGGAAACAGGGGGCCGGGAGGATCGACAGGCGCCCGCTTCGAGGCGGCGGGGCGCTCGACCCGGGCCTTTCCTCACCCAAATCAATTCTGGCAATTCAGCCTTTCTGTGATAAAATCTCTGAAAAACGTCGGAGGTTTGAAATCGAGCAGCGGAACGAAAACGACCTGACGCCGGGGCTCCGCGCCGCATGAACCCGGATGCCAACCCCCCCAAAAAGCCCGAGAGGCTGGTCCTAATCGTGGGCGGAGCGATCGGTCTCACGATCCTCGGCGACTCGTTTCTTTACGGGACCCTGCCGATCGAAGCGAAAAATCTGGGCATCGCCCTCCCCCTCGTCGGGGTCCTCTTGAGCGTCAACCGCCTCGTTCGCCTTCTTTCGAACACCTGGGCCGGCTTCATTTTCGAGAAGCTCGGCCCTCGCCGGCCTTTTGTCTTCGCCGCGATCCTGGCGTTTCTAACTACCGCCCTCTACGGGGCGGGGTGGGGGTTCACGGTTTTTCTTCTCGCCCGAATGGGGTGGGGGATCGCCTGGTCGGCCCTTCGCCAGGGCGGGTACCAGGCCGTCTGGGCCGGCGGGGACCGAGCGAAAGGACGGCTGATGGGGATGCTCTGGGGGATCATCCGGCTGGGGAGCGCTTTTAGCGTTCTTCTCGGCGGCTACCTCCGCGACCGCTTCGGGTATCGAACCGGGGTGTGGAGCATTGCGGCCCTCACCACCCTTGCCGTTCCGGTCGCCTGGTCGATCCGCTGGCCCGAGCGGCCCCAGGAGGCGCCCCGCAGCCAGGCGTCCCTGCGGCAGGGTTGGGAGGAGGCCTTGAAGACCGCGGCGGGCCGCCGCCTTCTCCTGGCCGGTTTCGTGCACAGCGCCTTCGAAGGGGCCCTCATTTCGACGACCTCGCTCTTCCTTGCCGGCCGGCTGGGCGGAAACGTTCTCTTCCCGGGTCTCGGGGCCCGCATCGGCACCCTTGCCGGGTTCCTTCTCGCCATCCGCTGGACTTCCGACATGCTCTTCGGCCCCGCCATCGGGGCGCTCTCCGACCGGATCGGCCAGGCGCGAACCCTCCTGATTCTCGCCGCCGTCCTCCTGGCCACGATGACGGGGGTCGTGAGTTTGAACGGCACACCTTTGATCCTCTGCCTCTGCCTCATGTTCATCTCCAGCGGAGGCCTGATGATCACCCTCGCCGCCCTGGCCAGCGGAATCGCCCTGCGGACGGAAAGGCCGCACCTCTACGTGGGCATCTACGCCACGGCCCACGACGCCGGGGGGGCTGTCGGGCCGCTCTTGGCTTACTTCGCCACCGGCCTGATCGGCCTGGCCGGCCAGTACCTCCTCGGCTCGGCCGTGCTCATCCTCGCCATCCTCTGGTTCCGCAAAGCCGCCTGATAAATCTGCTATTCACCATTTTAAGGGACGTTGATGAAACAGTTAACTTCCAAATTGCGAGGGTAACCTTAAGTGGGAGGCAACGATCCCTTTTCACTTCCTGCCCCGGCGGCATTTTCATTTGAGTCGATTCGAGCGCAAAAAGAAATTGAGGTGCCGGGTCGAGTTGCTATAAAATCATGCTGTCGATCTCGGAAACAAGAACCGGGACATGTCGTTGCCGAGATGCTTGTGGCGTCCGGCAGGAGCCTTTCCGGGAGGTGATCCATGAATTCTGACAAGAAGAAACTCCGCAGGGAAATCGCCGCCCGCGTGGGGAAGTACCGCGACGACCTGGTCGCCATTACCCAAAGCCTGGTTCGCATCCCTTCCGTGAACCCGCCTGGCGACTATGAGGGCATGGCGAAAAGAATGGTTGAGCTTTACAGGGCGGAAGGGCTGAACCCGATCATGACCGGGGCTTCGAAGGAAGAAATCGAGGGTCTCGGGCTCTCTCACCCCCGGCCCGATGTGATCGCGCTTCACAAGGGAAGCAAAGGGGCGTCGGTATTCTGCTTGGACGCCCACATGGACGTGGTCGGCGTGGGCGACGAATCGAGGTGGACCTACCCGCCCTTCGGGGGGGAGGTCCACGACGGGAAAATTTACGGAAGGGGGGCGGAAGACACCAAGTGCCACCTGGCGGCTCAGATCATCGTCTATCGAGCCCTCCGGGAGATGGGGCTGAACCTGAGGGGCGATCTCATCTTCTCATCCACCGTGGACGACGAGATCGGGGCCTGGCCGGGCATGGGCTACCTTTTGGAAAAGGGTTTTCAGAAGCACGGCTTCCCGAAGCCCGATTACCACGTAGCCGGCGAGCCCACCGGCCTGGAATCTTTAGGATGCCTGGCGCGGGGGAGGCTCTGGTATGAATACGTCCTCAAGGGGGTGACCGCCCACGGCGGGAACCCGCTGGAGGGGGTGAACGCCATCGAGAAGGCGATCGCCCTGGCCAATGCCGTAAAGGCTTACCCTCTCCACACCGACCCGCTCATGGGGACGGACACGATCAACATCGGCATCCTCCAAGGCGGGGAGGCGATCAACGTCGTTCCCAGCCGGTGCCGGATCACCTTCGACATCCGGCCGGCCACGAAGACCGAGGTCGTGAAAGCGTTCATGGACCGCACGGTGGAAGCGCTGAAAAAGGCCGACCCCTCTTTCGAGGTGGAAAGCGTGCGCCTTCTCAACGACCGCCAAACCGGCGGGATCGGGCCGGATCACGAGTTCGTGAAAAGGGTCCAGGAAGTCGTGGCCGAAATGACGGGAAAGAAAGTGACGGCCACCGGGTCCATGGCCGGGTACTCTTCTTTGGGGAACGCCTACTGGTCGAGCCGGGAGGGGATCGCGGGCATCATGTATGGAGGGGGGGATTTCCTGAGAGCCCACGCGGCGGATGAATTCATCACGATCGACGAGCTGGTGGAAACAACCCGGGTGTTCGCAGGCCTCGTCGTGGAGCTCTGCGCCTGAGCCGCCTGTTGGCCCCGCTCGCTCCGGGAACACGGCCCCCTCTGCCCTGCCGAGGCGGCTTGGGGAATTGGCAGATGTTTTTCCTTTCGCAGGGACATGAGGTTTTCCCCATCAGGAATGGGCGATCAACTTCGCCTTTCTCGCAATGGCCCAATAAAAATACCCAAGGTTTACCGCCGCCGTGAAGATCAGGCAGCCAAACATGACCTGGTATCCGCTCCTTTCCAGGACCAGGCCCATGACCATCGGGCCGAGACCGGATCCCAAATCGGAAATCGCGGTAAAGGTGCCCATGGCCGGGCCTCGTTCGAGACCGGCTTTTTCAATGACATGGATCGTCAGGATCGGGTAGAGAAAGGCCCACCCCGCGCCCAACATGACGGCGACCAGGATGAACATTGCCAGGCTGTCGGCGAGCGGAAACGCGATCAGGCCGACCATTATAATGCCCAAGCAGAAAAGAATCACCTTTTTCCGGTCGTAAATATCCAGGATTCTCCCGCCCAAAGAACGGCCCAGAAGGAGGGTGGCGGCCATGAAGACAAAGAAAATCCCCGGGTTTTCAACGCCGTGCTTAAGGGCGTAGAGGGGGAAAAAAGCGGCGATGCTGGCCCAGATCACGTTGAGCATGAAGGCGATGATCGCCGGCGGAATGGCTCCTGGGCTCAGGAAGGATTGCAGCCGGAAAGGTTCCTTCCCGAGGGGAAGCGATTCCCGCTTCGTCAACTTCCAGGTCAGGAAAAAAGAACCCAGGGACAGGCCGGTGCAGACGAGGAAAAGAACGGGGAAATTGAACCGGTTGATCAGGAGCATGCCCAAATAAGGCCCCAGAGCAAAGGCCAGGTTGAAAGACAGATAGAAATAGCTGATGAGCCGGCCCCGGTGAGGCTCGGGGGTCATGTTGGCCAGGAGGGTGAAAGAGGCAGTGGCGAAGAAAGCCATCCCGACCCCGTGGATGGCCCGCACGATCAGGAGAGGCCAGAAAGGGGGCGCCAGGAGATAGGCGAGACAGGAGAGCGTATAGATGACCGTCCCGGCGATCATGAAACTTCTCTCCGGGATGGTCAGAAGGGCTTTCCCCACGAAGGGACGCAGGACCAGGGAGGAGACGCTGAAAATCCCGATGATGAAGCCGATCTCCCCCTCTTTGGCTCCGAACTTATGCAGGTAGATCGGGATCGCCGGGATGAGAATGCAGAAAACGGAGGAGAAGGCAAATTGGGCGAAGAAACTGAGAATGTAATCGCGGCTTAAATTTTTTGGCCAAATCATGTCTTGGTGCCCGTCCGCCGGGTTCAGGTTAAATCCGGACCCTGCTCTATTCCTGTCTATTATACCTGTTCTGGGCTGTTCTTGACATAAGCAAGCCACAGGAACGAAGTGGATCTTTGGTCCGGTAGGGCTTGGCATCGGTTGCTGGCGTCTAATTTATTCCCTATTTTCCGCCATCTTCCTCATCCTGCGCTAATTACCAGATCATGAGCTCGAGAAAAGGGGGAAAATGGGTGACACTCCTTGAAGGGGAGAAAGGAGTGTACCCACGGAAGAAGTGGGAGAAGCTAAAAAGAAGCAGATGAAGGAGAATCGGCTTGGGAGGAGATATGGGTTTGAGATTAAGCTGCCCTGGGTGAAGTTGTATCTGGAAGAAGGCTTATCCTTTTCTTTGTTGGCCTAATCCTGCAGCGTTCTATTATTGAGCGAGGTACTTTTGGCAGAAATTTTTTCCTATGCTCGGAGACATTGCCACCTGTCTGAAAGCAGGGAGGAAAGGCGGGGGAAATCCCTGACGCTGACAAACTTCCCCCCTTTTGCTATCGTTCCCTCAGAAATCCGCTCTCCAATCCCCTGCTTAGAGCGAAGCCTTGGAAATATTTTTATTCCGATTTCTTGAAAGAGAGGTGGGTTTTTTATGGTTAGAACTTCCTCCCGAACTTGGTCCAAAAATAAAACAAATAAAACAGCAAATAAAACAGCAAATTGACTTTTCTAATTCGAAACTGGTAGACTTCTGCTTTTAGAATATCAATTTTTCCTTCGTTTCGTCGGTTTTTCCCGGATGAAGATTTGTTTCTTCCTCTTCCCGTGAGCGTAAGCCAGTTTGCCGAGGAGGCAACCTTTCGAACCATAATCCGTTAAATGCGAATTATGACCTCGGCAACAAAATATAGCAGAGAACGTCATTCCGGACTTGATCCGGAATCCAGGAAACTTTCAATAAGACTAGATTCCCGCCTGCGCGGGAATGACAAATGCTGCCGCAAATGACTGCCAAGGTGATCAATATCGTCTTGATCAGGCAAAGGGTAAATCCTCTTGACCTAAAATTTACTCCTCATAGATTCCATACCCTTTTTGTGGCTGAGAGGCGAGAAATACGGGAGGCGACGGGGCGGCCTTAGGTTTTGGAAAATTGGGGACATCCCGATTTTACCGGAAGTCGCGCCAGAATGGGCTGAATGTTATCAGGTCCGCAATATAATGTGCGGGTGTCACCCAACACGCGGGAGGACGATCGATGGACTATGCAAAGCTGCCGAAGATTTTCTATATCCTGTATTTTTGGACGCACTACTTGAAATTCAGGCATTCCCAGCCCCTTGAGGGCGATGCCGCGAACATGGATTTCAAAGAAACCATGTACTGGTGTTTTAAATATTTCGTTAAATACATCGAGAAAGCGGAGAGAGGTAAGGGCATCGAGGCGTTTTTCGACAAGCAGGATCTCTCCTTTGCCTGCACGGACGGTTTCGTGGAGAAGTCTTCTTTCACGATCAGCGCCGGCGGCGACCTCCTCCCGACCGAGCATCTCAGTGTGGATAACTCCGGTCGCCTCTGGGATGACGTCCGGGACTTCTACTACGACGCCGACCTCGTAACGGCCAATCTTGAATCCCCCGTCACCGACGCCGCGCCGATCCAATACGCGGCCAAAATCCTAACGGGGACGCCCTATCTGAATAATAGCCGGGAGATTTTCGAGCGCCTGGTGGATGGCGGCAAAGGCATCGGCTTCTTCTCGACGGCAAACAATCACACCCTCGACCAGGGCGAAGCGGGCCTCGTTGCGACTCTGAATTATCTCGACGCCAAGGGGTGTCTCCATGCGGGCTCCGCCCGTTCTCCCGAGGAGAGAGACCGGCCGGTCATCGTGGAACGCAACGGCGTCAAGGTCGCCTTCCTTTCCTGGACCTTCTCCTTGAATAAGGGCGTCATCCCGGACGGCAAGGACTATCTCGTCAACCATCTCCGCCTCAATCAGGCGGAGGTGGACATAAGCCGCATCCGACGCCAAGTGAAGGACGAGAAGGCCGCGGGGGCGGATGCGGTCGTGGCCTGTCTCCACTGGACCCTGGAATACGAGTCCTATCCGACGGAGCACCTCATCAAGACCGGGCACAGGCTCATCGAGAGCGGAATCGACGCCATCATCGGAAACCACGCCCACACCGTCCAGCCCATGGAATGCCATCGCTATCGGGACGAGGAGACCGGCGAAGAGAGGAGGGGCCTGATCCTCTACGCTTTGGGAGATCTGATCTCCTCCAATCACACCGGATTCAACTCAAAGCTGGGAAACCTCGCGAAGATCCGCGTCTCCAAAGGCGAAGCAGGCGGAAAACCGGATACCAGGATCACCTCTTTGGAGATCCTGCCCATCTATATCTATCACGACCCGCAAGGGGAGCCCTGCCGCGATTTCCGGATCCTTGACTTGCGCAAGCTGGCCGGGGATTTGCGCTCCGGGCGGCCGACCGTCAATCTCTCGGAGAAGGAGGGGAAGGAGATTGAGAGACTCGACCGGCTGGCGAAAAAGCTGTTGGGTCCTGCGCTGGAGTAAGAGCGCCAAGTCTAACGCGGGGCAAATTGTTAGAGCGACGTCCCTGAGATCAGGTCCCGCGGGATAGGATCGCGGGCGTGCATCCGTTATTTTGTCGTTGACCCTCTTCTCACGCCCAAATATTTTCCACCTTACGCAGGGGGTATTTATGGCCTTCTCGTTACCGATCTTCATGGCCCCTGATTTTTCCGAAGCGCGCTTTTCCGACTGTCCCGTCGTCGTCTTCGGAAAAGTTCGTCAAAACGGCGTCGCGCCGGATGGTTATCATGCCACGTCCATTTACCCCGAATATTTTCATCTTCGTCCGGGACACTGGGCGTTGATCAAGGAATCCAGAATGGACTGTGTTGCCGTCCTTGAGCAAAACGGCGTCCTGGCGGCCAGGGAATTCAGGCATCTTTGCAAAGGCGACCGCGTCGCGCTGGGAAGAAAAGAGAACGGCGAGGAAGGCATCTATATTCATACGCAGGGCTTTGATCCGGACCGAGCCGGAACGGACAAGTTCTCCTTCCGAACGCAGTTTACGAGAGAGACTTCTTTTTCCTTTGATTACGATGAGCTTTATGACCTGATTCAGTTTGAGAGGGACAACGGTTTCATCGTCTGGGTGCTGGGGCCGGCCGTCTCCTTTGACAAGGACGCGAAAGAGGCATTCGTGGTGATGGTGGAAAAAGGGTACGTTCATGCGCTCCTTGCCGGAAACGCCCTTGCCGTCCACGATTTGGAAGGCGCGCTGTTTGGAACGGCGCTGGGCCAGAATATCTACAACAAGAAATCAACGTCCCTGGGGCACTACAAACATCTCGACACCATCATGAAAGTGAAATCCCTTGGATCCATCGCCAAGGCAGTCCGGGAAGGTGCCATCACGAGCGGCATTCTGCACGCCGTCATTAAGAACCGGGTGGAATGCGTCTTGGCCGGATCCATCCGTGATGACGGTCCTCTTCCCGAGGTGATTGGAAATGTGTACGAAGCCCAGGATCAGATGCGGACGATTGCCAAGCGGGCGACCACCGTCATCGCTTTGGCCACTCAGCTCCACACCATCGCTACGGGCAACCTCGTGCCGAGTTACCGGGTGATCGGCAAAAACCGGGTGCGGCCCGTTTATTTCTATACGGTGGACATGTCGGAGTTTGCAGCCAACAAACTTGCCAATCGCGGCTCTCTGACCGCCCACTCCATTCTGACAAACGTGCAGGATTTTGTCGTGACGGTGGAGCGGGGACTGAGACGAAGGGACCGGGGCGCGCGGCGCTGACGATCCGTTTGTCTCCCCCGGCCTGTCCCTTGGCGGTTCATCCGTGATCTTGGCTCAGCGGTGGTGACAGGCTACCCAATGCCCGTCCCCGAGATCCTTGAATTCGGGAACCGATTCCTCGCAGATCCGGTCATGCTCCGGACAGCGCGTGTGAAAGGTGCATCCGGGCGGCGGGTTTAGCGGGCTGGGAACATCGCCCTTCAGGACGATCCGTTTTTTCTTGGTGGCCGGGTCCGGAATGGGCACGGCCGACAGGAGGACCCGGGTATAGGGATGCTGAGGATCGTGGTACAGCTTCCGATCGGTCGTCATTTCGACGATATGCCCCAGATACATGACGGCCACCCGGTTGCTGCAGTGTTCGACCACGCTGAGATCGTGAGCGATAAAGATAAAAGACAGCCCCATCTCTTCCTGGAGGTGGATCAGAAGATTAATGACCTGGGCCTGGATGGATACGTCCAAGGCGGATACCGGCTCGTCGCAGACAATGAGCTTGGGATTCATGGCCAGGGCCCGGGCGATACCGATCCGCTGCCTTTGGCCGCCGCTGAATTCATGGGGATACCTGAGCCGCTGCTCCGGGAGCAGCCCCACCTTTTCCATCAAAAAGTCCACCCGCGCTTTCATTTCGCTCCGGCTCAGCTTTTCATAATTGCGCAGCGGTTCGGAAATGATCTGGCCGACGTTCATCCTGGGATTGAGGGAAGAGTAGGGGTCCTGAAAGATGATCTGCAATTCGGAACGCAGCCGGCGCATTTCGGCCCCGGTCAATTTCAAGGTGTCCCGGCCCCGGTAATAAACCTGGCCGGCGGTAGGCTCGATCAGGCGGAGCAGGCAGCGGCCGACCGTGGTTTTGCCGCAGCCGCTTTCTCCCACCAGTCCCAAGGTTTCCCCTTCGTTCAGATGGAAACTGACGCCGTCCACCGCCCGGACATAATCGACGGTCCGCGAGAAAAGTCCCTTGCGCACGGGAAAGTGCATGGTCAGGTCTTTGACTTCAAGCAGGTGCATGGGATCCTCGTTCAGGCAGCATCCGGAATCAACCGGCCTTCAGCCAACACATCACCCGCCGATGGGGGCCCAGGTGGATCATGGGCGGCTGCTTTTCCCTGCAGACATCCATCACCTGCGGGCAGCGGAGATTGAAACGGCATCCGCGCGGCATAGCGAACAGGCTCGGCACGGTCCCGGGGATTTCTTCCAGCTGCCTCCTCCCGGCGGTGAATTTTCTTCCCAGCACCGGTATGGATCCGAGCAGGCCGCGGGTATACGGGTGGAGGGGGTCGTGAAAAAGATCCGTCACCGGGCCTTCCTCTATGACCTGGCCGGCATACATGACGATCACCCGGCTGGCCATTTGGGCGATAAGGCCCAGGTCATGGGTGATCAATAGAATGGCCATGCCGAGTTTTTCTTTCAGGTCTTCCATCAGCTCCAAAATCTGGGCCTGGATGGTCACATCGAGCGCCGTGGTCGGCTCGTCGGCCAGGAGCAGGCGCGGCCGGCAAGACAAGGCCATGGCGATCATGGCCCGCTGCCTCATGCCGCCGCTGAGCCGGTGGGGATATTCCCGGGCCCGGGCTTCCGGCGCCGGAATCTGGACCAGGCGCAGCATGTCCACGGCCCTGATCCGGGCCTCGGTCAAGGATAGTCCCTGGTGCAGAATGATCGCTTCCTCGATCTGGCGGCCGACGGTCAGCACGGGATTGAGCGAGGTCATGGGTTCCTGGAAGATCATGGAAATGGCATTCCCGCGGAGGCTTCTCAGTTCGGATTCGCCGGCAGCCGCCAGGTTGCGGCCGTTAAAAAGGATGCGCCCCTCAATCCGGCTGGACCCCCTGGGCAGGAGCTGTAAGATGGATAGGGCGGTCACACTCTTGCCGCAGCCGCTTTCCCCGACCAGACCCACGGTCTCGCCCGGGCCGATGTCCAGGGTCACATCGTCCACCGCCTGCACCACGCCCTCGTAAATCCGGAAGATGACTTTGAGATTTTGAATGGATAACAGCGGGGTGCCGTTCATGCCTTCATCCTCGGATCCAGGGCGTCGCGAAGGCCATCCCCCAGGAGATTGAAGCCGAGCACGGCCAGGAAGATGGCGAGTCCCGGGAAGGTGGCCACATGAGGCGCGGCGAAGATCAGGCTGCGGCCCGACCCGAGCATGGTGCCCCATTCGGGATCGGGCGGCTGCACGCCGATCCCGAGAAATCCCAGGCCGGCGGCGAAGGTGATGGCCATGCCCATGCCCAGGGTGGTGTTGACAATGATGGGCACCATGACGTTGGGCAGGATATGGCGGTACAGGATCACCCTGTCGGACGTGCCCACGGCCCGGGCCGCTTCGACATAGACCTGCTCCCGGATCGAGATCACAACGCCCCGCACCAGCCGGATCATATAGGGAATAGAAGACAGCCCCACCGAAATCAAGGTGTTTTTGAGGCCGACCCCGAGCACGGACACCAGGGCAAGGGCCAGCAGAAACGGCGGAAAAGAAAGCATGATATCGGTCAGCCGCTGGATGAGGAAATCGATCCTGCCGCCAAAATAACCCGAAATCAGGCCGAAAGGGACTCCAGCAATCAAGCCCAGCGCGATGGCGCCCAGGCCGATGGTCAGGGAAATGCGGCTGCCGTAAACGATTCGCCCGAGGATGCTCCGGCCCAGTTCATCCGTCCCCAGGAGATGGTTCCATGACGGCCGTTCCAGGGAATGCCGGATGTCCTGGGCGTTGGGGTTCTTGGGGTGAATCAGGGGGGCGAAAACGGCGGTCAGGAAAAAAAGCAAAATGACCAGCCCCCCGAAACAGGCGGCCTTGTTGCGCAGCAGCTTTCTAAAACCCCGCTTGAACCGCCCGTGTTCAATCCGGCTGCCTGCAAAATCATCCATACCGCACCCTCGGGTCGATCAAACCATATAAAAGGTCCACGACCAGGTTGACCAGAATGAATAACAGGGCGAACACGAGGATCGATCCCTGAATGACCGGGTAATCCCTGGCCAGAATGGATTCGACCAGCAGCCGGCCGATCCCGGGCCAGCTGAAGACCGTTTCGGTCAGCACCGTCCCGCCCAGCAGCCCGCCGAACTGCAACCCGATGACGGTCACGACGGGAATCAAAGCATTCCTCAGGGCGTGCGTGATAATAACCGCCTCCTCTTTCAGCCCCTTGGAGCGTGCCGTGGTGATGTAGTCCTGGCTCAGGGTCTCCATCATGCTGGATCGTGTATTTCGGGCAAACGCGGCCACCAGCAGGCTGGCCAGGGTGACCGCCGGCAGGACGAGGAACTGGATTCCGCCGCTGCCTCCTACCGGCAGCCAAGGAAGCTTGACCGAAAACATCACGATGAGCATAAGCCCCAGCCAGAAGGCCGGCATGGAAATCCCGAAAAGGGCCAGGGCCGTGACCAAAATGTCCCAGATGGTATAGGGACGAACCGCGGCCACGATGCCGGCCGGGATGCCCAATAGACAGGCCAGCAACGTTGCCGTCACGGCCAGGATGGCCGTGTTCTTGAGGCGCGGCAGAATTTCCGAGATCACGGGGTTCTGGGTTTTAATGGAATTGCCGAGATCCAGCCTCATCAATCTCCAGAGGAAGTGGCCGTACTGAATGTGCGTCGGCCGATCCAGTCCCAATTGATGACGGATCAACTCGACCTCTTTCTGGGTCGCCATGTCTCCGGCGATGACTTGAGCGGGGTCTCCCGGCAAGGCCCGGAGCATGAAAAACAGCATGACGGAAATTCCCAGCAGTACCGGGATGGTGGAAAGCAAGCGTTTGACCGTGTATTGAAACATTCTCGGTTTGAAGCCTCCCGAAAGCAGGTGACTCGCAGGGTCCCGTCCGACAGGACCCTGCCACCCAGGGTTCGGCGTTGCCCGACCTGGCTATTCCTGAGGCGATAACCAGGCGAGGGGAGATTGGCCTAATCCGTCGTCACATATGTGGGATACATCCGTTCGTTGGACAGGACCTCGAGTCCCTTGAACTTCGCCTGGTAAGCGATGGAGAACGGTTCGACATACAGCCAAATCCCGGCGGCGTCTTCCCAGAGCATGGTCGATGCCTGCTGGTACAGTTCCAGCCTCTTGGCCGGAGCCATGATCGACCGGGCCGTGGCGACCAGTTTATCGTATTCGGGGTTGGTATAGAAGGTGGAATTCAGGCCGTTCGGGGGATGCAAAAAGGAGCTGAAATACATGAAGAGGAAGCCATCGGCGTCATAGTACGGCCACCCCCAGCCGGAAAAATAGAGCTCGATTTCGGTCTTGTTGAGGGGCTGCGTGGTCAGAGCCATGAAAGTGGGCCAGTCATAGGTGCGCAGCTCCACCTTGACCCCTATGTCCGCGAGATAAGCCTGAATGGCTTCCGCGACCTGTTTGTCATAGAGATACCGTCCGTTGGGGGTAACCATCTTGATCACGGCATCTTTGGGAAAGTTGGCTTCCCGGAGCAGGGCCTTGGCCTTTTCGGGATTGTAATCGTACTGTTGGGCCATGGTCGCATGTCCGAAAATGCTGGGCGGAAATGGCGCATCCAGCGGCTTGGCCACGCCGAACAGGATTCTATCGGTGATGGTCTTCTTATCCACGGCGAAATTGAAGGCCTGGCGGATCCGCTTGTCCTTGGTCAGCCCCTTTTGCGTGTTGATCCCGACATAAATCATGCGGGTGCTCAAGGGGCGAACCACCTTGATCTTGGAATCGGCTTCAAGGGCGGGCACATCGGCCGGAGTGGGCGAATAGACGATATCCAGCTGTCCGGACCTGAGCATGGCCACCCGGGTCGCCGTCTCGGGGACGACCATGAAAGTAATTTTTTCCACGGTGGGTTTCTTGCCCCAGAAATTCTCGTTGCGAACCAGCACGATGCGTTCGCCTTTGACCCACTCGGCCAGTTTATAGGGGCCGGCGCCCACGGGGGTCCGGCTCAGCTTGTTCCCGTCGTAGGGTTCGGCGGCCTTGGGTGATACCGGCAGGGTGACGCTTATCAGTTGCGCGAACGGGGCGAAGGGGGCTTTCAGGTGGTATTGGATGGTGTAATCGTCCACTACGGTCGTATCTTTGATGGGAGCATACAAGAAGCGAAAGGGCATGCGCACCTTGGGGTTCTGGACCAAGCCGAAATTGAACTTCAAGGCCTGGGCGTTCAACGGGGTGCCATCAGAGAAGGTGATGCCCTTGTTCAGCTTGATCGTCCAGGTCAGGCCGTCGGGCGTAACCGTCCATTCCCTGGCCATGTTCGGTTCCAGCTTGCCCCCGGGACCGGGAGAAATCATTTTGCCATGGATCAATTCCGCAATATTGGCCGGGATGGCCGTAGTGATTTCATATGGATTGAGCGTATCGGCGTCGATCCCGATCCCGACTCTGAGTTCCTTAACATCCTTGGCCGGAGCCTGTCCGGGCACCAGGCCCAAAAACAGAGCTAAGACCAGTCCGACAACAACCGCTGCCGGTTTCTTAGTCGTTACGAGTTTCAACATACCCTAACTCCTTTCTTTAAATTAATTGATTGAATTGATAAGAACTCGCTTTTTGGCGGGTTAAAAATACCAGAAGGGAAATTGAGTGTCAAGGGGGGGTCACCCAATCTGGGGTTGGGGTGAGAGGTCTTTTCAGCGGGGGGCAGGGGAATAAAAAAGAGGATGGTGCGAGAGACGGGAGTCGAACCCGTAAGAGTTTCCCCACTGGATCCTAAGTCCAGCGCGTCTGCCAGTTCCGCCACTCTCGCACGAGGGTGGGATTAGGAAAATTCTACTCTGAATTATCAATAAAATCAAGCCTTCCTGCCTTATTATTAATTTGTTGCAGGTTGAGGGTTTAACTGCAATTTTTCCTTTTGGGGCAAATTTTGATCGAATTGTGATTGTTTTTTCGAGCTCCCATGAAAGGAAGAGAACCGGGGAGCCGAGGGTCCGTTACCAAAGATTTTCCAGAGGAGGAGAGGCATTGAATGATTTTTGGGGGTTCCCATAGGTTTCCATTTTGTGTATAATCCGGCTGGATTGTAACAAAGCGACTGGAATCCCCAAATTATCCTCTTAAAGCAGACCTTTGAAGAGGAATCAAAAGCAGATATTCAATGGAAAAAAATGGGCGTTACGCCATAAAAGGCCTTGACGAGGCAGAGTTTGAACCCGGATCCGGGGGACGGGTTTTGAAAAACCTGCTTGGCATTAAGAGCAAGCGAGAGATGGATCAGGTGGAAGCACGTGAGCAGCTTAGAGCAGTAAATGAATTGGTGGAAATGTATGGACCCAACCACCGTTTTACTTCTAAAGATGTCTGCAAGATTCATGAAGTTTGGCTTGGCCCGATTTATCCTTGGGCGGGTCGATACCGGCAGGTGAATTTAAGCAAAGGGCAATTTCCATTCGCTGGTGCAATGCAGATTCCGATATTGATGGAGAACCTTGAAAATGGACCGCTCCGTAAATACACCCCCTGCAATTACAAGGATGTTGAAAAGGTTATAAGGGCGATTGCGGTTGTTCATACCGAGCTGATTTTAATCCACCCCTTTCGGGATGGAAATGGAAGGGTCGGACGTCTTTTATCCTTCCTTATGGCGCTGCAGGCGAAACTCCCGCCTTTGGATTTCAGCGGGATCAAGGGGCGAAAGAAGCAAGCGTATTTTGCTGCGGTTCAGGCCGGAATGGATCGGGATTATGCATCTATGGAGAAGATATTCAGGTGGGTGATTGATCGGGCTCTTCGGACTCGCGGATGAGTCCCGACATTGGATCCGGTTCGGAGGATTGAGGAACCTCCCTTAGCATGTCGGCAGTGAAAGGCGTTTCGATAGCAGTTGAAGAAGAAACAAAGGTGACAAACAATTTGTGACGTTTTCGCGGATCTTTTAGGTAGGGGTTGGTTTGCTTCAGGCTTTTCTTAGACATGGATTATTTTACCATATTCTCTTGTTTTTGGGAATACGATGGCCCCGAACATAGGATTTTTCATAACCGGTCGACCTGTGTTTTCGATAAAGTCAGCTCAGCGTTCTCAGCGACCTCTGCGGTGAGCTGAAGTTCGGAGAATTGAGGTTTTCAGCTCTTCTTTCTTTTAGCAGGAGATAGAGTAATCTCTGTGCTCTCTGTGGTGAAAGGGGAAAAATGCGGGGTGATCGGTTAAAACTTCTTTATAAATCCATTCTTAAAGCCTCCCCAACAATCTATTCTGCCTTGGTTTCCCTAAAAGGGCGATGCTTTACCCTGAAAGGTTTTGGTTCCAAAACAGCGGTTATCTTCCAGGAGCCTGCATGAATATCTTTAAATTCCGTGACCAGCTCATCGATGATTACCAATCTTATGTAAACAGCTTCACCAAGATTGCCGATCCGAGGATTCGTGAGTACGCGGAGGGATGCTTTTCGAAAGGGAGCTCTCTGGCCGGAACCCCTGATTCAGCTGAATCCCACGTTCAAACCCGGCAAAACGATCGAGGGACTTGCAGCGGAAGGTAAAATTACGAGATGAATTCCTTGATTCTAAGATGCCAGGCACAGCCATAGTCCTGCGCAGGGAGGACAACACCGGAGCAGCTCAGAGAAATCCGGATGTCATCCGAAACCTTGGGATCATCGGTGAGGCTGCGGATGGGAAAACACGAAGGACAGCACAAAGGAATGACCACCGCCTACCATAGCCAGTATTGGGCTCATGCCCTCACTTTGCGAGGGGCAACCGGCACGATTGAAGCCCTGTCGCGGTCGATTGCGGGTGCTCGTGTGGACCTAAACCCTCATCAAGTGGACGCGGCACTTTTTGCCATTCGCTCGCCGCTGACGAAGGGCGTCATCCTTGCTGACGAGGTCGGTCTTGGGAAAACCATCGAGGCGGGTATCGTGATTGCCCAGCGTTGGGCGGAACGGAAGCGACGCATCCTTGTCATCGTGCCCGCGACTTTGCGCAAACAGTGGCAACAGGAACTCGAGACGAAGTTCTACCTGCCGACAAGGATTCTGGACTCCCAAGCCTTCAACTCAATACGGGAGGACGGGATTGTCAACCCCTTCGACTCACAGGACAAGCTGGTCATCTGCTCCTATCATTTCGCCTCCGCCAAGTCGCCCGAGGTGAGCCGCGTCCCTTGGGACCTTGTGGTCATTGACGAGGCCCATCGCCTGCGTAACGTCTACAAGAAGTCCAGCAAACTTGCCAGGAGCATCGCGGACGCGGTCGGTCATTCTCCGAAGCTCCTGCTCACGGCCACGCCGCTTCAGAACTCGCTGATGGAGCTTTACGGCCTGGCCAGTGTCATCGATGTCCACCTTTTCGGAGACGCTGCATCCTTCCGCGATCAGTTTGCCCGGGCGACCGACGAGGGAGAACGCAACTCCGATCTGCGGAGTCGTCTTCAGCCTGTCTGCATCAGGACATTGCGGAAGCAGGTGGTGGAGTACATCCCCTTCACGCGGCGGGTTCCGATAACCCAGGACTTCCTGCCGAGCGACGCGGAGCAGGAACTCTACGAGGCCATCTCTGAATACCTCCAGCGGGAACAGCTCTTCGCGTTACCGGCAAGCCAGCGGACGCTGATTACGCTGGTTCTGCGTAAGCTCCTGGCGTCCTCGACGTTCGCCATTGCCGATACGTTGGAGCGGCTGGCGTCTCGGCTTGAATCGCTGTCCCACACCCAAGAGGGTTTGTTTGACGACGATGACATCGAGGGGCTTGACGAGCTTGAGGATGAACTGGAAGAAGAACAGGAGGAAACCGGAGAGACCTCCGCCGAGCCTCCGGCTTCGTTCGATCCCGCAAAACTGAAGGCGGAGACTGCGGACTTGCGGCGCTTTGTCGAGCGGGCAAGGCGTATCTCGGCAAACGCCAAGGGCGACGCCCTTATCCCGGCCTTGAAGACCGCCTTTGAAAAGGCCCAAGCGCTGGGAGCTGAGCGCAAAGCCGTCATCTTTACGGAGTCCCGCCGTACCCAGCAATACCTCTTTGACCTTCTCACGAGGAGCGGGTACGAGGGGCAGCTTGTGATGATGAACGGCTCGAATAGCGATCCGCAGTCAAAGGTCATCTATCAGGCGTGGCGCTCGCGCCACAGCGACGAGGAGGGGATGACGGGTTCCCGTGCGGTGGACATCAAAGCCGCCATCGTCGAGCACTTCCAGGAGCGCGCCACCATCTTCATCGCCACGGAGGCGGCCGCCGAAGGCGTGAATCTTCAGTTCTGTTCTTTGGTGGTCAACTACGACCTGCCTTGGAATCCACAACGCATCGAGCAGCGCATCGGCCGCTGCCACCGCTATGGACAGAAACATGACGTGGTGGTCGTGAACTTTCTCAATCGCCGGAACGAGGCGGACCAACGGGTCTTCGAAATCCTGAGCGAGAAATTTCGTCTCTTCGACGGCGTCTTTGGGGCAAGCGACGAGGTGCTCGGCGCGCTCGAATCCGGCGTGGACATTGAACGCCGCATCGCCCTGGTGTACCAGACCTGCCGAAACACGGAAGAGATCAAGACCGCCTTCGACAAACTGCAATCCGAACTGGATGAGCAAATTCAGGCGCGCATGGCGCAGACTCGTGTGGTTCTGCTTGAGAACTTCGACGAGGACGTGAGCGCTCGGCTTCGTGTCCACCGGGATAAGACGCTGGAGAGCCTCGGCGAGCGGGAACGCTGGCTCCTGGAACTCACGCGGGCCGAACTTAACGGCCACGCCAAGTTCGAGCCAGAGCGTCCGCGCTTCCAGTACACGGGACCCCACGCGCGCCAAGGCTGGTATCACTTCGACTGGAAGGAGGCCGAGAAAAACGGCGATACCTTTTATCGGCAGGATCACCCGCTTGCCGCTCGTGTCATCCAGGAAGCGATTGCCCGTAACCTCCCATCCGCCTCGCTTCGGATGGACTACGCGGGTCATGGACAGGTCGTCAGCATCCTGAAGCCCTACGTGGGAGCCTCCGGCTGGCTGGAGTTATCCAAACTCACGGTCCAATCTTTCGATACCGAGGAATTCCTGATTTTCGCCGCCCGACGCGGACGACGGCCGAACGCTCGACGACGAGACCTGCAGGAAGCTCATGCTTCTGCCTGCGGTCCAGGAAGGTCCGGCCAAGGACGCCGAGCCCGACCTTTCCGCCCTCCGCGAGGCCGAGGTGAAGACCCGGCTCCAGCAGGTCGAGGAAAGGAACGGGCGGTTCTTCGACGAGGAGGTCCTCAAACTGGACCGCTGGTCGGATGACCTCAAGACCGGGCTGGAGCGAGAAATCAAGGAACTGGACCGACAGATACGCGAGGCGCGGAAAATGTCGGCGCTCGCCGCTTTGCTTAAAGACAAACTGGAGGCTCAGAAGACGCTGAAGTCGTTGGAGGGCGAACGCAACCGAAAACGGCGGGAGTTGTTCGACGCCCAGGATGCGATCGACGGCCAGCGTGACGAACTCATCAAACGCATCGAGGGGCAACTCCGGCAGCGACACGCCGTCAAGCCGGTGTTTTGCTTTCGGTGGAGGTTGGCATGACACAAAGGCAGGCCATCCGCCCTTTTGGGAGGCGCGAAGGTCCGTCCTTGGAATTCAAGGAAGCCGCCGATACTCTTCCCAGGAGTTTCTTCGAAACCGTTTGCGCCTTTCTGAACCTTGATGGCGGGCTGATCGTTCTGGGTGTGGCCGATGATGGAACCGTGACCGGGGTTGCCCGTGATGCCGTGGACCGGATGAAGACCGAGATCGCCAGCCTTTCCAACAACCCGAACAAACTGGATCCACCGTACCTGCTCTTTCCCCACGCGGAGGAAATCACCGGGAAATGGGTCATCAAGGTTCAAGTCCCGGCAAGCTCCCAGGTCCATCGGACCGAGGGCGCACGTGTTTCTTCGCAGCGAGGATGGGGATTATCGGATCACCGATCTGAACCGTATCGCCGGGCTCGTGAACCGCAAGCTCAGCTTCTTCACCGAACAGCGCGTCCTGCCCTATCTGGATATGGCCGACCTGCGGCCCGATCTCTTCGAAAAGGCCCGGCGGCTGATGCGCGGGCGCGCCCCCCAGCATCCTTGGGCTGATCTCGCTCTGGAGGAACTGTTGAAGATCGCCGGATTCGTGCGCAAGGATGTGTTCACCGGAAAGACGGGCTACACCCTTGCGGCAGCACTGATGTTCGGTACTGACGAGATCATCCAAAGCGTCGCGCCCGGCTACAAGTTCGACGCTCTTTTGCGCCGGCGCGACACGGACCGCTACGATGACCGGCTGATCGTGCGCACCAACCTGATAGATGCCTTCGAACTGCTCATGGGCTTTGTCGAAAAGCACCTCGACGACCCATTTTATCTGGAAGGGACCGCCACCGTCAGCCTGCGCGCCCGTATTTTCCGCGAACTGGTGGCCAACATTGTCGCCCATCGCGAGTATACAAGCGCCGCTCCGGCTACGATGATGATCTACAAGGACCGGGTGGAGTTCAAGAATCCGAATATCCCTCATGGTCGCGGCCCCCTTGACCCCGCGCACTTCACGCCCTATCCGAAGAATCCGACGATATGCAAATTCTTTATCCAGTTGGGCCGCTACGAGGAGCTGGGGTCCGGCGTCAACAATGTTACCAAGTACCTTCCGCTTTATGCCCCTGGGGCCGGCGCCCCATCCTTCATCGAAGACGACATGTTCACGACGGTCGTGTCATTAACGCCGGCTGTGGGTGAAGTCACCCCTCAAGTCACCCCTCAAGTCACCCCTCAAGTCACCCCTCAAGTCGAAAAACTGCTTGAAGCGCTGCAAGGAGAGATGAGCCGCGGTGAACTGATGGAAAAACTCCGGATGAAGGACAGAATGCACTTCGGCATGGACTATCTGCAACCCTCATTGGCCGCAGGACTTATTGAAATGACGATCCCGGACAAGCCGCGTAGCAGCAAGCAGAAATACCGGCTTACCCTATCAGGTGAACGCGCCCTGAAGGAGCGGTTCGGGGAGGAGGACAGATGACCCCACAAGTCACCGACCAAGTGACCGACCAAGTCGCCCGTGTTCTGGAAGCGGCCAGTTCAGCCTGTTCCTTCGCGGAACCGCAGGCGGCCGCCGGGCTGAAAGACCGCGTTCACTTTCTGAAGACGCGTCTGGAGCTGTTTCTGTTTGCAGGCTGGATTGACCGCACCATCCCGGACAAGCGGCGCAGCAGCAAGCAAAAATACCGGCTGACGGAGAATGGCTGTCAAGTTCTGAGCGAGCGGACCGGGGGCGAAAGATGAAGCTGGTACAGTTGAAATTGTCCAACTTCCGTTGTTTCAAGTACGACATTACCATTGAACTTGGTGGCCTCGTGGTATTCATTGGCAGAAATGACTCTGGAAAGTCCTCTCTCTTTGACGCAATGGACATCTTCTTCAATGGCGTTCCAGAGCAGGATGACGTTTGCGTCCACGGGAGCGAGACGAAGGTTACTGTGACCTGCGTCTTTGAGGATCTTCCCAAAAAACTGGTCATTGATGAACAACATCCAACCGATCTGGCGACGGAGTACCTTCTGAACCAGGACGGCAACCTGGAAATTGTCAAGGTCTTCAATTGCTCCGGTTCTGGAAAGGTAAAGGCGGCGAGCGTGTTTGCGCGGGCTAATCACCCGACCACCGATAAATACAATGACCTCTTGACCCTCACCAATACAAAACTGAAGCAGAGGGCGAAGGATTTGGGCGTTGATCTCACCAATGTCAACCAGACAATCAACACCGACCTTCGGCGCGCCATCTGGGATCACGCATCCGACTTGCAGTGCCGATTGGACAATATCGAACTCAAATCCGAGGCGGCTGAGAAAATCTGGGAGCAGTTGAAGAAGCACTTGCCGGTCTTCGCCCTCTTCAAGTCCGACCGCCCGAGCACGGACCAAGATGATGAAGCCCAAGACCCGATGAAGTCGGCCATCAAGGAGGCCATCAAGGGCCAGGAAGCGACGCTCAACGATATTGCAGAAAAGGTGAAGAAGGAAGTGCAGGAGATTGCGGATCGCACGGTGGAGAAGATTCGGGAGATGAACCCCGAGTTGGCGAAGCAGTTGACGCCGCGGGTCACGAACAAGAACTGGGACAGCCTTTTCTCAGTAACCCTTACCGGAGACGAGGACATCCCCATCAACAAACGCGGCAGCGGAACCCGGCGCCTGGTTCTGCTGAACTTCTTCCGTGCAACGGCGGAGAAGGAAGCCAAGGGAAGAGAAACGGGCGTTATCTATGCCATAGAGGAGCCGGAAACCAGCCAGCATCCCAACAACCAAAAGATGCTCATTGAGGCGTTTGAGGATTTGGCAAGCCGGGCTGGTTGCCAAGTGTTGCTCACAACACATACCCCGACGTTGGCCCGACGGTTTGCACAGGCATCCCTTCGCTATGTGACCCAGAAAGATGGCCAGCCGGTCATTCATGGTGGGGGTGCTGATGAAACGCTCTCCGAAATCACGGATTCACTGGGCGTCTTGCCGGATCACAACATCAAGGTGTTCTTCGGAGTCGAAGGCAGAAACGACATTACATTTCTTTCCGCCATCTCCAAGATGCTCCGCGATGCTGGAGAAGACGTACCGGCCCTCGGGAACGCGGAGGACGAGGGGCACCTGGTTTTTGTGCCGCTGGGTGGGAGCAGCCTGGATTTGTGGGTGTCGAGGTTGAAGGGTTTCAATCGGCCGGAGTTCTACCTCATGGATCGAGACACCCGCCCGCCTGAAAAGGCAAAGTACCATGCCATAGCCGAGGAATTAAGCAAGCGCACCAACTGTACCGTTTGGACGACTGGCCGAAAGGAATTGGAGAACTATATCCACCCCGACATCATCAAAACCGCATGCCCCAAGTATGCCGGGGCTGGTGTTGAGTTCGAGGACGTGCCTACTCTGTTCGCGCAGGCGGTCCACGAGGCCAGTAGCAGCGACCAGACTTGGGCGGACGTCATTTCTGATCCGACAAAACTCGGCAAGAAGGTGTCGAATGCCAAACGCCGCTTGTGCACTGAAGTCGTATCCAGGATGACGCTGGACCTGCTTACCAAGATTGACACCAATAATGAGATAATGACTTGGTTAAAGTCAGTCGGCGCGGCGTTGAACGCAAGTTGAAGCGAGAAGGAAACCGCATGAGCAACCACAAGACCAAACTCGAGCTGACTTGGATCGGCAAGGAGAACCGGCCGAAGCTGGAGCCACGCATCCTCGTCGAGGACACGGCCAAGTCGCACCACGCGCCGTTCCGTACCCGGAAGAACGAGATCTTCGAAAACCGGCTCATCTTCGGCGACAACCTCCTCGCCCTCAAGGCGCTGGAGCAGGAGTTTGCGGGGAAGGTCAAGTGCATCTATATCGACCCGCCGTACAACACGGGATCAGCCTTCACCCATTACGACGATGGTGTGGAGCATTCGTTGTGGTTGTCGCTTATGCAGGACCGCTTGGAGATCCTTCGACAGTTGCTTACCAGCGACGGTTCCATCTGGATCAGCATCGACGACAACGAGGCGCACTACCTGAAGGTTTTGTGTGACGAAACATTTGGGCGAGTCAATTTCGTAGCCACGATGATCTGGGAAAAACGAAAGTCGCGGGAAAACCGCAGGGCGTTCTCTTTTGACCACGACTACATCCTTGTTTATGCCAAGGACAAGACGGCTTTCGAAACTGTCAGGAACGCCGTCGAATTGAGCCAGGATGTCCTCGCCCGTTACAAGAATCCCGACAATGACGTGCGAGGAGCCATGGCAATCAGTTTCCGCAAATGCACAGGCGAGGACACAACCCCCTCCCAGTTCTACAAACTGAAGCTCCCATGCGGGAGGAGCATTGACCCACCCAAGGGAAGGTGTTGGCTCTACACTAAGGAACGCATGCAAGAGGAGATCGCAGCACGGAACATTTGGTTTGGCCCAGATGGTGACCATGTTCCACGTATCAAGAAGTTCTTGAAGAATGCTTCGAAGGAAGGACTTACGCCTGAGACTATGTTGGCCAGCAGACGAGGTGGGAACACAATGACGACGCCAAGAAGGGGTTGATTGAACTGTTAGCCTGATGCGCCCGTTTTCGATAACCCGAAGCCTGAGCGCCTTCTTCAACGGATACTCGACATTGCTACCAATCCGGGCGACTTGGTGCTCGACTCCTTCGCCGGTTCCGGCACGACCGGCGCGGTGGCGCACAAGATGGGCCGCCGTTGGATCATGGTCGAACTCGGCGAGCACTGCCATACGCACATCATCCCGCGCCTGAAGAAGGTCATTGACGGCGAGGACAAGGGCGGCATCACCGAGGCCGTGGGCTGGAAAGGCGGCGGCGGGTTCCGCTACTATCGTCTTGGCCCTTCCCTCCTCCAGAAGGACGAGTTCGGCAACTGGGTCATCAGCAAGCAGTACAACCCGGCCATGCTGGCCGAGGCCATGTGCAAACTGGAAGGCTTCATCTACGCCCCCAGCGACACGGCCTACTGGCAGCATGGCCATTCCACGGAGACGGATTTCATCTACGTGACCACCCAGACGCTCACCCGCGAGCAGTTGCAGAAGCTCTCGGACGAGGTCGGCGAAAGCCGTTCGCTTCTCGTCATGTGCGGCGCGTTCCGCGTGAAGAATCTCGACGAGTTCCCCAACCTGACGGTGAAGAAGATTCCGAAGGCGGTCCTGAACCGCTGCGAATGGGGCAAGGACGACTACAGTTTGGAGATCAAGAACCTCCCCATGAAGTCGCCGGAAGAGCCGGAGGAACCGGAAGCCACCTCCGGCGGGCGTAAGCCCCACACCAAGGCAGAGCGACGGGCGCTGACAGCCGGACAGTCGTCGCTTTTTGACCTTCCGACGCAGGAGAAGAAACCGTGAAACAAAAACCAGGCATATTGAGACCGTCGTTGCCGATGTATGAACGCGTTCGGCAGATACTGGACTCCGCCAGAAGCAACGCGGCCCGCTCGGTAAATTCGACTCAAGTGGTCGCGAATTGGCTGATTGGGCGTGAGATCGTGGAGGAGGAGCAAAAAGGATTCGCCAAGGCGGAATATGGCACGAGGCTCTTAGCAGACCTCTCGGGTCGTCTTCAGGAGGAATATGGCAATGGATATTCGGTGGACAACCTCGAGTTTTTTCGCCGCTTCTACCGGGAATACCCCGTCTTGATTTCCGAGGCGCCGCCTCGGAAATCAGCCACGCCCTCAATTTCCGACGCACCGCGTCGGAAATCATCACCCGGTGATCCAGGCGCAGTAACGACCGCTGAGTTGACGACAGGAATCAAGAACTGGAAACCCGGAATGCTGCACCCTAACTTGTCCTGGACGCACTACCGGACGCTGTTGCGGGTGGATAAGGCGGAGGCTCGCGCGTTTTACGAGATCGAGGCGCTCAAAAACAACTGGGCCGCTCGGGAGCTGGAACGCCAGATCAACAGCCTTCTCTACGAACGCCTGGCCTTGAGCCGAGACAAGAAGGGGCTGATGCGCCTTGCAGTCAAGGGCCATGAGGTGCAGAAGCCCACCGATGTCTTCAAAGACCCGGTGATCATGGAGTTTCTCGGCCTGCCGGAATCGCCGAGACTCGTGGAGACCGACCTCGAACAGGCGCTGATCGATAACCTGCAAACCTTCCTGCTGGAACTGGGCAAGGGCTTCGCTTTCGTAGCCCGGCAGGAGCGGCTTACGCTGGATGGCGACCACTTCTACATTGATCTCGTGTTTTATCATACGATCCTGAAGTGCTATGTAATCATCGACCTCAAGACCGGCAAATTGACGCATCAGGATTTGGGACAGCTCCAATTGTACGTTAATTATTATGACAGAGAGCGCCGGACTGAAGGCGACAATCCAACGCTGGGGCTCATTCTCTGCGCAGACAAGAACGATGCCGTAGTGAGATACACGTTGGGCGCGGATCAACAGAAAAAGATATTTGCCAGCCGTTACAAACTGCATCTGCCGAGCGAAGCCGAACTCCGGGCTGAATTGCGGCGTGAAGTGAAAGCGTTCGTCGCGCCGACGAAGAACGGAGGCGCGAAATGAACCCCAACGTAAACATCATCGCCAACCGGCTCAGCCTCCGTCCGCCCCAGCGCGAATCGCTGGAGATTCTGGCCAAGGTCTGCGACGTCATCCCTCTGGAGAAGAACACCAACCTGTCGGCCGAAGCGGCGCAGGCGAGCGTGGCCCAGGCACTCAAGGTCATCCAGACCGAGTCCCCGACGGTGACGGACTTCGAGCGCGATTTCCCGTCGCTCTGCTTCGCTCTGGCGACCGGCGTGGGGAAGACCCGGCTCATGGGCGCGTTCATCGCCTACCTTTTCAAGGCCGAGGGCATCCGGCACTTCTTCGTCCTCGCGCCGAACCTGACCATCTACAACAAGCTCATCGCGGACTTCACGCCCAACACGCCGAAGTACGTCTTCCAGGGCATCGCCGACTTCGCGGTCGAGCCGCCGGAGATCATCACCGGCGACAACTACGAGAGCGGCCGGGGGGTTCGGGCCAGGACGCTCTTTGGCACAGATGAAAGGGTGCACGTCAATATCTTCAACATCTCGAAGATCACGAGCACGGAAACGCCCAAGGGAGCCGAGAAGACCAACATTCCCCGCTTCCGGCGGCTTCAGGAATACATCGGCCAGAGTTATTTCGATTACCTGTCGAAGCTGGACGACCTCGTGCTTCTCATGGACGAGTCGCACCGCTACCGGGCATCGGCGGGCATGAAGGCCATCGGCGAGTTGAAGCCCATTCTGGGCCTGGAACTCACCGCCACGCCGCACGTGGAACGCGGCGGCGGGCACTCAGCCCTTTCAGAACGTCATCTATGCCTACCCGCTATCGAGCGCCATGACGGACGGGTTCGTCAAGGAACCCGCCGTGGCGACCCGCGAAAACTTCAATCCGAAGAACTATGACGCGGCGGGACTGGAGCGGCTGAAACTGGAAGACGGCGTCCGCATCCACGAGAACACCAAAGTCGAGTTGGAGGTCTACGCCCGCGAGAACGGCAAGACCATCGTCAAGCCCTTCATGCTGGTGATCGCGCGGGACACCGGGCATGCCGACGCTCTCATGAAGGCCATCGAGGACGAGGCGTTTTTCGAGGGCCGATACAAGGGCAAGGTCATTCAGGTCCACTCCAAGCAGAGCGGCGAGGAGAGGGACGAGACCGTCGAGCAACTCATCAACGTGGAGAAGCCGGACAACCCGACGGAGATCGTCATCCACGTGAACATGCTCAAGGAAGGCTGGGACGTCACCAATCTCTACACCATCGTCCCGCTCCGGGCGGCCAACTCGAAGACGCTGGTGGAGCAGTCCATCGGGCGCGGCCTGCGCTTGCCCTACGGGAAACGCACCGGCGTCGGCGTGGTGGATCGGCTTACCATCGTCTCGCACGACAAGTTCCAGGAGATCGTGGACTATGCCAACAGCCCTGACTCCGTCATCCGGGGCGGCCTGAAGGTCGTCTACATCAGCGACGAGCGGTCCAAGGTCGTGGTGGCCGAGCCGGAGATCATGCAACGCATTCAGCCGCTGGCCCGCTGCGGATGGGCAAGGGCGAGTACACGGTCTGAGCAGCCGCAAGTTGCTGTTCGAGAACCCCAAGGAACAGGAGGCGGCAAAGGCCACGCTGGAAGTCATTCGCCGGGAGTTCGAGCGTCTGCCTCGCTCCGCCGACCTGACCAAACCGGAAATCCAGAAGCAGATTGTCGAGAAGGTGAAGGAGGCCATCACCCCGGCCCAGCAGGAACTGACGGGCATCGCCGAGCAGGTGAACGTGGCCGAGGTCGTGGCCAAGACCATCACGCTGCGGAACGAGCTTTCGATTGATATCCCCCGCATCACGGTCCAGCCCGTCGGCGAGGTGACGCGGGGATACCGGGAGTTCAATCTCCACCTCGCCAGCATCCGCCTTCAGCCGGTGGATAACGAGATTCTCATCCAGGAACTGCACCGCCGGGAACAGCACCGGCTCATGAGCGGCACCGGCATCGTGCCGGAGGAGAAGCTCGAAGACTACCTCGTGCGCGGCCTCATTGATTTCAACGACATCTGCTACGACGACCACGCAGGTTTGCTCTACAAGTTGGCCGGGCAGGTCGTGGCGCATCTCCGATCCTACCTCAAGAACGAGGACGAAGTGTTGAACGTGCTCCAGTACCATCAGCAGGCGTTGGTCAATCTGATCCATGCCCAGATGCAGGAACACTACGAGGAGAAGGCGGCGGCTTACGAAGCGCATGTGAGCAAGGGTTTCACGACGATGCGCCCCAACAACTACTCGGCTCCTGCCGGGGAAACCGAGCGGGACTTCCGCGCGCCGGTGACCGACAAGCAGGACATCCGCAAGATGCTCTTTGCCGGGTTCGGGAAGTGCCTCTACCGGGTCCAGAAGTTCGACTCGGACTCGGAGCGCCGGTTCGCCATGGTTCTGGAGAACGACAAGGAAGTGCTGAAGTGGTTCAAGCCCGCCAAGGGCGACTTCCAGATTCACTACGCGAGCGAGGCGTCCTACGAGCCGGACTTCGTGGTCGAGACGAAGACGGTGAAGTTTCTCTGCGAGCCGAAGGCCGCAAGCGAGATGAACGACGCGGAAGTGCTGGCCAAGGCCAAAGCTGCGGCGGAATGGTGCGCCCATGCCACCGCGCACGAGAAGCAACACGGCGGAAAGCCGTGGACGTATCTGCTCATTCCGCATGACGTGATTACGGATAACAAGACGCTTCAGGGGCTGGCCGCAACCTACACCTATGGCGGCGGGTCCAGCGGCAAACGGTGATTGGAGGAACCACCCGTGATCCGATTCCTGCATACGAGCGACTGGCAGTTGGGAATGACCCGGCATTTCCTTTCGGAAGGCGCGCAGGAAAGGTACAGCCAGGCGCGGTTTGATGCCATTCGGACCATGGGGCGGGTCGCCAAGGATCAGAATTGCCAGTTCATGCTGGTATGCGGGGATGCCTTCGAATCCAATCAGGTGGACCGGAAGACAGTTGCCCGGGCAATGGAGGCGCTCAAGGAAGTCTCGGTTCCGGTGTTCATCCTGCCGGGGAACCACGATCCCTTGAACGCGGCTTCCGTTTATCGTTCGAGCACCTTCATCGAGCGGAAGCCCGCGCAGGTGCAGGTCATTGAAACCGCCGCCCCCATTAAAATTGCCGAGGGCGTGGAACTGGTGGGTGCGCCGTGGATGTCCAAGCGCCCGGTCGCCAATCCCATCGAGGAAGCGATCAACGCCCTTCTGCCTGCGAACGGGGTTACTCGCATCTGCATGGGTCACGGGGCAGTCGATACGCTTACGCCAGACCAGGAATCCGCCGGGATCATTTCGGTCGCCGCGCTCGAACGCGCCATCGCCGAAGGGAAGATTCACTTCGTGGCGCTTGGCGACCGGCATTCTCTGACCAAGGTCGGCGGTGGCGACCGTATCTGGTATTCGGGGACGCCCGAGGCCACGGATTTTCGGGAGACACAATCCGGGTATGCCCACATCGTAGAGATCGGCGACGGTAGTGTGACCACTAAGCGCAGTTCAGATCGGCCAGTGGCGGTTTCATCGAGCGCGAACGGGTTGATCTCAACACCGCCGACGATGTGGAAGCGTTACGGAAGTCATTGGAGGAAATCGAGAACAAGGACCGCACGGTCGTTCGGTTGAACCTCGTTGGCTCGCTTTCCCTGGCCTTGAGCGGCGCACTTCAGAATCACCTCCTCGCCGCGAAGGACGTTTTCGGCGCCTTCGATGTTCGGGACGACGCACTTCTCGTGCTGCCGGACGATACGGATTTTGCCAACCTTGGATTCTCGGGCTTTGCTGACGGAACCGTGCAACGGCTCCGAAGCAAGATCGCGGAAGGTGGAGATGAAGGTACGGTGGCCCGCGAAGCCTTGATGCTTCTGCTTCGGCTGGCAAGGGGGGCGGCATGAGATTCATTCGTCTTCGAGTCGCCAACTACCGGGGCATAGCCGCCGCCGAAGTGAAGTTCGGCCCCGCTGGCATTACGCTCGTGCAGGGGCCGAATGAGGCCGGGAAAACCAGCCTCGGCGAGGCCATAGGGCTTCTCTTCGAGTACTTGGATTCAAGCAAGCATCGGAATATCGAAGCCATCAAGCCGGTCCATCGGGACGAAGGGCCGGAGATCGAGCTGCAAGCGGAAAGCGGGCCTTACGCCTTCACCTACCTCAAGCGGTTCCTCAAGAGAGCCGGAAACCAAGCTCACTATCACCAAACCCAAGCCCGAGAACCACACGGGACGCGAAGCGCACGAACGCGCCGAGGCCATCCTCCGCGAAACTCTCGACATTGACCTCTGGAAGGCATTGACCATTCAACAGGGCGACGCCATCCACCAGCCTGTCCTGACGAAACAGACATCGCTCTCGGTCGCGCTCGATAAGGCGGCTGGTGGGCGTCCCGCCGATCCTCGGGAAGAAGGCCTGTTCGACAAGGTACGCGAGGAATACCTTCGATACTACACCGAACGCGGAGCGGAGCGAAAGGAACTCGCGGAGTCCCGCAAGGCACAGACAGACGCCGAAGCGGAGGTTGCCCGTATCGAGCAGGCAATCCGCGACCTTGACCAGGACATCGACCGCGCGGCCGCTCTTCAGCGGGAACTGGGCCAACTGAAGAAGCAGGAAGACGAGCTGACGAAGGCAGTGACTGCCCACGCAGCTTCACTTGAGGAGATAGGCACTCTGGAAAATGCTCTTTCGGCGGCTCGCCTGAAGTTGGAGTCGGCGCAGAAATCCGAGCAGGTCGCCCGCCGAGACAAGGACGCACGCCAAGGACTCATGGATGCGGTTGGCAAAGCTGCCAAGGCGCATGGGGACATTGAGGAATCCGGCGTCATGTCGCTCTCGGCGTTGAATCAGGCCGAGGCCAAGCTCAAGGAAGCGCAGAAGGCTTTCGATGAAAGCGACCGGAAGAGAAAGGCGGCGGATACCCTTGCCGCTCTCCGGCGCGCCGATTTCGACTACTACAACAACAAACTGCATCTCGAACAGCTCCGGGAACGTAAGGAACGCATTGACCAAGCCAGGAAGAACGCTGCCCAAGCGGAGGAGGTGCTGGCCCGAAATAAGGTGGACTCCCGCGCATTGAAGTCAATCCAGGACGCCGAACGTGGGTTGCTCACCGCCAACGCGCAGTTGCAGACCGGTGCGCCGAGCGTGCTCCTTCGCGGCCTGGCCGATTGCCGACTGTCCGTTGACGATGCCGAGGTCAAACTCGGCAAGGGGGAAGTTCGGACGATCTCAGTCGCGGACAGATCCCGGTTGACTATACCCGGCGCGTTGGATGTAGAGATCACGGCCGGTTCCAGTGCCGAGGGACTGTCCAGGAAGGTCGAAGATGCGCGTCGAGTTCTGGATGATGCCTGCGCGAAAGCGGGCGTTTCCAGTCCTGATGAGGCGCGGACGGCATTTGAAGAGCGCCGCGAAGCAACCCGGCATGTGGAATCCAAAGCGCAGGTGGAGAAGGATAATCTGCGTGATTTGACCTATGAGGAACTGGACAAAAAACTGCTTGGCCTTCAGCAAGCAGTGCCCGGCTATCTTGCCAAGCGTGTGGCCGAACCCGCCATTTGTCCTGACCTGGATTCGGCGAAGAAGGAGCGGGCAAGTGCTGAGGCATTACAGCAGGAAACGGTCAGGTCAGTGGGAATCGGCTCGCGAGTCTCTTGATGCCGCCCGAAGCGTGCGGGAAGGCTTGAACACCAAGCACCAGGAATTGCGGGTCCAACTCGACCTGTTGTCCAAAGATCTCAACCAAGCACGCGAAAACCTCGAACGGGCGAGAAAGAGCGTTCCCGACGATGCTCTGGAGACGGCTCTGGCGAATGCGGTCCAGGCCGTGGCTTCCGAGGATGCCGGCGTTCGTGCCGCCGAGACATCACTGAAGGCAAAGAACCCCGAGCGGGTGAAGGCATTGGCCGAGACGGCGAAGGGGTCCCTGCTAACGACGCAGAATCGCCGGAATGCAGCTCAAACGGAACTGACCGAGGTACAGACGCGGCTCAAAATTCACGGCGAGGAAGGGCTTCACGAGAAACTGCACGCGGCCCAGATCGGTCTTGAACGTCTTGGGGCGGACAACAAATCTCTGTTTCGTCGGGCATCCTCGGCAAGATCCCTTTTTGAAACCATGCGAGAAGAACGAGACAAGGCGCGGCGGGCTTATGTGGCCCCGCTCAAGGAGAAGATCGAACAACTTGGGCGTCTGGTTTTCGATGACTCTTTCCAGGTGGACATCAGCGATGAACTGCAAATCGCCAGCCGGACGGTCAAGGGCGTCACGGTGCCGTTTGACTCGTTGAGCGGTGGCACCAAGGAACAGCTTTCACTGATTTTCCGATCCGCCTGCTCGATGATCGTCGCCAAGGATGGTGGAACGCCGCTCATCCTGGATGATGCGTTGGGTTATACGGACCCGGAACGGTTGCGTCTCATGGGTGCCGTTCTGGCTAAGGCAGCCAAGGAATGCCAGATCGTCATTTTCACCTGCGTTCCCGACCGGTACGGCAATGTCGGGGAGGCCACCGTTGTCGCAATAGGTTGATGTGAAAATGATGGATTTCAGAGGCGCGGAAGGAATAAGGAAGGAGATTTCGTTCTCCTCAAGGCCCCGCAGGGCGTAATTGCCAGGAAATGGATTCGTGGGACACCATACATAAATCATGACAAGTGGAGGAGATAAGCATGCACTTGTGCCATGGTGTGGATCGCTCGCGTTGTGGGTTCCGAAATTCCCCACCAATTACCCGTGGAATTCAGGGGACACCTTACATAATTCTTGGCAAGCCGGGAACTAAGATTGGCCTTTGGTATTGGCGCTAGATATTGCCTGATGAAACTCTCAATTTCCCGAATAATTCTCGGAAAGGTGTCTCCGAATTCCAGGAATATCTTATTTTGTTTGAGGAGATTTTAAAAAATGGTAAGGCAAAAAGCTCTGGTGAGCCAACATTTGGAAAATATTTCCAGGGATGCTCTTGAAAAATACCAAAATATAATCCGCCGGTATGTTCGGCGACGGCAGGGAGTTTACGCGCTTTATCGCCGGAAGAAATTATACTATGTTGGCCTCGCCAGTAATCTTCGGTCCCGCCTTGTTCACCATCTAAAAGATCGTCATGGCGATTCTTGGGACCGATTCAGCGTCTATTTCACAATTGGAGATACCCACTTGAAGGAATTAGAATCCTTAATCCTTCGGATTGTAAAACCGCCCGCCAATAGGGTTGCCGGAAAATTTGCTCGTTCCCAAGACATCCGCAGGGTTAATCTTGACTTTGTTTTATAGGCATGTTACATATCCTTGACATTTATTGATGGAATGTAAGGAATTGTGACAAAAAAATCCCCAACAGAAATTGCAAATAAAGTGCTGAATAAACTGGGCATTGCTCGTTCTCGGGATCTGGAGCATGCCAAGGTCTCGCGGACTCAACTGCGGCGACTTGTAAAGGAAGGTCGGATTGAGCGTGTCGGCCGCGGTCTGTATGCACTTCCCGGGGCCGCGAGAACGGAGCGACAACATCTGGCTGATGTTGTGGCCGTCATTCGGGATCTTTGCATGATCCAGTTTGAGACGGCATTATCTACGACCAGGCTTCCATCGAGGGGGAGGAAATCCGGGCGGTGCTTACCGCCGGCGGGTATGGCCAGGTGATCCGCCACTTGGTTCCGCTGGTGGTTACGGACGAGCAACTGAATAAAGGCCTAAAAATCCTTAGTGAGGCGGTGGCGGAAATGGCGGAATAATTCCTTGAATGAAAAAATTCAGAGAAGAAAAGGGGCGAGATAAATGGATGATCTTCTTAAGAAATTGACAGAGATTCCCGGACCCTCGGGGCAAGAGGAATTGATTAGGAAATTTGTGGCCGGTGCAGTCAAATCGCATTGCGACAAGCTTTGGGAAGATCCCATGGGGAATCTGATTGCCCAAACAGGCCCCAGGGGTGGCTGCACGGTTGGAATTTTATCCCACATGGATGAAGTCGGACTGATCGTAACGCGCATATCGGATCGGGGATTGATTCATTTTGAAATTGTCGGAACGGTCGATGTCCGTCTCCTGCCGGGGAGGGAAGTGGACATCATGGCGAAAGACGGGAAGTTGCTCCGGGGCGTGATCGGAAACTTGAGCCGCCATCTCCAGACCGCCGAGGATCTGGCGGCGCCGGTTTCGATCAAACAGCTCTTCATCGATACCGGCGCACGTTCCCGGGATGAACTCTTGAAAGAGGGCGTGGATATCGGCAGCGGAGTCGTTTTTGCCACGCCATTTCATAAATGGCCAAACGGAACCGTTTTGGCCAAGGCGCTGGACAACCGCATCAGCTGCGCGGTCCTGATCAAGGTCCTTGAAGCCCTCCACGGGCAGATGAAAAAAGTGGGGGTTTGCGGAATGTTCACCGTTCAGGAAGAAATCGGAGCGAAAGGCGCCGGGGTGGTTGCCTTCGATGTGAGGCCGACTCTCACGATTACTTTAGATAATGTTCCCACCAAAAACCCCGATCAGGTTTCCTGCCGGGGAGGTTGACCTGGGACGAGGGCCGGTGATCCGGATTTTCGACTGGCACCCGGCGACGAAACTGGGGATGTTCACCCACCCGAAAATCAAAGAACGCCTTCTGGAGGTCGCCCGGAAGGAAAAGATCCCCCACCAGAAGGACGTCCTGACCAGCACCTACCTGGACTCCTCCACGGCCCACCTGACCGCCGGAGGAATCCCGGGAGGATCGATCTGTTTTCCCCGCCGCTATTCCCACAGCCCCGTAGAAATGAGCCATTTGAGCGATATGGAAAATGGGGTGAGGTTGTTGACGGCGTTTATTCGAGATCTGGAGGAAGATCCTATTTTCTTTGGGAAAACCTATTAAAGGGAAAAGCAAGGGGGCGAAATTGACAAGATTGAACGAGACCTGGGTGCAAAATATTTTTGTGAAGATGTATGGGATCGAAGCCTTCATGCCGGAGGTTAAGGGCGCGCTCCTGGAGAATGGTTATAAAATCACGGATTTGAAAAGAGTCGAATCTAAGACGAGAAACCTCCGTTCCATGCCGAAGGCTTGGAGATGGGTTGGCAAACAGCAAGAAGATCTGGCAAGGGAGGCTGAGGAAAGAGGCCATTCCGAGACGGCGGGGTTACTTTATCATCGAGCGGCGCTATATTATGGGAAAGCTCAGTTGTATTTCCACGAAGATTCTCCCAAGAAGAAAACTATGCATAACGATGTTGTGCGCTGCTATGAAAAATTCATGAAATATTGTGAATATCCTATTGAGAGAATTGAACTCCCGTTTGAGGGTAAAAAAATTTACGGGATCCTACATCTTCCGAAATCAAAAGGGCCCTTCCCGACGGTTCTTCTCGTTCCGGGTATGGACATGATTAAAGAGGATAAACCCAATCCGCATGAAAACCAGTTCCTGGGGAGGGGAATGGCGGTCCTGTCTATTGATGGTCCGGGGCAGGGGGAAACCCGAGTGAATGGAGTGAAAATAACCCTGGAAAATTATCAGGCTGCCGGAAAGGCGTTCATTGATTATTTAGTGAAACGGCCCGAAATCGACCCGGGTAAGATCGGCATCCTTGGAATCAGCATGGGATCATATTGGGGCCCGTTAATTGCCGCCTACGATTCTCGGGTGAAGGCCTGTGTGGCTGCCTTGGGCTGCTATTTGGATAAAAACCGCATTTTCAATGTTGCCCAACCGGGATTTCGAAGAAACTATATGTATATGTCCGGAATCCACGAAGAGAAAAAATTCGATGAAATGGCCAAAGAAATGACTTTGGCCAAGGTGGCCGCGCAAATCAAGATCCCAATGCTCCTGGCGTGCGGGGAATACGATGACCTATGCCCGCCCGAAGAGGTAAAAACTTTCTTCGATATGCTGAAATGTCCCAAGGAAATGTGGATTTTTGAAGATGAATTTCACCCCTGTGGGGGGGCCGCTGCCGAACTCTATCCCTGGGCCATCGACTGGCTGCGAGACTGTCTTGTAAAGGGATGCGATCCGGGCTTGAAGAAAGAAAGGTTCTTCGAGAGCCGTTATTAAAAGCCGGGAGGTAAGAAAGATGTGGAAAGAAAAAGGCGAGTGTGCTATTGCTATCGGGTTCGATTTTGACGCTGAGACGCTATGGTTGTCACGTGGGCTAAAAACGCCCAGCCCCATGTCCCGCGGGAAATACGGGGCTTATATCGGGATCCCCCGGATTCTCCGATTCTGCAAGGAGAGGGGAATCAAGTTAACCTTCTTTGTTCCCGGGTGGGTTGCCGAGAACTATGCGCCCTTGGTGGAGCAAATGGTGGCCGAAGGGCATGAAGTGGCCCACCATGGCTGGCTTCACGACGATCCCAATTCCATGTCCATCGAACAGGAAAAAGAGGAGTTTCTGAGGGGAATCGAGGTCTTCAAGAAGCTTGGGATCACCCCCGTCGGTTATCGATCTCCTGCTTTTGATCTGGGCCCAAACACCCTCAACCTCCTCCGCGAAAACAAATATATTTACGATACCAGCATGATGGCTCATGAGACCCCATATTTCATCACGGAGAACGGAAAGGATTCAGGCGTAGTTGAGCTTCCGGTTTCTTGGGAATTGGACGATGCGCCGTATTACCTTTTCGCGATCAAACCTGCGTATCGCCGGGGCCTGGCCGATCCGGATATGGTAGTGAGGGTCTGGCAGAGGGAATTTGATTGGGCGTACCGGGAAAGCAAATTCTATCTCTTGACTTTGCACCCGCAAATCACCGGGAGGGGATACCGGATGGATGCTCTGGGCCATGTCTTGGATTATATCAAGAAATATCCGAATATTTGGATTACCACGCACAAAGAAATTGCAGAGTTTTACAAGAACAAAGTGGATAAAAAAGATCAACTGAAAATCGATCTTGCCCTGGGTTGGCACGATCCCTATCAGAGATAAAAATAGCAGAGCCGCTGGCCCAACTTTTTAGAAAGGAGGTCGGCGGTTTTCCTCATCTGCGCGCCCAGAAGGGATAATGCAATGGATCCCAACTCAACGGCCTTAATCGTAGTGGATTTGAACCGGGCCCATCTGGATATCGAGCTGAATTACCTCCCGGTTTTTCCCGAAGATTCAAAGCGCATCCTGGAAAATGTTGGCGAGAAGGTTATCCCCGTCTTTCGGAAGTATCGATGCCCCATTATTTTCGTTAAGACGATTCATCGGGTTCATCCCCTTACAGGAGAGGCTTTCAGCGTAGCCAGCCCGTTCTGGAAGTTTCAAATGGAAAAGAAAGCGGTTTCGGGGGTGGGGCGGAAACGGGAGACAAAGGCCGTTCCCGGGTCCCCGGTGACGGAACTGATGCCGGAATTGGGGGTTCGGCCGGAAGACCTCATTGTTGTCAAACAGAGATACAGCCCTTTTCTGGGCACGGATCTGGACATCATTATCCGGACCCTAAGCATCAAAACGGTTGTCCTGGTAGGAGTGAACACCAATAACTGTGTCCTCTGCACGGCCTTCGAAGCTTTCAATCGGGACCTGGAGGTTATCCTTCTTGAAGACTGTTGCGCGAGCATGAATGGCCCGCAATTCCATGAACAGGCCGTGGAGCAGATTCGGACATCCCTGGGATGGGTGTCTCATTCAGGAGAAGTCGAGGAATTGCTCAAAGGAAAAATCGCCTTATCATAGGGGGAAAGAATGACGATCGATGTTCACGGCCATCTCATTCCTGAGTCTCTGCTGCGAAATCCGGAATTCGGTATTGCGCTGGAAGGAACGGTTGAAAGGGGCTTGAAAATCAAGGCTTGGGGGATTACGGTCGACGCTATCAAAGAAGACCTTTTCAATCCGGAGATCCAGGTGCGGTCTATGGGTGCGGAGGGGATTGATAAAAGGGTTATCAGCCTTCCTCCATTCCTTTTCGGATATGGGAAAGAATCTTCTTGGGCAAAAACCTGGGTACAGGCCGGCAATGATGCTCTGTCTGGGATCTGCGCGAAATCTTCAGGGCGCTTTGTGGGGTTCGGAATCGTTCCTCTTCAGGACCCGGATCTGGCGGTGGCCGAGATGAGACGGTGCTTCCATGACTTGGGCCTTTCCGGGATCGAAATCGGGACCCAGGTAAAAGGGCAGGATTTGGACGAGGCAACCTTTACCCCCTTTTTCGAGGAAGCCGATCGGCTGAAATGCAGCATTTTGGTCCATCCGAACAATGTTTCTTTTGGGGAACGGCTTTCGAAATTCTATCTTCGCAACCTGGTTGGGAATGCCATGGAAACGACGATTTGCATTTCCCGATTATGGCTGGGAGGTTTTTTCAAGCGTTATCCGCATATCAGAGTCTGCCTTTCCCATGGGGGAGGGGGGTTCCCCTTTCTCCTCGGGCGTCTGCGCCACGGCAGCCGCGTTCGTCCTGAGTTCGGGAATCGGGAAGACCGTTTGGACCTTCCTCCCGGCCTTTATGTTGATACAGTCGTCCATGACGGGAAAACCCTGCGCTATTTGATCGACCAATGCGGATTAAAATCCGTGCTCTTGGGAACGGATTCCCCGTTCGATATGGGACTCCCGGACCCGGTGAGATTTGTGTGCGAATCCGTGCCCCCTGCCGTTCAAACGGCGATTTTGGAAAATAATCCTAAGAGTTTTCTAAATTCATTTTAGGAAGGTTAAGAATGTTTGAATATTTTCCAGATAATTATGTATGGAGCTTGGCCGCGATGGGGGTGTTGAACCGAGGGGCTGCGATATCCGAGGTGGATGAAGCCTGCCGTCCTTTGAAAGAGATCGCGGGACGGAACGACGCTTCGGCTCAGGAAGCCTGGTACGTAAATTGGAGAAAACTGGCGGAACGGGTCGAGGGGCTCGCGGTGACGCATGAACAAGCAGGAGAATTTTTGAGCGCCGGGCGCAAATATCTCCGAGCCGCTTCGTACTTCCTGGCCGCCGAGCGCATGATGACCTATCGGGATTCCCGAAAATTGGAGGCCTATAGGCGGGGTCTGGCCTCATTTCAAAAGGGGGTTCGGTTGCGCAGGGAGCCAGTGGAATGGGTGGAGATTCCATTGGGGGGAAAATCCATGCCCGCTCTTTTTTCTCCTGCAGCGGGCAAGAACTCCAGCCCCTGTATGGTTCATTTTGACGGCTTTGATGTGATGAAAGAAATCATCTATTTGAATGTGGGTGACGAATTTCGCCGGCGGGGAATCTCGCTCCTCATCGTGGATCACCCAGGGGTGGGTGAAGCCCTGCGTCTGCGGGAAATGCACAGCAGCCCGGACACGGAGGTCCCGGCCGCCGCCTGTGTAGACTATCTGGAAAAGCGTGCGGAGATAGATTCCCAGCGGATCGGCATGATGGCTTTGAGCCTCGGAGGATATTACGCCCCCCGGGCGGCGGCTTTCGAAAAACGCTTTCGTTGCTGCGTGGCCTGGGGAGCAATGTGGGATTTCGGGGATAGAATTTCTCAACGGCTGGCCGGCAGGGGAGGGGAACCATCGGTACCCGATTCCCAAAATCATCTCCTGTGGGTATTTGGTAAAGAAAACCTGGGCGAGGCGGTTGCCGTGGCCAGACAAATGTCTCTTGAGGGGGTCGCGGATAAGATTACCTGCCCCTTATTGATTATCCACGGCCAAAATGACCGTCAGATTCCACTCTGGCATGCGCAGAAAACCTTTGAATCGTCAGTGAACAGTCCGAAAAAGGAACTCAAAGTCTTTACCTCCGCCGAGGGAGGATCTGAACATTGTCAGGTGGATAATATGACCATGGCAGTGGATTACATTTCGGACTGGGTTGCCCGTATTCTGGGGGGGGACCCGAAAGGCTTTTAGCGGGGCGTGCGGGAGGAATTTCTTGCCCGATTGAATTTTCATTATTTTTGGGGAAAAGGAGAAAGAGATGAAAACAAGGAAAGAATCCGGCGGGAAGAGCCGAAGGGAATTTCTTTATTGGGGCGGTGTCGGCATGGCAGGGTTGGCCCTGGGTGGTTTTTCGCGGTCAGCCGAGGCCCAGGACAAGAAACCCAAATACGGAGGCGTTTTGCGGGCTGGCGGCGCTTTTGCCTCCGCCGGCCTGGACGCCCATAAAAACCAGGACTTCGCCGATTACACCAACTATTGCCTGATCTACGGAGGGCTGACCGAGATCGGAAAAGTCCCTCAGGTCGAAATCCATCCCATGCTGGCAAAATCCTGGGAGATTTCGCAAGATGGCAGGGAATATATTTTTAACCTGCGGCAAGGAATTAAATTCCACCACGGGAAAGAACTGGACAGCGGCGATGTGAAGTATTCCATCGAGCGGGTCCTGAATCCGGCCACGCGGTCGCCCCGCGCTTTTGCCCTGCGGTGGATCGACTCGGTGAATGTCATGGATAAGTACAACCTCAAAATAAATTTAAAGGAGCCTTTCGGTCCTTTCCTGAGCAATCTGACGATTTACAACTGCGCCATCATCCCCGCCGGCTGGGAACCGACCGGCACCAAGCCTGCTCCGGGGACCGGTCCTTATTTCGTGAAATCATTCGTTCCCAATGAAACGATCGAGTTCAAGCGTTTTGACCAGTACTGGGAAACCCACGAAACCACAGGCGACCGACTTCCCTATATAGATACCATTATCGGAAAAAAGATTGTGGATGAAACTGTCCGCTGGACGGCTTTCCGAGCCGGGGAACTGGAATCCTGCTATGCTCCTCCCATGAATATCCTGGCCAAAGCGATCCTGGAAAAGCCCCTCCCGGGCTTCCTTATGGATTATGAATCCCTGGGATGCAGCGGTATCTGGTTCAACCTAAACAAACCGCCTTTTAACGACAAAAGGGTCCGTCAGGCTGTCGCTTACGCCATCGATAAGAAGAAGGTAATGGGCGGGGTCTTTTGGGGGCTGGGTGAAACGGTCAATAATCAGCCCTTCCTGGACCGTTCCCGGCTTTTTATTCCGGTCAAGGATCGGGAGCCGGATTTAGCTAAGGCCAAACAACTAATGGCCGAAGCAGGATTCCCCAATGGGTTTAAAACTGAAATCCTGGCCTATTCTCTCAAATTCGATATGGACACGGCGGAGGTGGCCATCGGCCAGCTGCAGAAGATCGGGATCGAAGCAACCATGAAAGTAATCGACCGGGCCGCTTTTTATCCTATGCTGAGGAAAGGAGAGTTCAGTCTTGCCTCCCGCGGGGTGGACGAGCGGTTCGACTGGGATGACGCTTATTATATGTACTTCCATTCCAATGAGGTCGGAAAGAACAATTACCCGAGGTACAGCAACAAGGACCTTGACGCCTTGCTGGATAAGGGCCGGCGGCTTTGGAAGTATGAGGACCGAAAACAGGTTTACAGGAGTGTTGTAGAAACAATCAGGGATGACGTTCCCATCTTGTATCTTTACAAAACCGTGGTGGGCTATGCCTTCCACGATTATGTGAAGGGCTTCAGAAAAGGATTTGCCACAAGATACGCCTGGCACCAGGGCGGGGCCAAGTACTGGTGGCTGGATAAATAAAAGGGAAGTCGAGGGTGAATCTTCCCAAATGATTCACCCGAGGTAAGGAAGCGAAGGAATGACCACCCTGATATACCTGGTCAAAAGGATCATCTATATCATCCCCGTAATCTTTCTGTTGACCATTTTTGTCTTCGCGATGGTCCATCTGCTTCCCGGGGATCCCGCGGACATCCTCCTCGCGGGCGAGGGCGACGACCCGGTGGTACGCGCCGCTTTGATGAAGGAACTCGGCTTGGACAAGCCTTTGCCGGTCCAATATGGAATCTGGCTGTGGAGAGCCCTTCATGGGAATTTTGGAAAATCGGTCTATTCCCAGGAGGAAGTATTCACCTTGATCCTGCACCGGTTTCCCGCGACCCTGATGCTGGCCTTTGCCAGCATGATCGTCTCCCTCCTCGTTGCCCTCCCAGCCGGCATCATTTCGGCCGTGAAGAGACAAAAGCCTGCCGATTATGCAGCGATGACCTTTGCCCTGCTCGGAATTTCCATTCCCGAATTCTGGTTCGGCATTATGCTGATCCTTACCTTCGCCCTGTACCTGGGCTGGCTCCCCTCCATGGGCTTTTTGAGCCCCTGGGAAAACTTCTTCGGTTCATTGAAGTATTTGATATTGCCCGCGTCGGCGCTGGGGTTGCGCATGGCCGGGGTGGTAACAAGAATGACCCGCTCCAGCATGCTCGATGAATTAGGGCAGGATTATGTCAGAACCGCCCGGGCCAAGGGACTGCCCGAAAGAACGGTCATCCTTCTGCACACGCTGAAGAATGCGCTGGTCCCTACCGTGACGGTGGTTGGCCTGCAATTCGGGGCCATTTTAGGGGGAAGCGTGGTTGTCGAAATGGTATTCAGTTGGCCGGGAGTGGGTCAGCTTCTGATCGAAGCGATATTGACAAGGGATTACCTGGTGGTTCAGGCCGCGGTTCTTCTGATTGCCACATTTTTTGTCCTTATCAACCTTCTGGTTGATTTTCTCTACACGGTTTTGAATCCCAGGGTCGCCCTCGAATAAACCGGTTGCCGGCAAGGAGGCAACGAAATGACGAAGCCGGATTTGTCTGCCGAGACCCGGATGGAATCCCAAGGGAAAAAACGGAGGTCCCTCTGGCGGGATCGTTGGGGGGACCTGAAAAGGAACCGTTTGGCTTTCCTGGGAATCCTCATGGTTGCTTCGGTGGTGGTAATTGCCGTTTTGGGCCCTTGGATCGAGATCCATGATCCTTTGAAACAGAATTTGACCAACCGGCTGCAGAGTCCGACTCGGGAACATATTCTGGGGACCGATCAGTTCGGGAGGGATGTATGGGCCCGGGTTGTGAACGGGGCGCGGATATCCTTGCTGGTAGGGATCATTGCGGTGGGAATCGGCATAATCGTGGGAACCCCCATCGGAGCCATATCCGGATATTATCGGGGGAAAGTAGATGAAGTGATTATGCGGTTCATGGATCTTTCCTGCTTTCCCTTCCATTTTACTGGCCCTGGTAGTTGTAGCCATTCTGGGCAGTTCCCTCTTTCACACCATGATTGCCATCGGTATCGTCTATATTCCGCGATTCGCCCGAGTGATCAGGGGGTCAGTATTGGTGGAACGGGAGAAGGAATACGTGGAAGCGGGAAAGATGATCGGGGAATCGAACTTTTCCATTCTCTTCCGCCAAATTCTTCCCAACTGCATGTCGCCCTTAATCGTGCAATCCACGGTCTTTATTGCTTACGCCATTCTAACGGAAGCCGCCCTAAGCTTCCTCGGGCTGGGAATTGCCCCGCCCAACCCCAGCTGGGGCTCCATGCTGAATGAGGCCAGGTCTTTCATCGAGAGCACCCCGCTCCTGGCTATCATTCCAGGTTTGTCCATCTCCCTGACCGTCCTTGGATTCAATCTCTTCGGCGACGGCTTGCGGGATATTCTGGATCCGCGGCTGACCGAGCAATAGGGAGATAAACAAACCGATGAAGGAGTCTTTGCTGAGAGTCCAGAACCTGGTCACACGCTTTGCCTTGAAAAAGGGAACCCTGACGGCGGTGGAAAATGTTTCCTTCAGCCTGGAAAAGGGCGAGACTCTCGGGCTGGTCGGCGAATCGGGTTCAGGGAAAAGCGTGACCGCCCTTTCTATTCTCCGCCTTAACCCTTCTCCTCCGGCCCAGACGACGGGGGAAGTTCTTTTTGAAGGCCAGGACCTTTTATCCAGGCCGCTCAAGGAGATGAGGAACATCCGGGGGAGTAAGATTTCTATGATCTTTCAGGAGCCGATGACGTCTCTGAATCCTGCCCTCACCGTCGGGAGACAAATCACCGAGACGATCCGGCAGCATCAAAACCTCTCCAGGCAGAAAGCCCGGGAAAAAGCTGTGGAGATGTTGGACCTCGTCAGTATCCCATCGCCCCGGGAACGCCTGGATAGTTATCCCCACGAATTAAGCGGGGGAATGCGCCAGAGGGTGATGATTGCCATCGCCCTCTCCTGCAATCCATCTCTGCTGATCGCCGACAAGCCCACTACTGCCTTGGACGTGACCATCCAGGCCCAATTTCTGGATCTGTTGGTCGATATGATGGAAAGATTCAAAATGGGCCTGATCTATATCACCCACGACCTTTTCGTCATCGGCCAGATTTGCGAGGAAGTGGCGGTTATGTACGCCGCGAATGTGGTGGAACATACCCGCACTTCCCGGTTGTTCGAGAAGCCTCTTCACCCTTACACCCAGGGATTGATGAAATCGATTCCCAGCCGGAAGGAGAAGAAGAAATTTCTCGATCCCATCCAAGGGACGGTCTGCAGCCTGCTGGCCCCTCCCCCCGGATGCAAATTCCATCCACGATGTCTTTCATCGATGGAGATATGCAGGAGCGAAAAACCCGCCTTGGCGGAAGTCGAAACCGGGCATTGGGTCTCCTGTCATTTATTTTCCTGAGAGAGGAAGGACACGGAGTACTGAAAGAACGATGTCATCTCAAGCGCCTTTCATAAAAATCGAAGATCTGGGGAAATATTTTAATCTGAATAAGAGCTTTCTCTCCAAGGCGATTTTCGGGGAGCGGGTCCTCAAAGCCGTGGACCATGTGACTTTTCACATCGATCAGGGGCACACTCTGGGACTTGTAGGAGAGAGCGGCTGCGGAAAATCCACTATCGCCCGCCTTATCACCCGGCTCGTCGAACCGACTTTTGGAAAAGTCCACCTCCAGGGGATGGATGTTTTCGGACAAAGCGAAAAGGAAATGCGCCGATTGCGAAGAAGGGTTCAGATGATCTTTCAAGACCCTTTCAGTTCTCTGAACCCGCGGAAAAAGATCGAGACCATCGTCGGAATGCCCCTGGAGATCCACTTCCAGATGGCCGGAAAGGAGAAACGACAAAGAGTGCTGCAGTTGCTGGAGATGGTGGGATTGGGCAGTGATCACATCGACCGGTATCCTCACGAATTCAGCGGCGGCCAGCGCCAGCGACTGGCGATCGCCCGAGCCCTGGCCCTAAACCCTGAGCTGGTTATCTGTGACGAACCCGTCTCTGCCCTCGATGTTTCGATCCAAGCCCAAATTCTCAACCTCTTCCGTAAGCTCCAGGATGGGCTGGGGTTAACGTATCTTTTCATTTCCCACGACTTGAGCGTGGTGGAACATATCAGCGATCAGGTTGCCGTTATGTATACGGGAAAGATTATGGAACTGGGTCCAGTCAGGGAGATTTTTGAGACCCCTCTCCACCCTTATACAAAGGCGCTTATCAGTGCCCGGTTCGAGGACAAAAGAGTCAGAAAGCAGTATGCCATGCAGGGGGAAATCCTCAGCCCGATCAATCCCCCTCCGGGGTGCCGGCTGCAGAAACGGTGCCCGCAAAGGACGGAGCGTTGCGCGGTTGAGGAGTCCCCGTTGCAGGAGGTCGGGAGCGGGCATTACGTCGCCTGCTGAGAATCCTGAGGATAAAATCGAGTGCAGCGAAGCAATTTCGAGGGTCATCTCGATAAACAATCAAAAGCGAGGAGGTAGGATCATGGTGAATTATGATTTTGTAGAACAGGCGAAATCCCGGACCGTCTATACAAATTTTTCCAGCGCCGAGTATGAAGCCAGGTATCGAAGGATACGCCAAATGATGGAAAAGGAATCGCTGGATTGCCTGGTTCTTTTCGCCACCGGAAAGGAGATGCAGCAGAAAAACGCCAGGTACATTTCCGGCTGGGCTGACGGCATCCAGCAATATGTGGTTTTCCCCCGCCAGGGAGAGCCCACCCTGTTCGCCAGCATATCCCCCCACACCTTGTGCGCCAAATTGTACTCCCACCTGAAAGACGTACGCTGGAGCCCCAATGATCCGGATGGGGTGGCCGACCGCGTCATCGAAGCCGGCTGCGATAAGGGAAGGATTGGTATTGTAGGACGGGACAAGAGAACCTTTTCCACACTCCCCTACGATCACTTTGAACAGTTAAAGAAAAGGCTGCCGAAGGCCCAATGGAGTTTTGTTACCGACAAATATGAGAAGATCCGGGCGATCAAAACCGAAGAAGAGCTATCCTTTTATCGCCAGGGGGCGGAGATTACCGACAAATGCATGCAGGCCCTGGTGAAGGCGACGAAGGTAGGGGCGGCTGAATATGAGCTTTATGCGGAGATGATGGCGGAGTCCTGGAGAAACAACGCCCTTCCAATTTTTTCCCTTCTGGGATCGACTTCCATGGCCGACCCGATGATGCCCTACCCATGGAGAGTTCCCTCCGCGAGGAGAATTGAAAAGGGGGACATCATTTTAAACGAATTAAGCATGAGCTATTTCGGCTGTTCGGGGCAATTGATCCGGCCCATTGCCGTGGGAAACCCGACCGAGCAGTTTCAAAAGATGTATCAGATCGCGGAAGACACCTTCAAACGGGTCGCCGAAGTACTGAAACCGGGGTGCACTAAGGAGGTCGGTGCTCAAAGCCTCCGCCATCATTCCCGAGGCGGGATACACGATCGAAGCCCCGGTCATTCATGGCTGGGATGATAAAGCCGAATCTCCCCATTGGGGAATCCCGGGCCGGGACGTTTCCGCCCATATCGCTGGCGAGGAAGTAATTCAGGAGAACCAGCTCATCATGATCGAGCCCAATCCCTGTACTCGGGACTACAGGGCCGGGATGTTCCTGGGGGACCTGGGTGTGATCAAGAAGGACGGCTGGCATTCTCTCCATAAATTCCCGTTGAAATTTGTCGTGGTACAAGGCTGAGTCTGGATCTTAAGGGGACGAGAAAATTTGGGCAGGCCCGCAAGACGTCGGCAGAAAGAAATCTCTGCCGACAAGCCCCATTTTCAATAAGCGGAGATTGAAAAGCCATGGTGGAAGATCTTATTGTAAACAAAATATTTACGGAAATTGACAGGGCAGCGGAAAAATTCCTCCGATTCACTACGGAGATGGTAAACATTCCCACCGTGAATCCTCCCGGAGACTATGCAGATATTTCGCTACTCGTTAACGACCGATTGAGGACGTTCGGGCTGGAGAGCTGGATTCGGGAGACGCCGGAAGAGATGGTGAAAACCGCAGGCTTGGCCTTTCCCCGCCCGAATGTAATTGGCCGATTACCGGGCGCCTCTTCGAATAAAAAGGGGATTCTTTGTGTCCATCTGGATACCGGTACCCGTGGAAAATGAGCATCTTTGGAAGCACCCTCCATTCAGCGGGGAAATTGAAGGAGGGAAATTATGGGGGAGGGGATCCTGCGATTGCAAAGGGCGGTTAGCGAGTTTCGCCCTGGCGTTGGCCGCCATCAAAGATTCGGGAGTTCTTTTCGGGGGGGGACGTCATTCTCGCGGCAACCTGTGATGAAGAAATCGGGGGGAAACTGGGAGCGGGGTATCTGGTTTCCAACGGGAATCTCGATGGAGATTTCTGCATCGTTGAAGGGTTTCTGAACGAAATGATTTATGGTTATGGGGGATCTCTCCATATGAAATTTATTTCCCGGGGAAAAGCCGCCCACACGGCAACCCCCTGGAGGGGGGAGAACGCTATCCAGAAGATGCAAAAAGTGATGGAAGCTATCGGGCGGGCACAGGACAAACTCGCCCGCAGGCCTTCCCAATACCCTGAAATGCGATACTCCACCCTGAATATAGGAGTCATTAAGGGGGGGGCCAAAGCTACTATCGTACCGGATTATTGTGAAATGGAAGTGGACGGTCGGCTGATTCCCGAAGATACACCTGAAGGTGTACTGGAATTGATCAAAGGCGAACTTGCCAAAACAGGTGAGGGCGCGCCATTTTATGAATTGCTGGTAGGCTACCAAAGCAAAGCGTATCAATCCGATCGTGATTCCATGCTCATTCAATCCATCCAGGAGTCCCTGGCGATGGCCGGATTCCCATCGACCCCCATTCCAGTGACCATGTCGCGGGGAGGGGGCGATATGAAATATTTTATTGCTAAAGGGATCCCCAGCGTCGCCTTCGGAGCCGGAAGAAGGCCCGATTCCAATATTCATGGAGCGGACGAAAATATTTTGATTTCCGACTTTATCCTGGCCGCGAAGACCACCGCAGCGGTACTTATTAGAATGTTAGGGGCCCGGTAAATACTCAAGCCAAATTTTAGACGATGCCCTTCTCATTCGAGGAATCCTATGCGAAGGCCTTCCCCTTTGACAAAAGGGTCCCGGGAATGCTTGATCAAGAGATGATCGAGGACACGGCAACGATCGTAAATGAGGCTCTAAAGGACAAGGTCCAGGTCGACCTAATCATCAACAACCGCGCCGGCGGCAACGCCCCCTTGATTGCAGAGAAGATCGTCAAAAGACTTTATTTGCAGAAGGAGAAGGTGATATTTTGAATTGAAATATTCAGTATATTGGGAAGTGTTTTATGCTGGTTGATCAATCCTACCCCATCTCTGACCGGGGACTGCGGCTAATAGGGTGCGTGTATAGGGGTGTTCTGGTTTTCGGAAAACAGAATCAGTCAGGCCGCTTTCTACGATTACACCTTGGTGCATCACCGCGATACGGTCACAAACCCGGGCTGCAACGCGAAGATCGTGAGTAATAAACAACATTGATAGACCAAATCGATCCCGCAGATCCCGCAAAAGGTCCAATATCTGCCCCTGTACGGAGACGTCAAGGGAAGAAACAGGTTCATCCGCGATTAATAGCAACGGTTCGAGAGCCAAAGCTCTTGCGATACCTATGCGTTGCCTCTGGCCACCCGAGAATTCATGGGGGAAACGCATCAGGGTTGATGGATCAAGGCCAACAAGGCGAAGCAAATCCCGGGCACTTTGAAGAGCGGTTTGGTAATCTACTCCGTGGGCGAGCGGGCCTGCGGCGATAATTTCCCCGATACGTCGACGTGGATTAAGCGACGCATAGGGATCTTGAAAGACCATCTGGATGCGCCTTCTCGCGCGCCGTAACGATTCACCCTTTACTTCGCGCAAATCAACCCCGCCAATCAATATTTTTCCATAATCGGGCTCGATCAGGCGAACGAGGCAGCGACCTACTGTTGATTTCCCGGATCCGGATTCGCCAACGAGCCCGAGAGTTTCCCCAGAGCGTATGTTGAAGCTTACGTTCTTGACCGCTTCCACAATACGGGGAGGGCGGAAAAAGGCTCGACGAGTTATATATGTCTTTGTGAGTCCTTCGACTTTGACTAAGGCCTCGGAGTCGGCTGTCCGTGCCTGCGCCGGCGAGGACAACTTTAAGACGGCTGATACAAGTCGCTGGGTGTATGCTTCCTTCGGCCGGTTTAAGACTTCATCTGTTGGCCCTTCTTCGATGATGTGACCATGCTGCATGACGATAACGCGGTGGGCGATGTCTGCCACTACTCCAAAATCATGAGTAATATAAACTACGGCCATTTGCCGTTCACGTTGAAGTTCCTTTATGAGATCGAGGATTTGTGCCTGAGTGGTTACGTCAAGGGCCGTGGTTGGCTCATCGGCGAAAAGAAGTTTCGGTTTCAAGGCAAGGGCTATTGCTATCACCACACGCTGTCGCTGCCCGCCCGACAATCGAAAGGGATACGATTCGATTAAGGAAGAAGGGTCGGGCAAATGAACGGCATTGAGAATTTCAAGCACTTGTTGACGGAGATTCGACCCGGCAGCCCCGTGAAACCGAAAAACCTCTGCAATCTGGTCTCCGACCGTCATTACAGGATTCAGCGCGGAAAGGGGCTCCTGGAACACCATGGCCATGCGACGTCCGCGAAGATCTCGGAACTCTCTCTCGGAGATCTTGAAAAGCTCTCGTTCCTCAAACTTGATTTTACCAGTGGCTATTTTTACCTCGGGGGCCAATAGGCCCATGGCCGCTTGGGCGGTCAGGGTTTTCCCCGAGCCGGACTCGCCGACAACGCACAGGATTTCGTCGGGATAGACCGCAAGAGAAAGATCCTCCACGGCAAATTTTCGATCCGATCCCGGAGGAAGCTCTAAAGTCAAATGTTCAACGGAGAGGATGGATTCGCTCATTCCTCCCCCCGACGCTGGAGGCGCGGGTTCCAGATTACGCCAATGCCTTCTCCCACAAGATTTATCGACAATACAGTCAGAACAATTGCGATTCCCGGGAAAACGCTCATCCACCAGGCAAGGCGAATTACGGTCCTGGAGACGCCGATCATATATCCCCAGCTCATCTTGTTGGGATCCCCCAAACCAAGAAAGCCAAGCGCCGATTCTAATAGGATGGCAGAAGCCACCATCAGCGTGGCCATTGCGAGCACCGGTGACAACGCATTAGGCAAAATCTCTCCAAATATAATATTCCGGTCGCGAACGCCAAGCACGGTTGCGGCCTCAACGAACTCGCGCGCTCGCAGAGAAAGAAATTCGCTCCGAACCAACCGAGCTACTGGAGGCCAGGATACAATGGCTATGGCGAGCACGATCGAGCCAATGCTGGGTCGAAAAACGGCAACTAAGACAACGGCGAACACAAAGCCCGGAATTACTTGGAAGAACTCTGTAAGCCGCATCAGGACATCATCGGCGATCCCGCCATAGTACCCGGCGATTGAACCGAGCAAAATGCCAATTAGCGCAGCCGCGGCAGCCGAAACCAAGCCCACCAATAGCGACACACGGGCGCCATGAAGGATTCCGGCAAGAATGTCGCGCCCAAGAAGGTCTGTTCCCAGAAGATGCCCTTTGCTGAGAGGCGGCTGGAAGGGAGTTCCGACAATTTCCCATGGCCCCGCTGGAGCAATCCAGGGGGCAAGCAAGGCCACAGCCAAAACCAGCAGAACACCAGCTGTCCCGAGGGCTGCAGAAGGTTGTTTGAAGAATTGCCACCAGAAGCCGTTCATCTCTGAATCTCAATTCGGGGATCTACGAGCATGTAAAGCAGATCGGTAATTAGGTTAAAAACAATCGTCATCACTGCGCAAATCAAAAAGACACCCAAAAGGGTGTTGTAATCTCGGACCAGCATGGATTCGAGGGCGAGCCTGCCGATACCCGGCCAAGCAAAAACAGTTTCAACCAAGATCGACCCGCCAATCAGGTGGCCGGCCTGAATCCCGGCGAAGGTAATGACCGGGAGAAGTGCGTTTCGCAGGACGTGCATTCTCGCAATACGTCCCGGAGGTAGCCCCTTTGCGCGAGCCAATTTTACGAAGTCCTGCTGCTGGACCTCCAACATCGAAGCACGGGTGAGTCGTCCGTAGATTGCTACATAATAGGAAGCGAGCGTCAATACCGGAAGAATGAGATGTTTCCCCCGATCCAGCACGAAATTGAACCCTCCGAGCTGCTGGACGGACCCCATGCCAAATGCCGGGAGCCAGTTTAGGAGAACAGAAAATAGCAGCACGAACATAAGACCGATCCAGAAAAGGGGGGTGGCATAGAACATCAAGGCGACAGTGCCAATGAGTGTGTCTGGCCAACGACCCCTACGACTCGCCGCGATAGCACCGAGAAAGACACCAATAGAGAGCGCAACGATGAAAGCGGATCCGGTTAGAAGGAGAGTAGCGGGTAAGCGTTCGAACAGGAGATCGGCGACTGTACGTTGGTTACGGTAACTGTACCCGAGATTAAAGGACGCAATGTTGAGGAGATATTCACCGAGTTGGACCGGGAGGGGGTCATCAAGACGAAATTCCGCACGGAGCTGACGAACAAAGAGCTCGTCAGCTGCCCCTGCCTCACCTGCCATAACCGAGGCAGGATCTCCCGGAGCTATGCGGATCAAGAGAAAATTAAGGGTGGCGATCGCAAAAATGAGAAGGATTGCCTTCCCGAGTCGCTTGAAGACATATTGAATATGACTCAAGGGGCAAACCCCGCATTTCTAAACTCTGAAAACAATTTTAAGGTCATGGGGCAAAATAAACGCTGTCCCAAGTGTCGTAAACGCCAATCGAGGTAGTCACTAAATTCTTTACCTTGCGATTGACAATGGTGGGGAAATCCATTTCTAAGAGCCAGACAACTGGAACCTCATCGATCAGGATCCGTTGCACTTCCGAATAAAGCTTTTGCCGTTCGGAGTCATTAATCGTAGTTGCAGCCTTATCGAAAAGCTCATCCACTTTGGGATTGGTATACCCCATTGTATTCGAAAACATGACGCCCTTGAGGATATTGGTTGAAATATAGGATCGAGCAACACCAAGAGCTGGATCGCCGAATTGGAGCAACATGTTAAAAGTGAGGTCGAAATCCCAATTTGATACCTTTTGGGTGAAAGCACCTGCGTCGGTTGATTCTATGATGATGTTAATTCCAATGCGGGAAAGAGCCTGCTTCGTATATTCGGCCAGTCGCGACCAGGCGCCACCATAGGGGGATTGCAGGAGACGCAAGGTAACCCGAAAACCATCCGCTCCCTTCTTCAAACCCATATTGTCGAGAAGTTCTTCGGCTTTTTTGGGATCATATGGATATTTTGGCAGGTTCGGATCATAAAAGCGCGTTACCGAGGATATCGGCGAATGGGCTACTCGTCCGACTCCAAACCAAATCTTTTCTCGCACAAATTCGCGATCAATGGCATGCATAAGAGCCTGTCGAAAGCGCTTATCGTTAAGTGGCGGTTTGCGGTTGTTGATTTCCATCCACCCGACCTGACCAAAAAATTCATTTCCCTTAAACGTGAGCTCGACCATAGGATGCTGGGAAAATCGGGGTACTTCGAACAGCTCTATGTCGTTAAGGCTGGCGACGTGCACTTGCCCGGTTTCAAGGGCAAGCGTGCGAGCTGCAGGATCCGGGATTACCCGATAATAAATTTGATCAAGATAGGGTTTTCCGGGCTTCCAATAGTCATCGTTACGTAAGAGGTGGACATAATTGCCGCGCCGCCATTCGCTGAATTTAAAAGGACCCGTACCAATTGGTTTGGCATTGGCAGGGTTGTTTCTAAAATCGGTACCCTCATATATATGTTTGGGCATCATCGGTGCACTTGCCACCTGGAAAGCGCCGAGGAATGGCGCGAAAGGTGTTTTCAAGCGGAAGACCACCGTATAGGGATCCGGTGCAACCCATTCGGCCACATGGGAAAAGTTTTGCCGGGCACGCGAATGCACCTTGGGGAGGAAGTCCCGGGTAGTAAAGATAACATCTTGGGCTGTAAATGGTTTCCCATCATGCCAACGTACATTCTCTTGAAGTTTGAAGGTATAGGTCTTCTTGTCGGAGGACACCGTCCAGCTCTTGGCAAGACTGGGGATAGGCTTCAGGCTAAAGTCATAAGTGAGCAGCCCTTCATATATTTTCCCTCCGATCATCTGGGTTGGCCCCTGCTGGCTCAGGCCAAGGACAAGAATGGCTGGCTCAGGATTGATAATCACATTCAAAGTTCCGCCGCGGGTCTGGGCAGGAGCAATTGAGCTTTGACCCAAAATAATTATTGCCAATAGCGATAAAAAAATAATATTCCGGCCGGTGCCTATTCGCATTACTCCCTCCTTATTTTATGTTTCGTCGTATCAAAAATTATTTCCCTCGACTGACGCGCTCTTTCGCATCGGCCGCCAACACCGAGAGTAGCTTGTCGAGATCAGCCTTAACCCGAACGAATCCTGCCGTTTTACGGAAAGTGTTAATGTCCATAAATAACTTTTTATTTATCTCAATCATAATGCTGTCAATACCGCGCTTAGGATCGCCATACCTTGTATTAAGCTCGGCTCCGCTATAAGGGTCGTTAACCTTTACGCTGTAACCAAAACCCTGAAGTGTCTTTACTACGAGATCAACAAATTCGGGGGAAGATGTTGTGCCGCCGACATCCCCGATACAAAAATCCGGCCGCGGCTGCCCGGGATCTCCATGCGTCGGAGCTCCAATCGCTGACATACAATGGCAGCTGAGTTGTCTAAGAAAACCAAAGCGTCCATGAAGCTGATCAATTATTCGCTTTAGCTCGACATGATAAGGTCGGTAATAATACTTCAAACGTTCTTCCACCTCGGCAACGGTTAGCTTCCGTTCCTGTAAAGGTTCACCATACCGTGACTTGGTTTTCAAAAGCCCCAGACCGCGCTTTCCAATGGCAGTAGGTTTCAAGGGAACCGGCCATTGACCATCGATCAGTTCAGGATCGATGTCGAGTTCGCTGCGATTAACATCAATGAAAGTGTTTGGGAAAGAACAAAACAGAAGCGTTCCGCCAAGAGATGGGGCCGCTGCATAAAGGTCTTCCACATACATCGAAACATTATCATGAAGCACCGTGAAGGGTAGGGGGGACCGAAATATTTTGGGGTATTCACGACCGGAACGAGACACATCAACAAGTAAAGGTATTGCGCCAGTTGTGGGATCGAAACGCAAAAAAACGCTTGGTTCAATGTGAATCATGGCAAACCCTCCATTATCCTATTTGATTTCCGCAGAAAATTTTCCTAGAAGTCCATTTACTCTCTATAAAATTTTATAGAGTGTCAATGGTGAAAAGTCAATAAAATTCGGTCGACGGGATAAAACTGGATGGCACAAGGACAAAAAAGTCCGTAAATTAATCAGCAGGTCCGTATTTTTGGGACTTTTTACTGTTTGTGGGACTTTATGTGTGGATTTCGTGGAAAATTTGCCAAAATCGGCTAAAACATCCAAAATCTGCAAAATGTAAAATCAATGATTTAAAATAGTTGAGTCTTCTAAGGAGGTTAGGAAACTCAGGGGGTCTGCCTCTTAATCAGTAGGTTGAAGGTTCGATTCCTTCATGGCCCACCTATAAAATCAGGGAGTTAGGTCATATCGGCCTAACTCCTTGCTTTCCAATGGCAGTAGGTTTCTGGAAAGGTACCGGACACCTTTAAAACCCTAACATAGCAAATTCTTTAAGATTCATATTCGTTTTTAAGGCGCGGACATATCCTGTTGCTGGAAATCAAATCACCCTGCCCTTTATCCTTCACTCAAGGTCAATCTACCGTCATCCCGCCTCGCCGGCGGGAAGTCACCCTTTGGAGAAAAGTTTCCATTTTTATCTTGACAAAAATCGGAGGATTTTATAAATATCATTATGAAAGGTATGGATTCTTACAAGGTAAGAAAATTATTCGAGCGACTTTTCTGAGGAAATTTAAATGACGGCAGAGATAATTCAACAGCTCGTGAATGGTTTGATTATCGGGGCAACCTATGGTCTCATGGCTGTCGGTCTCACGATGATATTCGGCATGATGGATGTCATCAATTTTGCTCACGGCGAGCTTTACATGCTCGGAGGAGTTTTCGCTTACTATCTGGCATCTCTGCTGGGGATAAATTTTTTTGGATCCATTGCGCTCGCCGTGGTTTTGGTCATGGTCGTCGGCCTAATTTTCGACCAATTGGTTTTGCGAAAATTGCGGAATGAACCGACGCTGATAACGATTCTTGTTACCATCGGGCTTTCGATTTTCTTGCAGAGCACCGTCATGCTTTTCTGGGGCCCATCCCCCCAAAGTATTCCTTCGCCGTTTTCATCCAAGACCATCCAGATCGGGTTCATTTTCCTGACGCCCTTTAAAATATTCATGGCCGTAATTACTGTGGCTGTCATTTTCGGGCTTCATCTTTTAATCCAGAAAACTACCCTTGGAAAATCCATGCGGGCTGTGTTCCAAGAAAAGGAATCCGCGGCGATTGTGGGGATCGATATCAACCGGGTTTATGCCATCAATTTTGCCCTGGGGTCGGGACTTGCAGCTTTAGCCGGAGCTCTTCTGGGTACGCTTTTTGTCGTTTATCCGAATATGGGGCTCATTGCCGTGGTCAAGGCTTTCCTAATCGTAATCATGGGGGGAATGGGCAATTTCTTGGGGGCCATTTTCGGAGGTCTGTTGCTTGGGGTGGTTGAAAGCATGGCCGCTGGATTCATTTCTTCGAGCTATAAGGACCTTTTCGGGCTTTTGATTGTCATGATTTTGCTGGTCGTCCGGCCATATGGGTTATTCGGAAGGAAGATTTAGGGGGCTAAATGGGAGTAAAAAATCTGAAGATTGGTCCTCTTCTGCTGATTGTTGTGGCTCTTTTGGTTCCGTTCATTTTGAGGGACGAGTATTTTATTCATCTTTTGATCAATGCGGGCCTCTTTTACATTCTGGTTGCCGGCTTGAACCTGCTCGTTGGCTACCTTGGAAAGCTTTCTTTAGGTCATACGGCTTTTTTGGGAATCGGGGCTTACACGACGGCGCTCTTGAGTGTGAAGCTCCAGGCCCCATTTTTGGCGACGTTGGCCGGCTCCATCGTCATCAGCTTAATTCTCAGCGTATTGTTCGGGATTATCGTGCTCAGGCTGCGAGGTCCCTATTTTGTCATTGTCTCGATGTGTTTTGCCGAGGTGCTGGCCATTGTGGCGACAAATTGGGTAAGTTTGACGAACGGGCCCATGGGATTGCCCGGAGTGGAGCCCCCGCGCTTCTTTGGCTATTACCTGGAGAGCAAAGTCGCATTTTATTACCTGATGGTGGCGATCGTGATTATCTCCACCTACATTATCTATCGCCTCATTCATTCGGTCATCGGCCGGGCAAGCATTTCTTTGCGGGAGAATGAAAACCTGGCGGAATCGGTGGGGGTGAGCGCTTTTCGGTATGGGATGATTATTTTCGTGGCAGCATCGGTACTTGCGGGAGTTGCCGGATGTTTTTATGCCCACTACGTCAGTTACGTAAACCCTGAAGTTTTTGGTTTTATTTATATGATCACCATGCTGGTCATGCTGGTGACAGGGGGCAAGGGAACGATCGCCGGGCCGTTTTTTGGGTGTATCCTCTTTACCGTTCTCCCCGAAGCCCTGCGTGATGGCGAAAGATTATCGAGATCCAATATTTGGCATCATCTTGATCGTAGTGGCGATCTTTTTGCCTCAAGGGATCGCCGGTTTATTCCAAAAGGGTATGGCCCGATTAAAAGGAAAAACGGCCGAGTAAACCATGTATTTTTCCATCGAGAATCTGGGGATTGCTTTTGGGGGGCTGAAAGCCGTAGACGGTTTGAGCTTTCACCTGAATCAGGGGGAAATCGTGAGTCTCATCGGCCCCAATGGCGCCGGTAAGACTACCACCTTCAACTTGATCACCGGTTTTTTAAGACCCAACCAGGGACGCCTGCGTCTTTAAGGAGAAGGAGATTACAAACCTTCCTCCCAATAAGATCGCCCGGCAAGGAATCACCCGGACGTTTCAGAAGACCAATATCTTTCCCAATGTGAGCGTTCTGGATTGCGTCATCATGGGCGGCTATCGCCGCGTTCGGGAAAGCTTTTTTGACATTTGTCTTCAAACTCATTCGTTTAAGAAGGCTGAAAAAGATTGCCGCGATCAGGCGGAAATCATTTTGGATTTCCTGGGCCTCCAGAAGAAAAAGGACGTTTTGGCAAGGAACCTTGCCTACGGGGAGCAAAGATTGCTCGAAATCGCAATTGGATTGGCGGCGGATCCGGAATTGCTCCTCTTGGACGAGCCGGTTGCGGGGATGAACCCCAACGAATCGGAACAGGCCATGGCCCTCATTGCGGAGGTCCGCAAAAAAGGAATCACCATCCTGCTGGTCGAACATAATATGGATGTCGTCATGAACATCTCCGACCGTATCGTGGTCCTGGATCATGGACGCAAGATTGCGGAAGGAGAGCCCAGTCAGGTTCAAGAGGACGAAAAGGTCTTGGAAGCCTATCTGGGGAAGGGGTTCACCTGTGCTTGAAATCGAAGAAGTCAAGAGCGCTTATGGGAAGGTAATGGCACTGTTCGGCGTCTCCCTTGCGGTTCGGGAAAAGGAGATGGTGGCGCTCATTGGGGCGAATGGCGCGGGGAAGAGCACGACTCTCCGTTCCATTATCGGCCTGATCTCTCCCATTTCCGGGCAAATCCGTTTCATGGGGAAAAGGATTGACCGGTTACCCTCTCGGGCCATAGTGAAAATGGGAATTGCTCTATGCCCCGAAGGAAGAAAATTGTGGCCCGAAATGACATTAAAGGAAAATCTTGAGCTCGGGGCCTTCAGTAGAAGCGACCGCGATGGGATACGGAAAGATCTGGAACGAATCTTTGATTACTTTCCGATCCTTCGCGAACGGCAAGATCAGATGGCCGGGAGTTTGAGCGGTGGGGAGCAGCAGATGGCCGCCATCGGGCGGGCGCTCATGTGCAATCCAAAACTACTGATGCTCGACGAGCCTTCATTAGGATTATCCCCGATCGTGGTCGAAAAGATGAGCGAAATGATTTGCCAAATCCATCAGGCGGGGACAACGGTGCTCCTGGTTGAGCAAAATGCCTTCCTGGCTCTCCAAATGTCCAACCGGAGCTATGTTCTGGAGGTAGGCCGAGTGGCGCTTAGCGGGGATTCGCGGGAAATGATGGAAAACGATCACGTCCGCAAAGCCTACCTGGGGAGAAAAATGGCCGCAAAGGGCCAGCAAAAGCAATAGAGGAGCCGGTTCACAATCATGAGTCAAAAGACAATTCAATCCCTGGAAAAGGGGTTGGATATCCTTTTTTTGTTTATTGAGGAGAAGCCTTCTCTCACGGTAGAGGAAATCTCCCAGCGGAGCGGTTTACCGAAGAGCACCTGTTACCGCTTTTTGAATACCTTGAGGAGAAAGAATGTCATCGAATTCGAAGGAGCTTCGGGGAAATATAAACTGGGCGTGCGTTTGCTCAAGCTCGAATCGGCCATCTATAACTCCTTGAGTATTGCAGAGATTTCAATCCCCTATCTTCAACAACTATCGGAAATTTCCGGGGAAACTGCCCAGTTGGTGGTTCTGAACAAAAATGAAGGGATTTGCGTGGAGCGGGTGGAGAGCACCGCGACGTTGCGGGTGATGCCGGATAAAGGAACCCCGATCCATCTGCATACCGGCGCTTCGGGGAAGGTGATAATGGCATACCTTTCTACGGAGGAAAGGGATCGCATCATCAAGGAAAAGGGGCTGCGGAAATTTACGGCGAATACGATTATCAATCCGGATGCTTTGAGAAAAGAATTGGATGAAATTCGCAAGCGCGGATACGGTGTGAGTGACCAGGAAATTTACCAGGGGGTGAAAGCGGTTGCGGCCCCGATCTTCAATGCGAGGGGAAAAATTGCGGCGAGCATATGTGTGGCCGGGCCGCGGGATCGGCTAACCGCCAAAAAAGTAACAAATCTCGTCCCCCAAATCAAAGAGGCGGCGCGGAATATTTCTGATCAATTAGGAGCCAGACTTTAAGAAAGTAAAAGGAGGAAATATGGGCATCATCCAGGATATGAGCTGGGATGCGGTTAAAGAGGATTTAAAAACTGCAAAAGTCGCCTTGATTCCAGTGGGGAGTACCGAGCAACATGGGTATCATATGCCTCTCGGATCGGACACCTATTGTGCCGAGGCAGTGGCCAAACGGACGGCGGCCAAGGAAAACGCGATTGTGGTTCCGGCAATTCCCTATGGGATTTCCCATTCGCACATGTCTTTCCCGGGGACAATAACCTTTTCCTGTGAAACCCTCTTTCGGGTCGTAACGGATATCTGCGAGTGTTTATATAAGCACGGGGTGAACAAGTTCATCTTTATCAACGGTCATGGTCATAATAGCCCGACTCTGCAGACTGTCATGGATGAATTCAAGAAAGACCGAGACGTCCACTTTTTCCTGGTGCAGTGGTGGGTGGCCGGATATCGGCTGACGCCGGATTTATGGAGCAAGGGGAAAGGTGATCTTCCTGATGGGCACGCCGCTGAAATCGAGGCCGCCGGATTGTTGGCCATCAACTCGAACCTGGTAAAAATGGAGAAGGCTGAAAAGCTCATTTTGGGAACCTTGGGAAAAAGCAAAATCAAGTTTAACAAATCGACCATGGCTGTCCTCAAGGATTACCCTGTAGATTTAGTCACGGTGGAGAATTTCGACCGCCTGAGCAAATCCGGAGTGGTGGGAAGTCCAATCGGGGCTACGAAGGAAAAGGGAGAGATCGTTCTTGACAAGGTAACCGATTTTCTCGCGGATTTGATTAGGGAATTGAAAACTGTCTGAAGATTACCTTTCTACCAGGCGTTGGCCCAGATGCAAAAAGAAGCAAAAGCCCCATGTTCCAGGGCAGGATTACCGTTCTTAGAGGGAATTCACGTAATACTGAATGCTTATGAGCACCCGGCATCTTTAGGGGGAAGAAATGAAAAAGGAAATCATCCGGACTGAAAAAGGATTCGTCTCGAAATCTCCGCTATCGCAAGCGGTGAAGGTGGGGAATATGCTCTTCATTTCTGGGCAGGTACCCGTGGACTCAAAGACCATGCAGCTGGTATCCGAAGATTTTGCCGGCCAGGCTAAAAAAGTACTCGAGAGCATCAAAGGAATTATAGAGGTCGCCGGGGGGACCCTTGGAAATATTTCCAAGACCACGGTATTTCTGACCGATATGGCTCGATTCGGGGAAATGAACGAAATCTACAAAACCTATTTCCCGGAGGAGCCTCCGGCCCGAACCTGTATCGGGGTCAAGGAACTTCCGCGAAAATCGCAGATTGAAATCGAAGCGATCGCCTTTTTGTAGGAAAACAGGGAAAAGTCTTCTTAATCTACTATAAAAGATTAGGCAAAGGGGGAAATCCGATGAAGAAGAGAACGTTATTCTGTTTTTCTTTGTGGATTATTGCGGGCCTTGCGGTGATGCCGGCTGCTTTCTGCCAGGAGAAGAAACCAATCGTGATCGGCGCGGTGCAGCCTCTCACCGGTTGGGCGGCCTTAGGCGGGAAAAATGTCGTAGCCGGGATGAAGATCGCTCTTGAAAAAATCAATGCGTCAGGAGGAGTTTTAGGTCGGCCCCTTGACTTGATAATTGAGGATGGAAAAGCCGATCCGGTCGAATCGGTCAATGCGGTTGAGAAATTGATCCGGCGCGATAAAGTGCCCGCAATTATCGGATGCTGGGCCAGTTCGGCGACCCTTGCAGCCATGCCGATTGTTGAACGAAACAAAATCCCTATGCTGGTGGAGACCGCCACTGCCCCGATGATTACGGACAAAAAGAACAAATGGGTTTTCCGCTTCACTTCAAACAACGACATCGATGGGCTCTTGATGGAAAAGTACCTGGTTCCGAAACTCGGATTTAAGAAGGCCGCCTATCTTGCGGTCAACAACGACTGGGGCCGTTCCATGGTGAAAGCGGTATCCGAAATCATGAAAAAGAGCGGAGGGGAAGTCATCATGGCGGAGTACTGCGGAGGGGCGGAAGCCAATTTTACCCCTATGCTGACCCGAATTAAAAATTCCGGCGCGGATACCATGTTCATCACTAACGCTCTCAACGGCATCACCCTGATCCTGAAGCAGTATCACGAACTCGGCATGAAGATGAATCTGTTCATCACCAGCGGAATGTCGGTTGAAGAATTGGTCCATTTGGGAGGAAAAGAATCCGTCGAGGGAGCGTATTTCTTTGAGCGGTTTGTTGCCTCCTCGCCGCCTCCTGGCACGGAAAAGGAAAGCCAGGAAATGATTGCCGCTTACAAGAAGATGTTCACGGATGGATTTGCCTACGCGGATGTGGCCATGGGGTACGATGCGGTATTCATTATGGCGCAGGCGGTGAAAAATGCGGGTGCTCCAGACCCGATCAAAATTCGGGATGCCCTTGAAAAAACCAATCATTTGGGGGTCAGCGGACGTGTCAAATTTGACCAAAACAATCATTCGCACCCCCGCTGCTCAATTACCCAGGCCAGAAATGGAGTAAATACCGTGGTATATTTGCTTAAAGAATAAGGACCCTTGCTGGCCCGGATTTTAACCGGAAGGCAACGCTTTACAATTTTGAAAATTTTTTTGGCTGGGTTTGTAACTCACCGAGTCTCCTTACTGATTTGAATAAGCGTTAATCGATCCGAACATAAGCAGTAGATGACTCAATATGGCAACCTTGTACCCAGGGATTAAAATTCAACAGAATTTGCCTTGCAGGATGCGGGATGGTGCCATCCTGGAGGCAGATACCTATGAACCTTCTGAAGGGGGACCTTTCCCTGTCGTTCTCATGCGGCTTCCTTATGACAAGACGGAAGCCGGGCATAACTTAGGGTATGCCCATCCAAGCTGGTATGCAGGCCAAGGATACCTGGTCGTAATTCAAGATGTTCGCGGACGGGGCAAGTCGGAAGGGATATTTTATCCGTTTCGGAATGAAGGCGATGACGGGTATGACACGATCGAATGGGCGGCGAAGCTGCCGAATTCAGATGGCCGGATTGGCATGTACGGTTTTTCATATGCCGGCGCGACCCAGCTCCTTGCGGCCCGACTTCGCCCACCCCATCTAATTACAATCTGCCCGGGCTTTACCGCTTCCCAGTATTATCAGGGACATTTTTATCGGCAGGGCGCTTTTAGCCTGTCTTTTGCCGTATCGTGGGCAACCCATCTGGCCCAGGAGAACGCAAGACGGCGGGGAGATGAAAATGCGATGGTCTTTCTCCAAAAGGCCTTGCGCAATATCGGGGAAACGTACTGGACCTTACCTCTTAAAAACCTTTCTGCATTATTGGATAAAGACGCCCCCTATTTTTCTGACTGGTTGAACCATCCTACCTATGATGAATTTTGGAGAGAGTGGAGCGTCGACGAGGATTATTCCCGGATCCAAATTCCTGCCCTGCATATCGGGGGATGGTACGATTCCTTTCTTACAGGGACAATCCAAAATTATATCGGCCTGCAGCAAAATAGGGGAGTGGATGCGGCGACGAAATGGCAAAAGCTCCTGATAGGTCCATGGTTTCATATGCCCTGGCACCCCTTGGGGACCAAGCCCGGGCCAAAAATGGCGGCCAATGTTGTGGACGATTGGCAAATCCGTTGGTTCGACCATTTTTTAAAGGGAAAAGACACGGGGGTAACCGAATCTCCCGCACGCCTATTCATTCTGGGGGATGGCTGGCGGGACATGGATGGATGGCCGCCAAGCCAATCCCGTCAGGTTCCCTATTTCTTCCATTCCCGAGGCCGGGCAAATACGGCTTATGGTGATGGAACACTGTCAATCGAACCGCCGACGGCTGAACCTGTGGATGTTTATACCTATAATCCCTTGGCTCCTAATATGAGCTGCGGGGGCCATTCCTGCTGCCGGTCCATGGTTTCCCCCATGGGACCGGTAAGCCAGGACCCTTCCGAAACAAATCGAAGCGTTCTGGTTTATACCAGCAAGAGATTGACGCGCAAATTGACTCTGGTCGGTGAAGTCGTGGTTAATTTGTATGCCGCATCTTCAGCCGTTGATACGGATTTTACGGCCCGATTATGCATGGTCGACCCTTCCGGGCGTTCCTTGAATATTCAGGAAGGGATTATCCGGGCGAGCTTTAGAGAGTCGAATACCAATCCCACCCCGATTATTCCGGGAAAAGTTTACAAATATGAAGTCATACTGGGCCCTGTGGGAGTCAAAATTCCGGCCGGCTATCGGATCCGGGTGGATATCTCCAGCTCAGATTTCCCCCAATGGGATAGAAACCTGAATAATGGCGGGAAACTGGGTTCCGACGGGCCTGCGGCCGCCGTGGTGGCGACCCAGGTGGTGCATCACAGCGAAGAATTTCCCTCGTCCATCCTTCTTCCGATTCTGGGTGAAGGATTGTAAGGAGAAAAATGCTTTTCAATAAGCCAAGAAAGGAGAAAAAAAGATGAAAAGAAGTCTCTTGTTTAATTTGGTAATTGCCGGATTAGTGGTTTTATTTTCCTTCGGACAGGCGGCGGCCCAAGATAAGGCGCCCATTGTCATTGGAGCCGTGCAGCCGCTTACCGGCCCTGTTTCCATTGATGGTTTAAGCGTGGTCCAGGGCATTAAGATCGCCTTAGAGAAAGTCAATGCCGGAGGGGGAGTTTTGGGAAGGCCCATCTCCGCCACCATCGAGGATGGAAAGGGTGATCCCGTAGAGTCGGTCAATGCGGTTGAAAAGCTGATCCGACGTGATAAAGTCCCGGCAATTATCGGATGCTGGGCCAGTTCGGCGACCCTTGCGGCCATGCCAATCGTCAAACGGAACCAGGTGCCACTACTCGTGGAAACCTCAACCGCACCCATGATTACCGACCAGAAAAACGAATGGGTATTCCGTTTCACCTCTCATAATGATATCGATGGAGCCTTGATGGAACAATATCTTGTTCCTAAGCTCGGCTTCAAAAAAGTTGCCTATTTGGCCGTGAACAATGACTGGGGTCGTTCCATGGCCAATGCCGTCACAAAAATTATGGATAAGACCGGCGGAAAAGTGCTTTTTGTGGAATATGCCTCAGCCGCTGAAACAAATTTCACTCCCATGCTGACAAGGATCAAATCCTCGGAAGCAGATTCCATGATCCTGACCACGAGCATTCAGAGCGTGGGCATGATTTTGAAACAATTCCGGGAACTCGGAATGAAAATGAACGTTTTCGTTACCAGCGCTATCCCTGCCGAGAAAGTCATTGACATTGCCGGGAAAGAAGCTTCGGAGGGAGTCTACTTTTTCAATAGATATGTGGCGTATGCCCCGCCTAAGGGGAAGGAAGAGGAAAATAAGAAGTTAATCGAAGCTTACCATAAGACTTATCCCGGCAAGGCACCTGACATGTATGTGGCCTTTGGCTATGATGCGGTTTTGATTATGGCGGACGCGATCAAGCGGGCAGGAGAGGTGAAGGCCGACAAGATTCGAGCGGCCTTGGAGAAAACCGATTTCTTCGGGCTGACAGGGTTGGTGAAGTTTGATGAAAACCATCATTCCCAACCGCGGGTTTCTATCTCACAGGTTCGGAGTGGTAATCCTGTAATCGTTTATCAGTTGAAGGATTAACCGTCAATGTTTGCTTCTGACCTGCAGCGAAAATAGCGGAAATCACGCATGGAATTTTAAAAGATCAATAAATCCCAAGTAAGGAGGACTCAAGATGAAAAGGAATGTCGGGAAATTTTGCGGGTTGATTTTTGCTATCTTTATTTTCCTTTCCGGACTGAGCATAGCGATTGGGTCCCCAATCTTTGCCCAGGAAAAAATGGGTCCCAGTTTCAATGTCGGAGTTCTCGGGACTTTTAGCGGGACTTCAGCCGCTTGGGGGCTTACTCTGAAGTACTCCACCCAAGCCGTTGCGGAAATGTATAATCGCAAGGGCGGATTTGTTATGGATGGAGTTCGTTACCCGATCAAGGTCTTGGCTGAGGACGATAAATTTGACACCAAACTTGCTCGTTCGGGAGCGGAGAAACTCATTTTTCGCGATAAGCTCAAATACATCATCGGTCCGGTGACCTCACCAACATGTGCCGGAGCGCAGGTCGTAACGGAACCAGCCAAGGTAATTATGATCGGGTACGGTTTCAACAAGGCTTTGTATTTGCCCCAGAATCCACACACGATCTTTGCCATGGTGGCCCCCTTTCAGAGTGCGCCTATTTTATACAAATTTTTGATGGAAAAATACAACGCCAAGACCCTTTCTCTGGTTGCCAAGAATTATGACGGCGCCCTTAAAACCAGAGAATGGTGCAGCGAAGCGGCCAACAAGCTGGGCCTCAAGATCGTATCCGCGAAAGAAACCTATGAATCCGATACCGTCGATTTCTTCCCGGTTATGGGCGGTGTTGTAAAAGCCAATCCGGATATAATCGACTTAACCTCCCCTGGACCAGGAGACGCC
>CAVZNY010000005.1:0-210615 GCA_963776785.1 uncultured delta proteobacterium
TCCCGACCCCGGGGAAGGACACCCCGGCATCGCTGCAGGAAGTCACGCCGGTTTTAAGGTAATCCCTCGCAGCCAGGGCCATCGCCTCCAGCCTCAGATCCATCGTCAGCGGGGGTAGATGTCGAAAGACAAGGGCCTGCGCGGGCATCTCTTCTAAAACCCCATCCGGCTCCGAAGCCTTCGGATCCTTCCGGATCACCCCTCCCGGTGGTTCAATTGTGTCTTTGGTCACCCCGGCCATAGCCAGAGCCTTGGAGTTGGCCACGCTTAAATGGCCGGAGACATGAGTGATGTAGATGGGGTGTTCGCTTGAGGCTTGATCCAGGTCGTGGCGGGTGGGATGCCTTTTTTCCTCCATCAGGGTATCGTCGTACCCCCGGCCCAAAATCCATTCCCCCTTCGGGGTTTTGCCGGCTTTTTCCCGGAGGGCTTCGATCAGGTCTTTCATTCGGGACACAGGGCCCAGGGGCGGGCTCTGCAGATTGACCATGCGAAGTGCGTATACTCCATACATGGCAAAATGGTTGTGGGGTTCATTCAACCCCGGAACCAGGGTCTTTCCCGCCAGATCAACTACCCTCGTCGCCGGGCCGGCCATCTTCTTGATGAATGCTTTTTTGCCCACGGCGACGATGTTGTTCCCCATCGTGGCCACGGCTTCGGCCGGGGATTGCTTTTCCTCCAGGGTCAGGATGGTCCCGTTTAAATAAATTGCGTCTGGAAAAAAGCCCTCCCGGGCGGTCCTTGCTATTTGCTTTCTTTTCTGTCATCCCTTTCCTCCATTCTGCTCCCGCTGGGTTGAGCAAAGGCCATTATTTTGAACTTCTCAAAATACCTTCTTCTTCTGATATAAATAGTTGATCTAATGAGTTTGAGGGGAGTAAGATATCTGGGTTGCTGGTCGCCCCATCAAAACCCAAGTCTATTATCAACGAGAAGAAAAAGGGATGCAAAGGGAAAATCATACCCTCTCTTTGATTCTTTCAGGGAGAGGATGAAAGACCATAGAAAGGAGCAAGTATGAAAGATACGAAAAGGAGTCGAATCCACCTCTTTTGGGTACCCCTCACGACTTTCCTGCTATTTTTCTCCTTTGCCTCCGGGCAGGTTCCGGCCCAGGAGAAAATCGTCCCCCGCGGGGGACTCTCAAGGTTCTTTACATGGAACCCACCCACCTGAACCTGGCCATTGTCTCCGGGACACCCACCGGAGTTCCGGGCACGCAGCTCTTTGCCGGGCTTCTGCAGTTTGATGAAAAATTTCAACCCCGGCCTTACCTGGCCACAAAATGGGAAGTATCGCCGGACGGCCGCACCTACACCTTTCATCTCCAGAAAGGCGCCACTTTCCACGACGGCAAACCCATCACTTCTGAAGATGTGGCTTTTTCCCTTGAAACCGTCAGCAAAAATCATCCCTTCGGTGTGGCCATGTTTCGGGCTGTGGACAAAGTGGACACCTCCGATCCCCATGTTGCTGTCTTTAAATTGAAACACCCCTATCCTGCTTTCCTGGCCGCGACCCATCCTCTGCTTCTGCCCATTATTCCCAAGCATATTTATGGGGAGGGGGAAATCCGCAAGAACCCCGCCAATATCAAGCCGGTAGGGTCTGGACCTTTCAAATTCGTGGAGTGGAAGAAGGGTCAGCACATCATCCTGGAGCGGAACTCCAATTTCTTCCGCAAGGGACAGCCTTACCTGGATCGTATCATTATCGAATTCATAAATGATCCCGGCGGCCCGGACCGTGGCCCTGGAAACCGGCGCGACCCATTTTGTCCCCTTTTCCTATATCGGTTCCCCGGAGGATATCCGGCGCCTCGAGAAGATGCCCCATTTGGCCACGACTACGAAGGGGTATGAGGCGATCGGGGCCAGGGCTTGGTTTGCGGTTAACGTGCGGAAGCCGCCTTTGAATAACCTGAAGGTCCGCAAAGCGATCGCCCATCTCATCGACAAGGAATTCATCGTCAACGACATATTGATGGGGATCGGAAAAGCCGCAACCGGGCCTTTCCGGTACACCAATCCTTTTTACAATTCCAACGTTCAAAAATACGAATTTAACGTGAACAAGGCCAATCAGCTCCTCGACGAAGCCGGGTTCAAAAAGGGTGCGGATGGAATCCGCTTCGCCTTGAACCTCGACTGGATTCCCGGAGCCGCCACCAACCAGAGCACCTGTGAATATCTGAAGGAGCAGCTGAAGAAAGCGGGGATCAACGCCACCCTCCGCCCCGTGCCCGGATTTTCCCAGCTGGGCAGCCAAAGTGTCAAAATGGGATTTTGACCTCAATTTGGACGTCGTTTTCGATTATCCGGACCCGGTTATCGGAATTGAGCGGATGTACATCTCGCCAAATATCAAAAACCTGATCTGGACCAATACCATGGGCTACAACAACCCCGAAGTGGACCGTCTATTTGCCGAGGCCCAGGTTGAGCAGAACTTTGAAAAGCGGAAAAGGATGTATCACAGGGCGCAGGAAATTCTGGTGGACGAGCTGCCCATCATCTGGCATCTGGAGGTTGAATATTATTTGTTCTACCACAAGGACTTTGACGGCGATGCCCCTGGATGTTTGGGGCCCTCTGAATCCTTATGACACGATTTACTGGAAGAAAGGGAAATAGGGGTTCCCAAAAGGCTTTGAGCATTTCCTTTTTGCTTTGAGATTGAGCGGGCAGTTAAAAAGTGCTTGCTGTATGGCCATGCCCTGACGCTCCCGGTATGACATAGGCTCCATTCAAACCGCAGCACGGCGGAACGGCGGAACTTTCTTTTTTGGCAACAGGATAAATTGAGAGGCATTTCTTGAGCTCCGGTTCTCTTGGCGTTTACATCCTGCGGCGGGCTTTGCAGGCGATTCCCGTTGTTGTCGGGATCGTGGTCCTGAATTTCATCCTCCTCCATCTGGCCCCCGGAGACCCGGCCATGGTTTACGTGGGGGAATCCGGGGGCGCCACCGAGGAGATCCTCAAGGCGGTGCGCAAGGAGTTTGGGCTCGACAAGAGCCTTGCGGAACAGCTCTTTATCTACGGGGAAAAAATTTTGTCCGGCGACCTTGGCTTCTCTTATTTCCAGGGAAAGCCGGTCCTGGAACTCATCCTGGAAAAGATCCCCCCCACCGCCCTCCTGATTCTCACGGCCATGTTTCTGGCCATTGTCGTCGGCGTCCTCACCGGGGTGATCGTGGCCCAGCGTCCGGCTTCCGTCGGCAGCGCAGTGGTCACTATCCTCTCCCTCTTTGGTTTCGCCATGCCCGTTTTCTGGCTGGGGATCATGTTGATCCTGGCCTTCTCCCTTTATATACCCATTTTTCCCGGGCATGGGATGCTCACGGTGGGGGTTGAAGGAGGTCTCTTTCAGACCTTGAAAGATCTCCTCCATCACCTGGTTTTGCCCGCCTCGACCCTGGGCATCATATACGTCGCCCAGTACAGCCGCTTAAGCCGGGCCAGCATGCTCGAAGTGATCGGCTCGGATTATGTCCGGACCGCCCGGGCCAAAGGCCTTTCGGAGAAAATCGTCATTTACAAACATGCCCTGCGGAACGCCATTCTCCCCGTCCTGACCGTCGCGGGAATTCAGATCGGGCATCTCTTGGCCGGGGCGGTCCTGGTGGAAACGGTATTCAGCTGGCCGGGCATGGGCCGTTTGATGTTCGACGGAATTCTCCGACGGGACTATCCGCTCATCATGGGAATCCTGATTTTTTCTTCCGTAATGGTCATTGTCGCCAACCTGATCACGGATATTTTATACAGCGTTCTCGATCCACGGATCAGGAGAAGGTAGATTCTCTCAGATCTTATGAACCCGAATAACCATTTATCAGGAGACAGGACGATTCCACCTTCGAATTTCCTCAGGTTCTGGCGGAGGTACGGAAAAAACAAGGCCGGGGTCATCGGACTGGTTGTTTTGACCCTTGTTCTGCTCTCCGCCTTCATCGGCCCCCTCCTGTATCCGGTCAATCCCTTTGAAATCCAGGGGAAAAAGTTCCTATCCCCCGGCGGCCGGTTCACCCTGGGCACGGATTACCTGGGGAGGGACGTTTTGGCCGGAATTATTCAAGGCTCCCGGACTTCCCTGATGGTAGGCGTCACCGCGGCCGCCCTGATGATGACCATCGGGATCATCTTCGGAGCCCTGGCGGGGTATCACGGGGGGTTCATCGATGAAGCGCTCATGCGTTTGACCGAGTTCTTTCAGGTCATCCCGGCCTTCATTCTGGCCATGGTGGTGGTGGCCCTGTTCCAGCCGTCTCTTTGGACGATCATCTTGGCCATCAGCATTTCCACCTGGACGGGAACGGCGCGGATCCTGCGGGCGGATTTCATGTCCCTCCGCGAGCGTGATTTCGTCACCGCCGCCCGGGCGTCAGGCTCGCGGAGCACAAGAATCATCGCCCGCGAAATTCTTCCCAACGCCCTTCCCCCCATGATCGTCAACGCATCCCTGGGAGTGGGCGTGGCGATCCTTTTCGAGGCCGGCCTCAGCTTCCTGGGTCTGGGAGACCCCAACGTGATGAGCTGGGGGTACATGATCGGCTCATCCCGGGTCTACATTCGCCAGGCCTGGTGGACGGTCACTTTCCCGGGCCTGGCCATTTTTGTTACGGTTCTGAGCCTCAGTCTGGTCGGAGACTGGCTGAACGATTTTTTGAACCCCAAAAATCGAGGGAAGAGCCGGAGTTGAAAACTGCCGGAGCGGATCCGGCCGGGGGATGATGTTTCCTTGACAGTTGCCTGGATCTTTTTTATATTGATCCATTAAAAGCGGGAAAAGGATTGTGAGAAAGGGGGAAATATGGAAAAATTATATCTCTATGAATGGACCTGGCAGGAGGTAAAGAAGTATTTGAAAAGGGACAGTGTCATCATCGTGCCCTTCGGGTCAACGGAGCAGCACGGTCTCCATCTTCCTCTGGGCAACGATGCCTTGGTGGCGATTCGCCTGGCGGAAGACGCGGCCCGGCTCACCAAAACGATCGTGGCCCCTCCCTGCTGGTACGGGTGGTCGCCCCACCACATGGCCTACCCCGGAACGATTTCCCTATCGCCGGAAACCCTGACCAAAATTCTTTATGAAGTCCTGCGCAGTCTGATCTATCATGGGTTTAAGCGTTTGATCGTGATCAACGGGCACCGGATGGCCAACCTCCCGCCCCTGCAGATTGCCGCTTCCCGCATCCGCAACGAGACCGGGCGCTTATGTCACCATCGCCGACCCCTTTTTCCTGGCCGACCGGGCCTCTCGGGAAATCATGGAATCCCCCGCCGGCGGAATCGGCCATGCGGAAGAGCTGGAGACTTCGCATATGATGCATATCTTCCCGGAACTGGTGGATATCCGGAAAGCGGTGAAAAACCTCCCCAAAAAGAAAAAATTCCACCACCCGGATCCGTATGTGAACGACGACCGGGTTTTCACTCCTTCGACCCTGGAGAGCTTCCGCAAAGCGACCGAGCCGAGCGGCGTGACCGGGGATCCGACTCTATCCACCGCCGCGAAAGGGAAAAGGCTGCACGAAGCCCTGGTGAAAAACCTGGTGGAGCTCGTGAAGTTGGTCCGCAAAGAAAAGGTCGTCCTGAAGCCGGTAATGCCTTGTTTTTGAACCCGGTTTTTCCCCGCGCGATTTATTTGACAAAAAATCCGGGTTGGGCTATTCTAACTTATTAAATTTCCTATTGAAATGGCGGAGACTGAAGAATCGAGGTCATTTGATTGCGTTATGGGCGAAACCGACAATCTCCTTCTGAAAATCCGTAACTTGCACACATACTTCTATACGGACGACGGCGTGGCGAAAGCCGTCGATGGGGTCGATCTCGAATTGGTCGAAGGGGGGACGCTCGGGGTCGTGGGCGAATCCGGGTGCGGGAAAAGCGTAACGGCCCTCTCGGTGATGCGCTTGATCCCCGATCCTCCGGGAAAGATCATCCAGGGGAAAATCCTTTTTGGCGGGAAAGATCTGCTGACCCTTTCGGAAGCGGAGATGCGGAAGATCCGCGGCCGCTCGATTTCCATGATCTTCCAGGAACCCATGACCTCCTTGAATCCGGTTTTTCAAATCGGCGATCAGATCTCCGAGGTCCTCACCCTTCATGAAGGGCTGTCGAAAAGAGAAGCCTGGAACCGCTCCGTCGAGATGCTCAAGATGGTCGGGATTCCGGCCGCCGAAAGACGGGTCACGGAATATCCCCATCAGTTGAGCGGCGGCATGCGCCAGCGGGCCATGATCGCCATGGCCCTGGCCTGCAGCCCCAAACTGATGATCGCCGATGAACCGACCACGGCCCTGGATGTAACGATCCAGGCGCAGATTCTGGAACTCATCAACCGTCTCCAGCGCGAAAAGGGGATGTCGGTCATCTTGATCACCCATAACCTGGGCGTCATCGCCGAAACGGCGCAGATGGTCGCGGTCATGTATGCCGGACGGGTGGTGGAATACACGGATGTCCGCACCCTGTTCGGCACGCCGCAGCATCCATATACCCAGGGTCTGCTGAAATCGATCCCGCGCCTGGATGAAGATCACGCGCAAAAAGGCCAAACTGGAGGCGATACCCGGCCTGGTTCCCTCGCTCCTCGATCTTCCCCCCGGATGTAAATTCTCCAACCGGTGCAAATACGTTTTTGAAAAATGCGGCCAGGAACCGCCCCTGGAAGAGGTCGCAAACGGCCACTTCGTGCGCTGCTGGCTCCATATTCATCCCTGACGGGTTTTTGAAACCATGAATGCAAACGGCAATCTCGTTCAAGTCAAAAATCTGAAGAAATTCTTTCCCCTGCGCAGCCACTTCTTTTCCCGTTCGAAGAGCTTCGTTCAGGCCGTCGTGGGGGTGAACCTGGAAATCCGCCGCGGGGAAACCCTGGGATTGGTGGGTGAATCCGGATGCGGCAAATCGACCCTGGGAAGATTGATCCTCCGGCTGGAAGAGCCCACGGAGGGGCAGATCTTCTTCGAGGGGGAAGATATCCTGCAGTATAAAGCGGAGCGGCTGCGCCAGCTGCGCCGGGAAATGCAGATTATTTTCCAGGACCCCTATTCCTCGCTCAATCCCCGGAAGACCATCGGGTCCATCATCGGAGAACCGCTGATCATCCACAACATCGGGACGAAAAAAGAGCGGGCCGAGAGGGTTCTCCGGCTCATGGAAGTCGTGGGCCTGCGGCCGGAGCATATGAACCGCTACCCCCACGAGTTCAGCGGCGGCCAGCGCCAGCGGATCGGGATCGCCCGGGCCCTCGCCCTCAACCCGAAACTCATCATCGCCGACGAGCCGGTTTCCGCCCTGGATGTTTCGATCCAGGCCCAGGTCCTGAACCTCCTGGAGGACCTGCAGGACGAATTCAATCTCACCTACCTCTTTATTGCCCACGACCTGTCGGTGGTCGAGCATATCAGTGACCGGGTGGCGGTGATGCACCTCGGGCGAATTGCCGAATTGGCGCCCAGTGACGGTCTGTACAGCCGGCCGAAACACCCTTACACGCAGGCCCTGCTTGCCGCCAATCCGATCCCCGACCCCTCGCTGACCCGCAAACGAATTCTGCTGCAGGGGGAAGTGCCCAGCCCCATCAACCCTCCGCCCGGATGCAACTTTCACACCCGCTGCCTCAACCGCTTCGATCCTTGCGACAAGGAAGTTCCGGTCATCCGCGAGGTGGAGCCGAATCACTGGGTCGCCTGCTATCTCTACGGCCCAAACCCATAAATCTACTCACCACAGAGGGCACAGAGAACACAGAGAAAATTCCATTTTTCAAAAACAAAAGCCAAAAATGAAAGGCCGCCATTTTTCAATGAGGTTTGGCTTTTTCCTCAAGGCATTAAATTGCTACCGGAAAACACTTTGGGGATTTCTTTTGAATCTATTTTCTTCTCTGTGCGCTCTGTGCTCTCTGTGGTGAAAAATCTGCTGGAGGAGAAATGCCAAATCGGATCGATATCAACTGTGACATGGGGGAAAGTTTTGGGGTTTATAAGCTGGGGCGGGACTCGGAAGTCCTGGATTATATCTCCTCGGCCAACATCGCCTGCGGCTGGCATGCGGGCGACCCCCTGGTCATGGAACAAACCGTTCGGCTGGCCAAGGAGAAAGGGGTGGCCGTGGGAGCCCACCCCGGCTACCCGGATCTCCTGGGGTTCGGCCGGCGGCGTCTGGACCTTTCCGCTGCGGAAATTGAGGCTTATATGCTGTACCAAATGGGCGCCCTTGCCGCTTTTGCCAAAGCCCATGGCCTTCCTCTCCAGCACCTGAAGGCGCATGGCGCCTTGGGAAATGTCGCGTTTGCGGATCTTGAGGTGTCGAAAACCATCGCCCGGTCCGCGGCCCGGTACGACAAGAACCTCATTTTCGTGGCCCTAGCCGGAACGGTCATGGTGCAGGCGGCAAAGGAGGTCGGGGTCCGTTACGTGGAAGAAGCCTATGCGGACCGGGTTTATAATCCGGACGGCACCCTCCAGTCGCGAAAAATCGCCGGTTCCGTCATCCACGACCCGGAGAAGGCCGCCCGACAAGCGCTGACGATTGTCCGGGAAGGGCACGTAATTGCCCATGACGGCACCCAGGTATCGATCAAACCCGAAACCCTTTGCGTTCATGGGGACACCCCCAGCGCCATCGCCATCCTTCAGAAAATTACGGAGGAGCTCAAGAAGGCCTCCATCACCGTCGCTCCCATGGGGCAGTAACCGGATGGAGGATATCCGCCGAATCCTGCCTGCAGGAGATCAGGCTGTTCTGGTGGAGTTCGGGACGGAAATCAATTCCTTCCTGAACCAGCGGGTGCATGCGGCTGCCCGGCACCTGACCGCCAGGAAGCTGCCCGGAATCGGAGAGACGATTTCCTCCTATTGTTCCCTGCTGATTTATTACGACCCTTTTCTTCTCTCTTTTGCCCAAGTTTCTTCCTGGGTGGAGGAAATTCTTGGCCGCGGGGTTTCCTTCGAGGAACCTTCCCCAACCGTCAAGGAAATTCCGGTTCTGTATGGAGGGGCGTGGGGACCGGACCTGTCCTTTGTCGCCAGACAGAATAGCCTCTCAACCGAGGAGGTTATGCGGCTGCATGCCCGGGAGACCTACCGGGTTTACGTGGTTGGCTTCTCCCCGGGGTTTGCCGCCATGGGAACCGTTCCGGAAAAGATCCAGGCGCCGCGGCTGTCCAGCCCGCGAACCAAAGTGCCCGCCGGCTCCGTGGGCATCGGCGGCATACAAACCGGCATCTATGCCGTCGAATCCCCGGGCGGTTGGCAGTTGATCGGACGCACTCCTTTGCGGCTTTTCGATCTCCACCGCCGCCCCCCGGCCCTTTTTCAGGCGGGAGACTACGCCCGGTTTTATCCGATCGCGGAGGACGAATTCTGGAAAATCGTGAAAGAGGAAAACCCGACGGGGAGACCGTAATGTTTGTTTTCCGGCATGGCCAAGCCCTCTTATTCAAATTCGTTTTTTGGTAACATTTTAGCATTTTGAAAAGCCATTAAATCCCCCTTGATCCCCCTTCAAAGGGGGAAAAAATGGGATCTTTCCGTGAAAGCGGGCTGAAAAGCTCTCCTCCCTTTGAAAAAGGGAGGACGGGAGGGATTTCTGAACCGAAATTTCAAAGAGCTAAAGTGATACGTTTTTTGTATCTTATTCTTGGGTTCCGGAAAATTTATGATTGAAGTCGTCAAGCCCGGTCTGTTCACCACCATCCAAGATCAAGGACGCTGGGGATACCAGGCCTATGGCGTGGGGATTGCCGGGGCCATGGACGCCTGGGCTTTGGCGGCCGCGAATCTTCTTGTGGGCAACCCAGAGGGGGCCGCGGGCCTGGAAATGACGATTTGGGGGCCGTCCCTGAATTTTTATCGTGAGACCTGGTTTGCCGTCACCGGCGCCGATTTGACTCCCCGTCTGAACGGAACCCCGATCCCCAATTGGATGGGCCATCGTGCTCCGGCGGGTTCCCTTTTGAGTTTCGGACCCCGGCGGAGGGGCGTTCGGGCTTACTTGGCCGTGGCCGGAGGCCTCGATGTTCCGATCGTTATGGGTTCCCGGTCCACCTATCTCCTGGGCGGGTTTGGGGGCCTGGATGGACGCCCGTTAAAGGCGCAAGATAGACTTTCCGTGGGATCTTTGGCGCAGATCCCAGAGCCCCTGGAGGGCTTTGTTTTTCCAGAAAACCTTCGCCCTGCATATCGGAAAGATCCGCGGTTGCGGACGGTCCTGGGGCCTTTTCAGGATTTTTTCTCCCCGGAAGGATTGGCGGCATTTCTTTCCGAAGAATACCTCATTACGGCAAATTCGGACCGGATGGGCTATCGCCTCCAGGGCAAAGCCATCACCCGGAAGAAAACGGGTGAACTGATCACCTGTGGTCTCGCCAACGGAACGATTCAGGTTCCTCCCAATGGGCAGCCGATCATCCTCTTGGCCGACCGGCAGACCATCGGCGGCTACCCCATCATCGCCACCGTAATCCATGCCGACCTTTCCCTCGCGGCTCAATGCGCGCCGGGGGACTCGGTTCGTTTTGATGAGGTGTCACCGGAGGAAGCGCGGGAGGCTTATCTGTCCCTCTGGAGGCCCTTGAAAAATTTCCCCGCTTCGTGAAACAATGGAAAGGGGTTGCCGCAGCGGCGGAGGCCTCAAGAGGGGATCCCTCAACCCCGTTTCGGAGGAGCTATGCAAAAAAGATATTACGCCCTTTCAGCCATCGGAAAGGATCGCCCCGGCATCGTCGCCGATGTGGCCGGCCTGATTTACGAGTGCGGCGGGAATCTGGAGGATTCCAGCATGACCCGTCTGGGAACGCAGTTCGCTCTCCTGATTCTTCTATCGGGGTCCGGGGAGGAATTGCTGTACCGTCTTTCCACGGGATGCAAAAAGCTGGAGTGGGAAAAGCACCTGACGATTTTCCTGACCCCGGTCGAAGAGGCGGAGAGCTCTCCTCCTTCGGAAGTCTCCGAAAACTACGAAGTTTCCACCGCAGGGTTTGACCGCATGGGGATCGTTTACCACGTCTCCCGCCTCCTGGCCGATCACGGGATCAACATCGTCGATATGCATACCAAGGCCGCCCCGTCCCCGGAAAGCGGGACCCCGATCTTTACGATGAAAATCCTCCTTCAGGTTCCCGCCCGGGTTTCCCCCTCAGAAATCCTGGAGAAGTTGAACCGCCTGGGGGAAAAGTTGGCGATTGATATCACTCTGAAAAAGCTTTAAAAATCGCAGGACGAGGAGAAATGCGTTGCCATTCTCGGATCCAAACCTCTGTTTTTCGGTGCTTTTATGAAACCGATCCTAGCCATCGTCGGCCGGCCGAACGTGGGGAAATCCACCTTTTTTAATCGGGTAGCCGGAAAACGCCAGGCGATCGTGGAAGATCTGCCGGGAGTGACCCGCGATCGAATTTATGCCGAATGCTCGTGGGAGGATCGCCCCTTTATCCTCATCGATACAGGGGGGTTCGATCCCGAATCCGAGGCCCTCATCCAGAAGCAAATTATTTATCAAGTGGAAGAGGCGATCCGGGAAGCCGACCTGATTCTTTTTCTGATGGACGGTCGGGATGGTCTCCTCCCTGCTGATCGGGACCTTGCCGAAATTTTGCGCAAATCGGCCAAGCCCGTTTTCTATGTGATCAACAAAATCGACGGGGAAAAACAGGAGGCCCAAACCCTGGAATTCTACCCTCTGGGGGTGGGACCGCTCCATCCGGTCTCGGCCGAACACGGGCGGGGGGTGGGGGATTTGATGGATGAAGTCCTCAAAGGATTCCCACCTTCTCCCCGGGAGGGGGAGGAAAAGGACGAAGCAATCCGGGTGGCTCTGGTCGGGCGCCCGAATGTGGGGAAATCTTCTCTGCTCAACAAGGTCCTGGGGCGCCCCCGTGCCATCGTGGATTCAAAGCCCGGCACCACCCGCGATGCCCTGGACACCCCCCTCGTCCGGGAGGGAAAGAAATACGTTTTCATAGACACCGCCGGCATCCGGCGGAAAAGCCGGATCAACGAACCGGTGGAGCACTATTCCGTAATCCGCGCCGTGAAAAGCCTGGAGCGGTCCGACGTGGCTCTCGTCCTTCTGGACGGGTTCGAAGGCCTTACGGAACAGGACATGCGTATTGTGGGAATGGCTGCGGAAAGCGGCCGGGCGCTTCTCCTCCTGGTGAACAAATGGGATTTGGTGGAAAAGGATACGAACACGGCCCAGCAATACAAGGAAAGAATTTATCGGGAGATGAAGACATTTGATTACGTGCCGGTCCATTTCATCTCTGCCCTTACGGGACAGCGGGTTTCCAAAATATTTTCTTCTATCGACGCCGTGGCGAGAGAACACCGGAAAAGAGTTCCCACCGGGGATCTGAACCGCTGGTTTCGGGAGACGGTCCAGGCTTATCCTCCTCCCTTGTACCAGCGCCACCCGGTCAAGTTGCTGTTTATCACCCAAGCCGACATTGCTCCCCCCGCTTTTGTCATCTTCACCAATGCGCCCCGGGGCGTAACGGAGGCCTATCAACGTTACCTGACCCACCGCCTCCGGGAAAAATTCGGATTTGAGGGCATCCCGCTCCGCCTCTGGATTCGCCAGCGGCGCAAAGAAAAAGGCCCTTCATAGAAAGAGGGTTGTCAAGACAGACAAACGGGAAGGTATCGGGCCGGGGGGAAACGGCTGGGTCTCGGGGTAAGCGGGGGCGGGCAATCCGGAAATTTTAAACCAGGGCGACTTTCTTTTTGTCTTTCTCTTCCTCTTCGGCCTTGGTTTTACAGGCAATGCAAAGGGTCGTAACCGGTCGGGCTTTCAGTCGTTCCTCGGAGATATCTTCTCCGCACTCCTCACAGATTCCGAAGGTGCCATCCTCAATCCGGGCCATCGCCTCCTTGATCTTTACGATGAGCTTCCTTTCCCGGTCCCGGATGCGCAGAAGGAAGTTGCGGTCCGTCTCCAGATTGGCGCGGTCCGTCGGATCCGGGAACGTGTCCTTGTCATTGGTCATCCCGGTGACGGTTCTTTCCGCCTCTTTCAAAAGAATTTCCATACGTTCCGTCAGAAACTCCTTGAAATAAGCGAGCCTCTCTTTTTCCATGCCTTTTTTCAACCCCTTTGCAATATATTAGCTTGTAATTATACCACAATAAAATAGAAAATATCAAAATTTCGTGCTTCGGTATTTTTTCTCTTTTTCCCTCAGGTAAAGTCCGCTTTTCCCCCCCGATTTTTTCAGCAGCTTGATATCGCCAATCAGCATTCCCCGATCAACAGCCTTGCACATGTCGTATATGGTCAGGGCGGCTACCGCAGCGGCCGTGAGCGCCTCCATCTCCACCCCTGTTTTCCCCGAGGATGTAACCCGGCTTTCGATTCCGACCTCGGATTTTGCCAAATCGGGGGCAAAATCAAGTTCCACGCTCTCGATCCCCAGAGGGTGGCAAAGGGGGATCATCTCCCCGGTCCGTTTGGCCGACATGATCCCGGCAAGGCGGGCAACGGCCAGGACATCTCCTTTCTCGATTTTCCGATCCAAAATTCGGCGCAGGGTCTCGGGTTTCATGAAAACGCGCCCGGAGGCAACGGCTTCTCTTTGGGTAACGGGTTTTCGGCCCACATTGACCATCCGCGCCCCTCCCTCTTCATCAAAATGGCTTAATTTCCTCATATCTCCTCCGTAGACGCTCTTTCCCTCTGAAATTCTCCCGGATGGAAATTCCCCCCCCGGCCGGGGCCGGATTCCGGATCTTCTCGACGGTTGGCGGCAAAAAACTCCCTCTCTCAAAAACCCTTGCCTTGCCTTTCCCCCTCTGTTATAAGTATAAAAAATTTTCCTCCTTCTATCAATGCCCAAACCCGGTTTTCATTCCGCCTGAAGAGGAGTCCGGCATGTTGGCAAAAGTACTCAGCGGGTCGATTTTGGGAATCGATGCATACCTTGTCGAAGTGGAAGTGGATATCGCCCAGGGTCTGCCGGTATTTGCAACGGTCGGCCTCCCGGACGGGGCCGTAAAGGAATCGAAGGAGCGGGTTAAATCCGCCATCAAGAACTCCGGGTACGACTTTCCTCCCAAGCGGATTACCGTGAATCTGGCCCCGGCGGATGTGAAAAAGGAAGGGGCCGGATTTGACCTGCCCATTGCCATCGGCATTCTCACCGCCCTCGAGGTTGTCGGCAAAGAGCGTCTGGAGGAATTTCTCCTCCTGGGGGAGCTCTCTTTGGACGGCCGGGTAAAACCGATTCGCGGAGCGCTTTCCCTGGCTATGACGGCAAAAGAGACCCGGAAGCGCGGGGTCATTCTTCCCCGGGAAAACGCCGAGGAGGCCGCCGTAGTCCAGGGCATCGAGGTCTTGGGGGTTGAGGTTTTATCCGACGTAGTCGATTTCTTCAACCAGGTTAAGACTCTACCCCCGGCGCGGGTGGACCTGCAGGAAGTCTTCAGCCGCCAGAGGCATTCCACCGAAGACTTTAACGAGGTCAAGGGGCAGGAGCACGTGAAACGCGCCCTGGAAATTGCCGCCGCCGGCGGCCACAACATCGTCATGATCGGGCCGCCGGGGGCCGGGAAGACCATGCTGGCCAAACGGATTCCCACCATTCTGCCCGATCTGTCCTTTGAAGAAGCCATTGAGGTCACCCGGATCTACAGCGTCATGGGTCTTTTGCCGCCGCAAAGCGCCTTGATCGCCCATCGCCCCTTCCGTTCCCCCCATCACACGATTTCGGATGCCGGTCTGATCGGAGGCGGTCAAATCCCCAAACCCGGAGAAGTCAGCCTGTCGCATAACGGGGTCTTGTTTTTGGACGAACTTCCCGAATTCAAGAAGAACGTCCTCGAAGTCCTGCGCCAGCCCCTGGAGGACGGCAAAGTGACGATTTCCCGCGCCCTTTCCTCTTTGACTTTTCCTTCGTCCTTCATGCTCGTAGCCGCCATGAACCCTTGTCCATGCGGATTTTATACCGACCCGAACCGAGAATGCACCTGCACCGTGCCCCAAATCCTGCGTTACCGGTCGAAATTATCCGGTCCTCTCCTGGATCGCATCGACATTCACATCGAGGTGCCGGCGGTGAAGTATCGGGATTTGACGGGAGAAGCCTCCGGTGAAGACTCGGAAACCGTCAAGCGGCGGGTTAATGCGGCCAGGGATATTCAGCGCGACCGCTTCGCCGGGAAACGCCTTTATTGTAACGCCCAAATGACCTCCCGGCATCTGAAAAAACACTGCCAGATCGGGGAAGATTCGAAAAGCCTGCTGGAGAAAGCCATTGATAAGCTTGGACTCTCGGCCCGAGCCTACACCCGGATCCTGAAAATCGCCCGGACCATTGCCGATCTCGGCCAACTGGAAACGATCATCCCGGCCCATGTGTCTGAAGCCATCCAGTATCGAAGCCTGGATCGAACCCTCTTATAACCCCCTGTCCCGGATATGGTGGTTTTTCAAAGAACCCCTCCCTTTCGGGATCGGAAAAACCTGCATTGCTTTATGGATGATAAATCGGCTTCCCGTAGGTTGATCTTGAGCGCCTTCCCGCGAATTTGAGGTTAAAGGCAGGAAACTCCAGGGCCCGCCCTTCAAGCCGACAGACATTTCGGTTCCACGGGTTGCCCTCCGAATCCACCGAAGATTACGACCCAGGCCTCTCTCCGCCTAACCGCCTTCTTAAAATTCCCCGCCGGCACGAAACTCCTTCAAGTTCAAACTCTTATCAGCCGATAGGAAACTTAAATTCAGGAGAAGATCGGCGTCATGATTTCCCTAACCCGTTTGAATCATACCTCGGTGGTGATCAACCCGGATTTAATCGTGATCATTGAAGAAACCCCGGATACGATCATTACCCTTTCCAACGGCGAAAAGATTACCGTCCAGGAGAAAGTCCAGGAGGTCATCCGGCGGGTTATCGAATTTCGGAGGCGCATCTTTAACCCCTCCATCCCAATTGAATAACTGCCTCTATGGATAAAGCAACCATCATCGGGATCGTTTTGGGAATAGGCGCTGTTCTCGGCGGCCAGGCCTTGGAGGGGGGCAGCCTTCACTCCATCATGCAGCTCACCGCCGCCATCATCGTCTTAGGGGGAACTTTCGGAGCCGTCTTTTTGAGTTACCCCTTCCAAAACGTGATCGGGTCCTTCAAGGATATCAAAATCATCCTCAAAGAGCCGCCGCAGGATCCCTTCCAAATCATCGGGCTTATCACCCAGTACGCCAACAAAGCCCGGAAAGAGGGCATCCTCTCTTTGGAAAAGGAACTCGGCGCCGTTGAAGATCCTTTTTTGAAAAAAGCCCTTGCCCTGGCGGTGGACGGAGTGGAGCCCCATCTCATCCGCGAGGCAATGGAGATGGAACTCGAATATTTGGATGAACATGGAAAGGTCAATTCCAAAGTCTGGAAGGCCGCCGGCGGCTATGCTCCCACCGTGGGCATTTTGGGGGCTGTTTTGGGGTTGATCCATGTTATGGAAAACCTGAACGACCCCAGCAAGCTGGGGGCTGGGATTGCCGTGGCCTTTGTGGCGACAGTTTATGGCGTCGGTTCAGCCAACCTGTTGTTTTTGCCTTTCGCCACCAAACTGGAGGTGCGTCATCGGCATCAGATGATCATCAAGGAGATGATCCTCGAAGGCGTGATTGCGGTTTCCACCGGTGAAAACCCGCGGCTGATTGAGGAAAAACTATACTCTTTCCTTTCGGAATTCCAGAAGAACAAGAATCCGAAGGCCCTGGCAAAACCTGCGGCTCCCGCGCCGTAGAACCGCCTTGGAAAAGCCCGGCGGAAAAAATCTAAGATAAGGGTTCTATGGCTCGTAAGAGAAAAAAACATGAAGAAGAGCATGAAAATCTGGAGCGCTGGCTGGTTTCCTATGCGGATTTTATCACCCTGCTTTTCGCTTTTTTCGTCACCCTGTATGCCATGTCCCGCGTCGACGAGCAGAAAATGGGGTCCGCCGTCGAGTCCTTGCAGCGGGCCCTGGGGTCTCTGATTCCCGTCCAAATATCGCAGCGCGAATCCGGGGCCTTTACGAATCGAACGGTTTCTTTCAATCCCACCATTATCGGCAACGTGGAAGGGCAGATCAAGACCTCAGAGGTGGAGTCTTTTCAGAAATTGTCCGAAGAAATCCAAAGGGAGGTGGAAAAGCTGACCGGCGGAGTCGGGAAAAGCAATCCTCCTTCCGATAGTCAAATCAAATACCTCATCGACAAGAGAGGGTTGGTCATTCGCGTCCCCGAAGCGTTTTTCTTCAAGTCCGGCGAAGCCTCGCTCCGCCAGGAATTTACCCCGATCCTCAACGCCTTGGGGAAATCCCTGGAAAAAATTCCCAACCATATCCGGGTCGAGGGGCACACCGACAGCATTCCGATCAACAACTATCAGTTCCCGTCCAACTGGGAGCTATCCACCACCCGGGCCACCAGCATTGTCCGGTACCTCCTGGCCCATCACTCCATCCCTCCCGGAAAAATATCCGCCACCGGATACGGGGAATTCCGCCCGATTGCCCCGAACAAAAATCCTGAGGGTCGAATGCAAAACCGGCGGGTCGATGTGGTCGTCCTGAGTACGAAAGAAGGCGAGACCGAACCCCCCGAGGAAAAAGCGCCAACGGTCCCCCCGGCGGTTCAATTCCCCCGGCCTACAGAGGTGGGCAGGTAGACCGCAAAAGTCGTTTCCCCTTCCCGCGAAGAAAAGTCAACGGTCGCCCCGCAATTTCGCAAAACGACCCGGGTGATGAAAAGACCCAGCCCGGGATGCCTACCGTTTTTAGTGGTGAAAAACGGTTCGAAGAGACGGGGTTCCTTCTCCTTCGGGATGCCGCATCCCGTATCTCGGATCAGGATTTGGACCTGTTTGCCGTCCGTTTCCGTCCCCACCGTTAGCACTTTGGCAGGCGAGCTCTCCATGGCCTCAAGGGCGTTCTGGAGGAGGCTCCATATTCCCAAGCTCAGATCGGCGTAACTCGCTCTGCAAAGGGGCAGGGCGGAGGATAAATTCTTATTCACCCGGACCTGATGTTTAAAAAAGAGATTGTGATACAGAAGGGCAAGGCACTCCTCCAATAGGTCATTGGGCTGGATCAACTGAAGCCCTTCCGATTCGTCATGGATTCCTTTCCTCATTAAGGCTTCGATCAACCCTCGAAAATGATCGATTTGCCCCAAACCCTGATCCACCTGCTCCCGAGCGGCGCGGAAGGTCTCCCCTTTGTCCGGGGCCAGCAGGCGCTGCAGCAGTTCCATGCGCATCGACAAAATCTGGAGTGCCCCGTTGAAATTGTGGACGATCCCCTTGACCAGGGTTCCCAAGACGGAAATTTTATGCTGGTCGATAACGGCCGCCAACAGCTTCTCGGCGGAAAGATTCCGAAGCTGATCTGAATCCTTTCCCAAACCTTCTCTGCCCATCCGGAACCCTCCTTCGGAATAAAGACGGATTGTTTTTCAAGATTTTACAATATCGGCGGGAAAAAACCCATAAAGAAAAGGGTCGGCGGGTACCCATTCAGTGACGGGGGGGCAGCAGGCTTTGTTGTTGGCCTGGGGGTTTGGGCGGTACGCGCCGGAAGCATCGGTCGGGATGGGCAGAGACTCGGAGAAAACCCTGAGCCTCCGATATCAGCGGCGGGAGGCCTTGGCCCCCGCCCCCTCCACGAAGAAATCAGCGCCTTATGATTCCAAGCGTAGCGCCCGGACCCCCAGGCCAGGGCACCTCCTGGTATTCACGCCGGACCTAAATCCGTAGCGGCTTCCCACCCGTGACTGAAGGGTTACGTCAGCGGAGGAAACAATTTGGCGAGGATGGTCAGCGGGCGGAAAGAATCAATCCTGAGCAGGCTCCAGCAGCATTTTCTTTAAGCTGTAGAATTCCAGAGCGTCAATAAATCCTTCTTTCCTCAGTTGAATCAGTTTTTCGAGATCCTGGATGGCCTTTTCACGGGGCTCTTGGAGGGGAAGTTCATAGCTGGGAGGGGCCATTTGATTCAAAAAAACATCCATTTCGGAAATCCTTCGATTCGTCGCCGCCGGGAGAGGCTCCAAGTTTGGTGAGGGGTTTCCTCCGGGAGAAAGCTCCCGCCGCTTCATTTCCTCCTTTGCTTCTTTCAGCCTCCGTAGAAGCCCCTTGTTTTCCCGGACCAGCATGATTTTCTCGCAGGCGTTCTTCACCACGATCTCAAGCTCGTCCAGCTTGAACGGCTTGCGGATGTAATCGTAGGCGCCGCCGCGGATAGCCTGGAGAGCCGAATCCAGGGAGGCGTAGCCGGTAACCAGAATCACGACGCTTTCCGGATTTCTCTCCTTAGCCTCTCTCAAGACCTCCATCCCATCGGCGCCGGGCATCATGAGGTCGGTTATGACCAGATCAAAAATGTCTTTCCGCAAGGCTTGGATGGCTTCCTGCCCGTTTTTGAAGCTAAAGATGAGCCGCTGGGGGCTCTTTAAGAAATCCTGAATGATTTCTCGGAAGGAATCGTCATCTTCGGCGATCAGGATTTGGATGGTATCTGAAGGATGGCTGAAATTCATACCTTTTATTTATCCTTTTACAAACAAATTGGCAAAATTCGGATTCCTGGTGTAGTTACCCCCTTATTTCCTAACTCTTCCGGCAACCTTTTTCTAACCGGGTTTTCCCAATTCATCGGCACGCGCCCCCCAGCCCTTTAGGCCAAAGAAAATTTTCAAAAAAACCCTAAAGCCCCGGAGAGGGTCGCCGATAAGTTTTGCAAAAGGCATGGGCCCAAACTGGTCTGGAGAGGGGGAAGGGAGAGGGGATTCGACCGCGGCTCACCTTGGATAAAGCCGATCACTCGGCAATAAAGAGTTGGCAAGAATTGCCAAAATAAAAAAATCCTAGAAAAGGAGAAAAAAGAATGGCTCTTAGCAACATCACCCTGACCGCCGGCATGAGGGCGAACCTCCTGTCCCTCCAGAACACCTCTAGCCTGTTTGACACGACCCAGACCCGTCTGGCCACGGGGAAGAAAGTCAACACCGCCCTGGACGACCCCATCGCCTATTTCGCCGCCAAGGGGTACATGGACCGCGCGAACGACCTTTCCGGTCTGAAAGACAGCATGAACGAAGCGATTCAGATCGTCAAAGCCGCAGACTCTGGTATTACCGCGATTGAGGACCTGATTGCCCAGGGCAAATCTCTGGCCAATGCCGCCCTTGCAACCTCTGATTTGGCCGAAAGAAGCGCCTTGGCAGCCCAGTTCGATGCCCTTCTGGGCCAGATTACTTCGCTTGCCAGCGACTCGAATTACAAAGGAACCAACCTTCTCGACGCCACTTCCACCTTGACGGTGGTCTTCAACGAAGGCGGCACAAGCTCTCTGGCGATCAGCGGGTTCGATGCCAGCGCAACTACGGGATTAGGGATTGACGCTGCGGCGGCCGCTTGGGCAGCCCCTGCTAATATCCAGACCGCCATCACTGATCTGGATGCTGCCTCCACCACCCTGCGGACGCAATCCAAAAGCCTGTCCACCAATTTGGCCGTGGTGAACACCCGGATGGAATTCACCAGCCAAATGATCAACACCCTGACCGGAGGTGCGGACAAGCTGACTCTTGCCGACATGAACGAGGAAGGGGCGAATCTGTTGATGCTCCAGACCCGTCAGTCTCTGAGCGTTACCGCCTTGAGCCTTTCCTCTCAGGCCGCCCAGTCGGTATTGCGCCTGTTCTAACCCTAACCATTCAGGGGGGGATTCGTCCTCCCCTGAATGCTCTCTGAGGTAAGAGAAGCATGGGACTCGATAATATCAACACTTTGTCTTTTCCCATATCTGCGGTGAATTTTTCCCAACCGATGGCCATTTCCAAGTCTCCGGGAAGGGAAACCGGGGGTCCCCCTATTCGCAGAGAGGGGCCGGAAGAGGGAATCAAACATTCTCAGTCGGCGTTCGTTGAACTCCAAAAAATTAATGACAATATCAACGAGTTGGCAAAAATCCAGAAGGCCTTTGAAAAGCGGTTTGAAAAGCTCGACAGCTATTTCGAACAAATGAAAGAGCGGTTGGAGCGGATTATCAAACAATTCCCTCCCTTTCCTCCGGGAAGCGAAGATCGGGTTCAGGCTCTTCGAGCCTTCAGTTTTTTCCGCAAAATGATGGATCAGCTCACCCTCCCTCCACGGGAGGAAGCTTTGACGAAATAAACCGAACACCCTTACGCTTATCTCCAGACCAAGATATTCCAGAAAATATATTGAATTCCTCTTGAAGGCCTCTTTGAATGACTTGAAAATTCCCCATTTATCGGAAACAGCCACGGATCTGGAAATTGAGGCGGCCTGGCAGGATTTGTGTAAACTTCAAAAGGAACTTCGAGAGAGCCAAAAAATATTGAACCGGAAAATAAAAAAGCGCTATGATGAATATGATGTCCAAAAGAAAGAAAAGATTGAAAAAGATTGTAAGCTCGTAAATCCCAATGAATATAATGAAACGATGATCGAAGAAAAAAGTAAAGAAGTCATGCATCGTTTGTCAGCGCAAAAAGCGAGTTTGATTGCCGATCGGGACCTTCTCTTGGGAGTCGTTTTATGGCCTTGAAGATCAACCTAAGACCCGGGGAGCGGATCATCGTCGGGGGCGCCGTTATTACGAACGGAAAAAATGCGGCGAGTTTTCTCGTTGAAAACAATGTCCCGATCCTCCGCCAGAAGGATATTTTGACGGAAAGTCAAGCCATTACTCCCTGCCGGCGGATCTATTTGGTCGTTCAGCTCATGTACATTGAGCCGGTTAATCTCGCCTGGCACCATAATGCGTATTGGTCATTGGTAAAAGGCGTAATCAAGGCTGCGCCGAGCACGCTGCCGCTCATCGACCGAATGAGCGACCTTATTTTGAACAACCACTATTACCAGGCATTAAAAGTAGCCAAAAAATTGATTGAATATGAGGAGGAGGCTGTAAGGCATGCACGGCGCGCAACTGGAAACCTATAGAAACATGCAGAAGGCTACCCTTTCCGGCAGGGAATTGGAAGCCGAAGTGCTTTCAAAGGCAGCCATGAAGCTGAATTTTTGCCAGAACAATTGGAACGACCCCAAACGCGAGGAAATGTTGGAAGATGCCCTGAAATATAATCAGAAGATTTGGACCCTTTTCCAGGCTGAGCTGGCTAAGCCCGACAACCCCCTTCCCAAGAAATTGAGAGAAGATCTTCTGAGTTTAAGCGCCTTTGTCGATAAAAGAATCTTCGAGCTCCTGTCTTTCCCGACGCCGGAAATGCTGACCGCAATTATCAACATCAACCTAAATATCGCTGCCGGACTGAGGGGTACGCGCACCTAACGCCTAACAAGACCCCCCATGGATTTGGCCGGTGAATGATTTTCTGAATTCGGGAATTAGAATGGAGATGGATTGTCAAGGCGGGCGATAGCTATCCGTCGTAAATCTGTGCTGAACCAACGATAGGGCTCTCTCTTCCTGATAGCGGAATGTCATTGAGAAAATATAGGTGAATGGAGAGAACCACTCTGCCGAAACGAAAGACAGATGAATATCTGGTATGACTGCAAAACCGAGCGGAATGAATGGTAAACGGAATTTCCTCAGACGCCCTATTTTCAGCCCTGGCCCAGCAGCCCGCCCAAATGGATGCCCTTTCCCAAAGCGCCCTTTCCAGGGGAATTGATTTTTTTCAGGACGGAAATTACAACGGCGCAGTTCGGGAATTCAAAAGGTCGATTAGTCTATCCCCCCAGTCTGAAAATGCCTTGAATGCCTATGATTATTTGGCAATGGCTTTTCTTAAGCTGGGAAATAATAAGGAAGCCATCAAGGCCTACCAATCCGCCCTCCGCCAATCTCCGAATCGGGCGGATCTCTTTAACAAATTGGGAAATATTTTCATTGAGGAGGGCGACCCAGAGCAAGCTATAAAATCATACCAATCGGCTCTCCGCGTTGAACCCAATTCCACGGCCTATCTATATAGTCTCGGGCAGGCTTACTTGGCCAAAGGTTCATTAGATAATGCCCAGGCTCAATTTGAAAAAATTATCCATCTTGCTCCCGGAGAATATGGCGGATTCTATGGCCTGGGACAGGCCCAGTATCAAGCGGGGGAATATGAAAAGGCGATCGAACAATTTGAGAAGGTAATTACTTTGAAAGAAGATTTTCTCTCCGCCCGTGTGGATTTAGGGTATGCGCTTACTGATCTCGGCCGAGTCGACGAAGCCTATGACCAGGCAAACTTCTTGCAGGATAAAGACCCTTCCCTGGCCCTTGTCCTCAATAACTACATTTACCAATCATCTGAACCCGAATTTCTCGTTGGTTACAGCGATACCGGTTTCGATACAACTCGCGGTCCCCGAACGTCGATAAGCGCCCTCAATTCATACCTCTCTTCTCCCAATGCCTCGCAAGAATTCACGATGAAATTCATTTTCAGCAAGGAAATGGATATCGCCTCGGTGGAGAATCGGTATAACTGGCAGATCAGCCGGGCGACCGCGGCCATTAAAGGGGGGGCCTACAACTGGGGTATGCCGGTTACCGAAACAGAAATAGAGATTCCCTTCTTTCCAAACCGGGTTCGCTATGATTTTGAAAATCAAACCGCCATTGTCACCTTTACCATTGCCCAGAATGCGTCAGGAACCGGCACCCTGGATCCATCCCACATCGTTTTTCAATTTTGCGGTCAAGATTCTTTTGGAAATAAAATGAGCTCTTCGGGTGATCAATACAGCGGCATCTCCAAAATCGTATAATCCCCTATCCTCGCCATGTTGAAGATCATGAATTTTCGTTCCTAATCAGGTTTGGAGGCGATTGGGATTGGGGGTGTCAATTTATCGCTTTTTTATGCTTTTTTTCTTTTCAGAATAAAACACCACATAATATTAAATGGTTATAATGGCTTTGCCGGTAAGAAAAAGTCCTTAAGTTCCCATCGTCTCCTGACGACAAGAGTTATGACGAGCGGATTATGGTTATAACCCCTTTCAATACCAAAAAAATCATCGAGGCTTATAACCAGCAGTTGGCGGTAAGAACTCGTGTTTCCACCGGAAAGGCGAAAGATTTGGTCCCGAAAGACGTGGTCACGATTTCCGAAGAAAGCAAGAAGCAGCTTGTTGCCGCCAGGAGTTTTCAAGAACCCGTCAAATCTTTGACAAATAACCAGGGATCGCCAAAAAAGGGGGAGCTTGAATGAAGATTTCCGATCTCAAAAATGACCAGGCCGTTCAATATATCAACCAGGGGAACAAGTCCGCCCCGGTTGAAAAAGCGCAGGGTCCCCAGGATGGAGAAAAAGCCGGTACTGCCGGAGACAAAGTGGAAATTTCCTCCCAATCCCGGGAATTGAAGAAGATCCAAGACATTTTGGCGCAGACTCCGGATATTCGGTCGGAAAAAGTGGCGGCCCTCAAAAAGGCGGTCGCCGAAGGCCGTTATCAGGTCAGCGCCGAAGACATCGCGGCGAAAATGATTCAGGAGATCCTGGTGGAGTCGAGCAGGGAATAGAATTACTGCTTCAAAATGAAAAAGCCGGCTCAGGCCGGCTTTTTCATTTTGGCATTCCTTTGGCTGGAGGTATTTCGACCTATCGGAGATAATCCAGCAGGCTCACTTTCATGATTTCGCTCGAGGCCGCTAAGGCGACTTCATAGGCGTTTTGTCTTTCCTGTACTTCCAATATCGCCTGGGCCATGTCCGCGTTTTCCAAATCGTCGATCTGGTTTTGGAAGTTCAGCTTCAGTCCTTTCAGAATATCCTGCTTCTCCAGAATCCGGCCCTGCCGGATGCCGATATCCGAAACTTGGGCGCTGAAGAAGTCCTCAACCCCTTGAAGGCGGGTGGCCTCCTGCTGAATCGCCGTTGGGTCGTTGCTCTCAATGGCCTCTTTCAGCCGAATTAGGGAGTTGAAGAATTCCGAGTTCACGAAAAGCTCCTGCCCGTTTTTGCCGATTTCCAGAGATTCCTGGGGCCCCACCTGGATCTGAAAATCACTGCCGTCCCCGTTGTATTGGACCGCCTCGCTCCCGCCGACCTGGGTCTTGGTGAAAGGCTGTGTGTTGGTGTTGTAACCGGCGAAGATGTATTTCCCGGCCAGCTGGGTGTTGCCCAGGCTGACCGCCTGATCCAGGAGAAGGCCTACCTCGTTGGCCAGGGTGCTCCGCATCTCCGCCGACTGGGTTCCATCCTGCAAATTCAGGGCGATCGCTTGGGCCTGCTGGGCCACTTTCGCGGCCTGTTCGATCGCCGTGCCGCTCAGATCCAGCCAGATCTTGCCCATATCCATGTTCCGCTGGTACTGCTCGATGCGGGACAGACTGTTGCGCAACCCCAGGGCGCTCACTAACCCCACCGGGTTGTCGGAAGGACGGTTCATGTTCCTGCCTGTGGCTACTTTTTCCTCGGATCTTTTTAATTGGTCGGCCAAGGTGAGTAGCCGCTGCTCGATCCCCCGGTACAACGCTTGCGTCGAAACTCGCATGGTTTTCCCCTAACGAACCTGCATGAGAGCCTGCATCATTTCATCGGTGATGGCAATCAATTTGGCCGAAGCCTCGTAGGCCCGCTGAATCTTCATAAGCTCGGTCATTTCCTCATCCAAATTCACCCCGGATACGGCATCCCGCGCCTCGCTCAGGCGGTCGATCAGGGTCTGGGCGAAATCCCGGTCCTGGCTTACGCCGCTTGTCAAAATCCCCATGTCGCCGACTAAGCTCCGATAGTAATCTTCCAGGGTCGTGGTCTGGACAATGCTGGAGATATTCGCCCCCCGCCCTTCGTAGGTCCATTTCCGGATCTGGATGGCATTGTTCGTTTGCAGGCTTAAGATCCGGAGCGCATTTTCATTATCTCCCGGAGCCCCGGAGAGCCCGCCGGCGGCAATCCTCGCCGGGTCTCCCGATACATCCCCGGAAAGCCCGATGGAGGCCGCGGCCCCGGTGAAATCCCCCGGAACCGGATTGGTCAGGGGTTCGAAGAAATTGAGCCCCGTGGCCCCGGACAAAGCGTAGCCGCCCGTATGCAAAGCATTGATCCCCTGGATCAGGCTCCCCGCTAATTCATCCAGGTTCGCTAAATACTGGGGAACGATCTCATCGCGGATATCCAGCCAGCCCCCGATTTTTCCGCCGCTGAGTTCGGCGCTCAGATCCGTGGGAATCCCGTTCCAATAAATCTGTTCGCCCACCTGGTTCAATTCCCAGGACCGGGTTCCATCCACCAAGAGATTCCCGTTCGCCGAGGTAATCGCCAAAGAACCGTTTTCGTTTTCGTAATGGTTGATTCCGATCAAGGCGGACATCTTTTCCAACAAATTGTTTCTCTGGTCCCTTAAATCGTTCGCCGTGGTCCCGTCGCTCTCGGAAGCCACGATCTTCTCGTTCAACGAAGCGATCTGGCGGGCGGTTTGATTCAAGTCCAGAATCGAAGCCCCGAGGTTGGTGTTCATGCTCTGCCCGACCTGGTTCAGGTCCGCGCTCATGGAGCGAAACTGGGTTGTTAGGGCTTCCGCTTTTTGAAGCAAGGCGGTCCGCTCCGGGATTCCCCCGGGGTTTCCGGTCAAATCCTGCCAGGCGTTCCAGAATTCCGCCATGGCCTGGTTCAGCCCTTGGCCCGTAGCTTCGTTGAAAATCGTTTCCAAATAGGAAAGCGCCGTCGCCTTCGCTTCGTTTTCCGCCAGGGCGGAAGAGTTCTGCTGAATGCTTCGCGTCGTATACTGGTCGAACGCCTGTCCGACCGACCCCGCTTTCACGCCCATTCCCAGCTGCAATCCGGCGAGATTCACCGGACTCTGGGATTCCAGGGCAATTTGCTGGCGCGTGTAGCCGGGGGTGAGGGCGTTGGCGATATTGTGGCTTGTGACCTGCATGGCCAGTTCGTAGGTCCGCAGGGCGTCCCGGCCGATATTCAAAACACTGCTGATTCCGGACATGGCTAAACCTTTCGATCCAGGGAAACGGGCGGTTGCCTGGACGGATTCCTTTTTCCATTCGGCACGTATACCGGGGAGGCTGCATGCGCAGGATTCAACAAGGAAAAAAGATCCTTCCAGTGGGCCATCGATTCCCGGATAAATGCTTTGTTCCGCGAGTTGATCTGCATCACCCAGCCTTTCAGCTTATCCAGGGTCCCTTGATATCTTTGAAGCCGCTGAGCTTCCTGAGGCGGAAGTTGAAGCATCAAGTCCCTGAGAGATTTTTCCAGCCTTTCGTCTCCCGCGGAATTTAAAATTTTTCCGACTTTCCCGCGAACTTCCTGGTGGATTTGAGAAATCGCCTCGGCCTGCTCGGATACCTTTTTCACGGACATAAGCAAGTCCTCCGGAGACCCTTGCCTCAAATCGTCCGCTTCTTTTTTCAAGGCCGCCACCAGCTTCTCGTAACGCGAGATTTCCTCTTCCAGCAGGCGCGCCACCTCTCGAATCTGGGATTCCATCCTTTACCTCACCGCTCTTCGGACTCGGGATTCTTTGGGGAAACCGCGTTCATGGGCCCGGGAGAAGGCGTCTTCTTTTCCTCTTTGCGCAACATCTGCTTGTAAACCATTTCGCCGATCCGGAGCCCCCCCTTTTTCGCCAGGTTTTTGCTCAGCTCCTGGTCCAGCAAGGATTGATAAACCTCTTTCCCCGCGCCGGAACCCGCCAGGCCGGATTGAGGTATGGTTTGGCGCATGAATTTCAAGATTTCCTGAACAAATAGGGCTTCGAACTCGGTACAGGCCTTTTTTAGCTTTTCCGGGTCGACCCCCCCCGCCCCGGATTTGGATCCGGAAGGCAGGATTTCTCCCGTGCGGATATGATTAATAATCGGCATTTTATCCATAATCTTGAGGCCTTAATGGATTTCGAGTTCGGCCTGCAAAGCCCCGGCCGCCTTGATGCTCTGCAGAATGGCAATCAGATCCCTGGGGGTCGCCCCGATGGCGTTGAGGGCCCGGATGACTTCCCCTAAGTTGACGCCGCTGGACACGACAAGCAAAGGGCCGCCTTCTTCTTTAACGCTCACGCTGGATTCCGGCGTCACCACCGTGGCCCCTCCCGGCACCACCACCACGCCGGTCCCCTCCCGGGGAGGAACCGCGCCCGGGCGGGTCCCTGCCGGGGCTTCCGGCGCAAAAGGAAGAGGTTGAGAAACATTCAATTTTTCCTTGATTAGGATGCTCAGGCTTCCATGGGCAACCGCCACCGTTGAAATCCGGACGTTTTCCCCCATGACCACGGTCCCGGTCCGTTCGTTCAGGATCACTTTTGCCACTGCGTCGGGAACGACCTCCAGCTTTTCGAGGGAGGAGATCCACTCCGCCACGCGATTCTGAAAGTTTTCCGGCACGGCGATCAATACGGTTCCCGAATCCAGACAGCGGGAGTAGGTTCCTCCTGTTGACTGATTGATGGCTCCCATGACTTTCTCCGCAGTCGTGAAGTCCGGGTTGAAAAGACTGAGGGTCAACTCCTTTTTCCCGTTAAGGGCCATGGGAATCTCTTTTTCAATGAGCGCGCCCTTGGAAATAATTCCTACGGTCGGGTGATTCTTCTGCACCCCGCTCCCGGAGGCTCCGGAAATCGCAAACCCCCCCACCGCGATCGGCCCCTGGGCCAAGGCATAGACCTGTTGATCAACCCCCTTCAAGGGCGTCATGAGCAGGGTTCCCCCGGAAAGGCTGCTGGCATCCCCGATGGAAGAGACGTGGACATCGATTCGGCTCCCGTTTCGGGCAAAGGGAGGAAGGGTGGCGGTCACCATGACTCCCGCGATATTTTTGAGTTTGAGCTGGGCGATGCGCTCATTACTGACTTGAATCCCCATTCTTTGGAGCATATTCACGATCGTCCGCATGGTGAACTCGCTGTTGGTTGCATCATCACCCGTTTTGTTCAGTCCCACGACCAATCCGTATCCTACCAGTTGATTGCTGCGGATCCCCTTGAAAGAAGCAATATCCTTCAGGCGGGCTCCCCAGGCCGGGGAAGAAAACAGAAAAAGAACTGCGCATAACAGCCATAAGGCTCTGCTCTTTCTCACGAACAGGCTCCTTTCCCGAACTTCTTCATCACGGAATCACACCCTTGACTCAATTTTTTTCCCTGCCGATCTTTTGGCGTCATAATTTCTCTGCGCCCTCTGCGCTACTAACGTTCAGAATCTGTAAATTTTGTTAAGCCTTTTCCTCTGGGCACTCCCCCTCACCCTCCCCTCTCCCCCGTGGACGGGGGAGAGGGATGAAGGAGGATTCTATGTGTAGCTCTGTGATCTCTGTGCCCTCTGTGGCTAATGGTTTTTGGCTGCGGCTCTGCCGCGCTGTGCTCTGCGGCAGGAGATCGATTAAAATGGCCAGACCAGGTCCAAAATCCGGGTCAGCCAACCCACTTGCTGTTTGTCGCTCACCACGCCCTGCCCGGACAGCTCAATCTTGGCCTCGGCCACAAAGGTGGAAAGGACGACATTATTGGAAGAAATGTCCTCCGGCCGAACCAGCCCTTCGACGCGGATAAATTGGTTTTCATTGTTCACCTGCACCTGCCGGGTCCCCCGGATGAACAAATTTCCATTCGGCATTACATCCACCACATGCGTGGTGATATAGGCGTTCAAAAAGGAGCTGCGGGTCGTTTCGCCCTTGCCATCATGTTGGTTTCCAAAATCAACCTTCGCGCTTCCGGCGGCCCAGTTTCCCGCCATCTGTTCGAAAACCCCGGCCCAGCTTGCTTCCAAACCAGAATTCCGAGACGTCTTCGTCGTCGCATTTTTCGAAGCCTTAGCCGATTCCACGATATTAATCGTGACGATATCGCCTACATTTCGGGCTTTGACATCGGCGTAATAGTTCAATGGGTATTGAGGCGCCCACAAGGATCCCTCCGCCGTCGCTCGCAGATTCGTAGGTTCCTGCCTCTGAATCGGTTCCGTCTTCGCGGTTGGGTCCGTTGTGACGCACCCGGCAACTCCAAAGACCAAAGCCCCGATGAGTAAAGCAATCCGGCTTTTCTCTTTCATTCCTTCCGACTCCTTCTTTAGAATTCGACCTGGACCGTATGCGCATCCACCACCCGGCCGTATACCTCTTTTTTGCTGGATATATTCGTCAGCTTAACCCAGTCTCCCCGGCGACCGTCCTCCTTTACCTCTCCGAAGGTCGATATTTTAAAATAACTGTTGTCGATAATCAGGAGAACCCGGTCGCCCTTTTTCACCAGGGGGGGAATCTCAACCGCGGAACGGCGCAGGACCTCCTGTCCGTTGACCGACAGGGTCAATCTTTTGCCTAACGCTTCTTTTGGATCGGTCAGCACATCGGGAGGAAGGAGGTTCAGGTTCTTTTTGACCAGGTGCACATCGCTCTCCGTGATCTCCTGGTGCCGGCGCAGGCCGTTGCGGGCTGCGACCACAAAGCCCTGGATTTCCACCCGGACGCGAACCCGGCTCTTTTGAATCAAACGCCCCTCCTGGAAAAAGGAGACGGTAACCGCCATCGGACCGCCCCGGTGGGCCGATTCCGGCAGGATCACTTCACTGGAATAGGGCCCCGGAGGCAGGAAAAAGGGGTCGAATCCCTGGACCTCCTGCACCACAAGAATCCGCTTGGGATCGGGAAGGATATTTCTCAGGTTTTCCTCAAGAATCTGAACCATCTCGTCCTTTTCCACCAGGCGGCCTTCCCGGACCACCTCAATCTGTTCCGGGATGTTTTGGGAGGAAATGTACGAAGACAAGTTGGCTTTCCGCACCTGGGAAGCGATGTCTTCCCGGGAAAGAACCAGCACCTCCCCCACATCGGGGGATTCGCCAATCCGGAGCCGGCCGATTTTATCGACCCAGGAACGGGGCGCCCCCTTTACCGTGGCGATGTCGGCAAGGCAAATGGTTTCTTTCTGAACCTTGGCCCGGGCTTTGAATTGAACGGCCAAATTCGGCCCCGCGCCGCACTCCGCCTCGGCCACGAACAGGGCGGCAAGCCCGAGAAAAACCAGCAAAACACCGATCCATTTTTTTCTCATCCCACGTTCCTACCTTCTCAGGTTCGTCGCCATTTGCAGCATATCGTCCCCGGCCTGGATCACCTTGGAGCCGATCTCATAAGCCCGTTGGGCCATGATCATATTGATCATTTCCTCCACCACGTCCACATTGGACATTTCGAGATATCCCTGCAGAATTGTCCCGAACTCATCGACCCCGGGATTTCCCTGGACCGCGTCCCCGGAAGCATCCGTGGGTATGAATTGGTTCTGTCCGATCGATCGCAAGCCCGCGGAATTAGGAAAGTTGAACAGCTGAATCTGGGTGCTCCCCAGCTCTCGCCCATCGGCCCCCGAAGCGACAATCCGTCCGCCGGGTTCAATGGTAATCGTCGCCGTTCTCGCCGGAATGGCGAATTCGGGCTGAAGGCGGTTTCCATTGCTGTCACAGACAAATCCATCCCGGTCCAGCTTGAAGGCCCCGGACCGGGTGTAAACTTCCTTCCCGTTGTTCAACAGCTTGAAGAACCCCTTTCCTTCCAGGGCCATGTCCAGCTGGTTCTTTGTCTGGGTGTAGTCGCCCTGGTTAAAAATCTTTTCGACCGACACCACCTTGGCCCCCATGCCCACCTGGATTCCCGCGGCCAGCTGTCCTCCGCTGGAGGTGGCCGCTCCCGGCATGCGCTGGTTCTGGTACATCAGGTCCTGAAAGTTCACCCGGCTCTTTTTAAAGCCGCCGGTGTTGACATTGGCCAGGTTGTTGGCCACCGCATCCAGGTTCGTCTGCTGGCAGGTCATGCCCGTGGCCGCGGTCCAAAGTCCTCTCATCATGATTCGTTACCCCCCTTTTTTATGGATGTTTAAAGTCTTCCCAGCTCGTTGACCGCTTTTCCGTTCAACTCGTCTTGGGCCTGAATGACCCGTTGGCAGGCTTCGAAGCTTCGCTGGGCGTCGATCAGACGGATCATCTCTTCGATGCCGTTCACATTGGCGGACTCCAGCGCCCCCTGGACGACCTGGCTGCCCGAAGCCTCGATCTCTTCCTGCCCTTCGGCCGCCCGGAAATAAGTGTGCCCTTCTTTTTGAACAACCCGGAGGTCCGCAAACGTGACCAGGGAAATCCGATCCACCTCCTGCCCGTCCGCCTGGACGGCGCCATTCGGCCGAACCTGAATAGTTTTTCCCCCCCGCAGGTTGATTTCATCGCGGCTGCCCATCACGGGAAATCCGTTCCCGTCGATCAGGGTTCCGGCTTGATTCATCCCAAAATTTCCATTGCGGGTATACCGGACCCCCCAAGGGGTCTGAATCTTAAAGAACCCCTCTCCTTCGACCGCCAGGTTCAAATCATTTCCCGTTCTCTGCAAATCCCCCTGCTGGAAAAGGGTTACGGAACTCTGGTTTCCGCCGCCTCCAAACCGGTCGGTGGACTGCGAAAGGATTTTCGAGAAGACCGGCACATCCTTCTTGAAGCCCGCCGTCTGGATGTTGCTCAGGTTGTTGGCGATCAGGTTGAAACGCTGCTCCTGCCGTAAAAGTCCGTTGGCGGCAATAACCTGGGTGTCTCCCATGAAAACCTCCTCTTCTTTAAACTCTTATCAGCAAAGAATATGCCACCCGGGAAGCAAGATTCGCTCTCCCCTGCGCCAAGACGGCTTCTTCGGGTATTGAAGAAATCGATCGGAATCATTTGATTTTATTAATTTGTTTCTCTCCGCCCTCTTGCTCTCCATCTCCATTTAATCTCCTTTCCCCGCTCCGCTCCGGGGAGGGGGAAATAATTGCCTACCCGCTTTCCTTGGGGGCCGCCGGCCCCTGCCGGTTCAGCCTGTAAACAAAGGCCAGGATTTCGGCGACCACCGCGTATATTTTCGGGGGAATCTCCTGATAGAAATCCAGCTGGGCCAGGATTTGAATCAATCCAGGGTCCTCCTGGATGGGAACCCCGTGTTTTCTTCCCAAATCGATGATTTTCTGCGCCACCAGCCCCGCCCCTTTGGCCATGACTCTGGGCGCCGGGTCCCGGGGGGGCCGATAACGAAGGGCGACCGCTTTCGGCAAAGGGCGTTTTTCGTTTCTCTTGACCATATTTTTCAGATGATCAGGCTCACTAAATTTTCGCCGCTTTCATCCAGGCGGCTCACGATCGCTTCTTCCTCCTCTTCCAGGCCGCCCTCGGAAACGGAAAAGGAAGGGTGAAATCCCAGAGCCCGCAGACGGTTCTCGAGCTCCGGTATGTTTCTTTGAATTTCCTCCCGGAAGGACGGGGCCGCGGGATGAAATCGGCAAAAGAGGTCGTCTTTTCGAATCCTCACTTCGATCTTGATTTTTCCCGACTCCGGCAGGCTCAGCAGGAAAAGGAGCGAGGTCTCCTCCTTCGAGGAGGAGGCGTCTTCTTCCCTGGAAAATCCCACGCTCATTTCCAGAAACTGCAGCTCCTGTCCAAACCAGAGGGGGAGAAGAAGGAGCCATTTTTCGGAAGAATCCCCATACCGCTGGTTCAGGAGCTGATACGCCTCGATTCTTTGCAGGTAGGGGTCCAGGGCCTGAATCCCCTCTTCCGCCTTGGACAAGACCGGTCTATTTCCCCCTTCAAGGGCGGAAGCCTCCTGGAGAAGAGATTTCAGCTTGAGCATAAGCCCTTTCAGATCCTGCCGACTGGCTTGCAGAACCCCCTCTTCTCCCCCTTCCTGGATCAACTCCTTTAGCCGGCTCTCCAAAAAGAGGCCGGATTGGGAGATTTTTTCCCGGAGGGTTCGGGGATCGGTCAGGAAAGGCGGGGCAAATTGCGCGAGCGCTCCCCTCAGTTCCTGCATTCCTTTTTGAACTTCGGCCGGAAAGGAGTCGAAGTTCGTCTTCCCCAGCGCCGAAATTTTTTCTCCCAAGATTCTCAAGGGAACGCTCTCCCCCAGGATCTTTTTGAGCTGCCCGAGAGACGCAGCCTCCCCTTCCTCCGCCGCGGAAAGAAGCCGCAAGAGGACCTGCGGGGCGACGGCCTCGACCTTGAGGGAAATTTTTCTGCCGGCCGGCAGCGGGACTTGACTCTGCGCCCAAAGATCCTGGCCTTTGATCCGGATGAATAATTGATCCGGCTCTTTGCGGGCCAGGATCGTCCCTTCGAGGACTTCTCCCGGATTCAGGGGGGAACTCTCCCCCCCGGAGCGGCACCGGGGTCCGGAAGGATCCGGAAGGAGGGCGGCGGGGGTATTTTGATCGCGTTCAAGGAATCTCTCTATCCTTTATTGAATTCCGGGGTCAGCTGGGTCACGTCCAAGACCAGCTGGATTTCCTCTTTTGATCGGCCCAATCGCCGGGCGATATCGGAAACCCCGATCCCGGCCCGTGACAGTTCCAGGATCGAACCCGGGTTTTCCTCTTCCCGAATCGAATACCCCTGGATTTTCTCCTTTTCTTTCACCTGTTTCATGAGGGTTTCCAGATGCGCCATCTTCGTGTCCAGCCTCTCCAAGAGCCGCCGGGTGATTTCCTTTTTTTCCTCCAGGTTTTTGGAAAGTTCCCGCGAGAGGAGTTCCGTTTCCCGCAGCAGTTCCTGGAATCGGGCCAGATCGATGGGCCCGCCTTTCCCGCTCACCGGATTTTTCACCCGCCTGGCCCAACCCGGGTTCACTCTTTTCCGCAAATAGAGAAAGGTCAGGAGGAAGGAGAGAAGAATGCTTCCTTCCACCAGAATCAACCCGATTTCAAAGTTCGTGAGGTTCATGCCGCCCTCCTTGACGTTTTAGATGATGATGTCGACGACCCGGCCCGCGGGGGAGGACCCCCCTTTTTCTTCTCTTTCCTCTGCCGCCGCGGAAACGGCTTCTTGAGAATCCTCGGGGGCGTTTTTCTTCCCCTTCTTCCGGCGGGGAATTTCTTTGCCCTTGAGGACTTCCTTGGAGTCCTTCATTTTTCCCGTCGGGCTCATCTGGCTCAGTTTGTTCAAAGCCGCCAGGTCATCCAGCATTTTCCTGTCTCCTGCAGGAGCGGGAAGTCTTTCATCAAGGGCCTTTTTTACCGCCGCCTCTTCCCCATTCCGGCCTTCTTGCCCATCCCCCGGATTCCCATCCGGGCTTCCGGAGAGGGAGAAGTCAGCTCGCGTCCTTCATGTAGTACCGGACTTTGTTCCGCAACTTCAGAATCGCCTTGGTGTGGATCTGGCAAATCCGGGATTCCGTGAACCCCAAGACTTCACCGATCTCCTTCAGGGTCAGCTCCTCGTAATAGTAAAGGGAAATGACCGTTCTTTCCTTGGGGGTCAGCTCCTCGATCGCCCGGGTCAGAACTTCCTTCAGCTCCTCCAGGCTCAACAGCTGGTACGGTTGGTTTTCCTTGTCGTCCGCAAGGAGGTTCAGCAGATCTTCATCCGAGAACTGGGGCATCTTCTTCCGGACCCCGGAGAGGTCGGTCAGGAAGACGCCGTTGATCTCGTTGACCATGGTAAAATAGTTTTCCAGGGAGATCCCTAACTCCTGCGCCACCTCCTGGTCTTCCGCCGCCCGCCCTTTTTTCTTCTCCAGGCTCTGGAAGGCTTTTTCCAGCTGGGCCGCTTTCTGGCGGACGGAACGGGAAACCCAATCCAAGGAGCGCAGTTCGTCCAGCATGGCCCCTTTGATTCGGAACTCCGCATAGGTCTTGAACTGCACCTTTTTGTTCGGGTCAAACTTGTTGATCGCATCCATGAGGCCGATGACCCCGGAATTGACCAGGTCATCCACCGCGATATGCGGCGGGAGGCGCATGGCCAGCCGGTGGGCTATGTATTTGATCAACGGCGTGTATTTCAGGATCATCTCTTCCCGGGTCAGGGACTGATCCTCGTTTCCAAAGGTCGCGGCGCTTGCGGGCGAATACGGATGATAGTTTAAGGCTCTGGCTTTCACTCGGTTCCTCCCTGTTGAGCTGCAGGTTGATGGCATTGGCTTAGACACCTCCAGAAGAATTGTAGATTTCCATGAGACTCCTTCGGCAGCGGCTTTTCCCGGAGAACCCGGGCCACCTCCATAAAACTGCGGCTGGAAGACGCCTGCGGAAAAATTTCCAGGACCGGGCGCTGCTGCTTGACCGCCGCCGGGAGCTTTTCATCAAACGGGATGAATCCGGCGTAGTCCAGGGAAACATCCCCCAAGAATCGGTCTACGACGCGGCTGATCTTGCGAAACACCTCTTTGGCCTCCGGACCGGTCCGGGCGGAATTGACCAGGACGGCAAAGTGGCGTTTTTGATGCCGGGTGGACAGGACCTTCATGAGGGCGTAGCTATCCGTGATCGAGGTCGGTTCGGGGGTCACCACCACGATCACCTCTTCCGCCGCCATGGTGAAATAGAGGACATTGGAAGAGATCCCCGCTCCCGTGTCGATGAGGAGAACGTTCAGGTTTTCCCCCAGGCTTTCCAGTTCGTTGAGGAGAAAAAGCTTCTGGTCCTCTTTCAAATCCGCCAATTCCTGAACCCCGGAGCTGGCCGGCAAGATGGTCATCCCCCCCGGTCCTTCCACGAGAATTTCCCGCAGGGTTTTTTCCCGGTTCAGAAGGTGTTCAATGGTGTACCGGGGCGTCAACCCCAGGAGGATGTCTAAGTTCGCCAGGCTCAAATCGGCGTCCCAGACCAATACTTTGTCCCCCAGCCGGGTCAGAGCGAAGGCCAGGTTGGCCACGACATTCGTCTTGCCCACGCCTCCTTTCCCGCTGCTGACCGCAATCACCCGGGGCCATTGCCCCCGGGACTCCCCCTCCCCCCCACGCCGGGGAAGGCGGGGGCACCCGTTTTCCGTTCGCAGGCTCCATAAGGGTCCGTAACCCTTCCGCTTGATCCATAGCTATTGACCTCATTAATTCCATTTCATCGAATTTAAAACCAGGTTGGCAATCCGGCTCTTGCTGGCCGGCTCGATATCTTCCGGGACCTTCTGCCCGTTCGTGAGATAGGACAACGGCCTCTTGTATCGCAGCAGCTGGTTGAACAGGGAGGTGTACTCCTCCGTTTCGTCGATTTTGGTGAAAACATAGCTGCGGATCGGCAAAGCGGAGAACTGCTGGACGATGGCCGCCAAGTCCGCGTCTTTGGTCGTGGCGCTGAGCACCAAATGATTTTCCACCCGCGGATCGGCGCTCAGAACCCCCTTCATTTCCTCCAACTGGTCCTGCCGGTGCGGATTTCTTCCGGCCGTGTCGAGCAGCAGGAGATCGCAATCCTGATGCCGGTCGATGGCCTCCTTCAGGGTTTCGGCGTCGCCGGCGACTTCGAACGGAAGGCGCAGGATCCGGGCATAAGTTTTCAGCTGTTCGATCCCCCCGATCCTGTAGGTGTCCAGAGTGATCAACGTGATCCGTTTGTTGAAGCGCAGCCGGAAATGCGCCGCCACTTTTGCCAGGGTCGTGGTTTTCCCCACGCCGGTTGGGCCGACAAAGGCCCAGATCTTCTTCCCCTGCGGTTCGGATTTCATAACCTCCACGGCCTCCATGACCTTCCAGCGGAGGACCCCCTGAAAAGCCTCGCGGTTCATCCAGGCCTGCTTTTCCTTGCGCAGGTTCTTGAAATCCCCTGCCAGCCCGCGCAGGAATTCCGGAGACAGGCTGGAGGAGAGAATGGCCTGGAGACAGGAGTCGCCCCCGGTTCCCGGGGAACGCCTGGGCGCTGGAGGATTCCCGCCGGACGCCGGCGGAACCGCGACCTCGGGAGGGTCGATCGCCGCCACCACTTCAACCTTGGCGTCCCCGCCCCGTCCGTAGGGCGGGGTCCCCTTGGCGATCTTATGGGTCGAAAGGATGATCGCCTCGGGCCCCAGGGTTTCCTTCACCTGGCGCAATGCTTCCTGGATGTCTTTTGCTTCGAAACGTTTAATCTGCATGGATCAGACTCACCGTGCCTAAGGATTGGATTTTCGCCTGCGAAGTCAGCTCACTGTGCGACAGCACCACCACTTGGGGAAGAAACCGGTCCAGCAGTTTTTTCAAATGCCGCCGGACCAACGGAGAGCAAAGGAGGACCGGCTGGATATTGACCTGGGCGAGGCGATCCAGGGCCTGATGGACGGACCGCAGGATTTTCTGCGCCAGGTTCGGTTCCAGGGCCAGATAGGCGCCTTGATCCCCCCTCTGAATCTTCTCCCGCAGCAGGTCTTCGATCTGCTGATCCAGGGAGACGATGGAAAGAATCCCTTCGGCATTTTCGTACTGCCGCAGGATGGACCGAGCCAGCTTTTGGCGGACGTATTCGGTCAGGATCTCCGGATCCTTGCTCAGCGGGGCATAATCGGCCAGGGTCTCCACGATCGTCAGGAAGTCGCGGATGGATACGCGCTCCCGCAGGAGGTTTTGCAGGACCCGCTGGACAACCCCCAAGGAGAGCAGGTTGGGGATCAGCTCCTCCACCACTTTCGGATGGGTCTGGTTCAAGCGGTCGACGAGTTTCTGCACATCCTGACGGTTCAGCATTTCATCCGCGTGGGCGCGGATCACTTCGGTCAGATGGGTGGCCATCACCGTGGAAAGATCCACGACCGTGTATCCGGCGAACTGCGCCTCTTCCTTCTTTTTTTCCTGGATCCACAAGGCCGGAAGTTGGAACGCCGGCTCTTTCGTCGGGATGCCTTCGATGCTCCTCTTCACCTCGCCGGAGTGGAGGGCCATGGCATATCCCAGCATCATTTCGCCCCGGGCCACTTCGTCCCCCTTGAGAAGCAGACGGTACTCTCCGGGTTTCAACTGCAGGTTGTCCCGGATCCGCAGCGGCGGAACGATGAAGCCCGAATCCGTGGCAAACTGGCGGCGGATGGCGCGGATCCGATTGAGCAGCTCGCCGCTCTGCTCTTCATCCACCCAGGGGATCAACCCATAGCCGACCTCCAGCTCCAGCCGGTCGAGAGGCAGGAGAGATTCCACGGCTTCCGGCGTCGAGGCGGGCAGGGCCTTTTGCCCCTCTTCCCGCTGCTTCTGCTCCTGTCTCTTCTGCTCCCGGAACGCATAGAAGGCGAGCCCTCCCCCGATCAGGGAAAGAAAGATAAAGGGGAGATGGGGCAGGCCCGGAATCAGCCCCAGGACAAAGAGGATCCCGGCCGAAAGGGCCATGGCCTGAGGCTGCAGTTTGAACTGCCTGCCCAGCTCTTTCCCCATGCCGTACTCCGAAGCGGCGCGGCTGACGATGAGGCCGGCGGCGGTCGAGATGATGAGCGCCGGGATCTGGGTCACCAACGCATCCCCGATCGTCAAAATGGTGTAGGTCTGGGCCGCTGTTTCCATGGCCAGGTTTTGTTGAAGGACCCCGACAATAAAGCCGCCGATGATATTTACCAGGATGATCAGAATGCCCGCAATCGCTTCCCCGCGCACGAATTTGCTGGCCCCGTCCATCGCCCCGTAAAATTCGGCCTCCCGGGAAATCTGGGTGCGCCGCTTGCGGGCCTCCTGCTCGTCGATCAACCCGGCGTTCAAATCCGCGTCGATGCTCATCTGCTTGCCGGGCATGGCGTCCAGGGTGAAGCGGGCCGCCACCTCGGCGATCCGGCCGCTCCCTTTGGTGATAACCACGAAATTGATGATGACTAAGATGACAAAGATGATGAACCCGACCAAGTAATTTCCCCCGACCACGAAGTTCCCGAACGACCGGATGACCACCCCTGCCGCCGAAGTCCCTTCGTTTCCGTGGAGAAGGATCAGCCGGGTGGAGGCGATGTTCAACGAGAGGCGGAAAAGGGTCGTCAAAAGCAGAACCGAGGGGAAAGTAGAGAACTCCAGCGGGTGCGTGATCGACATGGAAGTCAGAAGCACCAAGAGCGAGACGGTGATACTGAGGGAAAGGAGGACGTCCAGAATGAGGGTCGGCAGCGGCATGACCATGACCAGGATGATGGCCACAACCCCGACGGCCATGATCAGCTCGCTCTGTTCCATCCGGAGTCGCCCTTTCGGGGGCGCTAAAGCTGGGGTGTTTTTCTCGGGCATCATTCAAACTCTCTCAAGCGGTCTTCCCGCGAAGACGGTAGACATAGGCCAGGATGTCGGCGACCACCTGGTAAAGGGACGAGGGGATCGTCTGTCCCAAGTCCACCGTCTTATACAGCGCTTGGGCCAGCGGTTTGTTCTCCACCAGGGGAATCCCGTGGGCTTTGGCGATTTCCTTGATTTTTTCAGCCACCAATTCCGCCCCCTTGGCAATCAGCTTGGGCGCGCTCATATCCTTGTACCGATACTGGAGGGCCACGGCCAAGTGGGTGGGGTTGGTGATGATCACATCCGCCTTGGGCACCTCCGCCATCATTCTTCTCCGCGCCAGCTCCCGCTGGATGCTGCGGATGCGGGATTTGATCAAAGGATCCCCTTCGGTCTGCTTGAATTCATCCTGCACTTCCCGCCGGGTCATCCGCAGGCTCTTCTCGTAGCTCCACCGTTGAAAGGCGTAATCCAGGCCCGCCAAGGCGGCCATAACCAAAACGGTTTTGAGAAACAGCTGAAACGAGACCTGTCCGACATACCGGAGAATCTGGCCCGCCTCCTGGTTCCAGAGGGAGACGATCTGGGCCCACTCGGCCCGAATCGTGGCGTAGGCCACCCAGCCGATGATTGCAAACTTGAAGATCGATTTGGCCAGTTCCGCGGCGGCCTGCCGGGAAAAAAGGCGGCCGAGCCCTTTCCAAGGATTGATCTTGCCGAAGTCCGGCTGGACGGCCTCCCAGGAAAACAGGCCCCCCACCTGGATGTAGTTGCTCAGAACCGCGGCGGCCGCAACCCCCAGAAGGATCGGAGCCATGATCACCGCCAGCGAGGCGAAGATTTCCCAGGCCAGATTCTGAAAGGAGACCGGGTCGAGCGCCAGGGTCCCGATCTGCCTGAAGAGGTTCGCCATGAGCAGGGAAATCTGTCGGCACATGGAAGCCCCCCAGAAGAACAGGACGGAAAGACCCGTCAGAAGGATCATCACCGTGGGGATTTCCCGGCTCCGGGCGACTTGCCCCTTCTTGCGGGCGTCGGCCCGCCGCTTTGCTGTTGCCTGTTCGGTTCTTTCCGCAAAAGTTTCTTCGGCCATCGTTATCTCTGCATCAGGGGCAGAAGCGTCCCCGTCAGTTCCTTCCCCGTTTCCTCAAACAGCGCCCGGAAGTAGGGGAGAAAAAAATCGATCGAAAACCCCAAAAAGACAAGCCCCACGCAGATCGTGATGGGAAAGCTCGTCATGAGAATGTTGACCTGCGGCACGGCCTTGGCCAGGATTCCCATGGCGATCTGGGTGAAGAGGAGAACCGCCATCACCGGGGCGGACAATTTTACCGCGATGACAAACACGTTGCCGGTCAGGGTTGTGAAGGCCGCAAAGAGACCGGCCTTGAGGTGTATCTCCCCGGGGGCTAACACCTGAAAGCTTTGGACCAGGGCCCGGAAAAACCAGTGATGGCCGTCCACCGCCAGGAAGATCAGCGTGCCCAGGAAATAATGAAACTGGGCGAGAGCGCTGGAGTCCATGCCGGATTGGGGGTCCATCACCTGGGCGAGGGAAAGGCCCATCTGGAAGCCCACCAGTTCCCCGCCCATCTGGATTCCGGCAAAAATGGCCTTGACCGCCAGCCCTAAGAGAAAGCCGATGAAGAATTCCGCCCCCAGAAACACCAGGAAAGAAAGCGGCTCCTGGGGGAAAGCCGCGGTTTCCATTTTCAAGGAGGGGAGCAGGATCAGGCTCACGGTGAGCGCGAGCCCGATCTTGGCCAGCGCGGGAACATTTCGGGCGCCGAGCAGCGGCATGAGGAACAAAATGGGGGCCACCCGCATCAGGATCAGCAGAAAGGATTGGAATTGAGATAGAGACCATTGGAGCGCGTCAACCGGCATGCCGTTTATTCCTCAGCGCACGTATTGGGGCAGATTGATGATGAGCTGCTCCGTGTAGTGCATCATCTTCTGCATCATCCACGGGGATAGGAACAGCAGGCTCACCAGGACCACAACGATTTTGGGCACGAAGACCAAAGTCACTTCCTGGATCTGGGTGACCGCCTGGAAAAGGCTGACTAAAAGCCCGACGACCAGCCCGATCCCCAGGATGGGAAGCGACAAGTAAAGGGTCACTTCGATGGCGTCTCTTGCTAACTGCGTTACCAAGTCGGGGCTCATTTGCCCTCCACCTCAATAGAAACTCTTGACCAAGGAACCCACGATCAGGTTCCACCCGTCCACCAAGACGAAGAGCAGCGCCTTGAACGGCAGGGAAATCATCACCGGGGGCAGCATCATCATGCCCAGGGACAAAAGGATGCTGGAAACAACCATGTCGATGATCAGGAACGGAATGTAAAGGAGGCACCCGATCTGAAAGGCCGTCTTCAGCTCGCTGATCATGTAGGCCGGGAGGAGAACCGTGGTGGGGATCTCCTCTTTGTTTTTGGGCTTGGAAATCTTGGCCATGTTCACGAACAAAGCCAGGTCCTTTTCCCTCGTCTGCTTGAACATGAACTGCCGAACTGGTTTCAGGGCTTCGTCGATGGCCTGGCCCTGGGAGATCTTCTTTTCCTGGTACGGCACCAGCGCCTTTTCGTGAACGGTCGACCAAACCGGGGTCATGATGAAGAACGTCAGGAAAAGGGAAAGACCGATCAAAATCTGGTTGGGGGGCATCTGCTGGGTTCCTAAGGCATGCCGCAGAAAGGAAAAAACCACGACCAGCCGGGTAAAGGAAGTCATCATCATGAGAATGGCCGGCGCCAGCGAAAGAACCGTCAGCAGGATTAAAATCTGAATGAGGATGGAAACCTCTCCCGCGTCCTTCGCCTCTCCGACCCCGATCTTGATCGTAGGAATGGGCAGCGCCTGCCCCTGCGCCCACGCCGCAGCCGGGACCAGGAGAAAGGCGGCCAGAACCAGCAGGGCCGGATAAAAGGTAGAAAGCCTATTTCTCATGCCAAAAACCTAAGGGAGCGATTTTGATTCTTTTATGCCGGGGCGGCCAGAACTGAAACCAGGAAAAAGGCTCCGGCCTGCCGGAGGGGGCTTCCAAGCTTTCCTTGACCTTTTCCTTGTTCTCGATTTTCGCCAGGAAAGTCACCTGCTGCGCGGAAATCCCGAGAGCAAGGATCTCCCCTCCGATCTCCACCAGGGAAATATATTTTTGAGGGGCAATCGGCTTGCTCGTGAGCACCTTGATCCCACCTTCCGGCGAGGAGCCCCGGCGCGCCAGATCCAGGCGCTTGGTGAACCGGATGAGCAGATAAAGGAGGGTTAGGCCAACCCCCATGGCGAAAACCATTTTGACCGCCGCCCAGAGCATTTCCATTCTTTACGATCCCAACTGCTGCACCCGCTCCGCGGGGCTGATGACATCCGTCATCCGGATTCCGAATTTTTCGTTGACCATGACCACTTCTCCCCGGGCGATGAGTTTTTCATTCACATATATTTCCAGGGGGTCGCCGGCGGGTTTCGTCAGCTCGATCACCGAACCTTGCCCGAGTTGCAGGAGATCGCTGATCAGCATTTTTGCCCTCCCTAACTCCACCGAGACCTCCAGGGGGATATCCAGAATGAAATCGAGGTTACCGATTTCCTTCGCCCGCATCGTGCTTTCTCCTTCCTTGACCACAGCCTTCTTTTCTTCCCTGCCGTTCTTTATCCCCCGCGTGCCGGTTTCTTCCGCTTTTTCGCTTTCCATGGTGCCGCTCCTTCCCCTTCCGGTTATGGACCCGTGATTTTTCCCTCGACTTGAAAGGCCTTGTTGGCGCCGTAAACCCCTCCCCTGCCTTGGAATTTGAAAACCCCTTGAACCTTGGCAAGCAGGGGGTCGGCCATGTCCTTGTTCAGGGGAAGAACATCTCCCACCTTCAGTCCTAAGAGGTCCTGCGCCTTGACCTGTCCTCTTCCAAATTCGACCACCACTTCCACTTCCGAAGTTCTGAGACGCTCCGCCAATCTCTCCAGCCACCGCGGATCGACCTCCGGGGTTTCCTTTTTCTGAACGCCGCAAAACTTGTCTTTCAGCGGTTCCAGCAAAGACCAGGGCAGGCAAACCGTGATCGCCCCCAGCGGCTGCTCCATTTCCAGATGAAACGGCAGGGTGAGCGCCCAATCATTCGCCCCGGCGATCGAAGCCATCTGCGGATTCTTTTCCCCGCGAAGATAGTGAAAGGTAAGGGGTTGGATCGGATTCCAGGCTTTTTCCAGATCTTTGAGAATCTGGGCCACGACTTTGTGAATCAGCCGCGCCTCCACGGCCGTAAACTCGCGCCCCTCGGCCGGAGGAGCCCCTTTTCCGGTCCCCCCGAGAAAGATGTCCACGAAGGAAAAGATCAATTTGGGCTCCACGACCAGAACCCCCTGCCCCCGGAGCGGATCCATCCGGAAAAGGTGCAGGCTCGCCGGAGCCGGGTGGTTTTGAATAAAATCCCCGTACTTCATTGTCTGGCCCTGCGGAGCGGTCACCTGGATTCCTTTGCGCAAAACCAGGGATAGGCTCTGCCGAAAAGAGCGGCAGAAATTTTCATTGGCGAGAATCAAGGCGGGCATCTCCGCCTGAAACCCATGACTCTGGCCGGAAAAGTCGTAGGGAACCGCCGCGTTCTCGTTGCTCTTCCCCCCGTTCACATCGACCTTACCGTCTTCGATGCCTTTTACCAGCGCGCTGATTTCTTCTTGCGTTAGGATCTTTTCCATATTTTTTATTGAATGACGAATTCGGCGAAATAGACCGTTTTAATTTGAAACGTGGTCAACAGTTGGTTCACCCGGGCGGCGATTTCATTTCGCAGCTTGGTCTTTCCTTCGGAGTCCATGATTTCTTTTGAAGTTTTGTTCGTCAAAATGGTGAACACCATATCCCTGAGCTGCGGGAGCCGCTTTTCATATTCCTCGTTGTTCTTTGCTTCGGTGGACTCGACTTCCAGTTTGAGTTTCAGATAGCGCATTCTCTCCGAATCACCCAGGTTGACGATAAAGGGGTCCATCTTGTAGATAAATTTCTGCGGTTCTTTTTCCGGCTTCTTTTCGACTTCGGGCGCCTTTTTCATCCCCAAAAGAGCCCTTCCGTCCACGACCTGCCAGGAGGAAAAGAGGGCCAACCATCCTCCCCCCCCTCCGCCCAACAAAACGACCCCGGCGATGACCAGCAGGAATTTCTTGAAACCCTTCGGTTTGGGTTCCTTTACCTGTTTTTCCTCATCCATAGCGCTTTTTCTTGCTTTCCCTTGTTCTTTCTCCATAATTTATTTATTGAATTTTGCAACGGCCATGCCAAGAGACTGGCAGGAGTTTTAGGCCAAATTCCTTTGATATTATTTGGTTTTTGAAATGACCAGAGGGGCATTGGGTGGATTTTAGTCAAAGGACGAGGGATTGTGTCAAGGTTTTGACGATTAGAGGTTCATCTGCAGCAATAAGGGTGATGCGGGTTCGGGGAAGAGAGAAGAAAGGAGGAAAGGAAGCGGGGAAGGGAGAAGATCACTTCCCCCTCTCCCCGTGAGGTTTTAGGTCCTATTTGATGGCGATCAAGGACGCCATCATTTCGTCCGTGGTCGTGATCACCTTGGAATTGGCCTGGAACCCCCGCTGGTTGATCATCATCTTGATGAATTCCGCGGCCAAATCGACGTTGGCTTCCTCCAGCATCCCGCTGGCAACGGTTCCCATCCCCCCCAAGCCTGCCTGGTCGTACAGGGGGTCGCCCGACTCGCTGGTGGCCATGTATAGCTGGGATCCCTGGCGGGCAAGCCCATACAGGTTGACAAAGTCCGCCAAAACCAATTGGGCAATATCCTGTGTGACGCCGTTGGTGTAGTTACCGGAGATGGTCCCATCGGAATCGATGACGACCCCGGATAAATACCCTGAGGAATACCCGTTTTGCGAGACGCTTTGGATTGACGCTGGAGAGCCGTATTGGGTGGATCCTGAAAAATCCATGGTCGTGGCCGAAGCGGCCAGGCCATTGGCAAAGGTAACGGCCCCGGTGTAAAAATTCGCCGGCATGGCCGAGGTGAGCCTCCCGCTTGTATCGAACGCCAGGCCTCCGGTTCCATAGAGGACCGGGGTACCGGTTGTGCCCCCCTGCACGTCCGCTCCGTCAATCATCGCATGCCAGTCCCAGGTCCCTGTCCCGGTCTTGGTGAAATAAATTTGAATATTATGGGCATCGCCAAGGGTGTCATAAATCTGCATCGAGGTCGAGTTGTTGGAAGTTCTGCCGGGATCGGCCGGGTCCCAGGTGAGAGGCGTGCTGTTGGAATCCAGGTTCACAACCATGCCGGCTTCGGTCGTCACCCGGGGAGCGGCCATGCTCCGGTTCGTCAACTGGATATCGGTCAGACTTTGAATCAGATTCGTGCCGGTGCTGTCGTACAGGTACCCCTGGACCCGCAGTCCGTGCGGGGTCACGTAGTACCCATCCGTATCCAGATTGAAATGCCCCGCCCGGGTATAGTAGTTGACATTGGTGCTTACATCCCGCACCGCGAAAAAGCCTCTCCCGGTAATGCCCACATCCGTATTGACCCCGGTGGTCTCCAGGGTTCCCTGGGTGAAGTTGCCGTCGATGGTGGAGACCTTGGATCCTACCCCGGTCTGATCCACCCCGGCCACCGTGGTCATGGCGCTTCCCAACACATCCTCGAACAATGCCGTACTGCCTTTGAAACCGACCGTGTTGAGGTTGGAGATATTGTCCCCTACAACCTGCATGGCGACGGTGTGGGTGTCGAGGCCGCTCAACGCCGTGTAGAAAGATGAGGATAAAGACATAGCCGACTCCTTTCTTTTTTCTTTAAGCCAGAATGGCGGTAATTTCGTTCATGGAAATCTTGTTTTTCCCGATCTGAAGGGATGCGGCCCCGTTCTCCAGGGAGACCCCGCTCACGGTGCCTACGCTTCGGGTCGTGACGGATACGGGGTTTCCTTGCTGGTCGACCGCCGAAACCTGGAAAAAATACGCCCCGTCGGGAAGTTGAACTCCCTGGTGGTTTCTGCCGTTCCATTCGAGTTTCTGTTTGGCTCCATCCTTGAAACCGGCCTCGGACTTCCAGACCAGGGTTCCCGCCCCATCGTAGACCTGAAGCAGCGTTTTTCCGGGGCTTGCCAGCTGGTAGTAAGCCTCCGAGACCCCCCCCTGCTCCAACGTAAGGCCGTTTCCTTGATACTCGACTTTCTTTCCGATCAGCCCGGAGGCCTGGAAATTGCCCCAGGAGGTCTGACTGGCGGTCAGCTTCTCCACGGCTTCGTAGATGCTTTTTAGGGTTTCCACACTGGTCATCTGGCCCATCTGGCTGGCCATCTGATAGTTATCCATCGGTTCCAGAGGGTTCTGGAATCGCATCTGGGTCACAAAAAGGTTGAGAAAATCTTCCTGGGTGAGGACGGTCTTGCTCTTCCCTTTAGCGGCCGCCGAAGAACTCTGGCTCAGCGCCGAAGTGACATTGGTTAAGGATGTGGCCATGAGAAATATCCCCTCCTTCTAAATGATCAAATCGATGGAACGAACCCGCCCGCCGCTCCCACTGACAAACAGAGGCAGGGCTGTCGGGCTGCCAATAAGCTCCCCCTTGGCTTCAGCCGTCGGGTTGGAAGTTGCGGAATCCGGGTTCCCCATCCTCTCCCGGCTTTCCTGAAAGGCCCCCAGATCCTGCTCCACGAAAACGTTGAAGGACTCCAGGGAGAACCCTTCGCTCTCGATGATTTTCTGAATCGAAAGCTGATTGGACTCCAGAATTTGCTTGGTATTCGGGTTTTCCGCCCACAGAGTCGCTTTGACCTGTTCCTTGTCCCGCTGGATCTCCAGGTAAATGCTTCCCAAGTGCGGAGGATCCAGGGTCAGCCGGAACTTTTCCTCATTTTTGCCGAGGGACCAAACCATTTTCCGGCTGATCTGCTCATAGGCCTCCGCTTCCTGGGGCCGGCTCGATCCTGGGGCGCCTTCAAGGCGGAGCTCCCCCGCGGGGCGAGACGCTGCCGGCTGCTCCGCCGCGGCGGCAAGATTTGCGAATAGGCCCTCGGCCTTAGAATTTCCCGGCTTGGAGAGCTCCGTCGGCGTTATATCATTTTGAAACAGACCTTTTTCGTTTGCCGAAAACTCCGAATCGAAATTTGCCAACTCCACTTTTGCCGTGTTTTTCTGATCCCCCCCCGACTCCTCCCCGCCTTCGGGATGATGCCAGAACCGCGGATCCGGTCCGTTGATCCGGGCTTTCTCGGCAGGCAAAGAATTTTCCGTCCTCTTCCCCGGGGTTAAAATTTCGTTGGTTGAACCGGTCGCCAGGGAGCTTTCGTTTGAGGGTCGTCCAAGAGTGAACGACTTTTCCAACGGAGGCAAGGGATTCTCGTTGAATGTTTCTTTCAGAACAACGGCAGGCAAACCATCCTTCGTCCCTGCATCCGGAGTCGGAAGGGCAAAAATTTGCGCGGCCTCATCGTTTCCGAGGTTCTGGGACCCGGAGGAAGCCGATCCCAACCCTATTTCTCCCGAGGGGCTCTGCCCCTCCGGCAAAAGGGCCGGCAACAGGGAAAACAAGAGACCCGAAATCTCCTCACCCGTGGCCGACCGTTGTTCCCCCTCCTGGCCCTCTGAGGTTTCCCCACCTGGATTTTCGGCTTGAGTAGGCTTGCTTTGGAGGATTTTGGCGAATTCTTCGGATGGTTGCCCCTCGATCCGGGGATGATTTCCCGTTGCCGTTTCCGTGGGTAAGGATGAAAGAGTGAGCGCGGTTGTTTCCATAAGGTTGTCTTCCTGTTCAGCAAGCGGAATGCCAACCTTTCCAAAAAGCAAGAAAATATAAAATCATATTATTTCAAAAGGTTGCTCTGACTATGGGGGTTGCCTTCCCGGGCCGGCAAGAAATTCCCGGGCAATTATTTCCCTTTCCCCGCTTTGTCCGAGTAAAAATTTCCGGGTTGGGAAACAAGGCTGAAAAGGCAGGTTGAAATACGAGGGTTCGCTGGAACCATGGGCCGCCCCGGGACTCATTGGCGGCAGGCATCGAAATCGAGAGGGGAATTCCTTGAATTGGGAAGTCAGGAACGGTGGGCTAACGGTCGGCGGCGGGTTATGACCATTTCGTCATTTCTCTTCTGTTCATTTTTCTCCGCCTGATACAGGAAGGCTTTGTGCTTCTTCTCTTTCAGGCGCTCCAGGATTTTCTTTTCCTTTGACAGCTGGACTAGTTTTTCCCGGTCTTTTTCTATTTCCCGGGTGGTTTCTCTTTTCTTGTGTTCCCGCGTCATCAATTCCGCCCGGCTCTCCTCGGCAAACTGTTTGTAGAGGACATACTCCGGCGCCGAAATCCCCCGGGAGATTTTATTTCGCAGATCTTCTTCATGGGCCAGCCTTTTCAGGGTCAATCGCTCGATCTCCTCCTCCTCCGCCCTGAGCATAGTCATCTTGGCGGTCAGACGGATCTGAGCCACCTCTTCCAGGTTCCGTTTCCAATCCAAAAGGGGCTGCAGCGAAAAAGGGAAGCGCATGGTCGTTTAGGGGAACAGGGCCCGGAGGCCGGTAAGGCATTCCGCAAAGGGGACTTTCTCGTCGACCCCCTGGCGCAGGAAAGTCTGGACTTCGCCGATTTTCTTGATCGCGTAATCGATCTGCGGGTTGCTTCCTTTTACATAAGCCCCGATGTTGATCAGGTCTTCGGCCTTCCGATGAACGGCCAAAAGGGAAACCAGCTGATTGCGGGCCCCTTTCTGCTCAGAGGAAACGATGTCGTTCATCACCCGGCTGACGCTGGCCAAGACATCGATCGCCGGGTAATGGTTCTGATTGGCCAGCTCCCGGGAAAGAACGATGTGGCCGTCGGCGATGGCCCGGATGGAGTCCGCAATGGGGTCGTTCAGATCGTCTCCCTCCACCAAGACCGTGTAAAGACCGGTGATGCTCCCCTGCCCCGCGCTCGTCCCCACCCGTTCCAGCAGCTTGGGGAGCTGGGCAAACACGCTCGGCGTGTATCCCTTGGAGGCCGGAGGCTCGCCGATGGCCAGCCCGACCTCCCGGGCCGCCATGGCAAACCGGGTTATGGAGTCCATCATCATAAGGACGTCTTGATTCTGATCGCGGAAATACTCGGCGATGGCCGTCGCCAGATAGGCCCCCCGCATCCGCAGGAGCGGATGTTGATCCGAGGTCGCCACGACGACCACGGATTTCTTCAGCCCGTCCTCGCCCAGATCTTTTTCGATGAACTCCCGGACCTCCCGGCCCCGTTCTCCGATCAGAGCCACCACATTGACCTGCGCGGTGGTGTGCCGCGCCATCATGCCCAGGAGCGTGCTCTTGCCCACCCCCGATCCGGAAAAAACGGCCATCCGCTGCCCCTTGCCGATCGCCAAAAGGGCGTTGATCGCTTTCACGCCCACATCGACCGGCTCGGTGATTCTCCGCCGGAAAATAGGGTCCGCCGGGGAGGCGTAGAGGGGATATTCCTTTTCGCCCGCCAGCGGCCCGCGGTTGTCGATCGGGTTGCCCATCCCGTCCAGCACCCGCCCTAAAAGGTCTCTTCCCACCTGGGCTTGGGCCGGAACGCCCATGGGGATTATCGGGTCGCCCGGTTGAATTCCGCGGGAATCCCCCAAGGGCATCAATAAAATTTTATAGTCCCGAAACCCCACGACTTCCGCCGGGATGGACCCGCCCTTCCCTTTGCGCTGAATCCGGCAGATGTCTCCGATGGCCGCCACCGGTCCCAGCCCTTCAATGACCATCCCGATCACCTGATTCACCCGCCCGTACCGGCGGATGGAGGGGGCCGTTTGAACGATCTCCTGATACACGTTCCAGGGGCTGGCCGAAGTCGTCATGGGGCGGATCCGGAAACTCTGTTTTTGCCGAAATCGATTTTCCGCCAGATCCCGGCGGTGATTTGATCTAACTGGCTTTCCAGGGTCGCATCGATATCCCCGAAGGGAGTTTCGATCAGGCAGCCGCCGCGCAGGAGGGACGGGTCCGCCACCAATTTTGCCCCCTCGGGGTTTTCCTCATTCAGGGGGAAAGGCAGACGCTCGGGATGGGCCTTCAGAAATTCATAATCCTTGGGATGGAGGCGGATTTGGAATCTTTTGCGCTCTTCCACCTGTTGAATGGCTTCCCGGATGGTTTCCGCCACCGTCTCCTCCGCCTGGGGAAATTCCTGTCTCAGAACCCTGCGGGCCAGGGTGAGGAGGAACCGAACCATCTCGCCTTCGTGTTTCCGGTCGTATTCTCTTTGGTACTTTTGAAGTTCTTCAAAAATTTTTTGGAACGACTGGAGGACGGCCTCAAAGCGTTTGAGACCAAGCTCCTGGCCGTCTTTTTCGCCCTGGGCAAACCCTTTTTCGTACGCCTCCTTCTCGATCTGAAGCGCCTGGTCTCTCACGTTTTTTAAAATCCGGTCTTCCAGGTCTCTCAGGGATCGGCCGAAGGGGAAAATTCCCTGGGCAGGAGAAAGGCCGGACGAATCCCCTTGAAAGGATTTTGAAGGGGGCGCCCCTCCCGGAAGAAGGGAAGGGGTGAACTTCTTCAAAGTCGCGCCCGGAGGGTTTTCTGAAGAGAAAGAGGGTTTAGACAAAGGATTCCTCCTTCCCCTTCCCGCCCAGAACCACCTTTCCTTCGCTCTCCAGTTTTTTGGCGGTCTGGATGATCGCCTGCTGGGCCGCCTCCACGTCTTTCAACCGTGCCGGGCCCATGACTTCCAGGTCTTCTTTTAGAAGCTGGGCCGCTCTTTCCGACATATTCTTGAAGATCTTTTCCTTCAGCTCCTCGGAAGCGGTTTTCAGGGCCATTTTCAGGCCTTCGCTGTTGATTTCCTTCAAGAGGGCCATCAGGCTGCGGTCGTCAACTTGAAGCAGGTCTTCGAAGATGAACATGAGGCGCCGGATTTCGTCGGCCAGCCCTTGTTTTTGCCCTTCCATGCCCTGGAGGATATCATTTTCAGCGGAGGCCTCCATTTGATTAAGAATATCCGCCACCGTGCGGACCCCCTCGTATTTTTTCCCCTCGGAGCTTGTCAAATGAGAGATTTCCTTCTCCAGGGTCTGGTCGATTTCTTCGAGGATGCCCGGAGGGATGTTCTCCAACTGGGTGATCCGGAAGAGAATGTCGCTCTGCAAGGAGGGTGGAAACTCCGCCAGAATCGCCGCGGCCTGCTTTGCTTCCAGGTTGGCGATAATGATTGCCAGAGTTTGGGGGTGTTCGTTCTGCAGGAAGGGGGCCAAGGTCTTCGGCTCGATCTTGCGAACCTTTTTAAAAAGATTGGCGCTGCTTTCGTCCCGGACTTTTTCATAGAGCGACTCGGCTTTTCCTCCCTCCAGGGCCTTCGAGAAAACGCTCTTGATAAACTGATTTTTCCGCCCCGCCCCCAGGGAAACAGCCTGCTGGGTGGAGGCGAGATGCTGAAACTCCGTAAAGAGCGAGTCGGCGGTTTTGGGGGAAATTGAGAGGATCTTGGACATGGAGGCCCCCAGTCTTTGGATCTCCTCTTCGTCCAGGTTCCGCACGATTTCCGAAGCGAAATCCTCCCCCAGAAGGTAAAGAAACAGCGCCGCTTTTTGAGGGCCGCTTAGACGTTCCGTTGCCATACCCGATCAAGGTTCCTTTTCATTCAGCCAGGTTTTGACGATCCCCACGGTCTTGGAGGGGTTGCCCTGAGCTAATTGCAGGGTTTGTTCCCGGATATCCCCGGCCCTTAGGCCCGGCGCGCCTTCCGGCGCCAGAGCCGGAGCGGGGCTGCCCGGGAGCAGAGGGGCTTCGCCGGGCGCGTATCCCTTTCGTTTCAGAAGCGGGCGGACGACAAAGAAGATGAAGAGGACGGCCAGAATCAGGCTCACCACCGGCTTGTAGGCCACGAGCAGGTATTCCTTCCAGGGGACCCCCGGCGCGGCTTTGGGCTCCTCTTCGGCAACGGCCCAGCTGAAAGGCATGCTGACGACTTCGATCTGGTCCCCGCGATTTTCATCGTACCCCATGGCGGTCTTCACGATGTTTTCCAGCTTCTCCATCTCTTCCGGAGGCCGGGCGATGAACTGCCGGGTTTTTGCCCCGCCCTTCGCGTCCGCCGCCTCCTGGTAACTCCCGTCGACGATGACGGCCACGGACAGTTTTTTGACGCTCCCCACCGGGTTCTTGATGTGCTTGTTGATCTTCGAAATTTCGAAGTTGCGAATCTCGTTCTGCCGTTCGGCCTGGTTGTTCTGGAAAGGCGCGGGAGCGGGGGCCGGGGCTTTCGCGGCGGGCTCCGCGGCGGTTCGAGCGCGGCCCCGCAAGGCCGGCGGCTCGGCAGGATTCTCGCTCTTTGTCTCCGCAGCGCGCACGCCGGAGTTGCTGGAAGACTTTTCGCTGTTCTTCTGCTCGCTGCGGACGACCCCACTCGGGTCAAACCGCTCTTCGGTGATATCGACCTGTTGGAAATCAATATCCGCCGAAACCCGGGCAATGGCTTTGTTGAGACCCAGCATTTCCTCCAGCATGCCCTGAATCTTTCTCTTGTATCCTTCCTCCAGGTTTCGCTGGTATTCCAGCTGGTTCGTGCTCATCTGTCCGATCAGAGAGGCGTCGTGCCGCTTGGAGAGAATTCTTCCCGAGGTATCCACGACCGTGATATGGCTGGGGTCCAGCCCCTCGATCGCGCTGGCCACCAAGTGAACGATCCCCTCCACCTGGGAGGCGGACAGAGCCATCCCGGCGCGGGTTTTCAGGAAGACCGAGGCCGTGGATTTCTTCTGCTCCTCGACGAAAAGAGACTCCTTCGGGGTGACGATGTGCACCCGGGCCTGCTCCACTTCCTTGATCTGCTTGATCGTCCGGGCCAGTTCTCCCTGCATGGCTCTCTGATAGTTCAGCTTCTGCACGAAATCCGTCGTCCCCAGACTCGTCCGGTCGAAAACCTCGAACCCCACCCCCCCGCCCTTGGGCAGCCCTTCCGCCGTCAGGGTTAGACGGGTGTCGTAAACCTTTTCTTTGGGGACCAGAATGGAGGTCCCGCCCGGGGAGAGTTCAAACGGGATCTTTTTCTCCTTGAGCTTCGCCACCATTTCGCCCGCGTCTTCCTGAGAAAGATTGCTGAAGAGCACCTGATAATCGGGGGTGCTGTTCCAGTAAATCAGCGACCCGAAGGCGGCCACCGAGGCCAAGAGAACGATCCCAGCCGCCACCCCCCGCCTCTTGGCGGGAGAATTCAGGAGCTGGGTCATTGGGTCCAAAAGTGCGTTCGCCATGGTTCCTCAACCGAGATTTGTGATTTGGTGATCCTGCAAAAATTTTCCGGAACAATGGTTTCGATCGTAGGGCCGATTCATGAATCGCCCTTACTTGGCCGCAACGGCGAAGTCGAAGCGCAACGCCGCAGATGCGCTTTTTACGAAACCATCAAATTTGCATGCGCATGATTTCCTCATACGCGGAAATCATCTTGTTTCGCACCTGGATCATCAGGCGCAGCGAGACATTCGCCTGTTCGAGGGCGACCATGGCCTGATGAATATCCTGTTTTCCTAAAACCATTTCCTGGGTCGTCTGGTCGGCCTGACTCAGGAGGTTGTTGACTTCCCGAAGGGACCCGTTCATAACCTTCTTGAAGTCGGTCAGGGGGTCGTGGACCGCCTTGGAGGGTTTCAGCCCCCTTTCCGCGGGAACGGCGATGGAGTTTTGAATCTTCAGATCGGCCATCTTTTATCCCTGCCTTCTTTCATGATCTCGTAAAAAGCTCCAGATGCCAGGCGCGCAAAAACTGAGGGGTGAGGCCCCTTAGGGGCCGCAACGACGAAGTTGAAGCGCAACGTCGCAGAGGGACTTCTTATGAAACCATCTTATTTATTTCCAATTTCCAGCGCCTTCAGGGCCATGCCCTTCGCTGCATTGAAAGCGGTCACATTCGCCTCGTAGGAACGAGTGGCCCGCAGGAGGTCGACCATCTCTTCCACCACGTTCACATTGGGCAGGGTGACCGTCCCGGATTCATCCGCATCCGGATGGGAGGGGTCGAAGACGACCCTCAGCCCCTGCGTGTCCTCCGCCACCTCCGCCTTCACGCCCGGAAGATTCCCTCCCAGCTTCTGGTTGAACATGGCCGCAAAGCCCTCTGAAGCCGGGGCTTCGGATAAGACGGTTTTCTTGCGCAGATAGGGGCCGCCCGATTCCGTGCGCGTGGTGTGCGCATTGGCCAGGTTCGTGGCTACGGTCTGAATGGCCCGCCGCTGAGCATTGAGGCCGCTGGCGCTGACTTTCAAGGATTCAAATAGTCCCATGGGTCCGGTTTACCTCCCCTCTGATATCGTCATCTTCAAAGCTTCAATTTTTTTCACCAGAGACTGGACCCCGGCCTGGAACATGAGGTTGTTTTCCGCCAGCTTCGCCATCTCTTGGTCAATATTGACCCCTTCCCCGCCGGGTTGGCTTTCAACCTCCGCGGACCATTCGCTTGTAAGGATGACGGGCTCGGGGAAATGGCGGGGGTCGGTCTTGCGCAGGGGAATGGCGGAAGAATTCTCCGTCGCCCTTTCCAGAATCTTCTGGAAGGGAAGGTCCTTGGGAGCATAATTCGGAGTCTCGGCGTTGGCCACATTGGACGAAAGAACCCGATGGCGAGCGGTCCGCACATCCAGGGACCGGTTCAGCGTTCCCATCGTCTGATCAAAAAGTTTTTTCCCGATCTCGATTTTATCCATAGCGATTCAGTTCAGCAATAACTGTGCCAAGGTTTTTCAGGAAATTCCAAGCTGCTCTTCCCCCAAACACTCCTGCTTGTATTCGTTCAGCTTGTTGCGAAGGGTCCGAATGCTGATGCCCAGGATTTTGGCCGCATGGGTCCGGTTTCCCTGGGTTTTTTCCAAAGCGCCCAGAATGATTTTCTGCTCCATTTCCCGCAGGCAGAGGGATCCCGGCCGGTCTTTAGGAGAGACGGGCGGCTCCGCGGGCGCCGGGGCGCCAAAATTTTGAACTCCCAACACGCTTTGGGAAGCGATCAGCACCGCCCGTTCGAGGGCGTTCTTGAGCTCGCGCACGTTGCCCCGCCATTCCTGCTCCTTGAGCCATTCCATGGCCGCTTCGGAAATACCCTGGGCCGGACGACGGTATTCGGCGGAAAATTTTTTTAAGAAATGCTGGGCCAGGATTTCGATGTCGTCCTTCCGTTCGCGCAGGGGGGGCAGATGGACGCCGATGACATTCAACCGATAAAAAAGATCTTCCCGGAAATCTCCTTTTTGGATGGCCGCCGGCAGGTCGCGATTGGTGGTGGCGACCACCCGGATATCGATGGGGATCGGGCGGTTCCCGCCGATCCGGTCCACTTCGTTTTCCTGAAGGACTCTGAGGATTTTAGCTTGCAGGAAGGTGTTCATTTCGCTGATTTCATCCAGCAGAATGGTTCCCCGATGGGCGAGTTCGAACTTGCCGATTTTCCGGCTCACCGCTCCGGTGAAGGATCCTTTTTCATGGCCGAACAATTCGCTTTCGAGAAGGGTTTCCGGCAGGGAGGCGCAATTCACGGCCACAAAAGGCCCCTGACTTCTCTGGCTTTCCAGATGAAGAAGGCGGGCCAGGAGTTCCTTGCCGGTTCCGCTTTCCCCCTGAATCAAAACCGTGGCTTTGCTGGGCGCCACCTTCCGGCAAAGATCCAGGATCTCTTTCAGGTGCCGATCCTGGGTTATGATCGGGCCCGTAAGGCGGGAATCGGGCACAGGATCTTCGTTTTTCTTTCCGCGGGCGGGATTTTCCAGCAGGGCCCGCTGAATCACCGCTTCGAGGCGGCCCACCTCGAACGGTTTTAAGAGATAATCTTCTGCGCCCTTCCGCATGGCTTCCACCGCATCCGAAACCCCGCCTCCCGCGGCCATCAGGATGACCGGAACCGAAGTGGCTATATTCTTGAGGTTTTCGAGCAAAACCAGGCCGTTCATATCCGGAAGTTTGGTTTCGGCAACCACGGCCTCCAGAGGGACTTGCGCAAGCAGATCCAAAGCCTGCTTGGCCGTGTCCGCCAGGTGCACCTTAAACCCGTTGCGCCCGAGGCCCTGGTCAAGCATTTTGGCGAAAGGGATGTCGTCCTCTGCAATCAAGATCGGCCGTTTATCCATTACCCGTCTTCATTCGGTTAAAGATTCCCCGATGTAAAAAGAATTCCCTCGGAATAAGAAAAAGCACTCAGCAATTCCTATGCCGGCCCCTTTGCGCTAAAAAATAAACGATTTCCAATGGTTATTGCGATGCGCGGGAATTTTCCAGCATGGATCCGTCAAAAAGCTCCGAAACGGTCATTTTTTTGACAGGGAAAGAAGGAGGGGAAAACGAAAGCAAGCCGCGTTTGGGGGTCGGCTCGCCGCCATCGGGATCAAAGGGGAATCAGGGATGGGGGGGCTGCAGATTTTGCCTTTTGATTTTTTCAATCAGGGTCGTGCGGTTTAAATTTAAGAGCTGGGCGGCTTTGTTTTTGACCCAACCGGTTTTGATCAGAGCTTGCAGAATCAAATTTCGTTCGAACTCGTTTACGGCGTCATCGAGGGATATTCCGCTTTCCGGAATTTCCGTGGGCGTCGCGGTTTCGACCCCGGGAATTTCATGAAATTTATCGGGCAAATCCGCCGGCGTCACCAAATCTCCATCCAGCAGAATAATCACCCGCTCGACGGTGTTTTCCAGCTCCCGCACATTTCCGGGCCAATCATAGAGGATCAGGCGGGCCATGGCATCCTCGCGGATACCTCGGATTTTTTTCTTCTTCCTTTTGTTGAACTGGTCCAGGAAATAATGGGCCAAGAGCGGAATATCCGTTTTTCGCTCGCGGAGAGGGGGGATTCCCAGGGGAATAACATTGAGCCGATAGTACAGGTCCTCCCGAAATTTTCGCTGCTGCACCAGCGCCTTCAAGTTCTGATGGGTGGCGGCGATGACGCGGATATCGGTTTTGATGGTCTTGATTCCTCCGACCCGCTCAAATTGTCTTTCTTGGAGAACCCGCAGCAACTTGCTCTGCAGCATCGGGTTCATGTCTCCGATTTCATCAAGGAAAACCGTTCCCCCGTTGGCCAGCTCGAAACGGCCAATGCGCATGCGGATGGCGTTGGTGAAAGCGCCCTTCTCGTGCCCGAAAAGTTCGCTTTCCAGAAGCTCGCTGGGAATGGCCGCGCAGTTCACGGGCACAAAAGGTTTTTCCCGGCGGTAGCTGTTGTAATGGATCGCTTTGGCAACCAGTTCCTTGCCCGTGCCGCTTTCTCCCAGGATCAGGACCGTGCTCTCGGTATCCGCAACCTTTTCTACGACCCCGAAGACTTTCAACATCCCTTCGCTGTCGCCGACGATGTTCTCGAACCGGTATTTCTTTTTGAGTTGGCTGCGGAGGTGGGCATTTTCCCGCTTCAAATTCCGGTATTCGAAGGCGCGTTCGAAGGTAACCAGGATTTCATCCATTTTGACGGGCTTGGTCAGGTAGTCGAAAGCCCCCATTTTGATGGCTTCCACCGCATTCTTGACGGTCCCGTATCCCGTCAGAATGATGCAGAGGGAGTCCGGCGAGTGTTCGCTGATGTATTTCAGGACCTCCATGCCGTCGGTGTCGGGCATCTTCAGGTCCGTCAGGATCAGGTCGTAAAAATTCTTCTCGATAAGGGAGATGCCTTTGGCCCCGTCTTCCGCGGTATCGACTTCATACTCTTCGTTGCGCAAATATTCCGAAAAAAGATTGACAATTTCCGGCGAGTCATCGATGACTAATATTTTTTCATTGCCCATGGCATCAATCCTAAGAATGCTGTAGAAGGGTATTGTAAATAAACTTCCCGATTCTGTCAAATTTTTTTATGGGCAGAATTTAAGTATTTTGAAGACTTAGGTCGGTCTTGGGAGCCGCAATCGGTTTGGGGGGAAACGCTTGGGTTTACGGAGGCAGGAAACAGCTTTTCCGGCGGATCTTCACTTTCTTCGCTTATCAATAACCAAATTATTCAGCATGTCCCAGGAGCGGTCTTCCTTTTCTTTCTCCTCTCTGATATTCCGCGACTCCTCCTCCGGAGTCATCGTAGAGTAATAGATTTTGTCTTTGCCTCCATCTGGACGCGCAATTTCAAGAACCCCGATTCCGGAGGCCGATGGTCGAGGAGGTTTGTCCGGCTGTTGATCCGAAGAGGCGGGCTCTCCTGCTTGTTCCTTTGTTTCCTGGCAAAAAGATTCCCACCCGAAAAGGGTTAAAAGGATTCCTCCCAAAATGGAGAAGCTCCAAAGCTTCCGTTTTCCCATGAAGTTCGGCGAACGAGAAATGAGATTTTCTCCTTTGAGCTATTTTCCCTTAAGGGGACGGGATTCCGAAATTTTCAGGAAATATACTCTCCCCGGTTAAACCTTTCCACCTCCACCGCCGCCAGAATGCCCATTTCACTTAAGATTCTCTGCAGAGGGTCGTTCGCCGACAGCTTTTCCGCATCTCGGCCCACCCCCTCGACCTTCGAAGATAATGACTGAATCATGGGGTAAAGGTTCTTCAAAGAAACCTCTGGATCAGCCAAGGCTTTCTGGTACTCCTCCAAGACCTTCAACACCTGATCTGCAGCCTGAAGGGATCGAGCCTGGGGCGGGAAGGGATTTCCCAATTCGGTAAGGGGAGAAAGGGAGTAAACCCCCAAAGGCCCGTCGGGAATTTCTCCCGGTTTGGGAACGGAACCGGATTCCGCGAGTTTCCTGCTTTCCGCCGCTTGATTAGCCTTGATATCCTCGAAAATCTTACGGAAATCATCCTCTCCGGTCTTGTGGGCGCCTTTTTTATCGGGCGCCGGGAGGTTTGTCAGATTGTCCAGTTTGTCAATTTTCATATGCCGCCCTCCGCGGATATTTTCTCGCTGGTCTCGTAAAAATTCCCGCTGTCCCGTCTCAAGCGGGATTGCGTTTCACCTTCGCCGTTGCGGCGCACCTGCAAGCGCATCTCACCCCTCAGTCCCGATTGGGGCGGGAGAGCTTTTGCAAGATCTCCCTTCTTCTTCGCTTCTTGTTATGCAAATCCGGTGCCCAGGTTTGGAAGGTTTCATAAAATGCCCATCTCACCCGTTTCCATCGGGCCTGCGTTTCAGCTTCGCCATCGGCCCGTCCTTGTAAGGAGGCTTCGCGCCTCAGTTTTTACGCGCCTTGCCTCCTCTGCGGCGGGGGAAATTTTGCGGGACCCTCGGTTAGGAGATTTCTCACGAGTTCAGCAATTTAGAAAAGAAAAGCCGTGAAGAAGACAGAAAAAGACTTGGATCCGGACAGTAGGCAATTTTTGCCGTAGAGGTTGATCAGAGGTTCTTAATCGGGAGGGGGCGCCTTATTGGAACAGAAATTCGTCGAAATAGATCCGCCTGATTTTTTCGCCCGCCAAAATCACATTGGCTTTTTGCAGAATCTCCTTCTTCACGTTCTCTCTGGCTTCGCTCTTGCGTAAATCCTCGATGCGTTTGTCTCCCAGGGTCAGAATCACCATATCGGTCAGGGAAGGAATTTTCCCCTGGACGTCTTCTACCCAATCCTTCTTGATGATCTCCAGGACCAAGGTCATTTTGAGGTAATGCCGGCTGCTGGACTCGTTCAAATTGATGATCAGGGGGCTCAACTTCACCATGGGCCCCACATCGATGACCGGCTTGGGGGCCGCCTGGGCTGTTTTGTCTGAAAAGGAAAACCCCGGAATCCCGATCCATCCGAGATAAACAGCGGTGCCCGCAAAGGCTCCGATAAAAAAAATCCCGACGCCGCCCAGAAGAAAAAGGAGGTTCTTCTTCGAAGGCTTTTTGGGGGCCTCTTCTTTCGGCGCTTCCTCCTTGCCTTTGGGCAGGTCGACGACCGGGTCGCTCATGTTTCTACACCTTTCCTTGCTCCAAGAAAGGCTGCAGGCAGTCGTCCCTTTTCTGGGTGAAAAGAAGTTCCAAATCCCGTTTCAGGAACCGCCAGTGCTTCCCCACTTTGACCGCCGGGACCTTGCCGTCCTGCGCAAGCTTATAAACCGTGGAAACGGGGATCTTCAAGTAATCCGAAACTTCCTTAATGTTTAAGATGTCGTCGGAGTTCATTCTTTTTGATGGATATTGATGGCTGGTACTCGTTCTTTTTCTTTATTTGTTCTATCGTCAGCATAGATGGGAAACTTGAGCCGAACGTATTGTCTTGGAGGGAAAATTGAGATCTTTTCTGGAATGGAAAAACCTTGAATAAATTCAAAGTCTTTTATGCAAATTGGCAAACACGGAGGCGCAAGGGCGGACAGGTTTAACCGCGGGGATAAATGGGAAAGGCGTCCCTTGGGGAAAAGACCTTGGAAGGAAGCCAAAAAGGGCCGGCCTGGTTTTTACCCTCCCCTTTTATCATTTCTATTTTTTCTGCGATCCAAGAGACCCGGTTTTTGCTTCACGAGCACTTCATCCGCCAATATGAACGTGAGGGATTTTCCCTGCCAATCAGCAATTTTTACATATTCGGCTTTGGGCGTGAGCATGGCGTTGATGACCGGGGTTTTTGGCTTTCCGATCTCCGGCATTTTTTTCACCTCCTTTCAATTATTTAAAGACGGAAGCACATTTTGTGCCAATGATCGACGAGTTTTTTCTTATCCTAATATGCCGATTTCTATGAAAAAAGAAAAGCCGAAGGGGGTGGCGGATTGGAAGGCGTCAAAGGTTTGGCGGATGTTCTTTGAATCACCGGGGATCAAAATCGAATCTTCCCTTATTTTTTCATCCCTGCGTTTGGTTCCAGAACCTCCCTCACTTTATTCTCCAGGGCCGACAGGGTAAAGGGTTTTTGCAGGAATGCCGTCCCGGCATCCAAAACCCCGTGGTGGACGATGGCGTTGTCGGGATACCCCGACATGAATAGCACCTTCATTTCCGGACGGACGGCCCCCAAGCGCTCCGCCAGCTCCCGTCCGCTCATTTGCGGCATGATTACATCGGTCACCATCAAATGAATGAGGCCTCGGTGTTTCTGGCAAACCTCGATGGCCTCCTTGCCCTGGCAGGCCTCCAGGACCGTGTAGCCGCTCCCCTGCAGGACCCGGGAGATCATGGTCCGAACGGCATCTTCATCTTCGACCAAAAGAATCGTCTCGGTCCCCTTGGCAGCCGCGGAGGCAATTTCTTTGGGCTTGTAGCTTTTCACGGCCTCTTCGGCACGCGGCAGATAAACTTTGAAGGTTGAACCCCTGCCGACTTCGCTGTAGGCCCAGACATTTCCCCCGCTTTGTTTGATGATTCCATAAACGGTGGACAAACCCAGGCCCGTCCCCTTTCCCTTTTCTTTCGTCGTGAAAAAAGGTTCAAAGAGGTGGGAGCGTGTTTCCGCATCCATACCGCATCCCGTGTCCGTCACGGCCATCATCACATAAGCCCCCGGCTTCACCGAAATATGCCGGCGGGCGTATTCCTCATCCAGGTTCAGGTTCGAGGTCTCCAGGGTCAACCGGCCCCCATCCGGCATCGCATCCCGGGCGTTCACCACCAAGTTCATGATCACCTGTTCGATCTGTCCGGGGTCGACCTTGACCGGCCACAGCCTCGGCGTCAGAATCGTCAGGAACTGGATGTCTTCTCCGATCATTCTCCGCAGCATCCGATTCATGTTCTCGACGATTTCATTCAAATCCAAAACCCGCGGCTGGAGCACCTGACGCCGCCCGAAGGCCAGGAGCTGGTGGGTCAAAGAGGTGGCCCGCTGCGCCGCCCGGCGGATTTCCTCCACTTCCTCCCGCCGCCGGTCCTCCGGGTCGAAATCCCGCAGGAGCAGTTCGCTGCAGCCCAAGATCGTCATCAGCAGATTGTTGAAATCATGGGCCACCCCGCCGGCCAGCCGCCCGATCGCCTCCACTCGCTGCCACTGGCGGAGCTGTTCCTCGCTTTTCCGCAAAGCCTCTTCCGCTTCTTTGCGCTTGTCCTCCGAGTCCTCCAGCTCGCGGATTCTCTGACGGAGATCTTTCATCTCCGGAGTCAGCGGGGCTTTGGTTTTGTTTCCTTCTTTCATCGAGAATCCTCTGGGCTCCGGGGCGGCCGGAATTCAAGGGGGGATAGACATCCGGCGCCTTTCCCGGGTATAAAACGAAATCGTACCCAGTATAGCGAATGGTTGGAAACAAGGTCAAGAAGCGTTTTTGCCTTGCCTCCCTTCACTCTTCAAAAGATATAAGGAGTTCAAGGAGTTTCAAGCCCCCGCCGGGGCGCGGGGGCAGCGTCGCGCTTTGCGAAACCACGAGGCGGTGGTCTTTCCATAGGGCCAGGCGGAGGCCGCAGGCCTTCCGCCTCTCTTTGCGGATACTCTTTTGGTTTCGCTGATGCAAGCCAAGATCCCGACCGGTGCTTTCGCAAATCGCGCCGCCACCCCCGCGCCCAGTCCAAGCTTTCGCCTCGAAAATAAAGGTCAAAAGTGAAGGGAGGCAAGACGTTTTTGCGTATCGGAAGGGTTCTTGTTTCAAAGTCCCGACTTTGATATATTCAGGACGAATTTTTATCGTTTTGGGAAACACGGAAAACACGGCAGCGCCGTCTCGCTTTATAAGTTGGGCAGTGAAATCCAATCAGGAGGTTCAGGAGATGAGAAAGGGGATTTTTATTCTTCTCACATTTGGGTTGGTCTTATCGCTGGCAACCGTCGTTCTTGCTCAAAAGCCGGATGCGGTCCTGGGAAAATGGTGGAATGAGGAAAAGGATGCCCACATCGAAATATATTCCTGCGCAGGGAAAATCTGCGGGAAGATCGTCTGGCTGAAAGAGCCCAATTACCCCGCCGACGACCCCAAGGGAATGGCGGGGAAAACCAAGGTGGATCGGGAGAACCCGGACCCGGCCAAAAAGGAGCAGCCGATTCTGGGCATGAATTTGGTTTGGGGGTTCACCCACGCCGGCGAAAATGTCTGGGAGGGCGGCTCCATTTACAACCCCCGCGAGGGCAAGACCTACAAGTGCAAGATGACCCTGGAAAACCCGGACACACTGAAGGTCCGGGGCTTCATCGGAATCTCCCTGATCGGTAAAACCAACATTTGGACGCGGGTAAAATAAAACGCCTCGGTCTGGGCCCGGGGGCTGAAGAGGGAAAAGAGCCCCCCTCATCCCCCAAAGGCTTTCTCCGCCTCCCGGAAAAGAGCTTCCGGCTCTTTTTCATATTTCGGGGAGAAATGAAAAAGCTGAAGTTTCCTGGCGTTCGCCAAGCGGCCCAGTTCTCCCGCCTGGCGGGCGGTCAAGTGGGCTCTTTCCTCGGCTCGTTCCCGGTCTTTTTCCAAAAAAGCCGCTTCACAGAAAAAAAGGTCCGCTCCCCGGGCCAGGGAGATAATTTTGTCTATATTCTCTTGGGTAAACCGGCAGTCCGTCACGTAGGCAATCTTCTGTCCCGGGGAAATCGTGAAAAGCTTCTTCAGGCTTTTCAGAGGGGTCTCTATTTCCTGAAGGCGGCCCCCCTCCCGGCGAGAAACCCGCACGGGAGAACCCTCATCCTCCCCGCGCCAGATCATCTCTTTGAGGTTCTTAAGCCAGGGGCCCACCTCCAGCCCTTCCGCTTCCAGCCGGTCTTTGTGAATATTGATATGAAAACGTTCCTGCAGCGCAAACGCCAAGGTCGGGATCAAGTGATCCAACGCGGCGATTTGAACCCGGATCTGCGGGTCGAGGGATAACCCGCCGTTGAATTCCGCCGCTTCTTTCTCCCGGGGAACGAAACGCTCCTGGCAGACAAACTCCCGGGATATAAGGCGCTGTGGGTGAACTTCAAAAGCCTGGATGGAAAAGGGGTAGGCGGCGGTCAGGTTCCAGGTGTAGCCCGCCAGTTTGCCCTGAACCTGGTCAAGGAACCCCGGGGGCCCGAAGATCTTCAGGGCCTTTTCCCGATTCAGCATGACGCGCAGGAGGGTATCGAAGCCGATGAAATGGTCGATATGGGTGTGGGAGACAAAGGCGTGGGAAACCTTGAGAAGCTTGGCCGGCCGGCAATTTCCCAGCTCGCCCATATCAAAAAGAAGGGCCCGCCGTTCCCAGAGAACCTCGATAAAAAGCGCCGGATCTTCGAAAGGATTATTGACGAGTTGGGGCCGAAGAAGCGGTTTCAAGATTCCCCTTTTGAAATATCCCTGATATTAAGGACGATGATCTCATAAAAAGCCGCCCATCCGACGGTTTCGATTGCTTGGGCGAGCAGCCGCTCGCCCCTACAGGTGCGCCGCCACAACGAAGGACCAGCGCAACGCCGCGGATGGATTTTTTACGAGACCATCAAGGAAAAAAGCCGGGTTGGGAAAAATAACCTATTCCGGCTAAATCATACAAGACGCCTGGAAACCCGTCAACTTCCAAATTCCTCTTCAGAAAACACCTAATCTGTGCTATGGAACAGACATGGGGATGGGGAGATCGCAAATTCATTACGGCTGGGTCATTCTGCTCGTCGGCTTCATTGGCGTCATGGGTTCCCTCGGGTTCGGCCGGTTTGCTTACACACCGATCCTGCCGTCCATGAAGGAAGGTCTCTCTCTCACGTACACGCAGATGGGCTGGATCGGCACCGGCAACTTCATCGGGTACCTATCTTTCGCGTTTATCGGCGGCTATTGGGCGACCCGCCTCGGCTCCCGGATAATCATTTCATCTTCCCTTGCCCTGGTTGGCTTCGGCCTGATCTTGACCGGCCTTTCGGAATCTTTCGAATTCGCCTTGATCCTGCGCTCTTTGGTCGGCGCAGGCAGCGCCGGCTCCAATGTTCCCATTATGGCTTTGGCTTCGGCCTGGTTCACCACCCGGCGCCGCGGGATGGCCACGGGCATCCTGGTGTCCGGTTCCAGCATCGCCCTTCTGCTGCTGGGTCCGCTCATTCCTTATATTCTGCAGAGTTTTCCCGGTTCGGGATGGCGGGTCTGTTGGTATTTGCTGGGAGGGCTCACGATGCTGATTGCTCTCTTGACCTTTTTCTTTCTGCGCAACCGCCCGGAGGAGATGAACCTTCTGCCTTTTGGAAAACCCTCTCCCCCCTCGGCCTTTTCATCCTCGAGCGCCATAAAGAATATTTACACCTCCCGGCCGTTGTGGCACCTGGCCGCCGTCTTCTTTACCTTCGGGTTTTCCTACATCATTTATATGCAGTATTTCTCCGCTTACCTGATCAATGAAGCCAAGGTCGGGGCGGAAAAAGCCGGCGATTATTTGATGCTTCTGGGAATCTTGTCGATCTTTTGCGGCCCCTTTTGGGGGATGGTCTCGGACCGGATCGGCCGGAACTACGGGCTGGCGCTGGTCCTTCTCACCCAGGGAACCTCTTACCTCCTTTTTGGACTGGTCCCCTCCCCTTTCGGCTACCTTGCCTCGACCATCCTTTTCGGCCTCACGGCTTGGTCGGTGCCCTCGATCGTGGCCGCAGCCGTAGGCGATACGGTGGGGCCGCGCCTCGCCCCCGCGGCCCTGGGTTTCACCATCTTCATCTTCAGCACCGGCCAGGCTCTCGCCCCTCCCGTGGCCGGGAAAATCGCCGACCTGACCGGTTCGTTCACCCCCGCCTTTATTCTTTCGGCGGTGGTGGCCTTTGCCGGCATGGCCGGAGCGCTTCTCATCCGCAGACCCGCGGAGCCGGCGGGATGAGCGCCGGACTGCAAGGAGGCGCCCCGTGGTGCGGTCGCGGAATGGATCTCGCTCTGCGCGGCGCGCTGGGCGCTACCCGTTCTTCACGGGCTTTCTTTTCAGCACCAGCCGGTCTTCCCTTTCCCGGTAAAAACCCTTGACAAAGGTGCGCTCGGTGAACCCCCATTTGGCGTAGAGGGCCAGGGCGCTTTCGTTGCGGGGGTCGACGGTTAAGAAGGCACAAACCCCACGCTGGTCCAGCTCCTGAAGCAATTTTTCAAAAAGGCGGGTTCCGATCTTTTTGCCGCGGAAAAGAGGGGCGACGAAGACCTTATGGATGCAGAATTCTCCGGATAGACAGGGAAAAGCCAGGATGGCGCCAACCGCCTTTCCTTCTTTCCGGGCGCAGTAAACAAAGGCGTGTTCGGCCCACAATCTCCAGGCATGTTCCCCGTCGGGAATATACTTTGAATTCCGATTTTCCCTCCAGGCGCGCCGATCAAGCCGGGCGATCTCCAAAAAATCTTGCGGTTTGCCTTTATGAATTCGAATCATCCCGCTCCCTTTTTCCGCCCAAAATAAATATAGAAAAACTTCCCTCTTGGGATTATCATGCATGAAGAATTTTCAAAAGGCAACTCCCTTGGACCACCCGAAGAGAAAAAGCCATCGCCTTATTTTAGGCCCCTTTCAGCCCGACCTGGAAGACGAGCTTCTGACCCTGGTAAGGGCAAAGAAAGAAGGGGACCCTCTGCGCCCGGTGGTTGCGCTGGTTGGTTCAAATCTGCTGGGGCTCTATCTGCGAAGACTCTTCGTGTTAAGAGGCTTCGATCACTTCAACCTCCGTTTGCTCACCCTCCTTGAGTTCGCCGGGGTCATAGCCGGCGAGACCCTGAATCTGGAGGGACTTCGTCCCTTGCCCAAGTTCGGCGACCTCGTTACCATTCGCGCCTTGGCGGAAAGAATGGAAACAGGGTACTTTCAGCCCATTGCCCGCCGCCGGGGATTTCAGAAAGCCCTGGCCGCGACCTTTCGGGACCTGGCCGACGGGGGCGTCAAGAAGTTCCCCGCCGGAAAAGACCGGAAGCTGGAGGAGCTCCAAAGCCTTTATCAACTCCACCGGGCCGGAGTTGACAAGGGCTTTTATGACCAAGCGGATATCCTCTTTCGGGCAGCCCGGGAAATTCATCGTTTCCCGGAAATTTTTCGCAGTGAAGAGCTTATCCTCTACGGGTTCTATGATTTCACTCAAGGCCAGGAACAGCTCATCAGGGCCTGCGGGCGCAGACTGAACCTGGATGCCTTCATGCCGTGGAGAGAAACCCCGGCTTTTGCATATGCTTCCTCAACTTTCGAGTTGTATAAAGACCTGGGCTTTAAAATACAAACTCGGAGAGATCCGGAAAAGGAGAAAAGGTCATTCCTCCAACAGGTCCAAAGGGATCTTTTTGCCTCGGAGCGGAAGGAAGGAAACAAGGGCAACGACCCGGAAGGCGGCTCCATCCGGATTATCGCTGCTCCCGGGGAGAGTCATGAAATCCGGGAGATCGTCCGGGAAATCCTGCGCCTCGCCCGCGATGAAGACATTCCCTTTCATGAGATGGCCATTCTGCTTCGGAGCGTCGATGTTTACGGCCCCCTTATTCAGCAGGCCTTTCAGGACCTTCAAATTCCCTTTTACTTTCAGGGAGGCTTGCCTCTATCCCGCACCCCGGAAGGGAAAAGCGCCCTTCTTCTCCTCGACCTGGCCGGCGGGAATCTGCGCAGAAGGGCGGTTATGGAGTTTCTCACCTTTGCTCCAGTGGCCTGGAAGCGTTTTTTTGCGGAAGAGCCCTCCCCTTCCCAATGGGATCTCCTCTCGCGGGAAGCGGGGATCGTGGAAGGAAGGGATCAATGGGAAGGAAAACTCGCGGCCCTCATGCGCCAAGGAGAAGAGGAGGAATGGACGGAGGGGAAAGGCGGAGGCTTTTTTGCCGAGGAAGCCCGGGGATTCTGGGGGTTTCTAAACAATTTCTTCTCCTCCCTGGACCGGTTTCCCAGGAAAGGGACCTGGCAGGTCCTGGCGGACGCTTTCCTTCATCTCCTTGAAGCCTATTTTGAAGAAAGTGAAACCCGGGAAGCTGTTTTTGACGCCCTTCGCGATCTCGCCCCTCTGGACGCCCTCACCCGGGAAGTGGATATCTTTCTCTTCCGTGAGATCGCCGCCGAAGCTCTGGAGGAAAAGACCCTGCGCCTCGGCTCTTTTCAGAAAAACGGAGTCTGTGTCTCCGACCTGATGCCGGCTCGGGGCCTCTCTTTTCGCGTTGTCATAATTCCCGGTCTGGTGGAGCGCGCCTTTCCCGCTCCCGCGCGCCAGGATCCTCTGCTCCTGGACCATGAGCGCAGAGCCATGAACGAGGCGTTGGGAGAAACGGGCCGGATTCCCCTGAAGCGGAACCGCTTTCAGGAGGAAAGACTCCTTTTTGCCCTTGCCGTGGCTTCCGCCCGGGAGAAGCTGATTCTTTCCTATCCCCGCCTCGATCCGACTTCGGGCCGGGAGCGCATCCCCTCTTTCTTTCTTCTTCGGGTCGGGGAAGCCCTGCTCGGAGAACCTCTGGACTACAGCCGTCTGGAAACGCTCCCCGGATACCGACGAGTGGCCCTTTCCCGGCTTGCCCCGGACGACCCGGTTCAGGCTATCAGCGAGGAAGAATTCGATCTAGCCCAGGTGGGAAGGGCCCTGCAAAGGAAAGACCAAGGGGAAGCAGCCTACCTGAAGAGGCTTTTCCCGGTTTTGGAGCGGGCCGAAAGGTTGGCCCGCCTGAGGTGGGGGTTCCGCGCCTTTACCGAATATGACGGCTGTTTGAAGTCCCCCCGGGCCCTGCAGATCCTTCGCGACCGGTTTGCCCTTTCCGGAAAGGTCCTTTCGCCAACCCGGCTGGAGACTTACGCCTCCTGTCCCTTCAACTACTTTCTTTCGGAAATCCTGAGCCTGCGGCCCCTTCCCTCTCCCGAAGAAATCCGGCGTCTTGAACCTCTGGAACGGGGCAAGACCGTCCATGAACTCCTCTGTCGCTTTTACCCGGAAGTCTTGAAACAGGCCCCCGGTTCCTTGAAGTCTGAACGGATCAGTGAATACGAGCGGATCCTTGTGGACCTTGCCGCCCGGGTTTTTGCGGAAACAGAATCCCGGGGGATCACCGGTGCCCCTTTGCTCTGGGAGTTGGACCGGGAAGAAATTCTCCAAGACCTGAAGACCTTTTTGAAGAGCGAGGTTGAGGAGTCTGAAGATTGGATTCCCACGCATTTTGAAATCAATTTTGGACGGGAACCCCACTTTACGCCGAAATCAGTCCGCAAAGCCCCCATCTCCCTTACCCTGGAAGGGAAGTCTTCGGTCGCCTTTCGGGGGAGAATCGATCGCGTCGATTTCTCCCGGGATGGGAGCCGCGTCCGGGTAATCGATTACAAAACCGGAAAAGTGGAGGGGCCGGAGGATGGTTTTGGCGGGGGAACCAGGCTGCAGTTGCCCCTTTACCTGATGGCCTCGGGCCAGATCTGGAAGCAGATCAACCTCGAAAAAAGCCTGGCGCAGTACGTCAGCGTGAGCCGCAAGGGGAGGTTCAGACGCCTTTTCTTCCACGGAGAAAACTGGCCCGACAAAGAAGAGAAACTCCGAAAGATCACCCAGACCATATCCCGGGGTATTTTGGAGGGCACCTTCTTCCCCCTTCAGCAGGATGAGCGGAGCTGCGCCTATTGCGACTTCAAAAACATTTGCGAGCGGGGAACATCTGTTCTTTTCCAAAGGAAGAAAGACGATCCCCGGGCCCGGGAGTTTTTGGAAATGAGGGAGATCGAATAAGGAAAAATCTCTGAAAACTTTGCCACAGAGGACACAGGGCATCAGAGGTCTCAGGACAAAAAACGGATCATCTCCAATTTAGTTGAAAAAAAGGTTGTTCTTTTTCTGAAAAACTTTAATTTTCAGCGAGCTCTGCGAATAGAGAAAACCATGTATTGCCAAGTGGTCCCCTGCCCGGGCAAAAAAGCATTCGCCTCGCCAAAAAAGGCGGTGGACTCCTCTTTTCCCGATGCGGGCTTCCGCCGTTTCAGCACGGCTGTCCCTTTGCCACCGCGTCTCTTTGCGGAAACAAGGAAAGGGGAGTTTAGAAGATTTCTCCCGGCCCTTTTTGGCTTCGGCGCCTGCTTTCTTGCCCGGGCAATAAGGAAATGGGTCTAAACGACCAACTAAATTGGAGATGATTCCAAAAAGCAAAGAGACAAGGGGCAAATGCGAGATTGCAGGAAATCCTGAATGAATCTTGAGTTTTGTTAATTTTTCTTCAGGGTATTTTGCTCTGTGATCTCTGCGCCCTCTGTGGCTAATGCGGTGTTCTTTCTGTGATCTCAATGCCTGAACGAAAGACGAATAAAGACCTGTCGCTCATGGATCAGGCGGACCGGGAAACGGCCCGCTTTGATCTCGAGCGGTCCCTCGCGGTCGAGGCCGGAGCCGGGACCGGGAAGACGTCCCTTTTAGTAGACCGGATCATCTCTCTCCTTCGCACCCGGCGGGCTTCCCTGGAGCAGATTGTCGCCATCACCTTCACGGAAAAGGCCGCCGGTGAACTCAAGGTGAGGCTGCGGGAAGAGATTGAGAAGGCGATTCCCCGGGCCCGGGACGCTGCAGGAGGAGCTCTCCGTCAGGCCCTTGGAGATCTGGAGCGCGCGCCTATTTCCACCATTCACTCCTTTTGCGCCAGCCTGCTCCGGGAGCGACCCGTGGAAGCGAAAATTGACCCGAATTTCGAGCCCCTCGACGAAATGGGCCTGGACATGCTCTTCCAGGAAGCTTGGGAATCCTGGCTGGGAGAAGAGTTGGGAAAGAAGGCCGCGCCTCTTCGCCGGGCCCTGGCTTTGGGGATGAGTCTGGATACCCTGGCCGGTCTTGTCCGCCAAATCTACGACAACCGGGACCTCGTGCCGGCAGATCCCTTCCCCAGGCCTTCTTATTCAATGGAGGGTTTCGTCCATCGCCTCCGGGAAGGCTTGAAGAAAGTTCTTGTCCTGGCCGGGGATTGCCGGAAAGAAGAAGATAAGGGGTTTCAAAACATCCAGGCCCTGCGGCAAAAAATCCCGGAACTTGGGGCGGCGTCCGGCGAACGAAAGGAAAACCTGATCCTGCGCGGGCTCGTGATCAAGGCCGCCGGAAACAAGCAGAATTGGAAACCTCCGGCAAGCTGCGAGGAGCAGAAGACGATCTTCAATGAGCTGGGGGAGGAACTGGATGAACTGCGCAAGAGCCTCTTGGCCGATACCATGGCTGGTTTGGTGGACTGGCTCCATGGCTTCCTCGGGGCCCTGGAAGAGGAGAAGGCCAAACGGGGGGTTCTCGATTTTCAGGACCTGCTCATCCTCGCCAGGAATCTTCTGCGGGAAAACCCGGATGTCCGGCGGTATTTCCAGGAGAGATTTTTCTACATCCTGGTGGATGAATTTCAGGACACGGACCCGCTCCAGGTGGAGGTCGTCTTCTTTCTGGCCGAAAACGGGGCTCGGGCTAAAAGATGGGAAGATGTGGAAATCTCTCCCGGAAAGCTTTTCCTGGTCGGGGATCCCAAGCAATCCATATACCGGTTCAGGCGGGCGGACATCGAAACCTATGAAAGAGCCAAAGAGCGGTTGACCCGAAAAGGGGGGAGCCTGAAGATCTTCCAGAACTTCCGCACGGTTCCTTCCATCATCGCCTGGGTAAACCGGGTTTTCGAGCCCTTGATTCAACCCTCGGATCAAGGTCACTTTCAGCCTTCTTACGTCCCCCTAAGGGCTCATGACGAGCGGAAGGAAATCCTCCCGGGGCAACCGGGTCTCGTCCTCCTGACTCCCCCGCCGGGTTTTGATCGGGAAGGAGCCCCGGCCCAGCAGGTCCGGGAAGAAGAAGCCCGGTCGCTTGCCGCTTTGATCGAGGAGATGGCCGGAGCCGGCAGGCGCGATTGGATGATCTTTGACAGGAAGGAAGGAGAGAGCCGGTCGGTTTGCTTCCGGGACATGGCCATCCTCTTTCCCGCCCTCTCCGGCATCGAAGTCTACGAGGAGGCTCTCAAGGCCAGGGGAATTCCCTTCCGCCTGGATGGAGGAAAGGAATTCTATTTCCGCCAGGAGGTGCGAAACCTTCTCTGCTGCCTCAAAGCCCTGGATGACCCGGCTGACGGGATCTCCCTGGTCGCGGCCCTGCGTTCCCCCTTTTTCGCCTTTTCCGATGAGGAAATATTTCTCTTCACCTCCTCCGGCAACCCGCTGACCTATTTGCGGGAAACGAAGGAGGAGGGGCTGAGCGAGGCGTTTGCGCTTCTTCGCGAGCTGCATGAAAAAAGAAACGCCGTTCCTATTTCCTTAACCGTCGCCAACCTTCTTGGCCGGACCAAAGCCCTGGAATTCTCCCTCCTGCGGGACGGGGGAGAGCAGGTGGCCGCCAACCTGCGCAAGATCCTCGATCAGGCCCGGGCCTTTGAATCTGAAAAACAGGCCACCTTCCGCCGCTTCGTGGAATGGCTGGGGAGCCGCGAAGAGGAGGGCATTCGCGAAGGGGAGTCTCCCTGGGCCGAAGAGGGGGAAGAAAATGTCAAGATGCTGACGGTGCACAAAGCCAAAGGGCTGGAATTTCCCGTCGTCTTCCTGGCCAATCTGGCCAGCGAGCGCAACCGGCGGCAGGAATTCATCCCCCTTCGCCTGCAGGGAAGTTTTCAGCTGGCCATGGGCGACTTTAAAACCCAGGGGTACGATGCGGCCCTCGAACAGGAAAAATTAAGAATGGAGGCCGAGGACCGCAGGCTTTTCTATGTCGCCGCCACGCGGGCCCGGGAATACCTGGTAATCCCTCTCTTCTGGGGCAAAAGGAAGGGTTTTTTTAAGATGCTCGAAGGCCGGCTCCCTGAATGGGAGCAGATGAAACCCGGCGGCCGGATCAATGGCCAGCTCATTGTGGGCGGAGGCTCCCTTGACCTCGGAGCAGGGGAGAAACCGCCTCTTCGTCTCGAATTGGGCGAAGGCCGGGGGGATATGGAAAAACCTCTTCAGCTTCGGATTCAATGGCAGGAAAAAAAGGAGCGGATTACAGAGAAGGCATCCAAGGGTCTTCCTCTTTTCGCGCCCTCTGCCTCCGCGTTCGCATCCCATTCCCTCCCTCTTTTCTGGGACGAGGTCGTCGAGCCTGGTTTCGGAGCGGCCCAAGGAGGCAGAGCGCTTGGCTCGGCTTTCCACGAAGTGATGGAACATGCCGACCTGAGAGACGGGTCCAATGTGAAAAACCTTTCGCAAATGAAAGCCCATGGCCAAGCGATTCCCGAGGCTGCGGAAACGCTCGCAACCTTGTGTCTGAAAACTATCAGCCACCCGCTGATGGACCGGGTCCGCCGGGCTCCACGCTTTTTCCGGGAAGTCCCTTTCTCCGTCTCTGATCAGGAAAAGATCATCGAGGGGAAAATTGATTTGTTTTTCGAAGAGCGCGGCGGATGGGTCATCGTGGATTACAAGACGGACGAGGTTGAAGGAGAAATTCTTGAAAAGAGGTTTGATTCTTATCGGGAGCAGGGAAGATGGTACGCCCGGGCTGTGGAAAAGGTGACCGGAGCTGCCGTGAAAGAGGTCATTTATTTCTTCGTCCGCACCGGTGAACTTAGGGTTTTGACGGATTTTTCATAGACCCCTTTTCACGGTGGCACCCTCTCGGCCCCCTTTTTTCGGCCCACCCTGAATATGATGACCTCGTAAAAAGTCAAATGAAAAACAGTTTCGATGGTACCCATTCAGTGACGGGGAGGGGCGGCAGGCTTTGTTGTTGGCCTGGGGGTTTGGGCGGATGGTAGGGGGGTCCGGACGGACGCCCTGGCTCGGCCCCGCCCTGCAAGGCGCCCAAAAGCTGAAGGGTGAGGCGCATTTATAAATGGACTTTTTACGAAACCATCAACCGCGGCCCTTAAACAAGCGGTTATTTCCCCTTGTAATCAGGCTTTCTCTTTTCCAGGAAGGCTTTTGATCCCTCTTTCTGGTCTTCCGTGCCGAAGCAGATGGCAAAAAGGTCCCGCTCGTAGTCCATTCCCACGGTCAAAGGAACGTCGAGAGACTTATTGACGGCTAATTTACACAGCTTCAGGATGATCGGGCTGTGGCGCAGCATTGCTTTGGCCATTTCCATCACGGCCTCCCGCAATTTTTCCTGGGGCACCGCCTTATTGATCATTCCCCGCGCCAATGCCTCCTGAGCGGAGATAAAGGCCCCCGTAAAGATCAGCTCCTTTGCTTTCTTTTCACCGATCAGGCGGGGAAGAATCTGCGTCCCGCCGGCTCCCGGAATATTGCCGATGTTAATTTCCGGCTGGCCGAACATGGCATTTTCAGAGGCAATAATAATGTCGCAGGCCATGGCCAGTTCGCAGCCGCCGCCTAAAGCAAGGCCATTGACCATGGCGATGGCCGGTTTAGGAATTTCCCTAAGCAAGTCGGTCATGCGCCTGACCCCTTTGCCCCGGAGAATGTCGGCCGGCGTCCGCTTGGGAAATTCACTGATATCCGCGCCCGCGCTGAAAGCCTTATCTCCCGCCCCGGTAATGACAAGGATGCGAACGCTGTCATCATCCCGACTGTTCTCCAGCGCCCAAAGGACCTCCGATCTTAGAGCGTCATTCTGGGCGTTGCGAACCTCGGGGCGGTTTAGGGTAATCCAGGCCAGGGAATCTTTTTTTTCAAAAATTATATTTTTTAGTTCCATCGTCCTCTCCTTTCTTGGATAAAAAGCGGCTCCTCGCACCGGTTTTTTCCAACCCCCTTGAGGGTGGAAGACCAGGAGTTCTAACTAATCCCTAACCCCGGTACCCCCTTCTTGAATATCAGGTGCTTAACCAGGCCCGCCCCTGGCTATTGAGTCGCCGCCACTTCCACGACGGCATGCCAGAGAAACTTGACGAAATCATGGAGCGACCTTTCCAGGATGCGTTCATCGTCCGCATGGGCGCCCCCGATTTCCTCGCTCTCCACGACCGGCCCGATGCCGTAGGCCTGGATGCCCCTGGCGCGAAGGGGACTCATATCCGTGGCCCCGGGGAGAAGAATCGGAATAGTTATGCTTCCCGGATAGAGGCGTTTTTGCGCTAATTCCAGCGCGGCAAACATCTCCGTATTCAGGCTCGAGGCCGGGGCAGCGGGCCGCCCGGAGGTCGTCCGGATTTCGACTTGGGGGTCGGCAATAACCTTCCGCAGACCCTCCACGAGATCCGGGAGGTTTTCGTCGGGAAGAGTCCGGATATCGATTATCGCTTCCGCCTCGGAAGGAATGACATTCGCCCGGAACCCGGCCTTCAGAACATTTGGGGAGAGGGAAGTTCGGATCATGGAGTTGTGCCGGGCCTCGTGCTGGGCGAAATAGCGTTCCACTTCGGCCCGCTCCTGGGAGGCAAGGAGCGCCCGATAGCGGGCCGCCTCCTCGGGCGCGCTAATCCCGGCAAGCCGCTGGAAATAGGTCCGAGTAGTATCGTCCAGCCTCATGGGCTGCGTCCACGCGGCGACCCGGGAGACGGCGTTGGCTAGGCGGACCACGGCGCTGTCCGACCTCGGCATCGACCCGTGTCCGGCCGTGCCCCGGGCAATCAATTGAACCTCGAGGCGGACTTTTTCACTCGTGGCTACGCTGAGGTAAGAGACGTTGCCGTTTTTGATGATTCCGCCGCCCCCCTCGGCCAGGGCGAATTCGGCTTCGATCTCCGCCCAGTGGTTGGCGATGACGTATCTCACCCCTTCCTGGGCATATCCTTCCTCTCCGCCTTCGGCCAGAAAGATCACATCCCGGTCGAGCTTCGCCCCCTGACGCTTCAAAAGGAGCATCAGCATCAGACCGGCAGTCGCATTGTCCTTGTCGTCGACCGTTCCCCGCCCCCAGATATAGCCGTCTTTACGAACGGCAGCGAAAGGATCGACGGACCACTTTTCCCGCTGCACCCCGACCACATCGGTGTGCCCCATCACCAGGATGGGCCGCTTAGACCCATTCCCCCGGATCCGGGCCACCAGGTTGGCCCGCTTCGGGTCGAGGGCCAACAGCCGGGCCGGAATTCCTTCCCCTTCGAGAACGCGTTTCAGGTATTCGGCCACCCTTGTTTCATTGCCCGGGGGGCTGGTCGTATCCATGCGGACAAGGGTCAGAAAATGATCGAGCGTCTCCTTCTCCACCCCATCCCAACGAACCGAATACCTCTCCCGGGATTCGGCGGATGTAACAAGGCCAAAGCCAAGAGCCAAGAGGGCGAAAAAACCAAGGCCGAGGCAACCCATTGACCCCAAAAGGTCCTGCATCCCGATTCCAACATCGACCATCATTTTAATATTCCTCCATGGGCGGCCATATTTTCCCGCATTTCAACCACCCGCCGGTAAATTGCCATTTCCCCGGGCTTCTGTCAAGGGGTAAGAAACGAAAGGGATAATAATCGGGATAGAGGAAGGTCTCTCGACCCCCGCCCTCCCCTGACCCGTGGGTGCCCTCTTGAAATCACTATTGCGCAATGATAATATTCTTCTAAGAATCTTGATGATCTCGTAAAAAGTCTGAAACTAAGGTTTTCCGTCATTCCGCGAAAGCCGGAATCCAGTGATTTCAAAAGCTTATAAACATCCTGGACTCCGGTTTTCACCGGAGTGACGGAATAGCCCATTTTCAGACTTTTTACGAGTCCATCAATTTTGACTCGTGGGGATTTGTGTTATCAACGCTAAGGATTGGGGATATGACCCTGAAGACCAAACCGATCTCCATTAACCAACAGTAATACTCTAAGGGAGGATTTCCAATGGCAAAAAAAGATGGAGTGAGCAGAAGAGATTTTATAAAGGGAGCCGCGGCAGGAACCGGAGCTGTCGCCCTGATGGGCCTTGGGGCCAAAGATGCCCAGGCGCAAAGCAGCATGCCTCTAAAATGGGATCTGGAAGCGGATGTGATCGTCGTCGGTTTCGGGGGAGCAGGAGCCTGCGCCGCCATCGAGGCCCATGATGCCAAGGCGCAAGTTTTGATTTTAGAGAAACAGGGGCAGGAGAAACACTTTTCCAATACCCGAATGTCCGGAGGCATTTTCCACAACCCGGAGCCCACAGGCGACCGGAAGGCGCTCAAAGAATATGCCAAGGCCATGTTCAGCGGAGAAAACATCCCTTGGAAATTTGAGGGGGAGCAACCGCATGTCTCGGACGAACTGGCCGAAGCCTGGGCGGAATATTCCCCAAAGAATACGGAATTCCTGAAGCAGCAGGACCCGGAGTTTAAAACCATGACAACGCCCGGCTTTTCAGGAGCGGCTTTCAAGAACTTTCCAGGCGCGCAGGAGTCCAAGTATGCGGTGGCCCGCAGCACTTATGGGGCGTCCCTTTCCCGCGATTTTCCCACGTGGGATAAACCCAAGTCAGAGAAGACCAGCGGAGAGGCGTTTTTCACCTGCCTTAAAACGGGGGTGGAGAGGAGAGGCATCAAAGTCCAGTACAACACTCCCGCAAAAAGGCTGGTAAAAGGAAACGATGGGGAAATCATGGGCGTAATCGCCCAGCGCGACGGAAAAGAAATTGCCTGCAAGGCCAAGAAAGCCGTCATCCTGACTTCCGGAGGCTACGAATATAATAAGGAAATGCGCCGCGCCTTTCTCGAAGGCCCCGGCGTGGAAGGTTGGGCTTTTTACGGGACCCCGGAAAACACCGGCGACGGCATTGAAATGGCCCTGGCCGTGGGCGCGGGTCTGGCCAAAGTGGGAAAGGCCGCTTCCCGCATCATCACGGCGGTTCCCATCCGCCATCACGATCTGAAAGTCGGTTTGATCACCGATTCCGTTGGGGGTCCGGGCTCGATGGTGGTCGACAACTACGGGCTCCGATTTGCCGCGGAAACACTCGTTACCACGGACCCGAGCCGGTACTTCTTTTATAAAGAGGCCGTGAAATTCGACATCCTCAAACTTCTTTATCCGCGGGTCCCCAGCTGGATGATCTTCGACGAAACCTTCCGCAGCAAGGTGACGATCACTTATTTGTCCCTCTCTACGGCCGGTTATGGGTTTGTCCCCTGGACAAAAGACAACATGGATGCGGTCAACCGCGGCTGGATCATGAAGGGCGATACCCCGGAGGAGCTGGCCAAAAAGATCCAGGCGCATCCCGAAAACCGAAAACTCATGGTGCCCGAGAACCTTGGCAAGACGATATCCAGGTATAACGAGTTTTCCAAAAAGGGGAAGGATGAAGATTTTAATCGCGTTCCCCGGACTCTCGGGATCATCGAGAAGCCACCTTTCTATGCCCTGCCCCTTTATCCGGGCGGGCCTAACACCAAGGGCGGAATCGAGGCCAACGGGAAGCGGGAGGTTCTGGACTGGAAGGGCAAGCCGATAGCCCGTCTTTATACGGCCGGCGAAATCTCCTCCGCCCTTAAATTCGTCTATCAGGGAGGGGGAAACCTGACCGAGTGTATCGTTATGGGCCGAATCGCCGGGAAGAATGCAGCGGCCCTGAAACCCTGGAGTTAAGCCCAAAACCACGATGGGGAAAGAAAGGGGGAACGCCCCCTTTCTTTTTTTAAGGGACCGCTGATGAAGAAGGCGCCGGAGATTCATCCGACAACGATAGATTTCACTCAAAGCCCGCCCACTCACTCCTTCGCCGGTACGGAGATGGTCTTAAAGATTCAGGTTTCCTGTCCGCACGGCTGCAACCTTCAGGGGAAGAAAATCGCGGTTCTCGGCCAGGATGGGTCTGAGTTGGCGGAGACCGGATTGGGAGATTTCATCGGCAATGGAAACACGACCGGGGAATTTAAGGTGCGAACCCCGGTAGAGCTTGGCGAGAGGGCGTGGCAGGCTTTCTTTCCTTCCTGTGAAGAAGGAAATGCCCGCCATGAAGAAAGCCAGGTTCGTTTTTCTTTTCAGGTCCTCCCGCACGAGACGAGCCTTGCCGTTTGGGACGCGCCTTCCCCGGCGATCCTGGCGGGGGAGAGTTCTCTAAAGGTTGGAGTCAAATGTTCCGCGGGCTGCAATCTCGCGGGGGAAAACATCGAGATTCAAGATCACGAGGGTAAGGTCGTCGCGACCGGGGTCCTCGCCGAATCTCCCTGGCCGGGCAGTCAAGGGCTTTACTGGAGAGAGATATCCTTCCAGGCGCCCCGTCAGGAAGGATACTATTCCTGGAAAGCTCAATTCCACGAGCCGCGACAGGCGCTTCCCCACCAAGGAGCCCTTCTTCCCTTTGGCTTTCAAACCGCCCGCCAACCAGAATATCGCCTGTCCATTGAGGTTCTGGATTCGGAAACGAAGGTTCCGATTGCCGATGCTTTTGTCGCGGCAAATACATTTCGAACACACACCGATGCGCAGGGCCGCGCAACCCTGGAAGTAACGGGCGGCGCTTATGAAATCTATGTCTGGCGGAACGGGTACCTTGCGTGGGAGACCTCCCTCGATATTTCCGCCGACATGCAAGTCCAGGCAAGACTGAGCATCGCCCCAGTCGGGCTTTAGGAAAGGGATCGTTGATGAGAACAAGAAATATTATTATGGTTGGTTTTATTTTTTGTTCGTTTGGGGCTCTCTGGGTTTTTCTGACGCCACTCTTCTCAGGACCCGGTTTCTCAACCTGGGCGGCCCAGGAGAAATTTTTAGCCGATAAACACAAAGAGGTCGGCCTCGATTGCCAGGGCTGCCATCAGGAAACCCCTTCGGCCAAAAAGGTTGAAACCCCGGTTTGCCAAAAATGCCACGGCGATTATGCCAAAGTTGCCGCCCAGACAGAAAAAGTGGAACCGAATCCCCACGCCTCCCATGAGGGCTATCAGCCCTGCGATGTTTGCCACCACGCGCACAAGCCTTCGATAGACCATTGCGGCACTTGCCATAATTTTGGATTCAAGGTCCCCTGAAAATCGATTTCCTAAGATCTGGAGGATAGAACCCAGTTCCGATTATTCCGAAATATGGGTCTATTTTTTTGAGAAAAGAATCGGAATGCTCCCCGGAACTGCATTCCCCTTCTATAAAAGTGGAGGAAAGATGAAAAAGCAAGCTATCGTATCTTCGAAACTCAGCAAACCGGTGGGGGTTTTTTTCCCATGCCGTTAAGGCCGCGGGGAAACAGTTTCTTTTTATTTCGGGGCTAACCGCAAGGGACATCAATGGAGATATTGTGGGAAAGGGAGATATGAAAGTCCAAACCAAGCAAATCCTTGAAAACATGAAAATCATTCTGGAAGAAGCCGAAGCCTCCTTCGACCAGATCGTAAAATTGACCGTCTATGTGACCGACATGAAACATTTTAAAGAAATTCACGAGGTCCGGCCGCAATATTTTAAAGGGGATTTGCCCGCAAGCACCCTGGTTCAAGTTAGCCGTTTGGTAAATGAAAACTGCCTGATCGAAATCAATGCCGTTGCCGTTTTAGGCTAAACAATTTGATCGGTCCGTAAAAAATCCGTCCGCGGCGTCCTGCCTCCGTTTCCTTAGGTCAAGGGCTCCTAATCCAACAAATATTCTTGCGCCGAATCTTCCTGTAATATATACTGACAAATATAGATCTTTTCGGAGGACGCGATGGAAATTGCAAAGCTTTTCACAAATGGGAAAAGTCAGGCGGTGAGGCTGCCGAAAAAATATCGGTTTGAAGGGCACGAGGTTTATATAAAGAGGGTCGGGAATGCCATCGTTTTGATCCCCAAGGATAATCCCTGGGGGCCTTTCTTAAAAAGTCTGGATAAATTTACCGATGACTTCTTGCCCCGGCGAGACCAGCCCAAACTGGAAAAACGAAAGGGTTTGTGATGCATTATCTACTGGATACCAACATGTGCATCTATATCATCAAGAAGAAGCCTTCCCAGGTCTTAGAGCGCTTTAAAACTTTTCTAATTTCGGAAATCGGCATTTCCGCCATCACTCTATCCGAGCTGGAATATGGGGTAGCCAAAAGCAGCAGGCCGGACCAAAATCGGGAAGCCCTAATTGAGTTTCTAACCCCGATGGAGATTCTTTCTTTTGACGAAAGAGCCGCCCAATTTTATGGAGAAATCCGGGCCCATTTGGAAAAAAAGGGGAAACCCATTGGCGCCATGGATCTTCTGATCGCCTCGCATGCGATAAGTCTCTCAGTGCCCTTGGTTACCAACGACATCCGGGGATTCAAAGGAATTCCGGGGTTGCAGCTTGAAAACTGGGTCTGAGGTGCCACCTTCCAGTCCCTCCGGAGGAAACCCGATCCAAAAGCGCTTTGTAATTCATGAGCATTATGCTTCTCATCACCATTTCGATTTCCGGCTAGAAATGGATGGGGTTCTGAAATCCTGGGCGATTCCTAAACACCCGCCAACTGAAGCCAGTGAAAAAAGATTGGCGATACTCGTAGAAGATCATCCTCTCGATTACATAGATTTTGAAGGCGATATCCCCTCCGGGGAATACGGAGCCGGCCGGGTTTCGATTTGGGACAAGGGAAGCTATGCGCTATTGGAAAAAGATGAAAACAAGATTTTCTTTTCCCTCGAAGGAATGAAGCTCAGGGGGAATTTCACTCTCCTCAGGTTGAAAAGAGGAAAAAAGGGAAATGAATGGCTTTTGCTAAAGCAAAAATAGTTTTTTGATAAGCAAAGATATTCTTTCTTCCCGTTGAGGTGGGGAATAAGTCAATTCAGAAACAACGTCCCCTTCCTCAAGTTGAACTGCCGAATCGCCGCCGGATCAAATAGGGACTAAACGTTACCCCTATCCCTGCGTAGATGGACCATCCTCATGGTGGTCAATATGCTGCCTCGTAAAGGGCTACCATGTCCTCGTAACTTACCTTGCGAGGGGTGGTCAAATGGATTCCACTTTCCACGGCATCTTTGGCCATTGTGGCAAAAGCATCACGAGAAACCCCGACATCTTTGAGCCCTTTTGGTATACGAATATCAGCCATAAGTTCCCGAACCGCCTCTGCAGCAAGTTTCGAAGCATCTTCGGCGGACAACCCGCTTGTATTTTTTCCCATTGCTTCTGCTATCCGCACAAACAAATCCGGAACCGCAATACGGGTATAATCCATGCAATGGGGGAGAAGAATGGAGTTTGCCTCCCCATGCGGCGTATTGAAAACTCCTCCGAGAGGATGGGCCATGGCATGAACAACGCCGACTCGACCATTAAAAAAGGCAACCCCCGCCATTGTACTGGCGAGGATCATATTCGAGGCAGCCTCCAAATTATCCGGATTGGCATAAAAACGACGGAGGTTTAAGGAAACTAACCTCATGGAATCGTATGCCAGGGCCTGCGAAACGGGGTTGGTAACCGGAGAAATAAAGCTTTCATAAGCATGAGTGAAAGCATCCATCCCCGTTGAAGCTAAAACGGGAGGGGGAAGTGTGCAGAGAAGCGTGGGGTCTAAAAGCGCCACCTTGGGGATCAGAAACGGGCTGCGAACAGAAAATTTATATTTTCGAACCTTGTCGGTGATGACAGAAGCACCAGTCACCTCGCTTCCCGTGCCCGCTGTGGTGGGGATGGCAATCAACGGAGGGATAGGGTGAACAACTTTATTGGGCCCTTCATACTTCCGCAGAGGGTCGGGATTCGTTGCCTGAACCCCGATGGCTTTGGCGGTATCGATGGGACTTCCTCCCCCGAGGGCAACTAAAGAGTCGCACCCTTCCTTCATAAAAAGGGAAAAGCCCTTTTCCACAATCTCTACACTTGGGTTGGGTTCGACTTCATCAAAAATAATGGAGGACACACCAGCCGCGCTCATCGGATCTTGGAGCCTTTTTAGTGTGCCAGAATTTTTCACCCCCTTATCGGTAACCAAGAGGGGCTTTTTTGCGCCCAAAGCCTTAATTTCGTCCGCGACTGTCTGGATCCCATTGGGTTCAAAAACTATTTTCCCGGGTGAAGCAAAGAGGAAGCCTCTGACCATTTGTTTCTCCTTTCCAAAGAGTTGTTATGATGTTTATTCGTAATGCGTTTTTACGCATTCACTTTATAGTGCTATCGACTGCCTACCAAATAATATCCGTATGTGCATATTTCCGGCCAATAAATGAACAGAACGACCACCGCACACATCAGGATGATAAACGGGATTACCCCTTTGCTGACTTCCTCCAGCGTAAGTCCCGAAATAGCTGAGGCCACATAAAGATTTACGCCCAAGGGCGGGGTAAGAAACCCTACTTCTGAGAGGACCACGAATAAAATTCCAAAGTGAACCGGGTCACAGCCGATGGTCTTAAGGATGGGCAGGAATAGGGGGGTCAGGAGAACAATGGTGCTTAACGTCTCCATGAAGGTCCCTACAAAGAGCAGGAATAAGCTTATCATCAGGAGAACAATGGTTTTGTCCGTGGATACGGCCATGATGAGCTGACCAACTCTGGCTGGAATCTCATACATAGTCAGGAGCTTTCCAAAAGCCATCGATGGCCCCATGATTACTAACACCGCCCCCGTTAATTCTCCAGCCTTCACTAAGGCCTCACAAAAATCCTTCCAGGTCAGCTTGCGATAGATCAACCCAAGGACTATTGAATAGAGAACAGCCACGATCGAAGCCTCTGTGGCCGTGGCAAACCCGCCATATATGCTACCGAGGACAAAAACGGGCATCAAGAGAACAAGCGCTCCATCGTAAATGGTTCCCCAAAGTCTTCTTAGCGAAAAAGTTTCACCACTGGCGACGTATCCTTTTAGTTTCCCATAAACAAGGCATTGAAGTGCCAGCAATCCGCCCAAAATAATACCGGGCAGAAACCCGGCCATAAAAAGACCGGCCACAGAAAGGTTGGCCATTACTCCATAAATAATCATTGGATTGCTGGGGGGAATCAATATTCCCAGTGTGCCTCCGCTTGAAGCGACGCCAGCGGCATATCTCAAAGGATACCCTGCCTTGCTCATCGCGGGAATCATAATGGAACCTATGGCAGCCGTAGTCGCTGGACCAGAACCAGAAAGTGAAGCAAAAAACATACAAGAAAAAATTGTAACGACCGCATATCCACCCGGCACATGTCCCGCTAAGGCATGGATAACATTTATAATCTTTTCCGTAACACCAGTCTTGAGCATTATATTGCCAGCTAATATGAATCCGGGGATAGCAATTAATGGGAAAATTTCCGCCCCGGAAAAGAATGTTTCAGCCATATAGATCAGGGGAATTTTGGTGAAGAAAAGGCCTACGAGGGCGGAAATTCCCAGAGAAAATCCCATGGGTATTCCTAAGAGCAGGGCGGCAGTAAGCGTGCCAAACAGGATCAGAGTCATTGTGTATTCGCCCATGACTCCCCCCCTTTCTGAGACCTTTTCGAGACGAAAAGACGGTAATTAAATTGGATTAATCGGAAAAGAATCAAACTGAAACCGATGGGAATAATTGCATAAACCCCTTTCATGGGCAGTTGCAGGGATAAACTCGCCTCCGCTGAGGATTGACATAAATCAAAACCCAATTTGATAATGAAAAGGTTGAAAATTAGCCATATAAGATCACCCGGCAAGGAGGCGTATTTCCGGGCTTTTTTTGGCAATAGACTGAACTGAGCAGTCACCTTGAAGTGCCCTCCACTTCGGGTCGCCAATGAAGCTCCGAAATATAGAAGCCAAATAAAGGAATATTTCGCCACCTCTTCCATCCAGTGAGAGGCTACAGAGAAGAAGGTCGTGTGGACGAAATAGCGGGCAAGGATAGAGAAGGTCATGGAGGAAATGAGGATTAGTCCCAAAGTAACAATTCCGATTTCTTCTACCCTCTTATCAAGAAAAGAAATCGTGCTTCGTATGGATCCCGTTACCCATCCTGCCATTTATCATCTCCTGCGATAGCTGTAGGTTGGGAAAAGGTTGGGGTTGGGGCTGATCAGCCCCAACCCCAACCTTTTACTTTGTTTTCACAATGGAATCGAACCACTTCTCGCCAATTTGTTGTTTGTACTTGTCCCAAACTGGCTTTACCTTATCCACAAAGGCCTGCCGATCTTTCACCACATTGACTTTGACTCCAAGTTTCGTAAGCCTTTCTAACCCGTCCACATGAGAAACGGTGGAAATCCACCGCTGAAATTCCCCTGCCTCTTTCCCGGCTTTTAAAATAGCCTCCTGATTCTCTTTGGAAAGACTCTGGAAAAGCTTCTCATTCATAATAATGTTGGACAAGCCATAATATATGTTGATGTAGGAATAAAACTTCAAAAAGTCATAAAATTTCATGTCGATCATCCCCTGGGGGGGCCCTTCGAGCCCATCAGCCAAACCTTGTTGCAGGGCGCTATGCAATTCACCCCAATCAATGGCCGTAGAGACAGCCCCAAAGGCGTTGTAGGTGTCGACCATAACCGGATTCTTGGGAACCCGAATTTTAATTCCTTTCATATCCTCCGGCTTGTTAATAGGGCGCACCTTATTAAAAATAGCCCGGTCTCCCCATTCGAACCAGCTCACATTTCTTATCCCGCCTGCCTTAATAAAGTTTTCCTCCAATTCTTTCCCAACCGGTCCAAAAAGGACTTTGTTGGCGTGTTCTCGGTCTCGGAAAATAAAAGGCATGATATAGATATCCATCGGCCGATACCACATTGTTGTGTTGTTAACAGCCTGGAGGGAAAGGTCGAGGGTCCCCAGTTGAGTCATTTTAACCGTCACTTGCTCGGCCCCCAACTGCGCATTTGGAAAAACCTTCACCTTGATTTCCCCTTGCGAATAGACTTCCACCAGTTCTGCGAAACGATTGGCGCCTTTGTCATAGGGAGACCCGACAGTCAATCCGTGGGCAAATTTTAACTCGTGCTTGGGCTGTTTGATATAGGAGATTCTAACTTTCAGATCCTCTTGGGCGGAGGCAAGGAGCGGGAATGCAAAAAAAAGGACCAGAAAGAAGCAAACAAACGGCATTAAGACCTTTGATTTCTTCATCGGTTTCCTCCTCTTGAAGGGGTAACGAAATTTCTTGTGGATTAAGGAACGATTCAATTGCCCATATCTCGCTTGACCGCAACCAACTTTCCAACTTGTTCCTGTATCTCACCCCCTTTCGGTAAGCATGCAGAGCGTTTACATCAATTCTCGGAACAGTTTCTGGCTCCAATCTTAAAAAAATAGGGGACGTTCATAATTTTATAACTTTTCCTCTCGCCGCTTTTTTCTTTGCTATAGAAATCCCTTGCCGCGAAAATCAAGAATCGATGCGGCGAAGACACTTCATCATAATCATCCGCAAGGATTTGGTCTCAGACAATAATAAGCTATACCTCTGCTAATTTTCGAAAGTAGTGCCAGGAGCTCTGGATAGTCTATCCACCTGCAAAGCTGTGCTTCTTCCGATGCCAGTCGAGATAGGTTTGCTCCGGCCAATACTTTGGATTGCTGGGCAGCAGAAAAACCCTTCGCCCTTCAAAATCTGCAAGCCTTTGTCCCGCTACTCCCTCCTCGATAAATTTCTCTCGGTTCACGAGAACCCGGTAATCGTCGGTCAGCGACCAGAGGCCGCGATCAAATTGCCAATGGGCATTTTTCGAGAGTGCTATCCCATTTCGGGGATCGTTGTTTCGGGAATCATGGAATTGATGAATATGCGCCGCATCCACGATGCTTTCCATCTCAATGGTAGTCAACCGGTAACCCGTTAGAGCGCAGGTGTGCTTGTATGCGAGAACGACTACCTCGATGCGAAAACGGGCATCTCGTCCTGTCTGAACGCTTTCCTTGTAAAGAGCCGCATCTTCCCGAATTCCGGGCGCATGCGGTTTGATTTGGAGCATGCTGTACAGGGCCGTTCTTTCCTCTGGGAGAAAATAGGGTTCCGTTTCAATCAATACTCGCCGAGCCCGATCGCGAAATATCTGGTCAGCAAGGCACTCGAAGAAGGTAGAATCGAGGCTGATCTTAGTTGTCAGTTTCCTATCCGGGGAAGGTTTTCCGTCCGGCGTCAACGGCTGCCATATCCCGGATGATCCAAGATGATGAAACGGGAGTCGTACCTCGGGCGCCTGCCTACGCCGCTTGGCCACGATCGACCAAAATACGCTGAATCTGAAAGCAAGATCAGGGGAGAGCACGACTTCCCGGCTTGGGATCTCGCCCTTTTCTGCCATTTCCAATACAACAAGGAGAAGAAGAGGCTTGTGGGGCGCCGGGTTTCCCCGCGCCCGATCGATCCGCAACGTTGCGAGTTTATGTAGCCAATACTCCTGGTCTTTGGCCATCGCTTGGGGAGAGCTTAAAGAAAAAGATTCTTATGAAAATGGGAACTGAACTATTATCTGGCCGAATTTTATGAAATTGCCCTTGGCATGTCAAGGCAATCCTTCAAACAATTGACTATTTCCGTGAATTTATGCTTTTAGGATTTCTCCCAGGTGCTTTTGGACATAACCTGGGAACCGCTCGGCGTATTTCTTTGCAATTTGGGGGGACAGTCCCTTCAGATTCAATTCATCAAAATCCATTAAGGCTTTTCCCCTGGAATGGAAATAAAGTTGATCCAAAAACGCCTTCTCGGGGTCGGCGATATTGATTCCGTTTTTTATTTCGTATCCAAAGAATAATCTCGGGGCAATTTGCCTGAATTCAACCCCCTGCTTCCTGAGCGTGAATTTCCTGGTTTTTCGCGGCGTAGCGAATGTGAGCGTGTAGGGGACCAGGTTTAAGATTCCATATCTGGATAGGGCCGACTCAAATGAAAGATAGTTGGGAATATAAAGCTGGGCCGCCACGTTTTCCAGAGAAACATCCGTCATGGCAGGAAGATATATGCCTTGCCCCACTCGTTCAATTAACCCTTTATCCCCCCACCTTTTCAGAGTTACATAGAGACTCTTGCGGGCCAGACCGGTGATTTTTTCCAGGTCGGAAATGGTGAAAAAGGATTTATTCAGCTCCCTGGCGACCTTGAGCACCTCGATTCCCCTCATGGAATTAACCCTTCAATGGCCGGCCAAAAAGTTTTGGGAAGATATTTCCGCAACTCCCGGACCAGATCGCCTTTGCGAAAATCCACTTTCCCCGGAGAATAGGGAATTTTCAGCTTTTGCGCGATGTACCAGAGGTCAAAGAGGTCTTTGGCCTTGGCCCTTCCCTTTAAGCAGGATAATTTATCCTGGTAGATCTGCTCCAGGGTTCTCACCTGGGCCAAGGCCTGAACCGTGGTTACGGGAGAGTTCAGCAGCTTCAGATTCCATTTATAACTGCGAATTTTTCGTTTGGATATTTCTATTTTTATCCGGAAAGGAAAAGGCAGATAGCTCTCGGCGACCTTGATTTCTCCTAAATAGGTATAATATTTCTCTTCCAGATCGGACAGGGAAAGTTCCGGGAAAGGGGCGATAATTTTTCCGACCAAAGCGGAAAACTTCCCCTGAAGAGAGTCGCGGAGCAAGGAAAAATCCAGATCCTCCGAAAATCGCGGAGAGTCATAACCCAGGCGAAGTGCCGTCCCCCCCTTGAAGATCAGATCCCGACCGAATGGGGAGTCGAAGAGGCCCTTCAAAATAACAAGCTCCCAGTACTCGCGGACGACCTGGGTCCGGTCAATCTGTAATTCGGCGGCTTTTTGCTGGGCAAGATATAGTTCCATGTTTCTTAACAAATATGTTAAGAAGTTGGGAACGTATTGTCAAGGGCTTTTTTCATGAGAAAATGGGGTCAGACTTGAATATTGAATCTACGTCCGTTTTGGCTGCCGAATCAGGCGATGATTTCCAAAAACGAATTCGGGGTGACGATCTGGGATGAAATTCCGTGCTTTTGAAGGGTTTCCTGGGATAGGCTTAGGAGATCCTTATCGCTCGTCATGAGAAAATTGATGGTTTCGTAAAAAGTCCATCTGCGGCGTTGCGCTTCAACTTCGTCATTGCGGCGCACCCGTAAGTGCGCCTCATTCCTCAGTTTTTGCGCGCCTTGCATCTGGAGCTTTTTACGAAACCATCGTCCTGGTGACTTTTTACGAGATCATCAAAATTGGCTTTCGCTTCCTTGCAAAGGGAAAGATAATGGTCGTTTTTTGGATCTCGGGAGAGAGCGACTTTCGTCGAAACGGGAGCACAGCGGGCGAAGACCAGGAGACTATGAATTTTTTCCTGCAGGAAAATGGGAGAAGCGGGTTAAAGCCATTTCCGGGGATGGCCCCACGGTATTCCCTCGGCTTTTTGGCATAACATTATTAGATAGTACTCTAAATTTGTCATTGACATTTTCCCAGTATGGTCTAAAATTGTAAATATGCCGATCACCCGTAATCTTCAGCCCTTGATTCTTTCCGACCTGGGACAATATGAACAGATGCTCTTTGTCTCTGGCCCCCGGCAGTCCGGCAAAACAACCTTGGCCGAAATGGTTCTCGATCAAGTCGGAAATGGCCGTTATTGGAATAACGATATTCCGGAAGACCAAATCCTTCTCACCCAGAAACCATCCTTTTTTGAAGAAATCGACCGCCGAAAGGGGGTTAAACCTTTAATCGTTTTTGACGAAATCCACAAATTTCCACATTGGAAAAATGTTCTCAAGGGGGCTTATGACCGGTCCGGGAAGGAATTCCGCTTTTTAATAACCGGCAGCGGACGACTGGATCTATATCAAAGAGGGGGGGACAGTTTGGCCGGTCGTTATCTTCTCTACCACCTCTTTCCCCTTACCATCAATGAGCTGATCGGCAGAAAAACCCTCATGAAAGATTTTTTGAAAACCCCGAACGAGCTGCCGGGAGAGCAACCGGAAGCAGCCTCCATTTGGAAAAACCTGGAGACTTTGAGCGGGTTTCCGGAGCCTTTCACTCGGGGGACCGAGACATTTTATCGACGGTGGACCCAGGCCTACAGCAGACAAATCGTCCGGGAAGACATTCGTGACCTAACCCACATAAGACAAATAGGGCAACTGGAGATCCTCGCCAGGCTACTCCCGGAAAAGGCAGCTAATCTCTTTTCCATCAATTCAATCCGCGAGGACATCAAGGTTTCTTTTGAAACCATCAAAAGCTGGATCGGGGTCTTTGAAACTTTCTTCCTCCTCTTTTTAATCCCCCCCTGGAGCAAAAAGCTGACCCGGGCCATTCAGAGAGAACCAAAACTTTACCTCTATAACTGGGCCGCGGTTTCCGATCCGGGAGCTCGCTTCGAAAACATGGTGGCGCTTCACTTGTTTCAGGCCGTTACCCTTTGGAATGAGCGGGGCCTGGGAGAATTTGGCCTCCACTTTGTCCGTGACCGGCAGAAAAATGAAGTCGATTTTTTAATCACCAATAAAAAGGACCCTTTTCTTTTGGTGGAAACCAAGGCTGGTGATACCGAACCAGCCGCAGCTTTGCTGAAAATGAAAAAGATTTTTCAGGTGCCGGCCGTCCAGCTCGTGAATAAGCCGGGGATTTCTCGCCATTTAACCAGGAATGATGAAAAAATTCTCGTGGTCTCCGCTGACCGCTGGCTTAGTTCGCTGCCCTGAGCCTTGCCAGTGGGCGTGGGGTCAGACTTGAATATTGAATTTACGTCCGTTCTTTGGCCGCGGAGAAAGAAAAAGGGGCGGACCCGAATCTAATCCTTACGGAATTGAATCATGAATCCACGGGAAAAGATTATTTCTTGTCCACTAACGCCCTGCTTGGTAAAGTCTTTCATAAAGCGGCTGATGAATGCTTTTACAGTCTTATCCCTTGGCGGAGACCTTAGGGGTAGGCTTGGTGTACCCATCTCGATAAGCAGGCAGCTTTCTTAGACCGCTTGCTAAAAATATTTTGAGGGAAAGGAACTGTTAATGAAGAATACGAAATTAAAAAAAATGGGGCCTGCTGTGACCCTTTTCATGGCTTTCGCCTGCGCGCTTTCTGCTTTCGCCGCAGAATATCCCTCCAAACCCGTCACCCTGGTTATTCCTTATCCGGCCGGTGGATCCACTGATGTAACGACCCGCGCCCTGGGGAATATTGCCAAAAAATTTCTCGATCAGCCGCTCATCATTGAAAACAAACCAGGGGGTGGTTCTGTTGTAGGAACAACCCTGATGGTGAGCAAACCTGCGGATGGCTACACCATTGGAACGATGGCCAGCGGACCGATCACTATTTCCTGGCATATGGGAAAGCTCTCCTTTCACCCTATCGATGATGTGACCCTGGTCATGCGTCTGACCGGATATCTGATGGGTATCGCGGTTCGGGCAGACTCCCCCTGGAAGACTCTGCCGGAGTTCGTGGATTATGCGAAAAAGAACCCCGGCAAGGTTTCCTTCGGCTCTCCCGGAGTTGGAACCGGCGGCCACCTGGCCATGGAGGAGCTGGCCTATATCGCCGGGATGAAGATACTTCACGTCCCTTACAAGGGCGGGGCGGCAACGGATACTGCCCTCCTGGGAGGGCATGTGGAAATAATTTCAGACTCTTCGGGTTGGGCGCCATTGGTTAATTCCGGAAAATTCCGGCTCTTGGCCACGTACACCGAACAGCGTTCAGAACGCTTCCAGGTTCCGACAGTCAAAGAGTCTGGCTATAATATGGTGATGCCCTCCCCCGTTGACCTCGTTGGCCCGAAAAACCTGCCTAAACCGATCGTGCAGAAAATTCATGATATCTTCAAAAAAGCAATGGAAGACTCTGAATATGTGGCGATTTTGAAGAAGTTTGACATGATGCCCGCCTATCTCGGGCCTGCGGATTTAGCCAAAACCCTCCGCAAGGAACTGGACCAGGTTGGCAAGATCGTCCAAAAGGTTGGGCTGCAGAAGCAATGAACTGCCCAGGTGATTCGGGCATGACTATTATTCAGGATGTGAAAAGACGTCAATTTTGCATCACTCCCCTGAAAGCGGAACCCCTGCCTTGAAAAACTGGATTCCGGCTCCCGCCGGAATGACGTTTTAAGGGGGCGATTTATGAATCGCCCCTACGTCTTTTATTTTTGGCTTGTCTTTTCACTTAGGCGGGCGGTTCCCTAAACCATTCTGATTGCTTCTGGAAGCACAGATCTCCACCCACCATCGTCGCCTCAACGGATATATCCTTGATTTTTTCCGGGCGGACCGTGGTTGGGTCTTCCCCCAAAACGACCAGATCGGCCAGTTTTCCCGCTTCGATAGATCCCTTGATTCGATCCTCGAAAGAGGCATAAGCTCCGTTCAGGGTGTAGCAGCGCAGGGCTTCCTCCGCGGTTATCTTCTCCTCGGGGGCGTAATCCTGTCCGGTTCGGGTCTTCTGGTTCACGGCCGCGTGAATTCCTAAGAGGGGCGCGCCGCTCACCACGGGGCGGTCAGAGCTGAAGGCTATGGGAATATTGTTTTTCAGGAGGCTTCTGAAGGGCTTGAATTGGGAACATTTCTCTTTGCCCAACTGGCGGATCCAATTGTCGCCCAGTTCCCAGATGAACCCGGGCTGAAGGACAGGAATGACCCCGAGCTTTCTTAGGCGATCGAACATTCGCGGCAAGACCATTGTGCTGTGTTCCAAGCGGGGCCGGGCGTTGTTCCTTGGAGCCGATCTCAAGGCGGTTTCGAAAGCGTCCAGACAGACGTCGATAGCCCGGTCGCCGATTCCGTGGATGGAAAGCTGCCATTTCAAGCTGTGGACGAGGGCGGCCAACCTGGCCAGCTTCTCCGGCTCCACGACAAGCACGCCGCAGCCCCGGTCGTTGGGGTCAACCCCGTAGGATTCGTAGGTCACGGCAGTAACGGTGCTGAAAGCGCCGTCGACAATGACTTTGAAGGGCCCGATCCTTAATCTTTCGTCACCCAGACCGGTGCGAATTCCCAGTCCTAAGAGTTTCGTCTTCGCTTCTTCCAGGGATTGATCAAATCGGGTGTAATCGAAGACCGCCTCGCTCCAAACGGCCAAATAGTGTCGGACCCGCAGGCCCCCTCTCTCCACCGCCTCCTGGTAGGCGGCGATTTGGAGGGGAATGTCGTTAATCCCGACGCCGGCTTCCATGGCGCTGGTGACCCCCTCGGCAAGGAACCTCTGGTTAGCGCGCCCCAAAGCCGTGACCAGGTCTTCCAGCCCGGGTTTGGGCATATGATCTTCCACTAATTTCATGGCCGGAGATTCGAAGAGGAGCCCGGTCAAATCCCCCGTCTTCACATCTCTTCCGATCTTCCCCCCCGCCGGATCGGGACTGTTCTTGGTTATCCCGGCTTTGGTTAGAGCCAGGTTGTTCACCACCAAAGCATGGGCCGAGGTGTGGCGCAGGCTCACCAAATGTTTCGGCGCCGCCCGGTCCAGATCCTGGTTGGTGGGGTGCCTTTTTTCCCTCAGTTCGTTCTGGTTGTATCCAACCCCCGTTATCCAGGTACCCTCTCTTTGCCGACCCGCCCTCTCCCTGACAAGCGTGAGGATTTCTTCGATCGATTCCACTTTGGTCAAATCGATGGCGCTCAATCCCAGCCCGAACATCAGGGTGTGGTTGTGGGATTCTATGAACCCGGGAACCACAGTCACCCCTTTCAAATCCCGGACCCGCGTTCCTTTGCCGATGGCTTGCCTAACCTCTTCATCTGTTCCCACCCAGAAAATCTTGCCGTCTTTGACGGCCACGCCCTGGGCGCGGGGTTTCTTTTCGTCTATGGTGATTACTTTTCCGCCATGGAAAACAAAATCCGCATCCACCATGATCCCCATTTAAGATCCCTCCGTTTGAAATGTTTCCTTTCATTTGAAAGTTGAATCTCCGTTCGCCGGCGGAAGTCTTTTCCCCTTAAATCATGCGCGAATCATCCAAATTTCATCAAGAGGCGGGGTTTCAAAGCTATGCCCAAGTCTGAAAAGACCCCCTCGCCCTCTCCCCCTGACCAGAGGGAGAGGGATGGGGTGAGGGGACGCGGGGAGCCCGGCAAGTATTTGAGGACATAGAAAATTCACCGGTTTTTGGATTTATATCGGGTTTTCCTTCCCGATTCCTCTGCTACGCCGGGAGCGAAAATGCAGGACAGCGAAGATCGAAGCCGCGAACACATGCGCGATGATGAACGTCAGCAGAACGGATTCATAGCTGCCGCTCCGGTCGAAGATCCACCCGGCGTAAATGGGAGAGATAAAGGTACCCAACCCGTACCCGACTCCCATGATTCCCCTGAGGGTTCCATAACTCCGGCGGCCAAAGAAATCCCCGATCAGCGCCCAGTTCAAAGGAATGGTTCCTCCTGTTATCGCCAAGCCAATAGGCAGGACATAAAGCATTTCGCTGGTCTGACTCAAGATCAGGGCGCTCATGGCCGCGATTGTCGGCAGAACGCCGGCCGCGCACAAAAAGGATTTGTCCCACCGATCCCCCAACCATCCCGTAGCCAGGGTCGTCACAATGGAACAGAAGGCAAAGAGGCTTACCAGGTAAGCGCCCGTCGCCTCGCTCATCCCTTTCCAGGCCAGAATGGGGATGAAATGGATGACCAACGCCACCGTGACCAGGATGCGAAGGGTGATCGCAGAAAAAAGGAGCCAATAATTCCAGGTGTGCAGGGCCTCCCGCACCGAAAAATCGTGCTGGGCGGGGGGGATTCCAGGAGAACCGCTATTCTCCTCTTTGGAAGCTGGCGGAGGTCGCCCATCCGGATGAAGACCCATTCCTTCCGGGCTGCGGCGAATGGGGATGGCGGCGGGGATGGCAACGGCAAGGATGACCATCCCGCCGATCACCGCCCCCAGGCGCCAGCCGAAATCCAGGATCAAATAGGAGAGGAACGGCGCCATGATCATCCCGCCGATGCTGGAGGCCGCCCCCACGGCGGCAAACCCAAAGCCCCGGTGGCGGATGAACCAGGAATTGACCATCGCATAGATGGGATGAAAGAATCCGGCGTTGTAGCCCAGGGAAACGATGAAAATATAGACGAAAAAGAAGGAGAAGTAACTGGTCACCGTCGAGAGGAGGATGAGTCCGACCCCCGCCATGGCCGCTCCGCCGATGATGACCACTCGCGGACCGAACCGGTCGATCAGATATCCGATCAACGGGCCTTCCGCCCCACCCTCCAGCCGGGCGGCTCCGTAAAGGAGTGAAACCGCAGCACTGCTAAGGGCAAGATCCCGTTTCAAGGGCAGAAAAAAAACGGTGAACCCGTGGTAAAGGACCCCCGAGCCCACCGCCAAGATGAGCGAGCCGAGAAAAAGAATATACCACCCGTAGAAAATGTTCGCGGGGAGAAGGCTAAAAGGAAAAGGTCTTTTCTCGGCATTGGGCATGATGAATATAATCATAGATATTCCCTTGCCGGAGATCAATCTCTTAATGAGGACCGTTTTGCAAAAAATCCATCTGTGGCGTTGCGGCGCACCTGTCGGGGCCGAACAAGGGCCTCCGGCCGGACGCGCCTACAACCGAAATCATCGTTGAGGCGATTTCCTTGCGGGGTCATCAAAATTAACGCCCTGGCGTTATCTTCCGGGCTGTTAAAATGACAGCTGTTAAAATGACAGATGACTCTTCGCGGGCAATGTGGTAAAAGAAAAATTCGGAGAAAGGCGGCAACTTCCTGCAATCATGTTGTTCTAATAAATAAGGAGGGTTCATGGATCAGAAATCGGCCGTTGAGAAATTACAGAGCCTGGTGGGCCAGGGGGTCGGGGTGAGCGATTGGATTTTAATCGATCAGAAAAGGATCGACCAATTCGCCGAAGCCACCGACGACCATCAATGGATTCATGTGGATGTCGAAAGGGCGGCCAAGGGCCCTTTTGGAAAAACCATTGCCCACGGGTTTTTGACTCTTTCCCTGATTTCCGCAATGAGCAAGTGCATCCAGCTGCCTTTTGACAAGTCGGCAGTGCAGATGAGCATCAACTATGGCTTGAATAAAGTTCGGTTCCTCAATCCGGTGCCCGTGAATTCCAAGGTCAGGACCCGGGTGGCCCTCGCCGGGGTGGAGGAAAAGGCGCCCGGAAGAATTCTTCTGACTTACAGCCATACGATCGAGATCGAAGGCCAGGCCAAACCGGCATGTGCGGCCGAGAGCCTGGCCATGGTATTTCTGAAATAGGGAAGATGGTTTCGTAAAAAGTCCATCTGCGGCGTTGCCCTTCAACTTCGTCGTTGCGGCCCCTAAGGGGCCTCACTCCTCAGTTTTTGCGCGCCTAGTCCCGCCTGTGGCGGGAGAGCTTTTTACGAAATCATCACATAAGACGGACTTAAGAATTTTGGGTATTCCCATGGAAACTTGGATTATCGCCCTTCTCGGGGCTCTTTTCTTCATCCTCATTTTCTCGTTCTGGCACAATGCCAAACAGTTTCGGGAGATCCGCGCCCGGGAGGAGAAGAACCAGGCGTTTCTTCTCCTGCAGCAGCAGGTCGAAAGCCTACGCGATCAGGTGGGGCGGAGCTTGGATGGAAATGTCCAGCTTGTCAACCAGCAGCTTACGGCTTTGTCTACCCAGGTCATCAATCAGTTGAACGCCGTTTCCTCACGGATGAGCGAGCAGGTGGGGACCGGCCTGGGTCTCGTCCAGAAAGCGAGTCAGCATTTCGGGGAGCGGGTGCAGGAGGTTCAGAGCCGTCTCGCCCAGCTTGATGAAGCCAACAAGCGGATTTTGGAGGTGGGGCGCTCCATTTCCAGCCTGCAGGAGATCCTGCGGGCCCCCAAAGTCAGAGGCGGCTTGGGAGAGTTCCTGCTTGGGGATCTCCTGGCCCAGATCATGCCCGCCGAATTCTTCACTCTCCAGCATTCCTTCCAGAGCGGCGAGCGGGTGGATGCGGTGATCCGCCTCAGCCAGGGTCTTGTGCCCGTAGACGCAAAATTCCCCCTGGAAAACTTCCAGAAGGCCCTCCTATCTCCGGATGAAGCCGCCAGAAAAGGATTCCTAAAGCTTTTTGCCGGTGATGTGAAGAGGCATGTGGAAGCGATCTCCAGCAAATACATACTCCCCAGCGAAGGCACCTGCGATTTTGCCCTCATGTACATCCCCGCGGAGAACGTGTATTATGAAGCGTTTATCAAGGACGAGGTCCTCGGGGAAGGCAAGACGCTCCGCGAATATGCCTTTGAAAAGCATATCGTTCCCGTTTCGCCCAACAGCTTCTATGCCTATCTGCACACCATTTTATTGGGCCTGCGAGGGATGAAAGTGGAAGAGAGCGCCCGGGAGATTATCACCCACCTGGGAAGCCTGCGCGGTCAGCTGGCAAAATTTCAGGAAGAATTCAGGAAGCTGGGAAAGCACCTGGACCAATCGAAAGGGAGCTTCGATTCGGCCCAGCGGCAGATAGAGAAGTTCAGCGACCGCCTCGCCGCCGTGGAAACCCCGTCCCGTCTGGCCGAAGGTGACAATTTCACCGCAGAGAGCGCAGAGGCCGCAGAGAATTTAAATAGTTAAACGGAAGCGAAGGATTGAGGGCGCTTGCGCATCGTGACCTGCAAGGAAACCATTTTTTGAAAATCCTTTGTCTCTGCGTTCTCTGCGCTCTCCGCGGTGAAAAGGTCTTTCAACGGTTTTGAGGATCGCGTTTGGTGGCGTACCATTCCAGTTGGCGGAAAATCCCCCTCAAAATCGCCACATCCCGGTCCGAGAGCCCGGCTCTTCCGAAAAGCCGCCTCAGGGTGTGCATGATCCGCTTGGGGTTGTTGACATCCAGAAAACCGATCTTCAACAAAAGTTCTTCCAGATGGGCATACATCCCCTCCACCTTTTTAAACTCGGCGAGCTTGACCCCCTGGGCGGACATCCCGGCTCCTTTTGCTGAAAGGCCGAGGGATTCCACAAAAAGCTCATAGCAGAAAACCATGACCGCCTGCGCCAAATTCAGCGATCGAAGCCCTTCATGGGTCGGCACGGTGACGAGGGCGTGGCAAGGGGCCAAATCTTCATTGGTCAAACCTTTATCCTCCGGACCGAAGAGAATGGCCACGGGAATCGCTTGCGCATGTTTGAGGATCTCGGGGCAGATTTCTCGGGGATGAATAAAGGGACCGCGGTTTCTTCCCTTGCGGCCCGAAGTCCCGGCGATCCATCGGAAACCCTTCAACGCTTCTTCCAGATCGGGAAAGACTTCGGCTTTCTCCAGGATGTCCCGGGCGGAGGTGGCCATCCTGCGGGCTTCGTCCGACAGGGGATCCTGTCCCGGGGAAACCAAGATCAGCCTCCTCAGCCCCATATTTTTCATGGCCCGGCTGACAGAGCCGATATTCCCCGCATACTGAGGTCGGACCAGGACGATGGCGATGTTGTCGAGCGGATTCACCGGTTGGGTCAACAAGGGGGTGGAAGGAACTTCATCCTTTTGAAATTTTCATTTTGATATTTGCAGAGTGCCCTGAGCTTCGGCCCTTATTCTCCTTTGGCCCACTCGCGGTAGATCTGCATTTCGATTTCATTGAAAATCTTCTCGTATTGCTCTTGTCCCAGAAGTTTTTTCGCTTTCCAGCCCGCGGGGCCGGAGTCCTTTTGCTCGGTGGTCACCGAAACGGTCACTTCTCTTTCCTTGCGGTTGATTCTCTTAACGGTGACCTCTATTTTTGTCCGCCAATCCCCTTGCTGGGCGTATTCGGTCGAGAGGCGGCTCTGATCTTCACCGACCTTTTCCACCTTCGCCGGTCCGAACCCCTTGTCTTTCAAAACCTGGCTGACGGCCCGGACGACAATCTTCTCGCTGGCTTCGAAGACTTTGGCGGACTTGTCCACCGGCGGGGACAGGGAGTCTTCTGGAGTATGGGCGCACGAAAAAAGGAGAAGAGACCCCCATATAACCGCTAAGAGCCTCATAAGAAAGTCTCCCCTCTTCCTTCTGCCGCTTCTCTTTTGGCGACGAAAAATGTTAATGGGATTTTCCCTTTTCAAAGAGCCCGCTCAGCTTTTTTTGGAAGTCTTGGCAAAAAAACCGCCAAAAACGGGCTGGCTTTTGCGGCTGCCGCATTTGGGGCATTTATACTTCTTCTCCTCCCTTTCCTTCACGGAGAGGGAAACCGCGTATTTTTTTTTGCAATTCTGACATTGGAACTCGTAGTTCGGCATAATTTTCTCTCCTTTTTCATTCTTTTCATCAACGATTCGTTCCCAGAACCGCGCCGGTCTTGAATCTCGAAATTGGAGCGTTAAATAAATGGCATTTCAAAAGGCTTTTTACGATGATACCACAAAAAACTGTTGATAATTTTGGTATTTTTTCAACTCACCATCAAAAAACCCAGTCCCACCCAGGGTTATTAGGCAACTCATCAATATTATTGATAAATAAATTGAACAATAAATAGGCAAATAATAAAAATACTTTAAATTCTATGAAATTATAGTTTTTTGGGGGGCGCTTTCCACACCTTTTCCACAGTTTTTTGTGGATAATCGGGACCGGTTTGATGCTCCCCTAAAAGACCATCAACTTTCCTTCATCCCTCATCCCCCAGAAGGAACCTGCGAGGTTTAAAGCCTTCCAATAATGAGAAAAGAGACTTTCCCTGGGAGGCCGGCAAGAGATGCTCCCATCCGCCAATGTGCAGGATCTTCCAGTTCTCACTTCCGTTCATTAGCTTGCGGATTTCCCCGGCCATATGTCTCTCCCGTTCCTGCATCTCCCCCGAAGGTGAGCCTGTCGCCGAGGGGGAGTTCCAAAGAGTTCGCGCTCTCTTATGCTGCCAGTCCACCTGATTTTCAATAGGGGGCTGAGGGTTCCGCAACAAAGCCCGCAGATTGTCCAGGCGAATAAGTTCTGAAATCAGGGCCAGTTTTTCTTCCGAATATGCGGAGAGGTCAACGGCTTTCAACCCGATCCCGCGCTTCCGAGCATATCCTTCGGCAGCCCTCCATTCAAAAGGAACCTTCAAGAGGAAAAAAATTCCCTGGATTTCTCCATGCGACAGGAAACGGCGGGATGACCCTCCTTCTTCTTGCTGAATCCTCTTTAAATTTTCTCTCAGGACCGCCCGAAGACGCGATGCCTGCCTCGCTCGGAATTCCAGGGCATAGGGGCTGATTTCAACGGTAATAAAATCGGGATCCTCTCTTTCGAGGATCCCAAGGAGTTTCCCATACCCCCCGGGGTCGCAATGAACCGTCCCGACCATGACCAAGGAAGAAAAAGAGGGCTTTCCGCTCACCATTCGAATCCCCTGCTAAGCTCGGTTGACCTTTTTCTTCCCCCTATGCTACATTGAGTAAAACCGCATCGTGGGTTTATCTTTTTTTACCCTCAACCCAGTGCCCTTGATCGAAGAATAATTTTGATGGTTTCGTAAAAAGTCTGAAAATGGGCTATTCCGTCATTCCCGTGAAAACGGGAATCCAGTCCTTTCAATATCTTGGCAGGTTCTGGATTCCCGCCTGCGCGGGAATGACAACTTTTTACGAGTTCATCAATTTTACCTGTTGATTATTAAAAATCAAGATTTTTCCTTATGAATTCCATATTCCAGAGAGATTTGATCCTGGTCGCCCTGGCGGGAACCATTGTCGTCATGGGCTTGGGATTTATCATTCCTCTCTTTCCGATCTATGTTGCCGAAAAGGGGGCTTCGAACTTCCAGCTGGGTCTCATCGTTTCCGGCTTTACCATAACCCAATTTTTTGTCCAACCTTTTTTCGGAGGGCTCTCCGATCGCCACGGCCGGAAGATCTTCATGATCGGAGGGTTGGCCTGCTATGGCCTTGTCGCCTTTCTCTATGTCTTTGCCTCCACCCTTTCGCAGGTGTTTGTGGTGCGCTTGCTCCACGGTTTGGGGGCCGGCATGATCTGGCCGGCGTTGTCCGCCTTTGTGATCGACCTCTCCCCCGAGGAGAGGCGAGGCGAGACGATGGGGGTTCTCTCGGCCGTGGAAATGATCGGTTTCGCCGTCGGCCCGTTCCTCGGAGGGGTCCTTTACAGCCTTGGGGGAATGAACGCGCCCTTTTTAGGATGCACCCTTCTCGCCTTTGCGGCCACCGCCATGATCTGGATCTTCGTCCGGGAGCGGTTCCACCCTAAAGGGGAAGATTCCGTGAAATGGTTCGAGCGATACGGTTTTGCCTCTTTCCGGCTCCCGGATATTCGTCTCCTCTGTTGGATCGGTTTCGCCGAGGCTTTTGTTTGGGGCGTGATCATCACCCTCCTTCCGGTTATGGGGTCTCGGGCCGGAATCCCACCGGGGAAAATCGGCTGGCTCTTCAGCGCCTATTTTGTCGTTTTCATCCTTTTACAGCGCCCGGTCGGAAGGTGGTCCGACCGACAGGGGAGAAAAAAACCCATTCTTCTTGGGCTTGGCATTTACAGTTTAGCCGTCCTTCTTCTGTCCCAGGAAGGCGGACTTTTCTACATGATGGCGGTCCTGGCCGTCGCCGGGGCCGGTCTGGGAATTTATTCTCCCTCGATCCGGGTCGCCATCGCCGACCTGACGGCGGAGAAAGTTCGCGGCGCCAGTCTGGGGTTCTTTTTTACCACCCGGATGATCGGATTCTTTCTCGGTCCGAACATCAGCGGCCTTCTGGCCGACCGTTTCGGGCAGGGGGTCCCTTTTCTGGTGGGGGCAGCCGGGCTTGGAGGCGGTCTCTGGGCGGCATTCTATCTTTCGGCCAGGCTCTCGCAAAAGACGGTGCCCGCTTCCTCTTTCCAGGGATGAAAACGCTTGTATTTGAAAACCTTTTGGGCATACAGTCTTGTCGGACCATCTCCAATTTATAAGGAACGACGTTGAAAGGGGGGCATTGCGAGGAGCAAAGCGACGCGGCAATCTCATAAGCTTGCTTCGCTTCGCTCACAATGACCCCCTTTGAATGTCACCCTATTTGAGCCGTTCCCTATAGTTGAAAAGAAAACCGCCTTTCTTTCTGAAAAGGATGTATTTTCAGCGGGTCCTGCGAATGGAGAAAATTCCCCATGGTCAAATGCCCCCATGCCCGGGCAACGAAATTGGAAGCGTTCTTTTTTTTCGGCCACTCCTGCAATTTCATCTTTGAGGTGAACTCATGATTTATCGTGTGGAAATCGGGTTAAAACCGGCCATCCGCGACGCCCGGGGAGAAAAGATCAAAGGGCGGATTATCCATGACCTGCATATCCCTGTGGAGGGGGTCCGTACCGTGGATATCTACACCCTCGAGGCAGGGCTGTCAGCGGAGGAATTTCAGCAAATCGCCACCGGCCCGTTTCTCGACCCGATTATCCAGGAATATTCCGTTGGCCGACCGATTGCCCGCGATTTCGACTGGGCCATCGAGGTGGGATACAAACCCGGGGTCACGGATAACGTGGGGCGCACGGCCCGGGAAGCGGTGGAGCTGCTTATTCATCGAAAATTCACATCCGGGGAAGGCGTTTACACTTCAATCCTGTACCTCCTTCAAGGCAAAATCGACCGCGCCCAGGCGGAAACCATCGCCACCGGCCTCTTGGCCAACACCTTGATCCAGCGGTTTGCCATCAAGGACCGGGCCTCGTGGGACCCAAAAGAAGGAATGGGTACCTATGTTCCCAAAGTGACGGGGAAAAATCAGCCCCGGGTGGCAGAAATCAACCTCCGCGTCGGTGACGAAGAATTGCTGCGCCTCAGCTCCGAGCGCACGCTCGCCCTGAGCCTGAAGGAGATGAAGGCCCTGCAGGCCTATGCGGAAAACCCCCGCGTGCGCGTGGATCGGAAAAAAATCGGTCTGGGGGAAAATCTCACGGACTGCGAGGTCGAAGCCCTGGCCCAGACCTGGTCCGAACACTGCAAGCACAAGATTTTCAACGCCCAAATCGAATATATCGACGAAAACGGCCGGACGAAGCGCATTCAGAGCCTGTTCGACTCCTACGTCAAGGGTTCGACCGAACAAATCCGCAAGACCCTGGGCGCGGAAGACTGGTGCGTTTCTGTTTTCAAGGACAATGCCGGGGTTATCCGATTCAACCAGGACTGGAATTTCGTCTTCAAAGTGGAAACCCACAACAGCCCCTCCGCTCTCGACCCTTACGGCGGGGCCCTGACCGGGATCGTCGGCGTCAACCGGGATCCCTTCGGAACCGGCAAGGGCGCCAAGTTGATTTTCAACGTGGACACCTTCTGCTTCGCTCCGCCGGATTACGGCAAACCTCTGCCTCCCCGCCTGCTTCACCCCAAGAGGGTCTATGAGGGGGTGCGCGAAGGGGTCGAACACGGGGGGAACAAAAGCGGGATTCCCACCGTAAACGGTTCGATCGTTTTTGACGAGCGTTTTCTGGGGAAGCCCCTTGTCTATTGCGGCACCGGCGGAATCATGCCGCGGATGATCGGGGGAGAACCGTCCCACGAAAAAGAGGCCCAGTCGGGCGACTGGATCGTCATGACCGGCGGGCGCATCGGGAAGGACGGGATTCATGGGGCAACCTTCTCCTCCGAAGAGCTTCACGAAGAATCCCCCACCAGCGCCGTGCAGATCGGGGACCCCATTACCCAGAAGCGCATGACGGACTTTCTGCTCCGGGCCAGGGATCTCGGGCTGTACCGGGCGATTACGGATAATGGGGCCGGAGGGCTTTCCTCCTCGGTGGGGGAGATGGCCCGGGACACCAACGGCTGCGAGCTGAATCTGGAAAAGGCTCCGCTCAAGTATGCCGGGCTGGACCCCTGGGAAATTCTTCTCTCCGAAGCCCAGGAGCGTATGACCCTGGCCGTCCCTCCGGGGGATCTGGACCGCTTCCTGGAACTGGCCGGGAAGATGGAGGTGGAAGCGACCGTTTTAGGAAAATTCACGGATAGCGGGAAGTTTCATATTCTTTACGGGAGCCGGACCGTCGCCTACCTTGACATGGAATTCTTGCACGACGGCTACCCCCAGATGGAACTCCGCGCCAGGTGGGAAGAGAAGAGATTCCCCGAGCCTTCCTTCCCCGAGCCGCCGGATCTTTCGGCGGTTCTCTTAAAGGTCCTCTCCCGCTACAATGTCTGCAGCAAGGAGGCCGTGATCCGGCAGTACGATCATGAAGTGCAGGCCGGAACCGTGGTCAAACCGCTCGTAGGGGCCTTCAATGACGGCCCGGGGGACGCGACGGTCTTCCGTCCCCTCCTCGAAACCTGGGAAGGGCTGGTCATCTCCTCGGGGATCTGCCCCCGGTATAGCGACCTGGACACCTATCACATGATGGCCTGCGCCATCGATGAAGCCATCCGCAACAACCTTGCGGTGGGCGGAAATTTGAAGCAAATGGCCGGCTTGGATAATTTCTGCTGGTGCGATCCGGTCCAGTCGGAAAAAACCCCGGACGGCGAATACAAGCTGGCTCAGCTTGTGCGGGCCAACCTGGCTCTTTACGACTATACCACGGCCTTCGGGGTTCCCTGCATCTCCGGCAAGGATTCCATGAAGAACGATTACCTGATCGGCTCCACCAAAATCTCCATCCCGCCGACCGTTCTCTTTTCCGCGGTCAGCGTGGTGAAAGATGTTCGCCGCTGCATAACCATGGACGCCAAGAACCCCGGAGACCTGGTCTATGTCCTGGGGGAAACCAAGCCGGAGATGGGCGCTTCCGAATACTTCGCCCTTCGGGGATTTATTGGCAACCAGGTTCCCAAGGTCGACGCCCGGCGGGCGAAAGCCCTCTATGAGGCCCTGTCGCAAGCGATTGGCCGGGGGTGGGTCGCTTCCTGCCATGACTGCTCCGACGGCGGATTGGGCGTGGCCCTGGCCGAGACCGCCTTTGCCGGCGCCTGGGGCCTGGAGGCGGATTTGCGCAAGGTTCCTTCCTCCGGAATGGAGCGGGATGATTTTCTCTTGTTCTCCGAGTCTGCAAGCCGTTTTGTGGTCACGATCCACCCCGAAAATCAGAAGGCCTTTGAAGCCTGTCTGCAGGGGAATACCCTTGCGGAGGTCGGCAAAATCAACAAGGGAACCGTTTTCAGAATTCACGGCTTGAAAGGGGACGTTGCTGTCCAGGCCGATATTTTCGCCCTCAAAGAAGCCTGGCAGCGGCCTCTGCAGTTTTAGGGGGAGCAGACTTTTTGTGAGATCATCAAATTTAATGATCCTGTGAAAAGGCAAAGGTGCCCTAAATGAAAACCGTAAAATCCATTGTTTTGGCCGGCAACGGAATTAACTGTGAAGCGGAGATGGCCCATGCCTGCCGTTTGGCAGGCTCCGACCGGGTGGACATCGTCTATCTTTACGACCTTCTCTCCGGGGAGATCCGGCTGGATGATTACCATTTCCTGTGCTTTCCCGGAGGGTTCCTGGACGGGGACGATCTGGGTTCGGCCAAGGCCATGGCCCACCGGATGAAGCACGCCCCCATCGCGGGAAGCGGAGAGAAACTTGAAGAGGCCATTCAGCGCTTTATTCGGGCGGGCAAGCTCATCATCGGCGTCTGCAACGGCTTCCAGCTTCTGGTAAAGGCCGGCTTGCTCCCGGCCCTGGACGGGAATTACGGGCGGCAGGACGTCACTTTGACCTTCAATGATTCCGGCCGGTTTGAAGACCGCTGGGTCTATTTAAAAGCCAACCCCCAAAGCCCCTGCGTTTTCACAAAAGGACTTGAAAAATTATACTTCCCGGTCCGTCATGGGGAGGGGAAATTTATCCCCCGGGATGAGGCGGTGCTGAAAAAAATCAGCGATAAAAATTTGGCCGTTCTCCAATATGCCAAAGAGGATGGCACCGCTCCCACCATGGAATATCCTTACAACCCCAACGGCTCCGCGGCCGCGATCGCCGGAATTTGCGATGAGAGCGGCCGCGTCTTCGGGCTCATGCCCCACCCGGAGGCATATCTCTACGGCGTCAACCACCCCCGCTGGACCCGGGAAAAGGTGCCCGAGGAAGGTATGGGTCTGGCCATCTTCCGCAATGCCGTTGAGTATATCCGCAAGAACCTTTGACCGCGGTTGGCTCTATCAGGCCAGCCCAAATTTTACCGCGGAGATCGCAGAGGGCGCAGAGGAAAAAGGGGGAAATTTATGGCTGGCCCATTTTCCTTTTTTGTCTTGGCTTCTTTTGAATCGAAAGGATGATCCGGGTTCTCTGCGTGCTCCGCGGTGAATCCGGCTTTCGGAACCGGGATGATTCAGTTTGCGTTTTTGAACAGCGGAAACGTGTTGGCCCCTTGAGGCATGATCGTAAATTTTGGGTTCCGCGAACCGCATTTCTCCCCCGCAATCCTCAGGGCGGCATCGATCGAATCGACGACCGTGAATTTTGTCTGCTTCAGCAATTCATAATTTTCTTTTTTTGTAACCAGGATGAAAGGCCCTTTGTCGTTACACTCCTGTTCCTTGAGGGCCACCCACCCCGCAATCGTAAAGTTCGCGCGCAGGGCCTTTTCCAAATCCAGGGTCGTCGGATACTCCAACCATTGAGAGAATTCCCGGGGCTCCAGGATATCCGGGCACTCGGAGAGGATGATGGCGGCTCCTCCCTTTTTCATCGCGTAATAGGCATTGTCCATCGTTTTGCCGGTCTGATATAGATTAATGTCTTTCGGATACCCCCCGGCCGTGGCGATGACGATGTCCGCTTCCTCCTCGATCTCCACTCCGAAAATTTCATTCACCAGCTTGACCGAATCCAGCCAGGCAGAAACCCAGTTCCCGGCGAAAACCCCGGCAATCTGCCCTTCCAGATTCGGCACGGTATTGATGATGAAATCCGGCTTCACAAAACCGGCAATCTCCATCATGTCTTCATGGACTTCATTCCCCCGGGTTCGACCGGATTCGGCCCTGGGGTTGGAGCCGGACCCGAGGGTCGGCCCCAAGGCCCAGAGATGATTTTGCCGGATCGTCTTGATAGAGGAAAGTCCGGGGAGAATACTTTTTCTCCCCCCCCCATATCCGGCCATATAATGGTAAATGACTCCCCCGGTTAGGATCAATCGATTTGCCTCGACGGCAAGCCGGTTCACGGATACTTCCGTGCCCCGGCTTGTTTTGCCTAAGTACACCATGTTGTCGGTATCCCAGCAGTCATGGTTGAGGACCCGGATCCGATGACAGATCTCTTTGCCGCATAATTCCACAAATTCGCCTTCGGTATTCAGCCGGTGAGCGCCGACGACAATGAGGATGGTGATGTTCGAATCGGGGATCCCCGCCGCGTTGAGCGTCTCGATAAGAACCGGCAGCACCTGATCATTTCTCTGCCATCCCCGGGTTATGTCGCTGACCGTGACCACAACTTTTTCTCCGGGCTTGACGATCTCCCGCAAAGGCGGCGAATCGATGGGATGGTCCAAGGCTTGCTTGTACGTTTTCTGGAGATCGGCGAGGGCGGGATAGTTTTTCCCCTGCAGCTCATATAGAACCTGTTCTTGAGGAATCCTAAAGGAAACTGTTCCTTTCCCATACTTCAACTGAAAATCATGGAGCGCCATTTGAAACCTCCTTGGGCAAAAGGTGTCGAAAAGGAGAATATTTCCTTTTGGTCACCCCCTAAAAAATACGCAGAGCGGTGGTTAAATTCTTAAGGACGCGATCTTTCGCGCCAAATATTGGGCCCGCGGCAGCGTCCCCCTACAATGTAAGGCGCTCATAATCCAAGGAGTAGGGGCGATTCATGAATCGCCCCTACAGGTGCGCGGCAGCGACGGAGCTGCAGCGCAATCCCGTTCCGAGCGGGACAGATAGGCCTTTTACGAGATCCTCTTCTCTTTGAGCATCTCCTCGAGTTTTTTCACCTCTTCACCGGGCATGCGGTAGCAATGTTCCGGCTTGGGGAAATCGCCTTTTTTTACGTCCTCCTTGAGGGCCAGAAACGCCTTGATGGTGTGTTCGCGAATATCCACATATTTTTTGGCAAACTTCGGAGTGAAAGCCTCAAACATTCCGAGCATATCGTGAACCACCAGGCATTGGCCATCGCAATAAGGACCGGCGCCGATGCCGATGACCGGAACTTTTGCCCGCTCGGTGACGATTTTCCCCACTTCCGGAGGGACCGCCTCCAAAAGGATCATGCAGACCCCGGCCTCTTCCAGAGATTTTGAGTCTTCGATGATCCGCAGGGCGCCGGCAGCATCCCGGCCTTGGGCCTTGAACCCGCCGAACATGGCGATGGACTGCGGAGTCAGGCCCAAGTGGGCCACGACCGGAATGGTGGCTTTGATTATGGCTTTAACCGTATCTACGACTTCTCTCCCCCCTTCCAGCTTGATGGCATCGCAGCCGCACTCCGCCATGAATCGCCCGGCATTGCGGATGGCTTCTTTCTTACTGATCTGATAGGTCATATAGGGCATGTCCCCGATGAGAAAGACATTGGGGGCCCCTTTCCTGACGGCGCGGGTATGGGGGATCAAAAGGTCCATGGTAACGGGTAAAGTGGAGTCGTACCCGTAAACGGTCATCCCGATCGAATCTCCGACCAAAATGATATCGATTTCCGCCTTTTCCTCCATCTGGGCCATGGGGAAATCATAAGCCGTGAGCCAGGTGATGGGTTCTTTCTTCTGCTTTTTCTCCAATAAGGTGTGAATCGTGACTTTTTTCATTTTCTTCCCCTTTCTTTTCTCAATCATGATTGATGTGGTCAGAACGATGGTTTTGATTGTAGGGGCGCGATCCTTCGCGCCCGATATCCGGCCCGCGCAGCGTGCCCCCACCCTGCCAGACGCGCATAATCTAAGGAGTCGGGGCGATTCATGAATCGCCCTGACAGGGACGCGGCAACGATTCACCCCGTTCGATTGTTCGCAAGATGGGTTTTGCGTTCGACTTCTGGGTTTTATCCCCGTGTCCTGAGAACAGAGTTTCTTATCTAACGAGGCAGGGTTGCCGCCCAACGCCGCGGATGGGCTTTCCACAAAATCCTCTTTATTCTAAAATGCATCCTTTCATTGCCGAACCGACAAGCCGGCGGTATCGCTCCAGCAAACTTCCCTTTTTCAATTCTACATGTTCCGGCCGTTTCCACTCTCGCTTTCTTTTTTCCAATACCTCCGCTGAAAGATCCAAGTCGATTTTCCCCTCGGGAATATGGATCCGGATTTGATCCCCTTCTTGCACGAGAGCAATCGGCCCGCCGAGGTACGCCTCCGGGGTCACGTGACCGATACAAGCCCCCTGGGTGGCCCCGGAAAAACGCCCGTCGGTCACCAGAGCGACGGAACCTCCCAAACCCATCCCGATGAGAGCGGAAGTGGGAAGGAGTTGCTCCCTCATCCCCGGCCCTCCCTTGGGGCCCTCGTAACGGATAACCACCACATCCCCGGGGTGGATCTTTCCACCGAAAATGGCTTCCAGAGCGTTTTCCTCTTTATCAAAGACCCGGGCCGGTCCGGAATGGGCCATCATTTCCGGGACGACCGCCGCCCGTTTGACCACCGCTCCTTCGGGCGCAAGGGTTCCGTATAAAATGGCGATTCCTCCTTGCGGATGAATCGGCCGGCTTACCGGGTGGATCACCCTTTCATCGCCGATCTGGCGCAATCTGATATTTTCTCCAAGGGTGGCTCCGGTTGCCGTCAGGCATTCCGGATGAATCAGGCCGTGGCGGTTCAGTTCATTCATGATGGCGGCCACCCCTCCTGCTTCATACAAATCCCTGGGAAAATATTGCCCCGCCGGTTTGAGGAGCGTAAGGTGCGGAGTCTTGGCGGCGATGCGGGAAAAGGAGTCCATCGTGAGTTCGAGGCCCACTTCTCGGGCGATGGCGGGCAGATGCAAGCAGCTGTTGGTGGAGCCGCCAATGGCCATGTCGACCGCAATGGCGTTCTCGAAGGCTTTTGCCGTGAGAATATCCCGCGGGAGAATTCCGCGGTTGTGCAAGTCCAGGATGAGGTGACCGCTTTTTCTGGCCAACGCGATGCGGGCGCCATATGCCGCCGGGGTCAAAGCCCCATCGGTCAGGGTCATGCCCATCGCTTCCGTCAGGATGTTCATGCAGTTGGCCGTTCCCATCAGGGCGCAGGCGCCGGGGCCGATATTGGCCACCTTTTCCATCTCCGCCAAGTCTTTGGGGGCTATTTTCCCCCTTTCCACGGCTCCTTCCGCCTCGATCAGATCGGTGTAACAAATTTTTCTTCCCTGGTAGCAGCCGGTATCCATAGGCCCCCCGGTCACCAGGATCGCCGGAATATTTAATCGGCCGGCGGCCATTAACATCCCCGGCGTAACCTTATCGCAATTGCTTATGAGAACGATCGCGTCAAATCCATGGGCCGTGACCATGAGTTCAACCGAATCCGCGATCAGTTCCCGGCTGAGCATAGGCATCTTCATGCCCACATGCCCGGTGGCCAGGCCATCGCACACCGCGATCGATGGAAATTCCAGGGGGGTCCCACCGGCCTCGGCAATTCCCAGCTTGATGGCCTGGCAAAGAGGGTTGAGGTGGAAATGGCCGGGCATCAGTTCATTGAAGGAATTGACGACCCCCACGAGGGGCTTTTGCAGATGTTGGGGATGCCAGCCCATGGAGTAAAAAAGGGAGCGGTGGGTGGCTCGATCCAAACCTGAGGTGACCATCGAACTGCGCAAAAGGCCCCGGTTCCGAGTCATCGTTCTCATCTCCTTTCCCCGAGAGGTCCCATTTCCGGGATCATCAAGATTGCCGTTTCCCAAGAGCTGCGTTCCTATCCCTTCGGAAACCCTGTTTTCCCTCCTCCCCGATAAGCGAGGAAAGAGGGGAGGTCGGTTGGAAATTAATTAGTTTATTATAGAAAATTTTCGGGGAATTAAAAATAGAATTGAGGGAGGAGGGTTCGGTCTTCGCAGGAGCGTTTTGGCGCTCCTGCGAATCTTGCTGAGGGGGAGGTTACTTTTTCAACAGCAGATCGTGTTCGATCAGCAGCTTCTTGAATATCTCGGTTTGCTCGCTGATGTACTTGATGGACTGCTGGCTGTTCAGCCCCAGGGGGACAAAACCGGCTTTCATGATCTTGGTTTTGTAATCGTCCCTATTCACGGTGTCCAAGAAAGCCTTTTCGAGCTTCGCCGTGATATCGGCGGGCGTCGCCTTGGGCGCCGCCACCCCCCGGTCGATCCGGGGATAGAAATTCATCCCCAGTTCCTGAAAGGTGGGAACTCCGGGGAGGGTTTCCATCCTCTTCTCCGTCCCGATGGCCAAAATCTTCATCTGCGTCGTATAGCTGACGAGGTCCGAGGAGTTCCCCCAAATGGCTTCCACATGGCCGCCAAGGAGGGCCGTTACCTGCGGAGCGGCTCCCGTAAAGGTCACCTGGGTGAGCTTGAGCCCGTTCATCTTCTCGAACTGCAGGGAAGCCATATGATGCCCGGAGAGTTTCCCGGACATGCCGATGGTAACTTTCCCCGGGTTGGCTCTCGCAAAATCAAGGAACTCCTTCACGCTGTTGATCTTGGATTCCTTCTTGACCGCCAGGCCAATGGGGGTCGATTCGAAGAGGGCCAGCGGTTTGAGGTCTTCGGTTTTAAAGGCCGCGTCCTTCTGGCTCAAGGGCTGCAGAATGATGTGGGGAATGTTGATTCCGCAAACGGTATATCCGTCCGGCTTCATTTGGACAAACTTTGTCCACGCCAGAGCCCCGCCGGCTCCCGGCATATAGTTCACCACAATGGGAGCTCCGAGGGTTTTCTCAAGATAAGGTTGCTGCATCCGCGCTTCCACGTCGGACTGCCCGCCGGGATTAAAAGGGATGATGTAGGTTATCGGACCCTTGGGAAAGTCGGGCGCCGCAAGGGCAAGAGCCGGAGCCAGACTGAAGATGAGGAAGAAAAACAAAAGGCCGAACTTTTTCATTCTGCCCTCCTTCATGACCGGAATTCCCCTTCGAAATTTTCCCGCAAATCAGGGAAGAGGGGCATCGCTGCATATTTATTATTATACCACCGAATAAGAGGTTCGGTGTCCCTGAATCTCTTTCTTTGGGGTAACCCTTCAGTCACGGGTGGCCCGGGGCAAGTTTTGTTGTGGCCTGGGGGTTCGGGCGGTATGCGCCGGAAGTATCGGCCGGGATGGGCAGAGAATCGGAGAAAGCACCGAACCTCCGCCGAAGGATGCGGGAGGCCTTGGCCCCCGCCCCTTTCACGAAGAAATCACCGCCTTGTGGTTCCAAGCGGACCGACCGAACCCCCGGGCCGGGGCGCCCCTTAGCCTTTCCGCCGGACCTTAATCCGTTGCGACTGGCCACCCGTGAATGAAGGGTTACTCTTTGGGCCGGAATAAAGAAGGGGGCAAGCCACCCCCTTCTTCCCAACGGTTTTCGACAAACGTCTGTGCCCGGATCCGATCTTACTGCCTTTTCAAATCAAATTCTTGCGCCAGCTGCTTGATCGTTATCGCCTCTGCTTCCAGGAATTTATGGGACTCCTCAATGCCCATGACTTGGGGCACGAACCCGGCAGTTTCCATTTTGGCTCTGAATTCAGGCTTGGACGTCGTATCCAGAAAAGCCTTTTCCAAACGCTTCTGAAGATCCTTGGGAATCGCCTTGGGCCCCATGGCGCCGCGGGCGATCCGGGGATACATTTTGAATCCGAGTTCTTCAAAAGTGGGGACATCCTTGAGCTGAGGCATCCGCTGGAGGGAGCCGATGGCCAAGACTTTTACCTGCTCCCGGGTTGTTACCAGCAGGCTGGAATTGGTGAAGGCGGCATCAATATGTCCGCCCATCAATGCGGTCTGGACCTGGGAGGTTCCCTGGAAAGTTACATAGTTCACTTTTACCCCGGCCAGTTTCATGAACTGCAGGGTGGCGAAATGGTGCCCGGTGAATTTGCCCACCCCTCCGCACGACACTTTTCCGGGATTCGCCTTGGCGTATTCGATGAATTCTTGAAAGGTGTTGACCTTGAAATCCTTCTTCACGCCCAGCCCGATCGGTGTGTACTCTACAATCGAAAAGATTACGAAATCCTCGGTCTTGTACGTTACGTCCTTCATAAAGATCGGCTGCAGGATGATATGGGGGATGCTGAACCCGCCGATGGTGTATCCGTCCGGTTTTGCCGCCGCGAGTTTGGACCAGCAAAGCCCGCCCCCCGCTCCGGGCTGGTAATTGATCACGAATGGCTGGTTGAGATTCTTTTCCAGGTACGGTTGCATGGCTCGGGCGGCAATATCCACTTCCCCGCCCGGGTTGAAGGGATTCATGTAGTTGATCGGCCCCTTGGGAAAATCCTGAGCCTCTGCGGAAAAAGCCAGGAGAAAAGAAATGGCCCCAATCAGAACGACTGTTTTCCAGCTTTTCATTTGCGTGTTCCTTTCTTTTTTAAACTTCTTCGCCTTCGACTTTTTCTTGCAGCTTCTGCCGCCTTTTGCCAATCCAAGGAATAAAGGGAGAAATGAGAAGGGCCGAGGATACAAAAATAAAAATCGCCGAAATGGGTTTTTCGATGAAGATCCAGGGGTTTCCCTGGGAAATCACCAGAGAAAGACGCAGGTTGTTTTCCATCATCGGCCCGATGACCAGCGCCAGAACGAGGGGCGCCATTTCAAATTGGAACTTGCGCGCCAGATATCCGAAAATGCCAAATCCGATCATGAGCGCCACTTCCACTTTGCTGTAGTTCAGGCTAAAAACACCCACCAGGCAAAAGAGGAGAATCAGCGGAAACAGGATGGGGTAAGGGACCTTCAGCACTTTAACCCATAAACCGATCAGCGGCAAGTTTAAAACGAGAAGCATAGCATTCCCGAGGTACATGCTCATGATTGTGCCCCAGAAGAGATCGGCATGCTTCTCGATCAACATAGGTCCGGGCTGAATCCCGTGGATCATGAAAGCTCCCAACAGGATCGCGATCACCGAGTTTGCGGGGATTCCGAGGGTGAACAGCGGGATAAAGGCGCCGCCCGTAGCCGCGTTGTTGGCCGCCTCGGGGCCGGCCACCCCCTGAATCATGCCGGTGCCGAATTTTTCCGGGTGCTTCGACAGTTTCTTCTCAATGGCATAAGAGCTGAAGGCGGAGATCACGGGCGCCGGCCCGGGCAGAATGCCGATGAAAAAACCGAGGATTCCCCCGCGGACCATGGGCCAGAAGCTGTCTTTCCAGTCCTGAAGGTTGGGAAGCAAGTTCCTAACCTTCGTGGCAATGACTTCCCTCTTGATTTCCTGCTCAACGTTGGCGATGACCTCGGCCACCCCGAAAAGACCCATGATCGCCGGTATCAACCCAACCCCGTCGCTGAGTTCCAGAAGACCGAAAGTCAACCGCTGGGTGGCGGAGATTGAATCCATCCCGATGGTGCCGAGGAGCAAACCGAAAACGGCCATCATCAGCGCTTTCAAAATGGACCCCGAGGCCAAGTAAATCAGGATCACAATGCCCATGAGCATCAGGCTGAAATACTCCGGCGGGCCGAAAGCCAGGGCAAATTTCGCCAAGGGGGGCGCCACTAACATCAGGCCGATAACCGAAATCGTTCCGGCAATAAAGGAACCGAACGCGGCAATCCCCAGCGCGACCCCCGCCCTTCCCTTCCGGGCCATCTGGTATCCGTCAAGGCAGGTGATGACGGATGCCGCCTCACCGGGAATGTTTACCAGGATAGACGTGGTGGACCCGCCATACATCGCCCCATAATAAATTCCGGAGAGCATGATGATGGCCGTAACCGGGGAAACATGAAACGTGTTGGGAAGAAGAAGGGCGATGGCCGCCGTCGGGCCAAGACCCGGGAGAACGCCGACCAGGGTTCCCATGAGAACCCCGATGAAACAAAAGAAAATATTTATGGGTGTGAAGAGGACTTGGGCACCCAGGAGAATATGACTCAGCAGGTCCATGTCTCAACCTAAAATCCCAGGAAACCTTTGGGCAATTGAGTTCCCAGGAAATTAATAAAAAGCAGGCGGGCCATAACGGCCGCCGCCACGGCAACGATCAGGGTTCTTGCCCAGCTTTGTGGAAAAATGAATTTGACCAAAAAACCCACGAAGAAGAACGTGGTCCATGCAAATCCCAGGAAATCAAATATGAAATTATAAAGAATCAAGCCGCTGAAGGTCGCCAAAACCCTTTTCCATGATTCCGCCTCAGGGAAAAACGAAGGGCGGACAGGTCCTTTTCGTTTCGCGCTCTTAACAAGAAGGGCGATGGACATCATCGTAATCGTTATGCCCGCCCAGAAAGGCAGAAAACCAGGTCCTGGCTCATTCCAGGTTCCGATCTCCACGCTCTGGGCGTAGAGGGCAAAAAAAACCCCGATGATCAGGAAAAAGATTGCGGAAACTTGATCATACTGGCTCTGTGTTCTTTCCATCCCGCCCAATCCCTTTTCTTTGGTATCTCTCTCAAAATGAATTGGAGGCTCATTTTAAACGGTTTCTCCCTCTCTGTCAATCAGATAATTGTATACATTATATATTATATAGATAAAAACCTCTTCTGTTTCAATCTCTTAAATGTTATGACGTATTAACTATTTTTAATGGTCTCCAAATTGATGAACTCGTAAAAAGCTCCAGAAGCAAGGCGCGCAAAAACTGAGGAGCGAGGCCCCTTAGGGGCCGCAACGACGAAGTTGAAGCGCAACGCCGCAAATGGACTTTTTGCGAGACCATCAAATGAAATTAGTTGGTCGTTTAAACCCATCTCCTTGCTACCCGGGCAAGAAAGCAGGCGCCGAAGCCGAAAAGGGCCGGGAGAAACAGTCTTTCAGATCTTTCTCCGGCAGGCTTTCACACAGAGGCCGCAGATGTTCTGACTGATTCCCGCCGCTTTGATCAAAGCTTTGATTTGCTGATAGCAGCCCACATGATCGAAGTCCGCCGGATTTTCCTTGATCGACCCGGAGGGGCAGGAAGAAACACAGGCCTGGCACTCCCGACAGCCCCAGGGTTGGGGGGCGTCTACTTGGAGGGGCATATCGGTTAAAACCGTTATCAGCCTCTGGCGCGAGCCGAACTGGGGCGTAACCAGAAGATTGTTTCTCCCGATCCATCCGATCCCCGCCTTTTGAGCCACATGTTTGTGCGAAATATGGGCAAGCTGTTTTTCCCAATCAATGATCTGGGATGCGGGGATCGGCAGGGCATCCCATCCGCGGCTTTGGATAAAATTGGCAGCCTTGAGAGCCAATTCGTCGAGCAGAACATTGACCCGCTGATAATGAAAAAAATAGAGCTTGGTTGGGCCGGTTACCACGTCCTCCAAAACCCGATCGGAAAGATGAAAAACCAGGGAAACGGCCCTGTCCAGCCCCTTTACGACCGGGAAAGCCAGAGAAAGGTGCCGCTCCCCAAGATCCGATGTCCTCGCCACCCCAAAAAGGGCGGCTCCCTCCCGGAAGGTGTATTTCTTCAGTTCCTCATAGTTCTCGACTTCAGGGTTTTTTGTCATTTCGTATCCCCCACAGTAGCGGAGCTGCGAACTTCCTTCTATCCATCTTTATTCCACAATCACCTTAAAGTCAATTATCTCTTTTCCTTGCCCCCGCTTTGGATCTTTGTTAGGAGAATGAAAGCTTGGATGGGGCGCCCCTTAACCTTTACGCCGGACCTGTATCCGTCGCGGCCGCCACCTCACGAGAATGGAGGATTACCCCCTAAGGATTTATTTCTTGACTTTTCCCGGGTCTCCGCCGATCATAGAAATTGTCTGGAAAAATAATATGTTATCAAATCCGGGACCCACCGAGGCCTCATGACTTTTCCCAATTTTCAATTCCGTTGTCGCTTCGGACCGCCACCATTAACCTATGCTATCCGATAATCTTTCTTTTCAGGCCCTCATCTTGGGAATCGTCCAAGGACTGACCGAGTTCTTGCCCATCAGCAGCTCCGCCCATCTCATTCTTTTTCCCTGGTTTTTCGGCTGGACGGATACCCTGGTGGATACTCTTTCTTTTGATGTCGCCCTTCATGCGGGAACTTTGGTTGCCATTCTTTGGTATTTTCGGAATGATTGGACAGGATTGGCCGGAGGCTTTCTTCGGATTCTCGCCAGACGGAGGGTCAAGGAAACGGAGGAGCGCCTCATTTTATATATCATCCTGGCGACAATCCCTGCTGGTTTGGCCGGTCTTCTTCTTGAAAAAGCCGTTGCCGAGACGTTTCGAAACCCTCTTTTGATCACTCTCCCCTTAATCGCCGTCAGTTTTTTAATGATCTATGCGGAGAAGCGCCCCCGGCCTTCCTGGCCGTTGAACAAGATGACGCTTCCGGATTCCCTGATGATTGGAATCGCGCAAGCGATCGCTCTCCTTCCCGGGATCTCCCGGTCCGGGATCACGATAACCACCGGGCTTCTTCGGGGGTATGAACGGGAGGCTGCCACCCGTTTTTCCTTTCTCCTCTCCACCCCGGCAATTGCCGGGGCCGCGGTCCTTCATCTGCGCCACCTCTTCTCCGGAAGCGGCTTTCAGGACGGGCATATTTTTGCTGTCGGGTTTCTTAGCTCTGCGGTTTCAGGCTATCTCGCCATAGCTTTTCTTATGCGGTACCTTCGCAAACATACCCTAAACGCTTTTGCCGGCTATCGCTTGTTGCTGGCCGCCTTTATCATCCTTTGGATTTTCCTAAAATGATTGCCTGGATCATCGAAGTTTTAGCATCTTTTATCATTGCCGTCATCTCTTCGGGGGGATACACCGGCGTGATTCTCCTTATGGCCATTGAGAGCGCTTGTATTCCCCTTCCCTCGGAAATCATCATGCCCTTTTCGGGATATTTGGTCTTTCGGGGGGAGTTTGGGCTGCTTGGGGTGGGGCTCGCGGGGGCCTTCGGCTGCGTGGTGGGGTCCGTTCCGGCCTATTACCTCGGTCTTTACGGGGGCCGTCCTCTAATTGAAAAATATGGGAGGTACGTGCTGGTTTCCCATCATGATCTGGACATCGCCGACCGCTGGTTCGTTCGCTACGGGGATTGGGCCATTTTTTTCAGCCGTCTTCTCCCGGTAGTGCGCACCTTCATTTCTTTTCCTGCCGGGGTCGCCAAAATGAACGTTCCCCGTTTTATCTTTTATACCTTCGTAGGGTCCTTTCCCTGGTGTTTGGGGTTGGCTTATATCGGTATGAAACTTGGGGAGAATTGGGACACCCTGGGAGTGTATTTTCACAAATTTGACATCGTCATCGGAATTTTAATCGCCGCCGGCGCCGTTTATTATATTTGGCGCCACGTAAAGAGCCAAAATCACAAACCTTGATGGTTTGAATTGTCGGGGCGCGATGCTTCGCCCCCGATATTGGGCGCGCCCAGCGTGTCCCCACCTGCCGGCGGGCAAAAATAAGGAGAGGGGCCGGTTCGCGAACCGGCCCCTCTAGGTGGGCTGCCGAGACGAAGTCGAAGCGCAACGCAACAAAGGGACTCTTTACGAAGCTATTAATCTTTTTTTTCTTCCGCCTTGGGCGTTGCTTCGGTCTTGGGGGGATCGGCCTTCTTCGTTTCCGGAGTTTTATCCTTCCAGGTGGACCCATCTTTTTTGTAGTCGGTCACGTACCACCCCGACCCCTTAAGATGAAAAGAACAGTTCGAAATGATCTTGGATATTTTACCGCTGCAATGCGGGCAACGGCTCAGCGGGGCATCGGAAAACTTCTGCATCACTTCTATCATTTGGCCGCATTTGTGGCAGCGATACTCGTAAATCGGCATTTGTCAAACCTCCCCGTCAAAAAAATCGAACCCCGGTCCTCAGAATTCTCTCTACAAAGTCGATAATCCATGGTTGCCGGTCTCGCAAAGACCCATCTTATTTAGATTCCCAAGGGGCGATATCGTTCCAGAAGAATTTCTATTTTCGGGTCTTTCATCGGTTTTAAAAGCTCATATGTCAGCTGATGGACATTCTTCTCTTCCATTCTCTTCTCTTCGGGACTCAAGTGAAATTTCCCAGGGTCTAAGCTGAAGCGAATGACATGAATCAGCTCGTGAGCCACCACATAAAGGAGAAGCGGTTTCAAGATGGCAAGTTTCTCCTTGTTTACCGTCTTTAGGATTTTGTCGTCCTGAAGACAGATTCGGTAGAATAATTTCTTTTTAACGCTTTGAAAATGTTCTTCTTTTCGATATTCATACTTACAAACCTGAGCTAATGCCCTGGCTGTTTTTTCCTTCTTATTTAGGTGGATCAGAGTCTGGAGATCGTAAGGAAACCGTTCGCAGTCTTCCAAGTCAACCTGGAAATATTCCTCCGCCAGCTCCTCGGCGGTCCCCAGGGCATTTCCCACCCAGAAACGCTGTCTTTTGTCGAAAAAAGTTGAAGAAGCCATACCTTATATATAAATTAATTCAAAAAAGGCGGGATGTCAAGAAGGAGGGGAATCTTTGTCAAATCCCGGTGTGTCCAAACCCCCCCCCGCTCCGAGGAGTTTCATCCAAATTCTCAACCCACTCCAGTTCTGCCCGGGCTATGGGAACAATCACCATCTGGGCAATCCGATCTCCCCGCTTCACCTGAAAGGGCTTTTCCCCATGATTGATCAGGAGAACCCCGATCTCGCCCCGATAGTCCGCATCGATCGTCCCGGGGGCATTCACCAGCGTAACCCCGTCCTTTAAGGCCAGGCCGCTGCGGGGGCGAACCTGAGCTTCATACCCCTCCGGCAGGGAGATGGCAATCCCGGTCGGGAACAGCCGGCGCTCGCCGGGGTTCAGGAAAATATCTCCTTCCACGGCGGCATACAGGTCCATTCCCGAAGATTTTTCCGTCATGTAGCAGGGCGAAGGAAGACTTGAATCCCCATGCGGGCGAATTCTCTTGATTTTCACGTTCACCAATGGAATTTTCATGCCTGGAAGATGCCTTTGGGGATATCTTTTTCCGTAACCGGACCAAGGGCGGTAAGGGAAAGAAACCGGGGTCTGAAAAACTGCTGGGCAAGCCGGCAGACCTCGGCGGCGGAGACCTTTTCAATTCCTTCAATGATTTCTTCAGTTTTAATGAACCGTTGGAAATATATTTCGTTTTTGGCCAGCCTGCCCATGCGGCTGTCCGTGCTTTCAAGGCTTAAGAGCAGGTTTCCTTTCAGCTGTTCTTTGGCGGCGCGGAGTTCTTGCGGCTTTAATTGGACTTCCGCCAGCTTATGCATCTCGCGCAGAATAATCTGCAGCACCCGGTTCATGGTCTTTTCTCCCGTCCCCGCATATATCCCGAGCATTCCGCTGTCCGCGAAAGAAGAAAGGAAGGAGTAGACCGAATAAGCCAGCCCCCTTTTCTCCCGGACTTCCTGGAAAAGCCGTGAGCTCATTCCTCCGCCCAGAACGGTATTCAGGATGGAAACGGCATATCTCTGGGTGTGAACGGCAGCGAGGCCCTGGGTTCCCAAAAGAAGATGAACTTGCTCCAGCTTTTTGTTCTTGACCAAAAGGTTGGGATGAGGGCGTGGAGGGCGCATTTTCCGCTTCTTGGGGCGGGGGCTGATTTTTGCCAAAGCCTTCTCGACCGGTCTGAGGAAATCTTCGTGCTTCAAATTCCCGGCGGCGACCAAAATCGGCCGCGCGTTCAGGTAGTGCCGGACAAAAAATTCTTTCAGCTGCCGGCGGTTCATCCGGCTAATGGTGTCGAGACGCCCGGAGATCGGGTAACTGAGGGGGTGCCCGGCCCAGAAGGCTTCGCTGAAGAGGTCGTGGATATACTCATCCGGGGTGTCCTCGATCATGTTGATCTCTTGGACGATCACCTGCCGCTCCTTTTCCAGCTCTTCCACCGAGAAACGGGAGTTGAGAAAAAGATCGAAAAGGAGGTCCAGCGCCACGGGCAGGTGTTCGGTCAGGACTTTGGCATAGAAGCTTGAAAACTCTTTGCTGGTGAAGGCGTTGAGCACCCCGCCCACCGCGTCGATCTCTTTGGCGATCTGCTGGGGGCTGCGGCGGTTCGTGCCCTTGAAAAGCATGTGTTCGATGAAGTGGGAAATCCCGTTTTCCTCCGGCTGTTCATCCCGCGATCCCGCCTGCACCCACACGCCTACGGAAACGGAATGAACCCCCGGGATTTCCTCCGTGATGACCTGGATTCCATTGCCAAGGGTTGTCTTCTCTACCATTTTGGATTCGCTCAGCGGCTCGTGCCGATTTTTAAAGGAAGAATGTCACTTTATTCATCGGCACGAATTATCCGGTTCTTGAAGGCGGTCTTCAAGACGCTCATCGCCGCCGAGGAAATTCTGAAGGTTCGGGGGGCCGAAAAGCTATTGCGGCTCCCCCTCTTTCTCGGGCCAGGGGTGGCCGAGCGCCTCTTTCCGGCTCAGCTTGATTTTGCCCCGCTCGTCGACCCCGATGATTTTCACCAGGATCTGATCGTTCTCCTTGATCACATCTTCGACGTTTTTCACCCGCTCTTTGGCCAATTGGGAAATATGAACCAGGCCTTCCGTGCCCGGAAAAATTTCCACGAAAGCCCCGAACTCCTTGCCATCGGGTTTGCGGGCGATCGAGACCACTCGGCCCATGTAGTACGCCCCCACCTCGGGAACCTTGGTGAGATCGCGGATGATATCCGCCGCCTTCTTGGCCGCCTGGGCATCGGAAGCGAAAATCTGGACCTGTCCGGAATCCTCAACATTGATTTTTACCCCGGTCTCGTCCTGGATCCCTCGGATCACCTTCCCCTGAGGCCCGATGACGTCGCGGATTTTGTCCTGGGGGATCTGGAGCGTCTGCACCCGCGGCGCGTAGAGGGAAAGTTCCTCCCGCGGCTGGGCCAAGGATCCCTCCATTTTATTCAGAATGAACTCCCGGCCTTCTTTCGCCTGCAGGAGGGCCTTTTTAAGAATTTCCGGCGTCACCCCGGAAATCTTGATATCCATCTGGAAGCCCGTAATCCCCTGGCGGGTTCCGGCCACCTTGAAATCCATGTCCCCGAAGTGGTCCTCATCCCCCAGGATATCCGTCAGGATGGCGACTTTTTCGCCTTCCTTGACAAGACCCATGGCGATCCCGGCAACCGGGCTCTTGATCTGAACCCCCGCATCCATCAGCGCGAGGGAAGAGCCGCAAACCGTCGCCATGGAGGACGAACCATTGGACTCCAGCACCTCGGAGACGATCCGGATGGTATAGGGAAATTTGTCACTCGACGGCAGGACCTGGCTGATGGAGCGCTCCGCCAAGGCCCCGTGGCCGATATCCCGCCGGCTCGGGCCCCGCAGCATCCGCACTTCTCCCACGCTGAAGGGCGGAAAATTATAATGGAGCATAAAGGATTTGAACGTTTGCCCGGTCAGGGCGTCGATCCGCTGCTCGTCGTCGGCGGACCCGAGCGTTACCACGGTGGACACCTGGGTTTCCCCCCGGGTAAAGCGGGCGGAGCCGTGGGTGCGGGGAAGCCACCCGATTTCGATTTGAATGGGGCGGACCTCGTTCAGAGCTCGCCCGTCGATACGCCGGTTTTCCTTGAAAATGGGTTCGCGGCAGACCCATTTCTCCAGCGCCTCATAGTAGTCGTTCATTTCCCGGCTCTTTTCGGGAAACTCTTCCAGAAGCGCCTTCAGCACTTCCCGCCGCGTTTTCGACAGCCCCTCATTTCTGGCCTTCTTCCGGCGGATGGCAAAAGCCTGCCGGATTCTGGCGGTCGCCCCGCTGCGGATTTTTTCCCGAAGGGCCTCTTCGCCGATGAAAACTTTCTTCCCCAACACCGGATCCAAGAAGAGGTCGGGGGGTGTTCGTTTTTCCAAGGCGGAAAGGAGGGGTTCCCCGTCGGTCTTCCGCCTTTCATTTTCGCCCGTGATTTTTTTCCGCTTGATTTCCTCCTGGAGATCGAGGATCGCCTGCAGGGATCTGTGGCCGAAATAAATCGCCTCCAAGAGGTCGTCCTCGGAGAGCTCTTTCCCGCCCCCCTCCACCATCACCACGCTTTCGCGGCTCCCCGCCACCACTAAATTGATATCGCTCTGCTGGAGCTGGGTCAGGGTGGGATTGCAGACCAGCTTTCCGTTAATCCGGCCTACCCGAACCCCGGCAATGGGGCCCTGGAAAGGAATATTGGAAATTTCCAAGGCCGCGGAGGCGCCGCAGATGGCCAGGACATCCGGATCATTTTCCTGATCGGCGGAAAGGACGGTGGCAATAATTTGCACGTCGTTATAAAACCCCTTGGGGAACAAAGGGCGCAGGGGACGGTCGATCAGCCGGGCCGTAAGGATCTCCTTCTCGCTCGGTCTCCCTTCCCGTTTGAAAAATCCCCCGGGAATTTTCCCGGCGGCGTACGCCATCTCCTGATAATCCACCACCAAGGGGAAAAAATCGATTCCCTCCCGAATGGTTTGGGAAGCCGTAGCCGTAACCAGAACCATGCTTTCCCCGAAGGAAACCAGAACCGCTCCATCCGCCTGCTTGGCCACGGATCCCGTTTCAATGGCGAAATCCCGGCCTTCGAGGTTGCACCGCACCTCCATGCGCTCTCCTGACTGTGGCATCTTTTCTTGTCCTCTCTCCAGATTCGGTTCGACCCCGAGACTGATTTTCTCCCGATGGACTCCGGAGATTTCCGGGTCGATGCAAATTTTTTACTTTCGGATCCCCAGGCGCTGAATCACCGTCCGATAGCGATCCACATCTTTCCCCTTCAAATAATCGAGAAGGTGCCGCCGCTGTCCCACCAATTTCAGCAAGCCCCTGCGGGAATGGTGATCTTTGATATGGGCTTTGAAATGCTCCGTCAGATAGGTGATTCGCTCGCTGAGGAGCGCAATCTGCACTTCCGGAGAACCCGTATCCGTCGGGTGGGTCTTGTACGTTTCAATCAGGTCCTTCTTTTTTTCTGGCAGTAAACTCACATCTTTCTCCTTTCTGCGATTGCTGGTTCCCTTCGGCTTTTCCTAATGATGAAATACCCGTAAAATCCGCAGCGCCGGCGAGGCGCCGGGGGCTTCTTCCCCCTGGGCCTCCGCGATGGCCACAAGGTCCCGGGGGCCTTCACAAAGCCCCACCCGTTGTCCTTTCCGCAAACGGCCCCGCTCAGAGCCGGCAAGCTCTTGAAGGAGAAGGGGTCTCCCCTGCCTGATTCTCTCGGCGGCGTCAGATCCGACCTGGATCGTCGCGGCCAGCTCGACGCTGTCCTTCGGCAGAAGAACCTTCTCTTCTATTGTACCTCTTTCCGCCCGATTGGCAAACTCCTCTATCGTGATCGCCTTTTCCAGGGTGAAGAGCCCCGAGCGCAGCCTCCGCAGTTCGAAAACATGCGCTCCGCATCCCAGGGTCCGGCCGATATCGGCCGCCAAACTCCGGATATACGTCCCGCGCCCGCAGATGACGGCGAGGGTGGCATAGGGAAGCGAAACCTCCCGCAACTCCAAGGACCCGATCACCGCTTCCCGCTCCGGGAGAAGCAGCTTTTCCCCCGCCCGCGCCTTGCGGTAAACCGGAACGCCCTCCTTTTTGATCGCCGAAAAATCGGGGGGTCTCTGCCGGATCGTTCCGCGGAAGGGTCTTAGCGATTCCTCAATCTTTTCCCGCGTGAAAAAAAACTCCCGGGTTTCGGCGACGATCTTTCCGTCCGCATCCAGGGTGTCGGTTTCCTGCCCCAACTTCAGGGTCGCCACATATTCCTTGGTTCCCTCCAGGTTGAAGGGAACCAGTTTCGTGGCTTCGTTCAGATAAATCGGCAGAACCCCCGTAGCCAGGGGGTCCAGCGTCCCGCCATGCCCCGCTTTCCTGATCTTCAGGGTTTTTCGCACCCGGGCGACGACATCGTGGGAGGTCCATCCTTTGGGCTTGTCAATAACCAGGACCCCATTCAAAAAGCGGCCCTCACCTGCGCCAGAACCTTCGCTTTGACCTCCCGAAGGGTTCCTTCCACCGTGCATCCGGCCGCATTCGGATGGCCCCCGCCCTGGAAGATCCGGCTGATGCGGGAAACATCGATTTTCCCCCGGGACCGAAAACTGACCCGGTATTTCTTCCGCTGGATTTCGCGGAAAAGAAGCGCCACCTCGGTTCCCTTCACCGAACGGGGATAGTTGATGAAATCTTCGGTCAGCGCCGGCGCCGCCCCGCTCCGGGTCAGCATCCGCTGGGTGACCACCAGGGAGCTCACCCGCCCGCCCTCTTCAATTTTCAGCGATTTCAAGACCCGGGGGAGAAGGACCAGGCGGGCCGCCGGTTGGGTTTCATAAACTTTTTCCGCGATTTTCCAGGGCTCCACCCCCGCGAGGACACACTCCCGCGCCACCGCAAAAGTTTTCGCGGTGGTGTTCGAGTAATGAAACGATCCGGTGTCCGTCAGGATGCCGGTGTAAATGCTTTCGCCGATGGGGCGGCTGAATTTTGCGGATACCGCCCGCAACAGCTCGAAGACCAGCTCGGCGGCCGAGCTGGCCCGGGGATCGATGAAGTTCAACTCCCCGAACCGCGTGTTGCTTCCGTGGTGATCCACATTGATCAGCCGGCCGATCCTTTCCGGGTTGGGGAACGCTTCTCCCAGGCGTTTCTTGTCGCCGCAGTCGAGGGCGAACGCCGCGTCAAAGCGGATCTTCTCCGAAGGCCGGCGGACGACTGTCGCCGCCCCCGGCAGAAACGCCAGGACCTCCGGAACCGGGTCCGGGTTGAAGATCGTGACTTTCTTCCCCATTTGCCGGAGCGCCAAGCCGAGAGCCAGAATCGATCCGATCGCGTCGCCCTCCGGATTTTCGTGGCTGGCAACCAGAAACCGCTTCCCCCGGCGGATGGTTTCAGCGATCTTCTTGAGGATCTCTTTCCTTTTCGTCTTGGATGTTTTGGATGAGACGGTCAATTTTGCTTCCATATTCGAAGGAGCGATCTAGTTGAAACATCAGCTCCGGCATATATCGCAGCCGCAGTTCGCGCCCTAAATTTTTCTTGATGAAACCGGCGGCGCCCTCCAGCCCTTGCAAGGCCGCCCTTTCCCGGACCGAGTCCCCGCGGGCGCTGAAAAAAATCCGGGCGAGTTTCAGGTCGGCGGTCACCTCCACCTCCGTGATGGTGACGGTTTCCAGGCGCGGGTCGCGCAGGTCCCGCAGGATCATCTCGGAGATCACTTCCCGAATCAAATCGCCTACCCGGTCGGATCGCTTGTATTGTTTCATTTATTCACCACCGAGCACACAGAGAGCACAGAGAAAGGAAGAAATTATGGAAAAAACCACCTTGAAATTTGGCAATGCGTTCATGGTTTCTCATTTGACTTTGAGGCATTACCTTCTGGATGTTTTCTCTGTGCTCTCTGTGCCCTCTGTGGTGAAAATTAGTAATTGATGATTTCGATCTGGGAGTCGGCCACGTCGGTCAGCTGGGTCTCCTCGATGAAATGGATGACCTGGTCGAGCGTCGAGTTGACCCGCTGCCGGTCGTTGCCCACGGCGCAGATCCCCAAGACCGCTTTTTGCCAGAGATCCTGGTCCGCCACTTCCGCAATCGCAATATTGAAGCGCTTCCGCGCCCGCTGCCCGATGCTTTTCAGAACCTGCCGTTTCCCTTTCAGGGAAAAATTATCATGCAGATAAAGCTCCATCCGGCAAACGCCGACCACCATCTCCCGACCCCCGCTCCTACAGCTTGGCCGTCACTTTCTCGATGACGTAGGCCTCGATGATGTCATGGACCTGATAATCCCGGAAATCCCCCAGGGTAATCCCGCATTCGAAGCCCGTCTGGACCTCGCGCACGTCATCCTTCACCCGTTTCAGCGAGCTGACGGTGGCTTCGTAAATCATCTTTCCTCCCCGCACCAAATGGGCGTGGGACCCGCGGGTGATCTTCCCCTCCAAAACCGCGCAGCCGGCCACCACTCCGATCCGGGAGATATTGAAGATCTGGCGGATCTCGGCGCGTCCCGACAGCCTTTCCTCATAGATCGGCTCGAGGAGCCCCTCCATGGCTTTGCGGACGTCTTCGATGGCGTCGTAGATAATGTTGTAAAGCCGGATATCGATCTTCTCCTGCTCCGCCAGAGCCTGGGCTTTCGGTTCGGTCTTGACGTTGAACCCCAGGATGATGGCCTCGGAGGCCGAAGCCAACATACAGTCGGATTCATTGATCGCCCCCACCGAACAGTGGAGGAGATTGACGTGGACGGCGTCCGTGCTGAGTCGGTTCAGGGCCTCGGTCACGGCCTCCACGGAGCCCTGGACATCCGCCTTCAGGATCAAGTTCAGGTCCTTGACCACGCCTTTCTGCATCTTTTTGTAAAAGTCCTCCAGGGTGACCTTTGAGGATTTCGCCAGCTCGACTTCCCGCTGTTTCTGCAGCCGCTGGGTGGCCAGCTCCTTGGCCCGCTTCTCGTCCGTCACCACCACAAAGGATTCTCCGGCATTGGGCACGCTGTCAAACCCGATCACTTCCACCGGGGTGGATGGCCCGGCGCTGTCGATCCTCTGGCCGCGGTCGTTGATCATCGCCCGCACATGGCCGAAATGGATGCCCGACACAAAGGCGTCGCCGATATGGAGCGAGCCGTCCTGGACGAGAACCGTCGCCACCGGGCCGCGGCCTTTGTCCAGTTTGGATTCGACCACGGTCCCCGACATGGTGCGGCTCGGGTTGGCCTTCAGTTCCAGAACATCGGCCTGGAGCAGGATCATCTCCAAGAGCTCCTTCAGCCCGACCTTCTGTTTGGCCGAAATCTCGGCAAAGATCGTCTCGCCCCCCCACGATTCGGGGACCAACCCTTGCTCGGCCAGCGCCTGCCTGACCCTTTCGGGGTTGGCGTTGGGTTTATCGATTTTATTGACCGCCACGATCAGCGGAACTTTGGCGGCCTTGGCGTGGTTGATGGCCTCGATGGTTTGGGTCATGACGCCGTCATCGGCCGCCACCACGAGGATGACGATATCCGTAACCTTCGCCCCGCGGGCCCGCATCGCCGTAAACGCCTCATGACCGGGGGTGTCCAGAAAGACGATCCGGCGGTGATCCACTTCGACTTCGTAGGCCCCGATATGCTGGGTGATGCCTCCCGCTTCGCCCGCCGTTACGTTGGTCTGGCGAATCGCGTCCAGGAGGGAGGTCTTGCCGTGGTCCACATGCCCCATGATCGTGACCACCGGAGGCCGGGAGGTCCGATCTTCCGAGCGCTCTTCCTGTTCTTCAATTAAATCTTCTATTTCCAGCCCGGTCTTTTCAATCTCATAACCGAAATCCGTGGCCACCAGCGAGGCGGCCTCGGCGTCGATGGCTTGATTGATGGTCACCATCATCCCTAATTCCATGAGTTTCTTGATGATCTCCGAGCCTTTGATCCCCATCCGTTTGGCCAACTCCCCGACGAGAATCGCTTCGGAGATGCGGATTTTTCGTTTAATGGCTTTGGGAACCGTTATTTCTGTCTTCCCCATCTTGGGTTTCCCCGCCTTGGACCGCGGCTCGAACTCGATGGTGAGCGTTTGGTCGTCGTGGACCTCCCGGGTGACGTCATATTCCTTAAAAGCGCGCTTTTTCGTCGTGATCACGCGGGTTCGGTTCGGCTTTCCTTCTTCGAGAACCTGCACGTCCTTTTTAAACCGCTTCCGCCTTCGGCCTCGTTCTTCATCCTCAGCCGGTTTCGCCGGCGTCGCCCCGGCGGTTTGCCGCGGTAAAATCGCCGCCGTTCGGGATGGCGGGGCGCCCGAAGCTCTGGGCGGACCGCCCGGACCTCGCCCCGGAGCGCCTCCGGGAGTTCTTCCGGCGGGAGGCCCGGTGCGGGAAGGCAGGGGACGGTACTCCGTTACGAGCGCGGGCGGGGGGACGGCGGGGCGCTCGAGGATCTTTGCCGGTTCGTGCTTTTTCTTTGGCTTGGCGGTCGGTTTCTCCGGCGCCTTCTCCAAAATTTTCGCGCGCTCCACGGGGGGGGCCTTGGGCCTTTCGGGAGCCGGAACGGCTTTGGGTTCGATCGGGGGTTCGGAGGGCTTCTCGGCCGGCTGCGCGGGTTTCGGCTCGATGGCCGGCTGGATTCCCTCGACTTTCGCCTCTTCCCGCTTCCCTTCGACCGGAAGGGGCGGGGCGGGAAGCGGCCTCAAAGAAGGCGGAACCTCTTCCGGACGCTTGGGCAGCGCTTCTTCTTTGGTTTCAACCGCTTTCCTTTCCGCGGGTTTGCCCGCCGGGGGGGCTTCCTCTTTGCGGAACGCTTCCGGAGCCGGCGCTCTTCTCTCCGCCGGTTTCTCGGCGGGGAGCTGGGCCATTACCGGCGCGGCCGGTTCGGGGGCCTGGAGGGCCTCCTCCTTTTTGACACGCCGGCGAATCACCGTGGGTTTCACCCGCTGCTCCACCAACCCTTCTTTCCGCGAGAGGTTGAGGTGGTTTTTTACCCGCTCGATATCCGCGTCGTCCAGCGTGCTGTGGACGCCCTTGGCCTCCACGCCCATCTTCTCGAGAAGCTTCAGGAGGTCCTTGTTCTCCATCTTCAATTCTCTGGCGAACTCATGAATCCTGGTTTTTGTCACCGGTTCATCCCCTTTTGATGACTCTTACGTCCCTGATGAAGGATCTGGCTGCTCTTACTTCTTCTCTTCCTGGGAGTCGAAATGGGCCTTGGCCGCCTCAATCAGTTTCTCCGCCTTCTTCGCTCCGATCCCCTCGATCATGGACAATTGCTCCGCCGAAGCCTGGCAAACGTCGGCCACGGTAAGGTAACTGGCGGCGTTCAGAAGTTGGGCGGTTTTTTCTCCGACCCCGCTGATTTTGTCCACCGGCTCCATTCCCCGTGAGGCGATGGCATCCAACTGGGGAGGCGCTTTTTCCGTTTTTGCCTCGCTGCGGATGTCGATTTTCCAGTCCGTCAGCTTGGCGGCCAGCCGGACGTTCTGCCCCCGCCGGCCGATGGCCAGGGACAGCTGATCATCCTCCACGACGACCTCCATGGATCTCGTATCCGGGTGGATAATAACCTTGGAGATCTCCGCCGGAGCCAGGGCGTTGCAGACAAAACTGGCCGCATCCTCGCTCCAGGGAATGATATCGATCTTTTCGCCGCGCAGCTCCTGGACCACGGACTGGACGCGGGACCCCTTCATCCCCACGCAGGCGCCCACCGGATCCACGTCCGAATCCTCCGAATACACGGCGATTTTGGCCCGGCTCCCGGGCTCCCGCGCCGCGTTGGTGATTTTGACGATCCCTTCGGAAACTTCCGGAACTTCCATTTCGAAAAGCTTGATCAAAAAATTCGCGTTGCTGCGGGAAAGAATGATCTGGGGGCCCTTGGGGGTTTTCCGCACATCGAGGACATAGGCGCGGATGCGATCTCCCGGTTTATAGGTTTCCCGGGGAACCAGTTCTTGCTGGGGGATGACGGCCTCGGCCCTCCCCAGATTCACGATGATGGCGCCGCGCTCAAACCGCTGGACCGTTCCGGAGATGACTTCCCCTTTTCGGTCCTTGAAGTCCTCAAAAATGTTTTCGCGCTCGGCATCTTTGACTTTCTGGATAATAACCTGTTTGGCCGTCTGCGCCGCGATTCGGCCGAACTCGGTGAGGTCGATTTTGGTTCCCAGGCTGTCCCCGATCTCCACGTCCCCATCCAGCTCGCGGGCGTTCGTAAAACCGATCTCCGTGTGGGGGTTCTTCACCTCGTTGACGACCGTTTTGAACTGGAAGAGCTCGATCTCCCCGGCCTCTTCATTGTACTTCGACTCGATCTCCTGTTTCGGGCCGTATTTTTTCCTGGCGGCCGCCAGCAAGGCCTGCTCCAAGGCGTCGATCAGGATCTTCTTGTCGATCCCTTTGTCCTTCCCGACCTGTTCAATGATGCGGTTCAAATCCGAAATCATTTTTCCCATCCCCTTTGCTAAAATTCGATTTCCAGATTGGCCTTGGCGATGCTCCTTTGGGGAATTCCGTAGCCTCGCCCCTCGACTTCCACTTGCACCAGATCCCCTTCTACCCCGAGGAGCTTTCCTTTGAAATTCCTTCGGCCTTCCACCGGCGCAAATGTTTTGATTTTCACCGGATGATTTCGATACTTCTGAAAATCTTCGAGCTTTTTCAGGGGCCGCGTGAGCCCCGGTGAGGAGACTTCCAGGGTGTAGGAATTGGGGATGAGGTCGTGAACTTCCAGGATCGTCCCCAGCTCCCGGCTCACTTCGGCGCAGTCCTCGATATTGACCCCCCCCTCGCGGTCAATATAGATGCGCAAAACCCACCCCGACGCCTCCCGCTGATACTCCACGTCCACCAGCTCCAGGCCCTGCGACTTGAGCACGGGTTCCGCAGCCTGGCGTATTTCTTCCAATATTGGATCAAATTTCAGGATTATTTCCTTTGATGATCCTGTAAAAAGCTCCGGATGCAAGGCGCACAAAAATTGAGGAGTGAAGCGCACTAAAGGGGCGCGCTGCAACGACGAAGTTGAAGTGCAACGCAGCAGATGGACTTTTTACGGGATCATCCTTTCATGAAAAAAAAATGGGCCCCCAAGAGCCCACTTATTGCAAGCAGACACTCATAAAAACCACCCTTTTCAACTAACTGCAAGCCATTTATATTCCTTATGGGATCCCTGATTCGCAGTGGAGCGGGCGACCAGATTCGAACTGGCGACGTCAAGCTTGGGAAGCTTGCATTCTACCCCTGAATTACGCCCGCTTAGGAAAAACTCTTATTAATATTAAATGAATGGCTTGGAAATGTCAATATTTTTTATGAATTCCAGGGCTTCCTCCCGCGAACGTACCCGGCCGCTTACTTCGGCCTCCTTCAGCATCCCCAAAAGCCGTCCCACCGAGGGGCTCTGCCCCAGATGCAAAGTCTTCATGATCTCTTTCCCGTTCAGGAGCGGACCGGGAGGCTTGGGGGAGAAATCCTCGTAATAATACCGCAAGAGCTCCTTACCCGCTTCCATGATTTTCCCGAGATCTCCGGAGGGAGCCCGGAACGGATCGAAAGAAGCAGAAGGTTTTCTGGAGCCTGCCGCATTGGCAAGGGAGAGAAGAACCAGATCGAGCCCTTCTTTTCCGAGGTCGCGGAAGAAGCGGTACTTCGCCCGCGGAGTCAAGGCCCCGCCTTTTGCCAGGCTGGCCAGACGCATGTGCTGGCGCGTCAACTCCGAGAGGATCCGCAGCGAACGCCGGCTGAGCTTGAGCCGCCTCCCCAGACGTTCGTTGACCGCCTCCCCCTCCTGGTCGTGGTCCAGGAAGCGGAAACCGGCGGCCTCCGGGTTTTTCCTCCGGGCATTGGGTTTGCCGGAATCGTGAAAAAAGCATTCAAATTTGAAAAGGGCTTTTCGGGAAATTCCTTCCTCCACCCCCTGAGCGAAATGCTGCCCCAATGATTGAGCCTCCGGGGAGAAAAGGTCCCGGAGGCGACTTAGGAGGGACTCCCCTGCTTCCACCGTTCGAAAAGCATGGTCCAGGAGGGAAAAATCGGAATGAGGCCCCTGGGGTAGGGACCCCCATTCGCCGATTTCCGGAAAGAGCTCCCCCAGCAGTCCGGTTTGGCAAAGGTCCCGTAGGAATTGAGCCGCCTGATTTTCATGCAGGGCGGCAAAAAACTCCCCGCGCACGCGTTCTCCGGCCGAGCGGAGGATCAGCTTTCGATTTCTGCCGATCGCCTTCTCGGTTTCTTCGTCGATCTTCAATCCGAGGCTGTAAGCAAACCGATAGGCCCGCAGCATCCGCAAGGGATCCCGCCGCAGAGAATCTTCGGAGTTGGCCCGCAGGATTCCTTGGCGGAGATCGGAAATTCCGCCAAGGGGGTCGATGACCAAAGGTTTTTCATCTTGAAAAATGTCCGGCAGCCGAATCGCCAGAGAGTTCACCGTGAAGTCTCTTTGTCTCAGATCCGCAAGAATATCCCCGCCCTGTCTGACGCAAAAATCGGCCTCGGTTTTGCCTTCCGCTTTCTTGATGACCACCCGCCAGGTGCCGAAGGCGTCATCCAAGAGAAAGGCCGTCCCTGCCATTTGCCGGGCCAGCTCCTTGGCCAGGCCGGCCGCGTCTCCCGGAAGCACAAAATCAAAATCTTTCCCAAGGGGTCTTTCCAAAAGAAAATCCCGCACCGCCCCTCCGACCAGATAGACTTCTGCCTTTCGCTCCTGCGCAAGCTTATATATAATTTGGATTATATTTGATTTCCGCAAGGATTCGAATCTTTGCGCCCGATCTTCGCGCCGCCCATTCACCATTTTCTATTTCTCTTTCCTGCTCAAAAAACTCTGAATTTCCGGGGGTAGTGACCGTCTGTCAACGATCAGCCCATTCACCATGGTCAAATTGGAAAACGGGCTGTTTTCCTTCATATGGGCGGTCGAAAATTCCTGGTCGTAATATCCCATCTTGAACATGTCCCGAATAACCTTGGCCTTCTGCGAAGTCGTGCTCTTGGATGTGCCGAAATAATTGCAGACATCCTCCGCAGTGGCGTAAGGCTCAAAACTTTGATCAAAAAGGAAATTGATGCTGCCAAGAGAGTACACGATGCCCGCAGCCCAGATTTCAATCCGTCCGGACAAAAACGGAACATTCCGCTTCCGAGACAATTTTTCAATCAATTTTTGGCATAACTGCCGGTAATCCTCGTCCAAATGCTCCTTACAAAAACCAGCGGTCATTTCGACCAGTTTTTGCGCTTTTGCCTCCACAATATTTTTCTCATTCATGATTTATCCAACCTTTCTTTATTGTTGGCTCTCCTCGACGCTGCCTTTAAGAAATTTCTCAAGCTTTTTGCACAACCTCTCAAAAGAAGCCAGCTCCCAGTCGCTCATGCCGGCAGAATGCTCAGGCAGACAGCCCCCGGATTCAACGGCCTCAAGGATTTTTTGGCGGGGTCACCCTTATGCTCCCCGGAAATGGAAACATCTTTTATGATCGTTCCCCCCAGAACCCAGACATTATCAATATACACCTTCAGGGTTTTCCGGGATAAATCCTGAGCCGTTAGGTATCGAATGAATCCCTCCATGAACGGGAGCATTTTCTTACCATATTCCAAATCCTCCTGGGTTCCCATCCATGATTTGGGCCAACGCTCAAAATCCGGAACGATATCTTTTAGGCCTGCGATTCTTTGTTTTTCTCTCTTCTTTTCCCCAGATCGCATGGAATGGATCCCCTTTTCATGTTTGGGGTTAATCGTCCTCAAGATCCACCGGGAGCATGTAATGAAACCCGCCGGGTCCCAATTTTTCCGTAAGAATATCCATGATCCTCCGGGAATCAGCCTCTGTATCATCAGGGCCGGCCATATAAAGAGGTTTGCCGTCTTTGCCAAACGTAAACTCTTGGGAACAGGCCGCAGAATCAATGCTACCAAAAATTTTCTTGGCAAAGGCGAAATCACGATGCGGATACAATCCGAGGCCCCTGGCATAGGCCGCGGCGTTCTCAATCAGCTTTACCGCGCAGGCTGGCTCGGCAGGCTGCAAACCTTCCCTCTCGCTTATCTGATCTATAAAGCTCTCATATTCCCCCTGCGGACGCACCGAGAAGAAGGCGTCTTTAACACCCAGGCAGAAAACATCAACCAGAAAAACTCCGAAGGCAATCTCTCCGTTGGGCATTTTCCGGCTGATTATCCCGCTGCCCATCCCGAGATCGAAAAGGCCCGCGGGCATCAGGCATTCATGGATCGGCGATGCGGCCGCCGTGGCCATCATTCTTTCCGCTGAAAACCCGCCTCCGCCGGAGTACGTAGGCTTCCTTGCGGCCAAGGATTTCTTGCGCTTCGCCGCCTTCCTCGCAAGTTTTTTCTGCCGTCTTTTTTCATCGATGGCCATAAAATTTCCGCTAATCCTTAAAGTTGAGCAATTACGCCGATAAGGGATCGAAGCAGATGAGGCGCAGGTCTCTTTTTTCGAATCCTCTCCGATTTAATACAAGCGAAATAATTTATTTTACCAACCACCCTCCCCTCCCCCGTCAAGGGGGAAGGAAATTCTTTTCTATTTCATTATGTTTACCCTCTCCCCGCGCGGGAAAGGGTAGGGTAAGGGGGAATATTTTCTTCTTAAGAAACCGTTTCCCTCAATCCCTTTTCAGAATTAGGGTTTACTTCTCCTGCCCTGATTTCTTCATCTGTAGCTGCTCGCCCAGCAGCTGCTGGAGGCTGGAGAGCGATTTCTGGGCCGAGGTGCTTTCCAAGGCCTTGACCGCGATCTCTTGGACTTTTTGATTTGCTTTTTCCAGGAACTGGGTGAGGGCCGCAATCTGGGCGTTCTGCTCCTTGGCGGTTTTGTCCAGGGACTCGATGCGCGTGGTCAGGACGTTCTTTTCGCCGGTGAATTCCTTTTTCAGCAGCTCTTCTCTATTTTTAGACTCCAGATTCAACCTTTCCGAAGTATCCTTGACCGCCTTGCCGACAGAGGCTTCCATTTCCTTCGGGAACAGGGCAACCCGCTTGCGCAGATCGTTAAGCTCTTCTTCCTTGGCGGCGATGATCTTTTCCCTTCCGCTGAGTTCGCCGTCCATGCGCTCCTTGGTCAGCAGGATCTCCTTTTCCAATTTCGCCTTCTCGTCATCAAATTTGTCCTTGGAAATCTGCTGCTGCCTCTTGAACCCATATTCGTACTCTTCCTTTTCCCGGTCCCTTTTCTTCTTCTCCGCCGTATCCCGTTCCTTGATCTGGGCTTCGTATTCACTTTTTTCCTTGGCCCATTCGAACCGCAGGTTTTGGATCTCCTGATCAAGGTCTTCTTTCCGGGTTGTCATCTCCGTTTCAAACTGCTGCTTCTTCTGGTTCTGGACCTCGATCAGGGCCGCCAGGGTCATCGCCGATTTTTCAATCTCATACAGCTCCTGGAGCTCCTTTTCCTTCAGGATAATGGCATTCTGGATCGCCTTGAATTTGCCGACTTCGTCCTCCAGCTTATCCCCGATTTGGGTAAGGACTTTTCCAATCTCGATCTTCAGGCCGCTGATTTCCTGCACCACCCCTTCCGAGGAAAGGGAGTCGGCAATGCGCACGGTTTCTCTGGCCCTTTTCTCCTCCAGTTTCTTCTCGGGTTTTAATTCCAATTGTTTCTGTTCATCGAGCTGTTTCATTGCCGCCTGATAGGCTTCCATCATCTCCTGTTTCGTATTGGTGATCGAAAGTTTTTTGGGGGGAGTTTTTTTCTCGTCCATGGGGGCCTCCTTATGTTTTAAGATTTTTTGATATCAAGAGGACAAGTAGGTTCTGGTTGAATCGGGAAAGTTTATCTGGGCCTTGAATGCGATCCTGTCGCTAATTTCTTCTCTGCTGACACTCCACACTCACCCTGACCCGGTATTGATGGGAGTCTAAACAACTGCCACCGAAGTGTCAATTGATTTTTCCGGAGGGTATTTTCAAACTTCCTGCTGGCCTTCCAAATATTTCTTGATTGCCTCTATAAAAGCATCCGCATAGGCGCGCAACTTGTGATCCCCTACGCCGTAGACGGCGGCGAAAGCTTCCTTGGTGACGGGTTTGATCATGGCCATATCTCTCAAAGACTTATCCCCGAAGATGATAAACGCCGGAACGCTTTGCTGCTGGGCCAGTTCCATCCTTTTGTTGCGCAGCAGGTGAAATAACTCCTGGTCCACTTCCGCCCATTCTTCTTCCTTTTTCTGCCTCCCTTTTCGGGTAATCTCCTTCTTTTTCGCCGCCACCAGCGGCTTTACCAAAACCGGAGTCAGCTCTCCCCGCAGCACCTCTCTGGCGGAATCCGTCAGCGCGAGGGTGGAAAACTCCCCTTCTCGGCGCAGATACCCCTGGCCAATCAGTTGTTCGATCATATAGCGGATAAAGGCCACGGATTCGTTCGCCATCAAGCCATAGGTGGATAACCGTTGATGGCCCCACGTTTCCACCTGGTCGGTCTGGTTTCCTTTCAGCACGTTGGCAATGTGGCCGGCCCCGAATCCGAGGCCGCTCCCCTGCTGCACTCGGTACACACAGGAGAGGATTTTTTGTCCGACGATGAGGGGGTCTCCAACCATCTCCAGTTCGTTCAAACAATAGTCACAGGCTTCGCAGGAGGCCTTTTCATAATCCTGGTCGAAATATTTCACCAAAACCCGGTGGCGGCAATGCGGCTGGGCGCAAAAATGATAGAGGCGCTGGAGTTTGTCCAGCATGACCTCCTTTTGGGGAGAATCTTCCAGCAAGGACTTCCAGGTGAGGTAGTCGCCCCCCCCGTAGAACATGTAGCAATAAGCCGGAAGACCGTCTCGGCCGGCCCGCCCGGTCTCCTGGTGATAGTGCTCGATGCTTTTGGGCATGGCCGTATGGATCACATAGCGAATATTGGAGCGGTCGATCCCCATGCCAAAGGCAATGGTTGCCACCATGATATCGATCTTTTCGCTGGCAAACTGGTCCTGATGGGATTGGCGGATTTCATCGGCAAGGCCGGCATGATAAGGAAGGTTTTTGAACCCAAGGTCGTTTAGTCGCGCGGAGAGGGTATCCACATCGTCCCGGCGCAAGCAGTAGATAATTCCGGGTTCATCCGCGTGTTTTTTCAGGAGGTCCGCAACCTGGCCTGCAATCTGGGAGCGGAGTCTCACCCGGTAGGTCAAGTTGGGGCGGTCCACCGGACCGATATGGCTCTGCGGATTTTGGAGGCGAAGTTGCTCCAAAATGTCCCGGCGAACTTCGGCCGTCGCCGTTGCGGTAAAAGCGTGGACCGCCGCCGGGCCAAAGGTTTCTTTAATCATCCCCAGGTTGCGGTACTCTTCCCGGAAGTCGTGGCCCCAATGGCTGATGCAATGGGCCTCGTCAATCACAAAAAAGGAGAGAGGGACCGACTTTAATAGTTTGATCATCCCCTCTTTCTTAAGGCGCTCGGGAGAAATGTATAAGAGCTTCACTTCCCCTTTGCGCACCCGGTTTTCGATGGACCGCTGTTCCTCTGAAAACAGGCTCGAGTTTAAACATTCTGCCGCGATTCCCAGGTCTTGCAGGCCGTCCACCTGGTCTTTCATCAGGGAAATGAGCGGGGAAATGACCACGGTCAGGCCATCCTTCAGCAGGGCGGGAAGCTGGAAGCACAGGGATTTCCCCCCTCCGGTGGCGAGCATCGTCAGCGTGTCTCGTCCGGCCAGAATGGACGAAATCGTCTCTTCCTGCAGGGGAAGAAACGATTTATACCCCCAGTAGGTTTTCAGGATCTGCTTCGTTGGCTGTTGTTCCGGATTTGAGAGCTTTTGGGTCATTTTAAGATTTGTTGGTGAAGGCGCCCTGCTATTCTGGGAATCATGGGCCGGTTTCCCCGCCGCGGAAAAGAATGGCCTTATCCGCCCTGGCGCTTCTGGATCGACCGCGCATGCCCTTCCAGCCCCTCCATCCGGGCCAGGCGCATACCCGGCCGGGAAAGTTTTTTCAGACCCTCCGGGGAAACAAAGATGAGGCTCGACCGTTTGATAAAGTCGTAGACCCCGAGCGGGGAAGAAAAGCGGGCGGCCCCGCCGGTGGGCAGGACGTGATTGGGTCCCGCCACGTAGTCGCCGATTGCCTCCGGGGATAAATGGCCGAGAAAAATCGCCCCGGCGTTTTCAATCTTCCCGAGGAGCGAAAAAGGATCGCCGACGGCAAGTTCGAGATGTTCGGGGGCAAGGGCGTTGGCCAGGCGGCAGGCCTCGGCAAGGGTTTTCACGATCAGGATGGCCCCGAACTTTCGTAAGGACGCGGCGGCAATTTTTCGGCGGGGCAAAAGGGCGCGCTGCTTGCGGACTTCTTCCCGGACCTTTTCGGCCAATTTTCGGGAAAGGCATAACAGAACCGCGGAGGCCAGCTCGTCATGTTCGGCCTGGGAAAGAAGGTCGGCCGCCAGGAAGGCCGGAACCCCTGTCCGATCGGCGATGATAAGAACCTCGCTCGGCCCGGCGATGGAGTCGATGGAGACCTCCCCGAAAACCATCCGCTTCGCCGCCGCCACGAAAATATTGCCCGGACCGGCTATTTTATCCGCCTTGGGGACCGTTTGGGTCCCGTACGCCAAGGCCGCTACGGCCTGCGCTCCGCCGATTTTGAATATGCTTTCCACCCCGGCGACCTTGGCTGCGGCCAGAACCCGCGGGTTCAAATATCCCTTGGGCGCCGGGCAGGCCATGATGATTTCCGACACGCCGGCCACCCGGGCGGGGATGGCGTTCATCAGCACGCTTGAGGGATAGGAGGCTTTCCCCCCGGGCACATAGATTCCCGCCCTTTTCAAGGGTCGAACGACCTGCCCGAGAATCGTTCCGTCTTCCTCCGCAAAATTCCACGACTGCTGCTTCTGCAGAAGGTGAAACTGCTCGATCCGGAAGGCGGTGTATTCCAAGGTATCCCTTTCCTCCCGGGTCAGACTCTTCATGGCCGCCCGGATCTCGCTCGGGGTGACGCGGAGGGTCTTGGCCGCAGCCGGCCAGCCGTCATACTTTCGGGTCAGTTGAACGAGGGCCGGATCCCCATGGCGTTTTACTTGATTCACAATCCGGCGAATCCGGCTCTCCACTTTTTCGAATCCGGTCTCGCCCCTTCTGCCGAATTTCTCAATAAATTCTGCGAATTCCTTTGTCCCGGCTTCTAAAATCCTCATCGCCTTATCCCTTAATGGTTCCGATTGGGGGGGCGCGATGCTTCACGCCCGATACCCGGCACGCGCAGCATGCCCCTACCGTGCAAGGCGCGCATAATTTAAGGAGTAGGGGCGATTCATGAATCGCCCTTACAGGTGCGCGGCAACGATTTACCCCGTTAGATTTTCCCCGGGACTATTTTCCGCTCAGGGAGCCAAAAGGCTTATCCCCTTGTCCCAAAATTCGGGATTCCTTATCTAACGGGGCGGGGTTGAAGCGCAACGCCGCAGATGGACTTTTTACGGAACCATCCTCATTCCTTGATCCGCTTGATCTTCGCCCCCAAGCGGATTAATTTTTCATCGAGCCTTTCATAACCCCGGTCGAGATGATAGATCCGGGACACCTCGGTCGTCCCCTCCGCCGCAAGGCCGGCCAGGACCAGCGAGGCGCTGGCTCTCAAATCCGTGGCCATGACCGGGGCGCCGGTCAGATTGGCTACTCCCCGGACAATGGCGTTCGACCCTTCGACCCGGATATCGGCCCCCATCCTTTTCAGCTCGCTGACATGCATAAACCGGTTTTCAAAAACCGTCTCGGTTATGACGGCAAGGCCGTTGGCCACGCACATCAGCGCCATGATCTGGGCCTGCATATCCGTGGGGAACCCCGGGAAAGGCAGGGTTTTCACATCCACCGCTTTCAGGTTCAGGGGCCCGACAACCTTCACGCCGTCCCCTTCCGGAATGATCTCCAGGCCCGCTTCCCGCAACTTGGCAACCGCCGCCTCCATATGCGCCAGGTCGCAGTTTAAAAGTTTCACGTTCCCCTGGGTCATTCCGGAGGCAACCATGAGGGTCCCGGCTTCGATTCGGTCCGGAATGATGGCGTGCTCGATGGGGCGCAGCTCCTTCACCCCCTCGATGACCACGACATCCGTGCCGGCGCCTTGAATCTTGGCGCCCATCTTCTTCAGCGCCTTGGCCAGCTCGACCACCTCCGGCTCGCAGGCCGCATTCTTCAAGACCGTTCGGCCCTCGGCCAGAGCGGCCGCCATCATGAGGTTCTCCGTCCCCGTAACGCTGGAAATATCAAAATAGAAGTCCGCCCCTCGCAGACGATCCGCCTGGGCCTCCACATACCCGTGCTTCAACTCCACCCGGGCCCCCATGGCCTCCAACCCTTTCAGGTGGAGGTTGATGGGACGAGCCCCGATGGCGCAGCCTCCCGGAAGGGAAACGCGGGCCCGCTTCCACTTAGCCACCAAGGGGCCCAATACCAGAACGGATGCCCGCATGGTTTTGACGAGATCATACGGCGCTTCCTGAGAAACAACCCCGGCGGCGTTCAAACGCACCGTTCCGCTCTCCCCTTCCGTCTTCACCCCCATTTGCCGGAGGAGCCGGGAAATGGTCCGGATATCGGCCAGCGCGGGAACGTTTTGGAGGGTAATCCAGTCTTCCACCAGCAGGGAAGCGGCAAAAAGAGGAAGGGCGGCATTCTTGGCCCCGCTGATCGGGATCTGACCGACCAGGCGATATCCGCCTTCAATCACCAGCTTGTCCATAAATTCTTCTCCAAGAAAAAATTAGGACGCAGATATCCGCAGATTAACGCAGAAGAAGGTAAAAAGCCAGAGGTGTGACGGGCGCGCCAAACTCAAGGAGTCGGAGCGGGTCGCGAAACACCCCTCCTTACAGGGGTGCGGCAACACCCAAGGTAAAAGACTCTTCACAAAAACGGCGTATTTCAATCATGGTAACACTTCAGCCCTTTGAGAAAAGAATTTCGTCAGGGCCAAGAGGTTCCAGGGCCCGGGGGCCAGACCGGCCCGCTTGGAATCATGAGGCGCTGATTTCTCCGTGGAGGGGGCGGGGACGATACCCCCCGCCCGCTCCGCCGGAAACAAGCTCTGATCTTCGAGGCCAAGGGCCAACCCAGCCGATGCTTCCGGCGCGCTCCGTTCCGGCCCCCGGGCCCCGACAGAGGCGGTCACAGGATTATTTCAAAACTCTAAACTGATATTAATCCTGCAAATCTGCGTCCCCATCACGAGGTTCGTTTCCGGGCCTTAAATACCCTCTTGATCCCCGCCAGGTCGACAGCAAAGGAAAACGCCCCAAGGTCCGGGTTCTGCTCCGCGATCTCAAGAATATTTTGATCCTGCCCCGCCCCGATTTCCCCCAGAAACCAGCCCTCGGGAAGGAGAAATTCGCCCGCCTCCCGCAAAACTCGGCGGTAAAAATCCAACCCGTCCCGCCCTCCGTCAAGGGCCAAGGCCGGTTCGAAATCGCGGACTTCCGGCATGAGTCTGGCCATCTCCTCCCGGGGAACATATGGCGGATTGGTAAGAATCAGGTGGAACTGCTCTCCCTTTTGCAGGGGGGAAAAGAGATCTCCCTGAAGGAAACGAAGGCGATCCCTGATTCCATGGTCGGCGGCATTTTCTCCCGCCACGGTTAGGGCCCTTGCGGAGATATCCGTGGCGGTAATCGACCCGGCTGGAAGCTCTTTGGCCAGGGCGACGCTGATGGCTCCGCTCCCCGTGCCGATTTCCAGGATTCTTAGATTCTCATCCCCCGCCGGCAGGAAGGCGCGCTGCGCCAGGGCTTCGGCAACCAAGGTCTCGGTCTCCGGCCGCGGGATGAGCACATCCCGGGTAACCTTGAAGGACAGGGACCAGAACTCGCGCCGGCCGATGATGTAGGCGACCGGTTCCCGTTTGATCCGCCGCTGGATCAGTTCTTTGAATCGGGCCAGCTCTTCCGGAAGCAGGGGTTGGTCGAAATGGGTGTAGAGGCGGATCCGGTCCACTCTCAGCGCCGAGGATAGAAGCACTTCGGCATCCAGGCGCGGCGTCGGCAACCCCTCTCTTTGGAACCGCTCGGCAGTCCACTGAATCAATTTAAGGATGGTCCAGCTCTCTGTTCCCAAATCGTTTCCTTGAAAATTTCGGAAAAAGGTCTCGCGGTGGATTCCCGGCTACGGAAAAAGGCGGGCTACGGTAAGCGGCGCGCGGGATCCCGGGCTCTTTCTCTCCCGCCTCAAACCTTTTTTTCTATTCCCCCGGAGATCCGGCCTTGAGCGCTTCGGCCTGATAGTGGGTGTTCAGGGCGTCGATGATTTCTCCGATGTTCCCTTCCATAAAGTTGTCCAGCCGATAAAGGGTGAGGCCGATGCGGTGGTCGGTCACGCGGTTTTGGGGGAAATTGTAGGTCCGGACTCGCTCGCTGCGGTCTCCGCTGCCCACCTGGTTTTTGCGCGCCTCCGAAATCTCGTTTTGCTGCTCCTCCACCATCTGATCCAGAAGGCGGGCGCGCAGGACTTTCAAAGCCTTGGCTTTGTTCTTGTGCTGGGATTTTTCATCCTGGCAGGTCACAACCATGCCGGTGGGGATATGGGTGATGCGCACGGCCGAATCGGTGGTATTGACACTCTGCCCGCCGGGGCCGGAGGAGCGATACACATCGATCCGCAGGTCGTTGGGGTTGACTTCAATTTCCACTTCGTCGGCTTCCGGAAGAACGGCCACCGTGACCGCCGAGGTGTGGATGCGCCCCGAGGATTCGGTCACCGGGACCCTCTGGACCCGGTGCGCCCCGCTTTCATATTTCAAGCGGCTGAAAACCCCCTTCCCTTCCACCAGGGCAATGATCTCTTTGAAGCCCCCGAGGCCGGTGGGATTCTCGCTGACCACCTCCACCCGCCACCGGTTCGCTTCGGCGTATTTGGCGTACATGCGAAAGAGTTGGGCCGCAAACAGGGCGGCTTCTTCTCCCCCCGTTCCCGCCCGGATTTCCAGAAAAATATTCTTATCATCCCGGGGGTCCCTGGGCAGGAGCAGGACCTTCAGCTCCTGCTCCAAGGCGGCCTGTTTTTCCCGCAGGCTGTGCAGGTCGGCCTTGGCCAGCTCCCGCATTTCTTCATCGGCTTCGGCCAGCAGTTCCTGGCTTGCCTCGATTTCCCCGTTCACCTTTTTGTAGGTCCGATAGGTTTCCACTAATTTGACGAGCTCGGCCCGCTCCCGGGCGAGCTTCGGCAATTCCTTGGGGTTGCCCAGGACCTTCGGATCGGCCAGGAGCCGCTCTAATTCCTGATAGCGATTTTCGACCTCATGCAATCTTGGGAACATAGGTTACAGGATTATTTTCTGGCCGGTTTCCAGCCGCAGGGCGCCCTGCAGAGCGCGCAGGGCAATTTCCACCTGATCGTCCGAGGGCGGCCGGGTCGTCAGGCGCTGCAGCCACAAACCCGGGGCGATGATCCACCGCAGGAGGAAGTGATCCGGCTTTTTCCCGCTGATTTTGATCACTTCATAGGCGAGCCCGGCAATGGGGAAAAGAAGGGGCATTTTGATGCCGACATAAACCAGATTCTCCAGGGTTTTCCCCAGCTCCGGAAATTTCGGCAAAAAGGGAAAGGTCAGGGAGAAGAGGAAGATGCTGATGAGAAAGACCAGGAGGAGAAAGGCCGTGCCGCAGCGGGGATGAAGGGTGGAATATTTCTGACAGCTGGAAACGGTCAGCTCGTCCCCATTTTCATAGGCAAAGATGCATTTGTGCTCGGCCCCATGATATTGGAAGATCCGGCGGATATCCTTCATGAAGGAGATGAAGTAGATATAGCCGACGAAGAAAAAAACCTTGATCCCTCCGTCGATCAGGTGGAACAGGATGCTGTCCACGCCCAGCTCCCGCCCGAAAAGCCGGCCCAGAAACCCCGTCAGATAGTGCGGGAGAACCACGAAGAACAGGAGCCCGATCCCGAAGGCCGCGACCATGACCAGGGTGAGGGCGAAGGAGCTGAGCTTGTCCGCCTTTTTCCCTTTCTCCTCTTCCAAGGCCTGATTGGCCGAATACGAGAGGGCCTGCAGGCCGTTGATCAACGCTTCGAGGAACACCACCGACCCGCGAATCAGCGGCCACTTCAGAAATTTCAAGCGGTTGGAGAGGGAGCGCCAGACGTCCTCTTTCACCGCCACCTCTCCGTTTGCTTTGCGCACGGCAATGGCCAGGGCGTTGGGCGCGCGCATCATGACGCCCTCAATCACGGCCTGTCCGCCGACGGAAATCTTCGCCATGGTCTTCCTTTATTTTTTCAGCCCGTACTTTCTCTGGAAGCGCTCCACCCGTCCGGCCGAGTCGATCAGCTTCTGTTTGCCGGTGAAAAACGGATGGCAGCGGGAACAGATCTCCACGGAGATCTCCTTCTTCACGGACTTGGTCTGGATCTCGCTTCCGCACGCGCACTTGATGACGGCGTCGACGAATTTGGGGTGAATCCCTTCTTTCATTTTAATCCTCCTGAGAAATAGCGGTCAGCTGTCAGCCACCAGCTTTTATCTTTTTGCCGTTCGCTGAAAGCGGAACGTTGATCGCTTCTTTATCTACTCATGGAATCCAGGAATTCCTGGTTGTTCTTGGCTCCCTTCATCTTGTCTTGGAGGAACTCCATCGCGTCGATGGAATTCAACGGCTGCAGGAGCTTGCGCAGGATCCAGACCCGGTTGAGTTCGTGGGAAGTCAGCAGCATCTCTTCCTTCCGGGTTCCGGACTTGTTGATATCGATGGCCGGGAAGATGCGCCGGTCGGCCAGTTTCCGGTCCAGGACGATCTCCATATTGCCCGTGCCTTTGAACTCCTCAAAAATGACTTCATCCATCCGGCTGCCCGTGTCGATCAGCGCCGTGGCAATGATCGTCAGGCTGCCCCCCTCTTCCACGTTCCGGGCCGCGCCGAAGAAGCGTTTGGGGCGGTGCAACGCGTTGGAGTCCACCCCGCCGGAGAGGATCTTCCCGCTCGGGGGGACGACGGTGTTGTACGCCCGCGCCAGCCGGGTGATGCTGTCGAGGAGGATGATGACGTCTTTCTGGTGCTCGACCAGGCGTTTCGCCTTTTCCAGAACCATCTCGGCTACCTGAACGTGGCGCTGGGCCGGCTCATCGAAGGTGGAGCTGATGACCTCCCCTTTGACCGAGCGCTGCATGTCCGTCACCTCTTCCGGCCGTTCATCGATCAGAAGGACGATGAGGGACGCCTCTTTATGATTGACCGTGATGCTGTTCGCCAGGGACTGCAGGATCATGGTTTTGCCGGCCCGGGGAGGGCTGACGATCAGCCCGCGCTGTCCTTTCCCAAGGGGGGTAAGAAGATCCATGACCCGCATGGACATGTTGTTTTCCCCTTCCACCTCCAAGTGGACCCGGCCGTTGGGGTAAAGGGGCGTCAGGTTGTCAAAGAGAATTTTTTCCCGGGCCAAATCGGGTTCTTCGTAATTGACGGCTTCCACCTTGAGCAGGGCGAAATACCGCTCCCCCTCTTTGGGGGGGCGGATCTGCCCCGAAATCGTGTCTCCGGTGCGCAGGTTGAAGCGGCGGATCTGGGAGGGGGAAACATAAATGTCGTCGGGCCCGGGCAGGTAGTTGAAGTCCGGGGACCGCAGGAAGCCAAACCCGTCGGGAAGCGTTTCGAGGACCCCTTCCCCGTAAATCAGCCCGTTTTTTTCCGTTTGGGCTTGGAGAATGGCAAAAATAAGGTCCTGTTTGCGCATCCCGCTGGCGCCTTCCACATTCAACTGCTTGGCCAGCTTGTTCAGCTCGTTGATCTTTTTTTCCTTTAATTCAACCAGATTCATTGCCGCTCCTTAAAAAAAGTAAGAGTTTCCCCTGGCGTATTTTTTCAGGCTCAAGGTAGTGAGGAATGAGCTTCGCTCGTCATAATCCGAGATCGGAAAACCTTTCGATCCAATATCTCAGGAGGGGAAAGAAGATTAATCGGCTTTTCCGGACGGAATCGCAATTACGGTCCCGATGTGTAAAAACTATGTTCCTTGAAAGGTCCTTTTAATTTATATTCGATTTCCCAGAAAGGATATTATCGGATTAGGTTTCAAGGTAGATTCTGGAATATTATCGGTAATCCCTGTGGAAGGATTTATCAATATTTTAGAAACCGCCGGATTCCTTGTCAAGGATTATTTTCGCCGCAGGGTGAAACCGGGGGCTCCAAACCCGCTAAAAAGGGGGCCAGGCCATGGGCGCTGGCGACTGTCCTGTCCTCTTGGGGGTTAGAGCAAAGAGATATAATTCAGATGTCTTCCCCGGGTCCCCTTTTCCCCTCGGTACGAAAAAAACAGATCGGAACGGCAGGCCGTGCAATAGGCAAGCCGATGGATATTTTCCTTTTTTACCCCGCCTTTCATTAAAAGAAAGGTGTTCGCCTCCTGGAGATCCAACGCCCACTTTCCCGGCCCGCGGCCGGAAGCAAAGGATTCCCAGGGCAGGCCGCCGCGAAGAAAGGAAGCCTCAACGGGGCCATCCACCTCGTAACAACAAGGCCCGATGCAGGGACCCAGGGCGGCCCGAATCTTTTCCGCGCCGCAGGCGAAGGCTTCGACCATTTTTCCCACGACCTTTCTGGTGACCTCCTGCGCCGTTCCCCGCCAGCCCGCATGAACCACGGCCGCGACTCGTCTTTCCGGTTCAAAGAGGAAAACCGGCAGGCAATCCGCCGTAAAAACACCGAGGGCGATCCCGGGAGAGGAGGTGACCAAAGCATCCCCTTCCCATTCCCAGGGATCCCCCGCCTCTTCTTCCCCCCCTCGGATCACGATGATTCCATCCCCATGAACCTGCCGCAAAGAGACGAGGGGGTGCTGTTTCCCTCCGGAGACGACCGGTTTCCCTCTCCAATCCAGCCGCGTAATTCTATCGGAACTGCCGTTTCGAGTTCCAAAACCGTGGAGGATTTGTTTCTGTTCTTTCCACTCTTCGACTTCCAAGAAATTCATCTTCCGCTCTTTGCCGATCCCGTAATATTTTGCCGCTTTGGCGGGAGGGGGGTCCGCGGACGCCTCTGCCCGGGTTTTTTGCGAAACCGCCCTTCTTCTCTCAACTCCATTTTCGCAGGAGCGCCAACGCCTCCTCCATATCCGCCGGAAGAGGAGAAGAAAATTCCAGATACGCCCCCCCCGCCGGATGGGTGAAGCCGAGAGTGGCGGCATGCAGGGCCTGGCGCGGGAATTTCTGGAGACCCTGCCGGAGAGGCGGCGGCTCGATCGCCGCCAGCCCCCTCCTCCCTCCGTAGGTCGGGTCCCCCAGCAACGGGTGGCCGATCGAGGAGAGGTGGACCCGGATTTGGTGGGTTCTTCCGGTTTCCAGACGAAACTCTGCGAGGCAAAAACCCGGGAATCGCTCCAGAACCTTCCAATGGGTCCGGGCCTCCCGCCCCTTCCGGGGCCGCGCCGACATCTTCTTCCGGTCCACCGGGTGACGGCCGATCCGGGAATCCACCTGCCCTTCTCCGGAAAGCTGGCCGAAGACAATTCCCAAATACTTCCTCGCGGGGGAGTGGCTCTTAAACTGTTCGGATAGGCCCCGGTGGGTCGCCTCGTTCTTGGCCACCACTAAAACCCCGCTGGTATCCTTGTCCAGCCGGTGAACGATCCCCGGCCGGAGAACGCCTCCGATTCCTCCCAAGTCGCGGCAGTGATGCAAAAGGGCGTTGACCAGGGTGCCGGAGTAATTCCCCGCCCCCGGATGAACGACCATCCCGGCCGGCTTATCGATCACCAGCAAATGGGAGTCCTCATACTGGATGGTCAGGGGAAGGGGCTCCGCCCGGACTTCCGGGCTCCGGGGTTCCGGAATGACAAGGGCGACTTCCTCCCCGGTTTTCAGGCGCTGGCCGGCTTTGGGCTTCTTTCCGCCGACCTTCACCTGCCCCTGTTCGATCAATCTCTTGATTTGGGACCGGGAGATGGTCTTTTCCCGTTGGGATATAAAAACATCCAGCCGCTGCCGGACATCCCCGGGTTCGACGTGGAAAAGGCGCGCCGGTTTCATCCTGAAGTCCGGGCCGGTCGGCCTCTTTCCCGGAGTGGAGAAAGAAAAAAGTTGCGGATTTTTTTCTTCGCGATTCTTCTCCGGATCTCCTCGGTCTTTTGGCGCATCGCCTCGGCCCCGGCCCACACGCATTCATCCAAATGGCCGAAATCCGACCAGTGGACTTGGGTAACATCGGGGCAGAGGATCAGGTCGGCTTCTTCCTGCTGCAGCCGGCTCAGGGCGAAACGGCTGGCGTCATAAGTCCGCAGGACGATCCCCAGGCCCGTGGAAAGGTCCGTATCTTCGTCCAGCTCTTCGGCCACGTCGACGGCGATGACGAAGTCGGCCCCCAAATTTCTGGCAGGCCGGACCGGAACCCGGTCGATCCATCCCCCATCGATTAATTCCCACTCCTGAATTTTGATGGGCGGCATGATTCCGGGAATGGCGCAGCTGGCGCTCACGGCCTTGCGGATCGAGCCCTTCTGCAATACCACTTCTTGGCCGGACCTCAAATCTAAAGCCACGACCGCCAGGGGGATGGCGGTTTCTTCAAGGTTTTTGTCCTCCAGCAGGAAATTGATGTTCTGGGTGAAATTCTCCTCGGAAATCGGGGCTTGCTTGGTCAGGGATTGGGAGTAAAAAATCCCCTTGCGGATGAAACTGGCAAAGCGCTGAAACATTCCTTCCCAGCGGGGAATCTCTTCGCGGTTGGGGGAATGGAGAAACTCCAGGTTGGTTTTTTTGAATTCGGCGCTTTCGAGATAGCCGCGAAAGCGGTCCGCCGCGATTGCGGCCGAGGGGTTCTGCGCATACACCGCAGCCACCAAAGCGCCCATGGACGTTCCCGCCAGGAAATCGACGGGAATTTCGGCCCGTTCCAGTTCCTGCAGGATCCCTAAGTGCGCCAGTCCCCTGGCCCCGCCGCCGCCAAGCGCCAAACCGATTTTACAAAATCTGCTCATGTACAAAACAATTTCACCACAGAGGGCACAGAGTTCACAGAGAAAAAAACAGGGCTTTCGTCAACCAGATCAAAAAGGGGAGAATCCGCGATTCTTGCTGCCTTATTTGCTTTCCTCAACCCACCTCGAAATCCAGGCTTTTGCTTTTTAGTGAATGGATCTTTTCCTCTGTGGGCTCTGTGCCCTCCGTGGTGAACAGTTATTCCCGGGGGGCTTTTTCGGCGACGCGGATCCGCATTTGGGCCCGTTCCAGAGCCTCCCTTTCCTTAAGATAAGCCGGCTCTTCTTGGGAGAGAGTCCGGAGCTTTTCTTCGGCCCGGGTCCTGGCGGCTCGAGCCCGTTCCACGTCGATCTCCCCGGCGAGTTCCGCCGTGTCGGTCAAAACCGTCGTCTTCGTCGGCGTCACCTCGGCAAAACCATGGTTGATGGAGATAAAATGCACTTCGTTTTGCTGACGGTAATGGAGCTCCCCGATTCGCAGGGAGGTCAGGAAGGGGGCATGCCCGGGCAGGACCCCGAAATCTCCCCGGCTCCCCGGGATATACGCCTCTTCCACCTTCGAACTCACCACCAAGCCGTACGGTGTCACGATTTCCAGAAGGAACAGTTTATCCACCCTTCACCTCGTATCAGGTAATCGCCCCCAAGCGGGTGGCCTTGGCCACGGCATCCTCGATGGTCCCCACCATGTAGAAAGCCTGTTCGGGGAGCTGGTCCCATTTGCCTTCCACGAGTTCCTTGAAGCCGCGAACGGTGTCTTTGATCTTTACATAGGCCCCGGGGGTGCCGGTGAACTCCTGGGCCACGAAAAAGGGCTGGGACAGGAAGCGCTGGATCTTCCGGGCGCGGGAGACGATGAGCTTGTCTTCTTCGGAAAGCTCGTCCATTCCTAAGATGGCGATGATATCCTGCAGGTCTTTATATTTCTGCAGAATAAATTGCACCCTCCGGGCCACCTGGTAGTGTTCTTCCCCCAATATCAGGGGATCCAGGATTCGGGAAGTGGAGTCGAGGGGGTCGACGGCCGGATAGATCCCTAATTCCACCAGCGATCGCGAAAGGACGGTGGTCGCGTCCAAGTGCGCGAACGTGGTGGCCGGCGCCGGATCGGTCAAGTCGTCGGCCGGAACATAGATCGCCTGGACGGAGGTGATGGATCCCCGCTTCGTGGAGGTGATCCGTTCCTGCAGTTCGCCCATTTCGGTGGCCAGCGTGGGTTGGTATCCGACGGCGGACGGCATCCTCCCCAGGAGAGCGGAAACCTCCGAGCCCGCCTGGGTGAACCGGAAAATGTTGTCGATGAACAGAAGGACGTCCTGCCCTTCTTCATCCCGGAAATATTCGGCGGCGGTCAAAGCGGAGAGTCCCACCCGCGCGCGGGCTCCGGGCGGCTCGGTCATCTGGCCGTAAATGAGGGCCGTCTTCTCCAACACTTTGGACTGCTTCATTTCCAGCCACAGGTCGTTCCCTTCGCGGGTCCGCTCGCCCACGCCGGCGAAGACCGAAAAGCCGCCGTGCTCCATGGCCACATTGTGGATGAGCTCCATGATGACGACGGTCTTGCCCACCCCGGCGCCCCCGAAGAGACCGATTTTGCCGCCCTTCAGGTAGGGGGCCAGAAGATCGACGACTTTGATTCCGGTTTCAAACGGTTCCATGGCGGTTGACTGGTCGGCGAAAGTCGGCGCCGGGCGGTGGATGGGGTATCGCATTTTCGTAACCACCGGTCCCAGCTGATCCACCGGTTCCCCGATGACGTTCAGGATCCGGCCCAGGGTCTCCCGGCCCACGGGGATCGTGATCTGTTCGCCGTAATATTTCGCTTTCATGCCCCGCACCAACCCGTCCGTCGTATCCATGGCGACGCAGCGGACCACGTTGTCGCCCAAGTGCTGGGCCACTTCCACGATCAGGTTTTCTTCGCGGTCGTCGATCCTCGGGTTGGAGATTTTAATGGCGCCGTAAATGGACGGCAGATCCCCCCCGCCGAATTCCACGTCGACCACGGGCCCGATGACTTGTACCAGGGTTCCTTCTTGGATCACGTTTTTCCTCCCGATTTTTTCTTCACCACAGAGAACACAGAGAAAAAGGAAACTCGAATTTCGAAAACCCAAAACCGAAACAAATTCAAAAATCGAAATTCCAAAGCCTTTGTCCGGCTCCATAGAATTTAGATTTTTCAGGTTTGTTTAAGATTTTGGCCCTTAAATTTTGTATATTTCTTTATCCTCGGTGTTCTCTGTGCCCTCTGTGGTGAAATCGTTCTTTTACTTCAGGGCTTCCGCGCCGCTGACGATTTCGATCAACTCCTTGGTGATGGAGGCCTGCCGGGCCTTGTTGTAAATCAGCGTCAGCTTGTCGATCATTTCGGCCGCGTTGGTGGTGGCGTTTTCCATCGCCGTCATCCGCGCTCCGTATTCCGAGGCGACCGTTTCCAGCAGGGCTTGGTACACCTGCACTTCCACGTACATGGGGAGGAGTTTGTCCAGGATCTCCCCTTCCGAGGGTTCGTAAAGATAGTCCACGCCTTTAAGGGCCGATTTCCCCGGCGCTTTCGAGGTTTCGGCCGCGCCTCCTTCGTCCCCCTGCAGACTTTCCGCGGAGGTGACCGGCAGGATCCTTTTTAAAACCACCCGCTGCTGAATGGCCGAGCGAAATTCACTGTAGAGGAGATAAATCCGGTCCACGCGATTGTCGATATAATCCCGGACCAGCTCCTGGCCGAGGCGAGAGGCCAGAAGGTAATCCACCTTCCCGAAATAGTTCACGTATTCCCGGCGGATATTCACCTTTCTCTTGCGGAAATAGTCGCGTCCTTTTCGGCCGAAAAAAGACAGGGCGATTTCTTCCGCCCTCCCCTTCTCTTCGGCGAGGAACCGCTCCGTCCGCTGAATGAGATTCATGTTGAAAGCGCCGCAAAGACCGCGGTCCGAAGCGAACACCACCACCTCCACCCGCTTCGGCTCCCGGAAGGCAAGGAGCGGGTGCGCCTCCGTTGAAGCTCTTTGAGCCAAGCTGTTCAACATCTCGAACATCTTGGCCGCGTAGGGGCGAACCGCCAGCATGCTCTCCTGAGCCCGGCGCAGTTTTGCCGCCGCCACCATTTTCATGGCCTTGGTAATCTTTTGCGTGGACCGGACGCTGGTGATCCGTTTGCGGATATCGCGTAGGCTTGCTTTCGCCATGGTCGCTTACTCCACCTTGAATTTGCCTTTGAATTCTTCCAGAATGCTTTTTACTTTCTTCTCCTGGTCCGGAGCGATGGTTCTTTTTTCCCGGATGGTGTTGAGGATGTCGGGGTACTGCCCCTCGACAAAGGAGAGCAGCTCCGATTCATACCGCTGAAGCGCGCTTTCCGGATATTGGTCTAAGGCACCGCTCGTGCCCGCAAAGATGATCAGGATCTGCTTCTCCACGGGAAGCGGTTTGTATTGGGGCTGTTTCAAAATCTCCACCAGCCGGCTCCCCCGGGTCAGCTGAGCCTGGGTGGCTTTATCCAGGTCGCTTCCGAACTGGGCGAAAGCGGCCATCTCGCGGTATTGGGCCAGATCCAGCCGCAGACTCCCGGCTACCTGTTTCATGGCCTTGATCTGGGCGTTGCCGCCGACCCGCGAAACCGAAAGACCTACGTTGATGGCCGGGCGGACGCCGGAATAGAACAGTTCGGATTCCAGGTAAATCTGCCCGTCGGTAATGGAAATCACGTTGGTGGGAATATAAGCGGAAACGTCCCCGGCCTGGGTTTCGATGATGGGCAGCGCCGTCAGGGACCCTCCGCCCAGGGCATCGCTCATCTTGGACGCCCTCTCCAGGAGGCGGGAGTGCAGGTAGAAGATGTCGCCCGGAAAAGCCTCGCGCCCCGGCGGACGGCGGAGAAGGAGGGAAAGCTGGCGGTAGGCCTGGGCATGCTTGGAAAGGTCGTCGTAGATGCACAAGGCGTGGCGCCCCGAATCCCGGAAATACTCGCCCATGGAGCACCCCGTGTAAGGGGCGATGTATTGCAGCGGCGCCGGTTCCGAGGCCGTCGCCGCCACCACGGTGGTATATTCCATCGCGCCGTATTTTCGCAGGATATCCACCACGCGCGCGACCGTGGACCGTTTCTGCCCGATGGCGACGTAGAAGCAGTAGACCCCCGAGCCCTTTTGGTTGATAATCGTATCGATGGCGATGGCGGTCTTGCCCGTGCCCCGGTCGCCGATGATCAGTTCGCGCTGCCCCCGGCCGATGGGGATCATGGAATCGATGGCCTTCAGGCCGGTCTGGAGCGGCTCTTTCACCGGCATCCGGGCTACGATTCCCGGGGCCTTCTGTTCGATGTTGCGGAAATTCTTGGTTTTGATGGGGGGGCCTTCATCGATCGGCTGGCCCAGCGCGTTGACGACCCGGCCGACCAACTCCTCGCCCACCGGGACCTGGGCAATGCGGTTCGTGCGCTTGACCGAGTCGCCCTCCTTGATCAGCGTGTCTTCCCCGAAGAGCACGGACCCCACATTGTCCTGCTCCAAATTCAGAACCATGCCGTATACGCCATGGGGAAATTCCAGGAGTTCCCCGGCCATGGCTTTTTCCAGCCCGTAAACCCGCGCGATCCCGTCGCCCACGGAGAGAATCACGCCGGTTTCGGCCACGTTCAATTCCCGGTCAAACCCCTGAATCTGACTGCGGATGATCTCGCTGATCTCATCGGCTCTGATTTGTACCGCCATCTTCTTTCACTCCTTGTATAGGTTCTCTCTAACTTGGAATAGCTGGGTTTTCAAACTTCCGTCGTAGATCACATTCCCGATCCTGGTTAAGGCGCCCCCGATCAGGGAGGAATCGCGTTCCAGGGACAGGATGACTTCTTTTCCCGTCCGGGCTTCCAGCTGTTTCTTGACTTCTTCCACCCGGTCCGGAGGCAGGTCGGCGGGGGTCACGAGGGTGGCGCGGACTCGTTTCGCGACTTCGTCGCAAAGGCTTTGGTAGGATTTGACGATCTCCGGGAAATGATCCATCCGCTCCCGATCGATCAGGAGATTGAGAAAATCCATGGTCGTCTTGGAGAGGCCGACGGCTTGGGCTATCGCTCCGGCGATCTTTTTCCGGGTAGGGGCCGGGTAGACAAAGCTGAAAAGCACGGACCGGAGCTCCTTGTTTTGCCGGAGCAGGTCCTGCAATTGTTCGAGTTCGCGGCCCAGGGCTTCGAATTTCCCCTCGCTTTGGCCAATCTGCAAAAAAGCCCGGGCATACTTTCTGGAGACCGTTAGGCTGATCACCGCAGTTCCCTCACCTTTCCGATGTATTCCTGAATCAGCCGCTCCTGATCCTGAGGTTTGATGGCCTCTTTCAAGAGTTTCTCCGCCAATGCCACCGAAAGGTCCACCATCTCCCCTTTTAGCGCGGCTCGCGCTTTCGTTACCTCCTGTTCGGCGACAACCCCGGCCTGCCGGCGGATCCGCTCCCCCTCTTCCTTCGCCCGGCTCACAATTTTCTTCTGCTCCGCCTCCCCTTCCTCGCGGATTCGCTGGTGGAGGTCTTTGACTTCCTGGTTCAGGGAATCCACCTTCCGTTGCCATTCGGAAAGCAGGGCTTCCGCTTCTTCCTTTTTCCTGGCGGCCTGCTCCATGGCGTTCCGGACCTCCTCCTGCCGTTGCGAAAGGAAAGACGCAAGCGGTTTCTTGACCAATCGGCCCAGGAGGACGATTAACAGGACAAAGCCGATGATCTGCCAAATGACCGCGCTGCTGAATTCCCCCTTTTCTCCGCCGCCGGCCCAAAGGTCGGCCGCGCCCGCCAGGAAGGACAGGGAAAAAACCAGGATCCGCAGGAACCGGGGGGGCCGTTTGGGTCTCATGAGAGGCTCCTCCCCAGAACTTTTTCCGTGATTTCGCGGGAAAGATTTTGGGCTTGCAGGCGCAGGTCAATCCGGGCGGCGCGTCCTTCCTCCGCGATCCTTGCTTTCACTTCCTGAATGAGGCGGTTGGTTTCATCCATGGCTTTTTGCAGGATCTCCGTTTCTTCCGTTAGGCTCGCCTTGCGGATTTCGTCCCGGACCCCCGCCCCTTGGGCCTGTCCGGCGGCAATGGCCTCCCGGTAACGTTCGATCAGCTCCTCCGCCTGCTGCTGAAGGTCTTTGGCCTTTTTTTCCGCTCCCTCGATCCGGTTCCGGCGCTCCTGCAGAACACTTAGGAATGGTTTGAAAAGGACCTGGGTCAAAATCCCCATCAGGCTTAAAACAATGACTAACTGAATGATAAGGGTGAAGTTGAGTTCAATCATGTCCCGATCTCCGTTGGTCCGGTGGGAAATGGTTTGGCGTCTTCCCCGCCTTCTTCCATGGGAATCATGTGGGAAGTCCCCTGAAAGAGGATCCCCTCGCCGAACACTAAAACAGGCGAGGAGAGATCTCCGAAAATTTTGGCCGGGGCATAGGCTTCAATGCGGTTTTTCGCCTTGATCGCGCCGTGGACTTCGCCCCGGATCAAAACGACCCCGGCCTGAATTTCCGCCCGCACTAAGGCTTTCTCCCCGATGATAAACGTTCCTTGGCTCTGAACCTGCCCGGTGAATTTCCCCTCCACCTGGACGGTTCCTTCGAAAACCAGCTTTCCCTCAAACTCGCTTCCTTCGCCCAGGATCGTCGCGATTTCTTTCTGATTTGCCGTTTTGCTCAGGGTCAATCCTCTCTGAAGTTTATTATGATTTGCTGGCTTCGCAAAGAATCCAGCTCCCCCGCCCGGAGCGGGAGGTTTTTTTGCGGTTCGGCCTTTTTATCTGCGGAGAAAGTCAAGGATCCGCTCCAACTCCTCCGGAGAATAAAAATCGATTTCGATTTTTCCCCTTTTTTTCCGCCCCAGAATCCGCACCCGGGTTCCCAAGGATCTTTGGAGCTCCTCAATCAGCGGCTCCCATTCGGAAGGGCTTTTTACGGGACCGCCCGGTGTTTTGGGGCGCAGCCGCCTGATCAGGTTTTCCGTCTGGCGGACGGAGAGCCCGCCGGCGAGGACCTTCCTCCAGGCCGCCCTCTGCTTTTCAGGGCTGTCGAGACCTAAAAAGGCCCGGGCATGGCCCACGGAAACTTTCCCTTCCGCCAAAGAGAGCTTGATTTCCCCCGGTAGCTTTAAGAGTCGAAGGGCATTGGCAACCGTTGCCCGGTCCTTCCCCACTTTTTGGGAGATGTCTTCCTGGGTCAGATGGAACTGTTCGGCCAAACCTTTGTAGGCTTCGGCCTCCTCGATCGGATTCAGGTTTTCCCTCTGGATGTTTTCAATAAGCGAAAGTTCCAGGAGTTCCGATTCAGAAACGTTCTTTACCAAAATGGGAACTTCTTTTATGCCGGCTTTCTGCGCGGCTCGCCAGCGCCGCTCTCCTGCAATCAGCTCATATCGCTCGCCCTTCCGGCGAACGACCAAGGGTTGAAGAATTCCCTTTTCCCGGATGGACTGCACCAGTTCCTGGAGCGGTTCTTCATTGAAAGTTTTTCTTGGCTGAAATGGGTTTGGCTGAATCTCCTCGATGCCGCAGGTAAAGAATGATTTTTTCCCCTCTCCCTCGGCAGGAGTTTTGTCCGGAATCAGGGCCCCCAGCCCTTTACCTAATGCTTGACGTGCTGACAAATGAATTTTCCCTCTATTTCCTACTTTATTTATGCAACAAAAATGAATGACGATTCACTCTAATCTAAACCGCAGAAAAAAGTCAAAAGAAAAATCAATAATATTTCTCAAAAATTTGAACCCATCTCCAATTTCGTTGATCGCTCAGACCCGTCTCTTGCTGCCCGGGCAAAAAAGCAGACGCCGAAGCAGGGGACTACTGGGCAATAAGGATTCTTCTTTATTCGCAGAGCCAACTGAAAACACATGCTTCCCAGAAAGATAACCTGTTTCCCCTTAAATGAAACTGGAGCTGATCCAAAAATTCTTTCCTTTTTTTTGCCGCTCGGCAAACCGTAGTCTCAAAAAATCATAAGTATTGGAAATAATTAAATAATGTGTATCCGTTTAGGGTTTTGAAAAAATTATGTGCCCGACTCTGTCGGGGCCCGGGGGCCGGAACGGAACGCGCCGGAAGCATCGGCTGGGTTGGCCCTTGGCCTCGAAGATCAGAGCTTGTTTCCGCCGGAGGGGGCGGGGCGTATCGTCCCCGCCCCCTCCACGGAGAAATCAGGGCCTCATGATTCCAAGCGGGCCGGTCTGGCCCCCGGGCCCTGGAACCGCTTGGCCCTGACGAAATTCCTTTTTTCAAAGAGCTAAAGCGTTACAGTAATATGTTGTTTACTTTTTCCGACCCCCACGCTTACTACCCCATTCCTTACCCATGATTGGCCATTATTTCCCGGGCAAGTTCGAGATAACTTTCCGCTCCTCTTGAGTCGGCGTCATATAGAATGATGGGCTTTCCAAAACTGGGGCATTCGCTCAAGCGTACATTTCTTGGAATTACTGCGTTGAAAACCAACGGCCCAAAATGCTTTCGCACCTCTTCCGTCACCTGGTGGGAGATGTTGTTGCGCTTGTCAAACATCGTTAGAAGGATCCCTTCAATATCCAGAGACGGGTTCAGATTGTTTTTAATGAGTTTGATTGTTTTAAGCAGCTGGGACAGACCTTCCATAGGATAGTATTCACACTGAAGTGGGATCAGAACGGAATCTGAGGCGGTGAAAGAATTTACGGTTATCAAGCCAAGGGAGGGAGGACAGTCAATAATGAAAAAATCGAATTCTGCTTTTATTTCTTCTATAGATCTCTTCAGGCGCGTTTCTCGGTCTTGAAAACTCACCAATTCGATCTCCGCCCCAATCAGGTCAATATTGGAAGGGACGATCTTTAAAAACTCAATTTCTGTGTCAAGAATGAGGGTTCGAATCGGGGCTTCATCAATCAGCACATGATAAATGCTCTTTGACTCCTCATTCATCTTGATGCCCAAGCCGCTGGTAGCGTTTCCCTGGGGGTCTATGTCGATAAGCAGCACCTTTTTTTCAGCCACAGCCAAGGATGCCGCCAAATTTACCGCCGTCGTGGTCTTCCCTACCCCGCCTTTTTGATTGGCAACGCAAATAATTCTTCCCATGCGATTTTTGTCTCCGCCCTTCCCTTATGCTTCAAATGAATCAAAATTTTAAAAAATTCTTAGCCACAGAGGACACAGAGATCACAGAGCTACAAATAGAATCCCCATTTATCCCTCTCCACCGTCTCCGGGGGAGAGGGGAGGGTGAGAGGGAGTAAATCGAGGAAAAGCCTTAACAAAGTTTTGAGATCTTGCACATTCGTAGCACAGAGCGCACAGAGTTGATGGTCTCGTAAAAAGTCCATCTGCTGCGTTGCGCTTCAACTTCGTCGTTGCGGCGCACTCGTAAGTGCGCCTCTCTCCTCAGTTTTTGCGCGCCTTGCATCTGGAGCTTTTTACGAAACCATCCTTCCGGTGACTTTTTACGAGTTCATCAGAGTTAATAATGCTGCAAATAAATTAAAATAGCTTAACACGGGGAAAAGGTCAAATATGCTTCTATCAAATGGTTAGAATTTTCCCTAATCTTTTGGTCCATGAATCTCTGTGGTCTCTGTGGCAATAAATTTTAATTTCTTATTCCACGCTTAAATTTCTCATTTTTTTGCTAACATATTTAAATCTTTAATGTTTTTTCATTTTCAGGAAATTGTTTCACGTGAAACATCTTTTCTGAGCCCGATTAGAAACCTTCCGTGCCCAACGATGGGAAGCTTGATAGGGTCCACAAAAAATGGCCTCCACCCATTTTCCTTTAAAATTGGCAGATCTCGGCTTAACTCCTCCGCCCCCATTTTCCCCTTCATGGAGATGACAACCCCATTATTGTTTAAAAATGGGGCTCCTGTTTCCACCAATTTCACGATGGAGCCAAAGGCCCGGGAGACAACAAAATCAAATCTCTGTAAATTTTTATTGCCTGGCGCCATGATTTCCAAGTTTTCAATTTCTAAAACCCGAATCATATGTTTGAGGAAAAAGACTTTTTTGGTGCGAATCTCCGAAAGGACCACCTGTAAATCCCGGCGGGAAACTATTATCGGAATCCCGGGAAATCCGCCTCCGGAGCCAATGTCCAGAATGGTTGCGCCCGGAGGCAGGTATTTGGAAATGGTCAAGGAGTCGAGAAAGTCTTTTACGACGATTTCCTGATCATTTTTTCTGCGGAAAAGGTTTATTTTCTTGTTCCAGGCTTTTAATTCTTCAAGGTACAGAGAAAAATGACTAAGGGCTTCATCGTTCAAAAAAACTCCCAGCCCTCCCGCTTCTTTCCTTAATTGCTCCAAAAGATGATTTTCAAATTTCTTTATCATTTCTTGGTATTTTTTAAATAAATAATCCAAGCAATTGATCAAAAAGACAAAAGTCTAAAAATACTTTGCCACAGAGGTCACAGAGCCCACAGAGATTTAAGGGTCAAAATATTGGGGCAAGTTCTACATTTTTAGGAATCCTAATTGCCCATTTGGCGTTGCCAAACTGAACTACCACCGTCTAAAGCCGGTGGTATCTTGGGGCTGCCTCGCTGAATTTATTATCATAACAAGCTGAAAATAAATAAATTTTATAAATAAAGTCGATTTCCTTTTCAACTAAATTGGAGATGATCATTTTTTTATTTGTATATTTATATCTCTGTGCCCTCTGTGGCTAATAAGCATCAAATTTCTTTAAATAGACCATTAAAATAGAAATCGCCGCCGGGGTCACTCCGGATATTCTGGATGCCTGTCCCAAAGAAAATGGTCTTATCCTTTGAAGTTTTTCAATAATTTCTTTTGTAAGTCCAGGAATTAACTTGTAATCTAAAGAAGGTGGTAATTTCAATCCTTCGAGCTTGCGCAACCTGATCACCTGCTCTTCCTGCCTTTGAATATACCCAGCATATTTCACCTGGATCTCCACCTCTTCTGATACGGATGGATCAATATTTTCCCACCCATCATAAAAAAACCGAAGATCAGGGTAGGAAATTCCAGGCCTCCGCAGCAAATCCTTGAGAGATATAGGCTTCTTTATGGATGCGCTTCCAAATCCTTTTAACCGGTCATTCGTTGCCGGCGTGGGATAAAGAATATTTTTATCCAGGATGTCAAATTCCTTTTGAATTTTCACCTTTTTGGCGACAAATTCAAAAAAATCGTGGTCATTAACCAAACCTACGGATCTTCCCTTTTCCCGCAGGCGGAGATCGGCATTATCTTCTCGCAGAAGCAGGCGGTATTCCGCCCGGGAGGTGAACATGCGATATGGTTCTTTTGTCCCTAATGTTACTAAATCATCTATTAATACGCCAATATATGCCTCATCCCGGCCGATTATCAAAGGGTTTTGCCTTCGGATTTTCAGGGAGGCGTTTATCCCGGCCATGAGCCCCTGGGCGGCGGCCTCCTCATACCCGGAAGTCCCGTTAATCTGGCCGGCAAAATATAGGTTCTCAATTATTTTTGTTTCCAAGGAAGGATTTAATTGCACCGGATCGGCGTAATCGTATTCAATGGCATAACCGGGCCTGATTATTTCAGCCCTTTCCAGGCCAGGAATGGTATGCAGCATTTGAATTTGAATATCCATGGGCAGGCTGGTAGAAAGACCATTCGGGTAGATTTCCATAGTATCCAAGCCAACAGGCTCCAAAAAAACCTGGTGCTGATCTTTCTCCGCGAAGCGGACCACCTTGTCTTCAATCGAAGGGCAGTAACGGGGACCAACCCCTTTGATGACCCCACAAAACAGAGGAGATCGATCCAACCCCGTACGGATGATTTCGTGGGTTTTGTGGTTCGTATATGTGAGGTAGCAAGGAACCTGAGGCAGAATAATCTTTTCAGTACCGAAGGAAAAAGGCCTTGGCGGGTCGTCTCCGCGCTGCTCCGGAAGCGATGAAAAATCAATGGTCTTGGCATCCAGCCTGGGGCAGGTTCCCGTTTTAAGCCTGCCCAAAGAGAACCCGTGCTTTTTCAAGCTCCCGGAGAGGTTAATCGACGGGAGGTCTCCCAGTCTTCCCGCGGGGAAGTTTTTAAGACCGATATGAACCAGACCCTGAAGAAAAGTCCCCGTCGTGATAATCACAGCTTTGGACCGAAAAGTTTCCCCGGTATTTGTTTCGACCCCGGAAACCCTATCATTTTCAACGAATACCTTTTCCGCGATGGCTTGCTTCAGAAATAGGTTTTCTTGCTTTTCCAGAACCTTTCTCATCCGGAGATGGTAGAGATAAAGATCTGCCTGTGCCCGGGAAGACCGCACAGCCGGACCCTTTTTCGTATTGAGTTGGCGAAACTGGATTCCGGTCGCATCGGTGTTCTTAGCCATTTCTCCGCCGAGAGCATCGATCTCTTTTACCAAATGGCCCTTGGCCAGCCCGCCAATAGCGGGATTACAGGACATACGGGCAACACTATCTATGTTTATTGTAAGCAGAAGGGTAGGGTGGCCAATTCGAGCACAGGCCAAGGCCGCCTCGCATCCCGCATGGCCTGCGCCGACAACGATGACATCATATTCTCGGGAAGAATTAATAAGGACCTCTTTTTTGAAAATTCCATTCGAATGTTTCACGTGAAACATTCGAACAATTAAATTGTAACATATTAAAACTAATAATTTTTTTACTATTTATCATTTTATTAGACTTTTGTCAATCTCCATTTGCGGCTTGCCGTACCCATTCAGTGACGGGGCGGGCGGCAGGTTTTGTTGTTGGCCTGGGGTTTGGGCGGTACGCGCCGGAAGCATCGGTCGGGAGGAGCAGAGACTCGGAGAAAACCCTGAGACTCCGATCTCAGCGGCGGGAGGCCTTGGCCCCCGCCCCCTCCACGAAGAAATCAGCGCTTATGATTCCAAGCGTAGCGCCCGGACCCCCACAGGGCACCTCCTGCTATTCACGCCGGACTTAAATTCATAGCGGCTTCCAACCCTTGACTGAAGGGTTACGGCTTGCCTCACTTTTAACATTTGTTTTTGAGGCGAAAACTTGGACTGGGCGCGGGGGTGGCGGCGCGATTTGCGAAAGCACCGGCCGGGATCTCCGCTTTCACCGGCGAACCCAAAGGGATTCCGCAAAGAGAGGCGGAAGGCCTGCGGCCTCCGCCTGGCCTTATGGAAAGACCACTGCCTCGTGGTTTCGCGAAGCGCGGCCCTGCCCCCGCGCCCCGACGGGGACTTCGATGGCTGGATCGCCGGTGGCTATCAAAAGTTGTATCTAATTGTTTTTATTGTATTTTTATAACTTGTGGGGCTTGGTATTTTTTTGCCACATCACCGTATAGTCCACGGTGTTTTCATTTTTTCTTCGCTTTTCGGGAGGCTGGTTAGACAGTTATTCTATATTCAAAAGATTGACTGCAAAATTGACTTTCCGTTTTTCATCTGCTATATTTCGTAAATATTTTCAGGCTTTTCTTGCTCTGTAAAGTATTTATGATCTCTTTAAAAGCGGTCGGAGCGATGGTTTCGTTTGTAAGACCGTCTGGGCGGCGCACCTACAAGCGGGCTGCAGATGGACCTTTTACCAGACCATCAAAATATTGGTATTGCTGAGCCTGTTGATGCACTTAGGTCTTTGGCCCCATTTAGACGATTTCCTATGAAATTATTCTGAATCAGCGATCATGAAAAAGGGAACCCGGTTTCTCAATTTGAAACTCGGCAAACGGGCCACGGACCGACCAAAGCCATGGTCGCTTCGACCGCCGAAAAATTTCTCGAAAAAGACCCGGCCAGGACGATGATGCGCTTCCTCAAAAGTTTATTTTTCCCTTGCCTACTTTTGACCTTATCGCTCTGCGGATGCTCTCCCCAGTCCAAGAGCACATATCTCATTCGCGACATGGAAAACCCACCCCGGGTCATCCAAGACACCTTTTCGGCCAAAGGAAAGAGCGATTATCTTCTTTTGGACGATGCCGGTTATCCCTTTCGCCTTGTCTATCTCTGCGAAAACCGCGTTTATAACTTCATCGAGGAGCCGGATAAAAATTTCCTGTTAACCAGTTTCCAGCCGATTCTGGAAACTCCGGTGGAGCAAAAGCTTTCCGCGGACGATCGCCGCAGAATCTGGGCCTGCATGGAACGAAAGGTCTGGGAAGAGCAATCCCGCGTTGCGGAGGCGAAGCGCCGGGGCACCGAAGACCGGTTGCGCTTGGAAGGCAATCTGCAAGCGGTCCTTCTCGAGCAGGATCGAATTCGGGCGGAGATGGAAGAAAGAAAAAGGACTGAGGAGGAGAAGCAGCGTCGACTGGAAGCCGAGATCCGGCGGAACGAGGAGGAACGTCAGCGGAAAGCCGATGAGGATCAGCGTCGCCGGGCCGAAGAAGAGCGGAAGATAAAATATTACAGGTCCGGAGAGCGGGAAAGGGAAGACCCGGTTTCACCTCCGCCTCCTATCAAATTTACCGAAAGAGGGGTCTTCCTCGTAATGAAGGAAACCCCTATTTATGAAGATCCCCGGACAGATTCCAAAGCCCAGGGGCTTGGAAAAAAATATGACGTCTTCGATGTCCTCAGCACGAGAAAGGATCAAAGGGGCGTTCCCTGGCACCAAGTGCTTGTGAGGGATCGGGTCGTTTCCACGAAGGGAAAACGTTTCGGATGGACCCCGGAAGAACGGTCCTATTGGGTCAAGAATAAATTGCTCGTCTGGGTGTTTCCCGGGGATCCGACCAGGAGCAGTACCGCCAAACCGCTGAAAATGAATGTCGAGGACCTCCAATTCACAGGCAAAAAAGTGCCCATTCCGGATAAGAACACACTTTACGAAGTGACTTACGAGGTCAATCTTGAATTTGTGGACCGCCTCCTCGGCTGGATCGATGAAAGAAATGGCATCCGCCGGAGCGACAAGAATGCGGATGAGATGAGGGCCCTTTTAAAGGATCTCGCCTATACGCTCTGGCCGCTGCCGATCCAAACGGATGTTCTTCGCGGCCAAATTCGGGTGGGATTTATACCGGAGCAGGTAATTCTTTCCTGGGGGAAACCCGACCACATCAACAAAACCCGCACCCTAATTGGAGTTCATGAACAGTGGGTTTACGGGGAAAATCCTTTCCCGAACACCTACGTGTACATGGAAAATGGCGAAGTGAAAAGCTGGGAGTTTTTGAAAAGCGGCCCAAAACCGTAACCCCATTCTCTCGAAATCATTTCAACCCGGTCTTTGTTTCACGGAATCGTGAAAACAAATTCAATCTCTTTCGGCGAAACGTCTTGGCCGAAAAGACACCCAGAATTTGCCTCAATCCAAAAACAGGGATTCAAGAGATTTTGATATGCTGCCTAAGAAATGGGAGCAACCTGAATAATCGGTGACTTCTTTTTCCTTGACGGTTTGGTTATTAGCATGATATGTTTTTTACTAATGTAGTTATTTACTACGCAAGTAATTAACATACAAGGGGGATTCTAATTGTGAAGATACCAGCAATATTAAAACATAAGCCTGTTATTGTTTCTGAAAATTACGAAAATGTTGACGGCAGATATGCACACAATACCGATGCCAAAGGGCTTTCATTAGGTTTGGCTCAATGGAATGACAGGGGGAACGTGGATATCTCGGCAAAAGTATGGAGACATACAGGTAAGAAGTGGTCAAGGCAATCTGAAGAATTACCTCTTCACCGTGTGCTTGATCTTGCAATTTTTGTTTGCAGAGCAAAACAGTTTTTCGCTACAGAGGCTTATCGCTATGTAAGACTTTATGATTCTGGAAAAACAGTAATTGACAGAGTCGGTCTGCAAGGCGATGCCATGACCATAGCAGTATGTACAGACAACCCCAAAATAGATGAGGATATAAAATTGTTTCAGCAAGCGTTAAGCAATGATGACGAACTGCTCGGCGAGCGATTACGAAGACTTTCTTCAATATTAAAGGAATTAGGATACTAAGAACAGCATTGCAATAAAGTGAGGGAACAATGAGGACTGCGACTCTTTATTAAGGAAGGCTGCGGGCGGAATGAATGAGATAGCCCAACCAGCGGGTCGAAGCGACAGAGGGCCACTGTTGATGAACTCGTAAAAAGTCGAATTTTTATAGAATTTGTCATTCCGGCGAAAGCCGGAATCCAGTTATTTCAAGGCGTTCTGGACCCCGGCTTTCGCCGGGGTGACGGTCTATTTAACTTTTTGCGAAGTCATCACTGTGATGGTTTCTATTTTCTAAATTTCCCTCCGCGTCACCCTTGGTCGTTACAGGTTATGATTTCTGCGGAGCCTGATCGAAAAAGTCTAAATGGCTAATTCCGATAATTTTGGCCCCGTTAAAAATCAACAACTCGCAGGCCGCATAAATTCTTAGAATGTCCATTTCCAGGCTTTTTTGACAGTCTCTCTATGTCACTCGAATTTTCAGAGGGCTGAAACATTTATGATTTTCTTTTCATATACTGAAAATCGGGGGCAGGAGGGCACTCTCAAGGTAAATTTATTTTTCGATGAACTGTAAGATCAAGGTTACAATGCTTTTTCCTGCTTTCTCAGAAGTGTTTCGGCGGAAGATATCTGATTTCTTTTGGCTGAAATCCATCTGAGAAGGGCGTTTTTTGATCGATCCAGATTGGAGATATTTTCTTTTTGACTTTCCGGGGAAGATCCGCCAGTGGCTTTTCTCAAGCCGACCAGACTTTTCGGGTTCTGGGCCCTATCAATGAATTTTTGATCCCCTGAAACTGATAGTTTTTCGTCTTTCAAGGCCTGTTCGAAAGCGCTTAAAGATATTTTGTCTGCCCCCTCCGCCTCAGAATATCTCACCGCCCTTTCAACCGCCTTCTTGGCCAGGCGAAACGGAACATGCCATTCCGCAACCATCCGTTCCACCAAATCAGGGGAGGTGATAAAACCCTTTTGGCAAAGCTCCGCCGCTCGGTCATCATTTACCCGGATCGAGGCCAGAATCTCGGCCATTACCTTTGGAGCCGAGGCGCTTTCGTCGATCAGGTCCATGACCAAATATTTCGTCCATTGGGTATCGCGGTTATAACCGAGAAAGAGCGATCGGCCGATTGAAATCAGGGTTTGCAGATGCCCGTGAATCAGGGCCGCTTTGGCCTTGGTCACCTCCAAGGGATCCGGGTTGCGCTTCTGCGGCATCATCGAGCTTCCCGTGCAATAAGAGTCATCCAAATGAATCAGGTTAAACTCTCCGGTGCCAAACAAGATAAGGGTCTGGGCCAGGGAGCTCAAGTGGTTCATTAAAATGGAAATCGCAAATCCCAGTTCGGCCTCCGCCTCCCACCGATTTTGAATCGGATCGAGAGAGCTTGCCGTGGGCCCGTCGAAACCCATAAGCCTGGAAGTGAGCTTCCGGTCTATACCAAGGGTTGTGCTGTAGCCGGTCATGGACCCCAGCGGATTCTTATTGAAGCGGTCAAACCAGTCCTGAAACCGCTGGGCATCGCGGAGGAAGCTTTCCCCGAATCCCAAAAAGATGTGCCCGAGGGTTGTCACTTGGGCCGGCTGATGATGCGTATATCCCGGGAAAATCTGGTTTCGGTGCTTTCCGGCCAGGCGGATTAAAACGTCGAGGAGGAAAAGGACCTCGGTGCAAAAGGTTAGGGCGCAATCCCGGAGATATAGCCGCATGTCCACGGCAATCTGGTCGTTGCGGCTGCGGGCCGTATGAAGCCTTCCCCCCGCTTGAGACCCATATTTTTTAGTAAGCCATCTTTCGATGTTGGTATGGACGTCTTCCTGAGAGGGGTCCAGAAGGAATTCCCCCTGCCGCCAGAGGTCCTCGATTTGATGCAGTCCCTTGCTCAGGATGCGGGGCTGCCTCCCCGTTAGGATGCCTGCTTTGGCCAGCATGACCACATGGGCTCGGCTGCCCCAGATGTCGTAGGGAATCAACCGCTCGTCCGCAGCTGGCTTGCCCTGAACGTCTCTTCCGGAAGTAAATTTTTGAGCAAGAGGGGAGGGGGGCTTTTCGAAACGCTTGCCCCAAAGCTTTTCTGCTTTCATAAAGACCTCATGGGATGCGGATTTGCGCAGATACCCGCAGATATAAAATGGAGCCCTTTCAGTATTTCTACTCTTTGAAAGGCATTTTCAGTTTTTTTGGCATTCCCATTTCTGGAAGCCGGCTACAGAAAATCCCGCCTTTAAGAATCTAATACAAACGTAATAAATACTGGATTCCGGGTCAAGCCCGGAATGACGACCCCGAGAGGATTTGGGTGGTCTGGTATAATTGGATACAGACTTTTTTGATGGTCTCGTAAAAAGTCGTCATTCCCGCGCAGGCGGGAATCCAGAACCTGCCAAGATATTGAAAAGACTGGATTCCCGTTTTCACGGGAATGACGGAATAGCCCATTTTCAGACTTTTTACGACTTCATCTTTTTTGAATATTCTCTCTTTTGTATCAGTTTAGAGTTTTGAAAAAATCCTGTGATCGCTTCTCTCGGGGCCCGGGGGCCGGAACGGAACGCGCCGGAAGCATCGGCTGGGTTGGCCCTTGGCCTCGAAGATCAGAGCTTGTTTCCGCCGGAGCGGGCGGGGGGTATCGTCCCCGCCCCCCCACGAAGAAATCAGCGCCTCATGATTCCAAGCGGGCCGGTCTGGCCCTCGGGCCCTGGAACCGCTTGGCCCTGACGAAATTCCCTTTTTCAAAGGGCTAAAGTGTTACTCTCTTTTTAATCCTGTAAATCCGCGTTAATCTGCGTCCTATAAAGCTCTTAGCCGAACACGCCCCCCATGCGGCTGCCAGCGATTTTATTGATGGCCAATAGGCAGACCGCGCCCAAAATGATAAGGATAAGTCCCAGGGCTGCGGCCTCGTTTACGGATCCGCCGATATAAAAATTGAATATGCCCACGGTCATCATTTCCCGCCCGGGGACCACCAGGAGAAGGGTCGCCGAAGCCTCCTGCAGGGCCAGGATAAAGGAGTAGAGGGCTCCAACCAGAATTCCTTTCCAGATCAGCGGAGCGACGATATCCTTGAAGGTTTTTCCCTTGGTCGCGCCCACGCTCTCCGCCGCTTCCTCGATGGATTTGTGGACGAGGAGAAGAGAGGCAAAAGTGCCTCTGACGGTGTAGGGAAGCCGCCGGACCCCTAAAACTACCGGAATGACGATCCACATCCCGATCAGGGCCGTATCCATAAAGGGCAGCGGGTCTCGAAACGCCCGCATATAGGCGATGCCGATTCCCGTTCCCGGAAGGGCAAGGATGAGGGTGGTCAGAGAATCCAGGATTTCCCGGCCGGGAAGCTTGGTTCGTCCCATAACCCACGCCACGGGCACGCCGACGAGAATACAGATGAGAACGGAGATGCCCGAAAAGATCAGACTGTTGATAATGAATTTGGGGGTTTCAAAAGCCACCCGTTCGAAATACTGCAAGGTGTATTTTACGGGGATCGGGGTGAGCGCCCATCCTTTCCCGAAAGAATCGAGGGCAATTCCCAAGTAGGGGATGAAGGCAAAAATCAAAATAACGCTCAGGAACAGGATTGCAAAAACCTCTCCCCCAAAGGACAGCTTTTTTCTTTGGATTTTCGTGTACGAAAGGGAGCTGTAGTCCTTAATCGAGACATACTTCTTGGCAATGATCAAGAAGACAATGGCCAGGAGAACCATGATGGCGGAGATGACGATTCCCATTTTGAAAAGGCGCCGGTCCACGAACTGGACGATATTCAGATAGGCTTGGGAAGCCAGAAGGTCGTCGATGCCCACAACCAGGGGCGTGGCGAAATCTGCAAAGGTCCAAATGAACACCAAAAGGGCTCCGGAAACATAGCCGGGCGTGGTCAGGGGGAAGGTGATGTCCCAGAATTTTCTCAACCCTCTCGACCCGACGCTTTCCGCGGCTTCGTCCAGGGAGAGATCGATCTTGCCCAGAGCGTCTACAATCGACAGGGTCATAAGAGGAAAAAGATGTAGGGTCTCCACCAGGAGGACCCCGTGGATCCCGTACATGAAGTTAATGGGTTGCGTGAACCCGAAATAATCCATCAGAATCACGTTTACGGTCCCGGCCCGGCCCATAATGAACACGAACCCCATGACTCCCACGAGGGGAGGCATAATCATGGGGATGATGGATAGATAAGAAAACAGGCTTCGCCCGGGGAAGTCATACCTTAAGAGCAGGTAGGCAATGGCGATTCCAATAATGGAGGTGGTGATGACGGTGGCCACACCGAGGAGGATCGAATTGACCAGGGATTGCAGGTAATAGGAATCGGTGAAAAAGTCTATGAAATTGGAGAGGGTAAAGGCCCCTTCGGTGGTGGTGAAGGCATCGTAGAAGAGACGGATGAGGGGGTAGATCAGAAATATGCCGAAGAACGCCCAGATGGCGGCATACCCCAGAAGGCCTCCGATTTTAAGCTTCGGGGAAATTCCGGTTTGGCTCATCGCCGTGGAATCGTTCGCTGGGGTCACGGGTCAGCCTCTTTCCTGCGCCAGGGGAATTCCCAGGGTGATCTCCATGGGAAACCGGACCCGCACTTTTTCCCCGATGGAAAAGGGTTGGTGGAACCAGGGGTTCTGGACGTCCACCTTGAAGATGAAGCCGTTCTTGATTTCCACGTCGTACCGGATCATATTGCCGATATAGGATGAGAAATTGATGGTCCCGGCCAGTTGATTGTAATCCTCCGCCGCCTCTTCTTGGGAAGCAACCGCTGCTGTTTCCGGCCGAACGGTGATCAGGCAGCGTTCGCCCGTCTTGAATTTGCTGCTCGTCGTACAAGTAAGCATTCCGAAGTCGGTCTGGACTTTCATGCGCCCGCCGACTGCCGGCGGTTCTTTGACCTCCCCGGGAATCAGGTTGTTGATGCCGATGAAGTCCGCGACGAAGGGATTCTGGGGGCGGGCGTAAAGGTCCCGCGGGTAACCCACTTGCTGGAGCTTCCCGTGGTTCAACACGGCAATCCGGTCGGAAAGGGTTAGGGCCTCCTCTTGGTCATGGGTGACGTATACGGTGGTAATCCCCAAATCCTTCTGCAGTTTCCGGATTTCGGCCCGCACCTGCACCCGTATTTTGGCATCCAGGTTGCTCAAGGGCTCATCGAGCAGAAGAACGTCCGGGTTCAAGACCAGAGCGCGGGCTAAAGCCACTCGCTGCTGCTGGCCTCCGGATAACTGCCCCGGATAGCGCTTTTCCAGCCCGGACAAATTCACCAGCTTGAGAGCCCGGACCACTTTCGCGGAAATCTCTTCACGGGACATCTTCCGGAGCTTCAGGCCGTAGGCGATGTTCTCATGGATCGTCATGTGCGGCCAGAGGGCGTAATTCTGAAAAACCATCCCGATGTTGCGTTCATAGGGCGGGATCGGGGCTACGGGCCTGTTCCCGAAGAAAATCTCCCCCTCATCCGGCTTATGAAATCCGGCAATCAGTCGTAAGAGGGTCGTTTTCCCGCAACCGGAGGGGCCCAAGAGGGTGAAGAGCTCTCCATCCTGAATTTCCAGGGATACCTGGCTGACCGCCTCCAGGGCGCCAAATCTCTTAACGAGGCTCCGAAGCAGAATGTTCATTAAAAAATGATTCTTTTTTGATTATTTCGTAAAAGTCGTCTCTCCGGTGAAAACCGGAGTCCAGGATGTTTTTAAGTTTGTGGAAAATCTGGATTCCGGCTTTCGCCAGAAGGAATGACGGAAAACCGTACTTTCAAGCTTCTTACGAGATCATCAATTTTGATTTTATGGGATGACTCTGGCGGGGGATCTCCAGGCTGCATTCTTGCCTGGAGCCCCCCGGCTAAGCGGTAAGCAAGGGAAGAAGCAAGGCTATTTTCCCTTGACGATGTCCTTGTGCTTTTCCGCAATCTCTTTGCGGAAATACGAATTCACCTCTTCGATTCTCTTTTTGGGCCCGGCGATTTTTTCGTCATAAACGTTGCCCACGGGGGTGTCGAAGAAAGACCTCATCCCGCCGGTGAAATTCACGGTCATCTCCTGTTTGGAGCCCGGAGGCCCTTGAACTTTAAACTTCGGGGTGATGGGATAGAGCCCGAGCTCGGCGAAGAGTTTCTGGCCCTCTTCGGTCAGCAGGAATTCGATGAACGCGTGGGCGGCCTTGGGGTGCGGAGCTCCCTTGAGAACCGACATGGGTTCGGGGGTCACATAGGCATTCTTAGGGTAAACGAACATGACGTCATACCCGGCCAACACTTCGGCAAAAGCCATGTAGCTGGGAACGGCAAAGCCCACGGCAAATTCCCCTTTGGCCACCACATTCGGAACGTCGCGAGACCGGGCCGAAAAAATCCCCGTGTTCGCCGCCAATTTTTTCAGCCACTCCCACCCTTTTTCCCAACCGTAGGTTTGCAGCATGACTTCATAGCTGGCATGGCTGGAGCTTGAGCGATCCGGCGTGCACTGGGCAATCTGACCTTTGAGCTTCGGGTTGAGCAGGTCATCCCAATCCTTGATCTCAACCCCCATCCGCTTCAGCAACTTGGGCTGGTAGATCAGACCGTACGGTTCCAGGGTGGTTCCCACCCAGAATCCCTTGGGATCTTTCAAGGGCAGGCCTACGGGCTTGCCAATCGTAACCGGAATCTCATCCCACATTGCTTTGGGAATCTTTACCGGCTCCAATAGCCCCTCGACGGCTAAAGCGTCAAAAAGGGTTCCTTCCCCTCCCCAGAAAATATCAGCCTGCGGTTTTCCTTTCCATTCCAGAATCTGCCCGTAGGCCACGGGGGTTCCCTTGGGAATGGCGCTGGTCTTCACATCGATGTTCCATTTTTTCTTGGCGTAAGCCGCAAAAGCCTTCAGAGCCGGATCGTGGACGTCCTTGGAAACCGGCGTAATCAAATAAAGCTCATTTTCAATCGGTTGCGCCTGGGACGGTGAAAAAGCCAAAAGCACGAATGCGCCCACCAACATGAAGAAAGCGGCCATCCATTTGCCTCTCATTTCCGCGGCCCTCCTTATTCTTATAAGTTTTCCACTCTGATGGGTGTAAAAATATCTTAGGGGAAGGGGATTGTCAATAGAAATACAACAGATTTGGGTCCCGTCGGCTGCTCTTTTTATCATTGACAATCAAGGGCTTAGGCAAATACATTGGGATAAAGACATGCAGACTTGCAAAGCTTGCCTTTTCACTCCTCGTTTTGAGGAAAGGGTATAGGTGGACGCCTTGCAGTACTCCGGATACATCTTTGATCTCGACGGGACCATTTACCTGAGCGAATGGCTCATCCCCGGCGCCCGGGAAGTCATCGAAAATCTGAAAGGCTCCTCCAAAAAAATCGTTTTCCTCTCGAACAAACCTCTCCAAACCCGGGAAGATTACGCCGTTAAGCTCACCCGTCTCGGCATCCCGACCGCGGCCGACGAAGTGATCAACTCCAGCCGGGTCATGGCTAAATGGCTTGCCGAACAGGCCCCGGGGGCGGTTATTTATGTAATCGGAGAGCCCTCTCTTATCAACGAAATGGTGCAGGAGGGATTCCGGATCAGTGAAAAGGCGGAGGAAATTCAATATGTCGTCGCCTCCTTCGACCGGACCTTCGACTATCGAAAGCTAAATATCGCTCATCAAGCTATAAAAAAGGGCGCGCACTTTGTGGCGACAAACCCGGATCGAACCTGCCCGGTTGAAGGGGGGGAAATCCCCGATTGCGCGGCCATGATCGGCGCCGTGGAGGGAAGCACGGGGAAAAAAGTCGAAGCCATCGTCGGGAAGCCTTCGGACATCATGATTCAAGTCGCCGTTCAGAGCATGGGCCTTTCCCCTAAAGCCTGTCTCCTGGTCGGCGACCGGCTCGAAACGGATATCCTCATGGGGAAGAAGGCAGGCATGGCCACAGCCCTCGTTCTCACCGGCGCCACCAAAAGAGAGACTTTGAAAAACTCCGATATTCAACCGGATTATGTCTGGGAAAGCATCGCCGAGATTCTAAAATTCTCACCACAGAGGGCACAGAGAAAAAGCTGAATTTATCAACAAAAAACAAAGCGTTTTCATGTTTTAACTATATGATAGCTTAAACAAACTGATACCGGAGCTTTTCTTGCATCAGGAATATTCTATTTTTTTTGAGATTTACATAATGAGCTCTGTGTTCTCTGTGCCCTCTGTGGTGAAGTAATTATGTTAAAAACCGAAGTTGTGGTCATTGGCGGCGGGGCGACTGGAGCCGGGGTTCTCCGGGACCTCGCCCTTCGGGGGATCGATGCCATCCTTTTGGAGAAAAAGGAGCTGACCAGCGGCACCTCCGGGCGAAACCACGGCCTCCTTCACAGCGGAGCCCGCTACGCCGTTAATGATCCGGATTCCGGGCGGGAGTGCATTTCGGAAAATTTCATCCTCAAAAAAATTGCGGCTCCCTGCCTTGAGCCTTCCGGCGGACTTTTCGTCGCCCTTGCCGAAGACCCTACGGATTATCCCGAAAAACTCCTCGCCGCCTGCGAACTACTCGGGATTCCGGCCCAGGAAGTTTCCCCCCAGGATGCCCTGCAGATGGAACCGGCGCTTTCTCCCCGGATCACCCGGGCGATCCAGGTCCCCGATGGATCTCTGGATCCGTTCCGCCTGATCCGCGCCAACGTGGAAGACGCCGAAAGACAGGGGGCCAGATTCTTCTCCCACCGGGAAGTGATCGAAATCCTAAAAGACCGAGACCTCGTCAAAGGGGTCAAGGTCAAGGATTCCCGGACCGGGGAAATTTCCCCGATTCAGTCCCGATTCGTTATCAATGCCGGCGGCATCTGGGCGGGAAAAATCGCCCGCCTGGCCGGAGCGTCGCTGGAGGTTCTTTTTTCTAAAGGAAGCCTCCTTGTCTTGACCCGGCGTTTGGTGAACACTGTTATCAACCGGTGCCGGCCCCCTTCCAGCGGCGATATTCTCGTTCCCAACGGCCCGGCCCTGATCTTGGGGACGACCTCGAAAACCGTGGAAGAAATCGAGAACCCCGCCCCGAATGAAGAAGAGGTGGACCTTCTGATCTCCGAAGGCGAAAAAATGGTTCCCGAAGTGGCCTTCACCCGCGCCATCCGGGCGTATGCCGGGGTCCGGCCCCTGATGGGCGCCCGCGAAGGCCGGGAGGACGGGAGAGAGATCAGCAGGGACTTTCTGTCTCTGAATCACCGCGAAACGGACGGCGTCAAAGGGTTCTTTTCGATTGTCGGCGGCAAACTCACCACTTATCGGTTAATGGCCGAAAGGGTCGTGGATGCGCTCTGCAAAGAGCTCGGCAAAACTTCCGCCTGCACAACGGCGGAAAAGCCTCTTCCATTCCCGCCAGGGTATGGGTTCCATGACCTGGGCGCCAAATTGGAAGGGCTCGCCATAACCGATACGTTCCCGGGGAGCGGAAGAGATCTTCTGTGAGTGTGAGCTCGTCTCGCGGACCGAAATCATCCAGGAGATCCAAAAGATCGCTCACCCCAGCCTGAATGAGCTTCAGCAGCGGACCCGCGCCGGGATGGGGCCCTGCCAGGGGGGCTTTTGCTCGCACCGGCTGGCGGCGATGCTTGCCGAAACCGAAAAGATCACGCCGGCGGAATCTCTTCCCCTGCTGATTCATTTCCTGGAGGAAAGGTGGAAAGGCATCCGCCCCGTACTCTGGGGCCCCCAGCTCAGGGAAGAGCAATTGATTCAGGCTTTGTATACGGAGATGTTCAATCTGGACCACCATGAATGAAGCTGCAAAGGGCAAAGGGCATAGAGCGGAGAGCCGCCGCCGAAGATGGACAAACGAAAGGATAAAACCAAAGGTTCCTGTAAAAGTCGCCTGCTCCGTCATTCCGGCAAAAGCGGGAATCCAGATTTCTTTGAAAATCCTGGGTTCCGGGTCGCGCTCCGCTTGCCCGAAATGACAACTTCCCCCTGCTTTGGAGGGTTTTACAGAAACCTTACCCAACAGCTTTTTTCGGGAATGAGCTTAGACGCGTCGGCAAAATAACAGGGATTCTCGATAGATCCCTTGCTCCTTGCCCTCTCGCCCCCTCACGGTCTTTTATGATGTACGATGTCATCGTCATAGGCGCCGGACTTGCTGGTCTCATGGCCGCAGAGGCGGCTGTGGATTTAGGGGCCAGGGTCCTCCTTTTGGCCAAAGGCATAGGATCCCTTCCGCTCACCACGGGCTGTATCGATGTCCTCGGCTATTTCCCCTCCACCTCGAAAATCCCCCTATCCGCACCGGCTTCCGAAATCAAGCGGGTCCCTTCGCAACATCCTTATGGAAAGATCGGAGCCGAAGGTCTGTGGCAGGCCCTTGCCCATTTTAAAAAAATCCTCGAGTCAGAAAATTACCCCTATCAAGGTTCGGGTGAGAAGAACATTCTGATTCCCACCTCCCTCGGGTCTTTACATCCGACCGCCCTCGTCCCTGAAACCCTTAGGCAAGGCGATCTATCTGCTCCCGGGTCCGCTCTCCTCCTTGGCTTCGAAGGCCTGAAGGATTTTTTCCCCCGCTTCGCGGCCGAAAACCTGAATCTCCTGAGCAAAAGCGGGCGAACCGCCCCGGTTTTCAGGGCGGAGCTCCTGAAAAGGCCGGATCTGGGAGAAAAGCCTTTAAACGGTTTGAGTCTTGCCTCGGCTTTTGAAAAAGAAGATTTTCGCGCCTCTATCGCCAAGGAAATACGGTCTTTTTTGCGGCCCGGAGAAAGCTTGGGGTTGCCGGCGGTTCTGGGAATTCATTCGCCGAGAAAAGTTTGGTCGGATTTGCAGGAAAGGGTAGGGGCGCCGATTTTCGAGATCCCTCTTCCTCCCCCCTCGGTTCCCGGGCTCAGGCTCCAGGGCGTTCTGAAATCAAACTTCCAGAAAAAGGGAGGCCGCCTTTTTATCGGGTTTTCGGACCTGGCGCCGCTCATCGAGAAGTCCCGAATAGTCGGCCTGACCCTCGGAGATTCCAGGAGGAACGCCCCCCATCGAGCCTCTGCTTTCGTTCTAGCCACAGGGCAATTCGTCGGCGGCGGCCTCGATTCGGGGAGGAACCGGATTTTTGAAACTCTTTTCGGTCTTCCGCTCCGGTATCCCGAAAACCGCAAGGAGTGGTTTCGCTCGCCCCTTTTGAACCCTGCCGGCCAGCCCTTCAACGGCTTCGGGGTGGAAGTGAATCGAAATCTGCAACCCGTCGATCTTCAAGGCGAGGTTGTTTACTCAAATCTCTTCGCCGCCGGAGGAATCATCGCCCACGGGGACTCCATGAACGAAAAATCCGGAGGGGGAATCGCCGTTTCAACAGGATATTGGGCAGGAAAGTACGCCGCCGAATTCGCTAAAAAATCTTAACCGCAGAGAGCACAGAGAACACAGAGAAAAATATTAAATTTACCTAACGAATTTCGACGCTATTTTAAAAATCCAGCTTTCTGATCATTTTTGAATTCGTTTCCTTACTATTTTGAAAAAACATTTTCATGCGATTTTCTTTTCTGACATTTATTAAACCTCTGTGCTCTCTGTGCCCTCTGTGGTGAAACAATAAAATGAAACCGAATATCGACAACTGCATCAAATGCTCCATCTGCACCGCCTTCTGCCCGGTCTTTAAGGCCACCGGCCTCTTTCCGGGGCCCAAGCTGGCGGGCCCCGATGCCGAGCGTTTTCGCCGCCGCCAGAAGGCCCTGCCCGCCGAGTGGCTCGAGTATTGTGACTACTGCAAGATCTGTGAGCGGGTCTGCCCCCACAAGGTCCCGATCCCGGAGCTGCACCTGCGCTCCCGCCTGGCGTGGAAAAAACTGCACCGGCCTTCTTTGAGAAATTGGTTTCTCGGCCACTCCCATATTTTCGAGAAGCTGGGAAGCTTTGCCGCGCCGCTTTCGAATTGGGCCTTGGCCTGGAGCTTCACCCGCTGGCTCATGGATCGGGGCCTGAAGCTTGACCGCAGAACACACCTGCCTGCTTTCAAACGTCATCCTTTCGCCCACTGGTTTCGTTCCCGGCCCGCAGGGGCCGGGATCCCCATTGCCTATTTCCACGGATGCTACACCAACTACCTCAACCCGGAAATCGGCAAGGCGGTCGTGGGGGTCCTGGAAAAAAACGGCTTCCGCGTGGTTCTCCCGCCCCAGGAGTGTTGCGGTCTTCCGTTAATTGCCAACGGTTTCCTGGAGTTAGCTTCCCGCCTCGGCGAAAAAAACATCAATTCCCTGAAAAATTGTGTCGAAGGAAATATGGAAATCGTTTTCTCTTCCACGAGCTGCGGCATGACCCTGATCGAGGAATATCATAAGATTTTGAACCTCCCGGGCGCAGCGGAAGTAGGAAACCATATTTCCGATATCTTTCAGTTCCTTTGGCATCTGCACGATCAGGGCAAGCTGAACAGGGATTTCAAGGAAATGAACGAAACCTTTTATTATCATGCTCCCTGCCATCTTCGGGCCCTGGGGATCGGTCTCCCGGCGGTTGATCTTCTTTCCCTCATTCCAGGGGTCAAGATCCTGGAGCTCCCCGAGGCGTGCTGCGGCCTGGCGGGGACGTATGGAATGAAGAAGGAAAACTTTCTCGTGGCGGAAGAAGTGGGCCGGGAATTATTCCTGGCGGTTAACGAGAGGAAGGCGAAGGTCGTCCTCTCGGATTGCGAGGCCTGTCGAATGCAGATCGCCTCTCATACCGGGGCCAAGACTCTCCACCCGATCCAGGTTCTTCTCCGAGCGTACGGAGGATAAGGCATGGAAGAGAATGCCCTGATCCTTGCCTTGCTCCTGATCGTCATCGTGCTCCTCTTCGAGTTCACCAACGGATTTAATGACTGCGCCAACATGGTCGTTACCCCCGTCGTAACCGGAGCCTTGAACCCTCGGACCGCCCTGCTTTTCATCGCCGTTTTCGAATTCCTCGGCGCTTGGCTCTTGGGCACGGCGGTCGCCGACACCCTCGGGAAAGGAATCGTCAACCCGGAAAATATCACCATCCCCGAAATTTTCGCCGCCGTTTTTGCGGCCATCCTCTGGAATTTAGGCGGGTGGTATTTAGGCATGCCTTCGAGCTCGTCCCATGCTTTGATCGGCGGCCTTCTCGGGGCGGTCGCCCTTGGCTCCGGTTGGGAATGGATCCATTGGAGCAAGGTTTGGCAGGTTTTGGGAATTCTCATCCTTACCCCGATCGTCGGTCTGCTGGCAGGCCATTTTTTGACAAAACGAATTTTTTCTGCGGGCGCCGATGCCAGACCCGGCCGCATCAACCGGCTGTTCAAAAAAATGCAGGTCTTTACTTCGATCGCGCTGGCCCTGAGCCACGGATCCAATGATGCCCAGAAAGGCATGGGCATTATCAGCCTTTCCCTCCTTCTTTTTTATCAGGCCGCCCCCGGGGAGATGAAAAGGATTTATCAGCCTTTGGAGAACAATGCTTTCTATGTGCCGGATTGGGTGATCGTCTTCTGCTCTCTGGCGATCGCTCTGGGGGTCAGCTCGGGTGGTTGGCGAATCATGAAAACGCTGGGCGCCAGACTTTACAAAATCAGGCCGATCCACGGGTTCAGCGCTCAAGCCTGTTCCTCGACCGTCATCTACCTCTCCTCTCTTTTCGGGTTTCCCGTGAGTACGACCCAGATTGTTTCCTCCTCGCTTCTGGGGGCCGGTTCTGCACGGTATCTCGGATCCGTCCGCTGGGGGGTAGGAAAGCAGATCTTTTTTACCTGGGTTATCACCATTCCCGGGGCCGCGATTTTGGGAGGGTTTATTCATTTTCTTATCAACACTTTCCTGTAACCTACCGATTTCTAAAGAGGGAATTGATGATTTTTGTGGACGGGAAAAGGCCCTCGGCCTAAAATGAATTAGCGGGAGACTTGAAGACAGGAGAAGGAAAATGAGCTGGTTTCGCAAAAGGAAGTGTGATTTTTGTGAAATGCTCCATTCCCAGGCCGAAAAGGTTCAGGAGGGTTTGGATGCCCTTCATGCCTGGGCCGAAAGCGGTCAAACCCCGCAACGAGAACGGGTCAAACAGATCGAGCGGGAGGCGGATGAACTTCGCCGGATCGTCATCGAAGAGCTGAACCAGACCTTTGTCACCCCGTTTGACCGCGAGGATATTTTTTCTCTTTCCCGGGCCATCGACGACGTCATGGATTACGCGGACCGCACGGTCGATGAAATGGAAATTTACGAGGTCAAAGCCAACCGCCATATTATTGAAATGATCGATATTCTCCGCAAGGCGGCCCACGAGCTCAACGATTCGATCCGTCTCATCCAGAAATATCCGAATATCGCCTTAGAGCATGCCACCAAAGCCAAGGCCCAGGAAAACGAAATGGAAAAAGCCTATCACCTGGCCTTGGCGGACCTTTTCAAAGGTACGGATACGGTTTACATGCTCAAGATGCGGGAAATTTACCGCCATCTTTCCAATGCCGCCGATCGGGAGGACGAGGCGGCCAATATCATCGGCGACATTGTCGTGAAAATGACCTGAGCGTCGATCAAATCCTTAACGAAAAGGGAGCTTGATCCGGGGCTCCCTTTTTTATTTTTCAAAGGATTTTCAGAGGTTCGCAATCTTGACTTTAAGGTTTGAAATGGTAATATTTTTAACACGGGAGAAGATGGAAAGCGTATGACCAAGAGAGATTATTATGAGGTTTTGGGTGTTCCCCGCAGCGCCAACGAAGGGGATATCAAAAAAGCTTACCGCCAGTTAGCCCTCCAGCATCATCCGGACCGCAATCCAGGAAACAACGAGGCGGAAGAAAAATTCAAAGAGGCGTCTGAAGCCTACGAGGTTTTGAGGGACCCGGAGAAACGGGATCTTTATGATCGGTATGGCCACGAAGGGCTGAGCCGGACGGGATTTTCCGGTTTTTCCGGTTTCGAAGACATCTTTTCCAGTTTCGGCGACATTTTCGAAGACTTCTTCGGCTTAGGCACGGGACGACGCCGGTCTTCAGGCCCCCAAAAAGGTCCGGATTACCGGTACGATTTGACCATCTCCTTCATGGATGCCGCCTTGGGCAAGGAAAAGGAAATCGAGTTCGAGCGCCTGCAGTCCTGCGGGAACTGCGGGGGGTCGGGGGCGCAAGCGGGGACAAAAAAGGAAACCTGCCCCGCTTGCAAGGGAACCGGTCAGACGACCCATTCCCAGGGTTTCTTCACTTTACGCAGCACCTGCTCGCGCTGCCGGGGCCAGGGCTCTTTTATCCCCTCTCCTTGCAAGGAATGCCGCGGAACCGGCAGGACCAAGGTTTTCCAAAAGATTCCCATCAAAATCCCAGCCGGCGTAGATACGGGAAGTCGCTTGAAGGTCAGCGGGGAAGGAGGGGAGGGGGAAAAGGGCGGAAGACGAGGCGATCTTTTTGTGATCTTGCACGTGGAACCCGATTCCTTCTTCGAGCGCCACGAGGACGATATCGTCTGCCAGATCCCCATCTCGTTCCCTCAGGCGGCGTTGGGGACGGAGTTTGAAGTGCCTTCGCTAAATGGAAGCAAAAAGATTTCCATCCCTCCCGGGACGCAGACCGGTCAGGTTTTTACGTTGCGCGGCCAGGGCATTCAACATCTAAACGGGTTCGGAAAAGGGGACCAGCACGTCCAGGTCATCGTGAAAGTTCCTTCCACGTTGAGCAAGCGCCAGAAAGAACTGCTTAGAGAGTTCGCTTCTCTCGAGGGGAAAGAGGGTTAACCTCTCGCCCCTCTTCTATTCCCTGTCCTTAAGGTTGATGGTTTCATAAAAAGTCAGTAATTTCATAAAATTCGTCCATACTGGCGAAAGCCGGAATCCAGTTATTTCAAGGAGTCTGAGCCCCGGCTTTTGCCAGGGTGACGCTTCAACGAGAATTTTTACGAAACCATCGATTGATGCGACTTTTTACGAGACCATCAAGGTTTCAAGAAATCGGGTTTGGCATATTCAGGGTTGGGATACGTATAAAACCCTTTCCCGGTTTTGACCCCGAGCTCTTTCCTCTCGATCATATCCTTCAAGGCCTTAGGGGGGATATCTTGGGGGTCCTTGGATTCGCTGTAATAAGACATTTCGATATCCTTGACGACATCCAGCCCGACCAAATCCATCAAACCAAAGGGGCCTTGCTTCATTCCGGTAAAAACCATCCAGGCCCGGTCAATATCCCGGAAATCCACAAAACCATTGCCCCACATGTAAAGAGTCTGTTTCTTAATGGCCCGCCAGACGCTGTTGAAGCAAAAGCCCAGAATCTCTTTTTTTACCCCAAGAGGGATGCAGCTGATGGAACGCACAAATTCCTTTACACTTTCAATCGCCTCGGGAGCCGTTTTGGTTCCGCCCATGACGTCCACAATATTCATGCCGACGGCGGGCTGATAGAAATGAATGTTCAAGCATTTTTCCGGTCTCTGGGTGGCGCTCTCAATTCGGGAGACTGGGTATGGAGGAGCTGTTCGTGGCCAGAAGCGCTCCCTTGGGGGCCAAGGAATCGATCTGCGCCCAAATTTTTCTTTTCAACTCCAGGACTTCGGGCACCGCTTCGATGACTAAATCCGCTTCCTGTGACAGGCTTCGGCTAAATCCTTCGCCAGGCTTGACTTTGGAGGAAGCCTTTTCCCATTCTTCAGACAGGCATGGTCGGACCCTTGCCCAGAATCTTCATCATCCCTTTCACCTTCTGAATGGTCTTCGTGAAGATCTCCGGGTCCTGATCGTATCCGCGGACGCTGCACCCATGATAGGCGGCCTGGATGGCAATCTGGGTTCCCAACGTTCCTAATCCGATCACGGCAAGTTTTCCGATTTTTTGAGGCATCGATTTTCTCCTTTTCTGTTTTATAAAAAAGGGATGGAAGATGTTCGACCTCCCATCCCTCCGGTTAACTTCTTCTATAAAATTGCCACTCTCTATTTGCACCGCGGATTTCCCGTCTCACTGATGGGGACAGCCACCTTATCCAGCGGGATCATCACGGGGGTTCCCGCGAAGGGGTGGGAGAACATCGTCGATTTGGCCTGGATTTCGCCGATGGGTCCCGGCATCATGATCTGGTGGTCGCAGGCCCGCATGATCTGTTTTCCGACGAGACTGTTGTATTCCATTCCCTCCCAGGCCTTGATGATCGCTTCGGGATCAAAGGACTTGGCCTTCTTCACCGCTTCGAAGAAGAACATGGCGCCGTTGTAGGAATAACCAAGGTTCGCGGCCGGCCAGGGGTACTGGGTGTCCTTGAATTTCTTATGCCACCGTTCCAGGAAGGCTTTATTTTGCGGAGTGTCGATCGTCGGCAGGTAGGTGCTGTTCACGAAACTACCCACCGCGGCCTGGCCGATGTCGGGCAGGAAAACCGTATCATCCATGAAATAGGTGGCATAGCGGGCCTTGACGCCCATCTGCGCTCCCTGCTTGATCAGGTTCGCCAGATCCACTCCGAAGTTGCCCGTGTAAATGATCTCCGCCCCGCTGGCGATAATCTTGGAAATAAAAGGTCCGAAATCCTTGTGCCCGATAGGGGCAAAATCCGTTCCCAGGATTTTCAGATCCGGAATCTCCTTCGCCATGACTTTCTTGAAATCATCGGCCACGGCATGGCCAAAGGCATAATCCTGGTTCATGAGATAGAACTTCCGCCAGGGCTTCGTCTTGAAAAATTCCGCATAAGCGCGGGCGCGGTTGGTGGTGGTAAAGCAGGTGCGGAAAGAATATTTGTTGAAATTTTTCCCCGTAAGGAAATCGGACTCCGCCCCGAAATTTACATAGATGACCTTGTTTTTCTCGGCCACATCCATCAAGGCCTGGGCAATGGCCGTGGAGGTGAGCTGAAAGATAAACTGGGCCCCATCGGTCATGATTGCCTTGTTGGCCTTGCGCGCGGCGACGTCCGCTTTCATCTGGTGGTCCTCGGCCAGGATTTTCACTTTCTTCCCCAGGAGTCCTCCCGCGGCATTGATTTCGTCAACGGCGAATTGCACCCCGAATATCGACATGTCCCCGATGCTTTTCATGGGCCCGGAAAGAGGGTCAATCTGAACGATCGTTACCGTATCCTGCGCCCAGGCCGGGGTCGCGAGGAGGCAAAATAAAAATGCCAACAATACCAAAATCCCATTTTCCCGAAACTTCACCATTTTTCCTTTTCTCCTCTCTCAGTTTTTTATCAGGGGCGGCTTTCCTGCCGCCGCCCCTTTGAAAAATAATCTTCCTACAATTCACCCTTCTTGCGGTTGCAGCCGGTCTCATTCAAGGGAACCGTGGTTTTTTCCATGGGTATCATGGTGGGTTCTCCCACATATGGGAAGGGGTAAAACTCGTTGGTCGTCTTAATCATCTCGGCCACGGGGACAGGCATCATCACCTGGTGGTCTTCGGCCCGCATGATCATGGGTCCGGTAACGCCCTCCCAGCGCATTCCTTCAAAGGTCTTGATGATCGTGGGAATATCCAGGGTCCCCGCTTTCTTGATCGCTTCCAGCATGAATTTCGTCCCGTTGTAAGCTTTCCCCATGGCGCCGAACGGCCACTTTTGAAGGTCTACGAATTTCTTTTTCGCGGCCCAACGCTGGAGCAAGTCCTTATTGGCCGGCGTGCGAACGCTCAACATGTAGGCCTCGGCAACCCAACTTCCGATCCCGGCTTCTTTCACCACCGGCATGACCACGAGCGGATCATTCAAGTAATAACACATAAAGGGAGCCTTCATTCCCATGTCCCGGGACTGCTTGATCAGGTTGACCAGGTCCACTCCCCAGTTCCCCGTAAAGACCACTTCCGGGTTGGCGGCGATGATTTTGCTGATATAAGGGCCGAAGTCCTTGTTGGCGATCGGATGGTACTCCTCCCCAACGATCTGGGCGTCCGGCATCGCCTGCTTCACCCGGCGGATGAAGCCCTTGGCGGCATCATGGCCAAAGGCATAGTCCATGTTCATGGTGTAAAACTTACGGAAAGGTTTCGTGGCCAAAAAATTGGCGATGGCCATGGAGCGCACCTCGGTGTTGGGTGAAACGCGGAAGGTGTAGGGGCTGCAGAGCTTCCCGGTCACCTCGTCCCCTTCGGCGCCGTAACCGAAGAAGATGATTTTCTCCTTCGCGGCAACCTGCTGCAGGGCCATGGCGACGTGCGTTCCCGTTCCGGTTCCGATAAACTTCACGCCGTCCAGGACGTTCTTGGTGGCCTTGCGTACCGCCACATCGGGTTTGAGCTGGCTGTCTTCTTCGATGAGTTCCACCTTCCGTCCGAGTAGCCCGCCGCTTTCGTTGATCTCCTCGACCAGGAATTGGAGGGCCCAGGCATACGTATCCCCGGTCGGTTTGAATGGCCCGGATACGTGGGTCAAAGATGGCGATCTTGATCGGTTCCGCAGCCCAGGCGGGCATGGTCATAACAAGGATGAGAATTGCCGCCAACAACAGGATTCCGGACTTTCTTTTCTGAATCATACCTCCTCCTTTTTTCTGAAATTGGGCCGCTCTACGTGGCCTTTCTTTGAACGTCAAACCTCCAAATACTTTTCGTCGCACCTCATGAGCTTCTTTTAGCTCCTGACGGGTTCCCTGGAAAACGATCTTCCCCTTGGAGATGACATAAATTCTGCCCGCCAGACGCAGAGCAACCCGCATGTTCTGCTCGACCAGGAGCACCGGGATATCATGTTTATGGATATCCTGAATGACCTGCTCGACCGTGGCTACGATCAAAGGGGCAAGTCCCTCCGTGGGCTCATCGACTAAAATAACACTTGGGTTGCCCATCAAGGTGCGGGCAATCGTCAACATCTGCTGCTCTCCTCCGGAAAAATGGCCCCCTCTCTGCTTGTCCCTTTTTTCAAGCGTAGGAAAATATTTATAAACCTTCTCGATGCTCCATCCGTCCCCGTTGCTTTTTTGCCCCGGTTTGATTCCCATGATTAGATTTTCCCGAACCGATAAGGTGGGGAATATTCTGCGATCCTCCGGCACATACCCAACCCCCATTTTGGCAATGGTATGGGGAGGAAGCCCGGCAACATTCCGGCCTTTAAAGATGATCTCTCCCGAGCGCGGGGTGACCAACCCAATGATCGACTTCAACGTCGTGCTCTTCCCTACGCCGTTTCTTCCCAGGAGGCAGACGATCTCTCCCTGATCCACTCCCAAAGAGATTCCCTGGAGGATGTGGCTTTGATCATAAAACGTATTCAGCTCCTTTACCTCCAATAACATAGCCTAATCCTCCCTTTGCTCCTCGCCTAAATAAGCATCCTTTACCTTCTGATCGTTACGAATCTGTTCCGGCGGACCGGACGCCAATACTTCCCCATAGTAAAGGACCGTAATCCGGTCGGCCAGGCTGAAGACGACCTCCATGTCGTGTTCCACGATGATCAGCGTCTTCCCCTCGGTAACTTTGCCGATCAGCTTTACCGCCTCCCGGGTTTCCTCTGAGGACATGCCGGCCGTGGGCTCATCAAGAAGAATGAGCTTCGGCTCCGTCGCAATCGTCAGGCCGATCTCAAGGGCGCGCTGTTCCCCGTAAGAGAGTAAACCGGAGACGATATCTTTTCTTTCCTGGAGTCCGATCTGCCTGAGAACATCTTCCGTCTGCCGGTTGATCGCTTCCATTTTGTCCAGGCGTGATAAGAGGTTGAAGCGAATCTTGTTCCTGGAAAGAATCGCGTTGCGGACGTTTTGAAAAACGGTCATGGTCTTGAAAATATTCGTGATCTGGAAAGAGCGGGAAAGGCCTTGACGGTTGAGCTTGTACGGAGAAACTCCGGTAACATCTTCCCCTTTGAAAAAAATCTTCCCCTTGCTGACCGGGTATCTACCGGTTATCAAATTGAAAATGGTGCTTTTCCCCGCCCCGTTGGGTCCAATGATGGCATGACGCTCACTTTCATGGATGCCCAAATTGATGCCGAAGAGAACCTCAAGGCCATCAAAATCTTTGTAAACATCCTTCATTTCCAGAATATTTTTCCCATTCCCGGACCGTTCGGCCATAACAAGGTCCTCCTACTTTTTTCTGCGGATCGTTCCCAGGATCCCCTGGGGGGCAAAGAGTACGACCAGGATAAAAATGACTCCCAAGATAAACTCCCAACGGTCGGTAAAACTGCTTAAATACTCGGAAAGATAAACAAAAATCGCCGAGCCGATGATCGGCCCCCAGAAATAGCCGATCCCGCCGATATAGGCCATAAAGAGGACGTTGGTGGACATGGCCCCGTCAATGACACTGGTGGCAATGAATTCCTGAAACTGGGCATAGAGCGCTCCGGAAATCCCCGCCATAAAACCGAGGAGGGTCAAGAAGACCAGCTTGGAGGCCTTGACATTAAATCCGATAAACTGCGCCCGCTCTTCGTTGGACTTGACACTCATGCAGATATTGCCCAAGGGAGTGCGAGTGAAATACCAGCAGGCGAAGAGGCAGGCGCCGATGATGACGAGGGAAACATAGTAGAACGTGGCCGGGTCTTTCATCGCCAGGCCGAACAGTTCGGGTTTTGGAAATTTGCCCAGGCCGTCGTCCCCCCCGGTTACATCCCGCCACTTCCACACGATCGCCCAGATCAGCTGGTTAAAAGCCAAGGTGAGGAGGGCAAAGTAGGTTCCGCTCATCCGCACTAAGAAGGCTCCCAGGACAAATGCCACCAGCGCCGCGAACAAGGCCCCCAGGAGAATCCCGCTTAGGAAAGAAAGCCCGGGAATATGAAGCCAGCCTATAACCGAAGCGTAGGCGCCCAACCCGAAATAAACGGCATGTCCGAAGGAGAACATGCCCCCCTCGTTTAACATCATCTTCCAGGTCATGGCGAAAAGGGTGAGAATGATGATTTCCGTGGCCATGCGCAGTTGAAACTTGGGGGCCAGATAGGGGAAAAGAACGGCAAGGATGCCAACCAGAATTCCGATGATCCAGTTCTTTTTGTTCATGATGCCCTCCTTATCCCTTCTCTCCGAAGAGCCCGGAGGGCTTGATGATCAGAACAATCGCCATGAGCAGGAAGGTAAAAACGATGGCGAAACGGGGAATGAGGAGAATTCCAAAGGAGGAGATCTGCCCGAGGATGAACGAAGCCAAAACCGCCCCCATCAGGCTGCCCAGCCCCCCCGTAACGGTAACGACGAAACAGTCAACCAGAATCTCTCCGGCCATGCCGGGGTAGGTGCTGATGAAAGGCCCGGCAATGACCCCGGCCACGCCAGCCAGCCAGGTCCCGATGCCCATGACCAGCATAAACACGAAGGGGGTATTCGTCCCCAGGGCGCTGACCATATCCCGGTCCGAAACCGCGGCTCGAACCGTGATTCCCAAACGGGTCTTCAGGAGAATGTAGGCCATTAAAGCAAGAATGCCGATGGAGAAAAAGAGAATAAAAAGCCGATAGACCGGATAGACGCTGCCCATAACCATCACGGACCCGGAAAGAAGCAGCCGGAATGGGCACGGGCAAGGGCTCCGTCCCCCAAATCCATTTCACCGATTCCATGATCACAAAGGCGATCCCGGCGGTAAGGACGAACTCCTGGACGTGCCCGCCCGCATGGACGCGGCGCAGGAGAAACCGTTCCATCAGGATTCCCAGCATCGCGACCAGAATCGGGCAGATGAGCAACCCGATCCAGAAGTTGCCGATCCACTTCAGCATCTGATACGAGAAGTAGGCCCCCAGCATGTAAAAAGAGGCGTGAGCGAGGTTCAGGACACTCATCATGCCAAAAACCAAGGTCAAGCCTGATGAGACCAAGAAAAGCAGCATCCCATACGCCAGCCCGTGGAGGATCTGGATTACAAGAGTGGACCAGATTGAATCCATAGACAAGTTCCTTTCTTCCAAAACATTCCTTCAGGAAGTCTTGGAAATTTACTACTTTTCAACCGTTTCTGTCAAATAGTTTTATCTTTGCCCCATAACCCTTCAGTGACGGGGGGTCCAGGGCAGGTTTTGTTGTGGCCTGGGGGTCGGGGAGGTACGCGCCGGAAGCATCGGCCGGGATGGGCAGAGAATCGAAGAAAGCACCGAACCTCCGCAAAAGGATGCGGGAGGCCTTGGCTCCCGCCCCCTCCACGAAGAAACCACCGCCTTGTGGTTCCAAGCGGACCGACCGGATCCCCAGGCCGGGGCGCCTCTTGGCCTTTAATCCGGACCCCAATCCGTTGCGGCCGGCCACCCGTAACTGAGGGGTTACATTGCCTCCACTCAAAAAAGCGCTTTAAAGACAGCTGGAGAAAAGGGAAGGGCTAAGAAGAGCATTCTCCGGAGAGATAGGTTCGCAGGAGGGGACGACGGATGACTCTTTTGCCAACCGGAGGGGGGAGCGGAAAAGGAAAAACGCTCCTTAAAAAGTTCTGGATGATATGAAAGGTCGCGCCCCAGAGGATCTCTTCCTCTCCTTCCCCCTCCGCGATGAGGCAGGGGAACACCCAGGGATTCGGAATGCCCTTGGCGGTCATTTCCTCGGGGATTTCCAGAGAGTAGACACCGTAGCTCTCCGGGCGATAGAACGCGGACAGAGGGATCGGGACGATTTTTTCCACTTCCGGGCTGAGGTGGTAGGTCCATTTCTCACGCACCTGCCCGACCAGGGGAAAAATGATCCAGCGGCGCGACTGCAGCCGGTAGGTGGGCAGGGGGCCCAAAAAATCCACGTTGAACGTGCTGAGGCGGATTTCCTCCCAGCTTTCCCTCAGGGCATTGCCCCAATAATATAGAATCGTTTGGTAGCCATCCTTGCCTCGCTCTTTGGCTTTTCGCAGGGCCGGGCTCTGCAGGCTGGGGAAAATCCCCGAATCAAGGATCTGCTGGGCGCCGGCATCCATGAGCGGGTGGTCTCCGCCTCCCGGGGCGCAGAGGTCCCCCCCCTGCGGAAGGTTCTGAGATCGCTTGTTCAGGAGAAAGACAAATTCCCCCGCGGCCCCTTCTTTTGTCTCTTCCGCTCGATAAAACAAAGGGAGAAGAACTCCCCCTCCCTCCCAGGGGGTTGGGCCGCTCTTGTGCCTTTTTCTGAAGGCCGCCTGCTCCAAGTAATCAATGGGCTTCCGAGCCAACGCCTCTATGACCTGTTCAGGCAGGTTTTTCTGATCCTGGAAAATCGAAAGTTCCATTACGGTCTTTTATTATTGATGGTTTCGTAAAAAGTCGTCATTCCCGCGCAGGCGGGAATCCAGAATCTGCCAAGATATTGAAAAGACTGGATTCCCGTTTTCACGGGAATGACGGAATAGCCCATTTTCAGACTTTTTACGAGTTCATCATTATTCATCATAAAAATCTGCGTATCCTTCCTGATGGTTTCGGAAAAAGCTCCAGATGCCAGGCGCGTAAAAACTGAGGAGTGAAGCGCACTTACGGGTGCGCTGCAACGACGAAGTTGAAACGCGACGCCGCAGATGGACTTTTTACGAAACCATCATTCGTAAAGCAGATCAAAGGCATTCTGAATGACTTCGATCCTCGGGCTGGAACCGCTGAGGTCCACGGCCACGACGTCAAACCGGGCCTGAACGTCCCGAATTTTCTTGTGGTTCAAATACAAGAGCGCGACCCGCGAGAGCTGGCGCTGCTTCTTTTCGTGGACGGCCGCCGCCGGACCTCCGAAATCTTTCGTCGCCCTCGTTTTCACCTCCACAAAGACCAAGCTTCCTTTTTCCCGGGCGATGATGTCCATCTCTCCCAGGAGACACCGGTAGTTTCGTTCGAGGATTTGGTACTTCATGGCCTTTAGCAGGGTCACGGCGAGGTCTTCGCCTTTTTTACCGAGGGAGAGACGATCTTGGGTCATAGGAGGACAGGTTTGTTGTCTCGCCGAAACGTCAGACGGTGGAGGGGACAACGGCCATATTTTTCTATGGCTTGAAGGTGTTCCCGGGTCCCATACCCTTTGTGGCGGGCAAAGTTATATTCCGGGTACTCCCGATGGTGGGCAATCATGATGCGATCGCGGGTGACCTTGGCCACAATCGAGGCGGCCGCGACCGAGAGGCATTTTTGGTCGCCCTTGACAATGGCCTTCTGGGGAAGGGGAAGATTCAGCGTGAAGAGACCGTCGATCAGGAGGAAATCGGGGAGACAGGGAAGAGCGGCCACGGCTTTTTCCATGGCTCTCAAGGAAGCTCGATGGATGTTCAATTGATCGATTTCCTCCGCCTCGACTATCCCGACCCCGATGGCCGAGGCTCTTTTCCGAAGAAGGAAAAAAGTCTCTTCGCGCTGCCTGGCGGAAAGTCTCTTGGAATCATCGACCCCCGGCAAGCGGGCCCGGGGGGGCAAAACAACGGCCGCGGCCACTACCGGACCCGCGAGAGGACCTCTCCCGGCTTCATCCAGTCCGGCCACGAGCGTAAACCCTTCGGCGCGGATTTCCTTTTCAAAGGGGTCCACGCACCTCTCCACTAAAAAATGGGGATCTCCCCAAAAGTCATCGGAATGATGGTTTCGGGTGTAGGGGCGTCCTGCTGGACGCCCGTATCGGGCGAGCGCCGCTCGCCCCTACAGGGTGCGTCGCAACGACGAAGTTGAAGCGCAACGCCGCAGATGGACTTTTTACGAGACCAGCTAATTCGCTTTCCGTTCTTTGATCCGCGCGGCTTTCCCCTTGAGATTGCGGAGGTAGTAAAGTTTGGCCCGGCGAACCTTGCCGCGCTGGACCACTTCCACCTGGTTGATGATCGGAGAGTGGGAGGGAAAGATCCTTTCCACGCCCACCCCGTAGGATACCTTGCGCACGGTAAAGCTGGCCCGGCTGGCCCCCTCCCGTTTCCGGATCACGATTCCTTCGAAAACCTGGATCCGCTCTTTTTCCCCCTCTTTGATCTTCACATGAACCTTCACCGTGTCTCCCGCTCGAAAATCCGGGAGATCCATGCGCATCTGTTCTTTTTCCATCTGTTCAATGGCTCTCATGACAACCTCCAACTATCTTGACTGTTTTCTAAATTTCTACCGCAGAGAGCGCTGAGGGCGCAGAGAAAGATCCCAAATTTAAGCCAAAAGCAAACCGAAATAATATAATTTCGTTTTTAGGTTTTGGTTGGCTGACCGGCCTTTTTATTTTAGGCGTTTTGTTTCGGCTTTTTCTCTGCGTTCTCTGCGCGCTCTGCGGTGATTATTTTCCTTGGTCTTTTAATTCTTCCAAAAAAGCCCGGTCCTCTGCGGACAGCGGCGCTCGATCCAGAAGGTCGGGCCGCCGGATCCACGTTCTTCGCAAGGACTCCCGCCGCCGCCAGCGTTCAATCTGGGCATGGTTTCCCGAGAGGAGAACTTCGGGAACCGCCAGGTCCCGAAAAACAGGAGGCCGGGTATACTGAGGATATTCCAGGAGTCCCTGGACGAAAGAATCCTCTTCCACCGATCCGGCACAACCTAAAACACCCGGAACATGCCGGCTCACGGCATCGATGAGCACCAGAGCCGGAATCTCTCCTCCCGTAAGCACGTAATCGCCGATGGAGATTTCCCGGTCCACCGCCGTCAGGCGCACCCTTTCGTCCAGCCCCTCGTACCGCCCGCAAATCAGGATCCAGTGAGCATGGGCGCTCATCTCGCGCGCAACCTCCTGCTGAAACGGCGCCCCCTGGGGGGTCAGGAGGATGGAACGGGCCTCCGGATTCCGGCTTTTAATTTCCTCCACGGCCCGGATGACCGGTTCAGGTTTCATGACCATGCCCGCCCCGCCCCCGTAGGGGTAGTCATCCGTCATCCGGTGCTTGTCTTCCGTGTAATCCCGAAGGTTCCGGATCCGAATCTCCAGGATCCCTTTGTCCAGGGCCTTCTTCAGCAGGCTCTCCGAAAGGGGGGATGAAAACATTCCCGGAAAAATCGTCAGAATATCAAATATCATCTTCACGGAAAAATACATATGCCAATGGTTTCGTAAAAAGCTCCAGCTGCAAGGCGCGCAAAAACTGAGGAGCGAGGCCCCTTAGGGGCCGCAACGACGAAGTTGAAGCGCAACGCCGCAGATGGACTTTTTACGAGACCATCAAATATCATCTTCGGGCGACAGTCCGTCGAGCAGCCGGACGGTCATTTCCTTTTTAGCGACATCGACCCGGATCACCACTTCGTCCGTCGCGGGAAGGAGAATTTCCTTTCCGTCTTTGCGGACCACAAAAACATCATTGCTCCCGGTCGGGATGATCTCTTCCAAAACCCCCAGGGCAGCGCCCTGATCCGTTTTCACTTGCAGCCCGAGGAGTTGATAGGCGTAGAACTCATCCGGGGGGAGGGCCGCCAGGCTTCCTCTGTCGATGAAAGCCGAACAGCCGACCCATTCCTGCGCTTCCTCGATTCGTTGGATCTCTCGAAACCCCAGGATGGTAAAAGGGTGCCGGACCCGGGAATTCTCCACCGTCACCTGTCTCTTCCGGGTTCCCTGCGGGTCCTTAAGGTAAACGACGGTTCCTCTGGGAAAGGCTTCGGTTCCCCCTTCCCCCGAGGCAAAAAGTCTGACTTGGCCTTTGATACCTTGGGTTTTGACGATCCGGCCGACCCAAAGCAGCGTGTCTTCCATGGCCGTTTTACTCAATGATCTCCAACACCGCTCGTTTCCGGATCTTGGTCGAAGCCGCGCTTAGGATCGTGCGCATCGCCCGCGCCGTGCGCCCCTGTTTGCCGATGACTTTTCCGAGGTCTTCTTTGGCAACCTTGAGCTCAAGGACGGAGGTTTGCTCCCCTTCAACCTCCGAAACTTCGACCGCCTCAGGATTGTCCACCAGAGCCTTGGCGATGTACCGAATCAGCTCTTTCATCTCCATGGAATTTCGCCCCCTTTCCGTTTTGGTTATTCCCCTCCTCTGCGCGCGGTAGAAACGCGGCCAGGCGAGAGACGATTCATATCCATGAAAAACGCGTAACGGCAGACCCTGCGGGCAAGATCAATCGGCTTTCGCCGCCGTCCCCGGCTTTTCCGACCTGCTGAGGGAAAGACCCGCTTTCTTCATCAGGTTCTTTACCGTCGCCGTCGGGTTGGCCCCCTTTTTCAACCAGCCGGCAACCAACTCCTGGTTGAACTTGATGGCCGGGGGGTTCGGGTTCGGATCATAAGTTCCCACGACCTCGAGATACCGTCCGTCCCGGGAAAACCGCGAATCCGCAGCCACAATGCGGTAAAAAGGTTTCTTCTTTGCACCCATGCGGGTCAAACGAATAGTCACAGCCATGTTCTGTTTTCACCTCCCTGCTAAAAATGAACGATTTTCCTTGCCGAATTCCCTCTGTTTATCCGCTCTGCTCTTGGAATCTATCCCGAACGAGTGCCTGGAGGATCCAAAAAGGAAAAAAACGATTTTGATCATTTCATAAAAAAATTTGCCGGGTTCGCAAAAATATTTTTAAACCCCTATTCGTCATTCCGCCGGAGTGACGACCTCTTGCGAAACCCTCAACTTTTCTTGGCCACCGAATTTTTTAAAGCTCTTTTGTTTCAATGCTTCGGTTCGTTGCTCTGTGTTCTCTGTGCCCTCGGTGGTGAATGGTCTTAGGAGAAAAGCCCTTTGGCGAATCCTCGGATCCCTCCCTTTTTGAACTGCCGAATCATTTTTTTTGTCTGCAGGTATTGCTTGAGAAGCTGGTTGACATCCTGGACCGAAGTCCCGCTCCCTTTGGCGATGCGCAGCCGACGGCTTCCGTTGAGGATCTCCGGGCTGCGCCGTTCCTCCCGGGTCATGGAGTGGATGATGGCTTCCACTTTTACGAGTTCCTTTTCGCTCCCCTCAAGGTTGGCCGGAAGTTTCATTCTCCCCATTCCCGGAATCATGGACAGAATCTGCTCGATGGACCCCATCTTTTTAATCTGCTGGAGCTGCTCGAGAAAATCCTCGAGCGAAAATTTGTCCTTGAGAAGCTTGCGCTCTAACTCCTGCGCCTTTTGCGTATCGATGGTTTCCTGGGCTTTTTCGATCAGCGAAAGAACGTCGCCCATGCCCAGAATGCGTGACGCCATCCGGTCGGGGTGGAAAAGCTCCAGGGCATCCAGTTTTTCCCCGACGCCGATGAACTTGATGGGCTTTCCCGTCACCGATTTGATCGAAAGCGCGGCCCCGCCCCGGGCGTCTCCGTCCAGTTTGGTCAGGATCACACCCTGCAGATCGAGGGTCTCGTCGAATTTTTTGGCCACATTGACCGCATCCTGACCGGTCATGGCGTCGGCGACGAGCAGGATCTCCCGGGGATTGACGGCCCCCTTGATTTCCCCCAGTTCCTTCATGAGGGCTTCATCGATATGGAGGCGTCCCGCCGTATCGATGATCAGGACGTCCCCGCCCTCCCCATCTGCCCAGGCCAGAGCTTTCTGGCAAATCCTCAGAGGACTTTCCTTCGGATCCGGATCAAAAACCGGAATTCCCAGCTGCTCTCCGAGCTTCTTCAGTTGTTCGATGGCCGCCGGCCGCTGAACATCCGCAGGAACCAGAAAGGGCTTTCGGCCCTTATCCTTTAAATATCTCCCCAATTTGGCGGCGCTGGTTGTTTTGCCGGAGCCCTGCAGCCCCACTAACATGAAAGGGATCGGGGGCTTGTAAGACAAGGCCAGCCCGGTGTTGACCCCCCCCATCAGAGAAATGAGCTCTTCATGAACAATCTTGACCACTTGCTGGGCGGGAGTGAGGCTCTCCAAAACCTCCTGCCCCACCGCCCGGGTGCGAATGCGGTCGATGAAATCCTTCACGACCTTGAAGTTGACATCCGCCTCCAAAAGGGCAAGGCGCACTTCCTTTAGGGCCTCATTGATATTTTGCTCCGAAAGCTTTCCATGGCCCCGAAGCTTTTTAAAGACCGAACCCAGTTTTTCCGTCAGGGAATCGAACATAATGAGAATTTAATGACCAGCCAGAAAATTAGGACTAAATAAATAAGATTAATAAATTTTATTGTTTTCGTCAAGTTCTAAAAAGGCTTTAAAAGGTGCCCATTCAGTGACGGGGGGGCGGCAGGCTTTGTTGTTGGCCTGGGGGTCCGGGCGGTACGCGCCGGAAGCATCGGTCGGGAGGAGCCGAGAATCGGAGAAAACCCTGAGACTCCGATCTCAGTGGCGGGAGGCCTTGGCCCCCGCCCCCTCCATGAAGAAATCAGCGCCTATGATTCCAAGAGTAGCGCCCGGACCCCCAGGCCAGGGCGCCTCCTGCTATTCACGCCGGACCTGAATCCGTAGCGGCTTCCCACCCTTGACTGAAGGGTTACAAATGTTTCCATTTTTTCATTCCTATCGGCCCCATTCCTTGTGATAGAATAGGTTGAGGTCGAGGACTCTTCTTTACCTTTTGGCCTACTTCCTCGAAGTAAATAATTCTTTTAAATACTTATAAATCAAATAGTTTTCCTCCTTTACAAACGGCTTTTTCCCATGCTCGAATCGAAAAAAATAAGCAGCCCGCTAAAATTGTCACCCCTCATTTTTATTCTCCTCCTTTCGGCTATCCTTCTCTTTGCTGCAGGCGTCTCGGCCGTCGAACCGATGAGAATAGGACTCCTCGGCCCTCCTCCGAACGAGGCGGAGAGTGGTTTCAAATCCTATCTCTGGGGGGCGGAAATCGCGGCGGCCGAAGTGAATGCCCGGGAAGGAAAGCAGGGGATCCAATTTCTTCTGGCGCTTCGGGGCGGAAAATTCAACCGGGAAAGGGATTTAAAGGACCTGCGGGAGTTCCTGGTCGAAGAACGCATCCATTTTCTATTGGGTCAAGTGGGGCAGGAATCCATTCTGCCCATAGCCGGGACCGCCCAAGAACAAAAGATCCCGTTCCTGGTTTTTCCGGTTGATTTTCTCGAGGCGGGTTCCTCCGGAAAGGAACCCGCCAACCTCTTCTGGATCAGCCCGGCTCCGGAGGCCTTCCAACGGGCCGCCGTGCGGACGGCCGCTCAATTTTCACAAAATCGGTTTTTTCTTCTTGCCCGAGGCTCCGTCTCCGGCAAGAGCTGGGCCAAATATTTCTGGGAAGCGCTCCGCAGATTGAAACCCGAGACCGTCGCCGCCGGGGAGCTTTTTCTTTCGGATCATCCAGATGACTACGAAGCCTCGGTGAGGACCGTCCTCTCCTCCAAAGCCGGGGTCTGCCTGAGCCATCTGGGCGGCAAAGAATGGCTTCGGTTCGCCCAGACCGCCAAGAAGCAGAATTATTTCAAAAAAATCGTCCATTTTGAGTTGGAAAGCGCCCATCAGGAAATTCTGGCGGCTTTGCATAAAGAAGGCCCGGAAGGGGTTTGGGGAATCAACACTTTCCCTTTCTGGTTCTTGGAGGGAAGGGAAACGCAGGATTTTGTCCACAAATACCGGAGCAAGACCGGCCGCTATCCGGGGATAAACGCCCTAAGCGGGTATGTAAGTATTTATGCCCTCCTCGAAGCGATGAAAAAAGCCTCCTCATTTGAATCCGACAAGGTCATGGAGGCTTTAAGCGGTTTGTCCTTCCCGACTCCCGTGGGGGCCCTGAGCATCCGGAAAACAGACCGCCGGGCGCTCTGGCCGATTTGGTGCGGGGTCAGCAAAAATGTTTCGAATTACCCCTTTCCCATCTTGAAGGAGCTGAAGGCTTTGGGGCCGGATTCCTTTTTACCCCCCACCGGGCAGACAGAAACCAATGCCGACAGCCCGTCCAAAGAAACAGCAAAATGACGAACACCCTCAAGTGGCAGCGGCCGTCGCTGACATATCCGAAGATCCCGGTTTTTGAGCTTCTGCAAAATACGGCCCGGCGTCTTCCCCAAAAACCGGCGGTGATAGATCCTTCCGGGGCAAGGACGTTGACCTTTGCGGATCTGGACCGGGAAAGCGACGTGCTCGCCGGCATTTTCGAACAATGGGGGATTCAGCGGGGAGATCGGGTTTCTTTTTTCCTCTCCAATGGCTGGGAGTATTTTGTCGGCTTTTACGGCGCCTTGAAGGCCGGGGCGGTCGTTTCGCCGATCAATCCGACCTATCGGGACCGCAAGGTTCAGCATCAGGTCGCCGACTCGGGAAGTAAAATCCTTTTCGTCCAAAATAAGCTGCTTCCCCAGGTTTTGGGTATTTTGCCCGGCCTCCCGACCGTCGAAAAGATCATCCTGACCCGGGGGGAAATGAAAGGGAACGGCAATCTCTTTTCCCTCCCGGCCCTTTTGGAAAAGCACTCCCCGCGCGCCTCCTTTCCCGCCCTTGCCCCGGAGGCCGATTTGGCCGCGCTGCCCTACTCCTCGGGAACTGCCGGTCAAAGCAAAGGGGTCATGATCACCCATTTCAACCTCGTGGCCAACATCCTCCAATCCATGGGCGCGGTGGAAGCCCGCCAAGAGGATGTTTTCCTCAGTTTTCTTCCCTTCAACCACATCTATGGGCTGACGTATTACTTAGGAGGGGCTGTCTATCTCGGGGCGACCCAAATCACCCTGGCTCGCTTTGAGGCGGAAGAATGCCTTCGTCTCATTGAAAAGCATCGGGTTACCGTTTTATTTGCGGTTCCCCCGGCCCTTTTGGCCCTCTTGAACCTGCCTCATGGGGCGAACTACGATGTTTCCTCCCTGCGGCTGATCTGGGCGGGGGCCGCGCCTCTTCCGCCTCCCATCGCTTGGGGCATTCGCCGGAGGTTTGGAGTTCCCGTGGCCCGCCACTACGGGCTGAGCGAAGCTTCCCCGACGACCCATGCCAACCCGATCGCGAGAATCAAAGACGGGTCGGTGGGCATCGCGGTCAGCGACATGGAAGACCGTATCATGGATTGGGAAAAAGGGCTCGAAGAAATGCCCGCGGGGGAACCCGGAGAGTTGGCGGTGCGCGGACCCAATGTTTTCCGGGGATACTGGAAACATCCGGAAGACACCAAACTCGCTCTTCGGAACGGGTGGCTTTACACGGGGGACATCGCCTGGCGCGACGCCGAAGGCTACGTGTATATCCTTGACCGAAAAAAAGAGATGATCCGGCGGGGCGAGCACAAATTCGCCCCTGCGGAACTGGAGGGGATCTTGATGGAACACCCGGCGGTCCGGGACTGCGCCGTGGTCGGCATTCCGGACCCCGGCTTCGGGGAACGCCCCAAGGCGTTTGTGGTCCTGCATCCGGGTGTGGTGGTCGAACCGGACGAACTGATGGATTTTGTGGCCGAGCGCGTCCCCGAATACAAACAAATCCGGGAGGTGGCTCTCATTCCGGAAATTCCCAAAAATTTTTCCGGAAAAATCCTGCGCCGGGTCCTGAAAATAGGGTAGGGCGCTCAGGAAAGGCTGGGGGGCAAAGGTGGTTTATTCCTTGAATGAAGCTTTCAAACCGATCTTTTATCCGGAGACGCTGGCTGTCATCGGGGCCTCGGCGGACCCGACCAAGTTCGGCAATATCATCCTCAGCGCCATTCAGGAAATCGGGTATGGGGGAAAGATCTACCCGGTGAACCCTGAAGGCGGGGAGATCAACGGGCTAAAGGTCTTCAAGTCGCTGCCGGAAATCCCCGAGCCGGTGGATTTTGCCATCATCACGATTCCGGCTTCGACCCTCCTAAAAGCCTTGGAAGAATGCCGGGACAAAGGGGTCAAGGGCGTCGAAATTCTGACCTCCGGGTTCAAGGAGACGGGAACTCCGGAAGGAAGGCAACTGGAGGCGGAGATCGCCCGATTCGCCCGGGGCGGCATGCGGATCTTGGGCCCCAACTGCTTCGGTATTTATTGCCCGGAGAGCGGCTTGACGATCCTCCCCGGACAAAACTTTTCCCGGGAGACCGGCCCGGTGGGCTTTCTTTCCCAGAGCGGGGGGCTTTGCGCCGATCTCGGCCAGATTGCCGGAGGCCTGGGAATCCGGTTCAGCAAAATGGTCAGTTACGGAAACGGGTGCGACGTGGCGGCCTGCGACCTCTTGGAATATTTTTTCAGCCGACCCCAAAACCGGAATTATTGCCGGCTACGTGGAAGGCATCGAGGACGGCCCCCGATTTCTCCGCCTTCTCCGGGAAAACCGGGGAAAAAAGCCGGTCATTCTCTGGAAAGCAGGGTTGACCGCCACGGGCGGCCGAGCCGTGCAAAGCCACACCGGGTCCCTGGGGGGTTCCCCGGCCATTTGGGAGGGTGCTTTCCGCCAAGCCGGGGTCATCCAGGTTTACAGCGCGGAAGAGCTGATCGACGCTATCTATGCGTTCTTATACTTGCCGGGCGGGGCCGGCCCCCGCGTGGCCGTCATGGGCGGGGGTGGAGCCATCAGTGTGGCGGCATCCGACTCCCTGGAGCGGCTCGGCCTTTCGGTCCCCCATTTCTCCCCGCCGGTTATGCAGAAGTTGAAGGCTTCCTTCCCCCCCGTGGGCAACAGCCTGCGCAACCCCGTGGACCTGGGAAATCCCATGATTCCCCCTTCGATGCTGCGAAAAGTAATGGAAGCGGCCGGCGAGGACGAAGGAATCGACACTTTGATGGTCATCCAGATCTTATTCTATATTCTCTACCAGGTGCGGCACCGGATGGGAATGGCCGATCAGCCTCTTTCCCGGTTCAGTTTTCAACCCGAACTCCTAAAAGCCTGCCGGGAGATAAAGGCCCGATACGGCAAGCCTGTTATTCTGGCAATGCCGGACATCACGACGGACGGGCAGATGATCGATTTGGAGAACGAGTTCCGTAAGGAAAGGGATGCCTACCAGGCTGCTGGATTTCCGGTCTTCCGTTCTTTAGACCGGGCCGCCCGGGCCCTGGCGCATGTCGTCCGGTTTCGAGGGATGGTTTCGTAAAAAGTCCATCTGCGGCGTTGCGCGGCAACTTCGTCGCTGCGGCCCCTAAGGGGCCTCACTCCTCAGTTTTTGCGCGCCTTGCAGCTGGAGCTTTTTACGAAACCATCGCTCTTTGGGAGTAGGGGACATAATTCGAAGGTTAAAGGGCCCGGCAACAATGCCGTTTGAACCATTTCCCCTTTTCTCTGTTTTTGCTTTTCACTCGCACTCACCCTGACACTTTTTCCCCTTGGAGGCAGGATGAAAAAAAGTTTGAATATCCTCATCGGCGGCGAAGCGGGCCAAGGGTTGGTGACGATCGGCGAACTGCTGGCCAAGAGCCTGGTGCGAAGCGGCTATTTCATCGTGGTCACCCAAAGCTATCAGTCGCGGATCCGCGGGGGGCACAACACCTACATGATCCGCGTTAGCCCGGAGGAAATTTCCGCACCCCGGGAATCGATCGACATTCTCGTCGCCCTCGACCAAAACACTTTAACGCTTCATCAAAATGAGGTTTCCGCAAGCGGGTTCATCCTCATCGATCAGGGGTTTTGGTGCGACGGCGAATCCTGCCTGAAAATCCCTTATAAGCAGCTTGCCTCGGAGCGCAATTCAAATGTCGTCGCCCTCGGCGTTCTCGGTTCCCTTCTGGGCCTCGACCAGGAACTGCTTCTCAAGACCCTGGACGATTTCTTCGGGAAAAAGGACCCCAAGGCGGGCGAAGAGAACCGCCGGGTCCTCGTGGAGGCCTTCCGCTGGGGTTTGCAGAAACCGTCGAACCACAAGTTGCCTCCCGCCCCGAAAGCCCCGGGCCGCATGATGATGAACGGAAACGAAGCCATTGCCTTCGGGGCAATCTCGGCCGGCTTGAAGTTTTATTCCTTTTATCCCATGACCCCGGCCACGACCATCGGGCAAACCCTCGCGGCCTATGCCGGTAAACTGGGGCTCGTTGTCGAGCAGGCGGAAGACGAAATCGCGGCGATCAACATGGCCGTCGGGGCTTCTTTTGCCGGAGCCCCCAGCATGGTCGGAACTTCGGGAGGCGGGTTCGCCTTAATGGTCGAGGGAGTCAGCCTCGCCGCCATGACCGAGACCCCAGTGGTGGTTGTCGTGGCCCAGCGCCCGGGGCCGGCAACCGGACTTCCGACCCGCACCGAGCAGGGAGACTTGAACTTCGTCCTCCATGCCGGGCACGGGGAGTTTCCCCGGGCGATCTTCGCCCCGGGTAGCGTCGAGGAGTGCTTTGACCTCGCCCGGAAGGCCTTTTTCCTCGCGGAGAAATACCAGGGACCCATGTTCCTCCTGACCGACCAATTTCTGGCAGATTCGGCCCGGGCGATTGCTCCCTTTAAAATCGAAGGCCTCCCCCATATTCAAACCTCCGGCTTCAGACCCTCTTCTTCCACACCGTATCAGCGGTTTGCCCTTGCCAAGGACGGCATTTCGCCGCGCCTCGTCCCCGGGCTCACCGAACACCGGGTGGTGGCGGGAAGCGACGAACACACCGAGGACGGGCATTTGACCGAGGACCTCGGCGTCCGAAAAATCATGGTGGAGAAGAGACTGAAAAAAGCGTCGGGCATCCTTCAGGAGGTTATTCCTCCCGAATATTTCGGGGACAAAAACCCGGACCTTCTTTTCCTCTCCTGGGGCTCCACCAGGGGCGCCGTTCTGGAAGCGGCGGAGGAATTTCGGGTAGAGGGGGGATCCGTCGGCGTTCTTCATTTTTCCCAGGTCTGGCCCCTGGTCCCCACTCAATTTACCGGCTTCCTGCAGGCGGCAAGGCAGGTCGTGTCGATCGAAGGAAATGCCACCGGGCAGTTCGCCGGGCTCATCCGCCGGGAAAGCGGCTTTGAAATCAAAAGGCAAATCGGCCGCTACGACGGATTGCCCATCACCCCAGAGTTTATTCTTCGGGAAACGAAAAATTAGAAAAAGATTTCACCACAGAGGGCACAGAGACCACAGAGCCAAAAATAAAGCCCTCAAAACAAAAGGCCTTTCAGAATCCTCATTCCTCCCTCTCCACCGCCTTCGGGGGAGAGGGGAGGGTGAGGGGGAGTGAATCGAGGAAAAGGCTTAATAAAATTTAAAGAATCTGAACATTAGTAGTACAGAGATCACAGAGTTATTAAGGGTCTCAAAATTGAATTGACGCGGACACCGGAAAATTTCCCCTCGCCCCTCTTTGCCAAAGAGGGGTAATTCCTCCCTTTGTAAAGGGAGGTTGGGAGGGATTTTATGAATCAATGTCATCATTATTATGAGACTTTAAATACAATCAGAATTCAAAAACAAAACGGCAAAAAGAAAGCTTTATGATTCTTGGTTGCATCCGTGTCCCGCCTTGGAACCTATGCGGCCAAAAAGTTTTTATTTTTGGATTTTTGTTTTGCCCGCTCTGTGTTCTCTGTGCGCTCTGTGGTGAATTTTTTTGATTTTTAAAGCAGTTTTTCGATATTTCTAATCTCTGTACTCTCGGTGGTGAATCGTCTTTGAGCAAGGAGGGAAAATGGTCCGTCTGGAAGATTATGGAACCTATGAAACCGCCTGGTGCCCGGGTTGCGGCAACCACGCGATCTTAAAGGCCGTGAAGCAGGCGTTGGTTGCCAGCCAGATCCCTCCGTCGCAGCTTTTGTTCGTATCCGGAATCGGGCAGGCGGCCAAGACGCCCCACTACCTGAATGTGAATCTCTTCGACGGCCTCCACGGAAGGTCGCTTCCCGCGGCCACCGGCGCGAAGCTGGCCAATCCCCAAATGACGGTCATCGTGGAAAGCGGCGACGGCTGCAACTACGGGGAAGGGGGCAACCATTTCCTGGCCGCCATCCGCCGGAACATCGATATTACCCTGCTGGTTCACAACAACCAGGTGTACGGCCTCACCAAAGGCCAGGCCAGCCCCACTTCGGAAACCGGGTTCGTCACCAAAGCCCAGCCCGCCGGGGTGGCCTCATCCTCTTTTAATCCGGTCGCCGTCGCCGTGGCCATGAAAGCGGGTTTTGTCGCCCGGGCCTTTTCCGGGATGGCGGATCATCTGGTTCAATTGATTCAGCAGGCCATCGCCCACCGGGGTTTTTCTCTCGTCGACATTCTCCAGCCCTGCGTCACTTTCAACAAGGTGAACACTTTCACCTGGTACAAAAACCGCTGCCGGGAGCTGCCCCCGGCTTACGACCCCACCGCCTGGACGGCGGCGATTCAAAAAGCCGAGGAGTGGGGAGAGACTATTCCCGTGGGAATCATCTACCGGAATTCAAAACCTCCTTTTGAGGATAATTTTCCTGTTTTGAAGCAGGGACCATTGGGCGGCCGTGATTTGGATCGCAAGGGTTTCGCTGAAATCCTGGAGAAATATTATTGATGGTTTCGTAAATATTCCATCTGCTGCGTTGCGCTTCAACTTCGTCGTTGCGGCCCCTAAGGGGCCTCTCTCCTCAGTTTTTGCGCGCCTAGTCCCGCCAGTGGCGGGAGAGCTTTTTACAAAACCATCGTTCCGGTGACTTTTTACGAAACCATCATTATTCCGGCTGGAATTCCCGCGTCCCGGCAGAATAACAGACCATCATGTCGGCATCTTCCTCCCCGATGCTCAAGGCATTATGAAAAACGCCGGGGGCAACGGTGAGAGTGTCGCCGGGGTTGAGAATGAGTTTCTCGCTTCCCATCGTGTGTTCCAGCCGCCCTTTCAGCAGATAGAGAAGCTCCTCGCAGTTCCCGTGGGCGTGCCGGGGATTGGAATGCCCCTTTTTTATTACGACCCGACCGACGGTCATGTCTTTCAGGTTGCCGATCTGGGGATTTCCCAACCAAGTTAAAGAGCCCCAAGTCTCATTGACCCTTTTTCCTTCGGCATCCTTTGCCGAAAAGAATTTGAATTTCATTCCCATTTTCCCTTTCTCGATTTTTCGGTCTTCACTCCACCTTGACAAAATCCTTCTCCAGCGGCGGGTGGGTAAAAAACTCCAGGAAGCGAATCTCCTTCTCGGTTCGGTTGATCACGGAATGCTTGGCCCCTGCCGGAATAAAAATCACGTCACCGGCCTGAATCGGATATTCTTTGTCTTCGTAGAGCTCAACCGCTTCCCCGCTCAAAACCATAAGCAGCGACTCCCGGTTTTTATGATAGTGGTAAGGAACGGATTTCCCGGGCGCCAAAATGACCACAAGCCCGCCCAGTTCTTTGGCCTGCTCCTCGTTACCGAGAATGGGCGCGCGATACCATTCCCCCGGCGTCGGGTTCGCCATTCTCCGATATTGTTCCGTCTTCCAAACTTTCAACGATCCGCTCATTCCGCCGACTCCTTTCCTTTTACTTCTTGTTCGCTCTTCTTTCCCCGAATCGAAGCCGGCAAGCGCTTCCGCTCCTTTCGGAGGAAGAAGAAGCGTTTCGGAGGCTTGTATCATCCTATTGTACCTGAAACGCAATGTCAACAAAGGGGGCGCAAGCATGGTAACCCTTCAGTGACGGGTGGTGCGGAACAAATTCTGTTGTGGCCTGGGGGTTCGGGCGGTACGCGCCGGAAGCATCGGCCGGGATAGGCAGAGACTCGGAGAAAATACCGATTCTCCGCAAGGGGAGGCGGGAGGCCTTGGCCCCGCCCCCTCCACGAAGAAATCACTGCCTCACGATTCCAAGCGGACCGTCCGGACCCCCAGGCCAGGGAATCACTTTGCCTTTACGCCCGACCTTTATCCGAGCGGCTGGCCACCCGTCACTGAATGGTTACCAAGCATGGATTTTTCCCCTTGACAGCGAACCCAAACTCTTTTATATTGAATCTATATACCATAGGGGGGTATAGTATGGAACCCAAGAAGGCGGTACTGATGCGGTTGCGGAGGATTGAAGGACAGATCCGCGGCCTGCAGCGGATGGTGGAAGAAGGATCTCCCTGCTCGGAAATTCTCACTCAGGTGGCAGCCGTCACCTCGGCCACCAAAAAGGCCAGTATGGCCATTGTTCAGGGATACATGGAAGAATGCCTGGCCAAAACGGCCAAGGGAGCGGAGGGGCGGCGGGAAAGCTTTAAGGAATTCCATACCGCCCTCTCGCGTTACATTGATTGGGCGTAAGGAGCGAAGCATGGCACAAGAGAATCTGGGGTTGACCCGCAGGGGCTTCCTCCAAAAAGGGACCTTGGCCGTGGCGGCCGGGGCCGCGGGCGTTATGGGCGGACCGTCTTTCGCCGAGGCCAAGGGGGGAACCTTCGCCACTTTTGTCGACCTGACGAAATGCGACGGCTGCAAAGGGGGGCCTGTTCCCAAGTGCGTCGCCGCCTGCCGGCAAGTCAAGGAGAAACAATTCCCAGTTCCCCAGGAACCCATCAAGGATTTGTGGCCGCAAAAAGTCCACGACGACTGGTCCAAGAGAAAGGATGTCCTCGATCAGCTGACCCCTTATAATTGGACCGCGGTTCAGCGGGTTCAAGTGGAAGGGGAAGAACTGTTCGTGCCCCGGCGATGTATGCACTGCGACAATCCTCCTTGCGCCAACCTCTGTCCCTTCGGCGCCTTGAACCAAAACGCCGACAGCTCCGTGGTCATCAACCCGGACCTCTGCATGGGGGGAGCCAAATGCAAGGCCGTATGCCCGTGGGGCATTCCCCAAAGGCAAAGCGGCGTAGGGTTATACCTGAAGATGCAGCCCCTCCCGGCCGGGGGCGGGGTGATGTACAAATGCGATCTCTGCCATGACCGTCTTCAAAAAGGCCAAATCCCCGCGTGCGTCGAAGCCTGCGAGCAAAGGCTTGGAAAAGATCGTCCTCTCTTTTTCGGCTCCCGCGCAGAAATCCAAAAAGCGGCCCGGAATCGGGCAAAGGAAATCAACGGGTTTATTTACGGGGAAAAGGAAAACGGCGGAACCTCGACCCTTTATGTCAGCAAAATTCCCTTTGAAAAGATCGATGCCGCCCTGAAGGAAAAGAAAAGAACTCCGCACTTAGGCCGGGTCCAGAATGCGCTGAATGAGGTCAATTCCTGGGCCAAAGGATTCCTGCTGAGTCCGCTCATCGGCGCGGTTGCCGCCGTGGGTCTGGTTTTTTATAAGAGGCGACAGGGCGAAGGGGAGAAAAAATGATGGAAGATAAAATCCTGCAGGACCGAAAACTGGTGGTTCGCCACAGCGCGGTGGAACTGGTCGAGCATTGGGTTTTGGCCCTTTCCGGACTTCTGCTTCTCTTCAGCGGATTCGGAGAGCTCCCCATGTATAAAAGGTATATGGTCACCGAAATCCCGGGGTTCAGTTGGGCCGGCGACTTCTATGTGAATCTAAAAATCCACTACCTCGCCGCGATCGTTTTTGTCGGCGTCCTCGTTTTTCACTTCGTCTACCACGGCTGGCTGGGCCACCGCGGGCTGCTCCCCAAGAGCGGGGACGTAGGTAATTCCGTAAAAACCATTTTGAGTTTTGTGGGAATCGGAGAAGAGCCCAAGGCGGATAAATACCTTCCGGAACAGCGGCTCGCCTATCTTTATTTGGGAATCATCGGGGGAATCCTGCTTGTAACCGGAGTGATCAAGGTTCTGAAAAATTTGCCGTCGGTCTATTTTTCTCCGTGGGTCATAACGGCGGCGACGCTGATTCATACTTTTGCCACGATCTTTTTCCTGCTCGGGGTCCTCGCCCATTTGGCCGCCCTGATTCTGAAGGTCAACCGTCCCATGGTGAAACCGATTTTCACCGGCAGGATGGATTTGGCCTATGTCCAGCGCCGCCATCCCCTTTGGTATGAAAAGATCGCCCCGAGGCCTTTGCCGGTGGAAATCGAAAGGCCGGAAACGGCGGAACCGGTTGCCGTTGTCGCACGTTCTCAAATGCCGGAAGAAACCGCCTCTGAGCCCGAAAATGCCGCCGTCAACCCTGACGCCGGCGAAGAAGAGGCCATAGAAAGAAAGGAGGGTCCGACCATGACGACCTTAAAGGTAAAAGGAATGACCTGCCAACATTGCGTGATGGCGGTCAAAAAAGCGTTGGGCTTTTTAGACGGGGTCCGGAATATCGATGTTGATTTAAGCAAAGGGGAGGTCAAGTTCGAAAACTCGAAGGGCCTCGCCGCGGATAAAATTCGGGAGGCGATTGAAAACGCCGGATACCAAGTGGAATCCGTTTGACCGCCCGCATAACGGATTCATTCTCCTCCCCTCCTCGGGACTTTCAGATCCCGCCGGGGCTGAAAAGGGCTCTTTGATAAGGGTCGGATGCGGGATCTGCCCGGGCCGGGGAAATCCAAGAAAGGGTTTTATGCGCTTAAAGGAAATCACTGAAAATTTCAATCCCTCCTGGTTTGCGGCGGTGATGGGCACGGCGGTCATTCCCTTGGCTTTGGGTTTTGGAGACTTCCCTTCCAAAAAGTATTTCGTGATCTTCTTCGTTGTCCTCTCCGCGATCATGTTTCTTGCGGCCCTCGTTCCCTGGACCCTTAAGTTCTTCCTGCACCCGGCTAAGATCCAGGCTGATTTCAATCATCCCCTGGCGGCAAATTTCTTTCCCACAATGCCGATCTCTTTGGTTCTCTTTTCCCTTGTCCTTCTCCGATATCCAGAAGGGTTCTTCCCGGCTGCCGTTTCCCGGCTCCTGGCTTTCTGGCTTTGGGGCTTGGGCGCTGCGGGAATATACCTCATGGGATTTATCATCTTGTCCCGTATTTTCCGCAACAAGCAGATTCAGCTTGCCCACTCGAATTTCGGGTGGTTCATCCCCCCGGTTTCGAAAATTATCATTACCCTCGCCGGGTTGGAACTGGCGGAGTTTTTCCCCGGAGCGGCCGAAATCATCTTCTGCGTTTCCATGGCAAGCTTCGGAGTCGGGTTTTTTCTTTTCCTATTCGTAGGCGCCGCCGTTTATCACCGCTACGTTTACCATGAGCTCCCCATCACCCGCCTGGCGCCCACATTTTTTATCGGCCTGGTGCCGACGGCCATCATGGCCGTCATATTCTTTAAAGCCGCCCATTTTTTCGAAAAGACTTCCTTTCTGGGAATAACCCCGGAGATTTTCACCCCCTTCGCGAAGATCGCCATTTTATTGAACTGGGGCTTTTCCGCCTGGTGGTTCATCATGGCGCTCCTGGTCATCCTCTTTTACCTGCGCAAACTGGAGCTCCCTTACGCTCTCTCCTGGTGGGCCTTCACCTTCCCCTCCGGCGCCCTCACCGTGGCCTCCGGCGTCGCCTGGAAAATAACGAACTTCTCCTTCTTATTCTACTTTTATGAGCTGGCTCTCTTTTTCCTGTTGGCGGTCTGGGTAGTCGTTTCCATCCGGACGGGAAAAGGAATCATTTCCGGCAAGGTTTTTGCCCCAGCCCATTAAATGCAGGACATCCTTTTCTCACGAGATGAACGCAGAATTTTGGGGAATTTAGCAGTCTCTGAAGGAGAAGCATTTGCATTAGGACCTTGCGTCGGCAGGATCAACTGTTGCAGAAAATGCAACAGCTTGCAAACAAGCCCCTTTTCGTATGACGCCTTGAAATTTTAAATTATTCTTCCTCCGGGTCCGCCTCCCTGGCCATGCAGCATTTTTTATATTTCAGGCCGCTTCCGCAGGGGCAATAATCATTGGGGCCAACCTTGGCCGGCTTGGGGCTGTAGGGCATCGAGAAGGTCTAACGCGAAACGGTAGTCCGCTACGACGCGGAGGAGGGCAGAAGCCTCTTCACCGCTCAGGACACGGCGCTCAGCCACGTCGGCAATGAGCCGGATTGCCTGGTTGAGTTCTTTTAGACGGCGTTCATTTACGGTGTACCCCCGTAGGATATGGTCCCGGAGGACCCGGGTGGCCCAGATCCGAAACTGGGTGCCGCGTTTTGAGTTGACACGGTAGCCTACAGAAATAATGGCATCAAGTCGGCGGCAGTTGTTGCAAAAAATGCAACAACTGACTTCCTTTCCACTTCCTTTTCCTTAAATACATTACGCAAATGCCGTGAAATAACCGACTTGTCTCTATCAAATAGCTGGGCCATCTGATTAAGACTTAGCCAGACGGTTTCATCCCGCAGTTTTACATCCAACGAGCTTGACCCATCCGGTGCTTTATAAAGAACCATGTTGCCTGTTGGTTCCTTCATGGCTGTTTCTCCAGAAGAGCCTTGATCCGCCCCATGATTTCCATGATCCGCTGCTCCTTTTGCAGGATGCTTTAGATAAGCTGTTCGGGCGGCAGAGGAGTAATATCTTCCAAACTCTTTTTTATGGCTGGATTTTAGAGGATTTGGGGCTTTCCGTCAAGAAAGGTTTCTGGTCATGTTTTCAGGGTCTTAAGGCTCAGAAGATATATGGTGACGCCGGCGGCAACCGCGACCAGAAGGATTCGCAGCCAGAGGTGATCCAAAACCGCCAGAACCGCATGGCCGATTGTTCCCCATAACAGAATCAAGGCCACGATTTTTGCATGGCGGGGGATGGCCCGGTGCTCTCGGTAGTTCCGGATATAGGGGCCGCACCATTTATTCCCGATCAGCCACAGATAAAGTCGATCCGAACTGCGGAAAAAGCAGGCGGCGGCGAGGAGATAGAAGGGGGTGGTCGGCAATAGAGGAACAAAGATCCCCACCGTGCCTACCCCCACGGCAATCAAACCGATTATGATCAGGAGGCATCTCAGAAAAGAAGAGGAAGTTTTGCAGCTTTCTGGCGGGGTCCCCATGGTGCGGAGGTCTCTTCTTATCATCCTCCGACCAGAGGAGCAATGAGGATTAGTTCGTCGTTCTCTTTAAGGATGGATTCTCTGCTGCCGCGCTGACCGTTAATCTTGATGAACCCGATTTCCCAGTCCTGAATCTTCAATTGTGCGATAACCCCAGCTGCAGAAGTTCCCTCGGGGACTTCCAGGATTTCGATCCGAGCTCCTTCTTCCAAGGTCTTTAGCGTCCCAACCGCTTTAACTTGAATGCGCATAAAAAAGCCCCGCAAATTCCTGCGGGTGTACTCTCCCAATCCCCCTGCTCAATTAACGGATCACGTTCAAACCGAGGCGGATAAAATCCTCATCAAAACTGAGGCACCTTGCATCCCGGAGGAGGGTCTTGACGACGACATAAGAGAGGGCGTCACAAAAAGAGAGCTTTTTATCTCCGACAAATATTCGGAAAATTCGCTCCGCTTCTTCTCGAACCGACTCATCATAGTATACAACTTGCAGAAACGGCTTTATTTCATCCAGGAAACGGATGGCTGCGCGCGAATTAAAGCGGTATAAAAGGAGCGTCGCCGTTTCGCTAATAATATCCCAGGTTGTCCATAGGGAGACTCCTTGGGATAGAGCTTCCTCCAGGAGTTCTCCAGCCCTTTGAAAATTGACATCTTGGGGATAAAGAGCAGCAAAGAAAAAAGAAGTGTCGCAAAATGCCTGCCGCCGGGGAAATTCGGTCATAGGCTCACGCAGGATACAAAGAATCTTTGATTCGACAAGAAATGGCTTCCCGCTTCTTACCTTTTGCCCCCGCCGATAGACTCTTACGCAGATCGAGAAGCTTCCGAACAGCCTCCCCCGGGGCGACCATCGGCTTTGCGGAGCGGATTTCGGCAATGGTTTCGTTGCGGACCGAGATCTGGAAGACCGCCTGGGGATTCTTTTGAATTTCTCGAACCAACCGGGGCAATTCCTTTCGGGCATTGCTGATGGAAAGAACATTTTTCATGGCCTACCCCCACAAGGATACAAGTAATACAAATTGTACAACAATCTTTTCTGCCTGTCAAGAATTGGTCAAGGTTGGAGGGCAGAAAAAGCCAGGGGGTGATAACGGGTCCATTCACATCTTTTGAACCGCATCCCTTATATTCCGGAATATATGCCGGATTTTTTGGCTCGGGCTCGAAGTTCGCTTCGAAAGGCCGAATGG
>CAVZNY010000006.1:0-272871 GCA_963776785.1 uncultured delta proteobacterium
CGCCTTCCGCTTCCGCGAGAATTGCCTCCACCTGCGCGGGAAACACTTTGATGCCCTTGATGAACAAAATGTCGTCGCTTCTTCGCAGAACCTTCTTCATCCGCGCCAAAGTGCGCCCGCAAGGACAGGGAGAAAAGTCCAGGGACGTGATGTCCCGGGTCCGGTACCGGACTACGGGGAAAGCCTCTTTATTCAGAGTGGTGAGCACAAGCTCCCCTTCGGCGCCGGGCGGAAGGGTCTGCAGGGTTTGCGGATCGATGATTTCCGGGATGAAATGGTCCTCGTAAATATGCAGGCCGTTCTTGCCTTCGCATTCCGCGGCAACCCCCGGCCCCATGACTTCACTCACGCCGTAGTTGTCGGTCGCGCTGAGGAGGAGGCTTTCTTCGATTTCTTTACGCATGGGTTCCGACCACGGCTCCCCGCCGAAGAGCCCGAGCTTCAAAGACAGCGACTTGGGGTTGATCCCCTGCTTCTCGAGGGAGCGGCCCAGAAAAAGGGCATACGAAGGGGTGCCGACCAAAGCGGTCGTTTTGTAGTCCTGCATGATCATCACCTGCTTGCCGGTATTCCCCGTGGACATGGGGATCACCGAAGCGCCGATCAATTCGGCCCCATAGTGAAGCCCGAAAGCTCCGGTAAAAAGCCCGTACTTGAAGGTGATCTGCACGACATCGTCCTTGGTGACCCCTCCCGCGGTAAGCACCCGGGCGGTGAGCTGGCTCCAGTGCTGGAGGTCATTCCGCGTGTACCCGGTGACCGCGGATTTTCCCATGACGCCTGAAGAGGCGTGAATCCGCACTACATCCCGGAGGGTTAGGGCGAACATTCCGTACGGGTAGCTCTCCCGCAGGTCTTCCTTGGCCGTGAGGGGAAAACGGGTCAGATCGTTCATCGTCTGGATGTCGTCCGGAGAGATCTTCAGCCGGTCGAATCGGCTCTTATAAAAGGACACATTCCGATAAACCCGGTTCAGGGTGGACTGAAGCCGCTCCAGCTGCAGCTGCTCGATCTCCTCCCTGGGCATGCATTCGTGGCGCCGGTCCCAAATCATCGCTCCCCCCTCATTCCCATATCTCCCGATATTCTTTCCCCAAATACGCGCGCTGGACCTCCCGGTTGTTCAGCAGGTCCGAGGTCTCCCCTTCCAGAATAATCCGCCCCGTTTCCATGACATAACCCCGTTCCGCGATCCGCAGGGCCGCCTTGGCGTTCTGCTCCACCAGCAGAATGGTGGTTCCCCGGCTCGGCAGGGTTTGAATCGCCCGGAAGATGTCGCCTACGACTTTGGGGGCCAGCCCCATGGAGGGTTCATCGAGGAGAAGCAGTTTGGGCCTGGACATGAGCGTTCTCCCGATGGCGACCATCTGCTGCTCCCCCCCGGAAAGCGTTCCGGCCCTCTGCGTTTCCCTTTCTTTCAGGACTGGGAAGAGGCCGAAGACCCCTTCCAGATCCTTCCACACTTCTTTTTTTTCTTTGCCTTTGAACCGCACATAGGCCCCCAAAAGCAGGTTGTCGAGGACGCTCAAGGGGGCAAAAATCTGTCTTCCTTCGGGGACCTGCCCTATCCCCAGGCGGAGGATCTGTTCCGCTTGAGCCCCGGCGATATTCCGCCCGCCGAAGATCAGCCGGCCCTTGGCAGGAGGATGGATTCCCGAAATCACCTTCATGAGCGTCGTTTTCCCGGATCCGTTTCCCCCCAGGAGGGCCACGATTTCCCCCTCGCTGACGTGAAGGGAAACATTGCGAAGCGCCTGAATCGCCCCGTGGGCCGCGCTCACGCTCTCAAGCCGAAGCACCGTTCCCCTCCTCTCCCAGGTAGGCGGCGATCACTTCCGGGTTGCGCTGAATTTCCCGCGGCGGCCCCTCGGCGATCTTCCTCCCGTAGTTCAAAACCGTGACGACGTCCGAGATCTCCATGACCAAATTCATGTCGTGCTCGACGAGCAGGATCGTGATTCCGCGTTCGCGGATCCGCAGGATGGTTTCGGAAAGCTGGGCCGTGTCCCGCGGGTTTAAACCCGCCGCCGGTTCGTCCAGCAAGAGGAGCTTGGGCTCCGTGGCCAAAGCTCTCGCGATCTCCAGCAGCTTCTGTTCGCCCAGCGGCAAAGAAAGGGCCTCCAGAGCCGCCTTTTCGGAAAGACCCATGAAGCGCAGCTCATCGAGAGCCCGCTCCCGGCATTCCCGCTCCTCCCGGCGCATGCCGGAAAGACGGAGTCCCGCTTGAAAGATGCCGGCCCGCAACCGGCCGTGCCTTCCCAGCATGACATTTTCCAGGGCGGTCATGTGGGCGAAAAGCTCCACGTTCTGAAAGGTTCGGGAAATCCCCATCCGGGCGATCTCGTGGGGTTTCCGCCCGTTCAAGCTCTTCCCGCCAAAATCAAAATCCCCCCGGGTCGGCGGAAAGACCCCGGCGATAAGATTGAAGAGGGTCGTCTTTCCGGCCCCGTTGGGCCCGATCACCGCCTGGATCTTGCCCGTTTGCACGGCGAGGTCGAGATCGGCGATCGCGCGAAGCCCGCCAAAGGATTTTTCGAGACCGGTGACGACTAGGATCTCTCCGCTCATGTCCCCTGCCTCTTTCGTTTTCCCAGCAGCTGCCGGACCCCCTCCAGGACCCCCTGGGGCATGAAGAGGAGGACCGCAAGCAGAATGGCCCCGTAGGCGAGGATTTCAAAGTCTTCCAGGCTGCGCAAATATTCCGGGAGCAGGGTCAGGATGGCGGCGCCCACCACCGCCCCCCAGATCGTCTGGCTTCCGCCGATCACGACCATCATGAGCAGAAGGATGGAAAACATGAGACTAAAGGCGTTCGGGCTGATGAAGGCCAGAAAATGCGCGTAGAGGCTGCCGGCCATCGAGGCGTATACCGCGCTCAGGACAAACACGTTAAGCTTGTAGCGGGAGGCGTCGACCCCCATGGCGTTGGCCGCCAGTTCGCTCCCGTGAACGGCGCGCAAAGCCCGCCCGACCCGGGAATTGATCACGTTTAGGGAAAAGGCCAGGACCAGGAAAACCAATCCCCAAACCAAGTAGAGAAACGGAACTCCTTCGATGCTCGCCCCCCCGAAAGAAAGAGGCGGAATGTTGGACAAGCCCGACGGACCGCCGGTCAGAGCGGATAATTCGTTGAAGGCGATGAAAACGATTTCGCCGAATCCCAGGGTGGCCACTGCCATGTAGTGCCCCTTCAAACGCAGGGTGGGTTTCCCCACTAAAACGGCAATACCGGCCGAGAGGATGATTCCCGCCAGAAAGGCCGCGAGGGGATGAAGCCCGTATTTCGTGGTCAGGACCCCGGAAGCGTAGGCGCCGATCCCCAGAAAAGCGGCATGTCCCAGCGAGATCTGCCCTGCATACCCCATCAGCAGGGTCAGCCCCATCGTGGTGATGGCATTCAGGCCGAGAAAGACCAGCAGGCTGATGAAATACTGGTTGCCGCCGAATACCCAGGGGAAAACCGCAATCCCGGCGGCGATGATCAAGAGCGCTTTGAAATCTTTCCGCGTCATGACATGAATACCGTTTCAGGGTGATTATTCAGTCGTCACCCCGGTGAAAACCGGGGTCCAATTAATTTTTTCGTAACACTTTAGCTCTTTGAAAAAAGGAATTTCGTCAGGGCCAAGCGGTTCCAGGGCCCGGGGGCCAGACCGGCCCGCTTGGAATCATAAGGCGCTGATTTCTCCGTGGAGGGGGCGGGGACGATACCCCCCGCCCCCTCCGGCGGAAACAAGCTCTGATCTTCGAGGCCAAGGGCCAACCCAGCCGATGCTTCCGGCGCGTTCCGTTCCGGCCCCCGGGCCCCGACAAAGGCGGTCACAGGATTTTTTCAAAACTCTAAACTGATCCATTTTTTCCTCTTTGAAAATCATGGATTCCCGCTTCCGCCGGAATGACGGGAAAATGAAAATTTATCAAAATTTTTTCAATTCGCTTTCTTCGCGGCTGCCAAAGAGGCCGCTCGGCTTGATCCACAAAACCAAAAGGAGCACGAAAAGGGCGATGGCGTCTTTGTAGCCGGAAGAGATGAGCCCGGCCCCGAGGGATTCCAGGAGCCCGATCAGGAAACCGGCGGCGATCGACCCGGGGGCGCTGCCCAACCCTCCGAGAACGGCGGCCGCAAACCCCTTAAGGGCGAGAAGCGGCCCCCGGTCGTACTCCATGAGCGTGATCGGCGTAATGATCGCCCCCGCGATCGCGCCAAAAGCTGCGCTGACTCCGAAGGAGATCAGCACCATTTTCCGCACATTGATGCCTACGAGCCTCGCCGCCAAGGGGTTGAAGGCGCAGGCGGTCATCGCTTTTCCGACAAGAGTGCGCTTGAAGAAGAACGTGATTCCCAAAACGACCAAGACGGTTATCCCGAGGACCCAGAAAATTTGCGGTTGAATCGCCGCCCCCCAGAGTTGGATCGACTGCTCAGAGCCGAAGGGAGGGAGCGTGTAGGGGTCTTTTCCCCAGAGGAACATGGCAATCCCGCGGAAGAGGATGGACCCGGCCAAGGTGATGATGATGAGCGTCAGCAGGGAAGCGTTTTTCAGGGGATGAATGGCCAGGCGCTCAAAGAGCGCCCCGATTCCCGTCACGACGGCCAGCGTGGCCAAGAAGGCCAGAATCATGGGAATTTTCAGAACGGCTGTGAAAAAAACCATGAGCAGCCCTCCCAGCATAACGAATTCCCCCTGGGCTAAGTTGAGGATTCCGGTCGAGTTGTAGATCATGGTAAAGCCGAGGGCCACCAGGGCGTAAATGCTCCCCAGGGTGAGGCCGGTAAAAACATACTGGATGATCTGACTGGCAAGGTTCATGTTTTTCCGCTCTTGATGATCCCGTAAAAGACCGCCCAAACGATGGGTTCGATCGTAGGGGCGCGATGATTCGCGCCCGATATCGGGCACGCGCAGCGTGCCCCTAACAGGCAAGGCGCGCATAATCTAAAGAGTAAGGGCGATTCCTGAATCGCCCCTACGGGTGCGCCGCAACGGCGAAGTCGCCGCGCAAGGCCGCAGATGGACTTTTTGCGAGACCATCCTTGATGAACTCGTAAAAAGTCACCGGAACGATGGTTTCGTAAAAAGCTCCAGATGCAAGGCGCGCAAAAACCGAGGAGTGAGGCCCCTTAGGGGCCGCAACGACGAAGTTGAAGCGCAACGCCGCAGATGGACTTTTTACGAGACCATCATCCTTCGTTGGATAAAAAAAGAGCGCTGGGGCCTCCCGCACAAAGATAAGGATAGGCGAGGACCCCGAGCGCTCTTAAAAGGTGTAATAATAAAAAGAATGACGCAGGAAATTCCCGTTTTTTCCAGGATGGCGAACAAACGAAGGGATTCGTTTTTTCATTTTCTCTGCGCCGTTCATCGAATACTCAAGAGTGTCTTTAGTCGGCAAATGCCCATTCGCCGTTTTTGACCACGATCATTTCGAAGGAGTCTTTGCTGAGCCCTGTGTGATCCTCTGCGGTCAAATTGAAAATTCCGCTGACCCCCGGCCAATTTTTCACTCTTGTTTCCAGGAAGTCCCGAATTTTGGCCTTATTATAGCCTTCGGCTTTCAGGGCGTCAAGAACTAAATACAAGGCGTCCCAGGCATACCCCCCGAAATTGCTCACATCCGCTTTAAACCGTTTTTCATATTCGGATTGGTATTTCACGACGGCAGATTTCTGCGGGTGTCCGGCTTTGAGCTTTTCAGCCACGGCCAGGCGCCCCAGAGGGCAGAGGACACCCTCGGCGCTCCCCCCCGCAAGTTCAATGTTCCGTTTCGAACCAAATCCATGGCTTTGGTAGAGAGGGATTTTCATGGAAAGCTGTTTCCAGTTTTTGGTGACGAGGACCTGCGGAGGGCCGACGGACCAGTTGACCACGGCCTGGGCGTCCGTTCCTTTGATTTTGGTCAACTGGGCGCTCATGTCGGAATCCTTCGGCCCATACCGCTCGTCGGCCACAATAGAGATGCCGTAGACCGGGGCCACGCGTTTCAACTCCTGCCGGCCGAAATCGCCGAACCCGGCGGTCACCGTGATCAGGGCGACCTTGGTGATGCCCTTCTTCTTCATATGATCGTAAATGGTTTCGACGGCGGACGTGTCGGTCTGGGCCGTTTTGAAGATCCATTTATTCTGCTTTTTAGGCATTTCGAAGGTTCGGGAATTCAGGATGCGGTCCAGCTCCTCTTTGGGCGTCACGATGGAGAGAGCCGCCGCACAGGACACCATCGGGGTCTGGGCCTTTTCCAGGATCGGTCCCACGGCCATGGACTCCCCGGTGGTGGAGGGCCCGATGACGGCGATGACTTTGTCCTTCTCCAGGAGCTTCCGGACCGCCAACACCGCCTGCCCTTCTTCGCTCTTGGTATCCTCCACGATGACCTTTAGCGGGTGCCCCTGAACGCCCCCGGCCGCATTGACCCATTCTTCGATCATCCTTACGGTGTTCCTCTGGGGTTCCCCCAAAAACGAAGCCCCCCCGGTGACCCCGAAGACGGCCCCCACGGCATAAGGCTCTTTTTGGGCCTGGGAAGTTCCCGAAAGGATCCCCGCCAAAAGAACGGCGACGATGACGGCAAATAAGATTTTTTTTGACATAACCCTCCCCTCCTTAGAAAAAGTGTCAGTGTGAGTGTGAGCGCCGGTTAGAGCATTTAGGCCGCGACGCGAGACGGTTCGCAGCCCTCCCCTTTTATGAGCTCTTTCCTGCCCCCTACACCCGACTCCCTACCCCTTCTGTTAAAGAGAATAGACCTTTTTCCCCTCGAGAATGCGGAAATTCTTCTCGGAGAGAATTTTGATGGCGCGGTCGGTCTCATCGAAGCGGAAAATGATGATGGCATTGGTTCCGCTCTGCTGCACGAAGGCGTAAAGATACTCGACATTGACCCCGGCATCGGAAAGGGACTTCAGAATGTCCGCCAAACCGCCGGGCCGGTCCGGAACCTCCACCGCCACCACTTCGGTTTTGCGAACGGTAAACCCCTTTTGCCCGAGGATCTGCCGGGCCCGGTCGTGGTCATTCACAATCAGCCGGAGAATGCCGAAATCCTTGGTGTCCGCCAGCGAAAGGGCGCGGATATTGATCCCCCCATCGCCCAATATGCGGGTGACCTCCGCCAGGGCCCCCGGCTTGTTTTCCAGAAAAACCGAAATCTGCTCCACTTTCATAATTCCCTCCATTTTTCACCGCAGAGCACGCAGAGAGCGCAGAGATGAGCAATTCAAAAGAAAAGGTCTTTTCCGCCTTAGGCCGTCATTCCTATGGAAGCAGGAACCCTGCCTTTTCAAAGCTTCTCTACCCCCCGCTTCCGCAGGGTCACGAAAAGTTGTTAATCACGCTATTTTTTTCTTCTCTGCGTACTCTGCGATCTCCGCGGTGAAATATTCTTATATCTTTCTTTTGTCGATGACCCGTTGGGCCTTTCCTTCGCTTCTCTGCAGGCTCTTGGGTTCGACCAGTTTGACCCCGGCGTTTACGCCGAGAAGGTCTTTGATCTCCTTTTCGATCCGGCGGCTCAGGGACTGGAGGTTCTTAATTTCGTCCGAAAAAACCTTTTCGTTCACTTCCACCTGCACATCCAGGGTGTCTAAATTCCCCTGCCGGTCCACAATCAGGAGGTAATGGGGCTCGACCCCTTCGATGTTCATCAGAACGCTTTCGATCTGGGAGGGGAAAACATTGACCCCCCGGATGATCAGCATGTCGTCGCTCCGCCCGCTCACCCGCTCCATGCGCACGTGGGTCCTTCCGCACTTGCACGGTTCCGGATAGAGCACCGAGATGTCGCGGGTCCGATAGCGGATGAGCGGAAAAGCCTCCTTGGTGACCGTCGTAAAAACGAGCTCTCCCTTCTCCCCGTAAGGCAGAACTTCGCCCGTCTCCGGGTTGATGATCTCGGGGATGAAATGGTCTTCGAAGATATGCAGCCCCCGCCGGCCTTCGAGGCACTCGATGGAAACCCCCGGCCCGATGACTTCGCTCAACCCGTAGATATCCAAAGCCCGAATCGGGAGCTTTTTTTCGATCTCCGCGCGCATCTTTTCGGACCAGGGCTCGGCCCCGAAGATCCCCACGCGCAGCTTCAGTTTGTTCACGTCCACGCCCATCTCGACCGCCATTTCCGCGAGGAAAAGGGCGTAAGAAGGCGTGCAGGTCAGAACCGTCGATCCGAAGTCCTGCATGATGACGATCTGCCGCTTCGTATTGCCGCCGGAAATGGGGATGACCGAGGCTCCGAGTTTTTCGGCTCCGTAATGGACCCCCAGGCCGCCGGTAAAAAGGCCGTACCCGTAAGCATTGTGAATGATGTCGGTCTTCTGCACCCCCGCGGCGGAAAGAGAGCGGGCCATCAACTCGGACCAGGTGTTGATATCCCGGCGGGTATAGCCGACCACGGTCGGTTTGCCGGTCGTCCCCGAAGAGGCGTGGATGCGCACGACCTGCTCCAAGGGAGTGCTGAAAAGCCCGAAGGGGTAGTTGTCCCGAAGGTCGATTTTGGTGGTAAAGGGAAAGCGCGCGAGGTCCTTCAGGGATTTCAGATCCCCGGGCTTCACCCCGCAAGCTTCAAATTTTTTCCGATAAAAAGGAACGGTCGCGTTGACTCTCTCTACGGTTGCGGACAGGCGCTTCAGCTGGAGAGCTTCCAGGGCCTCCCGCGGCAGGGTTTCAAATTCTTCGTCCCAAATCATTCCCGTGATCTCCCTTCATCGGTAACAGTGATATTGAAAAATGAAAATTGATGGTCTCGTAAAAAGTCTGAAAATGGGCTATTCCGTCATTCCCGTGAAAACGGGAATCCAGTCCTTTCAATATCTTGGCAGATTCTGGATTCCCGCCTGCGCGGGAATGACGACTTTTTACGAGTTCATCACACTTTAGTTTTTTGAAAAGCCGTCAAATCCCCCTTCGTCCCCCTTTTCAAAGGGGGAAAAAGAGGAATCTCTTATGGGTCGCCTTCCAAAAAGCTCTCCTCCCTTTGAAAAAGGGAGGACGGGAGGGATTTATGCACACCCATTTCAAAGAAATAAATTGATACGAAAATTGCAAAATGCAAATTTTCGAAGAGAGCTCATATATTTTTCAATTTGCAATTTGATATTTGCAATTTGCAATGCCGATTCGGCTGATTTTTGAACGGGTAACCCGCCCCACCCATCCTCAGGCTTTCCGGCCCAACTGAAACGCCTCCAAATTCGCCTTGTGGGCCTTGGGGGGAAAACGCCGGAGGATGTTTTCCGTCCAGATCCCCTCCGGGACAGGGAGAAACGACGACAAAGCCCCCAGGAGGACGATGTTCAAGGTCCGGATGTCCCCGGCCTGAAGGGCCAAATCTTTGCCGGCGATCTTTTTGAACAGGGCCGCGCACCGGGACAGGGATTCGAAGATGTTTTCCGGATACCGCTCCTTGCCCAGGGAAACGGAAGGGGGGTTCAGGCGTTGCTCATTCAGGATGATCGTGGGTTTAGGCCCCAGATAATGCAGGTAGCGCATCGCCTCCAGTTCTTCAAAAGCCACGAGAAGGTCGGCCTCCCCCTCTTTGATCAGGGGCGAATAAACCTTGGCGCCGAAACGGACGTGGGTGGACACACTCCCCCCGCGCTGGGCCATGCCGTGAACCTCGCTCTTCTTTATGTCATAGCCGGCCTCCAGGAAAGCGTCGGCCATGATCTCCGAGGCCACGATGATCCCCTGGCCCCCGACTCCGACCAGCAGGATGTTGGTTACCGCTTTATTTTCCATGGCGTTCCCCTATCGCTCCGAATTTGCAGACCTGCGCGCAAAGAGAGCAACCGTTGCAAAGGGAACGGTCGATGGACGCCCGGCCCTTGCGCTTTCTGCCTTCCCGGTCGGTTCCCTCCTCGTTTATCCATTCGATGGGCGGGCAGGCGATTTGCAGGCAGGACCGGCAGCCGCGGCAGATTTCGGGGTTAACCCCAAGTGCTTCTCCGAAAGGGGAACGATCCCGCCGGGAAAGGACACAGGGGGCCGTGGAAATGATGACCGAAGGTTCGTTGCGGTTGACCTCCTGCTTGATCACCTCCTCCGTTTCGGCCAGCCGGTAGGGGTTGACCACCTTGACGTGTTTAACGCCCAAGGCCTCGACCAGTCTGATGAGGTCGACCGAGGAGGTTTCCTGGCCCTGCAGCGTGAATCCGGTTCCGGGGTGATCCTGTCTGCCGGTCATAGCCGTGGTCCGGTTGTCCAGAATGATCAGGGTTACAGCCCCCCGGTTGTAGACCACATTCAGGAGCGACGTGATCCCCGAGTGCAGAAAGGTCGAGTCCCCGATCACGGCCACCACTTTCCCCAGGGCTTCCGGCCCCAGAGCCTTGTCGAGGCCCAGAGCGTGGCCGATGGAAGCGCCCATGCAAACGCAGGTGTCAATGGCGCTTAGGGGCGGAAGGAATCCCAGGGTATAACACCCGATGTCGCCGGTGACGAAAAGCTTCAATTTGCTGAGAATGGAAAAGATTCCCCGATGGGGGCACCCGGGGCACATGATGGGCGGCCGGGGGGGAAGACCTTGAACTGGCTCGTTGGACCGCAGCGGTTCCTGCCCCGTTAGCCCCCTTTCCACCAGGTTGGGGTTCAATTCCCCGCAGAGCGGGAAGGCTTCTTTGCCCTTCACCGCGATGCCCATGGCCCGAACCTGGTCCTCGATGAACGGGTCCAGCTCCTCAACCACGAAAAGCGTTTCCACCTCTCCGGCAAAAGAGCGGATCATGGCGGCCGGGAGGGGGTGAACCATTCCCAATTTTAAATACGAAGCCTGGGGATAGACCTCCTTGGCATACGCGTAGGAAATCCCGCTGGTGATGATGCCCACCTTTTTGTCGCCCCACTCGATCCGGTTTCCGGGGAACGTTTCGGCGAAAGCCGCCAGGTCCTTCATCCGCTTCTCCACTACCGGATGACGCTTGCGGGCGTTCGCCGGAAGCATGACGAATTTGACCGGGTCCTTCAGGAGTTCCGGGCGAACCGGAGGCGCCTTCGGCTCTTCCTGGTCCACAATGGATTTCGAGTGCGAAACCCGGGTGGTGGTGCGGAGCATCACCGGGGTGTCAAAGGCCTCGCTGATCTCAAACGCCGCGAGGGTGAAGTCCTTGGCCTCCTGGCTGTCGCTGGGTTCCAGCATGGGAACCTTCGCGAATTTCGCGTAATTGCGGTTATCCTGCTCGTTCTGCGAGCTGTGCATCTCGGGGTCGTCGGCGGTGACCAGAACCAGCCCCCCCCTCAGGCCCGTGTAGGAAAGGGTGAAGAGAGGATCGGCCGCCACATTGACTCCCACATGTTTCATCACCACTAAGGACCGGGCGCCCCCGAAGGAGGCCCCCATGGCCGTCTCGAGTGCGACCTTTTCGTTCGGGGCCCACTCCGCGTGTATTTCCTGGTACTGGGCCATATTTTCCAGGATTTCCGTGCTCGGCGTCCCGGGGTAGGCCGAGGCCACTTTCACCCCGCTTTCAAAGGCGCCTCGGGCAATGGCTTCGTTCCCCGACAGCACCAATCGTTTCTGATTCATCGCTTACCCCTTGAGCTCGCTGACCTTCCACTGCATGAATTCAGCCATTTTGGATTTCGGATTCTTGGCCAAAGCCTTCTGGTAGATTTCCAGGGCTTTCGGCTTCTGATTTAGGGCTTCGTAGCAACGGGCGACCCCGAGGATCCCTTCCTCCTGATAGGCGCCCGCCTCGCCTTCGGCGCTCTTCTGGAAATTTTCCAGCGCCTTGGCGAACTCGCCCTTGGCTTCGTAACAGTACCCCAGGCTCTGGGCGGCCACGGACCGGAACGGTCCATCCAGGGACGACAAATAAGCCTGGATGGCCGCATCATAGTCCTTGAGGGCGTAATGGCAGTTCCCGATATAGATCTGCGAAATTTGACCGACCGTTCCCCGGCCGTACACTCCGTAGGCTTCTTTGAATTTCTCCGCGGCCTTTTTGAAGGTTTCCTTCTCTTTTTCCGGGTTTCCGGCCCCGCTCAACGCCTCCTGGTACATCTGCAGCCCCTGCTGCTGAATGGCCAGGGCTTTTCCCTCCTCCCATCGAAAATAGGAGTACCCCAAAACAACGGCGGCCAGAACGGCGAGGACGATGACCCCGTAAAGGGTCACCTGCCGGCGGTTCTCCTGCAGAAAGCGGACGACTTTTCCGGTTGTGGTGATGAACTCATCCGGCTCGTTTAACAGCTGCTTGCGCGAAATTTTTTTTCCCGCCATCGGTTCGATCTCCTTCGCTCAATTTGAGAATACCCAAAACCTCTTCAGGGGATACCGGTTCCGCCGGAACCAAGGGAAGAGGGGCGCTGCGAGGGTTAATAGAGGAAGCGAATGGTCTTCAGATCTTTGGCTTCGACCTGGTAGGTTCCAAAATCGGTCTTGCCGAAAAACTTGGAGCGCTTATCCACTTTGATCGGAATGTTCTTCTGGTCCCGGAGAACGACCCGGAAGCTCGTTTCGCTCCCCTCCTGCCCTTGAAACTGAATTTCGGCGATTTTTTCGAACGGAACCGCAATGGATGCGCTTCCATGTTTCCCCGCGAGAAATATTTTTCCCTCGAAGCTGAACGATTGCAGCGTCGTCTGCACTCCTTCGCGATCGAGAACCGCGGCCGAGAAATTCTTCTCCGGCGCCGGAATCTTATCGATCGGAGCGGACCCTCCCAATTCCCCCATACCCAGGAGAAAGAAAAAGCAGGCCAAAAGAATTGCCGGAGCCATATATTTTTTCATTCCATGCCTCCCTCGGCTTCGCGCCAAGCGCGCAACCCATCTCCAAACCAACAAATTCTAATATTTTCATAACATTTTTCTCTGCAAATGACAATTGGAAATCGTATCCGCCCGGACCCCCAGGACAGGGCACCTCCTGCTATTCACGCCGGACCTAAATCCGTAGCGGCTTCCCACCCTTGACTGAAGGGTTACGGCAAGGGGAAATAATGAATTGACAGAAACAGGTTCCTTCGTTATTTTGGTCACAATAGGATATGTTGCCATATGGATGAATTCCCCGGAAATCCCACAACCCCCTTTTTAACAGAGGGGGACGAGGAGGGATTTCTGAAATTTCTTGCGCATTTGGGCGCAAAACCATTTCTAAGAGACTGTCGAGAATAATGAATTTGCCCGAAAATTCGAAAATACGCTGGACCATGGTCGATTCCAAAGTGGATCCCCGCTGGGGTCCGCAGGATTGGGGCGTTTCGCCGCTCACCATTCGGATTCTGCAAAACCGGGGGATAACCGACCCCGACCAGGCCAGAGCATTCCTGGCTCCCGCCCTCTCCGACCTCCCGGATCCTTTCTTGTTGAAAGGCGCAAAAGCTGCCGCCCTGCGCATTTTGCAGGCCATTCGCCGCCGGGAGAAGATCACCCTCTTTGGCGACTACGATGTCGACGGGACGACCGCCGTCGCCCTTCTCCTCCTCTTTCTTCAGGAGGCCGGGGCGTTAGTGGATTTTTATCTTCCCCACCGGCTGAAGGAAGGGTACGGGCTCAACCGGAAGGCGGTGGAAAAAATTAGGGCCCAGGGGACGAAACTGCTGATCACCGCCGATTGCGGCGTCAGCAACCTCGAGGAGATCCGCTGGGCGCAAGAAAACGGGCTGGAAGTGATCGTCACCGACCACCATGAAATCCCCAAAGTCCTGCCCCCGGCCCTGGCGATTTTGAACCCGAAGCAAAATGACTGCGCCTATCCTTTCAAGGGGCTCGCGGGCGTGGGGGTCGCCTTCAACCTCGTCATCGCCCTGCGGAGTCTCTTCCGGGCCGAGGGAATCTGGGAAAACGGCAAGGCGCCGAATTTGAAAGATTATCTCGACCTGGTCGCCTTGGGAACCCTGAGCGATGTGGTCCCTCTGACCGGGGTCAACCGGATCATCGCCAAACACGGCCTGATCCAGTTGACCCGTTCATCCCGGGCGGGGATCCTGGCTCTGAAGGAGATCGCCGGTTTGGGGAACGCCGCCGTCGACACCACCGCGGTCAACTTCCGGTTCGCCCCGCGGATCAACGCGGCAGGGCGACTGGATGACGCGGCGGCCGTTGTGCGGATGCTGACGGCCGGCGACCTGCGCGAAGCCCGGGAAATCGCCTTGCACTTAAATGAGCTGAACCTCCGGCGCCAGAAGATCGAAGAGAAGATTCTGATCGAGGCCCGGGAAATGATCGGAGGGCCCGAAGGGGGGCAGAGCCGAAAAACCTTCGTTCTCGCTTCCGCGGACTGGCACCCCGGAGTGATCGGGATTGTCGCCTCCCGTTTGACCGAAGAGTTCCACCGCCCCGCCATCCTGATCGCCCTCACGGGGAAAATGGGCAAGGGCTCCGGGCGTTCGATCCCCTCCTTCTCCCTCTATCAGGCGCTGAAATCCTGCGAGTCGTGGGTGGAAAGGTTCGGGGGGCATGACCAGGCGGTCGGGCTGGCCATTTCCGCGGAGGCCATTCCCGATTTTTCCCGGGCCTTTGAAGAATTCGCAAACGCCGCCCTGCCTCCGGAGCTCCTGGTCCCCTCCCTCACCCTCGACACGGTTCTCCGTCTGGAACAGATGAATGAATCCTTTCTCTCCGAACTGGATTCGCTGGCGCCCTTCGGGATGGGCAACCCGGAGCCGGTCATCGGATGCAACGATCTCACGGTTGTGGATTCGAAGCTCGTGGGCAAAAACCACCTGCGCCTTCGCGTGCAAGAGGGGCAAACCGTCCGGGAGGCCATCGGTTTTCGCATGGCCTCCCTGCATCCCTTGAGCCGTCAGCGGGTCAAATTGGCCCTTTGCCCGCAAGTGAACCTTTTTCAGGGAAGGCGCACGCTGCAACTCAAAATCCTTGATCTGCAGTCAGCGGCTTGAAACGAGGCCCTCATGAAACCCGAATCGAAACCCGGAAGAAAAACCCCGCTCTCCCCCGCGAAAAAAGCCCTCGCGCAAGAATGGATCGCCAACCTCCCTGCCTGGGCCGAGAAAGGCGACGCCCTTGCCGCCCAACTGGGCTCCTTTTCCGCCGAGGAGCAGGAGGCATTTTTCGCCCTTCTTCACGCCGGGGCCGGAGAATCCGCCTTTCCTCTTTTTGAAACCTTAAGGGGAAAAGACGAAGGCCTGGATTGGGCCTTGATCCGAGGATGCGGGCGCGCCGCTTCTTCCCGGGCAGTGGAGTTCCTGGTCCGCTGGGCCGGGAAGAATCCTTCCAAGAAGATCGGAAAAGAAATCCGCAAGTCCCTCTTTCGCCTCAAGAGCAGGGGAATGCCGGTTCCGGATCTTGAAGACTCCTCTCCCGGGGTCTTTCGCCCCCCGCGAACGGAACCCGCAGAGGGTTATGTCAGCGCCGTCGATGCGGGCGGATCGCGCGCGGTGTGGCTCGGCCTTTCTCAGCCGCCTCAAGGAATCCTGTTTATCAGCGGCATTCTTCGCGACACCGAAGGGATTTTGGATTTCACGGTCTATGAGTCTTCGCGCAAAAAATTTCAGGAGTTCATGGAGCAGACGCGCAGGAATTCTCCCTGGGATATCGTGGATTGCGACCCGGATTACTGTGCGGCGTTGATTCACGAGGCCCATGAGGCGCAGAGCAAACAGGGAAAGACCCCAAACCCGGAGTATTTGAAAGTAAAGGGCCTTTGGGGACCGCCCCCTTCTCTTCCGCTTCGCCCTTTGATCTACCGTTACCTGAACGAGGAAGAGATCAAAGCCCGCCCCGACCTCCTGGACCGGTCGCCTTCCCTTTTTGAAAACCCTCCTTTTCAGCTTTGGTACCTGGAAAAGGAGGAAATGGCGAATTGCGTGAGTCTTTTGGAGGACGCCGCTCATTCCCGGATCATTCTCGCCCCGCATCAGAGGGAAAGCCGCTTTTTTGAAATTTACCGCCAAACGGTAAAGGACCTTTTTGATGAAAAACGCCGCCTTCTTTTCCGGCGCCGGCTTGAGGAAATGGCCTATGTCCTGTGGAAAAAGGGCGACGAAACCGGGGCGAAAATCAGCGTGGCGGCCGGCCTAAGGCTGGCGGCGGAGGACAAATTGTTGTCGCCCCACCCCTTTCTAACGGAGCTCGTGAAGCGGACGGTGCTCGCCCTCCGGGAAGAGGTGCAGCGGGAAAAAGAAAAGGAAAAAGGAGGGGGGTTGATTATTCAGCCGTAGGGTCGCCGTTGAAGAAGGCGGTCAGCGGCGCCGCACACCGGAGTGGTAACAGCAGGTGGCATTTTGGAAGTTGTTGTCAAAGACGCGGGTTTGTCCGTCGCGGAACGTGATTTTAACAAACGAAGACCCCCCCAGAACAAGAGAGTTCTTCTCCTCCACCACCACCCCGCTCCCCCATTCGGGATATTTGTGGTGGATCACCCAGTCGCCCACTTTCAGATACAGAGATCGCCTCTCTTCCATGGCTTTTTTATAGCAAATTTTTCCGCAGGCGGCAAGTGCAAAGGGAGCTTCTGTAGTACCCATTCAGTGACGGGGGGGCGGCAGGCTTTGTTGTTGGCCTGGGGGTTTGGGCGGTACGCGCCGGAAGCATCGGTCGGGATGAGCAGAGACTCGCGGAGAGGGGACGTTGTTGAATTCATGCACCTTCGGTATTTACCCCTCCTTTTTCCGAAGAGCCTTCCTAACTGCCGACGTGCACACCCCTACCTGTCTCCCGATCTCCGCCAGCGATACCCCATACTCCCGGCTCAACAACCACGCAATCTTCCCCCGCGCCCGCGATACCGCCCGCCTCTGCCCTCCCATCCGCATCTCCCCTACCTCAATCCCCTCTTCCTTACAAATTCCACTCACCACCCGCGCAATCATTCCCGCCTTCTCCCGATCCGGCAAATATCTCTTCACCCGCCGCTCCGCCTCACGCAAAATCCCCTCGACAAATTCCCCTCCCCCCAACACCCGCGGATCACTCAATACCCCCTCCCCTTTCAACGACAAAACCTGTGACCACCCTCACAAACTCCTAACCAAACCTCCTCCCACCAACTCCGGTCGCCTCCCTTGCCCCCTCCCTTCCTCCATAAACTCACGATACCTCCGAACCGCCTCTCTTTCCCTCCGGCCAAACTGCCCAAGAACATAATCCCTCTCCTGCCACTTATTCCTTGCCTCCCCCATCAAAACCTTGTGCCCACTCCAAGGATATCGATCCAATTCCCTCAAGCTCCCAACTGCCGTTTTTTGATTTCTTCTCTGAGGTCCTCGCCAATAAGCCTCAGCTGCGCGGACGTAGGCGGGAAGAGAGGTTCCATTCCTCCATGGCTCGGGTAAAGAAAGGGCGTAAGAGTATAATCCCCCATTGGGTTAGAAAAAGGGGCGTTTATTTCATTTTTTGTGCAGGTTTTTTAGGCGGATTTTTTTTGATTTCCCGCTTGCATTTCCAACATTCCAGAGGCACTCGCGCGGCCAGGCGGACCCTCGCCCGGTTATAAAAGTTTTGGGTCTGACAATGCGGGCAGGAATAAAGGGGCATAAGAATGCCAAAAATGTCTGAAGTAAAAAATCGCATAGCGCACGGTGCATAGCGCAGAGCGTTGCGGAGGTCAGAGCCTTCCTGATTTTACCGGAGGTCCCAAATAGGGAATCAAGACCGGAATCAGATCGCGAAGGTCCTTGGACGGACTGCAGACAGCGGCGATGGACTCCAGCTGCGGGGAATGGCAATTAAAGGCGATGGAAAAACCGCACGCCCGAAACATGGGGATGTCCCCGGAGCTGTCCCCCACGGCGAGCGTCTCCTCCCTCCCCGCCCGAAACGTCCGCTGCGCATCTTCGACCCATTCGGCCTTTTGGTCATAGTGGACGCGAATCCGGATCTCTCCGGTCAAGACTCCGTCTTCGGTTCCCAATTCGTTCGCGATCGCGTAGTCGAATTGAAACTTTTCCTTGACCCCTTCGGCCAACAGCGCGAGACCGGAGGATATCAGGCCCAGCTTGACCCCCCGGCTCTTCAGAAACGAGAGCAATTCCGGGGCCCCGGTCTGGAGGGCAATCCCGCCCAAGATCTCTTTCACCTCGGAAACTCTCATTCCCTTCCAGATGGCCGCATCGAGGCGGCAGAACTCATCATAGGTAATGTCCCCCCGCAGAAAGGCCTCCTGAAACTTCTCCGCGTGTCCTTCCCAAACGCCGAGATGCCGGTGAATATACTCCCAGGCGCTTTTTTCCATGGTCAGGGTCCCGTCCAGATCAAACAGGGCCAGTTTAAATGTCGGCGGGTGGTTCATCCTTCTCCTTGCCCCTTCCGGCGACTCCGCCTCCGGGAAAAGGGGTCGGAATGTGGGGGGCCGGGATTTCCTGGCTGAGGAAACAAAATGAAGGCTCCCAAAATCAAAAGTGGGAGGCCTCTTTCCTCCCACCTTTTTCTCCCCGGAAATGGTTACATTTCCGTTTTGAAATCCTCAGGCTTGAGTTTGTCAAAAAGGTCGTCGATCCACTTGTCCGATTCTTCCTTTTTCTGCTTCGGGTCCTTGTGCCCGGCGGAGTCGAGCACTTTTTCGGCCACGAAGATCGGCGCCTGGGTTCGTAGCGCCAGGGCGATGGCGTCGCTGGGCCGGGAATCGATTTCGATCAGGCGTCCCTCGCTTTCCAGGAGGACGGTGGCGTAAAAGGTGTTGGATCTAAGCTCCGTGACCATGATCTTCCGTACCGATGCCTGCAGGCCTTCGATGATGTTCCTGAGCAGATCATGAGTCATGGGGCGGGGGGTCCAGGTATGCTCGATCCCCATGGTGATGGCGTTCGCCTCAAAAACCCCTACCCAAATCGGCAGGGTTCTCCCCGTGGCCTCTTCTTTCAGAATGACAATCGACTGGTTCGTTTCGGAATCGAAAACCAGCCCCTGCACTTTCATTTCTATCATGGCGGCTCTCCCTTCGGAAAGAAGGTTCGAGGGAATCCTGCCCGAAAAACGCTCAGCCGACGCTCCCGACCGAACTATGTAAAAACTCGACGTTTTTTAAAAAAACTTGAAGGCGATTTTCTTCCGGAACAAGCGACCCGACTTCTTTTCCCATCTTCTATTATTGTATGGTATTTGCCCAAAAAAACCAATCGTTTCTCAAGACGGCTCCGGCCGGGGATGAATCGAACCGCTCACGGCGCCCACGATCCGGCTCATAACCTCGCTGGCCGATCCTTTCAGGATCCAATTCGAGATATACCGGGTCAGCTGGGTTTCTTCCAGGTTGACCTCGACCACCGCGGCGCCCCGCTTTTTGGCGATGACCGGCAGATCGCAGGCGGGGGAGACCACGGCCGACGTCCCGATGACCAGCATGACGTCGCAGCTTCCCGCCTCTTCCTTAGCCTCCAGGTGAGCGCCCCAGGGGATCGGCTCGCCGAAAAAAACGAAGTTGGGCTTCAGAACTCCGGAGCAGGCGCATCGGGGCGGAAGCGCCTCGAGCCTCACCCGCCGCCGGTCATAGATCCGCCCGCATAGAACACAGACCAGGTCCTTGCTGGTCCCGTGGAATTCGATGACCCGCCGGCTCCCCGCTTCCTGGTGGAGATAGTCGATATTCTGGGTTATGACCGAACTCAGCCGCCCCATCTCTTCAAGATGCGCCAGGGCCCGGTGGGCCGGGTTGGGTCGGGACCGATCGAGGAGCAGAGACATTTCCTTCAGCATGGCCCAGACCTTCTTGGGATTGGCCTGAAACGCCTCAATGGTGGCATATTCCATGGGATCGAATTTCTCCCACAGCCCCGAAGGCCCTCGAAAATCCGGGATCCCGCTTTCAACCGAGATCCCGGCCCCGGTGAAAGCCACCACCTTATTCGCCCGCTTTAAAATCTCGGCGGTTTTCTGGAGCAGGTTTTCGTCCATTTCTTCCTCAGGGGCCAAAGCCCGGAAACGATGCCGTATTTTACCAAAGTGCATCTTTTTGGCAAGGGAAAACCATCCCTTCTCGTAATCCTTCAGTCAAGGGAGGGAAGCCGCTGCGGATTCAGGTCCGGCGTGAATACCAGGAGGTGCCCTGGCCTGGGGGTCCGGACGGTCCGCTTGGAACCATAAGGCGCTGATTTCTTCGTGGAGGGGGCGGGGGCCAAGGCCTCCCGCCGCTGATATCGGAGTCTCAAGGTTTTCTCCGAGTCTCTGCTCATCCCGACCGATGCTTCCGGCGCGTACCGCCCAAAACCCCAGGCCAACAACAAAGCCTGCCGCCCCCCCGTCACTGAATGGGTACAATGGGTACCCCTTCTCTCTACTCAACGCCGGGAATTTGTGCCAAAATAAGCCAGGGAGGAAAAACGCAAGGAGAGCCCAGCATTGCGGAATTCACAGAGGAGGTGGAACCCATGGCGATCGCCGCTTATATTTTCATCGAAACCATGCAGGGAAAAGCCAAGACGATTGCAAGGCAAATCGGAGAGATTCCCGGTGTGAAAACCGCTCACACCGTGACCGGCCCTTACGATGTGATCACGTACGTCGAAGCGGACTCTCTCCTGGTCCTGGGAGATTTCATCGTTTCCAAAATCCAGGCCACCCCCGGGGTCCTGCGCACCTTGACCAACGTGATCATCGACGGGTAGGCGCCCGAAGGACGGAGGCGGGGCCGGTTCAGTCCTGAAGGGTGATGTGGGGACGGATGGCGGCAAACTTCCGCGGGCCCAGCCCTTTGATTTTCTGCAGGTCTTCAAGGGCCGAGAATTTTCCGTGGGCTTCCCGGAAATCGACGATGGCCTGCGCCATCTTTGGGCCAACCCCGGGCAGGATATCCAGCTCCTCCGCGTTGGCGGTATTGATATTCACCGGGATGGCGAGAACTTTCATTCTGGAGGGATCCAGGGGTTGAAGAGACGCCCGTCCTTTGTTTTCCCCTTCCCTGGCCACCCTGAGCAGACCGCTTTTCTCGATTCTGACGGCAGCGGAGTCCGGAGAGAGGGAAACTCTGTCGACGGTTCCGCCAGCTTTCTCTACCGCTTCGAAGACGCTTTTTCCTTTTTCGAGCGGATAGATTCCGCGGCTTCGAACCGGGCCGTCCACCTCCACCCAGACCTCCTCCTTTACGGAGGGACTTGCGGGCCGGAGGGTTAGGTCCCCGGCGGGACCTGCGGGAGAAGGTGAAAAGGATCGGGAAGTCAAAATGAAGATCAGAGTCAAGAGAAGACCCAGAAAAAGAACGACTCCCTGTTGATCCCGGGTCATCATTTTTTTGTTTCCCCTCTTCGGGAGGAATTCGGAAGATCGAACTTTGATGGTCTCGTAAAAAGTCGAAATATTTCATATAATTTGTCATTCCGGCGAAAGCCGGAGTCCAGTTATTTCAAGACGTACTGGATTCCGGCTTTCGCCGGGGTGACGGCCTACTGGACTTTTTACGAAACCATCGATTGAGCGACTTTTTACGAGTTCATCAACTTTCTCTTCTTCCGTCCAACCGGACGGTTAAGGCTCCTTTCTCATCTCTCCCTTTTCCAGCCCGAAGGCCTGGTGCAGCACCCTCGCGGCCAGTTCCCCGTATTTGCCCTCGACCACGCAGGAGATTTTGATCTCCGAGGTGCTGATCATGAGGATGTTGATGTTTTCCCGGGATAGGGCCGCAAACATCTTGGAGGCGACCCCGGCATGGCTGACCATCCCGGCGCCCACGATGGAAATTTTGGCGATGTTTTCATCGGCCAGGACTTCCTGCGCCTTGATCTCCTCCGCCGTCGTTTTCACCAATTTCAGGGCCTTCTTGAGGTCCGCCTTCGGGAGGGTGAAGGTAAGATCGGTGTAGCCGTCGGCGCTGTTGTTTTGAATAATCATATCCACGACCACTTTGGCCTCGGAGATGGGGGTGAAGATCTTGGAAGCGATCCCGGGCCTGTCGGGGACCCGCACGATGGTGATCCGCGCCTCGTTTTTGTTGTAAGTTACGCCGGAGACCAGAACTTTTTCCATTTTCTTATCCTCCTTGGTGACGAACGTGCCGGGCTTGTCGGAAAAAGAGGAGCGCACGTGAATGGGGACGTTGTATTTCTTGGCCAGCTCCACGGAACGGATCTGCAGAACTTTGGCCCCCAGAGATGCCATTTCCATCATTTCGTCATAGGTGATGTGCGCCAGTTTGCGGGCATCCGCGCAGATATTGGGGTCGGTCGTGAAAACTCCCTCCACATCCGTGTAGATTTCGCAGACATCGGCTTTCAGCGCCGCCGCCAACGCCACCCCCGTCGTGTCCGACCCTCCCCGCCCCAGGGTCGTGATGTTCCCCTCTTTGTCGACCCCCTGGAACCCCGCGACCACCGGCACCCATCCCTTCTTCAGGGCCTGGCGCAGAGCCCGGACTTCAATCTTGCGGATGCGCGCCCTGGAAAAGGCGCTGTCGGTGAGGATGCGCACCTGGCTCCCCAGGAAAGATTTGCTGGGGACGCCCAGCGACTGGAGCGCGAGGGCCAAGAGAGCCACGCTGACCTGTTCCCCGGTGGAAATCAAGGAATCATATTCCCGAAGATCAGGAGTATCCCAGGCCTGGTGGGCCAACTGAATCAACCGGTCGGTCTCCCCCGACATGGCCGAAACCGCCACCACCACGTCGTTTCCTTCCTGGCGGGTTTTGGCGACCCGGCGCGCCACGTTTCGAATCCGGTTGATGTCCCCCACGGAAGTTCCCCCGTATTTCTGTACGATCAGGGCCACGTTACTCCTCCTTTTCCCAGTTCCTCTTCAGCAGCAGAATGATCTTCCCTTGAGCGCCTTTGCCGGTGATCAAGAACTTCCTCGCGTCCGGGCCGATCCAGGAGATCCTGACTTCGATCCGCTCTTCCGGCAGAATCCCCGGAATTTTCTCGGCCCATTCCAGAAGGGAGATTCCCTTCCCGAAGATGAATTCCTCCCAGCCTAAATCCTCCACCTCCACCGCTTCCTGGAGGCGGTACAGGTCGGCGTGGTACACGGGGAAACGACCCTGATACTCGTTGACCAGCACGAAGGAAGGGCTGGTCACTTCGCCTTCCTCTTCGACCCCGGCGCCCGTGGCGATCCCCTTGGCCAGGGTCGTCTTCCCCGCCCCCAAATCTCCGATCAAGGCCACCACGTCCCCCGGCTGAAGCAGCTCCCCCAAGGTTTTACCCAGGCGGATGGTTTCCTCCGGACCGCGGGTCACAATTTCGACGATTTCCTCTCGGGATGTCTCTGCAGGCATAAGAGCAGCAAGGTTCTAATACCAAATTTCGTGACGGATCGGAAACGAATAATTTCCGATCTCTCCGCGTCCGGATGCCAGGGCGTTCAGGGCCGTCGGCGCCAGATCCACCAAATCCGTAGCGGCGATCCCCCTCTCCCCTTTCAGGAAGACCGCGTAATCCCCCGCCAGGCCATGGAGGTAAACGCCCAGTTTGGCCGCTTCCAGAGCGGGGATCCCCTGGGCCAAAAAGCCCCCGATCATCCCGGTGAGAACATCCCCCATTCCCCCTGAAGCCATCCCGGGGTTTCCCGTGGGGTTGATAAAGACCTCGCCGGCGGGGCTGGCGACGAGAGACCGATTCCCTTTCAAAACCAAAATGACCCCCTGCTTCGTCGCAAACCCTCGCGCCGCCTCGATGCGGTCCCTTTGGACTTCCTCGATGGAGATCCCGGTAAGACGCGCCATTTCGCCCGGGTGCGGGGTGAGGATCAGCTCCTTCTGGCTCTTCCGCAGGAGTTCCGATTTCCCGGCGAGAGCGCTCAATCCGTCGGCGTCGATGACCATAGGAAGCGGACTCTTCTTCACGACCTGCTGCACCAGGCGGACGGTTTCCGGATTCAGGGAAAGCCCGGGGCCGAGGGCCAAGGCCGTTTTCCGGGAACAGAGTTCGAAGACCCTCTGCTGGGCGGAAAGGGCGAGGGTCTTCTCCCGCGTTTCCGGGAGAGGTTCGGTCATCACCTCGGTCAATTTTTCTTCGAGAATCGAATTCAGGCTTTCCGGGACCCCGAGCGTGATCAGGCCCGCGCCCACCCGCAGAGCCGCCTGGGAAACCAGAGCGGCGGCTCCTGTCTTCCCGGGGGATCCGGCCAGGACAAAGAGATGCCCGAATTGCCCCTTGTGGGCGTCGGGCTTTCGGGGGGAGAGGTACGGAAAGAAATCAGCCCCCTCGACTAAGTGGTCCCGGATCTTCTCTCCTTCCAAGGCGGGGCGCGGAAGGGAAATATCCACAACCTCTACTTTTCCAGCCGCCTGGGCGCCCGGCTGAACCAAGAGCCCCCGCTTGGCCAGACCGAAGGTCACGGTGACCCGAGCCTGGATACAGGCCCCGAGAACCTGTCCGCTGTCCGCATCCAGCCCCGAAGGGATGTCGATGGCCACCACCGGCTTTTTCAGGGAATTGACGAACTCGATGATCTCCCGGAAAAAGCCCTCCACCGGACCTTTTAGCCCCGTGCCGAAGATTCCGTCAAGGAGAAGATCCGCGCTGTCGACAAGGGGTTTCTGTTCCTCCCATTCTCTCAGGTTCAGAATTTCTTGTACCGCAACGCCCATCCTTTTCAGGATTTCCAGGTTGGCGCCCGCATCGCCTTTGATTTCTTCCTGGGCCGCAAGGAGAAATATCCGGCAGGGAATGCCCCGATTCGTCAAATAACGGGCGACAGCCAGCCCGTCCCCTCCGTTGTTCCCCCGGCCCGCAAGAACTCCCACCCTTAAGGTCAGGAGCTCTGGAAAGGAACGAAACAGGGCGCTCACGACCCCCCGCGCGGCGTTTTCCATGAGAACCATTCCCGGAATGCCGTATTCGGAAATGGCCCTTTGATCCAGCTTCCGCATCAGTTCGGCGGTGGCGACTTTCATGGAAACTCCCTGATGGTCCTGTAAAAAGTCCATCTGCGGCGAGGCGCGGCAACTTTCTCGTTGCGGCGCACCTGTGGGGCGATTCATGAATCGCCCCTACTCCTTAAATTATCCGCGCCTTGCATGTGCGGGCGAGTTGCCCTCGCCCGATATTGGGCGTCCGGCCGGACGCCCCTACAATCGAAGCCGTCGTTCCTTGATTCTTTATGAGGCCCTCTTCCCTTGAACATTCATCCATCAGCGGCCGGCGAACCCTTCGTTCTTTCGGAAAGCCTTGCCTTGTATCTCTGCTTCTATTCCTTTTCCAAAACGACTACGGCGGCGCTGAAATCCTGATCGTGGGTCAGGCTCAGGAAAACCCCGGTTATGCCTTCTTGCGCGGAGATTTCCCGGGCGCGCCCGTGGAGCTTCAAGACCGGCTTTCCCAGGGCCCCTCTTTGGACTTCCACGTCCCGGAGATGGACCCCCCGGCGCAGCCCGATGCCCAAAGCCTTGACCAAGGCCTCTTTGGCGGCAAACCGGGCGGCCATGCTGGGGGCGGGATCCTTTTTCCGCAAACAGTATTGGATCTCCCCCGAGGTGAACGCCTTGCGGTGAAAGCGCTCCCCCCAGCGCCGGTGGGCCTCGCCGATCCGTTTGATTTTCACCAGGTCGATGCCGATTCCGTAAATCATATAAATATTCTACCGCGGAGAGCGCAGAAAAGAATGAAAGTGCGCAAACGAAAAACGAATGAAAGTTCTCACCTTTTGGATTTCAAGATTTTTGATTCTACATTTCCTGCGCGCTCTTCCGGTGAAATCCGTATTTTCTATTCCCAGCCTTGAATCAGGCTCTTCATTTCGCGCACGGCCCGGTCCAAACCGACCAGGACCGCCCGGGAGATGATGCTGTGCCCGATGCTGTAGTCCTCGATCCCCGTCACGCCTCGAAAGGGCAAAACATTTTGATAATTCAATCCGTGCCCGACATTGACCCGCAGCTTGAGACGGAGAGCCTGCCGGAGCGCCCGGACGATGCGCTGAAACTCCCGGCCGCGCTTCTCCTCGTCCGCTTCGTCGGCGTATCTCCCCGTGTGAATCTCCACGTACCCGGCGCCGACGGCGCCGCTGGCCCGGATCTGGCCCGGGTCCGCATCGATGAAAAGACTGGAGGGGATCCCCCCCTTCTTCAGCCGGGCAATGTTTTTCCTGAGCGCCGCCCGGTTTCCCGATACATCCAGCCCGCCTTCGGTCGTGAGTTCCTGCCGGTTTTCCGGCACGAAGGTTACGAGATCCGGTTTGACCCGCAGGGCGATCCGGATCATCTCCTCCGTGTTGGCCATTTCCAGGTTTAACCGGGTTTTGATCGTCTTCCGCAAAAGCTCCAGGTCGCGGTCCTGAATATGCCTCCGGTCTTCCCGCAGGTGGACGATGATTCCATCCGCTCCGGCCAGCTCGGCAAGGGCCGCGGCGGCCACCGGGTCCGGCTCCTTCCCGCGCCGGGCCTGGCGCAGGGTGGCCACATGGTCGATGTTCACGGACAATCTGGGCATCTCAAGCCTCCCCAATAAGCGATCAGCGGTTAGCCTCTCAGCAATCAGCCGGGAACGAAAGATGGTTTCCATTTTCCTAATGGCCGGCAACTGAACCCGGTTTCTTATTGCGCCGGAAATTATAAAAAACTGTGCCGATTTGATTTTAGGCAGTTTAGGCATTTCTCATTCTTCCATGTTTTTGCGGATGCAGGCGGCCAGCTCGTCGACATAAGCGGCGATTTCCTTTTCGTTCTCCCCCTCCACCATGACCCGCATCAGGCTTTCGGTTCCGGAAGGGCGCACCAGGACTCGGCCCCGGTCCCCAAGCTTCTCCTGAATCTGGCGGGTCAACTTGGCGATTTCGGGGATCCGTTGAGGGTCCTTTTTGTGCGCAACCGTCACGTTCCGCAGGATCTGGGGGAAAGGGGTCACGATCGTGGCCAATTCCGAAAGGGTCTTTCCTTCCCGCTTCATCACAGCCAGGACCTGGAGCGCGGAGAGAACGCCGTCCCCGGTCGTGCTGAAATCCAGGAAGATGAGGTGTCCGGATTGCTCCCCCCCGAGGTTGTACCCTCCCCGGGCCATCTCCTCCACCACATATCGGTCCCCCACCTGCGTCCGGACCACTTTGATGCCCCGTTCCCGCATGGCCAGGTCCAACCCGATGTTGCTCATGACCGTGGCCACCAAGGCGTTTTTCTTGAGCTGTTTGGTCTTGCGCATGTCGGCGGCGCAGAGCGCCAGGATCCGGTCCCCGTCCACGACTTTCCCCTTTTCGTCGGAAAAAATCACCCGGTCGGCGTCTCCATCCAGAGAGATGCCGAGATCCGCGCCGTGGTCTTTGACCGCCCGGCTTACGCCCTGGGGATGAAGGGACCCACACTGGAAATTGATGTTTTCCCCGTTGGGATCCACCCCGAAAGCAATAACCTCCGCTCCCAATTCTTCGAAAACGGCGGGAGCGACCCGGTAGGCGGCCCCGTTCGCGCAGTCGAGAACGATTTTCATGCCGTCCAAGGAGTGCGTTTTGGGGAAGGAGTTCTTCAGATGGACGATGTACCTTCCCACGGCATCGTCCACCCGGAAGGCCTTGCCCACCTCCGTGGCCGTGGGGCGAAGCGATTTGATCCGGTCGTTCGAGATCAACTCCTCGATTTTTTCTTCCTCGGGATCGGGGAGTTTGAACCCGTCGCCGCTGAAGATCTTGATGCCGTTGTCCTGAAAGGGGTTGTGCGAGGCCGAGATCACGATCCCGGCGTCCGCCCTCATGGAGGCGGTTATGAAGGCGATCCCCGGGGTCGGCAGGGGTCCCACCAGAAGGACATCCACCCCCATCGAGCAGATCCCGGCGACCAGGGCGTTTTCCAGCATATACCCGGAAAGCCTCGTGTCTTTGCCGATGACAATGCGGTGCCGCTTTTCCTTGTTCTTGAAGATATAGGCCGTTCCCCGGCCGACCTGCATGGCCATCTCGGTGGTCATGGGATGCACGTTGGCGACCCCGCGGATTCCGTCCGTTCCGAACAGTTTTCTCATGCCCTTCTCCCGCCGCCTCCGTTTGATTCTCTGCCCGCCCCGGCATGAACAATCGCATCGACGACCCGCACGAGGCGTTGGGTTTTCGCCACCTCGTGAACCCGGACGATCCGGGCCCCGTTGCAGATGGCCACGGCCACCGCCCCGAGGGTCCCCTCTTCCCGCCCCTCGGGAGGAAGCCCCAGGATCCGGCCGATAAAGGCTTTGCGCGAGGGTCCGACCATGAGGGGTTTTTCCAAATCGGCGAAAGCCCCGAGGTTTTTCAGCAGAATCAGGTTGTGCTTCTTTTCCAGGGATTTTCCGAATCCGATCCCCGGATCCAGAATGATTCGCTCGGGGGCGATTCCCTTCGTCTCCGCGTACCCGATCCGCTCCCGGAAAAAATCGTGAATCTCCTGAAGCAAATCATCGTAATGCGGATCGACCTGCATGGTCTCCGGCTCGCCGCGCATATGCATCAGGACCACGGGCGCCCGATTGGCGGCCGCCACCGCCGCCATCTGCGGGTCATGGCGCAGGGCGCTCACGTCGTTGATCATCTCCGCTCCGGCTTCCAGGGCTTGCGCCGCCACCCTCGCCTTCCGGGTGTCCACGGATATGGGAATCTCAATTTGCCCGCAGAGCTCCTTGATCACCGGGACGACCCGGCGGATCTCCTCTTCCTCCGGAAGGGGTTGGGAACCCGGCCGGGTGGACTCTCCCCCCACATCCAAAAGGTCCGCGCCCTCGGCCGCGAGCTTCCTTCCCTGAGCGACCGCGTCGGCAAACGAAAAGAACTTCCCCCCGTCGGAAAACGAGTCGGGGGTGATGTTCAGAACCCCCAGAACCAGGGTTCTTTCTCGGAGCGAATAGGTTTTCTTCCGAAACGAAAGCAGAAACGGCTCCAAAGAATCCGCCCTCCCGCGGGGGGCCAGGGCCGCCTCCTGCCCTCCCCTTGACTTGAAACCTTCTCCCCCCAGTTCCATCCGCCGCTTTGGATTCCGGATAAAAAAAGGGGGCCAAAATCAAGAGACAAGGCCCCCCTTACCCTTTGGGCCCTCTTGACGATTGGACCCCGAATTAAAGAAGCCTTCCCTCTTGGGCCAAATTTTTCGGCGGGCCTTCGGGCGCGGGCGCTTTCAGACCCAGAACTTCGTCGATTTCGTCCCCGGCCAGAACTTCCTTCTCCAAAAGAACCGTGGCCAAGCGGTGCAGTTTGTCCAAGTGCTGCTGGATGAGACTCTTGGCCCGGTCATAGTTCAGAAGAACGATGCCTTTGATTTCCGTGTCGATATCGACCGCCGTTTTTTCGCTGTAGTCCTTGTGCTGGGCGATCTCGCGGCCGAGGAAAATGTGCTCTTCCCGTTTTCCGAAAGTGAGCGGCCCCATCTTCTCGCTCATGCCGAAATCGCAGACCATTTTCCGGGCCCATTCCGTGGCCATCTCCAGGTCGTTTCCCGCCCCCGTGGTCTGCGTGTTCAACACGACCTCTTCCGCCGCCCTCCCGCCCAGGAAAATCGCGATTTTATTCAGGATGTAATCCTTCGACAAGGTGTGTTTGTCTTCCGTGGGCAGCTGTTGGGTGAGACCCAATGCCCGGCCCCTGGGAATGATGGTCACTTTGTGGATGGGATCGGTGCTGGGAAGATATTTGGCCACCAGCGTGTGCCCGGCTTCGTGGTATGCCGTGAGCTTCTTTTCCTCGTCGCTGATGATCATGGTCCGCCGTTCCACCCCCATCAGGACCTTGTCCTTCGAGGATTCAAAGTCGTTCATCTCCAGTTTGTTCTTCCCGTGCCGCGCGGCAAGGAGGGCGGCCTCATTCACGAGGTTTTCCAAATCGGCCCCGGTGAATCCCGGGGTCCCGCGCGCGATCACGGACAGACTCACATTCTCCGCCAGAGGCGTTTTCCGCGTGTGGACCCTAAGAATTTCCTCCCGCCCCTTTACATCCGGTCGGGGGACAACGACCTGCCGGTCAAACCGGCCGGGCCGGAGAAGGGCCGGGTCGAGAACATCCGGACGGTTGGTGGCCGCCACGATGATGACCCCTTCGTTGGACTCGAACCCGTCCATCTCCACGAGAAGTTGGTTTAAGGTCTGCTCGCGCTCGTCGTGTCCGCCTCCCAAACCCGCTCCCCGGTGGCGGCCTACGGCGTCGATCTCGTCGATGAAAATGATGCAGGGGGCATGTTTTTTCCCTTGGATAAAGAGGTCGCGGACCCGCGAGGCCCCCACACCGACAAACATCTCCACGAAATCAGACCCGCTGATGGAGAAGAACGGCACATTCGCCTCCCCGGCAATTGCCCGGGCCAAAAGGGTCTTGCCCGTCCCGGGCGCCCCTACCAGAAGCACTCCCTTGGGAATCCGTCCTCCCAGTTTGGTAAACCTCTTCGGATCCTTCAAGAACTCGATGATCTCCTGAAGTTCGTCCTTGGACTCTTCGATTCCCGCCACGTCGCTGAAGGTCACCTTGTGCTGCTTTTCGTTCAGGAGTTTGACCTTGGCCTTGCCGAACGACATGGCCTTGGTTCCCCCGGCCTGCATCTGGCGCATGAAAAAAATCCAAAAGGCGATCAGCAGAAGCATGGGGAACCAGGAAATCAAAATCGTCATATACCAGGGCGAATCATCCTCCGGCCTGGCCGTGATCTTGGCCCCTCTGTCCCGCAGGACCTTAATCAAGTCCGGGTATTGCGGAGCATACGTTCGAAACTCCTTGCGATTGTTGTAGGTTCCGGAAATGTGGTTCCCCTGGATGGTGACTTCTTTGATCTCTCCCCGCTCGAGGGCAGATAGAAACTCGCTAAAAACAACCTTGTCCTGGCCCGTCCGGGGCTGGTTGAAAAGGTTGTAAAGCAGCACCATCATCATCAGAATCACGGCGAGAAGGGCAAAGTTCTTATAAAAGGGGCTCAATTTTCCCCCCATTTTCACATCCTTGGGAATCAACGCTTCGATTCGCGAATTCCTTTAAATTTTTGAACAATTACCGCTTTTATATCACACGATCTCCTCAAAAACAACCAAAAACGTAACCCTTCAGTAACCCTTCAGTCACGGGTGCTGCGGAACAGGTTCTGTTGTGGCCTGGGGGTTCGGGCGGTACGCGCCGGAAGCATCGGCCGGGAAGGGAGGAGAGCTTTCAGCCCGCTTTCACGGAAAGATCCCATTTTTTCCCCCTTTGAAGAGGGGGATCAAGGGGGATTTAATGGCTTTTCAAAATGCTAAAATATTACCTTTACCGCTATTACGTTTGTATTAAATCGGAGATGGTTCGAAATCTATTGAGAGATCATCTTGTGTATGAGTTTGGCGGATTTCCACCTGCAATACCCGGCGGGATTCCGGCTTCAGCCGAAAGCGGTGATCGAGGCGCAGCCCGGCAACCCACAGCACCTGCCCTTGGGAAAAGAGGATCGGGATCTTCCGCCTTCGGTTAAAAGGGATCTTCTGGTCGATGAAGAAATCCTTGATTTTTTTCCGCCCTTCCATGCCGAGGGGTTGGAAACGGTCCCCCGGCCGAAAAGACCGGACGGTCAGGGGAAACCGGATATGGTCGCCTTCCAGCAGGGCTTTACCGGGATTATCGCCGAACTTCTCCCCGTCCGTTTTATCCCGGATCGAGAAGTGCATCTCCCGGCCGATTTCGGGAATTTCCTGAACCCCCGGCCGGTCTACGACGTATTCGAAAGCGGCCGGTTCCTCCCTTCCCCAAGAAAAACTCAACTCCCCATAACTTTTGGACACCTTGATCCCGTGGGGCAGACGGATCTTCTTATTCGGCCCCGGGTTTTGCCAGAGGCTCTCTACGGCCTGGAAGTGGGGAAAGCCGAACCCGCGCAGGTGCCCCAGCGCGGTTTCCACGGCCCGGCGAAAAACCCGGATTCGGAGAGGACCGGGAAGCGCGGCAAGCAGGGGGATGTCCAGACTCACCTCCCCGCTTCTTTGATTTCTCACGAGGGGGGGAAACTTCTCCCGAACGAGATCCTGCCAATATTCCTCTTCCAGGCGAAACCGTTCGGCCGTGTCAATCAGGACCTGCCGGATCCGGGGGTTGTAGGTTTCCAGGGCCGGCACAAGCTCGTGGCGGATGCGATTACGCAAGAAATGGAGGGAGCGGTTGGAGGCATCTTCCCGAAAAGGGATTTCTCTTTCCCCGAGAAAGGATTCCACCTCGTTCCGCCAGACTTCGATCAAAGGGCGGATGATTCGCTCGTCCCGCTTCGGGGGGATCCCGGCCAGGCCGCGGGTCCCCGAACCGCGAAGGAGACGCATCAGGACCGACTCGGCCTGGTCGTCCGCGGTATGCCCCAAGGCGATCTTCTCCGCCGAGAGGTCTGCCGCCGCTTTCAGAAAAAAGCTGTACCGGGCTTCCCGGGCCGCCTCCTGCAAAGAAAGGCCCTTTGCCTCCCGAAGGGCGCGGACATCCGCCCTTTCGCTCACGAAGGGAATTCCGAGATCGGCGGCCGCATGACGGACAAAAGATCTTTCGGCGGCGGCTTCGGGGCGGAGCCCGTGATCCAGATAGGCCGCCGCGAGCGCAAGCCCCCACTCCCGGCGCATCTCCCAAAGGGCATGCAGAAGGGCCATGGAATCGGGACCGCCCGAAATGCCCAGAAGGATCCGCTCTCCGCCTCGCAAAAGTTTGTGGCGGGCGATGGTCTGCCTGACTTTTCGAAGGAAGGAGGACAAGGCCGTTAGTGCTTCTCTTCAAAACGCGCCAGGACGAAGAGAAGATCCGCCAGGCGGTTTAGAAAGCGGAGAATTTCCCCGTTGGCGATGAATTTATCCTGGAACAGGCGCGCCGCATTTCTTTCGGCCCGGCGGATGATCGCCCGCGCCAGATCCAAGGCTGCGCCGGGCAAGGTTTCCCCGGGAAGAATGAAATCTCGCTTGATTTTGACCTCGTTTTGAAGCTCGGCGATGAGCCGTTCGAGGAAATCGGCGTTTTCCGCCGCGATCCGGGTCGGGTATTTTTCCCGGTCTTCGGGGGCCGTGGCTATTTCGGCCCCGAGGACCAGGAGGTCCTTTTGGATCCGGGTGACGATTTCCCGGGTTTTTTCCTTGGAGGCGGAGGCTTTGGCGAGACCGAGAGCCGAGGCCGCTTCGTCGAGCGTTCCCAAGGCTTCGGGTCGCGCGCCGGATTTCGGAACCCGCTGCCCGCCGATGAGGCTGGTAAAACCCCGGTCTCCCTTCTTGGAGAACTTCATCTCTTCTCCCCTCCTCCCCTTGTGATCCGCCGGGGCGACCGGGGCCCGGAAGGGCGGGTTGAGCCGACGCCGGAGGAGACCCTTTCCTTTAATTTTCGCACCTCCTCGGGGCGAAGGAGGCGGTATTCACCCGGTTCAAGCGTCCCCAGCTTGAGGCCGCCGAACCCCACCCGTTTCAGCTTCAAGACCAAGTAACCGAATTTTTCCCACATGCGCTTGACCTGGCGGTTCCTCCCCTCCCGGAGGACCATTTCCACCCACGTATTCCCTTCCGTCTCCCGGAGCGGCTTGATCCCGCAGGGCGCGGTGATCCCATCTTCCAGGCGGATTCCCCGGCTAAGCTTCTGCATCTCCTCTTTTTCCGGCTTTCCCTTTATCTTCACCCAATAGGTCCTCGGGACTTCACGCGAGGGGTGGGCGAGCTGATGAGCCAGATCCCCGTCATTGGTCAGGAGAATGAGCCCTTCAGCATCGTAGTCCAGCCGCCCCACGGGAAAGAGCCGGGGCTTGGAGAGCCCCACCAAATCCATCACGGTGGTGCGGTCTTCCGGGTCGGACAGGGTGGTGACGACATTCTTGGGCTTGTAGAAGAGCACATACATTTTTTCCGGGGAAGCCGAAAGACGGCGCCCGTCCACTTTGATGGCATCCCGCTCCGGATCGGCTTTTCCGCCGATGACGGCGGCCTTCCCGTTGACCGTAACCCGCCCCTCGCGGATCAGGTCCTCCGCCTTGCGGCGGGACGCCAGCCCCCTGTCAGCCAAGATCTTTTGAAGTCTCTCCACCGGGCTCATCTTTTTCCTCCCCCCCTTCCGATTCATCCATCTCTTCCGAATTGGCTTCCTCTTCCCGCAGCGCGGTTTCTTCCTCTTCGGCCCGCGAACCCTCCAGCGGCAGGACCTCTTCCTGGGGCGGAGGCGGCCCCAGGCCGGCCAAATCCTTCAAGGTCGGGAGACCGGATAAATCCTTCAGCCCGAACATTTCCAGAAAGCGCTTGGAAGACCCATAAACCAGGGGTTTCCCGGGAACATCCTTCTTGCCCAGAATCTTGATAAGTTTTTTCTCCAGGAGCGTCCGCAGGACCCCCCCCGAATCCACCCCGCGGATCTTTTCGATCTCGGTCCGGAGAACGGGCTGTTTGTAGGCCACGATGGCCAGGGTTTCCAGGGACGGTTGGCTCAGGGCGAACGGTTTAATCTTTTTCAACTTTTTCACCCATTCCGCGTACTCCGTCCGCGTCCGGAACTGATACCCCCCGCCCACCTCCATCAGGCTGAATCCCCGCGGGGCGGTCTTGTAATCCTCCGTCATCTCCGCCAGGATCCGCTGGAGGTCCTTTTTAGGGATGTCGCCCAGAACCTCGCGGATCGATTCCAAACCCACCGGAGACTCGGAGACAAAGACCAGCGCTTCGATGACGGCTTTGATTTGAATTTCTTCCACGCTATGAAATCCTTTCTGCGATGATTTTCTGCCCTTCTTCGCGGTCTAAGGGGGAGAAGATGCGGATCGTGCCGAAACGTTCCGGCTGGTAGATTTTAATCATCCGCAGCCGCAAGAGCTCCAGGAGGGCCAGGAAGGTGACGATCACCTCCCGCCGGGGCGTTGCCGCCGTAAACAGCTCCTGAAACGCGAGGGTTTCCTTCTCCCAGAGCGCCTCCATGATTCCGTTGATCTTGTCTTTCAGGCTCAGGTGCTCGAGGGAAATCTCCTGGAATTCCTCCGGCGAAACCGTTTCCAGAACCTTCTTCAGGGCTTCCAGGAGATCGAAGAGGGTGGCCTCCCCCACGACGGCTTCCTCCGCCTCCTTCAAAAACTCTTCCTGAAAAAACGTGCGGGTGAAAACTTCCCGGTCCAAGAGATCGCTGCGGTTCATCTCCAGAGCGGCGTCCTTGAACCGCTGGTACTCCAGAAGGCGCCGGACTAATTCCGCCCGCGGATCCTCTTCCGCCTCCGAGTTCTCCTCCGCCAGTTCGTCTTCCGAGGGGGGAAGGAGCATCTTCGATTTGATGTGCAGAAGCGTGGCCGCCATCAGCAGGAACTCCCCCGCGATGTCCAGGTTCAGGCTCTTCATCACCTCCAAGTATTCCAGGTACTGCCGGGTAATCGTGGTGATGGGGATGTCGTAAATGTCGATTTCGTTTTTTTTGATCAGGTGCAGCAGGAGATCCAGGGGGCCTTCGAACATCTCCAGCTTGACCTGCAGGGGCAATTCCGGCTGCTCCATTTCCTCAAATTCGTTGAATTCCATTTCTTTTCCTGTTTGGGAAATTATAAATACTCTTTTCACCGCAGAGCGCGCAGAGAACGCAGAGCAGAATGATTCAAAAAGCAAAAGAAAAAGAACGGCCGTTTCTTTCTTCGTCCTTACCTAATGAATTCCTCTCTGCGCTCTCCGCAATCTCTGCGGTTTATCCTGTATTTTTTCTCAGACCCCGCCGGGTTCAAGGGAGCTTCATGGCGGCGCGAACTTCCTCCATGGTCTGGCAAGCCACGTTTCTGGCCCGGTCGCAGCCGTGGCGAATGATTTCGTCGACCCCTTTGAGATTTTGAAGATAGGCCTCCCTCTTCTCCCGGATGGGGGTCAGATAGGAGACAAGCGTTTCGGCCAGATCTCTCTTGTCCTGCACGCATCCCAGGGATGCCCGTCGGCACTCGCGGTTAACCCGTTCCACGGTTTCCGGGGAGCTGTAGACGCGATGAAACGCGAAAACGTTGCAGACATCCGGGTTCCCGGGGTCGCTCTTCTTGATCCGCTGAGGGTCGGTAAACATCTGGCTCACTTTCTGGCGGATTTCCTCCGGCGGATCGGAAATATAGATGGCGTTGTTGTAGCTCTTGCTCATCTTGCGCCCGTCAATCCCCAAGAGCTTGGGGACCTCGGTGAGCATCGGCTCGGGAAGGGGAAAAACCGGCGCGTAGAGAAAATTAAAGCGGCGGGCCACCTCCCGGGACAGTTCAACATGGGGAACCTGGTCGATTCCCACCGGCACCTTGTCGGCTTTGTAGATGATGATGTCCGCGGTCTGGAGAAGCGGGTACCCGAGGAATCCATAGGTGGAAAGGTCGCGGTTCGTCAACTCCTGCTGCTGCTCTTTGTAGGTGGGAACCCGCTCCAACCAGGGAAGCGGGGTCACCATGGAAAGAAGGAGGTGCAGCTCCGCGTGCTCCTTGACCAGGGATTGGATGAAAAGAACGCTCTTTTCCGGAGAGATCCCCACGCTCAGCCAGTCCACCATCATATCCCGGATGTTCTCCCGGATGGACCCGGGGTCTTCATATTCCGTCGTCAAAGCATGCCAGTCGGCCGCGAAGAAGAAACAATCGAAATCCCCCTGAATCTTTTTCCAGTTTTCCAGAGCGCCCGCCAGATTTCCTAAATGCAGTTTGCCGGTGGGGCGCATCCCGCTCAACACGCGCTGTTTGGGCATGAACAAAAAATCTCCCTTCTAAATATTTTGAGTCATCTCCACTTTCGTTGAAAAGAAAACCGGGTTTCTTTTTGAAAAGGATGTATTGTCCGTAAGCTCTGCGAGCAGAGAAAATATCCTCTGGCCAAATGCGCCCATGATCGGGCGCGAAGCATCGCGCCCCTACAATTGAAACCATCGTTTGAACGACTCTTTATGAGACCACCAATATTTTTCATTCGCAAATTGATGATCTCGTAAAAAGGCACCGGACCTTGCCGGGGATCCGGGTGCTTTTTCAAAGAGGCAACCCCTCCCCCGGGCCTGCGGGGCCCGAAAGGGCTCTTCCATAATTATCCCGAACAAAGACAGCCTCCGCCTCGGCGGTGTGAATCCGCCCGTCCAGCCGTTCCCGCAACAACGCCTGGAGAATCTCATGGTAAAGAGGCCCGGGCGGGAAACCCATCTTTTTCAGGTCTTTTCCGCTCAGGGAGGTCCGGAGGCGCTTCAGTTCCGTAAAGTACAGGGAAATCGCTCTTTTCACCTCGCCGGATTCCGTGCGCCCCATGGCGTAAAGCAGGAAAGCCGTCGGCACCGGGTTAATAAGAGAATGGAGATCGCTCCGCTCCAAAGACGAGGAGCACATGAGTCTCTGGATGACTTGATGGGCCGCCGTCCGGCGCTCCCGAAAGGGCCGGATAAAGGTCTCCGGAAAGGCCAGGCGGGTCAGAAGGTCCTGGATTTCCTTTTCGCCCAGCCCGTCGGTCAGCCCCAGGAAGGGGACCATCCAGCGCTCATAGATCTCCCCGATAAATGAAAGATTATACCAGGAAATGACGCTTTCCAGCCGTTGGAAAAGCGCCTCCATGCGCCGCTCGGGTTTCAGCCGGGGGTGTAAAAATTTCAGAAGCTCGTAGTCCCCCATCCTCTTGATGACGGCAAAGGGCCTTTCCTCCTCGAGGCACAGCGCCAGCTCCCGGAAGAGACGGCGCCCCGAAAGCCGTCCGAAAAGACCCAGGCGCACGGCGTTCTCCATGAGCTGCTGGGTGTGTTTGGCGATTTGGAAATGAAAGCGCTGCTCGAACCGCAGGGCGCGGAAGATGCGCGTGGGGTCCTCCACAAAGCTCAGATTGTGAAGAACCCGGATGACCCGCTCCTTTAAATCCCGCTGGCCGCCGAAGAAGTCGAGTTGTTCCCCGAAGTGCCTCGGGTTCAGGTGAATGGCCAAGGCGTTCACGGTAAAATCCCGCCGGTAGAGGTCGAGTTTGATCGAGCTGTGCTCCACCCGCGGGAGCGCCGCCGGGTGATCGTAGTACTCCAGCCGAGCGGTGGCAATATCCAGGCGGTATTGGCTGGGCAGGTTCAGGGTGGCGGTCCCGAATTTTTTGTGAATTCGAATCTCCCCCTGTCCTTCGGCGGCGATCGCTTGCCCCAAGCGGATCCCATCCCCCTCAACAACCAAATCAATGTCGTAATTTTCCGTACGCAGGATCAGGTCGCGGACGAATCCCCCCACCGCGTAAACCTGGAAGCCGAGGTCCTCCGCCTGCTTCCCGACCGCCTGCAACAGGCGCAGGACGCCGCCGGGCAGGCGCTCGGCCATCAGCTGGAGAATCTCCCGTTTCCGGGGCCGCAGAGCGGAAAAATCCTGCTCCATCAAGGCCTGGGGCGTTCGCCCGGAGCTGGCGTAAAGCCAACGCAGGAGGTCCGTCCGGGTAATCGCGCCAATCAGCCGGTCCTTTTCCATCACCGGCAGAAACCGCTGGTTGTTGCCCACGATCAGGTCCTGCACCTTGGAAAGGGGCGTGTGGGGTTGAACGGCGAAAAACTCGCTGGTCATGTAGTCCCCCACCGGGCCGTCTTTGAAACCGTGAAAAGCCGCCTTCTCCACAACCTGCCGGGAGATCAGTCCGACAACCTTCTCTTGGGAGGTGACCGGCAGGACGTTCACGTTGTACCGCGTCAGGAGTTCGCCGGTCTTCTCGATGCTTTCCCCGGCGTCGACGGTCTTCACCGGGTAGGCCATAAGGTCTTTGGCCCGTTTCACCGGGTTGATCTTCCCCTCCAACAGGTTGAGAAGCCTTTCTTCCGCCTGGGTCAGGTTCAAGTCCTTGATGGTGGCGGAGGCCGCCGTGGCATGTCCGCCGCCCCCGAAGGCGGCCGCGATCTCCCCCACGTTGACCTCTTCCACCCGGCTGCGGGCCACCAAATAGACCCGGTCTTCCATCTGCGCCAGGGCGAAGAGGACGTTGATGTTTTCCATGTCTTTGAGCTTGTGGACCAAGACGGCAAAATCCCCCACGTAATGGGGGGAGGAAGCCTTGGCAACGACCACCTCGACCCCTTTGACCGTGTACCGGGCGGCGCCCTGAATCAGCTCGTTCAGCAGGGAAATCTGCTCGGGCGTCAGCTCCCGGGTGATCAGGTTGGAGACGATATTCAGGTTAGCCCCTTGGGCAAGCAGGAAGGCCGCAGCCCCGTAATCTTCCACCGTGGTGGAGGAAAACGTAAACGCCCCGGTGTCCTCGTAGAGCCCCAGAGCCAGGACCGTCGCCTCTTCCGGGGTAAGGGGGATCTTCTTCTCCCGCAGGATGTGCGCCAGGATGGTGACCGTCGCCCCCACTTCCCGAACGTGCTCGACGGATCCCCGCAGGTCATCCAGGGAGGGCGGGTGGTGGTCGTACAGGTGGATTTCCAGACCGGGGCGGTCTACGATCCCCTTGAATTTTCCGATGCGCCCCGGCTGGCGGGTGTCGACCAGGATGAGGCGGGTGATGGCGTTGAAATCCACGTTCTTGATGCGTTCGGTCTGGAACAGGTAAAAGGTGGACTGCACGAAAAATTCCCTGAGGTTTTTTTCTTGGGAGCCGGGGAAAACCAGGATGGCCTGAGGGTAGAGCTTCTTGGCCGCCATCATCGAGGCCAAGGAATCGAAATCCGCATTGATGTGGGTGGTGATGACTTCCATGGTTTCAGACCCGTTTGAACTCCCGGGGATGGAACTTCTGATGCACGCGCTTCAAATGCTCTCGGGAGACGTGGGTATAGATCTGGGTCGTGGCGATGTCGGCGTGTCCCAGCATCGATTGCACGGAGCGCAAATCGGCCCCCCCTTCAAGAAGGTGGGTGGCGAACGAGTGGCGGAGGGTGTGCGGGGTGATTTTTTTTTGGATCCCTGCGGCCGAGGCGTACCGGCGCAGGATCTTCCAAAACCCCTGACGCGTGATCCCCCGCCCTCCCCTCCCGGGAAACAACGCCCGTCCCTGCCCCTTCGCCGAGAGCGCATGGCCCGGGCCCCTCAGGTAATCGTCCAGGGCCCGAATCGCCGCCCTCCCGATGGGGACGATCCGCTCCTTGGAACCCTTTCCCTTGGTCCTCAGGTAGCCCACCTCCAGATTCACGTCATGGACCGAGAGGTGAACCAATTCGGAAACCCTGAGACCGGTGGCGTAGAGGAGCTCAAGCATGGCCCGGTCCCGGAGGCCCAAGGGGTTCTCCACTTTCACCTGCCGGATGATCTGTTCGATATCCTCCCCGCTCAGGATCTCCGGAAGCCTGGGAATGACCCGCGGCGTGCGAAGGTGACGCAACGGGTTTTCCTCCAGAAACCCTTCCCGCAGAAGGAATTTATAGAACCCCTTCAGGGTGGAAATGGCTCGCGCCAAAGATCGGGGGGAAAGCGTGTCTTTCCGCAACAATTTGAAATAAAGGATAATTCTATCGGAGGAAACGCTCCGGAGATCGGAGTCGGGGTGCTGCTCCAGAAACGCGGAAAATCCACGCAGATCCCGCGCGTAGGCCTCGATGGTATTTCGGCTCAAGCCTTTTTCCACGATCAAGTGGTGCAGGTAACGGTCGGTCCAGCCATCCAGGTCCTTTGCGCTCAACGCCATCCCTCCGATTGCGAATCATTCTAACACATCAGCCTCTTTTTTCAATTTCTTTCTGCCCCTTTCCCCTTGAAAGGTTTAATTTTTTTGGTCCGGAGGCCGATTCGGCGCCGAGAGGCGGATAGATCCGATGATCTCGCAAAATGGCGCCGGAACGATGGTTTCGGAAGAAGCCCTCCCGCCGCTTGCGGGACTGGGCGCGCAAAAACGGAGGAGGGAGCCCCCCTTAGGGGCCGCAACAACGAAGCTGCCGCGCAACGCCGCCGATGGACTTTTTCCGAGACCCTCAATTATTCCTTAAAGAGGTTGCCCGAATTCGGCGAAATGAAGTTAGAGAGACCGCGGAGGAATCCGGCAAGCGTCTCCGCGGGGATTTCAAAAGGAGTCTAACCAATGGATATTTCAGAGCTTTTACTTTTTGTTCACAAAGAGGGGGCGTCGGACCTCCACATCAGCGCCGGGGAGTCGCCCATGGTCCGCCTCCATGGGGAAATGACCCGGGTGGAGATGCCGACTCTCAGCCGGGAAGAAATTCATGTGATGCTTTATGATGTGTTGAACGATCAGCAGCGGAAAAAATTCGAGGAGCACATGGAAATCGACTTCTCCCTCGAACTGAAGGGCATCGCTCGTTTCCGCGTTAACGCGTTGCGCCAGAACCGCGGGGAAGCCGTGGTCTTCCGGGTGATTCCCTCAAAGATACTAACCCTGGAGCAATTAGGACTCCCCAAGGTTCTCAAAGAAATCTGCCAGAACGAAAGAGGGCTTGTTCTGGTTACCGGGCCGACCGGAAGCGGCAAATCAACCACCCTGGCGGCCATGCTCGACATTCTCAACAGCTCCATGAAAGGGCACATCCTGACGATCGAGGACCCGATCGAATTCGTTCACGAATCCAAAAAAAGCCTGATCAACCAGCGTGAACTCGGCGCGCACACCTTAAGCTTTGCCAACGCCTTGAGGTCCGCCCTTCGAGAAGACCCGGACATCATCCTCGTGGGTGAAATGCGCGATCTGGAAACCATTTCCCTGGCGCTCACCGCCGCGGAAACCGGTCACCTGGTCTTTTCGACCCTGCACACGAGCGGCGCCCCGAAAACCGTCGACCGCGTCATCGACGTCTTCCCGGCGGCGCAGCAGGAGCAGATTCGCGCCCAGTTCGCGGAGTCCATTCAGGCGATCATTTCCCAGGTTCTCCTCAAGCGCAAAGACGGCCGAGGCCGAATTGCCGCCCTGGAAATTCTGACGGCCACCCCGGCCGTTCGGAACCTCATCCGCGAGGGCAAGGTGGAGCAGCTTCCTTCGGCCATGCAGACCGGTCAGAAGTACGGGATGATTACCCTCGACCAGAGCCTCAAGGATCTGGTGAACCGGAAAATCGTCGAATTGGATGAATGCCTCTACCTGGCCAGCAGTCCCAATGTTTTTAACTGAGTTCTCACGATCCGGGGCCCCCTGAATCATGGGAATGGCAACACTTTAGCCCTTTGAAAAAAGGAATTTCGTCAGGGCCAAGCGGTTCCAGGGCCCGGGGGCCAGACCGTTCCGCTGGGCGCTATGCGCCGTGCGAATTTTTGCCGAATCCGGGAGGAAAAGGATGAGCGCCAATATCCGCGAACTCGTGGAAGAGATGGTCCGGCAGGACGCCTCGGACCTCTATATCACCGTGGACTCCCCCCCCATGTACCGGGTCGAGGGTGTAACCAGCCCTTGGGGAGAAAATAAATTTGTCCCCGAAGAAACCGAGGCCATGGCCTTGTCGCTGATGAGTCAAACCCAGAAAACGTACTTCGCCCGCAGGTGGGAAATGAACCTGGCTCTTTCCTATCCGAACCTGGGGCGGTTCCGGGTCAATATCTTCCGCCAGCGCGGCTTTTTCGGCATGGTTCTGCGCCAAATCAAAATCTACATTAAAACCATTGACGAGCTCGCCCTCCCGCAGATCTTCAAAACCCTGGCCATGACCAAGCGGGGCCTCGTGCTGGTGGCCGGACGCACCGGGTCCGGAAAATCCACCACCCTGGCGGCGATCATTGACTACCGCAACTCCAATGCCACCGGGCACATCATAACGATCGAAGACCCGATCGAATTCGTGCACATGCACAAGATGTCGATCGTCACGCAACGGGAGATCGGCATCGACACCCACGGGTACGCCAGCGCCCTGAAGCACACTTTGCGCCAGGCCCCGGACGTGATTCTGATCGGCGAAATCCGGGATTTGGAAACCATGGAAGCGGCCATCGATTATGCCGAAACCGGCCACCTCTGTTTGGGCACGATCCACGCGAACAACGCCAACCAGGCGATCGAGCGCATCATGAACTTCTTCCCTTCCGAACGGCACATGCAGATCTACCTGCAGCTCTCTTTGAACCTGCGTTCGATCATTTCCCAGCGTCTTCTCCCGAGCGTGAACGGAGCCCGGATCGCCTCGGTGGAAACCCTCATCGACACCCCGCGGGTAAAGGATCTCATTCATAAAGCCCAGATCGATCTGCTCAAAGAGGCGATGGCCATGGGGACCATGGAAGGAATGCAGACTTTCGACCAGTCCATCTTCGATCTGTACAAGGAGGGCATTATCGATTATGACAATGCCATCGCCTACGCCGACAGCCCCAACGACCTCCGCCTGCGGATCAAGATGGACGAAATCGGAGAAAACCAGGGAGGGACGGAGGTCAGTTTCCGACTCAAACCCGACTTCCGCCGCTGAGCAGGGGAACCGGGAGGATTTTCCGGCGCGAGAAACCGGGGGGCGCCTCCGCCCGCCTCAGGGGCGGCCCGCCAGGACGAGAGGCCAATCCTCAGCGGTTTAGCCGCGCCCTGCCGGCTCGGGCGATTACCGCAGCCGGGACAGGATCCCCCGGGCGTTTTCCTGCATCCGCTCCAGATCTTCAGCCTCAAGCCCGGCTCCCATCACGACCTTAAGCGCGAAATTCCAAGTTATCAGGTTATCCGGGGTATGGGTGTCGGTGTTCAGCACCAGCCGGGCCCCAACTTTTTTGGCCAGGCGGGCGAGGCGGCCGTTCCCCAAGCTGTGCCCTTTGCGGGCGGTGATCTCCAGAAGAACATTCTTTTCTTTGGCCCGGAGGACTTCCGCCTCGGTGATCAGCCCGGGGTGGGCTAAAATGTCCGCCCCGGCCTCAAGGGCCTCCCGATTTGTGCCCGAAAGCACGGGTTCCACCACTGTTTCGCCGTGGACCACCACTATTTGAGCCCCCAAGCCGCGAGCCTCTCGCACCATCGGGCCGATCATTTCCGGAGGCAGGTGGGTCAGTTCAATTCCGGGAACCGCGCGGACACTGCGGCGCTCGTTCCAATCGCGGCAAACCCGAACGATGCGGGGAACGACCCAGTCCAGGTTGGAGGAGTCCGCATGGTCGGTCAGGGCAATGGCCTCGTAGCCGATCTCCTCGGCGCGGCGCACGAGTTCCGAAGGGAGCAATTCGCCGTCGCTGAACAGCGTATGGGTGTGCAGATCGATCATAAGCGCGCCTTTCCTTCGGGGACGGGTTCCCCCCTGAGGCTGTGGTCGCAGGCCTGGGTGATCTTCAATTTCACCAGGGCGCCTTCCGCGTAATTCCTCCCGGGAAAATTCACGAGGCGGCGGGCGCGGGTCCGTCCCGCGCTCTCTTCGGAGTCGCTCTTGCTCCGGCCTTCCACCAGAACTTCAACTTCCCGCCCCTCCCAGCGCTTGTTTCGCTGCCGGGTGATTTGTTTCTGCAGGGTTTGGATCTCCTCGAGCCGCCGCCGGATGACCTCCTCGGACACCTTGTCCGGGAAAAGCCGGGCCCGCGTTTGGGGCCGGTCGGAGTACTTAAAAGAAAAAAAATCATCGAATTGAACCTGTTCCACCATTTCCCGCGTGGCGGCGAAATCCTCCTCTTCCTCCCCGGGAAACCCCACGATGAGATCCGTCGTCACGCTGATGTCCGGACAATGGCGGCGCAGGGATCGGACCTTTTCCCAATACTCCTCCCGCGTGTATCCGCGGTTCATGCGCCTGAGGATGCGGTTGGAGCCGGACTGGAGCGGCAAATGAATGTGCTCGCAGAGTTTGGAAAGGCGGCCGAAAGCCCGGGCCAAGTCCGCCGAAAGATCCTTCGGATGGGAGGTGGTGAAGCGGATCCTTTCGATTCCCGGAATCGCCTCGACCGCCTCCAGGAGTCGGACAAAATCGATCTCTCCGCCGGGCTTTAGCCCGTAGGAATTAACGTTTTGACCGAGGAGGGTCACTTCTTTCACCCCCCCCGCCGCCAGAGAGCGGATCTCCGCCAGAATGTCGCGGCTGGGGCGGCTCACTTCCCTTCCCCGGACAAAGGGAACCACGCAATAGGCGCAGTAGTTGTCGCAGCCCTGCATGATGGCGACAAAGCTGAAGGCTTTCCTGCCGGGGGAATACGCCGGAAGAGCGGCATAGGGGTCGATCCTTCCATCTAAGTCGACCGCCGCCCGTCTTTTTCCGGAATCTTCAAGATCTTTCAAAATGGAATGCAGCCGGGGGAGTTCTTTGGTCCCGAGAACGAAGTCCAGGTAGGAAAACCGCTCCAAAAGCGCTTTCCCCTCCTGCTGGGCCACGCACCCCCCCACCCCGATGATCAGGCGGGGGTTTCTTTTTTTAAGATCCTGAAACCGCCCTAACGCGCTGTAAACCTTCTGCGCCGGTTTTTCCCGGACGCTGCAGGTGTTGAGAAAAATCAAATCGGCTTTTTCCGGAATCTCCACCTGGCCGTACCCTTCTCTCTCCAGTAAATGGCCGAGGCGCTCCGAGTCGTACACGTTCATCTGACAACCGAAAGTCTGAATGAAAAAATTCCTTTTATTCATGCGCGCCGACCGAACCCCAAATCCATTTTTTTAGCCGTCCCGAATTCGCCCCGAAATGATTCCTTGCGCCCACCAGGCCCCGCTTAGAGGAAGAGGGTTCAAATGAACAATCCAAAAATGTATTTGGCAATAATTTTATGTACCCCTTCAGTCAAGGGTGGGAAGCCGGTACGGATTCAGGTCCGGCGTGAATACCAGGAGGTGCCCTGGCCTGGGGGTCCGGGCGGTACGATTGGAATCATAAGGCGCTGATTTCTTCGTGGACCGGGGCGGGGGCCAAGGCCTCCCGCCGCTGAGATCGGAATCTCAGGGCTTTCTCCGAGTCTCTGCTCATCCCGACCGATGCTTCCGGCGCGTACCGCCCGGACTCCCAGGCCAACAACAAAGCCTGCCGCCCCCCCGTCGCTGAATGGGTACAATTTTATAGATTTTTCTCTTGACATCAAGATTTTGTTTTAGTATTTTTTATTCAACCCTTGAGCCGCATCTGCAATTCCTCCAAAGGGCGAGGAGCCTTTATGATTGGCGCGGTGGCTTTGCGTCCGGTTTTCACCGATGAAACCGCTCTTTCCCTTTACCAGAAAAATTTTTTTCTGGACCGCTACCCCTCCCTCACTCAGGCCCTCCCCCTGATCCCTGAGATCATCGAAGAACGGGAAATAGAAGTCGATAACCAATCCTGCGGTTATGATCGTTTCGGAAATTTGAATCGGATCAACGCCAAAGGTGTTTTCCTGGATTGCTACCATTAATCTTCAGCGATTTATTACCTTTTATAATATAACTATTTAAATTATTTAAATATTGTTAATTAATTATCACCTAAAGAGCCGCTTAAACGGTGGCTTTGTGAAAAGCCCCAGGTTCAAGGCGCGCATAATTTAAGGTATTCAATCTGCTGATCATTCCGTCGGTCCCAAAGTCGGAGGCTCCTATTTAGCGCGGCAGGATTGCCGCAAAATCCCGCCCGGGGCGGGAAAGATGGAGTCTTCATCATTGATGACTTCGTAAAGAGTCAAATAGACCGTCACCCTGGCTAAAGCCGGGGTCCAGAACGCCTTGAAATAACTGGATTCCGGCTTTCGCCGGAATGACAAATTCCATGAAAATTCGACTTTTTACGAGTTCATCATTCACTTGCTGCTTTTAAAAGGCAATTAAGCAAGACGTTCGCTCCCGCCTCACAGTCCTCCCAGGAAGTGTTTTCCTCTTCCGCATGGCTCCGGCCCCCGATGCTGGGAACGAAAATCATGGCCGTGGGGGCAATCTGGTTCATATAGCTCGCGTCGTGGCCGGCGCCGCTGACCATGGGAAACGGCTCCAGCCCGAGCTCGCGACCCGTTTCCCGAACCATCTGAACCAAATGGGGAGCAAAGGGGGCATGTTTTACTCTCCAGATCTCCTCCAACTGAATCGGGCACCCCCTCCTCCGGGATACCTTCTGGAAATCCCTTTGCGCCTCTTCCCAGGCTCTCCGGATCAGGTCGTCATCCCACGACCGAATGTCAAGGGTAAAGCGGACCCTTCCCGGAATGATATTCCGGGAGTTCGGATAATTCTGGATCTCCCCCACGGTCGCGACGAGGTTCCCACCCATTTTCCCCGGCAATTCGTTCACTTTCAGGATCATCTCGGCGGCGGCGCAGAGGGCGTCATTCCTGCCCTCCATGGGGGTCGGCCCCACCTGGTTTGCTTTCCCCTGAACCCAGGCGTCGGCCCATAAAATCCCCACGATTCCTTCCGGGGAACCCAGAACTTTTCCCTCCCGTTCCAGCACGGGACCCTGCTCGATGTGCAGCTCAAAATAGGCGTGAACCGGCCATTTTCGGCAAGGGGACGATCCGGCGAAACCGATCCGTTCCAGTTCGGCTCCGAACTTTTTCCCGCCGAGATCCGAGCGCGAGCACGCCCATGCCCGGTCCAAGACCCCGGCCCAGACGCCCGAACCCATCATCGCCGGAGAGAACCGCGATCCCTCTTCATTGGTCCAGTCCACGATTACCAATGGGCGCCGGGTTTCCACCTTGCGTTCGTTAAGAGTTCGCAGCACCTCCAGCATCCCCATGACTCCGAGGATCCCGTCGAACCGCCCCCCCATCGGCTGGGAATCGACATGAGACCCGCTCATGACCGGCGCCAGATCGTTGTTTTGTCCCGGCCTTTTGCCGAAAATATTGCCCATTTCATCGATCGTCGCCTCCAGACCGATTTCCCGAAGCCACCGGATGAACAAGCCCCTGGCTTCGCGGTCCTCATCCGCAAGGGCAAGCCGGGATACCCCTCCCCCGGGGGTGGCGCCGATCCGGGCCATGGATTCCAGGGATTCTCTCAGCCTTTTTCCGTTCACTCTCATGGGTTCCGCGCTCCTATCCGCTTCCTCGCAAAGCTATTCGTTCCGGCGCTCTCGTTGTTTCCCGGTTTCCCGAGAATGTTTCGCTCCCCGACAGCAGGGCCCGTCTGAATTTCATTGTCCGGGGGAATCCCTTTGTTGTCAAGAATTTATGAAGAGGACTGGTAACCCTTCAGTCAAGGGGGGGAAGCCGCTACGGATTCAGGTCCGGTGTGAATACCAGGAGGTGCCCTGGCCTGGGGGTCCGGGCGCTACCCTTGGAATTATAAGGCGCTGATTTCTTCGTGGACGGGGCGGGGGCCAAGGCCTCCCGCCGCTGATATCGGAGTCTCAGGGCTTTCTCCGGATCTCTGCTCCTCCCGACCGATGCTTCCGGCGCGTACCGCTCAAACCCCCAGGCCAACAACAAAGCCTGCCGCCCCCCCGTTACAGAATGGGTACGAGGACTGGGGAAAAAGGACTTAATCTTCAAAATGTTTATGTCGATGTTTTTCTTGAGATTATTCCTTTTCAGATTTTATGCCCCGGCTGCCTGCTCTTGACGGCGAGTTTTCTAAAAATTTTGGTAACATTTTAGCATTTTGAAAAGCCATTAAATCCCCCTTGATCCCCCTTTCAAAGGGGGAAAAAATGGGATCTTTCCGTAACGGGCTGAAAAGCTCTCCTCCCTTTGAAAAAGGGAGGACGGGAGGGATTTCTGAACCGAAATTTCAAAAAGCTAAAGTGATACAAATTTTGGAGAAAAATGGAAAAGAAACACCCTCGAAAAGCAATCTCCTCCCAACCTTTTTGTAAATCGGCTCCCCGGATGGAAAACCTGCACCCCCTGGGAAACGTATCAGGCAAACCGGAAGAGATCCTGCATCTATGCCTTTCCTCGGTGGCCATGGCCAAAGTTCCCATTTTATGGGTCGACTCCGCCGGGAAGTTCATCCTGGTGAACGAAGAAGCCTGCCGCTTCGCCGGGTATTCGCGGGAGGAATTTCTTTCCCTGGCGGTCCCGGATATCATGCCCGAATTGGCGTCTTTGGACCTTCGAGATTGGATTCAAGAAATCTCGGAGCGGGGCATGCTGACCTTCGAATCCGGGGTTCGAACCAAAAAGGGGAGTCTCGTCCCGATCGAGATCACGGCCACTTTTCTCCGCCTGCACAACCGGGAATATTTTTTCATCTTCGCCCGGGATATCACCGAGCGCCGCCAAGCCGAGAGGGACCTGAAAAATTCGGAAAAACAGTACCGCGCGATTTTCGAGACCACCGGGGCGGCCACGATGATCCTTGAGGAGGACGCGACGATCTCGCTCGTAAACAAAGAGTTCGAAAGGATCACGGGGGAGAAGAAAGAGGCGATCGTCGGTAAAAAATGGACGGAGCTTCTCTGCCACCCGGACCGGGAGAAGATGAACCATTATCACGAGGTCCGGCGTAAGGATCCGGCCTCCGCCCCTGCCCGCTACGAAACCCACTTTGTCGACAGATGGGGCAGGAAGCGGGAGATCCTGGTTTCTGTCGGCATGATCCCCGATACCTCCAGGAGCGTTGTCTCCTTTCTGGACATTACGGATCGAAAACAGGCCGAAGAAGCCGCCAGGACTCTGGCCCGGGAAAAGGAGATCCTCGCCGAAATCAGCCGCATCATAAGCTCCACCCTGGAGACCGAAGAGGTTTATGAAAAGTTCGCCGAAGAAGTCCGCAAGCTGATCCCTTTCGACCGCTTGTCGGTTCATGTTATCGAGCCCGTCGCGAAAATGACCCTCGTGGCGTATATCGCCGGGCTCCCCGTGGCCGCCAGGAACAAAGGCGATCTTTTCCCTCTTGCAGGATCGTTTAACGAAGCGGTTATCCAGGCCAAGGATGCCTTGATCCTCCAAGGAAAGCAGGATGAAGTCGCGGCTTCTTATCCATCGCTGAAAAGAAACCTGGAAGCCGGGCTGCGCTCTTTTCTTTCCGTTCCGCTTATTTCCCGGGGAGAGACGTTCGGCTTTCTCCATTTTTGTTCCTGCCGGCCTCAGGCCTACCATGACCCCGATCGGCAGGTCGCCGCAAACATCGGGGCGCAGATCGCCGGAGCGATCGCGAACGCCGAGCTTTTTGCCCAAAGGCGGAAGATCGAAGAGTCCCTTCGGGGATCGGAAGAGAAATACCGGGTTCTTGTGCAAAACGCCAACGACGCCATTTTCATCGCTCAAGACGGGAAGTTGAAATTTCCCACCTTCCGCGCTCCCAACCCGAAATTCTTGCAGGTAACCGGCTACTCCGCGGAAGAATTGGCCAAGGCCCCGCCGACTCTATCCTTCCTCCAATTTATACATCCCGACGATCATAAAATGGTCATGGAACGGCACTTCAAAAGGATGAGGGGGGAGGATGTGCCGAATATCTACGCGTTTCGCCTGCTTAACAAGAAAGGGGAAACGGTCTGGGTTCAAATCAACTCCGTCGCCACCCATTGGGAAGGACGCCCGGCGACCCTTTGTTTTCTCCGGGATATTTCCCACGAAAAAAAGCTGGAATCTCAAATTTACACGGCCCAAAAAATGGAAGCCGTAGGGACCCTGGCCTCCGGGATCGCCCACGATTTCAACAACCTGCTCATGGGGGTTCAGGGATACGTTTCCCTGCTCCGCTTCGACCTCAACGGGAATCCTCAAAACGGCCAGGCGGAAAACCTGAAGCGGATCGAGGAACTGGTGAAGAGCGGCTCCGCCCTGACCGCCCAGCTTCTGGCTTTTGCCCGTAAGGGGAAATACGAGGTAAAACCCTCCAATTTGAACACGATCGTCGAAAAAACCGTAGAGGTGTTCGGGAGAACCAAAAAGGAGGTGAACCACCACCGGCGGCTGGCCGCCGATCTCTGGCCGGCGGAGATCGATCGGGGACAAATCGAACAAGTTTTCCTGAATCTCCTTGTCAATGCCTGGCAGGCCATGCCCGGGGGAGGAAATCTCTATCTGGAAACCCGGAATGTCACCCTCGGCCCTGACTATATCAAACCCTTCTTCGTAAAACCGGGAAGGTACGCGAAGGTCTCCATCACCGACACAGGGATCGGCATGGACAAACAGACCCAGCAGCGGATCTTCGAACCCTTCTTCACGACAAAGGAACTGGGGAGGGGAACCGGTCTGGGTCTGGCCACAGTCTACGGCATCATCAAGAATCACGGCGGCCATATCAACGTGTACAGCGAGAAGGGCCGCGGCACCACCTTCAACCTGTACCTGCCGGCCTCCGCCAAGGAGGTTCAGGATGAGAAAAAAGCGGCCGTCCGAATCCTGCAAGGCAAAGAGACCATTCTTCTGGTGGATGACGAAGATACGATCATCGAGGTCATTGCCAAAGCCTTAAAAATCACGGGATACAGCCCTCTCGTGGCCCGGAACGGGAGCGAGGCCGTAGAGAAATACAAAGCCCATCGGGAGCAAATCGACCTGGTCGTTCTGGACATGATCATGCCGGGGATGGGCGGGGGCGCCGCTTACGATCACCTCAAAGAAATCAACCCGGCGGTGAAAGTCATTCTTTCCAGCGGCTACAGCCAGGATGGGGAAGCCTCCCAGATTCTGGCCAAGGGCTGCAACGGGTTCATTCAAAAGCCCTTCGGAATCCAAGAGCTCTCGCAAAAAATTCGAGAGGTCCTGGACCTTTGACTTTCCCTTTCAGACCGCACGGTAACCATTCAGTGACGGGGGGGCGGCAGGCTTTGTTGTTGGCCTGGGGGTTTGGGCGGTACGCGCCGGAAGCATCGGTCGGGATGAGCAGAGACTCGGAGAAACCCCTGAGACTCCGATCTCAGCGGCGGGAGGCCTTGGCTCCCGCCCCCGTCCACGAAGAAATCAGCGCCTTATGATTCCAAGCGTAGCGCCCGGACCCCCAGGCCAGGGCACCTCCTGCTATTCACGCCGGACCTAAACCCGTAGCGGCTTCCCCCCTTGACTGAAGGGTTACACCGCACCCCTCTTCGCCCTTTCCTTTTTCCCCGTCCTTGGCTAAAATATTTTTATGCAAACCCTGATCAGCATCCTGACGGGCGCCCTCATGGTCGCCGGAGCCCTGGGGACCCTTCTCCCTTTCCTTCCCGGCTGTCCGCTCATTTTCGCGGGCGCCCTTCTCTACGCCTGGCACACGGGGTTTGCCGTCGTCTCCTGGAAGATCTTGTTCGTTTTATTGGCGCTTACCCTTCTCAGCGAAGTCTTGGAAAAGGTCGCCGCCCTCATCGGCGCGAAAAGGTACGGGGCCAGCCGCTGGGGACTGATCGGGGCGCTGCTCGGAGGGATCGGAGGGGTGATTCTCGCCGGTCCGCTCGGGCTGATCTTCGGGCCTTTTTTGGGGGCTGTCGTCCTCGAACTCCTCCACGGCCGGGCCCTTACCGGCGCTTTCCGGGCGGGCTTCGGCGCGCTTATCGGCATGCTGGGAGGCGTCCTCGGAAAATTGCTGATCGCCCTGATCATGATCGGGGTTTTTTTACACCGCCTGGCGGGGTGAAGGGAAGGCCTCCAATCCATGGAAATTTTCCCGCGTCTTTCCCCCTTCGGGGATCGGGCCCTCCTCCTTGAATTCAGCCCGGATATAAACCCGCAAACGCCGGACGCGATGCAGGTTTTCCTCCGGCTGCTGGCTTCGGCCCAAATTCCGGGCTTACAGGAGATCATTCCCTCCTACTGCAGCCTGCTGATCGGTTACGACCCCTTTATCTGGTCCTTTCCAACGTTCTCCTCGGCGCTCTGGGAAATCGTGAAGCAAGAGGCGCCTTCCCCGGGGCCGGACTCGCCGGTCAAACGCGTTCCGGTGGTTTATGGGAAGGAGTACGGCCCGGACCTCGCCTATGTCGCTCGGTATCACCGGATCTCCTCCGCCGAGGTTGTGGCCCGGCATGCCTCCACCCTCTACCGGGTGTATGCCATCGGAGGCTTCCCCGGCCTTCCCGCGATGGGAATTGTCCCCAAGGAGATCGAAACCCCCCGTCTCTCCGCTCCCCGGGCCAAAGTGCCCCCCGGGTCGGTCGCCCTTGCGGGGAAACAAACCGGAATTTATGCCCTCGAATCCCCGGGAGGATGGCAGTTGATCGGGCGGACGCCCCTTACAATTTTCGATCCTTTCCGGAATCCCCCCTCCTGGTTCCGAACCGGGGACCGGGTCCAATTTTACCCGATCCCGGAAAGCGAGTTTGAAGCCCATCGGTCTCTTGACGGATTCAAGCGGATTTAGTATATTTCCGCTCAGGGAAGCCTGTTCCGGATTCCAGGCGAAGTTTTTCGCCGCCAAGAAATGCCGCCGAAATCTTCCCGGGATCCGGGCCGATTCAGTTTTTCCAGCCCGGTTCGGATTTTCGACTGCCGGGAAGAACCCATCCCGCACCCCTTTCCCCAGCTGGGAGACAGGCCATGATGCGCCAGCCTTTGACCTTGACCCCGCCTTTACGCTCCATTTGCTGCCGCAACCATCCGGATACGCTTTCCGACCGCAAAAGCTTCCCCACTTGCGACGCTTTTCCGAACGGCATCCCCGAGGCCGTTCGCAAGAACCGGATCGACCCCCGCCGGCCCCTTTCCGGCGATAACGGGGGTCAATTTGTGTTGGCCGCCGACAGCGAGCCTTTGAGGCAGATCTTCTCCTCCTTCGACGATCTTTTCCGAAAACTGGGGTTGAAAAATCGAACGGCGAAGTCGTTTGGCGCGGAGGATTCGCTTGCGGATCGTTTCTTTTTCTGAACCGGGAACCCACAACCAGAAAGGAGAGTGGAAAATGGCGATCTTCACAGTTTCGCGGGAGGCCGGAAGCCTCGGAACGGAAATTGCCCAGGCCGTTGCCCTTGAACTCCATTACGAATACCTGGACAGGGAAAAAATTGAAAAAGCGCTGGTGGATCACGGAGTCCCCATGCCCGATGTCGAAAAATTTGACGAAAAAAAGCCCCCGTTCTGGGTCTCCTGGCAGATCCAGAGCCGAAGATTCCTTCACGTGATCCAGGCGGTCGTCTATGACTTCGCCCGGCGCGGGAATACGGTAATCGTCGGTCGGGGAGGCCAGGTCCTCCTCCGCAAGATCCCAGGGGTGGCTCACCTTCGATTCACCGCCCCCGTCGCGTCCCGGGTCGGGCGGATCATGGCGAGGGAAAAGGTGGACGAAAAGCAGGCAACCCGCCTGCTTCACCGGAGCGACCGGGATTCGGCCGGGTTCCTCCGTTTCTTTTTCGATGTGGACTGGGAAGACCCCTCCCTTTACGATCTGGTTATCAACACCCAACGGATCTCCGCGGATACGGCTGTGGCCATGATTGCGAAATTGGCGGAATCCCCGGAGCTCCTGGCGGGGGCCAGGATCGCGGAAGAAAAACTGACTGATTTGAGTCTCGGTCAGAAGGTCGAGGAGGCCCTGCTGGACCTGCTGGGCCTGAACACCCGCCTGGTCCACATCCAGGTCGACCATGGGGTCGTCACTCTGCGGGGATCGGTGGTCTCCGGATTGGAATTGGAGAACGCCCAGCGGGCCGTGGCCCAGATCGAAGGCGTCGCCAATGTTGACAATCAGCTGACCGTGGGAAAATTCTATCCTTACGGGGTTTGAAAGAAATCGGTTAAGAAATCGGGGGGAGGATACCGAAAGGTACATAGGAACAGGCATAGCGGTTTAGCCGTTTTCAGAGCGGTTAAACATCTGATGGTCTCGTAATAAGTCCGAAAATGGGCTATTCCGTCATTCCCGCGAAAACGGGAATCAAGTCCTTTCAATATCTTGGCAGATTCTGGATTCCCGCCTGCGCGGGAATGACGACTTTTTACGAGTCATCAAACATTTAGCCGTTTGCGCTTTTCATTTTCATTGAAATCCCGCGCTTCTTTTCAAAACGCGGCATCGATCCAAACAGGCCGATGGTTCTGTTGCCTCCGCCTCCTACGGACCGGGCGGATACGGCCCATCGCGAGAGAGGTTCATGTACACCCACTTCTACGGGTTTTCTGAGGAACCGTTCCGGGACACGCCGGACCCGCGCTTCCTTTTCGCCATCCCGGGGCACCAGCGCGCCCTGACCTGTCTGAGACAAGGGATCGAGGAGAAAAGCGGATGGATCCTCCTGTCCGGGGAACCCGGAAGCGGAAAAACCTTGCTGATCCATCACCTTTTGCAGTTTCTCCGGGAAAAATCCGGGGTCAAGACGGTTTATATTTTTCAAACGCGCATTTCCTTCGAAGACCTCCTCAAGGAGATCCTTTCCGAACTGAACCTTCCTCCCGTTTCACCGGCGGGGGCTCCGGTCGTCGAACACTTCCTCCACGCCGTATCGCAGTTCCTCTCTCCCGGTGATACGCTCACCCTCTTCCTGGACGAAGCCCAGGATTTCAGCGTTGAAACCCTGCAGAAGATCCACCATTTTTTCAGCAAGGCGTACCCGCGCCCGGAGCAGATTCAAATCGTCCTCTCGGGGCAGACGCCGCTGGAGGAAAAACTTCAGGCCCAGGACCTGCGACTTCTCCACCAGCGGATCAAGTCCCGCTGCCTGATCAAGCCCTTTGCGGCGCAGGAATCCCGGCGCTATATCGACCACCGCCTTCACCTGGCGGGCGGAAATTCGGACCTCTTCACCCCGGAAGCCTTGAATCTGATTATCCGCTGCGGGGAAGGAATCCCCCGCACCCTCAACATTATTTGCGATAACTCCCTGCGCATCGGCCACCAGCTTTCGGAACCGAAGATTTCCGCCGCTATCGTCCGGAAGGCGCTGCAAGAGATGTACAGCCAAAGCGGCCGGGGCCGCGTTATCTGGGAACCGCCGAAGGATAAAAACCTTTTCCGGAAGATCCTCTACTCCCTGGCGGCAGTCCTCGGTCTCCTATCGGTGATTTTTTTCGCCGGGAAGTTTTCTCAACCGGAGCCGGGAAAGGTGAGCGCCGTGGCGGAGGGGATCCCTGCGAAAATCAGGAAAGAGGCGCCTCCGCCGCCTGCCCCCAAACCGGAGGAGAAGCCCCCTCAAGCAAAAGAAGCGGAACCGATCCCCTCGGCCAAGGAAACGGTCTCCGCGCCCCCCGGGCAAACGGCCATCCCTGCCCCGTCTTCCCTACAGGAGTCCAAGGAAGAGACGAAGGTTAAGAAAACCGTACATGTCAAGAAAGGCGCCACCCTGAATTCTCTTTGTGGGGAGCATTACGGATTCACCAACATTACCCTTCTCGACCACATCATGGTTTTGAACCCCGAGCTTACCAACCCCAATCTCATCCTGATCAACCAGAAAATCCTGTTGCCGGATATACAGGAAGAAATTTTGATCCAGGAGAAACCGGGAGGAAAGGTTCAGGTTTTTCTCGGGACGTTTGCTTATCCCGACTTCGCCCGGACCTTCGGCGAAGAGCCTCTGCTCAAAGGAAAACAGATCGATATCACCCCGCGGAAGCTCCAAACCGGCGAGACCTGGCATCGTCTGTCGGCGGGAGTGTTTGCCAGTAAAGAGGAAGCTCTTAAAATGGTTCGGGCCCTGAGAGGCAAGGGTCTCCTTCCTTCGTTCGGCGGCGCTCCTCCAAAAAGCGGTAAGACCGTCTGACGCTCGCCCTGTCTCCCCCGTAACCCTTCAGTCAAGGGTGGGAAGCCGCTACGGATTCAGGTCCGGCGTGAATAGCAGGAGGTGCCCTGGCCTGGGGGTCCGGGCGCTACGCTTGGAATCATAAGGCGCTGATTTCTTCGTGGAGGGGGCGGGGGCCAAGGCCTCCCGCCGCTGAGATCGGAGTCTCAGGGCTTTCTCCGAGTCTCTGCTCATCCCGACCGATGCTTCCGGCGCGTACCGCCCAAACCCCCAGGCCAACAACAAAGCCTGCCGCCCCCCCGTCACTGAATGGGTACGTCTCCCCCGCCGCTTCCTATTCCCCTTAGGGCAAGTCTGTGTTATCATCCGAAATTATAGCTTCAAGCCGGAGGAATGAATGAAAGATCTCGATTGGGTACGGGAGAAACATGAACAAGAAGTAGTCCAATTCTGCCGGGATTTGCTGAAAATCAGGAGCGTGAACCCTCCCGGGGATGAGCTCGCCGCCGCGGAGTATATCTCCGAGGTTTTGGCGAAAACAGGGCTGGAAGTGGAAGTGGTGCGGCACTCGCCGACGCGAGCGAGCGCTCTTGCCCGGCTGCGCGGTTCGGGGAAGGCCCCTGCCCTTCTTTTCAGCGGCCACATCGACACCGTGCCGGTGGGCGCCGAATCCTGGGTTCATGACCCGTTCAGCGGCGCAATCGCCGATGGAAAAATTTGGGGCCGGGGGTCGGCGGACATGAAGGGAGGGGTGGCTGCCCTCATGATGGCCATGAAGATTCTGGCCGAGGCCCGCTTGCCCTTGAAGGGCGACCTCGTCCTTGCCGCCACCGCCGGGGAAGAAATAAACTCCCTCGGGGCCACAGCCATCGCTTCCCGAAAAGACCTGGGGCCGGTGCAGGCCATCCTGATCCCCGAGCCGAGCGGAAATGAACTCTACATCGCCGAAAAGGGGGCCTTCTGGGTTGAGCTGACCACCCAGGGGAAAACGGCTCACGGCTCCATGCCGGATCTGGGGAAGAATGCCGTCCTGATGATGGTCCGGCTGATCGAGGAGTTCGAAAAGCTGGATATTCCCTTTGAATCCCACCCGCTTCTGGATGGCTTCTCCAGGAGCGTGAACACCATCGCGGGAGGCGTCAAAACCAACGTCGTTCCCGATTCCTGCGTCGCCACCATCGACATGCGCACGGTTCCCGGGCAGGATCACCAGGCCATTCTGGGGCAGATCGAAAGGCTGATCCTGGACCTCGAGAGAAGGGTCCCGGATTTCAAGGCCTCGGCGCAAATCGTCAATGACCGCGCCCCCATCGAAACCCCCGCGGATAACCCGGCCGTGGGAATCTTTTCGGAGGTGATCCGCAAGGTGACCGGGAGACCTCTGGTTCCCAAGGGGACCCGGTATTTTACGGACGGGGTGGTTTTAGCCCCCGCCCTGAAAGCGCCGCTCCTGATCTGCGGCCCCGGAGCCCCGGGATTGGCTCATCAGCCCAACGAGCATGTCGAAATCGACAAACTCCTGGAGGCGGTGCGCATTTACACCTCGGCGGCGATCCGCTTTTTGGGTTAGATTACACCCGCCTATGCCCTCCCACCGCAGGACCCGATCGAGAGGAGGGCTTGCAAGGGGGATGCAGGACAAAGAAGAATATTTCGAAGGGTCACCCCCCGATCCCTTTCAAACCGATCGCTTCGGCGACCTCCTGCATCCCCTTGATCGTGTCGTCGATCAACTCCTCCAGCGGAACCCCCAACCTCTGGGCTCCTTTTTCGATCACGTCACGGTTCACCCCCGCCGCAAACCGTTTATCTTTCCATTTGTTTTTAACCGATTTCACGGTGACATCCATAACGCTTTTTGAGGGGCGGATCAAAGCGGTCGTCACGACCAGCCCGGTCAGTTCGTCGATCGTGTAGAGCACCTTCTCCAAATCGGATTGGGGTTCGACGTCCGAGCAGATCCCCCAGCCGTGCGAAACGGCAGCCCGGATGTACTCCTCCGGCCAACCGTGCTCCTGAAGCAGAACCCGCGTCTTGGAGCAATGTTCGGATGGGAATTTTTCATAGTCCAGATCGTGAAGGAGTCCGATGACCCCCCACTTTTCCTCATCCTGGCCCCGCTTGCGGGCGATATAGCGCATGACGCCTTCGACGGCATAGGCATGCTTTCGCAGGCTGTCGGTTTCGTTGTACTTGTGAAGAAGCTCCAAAGCGGCTTGGCGGTTCGGCATCTGGTCTCCCATCGGCTGATTTCCTCCTCGAAAGTTGACGGCTTTGTAAAAAGTCCATTTGTCTGCGCTCCGATGCGGCCCTGAGGGGCGAGGCCCCTCAGGGACCCTCTCGTTTTGCGCGCCTTGCATCTGGAGCCTTTCACAAAGCCATCGTTTAGCGGCTTTTTACGAGATCATCAAAGTTCTTTGCCTCAATAAAATTATAAGAATCTCTCTGGCGTGTCAATCGTATTTCTGCCGGGTCTATACCCATTCAGTAACGAGGGGGCGGCAGGCTTTGTTGTTGGCCTGGGGGTTTGGGCGGTACGCGCCGGAAGCATCGGTCGGGATGAGCCGAGACTCGGAGAAACCCCTGAGAGTCCGATATCAGCGGCGGGAGGCCTTGGCCGTCCCCTCCCTTGCCGCTGAGGGATTCGGATTTCCCCGGTTATCGCTGAGGATTTATCTGTAGGATTGTTTTGAATGGTTCCGGCTCATCCATACGGAAACCTCCCCGCAATCCGTCAGGCGTCAATTCACCCTGCGCTCCTTGCCGGCCCAGTATTTATCCTTGACCGCTCTGCGCGCGATTTTCCCGTTCGGATTTTTTGGGAGTTCGCTCAAGAAATCCACCGCCTGCGGTTTCTTGTAGCTCGAGAGGAGCGCTTTGCAGTGATTGATGAGTTCCTCTTCCGTCGCCAACTGCCCCTTTTTCAGAACTACCACCGCCTTTATGGCTTCCCCCCATTTGTCATCCGGCACTCCGACCACGCAGGCCTCGAGAATCGATGGATGTTTGTACAGGACCTGCTCGATCTCGGAAGGGTAAACGTTGAATCCGCCGGTTATGATCATTTCGGTCTTTCGGTCCACGATATAGATGTAGCCCTCTTCATCCACCTTGGCCATGTCTCCGGAATAGATCCAGTTGTCGATGATCGTCTTTTGAGTCAAATCGGGATCTTTATAATATCCTTTCATAATGTCCGGACCCCGGGCCGTTATTTCCCCCATTTCTCCGGGAGACACCTCCTCCCCTTTTTCGTTCACCACGCGGATCTCCGTGTCGAAGACCGGCCGGCCGCAGGAGCCCAGCCGGGCCGGGTTGCTCTTTAAGGCCTCGCTGTGGTCGCTGGCGGTCAAAACGGCGATAAAGGAGGTGGTTTCGCTCATCCCGTACCCCTGAATCAAAATGGGGCCGAAGAGATCGATGGCCTGCTGGACTCGCGCCGGGGGAATGGGGGCGGCCCCGTAGAAAATGCCTTTCAGGCTGTCAAATTTGTATTGGCTCACCTTGGGATAGGCAAGGAGAAAATTGATCATGGCGGGCACCACCATCGTATAGTTCACCCTTTCCCGTTGGATTGTTTCCAGGAGCAGGTCAAGATCGAAGCGATTCAGGATCAGGTTGCATCCCCCGGTGAAGAAAAAGGGCATAAGGAGCATCCCGCTCACATGAGAGATGGGGCCCACGTGGATGATGGTATCTCCCGGTCTGATGCGGACTTCGGGAAACATAAGCGCCTTCCGGATCATAGCCATTCGGTTACCGTAGCTCTGCATGATTCCTTTCAGCTTTCCCGTCGTCCCCGAACTGTAGGTCAACACGGCGAGTTCATCCGCCTCAACCTCAACGCTGAAGGCTTGGTCCGGATTTCCCGCGAGCAGTTTTTCGAAGGAACCGGACCCGGTCGGGCCTTCATCGAGATTGACGAAATGCCGAACCGTCCTTAGGGATTGCCGATTTTCCAGAAGCGGTTCGAGATGCGTCCGATCGGCGATGAAGGTTTTCACCTCGGCATTGTTGAGAATACCGATCGTCTCGGTCGGAGACAGGCGCGCATTCAAGGGAACCCTCACCATCCCCGCTTTGTAGCAGGCCACTTCCGTTTCGGCGATTTCCGGCCGGTTCCAGGATTGAACGGCAACGCGGTCCCCTTTTTCCATCCCCAGCGCATAGAAACCCCGCGCCAGGCGGTTGGTCCTCTTTTCCAGCTCTTCATAGGTTATCCTTCTGCCTTCAAACATCATGGCCGGTTGCCCCGAAAAATATTTCGCGCTGCGGGAGATATAACGGCCTAAATTCATTGACGCCTCCTTCCGGGTGATCATCCCCTGACTAAGGGGTCCGTAATGGATCGGACATGTCCCTCAAAAATCTCCCCCACCCTCCCTTCTGTAAAGGGGGCTGGAGCGATTTCATATTTGCCGGCGCACGATTATGGACGGGATCCTACCTGAAGATTTCCTTTGCCAATCTCTTCCTCATCAAGCGTTCGTAAACACCGGGAAAAAACCGGAAGAGAAAGTAAGAAACCTTTCCCGTCGGTGTTAAAATTAAAAGTTCTTTCCTTTCTGCGGCCCCTTTGAAAATGGCCTCCGCCACTTCATCAGGAGAAGCTTCGCGGCCCACCATGGTTCGGGAGCGGGAGATGATCAGCCCTTTTCCGTCCAAGGCTCTGTCTTGCAGGTTGGTCTTGGTGAATCCGGGGCAGACAATCATGACGTGAGCCCCCTGGTCCCGCAGCTCGCCGCGCATCGTCTCAAACAGCCCGTGCAGGGCGTGCTTGCTCGCACAGTAGGCTGTCCGCCCCAGAAGCGGCATGAGTCCGGCGATGCTGGAAATCACGATGATCATTCCTCCGCGGAGGAGGATGCTTTCCAGGGCCGCTTTCGTGCAGGTCAGGGAACCGAAGAAGTTTACTTCCATGACTTTGCGGATCGTGGCGACTTCCGCTTCCCGGAAGGGGCCGCGGTGGGAGATGCCGGCATTGTTGATCAGGATATCGATCCCCCCGAAGCGCCGAACGACCCCGGTTATGGCGGCCACGGCTTCCGCCTCGCTCGCAAGATCCGCCCTCTGGGCAAAGGCGCTCATCCCTGCCTGCAGGAGCTCCTTTTCCCGGTTTTTGACTTCCGCCTCGTCTACATCGATCAGGGCGATCCGCGCCCCTTCCCGGCCGAATTTCCACGCCAAGGCCGCACCGATCCCGCTGGCGCCCCCGGTAATCACAACCACTTTGTCCTGAACCCAACGCTTGCCCATCGTTCTCACCCAGGGTCGCCGCCCAGCGCGGGGAAAAACCTGTTTTCGATCCAGTTCGTGCTTATTTCACCCCGCCGGTACTGGTCATTTTTCATGATCTGCCGATAGAAGGGGATCGTTGTGTCTATTCCCGAGATATGAAATTCCGTCAAGGCCCGATCCATTCCGCTTATGGCCTCCGACCGCCCGGAACCCTTCGCGATCAACTTGGCCAGTAAGGAATCGTAATACGGACTGACAGAATATCCGGCATAGCAGTGGGTGTCCAAACGGATATCGGGTCCGGCCGGCGCTTTCCATTCCAAAATCTCTCCGGGGCAGGGTCGAAAACCATTTTCCGGGGATTCGGCGGTAATCCGGCACTCGATCGCGTGTCCGTTCACCGATATTTCCTCCTGCTTGTAGGAGATTTCATTTCCCTGGGCCACTTGAAACTGCTCCTTGACCAAATCGACTCCCGTAACCATCTCCGTAACCGGGTGCTCCACCTGGATCCGGGTGTTCATTTCCAGAAAATAGAACTTCTTGAGGTCCTGATCCCAGATGAATTCGATGGTTCCGGCATTGAGGTACCGGATTTGCCGGGCGATGGTCAAAGCCGCCATGAAAAGGCGGTCCCGAATTTCAGGGGATAGGTCCCAACAGGGAGCCTCTTCCACCATTTTCTGATGGCGGCGCTGCAGCGAGCAGTCCCGCTCGAAGAAGTGCAGCACATTCCCCCAGCGGTCCCCCATCACCTGGACCTCCACGTGCCGGGCGTTGGCAATGTAATGTTCCATGAAGAGGCGGTCGTCCCCGAAGGCGGCCTGAACCTCGGCGGCCGCTTCCGTGAAGCTCAATTTCAGGTCGCCGGGCTCGCGGACAAGCTTCATCCCGCGGCCGCCGCCCCCGGCCGCGGCTTTTATCAGGACCGGGTAGCCCAGCCGTTCGGCCTCCTCCCCGGCCCGGGCGAGGGTCTCGATCCGCTGCGAACCCGGGATCACGGGAATGCCGAGATCCCGGGCCATTTGACGGGCCCAGATCTTATCCCCCATTTTTCGGATATGCTCCGCCTTCGGGCCGATGAAGACCAAGCCATGTTTTTCACAGGCTTCTGGGAACTCCGGTTGCTCGGCGAGGAAACCGTACCCGGGGTGAATCGCCTCCGCCCCGGTGCCTAAGGCGGCGGAAATCAGGGTGTTAACCTGAAGATAGCTTTGCATCGGCTTCGCCGGGCCGATGCATACCGTTCGATCCGCCATTTTCGCCGGAAGGCTTTTCCGATCCGCCTCCGAAACGGCGAGGATGGTTTCCAAGCCGAGGTCCCGGCACGCCCGGATGATCCGCAGCGCGATCTCACCCCGGTTGGCAATCAGGACTCGGCAGAATTTTTTCGTATCCAATCGGTTACCTCGCATTTCGCCGCAATTTGGCATCTTGAAAAATTATGATGACTTCGTAAAAAGTCAAGTAGGCCGTCACCCCGGCGAAAGCCGGGGTCCAGAACGTCTTGAAATAACTGGATTCCGGCTTTCGCCGGAATGACAAATTATATTAAATTTCGACTTTTTACGAGATCATCAATTATGAATCGTCTCCAATTTAGGGGTCGCCCAGACCCGCCTCTTTGTTGCCCGGGCAGGAAAGCAGACGCCGAAGCCAAAAAGGGCCGAGTTGGGGTTAAATCAGGGCTCGGCGCTCAATGGAATCCTTTCAACCTTTGCCAAGTCCGTTTCGTAAAAGAAAGAAGCGGCAAAGAAAAGGGCGGCGGCCAAAAGGGAGAAAAGGGGAACCAGGGTCAACGCATAGTGAATGCCGTATTGATCCGAGACCGCCCCCACAAAAAGGGGACCCAGGGAGCTTCCCAAGAGGTTCTGGGCAATCACGCAAAAGCTGTAGGAGGTCGCCCTCAGCCCGGGGTGCACGACGTCCTGGGTGACGGCGATGGCCGCCGGGGAAAAAGCGCTTGCGGCCACCCCTCCTAAAAGGATCAGGGCGTATTGGGAGGGGCCCTGAAGGAAATAAAAAGCGGAAAGGAAGATCCCGCCGGTGGCCAGGGAGGAAAGGGCGGGAAAGAGCAGACGGGCGTTTACCCTCTTCCTCCGCCAGCGATCGACCAAGTAGCCCCCCAAGGGAAACCCGAAGATGGCCAGGAGCATGACGAGGCTTCCTTTGAAAGCCGCCTTTTCCATAGGCAGGTTTTCGACCCGGTGGAAATACGTGGGCAGCCAACTCAGATAGGAGGCGGTTAGAAACATGCACCCGGCAAAAGCTCCATAGGTCAAGAGCAGGGAGGGGGTGCGGAGGAATTGACGGAACATTTCCGCCGTTTTCATCTTCCCCCCCTGCCCCGCTCCCGCGTCTGCCTTTGTTTCAAGGGTGACGGTTCTATAATCCTTCACGAAAAAGAACAGGATGGCCACGATAAAGCCCGGCAGGGCCACGATTCCGAAGGCCTGCCGCCACCCATAATGGGTCGCGATATACCCTCCCAGCATGATTCCCAAGGCGCTCCCTAAAGGCAAAGCCGCCGTCCAGAGGCCGACGATCAGAGAACGCATCTTCTCCGGAAACAAAGCCGAGATCATGGCCGTGCCCCCCGGCGCATACCCGGCCTCCCCCACCCCGATCGCGGTCCTGGCGATAAAGAGCTGGGAGAAGTTTTTGGTGAAGGCGCAGGAAACCGTGGCCGCGCTCCAGAAAAGAGCCATGAGGCCGATGCTCTTTTTCCGGCTCCACCGGTCGATGACTACGGAGGTTGGAACGGACAGAACCACGATGGACCAGTAAACCGTCGAGACCAAAAGCCCGCACTGGGTGTCGGAAAGGCCGAAGTCGGCCGTTAGAAAGGGGAAAAGGGAAACCACCACCATCCGGTCGATGTAGTCGAACATGTAGAGGAGGAACAGCAGGGCGAAGATGTAATACGAATATCCTTTGGAAAGCAGGTATCCATCCGGAATTCCCTTCTTCGTCGGCATGACTCCCTCCCTTTCTTTTCAGGCGGTTTTACCAGGTTTGCTCCAATCTCAACGGTCCTTTCTCGAAATAAAATCTTCGCATCCGAGGTCTCTTCCCCAGTTCCTGAATCAAAGCCGTCAGGGGCTGCGTCACCGCCGGGAATTCGATCCCCCGCATGTTTTTATGGAATTTCTCCAGAGTGGGGCGGCTGAAAAAGAGAGTCAGGAGGAGCTCCTCATCGGCAAGGGACCCACCCGCCTCTTTTCGCGCCCTGCCGACCACCGGCTCGAGGTAGTTCTCGGCCGGATCGATGGGCGCCGGGTTTTCTCCTTCCAGGATCCGGTCTTTGACATTGGGGTCGATGGGGGCCGCCGGTTCTCCGTAATAGCCTCGGGCATACAGACAGAGGTCGGACGGAATCGTTCGGTAGCGCTCCTTCTGAATTACATTGAAGACGGCCTGGACGCCGACGATTTGGGAGAAGGGCGTCACCATCACCGGGTACCCGATCTCCTGGCGGACCCGCCCGGCTTCCTCCAAAACTTCGGGGACCCGGTGCTCAAGCCCTAAATTCTTGAGCTGGCTCACCAGGTGAGACATCATCCCGCCGGGGATTTGATGGGCGGCGTATTTCTGATATTGCGCGGGGTTGAAGGGGACCGCCTGCCCCACCGGCTTTTTTTCCTGATAGGCGACCCAGTAAAAATAGTCGTCGATCCTTTTGACCAGACGATCATCCAGACGCACCTGAAGCCCGTTCTCCCGCGCGGCAGAAAGGGTTTCCCAGGTGGAGGGAATGGAATTTCCCTGAGAAAGCGGGGCGCTGGCCGTGGAGAGGATGTTCACCCCCAATTTCATGGCTTCCCGGTAGCAGGCCGTTCCCAGACCCGTCCCGCAGTGGCTCACGAAACTGAAGTCCAATTTGTCGCCGATGGCGCTTCGGATCGCCGGAATCAGGGTGCGGACCCTTTCGGGGGTCAAAAGCCCGCTGGCATCCGCAAGACTCACGCTATCCACGCCCAGGTCGGCGCACGCCCTCGCCTTGGCGGCATAATACGAGTCAGTGTGCACGGGGCTCAAGGCAAAAACCAGGGCGGGATGAACCTGCAGACCGATTTCCTTGGCCACCTGGAAATGCCATTTGATGTTGTTCAGGTCGTTCAACCCGTCAAATATCGCCAGACCTTGGATTCCGCTTTTCTGGAGGCACTGGATCAAAAGTTCGATGGCATCGTTGGGAAACCGCCGCCAGCCGAAGGCGCTTCGCCCCCGGATCAGGATTTGGAGATCCGTCTTCGGCATGAGCCGGGATAAAAGACGCAGGCGCTCCCAGGGGTTTTCGTTCAGGTAGAGGATGCAGGCCTCAAAGGCGGAACCGCTCATGACGTTGATGCTTCCGAACCCCGCTTGATCCATAGCCCCCGCTATGGGAAGCATGGGAGCCGTGGGCAGGCGATTGGCCCAGAGGGATTGCTGGCCGTCGCGCAGCGTTTCTTCGTTAAAACGGATTTCTTTCATCGTTTCTCCCCTCTCGCGGAAAGCTTTGCGCTTATCACCTGGAGGAATAAATGGTTTTCATTTGACTCTGCAAACTCCCCCTCACCCTGCCCTCTCCCCCAGGGGGAGAGGGTTTGGGGGCCGAAACACAGCCGGCAAAAAGGTAAAGTTGTTGCCATGGTAATAACCAAACCGGTTGAACCCCCGGGGCCTGCGCCCCGCAGGCCCTCAGGCCGGTTCGATGATCATCAACGTCTGCCCCATCTTGACGATGGTTTCGTTTTCCGTTAGGATCCGGCGGACCACCCCTTTCACCGGGGCCTTGATGGAATTCATCAGTTTCATCACTTCCACGATCGCCACCTGCTCTCCCGCCTCCACCGCCCCCCCTACTTCGACAAAAGGGCGGGCCCCCGGCGCCGGAGCGCGGTAAAAGGTCCCGGTGAGGGGGGATTTCACCTCGGTTCCTGAGATCTTCGCAGATTCGCCGCCGGAAGGGGCCCTTGAACCTGCCCCGCCGGGAATTTCCTCCTTCCTCTCGGGTTTGGCGGGTTGTTCCTCCCTTGTCTTCGGCGGCCCCGCCAAAGGCGCCGAAGGGGGGGCCGGGGAACCCGGGCCGGGGGGAACTACACCCGGAGGAGAAAGCGGTTCCTTTCCTTTGATGATTTCGAGCTTGAAACCTTCCAACTCCAAGCGCAACTCCCGGCAGGGCGACTCGTCGATGATTTTCAGGATCTCCAGCACTTCTTTGTACGAAAGCGCATAAGCGATTTCCTTCTGCTCCGGTAACATAGTCCCTCCTTCAAGGATGATCTCGAAAAATTCACCGAAACGACGGCTTTGTTTGTGGGCGCGAGCGGCGCCCGCCCCCTGCACGCGAGGCGCGCAAAAACCGATGAGTGAGACAAACGAACAGAAGCGCAACGCCGCAGATGGATTCTTTACGAAGCCGTCATAATTTGGGAAAGGGATCCCTCAATCCACCTCGATAATAACCGCGTCGCTCTGCCCGTACCCCCCGCAGATGGCCGCCGCCCCTAACCCCCCGCCCGCCCGGCGGAGTTCGTGGGCCAGAGTCATCAGGATCCGCCCGCCGCTCGCCCCGGTGGGATGCCCGATGGCGACGGCTCCGCCATTCACATTGGTAATGGAGCGCAGTTCGTCCAGGAGCCTCTCGTTTTCCGAGCTCAGCACCTTTGTGCTCACCAGGGCCGTCGCCGCGAAGGCTTCGTTGATTTCCAGGCGCTTCAGGTCCGGCAGCTTTCGCCCGGCTTTGTCCAAAGCTTTCCGGATGGCGTGGGCCGGCAAATAGGGCGAAGCAAGGGGGTCCCCGGCGATGTTCACGTGAACCAGAAATCTCGCCAGGGGAAGGATCCCCAACTCTTTCCGCTTTTCTTCCGACATCAAAACGAGGGCGGAAGCGCCGTCGTTCAAGCCGGGGGCATTTCCCGCCGTGACCGTCTTGCTCCCATAGACCGTGGGGAGGGCCTGCAGCTTTTCGAAGGTTGTGTCGGAGCGCGGGGATTCGTCTTGGGCGAACGGAGGGGCTGTTCCCTTTTCCGCCGGCATTTCCACCGGTTGAATTTCCTCCGCAAACTTTCCGGCCCTCAGGGCGGAAAAGTACTGTTGGTGACTTCGCAGGGCCCAGCGATCCTGCTCTTCCCGGCTCACCCCGTACTGCAGGGCGACCTCGGCCGCGCCGACGGCAAGGGGGATATTCAAAATCGGATTGCGCAGGAAGAGCGGCTCTTCGAGCATGACCCCCCCCAGGCGTACCCCCCACCGCACGCCGCGGGCGATCAGCGGGGTCTGGCTCATGGCTTCCATGCCTCCGGCCACGGCGGTGTGGATCTCCCCGCTGCGAATGTTCCGCAGGGCCAAGCCGACGCAGGTCATGGAGGAACAGCAGGCGCGATCGACGGTGAGGGAGGGAATGTGCGGCGGAAGACCGGAGGTGAAAAGGATCTGACGGGCAGCCACGGAAGCGGTCCCCGCCAGAACCGCAACTCCTAAATATAGCTCGTCAACCTCGGCGGGATCCAAGTGAATCCTCTTCAGGGAGGCCGTGACTGCTTTGCTGCCCAGGTCGACGGCCGTGAAATCCTTCAAACGCCCGCCGAATTTCCCGAAGGGGGTTCTCGCGGCGCTCACGAGGACCACTTCTTTCATCGACACCTCCCCCGGCGGGTCCGCCGGATTTTCAAACTACGAATCGAGGGCGCGGATGATAATTTCAAACAGGCGGTACAAATGCTCTTTCCGAACTTGAAGGTTCTTAGGCGACATCGGGTCGCCGCCGATCAGCTTTTCGACGATCCCGCTGCAGGTGAAGTAGGTGATGATCATCCCGTACCCGCTCACCAATAAATGGTCGGCAGAAAGATCCCCGGTCCGGGTTTTCGGGTACGCCTCCCGAACGCCCTGCCGTACCAGCTGGAAAAGGGGAACCATGTGGGCGATCACCCGCTTCATCTGCTTTCCGCCGGTTATCTCCCGATGAATAATGTGAACAAAATTCCTGTTTTTTCCGAGAAAATCAAGGTAGCGCTCAAACACGCGGGTCAGGCGCTGGGATAAAGGGGTGTTGCTGATCAGGGCGCCCTGGATATTTTTGGAAAGCTCTTCGAAATACTGATCGAGAACGCTCTCGAACAATCCTTCTTTGCTGCGAAAGTGATAATGGATCAGGGCCTTGTTGGTTTTGGAAATATCGGCAATCTTTCTGACCGTTGCGCCATCGAAGCCCATATCTCCGAACACCCGGTCCGCAGCCTTCAAAATCTTTTCCCGAGCCTTCAGCGGGGATTTTCCCGAATGTTTTTTATTAGCCAATTGCCCAATTTTAGGTTTCATCTAAATGATTCTTCCCGATTTCCAGCAAAGGATGCCCTAAATAACAGGAGGCCTCGACCCAACGGATCTCTCTTTAACGTGCCGACAATCTTCGCGGTTACATGGTTACGAGATGTTCCCGAGCCTCTCGCCGCCGGCCCGGAAAGATCCCAAAAAGGTTCGCGCTTTTTTATAATTCATATTAACCATTTGACCAAATTTAATTCATCCAAAATTCAATGTCAATATATATTTTGTTCCGGCCTGTAACCCTTCAGGCACGGGTGGTGCGGAACAAGTTCTGTTGTGGCCTGGGGGTTTGAGCGGTACGCGCCGGAAGCATCGGTCGGGATAGGCGGAGACCCGGAGAAAACACCCATTCTCCGCAAAGGGAGGCGGAAGGCCTGCGGCCTCCGCCTGGCCCTATGGAAAGACCACGGCCTCGTGGTTTCGCGAAGCGCGACGCTGCCCCCGCGCCCCGACGGGGGTTTGAAACTACTCGAACCCCTTATATTTTTTGAAGAGTGCAGGGAGGCAAGATATTTTGTTCCTGCCCCTTGCGCTTTGGATCTTGGTTTGGGGATGAAATCTTGGCTGGGGCGCGGGGGTGGCGGCGCGATTTTTGGCTTCTTTCTTCGCTCTTCTCTCTTCGCCGAATCAGAAGAGGTGGACGGCCTGGGGGGCGAGAAGGCCGATGAGGGCCAGGACGATGCCGACGACTCCGAGGCCGCCGGAGATCCAGGGCAAGGTGACGATGCCGGTGATGATCCCGGCCGAGGCCAGAACGATGCCGATCTCCAGCGCCGCCGAGGACAGCTCGTACCAGTGATACGCGGCCAGCGCCCGGCGGTGATTCTGCTCCGCGGCCTTGGCTCGGGCCATCAGCTCCTTCCTGCCCTCCTGCGTCTCCGGTTCGGAGTCGTAGCGGGCAGCAGCCTTTTGCCAGCTCTCGATCCTTTTCTCGTAGGCCTCCTTGAGCCGGGGGTTGGTCACCCCCGGAAGCCCCGCCTCAAGGCCCTCGGCCGCGGTCCGAACCGCGGTCATGCGGACGGTCTTGGCCTGGAAGAAGGCCCACATGTTAGCAGCCTCGATGTTGTGGCTGATGGCCGATGTTTGCGCGCTCTTCCCGAGCGTGGCGGAAAAAGCAAGGAGGAGGGCGAGCACCGCAATGAGGAGCGCGATCTTCTTGCTCCCCCCCTCGCCGTGTTCGCCGTGACCGTGACCTGCGCCGGACATGATCGTTTCTCCCTTCGAACGTATTAAATTCCCACGCGAACCCGATCGACCGCAGGTTTTGATGGCTTTTCAAAAAGCTAATGGGCAAGCCGGCCTATTTATATCGGCTGAAATCGACCCCGCGCCGGCGTCCCCGCTCTTCATACCAGGCCATTTCATCCTTGGGTGGAGCGGCCATTTCCTCCGGTTGTTTGCGAACCAATTGGATGGCCCCGGACGGGCAGGTGCTGATGCAGAGTCCGCAACCGATGCACCGCTCCTTGGCAACCTGATAACTCCCATCTACTTCCCGGATTGCCTTCACCTGACACCGTTCCTCGGCGCAAACCCCGCAGGACACGCATTGATCCGGATCGATTTGGGCGAAGTAATAGGAGTTCACCGAACTCGAGGGGGCGGTTCCCAGCTTGTTGATTGCCTGCAGCGGGCCGCAGCAGCATCCGCAGCAATTGCAGATAAAAAAGTGCCCGCTTTGAAAATTGGAGGTCATGTGAACCAGGCCGACCTCTTCGGATTTTCGGAGCACCTCATAAGCCTCCGTCTTGGAAATAACCCGGCCGGTCGGTGATTTATCAAAGAACCCGGGCAAAGGGGCGATGGCCAAACAAACTTCCAGAGGCTTTTCACAAGGATGGCCCAAAAGCATTTTCTCTTTCTTGCAGATGCACTCATTCAGCAGGAAGGCCTTCCCGTTTTCGATTACGGAGGAAACCCTTTCGTAGGTCAGGGCTTCCTGCTGGACCGGGATTTCTTTCTCGACGGGGACAATCTGCATGAACGGCATCTTGGTTTCGGCGAATTTCTTCCCCCAGGTCGCCTGGTATTCCTCGCACATCTCGGCCATCTCCCGATTCAAGAAGGGGAGCTGGAATTCATATATTCCAAAGACCCAGGGAAACATCCGAAACAATTTAACGCTGCCAAAATCGACGGCAAAGATCTGCCCCCGCTTATCCATCCGCAGCAGCATCTCCTCCAGCCCTTCCAGAGGGCGGCCCGTACGATTGGCAATCTGTTCCGGGGTTTCAAATGTCAGGCGCAGATCACAGAAAAGATCCGCCTCGTCCGGCTGAAATATTTTTTTGAGGATTTTTAGTTCAATCCCGCTTTCCGTTGCCGGAAACCCGTTCGGGAGAGTGTCGAGCACCTTTGCCAATTTGGAATATACCGAATCATCCATGCTGCCCTTCCCCCTTTCCAAGATGGGTTGTCATTTTCAACCAAAGCGAGAAAAGAATCGCCTTATCCCCTACTTTCTCAGTCTCCGGGTCAAAAAAGAAATGCCGACGATGATCAGGATCGCCGGCCACCATTTCCCAAATATTTCCTTCACCGAGAGGTGGGCAAGACCAAGATTGTTCAGGAGAAATATCGTCCCCACCAAAATAAGCGCCACGCCCGCAACCATGCCGATCATTGCCTTCCCCCCTCGAGTCTACATTTCTTTGCTGCGATAAATATAATTTAACTTATTAATTAAATATATGTAACTATCTGTTTTATTACATTATTGTTTTTTAATCGGCGGAATGTCAAGAAGGTTTTAATTGAGGCTGGTGGCCCTGCGGTGACTCGAACACCGGGCACAGTGATTAGGAATCACTTGCTCTATCCACCTGAGCTACAGGGCCACAAATCATTTCGTCCAGTTATGCCGAACAACAATAGCGCCGGTTTCTGTAAGTGGGCAGTTAGCGGTCGCAGAAATATGAGTAAGCCGTCTCCAAGTAGCTTCAGTATAATTTTTTGCGCTCAAGAAGTCAAACGAAACGTGCGCTCAATCGTAACCCTTCAGTCAAGGGTGGGAAGCCGCTACGGAATAGAGGAAGGCGAGACGAACTCCGCACGTTAGGGTACTGAAGATAAGTTGGCTGTAAGGGTAAAAGATTGGATTCTTGGTTTCTAAGAATCAAGAAGAGACCCCTTCTCTTTCCGTGGCCGCAAGGTCGAAAGGTTCGATGTTATTTCGCTTCGCCCGGATCGTCGAGAAGCGGAAGCACAAACCGCAGGGTATCCGCCAACAGGGCCGCACATTCTTGCTGGGCCGCGCTGCCAAGGAAAGCCGATGCTTCCTCCGGTTTCGTAAAATCACAGTGCGAGATGTCCCGGCAGTTGATAGTGCCGTATCTCTTCTGGGCGAGTTCCTGAAAGAAATCGTACACCCGAAGCCCCAGCCTACCACAGAGCTGCCGCTCACTGCGTTTGACCGAACCGTACTTGAGACCGACCGCCCCCAGAGCGCCGAGCAGGATGCCACAGGTTCCGCCTCTGAGGTTCAACCCGCCCGGAAGAACTGTGGCCATCCGCGTGATGCGCTCATCCACCTCACCCAGATACTCTTGTGCCACCTGCACAACTGCTCCGGTTCAGGTATAGCCACCGATGAAATACTCCTTTGCGCGATCGATAGATTTTTTCAGGTCCTGGTTCCTTTCAGCCACAATCGCACCTCCTCATGGGGACGTTGCTTAATATCTTAATTATCGCGATACCCTAAATTGGATGATCCCGCAAAAAGTCCGGGGGCGGGTCATTGCGAGCGGAGCGACGAAGCAATTTTAAAAAATCAACTGCGTAGAGGTCATTATAGTGAACGACCTTAATAAGTAGACATGACGGCAACGATCTTTCAGAATCGAGCGAACGGACAGCCCAAAATCCCCCCTTGCCCCTCTTTGCGAAAGAGGGGATGGGGGGGATTTTCCGGACAATTTGGCCCCTCACCATTACTACTTTCTTTTGCCGTTCAATATAGATTGCTTCGCTCCGCTCGCAATGACTTGTTTTGAGCTTTTTGCGAGATCTTCACTTCTTATCCAGCCCCAGATTCTGGACGACCCTTTTGATCTGATCGGACTCCTGACGGATGGCCTTTTCCAGGTCCTCCGGACCGAGGTAGTTCAAACTCATGTCGAATTTTTTCAGGATCGATAGATAGTCCGGGTCATCCAGAGATTTTTTGAAGGCGTCGTGCAGCTTCGTTACCATCGGCTTAGGCATTCCCTTGGGACCGATCAGGAAAAGGGGGGAGGAATAAACCATGTCATACCCGGCTTCTTTCAAGGTGGGCACATCGGGGTAACGGGGCATCCGCGTCGGCGCGTAGGTTATTAGAAGTCTGAACTTCCCCGCATCCACCATGGGCCCCCAGCTGGTTGAGTCGGAAACGGCATCGATATGTCCCCCCAAAAGGGCCGTGGCGGCTTCGGCGCCCCCTTTGAAAGGCATGTGGGTCAGTTTGATCCCGGTGAGGATACCCAGCTCTTCCATGGCCAGATGGGGGTTGGTCCCTACGCCCGGAGTTCCGTAGGTTACCTTGCCGGGGTTATCCTTGGCAAATTTCACGAACTCCTGCATGGTCTTCCAAGGCGCATCGGCCCGGACCACCATGCCGAACACGTACGTAGTATAGCGAATGATGGGAGTCGAATCTTCCAGGGGGTTGAAGTTGAGCTTGCCCATGTGCCAGGCGATGGTGACGGCGCCGCTGGAAATGCCGATTGTGTAGCCATCGGGGGGTTTCGATATCACCAGGCTCGGACCGACCGTGCCCCCGCCCCCGGCTTTATTCTCGCAGATCACCGGTTGCCCCAGGTATTTCTTCGCCGCATTGGCCATGGCCCTTCCGGTTAAATCGGTCGATCCCCCCGGGGGATAGGGAATCACGAGGGTTATGGGCTTATTGGGAAAATCCTGAGCCAATCCCGGAGCTCTCCAAAACAAAATCAAACTTAGGACAACAAAAATACCGATCCACGCCTTTTTCCGGTTTTGCATACTTCCCCCTTGTAAAGATTTTTTTCATTCAGAGGTGTGGTGAATATACAAAAAAATATGCCAAGGTGTCAAGGAGCAAAGCTGTCTGCCCGGCCACGATACTGCCCCTGCCCTTTTCAACCTCCCTCCTCATAAAAAAGCCAATTTAAAGGAATCCAATACCGGACACCCTGGCTAATACCCTCAGGTGTTTGGCGCCGTCATTCCCGGGAAAAGGGGAGCCCAGTCGTTCAATGGCTTTGCAGATTCCGGGTTCCCGCCAGCGCGGGAATGACGACTTTGACAGGACCGTCAAGCTTGAATGAAAGCAAGAAGTAACCCTTCACTCAAGGGTGGGAAGCCGCTACGGATTTAGGTCCGGCGTGAATACCAGGAGGTGCCCTGGCCTGGGGGTCCGGGCGCTACGCTTGGAATCATAAGGAGCTGATTTCTTCGTGGACGGGGCGGGGGCCAAGGCCTTCCGCCTCATCTTGCGGAGGTTCGCTGCTTTCTCCGATTCTCTGTCCATCCCGGCCGATGCTTCCGACGCGTACCGCCCGAACCCCCAGGCCACAACAAAACTTGCCCCGGGCCACCCGTGACTGAAGGGTTACAGCAAGAAGCTGTTTCTCCTTGACGTTCTCAAGAGATACTGTTACTTTTTCGGAAGACTTCAGCCAATGAAATTCCCTCATGGCGGAATTTCTTGATTCAAGCATCGATTCAAGGAGGTTGGATCCATGACCGCGAAACGCGCGATCCTCATGCAGGCGAAAGACAATGTGGCCACAGCCGTCGAAGAGGTGCAACCCGGGGACCCGGTTCAGGTCTCCGGCGGCGGAGAGACCCGGACGCTGACAGCGATCGAGGCCGTCCCCTTCGGCTTCAAGATCGCCCTGGAGGAGATTCCCCGGGGGGCGCTCATCGTGAAGTATGGCGAGACCATCGGCAAAGCCGGGCAGCCGATCCCCAAGGGCACTCTGGTGCACGTCCACAATCTGGAAGGCACCCGGGCCCGGGGCGATCTGGAAAGGAGGGAAAAGGAATGAGCTTCCTCGGTTATCCGCGTCCCGACGGCTCCGTGGGGACGCGAAATTACGTGTTGGTTATCCCGCAGGGCCTGATCGCCAAATCGATCGGCGACTTTGTCGTCGGCACCCGAACCATTCAAACCGTAGATCACGGCTCCGGTCGCACAGCCAACGACCGGGGGCGGATCGCCCGGGTTTTGATCGGGCTGGGCAGAAACCCGAATGTGGCTTCCGTGATCGTCCATGGCGCAAGTCCGGGGGTTGGATACCCGGAACTCACCGCCGAGCGTCTGGCGAAAGAGATTTCGCAAAGCGGCAAGCCCGTGGAGATCATCGACCCGGCCAAGGACGGCGGCGTTTACGGAGCCATAGCCAAAGGCATGCGGCTGGCCCGGATGATGGTTTACGAAGCCTCGAAGCTGCGGCGGGTGGAGGTCGGGGACGAGCATCTTTGCCTCGGGGTCAAGTGCGGGTACTCCGACACGACCTCCGGGATTGCCGGCAACCCGGCCATTGGTTATCTCTTCGATAAAGTCGTGAGGGCGGGAGGCACGGCCTTCTTCGGCGAGACAACCGAAATCATCGGCGCCGAGCACGCCCTAGCCAAGCGCGCCGTCACCCCGGAGGTGGCGCAGGCCATCCTGAGGGCCGTCGCCCACCGGGAAGGGCTGGCCAAGTCCACGGGTTTGGATATCCGGACCATCAACCCCATTCCGGCCAATATCAAAGGGGGGATCAGTTCCCTGGAAGAGAAGAGCCTCGGGGCGATCCACAAAGCGGGGACAGCGCCGATCCAGGGCGTCCTGCAGCATGCGGAGAAGCCGAAAGGCAAAGGGCTCTTTTTTGTGGACAATTGGATGGGGTCCTACTCCATCTTCGGCGGCTACGCGGCGGCGGGCTCCAATCTCGTCATGTTTCAGTTGGGGGGCGGGGGTTTGACGGGCCGCGACCTCATGGAAGGCTCGCCCTCGGTTGTCGCCCCCTTCCTCTGGTGCACGGCCAATCCCAAAACCTATGCCATGGCCCGGGACAACATTGATTTTTACTCCGGGACGGTAATTACCGACAAGGAGGATCCGGAGGCGGCCGGAGAGCGCCTCTACCGGACCGTCATCGATATCGCCTCGGGTACCTTTTCCCGGAGCGAGACCCTAACGTTTGCCGAGCCCATCGACCTTTGTCTGGAGGAGCCGCGGTTCTGAGCATTTATAGTGAACGACCTTAATAAGTAGGCATGTCGGCAACTATCGTTCAGAACCGAGCAAACGGATATCCCGAAATCCCCCCTTGCCCCCCTGAAGGTGTGAAAAAATTAAATCAAACCCGTCACCCCGGTGAAAACCGGGGTCCAGTCAATTTGTAAGGCTCTGAAGACCCTGGATTACGGCTTTCGCCAGGAATGACGTGAAAAAGAACCAAGTAGATTTTTTCACAGCTTCCCTTTGCGAAAGGGGCGATGGGGGGATTTTTCAACAGTCCACCCTCACCCTACCCCTCTCCCGCCAACGGGAGAGGGAAGTATTCTATTTTCATGGTTCGCGGGTGTCTCCCGGGTCATGAAGATTGATGAACTCGTAATAAGTCTGAAAATGGGCTATTCCGTCATTCCCTCTGTGAAAAAGAGAATCCAGTCTTTTCAATATCTTGGCAGATTCTGGATTCCCGCCTGCGCGGGAATGACGACTTTTTACGAGACCATCAAGATTAATTGGGAGATGACCTTTAAGAAAACACTGCCCAAAAGATCTTTCAGCTCATGTACCAGCCGCCGTTCACATTGTAGGTTTGCCCGGTAATGTACCCGTTTCGCGCCAGCATGACGGCGACTTCGGCCACCTCTTCCACCATTCCAAAACGGCCCATGGGGATTATGCTCGTCTGCAAATTGGGGTTGCTCGTGACCATTTCGGTCACGATCATGGCGGGGGCAATGACGTTGACGGTAATCCCTTCCTTTACCAGGAGGCTCGCGTAGGCGTGCGTTAAACCGAAAACCCCGGCCTTGGAGGCGGCGTAATGCGGGCCGTTCCAACCTCCCAGCTGGGCCGCCGCGGAGGAGAGGTTGATGATCCGCCCCCATTTGCGGGCGCGCATGCTGGGCAGCACGGCCTGGGTGACCAAAAACTGGGACTTGAGGTTGACCGCGATGACTTCGTCCCAAATCTGTTCCGTGATTTCCTCGAGCGGTTTGGGCCGGATGATCGCCGCATTGTTCACCAGGATCGAAATCGTGCCCAGTTCCCGCTGCACCGTTTCAACCAACCGGGAGACATCCGCGCCCACGGAGACGTCCGCCCCTACGGCGATGGTTCTTCTCCCGATTTTTTCAATTTGCGAGCAGACGACCTCCGCTTCGTTCCTCCGGGTCCTGAAATTCACGGCCACATCGACGCCCTCCTTGGCCAGCGATAGGGCGATCGCTTGGCCGATTCCGCGGCTCGCGCCGGTCACTAAAGCAATTTTCCCGGTCAAATCGATGGACATTTTTTTGACTCCCTATTGGGCCGTCTCAAAAAAAGAGGCCACCCGATGTTTTCAAGTGCCTGGGCGCGAGGCATCGCCCCCTACCCTATCATCACCTATGATTCCTTCAGGCCCTTGGCCTCAAGAACCCTGTCGAAACCGTAGAGCTCCAGCGTCGACTTGCCCTTCTTCAGCTCTTCCCGGATTTTCTCTTCTTTTTCTTTTCTCTGGCGGCACTTTTCCAGGACGGCCGGAAGGTCCCGCGCCGCCACGACCACGACCCCGTCTGCGTCTCCCAAAACCACATCGCCCGGCTGGACGCAAACCCCGCCGATTTGGAGCGGGTGGTTGATCATCCCCAGGGTTTCCTTCGTCGTCCCTTTGATGCAGACCCCCCGGGAGAAGACCGGAAACCCCAGCTCTCGAATGGCGTTGGAATCACGAACCGAGCCATCGATGACCAGACCGCGAATCCCCCGTTCCTGCGCCGCCAGGGTCATGATCTCCCCCCAAGGGCCGGCCTCGACGTACCCCCCGGCGGAGACGACCAGAACATCGCCCTTGGCGGCAACATAAATCGCTTTGTGCAGGATGAGATTGTCTCCGGGCCGCGCGGACACAGTGGCTGCCGTCCCGCACACCTTCATCCGATTGTCGAGCGGCTTGAGATCGCTCTGAAGAGCTCCCTTCCCGCCGTAGGCTTCATGAACCGTCGCCGAATCAAAAGCGGCAAGCTCCTGGGTCAAATCCAACGGGGGCCGACTGATTTCCTTGAGCACATTCATCCTGTCTTCTCCTCCCCTAAGCGAGCGCTTTCAATTCCAGGACCATCCCGGCCGGTGATTTTTTCAGGAAAATATTTCCTTTCCACTTCGAATCATCGGTTTTTGGAAAATCCCGGCGGTAATGGGCTCCGCGGCTCTCTTCCCGCAGCAAAGCGCTTCTGGATATCATTTCGCCGATCAGCAAGGCGTTTTCCAATTCGAATTTTTCCAATATTTCCTTGGGGGTGCCGGTCCGAACTTCCAAGAGATCTTCCTGTCTCATTTTCGCAAACGCTTCGAGGGCAATTTGCAGACCTGCTCGGTCTCGAATGATTCCGGCTTTGTCCCAGAGGATCCGGCCGAACCTCTTTCTCAGTTCGCGAGGGGGCAGGCCTTTGCCCACATTCTTCAATTTTGATTCCACCATTTGCAGGTCCCTTAAAACCGTCTTCTCCGGATCTTCACCCCAGGAATTCTTTCGGATCCAGGTTCCGGCTTCTTTTCCGGTCCGGTAGCCGAAGACAAATACCTCGCTCAGCGCGTTCCCGCCCATCCGGTTTGCCCCGTGGAGCCCGCCCACAACCTCTCCGGCGGCAAAAAGACCCGGCACCCCCGTATTGCCGTTCAAGCGCGTCCCCACTCCGCCCATAAAGAAATGGCAGGTTGGGGAAATCCGCAAAAGCCTTTCTTGACACGATAACCTGCGCCGCAGCAAGTCCCACTGGCTGCGGGCCATGTTATCCTTTGGCCAAGTCTCCTCCGTCAAGGCGCGCAGATCCAGGTAAACGTTCCTTCCTTCACGCTCTTCCGAGGCAATGGCCTGGGAGAAGATGTCGCGGCAGCGAACCGCCACAGGTCGGTCAAAAATTTGATACTTTTCCAAAACGTCTTCCCCGGGTGAGTTGAGGACCAGGCCGACATCGGCAAACGTGGGCGCCAGAAGGAACCCGGGGTTTCCGGGTTCGGCCAAACCTTCCGGGATAAATTGGACAAACTCCAGGTCGCGAAGATCACACCCGGCATGATACGCAAGCGCATACCCGTCCCCCGTAGCGCGAACGGGGTTGTCGTTTCGCGGATAAAGCGCCCCCCCTCCTCCATTCGCCAAAATGACCGCCTTGGATAGAAAAGCGATTTTTTCTCCGGTTCGGACATGAAAGCCGAGGGCACCGACAACCCTTTCGCCTGCTTTCACAAGCGAAAAAATCATTATCCACGGGAAAAAAGAAATGCCCTGGTTTTGCGCGGTTTCTTTGAGAACCTCAACAATGGGCGTACCCCACGAGGGCGCTTTGCCGTGGGTGGTAAAGCGCCCCCTTTTCCACTCCCCGGAAAGACCGAACCGCTCCAATTCGCGAATGCGCTCCGGGGCCTCGGCAACTAAGGTATGAACGAATTCCTCGCGATTTAACCCCCTCCCGGTGCGAAGGGTTGCTTCGATATGGGCGCTTTCCGAAAACCCTCCGGCCGCGACCGAAAAAGCCCCGCCTGAAAGCTGGGTGCAAGTGGATTTTCCAATCGGTGTCTTGGAGACCAAGGCGACCTCGGCTCCTCCTTCGCGGGCAGCCAGCGCCGCCCTCAATCCCGCCCCTCCCCCACCGATGATCAAGACATCCGTTTTAAAGAGATTCATGATATTTTCCCTATTCAAGGGTTGGCGGTCCCGAAAAAACATTTTCGAGGGTCCCGCAAAAAGTCCATCTGTCCCGCTCGGAGCGGGATTGCGCCGCAAATTCGTCCTTCCGGCGCCCGGTCGGGGCGGTTCGCGAACCGCCCCGAATCCTTGCCTTACGCCCGCGTCGTCCCGCCTTGGGGAAGAGCATTTTTCGAAACCATCGTTCCCTCGACTTTTTACGAGATCATCATAATCGGGAATTCCATAAAGGCGTGGATTGCGAAGGAATCTATCCGTTTAGGCCGGCAAATCTTTCTCTGAATTCCTCGGCGCTGAACCTGTACTCCTGCGTGCCATAGCACTCAACCGCAAAAGAGGCGCAGACGCTGCCCATTTTGGCGCACTCCTCCAGGTCTTTGCCCTGCACCCAACCGCAGATAAGCCCGCCTCGGTAGGCGTCGCCCGCCCCGGTCGGGTCTTTTACCGTTTTCGGCTTCGCCGCAGGAATGCGTATTTCGCTCTTCGGCGTGAAGACCAGCGACCCCATCTCCCCCTTGGTCACAATGACCGCCTGGGCTCTCCGAAGCATAGCTTCTTTGCTCAAGCCGGTCTTGCACAGGATCAGATTCAGTTCGTAATCGTTGGCGATCAGAATTCGGCATCCTTCGATGGCCTGGACCAGGTCTTCCGCAGCCAACATGGGGAGGGATTGCCCGGGGTCAAAAATATAATCGAGCCCCCTATCTTTGCAGAGCCGCGGGTATTTCACCATATCTTCAAGGTTGCCGGGGGAGACGATCACCAGAGTCTCCCGGGCCTCCAGTCGATCGAAGTCCAAGGAAGAAGACCATTTCATGGCCCCCGGATGAAACCCGGTGATCTGGTTGTCCGCCTGATCCGTGGTTATGTACGCGCTAGCGGTGAATTCATCGTCGATGATTCTAATTCTCGACGTGGGAATTCCGTTTTTCGTCAGCCACTCCAGATAGCGCTGGTGGTCACGGCCAATCGTCGCCGAGATGAGCGGTTTTTGTCCCATCAGCGCAAGGGCATAGGCGATGTTTCCGGCCGTACCCCCGAATTTCTCCTTCATGTCGTTTACTTGAAAGCAGACGTTCAAAACATGGATCTTTTCCGGAAGGATGTGTTCCTTGAAGTAGCCCGGAAAATCCATAATCCGATCGTAGGCCAGGGACCCGGAAACAATGATGTTCATATGCTTCGATTCCTTCAATGATCTTGAAATCACCCTGTGAAATGGCTCGGGATTTTGTCTTCAGGATCCTGAAACGGCGCGTCTCCCGTTTCCCTGCTGCCCCCATTTCTACACTTTTCCCACCGCCTTTGCGCCGACAGGATTAAACATAACGAATCCGGTTTCTCCCGTCAAGCGATTTCAAATTCTTGCCTCCCTTCACTCTGCAAAAGATATAAGGGGTTCAAGTAGTTTCAAGCCCCCGCCGAGGCGCGGGGGCAGCGTCGCGCTTCGCGAAACCACGAGGCGGTGGTCTTTCCATAGGGCCAGGCGGAGGCCGCAGGCCTTCCGCCTCTCTTTGCGGATACTCTTTTGGTTTCGCTGATGCAAGCCGAGATCCCGGCCGGTGCTTTCGCAAATCGCGCCGCCGCCCCCGCGCCCAGTCCAAGCTTTCGCCTCGAAAACAAAGGTTAAAAGCGAAGGAAGGCAAGATTTCAAATTCGAGGGTTTCATAAAAAGTCCGTCTGCCTCGCTCCGACCCTGCGGTCGCTCGCAATGACAAATCAGGATTGCGACCCAGTCTCCTGCGGGAGAGGGCGGGGGGAGAGGAAATCGCCGCCTCTATTCACCCGAATGCTTTTCTCGCGCCACTTCTCCGACATTTTATGATAATATTCCTGCCATACCGGATTTTTTAAAGGAGCTCTTTCATGAACCAGACCTTGAAAGAAGTCGAAGAAGCCTATCGCTCCATCGCCAAAAAGGTGAAACTGAAACCCCGGGTGGGCATCATCCTGGGCACGGGTTTGGGGGGCCTGGCAAATGGAATTTCCCTCGCGGGATCTCTGTCCTATGCCGAGATCCCCCATTTCCCATCGAGCACCGTGGAAGGCCACGCGGGCCGTCTTCTATTTGGCCGCCTGTCCGGGAAGAACGTGCTGGTCATGCAGGGAAGGGCTCACTATTACGAGGGGCATTCCCTTCTCCGGGTCACCTTGCCGGTCCGGGTGATGAAGAGGCTGGGAATCGAGACCCTGATCGTTTCCAATGCCGCGGGAGGGCTCAACCCTTTATTCCTTCCGGGGGATGTCATGGCCATCTCGGATCATATCAATTTCACGGGGCAGAACCCGTTGACCGGTCCGAATTCCGAATCCCTCGGCCCCCGTTTCCCGGATATGACCGCGGTTTACGACAAACCACTGCTTGCCCTGGCCGAAGAGGCCGCGCTGGAGGAGAGAATTAGGCTTCACAAGGGCGTCTACGTCGGCGTCACCGGGCCGAGCATGGAAACCCCGTCCGAAACCCGTTTTCTGCGGATGATGGGGGCGGATGCGGTGGGGATGTCCACGATCCCCGAAGTCATCGTCGGGGTCCACGCGGGGTTGCGCATTCTCGGCCTGTCCGCCATCTCGAACGTCAACCGCCCGGACTGCATGGAGCCGGCCCCGCTCGAAGAGGTCCTGAAAAACGCCGCCATCGCCGGCGAAAAATTGATCCGGATCTTGACCCGAGTCCTCAAAAAATCCTAAAGAGGGTATCCATTCAGCGTTTTGAAAAAGAGCGCTAAATTGCATTGAAATCCGGAAAAAATGTATCACTTTAGCTTTTTGAAATTTCGGTTCAGAAATCCCTCCCGTCCTCCTTTTTTCAAAGGGAGGAGAGCTTTTCAGCCCGCTTTCACGGAAAGATCCCATTTGTTCCTCCTTTGACAAGGGGAATCAAGGGGGATTTAATGGCCTTTCAAAATGCTAAAATGTGAGGCTCTTGCAAAACTCTTAACAGCAGTAGAAGGGCGTCATTCCGGGCAAGCGAAGCGCGACCCGGAATCCAGGATTTTCAAGCGGTTCTGGATTCCGGCGTTCGCCAGGAATGACGGAGTGACCGACTTTTTCAAAAGGCTCATGTTACAAACAAATTTATTTCAGTGGGTTTTGGGAATAAAGAAGGTTCCTTCTGGCCAAAGGCCCCATGCCCGGGCCACAAGAAGATCGGTCTGAAGGACCAATTAAATTGGAGATGATTCCAAAATGTAAAATGAAAATTATCGAAAAGAAATCCTTTGGTTTTTCAATTTTCAATTTGATACCTGCAATTGGCAATACAGTTTAGCCTGTTTTTCAAACGGCGAAACTGTTCTTAGAGAGGTAATTTTTGAGTTCACGACCCAAAAAAACGGCCGACCTTCTCATTACCGACGGGCTGCTCCTTCCCCTCCCGAAAAATTCAACGATCCTGTCTTCCGGAGGGGTGGCCGTCATCGGGGATCGAATTGCCGCTCTTGGGGATTCAGAAAAAATCAAAGCCGACTATGAAGCCGCGCGGATCATCGAAGCCGCAAATTGCCTCGTCATGCCCGGCTTGGTGAACGCCCATACCCATGCCGCCATGACCTGCTACCGCGGGATGGCCGACGACCTTCCCCTGATGGACTGGCTGAACCGGTATATTTTCCCGGCCGAAGCCAAATCCGACGGGAGCCAGGTATATTGGAGCACCCTTTTGGCCTGCGCCGAGATGATTCGCGCCGGCGTCACCACCTTCTTCGACATGTATCTTTTCGAGGGGCGGGTCGCGGATGCGGCCAAGGAAGCGGGGATCAGGGCGCTGGTCGGCGAAGTTCTCTACGATTTTCCCTCCCCCAACTACGGGCCCATCCAGAAAGGTCTCGAATACTCCAAGGCCCTGATCGAACGCTGGCAGGGGGACCCTCTGATCCGCGTGGCCGTGGAACCCCACGCCCTCTACACCTGTTCGCCGGACCTCTTGGCCCGCTGCCGCGACCTCGCCGAAAGGCACGGGGCGCCTTTGGGGATCCACCTGTCGGAAAACCAAAGCGAGGTTGAAGAAGTCACCCGGAGGTACGGGCGCCGGCCCGTGGGCCATTTGGAGAATTTGGGCCTTCTTTCTTCCAATCTCATTGCCTGTCATTGTGTCTGGCTCACCGAAGGGGAGATGGATCTCCTCGCCAAGCGGGGCGTCCGGGTGGTGCACAACCCCGAGTCCAACATGAAGCTCGCCTCCGGGGTCGCCCCGATCCCCGATCTCTTGAAGCGCGGCGTGCCCGTGGGCCTGGGCACCGACGGCTGCGCGAGCAACAACAACCTGGATCTCTTCCAGGAGATGGATTTTGCGGCCAAGCTGCACAAGGTGCACCGTCTGGATCCGACGGTGATGCCGGCGGAGACGGTGCTGGAAATGGCGACCTCGGGCGGGGCCCGGGTTTTGGGAATGGAGGCGGAGATCGGTTCCTTGGCGGTGGGAAAGAAAGCGGATGTGATCGTGGTGGATCTGAACCGCCCGCATCTCCAGCCGATCTACAATGTGGTTTCGCACTTGGTGTACGCGGCCACGGGGGCGGACGTGCGCGACGTCATCATCGACGGCAAGATCGTCATGCAAAACCGCAAACTCCTCACCCTGGACGAGGATAGGATTTTAGCGCGGATGAAAGAGATCCGGGAAGATATTTGGAAGAGGATTGGGTCATTATAGCGTTTTGAAAGACCGCCAAATTGAATTGAAAAATGAAAATTGCAGAGTGCAAATTTTGATGGCCTCGTAAAAAGTCCCTTGAGGCGTCACCCCGGCGAAAGCCGGGGCCTAGAACATCTTGAAATAACTGGATTCCGGCTTTCGCCGGAATGACGAGATTTGGCATTTTCAGAGTTTTTACGAGATCATCAATTTTTCAAAAAGAATCATCAATTTTTCAATTTGCAATTTAGATTTTGCACTTTGCAATGAAAGGATTGCCTCTTGGATTTCGATCTGCCGCCCGATCTCCTCATTCACGGCGCCGCGATCCTGCCTTCTTCACGGGCCTCCCATCTCATTCCGCGGGGCTGGGTTTCAATCAAAGACGGACGCCTCCAAAAGGTCGCTCCCGGAGATCCCCCTTCCCTTTCAGCCCGCACGGTCATCGACGGACAGGGATGTTTGGTCATGCCCGGGCTCGTCAACAGTCACATTCACGCCCCCATGTCGCTTTTCCGGGGTCTGGCGGACGACCTCCCTCTCAAAACCTGGTTCGAGGACCACATCTTCCCGGCCGAGGGGAAATGGGTCGGCGAGGAGTTCGTCTATTGGGGAACCCTCCTCGCCTGTGCCGAAATGATCCGCGCGGGAACGACGACTTTTGCCGACGGCTACTTTTTCGAGGAGCAGGTCGCCAGGGCCGCCCGTGAATCGGGGATGCGGGGCCTCCTGGCCCAGGGCACTCTGAATTTCCAAACCCCCGATTCCCCATCCCCGGAGGCCGGATTAAAGCGCATCCGCAATTTTATCGAAACCTGGGCCGGCTCGGCGACCCTCCGCCCGGCCCTTTTCGCCCATTCCCTTTATACCTGCTCGGCGGAGCTGTTGACCCGGTGCCGGGATCTGGCGACGGAGTGCCGGGTGCCCTGGGTCATTCACCTCTCCGAGACGCGGGATGAAGTCGAAGTTGTTTCCCGAAAATACGGGCGAAAACCTGTTGACCATTTGGAGAATTTGGGCCTTCTTTCTTCCAATCTCATTGCCTGTCATTGTGTCTGGCTCACCGAAGGGGAGATGGATCTCCTCGCCAAGCGGGGCGTCCGGGTGGTGCACAACCCCGAGTCCAACATGAAGCTCGCCTCCGGGGTCGCCCCGATCCCCGATCTCTTGAAGCGCGGCGTGCCCGTGGGCCTGGGCACCGACGGCTGCGCGAGCAACAACAACCTGGATCTCTTCCAGGAGATGGATTTTGCGGCCAAGCTGCACAAGGTGCACCGTCTGGATCCGACGGTGATGCCGGCGGAGACGGTGCTGGAAATGGCGACCTCGGGCGGGGCCCGGGTTTTGGGAATGGAGGCGGAGATCGGTTCCTTGGCGGTGGGAAAGAAAGCGGATGTGATCGTGGTGGATCTGAACCGCCCGCATCTCCAGCCGATCTACAATGTGGTTTCCCACTTGGTGTACGCGGCCACGGGGGCGGACGTGCGCGACGTCATCATCGACGGCAAGATCGTCATGCAAAACCGCAGACTCCTCACCCTCAAGGAAGATGAGATCCTGGCCGAGGCGAGGAAATGGGGGATCAAAATAGGGTCCAAAGATTCAAGGGGTCCAGGGGAAAACAAAGATTAAAAAAAGCGGTGAATGTTTTCCTCTTGCCCTCCGCTCCCTGCCCTCGGCTTTTTTTTACTCGTAGATCAAATTGAAGAGACGGTTCGCCATTTCCTTGTCCAGGTCTTTGAGGATTTTGAACTCCTCGAGGGCCGAACCCTTGTCGCCCATCTGCAGATAGGTCATCCCTAAGTTCAAGTGGATTTCGGGCAGGAGCGGTTTGAGCCTGGCCGCTCTCCGGTAGGATTCGACAGCCTCCTCCAACCGCCCCAGTTGATTCAGGGCGGCGCCCAGGTTGAGATGCGCCTCGGCGAAGCCGAAATCAAGACGGATGGCCTGTTTGTAGGCGCCCGCGCCCTCTTCGAACCTTTTCAGGCCGGAATACCCGTTCCCGAGGTTGAAATGGGCCTGGGCGAAATCGGGGGTGATCCGGATCGCTTCCTTGCACGAGGAGACCGCTTCGGCATATTGCCTTCTTTGGTTTTGGATCCACCCTAAATTGTTGTGGGCTTCGGCCAGATCCGGCTTGAGTTCGATGGCCCGCCGGCAGGCCTGGAGGGCCAGCTCACTGCTGCCGGCCATCCCATAAGCCAGACAAAGGTTGCTGTGAAGAAAAGCCTCCTGCGGCTTGAGCCGGATGGCCCGTTTATAGAGAGGAATCGCTCGCTCGAACTGCCTGAGCCGGGTGGCGCAATACCCCCCGCGGAAGCCGGCTTCGAAATGCCCGGGATCCTTCCGGACCGCCTCCTCGAAATAGAGAAGCGCCCGTTCACAATTTTCCATCCACAGGAAGCGCAACCCCGTCTGATAGGCGGCATCCGCTTCTGCGCGGAGCTCCCGATCTTGCCTCTCCTTCCTTTCCGGCAAACTTCTCCCCTCGGAGGCAAGGAGCCTCGCCACTCTTGCCCCCGGGATGGCAAAATTGAGGTTTTGCCCGATGACGATGAAAAAAGTCGCCACCCCGATAACTTCGCCGCGCATGTTGAAGACCGGGCTCCCGCTGGACCCGGATGAAATGGGGGCCGTGATCTGGATCACCTCGCCGAAATCGGGCACCCGGCGGACAGCGGAAACGATCCCGTCCGAAACCGTCTTGTCCAGACCGAGGGGCGTGCCGATGATGACGATCTTTTCCCCGATTTCAGGCAGGGCTTCGTTGACCGTCAAGGCCCGCACCTCTCCGGGAGGAATTTCCACGGAGACCCGCACCAAATCCCCCTCGCGGTCTTCCGCAAGGACCTTCTTGACGGGATACTCCCCCCCGGAGGAAACCTTGACGAAGGCCCGGACGGCGCCCTCCAGGACATGATAGTTGGTGATCACGTCCCCCTCGGGATTTACGAAGAACCCAGTTCCCTGGCTGATCCCTTGCCCTTGGGCATTGAGAGAAATGATCACCACCGTGGAGGGTTCGATCCGTTTGATAAGCGCGGGGAGGTTTTCCTGCCCGCCCGAGTCGTCCGGCAGGAGGGAAAAGATCAACGCCGCCGCAAAGGCGAAAAAAAATTTGAAACCGCACAGCAAAACGGAACCCGGTTCTTTTTTCATTTTATCCTGGACCCATGGCCATTTCATAAACCCGGGAAAGCCGGCCGGCTTCTTCCTCGGGGGTTGGAAGGAAGGCGGCTCTCCGAATCCCCGCCTCTCCCAATTTCCGCCGGACCTCCTCCTCGTCGATGAGGATCAGCGCCTTTTTCAAAAAATCTTCCGGGTCATCCACGTCGTAGAGGAGCCCCATGGGGTGATCGCCGTTGTTCCCGAGGACCGCCCAGCGGTTTCCGGGGATCTTCGATGCCAAAACCGGCCTGCCGGCCCCCGTCGCTTCGAGAAGGGCGTTCGAAAGCCCCTCGGAGTAAGACCCGTTCAGAACAATGTCGGTTGCCCGGTAAGCCGAGAGAATCGCCGAGGGCGGGATGGGGGGAATCCAGCGGGCAAAAGACTGAAGTTCTTTTACCTCCCGCTCAAATTTTTCGGAATACCCGGGATCGATGGCGGCGCCGGCGAAAAGAGCGCGGATCCGGGGCCTTTGTTCATGGACCCTTTTCAGCATGCGCAGACACTCCAAATTCCCTTTGACCGGCCGGATTCCGGCGGGCATGAAGAAAAGGATAGTTTCCGGACCGCAGCCCGCCGCCCCCCGGAGATCAAATTCCTCCCGGCCCAGGTAGGCAATGGATTTCGGGATCATAACCAACCGCTCCGCGATTTCAGGCAGAAGATCCCGGAGACGGGTGTGCAGTTCCTCGCTTTGAACGACGATGAATCGGGCCCGGTGGCAGACCCGGACGATGATCTCCCGCTGTTTCCGGGTCTTCCAGTCCACGTTCAAGTCCGTCCCCCCGGGGGAAGCCACCACAGGAATCTTGGAACCGAAAACCTCCATCAGCGGATTGAGAAGCATCGATCCGGCATGGGAAGCGTGATGGGCGTGGATCAATTGCGGCGGCCGGCGGCGAAGATCTTTGAGCAGCGCCAACACATCGAGGCCGCGGGTGGCCAGAATTTCAACATCCCATCCCCTGCCCTGCAGGGCTCTCCGCCAGCGCTCCGCGGTCATGGCGTTACCCGTTATCGCCGGGAGCGCCGTCGGGGTAAGGATCAGAATGCGGCCCGGGGGGGTCAAGGAAGACCCTCCAGAAAGGAGACAAGGCTCACCCCCGCCCGCAAAACGGCCCGCCGAAACGCCGGAGAGAGAAGCGCGTCGAGCTCCTTCTCCCTATCGATCGTGGAAAAACCCCGAAAGGGACCGACGCCGGATCCCTGCGGTACCCTTCCGGGATGAACCATGAGTTCGGTCACCCCAGCGGAGAGCTCGTCCAGATATCTCTCCAAAAGATCCGAGGAAAGGCGCCCCTTCAAATAGAGGCCGCGGAAATGATCGGCGGTGCGGACTGCCGTTCCCGCTAACAGGCGGACGGCCTCACCGCCCAGGTCGCTGAATAACTTCGCCTCCGATTTGAGGTCTTCCGGAATCCCCCCTCCGTCCGAAACCGGGATAGGCTCATGCGGAATGCGGATCCGGGGGATTCCATGCTTCTCGGCCGCAAGGACTGCCGCTCTTCTGACGGCCGGAAAGACATGAAGATGCTGGTGCCCGTCGAGGTGGCTCAGGTGGATATGGGCTTTGAGAAGGACGCCGATCTGGGCATTCACCTCGCGAAAAACCTCCTTTTCCAGATCCGAATGATTTTCCTGAAGCAAAAGCCGCTGGGCCGCGGCTTTGCCCGGAAAGGCGCCGTTGTTTCCCGCAAGCAGGCGCAAATCTCGGCAAATCGGCCTGCCTTCGGACAGATTCAGATGAATGCCGATCGAAACCCCTTCGTATTTTCCATGCCGGATGGCCTGCAGGGCCTCGTCGGTCGCCGGGGCGTTGGCCAAGAGGCTCACGCTTTTCACCGCCCCTGCCGCAACCGCTTCCAGAATTCCGCCGTTGCGCCCTTCATCCGCCCCCAGGTCATCCGCGTTGATAATGAGCTTTTTCATTGCTTATGAAACCAATCAATTTTGGGCATTCGCTGCCCTTTTATTTTTTCCCCCGGGCGCAAATGAAAAGATTTCGGAAAACGTACCGACCCCCGACGAGCTCCTGGAAATCGGCTCGTCCGTCATTTCTCAGAGACTGAAGGTGCGCAAAAAGCCCTGCCGCGTACCCTTCATACTCCTCCTTTGTGAAAACCCGCTCCGTCTCTTTCAGCAACCTCACTTCTGAAAAACGCTCTTTGAGTCTTTGCAGGAGAAGCCCGGAGTCGGCCAGGGAAATAGCCAGGATCCAGATCCGCCCGATCTTCGGGGTCAAAAAAAGCGGCGCTTCGTCGACGATGTGGAGGAGATGACGGGTCCCGTCGTCCCCTCCATACTTGGGGCCAAAGGGCCAATGGCCGGGCGTTTGCGGAGGCGTGGCGATGATGACGTCAAACCCCTTTTCCCGCTCTTCCCGGGGAACGGCTTCGTACCAACAACCGGCCGACACCGCCAGGCTGTCGCCAATCCCATTGCGGCGGGCGTTGGCCCTGGTCGCGTTCAAGGAAGCCGGGTCCAAATCCGTAGCCCATACGCCGGCCGCCCCGGATTTCGCGGCGGCAATCGAAAGAAGGCCGCTCCCGCAGCCCAATTCCAGGACTCGTTCCCCTGCTTTGATCTCGAGCATTCCTGCCAAATCGATCGTGGATTGCGGCGGAACATGGATCCCTTTCGGAACCGTCAGGGTTACGCGCCCTGCCGGCAAATCGATGCCGACCTCCGTTTCTTTCGGGGCGGGATTTCCCCGCGGTCTTTTTTGAGCGGCAGCAAGCATCGTCCCGATGAGACCGGCGTAATCCAGGCCGGCCCAGAACGCCGAAAGGGCGAGCGCTTCCCGGGGTTCGAGGCTGGGGGTTATATTGGCTTCCAGGAAAAAGGGGTGGCCGGCATAGGAAAGGCGGAGATCGAACCGGGCGTAATCTCTCAGGCCCAACGCCCGAAAGGCGGCAAGAGCCAAAGCCCCGAATTCGGCGGCTTTTCCCGGTGGAAGATCAGCCTGCACGGCATCGCGGCGGTTCGGAGGCGGTTCGGTCAGTTTGAAGGATTCGGTAAGAACCCCATCCTTTCTCCCCCCCATAACCCATTCGAGAATCGGAAGAACCCGAAGACCATCCGGGCCATCGAGAACGGAGACGGCGAGTTCCCTCCCGGATATGTAACTTTCGACCAGGACGGGCTGTTTGTGCAAGGCCAGGATTTCGTTCGCCGCCGATTCCGCCTCCGGCAGAGTGCAGGCAATCCGAAGGCCGCGGCTCATGTGCTCAAAGGCCGGCTTCAGGATTAGAGGCGGTTGGAGCCATGGGGGAATTTCCTCGCCTTTCCGCGTGAAGACGATTCCCGGGGGAACCGGCAGACCGAAAGTCGACAGCCTCTCCTTGGCCGCAATTTTATTGTCGGCCAGAAAGCAACCCTGGGCGTCCGTTCCCGCGATTTGCGCGCCTGCGGATTCAAGAATCTGCCTGACAAACGCCCGGAAAAGCCCCCGACCCTTGAATGTGTCCGTGTGATCGATAACGAGGTCGCAGTCCCGGGAAAAAGGAAGGGCGATCGACTCGATTTCCTCCGAATCCGCCAAGACCGCTTCGTGGCCCAAGGCCCTCACCCCTTCGGCAGCCGCTTCCGCGCAGCGGCAGGGGGACCCGACCGTATGAACGATGCCTATTCGCATAATTTTATTGATGATTTGGAAACATTATTTTGATAAGTGTAGGATGAAGAACTGCGGGGTGTCAATGATAAATACGTTGAACCCGTAACCCTTCAGTCACGGGTGGTGAATTGCTATGAATAGGAGACCGTTGAAACGTCTAAGAGATGCCCCGGCCTGGGGGTCCGGACGGTCCGCTTGGAACCAAGAGGCGCTGGTTTCTTCGTAGACGAGGCGGGGGCCAATGCCTCCCGCCTCCCCTTGAGGAAACGGGTAACGGGTAAAGGTAAGAAAGTTTGCTATTTTGAAATCTTGGCTGTTAATTCGCCAGAAACCTCTTTAACTCCCGGTTTGCCGTCCAACTGAATGACTTTTAGATCGGTTCCCGGTTTTTTCGCCTTTTCCTTGAAATAGTTCACGGAGGCTAAGGTCCCGTTCGTCGTGTTGTAATAAATGGAGTGGCGTTTATCGATGGCGACCTCGTCCTGGTCGTCGGACCGGGCCTTGAGTTCCCCGCCGCAAACCCGGCAGACGATCTTGCTTCCAATGTGGGTCGGCTGGATCGCTTCTATAAACACATTATTGGGGTGGTTGTTGTCGTTGACGCAAAGCCTTCGCCCCATGATTCGGTTCTTGGCGATTTCGCGATCGAGGACGATTTCAATGACATAATCCAGCTTCAAATTCGCCTTGGCAAGGGCTTCGTCCAACTGCTTGGCCTGGTTGAAGTTCCGGGGAAAACCGTCAAGGAGCCAGCCCTTGGCGCAATCGGACTGTTTTAGGCGATCCAGAATCATAGGGATGGTGATGTCGTCGGGAACCAGCTCGCCCCGATCGATGTACTGTTTCGCTTTTATTCCCAACTCCGTCCCCTTGGCAATATTCTCCCGGAAGATGACCCCGGATTCCACGTGGGCAACGCCGAATTGTTTCTGGAGAACGGCGCCCTGGGTCCCTTTGCCGCTCCCGTTGGGTCCGAAAAGCAGGATGTTCATTCTTTGTCTCCTTTGCTGTAAGATTCACCGCAGAGAGCGCAGAGGACGCAGAGAAATCTTTAACCGGGCAACAGGAATTACCTTATTTACCTCTTATCGCTTACCGGAAATACGCGAACCATGAAAACCCCCTTACCCCCATTTTAGATTGGGGAGAATTAAGGGGATCTTCTGCATAATTTTGCGCCTTGCGCTTCTCCAAGGATTAAAGTCTACGTAACATATCAAAATAAAAATCGAAAAGCAATAAAATTGGTGGTTGGGTCGTACCCATTCAGTGACGGGGGGGCGGCAGGCTTTGTTGTTGGCCTGGGGGTTTTGGGCGGTACGCGCCGGAAGCATCGGCTGGGATGGGCAGAGATTCGGAGATCCGACTCAGCTTCCGCGATGGGAGGCGGGAGGCCTTGGCCCCCGCTCCCTGCCCCGGAGAAATCACCCCTTATGATTCCAAGCGGACCGTCCGCACCCCCAGGCCCGGGCGCCTCTTGGCACTTACCCCCAACCGGTATCCGGGGCCGTTTACCACCCTTGACTGAATGGCTACGTTGGATCAAGAGTCCCGTCGGGACCGAGGTCGCGAAAATTTCATCGAAATGTTTTCACGGCCCAATCCACCCTCGATTCCGGGGTGGCGAATATCTCCCGGGGCGCTCGATCCACTTGCTCAAGCCGGCCCCACAAACCCCTGCGGTTCGCGATCTGGATGGCCAGCCCCGGACGGGCATTCAGCTCTAAAAGGAAGGGGCCCCGCTCCCGGTCAAGGACCAGATCCATCCCGAGGTACCCCAACCCGGTCATCTCCGTCGCCTGGGCGGCCATCAAAAGCATTTTCCCCCAGAAGGGAACCCGAATTCCGCTCACGGGATTGCCGGTATCCGGGTGACGGCTGATGACCTCTTCCCGATGAACGGCGGTCATCGTTTCCCCCTTGGAGATATCGATTCCGGCGCCGATGGCCCCGCGGTGCAGATTGGCCTTCCCTTCCGAGGCCCGGGTGGGCAAGCGCACCATGGCCATGACTGGAACCCCACGGTAGCTGATGATCCGGATATCCGGAACGCCCTGGTAGGTCACGGCGGCGAAAACCGGGTCCGGGTGGATTAGGGCCTGAAGAATCGCCCGGTCTTCCTGCCCCCCCAAGGAATGAATGCCCGAAAGAATATCGGAAATTTGATAGGCAAAATCCTCGCGGGAATAGACCGCGCCGCTCTGGCTTACGAAACCCTCTTTCCCGCGGCCGACTACGAGGATAATCCCGCTTCCGCCGGAGCCGCGAGCCGGTTTGAGGACGAATTCCCGCCGATCCCCCAACGCCTCTTCGATCCCGGCGATCTGGCCGTGTTTTTCGATCACGAAGAAAATCGGAGGCGTGGGAACCCCATATTTCTCGGCCACGCCGCGAGTCAGCACTTTGTCGTCAACAAGGGGGAAGGCGGAACGGGGGTTCCATCCCATGATGTAGGAAGCGTTTCGCCGGTTCATCCCCAGGATCCCGGCTTCCCTGAGTTTTTTAGCTAACCCGAAGATCATCAAGAGCCGACCAGTTTTCGAAACCGAAAGAGTTCCATTAGGCGATATCCGCTGTACTGCCCGACAAGGATCTGCAGCCCCGTAACCGCCGCCATCAGCTCCGGATAAAGGAAAAAGGTGAGCTGCAAGGGCTCCCAGCTGATGATGAAATACGTGATCACGGAAACAAGAGCACTGCCCAGGGCCGTGCGGCTTCCCGCCGCAGGTCCGGCTTCCTCCACGAGCACGAAGAAGCGTTCGATGACCATGGTGAGAATCACGAAGGGAAGGAGGCCCACGGCCATGAATTCCCGCAAACCGATCTTGGCGCCCACGAGAGCCAGGACCGTGAAGCACCCGATCACCAAGGTTAGAAGAACGGACATGCGGGGAACCAGGAGAAGCCGAAGTTTATCCAGGGCGCGGCGGACGGCGTACCCCAAAAGCAGAATCGCAAAGAAGATGCCCAGCCCATACTCCAAACCTGTGTTCCGAAAGGACAGCGCCATGAGTACGGGCATAAAGATCCCGAAGGTCGGAAAACCGATGAGGTTGCGCAAGACGCTGATCATCAGGGCCCCGATGGGTACCAGGAGAAGGATGCGGAAGGTCTGCTGGAAATCCTCCGGCAGGTGGAGGAGCGACCAGCGGTCCAGAAACCGTTCCGAGCGGCGGGTCTGCTCAAAATACACCCTCCAATCGCTAAGCGGCTCCCGGTGGATGACATATCGAACCTCGTGAAGTTCCCCCCCCACGACCCGGATGGCTTCCCGGTCCCCGTACATGAGCGGAAGGAGAGCGACTTTGCCGTCCCAGAACTCGCCGGAATCAGGTCGAACCCTCTCCCACCTCCGCCCGTCCCAGACTTCGAGCCATCGCAGGGGACTGCGGGTCACACTGTTCACGAGCAGCAGTCCGGAAACCGATCGGCAGGAAAAACCGCCCGCATGGAACAGCATGCGCAGGGCAAGCTCCCGGCCCAGTCCTTCTCTGACCTTACCCCAGGCCTGAATTTCCGGGTTGCCGGGCGGGGGGTCGGTCCATCTCCCGGCGGCGGTGGCGGCAATGGCCTGAATTCGAAGGGGAGGCGGAAGACTTTTCCAGCCGGTCACCAACCGCTCGGCGAGGGCCTTTTCTTCATTCCCGCCGGGCGAAGGTCCGAGCCGCGGCGGGGCCCCCTCATCCCGGCTCATGCGCCCGGGCTTCACATGGACGGTGGTCTGGAAATTTACAAGCGTTTCCCCCTGTTTCCCCGGAATCGACCATATCCCGATCCGGTTGGGTCCTTCGCGATGAATATCGATGCTCTCCGCCCCCGCCGAAAGTCTTTCCTCGACCACCATCCGGCCGGTTTGCTCCAGGGGAAGACCGAGGGCGACTTTGGCCCCTTCGCTTCCGGTGCGAACGTAAAGGTCCATGGAAACCGCCCAGGTTTGTCCGGGGGCCGCCGGGAGGAGGGGGTAGCCGAGAAAGAGGACCCGGTAAAAAAGGAGAGCTCCGGTGAAAAAAAAGAGGGCGAGAGCCAGCCAGAACGCGGGTTTCTTCATTTGTTCGTTTCCTCGAGACAATTCGGAGGAGCACAGTAGGTGCGGTCGCAGTCCACCACAAAGTTCTCCGTCAGAACGTTTCGCCCGAGGAGGAATGGATATTTCATTCGGGAGCGGTCGTTTAGGTTGACCTTGGCGCGGATCAATTTGGAGCCGACGCACAGCTCCATTTCCACGATGGGGCGCCGTTCCTTGGCTTCCGCGGAGCGCACCGTGTGCCAGCCGGCGATGGGCAGGCGGAATTTCTGCCCTCCGTATTTGGAAGGCAGGACGAATTCGACTTCCTGGTCGATCACCTTCAGGCTGCGCGCATCCAAGGACGAGACGGCCGCCCCCGTGTCGATCCGCGCCGGGAGCTTTATCTTCCAGGGCATAAGCAGCACATCCTCCAACAGCCCGATCGTCACCTTCTCTTGGGCCTCGGCGGCTCCCGCCCCGATCATGAGAAAAACAAGCAACGGAATGATTCTTTGGGTCATTTTTGGTCTCTGCCCCGCAATTCTCCGGCCCCGTGGCGCTTCGCAAACCCGCCGTTTGCCTCATTCCCCCTCGGAATAGAAACCTTCTTCCGCAGCTGAATTTCCGGGAGCGAATGCCCAGGAAGCTCGCCGGCGGGCAATTTCGCAGGTCGTGCGCTCTCGGGTCAGGGGGATAGATTCCATTTCTGCAGGCTCATTATATGCAAATTTCCTCCCGATTGTCATCTCCCGTCATAAAATTCTTTCAAAATCCGGATTGCCGTGCTATATAAAGAGGTGCCTGGAGGTCCCTTATGACGGCCAATCCTAACCCTCAGGTTTTTTTGTTTTTGAGCCAGATCCTCGGAAAAAAAATCCTGGATACGAGCGGCCGAAAGTGCGGCCGGGTTCTCGACCTGATCGTCGGCGGAGAGGAACTTTACCCGCCCGTGATGGGGATTCTGTACCGTCCCTGGCAGGGAAAGGCGTTATTTCGCTTTCCCTGGGACCGCGTTCGGGAAGTCGGGGACACCCTTCGGATCGACCTTCTGAAAGAGGGCGATCCTGGGGAAGGAGTCCGGAAGGAGGGGGAGCTTTTGCTCAAGGAATCCCTTCTGGACAAGCAGATCGTCGACACCCACGGCGCCAAAATTCTGCGGGTCAACGATCTTCATCTTCTCCGCGTGAATTCGAGTCTGCGCCTGATTCACGTGGACGTGGGCCTGCGGGGGCTCATGCGGCGGGTCGGCCTGGAGCGGGCCACGGAAAAATTCTTCCAATGGTTCTTTGATTATCAGCTCAAGGACAACCTTATCCCTTGGCGGGTCGTCCAGCCCCTTTCCTCCCCCGACCTCCTCCGGTTAAAGATAGGCCAGAACCGCCTTTCTCAGCTTCATCCCGCCGACCTGGCGGACATCATCGAGGAACTGGACATCAACAAGCGAACCGAAGTGTTTCAGGCCCTCGATGTGGAGACCGCCGCCGAGGCCTTGGAGGAGACCGATCCGAAAATCCAGGTGCACCTCATCGAAGATCTCCATCCGGCAAAGGCTTCCGACATCATCGAGGAGATGTCCCCCAGCGAAGCGGCGGACCTCTTAGGCGACCTTCCCAAGGAAAAAGCCGAGGGCATCCTCAAGGAAATGGAGCAGGAAATGGCGGAGGATGTCAAGGAGCTCCTGGTTCATCCGGAAGAAGAGGCCGGCGGCCTGATGACCACCTCCTTCCCCGTTTTCCCTCCGCAGACCACCGTGAAAGAGGCTCTGAATTTTCTGCGGCAGGAAGCCGAAAACCTGGATATGATCTACTATCTGTACCTGGCCGACGACGAAGGCCACCTTCTGGGAGTCGCGAGCCTGAGAGATCTTCTCATGGCCGGCCCGGAAGCGCCTCTTGCCGATCTGATGGAGCCGCGGATCGTGAGCGTCGGGGTGGAAGAGGAAAAAGAGGAGATCGCCGACCTCTTTGCCAAATATGCCTTCAAGGCCATTCCGGTGGTGGATGAAAAAGGGCGTCTCAAAGGGGTCATCACCTTTCGGAATCTGCTGGAAGTGGTCGCACCGCAGCTTGGGAAGTAAAAACCATGGATGGAGGGGGCAGGCGAACGTGCCGGAAAACAACAAGGAGACCCAGTCAACCGCTCCTGCCTCACGGACCTCCCCTCGGGGATTCTGGCGAACGCTTCTGATTTTTTTCGCCCTCATCGGCCCCGGCATCATCACCTCCAATGTCGACAATGACGCCGGCGGGATCACGACCTATTCCCTGGCCGGGTCGGAGTACGGCCTCACCCTCCTTTGGACCCTGATCCCCATCACCCTGGCCCTCATCATCATCCAGGAGATGTGCGCCCGCATGGGCGTGGTTTCCGGCAAGGGGCTCTCGGATCTCATCCGCGAGAGGTTCGGCGCCCGGGTGACCTTTTATCTCATGATCGCCCTGTTCCTCACCAATTTGGGAAACACGATTTCGGAGTTCGCCGGGGTCGCCGCCAGCCTGGAGATTTTCGGGGTCAGCAAGTATGTTTCGGTTCCCATCAGCGCCTTTTTCGTCTGGTGGCTCGTCGTCAAAGGAAACTACAAGTCCGTGGAGAAGGCCTTCCTGGCGGCCTGTGTGTTTTACTTGGCCTATATCGTTTCCGGGTTTTTGGCGAAACCGAACTGGACCGAAATTCAAAGAGCGTTTTTGACCCCGACCGTCTCGTTCGACCCCGGCTTCCTGACCATGACCGTGGGCATCGTGGGCACCACCATCGCCCCGTGGATGCAATTCTATCTGCAGTCCTCGGTGGTCGACAAGGGCTTGAAGGCCGAAGACTACCAGTTTGCCCGGATGGACGTGATCTTCGGTTCCGTCATCGTCAACATCGTGGCTTTCTTTATCATCCTTCTCTGCGCCGTGACGATCTTCCAGGCGGGGGTGAAAATCACCTCCGCCAAGGATGCCGCCCTGGCCCTGGCCCCGCTGGCCGGCAAGTACTGCACCTGGCTCTTCGCCTTCGGCCTCCTGAACGCCTCCCTTTTCGCCGCCTCGATCCTGCCCCTCTCCACCGCCTACACCATCTGCGAGGCCTTCGGCTGGGAAGCGAGCGTCAACCGCAAATTCGGCGAGGCCCCGCAGTTTTACGGGCTTTACTCCCTGATGATCTTTTTGGGCATGGCGGTGATTCTCTTCCCCGATGTGCCCTTAATCTCCATCATGTTCTACTCCCAGGTCATCAACGGGGCGGTGCTTCCGGTCGTTCTGATTTTCATGCTCATTTTGGTCAACGACCGCCGAATCATGAAAAACTACACCAACGGCCGAATCCTGAACATCCTGTCCCTGCTTACGATCCTCGTTCTCATTTTTCTTTCCGGCGCCATGATCGTCACCTCCCTCCTGTGACCGCTCTGTCCCCCCGTAACCCTTCAGTCACGGGTGGCCCGGGGCAAGTTTTGTTGTGGCCTGGGGGTCCGGGCGGTACGCGCCGGAAGCATCGGCCGGGATGGGCAGAGAATCGGAGAAAGCACCGCACCTCCGCAAGATGAGGCGGGAGGTCTTGGCCCCGCCCCCTCCACGAAGAAATCACTGCCTCATGGTTCCAAGCGGACCGTCCGGACCCCCAGGCCAGGGAATCACTTTGCCTTTACCCCCGACCTTAATCCGAGCGGCTGGCCACCCGTCACTGAATGGTTACGTCCCCCCTCTCTTTTTTCTTGCTCTCCCGGATATATGAAGTTATAAATGAATAAAAAAACTCACCGCAGGGCACGCAGAGATTTTCGGAACCCGAACGCCCCCAAACGATGGAGTGAAAACGTATACCCCTTGAATCCTTTTCCGCAAATTACTCCGAAACGGAAAAAAATTCTTTTTCTGGCGCTGCTCCTCCTCGCGGGGGGATTGGCCGTGTGGGGAGCCTTGCGATTTTCCGCCCCGGGGCCGTCGGAAAAGCCTCAGGCCGTCGCCGCCCCGGAACCGCCCTCGCCGCCCGCCCCGCCCCCGGAGGAGATAAAGGTCATTTCGGGGAAAATATCCAAGGGCCAGTCCCTTTCCGCCACCCTTCGCCCCCAGGGGATCCCGGCGGAGATGATCGATGCGATCAGCCGGCATCTCAAACCCATTTTAAATCTGCGGCGGATGAACCCGGGAGATTCGTACGAGCTGCGGCTGACCCCGGCGGGGAAATTCCGCGGTTTTTCCTACCAGAGCAGCCCCATTGACGTGTACCGAATCACCTTGGACCCATCCGGAGAGTGGAATGCCCGGAAGCTCGACATCCCCGTCGATAAGTGCTGGGCGCGGGTTTCCGGCGAAATCGCCTCCAGCCTCTTTGAAGCCATGGACAAGCTGGGAGAGAAAGACCCGTTGACCCTCGATTTTGCCGAAATCTTCGCCTGGGAAATCGATTTTCGAACCGAATTGCAGCCCGGGGACCGGTTCCGGATGGTGGTGGAAAAGTATTACGCGGGGGGGGCGTTTATCAAGTACGGGCGGATCCTTTACGCCGAATTCTCGGGCCAGGCAAAGGTCACGCAAGGAATTTACTACCAGCCCGGCAAAGGGCCCGCCGATTATTTCACGGAAAGGGGGGAACCTCTGCGCAAGGCTTTTCTGCGCTCCCCCCTCAAGTTTACCCGCATATCCTCCGGTTACTCCAAATCCCGGCTGCACCCGGTCCTGGGAGAAAGGCGTCCCCATCTGGGCGTCGATTACGCCGCCCCCGTGGGAACCCCGGTCTGGGCGATCGCCGACGGGACCGTCGCCTCCGCCGGATGGAACGGCGGTTACGGAAAACAGGTGGTGCTCAAGCATGTCAAAGGGTATCAATCCTTGTACGGCCACCTGAGCCGGATCGCCCCGGAGCTACGGAAGGGGAAAACGGTCCGCCAGAAGCAGATCATCGGTTATGTGGGCTCCACCGGCCTTTCCACCGGCCCTCACCTGGATTTTCGCCTTTCCAAAAGCGGCGCCTATCGGAACCCCCTGAAGGAGATCTCGCCGCGGGCGCCCTCCTTGACCCCCGATCAGCTGCCGGATTTTCAGCAGGCAGCCACCCCCGTCCTCCAATGGGCAAGAGATCCGGCGGCGGGCGCGATGAAAATAGAGGCGACGATTTCCAGCAACGATCTGAGAAACTGAGGGCTTATCGATAAAATATGATGGTTCCGTAAAAAGTCCATCTGCTGCGTTGCGCTTCAACTTCGTCGTTGCGGCCCCTAAGGATCCTCTCTCCTCAGTTTTTGCGCGCCTTGCATCTGGAGCCTTTTACGAAACCATCGTTCCGCTAACTTTTTACGAGACCATCAATTTTGAGGTTCTGCGAATAGAGACCGTTCCTTAAAGCAGGTTGGTCCCCTGCCCGGGCAACAAGAAAACGGGTCTGAGCGATCAACTATACACAGCGACGTTGTTGGATTCGCTGTAACCCTTCAGTCAAGGAATCTGTTTTTTCACACTGACCCTCATCCTGACACTTTTCTTAAAGGAGAACCTATGCGGGCAGTCATTCAGCGGGTAAGCCGGGCGAAGGTGGAGGCGGAGGGTCGGATCGCGGGGCAGGTCGGGAAAGGCCTTCTCGTCCTTCTCGGGGTGGGAAATGGGGATTCCCCAAAAGACGCGGATTTTCTCCTGGAAAAGATCATAAACCTCCGGATCTTCGAGGATGCCGAAAGAAAGATGAACCTCTCGCTCCTGGACATCGGGGGCCAGTTGATGGTCATTTCCCAGTTCACCCTTTACGCCGACTCCCGCAGAGGAAGGCGCCCGTCCTTCACGGACGCCGCCCCGCCGGAGGTCGCCCGCTCTCTCTATGAGTACTTTCTGGAAAGGGCCAAGACAACCGGGCTGTCAATCGCCGGCGGTGTTTTTCAGGCGATGATGGAGGTTGAGTCGGTCAATTCCGGCCCGGTGACAATCATCCTGGACAGTTCAAGAAAATTTTGATAGTTTATTCTTTTGCCACAGAGGGCACAGAGATCACAGAGCCACAAATAGAATTCTCATTTATCCCTCTCCCCCGTCCACGGGGGAGAGGCGAGGGTAAGGGGGCGTTCCCAGAGAAAAAAAGTTAACAAAGTTTGATGAACTCGTAAAAAGTCGTCATTCCCGCGCAGGCGGGAATCCAGAATCTGCCAAGATATTGAAAAGACTGGATTCCCGTTTTCACGGGAATCACAAAAATGAGCATTTTCAGACTTTTTACGAGACCATCAAATTTAAAGAATCTGAACATTCGTGGTACAGAGAAAATAAAAACATGTTTTTATTTTCTTTTTGCGCCCTCGGCGGCAAAGATCTTTGGGTTTTGGTCACTTTGGTTCCGAAAAATTCTATTTCATTTTATTTCATAAGGAGGATCCCTGATGATCGACTTCTCGTTGAGCGAGCAACAAAAAGCCTTTCAAAAAACCGCCCGGGACTTCGCCCAGAAGGAAATTGCCCCGGTGGCCCTGGACTACGATAAGAATCCGCGGTTCCCGGAGGATATCATTCAGAAAGCCCATACCGCCGGCCTGATGAACCTGACCTGCCCTACCCAGTATGGGGGGCAGGGACTGGGACTGGTGGATTCTTCCATTATCAACGAGGAGATGAACGCCGCTTGCGTGGCCATTTCCGGGATGATTGGGATCAACTCTCTGGCCTGCGGACCCATTGTGGTCGGGGCCTCTCCCGAGCAGAAACTGAAGTTCCTCCTTCCCTTGGGCCGGGCGGGGAAAACCGCATCGTTCGGCCTCACGGAGCGTGAGGCGGGATCCGACGCGGGCAGCCTGAAGACCCGGGCCAAGAAAGAAGGCGACCACTATGTTCTGAACGGGGCAAAGTGCTTCATCACCAACGCCAGTCATGCGGCGCTCTATACGATCTTTGCCACCCTTGACCCGGCGAAAGGAACCAAGGGGATTTGCGGGTTCATCGTTCCCCGAGAAACCGCCGGTCTTTCCATCGGGAAAGTGGAAGACAAAATGGGGCAGCGGGCCTTGAATGTCGCCGAGATTCTTCTCGAGAACGTGATCGTCCCCCGCGAGAACCTCATCGGCAACGAAGGCGAAGGATTCAAGTGGGCCATGGAAGCCCTCGACGAGGGGCGAGTCAATATCGCCACGGTCGGGCTGGGGATCGCCCGGGCCGCCTTCGAATGCGCGCTGAGCTATGCCAAGACCCGGGTTCAGTTCGGCAAGGCCATCGGAACCTTCCAGGCTATGAACTTCATGCTCGCCGACATGGCCGCGGCCGTGGAAAGCGCCCGGCTGCTCACTTGGTACGCCGGGTCTCTGGCCGACCGGCAGAAGCGGTTCAGCCGGGAAGCGGCCCAGGCCAAGTTCTATGCCACCGATGCGGCCATGAAGGTGTCCACCGACGCCGTCCAGGTTCATGGCGGGTACGGATACACCAAAGAATTCATGGTGGAAAAACTGATGCGGGACGCGAAACTCACCCAGATCTACGAGGGCACCAACCAGGTCAACCGCATGGTGGCCGGCGGCTGGTTAGTGAGGTAGGAGTTAAAAGTTAGAAATTCAACATTGATGGTCTCGTAAAAAGTCTGAAAATGGGCTATTCCGTCATTCCGTGAAAACGGGAATCCAGTCTTTTCAATATCTTGGCAGATTCTGGATTCCCGCCTGCGCGGGAATGACGACTTTTTACGAAACCATCGATTGAGCAACTTTTTACGAATTCATCAAAGTTGATGAACTCGTAAAAAGCCAAATAGCCCGTCACCCCGGCGAAAGCCGGGGTCCAGAACGTCTGGAAATAACTGGATTCCGGCTTTTGCCGGAATGACAAATTCTCTGGAATCTCGACTTTTTACGAGACCATCAAAGTTAGAAGTTCGAATTTCCCGAACGAGAAAGGAACCATGAAAACACCGGATCAATACCTTGAGAGTTTGCGCGAGCTGAATCTGGAGGTCTATCTCCTGGGAGAGCGGGTGAAGAATCCGGTCGACCACCCGATCCTTCGCCCCTCCCTGAACTCCGTCGCCATGACCTATCAGATTGCCCACGAAGAGGGCAGCAGAGAACTGGCCACCACCAAATCCCACTTGACCGGCAAAACCATCAATCGGTTCACGGCGATCCACCAGACCCCGGAAGACCTGGTGAATAAGGTCAAGATGCAGCGCCTCTTGGGGCAGAAGACCGCCTCGTGCTTCCAGCGCTGCGTAGGCATGGACGCCATGAACGCCCTTTACAGCACCACCTTCGAGATCGACGAAAAGTGCAAAACCCCCTACCATCATCGGTTCAAGGAGTTTCTCCTGCGGGTTCAGGAGGAGGATTTGGTGGTCGACGGCGCCATGACCGACGTCAAAGGAGACCGCAGCCTCCGCCCCACGCAACAGCAGGACCCGGACATGTTCGTTCACATCGTGGAGCGCAGGAAGGATGGGATCGTCATCCGGGGCGCCAAGTCCCACCAGACCGGCATGCTCAACTCCCATGAAGTCATCGTTATGCCGACCATGGCCCTGCGCGAAGACGAAAAGGATTATGCCGTCTGCTGCGCGGTTCCCACCGATTCCGCAGGGATCTTTTTTATCTGCGGGCGCCAAGCGAGCGACACGCGCAAGCTCGAAGGAAGCGCCATCGACGTGGGCAACCACACTTTCGGCGGTCACGAGGTTTTGGCCGTTTTCGAAAACGTTTTCGTGCCCTGGGAACGGGTCTTCCTCTGCGGGGAGACCGACTTCGTAGGTCTCCTGGTGGAACGGTTCGCCGGTTTCCACCGCCAGAGCTACGGCGGGTGCAAGGTGGGGGTCGGGGACGTCCTGATCGGAGCCGCCTCCCTGGCTTCGGATTACAACGGAGCGGCCAAAGCCTCGCACATCATCGACAAGATCACCGAGATGATTCATCTCAATGAAACGCTCTACTCCTGCGGGTTGGCCTGCTCGGCGGAAGGGCGCAAGACGAAAGCCGGCTCCTGCGAAATCGACATGCTCTTGGCCAACGTCTGCAAACAGAACGTGACGCGCTTTCCTTATGAGATCGCCCGCCTCGCCGAAGATATCGCCGGGGGAATCATGGTCACCATGCCCTCGGAAAAGGATCTGCGAAATGAGCGGACAGGCCCCTATGTTCAGAAATACCTAAAAGGGGTCGCTTCCGTTCCCACGGAGCACCGGATGCGCATCCTGCGCCTGATCGAAAACATAACCCTCGGAACCGCGGCCGTCGGGTACCGCACGGAGTCGATGCACGGCGCCGGTCCGCCCCAGGCTCAGCGGATCATGATCCGGCGGCAGTCCGATCTGGAAAGCAAGAAGAAATTTGCGAAAGAAATTGCGGGGATAAAGGAGAAGTAAAATTTTCACCGCAGAGTATGCGGAGAGCGCAGAGATTTTCTGAATTCGCGATCAAAGAAAGATCCGCAGGGGCGCGAGGCATCGCGCCCTTTTTTTGCAGGCTCGCGGTGGGTTTCGGGGACAAACTTCATCCGGGAGGCTTGGTCTTGTCCACTTTGTAGATCTGGTAATACCGGGCAAAAGGCTCGGTCACCTTCCGGGCATAGGAGTACGGGTCCTGCTTGCGGGCCGCCACCTGATCGATCACCTCTTCAAAATCCACATCGTATTTGAGCATCTTGTGGACGTACTTGGAAATCTCCTGTTCGATCAGGCGGAGGATCTCCTCTCGCGCCCTTTCGTTCCGCTTTCTCGTCAGCCCGTCTCCCGTTTCGAGAAACCGGCGATGTTCGAAGATCTTTTCCACGAGCTCCGGAATCCCCGTTCCCATCGTCCCCACGGTTTTCACGATCTGCGGCCGCCAGCCTCGGGAGGGGGGGCTCAATTCGAGCATCAGGCTCAGTTCGGTGACTACCCGGTCCGCCCCTTCCCGGTCGGCCTTGTTGACGACGAAAAGATCCCCGATCTCCATGATCCCGGCTTTGAGGGCCTGGATCTCATCCCCCAGCCCCGGCACGGAAATGAGGAGGGTGGTGTCGGCCGTCCGGACGATGTCGACCTCGTCCTGCCCCACCCCGACGGTTTCGATCAGGATAAAATCCTTGCCGAAGGCATCGAGGATTTTGACCGTGTCCGCCGTGGCTTTGGTCAATCCCCCCAAGGCTCCCCGCGTGGCCATGGAGCGGACAAAGACCCCTTCATCGCAGGTGATCTCCTGCATTCGCAGCCGGTCCCCCAAGAGCGCTCCACCGCTGAAAGGGCTGGTCGGGTCGACGGCGATGACCCCCACCGTGAGGTTCTTCTTGCGCAGCTCTTTGGTGATTTTGTCCGTGAGGGTGCTTTTCCCGGACCCGGGCGGGCCGGTGATGCCGATGGTGTATCCCCGTCCGGTCTTCGCGTAAAGCGCCTGGAGCGCTTCGATGGATCCGGGCATCTCGTTTTCTACGAGGGTAATCAGTTTGGCGAGGGCGCGAACCGAGCCGGCGAGGGCTTCCTCGACCCATGGGGAGGGGCTGGCCATCGTGTGTTTCCCGTCTCAGCCTTTTTTGGGCTCTTCGAGAACGACCAGGGCGTCCACCGCCACGGGCCTGCTGCCGGAGACAATCAGGGGGTTGACATCCACCTCCTTGACGGCGTCCAGATCCAGACCGAGCTTGCCCATGCCGATCAGCATGGAGACAAGGAGGTCCATGTCCACCGGCGGCATCCCGCGAAAGGCGCCCAGGATTTTGGCGCTCTTGATTTCTCCCGCCATTTCCACGGCGTCGCGTTTTTCCAGGGGCGCGATCCGGAAGGAAACGTCTTTCAGGACCTCGGTGAAGATCCCGCCCAGGCCGAACATGACGCAGGGTCCGAACTGGGCGTCCCGGATCATGCCGACGACCAGCTCCCGAGATCCCTTGACCATTTCCTGCACCAAAATCCCATCCAGGGGGGTTGGGCCGACCCGCTCGACAATGGCCTCGTAGGCCCGTTCGACTTCCTTCAGGGTGCGGAGGTCTACTTCGATCAGCTTTTTCTCCGTCTTGTGGGCGATTTCCGACGAGCAACCCTTGAGCACAACGGGCAGGCCCATTTCCTTCGCCGTCTTGACCGCCGCCGCCCGGCTCTTCACCAGCTTTTCCTTAACGACCGGGATCCCGTAGGAGCTCAGGAGCCTCTTGGAGTCATATTCGGAAAGGGTTTTTTGCCCTTTTTTCAACGCCGCTTGAACGATGTCCATTCTGCCCTCCACGAAGTTTCTTTATACAAAGGTTCTAACAACCTTCCGGGGTTTTGTCAAGAAATTCATCCCTTGGCTTCACTCTTGGGTTCTTTTTTTTCCAGGAAATTTTCATATTCCACGGAATTGAGCAGCCCTTCCAGCTCATCGGGGTCATCGATCTCCATGGCCACCAGCCATCCGTTGCCGTAAGGATCGTCATTGATGAGCGATGGATCTTCTTCCAGGTCCCGGTTGGATTTCACGATCTGCCCGCTGATGGGCGCGGAAACCTCGGCCACGGTCTTGGAGGATTCAAGCGATCCTAAGGTTTCACCTTTTTCAATCTCGGCCCCCTCCTCCGGGAGCTCCGCAAAAACGATCGCGCCCATCTCTTTCTGGGCGTGATCCGTGACCCCGATCACCGCTTTTCCGGCGGTGAGGCGGACCCAGGTGTGTTCCTTGGAATAATACAGGTCTTCTGGAAATTCCATCCCCTTCTCCTTTTCGCTTCGCGAACCCCTCTCAAACCCCGACGGCAGTCCGGTTTATTCTTTCACCCGGGTGAGATATTCACGGGTGCGGGTATCGATCCGGATGACATCCCCCTCTTCGACAAACAGGGGCACTTGAATGACGGCGCCGGATTCCAGGGTCGCCGGTTTCGTCGCGCCCGTGGCCGTGTCTCCTTTCATTCCCGGTTCGGATTTGACGATCTTCAGTTCCACGAACATGGGGGTCTCCACCCCGATCGGACGCCCGTTGTGAAAGATCGCCTTGATCACGAGGTTTTCCCTGAGGAAATCCTTGCTCTCCCCCAGCTGCTCCGCATTCAAAAAGAGCTGTTCGTAGGACTGGATGTCCATGAAATGGTATTCTCCGCCGGATTCATACAGAAACTGCATTTCCTTTTCTTCGATATCCGGTTTGTCCACTTTGTCACCCGAACGGAAGGTCAAGTCGTTCACATTTCCGCTGATCAGGCTTTTCACCCGGGTACGGACAAACGCCCCGCCTTTCCCGGGTTTCACATGCTGGAAATCCACGATGACAAAGGGCTCTCCGTTGATTTCAATCTTCAGGCCTTTGCGAAACGCATTCGTCTCGTACATGGGAAATCTCCTCTAAAAGAATATAACAACCTTGATGGTCTCGTAAAAAGTCGAAATTCCATAGATTTTTTCATTCCGGCGAAAGCCGGAATCCAGTTATTTCAAGGCGTTCTGGACCCCGGCTTTTGCCGGGGTGACGGTCTATTTTATTTTTTACGACGTCATCAACCTTGATGATCTCGTAAAAAGTCGCTCAATCGATGGTTTCGTAAAAAGTTCCAGATGCAAGGCACGCAAAAACTGAGGAGAGAGGCCCCTTAGGGGCCGCAACGACAAAGTTGAAGCGCAACGCCGCAGATGGACTTTTTACGAGACCATCAACCTTGGAAAATGAAAATTGCGCCGCCCATTCAGATTATATTATCTTTAATCTCCTTTGAGAGATATGTCAACCGCTCGCAGCCGCCGGCGGTGACCCGGACCATATCCTCCAGCCGCACCCCGCCCCACCCGGGAATATAAATCCCCGGTTCCACCGTGAAAACCATCCCTTCTTCGACCACCGTCTTCCCTCTCGGGGAAATCGTCGGGTCTTCGTGGATCGCCAGCCCGACTCCATGCCCGGTCCCATGACCGAAATATTTCCCGTACCCGGCCTTCTGGATGATTCCGCGCGCCGCCGCGTCAATCTCCCGCCCGGTCACGCCCGGGCGAACCGTTTGGATGGCTTTGGCCTGGGCCCGGCGCACAATTTCATAAATCCGCCTCGTCTTCGCCGCCGGCTTGCCCAGAATCAGGGTTTTGGTTTCGTCGGAGTGATACCCCCGAAACCGGGTCCCGAAATCGATGACCACGGTCTCCCCGTTTGCCAATCTCTTTTCCGAGGCGGCGCCGTGGGGCAAAGCTGCCCGGAAACCCGAAGCCACGATGGTGTCGAACGAAGGCTTTTCTCCCCCCCCGGCGGAATTGGCATTCCAGAGCCTCGGCGATGTTTGCTTCCGTAGAGCCCGGTCTCACCCTAAGAATCGTTTTGCGGAAGCTCTCCGAGGCGATCCGGACCGCCTTTCGGAGACTGGCGATTTCCTCCGCTTCCTTTACGGCCCTTAGGCCCGCAAATTCCTCCGACAAGGGGATGAACGAAACGCGGGAGAGCTCTTCCTGCAACCTGCGGTAACTCTCAAAATTTACGGCCGCCGCCTCGAATCCGATTCTGCGGCCGCGGAGGGACTTCAAAGCCTGACCGACTCCGGAAATCTTCTGCCGGTATGGCGACACAATGGCATTTACGACTTCGCTTTTCGCCTGTTCGGTGTACCGGGAATCGGTAAGAAAAACCCGGCCTTCGCGGGCGCAAATTAGGGCCCCGTCGCTACCCGTAAAACCGCAGAGGTAGCGGATGTTCTCAAACCCCCAGAACAGAATAGCATCCAAACGCTTTCGGCGCATCAATTTTTCTAATCTTTGGTCGGCGATTTTCATAACCATTCATCCAAACTCACTTTTCTTTATCCGCCCCCACTTTTTCCAACCATCTCTCCAGCTTGGCGATCATTCTCTCCCGCGCGGCGGAATCATCTTTTTTCCCGACTTTTTTTTGCAGAGCCTCAAATTTCTGCCGCACGGCCTCGTTCTGCGGATCCTCGCCCAGGATTTTGCCGTAAATCGCCAAAGCCTTTTCCGGTTTTCCCTGCTTGATGAAAATCTCCGCTAGGGTGTCGGTCTGGATCGCCGGGCGGGCCGTTTTTTTTCCGCCTTCCAGCGGCGCTTCTCTCGGTTTTCCCGCCGTGGAATCTCTCGGCGGAGCCTCCAAAGACTCCCGGGGACCCGAGGGAATCAAATCCAACTCCATGGCCGCCGGCTTTTTCTTGGAAATCTCCTGGGAGGTGAAATAGAGGGCTCGGCGAACCGCCTCGAGCGCTTTATCCACATCTTTTCTTTCATGGACATAAACCTTGCTCAGGAATTTGTAAACCGGCAGGCATTCCTCAATGACGGCGGAGACCTTTTCCAATTCAACTTTTGCCTCCGCAGGCATCTCCTTCTCCCAATAGCACCTCCCTAAAAGCAGCCGCCCCGGGAGATAATCCGGATTTTTCTCCAGCCCTTCCGCCAAGACCCCGATCGCTTCTGCAAACCGGTTTTGGGCCCGCAGGCTTTCAGCCCGGACAACGTAAGATCTTTCCCCCGGCGCCGTGGCTTCCCCCGTTTGGGAAGGAGGTGAAGCGGGGGGGATATCCTTTGGATCGTCGCTCATATTCTTTCGGAGGTCGAGGCCATTAAAGAGGCCCGGGCGGTCAGCTTTGCATATTTTAAACGTTGTCCAAGTTTTTCAAAACCATCCCCCCCGCCCCTTCCCTCCCCGGAGGGGAGATTAATGGCGGGGGCATACAGGGCTCCGGAACTCACAAACCTTGAATTCAGCTCTCTTAAGGCCTGGCCTCAAGGCAGATTTTCCGCACCCGCATCAGGTTCTTCCGGTCCGCGTCCGGGCTGTCCTTGGGCGTTTCCAGGATCATGGGAAGACCTCGGAAACAGGGGTGACGGAGAAGGTTTTTAAATCCTCGAAGACCGATGGCCCCCTTCCCGATGTGCTCGTGGCGGTCCAGGCGACTTCCCAAGGCCCCTTCGGCGTCGTTCAAATGGAGCAGAGATAAACGTTTCAGACCGATCGTTCGGGAAATTTCCTCGGTTAGGACATCAACCGTTTGGGGGGTTCGCAAATCGTAACCCGCCGCAAAGCCGTGGCAGGTGTCGAAACAAACTCCCAATTTTTTATTCTCCCCGACTTCGTTGAGGATCGCCGCCAGCTCGTCAAGGCGGCCACCTAAGGAATTTCCCGCGCCGGAGCCGTTTTCCAGGAGAATGGAAACCGCCGTCGGCTTTTCCAAAACCTCGCGAAGAGCGGACGACACCCGCTTCAAAGCGAGCCCGCGCGGATTTTCGCCGGCGCTCCCAAGGTGGGTCACCACAAACCCGGCGCCCAACTGTTCCGCCCGCCGGACATCCAAAGCCAACCCTTGTATGGAGCGTTGATATAAATCTTCGTCCCCCGAGGCGAGATTCAGGAGATACGGAGTGTGGACAACGACCGGATCGATTCCGGTCTCCCGGATCCGCTTCCGAAATTCGGCGGCGGAGGAATCGGCAAGGCGGGCCGAATTCCATCCCCTTGGATTTCGTGAAAATATTTGCAGGGCGGTGCAGCCTAATTCCCGGCCCCGGACGGCGGCCTCTTCCACCCCTCCGGCTATGGAAACGTGAACCCCCAGGCGGAGCATTGCTACATTTTTGGTATTATTCATAAAAATGTCGGTTGTTATGAATATAATGAAGCCCTTGGATCGATGTCAAGAATAAAAAAGGGAGCTCCGTAACCCTTCAGTCACGGGTGGCCCGGGGCAAGTTTTCTTGTGGCCTGGGGGTCCGGGCGGTACGCGCCGGAACCATCGGCCGGCCTCCCGTCACTGAAGGGGTACCGCCGCCTCGTTACCTTTTGGTTTTTGTTTTCGGAGTGAAGGCTGCCTTTGGATCCATCTTCCTTTCCTTGAAAATTTTCTTCGGCGTGTGTTATGATTCGGTAAATTCAAGGAAATCAAGACCGTCGGGAGCTGGGAATGAAAATCAGCAAAGAAGAAGTCGAACATGTGGCCGTTCTGGCCAGGCTGAAGTTTTCGGAGAACGAAATCGAGCGCTTTGCGGATCAGCTCAACCACATCCTCGCCTACATGGATCAGCTGGAAAAGCTGGATACCTCCACGGTGCCGCCCACCTTTCACGCCGTTGCCCAAAAAAATATTTTCCGCGAGGACGCCGTTCAGCCTTCCCTGGACATAGACCTCACCCTTGCCAACGGCCCGGACCCGGACCGCGGTTTCTTCCGGGTTCCCAAAATCATCGAATAACCCCATCATTCGCAAAAGGACCTCGCATGGAACTCTACCAAATGACCGCCCATCGCCTGGGCGAACTCCTCCGCCGAAAGGAAGTCACTTCCCGGGAGATCACCCGGTCGGTCTTCGACCGCATTGCCAAAGTGGAGGGTCGGATTCACGCGTACATCACTCTTCTGCCGGAGCTGGCCCTGAAGCAGGCCGAGGAAGCGGACGCCCGGATCCAAAAGGGCGATGCCGAACCGCTCACCGGGATCCCGGTGGCGATCAAAGACCTGATCTGCACCCAGGGAATCCGCACCACCTGTGGTTCCCATATTCTTGATAATTTTGTTCCGCCATACGATGCCACCGTCGCCGCCAGGCTGAAAAGGGCCGGGGCGGTCTTCGTCGGCAAGGCCAACATGGACGAATTCGCCATGGGGTCTTCCACGGAGAATTCTTTCTTCGGGCCCACCCGCAACCCCTGGGACCTGGAAAGAATTCCCGGAGGGTCGAGCGGGGGATCGGCCGCCTCGGTCGCCGCCGATGAATGCATCCTTTCCCTGGGGTCCGACACCGGCGGGTCCATCCGTCAGCCGGCGGCCTGCTGCGGCATCGTGGGCTTCAAGCCCACCTATGGCCGAGTTTCCCGCTACGGACTCGTGGCTTTCGCTTCTTCCTTAGATCAGATCGGCCCCTTCGCCAAGGACATCCAGGATACCGCCCTGATGCTAAACGTCATCAGCGGGCACGAACCCCGGGATTCGACTTCCGTGAACCTCCCGGTCCCCGACTACACCCGATCCCTGATCAACGATATTCGCGGGCTGACCCTGGGCGTGCCGCGGGAGGCTTTCGGGGAGGGAATCGACCCTGAAGTCGAAGCGACGGTGCGCGGGGCGATTCGGACCTTGGAAAAGCTCGGGGCCAGAATCACGGATGTTTCCCTGCCCCACAGCGAATACGCCGTGGCCGTTTATTACATCATCGCCCCGGCCGAAGCCAGCTCGAACTTGGCGAGGTACGACGGCGTCAAATACGGATTCCGAGCACGGGGGGCTCACGACCTTTTGGAGATGTACAAGGAAACCCGCTCGCAGGGGTTCGGCGCGGAAGTCAAGCGGCGCATCATGCTGGGAACCTACGCCCTTTCCGCCGGGTACTACGACGCCTATTACCGGAAAGCCTCGCAGGTGAGGACCTTGATCGGCCGGGACTTCGAAAAAGCCTTCGCGCAGTGCGACGCCCTGGTTCTGCCCACCGCCCCGACCCCGGCTTTCAAACTCGGGGAAAAGGTGGACGACCCCCTGCAGATGTATCTTTCGGACATCTACACCATTCCCTGCAACCTGGCCGGTCTGCCGGGTATATCCCTCCCCTGCGGGTTCGGCAAATCCGGCCTCCCGATCGGCCTGCAGGTCCTTGGGAATCATTTTCAGGAGGAAAAGATTCTGCGCGTGGCCTACACGTACGAACAAAACACGGACCACCACCTTCGCAAACCCAATCTGTGATCGGAGCTTTTTATGGAATACGAGCCTGTCATCGGCCTGGAAGTTCACGCCCAGATGCTGACCCAAAGCAAAATTTTCTGCCCCTGCTCGACGGCCTTCGGGGGAGACCCCAACACCCACACCTGCCCGGTATGCACGGGCCAACCCGGTTCCTTGCCGGTTCTCAACCGCACGGTGGTGGAATACACCATGCGGGCGGCCTTGGCCACCCATTGCGCGATCGCCCCATACAGCCTCTTCGCCCGGAAGAACTATTTCTACCCGGACCTGCCGAAAGGGTACCAGATCTCCCAGTACGAACTTCCTCTCTCGTCCGACGGGTTTCTGGAGGTACGGGTCGATGAGGACAAGAAGCGGGTCGGCATCATCCGCATTCACATGGAAGAGGATGCGGGCAAGCTCGTTCACGATCTCTCTTCGGAGCGGGGGGCTCACAGCTATGTCGACTTCAACCGGACCGGGGTCCCTTTGATCGAAATCGTGAGCGCCCCCGAGATGCACACCCCCGAGGAGGCGGCGGCGTATCTGCGCAAGCTGCGGGCGATCCTCATGTTCCTGGACATCTGCGACGGGAACATGGAGGAGGGAAGCTTCCGGTGCGACGCGAACATTTCTCTGCGCCCCAAGGGCCAGAAGACCCTGGGGGTGAAGACCGAGTTGAAAAACATGAACTCGTTCCGCAATGTCCAGCGCGCCCTGGACTACGAGATCCGCAGGCAGACCGCCCTCCTCGACCAAGGAGACCGCATCGTCCAGGAGACCCGTCTCTGGGATGCGGCCCGGGGCGTCACCTCTTCCATGCGGGGGAAGGAAGAGGCCCACGACTACCGGTATTTTCCGGACCCGGACCTCCTCCCCATCGTCGTCGACCCGGAATGGGTCACCGCCGTCAAAGCCGGTCTCCCCGAACTTCCCGACACGAAAAGGGAGCGCTTCGTTCGGGAATACGGGATCCCGGAGTACGATGCCGAAGTTCTGACCGCCTCCAAACCCCTGGCGAATTATTACGAGGCCTGTCTGCAGGGGTATGCCAAACCGAAAATCGTGAGCAACTGGATCATGTCCGAGCTCCTGCGCGAACTCAAGCGGGACGAGCGGGAGATCGAAGAGTGCCCGGTCCCGGCGCCAAACCTGGCGCAGATGCTCAAACTCATCGACGAGGGGCTCATCAGCGGCAAGATCGCCAAGAGCGTCTTCGAGGAGATGTACCGCACCGGGAAGAAAGCCGAAGAGGTCGTGAAAGAAAAGGGCTGGGTCCAAGTAACCGACACATCGGCCATCGAAAAAACGGTGGATGAAGTCCTGGCCAAAAACCCCAAGGAAGTGGAAGAGTACAAAAAGGGAAAGGAAAAGGTGTTCGGCTTTTTTGTCGGCCAGGTGATGAAAGCAACCCAGGGCAAAGCCAATCCGCAATTAGTCAACGAACTTCTGAAAAAAAAGTTGATGGTTTCGTAAAAGGTCCATCTGCGGAGTTGCGCGGCAACCCCGTCGTTACAGCGCCCCTGCAATCGAAACCCTCGTTCCGCTCGCTTTTTACGAGATCCTCTAAGTAGCTTGGATAGGAATCTCGGCTGCGCTTCACGCTATGCGCTCTGCGCTATGCGGCATTACTCGTCGTTTGGAGATGAACGATATTGTTTTCCCTTCCGCAGCGCTGGCTGATTCTGATTATCCTCAATGCCGTTTACTTTTTTGTCTATTTCCACCGCACCTCCACTGCCGTTCTCGCCCCCTACCTGATGGAAGAATTTTCCGCCTCGGCCGCAAGCCTGGGCGGGATGTCCGCCGCCTACTTTTACCCTTACGCCCTGATCCAGCCGCTCGTGGGTTATCTCACGGACCGCTGGGGTCCCCGCAGGGTCGTAACCTTCTCCACGGCCATCGGGTTTCTGGGCGCCCTTCTCTTCGGCCTGGCCCCCACCCTTTTTCTGGCCGCCCTGGGCCGAGGTCTGATCGGTCTCGGGGCTGCCGGGGTTTTCGTCCCGGCCTTAAAGGCCCTGCTCCCTTGGTTCGGCCCGCAGGCTTTCGCCCAGATGAACGGCATTCTCTTGGTCACCGGCAACTTCGCCGCGATCTTCGCCGCCACCCCCTTCGCCTGGGTCATCCAGCAAACCGGTTGGAGGGCGTCTTTTTTTTTCATCGCCGGGATCGCGATCGTTCTCACTTTTTTATCCTGGGTCTGCATCCGGGATTTTCCCCCAGGGCATGCCCCCGAAACGGCCGGGGAGCTCGAGGAAAGGTCCGGAGGAAAAACTTTCCTCCGGGTGCTCAAAAACCCTTTCTTTTGGACGCTGGTGGCCTTATTCTTTACTTATTCAGGGGCTTTTCAGACTTTTCAGGGACTGTGGGGGTACTCCTTTCTGATCGATGTTTTTCGTTATAACAAATTGGAGGCCAGCAATCTGCTGATGCTGATTGCCGTCGGGGTCATTATCGGAGGGCCGATGCTAAGCTATCTTGCCGACAGAACTTTCGCCCAAAGAAAGGGAAGCCTGCTCTCGGTCTGCATCGGGGTCCAGGTTTTTATCTGGGGCGGGATTGTGTTCGGGGGAAAGTCCCTCGGTCCCGTTTCCCTCGGCGCGCTGCTGTTCGCCATGGGGGCAAGCTTGGCCGGAACTCTTTCCATCCTCTGGGCGATCATCCGCGAAGTCTCCGCCCCGGAAAGGCTCGGAACCGTCATGGGGCTTGTGAACCCCGCCCCGTTCCTGGGCGTGGCGATCTTTCAGCCGGCCACCGGCTATCTCATGGACCGGGTCGGAAAGACCGGCGGCGCCTTTCCCATCGAGGCCTATCAAAACGCTTTCGGGCTTTGCCTCGCCTCCCTGTCCATTGCCTTTATCATCTCGCTCTTCCTGGACCGGAGGATGAAATCGATATGAAGAAATATTTCTCCTGGGTTATGGTTTATTTTTTTGCTCTTGCTTCCCTGATTGTCATAGCTTTCGACCCGGCATCGACCGCAGCGGAATTTTCGGCGGATCCCCAGATTCGCCCCCTTTTCAAGCAAGGCATCGAAAAAATTATCAACATGGATGAGAAGGGGGGGACCGCCGCCCTTCTCCAGGGAATCGAACTCGACCGCGAACGCCCGATCGGGTATGCCTACTTGGCCATGGCCAATCTTTTCTTCTGGGAAATGAGTTTCGAGGACAAGGAAAGGGAGCGGCGTCAGGAGGAAATGTTAAAATATGCCGCCGAAGCCATGGCGCGGGGGGAAAAGCGGGTCGCCAAGGATCCCAGGGACGGCCAGGCGTATTTCGCCATGGCCTTGGCTAAGATCACCCGCATCCGCTGGTATATCACCCAGAGATGGTTCCTCGCCATGGCCCAGGAAACCGGCAACGTATGGGATTTCCTGGGATACGCCAAGGAGGAGGACCCTCAGAATTTTGACGTCTACTTTGCCACGGGCCTCCTCCGTTTCCACCTGGACCACTTGCCGGGTTTCAGCCGCTTTATCTCCTCGTTCTTGATCACTTCGGGGGACCGCAAGAGGGGGCTCGAAGAGTTGGTCGTCGCCGCCCAAAAGGGGGACATGCTGAAGGATCTGGCCAAGGCCGAATTGTCATCGGTTTATTTGAATTTCGAAAAGAAGCCGGAAATGGCTTTGCCTTTTGCAAAGGAGTTGAAAAATAAATATCCCGCGAAATTACAATTTTGCCTTCGGCCTGGGAAATGTCCTTGCGGATATGAAGCGCTCCGAAGAGGCCTTCCTCGTCGCCGGGGAGATCGAGAGGGGAATTAAATCCGGAACCCCTCCTTACCGGCCGGAACTGTTAACTCGGCATCAACAGCTCGTGGGCCGGATCTATTTTGGAAAAGGCGACTACCCTCGGGCCCTGGATTATTTTCAGAAAGTGGTGCAAGACCAGGCCCGCTACAACGCCCGCACCCGGGCCTGGGCCTTTGTCCGCCTGGGAATGATCGCCGACCTCGCCAGGAGCGGAAAAAGGCGGAGGAGTACTACCAGAAGGCGCTCGATGTCGAAGGGGGCGAGGGCGTGGCCCAGGCCGCAGCCCGGGAATACTTGAAAACCCCCTACGTCCATACAAAACCCGAGTCAAAAGGCTGATCCGTCCCCGTTCCATCCCCTCGCCATCCCAACCTTTTCATCCCGCGAGAATTTTAACAGCCTCCGAAGCCTGTAAAAGCCTATTACAGCCTCACGAAGCTGTTATTTCGAATTTTAGCATGCCTTTTCGGGGTCGCCCCCTAATCTTCATAAAATTTCTCAAGGCGAAGACAAAAGATTTGTTTTTCTTGAAAGGGGGGTGAACGTGGTCACCTCCGATTTTCCTAAAAGCTGGCCCGATGGGAGTGAAAACAATTTGAGAACGAACGCCGCGACAAGAAAGATCCCGTTTTCCTTTTCTCCAAAATATTGAGATTGAAGAAGGCCGGAGAAACCGGTAATATTTATATAGGGGTTTACTCCCGGCGATTCGAATTTAAGCGCAAAAGGGATTGAATGATCATGAAGCTGCAGGATAAAGTCGCAATTATCACCGGAGGCGGGAGGGGGCTGGGGCGCTCCATCGCTCTTCTTTTTGGAAAAGAAGGGGCCAAAGTCGTCGTTGCGGCCCGCAACCAGAATCAGATCGAGCATGTGGCCCAGGAACTGACGGGTCTGCGGAAGAACGCCATCGCCGTTCAGGCCGATGTTTCCGATGAAAACCAGGTCAAGGCCTTGGTTCAAAAAACCCTGGAGGCTTACGGCGCCATCGATATCCTGGTGAACAACGCCGGGACCAGAGGGCCGATCGCCCCGATCCACGAGATTTCCCTAAGTGAATGGGAGGAAACCATCCGGGGAAATCTGACCACGGCCTTTCTCTGTTCCAAAGCCGTCATCCCCACCCTGATCGAAAAGAAGGCGGGAAAAATCATCAATATTGCCACAACCCTGACCCCGCGGCCGAATTTGACCCCTTACATGGTTGCCAAGGCGGGGATGACCCATCTCACCAAACAGCTTTCGAGGGAACTCAAGGAATTCAACATCCAGGTCAACGCCATCCACCCCGGCGTCATGGATACCCGGATGCAGAAAGATATCCGCGAAGCGGGGGTGAAAGCCATCGGGACGGATATGTTTGAACGCCTGAAGGAAGAAGGCCTTCTGCACTCTCCGGATGAGCCGGCGAAACTCGTTCTCTTCTTGGCCTCCAAGGCCGGCGACGGCATCACCGGGGAATTTCTGTCGTTTGATGACAAAGAAGTGAAATTTCTGCTTTCACAAGGATAAAGAGCATAGGGCAGAGGGCATAGAGCAGAGGGAACTACAAACTGCCGGGGGCAGGGAGCACGGGGTAAAGACGATATTATTTATCTATGTCGTTACTCCCAGCCCTCTTCATTTTGTACTTTTCTTGGCTCGTTTTATGTGAGCCTCTTGCAAAAGCCGCTCATTCCGGCGAACCCCGGATCGGGTCCGGGGCAGGCGCCGAAATCCAGAATCGCTTGAAAATCCTGGATTCCGGGTCGCGCTTCGCTTGCCCGGAATGACGATTTTCTACTGCTTTCAAGAGTTTTGCAAGGACATTATGTTAAAAGGCATTACGAAACTCTTTAAACGGGATCACCGGGGATTTGAAGTCTTTCAGATCGAGGTCTCCTCTTATTCTTCTCTGGAGTGCAAAATTTGTCCGCGCGCCGTTTTTGCCGAAAAATGGCTTTTTCAAAACATGACCCTGGAAACGTATCAAAAGATCGCCCGCAATTTTCCGCAAGTGAGGTGGGTGGTTTTCCAGGGGTGGGGGGATCCTCTCGAGAATGAGAATTTCCCGGCCATGTTTCAAATGGCCAGGCAGGCCGAATGCAGGGTCGGGCTGAGCACTCAAGGATTTTATCTGACCCCGGAAATATCCAAGCTTCTCGTGGAAGAAAATCTCGAGTTCATCACCGTGAACCTGGAGGAAATCCCGTCGCCCGCAGAAGAAGGCTTGCGGATGAGCCCCGAGCTCAACCAAATCTTAGATCAAGTGCAGCATCTCATCCGGCTGAAAAAAAGCCAAAAAATCGGAACGCCCTCGGTAAAATTATCCTTTCTCATGACCCGCTTGAACATGGGCAGTCTCCGCCAGGCAATCCCCGCCGCCGCAAAATTGGGCGCGGATGAGGTCATTCTCAAAAATCTGGACTATCTCCCGGAAGACCGCTGGAATATTCTCCGCACTTTTTACCATGAGTCGCCCACGCCTGCTTTCCAGGAAGCCCTCGATGAAATCCGCCGCTTGGGCAAAGATCACAAAATTTCCGTGCGCTGTTCCCCTTTGAAAGCGGAAGAGATCCCCGTCTGCGAGGCGGAGCCGCACCACAGCCTTTTCTTTTCCGTCGACGGGTCCCTCGCCCCCTGCATGTATCTGCGGCTGCCCAAAAAGGGAAAAATCCCCCGCATCTTTATGAACAAAGAATACACCGCTGAACCCAAATTTTTTGGGAACATCAACACGGAAGATCTGCTCCCCGTTTGGAGCAAAGACGATTATCAATCCTTCCGCAAGGTTTTTGAGGACCGGCTCAAGGCCCAACAAAACGTGGCCTCGATTTTCGACGCCGTTTCCAACCGGAGCTCCACCCCCCAGGAAATCATCGAGCCCCCTCCCCTTTCCGAATCCTGCCGGACCTGCTACAAGGCGTACGGCATTTAGATAAGTGTCAGTGTGAGTGTGCGTGTGAAAAAAAACAATTTCCATACCTTTGATTCATCTGCCCTCGATTTGTGTTTCAATAAGCGCTATCCATTCGCTGAAAATATTTCGCCCGGTCGCCGGAGGGGTTCGTCTTCTCCCAGCATATCCCTCGACATCGCCTTGACTTCGCGTTGCCCTTTGTCCTGCCGCTACTGCACTGTTGAAAAGACGGCGACCCAGGAACTGAGTTCGGGACAATGGGAGAAGATCATCGGCTCCATCGCCGGGTTGCGAACCATCGCGTCGATCAGCCTGGAAGGCGGGGAACCGTTCTCACGGGGAGACCTTCCGGAAATCCTCGATTCGGCCCTCCGCCATGCCCGCCGGGTAAAGATCGTAACCGGCGGTGTCGTCCCCTCTCGGCTCCCGGAGCTTTTGGTTTCCGATCCGCGGTTTTCTTTTGAGGTCAGCCTGGACGGCCCGCCTCCGATTCACAATTTCCTCCGTGATCAAAGCTACGACCAGGCTTTTCGTTTCCTCGCTAATTGTCTTCGGAACGAGATCCGGGTTCGGTTCCGCACCGTGATCTCCAGACACAACCTGCCGTTTTATGAATCCTGGCTTGAAGAATTAGACCGATCTTTCGAAGCCGGAAGGGACAAAATCGATTTCTTTTTTGATACGATTATCGCGCCCCGGGCCCTTTCCGGGCAGGGCGGTTCGATGCGCCGGGTTCCTCTCAGAGATTTCCCCGCGCCTCTCCTCGTGCCTGCGCCTCTCGAGATCCGGGGCCTTTACGGAAGGATCAAAAAACGGACGTTTCGGAATCTCTGCTTCCTCCAGGACGAACCGATCCGCGGTTGTCGGGCCGTTAAATCCCCTTGTCTATCTTTTGATCCCTCAGGCGTTTACTCTTTTTGCTGCGAAAGCCCGAACGGGTTCGGGTCGATCCTGGATCACCCTCCCGAGGCCTGCCTGTCCCTGTTGGATCATGCTTATCAAAACCTTCCGTGCCGCGCTTGCTCCAGCTATGGCGATGAAATCTGCCTGGGCTGCTGGAGCGGGCAGAAATGCGGGATGGTTGGCCATTGGGGATTTACCCACTGCCGTGAACTCGCCAACACCCTGGAAGGGCAACATTTTCCCTTCCTGCACCCTACCCCCAAGCCCCTACCCCCTTTTTAAAGAGGAGAATTGATTTGCTCCGCTATGCCAATTTTAAATTTTGCCCTCATTGCGGAAAGGCGGGCGTTGCCGAGCTCAGAAAAAACGCCATGCGCTGCGAAAGCTGCGGGTTCGTCTATTTCCACAATTGCGCCGCGGCGGTTGCGGCAATCATCGAAACGGGAAAGGGTATCATCCTGACCAAAAGAGCCGATGAACCGAAAAAAGGGTATTATGACCTGCCGGGCGGATTTTTGGACTATGGGGAATCCTTTGAGGGGGCATTGAGCCGGGAAGTTAGAGAAGAATTAAACCTGGAAATCAGAAATTTCCGATATCTCGGATCTTTTCCGAATACCTACTTCTACCAGGATGTGACGTATTTCACCACGGACGCAATCTTTGTCGTTGAGAGCCCAAACGTCGAAAATCTGAAAGCCGGCAAAGAGATCGAAGAGCTTGTGATCGTCCATCCGCGGGAAATAGATTTGGACGGGATTGGTTTTGAATCCATAAGGGAGGGAATAAAGAGATACAAGAAATGCCTTAAATGCGCTTAAATGCCTAAACTTGGGGGTTCCAAAAGGATTTGAATTAAGCTTCGGTGGGGCTGGATTCCGGCGCCTGCCCCGGACCTGACCGGGGTTCGTCGGATTGACGAGAAAGGGCCCTTTCAGAAATTATATCAGTTTAGAGTTTTGAAAAAATCATGTGCCCGCCTCTGTCGGGGCCCGGGGGCCGGAACGGAACGCGCCGGAAGCATCGGCTGGGTTGGCCCTTGGCCGCGAAGATCAGAGCTTGTTTCCGCCGGAGGGGGCGGGGCGTATCGTCCCCGCCCCCTCCACGGAGAAATCAGCGCCTCATGATTCCAAGCGGGCCGGTCTGGCCCCCGGGCTCTAAAACCGCTTGGCCCTGACGAAATTCCTTTTTTCAAAGGGCTAAAGTTTTACCAGATTTTTAAAAGATAATCAGTTAATATTTTATTATTATTTTCATGTAATTAAAATAACTTATATAATATGTTACATTAAATAATAACTCGGCCCATCTGGAACCAAAAGGGCTATATGGCGGTAAAGTTGAGCCCTCCAGAAATCCCCCCGGCCCCCTTTTTCAAGGGGAGGGCAAAGTGGTTACATTGCAAGATAGGATTTCTTTAAGTATTCATTTCCGAGGAGATCCTCGCCCTTACCTTCCAAAACGATCCGGCCGTTCTCCAGAACGTAAGCGCGGTGGCTGATCTCCAGGGAGCGGTAGACGTTTTGTTCCACCAGCAGGAAGGAGGTCCCCTGTCGGTTGATTTCGGCAATGGCTTCGAAGACCCGGGAAACCAGGAGGGGCTGAAGGCCCAAAGAGGGTTCGTCCAGAAGCAGCAGGGTCGGGCGGGCCATGAGCGCCCGACCGATGGCCAGCATCTGCCTCTCGCCGCCGCTCAATGTCCCGGCCTTTTGCCGCAAACGTTCTTTCAGACGGGGAAAAAGCTTAAAGATCCCGTCGAGGGTTTCCTGCTGGCCGGTCTTCGCCCTCTCGATGTAAGAGCCTAAGCGCAGGTTGTCGGCTACGGTCATGTCGGGGAATACCCGGGAGCCTTCGGGAACGATGGCGATTCCCTTGCGGATGATCTCTTCCGGAGGCAGCCCCGCAAGGTCCTCTCCCAGGTAAAATATTTTTCCCCCTCCCTCCCCTCTCTTTCCCAGCGGTAGAAGATTCACGATCGCTTTGAGCAGCGCGGTTTTGCCCGCGCCGTTGGGTCCGATCACGGTGACGATCTCCCCGTCCTTCACCGATAGAGACACATTCCTGAGGACGGGCACATCGCCGTAATAGACCTGGATCCCTTCGATTTCAAGCATAAGGCCTTCCCAAATAAGCCTGGATGACTTCCGGGTTTTGGGCCACTTCCTCCGGCCTTCCCTCGGCGATCTTCTCCCCGTGGTTAAGAACGACGATCCGGTCCGAGATTTTCATGATCGCCTGCATGACGTGCTCGACGAGGATGATCGTCTTTCCCTCCCCACGGATCTTCTCCATGAGCCGGAGAGCCCCTTCCACTTCCGCGGGATTCAAACCGGCCATAATCTCGTCCAAGAGAAGGAGCTCGGCGCCGGTCATTAGCACCCGGCCCAGCTCGAGCTGCCGCCGCTCCGACAGGGAGATCTCCCCGGAAGGAACCTCGCTCACCCCCTCCAAACCCACCGAGTGCAGGACTCTTGCCGCTTGCTCCCGGGCTTGTTTGAGGCCGAGTTTGCCGCCGTACATCCCGGGGACCAGCAGGTTTTCCAAAACGCTCATCTCCTGAAAGGGCCGGATCATCTGAGAGGCCTTGGCCATGCCCCGGCGGCAGATCAGGTGAGGCGCCAGGCCCGAAATCGCCAACCCCCGGAAGATCACCTCCCCCTCGCTGGGGCGATGGATTCCCGCAAGGACGTTGAAAAGGGTCGTCTTCCCTGAACCGTTGGGGCCGATGAGTCCTAAGATCTCCCCTTTTTCCAGGGAAAAGGAGAATCGGCGGAGCGCCTCCAGGGCTCCAAAGCGTTTGGTCACCTGCCGGCATTCGAGAAGACTCACTTGGTCTCTCCTCTTTTGCCTTTCATCAGGCTCATGATCCCCCGCGGCAGGATCAGAATGACCACGACGATTACCACGCCCAGGATCGTCAGGTAGTCATAGACAAATTTCGCCCCTAAGAATTCGCCCACCAGGGTCAAAAAGCCCGCCCCGATGACCGGACCCCAGACGGTCCCCATCCCCCCGAGAAGAGCCATGATGACCATCTGAATGGTGCGCATGACATTGAAAACATCGTCGGGGATGATGTAGGTCAGCCAGTAGGCTTCGACCCCTCCGAGGCAGCCGATCAGGCTCGAACTCAAAACATAAGCCCTTATCTTTAGTCTTAACGTGGGAACTCCGGAGAGTTCCGCAGCCTGCTCCGACTCGCGAATCGCCTTTAGACCATACCCGAATTTGGATTTTTCGAGGAAATAGGTGATTCCGATCACGAAAACCATGAACCCGAGGAGAAGGAAATAGAAGAACTCCGAGGCCGGCGGCGCCGGGAGGGTCAGTCCGTGGCTCCCCCCGAAAAAATCGAAACCTGCCACCCGATCCGCTTCGAGGGAGACCTGCTTCAGGGCTTCGGCCGCCGCGAAGGTGGCGATGGCGAAATAGGCCCCGCGGATCCGCAGAGTGGCCCACCCGAGCAGGGCGGCCAGAAGCGCGCAAACCAATCCTGAAAACACCATGGCGGGGAGAAAGAAAAGGTCGAACCGGATCATCAAAATAGCCGTGGCGTAGGCGCCGGCCCCGAAATAAACAACCGGCCCGAAGTCGATGTACCCGGTATAACCGGACATGAAATTCCAGCACCCGGCCAGGGAGATCCAGAGAAAAAGCAGGGTCAAAAGGCGGAGACGGTACCCTTCCACCCCCAGAAAGGGAAGAACGGCGAGAGCGACGATAAAAGCAAGAAAAACGACGAGCCCTTTCCTTCCGGTCGGCGCCTTCATTCCAGGGCTCCTTTTCCGAACACCCCGCCGGGGCGGAGAATCAACATAACCAGGAGCAACAGAAACGTCAGCACCAGCGAGAGACCGGCCGTGAGATAAGTCGTGGCGAGGGATTCGAAGACCCCCAAGATCAATCCCCCGAAGAGCGTGCCCGGCACATAACCCAGGCCGCCGAGAACCACGACGCAGAAAGCCGTCACCGTAAACGGCAGCCCCATCTGGGGGTAAACCACAAAAGTCTGAGCAACTAAGGAGCCGGCCACGCCGGTGATGGCGGCGGAAACGGCAAAGGTCACGGCATAGATCTTAAAAATCCGGATTCCCAAGAGCCGGGCCATTTCTCCGTCCTGCGCCGTCGCCCGGATGGCCCGCCCTATTTCCGTCCGGTACAGAAAAAGATAAAGGCCGCAGATCAGGACCAGGGCGAAGAAGAAAGTGGCCAGGCGGGAGTAGGGCAGAATCAACCCGCAAAGGTTGAAGTTCAGCCCGGCATAAACCGGGTTCAGGGTGCGGTAGTCGGCCGTCCAGGCCCGAAGCGCCAGGCTGGAAATCACCAAATGAAGGCCGAAAGTCAATAGGTAGGACATAATCGGCGGGGCGCCGGCGATACGGTTCAAAGTCATCTTCTGAAGAAATAAGCCGAGGAAGAAGAGGATCGTCAAGGTGAGAGGCAGAGTTAAAAAAGGATCCCAGCCCAGGAGCACAAAAAGCCAGTAGGTGACAAAAGCCCCGAGCATCACGAAATCGCCGTGGCTGAGATTGACGATGCCCATGACGCCGAAAGCCAGAGAGAACCCGGCGGCGCAGGCGGCGTAAATTCCTCCCAGGAGGATTCCGTTGATCAGCGACTGCAGAAAAAGGATCATGAAGAAAAAGGGTGCGGGGGGATTATTTTCGGATCATCGGGTTTTCCACGGCCTCATGGGAAACCGGGGCTTGGCCTCGGCCAAATCCGGCGGAAAAACATGGGCCGGTCTGCCTCCCTGGATCTGCACCGCCAGCGGGGGGTGAATCTCGTTGGCGCCGTCGGCGGCAAAGCGGATCGGACCGTAGAAATTATCGAACCGTTTGGAATAGAGGAACCTCATGATCTTCTCCCGGTCCGTGTCCTGCAAAGGAGGCTTCAGCCCCAATTCCCCAACCGCCTGCTGCTGGATGAGCGCCCCCGCCACGCTGGCCGCTTCGACAAAATCCGGAGAGCGGTTGAATCTCTTCACGTACTGGTTGTAAAAATCCCTGGCGCTCCCGAAAAAATCGTCCCGGTACGGAAGATTGGACGTCCACTCGGAAGCGGCGAAAACATCCTCTGCATCTTTGCCCAGGGAGTCGACAAAATCCGGAACCGTCGGCCCGTAGCTAAAAAAAACCCCGGCCGGAGAAAAATCGATCTCCTTCAGCGCCTTGACCGTGCGGATGGCGACTAAGGAGTGGGACCCCACGAGGAGAACCTCCGGCTTTTTCGCCTTCACTTTGCCAAGCAGGGAATTGTAATCGCTGAGCGACATGGGAAAGAGCTCGAAATGGACAACCTGCAGACCGATCTTTTGGGCATAGGCCTTGAAGCCGTCCGCTGCGTCGGCGGAAAAGGGAACGTTAGCCCCGATGATGGCTGCGGACCTGGGGGCGGGGGAAAGGGTCGGCAGGATTTCCACACACCCGCGGACTTCCTCCGGGGCTTTGCCTAAGAGCGAGAAATAGTATTTGAACCCGCGGTCAAAAAGCCTGAGGGTGCTTGCCGCCCCGGAGGTCAGGGGGTAGCGGAATTTCTCCGAAACCGCGCTGGCGGCCATGATTTGACTCGAACCGAACCCTCCCAACATGAGGTCAACCCGGTCTTCAGTGATCAGCCTCTCCGCCAGCTTGGCGCTGGTCTGAGGTTCGCTTTTGTCGTCATAAAAAATGAGTTCGACGGGATGCCGTTTGCCTTGAACCTCGATGCCCCCGCGGCCGTTCACCGCCTCCTTCCAGAAAATATAAGCGTCTCTGACCAGGCTTCCGTCTTTTCCAAACGCCCCGGTCAGGGGCACGGCAAAACCCACCCGGAAGGGTTTCTCCGCCGATTTTCCCTCCGCCGGAAAAAGCATGAGATTTGCGATCAGAAAACAGATCCCCCCCCCGATTAAGAAAAAACGCTGCCGGAGACGATTGGGCCGCAGTTTCATCCCTGGTTCCTTTCCCTTTTTTGTTCATCTTAGCAAAAACCCGCATCCTTTGCCAATCATTTCCCCTTTTGACAGTAGCCCTTCAGTCACGGGTGGCCCGGGGCAAGTTTTGTTGCGGCCTGGGGGTTCGGGCGGTACGCGCCGGAAGCATCGGCCGGGATGGGCAGAGAATCGGAGAAAGCACCGAACCTCCGCAAGATGAGGCGGGAGGCCTTGGCCCCCGCCCCCTCCACGAAGAAATCACCGCCTTATGGTTCCAAGCGGACCGCCCGGACCCCCAGGCCGGGGCGCCTCTTGGCCTTTATTCCGGACCTCAATCCGTTGCGGCCGGCCACCCGTGACTGAAGGGTTACGCTCTTTCCTCGTTTTCTATTGCCCCCATCCCTCCCCTTATGCTACCTTACAGCCATGAAAATCAGGACTCTCGAATGGAAAAAGGGGAAACTCTTTCTCCTGGATCAAACGAAACTTCCCTTGCAGGAAATGTACGTCCCCTGCGCTACTTATATAGAAGTCGCCGCCGCGATCCGGACCATGATTGTGCGCGGCGCTCCGGCCATCGGCGTAGCCGCAGCCTTCGGAATGGTTTTGGGGGCAGGAAAAATTAAAAGCAAAACCCATCTTTCCTTCCGGAAGGAAATGGAGAGAATCGGCGAATTCTTGATCGCCACCAGGCCCACGGCCGTAAATCTCCTCTGGGCCGTCAAGCGCTGCGAAGATCTGGTAATCCAAAACCGAAGGGAGCCGGTCGAAAAGATCCGAAGCCTTCTGGAGCGGGAAGCCCTGCGGATCCTGAGGGAAGATATCGAAGCGAACCGGGCTATGGGCCGTCAGGGGCAGATCCTCATCTCGGACGGCGCTTCGATCCTGACCCATTGCAACGCCGGCGCTTTGGCCACGGCGGGGTACGGCACGGCCCTGGGGGTCATCCGGGCCGCCTTTGAGGCGGGGAAAAAGGTTCACGTCTTCGTGGATGAAACCCGCCCCTTCCTGCAAGGCGCCCGTCTCACGGCCTGGGAGCTGATGAAAGAAAAAATCCCCTGCACCCTGATCACCGACAACATGGCCGGTTCCCTCATGGCCCGGGGGAAAATCGATTTGGCGATCGTCGGGGCGGACCGGATTGCCGCCAACGGCGACGTTGCCAACAAAATTGGGACGTATTCCCTCGCGGTTCTCTGCGCCGCTCACCGCCTCCCCTTCTACGTGGCCGCCCCCTTGTCCACCATCGATTTAAAAACGAAAACGGGAAGGGGGATTCCGATCGAAGAGAGGTCGGCCGAGGAGGTCACCTCCGCCGGCGGACGGCGGATTGCGCCCCGGGGGGTGCCGGTTCTGAACCCCGCTTTCGATGTGACGCCCCACCGGTACATCCACGCGATCATCACCGAAAAGGGCATCGTTCAAAAGCCGTTTGCCCGCAATATGAAAAAACTTTTTACCGAGAGAGGGCGGAGGAAGAAATCGGGTGAATGAGATGTAGGGGCGCGGGGCCCCGCGCCCATCATCGGGCACGCGCAGCGTGCCCCTACATTTAGGCCTAAGGAAAGGAGAAGGAAATGATCTCACAAACGATGGTGGAGCTGATCGAAAAGAACGCGGATGCCCTGGCGAAGCAGTGGCTGAAAGACGTGCGGACCAATGCCAACACTCCTTTCTACCACACCTTCAACGAGGACTATCTCTTCGAACGGTCCCGGAACATGTACAAAAACCTGGGCCACTGGCTGAATGTCGGCACCCCCAAACAGGAAACAGCCAAATTTTACCGGAAATACGGGCAGGAAGGTTCCGCGAGGGGTTTCCCCTCTCGGAGCTCATTTACTCCTTTATCCTGTTCCGCCGCCACCTCTGGCTTTTCATCCTCCACGTGGGCTTTCTGGACAGCGCCTACGAGCTTCTGCGGGCCTTGGAACTGAACAACCGTATCATCCTGTTCTTCGACCGGGCCATGCACCACATGGCCATCGGGTACGAAGAGGGAAGGAAGGGAAAATAAGTTGGAAGTTGGCAGTTAAACGAAGGGGCGCCGCGTGCGCCCCACTTTTTCCATTGTTCCGGCTTAATTGTCGCCAATCGTTCCGTTTCGAACTCTTTTCTAACTTTGCGATTGTACCTTCTATTAAAAGTCTCAAAATTGTAACGAAATCCTTCCCTAAATCCCTCCTAACCTCCCTTTTTCAAAGGGAGGAAATTCCCCTCTTTGTAAAAGAGGGGATAGGGGAGATTTAGGCGGAAATGTCAATTCTATTTTGAGGCTTTTACTAACTTTGATGACTTCGTAAAAAGTCAAGTAGGCCGTCCCGCCGGCGAAAGCCGGGAATCCAGAACGCCTGGAAATAACCGGATTCATCGGCTTTCGCCGGAATGACAAATTCTATGGAATTTCAACTTTTTACAGATCATCAACTCTCGAACCTCTAACTTCGAACTCTTATTCTTTTTCCCCCACCTTCGCGTCCGCATGGTGTTTGATCACCAAGGCCTTGACCATGAAGATGACGCCTTCGGCGATGTTGGTCGCGTGGTCGGCAATGCGCTCCAAGTACCGGCTGACGATAATCAGATGCACGGCCCGGGTGATGGTCTTGGGGTCGGCCAACATGTAGGTGATCAGCTCCCGGAAAACCTGGTCGTTCAAGGCATCCACCTGGTCATCCCGCTGGCAGACCCCGCGCGCTAAATCCGCATCTCCGTTGACAAAGGCATCCAGCACATCCTTGACCATGTTCTTGGTGATTTCGGCCATCCGGGGGATGTCGATGTAGGGTTTGAGCTGCGGCTCCTCGTTCAGGGAGACGACCCTCTCGGCGATGTTGACCGCCAGGTCCCCGATCCTCTCCAACTCCACGTTGATCCGCATGGCCGAAGTGATAAACCGCAGGTCGGCGGCCAGAGGCTGATGGAGGGCGAGGAGTTTCAGGCACCATTCGTCGATCAGCAGCTCCATCTTGTTGATCTTCTCGTCCTCGCCGATGGTTTTCTCCGCCAAGGGCGTGTCGCGTCTTACTAAGGCGTCGATGGCGTTGCTGATCGCCCGCTCGGCCAGCCCTCCCATCTTCAGAAGCTCTTCCTTCAACTTGGCCAATTCCTGCTGAAAATGGGTTTCCATAGCTCCTCCTTTTCTCACCCCGTATTCGTTTGATTTTTTAAGAAATGATGCAAGCCCTTTGTTCGAGCTGACGACTCGCCCTTTCCTCAAAGGGCGAAAAGGCGATGCCTATCGGCCTCTTAACCGGCCCCCAGAACGACGGCTTCGTAAAAAGCTCCGGATCCAAGGCGCGCAAAACCAAGGAGCGAGGCCCCTTAGGGGCCGCAACGGCGAAACCGCCGCGCAACCCGGCAGAGGGACTTTTTACAAAGCCATCCCCTTTACCCAAATTTGCCGCTGATGTAGTCTTCGGTCCGTTTGTCCCGGGGCCGCGTGAAAATCTGATCGACGGCCCCCACTTCGATGAGCTCCCCGCTCAGGAAAAACCCCACCTGGTCCGCCACCCGGGAAGCCTGCTGGATGTTGTGGGGGACCAGCAGGATCGTGTAATCCTTTTTCAGTTTGGTCAGCGATTCCTCGATGCTGGTCGTGGAAATGGGATCGAGACCGGAGCAGGGCTCGTCGAGCATGATGATTTCCGGCTCCAAGGCGAGGACGCGGGCGATGCAAAGCCTCTGCTGCTGCCCTCCGGAGAGGCGCAAGGCCGAACTGGAAAGCCGTTCCTTCACCTCGTCCCACAAGACCGCGGACTTCAGGGATTTTTGAACGATTTCTTCCAGCTTGGATTTTTGCGTTATTCCTTTGAGCCGCGGCCCGTAGGCCACGTTGTCGAAGATGGAAAGAGGGAGCGGAGTAGGCAGGTCGAAAACCATGCCCACCCGCCGCCGAAGATCCGGAAGGACGATATCCGGAGAGAAAATATCCTGGTTGTCGATGAAAATCCGGCCGGTGTGCCTGGCTGAAAAGATCAAATCCGTGAGGCGGTTGACGCTCTTTAAAAGAGTCGTCTTCCCGCTGCGGGCGGGGCCGAGGAGGGCGAAGATCTGGCGACCGCGAATCCGCAGGCCGATTTCCTTGAGGGCCAATTGATCCCCGTAAAAGGAGCTGAAATTCTGGAGAACGATCTTTTCGACTTCAGGCATGCCCCTTCCCTTCCAGTTTGCGCACGTAGCGGTGCAGCAGCCAGTTGGCGATCGTGTTGATGACCAAGATCAACAGGATGAGGGCCGCGCCGGTCGCGTAGGCCATTTCCATGGAAATCCCCTCCCGGGCCAGGATGTAGAAATGGATGGACATGGTGCGCACCGGCGAGAAAATGGAGGTGGGCATCAGAAAGGAGGAACCGGAGGTGAGGATGATGGCCGCGGTCTCCCCCACGCTCCGCCCGACCCCCAGAAGGATCCCCGTAAATATCCCCGGGATGGCGTTCGGCAGGATGACTTTGGCAATCGTCTGCCAGCGGGTCCCTCCCAGGGCGTAGCTCACTTCCCGGTAGGATTTGGGAATCGCCTTGACCGCCTCTTCCGCCGTGCAGATGATCGTCGGCAGGATCATGGTCGCCATGGTCAGCCCGCCGGACAGGATGGACCAGCCCAAGCCCATAAAAATCACGAAAAAGACGAACCCAAACAGCCCGAAGATGATCGAGGGGACCCCGGCCAGGCAGTCCGTGCCGAACCGGATCATCCGGCTGATTTTCCCCTCCCGGGTGTACTCGCGCAGATAAACCGCGGTTCCGACCCCTAAGGGGGTGGCGATAATGACCGCTACGACCGTCAGGGCCATAGTGCCCACAATGGTCGAAAAAATCCCGCCCGTCCGGCCCATCTGGCGCGGGGAGTCGAGGAAAAATTCGAGGCGGAGAAGAGGGATCCCCTCCAACAGGACCTGCCACAGAATCCACACCATCACCGCCAGGGTGCCGAAGGCTCCCACCCAGATAATGGTCTTCGCGGCGGCCTGGGTATGGTAGCGGGAAATCGCCAAGATCAACTCCGTCCTTTCCGCGAAAAAACCAGGGCCAGAGAATTCAGGGCCATGATGATGAAAAACAAGACGACTCCGGTGGCGAAGAGGGCCTGGCGGTGGTCCCCCGTGGCGTAACCCATTTCGATCCCGATGTTCGTGGTCAAAGTGCGGGTGCTGTCCAAGAGCGAGTGGGGCATCTGGACGGCGTTGCCCAGGATCATGATCATGGCCATGGTCTCCCCGATGGCCCGGCCCATGCCCAGGATGATGCTGGCGACGATTCCGGAACGGGCCGCCGGGAGCAGGACCCGCCAGATGGTCTGCCAGTGCGTGGCCCCCAGCGAGAGGGCTCCCTCTTTGAAGGTGCGGGGCAGGGCCCGGAGAGAATCCTCCGAAATGCTGATGATGGTCGGGAGAATCATGATCCCCAAGACCAGGGAGCCGGCCAGCACGCTCAGCCCCGGTCCCCCGAGATAGGTACGAATCATGGGCACGAGGGTGATCAAACCCCAAAAACCGAAAATGACGGAGGGGATGGCGGCCAGGAGTTGGATCATGGGGCGGATGGCCGCAGCCAGGGGCCGCGGCGTTAATTCGCAGAGAAATACGGCGCAGCCAACCCCCAGGGGCACCCCCACGACCAAGGCCCCGACGGTGACGAGAAAAGAGCCCATGATCATGGGAAAAATCCCGAATGAGCCCTGGCTCGGAAACCAGCGCTCCCCCAGCAGGAACGTGCGCAGCCCTACTTTCCAGATGAGGGGAACGCCCTCGACGAAAATGAAAAAGGCAATCAGGGCCAGAATGGAAATGGAGGAAAGGGCGATCAGGAGAAACCCTCTCTCCAGGATTTTCTCTTTAGACATTTCCTTTAGTTTTTCCTTCATCTTTCGGCGGAGACAGCGAAAAAACGCTCACCAGCCCCTCCTGGACGAGGAGTCTCTGCCCGGTCTCGCTCAGCACAAAGTCCATGAACCGCCTGGATATGTCCTGCGGTTCGGATTTGAAAACAAAGAGGAACGGCCGGACCACTTTGTAGTTTTTCAGGCGGATATTGTCGATCGTCGCTTCTACCCCTTCGATTTTCACCGCTTTCACCTTCTCGTTGACCAAACCGAGGGAGATGTACCCGACCGCATTCGGGTCATCGGCCACGACCTGGCGGATGGCCCCGTTGGAATCCTGGACCAGGGCCCGCAGGCTGATCTCGGATTTGCCCATGAGGAGGTGCTGAAAAGCCTCCCGCGTTCCGGACCCCTCCTCGCGGGTCACCAGCGTGATCGCGCCGCTCCTCCCGCCAATTTCCTCCCACCGGGTGATCTGCCCCGCAAAAACTCTGCGGATCTGATCAATGCTCAGATCCCGAACCGGATTGCGCGGGTGGATGATTACGGCGATGGCGTCGTAGGCGATGGGGAGAGCAAGAAGGTCTTGCTCCTGAGCCGTCAAGAGGCGGGACGACATTCCCACCTGCGCCGCCCCCGTGCGGACCGCCTGAATTCCGGCGCTGGAGCCTCCTCCCTGGATGAAGATCTTTTCATTCCCGTGCTGCTCCATGTAATCTTCCGCCAGGATTTCGGCAAAGGGCTGCACCGAGGTGGACCCGGCGATGGTCAGCCCCCCCTTTTGTCCCTGGCACCCCGCAAGGAAAAGCGAACCCCCCAAAACGGCGGCCATCAGGAGATAAAAATGGATATTCCTTTTCCTCATGGGCCTGACCCCCAAACCGCCTCCTTCACATAGAACCATAAAAACGTTTCCGCAAACCGGCGCCCCTCGACACCGATCCTCACCCTGACCTGGTCTCTTTATCCAAATCGCCCGGTAATGTAATTTTCCGTCCGTTGGTCCTTCGGCCGGGTGAAGACATCCTGGGTGGCGCCGTATTCGATCATTTCGCCCAAAAGGAAAAAGCCGACCCAATCCGACACCCGGGCGGCCTGCTGCATGTTGTGCGTCACGATGACAATGGTGTACTCCCGCTTCAGCTCCTGCATCAATTCCTCGATGCGCAGGGTGGCGATCGGGTCGAGGGCCGAGCAGGGTTCATCCATGAGAATGACCTCCGGCTGAATGGCCAGAACCCGGGCAATGCACAATCTCTGCTGCTGTCCCACGGAAAGCTCTGTGGCCGGCTGCTCCAGATCATCGGCCACCTCCCCCCAGAGGGCGGCCCCTTTGAGGCTTTTTTCAACGGTTTCCAGGAGATAAGAGGAGCGCTTTTTCCCCAGCACGATCGGGCCGAAAGCCACGTTGTCAAAAATGGATTTGGGAAAAGGGTTGGGGCGTTGGAACACCATCCCCACCCGCTGACGCAGAGCGACCGGATTGACTTTTGGGTCGTAAATATTTTCCCCATCCAGGGAGACGGACCCCGACACCCGGGCCCCCGGGATGAGATCGTTCATGCGATTCAAGGATCGCAGAAAGGTCGACTTCCCGCACCCCGAAGGGCCGATGAGAGCCGTAATCTGCTTCTCTTTGATTTCGAGATTGATCTCTTGCAAGGCCTGGAAAGACCCGTAGTAGAAATCCAGTCCTTGGGCTTTCATTTTGATGGAAGAGTTCATAAGGATTTATATCATTGCCCAAAACTTTTCTTTGATCAATACTAAAAATGATGATCTCGTAACCCTTCAGTCAAGGGTGGGAAGCCGCTACGGATTCAGGTCCGGCGTGAATACCAGGAGGTGCCCTGGCCTGGGGGTCCGGGCGCTACGCTTGGAATCATAAGGCGCTGATTTCTTCGTGGACGGGGGCGGGGGCCAAGGCCTCCCGCCGCTGAGATCGGAGTCTCAGGGTTTTCTCCGAGTCTCTGCTCATCCCGACCGATGCTTCCGGCGCGTACCGCCCAAACCCCCAGGCCAACAACAAAGCCTGCCGCCCCCCCATCACGGAATGGGTACATGGTCTCGCAAAAAGTCTGAGGGGACCCGTTTCCGCTATTCCGGCAAAAGAGGGGTCCGGCTCGGCCCCGGAACCTTTAACCTGAATCATGCCTTTCGCGTAAAGCTTCGGAGTAAAAATCCCGGAAACCAAAAAGGCGGCGATCCATAGGGAAATCAACAGAAAGCTTTTTCAAACCATTTAAACCTCCATATTCTTGTTTATCATTTAACCTTTCAGGATTACATTTCCATTACGGATTTGTAAAATAATTGTAAAATTTCTAAACGGCCTCGGCAGGATGTCTGTTCAAAGGTTTCTTGGCTTGGCGGCGAAATTGTCATAAAATATGAGATGCATTTTTTCCGGAATGCCGGAAAGGGCTCCCGTTTCATTCGAAACAAACAGGAAAGGAAATCACCTCTTGAATCTATCCATTCTGGGATGCGGACGTTGGGGTTCTTTTCTCGGGTGGTATGCCTGCCGCCTCGGCCACCGCCCCCTGCTCTGGGGCCGGGATCACTCTGCCACGTATGAAGCGTTGAAAGCCAGGCGCGCGAACGAATACCTGCAGTTGCCGGAATCTCTTCTCCTCTCTTCTTTGTTGGAAGAAGCCTTGGATTTCGCCGACCAGGTCGTCATCTCGATCCCCGCCCAAAATCTCCGCCAGCTCGCCAGGAAACTCGCCGCCCACAACCTCAAAAGAAAAACTTTCATTCTCTGCATGAAAGGCCTGGAAGCCTCATCCGGCAAGCGCCTGTCTCAGGTCCTGGGCGAAGAGGTCGGCTCGTCCGCCGGCATTGCCGTCTGGGTCGGGCCCGGGCATGTGCAGGAGTTTCTGAAAGGGGTCCCGAATTGTATGGTTGTGGGCTCTGAAAATATCGAGGTCACGAAAAAAATCGTGGAATCATTCGGGAGCGACCTCATCCGCTTCTATTACGGTCAGGACCTGATCGGGAGCGAAATCGGGGCGGCCTCCAAAAATGTGATCGGGCTTGCCGCCGGCATGTTGGATGGGCTCGGGTACGGAAGTCTGAAAGGGGCTTTGATGGCGCGCGGCTCCCGCGAAATTTCGCGATTGGTCCGGGCGATGGGGGGGAACGAGCTGACCATTTACGGCCTCAGCCATTTGGGCGATTATGAAGCGACCTTGTTTTCGCCTTTCAGCCACAACCGGAAATTCGGGGAGATGTGGGTGACGGGAAAGAAGTTCGAGAAATTGGCGGAAGGGGTTTCGACGATTCAGGCGATGCGGGTTCTCTCAACGCATTACGAGGTTGCTCTGCCGATCGTCGACGCACTGCATGCCACGATATTTGAGGGGGAAAACCCGAAGGAAGTGTTGCTGGGGCTGTTTATGCGGCCGACGAAATTTGAATTTTAAAGACAAAAAATATTCACCACAGAGAACACAGAGGTCACAGAGATACTTTATTTCAAACGACAAAAAAAGAAAATTGCACCGCAGAGAGCGCGGAGGGCGCAGAGAACTCCTTTGGCAAACGACTAAAGAACGACCAATATTCACCACAAAGCGCACAGAGAACACAGAGTAACCTTTTCAAAAGACCAACGACAACAACCAATATTCACCACAGAAAGCACAGAGATACCTTATTTCAAACGACAAAATACGATAATTTCACCGCAGAGAGCGCGGAGGGCGCAGAGAATTTCCTTATTCCAACGACCAATATTCACCACAGAGGGCACAGAGAACACAGAATAACCTTTTCAAAAGACCAACGACAAATATTGCGCCGCAGAGGGCTCGGAGAAGAAATTTGAGTTGTTTGCAGATTTTGCGATCCAACGAAATGCTGCGCTGATGGCGGAAGGGCCGATAGGCAACACCATTCATATCCGTTTTTTGAAATATCGTTCTCTGTGCTCTCGGTGTGCTCGGTGGTGAATATTTGTTTTTTGATTTTTACAGGGGCAAAGTCACCGTAAATTTGGATCCTTTTCCCAGTTGGCTGTCCACCGAAACCCGCCCGCCGTGCGCCTCGGCGATATGCTTGACGATGGAAAGACCCAATCCGGTTCCCCCCATTTCTCGGGAACGCCCTTTGTCGACTCGATAGAATCGTTCGAAAATCCTCGGCAGATCCTCGTCGGGGATCCCGATCCCCGTATCCGCCACCTCAAGCAGGACTTCGCCTTCAATCCTGCTGCCCTCCAGAGTGATCCTTCCTCCTTCGGGGGTGTAATTGATTGCATTCTGCAGCAGGTTCACCAGCATCTGGTGGATCTTCTGGCTGTCGCCGGAAAGAGGGGGGATTCCTGCAGGGCATTTCCATTCCAGGGTTTGCTTTTTCGCCTCCCCTAAGGGCCGTACGAAATCCAAGGCGGTCGGCAGCAGTTCGGGAATGGCAATCGGTTCCTTCCGCAACGAGCGGGCGGGGGACTCAAGCTGGGACAAAAGAAGCAGGTCGGCAACGATCTTTTCCATCCGGGCCGCATGGCGGCCGATGACCCTCAAGAACTCCGCGGCCTGCGGGCTGCTCTCCAAATTTTCGTCGAGCAGGGCCTCCGCATACCCCTTGATGGCGGTCAAAGGGGTGCGCAGCTCATGCGACACATTGGCCACGAATTCCTGCCGAACCCGCTCCAGCCTCTTCATCTCGCTGACATCGTGCAACACCATGACCACCCCGCCCGTCTGGCTCCCCGGATCCCGGATCAGGGAGCTCTGCACCTGGTAGATTTTATCGGGCTGGCTGAGAAAGGAGAGGGCCCTTTTTAAACCCTGCCCCGAAGCCAAGGTCGTCTGGATCAGGTCGTTGAGCTCCGGGTCGCGAAATACCTCCAAATAGTGCTTGCCCAGATCGGCGGGAAAGGATTGCGGTAAAATCGTCAGCATGGAGTCGTTTAATTTCTGGATCCGGCCTTGGAGGTCGAGGATCAGCACGCCTTCCTCCATGCCCCCCAGCAGGGCTTGGGACTCCGCCAGGGAATTCGAGAGTTTCAGAAGTTTTTCCTGGATAGCTTCGGCCATTTGATTCAGGCGCTTGCTCAGAACCCCCAGCTCGCTCCGGCTGTCCCTAAGGCGGATCTTCCAATTGAAATGCCCTTGCGCAAACCGCCGGACCCCTTCTTCGATTTCTTCCAGGGGACGGATGAGAGTCCGGGAAACGCCCCAATAGATCAACACAAAGACGGCCGCGAGAAAAAGCGAGAAGAACAGGCGTTTCCATCCTTGTATTTCCGGCAGCAAGAAAAAGCCGGCGATCCATAGGAAGGCGAGCCCCGGCCCCAGGTAAGAGAGGAGAAGCCGCCAGCGGCCCCTCATTCTTTTATTCATGATTTGGGCGGGTCCTCGGAGAGCTTGTAGCCCAGCCCCTTGATGGAAACAAGGGATTTTTCAAGAACGGGAAACTTCTGGCGCAGCCTCGCCACATGCACATCCACCGTGCGCGTGGTGCCAAAATAGTCATACCCCCACAGTTCGTTCAGGAGAATGTCGCGGGACAGGAGCCGGCCGCGGTTGGCGAGGAAATATTCCATAAGTTTGAATTCCTTGGAGGTGAGGGCATGGGTTTTTCCTTTGTAGGCCGCTTCATGGCGATCGCCGTCCAGGGAGATGCCCCCGTACGACCATTTCACCTCTTTGGGCTGCGGTTTCTCCAGACGCCGGTGAAGAGCCTTGATTCGCGCCAGGACCTCGCGGGGGCTGAAAGGCTTGGTAATGTAATCGTCGGCGCCCATTTCCAAACCGACGATCCGGTCCGTCTCCTCGGTCTTGGCGGTAAGCATGATGATCGGGAGGGCGTTTGTGCCGGGCCGGCTCCTGAGTTTTCGGCAAACCTCCAACCCATCCATCAGCGGGAGCATCAGGTCCAAAATCAGGAGGTCATACTTCTCCCGCGTCGCCTTTTCCAGCCCGCCGGGTCCATCTTTGGCGCTTTGGACTTCGTAGCCCTCCTTTTTCAGGTAATGTTCGAGGAGTTCGCGGATATCCTTTTCATCTTCGACGATCAAAATCCTCTTGGCCATTTTAACCGCTCAATTCTCCGGGGGTTTCGAGTTCGGCGTCTCTTCCTGCTTCTGTTGAATTCTCTCGATCGGCCTCTGGGTTGTTCCTTCCATCCTTCTCTTTTCCTGGAGCTCGAGCTCCTTCGAGATGGTCCCGACCTTCTCTCTGAACTCCCTGGTGACCCGATTCGATTCGATGAGATCCGTAATCACCCGGGGGGTCAGCATCAGGATCGTCTCCGTACCTTTGTCGGCGTATTGATGGTAGCCGAAAAGAGCGCCGATAATGGGGATTTTGCTAAGGTACGGGACTCCGGTTTTCCTGACACCCTTGGCCTCATCGATGAGCCCTCCCAGAATGATGGTCTGCCCTTCCATGATGGAGAGGGTCGTTTTCGCCACCTTCTTCGGGAAAAAAGGGACATTGGGAAGGGTCCCCAGGGCTTTCTGGTCCACCGTGCTCTGCTCGACGGAAATATCGAGGGTCACCAATTTACTGTCGCTGATCCGGGGGGTGACGGAGAGAATGACCCCGATATCTTTGTATTCGATGGTTCCCTCGACAATCCCCGACGTTCCGACGACCCCGCCGGAGGTGCCCGGCGAGGTGTAGGTGTTCGTTAAAATCGGTTCGGAAGATCCGATTTGGATTTTGGCTTCTTTGTTGTTGGAAGCCAGGATGTGGGGGGACGTGATGACCTTCAGCCGGTTGTCCGCGGCGGAAGCATGAATGGCGGCGGCAATCCGATCCGTGGCCGTAATCGCGTAACGAAGGCCGGAAGCGAAATCAAGGACCGGGGGAAGCCCCCCAATCCCCAGGGTGGAGGTGTAGGTCCTGCCGTCACTCGTCCACGAGTTCGAAAACGTGGAAAATTCCAAGCCGTACTTTAGCGATTCGTCCAGGGTCACTTCGGCGAGCAGGACCTCGATCAGAGCCTGTTTGGGGTAGAGGTCGAGCTTTTTGATCGTTTCCTGGATGGCGTCGTAGTCGCGCCTGTAAGCCCGGATGATCAAGGCGTTGGTGTTCTCGTCGACGACGATGTTGATCTCTCCTTCCGTCACTCCTCCGCCGGTTCCCGGTTCTTCTTTGGCCGGGGACGCCGGAGTTCCGGGGGTGGGTCTGACGCCCCGCTGGGGAGTCGCGGCCGGGGCCACTTTGTCTTTGAATTCCGTCTTTTTGTCTTTGGTCGACACGTAAACCTGCTTCAGCACATCCGCCATATCCTTTGCCTTGCCGTTTTGGACGTAGTAAACGAAGACGCTGAATTTGGAGCCCTCGGAGGGGACCCGATCCAGGTCTCTGAGCCAGGCCTCGACTTTATCGAAGATGTTGGGGATGGCGCTGACCACCAGGAGCGAATTGTTCCTGACAATGGGGGTGAAGGTGATCCCCACCCCTCGGCCCGATTTCAGGGAAACCTCGAAGGAGGCAAAGATCCGCTCCATCTCTTTGGCCACCTCGCTTACATCCGCGCTCGCCACCGGGTAGATGCGCACGGACTGGTTGGCGAAGATGTCCATGTCGAAGAGCTCGATGATGCCTACAGCCTTGCGGATGTTCGAGGCGATGTCGCCGATGACGAGGACGTTCTGCGGCGGGTGCTCGACCATGTCCGCCCCGTCGGATAGAAACGGTTTGAGGATCTTGGTCACTTCCGTGACCGGAATGTACTTCAGCTGGACGATCTGGATCGAATATTTTTCATCGGGAAGCCCTCTCCCGGAATCCTTCATTTTCTGCGGCTCGACCGCCAGTTTCTTTGCTTCCGGGAAGGGGACGATTTCGTAAATGCTTCCCCGCTGCACGGCCGTAGCCCCGTTCAATTTTAGAATCGTCTGGAAAATGGGAAAAAGCTCCTCCTGCCCGATTTGTCCCGAGGTGTGGATATTCACGATGCCCTTGACCCGCGGGTCGATGATGTAGTTGACTTTCATCATCTGGGACATTACCCGGATCACTTCATAGAGATCCGCATTGTCGAAATTCAAAACGAATTTCTGGCCCGCAGGCGGCGCGGGCGAAACGGGAGGCCTGGCGGCCGGGGGCGCCGGCGGCGCGGGAGCGGCCGCGGCGGCCGGCGGACCCGCCGGGGAAGCCTGGGGCGATGGCACGGGCGGAGTCTGCTGAACCGGTTGACCAGCCGGCGCAGGCGGAGAGGGCTGAACCGGGGCGGGCGGCCGCATCAGGGGGGAACGCCGTCCCGGCTCCGGAGCTTTCGGGGGAGCCGTCTGCTGGGCCGGGGCTTCGGCTTTTACCGGCGCCCCTCCCGACCCCGAACTTTCTTTGCCGGCCGCCGCGGTCAGGGTTGCCGCATTTTTCTGCGGGGCCGCCGCCGGGGCGCTCGCGGCTGGGCTTTGCGGGGAAGGAGTCGCGGATTTGGCCGGGTTCTGCGCTTTGGTGGAGGCGCAGTTTACGACCCCCATCATTAGGAGAAGGAGGAACCCTACCCATATGTATCGAAATATTTTCATCCTCATCGGACTCCTTTCCAAATCAGTTTGCCGGCGGGGTGGCCGGGTCCGCCGGCCGAAACGGCCTCCTGCCCCTCCAAATGCCGGGTCCGGTGGTCGTCGGAGAGGTGGGCTGAGGCTGAACGGCTGTCCCCGCCGTCGGCTCCGCGGGTCGGGGGGCGGCCACTTGCGGCGTCGGCTGCGCAACCGGGGGAACCGGTTGCCCACCGGGCGCCGGGCTTCCGGGCGGGGTCCGGGGCGGAGCCGGCGGAGCGGGGGGCGCCGGAGCTCCCGGGGTCGGCGAAGGGCCCCCGCTGGAACTGGTGATCGCGACCGCCTGAACGGGCGTTTTTACATCGATTCTCTTCTTCGGGGCGTTGGGATCATAGAGCAGGACCTCAAAAGAGTCTGCGGCCGACTCCATGACGATTCGATCTTCCTGGATCTTCGCCACCTTGTAATCGCCGATGCGGTCGCCCAATTTTACGGTCTTCGTTTCCCTTTCCCCTTTCGTCATGGTCCTGCCCGGGTTGATGATCGTAGCGCTTTGGTAATCCCCGGCCACCACGACGCCGTAAAGAGAGATTGGGGGTCTGGCGGTGGGTTTGGCCTGGTCGGCCGCGGCCGTCACCGGGAATTCCTGCCGCTCGGGATGAAAAATGTTTTTCTCCGAAATCGGCTTGTAGGCCTCCCGAGGGGTCATTTCCCCGGGAACGGCGGCCGCGGGCAGCGCTTCTGTTTTGGCCTCCGGCTTTTTCGGAACCTCCCTCTTGATCACGGCTCCCGCAGGCTGCGACCAGGTTTCGTAGTTCTTATAGCCGAGGCCCAGGACCGAGAAGAAAAGAATCAGGCAGAAAACCCCGTAGCGGGAAGTCATCATTTCTCCCTCCCCTTCTCCTTCGGCTTTTCCCCTTTCATGAGGCCGGAGATGACCATGTTGCCTTGGATATTGTTGGGCATCCTCGGATTGAAGATCAAAAGGTCCATATCGGAGATGAAAATTTCCTTCTCCTGGTGCTCCAGATCATAAATGAACTGAGTCAGGTTCGTCATGCTGCCCAGAGGGTTGAAGTCGATCTGCAGGGAAATCTTTCGGTACAGGCCCAGGTCCTTCGGCTCCAGGATTCGAAAGCTCCTGAGCGAAAGACCGTATTTGTCGGAAAGCTTCTTGACCACGTCCTGCAAATAAGCCCCGCTCAGCTGCGGCGTTTCCCCGGGAAGAAGCTTCTTCTGGACCTCCTCGTTCTGCCTGAGTACCCGCTCTAAATTTTCCTCCACGCCTTTTCGCCCCTGCAGGATTTCGGCATATTTCGACAGGAGCCTCTGGTTGAGGGCAATTTCCTCTTCGGCCTTCTTTTTCGCCTCCGCCAAGGGCAGAACGCCGTAGAAGTACAGAATCACCGCGACGGCGGCGGCGATCAACCCCCAGAGGAATTTTTTGTGGGTGATCTGGGTTCCCTTCAGAAACGACAGCGACGGCTTTTTCACGGGCCGGACCTCCGGCTTTCCAGCTTCATTTTGATCTTGAACCGCTCCCTTTCCTTCTCCGTGGTTCCTTTTCTCTCCCGCTCCTTGGTGACCGGTGAGGAAAACTCGACTTTTTCAAAGAGCGGGGATTTGTCTAAAATCGGGATCAGCTCCGAGGCGGAATCGGCGAAACCGCTGATCTCCACATCCTTGCCCGAGCACTTCAGGTTCCAGGTCCAGACCGTGGGCGGCAAAACCTGGGTGAGCTCTCTCAAGACGTCGATCTTTCTCGCCTCGCCGGACCGGATCTTTTCCATCTCCGTAATCTCCTTGATCAACTCCCCGCGCCGCTTCTGCAGCTTGTCGACCACCTCCACCTCCGGTTTCCTCTTCTTGACCTCGGCCCGGAGGCGGTCCAGATCCGTGCGGTAATAGCTGTAGACCCCCAAACCCCAGCTCACGCCCAGGACCAGCGACAGAATTAGGAGCGCGAAGAAGAGGGGTTTGGCAATCTGCCGGACCTTCCGGCGCATCTCCTGCGGGAGAAGATTCAGGCCCACCCGCGTTCGGGCAAGCCCCTGGAGCGGCAACCCGATTGAGGCGTAAATATAGTCCGGCTTGGCTTCGTTTTTCCCCACCTCGATCCGGCTCAGGGGCGGGGGAACAAAATTTTTCAGGGCTTCCCCTTGCCCGAGTTCGGGCATCGACCCTTCGGCCGCGTCGAGCCCATAGACGAATAGGGACAATTTATCGATCGAGGCCCCGTTCACCCCGGCCTGTTTGAGAACCTGGGCGATTCGATCCTCCCGGTTTTCCGGCGGCAGGGAAAGATGATAACTCTCCTTCCAGTCTCGCCCTTGAATCAGGTTCATCTCGCAGAAAGGATTGCTCAGGTCTAAGAGAACCGCGTTCTCCGTCCCCTTTTCCCCTTCGTGATAGAAGAAGAGATTGAGCGCCGCCGCGGAGGGAATCTGAACCGAGTCGGGGCGAATGCCGATTCGGCGGAGGAGCGACAGGTAGGGGTCCAGTTCGGTCTTGCGGACGAAAACCGCAATCAGATGGAGCGACTCCTTGTCCTCTCTCAGGATCTGGTAGTCGAAATACACTTCGTCCTTGTCAAAAGGGGTGTACTTGGGCGCTTCATACTCCAGAACCTTGCGCAGGTTTTCCTTCGTAGCCAATGGCAGGCGGAGGAAGCGGACGACCGCTTTTTCCCGGGGGATGGAAACGGCCACCCGGTCTTTGTTGACCTGGTGTTTGGAGATGAAAGAAGTAATCAGACTGATCCATTGGGCTTGCTGGACCTCTTTCTGCCCTTCCGACCACAGCGGGTAAATGCGGTAATCCACCAAGCGGACCCGGTTCAAGGTTTTACGCAAAAAGGTCAGAATCAGATGATTCTGCCGGAAATCGATCCCCAAATTGGAATGGAAAAGGGCCATATTACAGCCTATAGCAAAGGTTATGCCTGAATTATTAGAGTACTTTTTGTCGGAATTCAATCATTTTTTTTTGCATTGATAGCTAATTTCACTCCATTGATAGGTCAAAAAAAAACCGCCGCCTTTCGCCCTGTTCTTTCCGGATTTGCCGAAAGCGGTATAACCGCCCGTAATGGTTTATTTTTGCATCTGGGAAACAGGAATTTTCTCTCTTTGCGCACCCCATTCAAATGCCGCGAGAGGTTTAATGGACAGCGTCCACCCACTGCACAATCTTGTACCCTTCTTTTTGGCTTGAATCGATTTTCACGACCGCCTGTAGGCTTCTTCCTCCGCCTCCCGCTTTGCTCCGCGCCTTCACTTCGACGGTGTAATAAGGAGCGGTGGATCGATAAACGATATTCCGGCCGATTTCCGCCAAGAAAGGAGCCAATTCCGGCACGCGCTGCATCAGGTCCTGCTGGCTCTCGAAGATCTTCTCCTCCCGGGCTTTGATAATCTGGCGGGCCGCCCCCGCCGGGATTCCCAAAACCACCCTCAGGACCGGGAAGGCGGCGCTGTTAATATCGATCTGCTCCCCCGAGGCATAGATCGAAAAAACGCGCTTCAGCCCCACGGTTTCGGAAGGCGCCTCCCCTTCCTCCGAGTCTACCAGCTTTTTCCCGTAAAACAAATCGGGCGTCACCCCCCGGACCAAGAGGAGTTCCTCGATGGAGTCGAGGTTTGCGTTCTTGCAGTCGTAGGGCTCTTTCAAGGAGCGATAATACTCATTTTCCGCGCCGTTGATCCGATAGAAATCATCGGGGTCCCTCCAGTCGAGGATGGAGTCCACGACCACGTCCCGGGTTTCCCCCTCGAGCCCGAAATTGCCGACGATTTTCCGCAACAGAGATTCGGAGACCGAGTTGATATTCACCTTCCCGGCCTCACCCGTGAGCCGAATTCCGCATTCGCCGACCTCATAGGGAAGCAGGTACTCCCGCCCGTCCGTAACCCACTCCTGCTGCTCGGGGGCGACCCCTTCGTCTTTCTGCGCCTTCCGTTTCTGCTGCACCCGGGTGTCATGCTTATAGATGAGTTCCACAACCGCCCGTTGAATCCCGCCCTCGGCCATGCCGTAAAGCTGGACTTCCTCCTGAAAGTTCCTGGTGATCCGAAGCTCGGTCCGCATGCCGTAGCTGAACTCGAGAACCATGACCGAGAGGATCATCAGCACCCAGAGAACCATGACGAGGGCGACCCCGTTTTGGTCTTGCCGCGCAATTTGTAAATTTAGCAGACTTTTATATCTTTTCATAGGGAGAATGATGGTCTAGTAAAAAGTCGAGATTCCTTGGAATTTGTCATTCCGGCGAAAGCCGGAATCCAGTCTATTTCCAGACGTTCTGGACCCCGGCTTTCGCCGGGGTGACGAGAGCTATTTGACTTTTTACGAAGTCATCAATATTTGCACCTTGCAATTTCATTTTTCAATTTGCACTAATGTCTTTTCCTGTTTCCTTCCCCCTGCCCCCTTTCATTCATCACCCCGTTTTTACGGCCTCTGCGGCGTAACCCGGCGCGTTCCCGTGCGGATTTCCTCAAACTGGGTGGCGGGAAGAGCGGCGAAGACGGTAAACGGCATTTCCTCTTTTCCCTCCGGGCCTTTCCGGGGCGTGACGGTGATGCGCAGGGCCCGGGGAAGCTGCTTTTCCTCTTTGGCGTTCCACTCTTCCACCCACGCCGCCTCCCGGTTCTGGTTCGGGTCCTCCTCGCGGTAGTATTCGAAACGAACCGATGCGACCGCTTCCAAAAGGGAGATCGCCGACTCCTCCTTGGGTTTCTCTTCCATAAAATTCTTGGTCAGCGCCCGCTGTTCATAGAGAACGAGTTTGCCCCCCTCCGCTCCCCCTTCCTGGTATTCATAAACGGCATAAACAAGCCCTTCCGGGCGGGTGGTTCTCAGGGAGAGGGCGGAAACAAACTTGAGCGACTGGGCGGCCCCTTCAAAGGCCAGATAATTGCCCTCCGCTTTCTCGGTTTTGACCTTGTAGGGGACCGCCGACTTGACCTGCCGGGAAATCAACTGGGATAGAATTCGGGATTTTTGATATTTCTCCCGGATGAGGTCTCCTCTTTCCCAGGCCGAACGTCCCACGGAAAAAACCCCGTAGATTACCAGAAGCAGAAACCCGAGGATCGTCATGGTGACGATCACTTCCACCAGGGTGAACCCCCGATTTCTTGAATCTTCCGAAAAAGGATCAGGAGGATTTGGTTTCATTGGCTTCCGGCTTGATGGCTTTGAACGTCTCGATCCGGGTCATTCGCTCTTTGCTCCCCGACATCCAGATGATCCGCACCTGGACTTGATAGAGATCGACCGGCGGCTTGTAATCCGTCTCCGGGGGGATAAGCAGAAGGTCGATTTTTTTCACCTCCACCTGCCACCGATAATGGGTGCCCTCGAATTCCCCGTCCTCGATCCCCTCCTGGATCTCCCGGTTCAGGGAGATCTCTTCCATCTTCTGGCGCGCGAACTGCCCGGCCAGGGTGTATTCCTCGGATGCCCTGCCCAGACGCAGGCCTCCGGAAAAAAGTTCGATCACCAGGACCAGGCTAACCCCGAGAACGGCCATGGCCACCACGATTTCGACGAGAGTAAAACCGCCTTCTCCCCGTCCTCTGCCCATGCCCTACCCCTCTTTGATCTCCGCCAACCCGGTCAGGAAATTCACCTGGATCCGGTACGTTTTTGAGTTCTCGCGATCGAGGACAAAGGAGCCCCCGTTGGAGCCCCCGTTCGGATAGAACTCGATGACGGGAAAATCCGAGGAATATTGGGAATCAGGAATTTTCATCTCCTTCAGCCGGATCCCTTCCGGCAAAAGGTATCGTTCCTTTTCCCTTTCGCTCTTTTCCTTTTCCTCGCTTTTCTCGGCCGCCGCCTTGTTCTCCTCCGTTTCCACCGGCCGGACCCGGATCTCGCGTGTTTCCCCGTCGAAAACGACCTGGAAAACCAAGCCCTTTTGCACCGCCTCGCTGCGATAGTACCGGAGAATGGAGGTGATTTTTTTCGCCGCAGCCTTCAGCTCCACACTTTGGGACAGTCGCCCGAAGGAGGGGTAGGCCAGAACGATCCCCAACATCAGGACCATTAGAACCACAATGAGCTCGATCAGGGTGAAACCCTTTTTCATCCGTCTCCTGGATCTTGATGGTCTCGTAAAATTTCTCTTAGGTCGTCACCCCGGCGAAAGCCGGGGTTCAGAATATCTTAAAATAGCTGGCTTCCGGCTTTCGCCGGAATGACGAATTCAATGGAGTTTCTTCTTTTTGCAAAGCCGTCAATCTTGAGGATCTGGCAAAAAGTCAACGGAACGATGGTCTTGTAAAAAGCTCCAGATGCAAGGCGCGCAAAAACTGAGGAGAGAGCCCCCTTAGGGGCCGCAACGACAAAGTTGAAGCGCAACGCCGCAGATGGACTTTTTACGAGACCATCGTAACCCTTCAGTCACGGGTGGCCCGGGGCAAGTTTTGTTGTGGCCTGGGGGTTCGGGCGGTACGCGCCGTAAGCATCGGCCGGGATAGGCAGAGACTCGGAGAAAATACCGATTCTCCGCAAGGGGAGGCGGGAACCCTTGGCCCCGCCCCCTCCACGAAGAAATCACTGCCTCATGGTTCCAAGCGGACCGTCCGGACCCCCAGGCCAGGAAATCACTTTGCCTTTACGCCCGACCTTAATCCGAGCGGCTGGCCACCCGTCACTGAATGGTTACAGACCCTCAATCTTTCCAGCTCACGATATCCCTGTTCTCCCCCTCGCCTCCCTCCGTCTTGTCTTTGCCATAGGAAATGAGGTCGAAATCGCCGTGGTCCCCGGGGGCTTTGTATACATACGGCCTTCCCCAGGGGTCCAGAGGAATCTCCTTGGGCAGGTACGGCCCTTTCCAGTCGTCCATGCCCGCCGGTTTTTCCCGCAGGGCTCTTAATCCCTCTTCGGTCGTGGGGTATCGGCCCGAATCCAGGCGAAGCCCGTCCAGAGCCGTTCCGAATAGCTCGATCTGCGCCTTGGCCGCCTTTTGCTTGGCTTCATCGACCCGGCCAAAGAATTTGGGGCCCACGAGAGCCGCGAGGACGCCGATAATGATGATGACCACCAGGAGTTCCATCAAGGTGAACCCGCGTTGATTTCGTCGAAAGATTTCTTTCATGCGCTTTCTCCCCGCCTCTCAAAACGGAATTTCGTTGATGCTGATGATCGCCAGCAGAATGGACAGGACGATGAACCCGACCACGAGACCCATAACCACGATGATAATCGGTTCGAGAAAGGAAACCAGCCGCTTGATCGTGCTCTGCACGTTTTCTTCATAGGACTCGGCAACCCGGATCAGCATCTCCTCCAGTTTTCCGGTTTCCTCCCCCACCCCGATCATCTGCACGGCAAGAGCGGGGAAAACACCGGTTTCCTCCAGTGATTTCACTCCGCTTTTTCCCTCCCGCAGGCGGTCGTGGACATGGGCGATCGCCCGGGAGATGGCCAGGTTCTGGGAAATGTCCTTCACCAAATTGAGGGCCGGCAGGATGGGAACCCCACTCTGCAAAAGGGTGCCCAAAGTCCGTGCAAAACGGGCCACCTCGATCTTCCGGATGAGGCTTCCGACTCCGATCCAACCCAGTTTAAACTGATCCCAACGGTACCGCCGCTCCTCTTCCCGCTTGTAAAACTGGATTCCCAAATAGAGAAATACCCCGAGGGCCGCCCCGACCCACCAGTATTCCCGGAACCCCTGGCTGAAGGCCATGACGATTTGGGTCGGGAGAGGAATCGCCTGCCCCATGTCGGCAAAGATCTTGGCGAACCGAGGGATGACAAATGTGATTAGGATGGTGATGGAAGCTCCGGTGATCAGGGTCAGGATCACCGGATAGATCAAAACCGTGACCAAGTAATCCTGGGTTTCCTTCGTGGTCTGCAGATATTTGGCCAGCCGGGACAAGATGACTTCCAAAAACCCCCCCGATTCCCCGGCTTTGATCATGTTGACATAGAGCCGGGAAAAAACGCGGGGATGCGGCGACAGGGCCTCGGCCAGAGAGCTTCCGCCCTGGATCCGGGCCAAAATATCGCGAATGACTTCCTGGAGCTTCCGGTTTTCCGTGAGCGCGCGGAGGATGCTAAGACTCCGATCCAAGGGCAGTCCGGCGGAAATAAGGGTGGCGAGCTCCTGGGTGAAGATCAGGAGATGTTTGATTCCCACCCGCTGGGGCAGGAAATCCAATAATCGGGATCCCTCACCCTTTTCCCGCGCCGGGAGGATCCGGATGGGGATGTAGCCGAGCTGGTGGAGACTCAACACCACCGCCGCCTCGTCCTTGGCCTCCATCGACCCTTCCACCGTCTGCCCCGAAGGCGTCGTCGCTTTGTAAGTGAACTCGGCCATAGAAAAAACCCTATATCTCCCTCTCCCAACCTGAGACTGTGTCGCCATCCTGATTTGTCATGGCGAGCGATCGCAGGGAGCGTGGCAATTTAATGATTTTCAACGGGGTATGAGATTGCTTCAGTCGTTTCTCTCCTTCGCAATGACCTGACGAAACATTCTCACCATGGGGGAGGGAATATTTTTGAATATATCACTCGCTTGGCCCCCGGAATCCTTGGATCCTGGTCCTTTTGCCTTAAAGGATTTCCTCTTCCTGAGTCACACGGAGAACTTCGGAGACCGTGGTAATCCCCCGCTTCACCTTCAGCCATCCGTCCTCGCGCAGGGTGCGCATGCCGTTCTTGCGCGCCGCCTCTTTGATGACGTTGGCGTCTCTTTTCTCCAAAATGAGCCGCTGAATTTCATCCGTCACCCGGAGGAACTCGAAGATCCCCGCCCGCCCCCAATACCCGGTGTTGGAGCACTTGTCGCAGCCTTTCACCTCGGTAATCTGCACCCCTTCGAGGTTCTGTCCGTCCAGGTGCATCTCCTTCAAAACCGAGGGGTCCGGGTCGCAGGGCGTCTGGCAGAAGGGGCAGGCCACTCGGACCAAACGCTGGGCTAAAATTCCGATCAGGGTCGAAGAAAGAAGAAAGTCTTCCATCCCCATATCCAGGAGCCGGGTCACGGCGCTGGGGGCGTCATTGGTGTGCAAGGTGCTCAAAACCAGGTGCCCGGTCAGGGCGGAATGAATGGCGATTTCCGCCGTTTCCGCATCCCGGATTTCCCCGATCAGGATGACATCCGGATCCTGGCGGACGATGGAGCGGAGGGAGTTGGCGAAAGTGAGGCCGATCGCCGGTTTTACCTGAATCTGGTTCACCCCCTGCAGCTGATACTCCACAGGGTCTTCCACGGTGATGATCTTTTTTTCCGGGGAGTTGATCTCCTGCAAGGCGCAGTAAAGCGTCGTGGTTTTCCCGCTCCCGGTCGGCCCGGTGACCAAAACGATCCCGTGGGGGTAGTTGACGACATCCCGCATTCCCTGAAGGGTATCCTCCATGAAGCCCAAGCGCTCGATGTCCAGGACGATGCTGCTCTTGTCCAAAATCCGAAGGACCATGGATTCCCCATGGATCGTGGGAATGCTGGAGACGCGGAAATCGATCTCTTTTCCCTTGACCCGAAGCATGATTCGCCCGTCCTGGGGCAGCCGTCTTTCGGCGATATTCAGTTTGGCCATGATTTTGATCCGCGAGATGATCGCCGCCTGGAGGCGCTTAGGGGGAGATTCGACGTTGTGAAGGACGCCGTCGATCCGGTAGCGCACCCGAAAGTTGTCCTCAAAAGGTTCGAAGTGGATATCGCTGGCCCTGCGCTCGATGGCCCGGGTGATGATCAGGTTCACGAGGCGGATGACCGGGCCTTCCGAAGCCATGTCCCGGAGATGATCGACGTTTTCATCGTCATCGGCCTGGTACTCGGGGATGCTCTCCATGTCCTCGATGATCTTTTCCATGGAGGTGGCTCCGGATCCGTAGGAACGCTCGATCGCCGTCAGGATGTCTTCCTCGGTTCCGAGCAGGACCCGCACCTCATGGTTCGTGGCCAGACGGATCGCATCCCGGGCATAAAAGTCCGCCGGATCGCTCATGATCACCGTGAGAATATTGTTCTCCAAACTGGCGGGGATGAATTTCGACTCCTTCATGAACTGAACCGAGAGGTGGTTGAAGAGCATGGGTTCCCGGGGGAAATCGTCGCCGGCGGCCGAAGGGGTTCCGAAAAACTCCTCCGCCGCCTTTCTGAAATCTTCGGGGGTTATGAGCCCGGTTTTGAAGAGGTTTTCTTCCGGAGATATGTTACCCGGGGGGTGTCCCAGGGGGAATACCCGCTCCAGATCTTCTTTGCTGATCAAACCTTTTTCAAGCAGCAAGTTGATGATTCGGCTCGTCATCGCTCCCCTCCGGCCTCCGGGCCGAATTCTTTTTCAAATCGGGCCCGGGCTCCGCGGAATTCGAAGCTATTATACTCCAAAAAACGGGAAATGGAAAACATTAAATCCTTCGCATATTTAGACCATTTTAGACCGTCTTGCCATAAAAATTCTTAATATGATTAAAGTTTTTTAATAGCTTCTCCGGTGAGGCAGAGATCTCCCTATCCCTCCCCCTAAAATTGGATTGGAATTTAGGGAAAAACAGGCTATCTTTTGTTGGAGCCATCCGGCTTTGATGATCTCGTAAAGAGTTCCAGATGCAAGGCGCGCAAAAACCGAGGAGTGAGACCCCAAGGGGCCGCAATGACGAAGTTGAAGCGCAACGCCGCAGATAGACTTTTTACGAGAACACCAAGCTTTCATCGCTTTGAAATCCTTAGTAAACCATCGTTAGAATTTTTTCGATACTTTACATGAATCATCCCGGGTCGGAAGAGAAAAAAAGGCGGATTTTCGGGAATCTCCCGAGGAATATTGTCTCCATGGGGTGGGTCAGCTTCTTCACGGATGTGAGCAGCGAGATCATCTACCCCCTTTTGCCCATTTTCCTGATTTCGGTGATCGGCGTGGGGACAACCTTTTTGGGGTTGATTGAGGGAGTTGCCGAGGCAACAGCCTCTCTTTTGAAACTCATCTCCGGATGGTTCTCGGACCGCTTGAGAAAGCGCAAAGCCCTGATTGTGATCGGCTATTCTCTCTCGACGGCGGCTCGGCCATTTGTTGCCGCCGCTACGGCCGGGTGGCAGGTTCTCATCGTTCGGTTTTTGGATCGGCTGGGGAAGGGGGTTCGCACCTCCCCTCGAGATGCCCTGCTGGCCGAGTCCGCCCCGCAGGAAGAAGCCGGAAAGGCTTTCGGGTTCCAGAGATCGATGGACCATGCCGGGGCCGTCGTCGGCCCCCTCATCGCCTTTATCCTCTTAGCGCACTTCACCTCCGATATCCGCTTGGTTTTCTGGTTGGCGGCGATCCCGGGAATGATCGCCGTGTCAATCCTGATTTTCAGGGTTCACGAGACGATGAAAAGGCAACCCCAACCCGGCCTTCAGCCGATCCGGCTGACCCTCAAGCCGTTCGGGCGGAATTTCAAATCCTTTCTCTTCACCGTCTTTCTTTTCGCCTTGGGAAACTCCAGCGACGCCTTCCTGATTTTGAAGGCCCGGGATGCGGGCGTCGCCGTTTCTCTCGTCCCCATTCTCTGGCTGTTTTTCCATTTCGTGAAATCCCTGGCGGGCACACCGGGCGGGATCCTCGCGGATACCTTGGGAAGAAAAAAGACCATCCTAAGCGGATGGCTCCTTTACAGCCTTGTCTATTTTGGTTTCTCCGCGGCGAAAGAACCCTGGATGATCTGGGCGCTTTTCGGGGTTTACGGAGTTTTCTTCGGCTTGACCGAGGGAGGAGAGCGGGCCTTGGTGGCCGCCTTAGTGAAACCCGATTTGCGCGGGACCGCCTACGGGCTTTACCATTTCTCCATCGGGATCGGGGCCTTGCCGGCGAGCCTGATCATGGGCTTCCTCTGGGAGAGGATCCACCCCCGGGCGGCTTTCCTTTTTGGGGCTCTTTTCGCCCTGATCGCCGCAATCCTGCTCGGTTTGCTGGTGACCGAACCCAAAAAGACAGGAGCGGCGGAGAATACGATATGATTCCGTTTGAACGTTTAAAGGGCCGCGCCCTTTTTTTCCTGATTTTCATCTGGTTTCTATGGTTCTTGAGCTTCACGACCCGCGCCATTTTCTCGCCGGTTCTGCCCCTCATCGAGGACGAATTTTCCATCAGCCACGCTGCCGCGAGCAGTCTCTTCGCCTTCATGTCTTTGGGGTACAGCCTCTCGCTCCTTGCCTCGGGCCTCCTCGGGGGACGGATCGGCTACAAGAAATTCATCGCCTTCTGTCTGATCGGGTCGGCCCTGGTCTTCCTGGCGATTCCCTTGGCGCACTCTTTCCCCCCGCTGCGGATTCTTTCCTTTCTGCTCGGGCTGGCCGCGGGAATCTACTTGCCCTCCAGCATCCCTTTGATCACCGCGTACTACCATGAGAAAACCTGGGGCAAGACCATCGCCATCCACGATTCCGCCGCCTCCTTCAGCATTTTCGCCTCCCCTTTCATCTGCCTGGGGGTGCTGACGTTTCTGCCCTGGCGGGGGATTTTCGTCCTCATCGGCGCGGTGACTTTGCTCTGCGGGATCCTCCTCCTCTTTCTGGGCCCCGAAGTCAAAATCCAAAAAGGAAGCCGCAATCCTTTCTGGGGCCTCCTGAGAAGAAGATCGCTTTGGATCCTGGGGGTCATCTGGCTTTTCGCGGCCGCCGCCAATATGGGTCTCTACTTCATCTTTCCTCTTTATCTCACCAAAGAACTCCGGATTCCCATCGAGTCCGCCCATGCCATCTTCGGCCTCTCGCGGCTCGGAGGAATCGCGGTCGCGCTCGCGGCCGGTTTTGTCGTGGACCGCCTCAGCCTGCGGAAAATGATCTTCGTCATCCTGCTCCTCACCGGCGTCCTGACTCTGGCGCTGGTTTACCGCGACCTCCAGTGGCTGAAAATTCTCCTCTTTCTCCAAGCGAGCATCGCCGTGGGTTTTTTCCCGGTTGCCTTGGTCTTGATTTCACGGGTCTTCGAGCAGGAAGTGCGGGGGCAGGCTACGGGATTAATCGTAACCTTCGGGGTCATTTTCGGCATCGGTTTGGGTCCCTACCTGCTCGGTCTTTCGGGAGATCTCCTCAGCTTCCGGTTCGGGATCGGACTCCTGGGAATCCTCACGGCCCTTTCCAGCGGCCTCATTTTCCTGCTTCCCGAAAGGCTGGGGGAATCCCCCCGAGGCGGGCGGGGTCTGTAAAAGAGGATGGATCACGGCGGCAAATCCGCCGGCCCCTCAAATCCGATGGAGGGGGAAAACGCTATTTTTGATCGCGGCAAGGACGCGGTCGACTTCCAGGCGGATCTGCTCTTTCGCTCGGCCGCCGGTCACAAATTTCTTGTCGTAAATTTCCCCGGCATCGGCCTCGGGGCCGAACATCATTCCGCCGACCACCCCCGCGAACTCATCGCGCGGTTCCAGCCCGTTCAAAGCCGCCCAGGCCAGCGTCCAGTTGCGGGCCGTCTTGTAAAGATCATACCCGCCCCCCCCCAAGGCCAGAAGGCGGGGAGAGATCCCCGCCAATTTTTCCACCACCCGGCTGTACCCGAGGTTGGTGAGGTTCAAATCGCTGAGCGGGTCCGCAAGATGCGTATCCGCTCCGAGTTCTCCGATCACGATGTCCGGCTTGAAAGCGCCCAGCAGAGGGGGAACGACCTCTTCAAAGGCGCTCTCGAATATTTCATCGTCCGTCCCGGCCGGAAGCGGAACGTTGACCGTAAACCCCTTGCCCCGCCCTTCGCCGATCTCGTTCTCGAAACCGGACCAGGGATAAATATCTTTGCCGTTTTGATGAAAAGAAATCGCCAGAACCCGGTCGTCGCCGTAAAAGGCATCCTGCACCCCGTTTCCATGGTGGGCGTCGATGTCAACGAAGGCCACGCGCAGCCCCTGCTTGAGGAGCTGGATAGCGGCGACGGCGATGTCATTCACATAGCAGAATCCCTCGGCGTGATCGCGGCCGGCGTGATGAAAGCCTCCGACCGGGTTGAAGGCCACCTGAATATCCCCGTCGGCGATCTTCCTCGCCCCCAGAAGAGTCGCCCCCGCCGTCAGGAGGGAAAACTCGTAGACCCCGGAAAAGACCGGGTTGTCCTCTGTTCCCAGCCCGTATTTCAGCAGCCGGGCATCTCCCTTCAGGTCGTCCCTTGAGTGGAGGTCGGGCCAGAGCTCCCGGGCCATGGCGTCGGAGTCGATGGCCTGCAGAACCTTCAGATAAGTTTCATCATGAAATTCCGCCAGGGTCTGAAAATCGGTGGGGTGAGGGGGAAGAATCCGAATCCAGGGCCGGTCCACCAAGCCGTACCGGCGGCACAAGTCCAAAGTCAATTTTGCCCGGACGGGTTTGAAGGGGTGGCTTGAGCTGTACTCGAATTTCGAAAATTCCTCGGAATATATAAATGCGCTCGCGAATGGATCAGGCCGTTCTCGCATAAGCACCTTATATCACACCACATCCCGGTCGGGTCAATATTTTTTTCATCGCCATTTTTCCTCTTTGGATCCGGAAACGGGACCCGGAAAGGAAGCGGCGACGGCGACGAAAGCATTTCGAGCGCTTTGACCTTGCCCGGGCACGAGGGCCGTCGGCAAAGCCAAGAAGGGAACCGCCGTCCCATATAGAAGGGTTGCCGTCCGCAGAAAATCCAGCACCTCAGCATCAACCGGACAAAGACCTGAGAAAGACTTGCCCACCTTCACTTTTCAAAAAACACAGGGGGATCGCATAATTCGAAGCGCCCACAGGGGCGCGGGGACAGCGCCGCGCCCCAACCAAGCTTTTACCCCAAAAACAAAAATTGAAAGTGAAGGCTGGCAAGCTCCCTTTTAAATCTTATTTCGGTAACATTTAATTTGAGTCAATTCGAGCTGAGAAAGATCGTTGACACCGCCCGCTGATCTCCTTACACTGGTTTCGCCGGCGAGGGGGCTTCTCCCCCAGAGGATTCGGCCCGGTCCGACCGTAAAAACAGGCTGTGCCAAAATTTTTCGGGAGGCAACCATGGATTCTGAGGATTTGAAAATCGGCGAGCGGTTTCAGGAGGAAACCAAGTACATCCGCCCTTCGGCCGTTTTCGTCCGGCGGGAAGAAGAAACGGTTCCGTTCGCGCCTCGGACCTTTTCCCTTCCCTCGATCGAGGTTTCGCAGGGTCCCGGGATCTGGGAGGTCTTGAGGAAACGACGTTCCATCCGCGACTACCACAAGGACCCCCTCAGCCTTCAGGAACTGGCCATCCTGGTCTGGGCCGCCCAGGGGATCACGGTCCAAGCGCCGGCGCCCTGGTTCCGCACGGCTCCATCCGCCGGGGCTCTTCACCCCATAGACACCTATCTCGTCGTAAACCGGGTAAAGGATCTGCCCCCCGGGGTGTACCGGCTCAATATCGAAGAATTTGCCCTGGAGGTAAAAAAAACCGGAGACTTTTCCGGCCGCATCGCCGCGGCCGCTCTCGACCAGGATATCGCCCGCAATGCCGCCGTGGTCTTTGTGTGGGTGGCGGTCATCCAAAGATCCCGCCGGAAATACCGCCAGCGCGCCTATCGCTACATATACCTGGACAGCGGCCATCTTGCCCAAAACCTTTATCTGGCCGCCACCGCCATGAATCTGGGTTGCTGCGCCATTGCCGCGTTTTTCGACGAGGAAGTGAATCAACTCGTCGGCGCGGACGGCACGGAAGAAACAGCCGTTTACCTCGCCACGATCGGCAAGAGAGGGAGGACCCGGGATCCGCTCTGAGGAAGGCGCCTCCCCTGCGCGCGTCCCCGGGTCTTTATCCTCCTCGTTTTTCCCCCGGCCCCTTGAATCCTTGAACCCTCGCCCCCTCGATCGGGACCCCCTCGTGCCGCAGGAGCCCGGCTTTCAGGCCCAGACCGCCCAAGGCGGAAAACCCCGTTAAGGATCCGTCGCTGCCCACGACTCGATGGCAGGGCACGATGAGGGGCCATTGGTTCTTCCCGTTGGCATGGCCCACGGCCCGAAGGGCTTTTTCGTTCCCCATGCCCCGCGCGATCCAGCCATAGCTTCGGACTTCTCCGAATGGGATCGTCAGAAGGATTTCGTAAACCCTTCTCTGAAACGGGGTCGCGCTGGAAAAATCCAGCGCGAACTGAAACGTTTTTCTTTTCCCGGCGAAATACTCCCCAATCTGCGCGATCTCGCTTTTAAAGGGGGCGAAGCGCTCCGGCAAGAGCGGAAAATCTCTTCGAAGCAGAGCGGAGGCCTGTTCTTTTTCCGCCACCGGGAGGTAAATGCGCCGAATCCCGCCCTCCCCTCCGGCCAAACCCATCCATCCGAAATGCGTCGCGAACAGAATCCGGGCGTTTTCCATTTTCTTCGGCTCCTCCCGTCTTGCCTCCCTCACTCTTCAAAAAATATAAGGGATTCGGGTATTTTCAACCCCCCCGCCGGGCCGCGGGCGCGGCATCGCCCTTCGCGAAACCACGAGGCAGTGGTCTTTCCATAGAGCCCGGCTAAGGCCGCAGGCCTTCCGCCTCTCTTTGCGGAAACTCTTTTGGTTTCGCCGATGCAAGCCAAGATCCCGGCCGGTGCTTTCGCAAATCGCGCCGCCACCCCCGCGCCCAGTCCAAGCTTTCGCCTCAAAAACAAATGTTAAAAGTGAAGGAGGCCGAGCTCCTCCCGCTTCTTGACTTCTCCTCCAAATTTCCCAAAATTATTCTGAGCAAAGTCTATTCCAGTGAAGGGCGGATGCTTTTCACCTTTCGAAACCATCGTTTCGGTGACTTTGTACAAGGCCTTATTCCCGGAGACCGGAAAAAATGGGACTAAAAAGCTTCTTCCAAAACCTCTTGCGAGCCACGGCCGGCGGAGTCCGGCCCACCCTCGACCTTCACGGACTGTCCGTCAAAGAAGCCTTGCGGACGACCGCGGAATTCGTCGAGACGTCCTTTCGCTCCGGCCTTTCCCCCGTCCGCATCGTATACGGCAAAGGGCTGAGCAGCCCCGGCGGCAGAGGGGTCCTCCGCGAGGTCATCCCGCGGTGGTGCAAAAGAGAAGGACGTGGATGGGTGAAATCTTTCAAAAGGGAAGTGGATTTGAAAGGAGGGGATGGAGCTATTCTTCTTTTTTTGCGGAGTACGGACGATCCAGGAGGCGGTTCTCAAACAGACAAAAAAGGGCCAGCATCCACTCCCGGATAGAGGTCAGCTTTTTTCGAAGGGTCCGGTACAAACCATACCGTTTGCAAAATTCGCAGGGCCGCCAGAATAAATTCTCTTCCCACAGCGCCTCCGCGTCCGTCATTTGGTTTTTCCCGCAGTGCGGACATTTGATTTCCCGGATGATCTTCATGGCCTTCCAACCCGTCGTTTTAGGAAAAGGAGAACGGCGATTCTCTCTCAGTCTATCCTCCCCCAGATCCCTTTCCATCGCCATGAGCTATATCAGGGTCGCCCCTCAGCCTTCCTTCCGTCCTTCCTCCTCCCGCAAGGTTTTTCGCAGGACTTTCCCCACCTGGGACCGGGGCAGCTCTTTTCGAAACTCGACGAGCGTAGGCGCCTTATACCGGGCGAGATGGGTCCGGCAGTATTCGATCATTTCCTCGACCGTTGCCGTCTGCCCCTCCTTCAACACGACAAACACCTTCACGGTTTCTCCCCGGTACGCGTCCGGGACGCCGATCGCGCAGGCCTCCTGGATTTTCGGGTGTTGGTACAGCACCTCTTCGATCTCCCGGGGATACACGTTGTACCCCCCGCAGATGATCATGTCTTTTTTCCGGTCCACGATGAAGAAATACCCTTCCTCGTCCATCTTGGCGATATCGCCGGTGTAAAGCCACCCGTTGCGCAGGGTCATCCTTGTCTCCTCGGGCCGATTCCAGTACCCGCGCATGACCTGGGGTCCCCGGATGCAGAGTTCCCCCTCCTCTCCCGGAGGAAGGTCTCTTTCCCCGGTTTCGAGGTCCACGATCTTCGCATCCGTATCCGGCCGGGGAAGACCGATGGATCCGATTTTGCGCTTCCCGAAGAAGGGGTTGGCGTGGGTCACGGGGGAAGCTTCGGTGAGACCGTATCCCTCGCTGATTTTCCCTCCGGTCAGCTCTTCGAATTTTTTCAGGGCCTCCACCGGCATGGGGGCGGACCCGCTGCTGCACACGTTGATCGAGGAGATGTTGTATTCCCGGACGCGGGGATGGTTGTTGATGGCGATATACATGGTGGGAACGCCGGGGAAACGGGTGGGCCGATGGGTGTTGATGGCTTCCAGGGCGTCGTCTACATTGAATCTCGGGAGGAGGATGATCGTCGCCGCCAAATAGAGGGCCTCGTTCATGGCGACGGTCATCCCGTAAACATGGAAAAACGGAATCATCGCCAGCATCCGCTCCTGCCCCCGCACGGCATCGACGTTCCAGGCCACGCATTGGACCACGTCGGACACCAGATTTTGGTGAGTGAGCATGGCGCCTTTGCTGACTCCCGTGGTTCCTCCCGTGTACTGCAGGAGGGCCGTTTCCTCCGGATCCACCTCGACGAAGGGCGGCGGGGCCGTCTGGCCCATTTCGAGGACTTTCCCGTAGGCCAAAACCGGGCAATCCCCGCTGGCCCCGATTTTTTCCGGGACCGTCTCCCGCAGGGAGTCGGCCAGATCCGTGAGGAGGATGCGTTGCAGCGACACCTGGCTTTGCACGGCCTGCACCCGCGGGAGGATCTCTTTCAGCGTGAGGATGCCCTCGGCCCCAGAGTCTTTCAACTGATAAGCCAGCTCCCGCTCCACATACATGGGGTTGACGTTCACCACGATCCCGCCGAGCTTCAAAACGGCGTAATAGGCGACGATGTACTGGGGGCAGTTGGGGAGCATGAGCGCCATCCGCTCCCCCTTTTTGAAACCAAGCTGGGAGAGACCGGAGGCAAACCGTTCCACCCATTCTCCCAAAACTTCATACGTGATCCTTCCCCCCAGAAAAATTATCGCTTCATTTTTTGGAAAATCCCGGGCGGCGTCCTCCAGGATTTTGGGCACCGGGATGTGGGGATACCTCAGACGGGGAGGGATTCCCTCTTCATAAAATTTCAGCCAGGGTCTTTCCATTCCGATTCCTCCGCAAACGATCCGGATGGCTTCGCAAAAAGCTTCGGCTGCAAAATTCCTAAAACTGAGGAGGACAGCGTGCCTGCGGATACGCGGCCCCGGCGAAGTTGAAAAGGAAAGCCGCAGCTGAACTTTTTACGAGGCCATCCCCTTTGCCGCCGATTCATTCCCCATATCCGGCGCCGAGGTACGCTTCGACGACTTCGGGATTCCCGCTGACCTCTTCCGGTGTCCCTTGGGCGATCTTCCGCCCGTAGTTGAGAACCACAATCCGGTCGGAAATTTTCATGACCATCTTCATTTTATGTTCGATGAGCAGAATGCTGATGCCGTGCCCGCGAATTTTCTGGATCAGCTGCATCATGCCGGCATTTTCTTCCTCCGTCAGTCCGCCCATGGGTTCGTCCAACAATAGCAGCTTCGGTTCCGTGGCCAGAGCCAAACCGACCGCCAGCCGTTTCTGCGCTTCCTGCGGAATGTTTTTAGCCAGTTCGGAAGCCCGGTCGGCCAGGCCGATGAAGGCCAGGGTTTCCTCGGCTTTCCGTCGGCTTTTTTCCTCCTCCTCCCGCGCGCGGCCGGTCCGGAACAGGGCATCCCAGATCCCCATCCGCGTGCGGCAGCGGAATCCAACGATCAGGTTATCCAGAACCGTTTCTTCCGGAAATAGGGTGGTGGTCTGAAAGGTCCGGGCGATGCCCAAAGCCGCCGTGTCGTGGGGCCGTAGCCCCGTGATCTCCTTTTCGAGGAACTGAGCCTGCCCCGCGTCGGCAGAAGCGTGCCGGTGATCAGGTTGAAGACGGTTGTTTTCCCGGCCCCGTTCGGGCCGATCAAACTGAGGATCTCACCCGCCTGCACCTCGAAATCCAGATCCACTACCGCTGCGAGACCGCCGAAAAAACGGGAGAGGCCCTCACCTGCCAGAATTGCGTTCATGGACCCTCCTTTGTCTTTTTTCTCCCCAAGCTGCCGATCCCGCCCACGATCCCCCGAGGCAGATAGATGATCATGAGGATCAGGATCAGCCCGTAAACGAGCAGCCGATACTCGGCGGCGACATGCAGGGTTTCGGGGATCGTGACAAAGAGCAGCGTGCCGATGATCGGGCCGGCCATGGTCCCCACGCCTCCGATCATGATGTAAATCAGCGCATCGAAACTTACATGATAATCGGTCAATTCCGGGCTGAGGAAGCCGATGTAGGAAGCATAAAGGACCCCGCCTATCCCGGCAAAGAAACAACTGGTCGTGAAGGAAACGATTTTGACCCGCATGGCGTGGAATTCCCACGGATTCCGCCAGTTCTTCGTTTCCCCGAATCGCCCGGAAGGTGCGCCCGACAAGAGAATGCAGAATCCGGTTCATGGCCAAAAGCGTCAGAAGGAGGAAACCGAGAACGAGATAATACTGGGCGGCCAGGGTCTTAAAGGTAATCGGGCCGATCCAGGGAAGCGGGAATCGGCGCCGGACCCGGGAATCCCCATGAGCCCCCGCGCCCCTTCCGTCAAACCTTCCCAGCGATCGATGATCAGGGTTACAATGATATTGAAACACAAGGTGCCGATCGCGAAGTAGGAGCCCTTTAGTGCGCAGGGCCGGCAAGGCCGATCAAAAACCCGAAGAATCCGGCAATGCCGGCGGCAAGGGGCAGGGCAAGCCAGAAATTCATCTGCAGCTTCAGCATCATCAGGGCTGAGGCGTAAGCCCCGATGCCGAAGAAAGCGCCGTGGGCCAAGTTCACCTGGCCGGTGTATCCCAGAACCAGATTCAAGGAGCAGGCGACGATCGACCAGATGCCGCTCATGATCAGGATGTTCAGGTAATACTTATTGGTCACCACTTGCGGGAGAACAAGGGCCAGCAGAATAACCGCCGGCGATGATCCAGGTTTGACGGGTTGCCTTTCATCGGGCCCCCTTTCCGAAAAGTCCCATGGGCCGGAACGTCAGAAAGGTTACCAGGGCGCCGAAAGCAAAGATATCTTTGTAATCCGTGGAAATGAACCCTCCTCCCAAAGACTCGATCAGCCCGAGCATGAGCCCGCCGATCACCGCCCCCGGGATGGACCCCATTCCCCCGATGATGATGACCACAAAGGCTTTCAGGTTCGGGACTGCGCCCATCGTGGGATAGACCAAGAAGATGGGGGCGATCAGGGTGGCGGCAGCGGCGGCCAGGGCGGTTCCCAGGCCAAAGGTCAGGCTGGATACGCGGTCGATGCTGATCCCGACGAGCTGGGCCCCCTCCGGGCTCTGGGCAACGGCCTCGATCGTGGCCCCGACCCAGGTGCGTTTCAAAAAGAGCTGCAGGAGCAGGATGAGCACGGCTGCCGCGAGAATGACGAGCAGCCGCTGCAGCGTTACCCTCGACGCCGAAAAGGTGAATCGGCTGGTCATAAAGGGACGGGAATCGGCGGAAATCCGCGCCCGAAAAGGATCAGGGCGAAGCTCTCCAGGATCAGGAGCAAACCGATGGCCGCGATGAAGGAATTGATGTGGGGGGCGTTCCGGAGGGGCCGATAGACGAAGCGCTCCACCCCCACCCCCACCACGCCCAGGATCGCCATGGCCATGATCAGCGCCACCCAGTAATTGGTGTGGTAATTGGTGACCAGGAAAAAACTGGTGAACGCGGCCAGCATGTATTTGTGGCCATGCGCGAAATTGGGAATGTGCAGGATTCCGTAAATCAGCGTCAGGCCCAGGGCAACCAGGGAATAAACCGACCCGAGCATGATTCCGTTCAGGATTTGCTGGAGCAGGAGAACCATGTTCCGCCTTTCCCCATGTTCTTGGTGATCCCGGAAAATTCACCGGCCCGATGGTTTCGGTTACCGGGGCGGACGCCGCCCGCCCCAGCCAGACAAGCCGCAAAAATTCGGAGAGAGGATTTCCTACGCCTGCACCCTACTCCCTGCCCGCTCCCTATACCCTAATCAGTATTTGATCCCGAAGGGCTCCGTCCACTTGCCGCCAATCACTTCGGTTCCATAGGTGATTCGCAACTGGGCGCCGTTCTCCCGCAGTCCGTAAGAGACCCTGTGGGGGCCAGCGTGCCCCGTTTTTCCAAAGGAAAGACCTGCGGCATCGCCGCCCGAATCTTTTGCACCTGGGAACTCGTTCCCGCGATCTCCATGGCATAGGCAAGGAGGTAGAGACTCTCATAGTGGCTGGCGGCTTCGAACGTGGAGACTTCGCCTTCGCCGAATCGCTTTTTGTAAACCTGGGTGAAGGTCGGCGCATCCTTGATGGGACGGTGGTAAAGGGGGGTGACGGCAATGGTCCCTTCCAGTTTTTCAATGGGGACCACCTTGATCATCTCATCCAGCTTCGCCTGGTCTCCGAGGATGAATTTCCCTTGGAATCCCAGCTCCCGCGCCTGTTTCACGATCAGCGCGGTCGGTTCGGAGGCGCCGATCAAGAGGATGGCGTCGGGTTTGCCGGCAAGCACCTTGGTCACATGGGTGTAAAAATCCGTTTCTTTCGTGTAATCGGCCGGGTTGACATCGGTGAGCGTTCCCCCCCGCTTGGCCCATTCTTCCTTGAAAATATCCATCCAGATTTTGGCGTATTCATGAACCCCCGGAATGGCCGCCACCTTTTTGATCCCCCGTTCCTTGGCTCGATCGCTGAAGGCGGAGGCGTACGCCCGAATATCGGGGGGCATGCGGATAACCAGCTTGTTCCCCATTTCCACCACCTTGGGATGGGTGGTGTACCCCATGACGATGAAATCTTCCTTTTCGTTAAAATTCATCATGGCCAGAATTCCGCCGCTATGGGGGCAGAAAACCGCCGAAACTTTATCCAAAGACACCATACGCCGGGCGTTCTGGACGGCCAGATCCGGTTTGTAGCGATCGTCGAGAGAGGAAATCTCGATTTTGAATTTTTTTCCCCCGATGGAAACGCCTCCTTTGGCGTTGATCTCCTCCATGGCCATGATCATCCCCGCCTCGCAATTTTTCCCATACTTGGCCGTTCCCCCGCTCAAGGGACCGGTAAAGCCGACTTTGAGAACATCCGCAGCCCGGCCCGGAGCAAGGAAAACCGTTAGCGCCAGAATGACCCCCCCGACGATCCCAAATTGTAATCTTTTCATGCTTTCTCCTCCCTGCAGGAATTTACAGTCGCGAATCTTTTTGACGGCCCCTCGGCTGATTCGAATCTCATTTCGTCTTTCTCCTCCCCACCCTGGGCGCCCCAGAGGAAAGAAGGACTCCTTCGCGCCCCTCAGTACCGAATCGGAAAGGGTTCGCCCCATTTGCCGCCGATCACTTCGGTTCCGTAAACGATCCGGATCTCCGCCCCATTTTCCCGCAGGGCAAAAAGACCCGAAGGGGTAAGCATGCCCCGCTTTTCCAGGGGAAACACCTGGGGCATGGCTGCCCGGATCTTCCGGACATCGGAGGTTGTTCCGGCGATCTCCATGGCATAGACCAGAAGGCCCAGACTCTCATAGTGTTGGGCCGTTTCGGTCGTGCAGGCTTCGCCCTCGCCAAACCGCTTCTGATAGGCCTTGGTGAAAATGGCGGCATCCTGAATCGGGCGGTCGTAGAGGGGAGTAAGCCCAATCGAACCTTCCAGCTTATCCATGGAGACAATCTTGACCATTTCCTCCATCTTGGCCTGGTCGGCAAGGAGAAACCGGCCTTTGAACCCGAGCTCCCGCGCTTGTTTGACGATGAGCGCCGCCGGTTCGGAGGCGCCGATGAGGAGGATGGCGTCCGGTTTGCCCGAGAGGATTTTGGTGAGGTGGGTGTAAAAATCCGTTTCTTTCGAGTAGTCGGCGGAGCTCACATCGGTAAGCGCCCCCCCGCGCTTGGCCCATTCTTCCTTGAAAATATCCAGCCAGATTTTGGCGTATTCATGGACGCCGGGGAGCGCCGCCACCTTGTTGACCCCCCGCTCTTTGGCCCGTTCGATGAAGGCGGAAGCGTAAGCCCGGATATCGGCGGGAATCCGGATTACCAATTTGTTGCCCATTTCCACAATTTTGGGATGGGTGGTATATCCCATGATGATGAAATCTTCCTTTTCATTAAAATTCATCATGGCCAGGATGCCGCCGCTGTGCGGGCAGAAGACCGCCGGGACTTTGTCCAAGGAGACCATGCGCCGCGCGTTTTGCACGGCGAGGTCGGGTTTGTACCGGTCGTCGAGGGAAATGATCTCGACCTTATTTTTCCTCCCGGCCACGGTGATTCCGCCCTTCCCGTTGATTTCCTCCATGGCCATCAACAAACCGGCCTCGGAGTTTTTTCCGTATTTGGCCGACCCTCCGCTCAAGGGGCCTGTGAAACCCAGCTTGATAACCTCCATTCCCCCGGCGGGGGGGACAAGGAAAATGCTCAAGAAGAAAACCGCTCCTCCGAGAATCCCCACAACCCGATGTTTCATGTCCCCTCCTTTGGAAAGAAAGCGTTGAATTTAAGCGCCCAAATACGCCTGTTTGACTTTCTCATCATTCAAGAGGTCGCGGCTGTTTCCGGAAAGAACGATTTGCCCGGTTTCCATGACGTAGCCGCGGTGAGCAACCTGCAGGGCCTGCGAGGCGTTCTGTTCAACCAGAAAAATCGTCGTTTGCCGGGCATTGATCTTCTGGATCGTCTGAAAAAGGGTCCGGACCACCAACGGGGCCAGCCCTAAGGAAGGTTCGTCAAGCAACAGCAGGATGGGGTTGGACATCAAGGCCCGACCCATGGCCAGCATCTGCTGCTCCCCTCCGGAGAGAGTCCCGGCCAACTGCTTGGCTCTTTGGGAAAGAATTGGAAAGAGGGCAAAGGCTTCTTCAAGCGAGGCGGCGATTCCCGGGTTGTCCCGGCGGCGGACGTAGGCGCCCAGCCGCAGGTTTTTCAGGACCGTCATTTCCGGGAAAAGTTTTCTGCCCTCCGGACACTGGGAAATGCCTCGACCGACAATGGCATTCGGCGGCAGGTTTTCGATTCGCTTTCCCGCAAAGGCGACGGCGCCCGACCGGACTTTCAAAAGGCCCGAAATGGTTTTGAGGAGGGTTGTCTTTCCCGCGCCGTTGCTCCCCAGGAGAGTCACGATTTCGCCCTTATCGGCTTTCAGGGTCACCCCGTTCAGGGCGGGAAATTTTCCATAATACACCCGGATTTCCTCAAGAGACAGCAGCATATCTTCCTCACCGCCGTGGGTCTGCAAATCGAAGCTTGGAACCGCAAGGCGCTTGCTTCCAAACCGCCATTCGCAGCTGGATATGAAAGGAAAATCTTTCCCGCGCCCCGTTTGGCTTCAAAAAAAGTTTGCCGAAATTTCAAATTGGATGCTTACGAGGATTGATCGGGCGAAAGCGCTAATTACATACAAAAAAAGGGCGGCTTTGTCAAGGAAAAACGACCCGCCGGGGTACCCATTCAGTGACGGGGGGGCGGCAGGCTTTGTTGTTGGCCTGGGGGTTTGGGCGGTACGCGCCGGAAGCATCGGTCGGGATGAGCAGAGACTCGGAGAAAAGCCTGAGACTCCGATCTCAGCGGCGGGAGGCCTTGGCCCCCGCCCCCTCCACGAAGAAATCAACGCCTTATGGTTCCAAGCGTAGCGCCCGGACCCCCGGGCCAGGGCACCTCCTGGTATTCACGCCGGACCTGAATCCGTAGCGGCTTCCCACCCTTGAATGAAGGGTTACCCGTCGGGAATGAGGCCCCAGGCGAATCAAGATGCCGACAAATGATGAACTCGTAAAAAGTCGTCATTCCCGCGCAGGCGGGAATCCAGAATCTGCCAAGATATTGAAAAGACTGGATTCCCGTTTTCACGGGAATGACGGAATACCCCATTTTCAGACTTATTACGAGACCATCACAAATAGGCGTTTTGAAAACTTTCCCAATCCTCCTGCGCAAACGCCCGGAGGGACAAGTCCTTGCGGGTGAGAAGTTCGCCCATGTCCAAAAAGATTTCCACGAACGAGGATTTTTGGATTTCGTGGCTCTCCCAGAAGACCGCCTCAAAGTTGTTTTTTCCCAGAATCCCCTGGTGGTAATTCTTGTACGCAATCTGGCTGGCGTGGGCGATCACGGCCTCCACTTTTTTCCCGATCACGGAGCCGATGTCCCGGACGATCCTTTTCTTCCCTCCCCAGAACGATCCCCACAGGCTGTACCCGTAGACCTTCGCCGGCCGAACCCCGGCGGATCGAAGGGCGTCGAGGGTCAGGGCAACGGTGATTTGATGCGTCGGGTGGCGCTCGTAGGGAGCGGGCAGGTAAACGTCCGCAGGCTTCAGCATCCTCAGGATCTGCGTCAACTCCTCCCGGACCTCGGCGCCCGCGTCTCCCCTCAGGCCCGGGCTTTGATGCCTCAGGAAAAAACCGCCTGCGGCTCCGATCGCCCGCAGAGAAATCAGCGCTTCCTTTTCCCGGCGCGCGGCCATTTCCTCCGCGGAGATCCGGGGCTCCCTCTGCGGGCTTCCCCCGCCGGTCGTGACGTAGACGCTGAACACCCCCTTCCCCTGCTCCGCGGCCAGGGCCATGGATCCTCCGGCCCCGAGGACGTCGTCGTCCGGGTGGGGAGACACGACGAGAAGGTTCTCTTCCCGCTCCCGGTAGGCCTGCAGGTCGCCCGCCCCGGCGGCGGGGTGAAACAGTTTTTGGATCATTTCCTCGTTCAGGGTCTTTCTCCTTTCGGAGGCCGGGTTCCTCCATCCTCGGCGGCCTTCCGCCCCCAACTCTTCCGACAGAGACAAGTTCAGGGAGTCCGCCTCCAGGCCGCCGGCTCTCTGTTCCAGCTATTTTTCCGCAAGCTCCTTTCCCAGGAGGTAGGCGTCAACCAGAGCCGTAGGATGGGCCAGGATCTCTCCTTTGGCGTCGATCCCGCGATAGAGCAGGGATTTGCAGAAAGCCATATCCACGGAGTCGAAAAAATACTTCATCGTCATGATGGCCCCGTCGAACACCTTTTCCCCCTGCGAGCCCCCCACGGAAATGAAAACCCCCCTCCGGCCTTCCTTCCCCGGGGCGACCGGCTGCTTCAACAGATATTTTTGAGCCCAGAAAGCCTGGCAGCGGTCGATGAAGGCTTTCGCTTGGGCGCTCACCGAGTAGAAAAAAACCGGCGAGGCAAGGGCGAGGAGGTCCGCGTCGACGATCTTCCCATACAGGTTCTGCATGTCGTCCCGGATCGGGCATTTGCCGTCCTTGCGGCAGGCATAGATTTCCAGACACGGGGTGATTTTCAAATCCCGAAGATAAATCTCCTCCGCCTCGGCCCGAGCATCCCGGCACCCCCGCAGGAATTCTTTAAGGAGCGCCTCCGTATTCCCGCCCCTCCGCGGGCTCCCAAAAACTCCCAGAACCTTCATTCCCCTCTCCTCCTCTCGGTTTTCCCATACCTTAACAAACTCCGATTATTCTGCCAAGGAGAAAGAATTTCCCGCTCGGGTCGAAAGGCTTCCGGGGAATTTCCTCTGTTCTTTCTGGCTGCGATTTTTCCATTTTCCGGGCGGATTTCGAATTTTTTTGTAACCCTTCAGTCACGGGTGGCCCGGGGCAAGTTTTGTTGTGGCCTGGAGGTTCGGGCGGTACGCGCCGGAAGCATCGGCCGGGATGGGCAGAGAATAGGAGAAAGCACCGAATCTCCGCCGAAGGATGCGGGAGGCCTTGGCCCCCGCCCCCTCCACGAAGAAATCACCGCCTTGTGGTTCCAAGCGGACCGACCGAACCCCCAGGCCGGGGCGCCCCTTAGCCTTTCCCCCGGACCTTAATCCGTGGCGACTGGCCACCCGTGACTCAAGGGTTACGCTTTTTTGAAATTTTCCCCTTGACAGGCTCTTCGAGTGCGGATAATCTCTCTTAATAATTTCCTGAAAGGAGAGGGCATCGTGAAAACTCTAAAATTTCTGGCCGCCGCCGCGCTCGTTTTAGGGTTGGGCCTTTTCCTGGGTTGCGGGGGGAAAACCATTCAGTCTGACGCCAGGCCCTACTCCTTGCCCGGGGATGACCGCCGACCCTCGGAAACCAAGCCCGAAACCCGCCCGGATATCAAGTCCGAAACGGTCTCCCCGGACCGGGCCGCCGAGGCGGAACGGGAGAAAAGAATCCGCGAGCAGGAGCTGAGCGACAAGGCTCTCCGCGAAAAAGCTCTCCAAGAGGATAAAGCCCGGCAGGAGGCCCTGGCCCGCGAAGCGGCCATGAAAAAGGCGCAGCTGGAAACGGTGTATTTTAGCTATGATCAGTGGTCCATCCGGGAAGATCAAAAAAGCGTTTTGATGAAAAACGCCGAATGGCTGAAGGCCAACCCGCAAATCCGGGTCCGCCTGGAGGGGAACTGCGACCAGCGCGGCACCGCCGAATATAATCTGGCGCTGGGTCAGAAGCGCGCGGACGCCGCGAAAAGTTTCCTGGAGGGCCTGGGAATTTCCCGCAACCGCCTCGAAACCATCAGCTACGGGTTCGAGCGCCCCGCCGACCGGGGACAGAACGATGCCGCCTGGGCGAAAAATCGCCGCGTGGACTTCATGGTGATTCGCTGATCAAAGCCTGAGATCGACCGGGAGTCTCCTCCCGGGTCCTTCATTATTTTGCAGGTCGTTCATTCAAATCGAAAAGGAGGAAGGAAATATGCCCATGACCAAGACGCAGGTCGTTGCCTACTTCGCCGAAAAGCTCGGATTGACCAAGAAACAGGTCGGCGCGTTTTTAGTCGAGCAGGCGGATCTGGCCGCAAAGATCATCAAGAAGGGGGACAAGCTGGCTTTTCCGGGTTTCGTAACGGTGAAAGTGCAGCATCGCAAAGCCCGCATCGGCCGGAACCCGCAGACCGGGGAACCGATCAAGATCCCGGCCAAAAAAGTCGTGAAAGCGGTGCCCGCCGCGGCCTTGAAAGCGATTCTGGCTCCCAAGAAGAAGTAGAGCCCGAAATCAGGAAAAAGGGGCGATTCTCCGAATCGCCCCTTTTTTTATCTCCTACTGGTACCGCTCCGGGTTTTTCCGCAGTTCGGCGTAAAAATCTTCGATCGTCTTCTCCAGCGAATACTCCGGCTTCCATCCCCACTCTTTTTGCGCCGCCGCGTCTTCGAATTTAATGGCCTGGTTTTTGCCGTGGAAGGCCATGGCCAGGGGGTCGGGCTTGTAAGACAGGGCGGCTTTGGGGAAATGTTTCCGAATCGCCGCTTCCAGTTCGGCCGCCGAAGTCATGGGTTTGATCCCTGCGATCAGGTAGCAGATCATCTGGACGGCCTCGGGCGGCGCCGAATTTAGAAGGACCAGCGACCGGGCCGCGTCCTTGAAATAGAGAATGGGGCAGCGGATCTGCGGCTCCACGAAAATTTCGTAGGGTTCGTTGTAGAAAGCCTTTTCCACGGCCCAGGCATTGTAAATGGAGATGTGGGCCGTCTTGGCTCCGGGCCCGATAATGGCGGGAAAACGCACGGCGCGAAAATCGAGGTTGTATTTGGTCCGGTAAAACCTCCCCAGCAGCTCTCCGAAGACCTTGGTGGCTCCGTACATCGTGATGGGCCGCTGCAGGGTGAAGTCGTCGATCACCTCCTTCTGAATATCAAGCCCGTATGTGGCAATGGTGCTGGTGAAGATCACTTTGGGGACCTGAAAAAGGCGCGCCGCCTCCAGCACGTGGTACGTCCCGGCCACATTGGTCGCGTAGGCGGACTGCGGATCCGCGTTGGAGGGCAGCGACAGCATCCCTCCCAGGTGGAAGATCACCTGGGGGCTGCTTTCTTTGACGGCTTCCATCACCTTCGAGGAATTCGCCAAATCCCCCGATATCGTCCGGATCGAATCGGCGATCCCCTGAAAACGCTGGGCCGGGGTAAATTTGTCGAACACCCAGACTTTCTCCCCTTTTTCAACCAGCATCCGCGCCAGGGTCGACCCAATCAACCCGTACCCTCCCGTAATCAAAACGGCCATACGCACCTCCTGTTATTTTAAAGATATTCCGGCATTTTGCCCATTTGCATTCGCCGAGGAATTGGATATAGGTATACCATTAACCCGGAAACCCGTAAAGAAAAATGGCAGATTTTTTGTAACCCTTCAGTCAAGGGGGGGGAAGCCGCTACGGATTCAGGTCCGGCGTGAATAGCAGGAGGTGCCGTGGCCTGGGGGTCCGGGCGCTACGCTTGGAACCATAAGCTGATTTCTTCGCGGACGGGGGCCAAAGCCCCCCGCTTCTTCTGCGGACTATCGGGTTTTTGGCGCGCCAAAACCGAGCGGCGGGGGATCTCTATCCAAGGAAAACAAATCCAAACCCCTCCCCTTTGCTCCAGCCTGCAAAGGAGGGGCAAAGGGGGGGGGGATTCCCGGCGGATTCTACTTGGTCTCCGGCGCCGGTTCGGGCTTTTTCTCTTTCTTTTCTTTCTTTTTTTCCGGTTTGGCCTCTTTCTCCGGTTTCCCCTTTTTGCCTTTCTTTTCTTTCTTTTCGGCCGGCTCGGCGGCGGTTCCCTTTAGGGCCGCCTCGCGCTCCGCCTTTTTGGCCGCGATCTTCTGCTCTCTTGCCAGGACCCTTTCCTGGTTCAGCTTTTCTTGGGCGACGATGCTCGCCAGCCTCACATTCGCATGTCGCAGCTCGGCCTTGAGGCGGCGAACCGTTGTGTCCTTTTGAATTTTCGCGGGGCTGATCGCCTTTCCCTTCAGCGCCGCCAGCCGGGCAGTCAGCTTGTCTTCCACTTCCTTTTTCTGCTTTTCCACATACACGCGGGCTCGCAAATTCATGTTCCTCTCCCTTCTTCAACCTCGGAATCGATCTATTTTTTTAACACAAGGCCCGTATATCGGCAAGAAGAATATCAAGCTTCCTTGTAACCCTGCAGTTAAGGGGGGGAGCCGCTACGGATTCAGGTCCGGCGGGAATACCAGGAGGTGCCCTGGCCTGGAGGTCCGGGCGCTACGCTTGGAACCATAAGGCGCTGATTTCTTCGTGGACGGGGCGGGGGCCAAGGCCTCCCGCCGCTGATATCGGAGTCTCAGGGTTTTCTCCGAATCTCTGCTCATCCCGACCGATGCTTCCGGCGCGTACCGCCCAAACCCCCAGGCCAACAACAAAGCCTGCCGCCCCCCCGTCACTAAATGGGTGCAGATTCCTTCTCCTTCAACCTTTTTCCCATCCTCTCCAGCTGAAAGGAAGGATCGGACGCTTCCTTCATTGCCATCCCGTTGAGGGAATGCTAAGATTTTTATTATGAATCAAGAACACCTGCTCAACGTTTCCAAACCCTCCCGATACACCGGCGGAGAGATCAACGCGGTCGTCAAAGATTTATCCCAGGTGGGCCTTAAGTTCGCCCTGGCGTTTCCGGACGTATACGAGGTCGGAATGTCCCATGTCGGGTTTCAGATCCTTTATCATCTTCTCAACCAATCCCCGGAAATCGCCTGCGAACGCGTTTTCGCCCCCTGGCCGGACATGGAGAAAGATCTGCGGACTCTCGGCCTCCCCTTGACGTCTCTCGAATCCGCCCTACCCCTCAGGGATTTTGACGTTCTCGGTTTTTCCCTGCAATACGAACTCAACTACACCGGGGTCCTCAACATTCTCGATCTGGCCGGCATCCCCTTCCGGGCCGCGGAGCGGGGGGCGGCTTTCCCCCTCGTCATCGGCGGCGGGCCTTGCGCCCTCAATCCGGAGCCTCTGACCGACTTCTTCGACGCCTTTGTTCTGGGAGACGGGGAGGAGGCGGTTCTGGACATCGCCCGGGAAGTCATCGCCGCGCGGGAAAGCCGGGAATCCAAAGAGGACTTGCTCCAAAGGCTTTCCCGTCTGGAAGGGGTATATGTCCCTTCTCATTTCCACGTGACCTATCAACCCGACGGGCGGATCGAGCGGATCCTCCCCCGGAAAGAAACGCCCCCCTTCGTCCGCCGGAGGGTGCTCGCGGATCTGAACCGGGGCCCCTTTCCCGGCCGCCCCATCCTGCCTTTTCTGCAGGTGATCCACGACCGCCTGAACATTGAAATCGCCCGGGGCTGCACCCGAGGCTGCCGCTTCTGCCAAGCCGGAATGATTTACCGACCCCTGAGGGAAAGGTCTCCGGAAAACATCCTCGAATTCATCGAAGAGGGCCTGAAGGCCACCGGCCACGACGAGGTTTCGCTTCTCTCTCTGAGCACGGGAGACTACTCCGGGATCGAACCCCTGCTGTCCTTTGTCATCGATCGCTACTGCGGGACCCAGGTGGCGGTCTCCCTCCCGTCCCTTCGAGTCGAAACCCTGACCCCCGCCCTGATTCACAAGATTCGGGAAATCCGGAAGACGGGTTTCACTCTCGCCGTGGAAGCGGGGACCGAGAGGCTGCGCCGGGTTATCAACAAAGGAAACACCGAAGCCGATCTTCTCCAAACCATTCAAAAGGTCTTTGCGGCCGGGTGGCGTTTGGTAAAACTGTATTTTATGATCGGCCTGCCCACGGAGACCGAAGAGGATCTCGACGCCATCGTGTCGCTCTGTCAAAAAGCCTTCCGGGAAGCCAGAAAGACCAAAGGCTCCGCCCAGATCAACATCAGCATCTCCACCTTCATTCCCAAATCCCACACGCCCTTTCAATGGGAGGCGCAGGATTCCCCCGATGATGTGCGGAGAAAACAAACTCTTCTGCGGAAGAAACTGGAGCGCGAGGGGATCCGCCTGAAATGGTCGGACCCGAACCTGAGTCTCCTGGAAGGAGTCTTTGCGCGCGGCGACCGCCGTCTCGGCCGGGTGCTGGAATCCGCCTACCGCAAGGGAAGCCGCCTGGACGGGTGGGGAGACCATTTTCGGTTCGAGTTCTGGAATATGGCCTTCGAGGAGACCGGCATCGATCCCCATTTTTTCACTTCCCGGCCGCGCGATTTGGGCGAGGTTCTTCCCTGGAGCCACCTGGACCCCCGCGTTTCGGAAAAATTCCTTCGCGAGGAACGGGAAAAAGCCTTCCAGGGGATCGCGACCGCCGATTGCCGCCGGGCTTCCTGCAACGGGTGCGGGGTTTGTTTCGGCGGGGACGGTTTGAGCAATCGCCTCGCCTCCGGGGAGGAGAAGGATTTTCCGTCATCCCGCCCCCCCGAGAAGCGACCCGATTCTTCCTTTCCCGTTCGCCGGTTTCGAATCCGTTTCTCCAAATCCGGCCAAGCCAAGTATTTGGGGCACCTTGAATTAACCCGCCTGTTGCTCCGGGCCTTCCGCCGGGCCCAAATCCCTCTGGTTTTTTCCCAGGGATTTCACCCTCTCCCCAGGGTTTCTTTCGGCCCCCCCCTGCCCGTCGGGTACGAAAGCCAGGCTGAATTTTTCGACATGCAGATCCAGGGGCGTTTCCGGCCGGAGGAAATCCCCAAACGGATCAATTCGGTTCTTCCCTTTGGGGTGCAAATCCTGGAAATTCAAGAAATTTCCTTGAAATGCCCTTCTATTTTTGATATGATCGCCAAGGTAAAGTATAAGATCCTCTTGTCAGATTCCCTGGAGGCGTCCGCGGAGGCGGTCCGGCGCTTTCGGGAGGCGGAAAAATTTCCCGCGGTTTGGACCAGAAAAAACCGCTCTTTAGATCTCAAGGGCGTTGTCGATTTTCTTTCCGTGGAGGAAGGAAAACGAATCGAGATGGTGTTGCGTTCGGATCGGGAAGGATTCATGCGGCCCGAAGAAGCCTTGGGGTTTATCTTGGGCTGGCCCGAAGGACAAAGGCCCTTCGCCGCGATTCAAAAGGTCCAGGTCCAATTTAAGGAATCGGATTCATGTCCAGCGAAATCCTGATCAACGTCACCTCCGGAGAGACCCGCGTGGCTCTGCTGGAAAACGGGGTTCTCGTCGAGCTATACATCGAGCGCAGTTCGGAGCAGGGCATCACCGGAAATATTTACAAGGGCCGGGTGGTCCGCGTCCTTCCGGGTATGCAGGCCGCCTTCGTCGACATCGGCCTGGAAAAAGCCGCGTTCCTTTACGTGACCGACGTTCACCAGGACTTCGAAGACCTGGAGCAGTTGATGCGCTCCCGGGAAGAAGAGGGCAATGGGCTGGTTCCCAGTGAAGAAGAAGAGGTTTTAAATCTGGACACGCCCTTTCACATCGAAGACCTTCTCCACGAGGGGCAGGAAGTTTTGGTGCAGGTTTCCAAAGAGCCCTTGGGGAGCAAGGGGGCCCGGATCACCTCGCACATCTCCCTCCCCGGCCGCCATCTGGTTCTCATGCCCATGGTGGATCATATCGGCATCTCCCGGCGGATCGAGAACGAGGCCGAACGGAAGCGCCTCCGCGAACTCATTCAGAAAATCAAACCGGCCGGTTGCGGGTTGATCGTGCGCACGGCCTCGGAAGGAAAAGGCGAGCCGGAACTCCTCCAGGACCTCGATTTTCTCATGAAAATGTGGGCCAACATCCAAAAACGAAAAGCGACCAGCCCGATTCCAAGCTTGGTCCACAAGGACTTGGACATCACCCTCAGGGCCATCCGCGATCTCTTCACTCAGGATGTGGAGCGGGTCCTGGTGGACTCCGGCGAAGAGTATCGAAAAATTCTGGATTTTTGCGAGTCTTTCATGCCCCAGATCCGATCGTCGGTGGAGGAGTACGACAAAGAGGAGCCGCTCTTCGATTATTACGGCATCGAGATGGAGGTCAGCCGGGCTTTGGGCCGGAAGGTCTGGCTGAAATCAGGGGGGTACATCGTCATTGAGATGACCGAAGCGCTCACGGTCATCGACGTGAACACCGGCCGGTACGTGGGCAAGCGGAACCTCGAAGATACGATCCTGAAAACCAACCTGGAAGCGGTCCGCGAGATCGCCTACCAGCTTCGCCTGCGCAACATCGGCGGGATCATCATCATCGATTTCATCGATATGGAAAAGGAATCCAGCCGGGAGAAGGTCTTCCAGGCGCTGACCGAAGCCCTGAAGAAGGACAAGAGCAAGACCAACATCCTGAAAATCTCCGAACTGGGGCTCGTCGAAATGACCCGCAAACGCACCCGGGAGAGCCTCGGCCGGATTCTCAGCGAGCGCTGTTTCTATTGTGAAGGGCGGGGGTTTTTGAAATCCCGATCCACGGTCTGCCAGGAGATTCTCCGGGAGGTGCAGCGGGACATCCGCGACTTGCGGGGGGACAACATTCTGGTGGACGTGAACCCCAACGTGGCCAACCTTCTCTTCGATGAGGCTCGAAGCGAGGTGGAAAAGATCGAGCGGCGTTTCGGGAAGCGCATCGTCATCAGCGCCCGGAACGACTACCACCTGGAGCAATACCGAATCTACAGCAGCAACGGCCAAATTCCCGTTGACAAAAAAGATCCCGACATCCTATAATATTTGTTTAAAGCGTTAGGTCTCATGTCGTTTCCTGACCCTGACACTCACTCTGACACTTTTTGAATGGGAGGACTGCCGTGCACGCCATCATCCAAACAGGGGGAAAACAATACCAGATCTCTCCCGGGGACACCTTGCGGGTGGAGAAGATCCTGGGCCAAAAAGGGGACCAGATCGAACTCTCCAAGGTCCTTTATTACGCCGAAGGGGAGCAGATCCTGGTCGGCGACCCCTATCTGGCCAATGTGAAAGTGCTGGGAGAGATCCTGGATCAGCGCCGGGCAAAGAAAGTCATCGTCTTCAAAATGAAAAGGCGGAAGGGGTACCACAAGCGTCAGGGCCACCGCCAGTCTTTCACCACCGTGCGGATCAAAGAGATAAACGTTCAGTAGAGAGGCACAAGTTAAGAGTTGTAAGGTGAAGACTCTGCTTCCCAATTTTGACCGTCAACTTCGAACTTGTAACTTCTAACTTCGAACTCTTATTTTCGAACTTTTTTGGAGGTATTTATGGCTCATAAAAAGGGGCAGGGAAGTTCACGGAACGGACGGGACAGCGCCGGGCAGCGCCTCGGCGTGAAGCGCTACGGCGGCCAGCTGGTCAAGGCCGGCTCCATCCTGGTTCGCCAGCACGGAACCAAGATTCATCCCGGCCAAAACGTCGGCATCGGCAAGGACTGCACCCTGTTTGCCAAAATCACGGGAATTGTCAAGTTCGAGCGTCTGGACAAAGAACGAAAGCGCGTCAGCATTTACACACCCCGGGAAGCAGGCGTTCCGGCCTAACGTTCGCGTTCGTCCGGGATTCGAACCGGCACCGCGGCGGGGGTTCCATCCATCAAATTCATCGATGAAGCAAAAATCTTCGTCAAGGGGGGAGACGGAGGAAACGGGTGCGTCAGTTTTCGCCATGAAAAATTCGTTCCCCGCGGAGGCCCCGACGGCGGAGACGGGGGGAAAGGCGGAGACGTAATCCTGCAGTCCGACGCCCAGCTCTCTACCCTTCTGGATTTTCGCTACCAGCCGCTTTATTCCGCCAAACGAGGACAGCACGGTAAGGGAAAGAACAAAGTGGGAAGGAGCGCCTCCGATCTTCTTCTCCCCGTTCCCGTGGGGACCCTGATCTGGGAAGCCCAAACCGGGGACCTCCTGAAAGATTTCACCCGCCCCGGAGAAGCCTTTTGCGCCGCCCGGGGGGGCCGGGGGGGCCGGGGAAACGCCCGTTTCGCCACGGCGACCCGTCAGGCGCCTCGCCAATCCGAGCCCGGCCGGCCCGGGCAAGAACGCTGGCTCCGCCTGGAACTCAAGCTCTTGGCCGACGTGGGCATCATCGGTTTCCCGAATGCGGGAAAATCCACCCTCATCTCGAAAATTTCCGCCGCCCGCCCGAAGATCGCCGATTACCCCTTCACCACCCTGGTCCCCCAGTTAGGGATTGTCTCCTTCCGTGACCATCCTCCTTTTGTGATCGCCGATATTCCGGGAATCATCGAGGGGGCCCACGAGGGCGTTGGGTTGGGCTTGAAATTTCTCCGCCACGTGGAGCGGACTTCCCTTCTCCTTCATCTTCTCGACCTTTCCGCACCGCCGCCGCGCGACCCGATCGCGGACTACGAAACCCTAAACCGGGAGTTGGCCCTTTTCGACAAGGCTTTGAGCCGCAAGCCCCAGGTCGTGGCCCTGAACAAAACCGATATGCCCGAATCCAGGGAAATGCTCCCCCGGGTGCAGCGCTATTTCCGCAAGATCGGTCAGGATATTTTTCCGATTTCCGCCCTGACCGGCGAGGGCTTGCCCAAGCTCTTGGGGGCCTTGGTCGGCGGCCTCCCGGAAAAAAATCCGGAGGGCAAAGACTCGTGATCCGCGGGGAAATTTTGAAAAACGCCCGCCGCTTCGTCCTCAAGGTCGGAAGCCGGGTCCTGACCGCCAAGGGAAGGAGCTTGAGCCAGGCCGTCTTTGACCGCCTGGCCCGCGACGTGTCCTCGGCCAAAAAATGCGGGTATGAGCCCCTTCTGGTTTCGTCCGGGGCTATCGCCGCCGGCATGGGCCGCCTTTCCATGACCGAAAAACCCAAGACCATGCCCCAAAAGCAGGCGGCGGCCGCCATCGGTCAGAGCGCCCTGATGTGGAACTACGAGAGGGCCTTCAGTTTCTTCGGCGAAAAGGTCGCCCAGGTTCTCCTCACCCGCGACGATCTCTCGAACCGCAACCGGTACCTGAATGCCCGCAACACCCTTCTGACCCTTCTGGATTTCGCGGTGATTCCGATCATCAACGAGAACGACACGGTTGTCGTCCAGGAGATCAAATTCGGGGACAACGACAATCTTTCGGCCTTGGTCACCAATTTGGCCAACGCCGACCTCCTCATCATTTTGAGCGACATCGACGGTCTCTACGACCGGGACCCGCGCGTTCACAAGAACGCCAGGTTGATCCCCCGGGTCGATCATGTCACCCCGGAAATGGAGAAAAAGGCCACCGGGACCCTGAGCCCGATCAGTATCGGGGGAATGGTCACGAAACTCCAGGCCGCCCGGAAGGCCGCTCTTTTCGGGGTCCCCACGATCTTGGCCAACGGCCTGAAAGAGGGGGTTCTGGGAAGGATCCTGCAAGGCGCCGAAGAGGGGACGCTGTTCACGTCGGAGCTCAACAAGCTGACCAGCCGCAAGCACTGGATCGCCTTCACCCTGGAGCCGGCGGGAAAGATTTTCGTGGACGAGGGGGCCAGGAAAGCCATCCTGCAGAGGGGGAAAAGCCTCCTCCCCTCCGGCGTCCTCGGAACGGAAGGAAAATTCAGCGTGGGAGATTCAGTGGTTCTCCTGGACCCCGCAGGCAATGCCTTCGCCAAGGGGCTCGTCAATTACGGATCCTCCGAGATCGCCAAAATCCGGGGGGGAAAGACGACGGAAATCGAAAGCCGCCTGGGTTACAAATACCACGACGAAATCATCCACCGGGATGATCTGGTCTGTTCGACGACGAATGGCTGAATTGTTCCCCGAAGGGGGCATCCGGAGGAACCATGTCCCTCAAAATGGAAATTCTTAAGATCGCCCAAAGGGCGCGGAAAACGTCCCGGGTCCTGGCGAATTTGCCGACGGGGGTCAAAAACGGGGCCTTGCAGGGCATGGCCGACGCCCTCCTCCGGGCCGCCCCTCTTTTGAAAAAGACCAACTCCCGCGATGTGGCCGCGGCCCGAAAAAGCGGGATTTCGGAGGCCCTGATCGACCGCCTGACCCTTACGGACAAGGTCATCCAGGGCATGGCGTCCGGCCTGCGGGAGGTCGCCGCCCTCCCGGATCCGGTGGGGGAAGTCACCCGGATGTGGAAGCGGCCCAACGGCCTCCAGGTCGGACGGATGCGGATTCCCCTCGGGGTAATCGGGATCATCTACGAATCGCGCCCCAATGTGACCTCGGATGCCGCCGCCCTCTGTCTCAAGGCGGGAAACGCGGTGATCCTCCGGGGAGGATCGGAGGCGATTCTGTCGAATCGGGCGATCGCCGAAACCATCCAGAACGCCCTGGAGGCGCAAGGGCTGCCCCGGGAAGCCGTCCAGGTCATCCCCACCGCCTCCCGGAAGGCCATCGAAGCGCTGCTGCAGATGGATGAGTTTGTGGACGTTATCATCCCCCGCGGGGGGGAGGAGCTCATTCGCTTTGTGGTTTCCCGGTCGAAAATCCCGGTCATTAAACATTACAAAGGGGTTTGCCACATCTTCGTCGACTCCTCCGCCGACATAGAAATGGCGGAAGCCATCTGTCTCAACGCCAAGGTCCAGCGGCCGGGGGTCTGCAACGCCATGGAGACCCTGCTGGTCCACCGGGAGATCGCCTCCCGTTTCCTCCCCGTTCTGGCGGAAAAAATGATCACCGCCGGTGTGGAGCTCCGCGGGTGTCCGGAAACCCGGCGGATCCTGCCCCTCGCCAAGAGGGCCCGCCGGGAAGATTGGTCCGCCGAGTACCTGGATTTGATTCTGTCCGTCAAAATCGTCGCCGGCCTGGAGGAAGCGATCGACCACATAATCCGTTTTGGGTCGTCCCACACCGAGGCCATCGTCACCCGGGAATATGAGAATGCCCAGCGCTTCTTGCGTGAAGTCCCCTCTTCCACCGTGCTCGTAAACGCCTCCACCCGGTTCAGCGACGGGTTCGAGCTGGGGCTGGGCGCGGAGATCGGGATCAGCACGACCAAGCTGCACTCGTTCGGCCCCATGGGGCTGGAAGATCTGACCGCCTTGAAGTTCATCGTTTCCGGTTCCGGGCAGATCCGCCTATGAAAAGAATCGGCCTTTTCGGGGGAACCTTCAATCCGATCCACTACGGCCATCTGCGCCCGGCCGAGGAGATCGGCGACCGCCTGAGGCTTGACCCAATCCTCTTCATCCCGGCCTCCGACCCGCCTCACAAGGGGAAAAAGGATCTTCTCCCCGCCTCGGTGCGCGCGGAGATGGTGCGCTTGGCCATCGCCGACAACCCCCGTTTTTCCTTCTCGGATGCGGAAATCACCCGCCCCGGGAAATCCTACTCCGTCGAGACCATCCCCCATTTTCAGCGCCTCTGGGGGGCGGATGCGGAGTTGTATTTCATTCTGGGGCTGGACGCCTTCCTGGAGATCGGCACCTGGAAGGACCCGGCCATCCTCTTCACGCTCTGTCATTTCGTGATCCTGACCCGGCCCGGGTTCGAAAAAATTTTCACCCCCGAGCACCTTCCCGTTGATCTCGTCTCGGATTTTTGTTATGATCCAAGAAAAGACGGGTATATGCACAAGTCCGGTTTCGGGGTCTTCCCGCGGGAAATCACGGCTCTGGACATTTCTTCGACGAAGATCCGGGACATCGTCCGCCGCGGGGCGTCGATCCGATACCTTGTCCCCCCGGCGGTTGAAAAATTCATCGCCGAGCAAGGATTTTATCAGAAAGGAAACTGAATCGTAAGTTTGACTCCCGCAGACAACAGAGAAAAAGCTTTCCTTTGCGCCCGAGCGGCTCTGGACCACAAGGCCGTCGACCTCGTGATCCTGGAAGTCAGGAATCTTTCTTCCTTCACCGACTATTTCGTCATCTGTAGCGGAAACTCGGACCGCCAGGTTCAGGCGATCGCCGGCCACATCGAAGAAAAGCTCGGACAAGGGGAGATCCGCCCGCTGAGCATCGAGGGAAAGCGCGAGGGGCGCTGGGTTCTTCTGGATTACGGGGATGTGGTTATCCACGTTTTCTACCAGCCCGTCCGGGAGTTTTATGATCTCGAACGGCTCTGGTCCGACGCTCCCCGGATCGAACTCCCGCAAACACGCCCGCTTCGCCGCAAAGAAGCCTGAGGCATGCCTTGCGCCTGACCCTGGTCTCGGTTGGAAAAAACACCGAATCCTTCGTCCGGGACGCCTGCGCGGATTACGCCGCCCGAATCCGCAGGTGCACGGACCTGGTCCTGACCGTTGTTCCGGAAGAGCGAATCTCGGCTCCCGGAAAAAGGGAGTTCATCCTCCGCCAGGAGGGGCGCCGCATCCGGGAAAAGATCCCCCCCTCGGCCCTGCGAATCGCCCTGGACGAGGAAGGAAAGAATTTCACCTCGGAGGCCTTCGCCCGATTGCTGGCGCGATGGATGGACACGGGGGTTCGGAGCGCGGCTTTCATCCTGGGCGGGCCGTATGGGCTGGACGAGGCGTTGAAGAAAGAAGCGGATTTCCGTCTGTCCCTCTCGCCCCTCACCCTGACCCACGGCCTGGCGCAGGTCATCCTTTTGGAGCAGATATACCGAGCTTTCACCCTGATTCGGAAGGAACCTTATCACAAGTAGAAGGAGCGCCCCATGTTCTCCCGCACGACCTTCGTCATCTTCTGCCTCATCTTCATCGTGTTCGGCTATCTCTTCTACGTGAACCCCGACGAAGTGGTCTTCACCTTCTACGAGGACAGCTTCCTTTCCCTCTCCCCTGCCCTGATTGCCTTCGGAGCCTTTGTCATCGGGGCCTTTTTCGTTTTCCTCGTAACCCTTTTCATCGACACCAAGCGGGCGTTTCTCCTCTGGCGCTCCTCCAAGAAAATGCAACGGGAGGAAGTCCTCCGGGAGCGGTACGGCCAGGCCCTCGAGCAGATGATGAAGGGAAACATCAAACAGGCCAAAGAGGGGTTCGCCAAAATCATCGACAAAGAACCGGGTCACTTCCCCTCCTACGTCTCCCTGGCCAATCTCTATCACCTGGAAGGGACCTACCCGGAAGCGATCGACCTCCTGATCAAGGCCAAAACGATCGAGGCCGAGAACCTGGAACTCCTCTTCGACCTGGTGAAAAATTACGTGGCCGTCAACGACTATCCCGTGGCGATTGAAACCCTGAACCACATCCTCGAGAAAGACCCGGCCAACCGGGAAGCCCTGCGGAAGAAGCGCGACCTTTTTCTCAAACAGGGAAACTGGAGCGAGGCTTACGAGGCCCAGAAGGGCGTGGTGAAACACTCCAAGGAGAAAGACCAGGCGGCGGCCGAGAAGAAGATCCTCCTGGGGATGGAATACAAGCTCGGCCAGGAACTGGCCCAAGGCGGGAAGTTCAAAGAAGCCGAAAAAGCCCTGCGCGAGATCGTCAAAGAGGATCGGGATTTCATCCCGGCCCAGGTCGCGTTGGGGGATGTGCTTCAGCGCCAAGGCGAGCCCGACGATGCCGGTCAGATCTGGCACCGGGCTTACCAAGCGACGGCCAACCCGGTTTTTCTGGAGCGTTTGGAATCGCTGCACCTGTCCATGGCCAATCCCAAGAGAATTCTGAAGCTTTATCTGGAGTTTCTGAAGGAGCGCCCGGAAGACACCGCCCTGAGATTCTTCTACAGCCGGCTCCTGGTTCGGCTGGAGATGATCGATGAGGCTTTGGAGCAGCTCCGCGAGATGGAGCTTTCCGGAATCTACTTCCCCGAGCTTTCCATCCTCATGGGGCAGGCGTTCCATCGCCGCGGCGATTCCGGACGGGCCATTGAATCCTACGAGAAGGCCCTCGACTCCCAAAAGCTGCGTTCTCCGGCGTACCTGTGCTCCGCCTGCGGCCAAGCCGAGCCCGAGTGGACCGGATTCTGCCGGGGCTGCCATTCCTGGGGCACCTTTACCGTTTCCCTGCCGGAGGCAACCCAGGTTTTGCCGGCCATTCCTTTTTACAGCTACCCCCTGAGCACGTAAAGATGGGCGCCGGGTGGCACGCCCTGCTCGATTTTTTCTTTCCCCCCCGCTGTCCGTTCTGCGGGGAGGGCGGGGAAGCGAATAACCCGGCCGGGGTTTGCGCCGCTTGTTTCAGCCGAATCCGCAGGGTGACCCGCCCCCGTTGCCGCCGCTGCGGCGTCGGCTTTACAACCGACCTCGGAGAAGACCATCTGTGCTCCGACTGCCTCCGGGGAACCGGACATTTCACCAAAGGCAGAGCCCTGGCCCACTATGAGGGCCTGGTGCCCGAAATCATCTCCCGGTTCAAATATCGCGGGGACGCCCGCCTGGCAAAACCTCTGGGCGATCTCTTGGCGGATTACGAGGACCCGGATTTCTCCTTTCACGACTATCGCCTGGTGATCCCCGTCCCCCTTCATCCCCGCCGCCTTCGCCAACGGGGGTTCAACCAGTCTCTTTTGCTGGCCAGGCGCATCGGCCGCAGGCATTCCCTTCCCCTCAATTTCACCGCCTTGCGGCGCATCCGCGCCACTGTTCCTCAAACCGAGCTTTCCGGCGCGGAAAGGCAGAAAAACATCCGGGGCGCTTTCGCCGTTTTCAACCCCCAAGCCGTAACCGAAAAAGCCGTGCTTTTGATCGACGACGTCTTCACTACCGGGGCGACGGTTGAGGAATGCGCCAAGGCGTTGATCCGAGCCGGGGCAAAACAGGTGGACGTCCTGACCTTGGCCCGCGCCCGATAGGAAAGGGTCAGGGTGAGAGGGAAAAATGCCTTTTGCATCCCGGAATTTGTAACCCTTCAATCAAGGGTGGAAAGCCGCTACGGATTTAGGTCCGGCGTGAATAGCAGGAGGTGCCCTGGCCTGGGGGTCCGGGCGCTACGCTTGGAATCATAAGGCGCTGATTTCTTCGTGGACGGGGGCGGGGGCCAAGGCCTCCCGCCGCTGAGATCGGAGTCTCCGGGTTTTCTCCGAGTCTCTGCTCATCCCGACCGATGCTTCCGGCGCGTACCGCCCAAACCCCCAGGCCAACAACAAAGCCTGCCGCCCCCCCGTCACTGAATGGGTACGCATCCCGTAATTTTCCATTTTCATTTCCTGAACATCTGTGTTATATAAAAAACTTTGGGAATGTCAATCAATAGGGAGTGTGTTTCATGAAGGAAATTCCAATTATTCAGGCCCCCCCGAACGTCTTGAAGAAAAAGCCCGAGCCAGGCCAGCAGCTTGGTTTCGGAAAAATTTTCACGGATTATCTCTTTCTCTTGGATTATCAGAGGGGCCAGGGCTGGATGAACGCGAGAATCGAGCCTTACCGGCCGATCCCCATGGACCCCGCAGCCCTGGTGCTGCACTACGGTCAGGAAATATTCGAAGGGCTCAAGGCGTACCGTTGGCCCGACGGGAGCATCCACCTCTTTCGCCCGCGCAAGAATTTTGAGCGCATGAATCGCTCGGCGAAGCGCTTGTGCATGCCGGAGCTGGATGTGGATTTCGTCCTGGACGCGACCCGGCAGTTCCTCCGCCTGGAAAGGGACTGGGTGCCCTCGACGCCGGGGTCATCCCTTTATATCCGCCCCAACATGATCGCCAACGAACCCGCTCTCGGGGTGCAGGTCTCCGACCAGTACCTGTTCTACATCATGCTCGGGCCGGTTGGAGCCTATTACCCGCAGGGCTTTAGCCCCACCCAGATCTATGTCAGCGAAAAATACATCCGCGCCGCCCGGGGCGGTCTGGGAGAAGCCAAGACCGCCGCGAATTACGCCCACAGCCTCCTGGCGCAGGAAGAGGCCCACGAAGAAGGCTACAACCAGGTCCTCTGGCTCGACGCCATCGAACGCAAATATGTGGAAGAGGTGGGAACGAGCAACATCCTTTTTTACATCGGCGACGAACTGGTGACCCCGCCTCTCGCCGGGACGATCCTTCCGGGGATCACCCGGGATTCCGTCCTCCACTTAGCCCGGTCCTGGGAGATGAAGGTGTCCGAACGCATGATCAGCCTGGACGAAATCATGTCCGCCCTGAGTTCGGGAAAATTGAAGGAAGCCTTCGCCTCCGGCACCGCCGCCGTCATCTCCCCCGTGGGAAAGCTGACCTACAAGGGAAAGGAATACCTCATCAACCAGGGGAAAGTCGGCCCCCTGGCCCAAAAACTCTACGACCAGATCATCGGGATCCAATATGGAAAGATCAAGGATCCTTACGGGTGGATGGAGAAAGTGGTCTGAGAATATTTCACCGCGGAGAGCGCAGAGAGAACTCATTTAAAAGGCAAAAACAAGAGCACGGTCCTTTCTGCGTCTTCACCTATTGATTATCTCTGCGTTCTCTGCGCTCTCTGCGGTTAATTCTTCTTTTTTTGCACTTCCGGCCTTTTCATCTCAAAAATATCCTGCGTGCGGCAGTAAAAATCCTCCCCCAGCCGGCCGATCGCTTTCAGCCGGTCGGCCTTGGCGATATTCCCCTGCAGCAACCCCTCCTGGACATGGATCTGCAGGACCTCCCCGATCACAAACCGGTTAACCCGGGGAGCCTCGCCGAACTCCAGGATCTGCAGGAGCTTACACTCCATGTTGAGCGGCGACTCGGCGACCCGGGGCGACTTCACCCGGTCTCCGGGAACCGCGGTCAAACCCGCCTCCCTAAACTCGTCGATCTCGGGCGGGTATTCCCCCGAGGTCACGTTCATGGCCTCGGCCAGCTCTTCGGTCACCACGTTGATCACAAAATCGCCGGCAAACTCCGCGTTTACCAGGGTGTCCTTCTTCCCTCCGTCTCTTTTCGGGCCGATGCCGAACCCCACGACCACCGGTTTTGAAGACAGGATCGTGAAATAGCTGAAAGGGGCCAAGTTGTTCACCCCGTTCGGCCCGATCGTGGAAACAAAGGCGATGGGCCGCGGCAGAACGGCGCAGACCAGCAAATCGTGGCAATCTTTTATGCTCAGCTTCTGGAGATCGAATTTCATCCTGTCCCTCCTTGGATTTGTTCCCGAATCATCGGCAAAATATATTTTTCCTCAAAAAACGAAATTTTGCTATTGTAATTTTTCCCCGAATCGTTTTCAATGAAGCGGATCTGGGAAATTTACAGGAGGTGAAAAATGGGAATCCGTACCGCCGAGCAATACAAAGAGAGTCTGAAAGACGGCCGCCGCGTTTATATCCGCGGGGAAAAGGTGGAGGATGTTTCGAACCATCCGATTCTGGGGCTGTCCGTGGAAACCGTGGCCCAGGGCTTTGCGCTCAGCAATTCCCCGGACCCGGAGATCCGGAATCTCTTCACGGCCCCCCACCCCAGGACCGGGGAGCCGGTGAACCGCTATTTCATCACCCCCCGAAACTCCGAAGACCTCGCCCTCCGAACGAAGATGATCCAGCGCTCCATCGAGCTCACGGGCGGCCTCCCCTTCGGGAAAGACATCGGCACCGATTGTCTCAATGCGGCCTTCGTCGTCGCCGGGCAGATGGGCAAAAAGCAGTACCAGGAGAATGCCCTCGCCTTCCTGGAGCAGGTCCGCAAAAACGACCTGGCCATGTGCGGCGCGGTCACCTGCGTGAAGGGGGATCGATCGCTGGAGCCCGCGCAGCAGAAACACCCCGACTACTACCTGCATGTGGTCGAACGCCGGCCCGACGGCATCGTGGTCAAAGGGGCCAAAATCCACATCACCAGCGCCCCGGCGGCAAACGAGATCATCGTCGTCCCCACCCGGCAGATGCGGGAGAATGAAGCCGATTACGCCGTGAGCTTTGCCATCCCGGCCAATACCAAGGGAATCACCTTCATCTGCCGCGCCGGACGGGGGAACTGGACGCCCCACGAGTTCCATCCCGACCACCCGGTCCGGGAACTGACCGAGGCCATGATCGTCTTCGACAATGTCTTCGTCCCCTGGGACCGGGTCTTCATGTGCGGGGAGTGGCAGTTCTCCATGCTCCTCGCCTATACCTTCGCCACCTTCCATCGTTTCACGGCGATCAGCTATAAGGTTCCATCCGTAGAGGTCATGGCGGGGTGCGCCGTCGCCATGGCGGAGTACAACGGGCTCTACAAGGTCGGCCACATCCGGGACAAACTGGCCGACATCGCCGCTTACGTGGAAACGCTCCGCGCCCTGACCAACGCCGCGGCCAAGGATCCGGTGATGTACGGCGACATCGCCGTGCCCAATCCGCTCATCGCCAACATGGCCAAGCTCCATTTCGCCGGCAAATACCATGAGTTCATCAAACTGATCCAGGACATCTGCGGGGGCATCATCGCCACCTCTCCGGACCGCAAGGACTGGGAGAACCCGGACCTCCACGGTTACTTGGAGCACTACCTGGGCGGGTCGGCCAAGTATTCCACCGAGGACCGCCTGAAGATGATCCACACCGCCCAGCGGATGGTCTGCTCCCACGAGTCGGCCTTCCACGAAGTGACCACGGTCCATGCCGAAGGTTCCATGGCCGCTCAAAAGATGATGATTCTCGCCGAATCCCCTCTGAAGAAATACATGGCCATGGCCAAAGCCGCCGCGGGGATCAAATAAAAACTTTCACCACAGAGATCACAGAGCCCACGGAGAAATATGTTTCTTTTGTCTTTGTCTTTGCCTTTTGAATTTTCAATCTCTGTGCTCTCTGTGTGCTCTGTGGCGAAAAATATAAATAGGAAGCCGCAACAAAAACGGAGACCCGAAATGAAAAAACAATTGCCCTTTTCCTGCCCGATCTGCGGGCGGAAAACCGACTACCCGGTTTCAAAAATGAAAAAAGGGGCGGTCCTGACCTGCCCCTTCTGCAAACTGACCCTGACCCTCCACGGCCACATGCTGGGAGAAGTGGAAAGGGAAATCAAAAAGCTGGAGGAAAAGGATAAATAGCAGAGAATCACCGCGGAGCGGGCACGGAAAAGCATTTACCCGACAATTAAGGATCCCCTCCCCCTCGACGGGGGAGGGTCAGGGTGGGGGCGATTAATATTTAAAGTAAATTATTAACCATCTTCTTAAAGCTACAAAAAAGATAACACATTTTGCATCGAATCGATGATTCGAGCCCAAGATCGGGCATGGGAGAAATTTCTGAAATTCCTCCCCTACTCCCCGCGCCCGACCCCCTACCCCCTTTCTTTACTGGAACCTTCCCAGCACAAACCGGAACCAGTTATAAACGGCCATCGGGCTGGTAACGGGCATGTAATCCTGGCCGCCCCACCCCCAGCGCAGATCGTTCCGGTCCTCGACAAACCACCAGTTCTCGGCATAGCGGTAGAAACCTCTTTCCGTAACCCCGTCGCCGTTGTAATCGGCCGGAATCGGGAAGCTCTCCGCTCCTCCCCAGCCGTACTGCCCGAGATTGTCCCCCGGGTACCCTTTGACGAACCACTGGTTGCTGGGCACATGGTAAACGGCTATTTCCATGGCCCCGTCCCCGTCGTAATCACCGGGGACCGGGATGCACTCCGATCCGTTCCAGCCATATTGCCCCTGGTTCCCGGCTCCGTACATCAACCACTGATTGGAGGGGATGTGGTAAATCATCAGATCCCACTTCCCGTCCCCATTGTAATCACCGGGAACCGGGATGCAGTCCGCGCCGTTCCATCCGAACTGGATCTGGGTTACCCCTCCCCCTTCCTCTTCGATGAAGAAGGTGTTGGTCGGCGTGTGGTAGAAAGCCCTTTCCAGGCGCCCGTCGCCGTTGTAATCGCCGGGAACCGGAACGCAGTCTTCCTGGCCCCAGCCGAACTGGCCCATATTATCTCCGGCGAACCCGGTTACGAACCACTGGTTGGAAGGGATGTGATAGATCGCCTTGTCCGTTTTCCCATCCCCGTCATAGTCCCAGACGAGCGGGTAACAGTCCGCCTGTCCCCAGCCGTACTGACCTAAATTTCCCCGATTCAGCGCGAAGAATTGATCGGTAGGCAGATGAAAAGCCGCGATGTCGTTGGCTCCGTCGCCGTTGAAATCAACGGTCTGAAGAGGGTAATAACCGAATTGAACAAATCCGGGCTGGCTTATTCTCCCCACATTCGAGAACTCTCCGCCGGCAAACAGGGCGCCCCCGGAAAAAGAAAGGGTATGAACAAGGGCATCGGCAGACCCCACCCAACCTTGACTATAACCTCCCGTTACCGGATCCAGGCCGACAAGGCGCGGAACTCGCCCTGAGGTCCCTCCCTGAAAATACTCAAAATCTCCCCCCGCGTAAATAATACCGCTGTTTATGGCCAGAGCGCGCACCTCGCCGTCCGGGTCCGGGTTCCAGGCGGTGGCGGCCCCGGTTGTCTTGTCGAGGGCGGCAAGATAATTTCGGGTTTGCCCCCCGATTTGCGTAAAAACGCCTCCGGCGTACACGACATCGCCGGATACGGCGAGGGCATAAAGAAGACCATTGGCGTTCGGATTCCACGAGGTGGGGGCACCACTCGCCGCATCAATGGCGGCGATTCGGTTTCGCGTTTGCCCCCCTATGCTCGTGAAGGGGCCGCCCGCATAAACCGCCCCGTCGGATATGGCAAGGGTATAAACGATATTATTTGCGTTCGGGTTCCAGGAAGTAGCCAATCCGGAATCCACATCGAGGGCGGCGAGACAATTCCTCGCCTGCCCGCCGATATGGGAAAAAGCCCCCCCGGCGTAAACGATATTGTCGCCGAGAGTTAGGATTCGGACCGCGCTGTCGGCGTTCGGGTTCCAATCGGTGGCGGCCCCGGTATTGGCATTTATCGCCGCAATATAGTTCCGGGCTTGCCCCCCGATGTTCGTGAACAACCCGCCCGCATAAACGACATCCTCGAAAAAACCAAGGGAAAATACGGGACTATTCGCGTTCGGGTTCCAGGATGTGGGGATTCCGGTCCGAGCATCAATGGCCGCGATGCGGTTCCGGGTTTGGCCGCCGGTCATGGTGAGGTTGCCCCCGGCAAAGACTTTCTCTCCGCTCACGGCCAAGGCGAAGACCTCCCCGTTCGCTTTGGGATTCCAGGCCGTGGCCAAACCGGTAGCCGTATTTACGGCCGCCAGATAACTTCTTGGCTGTCCCCCGATCGTGGTAAAATTCCCCCCTGCATATATTACCCCGCCGTCGAGCGCAATTGCCCTGACAACCGTACCATTCGCGTTCGGATTCCACGATGTCGCCAGTCCGGTCGTGTTGTTAATGGCCGCGATCCGATTGCGCGTCTGCCCGCCGATTTGGGTAAACCCCCCGCCGGCAAAGACGGTGTTTCCGGAAACGGCAAGAGAATTCACGGCCATATCGGCGTCCGGGTTCCAGGTTGTTGCCAAGCCGGTGGCTGAATTGAGGGCCGCGATATAATCTCTCGATTGCCCCCCGATATTTCTGAAATATCCTCCTGCATAAACCAGGACGCCGTCCACGGCGAGCGCCTGAACGGAATCGCTCGCATCCGGGTTCCAACTCGTGGCGACGGCGGTGTTTGCATCGATGGCGGCAATCCGATTTCTCGTCTGCGAATTGATGGTTGTAAAAGATCCCCCAACGTAGACGACGCTCCCGGACACCGCTATGGCCCTAACCTGACTATTGACATCCGGGTTCCAGGGCAGAACGGCCCCGGTTGCGGCGTCGACCGCGGCGAGTCGATTTCTTGTCTGGCCGCCGACCATCGTGAAGCTTCCCCCCAGATAGAGAACGCTGCCGCTCAGGGCCAGGGCGCTAACAACGCCGTTGACGTTCGCGTTCCAGGAGGCATCCAAAGTTCCGTCGCTTAAGATATGCGCAAGGTAGCTGCGGGTAATGCCCCCTGCATAAAAAAACATCCCCCCCGCATACCACCCCCCGGAACCGTCGGAAATGACCGCATTTACCTGGTTGCTAAAGTTCAAATACGGAGGGATCGGAAGCCCGGTAGCCGTGCTCAGGATTGCCGCGTGGCCGGTGTTCGGCCCGACCATGGTGAAATCCCCTCCGATATAGGTGATCGGCCCCGCATTGGTGATCGCGATAACAGTCCCGTCGGCAACCCAAGTGCTCGGGTTTTGCTGGAACGGGGGAACGGCCTGGCTTTCCGTTTTCCCCCAGAGGAAGAATCCGCAGCAGAACGCAGCCAGCATCAGGTGGAGCCCCCGTTTCCCGATTCCTTCCATGTCTTCTCCTTTCCTTTCTTCATGAAATTAGAAGAGGCCCTTTTACAGGTTTCTCTTGCTGAATGTACAAAATTTGGGGGGAAACTGTCAATCAATATAAACACAAAAAAATACCCTCCCCCTCTACGGGGGAGGGTCAGGGTGGGAGGAGGAAGAGAAATGAAGATCAAAGAGGGAATTTTTCAGATCAGAATATCGTCCTTCCAACCTAATTTGACCAATTGAATCCGCTTCCGATCGCTGACTCCCAGGCCGTACCTTTTCTCGGCGGCCTCGATGTGGACGGGCGGGACGTCGAGGGAGCGGTCATCTCCGAAGTGGAGGATCCGCTTGGTCTGCAGGAGATGGGCCCCTACCGCGTCGACCGCCACCGGGTCCGTCCCGACGATGAGCCCCTTGTAGGGCCAAACGTATCGGCGGTCGAAGGAATGGGCCCCCCTCCCGTAAAACTGGGGGGTGAAAGCCGCGAGGATGTTCAGGCGGGTCTTGCCCTTGACCAAGGGATCCAGCCAGATCTTTCCCAAGGGGGAGCAGCCCTCGTCGTGGTAGTTGGAAGGATCCGGGACGAACATGATGTAGTTTTTCAGGCAGGTTCCCACTCCTGACCAGTGATGCGTCCGCACCGGGCGGACATTGATCAGCGCGGTCGAAGCCTTGAAAATCGGGTTGCGCAAAACGCCGCGGTCGTCGATGCCGATATTCTTCTCCGGCACCCCCGCCTCCCCCACCCGGCGTTTGATCGCCCCCTCCAGTTCGGGAGGGGTCGGCAGCTTATACCAGGAATTGCTCTTGATCCCCACCACGTCGGCGGGCTTGATCAGCTTGGCCCAGGCCCGCCCGACGTCCCCCTCTTCGAGGAGCGCGGTCATGGCCTCGTCGAGCATCTTCTGGACGACCTCCCCTTGTATTTCCCCTTTGTCGTTCACCGCCCCGGCATCCCGGATTAAAACCACTCTGGCGGTTTTGGGGGCCGCCGCCTCCGCGGACAGACCGGCTCCCAAAGCCGCGGCCAACGCCGCCCCGGCTGTCCCGCGCATGAAATCCCGACGGGTGACAAATCTCTCTTCGGCCATTTGACCCTCTCATGAAGATTTTAGAAATCCCAAGAGGAAAACGATTCAAAGATTCCCGATTCTCTCTTCCGCGGCGCGGATCCACTCCTCGGAATCGGACCGGCTTCCGGCGCCGAAGACGATCAGGGCGAAGCCTTTCCGCTGTTCCGCGGCGGTCCAGCGCTTATCTTCAGTCTGGATGGCGCTTTGGGCCCCCGCTTCGGGCATGTACGCCTTCTTGAATTTCTGCAGGGCCGCGGCCGCATCGGAATCCGAGGGGTAGCGGATGATGAGCAGGTGAATTTTCTGCCGGCCCCGGTCATATTGGCCGAGGACCGCTTCGGTTTTGGGGTTCAGGTTGAGGATATTCTGGTTGGCGATGAAAAAACGCTGGTTCAAAAGGATGTGGCTGCGGAGATAGCGGATATTTTTTTCCACCAGCCCGCCTTTGTTTTTCGGAAGGGCGTTCAGCAATTTTGGGGAAGGCCCGGTAGATCGGATGGAACCGGCAATGGCTCTCCCCAATTCGAGGGTGGCCGTTTCCGCTTCCTTCCCCTGCCCTTCGGCGAAGACGCTCACGAAAAATTTCCCCTTCCAGAACCGAAGGAGTCCTCCTCCGAATTCGGACCCCTGCCCGATACCCGCCTCCTCGTCCTGTCTCTCGAAGGAAAAGACCCCGAAGGCGTCTTCGGAGGTCTCCATATCGTAGATCTCCGCGGTGATCGGGGGTTCGTTGGCCTTTTCGTAACGCCGCACCTTCACGCCGTTGAAATTGTAGGCGATATAGAGTTCCCCCGCCCCGTTGATGTAGTCGAAGATCGTCTTCCGGTTGTAGTGGTTCTCTTTGCCGTCCCACTTCCAACCGGCCACTTCGGCGGGGAAACTTACTTCCAAGTCTGCCTTCCCTTTTTCCTGAGCCATAATTCCTGAGGGAGTAAAGAAGATTGCCGAAACAAAATACATCAATAGCCAAAAGCACATTTCAGGATCCTCTGTTATGAATTTTCGTTTTATTATTATAACAGGGGATGCAATCTAATGAAACCGTTGGGCGCATAGAGCATGGGGCACGGGGGAAAAAAATAACGGGCCCCTTAGGCCTGCCCCCTGTTCCCGGTCCTGGTTTCAGGGGCGCTTGCAGATCACGTTTAAAAGCGCCTGCCGCTTTTCCTTTTTTACCGCCCTCACGGCGCGGCGCAGCGCGGGGACGATCTCTCCCGGGTCTTCGACCCGCTCCCCATACCCTCCGAACGCTTCCACGATCTTTTCGTAGGCCGGGACCGGTTCCAAATCGCAGAGGGCAAAATCCTTGTTCCTCGCCGCCCACCCTTGCGGGTATAGATCGAGAACGGACCCTTTGACCGCGTTCCAGCATTGGTTGTTGAAGATCACCGCCACGACGGGCAGGCCTTGGGCCATGAAATGACCGGAGGTAGGCACGGTGAAATGATAGACCCCGTCGCCCATGCAGACGATGGGCACCGATTCGGGGCGGGCAAGTTTCACCCCCAAGGCGGCTCCGAAACACCACCCCAACCCGCTGACCATCGGGGAGCCGAAGAAAGACCCGGGCTCGTTCAGGGGGACCTGATGGGTCCTGAGGTCGTACTCGTTGATCAGGACGGTTTCGCCGTCTCTGACTTTCCCGATGCAATAGGAAAGCCATTCCATGTCGATGGGGCGCTCTTTCTGCAATTGATCCGCTGCGGCTTTCCAGGTTCTTCTCTGCTCCCCATGTTCCCGGGACAATCGTTCAAACCGGGCGTTGATCATTTTCATTTTGCCCCGGCGGTAAGGACTCAAGGCCTCCCGCAAAGCAACCAGGGCGATCAGGGGATCCGAGGAAATCGGGAGATCCGCAGGGAACGTGCGCATGGGGTAACGGGAGAAGAAGGGGTCGATCCCGACCTGGATGGTCTTCGTCCCGGGTTTCGGTTTGGCCCGGGTCGGAAACCAGGGGACGTCGCTTTCGATGACGACGATTAGGTCCGCCTCGGGGACGTATTTCATGGGGTCGAAACCCAGGTGCAGGGGGTGCTCGGTAGGGAAATTCAGATACAGGTTGCTGACCGCGATCACAACCGGCAGGGCGAAGGATTCGCTGAGTTTTACCAGTTCCCCTACCGCCGCCGGGTTCTTGCCGAGCATGGAGACGATGATCAGGGGGTTTTCGGCGTCCCGGATCAGCTCCGCCGCTTTGCGGATCGCGTCCGGGTACGGCCCCGGTTGGGCGTACCTTCTGGGTTGCGCCGGGGTGTAGGTGAACTCCTCTTGTTTCTCGGCCAGGACTTCCCTTGGCAAAGAAAGGTAAATCGGCCCCTTGGGTTCGGACATGGCGATATTCAACGCCCGGTCAACGACCTTTTCCACCTGGGCGAAGTTTCTCAGCTCGTAGTCCCATTTCACATATTCCCGCACCATGGACGCCTGATCGAAAGACTCCTGGGCCCAGTGAATCTGCAGGTTCTTCCCCCCCTTCAGTTCGCCATCGGTAAGGGGGGTTCTCCCGGCGGTGAAAATAAGCGGGATGTTCGCCCGGGAGGCGTTCATGATCCCGGTTAACCCGTTGGATGTGCCCACATTGACATGGACCATCACGACCTGGGGTTCCCCGGTGACCATGGCAAACCCATGGGCCATGCTCACCGCCGTCATTTCATGGGGAACCAGGACCGGTTTGGGAAATTTTCGCCCCTCCGCCGCAAACCGGGCAAACGCCTCGATCAGCGGGGCGAAATCGGTGCCCGCATTGCCGAAGAAATACTTGACCCCCCGGTCCCCGAGGAGCTCCAGATAAGCCTGGGCCGTGTTATCAATAGGAACCGTAATCGGATTCGGGACGTTTTTCATCAGTCTTTCAGGAGCTCCCTCGCGATCACCATGCGTTGCACCTCGGAAGTGCCCTCGAAGATCCGGAAAAGGCGCATATCCCGGTAAACCCGCTCGATGGGGCATTCCTTCATGTAGCCCATCCCCCCGTGGATCTGAAGCGCCGAATCTACGACCCGGTTCGCCATCTCGGTGCAATAGACCTTGACCATGGCGGCCTGCTGCGTCACCCTCTGCTTTTGGTCCCGGCACCAGGCGGTGTGGTGAACCATCTGCCTGCCCGCATAGATGGAAATGGCCATGTCGGCCAGCATCCATTGGATCGCCTGGTTGGCCGAGATGGGTTTCCCGAACTGCACCCGCTGTTTTGAATGGGCAAGGGACAGATCCAAACAGTATTGGGCCGTGCCCACGCAGGCGGCGGCAATCGTTATCCGCCCCTTTTCCAGGACCTTCATGGCCGTCACGAACCCCTTCCCTTCCTGGCCGCCAATGATGTTTGCGGCCGGGACCCGGCAGTCTTCAAAAACAAGCTCCGAGGTGTTGTTCCCATGAATGCCCATCTTCTGATCAATCTTGCCCACCGCATACCCGGGAAAGGTCTTTTCGACGATGAACGCCGTGACCCCCCGGGGTCCTTTCTCCTTATCCGTCACGGCCATCACCGTGGCCACATCGGCAAGATCCCCGTTGGTGATAAAATGCTTCAGACCATTCAGGATATATTCATCCCCGCTTTTGACGGCTTTTGTCTGGATGTTGGCCGCATCCGACCCCGCGTTTGGCTCGGTCAAGGCAAAGGCCGCCGTCCATTCCCCCGCGGCGATTCGCGGAAGGTATTTTTCTTTCTGCTCCGGCAACCCATCGATTAGGATCCCTTGCGAACCGATTCCGTTGTTCGTTCCAAACCGGGAACGGAAACAAGAGTTGACTCGCCCGAATTCCTCGTTGAGAACGCATTCGCCCAGGGTATTCAGCCCCATCCCTCCATACTCCTCCGGGATCGCTAATCCGAAGAATCCCAGATCTCGCATCTTTTGGACGATGCCCTCCGGAATTTTCCCTTCTTCTTCGACCACTTGAGAAATGGGCTCCAGCTCATTTTTTATAAAGCGGCGGACCGTGTCCCGCATGAGCCGAATGCTTTCCGGAAGTTCAAAATCCATGGGGTTCCTCCTCGGCGAATTTGTATGGCTGCGAAAGGCGGGAGAATCATAACACAACAGAAAATCGGGTTCAAGAAAATCGTTGTCCCCGTGAGTTTCCTTAAATTTTTCCTGCCCCTCCACCAATTTTGGGCCAAAATCCTGAATTTGGCCAGGTCTCGGTCTGGGCCAGCAGGAATACTACTGGGTTCCTTGGCGCAAATATCTGGGAAAACACCGGCAAGCGGGCATGCAGATACCCCCCAAGAGCCCCGGGAAGGGGGAGCAAAGCCCCCTTCCCTGCCGCCGCCTGCAGATCGCGGAAATGCCTTTCCCCTCGGGGAGGCGGCTTTCGGTTGGGAAAGAGGCAAGAGTGCTTCCTTCCTCTCTCCGGCTACAAATAAGGTGATTTTTCACAAAGAATACATCCTTTACCCTATACAAAAATCCTTCGAAAAGAGCTATAATATTCTTGAGAATGGGAATCCCCTCGGGAATTCAATGCCATGGATCAGGCAATTGGAACGGCGATTGCCTTCTTAGGAACAGCCTCATATTCAAAGAAAGGAGGAGGTATGGATATGGATCTTACAGAGTCCGCTGCGGAGACAGCGTCTGAGACTGAAAAAGTCACCACCCAAAAATTGAAAAAGGAATTGAAGGCGGTAATGGCTGACGTGGAAGAGTTGCTGAAGATTACCGCGAATCAGGCCGGCGAAAAGATGGCGGTGATCCGTTCCAAGGCGGAGGAGTCGCTGAAATCGGCCAAGGCCCGGCTTGCCGAGCAGGAAGCCATATTGAAGGTCAAAGCCGGCACGGCGGCCAAGGCTACGGACGAATACGTGCGGGCCAACCCCTGGAAGGCGGTCGGCATCGGGGCCCTGGCGGGCTTTGTTCTTGGCCTCCTGGCTACCCGCCGCTAAACCCGGAAGAGGGTCGCACCTATGGAGGATTCAGGTTCTGGGAGCCCGGGGCGGCTGTTCGGTTCCGTCAAGGCGGTGGCGGCAACCCTGCTCGCCATTTTCCACACCCGATTCGAGCTCTTCTCCACGGAGCTCGAAGAGGAATGGATCCGGTTGAGCCATATCCTCATCTGGAGTTTGGTCGGGGTGTTTTGCGCCGGCCTGGGAATCGTGTTTGCCGTTCTCTTCCTGGTGCTCCTGCTGTGGGACACGCACCGGCTGCTTGCCCTCGGGGTCCCGGCGATTTTATTTTTCTTTCCCGCGGTCCTGGCGTGGCGGGTCGTTGTTCGGAAACTCAGGGCCAGGCCGCGTCTATTTTCCGCCAGTCTCGCGGAATTGGAGAAGGACCGCGAGGAGTTCAGCTCACGACCATGAACCCAAAACTCATCGAATTAGCCGAACGCCGAGCCGCCCTTGTCGCCCGGGCGGAGGTCAGCGTAAAAACCTGTCGCAGGCCTTGGCGTCATGGCGTCGACCCCTGGCCTACATCGAGCGGGGGGGGAAGCGGTGCGCTCCCTCGCGCAACGGCCGGAGCTCCTGGTGGGTTTGGCTTTCTTCGCGGCGGTGGTGCGCCCCTGGCGCTTCGTGCGCTGGTTGCCGCCGGGCTGGGCGGTCTGGCGCATCGCCCGATTGGCGCTCGGGGCCGGGAAGATGCTGAGAGGTTTATGAGCGGCCTTGCCTTCGATAATCCTCCAAAAATTCACCCACATGAAGTCATAGATTCTCTGGGCGTCCAGCTGCGAACGCTGCCGGGCGGATTCCCAAGCGGGCTCCTCAGCTTCTTTATTCTGTGCCCGGCTGATGGTCCATGCCCGTTTCCTTGATTCCCCCAAAGCAATCTGCCCGCGTTTCCCGCATTTTCCATCCTCTCCATCTCCCTTCGGCAAATACATAAAGGGATCAGATTCTTCGAGCCCCGGCAGGGGTGCGGGGAGAACGCCGCTCCCAGCCTAAACTCTCATCCCCAAGACAAAACCCAAAGTGAGGGCAAGATCTTCCCCGGTGGACAGAGGAGGGAAAAATCTGATAAATTGAAGAAGAGTCGGGATCTTTGTGGAGTCCGTCAACGGAGGAATGGAAAAATGGCCCTGGTTCTATTTGAGAAGGATAAAGAAACCCTCAGGGTTTCTTTGAACCGCGCTGCGGCCCTCAATGCGCTCAACAGCGCCGTTCTGCAAGACCTCGAAAACGGGCTGAAGGAGCACGGGACCGATTCGGAAATCCGATCTCTCGTTCTTTTCGGTCAGGGCGGCTGCTTCGCTTCCGGGGCGGATATCCAGGAGCTTTCCGGCCTAAACGAAGAAGGAATTCGAAAATTTCACCATCTCCGGGAGAGGACCTTTGCCCTTCTGGAAGAATTCCCCTGCCCCACCATCGCCGCGATTCAGCGATATGCCCTCGGCACCGGTTTGGAGCTGGCCCTATGCTGCGATTTCCGAATTGTGGCGGCCGATGCCCGGTTGGGAATTCCTTCCGCTAGACTGGGCTTGGTGGAAAGCTACGAGTATTTCACCCGGGTGGTCCGCATGGTGGGGCCTGCCTGGACCAAGAGGATGGTCTTTACGGGGGACCCGGTGGATGCCGAAACGGCGCTGCGGATCGGTCTGGTCGAAGAAGTGAGCCCACCGGAACAGGTTTTGCGGCGGGCGGAGGATCTGGCGGCGAAGGTTCTGAAAAACTCTTTCGCCTCCATCCGCCAAACGAAGAGGGTCATTGCCGGCTGCGCGAGAGACCCGAATCTCCAAACGATTTCGGACCCCGCTCGGCCCCTGGTGGACTCGATCCAAACCCCCGATTTCAAGGAGGCTACCCGGGCTTTTCTGGAAAAGCGGGGAAAGAAATGAGCGGTCCACCTTCCGCTTCGAGGGCCTATTTCTCCGGGAAGAAGCTGGTGTTTTGTCTGCTATTATTTTTTGCCGCCTGTGCCCCCCGGAAGGAAGTGTCTTACGAGCCTCTGGGCGATGGGAAGTCCTTCCGGTACAAAGAAATCGGGATCGCCTCCTGGTACGGCAAGGAATTCCACGGTCGCAACACCTCAAACGGAGAGATTTACAACATGTATGCTCTGACCGCCGCCCACCCCACTCTCCCTTTCCACACTCTCGTTCGGGTGACAAACCTGGAAAACGGGAAAGGAGTGGAGCTGCGCATCAACGACCGCGGCCCCTTCGTCGAAGGGCGAGTCATCGATCTCTCCTACACCGGCGCCCGAACCATCGATCTCGTCGGCAAAGGAACGGCGAGAGTGTCCGTGGAAGCAACGTTGCCCGGAGATGGAAGGGGTTCTCCCCTCGAAGGCGCCTTTGTCATCCAAGTCGGGGCTTTTGCCGAAAAAGAAAATGCGGAGCGTTTTCAGCGGGACTTGGAGGGAAAATACGCTCGCGTTCACACGGTCCTCTGGGAAAACAACCAGCGCCGCATCTACCGGGTGCGCCTCGGGGCTTTCCGCTCGGAAGCGGACGCTCGCCGCTATCTCGAAATGCTGAGGAAGGAGAATCTTGCCGGAATGGTCGTGCGCGAAGACTGAAACCCTTTGTGAATATCCCGGGAAAAAGAAAAGATCCGGGGGGGTTAGAACGACGCCGGCCATGATGCCCGGATGGTGGTCCCGATCCCTCGGGTGGACTCAATCGCAAAAGACCCGCCGGAAAGATGCGTCCTTTCTCTCATGCCGGAGAGCCCCAGTCCTTTCTCGTAATTCTTCTGGGAGAGAACCGAATTCAAATCAAACCCCTGACCCCGGTCTTGAACGATGAATTCTATCCCGCTCTCTTCTTTCCGTAGACTGAGGTTGACGAGAGTCGTTTGGCTATGTTTGGAAATATTGTTCAGGGCTTCCTGCAAAACCCGGTAAATGACGGTCTTTACCGGATTGGAAATATCATCCTCTTGGACATCGATCTTCGTTTCCACGCGGATGGCGGGGTGGGCCTTTTGAAATTCCCGGCAAAACCAGGTGATGGTCGCCAGGATCCCCAAATCGTCCAGAAGGGCGGGTCGCAAATTCATTTGGATCCGGCGGGTTTCTTCCAGGCCCACCTGAATGATGGGAAGGATATCCTTCAAGGGCTTGGCGATCTCTCTGCCAAGCTGCTCAAGAATTCTTTCCACCCGCAGTTTAACCGTGGACCAGTGTTGCCCGATGCCGTCATGAATCTCCTGGGCGATTCGTTTCCTCTCTGTTTCCTCGGCCAGGAGAAGTTTAAAGGAAACATCCCGAAGCTGATCCCGTGTTTTCCCCAGCGCTTCCTCAGAATGTCGATGCTCTACTTTTGCAAATTGCAGGATCTCGTCGGCTCGCGCCCGCTCGTGGTTTCTTTCTTGGGTCCAGCGGATTTCATCCTCGGCACGTCTGCGCACATGATTGTTTCTGGTTTTACCGGCAATGAGTAAAGCCTCCTCGGCTTCCGCAAGGCGCCCCCGGAGATCTTTTATCTCCGCGAGAAGCGCCTCCCTAACTTCGGCATCAGGATCCAAAAAGACCACCCCCTTTGTGCCGAATTTTATTAAATTTCAAAATAGAAGTCAAAATATTTTTAGCGGATGGCGTAACCCTTCAGTCACGGGTGGCCGGCCGCTATGGATTGAGATTCGGGTTAAAGGCCAAGAGGCGCCCCGGCCCGGGGTTCCGGTCGGTCCGCTTGGAACCATAAGGCGGTGGTTTCTTCGTATAGGGGGCGGGGGCGCAGGGATAAGAATGGAGATGAGGCGACGAACAATAACGGCGAAGGAGAGGAACGCAGAGGGGTTTAACGAAGACCCTCCGCCTCAGAAACCGCGGGAAAAGAGGTATTTCATGGCTTTTTGGATAGGTGAATGGGGGCAAACTTTTTCAAAAAGCAATGATCCACCATGATTCTGTGGACCAGCAAGATGAGCCCGGCTATGGCGGCAATGTAAACGGTCGATAACCTCCAGAGAAGGTTATAGTAGGGGGCAAAACCGAGGGGAACGATATTTTCCATGATCCAGGCCGAAGCCCCTTCGGCAACCCCGGCATTTCCGGGGGTGGGAGCGAGATAGGTGAGGAATAGAAGAGCGATCTGATTTCCTAAAATGATCCCGATCGTGGACACTTCGATTCCAAGAAAACGGACGCAGAAATAGGCCAGGAGGCATCGTGAGACCAGGAATGAAAAGCTAAGGAGGCAGACGATCACGAAACATATTTTGCCCCGCCGGAGGTATTGGCGCAGATCGGCCCGAAAGGTGTAAACGAGGTCAGCCAGTTCGCAGGAAAACGAGTCCATGCGCTCCGTGGGAGACCCCGTCCGGGCATGATCGGGGGGCCACCAATCTTTCAAGAGATAATGTTTCCCCCGGATTCTCCAGATCAATCGGGAACCGGCGGCGATGCCCGCCCGGAAAAACCCCGGACAGAACCCAAAGAAAACCATCGAGGCGCTGATAAGCCCAAGAATGAAAACCGCCCCGGCAAACATGGGACCGCCTTGGCCGACATCGGAGGCGAACAGGGCGTAGAGGCCGCACCCGAGCAAGGCCAGCACCGTGCCGATGAAGGCGAGCAAGCTGGCGTTCAGAGCGGTCCCGAGGCGGGCGCCGCCCCGGTTCAGGATATAAATCTGCCCCGGCCCTCCTCCGATCTGGGAGGGGGTAAGAAGGGCGATTCCGGAGCTGGCTAAATCCGCCTCGAAGCAAGTCCAAAAACTGATCCCCGGCTGGAGAACCCGGCACATGATCCACATCCGCAGACCCAAAACAAGGGTTTCCAGAGGGAGAAAACAGAGGATCAGGATCAAGTAAACCCAGCGGAGCTGATTGAGTCTGGGGAGGTCATCGCCGGCCTGGATCCGGTAAAACTGGTAGGAGAAAACGGCAACCGTAAGCAGAATAAAGATTAATCCGCCGATGGTCAGGCTGCGGCGACTCGACGATGTCAACAAAGGGGCCGATGGCATTTCCCGTTCAAACTCCCGGCAAAGTTCTGGACCCGCGTTTTTCAGGTGCCCGGCTTCCCGATCGCGCGCGCCCGGTGGCTTTGATCTTCAAAAAGGATGAGAGGGTTCTCGCCGGGGAATCGAACGGCGCGCGCAAGAAACAGGCGAAAATCCAGCCCCGGGACCATTCAAGGAATCGGGGCTAATTTTTGAGGTACTCGATGACCTCGGCAGCGCTATACGTCAACCCGGGATCCTTGACAAGGGAGGTGATAAAAGAAAAATCTTCCCCCGCGGTGACAATGGGTGTTTCACAGCCGTCTTCGCGAACCTGCCCTAAGCCAATCGTGGCCAGCAATCCGTTGCATAGACATTGCTTTCCGATTGTCTCCTCCTGGCAGCCGCCCTTCAAAAGATACTTGCTGACCGGTTCGCCCGGGCACCGGTAACCGATTTCCGAATCGTCCCTGCAATAGGGTTGCCGCAAGTAGCAAAGGTCGCAAATTCGTTCTCTTGCCTTGTTCTCTGCCCCGCCGGCTCCCGAATGATTGAGGTCGATTAATTTAAAAGGGTAGCCGGTCGGCGAGGCTTGAAAATCCGTAAAGACTTCGAGCTTGCCCTGCATATATCGACGAAGCACCTCTTGTTTAATCTCGGGCAGGATCCCGGATTCATTGCAAAAGGCAAACGCCGTTCCCACCTGGATTCCGTTGGCCCCGAAGTCCAATGCTTCTTTTAATTTCGCAGGGGAAGCATACCCCCCCGCCAGCCAGAAAGGCTTCCCCAGCTCTCGAATTTTCGAGATATTCGGAATATCCTTTTTCCCAAACTGGGAAAAACGGTGCATCGTTGAACCTTCATCTCTCCGGGGCGGGGCATTATGCCCGCCGGCCGTGTGATTCTCAACAATAAACCCATCCACAAACCCCGTCGCTTTTCGGTCCATAACTTTCGCGATAATTTCCGAAGAGACAATGGCCAGAAATTTTGGGCGCGATAATTTTGGCAAATCTCCCGAAAAATATTCTTGGGGGTCAAAGCGATTGGCATAAATATCGCGGCGGGAATTTTCCTCGACATGAAGCGTCAGTTCGACTTTCTCCCATCGGGAAAGTCGGTCCAAAATACCGGGAATGGAAATGGGGATGCCTGCCCCCATGATTATGAAATCCGCCCCCCCCAGCATGGCCCCGAGCAACGACGGCAAAGTCGGAAGCTGGATCTTTTCCAAATAATTTATCCCGATCAAACCCTCATGCCCTTCCTTTGCCAAAAAGACTTCAACAAAATTCCCGGCGATCATCAGTTCGACGCCAGACCGGTCCGTTTGCATGGAGGGCACAGAAGACAGCTTGAAGGGCGCTTTCGGGGATTTCCCCCCGGGAATGAAGTAGGCATCGACTAAACGCTGAGACATGTCCGGGCAGGGGAAATAGGACAAGGCCCGCCTGACGCTTCCATCGGGATCCCCCAATTGGAGACGTCTGGCGATGATGATCCCCAGGGCGGTGCCTGACACCACCCCCATCTGCCCCTGTTTGGAAACCGTTTTTGCGAGATGCCAGTTTGAAACTCCTACCCCCATCCCCCCTTGGACAATCACAGGCAATTTTTCCAAAGTCTTTCATTCCTCCAAATCCGTCAAACCGAAATCGGCAGCCCGGTCAAGAACCGGGATATAATAGAACGGCTTAAAAGTTCACCCGAGGCCCAGGCCGGCTTTCGGCGACTCACCTATTTATCGCCAAGCCCGACCGTGAAATCAAGGGAATGAAAATCCGGAGAGGGTCTTCGCCGGGCGCATGGACGAATTTATTTCAGTCCCCTTTCGCGGCGTATCTGTTTTACCCTTTGCGCGGCATGGGTCTGATTTTCCGCATAAACCAACGTAACAAAGGAATTGTCCTGAGAATTCCCGAATCCTTGCTTCTCTCTCTCGCAAATTTCCGCCTCATGGTAATCCGCAAAGGATCCGTATAAACAATTGAGCTTGGAATCCGTGTGAATGGCGTAAACATAATAAGGCATTTACAACTCCCTACTTTTTCTTGTAGCAATCGAGGCAGAGGAGATCGTTTCCGATGGGGGGAACTTCCATCAGCAGTTCCTTTCCACATTGGGCGCAGGTTACCCGAAAGGATCTTGGAGGGGCTTTCTTCTTGGAAGTCTTCCGATAAAAATTTCTACGCGTTCTTGCCATTTTCCCCCCTTTTCCGGCATGGGTCCCGGGCGACGGCGCTCGCCGAGAGAAGATGCGTCCGGAAAGACCCCGGGATCGAATCCCTCCCGGAGTCTTTCGCTGAGACTACAGATGTTCAGCACTTTACGACATCGATGGCTTGCAGACCTTTCTTTCCCTGGGCGATTTCGAACTCGACTTCATCCCCTTCCTGAAGAACCTTGAAACCATCTTGTTTAATGGACGAAAAGTGCACGAATAGATCCTCCCCGTTATCCTGGGAAATAAATCCAAAACCTTTTTGTTCATTGAACCATTTGACCCGGCCTTTAGACATTGCTTTCACCTCCCTTCCCTTTTGCGTTAAGAAGCGGCAGGCCTGATCGGAAAAACAAAAAAAGCCGTCACAGCATGAAGAGCTATGCGGCTTTTTTATTCCTGACCAGAACTCTTGGCAACTTTGAGGTAATATTACCCCATTTCTATTAAGCTGTCAAGAACAAAAGTTTCCTTGCCGTAACCCTTCCGGGACGGGGGGGGGCCGGGTCAAGTCTTGTCGTGGCCTGAGGCGGGAGGCCTTTGCCCCCGCCTTCTCCACGAACCAGGAAAGTTCTTCGCCCAATGGTCCACCAAAATTTTGGGATTTATCCCGAGAACTTCGGCAGCTTGCGTACAGGCTAATTCACCACAGCCCTGTGCGCCGTCATCCTCATTTCACCAGGGAAAAAGGGATAAACCACATGTCGGTGCAAAAGAAATACTCGTTTTTACCTTCGTAGGTTCCTTTGGGGTTCCTGAAGACAGTCGCGCAAAATTCGGCTCCCCACAACCTTTTTTGGAACTTCGTGCAGATCATATCGCCTTCAATGCGGCTCACACCAGTATCATAAGAAATTGGCCCTGATCCACGCCATGTGAATTCCCCGCTTTTTGCCCGATCTTCCCACCACAGGCCATCGTAAAGGCTGACTCCCGTTATCTTCAAACCGGAGAGCAATCTGTTGATCTCTTCCCCAGTCAGCTGATTCTCCTTGAAAGCGGGGAGATATCCCGATGGAGGCCCTTTTAACCCTGCCTTGATCAGGCCTTGGGCAAATCGGTCGGCGATGGCCCGGTCCTTGAAAGGGTAAACATACATTCTTGGTACCAAGGTGAATCCAAATCCTCCTCCCTTTTCCAATTGACGGCGCGCTTCCTCCTCGCGGCCGAGCAGACCATAGATAGATGCAAGCCATGGAGCCCCGAGCCAGGTTTCGGGGCTCAACCTACGCAGTCTTTCAAACAAGGTCGCCGCTTCCTCCAGGTTTCCCATGCAAAACTGCGCTTGCCCAAGTTGATGCAAATAACGGACTGGATTATGGGGATCAAGCCGAATCGCCCGATTAAGGAAATCGATTGACTCCTTCGGCTTACCACTGTACATCAATGCACCACCCATTCCTGCATTGCAGGTAGGGTTGTTGGGATCCAAAGCGAGCGCCCGTTCGTATTCGGAGACAGCCTCTTCATGCTGCCGCCGATATAGATAAAACAGGCCTTTGACATGATGGGCAACGGCTGTGGGATTCTTCATGGCCAGCTTAAGATATTGCACCGCCCGCATCCGGGCCTCCGTCCATGAAACCCCCGAAGCCTTCAGCCCTTCGTCCATTCCGCCATAACCAGTAGCCGTCCGATAGGCTAAAGCAAGCCCCGCAAGCGCCTGTGCATAGTTCGGATCCAACCCAATCGCCTTTGTGAAAGATTGAACCGCCTTAACCAGATCATCCGGTGTCCATCGAAGATAAAACACCCATCCACGTAAAAAGGCATCATACGCCTCTACATTATTGGTTCCCTTCTCCGCGATTATTTGTTTTTCGGTTCCGGTCAGTTTTATCGCCAGGGCAGAGACAATCTTCTGGGTGATCTTATCCTGCAAGGCAAAGATCTTTCCCATTGTACCGTCATACCGCTCGGCCCACAGGTGGTGGCCGGTCATCGCATCAATGAGCTGGGCATTAACTCGGACTTCGTCACCGGCTCTGCGCACACTTCCTTCCAGGATGTAGCGGACCCCGAGTTCCTCCGCTATCTGCTTAGCTTTCAGGGGCTTTCCTTTGTAAATCAGAGTTGAGTTGCGGGAGATCACTAACAGGCCGGAGATCTTGGAAAGATCCGTAGTCAGGTCGTCCATCATACCCTCGACGACATATTCCTGCTTCGGGTCCTCGCTCAAGTTCAAAAACGGTAACACGGCAATCGAGGGTTTATCCGGCAGGGGGTACTTCATTCGCTCAACGGAGGCAACTTCTACCTTGGCCGGAGTGGGAAAAAGGGCAAATTTCCAGAGGGCCACTAATCCAACTATTACAAGAATTCCTACCCCGGCCACAGCATAGAATTTCCGTCCCTTCTCCCTGCCTCTCTTAGGGGTAATCTTGCTCTTGGGGTCCATCAAGACCCGTTATACCTGCACCGGCTCCGCTATGTTCTTGATTTGCTGCTTCCCCAAATCCTTGAACCCATAAGGCAACCGGTTCTTAACCTGGTCATACGCCGTCCCCGAAATACATACCCCGCCCGGCTCCGCCAACCTCTCCATCCGGGCCACGATGTTCACCCCGTCCCCGAAGACCTTCTCCCCCTCCACCACCACATCCCCAAGATTCACCCCGATCCGAAACTCCATCCGCCGGTCTTCCGGCACATCCTTGCTTCTTTTCCCGATCTCCTTCTGGATCTCCACCGCGCACTGCACCGCGTCCACCACGCTTCCAAATTCCGCGAGCAGGTTGTCCCCGATGGAGTCCACCACCCGCCCGTCGTGCCGGCGGATGAGATCTCCCATGACTTCCTTGTAGGAATCGAGGGTGCGGACGGTCGCCTCTTCGTCCAGGCTCATGAGGCGGGTGTAGCCCTTCACGTCCGCGCTGAGGAGGGCGACCAATTTGCGTTTCAGATGCTCCGGGTCCATGGGGTTCTTCTCTTCAGGGCCTGCAGCAACGGAAAAAAGATTCGTTTTGCGGATTGGATACGCGGGAGTAGTTCAATCGTCCCGGAAGGAGACCAAAATCCCCCGGGGCTTTCCTATGGGCATCTTCCGGGAACTGTCTTTCATTTTCGTCCTCCAGAAGGGTCACGGTAAGGATTGAAACCGGATTCTAAGGAAATTACAGGCTAAATTGTAGCAGGGCGGAAAAGTTTGTCAAGAGCGGTTTTTAATAGCGAATTGACTCAAATTAAATGTTACCGAAATAAGAATTAAAAGGGATCGTTGACTCATAATTATTGTTACCCACCAAACCGGGTTAACAGAAAGGGGGATCATGAGTCCACGATCAAAAAAGGAATACACCAAAACCATTTTCTTGCGTATAAAAAGGGTAACAGTTTAGTCCCTATCTAACCCGTTGGTGATTCGACAGGGAGGGGACGCCCTTAAATAAGTAAATTATCCCATGAGACGGATTTTTTTCTCCCTCACTACAGTCTCCCCTCTTCCCGCTGCATAATCAACCCCCGGTAAACTCATCCCTTATTGTTTGGCCAAATCAGCCGGGGAGATCTTCTTTGGCGGAATATTGTATAACCTCCGAGTTCTCTGTGCGTTCCGTGGTAAAAGGGGAAATATGCGGGAGGATCAGATAGCTCGCCAGTGGCGAATTATTCGGGCCATCGAAACCATTCCCAGCGGGCTGACCGTAGCCGAAATCGCAAAGATAAGTCCACTCGGAAACAACGTCCCCTATTTTATACTTGTGTTAAATCAGGATATCCGGCACTCAAAGCATGGTGCTAGTGCCGGCCTCGGGCTGCAAAAAGATTCAGATAAGGATTCGGCAGGGATGGTCACTCTCCCAACATATAGCCCCAGCCCCTCATAACTGGGGCTTTCCATTCCTCTTCGGCGCCCCCCTCCCCACCCATCCCGGCCCATAAAGCCGGGGATTTATTATGCCCTATTGACTTTGATTTTGATTTTCGCTATCGTTCGCCTATCGAAACCGGGATTGAGGGATGACCGTTTGCAGGAATTGGCAGGTAACCCGCACTTTTGATGCCCAGAAATATTGGGAAGGTCAGGACTTTATAATGGGATTTATTTGGGGCCTTTGTGGAGAGGACTAAATCCTGCTTTAGCTTTTTCTTAACCCCGTTTCTTTACCGGGCCCTTTGGGCATCGTGCGAGACATAGGGCACAAACATGAGCGCCTCTCCTTGCTCCAGAATCCGCTCCATCCCTATATTTTCCGCATATATCTACATTGAGCCGCATCTCAATGCCTTCGGATTCACAAAAATCAGTTCCCTTAATGGCGCTTACGGGGCACACATCCACACAGACTTGACAACTTCCGCATTTGCCCTCTATAGGTAACCCAGATGCAAGCTCACAATCGGTGAGAACCGTCGCTAATCGTACCCTGGGGCCATACTCGGGTGTGATTAAAAGACAATTTTTCCCAATCCAGCCTAATCCTGCCAGATGTGCAGAAAGTTTATGTGAAAAAATTGCGACACGGTTACCTGGGTTGCGGAATTGCGAAGTGGGTATCGGAAGGCTGTTGAAACCCGCTCTTTCGATTTCCTGCGACAGTCTCAGGGCAATAGTATCAAGCAGCGGGCTGACTGCTTTATAGACGTGAAACCCATACAAGCTATAATCGGCAGGCAAAATCGGATCCAGTTGATCGACCACAGCGTCTGATAGCTTCATTCCGATTACTACGGCTCGGGAAAAACGGCTAAGAAACTCCCCTCCTTGTTGGATCATATATTTATGGACGGGAAGCAAGTCTGCAACACCGAAAAGATCTGCTCCCTGTAGATGGGCCAATTTTGAGAGTTTATCAATATCAACTTGACGTTTTGCCATTATTGAGACTCCTCTCTATGGCTTCTGGTATCACAGAAAAAAGTCACAAGGTTTTCTTATTTAGTCGAAATTCCCTTTGGTCCAATGATCCATTTTCATTGGATTTTCTATATTCGCTCGTTTCGCTCGCAACATACCCTTGAAAAAATTACCCGCAGGCAGCATCCAATTGATAAAAACTCGTTTTGAGGCGAATTGAATATACGAAAAAAAAAATTCTTTCTCAACGGCATCTCATACCGGCGTCGGACGGCGTCTCGGGCTCTCAGGCACGTTAACACAAGTTTTTGCCTAAATGCCTGCCCCCAATAGATAGAGAAAAAAGGCAGAATCATCGAGACTCTGCCTTTCTATATTAGGTTATCATACCTTATTAATTCACTTGAGTCCTGCCTTGCGAAGGGCGGCAATAAGCCTGTCAGTGTATGATCGGTCCTTATACCAAGATGTCTTTGCAACGTGTTCCAATGAATATTTAGGATTTATCCTGAGAACCTCCGCCGCTTCAGCGCGGGCGTCACTCTCCCGGCCCATCCAAATGTAGGTAACCACCAAGCCGGTATGGGGATTAATGTTGTCTGGCGAAATCTGAATAGCTTTCTTAAATGCCGGAATTGCCTCCTCAAAGCGCCCCGCATCCCTGAGGACCCAACCGAATTCAAGATATATGGAGGACGGACCAAAGGGGTTCTGCCGGATGGCTTTCTGCAACAGCGGAATGGCTTCCTCAGGCCTCCCTGTCGCCCTTAGGACTCCGGAAAAATTGGTGAGAACAGGTTGGCTCCAGGGCTCGAGGGCTACAGCTCGCTCCCCCTCAGCAAGCGCTTTGTCATACTCCCTCCGTATCGCATAAAGACTACTCAATAACCCATGGGCGCTGGCAATGGATTCGTCTATCGCAAGAACTTTTCGGGCCATTTCCATACTTTTCTCAATCGTCTCCCGGGGGGTTTTCGTGTTGCCCAGTATGTAATCGAACCAGTAAACCCAGCCGAGCCTTAAATAGGCCATAGGATTCTCCGGACACATCGCCAGAACTTCCTCGGCTATCTGCCGGGCCAAATTCATTCCCTCGATATTGTAACGCTGAAAATATCCCCATGCTTCGGTCACCTTCAAATAACATTCCAGGCCATGCTTCCCTCGGTAATATTTGTCGGCATATTTTTCAACCCTTGAAATTCCCCCCAACCCTGTCAACATTTGTTCCAGCGTCATCAAGATCTTTGTGGTAATTTCATCCTGCAGGGCAAATATGTCTTCCAGATCACGATCATACTTCTTTGCCCAGAGGTGATGCCCCGTGAGGGCATCGATCAACTGAACGTTGATCCGGACCCGGTCCGTTGACCTCTGAAGACTGCCTTCCAGCACATACCGAACCCCCAATTCCTCGCTCACCTGCTTGACCTTAACGGGTTTTCCCTTGTAGACAAATGTCGAGTTACGGGCAATTACAAACAAACGCGGGATCCTGGAAAGGGCGGTGATGAGATCCTCGGTCATGGCGTCGCAAAGGAATTCCTGCTTTGGATCACCGCTCAAGTTCACAAACGGGAGCACGGCAATCGATGGACTATCCGGCAGGGGGTACTTCATTCGCTCAACGTAGGCAACCTCAATTTTGGCAGGGCTTAAATAATTTTTCCATATTGAGATACTCCCCGCTAAGATTCCGACTATGGCGATCAACACGATCCATCGATACTTAGTCAGCCAGGAGATTTTTCGTTCCGGGGGGGAAGATAAAGGAATAACGGTCGGTTCCGGAACCAACGTTTCCTCCACCGGTTCAGGTTCTATTTGTAGTTCCTGCCTGCAATTTTTCAAACCGGAAATGAATTGATCCCAGGCATCCCCGTTTATTGAATCTCCAAAAACAATTGAGGTTTCATTCAAACCAAGCCCAATCTTGTCAATGGCAAACCTCAATCTAACATTCTTTTCGCTCCCCACATATTCAAAAAGATTCGCCCATCCGTCCTTTTCCGTATCGCTAAACGCATAAATCTTTCCGGTTATTCCATCCGCATCTTCCTTTTTCTTCTTCCCAATGACCCTGAAAAGCGGGGCTTCTTCCAAATCCGGCAGGGCGTCCTTCCACTTCTTGTAAATCCTCGGCAGCAGACTCTCCTTTTCAGACGACCCGGCTGCGCTCCCGATGGTTTCGTTTAAAAGAGCAAGCAAATCATGGTGTTCATGGAGATGGATAAACCTGATTTTCCCCGCCTTTTTCATCTCGTTGACGACCAGGGCGATCACAGAGAGATAAAAACTGCGCGAGGGAGAATTGAAATGGAGGGTCAGTGGAGTTCTGCCCCGGAGATGCAGATGGAGTTTGAAGTCGTTGAGGTCAATCTGGAGAGAAGGTCTCGAAATCTCGACCATTTTTATCCTCGCGGACCCGGCCGCAACCCGGGAATTTTTAAAGGATTAGGGATGCCTCGAAAATAATCTCACGATTTTGGACGGTTTACACCGTGAGGATTATATCAAAAAGGGTATAAATGACAACCGGATTTCTTCGCTAACCGCTCAGTGAGCGGATATAAAGCATCTTTACTGGTTATCGTTTCATCCGGGGGGTATGTCGAGAAAATATATTTTCAAATATTATCATATGGTTATCAGCTTTTTCCTTACGGTCTAAGAGGAGGTGATGTCCTATGGGCTGATGAATGGGAAAGAGGGGGAATTATTTTTCAGAAGGGCAAACCAAAATTTATCAAAGCAGCCTCAATGAACTGCTGAAAGGAGATTGAAATGAAAGAGAAAATTATGAAGCTTTCAGTCCTTGTGGGTATCTGCGCAATAGCACTGTTTATAATGGTCGGTATGGCATCTGCCGATCCCCGCTATCACATATATGGCGTATATGCGGTCACAGGCTTCTCCTCGTGCGATACTGGTGCCCCGAGTATTGTGGAGGCTGATTATACATTCAGGCACGACGGCACTGGGTCAATTAGTAATGGAGTCATACGTAACTTACCCCCAGGACCGGTTTTAACCATGACGGCTGAGTTCGAATACACAGTTACCAAAGGGGGCCGCATAGAAATTCAGTACCCTGTGGCTGGACTTGAAATCTGCGTGAAGGACGGCCCATGTTTGATGACCTTTGACGGCGGCCCCTCCCACGGGGTTATCTCCCCGGACCGCAAGACAATCACAATTTCGTGCGGACCCCCGGTGTTTCTCAGGGTAATCGATCCCCCGCCGCCTCCGGACACCCCTCCCACAGCTTGCATTACCTCTCTCTCGGGGGTGCGCATAAGGTGAGATCACGTCAACTCGCGAACCAACAAAGCTAATCCGTTGGCACGCCTATCCCCGAGACCGCCTTGTGCTCGGCTCACAACCGTTTTGGGCGTGGCACCACGCCAAGCTCGTTCATCCCCAAGGTGGAGGAGCGTTTTAAGAAATAGAAAGGGCAGGATCAGCTTGGTCCTGCCTTTTTATAACCTACGGCATCGTTAACTGCTATCTTTATTTCATTGGCATGTAAATTCGTGCGGTTACGATATCATTTCCATTCATACCATAACTTTTCCGCCTCTTTTACGCACCGGTTTCCATCATCCCCCCGAATCCGTCAAGCGGTTTCTCCGGCATTTACTGAAGCGCTTGTCCCATGGGAATTGCAGTGATTGGATGAATTTCTCCCCGATATTGCCTTACATCCATGTTGAGCTTCTGCATATCCCGGATCACGCCCTTCTTTTCGTCCGCAGTAATCCGGGAAAACCTATAACCCCCCTGTCAAGAGAAAAGAGCATTTCAAAGTAACCCTTCAGTCAAGGGTGGGAAGCCGCTACAGATTTAGGTCCGGCGTGAATAACAGGAGGTGCCCTGGCCTGGGGGTTTGGGCGCTACGCTTGGAATCATAAGGCGCTGATTTCTTCGTAGACGGGGCGGGGGCCAAGGCCTCCCGCCGCTGAGATCGGAGTCTCAGGGTTTTCTCCGAGTCTCTGCTCGTCCCGACCGATGCTTCCGGCGCGTACCGCCCAAACCCCCAGGCCAACAACAAAGCCTGCCGCCCCCCCGTCACTGAATGGGTACATTTCAAAATAATTCGGTAGTTAAGGATTCGGGATTCGCGGAGCCCTATCATTCCTCCTCGCTCTTTTCGGCGATGACCTCCCTTTTCTTTCTTACCCAGGGAACCAGGGGCAAAACCAAAAGAGCAAGGGCGCAGAGCACGATCAGCAGCGAGATCGGACGGAGAAGAAAGATATCCGGGCTCCCGTTGGACATGATGAGGGATTGGCGGAGGGCATTTTCCATCATGGGGCCTAAGACCAAAGCCAAAACCAGCGGCGGAGATTCGTAATTGAATTTCTTCATCAGGTAGCCCACGGCCCCGAAGAAGAGCATCAGTCCGATTTCCCCCGCGTTGTTGTTCAAACTGTAAACCCCGATCAAACAAAAGAGCAGGATGAGCGGGAAAAGAACCGGATAGGGAATCTTCAAAATCTTCACCCAGATTCCAATCAGCGGCAGGTTCAGGACCAGCAGCATCAGATTGCCGATATACATGCTCGTGACGGCCCCCCAGAAAAGATCGGGATGTTGCTTGATCAGCATCGGGCCGGGCTGCATCCCGTAAATGATCAAAGCCCCGAGGAGCATGGCCATAACGGCATTGGCGGGAATCCCCAGGGTGAGGAGCGGGATAAAAGCCCCTGCCGGTGGCGGCGTTATTGGCGGATTCCGGCGCCGGCCACCCCTTCGATAATCCCCGTGCCGAATTTTTCCGGATGGTTGGAAATTCTCTTTTCCACCGCATAGGAGACAAAAGAGGAGATCACGGCGCCCCCGCCGGGCAGGATGCCGAGGAAAAAGCCGATCACCGACCCCCGAACGATCGGCCAGGCGCTGTCCTTCCAGTCCTGCAGGTTGGGCAGCAGGCCTTTGATCTTGGTTTTGAAAATTTCCTGTTTGAGTTGGGCCTCGACATTCAGGAGCACTTCGGAAACGCCAAAAAGCCCCATGACTACCGGAACCAGACCGACCCCGTCGTTTAGAAAATAGAGACCGAAGGTGAACCGCGGCGTGGCGGTCATGATATCCATCCCGATCAGACCCAGAAAAAGCCCGAAAGCGGCCATCATCAAGGCTTTGGGCATGGAGCCCCCGGCCAGGAATGTCAGAATGATCAACCCCAGGAGCATCAGGCTGAAATATTCCGGAGGACCAAACTGCAGAGCCATTTCAGCCAGGGGAGGGGCGAGGAACATCAACCCGAAGATGGAAAGGGTCCCGGCAATGAAAGAGCCGAAGGCCGATATCCCCAAGGCGGGACCGGCCCGCCCTTTCCGGGCCATCTGGTACCCGTCCAGACAGGTGACCACGGAGGCGGCTTCGCCCGGAATGTTGACCAAAATGGAGGTGGTCGATCCGCCGTACATGGCCCCGTAATAGATCCCCGCCAACATGATGATGGCCGATACCGGGGAGACATGGAAGGTGCTGGGAAGAAGCAGGGACATGGCGGCGACAGGGCCTAATCCGGGAAGAACCCCGACCAGCGTGCCGATCAAAACCCCCAAGAAGCAAAAAAAGAGATTGGCCGGTTGGAGCGCCACCTGAAAACCCAAAAACAGGTTGCCGAAAATATCCATAAGATCAGAACCCGAAGATCCCTCGCGGAAGTTGGGCTTGGAGCCAAAGTTCAAAGACGGCATAGGACCCGAAGGCGGTCAGGAATGCGCCGCCCAAAACCATTTTCCAACCCATCGGTTTGATCACGCGGAAGAGATAAACCATCATCAGGAAGGTAACGAGAAGAAAACCCAGGGAATTCAGAAAACACGCGTAGAGGACCAAAGCACCCAAAATCTTCAGCATCGTGGGCCAGCCCTTCCCGCTCCATAGGTGTTTCAAATTATCCTGGGTCCCCCCGGTCCATGGGCGGAGAAAGACCACCAGAGCCAGCCCGGCGATCGCCAGCCCGGAAAGGAAAGGCACGAAACCCGGACCGGGAGAAGACAGTTTCCCCAGACCGTACTTTTGCGAGAAGAAAGCGATCGCCAGCCCGACGACAAGCCAGACAACGCTTGACCTCTGATCGTTATTCTTCATTTCACGGCTTTTTGTAAAGGCCGATCCCGAGAGTCTTTATGAGCGCGCCGGTTTCTTGGTAATCTTTCGGGATGAACTTCGTCAGGTCCTCACGGCCTAAATAGGCCGGGGGCATATCGAATTTATCCATCACCTCCAGGAAGACACTGGATTTCATGGCCTGGGCAAAAGCCTGGTCCAATTTTTCAATGGCCTCTCCCGGCATCCCGGCCGGCCCCATGAAGGCCAAAGCGGAATGAACCGCAAACGGATATCCCTTCTCGATCAGAGTGGGGACTTCGGGAAAGGCCTTCAACCGCTGCGCCGTGGGAACCGCAAGAAGCCGGAAGGATCCGGCGCCGGCATGTTCTTTCCACTCCGTGGTCTGGGAGATAACCTGCACATGTCCGCCCAACAAGGCGGTAACGACCTGAGTCCCTCCGGGGAAAGGCACATGGTCCCATTTGATCCCCAATTTCAAGGCCAGATATTCCATGGCCAAATGCTGACCGGTTCCCAGGCCGGAGGTGGCATATTTGATCTTATTCGGATTCGTCTTGGCATAATCGAGAAGTTCTTCCAGCGTTTTCCAGGGGGCATCGGCGCGGACCAAGATGCCGTACTGGTAGAGACCATACTGCATGATGAAGGAAAAGTCTTTCAGCGGATCGTAGGGAACGGCCTGCAGGTGAGGAATGCGGCAGAAGTTCGCCGTCGGGGCGTTATAAATGGTATACCCGTCCGGCTTTTCCCCCTTGACTCTTCCCAAAACCAGGGTGCCGGCTGCGCCCACCTGGTTGCTGCAGACGATGGGTTGTTTCAGAATTTTCGCGGCCTCGGCGGCCAGCACGCGCACCGAGAGATCGGTTGATCCGCCGGCAGCGTACCCGATGAGAATGTTGATGGAGCGGGTCGGATACTCGGCCCCCCAAATGAGGCCGGTATTGACGAGGCAAGAGATCAAGGCCGTCACAACGATGAAACTCGTTCTCCTCATGACTCCTCCTTTTCTCGGCCCAATGGGCCATGGTAGGGGCACGCTGCGCGTGCCCGATATCTAGCGCGAAGCATCGCGCCCCTACAATTGAAACCATCGCTCCGGTGGCTTTTTTGTGAGCTCGTCAAACGTACGGCTAACCGGCAATTCCCCTTCCCGGCCGACCCAAAGCCGTCTCTTTGATCAACCCACCAGGTGCAAAAATATATGATGAGCGATCATGAAGACGCTTATCCGGATTGCGTTTCAAGGTAATTAGGAAGCTGGAACTGGAGATCACTGTTGGAGACCTTCAACATTCGTCATTCCGGGCTTGACCCGGAATCCAGGCTTTCTTTCTGGATTCCCGCTTTCGCGGGAATGACAACCGTGATTTTGGCGAACATTTATACAACGTTTAGGTCAACTTTTCAATTTGATACCCTCGTAACAAATCTGAAAATCCGATTTCCCGTCATCCTCGCGGAGCCCGGACGGGCGCCGGAATCCAGGGGCGTTGCGCCTGCCGATCCTTTCGGCATATTTCCCGAAGGCCCGGCGGCCATCGCAAAATTCGTTTCATATTTAACCGGGGTTCCCGTAAGGCGAGAAAAATCACTTGCATTTTAGCAGGGAGAGGAATGTTGTCAAGGAGGTATTTGGACTTGGGTGTATTTGAACCTCCCCTAACAAATGAGGGTTGGGAGAGAGGCGAGAGGGATGGGAAAAGCAGGTGACGGATTCCCCAATGAAGGGATACCGGAGGGCGTCTATCCGGCTCCCCTTCCGTTCAGGTCTCTTTTAATGCTTGCCCGGCGCCATGGGGACTCCGCGCCGCTCGTAATTGATGTAGGCCTCCATGGCCGTCAGCTTCGGATCACCGAGCTCAAGGGGGGCCCCCTCAAGCGGATTCTGGATGCACCAGTTGATCATCTCCTGCTGCTTCACCACCTTGCCCAACTGCTTCTGAAACTTGGGATAGGTTTCGGGGTGGGTGTTCGCGCCGTTCGGGTGGCACTGGTCGCAGGATACCTGGTTTTTGCCCAGACTGCCGCTGTGAAACAGTTTTTCACCTTCGCTGACAACGCCCATAAATTGTTCTTCCCACCGCTTGAGATCTTCTTTGGTGAAGTCATCGGCAACCGACTGCAGGCTGAATCCGAATGCGGCCAGGACCGCCAGCAGAACGCCAATCGCTCTTGCCTTTTTTTTCATGGCTTTTCTCCTCTTTAAAAATGACGATTGCGTAAAAAGTCCGCGGAACGGTGGCTTTTATTGTAGGGGCGCGATGCTTCGCGCCCGATATCGAGGACATGCCGCATGCCCCTCCCCTGCCGGCCGCGCAAGAAAGAATCATTGGAGGGGCGATTCCGGAATCGCCCCTCCGGGTGCGCCGCACCGGCGGAGTTGCCGCGGAACGCCGCAGGTGGATTTTTTACAAAGCCATCAAAAATGATCCTGCGGCGGGATCCGGTTTTTCGTCCCCTGATACTTCAGGTCCTCCGGCCGCCCGGTCTTGCGGTTGAAGGCGACGGTGCGATCCTTGTTGTTGGGAAGCTGGTAATGCATCGCCGCATGGCCCGTCTTCCAGTCGATAAACTGCCATCCGCTGGCATCGCGCTCGAAGAACGGGTCGGCCCGGTTCATCGGCACCGTGAGCACCGGCAGGGTGTTCTTGACCTGGGTGTAGCTCTTCGGGTAGGGCCAGGGCCAGGCCGTGGCCATGACGGCGTGGAGGCTGATATTCCCGATCTGCTGGTATTGAATTTGGTGGACATGGCCGTAGATGACGGTGACTTTTTTGAAAGGCTTCAGGAGCGCCTGGATCTGTTCGGCGTCGTCCGTCCAGAAATTCCATCCCGCAAAGATCTTCTGCAGGGGAGAATGGGAGCAGACGATGAGCGGAACGTTTTTGTCGATCTTTTCCAGATCCTTCTGCAGCCAGGCCCGCTGTTTCTCACCCACTAAGAACGGAGACCCGTCAGGGTTGTCCAATCTGGCCATCGCCTTCATTCGATCCATGGGCGTGGGCCAGGCTCTGAACGTCCACTTGTCGTGGGTCAAGATGCTGTTCAGGACGACAAAATGCACCCCTTTGTGGTCGAAGCTGTAGTACTGGGGGCCCAGTTTGGATTCCCAGTACTCGCCTAAATCCAGGTAGTAGTCATGTTCCCCCATCACATAGTGGACCTTCCCCCGCAGCCTGGACATGATTTCCAAGCCGTGGTCGATCTCTTCCTTGGTTCCTAACTGGGCAAGATCGCCTCCATAAATGAAAAAGTCAGGCTTGGGCGTGAGCAGGTTGGCCTCTTGGACCGCCCGGATCAAACCCCGGTCCCAGTTGCGCACGAAATCGGCCCCTCCGAGGTGCTGGATATGGGAGTCGGAGATATAGCCGAAATGAAAATCCTCTGCCGGACCTTTCGCGCCAAAGGCCACCTTCACCAGGCTCAAGGGCAATGCGGTCCCCAGCATGGCCGCGCCCGTTGACTTCAAAAACTCCCGACGACTCAACCGCTTCATGGGTTCGTCCTCCTGTTTCCTGCCTGGCCCCTCATTTCTTCGCGAACTGCGGGCTGGTCAAGGCTTTTAGAAATTCCACCAAGTCGGCCTGCTGCTTTTCGTTCAGCCCGAGCGGACGGATGCCGCCGTCGAGGAGCTCGGGGATCGGGTCGGTCTCCTTCAGCCTTCCGCCGTTGTTGTAGAACTGAACGACCTCTTCGAGGGTTTTCAGGCTCCCGTCATGCATGTAGGGAGCCGTAAGCTCGATGTTCCTAAGGGTGGACGTCTTGAAAGCCCCCATATCGGACAACTCCCGGGTCACGGCATAGCGCCCGAGAGATTCCGTCTTGGGGTTGCTCAGGACCGCCACATCGGTTCCCTTTTCCTTCACTTCCCGAACCGCGACTTGGAGTTCTTCGAGATTAGCCGGCATTCGCTGGGCGGCCACCCCGATATTGTGAAACTGGTTGTTGGTGAAGAGGGCAAATTTCTGCTCGATCGTGTGACAGGAGACGCAGCGCCCCGGGCCCAGGAAAACCTCCAGACCGCGGATGGCGGCCGGGCTCATGGCTTTTTTGTCCCCGCCGAAAAAGTAGCGGTCAAAAGGTGAGTCACCCGAAACGATGGTTCTTTCGAAACTGGCAATCGCCATTTTCACATGGTTCACGGCAATCTGCCGGGCTTTTATTCCGAAAGCCTTTTGGAACAGCTGCTGGTATTCCGGATCGGAGCGGACGATTTTAAGAATGGGGTCGTGATCTTTCAAACCCATCTCCACCGGATTGATGAAAGGTCCGGCGGATTGTTCCTCGAGGGTCGGTTCCCGGCCGTCCCAAAACTGGGTGTGCAGATAGACCGCGTTCACCACCGTCGGGGCATTGCGGGTCCCCTTGAGCTGATCGATCCCTTCCGATACGGGCAACCCGTCGGTGAAGGCCATCTCCTTTTTGTGGCAGGTCGCACAGCTCACTTTCCCGGTCGTGCTGAACCGCTCATCGTTGAACAATTTTTCCCCAAGCTGAATTTTTTCCGGGGTGAGGGGGTTGTGCGACGGAATGGGGACTTTGGGAAGCCCCAGAGGCGCATCCGCCGCCCCGGCCCACGCGGTGAGCAGGATAAAGAACGACAGGCCGTAAACGATTCTTTTCATGCCGATCACCTCCATATTTGTCTTGCGGATTTTACTCGACTCCCCCGAAGGCTGGAATGGGGTGAAGATACTATTTTGGCGTAAAAAACCCTGTATTTTTAGGGGGGGGAGGTATTCGGGTTGTTGCGGCGGAAGCCAGGGGACGGCTTTTCATGGTTTTCCGATCCCCTTCCCTGCTTCCGGTATCTCTTTGGGAGAGGATCACGGCACGGGGGCATTCCGACCAATCACCCCCCGCCCCCTCCACGAAGAAACCACCGCTTTATGGTTCCAAGCGGACCGACCGAACCCCCAGGCTGAGGCACCTCTTGGCCTTTACTCCGGACCTCAATCCCTTGCGGCCGGCCACCCGTGATGAAGGGGGACGAAAAAGAGCGTGAGGAAGAACGCAAGCAAGGACCCTGGAGCCGGTCCTTGCTTTTTAGCGACTTGCGAATCCCGAGGCAGTTGAATCGGCCTTCTCGGCTATCTGAAAAATCAACTGATAGGTGGCCTTGGCCCTGGTAGGATCCGATCCTTCCCAGTCGGCAGCGATGCCTCGGAGGGCTGAGATTTTTTCCCCCAATCCCTCGATTGCCAAAGCTTCCCGGCTCGCTTTTTCAAGAAACAATGCGCCGAGAGCCGGTTGAGTCTTGGGTTGTTTAACCGCCGCCTGGCGCAAGGCTATGACCCGGGCTTCCTTGGAATCGATCTGCCCTACCACGTCCAGGGATTTGCCCACATCCACCCAAGACCAGGCAAGGGCGATTTCGGCCAGGAGCCGGGAATTCTTTCTCTCCTGGGCAAACTGCATATATTTTTCCAGTAATTTTAAGTCCTTTTCAATTGATTCTTTATAAATCAGTTTAGCCCAATTCAAAAGAGATCTTGCCTGCTGGGAAGGAAGACCCGGGGCGTCGCCCGTCTTCCGGAGGACATCTTTCCCTTTTTCTCTATTGATGAGCTGCCACTCCCGGGCAATCTGAACCATCCGTTGTCCCCTCAGGGAAGGATCCGGGATTTTTTCCGCGGCCTTCAAGGTTTTTTCAAAGGCGGCTTCCGCATCTTTGCGGTTCCATTTTCGCAGTTGAACGCTCGCCTGGAGGAGGCTGTAGGAAAGCGCTTCGGCCATTTCCGACGGGATCGTTTCTGCGGCTTTCAACGCCCGGGCTTCTTCCACCTGCGCCCAGTCGCCGATCAGTCCGGTTAGGAGAAATGCCCGGTCGCGGCTGTCCGCGATTTTCCCGATCTCCCGGAAAGCTTCCTCGAAGAAAGGCGCCGCCTCGGTCTCTTCCCTCTTGGCCCTTTCCCTGCCTCGGCCCCATTGGGAAAGCGCAGCCAGGAAAGCCTGATCCGTTCCGTTCCCTTTGATCGGCCCCTTGACAACCCTTTCGGCCGCCTTTTGATAGATTGCCGTCCGCGCGCTGCTTTCGGAGATTTCTTTGGCTATTCTCAACGCCCCGCTCAAGGGGGCCGTCGATTCATCTTTGAGAAGGACGATTCCCGCTTCTCGGAGAAGGCGGTCCTTGAGTTCGCGGTCGGGAACAGCCTGGGCCATGGCGAGAGACTTGTCCACATGGAGGGGCGCCGTCTCCGTCAGGATCTGGGTCAGGATTTTCTCCCTTCCCCCGCCCTCCGAAATGGTGATCGCCAGCGCCCAGGCCTTTTGCAGAGTCTCAAGCCCTTCTTTGGGCTGTGTTTTTTCCACGGAAATCCCAAGTTCTCGATAAGCCTGGCACTTTTCGATCAGGAAGCTCGCGGGGATGGATTCCGCTGTTTGTTTTGCTCTCTCGAAGTCGGTCTTTGCCCACAGCTTCACTTCTTCAACCGCCTGGCGGGCGCGCCGAACCGCCGGATCTATGTTTTCAAGGGCGGATTGGGCCCTTTCCTTGTCCAAACCTTTCCACGCCGAAGCCAAAGCTTCAAGCGCCTCCCCTTTCAGGGAGGGAGAGACAATTTCTTTGGAGGCCTTCAAGGCGTCTTCAAAAGCGGCCGCCTCCCGGTTTTTGTCGACCCGCCCCCAGCTCCGCCCCAAATCGGCCAGGAAGAAGACCCGGGTGTATGGGTCAGGGATGTTCGCTCCGGCCTTCAGGGCATCCTGAAAAAGGGATGCGGTTTTCGCGATATCCTGGGGCAATTTTTGGTTGAGAACCTTCAAAACCGCTCGCGACCGCAGGAATTCGCTGGGGATATGACCGGCAACTTTCAAAGCCTCATCCAAATCCCGGCTCATCATGCTTTCAACCAAGCGCGCCTCCACTTCGGAGCGCGCGATCGGATCTTGGATCCCAGGCAGGTATCGTTTCGCCTGTTCGGGGGCTTGAACCGCCATCTTTAAGAGAGCCTGCGTCCTTGCCTTCTGCGCCTGAAAAGCGTCTTGAATCCGGTCCGACTCTCCGATCGCCTTTTGGAAGATGGCCGCCGCCTTTCCCGGCGGGATGTTTCCGCCCCCGCCGATTCGGATCAACGCAAAGGCCCGGGCTTCCGCCTGCTCCGCAGGGATTTCCCGGGCAAAACGCTCTGCCTGTTCCCAGTCGCGCGGCGCCCAGGCGAAAACCAACTCCTGAAGGGCAAACCCCTGAAGCAAAGGATCTTTCAATTCCCTCGCTTCGGATCGAGCCTTCTCCGCCCACTCCCCCTTCTCCCGGGGAAGACAGCCGGCGGCAGCTGCGGAAATCCTCGCAAAGGCCTGGATTTTTAGGGGCGCGGGGGTTATCGTTGCCATTGACTTCCAGGCCTCCCGGAGAAGTTCTCCCGCTTTTTCATCTTCCTTGTGCTCCAAAGCGATCCCCGCAAGAAAAACGGATCTCAAAAACGGATCTTCAATGGCCCGGCCGGTCTCCCGGGCTTTGGCGCCGTCGATTGCCGCCCAGGCCTCGGCCATGGCTTTAAGCTCGATGTCCCGGACATCCCCGTTCGGGATTCCATGGGCCTCCCGGGTGGCGAATTCCAAGGCCTCGCGCCCCTTCTTCGGGTTAACCCGCCACCATTCCTCCGCGATGGCGCGGAGCGCCCAGGTCCTACCCTCGATAGCCCGGAGGTCTTCCCGAAGATCCAGGACCGCATCAAAATTCACTTTTTGCCTGGCCGCTTCCACCGGATTTGCCCACTGTTCCGCAACCTTCTTGAGCGGGGCGATCCGCCGCCCTTCTTCCCGGGCTTTCAGCGCCATCCGCCAGGCGAGCTGAAACGCCTTCTCCCCGCCGGGACCATCGATCCGGGCCCAATCCCCGGCGATTTGCGCCATAAGAACGGATTCGGAAAACCGACCTTCGACTTTCGCCGTCAGTTTTGCCGCCACCGTCCGGGCTTGGTCCAAACGTTCCTGGAGGGCCGATTTCGGCGTCGCCTCCTTCGCATCCCGCGAGCAGGCGCTTAGAGAAAAACTGCCGCAAAGCAGGGCCGTAAAAAGGATCTTGATCCCGATTCGGCCCAGTTTCCGGTATCCGATGCCCACGAAGACCAAGACGAGCGCCAGCAGAATCCCGGAAACACCGATGAGCCATCTCCGTTCCGATTCGGCTCGAGCCTCAAAAGCTTGGTCATAAACCTTTTGAAGGCCGCCGCGCAGAAGCGCCGCTCCCCCGGCAAACCGGGATACCGAACCGCCGGTCTCGATCTTCATCCGCGAAAAGGACTCGCCGGTTTCGGCCGCCTTCCGCAGCCAGGCGGCAGGCGCGCTTCCCTCCGAAGGCGCCTCCGCAGCCAGGCGGTTCATTTGGCTCAGGCGGCTTTCCGTGTAGAAGGTTTCTTCGGTCAGGGTTTTCACGCCGGGGCAGGGGTTCAACCGGGCCTGGTACACGTGCCGGTCTTCGATCCCGGCAGCCCCATAAAAATCGGAAGAGCCCTTGAAGGAAAACCTCTGCGAATGGCACTCCAGGCAAAGCCCCGCCGTCTTCGCCGCGGCAGAAGAAGCGATCACGCCGCAAACCAGGAAAAGAATGCCCAGCAACAGGGCCATGGGCCAGGATTTCATGCGCTTTTGCCTCTGCGAAAGGGATTCAGGTTCTTGACGCCCTCCCAGAACATCTGCCGCTTCAGGTAATGGATCCCCCGGGTGGGGCTGATGTGTTTGGGACAGACGTCGGTGCAGTTGAACTCCATGTGACACCGGTAAATCCCGTTTTCCCCGGCGATTTTGCTCAAGCGATCTCCGTCCGCATCCCGGGAGTCGGCGATCAGACAGAAGGCGCGGTTCAAATTCATCGGGCCGAGGTAATCGGGATCCCAGTGCATCATCGTGCAGGAGGAAATGCAGGACCCGCAGGCGATGCACTCGGTGTTCAGGGCGATGGTCCGCCGTTCCCGGGAGTCCGGGCGGATGACCGCCGGTTCGGGGTTATCCGATTTGGGAACGAAGTACGGCTCCATTTTCCGCAATTTCCGGATCAATCCTTTCATGTCCACCGTCAGGTCTTTCATGACGGGAATGTGCCGCAGGGGCGCCACGGTGATCGTTCCGGCGGGCATCTCGCGGAGCATAGTCTTGCAGGCCAAGCCTTCCGTGCCGTTGACAACCAGGGCGCAGGAGCCGCACATGGCCAGACGGCAGGAATAGCGGAACGAAAGGGTTTTGTCCAGGGTCTGCTGGATTTGGAAAAGGCCGTCCATGACCGTGACTTTATCCGAGTCCCCCAGATCCACCTCAAACTCCTGCCAGGAGGGCTCTTTGCCCATCCTGGGATCGAACCGGAAAACCTTGAATGAATAAACCATGAAAACCCCTTTTGAGGGTGAGTGTCAGTGTGCGTGTGAGGACAAAAGAAACATAAATCCTCTTTCGCTCACACCCACACTCACATGGACGCTGTCTTACCCCCCGAACGGCAGGTAGCTCCAAACAAAGAACAACCCGAAAACCGCCAGAAGAACCGCAACGATGAAGAGGGTCTTTTGAGTCGCCACATTAGCCCCTAAATCGATGAGAAACACCCGGATCCCCAGACATGCGTGAAAGGCGACGACCGCCAGCAAGAGGAATTGGATCGGTCGGCGGTAGGGAAGAAAGAAATGGAGGGTCAGAAAAACCAGGATGAGAACGGCCGAAACCCTTTGCAGCAGCCAAGCCCACATGCCCGGAAGGGTGTTCTTCCAGACTTTTCCGTCCCCAACGTCCCGCTTCAGCGTATATTCCGTCCCGTTCGTCATAAATCTCCTAAATTTTTCACCACAGAGAGCACAGAGTTCACAGAGAAAAAGCGAATAATCAAAATACAAGGACAGAAGTTGGGCTTCGAAAGATATTTCTTTAATTCTTCCGGGTTAAATTTTAAATATCTCTGTGTTCTCTGTGCCCTCTGTGGTGAAATATTTTATTCAAATTTAATGTCTTCCGGCTTTAGCCGGCTGAATTCCACCGGCCGCTCGTAGGTCCTGTTTTTCCCGTCAACCCGTTTGATGAAGAAGTTCTTCAAATAATCTTTGTTGTTCTTCTTGGGGAAATCGCTGCGATAGTGCGCCCCCCGGGATTCCCGGCGCTGCAGGGCCGACAGGCCGACGATCTCCGACACGTCCAGGAGGTTGCGCATGTTGAGCCAATCGTTCCAGGGGATGTTGTAGGCGCGCGGCTCCGCCGGAACTCCCACGGTCTTCATCATTTTGTTTTTCAACTCCCCGAGGAAGCCCAGCCCCTCCTGCAACCCTTTTTCATCGCGGATAATCCCGATCTTTTCCCAGTTGCTGAGCCGCATGGCCGTGCGCAGCGGGTAGAGGTCTTCCCCTTCCCTTCCGAGGGGGGTTTCCACGTTGCGGATGATCTCTTCCACCTGTTCTTGGTCGTACGGGGCCAAATCCCGGCCGATCACCTCGTCCGCCATGGAATCCCCGGCAATGCCCCCATAGACGGTCGAGTCGGCGATTCCGTTTCCGCCCAGCCGATTGGCGCCGTGGATGCCGCCGGCGTCTTCCCCGGCCGCATACAGCCCGTCAATGTCCGTGTGGCCGAGGGGATCAATCACTGCCCCGCCCATGAAAAAATGGCCGGTGGGAGAAACCTCGACCCGGCTGACCGCAAGGTCATACCCCCAATCCTTGCAGCGTTCCACCATGCCGGGGAAACTCTTCCTCACGAAATCCGGTCCCATGACCGAAGCGTCGATGTACACCCCCCCGTGGGGCGTGCCGCGCCCGGCCATGATCTCCATGAAGCTGCTGCGCGAAACCACATCGCGGGTGGCCCGCTCCTTCACCTCCGGAGCATAGCGCTCCATGAAGCGCTCTCCCTGGGCATTGTAGAGATGGGCGCCCGCCCCGCGCAGCCCTTCTTCGAGAAGCGTGCCGGAAGCGCTGGATCCCGGAACGATCAATCCGGTTGGGTGGAACTGGACCATTTCCATGTCCACCATTTCCGCCCCCGCCCGGTACAGGAGCGCGATCCCGTCCGCCGCCTTGTCCAGGGAGGGGGCAAAAAGCTTGTACATGGTCGGACCGCCCCCCGTGCAGACCACGGTCGTGCGGGCATGGGCGATGACATAGTCGCCCGTGCCCATGTCGAGAAGCAGGGCCCCCACGATCCGCGCCCGGGACTTGTCCCAGAGAAGCTCCAAGGCCCGGTGCTCTTCCAGGTATTCGATATCCCGCCGGAAAACCTGCTCGGCCAGGCGGGAGATGATTTCAATCCCGGTCAGGTCCCCTTTGTGCACGGTGCGGTCGAAGCTCTGTCCGGCAAAGGGCTTCTGGTGGATGGTCCCGTCCGGGTTGCGGTCAAAGAAGCAGCCGTATTTCGTCTCCATCTCTTTGATCCGCTCCGTGGCCACCGTCACCAATTTCCAGGCCAGCTCCTGGTTGTTGATGAACTGGCCGCCTTTGAGGGTGTCCCCGAAATGCTTCGGATGGGAATCGGCCGGGTTGAGAACCACATTGTATCCGCCCTGGACCATGCGCGAGCACCCGCCCTTGCCGAGGATCGCCTTGGTCACCAGGAGAATCTTTATCTTTTTGCCCGCGTCGGCGGCATGGAGGGCGGCGCAGAGCCCGGCGCCCCCCGCCCCCAGGACGAGGATGTCGCTTTCGACCACGGGAATATTTCGCTTGCTCATTTCTTTTCGTCCCCCCAAACTCCGAAAGAACCGTACTCCAGGAGGATGCTCCGGTCTACGATCCCGAATTTCCTTTTCGCGGGGTTAAGAGACAGGAGGTAGACCCGCAGCGCCTCCAGGTCCTCCAGGGGAAGTTCATACTTCGGCATGGTCGTCCCCGGCTGATAGAGCCTGGCATTCAGGATGAACCGCTGGACCCATTCCGCCGAGCGGCCGCGCTCCCGGACCACGGCCATGTCCGGCCCTTCCCTTCTCCCCTCTTTTCCGAAAACCTGGTGGCAGAAAGCGCAATTCTTTTCTACGTAGACCTGAGCGCCGCGGATTTCCGCCGACGATGCCGGCTGAACGGCAAGAACGGCTCTTTCCCCGTAATGGGCCCCGGCCATCCCCAGGAACGTGAAATAGAGGATCAGAACCAAAAACCCGGACCCGACGACCAAAGAAAAAGGCCGGAGGAGGAGGTTCCGTTCCGGACCGCGGTCATAGTATGGAAGCAGGAGGACAAGCAGTTTCACGAAGACAAGACCAGCCAAAAACCAGAAGGGGCTGGCCGAACCCAAAAAGGAAAGGGCTTCTTGGAAGAACATCATCTGCCAGGGGCCGACGATGCCCGTGGGATTTCCGGTCGGGTTTCCCCCCTCCCGCAGAGAATCCACAAACCAATGAGGCGCAAAAGTGACGGCCGTCAGAAGCAGGACGGCAACGGCCGCCGAGGTCAACAGGTTGCCGAAACCGGAGGGTTTTTCTTCTTTCTCCCCTCCCCGCGCCTTCATCCGGCTGTGGCCGAACATCAGCAGCCCGATAAGCGCGGCAAAGAGAAGGTGCAGGCTGAAGAACCGGGACAAAGCCGCCCCGCCGAGCTCCTTTCCCCCGCGCAGGAAATCGACCAGACCTCCGCCGATCCAGGGAAGGGCGGAGAGGCCGGACAAAGATGCGGCCGTTCCCCAAAACGCCTCCTGGGACAGGGGGAGAAAGGCCCCCGTGAAACCGGCCCAAACCGCAAACGCCGCCAAAAAAACTTCCATCACCCAAAACCGGCCCGGTCGGTTTTTATAGGCCCCCGCGCAGAAGACCCGCAGGAGATGGATGAAAAGAAGGAGGAGGAGAAAATTCCCCCCCGCCGCATGAAGCCGCCGGACCATCCAGCCGAAAGGAACCTGGGAGTTCAATTTTTCGGCGGAAGCGAACGCCTGGCTGAAGGCAGGGACATAATAAACCAGGAGAAAAGCCCCCGAGAGAATCGTCAGCGCAAACATACCCCATAAGGAATAGGTCAGCGAATCGAAAGAATGACGGTCGGTATTCATATTTTCATTTCCAAAGCATTGTTCCTTGAAGCCATCAACCCCGCGAATCATTCATTATCCCGAGGAACAATAGGTTTACCTTTCCTGCAAGCTGCGTTTCGGCCCCTCACCCTCACCCTAACCCTCTCCCCCTGGGGGGAGGGCAGGGTGAGGGGGAAAATCCAATAGCCTCCCTTTCGTAAAGGGGGGTGGGGAGGGATTTCAGGACCCCACCACGACCTTCTCCCCGTTCACTTCCACTTTCCATCTTTCCAGGGGAGCGGGAGGAGGCCCGCTCAGGACCTTACCCTCCGCATCGAAGAACCCTTCGTGACAGGGACAGTAAAACTCCTTCTTTTCGGGAATCCAGGAGACGGTGCAGGCCAAATGGGTGCACAGGAGAGAAAAGGCCTTGAAGGTCCCGTCCTCGGCCCGGAAAAGAATTCCCGGGATTCCCCCGTATTGGAACGAAACGGTTCCGCCTTCGGGGATTTCACTCAGAGCCATCTCCACGGCCGCTTGCCCGCCCGCGCCCGGAGCCCAGAAACGGGCCAGGCCGTAAAGAACATTTCCTAAGCCGATCGCCCCCAATAAGCCGAGGATCCCCTGTAAAACCTTTCGCCGAGTCACGGAAGACCCCGGGATTGTTTCGAGAGACCCGGCCGAATTTTTATGGGTTGCGCTCTCACTCATATCTTCATCCTTGTCTAAAAGCAGTGTCAGGGCCGGTGGGAGTGGGCGTGTGAACAACTCTGGGGGGCAGGCCAAAAATAGAATTTTCTCCTCCTCACCCTCACACGGACACGAATACCAGCGAATGAATTCATTTTACCCCTAACCCTCCCCTCCCCGAAGATGTGAATAAATCCCATAAATCACCCCCACCCTCGCCCTCCCCCGTCAAGGGGGAGGGGGAATTCTTTTCTATTTCAATCTGTTCACCCTCTCCCCGCGCGGGAGAGGGTAGGGTAAGGGGGGAGGGTTAGGGGGAGGATAATGTCACTTTATTTATTACGTTTGTATTCATTTATCGTCCATGGCCCGGCCAGAACAACGTCGCCTCCGGAACGGAAATTTGCTTGGCGCCCGCATATTGGTGGCACCGGTTGCATCCGGTCTGGGGATTGTGGCAGAGCATGCATTCCCTTTGACTGAAGTCCTCGCGGTTCAGGGCTTCTGGGTGCTGAACCCGCCACCGCTCCGCCGGCGCGTGGTACTCGGGAACCGCCGTGCCGCGGGCCACTTTGACCGCCAAAGGCCCCTGGCCGTTCAGCTCCGGTTTTTGGACCTGCTGGCAACCCAAGGTTCCAAGGCCAAAAAAAACTATCCCCAAAAAAATCAATAAGGTTTTCATCGCCGCTTCTTTACCGGCGCCAGGGGTCGGGAGTCAGGGATTTACCGGCAGGATTTTTCCTTTTCGGTTAACCCCATGTTCCTACCTCCTCGCTCCTTGCGTCTTTAGGATTTTTCGTTTATCCGCTTTTTCTGCGTAAATCCGCGTCCCATAATTGATGAACTCGTAAAAAAAAATCGAAATATCATAAATTTTGTCATTCCGGCGAAAGCCGGAATCCAGTTATTTCAAGACGTTCTGGACCCCGGCTTTCGCCGGGGTGACAGTCTACTTGACTTTTTACGAAACCATCATAATTATTTCAAAATCAAAGCCCGACCCAAAAGATCATGGACCCCGCCCACCTCGCAGAGAACCTTGTGATGCTTCATGACTTCCGGCAGGTTGGCTTTGCAGATGGCGCAGATCGTGGCCAAGTAATTGGCGCCTGTTTCGCGGCAGGCCTCGGCCCGCGGCTTTCCCCCGGCCATCCGGATCTCCATCAATTCGTCCGCCAGCAGCCCGCCCCCGCCGCCGCAGCAATAAGTGTTCTCCCGCGTGGTGTGAGGATCCATTTCCTGAAAGTGGTTGCAAACCGCCTTCAGGATGTTGCGGGGCGGCTCGAAATAGCCGGTGGCCCGGGCGACATTGCAGGGGTCGTGATACGTGACTTTCAGGGAATCGTTGGCCGTCTTGTCGATCCGGAAGGCCCCCTTCTCGATCAAAGCCCAGGTCAGATCGCAGATATGCACGGGATAGGGAATTTCCAGGAAATCCATGGACCCGCTCAAGGTCGTCGTGAAGGCCAGACCGGCCCTCCAGGCGTGTCCTCACTCTCCCCAGTAGACCTTTTTTACCTTGAGCTGGCGGGCCGCCTCCAGGATGCGGTTGTTGACCTTTTTCAGGTTGGCGTAATTCAGGAACATCCCGAAATTGCCGCCCTCGTTGCAATAAGTGCTGGTAGTCCAGGAGATCCCGGCGGCATGAAACATCTTGCCGTACCCGATCATCGTGTTGGTGTTGACGAAGTTGTCCGCCGAAGGGGGGACGAGGAGAATTTCCGCCCCCACGGCATCGACGGGGAATTTTATGTCCACGCCCTCGATCTCCCGCAGATCTTCCTCTAAAAAAGAACAGTTGTCTTTCCAGGCCGGGGCCCAGATCCCCAGGTTGTTGCCCGTATCGTAGACCTTCGCCACCACCTCGGTCACGTATTTGGTCGCGATTCCCGCAGCGGCCATGATCTCCCGCGCCGCCATGGTGATTTCCGCCGTGTCGATCCCGTAAGGGCAGAAAACCGAGCAGCGCCGGCATTCGCTGCACTGGTAAAAATAGACGAACCAGTCTTCGAGAAGTTCCGGAGTGAGGTCCTCGGCTTCGTTGGCCCGGCCCCAGATCTTGCCGCCCAGAGTGAAGTATTTCTTGTAAACCTTCCGCAAAAGGTCGGCCCGCGCAACCGGCATGTTCTTGGGGTCCCCCGTCCCCAGAAAAAATTGACATTTGTCGGCGCAGGCGCCGCATTTCACGCAGGTGTCCAAGTAGACCCGCAGGGATCGGTATTTGTCCAGCATCTCGGCCATCTTTTTGAGCATGGCGTCTTTCCAATCTTCCCTCCGGTTTTTGGGAAGATCGATTTTGGCCATGTCCTTTTCTTTGGCCGGGTAACAGACGGCGTGCTTCGACGCCCCCGGTTTAATTCCAGGAATGGGAACGGGAAATCTCATTCTTTCCTTCCTCCCCCGGGTCCGGCAAGCTCCTGACGATACTTCTCAGGGGGAAACAGGTTGTGCGGGTTGTACGAAACCTTAACATCCCAGGGGTTGACGAACCGCTGCTCGAAATTGGCTCGCTGATTGCGGGTGGGGCTGAAAAAAAGCCCCCCCGAATGCATGAGCTTGCTGAAAGGGAAATATACGAGAAGGGCCAAGACCAAGGAGAAGTGCAGACCGAAGAGCCAAGGGAGGTCGTAAACCCTGGGCTCCAGATGGATGAGGCCGAGGAGGATATCCTTCACGTCCACCAGATAACTGCGGAAAAAAACTTTCCCCAGAATCCCGCTGACCGTAATCCCGAGCAGGAGGATGAGGGCGAAATAGTCGCCGAGGATGGAGATGTAAAGGTTCCGCTCCAGCAGGAGACGGCGGGCAAGAAGGAGGCCCAAGGGCAGCGGAATCAAATACCCCGCGTAAAGGCCCAGGGTCTGCAGACTTTCCACCCAGCCGGGAATCGGATAAAGGAAATACCTAAGGTGCCGCAGAAGAACCAGCCACAAAAGGGAGTGGAAGAGGATCCCTCCGGCCCAGAGGAGTCTGTCCCCTTTGAAAAGACTGGGAAACCAGAGCGCATCCCCAATGATCCTCCATACGACCCCGCCCCGCGTCTTCGGCGCCGGGGTGACGACGATCCGCAGCGGCACCGGGGTCCTTGCCCAGGTCCAAATCCGGTGGACCACGCCGCCCGCAAAAATGGCGGCGGCGAGATAAGGAAGATAAGCGTATAAAATTTTGGCAGCCATTTTCCGACCATTCATTCCCCCCAGCGTCCGCCTCTCCCCCTCGGAGGGGAGAGGATTGGGGGGCCTCCAGTGATAGAGGTTAAACTGAAATCCCCAGACGTTTGTAGATCTCCGGAAGCTTCTTTTCCGCCTCTCTGCGGATTTCGTTGTAGAGATGATTGCCGTGGGAGTCCATGGCGACCGTCAGCGGGCCGAAGTCCTTCACTTTGAACTGATAGAGCGCTTCAGGGTGCAGCTCCTCAAAATAGACGTTTTCCACTTCCAGGATCTGATTGGTTTCCAGGGCTGCAGCCCCGCCCACGATGGCCAAATAGACGCCCCCGAACTTCTTCATGGCTTCGAGGCTGGCCTGGTACTGGCCCCCCTTGCCGATGATCGCGCGCACCCCGTATTTTTCCATGAGGCCCGGCGTGAACCGGTCCATCCGCCCGCTGGTGGTCGTCCCCACGCAGATTTTTTCCCAGCGGTTGCCGGTCTTCTTCAACGAGGGGGCGGTGTGGATACAGGCCGCTCCTTGGAGCGACACCGGCGGATCCACTTTATGGTCAAAGATGTGGATCTGGGTCAGGTCGCGGATCCCGAAAATGGTGCCGTCGAGCACCACTGTATCCCGCACGCGCAGCTTGCGCACGGCTTCCTCGGTCAGCGGAGTGTTCAAATGATAGGTGGGCATGTGAGTCTCCCTTAGAAAAAAGTTATAAGTGTGAGTGTCGGGATCAGTAATTCCATCTTGAAACGCCTTGTTTGTTTGCCTCCGGCGCGATGCTCTTTGCGCTCTGCGCTATGCGTTTTTTAGAAGCCGTACTCTACCTTCCCGTCCGGGTAGATCTTGCCCCTCGCCCGGCGCGCCGGCCAGCACTGGGTGTTGACCGCCACCGGATTCTGGGTAATGTGGGTATGCGCCCACTCGATGTGAACCGCGAGGGTGGAAACCGCCCCTCCAAGACCCATGGGGCCGATGCCCAGGGAGTTGATGGCCTCGTACAGATCGTCTTCCATCTTGGCAAAAAGCGGGTCATGGTTATGAGACCCAACCGGGCGGGCAATGGCCTCTTTGGCCAGCTTCGCCACCAGGTCGGCGGTCCCGCCGATGCCCACGCCGATGATTCCCGGAGGACAGGGGTTGGAGCCCGACTGCAAAACCGTATCCACCACAAATTTTTTGATGGCCGCCACGCCGTCGGCCGGAATGAACATTTTCATGGCGCTCATGTTTTCCGACCCCGACCCCTTGGGCACCATCAGGATGTCCAGACAGTCGCTGTCGGCCACAAAATCCCAATAGATGATGGGCAACCCCTCCCCCACGCTCGTCTGCGGATTCACCCGGGTGACGGGATGGGTCGAGCTCCCGCGGAAAGGATGCTCCAGAGTCGCTCTCTTGGCCCCTTCTTTCAGAGCGGCGGATACCTTCGCCCCGTCGAAAGGGAATCCGCTTCCCACTTTCACCAAGTAAATGGGGAGCCCGGTATCCTGGCAGATCAGCATATCTTTCTGATCCGAGACCTCCACATTGCGGAGAATGGTCTGGAAAATTTCCTTGGCCGTGGGTTGGGTTTCCTTGGCGGAGGCCTTCTTCAGGGCTTCGCGCACATCCGGAGGCAGGATCTTCAAAGCCCGGATGTAAAGTTCTTTGGCCGTTTCTTCTACCAATTTGTAATCAAACGGGGTCATTTCTCTCCCTCCTTCGTTTGGAGCAGCTCTTTCCCTTCGCCGTTCAGAAAAAATCCGATATTCTCCATGACGCCGTCCCGCACGTGACGGATGTGCTCTCTCATCCGGCGTTCCGCCTCCTCGGGCCTTCTTTGACGGAACGCCTCGAGGAGTTCTCGGTGTTCATCAAGGGAAGTCTTCATCCGGCCGGACACCCCGACCGTGGTGAGGCGGAAAATCCGGATGTAGTCATGCAAAGTAGAGATGAGGCCGATGAGGCGCTGGGCCTCGGAGAACTGAACGACAGCTTGATGGAATTTAAAATCTTCTCGGGCGTACCTCCGGATCTCCTTTTCGTCGAAGGGCTCGGAGAAGCCTTCCACCGCAGATTCCAGCTTGGCCAGATCTTTTTCGCTCATCTTGGCGGCCGCCAGATAAGCCGCCAAACCTTCGAGATTTTCCCGGATCAGGAAAAGCTCGTAAATGTCCCTTTCCGTGAATTGGACGACAAAAGCGCCCCTTTGAGGTATGATCTTCACCAACCCCTCTTTTTCCAGGCGGTTGATCGCCTCCCGGATCGGGGTCCGGCTGATCCCCAAAGCCTGCGCAAGGTCCCCCTCGTTGAGCTTTCCTCCGGGAGGGATCTGCCTCTCCAGGATGATGCGCTTCAACTCCTGGTAGGCCTGGTTTCCCAAAGACAAGGTGGAATGATGGATTCGCTGCATCTTCTCGTTCCTCTTTTTGTATAATTTATACATTATGCAATTTTCAATGTCAAGATTTTTTTGATAAAAATCAAAAGAAGCGATGGGGTTTGCGGGCTACTTGGCGGAGGATGCTTTTCGAAGGGCTTGAATTTGCTGGCGAGGCGTGAGGGCGGGAATGACTTCCAGGAATGATCCCAATCCCACCGCCTCCAATTGAGCGGCCAGGATGGACCCCGGGCTGCTCAAGAGAAGGCCATCCGCATCCGGCATGGGGGATTGGATGACGAACTTCCCGAATTTCTTGAAGCTCCTGTCTACAGCGGAATGGGCCAAATCCACGATGCTGGAAATCGAGAACGTGTTTTCCTCAAACCTCAGCATCGAAAAGGAAATGATTTCATTAAGAAATTCTGGAAGATTGAATATCTCGACGGCCCGCATGCCCAGATAGGGATAGTACTGCGAAATGAAGTTTTCCTCCAGTTTTTTCCCCACTTGCTGTTCGTAAAGAAGCATGAAAACCTTCCCAACCTTTAGGAAGATTCCCCCGATTTCCACCTTTTTAATTTCTTCGTCCTTCAAAGCCATTTTTGCCGCCAGCATTTTCCCCAAAAAGGAGATGATAAAGCTGCGGGCCGCCAACTCGGTGAATTCTTTCCGAGAGTTCAGGAAAAACAAGGCCAAGGAGAGAATATAAATTTTCGACGGTCCCAAACCGAGGCGCAGGATCACATCCGTAAAATCGGTCATCTTTCCGGCGCGCAATCTCCCATAGTGAACCGAATTCCCCAACCCAAAAAGCCGGGTCACCACGCCGGCGCTGACCTGGTTTTTGAGTTTTTCGATTTGACCGCGAGGTACATCCTCCTGGTCAAGGATCTCGAGGACCTGGGGGTCAAATCCGATGTCCACCTTTCTTATGATCCCCTCTTCAATCTCCTTGAGGATTTCTAAGTCTTCCTGGCAATCGATTGTTATTTCTGCCATCTTCTTCAACCTGAGGTTCTCAAATTCACCATAAATGGTTTCGCCCCGAGCGATCCTCAAAGAATGTTTCGACAATTTTTCAAGAAAGATTGACTATCTTCTTGATCATTCAACTTTTTCAAAAGTCTCCCTTGGCCCCAGTTCCCCTTTTCCCGTATAATGGATGAAAAATGGATCCCTTCAATCTCATCGTCATTCTCGGTTCCACCGCCACGGGAAAGACCCGGGTTGGGGTTCAGGTGGCGCGCTCTCTCGGGGGGGAAATCATTTCCGCCGATTCCCGGCAGGTTTTCCGCGGCATGGACATCGGCACCGGCAAGGACTTGGGCGAATACGGCGCCATCCCTTTCCACCTGATCGATGTCAGGAACCCGGGCGAAGAATTCAGCGTCTTCGAATTCAAAAAGGCTTTCATCGAGGCCTTCCAGGCCATTCGGTCCCGGGGAAAGCTTCCGATTCTCGTGGGCGGCACCGGTCTTTACCTGGAATCGGTGCTTCTTCGTTATCAGCTGCCGGAAGTGCCGGAAGACCCTGCCTTGCGTAACGAGCTTGCCGCCTTTTCCCCGGCCGAATTGCGCGAGAGGTTGAAAAGAGCGAAGCCCGGGCTCCACAATACGACGGACCTCAACGATCGCAATCGTTTAATCCGCGCTCTGGAAATTGCCGAGTTCGCCTTGAAGGTTCCGCCTCCCCAGGCGGAACCTCCGGATTTGAAGCCGGTTGTTTTCGGGGTCCGCTGGGATCGCCCGGTTCTGCGCCGGCGGATCACCCAACGCCTGCGGGAAAGGCTCGACGGCGGGATGATCGCGGAAGTCAAGGGGCTTTGCGACTCGGGGCTCTCTTTCGAAGACCTCGAGTTCTACGGTTTGGAATACCGCTATGCGGCCCTCTATTTGAAAGGAGAGCTGACTCGAAACGACATGTTTCAGAAACTGAACAGCGCCATCCACCAGTTTGCCAAGCGTCAGGAAACCTGGTTTCGGCGCATGGAACGCAAGGGGATTGAAATCCGCTGGGTCGAGGGAAACCGCGAACCGGCAGAGGCGATTCTGAAATTCATCCGCGATTCGGCGCCGGCCCCATGACCCCCCCCTCCATTTTCCGATATCTCGAATCCAGGGGCATCCAGGGCCCCTGGAAGGTTGCGGGGACCGAGCGGGGGGATTTCCAGGGGGCGGTCGTAATCCCCGCCCTTGCGGAAAAGGACTCCCTTTTTGCAACCCTCGCCACCCTGGCAAATAACCCGCCTGAGCTCCTATCCCGTTTCCTGATTCTGGTGGTAGTCAATCATCGCCGCGGCGCGGACAAGGCCGACAAGCTCGACAACGAAGAGACCCTCGCTCGCCTTTCCCGGAAAGAAGGAATCCCCGAGCCTCTGCAAATCGGTTGGGTCGATGCGGCCTCGCCGGGTCTGGAATTCCCGGTGAAAGGAGGGGGAGTCGGTCGGGCCCGGAAAACCGGGTTGGATCTTGCCCTTACGCGCCTCAGTTTCCAGAGCGCCCCCCCCCTGCTTGTTTCTCTCGATGCCGACACGCTTGTCCGCCCCGATTACTTGCCCGCCATCCTGAAACACTTTCAAAAATCGAAAGAAGGCGGCGCCGTCATCCCCTTTTGCCATCAAAGAGGGAAAACGCCCGAACAGCAAGCCGCGATTCAGCGTTACGAGCTTTTTTTGCGCCTGTACGTTCTCGGTCTCGACCGGGCCGGATCCCCCTATGCCTTCCACTCGGTAGGGAGCGCTATGGCCTGCCGGGCCGAAGCCTATGCCCGCATGGGAGGAATGAATCAGCGGGAGGCCGGTGAAGACTTCTATTTCCTCCAACACCTGGCCAAGACGGTCGGTGTTGGAAAGATGGAGGGGACGGTTGTCTGCCCTTCCCCTCGCGTTTCCCGCCGGGTTCCTTTCGGCACCGGAATCAGCATGTCCCGCCTGCTGGCCGCGGAAAGCGCCGCATTTCTTTTCTACCGCCCGGAATGCTTTCAAATCCTCAAAGACTGGCTGTCCGTCGTTGCGGAGAATCCGGATGCGGATGGGGAAGAGGTTCTTTTGAAGGGCCGGCGGATTTCCGACGAGCTCGGGTCCTATCTGGCCCAGATCGAATTCGCCCCCGTCTGGGAGAAGCTGAAAAAAAACTTCCACGCCCATCCCCTGCTCTTCAAGGCTTTTCATGACTGGTTCGACGGCTTGAAAACCCTCAGACTCATCCATCACCTTTCGGCCGGCCCCTACCCTCGGGCCGAGCCGGATTCCGTCATCCCGGATTTCCTGAAATGGGCCGGATCGGAACCTTTGGAGGGGATCGAAAAGCCGCTCTCTCTTCTTCGCCGAGCCCAGATCGGAGAAACCGACTAAAGGCCCTTTCCCCGCGGAAGCAGATTTCCCGGGTCGGCAAGGGCCGGTCGGCCGCTCCGTTCGCCGGACGGCGCGGAACAAGCGGAGATTGATGGTCGGCGGGGATCGATCTTTTCAGGAGGGGGTTTTCTCGGCGGAGGGGGCCTTCATCATGGAGGAGGCTTTGTTCAGCTCCTCCCGGAAAATTTCTTCCACTCTTTTCAACTCATTGAAGTGCCAGTTCAGCGGAAAGTGCATTCCGGCTTGAGTGAAGAGCTCGAGCATTCTGTTGAAATCGACCCGACCCGCAGCGAATCGGTTTGCATAAAAAAGGATCCTCCCCAAATTCGGGTTCAGCGTCCATTTCTCGTCATGATGGCGGGCAACCGCTTCCACCAGGGATTCGTTGAAATTCCATTGTTCCGCCATCCGCCCGGCGATTTCCGCATGGGTTGCCCCCAAGATCTCTTTCTCCAGTTTCAGGGGATCATACCCCTCCTGGACCTTGTTTTGGATCAGCCGGTACTGATCCGGGAAGTATTGATGGACCACAAGTTTGCCGATGTCGTGAATCAACCCCACGAGGTAGGCTTCGTCCATGGCCTCGTAGCGATACACCCAGGCCAGCCGCTTCGCCACCAAGGCGCACCCTAAGGAGTGCGTCCATAAAGGTTTGAGCCCTTCCACTTCTTCCGCATCCTTGAAGGTATGGAAGAAGGAAGCCGTCAGAACAATTTCCTTGACCATGTCAAAACCGATGATCATGACGGCATGGTGGAGGTTTTTCACCTGGCGCGTGGCTCTGCCTCCGTAATAGGCGGAGTTTGCCACTTGCAGCACTTTGGCGGAGAGAGATTGGTCCATTTCCCTGGAAATGTCAACGGCGTTGACTTTCGCCGAGTCGGTCATCGCCAGGACCTTGGTCACGACCTGCGGGAGAGTGGGCAGGTGCTCGATTTGTTTTAGGACTTTGCTGATCATGCTGCTTTGGATTGGCGTCATTTCCGTTTCTTCCTGGAACCGCGAATGTCGAAAGGTTCCGGCAACGCTCTTCAGGGCAAGGAGAAAATGTCATCTTCGGAAAATTTCGAGAAGACTGGAAGCCTCCGGATTCGGAGGGGGAAATCCTCTGGGGAAAAGAGCGAACAAAGGGAAGGGCCAAAAGAAAAAAAGACCGGTTTCCGCACCCGATCATTTCTCAAGCGCCGGGAAGAGGACCCGAAAATTGGTCATCCCGTCCCGGCCCTCGATCTCGATCCGGCCGCCCAGTCTTTTCACCAACCGCCCGGTGATGTGCAGCCCCCTCCCCTTTCCTTCCCCTTGCAGGTAGCGCTCCCGGTCTTCCGCGGGAATTCCCCCGGTATTACAGATCTCCGCCACCGCCCAGCCCCCTTCTCGGCAGGAGCGGATGCGGATCTCTCCCCCGGCATCCGGGACGGCTTTGGAGGCGTTGTTGAGAAGGTTGTCCATGATCCTTTCGATCATCAGCAGGTTTCCGCGGATCGGGAGGGGGATGGCGAACCCGTCTTCTTCCAGGCGGATATTCGATCTTTTCAGCTCCCGCACCGCTTCCTCGTTGATCCGGAAGCGGTTCCGGAGGATCTCGGTCAGATCCAGGACGGTCTCTCCCCCTTCCTCGTAAAGGGTGAGCCCCAATTCCTGGATCCGGGCGGTTTCCTGCTGGATGATCTCCAGGGCTTGGTCGATTTTTTCACGCTTGCCCAAATAGTCCCCGTCTTCGAGATATTTCCGAGCTCTTCGGGCGAACCCGCAGACGGCGATGGCCGGGTTTTTGAAGTCGTGGAGGATGTCGTCCATCTTCTCCAGCCGCAGCCCTTTCATCAGCTCTTTGCCCAGGAAAGTGAAGATCTCGATCTTCTCGTCCGTGAAACGCCGGTGGTAGGATTGGGCGTCAAAAACGAGGAAGTATTTTGCTTCGTTTTCGACTTTGAGCGGAATATACAGAACGGAGTGGATCTGCTGAAGTTTGAGGAAGGCCCTCAATTCCGGCGTAAGCAGGCGGCTCTTTTCCGGATTGTGGATATGGATATAGTTGGGGTATATTTTTTCATCCTCAAACTCCCCATAGGGGCCTTTGGGGTTCAGGACCGCGTCGATGTAGGGCTCTTGGACGGAAAGGATTTTCCCGATTCCATGCTGCTCTTCCGGAAAACCGGCTTCCAGGATGACGTTCCGGCGGTCCTCCATGACGGAGAAAAGGGCGCAGCGCTGGATCCGCATGATGTCGGCCACCTCGGGAATGACGAGGTTGAAGAGCTCCTTCATCTTGACCCCTTCCCGCCGGCCCAATTTCAGGAAGATCTGCTCGAAGATTTTATCCTTGATCGTGTTCATCTCCTGGAGGTCCAGGATCCGTTTCCGGGCGATCACGTAACTGACCCGCCGGGCAAATGTTTCGGCGATTTTCATCTCCAAAAGGTTGAAGGTCTTATCCCTTTCTTTGAAATAGATCTGCAGAACCCCCTCGGTATCCACTTCTTTCAGGGAAAAGCTGCTCAGCGAGATGGGAATGGCCAGCATGGAGTTGGCCCCTTTGCCCACCATCTTTTCTCTTTTTTCCTCGTTGTATTTCGGCTCCCGGCCGATGTCGGGGACCACGTAGCACCGCTGGGTGCGGATGACCTCTCCGGCAATCGTGTCATCCAAAGAGATGGCCGCCTTGCGGTCGGTCTCCCAGTCGGGGTAGGAGCCGAAAACGATCAAGCGCTCCCGAAAGGGGTCGTAGATCCTAAGCGTCGCCGCCTCCGCCCCCAGAAACTCCACCACGTTTTTTGCCACGCTCTGCAGGATCTCCCGCTCGCTCAGGGCGGGGTCGATGTCCAGGATGTTTTCGATTTGGCTGATCAGCAGGTGAACATAATGGGAGAGGACGCCTTCTTTGATCTGTTCGATCACCGCGGCCAAGTCATTCGCAGAGAGGTTGCACTCCTTTTCCTGAAGGGCGGACAAGAGGGATTGGGTCAGTTGTTGGTCGATCTTGAACAGTTCCATAGTCTGACTCAGGCCAAGAGGTTCGCCATAGAAGGCTGAATTATTATACCCCCTCCGCCCCTGCTGTCAATGAGCCCGCCGGGTCTCGCCCCACTTTTGATCTTTGTTTTTGGGATGAAACCTTGGATGGGGCGCCCAATGACCCTCCCCGCGAAAACGCTCCCCAGAATCGAAGGAGGCGCAGGGGAGGCCCACATCTCTGAGCGGAACCCCTCACAGATATCCGTAGGCTTCCCATCCGCCATCGATGTTTACAATCGACCCGGTCATATAGGCGGACTCATCGCTGGCGAGGTAAACGGCCAAACCGAGAAGCTCCGGGACCTCGCCGATCCTCCCGAGCGGGGTCCGTTTTTGGATGGCTCCGATGGGCAGCATCCCGCTGTCGATCACCCCCTGGACCATCTCCGTGCGGAAATAGCCCGGAGCAATGGCGTTGACGCGAATATTCTTTTGGGCCCACTCGATGGCCAAAACCTTGGTTAGCATGTTCGCGGCCGCCTTGCTGGCACAGTAGGCGGCCCTTCCCGGGGCCGCCACCAACCCGTAGACCGAGGTTATGTTGATGATGCCGCCGCCGCTTCCCTGCCGGATCATCTGCTTGGCCGCCGCCTGACATCCATAAAAAACCCCCGACAGGTCGGTTTCCAGAGCCCGATGCCAATCCTCGGGGGAAAGGTCTTCCGAAGGTTTGGCCATCGAAATTCCCGCATTGTTCACCATGATGTCCAGCCGCCCGAAATAACCGACGGTTTTGGCGACGACTTCCTCCAGGCTTTCGGGCCGGGTTACATCCAAATTAAGAGCCAGGGCTTTGCCGCCCTTCTGCCGAATATCGGCGGCAACCGCCTGAAGCAAATCCCCGGAGCGGCTGGCCAGAGCCACCGCCGCTCCTTCCTCCGCGTAGCGGACGGCAATTCCTTTGCCAATCCCCCGGCTGGCGCCGGTGATGATCGCCACTTTCCCTTGAAGTCTCATACGATTTTTCCTTTCCGGATTGTCCGCGGCAGGCCATGCGGGAAATCCGTTATCCCCGCCCACGGACACGATCCTTCTCCACGGAGTCCGGATCGAGGGCTTCGCGATGCTGTTGTCTCAGGACGGATTTCAAAATCTTTCCGGTTCCCCCCTTGGGAAACTCTTTCAGGATCCTCACCTCCCGGGGCGCCTTGAAATGCGCCATGTTCTCCCGGGCGTATTTTATGAACTCCTCCGGCGTCGTTCCGTATCCTTCCCGAAGCACGATCAAGGCCAGGGGAATTTCGCCCCATTTCTCATCGTCCTTTCCAATCACCGCGCATTCTAAAACGGCCGGATGCCCGTACAGAACCTGCTCGATCTCCAGAGAAGAGATGTTCTCCCCGCCGCTGATGATGATGTCTTTCTTGCGGTCCTTCACGATCAGCTGCCCGTCCGCCTCTAAGGCGCAGAGGTCCCCGGTGTGATACCAGCCCCCCTCCAGGGTCTTCGCCGTCTCCTCCGGCTGGGCGTAATAGCCTTTCATGACCATGTCCCCTCGAACCAGGAGCTCCCCGACGCTTTTCCCGTCCCAGGGGAGATCTTTCCCCTCCCCGTCCGCAATCCGAAACTCCACTCCGGGCAGCGGCCGGCCCCAGGTGTCATGGCGGCGGTGACGGTACTCCTCGGCATCCAAGTCTTCCGACAATTCCGGGAGAACGATCAGGGGACAGGTCTCGGTCATGCCGAAACCGGTGTGGGAGATGCACCCGAAGGCCTTCTCCACCCGCTCCGACATCCCGCGCGGAGGAGGGGCTCCGCCGATGAGGATTTCCTTCATGCTGGAGACGTTGAAGGAAGCGAAGTCGGGAAGACCCAGCATGGCGTTGACCATGGTGGGAATCACAAAGGCCCGGGTCACTTTCTCTTTTTCGATCAGCCTTAGAGTCCTGGCCGGGTCGAACTTCTTGATCATCACGTGTTTGCCGCCCTTGGCTAAAAGATAGTGGGGTGTGCCCCAGCCGTTGACGTGAAAAAGGGGGATGAGGTGAACCTGAATATCCGTCTCGCGGACGGCCATCATGGCCATGGCCCCCAGGGCGTGAAGGTAGAGGTTGCGGTGGGTCATCATGACCCCTTTGGGCTTTCCGGTCGTTCCGCTCGTATAAAAAATCTCGGCCGTATCGTTTTCATCAAAGGGGTAATCTCCCGGGGCGTAGGACGCGGCTTCGGACCCTCTCTCCACCATCTCCTCATAACTCCCCGAAATCCAACCGGGCAATCCGGCGGTCTCTTCCAGGATGATATAGTCCTTGATCTCGGGGATTTTGGATCGGATCGAGTCGATGATCTCGATGAAATCCTGATCCAGAAAGAGGAGGCGGGGCGCAGACTCGTGGATGATGTATTCGAAATCCCTGAGCCGCCAGGCGAATGTTCAGCGGCTCTAAAATCGCCCCATGTAGCACCGGCGCGTAAAAAAGCTCCAGGAGCCGGTGGCAGTTGTATCCCAGATAGGCCACCCGTTCCCCTTTTCCCACGCCCATCCGGATCAGGGCGTTGCTCATCCGGCGCACCCGGCGGCAGAACTCCCCGTACGTGAACCGCTTCTCTTCGCAAACCACCCCTTCCTTCCGGGCGAAAATTTTTTCGGCATACTCCAAAAACCGAACCGGCGTCAAAGGGATAACCATCTTCCAGACCTCCATATTGATTCATGGCGCGGCGCCGCCCTTCCCCGGAACCGGAGAACGGAAAAAGCCCCGCGGCCTCAAAATATCTCAGGGGAAATATTTGTCACGGCTTTTTTTAATCGGCAAGGCTTACCTCCCTTCACTCTTCAAAAAAATAAGGGGTTAGTGTGGTTTTAAACCCCCGCCGGGGCGCGGGAGCAGCGTCGCGCTTCGCGAAACTACGAGGCGGTGGTCTTTCCAAAGGGCCAGGCGGGCCTCTCTTTGCGGAAACTCATTTGGTTTCGCTGATGCAAGCCAAGATCCCCGCCGGTGCTTTCGCAAATCGCGCCGCCGCACCCCCGTCACTGAATGGGTACTGGGTCCGCAAAAGTCTGAATTCCGGATGTTCCGTCATTGCTGGCGGGAGACGAAATCCGGTTATCTCAAGATGTTCCGGACCCCGGCTTTCGCCGGGGTTATGAGTCAAGAGACTTATTACGAAACCCTCATCCAGGATTCTCACCCCATCATTGGACCCCCCCTTTCTGCCGCCTCCTTGGGAACGGCAGTCTTGGGAGTCGGGATGCCCAGAGGCCCCGACCGGCTCAGGAGCGATGGTGCAGCAATGGGGCCGCCACGAAACTTAAGCCCTTTTCGGTAAGCGCCCGCGCCGTCAAATTGGTCGATTCGTGTTTGTCTAAATAGTTCTGCAACAGATCCGTCATGGCTCCAGACTGCTCGATTTCCGCCTTGTCCCGGAAGTAATCCAGGATATCCGAAGGGTGCGGCCTCGTCTTTTCCCTCTCCACCTCTCCGCCCTCGTGTTTGGCGGCGATGTTGGCTACATGCCCGGCGACCTCCACCAGTTCCTCCCGCCGGTTGTAAGGCTGCCGAACGATGCTCTTCCACGTCTCGGTGATATGGTGCTCGATCCGCACCATCGTTTCCAAACCAAGCGCTTTGCGCACCTCGGCGATGATTTCGATCGTCTCGTTGTTCACGGAGTTGCTTAGATTGAACCCGATCAGCGGGCAGGACCCGTCCTCCGCGGAGAAGAGCTTCGCCCCGAGGAGCGTCCACAGGCCGGCGTAAGGGTTGTCGTTGCCCATGAAGACTGAGATCTTGAATTCATTGTGGACCCCCAGCTTGCGGAGCAGGTACCCAGCCAGAACGGTTCCGGGGTTGATGTTCAAGACCTGGCGGATCCCATAGTGGGTGTAGTAATAAAGGAATTCATCGATATAGCGGAGGGGATAGTCGTTGGGCTGACCGATTCCCCCGAAATAACCGGTGATGGTCTCGGGCCCCCCGAGGTGGACGTTGGACCCGTCCGTTCCCTTGGTGTCCAGGGTCTCCACGAACGTCGCTCCCATGATCTGCATGGCCGCAGCAAAAGCCAGGATATCCCCGTTGTCCTTCTCCTGCTCCTTCATCTTGCGCACGCGGATGAACCTTCCCGGCATAAGTTCCTTATTGGCAATGGCCTGTTTAGCTTCGGCGATGACCCAGGGGAAATACTGCGCCGCGCTGACCTCCAGGATGACCGCAAATTCCTCTTTGAACTTCACCTTTGCGGCCTTTTCCCCCAAGACGGATCTGCGGTATTCGTCGACGGTTACGAAGGCCCCGGCGTCCCTCTGGGCGGCCAACCATTTCAGGTCGGCCAGATACGGGGACTTTTCCCGCTCCAAGCGGCCCAGGAGGTTCTCCAGTTTCCCCGCTTCCGCCGCCTTGGCGTTAATCTCCTCCGGGGTGCCGTACTTGGCAACAACGCGCAGGAGATCGTTGACAATTCGGCTTTTGGGATCGAGAAGCAGGGCGTTGATCTCGTCCAACCGCCCCGGCGCGATTCTCAGCCGTTCCCGGAGATCCTCCGGCCCCAGGATCTTCTCCAAGACCCCCTTGTGCGCGGAAACCGGCGCCTCCCCCGGCACATAGAGCATCACGCCCCCTCGGACCGGCCGGGTTACGATTTTCCCCTCCCCCGCCATGCGGTTCGTGACCTCGACGGGATTTTTCCCGAACTGCTCCTTGAAAGCCTGATTGAAGCCGCTGAATACGCTGTGAATCCCCTTGTACGGAGGCTTGCGCAGCCTCTTGATCGCCCGCAGAACAAACTCCTCCTCATTTATCGCGCCCCGGATCGTCTCCTCCATCTTCCACCTCCACCTTTCGTTTTGAATTCATGCGCTTCCCTTATCCTCCGTCGTCGATGGAACCTAAACCGCCCATCTCAATCCTTGCCTTTCGGTTTAATCCGCTTCTTCTCATCCATAATACTCCCCACTTCCTTCCATTTCCCATTGCTGTAAATTAGGTACACATCCCCCAAAGTCCCGTCGATCACCCAGGCCGAGTTGGCGTCGCAGCCGGCGATCTGATACTTCGCTCCCTGGGGCGCCATCTGGCCGGGAAAAGCCCCGCCAAAGGCCGGAGGAGAATCCGGCATAAGAAAGCTTCCCCCCAAGTAGATTCCGGCCATTAAAACGATCGCTAAAATCCCTCTGCCGGCACTTAACGATATCATTTCTTTCATCTGCCCCCTCCTTGGAAATATCAAGATTCAAACTGCTTTCCCCTCAAATTCCTCCCGGCCTCCCTTTTCCTTCCCCCTCGGCCCCATAAAAAGCCATGCTCGCGAACGTCACCACCGACTGGGAGTTGGGCTCCACGGATTGATCGTATTTTAAGAGCTCCCCGCTCCGGGATTCGATCAGGCTCAGCAGAGTGTAAATCGCCGAAGATCCGCAGATTTTACGCCGATCTTTTTCCTGGCTCAGAAAGGCGAAGAAACCTTCCGCGTCCAGATTGCAAACCGGCTCCAGCATGCGCCGATCCTCATCCGCCAAGGTTTGAAGGGTCAGGGGGTTCGGAGGTTCGGGATCTCCGAAGCGGGTGCCCACGTGGGCCAAATCCGCGCTGGCCAGAACGCAGATTTCCCTTGAACTCCCGGATTTGACCGTCCGGACCGCCCGCAGGAAGTCCCTTACGCCCGGAAGTTCGAGGGGGCTGAGATCGCGGACGATGGCCTCGTGGAAAGAGCCGCAGAGGATGGGAACGATCCGAAACGGTCTGCCCTTTGGGCGAAGGGCCTGGAGAAAAACAAGCTGGAGTTCGATCGAGTGCTCGGTCTTGTGAACGAACTCGTCCTCGTAAAAATTCAGGGGGCATTCCTTCTCCAAATCCGTGAGGAAAGACGGATCGGTCTCGACGGCCCCCCAAGGGGTTTCAAAATGCTTGCGGGTTACGGCAAAAGGCATTTTCGTGGGCGCGTGAGCCGTGCCCAGGATCAGAAACAGGTCGGCCTCGGCGGCTTCGCAGATGGCCTTGTGGGCAAAAGCATAGCAGGTTCCACCCCGGCGAAAGTCGATGTGGGGGGCGATGGCCCCGGACAGCTTCCTTTTCGGTCCGTTTTCTGCAGGCCCGCCCGGCCCCCCGGGTTTCCGGAAATATCCCCGGATCTCCTCCTCAAGGCGCCGGGGGTCGGCCTCATAGCTCTCCCCGGCCAGGATCATGGGGCGAAGGGGTGTTTTTTTGAAATCCTCGCGGATCTGCCGATCCATCTCCAAAAATCGCCCGCTCTCGAGCAGGAAATGACTGTCCAGGTGGTCGACCACTTCCTGAATTTTCTCGCTGTAAACAAGCTCGCCGTACCGCCGCCTGAACTCGGACTGAATATCTTGGAGGGAATGCCGGCCGTCCAGGAGGCTGATCAGGAAAAAGGTGGGAACGGGGACAAAAAGAATCTTGCCGGAAAGGTTGAGCGGGTCCCGGAGGCAGATCACCCTCTGCCCCGAGACCTCGGCGGGAAAAACATCGATATTTCTGAGCTTGGGGCGGTCTTTCCCGTCTTCCATCTCGACTTCTCCGGCTCTTGAAATTTCCCCCCGGCGCTCCCCGTATGGACCGAGGAGACAAGTGTTTATATGAAATTTTTCGAATCAAGTCAAGGGGAAAGAAGTTTTTCCCGAAACCCTTCAGTGACGGGTGGCCAGCCGCTCGAATTAAGGTCGGGCGTAAAGGCAAAGTGATTCCCTGGCCTGGGGGTCCGGACGGTCCGCTTGGAACCATGAGGCAGTGATTTCTTCGTGGAGGGGGCGGGGCCAAGACCTCCCGCCTCATCTTGCGGAGGTTCGGTGCTTTCTCCGATTCTCTGCCCATCCCGGCCGATGCTTCCGGCGCGTACCGCCCGGACCCCCAGGCCACAACAAAACTTGCCCCGGGCCACCCGTGACTGAAGGGTTACTTTTCCCCCCATTTGGCTCTAATTCCTTGGTAAGGGGATGAAAGCCCGGATTGGGCGCTGAAAAAAAAACGGATTCCCCCGGGTTTTTGTCCAACCGGGGAGCAAGAGCCTGTTCACATTGCCAAACGCCTGCAATCGTGATAATTTTATCGTGAAAGGATATTTTTCATGGCTGAAACCGGCTGCATCGAACTCGGGCCCATTCGTCCTCCCAGCGAGGCTCAGAGCCTTCTCCTCCGGGTCACTCGCAACTGCCCCTGGAACCAGTGCGAGTTTTGCCATACCTACAAAGGGGAGCGCTTCTCCTTCCGCCCGGTGGAGGAAATCAAGAAGGATATCGACCAAGTCGGGGAGATCTGCGAGCAGATCCGCAAATTTTCCTGGACGCTCGGTTATGCCGGAGAAATCAACCGCCAGGTCTTGACCCAGGTGTACCGCCAGAGCGCCCGGCATGACCCCGGGTGGCAAAACGTCGTCGGCTGGCTCTATTCCGGCGGTCAACAGGTCTTTCTCCAGGATGCCAACACCCTGATGGTCAAGACTCCGGACCTGCTGGAAATCCTAAAGTACTTGAAGGGCCGGTTCCCCTTCATCGAGAGGGTCACCAGCTATGGGCGGGCGCGGACCCTCGCCAAGAAGACGGTCGAGGAGCTCAAGGAGCTTCGCCAAGCCGGTTTTTCCCGTATCCATATCGGCATGGAAAGCGGTTACGATCCCCTCCTGGAATACATGAAAAAGGGGGCGACCGCCAAGGAACAGGTGCAGGCGGGGCAAAACGTCGTTCAATCCGGAATATCACTCTGCGAGTATGTCATGCCCGGCCTCGGCGGCGCGCGCTGGTGGCGGGAGCACGCCGTCGAAACCGCCCGGGTTCTGAACCAAATCAACGCCGATTTCATCCGTTTTCGGACCCTTTACGTCCGTCAGGATATGCCTCTTTATCAGAAGGTGGCCGGCGGGGAATTCGAACGGCCTTCCGATGACGCCATCGTCCGGGAAATCCGGCTCTTCCTCGAAACTCTCGACGGAATCCGAAGCACGGTCGTGAGCGACCACATTCTGAATCTTCTGGAGGAAATCCAGGGGAAACTTCCCGAGGAAAAGGAAGCCATGCTCGCGGTCATCGACCGGTATCTCGCCCTGCCGGACGAGGAACGCCTCCGATACCGCGTGGGCCGCCGGATGGGACAGTACCGAAGCCTAGACGACATGGATGAGCCCGCCGCCAGGCGGCGCATCCAACAGATCATCGAAGAAGCCCGGTCTTCCGGAACAAACGGCCCCCGCTCGCCCGAGGAGATCGAAAAGGAAGTCTACCGGATGATGGAAAACTACATTTGATAGGTTTCGTAAAAAGTCTGAAGACAGGGCCGCAGGATTAGGTTTTTCCCTTGACCCCTGGAATCCTTGGCCCCTCGAACCCTTATTTTTCCGAGGCTTTTATGACCCACATGACCCTTTTGACCGACCTCTACCAACTGACCATGGTGGGAGGGTATTGCCTCCTGGGAAAGAAAAACCAGAAAGCCAACTTCGATTTTTTCTTCCGCAAAATCCCCGAAAACGGCGGCTTCTGCGTGGCCGCCGGTTTAGAACAGCTCGTCCGATACATCCAGGGGATCCATTTCGAACCGGAGGATATCGATTACCTCAAAAGCCTGGGATTGTTCCCGGAGGAAGTCATCGATTATTTTCGCGGCCTCCGTTTCACCGGCGACCTGTACGCCGTCCCGGAGGGGACGCTCGTCTTTCCCCAGGAGCCCGTCATCCGGGTCACGGCCCCTCTCCCCGAAGCCCAGATTATCGAAACAGCCCTTTTGAACATCGTCAATTTTCAGACTCTCGTGGCCACGAAAGCCGCCCGGGTCGCGATTTCCGCGGCCGGAGACCCGGTCGTGGAGTTCGGCGTGCGCCGGGCCCAGGGGCCCGACGGCGGGTTGAGCGCGGCCCGCGCCGCTTTCATCGGCGGAGCGGCCGCCACGTCCAATGTCCTGGCCGGAAAGGCCTTCGGCATCCCCGTTCGGGGGACTATGGCCCACAGCTGGGTGGAATCGTTTCCCTCCGAGGTCGAATCCTTCCGGGCTTTCAGCAAAGTCTACCCCCGGAACTGCATTCTCCTGGTGGACACCTATGACACCCTGCGCAGCGGGATTCCCAACGCCATTCAGATAGGAAAAGAACTGCGGGAAAGCGGGCAAGGCAGCCTCGCGGGAATTCGCCTGGACAGCGGCGATTTGACTTTCTTAAGCCGCGAAGCCCGCAGGATGCTCGACGACGCCGGCTTCGAACACACCCGGATCATGGGTTCCAGCGACCTGGATGAATGGTTGATCGAGTCGATCAAGAAGCAGGGGGCGGAGATCGACATCTGGGGCGTGGGCACCCGCTTGGTCACTTCCTACTCCTGCCCGGCCTTGGGGGGCGTCTACAAACTCTCGGCGGTTTTTGAGGACGGGGTCATGCGCCCCAAGCTGAAAGTCTCGGACGATCCGGACAAGACCACCAACCCCGGAGTCAAGAAGATCATCCGCCTTTTTCGACGAGAGAAATTTCATGCGCGGCGATCTCATCACCTTTGCCGAGGAGAGACCTTCCTCCCGGGAAGCCGATCAGGGCGCTTCATCCTATCCTGCCCCACGTGAGCAAGACCTACCCGGAGCAGTTTCAGGCGCGAAGAAATTCTCGTTCCCGTCTTTCTGGGCGGCAAGCTCGTCTATCCCCTGCCCCGCTTGCAGGAGATCCAGAAAAAAACCCTGGAGAACCTCACCCGTCTCCGCCCGGAACACAAGCGCCTTCAGAACCCCCACCTCTACCACGTGAGCCTGGGCGAACAGCTCTTCCAGAAAAAGCAGGAGCTCTTGAAAGCGGCGGTGGAATAGAACCGTTGGCAATCGCGGCCGCATTTCTGCACTTTTTGGGGACGTTGTTTATTTTGTTCACTTTTTCCAGAATCCCGAAAAGGGCCCATCGAAAGCGCGGCTTAAGGGGTACGGGGGTTACCGATCCGCCTCCCCAAATCCAATAGGCTGCAAGAATATTTTTTTTACTTTTGAGGGACGTTGTTCATTTTGTTCACTTTCTTCCAACCCTCGCCGCAGATTCGTTGAAGGTCGGGTCAGAGGCGGGCGTTCGAAAGATCCGCTTTCAGGCATCCGAAAACCTCCGGATTGGATTTTTCGGCAATCTCCCGGGGCCAGGCAATTCTTATAAAAAAAAATCGGGAAGGGTACAGGTCGTCCGGATTGTCGGGCCCGAGTTGAAACTCAATCCCCGCAATCCGAAACCTTTTAGACCGGGGCGATCTTCAGGATTCCCGAGCGGGCGTGGGCTTTTTCGATGCGGATGAGGAGTTGGTCCCCCGGCTCAAAGCTCCGCCCGGAGACGACGGGCATATCCACTTCCATGAGATATTCGCTTAGGTGGACCAGGTAGCGATTGGGGAAACGATCCAGGATCACCCCTCGGCTGGTGGAGCCGGGACGCTTTTCCAGGTAGCGGAGGACCCAGTACCGTTCGGTCATCTCCTCCACCAGGCCCACTTTGGAGAGGGTCGGCCCCACCTCGGTGATGATCTCCTCCATCTGGGCTTGGGTCCAAATCGGGGCCCCCCTCAGGGCGGATAGGATCTGCCCCTCCGCCAAGAGATCATAGAATCGCCGGATCGGCGAGGTCAGGGTTACATAGGCCTCCGCTCCCAAACCGGCATGGCGGGAGGGGCGGGTGCCAAACTCGACCCGGTTCATGATCCGGCGGAGGCGGTAGGCCTGCAAAGGATCGAATTTATCGATCGGCGGAATTTTTTCGCGAGGCTCCATCTGGCTGCGATATATGGCGGGAATTCCCCTCTCCTTCAAGAAGGAAGCGGTCAGGCAGTTCGCCAGAATCATAAATTCGGAAACCATCTTCTGGGAGGGGCTCTCCCGCTCCCGTTTCAAAATGGAAATTTCCCTCTCCCGGTTTACGCGGATCAACCGCTCCGGCCGGGGGATAAAAAAGGCGCCGGCTTCCATCCGCCGCCGGAAAAGCTTCTCGGCGATCTGATACAGGCCCGACAGCTCGTCTTCCCCCTCCTCCAGAAGCCGGTCGACCATTTCATAGGAAAGGCGGCGTTCCACCTGGATGACGCTCGGCACGATCTGGTCGTCGCGAACCTTCCCCTCTTCATCGAATTCGACCAAAAAACTCAGCGCCCGGCGTTTCTCGCCCACGATCAGGCTGCAGATGCCTTCGGACATCGCCGGGCGGGATCATCGGGATCCGCTGCTCCGGCAGGTAGATCGAAATCCCGCGCTGGCGGGCTTCCTCGAAAATATCCCTCCGACCATTTAGAAACGTCGCCACGTCGGTGATATGGATTCCGACCTGCACGTCCCCGCCCACGGTTTCCAGGCTCAGGGCGTCGTCCACATCCCGCGTGTATTCGCTGTCGATGGTCAAGGGATGAAGGAAAGTCAGGTCCCGGTCTTGAGGATGGAGCGGAATATTCCCGGAGGCCGTCGCCAGGATCTCTCCCACCTCGTTCAAAACTTTTCCCCCGAAGGTCTGCGGGATCCGGTGGCGGAGCAAATACAGATTTTCGTCTTCGCTCCATTCGCCCAGCCGCACAAGAAATTCGAAGGGGGCGTTCGGGGCCTGGAATCTGGGCTCTTTCCAGAAGAGCCTTGGCCTTCGGCGCTTCCGGGGCCTCGGGCCCGAAAAGGGCGTACTCTCTTCAAGAGATGCAGAATTGCTTCCTTTTTCGCCGGAGGGGCTGCCGGCTGGGTGGCCCAGACGCCGGCGATCCAGGCGGCGGCTTCCTGCATCTCCCGTTCTTCTTCCGCCTGCCTTTTGAATTGCAGATTGATTTCCTCTACCTTTTCCGGAGAACGGGCTTCGTAGAGCTCGCCTTTTTGCTTGAAATACAACCGGTCTTCAAAAAGAACCCGCAGAACCGCCATCTCTTGGTCGCTGGAAGGATCGGGGGGGAAAACGAATTCGGTCAGTTCCCGCAGGGTGAACTCCTTCCCTTCGTCGCACAGAACCTCCCATAGCTCCGTGAAGGGCCACCGCCTGGGTAAGCGTCTTTTGCTTTTCCACAATTTTTTTCAGGTTTTCGACGAGGGACTCGCGGGGGAGCTGCGTTTTGAAGGAAGAGGTGGAGGTATGAACGATGCGGTTGGCTCCCAGGGTTATTTCCCGGTTTTCTTCGCTCAGCAGATGAACCCTATTTTCCTTGACCTCCAGGCAGACCGCGCAGAGGATTCTTTTCTGCTCGAAAAACGCGACGATTTTTCCGATTTCCATCGACATCCATTTCCAGCCTTCTCCTCCATGGGAAAAAGGCGAAATACTTTTCTCGTGATATATAAAATATCATCGCCAGAAATTGAAATCAACCCCCGGGGGGGTTCGCGCCTGTTTAAGACAGTTTGTAACCGATTTTTCTCAGCAAATCCTTTCGCCACCTGACCTCCTCCGGCCCTTCCACCCCCTTGGGGGAGGACCCGTCGATGACGCCCAGGATTCCCCTCCCCTGGGAGGATTCGGCCACGATGACTTCCACGGGGTTGGCGGTGGCGCAGGCGATGGAGCAAACCTCGGGGCAGGCCTTGACCGCATTTAAGACATGGATCGGATAGGCGTCCTGCATCAGGAGGACAAAGGCGTGTCCGGCTCCCAAGCGCAGGGCGTTTTCCACGGCGTTTTTTTTCAGCCCCGCATCGTTTCCCTCGGACCGGACCAAACAGGCCCCGGAAGCCTCGCAAAAAGCGATGCCGAAGCGGGCTTTGGGCATGGCCCCGACCATGATTTCATAGAGATCTTCAACGGTCTTGATAAAATGGGTCTGGCCGACGATGATGTTGGCCCCCTCCGGGAATTCCATTCTCACGCTCTTCAATTCCATTGCCCCTCCCGGGATCGTTGCCGGAATCCGTTTATTCGCCTTCAGCCCCCCCCACGTAAGAGGGGGGAAAACTATCTCGTCTTCAGACTGCCGACCAGGGCCGAAACCCCGGACAGATTGTGATTCTTAAGATACCTGGAAATCCCCTCGATGATTTTCAGGGGCGCGCGGGGATCGAAAAAGTGGGCGCACCCCACCTGCACCGCCGTGGCGCCGGCGATCAGGTATTCCAAAGCGTCTTCCGCCGTGGCAATCCCCCCTAAACCCACGATCGGCACTTTCACGGCCTGCGCGGCTTTCCACACCATGGCCAGACCGACGGGTTTGATCGCCGGGCCGGAAAGGCCTCCGGTTATGTTTCCCAAGACGGGCGTACGCGTGCGCACGTCCACGGCCAGCCCCACCAGCGTGTTGATCAGGGAGACCGCGTCGGCTCCCCCTTCCTCGGCCGCTTGGGCGATTTTCCCGATATCGGCCACATTGGGGGAAAGCTTCACCATCAGGAAGCGCGCGCTTGCCTGGCGAATCCTGGCGGTCGCCTGGAAAACCGACTTGGGGTCCGCGGCAAAGAGCGACCCCCCGGCCTTTAGGTTCGGACAGGAGATGTTGATCTCCAATCCGGAAATTCCTTCCACGTCGCTCAACCTGCGGGCCATTTCGGCATAATCCTCGATGGAGTCCCCGAAGATGTTCGCGATCACGGGGCAGCGGAACTTCCTCAGGCGGGGAAGCTTCTCAGCAAGAAATCTCTCCAGTCCCACATTTTCCAGGCCGATCGCGTTCAGCATCCCCGCCGGCGTCTCCGCCAGGCGCGGGGGGGGGTTGCCCTTGCGGGGCTTAAGAGAGAGCCCCTTGGTCACGATCGCCCCCAGCTTTCCCGGGGGAATCAGGGGGGCATATTCCTCCCCGTACCCGAAGGTCCCGGATGCGGCCATGACCGGGTTCTTCAGCCTCAAAGGCCCCAAGGAAATTTGCAGCGCCGAATCCTCGCTACGGGACTTCATCAAAATCTCCCCCGCCCCTCACTCCCACAGGATTTCCTGAGCCCGGAATACCGGCCCTTCCTTGCACACCCGCCCGTAGCGGAAGAAGGTCGCGGCCGAAACCCGGACCGCCATCTCCTCCCGCAGGGACATCTCCGGCTCATCCCCGGATCCGCAAAGGCTTTTCGGCGGGGAAGGACGATTTCTTCCTCCCCATTTCCCTCCGCCCGGATCTTCACGGCGCATCCCAGGCAGGCCCCCACCCCGCAAGCCATCCGGGATTCCAGGAGGACCTGGCAGGGGACATCGAACTGTTCGGCAATCTGGGCCACTCGGGCCAGCATGGCCTTGGGTCCGCAGGCGTAAATCGCCGCCGATTCGTGGCCTTTGCTGAGAAGCTCACGCTCTAAGAGATCGGTTGCCGTCCCTTGCAGCCCCATGCTTCCGTCTTCGGTGGCGACCTGCGGTTCCAGCCTCATCTTCTTTAACTTCCCGAATCCCTAAAAGGCGATCGGCGTTCTTCCCGCCGAGGAGGATTTCAGGCCGAAATTCCTTTGCCCCGCTTTTCCCCCCCTCCTTTTTCCCCGTCAACTCTTCCGCCCAAGGGAGAAGAGGGGCGATGCCGACGCCCCCGCCTATAAGAATCGGCCGTTCCCGGCCCTCTTCCCGCCAAAACCCCCGCCCCAGGGGCCCCAGCACATCCACCCGCTCCCCTTCCCGCAGGCGCGTCAGGCGCGCGGTCCCCCTCCCCACCACCTGGTAGCAGATTTCAAATCCGCCTTCCGCCAAACCGCTTCCCGGTCTCTTTTTCGGGGGGAGGATCCGGGAAAAACTGAAGGGCCGGCGCAGGAGCGGGTCGTAGAGGTCATCGAGACGAATCATGATGAACTGGCCGGGCCGGGCCGTCCGGGCGATTTCCGGCGCCTGGATCCTCAGCGTGTAGTACTCGGGAGAGGTCCGCCGGTGGTCAACAATTTTCCCTTTGATTTCTCTGGGGTCTGTTTTCATACGTGGTCGTCGGCGATGGATCCGTCAAGCGGAGTCCCATGATGATGGCATCCTCGCCGCTGTCCTGATAGTAGCGCGGCCGGACGCCACGGGGTTGAAAGCAGAAACGACGGTAGAGGGAAATGGCGCGATCATTGGATCGGCGAACCTCGAGGTAAATTTCTTCCGCGCCTTTGGCCCGCGAATAGTCGACCACATACTCCAAAAGCCGGCCCCCCACTCCCTGGCGTCGCCACTGCGGGTGCACAGCCAGGTTGAGAATGTGCGTCTCCTCCGCCACCAGCCAGAAACAAAGGTACCCCCAAACCCGGTCCGGCAGCTCCGGATCGGCCGCAGCCAGGAGGTGCGCATGGGGAAACAGAAATTCCTGCTCGAACAAAAACCGAGACCAGGGCGCGGGAAAGGACATTTTTTCGATGGCCAGGACTTCTTCCAGGTCCTTCCGGGTCATGCGGCGGATCTCGATTTGCCCCCTGCGTTCCATGGCTCCTTCGGTCGCTACGATTTCTTTTGCAGGATCTCGCTGGCCAGGTTGATGTTTTTTTGCCCCGCTTCCTTGACCATCCGCGCCAATTCCGTCAGCGAGCGCCCTTCCCGGCAATTGGACAGCTTGATCAACATCGGCAGATTCAGGCCGGTCAGAACTTCCACCCGGTTCTCCTGGAGGAAGGCCAGACTCATGTTGGAGGGGGTGCCCCCGAACATATCGGTCAAAATCAGGACCCCGTCCCCGTCATCCACCTTTTTTATGGCCTCGGCAATCCCCCGGCGCAGTTCCTCCACTTCCTTGCGCGTATCGATGCTTACGGTGAGGACCCGGGGTATTTTCCCGCAAATCATCTCCGCGGAACGAATAAATTCCTCGCCCAAATGAGGATGGGTAACCAAAACTACGCCCACCATAGATCCTCCCGGCTGCAAACCAGTATCGGTGTCAATAGGAGTCAAAAAATCGGCGATCAAAATTGATGGTCTCGTAAAAAGTCCATCTGCGGGGTTGCGCTTCAACTTCGTCGTTGCGGCGCACCTGTAGGGCGGTTCCCGAACCGCCCCTACTCTTTATTTCTTGCGCGCCTGGCATGGTAGGGGCGCGAAGCATCGCGCCCCTACAATTGAAACCATCGATTGAGCGACTTTTTACGAGTTCATCAACCTTGACGAATTCTCAAAAAAGCGCCTCCGGGGTCGAACCGCAAAGCAAATGGCCGGCGCCACCCGAGTCCCCAAAGGTTACGCCGACAGCTCCAGATCCCGGTGCCGCCCCTGCACCGGATAGCGCCCGGCGAAATGCCGGGTTAGGGCCTCGGTGATCGCCACGGAACGATGCTTGCCCCCGGTGCAACCGACGGCCACCGTCAGGTAGGCTTTCCCTTCCCGCTCGTAGAGGGGGACCAGGAATTCCAGGAGTTCCTGAAATTTCTTCAGGAACTCCTGGGTCTCGTCAAACTCGAACAGGAAATCCTGGATGCGCTTCTCCGTCCCTCCGAGGGGTTTCAGTTCCTCCACAAAATAGGGGTTCGGAAGAAATCGGACATCCATCACGAGATCGGCCTCTTGGGGAACCCCGCGGCTGAACCCGAAGGAAAGAAAGGTCAGGGCCATGCGGCGTCCGCCCATCTGGTCGCCGAAGAGGTCCCGGACCGCCCCCTCCAGCTGGTGCACGTTGAACATCGAGGTGTCAATGATCCGCGTAGCCAATCCCCTCAGGGGGATCAGCATCTCCCGCTCCTGGCGGATGCCCTCCAAAACCCGGCCGCTCTCCGCGAGGGGGTGGGTCCTTCGCGTTTGGCTGTACCGCCTCCCCAGAACCTCGTCGGTGGCCTCCAGAAAAAGGACCTCCGGCCGCAGGTCCTGCTCCTGGAGACGGCGGAAAACTTCCGGAAAGGTCCGCAGCAGCGCCCGGTCCCGCAAATCCATGACCAGGGCGATCTTGGAATATTCCGGAAGAAACCCCGCGGCCATGGCAAACAGGTTCGGCAGCAGGGCGATGGGCAAATTGTCGATGCAGTAGAACCCCATATCCTCCAGGACCCGGGAAACCGTGCTCTTCCCCGAGCCGGAGAGGCCGGTGACCACCACCACCCGCAATTTTCGCAGTTCGTTTCGGTTCATGAACAAAGAACGGCAGAGGAGAGGGGGAAGGCTAAAACGTCTCGTCTCCTTCGGCAAAGATCCCGTACATCTCGTCTCCCGTTTCGGCCTCCATCAGTCGTTTCCGAAACGAGGCATCTTTCATGAGGCGGGAGATCCGAGCCAGGGCCTTCAAATGGATCCCCGCCGAGTCCTCCGGCGCCACCAGCAGAAAAAATAGATGGGTTGGCTTCCCATCCATGGACTGGAAGTCCGTCCCCGGAACGCTCCGGCCGAAGGATGCGAGAAGCCTCTTTACGGTTTTGCTCTTCCCGTGGGGGATGGCCACCCCCTCCCCGATGCCGGTGCTCCCCAAGTTCTCCCGCTCCAGGAGGATTTCCACCATCCGCTCCTCATCCACCTGGCTCTCCACCCGGGCGACCACCCGCACCAACTCGCGCAGAACCCCTTCTTTTCCCCGGGCCGAAAGATTGGGGACGATAAACCGCCGATCCAGAATTTCCAAAATTTTCATGGCTTGCGAAATTTCCTGAGTCCGACAGGCTCCCCGCCCGGAGATCGTCCCTTCCCCGAAACCGATCCCGGCGGGGAACGAAAATCCTTTCCTACGGCCCCGAACCGGTTCGGCCGATCAATCGACGTGGGGCTCGATGAGCCCGTAGTGACCGTCCTTAAGCCGGTAGATGATGTTCAGGCTCTTGGAGTTGGGATTGGTAAAAACCAAGAAATTGTTGTTGAGCAGATCCATCTGCATGGCGGCTTCTTCGATCGACATGGGTTTGGCCACGATCTTTTTGCTCTTGATGACCCGCGGTTCGCTCCCCTCCTCGAAACTCTCGGCGGCGTAGACGTCCATGCGGAAACTCGCCTCGGGCAGCCCCGGATGGGCCTTGTGGCGCTTGATCTTGTCTTTGTATTTCAGGATCTGCCGCTCCAGTTTTTCCAAGACCCCGTCGATCGCCGCGAACATATCCTCGGTCTCTTCCTGCGCGTTGAGCGTGATCCGGTTGGCCACCAGCGTCACTTCGGCAATCTGGCGGTGTTTCTCCACGGTGAGAACGGCATTGGCTTCCAAGGGATAGTCGAAATATTTTTTGAGCTTGGAGATCTTTTCCTGCAGATAGTCGCGGAGAATCTCTTTGGATTCCGTATTGCGGAAGGTCACGGAAACTTGCATGCTTCACGCCTCCATTTCGTGGGTTTACAGGATTTGTTTCCTTCGCGTGGAAGGAAGAACGCCCAGCATCTCGCGATACTTGGTCACGGTGCGGCGCGCGATCAGGATCTCCTGCTTCTTCAAAATCTCAACCAACTCCTGGTCGCTGTAGGGCTTCTGGGGATCCTCTTTGGCCAGGATCTGGCGGATTTTTTCTTTCACGCTCTCGGAGGCGACGTTTTCGCCCCGCGAGGTGTTGATGCTGCTGTTGAAGAAATACTTGAGTTCGAAGATCCCCTGCGGGGTATGCACGTATTTGTTGGAGGTGACGCGGCTGATGGTCGATTCGTGCATTTCCACGTCCAGGGCCACGTCCTTGAGGACCATGGGTTTCAGAAACGCCACCCCTTTGTCCAGGAACTCCCGCTGAAACTTCACGATGGATTTCGTGACCCGGTACACGGTCCGCTGGCGCTGATGGATGGATTTGATCAGCCAGAGCGCCGAGCGGATCTTGTCGTTGATGTATTCCTTGGCGCCCCCCGCGGACTGCGGTCGCTCCCGGAGAATGTCGCGGTAATAGGGGTTGATGCGCAGCTTGGGCAACCCGTCTTCGTTGAGAACGACCACGTACTCATCGCCGATCTTGTAGACGTACACGTCCGGGGTGATGTAGGGGATCGTCTCGTCGTTGTAGTAGCGCCCGGGTTTCGGATCGAGTTCGCCGATCAGGCGCGCCACCCGGCCGACCTCCTCCAGAGGCACCCCCAGGTCCTTGCCGATCGCCTGGTAGTTCCTCTTGGCCAGTTGGGGCAGGTGATCTTCGATGATCTTCGGGAGAACGACCTCTTCGGGATAGAATTGCCGCGCCTGGATCAAGAGGCATTCGCGCAGATCCCGCGCGGCCACACCGGGGGGATCGAAGGCCTGGATCTTCCGGAGAACCGTTTCCGCCTCTTCCAGGGTCAAGCCGCTCTTGGCGGCGATCTCATCCAGCCCGGCCTGCAGCAACCCGTCTTCATTCAAATTCCCGATGACCAGGGTTCCGGCCAGGCATTCCGTTTCGGTGAAATCGTTCAGGCGCAGCTGCCAGAGAAGGTGATCGGACAAGGTCGCCTTCTTGGTCAGGAAGTTTTCGAACGTCGGCCGGTCGTCGTCCTCCCCGACGTCTTTTGAACCTCGCCCGTACATCTCCCGGCGCCAGTCCAGAGGGGGAAGGTCCGTCTCCCCGTCCTCCTCCCGCTGTTTTTCCGGGGTCGCGGGGGAAAGGCTCTCGTAGGATGGCTCCAAGGGCTCCGCTTCCCCAACCGGCTCGGCCACTTCGTCGAGAATCGGGTTCTCCTCCTCCTCCTGCCGGATCAGGTCCATGAGCTCCATGCGCGAAAGCTGGAGGAGCTTGATCGCCTGCTGCAGCTGCGGCGTCATGATCGGCTGCAGGCTAAGCTTCAGGTTTTGGCGGATTTCTAAGGCCATAGAATCGGGAAGAACCTTTCGTGGTCTCGTTATTCCAAACGGGCTGTTCGCTCTGCTACATGCATCGACTATTTTTCCTTAAATCTTGATGGTTTCATACCTGGCCACCCGGACAACAGATTCGTTTATAAGGACGAGCGCCGCCTTCCCTACCTTGCAAGGCGCGCAAAACCGGGAAGGAAGGCGCGATTGCAGGTGCGCCGCAACGACGAAGTTGGAGCGCAACGCCGCAGACGGTCGATTTACGAAGCCGTCCGTCAAAAGCGGAATTTCTCGCCCAGATAGATCTCGCGGGCTTTGCGGCTCTTCGCGATTTCTTCCGGCGTTCCCCGCTCCAGGATCTTCCCCTCGTTGAGAATGTAGGCTTGATCGCAAACGCCCAGGGTCTCCCGCACGTTGTGGTCCGAAATCACCACGCCGATCCCTTTGGCCTTGAGCTGGGAGATAATCTTTTGGATGTCCACCACGGCCAAGGGGTCGATCCCGGCAAAGGGTTCGTCCAGCAGGATGAACCGCGGAGAAATGACCAGGGCGCGGGTGATCTCCACCCTTCTGCGCTCCCCTCCGGATAGGGAATCGGTTTTTCTTTTGGCCAGAGCGGAAATTCTAAGCTCCTCCAGGAGGCGCGAAAGACGTTCCCGCCGCTCTTCCGGGGAGAGATCCAGGGTTTCCAGAATGATTTGTAAATTCTCCTCCACGGTCAGCTTCCGGAATACGGACGGCTCCTGGGGAAGATAGGTGACTCCTTTCCGGGCGCGCACATACATGGGGGCATCCGTGATGTCCTCGCCGCCCAGAAATACCTGCCCGCCTTCCGGCCGGATCAGTCCCACGATCATGTAAAAGGTGGTGGTTTTGCCGGCGCCGTTCGGACCCAGAAGACCGATCACCTCTCCGGCTTGGAATTCCAGGTCGATCGTCTCGACCGCCCATTTTCCATGATACTGTTTCTTGAGACCCCGCGCGACCAGGGTGGGCGAAGAGGTCATGGAGCCCCTTTGCCCGGCATTTTCTCGCCTTTGGGGTGGAGGATCACTTCCACTCTCCGGTCCGGCCCACCCTCGACAAAGCTCTTTTCTTCCCCCAGAAGCACAATGATTTTTTCCCCGCTGACCATATCTTTGCCCTGCCAGATCTTCGGCTGGCCGGTCAGGGTCACTTTCTGCTCCCGATTCGCAAAAATCGCCTTTTGCGCAGTGGCCAGACGGTCCCCGTCCTGCACTTTCACGTTTCCCGTGGCCACCATTTCCCGGATGTCGTTTCCTTCTTCCTTTTTTTCGTAAAACACCTGAGCCGTATCGGCGCTGATGGTCAGCCCCCCTTGCCGGGCTTCCACTTTTCCCCGAAAGGTGATCACGCGGTTCTTATTGTCCGCCTCAAGCTCCTGGGAGGTAATCCGCAGCGGCTGGTCGGATCCGGGTCCCCCCGCCCCCTCGGTCTTGCCCAGCCCGAGGAGTTTTTTCTCGCTTCCCCAGACGATTCCCGCCGCCAGAAGAAAAACCATCCCCGCGACGGCCCCGAGCCCAACGAATTTTTTCATGGTTTTTTCCTTTGGTCTCCCGCCGGGCTCCAGGAGGTGAGAACCACGGTGACCTGGCGCAGGATATTTATCCGCTGCTGGTCCAAATGCACGATCAGCCCGGTTCCCGTGATCTTGCCCTGGGGTCCGCGCATTTCCACCGGATCCTCCGTGCTGAGCTCCCGCCGATCGGCTTGATAGCGCAGACTCCGGGTCTCTAAGCGATAGCCGTCCGTGGTTTCCAGTTTAACCCCGCCGAACGCCTCGATCGCCTTGGTCTGGGTGTTGAGCCGCCCTTTCTCCCCTTCCAAACTGTAGGTCTGCTCATTTTTTCCGAAAAAAGCAGCTCGCACCTTTTCAAAGACCACGGATCCTTCTTCTTTGAAATATTGGGCCGAGGCGGCTTCCAGTTCCCATTCCTTGACCCCCTCCCGGGTCTCGGTGTACCGCAGGCGGTCCAATTTCAGGTCCGCAGCCGACGCCGGCTCCTGGGTGGAAGGTTTCTTCCCCGCCGGCGGCGTCATGGTGTACCAGGCCAGGATCCCCACCCCGCAGAGACTGCCCAAAATAATCAATCCGAGAAAGGAGCGAAACCGTTTCATCCGCCCTGAACCGACTCCGTCAAACCGAGATTATTTTAGCACCCGCCGACAAAAGGTGTAAAGAACCAAAATGTTTCTGAAAGGATCAGGAAACAAGATATTTTTTGACGACCAGCGCCCATTTCCCCTGGGCTTTCAAAATCGCCTCGGCCGCCTCCCGCACCGCCCCCCGTCCCCCGGGGGCGCGGGTGACAACGTGGGCCGCCCGCTTCAGTTCCGGAATGCCGTCGGCCACGGCCACGGCCAAGCCGACGCGGCGGAAAACCGGCAGATCCGCCCAGTCGTCCCCCAGAAAGGCGATCTCTTCGGCGGAGAGCCTTTTCCCTCCGGCGACTGCGTCCAGTTCGGCCCCCTTGTCGTGGATTCCCTGGCGCACCAGCCGAATTCCCAACTCCCGGGCCCGCCGTGCTCACGGCCCGCGAGCTGCGCGAAGAGAGAATCCCGACCTCGATCCCCCCGTCCCTGAGAAATCTGACGCCCTGGCCGTCTTTGACATCAAAGGATTTGAGCTCTTGGCCGTCGGCGCCATAGGTGATCCGCCCGTCCGTCAACACCCCGTCCACATCCAAAAGGACCAGCCGGATCTTCAGAGCTCTTTTCTTCCAGTTTCGGGACGGCAAGGAGGGTTCCTTTATCGGGATTTCACCAGGGCGTCGATGGCCATGACCTGCTCCAAAAGGGGCCTCAGCCCATCGAACGGCTGGCAATTCGGACCGTCGCAGAGGGCCTCCTCGGGGTGGGGGTGAACTTCCATGAAGAGAGCGTCGATGCCCGCCGCGCAGGCCGCCCTCGTTAAGGCCGGGATGAATTCGCGTTGGCCCCCCGAGGAGGCTCCGAGCCCCCCGGAAGCTGCAGGCTGTGGGTCACATCGAACACCACGGGATATCCCGTCGCCCGAAGAACGGTCAGACCGCGCAGGTCCGAAACCAGGTTATGGTACCCGAAAGAGACCCCACGTTCCGTGAGGAGAATGGAGCGGTTCCCGGTAGACTCGATCTTAGCGACCACATTCCGCATATCCCAAGGCGCCAAAAATTGCCCCTTTTTCACATTGATCACCTTCCCCGTGGCGGCGACCGCCAGGACAAAGTCCGTCTGCCGGCAGAGAAAGGCGGGGACCTGCAGAACATCCAGGACCGCTGCCGCCGCCGGCACTTCCTCGAAGCGGTGCACATCCGCAAGCACCGGAATCCCGAATTCTTTCTTGACCCGCTCCAGGACCTTCAGCCCTTTCTCGATCCCGGGTCCGCGGTAGGAATCCAGAGAGCTGCGATTGGCCTTGTCATAGGACGATTTGAAGATCAGGGGAATTCCTATGTCCCGGGTCAAATCCCGCAAAAACCCGGCAGCCTCCAAACAGGCCGTTTCCGACTCGATCACGCAGGGGCCGGCAATCAGCGCCACCGGCCTCCGCCCCCCGATCACCACGGGTCCGACCGCAACCTCTCTTACGGATGGTATTGTTAAGAAATTCAAACTGTTTTTCTCCGTTTCTTGCGTTTTTCCTTGAGCGAGGAATGAATGAATTCCCGGAACAGGGGGTGGGGGGATTGGGGTCGCGATTTCAGCTCCGGGTGAAATTGGCAGCCCAGAAACCAGGGATGGCCGGGCAGTTCCAGAATCTCCACCAGCTTGCCGTCCGGAGACCGGCCGCTGAAGATAAATCCGCCCTGGGCCAGGCTCTCGCGGTAATCGTTGTTCACTTCATAGCGGTGGCGGTGCCGTTCGGAAATCTGGGTTTCCTGGTACGCCAAGTGGGCGAGCGTGCCTTCCTGCAGGGCCGCGGGGTAGGCCCCCAGGCGCATAGTCCCCCCCTTCTCGGTGATTTGCTTCTGGTCCGGGAGCAGATCGATCACCGGGTGGGGTGTTTTCGGGTTGAATTCGCTGCTGTCGGCCCCCTTCAGGCCGCAGACGTTGCGGGCGAATTCGACAACCGCCAATTGCATGCCCAGGCAGATCCCGAAAAAGGGGATCTGGTTTTCCCGCGCGTACTGAATGGCGAGAATTTTGCCTTCGATCCCCCGGTCGCCGAACCCGCCGGGCACCAGGATCCCGTCGGCCTCGGCCACCCACTTCCCCGCCCCTTCCTTCTGCACCTTTTCCGAATCCACAAATTGCAGGTTAACCCGACAGCGGTTGGCGATGCCCCCGTGGATTAAGGCCTCGTTCAGGCTCTTGTAGGAGTCCTTCAGGTTGACGTATTTGCCCACGATGGCGATGTCCACGGAGCCGCGGGGGTTCTTGATCGCCTGGAGGATCGCTTCCCATTTCTCCAAGCGGGGCGCCCGAGTCCAGATGTTGAGGAGTTGGATGATTTTTTCGTCCAGCCCCTCGTTATGAAAAAACAGAGGGACCTCGTAAATGCTCTCCACGTCCTTTGCCGTGATCACCGCATCCTTGTCCACGTTGCAGAAGAGGGCGATTTTCGCCTTGATTTCCGGGGGAAGCATCTGTTCCGTGCGGCAGATGAGGATGTCCGGCTGAATCCCGATCTCCCGGAGCTTCATGACGCTGTGCTGCGTCGGTTTGGTTTTCAGCTCCTCCGACGTCTTGATAAACGGGACCAGGGTCAAATGGATATACAGGGCGTTCTGGCGCCCCAGGTCCGTCTTCATCTGCCGGATCGCCTCCAGGAACGGAAGGCTTTCGATGTCGCCGACCGTGCCCCCTACCTCGATGATGGCCACGTCGGCGTCATCGGCAATGGCCAGGATGTTCCGTTTGATTTCATCCGTGATGTGGGGGATGACCTGCACGGTCCCGCCCAGGTAATCCCCCCGGCGCTCCTTGTTGATGACGGAAAAATAGACCTGCCCGGTGGTGAAATTGTTGCGGCGGTTCAGGCGGGACGAGGTGAACCGTTCGTAGTGCCCGAGATCCAGGTCCGTTTCCGCCCCGTCGTCGAGGACGAAGACCTCCCCGTGCTGGAAGGGGTTCATGGTCCCGGGGTCCACGTTGATGTAGGGATCCAGTTTCTGGTTGGTCACCCGTAGGCCCCGGCTCTCCAGGAGGGCGCCGATGGAGGCCGCGGCCAGGCCTTTTCCTAAAGAGGAAAGCACCCCGCCGGTGATAAAAATAAACTTCGTTCTTCCCGCTAAATTTTTGGTTGTTTCCATAAAAATCTTTCTAAAATGTATGGCCACTGAGGGCGCATCGCGGCAGAGCCGCAACCAAAACTCTGAAAGTCCCTTCGCCCCCATCTCTCTCCCCCGTCCACGGGGGAGAGGGGAGGGTGAGGGTGCGTGCCCGAATCAGAATAATTTTTCCTGCACCGGGTCCGGCAGTTCCTTCCCGAGATATTTCTGGCCCAAAGCGGTGATCTTCCGGCCCCTCGGGGTCCGGTCCAAAAACCCGCTCTGGATCAGGTAAGGCTCGTACACGTCCTCGATGGTGTCCTTCTCCTCGTGGACGGCAATGGCCAGCGTCTCCAGACCGACCGGGCCCCCCCCGAATTTTTCCAGGAGGGTCCGGAGGATTTTATGATCCATCCGGTCCAGCCCCCGCTCGTCCACTTCCAAAAGCTTAAGCGCCCGGTCCGCCACGCCCCGGTCCACCTCCGGCTGATTCCAGACCTGGGCGAAGTCCCGGACCCGCCGCAGCAGCCGGTTGGCGATCCGCGGCGTCCCGCGCGACCGTTTGGCGATCTCCCGGGCCCCCGAGAGGTCGACGGCGATGTCGAGGAGGCGGGCCGAGCGGCCGACGATCTCTTCCAGTTCCGCACCGGAATAAAATTCCAGGCGCAAGTTGATTCCGAAGCGGTCCCGCAGGGGAAAGGTGAGCAGACCGGCGCGGGTAGTGGCCCCCACAAGGGTGAAATGGGGAAGGTTCAGCTTGATGGAGCGGGCGCTGGGCCCCTGCCCGATGAGGATGTCGATCTGAAAATCCTCCATGGCGGGGTATAGGATTTCCTCGACCACGTGGTTGAGCCGGTGAATTTCGTCGATGAACAGGAGATCGTGTTCCCGCAGGTTGCTGAGGATGGCGGCCACATCCCCCGGACGCTCCAGAACGGGCCCGGAGGTGGCGCGGATGTTGACGCCCAGCTCCGCGGCAATGATGTAGGCGAGCGTGGTTTTGCCGAGACCCGGCGGCCCGCTGAAAAGAACATGGTCCAGCGCTTCCTCGCGCGTTCGGGCCGCCTCAATGAACACCTGCAGATTCTTTTTGACCTTCTCCTGTCCGATGTACTCCTGGAGGCTCTGGGGGCGCAGCTGCACCTCGTCCCGCAGGTCCTCTTCGGTGAACTCCGGCTGCACCTCCCGGGGCGGCGTCAACGAAGCCGGCAGCTGTCTCTCCTCTTTCTTCATCCCGTCACCCCGCCGCCAGCCCCCGGAGGCTCTCCTTCAGGATCTCCTCCAAGGAGGCTTCCGGCCGCTGCCGCCAAACCTGCTCCACCACCGACTCCGCCTGGTTTTTCCGGTACCCCAAATTCACCAGAGCGGACACCACGTCTTCCACCAGCCGGTCCTTTTTTCTTTTCTCCTCTTTCGGCGTCTCGCCGTGAACCGCGATTTTCCCGATTTTCTCCTTGAGATCGAAGACCAACCGCTCGGCGGTCTTGCGGCCCACGCCCGGAATCGTCGTCAGCCGGGCCACGTCCTCGGCCTGGAGGGAGGCGATCAAATCGGCAGGAGCGATACCCGACAGGATGCTGAGGGCCAGTTTGGGTCCGATGCCCGAAACGCCGATGAGGGTCTGGAAGATTTCCTTTTCGAGGAAAGTGGAAAATCCGAACAACTGGAGGAGGTCCTCGCGCACATGGGTGTAGGTGTGCAGGCGGACCCCCTGGTTCGCTTCCGGCAAATCGTAAAACGTGCTCAGGGAGACGAAAACCTGGTAGCCGATGCCTTGGGTCTCGACGATGACCACCCCCGGCCGCTTTTCAAGCAACTGACCCCGGATTTGGGCGATCATTTTTCGACCTCGCCCCGAACGACGGCCCGCCCCCGGAACCCTTTCCCCGGCGCCCCCGCCGCGGAGGAACCCGCCACGCGCCGCTGCCAGCGGAAGGAGTGTCCGACGCAGACGGCCACGGCCAGGGCGTCCGCGGCGTCGGCAGCCACTCTCCCCGGCAGGGGAAGAAGCGCCTGCACCATCGCCTGAACCTGTTCCTTGGAAGCCCTCCCGTATCCGACCACCGCCTGTTTCACTTCCAGCGGGCTGAATTCCTGAACGGGCAGGCCCGCTTCCGCCGCCGCCAAGATTGCCGCCCCGCGAGCCTGCCCAAGCATCATGGCGCTCTGCACGTTTTTCCCGAAAAAAGGCCGTTCGACGCCCATGAGGTGCGGGCGATAAATTTCGATCTGGCGGCGAAGATCAAAAAAGATTTTCCAGAGGCGTTGCGGAAACGGTTGCTGGCTCCGGGGGCGGATCACCCCGCTGCCGCAGAAACGGATCGTTCCCCCGGATTCCACCTCCACCACCCCGAAACCCGTGGCTCCCATTCCCGGATCGATCCCCAGGACGCGCAGGGCGCTCCCCGCCTTCGCGGAATCCTTGCGGAGTTCCGGGCCTTTCTCAGGCACTGATCTGCTCCATCTCGGATTCGGGGATGTCGAAATTGGCATAGACATGCTGGACGTCGTCCGAATCTTCCAGGCTATCCATCAGCCGGATCATCTGCTGCGCTTCCTTGCCCGTCAGGCGGACCGTGCTCTGGGGAACCATGGTGACCTCGGCGTAGGCGGGCTGAAATTTGGCTTCTTCCAGCTTCCCTTTCACCTCTTCGAAGTCCCCCGGGTCGGTCTGGACCTCAAACTCCTTTTCGGTTTCCTGAACGTCCTGGGCGCCGGCCTCCAGAGCCGCGTTCATGAGCCTCTCTTCGTCCACCCGATTTTTTTCGAAAGCGATCACGCCTTTTTTGGTGAAGATCCAGGATACGCACCCCGCTTCCCCCAGGTTTCCCGCATTCTTGGAAAAGAGATGGCGGATGTCCGCAACCGTCCGTTTGCGGTTGTCGCTGAGAATTTCCACTAAGACCGCCACCCCCCCGGGGCCGTACCCTTCAAAAGTGGCTTCTTCGTAGGAGACCCCCGGAAGCTCACCGGTCCCTTTCTTGACCGCCCGTTCGATGTTGTCCTTGGGCATGTTCTCCGCTTTGGCCGCAAGGATCGCGCTTCGCAGGCGGGGGTTGCCTGCCTGATCGCCGCCGCCCATGCGCGCCGCGATGGTGATCTCCTTGATGAGCTTGGTGAAGATCTTACCCCTGCGGGCGTCGGCGGCTCCTTTCTTGTGCTTGATGGTGCTCCATTTTGAGTGGCCGGACATCGGCTATCCTCCCCCCTTCTTGTTTCATTTTCTCAATGGGTATTTATAACACAAGGGATGGGTCATTGCAAAAGCAAAAAAGACGCAACCGGGTACCCCTTCAGTCCCGGGTGGCCCGGGGCAAGTTTTGTTGTGGCCTGGGGGTCCGGGCGGTACGCGCCGGAAGCATCGGCCGGGATGGGCAGAGAATCGGAGAAAGCACCGAACCTCCGCAAAATGAGGCGGGAGGCCTTGCCCCCCGCCCCCTCTACGAAGAAACCACTGCCTTATGGTTCCAAGCGGACCGACCGGACCCCCAGGCCGGGGCGCCTCTTGGCCTTTAATCCGGACCCCAATCCGTTGCGGCCGGCCACCCGTGACTGAAAGGTTACCGCAACCGGAACCCTTCGAGAACGGGGGCCCGGGGCAGGCCTCGTCGCGGCCTGAGGGTCCGCCCGGCCGCCCGTGACCGAGGGGGTTCGAAAAGAACGGCGCGGGGAGGATTTTTAGTCAATCGGCCGGGCCCATGACCGTTTTACCCGAAAATTCTTGGCCCGCCCCGAGACCAAAAGCCGGGGAATGGGAAGGGAGAACCAATTGGGGATTTGCTCACTTCGCTTCTTCGATCTTCACCACGTTCTCGTACTCAGAAAAAATGGGCATTCTCCATCCGTATTTCTTGATTTTGACCGTTTTCCCTTTCAGGCGAACCGCCTCGTTCTGGATAGTCCCGGAGTCGAATTTGAACCGATACCAGGCGTCATAGTTGACGAACGGACGGTATTCGGTGGCAATCATGTACCTCCCGTCCACCTTGGTCATCTGGGCGTCCGTGATTTTCGTCTGCACCGTATCCGCCACGAAGTAACTGTAGAGGGCCAGGAGGATACACGCCGCAATCCCGATCAGAACCGCCTGAAATCTCCCCCTATTCAAAAACCCGAACACGCCGAATCCCTTTCAACGATTTATCTCTTTTCAATTGTTCCCCATCCCCCGGAATTTCAGGCCGAAGAGCGTCAGGAAGATGCCGAGGAGGATCGCCATGAGGCCGATCAACCACGCCACGGCCAGAACACCCGCCCCCGGACGAAGAACGAGGATCAGTCCCGCCAGGATCGAAATCAACCCGCTCAAACCCAGGACCCACTCCCCTTTCACCTCGCTTCGAATACGAATGGCGGTGATGGTTTTGAAAAGGCCGGCCAGGATCGCCCATCCCCCTATATAATAGACGAGCATGACCGCCGCCACTTCGGGCCAAAGGAGGCTGCCGATACTCGACCCCAATAATACGATCAGACATACCAGCAAACCGACAACCCCTTCGAACAGAAGCGTCCATCCGCCCTTCTCATCCCCTTTTCCGAAGGAAGCAACGATCGCCAAACCGCCTTCAAATAAGGCGAACAGGCCGAAGAGCAATACCATGATCCCGATGGTCAATGCCGGCCAGAAGAGCGCGGCCAAACCAAAGGCTATCCCAATGAGTCCCCGTAAAGTAAATACCCACCAGTATTTTGAAATCGCTCGAAACATAGAATTTTCTCCCTCTTAAAGGGGTCGGGGGGCGCCCAAAGATTCATTCAGCAGAGGATTTTGCAGGGCCTCGCGGATTTTGACCATGTTCGGAAGCATCTGATGCTTCCAGGAGTCGGAAATCGCCATCGTGTAATCGAACCGATCCCGATTCACGGTCCCCGGCCCGACCCCCGCACAACCGGCGAAGAAAAGGGAGGCCCAGACCCAGAACATCCATCTCATCTTCTTTCCCTCCTCCTAACCCGGCCAAGCTTCGACTAAAAGGCGATGTGGGCAGGCGAAATTTTTCTTTCCGCCAGACATGGGGATCAGAAGCGGAACGTCACCCCAAACGCCGGGCCGCTGAAGCGCATGTCCTGGATCAGCTTGTCGCCCTTCATGTCGTAGGAAAGGTGACGGTAAGCCAGCGTCGCCCCAACCCACTTGTACGAGTAGGCAACGCCGAGCATGCCCTGCCAGGTCAGGCTCGACGAGCCCGTGCCTACGTCGCGGCCCGCACAGCGCCAAGGCCGCAAGGGTTGCGAGGACGACGAGTCCGGCTGGTTTCAAGGACCAGGGGTTCCGGATCGTCCCTCTTCGGAAAAGTTACGACGGTTTCCCTTCTCCGGTCCCGTCCTTAGCGCCCTGTCCGGGTTCGGGTTCCTCGCTGACCACCCACGATTCCAAGAGCGTGTAGGTGACGGCCAGAACCACCGGGCCGATGAAAAGCCCGATGATGCCGAAGGCGACGAGGCCGCCCAGCACCCCGGAAAAGATCAGCAGCAGCGGAAGATCGACGCCTTTGCGGATGAGGAGCGGGCGCAAGATGTTGTCAACGCCGGCGACCACGATCGTCCACACGAGAAGCACCGTCCCCCAGACCGGGTCCCCCTTCCAATACAGCCAGAACACGGCCGGCCCCATAACCAGAAAGGGAGGAAGTTGGGCCAGGGCCAGGATAAAGATGACCGCCGCCAGCAACCCCGGAAGCGGCACGCCTGCGACCAACAAGCCGACCCCTCCTATAAGCGATTGCACGAGCGCGGTGAGAACAACGCCCAGGGCGACACCCCGGATCGTCTTGGCGGCAAGGATCGCGACTTCCTCCCCCCGCTGCCCGGCGAGTCGGAAAGCAAACCGCCTGGCTGCGCCGGCGGCCGTCTCCCCCCCGGCATAGAGCACGGCGGCAATAATTACGGTCAACAGGAATTGGACAAACATCATCCCAAGGCTGCCGGCCTGTCCCGCGAACCATTTCAGAATCGCCCCGGTGTGGGGCGCCAGGCGCGCCCGCAATCCCTCCGGACCGGCCGCGGCAAAATCCTGCCAAGTCTCACTCAGTCTCGTCCCCACCAGGGGCAGTTTCCCGACCCAGTCCGGCGGCGTGGGCAAAGTGTAAGCCGCAAGACCTTTGGCCCAATTGACAATTTGATCGCTATTTCCCACGATCGTTCCCACGGCCAGGGAGAAAGGGACGATAAAAACCAGCATCAACCCCAGGGTCATGATGGCCACGGCAAGCGAGCGCTTGCCCGACAGCCATCCCTGGAAGCGCAGCATGACCGGCCAGGTCGCAATGACAATGGTGGTGGCCCAGATCATGGCCAGGAGAAAAGGTTGCAGGATCCAGAAGGTGGCAGCCAGCAGCGCCCCGATGAAGAGCACCGACAGGGTGATACGGGTTAGGTCGCGGGAAGGAGGCCGGTGGGTCACAAAGCCACACTCCTTTCTGAGCGCCCGGGCGCCGCCCTGAGCGTTCCAGGCGAAGGAAGACATATTGAAAAAAAGAAACTCCCTCCCCTTTGGTGGGGGAGGGTTAGGGCGGGGGTGATACAGAGAGGCTTGAAAAAACCCCGTCCGCTGCTACTGGGCGAGCGGAACCGCCCCGGCCAGCTCGTATTTCACCAGGGCCCGGATCTTGTTCTCGATCTGCAGGTAACGCGCCACTTTCATCTGCGGCAAAACTTTCCCCAGCTTGGGAACATACGCCGCCTTCATCGCGGCCTCAGCCTTCTCGATGGCCACCATTTCCTCAACGAGCTTCTTGGCCTTTTCATCGGTGAGCGACTTCGCCCGGTAGTCGGCCGCGTAGCTCTCGATGAGCTTGCCGATGCGTTGGTTGATAGCCGTCAACTCCTTCTGGTACTCCTCGTAAACGGGCCAAAACCCCTTTGCTTCCGTATCCGTCAGCTCCATATTGGTCGCCACGAGGAGTTTCTTGTCCGCCTTGATTTTGTCCCGCAGGATCTGCATGTTGTCCTGCCCTGCAGCCGGGAGCCCCCCAGGCCAGCAGCACCGCCACCACGACCACGACCATCCCTGTCTTCAGACTCATCTTTCCCATCATTGTTGTTTTCCTTTCTTGTTCAAAAATATGTTATTTTCTTGTCAACTGCTACCGGATTTTCCGCGACTTATGCCCGCGGCAGGCCAACCTCATTCGGACTGCAACCACCTCCTTTGCTGCGAAAGGTTCTTCCCCGGAATCGAAGGTTTCGCAAAAAGCAAATCTGCCGCATCGGGTTCACATTTTTCGCCCGCCGGGGGGTTTAAGGGTGACCATGATCGGCCCCAGGTCAACTTCTTTAAAAACCCCTGCGGGGGGTGAGGTCGGACCCTGACGGTTTGAAAACAGGACCTTGAAGGAAACCGGTTGACTAATATGTCCCGCTTTGTCTTTAATCTGGACGGAAACGGTCAGTTCCTGGTTGTAAAGAAAATCCAAACCGAATTGACTGCTGGTGCTGAGGTAGATATAGCCCGAAATCTCCTTCCCGTTTTCCCCTTTGATCCTTGCCGAGCTGGCCGGATAGGAGCCCATGCCCGTTTGCTCCACAACCGAAACGACGCTGTCCATGTCCCCGTCCGGGTCTGACGCCCGGATATAAATCTTCCAGAGATCGCCGGGGCGCAGCTGATTCGAAGCAAACGACTTGTCGATGACCGGCGGGTTCTTTCCGTAAATCTTTTCCGTTTCCTCCATGCCACCCATGTGCGCGCAACTCACAATCCCCAAGGAGAAGATGATTCCCGTCAACCATTTGCTCCGCATTTTCTGATTCCTTTTTATCCAGTACCCGACGTCAATCGGGGGGTTCGAAAAGAGAAAAGCCTCTTGGATCTTTCCCTCCCAATCGGTCGCTGCTAATCCAAAATCGGGAGCTTCCATTTCCTAAAATAGTTCATTTGCCCAGTTTTTTATAATAACTCTTTTCTTTTGTTAAATGCAAACCAGAGTTTTGAATATATTTCTTCAATCCCCCAATTTTTTCCCGAAACCCTCGCCGGCAAATCTTTATGAACTCGTAAAAAGTCGTCACTCCCGCGAAGGCGGGAGTCCAGAATGGCTCAAAAGACTGGATTATTGCTTCCGCAGGAATGACGAAATAAGGCCGATAAGCACTTTTTCAGCAAACTGTTAGAAGCTGATCCCCAAACCGATCGTCCACC
>CAVZNY010000007.1:0-679333 GCA_963776785.1 uncultured delta proteobacterium
GAATGTCAATATCTATCCATTATTTTATCTTGGGGATACTTTTTCTCTTGCACTTTCCAAATGCCTTTCTCAATTATGGATTCGTGGTTGTATATTCGATCCTGACGCCTCTCAATTTTCCGGCCCCTGCGTTGGCAGGAATATCCACCCATAAAAAATAAAAAAAATTACCATTATCAATTACGGGGTTGGTAATGCTTGAGGTTTCAGATGATCTAATCCCAACCGCGGCTCCAAATGAATCAACTCTTGCCATATCTATACTGGCAAATGTATCCATATCTTTCATTGTTAGAAATATTCGCAGATCATAATCAGGATCAGAGTCTGCGTCTTCCCAATATGCAGTTAATTTTGTTACAGTTGCACCTTGAGGCAGAAACACAGGTGCATAAACGCCAACCATCATCATTGCTGTAGCATTTACATAGAGAGATGTTTCACTAATTATCATTTCGCTCTTGTTGTCTATACGAAAAGCTCCGGCGGGGACTGATAGCCAACGAGTTTTTGGAGACCATGTGATGTCCCCTACCCCGATCCTCGCACCTATCCCCGTCCGGGCATTCCAGAAACTTATGGTGTTTTTCACATCATCGGTGGGATAAATGCTTATCTCCAAATCATTTCCCACGTTGTCTCCCCCAATCGAGATCGTGTCCCCTAATCCGTTCCTCGCTTGCATCCACCTGTAAGACTGAATGGTCCCATTCGGAAGGGCCTCTAAAACTGTCCTCTCATTAGTCCGGTCATGCACAATGAAGCCGCCATCCTTACGGGCCTGAAGCTCATATATTATGCCCGGAGTCCTTGGTACAGGCTCCCCTGATACTAACTGAATTCCTCCCGATGAATCCGTACTCTGGAAAATTGCCTGCAAATAACCCGCACCGAGGACATGGAGTTCCTCGGCGGGATCCGGTTTTCCAATCCCAACCCTGTCTGTCGCCGTCGCCAACCGAACATATCCCCCATCGTCGACCCATCCCATGCCCGTAGAAGGAGCCTGCCACACCAAATTCGACCCATCCGTCCCCAAAACCTGGCCCGCCGTCCCCCCAGCCGCACTCAATTTGGGCTTGGTGACCGAGCTACTTGCAAGATCAGCGGCCGCAACCGCCCCATCCGCAATCATGGCCGAGGTTACACTGCTTGCCTGGCCCACCCCTACATAAACTCCTGCATGATCGTGAACTGCAGGAGCTGCCCCTGCCTGTGCCGCTGTAGTGCCATGAGGGTTATTCATATTGGCAGTATGGGCAATCAAAGGTGTCAGAGCGGAAGTTCGGGCGATTAAGGGATCAATCCTCGCCTCGGCAACCGTCCCCGTAGTGATGTCAGCTCCACTGTGAGGATGAGAGGGGACGACATCCGCCGTGTAGGCCCGGAAGGCATAACCAACACTGGTAATGGCCTTCCGAGGCGATAACTCCTCCCCGCCAATACTCATCCCCAAATAATATGGAGTATTAAAAGGAAGATTGATCTCGTTAACGCTCCCGAGAATCACGTTATAAATCCCGTTGATTACAGGGACAGTCGTCTGAGTCTCATTCCATAAGGGTGCCCCTCCGGAGAGGACATTGAAAATGGAAAATACCATCTCAATGGTCCCATTCACCGGGGCTCCGGTGGCATTCGTCAAATACCCCTGGTAGCTGATCGTGCGGGGAATTGTCGAAACCTGCGCATCGGCCGAAAAAGAGAAACAAGACAATAACATCAATGCCGCAAACAGGAAAATAATTCCCCTTCGCCCCATCCACTCCGTTCTCATTTTTCATCCTCCCTTTTCCGATTGATCTATATTTTTTGAATGAAAAGAATTCAGAAAAAGAAAGGCTCTCTGGAATTGGAATCCCAAGGAGCCTTCACACAAGTCTCTTGCCAAAATATCCGGTCATGCCAACGTCCCGAGGTTGGGGATTAGGCTGCTAATTGATATCCGGACTGCAAGCGTCCTAATTTATGAAAAGAGATTCTTGAAGTCCAGGGAAATATCAACCATAAAATATTTAGATTTTACGGACAGTTAGCCGGGGTCGAAACCGCAAACTTGGTGTTGCCAATATAGATGCAATCCCCCCCGCAACGCCGATAGCGATACTCCGTAGGCTTTCCATTGGAATCAATCGTCGTCAATGTCCCCTCGTTGACGTTCCCTTGAACCCGCCAGGTGCCTTGACCAGCCCGTTGACCGGCAGCACCCCAAGCCCCTGGGGTCCCGGCCCCCCCTGAATAACTCGACTCGCTTCCGCTGTAAAACGCGCCATTGGGACAAAGCACCACCTGTCTTTCTGTCCCCCCGCTGTAAGAAGGCCCGGCGCTTGAAAAACTGTAGTAGACCCCCGACATCTGCTGCATCAGAGGGCTAGCCGTTTGCTGCCGAGGAGATTCCCCCTGCGGACCCCTTGGAGAACCCGAATACCCTTTCGGGGATTGCGGATCGGTTACTCCTTTATCCTTTCTCGTAAACATCAATTCCTTGGCCTTGCTGTAATCCGGCATGTTGTTCGCGCCGGGTTCGATCAGGGCGAAGAGAAGCTGGCTCCCTTTGGGATGAGCCTCGAAAAAAGATCCTCCCTCCTTACTTTTGCATACTCCCAACCCTATCCCGTCTTGTACTATGCCCTCTACCTGATATTGGACCCCGGTCGTGCTGGACAACGTTCCCTTGATATTTCCCTGCGGGTCTTGTTTGAGAGTGAGGGTAAGGATTACGCCCTGGGAAGAGAGTGTGTAAACCCCAGAGAGGTTCTCGGCCCAAACAAAGCCCGGCAATATTCCCAAAAGCAAGAGAGCCGTTGAAATCATCTTCGCCATTTTTGCCTCCTCACCGTATCCGAAATTTAGGCGTAGATATCTTCGCGGGAAGCCTCCGGGGGAATTGAAAGTTCTCCGGAGCTCTATTAAGGCACCTTTCGGCAACGCTCTTTCATTTCATCCTCCCGAAGGTTTGGCAAGGCTTGAACTTAGGCAACTTTCTAATCAGCCTAACGGGACCAAGCGAATTTTAGCAGGATGGGATTTCTTGTCAACTGGATTTTGGTATTGGAATTTTTCAACATCCACATGGTAAGGAGACACAACATATAGGGGTCGATCTTAGAGGTGTAAAAATGAAGGTTGCGTGCCAGGATCGCAACCTGGGAATTTGTCGCCATTATTGCATAGATGGAAATATTATCAACACTTTTTAAGTCATTGAATTTTCAGGGATAATAGCAGTTAACACAAGTCTTTCCCCAAATGCCTGCACCCCAATATATAGACGTAAAAAAGGCAGGGCGAATTTAAACCCTGCCTTTACTTTCCTTTAAACCTTTACCTGGGTTTACTGGAATATTCCCAACACAAAACGGTACCAGTTAAACACATTCATCTGACTGGTAATCGGCATGAAATCCTGGCCGCCCCAACCCCAGAAAAAGTCAGGCTCCCCCTCGATAAACCACCAGTTCTGTCCATACCGGTAGAACCCTCGCTCCATGACTCCATCACCGTCATAGTCTCCCGGAATCGGAAAGCTCTCTCCTCCGCCCCACCCGTATTGCCCCATAAAATGAGCATTCTCATTGGCATCCCTCCAGACCCACTCATTGTCCGGAGCGTGATACACTGCAAATTCTATCCTCCCGTCCCCATACCAATTCCCGGGGATGGGGATACAATCCGCCCCGCCCCAACCGAACTGTCCCAGATTCCCAACCCCATAGACAAACCACTGATTGGTGGGGACATGATACAGCATCATGTCGGTTATTGCATCGCCGTCGTAATCCCCGGCAAAAGGAATGCATTCCGACCCGCCCCAGCCAAATTGAATCGGTTCCGCTTCCCCCTCGATAAACCAACGGTTGGTCGGCCAATGATAGAACGCTCTTTCCATAAGCCCGTCGCCATTGTAGTCTCCGGGAACCGGAATGGATTCGTCCCCTCCGAACCCAAATTGACCCAGGTTGTCATCCGGAAACCCCTTCACGAACCACTGGTTGGTAGGGATGTGGTAGATCGCCATCTCTGTTTTCCCGTCCCCGTTATAATCCCAGATTAGGGGATAGCAGTTCACCCTGCCCCAGCCATACTGGCCTAAATTACCGGTAGAATCCGTAAAGAATTGATCGGTGGGGTGATGGAAGGCGGCTACATCGGTCTTGCCATCCTTATTAAAATCAAATTCTGTTTTCTCTTCCTGCCCCAGGTTCCAGGAACCCACGTTCAGCTGACCGTTGGTATTGTCTCCCACAGCCACCACCGTGCCGTCGGACTTTAATCCCACCGTGTGATTTCCATATACGGCCGTGGCCACCTGTACCATATTGCTCCAGGAGCCCACGTTCAGCTGGCCGTTACCACTGTTTCCCACGGCCACCACCGTGCCGTCGAACTTCAACCCCACCGTGTGATAATTATTTGTAGCCACCTGCACGATATTGCTCCATGTGCCTACGTTCATCTGCCCGTACCCATTGTTTCCCACGGCCACCACCGTGCCGTCGGAATTCAATCCCACCGTGTGAACATAACCTGCGGCCACCTGCACGATGCCGCTCCAAGAGCCCACGGCCAACTGGCCGTGAGCATTGTATCCCGCGGCTACCACCGTGCCGTCAGACTTCAACCCCACCGTGTGAGCAACACCTGCGGCCACCTGCACGATATTCGTCCAGGTGCCCACGTTCAACTGACCGTCACCATTGTTTCCCACGGCCACCACCGTGCCGTCGGCTTTCAACCCCACCGTGTGACCCGTACCTGCGGCCACTTGCACGATATTGGTCCAGGAGCTCACATCCAGCTTTCCACCAGAATTGTCTCCCACACCCACCACCGTGCCGTCAGCTTTCAACCCCATCGTATGATAACTACCTGTGGCCACCTGTACGATGTTGCTCCAGGTGCCCACGTTCAACTGACCGTCACCATTGTTTCCCACGGCCACCACCGTGCTGTTGGACTTCAGCCCCACCGTGAAATCATAACCTGCGGCCACTCCGCGCGGAAACGCGTAAGCCGAAGAACAAACCGCCAGAATAAGGCAAACGGTCAGAACAAGTGCCAGCCCGGAAACCCGCATCTCCCTTCCCTTGTCCCCGATCCTCACCATTTTATCCCTCCTGTACCCTGTAAATTGGATTGCCCCGATTAACTCCGGCAAGGCCGACCCCTCAAACCCCGTCTTCGACAACGCTTAAACCTAACCAGTTTTCTCCTTTCTTTTGATTGATTGGGTGAAACCAAAAAAGGCTCCAAAGGAATTTTTCGAATCCCTTGGAGCCTTCCTATCAGATCCTCCTGGAAAATCCACTTCATAAATCCCCCAGAAGTTAGAGGGTAAGTTGTCAGTTTAAAAACAAAGGTAGGTTACAATAGCCGGAAATTAGCCCAAAATCGGACGGGTGTCAAGCGGGATTTTGGGTTCCCTTTACTATCATTTTTCAGACTCCGGATCGTAAGGGACCACAACATCTTGAGGGTGTATTCGGCTGCTCAGAAGTGAAACAAGCATGCCATGATCAGCACCCAAGAATTTGTCCGCATTATTGCACAAATGAAAATATTATCAACGCTTTTTGGACTTTGAAAAACGCAACAACAATAGCAGCTGTCGTAGGTCTCTGCCTAAAACCATGTACTCCAATATGTTGTAGTGAAGGCAGTAAAAAAGGCAGGGCCAATTTTCACCCTGCCTTTGCATTGCCTCTTAAAATTGGCCTTACTGAAACCTTCCCAACACAAACCGGAACCAATTGTAAACCGCCATCTGACTGGTGATGGGCATGAAGTCCTGCCCGCCCCATCCCCAGACAAAGTCTGTCTGCCCCTCAATGAACCACCGATTCTCAGCATGACGATAGAAACCCCGCTCCACTATGCCATCGCCGTTGTAATCACCAGGAATCGGAAAACTCTCCATTCCCCCCCACCCGTACTGCCCCAAATTATCCCCAAGATGTCCCTTCACGAACCACTGATTGGTGGGGTAGTGGTAAACAGCGATATCTGTTGATCCATCCCCGTTGTAGTCCGCCGGCACCGGGAGGCAATCCGCTCCTCCCCAACCATACTGCCCCTGGTTTCCGGCCCCGTACATCAACCACTGATTGGTGGGAACATGGTAAATCATCAGATCCGTCCTCCCATCCCCATCATAGTCCCCCGGAACGGGAATACAATCGGGTCCGTCCCACCCGAACTGGATCTCGGTCACTCCCCGCTGTTCCTCGATGAAAAAGGTGTTGGAGGGGGTGTGGTAGAAAGCCCGCTCCATGGTCCCGTCGCCGTTGTAGTCTCCGGGGACGGGGATGCACTCTTCCTGGCCCCAGCCGAACTGACCCATGTTGTCACCCGGGTAACCTCGGACGAACCATTGGTTGGTGGAGATGTGATAAATCGAAACATCGGTGATCCCGTCCCCGTTGTAGTCCCAGACCAGGGGGTAGCAATCGCTTCCTCCCCAGCCGTACTGGCCCAAGTTCCCTGCGTAATCAGTGAAGAATTGGTCGCTCGGGTGGTGGAAAGCGGCCACGTCGGTTGCACCATCACCGTTGAAATCAACTATTCTCTTTGAAGAACCATGATGCATAACCATGGCCCCATCTCCAACTACGAAGACGTCCTTTCCTGAACTCCCCCAAACACCGTAAAAAGTATTCGTCGTCCCCGAGGACATGGGCGACCACGTGCTCCCGTTATAATGCTGGATCGTGCCCCCATTCCCCACGGCGAAGACATCGCTTCCCGAGCTCCCCCAAACGCTATTGAAATAGTACGTCGTCCCCGAGGACATGGGAGACCAGGTGGTTCCGTTATAGTGGCGAATTATGCCCACCCCCGCTACGGCGAAGACATCGGTTCCAGAACTCCCCCAAACACTTCTGAAAATAGCCGTAGTTCCAGAAGACATGGGGGACCAGACGCTCCCGTTATAATGCAGAATCGTGCCCCCATTCCCCACGGCGAAGACATCGTTTCCCGAGCTCCCCCAAACTGCATTGAGGGTAGTCGTAGTTCCCGAGGTCATGGGAGACCAGACGCTCCCGTTATAATGCAGGATTGTTCCTCCAAGCCCTACGGCAAAAACATCACTTCCTGAACTTCCCCATACACCATAAAAAGTAACCGTGGTTCCCGAGGTCATAGGAGACCAACTATTGCCGTTATAGTGGAGAATCGTGCCCCCATTCCCCACGGCGAAGACATCGCTTCCCGAACTTCCCCAAACACTCCAGAGAGTATTCGTGGTCCCCGAAGGCATGGCCGACCAGGTACTTCCGTTATAATGCAGAATCCTCCCTCGTGTTTCAACAGCAAAAACATCGCTTCCTGAGCTTCCCCAAACACCCCAGAGAGTATTCGTGGCTCCCGCTGAGTTGTCCAAAATCATCGAGGACATAAACGACCAGGCGCTTCCATTATAATGTTGGGTCATGCCATATCCGCCCACGGCAAAAACATCACGGCTTGAACTGCCCCAAACACTATTGAGAAAATATGTGTTCTCTGAGGGCATGGGAGACCAATTGGCTCCGTTATAATGCAAGATAGTGCCTCCAGCTCCCACCGCAAAGATATCGTTTCCTGAGCTCCCCCAAACGCCATAGAGAGTATTTGTAGTTCCTGAAGACATGGGGGCCCATGCGGATCCGTTATAATGTCGGATCCTGCCTTCATAGCCTACAACAAAGACATTGGTACTCGAAGTACCCCAAACGCCATTGAAATAATAGGAGGTCCCCGAAGAGACGGTTGACCATGCGTTCCCGTCATAATGCAGGATTGTATCCGAAGTTCCTACGGCAAAGACATCGCTACCTGAGCTCCCCCAAACAGCATAAAGGGTATTTGTATTGTCCGAGGTCATGGTTGACCATGCGTTCCCGTCATAATGCAAAATTACGCCCGCTTCCCCCACTGCAAAGATGTCGTTTTCCGAACTCCCCCAGATAGCATAGAAACTATATGGGACTTGCCAGGACATATTAGACCAGGTATTCCCGTTATAATGGAGAATTGTACCTCCGCCTCCCACCACATAGATGTTGTTTGCCGAGCTTCCCCATATCCCAGAGAGGGAATGCGTAATCGTAGTGGGAATGGGAGACCAGATGCTCCCGTCATAATGAAGGATTGTTCCTACCTTCCCCACGGCATAGACATTGTTTGCCGAGCTTCCCCATACACCGTGAAGCGTATTCCCTTGCGGCAAAGGGTTTTGCCAAACCCAATCCGAGGAATGGGCCAAACCTCCAAACAGCATGGAAAAAATTAGCATCAGTGCAAAGAAACCTGTTCTTACGAACCCATTATACATTCTCATAACGCTCTCCTGTTATATTGCCTTAAACTCGCCAGCTTTCTCCACGGAGCTAATAGGGGAAAATATTTCTGCTCGTTTCCTCAAACGAATGGACCGAAGTATCTTTTGCAGTTTCATGTATTGAACCAAAAAGGAGGAATCGTCAATTTCCGAACATGCCCACGGGTCAAGCCTTTCGAACCAAGGTCAGGGCTGAGCTATCTACTCCGACGGCAATCACATTCATCGAATGGAAGTAGCTCCGTTATAATAATAAGTCTGGCAAAAAAATCCAGTTTCAAACATATTCCAGCACCCGAAGCGCCGTTGTCGCAGTTCCTCATAGCCGGGCATCATTTTTCTCTGGTCTTGCCTTTTTCCTCCGGGATTTCAACCCTGGCCTATTGCGATGACGGAGGGAAATTGATAAAGTCCAATTGCTCAGCACGCGGAGGCGGTGCCCAAAAAGAGAGGAGTGAACTCTGTCCTGTTGCGCTGAGCCAAAGTTACAAGGTCGCCCTCGGCGTTCAAGCTAACGTGCCATTACCCTGAATCCAAAATTCAGCTCGATTTTAGCAGAGATAAAAATATTATCAACACTTTTTAAGTGCTTGTATTTTCAGGAAAAATAGCAGATGTCGAAAGGTTTTTCCCAAACAGTTACACCCCAATCAGTAGTGTGGAGAGAAAAAAGGCAGGACCATGATGACCCTGCCATTTAGAGTTGAACTTTGAATGCCTATTTCGATAACTCAAAGGTTCCTAAATCATTAAAATCGGTATGTCCCTTCCTCGTCACAAGCGCCTGCATAGGTTAATGCATTTCATGCCCCAAGGTGAAGATTGCTGTGGGATCGATATACAAGCTCCAGGATTTTACAAATTGCTTTCCTCCTTCTGTTGCAAGAAAGGTCATCATGGTTTTCAAGTCAGACACCTCAATTTTGGCAACATATTGGTAAGGAGGTTCCGTAGGCAATTTCCCCTCGGGTTCAGAAACCGCAGGTATAAGAACCTTGTCTATCTTCCAGGTTTTAAAATCATTAATGAACCAAGATTCTCCCCGCATCCCCGGAATTTTGGTTTTGATTAGGAAATCGTCGTATTCTTCTGCTTTTTTTCCTTTTTTTAGATTGTAGACAGCAAAAATAGTCGGCATTTCACACCTCCTTATTCGTGATTTTGGCTGGTTTAACCTTTATTGACAGGGCCGCACTGCTTCTCGCTTATATCTGAACTTCTTTTTATCACCAGAGATTCAGGATGGCTATTGATTTAGAATTAAAACCCGCAAAAGGCCATAAATGCCCTCTCTGAGTTAGCCTTTTGTTGTCTATTTGTTAATTCAAGGTTCCGATTACCCCAGGGCGCAGGGTTGACTTAATGCCTGGTAATACAGGTTAGCCATTTCATGTCTCACCTCATAGTTGGGTTGGATTTTTTGGAAAGCTTCGGGCCAACCTAATTTTCAGAATCTTTCGTACGACTCTGCCGCGAGAGCCATAATTTCGTCTCTCGTCATCACCTTTCCGCCGATCCCAAAATCGCCATTCTTCACTTCCTCGACTTTGACCCGGTTGGCCGGACCCTTGCCTTTCCCCTCTATGGAAGTCATCGTATCGGCAACCTTTTGAATGACCTGCTGCTTCTGCTCCTGTGAGAGAGCCCCCTCAACTACCTTGACTTGAATGTCGTAGGTAGTCATCTCCTTTCCGCCGATCTCAAAGTCACCACTTTTCACTTCTTGGATTAGGACCCAGGTGAGCGGACGCAAGCTCCTCCCCTCGATGGAAATCACCGTATCGGTAAGCTTTTTAATGATCTCCTCCTTCTTCGCATATGAGTAAATGCCCTCAATTAGCTTGACTTGAATGAGAGGCATGTAGGTTCCCCCTTTCTTTGGCAGGTGATTTGACAGGGCTGCACTTTCGCTAAAGTGTGTGCATATTCCCTTTAACTTTTCAATTGACAATAGATTATTAAGATAAATCTGTTTGGATTAAATTGAAGGTAAATAGGGCTCCAAAGGGAGACTCTGAATCCCTTGGAGCCTTCACTTGACCATCTTTGGGCAACCCTTTTCATCAATTTACTCCAGATGGGCAAGGGTTAGGTTGAAAGGTTTTTTGTGAACGAGGGATAGTCTACAATCCGAATGGTATCAGGACTGCAAATTCTGTCAAGCGGATTTTTAGGCTCGAGTCAGGGTCAAAATACCGTCAAAAAAATAAGGGGACACCCCAACATCTTGGGGGTGGCACCGGCCTATCAAAGGTTGCTGAAGCGTGCCAATTCATTGATCCAAAGGCAGCTGTCGATTTGTGCCAGATATGCTTTATATCTCGTATCTTTTTGGGGTATCCGAATTCCTTTATAGGGCTCTGATTTTTGAAATGATTGCTTCCACCTGATTCACTACTTCGGGCATATCTTCCCACTTTTTAAACGATTCTTCGGTAATTTTTAATCGTTTCCGTTTCTCCTCACCGTAAACATACTGAGATGCTCCCACTTCGCATACCGTGCCGTACCCGCATTTGAAGCAGGGAATAATTGACGAATTAAATGCAACATCACCTATAAATACAGCTCGATAAGCATTCATCCGGCGCTTTACGGATTCAATCGCCGGTATCGGCGTTTGAATCCCTCCACACGCAATTACGGCGAAAGGTTTTCCCTCCAATGGGAATCTCCTATGACGGAAAGCCCAAAGTCTTTCAAGGAATATTGCCATAAACCCATTTAAGTTGTTAAAGTAGGAAGGAGTGCCGAGTACAAAGGCCTCGGCGTCAATCATTTCCGGATAAAGAGATTTTAGATCATCTTCCAGCCGGCAAAGATTGTCTTTGGCACAAAGATGGGCGCATCCCCGGCAAGGAGAAAACGATAATTCAGTAATATTGACAAACCGGGCAGGTTTTCCGGAATGCTCTAAAATGTGTTGGACCATCCGATCAACGTTACCACTCCTTATGGGGCTACTGCTGATTCCGATCACTGTCATCTCTGTTTCCCTGCCCCCCTTTTTCTAACTGTCCGATGTTGCTGAAGCCATTAAAGATAAGCATCAGGCTGCCAGCATTCTTCCATGAATGATTCGGATATAGATTATTAGGCGAAGGCTTTTCAGGCATGCCTCCTCTCATTTGTCACACTTACCTTCTGCCGGTCAAGGTTTAAGGTGCTTTCCAAAAAAGCTGGAGATTGCCTTCTGCGCTTCAGCAGTATCCTTGGGACTCGGCACCACATGGACCATGGCCCCTCGTCGACCACGAGCCGCCTGGTCATAGAACTCCCTGGGCGTATCCGAATCGAAGCCGTGCGTAGCACCTTCAATATAATGCACGGTCGTATGATCTCGCGCGGCTGCCGGAAACGTCGCAACCAGCGCATCGCACCGACGATCACCGTCCTCATTGTCATCGCGAGTTCCCACGTAAATAATCAAGGGTGATGCACTCATCCGCGTATGAGCGTTGTAGAAGGGGTGTTTGTCGTAGGCAAGAAATCGAAGCATATTTGTACAAACGGGGTAAAACGAGGCGAACGCGGCAGGTTTGGGTACATCCTTTCCCAGGCGCTCTTGCACCATTTCGCTCGCCATCAGAACCGACATCTGTCCTCCCCAGGAAAAGCCCATTACCCCCAACCGCTCGCGATTTACGTTAGGTTGCGCTGCCAGCCACTTGAGAGCCGCCGCTGCATGCGGCATCGTTAGATTTACACTCGGGCCCGGTCGAGCGCCCGGCGGGAACATGGTTATTTCAAGGGTAGCTATGCCCGCTTCCAGTAAAGATCTTGCGTAGCCGGCGCCACGACCGTCCACACCGCCGCTGCCATGCAAAATCAACACCGCGGGCACCTTGGGTGACCCCGCCGGAAGACCAAAGCGTCCCTGGAGCTCATCTACTTTACCCCATCCGGCAATTTCCAATCCGGGAATGGTGACTGGTTCGCCCGGAGCCTCCTTCTGCGGAAAAGTCAGGCCCGGCACCCAAAAGGCTAAAGCAGCTACCAGAAAAATTATCTCCCAGCGGACACCATGCCTCGGATTCAAAAACGAACGGAAAAAAGAGTGTGATTTCATGGATTATCCCCTTTATGATTCTTGATAGAAACTTTCCTTTCGGCAGGAGGTAAAATCTATGCTACGGCAGTGAATGAGCCTCAAAAAAACTCCATATCAGGTTTGTGGCATTAATGTCCTTGTTGATTTCCTCCGCTTTTATACGTCCCGCCTTAACCAACTGCTCAGCCGTGGGGGGATCGGGCCATACATGGCCACCCTTGTTGATATGATAAAAAATTACCTCAGCATCTCCTTTGCATCCACCATGAGTTTTTTGAGTCACATCCTGCGATATATTTTTAAGCGTTGGGATTATGTTACAGCCATTGTGTTCCGCCCACCAAACAACCGAAGCCTCCACATCCTTCATCGGGATTCCCACTCGATCCGCGGTTCCGTGAAACGCGATGATCGGCATTGGGCGAATACTTGTACAACTTTCAAAGGATTCCGACGGGCTTCCTTTGGTTGACATTCGGGAATTCATTGAGACTCCGCGTTACCAGGGGCCTACCAAACGTGGGATCCGTTTCCGGTGGAACCTTTTGCCAGAGGTTGTCGCCTGCCTGCAAGGGCAGGCGAAGGTGATCGATGAGAAGGAAAAGAGCGAGTTATCACTTTTCGGTCCTGGGGCTTTTGGACCCAAGGAGAATTCAGGGGGGAAACCAGGCCCTACTGACACCGCGTCCCTGTTTCAACTCCTGAGCGAAGACCTGAAAAAATTCCCCGACGACTTTCTGGATGACGTTAGAGGAAAGGGTACACGGATGAAATTGCCCGAAGAACCGTTGCGCCTGGAGCAGGACAGCGCTGGCGTGCACGTCCTAAAGACCGAAGATGGCATTTTCGCCAAAGTTCGTAATCCGGCAGAAGGCAACTTTATCTTATACGCCCAACTCCGCGGCCATCTTGAATTTTTACTACCCAAGGAAATGATCGAAATCTTTAAAACCGTTAAAGCGTATGAAAACTATGTGCGCAACCTCCGCTCAAGGCTTTTTGCCAAGCTTTTCAAAATGGCTCGTCAAGAATCGATTGCCGATTACGAAACCGACAAGTTCTTTCAATCCTTAGGTTTACCAAAGCTGGAAAAATAGAGACCATATCTCTCTTGTCAAGAGCAAGTTTGCATGTGAAACTTCCTTGTCCTTCGGCTTTAGAATGGGACGCTTCACGGGTATCGCTCATCTCTGACTCTGCTAATTTGGGGCTGGAAGAGGACTTATCCATAAATAGCAGGGGGCCAAGGGGAATGACCCAAAGAGGGAACCGATCCATATTCTATTGACATTTATTGACGCAGTTTTGGGTAGTAAAAAGCCCCTAACCATTTGAAATGATTAGGGGCCACTGGTGCCGAAGGCGGGACTCGAACCCGCATGAGCGTAGCTCGCCACCCCCTCAAGATGGTGTGTCTACCAAATTCCACCACTTCGGCAACGAACTCACCACAGAGAGCACGGAGCGCACAGAGAAGAAATAAAAAAATAAAGAATCAAGAGATCAAGCCTATTTGGTTGCCGGCGCCGTGGGCTGGGCCGGGGCAATGGGGGTTCCCTTTTCCACTGGGGCCGGCGGCGGCGCCGGGGCCGTTTTCCGGGGTTGCTCCTTCATGACGGAGGCGCCGGGACGGTGGCTCGAAAAATAGGCCAGCCCGATCGAGGTGATCATGAACACCACGGCCACCCCCGTGGTAATTTTGGTTAAGAACCCGCCCGGACCCGCCGAGCCGAAAACGGTCTGGCTGGACCCTCCGCCGAAAGCGGCGCCGATATCGGCGCCCTTTCCCGTCTGGAGAAGAACGATGACGATTAAGAGAAAACAGACGACGATATGAATGATGGTGATCGCAAGAGACATCTTTTCAACCCGCTCCTTAAAAAAGAAATAAAAAAATTATATACCATATCCCCTCAAGAAAAGCTATCTTTTTCTTTCGCCCGCGGTAACCCTTCAGTCAAGGGTGGGAAGCCGCTACGGATTTAGGTCCGGCGTGAATAGCAGGAGGTGCCCTGGCCTGGGGGTCCGGGCGCTACGCTTGGAATCATAAGGCGCTGATTTCTTCGTGGACGGGGGCGGGGGCCAAGGCCTCCCGCCGCTGATATCGGAGTCTCAGGGCTTTCTCCCAGTCTCTGCTCATCCCGACCGATGCTTCCGGCGCGTACCGCCCAAACCCCCAGGCCAACAACAAAGCCTGCCGCCCCCCGTCACTGAATGGGTACCGCCCGCGCCCTTGCCTTAGTCGTTTGCCGAAAAGCTCCTTTTCGGCCCTTGTCAGGTCTTGGGAAAGACTCCCGTCACGATTCCGGCGAAAGATTTCACCTCCAGGCTGGCCCCCCCCACCAGAGCTCCATCCACATCTTTCATCGCCATGAGTTCGGCGATATTGTCGGGTTTTACGCTTCCCCCGTAAAGGATGCGCATCTCCCCGGCGATCGGCCCGGGGAAAATTTTTTCCAGAAGCCGGCGGACAAAAGCCTGGATTTCCTGGGCCTGCTCCGGGGATGCGGTCAGTCCGGTGCCGATGGCCCAGACGGGCTCATAGGCGATGACCAGTTCCCCCGCGCTTCTTAGGGCAAGGCCTTTCAGCCCGGCGGCAATCTGCCTTTCCACCACGGCCAAGGCCTGCCCCTCTTGCCGTTCCTTCAACGTCTCGCCGACGCAAACGATGGGGATCAAACCCTGAGCGGTCAGGGCGGCCGCCTTCTTGTTGACGGACTCGTCCGTTTCGTGAAAAAACTGGCGCCGTTCCGAATGGCCGACGATCGCGAACCGGCAGCCGGCGTCGGCGAGCATCTTCGGAGAAATTTCCCCGGTGAAGGCGCCGCTTTCGGCCCAGAACGCGTCCTGGGCCGCGACGCCGATGGGCGAGCCTTCCAAGGCCCGAGCCGCGGAAAAGAGAGCCGTGAAGGGAGGCGCCACCGCCACCTCCACTTTTTTCTCCCGCAGCGCCGACCCCTCGGGCCCGGAAAAAAGCTCCTCTTTCAAAGAACGGCAAAAGTCCGCCGCTTCTCGAATCGTCTTATGCAATTTCCAGTTACCCACAACCAGGGGAATTCGGGACATAAACTCTCCTTTTATAGAGAGCAACATAAATAATGCAACGCTCGATGAATACAAAAGGCGCACAAACACAGCTTAAAAGGAATTAGCTCCGTTGCTTTACTTTTGCGGTTCTCAATAACGGTCGCAAGGCGTAAGTCGTAAGTCGCAAGTAGTAAAGACGAAAATATTTCTATTTAACCGCCGGTCTCTACCCCTTGCGCCTCCTGCTTCAGGCCCCCTATGGGGGTGCGCTCTCGCGACTTACGGTTTTTTCAGGGCTTCGACCCCCGGCAGGGCCTTTCCTTCCAGAAGCTCGAGGAAGGCGCCGCCGGCCGTGGAGATGTAGGAAATTTTTTCGGCCTGACCGGACCGGTGAATCGCCAGGTCCGTGTCCCCGCCGCCGACCACCGAGACGGCGCCGCTCCCGGCAACGGCGCGGGCGATCTCCCATGTTCCCTGGCTGAACGGAGCCATCTCGAAGACGCCCATGGGGCCGTTCCAGATAATGGTTTTCACCCCCCGGAGGGCTTCCCCGAATTGCCGGGCCGTGGCCGGGCCGATATCCAGGCCCATCCAATCCTCGGGGATCTCCTTCACGTCGACGATCTTGTTCAGGGCGGTAGCCTCGAATTTCTCCGCCACCACGCAATCCACCGGGAGATAGACCTGAACGCCGTCTTTCCGCGCGGTTTCCAAGACCTCTTGGGCGGTTGCCAGGAGATCGTCCTCCACCAGGGATTTGCCCACCTCGACCCCGGTGGCTTTCAGGAAGGTGAACGCCATGCCGCCGCCGATCAGCATTTTATCGACCCGCGGGGTGAGGCTTTTCAGAACTTCCAGTTTTCCCGAAACCTTGGCGCCCCCAATCACCGCCGCCAGCGGGCGGGCGGGGTTCACCATGACCTTGTGCAAATAGGTCAGCTCTTCCTTCATCAGGAACCCGGCGCCTTTCTGCTCGAAAAATTTCGTGATCCCCTCGACCGACGCGTGGGCCCGGTGGGATACGGCAAAGGCGTCATTGATGTAAACATCGGCCAGACGGGCCAGGGCCCGGGCAAAGCCGGGGTCGTTTTTTTCCTCTTCCTTGTGAAAACGAAGGTTCTCCAAAAGAAGAACGTCGCCGGGTTTCATTTCCCCGATCATCTTTTCCACTTCCGGACCGATGCAGTCCGGGGAGAGCTTCACCTCTTTCTTCAGGAGTCCACTCAGCCAGGCGGCCACCGGCTTTAGACTGTACTGCGGTTCGGGTTTGCCTTTGGGCCGGCCCAAATGGGAGGCCAGGATGACGCGGGCGTTCCGGCTCAGGGCATGTTTCAGGGTGGGCAGCGCCGCCCGGATCCGGTTGTCGTCGGTCACTTTCCCGTTGGCGTCAAGGGGCACATTGAAATCGACCCGGAGGAAGACCCTTTTCCCCTCAAGGGGGAGCTCATCGATGCTTTTGAATTCCATGGCTTTTCCTCCTTTCAGAAGAGGGATCAATCACAAACGATCAAAAATATCATAGAATCTCCCCCTGGAGAAATCAACGATTTTGTTGCCCCATCTGTTCAGAACCCGCGCTTCCCCGCCGGGGCGCGGGGGCAGCGTCGCGCTTCGCGAAACCACGAGGCAGTGGTCCTTCCCTGGGATCGGGCGGGCCCTTAGGGCTCCGCCTCTCTTTGCGGAAACTCTTTTGGTTTCGCTGATACAAGCCGAGATCCCGGCCGGTGCTTTCGCAAATCGCGCCGCCGCCCCCGCGCCCAGTCCAAGCTTTCGCCTCGAAAACAAAGGTTAAAAGCGAAGGGAGGCAGGGATGGGAAAGGCTTTGACAAGGGCCAAAATTATTGGTATTTTTAATAAAAACAGGATGTGGGTCGTTGGTTTCCCTCAAGAGACCGGTGAGAAAGATGAACCTTTGGAGAGGGTTTCGGCCCTGAAGAAAGGAGTTGCGATGTCCATCAAAGTCGGCATCAATGGTTTTGGAAGAATCGGGCGCAGCGTCCTGCGCGCCGCCCTGCAGGGGAAGGAATTCGGAAACATCGAGGTCGTGGCCATCAACGACCTTACGGATAACGCCACCTCCGCCCACCTGCTCCGCTACGATTCGGTGATGGGCCGCCTCCAGGCCGAAGTCAAAGTTACGGAAAAAGGGCTGGTGGTCAACGGGAAGCAGATCCTGATCACCGCCATCAAAGATCCGGGGCAGATCCCCTGGCGGGATATGGGCGTGGAGTATGTCATCGAGTCGACCGGCATCTTCACGGACGCCAAAAAAGCCCGGGGGCACCTGGACGCGGGGGCCAAAAAAATCGTGATCAGCGCCCCGGCCAAAAACGAGGACCTCACGGTCGTGATGGGGGTGAACGAGTTTGATTACAACCCCTACGAACACCACCTGATTTCCAACGCCTCGTGCACGACGAACTGCCTGGCCCCCATCGCGAAAGTGATCCTCGACAAGTTCGGGATCCGGCGGGGGTTGATGACCACCATTCATTCCTACACCAACGATCAGCGCATCCTGGACTTTCCCCACAGCGACCTGCGCCGCGCGAGGGCCGCCGCCCTCTCCATGATCCCGACGAAGACGGGCGCCGCCTCCGCCGTCGCCCTGGTGATCCCCGAATTGAAGGGCAAGTTCGACGGCCTGGCCGTGCGGGTGCCCACCCCCAATGTCTCGCTGGTGGATTTGGTCATGGAGGTGGAACAGGAGACGACCGTGCAGGAAGTGAACAAGGCGCTCAAAGAAGCCGCCAACCGCTACCTGGGATACACGGACGAACCCCTGGTGTCCATCGATTTCCTGGGCGACACCCACTCTTCCATCGTCGACGGAGGCTCCACCAAGGTGATCGGCAGCATGGTCAAAGTCATGTCCTGGTACGACAACGAGTGGGGCTACTCCAACCGGGTCCTGGATCTGATTTTGCACATGGATTCGCAGAAGCCAGTTTAAAGGCAATGAACAGTGTGAGTGTCAGGGAAAAAAATATCCGGCGCCCCAGCCCTGCTGAGATTTTTCTGGAAATCGACAAATGGGATCGTTGGCGACGCTTTCTGACCCTGAACACTCACACGGACACTATTTTTTAAGGGGGTCTGAGTGGCCAGCCAGAACCGCATCCCGCCCGCAGACCGAAAAAACCTGGAGAGCCGCATCCCGCAGGAGATCCTCGATTCCGACGCCCTGCGCAGCAACCTGGAAGAGACCGCTGTGGACCAAGTGGCGGTGGACCCCAAGTATGAAGTCCTGCGGGAGGCCGTGAAAGGCTACCGCGGGATCCTGCAGACCGTCGAAACGCTCCTCTTCGAACTCAACCACCCCTTCAAGAACTGGGAGATCATTCTCCCGGAGATGCGGTCCTTTGCCCTAAAGAACTTTGCCTCCTATGCCCGCCACCCCCGCGGGCCCGAGGCCATGACCGTCATCCTGGATGTCTTCCTGGACGGGTTGGGGGAAGCGAACCGACCCTCCTTGGAGGCCAAAGCGCTGGACTATCTCCTCGGCTTTTTGGAGAAGATCATCCAGGAAATAAACGACGTCAACCGGCCGGGGCTTCTCCCGGTTCTCGAGCGAATCTTCCGTCGGCTGACGGCTCTCCCGGACCGCTTTTTCTTTCTTCTCTCCTCCAGCCACGTTCCGGTGAAGCGGATCGCCCAGGCCCTTATCCGGAAATCCCCGGCGGACGGGTTCGTGAGCGCCCTGAACCCGCTGCTGATCCGCTCCCTGCGGACGATCTACGAATACTGGCTGAAGGAGGAGGATCCGCTGGCCTGGCTGGGGCGGATCGCCGACGGTTCTCCCCGCATCCGGGAAAAGGGGGAAGAGGTCCTTCACGACATTTCCCATCGCTGCCTCCGGGAATACCTTGAGGATCTGGCACAAGCCTCCACCCGCAACGGGTCCGTGGAAACCCTCCGGAAGCTCCTCGTCCTTCCCGGGTATCTCGAGATCGTCCGGGCCTATAAGGATATGCCCCACCATTTCGCCGGAGCCGAAGGCGAAGCGGGCGAGGGCGGGGAAGGGCGGCTTCTGAAGAACTGGAAGATCCTGGCCCTCTTCAAAATCATGGAGATGGAAGGGCTGCACGACATCCACGAAGAAACCCTGCGGGAGATCAACTACACCCTGGTGGAGCTGATCCGGAAGGAACCCCCGGAGCGGATGGAGGAGTTTCTCGTCAAGACCTTTTCGCTCCTGAAGTCCAGCATCGAGAAATACCCCCAGACCGACCTGCAGTGCATCCAGGCGGTCGGAGCGGAGATCTTCAACCGGGGCTACAGCCCCCTGGTGGAGATTTTTCTGGAACAGGTCCTCCTCTTCGGCTTCCAGTATCCGGACGTGAAGGGGGTCGACCTGAACTGGCAGCTCATTTGCAACGCCAGCCACCTGGACAATGTCCGGGTGTGGCTGGACATCATCGGGCGCAATCCGAAATGGTGCAGCACCCTCCTTTCCGCGCTCATCATCCACCTGAAGCTGGGCGGCACCTGCATCAAAGACACGGATCTTTTCCAGAAAGAAATCACCAAGCTGCTCAACGCCGAGGTCGAGCCCGTCTACAACTTAGTCAAGCAGCTGACCAAGCTGATTCCGGTCTACTTCAACGAAATCGGCGCCGAAGGGCGCCTGCGCGACGTGACCACGGAAATCGACGAGATCAGCCGCCGACGGGACCCGCTGATCCATTTCCTCCGGAAGCAGAGCCACGTGGAGAGCAGCAACCTGATCGAGGATTTCATCCGCTCCATCTTCCGCTTCTGGCGGCTCAAAGACAAGAAGGAACTCCGCCCCTTCCTGCCTCCGGAGGTCTATGAGGCCCTGGCCGTTCAAGGGGCCTGGGTCGAGGAAGCCCATGTCCTCCTAAGAAAGATTTTTGAAGAAAAACGGTTCACCCGGGAAGAGGAGCTTCTCGGCCTGACCGACGAGGACCTGGACCGCTTGCTGGAGGAGACTCCCCCGCTCTCCGAAGACGAGAAGAAGCGGGTGGCGCTCCTGATCAAAGTGTACCGTTTGGTAAACCAGAAGTACAACTTGGGATTCCAGGAGATCCGCTACCACCTGCAGGAGGCCTCCCGCTGGGGGTTCGAGGGCCTGGATGCCCTGCAAAAGGTTCTGGACCGGAACGACACCCGGGAGTGCCTGGAGAATCTTTTGTCCTACCTGGAGGGTCTCAAGGAGACCATCGCCTCCCCCGAGCGGTTCGAAGCGCGCGAGGATATCTACCGGAAACGGCACATCGCCGTCGACATCCCCTCCATGTACGGGAGGTACCGGGAGAAGAAGTTCGACGCCTTGGGGTTGACCTTCCGCCTGGAGAACCTGGCCAATATTTACTTCGAGCGGCTGATCGATTCGCTGGATCTCTCGTTCATCACCCGGGCCACCCTCTTTGAAGTCATTCAATGTCTCCACTATTTCATCCGCGCCATGCAGGTGGACGGCATCTCCTCGCAGCGCCTGGAGAAGCACCTGCGCCTCCTGGAGAAATCCCTGGAGATCAAGCGGTTCTCCTTTTCCCAGTACCTCGACATCTTCCGGGGGTTCTCCGAAGGGGTCAAGGACATCATTTCCGTCTATTACGTCAACGCCCACAAGAACAACCTGGGGAATCTGATCCGCCAGATGGGGGCCGGAAAAATCCTGCCGAAGTACCTCCCCGCGGAAAGGGAAGAGGTCACCCCGAGCGAGTTCATCCACCGGATCGGGGAGCGGTTTCTGCGCGATCTGATCTCCAGCACCTTCGGCCTCCAATACTTGGATCACTTCCTGGCGCGGATCCAGCAGACGTTGGCCGAGCAGAAGGAAAACCTGAACGAGGCCGACCTGGACCTCCTCATGACCTATGATCCGAAAAAGGTCTCCTGCTCCATCCACCGGCCCAACCGCCTCACCAACGACCTGATTCACTTGGGGAGCAAGGGGTACAACCTGGCGGTTCTGGCCTCGGAGGGGGTCCGGGTGCCGCCGGGGTTCATCATCACCACCGAGGTTTTCCGCTGTCTGCGGATCATCGAAACCTACAAGCACGCCCATGATCACTTCGAAAGGGAAATCCGCGGCGGCATCCGGCAGATGGAGCGCGCCACGGGGCGGGCCTTCGGAAACCCCTCCCGGCCCCTGCTCCTGGCCGTGCGCAGCGGCGCCACCATTTCCATGCCGGGGATGATGGCCACGCTCCTCAATGTGGGGATCAACGAAGAGGTCGTCGAGGGGTTGGTGCGCGCCACGGGCGAGGTCTGGTTTGCCTGGGACAACTACCGCCGGTTCCTGCAGTCCTGGGGAATGTCCTTCGGCATGGAGCGCGAAGTCTTCAACGGGATCATGAACTTTTACAAGGCGAAGTGCGGGGTGGAGAAGAAGCGCCAGTTCTCCGGAGGCGAGATGAGGGAGCTGGCCCTGGCCTACCGGCGGGCCGTGGAGGAGCGGCGCATCACCCTGTACGAAGACCCGTGGGCCCAGCTCAAGATCGCCATCCAGCAGGTTTTCGACTCCTGGACCTCCTCCAAAGCCAAGCAGTACCGGGAGATCATGGACATCTCCGATTCCTGGGGAACGGCGGTCATTGTCCAGACCATGGTCTTCGGCAACCTTGGCCTCTCCGCCGGAAGCGGGGTCGTATTCACCGCCCACCCCTATCGCAAGGTCCGCCGGGTGGCCCTGTGGGGCGACTTCACGCCGGGGAACCAGGGGGAGGACATTGTCGGGGGGCTGGTTTCCACCTTTCCCGTCTCCAAGGAGCAGAGGGAGACCGAGGGACAGGAAGGGGGGGAGGGGGACATGTCCCTGGAGGAAAGCTTCCCGCAGGTCTACAAGCAGCTTTTCGATATCGCCAAGAACCTGGTTTACGAGAAAAAATGGAACCCGCAGGAGGTGGAGTTCACCTACGAAGGGCCCGACGGGAAGGATTTTTACATCCTCCAGACCCGGGACATGGTTTCCACGAAGCGGGTCGCCTTTGAAGTCTTCTCTCCCTCGGCGGCCCTGCCGGAAAGCCTGGTCGGCAAGGGGATCGGGGTCAGCGGGGGGGCTCTTTCGGGGAGGGCGGTCTTCACCTTGAACGACATTCACCAGCTTCGCCGGGAGGACCCGAAAACCCCGCTGGTCTTGATCCGGTCCGACACGGTTCCGGAAGACGTCCAGGAGATTTCCCTGACCGAAGGGCTCCTCACCGCCAAGGGGGGGCAAACGTCCCACGCCGCCATCGTGGCCTTTGAGCTCGACAAAACCGCCATCGTAGGCTGCCGCAACCTGACGGTTCTGGAAAGCGAGAGCCGCTGTCTTATCAATCAAACCGAAATCAAAAAAGGGGATTTTCTCAGCCTGGACGGCAGGAAAGGGCTGGTCTATCGGGGGAAACACGAACGGCAGGCGGAGGAGGAGCCGTACATCGGCCTCTTGTAATAAACTAGCATAGAGCATAGGGCAGAGGGCATAGAGCATGGGGAAGGGCCGCAAGGCGCAAGGAGTAACGGCCCATAGCACTCCCGCCCTCCATCCCTCTCAGAAGCGATAAACGCTTACCTATTGGCTAAAGGTAACGCGGTCAGCGTTCTGGAAGAAGGGGGGGCTTGCGGCAAAGGCCGCGGCGGAAACAAAATATTTAGACCCTCTCGCGCTCTCGCGAATCCTTCTTCAGGCCCCCTGTGGGGTGCGCCCTCACGTTTTTTCGCTGTTTAAAAAAGGAGGTGTTCCCATGGCGAATCCGGGTGAACGGAGTCATCTCAAATTGGGGATCAACGGACTGGGGCGGATCGGCAAGCTTTCCCTCTGGCATCATGTGGCCCGGAACTTTTTTTCGGAGATCGTGGTGAATCTCGGCCGGGAAGCCGGAAGGGGGCTGGAGGACGTGGCCGATTACATCGAACGGGACAGCACCTACGGTTCTCTGGGCCCGTATCTTTACGGGCACAAAGCCGGCCGGGTGATCGAAAACCTGAACGAGGAGCAGGGGACCCTTAAGGTGAACGGCACGCCGGTCACGATTCTGCGCAAGGACCGCAACCCCAAAGACCTTCCCTGGAAATCCCTTGGGGTGCCGGTGGTGGTGGACGCCAGCGGGAAATTTTTGGACCCCGCGGCCCCGCCGGACGACAAGAAGGGGTCCCTTCAAGGGCACCTGCAGGCCGGCGCGGAGAAGGTGATCGCCTCGGCGCCCTTCAAAATTAAAGACAAGAGCGCGCCCATGCCCAAGGAAGCCCTGACCTGCGTCATGGGCATCAACGACGACCGGTATCTTCCCGAGCAGCACCGCCTGATCTCGGCGGCCTCCTGCACCACCACCTGCTTGGCCTTCATGGTCAAGCCGCTCCTGGATTATTTCGGGGCCGACAAGATTCTCTCCGCTTCCATGGTCACGGTCCATGCGGCCACCGGCTCCCAGGAAGTGCTGGACCGGGCTCCGGACGCCGGAACCACGGACCTGCGCAAGAACCGGTCGATCCTGAACAACATCATCCTCACCTCGACCGGCGCGGCCAAAGCCCTGGCTTTGGTCATCCCGGAAATGAAGCGCATCGGTTTCATCGCCGAGTCCGTCCGCATCCCCACCAGCACCGGCTCCCTGATCGTGCTGGTGGTGAACATCCAGGATGAGAGCGTAGAGCACCCCATCAACCGGGCGACTATCAACCGGATTTACCAAAAGGCCTCGGAAACGTACATGCAGAAGTACCTTCTCTTCAGCAACCGGCAGAACGTCTCCTCCGACATCATCGGAACCCCGTGGGCGGCCGCCATCATCGAGGGTCAGGAAACCCACACCCGCACGGCCCATATCTGCATCGATTTGAAGAAGATCCCCGGGCTGCCCAAAGAAGCCCAAGAGGCCCTCAAGGGGGGGAAGGAAGAGACTTGCGTGGCCGAGGTCCCGGTTACCCAGACCGTCGTCTACGGCTGGTACGACAACGAACTGGGAAGCTATACGAATCTCTTGGGGGACCTGACCGTAAAGATTGCGGAGGAGATGTGATGGTTTCGTAAAAAGTCCATCTGCGGCGTTGCGCTTCAACTTCGTCGCTGCGGCCCCTAAGGGGCCTCACTCCTCAGTTTTTGCGCGCCTGGCAGCTGGAGCTTTTTACGAAACCATCAAGGGTAACGAAAAAGGTTTAGGGCTTAGATCACGGGGCAGGGAGGAAACTTTCTGTCCCCAACTTTCTCCATTAATTTCGATGGGATCCATCATCCCAGAGTCCTTCCAGAAAAAAAACCTTCCCGACAGCACTTTTCCCTTGACGAACACTATATATAGTGGTAAAAATTCTTTCCTATACAAGATAAGCTATTTTCCGTGGAGGCATAAATGGGGGCCGTGGAACCTCAGGGGGCTCTTCCGGGTCAGAACCGGGATGAAGAATTGAAGAAAAAGGCGTCTTCCGCTGCTCCTCGCAGCCAGGAGAGGGAAACGACGGACATGGCGCTTTTCGTCCGCACGTCGAGCGAGATGCTTTCGGACTGGAACCGGCAGCGGATCGTCGACGCCCTCTTGCGCGAGACGACCATCGACCGCGACACCGCGGAGCGGATCAGCCTCGAGGTCGAAGAGCAGATCCTCTCCTCCAAGATTACCTTGGTCACGGCGCCTCTGGTCCGGGAGTTGGTGGACGCAAAGCTCATCGAGTACGGCCTGGAAGAGGCCCGAAAAATGCACACCCGCTTAGGGGTTCCGCTCTACGACGTGGACCAGCTCATCCTCCACCCCAACCGGGAAAACGCCAACGTCCCGCACGGCCCCGAGGCCACCAACCTGACCCTGGCGGAGCGCATCAAGAAGGAGTACGCCCTCCTCAGCGTCTTCTCCCAGGAGATCGGGGACGCCCATATGCGCGGGGACCTGCACCTGCACGATCTCGGGTTCGTGGACCGTCCCTACTGCTCCGGCCAGTCCCTGGAGTACATCAAAAAGTTCGGCCTCAGCCTTCCCAACTCCCTCTCCATGGCCAAGCCCGCCAAGCACCCCGAGGTGCTTTTAGCCCACATGGTCAAGTTCGCCGCCGCCCTGCAGAGCAACTTCGCCGGGGCCATCGGCTGGGACGCGGTGAACCTCTTCTTCGCCCCGTATTTGGTCGGGCTGAGCGACCGGGAAGTCCACCAGCTGGCCCAGATGCTCATCTACGAATTTTCCCAGCAGGCCGTCGCCCGCGGCGGCCAGGCGATCTTCACCGACATCAACCTGTACTGGGAGGTGCCCAAGCATTTCGAAAAAGTGGAGGCCATCGGCCCGGGCGGGACCTTCACGGGCAAGACCTATGCGGAGTACGCCCCGGAAGCTCAGCGGTTCGTATGGGCCCTTTTCGATGTGTACCGGGAGGGGGACGCGGTCGGCCGCCCCTTCTTCTTCCCCAAACCCTTGGTGCACATCACGGAGAAATTTTTCCAGACCCCCGGCCACATGGAGTTCCTGCACCACATCTGCGACATCGCCGCGGAAAAGGGGAACACCTATTTTGTTTTCGACCGGGGCAACACGGCCAAAATTTCCGAGTGCTGCCGCCTCTCCTTCAAGTTAGAGCAGTCGGACCTGGACGACGCCAAGGAGCCCTGGCGCATGCGGTACTGCGCCCTCCAGAACGTCACTCTCAATCTCCCGCGCCTTGCCTACCAGAGCGACGGAAACGACACCAAGCTCTTTGCCAAGATCCAGGAGGTCTTCGCCAAGGCGGTCAAGGCCCACCTCGAGAAGAGAAAATTTCTGGAGTCCCTGCTGGCCCTCGGCGACGGCGGGCCTCTGGCCCTCCTGACCATGAACAAGGACGGGGCGCCCTACCTGCGCATGCACCGGGTGACGAACCTGATCGGGATGGTCGGCCTGAACGAGATGGTTCAGATCCACAAAGGGCAGCAGCTCCACGAGTCGGATGAAGCGATCCGGTTCGGCTTAAAGACCATCGCCTACATGAAGCTCCTGTGCGACAAGATGAGCCGGAAGCACAATATGCGGTTTGTCCTGGAACAGACCCCGGCCGAGAGCACGGCCTACCGGTTTGCCAAGCTGGACCTCCGCGAATTTTCCCCCGCTCCGGGCACGTGGTCAAAGGGGACATTTCCCGCGGGGAAATCTACTACAGCAACTCCACCTACCTGAACGTGGGCAACGTCATGAACCCCATCGACCGGGTGTACAAGGAAGGTCTCTTCCACCCCCTGATCGAAGCCGGGGCGCTGACGCACATCTGGATGGGGGAATCCCGGCCGTCCAAGGAATCCCTGGCGAATTTCGTCATGAAGGTGTTCCGCAACACGGAAAACGAACAGATCGCCTTCTCTCCGGAGTTTACCACCTGCACGGACTGCGGACGGACCGCGCGGGGGTTGAACGAAACCTGCGTGTACTGCGGATCGCGGCATACGGAGGGCATCACCCGGATCACCGGCTATTTTACCCGGGTCTCCAGCTGGAACAAAGGGAAGGCGGGCGAACTGAAGGACCGGTACCGCAATGCCGGTTATTTTAGCGCCAAAGACGGAGACGCCCGGCCCCGCCCCGATTCGGGAAGAAGCGAAAAAAAACCGGCGGCGGCGCGAGTGTAACGAGGCCGTTCCGGCGGAAGGATCCGCGGGCTTAAAGAATTCAGAAGTCAGAATCCGGCAACCCCCTCACCCTTCCCTCTCCGCCCCTAACGAGAGGGGACCCCGTTCCGGATTCTGACTTCTGTCCTCCTGGCAGAATAAGGCGGAGAGGATGGTTTTTCCTCAGCCTGACCTGGTTTTTTTCTAACCCCAAACCCGTTGACTTCGCAATAAGTTGTGGAAACAGTGGTTTCGTAAAAAGTCGAAATTCCATAGAATTTGTCATTCCGGCGAAAGCCGGAATCCAGTTATTTCAAGGCGTTCTGGACCCCGGCTTTCGCCGGGGTGACGGTTTATTTGACTTTTTACGAGACCATCAAATCTGATGAACTCGTAAAAAGTCGCTCAATCGATGGTTTCGTAAAAAGCTCCAGCTGCAAGGCGCGCAAAAACTGAGGAGAGAGGCCCCTTAGGGGCCGCAACGACGAAGTTGAAGCGCAACGCAGCAGATGGACTTTTTACGAGACCATCAAATCTGAAACTTTTTTCCTGGGATAGGAGGCTGCTGTGACGCTCTTTACGAAAGAGGGCTGTGAGAAGTGCGATTATGTGAAGAAGAGCGTTGATTTGAAGAGACTGGGCGTTCGCCTGGAAATCTTGAGCCCGGACGATCCGGACTCGCTGGCCCATCTGGCCTGGCACGGCTTGGTCCGCACCGCCGAGACCCAGCTGCCGATTTTGGTGCTGGACGACTCCTCCGCTTTGACGGGGGCCATCCGCATCAAGAACTACCTGACCTCGATCGGGGAAAAAACCTCGGGCCGAAAGTCCTCGTCTCATCCTCCGGCAATCAACCCCTGATGGGTTCGTAAAAAGTCCAGCTGCTGCTTTGCGCTTGAACTTCTTCGTTGCGGCGCACTCGTAAGGGCGATTCGTGAATCGCCCCTACAATTTCCTCCATCGTTTGGGTGACCTTAGGAAATCATCAATCCCGAATTCAAGGATGAACTACCCGATCAAAGGATTTCTGGAAACGTCTTTTTCCGATTGGCCCGGTAAAATGGCGGCGGTCCTCTTCCTGCCCTTCTGCAACTTCCGCTGCCCGTTCTGCCATAACTATGAGTTGGTGCTCCGGCCGGAGAATCTTCCCGACTACCCCCTCGATGAGGTTCTGAAAGCGCTGCGACGCCGACGAGGGTGGATCGACGGGATCTGTCTGACCGGCGGGGAGCCGACCGTTCATGCCTGGCTTCCGGCCTTGATTCGGGAGCTGAAGCCCGCCCTTGTCTCCCTGCAGATGGAGGCGGGGGTCAAGCTCGACACCAACGGTTCGAACCCCGCCTGCCTGGAGAGTTTGATCCGGGAAAAGCTGGTGGATTACATCGCCATGGACCTCAAGGGCCCTTTGGAAGAAAACCGGTATGGGTCCCTGACGGGCGTTCCGGTTGCCCAGGACCGGCTGGCGGAGGTCCAGGCCAGTATTCGCATCCTCCTCGAAGGGAAGGTGGATTACGAGTTTCGGACGACCCTGGTCCCTTCCCTGATCGAGGAAGAGGAGGTTTATGATCTCGCCCGGAAGATCCGCGGGGCCCGGCGGTATACCCTGCAGAACTTCAACCCCCGAGACCCCCTGGACAGCGGCCTGCGGAAGGTGGCGCCTTGGGACGATGAGACCCTGCGGCGGATTCAGGCCCGGGTCAACGAGATATTGAGGGAAAAATAAGAATTGATGAACTCGTAAAAAGTCTGAAAATGGGCTATTCCGTCATTCCCGTGAAAACGGGAATCCAGTCTTTTCAATATCTTGGCAGATTCTGGATTCCCGCCTGCGCGGGAATGACGACTTTTTACGAAACCATCAAGAATTGAAAGTGCCTTAAGTTGTTAACTTGCAACTTCCAACTTTTAACTTCGAACTCTTAACTTCCAACTTCGTATCAGTATAGAGTTTTGAAAAAATCATGTGACCGCCTCTGTCGGGGCCCGGGGGCCGGAGCGGAGCGCGCCGGAAGCATCGGCTGGGTTGGCCCTTGGCCTCGAAGATCAGAGCTTGTTTCCGCCGGAGCGGGCGGGGGGTATCGTCCCCGCCCCCTCCACGGAGAAATCAGCGCCTTATGATTCCAAGCGGGCCGGTCTGGCCCCCGGGCCCTAAGACCGCTTGGCCCTGATGAAATTCCTTTTTTCAAAGGGCTAAAGTGTTATCCAACTTCTAACTTTTTCCCGAGGTCAATCTTATGAAAGAAGAAATCCTCCAGGCCTTCAAAGACAGCGCCGAGGTCAAAGCCCGGTTCATTCGCAACCATGCCGACATGCTGATCCAAGTAGTCAAGGTTCTGGTTGCGGCCTTCAAGGGGGGGCATAAAGTCCTTCTCTTCGGCAACGGGGGGAGCGCGGCCGACGCCCAGCACCTTGCCGCCGAATTCGTCAACCGCTTCTTGATCGAACGGCCCCCCCTTCCGGCCATCGCCCTGACCACCGACACCTCGATCCTCACGAGCATCAGCAATGATTACGGCTATGCCGACACCTTCGCCAAGCAGGTAAAGGCTTTGGGCAGGGAAGGGGACGTGGCCATAGGAATTTCCACGAGCGGCACCGCGGCGAACGTGGTCAAAGCGGTCAAGACGGCGAAAGACATGGGTTTGAAAACGGTGGGTTTGACCGGCGGGGACGGGGGCGACCTGGCGAAGATCGTGGATTTTGCCCTGGTCGTGGACTCATCCGCCACCCCGCGGATTCAGGAGACGCATATCACCATCGGGCACGTGCTCTGCGAGATGGTGGACCGGATGCTGTTCCAGCAGCCCGGGTAAAAATGCAGAGGGCAAAGGGCATAGCGCAAAGGGAAAAACAGGATTGCAAAATGCAAAGTTCAAATTACAAGTTGCAAAATGAACGCTTTCTTCTTAAATTTTCATTTTTGTAACATTTTAGCATTTTGAAAAGCCATTAAATCCCCCTTGATCCCCCTTTGATGAACTCGTAAAAAGTCGCTCAAGCGATGGTTTCGATTGTAGGGGCGCGATGCTTCGCGCCCGATATCGGGCACGCGCAGCGTGCCCCTACTATGCAAGGCGCGCAAAAACTGAGGAGAGAGGCCCCTTAGGGGCCGCAACGACGAAGTTGAAGCGCAACGCAGCAGATGGACTTTTTACGAGACCATCCCCTTTCAAAGGGGGGAAAATGGGATCTTCCCGTGAAAGCGGGCTGAAAAGCTCTCCTCCCTTTGAAAAAGGGAGGATGGGAGGGATTTCTGAACCGAAATTTCAAAAAGCTAAAGTGATACCTTTTATTAACTTTGCACTTTGCCTTTTGCAATTTTCAATTTGCAATGCTTTTTTTGATCCGTTATCCCTTTTCCCCCTTCGCCTTTCCTCTTCCGATCGCTTCCAGCACGGCTGCCGTCAGGAGGGGGAACATGATCTCGTGGTGGCCGGTTAGGTGGAACCCCTTCCCCCCTTCGAGGGTGGGTCGGCGGACGACGTTGGTAAGGGGCCGGTAGTGGGGGATAAAATCCATATTGACGGTAGTGAAGTCTCTGGCCGGGTACCCGAGGTTTCTTGTTAGGGTCAAGGCCTTGAGAAAGACCTCCGGCAGGATCACCGCCGATCCTAAATTCAGATAAACGCCCCCCCGCAGCCGGGAAATTAGGGCGGCAAAGAGCCGGAAATCCCGGTGGCTTCCTGCGCCGATCGCCTCGCCGGAAGCCTGGGGATGAAGATGGATGATATCGGTGCCCACGGCCACGTGCACCGTAACGGGGATCCCTAATCGGAACCCGGTGGCCGTAATGCTCAAACGGCGGTAGGGAAGCCGCTTCTCTTGGATCATCGCGCCGACGGCATATCCGATTCCCCGGCCTTGTTCCCACCCTTTCCGAATCGCCTCATTGAGCCCCCGGCCGGTCTCCTCCGCCATGCCGAAAGAACCGGACCCGATTTCTGCGGCCACATCCTCCGAGGTCCGGCCCGCATAGGCAATTTCGAAATCGTGGATGATGCCGGCCCCGTTCATGGCCACGCCCTGGAAAACCCCCTTTTCTAAAAGATGGATGATCAACGGGCTCAACCCGACTTTGAGGGGGTGGGCGCCCATCCCGAGAAGGACGGGTTTCCCCCGGCGGTGGGCCGAGGCGATGCGGGCGACAATTTCCCGAAAATCCTTTGCGGCCAGAAAATTCGGCAGGGAAGAGAAAAATTTCTGAAAGGAAGCGCGGGGGGGGGCCGGCCGGGCGAAATCCTCGGCGCGCACCAGGCTCTTCCGCGACCGCAGGGAATAGGTTTGGATCCCTTCCAGAGAAAGCGGCTCGATCTTTTTCTTCATTGCCAACCTCTTTTTCTCTCTGCCCGTTTACCCGAGGAATTTCTCCAGGGCCTGCAAGCTCGGCTCCAAGTGCTCGGCCAGGTGCGGTTCGAGGGTCAGGATCGGGGTCCGTTGGTTTTTCCGGAGATGCGCGAAGATCGCGGCAAAATCGATATTCCCCTCGCCCAGCGGCAGGTGTTCGTCGGCGTGGCGGTTGTTGTCGTGCAGGTGCATCTCCACCAAGTGGGATCCCAAGGAATCGAGCCATTGGGTGATGGGCCCTTGGGAAAAAAGATTCCCATGCCCGGCATCCAGACAGTACCCCACCCAGGGGGAGCCGAGAGCGGAGAGGAGCTTCAGCAGGGATGAGGGGCGGTCTTCGAAGACGTTTTCGATGGCCAGTTTCACGGACAGGGCTTCCGCCCTTTCCACGAGAGGCTTCCAGGTGAGCAGGCTCCTTTCCAGCCAGAGATCCACATTGTTGTCGTATCGCCAGCGGTCGTAGCCGGGATGGAAAACGACGGCCCGGGGCTGAAAAAGGGGGGCCAGGGCGAGGACCTGTTCGAAACGGTATACCGTGGCTTCCCGGACTTTTTCATCCACCGCCCCCGGGTTCAGATCCATGAAGGGCCCGTGAAAGGTAACGGAAAGGTTCTTCCGGCGAAGTTCCCGGGAGGTTCTCCGGACCTCCGCCCAGCTCAAATGATCCAGCGTCAGGCTGTTGAAGTAGATTTCGGGCTGCAAACCGAAATCCAGGACTCGCTCCAAATTCTTGACCAAGAGCGGAAAGGGAACGTTGATTTGTACTTTCGGCAAGAGGGCGGCGATGAGGGGGGAGAGGGTTTGAGAAATTCCTTTCACTTCGATCCTTTCTTGGAACTGATTACCTCGACCGAAAAATCCGCCAAAGAAGGGGATGTTCCGCTGGTTTTTTCCGGCTCGTTTTGGGAGAAATCCGTGAAGACCACCATGAAAGGAACGGATTTTCGGGGCGGGATGTTCACGTTGGAAAAGGAGACGCCGAACTGGGACGCAAGGCTCTTCTGAATAGACTCCCGGGTCATTTCCCGGAGGTCCTTTTCTCCCAGAATGTTGCCGCAGAAGGTGGTTTTCTCTTCCACCTTTCTCCCCCTGGCGTCGAGGAGGGTTCCCTTCACCTTGAGGAAACTTCGGGTTTCACTCCATTGGTTGACCGCCTGCCCCTCGATGACGAAGATCCACTTGGCGTGGATGTTCTCGGCATAATACCCTCGCAGGTTTTCCAGGGAAATGGAGGCCGGCGAGCTGTCGGAGAGGCCCAGGGATTCGCGGAAAGCCGCGAAGAACGATTCGGCTTGGCGCAGATACGGGTTTTTTTCCCAAAGAACCCAGATCCCGGCGGTCAGGAGGGAGAGAACCAAAAGCCAGAGGAGCCAACGGGGAACCGGACGCCTTTTCGCGGGCGCGGGAGGGAAATCGGGGGGGGCGTCCGGAACGGACGTCTCTTCCCCGCGGGGCGCTATTCCGGCCGGATCCGGGGCCGTATCTTTGGGGATTTCGAAAACCTGCCGACACCGGGAGCAGCGGGCCTTGCCTCCCCCCACGGGGATGCGTCCCTCCTCGAGATGGAATTTGGTTTGGCACTGAGGACAAGTAATTGTCATAAGGCGCAAGGAGCAAGGAGTAACCAAAAAATCAATAGAGCGAGGCTTTTGCAAAACTCTTGGAAGCAATAGAAAATCGTCATTCCGGGCAAGCGAAGGGCGACCCGGAATCCAGGAATTTCAAACGATTCTGGATTCCGACGCCTGCCCCGGACCCCGATCCGGGGTTCGCCGACATGAAGGGGAGATCGCCTTTTCCAAGAGGCTCAAGCGCAAAAACATTTCGGTTCCCATCCCCCGTCTCCGCGATTTTATTTGATCCGATAAATCCCCCGAAGGTTCCGGTGCTCTTCGGCGCAGTCCAGGCCGTAGCCCACGACAAAGTAGTCCGGGATCTCAAAGCCGACATAATTCGCCCGGAAAGGGGATCTTTCGCCGGCTGGGCTTGTCCAGCAGAGTGGCGACGGTCAGAGACCGGGGACGGCGCGCCAACAAACATCGGTATAAAAACCGCAGGGTGACGCCGGTGTCGATGATATCTTCGACGATGACCACGTCTTTGCCCTTCAGGGAAAGCTCCGGCTTTTTCGTCAGTTTGACCTTGCCCGAAGAGTAGGTCCCGGTCCCGTAGCTGGCCGCGCGCACAAAATCGATTTTGACGGGGCTTTTTATTCGGCGGGCAAGATCGGCCAGGAAAACAAAAGCCCCTTTTAAAACCCCCACCAGGATGATTTCCCGGCCGGAGTAATCCTTGTTGATCTGCCGGGCCAAGGCGCCGATTCGCCCCTGGATCTGTTTTTCGGAGAAGAGCCGTTTCATGAGATCAGAGTATAATTTTTTTGGGGGTGGTTGTAAAGCGAAATTGATAAACGGCCGGTAACCCTTCAGTCATGGGTGGCCGGCCGCAACGGATTTAGGTCCGGGGTAAAGGCGAAGAGACGCCTCGGCCTGGGGTTCGGTCGGTCCGCTTGGAACCAAGGCGGTGATTTCTTCGTGGAGGGGGCGGGGGCCAAGGCCTCCCGCATCCTTCTGGGAGATTCGGTGCTTTCTCCGAGTCTCTGCCCATCCCGGCCGATGCTCCCGGGGCGTACCGCCCGAACCCCCAGGCCAAAACAAAACTTGCCCCGGGCCACCCGTGACTGAAGGGTTACCGGTTTCTTGATTTTAACCTTGAAAATTTATGCATTCGGAATAGAATAAATGTGCGCTTCCTGCCGGCGCTCAGGTTGCCGGGAAACAATCGCTTTCAGAAAGGGGGGATGGGGATGGAGATCCAGAAGATTCTTTTTGCGACGGATTTTTCCGAGAATTCCCGCTGGGCTTTGAAGTATGCGCTCTCTTTTGCCCAGAAGTACGAGGCGAAGCTTTACATCCTCCACGTGATCCAGCAGCCTTCATACCCGCTTGGCATGTACGCGGAGATTTCTTTCGATGCCATGGACAAGTTCAACCGCAACCTTTCCGAAGTCACGGAAAAGGAGATGAGGGAACTCTGCCAGAAGGATCTCCTTGGGTTCAAGAATTATGAGGCGATGATTCTTTCGGGGACGCCTTTCCTGGAAATTCTGCGGACCGCCAAAGAGAAGGAAACGGACCTGATTGTCGTGGGGACCCACGGGAGAACCGGCCTCGATCATGTTTTGTTCGGGAGCACGGCGGAAAAGGTGGTGCGAAGAGCCTCCTGCCCCGTGGTCAGCGTCCGGCTTCCCGGAAAAGAGTTCAAACTGATTTGATGGTTTCGTAAAAAGTCCATCTGTCCCGCTCGGAGCGGGATTGCGCTGCAACCCTGCCCTGTCGGATAAGGATCTCCGATTCCGGAGTTTAGGGATGAAGCCCAAAGATTGATGGTCTCGTAATAAGTCTGAAAATGGGGTATTCCGTCATTCCCGTGAAAACGGGAATCCAGTCTTTTCAATATCTTGGCAGATTCTGGATTCCCGCCTGCGCGGGAATGACGATTTTTTACGAGTTCATCAAGATTCAAATCGGAAAACCTTCCCAATGAGTGTCTAACAGGGTGAATCGTTGCTGCGCACCGATAAGTAGGGGCGATTCATGAATCGCCCCTATATTTCTCAGGTTTCGCGCGACTTATCTGTAGGGGCGTCCGGCCGGACGCCCATTTTCGGCCCCCCACCACAATATTTAGCAGGGGAGGAAAAGGACAGCCCTACATATGGTGATTTTTCAGCGTCTTTAAAGGCAGGAAAGAAGGTTGTCGGGAGAATAAAACCCCTTAAAATAAAAGGGAAATATTAAATTTTGCCGGCGAAGTTTTCCGGCCGGCGGTTGTTGCATAAACAACATCATTCTTTTCGGGTTTTGTGGTTTTTTTGATACAAAAAAGGAAACCCGGTTTTCCTCGCAGGAATGAAAGAGAACGAGAAAGCGAGCCCCTCTTTAATTCTCTGTTTTTTCTTCTCGGGGCTTATCATAAAAAATGCCATAAATTCCATTGTTTTGGTGGACCACGGAGTATTTCTTTGCGGTCTTTTTTGCCGGCAAAAGGGCAGCCGAACGAAATCGGGGAAAAAATCAGGAAGTGGCATTTAAATTGCTATTTTTGAAGAAAGAGAGTTTATATTGAAATTGCACGATAAGAAAAATTTCGGTGTTGGCTTTTTCCGTTCTGCTTTCCGCCCGTATCACTTGGGCGGGGTTTGTTCTTTGAAAATATTCATATTATTTTTTCTTATGTTCTGCTGGATCTTTGCCGCGGGCGCTCAGACGCCGGAAACCGGGCAGCCTTCTTTGAAAAAGGAAGGACCCTACCTGGTGGCCGTTCTTCCGGTGACCGTCCACAGCCCCGAGAACCTGGCCTTCATGAAGGAGGGCCTTCTCGACATGCTGGCCTCCCGGATGCACCTCGAGGGGCGGATTTCGGTGATGGAGAAAGGGCGCGTAAAAAAGGCTCTCGCGGAGGTGGAAGGGGAACTGGATGCGCAGAAAGCCCGGGAACTTGGGGCCCGCCTGGGCGCCGACTACGTGGTCTTCGGCAGCCTGACCAAGCTTGGCGACAGCGCCAGCCTGGACTTGAAAGTCGTTTCCGTTCGCGGGGAGAAGCCCCCGGCCTCGGTTTATGTCCAGGCGAAGAGGATGGAAGAAGTCATCAACGGGGTGGATGACGTGGCCAGGCAGGCGGATGAGAAGATCCTGGGGTACTCGCTGCTGCCGCCCGCCGCCCAGAAGCCTGCCGAGAAACAGGCGGCCGCCGCGGCTCCGCCGCCGGCGCCTTTCCTGGCCCCCGCAGCGCCCGCTATGGGGGGGGTGGCGATGTATGCCGCCGAATTCAGCCAGAGCCCTCCTCTGCCGATGAGAGTCAGAGGGATGGCGGTGGCGGATTTCGACGGGGACGGGCGCAAGGAAGTCGCTCTCATCGACCAGAGGTCTCTCCGGATTTACCGGTGGGAAAATGAATTCAGGCTCGTGAAGCGAATCGAGGGACAAAAGCTGGACCAATTTCTCGCCGTCGATGCGGCGGATTTGGACAAGGACGGGAAAGCGGAAATTTATGTGACCTGTTTCCCCGAAGACCCATACCAGCCCGGCGACCGGCTGTTTTCTTTTGTCGTCGCCTTCAAGGACGGGGAGTTCAAGATCGTGGCCTCGGAAATCGACTGGTTCCTGCGGGTTGTCGAATGGCCGGGAAAAGGGCCGGTTCTTCTCGGCCAGGCGAAAGAGAAGGGAAAGAGCTTCGGCGGCCCCATTTACGAGATGACCTGGGACGGCAAGAGGGTGAAGCCGGGGCGGAGTATCGAAGGCCCGAAACTGAACAACCTTTACGGGTTTACGCCTTTCCTGCAGAAGGGGAATCTCTATTACGCCTACATCGATGCCGACTACCGCCTGAAGGTCTCCGACCCGAAGGGAAATTTCCTCTGGAGAAGCAACAGCTACTACGGTTCGGACATAACGTTCAAAACTTCGCATCTGCAAACCTATGTGGGCGCCAAGACCGAAGGCGGCGACGAGTTTTCGACGGTGAACGTGCGGATTGTCGTGCAGGGCGAGGAGCTTGTCGTCGTCCGGAACATCTCCCCCGTCGCGGACCTCTTCAAGCGCGAAAGGGTTTTCAGCGGGGGGGAAATCCAGAGCCTGGCCTGGGGCGGGGCGATGTTTCAGGAGAGGTGGAAGAGCAGAGAAATTTCCGGGTACGTCGCCGATTTCGCCATTCAGGACATGGGCGGAGGGGCGGGAAAAGTTTTGATCGCCGCGGTCGTTCTTCCGAAAGAGTCGGTTTTATCCTCGTCCACGAACAGCGTCCTCCTGGTCAGCCGTTTCCAGTAGGCAATGGCGGACCGGGGATAAGCCCGAAGGCCGGGGCGGGAAAATTCCGGCGGGATTAATTTTTCTATTGACAAGATCCAAGAAGATCAGTATTTTGGGACGAAGAAAAGTTTGATCGGCAAAAATTCCCAAGGGAAGGGGGTGAGGAGGGAAACGGAAATTGTAGGTCTTGACTGATGAGCAGAAAAATTTTACGAAGCGAAGCAAAAAAAAAGGAGGTTAATGAATGAAGAAGTATTTGGTTCTCATCGGGGCAGCGATTTTGGTGATGGCCCTGGCTTCTCCGTCCCTGGCTCAGTTCAAATCCTGGGGCCACATGGAGATCCAGACCATCTGGGAAAAGAAACCTGATTTTAACAATGGGCGGGCTTGGGCGAACGGCAGCGTGCTCGCCGCGGATGCCGACACGACCTGGCGCCACGTCGCCGAGCGGTTTCGGTTCTATCTGCAGTACGGCGATCCCAAGACTGTCCGTGCGGTCATCGGCTTCGAGGCTGACAGCACGGAGTGGGGCGAATCGAGAAGCTCCGGCACCGTAACCGGCGGGCGCATGGGCGGCTACACCGCCGACTCGACCCAGCTGGAAGTCAAGCACGCCTATTTGGACTGGATCATTCCCAACACGCCGGTCCAGGTGACCGCCGGTCTCCAGGCTTTTGCCTACGGCGGACGGCTCTTCTGGAACAACGACGCGATGGGCGTGAAGGTGAGAACGGATTTCGCCCCCCACTCTGTTGAGCTATTCTGGGGCCGCCTTTCCGACCAGGCATACGGAACGCCCACGCCGTCCCCGAGAGCGATGTACGGGGTTGCCGATATATACGGCGCTTCCTATGACATCAAGCAGAAGGCTTGGGACATGAACGTTTACTTTGCCTACCTGAACGACATGTGGACCGGCTGGCAGACAACCCTTACCAACCCGGTCGACGGCACAACCCAGACGGTTGTCAACAATTTCGACGATCATCCGTGGTGGCTCGGTATCCAGGGCGGATTCCGTCCCGGGAACTGGACCTTGTACGGCCATTTCATGTATGTGGGCGGCAAGAGGGAGTTTAAGACCGGCACCGTAGGCGATCAGGACTATAAAGCCTATGTGCTCGAGGCCTCCGCCAAATACCGCATCGGCCCCGGCATGTTCGTCGGCGGCGAGTTCTTCTACGCCACCGGAAACGACGCGGATACCCAGGACGAAATCAAGTACGCGCCCCTCGGCCGGGATTCCGAAGCCCGTTCCATCTTCGGCAACGACCGGACCGTCTTCTTCTGGATGAACGCCTCCCAGATGGGCTACTACCACAACCGGCAGCTGGACTTCCAGGGGATGTGGTACCTAAGGGGCAATTTCGAATACAGCCCCGCGTCTTGGGTTCGGTTCAATGCGAACTGGCTGTACATCGGCGACACAAGCAGCGGCAACCCGGGAACGATCACCAGCAGGATAACGAACGGTCCGGTGACCAAAATCGTGAACAGCCAGCGCGGTGCCCAGCAGGTTGTTGACGAGGATTACGTGGGTCAGGAAATCAACCTGATCACCACCTTCAACATCTACCAGGCCTTCCAGTGGAACGTCGGTATTGCCGCTTTCCTTCCCGGCAAAGTGTATGAAGGTCCCAACGAGAGCGCCGATAGCGCCTTTGCCGTCAACACCAAACTGGTCTATGCCTTCTAATTTAATTTAGAAGCGAACCTAAACCCCCGGCGGGAAACCCCGGGGGTTTTTTTTTGCCTGAAATGCCCCTCCTTAGGATCACCATCTCCCCCGTGGGGAGAGGGGAGGGTGAGGGTGTCAAAATCCGCCCTTCTGAATTGATTTGCGCTTAAGTCGGGAATTGAGCCATAATAAATGATAGTTTCGTAAAAAGTCTGCGCAAGGATGACTTTGTAAAAAGTCGGAAAATGCTCTTTTCCGTCATTCCCGTGAAAACGGGAATCCAGTCTTTTCGCTAAGTTGACAGATTCTGGATTCCCGCCTGCGCGGGAATGACGGCTTTTTACGAGATCATCATTATTAGCGGTCGCGTATAAGGTCAACTGCCCCACATGGGGCGGGACAGCGCGCCTCGCCCGTAGGGGCATCCGGCCGGACGCCCCTGGATTTGAAAACATCGTTCCGACGACTTTTTGCCGGGACATTGTTATCGGCAAGGGCGTGGTTATTTGTCCAACACCTCGTAAGGGCGATTCACGAATCGCCCCTACAGGTCGAGAATGGGTTCCGCTATGCGCTTACCGCCTGGCGCTTTGCGTTTCTAATTTTAGGTACTTCAGGCACTTTAGGCATTTTTGATTCTTATGGCTCTTCCTTCCTGGTTCAAGATGAACGGCGCGCCGGTGTACCAACCAATCCCCGAATTGGTGGGGAAGAAGACGCGCCTGCTTTTTCTCGACCGGACCTTGAAAGCCGTGACCGGCCTAATGGCCGAGTTCGTTTTTTCCGAAGCGTACACCCGGAAGGCGGGTTTGCTCCAAGGCCTGGATCCCCGGTTCAAATTGATAGGCCTTCTCTCTTTAATTGCCGGCGTGAGCTTTCTGCATTCCCTCCCGGCCGTTTACGGGATGTGCGCCCTGGCCTTGGTTTTGGCGGTCCTTTCCCGGGTCGGGGCGGTTTTTTTTCTGAAAAGGGTTTGGCTGGTGCTCCCGCTTTTTGCGGGGGTGATCGCGCTTCCCGCCACCCTGAATGTCTTTACCCCCGGGGACTTGATTTGGAAAATCGGGGAACTGGAAAGCGCCTATCGGTTCGGCCCTTACGGGATCCCCAAGGAAATCGGGTTCACGAAGCAGGGGTTGACCGCCGCCCTTTTCCTGGTCGGGCGGGTCGGCGCCTCTCTTTCCTTGGTTCTGCTGCTCACGCTCGCGACCCCCTGGCCCAGCATCCTGAAGGCGGTCCGGTCGCTGGGGGTGCCCCAGATTTATGTCCAGACTTTGGGCATGGCCCTCCGGTACCTGTTGCTCCTTTCCCGGATCGTGGAGGAGATGTGTATCGCCAAGAAAAGCCGGACGCTCAGGGCGGGGAAAACCCGGGTCGAACAGCGCTGGATCGCGGGGCAGGCGGGGACCCTCTTCACGCGCTCCATGCAGCTCAGCTCCGAAGTCCACCGGGCCATGGTCGCCCGGGGCTACCAGGGGGAGGTCAAGATTTTAAACCCCTTTCGGGTGCGGACCCGGGACTATCTGTGGCTGGCGTTTTGTATAGGCTTGTCTGCGGCGCTCGTGTATTTTTTTTGATCCGCCAAAGGATGATGAACTCGTAAAAAGCCTACAGATTGCCCTTTTCCGTCATTCCGGCGAAAGCCGGAATCCAGTTATTTCAAAGACTTCTGGACCCCGGCTTTCGCCGGGGTGACGGTCTATTTGACTTTTTGCGAAGTCATCAATTTTAGGCATTCTTAATTTTTATTACTGACACTCAGCAGAATATGCTTTTTGAACTTCACGACATCGACTACGCTTTTGCCGCCAAGTACCCGGCCCTCCGAGGGATCAACCTGAAAATCGAGGCCGGGGAGCGGCTGGTCATCTTGGGAGCCAACGGGTGCGGGAAATCCACGCTTCTGCATATTCTGGACGGCCTCCTCTTCCCCGCGGCCGGGGAGGTTTTAGCCTTCGGCCGCCGGGTCACCGAAGAGGCCTTTGCGGACGCCTCCTTCACGGCATTTTTTCGGCGGCGGGTGGGGTTGCTGTTTCAAAACCCCGATGTTCAGCTCTTTTGCCCGACCGTCCTGGATGAAATCGCTTTTGGTCCGCTCCAGCTCAACGCCTCCCAGGAGGAGGCCCTGAAAAGAAGCCGGGAGATGATCGCGATGCTCGGTCTGGAAAAAATCGCCGAGCGCTCCCCCCACCAGCTGAGCGGCGGCGAGAAGAAGAAAGTGGCCCTCGCTTCGGTTCTGTCCTTGAACCCCGATGTCCTTCTCCTGGACGAGCCGACCGGGGGCCTGGACCCCCGCACCCAGGTGTGGCTTGCGGATTTGTTGAACGAGCTTCACTCGCTGGGCAAGACGATTATTGCGGCCACCCATGACCTCTCGATCCTGGAGGACATCGCCGACCGCGCCGTGGTCCTGGATGAAGGGCACGCCATCGCGGCCGACGGGCCGCCCGCCGGGATCTTGAGCGACTTAGACCTCCTCTTGAAAGCGAACCTGGTTCATGACCATGTGCACGCCCATGAGGAGGTGCGCCATTCCCACGGCCACCCCCACTTTTTCTCGCACCGGCATGAACACCAAAATGAAGGGGTCGAGGATTCAGGAAGCCAGGAGTTCAAGGGGGAATAAGCGCCCCTGTCGGTCGAGACGGATCCTCGGGTTCTTGGGCGAGGTTTAAGGGTCGTTGCCCCTTGCGCCCTCGCGCTCTCGCGACTTGTGGTTTTAATTTCAGATCTCTGCGTGCTCTGCGCTCTCTGCGGTGAGATTTTTCCATCTTGACAGAGCAGACCGAATTCTGGTATTAAATAATGCTTTTCATTGAAGCTGCAGAAGGCAAGAAGATGGACAAAGAATACTTATTGGCCCCCGGACCCACGCCGGTTCCGCCGGAAGTCCTCCTGGCGATGGCCGGCCCCATCATCCACCATCGCGCTCCGGTTTATGAGCGGATTCTGGAGGGGGTGCGGGAGGGGCTGAAATATCTGTTTCAAACGAAAAACGAGGTTTTGATCTTCGCCTCCTCCGGAACGGGCGCCATGGAGGGGACGGTGACCAACACCCTTTGCGCCGGGGACAAGGCTTTGGTCGTCGAAGGGGGGAAATTCGGGGAAAGATGGACGGGGATCTGCAAGGCCTTCGCGGTAAATGCCCGGACCCTTTCGGTTCCCTGGGGGCGGAGCATCGAACCGGGCGCGATCGCCCGAGCGCTGGATGAGGACCCGGGAATAAAGGCCGTGTTCGTCCAGGCTACGGAGACTTCGACGGGGGCCCTCTTTCCGATCCGGGAGATCGGCGCCGTCGTTTCCCGTTACCCGGGCACCCTGATGGTGGTGGACGGCATATCGCACTTGGGGGCTCAGGAATTGCCGATGGATGAATGGAACCTGGATGTGGTGGTGTGCGGATCCCAGAAGGCCCTCATGCTGCCGCCGGGGTTGGCCTTTGCCGGGCTGAGCGACAAAGCCTGGGGGTTTGTGGAAAAATCCACCCTGCCGAAGTATTATTTCAATTTCAAGAAGGAATTGAAAAATATAACGAAAAACCAGAGTGCCTACACCCCGGCGATCTCCCTGATCCTGGGGCTTGCCCAATCTTTGAGAATGATCCGCCGGGAGGGGCTGGAAAATATCTTCGCCCGCCACGCCCGGCTGGCGCGCGCGACCCGGGCCGCGATGAAGGCGATCGGGCTTGCCCTCTATGCGCCGGAGGCGGGTGCGAACTCCCTGACCGCGGTGCTTACCCCTCCCGGGATCGACGGGCAGAAGGTGGTAAAAATCCTCCGGGAGAAGCACCGCCTGACCATCGCCGGCGGGCAGGATCAGGCGAAGGGCAAGATCTTCCGCCTGGCCCATTTGGGATTCGTCACCTCTTTCGACGTCATCATGGGGGTGGCCGCCGTGGAGATGACCCTGAAGGAACTCGGCTATGATTTCGAGCTTGGCAAAGGGGTGAAGACGGCGATGGAAATTTTTATGGAAGAAAAATGAAAAAATATCACCACAGAGAGCACAGAGAACACAGAGGGCACAGAGGGAAAGAAGAGCCAAGAAGCAAAATGCAACTATAGTATTGATTTGGGTTTTAATTCTTTTGGTATTTTGAATTGCCGTCCTCTGTGTTCTCTGTGCCCTCTGTGGTGAAAAAATCAAGAAAGGTTTTGAAACCATGGCCAACATCGTGATTGTCGGCATGCAGTGGGGGGACGAAGGGAAGGGGAAGATCGTCGATCTCCTGACCGAATATGCGGACGCAGTCGTCCGTTTCCAGGGCGGCAACAATGCGGGGCATACGGTCGTCGTGGGGGAGGAGAAGATCGTCCTCCACCTGATCCCTTCCGGGGCCCTCTATCCTTCGAAGCGGTGCCTGATCGGGAACGGGGTCGTGGTCGATCCCCAGGTCCTCCTGAAAGAGATCGAGGAGCTGCAGCGGAGAGGCCATTTTCTCAGGGACGAACAGCTGTTGATCAGCGAGGACGCCCACGTGATCATGCCGTACCACCGGCGGGTGGACGTGGCCCGGGAGAAGTTGAAAGGAGAGAAGAAGATCGGCACCACGGGCCGGGGGATCGGCCCGGCCTATGAGGACAAGGTCGGGCGGGAAGGCATCCGGGTCGGCGACCTGATGGATCCGGAGACCTTTTGGGAAAAGCTCCACGCGAACCTGGCCTTGAAGAATCAATGTTTGGAGACCTGCCTCCACGATGAGGGCTTGAAGATGGAGGAGATCTTCCAGGAATACTCGGGCTATGCCGAGCGTCTCGGCAAGTATGTGGGCAACACCTCGGTTTTCATCGACCGGGAGATGCGGAAGGGAAAGAACCTCCTCTTCGAGGGCGCCCAGGGAACCCATCTGGACGTGGATCACGGGACCTACCCGTTTGTCACGTCCTCCAACACGATCGCCGGCGGCGCCTGCACGGGGGCGGGCATCGGCCCCACCAAAATTTCCGAGGTCATCGGCGTTTCCAAAGCCTACACGACCCGGGTGGGGGCGGGCCCCTTTCCCACGGAGCTCAAGAATGAAATCGGGGAAAGGATTCGCCAGTTGGGAGGGGAATTCGGGGCGACCACGGGCAGACCGCGCCGGACCGGCTGGCTGGACATTCCCGTTCTCCGCGACGCCATCCGGCTGAGCGGGATCACGGGGATTGCTCTGACCAAGATGGATGTGCTGAGCGAGTTTGCGACGATCCGCGTCTGCACCGGCTATCGGCACCAGGGCCGGATTCTGGAAGAGGTGCCCTCCCAGCTGAAAATCCTGGAAGAGTGCGAACCGGTGTACCAAGAGCTTCCCGGGTGGGGGACCGATCTGAGCCAGGTGCAGAAATTTGAGGATTTTCCCGGCCCGGCGCGGGATTACATCCGGAGAATCGAAGATCTGACCGAGACAGAGGTCCTGCTGGTTTCCGTGGGCCAACGAAGACAGGAAACGATTCTGCGCCGCAATCCCTTTCAGAAGGGCCCGAAGCTTTCAAAAAATGCTTGAAAGCCAAGGGGAAACGGCATAAAATAGAAAATCACGCAAATCGTGAGAGCGTGAGGAGATAAAACATCTTACGCCTTGCGCTCTCCCGACTAACGGGTTTTGGGTTGAGCCGTTAGCTCAGCTGGTAGAGCACCTGACTTTTAATCAGGTGGTCGTGGGTTCGATCCCCGCACGGCTCACCAATCAAAACAAGGGGTTAGGATAAATTGGCTTAACTCCTTTTTTCTTTCATGCTACCCTCTTGCTACCCTAACAGATTTTTTCCGCTGAAATGGAAAGATTTTAGAGTGCCCAGTTTGCCCGAAGAAAAGCCGCTATTGGGCTCTCACCCAGCGCGTAGATCTTAGAAAATTCTCACCCCATGCTCTGGGCCTCGGCCCTTTCAGGCATCGTAAAAACCACATTCCTGAATCCTGCTTCGAATCCTTCAGAGGAAATCAATGACTCCATTTCATTTATCTTGCTGAAGAAAATTTTTTTTGGAATCTTCGATCCTAAAAAATTCGGTTGCCCGAAATTAATTTGAGCGGGGGGACATTCTGGGCAATGGCGGGCGGCCACCCCAAATTTTCCATTGTGGGGGGGCCCGGGCGTGGGGCAGGGGGGGGATGGGGAGTCGAGACAGGGGGGCAAATATAGGCAGGGTCAAGCCTAATTAGGTTCCCTTGCGAGCACGTTCCTTCTTTGCCGGCACCCGCGCGCCCAATGATTTCTCCACCCCAGGGGTGATTTTTAATTTTAAAATTTTTTCCGGGTCCCCCAAAGGTTTCTTACTTCATTTCTGTTTCCAGATTTGGAATTCTATCCCTTTTGAAAACCAGCCTCCCTGGATTTATTTTTGGATTTGAATCAGTTGAGAAATTGATGGTCAAATCCAATTCAAAAAGGTATAAGAGGCAGATATTTAAAGATTTTAAGAGGAGTCAGGCTTTGGGGTATTGGATTTAATCCAATAAAGGTATTTTCCAAATCTAATAGTCCGCTCGTATTGTTGTGTTGGCTTGCCGATATTTTCAGCGCTTTGAGGACGCGGCAGTGGCTTCCGCCGCCTACGCGACCAGATGTTCGACCATGGTTTGGGTCTGTCGCTCCCATGATTGCAACCTAAGAAATTTTGGCAGCAATCGGGTTGCAAACAAGAGGTGGCAAATTAATAATCTTAAAATATTTCAGATGGTTATACTAAGATGGGAATTACAGCCGAGAAAAGTTTTGTCATAATCCCGGGGCTCCCAATCATGCTTGATACTTTTAGGGCTTTTTCTGTGCCTTATTGAATGTCGGTTTTTTTCTTGTATTCTCTGGTCAAAGAAGTATAATAAGCATAAATACCGCTTATATTAAACCAAATAACTGCTTATGAAAAATCTGGATGGTATCAAACTCGATGAGGCTCTCAGGCTGCTTGAAGCCAGGCTGGAGATGAAGGACTCCGGCCGGCTCCGACTGGTGGTATGCGGCGGATCGGCTCTGATTGCAGCCAGGTTGATCACAAGGACAACCCAGGATGTGGACGTCGTTGCTCTCATGGACGAGCAGGGGCAATTGATGGATCCCCACCCCCTTCCACCTATACTGCTGGAGGCTGCTTCTGAGGTAGGCCAGGTGCTCGGGCTGAACGAGGATTGGCTGAATGACGATCCCAGCCGCGGGGAGGGCGGTCTGTTTCAGATGGGACTCCCCGAAGGTTTTGCTTCCCGCCTTTCCCAAAAGGATTATGGGCGGTGCCTTTCAGTTTACTTTGCAGGGCGGAAGGATCAGATCCACTTCAAGCTATACGCAGCGGTGGATCGAGGAGGCTACCATATCGCCGATCTCGTGAATCTGAACCCGGATGAAGACGAGCTGACCCAGGCTGCCCGGTGGGCGATGACCCACGATGTTTCGCCTGGCTTTCGTCAGGTGATGAAAACCCTATTGAAGGAGCTGGGGTATGGAAAGGTGGCTGAGAATATTTAGCGGGCGATACCGCGAACGTCTTCTCGATCTCGCCTGGAGGCAATGGACAACCCTCGGGGTTCCCGGACACGCTCAAGCGATTTCCCATTCCCTCATTGACCCAGATGCGCTTCTGATTTTTTCCTGCTTCATCGCTCGCTATGACCAGCGCTTATTCGACGAAATGCTGGAGTGGCTGGCCGTCAATGGCGCTCTCTTGAATATTCAGAGGCTAAAAAGAATGCTCCCGAACTCTCCGGAAATCGCCCGCCCGGTCCTTGGCGCTGTAGCTTTTTGGATGCGGAAAAGGGGAGCGGAAAGCAAATGGGCGTCGCTTTCCCAAACTCCTCAGGTTTCGGATCGGGAACAAACCCTATTTTATCTCAAGGAAGGCAAGCCGATGCCGGCGCTTAACAAGCCTGATCCCGTCTTTCTGGAGCGCGGGCTCCTGAGAAATGAGATCAGGCTGCGGAGTCGGGGCAAATCTTTTTCCCCAGAGCACCCGGCTAATCTGCCCCTGAAACTGAGGGCTTTTTTCGGGGTCAATTCCCGAGCGGACCTTGCCGCCTATCTGCTTACCCACGAAGAGGCCAATGCCTACGAGATGGCTCGCGCCTGCTGGTTCTCTCAACGGGCCGTTCATGATGCCCTGACTGAGATGCGGCGTTCGCAGCTCATCCATTCTGCCGAAAAAGGGCGGGAGATTGTTTATTTTGTTCAGCGGAACCACTGGGATGCATTTCTTAAGGTTCTCTCTCCCTTGCCCGAATGGCGGAACTGGCCTCTGATCTTCGGTCTGCTTAGCCGGATCCATGAGAAATTGACCGATGAAAGAATTGGGCAAGCATCCGAAGAGGCATTGAATTCCGAACTGATCCTCATCGTCCGCGCTCTAAAAAAAGCGGTCCATGAGGCAGGTCTAAGCAAAATCTGGATCCAGCATTCCCCGGAATCTGAAAGCCAAGGATCCGTTGCGCTTGAAAAAATAGTTACGGCGATACTGGACGAAATCAGCCAATAGCTTTGTAAAGAGGGTGTAGGTTTTTGCCGCTTGCCTCGGCTCGTCAAGAGGCTCTTTGGCCCAAAGGAGGGACAAAGGGAAAACCTTATTATATTCTTGCGACCCACCGTCGGGAGATGGTCGCCAAGGTCAAACCGGATCCAGGAAGGAAGAAAGAGCAAACTTGGTCACTGACCATGTCTACACCCCTTCCAGCAGCTTGGTCAGTGACCAAGTTACCCCATAACCATCGTATCAATGCGGTTACCGGCATATCCCAGAAGCAGAGTCGCCTAACTCAGAGCGACAACTGGAACTTTCGTGACAAATTTGGAGAAGAGATTCGGACATACCAGAAGCGAATCGCCTATCTGGATAACCCCCTTCAAGTCCAGCGTCGGAGGGGTGAATCCAACGGGGGAAATTGGACAGTAGCCTAAGTGATGAAGCTGCTCTAAACTAAGAGAGAGGAAAGGAGCAGCGAAGATGACATGCGTATTCCGACGCATCCCGGCCACCGATTCCGATCCATTCCGGCCGGGCATTCCGATTGATTCCGGGCACCCCCCAGGGAGGCCTGACGGCGACGCTGGATAAATTCACTTGAACCCATTACAGTACCCTCCTGAAATTCCATAGGAGGTGAAGCATCCGAGGAGGCTGCCATGGCAAGGAAGAAGGTTCTTTTTTTCTACCCCCGGTTTATCGAAGAGTACAAGGCTCTCTTGGCAAAAGAAATCCCCGAGGCGGAATTTATGATCTGCACAAACCGGGAGGAGATGGAGAAATTTGCGCCGGAGGCGGAGATCGCCCTGGTGGGGATGACTTTCCCGCAGGATCTTTTCCAGAAGATGCCCAGGCTTGAATGGGTTCAGGCCCTGGCCGCGGGGGTCGAAAGCTATATTCAGAACACGGAACAATTCAAGAATATCCCCGTCTGCCGGATTACCGGGGCCTTCGGGAAATACATGGCCGAGTACGTCCTGGCCTACGTTCTTTACTTCTGCCAGAACATCCCCCGCGCGCTCAAGGCCCAACGGGAAAAGAAGTGGGATCCGTTCCGGATGGAGTTCATTCACCAGAAAACGATCGGCGTCATGGGTCTGGGGCACATCGGCAAGGCGGTAGCCCAAAAAGCCAGGAATGCCGGGATGCGGGTGGTCAGCTGGGACATGGCCCGGGCCGAAGCCCCCTTCGTCGAACGCCAGTTTGGATTCCGGGAGATGCCCGCTTTTCTGAAAGAGGCGGATTTTGTCGTTCTTACGTTGCCGGCGACCCCGGCAACGAAGAACCTGGTCGGCCGCGATTTCTTCAAGGCCATGAAGAAGACCGCGTATCTGATCAACATCTGCAGGGGGGCCATCGTGGATGAGGACGCGCTGGTGGAAGCTTTGACGTCGGGCCAAGTCGCGGGTGCGGTCATCGATGCCATGAAAGAAGAGCCCCTCCCCGAGAAGAGCCTGTTGTGGGACTGCCCCAACTTGATCGTTACCGCCCATATTTCCGGACCCAGCCTGCCGGGGGATATGGTGGAGATTTTCAAGGAGAACTTCCGGAGGTTTCTGAGAAAGGAACCCCTGGTCGGGCTCATCGATTTTTCAAGAGGGTTTTGACGGATGGCGCCCGGCATCCCAAGACCCTCCGGCGGATGAAAGGAAACATTTCAGGGCGGATGGCCTCGTAAAATGGCCATCTGCGGCGTTGCGCTTCAACCCTGCCCCGTTAGATAATAATCCGGGTCTTGGGATCTAAGGATAAAGCCCGTCATATTCAAAGGGGAAAACCCTTTCGAAGAGTATCTAACGGGGTGAATCGCTGCGGCGCACCCGTAGGGGCGATTCATGAATCACCCCTACAATTATTATTCTCTGCGCGTGCCCGATATCGGGCGCGAAACATCGCGCCCCGACAAGCGAAACCATCGGGTCGGAGGTTTTTTGTGAGTTCATCAAAGTTAACTATTTCATCAACGTCCCCTACTTTTTTTCTTCTGCCGATCGGTTTGTTTGAATTGGAGAGGAGCCGGATGTGTTATAATCGCGAAAATATTTTCAAAGGACCCCGCTTGCCGCGGGGGGAGCGGCTTTTCGTAAACGGCCGCAGAGAGGAGAAACAATATGGCTTCTTGGCAGGATTACCTCGACCGACACAAGGAACGGTTTCTAAGAGAACTGATGGAATTTTTGCGGTTTCCCAGCATTTCCGCTCTGCCGGCGCACCGGCCGGACGTGGACCGGGCGGCTGAGTGGCTGGAAGCGCGGCTGAAGACCGCGGGGATGGAGTCCGTCCGCATCATGCCGACGGGGGCCCACCCTGTCGTTTACGGCGAGTGGCTTCGGGCGCCGGGGAAGCCGACCCTGCTGGTTTACGGCCATTTTGATACCCAGCCGGTGGACCCCCTGAGTTTGTGGGACAACCCGCCGTTTGAACCGACGATCAAGGACGGGCGAATGTACGCCCGGGGGTCGACGGATGACAAGGGCAACCTGTTCATCCCCCTCATCGTCGCCGAGGCGATGCTGAAAACCTCCGGAAAACTCCCGGTCAACCTCAAGTTCCTCTTCGAAGGACAAGAGGAAATCGGGAGCCCCCAGCTGGCCGATTTCATCGGGAAGAACCGCGATCTTCTCTCCTGCGACCTGGTCCTGAGCGCCGACGGCGGGCAGTGGGGCGAGGATCAGCCGGCGGTCGTTTTGGGCACCCGGGGACTTGCCGCGGTGTTCATCGACGTCCAGGGGCCGGATCACGACCTCCATTCCGGGACCTACGGCGGGACGATCGCCAATCCCCTGCACGTCTTGGTCCAGATTCTAAGTTCCATGCACGACCCGAACGGCCGGATCACCGTCGAAGGGTTCTATGACGATGTCCGCCGGCTCAGCGACGCGGAGCGGGCCCAGATGGCCAAAATTCCTTTCGTCGAACCGGAATACCTCTGGGAGACCGGAGCGGCTTCGATTTTCGGGGAGCCGGGGTTCACCACCCACGAGCGCGCCTGGGCCCGGCCGACCCTCGAGATCAACGGCCTGTACGGGGGGTTTCAGGGGGAAGGGCTGAAAACGGTTCTGCCGAGCCAGGCCTACGCCAAAATTTCCTGCCGTCTGGTGGCCGACCAGGATCCCTCCAAAATTGCGGACCTGCTGGTTCAGCATGTCTACAAGGTGGCCCCGCCGACCGTCAAAGTCACGGCCCACAGAAGGTCCAGCGGCGCCCTCCCGTATCTGATCCCCCCGGATCATCCGGGCCTCGCGGTTGCGGCCTCGGTGTTGAAGGACCTATACGGGAAAGAGCCTTACCACATGCGCATGGGCGGAACCATCCCCGCCAACGCCTTGTTCCTCCGGGCCCTGCAGGCCTACACGATCGTGTTCGCTTTCGGGTTGCAGGACGAGCTCCAACACTCCCCCAATGAATTCTTCCGCCTGCCCAGCTACGAGCGCGGGCAGAAGGCCTATGGAATGCTCTGGGAGCGGTTGGGGGAACAAGGCCAAGGGCGTAGGGCATAGAGAAGAACGTCAACGGACGCAAGACGCAAAAGCGCAAGGGAAAAAGGCAAGCGCCGTAACCCTTGAGTCACGGGTGGCGAATTGCTATGAATAGGAGACCGTTGTAACGGCTAAGAGATGCGCCGGCCTGGGGGTCCGGACGATCCGCTTGGAACCATGAGGCGCTGGTTTCTTCGTGGACGAGGCGGGGGCCAAGGCCTCCCGCCTCCCCTTGCGGAGAATGGGTATTTTCTCCGGGTCTCTGCCTATCCCGACCGATGCTTCCGGCGCGTACCGTCCGAACCCCCAGGCCACAACAGAACTTGTTCCGCACCACCCGTGACTGAAGGGTTACCAAGCGCCCCGCGCCCTCGCGGCCGGCAAAACCGAAAACCCGCAATTCCATCCCGGAAGCTGATCGCCGTCCGCCTATCGGCTCCGGCGCAAGGAATCGACCGCTCTTTGGAGCAGCCCCTCCATCGCCTAATCCTTTTTGAATGAAACCGGAGGGGCCGGACGTTCGTTGACGAGGAGCTGGAAGACGTCGGGGCGGGCGTAGTGGCCGACGGCGTCGAAATCGATCTTGCTGCGGGCGACCTCGCCGAGATCGAGATCGGCGAATAAGGTCCCTTCTTCCCCGTAAAGGGGGCCGGCGAGAACATCCCCAAGGGGCGAAATAATGGCGCTCCCGCCTCGGCAAAGGACTTCCGGCTGGCCGGCCAGGTCTTCGATCCCCTCGAGGTCCGGCGGGTACATTTCCTTGGTCACGAACTGGTTGCACCCAAGGACAAAACACCGCCCTTCGCAGGCGATATGGCGCAGGGTGGCGTGCCAGGAGTCCCGGGCGTCCGCCGTCGGGGCTAAGTAGACCTCCACCCCTTTGCCGTACATGGCGGTGCGGGCCAGCGGCATGTAGTTTTCCCAACAGATCAGGCCGCCGAGTTTCCCGAAGGGGGTGGAGAAAACCGGAAGCGTACTCCCGTCCCCCTCCCCCCAAATGAGGCGTTCCCCGGCCGTGGGTTTCAGCTTGCGGTGCTTTCCTATGAGCTGCCCGTCCGGGCCGAAATAGACGAGGGTGCAATAGAGCGTCCCATGGCTGAACTGGCTGTCCCTTTCGATGACGCCGATGGCCAAATAGACCTGGGCTTCCCGGGCGGCCGCCCCCAGGATTTCGGTGTCCGGCCCGGGCACCTCGATGGCATTCCCCCAATACCTTTCCCAGGTCCGGCGCCCTGCCGGGGTGCGGCTTCCCACGACGTTTCCGAAGGACAGACCCCGGGGATAGGCCGGGATGAAGGCTTCGGGAAAAAGGATCAATCCGGGTTTGCGGGCGGCCGTCTCCTGGATCAAGCGGCACACCTTGGCGATCGTGGCTTCGCGGTTGAAAAGAACCGGCGCAGCCTGAACAACGGCGACTTTAACTTGCGGCGATTGGGGACTCATTCTCTGCCTCCTGTCAGGGGTGATATATAATGGTTTCGTAAAAAGTCACGGAAACGATGGTTTCAATTGTAGGGGCTTTTTACGAAACCATCAGCATTCGCCTCGCCAAAAGAAGGATTGTTTCTCCTCGGCTCGTTTTCTTTCGGTCGTCCTTGGGTTCGATTGGAGATCTCCCCTCCCCACCAGCCGCTGGGCCCTCCGCCATCCCGATGGCGAAGGCATCCGCAGGGGCGTCTTTGATGCGAGGCCCAGAAGTTCAGTGTAAACGGATGGATGGCGCAATGCAAGAGTTTCCGGCGGGGTACCCATTCAGTGACGGGGGGCGGCAGGCTTTGTTGTTGGCCTGGGGGTCCGGGCGGTACGCGCCGGAAGCATCGGTCGGGATGAGCAGAGACTCGGAGAAAACCCTGAGACTCCGATATCAGGGGCGGGAGGCCTTGGCCCCCGCCCGCGTCCACGAAGAAATCGGCGCCTTATGATTCCAAGCGTAGCGCCCGGGCCCCCAGGCCAGGGCGCCTCCTGCTATTCACGCCGGACCTAAATCCGCAGCGGCTTCCCACCCTTGACTGAAGGGTTACCCGGCGGGATGGTTTCAAAAGGGAAAATCTCAGGAAGAACCCGATGGGCGGCTGACCCCGATTGGGTGCTCCGGGAAGTGGTTCAGTGGGAGGGGACTTTTTTGGGATGCCCCCTTTTCTGCAGGAGGGCGCCCCACTCCGAGGCCTTTTTCACATCGGTCATCCAGATTGTCTCCGGAATCCGATACAACGATCCGGCTTTTTGCCTTTGAGCGGAGCGGGATTTTTTCCCAAAACTCTTGAAGTAGTTTTTCATCGCCTCTTTCCCCCGGAAAGGCAGAAGATTAAAATTTTCTATAGAGACCATCGGCAGAGGAACGGGGTTTCTTTAGGCTGGGTTCGTTGAAAAACGAGGGGTTCTCGTTTCCTCCGGGCAAGAAAACCCGGGAAGGGAAAGGAGACCGGGGAAAAGGGGAGGAAGGGCTGTATTTTTCACAGGAGGCTGCCGATGGGAAAAGGGGAGGGGTTGAAGCCGGAGAAAATGACTTCCCCGCGAAACCTCAAGCACAACGGGAACATCGATGAAAGAGGGAAAGCACAAAAGGGATGAAGAGCGGAAGTTCAGGCGGATTTCCATCCGCTTTGGGGTGGAAAAACCTGAATTCCGCGGCATGGCGATCCAGATTTCCACCCGGGGTTTCTTTATTCCCACCAACACCGCGATTTATGTAAAGGGCTCCCTATTGAAGATCGAGATCGAAACCCCCCAGGGCTGTTTGCAGGTGGGCGCCGTCGTCCGCCATGCCAAAAAAGTTTCTCCCCGGATGGTTCAGGTGGACCGGCCCGGGATGGGGGTGGAGTTCATCGACCCGCCCCCGGAGCTCCGGGTTTTTCTCGCTTCCCTATGAGGGTTGCCCCGGTCTCCAGCGCCTGAAGGTTCGATTCCAGCCTTTTCCCCTGAAAGTTTTGCGTCAGGGTTCGGGAGAACTCGGCCGCGGTCAGCGGCAGGAGGCTCAGTTCGAGAAGGGCGCCGATCATGATCATGTTTCCGAGGATCGAGGACCCCATCTCCAGCGCCTTTTCCGTCGCCGAAATGAGGTGAAGTTCGCGGGAAAGATTTCGCAGGGCGGCTTCGATTTCTTCCATTTGCGGGTAGATTTCATCGCCCGAGGTCACATCCACCGGGTAGATGGGCCGGGTATTGGTGATGACCACGGTATCCCGATAGCCGTACGCCGTGAGCACCCGCAGGGCCTCCACCGGCTCCAAGCCCAGAACGACGTCCGCTTGTCCCTGGGGGATCAACGGGCTCAACTGCTTCCGGGAGGAGAGGCGGATGTGGCTCATGACCGATCCGCCCCGCTGGGAAGCCCCGTAGGTCTCCCCGATCGTCACCCAATAACCCTTTCCGACCAACGCCTGACCGAGGATCTGCGAGGAGAGGACGTTTCCCTGCCCCCCCACCCCGGTAATGATCAAGTTCAACGCTTCTCTTTTGCCAGTCAATTCTTCGGCGCCTCCTTCCGGATGGCCCCTTGGGGGCAGACCTCGGCGCAAGCCCCGCAGCCCACGCAGATGACCTCATCCAGCCTCGCCTTTTGGGCGCGTTGATCCCAGATCAGCCCCGGACATTTGAAGACGCGGGTGCAAAGGCGGTTGCAGCCGCATCCTTCCCCGAGGCATTTCTCCGGATCGATCCAAACTCGGTAGGGGGCAGCTTCCTCTTTGTCTTTCAGCATCTGGCACCGCCGCCGCATGATGAGGACTTTGACTCCGGAGGGGTCTTCCAGGGCTTCCAAAACTTTCCTCCGGGTCCCCTCGAAATCAAAGGGATCGGTGACTTCTACCCTGGCGCCGATGGCCCGGCAGACCGCTTCGATGTCCACGGCCTCGGCCGTTTCCTCGCCCGCGCTCTTTCCGATCCCGGGGTGGGGCTGGAACCCGGTCATGGCCGTGGCGCTGTTGTCGAGGATGACCATGACGACATTCGCGCGGTGGTGGCGGGCGTTGACCAGCCCCGGCAGGGCCGCATGGAAAAAGGTGGAGTCGCCGCACATGGCGACCACCGGCTGGTCGAACCCCAACTCGGAAAATTTGCCGAAGCCGCTTGCCAGGCCGATTCCGGTGCCCATGGCTCCCCCGGTTTTCAGGACGTGATAGCCCGCGGGGCCCCGGGCCAGGGCGTAGCAGCCGATGTCGTAAGTGGCAAACCCTTCGCGGTTGTCCAGCTGGAGGGCGTTCTTGATGGCCCAGTAGGAAGCCCGGTGGGGGCAGCCCGGGCAAAAACCCAGGGTCCGGTTGGGAAGAAGGGTGCGGGCGGCTTCTTTCGCCTGGGCTTCGTACTCCGCGTCGCGCGCCTGGTAGGGGACCTTCAGGATCTTTCCCACCGCCGCCATGACCCGGTCGGTGTTCATTTCCCCGAAAACCGGAATGTGGCCCGATTTTTTCCCGAAGAACTTTTTCGGACCGATTTCGTCTATGTGGTCTGCGGCGATCTCCTTCACGTTCCCCTCGAGGAAAGGCTCCACTTCCTCGAGAAAGAGAACCCGGTCCGTTTTGGCCAAATTTTCGATGAGGAGCTTTTCGGGCAAGGGCCAGCTTGTCCCGATTTTCAGAATTCCCACCGAGTCTTCGAGGCGTAGAATTTCCAAAGCCTCCCGGCTGTAAAGCCAGCCGGTTCCGCCCGTGACGAGGAGAAGTTCGGGGTGCTTCGGTCCTTGATAAGAATTAAAGGGGCTGGAAGAGAAGGTTTCCTGCAAGCGGTCCAGGTATTGGTGCAGACGGCCGTGCTTTTCCGCAATGGGCTGGGAGCGCCAGGGCTTGGCGGTGTCAAAATGGGCCTTCCCGGCGTCGAGCGGGGGGAGCTTTCCCAGGACGACGTTCCCCCGGGCATGGGAGGTGCGGGTCACGCCCCGCAGGAGGCAGACGATGCCGAGCTCCTCCGAGAGGTCGAAGGCGAAGCGGGTCATGTCCTTGGCCTCCTGAAAGGTGGCCGGTTCGAGGAGAGGCAGGTCCGCCATCCGGGCAAAGGGGCGGGAGTCCTGCTCGTTGTTGCTCGAATGGGCCGAAGGGTCGTCGCAGACCACGAGAACCATCCCCGCCTTGACGCCGATGAGGTTGACGTTGAGAAGAAAATCGCTGGCCACGTTGAGCCCGTTTTGCTTCATGGCGCAGATAGACCGCAGCCCGGAATAAGAACCGGCGGCGGCCACCTCCAGCGCCACCTTCTCGTTGACGGACCATTCCACGTACAGGCCGCGGGTTTTGGCCGCCCGGGAAAGATTTTCGATGATGTCGGTGGAGGGGGTTCCGGGATAAGCGGCCGCGACCTTCACGCCCGCTTCCAGAGCCCCGCGGGCAATGGCCTCGTTGCCCATGAGCAGAATTTCCTTGCCAGGTTCGTCCTGGGCGATGATGGACATCAAAGAACCCCAATCTTTGCGAAAGTGGAGTACAACCGCAAGGGTTGTTTGGGACGGACGGCTCCAGCCGCCCTCAGGCGGAAAACATCCTAAAGATTTATACCACCAATTTGCAGGAAGGCCAAGAGGGTAAATCAGCCTTCCCGTAACCCTTCCGTCTCGGGTGGCTGGTCCGGGCGGCTATGCCCCCGACCGGATGCGCCGGTCGCAGGCCATGCTGAGCCTGGTTCGCGGCTGCTTCCAGGAGGGCAAGGTAGTGGCGGCGATCTGCCATGCCGGCTGGGTTCTAGCGTCCGCGGGGATTTTGAAAGGGAAGACGGCGACGTGTTTCTCTTCCATAAAGGATGAGGTAACGAATGCCGGCGCCAAGTATGTGGACCAGGAGGTCGCGCGCAACGCAGCAAATGGACTTTTTTCGGAGGCCGTCCTATTTATTGCACCAGTTTCTTGTATAGTTCCTTCTGTCTAACAAGGGCCTCCCGATAGCGAAGGTGGATGCGAAGATCCGGTTCATAGAGGACGCCGTTGAATTCCGGGGCCTCTTCCAGGTCGGGAAGGACGCCGAGAGCCTCCAGGGCCAAGAGAGCCGACCCCCGCCCCGAGGCTTCCGCCACGCCGGAGGCAGCCACCGGCCGTCCGATGGCGTTGGTCATGATCTGCAGCCAGGCAGGGGAGCTGAGGATGGCCCCGCCGCTGGCTACGACCTGGGGATCTCCCGGCAGGAGCGGGCGCAGCAATTCGAAAACCAGGGCGATCCGGTAAGCGACTCCTTCGAGGGACGCCTGCAGAAGGTGAAGCGGGGTGGTGGCCAGAGAAACCCCGTGGAAGGTGGCGCGCGCGCCGCCCGCCCATCCCGGGGCCCTTTCCCCGGCAAAGAAGGGGAGAACCGTGAGACCGTGTCCGTCGGGCTCCAGGGCCGACAGCTTCTTCTCCAAACCTTCCAGATCGAACCGGAGAGCCGAGCGCAGCCAGGCGAAGACGCTTCCGCCTTCGCTCAAGGCTCCCCCCAGAAGGGAGCGCCGTCCATCCACCCGGTAACACCAGAGACCGGAGGGAATCGCCTCGACCCGGGCGGTCAACACCACGCGCAGGGCGCTGGTTGTCCCCACCGTCAGGGCCACTCGTTTCGGGGAGACGCAGCCGCTGCCGACGTTTGCGGTCGCTCCGTCCCCGACGGCCGGAAACCAAGGAACCTCCCGGAGAGCCGGCCAGCGGCGGGAAAAATCGGGGCGGAGGCCGCGGCGGGGCCTGCTCACATCCGTCAGGGGAGACAACTGCTCCATCCGCACCGGCAGGCCTTGCAGGAGCTCGCGGTCCCACGCCAACGCGTTGCGGTTCAGGAGACCGGTCCAAGAGGCGACGGAGTAACTCACGGCAGCTTCCCCGAAGAGCTTCAGCTCTAAGTACTCGCCGAGGGAAACAAAACGGGCCGATTTCCGGAAGAGGTCCGGTTGGCTGCGGGCCAGCCAGCGGAACCGCGCCGCCAGATAGCTGGGGTGAAAATGACAGCCCGTGCGGTCGTGGGTTCTTTCCTCGTCGAAATCGTTTCTTAACCCGGAAACCTCGCCGGCGGAGCGCGTGTCGGCATAGGTTGTCAGCGGGATCGTGATCCGGTTGTTTTGATCCAGCCCCAGAATGTTGTTGACAAAGGAGCAGGCGGCCACCCCGCCGATGGGGATCGGAATCTCAGCGGTTTGAGCCATGACCTGGTCCAGGCATTGAAAGATGAGATCCAAAAGGACATCCGGATCGGCTTCGGAAGCTCCCTGAGCATCGGTGCGGAACTGGTGGTTCCGGCGGGCCTCGAACCCCTCCAAGGCGCGCCCCAGACGGTCGAAGAGGGCCGCGCGGATGGAAGAAGTCCCGATGTCGATCGACACAATCAAAGGACCTTCAGCCTGTTTGACGTTCACGGTGGACATGAAACCAATCGCTCCTTGAATCCTATTTTCTTGTTCCAAGATACTTCGTCCGCAACTCCTTTTTCAAGTCTTTTCCGGCGGCGTTTCGGGGAAGGGCTTCGCCCGATTGTCCCGGCGGCGCTTCCGGACCTCTTCTTCTTTTCCCCTGCAGTTACCCTCTGCGCGATTCTCTCTCCGCGATGCGTTTTTCTCGTTATGTTGAAGAGGATCCAAAAAATCGAAAAGGGCAAGAACCCCGGCGGGGGAGCGCAAAAAAAACCCGCGCGGATGAAAAGAGTCAGGCGGAATAAGGGCGGATCCGTTTGGCGGAATAGGATTTGATCAACGATGAAATTTCTTCGAAGGTCGAAGAACCCTTGACGATAAAGTGGTTGGCCCCGTATTGCATGGCCACATCCCGATATTCGGGAAGATCATAACTGGTCAAGATCAGCACCACGATATGGGGGCGCTGCAGTTTTATCCTCCGGGTGATCTCCAAACCGTTTTCTCCCGGGAGCCTCACGTCCATAAAGACCAGGTCGGGGTTAAAAACAGGAATCTTTTCAAAAGCTTCTACGCCGTTTCCGGCTTGGGCGATGGCCATGTCGGGGAATTGGGACTGGAGGATTTCAGCGAGGGCGTGGCGAAAAGTAAGATTATCTTCCACAATCAGCACGTTGAAGGGATCCATGAATGCTCCCAAGGGAGAAAAAGAAATTCAGGAGTCACTTTACTTGTTATTACAGGCGTGGTAAATAAGGTAAAAACCGTATTTGGAGGATAAAAATCCTGTATTTCTGCGGGCAGAGAGGTAGGGTGGAAAATCGGCCGATCTTCACGGCAAAGTGCAAATATCAAAATGAAAATTTTAAAAGGGTAAAGCGCTTCTTTCGCCCTTTGAAAAAAGGAATTTCGTCAGGGCCAAGCGGTTTTAGAGCCCAGGGGGCCAGACCGGACCGCTTGGAATCATGAGGCGCTGATTTCTCCGTGGAGGGGGCGGGGACGATACCCCCCGCCCGCTCCGGCGGAAACAAGCTCTGATCTTCGAGGCCAAGGGCCAACCCAGCCGATGCTTCCGGCGCGTTCCGTTCCGGCCCCCGGGCCCCGACAGAGTCGGGCACATAATTTTTTCAAAACTCTAAACTGATACCATTTTTCAATGATCGGCAGGCCCTTTCCAAAACGCTAATTTGCTGCCAAGGGGTGAATGCGGACGGGTTTCTGCCAAAACGCCCCGCACCGGAGGTGAATTCCTGATGAGTGAAAAGCACCGGATTGTGATCGCCGAGGACCACACGATTCTTAGAGAGGGATTGCGGGCGCTGCTGTCGTCCGACCCGGATTTGGAAATCGTAGGCGAGGCCAAAGACGGTCAGGAGGCCATTCGCAGCGTGGAGAAGTTCAAACCCCACCTGATTCTCATGGATCTCTCCATGCCGCGGATGAACGGGATGGATGCGATCCGGGAGATTAAGAAGAAGTCCCCGGAAACGAAGATCCTGATTCTCACCGTGCACAAGACCGACGAGTACATCCATGCAGCTCTGGAGGTGGGGGCCAACGGTTATGTTTTAAAGGACTCCAGCCACACCGAGCTTTCCCTGGCGATCCGGAACGTCCTCGAAGGAAAGTATTTCATCAGCCCCGAAATCTCGGGGAAGATCATCGGCGGGTACCTCCAGGGGAAAAAGCCTGTCAAACCCACAACGTCCTGGGCAACCCTGACTCAGCGGGAGAAAAGCATCCTCAAATTGATCGCGGAAGGCAACAAGAATAAGGACATCGCCGCATTTCTCTGCATCAGCGTGAAAACGGTGGAAAAGCACCGGGCGAACCTCATGCAGAAACTGGACATCCACAACATTTCCGATCTGACGGCGCTGGCTATAGAAAAAGGGCTCCTCACCCGATAATGGATGAAGGAAAGCGAGGCCAGCTTGCCCGCAAACGGGTTCCCTGTCCGCCGGCGGCCTCGAGGACAAACGTTCCCCCCGACAGCTCGGCGCGCTCTTTCATGCTGGTCAGGCCCAGACCCCGGGGAGCGGTTTCGGGGGAGAAGCCGAGGCCATTGTCCCGGATTTCCAGCTCGAGGGTCCGAGGGGTCTTATCCAGGGACAGAAACACCGCGTTTGCCCGGCTGTGCTTGGAGACGTTATTCATCCCTTCCTGCAGAATGCGAAAGATGACGATTTTCAGGTGGGAGGGAATGTCTTTCTCCTCCACCCGGATATCCCGATGAATCTGCAGGTGGGAGTAGATCTTTTGAAACTCCCGGCAGAACCAGTTGATCGTGGCCAGAATCCCCAGGTCGTCCAAAATGGAGGGGCGGAGATTCATCATGATGGTCCGGGCTTCATCGATGCCGTTCTGAATCAGGGAGAGAACGTTTTCAAGGAGGATCCCCGGCGGGGCTTTTTGGATGTCCATCTGGCTGGTCTTTCTTTCCAAGCTGAATTTCGCGGCGGCCAGCGTCTGCCCGATGCTGTCGTGGAGCTCCTGGGCGATCCATTTGCGCTCGTTTTCCTGGGCGGTTAAGAGTTGGGCGGAAAGGAGGCGCAGTTCCTTCCGGGATTCCTGGAGGGACTGTTCCATCCGTTTTCTCTGGGTGGTTTCCACGATATTCCCCAGGATGGCCGGTTTTCCCCGGTAATCGATGAGCGTGTTGCGGCGGGAGACCCAGATGGTTCTTCCGTCCCGGGTCAGCCCCCGGGACTCGTATTCCGAGGGCAGCTCCTCTCCCCGGAGACGGCGAAGGCGTCGCTCCTCGATGAGCTCCCGGTCCTCGGGATGGACCAACTTCAGATTCTCGATTCCCTCGATCTCCCCCTTCGCGTACCCGTAAATTTCCGCAAACTGTTGATTCGCAAAAACGATCTTTCCCTCCAGGTTGATATAAATTCCCGTGAGGGAGTTCTCCACCAGGCGGCTGTATTTCTTTTCCGCTTCGGCCAGCCCTTCTTCCGCTCGTTTTCGTTCGAGATTTTCAGCCTGCAGGGCCCGGTTGGCATCGATCAACTGCGCCGTGCGCTGCTGAACCCGGGTTTCCAGTTGATCGTTGGCCCGGCGCAGATCTTCTTCGCTTCTTTTGAGATCCCGGAAGAGAAGGTTGTAGGGTTTGACGAATCCCGTCTCGATGAGCGCTTTGTAGATCAGGTAATAGGCGATCGCCTTGAAATAATGGCCGATGAGGTTGGGAAGGTCGTAGGCGCCGACATAAAACGTAAAGGCGAACTCGGAAAAAACCGTCAGAATAAGGGCGGAAATCAGAAGCCGGAGAACCCCGGGCTCGAAGGTTTCCCGCCGTTTCAGGAGAAGGGGGATGGTGAGGATGACAATGGCGGAAATGATGTACTCGCTGGCGATCTTAAAGGGGGTGAGCCCCTGGCTTTCGAGGTAGCAGTCGGGGAACAGGTTGCCCAGGAAGAGAGCAGCGATAAAGACGGAAACGAGAAGCGCATAAGCGAAAAAGACGAAGGGATATCGAACTCGGCGGCGGATGAACCCGAAGGCGATGAAAAGGGAAAGGCTGTTCAAAAACCGGGCGGCGATCCAGAGCTGGGTGGGCAGATTGGACCCGGATGGGGAAAAGACACCCATTCCCGTATAGGCGAGGGTGTGCAGGAGGTCCAGAAATCCGACAAAAAAATAGGATATTCCCAACACCACGAAAAAGGGGCGGTCGACGATCTTGCGGGAGTTCCAGGCCAGGACGAAGATGGTTCCGGAGATGACGACACTGACCATCTCCACCAGGCTGTGAAAGAGAAGGTAGCTGTAAAGACTGCTGAAGTAAAGGGCCGCCAGAGCGGTCAGGAAAATGACGGCATCCGACAGGGAAATCAGAGCGAGTCGCGGGTCCATGATAAATCCCCTTGCGGCGAGGGACCGGTAATGGTTGAAAGAAAAAGCTGAGCCACCTCCGGCAAAATCCGGATCAACCCAAATTTATAGTGAACGGCAATAGAAAACAGGAATGGTGAAAAAGCCCATTCTCGGGCGAGCGGCCGCTCGCCCCCACAATTGAAACCATCGTTCCGGTGACTTTTTACGAGATCCTCAATCTTTATCCGTTGGTGCGCTAGGCGCTTTCGAATTTCTTCCAGGCGCTCAAAAAAGCTTCCTTCGCATCCGCCAGCGTTTTTTCGGGGCTCTGATTCGGAGGGGTGATGACTTCCAGACTCAGAACCGGTTTGCCCGTTGGAGAAGTCCGCGCAAAATGTCCGGCGTCTTTGAGAACCTTCAAGAAATTGGCCAGCTCGGATACGCCGATCTCGCTTCCGGGCATTCCGTAGGGCGGGTGCTTGTCCCCATAAAAGGGGGAGGAGCGGTCGCTGAGAAGACAGTTGCTCAAATGGACATGGGCAATCACATCCTGGACGGAACGGTAGGTTGAAGGCAAATCCTCCTGCAATTGCAGGATATGGCTGGTGTCGAAGGTCAACCCGAGGTTGGGGTGATCGCGGCGAAGATCCCGGAGGAGCTCGGCGGTCGGCAACGTGGGTCCGATGAGAAAAGGGTCTTTGAGAAAGATGTGAAAATTTTCCACCGCGAGGGTCAGGGGATTGGCAGGGTACCTCCCTCGGGCATAAGCGCTCAGTTCGGCCAGGGAGGCCCGAAATTTCTGAAGACCCGCTTGCCGCTCCGCCGGAGCTTCAAATCCCATGACGTACAGAACCTGGCAGCCGTATTCGCAGGCTTCATCAATGATTTTGCGGACGTTTTCCACGGCCGCCATTCTTTTGCCCTCGTCGAGGTCGTGAAGGTTGTTTCGATTGGCGTAACAATACGATCCGCCGGAAAAGACCAGGCTCTTCCCGCTGGCCCGGACCGCCTTCGCGACCTCCTTTTGGACTGCCGGGTCCTCTGCTCCCGAAAATTCGAGGGCCTGAAAGAAGGGGTCCGAGGCGGCCCGATGCATGACCTCCAGGATAGGCCCCTTTCGAAGGCGAATATCGCGAAAGAAGGCCGGAACGACGATGCCTAAGGAAAACCACTTTGTCCAAGGAAAAATCATGCGTTCCTCCAATCATTGTTCCGTGTTCCCGGGTTCGGGCGCCGGGCTGAAAAATTCGAATCAGCGTCAAAATACATCAAAGGCAGGCGATTTCTTCCCGGCGTAAATACCCCCCTGGGAAGATTGATGAACTCGTAAAAAGGCGAAAGTTCATATAATTTGTCATTCCGGCGAAAGCCGGAATCCAGTTATTTCAAGACGTTCTGAACCCCGGCTTTCGCCGGGGTGACGGTCTATTTGACTTTTTACAAAGTCATCAAGATTGATGGTCTCGTAAAAAGTCGTCATTCCCGCGCAGGCGGGAATCCAGAATCTGCCAAGATATTGAAAAGACTGGATTCCCGTTTTCACGGGAATGACGGAATAGCCCATTTTCAGACTTTTTACGAATTCATCAAGATTGATGATCTTGTAAAAAGTCTGGAGATACGTCATTGCGAGGAGCGCAGCGACGAAGCAATCTGATGAAATCAGGGATATAAAGGCCATAAGATTGCTTTGCTTCGCTCGCAATGACTCATTTCTTGACTCTTTGCGAGGCCATCAAGATTAGACCGGCCATTCGAAACTTTTTCTGAAAAATTCGCCGATTTTTTCGGCCATGGCCTCTTCATTTTCCGACCAAAAATGGTCCGTGCCCGGGAAAAGAACCAGTTCTTTGGGTTCGGGCAGCTTTTTCACCTGGTCTTCCAGGCTCGGCGAATCGACAAATTCGTCACGGGTCCCCGTAACAAAGAATTTCGGGCTGAGGCAGCGGTCCAGAAGTCCGGGCGGCTGGATGAAGGGAGAGATGCCGGCGACCGCTTTGATGCCGGGGTCTTTTGCGGCCACGGCGAAGGCGACGATGCTGCCGAAAGAATACCCGCAGACCCCGATCTTTGCCGGGTCCACCCGCTCCTGGTTTTCGGCGAAGGAAACGGCGGCTCGGGCGTCATCCTGCTCCCCGATCCCGTCGGAATATTTACCTCCGCTCTTGCCCACTCCGCGGAAATTGAATTTCAGCCAAGCGATCCCCTTTCCCTCCAGGTTTGCGCACACGGCGTGAACAACAGGGTTGAACATGTTTCCGCCGTAAAGCGGGTGGGGGTGGCAAACCACAACCAGGCCGAAGGGGCCCGGTCCCTCCGGGACGGAGATCATGCCCTCCAGGGTGATGTTGGCGCATGGAAATTCGATTCTTTGGCTGCTCATTCAAAAATCTCCCCTGCTCCCTCTTTTCCAAAGAGGAGAATCTCTTCCTTTCGCGAAGGGAGGGGGTGAAGGATTTCGTATTTGATATCTGCGCGATTAGGGACTGATAAAAAAACTTGTAGGTTAATAACTCGCAACTTGAAACTATTTCTTTTTTAGCAGCGTGGCCAACCCTTTTTGCAGGGTTTCCGGGAAATCCTTGGCCGTGATCAAGAGGCTCTGGGTAAGGGCTTCGATCTCCATATGGGTCATCTTGTCGAGACCAACGCCCCAGTCGACGGCGCGCTTGGCGAGACCCATGGCGAGAAGCGGCCTCTGCAAGAGCTTTTGGAGAAAAGCCTGGGTTTTTTCTTCGAGCTGTTCATCAGGGCAGACCTGGTGGATTAGGCCTATTTCATAGGCTCTCTGGGCCGGAATCATGTCTCCGGTCAGGATCAGTTCTTTGGCCCAACCGGGTCCAAGAAGGCGGGTCAGGCGGGTTGTGCCGCCGCAGTCGGGGATCAGCCCCAGGATGATCTCGGGGAGCCCCAGGGTGGCCCCCTGGGAAGCGATCCGGAAGTCCGCGGTCAAGGCAAGTTCCAACCCCAAGCCTCCGCAAAAGCCGTGAATTTTAGCCACCACCGGTTTTTCGATCCGCTCGATCCGGTTTAACACGGTGTGGATGTAATCGATCCCGTCGCGGAGGCGGATTCCCGGGGCTCGGCCGTCGTCCCGGGCGACGGTCGCCAGAAAATTAAAATCGATGCCGGCCGAAAAAACAGCCCCGGCCCCCTGGAGGAGGATGACTTTCACGGCCACGTTCTCGCTGAGATCGGTGAAGGCCTTGTGGAGGCTTTCGAGGACCTCGTCGTTGATAGCGTTGCGCTTTTCGGGCCGATGGAGGGTGATTACGCCTATGCCTTCCTTGACTTCGCACTGCAAAACTTGGTTTGCCATAGATCCTCCTTATATTAAAAAATCGCAGAGCGCAAAGAGCATAGCGCATAGCGTAACAACAAAACACAATTCTATCCGACTTTTGCGCTATCCTCTCTCCCGTCGGCTTTCAACGGCGGCAGATCGCTCAAGTTGGCGATTTGGGCCATGATGAGCTTGGTGAAAACCATGGCCTCCTCTCCCTCTCGGGCAAACAGGGGTTTTCCGATTTTCACCTTGACGATGCTTCGGAACCCCCCTTCGACGAATTGAATTCCCATGGGGACAAAAGGGATCGGCTTCCGCTCCCGCCGGCCATTCTTTCCCTGAAAGTCCAAAAAGCGCCCGATGAAGCGGTGTTTGCCGCGTCCCATGCAGCGTGGGTAATAAGTTCCTTCCGGATAGAGGACGATAAAATCTCCTTCTTGCAGCAGGTGCTCCACATAGCGGAACGAATCGAGGCTCTTCACCGGTTTCAACCGATCGATTGGGACGCCGCCCAGCAAGGTGATGAACTGCCGAATGACGGGATAAACGAAGAGCTCCTGCTTGGCGATATAACTTGCGGGCCTCCACAGCGAGATTCCGACGATCGGCACATCGCTCCAGGACTGATGCTTGGGAAGGATGATCGCCGGCCCGTCCGCGGGGAGGTTTTCCCGCCCTTCAATGGTCAACCGAAAGACCATCCGCAAGATAACATAACTGAGGCTGCGGATCAGGAAATGAAGAAAATTGTTTCGCCGTACCCTCAAAATCTCTCCTTGGTTCTCAGGAAATATTTCTGGTTTCGTAAGAAGTCGAAATTCCATAGAATTTGTCATTCCGGCGAAAGCCGGAATCCAGATATTTCAAGGCGTTCTGGACCCCGGCTTTCGCCGGGGTGATTTTCTATTTGACCTTTTACGAAGCCATCAATAATTTGGATCAAATTAACATACCGAAATCGATGAATCAACAGGAATTGAGGAAAATATGTACCCATTCAGTGACGGGGGGGCGGCCGGCTTTGTTGTTGGCCTGGGGGTTTGGGCGATACGCGCCGGAAGCATCGGTCGGGATGAGCAGAGACTCGGAGAAAGCCCTGAGACTCCGATATCAGCGGCGGGAGGCCTTGGCCCCCGCCCCCTCCACGAAGAAATCAGCGCCTTATGATTCCAAGCGTAGCGCCCGGGCCCCCAGGCCCGGGCACCTCCTGGTATTCACGCCGGACCTGAATCCGCAGCGGCTTCCCACCCTTCACTGAAGGGTTACGTTACGAAAATATTTCCCCTTGACAACGCATAGAGGTAAGGTTATCTATTTTAGGAGCTTTGGCCGCGAATTCTTCATTTCAACCTGTCTTGAAAGGGGATAAGAACCATAGAAAAGTGGGACCGGATTACCGGATATATCCTGCTGATCATCGGAGTGGTCACCGCCTGGAGCTCCACGCAGTTGGCCATGGGGTCTTTTAAGCGCCCGGGGCCGGGATTTCTGCCTTTCGGCCTGGCCTGTATCCTCATTGTCCTTGCCGTCGCCTTGATTGCCTCCCGATGGAAAAAAGGAAGCAGCCGGATCCCCTTCTGGCCGGAGCGAACCTGGCTGCGGCCGCTTTTGGGAAGCCTTGCCTTTGCCCTTTATGCTCTGCTGATCGGCCTCATCGGATTCCTCCTGACCACTTTTGTCTTCATGATTTTATGGATGTGGGTCATCGAAGGCATTTCATGGCGCCAAATCGCCGCCGTTTCAACCGGCGTGACCCTGGTTCTTTATTTGATCTTCAGCTATTTCTTAGAAGTCCCGCTGCCCGGCGGGATCTTTTCCTGAAGGGGCCTTCATGGGAGAGATATTCAACGTTTTTCAAGGACTGGCAAACGGGTTTGATCTGGCATTTTCTTTGACCAACCTGTCTTTTGCCCTGATCGGCGCCATCCTTGGAACCATGGTGGGGATCCTCCCCGGGTTGGGCCCGTCCGCGACCATCGCTCTCCTCCTCCCGTTGAGCTTCAAGATCGGATCCCCGGTGACTTCCATCATCATGATGGCGGGGATTTTCTACGGGGCCATGTACGGCGGGTCGACCACCTCCATCCTGGTCAATATTCCCGGAGAGGCGGCGTCCGTCGTGACCTGCATCGACGGGTACCAGATGGCGCTGAAAGGGCGCGCGGGCCCCGCGTTAGGGATGGCGGCCATCGGTTCGTTCGTCGCCGGAACCATCGGGGTTTTAGGGTTGACTTTTGTTGCCCCCCCCTTGGCGGAGTTCGCCCTGAAGTTCGGGCCGCCGGAATATTTTTCCCTCACCCTTCTCGGTCTCGTCATGGCGACCCTTCTGGGGGGGGATTCGATCGTCAAGGGCCTGATCATGATCATCCTGGGACTCCTTCTCGGGTCCATCGGACTCGACCCGATTTCCGGGGCGATCCGTTTCACCTGGGGGTTTCACATGCTCCAGGAAGGGATCGATTTCGTGACCCTGGCCATGGGGATGTTCGGGATCGGGGAGATCCTTTTCAACCTGGAAAGGGTTCTGAAAGCGGAGTTGATCACCCGGAAGATCAGCCATCTCTGGCCGAGCCTGAAGGACTGGGTGGATTGCAAATGGCCGATCGTTCGCGGATCTTTCATCGGATTTTTGATCGGGATCCTCCCCGGCGGCGGCGCGGTCATTTCTTCGCTGGTTTCCTATGCCGTTGAAAAGCGGGTGGCGAAGAACCCGGGCGAATTCGGCAAGGGAGCCATCCAGGGGGTTGCCGGCCCGGAATCGGCCAACAACGCCGCGGCCAGCGCCTCCTTCATCCCCCTCCTGACCCTCGGAATTCCCGGGAACGCCGCGATCGCCATGATTTTTGCGGCCCTGCTCATTCAGGGGGTAACGCCGGGGCCTTTCCTGATCACGGAAAAACCGGATGTTTTCTGGGGGGTGGTCGCCTCCATGTACATCGGGAACGTCATGCTCCTGATCTTGAATCTGCCCATGGTCGGTTTGTGGGTCCAGCTGCTCCGGGTTCCTTACTCGATTCTGGCGCCCATCATCATCCTTTTCTGCTGCGTGGGGGTGTTCAGCGTCCGGAACTCGGTCTTTGACATCTGGGTCATGGGGATTTTCGGGGTGGTCGGGTATGTTTTCCGTAAGCTTGCCTTGGAACCGGGCCCCCTGATCCTCGCGTTTGTCCTCGGGCCCATTCTGGAGAGGTCCATCCGGCAGGCGCTGTTGATGTCGGCCGGCAGCCCGGCCATCTTCTTCACGCGGCCAATTTCCGGAACTTTGATGGCCGCCCTGGTCCTTTTCATCGCCTTTCAGGTTTTCATGAACGCGCGAAAACGTAAACGGGGATAAGAATTCGGACCCTTTCAGCAACTTTGAGGATCTCGTAAAGAGTCACCGGAACGATGGTTTCAATTGTAGGGGCGCGATGTTTCGCGCCCCTACCAGGCAAGGCGCGCAAAAACTGGGAGAGGGGGCAGGGTATAGGGGTAGGGGGTTGAAGAAACCAAGAAACAAGTTTCGTGCCTACCCCCAACCCCCTACACCCTTTCCTAAGTTGTAACGCAGCAGATGGACTTTTTACGAGACCATCAATATTGGAATATGGAATACATCAAAAAGGAGGAGAAGGAATGAAAAAAATCGTAATGGCTGCGGTTCTGAGCTGTCTCCTGACGCTGCCGGTCTTGGCCGGGGCGCAGGAAAAGTATCCCACCAAGCCCATCGAAGTCGTGGTCCCCTTCGCGGCCGGCGGGTCTACGGATGTGCTGGGCCGGTTGGTGGCGAAATTCGCTCCCAAGTATTTCGATAAACCCTTAGTGATCGTGAACAAACCCGGCGGGGGAGGGATCACGGGAACCGAGGCGGTCGTTCGCTCCAAACCGGACGGATATTCCCTCTTCTTGGGCTACGGGTCCGGCCATGATTTGGTGACGCCCCATTTTCAGAAAATGCCCTACGATACCTTCAACGATCTCATCCCGGTGGCCCGTTTGTCCGTCCATTCCATCGTGATGATCATCCGCGGCGACGCCCCCTATAAGAATATGAAAGAGTTCATCGAGTGGGGCAAAAAGAAAGACCAGGTGACGGCTTCGGTTTCCACCAAGGCCGGCTCCGTGGATATTACATTCCAGGCCGTGGGCAAAGCCACGGGGATGAAGATCGTGACCGTTCCGTTCCGGGGCGGGGCCGAATCCGTGACGGCGATCGTGGGCGGCCAGACGGACTGCGGGGGAAACCACCCATCCGAGATCATCAGCCATATCAAAGCCAAGCGTCTGATTCCCATCGCCGTGGCCCTGGAGAACCGGGACCCGGCCGTACCCGATGTCCCCACCTTCAAGGAGCTGGGCTACAACGTCGTGGCCGTGGGCTCGGTCAAGGGGGTCGCCGCTCCCAAGGGAACCCCACCGGAAGTGATCCGCTACTTAGCGGAGCGGTTCAAGAAAGTCTGCGAGGACCCGGAATTCATCCAGGCCATGAAAGACATCGGCCAGCCGGTCATGTATCAGGGCTCGCAGGAATTCGGGCAGTATTTGAAGTCCGGCTTTGAGCAATACGGAAAGCTGATCAAGGAATTCAATATCAAGTTGGAATAGAGGACCCAATGAAGAGATGAAAGAAAAAGGGCGCAGAAGTCTGCGCCCTTTTTCTTTGGGCACGGCAAGAAGTGGATGGCTTAAAAAGACGGCCCCCTTTCTGCTCTGTGGCGCCTTTTCCCGAACTGTCCGGAAAAAATACAGGTTTGAGCGGGGCAAGGGCCTTTCTTTGAAATAGAATGCATGAAACTATTATCGTAATTGTCTGGTTTTATTGTGGAGTGAAACAAAGATAGCAGAGTGAGAAACTTCTAACCCAAATAGTTGAAACACTATACGTTGTAGCTGAAAAAAGGCAGAGTCATCTCTGACTCTGCCTTTACCTCAAGAAGGTGAATTACCCTTCTGCCTAACGATGTTACTGGAACCTTCCCAGCACGGACCGGTACCAGTTATACACATTCATCTGGCTCGTAATCGGCATGAACTCAGCCCCACCCCAGCCCCAATAAAAATCAGCCTCGCCCTCGATAAACCACCGGTTCTCGGCCGGACGATAAAAGGCCCGATCAACTGTGCCATCCCCATCATAGTCCGCCGGAATCGGAAAACTCGCCAATCCTCCCCATCCATACTGCCCCATAAAATGCGCGTTCCCCTCCGCATCCCTCCACACCCACTCGTTGTTCGGAATGTAAACTACCCCAATCTCTATCCTTCCGTCCCCATTCCAATCCGCAGGCACGGGAATGCAGTCCGCTCCACCCCAGCCAAACTGTCCCAACTCCCCGTTTCCATACACGAACCACTGGTTTGAGGGAACATGGTAAATCATCATATCCGTCTTCCCGTCCCCATCATAATCCAGGGCAATCGGAATGCAGTCCGCTCCCCCCCAGCCAAAATCATAAGCGATATGAGAGCCGTCATTCCTCTCCACGAACCACCGGTTCGTCGGCCAATGGTAGAACGCCCGATCAACCGTCCCATCCCCATCGTAGTCCCCGGGGAGGGGAACAGCTTGATCCGACCCCCAACCGAAGGCTCCGAGGTTATCCCCGACAAAGCCTTTGACGAACCACTGGTTGCTGGGGATGTGATAAATGGAAATATCGGTTCTCCCGTCTCCGTTGTAGTCCCAGAGGAGAGGATAGCAGTCTGCTCCCCCCCAGCCGTATTGGCCCAGATTATTGAAATTGCCGGTGAAGAACTGGTCGCTGGATTGGTGAAAGGCGGCGATATCGGTCCTCTCATCGCCGTTGAGATCAAAATCCGTCCTTGTTTTCTTTGCCCTCCCTAATTTCCAGGTAACTACGTTTCCCTGGCCGTAACCATTGTATCCCGCGGCCACCACCGAGCCGTCCGAATTCAATCCCACCGTATGATAAACACCCGCGGCCAACTGCGCGATAGTACTCCAAGAGCTCACATCCATCTGCCCCTGTCGATTTTCTCCCACGGCCACCACCGTGCCGTCGGGCTTCAAGCCCACGGTGTGTAACATACCTGCAGATACCTGCACGATGCCGGTCCAGGAACCCACCTCTCGCTGGCCGTTATTATTCGATCCCACGGCCACCACTGTGCCATCCGGCTTCAATCCCAAGGTGTGAACGTCACCCGCGGCTACCTGCACAATGTTGGTCCAGGAGCCCACGTTCAGCGAACCAAAATAATCCATTCCCACGGCCACCACCGTGCCGTCCGACTTCAATCCCACCGTGTGATAACCCCCTGCGGCCACCTGCACGATATTCGCCCAGGAGCCCATGTCCAGCTGACCGTGAGCATTCCAGCCCACGGCCATCACCGTGCCGTCGGACTTCAACCCCACGGTGTGATAATACCCTGCAGCCACCTGCACGATGCCGGTCCAGGAGCCCACGGCCAGCTGACCGTAATCATTGTTTCCCACGGCTACCACCGTGCCATCAGACTTCAACCCCACCGTGTGATAATACCCTGCAGCCACCTGCACAATGTCGCTCCAGGAAAGCACGTTCCTCTGACCGAAATTATTCGCCCCCATGGCCACCACCGTGCCGTCGGCCTTCAAGCCCACCGTGTGATCCATGCCCGCGGTCACCTGAGGATTTACCCGAATCGCAGGCCCGAGATTCCAGGAGCCCACGTCCAGCTGGCCGCCACTATTGTCTCCCACGGCCACCACCGTGCCGTCGGCCTTCAAGCCCACCGTGTGACCATAACCTGCGGCCACCTGGACGATGCCGCTCCAGGAACCCACGTTCAGCTGACCAGAGTTATTTGATCCCGCGGCCACCACCGTGCCGTCGGCCTTCAACCCCGCCGTGTGAAAAGCATGCGGCGCCACCTGCACGATGCTGCTCCAGGAGCCCACGTCCAGCTGGCCGCCACTATTGTCTCCCACGGCCACCACCGTCCCGTCGGCCTTCAATCCCACGCTACTCGCCTCACCTGCGAGCAGCTGCACGATGCCAGTCCAGGAGCCCACGTCCAGCAGACCGGCATAATTGTCTCCCGCGGCCACCACCGTCCCGTCGGCCTTCAATCCCACCGTGTGATAATAACCTGCGGCCACCTGGACGATGCCGCTCCAGGAACCCACGTTCAGCTTACCATAATTATTTGACCCGGCGGCCACCACCGTGCCGTCGGACTTCAACCCCACCGTAGTCGACTCACCTAAGGCGACCTGCACGATGTTGGTCCAGGAGCCCACCTCCAACTGACCGTAAGCATTACTTCCCACGGCCATCACCGTCCCGTCGGCCCTCAAACCCACCGTTAAAAGATACCCTGCGGCCACCTGGATGATGTTGGTCCAGGAGCCCACGTTCAGCTGACCGTAAGTGTTGTCTCCCACAGCCACCACTGTGCCGTCGGCCTTCAATCCCACCGTGTGATAATAACCTGCGGCCACTCCGCGCGGAAACGCGTAAGCGGAAGAACAAACCCCCAGAATAAGGCAAACGGTTATAACAACTGCCAGCCCAAATCCCCACATTTCCCTTCCCTTCCCCTCGCTCCTCACCATTTTATCCCTCCTGTGCTCTGTAAATTCGATTGCGCCGATTAACTCCGAGATGGTCGATCCCTCAGAAAACAGAAAAACCCCGTCTTCGGCATCGCTTGAACCTAACCAGTTTTCTCTTTTCTTTTGGGTTATTGGATGAAATCAAAAAAGGCTCCAGAGGGAAGATCTAAATCCCTTTGGAGCCTTCATATTAGATCGTTCTGGAAAATCCGTTGCACAAATCCTCCAGAAGTGTAAGGTCAGGTTGTTAGATTACTCATTTACAGGAAGGAAAACGACAATGCCAAGGTATCAAAATCCCCCATTTGGGTCAATAATAAAATGCTACGAAACGTTCCAATCTGTGCAAACGGTGCCCCCTCAATCCTGATTTCCATAAAAGGTTTGCATATCAAAGTCTTTTAAGGCTCTGGAAATTCAGGGAGGATATCAGTCTGATTGTTTGGGGGTCATAACCCAATAGACGGCCGCCGCCAGAGCCATGCTGGGGAGAGACGAGCCCAGGTCCCAAGGGAAGGAGGTCTTGATCCCGAGGACTTTATCCAGAAGAAGGGGGGAGAAGCCGAGATAAACGAAGAACCCAATGGCCCAAGAAAGGATGGCCGTGGGATTGACGCCTTTCCAGAACCAGTATTTGCCGTTTTTCCGGTACAGCTCCTCCGGGTGCAGGATGCCGTTGCGCAGGAAAAAGTAATCGGCCAGGACCACTCCGAAGAGGGGGCAGAACATGGCCCCGATGAAGAGAAGAAAGTGCTCGTAGTTCAAGAGCGAGGGGAACAAAATTGCGGTAAGGGTCCCCAAAATGCCGCCAAGGACAATGCCTTTTCGTTCCCCCAGGGCCGGAAAGATGTTTAGGGCGGAGACTGCGGTGGAATAGATGTCCAAGAAAGTGGTGGTGAAGGTGGAGAAAAGGACGATCAGAAGGGCGGAGACCGGCCATCCGAATTTGACCATCAGGCTCATCACGACCCCGGCCGGGTCCGGGGATTTGGTGGCCAGAGCGGCAACTAAACCCAGAAGGTACATCCAGGACGAGACGAGAAAATAGCCGGTCCAGGTTCCAAAGAAGCTTGTCCGGGTTTTGCTCCCAAAGCGCGAATAGTCGGAAACCAAGGGCAGCCAGGATATGGGCATGGCGATCACCAGATCCATCCCGACCATGAAGGGGAAATTCTTTGACGCCGGAATCCGGGAGAGTTCGGCCCAGCCGGATTCCTCAAAGACCAGAAAGGTCATGACGCCGCACAAAACCAAAAGAGCGAACACCGCAATTCGCTGCAGCCATTTCCAAAAGCGGTGTCCCAGAAGGGCCCACAGGGTGGTAACCGCCCCCGAAAGAACGATCCAAAGAGTGGGGTTCGAAAAACCATACATCTTGGCAATCGTCTCGGTCGCCCCGGCGCAGACAATCAACATCACGGCCGTCCAGCCCACCAGCTGAATCACATTGAGAGCGGCGGCAAAGTAGGATCCCCGCAGCCCGAATGAGGCGCGGACGCTGACCATGGTCGGAATTCCCCACCGGCTTCCGATCACACCCCCCAGGGCCAAAGGAGTGTTTCCGATGAAGTGGCCGAGCAGGATCGCTAAGAGTCCCAGACCGAGACCCAGCGGCGCCAAAAGGCCGCCGGCCCAGATCTCCGCCAGGGAGACGGCCGCCCCCGCCCACAGAAGGAAAAAATCCCACCCCTGCAAATTTCGATTTTCCGGAGCGATCGGTTCGATCCCTTTCACAAAAACCCCTTCGTTCCCATTCCATCCCCGCCGAAAAGAAAAAAACCGCCCTTTGAGCCGCCGGGCCGCTATAAAAACTCCCGCTGCAGGTCGCCCAAAGATTGAGGAGGGAAGCGTACGAGCAAATAGTCTGCACCTGCGAAGCGCCAGCCCAATCCCGCTTCGAGCTGGATCCTCCCAAGGCGGGAGACTCATTACGCAGCCCACAAATAAAAAACCGCCGATTTCAGGTTGCTGAACCGGCGGTTTGGATATTTTTTCCTGATTCGCTTCCCTCCGCTGGGATTACCCAACAGGTTCAAGGGGTCGCCCTGCCAAGGCAGGGTCTCTCAGCCGGTTCAGCTCCCCCAGCAAATCTAACCTTATTTTACGCCTTCCGGGTCCAATGTCAAATTGAAAATAGCTTCCGACGTAACCCTTCAGTCAAGGGTGGGAAGCCGCTACGGATTCAGGTCCGGCGTGAATAGCAGGAGGTGCCCTGGCCTGGGGGTCCGGGCGCTACGCTTGGAATCATAAGGCGCTGATTTCTTCGTGGAGGGGGGCGGGAGCCAAGGCCTCCCGCCGCTGATATCGGAGTCTCAGGGCTTTCTCCGAGTCTCTGCTCATCCCGACCGATGCTTCCGGCGCGTACCGCCCAAACCCCCAGGCCAACAACAAAACTTGCCCCGGGCCACCCGTCACTGAAGGGTTACCTTCCGACTCCCTAACTCGCGTCTGCTCTAACCGGAAAATCCCCCGAATCCCCACTAAAGAGGCTCCCAAACAGGCCCCCAATCTTGAGCGCAAATTATTGGCTCCCTTCACTCTTCAAAAGATATAAGGGGTTCAAGTAGTTTCAAGCCCCCGCCGGGGCGCGGGGGCAGCGTCGCGCTTCGCGAAACCACGAGGCAGTGGTCTTTCCATGGGGCCAGGCGGGCCTCTCTTTGCGGAAACTCTTTTGGTTTCGCTGATGCAAGCCAAGATCCCGGCTGGTGCTTTCGCAAATCGCGCCGCCGCCCCCGCGCCCAATCCAAGCTTTCACCGCGAAAACAAAGGTTAAAAGTGAAGGGAGGCAAGTGAGCGCAAATTCCCTTGACACACAATTTGCCTCCAAGTATATTGGCAATATTCGAAAACGGCTGTCGGCAATATATTCGTCCGCCGCCGTGGGCGCGACATCAGGAGCGCTCAGGCCACGGTGAGTGCGGCAGGAAGGTGCTTCACGGTGTTTTCTCCGTTTACGACTTCTGGCCGGCACCTTTGTTGAAATGGTAGACTCCCAGCAACCGTTCGGAATCGGTAGATGGGAGCTGGTTGACAAGGGCGGCCCTGCCGGGCCACCAAACAAGGAATTGTCTCTATGTCTATACCCAATGCTTCAAGGGCGCTTGTGGGATTCACAGTTCTCGACCTGACCCGCGTCCGCTCCGGCCCCACTTGCGTGCGGCAGCTTGCGGACTGGGGGGCGAACGTTATCAAGATCGAGATGCCACCCGATGAGAAGGGAGGGGATGCCCTAGGCGGACCGCGCGAGGGTTTCGACTTTCAAAACCTTCACCGCAACAAGCGCAGCATTACCCTCAACCTGAAAGAGAAAGCAGGGAAGACGGCTTTTCTGCGGATGGTGAAGAAGGCCGACGTGGTCGTGGAAAATTTCCGGCCCGACGTGAAGCGGCGGCTGGGGATTGACTACAAGGACCTGCGCAAGACCAACCCGCGGATCGTCTACGGCAGCATCTCCGGATTCGGCCAGACCGGGCCCTATGCCAATCGGCCGGGCTTCGACCAGATCGCCCAAGGTATGGGCGGGCTGATGTCCATCACCGGATTGCCAGGCCAGGGGCCGGTGCGCGTGGGCATACCGATCGCGGACCTGACGGCCGGACTCTTCTGCGCGCTCGGCATCCTGGTGGCGCTGCTCGAGCGTGAAAAGTCGAAAAAGGGGCAGCACATCGAGACGTCCCTTTTGCAAGCGCAGATCTTCATGCTGGATTTCCAGGCGGCGCGCTGGCTGATCGCAAAGGAGGTTCCGCAGCAGGCCGGAAACGACCATCCGACTTCGATCCCGACCGGCGTGTTTAAGACCCTGGACGGCCACATCAATATTGCCGCCTCAGGTGGGGCGATGTGGGATCGCTTCTGCCGGGCGCTCGGCGCGGAGACGATGCTGCGAAAGCCGGAATATCAGACCGGAAAGGCGCGATCGCAGAACCGCAAGGAACTCAATGCCGAGATCAATACCTATACCGCGAGAAAAAGCAGCGCGGAATGGATCGAAATCTTCAACCAGGCCGGCGTTCCCTGCGGCCCGATCTATTCCATCGATCAGATGTTCTCTGATCCGCAGGTGAAGCATCTCGGCATCGCGCAGCCTATGAAAAGGATGGACGGGAACACTCTCCCTGTGGTTGGACAGCCAGTAACGCTGTCGCGCACCAGGAGCCGGATCGCCTTGCCGACGCCGTCCCTCGGCGAGCATACCTCCGAGGTGCTCAAAGAGTTCGGTTTCAGCATCAAGGAAATTGCTGTCCTTCGCAAGGCGAACGCGATATGAGAAGCCGTTTCCATGCCGTCTTGTCAATATTGCTCTGAGGCGCCCGACGAACCGGGGTTTCAAAGAAGGATATCCAGATGGGCCCCCATCCCGGCTCATCTGATTCGTGGGCGCGCATTTCAGATGGATGGCGATAGGTTCAAGGAGACTCCATGATGCGGACCGGTAAAATGCTGTCACGTAAGGATGGACGTGTCGGCTACGTGATCTTCGACAATCCCGAGCGCCACAACGCCGTCTCGCTCGACATGTGGGCGGCGGCCGGAAAGCTGCTCGACGATTTGCGGAACGACCCGAACATCACGGTCGTGGTGGTGACCGGGGCGGGGGGCAAGGCCTTTGTGTCCGGCGCCGATATTTCACGCTTCGAAAAGGAGCGCTCCGACGAGGAGGCGGTCGCCCTCTACAATGCCACGGTGGAGAAAAGCTGCGCCGCGTTCTATGAATTCCCCAAGCCGACCATCGCCATGATCCGCGGCTACTGCATCGGCGGCGGTGTGGGGCTCGCCGCCTGCTGCGACATTCGCATCTGCACGGATGGATCCAAATTCGCCGTGCCGGCAGCCAAGCTCGGGTTAGGCTACGGCTATCTTGGGCTTAAGCGGTTGGTCGACGTGGTCGGGGCGTCCTTTGCCATGGAGATTTTTTACACGGCGCGGCAATTCAGCGCAGCTGAGGCGCTGGCTATGGGTCTGGTGAACCGAGTTGTGCCTGATGGAGATCTGGAGAGCTATGTCAAAACCTACGCCGACGCGATTGCCGAAAATGCGCCCCTAACGATCCGAGCTGTCAAGGCGACAATCAGCGAGATCCTAAAGGACGAGAGCAGGCGCAATGTGAAGCGTTCGCAGGCTCTGGTAGAGGCGTGTTTTAAGAGCCGCGATTATGAAGAGGGCCGCAAGGCCTTCATGGAGAAGCGTAAGCCTGTGTTTACGGGCACCTGACGGCAGGCGCATCCTTGAACCCGTGTTCTTCTTAGGTTGCCGCCAAAGTGAGCGGACTCGGGAATATCAGGAGAGCCATTATGAACACAGATGGGCCAAGGAACCAGGCCCCCATAGTTTGCTGAAAAAAGAAACGTGTTTCCTATTCGATGCTCTTGACGGATTTTCCCTGCCGACGGCATTTTCTTACCGAACCGGCACTTCGTACCCTTGCTGCTTGAACCGCGCCTGCACGGGCGGGCTGGTCAGAAACTTGAGGAACGCCTCCGCCGCGGCCGGATGCGGGGTCCGTTCGAGCAGGATCCCGGTGTATGTCGTCATGAGCTGTAAATCCCCGGGATAGGGGCCAACCAGTTCGACTTCCGGCACCGATAGGATTTCGCTGATCTGGGTCAGGCCGATCGCTTCGACAGTTGATTTCGCCATCCGTTCCATCGAAACTTTGCCGCCGCCGGCCGTCCGCCCTTTCTTGCGCACCTCTTCCCCGATCCCCAGGCGGTCCGCCACCTTGAGGAAGTAGGCGCCGGCGGTCGCGATCTTCGGATCGGCGTGGTAGATCTCTTTGGCGGCCAGGAGCGCCTGTTTCAGCTCCTCCGGTGTCCCGATCGCCGGGCGGGGAGCCCCCTTGCGGACGGCGATGCCGCCTCCCACCCGCCCCAGATCGGTCCGACTGCCGGCGCGCACCAGGCCCCGCGCCAGAAGCTGTTCGATGATGACCGGCGTGACGATGGTGAGATCCGCCGGTTCACCGGCGTAGATCTTGTCGCGAAGCGCGCCCACCGGAGCGTAGGCAAGCTTGACCGTGTGGCCGCTCTCCTTCTCGAAGCTGCCCACCATGTCGCGAACGACGGCCTCGACGGCGCCGGCCGCCAGCACATTCAGCTCCGCGGCGCGAACCTCGCTAACGGGGGCAAGCAAAAGGGCGCTTAGCGCGAGAACCAGGGTCAGTCGCCGGCTTGTTAGCGAACCGGCCTTTGACGGCAATACTCGGAAACTCCTGCGCATGAAAACCCTCCTTAAGCGATAGAATGATCAAGCCGCCTGTTTAAGGCCGCGCTTGTAGAGACCCGCCATGATCGTTGCGCCCAGGCCCATGAAACCCAGGGAAGAAAAGGCCCAACCCCATTGGGTGTAGATTTGGCCGAGGGGCCCGGGGTTTGCCCGGTCCAAAATCAACCCGAAAACCAAGGGGGCGACGGCGCCGGCGCCAAAACCCAAAAGGGATCTTATGCCGAAGGTTACGCCCAGATACGCCGGGTCCGCAGCCTCGGACAAGGCGGCGGAAAGAACCGGCGAATCCCCCAGCGAAGAAAAGGCATACAAGGCTCCCAGGATCAGCACAACGACAAGGGGCCAGCCGAAGGTCCAGCCGAAAAGAAAAGAACAAAGCGAGCTGATTCCCGAAAGACCCAAAAGCACAACCGCCCGCCCCCACCGGTCAGACAGAAAACCCATGGAAAAAGAGGCTATGATCCCGATGAAGTGAAAGAAGGCCGTAACATAGGAGCCCAGGCCGGCGGCCCTGAGATCCTCCGCCCCGGCAAAAGCAAAACAGGCGGCGAGAAAGGCCGGGGTCCAGGCCCACATGCCCAGGAGCTCCCAGCTGTGGAAACAATACCCCGCGATCAGCGACAGGGCCGGCTTGTTTCCAACCACCTTCCGGAAGGATCTTTCCTGGGTCGGGCGTCGGACCGCGACGATGTTTTTTGTCCCCCGAAGGGTGATCCAGGCTGCCGCCGCGCCAAGCGGTGTCCCCAGGCAGGTGAGGAAAAGAGAGAGTTTATACCCCCCCAGGGGCAAAGCGATTCCGCTTAGCAAAAGCGACAAAGCGTAGCCGGCCGAAGTGCTGGCGATAAAAAGACCCATGGCCGAGCCTCTCCCGGCTGCGGCATAGCGCTCGGAAAGAAGCATGAGCCCGGTGGTATAGGAGCCGCCGAGCGAAAACCCGACCCAGGCGTAAAGGATAATCCCCGAATAGTAATCGCGGGCGAAAAGCGCGAAGGCCATCGCCGCGAAGGCCCCGGCAGTCATGGACCACAGAAACACCCTTTTTGCCCCCCACAAATCGGCCAAGCTGGAAAAAATAACCAGAGAAATCGCGTAAGCGATATGACCGGCGCTGGAAATGGACCCCCCTCTTGCCGCCGTCATGTTCCACTCGCGCTGCAGCACCGGCAGGGCGGCGGCGTAGGTGATCAGCACCAATCCCGTGCCCAGCCGGGAGAGGCAGATTCCCACCAACCACAAGTCGATCTTTTTCAACCCATTTTCATTTTTCAATTCGATATCTGGGATCAGTTTAGAGTTTTGAAAAAATCATGTGCCCGCCTCTGTCGGGGCCCGGGGGCCGGAACGGAACGCGCCGGAAGCATCGGCTGGGTTGGCCCTTGGCCTCGAAGATCAGAGCTTGTTTCCGCCGGAGGGGGCGTATCGTCCCCGCCCCCTCCGGCGGAGAAATCAGCGCCTCATGATTCCAAGCGGGCCGGTCTGGCCCCCGGGCCCTAAAACCGCTTGGCCCCGACGAAATTCCTTTTTTCAAAGGGCTAAAGTGTTACGATATCTGCAATTTGCAATTCATTTCCGCCGATTTTTCGAACAGCCGAAAAGTCATGAATCTTCCAAGGTCTTTTCGATCTCCTCCCGGACCTGTTCTGCTTCGTCGGTTTTCCGGATCTTCTCGAGAGCCGCCCTGGCTTTCCGGCCTCCCAGTTGTCCCAAGGCCCAGGCCGCGTGAGCGCGCACGATCGGCTCCGGATTTTCAAGGGCGGCGATCAAAGCAGGCGCTTTATCGGGATCGCCTAAGTTCCCCAGAGCCACGGCGGCGTTTCGCTGCCAGAGCCGGCGGTTTTCCTTGCGGATGTAATAGACCAGAGGCCAAACCTTTTGTTCATAATGGGCCTGGGACATCAGGAGCAGAGTCTCGAGTTGAAAATCCCCGGCCCGGGCAGTCAGGGTTTCATCCACCGGTTTCGATTTTTCCATCCATTTCTTGTTCCGCGGGCAGGCTTCCTGGCACCGGTCGCATCCATAGACCCAGGCGCCCATTTGCGAGCGGATCGGGCGGGGGATTTCCCCTTCCGTGAAATAGCTCAGATAGGCGAGGCACCGGCGCGGGTCCATTTTCAAGGGCGCATACAGGGCGCCGGTGGGGCAGGCATCGAGGCATTTGCGGCAGTTTTCCGGGCAGCCGAGTTTCAGGGTCGCCGAATCCGGTTCCAGCTCGCGGTCCACGAGGTAAGGCTCGTTAACCACCCAGGAGCTTTGTCCGGCGGCTTCGTTGGCAAAGGCGAAGCAGTTCCTTCCGTAATGAGTCACTCCGGCCCTGGCCCCGGACAGCCGGGCGGGGGCGGGACCGTAGATCGTTTTCATTCCCAAGCCCTGGAGAAAATCCCGAAATGCCTTTCGACGCCGCTTGGGGAGGTTATCTTCGGGGCAGAACAGGCCTTTCAAATAGCAGCGGCCGATTTTTCCGGAGAGGGAGGGTGGGAAATCCTCCTCCCAATAGCTGTCCGTCACGACGATCAGGGATTTCACGGCGGGAAGGTGGCGCTGAGGATCCACGAAGCGGGTGAGATCCAGATCCCGGACCGAGGCTCTTTGGCTGAGAGTTTTTCCCCATTCGTACATCTCGGGCCGGCCGGCCAGCTCCTCGCCGTATAATTGGAAGGGTTCGGGAGAGGCGATGCCTGCGGCTACAAAACCGAGTTCGAGAGCCTTTTCTTTGATGATCCGGGAGAGGGACAAAGAACCTCCTAAAAGAGCATAGAGCAGAGGGCATAGAGCATAGAGCTAAAAAAATATTGCAAAATTCAAAATGCAAATATCAAATTGCCAATTGAAAAATAAAAGGGATTCCTTCAAAAATTGTAACAGTTTAGCGTTTTGAAAAAATGGTGGTGAAGCCTCTATTTGGGCCCGGGGGCCGGAACGGAACGCGCCGGAAGCATCGGCTGGGTTGTCCCTTGGCCTCGAAGATCCATGTTTGTTTCCGCCGGAGGAGGCGGGATGTATCTTCCCCGCCCCCTCCACGGAGAAATCAGCGCCTCATGATTCCAAGCGGGCCGGTCTGGGCCCCGGGCCCTGAAACCACTTGGCTTTTACCACATTCTTTTTTCAAAGGGGTAAACTGATACCAAAAATTTACAATTTGCACTTTGCAATTTTAAATTTGCAATACATCCGTTACGCGTTATCCCCTTGCGCCCTCGCGACTTGCGCCTCACGGTTTTTTACTCCTATGTCCTCTGCTCTATGCTCTCTGCGCTTCTTTAGGGCTTCAGTACGTATTTCTGCTCTTCTTTCGGGACATACCACTGATACATGTTATACCCGATTCCGGCCGGGGCCGGCTCCACGCCCCCGAAGCGGGCGCTGATTACCGGCAGGGCATAGGGGACGAAAAGGAAGGTGTAGGGCTGCTCCTCGGCCAGGATTTCCTGGATCCGGTCGTAGCAGGCTTTGCGCACCTTTGGGTCGAAGGTGTAGCGCCCCTTTTCCAGAAGGGAGTCGACCTCCTTGTTCTGGTAAGAGATGAAATTCAACTCCTTGGGGCCCACTTTGCCCGAGTGCCAGATGTCATAGATATCCGGGTCCTGCCCCAGCGTCCAGCCCAGAATGACCGCTTCAAAGTTTTTCTTGTCGATGAAGTCGTTGATGAACGCCGCCCACTCGACCGTGCGAATTTTCACCTTGATTCCTATATTGGCCAGCCGCCGCTGAATGATCTCGGCGCATTTGGCCCGGGCCTCGTTCCCCTGGTTGGTGAGGATCATGAACTCGAAAGGCTTGCCGTCTTTCCTAAGGGTTCCATCTTTCCCGTCGTTTTTCCACCCCGCCTCAGCGAGGAGCCTTTTGGCTTTTTCCGGGTCATGAGGGTACTTCGCCACGTTGGGGTTATACCAGAGGGTGTCCGGCTTGTAGGGGCCGGTGGCAATGAGGCCCAGCCCGAGCTGGACCCCTTGGATGATCTCGTCTTTATCTATGGCGTAGGAGATGGCCTGGCGCACCCGCATATCCTGGAATTTCCAGTCCTTGAGGTTGTAGCCCAGGTAGGTGTAGGCGAAGGCCAAGTACTGGAATTTCCGGAAATCACGCTGCATTTTATAGGTTTCGGTCTGGCGTTTATATTGGGTCGGCGTCAGGCCCATGTAGTCGAGGCCTCCCGCCTTCAGCTCCAGGAACATCGTGGCCAGATCGGGGATGATGCGGTACACAATCCCGTCGAGATGGGGCCGCCCTTCGTAGTATTGCGGGTTGGCCTCGAGAACGATTTTTTCCCCGGTCTTCCATTCCTTCAGCCGGAAGGGGCCGGTCCCCAGGGGTTTACGGCTGAACGGCGTGGTATTGATGTCCTGCCCCTGCAACAGGTGCTTGGGAAGGACCGCCAGGGACCCCCAACTGGTCAACCCGGGGGCGAAGGCCCGTTTATAGATGACGCGAAAAGTGTAAGGGTCGACCACGCGGGCATCCTTCACCTCTTTGAAATCTCCGGAATAGGCGGTTCGGGTGTTGGGGTTGATGATCGTCTCGTACCCGAACATCACGTCTTCGGCGGTGAATTCTTTGCCATCCTGCCATTTCACGCCCCGGCGCAATTTAAAGGTGATCGTGAGCCCGTCAGGGGATACCTCCCAGGATTCCGCCAGACTCCCCACCAGCCTGAGATCCTTGTCGTACTTCACCAGGCCGTTGAAGATCAGGGAAGAAATGTCGTGAGAAGCGCTGTCCGAGGCGAGCATGGGGATTAAATTGCTGGCGTCGCCGATGGAACCCATGATCAGGAGATCGCCCTGGGCCGGGCTTCCTTTTCCCGCTGCCGATGGAGGTTGAGCGGAACCCGGCGTCGGCTCTTCCTTGCCTTTCCCGCACCCGGAAAAGATCGACAGGAAAAGAAGCAGAGCGATGGGCCAAATCAAAGAGGGCATTTTGATGTTTGGGATTTGATCTTGGGAGTTGATGTGTTTGGGTCCCTTTTAAAACCGTACCCCAAGGCATTTTCTTTTTCAAGATAAAAAACCTTGTCAAACGGCGAACAATCTGATAGGAAAATGATAGCTCCGTAAAAAGTCCATCTGCGGCGTTACAACTTGGGAAAGGGTGTAGGGGGTTGGGGGCAGGGTGTAGGCACGAAACTTGTTTCTTGGTTTCTTCAACCCCCTGCCCCCTATACCCTGCCCCCTCTCCCAGTTTTTGCGCGCCTTGCCTGGTAGGGGCAAGCTGCGCGTGCCCGATATCGGGCGCGAAACATCGCGCCCCGACAATCGAAGCCATCGATCTGCGGAATTTTTACGAGACCATCAATAAAGCGTCGAATTCTACCGTGCGGGTGTGAAGCCGTGCTTGAAGGAATCCCCAGAAAAATAAAGATCATCGTGAATCCCAGGGCGGGGGGGGGGAAAGGACGGAAGCTCTTCCCCCTTCTTCGTCAAAAGCTCCTGGAACGGCAGATTTCCTTCCATCTCCAATTTTCGGAAAGCCCCGACCATCTGATCCACCTCACCCGCCAGTCTCTGGGGGAAGGGTACAACATCGTCGTGGCCTGCGGGGGAGACGGAACGGCGCATTTGGCGCTCCAATCCCTCGTGGGAGAAAAGGCCGTTTTGGGCTTCATCCCCCTCGGAACGGGAAACGATATCCCCCAGAACCTCGGGATCGATGAAGACCTGGACTCCTCCTGTGATCTGCTTGCGAGCGGGAGCGTTCGCAGGATCGACGTGGTGCAGGTGAATGAAGGCGAGTATATGGCCGGGGTGGGAGGGGTCGGTTTCGACTCCGAGGTCAACGCCATGGCCAACAAATTGAGCCGCTACATCCCGGGGAAAGCCGCTTATGTTCTCCCCGTTCTCCTGAAAACCCTGACCTACAAACCCAAACGGATCGTCCTGAGAACGGATCAGGAAACTCTGCAGGGGCCGATTCTGATGGTGGCCTTCGGGAACATCAAGAGCTACGGGAAAGGCATGCAGATCACGCCCCTGGCCGAGCCGGATGACGGCCTCATCGATATCTGCTGGGTGGACCCGGTGAAAACCTTCCGCCTCTACCGGTTCTTCCCCACGGTTTTTTCGGGGGACCATATCGACATGCCCGAAGTCCGCTACTATCGTTCCAAAATCATCCGGCTGGAGTCGGAAATCCCCATGGAGCTTTATGGGGATGGGGAGTTTCTCTGCAAAACGCCGTTTACCCTGCGGGTGGTTCCCCAGGCTTTGCGGGTATTGGTACCATGATAAACCAAAATCTCCCCATTCGGTTATTTTAGCCACAGAGGGCACGGAGATCACAGAGTCATAACCAGAATCCCCAATAAAATGGCTTTAACATAAGACTTTATCCCTTCTGCGAAGGTGATGTGCTGCTTTCAATTTTTGTAACACTTTCGCCCTTTGAAAAATGGAATTTCGTCAGGGCCAAGCGGTTTTAGAGCCCGGGGGCCAGACCGGCCCGCTTGGAATCATGAGGCGCTGATTTCTCCGTAGAGGGGGCGGGGACGATGCCCCCCGCCCGCTCCGGCGGAAACAAGCTCTGATCTTCGAGGCCAAGGGCCAACCCAGCCGATGCTTCCGGCGCGTTCCGTTCCGGCCCCCGGGCCCCGACAGAGGCGGGCACATGTTTTTTTCAAAACTCTAAACTGATACCAATTTTTCTGTTTTTGATTTTTTCCTCTGTGCTCTCGGTGGACTCTGTGGCAAACTTTGTTTGCGATTCTTGGGCCTATTATGTCTGCACGTTCGATCTTAACCGTTTCCCAGTTGACCTCAGAAATCAAAACGCTCCTGGAGCGGAGCTTTGACCACGTCTGGGTGGAAGGCGAGATTTCCAACCTGCGCCTTCCCGGGTCCGGCCACCTCTATTTCACGCTCAAGGACGAAAAAGCCCAAATTCGGGCGGTCATGTTCCGGCTCCAGAACCGCCTCCTGAAATTCGACCCCAAGGACGGGTTGCAGGTGATCGGCTGCGGGCGGGTTACGGTCTACGAGCCTCGGGGGGATTACCAGATTATCCTCGATTATCTGGAGCCAAAGGGGCTCGGGGCCCTGCAGCTGGCCTTTGAGCAGCTGAAAGAGAAGCTCGCCGCGGAAGGTCTTTTCGACCCGGCCCGTAAGAAACCGATCCCCCACCTGCCGCAGAAGATCGGGATCGTCACTTCGCCCACGGGCGCGGCCATCCGGGATATCCTGCGCATCATCGACCGGCGGTTTGCCAACGTCCGGATCCTCCTTTATCCGGTGCGGGTGCAGGGGCAGGGGGCGGCCCAGGAGATCGCCCGGGCCGTTCAGGCCCTGAACGAGCTGCCCGATGTGGATGTGATGATCGTGGGGCGGGGGGGCGGTTCGCTGGAGGATCTCTGGGCCTTCAACGAAGAGATCGTGGCCCGGGCCATTTTTTCATCCCGGGTTCCGGTCATCTCCGCCGTGGGGCACGAAGTCGACTTCACGATCGCCGATTTCGTGGCCGACCTGCGTGCTTCGACGCCGTCCGCGGCAGCCGAGCTGGTGGTGCGCAATAAAATCGAGCTGGCGCAGAATCTCAAGAGTTTGGAACGGGCCCTGCGGCAATCGTTCCGGGCCACGCTCGATCTCCGGCAGGAACGGCTTTTCTCCCTCAAGGGGCGCCTGGCCGATCCCCGCCGGCGCCTGTCCGACCAGCGGATCCGTCTCGACGATCTTTCCACCCGCCTGGCCTATTCCCTGAAGCAGGGGCTGAGGCGCCAGCAGGATCGCCTTCGTTTGCAGCAAGGAAGCCTCCTCCTTCTGAGCCCGGCCAAGCGCCTGGAAGAACATTCCCAGAAATTTACCCAGGTGATGCGGCGCCTGACGGTCTCGCTCCAGAGGGAAATCCGGATTTCCCGCCAGAGATTCGAAGGGGTCATGGGAAAACTCTGCTCCCTGAGCCCCTTGGGGGTTCTGGAAAGAGGGTACAGCATTGCCCGGGTTCTGCCCTCCCGCGAAATTGTCCGCCGGGCCGATGATCTGAAGGTGAACAGCCTCGTGAACGTGAAAGTTCACCGGGGAGAATTTGTAGCGCGGGTCGAAGAGATTTCTTCTGAAACCAAGGGAGATTGCAACCCTTCAGTCACGGGTGGCGAATTGCTATGAATAGGGGACCGTGGTAACGGCTAAGAGATGCGCCGGCCTGGGGGTCCGGACGGTCCGCTTGGAACCATGAGGCGCTGGTTTCTTCGTGGACGAGGCGGGGGCCAAGGCCTCCCGCCTCCCCTTGCGGAGAATGGGTATTTTCTCCGGGTCTCTGCCTATCCCGACCGATGCTTCCGGCGCGTACCGCCCGAACCCCCAGGCCACAACAGAACTTGTTCCGCACCACCCGTGACTGAAGGGTTACGGGAGATTCTTGAATATCGGCGATTGTGGGGTATAATGAGAACAGTTCCGAGTTCCCGGTTTCGGGTTTCAACTTGAGATTTGCAGGAGTGGGAACGTGGCCGAACAAAAATTCGAAGAGGCCCTCCAGAAGCTGGAAGCGATCGTCAAAAAGCTCGAAGACGGGAACCTCAGTCTCGAGGAATCCCTGAAGGCCTTCGAGGAAGGGATGCGTCTTTCCCGCTTCTGCTCCAAAAAGCTGGATGAGGCCGAAAAAAAAGTCGAGATTCTTTTGAAGGACGGCAGCGGGCGGCTGGCGGCAAGACCTTTCTCGCTGGAAGAAGAGGAAAAAGAAGAGGATTGAAGATTGGTATCACTTTAGCTTTTTGAAATTTCGGTTCAGAAATCCCTCCCGGCCTCCCTTTTTCAAAGGGAAGAGAGCTTTTCAGTCCGCTTTCACGGAAAGATCCCATTTTTTCCCCCTTTTGAAAAGGGGGATCAAGGGGGATTTAATGGCTTTTCAAAATGCTAAAATGTTACGAAGATTGATGTTCTCGTAAAAAGTCGAAATTCCATAAAAATCTTCATTCCGGCGAAAGCCGGAATCCAGTAATTTCAAGGCGTTCTGGACCCCGGCTTTCGCCGGGGTGACGGTCTATTTGACTTTTTACAAAGTCATCAAGATTCATTTCCGCCAAAAGTAAAAGAGTTTCGGAAAGGCAGTTTGTTGGATTTGAAAAAATATTTCGAACGCCGCCGACGCCAGGTCGACAGGGCCTTGGACCGGTGGGTCGCCGGGGAAGAGGAATTCCCCTCCCAAGTGCACAAGGCGATGCGGTACAGTCTTTTCGCCGGGGGCAAACGCCTGCGTCCAATTTTGGCTTTGGCCGCGGCCGAAGCGGTGGGTGGAAAAACGACGGAGGCCCTGCCGGTTGCCTGCGCCCTGGAGCTGATCCACACCTATTCGCTGATCCACGACGATCTCCCCGCCATGGACGACGACGACCTCCGCCGCGGCCGGCCCACGAGCCACAAGGTTTTTGGAGAGGCCGCCGCGATTCTCGCCGGCGATGCCCTCCTGACCGAAGCGTTTCGGCTCCTGGCTCGCCCCGACTTGATGAAGAACGTTTCCTCGCGGAGACGCCTCCGGGCCATTCACACGCTGGCGCTGAACTCGGGTTCGCAGGGCATGGTGGGTGGGCAGGCGATGGACATGGCGTCCGCAGGGGGGAAAATTTCCCCGGACGTCCTGGAATACATCCACAGCCACAAAACCGGCGCCCTGATCGGAGCGGCGGTTGCGGTGGGCGCCGTCATCGGCGGCGGCTCGCCCCGCGAAGTTCGGGCGCTGGAGGAATACGGCCGCAAGGCGGGGCTGGCTTTCCAGATCATGGACGATCTTCTGGATGTTCAGGGGGAAGAAACCCGGATGGGCAAGGCCGTGGGAAAAGACCAAGCCAAAGGGAAGGCGACCTATCCCGCCCTTTTCGGGGTCGAAGACTCGCGCCGGAAAGCGGAGGGTTTGGTTCGGGAAGCGGTTACCCGCCTGGATTCCTTCGACGGGCGGGCCAACCCTCTGCGGGAAATCGCCCGATACATCCTTCAAAGAAGGAATTAAATGCCGCTTCTGCTTTCCCAGATCAGCACCCCTGCCGATCTCCGCAAAATGCCACCTTCTGACCTCCCGCAGCTGGCTCAGGAAATCCGCCAGGAAATCATCCGCACGGTTTCGAAAGTCGGCGGACATTTGGCTTCCAGCTTAGGGGTCGTGGAGCTCACTCTCGCCCTCCACTACGTGTTCGATACGCCGCGGGACCGCCTGATCTGGGATGTGGGGCACCAGACTTATGCTCATAAACTGATCACGGGGCGCCGGGAGCAGTTTCCCACCCTGCGCCAAAGCGGCGGCCTTTGCGGTTTTCCGAAGCGGGAGGAGAGCCCATACGATGTCTTCGGGACCGGCCATTCCAGCACCTCGATTTCGGCAGCCCTTGGGATTGCCCAAGCTAGGTGCCTGCGGAAGGAGAATTTCAAAGTCGTGGCGATCATCGGGGACGGGTCCATGACCGCCGGGCTTGCCTTCGAGGGGCTGAACCAGGCAGGGGCCATGGACAAAGACCTCATCGTAGTCCTCAACGACAACGAGCTTTCCATCTCCCCGAATGTGGGGGCGCTTTCCTCGTACCTGAACCGGCTGATGACCGGGCACATGGCCACGACCATCCGGGACAAAATCAAGAGCTTCCTGGGCCAGCTCCCGAGGATCGGGAGACCGGCTTTGAAATGGGCCAAATATGCCGAGGAGTCGTTCAAAGGGTTTTTGCTGCCCGGGCTTTTATTCGAGGAACTCGGTTTCAAGTATGTAGGGCCGCTGCCCGGCCACAAAGTCGAATCGCTGATCGACACCTTCCGCAACATCAAGGAGCTGCACGGGCCGATCCTGGTCCACGTGATCACGACCAAGGGAAAGGGGTATTTGCCGGCGGAAAAAGACCCGGTGAGCTTCCACGGAATCGGCCCGTTCAACCCGGAAACGGGGGATGCCTACCCCTCCAAGGGGCAGCATTTCACCTATACCCAGGTCTTCGGACAGACCATGGTCAGGCTGGCCCGCGAAATTCCCTGCCTGGTCGGGATCACGGCGGCCATGCCTCAGGGTACCGGCCTCGATGGCTTCGCCAAAGAGTTCCCGGAGCGGTGCTACGACGTGGGCATCGCGGAACAGCACGGCATCACGTTCTCCGCCGGTCTGGCGGCCGAGGGTTTTATCCCGGTCGTCGCCATTTACTCCACCTTCATGCAGCGCGCCTATGATCAGATTCTTCACGACGTCTGCCTCCAGAATCTTCCGGTCGTTCTGGCCTTAGACCGCGGGGGGATCGTCGGGGCGGACGGCCCGACCCACCACGGTCTCTTCGATTTCTCCTACCTGCGCCACATCCCCAACATGATCGTCATGGCTCCCAAGGACGAGAACGAGCTCCAGCATATGCTCAAGACCGCGGTCTGCTGCGGCCGGCCGGCGTCGGTGCGCTACCCGCGAGGCAACGGCTGGAGGGGCCCCCTGGATGAGGAGCTGCAAGAGCTTCCCCTCGGAAAGGCGGAGGTCCTGGAAGAAGGGAAGGATCTGGTGATTCTGGCCATCGGCTCCTGCGCCCAGGCGGCCCTGAAGGCGCACGGCCTCCTTGCGGAAAAAGGAATCCGGGCCGCGGTCGTCAACGCCCGCTTTGTCAAACCCCTGGATGAAGAGCTGATCTGTTCCCTGGCCTCCCAAACCCAAAAGGTTCTGACCGTGGAGGAAAACGCTTTGCAGGGCGGCTTCGGCAGCGCGGTCCTGGAGCTTCTGGCGGAGAAAAGCCTCAAAGGGGTTGCGGTCCGGAGACTGGGGATTCCGGATGTGTTCGTGGAGCATGGCTCCCAGGAGGATCTGCGCCACAAATACGGCCTGGATGTCGAGGGGATCGTCCAGGCGGCCGAAGGATTAGTCCAGGATTCCGGAACCTGAGATTCGTAGTTTTCAAAAAAATTCGGGGTTGCCTTGGGGCGCTTTTTTGCGATTCTCTAACTCGGGACGCGATTCTATTTTGAGGGAAATGGAGGGACGATGAAAAGAGTGAATCGATTGCGGCAAATTCTATCGGAGGGCAAGGTCGCCGTGGGCACATGCGCGGATTCCTACAGCCCGGCGGTGATCGAAGCGATCGGGTACAGCGGCCTCGATTGGGTCCGGGTCTGCAACGAATATTCCTGGCGGCGCGACGAGTCCATGGAGCACATGATGCGGGCGGCGGCCCTCGTGGGCGTCACCGCCATGATTCGGGTCGAAAAAGGGGATCCCTATCTGATCTCCAAGGCCTTCCAGTGCGGAGCGGGGGCCATCCTGGTCTCGGACATCGCCAGTTATGAAGAAGCCCTGGCCGTGGTCAAGGGGGCCAAATTTCCGCCCCAGGGGCGCCGCGGCTACAGCGGTTTTTCTTTGGCCGGACATTGGGGCGCGGACAGCGGCAAGGACTGGGTGGAGTGGTGCGATCAGGAACTCATGGTCGGGGTCATGATCGAAAACGAGCAGGTGGTCAGCCAGGTCGAGAAAATCATGGCCATTGAAGGGCTGGATTATTGTATGTTCGGGCCGGCCGACTACAGCATGTCCATCGGGCTGCGGAGCAGCCAGAAGGATCATCCCAAAGTCCAGGATGCGATTCAGAGGACGGTGGAGGCGGCGAGCAAATACAACAAGGCCGTAGCCATCGGGATCGGGGAACCCTACGAAGCGGAGGCGAAGAAATACATCGACCTGGGCCTGCGGATCATCGAGGTGGGCCACGAATTAGGGATCCTCCGCTCGGTCTATAAAAAGGCCGGAGAGGAGATCAGGGCCCTGCGGTTTTAGAGAAAAAGTTTTCACCGCGGAGAGCGCAGAGAACGCAGAGAATTAAGATTCGAAAAAAATTCCCTCTCCCAAGACTGGGAGAGGGATAGGGTGAGGGTTGGTTGGGCAGAGCTGTCTGGGATCTTCTTCCCAGGGGGTCACCCTCACCCCGCCCCTCTCCCGTAAACCGGGAGAGGGAGGTAATGGGTCGAGAACCTATAAGGGTCTTTTCGGAGCAGAGAGCACAGAGAACACAGAGAACACAGAGTTCTTAGGATCAAAAGAAGGAGAAGTGCAAACGACGGATAAGGTCTATTGAGGTTAACCTATAGATTTGAATCTCTGTGCGCTCTGTGGCCTCTGTGGCTTATTTAAGGTTTGGTTTCCGAACCTTTGAATTGAAAGGTTCTCTGGCGGAAGGCCTCGTAGACGATCAGACCGGCAGCCATGGCGACGTTCAAGGAGTCAATCTTGGAAGCCATGGGAATCGTCACCGTGCCGTCGGCTTGCGTCTTCCATTCTTCCGGAAGCCCGCCTCCTTCCTGACCGAACAAAAGGGCTGTCGGTTGGGAGAAATCAACCTGCCAGAAAGAAGAGGTGCCGGAGGCGGCGGCGGCCCAAATCCGGTATCCCCGGTTTCGCAACTCTTGGAGAACCGCTTCCGGGGAAGGGCAGGTCAGAAACGGAAGTCGGAAAAAGCTCCCGGCAGAAGCTCTCAGAACTTTTGGGCTGTAAGGGTCGACAGACCCGGAGGTCAAAATGAGTCCGGCGCCCCCTCCCGCCTCCAGGACGCGAAAGATCGTCCCCAGGTTCCCGGGGTCCTGAAGCTCATGGAAACACAGAACCGGGCCTTTTCTGGACTCCACATCCTTCCAGGTCCACGGCCGTTTTTGGAGAACCGTTAGAATCCCTTGAGGGGTCCGGGTATCCGAAATCGAGGCCAGCGCTTCCTCGTCGACCTCAATCCATTCCGCTCCCTGAAATTTTCGGCGGGCCGTCGCCAGGAGTCTCTCTCCCCGCGGATTCGTTCCCAAGCGGGGGCTGTAAAGAACCTGCCGCACAGACCCGGCCTCTGCGAACGCTTCCTCAACGAGACGGACTCCCTCGATAAAATACTCCCCGCGGGTCTCCCGGTGTTTGGCCTGTTTGAGAAGGCGGATTTCCTTGATTTTGGAATTGGTTCGGGAAGTGATCATGGGCGGGGAGGCCTCAGGATTCCATGTGCCGGTTTAAAGGGAGGACAATCCCCGCCGGGAGGTCAAAGCTTGTAACCCGCAACTCGTAACCCGAGTCTGGACTGTTCATTCTTCCAACAGCTCCGTGTTCCAGTACGACACGTCCACCAAAAAGTCGAGGAAGGGAACCCATTCTTTCCGCATCACGTCTTTCAAGGAGACATTTAGAGGAGGCGTCCAGGAGGGCTTCCGCGGCGGGCCGATGAGGCGCATGCCGGCCTGCACCGGCGTCAGGCCGCCCTTCAGGCGGTTGCAGCGGTGGCAGCTGCAGACGATGTTTTCCCAGCTGGTGACGCCGCCCTTGGAGCGGGGGACGACATGGTCGAGGTTCAACTCGCTCGTGGCAAACCTCTTGCCGCAATACTGGCAGGTGTTCTTGTCCCGGGCGAAGATGTTGTGTCGGGAAAACCGAACGCGACGTTTGGGCACGCGGTCGTAGGAGATGAGGAGGATTACCCGGGGCACCTTGATCATGCGGTCCACCAGGCCCAACGCCTCGTCGTTGACTTCCACGCGGAGCCGGCGCCAGCTGTCGAAATCGAAAGTCTCGTACTGCGCATTGACGGCCTTGGCGATTCCGGCGTAAAGAAGACAGAAGGCCCGCCGGACGGTCGTGATCTGAACGGGCAGGAAGGACTTATTTAAGACCAAAACTCCCGCGTGAACCATAGAAACCTCAGAAAGACCGGAAGAAATGCCTAAAAGGCCTTAAATGCACTAAAGTGCTTAAAATTATAGAAACCCGAAATATCTCCAAATGAGGTGTTATTGCCCAGAGCGTAAAACAGCTTCCACCTGACCGTGCAAAATCTCCCTCACCCCGCCCTCTCCCCCGAGGGGAGAGGGCGGGGTGAGGGAGCGAAACGCAGCTGGCCAAAAAAGGTAAACATATGGTTGCTCGGAGTAATAAATCAAACCCGTCAATCCATCAAGGCATCCTTTAAAGCCTTGATCAACGCTTTCTCCTCTTCTTTCGCCACAGTCCTTAGATCCAGGAGCACTTCGTTTTCCCGGATCCGGGCCACAACCGGCGGCTGTCCGTTCCGCAGGCGTTTTTCCAAATCGGCGGCCGACAGGGTCCCCGGAGAAAGGGCCAGGACCTTGGTGGGCAGCTCCTGAATCGGCAAGGCGCCTCCTCCCACCTGGGAGGAATCGTCTTTCAGGCGCACCCGGCATAGGGCGCCGACCCCCTTCGTCAGATTTCTCATGAAACGTTTGGAGCGCCGCTCCAGATCGGCCATCGAACCGGTGAGCATACGGAAAGTAGGCAGCCGGCTCAGAGTCTGCTCCCCCGCCACGTAAAACCGCAGGGTGGATTCCAACCCGGCCAGAGTCAGTTTGTCGATCCGCAGGGCCCGGTGGAGAGGGTTTTTCTTGATCGGGTCCAAGCAGCGCTTCTTGCCCACGATGATTCCCGCTTGGGGCCCCCCGAGCAGTTTGTCGCCGCTGAAGGTCACCACATCCGCCCCCGCCTGGATCGCTTCCTGGACCGTGGGCTCGGGGTCCAAGCCGAACCGGGTGAGGTCGATCAGGCAGCCGCTTCCCAGGTCGTCCATGACCGGGAGGTTTTTCGCGCCGCCCAGCGCCGCCAATTCCCGCAGGGGGACTTCGGCGGTGAAACCCCGAATCCGAAAGTTGCTGGTGTGCACCCGCAAGAGGAGGGCGGTTTTTTCGCCGATCGCCTGTTCGTAGTCCCGAAGATGGGTCCGGTTGGTTGTGCCCACTTCGACCAGACGGGCGCCGCTCTTTTTCATCACGTCGGGAATGCGAAAGGAGCCGCCGATCTCCACCAGCTGACCGCGCGAGACGACGACTTCCCGCCCCTCGGCCAGGGTGTTAAGGCTCAAAAAAACGGCCCCGGCGTTGTTGTTGACCACCAACGCCGATTCGGCTCCGGAGAGGCGGCAGAGAATCTCCTCCACGTGCTCGTAGCGCGAGCCGCGCTCCCCGGTGGTTAAATCGAATTCCAGATTGGAATACCCTCCCGCCGTTTCGAGGATATGCCTTAGGGCTTCCGCGGCCAGGGGAGCTCTTCCTAAGTTTGTGTGCAGGACGACCCCCGTGGCATTGATGACCGGGCGCAAGGAGGGGCGGAGGATCTCCGCCAAATCCTCCTTTACGGCGCCGACCCAATTCTCGAGACCCATGCCGGCGGAGGGAAATTCCCGCCCCGTGTCGCTCTTCAGGATCTCCTGCCGCTTTTTGTCCACGACCCGGCGGATGGATTCGACGACTAAGGGCTTGGAATGTTCTTTCAAAAGAGCCTGCAGGGAAGGGTGAAGGAAAAGCTCATCGACTTTCGGGAGGGCTTGCAGATGCCTTTGTCTGTCGGCAGGCTCCATATCTCTTCTTTTCTTACCAGGCGGCTTCCAAGACCGGAATAATTTCCAGGGGATCGGTGACCTTGCGGAGATTGGATTTCATCCCCGGATCGTTCAATGCGATCTTCGCCAGCTCCGGGAAACTTTCCTTCGGGATCTGGATCGCCGAAAGCTTTTGCGGCAATCCGGTTTTGCGGGCAAATTCCCCAACGGCCTGGGCCAGGATTTCTCCGATTTCCAAGTCGGACTTTCCCCGGATATCCAGACCGAAAGATTCGGCCACGCGCCGATAGCGGGAGGCGCAAACGGGCATATTGAAGCGGATGGCATGGGGAAGAAGAATGGCGTTGGCCAGACCATGGTGAACCCCAAACATGCCCCCGAGCGCATGGGCGATTCCATGGGCACAGCCGACCAGGGCGTTCTGAAAGGCCATTCCGGCCATGGTGGAAGCAATCGCCTGCATGCCGCGGGCTTCCAGGTCATCCCCCTTTTCCAGACACCGGGGAAGATAGGTGACAATCAGGCGGATTGCCTGGTAGGCCAGACCGTCTGAAATCGGTTCGTAAAACCGGGCATGAACGCTTTCAATGGCGTGAGAGAGGGCGTCCATCCCCGTAGCCGCGGTCATCATCGGGGGAAGACCGGCGGTAAGCTGCGGATCGAGGATCGCGACCGGCGGGAGGAGATGGGGATCGGAGATGAGGTTCTTCACCTTGGACCCATGGTCCCTGATCGTGGCAAACATGGACACTTCGCTGGCGGTTCCGGAAGTGGTGGGAATGGCAAGGTGAGGGACAATCGGCTCCCCGACTTTGCTCAGCCCGAAAAATTCCCGGAGGTCGTTCCCCCCTTTTTTGGCCAGGATTCCGATGCCCTTGGCCGTGTCCATGGAGGAGCCGCCGCCGATGGAGATGATTCCGTCGGCGCCGGCGGCGCGGTAGGCTTCTGCCCCTTTGGCCACGACTTCATTCGAAGAGTCGGGAATGGCTTCTCCGAAGAGAACCCCCCGGTCGCCGAGCCCGGACAGAAGGGATTGGACCATCGGACTGTCCTTCAATCCTGCATCCGTTACCACGAGGGCCTTTTTGATCTTAAGGGCGTCCATCTCCCGGGTTGCATTCTTCAGCTCCCCGGCGCCGAAGACGATCCGGGTCGGCAGGTAGTAATTGAAAAAAAATTTATCTTTGTAGGGCATGGGCTTTTTCTCCGGAATGAACGCCGCGCTCGGCGCCTCTATTGAGGGCAACCCGTCTTCATTTCTCCCAATCATAATGAAAAAAAACAAGGATTGTCAAGGAATATATGGGACTTGCCTCCCTCACTCTTCAAAAGATATAAGGGGTTCAAGTCGTTTCAAGCCCCCGCCGGGGCGCGGGGGCAGCGTCGCGCTTCGCGAAACCACGAGGCAGTGGTCCTTCCCTGGGATCGGGCGGGCCCTTAGGGCTCCGCCTCTCTTTGCGGAAACTCTTTTGGTTTCGTTGATGCAAGCCAAGATCCCGGCCGATGCTTCCGGCGCGTACCGCCCGGCCCCCAGGCCACAACAAAACTTGCCCCGGGCCCCCGTCACTGAAGGGTTACTGCGAATTTTCAAAAATATTTGACATTTTTTCAGGAAAGGAATATTCTTGCCCTTTGTTCGCACGTATCGAAACAGGACAGAGGATTTCGATGACCAAACTGACGGAGGCGGAGATCTCCTACCTCATGCAGGTCCTGTCTCCCCAGGATTGCAGAATCTGCATCTGGCGGGAACGGGACGAAGAGAAATATCGTTGTTTTTCCAACGGCGAAACCCCCTGTCGGGTTTTTGTCGACAAGGTGTTTCAGGGGCTGGAAAAAGCCGAATTGATATAGATCCAAGAAACCTCGATCCCGTAACCATTCCGAAAAGCGCCGCCGAAAAGCTTTTTGCGATTGAATCCTGATCATGCTGATTCGATCCGACCCACCTTTCCCTTCAGCCAAAGAGGGGGTGAAAACGTGGAAAACAGATCCATCGCCGATATCTTCACCGAAATCGCGGATATCCTCGATATCCAGGGGGAAAACCCTTTCCGAATCCGATCCTACCGCAATGCGGCCCGAACCATTGGCGAGATGAGCGAGAGTCTCCACGACCTGGTCAAGACCGGCCGAAATCCGGAGGAGATCCCCGGGATCGGGAAATCGATTCATGAAAAAATCGCGGAGATCGTGAAAACCGGAAAGTGTCAATCCCTCGAGGAACTCAAGAAAAAGACGCCCCCCGGGTTGACCGAGCTTCTCCGGCTCGAAGGGTTGGGCCCGAAGAAGGTCAAGCTCCTTTACGACGAGCTGGGCGTCGATTCCGTGGACCGGCTGGAAAAGGCGGCCCGGGCCGGACGCCTGCGGGATTTGGCGGGGATGGGAGAGAAGACGGAAGAGAAGATTCTGAAGTCCATCGAACAGTTTCGGGCCGGGATCGGCCGTTTCAAGCTGTCCGCCGGTTTCACCTATGCCGAAGCGCTCGGGCGGTACCTGCGGGAGGTCCCCGGGGTCAAGCGTCTGGATCCGGCCGGTTCCTTCCGGCGGCGGCGCGAGACCATCGGGGATCTGGATATTCTGGCCATTTGCCCGAAGGCCTCGAAAGTCATGGATCGGTTCGTGACCTACGGCGAAGTGAAGGATGTGATTTCCAAGGGCGAGACGAAATCGAGCATTCGCCTCCGGAATGGCTTGCAGGTGGATCTGCGCGTCCTGGACGAGGAGAGCTACGGGGCCGCCCTTCATTATTTCACCGGATCGAAGGCCCACAATGTGGCCGTCCGGGAGCGGGCCAAGGGGATGGGGCTGAAGGTCAGCGAGTACGGGGTCTTTCGGGCCCGCGATGAAGAGCGGCTGACCGGGGCCGGGGAAGAGGAGGTTTTCCAAGCGGTGGGCCTTCCTTTCATCCCGCCGGAGCTGCGGGAGGACCGGGGTGAAATCGCGGCCGCCGAGGAAGGGAAACTTCCCAAGCTGATCGAGCTTGCCGATATCCGCGGCGACCTGCAGATGCACACGGTGGCCACGGACGGAAAGAACTCCATCGTGGAGATGGCGCAGAAAGCCAAAGAACTGGGATATTCCTACCTCGCGATCACCGATCACTCCCAAGCGGTGCGCGTAGCGGGCGGGTTGAACGAAAAGGCGCTGGCGAAGCATTTACGGGAGATCGAGAAAGCCAGCGGCGAGGTTGCCGGGGTCCGGATTCTAAAGGGGGTTGAAGTCGACATCCTGGGGGACGGAACGCTGGATTTGAGAAACGACATCCTCGAGGAGTGCGATGTCGTCCTGGGATCGGTGCATTCGCGCTTCAACATGGAAGAAGGGGAGATGACGAAGCGGATCATCCGGGCCATCCGGAACCCCTGCGTTCACATCCTGGCCCACCCTACGGGAAGATTGATTCTGGAACGGGAACCCTACAAGGTGAATCTGAAAGAAGTCATTCAGGCGGCCCTCGACTACGGCGTCGTTCTGGAAATCAACGCCTACCCGGACCGTCTGGACCTCCGCGATGTGGACGCCCGAATGGCCCGGGACATGGGGGCCAAGCTGGCGATCTCGACGGACGCCCACAGCGCACAGCAGCTGGAGTTGATGAAATTCGGGGTCTTTACGGCGCGAAGAGGCTGGATCGAGGCCAAGGACGTGATCAACACCTATCCTCTGGATCAGATGCTCAAGTTTCTGCGGTAAAAAAATCAGGACCCTCGCGCAATCCGTAGAGGAAACTCCCTTGGCCACACGGGAATCACGGCCGCGTCCTCCCGCAGCGAACCAAGGCAAGAAGGCTCTTCTTTTTGTTTGGGAGGGCCCCGCTCCGGTTTCGGCAGGCTCCGTTCACCCAATCCTTGAAACCTCAGCCTCTCGAAACCTTTAGGAGGCACCTTTGGTTTTTCTCAATGTCGTCCTTCCAGTCTTTCTCATCATCGCCCTCGGGTTTGCGATCCGCCGCATCGGTTTTGTCGATAAATTCTTTCTGGATAAAATCAGCCACCTGGCTTATTTCGTAGCCGTTCCCGCTCTGCTGGTCTGGAAAATCGGGACGGCTTCCTTCGATTTGAACTTCAACCCCCGGCTGATTCTCGGAAGCTATTTGGGGGTCCTGGCCTGCGGCGCGGGTGCCTACCTCGTAGCCCGGCTTCTGAGATTGCCGCCGCGGGAGGTGGGTTCATTCACCCAGGGCTCTTTCTGGGGGAACCTGACTTACATCGGTCTGCCGATTCTGTTGGCGGCCTACGGCGAGGAAGGGCTGCAGCGCGGCGGCGTTTTGATCGGTTTCATGAGCCCCCTGGTGAATGCGGCGGCGGTCCTGGCTTTGACGTGGCCCCTGAAAGGGTCCATGGATTGGAAGTCGATCGTGGATCTCAAGAACGCCCTGGTCACCAACCCGGTGATTCTGTCCTGCATGGCCGGACTGTTCCTTTCCTACTTCCAAATCCCCTTCCCGACCTTCGCTGTCAATTTTCTCCGCTTCCTTTCCGATTTGGCCCTGCCCCTGGCGCTGATCTCCATGGGCGGGAATCTTTCGTTCGAAAAAGTCAGGAAGGACTACAAGGCGACCGCTTTCGCCTGCTGCTTCAAACTTTTCCTGATGGTCGGAGCGGGATGGATGCTCTTTCGCTGGCTGGGGGTCGGGGGTCTGGATTTCAAAGTGGGAATCGTGCTCCTGGCCTGCCCGACGGCTTTCTCGTCCTATCTTCTTTCCACCAAACTCGGGGCCGATAAGAGCCTGATGTCTTCGGACATCATGGTTTCAACCCTTCTTTCGATGATCACTCTTTCTTTCTGGCTTGCGCAGTTGGGATGAAAAGAGAGGTCGGCAGGGAGAGCAGGCATGAAACGTGGATATCTGCTGATCGTCTTGGGAATTGCGGTTCTTTGCGGATGTTCGCCGAGGCAGGGGATGAAGCCGAACGGCCCCGCGGCCCCTCCCGATTTGGCGGCCCAGGCGCAGGAGTTTCGGCAAGAGGTCATCCGCGTCGCCGAAGGCGTTTATGTGGCGGTGGGATTCGGCCTGGCCAACTCGGTCCTCCTGGAGGGGCGCGACGGGGTGGTGATCGTAGACACCATGGAAAGCGCCGAGGCGGCCCGGCCCGTCAAGGAAGCCTTCGCCCAAATTTCCGCCAAGCCGGTGAAAGCCATTATTTATACCCATTTCCACACGGATCATACTTTCGGGACTCGGATTCTGGCGGGGGATCACCGCCCCGAGATCTGGGCCCACGAGAGCACCGAGTACTGGCTGAACCGGGTCGCGACCATCACCCGCGAGACCGTCTACCGCCGTTCCCTGCGCCAGTTTGGAAGCCTCTTGCCTGCGGAGGAGTTCCTCCATGCGGGGATCGGGCCCAGATTGGTTTTTGATGCGAACGTCACGCCGGCGCTGGTTTTCCCGAACCGGACCTTTTCCGGGGAGAGGGCGGAGCTCGAAATCTCGGGCATTCGGATGGTTTTGATCCATGCGCCCGGGGAGACGCCGGACCAGATCGTCGTCTGGCTTCCCGATAAAAAGGTTCTTTTGGCGGCGGACAATTTCTACAAATCCTTTCCCAACCTGTATGCCATCCGCGGAACGGCCTACCGCGACGTCAATCTGTGGGTTCGAAGCCTGGACATTATGAGAGAGCTCAAACCGGACCACCTGGTGCCGCTGCACACGCGGCCGATTTCCGGTGCCGACCGGATTTATGAAACCCTCACTCATTACCGGGATGCGATCCAGTTCGTGCACGACCAGACGATTCGCTGGATGAATGCCGGCCTGCCGCCCGAGGAGATTGTGCGCAAAGTGAAACTCCCGCCCCACCTGGCCGGCCGCCCCTACCTCCGGGAATATTACGGCACGGTGGCATGGTCGGTGCGCGGCGTTTTCGACGGGTACATGGGTTGGTTCGGGGGAAATGCGACCGACCTTTTCCCTCTCTCTCCCGGGGAGCGGGCCGAACGCCTGGCGGATCTGGCCGGAGGAAAACAGGCGCTCAGGGAAAAAGCCCGCCAGGCGTTTTCCGCCGGGGATTACCAATGGGCCCTGGAGTTGACGGATCCTCTTCTGCAGCTCGAACCCGATAATCAGGATACCCGAAACCTGAAGGGCGCCGCTCTGAGGGCGCTGGGGTTGAAACAAAACGCGGCGACGGCGCGAAACTATTATCTGACGCAAGCTCGGGAAGAGGAGGGAAAACTTCGACTGGGCAAGGCCCCTCTCCCCGCCGACCGGGAAACGGTCCATCGCCTCCCGCTGGAATCCTTTTTCCAAGCTCTATCGGTCCGTTTGGATCCGGAAAAAAGCGCAGGCGTAAATCAAATTGTGGGCTTCCGTTTCCCCGATACCGGCGAAGCCTTCAGCGTTCATGTCCGCGGGGGAGTAGCGGAAATCCGGCGGCTCTTTCCGGACCGGCCGGATATCGCGGTCACCGTGGACTCCGGCGTCTGGAAAGAAATGGCGGCGGGAATCCGGAGCCCCCTCTTGACGATCGGCAAGGAGATGAAGGTGGAAGGGGGAACCCTGAACCTCATTCGCTTTTTAAAAATGTTCGGGGAGTGAGGGGCTCGTGAAAAAAAATGATTGCGCTTAATTTTTTGTGGTATAATTCCTTATCATTTATTCACTCCGATTTATCCATTCGCTGATCGCCATTTTTTTGAAAGCTGTCTTCGCGGAGAAAATTTTAAACCCCCTTTCTCAAACTTTCCAAACGCAGGACGGGAAATACCTCGGGCAAAATTGATTTCCGGGCGCGAACTTCGAAAATGGGATTTCCTTGGCGAAACGGGCCGAGAAAATTCGTTGCAGAGGAGCGGAGTCGTTCATGAGTTGGCGTTGGCCGATGATAACCATCTCGATCGTCACGGTTCTGACCATGGCCATAGGCGGTATTCCGGCCAATAAGCCCGGGCCGCCCTTGGAGGTTTTCGATCCGGCGGAAGAACCGGTCTACGAGGAAGAAACCGGAGCGGAGCCGGTTTGCTTTTCAACGGCCCTGTCGCGGATTTCCACGGAGCACGGAGTTCCTCCGAAGCTGGTGCAGGCGATCATCCAGGTCGAGTCCGAGGGAAATCCCAAGGCGGTGTCCCGGAAGGGGGCGATGGGTTTGATGCAGCTGATGCCCTCCGTATTGGAGGCCTACCAGGTGGAAGATCCTTTTGATCCGCTGGCCAACGTCGAAGCGGGCGTGAGGCACTTGAAATACCTTCTCCAGGAGTTTTCCGGAAATCTCTCCCTGGCGTTGGCGGCCTATAATGCCGGACCGGGGACCGTGCGGAAATACGGGGGAATCCCGCCCTTTCCGGAAACACATAAGTATCTTTTCCGGGTTCTGCGGGAATATCACGCCGAAGGAAGTGACCCGGAAGCAACCCGGCAGGCCGCGAAAGGAAAAAAGGATCGGGCCGACCTGGAGCAGGGGAAAACCCCGCCGGCGAAAAGCCCTCAAGATTTTTTCGCTTCCTTAAAGACCCCGCCCGCAATCCGTCCCAACCCTTCTGTCCAATAGGAACCTCTCCGCCGTCTCCTCGAAAAAAATCCGGAGCCTCGCCGGGAAAAACCCGCGGGGATCAATAAAGAAGGTATTTTGAGCGCAGTTCGATAAATTCCCGGAGGGGGGACTGCCAGCGGAGAAAAATCCATTGGGGATCTTTTCCCTCTTTGAGGGCTTTCAGGACTTCCGGGGATCCGATCGAGTGGATCGTCTTGTCGATCTGAAAGTTTTTGGGGTAAAGCTGAAAGAGGGCGCCGGCGATTTCCACGCCCATCGCCGGCGAGTCCAGAGCCTGGCGATCGAGAAGAACGATCTGGACTCCCTGACAGGTCCGATTTTCGTACTGGTGGCCGGCCGGCGCGAACTGAACCGGCACAAACCGAACCCCCTGAATCCGGCGCTTGTTTAGATAGCCTGCCAGATCGCGCGAGTCGATCCAGGGGGCGCCGATGAGCTCGAAGGGCGTCCCTGTCCCGCGCCCCACGCTCACGTTGGCCCCCTCCACCATGGCCACCCCCGGGTAAAGCGTCGCCTGCGCCAGGGTCCGCAGGTTCGGAGAGGGGTTGACCCACATCAGGCCGGTTTCGTCGAACCAGTCCGCCCGCTGATAGCCATGCATTTTCAGGACGTGCAGATTGGCTCCGATTTTATTTTCCGCATTGAACATCTGCGCCGCCTCGCCGATGGTCATCCCGTAGCGAACCGGCATGGGGAAATACCCGGCAAACGATCTCAGCCGGGCATCCAGAACAGGACCCTGGACCGAGAGCCCGGTAATCGGGTTCGGGCGGTCCAGGACATAGAAGTCCTTCCCCTTTTCCGCCGCCGACTCCAGGGCATAGCCCAAGGTGGTGAGATAGGTGTAGAACCGCGCCCCCACATCCTGGATGTCGAACACCAGGGCATCCAGATCGGCGAGCGCCTTCTCCGTCGGGCGTTTGCTCTCCCCGTACAGGCTGTGGATGGGAAGGCCGGTCGCCGAATCGGTCGAGGAGGGGACCTTCGTGTCGGCAAGCCCCGCGGGCCCGTGTTCGGGGGTGAAAATCGAAACCAGCTTCACTCTTGGGGCCTTGAAAAGCAGGTCGATGGTCCGCCGTCCTTTGGAGTCGAGACCGGAGTGGTTGGTGATCAGACCGACGCGCTTTTTGGCCAGGGGGGCGAATTGATTGGCCGCCAGGACATCGATCCCGGTCTGAACCCGGCCGTTCCGCAGCCCTTGGCCGGTGAAGCTCTTCAGGAGCTCGTGACGGCCGGTGAGGGAACGCCCGGAGGAAAGAATTCGCGCCGTGTCGTCGGGACCTAAGGCCGCGGCCACGCAGCTGGCAACCTGGGAGCGTAGGGAGACCACGTCCCCCTGTCCGCCGGGGTGGACGCGATTGGTCAAGAGGATGATATAGGTTTGGGAGACCGGGTCTATCCAAATCGAGGTCCCCGTGTATCCCGCATGGCCGTAAGAGCCGACCGGGAGCAATTCCCCCCGGCTGGAAAAAATCGGGGAATCGATATCCCAGCCGAGGCCGCGAAGCACGGTCTTGTTCGGCGGATTTTGGGGGGTCGTCATTTTTCGGACCGAAAGAGGGCTCAAAATACGCGCATCTTTGGCCGCGCCCCCGTCCAGAAAAGCCTGGGCGAAAACCGCCAGATCGTCGCCTGTGGAGAAAAGGCCCGCGTGGCCGGCAACGCCGCCCATGAGGAAGGCCGTCGTGTCGTGCACCTCCCCCCAGAGCCTTTTCCCCGTTTCCCTTTTCTTATATTGGGTGTGGGCCAGCCGGGAGGGCCGCGATTCTCCCGGGCGGAACCCCGTGTCCTTCATTCCCAACGGGGCATAAATGTTTTCAGCGCAGTAAACATCCAAAGGCTGACCCGAAACTCGGAAGACCAGCTCTCCCAGGATGATAAAGTTTAAATCGCTGTAGAGAAACTGGGTGCCCGGGATGGAGGCCAGCCTCTCGGCGGCGATTTTTGTCATGGCGGACGAATACCCGGACCCTTTCGACTGCAAATCTATTCCGGCGCGCAATCCGGAATAATGCGTCAGGAGTTGGTGGACAGAGATGAGGTCTTTTCCGTGGGTTTTGAATTCGGGCCAATAGGTCGCAACCGGGTCCTGGAGGCGGATTTTCCCCCGCTCGACCAATTGCATGACGGCCGGGGCGGTGGCGATGACTTTGGTGAGGGAGCTCAGGTCAAAAATCGTATCGATCGCCATGGGAAGCTTGTTCGGCTCGAGGGCGCGGTGCCCGAAGGCCTGGCGGAAAACGATTCGACCGCGGTGGCCGACGAGAACGACCGCCCCGGGCGTTTTGCCGGCCCGGATGGCCTCCTCGATGATTTCGGCAATGGGGATAAGCCTCTCTTCCCGGATTTCACCCGGCAAGTAAGGAAGGTCCTGGGTGGCGGAGGACGGGGCGGGGCCCGCGCCCCAAAGAAGGGCAAACAGGGACAAAAAGAGGAAAGAATATCCCGGTTTCATCCCCTCTCTTCTCCGGGTGATCCGCATGGCCAAAGGGATTTGGGGGGGTGCCGGCGTATTCACCAGGGGATGGAAGAGCCAATGCATTTTGCTCGTACCCGCAGAAGACCGGGGGTTCTACGAACCCTCTCCGGGTTGGGCCCGGGTCCAAAAGGCATCCTTTTTCTTCAGGCCCTCCCCGTTGTAAACATTCCGGGGATTCCAGAGCATCCAGCCGTTGGAGCCGAATTTCTCCACGGCCGAGATCTGTTGGTTGATCTCCTTCGCCGTGAAGTGCCGGCGGTCGAAGGCATAGTCCCGGAAAGCCTGAAGCCACGGCCGGAAACGCACCGATGGCAGCTGGGTCCGCTCCTGGGCTTTTTTCAGGGTAAGATACACGATTTCGTGCGGGTGCGCAACCGGATTCCGATATCCCGGAATTCCGAACTGAAAACCGGAAGGGTAGAGCATGGGGGATAGGTAGTCCAGATGGGGAGACAGATTTTCCAGTTTTTGCCCGATATCCGTGTCGTTGTAGTTCCAGTGCACGTACCCGAAGATATCGGCGGCCAGAAAGATATTGTAGGGCGCCAGACGGTTTTTCGCCTCCATCAGAAATCCGGTGATCGCCCGGACCCGATTTTCCGCCGTGTTGGGCTGGGAGAAGCGGACTTTCATCGAGTCGGGGAAGCGGACATAGTCGAACTGAATCTCATCGAATCCGCACTGGGCCGCTTCGATCGCCACCTGGATGTAATAATCCCAGGCTTCCTTCACGAAGGGATCCACCCAGGTGAGTTTTTCCTGGTCATGCCAGATTTCGCCGGCGGAATTTCTCACGGCCCAGTCCGGCCTCTTTATGGAGAGAAGGGGATCCTTGAAGGTGACGATGCGGGCGATGGTGTAGATCCCGTTCTCTTTCAGAGACTGAATCATCCCTTTCATGTCTTTGAGGATGATCAGCTTCTGGGCGCCCACTTCGCGGGCCAGGGGAATCGAACTGGGGAAGGGGATCATTCCCTTATCGCCCTTGACGTCGATGACCAAGGCATTGAGCTCGGTCTCCCGGATTAGGTTCAGGGCGGCGTTCCTGAGGCCGCGGTCCCCGATTCCGTAGAAAGACAAATAAAGGGCCCTTGGCGAGAAGGGCACGAGCTTGATTTCCTGGCGGGGGGCGAAGCTCTGTTCGGCGCGGAGATAGCCGTGCGCTCTGACCAAAACCCGGTTGTCTCCGTTGGACTTGAAAAATTGTCCCTGGGCATCGGTCCGCTGCAGGGTCTTGCCGAGGGTCACCACGGCCCCTTCCACGGGTTTGCCGGTAAAGTGGTCGACGACCTTCCCGGACGGAAAGCTTTGAGCCCCCGCGGGGACGAACAAAAGGACGGAAAGCAACAGGATGAGGACTTGCTTTGGAGACAGAACCCCTGGAGGGGTGGCGTTATTCTTGCCTTTGGGCGTTTGAATCTTTCGGATTTCCTGCACTGAAAATCTCCCTTCGTGCCTTATTTCTTTTCCCGGCTCTTTCCCATTGGGTCCGCAATTAAATACCGCGGAAGGGCCATCATATTCTCCGATCCATTCACATCGCGGCGTTCCATGCTGAAGGCCCCCACGTACCCGGCCTCCCGAGCCAGGCGCATGAGCTCTTCGTCGCAGATGCCGAAGGGCCAGGCCAGTAAGTCGACTGGCGAATGGAACTCCTTTTCCAGTTTATCTTTCCCCTTCCTTAACTGTTCGAGCACGAAACGGCGGTATTCCTCCGGCGGCAGGCGCTTTTTCTCGGTTTTGAAATTGGGGTGCCAGTAGGTATGCCCCTGATAATCCAGAAGCCCGCTTTCCTTCATTTCCCGAAGTTGAGCCCAAGTCATGGCATACGAGGCATTCGAAAGGGCGGAGGGATAAAGAAAAAGCGTGACGGGGATCCCATATTTCTTGATCAGCGGGAACATTTGCGTATAGACGGATATATGCCCATCGTCCACGGTAATTACCGCCGAACGGGGGGGCAGCGAAGCCGTCTTCTTGAGGAGGGAGTCCACCAACTGCCGGAGAGGGATCACCGGGCAATGGTCCTCCTTGAATTTTTTCAGCTGGGATTCGAACCGGGCCACGGATACGGTCATGCTGTCCGTGATTTCATGACCGAAGCGATGATAGAGATAGATGGGCGTCCCTTTACTCGGGGAGGGGGGAACAGAGTCGGGCATTCTTGCCGGCGCCAAACCTGTGGAGACGAGAAGGAGCAAAGCGGTGAATACGGGAAAGCGCATAAATATCATCTTTCGGCCTCATTTTTTCGTTCTTGGAAAAGGCTTCCGCAAAAAGCCCACTAAACTTTTCGTCCGGAGGCGAAAGAATCTGAAAGAAGAAGTTAAAGGGGAGTATCGAAAATCCTCGGAAAGGAAGCAAAGGGGGAAAATGGGCGGGGGGGGCAGGAAAAGATTATGAATTTATTTGTAAATCAGGGAGGCAACCTCATGGGGCCCGCAGGGGAGGGGCGCCCCTGCTGCGGGCGCGGGCAGGGGCTTCCCGGCTCCGATCATCCAAAGAGCCCTTCGTGGCCTTGTTCGTACCAGTCGGTAATGATTTTCCAGATCTGCTCGGCGGTTTCGGCGAAGTTGAACAGTTCGGCATCCTCCGGATCGATGGTGCCTTCGGCCGCGAGGAAGGCGACATCGAAAGCCCGGCGCCAATATTCTTCCCCCACGAGAATGACGGGTACGGGTTTGATCTTGCGGGTCTGGATGAGGCAGAGGGTTTCAAAAATTTCATCGAGGGTCCCGTAGCCGCCGGGGAAGGCGACCATGGCTTTGGCTCGAAGGAGAAAGTGCATTTTGCGCAGGCCGAAATAGCGGAATTGGAAGCACAATTCGGGGGTGATGTAGGGATTCGGGAATTGCTCCTGAGGAAGGGAAACGTTCAGCCCCACCGATTTTGACCCCACATCGTAGGCTCCCCGGTTGGCCGCTTCCATCAGACCGGGGCCTCCGCCGGTGACGATCACCAGCCGGCAATCCTCCTGGCAGTTCGCGGCCCGACCTACGATCCGACCGAGTTCGCGAGCCACATCATAATAATGGCTCTTGGCCAAAATCCTCTCGGCCACATCCAAGCGATGCTCGAGCTCGGGAATTCGCGGGTGTTCCGCCAAGGCTTTGCGGGCCCGATCGACTTTGAGTTTGGCGGCCGCCGGCTCGATGATGCGGGTCCCGCCGAAAACGACGATGGTGCCGCGAACGCCGAACTCCTCCAAGGTCAACTCGGGCTTCAGAAATTCCAGCTCCAGACGAGTCGGCCGAAGTTCATCCCGCTTCAGGAAATCGAGGTCCTGGTCGGCCCGGCGATAGCTGGGGTTTTCCATGATGCGCCGGATTCTCTCGGGGGCGTCCGGATCTTCTTCCCGCGGCTTGGGAGCGCTCCAGGGCAGGGGCTGCTTGCGTTCCGGGGGTGAAAAAGAACCATTGTCTTGGAGAATGAATTTTCTGCCCTTTGAATCCTTCATCTTCTCTCCTCGGGGACGAGCGAAGGTTGATGGTTTCGTAAAAAGTCCATCTGCAGCGTTGCGCTTCAACTTCGTCGTTGCGGCCCCTAAGGGGCCTCACTCCTCAGTTTTTGCGCGCCTTGCAGCTGGAGCTTTTTACGAAACCATCGTTTTGCTGACTTTTTTCGAGATCAGCAAGGTTGGAAATTCAGAAGATCGTCCCGATTGATGATCTCGTAAAAAGTCACTATTCGCCAACTGTTCTTTCGACAAACTCGGCGGCTTCCTTTAAAGAAGGAAAAACCCGGTAGGCAAACGCCGCCGTTTGAGCGGAAGGCTGCTTGAGGTCCGGAATCAGGAGGACGGGCATTCCGGCGGCGGCCGCCGCCAAGACTCCCGCCTCGGAATCTTCGAGGACGAGGCAATGCCGTGGGGGAAACCCAAGCCGCCGGGCCGCTTCCAAAAAAAGGTCCGGAGCCGGTTTGCCGTTAGGCGCCTGGTCCCCCGTAACGATCCAAGAAAAACGTTGATTCAAACCGGCCGCCCATGATCGGACGAGCGCCGCTCGCCCCCACATGCCAGGCGCAAACAATTTAAGGAGTAGGGGCGATTCATGAATCGCCCCTACAGGTGTGCCGCGACGCCGCAGATGGACTTTTTACGCGACCATCAAGGTTTTATCGCCACCCGCAGGCACTCGTTGCTTGTCGCCGCCAGGTCAAATCCTTCTTCCCACCGATCCAGGTCGTATTGGTGGGTCACCAGGGGTTTCAGCTGGACCCTGCCCGTTCCCGCCAAATAGACGGCGGTGTGCCAGTCATAAGGGATCTGGGATATTTCCCCGATCACGTCGATCTCCTTGACGATGATTTTGTAGGTGTCCACCGGGGCGACGATGCCGCCGCGAATCCCGCCTCCGGCCCAAAGAACCCGGCCTCCCTTGCGCACGATGTCCAGCGACTCATCGATCGGTTCCACGGAACCGGTGTTTTCCAGGACTACGTCGACGCCCAGGCCCCCGGTCAGCTCGGAAATTCTCTTGCGAAGGTTCTCCTTCTCGACGTTGATCACGCCATCCGCCCCGAGTCTCTTGGCCATGGCCAAACGAACGGGCACGTCCCGGTCCAGACCGGAGACGTAAATCGGACCGGCCCCGATCGCTTTGCAGACCTGCATCATCAGGATTCCCCGGGCCCCGGGCCCCAGGATCGCCACGGACTGGCCGGCCTTCATCCCCATGCGGGTGATGATGCTGTGGACGGAGCCGGCCGTGGGCTCCAGGAGAACCGCTTCGAGGTCCCCGATGCTGTCGGGAAGCTTGTGGAGCTGCTGTTCGGGCCAGACCGTGTATTTGGCAAAGCCGCCGCCGGTCATGAAATGGGCCCGCCCCTCCATGGGGGGCAAGGTGTTGCAAATGTTGTACCGCCCTTCCCGGCACGCCGGGCAGTGGCCGCAATAGAACGTCACGATTTCGCAAACCACCCGGTCGCCGGGCTTGAATCGGGTGACTTTGGCCCCGATTTCGCGCACGACGCCGACGATTTCATGCCCGGAAACAACTTTCTTGGGGGGAAACTTAACCCCCGTCTTGTCCGCTTTCCAACGGTGGATATCGCTGCCGCAGATCCCGCAGTATTTGACCTCCAGGAGCACGTCCCGCGGGGCGTACAGGTTTTCCCCGATTCTGGGAACGGGCACCTCGCTGAGGGTCAAATCCCCGCTGGGGTGAGAAACCAGCCCCTTCATCATTTCCATAGAAAACCCCCCTTGAAAAAATTTAGAACCGAGAGCACAGGAGAAAAAACTGTTCTAAAATATAACATTTTCCCTCCGCCTTTTCCAGGCAACTCGGTTTGCGCCCTGTTTAAAGGAGGAGATGAGGAAGGTCACCCCATCGATATCAGTCTGACCCATCCCCTCCGCCTTCTTCAGGGCCGGCCTTTTCTGCGCTGGAAACAATTAGGAGATCTTCCGATCTCAGCAAATTACTGCGGCCCCTGCGTGCTCTGCTCCGAAAAGACCTTTGTAGGTTCTCGACCCGTTAACTCCCTCTCTCGGTTTACGGGAGAGGGGCGGGGTGAGGGTGACTCCCTGGAAAGAAGACCCCAGGCAGCGCTGCCCAAACAACCCTCACCCGATCCCTCTCCCAATCTTGGGAGAGGGGGAAAGAGCCCCTTCCGGATGGAAGCTGGCGCCTTTTCATGGTTTATGGTGCCTCAAAGAGGCATGAAGAACTGCGGTTGGGCTCTTGGTTCCACAATTCTTCTGGAAAATCGAAGGGGAGAAGAATAGAATGAAACAAAGCAAGAGCCATGGAATTCCGGAGGGGAAAATGAAAGGCTGGCCGACCCTGGAAGTTTTTTCCGATTATGTCTGACCCTGGTGCTACTTCATTACCGGGCGTATTGAAAAACTGAGAGAGAATTTTGAAACCGCAATCCAATGGCGGGCGTTCCCCCTCCACCCGGAAACGCCGGAGGAAGGCCTCACCTTGGAAGAGCTTTTTGCCGGACGACCGGTGAGCATCGACCAGATAAAGGCGCGTTTGCGGAAGGCGGCGGAAGAGGCGGGTCTGCCCTTGGGAGACCGGCAAAAAACCTACAACAGCCGGCTGGCGCAGGAGCTGGGCAAATGGGCGGAAGAAAAGGGCCGGGGGGAGGAATTCCACCATGCCGTTTTCCGGGCTTATTTTGTGGACGGGATCAACATTGCCAAAAGCGGAGAGCTCGTATCGATAGCGCAAAAGGTTGGGCTTCCCGAAGAAGACGCCGGAAAAGTCTTGGAAATGCGGACGCACAAAACGGCGGTGGATTCCGATTGGAAAAGGGCCCATCAACTTGGCCTTACCGCGGTCCCGACATTTGTAATCAACCAAAGAGGGCTTGTCGGCGCCCAACCTTATGAAGTTTTGGAAGATTTCCTCGAAGAAAACAAGATTAAGAGAAAATAGGGTTCAGGGTTCGAGGATCCAGGGGGCAAGAAAGAACCCGATAAGCATTTGGAGCGATCCTTTCTCCCTCTCGAGATTTGGAGATGAGACTATTGGCCGGCGCGGCAATCCTCCTTTTCCCCATATTCCCTTCTCCCCAAATAAAAGCGATTCCTTTTCATGATGAAGATCAATGAAAAATTGATGATCACCGTGGTCCCCTTCTGGATGGACCTGAGCGCGAGCATTTTTTATTTGGCCGCCCCCTTAGTGGTCATTGACCTGGGGGGAAATCCGATTGAGCTGGGTTTGATCGGAACGATCACCGCCTCGGTCCACATGGTCCTGGCCAACCTTGCCGGCCGGCTTTCGGACAAGTTTGGAAGGCGCACGCTCATGATCACCGGCCCCCTGATTTTCGGCGTTTCCTGCCTGCTGATGACCCAAATGCCGAACGTGAAAGGGGTCTTGGCTCTGGCCGCCCTCAACGGCTGCGGAATGGCCATTTTTTGGCCGGCTTTCCAGGCTTGGGTCGCCGAATCCCGGAACGGTTCGGGGCTCGCCCGAAACATCGGAAGCTTCAACATGTCCTGGACCGCCTCCCATCTCCTTGGCCCTACCCTGGCCGGGTTTCTTTTTGCCCTCCACGCCCGCCTTCCTTTCTGGCTGGCGGCCGTTCTCTGCTTTTTCCTCTTCCTGGCGATGCGGGCATCTGCAAGAGATCGGGCCATTCAGCCTGAAATGGAAACCGAATTCCCGCCTCCCGAGTCCGAAGAGACGAAGTTCGGGAGGAGATTCCTGTACGCCATCTGGATCGCCAACTTCGCTTCCTTCTTTATTCTGGGGAACGCGCGGTACCAATTTCCGAAATTAGCCCGGGAGTTGACGATGAGTTCTTACGCGATCGGGCTGCTCATGAGCTGCATCGGCCTGGCCCAATTCCTCGGTTTCTTTTTTCTCCGGGGGAGCGAAAGATGGCACTTCAACAAATTCTATCTCCTCGGAGCGCAGCTCCTGGCCGCTGCAGGGCTTCTGCTGCTTTATGGGTCGAGCCGGCAATGGGTTTTTGCCTTGGCCTTCCTCCTGCTCGGCCTTTGCGCCAGCCTGACCTACTACTCCAGCCTGTACTATGCGGTCCGTCTCCTAAAGAGAAAAGGGAAGGGGGCCGGTCTTCATGAATCCATCCTGGGAAGCGGCGTGGTTTTAGGGCCTCTTTTCGGAGGGATCGCGGCCCATGCCGTAGGTCTTCGGGCCCCCTACATCCTCTGCTTAGCCCTGCTGGTGGGAGTGGTCGGAGCTGAATGGGTCATTCTGAGGAAAACGGGTAAGGGGTAGGCCGGGCCTTTTGCAATTTGCACTTTGCATTTTTCAATTTGCAATAGAATTTAGCCCCCTGCTCCCTGCGTTTTTCGGGCGCGCTTTCGATCTTTCGCCATGCGCTCGGCGCTTTGCGCCAGGCTTTTTCCCCTTGCGCCCTCGCGACTTGCGCCTTACGGGTTTTATTTGCGGAGGAATCATGACCGCTTTTGCTCTCACCTTAGTTCTTTCCGCGGCCTTTATTCACGCCAGCTGGAATTTTCTGGCCAAACGCGCCGGCGGAGGCGCGGCCTTCGTCTGGCTCTTTGCCGCTCTTTCGACGATCTTTTACGCCCCCCTGGCGATGATCCTATACCTCTGGCAAAAACCCGATTTAGGTTGGATCCAAATCGGGTTTATGGCCGGAAGCGCCTTGATTCACGTGGGTTATTTTTTATTGCTCCAGAGAGGATATCGCATTGGGGACCTGTCTCTTGTGTATCCGCTGGCGCGAGGAACGGGTCCCACCCTCTCTACGATCGCGGCCATCCTTTTTTTCCGCGAAAGCCCGTCCGCCATTGCGTTTTCCGGAGCCTTACTGGTTGCCGGAGGAGTGTTCCTTCTAACCAGCGGGTCCGGTACTCTCGGCGGCAGCCGAAAACGGGCGGTCACGTATGGTCTGCTCACCGGTTTTCTGATCGCCTGTTACACCCTTTGGGATAAGTATGCCGTGAGCACTCTGCTCATCCCCCCTCTTCTGCAGGACTACTGCACCAACTTGGGGCGGGTGATCATCTTGGGGCCTGTGGCCATGAAAAAATGGGGGGAAGTTCGGGAGGAATGGCACAGGCACCGCTGGGAGGCAATCGGGGTGGCCGCCCTTGCCCCGCTTTCCTACATCATGGTGCTTACGGCGATGATTACGGCGCCGGTAAGTTACGTGGCTCCCGCCCGGGAGGTGAGCATCCTGATCGGGGCCGTGATGGGGTCTCGTCTGTTGTCTGAAGGGGATGCCGGGCGGCGGCTCCCGGCTGCGGCAGCAATTGTAATCGGAGTAATTGCCTTGGCGGTGGGGTGATAGACCAATGCCTAAAATTAGAAAAATCTCTTGACCCTTTACCCTCTTAATCCCGGTTCGGCTTCACCAGAGGTTTCAACGTTTTTCCTTCGCAATAATCCCTGAAAGTTTCCTCCAATTTGTCGAGAGGGACGACCGGCTGAATCATTTCCCGGTACTGCTTGACCCGTGCCCGGAAGATGTCCGCGAATTCGCCCACCATGCCGATCGGGAAGTAAAAGGGGTGGGCCAGAGCGAAATCCTTGCGGCGCCACTTGATATTGACCGGGACGGTCCAGGGGTTCGGGCTCTGGCCGAATAGGACCACACAACCGCCCGGTTCGATCAGGTCCAAGACCATATCCCGTCCGGCCTGCTGGCCCGTGGCTTCCACCACAATCGTAAAATCTCCCTGTTCGGATAATTTCCCGGGGTCGATCTCCTTTGTCCCCCAGGAAAGGGCGGCCTGCATGCGGGCGGGGGCCGGATCGAAACCATAAACCTCATCTTTGAATCCAAGGGTGGAAAGGATCAAGAGACTGCCCAGACCCAGCGGGCCCAGGCCGACCACGGCCGCCTTGCCGGCCTGAGCTTTGGAATTGAGGGTCTGCAGGCCGTATTTGATTCCATAGGTTGCCGTGCCGATGGTGTCGAGAAGCAGGACCCCCTCGCTGTCGGCAATATCTTCGGGAAGGGGGATGAGGCAGGAGGCGGGAGCGGTGAGATACTGGGCATACCCGCCGGGACGGTTGAAGCCGACCTGTCCCCCGAGCACGTGGACACACCGATTCGTCTCGCCGACTTTGCAGAAACGGCACTCCCCGCAATAATGATGAATGTAGAGCGCGACCCGGGCGCCGAGGGGAGCGCCGGCCCCGGGGCCGTTCTTCATAACGATTCCAGTGAGCTCATGTCCGGGAGTGTTCGGGGTCCCGTTGTGAAAGAGGCGTTTATCCGAACCGCACAAGCCGCAGTATCTCGTTTTCAAAAGAACTTCTCCCGGTCCCGGCTCGGGGACCGGAGCTTCGTGAACTTCGATTTTGTCATGGCCGACAAAGACAGCTTTTTGCATGGAAGTGGGAATCATGAATAGCTCCAAATATTAAACAAACCGTAAGTCGCAAGGCGCGAGAGCGAAAAGAAAATTAGGCGTCTGGTCTTATTCCCTCTGCAATTTGAATTTTGGTGTCAGTTTAGAGTTTTGAAAAAATTCTGTGACCGCCCCTGTCGGGGCCCGGGGGCCGGAACGGAATGCGCCGGAAGCATCGGCTGGGTTGGCCCTTGGCCTCGAAGATCAGAGCTTGTTTCCGCCGGAGCGGGCGGGGGGTATCGTCCCCGCCCCCTCCACGGAGAAATCGGCGCCTTATGATTCCAAGCGGGCCGGTCCGGCCCCCGGGCTCTAAAACCGCTTGGCCTTGACGGAATTCCTTTTTTCAAAGAGATAGAGTGTTACGAACTTTGAGATTTTCATTTGGCAATACATCCGTTCGTCTTTATCCCCTTGCGCCTTACGTTTGTTCCCTATGCCCTCTGCGCTATGCTCTATGCGTTTTTTATTCGTATGGGGTGGCGTCCCAGGAGTCCGCGAAGCGCTTCAGGCCCAAGGCGGTCCAGGGGTTCTCGACGGCCTCTTTGTAAACGTCGAAGGAAGCGGTCACAATGTCCGCGCCGGCCAAAGCTGCTTCAACGATCTGGCGGGAGTTGCGCACGGCGGCGACGATGATTTCGGTTTTAAAAGTATAATTTTGATAAATGGTGACGATCTCCTCCACCATGTGGGAGATTTCCTCCCCGGCGGATTCCTTCCAGCCCACAAAGGGGGAAACAAAGGAGGCGCCGAGGCGGGCCGCCTGAAGGGCCTGGATGGGGGAGAAGACGAGGGTCAGATTTGTGCGGATTCCCCTGTCGCTGAGGGTCCAGAGAGCCTTGAATCCCGGTTCCGTAGCCGGGATTTTGATCACGAAGTTCTTGGAAAGAGCCGCGAGTTTTACCGCTTCCTCCACCATGGCTTCGGCCGTGGAGTGGTGGGGGTTGACTTCGACGGAAATGGGCTTTTCCGTCCCCGCGAACTCGCGGGCCAGGTCCTGGATCGCCGCCATGAAAGACTTGCCGCTGTTGCGGACGTGCCGGGGGTTGCTGGTCACGCCGTCGATCTTCCACATGTCCCGGGCATAGCGGACCTCGTCGATTTTCGCGCTGTCCAGAAAGAATTTCATGAGTTGTCTCCGTGATCAAAAAATATTACCCAACCCCCCAAAATCTCCCGATCTTCCATCCATTTTGGGAAGGTGCAACTCCAACTCAGTATAGGAAATCGAAACATGGGTGTCAAGGAGACCGGATGAAGACGATTGTTGAATCTTGAGGTTCTTGAACTGGCTTTGGAAACTTTCGGCTGGCGGGAGCCACCCCCAATAGGTTGTGGTTTCCCTTACGGTCTTGAGCCTGAGATTCTCCCCCCCGCAAGGCCAAAATGCACAAGGCCAAAATGCTACTTGACAATCCTTTCAATTTCCTTTATTTTCCAATCATCTTTTCTTGCCGTCTCAAATAACCCGACCTTGTACCTCTGGAGGATTTTTGAAATTGATTTTCCAGAACGATCTGATAGGAAGGCTCCAAGGGGATTCAGAAAATCCCTTTGGGGCCTTTCTTTTGGTCAATTTTTAGAGGTAGAAGAATGATGTTTTACTCATGGGAAGGCGGGTGATAAACGGCAAAGAGGATATGCAATGGAGCCCAAGAAGCGGAAGCTTTTCATTTCATATTGAAAAAAAAACAACTCAAAGGAGGAAAAAGCTGTGAATCGATTCATCGGAATAGTCTTGGCAGTCAGTCTCGTTTGTTTTGGTAGTGCGTCCCTTGTATCGGCAGAGTCACCCTTTCTGAAAGTCGCCGAGGGAACAGGCATCAGTATCATTAAGGATGGACCTGTGATTGCATGGGCAGGTCCTTACGGCGGGAAAATCAAGCCCAAAGGGCCTTTGGCCGGGAAAAAGATCGGCTTGGTGGTCGGCTGTGAGTTTAGCGATTGGCAAGCCTATTATTTTGGCGACTATGTCGGCGAATTTGGCGGAACGCCTCAATTCGTGATGGATAATAACCATCTCTGGAAAAGCCCCAAACCGATGATCGGGATTCCGACGGAACCTCTGGGAATGTGGGGGTTAAGTTTGAGCGGCGGCATGAGCGGCCTTGGCCTTAACGGAAATAGATTGTTGCCCCCGGCCGTGATGCAGAAAGGTGAAGGTCTGGCAAAGGATTATCCCATTGCCAAGCCCGGAGATTATGACGCTATCATTATTCTGGGAGGCCACTCCGGCGATATCATGCAGCCCGATGATGTGGCACTCAAATTCATCAAGGCTGTTGTTGACCGGGGAGTTCCGGTAGCCGCTATCGGCGGCGGAATCCTGCCTCTGATCCATCTTAAAGTTGTAAACGGGAAAAAAGTCACCGGCAATCGGGTTGTCGACTTCATGCTGAGAAAAGTTGCGGATTACCGGAGCGAATCGGTGGTGACGGACGGCAAGCTCATCACCGGCAGAGATACCGTTGACGCCCCTGCTGTCCTGAGGGCATTGTGTAAGGTCATCGACCCGGGGTTTCAAGATAAGCATAAAGATATCCTCAAGGGTAAAAAGGTTATGGCTATGGTAGCCGACGATTTTGAAGATATCGAACTCTGTGGTCCGGCCATGGAACTTATGTACAGAGGAGCGGAATTTAGTGTCGGATTATTCGCGCCTTACATGCAGTCACGGCCAGCCCTCTTAGGGCTGGATGTGAGGCATGGGAATTTTGGGGTAACGGTTCCTTTCCAGGAGATTCCGGACAGCTATTACAAAATCATTAAGGAAAAAGATCTGAAGATGTCGGATTTTGACCTGGTGTATATCCCTGGGGCGTTCAATCCCTGGCGGATCACAATACTGCATCTCGAATTCTTGAGAGATGCCTATGCGGCCGGAAAATTGATTGCCCCGATCTGCCACGGCCCGATCCCTGTTGCTGCGGCAGACTTGGTAAAAGGCAAGAAACTCACGGGATGGCTCGCGAGTGAAGATGCCGTAAATATTATGGGCGGCAAATTCATGCCCGACTGGGCCGCAGCCATCGATGGACAGATCGTGAGCGGGCGGACGCCTCCTGAAGTCCCGGAGTTTGTTGATGCCATAACCGCCGCGCTGCTGCCATAAAAGCAAATGGGGTCTGTCCGCGAATTGGGCGAGTCTCGGAATTCCACCCTCCTTTTCTCCTCGCGGACAGACCTTCCTTAAGAAGCCGAAACGAAAACGCTGCTCCTTTTTTTCGCCTTTGGCCTCCCACCGTTGCCTTCTCGCCGGGGCAAGGCCCCAGTGCGGGTAAACCAGGTCCATGAAATTCTCTTTAAGAAAGTATAGGCGGAAACCGCTGTTTATCGGCTCCCGGATTATGCCTGGGAAAAAATGGCGGGGCCTTCTCCTTGCGCTTTCCTTATCTATCCTTGCCTTTTCCACGAGCGGCTGTTTTATCCCGGAAAGAGATGGACCGTCGAAAGAGAGAAAGGGAAGCGGCACAAAAGTAATTCTGCCCCAGGAAAAGGAAACGGGGAAGACATCTACCGAGGGGGCGCAGCCTCCGGCAAACTCAAAAGAATAATCACCGTGGCATGGCCAAGACGTTCTTCTATTTCTGAAATCATTAAAATTGAAAAATCCGAGAAAAGGCTTTCTGAATCATACCGATTTCATCTGGGGGCTGGCGGGGATCGCGTTCGCCAGCCTTTTTTTTATCCTTTCCGTGGGATCTTCTGATTTTTCCTATGAACGGAGGAATATCGAAAAACCGATTCTCTCGATGGTTGTCCTATTGACCACCGCGGGCGTCTTCTATCTTTGGATGGTTTTGCGTTTCAAGCGGCTTTTACCCGGAAAATGCTGGTCCTGCGGCATAATCTTCACCGGCCTGTTGGCTCGCTTTATTTTGCTCTCATCCACCCCGATCCTGGAAGACGACTATTATCGTTATTTATGGGACGGAGGGATGGTTGCTCATGGGCTCAATCCCTATTTGTATTCTGTCCAGGAGGTTTTGGAGCCGGGAAGCCGTCCTGTCCCCGAACGACTTTCCCACATAGCCAAAGAGGCAAGACCCATTCCGGAACGGGTAAATTATCCTTGGCTGATAACCCCCTACCCTCCCATTTCCCAAATCGCCTTTGCCCTTTCCCACCTTCTCAGCCCTTGGAATCTTACCGGGTGGCGGTTGGTGCTCCTTACGGCAGACTTATTCACTCTTTATCTTCTTTTCCTCCTCTTGCGCCGGCTGAATCTTTCTGCGATGGGGCTGGTCGTCTATTGGTGGAATCCCCTTTTGATCAAAGAGACGTATAATTCAGGCCACATGGATTTGCTTCTCCTCCCCTTCATCCTGGGGGGGCTGCTTTTTTCAATCCAGCGCCGCTATGTTGCCGCCTCTGTGACCCTTGGCCTGGCCGTGGGCGTAAAATTCTGGCCCGCCTTTCTGCTTCCCGCTGTTTTGAGGCCTGTGCTCCGTGAACCCAAACGTTTTCTCCCGCCCTTATTAGCTTTTTCCTCTCTGGCTCTCGTAATGTTTCTTCCCTTTTTGCTTACCGGCCTGGATTCCTCCTCCGGGCTTTTGGCATACCTGAGCCATTGGGAAATGAATGATTCTCTATTCCTGCTCCTTCTTTGGGTCGTGCAATTCACAATCCCACTTCTTAATTTGGATGTCGGCTATGCTCCACTAATGACGCGGATCGTAGCTGCCGGCTTTTTCTTTGCTTGGGTCTTTTGGCTACTTCGCAAGCCTGGGCACAAGCCGAATGATTCGATCTCCCGCTTTCTCCTGATAATCGCCGGTTTGTTTCTTCTCAGCCCTGCTCAATTTCCCTGGTATTATCTCTGGATGCTGCCCCTTCTTGCCCTCCAGCCTCGGGTCTCGCTCCTGCTGTTTACAGGGCTGCTTCCTCTTTCCTATCTGCGCTTCTATTTTGACGCCAGAGGGCAGGCGAGCATCTTCGATACCTGCCTTGTTTGGCTGCAGTTTGTTCCGGTCTGGCTTTTGTTGATTTGGGAATGGCAGAAAGGGAAAAAAGATATAAACCTCGGAGAGGCCGTTGGGTATGCGCGGAAAGGCTAACATTGCCGTTATCGTTCCCGCTTTCAATGAGGAAAAAGCCATCAAGAAGGTGATCTCCTTAATCCCTGCCTGGATTGACGACTGTATTGTGGTGGACAATGGTTCTACCGACAAAACCGCTGCGGTTGCGCGGGCAAACGGCGCCCGGGTGGTCTTTGAATCCCGCCGGGGCTACGGCTCTGCATGTCTATCCGGGATCCAAGCTCTTCAAAAGCCGGATCTTGTCGTATTCCTTGACGGAGATTGTAGCGACTTTCCCGAAGAAATGGACCTGCTTATAGATCCGATCCTTAACGGCGAGGCGGATTTCGTTATGGGTTCGCGTACCTTGGGAGTTCGCGAACCCGGCGCCTTGACCCCCCAAGCCCGTTTGGGCAATTGGTTGGCATGTCTCTTGATGAAATGGTTCTGGGGGGCGAATTACACGGACCTTGGCCCGTTTCGGGCGATCTCATTCCAATCCCTAAAAGAGCTCGGCATGGTTAGTCGTGATTATGGATGGACGGTGGAGATGCAAATCAAAGCGGCCCAAAAAAAGCTCAGATCTCTCGAAGTCCCGGTGCGTTACCGCAGGAGAATCGGTTCCTCCAAGATCTCCGGTACCTGGACCGGCGCAATCCTCGCCGGAACCAAAATTCTCATTACCATCTTCACCCTCGCCATGACGCGACCTCGGAAGAGATAACGGATTGGATCAAATTTCAGGATTTGTCAAAGCGCCCGGCCTTGCCTGGAAAATTTGGGAAATTAATAATTACCGTAAGGCGACTCATTCCTTGAAAAAATGCTTACGATCTGGTAAGTTTCGGGTATGGCACATCCTATAATTCTCCTGTCAAAATAAAATTTAAATCAATTTAAAATCAAGGCATACAGAGGGGCAGTTTTTAGAACAGACGGATTCCTTTCAGCCCCGAGACAGGCTTTTGGTTTTTTCGCCGAATCTCTCACTTCGACGAACCTTGAATCTAAACGTTACGTTTATCCGGTATGCCCCACGGCCGGGGGCCATCCATCATCCTTGTGCTAAAAGGGGGCGAAGGCATCTGGAAGCCGACAAAAATTTGGCTGAGATCGCGGCGGGATTCCGTATTGACAATTGAAGATGTGACCCCGTCACAGAGGAAGGTTTTCATGATTACGGTCACGGAAGGAAGAAACTGCGAGGTCTGCGGGAAAAACGAGGCCGTTGTGGTCTGCAACGGCTGCGGGCAGGCGCTCTGCCAAGATTGCCGGGTCTTCGACATTTGGGGCTCCGGGTGCGGCCACGGGCTGCCCCTGGTCTTCTGCCGGAAGTGCGACGCCGATCCCAAGATTAATTTCTGGAAGGCGTCTGAGTGATCCGCCCTGCGGCCGGGATTCCGCTCCCTGGATGAAACCCAAAATTGCAGATGGACTTTTTATCGAGCCATCAAGCCAGGGCGTTGCGAATCCGGGAAGTCAGGAACATGCTGATCAGAATCGCGCCGAGACAGGCCCAGCGGACACCGGCGATGGAGAAAATACCAAAAAACAGGGACAGAATGAGGGGGGCCACGGCGTAACCTGAGAATTTCAGGCAGTTGTAAACCGAAGCCACCGGTTTGCGGAGGTCGGGGATCATTTGAACGGCAAGGGTATTTAGGGATGTCCAACAGATTGCCGCGCCGGCTCCGTAAAGAGCAAAAACCAGGAGATATCTTTCGAAGCCGTAATCAAGAAGCGCCAGAGCGAAAAGGGCGGAGACCATGAAGACAGCCCCCAGATAGGCGACTCGCTTCCGACCCCATTGATCCCCCAGGATCCCCGCGAACGGCGACACCAGAATCCCCAGAAAACCGGTGGTGGAAAGGATCAGCCCAATTTTGTCGGACGGCAAGGCGTAAGCCGCCTTCAAATGCTCGGCCATGAAGGTCATGAGGCCGATAAACCCGATAAAAAGAAAAAAGGCGGCAAAACTCAGGAAGCGGACATCGGCATAGGAATAGGATTTTTTCACCAGGAGGAAGGCATCGGCAATCTTCCCCGACCCTTTGCGGGAGTCGGCGGGACGGCGATGGGTCGCTCCGTAAAGAATCCCGGTTGCCGCGGCCAGAGCGGTCAGGAAAAAAAAGAACCAGGGCCACCCCAGGTAGACCTCCAGAAAACCCGAAATCAAAGGCCCCATGGTCACCCCGCAGGTGTACATCACCCCCATGATCCCCATGGACCTTCCCACTCTTTTTGGATCCACCATCTCCCCGATTAAGGCCATGATAATCGGGGCGATAAAGGCTGCCCCAAATCCCTGGATAAACCGAAATCCCACCATAAACTCCAGACTCGGAGCCCACCCCGAGAGGAAGCCGCCCAGGGCATACATTCCGAATCCGAAAAGCAGGATTTTGCGGGTGTCGAAGATCACCGCAATTGGGCCCGCAAAGAGCTGGAAGACCACAAACGGGATCATGTAAACCGTAACGGCCAGGGTCATCCATTGAATGCTGATCGCCCAGTCCCGGGCAATCACGGGCAAAAGGGTGAGGATCCCCACCCCACCCATGGGCGTGAGCATCGCTCCCAGGTAAATCGGCAAGAGGCGCTTGAGGTTCATCGTTCCCCGCCGTTAAAAAGGCGTCTCCACAAATAAAAAATTAAGGTCATCTTTCTTCTTTCGTTTAAAAGAAAATCGATCTTAGCTCCGAAAAACATTATTTTCAATGGGTTCTCCGAATAGAGAAAATCCCTTACGGCCAAGGGGTCCCTTGCCCAGGCAACAAGAAGATCGATCTCCTCGACCCACAAAATTGGAGGTGATCCAAAAGCCAATTTACTCCGGAAATGCCGGTTTCCGGAGGGAAAAATCATAAGGGCGGAAACGGTCAGGGCGCTTTTGGGCCGTCTTTCTTGAGTTGCCGGATTTTTTCCACGGTGTCCTGGTAGATGGGATTCTTCTCCGCATTCAGCTCCATCGCCTTCAGGGCAAGCTCTTCGGCCTCCCCCAGCCTTTCCCTCTTCGTGTAGTAAAGCCAGGCGAGATTGTTGTAGGCGCCGGGGTGGCCGGGCTCCTTTTCGATGGCCCGGCGGTAGTATTTTTCCGCCAATCCCAAATCGCCCTTCTGGAAATAGACGTTCCCGAGATTCAAATTGGCCAGGGGGATTTTTTTGACGGCCAGACCATATTCTTTGATTGCCCCCTCGAATTCCCCTTTTTTTTCATAAGCCACTCCTAAAGCCAAATGCTCTTCGGGGGTCAGGGGGTCCTTCAGAACAATGATTTTAGGAAGGGCGCAGCCGCCCATCCCCAGGCTCAAGACCAGAAGCAAGCCGAGGAGACACAGGGTTGAGTCCCGAAAAGCCGGTTTCGGGAGAAAGAACGGTTTTAATCCGGAGTGAGACGGAGCGTCCAATTTTTGGTCTTCTCCCAGGTCTTCAGAAAAGGCGGCCAGGGATAAAAACGCTGCTTTTCCCCGCCGGAGTGGGCAAAAATTCCTTGATCGTTAAACCCGACCACGACCATGAAATGGTGTTTCTGGTAAGTTAGGAATCCCTCATCCACGAGGACGATGAGGGGTTTCCTGCCTTCGATATTCATCCTCAGATCATCGCTGCTTCCCGGATACTGGAAGGCTCTCAGGCCCCTCTTCTCCCCGTAGAAAACGAGGTCCATGTCCAGGGTGCCCCGGGCGCTCCGGCTGTAGATGACCTGGGCGATTTCCTCCGGCGTCACCGAAATCCCCCAGTAGTTCAGGACCCCGGCAAGAGACGCCGGTCCGCATTGATACATCTCCTGGGGAAAGAACGGAACATCGGCGATGAGCTTCGCCGGCCCGGAGTCTTTGCGGGGCGAAACTGCCGCGCAGGCTCCCAAAAAGATGAAAACAGCGGAGAAAAAGAAAAGGCGCTTCGCCATGGGGAAGCGCCCTTTTCTTGCTCGATCCACAAAAATCCTTTCCGCGGTTGCGACCCGGACCGGGAAATCTTTCCCGCGGTCCTACTTGACAATGATCCGATGCCCCGTCAGCTGGAGGATGAGGATCACCAGAATCACAATCAACAGGATCCCGATGATGACCCCGAAGGCGTCTCCCCCTACTTTCAGGTCATCCACCTTCATGGCTACCTGGTGAATCTGCGAGTCGCTCAAATCGTTCAGCTTGCCCTGAATCTCTTCCGGCGTGAATCCCAGGTCTTTCAACCTTTCCCGAACCATTTTCAATTCGAGAAATTTCTGGACCTTGTCCAGGTTCGATCCTCTCTCTCCGGAGGTCAAGGCCAAGCCTTCCGAAGGGGCAAACCCGGCGTAAACCCGCGGAGTGATTCCGATCACGAATATGGCGGCCACAAGATACCACGTAAGCCATTTCTTCAGGCGGATTCTCATGGATTGTTCTCCTTGTTCGGTTCATTTACATGACCCCGTAAAGCGCCCGTCTCTCCCCCTTGAAGCGGGAGAGGTTTTTACAAGGCCATCAGTTTTCTTCCCCGCGATTTCCAATCCTTAAGGGTTTATGTTACGAGAAAAAAAAGGAAAGTCAAAAATATTTTTGGGTGTAACCCTTCAGTCAAGGGTGGGAAGCCGCTACGGATTCAGGTCCGGCGTGAATAGCAGGAGGTGCCCTGGCCTGGGGGTCCGGGCGCTACGCTTGGAATCATAAGGCGCTGATTTCTTCGTGGAGGGGGGCGGGGGCCAAGGCCTCCCGCCGCTGAGATCGGAGTCTCAGGGTTTTCTCCGAGTCTCTGCTCATCCCGACCGATGCTTCCGGCGCGTACCGCCCTCACCGGTTTGCCCCTCCGCCTAAGGAGAAGCCTAATGCCGCGCCGAGAGGGTATATGGATTTTTTTGCAAAACCGTCAATAGACCGCCCCGGGAAAGGTGCTTACCTCCCTCGGTTTTCCCACCATCAGATACATCTTTGGTGAAAACCAACCTTCCTCCAGAATGTCGTCATCAATTTCGCTGATCACTCCGTCGTGAATGGCCCAGGAACGGCCGCGGACGGTGTTTTCAAACCCCGGCCGGCGAAAGAGGTTATCCCGATTCAACTTCTTGAAGAGATCTCCTCCGCTCTGAAAGGCCCGGTGAATGCGCTGCATGCGTTTCAATCCTTCGAAATAGCTGAAGCCGCAGCGTTCATAAACGATGGCGTTGTGATAAAAGAGCGCTTCCAGGGAGATCGTCTTGATATCCAGAATGCGGGCGAAGTGCTCGAGGCCGCCGATAATTTCCCGGGTCAACCCCAACCCCCGGCGAACCTGACCCGGAGCGAGCCCGCCGCCCAGAGCCCTTTCCTCCTCTCTTAGATTGCGCGTAGCCCGTCCCCACATCGTGTCGCGCCCTTTTTCATCCACATCGATATGGAATCGCTCCCCTTCCGGGTCATTGACGACCAGGAAATCCCAGCTGAGTTGGGTGTAATCGGGTCCGTCGGAAAGCTGGATCGAAAAAATCGGATCCCGGTCCTCCGGGCTGCGCTTGATTTCCACCATAACCGTCTCTTCCCTCTCCGGGCAGTAAAAGCGCGCCAATTTCCGCCCCTCCGCGTTGGCAAAGCTCAGAGGGTTGATCCCGAAGCGGCGAAACAGGAGGGGGGGGATCAACAGGCGGTAGAGCCCTTCCTTTTCGCTGGGGGTCATCTGATTAATCCGATGAATCCAGGTCATGAAACCTATGCTCCAAAAACCCGAAGCCGTCTCAAAGGGGGCCCGGGTTACAGTAGGGATTCAACCCAATTTTTCGCTTTCGGGTCCTGGTCGATCAGCCTGAGAAACTGCCGCACCTTGTAATCGTCTCTCACCCCGAGGGCGGGGCGGGCTTTTTCCAGTCGTTCCATGGTCTGAAAGGTGTCCGTCGGCACGAGAACGAGGGGGATGGATTGCTCGGAGGCTTTGCGCAAGATGAGCTCGCTGGGCGCTTTTCCTCCCGTCAGCAGGATTCCCCCCACGGAACCTTTTTCCCCGTCCCCGAGGCGGACCAGGAGGATCTTGTTATATACCTGTTTGAAAAGGGAAAGGGGGGCCTCCAAGATCTTGGAGCCGATGGTGAAAGAGACGATCAATCGACCGGCCCCTTCGGCGCCGCACAGAATTTCGCCGCCCACCCATTCGGCCAGATCCGCCACCGTAAAGGCGGACAAGAGGGGGTCTTCGGGAACCGCGCCGGCGGATCTCAAGCCTTTCTCGCAAAGGAAAGGGATCACGCGGGATTTTACATGGTCCATCTTTTCGGGAGAAACGTGATTCAGAACGGCCGCCCTGACCCGGCCCTCCAGGAAGGAGTTCAGGGAGAGGATGGAGTAAAAAGTCAGGTTGTCGCGCTGGTACCGGTCCGCCAGGAGAACGGTGGCGTCCAGCCTTTTGACCAGCGCGCTGTCCGAAAGGGGGGATAACTCTCCCCCGAAAAAGATCTCCTTCGCCCCCATGATCAGGACAACGTCTTTTCCGCGGGAGACCTCCTCAAAGGCCGCGTCGATCCGCCTCAGGAGATCCTCTCCCGTGTTTCCGGATATTTCCCCGAGCGAATTTTCCGCCATCATCACCGGGCATAGCGTCTGCCCCTCTTCGGTCAGACCCAAAACTTCCTTCAACAGCAAAACGTCGCGGTCGCAAAGAAATTCCGGAGATGAGGCTGCCGGGGGCGGGAGAAGGCCATAGGGTTTGAAGAAACCCACCTTCAAACCCTTCTCTTTCAGTTTCTCCGCCAGAGCCCAGGCTACGATCGTCTGCCCGGGTTGGTTTCCGGTAGACCCCACGAAAATGGAATGCACGGGCCACCTCCGCATAGGACCCCCTCTCTTGCTCCTCGATTACGGGCCTGCTTTGGGAAAGAAGGGGATGGGGGCAAGACAGGTTTCCTGCCGAATCCAGAAGGATCATAGCAGAAGACAAACGACCTGTAAACCGGAGCGGTTCCCCTCGGAATTTTGGAGGGCGGGTAGAGAAGCGGGCCAATCAAGAACTCTTCTCTTTTTTCCCGGACACGAGGTTGATCGGGTGGCATTGATCGCACGCCTGGGTCCGCGGGTGCGCCTGGTGGCAATGGTAACACGTCTCCATCGCGGGCCGGTTGGTCCGGGGGTTGAGCGGGTCGTGTTCGATGTTTCGGTGGCAGTCGATGCACAGCGCCTTTTTGTCGGCGTGAAGCTTATGGGATATATACACGATCCGCACGTTCCGGAGGTCCGTCTGCTCGCCGTTCGGGATCGTCGGGTGGCAGCGCAGGCAGTTTTGGTTCATCAGCTCGTCGCTGGCGGAGAACTTTCGCGGGATGAGTTCGCCGGGGCTCGAGTGGCAATCCGTGCAGGACACCGAGGCGGGATGGATGCGGGAAGGAAGCCACAACTGCCTGGGCTCCTGATTCTCATGGCAGCTCAGGCAGAAAAGAGGATGGGTGGTTGTAAACCGAACCAGCCCCAGCCCCGGAATCGCCGCCAACACCAGGAGGATCACCACGATAAGCGCCCAGGTTTTTTTCGGCAAATTGGGAATCGCTGGAATTTTCATAAGCAGCCCCCCGGCCTTCGGATGCTTCCCGGCATCTTGGGCGAAACAGCTTCTTAGCCACAGAGGTCACAGAGAACACAGAGATGAAAGCAAAAGATGATCTTGTAAAAAATCAGCGAAACGTTTATAGGTGCACGAAGCATCGCGCCCCACATATATTTTTAAATTTTCAGGTAATGTAGCAGATTTTAAACATTCGGTTGTGGCTCTGACGCTCTGTGATCTCTGTGACCTCTGTGGCTAATAGTTTTAAGTTACGCCTTGGTGATCGTTATTTTGGTGTCATTCCAAAGCGCCCCGCCGGCGATGGGATCCAACTCGGCGGGGATGATCGCCAGGGGATTGACCCCGTTTCCATCCTTCTCCCACCAGACCAGGCTGGAATCCAGATCGCCCGTTTTCGCCGCCTTGGCCCTGGCGATTTTCCCCAGCTCCGAATGCCCGAGGCCTTCGGCCAGAGTGGCAACCCGCGGATGGACTCCCTGGGACAACCGCGCCTTCGTGGTCAGCGCCCCCGCCTTGGAGGTAATTTTGACCGGGTCTCCTTCCCGGATTCCCCTTGCCTCCGCGGTCCGGGGGTTCATCCACAGGCAATTGGCGTGGAAAATCTCCGCCAGCCACTTGGCGTTCCCCAGGCTTGGGCTCATGACGTTCACCCGGTGAACCGTCAGAATTAAATCCCCCTCTTTGAAGTCCTGGTGGGATTGGATCGGCTCATAAACCGGCATGGCTGGAAGGCCCCGGTCTTGAAGCCGCTTGGAAAAGATTTCCGCCTTTCCGGAAGGGGTCGGAAACCCTTTTTTCTCGAAAGAGCGATACGAGGGTTTGGCGCCCGCCTGGATCCAGACTCCATCCTTCTTGAGCCCCTGGATCCCGCCCCCGCCGGCAAGCCCCGCGATGCGGGCCCCAACGCGGTCGATAAACTCCTCGCTATTCGCGAAGGCCATGGCTTTCGCAAGGTCCCCCCCAAAAGCCTTCCCAGGTTTAGGGCTACATCCCCCATGGCGAGGGATTTCCCCAGAGGCGCGGTAATCGGCTGGCGGATGCTCACGAAGGGGGCCAAATCCATGGCCGGGCGGGTCTCCAAATTCCAGCTCTCAAGATAGGTGGCCATCGGCAGAAGGATGTCGGCCAGGGCGCCGGTCTCGGTCAAATGGGTGTCGGCCACAACCAGGAAGGGCGTCTTCTTTTCGTCCTTCAGCATTTGAACGACCTCGGCCGCAGCCGGATTCGCGTAAGCCGGGTTGGCCATATACGCCAGGAAAACCTCCGGGTTTCCCTTTCCTTCCTTCAGGGCGGAAAACGCCTGGGGGGACGAAGAAAAAGGGGATTTCACACCGGGTTCGCCGAGATCCAGGACGCGGGGCAGGCAGTTCCCTCCGGGGATGTCGATATTGCCGATGACGGCGCAAAGCAGAGAGACGCAGCGCTCGGTCAACACCCCGTTCTGGTGCCCTCCCGCGCCTCGCCCGGTAAGAATGGTGGCGGGTTTTATCTGGGCGAGCTCCACGGCCAGGCGCCGGATTTCCGCGGCTTTCACCCCGCTTATTTTTTCGGCCTGCTCCGGCGTGTAGGGGGCCAGATGCTCGGTCAGCTTCGTCACCGGAACATTCGTCCACTTATTCAGAAATTCCGCATCGTGGAGGCTCTGTTGGAGAATATGGTGCGCCATGGCCAACGCAATAACGCCGTCCGTTCCCGGGATTACCGGGATCCATTCCTGGCTCTTCCCCGCGGTGTTGGAGAGACGCACATCGAAGGTCACCAGTTTGGCGCCGTTGTTCAGGCGCCCTTCGATGATCCGCTGGGAGAGCGGAACGTACTGCTCGTGGTTCTCGTAGGGATTGGCCCCGAAATTCAGGATGAAACGCGCTTTTGCGGCGTCGTTTACCAGAGGCCCCGCCCCCCAAGTGAGGTTCTGCCCGAAAGCCCGGCTCTCGTTGGGAAAGCTGCTGTCGCTGAAAACGGCGGGGCCGCCGTAGGCTTTGAGGAAGTGGAGGAACAGAAGATCGCGCTCCCCCCCGATCCCCTGTTCCACCCACAGGGCGTCCGTTTTCCCCTGACGGCGGAGCGAAGCCAATCTTTTGGAGATTTCCTCCAGGGCCTGCTCCCAGGTGATTCTTGTCCAGCGCCCCTCCCCCCTTGCCCCGGACCGTTTCAACGGGAAAAGAAGCCGATCCGGATCGTAAAGAACGTTCAACCCGGCGTGGCCGCGGGAGCATAATTTCCCCCGGTTGTTCGGGTGCCGGGGGTTGCCCATGATCTTGGTAACCCGTCCGTCTGCGATTTCTCCCAGGATTCCGCATCCCGCCGGACAGAGACGACAGGTGCTCGCCACCATTATCGGCTTCCCCGCCGTGCGGGCGATCTTGCGCGGAACTTCCGGGGCGGGGCTGAAGCAGCCCGTCAACGACCCCCCCAGTCCAGCCAGGGCGGCGCCGGTGGCCCCGATCTTCAAAAAATCCCGTCGCGTCATTTTACCCATAGATAACTCCAGATGGCCTCGTAAATGGCTCCAGATGCCAGGCGCGAAAAAACGGAGGAGGGAGGCGACGAAGTCGCCGCGCAACGACGCAGATGGACTTTTTACGAGACCATCCCTCCTTGTCCCTCAAACCAGGGGCAAAAACTCACCGCCCAGGACGACCACATAGCGCATGAAAAAAATCCCCACGACCACCAGGATGGAGGCGATGGTCACCGTTGTCAAGTTCCGGAGCCGGGGAATCAGGAGGAGCACGGCGGGAAGAATTTTCCCCATCACGTTTTCCACCCCGATGAAATAAAGGCTGAATTTTCCCCTCAGGAGAAGGTGCGCCACCTCCTGGGCTTCCGCATGCGATACCAGGAGAACCAGCACATCGCTCAGAACCAGGAAAAGATCGATGAGGATCATGGCCGCCAGGAAATTCCCGAGGCCGAAGACGAGATCCCTATTAACAATCTTTTCCTTGGAAAAAAAACGGTCCCTGATGATGGCGATCAGGATCATGAGGGCGATGCCCGAAACCATCGCCGAAACTAAGAAGAGGAAAGGCATCAGGGCCGTGTTCCACAGCGCCCGGGCCTTCCCCAAAGCCAGGATGAAGCCGGTATACCCGTGGACGAAAACGGCGAGGGGGATGCCGATGGTCCCGAAAAGCTTGGTCAGCGGCTTGTTGCCCTTGAACATGAACCAGCCGTAGATCAGGCAATTGATCGGGTAAAGAGTGAGAAGGAAGGAACCCCAGGTGATCGGCGAGGTGACATTGAGGTGGACGAATAGATGCCAGGCCTTGAAGGGCTGCCCCACATGGACCAGAAGAGCCAGGGGAGCCATGATGAGAAAGAGGGCCGCCAGAACGACGCCGATCTTGCCGATGGGTTTGTATTTTTCCATCCCGAAGACGAAAGCCAGGGTGGAAAGAACGAAGGAGCCGGCGCTCAGCCCGGTCAGGTAGAAATAAACGGCGATCAGGGTTCCGAAGGCTTCCTGAGGCAAGACGTTGTAAAGAACGCTGGTGTCCATCTTCCATTCCTTCCTGAGTCTGTCCTCAGGACATCCGGGCCGGGACGACGGCGAAGGACCCAAGGCTGGTGGTTTCGAGAAATCCGCGGGGAACGGGTAACGGGCGGAACAAGGTCAGCCCGACCTTCTTGCAAGTTCCGCGGACCCAACGCGCAAAAAGCAAGGGCGATCCGCGAACCACCCCTGCCGGTACGCCGCAACGACGCGGCCAAGCGGGAGACCTATTACGAAACCTTCCCAGTTGAGGATCTCGCAGGAAGTCGGCAGATCGATGGTTTCGATTGTAGGGGCGCGATGCTTCGCGCCCCCACCATGCAAGGCGCGCAAAAACCGGGAGAGGGGGCAGGGCACGGGGAGTAGGGTGAGGAAGAGAACGAGAAACGATGTTCTTTCCGACCCTCTACTCCCAGCCCCCTACACCCTTTCAAGAGTTGAAGCTCAATCCCGCTCCAAGCGGGATCCCGCCGAGGCCGGAGGCTTTTTACGAGACCCTCACAGTTTGGCGTAAAGGAGAATGGAAATAACCAGGGCATAAATCACCAGGGACTCGATCAAAGCCAAACCCACGATCATGGCCACGAAAATTTTGGGCTGGGCTTCCGGGTTCCGGGAAATTCCCTGGAGTCCTCCGTTAATGGCGATTCCTTGCCCGATCCCCCCGCCCAGGGCCGCGATGCCGATGGCCAGACCCGCGGCCAGGGCGATATATTTCTTCATGTCGCTGGCCGCGGCGTCGTCCGCGGCAAAGGCAAAGGAGACGAACATCCAGCTCAGGGCAAAGAGCATCGCCAGAATCCCAACCGTCTTTCTTCTCATTATCAATACCTCCCGATCATTTAATGTTCTGCTTCCTCGAGGGCCGAGGAAATATACACCATGGAGAGCACACAAAAAATAAAGGTCTGAACAAAGGCCACAAAAATGCCAAGGAACATGGACAAAGGGGGAAGGAGAAGGACCAAAAACGAAGGGGCCATTAAGGTAATAGACAAGAGCATGTGGTCCGCCATGATGTTCCCGAAGAGCCGCATGGACAAGGACACGACCCGCGCCAGATGGCTTACCAACTCGATGAGAAACATGAAGGGAGCGAGCCAGATCAAAGGCCCCATGAAATGCTTGAGATATTTCAGGCCGTGGGCCTTGAAACCGACATAATGGGTGGTGAAAAAGACGATCAGGGCGCAAGCCACCGTGGTATTCAGGTTGTCCGTCGGCGGCAGGAAGCCGGGGACGAGGCCCAGCAGATTCGAAAAAAGAATGAAGAACCCCAGGGTCCCGATCAGGGGCAAAAAACGCCGCCCGTGATGACCCATGATGTCATCGATGAATTTCAGGAAAAATTCGGTTAGAAGCTCGATTACCGTGCGCAGGTTGAGGCGGTTGGAGGGGACCAGCGCTTCTTCCATGGAACGCTTTGCGATCTTGTAAGAACCCGCATAGGCCAGAAGGGTTACCAGGAGGAGAACAAAAAGCGCGAACAAGACCTGGGAAGGAAGATCCCCGATCACGGGAAGGTGCGAAAACCAAGTGAATGGCGCGTGTCCCATGAACCTTTAATCCTTTCCATGAAGGTTTCGCAAAAAGCCTCCCGCCTTGGCGGGATCCCCCTGTCTTAGGTCCGAAAACCTTGCCGGATCGCTTCGAACAAAATTCCAAGAACCAGGGACAAAGTCCCCAGGAGAAAAGCGACGGCAGGCACTCGGGTTTGCGTCAGAATGATAAAAACGGCCAGGACCAAGGCGCAGAACTTAATCGGTGCCTGGGCTCCGTGCCAGGGTTTTCTTTCCAGAAAAATTTTCCCCATGATCAGGGAGAGCCAGTGGAAATTCAGTAGAACCACAGCCCCCCCCAAAATAAGGCCGACCGAAAAAATCCAGTTTTGCCAGAGCAGGCTTACAGCCGCCGCGGGAAGGAGAATCTGAATGGTTCTCCATTCGATCGCCCGGACCTTTTCGGTCTCCCACCTGGAGGGCGGCGCCGGGGATTTTTCCTCAGTTTTTGTCCTGGTCAAATTTTTTCATCAACCCAAAAAGGCTGCGGAAGGCCGCGGCAACCCCCACGAAGAAAAAAATCAGCAGAAACCATGGCTTCGTTTCGAGGTAATCATCCAGGAGGTACCCGATCCCCACCCCGATGGCCACGGAAAAACCCATTTCCAGGCCGATGCTGCTGAATCTCAAAAGCTGTTTGTACGGCTTTTTATTCTCCATGAAGCGGGATGGCCATAGTCTTTCCCTTTATTTTATTAAGTTTTTTAAGGGGTCCGCACCACCGCCGATTATTCTGAATGAATATTCATTCAAGGCAATTCTAATTAGCATACCCTCGAAAAAAATGTCAAGTCTTTTTTGCCTTTTTCCGTAACCCTTCAGTCAAGGGTGGGAAGCCGCTACGGATTCAGGTCCGGCGTGAATAGCAGGAGGTGCCCTGGCCTGGGGGTCCGGGCGCTACGCTTGGAATCATAAGCGCTGATTTCTTCGTGGGCGGGGGCCAAGTCCTCCCGCCGCTGATATCGGAGTCTCAGGGTTTTCTCCGAGTCTCTGCTCATCCCGACCGATGCTTCCGGCGCGTACCGCCCAAACCCCCAGGCCAACAACAAAGCCTGCCGCCCCTCCGTCACTGAATGGGTACTTTTTTCCGTAACCTTTCCGTCACGGGCCGGAGCGCCTCTCGGCCTTTAATCCGGACCTCAATCCGTTGCGGCCGGCCACCCGTGACTGAAGGGTTATCTTTTTCCCGGTCGGTTGATCAAACCGGTCTTCTCGCTGCCCGGCCAAAAGGGCAGGCGGCGAAGCCAATAAGGGCCGGGATCAAACCCTTTCAAAGGTTGCCGCGCAGCGGCCGCTGATGGACTATTTACGAGACCGTCAAATTTTTTCCAGGGCGCTCTCCGCCGCCCTCAGCGTCTTTTCGACATCTTTTTCCGTGTGGGCCAGGGAAAGAAAGCAGGCCTCGAACTGGGAAGGCGGCAGCCAGACTCCATTTTCCACCATCCCGGCAAAATATCTGGCATATTTCGCGGTGTCGGCCTTCTTTGCCGTCATATAGTCGAAAACCTCATCTCCCGTAAAAAAGAGGGTGAACATGGACCCGGCTCTGTTGATCCGGGCGGGAATACCCTTTTTCCGGCATATTTCTTCCAACCCCCGGCAAAGACGAACCGTGAGCCGCTCGATTCCTTTGTGGATCCCTTTCCCCTGGAGAACTTCGAGGGTGGCCAAGCCGCAGGTCATGGCCAAGGGGTTTCCCGAAAGGGTCCCGGCCTGATATACAGGGCCCAATGGGGAAATTGTCCCCATGATTTCGCGGCGGCCGCCATAAGCGCCCACGGGCATTCCCCCGCCGATGATTTTCCCCAGACAGGTGAGATCCGGCGTCACCTCGTAGATTTTCTGTACCCCCCCATAGGCCAAACGAAAGCCGGTTATGACTTCGTCGAAAATCAGGAGGGCGCTGTGCTTTCGACAGAGTTCCTCCAGACCTTTCAGGAAACCCTCTTGGGGGAGAACGACCCCCATATTCCCGGCGATGGGCTCAACCACGACCCCGGCGATCCGGGAGGGGTGCTGATCGAAAAGGGCCTGGACCGCCGCGAGGTCGTTATAAGGCGCCACCAGGGTATGCTCGGCCAGAGAGGAAGGAACCCCGGCGCTGTCGGGGATGCCGAAGGTAATGGCCCCCGACCCCGCCTTGACTAAGAAGCTGTCGGCGTGGCCGTGGTAGCAGCCCTCGAACTTGATGACCTTGTCCCGGCCCGTGAACCCGCGCGCCGCCCGCAGCGCGCTCATGGCCGCCTCCGTTCCCGAGCTCACCATGCGGAGCATCTCCATGGAGGGGATGGCCTTCGAGATTTTTTGGGCCAGGCGAACCTCCAGTTCCGTGGCCGCGCCGTAACTCCAGCCTTTTGCCAGGGCTTGGGCCATGGCCTTTCGAACTTTGGGATGGGCGTGCCCCAGGATCATCGGGCCCCATGACCCCATGAAGTCCAGATAGGCCCGGCCGTCCGCGTCATAGACTTTTGACCCTTGGGCCCGCGAGACAAAGAGCGGCTCCAGGCCCACGGCCCGAAATGCCCGCACCGGGCTGTTCACCCCTCCCGGGATGACCTTTTGAGCCTCCTTGAAAAGCTTTTGAGATTTCGTTGGTTTCATAAGGACTCCCCCCTCTTTTTAATGTCGGCGTTAGCGCCACCGTTGCGGGCGGTTTACTTCTTTCCGAAATGGGACCCGTTTCGAGGTTTGGAAAAATGGCGGCAAAGCCTCTGTTTGGCCCCGGCCGGGCCGGAACGCGCCGGAGGCATCGGTCGGGTTTCCCCTTGCTCCGGAGGACCAACGCTTGTTTCCGCCGGAGGAGGCGGGAGGTATTTTCCCCGCGCTCTCCACGGAGAAATCCGCGCCTTAATTCTAAGCGGGCTGCTCCGGCCCCCGGGCCCTGGAAGCGCCTGGCCCTGGTGACCCACCTTTCCTTGAGGAACGGAAATGTTACCCAAAATAATTCATACTCGATTTCTTGTGCTCCCTTTTGGAAAAGAGGAGGCGGTAGTTCTTTATCCCGGTCTCCCGGGCCATCCTTCTTGCCGTCCTTCGGCAGTCCTCGGGGCTCTTCCCGTGGATCATGGTATAGAGGTTATAAGGCCAGCAGGGGTGTTCGGGCCGGAGATAGCAGTGGCTCACGGCCGGGAAGGAGGTCATGGCCTGACTGACCCTTCCGATCTCCTCTTCCGGAACGCTCCACACGGCCATGGCGTTCCCCCGGTATCCGGCGATCTGGTGTCTGAGAATCGCCCCAAAACGTCGGATCATCCCCCGGCGGATGAACCCCCGAACCCTTTTCAAGAACTCCTTTTCTTCGATCCCGGATTTCTTCGCCAGGGGGGCGAACGGAGCGGGGGAGACCGGGAGGTCTCCTTGAATCAGCCGGATGATTTTTTTGTCTTCAGGCGACAAAATCTTGGACAAGTCTTTTTCGCCCCCTTTCGGGGTGATTTATAACACGGAAAAGAAGGGGCCGTCAATGGATCTTCCGATTGCCGATGGCCCGGTTCCGCAAGGCTTCATCAAAAAAATCGAAAAAAAAACTTGACAAGAGCGTCCGCTTCTTGATAATCCATTTAGTGGTTATTGTATCGGTGCCTTTTCATTTCGGATCTTCCTCCTGAACATTGCCTTCGGGAGGACCCTTTCCATTCAAAACTGGGGAAGGCTTTGCGCTTCTCCTGGAACATGACCCCTCAAGGAGGGTGATCGTCTCATGTTAATGGAATACCTTCCTATTTTCATTTTCTTCATCGTGGCCGTGGGATTTGCGTTGGTAACCCTTTTTCTATCCGCCATTTTCGGCAAGCGGAAGATCACCCCCCAAAAAATGCTCCCTTACGAATGCGGCATGGACCCGATCGGGGAAGCGCGCAAACGCTTCTCCGTCCGGTTTTACATGGTCGCCATGCTTTTCATTGTCTTCGACATGGAAGCCGTTTTTTTATTCCCCTGGGCCGTCATCTTCCGGGACCTGAAGATTTTCGGCCTTGTTGAAATGGGGGTGTTCATCGCCATCCTCCTCGTCGGCTTCGTCTACGTTTGGAAAAAAGGAGCCTTGGAATGGGAATAGAGTCGCATCTGGGAAACAATGTTCTCACTTCCTCCCTGGAATGGGTGGTCAACTGGGCGCGCCGTTCTTCCCTTTGGCCCGCCGGATTCGGGCTGGCTTGCTGCGCCTTGGAGATGATCGTGACGGCGGCGGCCCGCTATGATCTGGCCCGTTTCGGGATGGAGGTCTTCCGCCCCTCGCCCCGGCAGGCCGACCTGATGATCGTTGCCGGAACCGTCACGCAGAAAATGCTCCCCGCCGTGATCCGAATTTACGAGCAGATGCCCGAGCCCAAATGGGTCATTGCCATGGGCGCCTGCGCCAGCAGCGGCGGAATTTTCGACACCTACGCCACCGTTCAGGGGATCGACCGGCATATCCCGGTGGACGTCTACATCCCGGGATGCCCGCCCCGCCCGGAAGCCCTGATATATGGAATCCTCAAACTGCACGAGAAGATCAGCAAAGAGAAGCTCGCGGAAAGGTGACCGTCCATGGACCCGGAAGGCCTGGTAAACAAAATCAAGAAGAAACTGCCGGAGGCGGTCCTGGGAACCGCCCGCTTCCGGGAGGAAACCACCCTGCAGATTCGCCCGGAAGACATTCTCCCCGTCTGCCGGTTTCTGCGCGACGAGCCGGGCTGCGCCTTTGACTACTTGGTCGATCTCTGCGGCGTGGATCACCTGCCGCGGGAACCGCGGTTCGAGGTGGTCTACCTTCTCCGGTCCCTGCAAACCAAGGACCTCCTGCGGTTGAAAGTTTCCCTTCCCGGTCCCGCGCCGCGGATCTCCTCGGTCTTTTCCGTATGGAAGGCGGCGGACTGGATGGAGCGGGAAGCCTTCGATCTGTTCGGCATCACCTTTGAAGGCCACCCGGATCTGAGGAGGCTTCTCCTCACCCCCGAGTGGGAAGGATACCCCTTGAGAAAGGACTACCCCTTACGGGGGAAAGAGGAGACGGTATAAAGGGTCAGGGGAAGTGAAAGTGGGAGTGTGCATCACCCGTTGAAAAAAGAGGAAAGACAGTTACTTAACAAGCCACAGGGACATGGCTTCGTAAAAAGCTCCAGATGCAAGGCGGTGAAAACTGAGGGGGAGGCCCCTTAGGGGCCGCAACGACGAGGTTGAAGCGCAACGCCGCAGATGGATTTTTTACGAAGCCCTAATAGGAATTCAGCGACATGGCCGCCCAAGAAACGATGATCCTCAACATGGGACCCCAGCACCCCAGCACCCACGGGGTGTTGCGGGTTGTGCTCGAACTCGACGGGGAAGTGGTCGTTAAGGCGACGCCCGATATCGGGTTCCTCCACCGCGGGCTGGAAAAGCTGGCGGAAAACAGGACGTACCACCAGTGCATCACCCTGACCGACCGCCTGGATTATGTGGCCGGGATGTCGAACAACCTCGCCTATGTCCTCGCGGTGGAAAAGCTTCTGGACCTGAAAATTCCGCCGCGCGCCCAGGCCATCCGCGTTCTTCTCTGCGAGCTCCAGCGCATCGCCAGCCATCTTTTCTGGCTGGGAACCCATGCCCACGACATCGGCGCCATGACCCCCCTCTTCTATTCTCTTCGCGAACGCGATGAAATCCTGTTTCTGTTCGAGAGGGTCTGCGGGTCCCGCCTCACCCCCTCCTACTTCCGCGTCGGCGGTTTGGCCCAGGACCTTCCCGAAGGGTTCGAGGAAAAATGCCGGGAATTTACCCAAACCTTCCCGGCCCGGGTCGATGACTACGAAACCTTGCTCACTCAGAACAAAATCTGGATGAAGCGGACCCGGGGAGTCGGCGTCATTTCCGCGGCGGAAGCGGTCAACTGGGGTCTGAGCGGACCCATCCTCCGGGCCTCGGGGATGAATTGGGACTTAAGAAAGGCCTTACCTTATTCCGGCTACGAGGGCTACGACTTTCAGATCCCCACGGGGCAAAACGGCGATGTATTCGATCGGTATATCGTCCGGATCCAGGAGATGCGCCAGGCGAATGAAATCGTCCGCCAGGCCCTGGACCGTCTGCCGAAGGGAGAGGTGATCGCTTCCGATCCCCGGGTGGTCTTCCCGCCCAAGGGGAAGGTCCAGGAGAGTATCGAATCCCTGATCCATCAGTTTCATCTCGCCAGCGAGGGATTCTCCGTCCCGCCGGGAGAGGTGTATGCCAGCATCGAGTCCCCCAAAGGAGAACTGGGCTTTTATTTGCTCAGCGACGGAACAAACAAACCTTGGCGCTTTCGGGTCCGGCCCCCTTCTCTGATCAACCTGAGCGCGCTGCCCGTTATGGTTCAGGGAAAGCTCATTGCCGATGTGGTGGCGATCATCGGCTCGATCGATATCGTTCTCGCGGAAGTAGACCGGTAGGAACCGGAGGGGAAAAGAGATCCCGGCCGTTGCCGGATTCTGGAGGAAATGAATGGCAAATGACAGCCCCGTGGAAATAAACTTTGACTTGGCGCAAATCGAGCGGGTCTGCAAAGAGCATGAGGGACGCAAGGGCGATCTTCTGGTCGTCCTGCAGAAGATCCAGGCTCTCTGCGGGTACGCCCCCCAGGCCGCCTTGCCGTTTGTCACCCGATATTTGGGAGCGACGCCCAGCGAGATTTACGGAGTCCTGACTTTCTATAACCGCTTTCATTTGTCCCCCCGGGGCAAGCACACGATCCGGGCCTGCCGGGGAACGGCCTGCCATTTCAAAGGTTCCCTGGAGATCCTTGAAAAAATGCGGGAGCATCTGAAAATGGCCCCGAAGCAGGATACGACCGACAACACCCTTTTCAGCATCGAAGAAGTCGCGTGTTTGGGCGCTTGCGGCATCGCCCCCGTGATCACGGTGGACGAAGAAGTGTACGGCAAGCTGGAGCCGGAAAACGCGGTGGAAATCATTTCCCGGGTTGAAGAAGCGGAAAAGGGCAAGGAAGGGTGATGGTTTTGTAAAGAGCTCCAGAGGCAAGGCGCGCAAAAACTGAGGAGAGAGGCCCCTTAGGGGCCGCAGCGACGAAGTTGAAGCGCAACGCAGCGGATGGACTTTTTACGAGACCATCAAGGTTGAAGCCCTGAGGGGGCGGCCTCAAGGTTCGGCAAGGAGCAAGGGATGTTGAATTTCACCATCGAAGATTTGCGGAAAACCCGAGACCAGGCCCGCCTCCGGGCGACGCTCAGGGAAGACGGCTACCGGGCCAGGATTAATGTTCACACCGGGACCTGCGGAGTCGGTTCCGGGGCCATGAAGATTCTGGATACCGTCACGGACGAAGTGAACCGGCAGAACCTCAAGAACATCGAGGTCGCCACTTCCGGGTGCGCCGGTCTTTGCAGCCGCGAACCCATGATCACGGCCGAGGCTTTAGGCCTGCCCCCGGTCAAGTATATTGATCTCACTCCCGAAAAAACCCGACAGATCATCCAGGAGCATTTTCTCCAGGGAAAGATCGTGGAAAAATTCGCCCTCGGAGAGATCCCCTTCTTTAAACTCCAGGTTCCCCGGGTCCTGCGGAACCGGGGCGCCATCGATCCGGAAAGCATCGAGGACTATATCGCCCAGGACGGATACGAAGCCCTCTATCAGGTCCTCACCCAAATGACCCCCGAGCAGATTATCGAAGAAGTTCGGCTCTCCGGTCTGCGGGGCCGCGGCGGGGCCGGGTTTCCCACCGCCGAGAAATGGGAGGAAGGGAAAAAATACAAACGGTTCCCCAAATATGTCATCTGCAACGGCGACGAAGGCGACCCCGGGGCGTTCATGGACCGGAGCGTGCTGGAAGCGGACCCGCATGCCGTGCTCGAAGGCATGGCCATCTGCGCCAGAGCCATCGATTCCCACGAGGGATACCTCTATGTCCGGGCGGAATACCCCCTGGCGATCAAACGTCTAAACCTGGCTATTGAACGGGCGAAAAAACTGGGGATTCTCGGCAAAAACATCTTCGGAACCGGTTTCGATTTCGACCTCTGGGTCTACCCCGGCGCCGGGGCCTTCGTCTGCGGCGAATCGACCGCCCTGATGTATTCCCTGGAAGGCAAACGGGGGATGCCCCGCATCAAGCCCCCCCGTTCGGTCGAGGCCGGGCTCTGGGGACAACCCACCGTGTTGAACAACGTGGAAACGTTCGCCAACATCCCCCAAATCATCCTCAAGGGCGGCGCCTGGTACAGCAGCCTGGGAACCGAGAAGAGCAAAGGAACCAAGGTTTTCTCCCTGGCCGGGGCGATCAACAACATCGGGCTCGTGGAGGTGCCCATGGGGATCTCCCTGCGTTCGATCGTCTTCGATATCGCGGGAGGGATCAAAGGCGGCAAGAAATTCAAGGCGGCCCAATTGGGGGGGCCTTCGGGAGGATTCGTCCCCGAGTCCCTGCTGGATACGCCCGTGGATTACGAATCCTTGGAAGCGACCGGAGCGATCATGGGGTCGGGAGGGGTCGTGATCTGCGACCAGTCCACCTGCATGGTCGATGCGGCGAAGTTCTTCACCAATTTCTGCGTGGAGGAATCCTGCGGAAAATGCGTGCCCTGCCGGGTGGGACTGCAGGTGCTGCTCAAAAAACTCGAAGACCTCGTGGAGGGCAAGGGCGAAGAAGGGGATATCGAATTCCTCCAGAGGTTGGGAGAGCATATCGTCAAGTCGTCCCACTGCGGTCTGGGGCAGTCGGCCCCCAATCCGGTCCTTTCGACGATCCGCCATTTCCGGGACGAATTCGAAGAGCACATCCGGGACAAACATTGCCGGTCCCTGCAATGTGCCGCCCTGATCCGGTTCCGGGTCATCGAGGAGAAGTGCAAACAGTGCGGGCTCTGCCTGAAGGCGTGCCCCTCCGGCGCGATCACCTGGGAAAAGAAGCAGCCGGCGCGGATCGATCTGAACAAATGCACGAAATGCAAATCGTGCATCAAGGCGTGCAAATTCTGGGCGATTGAGTAATACAAATTCACCACAGAGGGCACAGAGAACACAGAGGAATTCAATTCTTTGCAGAATTTATTTTATTTTTTTTGTCTTTGGTTTTTTGAAAAATTCTTCTCTGTGTTCTCTGTGCCCTCTGTGGTGAAAAATTCTTGAGGAAAAAATGGTAACGCTGAAAATAGACGGCATCGAAGTGGCCGTTCCCCCGGGGACGATGATTTTGGAGGCCGCCGCCAAAGCCGGGGTCAAGATCCCGACGCTCTGCCATAACAAGCGGCTGATTCCTTTCGGGGCCTGCCGCCTCTGCGTCGTCCAGCAGAAGGGGCGCCGCGGTCTCATTCCGGCCTGTTTCAATCCCGTCCGGAACGGGATGGAGATCCTCACAAGCACCCCCGAGGTCATCCAGGCGCGCCGCACCCAGCTTCAGCTCATCCTGATCGATCACGCAGTGGAATGCCCGATCTGCGATGCGGGAGGGCAGTGCCAGCTCCAGGATCTGGTCTACGAATACGGCGTCGCCGATAACCCGTTCAAAGGGCCGAAGGCGAACTGGCCGGTCGACCATGTTTCCCCGTTTATTGAACGGAACCTGAACCGCTGCATCCTTTGCGGGATGTGCGTGCGCGTCGACGACGAGGTGGTGGGAGCCAACGAGCTCTCTTTCATCGGCCGGGGCCGGAAGACAAAAATCGGCACCGATTTCGACCGCCCCTTGAACTGCGAGTTCTGCGGGCAGTGCGTCTCCGTCTGCCCGGTGGGGGCGCTCAACGACCGCATCTTCTTGCATAAGGCCCGGGTCTGGGACCTGAAGGAAACCCAGACGACCTGCGCCTACTGCGGCGTCGGGTGTTCCCTGACCGTGGGAATCCGGGGCGACCGCATCCTCCGCATCCGGGCCAAAGAGGAGATGGGGATCAACCAGGGCAACCTCTGCGTCAAGGGCCGGTACGGCTGGGAATATGTGCACAGCCGCGAGCGCCTGACCGCCCCCCTCGTCAGAAAAAACGGCGCCCTAACCGAAGCGACCTGGGAAGAAGCCCTAAGCCTAACGGCCAAGCGTTTTCAGGAGTTGAAAAAGGACCGGGCCCTGGCCGGTCTTTGCTCCCCGCGTTTGACCAACGAGGAGCTTTACACCTTTCAAAAATTCATGCGCGGGGTGATCGGCACCAACCAGTTCGACCATGCCGGCGGGTACAGCTACGCGGCCAATTTGGCGCTGCGGGATTCCTTAGGTTTTGCCGCCTCTACGAATTCCCTTAACGAAATCCGGACCGCGGACGTCATCCTGGCGCTGCGCTGCGACCTTTCGGAAACCCATCCGGTGGTCAAGTCCGAAGTCGTCATGGCCGTGAAACGGCAAAGAGCCAAGCTGATTGTGGTCAACAGCCGCGAAATCTATCTCAACAAGTTTTCCGCCTTCAACCTGCTCGTCAAACCCGGCGCCGAAGCGGCGCTCGTGAACGGGTTCCTCCAGGCCGTTCTCGAGGAAAAACTGGGCCAAGAGGATTTCATCCAGGCTCAAACCGAAGGGCTCGAGTCCTTGCGGCCCCTCCTTCAGGGCTTTTCCCCGGAAAGCGTCTCCCGCCGGACCGGTGTCGCCCCGGCCTGCATCCGGGAGGCGGCTCGGGCTTTTGCCGGCGCGAAAAAAGCCGTGATCCTGATCTCCACCGGCCAGGCCTCGGATCGGCAGGACCCGGTCCTTGCGAGGGCCGCCGCCAACCTCGCCCTCTTGACCGGGAACCTGGGAAAAGCGGGCTCGGGGATCTTCCTCCTGGGAGAAAAGAACAACGCCCAGGGCGCCTTAGACATGGGGGTCGTCCCCGGTCTCTTACCCGGGTATGCCGATCTCCGCGACCCGGCCGAACGCAGCCGGTTCGAACAATCCTGGAAAATGTCCATTCCGGCGGAGCCCGGGATGGGCGCCCTCGAAATCCTTACGGCGGCGGAAAGCGGGAAAATAAAGGGGCTCTATATTGCCGGCGAAAACCCGGCAGGAAATTATCCCGATGTCGGCCGGGTGCAAAAGGCGCTGGCCGGTCTCGATTTTCTGGTCGTTCAGGATTGTTTCCTGTCCGCGACCGCCTCTTTGGCCCACGTGGTCCTGCCGGCGGTTACTTTTGCGGAAAAAGAAGGGACCTATACGAACAGCGAACGCCGGGTGCAGCGCGTGCGCCCGGCCCTGAAATCCCAAGGAGAAGCGCGTCCCGATCTTTGGATCTTTCAGGAACTGGCCAAGCGCTTAGGGGCCGCCTGGAATTCCGCTTCTCCAGGGGAAGTCATGGAAGAAATCCGCAGGCTCGTAAAAATTTACGGGGGGATGGATTTCTCGCGTCTGGAGAGCCCCCGAGGGCTCCCGTGGCCCTGCCCTTCGCCCGATCAGCCCGGAACGGAGGTTCTTTACGCCGACGGCTTCCCGCGGGGCAAAGCCCGCTTTCTGCCTTCTTTGGACGGGTCGGATGAAGGGCTGGATCCCGAGTACCCGCTGACCCTCCTGACCGGACCCGTTCTCTTCCATTCCGGATCGCTCTCGGCCCACAGCCCCGGCCTCCTGAAAATCCGGGGGGAGAATTCGGTAGAGGTTCACCCCGAAGATGCGGGTAAAATCGGCCTGGCCGATGGAGAAAATGCGGTCCTCGAATCCAAACAGGGAAAATTGGAAGTTCGAGCGCAGATCTCCCGGAAAGCCGTCCCGGGGGTGATTTTTATTCCCTCTTCCTTCGGCGCCAAGGGAGGACATCAATTGACGGGCTGGGATTTGGGAAAAACCCGGGTGAGAATGCGGAAAGCCGGATAGGATCTTGAACATAATATAATTCCCCCCTTTGAAAAAGGGGGGTTGGGGGGATTTTCTCACCGCCAAGAGCAAATCCCCCTGAGTCCCTCTTTTTCAAGGGGGGCTATAGGAGAAGGAAGCGATTCACCCAATTCATGGATAACCGACGGAAAGCTGACAGCTGATCGCTTTTTCGGGGCGGAGAAATTATGTTTTCTTTTTTGCTTTTCACGATTATGGAAATCCTTATTGTCTTTACGGTCGTCCTTATGATGGTGGCCTACATGACCCTCATGGAGAGAAAGGTCTTGGGGCATATTCAGGTCCGCTTCGGACCCAATCGGGTCGGCCCCTTCGGGATCTTTCAACCGCTCGCCGACGGCCTCAAATTGATCTTTAAGGAAGATATCGTCGTTCCCCACGCCAACAAGTACATCTATATCTTCGCCCCGACGGTCATCGTCATCACGGCCCTCATGTGCTTTGCGGTCATTCCCTACGGGGACCGGATCGCCCTCTTCGGGTACAACTTCGACCTGGTCATCGCGGACGTAAACGTAGGCCTTCTTTATCTCTTCGCCATCTCCTCCCTGGGCGTCTACGGGGTGGCCATGGGCGGTTGGGCCTCCAACAACAAGTACTCGCTTCTCGGGGCCATCCGCTCCTCGGCGCAGATGATCAGCTACGAGCTTTCCTTAGGGCTCTCCGTCATCGGCGTCATCATGCTCGCCGGTTCCCTTTCCACCGTAAAGATCGTGGAAGCCCAGTCCCCCATTTGGTTCATCGTTTATCAACCCCTCGGCTTCCTCATTTATCTCATCTCGGCCTTTGCCGAATGCAGCCGCACGCCTTTCGACCTGACCGAATGCGAAAACGAATTAGTCGCCGGTTATCAGACCGAATACAGCTCCATGAAGTTCGGCTTCTATTATTTGGGCGAGTACACCCACATGCTGCTCGTGAGCTGTTTGGCCGTAACCCTCTTTTTCGGGGGCTGGCAGGGGCCGTTTTTGCCGCCGGTTCTCTGGTTTCTTATCAAGACGTTCTGCTTTGTTTTCTTTTTCATCTGGGTCCGGGCGACGTACCCCCGGCTGCGTTACGACCAGCTGATGAAATTGGGCTGGAAAGTCCTTTTTCCCCTGTCCCTGTTGAATATTGCCGTTACCGCCGTGGGGATCCTGGTTTTCATGCCCTGATCGGCGACCCTCAAGAGGACCAAGACAGGGCCCGAAATGATTTATCGGTGACTTTGGAGATAATCCTATGATCATCCCGCTTCTGAAAGGTCTCGCTTTAACCTTGCGAAAGTTTTTCACCAGGCCGATCACGCTCCAGTACCCGGAGCAGAAGATGCCCATGTTCCCCCGCTTCCGGGGCCTGCACGAGCTGACCCGGGATGCGGAGGGGAAAATTCTCTGCGTGGCCTGCGAGCTCTGCGCGGCCGTCTGTCCGGCCCAATGCATCCGGGTGGAGCCGGCCGAGGGCCCGACGCACAAACGTTTCCCCAAAGTTTACGAAATCGACCTTCTCCGCTGCATTTTTTGCGGCTTCTGCCAGGAGGCCTGCCCTTACGGGGCCGTCATCCTCCGGGAAAACTACGAAACGGCGAATTATACCCGGAAAGATTTGCTTTACAATCGCGATCAGCTCTTTCACGCCTATCAGAAATAGCGGATCTTGCCTTAGGGAGGCTTGCTTTCATGTTGGAAGTCATAATTTTTGCGATCCTGGCCGCGGGGGCCGTCGTCACGTCCCTTCTGGTGGTCCTGCAGCGCAATCCCATGGTCAGCGCCATCTTCCTGATCCTGACCTTTTTCTGCCTGGCCGGGATTTATCTTCTCCTGAACGCCCCCTTCCTGGCCGCCATCCAGATCCTCGTGTACGCCGGGGCGATCATGGTCCTGTTCCTCTTCGTGATCATGCTCCTCAATTTGGAAAAGGAACAGAAATTCATCCCCCGGGTCCGCCTGCAGAAAGTCTTCGGGGTTTTTTTCGGTCTGGTCCTGTTGTTTCAAATCGGAGCGGTTTTTCATTCCCTTTTCCTGACGGGGGAAAAAGGGTTCTTTCCTCCGGACAAAGTCGCCGCCCTGGGCAATACGGAGGTAGTGGCCCGTCTCCTGTTCACCGATTTTCTGCTGCCTTTTGAAATTACCTCGGTTTTGCTTCTCGTGGCCATCATCGGAGCGGTCATCCTGGCCAAACGGGAGATTTGACGAAGGAGTCACCATGGTCCCCCTGTCTGCTTATTTAGTTTTGAGCGGCATCCTTTTTTCCATCGGCGTCATCGGCTTTCTGGTCCGGCGCAACTTGATCGTTATGTTTATGTCCATCGAACTCATGCTCAACGCCGCCAATCTGGCCTTCGTGGCCTTTTCCCGGCATTTGAACTCCATGGACGGGCAGATCTTCGTCTTTTTTGTCATGACCGTGGCCGCCGCCGAGGCGGCCGTCGGGTTGGCCATCATCCTCGCCGTCTTCCGGACCAAAGAGACCGTGAATGCCGACGAGATCAATTTGATGAAGTGGTGATAAAAGTTACGAGTTACGAGTTGCAAGTTACGAGTTCCGAGTTACAAGTTAAGAATTACCGATTGCGTGTTTTAACTCGCAACTCGTAACCCGCAACCCGAAACAAGGTCTGTTTTCCGAACTTTAAGGAGATGGCAGCATGCTCGAATATGTGGGTTTGATTCCTTTGTTCCCGGCCGTCGGCTTCGCCCTCAATCTTTTCTTCGGCCGGCGCCTCGCCAAGGGGACCGTCGGGTTGATCGCCTGCGGGGCCATTGGGTTGTCCTTCCTCGTCTCGCTCCTCGTGCTCATCGACCTCCTCAACCTGCCCCCGGCCAACCGTTCCGTGGAGAAAATTCTTTACACCTGGATCCTTTCCGGCGAGTTTCAGGCAAACATAGGGTTCCTGGTTGACCCCCTTTCCATGGTCATGATGATGGTGGTCTCGGGGGTTTCCTTCATCATCCATATCTATTCCCACGGGTATATGCGCGACGACGCCGACTATCCCCGTTATTTTACCTACCTGAACCTCTTCGTCTTCTTCATGCTGATTCTCGTCTCCGCCAACAACTTTCTCCTCCTTTTCGTCGGCTGGGAAGGGGTGGGGCTCTGCTCCTATTTCCTGATCGGCTTCTGGTATGAGAAAAAGTCGGCCGCCGACGCCGGGAAAAAGGCCTTTATCGTCAACCGCATCGGGGACTACGGGTTTCTGCTGGCGATCTTTTTGATTTTCGTTACCTTCGGAACGATCGACTTCAAAGCCGTCTTTGCCGCCGCCCCGGGAAAGCTCGTCATGGGGGACGGGTTGGTCACCTTGATCGCCCTGCTCCTTTTTATGGGGGCCACCGGCAAATCGGCGCAGATCCCCCTTTATACCTGGCTGCCCGACGCCATGGAAGGCCCCACGCCGGTCAGCGCCCTGATCCACGCCGCCACCATGGTGACCGCCGGCGTCTACATGGTGGCCCGGTGTAACTTGCTCTTTCTCATGGCCCCCACGGCCCTGCTGGTCGTGGCGGTCATCGGGGCGGCCACCGCCGTCTTCGCGGCCTCCATCGGCCTGGCCCAGAACGACATCAAACGGGTTCTGGCCTACTCCACGATTAGCCAGCTCGGGTACATGTTCTTGGCCTGCGGCGTCGGCGCCTTTACCGCCGGCATCTTCCATCTCATGACCCATGCCTTCTTTAAAGCCCTGCTCTTCCTCGGCGCGGGGAGCGTGATGCACGCCATGGCCGGAGAGCTCGACATGCGCAAAATGGGCGCGCTCAAACCGCACCTGCCCCGCACGTACTGGACGTTTCTGATCGGCACCCTGGCCCTCGCCGGGATCTTTCCCTTTGCCGGGTTTTTCTCCAAAGACGAGATCCTCTGGCAGGCTCTGAACCAGGGCGGGGTTATCCTCTGGGTCCTGGGCGCCGGCGCCGCCTTTATGACCGCCATCTACATGTTCCGCGCCGTTTTCATGACCTTCCACGGAAAATCGCGGGTGGACCACGGGGTCGCCCATCATCTCCATGAATCCCCGGGGATCATGACCGTGCCGCTTGTGATCCTGGCGGTCCTCTCCGTCATCGGCGGATTCATCGGATTTCCCGTCATCCAAGGCGCAAACAAGTTCGCCGAGTTTCTCGCCCCGGTTTTTGCCCCCCCCGCGGGGTTTCCCAAGGCGGCCGAGGCCGCCCATCACGCGGTCAGCTTCGAAGTGGCGATGATGATCGTTTCCCTGGCCATTGCCGGGTTGGGAATTCTCCTGGCTTATCGGATGTACATCAAGAACCCGGCCATCCCGGACCGCCTGGCCGAACGATATAAAGCTCCCTACAACGCGCTGGTCAATAAATACTGGGTCGACGAAATTTACGATTTTATCTTTGTGCGCTTTTTTCTTGGGGTCTCGATTTTTTTCTGGAGATTCGTCGATGATCTGATCGTGGACGGGATCGTCAACGGGGTGGCGGCCCTGTTCCGCGGCGGGAGCGAGGTGTTCAAGCGGGTGCAGACCGGAAACGTGCAGAGCTACGCTCTTTCGATCCTGATCGGAATTGTTTTGATGTTCGGTTATTTTTTAGTTCAGCAGTGAAAAAGAGAGCAATCAGCTGTCAGCTACAATTGGATTCCCGTTTTCATGGGAATGACGGAAAAGAGAATTTTCAGATTTTTTACGAGACCATCAAAATTCTCTTCTTGCTGGTTGCTGAAAGCTGAGAGCTGCTATTTTTCAAGGAGTCTCGGATGAATCCATCGGCATTACCCCTCTTGAGCCTGATCGCCTTCTTTCCCCTGCTGGGGGTCGGCCTTTTGATTTTCCTCGACCGGGAAAGAAAAGAAACGATTCGTTGGGTCGCCCTGGTTGTGACCCTCCTGGAATTCCTCTTCTCCCTCCCTCTCTTCTTTCAGTTCCGGCTCGATACGGCGGCCATGCAGTTCGTGGAAAGGGTCCCCTGGATTCCGGAATACGGGGTCTTCTATTTCCTGGGCATCGACGGCATCAGCCTCTTCCTGGTCCTCCTCACCACTTTCCTCACCGTCGTCTCTATCCTCGCCTGCTGGCGGGACATCCAGGACAAAGTCAAGGAGTTCATGATCTGCCTTCTCTTCCTGGAGACGGGGATGATCGGGGTTTTCGTCTCCCTTGACCTTTTCCTCTTTTACGTTTTCTGGGAAGTGATGCTGATCCCCATGTACCTGCTGATCGGGGTTTGGGGGAACCCGAAGCGGCGGATCTACGCCGCCGTGAAATTCTTCATCTACACCATGGTCGGCAGCGTCCTCATGTTGGCCGCCATTTTAATTCTCTACTTCCAGCACGGGGCTCAGACCGGCAAATACACCTTCGATCTTCTGGAGCTTTACAAGTTTTCCCTGCCTTTGAACCTGCAGGTCTGGCTCTTCCTGGCCTTCGGCCTGGCCTTCGCCATCAAGGTCCCCATGTTCCCGTTCCACACCTGGCTGCCCGACGCCCACACCGAGGCGCCGACGGTCGGATCGGTTCTCCTGGCCGCCGTTCTCCTCAAAATGGGGACCTACGGGTTTCTGCGTTTCAGCATCCCTCTTTTCCCCCACGCCTCGCACCAGCTCATCCCCCTAATTTCCATTTTGGCCATCATCGGGATTGTCTACGGGGCCCTGGTCTGTTTAGTGCAGAAGGATCTGAAACGGCTGATCGCTTTTTCTTCCGTATCCCACTTGGGCTTCGTCATGCTCGGCCTCTTCGCCCTCAACCTGCAGGGAATCGAGGGGGGGATCCTGCAGATGCTGAACCACGGTTTCTCCACGGGGGCCCTCTTTCTCCTGGTGGGGATGATCTATGAACGGCGCCACACCCGCCTGATCGAGGAGTTCGGAGGCCTCTGGAAGCAGATGCCGATCTTCGCCTCCTTTTTCATGGTCGTCACCCTCTCTTCCATCGGCCTGCCGGGTCTCAACGGCTTCGTAGGGGAGTTCCTGATTCTGGTGGGCGTTTTCAAGGTCGCCAAGGTCTACGCCGTCATCGCCGCCACCGGGATCATCCTGGCCGCGGCCTACATGCTTTGGATGTACCAGCGGGTCATGTTCGGGGAGCTGACCAAACCGGAAAACAAGGCCCTGAAGGATCTATCGGGCCGGGAGATTCTGGTTCTCTCCTCCGTCACCCTTTTCATTTTCTGGATCGGGATTTATCCCCAGACTTTTCTGAGCCGGATGGAGCCCACGGTGAAGGGCTACTTAACCCAGGTCAACGCCAAGTACCAGACCGAGTTGAAAGTCCTGGCCGGAGAAGGAATTTCACCACAGAGCCCACAGAGAACACAGAGCAATATTATGGCGCAAAAATAAGAACTAAAAACGGGGGGCGAAGCCCCGATTCTCAGGGTTATAGCTGCAACCGATAATCGAACCATATTGATTTTGTAGAGTTACAGCGATCGGCGAAGAGGAAGACGGCTGAGGTTTCCGAGGAAGTCGGATTCAGCTTTCAGGTTTCAGCAGGAACGGTTAACCTGCATTTTGAAATCATGTCTTTGGGCCATATTATCCTCTGTGTTCTCTGTGGTGAATTGACCTTTCGTTTTTCTCGGAGGCTTTTTCATGAACGTCGTGATTCCCGTCATCAAATGGAGCGCCATCGGCCCGGAACTGATTCTTTCGGTGACGGCCATGGTCCTTCTCTTAGTCAGCGTGCTGGCAAAAAAGGAAAATCGTAAAATCATCCCTCCCTTGGGTTTGGCGGGGGTTCTTTTGGCCCTGGGGTTCTCGGTCTCCCTCTGGGGCAGGGCCGAATATGCGTTCCAGGGGATGATCGTGTTGGACAACTACTCCCTCTTCTTTAAAATCGTCTTCTTGGTGACCACAGCCCTGACGATTCTCATGTCCATCCGCTATTTGCAGCAGGAGGGTTTCGATCACGGCGAATATTACGTCCTGGTTCTCTTCGCCGCCGTGGGCATGATGCTCATGGCGTCCGCCGCCGACCTGATCATTGTCTTCTTGGGTCTGGAGACCTTTTCCCTTGCCATCTACGTGTTGGCCGGCTTTTTCCGAAACCAGGCAAAATCCAACGAATCGGCCTTGAAGTACTTTCTCCTCGGTTCCTTCTCCACCGGGTTTCTGGTTTACGGAATTGCCATGATCTACGGCGCCACGGGCACGACGAATCTGAAAGAAATCTTCGAGTTTTTCCGCAGGACCCCGTTGCTCCAGGACCCTCTCCTTCTCTTCGCCATGGGGCTCCTGATCGTGGGGTTCGGCTTCAAAGTTGCGTCCGTGCCTTTTCACATGTGGACCCCGGACGTGTATGAAGGCGCCCCGACTTCCATCACCGCTTTCATGTCCGTAGGCCCCAAGGCCGCCGGATTCGCGGCCTTTTTGCGGGTTTTTCTCTATTCCCTCTCTTCGCTCCAGGGGGAATGGATCTGGATCCTTTGGGTCCTGGCGGTTTTGACCATGACCCTCGGGAATATTGTGGCCATCGCCCAGAAAAACATCAAGCGCATGCTGGCGTATTCGAGCATCGCCCACGCGGGGTATATCCTCGTCGCCATGGTCGCGGCCAACGAACTTGGCACCGCCAGCATCCTCTACTACCTTTTGGCCTACACCTTCATGAACCTGGGGGCCTTCGGCGTCGTCATCCTCTGCGGGCGAAGGGGAGAGGAAAACCTGCTCATCTCCGATTACAGCGGGATGGGTTCCCGATATCCTCTCTTGGCGGCCCTCATGGCCACTTTTATGTTCTCCTTGGCCGGCATTCCCCCCACCGCCGGCTTTGTGGGAAAATTCTACATCTTCAGCGCCGCCGTGAAAGCCGGCTATATCGGCTTGGCGATCATCGGGGTTCTCAACAGCGCCCTCTCCGTCTATTTCTATCTGCGGGTAACGGTCATGATGTACATGCGGAACCCCGAAAAGGACCTCCCTCCCATCGCTTGGTCTCCGGCCATGGCGATCTCCCTTTTTGTTGCCGTCTTCGGGACCTTGCAGATGGGCATTACCCCCGCCGCCTATCTCGAAGCGGCCCGCAAGTCGATCCTGGCGCTGCTGTGAATCACCGCAACTTAATGTTTTTATTGTTAAATATTATTTTTAAGATTTTATTCCCGTAACGAATAATATTCGTGCGGAATAATTTGACAGAAATATTCGATTTGTGCTAATTTTGGGGCGCTTTTGAGGGCGGAATCAAATGCGCTCCTCCGCCTGCAGAAACCTGACAGAAAAAACCGGCAAGCGAATGAGAAATTTGCGGGAATTCCATGCCGATTTGCACATTCACACTTGCCTGTCCCCTTGCGCCAGTTTGGATCTTTCGCCCCGGAATATTGTCGAACGGGCAAAATTCCAGGGTTTGGATGTCATCGCCATTACGGACCACAACACCGCCAAAAACGTCCAGGTGGTCATGCGCCTGGGTGAAAAGGGAGGGTTAAAAGTCATTCCGGGTATGGAAGTGCAAAGCCGGGAAGAGGTTCATCTCCTCACTCTTTTTCCGGACTGGCCCGCAGCGGCAGTCTGGGCCGAGGAAGTCGCTCGGAGCCTTCCAGAAATGGAGAATGACCCTCTTGTTTTCGGCGACCAGCCGATTGTGGACGAAGACGGCAACATCCTCGACTTTGAGCCGCGGCTCCTGTTGAATTCTCTCGGTCTCTCCGCAGAAGAGATCATCCGCCTCGTGGCTGCAAAAGGGGGGTTGACCATCCCGTCCCATTTCGATCGGGGTTCTTTCAGTCTCATCAGCCAACTCGGTTTTATCCCCCCCAACATGCCTGTGGAAGCCCTGGAGGCGAGCCGGAGCCGGACTCCCTATCCGGAAGGCGTTTGGCGGGAAGGATCTCGGACCCTTCCGCTGATTGCCTGCTCCGACGCCCACCGGCCTGAGGAGATCGGAAGCGGACGCACGATTTTCCTGTTGGCGGAGCCGGCCTTGGACGAACTCCGCTTGGCTTTTGGAAACCGGGAAGGGCGTCGGGTGGTGAAAAGGCTCCAAAACCCTATTGATCCCTGATGATTTTCCTGTTATGTATAAGGCGGAAAGAGGAAAGGATACTCTTTAAATAAAATCTAACCCGGTATAGCCGGAACCAAAAAGGCTATGTTTCAGCAGCGATGGTTGGGTTGAGAAATCCCCCCAACCCTCCTTTGTAAAAGGGGGGCAAGGGGATTTGAAAAACTTGTTGCTATGTTGGGCGCAAATTCATCGATAAAAAACCAAATAGATTTCATCCGGAAACTCCCTCTCCCCTCGCGGGAGAGGGGCGGGGTGGGGGAGATGAAAAAAGAAAGCCCAAGTTTTCCGATCCTTATCACCCCCACCCGAACCCTACCCTCTCAGGGGGGGAAGGGAATCTCAGGGTTTCCGGATGGAAACTAACTAAACGAACGGTTTCTCCGCCGGCTCTCTGAGCATTCCGGAGAAACCTCACGAAAAAGGAGGAAGGGATGGAAATGTCGAGGGTCCACATCCCGGACAATCCCCAGTACCGGGAACTAAAACAATTCATCGAGGATCAACGCCAAGTCTCGGGCCCGTTGATTCAGGTTCTCCACCGGGCCCAGAAAATATTCGGTTACCTCCCGGTCGAGGTTCAGACTTTCGTTTCCCGGGAGTTGCGTATTCCCTTGGGAAAAGTCCACGGCGTGGTCACTTTTTACAATTTCTTCCGCACCGAACCCATGGGCGACCACATCATCAACGTCTGCTTGGGAACAGCCTGCCATGTGAAAGGCGCTTCCGAAATCATCAAGTCCCTGCAAAGAGAGCTGGGCCTGCAAATGGGCGGGACCACGCCGGACCGCTTTTACACCCTTTCCTCGGCCCGCTGCTTCGGGGCCTGCGGCCTGGCCCCGGTCATGATGATCGACAGCGAAGTTTACGGAAGATTGAATCCCCAGAAATCCATTCAAGTGATCCAGGAATTGCGCCGGACCGTGGCGCAGGCCTAGTCCCTGTCAAAGGAGGAGAGGATGAATCTTGAGGATCTGAAAAAAATTCGGGAAAAACGCGAAAAAGACATGGTGCTCCGGGATGGGAAATCACGGGTCAAGGTCGTCATCGGCATGGGGACCTCCGGAATCGCCGCCGGCGCCCGGCAGACCATGAGAACCTTTTGGGATGAAATCGAAAAACGGGGGCTGCAGGATGTGGTCGTGACCCAGTCGGGGGAGCGGGGGCTTTCCTCCAAGGAGCCGATTGTCACGGTTCAGGAAGAGGGGAAGGCGTCGGTGGTCTATGGAGCGGTGACCTCGGAGGTGGCCCGTAAAATCGTTACCGAACACCTGGTCAACGGGCAACCCGTTTCGGAATTCATCCTGGAAATCCAGAAATAACGACCTTGAACAAACCCATGAGAACAAAGGTTTCGCAAAAACCCCGGATGCCAGGCGCCCAAGAACTGGTGGAGGGGGCAGGGTATAGGGGGTCGGGTGTAGAAGAGAAGAGACAAACGATGATTTTTTCTACCCCCTACCCCCAACTCCCGACACCCTTTCAAGAGTTGCCGCGCAACCCCGCTCGGAGCGGAACGGATGGACTTTTTACGAAACCGCCAAAGATAGGGAGAGAAGCGAGGAGATTATGAGAAAACGGCTCGATGTGCTGATCTGTGGAGGGGGCGCCTGCATCTCCTCCCACAGTCATGAATTTAAGGACCGGTTGGTGGAGCAGATTGCCGCGAAGGAACTGACGGACGAAATCAGCTTGGTGGAAACCGGCTGCATGGGGCCCTGCCAGTTCGGCCCGATGATGGTGACTTACCCGGATGGGTCTTTTTACATCAACCTTAAAGAAGAGCATGCGGCGCAAATCGTCGAAGAGCACTTTTTAAAGGGCCGCCCGGTCCGCCCTCTTCTCTGGCTGGCGCCGGAGGCGCGCAAGATCGTCGAGGAAAAGAAGCAGATTCCGTTCTTCGAAAAACAGCTGAAAATCGTTCTGGCCAACTGCGGCCGGATCGACCCGGAAAATATCGAGGAATACATCACCCAAAGGGGGTATGAGGCCTTAGGGACCCTCCTGGGCTCGATGACCCCGGAGCAGGTGATCGAGGTCGTCACCAAATCCGGGCTCAAGGGCCGAGGCGGGGCGGGATTCCCCACCGGCGTCAAGTGGAAATTCGCCCGGCAGAATCCGACCAAAGAAAAATTCATCATCTGCAACGCCGACGAAGGCGACCCCGGGGCGTTCATGGACCGGGCGGTGTGCGAAGGAGACCCCCATGCCGTTCTGGAAGGAATGGCCATCGCCGGGTATGCCATCGGCGCCAACCGGGGATATATCTATGTGCGGGCCGAATATCCCCTGGCCATCGACCGCCTGAACACGGCCATCCGGCAGGCTCGGGAGATGGGCCTTTTAGGAAAGAATATCTTCGAGAAGGGCTTCGATTTTGACGTGGAAATTCGCGTGGGGGCCGGCGCTTTTGTCTGCGGCGAGGAAACGGCCCTGATCGCCTCGATCGAGGGCATGCGCGGCCAGCCCCGTCCCAAACCCCCTTTTCCGGCCAACAAGGGCCTTTGGCAGAAACCCACGATCATCAACAACGTCGAGACCCTGGCCAGCATCCGCCATATCTTTCTCAACGGGTGGGAGTGGTTCAGCTCCATCGGCACGCCCACCAGCAAAGGCACCAAGGTCTTCGCCCTCTCCGGGAAGGTCGCCAACACCGGCCTGGTGGAAGTCCCCATGGGAACCACTCTGGGTGAGCTCGTTTTTGACATCGGCGGCGGGATCCCCGACGGCAAAGCCTTCAAGGCCGTCCAGACCGGCGGCCCTTCCGGCGGCTGCATTCCCGCCAAGTATCTCAACGTCGCCATTGACTACGAATCCCTAAAGCAGATCGGCTCGATCATGGGCTCCGGCGGGGTCATCGTCCTGGACGAGGATTCCTGCATGGTGAACATGGCCAAGTACTTCCTCGAGTTCACCATGGAAGAGTCGTGCGGCCAGTGCGTCCCCTGCCGGGTGGGGCTGAAACAGATGTACCAGCTCCTCGATCGGATCACCCTGGGTCTCGGCACCATGGCCGACCTGGAGAAATTGGAATCCCTGGCCCACAGGGTGGGGGCCACTTCTCTTTGCGGCCTCGGCCAAACCGCGCCCAACCCCGTCCTTTCCACCCTGAAATATTTTCGCAATGAATATCTGGAGCACATCCAGAAGAAGGAATGCAAGGCGGGGGTCTGTGCGGCCCTTTACTACGCCCCCTGCGAAAACGCCTGCCCCTCCAGCGTCGACGCCGCTTCCTACGTTTCCTACATGAGCGAGGGACGGCTGCAGGAAGCCTACTTCCGGCACATGGAAAGCAATCCGTTCCCGATCGTCTGCGGGCGGGTTTGCCCCGCTTTCTGCGAGAAGAAATGCTCCCGGGGCAAGTACGATGAAGCGATCGCCATCCGCGAAATCAAACGCCTTTTCGCCGATTGGGCGATCGAGCAGGGGATCGGCTTTAGGCCTCCGAAAGACCCAAAAAAGGAGAAGGTGGCCATTATCGGCGCCGGCGCCGCAGGCCTGGCTTGCGGCTTCTATCTGACCCGACTCGGGTACAAGCCCGTGGTCTTTGAGTCTCAACCGGTCCCCGGCGGGATGATGCGCTTAGGGATCCCGGCCTTCCGCCTTCCCCATGAAAAACTGCAGGCGGAGATCGAGGTGATCGCCCAGGCCGGAGTGGAGATCCGGTTGAACACGCCAGGTGAAATCCCTCGAGGGCCTCCGGAAGGAGGGGTTTCAGGCCATCTTCATTGGGGTCGGCGCCTGGCAGGCCCAGCCTCTGAACCTCGCCGGCGAGGACCTGCCCGGGGTCATTCCCGGGATCGACTTTCTGCGGATGGTGAATCTTGGGCAGAAGGTGGAGGTGGGCCAAGACGTCACCGTCGTCGGCGGGGGTTCCACGGCGATGGATGCGGCCCGGGTCGCCAAAAGGCTCGGGGCCAAGAACGTGCGGGTGATCTACCGCCGCACCCGGGCGGAGATGCCCGCCCAACCCGAGGAACTGATCGACGCCGAAGACGAGGCGATTGCCCTGGATTTCTTAGTCAACCCTGTCCGCATCGAGGGGCGGGAAGGCCGGGTCGCCGGCATCGTCTGCGTCCGCACCGAGCTGAAGGATTTCGATGATTCGGGGCGCCGTCGTCCGGAGCCGATCCCGGGGAGCGAATTCACCATCCCCACCGACCTGATCATTCCCTGCCTGGGTCAAAAGCTCCGGAAGGACTTTGACGGCGCGGAGGTCAAACAGGACCGGCGGGGACAGGTTGCCGTCGATCCGGACACGCTGAGCGTCGGCATTCCCGGCGTCTTCGCCGGCGGGGATGCGGTCAACCCCTCCACGGTCATCGAAAGCGTGGCCCAGGGCCGTCTGGCCGCGATCCAGATCGACAGATATTTCGGTTATGACGGCAAGCTCTTCGCCAAGGAGCGCAAACCGGTTGCGGTCGGCTACAACGAAGAAGCCTATTTGAAAACGATCCCCCAAACGAGACCCCGCCTGGAAGAGGTGGAAAAGCGGATCCGGAGTCTGGCGACGGAAGTGAGCAAGGGCTTGACGCTGGAAGAAGCGATCGAGGAAGCCCGCCGGTGCCTCCATTGCGATCGGAACGAGCCCGGTTCGAAATCTACGGAAGAGTCCTACATCACGCGCATCGATGCCGTCCTTTGAGGTGAGAAATGGCGCCCGAAAAAATCATCGCGAAGTACGATCGGTCGGCGGAGAATCTCCTGAGCATCCTCCACGATCTTCAGGACGCTCGGGAGCAGCATTATCTGACGGATCAGGATTTGCGGCTCGCCGCCGAATATCTCCACCTGCCCTTCAGCTTTATCCACGGGGTGGCCACTTTTTACACGATGTTCAGCCTGACGCCCCGGGGCCGATACATCATCCGGATCTGCGAATCTCCGCCCTGCCACCTGATGGGGGCCAAGACCGTGGAGCAGGAACTGAGGCGCCTCCTCAAGATCGATTTTGGGCAAACCACCCCGGACGGGCTATTCAGCCTGGAAATGTCCTCCTGCCTGGGGGTCTGTGGGGTGGCCCCGGCCATGATGGTCAACGATGAGGTCTACGGCAACCTGACTCCGGGGCGGATCCAGGAAATTCTGGCCGAAAAAGGGAGGGGAGCATGAGCCTTTTCCGAATGCATATCCTGATTCCCGTAGATGAAGGCACGGTCCAGGCCGGGGCCTTCGAGGTCAAGAGGCAGCTGGAAAAGCAGCTCCAGGAGAGGAATCTGGAGCAGGAGATCAAGGTCCTGGAAACCGGCACGGTCGGAATCGTCGGCAAGGGCGTGATCCTGGTGATGTTTCCGGAACGAATCTACTATACCCGGGTAAAGTCCGCGGATATCCCCCGAATTGTCGAGGAGCATTTGATCAAGGGAAGGGTCGTGAAGGATCTCGAGCCCTTCACCCTGGACCTCCAGTCCGGGATGAAGGACCTTCACCAGGTCGGTCCGACCCGCAAGCAGCCGCGCATCATCCTGGACAAAGCCTGGCGCATCGACCCGGAGAATATCGAGGAGGTGCTGGCGGCCGGGGGGTATCGGGGCCTCGAAAAAATTTTTGCAGCCAAACTCCGTCCGGAGGATGTGATCGAGGAAGTCAAAAATTCGGGTCTTCGCGGCCGGGGGGGCGCCGGGTTCCCCACGGGCCTGAAATGGGACTTCACGCGCAAAGCCCCGGGAGATGAAAAATTTGTCATCTGCAACGCCGACGAAGGGGAACCCGGGACCTTCAAGGACCGCCTGATCCTCGAGGGCGACCCCCACAAATTGATCGAGGCCATGGCCATTGCCGGCTATGCCATTGGGAGTCAAAAGGGGTATGTCTACATCCGCGGGGAATACGATCTCTCCATCCGCCGGATGCAAAAGGCGATCGACCAGGCCCGGGAGCTTAATCTCCTGGGAAAGAATATTCTGGAGACCGGGTTTTCCTTTGACGTGGAAATCAAAAAGGGGGCGGGGGCGTATGTTTGCGGGGAGGAAACTGCTCTCATCGAATCCCTGGAAGGACGGCGGGGACACCCTCGGCTCAAGCCCCCCTATCCCGTGACTCACGGACTCTGGAAAAAGCCCACGCTGGTCAACAACGTGGAAACGCTTGCCAACGTCCCGGGGATTGTCCACCAGGGAAGCGCCTGGTTCCGTAAATTCGGAACCGCCAAATGCCCCGGGACGAAGGTTTTCACCATCCTGGGCCACGTCGAATACCCGGGCTTGATCGAAGTGGAGATGGGAACGCCCCTGCGGGAGATCATCTTCTCTTTTGGGGGCGGGGTCAAAGAAGGCAAACGATTCAAGGCCGCTTTGCTGGGGGGGGCCGCGGGCGTCTTTCTCTCGGAAAAGCTCCTAAGTGTGCCCATGGATTTCGAAAGCCTGAAAGAGAACAAGGCCGTCCTCGGATCCGGGGCCGTCCTGGTCATGAACGAGGACACCTCGATCCTCGACATGCTCGCCTCCATCTTGAAATTTTTTGTCCATGAGTCCTGCGGCCAGTGTTCGCCCTGCCGGGTGGGAACGCGCCAGCTCGCCGACCTGCTCGAAAAAATCCGGAAGGGCCAGGGGACGGAGGCCGACCTGGAGCGGATGGTCAACGTGAGCAAAACCATGTTCGCCACCTCGCTGTGTCCCCTCGGGCAGTCGCTAATCATGCCGGTGAGGAGCGCCGTCGAGAATTTCCGCGAGGAATTTCTCAAGAATGGAAGACCTGCGTGAAAGCTTCCATTTTTCATGTTGCAGTTTTTATTTTTCAATGAAATTCAAGGGTTCTTTCCAAAACGGCAAATTGGCGCGAAGCGGGGAAATTTCCGGCTAAGCAAGATCATTTGCATTTCAAGAAGGTTATGATAGCCCTGAAAAGGAGGAGCAATAAACGATGGAGAATGTAACCCTGACCATCAACGGCCAAAAAGTCAGCGCCCCGGCCGGAAGCACGGTTCTTAAGGCCGCCCGCCAGGCCGGGATCGACATCCCGACGCTCTGCAACCATCCGGCCCTGAACCCGGTGGGGATCTGCCGGATGTGCCTCGTGGAAGTGAAAGGGATGCCCACCTTTCAACCGGCCTGCACTTTTCTCGCGGCCGAGGGGATGGAAGTCCAGACCGAAACCCCTCCCTTGGTGGAAGCGCGGAAATTTGTTTTGGATATGCTCTTCTCGGAAAGAAATCATTTCTGCATGTATTGCGAGATGAGCGGCGATTGCGAATTGCAGTCCTTAGGGTACCGGTACGGCATCGACCACTGGGTGTACCCTACCTACACCAAACGGTTCCCGATCGACTCCTCCCACAAGCAGCTGGAGATGGAACACAACCGCTGTGTCCTGTGCTGGCGGTGCGTGCGTTCCTGCGCCGAGTTAACGGCCAACCACACCCTGGATTTGCGAAAACGCGGCATCGACTCCATGATCCATGCCGATTCGCATGTCCCCTTCGGCGAGTCCTCCTGCATTTCCTGCGGCGGATGCGCGCAGGTCTGTCCCACCGGGTCGATCTTCGAGAAACGAAGCGCCTTTATGGGCCGGGGCAAACAGGCGGAGCACGTCAAGAGCACCTGCAGCCAGTGCAGCTTGGGATGCGGCCTGGAGATCTTTACGCGCGGCGGCAATGTTCTTCGTTTGGAAGGCGACTGGGACGCGGCCGTGAACGGCGGCCGGCTTTGCAAGCGGGGCCGGTTTGAACCTCTGAACGAAGCGCGCCCCCGGCTCACCCAGCCCCTGCTGCGGCTGAATGGGAAACTGAGGCCCTCGAGCTGGGAAGAAGCCCTGCAGTCCGTGGCCGCCCATTTGGGCAACATTGCGGCGGCGGAGATCGGGGTCCTGACCTCCAGCGGTCTGACCAACGAGGCCCTCTATCTTCTGGGCAGGCTCTTCCGCCAGGAGCTCCGCGCCGCCAATGTCGGCCTCGGCAACCAGACGGCCCCGAAGCTCACGGAGAAACCGCGGGGAACCCTGGGGGATATCGCCAACGCCGATGTGATCTTAGTGGTCGGGGCGGATCCGGTCAAGGATCAGCCGGTCGCCTCTTTCCTGATCAAACGCTCCGTCGACAAAGGAGCGCGGCTCATCGTCGTCGACGGCGCGGAGAACGGGTTGCTTCCGTTCGCCCACCAAAACCTGGAGATGGGCGAAATCGGGAAGGCCCTGGAATTGGCCGAACGGGCCGAGCGCCCGGTCGTCCTCTACGGCGCCGGGGTCTCCGAGAAAGCCGGAGAAGCCCTGAAAAAGCTCCCTTCCAAAGCCGTCCTCCTGCCTCTGGAACCGGGGGCCAACACCCGCGCCGCCCGGGCCTTTGGATTCGATAACGGGTTCAAGCCGGCCGCGGTGAAATTCCTGTACCTTCTGCCGGGGGAGGAAAACTGGGACGGCCGGGAGGTTCTGAAAAAGGCCGGCGAAAAGGCCTTTACCGTCGTGCAGGCCAGTTTTGGATCTTCCCTGGCGTCCAAGGCGGATGTGGTGCTGCCCATGGCCATCTGGTCGGAGCGGAGCGGCACCTTGACCAATACGGAGGGCCGTGTGCAGAAAGCCAACGCGGCGGTGAAGCCGGCGGAGGAAGCCAAGCCAGACTGGGAGATCCTCTCCTTGCTGGCCAACAAACTGGGAAAGAAGCTGGGCGCTTCGTTGGACGAGGTTTCCGCCCGCGCCACCCAGGAACTCAAGTGAAAGGAGAAGCGAGAATGGCCAAAGTCAAGATTGCGACGGACTGGCTGGCGGGGTGCGCCGGGTGCCACATGTCTTTCTTGGATATCGATGAACGGATCGTGAAGCTTCTGGAGTTGGTGGAATTCACATCGAGCCCCGTAACCGACCTGAAGCATCCGCCGAAAGAAGGGGTAACGGTGGGGATTCTGGAGGGCGCCATCTGCAACACCCACAACATCGAGGTGGCGAAACAGATGCGCGAACGGTGCCAGATTTTGATTGCCGTGGGCGACTGCGCCACGTTCGGCGGCATCCCGGCCATGCGCAATTTAGTAGGCACCGACGAAGCTTTAAAACGCGCTTATCTGGACACCGAGACTACGGTGGGCGGACTCATTCCCAACTCTCCGGAATTGGGAAAGCCCCTCGACACGGTTGTCGGCGTGGATAAGGTGGTCAAGGTCGATCTCTTTATCCCCGGCTGCCCGCCCCGTGCCGACGCCTTTTATTATGCGCTCTCGGAGCTGCTCGCCGGGCGCACACCCATAAAATTGCCACCCGAATACTTCGTTTATGATTGATAGGCCGCTAAAATTGTGGGTTCGTAAAAAGCTCCAGATGCAAGGCGCGCAAAAACTGAGGAGCGAGGCCCCTTAGGGGCCGCAGCGACGAAGTTGAAGCGCAACGCCGCAGATGGACTTTTTACGAAGCCATCCCGATTAAAGGAGAAAACATATGGGCCAGAAGATTACGATTGAACCAATTACGCGTATCGAGGGCCACGGGCGGGTCACGATCCATCTGGACGAGCAGGGGAAGGTGGAGCAATCCTTTTTCCACGTGGACGAATTTCGGGGTTTGGAGAAATTCAGCGAAGGCCGTCCTTATTTTGAGATGACCCAGATCACCCAGCGCATCTGCGGGATCTGCCCCGTCAGCCACCATTTAGCTTCGGCCAAGGCCTGCGACGGGGTGGCCCGGGTGGATCCCCCCCGGCCGGCCAAGCTGCTGCGTGAATTATTACATATGGGGCAAATGGTGCAGTCCCACGGCATGCACTTCTTCCATTTAGCCGCACCCGACTTAGTCCTGGGTTTTGATGCGGACCCGGCCATCCGGAATGTGTTCGGCATCATCCAGGCGGACCCGCAGCTGGCCCTGAAAGCCGTGAACCTGCGCCGGTATGGCCAGCAGATCATCGAGCGGCTCGGCGGCAAGCGGGTTCACCCTAATTTCGCCGTTCCGGGCGGGGTCAACGCCCCTCTGAGCTCCAAGGACCGCGAGGCCATCGCCTCGGAATTGGGAGCCATGGTCGAGATCGCCAAGGTGGCGGTGGGCATCGGCAAGGGCTGGCTCGAGGCCAACAAGGACCTTGCCTCCTCCTTTGCCAGTTTCCCCTCCAACTACATGGGCTTGGTGGACATGGAAGGCGGGCTCCAGATGTACGACGGAGAGATCCGGGTGAAGGACGCCGAGGGAAAATTTGTGGCGCAATTCAAGCCGGAGCATTATCTCTCCCATGTTGCCGAACATGTAGAACCTTGGTCCTTTCTCAAATTCCCTTATTATCGCAAATTGGGCTGGCCCAAGGGAACATACCGTGTCGGCCCGCTGGGACGCATGAACGTGGCCGACAAGATCGGAACGCCCCTGGCCAATGAGGAGTTCAAGCTCTTCAAGCAGATCAACGGCGGCCGGCCCGTGGAAGGATCCCTTTTCTACCACTATGCCCGCCTGATCGAACTCGTCTACGCCTTGGAGCGGATCGGCCAGTTGCTGGATGATCCGGATATTACCTCCATTGATGTCCGCGCCTATCCGTCCATAACGAATGTCCCCGGACAGGGGGTCGGCGTGATCGAAGCCCCGCGGGGAACCCTCTTCCACGACTACAGCACGGACGAGAACGGCCAGCTGACGCGGACGAACCTCATTGTGGCCACCGGGAACAACAACTGGGCCATGCACACCGCTTCGGGTCTGGTGGCCAAGGCCTTCGTGGATGGAAAGAAGCTTACCGAAGGCATGTTGAACCGGGTGGAGGCGGCGATCCGCTGCTACGATCCCTGCCTGTCCTGCGCCACCCACGCCATGGGACAGATGCCGCTGGAAATCACCCTGGTGGCGGCTGACGGAACCATCCTGGATAGAATCTCCCGTTAAGTCCGGATTTCGACCCTCTATCTTGCCAGCGGATGAGCCCAGACAAGTTCTCCGCTGGCAATTTTCTTTTTTAAAATGTAGGGGCGATTCACGAATCGCCCGAAGAGGACAACCGCCCAATGTCTCGCACTCTGGTGATCGGTTTCGGAAATATCGACCGCGCCGACGACGGGGTGGCTTTTCAGGTGATCAACGCCCTCCGCCGCCGCTTGGGCAAAAAACCTGTTAAGCGAGGAGGAAACCGGTTTGGAAGAGCTCGGCGCGAGGTCGATTCGGCTCTTTCTTTCCCAGCTGGCGCCGGAATTGATGGACATCATGATCGACTACAGCCGGGTGATTTTCGTGGACGCCCATGTTTATGAAAACATGGATGACCTCCACTGCGCGCCCGTGGTCCCCGAATACGCTCCTGCCACCTTCACCCACCACCTGACTCCCGCCGCCCTCTTAGCGTTGCTCAAAACCCTCTACCAGGCCGAACCGACCGGGCGCCTCGTATCCATCCGCGGCTATGATTTCGATTTTCACCGGAATCTTTCGGAAAAAACCGGGGCCCTGGTGGGGCCGGCCGCAGATTGCATCTTCCGCTTTCTAAAATAATACAAACGTAATAAATAACCTGTCGTTGCGAGAAGCGACGAAGCAATCCCGAGCGAGAATGAGATTGCCGCGCCCTTCGGGCTCGCAATCGCTTGTAAATAAAATTAATGCGTTCGTATTAGCATATGGGCACATCCTATAATCATCCTATCAAGTGAGACTCTTGCAAAAGTCGCTCACTGCGTCATTCCTGGCGAAAGCCGGAATCCAGAATCCATTGAAAATCCTGGATTCCGGGTCGCGCTTCGCTTGCCCGGAATGACGTTTTTCTCCAGCTTTCAAGAGTTTTGCATGAACCTCAAGTAATCTGAGATTTGTGACATTATAGGATTGACTTTTCAAGGAGGGGCAGGATGAAATATAGAGTAATCCTTGAGCAGGACGAAGATGGCGTATTTGTGGCTGAAGTTCCGGCTTTACCGGGATGCATTTCCCAAGGACCCACGAGAGTGGAGGCCTTAAAAAAGGCAGGGCGAATTCTAACCCTGCCTCCTTATTCAACCCCTTCATTGAAGAAGGGATCAGGGTGAAAAGAGCTTTGTGTCCCTTCCACCCTGACGCACCTATATAAGCTAATCCGACAGCGCTTTCCTATGCGCGGCTTCCGCCCGGAACTTGTTTTCTTCAGCCTTTTCAGCCGTCTTCATTTCCTTGAGGTCAATAGTAATCTTGTTGATCTTGCCGGTAAATTTATAGGGCGCCCTAATTCCGTAGTCCTCGACGACCGGCGTCTCCCCATCTTCACCCACATCCGCTCCTTCGTCAGCCGAAAAGATCATGGGTTGCGTGCGTTCGATCCGGCCCTGGGCAACCTTCTTGCCATTGACAAAGATCGTACCCACACCTCCCTTGGCGAGACCGCCTCCGTCATAGGCAAACTCATAACGGATGGTTGCCTTCCCGGCAGGCACAGGATTCTTGGCGGCAATGGTGAAGCGCTTCAACCCGAGGAAGTTGTACGTATAGGTTGGCTTGCCGTCCTTCAGATAGAGACTCCAGCCGCCAAACCGCCCCGCCTGGGCGAGGATTACGCCCTTGGCGCCTCCTTTGGGAATAATGACCTCGGCGGTTATCGTATGGGAGCGGTTCTTCGTGTTGATGAAAACATTCTCGGACATTCCGGCCATTCCCTCGAAAACCGTGAGCGAGGTGCGGCCGGCCATCAGGTCGGGTCGCCCAGCCAGAGCCGGATTCACGCGTTCAATTACACGGTCATCAATGGGCAAGACGTTGTATTTCTCCGCCTCCTTCATGAATAGGTCCTGCATCTCCTTGAGCTTCTCCGGGTTCTTTCCCGCCAGGTCGTTGGCCAGGCTGAAGTCGGTCCGGGTGTCGTAGAGTTCCCAGGTGTCGTTTTGGAGGGCAGCCCGGGGCTTCTCCTCCCAAGGCGCCTTGTGGATGGTGCCGGCCAGCCAGCCGTCGTGGTAAATGGCGCGGTTGCCGAACATCTCGAAGTACTGGGTCAGGTGGCGGTCCCTGGCCTGGGCATCATTAAGGCTATAAAACATGCTCACGCCTTCGATCGGGGTCTGGGCAACACCGTTCACCGCCTTCGGCTCCGGCAGGCCTGCGGCCTCTAATATCGTGGGGGCAATATCGATAACATGGTGCCACTGCGAACGGACCTCACCCTTGGCCTTAACTGACTTTGGCCAATGGACAACCATGCCGTTTCGAGTCCCGCCGTAGCTCGAGGCGATCTGCTTGGTCCAGGTAAATGGCGTATCCCCCGCAACGGCCCATCCTGCGGCATAATGACCGTACGTATTCGGGCCGCCCAACTCGTCGTAATATTTCAATATATCCTGGACTTTTTCTTCTACCCCGTTGAAGTAAGTCATTTCGCTGAACATGCCGTTCATCCCGCCTTCAGCGCTCGCCCCGTTGTCGCCTATGATGTAGAAGATCAGTGTATTCTCAAGCTGCCCCATGTCCGCGATGGCATCGACGAGGCGGCCGATCTCCGTGTCCGTATACTCGCCGAATCCCGCAAACACCTCCATCTGGCGGGCAAAGAGCTTTTTTTCGTCCGCATTCAGCTTGTCCCAGTCTTTGATCGCTTCCGGCTTCGGCGCCAGCTTCGTACCCGCAGGCACCACGCCCAGCTTTATCTGGCGGGCAAGAGTCTCTTCCCGCAGTTTGTCCCACCCCTGGTCGAACTTGCCTTTGTACTTGGAGATCCATTTCTTGGGCACCTGGTGCGGCGCGTGCGTTGCCCCCGGCGCAAAGTAGATGAAGAATGGCTTGTCCGGCGTAAGGGACTTCACCGAACGCATCCACTTGACCGCCTGATTCGTCATGTCGGTCATGAAATGGTAGTTCGGATCCTTCGGCACCTCGACCTTGGTCATGCCGTCATATACAGCCGGCGCCCATTGGTTCGTCTCCCCTCCCATGAATCCGTAGAATTTGTCGAAGCCGGACCGGGTCGGCCAACGGTCGGTCGGGCCGGAAGGGCTAACTTCCCACGCGGCAGTCTCGTGATTCTTCCCGAAGTGCGCTGTCGTGTAGCCGTTGTACCGCAGCATCATCGCCAGCGGGGCCACGCTCTCGGGGCGTTGGCCTGTGTTTCCCGGGAACGCTGTGGCCGTCTCCATGATGGAGCCCGTGTTGTTCGTGTGATGATTGCGTCCTGTAAGAAGAGCTGCCCGGGTCGGCGAGCAGAGCGCCGTGGTATGGAACTGGTTGTACCGGAGCCCGTTGTTGGCCAGGCGGTCCACAGTAGGCATGCTGATGGGCCCACCAAAGCTATTGGACTGGCCGAACCCCATATCATCGATCAGCACGATGAGCACGTTGGGGGCCCCCGCGGGCGCCTTGACCTCGAATCGCGGCGGCGGCGTGGCATTCCGGACATCAAGCACGGTGCTGTGCGGGTACCGGGGTTCCGGGATCGGAAGCACCGTCCGGTTCAGTTTGTCGCCATCCGCTGGCTGCTGGGCCAGCACTGCCGGCGCACAGAACGCGGCGGCATAAAAAAGCAAGCCACAGACCACCGTATGCCGGAAAGCGATGCGGAGGATGCTCCGTAGTTTCTCATTCATCGATTGTTCCTCCAAAGGTTTGTTGGGTCTCAAGTCTTGGACTTACCAAATCCCAAAGAATATATTTTAAGCGGATTAATCTAAGACAGGAAATACAAGATAAATATTAACAGGGAGGGAGAAGTCTGTCAAAAGGCTTTTCCTGTCTTTCAGTGTTATGCCCTCTCCTCTCCTTCCGTGTCCGGGACCAGCACTCGTCAACCTTTCCCTTTCCATTTTCACTTCTTTCCAGTGCCTGCTTTTCCCTGCTTCAGGGCCTCCAGCTGGGCATCGATGCGAAACCTGTCCTGGTCGGGAATTCCATCGGTCTCCAGCGCCCTTTTGTAGATCTTTTCAGCCTCTTCCTTCTTGCCCTGTTTCCCGTAAATCTCGCCGAGCAAGAGATAGGAGTCGGCGTAAGCCGGATGCTTTTCGATTAAGCCGTCGAGCGTTTTGACCGCAGCCCTTTCGTTACCATTTTGTAGTTGGTAAAAAGCCAGGGTGTAGGCGTACCTGGGCTCCTGGGGCCTGAGGCCCGCTGCTTTCTTGCAGTACGTTATCGCCTCATTGATCCGGTCCTTCGAGATGATGACACACAGGTTATATGCGGCCTGGGCCATCTGGGGATCGGTTTTCAGGGCCACCTTGAGATACCTCTCTGCCCCCTTCAGGTCGTTCTGCTCGGCCTTCAAGAGGCCCATGTTGAAGTTCGCCGCCGCACTGCCGGGTGCAATCTTCAAGGCCTTTTGCAGCGACTCATCGGCTTTCTTGGTTTCCTTCAACTGGGCATACGCCATCGATTCGTTCACCAGCGCCGGCACCGCCCGGGGCTCGATCTTGAGTGCCGTCTCAAAGGAAGCAATGGCCTTTGGGGGATTACCAAGGCTGAGGTAGACGTTGCCCAGGTTGTAATGGGAGGACCACTGGTCCGGCCTTGACAGGACCGACGTCAGGTATTCCTTGAGAGCTGCCTCGATTTTTGTCCTGTCTGCCTCGTTTACTGGAAAAGTCTTGTAACCGATAATCGAGGCCGCGGCCCGGACCCGCACGAGCCGGTAGTCATCCCCGGTCGCCTCCAGGAGGAGCTTAAATGACTCGCTGGTCGGCACGTGTTGAAGGGCATCGGCTGCTGCCCCGCGAACAAGCGGCGAGGGATCTTTGATGGCTTTGTAGAGCGCAGGGGCAATCCTCGGATCCCCGGATGCCGGGAGCATCCGGATTAACGACGTGGCAAAGACCTCGTCGCGATCCTTGCCGGTGATGTAGTCGATCATCTCCGGGATCTTGCTCCAGTCCCTCTTCCGGCCGGCTTCGATCAGGGCCGCCCTCTTTAGCACCGGGGCCTGGTAGTCGCGGGGACGCCACTCGCGGACGGTCTTGTCCGCCCAGGCAGCGTCTTTGTCCGGGTGGCAGAGGTTACAGGCATTGGGTGATTTGTAGGCGATCGTCGCCGCGGGCGCAGGCGGGAGCAGGGAGTGGTCGCTTCGGTTCATGCGGGCAAACGAGGTCATGGGCATATGGCAGGAAATGCATTTGTTTCCAGCGCTTCCTTCCTGATGACGGGTGTGGGCGGGGGCATTTTCCACCCGTCCCTTGTGGCAGGGCAGGCAGGCGTTGTTGGCGTCCTTTTCTTCTCTGAACCGGTAGCGGCCGCTCGAAGTGTGACAATTCACGCAATGCAACTCCCCGGCCTTCGCGCACGGGCTCATCCTCCATGAGGTGTAGGTGTAGTTCTCGCCGAGGTCACGGCCGTCCGGGTAGAAGTCCGGGTCCTCCAGGGTCGCGAGATCAAAGTGATCGAAAAAGCGGTCTCCCGGTGTAAAGGTGGGAGTAACAGGGGACATCTTGGCGTGACAGACCGAGCAGGAAGCGTTGTGCTGCTCAGCCGTAAAGGGCTTCGTCCGGATGATCTTGAGGTCCTTGGGCACGGTCCCTTTGGGGGCCTCCCGAAGGACGCGGTTGTGTTCTTCACTGGGGCCGTGGCAGGTCTCGCAGTTGATGCCCGGCTCGGCCCACGTGGTCCCGTAGGTGTCGGCCTTGAGATCGTAGTTCGTCGTGAGCTGGCTGACATGGCAGCTGTAGCAGCTGGTGTTGAAGGTGTAACCCGGGTCGAGCCAGCTCACCGGCTGGTCCCTCTCCGTTCCCGGGAAATGGCGAATGCCGCTCGCGGCCGTGTCGAACCACTCCTTTTTCTTGACGTCGTAGGCAAGGGGAAGGGTCTGGAGACGTCCCCTCTGGAAGGGGGTCAGAAAGTAGTAGACGTTCTTTCCGCCCAGGGCATGCTCGATCTTGTATTTCTTTTGGCCCTTGGGTCCTTTCTCCAGAATCCAGCCGGTTTCGCCGGCGATGTCCGCACGGTAGGAGGTCTTCCCGATTTTGAGCTCTTTCGCCTGGAGGGTTAGGTTCTTCTTGGCAAAGTCGGCGTTGTAGGGCTGCATGGCCAGCCCGTGGCGGGAGTTGGACCAGAGCTGATAAAACCTCTCGTGGCATTCCCGGCAGCTCACAGAGCCCGCAAACCCCTTTGATCGGGATAGAGATTTATCTTCGGCGGCGAGAGAAATAGAAATGCCAGCGGCCAAGACCATGGCCACAAGAAGGAAAACTGTTACCCGGAGACTTCTCATCCTCATCTCCTCAGGCCTCTATTTTATTTAGCCCCACGAATCGCCATATAACAGGGACGCCCTTAAATAATTCAATTTCAGATCAAAACTGTAAAAGTTATTCCTTTAACAGTTTGCTGAAAAAAAGCCTTTATCGGGCTTATTTCGTCATTCCTGCGGAAGCAGGAACCCAGTCTTTTCAAAGCATTCTGGACTCCCGCCTTCGCGGGAGTGACGGCAATTTGGAGTATTTCCGCATCCTGCTAATTTTCAAGGGTCGATTAGCCCGGGGGATTTCAGGCGGGCTTTTAAGTTTGACACCCCGGCTGCAGACATTTGCGGCTTCCTATAATCGCGGCCATACCTAACCGCTGCATAGAAGCCGCTATGAGGAGTCCCCTCGCCCCACCCTCTCCCCCGAAATCCGGGGAGAGGGGAAGGCAGGATTATAGCGGCCGTTCCTCCCTATCCCAGAATCTTCCGGGCGGTCTCTTCCGATAATTTCATCTCCGCTTCGCGGTCTGCGACCTCGCCGAGTTTGCGAACCCCGCAGGCCCGGATGAAATGACATTCCGGGAACCCGACTCTTTTCAGAAAGGGTTCGGTTCGCGGGAAGATGTCGGCAAAGAGCTTTTCGTTCGGCTGCCCCTGGGTCTGGATGAAGACAAGTTTTTTCCCGGGCGCCAGACGGCTGGGGTTGGGATTGGTGAAAAAGTCGGGGACGAAATATGAATAGCTCCGCTCGATAAACGCCCGAATCGTGCAGGTCACATCCCCCATGTAAACGGGGGAAGCCAGGACCAGAACATCGCTTTCTCTAACGGCTTCCAGCACGGCTTCCAGGTCGTCCTTCATGACGCATTTGTCGGATTTCGTCTTGCAGGCCATGCATCCCTGGCAGCCCCGGAAATTTAGGGTGTTCAGGCTAAAGGTGCGAACCGAGGAACCCAGACTCTCGGCGGTTTGGCAGAATTTTTTGGCCAATACGGCGCTGTTTCCCTTCTCTCTCGGACTTCCCAGCAGACAGGTAACTTTCATCTCTCATCCTTTCATATAATTTGGTGGCCGCCGGCGAAAACCGGCGGCCCCATGGGCCAAGGGTTCAAGAGGTCGAGGGTTCAATCGTGAAAGGTTTTTCCCCTTTGCTCTTTTCCCCGATTTTTTCATCCCCTTCTTTTTGCTTTTTTCGTGACCGGGCGGGCCCGCAGGAGCACATAGGTCGCTCCGGTCCCTCCGTCGTGAAGGCGGGCACTGGCATAGGCCGCAATCCATTTCCGCCAGGGGCCGCGGGTCAGCCATTCCACCACCCGGGTCTTTAAAACCGGTTCCGCCGGGGAGGCCAGCCCCCGGCCATGGATGATGAGCACCCCTCTTTTTCCAGTGGCCACCGCCCACTTCAGGAATTTTTCGACCATGGTCTTGGCCTCCTGGGTATTCATCCCGTGGAGATCTAAATGAGCCTGGATGGAATAACGCCCCTGGTGCAGGCGCCCGGCGATTTCCGCGGGAATATCATAGGAGGTGCCTTCGATATATTCAGGAGTGTCCTCTACTCGGAATCCCTCGCCCTCCTTGACCAGGCGGATCAATTCGGACAGCGCTTCCGCATCCTCCCGGGTTCCCCCTTCCTTCGGCGCCTCTTTTTCCGAAGGCCGGAAAACCAGAATTCTTTCCACGCAGTTTTCCCGGGAAATCCGATCCACTCCTTCCATGGCTTCCCGGAAAAGCTCTTCCTCGGTTTTCAGGCTGAGTTCGACAGCCCCGACGGGGACGGAAACCGGGCAAGGAGGGAGGGAAATGGCCTTCTCCCCCAACAGGGTTTTCAAGTCCCGGAAAGATTTGGACGTAACCAAAGGTTTCGGGGTTTTCATGACGTCATCCGGGCAAGACAAAGCAGAGGATTGCCCTCAAATATTTTAGCCCAAGATCCGCCCGGGGGGAATAATTTCTTTGGCTTTTCCGGTTTGTTATTCCCGGCGTAATCAAGAGATTTGCAATTTCTCGTCCAATTGCATACAATGCCAATCACCAATAGCCGCAAGGGAGGCGCCTATGTTCGATTACCTGCTTACAAAGGAACAGCTCAAGATCCGCGATGAGGTGCGGGAATTCGTCAAGTGGGTGCCGAAGCAGTGGATCCTCGACATGGACGCCGACAAAATCAAATTCCCCAAGGAATTTCTGCGGGAAGCCGGGCGCCGGAACCTCATGGGCTGCCGGTATCCCCGGGAATGGGGCGGCCGGGGAATGGATTGGGTCACCACCGGCGTGGTCATGGAGGAGGTTGGCACCATCGGTTACGAATTCGCCTGTGTCTTCGGGGTCGGGGCGGAACTGGTTTGCGACGCCATCATCCTGCACGGGACAAATGAACAGAAGGAAAAGTATGTCCAGCCCCTTCTCCGGGGAGATATTTTCGCCGCGGAATGTCTGACCGAGCCAAGGGGCGGGTCGGATTTTTTCGGGGCCACGACCAAAGCCGAGGATCGTGGGGATCACTTCCTGATCAACGGCCAGAAACGCTTCATCGTAGGCGGCGAGGGGGCGGATTATTTTCTCTTATATGCCAAAGACCAATTTCGATCCCAAGGCGGATCCTCGCCAAACTTTGACTGCTTTCATCGTCGACCGAGGTCCGGGAGTGGAAACGAAATATCTTTACGGCCTCCTCGGCTGCCGGGGCGGAGGCACGGCCAGGCTGATTTTCACGGACGTGAAAGTCCCCAAAGAGAATGTTCTCGGAAGGGTCAATGGGGCCTACGAGGTCTTCAACACCATGATGATTCCCGAGCGGCTGGGGACCGCGCTCATGACCATCGGCTCCGTCCGCCCGGCCCTGGAAATCGCCACGAGCTACTCCTCCCGGCGGAAAGCGTTCGGGCAGATCATCGCGACCTTCGAGGGGGTCAGCTTCCAGATCGCCGAGGCGGTAATGCTCCTCGACGCCGCCCGCTCTCTGGGCTACACGACCGCCCGGGCCGTGGATGCGGGAGTGGATATGAACCGCATCCGGCGCTTGGTTTCCGAATCCAAGAAATTCATCACCGAATCCTGCCAGCGGGTGGCCCACATCGCCATGCAGGTGATGGGCGGCATCGGCTACACCAATATCTTCCCCATCGAAAGGATCTTCCGCGATGTCCGCCTGGCGTCCATCTGGACCGGGACCAGCGAAGTGATGGCCATGATTGCGGCTCACGAGTGGTACCGCGAATACCATAAAACGAAAGCCGCCGGCCTGACCCGCGACCCCGAGGGAGACGCCCCGGAAGCCGAGGCTCAAGAGGAGAAAATTTATGAATAGGCCCCGATTCCCCTGGCTCATCTTGTTCATTGTTTTGCTGACCAGCATTGCTGCGCCTCTCAATCAATTTAAGGTCCCGCCGGTCATGCCTCTTTTGATGGAAACATTCAAACAGCCTGCAGCCGCTGCCGGATGGCTTATGTCGATCTTTGCCGTCACCGGGCTTCTCCTCGCTTTCCCTGCAGGATTCATCTTTCAGCGGCTGGGTTACCGCTTAACGGGATTCATCGCCCTATTCGCGATTGTTCTGGGTTCGCTATGGGGAATTTGGGGGGGCGATTTTGGAACCATCCTCTTCAGCCGATTTATCGAAGGAGCCGGGATGAGTTTCATGTCCATCGTGGCTCCCGCCATTATCGCGCTATTTTTTGCCGCGGATCAGAGGGGAAAGGCGATGGGGGTTTGGGCCGTCTGGGTTCCTTTCGGTTCCGTGATCATGTTCCTGCTGGCTCCGCCCATCGCCGCCCGCTGGCATTGGCAGGGAGTCTGGTGGTTTGGATGTGGGTACACCATCCTTGTGGGTTTCTTATTTTACTTTTATATCCCGCGGAAAAATCCGGGGGGCCCCGCTCAGAAAATTTCTTCCCCGGAAACCCCGCTGACCCTCCGGGACTTCCAGAGGGTTCTCGCCAATCCCCATCTCTGGCTGCTCAGCTTTCTTTTCTGTTGTTTTAACACGGCTTTTATCGCTTTCGTCACCTGGGGCCCAACCTTCCTCCATAGCCAACGCGGAATATCGATAACGGACGCCGCTTTTCAGGTCAGCCTCCTCTCGGTTTTGGCTATCATCGCCTGTCCTACGGCCGGTTGGGTTTCCGACAGGATCGGGTCCCGGAAAACGATTATGGTCTGGCCGATGCTGCTGATGGGGTTGCTCTTACCCTTCTGCTACGGCGCCGGAACAAGCGCTTTTCTCTTCCTGGTTATTGCCATAGGATTCGTCGGCGGTTTTGTCCCCACCGGCGTGTTTGCCGGCGCGGTGGAGGCCGCCGCCGATGAACGGCTCAGTGGTATGGCCATGGCCGTTATTCAGATCGGGCAGAACACCGGCATGCTCTTGGGCCCCCTGCTTTTCGGCTGGTTGGTGGATTTCACCGGAGGCTGGGCAACGGGTTTCTGGGTCCTCGCCCCGGTGTGCCTTTCCGGCGCTATCGCCGGTTGGATTGCCAAGGTGCGATAGGGAAGATTTGAACCTGAAGAGAGTGGATATACTTTACATTCAGGAAATATCGTTGATGTTTGGCTCAGGGCACGCAACTGTCAGCAGATCGGTTGTACCCCCAAGATATCGCGGGGCCTTAGAATCCCGTGTCCGAAAATTGATGGTCTCGTAAAAAAGTCCATCTGCGGCGTTGCGCTGCAACTTCGTCGTTGCGGCCCCTAAGGGGCCTCACTCCTCAGTTTTTGCGCGCCTTGCATCTGGAGCTTTTTACGAGATCGTCAAAATTAGGAGACTGGATTTTGCCAGGAAAATATTGACAAAAGAAGATGTGAATCCGAAAACGGCGGGCAATCAAAATTTTTAAACAGGGGTTATACAAAATTTTATTGACAGAGAATTTGGGACGTGTAAAATGAAAATACATTTTCCGGTTATTAAAGGGTGCCAAGGATGCGGACTTTGATCAAAGAGGGTGGAAAGTTGGGCAAGAAGCCGGGCCCGCCCATAGCTTTTGGGATGCCTTGATTTCTGTCCGCCCCTTCAATCATCCTGAAAGCCATGGGAAGCAGTCCATGGCTTTTTTGTTCCTGGAGGGCGAAAAGTTCTTTCACCGCAGAGTTCCGCGCAGAGATCGCAGAGGGAAATTATTCAAGAGACAAAATTCATAAGAAGGCCAGATCTTTGCATTTTTATTATTCTTTGCGTTCTCTACGCGCTTCATAGCAAAATTCTTGCTGAGGTCATTCGATAAAGATCTGCGGACGTCTGAGCCAATCAGCGTCCCAAACTGTTGATGAAAAGGAGGAGTTATGCAGGCGAAAACCTGGGCCGGGTGCCATGTTCCCTTGATCACGCCGTTCAAAGACGACTATTCCCTGGATGAAGCCGGTCTGCGGAGGCTGGTCAACTATTACATCGAGGAAGAGAAGTGCGACGGTCTGGTTCCCTGCGGCACGACCGGAGAATCCCCCACCCTTAGCAACGCGGAGCATGACCGGGTCATCGAGATCGTAATCGACGAAACCCGGGGACGGGTTCCGGTCATGGCGGGGACGGGATCCAACAGCACGGAAGAGGCCATCCAGCGGACCCGGCACGCGGAACACGCCGGCGCCGCGGCGAGCCTCCAGGTATGCCCCTACTACAACCGGCCCACCCAGGACGGAATTTTGGCGCATTTCGAGGCGATCGCGAAAGCCACAAAACTCCCCCTCTTTATTTACAATATTCCCTCCCGTACCGGAAGGCTCATCGAAGCCAAAACGATGATCGCGCTTTCCAAAATCGACAACATCATCGGCATGAAAGACGCCTGCGGCGACATGATGATTACCATGGACATCATGCGGGCGACCCGGCAGGGCTCAAAGAAATTCTACGTGTTATGCGGGGAGGATGCCCTGACCTTCTCCATGATGGGTCTGGGAGGAGACGGCGGGATCATGGCCGTCGCCAATGTCATCGGCAAGGAATATTACCAGATGATTCATCTGCTGCTGGAAGGGAAGGTCGATCAAGCCCGGGAAATTCACTATAAGACCCTTCCCGTGGTGCGGGCGCTCTTCATCGAATCCAACCCGGCCCCGGCCAAGGAAGCCCTGAACCTGATGGGGCTGCCGGCAGGCAGGCTGCGCCTGCCTTTGGTTCCTCTCCGCCCGGAAAGCCGCGAGACTCTTCGTAAGGCCTTGGTCCAGCTTGGGAGATTAAAAGAGTAGCCGCCGGTGAAAGAGGCCATTCAAGTTCGTTCCAAAATCTGGCTGGAGGCGGCCGGCCGGCCGGTTCTCGGAGAAGGGCGGCGGGCGCTCCTCGGGGCCATCGAGGATTCGGGTTCCATTTCCCAGGCTGCCCGCCTGCTGAAGATAACTTACCGCAAGGCCTGGGGGCAGATCAAGTTCATGGAGGAACAGCTTGGTCTCCCCTTAGTTTTGAAGCTGACGGGAGGGGTAGGGGGAGGCGGGGCCCGCCTCACGCCGGAGGCCCGCGAGCTGCTTACGAAGTATGATTGCCTGATTGCGGGCATCCAGGAACAGGTCAACGAACGATTCCAGGGGATTTTTTTTGAAAAGCGTTAGGCAAAAATTGCATAGCGTTTGAATAAAGGGGAATCGCGGTGGCTAACCGATTCAATTGTGTCCGAGCGAAAAGGAAGAATTCGAAGGCCGGTTTTATTCTTCTCGGTTTTCTTTTCTTTTTGGGCGTAATCGGGGGGAGAATCAGCTGGGCGGAAGATGTCAATCTGTCGGTGGCGGCCAGTCTAAAGGACGTGATTGCCGAAGCAGCCGGGGTTTATGAAAAATTCCGGCCGGGCATCCGTCTCCTCCGAAATTCCGGGGGATCGGGCGCCTTGGCCCGGCAGATCGAAAACGGGGCGCCGACCGACATATTCATCTCCGCCAACCAGGAATGGGTGGATTATTTGAGGGAAAAGAGTTTCGTGGATTCGGCGAGAATCGGTATTTTTGCCCGCAACACCCTCGTTTTTGTGGGCCAAAAAGAGATTTCCGGACTTGCAGGATTGAAAGCCCTCGGAAAAATTGCGATCGGCAGCCCTCGGAGCGTTCCCGCGGGCGCCTATGCCGTCGAAGCCTTGAAAAAGACAGACCTTTTTCCGGCGCTGGAAAAGAAACTGGTTCTGACCCGGGACGTGCGCGAGGCCTTGGCCTATGCCGAGAGGGGAGAGGTCGATGGCGCGTTTGTCTATCGGACAGACGCCGTTTTGGGCCAAAAGGCGAGAATCCTCTTCTCTGTGCCCCCGCATTTGCATTCTCCCATTCTGTATCCCATGGCGATGACAATTGCCGGCGGCGCCAAACCAGAGGCCGTCGGGGTTTTCGATTTTTTGCAGAAGCCGGAAGTGCGTTTGCTGCTGGAAAAATTCGGCTTCCTGGTCCCGTAGATTAAAGGAAAGGGCTGTGTTTCATTTCCTCTCTTCGGATTACGAGGCGATCCTTCTTTCGCTGAAAGTCGCTTTTTGCGCCACGGCGATCTCTCTTCCTTGCGGGTTTGCAGTTGCCTACGCCCTCACCTACAGGTCGTTCCGGGGGAAAATTTTTCTGGACATGTTCTTGAATCTGCCGCTGACCTTGCCGCCGGTGGTGGTGGGTTATTTCCTCCTGCTCATGATCGGCAAAAACAGCCGGCTGGGTCATTTGCTTTACACTCAGGGAATCGAGCTGATTTTTACCTGGAAAGCAGCCGTCATCGCCTCCGCCGTTGTCGGTTTCCCTCTCCTGGTTCGATCGATCCGCCTGGGAATGGAGTCCATCGACGAAAAGATGATTCAGACCTCGCGCACCTTGGGGGCCAAATGGTACGACGCGATGGTCACCGTGATTCTGCCCCTTTCCCTGAAGGGAATCGTGGCGGGCTCCTCCCTCATGTTTGCCCGGTCGCTGGGCGAATTCGGGGCGACGATCATCGTGGCCGGGAACATTCCCGGGGCCACCCAGACGATTCCTTTGGCGATCTTCGATTACGCCAGCTCGCCGGGCGGCGAAACAACGGCCCTGTCTCTTTGCCTCGTTTCCGTGGTTTTGACGCTGGGAATTCTATTCTTTCATGAACTGCTGATTCGGCAGGCCGGCAAAAAGCTTTGATATGAACCTTAAGATTTCCATAAAGAAGGCCTTGGGAACGTTCCATTTGGAGGTTGACTGTTTTCTGGACCGGGAGCGGGTGGGGGTATTCGGGGAGTCCGGAAGCGGCAAGACAACCTTCGTCAACCTTCTGGCCGGTCTCCTGGCGCCGGATTCCGGGGCGATTTTTCTGGACGGACAGTGTTTGTTCAGCGGGGAAAAAGGGATCGATATTCCCCCTGAACGCAGGAGAATCGGGGTGGTTTTCCAGCACCCCCACCTTTTTCCCCACCTCAGCGTCAAAGGGAATCTTCTCTTCGGCTACAAACGGTGCGCCCCGGAAAACCGCAAAGTGGACTTTCCCGCCCTGGTGGACGTGTTGAGGCTCGGGGACCTGCTGAAGCGGGGAATCGCCAACTTGTCCGGGGGAGAAAAGCAAAGGGTAGCCCTCGGCCGCGCCGTTCTTTCCAACCCTCGACTGCTTCTTTTGGACGAGCCTCTTTCGGGGTTAGATGACAATTTGAAGTTCCAAATCATTCCTTATCTGAAAGCCGTATCCGATCAGTTCTCGATTCCGTTTCTTTTCATATCCCACTCCATGATGGAAATGCGCCTCATGACCGAATGGGTTCTCGTAATGGAGCAGGGAGCCTTGCGCGAGCAGACCACCGCTGAGGATCTGGCCCGCAGAAAAATAGGCCACAGCCGCATGGGATACCTGAATCTCCTGAAAATGAAAAAACCCGACCGAAACGGGGAGTGGTTTTTTTATTCCTGGGGAGGAGGGACGATTTCTCTGCCGCTTAAGGAGGGGAGCGAGGAGGCGATTTTCGAGCTATCCTCGAAAGATATCCTGATCATGAAAAGGAGCCCCGATTCGACCGGGCGGGGCAACATTCTTAAAAGCCGGGTCGTGGGAATGTTCCCGGCGGGAAACGAGATCGGGCTCGAAATCGACTGCGCGGGGGAGCACCTGATCGCCGAGGTAAGCAAGGATACGGCCGCCGAGCTCGAAATCTGCCGGGGGGCCGAAATTTTCGCGGTCATCAAGCCCTCGGCCCTCCGGCCCCTCTTTTAATTCACACCGGGTTATTTTGAAGCGGCCTTCTGGGCAACCGCCTTGTTGAGAATTTCGATTCCCTTTTGAGACGCGTTGATTGATTCGGCCAGGGATTGGCGGGCCATCTCCGGGTTGTGGAAGCCGTCGCTGTTTTCCGCCGTCCACCATTCCCATAAAATATGCGCCCGGTCGTGCTCCTTCCGGGCTTCGTTGAGGGTCTCTTCGCCGATCCCGGCGTCCTTCGCCCGCCCGAATGCGGTAATCAGTTCTCCCAGCCAGAATTCGGCCTTGCGCATCTTGCCGCGGATGTAATTCTGAACACCATCCACCTGGTATTCCGCCTGCTCGGCCGTCCATTTGGGATGGCAACCCACACAGGTGTTCTTGAGCAGATACCGGGCGCTGCGCTGGCCGTGAAACGTGAACTCCTTTTCCTTTTGTTTCATTTTCGGCATGTGGCAGTGCTTGCACTCGACCCCGGCTCTCTCATGTTTGCTTCCCCAGTAGCTTTCCACATCCGGGTGCTGGATTTTGGTGAGGGCGGCGCCGGTCAGGGAATGCCGGAAGTCCTTGAAGTTGATGCTTTGGTACCGTTTCTGGAGGTCGAAGACATTCACCCAGGGGTAGTAATTGGTGCGCCGGTCGTCCATGCCGACCCCGCCGCCGGTCTGGGTATCGATCCCCGGGTTGCAGTTGTACTCGACGTGGCATTGGGCGCAAAGGACGTTGGAATCGGGTTTGTTCAAGATCCCTATGGCCCGGAAATCCTGCCCGTCCCTCTGGAACATAATTTTCCGGATCGTGACCTCCCGGCTCTTCTTCGAATCATAGGGGTAGGTTCCTTCCCCCCGGTCGACGGCCGCCTGGATCAGGGGGCTCTGAATGACGCGCGGCTTGGTGGCGTGAGGGTCGTGACAGTGGATGCACCCCATGGGGTTTTGAACGTGGTTCTTCGCCATCTCGATGGCGGCGGGGTTGAGGCCCCGTTTCAGTACCGCGCCGGGAAGAGGATCCCCCATATAGCCCCATTTTAGGACGTGGTCCGAAGTCTTGCAGGTCAGACAGACGGTATTGGCGGCTTTTGCCGTCTGCGGCAGCTCCTTGCCCGTGTCCACGACTACATCCCAGAGTTTTCCTTTCTGGTCGATGTAGGTCCAGTCTTTCAACTGGAATCGTCCCCCGTAGGCCCGGTCCACAATCATATGATCGACGACCATGAAGGCATGGGAGCGGGGTTCGGCATGCTCCTTGGTGAACCCGTGGGGCATCATCAGCTTGTCAAAGGTGGGGGACCGGCTGGTAGTGGTGGCCTTTTCCACTTTGGCCCGGGATTTTATATTGACCTCCATCAGCGTGCGGTACTGGTCTTTGTGGCAGGAACCGCAGATCTCGAGATCCAGGCGGGTAATGGGTTTCTTGGAGATGTCGTCCAGATGGCCGGCGGTTTCCAGGTGGCAAACCGCGCAGTTCACCCGGGCGGCATGCTTTCCCATGCCCATCAGCTCCTTGATCTGGTCATGACATCCGTAACAGGTCTGGGCGTCCGCTTTTGGGGGGACAGAAGGCTTTTGCTTCGGGGATTTTGAGGGCTGCGCCTGCCCCGGAGAAATGGAAAAAATTAGAATCAGCGCCAAAACGGAAAAAACGCTCCAGGGTTTACCCTTCATACGCTCCTCCTTTTCCCCGGCCAAATTAGGATAGGGGGATAGTTCCCAAGAGAGGCTATTTGGAGTATAATCCATTTCTGAAGAGGAAAGGTCTGCTTCCTGCAGATCACAATATAGCAAAAATTCGCCGAAATGTCACGGCGGCAAGGCAACGGAGGATAAGAATGGATTTAGAGGGAAAAGTCGCAATCGTAACCGGGGCGGGAAGAGGCCTCGGCTGGGCCATTGCCGAAAGGCTGGCCAGCGACGGGGCGAGTCTGGGAATCTCGGAAATCGACCCCAAGAGCGGTAAAGAAAAAGCCGAGGTGGTTTCCCGCATGGGGCGGGGAGCGTTGTTTGTCCAGGTGGATGTCAGCCGATGGGCGGATGTGGAAAACATGGCGAAAAAGGTCGTGGACAAGTTCGGCCGGATCGATATCCTCGTCAACAACGCGGGGTTGATGGGGAATTATTACCCCGTTACCGACTATCCCGAAGAGGAATGGGACCGCCTGATCGATGTCAACCTGAAGGGGATGTTCCTTTGCTGCAAAGCGGTCCTCCCGATCATGATCAGGCAGAAATATGGAAAAATCATCAGCTTGGCTTCCGTTGCCGGGAAAGAGGGCAACGCCCGCATGCCGGCTTACTCCGCCTCCAAAGCGGCGGTCATGGCCTTAACCAAGACGATCGCCAAGGAAGTCGCGTCCTTCAATATCAATGTCAATTGTGTCTCGCCGGCCCTTTGCGAAACCGATATGGCCAAGGATATGACCCCGGAACAGCGGGCCCTGCTGATCTCCAAGATTCCCATGGGCAGACTGGGGAAGCCGGAGGAAGTCGCGGCCCTGGTGAAATTCCTGGCATCCGACGAGTCTTCTTTCGTCACGGGCCAGTGCTACGATATCAGCGGGGGGCGGTCCGACTATTAGAAACACATAGCGCATAAATTTTCACCGCAGAGAGCACAGAGTCCACAGAGAAAAATCGAATAAATACACAGATAGTTTTTATGGTCGCGGCTATTCTCTGGGGATAGGAATTTTCGACTGGCAAAATTGCTTTTATTTTTACGTCTCTGATTTTTTCTCTGCGTTCTCCGCGTCTCTGCGGTGAATAATCTATTTGAAAAGGAGGGTTTCATGTCGACTCAGTTTCATCAGTGGTACTGCGAAAAATTGGCGGAGAGAACCGTCGCGGCTTTGAAAAAGAACCATTTCGAAGCCAAGTATGTACCCAAGGCCTCGGACGCTTTGGAAGAGCTCTGGACCCTGATTCCCGAGGGGGCGACCGTTGGCGTCGGCGGTTCGCTGACTTTGAATCAAATCGGCTTTCAGGAGGCGGTGCAGAAGAGGCCGGTAAGGTTCTTAAATCCCTTTGCGAAAGGGATTTCCCCGGAAGAAACCATGAGAATCCGCCGGGAGATTTTAACCGCCGATGTCTTTGTGGGCAGCAGCAACGCCGTAACGGAAGACGGAAAACTCTTCAATATCGACGCCACGGGGAACCGGGTGGCGCCGATGATGTTCGGCCCCAAAAAAGTGGTGTTGATTTGCGGCGTGAACAAGATTGTCAAAAACCTCGAGGAGGCTCAGCGCAAGGTTCAGGAGTGGACATCGCCGATGAACGTCAAACGCCTGGGGTACAAACCGCCCTGCGGTCAGACAGGTGTCTGCGTCGACTGCTCCGCCCCGGAGAGGATCTGCAACGCCTATCTGGTTCTTGCCAAAAAGCCGCGCCTGACGGATTATCTGGTCTATCTTGTAGGTGAGTCCCTGGGGCTGTAAAGATGGTTTCGTAAAAAGTCCATCTGCGGCGTTGCGGCCCCTAAGGGGCCGCACTCCTCCGAAACCATCGTTCCGGCGGTTTTTGGCGAGAGGATCAGGATTGCCCGCCTTTCTCTTTGTCGGCAGGGGAAGGGGAATTTTTCGGAAAGGAATTCACGGATATGCCTCAAGCTGAGTCTTTCTCCTACAACCGATTTTATCCGCGCCATCATCGAAGACGAATTGAAAACCAACAAACACGGAGGGCGGGTGGCGACCCGTTTTCCTCCCGAACCAAACGGGTACCTCCACATCGGGCATGCCAAATCGGTCTGCCTCAATTTCGGGATCGCCGCCCAGTACGGGGGGACCTGCAACCTGCGCCTCGACGACACGGACCCGAGCGGAGAATCTTTGGAGTATGTGGATTCCATCATCGAAGCCGTCCGCTGGCTGGGGTTCGACTGGGAAGATCGGCTCTATTACGCCTCGGATTATTTCGAGCAGCTTTACCAGTACGCGGTTCAGCTCATCAAAGACGGGAAGGCCTATGTCTGCAGCCTCAGCGCCGACGAGATCCGGGATTACCGCGGGACCCTGTCTGAACCCGGAAAGGAAAGCCCGTACCGCAGCCGTTCCGCGGAGGAGAACCTGGACCTTTTCGCCCGCATGCGGGCCGGCGGGTTTGAAGAGGGGGCCCATGTTCTGCGGGCGAAAATCGACATGGCCTCCCCGAACGTGGTCCTGCGGGACCCGGTCATCTATCGGATCAAAAAAGTGACCCATTACCGAACCGGCAATCAATGGGTTCTTTACCCCATGTATGATTACGCCCACCCCCTTTCCGACGCCATCGAGAAAATCACGCATTCCATCTGCACCCTCGAGTTTGAAAACAACCGCCCCTTGTACGACTGGGTGGTGATGGAAACGAAAGCCGAGCCGCGTCCCCGGCAGATCGAGTTTGCCCGCCTTAATATGACCTACACGATCCTGAGCAAACGAAGGCTCATCGAGTTGGTCACGAGGGGGCTTGTAAAGGGTTGGGACGACCCGCGGATGCCGACCATCGCCGGGATGCGCCGCCGGGGCTACCCGCCCGAAGCGATCCGCAACTTCTGCGAACGAATCGGGGTGGCCAAGAACGACAGCATCGTGGATATCGCCCTCCTGGAGCATTGCGTTCGGGAAACCCTGAACGAAACGACCCCTCGGGTTATGGGGGTGCTGCGCCCTCTGCGCTTAGTGATCGACAATTACCCCGAGGGCAAAACGGAGGAAGTGGAAGCACCCCGGCACCCCCAGAAACCGGAGATGGGTTCCCGGAAGGTTCCTTTCTCCCGTGTGGTGTACATCGAGCAAGAAGACTTTCTCGAAAATCCGCCCAAAAAATACAACCGCCTGGCGCCGGGGCGGGAAGTGCGTCTGCGCAACGCCTACTTAGTGAAATACGCCGGGATGGTGAAGGATGAAAAAACAGGAACGGTAAAGGAAATCCACGGCACGTACGATCCGGACACCCTTACCGGGCCGCCCAAGGACGGCCGGAAGGCGGAGGGAACGATTCACTGGGTATCCGCCGCCCATTCCCTTCCGGCGGAAATCCGGCTGTATGACCGCCTTTTCACGGTTCCCAATCCGATGGGGGAGAAAGACGAATTCACGAAATACCTGAACCCCAATTCGGTGGAGGTTCTGGCGACGGGACGCGTGGAATCAACCCTGAAAAACACCCCCCCAGGAAGCCGGTATCAGTTTGAAAGAATGGGCTATTTTTCCGTGGACCCGGATTCAGCGGACGAGAAGATGGTTTTCAACCGCATATCCACCCTTCGGGATTCGTGGGCCAAAGTCGCAGGGCAGGAGAAGAAATAGCAAAAGCGGATTTTACCCCAAGATGTGGGCAACAAAAAGAGATCGACTTGCCTTCGATCATCAAACCCGTAAGCAAAAGCCCAGGCCATTGAACCGGGCTTTTCGCTTTGTGCTGTCGCTGAGCGCAAAAGGAGACAGGTTTGAACGCCCCCCTAATCTTCATGACCCGGGGGACCCCCGTGACCCATGAAAATCAAATATTCCCTCTCCCGCTGGCGGGAGAGGGCGAGGGTGAGGGTGGATCCTTGGGTTTCCCCCTCACCTCAATCCTCTCCCCGGAGGGGAGAGGAGGTCTTAGGGGTTAGTTTCTAAATGGGAAAGCCACTTTGCCCTTCGGCCCGGGACCCGGTATTTGACAACCGCTTTCGTCTTGGATTGTTTTGATAACCAACCGGTGGAGAAAAAAGTTCAGAGAAAGAAATGGAGAGATTGAATTCATACATCTTGGGATGACGTTGGACCGGCGGGGAAAATTTTAGAGGCTGGAGTCCACTTTTTCCGGATGGTCTTTCATCCAGCGGCGATAGGCATTCCGAATCACTTCGAGGTCTCCTAATTGATGCGAGCATATTTCAAACAGCTCCTGGGCAGAAACCTCATGGTAAAAATGGACGAGCCGGTTGCGGTATCCGGCCAGAACCGTTAAGAGCTTGGCCTCGGTCTCCGTCAAAACGGTCTTTTCCTGCAGCCGAAGGGGGATTTCTTTGTATTCGCTGACCCCTGAACCGAATCCCTTAGCAAGGATATGGCGCCCCACGTCGAACAATGCCTCCAGGCTGCGGCGCAGGCAGGATTCCGCCGACCAAATATTTCTTCGATCGGCAAAGAACCCACTCTGGTTTTCCAGCGGCAGAGACCGGATCTCCCGCAGGAGAGAATCGACCAAATCCAGCCGGTCCGCCGCCACCCTTTTGGAGATCGCCGTGGGCGTCATGCAAGCTCTCCCAGGACCAACGCCATTCGTTCCCTTTCCAGGGGGGCCAAATCCCCGGCCCGGCGAAGGATAAAAAGCTCGTATTCATCCGCTTCGTGGCTGTCGGCGGCAAAAAGCCTTTCCCCCCGGATGATCTCTGCGGCTACAAAAGGGTCGGCCTCATTCAGACAGACCAAATCCACCCGCGAAACCGCCAAAAGTTCCTCCACCATGCCGGCGAATTCGACCTTCTCCCGGACTGACCATTTTTTGCCTGCAAGCGGCTGGACGCCGATGTCGGTATCCGAGGGACCCACCGGCAATCTGTCTCGCCGACCCTCGAGCCATTCCCGGACCTCCGCAGATCTGCTTCCAAAACCATAGAGGAAGGCTACGTCAAACTTCCGGCAAATCTGGTCAAGGGCTGTCTGTTGTTTGTTCATGTTGCCGTTTTATTCCCAAAAGTCCGGAGTTGCGCCATTGCCAAGAATGTAAAAGCGAATCTCGTGAATTCCCGGAGGCAATGGCTATAGGATCCCTTGGTCTTGCTCGCAAAGAAGCATTCGCGGCTTTTTACGAGACCGTCAATTTTTTTCCTTCGAGCTGTATTTTAGCAGATGTTCGAAATTTTTCCCACATAATGCCTGTCTCACGTAGAAGTGGCAGATCAACGCCTGGAATTAGCGCCCATTGCGAGCAGCTTCTTCCGCCCTTCCTCCGACAGTCCCAGCTGGTCCAGCTCTTCCTTCAAAGCGGTCATCGTCCCATATCCGCCGATATACCCGTTCACCCGGGCGGCTGCCGTGGAGCTCACAAAGTCCATTTCGGAGGGGAACATCTGTCGGAAATCGGTGCTCAGGAGAAAATCTTGGCGGAGGTAGTATTTTTGATGGTAGTCCTCGGCCGGGTAGAATTCGGCGGCCGGCAGGATCTCCGTCTGGATTTTTCCCCTAATCCGGGCGGCTTCCCGGTCCCTGCTCTCCTGGGCCGAACGTTTCTGTCCCTCCTTATGAAAAAATAGGGCCGCCCGGTACTGGCGCGACCAGGAGCGGCTGGTGGGGTCATGGGCCTTCCAGAAAACATCCAGCAGATGTTCATAAGAGAGCCGGGTGGGGTCGAAATCGATTTGAACGGTTTCGCTGTGGTCTCCGAGATCATGGTAGGTCGGATTTCTTTTGGTCCCTCCGGAATAGCCGACGCGGGTCCGAATCACACCTTGGATGGCCCCGAACTGGGCATCGGGTCCCCAGAATCACCCCAGGGCGAACGTGGCGGTTTCGACGCGGCTTGGCGCCACGGCGTCGATGGGGGGGGATTGATTTTCGAGGAACGGCCGATCCTTGGGTACCTTGGCCGGTCTGCATCTTCTCCTCCTTGGACTGAATTTCCCCGCTCATGCGGTTGCAGGCCTTGAGAAAGGTGCTAAGGCCCAGAAAGGAGAACCCCAATCCTCTCACAAAAGCCCTTCGCTTGCATTCCATAAGCGGCCTCCAAATTCTCACTTTTTTCCATCATAATATGAACAGAGAGGCTGGGATATAAGGAAGATCATATAAGAACAGGGTGCAGAGTGCAGGCGGGGGCAAGGGTGCAAACCAAATAGAAGGGGATTTTCCTAAGCCTCTTTCAGCTGATCCCCAAGGCGGCAATAGAGCAGGGGCCTCCTGATGGCTTGTCGAAAATAATTGGAGATGACTCCCAAAATATAAAATTTAAGGTATCACTTTAGCTTTTTGAAATTTCGGTTCAGAAATCCCTCCCGTCCTCCCTTTTTCAAAGGGAGGAGAGCTTTTCAGCCCGCTTTCACGGAAAGATCCCATTTTTTCCCCCTTTGAAAAGGGGGATCAAGGGGGATTTAATGGCTTTTCAAAATGCTAAAATGTTACAAAGCAAAAAACTTGCTTTTTGATAAATTTTATCATGCAAGTTACCAGGTCTGAATGATTGGTACTGAACGGTCCGGAGTCGATTCAAGGGATTCAACGGCCGAATGAAAAATGAGTTTCGAGTTTACCTTCGGGATTGGTTAATTAAATAATTTAGCCAATTCCTTTTTCAATAGCATTTGCACCCTTTCTCCCGGGCGGCGAGATCCATGGACACGGTCACCAGATTCGCCACCGGAAGGCAGAGGTCCGCGCCCCGGCCCCGGACATCGGCGGTCTTAAGATACCGGTGGCACACTTCACACACGTAGAGCCGGTATCTGCCGTCATCGCTGGGATAATAGGTTTGAGAATCCTTGGCATTGCAAAAGGGGCAGCCGATTCGATTGTAGCTCCACTCTCCGAAACATCGCGGACACATCAGGGTTCGCGGATCTCGGTCGGAAATCAGGGCGGCGAAGGAGGGTTTGCCCCCGCAAACAGGGCAGAATTCCCGGTGCCAGGCATTGGGAGGGATCCGGGGTAGAATTCCCTCGCAGGCCAGAAGGAGATAAGGAGCCAAGGCCAGCCCGCTGGCTGTTTTAATGAGATCTTCCGAAGTGCCGGAAATAACCAGCGGGCCTTGACCGACAAAAATCTCCCGGGCCCATTCCCTAATCTTCACGGCAGAGAGTTCGGTGCCAAGGTTGTGGTCGGATCCGGTATAAGGGATCAATAAGTTGAGGAGGTCTTGAAAGAGACTCAAGAGGGGGCTTTCTTGCAGGCCCAGTTCCTCGAAACGAACCTGCGGGTATCCGGTTTCCAAAGATTGAAGATGGATCTCCCTTTTTTCCCAGTATCCCGCTTTTTCCCCTTTCGCCAACCGATCTTTGAACGCAAACTGGATTTGAAACACCTTTTCATAAAAGGTTAACAGCTCACCCAGATCCGGAAAGATCGCCTTGGCCTTCCTTAGGTCGGCCAGGAACGTTTGGTCCCTGTTATTGAATGGCATTCTTGTCCTCCCCGAAGAGAAAAATCCCTCCAAAAATTCACCCCTTTAGGGAACCACTATAGACATTTTTTTCGTTTTGTCAAAGGACAAAAAATCGCCATTCGGGATCCATTTGACACGCCTTGGGTCTTCTGATATATTTACCCGCGTAAAAGCCGGTCGCTCACAATGGTCTCCGGCACGGGAGCAAGGGGGGCGCCGGGCAGCAGGGTTCTTCGCGCCCGGGCGGCCCTTTTGGCCGAGCACCAGGTAGTCCTATCCGAAACACATCCGTCACAACGCTTGTCGATATTTGAACAAACAATCGGAGAAGGAAATCCATGCGAGTTCTGGTCGTGGATGATGAGCTGGGGATTCGAGAGGGATGCCGGCGGGCTCTCACCAACCACGGATTCGAAGTGGAAGTGGCCGAGAACGGGCCTGCCGGGCTGCAGAAACTCCGGGAAGGGGCTTTTGACCTCCTCCTGGTTGATGCCATGATGCCGGGGATGAGCGGGATGGAAATGCTGCAGCATGTCCGAAAATTGTATCCCGAGCTCATTTGCATCCTCATCACCGGGTATGCGACCGTGGAACTCGCGGTGCAGGCCATGCGCGAAGGGGCCCACGACTTCGTCGCCAAGCCCTTCCCCCCGGCGCTCCTCCTGCAAGTCATGAACCGGGAGTTGGACCGCCGCCGACTGAAGCGGGAGGCGCAGCGAGTCAGGGATCTCGAGGAACAACTTGGCGGTTTGACGCGAGTGAAGGCGGAAATGGAAAAGCTGGCGGCGATTGAGAGCCGCTTTATGCTGACGATGGTTCATATCCTGCGGGCCCCCGTGGCCGTCATGCAAAACTCCATCCAGTTGATCCAGAAGGGATATGTTCCGGCGGAGGAACTTCCCCAGTTGCTCTCAAGGGTGGATCTGCGTGCCGGAGAGCTTCTCGCCGTTCTGGACGACCTTCTTCTTCTGTCGCGGCTCAAGGAGGGGCTGGGCGCCCAGCCGGCAGTGCCCGTTTCGGCGGCGGAAGCATTGGAGACGGCCTGCGCCTCCTTTCAAAAGGAGGCGACCGAGCGGCAATTGGAAATCTCGATGGAAGTTTCCGATCGCCCCTTTGTTCTGGGAAGTCCGGATCATCTCCGGTTGCTCTGGAGCCAATTGTTGAGCAATGCCGTCCGCTATACCCCCTCGGGAGGGCGAATCACTCTCTCCCTCAAGACAAACTTCCAGGAAAGGAAAATCCAGGGAACGGTTTCCGATACCGGGATCGGGATTTCCCCGGAGGAGATCCCGCGGATTTTTGAAGAGTTCTACCGCACGGAGGCGGCGAAATCCATGAAGGAAACCGGCACGGGGCTGGGTCTGCCGATCGTTCAGCTGCTTCTTTCCCTCTATGGGGGCACGATCGAAATCGATTCGACCCCGGGAAAAGGGAGCTCCTTTCGCTTCAGCCTTCCCGAGTTCACCCGCGAAGCCGGAGCCAAGCCTTGATCCAGGGGATGACCTCATTGTTAGGGGGGCGGCTTCGCAAAGTGTTGATCGCGTCTTTTTGCCTCGTGGCCGGGCTTACCGTGGGGTTGAACGCCTTAGTGACCTCCCGGGTGATCCAGGAGTATCTCACCACCGCCGAGTCGAATTTGGTCGCCCGGGACATGAATCTGGCCAAAGCCTTTTATCAGCTCAAGCTGGAGGAGGTTTCCGCCATCAGCCACCGGCTGGCCCTGGACCCCTGGGTGATCCAGAATTTGACGGCGGCCTCGCAGAAGAATGCGGAAGCCCTCCGGATCATCGACCAGCAGATCGTGAACAAGATCACGCTCCTCGCCCTGGGGGGAACGCATTTGATTGTGATTCTGAACGCTCAGGGGGATCTCGTTGCGGGCCGGGTTCTCGACAAGGAAGGGGTCCTTTTGCCCATCCTTTCCAAGGGGAACTGGGGCCGGCTGCCGATTGTGAAGGAGGTTCTGGAAAAAGGCATCCCCCAAGCCGCCACCGAAGTGATCCCCGTGGAGTATTTGTCCCAGGTGGGTTTGGACCGGCAGGCTTTGGTTCCCCTGGTGGCGACTCCGCTGGCAACCCCGCAGCCGTTTGACCCCCGAGAGGGCACCGCGGGACTGGCTTTGACCGGGGTTTATCCTCTGCAAAATCCGGATCAAAAGATCCGCGGGGTCGCCTTGTCGGTCTATCTTTTCAACAACGATTTCACCCTGGTGGATCGCATCAAAGAGGTCGCGGGCATCGACACCGTGACGATCTTTTTTGGAGACCTGCGGGTCGCCACCAATGTCATGTCCGAACAGGGGAGGAGGGCTGTTGGCACCCGCATATCGGAGGCGGTGCACAGCGTGGTGCTGTCCGCGGGAAAGGATTATGTGGGCCGCGCCTATGTGGTGAATGAATGGTTTATCACCCGGTACGCGCCCTTGCGGGACAGCCGCGGAACCGTCGTGGGGAGCCTGTACGTGGGGGCCCGGGAGTCCGCTTTTTTGCATTTGGTCCATAATTTCAACAAGCGGGTGGTGGTGATTGCGTTGGTCTGCATTTTACTGGCCGGGGTGATCGCCCTGCCGATCGCGCGATTTATTTTCCGGCCGATTGATGATTTGGTGCAGGCGAACCGGCGCTTGGCCGAGGGGGATATGGCCGTGCGGGTCCGCGCCCCGGGCCATGGGGAGCTGGCCGTCTTGGGACGCTCCTTCAACCACCTGGCCGAGACCCTTCATCGGACCCAGGAAGAACTGGTCCACAAGGAAAAGTTGGCTTCCATGGGCCAGCTCGCCGCCGGCGTCGCCCATGAAATCAACAACCCCTTAGGAAGCATTCTTCTTTTTGCGGATACCCTGCATCAAGAAGCCCCGGAGAACGACCCCCGGCGCGAAGACCTGAGGATGATCGTCCAGGAGACCCTCCGCTGCAAAAAGATCGTAGCCGATCTGCTGAATTTTGCCCGGCAACAGGACGTGCTGGCCCAGGAGTGCGATGTGCACGAGATCCTCGAGCAGGCAATCAGCAGCGTCAGCCTCCAGGAGAGCTTCGGGGAAGTGAAGATCGTCCGGAAATTTGCTCCCGATCTGCCGCCCATCCAGGCCGACCCCTCCCAACTCCTCCAGGTGTTCGTGAATCTTTTCACCAACGCGGCGGACGCGATGCCCCGGGGCGGTATCCTCACCCTTGAAACCCGGAGAATTCCCGAGCAGGGAGTGGAAATCGTGGTTACCGACACGGGATGCGGCATTCCGGAGGGGAATTTGGGGAAACTGTTTACCCCCTTCTTTACGACAAAACCCGTGGGCAAAGGAACCGGCCTGGGACTGTCGATTGTTTACGGAATCATTAAAATGCACCGCGGCCAGATCGGGGTGAAGAGCGAGGAGGGCCGGGGAACCTCTTTTACAGTGACCCTCCCGGTGACCCTGACGAAACAGGAACCCATCGCCGCGAACTCCAACCTCACCAGCCGGAAGGGATGAACCCATTCCCCATGGAAGCCAAAGGTACGATTCTCGTAGCCAGCCCGAACCCCGACTTGCAGGCCGCCTGCCGCCGGGCCCTTGAACCGGCGGGTTTTTTCATCCCTGCGGGCGAATCTCTTCAGGATTGGGCCGAGGGGAAAAAAAGAGAAGATATCGATGTGGTTCTGCTGGATGGGGAAATCTTCAAGAATAAACGGGAGGTTCTTTTTTTACAGGAGCTGTGGGAGAAGGACCCCAACCTGACCTGTATTTTGATCAGCGAACGGGAGACATTGAAACAGGCCTTGCAGGCCTTTCAGGCCGGCGTCTGCGACATCGTTTCCGCGCCGGTGGTGCCGGAGATCTTGTGCCTCCGGGTGGCCCAGGCCCTGGAGAGGCGAAAGAATTCTCTGGAACTGAAGCGGCTTCAGTCTTTTGAACAGAACGTCGCCCCGCTTTGGTCGGTCGCGAAGGGCGAAATGGAAACGGCGGATTCGTTGGCCAAGGATTTCCTGGGGCCGGCCGCGTTCCGCCTTACCATGGCCCATGAATTCCGGGCGCCCCTCACGGCCCTGCAGAGCTTTCTGCTCATCCTGCTCAAAGGGTATGTGGCCCCGGAAAAATGGAAGGAAATGATTCAGCATGCTTACGACCGGTCGCAGGACCTCCTGAATCTGGTCGATGACCTGATGAATTTAGCCACCGCCGACCAGGAAATGTCTCCCGGGAACCGTTCCTTCGTCCGCTTGGGGGAGGAATTGGAAAAAATCCTCCCTTCCTTTAGAACCGAAGCCGAGCAGCAGGGGCTGCGCCTGACCTGGAGCCGCCAACAGAACCCGGCCATAATGGCGAACGCTCAGCACCTCAAGCAATTGTGGACGAACCTTGTTTCCAACGCCATCAAATACACTCCTGCCGGCGGGTCTGTGAGGATCTTTCTGGACCGGGAGGAAAAATGGGCAGTCGGGATGGTTGAAGATTCCGGAATCGGGATCAGCGCCCAGGAGCTTCCCCTGATTTTCCATGAATTCTACCGGGCCGCGGAGGTTCGGAAAATGGGGGTACGGGGAACAGGGTTAGGGTTGCCGCTGGTCAAGAGAATCGTGGAAGGGTACGGGGGGACCCTGGAGGTTCAGTCGGTCCCGGGAAAGGGAAGCCTTTTCCGCTTCCGGCTGCCGGTTACGGAAGAACCCGGGAGCGGGGACTCGGTTGGGGGACAAGGTCTTCCTTGAGCGGGCCGCCGCGCTTTGTTGATAACGCGGGAAACATCCGCCAAACATGCCCCCCTTTGCCCCCACGCCTTACCCGAGCGCCTTCTTCACCTGTTCCAATAGCTTGTCCGGGTCGATGGGCTTGTGGAGCCAGGCCGAGTCGGGGACATATTCGTCCGACGGGAGGTTTCGCTGCACCCGCTCCCCGGTCAAGGAGGTGGACATGATAACCGGGATGTTTTTGAGGCCCGGGTCGGCCGCCATCTGCCGGCGGGTGTCCAGCCCTTCCAGAATGTAGGACATCATCACATCGAGAATCACCAAATCCGGTTTTTCCCGCCGCATGACTTCAAGGCCTTCTTCGCCGTTGGCCGCGGTGATCACTTCGTATTTCTGGGACTGCAGGATCATGCGGGTGATCTTTATAAAATCGCGATCATCGTCCACCACCAGAATTTTCGCCATGGAATCCCTCCCTGAATCGTGCTCTATGGTTTCGTAAAAAGTCTGAAAATGAGCTTTTCCGTCATTCCCTCTGTGAAAACGGGAATCCAATCTTGTCAATAGCTTGGCAGATTCTGGATTCCCGCCTGCGCGGGAATGACGACTTTTTACGATTTCATCAATGCTTGGACGAGGCCGCTTTTTTCTTGGCTTCGTAGAGTTCCTGCGCCCGCTTCGGCCCGTAGTACCATTTGGCATGGTGTTCCGCCGCATAGCTCGCGGAGGTGTACCCGAAACGCATGCTGACCAAGGCGGCCCACATGAGCGGGTGGGCCAGGGCGAGATACAGGTGCACGATGAACATGCAAACGGCGGCGATCATGGTCAGGTCGTGCACCATCACCATCAACCGGAAAATATCGGGGGGAACGAGCCCTTTGCCGAACCACATGACCAACCCGGTGCCCACAAACAGAGCCCAGGTCAGGATCATGACGACGCCGTTCATCTTCTCGCCGGTGTTGAACCGGCCCTGCGGGGGCATGTCCGTATGCCGGCCCAGCACATAGTAGCCAAAGGCGTTTTTCATCCAGCCGATGTCGTCCCGCTCGAAGCTGAATTCCTTGATATGCATCCACAGCCGGCGCGGCTGCAAGATTCCGTAAATGACCGGCTCCCCGACAAACAGGATCGCCGTCAGCCGGTGCACCAGCCGCATCCACTCTCCCGCCTCCCCTTGGGCGAGGGGTTTTAAGAAGTCGAGATACAGCACTAAGCCGGTCGCCACCAAGGGGACAAAACTCACCGTGTGAACCCAGTGCAGGAGCCGCTCCACGAAGGTGTATTTGGGGATCCAGCGAACCTGAAAGACATGACCCGGTGTTTGCGCTTGCTCGTTCATTCCACATCCTCCATTTTGATGTTGCGGCGGATGATGATCCAGGCCGCCAGCACTCCCAGAATCGTTCCTCCCATGGCGACCTTGCCCAGGGGATGAACGAGATCCTGCCAGAGGGTGGCAAAATAGGGGTATTTGGGATAAGCGGGGAGCCCGTAGGCCTGCGGCTTCTCGATGAGGGCGTACAAACGGCCGAGCCCCCCGACCAAGTTTTCCCCGTACAGGTTGGCATTCTTAAATCCCCGCGCCTGAAGGATCTCGACGCGCTTCTTGCCGGCGGCCATCATTTTGTCCCGGTCTCCCCAGAAGAGCGCGCCGGCCGGGCAGGTTTTCACACAGGCCGGGATCTGGCCGTTATCCGTCCGATCCTGGCAGAAGTTGCACTTGGACACCTTGGCCCGGCCGGTCAGGAGATTGGAGACTTCCAGCTTGGGAACATCAAACGGACAGAATTGGGTGCAGTAGCCGCAGCCGTTGCAGAGATCGGGCTCCACCGTGATCCGGCCGTCGGCGTTCTGCTTCAGGGCGGCGGTGGGACAGGAGTGGACGCAGGCCGGATCCCCGCAGTGCATGCACCCCTCTTTCAAAAAGAGCCAGCGGAATCCGTCGGGTCCTTCATATTCAGTGAATTTGATCCGCGTCCAGGTTTGCGGAGTCAGGCGGGGCGGGTTTTCATAGCTTCCCGTGTTTTTCGTGTGCGAATACCCCCAGCCTTCCAGATCGTTCCACTGCTTGCAGGCGACCTGGCATCCGCGGCAGGCGGTGCATTTGGATTCGTCGATCAACATCGCTTTCCGTAGCATGACCATAGTCATCCCCCCTATGCCTTCTTCACATCGACAAGAAACGCCTTGTATTCCGGAATGGTCGTGTTGCCGTCCCCCACGTGCGGAGTCAGGTCGTTGGCGATTGCTCCTTTGGCCAGACCTCCCCAACCGAAATGCCAGGGCATTCCGATCTGATGAACGGTTTTCCCCTCCACCTGAAACGGCTTGAAGCGCGCCGTTACGATCGCGACGGCCTGGATCTCTCCGCGAGCGGAGCGAACTTTCACCTGTTCGCCGTTTTGAATGCCTCTTTCCTTGGCCAGCTCTTTGCTCATCTCGATGAACATCTCGGGCTGGCATTCCGTGAGCCACTCCAGCCACCGGGACATGCCCCCGGCCTGCCAGTGCTCCACCACCCGATACGTGGTGGCCACAATGGGAAAGTCCTTCTGCTTTCCCCAGTTGTCCCCGATGCTTTTTCCCGCATCCGTTTTCCAAATCTTAACAACCGGGTTGTGCATCCGGGAAGAAAACGGATTTTTCTCGACCGGCGTTTCCACCGGTTCGTAATGCTCGGGGAAAGGGCCCTCGTTCAAGGGGGCGAAGAGCCCCCCTTTCCCATCCACGCGCATGATGAAGGGGTCCTTGCCGCCGGGGTCGGTGGGCGCCTTGGTGGCGACGAAATCAGGAACATCGTAACCCACCCATTTCTTCTGGGCCTCGTCCCACCAGATCAGCTTCTTGTCCTCCGCCCAGGGTTTGCCGTTCGGGTCGGCGGAGGCCCGGTTATAGATGATGCGCCGGTTGGCCGGCCAGGAAAAGGCCCAGAAGGGATACATGCCCAGCCCTCCCGGGTCCTTCTGTCCCCGGCGCTTTGTCGCCGGCATCATCGTGCCGGTTCCGTCGTCGGCGAGGGCGAAATACCCCGCATAAATCCAGTTCCCGCACGCCGTCGCGCCGCTATCCTGCAGGACGGCGAAGGTTTTCAGGGTTTCGCCCTTTTTCACCAGGATCTCGCCCTTGGCGTCCTTGATATCGTCGAGGGTGTACCCGTTCATCTCCCGAGCCACCTTCTCCACATCCAATTCTTTCCCGTAATTCCAATTCAGGTGAAGAAGCGGGTCGGGAAACGGGCCCGGATCGGAAGCATAAAGCTCCTTGAGTTTCAAGGCGATTAAATTCAGGATCTGATCGTCCGGCAGGGCCGCGCCGGGCGCTTGAGCCACTTTGGGGCGCCATTGGATCAGGCGCCCGCTGGTGACGATGCTTCCCGCCTTCTCCATGGCATCCGCCGCCGGGAGGATGAACACCTCGGTCTGAACATCCGCGGGCTTCACCCCGGGGGCCCGCCAGAACGAGCAGGTTTCGGTGTCGACAAGCTCCTGGCAGACCATCCATTTCACTTTTTTCAAAGCTTCCCGTTCCAGCCGGGAGTTGGGTCCGCTGACCGCCGGGTTCTGCCCCATGAGCCACAGACCCTGGATTTTCCCGGCGTACATATCCTGAAAAAGGCTGATCCAGTAATGATGGGCAGGGCTCTCCACTTTGGGGAGATAGTCGTAGGCGAATTGATTGGCCGCCGTGGCGTGCTCTCCCCACCAGGCCTTGAGCATGCTGACCAAAAATTTCGGTTTGTTTGCCCAATAGCTCGTCTTGGGGGTCTCTTTTTCGATATAGGCGGCAAGGGTGGGATTGTTTCCCGCCGTCGGAATGCCGACATACCCGGTCACGAGGTGAGCCAGGACTCCCTGATCCGTCGACCCCTGGACGTTCGATTCCCCGCGCAAAGCATTCACGCCCCCGCCCGGCCTCCCGAGATTGCCCAAGAGGAGCTGGATCATGGCCATGCAGCGCACGTTCTGCGAGCCGACGGTGTGCTGAGTCTGGCCCATGGCGTAGAGGATGGTGCCGGTTTTTTCCGGAGCCCCGGTGGAGCCGAACATTTTATAGGCCGTTTCCAGCTTGTCCTGCGGACAGCCGGTGATCCGGGAAACTTTTTCCAGGGTGTAACGGGAATAGTGTCGTTTTAAGAGCTGGAATACGCAATTGGGATTCTGCAAGGTCTCGTCGCGAAGGGGGTTGCCCGCGGCATCGGTCTGGTATTTCCAGGTGCCCCGGTCATAGACGCCGAATCCGTCCCCGTCCTCGTCCACAAAACCCGAAAAGAGGCCGTCAAGGTCCGCCGGCCCTTTAAACCCGGGATCGACCAGGGTGGCCGCGTTGGTGAAGTGAAGCACGTACTCCTTGTGGCACAGATCCTTGTCGATGAAGTATTTCATCATCCCGCCGAAAAAGGGGATGTCCGTCCCGCTGCGGATGGGCACATAAAGATCCGCCTGGGAAGCCGAACGGGTGAAGCGCGGGTCCACCACGATCAGCTTGGCGTTCCGCTCATCCTTGGCTTTATTGATCCAGGTCATCGCCGCCGGATGATTCTCCGCGGCGTTGGAGCCGTCGATCATGATGACATCGGCATTTTTTAGGTCGACCCAGTGATTGGTCATCGCGCCCCGCCCTAACCCTGTGGCCAGACCGGCCACGGTGGCGGAGTGTCATATCCGGGCCTGGTGCTCAAGGTAGACGACCCCCAAGGCGCGGTTCAATTTGCTCGCTAAATAGCATTCCTCGTTGTTGTTGGCGGCCCCGCCCAAAAAGGCAATGGCCGGGGTGCGGTTCACGGTGACCCCCTTGGAGTTGGTCTTTTGGAAGGTGGCGTCCCGCGTGGTTTTGATTCGCTTGGCCACTTCCGTGACCATCCAATTCCAGTCCTTTTCCACGAATTGATCACTCCCCGGGGCCCGGTAAAGAGGCTTCTTCAATCTGAGGGGGCTTTGCGAGAGCTGCCGAACGGAGATGGATTTCGGGTCCAAGGCGCCGCGGTTTTGCGGATTGTCCGGATCGCCTTCGGCATTGATGATGTGGCCGTCCGGACCCGTGGCAATCAGAAGACCGCAGCCGCAGGAGCAGTACGGGCAGATGGTGGCGGATTCCTTGATCGGTTTGTGCAGCGGGAAGCCCCGGATTTTTTCGGCGGAAGCCGCCATCCCGGCAGGCAAAAGAACCGACCCTGCCGTGATTCCCGAGAATTTCAAAAAATTCCGTCGAGTAACGTTCATAATTTCCAGCCCCTCCTCCTCATTTTTATGGCCAAGGATTGATTAAAGGCCTGAAACCAAGTGGGCGGGCGGGTCCGAACTTCTGAAAAGGAAAAGCCCGCCTCAAGACCCGCTACGTTTCCTTTTCCAAATCTTGCCCTACCGGAAGGAACGCTCTTTGAAAATGAACGCAAGCAACTCCATCGCGCTATTCCCTTGTTATGAAGGCGGCTCCGGGACAGGAACCGGGCATAACAACAACAACGGCTGAAATTCAAGCAAGGATGTTTTTTGTTGATTGGGTGGCAACCGAGACTTTCTGAAAAGGGAAGATATCGAATTTTGGGGCGGATGTCAACAAAAAGTTTTTAGAAAAATTTTTCGGAAAAGGACCTTTCACCGCAGAGGGCGCAGAGCACACAGAGAGAATAGAATCAAAAGCACAAAAGCAAAGCGAAAAGCCCAAGAATATTATTGATCTGCCAACCCTCTCGGATCGTTGCCCGGGCCAAAGGTCAGTCGGGGAAGCCAAAAAACGCCCGGGAGCAGCTCCTCCCTCCTCCTCCCCCGCGATCTTCGCCAAGAGGCGCGGGGGGAAACGGAAGGGCTGTCAACAAAGCGCAGAACCCCGCATTTAGCCGGGAGGAAGTCCCGCCTTTTTTGGCGAGACGGATGACCTTTGAACGGGGCAGGGGAGCACTCGGCAGCAGGCGCCTCCGACTTTCTTCCATCAAGCGCCTTTTTGGGTTGGGACCGCGCCGGTCGGGGCGCCCTGGGGGGAGATTTCGTGAAAAAGCATAGGGCGGTTGTTGGGAGCAAACATGGGAGGATGAGAGCCCTTCCTTTTTCGAGGAGAAAACGGCAAATAGAGGCAGACCCAAATCAGAAAGAAAGGGTTTCTCCGTCGGCGGGAATCCAGACCCGAGGGCCAAGGCCTTCTTGCTCGATTTTCTTTCCCAATTCGCTGCGGGTCAAAAGGCAGTGAGTCAAGGTTTCCAGATGGATCGCAATAATTTTCGCCGAGGAAATTTCCCGGCAAACGGACAGGACATCATCCGCATTCATGGTAATCGGACCGCCTGTCAAAAATGCGGCAGCTCCGGCATAAAGGACCACAACCTCCGGTTGGTGAGCTTGGAGGGCTTCTCGCACCTCCGGACACCAGATGGTGTCCCCGGCTATGTAGAGGGCGGGCTCTCCCTTTGCCTTCAGGACATAACCCGAAACCATTCCCATCTTTTTTCCGATCTCTCCGGTTCCATGCTGTCCGCCGGTTCGATAGAGTTGAATGCCTTGCCACTCCGCTCTATCTTGGACCGGGTGGAGCGAGGAAAATCCCTCCTCCCTGAAGCTCGCTTCATCTTGGCTTTGGCAGAAGATCGGCAGGCGCTTGGGAAGGATTTCCTTGGCGTGAGCGTCCCAATGGTCGCGGTGGCGGTGGGTTACGAGGGCGGCATCCATCCGGGAGATCCGCTGCGAAAGTTCTTTCTCCCCGAGGGGCAAATCGACCAATGGAATCCGGTCCTGGTTGGCCGCATTGGCGATCGGGCCCATGGCCCCTTTTGGGCAGAGCATGGGATCCAGAAGGAAACTGAGGCCTTTGTAAAAAATGATAGAAGTGGCGTGGCGGAGAAGCTGAAATTTCAAGAGGTCCTCCCTTCCGGGAAAGGCCGGGAACAAAAAAGGCCGATCAAGGAAATCAAAGATAAATCCCAAATCCGAACATTGACGCTTTGGGTGGCAAGGATCTTTTCTCCCCACTCCGGAAAGGAAAAGGGCTTAGCGGAGGCTAAACCCTTTTTGCTCTGGCTGGGGGACCAGGATTCGAACCTAGATTCGTGGAGTCAGAGTCCACTGTCCTACCGTTGAACGATCCCCCATCAGGTTTTTATTAAAATACCCAAAAACGCCTCGAGAGTCAATGGAAAAAAGAGAGCAAAGGTAACCCTTCAGTCAAGGGTGGGAAGCCGCTACGGATTCAGGTCCGGCGTGAATACCAGGAGGTGCCCTGGCCTGGGGGTCCGGGCGCTACGCTTGGAATCATAAGGCGCTGATTTCTTCGTGGAGGGGGCGGGGGCCAGGCTTCCCGCCGCTGAGATCGGAGTCTCAGGGGTTTCTCCGAGTCTCTGCTCATCCCGACCGATGCTTCCGGCGCGTACCGCCCAAACCCCCAGGCCACAACAGAATTTGTTCCGCACCGCCCGTGACTGAAGGATTACCTTCGCTTTGTTTTATTTCTTGACAATCCATTGAGCCCGTTCTATTATTTTGCACACTAACGATTATTCGGAAGGGCTCATGCCGCAGTATGAAGATTGCATCATTTTTCTTCTCGCCAAAGCCTACCAAAAGGCTCATTCCAGCTTCAAACAGAAACTTGCTCCATTCAACATAACCCCCGTTCAGCAGTTGATTCTGGCGGTTCTCGAAGAAGAGGAATATCTGTCTCCCGGCGAAATTGCCGAACGCGTGGCCATGGATAATGCCACGCTTTCAGGAGTTTTGGACCGCATGGCGGAAGCCGGAATGGTCCGCAAAGAGGGGAACCCTGGAGACCGGCGTTCCATCCGGGTGTTGCTCACGCCAAAAGCGAAGAAGCTGGGCGAGGGGCTCGCCGCGCAGAGAAAGGCCATAAATGAAGAAATTACCGGAAAGCTCTCCATGGAAGAGAAACTGCTGCTAAAAAGAATGCTTCGGGATTTGAAAGGATAGAAAGAGATTTCACCGCAGTTGTTCATGCCTCTTTGAGGCACCCTAAACCATGAAAAGGCGCCCAGCTTCCATCCGGAAGGGGCTCTTTTCCCCTCTCCCAAGATTGGGAGAGGGATAGGGTGAGGGTTGGTTGGGCAGAGCTGCCTGGGGTCTTCTTTCCAGGGGGTCACCCTCACCCCGCCCCTCTCCCGTAAACCGGGAGAGGGAGTTAACGGGTCGAGAACCTATAAAGGTCTTTTCGGAGCAGAGTTCGCAGAGAAGGCCGAGAGAGAAAATCGGAAAAAATGCCTCCGGGAAAATGTTTTTGAAGAATGCCGATTATTGGGATTTTTCTCTGCGTACTCTGCGGTACTCTGCGGTGAGCCAGTTTTGATTCGCATACAAATAAAATGGAGGGGATTATGGGCGAGGTCGTTCATACTTCGAAAATTCAGGATCGTTAGGGAAAAAGGCCCCACCCGCCGGGCCATGATCGAAGGTTTCGATGAGCCGGTTTATTACGGGGTCCACGGGGGAATTAAAAAATTTTACAAGGTGGAGCCGGAAAAGGAGCATGCCGCCACGTTGGACCACATCGTGGCCGCGACCGCGGGCTGAATGATGGGTACGCTGGCCGGGGTCCTGGCCGGAAAGAAAATCGCCACGCCCGAAGACCGCTACTGGGCGGAGGTAGAGGGGGATATCGAGAACGTAGGCGGAGTCTTAAAGATCACGCAGATCCGGGTAGGCTATCATCTCAAGGTGCAAAAAGAGAAGTCGGGGGACGCCAAGGAAGCGATGCAGGCCTATTTAATTCGATGCCCCGCAGCCCAGAGCGTCATCGGGTGCATTCGGATTGAGGACAAGTTAATCATCGAAGAAGAAGGCTGATGGTTTCGTAAAAAGTCAAATAGACCGTCACCCCGGCGAAAGCCGGGGTCCAGAACACCTTGAAATGACTGGATTCCGGCTTTCGCCGGAATGACAGAATTTGGCCTTTCCAGACTTTTTGCGAGTTCATCAAGGCTGAAAGGAGGATAGATGGGTAACTTAACCGACCAGGTAAGGGAAATCATTCGCTCCTATGGCGGGGCGCGGATGGGCATTGCCACCCGGGATACGCTGGCCGGAGGCCCTCCTTCCACGGAGCTGACCTACATTCTACCCGAGGCCAGGTCGGCCGTTTCCTTTGCCCTGCCCCTCAATAGAAAATTCATCCGTCCGTTCCTAAATAAAGAGGATCGCCTGAGCCACGAACGAGACAACCTCCAGGCAAACATCCTGGCCACCGGGCTCGCCGCCCATATCGCGAAACACTTGGAACAGAAGGGGTTCCCTTCCCAGGGGGTTGTGTCCAACGAATCGTACCGGGATGAGAAGCCCTGGGGAAGGATCGGCATGAACCCGGACCTCTCCCACCGCTACCTGGCGGTCCGCTCCGGGGTCGGCTGGTTTGGGTTTTCGGGAAATGTGATCACTCCGGACCATGGAGCGGCGGTCATCCTGGGAACCTGCGTCACGGCAGCCGACCTTGAGCCTTCGGACCCTCTGCCGGCGGAGGAAAATTACTGTAACGAATGCAAACTTTGCCTGGCTTCGTGTTGCTCGGGATTAATGGATCCCCGGGAAAAATCGAAGGTGGAGATGGGCGGCCGGGAATTCGCCTATTCCAGAAGAAAGAACTACCTGCGGTGCGAGTTTGTCTGCGGAGGGATGACCGGGCTTCATCCTTCCAAGAATTGGTCAACCTGGTCGCCGGGGCGATTCCTCATTCCCGAGGACGACGGGGCCTTCCGGGAGGCCATGATCAGAGGGATCAAGGCGTATGACCGGCGGCCCAAGATGGAGGGCGGGTTCCCGCATATTCTCATGCGGTCCAACCTCTACCTGACCTGCGGCAACTGTCAGCTTATCTGCTGGCCCGACTTCGAAGACCGGAAGGAAAATTTCCGGATTCTCACTTCCTCGGGGGTGGTGATTCAAAAGCCGGACGGAGCCCTTGAAAAGGTTTCTCCACAGGAAGGAGAGGCCTATGTGATGGGCTTGGATGAGGAGAAAAGGGCGTTGTACCTATGAGGGGAAAAGCGCAAAAGGAGAAAACCCTTGCCCCCCTTCACTTTTGCCGTTTATTTTTAGGGCGAGAACCTGGACTGGGCGCGGGGGCAGCGGCGCGATTCGCAAAAGCACCGGTTGGGATCTCAGCTTGCATAAGCGAAACCAAATGGGTTTCCGCAAAGAAAGGCGGAAGGCCTGCGGCCTCCGCCCGTTCCTATGGAAAAACCGGCGCCTCGTGGTTTTGCGAAGCGTGGCGCTGCCCCCGCGCCCTGGTGAAGCTTTGGAACTCCTTGAACCATTTCTATTTTTTGAAAAGTGAAGGTGGGCAAGGAGAAAACCCGATTGAACGTCTCGAGAGGAGAAGATTTCCATGATTTCCATCGATGAAAGCAGGTGCAATCTCTGTGGCATCTGCGTGCCGGTTTGCGTCCGAAGGATTCTAACAAAAGGGGAAAAGAGCATCCTTATTGCGGACCGCACGCTCTGTTTTGCCTGCGGGCACTGCAAGGCGGTGTGCCCTACGGATGCCCCCCAATTGCCGGGGCTGAACGAACAATTTCAACCCGCCCCGTTGAAAAAAGAGATCCCTGCAGCGGGGGAGCTCTTCCGTCTCTTCCGCCGGCGGCGAAGCCTGCGGGTTTACCGCCCCGACCCCGTGGAAAAAGAGAAGCTGAAAATGCTGATTGAAGCCGGGCGGTATGCCCCCACCGGGGCGAACCGCCAGGCCTGCGAATATACCGTCGTGAACGGAAGGAAAATTTTAGATCAAACCTGCACCCTGGCGACTCAGGCCCTGCAGGAAGAAGGGAAGAAAATCCAGGAGATGGTGGATCAACACCGGAAGGCGAAAAAACCGCTGCCGGAGGATCTGGATTCCCAGCAGTATTTTCCGGCGATCTGGGGACGGATTGCAAACCGATGGAAAGAAGGGGCGGACCAGCTTCTGCATAACGCTCCCGCGCTGATCCTGATTCAGGTAAAAGAGCATGCCGCCACCACGGCGGAGATCGACGCCGGGATTGCCGCAACCCAGATGACGCTCCTGGCGGAAGCTCTCGGGCTGGGGACTTGTTTCATCGCCTTCCTGGTGCGGACGATGCAAAGTTCGAGAGAGCTTCGGAACTTGCTGGAAATCCCGGAGGGGAACCGGGTCTATGCCGCTCTCACCGTGGGATATCCGGCCGTCACCTATCTGCGCCTGACGGGCCGCAGGCCGGCCAAAGTAAAATGGGTCGGGGAGGTCTCGGATTAAAACCCTCGGCAGGCCATCGGCGGATGTTTTGTCGCCGGAATTGGTTTTGTCGTGGTCTTGAATTTGCCCCCCGCCTCCTCTGGCGGAAACCCGCTGCAAGGCCCGCAGGTGTGAAAAAATGAATTTACGCCGTCTCCCCGGTGGAAACCGGGGTTCAGGAAATTAGCAAGGCTTTGAAAACACTGGATTCCGGATTTCGCCGGAATGACGTGAAAAAGACCTAAATCGATTTTTTCACACCTTCCCCGTAGCCAAGGGACAGCCCAACCGATGCTTCCGGCGCGTTCCGTTCTGGCCCCCGGGCCTCGACAGAGGCGGTTACGGCATTTTTCAAAACCATCAATGGATACTGTTTCCTAAATGAAAGGAGTCGTTGTGGAGACCCGAGCAAAGGACAAGATTGGGGGATTTGGATTCAAACAGTAGTGAAGGACTTTATCAATAAATCCCCGGAGAACACGTTGAAAAATGCCACGGGCGACAAGGCCTGGAACGATCCTCTCGTGGCCTTTTCGAGCGGAGCGGATCCGCTTTACCAGGAATACAAGCGACATATCGGGGACTTTTTCCTGACCCCGGGGGAATTCTTCAACCAGACCTTTCCCTCGCTGCCGGTTTCCCCGGAGCAATTGACCGTGATCAGCTGGATTTTGCCCCAGACGGATCGGACCAAGGCGGATCTGCGGCGTGAGACCCTTTACCCCTCGGAAAGCTGGGCGCGAGCCCGGATCTTCGGCGAGGAGGTCAATGTGAAACTTCGCAAGCATGTGGTGGATACCTTGACCGGGGCAGGGGTCGAGGCGGTCGCCCCGATGATCTCTCCCCTGTGGTCCTGGAAGATGTCGGAAAAATACGGGTTCGCCTCGACCTGGTCGGAACGCCATGCGGCCTATGCGGCCGGGCTGGGGACCTTCGGCCTCTGCGACGGGCTGATCACGCCGGTGGGGAAAGCCATGCGCTGCGGCTCCGTCATCGCGAAGGTCCGGGTCCCACCCTCCAAGCGTCCCTATCAGGATCACCACGCCTACTGCCTCTTTTACACGAAGGGGACTTGCGGCAAATGCATCCCGAGGTGTCCGGCCGGGGCCGTGACCAAAGACGGGCACGACAAGCCGAAGTGCAAGGCCTATGTGGACATGACCCGGACCTATGTGACTTCCAACTTTGGCTTTGAAGGCTATGGGTGCGGCTTTTGCCAAACCGGGGTTCCCTGTGAATCGAAGATCCCCTTGACCGAGAACGATAAATAATAGGGGGAAAAGAAAAAGGGGAAAAGGGAAATAAACGAGAAAGCCGGGGCAACCGCAGGAAAGGATATTTGTGAATATGAAAAAATTTGATCAACGGTTTGTCGAAGAGATGAGAAGCAAACTGGACGTCGAACTCCTGGGAGCCGCCGCCATCAATGAATCTGCGCCGGCTCTTTTGCGAGAGCAGGCGCTTGCCCTTTTGCCGGAAGCAAAATCGGTTTTTGTTTTCGCGAAAGAGATGTACCTCGAAGTGGTGGCTTTGCTCGGGCCTTCCAAAGAAGTCGGGGAGGCGGAAGGGGGGGATCTTTTTGGTCCCCATGGCGATTATCTGAACAGCCGCCTGACAAAAGCGGTCTATGACCTGTCCGGTTTTTTTCGAAAGGAAGGATTTAAGACTTTGCCCCTGCCGGCGGCCGGCACTCCCGTGGATCAGAGATATTTGAAGGCGGTTTTTTCCTTCAAAGACGCGGCCCGGGAAGCCGGTCTAGGCTCCATCGGCCGCCACGGATTGCTGATCACCCCGCAGTTTGGCCCCCGGGTCCGCCTGGCCTGCCTGCTGACGGACGCCGAAATCGAGCCGACCCCCAGGAGGCAGAAGGATTACTGCGTTAATTGCGACGCCTGCATCCGGGTCTGCCCGGCCCGAGTTTTGCAGCCGCCGAAGGAAGGGGAAATTTATTCCATGAATAAATTTGCCTGCCGGACCTACCGCCAGACCGGTCTCACTTGCAGTGTATGTCTGAAGGCGTGCGCCGAAATTTTGAATTGAATTTGGGACGCAGATCGACGCAGAAAAAGCGGATAAGGAAAAGGCAATAACAAAGAAATTTGAGCGAAGGTACACTTTAGTCTTTGAAAAAGGCGTGTCGTGAGGGCCAAGTGCTTCCAGGGCCCGGGGGCCAGACCGGCCCGCTTGGAATCATGAGGCGCTGATTTCTTCGTGGAGGGGGCGGGGAAGATACCCCCCGCCTCCTCCGGCGGAATCAAGCTTTGATCTCCGTGGCCAAGGGGCAGCCCAACCGATGCTTCCGGCGCGTTCCGCTCCGGCCCCCGGGCCCCAACCGAGGCGGTCTTACTATTTTTTCAAAACTCTAAACTGAGACGAGCGAAGATTTTTAAATTATCCGTTTGTCTTTTCGGCGCTTATCAGCGAAAATCTGCGTCCCATCTTGGAGGAGTATAAATGTTTCAAACCAAAATTACCGAGATGTTTGGAATCAAGTATCCGATTGTGGTCGGGACGATGATGCATCTGGCAAAGGCGGAAATGGTTGCGGCTGCCTCCGAGGCAGGGGCCCTGGGCATACTGGCCTCGGCCATGTATCCCACGAAGGAGGATTTTCGAAAGGAGGTCCGGGAGGTCAAGGGCCTGACGGATAAGCCTTTTGCCGTGAACCTGAACCTGTTCCCCGCAGTGCGGCCGGTGGACAACCGGGAATATATGGAAGTGATTTTTGACGAGGGAGTCAAGATCGTAGAAACCTCCGGGCACAAGGCCCCCGAGGACTTGGCCCGGGACCTGAAAAGCCGCGGCGTCACCTTGATGCACAAGTGCGTCGGGGTGCGTTACGCCCAGAAAGCCCAGGCCATCGGCGCCGACGCGGTGACCGTGGTGGGGTATGAAAACGGAGGCGCCACCGGGACTCTCGATATAACCACTCTTTGTCTGGTTCCCCGGGTCGTGGACGCTCTGAAGATTCCGGTGATCGGGGGCGGCGGGGTGACGGACGGGCGGGGCTTTTTGGCGCTCCTCGCCCTCGGAGCGCAGGGGGTGATCATCGGAACGGCGGTTCTGGCGGCGGAGGAATGCCCCATCCATCCCCATTTGAAGCAAGCCCTCCTTGAGGCCACCGAGCTCGACACGATGGTCATCATGCGCACGATTCAAAACTCCCACCGCGTTTGGAAAAACGAAACGACCCAAAAGGTTGCCGAACTGGAAGCTCGCCAGGCCGGTTTGGCGGAGATCATAAAGGCGGCGGGCGGGGACAAAGCAAAGCGGATGTACCAGGAAGGGGAGATCCAGGCCGGGGTCATGTCCTGCGGCCAAGGAGTGGGGTTGGTGAAAAAGATAAGGCCCATGAAAGATATCATCGAGGGGATCATATCCCAGGCGGCCGAAATCTCGCCAGAAACTCGCTTTCATATAATTTTTTCACCACAGAGAGCACAGAGAACACAGAGGGAAAAGATTCAAAAGACAGATACAAAAAAGCGGGATGACTAAAAAATTACTGTGTCCTTAAAATCCTTATTCCTGTTTTTGATTTTAACCTGAAAAGTATTTTTTTCTCTGTGTTCTCTGTGCCCTCTGTGGTGAGTAATAAGGAGGTAAAACCATGGTCAAATATAAATCCATTTTTACCCGCGCGGTTCACGCGAGGGGAGCGGGGACCCAAACCGGATTTTAAGCCGGTTTCGGTCCCCATTTATAACTCGGTGGGCTACCTCTATGAAGACCTAAAAGATTTGGATGCCGTTTTTGGAAACGAGCGGCCGGGGTATGTCTATGCCCGGTACGGGAGTCCGACGAATTCGGCCTTGGAAGAAGTCCTGGCCGATCTGGAAGAGGGGGAAGCGGCCTTGACCTTCGGTTCCGGGATGGCCGCGGTTTACGCCGCCCTGATGGCGGCCGGAGTCAAAGCCGGCGCCAGTCTCCTCTCGGCCTTTGATGTTTATGGGGCGACGTATGCCATTTGCGCCCGCCTCCTTCCGGATTGGGGGGTGAAGACGAAGTTTGTCGAGGCGACGGATTTGAGAGCGGTGGAAGAAACCCTCGCCGAGCTCAAGCCCGCGGCTATCATTCTTGAAACCATTTCCAACCCCTTGATGAAGGTCGCCGATATCCCGGCCATCACCAAACTGGCCCACCGGGCGGGCGCGAAGGTCATTTTGGACAATACGTTTGCGACCCCGGTTCTTTTTCAACCGCTCAAATACGGGGTGGATTTTTGCGTCCACTCCACCACAAAATACATCGGCGGCCACGGCGATGTGCTGGGAGGGGCGGTTGTCAGCTCGCAGGCAAACCGGAACATCCTTCATGAAATCATCAAATTGACCGGGGGGAATCTCGGTCCGGCGGAAGCGTGGCTCACCCTGCGGGGGATCAAGACGCTTCCCCTGCGCATGCGCCAGCACTGCACGAACGCCATGGAGGTGGCGAAGCGGCTTCAGGGCCATCCGCAGATATCGAAGGTCAACTATCCGGGGCTTGCGGATCATCCCCAGCATGAACTGGCCATGAAGCTTTTCCCGGAAGGTCTTTTCGGAGGAATGATCTCCTTTGAGATAAAAAACGCCGGCAAAAAAGAGGTCTTCCGTTTTATGGAATCTTTGAATCTCATTCTGCCGGCCACCACCCTGGGTGATGTGTACAGCTTGACCCTCTATCCGGCTATGTCTTCCCATCGGGCCCTGAGCCCCGAGGAGCGGAAAAAGGTGGGCATTTCAGACAGCCTGGTTCGGCTTTCCGTAGGAATTGAAGAGGTTGGGGAGATCATCGGGGATTTGGAGCAGGCCCTGAAAAAAATAGAATAGGATTCAGGAAAGAGGATTCAGGATACAGGAAACAGGATTCGGGAAACAGGGTCAGGATACGAAAAAGATTTGGCTTTCTAAAAAGAATCCCGCTCAACGCGGGATTCTTTTTCTGATTCCAGTTTCCTGAAACCTGCATCCTTTTACATCAAATCCTGGACCTTTAAGGCCATCAATCGATCGACGCGTTCTTGAATCGGGGGGTGGGTGCTGAAGAGCCGGGTAAGCCCCTGGGCGGAAAGGGGGTTGACGATATACATCTGAGCGGTCGCCGGATTTACCTGCATGGGCAGCTGCTTGTTATACCCCTCCAGTTTGAGAAGGGCATTGGCCAGCGGGCGTCCGGCGTGGATGATTTTCGCTCCCGTGGCATCGGCGACGAATTCCCGGCTGCGGGAGATGGCCATTTGGATCAGCATGGCCGCCATCGGAGCAACGATGGCCATAAGGATTGTGGCGATCATGTTTCCCCCTCCGCCGCCTTCCTCATCATCGCTGCGGCCCATTCCGAACATGGCGCCCCATTGGGCCATATAGGCCAAATGGCTGATGGCCCCCGCGAAGACAGCCGCCACGCTGCTGATCAGGATGTCGCGGTTCTTGATATGGGCGAGTTCATGGGCCAAGACCCCTTCCAGTTCTTCGGGTTTGAGAAGCCGCAGAATTCCTTCGGTTACGGCCACGGCGGCGTGTTCCGGATTTCGACCTGTTGCAAACGCATTGGGGGTATCCTGCGGCATAACGTAGACGCGGGGCTTCGGAAGACCGGCCTGGACAGATAAACGATCCACCAGGCGGTGCAGATCCGGGGCCTGGTCCACCGTTACTTCCTGGGCGCCGCTCATCTTCAGAGCAATTTTATCGCTGAACCAGTAGCCGATGAAGTTCATGGCTAAGGCCATGATGAAAGCCATGTACAAGCCCGATCTCCCTCCCATGGCCTGGCCGATGACGAGGAGAAGGGCCGTCAAACCGGCCAGCAGGATAAACGTTTTAAAACCATTTTTGGACATCTTATTTCCTCCTTTAGTTCCAGCCTTTATAGATCTTAATGCAAGGGCATTTCCTGAAGTAAACTTATCAGCAAGGTACATAACCCGGTCGCCTTTTGCAAGGCATCGGTCGCCACGGCGCGTATAGCCGGGGTGTTGACGACTTTGGCCGCGGCGTGGTTATCCAGCACGATATTGTGAAGCCTCTCCAAATCCACGGCAATTTGTTCCAGGGCTTCCACCGCGGAGGCGGCTTTCGGGTTCACGGGGGATTCCAAAATCTGGCGAATTTCCTGCAGGGAGAATTTTTTTGCCTGCAGTTGTTTGATCAAAGCCACCCGCCGGCAGTCCTCTCCCGTGTAATGACGGTATCCATGACCCGGCGAGGGTTGGTCCGGGTGGAGAAGTCCCCGGCGCGTGTAAAAATCGACCGTCCGCGGGCTCAGACCCAAGGCTTTGGAAAATTCACCAATGGTATAACTCTCGTTGTTCATCAAAAATCCTTTAAAAAAGGTTTTAAAGGGGGATCCCTTACAACTCGGATCTGGTAAAAATATACAGCACCGCTGTATGTTTGTCAAGGAGCGGAACGGCGAGGGTCCTCCCTTCCGTTTCGGGAGAATTTGACAAGGCCCTTTTTGCCCCCTATAATACGATTCACCGTTTTTCACGAAAGAAGGAGAGGAGAGGAATTCATGGAAGCAAAACCAGATCTGCACAAGAGAGGATATGAGTTGATGGATTCGGGATTTAACTGAGCGGAGTCGGTCATCCGGATCCTCGGCGAGGATCTGAATTTCGATAAGGAACAGGCCGCCAAAATGGCCACGCCTTTCGGCGGAGGCGTAAGCCGTTTCGGAACCGTCTGCGGCGCCTTGGTGGGCGGGTCCATGGCCCTCGGGTTCTGTTACGGGCGGACCAAGGCCGAAGAAAAAGACAAAAGAGAAAAGACCTACGCCAAAGTCCAGGAAATGCTTCGGGCGTTCGAGAAGGAATTCGGGAGCCTGCAATGCAAGGGGTTGATCAATCTGAATCTGTTGGACCCCGAGGAGCGCAAGAAGTTCCAGGAGCTCAAACTCACCAACCGCTGCGCCGGATTCGTGGCCTTTGCCGTGGAAAGAGTGCGCCGGCTTTTAAAAGAAGAAAAGGAGAAATGAAAAACTGCGGATTTTAACCGGCGGTTTCTTTCGGGGGGGCCCTTGCGCATGGGGTTTGTCCCGACGCCGCCGAAAAAACGCCATGAAAATCCTCCCTCACCCCGCCCCCCGGAATCGGGGAGAGGGAAAGGGCGAGGGGGGTTGCGCAGGAGGAGTGACAGATGACCATTCAGGAATTATTTGACCTCAAAGGCCGGGTCGCCATCGTGACCGGCGGCGGAAAGGGAATCGGGCTCAAGATGGCCGAAGGGCTGGCCGAAGCGGGAGCCGACATCGTGTTGTGCTCCCGTAAGATCGAGAATTGTGAGCAGGCAGCCGAGAAAATCTCCCGGATCGGCGTCAAGGCCCTGGCCCGCAGGTGCGACGTGAAGTCCGCGACCGATGTTCAAAAGGTGGTGGACGACACGGTGAAGGAATTCGGAAGGATTGATACCCTGGTGAACAACTCGGGCGCCAATTGGGGAGCCGCCCCCGAGGATTACCCGCTGGAGGGGTGGAACAAAGTCATGGAAACCAACATGACGGGGGCTTTTCTCTTTTCTCAGGCCGCGGGCCGCGTGATGATCCGCCAGAAAAAGGGAAGTATCATCAACATCGCCTCCATCATGGGAATCATCGGCATGGAAGGGGACGCCGCGGACGCCATCGCCTACAGCGCGAGCAAAGGCGCCTTAATCACGTTCACCAAGGACCTGGCCGCCAAATGGGCGAAACACAGCATCCGCGTGAACGCCATCGCGCCGGGCTGGTTTCCTACGGACATGAGCCGATGGGTGCTGGAAAACCAGGGGGCGAAGCTCAACGCCCACATTCCCATGCGCCGATTCGGAGAGGGGGACGAATTGAAGGGGGCGACCGTTTTCCTGGCATCCGAAGCGGCGAGTTATGTCACGGGCGCTGTTTTGCCGGTGGACGGGGGATACTTAAGTATTTAGCCTCAGGTTCGCTCTTTGAAGAAAGTTGGGATACAGGGGCCAAGGGGTTCCAGGGCCCGGGGGGCCAGACCGGCCCGCTTGGAATCATAAAGGCGCTGGTTTCTTCGTGGAGGGGGCGGGAAAGATGCCCACCGCCTTCTCCGGAGGAATCAAGCTTTTATCTCCGTGGCCAAGGGACAGCCCAACCGATGCTTCCGGCGCGTTCCGCTCCGGCCCCCGGGCCCCAACAGAGGCGGTTATCCTACTTTTTCAACTGATGCCGCATTTTTAGGCAATTCAGGAATTTTCCCCATGCAATTCATCGCCGATCTCCACCTTCATTCCAAATACAGCCGGGCGACCAGTCGGGAGATGGAAGTGGAGACCCTCGCCGTTTGGGCGAAGCGCAAAGGCATCCAAGTTCTGGGAACCGGCGATTTTACCCATCCGCTTTATCTTCTGGACTTGAAATCAAAATTGAAGCCCGCCGGCGGCGGTCTTTACCGGTTGGAGAACGAGGCCGACGGTCCTCGTTTCCTGCTCACGGCGGAAGTGAGCAACATGTATACCCAGGGAGGCAAGGGAAGACGGATTCACACGATTATCTTTGCCCCCTCGTTGGAGGTGGCCGAGCAAATAGGCTCCAAGCTGGGGAAGTACGGAAAGATCGCCTCCGACGGGCGGCCCATTTTCGGCTTTCCGGCGAAGGATCTCGTCAAAATGGTCCTTGATATCTCTCCGGAATGCCTCTTGATCCCCGCCCACGCCTGGACGCCCTGGTTCTCGGTCTTCGGGGCCAATTCCGGTTTCAATTCCCTGGCCGAGTGCTACGAAGAGGAAACCAAAAATATCCGGGCCATCGAGACCGGCCTCTCCTCCGACCCGGAGATGAACTGGCGCATTTCCGCGCTGGACGATATCACCCTGCTTTCCAACTCCGACGCCCACTCCCCCAACAAGCTCGGGCGGGAGGCCAACATCTTCAACTGTGATCTGACCTATGGGGCGATCGCCGATGCCATCCGCCGAAAAGACCCGCGCCGGATCCTTTTCACGGTCGAGTTCTTCCCGGAAGAGGGGAAGTACCATTATGACGGGCATCGCAACTGCAATATTCTCTTTGCGCCCCAGGAGACGAAGAAAAACAAAGGCCTCTGCCCGGCCTGCGGCAAGCGGCTGACGGTGGGGGTGATGAACCGGGTGGACGAATTGGCCGATCGCCCAGAAGGGGTGGTTCCGGACAAAGCCATCCCCGCGATGCACATGGTCCCCCTCGATGAAATCATCGCCGACGCCCTGGGAGTGGGGGCCAACGCCGTCTCGGTGGAAAGGGAATACCTCCGTCTGGTGGAGAAAGGGGGATCCGAGTTTGACATCCTGATGGAACTTTCCCCCGAGGATCTATCATCCTTCACTCCTCCGATGATCCTCGAAGGAATTCTGCGGATGCGCGAGGGCCGCCTGCACATCACCCCCGGGTACGACGGGGTTTTTGGAAAAATCCAAATTTTCACCCAGGCCGAACGCGAAAAGGGCCTTGTTCCCCAAGAAAAATCCGAAGCCGATCAAATGAAACTATTTTGAGTCCGCCCCATGCCTTTTCCTCGCCGCCGACCCATTCTCCTCGTCAACCCCTGGATCCATGATTTTTCCGCCTATGATTTGTGGATGAAACCTCTGGGGCTTTTGTACCTCGGCTCCATCCTTCGCTCCCAGGGATTCGAAGTGCTCCTCCTCGACTGCCTGACTTTCCATTCCCTCCCGGAGAGCTTCACCCAGGGGCTGGCATTTCCCAAGAGCCGGGACTTCGGCCGGAGCCATTTTTTCAAGGAAGTGATCCCCAAGCCGCCGGCGCTGAAGAACATACCCCGGAATTTTCGAAGGTACGGCCTGCCGCCGGGCGTGATAAAAAACTATCTGGCGAACCTGCCGCGACCGGGTCTCATCCTGGTAACCTCCCTCATGACCTACTGGCACTCGGGGGTTGCGGAGACGGTTGATTTTCTGAAAAGAACAATCCCCGGAGCGCCTATTTTCCTCGGGGGGATATATGCAACCCTCTGCGAGAATCATGCGCGGAACCACTCGGGGGCGGATCGGGTGCTCGCCGGGCCCTGGGATGAGGAAAAAGGGCGGATTCTGGCGGAGGCGTTGGACGGCCGGATCGTTTGGGAAAAGGGGGGCTTTCCCGACTGGCCTTACCCCGTTTTCGATCTTTACCCTCGGCTGGATTACGTCTCCCTGCTGACCCGCTCGGGTTGCCCCTTTCGCTGCACGTATTGCGCCTCCGCGAAGCTGGCGAAAGGAATCGAGGTCAGGTCTCCCGAGGGCGTGGTCCGGGAAATTGCGCATTGGAGCCGAAAATTCGGTGTCCAAAATTTTGCTTTTTACGATGACGCTTTGTTGCTGGACGCCGCCACCCACCTCAAACCCATCCTCCGGGAGGTGATTCGCCGGGGTTACGAATGCAATTTCCACACTCCCAATGCAATCCACGTCAAAATGATCGATGAAGAGATGGCGGCGCTTCTGTTCCGAGCGAATTTCAAAACCATCCGTTTGGGGCTGGAAACAGCGGATGCGGCGGCCCAGAGAGAAACGGGGGGAAAGGTGGACAACCGGGAATTCCGGGAAGCGGTGAAAAACTTGAAGAGGGCCGGGTATCACGGCGAAGAGATCGGGGTTTATCTTTTGGTCGGCCTCCCGGGTCAACGCGCGGAGGAGGTGAAAGCCGACATCGCCTTTGTCCGGGAAGAGGGGGCAAGGCCCAACTTAGTGGAATATTCACCCATACCGGAACGCCGCTCTTTGAAGAAGCGAAGAAATTTTCGCCTTTTGACCTTGAAAAAGAGCCCCTATTTCACAACAACTCCCTTTTTCCCTGTCGTTGGGAAGGGTTTACCTATGAAGATTTCAGGAAGCTGAAACATAAATCCCCCCCCCAAAATAGAGCTTTTTAGGTTACCGACCGCAGGGAGCTATTCCTTTTTCAGAAAGAAAACCGGTTTCCTCATCTCTCCCCCTTTTAATATTTAGATTCTATAATGATTGCAGAAGGTTCAGAGAAAAGGAAGACCCGGAAACCTATCTGTCCTCTCTCTGGGACCTCTTGCCTCCCTTCACTTTTAACCTTTATTTTCGAGGCGAAAGCTTGGACTGGGCGCGGGGGTGGCGGCGCGATTTGCGAAAGCACCGGCCGGGATCTTGGCTTGCATCAGCGAAACCAAAAGAGCTTCCGCAAAGAGAGGGGAAGGCCTGGCCCGCCTGGCCCTATGGAAAGACCACCGCCTCGTGGTTTCGCGAAGCGCGACGCTGCCCCCGCGCCCCGGCGGGGGCTTGAAACTACTTGAACTCCTTATATCTTTTGAAGAGCGAAGGGAGGCAAGTCTGGGGCCTCGGTTGTCAGGAGATAATAAATATGGTAATCTGCATCCATGGAATACATCAGCACCCGCGGCTTGGCGCCGGCGATCCCCTCCCAGAAAGCCATTTTGAAAGGAATCGCCGAGGATCAAGGACTCTATGTTCCCTCCCACCTGCCCAATTTGGGATTTGATCCCTTCGCGGGAATCGAGAAGGATTCCTATGCCGAAAAGGCGTTAATTATTCTTAGGTCCTTTCTCCCGGATTATTCTCAGGCGGACCTTGGCCCGGCCTGCAAAAAAGCTTATGCCCGGAATTTTGATGCGCCGGAGACGGCCCCCGTGCGATTTTTGAGCGACGGCACGGGGGTTTTGGAGCTTTGGCACGGTCCGACCCAGGCCTTCAAGGATATGGCCCTCCAGATCATGCCCCTTTTGCTTTCCACCGCCCTCCAGGGAGAGAAAGAGCGTTACGAGTTAATCATTCTGGTTGCCACCTCCGGGGATACCGGAAAAGCAGCCTTGGAAGGGTTCGCCGACGTACCGGGAGTGCGGATTTTCGTTTTTTATCCCCACGAAGGGGTCAGCAGAATTCAGCGCCTGCAAATGGTCACCCAGCGGGGGAAGAACGTAGGCGTTTGCGCGGTCCGGGGGAATTTTGACGACGCCCAGAACGGCGTCAAACAGATCTTCGGCGACAAAACCATAAACGCCCGGCTGGAATCCGCGGGTTTCCGTCTCTCGTCGGCCAACTCCATCAACTGGGGTCGCCTTGCGCCCCAGATTGTCTATTATTTCACCGGCTATGATCAAATGGTGCGCGCGGGAAAAATCCGGAGCGGCCGGAAAATCCCGATCTGCGTCCCCACCGGGAACTTCGGGAACATTCTGGCGGCGTATTATGCCTGTCAGTGCGGGCTTCCCGTGTCGCGGCTGATCTGCGCCTCCAACCGCAACAAGGTTTTAGCCGACTTCATCAACACGGGGACCTATGACCGGCGCCGGGAATTTTTCAAGACCGAGTCCCCCTCCATGGATATTCTGATTTCCTCCAACTTAGAGCGGTTGCTCTTCGAGCTGGGCGGCAGAAACCCCGCCCGGGTTTCGGAATGGATGGAAAAGCTGATGCAAGAGGGCCTGTATACCATCCCCGGCGAGGTCCTGAATCGGCTTCAAGGTTTGTTCCACGGCGGTTTTGCCGATCAGCAGGAAACCCTAAGAGCCATCCGCCTGGCCTTCGAAACCGATGCCTATCTCATGGATCCGCACACGGCCGTGGGGTATCGGGTTCTTCGGAAATACCGCGAAGAGACAGGGGATCAAACGCCGGCGCTCCTGACTTCGACGGCGAGTCCTTTTAAATTCAGCCGGGCGGTCCTGGAGGCTTTGGGCCGAAATCCCGGCGAAAGAGATGAATTCCTTCTCCTCAAGGAGCTCGGCGGATTGAGCGGCGTTGCGGTTCCTGCGAAGCTCGCCGAGCTTAAGGACCTGCCGGAGCTTCACCCGGACGTCTGCGCGCAAAAGGAGATGGCCCCGGGGCTGTATCGTTTCTTGGGAATGACGGCTTCGTAAAAAGGTCCTTGAGGCGTCACCCCGGCGAATGCCGGGGTCCAGAACATCTTGAAATAACTGTATTCCGGCTTTCGCCGGAATGACAGAATTTGGCCTTTTCAGACTTTTTACGAGACCATCAAATTTAACGAGATCATCAAGAAGGATAGAGGATTGAAAATAGCCTTGAAGAAAAGATCCGGCAAGGGGGAGCCGGCCGCGAAGTTCCTGGTCTGCCACCGCAGGAAGAACCGGCCGCAGGTTTCCCCGCAGGTATGTGAAAAGCGTTGTCGGCATCGGTATCGATGCCCGTCTTTTTTTGAGTACCTCCAGCCGCCGCTGTTTGACGAAGCCGCCATCCAGGCGGCCGAACCTTTCCGGAGGCAGAAGAAAGGAAGGAGGATCGCGGCGGAGGAGGCGAAAACCGCCGAGATCTCTCCCGACCTCGCGCCGCGGCGCCTGCTTTGATCCGGATTGAAAGAAAATTCCCGCCTTGGGAAGGAAAAGCTTATGTCTGAAAAATCGCCGCCGGGGGGCCTCCCCGGGCTTTCTCTGAAAAGCGATCCGAATACCGTCCCGATCCTGGCGCAGATCAATGAGCATGTCTTCCGGCTTTTCGGGGCGGACATGCGGGAGGCCTATACAAACGCCGAGAAGTTCGTGGAAATGAATCTGGCGGTGTTTCAATATTACGGGCTGGACCTGCCGGGTTTTTATTACGATATCTACAATATCGAGGCCGAGGCCTTGGGACAGCGGATGAATTGGGATCCCCGCCGCATGCCCGACATCGACCGGGGAAACCCGCTGATCCGCGGGCCTCAAGACTTGGATCGCCTGAAACCGCCGGATTTTAAGAAATCGGCCCGGATGCCCTTTGTCTTGGAGGTCATGAGACGCTGTTATGACCGGGGGATTCCCGTCCGCATCCGCTTTTGTTCGCCTTTTTCCTTGGCGGTCAATGTGCGGGGGATCGAGAACCTGCTGATGGACATCCTGACGAATCCTGCGTTTGCCCACCGCCTCCTGAAATTCCTGACGGAGGAGGTTCTCATGCCATGGGTGCAAACCCAACGGGAGGCCATCGGGAAACCGGAGGCCTTCGGGAACGGGGCGGACGCGGCGGCGTCCCCGCCCATCGTGAACGTGGAAATCCTCGAAGAGTTCGTAGCGCCCTATGTTTTGCGGATGAACGAAAAGATCGGGAACGTCATCAGCATGGGGTACTGGGGATACAGCTACCTGTTCGGCCACCCCGCGAAGTTCCGGCGGATGCTGGAGCTGATGGCGGCCATGAGCCCGGCGCTGCTCATGTGCCTGGACCCGGACGTGAACCGAACCGGGCCGGAGCCCTACGTGGAGTTCGCCCGGGAGCGAAATATGCCCATGATGATCGGGGTCGACACGGTTCTTTTGCAGGAAGGCCCCCTCGAGAAGATCGTCGAACGCTGCCGCCGCTATGTTTTGGCCGGGAGCCGGGCCGCGCGGCTGGCGATCTTTTTAAACGATGTTTCCGTCAATACACCTCCGGAGAACCTGCATGCCGCCATTGCCGCTGTTCGGCACTTCGGAAAAATGCCGGTCGAAGACCGGCCCTTGGAATCGTTCCGGATGCCGGAGATTGTTCCCTTTGCCGACTTTTTGGAACGGCAAGGGAAAGGACATCCCTAAAAAAGAATTGCAAATTGCAAATATCAAAATGCAGAATGAAAAATTGATGTCATTACTCCGAGCAACAATATGTTTACCTTTTTTGGCCAGCTGCGTTTCGCCCCCTCACCCTAACCCTCTCCCCTCGGGGGAGAGGGCGGGGTGAGGGGGATTTTGCCCGGTCAGATGGAAACTATTTTATGCTCTCGGTAATATCTGCCCAAAAAATCTGCATTTTGTACTCTGCAATTTTGATGAACTCGTAAAAAGTCGTCAATTCCCGCGCAGGCGGGAATCCAGAACCTGCCAAGATATTGAAAAGACTGGATTCCCGTTTTCACGGGAATGACGGAATAGTCCATTTTCATTCTGCGATATTTGACGGGTCTCGGCAAATGGTCAAGCGGAGGCAGTTGACAGGATTGTTTCGATTGTAGGGGCGCGATGCTTCGCGCCCGATATGGGGCACGCGCAGCGTGCCCCTACTATGCAGAGCACGCCGAAAAATGTGGGGCGGTTCGCCAACCGCTCCGGCGGCGCTTTTTACGAAACCATCAAAGATGGAGGAAGAATCTATGGTTGAAGTGAGATGGCACGCCCGCGGCGGACAGGGGGGCTTCACCGCCGCGAGGCTTCTGGGCCTGGCCGCTTCGGTCTTCGGCAACCGCTATGCCCAGGCTTTCCCGTCGTTCGGCCCCGAGCGGAGAGGGGCGCCGGTCCTCGGGTTCACGAGGATTGACGAAAACCCGATCACGGATCACAGCCAGGTTTACACCTGCGACACCGTCATCGTGATCGACGAGACGCTCATGGAGACGGTGGACGTCACCAAGGGATTGAAGGAAGGCGGCCGGATTCTGATCAACACGAAGGCGAAGGCGGACCGCTTCCCCTTCCGGGAAAAATTCCGGGTAACCACCCTCGATGCCACCGCGATCGCCCAGGAAGAGTTGGGCCAACCCATCGCCAACACGGTGATGCTGGGGGCTTTCGCCGCCGTGGATGATTTGGTCGGGATCGAGGCGGTTCTGAAGGCGGTGGACAAGGGGATGCCCGAAAACCTGCGGGCAAAAAACAAGAAGGCGATTGAACGGGCGCATCAGCTGATTCGGAGGGAAGAGTAAATGGCCAAACCTCAGATTGTAAAGTTCCAATTCCCGCAGTGCCCGGGCGATATGCCTCTGGGGCCCAGTGCGGAGGCGGGAATTCTGACCGAACCCAATGCCGGGTGGAGAGTCCAGCGGCCGGTGATCGATCACGGAAAATGCACAAAGTGCCTGATGTGCTGGGTCTTGTGCCCGGAAGGGGTGATCGGCAAAGAAACCGAAAATCTGGAAATCGACCTGAACTATTGCAAAGGCTGCGGGCTCTGCGCGCACGAGTGCCCGAAGAAGGCGATCACGATGATTCGCGAGGGGGAGTTTGATGATTGAGAAAGCAAACGGTTCCCAGCGGGATTTTTTGAACGGGGACGAAGCGGTAGCCTACGGGGCGAAATTATGCCGCCCTCACGTGATTCCGGTCTATCCGATCACCCCGCAGACGATCGTGGTGGAGCGGATATCGGAATTTATCGCCAATGGCCACATGGAGGGCGAGTACATCTACGTCGAGAGCGAGCACAGCGCCATGTGCGCCGCCATGGGCGCCTCCTTAGTCGGGGCCCGGGCGTTCACGGCCACCTCCTCCCAGGGGTTGGCGTACATGCACGAGATGCTTCACTATGTGAGCGGGAGCCGCTTTCCCATCGTCATGATGAACGCCAACCGGACGCTGGCGGCGCCGTGGAATATCTTCGGCGACCAGAGGGACTCCCTGGCCCAGCGGGACACGGGTTGGATTCAGGCTTACGTGGAGAACGGCCAGGAGGCCCTGGATATGATCATCCAGGCCTATGCCATCGCCGAAAACGACGCGGTCTACACCCCGGTCATGGTGAATTTGGACGGATACGTGAACACCCACACCTACGAACTGGTCAACATTCCCGCCCAAAACGAAGTGGATGAGTTCCTGCCGCCCTTCAAGTCCCGAAATGCGATCGATTTCGACCACCCGCGGAGTTTCTGCATCAGCGCTTCCACCGAATGGAACATGGAATTCCGGTATCAGCAACACGAGGCGATGAACCGCGCCGTCCGGGTTATCGGCGAAGTGGACCAGCGGTTCGGAGAAAAGTTCGGCCGTTGCTACGGCGGCCTGGTGGAGGAGTACGGGTGCGAGGAGGCCGAGGTCGTCCTGGTCGGGATGGGCAGCGTGACCGGCACGGCGAGAATCGTCGTCGATCAATTGAAGGGTCAAGGGGTAAAAGTGGGGCTTGTGAAATTGCGGTTCTATCGGCCTTTTCCGGCGGAATATTTCCAGGCGTTGGGCCGACGAGTGAAAGCGATCGGGATCATCGACCGGGATTTGTCGTTCGGGTACGAAGGGGCGGTGGCTTCCGATATCAAAGCCGCGCTGCTCGGCTCCGGCGCCGGCCCGAAAGTCATCAACTTTATCGCCGGGATCGCGGGGCGCGACATCACCAAAGATCACCTAAAAGAAATGTACCAAAAACTGTTCAACCGGATCGAAGGACGGGAAGAACCGGACCTGCAATTTGTCGGGATGAGGTGGTAAACATGGTAAGCGTGCGGAAAATGACGGATACGGAATATCTCTACGGCCACAAGGCGTGTCCGGGCTGCGGCCTGGGGACCATCGGCCGGTTGACCCTGAAAATTCTGGGGAAAAGAACCATCGTCACCCTGCCGGCCAGCTGCATGTCCACGGTGACGACCCAATACCCCCAGATGAATTACACGGTCCCCTCGCTGACCATGGCCTTTGCCGGTACAGGAGCCGTGCTGACGGGGATGTCGGCCGGTTTGAAAGCCCAGGGCATCACCGATGTGCACGTTCTGGGGTTCGCCGGGGACGGAGGCACGGCCGATATCGGCCTGCAGGCTCTCTCCGGGGCCGTGGAGCGGGGCGACGACTTCATTTACATTTGCTACGACAACGAGGCCTACATGAATACCGGGGTGCAGAGGAGCAGCCTGACCCCCATCGGGGCCAACACGACCAACTCCCCTTCGGGAACGGCGTCCTACGGGGAGAAGAAGCCCAAGAAGAACCTCTTCGAGATCATGATCGCCCACCGCATCCCCTACGCGGCGACGGCGAGCTCGGCCTACCCCTACGATTTCATGAACAAGATCGAAAAGCTGAAAGGGATCAAGGGGCCCCGGTTCGTCCATATCATGTGCCCGTGCCCCACGGGGTGGGGGTTTTCCTCCGACCTGACCGTGGCCATGGGGAAACTCGCGGTGGAGACAGGGTTGTGGTACTTGGCGGAATATGAAAACGGCAAAGTGAAAATGAACCAGGTCCCGAAAACCTTGAAGCCGGTGGAAGAATATTTAAAAGCGCAGAGGAGGTTCCGCCATTTGACCGAAGAGAACATAAAGCTGATCCAGGAAAACAGGGACAGCGAGTGGAAGATCATCCAGGAGAAATGGCCTTCGTAGGAACCAAAAGTCGACATGGAGCCGTTCCGGAATCAGAGAATGATGGGCAAGGCCCGGGTGAGAAAAATTTTCTCTCCCGGGCTTTTGTTATTTATGGCACTTTAGTTCTTTGAAAAAGGGATTGTCCAAAGGGCCAGGTGCTTCCAGGGCCCGGGGGCCAGACCGGCCCGCTTGGAATCATGAGGCGCTGATTTCTCCTCTTCACACCTTCCTTCCCACCGGGGGAGGGGAATTATGTTCTATACGGATTTTTTCAAAGCTTCAGGGGGACGAAGGGGGATTTGACGACTTTTCAAAAGGCAAAGTGACCGTTTTTTAAATCCCGGCCGGGGCGTTCAATCCCGGCTGCCGCGGAGAAGGAAGGAACAGATAAGAGTAACGCCCAAGAGAAGGGCTCCCGAAATGGTAAAGCTCACACCGAAGCCGTAGTGGTCGATCAGATAACCGGCCATCGGCGTAAGCACCCCGCCCCCTTCCATGCTCCCGAAAAAATAGATGCCGAGGATGGTGGAACGATTGCGGGGGGAAGTGTGCCGGATGATGTAGGATTCGGAAACGGGCATGCGCACGTAAATGATGATCCCGAGGAGCAGCAGGAGGATGAGAATCCCCCATTGCCCGGGGGCCAGCTGGAGGGCATAGATGACAGGACCGGCGAGGAAACAGACCCCTAAGATCACCGGGATTCTCCCCCAGCGGTCCGAAAAATACCCCCCGATGGGGCTTACCCACAGACCCGCGGAATAAATCACGGCGAAAAAGGCCCCCGCCCTTTCCTTGGCGAAACCGAAGTGATCGACCAGGAACAAGGGAATAAAGGACAGGGTCGCAAAGATGACCGCGCCCGTAAACGTGCTGAGAAAAATGAAGATCGCCAGATTGCGGGTGGAATATTCGCCGGGAACGTCCGGCGGGGGAGGAGAGGAAGGGGCCTCGGCTCCCGCGGCTCGGGCGCTTTCATGGCGGCCGAGGAATAAATAAAAAAGGATACCGAAAACGATGGTGGGCACAGCCAGCCAGATGAAGGAACCGCGCCAGCCCCAATAAACGGCGATTGCCGTGCCGATGAGCGGGGCCAGAAAATAGCTGGCTCCCCCGCCGATTACGTGCAGACCGAGGGCCCGGCCCCGTCTTTTGGCCTCGACCGAGGCGGCGATCAAAGGCGGGGAGGCCGGGTGATACCCGCCCCCCAGGAACCCCATGAGCGCCAGAAAAAAAAGGAGCATGCCGAAGGATTGGGAAAGGCCGACGAAAAGCCCGGCCAGAGCGACCCCGCAGATTCCGACGGTGATGACCACTCGCGGCCCGATCCGGTCGGCGAGCCAACCGGCCGGAAGCTGGCCGATTCCGTAAGCGAGGTTGAAGGCCGAGACAACCCAGCCGGAAAGGGTGTAGTCCAAAGCGAAATCGGAGCGGATCAGGGGCAGGAGGGGGATGGGCAGAGCGGTCAGGAGGTGGTGCACGAAATGCGCCGCCACAAAACAGGGAAGAAGGCCGACGGATCCCAACTTGCGCCTCCTACTTCTTAAACGACATGAGCGCCATCATGTTTTCAAGGGGAACGTTTTTGGCGAAATCGCAGCCGACGGTGAGAATGTAACCTGGGTCGTTTCCCCATGCTTCCAGACAGGCCCGCGCCTCGGCGAGGACTTCCTCGGGCTTTCCGTTCAAAAAAGCCCCGGTGGGCGAGACATTGCCGGCCACGCAGACTTTTCCCCCAAGATTTCTTTCGCGGTCTTGAGCGGGACTTTGTTTTCCAAGCTGAAACAATGCGGGCCGATATCCAGAACGTCTTCCAGAATCTTGGCGGTATTTCCACAGATATGGATCATGGCGTATTTCCCTCTGGCCCGGGTTCTGGCGACCAATTCCTTGAGAGCCGGAGCGGAGAAGGCTCGGAAAGCGGGGGGAGAGATCAAATCCCCGGAGGCGACCGGGTCGGAAAAGTTGACCCCGGGGATGTCCTCATGGGCAAGGACCTGTTCCGAAATAGCCCAGAGCAGGTCGGTGGCAAAGCGGATCAACCGGGTCAGCCGTTCCGGATCGCTGATCGTCGCCATCATCGTGTTTTCGACCCCGAGGATGCGGGCCGCAAAGGTGAGGGGGGCCCAGTTGGTGGGGATGACCAGGGTCTCTTTGCCGATGACGTCGGCGACGCGGTGATGGGCTTGGATGATGGCCTGCATCGTGGGGTGGTTCAGGACCTTCTCGATGCTCAGCGAATCCAGCTCGTCGAGGCTCTTGATCACCGAGCCTTCCAGGCCGGGGGAGTCCGTCGAATCGTCTTTGAGTCCGCAGCCCAGAAAGTGGATCGGGTAGTTGATGAAGTTGGAACCCATCCAGAGCAAATCGAGCCGGAATTGGCGCACGTACCGGACGAAGACGTCGGCAATCTGGCCGGCGTCGTTTTTGATTTGGGCAAAGGTTTTCCCGGCGCGGTTAACGGCCCAGGCCCCTCCGCCGACAATCGTGACGGGGACCCGCGGGGCGGGCTTCAACTCGAAAGCCAGGCGGGCGATTTCCTTTCCGGTCATGGTTCCTCCAATGGGAAAAAAAGGTTAGGGTCAGTGTGGGTGCGGAAAAACCGACATTCTCCCGGTCACAAACTCTATTGAATCATCTCCAATTTAGTTGGTCGTTCAGACCGGTTTTCTTGTTGCCCGGGCAAAAAGGCAGGCGCCGAAGACAAAAAGGGCCGGGAGAAACCTTCTAAACTCCCCTTGCCTTGTTTCCGCAAAGAGACGCGGTGGCAAAGGGATCACCGGGCTGAAACGGCGGAAGCCCGCATTTAGAAAACAGGAATCACCGCCTTTTTTGGCGAGGCGAATGCCTTTTTGCCCGGGCAGGGGACCACTGGGCAATACATGGTTTTCTCCATTCGCAGAACCCCCTGATAATAATAACTTTTCAGAATGAAAATCCATGTTCGTTTCAACTAAATTGGAGATGATCCACTCTATTTTATATCTTCACGCTATCAAGGCGGGAAGCACGGGGTCAAGGGAAAAAATGATATTTCTTTTTCCGGAGCAAACGGAGAAAATGATAAGAAGAGTCTGAACCCCGCCGTTCTTCTCAAAACCCGAAGCGAGCGGCGGGGATTCCGGCCTGCGGGAGGGCCCATGGCCAGCTACGATTACGATATCGGAATTCTTGGGGGCGGAGCCGCAGGGTTGACCGTGGCCTCCGGAGCGGCCCGGCTCGGGGCAAAAACTCTTTTGATCGAAAAAGAGAAAGACCTCGGCGGGGACTGCCTGCATTACGGCTGTGTCCCCAGCAAGACCCTGATCCGGAGCGCCGAGGTCTATCATCTCGTGAAGAACGCGGGCCGCTTCGGCCTCCCGGCGGCGGAGGCGGGGCCCGTCGACTTCCGGGCGATTGCCGCCCGGATCCGGTCGGTCATCCAGGTGATCCAGAAGCACGATTCGGAGGAGCGTTTTTGCGGCCTCGGCGCAAAGGTGGAGTTCGGGGAGCCTGCCTTCGAGGATGAACACGCCGTGCGGCTCAACGGGAGAAGGGTTTCGGCCAAAAACTGGGTGATCGCCACCGGGTCTTCGGCGGCCATCCCTTCGGTCAAGGGGTTGGGGGAAACGCCTTACCTGACCAACCGCGATCTTTACTCTTTTGAAAAACTCCCGGAGTCCATGGTCATCCTGGGGGCCGGCCCGATTGCCGCGGAAATGGCGCAGGCCTTCTGCCGCTTGGGGACCCGCGTTGCCGTCGTCCAGCGCGGCCGCCAAATTCTCAGCCACGAAGACAAGGATATGGCGGATCCAGTCCTGGAGGTTTTGAAGCGCGAGGGAGTCTCCTTTTATTTGAACGCCGCAATTTTGTCGGCGCGAAATTCCGGCGACCAGAAAGAAGTTGAGATAAAAAGGGATGACGGGCAGAATTTAACCCTTCGGGCGGAGACCCTTTTGGTCGCCATGGGAAGAGACGCCAATTTGCAGGGCCTGAATCTGGAAGGGATCGGCATCTCCTTCGAAGCCAAGGGCCTGGAACTGGATCCGCGGCTCAGAACGGTCCACAAACACATCTACGGAGCCGGGGATGTCACCGGATCTTTCCAGTTTACCCACGCGGCCGGATACGAAGGGTCGATCGTGGTGAGCAACGCCATATTTCACCTTCCGCGGAAAACGGATTACACCTTCATGCCTTGGTGCACCTACACCCATCCCGAGCTGGCCAGTATCGGGATGAATGAGAAAAGGGCGAAGGCGGCGGGGATTCCCTATTCCGTCTGGACCGAGGAATTTCAAGACAACGACCGCAGCCTGGCGGAAGGGGATGAAATCGGCCGGATCAAGATGATCCTGGACGAGAGGGAAAAGCCCATCGGGGTTCAAATCCTTGGCCCGCGAGCCGGGGACCTTTTAGGGGAGTGGGCGGCGGTGCTGAACGGGGGGGTGAAACTTTCGGCCCTGGCAGGGGCGGTTCATCCCTATCCGACCCTGGGGGAAATCAACAAAAAAGTGGCCGGCGCCTGGTTGGCGGAAAAAATCTTTTCCGAAAAAATCAAAAAGGGCCTGCGCTTTTTCTTTCAATTAAAAGGAAGAGCCTGCGGGACGGAAGAGGGAGGAAAAAGAGGAATGATCTTGGAAAGCAAGGGGAAGATTACCGATCGACTCCACGCCATTGGAAACCCCGCTTTGCCCGCCTTTTTATGGACCGGAAACACGCCGTCCCTTTTCGATGCCGGGATGACCTTTATGGGGCCGGCGTATTTCAAGGAATTGCAGACCCTGCTGGGAGACGCCCAGCGGCTGCCATTATCTTTTCATTACTCATTCCCATTTTGATCATTGCGGGTCCGCCCCTTATTTGCAGAGGAAGATCCCCTCCTTACAGATCGGGGCGAGTCGGCAGGGCGGCGGAAGTTTGGAAGCGCCCGAATGCCATTCAGATGATTCAAAATCTCAGCAAAGCGGCGGAGGAGAATTTTCGGGCTCAGATCGGGGGAGAAAACGTTTTGTTTGACGGCTTGGAGGCAGACCTGACTCTGGAGGACGGGGCGGAGATCGACCTGGGGGAGGGTGAGCGGGTAAAAGTCATCGAGACCCCCGGCCATACCCGGGATGCGGTTTCGTATTACCTGCCCGCCGATCAAGACCCTGATCTGCGGCGAAGCGGTTGGGACCCTAAACCGGGACGGATCGGTTCGCCCGCAATTTTTGGCCGGCGACCGGGATTATCTCGACTCCCTGGAAAAACTGCGTCGTTTGGAGATCAACATCTTGATCATGGCTCACCTGAACATCCTCACGGGGGAAGAGGTGGAAAAACACCTATCCCGGTCTGTGGAAGCAACCGTGGCTTTCCGCCGGAGAATCGAGAAGGAACTGGCGGCGGCGAATGGGAATCAGCAGGAGACGGTCGAAAAAATCTCCCGGGAGGACTATGAGGAGAAAAAGATCATTCTTCAGGAGAAAAGGCCGTATCTCATCAACCTGACCGCCCAGGTCAAGACGATCGCCGAGGCAAGATAGACCAATGGCCGGGGGTCGGGGACAAAGGTTTTTTTGCCCGGGCAACAAGGAAAGCCGTCTGAACGGACAACTGCATTGGAGATGATCTTTATGCGATGAATCATTTTCCCCAGGCTGCGCTCCAGCTATCCTAAGGGTTAAAAGGGGAGGGGGAAGATGAAAACAGGGGGGCATTGGACCCGCCGGGGGTTTCTCAAAGCGGCGGGCGCATTGGTTTTCTTGGGCGCTCTTCCGGGGAGGGCTTGGGCTTTTTTCCTCAGCCAATTTCAAACCCGGACCGTGGAGAGGGAGAATTTTCAATTCCACCCGGAATCGGGACGGGTGTTGTGGGACGGAAAAAGGGAGGAGCCCTACCTCCTGCTCGTGGACGGTGAAATCGAGACTCCGGTTCGCTTTTCTTACCCCGACTTGAGAGGGTTCGCGCAGATCCGGCAGACCTCGGATTTTCACTGTGTGGAAGGATGGTCCGTAGCCGATGTCCGCTGGGGCGGTTTTCGAATTTCCGAAATCCTGGGCAGAGTGAAGAGAAAACCGGGGGCCGAATACCTCATCTTTCATGCCCTGGGCGAAACCGGAGATAAACCCGAAGGGCAGAATCATTACCGGGAGTGCTATCCGCTTAAGGAGCTGCTCGACCCCAAGAAGGAGTGTTTGCTGGCCCTGGACATGGATGGGAAGCCCTTGATCCACGAAAGGGGGGCGCCGCTTCGCCTTGTTGTCCCGCCCGATTTGGGTTACAAGAGCATCAAATACGTGAGCCGGATCGAATTTGCGAAAGAGCCGAAGCCGGGGTGGTGGACGCTGGCCAACCCGATTTATCCGGTGAATGCGCCCGTGCCCGCGAACCGGCTACGGAAAAAGGGGAATTGATTGAGGGGGCTGCAGGAACCTTGAACCCCGGGCCAAGGGCCGCGCCCGGCAGCCGGAGCGCGAGCCGAAATCCGGGCCCGCTATTGGAGGAGAACAGGAGATGATGAAAATTAAAGACTACAATCACATCGGCATCGTTGTTCGCAATTTGGAGAGCTGCAAGCGTTTTTACGGCGAAATTCTCGGGTTAAAGACCATTTTCCGGCCCCCGTTCAATTTCCCCGGCCACTGGTACCAGGTCGGCCCCGGGACCCAACTCCATCTGATGGTTTATGAGGAGACGATCCCCCAAACCATGCGGCATACGGCCCTCGAGGTGGAAGACTTCGGCAAAGCCCTGGAGCATCTGAAAACGAACGGGGTGACCATCGTGGAAGGGCCGGGAAAAAGGTTCGACGGGTCCGATTTCCTTTTCTGCAAAGATCCGGACGGGAACCTGGTGGAGATTACGAAGCACTGATTAAAACAGCGCCAGGATGAGTGTCAGTGTAAGAAGCGGCAACAAAAAAATCCCTCCCCCTCGACGGGGGAGGGACTGGGTGGGGGTGAAGGGGAAGAGTGCTTCGGCTACCCTTTCTTAATCTCTTCAGCGCGGAACGGCAAACGGCGGAGCCGTTTTCCCGTTAAAGCAAAAACCGCATTGGCCACCGCCGGGGCAATGGGCGGCACGCCAGGCTCGCCGATTCCCCCTAAAGGCTCTTCGCTCGGGATGATGACAACTTCCACTTTCGGCATCTCGCCGAAGCGCAGCATTTCATAATCGTTGAAGTTGCTCTGCTCCACGCGCCCGTTTTTAAAGGTGATCTCGCCGTAAAGGGCCGCCGTCAGCCCGAAAACGATGCCCGACTCCATTTGGGCCGCCACCGTATCGGGGTTTACGACCCGGCCGCAATCGACGGCGCAGACAACCCGATGCACCTTTATCTCCCCTGAGGGACCCACCGAAATCTCGGCCACCTGGGCCACGAAACTCCCGAAAGATTCATGAACCGCAATGCCCCGGGCCTGCCCTGCAGGCAGGGAAGCGCCCCACCCGGCTTTTTCGGCAGCCTGCTCGAGCACGGCCTTGTGCCGCGGATGGTTTTCAAGGAGGAGCCGCCGAAATTCAAAGGGGTCCTTGCCGGCGGCGTAGGCCGCCTCGTCGATAAAGCTCTCCACCGCGAAGGCGGTCTGGGAGTGCCCCCGGAACGCCACCAGAGAACCGGCACCCCGGTCTTCGGGCTGTGGAGATCCACGAGAAGGTTGGGCACCGCATAGGGAAGGTCCTGGGCCCCCTCGACCGACGTCCGGTCCACCCCGTTTCGGATCATGCCTTCGAAGGGCGTTCCGGCGAGGATAGACTGTCCTACGATGGTATGCTTCCAGGCGGTTAATCGACCGCTTTCGTCCAAGCCGGCGGCGAGGCGGTTGTGCCAGGCGGGCCGATAGTAGCCTCCCCTCGTGTCGTCCTCGCGGGTCCACACTATTTTGACGGGCTTCCCGAGGACCTTGGCGATCTGAGCGGCTTCGGTAACAAAATCGGAAGCCGGGTTGGCCCTCCGGCCGAAGCCTCCCCCGAGATAGGTGGTGCGCAGTTTGACCTGCTCCGGTTTCAAGCCAAGGATACGGGCGGCGGCGTTGCGGTCGCCGGTCTGCATCTGGGTCCCGGTCCAGATTTCGGCCCGGTCGCCCCGGAAATCGACCGTGCAGTTCAAGGGTTCCATGCAGGCATGAGCGAGGTAGGGGACTTCATATTCGGCCTCCAGCTTCTTGGGAGCCTTTTCCAGAGCCTCGTCGGCGTTGCCGCGACCAGCTGCAGCCATTCCGGGTTTGCGGGCCAGGGCGACGTACTCTTCCCGCAAGGCGGGGGTATTCAGATTCGACAGGGGGCCCTCGTCCCACTCTATTTCCAAAGCCTCGCGGCCCAGACCGGCGGCCCAGAAGCCGACGGCCACGACGGCCACCCCGGATTCGATGGGGACGATGGCTTTCACGCCCGGGATCTTCTTGGTTTTTTCGGAGTTATAACTCTTCACCTTGCCGCCGAAGACCGGCGACCGAGCGACTACGGCGGTGAGCAGGCCGGGGAATTGCACATCGAGGCCGAAAACGGCCTTGCCCGTGATCTTTTCCGCCGTGTCCAGGCGTTTGACCGGCTGGCCGATGATTTTGAATTCCTTCGGGTCCTTCAATGAAATGTCTTGAGGCGGTTTGATCCGGGAAGCCGCGACGGCCAGGCTCCCGTAAGAAAGCCTCTTCTTGGAGGCCTCATGGATGACAAAACCCTTTTCCGCCCGGCACGCCGCCGGGTCGACCTTCCAGGTTTCAGCCGCCGCCTGGGTGAGCATGATCCGGGCCGCGGCGCCGACTTTGCGCAGGCGTTCCCATTCGCTGCGCACGCTGGTGCTCCCGCCGGTTCCCTGCACCGGGCCCCATTGGGTATGGTTGAAAGCGGGGTCGACGGGGGCTGCTTCCACTCTGATCTTAGCCCAATCCGCTTCGAGCTCTTCGGCGATGAGCATGGGGAGAGAGGTGTAAACCCCTTGCCCCATCTCGGATTTATTGACGAAGATCGTCACCGTCCCTTTTGGGTCGAGGCGCAAAAAGGCGCTGGGGGCGAAAGAACCGCCGGCTGGGGCGCCCTGGCCGGAGGCCCGCCGGATGGGGAGAGAGAACGCAAGGACCAATCCGCTGCCGAAAAGTCCCGCCTTGCAGAAATTCCGCCGGCTTACATTCAGGATCTCATTCATTTTTTCCCCCCCTCCGCCGTCATTTGGGAAGCGCGGCGGATGGCGTAACGGATCCGCTGGTAGGTGCCGCAGCGGCAGACGATTCCCGACATGGCCTCGTCGATCTCCGCCTCGCCGGGCTGGGGCTTCTTCGCCAACAGGGCGGCGGCGGAGAGGATCTGGCCGGAGTGGCAGTACCCGCATTGGGGAACGTCGTATTCGACCCAGGCCTTCTGCAGCGGGTGGTTTCCGTCCGGGGAGAGGCCTTCAATGGTGGTGATTTCTTTTCCGGCCACGGACCCGACCGGGGTGACGCAGGAACGGATTGCCTCTCCGTCAACGAGCACCGTGCAGGCGCCGCAGAGGGAGAGGCCGCATCCGTATTTGGTCCCTGTCAGGCCCAGATTTTCCCGGATCACCCAAAGAAGCGGCTGGTCCGGGTGTGAAGTAACGGTGTAATCCTTGCGGTTGACCCGGAGCTTGATCTTCTCCGGTTTCTTTACGTCTTTCATGGGATTCCCCTTGTGAAGAGCGTCCGTGTGAGTGTGAGGGGGAGTTTCAGTGTCAGTGGAAGCAACTGACGCGATTCCCTTTCCGTGACGGCAGCACCGCAGCCCGGCCGCACCCCGGCGCCATTTTTATCAGGCCCCGACCAGCGGATACCCCGCCTTTTTCCAGGCTTCGACGCCCCCGTCGAGAGCGGAAACGTTTTTGTAACCCAACTCGAAATATTGGGCTGCCCGACCGGCAGCTGTGGCTTCTTTGGTTCAGGCGCAGTAAAAAATGATTTCCTGGTCTTTGGCGAGTTTGGGAAGGCGGGCCTCGAACTCCTTTAAAGACAGGGCGCCTTCCAGACGCATGGCTTTGAATTTGGCGTCATCGTCGTAGCCGCAGACAAGAAGGGCCTTTCCTGATTTTACTTTTTGATAGGCTGCATTCACCGCGATTCGTTTCGCTTCGGCCATGATTTACCTCCTCATTGAAGCCTCGCCTTTTCGAGGGAGGGTTGGGGTTGGACGGAGGAATTCCCCTCTTTGAAAAAGAGGGGTTAGGGGAGATTTTCGAGGGATAGGTCCAATTATGAATTCCTCAACGTTGATGACTTCGTAAAAAAGTCGTCATTCCCGCGCAGGCGGGAATCCAGAATCTGCCAAGATATTGAAAGGACTGGATTCCCGTTTTCACAGAGGAATGACGGAATAGCCCATTTTCAGACTTTTTACGAGACCATCAGCGTTCATATTTGCCGGTGATACCTGCCGACTGGATAACTTTTCCTTCCAATGCTTTCTTGAACGCCGATAGGGAGGCGGAGGTTCCCAATTCGAGCTTTTCCGCGTTGAGCGCATAAAGAGTAACCACGTACGGATGTTCGCCCGACCCCTTGGGGGGCTGAGGGCCGCCGTATCCGGCCTCGCCAAAGGAATTTTTCAACTCCACCGCTCCCGCCGGCATGGTCTTTCGGGAGGCCCCTTCAGGCAGGGAAGCGGTCGAAGCCGGGATGTTGATGACGAACCAGTGGACCCAGTTTTGGGCGACCGGATGGGGGTCGATGATGGAAAGAGCAAAGGATTTGGTTCCCGCTGGGGCGTTTTCCCAGACAAGAGGGAGGGAAAGATTCTTTCCCCCCGCCGGGACCATGACATACCGGATCGGGATTTTGCCTCCGTCTTTGAAGGCGGCGGATGTGATTTCCATGGGGTCACCTCCGGCAATGAAATGAGGGGCGAAGCCCCCAAAAATTAAAACAAGAGGGAGGCTCTTGCAAAAGTCGTTTGCTCTGTCATTCCAGCGAAAGCCGGAATCCAGAATGCTTTTAAAATCCTGGATTCCGGGTCGCGCTTCGCTTGCCCGGAATGACGACTTTCTACTGCTTTCATAGTTTTGCAAAAGCCTCGAGGATTAAAATCGTTTTTCGATTGCCTGCGATGGAGAGCCTCCCGGCAACTGAATCTATTTCATATCAAACCTGGCCATAAGAAATGAATAGGGTAAATAATGTATTTTAGAAGGCGAGGCCATGTAGGATCCACCCTGAACCCGTCTCTCTCCCGCCGGAGGGGGACAAGGGGGGGAGTCAAAATTTAGGGGAGAAATTTCAGAATATCCAGATGGTCTTTGAGCAAACAGCCGTTAGAAATCTCGGGGTTTTTATAGGAGAGGAAGCGAACTCCGGCGGCGTCTGCTGTCCGCCGGTCGATTTCGGAATCGCCTACAAAAACCGCTTCTTCTTTTCGCAAACGATACGCACCGAGGATGCGCCCGACCGACTCGGGGTGGGGCTTGGGGTTCTGAACATCGAGGGCGGTGACGACCATGTCGAAATAAGGACGGAGAGAAAAAGCTTCCAAGATGAATTTCATGGAACCGGTGCGGTTGGTGTTGATGGCCCGCAGCACGCCCCGCTGTTTCAAGGTGTCCAGCGCTTGCAGAAGGTTCGGCTCCATCTTCATGTAGGGGATGAAATCCTGCGGGTTGACCGTGAGAATGAATTCATGGGCCTTTTTGACCAGATCCGGTTCCCCCGGAAAGAGAAACAGAAGGGCTTCCTGAACCGTGTGCATATGCAAATAGGGCAGCTCCTCGGGCCGGACCGGCGCCCGCCCCATGGCCGCACAAACCCGGTTGTAAAATCTCTCGTTATTTTCAAGGGAATCAAAAAGAACCCCGTCGCAATCATAGATCACGCAGCGGACGGGTGTGTTTTGCTTGAAGACAGGTGAATTCATCATCTCCATTATAGTACAGCTCCCGGCTTTTTGCAGCATTCACAAAACGGAGCCGACAGCCATTCCTGTGGGGCTTCCGGGCCGGACCTGGCCAACTCTTTGATTTTCATAAGACTATAGCTTTATCGAAGGTACTTTTCGGCCTCAAATCCCCTTTTTCATGGAGTTCTTTCGCAATATCCAATATTTAGCGCGGTCCGAGCCGGATTACCAAAGAACCCACCTAAAGTTGCGCGGCCGTCCGATAAACACTCCTCCCCTCGCCAAAATACGAATCATAAACATGCTGGTAGGTAAGATCACACTTCTTCTTCCAAAGATCTTCCGTGAAGACCTCAGGAAGCCCATCTAAAACCTGTTCGATGCACAGCCGAACCATCGCCCTCGTCTGCTGCCGCTTCCGCCAATCGAGAACCAACTTTTCTCTCTTCAGGGTTTCCAGGAGTTCCTTGGCCACCTTCTTGACTTCCAGCTCCTGGTTCTTTGTCAGTTTCATTTCCGGCTTCGTCAGGAGATCAAAGAGCGCCAATTCCTCCTCGGTAAGATTCTCCCTGAGCCCCCTTTTCTCCTCTTCTTTCAAACCCTGGGCGAAATCCACCAGGTTCTTGAAAAACTCCTCCACATTGACGCTGCCGGCATTGTATTCATCGATCATCGCTTGAAATTTCCCAAGGTAATCGATCCGTGTGCGGTTTAGCTTCACCATGGTATCAAGGGTCGCCTCCAAGACCCCCTTCAGCTTCTCTGCCTCTATCCTCTTCCGGCCTTTTTCAAATTTCTCCCTCAGTTTCTCAAAATCTATCTTACTGAGATCTACTCGCCCAAACTCTGATTTAGGATCCTTAATTACATACCCTTCCGTCGCAATCGATCGGTCAAGCAACTTCTCCACATCTCCCATGACCCTGGAGATATCCGCCTGAGGGTTCAGGGAACGGATCCTCTCGGCGATTACCCCAATCAATGCGCAAACGGGGAGAAACTCGGTTACCATCGGATCCGGTTTGATCGCCCGGAATAATTTGCTTACCGTTTCGGCCAAGATCAGGTATTTCCGCTTGCTTTCATCATTGATCAAAATCTTATCGACACTCTCATCGAGCGGCCCCTCAAACGCCTCCGCATCTTTCAATATAACCGCCTTGGCCGCGTCCTCGATCAAAGCCACCTTCTTGAATGCCTTCGACTCCAGGAGTTTATCAGTTACCAGAATTTACTTTCGATATTCGGGCGCATACCAGGTACCCAGAATCCGCCTCAGATAACTCAAGGGCAATTTCATGCCTTAGAAGATTTTGCGAAATAGGGCCATTATGCCCCAAATCTGCCTGTAAAGTGGTGTCAGGCAATGATAATAAGGTATTTCCTGCAATATTTGTAAAAGCGGCGAAGACAGACTCAAAGCATGATCGAGATTCTATGGCGATATATTCTCTCCGATTCTCCCGGGCGCAATTCTCTGATAGTATTTAAATGAAAGAAAGATCCTCTTTGAAAGGTAACGAGGGGCGGGTTATGCATACCAAAAAAGAAGTCTTGATCGAAGCTTTAAATCTCCCTCCCATTGAGCGGGCCGAATTGGTTGAGGAGCTTATCTCCAGTTTCGACTTCCCGGACCGCAAGCGTCTGGACGCCCTGTGGGCGGATGAAGTTGAAGACCGAATTGACGCTTATGACCGAGGCGAGCTTCCCGGCACTCCGCTCGCTGCCGTCTTCGAAAAAATCAATCAATGGCCCAAGTAAAGCAAATCATCATCCTGGCCGCAGCCGAAGTCGAACTACTTGATGGCGTCGCTTATTATAAGGAGACCGGGACGTTCCTTAAAGTCTTAAGGATCTCCAGCTTCATGAGATCCTCTTCCCCGCGAAACAAGGGGAGAAATTCGCGCCTGATATCATCCCCACATGCTTCAGTAACGTGGCCCCACTCACCCCGTTCTTTTCCCTGGCCAAATAATAATACAATCCCACGCTCTTGTCACCTGAGGCACCTGGCTCCTCGCCCTTGTGGAGATTGGGCTTTATCCGCCTTCCGGCCTTTTCCCATCCCATAGACACCTCGGCTTTCCTTGGTCATAAAACCAATCCTTTTCCTTGGCGATTCGGGCTGGATCATGAGCTGGCGGATCGCCTCGAAGACCATTTTGAATTGGGCATCGCACTTCTTCTCCATCTCCGCCAGTTTTCGCGCGAGATCTACGTGAGCGGCCATGGTCTCCCGGAGCCGAATGAAGGCGCGCACGACCAGGACATTCATCCGGACGGCTCGCTCGGAATTGAGCACGTTGCCCAATACGAGATTTGCCAACCATATTAAACAATAACAACACGTTACGCCATCAAAGGTGTCCGGTACCTCAGCTCGCACTTCAGATCGGAATCAGCGCTTGAAGCCTTATGGGATGTTTAAAAATCATTTGACTTAGGTCAATTGTTAGGCTACTATTTGATCATGATCCGACTCAACATCCATGAAGCCAAAACGCATCTTTCGCGGTACCTCTCCAGGCTGGCCAGGGGGGAAAATATTCTTTTGTGCAAGAGGAACGTTCCTATTGCGGAAATTCGCCCCCTGCCGTCTCAGAAAGAAGTGAAACGCCCCATAGGTCTGGCAAAGGGCCAGTTTAAAATTCCTCCGGAATTTTATGAACCCCTGCCACCGGAAGTTGTCTCCGCATTCCAAGGCAAAGCGCGATGAAAATACTGTTGGATACCTGCGCTTTTCTTTGGATCATCACGGATGCCCCTGAGCTTTCGGAATCCGCTCGCGTTCTCTTTGTTGATCCAGCCAATGAGGTTTATCTGAGTTCGGTTTCGGCGTGGGAAATTGCCGCCAAACATGCCTTAGGAAGGCTGCCTCTCCCCGAACCCCCGGAGCGGTTCATTCCATCCCGGCGCAAGCAGCACGGTATCGATGCCCTCCCCCTGGAAGAGGAGGCCACCCTCCATCTAACCCGGCTTCCGCCCTACCACCAAGATCCTTTTGACCGAATGCTCATCTGCCAGGCAGTTGTTCATGGGATGGTCATCCTGACGCCGGACGAGCTGATCCGGCAATATCCCGTTCGAACCACCTGGTAGAGGGTAAAACTTGGAAAACCTTTCAGGCCTTGGTAAGAAGGATGGTGGCAAGGCGCGGATCTGCCGGTTCCATTCCTTTGCGATAAGCAAACAAAGCGAGATCCACGGGGATGAAAAAAACAGGATTTTCCCTGTTGGGATCGATTTGAAAGGAAGTAGGCGCTGAAGTTTCATTTCGCTCCCAGAAAAATAATAATTCCAGGAAAAGCAAAACGCCGGTCACGAACAAAGTAAAGCGGCAGGATTATCAAGCCTGCCGGCGGTCGAGCAGGATTTGCAAGGCCTCTTCGGGGGTCATGGGAGAAGGTCCTTTGCCTGAGGATAGACGGACGCAAAAAGTTTGGCCCCAAGCGTCAGTTTGATGGCCGCGAGTTTGACCTGGTGTTCCGTATAATCCGGGTGGCGCCTTCGGATCCCTGCGGCGAGAAGCCTCCGGGAAGTTCGGGTAAGATCAAGGGCGGCCCGAAGCCGCCTTTCAGGGCCCATCTTCCGGAAAATCTCGATCTGCACTTTTTCCGCTTTTTTCGTGGTGTCAAGGCGTTTCATGACTTCTTTTCATTCCCTGTTCAACTCCCTTTTGACCGGGAAAAAAGGCTGAAGGGCTTGCCCAGAATAAGGCGACGATGTCCCGAATATACTAAATTGGCCGGAAAAGTCAAGGAGAAGGGGGCGAAGAATTTAAACGGAATTGAATCGAAAATATTGACTTTTTTTGCAGGTGGAATAAAATAAGGCCGGTTTGCCAGATCAAGGCAAGTATTCGGCCGTGCAATTGGGGAGAAAAAAATAAAGGGGGAAAACATGGGGGAAATTCTGAAGCGGAGCCACAATCTCCTGGAGGCGGTGCCGGCCACTTTTCTGTTTACCGATGTTCATTCCCGCATCCTCTACGCCAATTGTCAGACCGAAAATTTTTTCGGGTATTCCTGCGACGAGATGGAAGGGGAGAGAATTCGCATTCTCTTTCTCGATGAAGATTTAATTCATTTTCTCCCCAATATTATCTATCTTACAAGATACAAGGACGGCTTCGACGGGGAAGCCCTCCTGCGCCGAAAAGACGGGACGAAAATCTTCGTGCACCTCTTTACCACCGCCTTCAACGAAGGCGGCGAAACCTTCCTGTCCTTCGGGTTTCAAGAAATCCAGCGCCTAAAACTGCTGGAGCGGGAGAGGCTGGAGGCGGAGAGGTGGGCCGGTCTGGGCCACATGGTCGAGGAAATCGCCCACCAGTTTCGCAATCCGCTTTCCTCCGTGGGCGGCTTCGCCCAGCGGATACTGAAAGGAAGCCTTTCCTCGCCGAAGACCAGAGCCTACCTCGAGCAGATGCGGCAGGAAACAGGAAGGATGGAGACGCTGCTTAAGCGCGTGGAGGAGTTGGTGCGGGTTCCCCGCCCGACTTTTCAGAGAGACAACATCGAGGCAATCGTGGCCGCAGCCCAGGATGTCCTTGCCCCCAAGACCGATGAACAGGGGATCACCCTGCGGGTGAATAAACGGAAGTTCAAAGGGGAGGGGACATTTTTTGCGGACCGGCAGCTTCTGATCCGCACGTTGGCCCAGATCCTCGAAAACAGCTGCGAGGCGATATCCCTGAAGCCCGCCAAAGCAAGGAAAAAGGTCGTTGATTTGTCGGTTCTGGACGACGGAGAAAATGTAGGCTTTGCCGTCACCGACTGGGGGCAGGGGATCCCCAAAAAGAACCTCAGCTTGATCTTTGATCCCTTTTTTACCACTCGTCCCGAGCGGGTCGGGCTGGGATTGACCTTCGTCTGGCGGGTAATCGAAGAGCATGGGGGCGCCGTGCGGGTGAGCAGCATCATCAATCGCGGGACGACGATCACGATGATGTTCCCCAAAGACCGCCGCCGCAAAGTCCGCCGGGAGTGGCTGGCCCCGGAAGCGGCTGCTCTGAGGAATGCTTAAGGAACGCTTGGCGCAGAGAGCATCGGGCATCCCGTAACGAACGGATTTGTGCCAAGGCGGGGCTGAGGAAGGGAAGACTTCCTTTCCTGAACCAGGGCACCTCCTGGTATTCACGCCGGACCTAAATCCGTAGCGGCTTCCCACCCTTGACTGGGGGGTTACGTTCCAGGGCTTTCGCCTCTTCCCCTTTTTCTCTTTCCCGTGCTACCATTGATCCATGGCTCCTTTTATTAAGAGTCTAACCCTTCTCGCCATTTTCCCCCTTCTCTTTTCCGGCTGCGCGACGATTTCGAGCCGTCCAGCTCCTCCTGCCGCTCCCCGCCCTTCGGAATGCCTTGCTTTTTTTGGGAATCTCGATCAAAAGGTCGAAGCCGCGGGCGTTCGCAATGCCGCCGATTTTCAGGTCCCCGGGTTTCCGTATTTGCGGGCGAACCGATTTCTAAGCGCTCTCGGCTCTCGTCTGAAAGAAGCGAACGAAAAGGATTCTTGGGTGCAATGGATGCGGGAGCTCGACCTCCAGGGGCGGAAAGGGGAAATCCGGAATCTGCCGGAGGAGGCGGCCCAGAGCTTAAGCGGCAAGAAAGGGGCGGAAGAGGCCCGCGAAGAATTATCCTCCCGGCTCAATGTCTGCTCCGAAAAATTGTGGGATCATGACCGAGCCGGTACAGATTTTTACTCCTCGGTTCAATCCAGGGTTCACATTCCCGATGAGTATTCGACGTTCCTCCGGGTTGTCGGGATTCACCCCCTGACCGCCATCCCGGTGGCCGTGGCCACGGAAAACGGCCGGGTGAAATTTAAAAAATGGTTTGAGGGCGATGTCGGGAAAATTCCGATCGCGGGCAAGCTGAAAACCTATGCCCCGGCGGCCGGCCCGTCTCTGGAGCCGGGTCAGATCACTCGGATTTTTTCGGGGGCGGGGAGCCAAGTTCTCAAAGCTCCCCGGCCGGATAGGGCGGATTTGGAGAATTTGGCGCGGGCTTTTGCCCCGATCATCATCCAGGATGCGGCCCAGCCTTTCGACGCCATAGGGAGGGTGGCCTGGAAGGGCGACCAAATAGAGGTCTTGCCGGAGCAGCCGGCGGTTTACTATTATTTCTCCCATGCCTTTTTGAACGGCAAGCCCATTCTCCAGATCCAGTATGTGGTCTGGTATGGCGCCCGGGGCGGGGCGAATCCCCCCTGGTTCGAACGGGGGCGCCTCGACGGCTTGACCATCCGGTTTTCGCTGGATTCCCAGGGGAAACTTTTCATGGTCGATATGATGAACAACTGCGGGTGTTACCACCTCTTCGCCCCGGACCGGGCGCGGATGAGTCAAGCGCTGGCCCCCTCCGGGGCTACGCCGCCTTTCGCGCCTCAGGACCTTCCCAAGATTGGAGCCGGGGAACGCCTCGGGCTGCGGGTGAATTCGGGGTGGCACCAGGTGCAGCGGCTGCTTTCGATCCGGGAGGCGGATGCCCCCGTTCCCTACGATCTCCTCCCGTATGAAGTTCTGGAATCTCTGCCGACGGGAACCGGGTCGAGAAAAAGCCTTTTCGACGCCGAGGGGATCATCCCGGGAACGGAGAGAAGCGAAAGGCTCTTTCTCTTTTCCATGGGGGTTCCCAGCGTCGGCTCCATGCGCCAGCGGGGACACCATGCCATCGACTTTATCGGGCGGGCCCATTTTGATGATCCGGACCTTTTTGAGCGGAATTTTGTCCTCAAGTAGGCAGAGCGAATTCCTCCTCCCCCTTTTTCTGATTCTGGCCTTCTGTTTTTCAGCCGCCGGCCAAAGCGATGCGTCCGAACGGAACCAGGTCCTGGAAGCCGTGGGAAAGATGAAGAACCATTTTCAAAAACTGGAGGACTATTCCTGCGAGGTAGAGCAGATCTATTTTCAAAATGGCGAGGAGACCCAGCGGATCTTTTTCACCTATTCATCCCGGAAGGATCGGCATTTGCGCATCGATTTTTCCGTACCCCCAATCCGGGATGACGGTTTTTTACCGCAAGGGGGAGGAAAAGGCGACCATCCTGCCGATTCGCTCCCTGCCCGGGCTGAAATTTCGCTTTGCGGTCCATAGCCCCCTCCTGCGGACGTACACGGGGCAGCAGATCGACCAAAGCGACATGGAGTATTTTATCGACTTTCTCGACCGCAGCCTTGTTGAAACCACCCAGCCGGATTTCGATTTTCGGGAGGAGAAAGATACGGCCACCTTTCTGATTATCGCCCGCGATTACCTTCAGGGAAAAACCCGGGAGAAATATCGCCTTACCCTGTCCAAAGAAATCTGGCTGCCCCTGCGCATCGAGCGCTATTCCCTGGAAAACATCCCGATCGAAAAGGGCCTGCTCCGCAATTACATCCTGAACGCCCGCCCGGGAGACAAGTTTTTTCTCCCGCGATAAGGTTGAAGATCCCGCCAGAAATCTGAAATGTTGTTCCCCCGCCGTGCCGCGGACCCCGGATCGCGTCGCCGTCCTCGCGCCTGGTTCGAGCCCTGCCGCCCCCAAAAAAACTAAAAGTGGGCAAGCTGGTAACCCTTCAGTCACGGGTGGCCCGGGGCAAGTTTTGTTGTGGCCTGGGGGTTCGGGCGGTACGCGCCGGAAGCATCGGCCGGGATGGGCGGAGACTCGGAGAAAGCACCGAACCTCCGCAAGATGAGGCGGGAGGCCTTGGCCCCCGCCCCCTCCACGAAGAAATCACCGCCTTATGATTCCAAGCGGACCGACCGAACCCCCAGGCCGGGGCGCCTCTTAACCTTTACCCCGGACCTTAATCCGTTGCGGCTGGCCACCCGTGACTGAAGGGTTACGGCAAGCCGTGAAAAAAATCTTGACAGAGATTCAAATCATATAATATTACTATATTATGAATAGAGGAACCTCGATGCTGTTGCCGCGGCAGGCCTACCCCCAACGCAGCCTGCATGGCCAGGTCGTTCGGGAAATCGGGACGCAGATCGTGCAAGGGCGTTTCAAACCCGGCGAGGCGCTGCCCGGCGAAGGAACCCTCCTCGCTCGATTCGACGTGAGCCGAACGGTAGTCCGGGAATCCATGAAGGTGCTGGCGGCCAAAGGCCTCGTGGAGTCGCGTCCCAAGATCGGTACCTTAGTGCGCTTGCCCATATTCTGGAATCGCCTGGATCCGGATATATTGGGCTGGCAGGATACAGGCGGATCGCAGGAGGCGTTCCTCCGGAGCTTGACCGAGGTTCGGAAAATCGTCGAACCGCCGGCCGCAAGCCTGGCAGCCGTGCGCGCCATCCCCCGGGAGTTCGAGGCGATCGCGGAGGCTTATCAGGGGATGGCGGGCAACATCACGAACATCGAGGCGTTCATGGACGCCGATATCCGCTTCCACGCCGCAATCCTGGAGGCCAGCCATAACGAATTTCTGCAGCCCATTACCAACGCCATTCGGGCGGCGATGCTTTCGAGCCTGCGAATCACCAACCGCAATGCCACTCTGAACAAGCACTCGGTATCTCTCCATCGGGTCGTTCTTGAGGCCCTCAAAGCCAAGGACCCAGGGAGGGCGGAGCGCGCCATGCGCCGCCACTTGGACGACACCTGGTCCAGGCTCAAAATAAACCTCAAAGGAAACCGGAAAAACCTATGAAGATCAAAGACGTAAAAAGTTATGTGCTGCAATACCGCCTCGAAGAGGAACTGGGGTACTCCCAACAGTACTATGACCGCCGTACGGCGCATTTGATTGAAGTCGTTACGGATGAGGGGTTGCGAGGATACGGCGAGGCGTTTGGCGGCGGGGCCGTCGCTTTAGTCAATAAAACGATTGTGGAGCAGGCCATCGGACCCCTAATCCGAGGAATGGACCCTCTGGACCGGGAGGTCGTCTGGCACAAGGTCTATAACCTGCTGCGGGACCATGGCCAGAAAGGGATGCCGCTCCAGGCGCTTTCGGGGGTGGATATCGCCCTCTGGGACCTCGCCGGGAAAGCCCTGGGCCTGCCTCTTTATAAATTACTGGGGGGGGCGTTCCGCAACCGGATACCGGTTTACGGCTACGGGATGATGCTTCAACGCGTCCCGGAATTGGCCGCTCGCTTTGCCGAGGAAAGCCGCAAGATCGCGGCCGGCGGCTTCAAGGCCATCAAAATGAAAATCGGTCTCGGGCCTCGGCAGGATGCGAAGCTTGTGGAAGCGGTGCGCAAGGCCATAGGTCCGGAAATTCAACTCATGGTCGACGCCAACCATTGCTACACGGCTCGAGAGGCGATCCCCTTGGGCCGGGAGCTGGAGCGGCTGGACGTCTTTTGGTTCGAAGAGCCCGTGGCGCCCGAAGACTATCAAGGCTACCGGGATCTCTGTCTGGCGCTTGATATGAATATCGCCGGAGGAGAGGCGGAATTCACCCGTTGGGGCTTCCGCCAATTGATCGAGGGCCGGTGCGTTGACGTCTTGCAGCCGGAAACGTGCGGCTTGGGGGGGATCACCGAGTACCAGAAGGTCCTCGCCTTGGCGCACAGCCACTTTGTTCCGGTGGTGAATCACGTCTGGGGGTCGGCCGTGGCGGTGGCCATGAACCTGCATCTTCTGGCCGCCTTGCCGGACCTCCCCGGGGGGGCCCATCCGGTGCAGCCGATGCTGGAATATGATACCACCCCCAACCGCTTTCGCGAGGAGTTGCTGCAGGAGCCGCTGAACGTCTTGAAGCAGGTGAAGCAAAATGACGGCTGGGTCGGCCTTCCCAAGGGGCCCGGGCTGGGAATCGATATTGATTTCGACTTCGTGAAAGGCTTCCAGATTGCTTAAAACCCGATTGGGTCGAGCCCATCGGATTCATCAAAGGAGGAAGAACGCCATGAAAAGAGTGTTTGCCTTGGTTGTGGGGGTTTGGATCGTCCTTTTGTGGGGGGCGCCGAGTCCGGCCGTTGATTTCACGCTGAAGATCGGGGTGGTTACGCCGACCGACCACCCGCACTCCATCTCCTCGCGGGAATTTGCCAAGATCGTCGCCGAAAGAAGCAAAGACCGCATCAAAGTAAATGTTTTCGACAGCGGGAAACTCGGCTCCAACCCGGAGCTGCTCGATGGGGTGAAGACCGGGGTCCTGGATATGTGTGTCAACACTCCCGGCGTCATGGCGAATTTCCAACCGGTTACGGGTCTTCTTGAGCTTCCCTATCTCTTTGCCAGCAAAGAGCACATGATGAAAGTAACCCGGGGGCCTATTGCGGAGGAGATGGCCCAGGAATACAACCAGAAAACCGGAATTTTCATCCTGGGTCATTTCGGCGGCGCGCAGCGGAACATGATCACCAAGTCGAAAAAGATCGACGCCATGAAAGACCTAAGCGGCCTCAAGATGAGAACCTGGGAGTGGAATGTGATGATGAATTGGTGGAAGGGTCTGGGGGCCGTTCCCGCGGTCATCCCCTTCCCCGAAGTCTACACGGCATTGCAGACCGGCGTCATCGACGGGGCCGAGAACGAGTTTACGACGTTCACCGTATCCCGCTGGGCGGAGGTCTGCAAATTCATCGCCCTGACCCAGCACAACATCACGGTGCGGCCGATCATGATCAGCCGGAAGAAGTTCGACTCGATGCCGGCAGACCTGCAGAAGATCCTGGCGCAGGCCGCCAAGGACGCGGCGGATTTTGACGTCAAACTCGAAGGGGAGCTGGACGACAAGAATTCCGCCGAGCTCAAAGCGAAATATGGCACCGTCTTCACAAATCCCGACAAAAAGCCCTTCATCGATAAATCGATCGCCGTCATCAAGGATTTTGCCAAGGAGAAGAAGCTGGAAGGGGTCACCGATAAAATCCTCGCCCTTGGGAAGTGAAAATACTGCGGACTGAGGCGGGAGGAGGGAATCCCTTCTCCTCCCGCGGTTTCAAGGGAGATGCGGCATGGGGAGAATCGCCGATATAACCGAGAAGGTTCTTAACCATCTGATCGTTTGGTGCGGGATTCTGCTGTTGGCCGCGCTTTTTGTCCAGGTGGTCAACCGCTATCTCCTTGCGGTTTCCTGGCCGTTCATCCAGATGCTGATTCCCCTTTGCTTCGTTTGGCTCTCCATGCTTGGGTCGGCGGTGGCCGTCCGGAAGAAGCTCCATTTTGACGTCGACCTGATTTCCGACCGCTTACGGCCGAAAGCCCGGCGGTATTATGCCATGGCGATCGCCCTCTCCATTCTCCTGGGAGGGATTATCACGGTGTGGGGCGGCGGGGGGCTGATCAAACTTGGTTTTGTAAAAACAGACCCCTCGACCGGGGCCTCGATGATCTACGCGTATGCCTCTGTTTTCATGGGCGGGGGGCTGATCTGCCTGTTTGCCCTTGAGAAATTCTGGAACCATTGGGTCCATCCCCCCGAATCCCAAGAGAAAGCGGAAACATGAGCCTTGAAATCAGCCTGCTCGTTCTCATGGGGGGATTCGCGGTCCTGTTCGCCTTGGGCGTCCCCTTGGCCGTGGCCCTACTGATCCCTTCGGTGGCCTTGATCCTCATTGATCCTGCGCTCAGCATGGTTGTGGTCGCCATGCGGATCTATTCGGGAATCGACAGCTTCGTGCTCTTGGCGATCCCCGGTTTCATGTTTTCCGCCTTTGTGATGAATCGTATCGGCATGACCGAAGACATCGTGGCGATATCCGATTTGCTCGTCGGGCGGATCCGCGGAGGTCTTGGGCATGTCAATGTCGTTTCCAGCATGCTGATGGGAGGCGTCTCCGGTTCCTCGACGGCCGATGTGGCCGGCGAGGGGGCCATCATCATTCCCGTGATGGTTGAGAAAGGTTACGACAAGGGGTTCACGGCCGCGGTCACCGCCGCTTCCTCCACGATCGGAAATATCATTCCCCCGAGCATCCTGATGGTCATTTACGGAGCCACAGCGAATGTTTCCGTAGGAGCGCTGTTTATCGCCGGGTACATTCCCGGAATCCTTGTGGGGTTGCAGCAACTCGGCATTACCTACTACTACGCGGTGAAGAATAATATAGGGGGGCAACCGCGGGCGTGGGCAGAAGGGGAAAGAAAAAGAACCCTGATCCGGGGGCTGGCCCCATTCAGCGTCATGGTGGTGATCATTGGGGGGATTGTTTTCGGGGTCGTCACGTCCACGGAGGCGGCCGCTTTGGCCGCCGTTTGGGTGGTGTTCCTGGACCTCTTTGTCTATCGCAAACTCAGCTGGAAGATCATTCGGGAAGTGATGCTGGAGACGAGCCTGCTCACCGCGGTGGTCATGTTTTGCGTGGGGACGGCAACGCTCTTCGGCTGGCTCATGGCCTATTACCAGGTGATCGACGTCACGGAGAAGGTCATCGGCTATTTCACCTACGATCCCCATGTGTTCCTGATCGTGGTTATGGTCCTCTTTCTGATCCTGGGCACCTTTATGGATCCGGCTCCGGCCATGATGATCTTCGTACCGGTTTTAGTGCCGCTGGCTCAGAAACTCGGCATTCACCCCCTCCATCTCGGGATTATCGTGGTGATGACCATGGACATCGGCAAGATTACGCCGCCCTATGGCATCAGCCTGCTCATGGCCTGTTCGATTGCGAAAATCCCCCTGATGGAGTCGATGAAGTGGACGATGGTCTTTTTTACCGCTTTCGTCATCTTGACCCTCGCCATCGTTTTCTGGCCCGATCTCGCCCTCTTCCTGCCCCGCCTTCTGGTTCCCCAGTTCATGGGAGGGTGAGGATCGCAGGAATCCCCGAAGGAGGAGGCGGCGGATAATTCTGCCCCCCAAATTCGAGCCCACGCTTTGGCTCTCCATCCGGGTCCAAGAGTTCCTGATGGAAATCATTTCTTGCCTTTGAATTTATGGGTTATCATAAATTAGGAATCGCCCGCAGCCAATGACGAGGGAAAGCCGCAAATACGGGCAATCAAGAGAAAAAGAGTCAAACGGCTATGAACGTTTCTGAAAACATTTCCTCTATTGAAGCCAAGGAAGATAAAGATCTTTACTGCCAGGATTTACCGTCCAAACCTCTGGCTGGCGTAGGGAAAGTCTTGGTGACCGGGGTCTCCGGTTACATCGGGGGCCGATTAGTCCCCGAACTATTGGCCAGAGGGTATAAGGTCAGAGTGATGGTCAGAGCCCCGTCCCCCATTTATCGCGAATTATGGCCGAATGTGGAGGTTATGACAGCGGACGCTCTCGAAATCAATAGTCTCAGATCGGCTTTAAAAGATATCGACACGGCCTATTATTTAATTCATTCCTTGCTCTTGGGGCAAGAGAAATTTGTTAAAGCCGATATTCAAGCGGCCAAAAATTTCAGATTTGCCGCAGAAGAAAATCAGATTAAACGGATCATCTACCTCGGCGGCCTCGGCGATACGCAAACAAAACTATCGACCCATCTTCAAAGCCGGATCCTGGTCTCTGAAGAGCTGAAAGGCGGGAAAGTTCCGGTCACAACTTTACGGGCCGCCATTATTATTGGTTCCGGGAGCGCCTCTTATGAGATTATTCAGAGTTTGGTGAGAAGGCTGCCAATCATATTTATTCCCCGCTGGGCGATGACCCAATGCCAGCCCATTGCGATCCGCGATGTGATCAAATATCTCGTTGGGACATTGGAGATCCCCGAAACCTCCGGAGGGTCTTTTGATATCGGGGGGGCGGATATTTTGAGTTATTATGAAATGTTGAAAATCCGGGCCGATTTGCTGAACCGGAAGAGATATTTTATTCCTTTTCTTTCTTTTCTTCCCCTTTATTCTTATCTTGGGGGTCTTATTACCCCGGTCCCCGCGCCCATAACCAGATCCTTAATGGAAGGATTAAAAAATGAAGTTGTCTGCCAGAATAATTTAATTCGGCAATACTTGCCTTTTAAACCATTGACCTATAAGGAAGCCATTATCCGAGCGATGAGCCGGGAGGAGCAAGACACGATCCATACCCGTTGGTCTGATGCGTATCCGCCCGCCCATCAACTCGCCCTGAAGCTCTATGAGCTTGCCGAAGCGCCTCGCTATACAAGCACTTACTCCTTGGTTACCCAAAAAGAAGCCTCTGCGCTTTTCAATTGTCTATGCAGGGTGGGAGGAAAAGAAGGTTGGTTTTCCAACAACTGGATGTGGCGCCTGAGAGGAATAATCGACAAGATTCTTTTGGGGGTGGGATCTTCCCGGGGACGAAGAAGCCAGACGACTCTAAAAGTTAATGACGTTATTGATTTTTGGAGGGTCGAAGATCTCCAAAAAAACAAGCGTCTTTTGCTTCGGGCCGAGATGAAAATGCCCGGAAAAGCATGGCTGGAATTTCAAATCCAGGAGGTAGATTGCCAAAGAAAGCTCTCTATAAGAGCCTATTTTCATACGCAAAGTCTTGGAGGGAAAATATACTGGTATTTCTTTTTACCTTTCCATCGATTTATTTTTAATGGGTTGATTAAACAGATTGAAAAAAGAAGTCTTTCCTCTTTTCCGGCAGAACCGGAACCCTCAATTTAGATCTGGGAGGGGGCCAAGCCGCTTTGGTCTCCTTTTAAACTCGGAAACCCAGATCTCCCATCCACGTTGTCATCTTTTTCACAGCTGTCGAAGGTGTGGACAGGCACTGTACGTAACCCAGGACAATTCAAGGAAGGAAATGTATTTCGAAGGCTTCACGGGTTCCCGCTTGAAAGTTAGGCCTTCAACTATGATCAGTCAACGGATCCTTCGCGGATTTCAGAAAGACCGTTCTCTTTTCAAGGCCGCCGATCTCCTTTGGGCTATTTCATTCCTTTGAGAACGGAGTAAGCTTCCATAAAGGTCGGGAAGCCGCTGGTTTGGATCAGCATGAGCAGGGCATGCTTGATTTCCGCTTCCGTCACCCCTGCTTCCCGGGCTTTCATAATATGTGTTTCCAGCGCCCGGGGATGAGGGGCGGCGGCGGAAACCGCGATTTTTATCAACCAGCGGACCTTTTCCGGCAGAGGGCCTGACTCTTCATGGATTTCCTTTCCCAGGGATTCATAGCGGGAATGCACTTCGGGGAATTCTCCCTTGAAAATCGTGAAGATTTTGTGAAGGTCTTTCATTTTCCGCCTCCTTTGATTTTATCGTTTTTCTTTGGCTTCGTAGTGGATTTCGGCTTCGGAGCGGCGGATGTAAATGGGGGTGAAGGAGAATAGGTCGAGAGTCTGGCCTGTTCTGAATTTCGGCAGGGCGAGTCCGGCTACGTTCAAAGCGCGGGGCAGGGAAAGTTCCGGAGGAGCGAACAGGGCCAGGGGGCCGAGGTTCTTTCGAAGAACTTCGCCGTATCCCTCCGCGCCATTCCCCAGAAAAAGGGTTCGCCCGCTGATTCGGCGGCAGAGGTCTTCCGGGGAAAGGACCCAATCCGCACTCTGGCGGCGGATTGTTCCGCCCTCGTCCCCCTGGAATAAGGCCGCATAGACTTCCTTTTTGCGGGCGTCCAGAACCGGGCAGATGACGGAAGAATGATAGGGAACATTCCCGGCCAAGGCTTCCAAGGTGGAGACCCCGACCACGGGGATTTTGAGGGCATAGGCAAGCCCCTTCACCGTGGAAGCGCCGATGCGAAGACCGGTAAAAGAGCCGGGCCCCAGGCCCAGGGCGATCCCCCGGAGGTCGCTAATTTTCAAGGATGCTTCCTCGAAAAGGTTGTGGATGGAAGGCATCAGCCGTTCCGAATGGGTGCTCTGAAGATTGAGGGTGATCTCCCCCACAATCTTCATGGCGGGGGAGGAGGAATCCTCCGCCAGCGAGGCCTCCACCAAAGCCACGCTGCCGGTCAACGTCGCGGTTTCAAGGGCGAGGATTAGCATAAGAATAAACGCATGGCGCAGAGAGCATAGCGCATAGCGAGAAGCCGATAAGACATTTAATTCTTGTCCGCAAAAATTTGATGATCTCGTAAAAAGTCGTCACTCCGGTGAAAACCGGAGTCCAGGGTATTTATAAGTCTTCGAAAATACTGGATTCCGGCTTCCGCCGGAATGACGGGAAACCCTCAAATTCAGACTTCTTACGAGGTTGTCAAATTTAGGCATTTTAGCGCAATTTAGGCATTTCTTATTGTTGGGGCATCACGATCCGCAGAACGTCGTTGTAGATCACGAGAATCATGAGCAGGATGATCAGGAACAATCCAACCTGCTGCGCTCTTTCCCGGAGCTTCAGACTCACGGGTTTGCCGATCAGGCCTTCGATCAGGAAAATCAGGATGTGCCAGCCGTCCAGAATGGGGATCGGCAGGATATTCAGGATCACCAGGTTGATGCTGATTACGGCCATGAAGTGCAGCAGGCTCAGGGGCCCCGCTTTGGCCTGCTGACCGGCGAGTTGGGCGATGAAAATCGGCCCGCCGATCGTCTTGGCGGAGATTTTTCCCTGGATGATTTTTACGATGCTCACCACGGTCAGCTCGGCCCAGTTCCAGGATTGCAGGAGTCCTTTGTAAAGGGCCGTGAAGGGGTCGAAGCGCTCGATGAAGGTTTCCCCGGAGGGCTTTATGCCGATGAGACCCACGCGGTATTCGTCTCCGAAGATGTCCTTTTGGACCGAAGACTGGGGGGTCACGGAAATCTCCTTCGTTTGGCCTTCCCGTTCGATTTTCAAAGACAGCGGCTTTTCTCCGCTCTCATGGATAATTTTGGCCAGGTCGTCCCAGCGCTTGAGCGGCGTTCCATTGGCCTCCAGGACGCGGTCCCCTTTTAAGATCCCGGCCTGAAAGGCGGGGAAATCCGGCGTGACCTCGCCCACATCGGGCAGAAGCGTAGGCATTCCGACCATGAAGATAACGGCGAAGGCGAAGACGGCAAAGACAAAATTAAAAAAAACGCCCGCGAAGACGATCCCCAGGCGCTTGGGAATCGAAGCGGTGGAAAAAGATTTGGCCTCAAGCTCGGGAGGGAGCTTTTCCCCGGGTTCTTCCCCGACCATTTTGACGTATCCGCCGAGCGGGATGGCGGAGATCTGATATTGCGTCTCGCCGTATTTTTTTCCGAAAAGCTTGGGCCCGAATCCGAGGGAGAAGGTGAGAACCCCCACCTTGGACTTTTTCGCCATGAGAAAATGGCCCAGTTCGTGGACAAAAATCAAGACGCCTAAGACGATGACGGTGGCAATGATGGTGGTAATCAAATGTTCCCTCGCGTTATTCTAATAGTTTCGAAAAAGGCACTTTGCTCCGTAGGGGCGATTCCTGAATCGCCCCCACATTTCTCAGGTTTTGCGCGCCTTGCCTCGGGAGCTTTTTATGAATTCATCGATTCGCTTACGGGATTTTTTTTGCGCCCATTCATGGGCCTTTAGTATTTCTTCCAGGTCCGGGGCGGCGGTCGGCCGGTGGCTGTCCATTACCGCGCGGATCAGCCGGGGAATCTGCCGGAAAGCAAGCCGTCCCTGCAAAAAAGCTTCCGCCGCCGCTTCGTTGGCCGAGTTCATAACCGCGGGCATCGTGCCCCCCGCCTCGAGAGCGCGGTACGCTAGGCCGAGAGCGGGAAAGCGCTCCTCCTCGACGGGGCCGAAGGTGAGCTTCCGGATCGCAAAGAGATTGAGCGTGGGCAGCTGCAGGTTCAGCCTTTCCGGATACGAGAGGGCATAAGCGATCGGCCCGCGCATGTCGGGGAGCGCCAGTTGCGCCACGACAGAGCCATCGATATATTCTACCATAGAATGGACGATCGATTGGGGATGAATATGAACCTCGATCCGCGACTCCGGGACGTCGAACAGCCAGCGGGCTTCGATGACCTCGAGGGCCTTGTTCATCAGCGAAGCGCTGTCCAGAGTCACTTTTTTGCCCATCTTCCAGCGGGGATGACGCAGGGCTTGTTCGGGGGTCACCCGGTCAAGCTCGGCGAGAGGGATTTTCAGGAACGGCCCGCCGGACGCCGTCAGGATCAGGCGTTTGATGTCTTCTTGGCGGTGGCCGGCCAGAGATTGGAAGATGGCGCTGTGTTCGCTGTCAATGGGGAGGATCGCGACCCCCTTCTTCCGGCTCTCCCGCATCAGGATTTCCCCGGCCATAACCAGAGGCTCTTTGTTGGCGATGGCCAGGGTTTTTCGGGCGCGGATCGCGGCGAAGGTGGGGAGGAGGCCGATGCTGCCGGCGAGGGCGGAAACAACCATATCCGCCTCGGGATGGGAGGCGACGGCGGCCAACCCCTCCGGTCCGCACAGAATTTCCGGGGTTTTGGAGCCGATCCGGGCGCGGAGGAACCGGGCCGAAGGGGCGTCCAGGACCGAAACGAGCCTGGGCCGAAACCGGAGAATCTGCTCCTCCATCTTTTTCAGGTTCCGGCCGCCCCCCAGGGCGATCACCCGGAACCGCTCCGGGTGCTGCCCCGCGATTTCCAGAGCGTTGACGCCGATCGAACCGGTGGATCCGAGAATGGAAAGATTTTTCATATATTACTCACCACAGAGGGCACAGAGAACACAGAGAAAAAAATATATTAACGGTCTCATAATTGTAACGACATCCTTCAAAAAATCCCTCCTAACCTCCTTTTGACAAAGGGAGGAAATTCCCCTCTCTAAAAAAGAGGGGTAAGGGGAGGTTTAGCAGGGAATGTCAAATCTATTTTGAGACTCTTAACAATATAAAAAGAATCCTTTGACATCGAAGGGGAATCGTTTCCTGTCTTTTATTTTAAAAGGGAAAAACAAAAAGGTTTTTGTCTTTGGTTTTTGTCGTTTGCATAAATGGCTTTTTTCTCTGTGCGCTCTGTGTTCTCGGTGGTGAAATTGCTTTTCAATTCCCCAGGCCCATGATCCAGGCATAATAATAAACGAAAGGGCCGGCAAAAAGGACGCTGTCAAGGCGGTCCAAAAGGCCGCCGTGCCCCGGGATGAGCGTCCCGGAGTCCTTGACCTGGGCGCTTCGCTTGAGGACCGATTCCCAGAGATCGCCGAGCTGGCCGATGATCCCCACCCCCAGACCGAGGGCTACGGCATGGAGAAAGGGGACTTGAGAAAAAAATAAAACCTTGAACAAAAGGGCTCCGGCCACCGAGCCCCCTACGGCCCCGTAGCCGCCTTCCACCGTCTTCCCGGGGCTGATGGCGGGGGCCAGTTTCTTTCGGCCGCAGGCCCGGCCGATGTAAAAAGCGGTCGTGTCGCCGAAGAAAACCGCCACCAAGGTGAAGAGAATCCAAAGCTGGCCGGAGGGAAATTTGCGCAGGAGGATGAAGTGGGCGAGGAAGAGGGCGATATAGAGGAATCCGAGAAGCTGTTTGCCTGCCCGGTCCACGCGCGAACCAAAGGGATCCGGTGAGCTTAGGGCGCGGATGAAAAGGAAGAATACCAACACGATGAGGGCGGCGTGGAAGCAGCGGGCCTCGGGTGAGTAAACCGCCAAGGGCGGAAGCAGGCTGAGGAGAATCCCCGCGGTCTTATCGCGAACGGGGATCCCCGGCAGGGCGAGGGCGTAAAACTCCTGAAGGCCGATGAAGATCAGGGCGAGAATGAAAAGAGTGAAGAGCCACGGCGGGGCGTAGAGGGTGAAGAGGATCAGAATCGGGGCCATGACGAGGCCGGATATCCAGCGTTTGAGATGCATGGCTTACCGGGTTCCTGTTTTGATCTGTTCGCTCGTGAGCCCGAACCGCCGTTCCCTTCCCTGATAGTCCAGCAAAGCCTGGATGAGTTCCTCGGCGCCGAAGTCGGGCCAGAGGGTGGAAGTCACATAAATTTCCGTGTAGGCCAGCTGCCACAGGAAAAAGTTGCTGACCCTGAGCTCCCCGCTGGTGCGGATGAGGAGGTCCGGTTCGGGCAGTTGCGCGGTCCAAAGGTACCTGGAAAACAGGATCTCGGTGATCTCTTCCGGGATGAGGTTGCCTTCGCGGCTCAAGGCCATGAGCCGGCGAATGGCCTGAAGAATATCGTCCCGTCCCCCGTAGCTTAAGGCGAGGGTCAGGACCATGCCGGTCCCGGAAGAGGTCTTTCGGCTCACCTCGTTCAGGGCCGCCAGCACATCTTTGGGGAGCCGGGGAAGATCCCCGATCGCCTGGAGGCGAATCCCCTGTTCGATCATTTCCTCAAGCTCGGAGAAGAGGAACTCCTTGAGCAGAACCATCAAAGCGTCCACCTCTTCCCGCGGGCGGCTCCAATTTTCGGAGGAGAAAGCGAAAAGCGTGAGGTAGGGGATTCCGATCTTCCGGCAATTTTGGACCGTCCGGCGGACGGACTCGGCGCCCTGATGATGGCCGACGATGCGGTCGAGGGACCGCTGCGCGGCCCACCGGCCGTTTCCATCCATGATAACGGCCAGGTGTTGGGGAAGTTTTTCTTTGATCAGGCGGTGCATAATTTTTGGCGATGATGGAAAAAACAGCGGAAGATACGCTCCCGGCTTTCTGCCGGGAGCCGTTTGATTCTTTTCCCTTCGTCGGGGGTGTCTCCAGGGACGGGGAGGCGGGAGAAAGAGACGGGTCAGATTTCCAGAATCTCTTTTTCCTTGGCTTTTACGGTCTCTTCCGCCTTCTTGATGGCGTTGTCCATCATCTTCTGGACTTCGTCCTGGAGTTTGAACTGCTCGTCTTCCGAGATCGCCTTGTCCTTCTTCTCTGTTTTCAGGGATTCGTTTCCGTCTCTGCGGATATTGCGCAGGGCCACTTTGGATTCCTCTTCCATCCGTTTGATCACTTTGACCAATTCCCGGCGCCGCTCTTCCGTCAGAGGGGGGATGTTGACGCGGACCACTTTTCCGTCATTGAGCGGATTCAACCCCAAGTCCGACTTTTGGATGGCCTTCTCGATTTCGGCGATGATCTTCGCATCCCAAGGCTGGATGGAAATGGTCCGGCTTTCCGGAACCGAAAGCGAGGCCACTTGCGAGAGCGGCGTGGGGGTCCCGTAGTAATTCACCCGCACCCCGTCGAGGAGATTGAGGGAGGCCCGGCCTGTCCGGACCCGGCTCAAATCCTTGCGCAGGGATTCCAGGGACTTTTCCATCTTCGTCTTCAGATCTCCGATAAAGGATTCTTTTTTGAACATGTCTTACCCCCGAATCACGGTTCCAATCTTTTGACCGAGAACGACCCGTTTGATGTTTCCCTTCTGATTGAGGTTGAACACGATAACCGGCAGGTGATGGTCCATACAGAGCGAAATGGCCGTGGCGTCCATGATTTTCAGACCCCGATTGAGAACTTCGATGTAGGAAAGCGCTTCGAACTTCTTGGCTTTTTTGGAAAGGAGGGGGTCCTGGTCGTATACCCCGTCCACTTTGGTGGCTTTCAGAATAACCTGCGCCTTGATTTCCATGGCCCGGAGGGCCGCCGCCGTGTCGGTGGTGAAAAAAGGATTTCCCGTGCCGCCGGCGAAAATCACCACGCGCCCTTTTTCCAAATGGCGAACCGCCCGCCGCCGGATGTAGGGCTCGGCGATGCGGTGCATTTCGACGGCGGAGAGCACCCGGGTGTGGACGCCGGCTTTTTCCAGGGCGTCCTGCAGGGCCAGGCTGTTGATGACCGTGGCCAGCATGCCCATATGGTCGGCCGAGGTCCGGTCCATGCCCTCGGCGCTGGCCGCCACGCCGCGGTAAATGTTGCCGCCGCCGATGACGATCCCGACCTCCACGCCCAATTCCCTGATTTCCCTGATTTCGGCGGAAACCTTCCGGACGATGGCCGGGCTGATTCCGTACTCCTGGCTTCCCGCCAGGGCTTCGCCGCTCAGTTTTAGGAGAATCCGTTGATAGGCGGGTTTAGCCAAGGATCAACCTTTCGCCATGCCCTCGCCGACCTGAAACCTCGCGAACCGGCGGATTTCGATCTTTTCCCCCAGTTTGCCGATCAGGCCGTTCATGAGGTCTTGAATCTTGAGGTCCGTATCTTTGACGAAAACCTGCTCCAGAAGACAGACTTCGCCGTAGTACTTCTCCAGTTTTCCGTCCACAATCTTATCGATGATCTTCTCCGGCTTTCCGGATTCGCGAGCCTGGATCCGGTAGATTTCCCTCTCCCTTTCCAACGCTTCGGCAGGGACATCCTCGCGGCGGACATAAAGAGGATTGCTGGCCGCAATCTGCATGGCGAGGTCCTTTGAAAAACTCTGGAAATCATCGGTCTTGGCCACAAAATCCGTCTCGCAGTTGACTTCCACCAGGACGCCGATTTTCCCCCCGGCGTGAATATAGGAGCCGATCCGTCCTTCGGAGGCGACCCGCCCGGCCCGTTTGGCGGCCGTGGCCAAGCCCTTCTGTCGCAGGTAGTCCACCGCTTTTTCGAAATTTCCCCCGCTTTCCGCCAGGGCCTTCTTACAATCCATCATGCCGGCCCCGGTTTTTTCGCGCAGGTCTCTTACCATGGTTGCTGAAATATCCACGAGCAATCCTCCTATTCTTCTTGGGTTTCGGGTTCCGGCCCTTTCCCCGCGGAAGCGGCCGTTTTCGCAGACTCTGCGGATTTCGCCGCCGTTTCTCCGGCCGCCGCCCCTCCTTCTGGGGCAGTCAGGCGGGCTTCCAGAAGCTGCTTCCCTTCCAGGCAGGCGTCGGCGACTTTGGAGGAGATCAGCCGGATGGCCCGGATGGCGTCGTCATTCCCGGGGATGATGAAGTCCACTTCATCGGGGTCGCAGTTGGTGTCCACGATGGCCACGATGGGAATTCCCAGCTTCCGGGCTTCCCGCACGGCGATGCTCTCTTTGCGAGGGTCGACGATGAAGAGGCCGCCGGGGAGCTTGCCCATGTCCTTGATCCCGCCCAGCGTTTTCTCCATCTTGCCCCGTTCTTTTTCCAAGCCGAGAACTTCTTTTTTGGGAAGGGCCTCGAAGGTCCCGTCTTCCTTCATTTTCTCAATCTTTTTCAGCCGCTCCACGTTCTTCTTGATTGTCCGGAAGTTTGTGAGCGTGCCGCCGAGCCAGCGCTGATTTACGTAAAACATGCCGGCGCGCAGGGCCTCCTCGGAGATGGAATCCTGCGCCTGCTTCTTGGTGCCGACAAAGAGGACATGGTTTCCCTTGCCCACGGTATCGACCACGAATTTGTAAGCCTCTTTGAAAAGGCGCACGGTTTTCTGGAGATCGATGATGTAAATTCCGTTGCGCGAGCCGAAGATGTACTCCTTCATTTTGGGGTTCCAGCGCTTGGTCTGGTGACCGAAATGGACCCCCGCCTCCAACAGCTGCTTCATCGTTACGGTTGACATGCTTTTCCTCCCGGGTTTTTCCTCCGTTCCCCTCTTTCCGGCGGCGAAATCCCGCGATGCGGGACACCCACGGGCCGGTCAGGAAACGTGAGTTTTATTTAATTTTTAATACTAACATCTTAATTTCATTCATGCAAGCCAAAAAATGGGATCTTTTTCAGCTCCGATAGGAGGCGTTGATTTTGACGTAATCCAACGAGAAGTCCGTGGTGAAGATCGAGGCGCGCCCCTTGCCTTGATGGAAATCCACTCGCACCTGATATTCGTTCTTCTTCATGATCAGGGTGGCTTGCTCTTCCTTGGCTACCCCCGTTCCCTGGCCGCGGCGGACGATATCGATTTGGTCAAAAAAAACATCCACCTTGGAGGGATCGAAATTGGCCCCCGAATATCCGGCGGCGCAGAGGATTCTCCCCCAATTGGCGTCGGCGCCGAAAAAGGCCGTTTTGACCAGCGGGGACTCGGCGATGGCGCGGGCGGCCCGTTGGGCGTCCTCGTGGGTTCTGGCGTTCTCGACAACCACCTCCACCAACTTTGTCGCTCCCTCGCCGTCGCGGGCGATCATCTTCGCCAGGGAGAGAAGAACGCCGCCGAGGAGGGCGGAAAACTGCTTGAAACCATCCGTTTTTTCCCGAATCGGGGGGTTTCCGGCCTTGCCGTTGGCCAGGGCCAGGAGGGTGTCGTTGGTGCTGGTGTCCCCGTCTACGGTGATCCGGTTGAAGGATTGCTCCACCCCGTCTTTCAAGGCCCGCTTCAAAGCGGGGGGGGGATGGCCGCGTCGGTGAGGACAAAGGAAAGAAGGGTGGCCATGTGGGGGGCGATCATGCCCGCCCCTTTGGCGATTCCCGCGACGGTGATCTCTTTCCCGTTGACCCGGCTCCGGACGATGGCGGCTTTCGGGAACGTGTCCGTGGTCATGATGGCTTTGGCCGCCTCTTCCAGACCCATGGGGGAGAGGGCCGAGATGAGGATCGGCAGATGGTTTTCCATTTGCGCCATGGGGAGGGGCTTTCCGATCACGCCGGTGGACCCGAGCAGAATTTTTTCGGGATTGATTTTCAGGGCCGCCGCCAGGAGCTTGGAAAGACGGCGGGCGTCTTCCAGACCTCTTCTTCCCGTGCAGGCGTTGGCCGACCCGGAATTGATCAGGACGGCCTGGGCCCCCCCGGATTTGACCCTCTCCAGGGAGATCTGGACCGGCGCTGCTTTCACCCGGTTTTGAGTAAAGACTCCGGCGGCGACGGCCGGGGTTTCCGAGTAGAGAAGGGCAAGGTCTTTTGCCTGTGTCTTTTTGATCCCGGCGGCGATCCCCGCCGCTTTGAATCCGGGGACGAAAAAGTTGGAGGGGATGTAATTGGCCATAAGGACTCCCGTCGTTCGCAAAGCGCAAAGCGAAACCCCAGTCTTTTTTCTCCGGGCGCTATGCGCTATGCCCTCTGCGCTTTGCGTTCTTTATTTTCCGCAGCACTTCTTGTATTTCTTCCCGCTGCCGCAGGGGCAGGGTTCGTTGCGACCCACTTTCCGGCTTTCCCGCTTCATCGGCTGCGCCTGACTTTCCGCCGCTTCGCTCCCCCCCGGCTTAAGACGAGGGGTTTTTCCTTCTTGGCCTCGAACCGGTCCACCTCGGCGGGGCGCGCCATCTGCACCCGGAAGAGCTTTTCCACCGTTTCTTCCTTGATCCGCTGGATCAGCTCCATGAACATCTGGTAGCCTTCCTTCTGATACTCCTGGAGCGGGTTGCGCTGGCCGTACCCCCGAAGCCCGATCCCTTCCTTCAGGTGGTCCATGGCCAGGAGGTGCTCCTTCCAGAGGGTGTCGATGGTTTGGAGATAGATCGCCTTCTCCAGGTAGCGCACGGCGTCGGCGCCGAACTCGGCTTCTTTCCGAGAGTAAATCTCCTTGGCGTAGGAACGCACCTTTTCGACCAGGTGTTCGCGGGTCAGTCCCGCCGTGTCGCCGCTCTTGAAGCTCAACCCGAACGAAAAAAGCCGCATCAGCGACTCGTTCAGGCGGCGGTAGTCCCACTCCTCCGGGTAGGTCTTTTCATCCGCAATGGGGTCGACGAGGGACTCCCCCAGCTCGAAGATGATTTCCTGGATTTCCTGCGGGAGCCCTTCCCCGGCGAGAACCCGCTTGCGCTGGCCGTAGATGACCTCCCGCTGCTTGTTCATGACGTCGTCGTATTCGAGGAGGTGTTTGCGGATGTCGAAGTTGTGGGCTTCCACCCGTTTTTGGGCGTTTTCGATGGCCCGGTTGATGAGGGGGTGCTCGATGGGCTGTCCCTCTTCCATGCCCAGGCGGCTCATGACCCCGGAAATCCGCTGGGACCCGAAAATGCGCAGGAGGTCGTCCTCCAAGGAGAGGTAAAACCGAGAGGTGCCCGGATCCCCCTGGCGCCCCGACCGGCCGCGAAGCTGGTTGTCGATGCGCCGGGATTCATGGCGTTCCGTGCCCAGGACATGAAGACCCCCGGCGGCGAGGACCTGCTGGTATTCCCGGGAGGTGAGCCCCTTCATTTCTTCCAGGATTTTTTGGAAGGCTTCGGGATTTTCATCCCGGTTGAGCTGCGCCTTCAGCGCTTCCTGCCGGGCCAGCATTTCGGGGTTGCCGCCGAGCATGATATCGGTTCCCCGGCCGGCCATATTGGTCGAAATCGTCAAGGCCTTGAAGCGGCCGGCCTGGGCAATGATCTGGGCCTCCATCTCGTGGTATTTGGCGTTCAGGACTTGATGGGGGATCCGCTCCTTTTTCAGCATCTGGGAGAGCTTCTCGGAATTTTCGATGGAAATGGTTCCCACCAGGACCGGCTGGCCCCGTTTGTGGCAGTCCCGGATCTCTTCCACGACGGCGTTGTATTTTTCCCGCTGGGTGCGGTAGATCATGTCCGAGGCGTCCTGGCGGATCATGGGCTTGTTGGTGGGGATGACCGCCACTTCCAGCTTGTAAATCTTCTGAAATTCGGGAGCTTCGGTGTCCGCGGTCCCGGTCATGCCGGCGATCTTTCCGTACATCCGAAAATAGTTCTGGAAGGTGATGGTGGCCAGGGTCTGGTACTCCTCGGCGATCTTGACCCCCTCTTTGGACTCGATGGCCTGGTGAAGGCCGTCGCTCCATCGCCGCCCGGGCATCATGCGGCCGGTGAACTCGTCCACGATGACCACCTGGCCGTCTTTGATCACATAGTTCACATCTTTCTGAAAAAGCCAAAAGGCCTTGACGAGCTGGTGGACGGTGTGAATCCGGTCGGAGGTCTGCCGGTATTGGGTTTCCAGAACGCGCCGGGCTTCGATTTTCTCCTCGAGGGCGAGGGAAGAATTTTCGTCGATCTCCTGATACCCCTCTTCCAGGGCGGGAACGACGAAGGCGTCCGCCTGGCTGCCGGAGAGAAGGCCGAGCCCCTTTTCCGTGAGCTCGACGGCGTTGGATTTCTCATCGATAGAACAGAAAAGGGCGCCGTCGAACTGGGAGAGAGTCTTCTGGGAGGAGAGGTAGGACTCCATCCGGTCGATGCGGCTTTTCAGAGCGGGGGTTTCCGCGATGAGTTCGAGGAAACGCGGATTCTTGGGGTCCCCGCGCTTGACCAGGAGAAGCTTTTCAATCGCCTCTTCGCTTTCCGGCTCCTTTTCGAAGAGTTTCAACGCCTCATCGATCATGGCCTGGATCAGACGGCTCTGGTTCTGCCGGAGGCGGGTGACCAGGGGTTTCAGCTCTTCGTAAAACCCCTCTTCCTCGTGTTCGACGGGGCCGGAAATGATCAGGGGGGTGCGGGCCTCGTCGATGAGGATGGAGTCGACTTCGTCCACGATGGCGTAGTTCAGATCCCTCTGCACCATGTCTTCCAGGCGGTACTTCATGTTGTCCCGGAGGTAGTCGAATCCGAATTCGTTGTTCGTGCCGTACGTGATATCGCAGCGGTAGGCATGCTGGCGGTCGGCATCGTTGAGTTCGTGGACGATGACTCCCACCGAAAGGCCCAGAAAATGATAGATGGCGCCCATCCAGGCCGAGTCGCGTTTGGCCAGGTAATCGTTTACCGTGACCACGTGGACGCCCTTTCCGGTGAGGGCATTCAGGTAGACCGGGAGGGTGGCGGCGAGGGTTTTCCCTTCGCCGGTTTTCATCTCCGCGATCTTGCCCTGGTGAAGGACGATGCCGCCGATGAGCTGGGCGTCGAAGTGGCGCTGCCCCAAAGTGCGCCGTGAGGCCTCCCGCACGACGGCAAAAGCGTCGACCAGAAGATCGTCCAGGTTCTCCCCTTTGGCAAGGCGCTCCTTGAAATCTCCGGTTTTCCCCTTGAGTTGATCGTCGCTCAGCTTCCGCAGATCCGGTTCCCGGGCATTGATCGCCTCAACCAGGGGCTGCAAGCGGCCCAGGTCGCGCTCGTTTTTGCTGCCGAAGATTTTTTTCAGAAAAGAATCGATCAAGGTCATAAAAAATGCCTACATTGCCAAAAAGCCTGAAATGTCCAAGTTCGGCGACAGGAAATTTTTAAATTTCCCGGGGGACAAAATAATTTTATCCGGAGTTTCCAAGCTCGGGTGTTAGATTTCAAACTATGCAAAGTGGAGGATCGAGGAGTTGAACGAAGAACCGCCGACTTTATCTCCACGGGGCCAAGCCCGTCTTAAAAAAAGCCCCGACAAAGATTTCTTTTCGGGGAGACTTTTCAAACCCTCTTGAAATTTAACATATTTTTGCTTGGGGGGAAAGGGAAATTATTCGGCGGCCCCTCTGATTTTGAAAGGAGCGCTTCGAAATGAAGCTGGAGGGGAATAGGCGAAAGCGGCTTAAATCACCCTAACATATTGATTATTCTTGTTAATTCATGAAGCGGGCCGGATTGACGGGGCTGCTGTTGAGGCGCACCTCGTAGTGGAGATGCGGGCCGGTGCTGTTGCCGGAAAGGCCTACCGTTCCGACCGCCTGCCCTTTGACGACTTTCTCTCCCGCGTTGATTAGAACCTTGCCCAGGTGACCGTAGTACGTGGAGAGCCCGTGCCCATGTTCGATCACGATCAGCCGCCCGTATTCCATTTCGGTGCCGGAGAAGGTGACGACTCCGTCGGTCGCGGCCAAAACCGGCGTTCCCGGGGGTACGCAGATATCGATGCCCTTGTGGGTTCGAAGTTCACCCGAAGGAGAAGTCCGGGGCTCCCCGAAAACCGAGCTGATGCGCCCGATGACCGGCCAGAGGGAAGGGGTTGCCAGGAGGATGGATTTTTGATTCTGCAGGAACTCCTGGAGCTCCTTCAGGTTTTGCTCCCGCTGAAAGGCCTTTTTCTGAAGCTCTACGAGGTCGGAGTGGAGGCGATTGACCAATCGCGGCCGTTCCTGCTCAAGGAGGGAGGCATTTTCTCCGGAAGGCTTGGATGCTTCCTGAACGACTTCCGTTTTCTTCCGGACCTGCGAGCTCTTTTTCTTGGGAGGGACGACCGGGTTCTTTTTCTCTTTTTGGAGCTCGGCGACTTCCTTCAGGTCTTTCTCGACCTGCTTTTCCATTTCCTTGAGCTTGTTCAGCTGCTCCTCGAGGACGGTGATCTTCTCCTGGAAAGAGCGGATCTCTTCCCCCTGAGCCTCGGCTTCGGCGCGCAGGCTTTTCAGCTCGGTCACCTTCTTCTTGTAGACGACATAATCATAGACGATGACGCCTCCGACGATGACGAAAAGGGATAAAAGGACAACCCCGATCTTAAGGGCCAAGGGGGATAAGATGAGCCTTTTGACCTCGGCGGCCTTCTGCGAGAAAATCAGGATCGTGTAAGCCTTTTTGGCCAAGCTGCCTCTCCATTTAAAAGTCTCGAGAGCCTCCGCCTTGGAAATGGTTCCTTGAAAAGGCGGGCTCCCATGGGCATTCTACAGGGAATAAATTACTATCACGGGGTATAGCTCTTGTCAACCATTTTTTCTAAAAAAAAGTTTTAACTAAATGAAATTATTGTTTATTTTTAAAGACTGGATCCGTTTTCAAAGCTCCAGAAAAACGGCAATTTCATCGCAGCCCGGGAACTTGACGCACCGCACGCAGTCCGCCCAGATTTTATGGGGCAGGACATTCTTGTCAACCACGTTGAACCCGAACTTGCGGAAAAACTCGGGCTTGTACGTGAGCGCAAAGATCCGGTACATCCCCAAGCTGACGGCTTCGGAGAGACAGGCTTCGATGAGTTTGGTTCCAATGGCCTGGCGCTGATATTCCTCCCGGACCACCAGCGAACGGATTTCCGCCAGATCTTCCCAGCAGATGTGCATGGCGCAGGTGCCGATCAGGAGATTCTTCTCGTCGTCCACGTAAACATAGCAGTCCCGGAGATTGTCATAAAGCTCGCTCAAGGGGCGGGAGAGCATCTCTCCCTTTTTCGCCGAGAGCTCGATCAGCTTCTGGATTTCCTTGACGTCCGTTATCCTGGCTTTGCGTAAGGTCATTTTGAGATCATCTCCAGATTTAAAAAAGTGCATAGCGCAGAGGGCATAGCGCATAGCGTAAGTATGCCCCAAAAAAACGGGGATCATCTTCCCTGTAGTAGAAAGTATCTCCAGTGAAGATTGATGGTTTCGTAAAAAGTCTGAAAATGGGTATTCCGTCATTCCCGTGAAAACGGGAATCCAGTCTTTTCAATATGTTGGCAGATTCTGGATTCCCGCCTGCGCGGGATATGACGACTTCTTACGAGTTCATCAAGATTGATTCCCTCGTAAAAAGCTCCAGATGCAAGGCGCGCGAGAAATAGAGGGTAGGGGCGGTTCGCGAACCGCCCCTACAGGTGCACCGCAACGACGAAGTTGAAGCGCAACGCCGCAGATGGACTTTTTAGGAAACCATCATTATTTTTTCCCGGCGGAACTTCGGAGCATCTCGCCCGCGTGTTCGAGCGTTTTTCCGGTTATTTTGACCCCCCCCAGCATCCGGGCAATTTCCTTGACCCGCCCCTCTTCGCTCAACCGCTCCACCTCGACCACAGTTCTCTCTCCCTGTGTTTTCTTGGCCGCCTTGTAGTGGACATCGGCGTAGGAGGCGATCTGGGCGAGGTGGGTTATGCAGAAAACCTGGTGGCGGCGGGCGATGTCTTTGAGTTTCCGCCCGACGACTTCGGCAATCCCCCCGCCGATCCCCGCGTCCACCTCGTCGAAAACCAAGGTTCGCACCCCGCTGTCCCGGGTGAAGATCCTTTTCAAGGCGAGCATAATCCGGGACAACTCCCCTCCCGAGGCGATTTTGGCCAGCGGTTTCAGTTCTTCTCCGGGATTCGGGGAGAGGAAAAACTCCACCCGGTCCAGTCCGTTTTCCCCCAGGGGCTGGGCGGGCAGCCCGCCGGGGTGGGCGTTCTCCGCTTCCAGGCGAATCTGAAATCCGGCCCTTTCCATCCCCAGATCGGCCAGTTCTTCCTCCACCCTGGCGTCAAGGGTGCGGGCGATCTTTTTCCTCTGTTGGGAGAGCTCGCGGGCCGATTGGAGGGCCTGACGGTAAAAATGGTCCATCCGGCTTTGGATCTCCGCGATCTTTTCCTCCAGGTTTTCCAAGCCTTTCCGCTCCTCGTCGAGCTTCCCCTTATAGGCGAGCACCTTCGCCAGGCTGTCCCCGTATTTCCGCTTCAGCTTGCGGATTTCGTCCAGCCTGGATTCCACCTCTTCCTGGCGCTTGGGGTCGAATTGAATTTTATCCCGGTAGATCCGGAGGGAAGAGGCGGCATCCTCCGCCTGGAGAATAGCCGTTTCCAGGGCCTGCCGAAAGGGGGACAAGGAGGGATCGATCTTTTCTCCCTCCCGCAGGCGTTGGCGGGTCGACTTGAGGCGCTCGATGGCGGATCCCGAATCCCCGTACAGCGCTTCAAACCCCTGGTGGGCGATTTCAAAAAGCTTCTCGGCGTGAACCAACCGGGCGCGTTCGGCCGTCAGGGTCTCTTCCTCGTCGGGCTCTCCGGCCCGGGGTTCCCGGAGCCCGGCCCGGGCGATTTCCTGGGATTGAAATATCAGGAGCTCCAAGCGCTCGCTGCGCTGCTTCTGCCGGGCAGCCCCCTCTTCCATTTCGCTCGCGGCTTGCCGCCACCGGCCGTAGAGTTCTTCGTAAGTGCGGCGGCGAGAAAGGAGGTCGCCGGCTCCATCGAGGATGTCGATATGCCGCTTCGGCTCCAGAAAATGCTGATGCTCGTGCTGGCCGTAAATGTTCACGAGCTCCCCGGAGATCTCTTCCAGCATGCTCAAGGTTACGGCGTTGCCGTTCAGGTAGGCCCGAGATTTTCCGGACCGGTTCACGACCCGCCGGATCACCAGCCCTTCGTTCTTTTCGAGGTCGAAACGGCGCAGGATGCCCGCGATTTCCCCCGCGGAGAGGTCGAAGAAGGCCTCGATAGAGGCCTCTTCGGCTCCGGTGCGGATCATGTCGACCGAAGCCTTGCTCCCGAGGATCAGCCCGATGGCATCGACCAGGATGGACTTTCCCGCTCCCGTTTCTCCGGTCAGGGCGTTCAGCCCCGGGCCGAATTCAATCTGCAGTTGGTCGATGATCGCGAAGTTTTTGATGGTCAGCTCGGTCAGCATGTCCGGCGATCCCGGGCCTCCGTCAACGTTCCCCCCACTTCAGCTTGGTGCGGAGGATCTCGAAGTATTCCTTAAAGGGGGACTTGATGAACAGAACGGGTTCCTCGGCTTTGGTGATCACCACCCGGTCGAAGGGGCGAAGAGGGAAGCCCACCTGCCCGTCAAGGGTGAGGCTCACATCGCTCTCTTCGGATTCCAGGAGAAACTCGATTACCGCCTGATCCGGGAGGAGCAGCGGCCGGTTGGTCAGGGTGTGGGGGCAGATCGGGGTGATCAGGATGGAGTCCATGGCCGGATAGACGATCGGCCCCCCCGCGGCCAGGGAATAAGCGGTGGATCCCGTGGGCGTGGAGATGATGACGCCGTCGCCCCGGTAGGTGGTCACATAGGCGCCGTTGATTTGGTTCCGCAGGTTGATGATCCGGGCCAGGACGCTCTTGGTGATCACCGCGTCATTCAGCACGGAAAACTCTCCCACCCCGTTTTCCTGGCGAAAAACCCGGGCGCGGAGCCTCATCCGCTTCTCGATCTGAACCCTTCCCTGAAGGATGTTTTCGAGGACGGGGTAGATTTCTTCCAGCGTGATTTCGGTTAAGAATCCGAGCCCCCCCAGATTCACCCCCAGGATCGGAACCTGACTCGGACCGGCGGCCATGTCCCTGGCGGCGCTCAGCAGGGTCCCGTCTCCTCCCAGAACGATCAGGCAGTCGATCTTCCGGCTCATTTCCTTTCGGGCAAAAGTCAGGGGGTGGGATATCCGGGAGGCCGCCCCCTCGTCGACAAAGACCTGCGCCTTGCGATCCGTAAGCCAGGAAATGATTTCCTGGGCCAGGGCAATGGCGTTAGGTTTGTTGGGCTTAACGACGATTCCGAAGCGGTTGAACGTTTTCATGGTCTTATAGAGAAAAGGATTCAGAGGTTTCCCGCAATCATTCCAAACCCGTGAATCCTTGCCGTTCCTTTTGAATTCAAAGGATTATTATCACAAAAATTCCCCTCTGTCCACAAATAATTCACCCTCGCCGTAACCCTTCAGTGACGGGTGGCCAGCCGTTCGGATTAAGGTCGGGCGTAAAGGCAAAGTGATTCCCAGGCCACAACAAAACCTGCCCTGGGCCCCCCGTCGCTGAAGGGTTACCCCCGGCTTGGAATTTAGCGTTGAAAGGATTCGATTTCTATGGTAAATTTTTACGTTGAATTTCGACGGCTTCACAAAGAGGCCGACGGCCCTGCTCGGAGCAGGATGGCGAGGCAACTTGGGCGATTCATGAATCGCCCCGCCAATACGTAATTTTTTTGAAGCGGACGGATCTCTGCGCTCTCAGCGCACTCTGCGGTAAAGTTCTTTATGGAGCTATTTGAGGCCGCTCAGAAAAAATCCGGAAAGCAGAAAGACTTCATCCCTCTGGCGGAGCGCATGCGTCCGGACAGGCTGGATGATTTTGTGGGCCAGGAGCATCTTCTGGGCCCCGGCCGCTTTCTAAAAAATCTGATCGAGAAAGATCAGCTGCAGTCGCTCATTTTCTGGGGGCCCCCCGGAACGGGGAAGACGACCCTGGCTTTCATCATCGCGCGGTCCACCCGGTCTCACTTCCTCACTTTTTCCGCCGTCCTGTCGGGGGTGAAGGAAATCCGCCAGGTCATCCAGGAAGCGGAGGAGCAGAAATACCGCGGGCGGAGAACCATCCTTTTCGTGGATGAAATCCACCGCTTCAACAAAGCGCAACAAGACGCCTTTCTCCATGCCGTCGAGGAGGGAACCCTCACCCTGATCGGCGCCACCACGGAGAATCCCTCTTTCGAAGTCAACGCCGCTCTTCTTTCCCGCTGCCGGGTGCTGACCCTGCGGGGGTTGACGGCGGAAGAGGTCCGGCAGATTTTGAGACGGGCGCTGGCGGACAAAGAAAGAGGCTTGGGGCCGCTTGAGGTCGAAGTCCGGCCCGAGGCGCTGGACCACCTGAGCGAGATGTCTCACGGGGACGGGCGGGTGGCTTTGAACGCCCTGGAGGCGGCGGCTTATTCCGCCCCCCTGGAAGAGGGAGGCCGGCGGGTAATCACCCTGCCCATGACCGAAGAGGCCATGCAGCGCAAGGCTCTGCTTTACGACCGGGCGGGGGAGGAGCACTACAACATCATTTCCGCTTTTCACAAGAGTCTGCGCGGGAGCGATCCCGATGCCGCCCTGTATTGGCTGGCGCGCATGCTCGAAGCCGGGGAGGACCCTCTTTACGTGGCCCGGCGGATGGTCCGGTTTGCCTCGGAAGATGTGGGGTTGGCGGACCCGCAGGCTCTTGCCGTGTCCCTGGCTTCCATGGAAGCCTTTCATTTTATCGGGCGTCCGGAGGGGGAGTTGGCCCTGGCGGAAGCGGCGGTTTACCTGGCCACGGCCCCGAAGAGCAACGCGGTTTATAAGGCTTATGAAAAGGCCCAACAGGATGTGTCGGCAAAGGGGGCTCTTCCGGTTCCTCTGCACGTGCGCAACGCGCCTACGCGGCTGATGAAAGATCTGGGCTACGGCCGGGGCTACAAATATGCCCACGATTTCTCCGAGGGGGTTGTGGCCCAGGATTACTTCCCGGAAGAGCTGGGGGGCCGCGCGTATTATCAGCCCACGAACCGGGGGTTTGAAAAGACGATCGCGGAACGGCTCGCCGCCTGGAGGCAGAAAATGGGGCGGAGGCCCGAACCCAAGGGGTGAGGGGGTCGTAAAAAGTCCATCGGCGGCGTTGCGCGGGAACCCCGTCCGGTTCGATAAAAACCCCGCTCTTGAAATGAAGGGGCGACCTCCTGAAAGGCGAAGAGGAGAAGCCCTTGGAAAAATATATGCCGGGGTGAATCGCTGCGGCGCGGCCAGAAGCGGGCCGCGCCCCGCGGTTCTTGCGCGCCGTAGGGGCGAGCGGCGCCCGCCCCTACAAACGAAACCATTCGTTCGGTCGACTTTTTCCGGGATCATCACGGGTTGAAAATACAGAAAAGGAGGGATGCTATGGGAAGCGTGGTTAAAAAGCGAAGGAAAAAAATCTCCAAACACAAACACCGCAAACTTCTGAAGAAGACCCGAGTTCAAAGAAGAAAGCGCAAGTAAACAAGAGAAACAGCGTCAAGAGTCGGGAAGGAGGTTACCCTTCTTGGAGGGGCGGCGTGAGATCCACCCGCTCCTTCAATTCTTTCCCGACTTTGAAAAAGGGCAGTTTTTTCGGGGAGACCTGGACCTTTGTGCCCGTCCGCGGATTCCGACCTTGATAGGACTGGTAGGAGCGCACGGTGAAATTTCCAAACCCGCGAATTTCGATTCTCTCTCCCTTGGCCAGAGCCTGAATCATGGAGGAAAAAATCGTGTTCACAATGGTTTTGGCATCCTGCTGAGCGAGAGAATTCGATTTTTCCATAAGCTTTTGAATCAGTTGAAACTTGGTCATGCTCCGCTTCTCCTTGCCAAGAATTGAGAGTTTCGCAAAGAATCTCCCGCCTTCGCGGGATCCCGGCCGAGGCGGGAAGGCTTTTTACGAAACCGTCGTTTTGTGGACTGCCGATGAGATCATCAAAAAATATCGCTTCACGTTTTTGCCCCAAAATATATCATGAAGCGTTTTGTCTGTAAATCCAAAAATTTAAAGCAGGTTTTTAAGAACGCGGGGACCTTTACCGCCGCTTCCCCTTCCGCCGGGAAAAAGCCCCGGGAAACGGCCCCCCTCAATTGAAGGGGGATTCGTAGACCGAACATCTCGAAGCGGTGGACATCATCTCCCGCCGCTTTTTCTCCAGCTCGCGGATGTGCTGATTGATGGCTTCCACCCGGGTTTCGATTTCGGTCATGGCCTCATCTTTCTTGCGCAGCTCGAAATCCCCCGTGCACGGCTGCAGACGAAGCAGGTCCGCTTCTTTTTTGGCATCGAGCAGCTCTTTCTGAAAATCGCGAATTTGACGCTCGAACTGTTTTACCGTGTTCATTTCCAACCTCGCCGGGGCAGAAACCTCCGCCTGCAATCCCTAATAAAGCGATTTTACAAAATTTTTTCATTTCAAGCAAGAACAAAAAAGCGCGCCGGCGTAACCCTTCAGTCACGGGTGGCCAGTCGCCACGGATTAAGGTCCGGGGTAAAGGCTAAGAGGCGCCCCGGCCGGCCCCCGGGCCCTATGACCGCTCGGCTCACACGGTTCCCCTTTTTTCAACGGACGAAGGCGTTGCGAATAAAAAGCCTTGAAAGAACGAGTCATCTTCGGTATATTCGGATCAAGGCATGAATTCCCGGACCCAGAGAGAAAGAGCGGCGGGCCTTTCTCCGAGGAACCCATTTCCTGCAGAGGGCATCTAAACCTTGGACCTACAAGATCAGGCGCTTATCGATAAAATCAATGCCGGCGATTACCAGGCTTTCGAGTCTTTGGTCAATCGGTATGAAGGAAAGGTTTACCGCCTCGCCATGCGGATGCTGCGGAACCAACAGGACGCCGAGGACGCTTTGCAGGAGGCTTTTTTGCAGGTATACCGGGGTCTGAAGAGCTTTGAGGGGCGTTCTAATTTTTCAACCTGGCTCTATCGGCTGGCCACGAACGTCTGTTTGATGAAGATCCGTCATCGCGAAACCGAACCTGCCGGAATGCTCCCCCTGGAAGATTTTTTGCCCCGGCACGAGGAAGGGGAGCAGCCCACGCTTCAGGAGTGGCCCGAAAAGCCGGAGGAAATCCTCCTGACCAAAGAATCGCGGGAAAAAATGATGGAGGCGTTGGATCGACTTCCGGCGGAGTATCGGGCGGTCTTCATCCTGCGGGATATCGAGGGGTTTTCCAACGCAGAGGCGGGAGAGGCCCTGGGGATCTCGGTGGCCGCCGTAAAATCCCGGCTCCACCGGGCGAGGATCGCTCTGCGGGGAATGCTGGCCGAGTATTTTGAAAAGGGGAAATTCGGGAGCCCCGCCCTAACGGAGAACTGAGTCATGACGGAAGACCGCAAAGACGAGTCGGTCGTCGAATGCACCGGAGTGGGTTGCAAGGAAATCCTGGAAAAACTGTCGGAGTACATCGACGGGGAACTAGACCCAAAAATCTGCCGGGATTTGGAACACCACATGAAGGACTGCAACCCCTGCCTGCTTTTCATCGATAGCCTGAAAAAAACCATTACCCTCTACAAATACGCTGCCGCCGAACCCCTGCCCAAAGAAGTCCACCTTCGCCTCCATGAATATTTAAAAAAGGAATGTAAGGGCTGCTAAACATTAGGGGACGTTCATAACTTTATAACTTATAAACCGTGGGGTGAAAAAGTGCTCGGGCGTTGACTTTTTCATGTGTTCGGTTTATAAAAGCATAACGTTAATCCGGCAAAAGGCCGAAGATGGGAATCCGGTTTAAAGCCTGGTTGGAGAAGAAGGGGGAGGTCGTTGCCGGGGAGGGGAAGGTTCGTCTCCTCCAGCTGTTCGATCGCCACGGCTCCATCCAGAAAACAGCTCAGGAAAACGGCATGTCCTATCTCTTTTTTGCCGGGGTGGAATTGGCCTTGGTGGTCCGGGACATCAAGCTAAGGCGGGAGAACCTGTTCGTCATGCTGGCGACAGCCGGAACCGCCATGTGGAACATGGGCGGCGCCTACCTTGCCGGGCCGCTCTTTCCTGAATTACAGAAACCCCATGGCCATTCCTAAACCTACAAAGATCAGCATTCCCCCCACGATAAACTGAACGGCCTGCAAGGTTGTCTTCTTCATGAGCCGGACCCCGAGGAACGCCCCCAAAAAAGCCGCAAAGGTTGCCGCCAGCAAGAGGCCCGCGAAACCTTTCGGAACTTCTCCCGACCCGGCGGTGGAGAAAGTCGCCCCATAGACCCCCAGACGGACGAGATCCACGATCACCGCGGATACGGTCCCGGTGCCGATGAAAGCCTCTTTTTTTAAACCGGCTTTGATCAAAAAGGCGGCCCGAAGAGCGCCCTGGTGGCCGGAAAGACCGCCGAAAAACCCTGAAAGAACTCCTCCCAGGGGGAGGTACCGGCGGTTGAAGACCAGATTTTGAAAGCGGGGGAGCAACTCAAAAAAAGCAAAGGCGACGATCAGAAGCCCGATGATCAGCTTGAGCAGGGTTACTTCGCGAGTTCGCCCTCCGGCCTGGTAGGACCATAGGGGAGACGATTGTTCGAAAGCCGCAAGGAGAAAAGCGCCCAGAAGGGCGGCCAGGGCCGCGGGCAAGGCAAATCGCGCAACCACCTGCCAGTCGGCCTTCCGGCCGACCAGAAACACTTTAAAAAGATTATTCGCCAGGTGCACCACGGCTGTTGCCGCAACGGCGAGGGGGACGGGAAAGAAAAGGGCGAACGCCGGCATGAGGACCGTTCCCAGCCCAAACCCCGAAAAAAGGGTCAGCCCGGAAACGAGGACGGCCGTGCCGCAGACGACCCAATACTCGATGACCATATTCGCCTCCTTTTACCCCCTTGGGCTCCGGTTGCGAGAGGCTTGCCTTACAACTCAATCATTCCAGTCGGTGGGCGGCGAGCCGAGATCGTGATAAAGATAGGTTAGCTGCGGGCCGAGCGGAAGGCAAGGGGAAAGATATCTATTGCTTATTATGAGCATATGCTTATAATGAAAATATGGCCAGGCCCAAAAAAAGCAGACGGATATGCTGCAATCCGGAGGCATATTATTTCAAGCCCATGGGCATCCCGCTTTGTCAGCTTGAAGAAATCCCCCTTTCTTTAGATGAGGTGGAGGCTCTGAGTTTGGCGGATTGCGAGGGGCTTTATCACGAGGAGGCGGCGTTGCGGATGAAGATATCCCGGGCGACATTCGGCCGCATTCTTCGGGATGCCCGGCGCAAGGTGGCCGCTTCGATCATTCAAGGAAAGGCCATCAGAATTGAAACCCCGAAAGGAAAGGAGAATAAAAGATGAAAATCGGGTTCCCGGTTGAACGCGATGAAGGAATGGAGAGCAAGGTGTACGGGCATTTTGGTTCGGCCCCGGCGTTTGTGGTCGTGGATACGGAGAAGAATGAGGTCCGAACGATCCAGAATCAGGATCTCAATCATATTCATGGCGCCTGCAATCCCATACGGGCGCTGGATGGGCAGCAGCTTGATTCCTTAATAGTGGGAGATATTGGCGGTGGGGCATTGATGAAATTAAATGCCCTGGGGATTAAGGTTTATGAGGCTGGCTCCCAGAAGGTCAAAGAGAACCTTCAACTATTTAAGGAGAGCAGTCTTCAGGAATTAACAATGGATCATTCCTGCAAGGCCCATCAGGGTGGATGTGGACATTGATGGAAAAGCAGGGCGGGAAATCGAAAAGGAAAATGCGAATAGTCAAAAAACAGGGAAGGGTGGTTTGTTAGGCCTGAGCTCATAACGTAACCCTTCAGTCAAGGGTGGGAAGCCGCTACGGATTCAGGTCCGGCGTGAATACCAGGAGGCGCCCTGGCCTGGGGATCCGGGCGCTACGCTTGGAATCATAAGGCGCTGATTTCTTCGTGGAGGGGGCGGGGGCCAGGGCCTCCCGCCGCTGAGATCGGAGTTTCAGGGTTTTCTCCGAGTCTCTGCTCATCCCGACCGATGCTTCCGGCGCGTACCGCCCAAACCCCCAGGCCAACAACAAAGCCTGCCGCCCCCCCGTCACTGAATGGTTACTCCGGTAGAGGCTTTGTCCTTGACCTCGCTCAGCAGGCCCCCGGCGGAACAGAATCAAGTTCAGCCTTGACTCACCAGGATCGGAACGAAGGCAACCCGGGTAATGACGTCCGGGGCGGGAAGGGCTCCCCCCGAATTTGAGGTGCAAGAAGTGGTCAAAAATATATTGGTCTCTGTCTGCTTCTTTCTTTTGTTGTTTCCTTCCCCGGGGTTTTCTCAACGGAGCGAACCTTTCAATTGTCCAAACTGCCCTCGGGCTGTCAACTGGGATTCAACTACGGCCCAGGTTTGAGGGGAGGGGAAATGAGGGGGCGAGGTTGGGACAAAGGGAAAAAATACTGATATAATAAAACATGATGACTTCGTAAAAAGTCGAGATTCCATAGAATTTGTCATTCCAAAACGCGAAAAAAATTTTTTACATAGGTTGAGAGCCGCCACAGGAGCGGTTCTGATGCAGAGGGAAGCGGGCATTTCTAAGGCCTATTAATTCGTTAAAGGAGATAGTTGGCGGATAATCCTTAAAAGGAGATTCGGCATGAGTTTAATCGTAGCGGAAAATATCAGCAAGGACTATCAGGTAGTCGCAACAAAAGTAAGCAAAGATTACGGCCCGGCAGAGAACGTCGTCCGGGCTTTAAGGGGCGTAAGCTTTGAGATTGACCCGGCATCTTTTGTTTCCTTTGTCGGCCCCTCGGGTAGTGGAAAGACCACGCTTTTGAATTTGATTGGGTGCTTGGACAAGCCTACGGAAGGGAATTTATCCGTCGTGGGAACGGATGTCTTGAAGCTCGACCGCCATAAGAGCGCCCAGTTCCGGGGAGACAACCTCGGGTTTATCTTCCAGGATTTTAACCTGATCCCGGTTCTGACGGTTTATGAGAACATTGAATACCCCCTCATTATCGTCAAGAACACCCCTGCCGGAGAACGGAGAAAACGGGTGACGGCCGTCTTGGAGGCCGTGGGCATGCTCGACAAGAAGGACAAGTACCCCGACCAGATTTCCGGAGGGCAGAAACAGAGGGTCGCCGTGGCCCGGGCGCTGGTCTCCGACCCCAAGCTGGTTCTGGCCGACGAACCGACGGCCAACCTGGACTCGAAAACCGCCTATACCATCATCGAACTCATGAAAAAGTTGCGCGATGAGAGGAAAACGACATTCATTTTTTCCACGCATGACCCAAAGATCGTGGGGGAAGCGGAAATCATCTATTCGCTGGCGGATGGGGAGTTGATAGACAAACAGCTAAAAGGGGGAAAGCAGAATGCGTAACCTTTTTAAAATCGCCGTCCGGAACCTTCTCCGCTACAAAAGAAGAACCCTCCTGACCGTCTCCCTCATCACCATCGGAGTTGTCTTTGTCCTGGTGTTCATCTCCATCTCCGGGTCTTTCAAGAACATGATCGTCGGGCAGATCACCGATTCGATGCTGGGGCACCTCCAGGTCCATCGGCGGGGGTACGTGGCCTCCATCGACAACCTTCCCCTGAATTTGAATCCGCCCCCGCAGGCCATGCGGAAATTAGAGAGTGTTCTCCGGGATCTGCCGGAGGTCGAGGCCTACTCCCCGCGGATCAAATTCGGGGGAATGTTCAGCAATTTCACCGAAACCACCAATATCCGGCTCAACGGGGTTTATCCCGAACAGGAATTCCGGACGGTCCCCCTGCTGCCGACGCGCCTCAAAATGGGCAACCCAACCCTGAAGAAAGGGGAGATCTGGATTCCGGAACTCCTCGCCAGAGGGATGGGGCTGAAGATCGGAGATCCGGTGGTCGTGGTGGCCACGAATAAAGACGGTTCCGTGAACGGGAAGCAATTCATCGTTTCCGGAGTTTTGGACAGCGCCACCGGCCCGGGCGGCCGGGACGGATATATCCACTTGCAGGACGCCATGGAAACCCTCCGGATGACGGATATCGAAATCAGCGAGATGGCAATCCGGATCAAGAATTTCGGCAAATTGGAAGCGTTCACGCAGAGGCTGGAAGAGAGTCTGTCCAAGGTGGTCACCCCCAATGGACAGCCGATCTTCGAGGTTCACTCCTGGGAGAAGCTGTCCCCCTTTTACAATATTTCCCGGATGATCGAGGTCATGACCTTCTTTATCAAACTTATGCTCATCGCCGTTGTCCTCATCAGCATCATGAATGTCATGATCATGGCGGTCTATGAAAGGATCCGGGAGATCGGAACCATCGCCGCCATCGGAACCCTTCCCGGGAAAATATTGTCCATGTTTGTCATGGAAGGGTTTTGCCTGGGGGTCATCGGCGTGGTTGCCGGGAACCTCATCGGGTTGATCATCATTCTGATCCTGAATTTGGCCGGTCTCAAATTCGATTTCGGGATGCAAAAAGATCTCGTCCTGGCCGCGACCATAGCCCCCCGGGATCTGATCGTGACTTCGGGGATCGTGATCCTGGTGGCGGTCATCGCCAGCCTGCAGCCGGCCCTGAAAGCATCCCGGATGGAACCCATCAAAGCCCTGAGACACATATAAGAGAAAGGTGCAAGGGGCAAGGTGAAGGGCGAAAGGAAAAACATAAAAGGATAAGGATTTTCCTGCTTGAAGCCTTGATACGCAAACCTAATAAATGGAAAGAGGTTGGATATGAAGAAAATTCTGATTTGTTTATTTGTTTTAATCACGGCCGTTCCGGCGTCTGCCCTCGACGGCCAGCAGCTTCTGGTCCAGATCGACCGCAACCTCAACCCGGAGTCCTACGAAATGTACCGCAAGATCGTCAACGTGGAGCCGGACGGAAAGAAGAAAGAGTACACGATGTTTTCCGTTAAAAAGGGATTGGATAAAGTGGCCGCTCTCTTTTTGGCGCCGGCCAGCGAGAAAGGGCGGAGCACCCTACGGGTGGGGGAGAACATGTGGCTTTACATCCCGAATGTGGGCAAGCCGATCCGGATCACCAGCCTGCAGTCGGTCATCGGGGGGGTATTCAACAACGCCGATATCCTGAACCTGGATTACGCCGCCGAATACAACGTGGAAAAAATAGATGAGACGGGAAAGGAGCTCCTCCTGCACCTGCGGGCCAAGAATAAGACCGTGGCCTACGACCAGCTGAAGATGTGGGCGGACAAGGGCAAGAAAGTGCCCGTGAAGATCGAATGCCTGACCGAAGCTTCCATGCTGATCAAAACCCTCTACTTCCAGGAGATCAAAGACCTGGGCGGGGGGATCGTCCGGCCCTCGGTCATCGAAACGGACAGCCCCCTTTACAAGGGGTACAAGTCGATCATGATCTTCGCCAAGATCAAGAAACGGGATTTCAAGGACGAAGTCTTCACCCTGACCTACATGCCAAACATCGATTCGCTGCGTCAATAGACGGTTTGGGAAACTCGTCCGCCCTCTTCGCTATGATCCAGATGAAAAAAGCCTTTCTTATTGCCCTCACCCTGGCCCTGACCTCTGCGGCCTACGCCCAAATGGACAAAGGCGGCAAGGAAGAGTACAAATTGGACCTGTCCGAGATCGAGAAGAAGCCTTACCATCTGGGAGGATACGGGGAATTCCGGCCGGTTGTGAACGGCCTGGACCATGATGCGGCGCTCTACAAGCTGAGGTTCTACAACCTGGACGAAGGCAAAACCACCAAGGAATACAATTTCAAGCTCCTGGTCGATGGAAGTTACGAACAAGACAACGCCCGTCTTTTCGTGCGCCTCAGCTATGACGTGAGCAACACCTACTTAGGCTGGAAGGATGATCTTACGCCCTACGAGGCCATCCTGTCCCTGAAGCCCTCCCATTCCCTGACCCTGGATGCGGGGAAGAAGGTGGCCAAGTGGGGGAAGGGATACGCCTGGAACCCGGTGGCCTTCATCGACCGGCCGAAGGACCCGGACGAACCGGATTTAGCCTTGGAAGGATACTGGGTCCTTTCCGCCGACTGGATCCGGAGTTTTTCCGGGCCCTTGAAGACCCTTTCCTTTACTCCCGTTTTCCTGCCGGTCCTTGAGGGAATCAATGACGATTTCGGCAAGACCGGCCAGGCCAACATTGCCGCCAAGCTTTACCTCCTTCTCTATGACACGGATATCGATTTCATCCTCTTTACCGGCGGAAGCCGCACGACCCGTTACGGGGTGGACTTTTCCCGGAACATCGCCTCGAACTTAGAAGTTCATGGAGAGTTTGCCTACATCGAAGACTTCCAAAAGAGGTACATAGACTCGAGGGGGAATATTTTCAACTCGACCTACGATGCCGCCAGCTACCTCCTGGGCATCCGCTACCTGAGCGAGCGAGAGACGACCTACATCCTCGAATACTATCGAAACGGGACCGGGTTTACCGAGGGCGAGGCCCAGGATTTTTACAACTTCGTGGACCGGGCCTATGATCATTATCTGGCCACCGGGAACAGCGCCTTTTTGGCGAAGGCTCAGAACCTGAGCCAGGGGAATTACGGCCGGCCCAATCCGATGAAGGACTATCTTTACCTGCGGGTCAGCCAGAAAGAGCCCTTCGATATCCTCTATTTTATTCCCTCCCTGACGACGATTGTAAATCTGAATGATTCCAGTTTTTCCATCACCCCCGAGGTTGTCTATACAGGGATTACCAACCTGGAACTGCGTCTCAAGGCCATGTTCCTGGTCGGGGGGAGTGAAACGGAATTCGGAGAGAAGCCCAACGATTACCGGGTAGAATTCCGGGCCCGGTACTATTTCTGAGGGCAAGGAAGCTTAGGGTTTGTTGGGGCGGATACGCGGGATTCGGGAAAAAACTTTTTTGCCACAGAGATCACCGAGAGCTCAGAGAAAGGATTAATATAAAAATGCAACTCTGTGCCCGCTGTGGGCTCTGTGGCAATTTCTTCTTTTCTGCGGGGCCCCGGGGTTTTATTTTTTCTCTTCCCACTCCCCGCGGCTTTCCAGGATTTTCTCGAGGATGGCGGTCATCTGCTTGATTTCGCTTTGGGAAACGTTCAAGGCCGGCATGAAGCGGAGCGTGTTCTTCCGGGGCGAGTTGATCAGGAGCCCCCGGTTCAGGGCCTCTTCCACGATCTTGGGGCCGATTTCCTCCTTAAGATCGAGGGCCATGAGGAGTCCTTTTCCCCTGACCTCTCCCAGTCCGAACTTTGCGGAAAGCGCCTCGAGTCGCGTTTGCAGATACCTTCCCTTTTCGGCAACCTTCGCTAAGAAACCGGGTTTGGTCAGCTCTTTGAAAACCGCGATCCCGGCTGCCATCATGAGGGGATTGCCGTTGAAGGTTCCGCCCTGATCGCCTGGTTCGAAGCAGCAGACGGATTCGCGGGCCACCAAGGCCGCGAGCGGCACCCCGCCTCCCAATCCCTTCCCCAGGGTCATAATATCGGGCTCCGCGCCGCTGTGCTCATAGGCGAACAGTTTGCCGGTTCGGCCCATCCCGGTCTGGATTTCGTCCAAGATCAGGAGGATGCCTTTTTCCCGGGTGAGCTTTCGCAGCCCTTTCAAAAAGTCATCCGTCGCCCCAAAAACCCCGGCTTCTCCCTGGACGGGTTCAATCATGACGCCAACGGTGCGTTCGTTGATCGCCTTCCGGACCGCTTCCAAATCGTTCAAGGAAACTTTCGGGAAGCCGGAAACTTTCGGTTCGTACAAACGGGTCCACTCCGGTTTCCCCGAGGCGGCCATGGTGGCCAGGGTTCGGCCGTGAAAGGCATGGTCCATGGTGATGATTTCATAAGCCCCGTTGCGGTACTTTTGGCCCCATTTCCGGGCCAGCTTGATCGCCCCCTCGTTCGCTTCGGCGCCGCTGTTGGCGAAAAAGGTCCTTTGCAGACAGCTGTTGCTGCGGATCAGATCGGCCAGTCGGATCATGGCGTCGTTGTAAAAAGCCGGGCTGCAATTGATGAGCTTTTTGGCCTGCTTCGAGAGTGCTTCGGCCAAAACCCGGGGAGAATGGCCTAAGCAGTTCACGGCCCACCCTTGGATGAAGTCCAAATATTTTTTGCCATCGGCGTCCGTAAGCCAGGAGCCGTGTCCCTCCACAAAAACGAGGGGAGGCCGCTTCGTAATTTCTATCAGGGAGTCAAAGGAATAGGTTCTGATTTTCATGAATGTTGCCCATCCTTCTCGGTGAAATTGGGATCCTGAGGAAGAGCATATTCTTAGATCGGGATCTTGTCAATCGTTCAATGCTTGAAGGTTCACTTTTTAAAAACTTGAAATGCTTTGGCTCTTTGGAAAAAAGAGGATGGGAAGGGCCAAGTGGATCCAGGGCTCGGGGACGGGGGCGCGCTCCCCGGAACCACGAGGCGCTGGTCTTTTCAGCGGTTGGGCCGAGGGCCGCAGGCCCTTCGGCTCTCTTTGCGGAAACCCAGTAGTCTGGGAAATCGAAGCGAGATTCCCAACCGGTGCTTCCGCGAAGCGCGCCCCCGTCCCCGAGCCCAATCCAAGCTCTCCCCCAAAAAAGGGATAAGTTCAAAATTCCTATCAGACTTGAAAAACCCCTTGACAAACTGATTCAGAGAAATTATATTAATCAGTAACATCTGATTAATCAGAATAAAAAACCAGCCGATACCGGAAAAATAATTCCTGGTGCCTGCGAAGGCAGATGTCTTGGGGGAGGAAACGCATGAACAAGAAAGAGAAAATGAGTTGCTTGGCAGGAAGCGGAAAGAACTCGAACTGCTGCAAAGTCGAATCCCTGATCAGCGTCGATGAGCGGGGGCAGATGGTGCTGCCCAAGGATTTAAGGGAAAAAGCCAATATCAAACCCGGGGATAAACTGGCGGTGATCAGCTGGGAAAAGGACGGGGCTACCTGCTGTTTTACACTGATCAAGGCCGATTCCTTAGCCGGGGGAATCCGCGATTTTCTGGGCCCCATGATGCAGGATCTATCCAAAACCGAAACCAAGTAATCTGCATGACCCGGGGACACCCGCGGACGATGAAAATTAGTTGTTCCCTCTCCCGCTGGCGGGAGAGGGATAGGGTGAGGGTGGATCGATAGGTTTCCCCCTCACCTGAATCCTCTCCCCGGGGGTAGAGGAGGATCCAGAGGAGCGATTTTCTACGTAAGGGAGGAAAAGAAATGAAACAAGAGGAAATCAAGAAATACGTGCGCGATCGGTATGCCGGGGCTGCCAAACAGGGTTCATCGTGTTGCCAGCCGGCCACATCCTGCTGCGGCGGAGGGAGGGAAACGGACCTCCTCAGCAAAAGCATCGGGTACACGGACCAAGATCTTAAGGCGGTTCCGGAGGGGGCCAATTTGGGGCTCGGGTGCGGAAACCCGCTGGCTCTGGCCTCTCTCCGGGAAGGGGAGACCGTCCTGGACCTCGGCTCGGGGGCTGGATTCGACTGTTTCTTGGCTGCCCGCCAGGTGGGGAAAAGCGGGAAGGTGATCGGGGTGGATATGACCCCGGAGATGCTTGACAAAGCGAGGGGAAATGCCGAGAAGGGGGATTTCGCGAACGTGGATTTCCGCCTGGGGGAGATCGAGAATCTCCCGGTGGCGGACAATCAGGTCGATATCGTGATCTCCAACTGCGTCATCAACCTGTCCCCGGCCAAAGAGAGGGTTTTCCGGGAGGCCTTCCGGGCTCTCAAACCGGGGGGCCGCCTGATGGTTTCCGACATCGTTCTGCTCCGAGAGTTGCCGGAAGAAATCAGAAATTCCGTAGCCGCCTATACCGCCTGCGTAGCCGGGGCAGAGACCAAGGAGAGTTATTTGGGCGCCATCCGGAAAGCGGGATTTCAGGAAATCCGGATCCTGGAGGAGACGGTCTTCCCGACACAAGTTTTGGCCAATGACCCGACGGCGAGGGAAATTGTGAAGAATTTGAACCTTTCCCCGCAAAAAGCCAAGGAGTTGGCCCAATCTGTGGTGAGTGTGAAGGTTTCTGCCCTAAAACCGGCGGTCTAAAAAAAGAAGGTAGCACTTGAGTCCTTTGGAAAAAGGGAATTGGATAGCGGCCAAACGGTTCCAGGGCCCGGGGGCCAGACCGGATCGCTTGGAATCATGAGGCGCTGATTTCTCCGTGGAGGGGGCGGGGAAGATACCCCCCGCCACCTCAGCCTGTGCCCGGCCGAATCCGTTTTTATGGTTAAAACGCTGCCGGCCTAAGGGGGCAACCCTGGGGGCAGAAAATGGGCGCGGAATGTAACCTTTGGGAGGTCTTTTTCGTCTTATAGGTAAATGATTCAATAAGGAGGAAAGGGCTTATGGACGAAAAAACTTCTCTCTTGATCTGCCTTGGGGCGTCCACTGCAGCGAACTGCATCCCCTGTTTCGAGCACTACCACAAAAAGGCTTCCGCGGCCGGCCTTACTCCCGAAGAGATCCTGGAAGCCGTGGAACTGGCCAACAAAGTCAAGAGCGGGGCCCATTTAGTCATGCGCAGCAGCATCAAGACTTTTATGGGCGGCGAGGCTTCAACTGTCTCCTGCGCTTGTGCCCCATCCCAGAAATCCTGCTGCGATTAAGGATAGGGATGCCGAAATGGACTTATTTGCGATCCACGATCAGTATTACCGGCAAGTAAAGAGGTTCATCCTGGCTTCAGTAAAGAATGAGTCGGCCGCCGATGACCTCACCCAGGAAACATTCATAAGGATCCAAGAGAACTTGAACACGGTTCGGGATCCGGAGCAGATCTCTTCCTGGATCTTTCGAATTGCTTACCATCTCTGCCAGGACCATTTTCGAATCCTGAAAAAATCGTTAACCCAGGAAGAAATTCACGATGGGCTGGTGAACCTTGAAGAGACCCCCATTCAGAAGAAAATGGAGCAGGGGGAGATGTCCCAATGCGTCCAGGATAAACTCAGCCTTCTTCCTGAAGCGCAGCGCAGCATCATTATTTTTGCGGATGTCATGGAATTTAGCCAGCAGGAAATCGCCGATATTCTCGGGCTGACCGTGGAGAACGTGAAAGTCAGGCTGCACCGGGCTCGTAAGAAATTTAAAGCGATCCTGGAAAAAGAATGTACCTTTGAAGTGGACGAGAGAAGCGTGCTGGTATGCGAACCGGTTGAGAAGAAAAAATCGGCATCCCCTTCTTCTATCTCTAAGATGTAACCTTTCTTCCGACTTTTCCGTCTTATAAATAAACTGAGAATCTCTTTTTAATCTTACGAATGGAAAAAAACATGGATTGAAAGAATTATCTTTTTATTCATAGGATTCACGGTATTAGTCCTCCTGATTCTGATGTTCATTATCAGGTTGGCGAGAAAACGAATTAACATTCTGGCCAATCCTCCCATCCGTCTGCCTATTTTTCTTTTTGCGAAAATCCTGGCGTTTGTTTCCTGCCTGTTCATCCCCCTGGGAGTTTTGTGGCCGGGGTTGAAATGGTATTCGATGCCCGATTCCCTTTCCTGGTTGGCCCCGGCTTTGTTCCTCGCCGGCAGCCTGCTGGCGATCACCGCCATGAAAAAACTCGGCGAGGATTTGATTTTCGGATTGCCGGAGGGGGGGATAAATCACCTTCAGACAGACGGCATTTATAAAATCAGCCGAAACCCTCTTTATCTTGGATTCTTTATGATCCTCGTCGCTTCCTGGGTGAGCGTTCCCAACCCCGTAAACATTGGGGCCGGTGGCATCGCGATCGTAATTCATCATATGATTATTTTGAAGGAAGAAAGATTCTTGATTGCCAGAAACGGCGGCGAGTATTTGGCCTATATGAAAAAGACAGGAAGGTATTTGTTAGTTTAATCTCAGACAAGATAGGAGGAAATGTATGGTGAAATGTCATGACGGGCAGGCGGTGACGGAAAATGTTCTTTTGCACAAGAAGCTGGATGCAGCCGGGTGGGGCTTGTTTTTCATCTGGACGGGGATCGCTTTCCTTACGGATGTCGGCTGGGGGGCAGGTCTCCTTGGAGTGGGCCTTATCACTCTCGGAACCCAGGCGACCCGGAGGTATTTCGGCCTGGAATTAGAGGGTTTCTGGATTGGGGTGGGATTCCTCTTTATCCTGGGAGGGATTTGGAGGTTATTTCATATTCCGTTCGGCCCATGGCCGATCCTGTGCGTTACCGCAGGCGTCGCCCTTTTTGCATCGATATTTGCCGGGAGGGCAAGAAATTCAGGGTTATCGATAGATGCTAATGGGGCGATTATGAAAAACAGCTCATCTAAGAACTGGTATTGATTCCGGATGTAACCTTTGCTCCGGATATTTCGTCTTATTAGCAAAGAAGCACACCTCGGGGGGCAAGGTCCCCTAAGAAAGGAAGGAAAACAAAATGGCTGAGGAACAAAAAAAGGGCCACGAAGGATTTCAGAGTTTTTGCGAAGGAATGCCTTGTGGGGAGATGATGCGAAAAATGATGGAGGCTAAAAAAACCGGCCAACCTTTCAACTGCGCGGAGATGATGTCCCAAATGATGAAGATGTGCGGTGGCTTCACAAAAAAGGAAAAGGGGTCCGCCCCAGATACCCCGTAGTACGCCCTTCCCATCCTTTTTGCCATTTCCGGCCCCTTCGCGCCTCGGGCAGGAAACGATTCTTTCCTGCGGCGGTTTCTTCTCACCGCAGGTCGCTTCCTGCCCTTCCATCCCTTCCATTTTTTCGCTTTACTAACTTAGAAAATATCTTCATTCGCGCAGGATAACCCACCATCCATACCATTTAATATGCGGGGTTAAAAACGGAGGGTCCAAGAGAAACGAGCATAGGAATTCGTATGATTTCAGACAGTGTGTCCGAAAGCAGACAAAATAATAAAATATCAATGAAATAGAAGGATTACGTAATTTTTGAATATTCCAACTGTCTGTTTTAAGCAAATTTCCGGTTTGCTCATAGCCTTAATTCAGGCCCGATTCTTCTGGGGTGTGCTTTTTTTGTAACAAAATTTCAAGAGAAAACTCTTAAATTGTCAATTGTTAAATAAGAATCGACATGATCTTGGTTCCAATCATTTAACTTATGAATTATACGGCATATTCTTTGCGATAGTTTTGACCTTTTAAGAAAGTCTTATTTATCGAGCAAAAAAACTCAGGGCAACGAAGCCATTAAGAAAGGAGGGTAAGAGGATGAGGAAGATAGTGGCAGTGATGATTTTAGTAGCAGTGATGGCGCTCGCGTCGGCGGGGATGGCGCAGGAAGCCATGAAGGTGACGGGTACGATCACCAAGATCGATACGGCGGCCTTGAGCTTGACCATACAGCCCCAGGATGGCGCGATAGTAACGGTCATCATGAAGGATGCCGAGTCGCTCTCCAAGGTTAAGGAAGGCGAGAAGGGCGAGGTGCGCTATACGGTTAAGGACGGCAAAAATATGGGGACAAGGATCCGCAAGATCAGCGAAGAGGGCTGTTCGGGTTAATGCCGGGTACGCGTCAGAAATCCGCATGACCGGGCGGCACACATCTTTCCGGGACCAGTTGAAAAACCAAGGAATAAGGAGACAACATGAAACAATTTCTATCTTTGATTTTGGCTCTTCCGCTTTTTTTAGCAGCGGGTGTCTGTGGCGCCCAAGTTGCCAGCGGCCCATCCATTGCGCTTCCTCCCGCGGAGGTCATTTTGAATGCTTGCAAAGAAATGGGTATTGAGGCGGTGGGGGGAGATTATGTTATCTCCCGGATTCCCGACCTAATCAATAAATCAGGCAAGGTATTTGTCATTGATGCAAGACCCGCAAGGAACTACGATGATGGTTTCATCCCCACAGCATTCAACATGTTTGACGCAAGATTCGATCGCATCTACCCCGAGTTTGAAAAATTAAATCTTCCTAAAGATACGGAGATATTGATCGGAATAGGAAGACCCTGCCCCATGAGCCTCAGCGATATCAAACAGCTCAAAGAAAAAGGGTTCACCAATCTGAAGGCATTTGTCAAAGGACCTGTATTCTTTGAAAAATATTTTTCGGAAGTAACCGCCAAAGGGGCAAAAAAGCATGCTGCAAATGGTGCAGTTGTCGTTAACCTTGGTGATGACGCCGACTTATCCAAATTCTTTTCTGCAACTACCGGAAAGGATAAAGTAATAATCCTTGTGGGTTCTGCCGATAATGCAAAAGCCAATTATGCTTCGGCTGAAAAAGTTTATAATGCGGGTTACAAGAAGACGGCTTTATTAAATGGCCGCATTGAAGATATGAAATAAGGAGCGATCCAATGAAAAAACTACTTGCTGTAATACCGGTATTGGCACTGTTTGCCTTTGGGTGTGCGCATAACATTAACACCGTCAAGGCAGGTAAGGAAGAGGGGACGATCGATAAAGAATTTTTCAAACAAATAGTGGCCGAAAAACCTGCAAACGTGGCCATTGTAGATGTCAGGACTCCGTTTGAGTATAACGCAGGTCACTTTGACGGCGCTAAGAATGTATTCATCAACGACCTCTTTAAAAAAGGCTGCGAGCCCACTATGGCTCAGCTTCCCAAAGAAGGGTATGTGGTCTTTGTTTGTGCCACGGGCGCAAGGGCTGGTGAAATGTATTTTGGAATTCAGGATGATTGTAAATACAAAGATATGAAGAGATTCTTTTTCCTGGATGCCAATGTCGATTACACGCCAAAAGGCCCAGTAGTTCGCTAAATTTATCAGTTCCCAAAGGGAGGCAGCTAATGCCTTCCTTTGGGAAGAAGTATATTTTCAAGCAGCTAATGAAAGGAACAGTTCTCGCCGTGGTCGCAGCAATTAGGCGGCGACAGGGCGCGGGGCAGTCGGATCGGTTTGTATCAAGTGACAGCTATTATCGGGCGTGCTGCAAGCGGGGACCTGAAGCGCAAAGAATATTAGTGAAAGCGACCATCTCCCCTTGGACCTTTCTCAGAAGGCGTTTCCAAAAGCCTTTCCTTTTCGGTGCTGTCCTTCCGACTTTATCACGCTGCAGAGCGGAGGAGTTAATTTTTTGTTCAAAATATTTTCCTTATTCTTTTGACATCGCCTCCTGGTAGAGGTGGCGCACGGATGGAGTAATATAGTTTTGCTTCCCTAACCTCTTTACAATTTCGGCGGCGGTTTCGTGGTCAGGCTTCATCTCTCCCTTGTACAAATCCGTAAATATTTGATCCAGTCCCATCAAACCAGCTTTGGATCCACCGGGAAGAGTAATCAGGCGCAGCCCGGAAATGGATTTCTCGCGACAGGGCCCGTGGCTTTGACTCCTCTTAGAAGACATGATCCCTCCCGACATTTAGATCCTTCCATCTGTCTTTGAATATTCTATCTGCAGATATTTACTTGACATGCCAAACCAATGTAAATATGATTAACTAAACATATTAACATAATAACGAAGGAGAAAGGAACATGTTTGAAATTCTGAAATTCGCGTGGGAGTTCCACGGCCATCGCTGCCCCTTCATGCCGATCGGCTATCGGATGGGTAAGATTGCGGGAATTATGCGGTTGGCCCAAAGGGAGGCGGCCCATGCTGCTTAAGAGCTATCAGAAGAGAATATTCCGGGCGGAATGCAACCCGAACTTTGAATCAGTGCACTGCATTGCCAATTGGACCAGGATGTAAGCGAGGCGATTCCCTACCTCAACGCTTCCCTTAGGCGGGTTTACCTACATTAAAGACCCGCCTTCGGTCACTTTTCGGGTGCACGGCAAACTCATCACCGTTTACGGCGACCGGATCGCAGTTAACGCCCTTAAGGATGAGGAGGAGGCGGACAAAATTCTCAACTGGCTGAAAGGGGAAATCAACGAGGCCTGGGAGAAGCGGGATCAAATCCGGCCCAGTTATGAAAGCACTCCCCAACCCCAGATGATCGAAATCTCTGAAACTCCTGCCCCGCGAAAGAGGTTGCCGGGCCTGCGGCCAACCCAGTTGCCTGGTTTTTGCTCAACTCGTTGCGGAAAGGGCTAAGGGGCCGGAGGATTGTCCTCCCATGGACGGAGGAAGAACGGCAAAAAGCGCGGGCATACCTGGCGCGATTTCATTTTGCCGGGTATTAATTTCCTGCCATGAAAAGATATCAACCCGGAAGGGGTTTCTCTTTTTAAGAAACCTTAAAGCGAAATTCGCGCCCGAAGTCGAAAGGATTCATAAAACTTAAAAATAATTGGATAAATGAATGAAAAAGATACTGATGGTTGCGCTTCTGGCTTTCGTCCCAATTTCTCCTGGGCTCAGGTTCCCGAAGTCCAGCCCGAGCGGATTATCACCTTAATTTTCAGTTCCAACGTCTACGGGGAAATCGAGCCCTGCGGCTGAGGGGGCGGGAAGCTTGGCGGTCTGGCCAGGCGGGCTTCTTTTCTGGAAAAATTGCGGGAGAAGAATAAGAACATCGATTCTTGTCGATTCCGGGGACCTTTTCTTTCCTCCCGGTTCCACTCCCCAAATGCTGGCGCGGCAAGGAAAAGGAGCTTTATGATCCGAAAATCGATCTCTTTCTCAAATGCCTACAATAAGATGAAATACGACGCCTTTACTCCCGGGGATGCGGACCTTTCCTTGGGCGTCCAGGAGCTCGTCAAGATAAGCCGACAGGCGAAGTTTCCCTTTCTATTAGCCAATTTGATGGACCGAAAATCAAAGAAGCCCGTTTTTGCTCCCTACCCTCATAAAAAAAGCAGGAGGGATGAAGATCGGGCTCTTTGGTCTAATATCTAATAACTTCCATCTGCGCCAGTCAACGGGAGACCGGGAGAAATATTTCCTGGCTGACTCCGTTGCGACAGCCAAGAAAGTCTCCGTGGAATTGAAGGCAAAAAAATGCGATATCATCATCGGCCTGGCGCACATGGAAGAAAACGAACAGAAGAACCTTGCCCAGCATTAAAAGGAGTGCATTTTATCGTCAGCGGCCATGTTCGCACCCTGAAGCCCGAAACGCAAGAAGTGAACAATGTGGAAATATCTGAAAGCGGGAACCAGAGGGGAGTATTTGGGGCAGGTTGAATTTTTTACGGCCCCAAAAAGACTGTATTCCCACTATCAAATAATCCCGCTGGATACAAAACAGCCCGAACAACCCGAAGTTGCCAAAATGGTTCAAGATTATAAAACCCGATTGACGATCCATAGTCTCAGAGTCGGAAAGGGCGGTGCTTGAGCAGACCCACGACAGCCGTCCGGCTCAAAATTTTTCTTTCGCCCTTCCCTCATTCGTCGGCGACCAGGGACTGCCATTTCTGCCACCCCAGGCAGAACGAAGCCTGGCTGAAGACGGCCCATGCCCGGGCATATGAGACGCTCGAAGAGGAACGTCGCACCTCCGATCCGACCTGTCTTCCCTGCCACACGACGGGATTCGGGGTAGCTGATAATCTCGGCGGTGCCCTGAATTTGAATAATGTGCAATGCGAATCCTGCCATGGCCCACGGAAAGGCCACCCAGGCAATCAGGAAGAATTATTCCTCACAAGCGATGATCTTTGCCAGAAATGCCACAATCCGGCGAAAAGCCCCAAGTACAACTACAAGGAGTATCTGGCCAAAATCCGCTGTCCTGCCAGCCAGGCGGATGCTCCGGGAGATGGGAAGAAATAGCCTATTGTGGGGCGCCGAGTTCCTGCATGAACGGCCAAAAACCAAATATCCTCATAAGTTGAATGTCCGCTGATTCAGCCTGGAAATCGGTTTGTTTAACTGAGGCTGCCTTTTCGTTTCCGTTTCCTCTTTTTCCCTGACTTTTTCTCTTCGTTTTTCCTTGACACTACTTCATTTAAATATTATGATCAAATATACATAATTGCATGGAGGGCTTATGCATCAAAGAACCTTGGGCCTGAAGGCGGATATTTTAAAAGCCATGGCTCAGCCAACCCGCTTAAGAATTCTCGAACTTCTTCGAGACGGGGAAAAGTGCATCTGTGAGATCATCCCGGCCATAAACGGGGAGCAGTCGAATATTTCCCGCCACATTTCTCTCATGCAGAAATGCCACTTAGTCTCCACGAGGAAAGACGGCGTAAAGGTGATGGTGAAAATACGGGACCTAAGAATATTTGAAATTCTTGACAAGGTTAACTTGGTCCTGAAAACCCAAATACAAGAACAAAATCAATTGGCCAAGTCTTTATGAGCGCTCGGCAGAGAATGGACATGGTTTATGAAAGATCGATATTACCTTTTGGTGATCGTAGGTGTTTTTCTGGCAGCGTATTACGTTCCTTGGTCCGCCCCCTTAATCCGTCAATCGGGGTTAGAAGCATTTTTGATGCTCCAGGAATACGCCCAGGAGCATGTGCTGACCTGCTTGATTCCCGCCCTTTTTATCGCCGGAGCGATCGCGGTATTCGTTTCGCAAGCGGCGGTCATTAAATATTTCGGCGCCGGCGCAAAAAAGATCCTTGCTTATAGTGTGGCCTCCGTTTCCGGGACGATTCTCGCGGTTTGCTCCTGCACCGTCCTTCCCCTTTTTGCCGGCATCTACATGCGGGGGGAGGGATCGGACCGGCGACCTCCTTTCTTTATTCCGGCCCGGCGATCAATGTCCTGGCGATTGTCCTTACGGCCCGCGTTCTCGGTTGGAAATTAGGACTGGCCCGGGCGATTGGTGCTGTGGGATTTGCCTACCTGATCGGTCTCTGTATGCATTTTATCTACCGGAAAGAAGAAAAGACCCGGGAGGCCAAGAATTTTTATCTTCCGGACGAGGAGGGTAAAATTCGCCCTCTTTGGAAGGATGTAGTTTACATGGCCACCCTGGTCGGGATTCTGATCTTCGCCGCCTGGGGGAAACCGGCCGAGCCCGTTGGCTTCTGGATGGCCGTGTGGGAAGTGAAATGGTATATTACCATCGGTTTTTTGATTATCCTTGGACTGGAGCTCTTTTTCTGGTTTCGCCGCGATGAAATGAAAAGCTGGGGGGAATCGACCTGGGGATTTGGCAAACAGATTCTGCCGCTTCTTTTCGGAGGCGTTCTCGTAGCCGGGTTTCTTCTCGGCCGGCCGGGGCACGAAGCTCTGATTCCGGAAAAATGGATCCAGGATTTAGTAGGGGGTAATTCCCTGTGGGCAAACCTCTTTTCTTCCATCGCCGGGGCGTTGATGTACTTTGCAACCCTGACGGAAGTTCCCATTCTCCAAGGGCTTATCGGCAGTGGCATGGGTCAGGGGCCGGCGCTTGCCCTTCTCCTTTCCGGCCCGGCTTTGAGCCTGCCCAGCATGCTGGTCATCCGTAGCATCATCGGAACGGAAAAGATGCTTGTGTATTCCGGATTGGTGGTGGTTTTTTCGACCATCGCGGGAATGATTTATGGCGCCTGGATAGCCTGATTAGATCCACAAGAGTTTCATTTACACTTACACTTCTTATAAGGAGAAAAATCATGGAAATAAAAATCTTAGGTCCCGGCTGTTCCCGATGCAGTGCGACGGAAAAATTGGTCATGGATGTGCTGGCGGAAACCGGCGTAGATGCAAATGTGGAAAAGGTCACGGATCTTATGAAGATTGCCGAGTACGGTGTCTTTGGGACGCCGGCCGTGGTCGTTGATGGGCAGGTAAAATGCGTCGGCAAGATCCCCAGGAAAGAAGATGTTAAAACCTGGATTGGCAAATAGGAGGAATTAGACATGCTGCAAAAACTCGGAATGGCAGAAGGGAATGCGGTTCTGCTGACCTGCTCCGGCGCTTCCAACGTGGGCCAAATTTCCCACCAGGCTGTGGTCGAACTCGCCCAGGAGGGTTTCGGAAAATTCTTCTGTCTGGCGGGAATCGGAGCGCATTTGAGCAAGTTCGTTGATGCGGCCAAAAATAATCCTGAAACGATCGTAATCGACGGCTGCCCAGTTGGTTGTGCAAAACGGATCTTCGAACACGCCGAAATCCCCATCAGTAAATATATGGTGGTGACGAAGCTTGGGTTTGAAAAAAATCATACTCTGAAGACTAAAGAAGATGAGATTGAAAAGGTAAAACAGGCGGTGAAAAATCTGTACGAAGATCACTGAGGCATTCAAACAATATTTATGGCGTCCTTGCTTTTCTGAGATCTTTTTGGGGCCTGGAAGAAGGAGTATATCCGCATGAGATACCGTCTAATGTTGGCAACGATTGGATGCGTTCTTTTCATAACGGTGATCGCCGGGGTGTCCTGGGTCGATGCGGAACCCCAGGATTTTAGCAAAGTTCCCGTCAAGGGCATGGTTACCATGATCGACCTTGGAGCCAAAAAGTGCATCCCCTGCAAGATGATGGCGCCGATCATGGAAAAGATGGAAAAGGTATACCAGGGCAAAGCCGTCATCGTGTTCATTGATGTGTGGGAAACTCGAGGCCAGGCGGAACGGTTTCGCATTTCGAGCATTCCCACTCAGATTTTTTTCAATCCGGATGGCAAAGAGATCTATCGCCATGTCGGATTCATGGGGGAAGAGGCGATTGTTGCCCAACTGAAGAGCATGGGCGTGGAATAGAGAGGGTAAACGAATGCTGGAATCCCTTTTTTTAACCGTTACCGAATGGATCTCCAAGGGGACATCCCTTGCTGCCGCAGGATGCTTTTTATGGGGGATGATCAGCATCCTCTTCAGCCCGTGCCATCTGGCATCGATTCCCCTCATGATTGCTTACGTCGGCGGTCAGGAGCGGGCGATTCACCCTAAACAGGCTGTGGCTTATGCGGGCGCGTTTACGGTCGGCCTTTTTATCACGATCGCCCTGGTAGGAATCATTTGCGCCCTGCTGGGCTATATGCTGGGAGATGTGGGACCCTATTGGCAGGTTCTAATCGGCGGCGTTCTGATCTGGGTCGCCTTGGGGATGCTCGGAGTGGAGAAGTGCAGCCTGTCGGGCAGTTTGCTTTACCGCTTAAACCTCCGGGGTCTGTTCGGTGCTTTTGGTCTCGGCCTGGGGTACGGCGTGCTGTCCGGGACGTGCACCTTTGGATTCATTGCGCCTATTTTGGCGATTGTCACGGTGCAGCAGAAAATGACGACGGGGATTCTCTTCATCCTGCTTTTTGCCGTTGGCCATTGCCTTCCGATCATGGTGGCAGGCAGTTCCACGGCCGCAGTCCGCAAGGTGGTTGAAAACAGCGCCTGGCAGGGCGCGGGCCTCTGGTTTCGTAAAGGTGCGGGGGTCATGATCTGCCTGTTGGGAGCCTATTTCATCATAAGCCCCTTTATCGGAATATGATTTTCGGGGGATGCTTTGGAGAATTGAGTCGCAATGCCCCAGTTCACGAAAAGGAGAAAGGGATGAAAAGAATTCTATTTATTTGCACAAGAAACAGCGCCCGCAGCCAGATGGCCGAAGGTTTGATCAATCATGATCTCGCAGGCCAGTTTGAGGCATTTTCCGCCGGAACCGAGCCGTCTTTTGTCAATCCCCTGGCGATTTCCGTGATGAAAGAGCTGGGGATTGATATTTCCCGGCATCGATCCAAGGGGCTGGATGAATTTGCCGGTCAAAAATTTGATTATGTCATCACGCTCTGCAGCCGGGCAGATGAAGCCTGTCCGGTTTTTTTCGGCGGCACAAAGAAAATCCATATGGGGTTTCCGGATCCGACGGCAGCGATCGGCGGCGAACAGGAAAAGATTGCCGCCTTTCGAGAGGTAAGAGACCAAATCCGAAAGCAGATCGTTGAATTTTTACCAAAGGACAAGTGAGTGAACGGCCGTTAGAATAAAAAGGGAAATCCTATACATTCTAATCGGTCGGCTTTCATGTCCGAAACATCCATTCATATCCAGGAAAGGGGAAAAACAGAGTTTGGAATCGGTTAATGACAGGGCCTCGGCAGCAGAACCCCGGGGCGGATGGAAAGCGGAAATAGATAAGGAAGGGCGGATGGTTCTTCCCGACGAATTCAGGCAGCTTTATGGGCTGAATCCGGGGGCGAAGATTCGCCTGGAAGAAACCATGATCGGCTTGCGCATGCGCCACCCGATCACCCATTTGGCGAAAGTATATATTGAACCCACGAATTGCTGCAATCTGGAGTGCCGAACCTGCATTCGCAACACATGGGACGAACCTATGGGCAAAATGAGCCCGAAAACCTTCAAACGCATCCTGAAAAGCTTGAAGGAGTTTTCTCCAGTTCCCTCCGTTTTTTTCGGCGGCTTCGGCGAGCCCCTTTCCCACCCCGATATCATCCGGATGATTGCCCAGACGAAAGCGCTTGGCGCCTCGGTCGAAATGATTACCAACGGAACATTATTGACCCGGGAGATGTCCCGCCGGTTGATTGAGGCGGGACTCGATATGCTGTGGGTGTCCGTAGACGGGGCGACTCCCGAGAGTTATGCGGATGTCCGGCTGGGGGCCGCTTTGCCGGAGGTGATGAAGAACCTTCAGACTTTTCGCGAAGAACGATGGGACCTGGAAAAGACGGAGCCTCAAATAGGCTTTGTCTTCGTGGCCATGAAACGGAACATTCAAGACCTCCCGGCAGTGATGAGGATGGGGTATTATTTGGGAGTCAAAAAATTCCTCATAACGAATGTGCTCCCCTACAGCAAGCAAATGAGCCAGGAAATTCTATACGAGCGAGCGGTGACAACCAGCACCCTGCGGGGATCCCTTAAAAGCGCCAGCCTGGAACTGCCCCGAATGGATTTGAATGATCTGACTCGAGAGGCACTCTACTGGGCCATCCGCGGCGGACAAACCACGAGTTATGCCGGCGTTCACTTTGACGAAGGGGTTGACTTCTGCCCTTTTATTGAAAATGGGTCCACGGTGATTACCTGGGAAGGGAACCTCAGCCCCTGCATGGCCCTTCTCCGGGATCATACCAGCCATTTCGATGGACGCGAGCGGTTCTCTCGGAAATATATTGTGGGGAACGTTTCGGATCGAAATCTTAAGGATTTGTGGCAGGACCCCGAATATGTTTCCTTTCGGGAGCGGGTCCAGACCTTTGATTTTTCCTTTTGCACTTCCTGCGGTGGCTGCGAGCTTTCCGAAGCCAATGAGGAAGACTGCTTCGGCAATACGTACCCCACCTGCGGCGGGTGCCTCTGGGCTCAGGGAGTGGTCCGATGCCCATGAGAGCTTTAATAGGGTAATTTGTCATTGAGGGGGCTCATGACAACATGGGGCGAAATATGATCAAGGATTACCTCCCATAAAATTAGATTGACAAGCGATTTCTTATTCTTTAATGTATCTGCATATGCGCATAAGCAGATATAGGATATTCGAGTGAAATCGTTAATCACGTTTTTTAGAGCCCTCGCGGATGAAACTCGGATGAGAATCGTGATGCTTCTTCTCCATGGGGAGCTTTGTGTTTGCGATCTGATGGCTATTTTAGATTCGCCTCAGTCGAAGCTATCCAGGCACCTGGCTTACCTCAAGCATTCCGGCATCGTTAGCGGCAGGCGAGAAGGGGTGTGGATGCATTATTCGTTAAAAGACCCTTTAAAAGACCTCTATCAGCCTCATCTTCATTTGTTCAAGGAAAAATTCTCCACACTTTCGCCATTTAAGCAAGATAAGAGAAAGATGCTTAAATTCAAGGCAAAGGGTGTATGTGGATCTATGACTGCAACAAGACCCCGTGGTTCAGCTAAAAAGCATGCTTGAGTTACGGAGCGGTAATTTCCGCTCTGAAGAGAAATCGATGATAAGGAGGAAATAATCGATGGCACAGGCAGAACAGAAAAAGCTTTCTTTCCTGGATAAATTCTTAACCCTTTGGATTTTTCTGGCCATGTTCATCGGAGTCGGCTGGGGGTATCTTTTCCCCGGGGTTGTCAATTTCTGGAACCAATTTCAGGTCGGTACAACCAACATTCCGATTGCCATCGGGCTGATCCTTATGATGTACCCCCCTTTGGCCAAAGTGCGGTACGAGAAGATGGGACCGGTGTTTCGCAACATCAAAGTCTTAACCCTGTCGTTGGTCCAAAACTGGATTATCGGCCCCATCCTCATGTTCGTCCTGGCCATTTTATTCCTGGCCGGATACCCCGAGTACATGGTCGGCCTGATCCTGATCGGGCTCGCCCGGTGCATTGCCATGGTCATTGTCTGGAACGATCTGGCTTCCGGCGACCGGGAATACTGCGCCGGCCTGGTTGCTTTCAACTCTATCTTTCAGGTGATCTTTTTCTCCATTTATGCCTATATTTTCATAACCATCCTGCCGCCGCTGCTGGGTCTTAAGGGGGTTGTGGTCAACATCACCATCGGCCAGATCGCGGAGAGCGTTTTCATTTATCTCGGGATCCCCTTCCTGGCCGGGCTCTTTTCCCGCATCATCGGCCTCAATACCAAAGGACGGGAGTGGTATGAGGAGAAATTCATCCCTAAGATCAGCCCGATCACGCTGATTGCTCTTCTATTCACTATCCTGGTCATGTTTTCTCTTAAGGGGGAATTCATTGTGAAGCTCCCCATGGATGTTGTCCGGATCGCCATACCCTTATTTATATATTTCGTGCTCATGTTCTTCGTTTCCTTTTTCCTGTCCATGAAAGCAGGGGCAACTTATGAGCAGTCGGCAACCCTGAGCTTTACCGCGGCTTCAAACAATTTCGAGTTGGCCATCGCCGTGGCCGTGGCCGTTTTCGGGATCAATTCCGGGCAGGCCTTTGCCGCGGTCATCGGGCCGCTTTTGGAAGTGCCGGTCTTGATCAGCCTGGTCAATGTGGCCCTCTGGTTTAAACGGAAATATTTTCCTTTCGCTGTCGAGACCCCAACCGGAGTATGCCATCTGACCTGCAAACCATAAGGCACGGTGCCGCCCTTTTTCAAAACCTCGAGACTGATATAAATTCCTGTACCCATTCAGTGAGGGGAGCGGCAGGCTTTGTTGTTGGCCTGGGGGTTTGGGCGGTACGCGCCGGAAGCATCGGTCGGGATGAGCAGAGACTCGGAGAAAACCCTGAGACTCCGATCTCAGCGGCGGGAGGCCTTGGCCCCCGCCCCCTCCACGAAGAAATCAGCGCCTTATGATTCCAAGCGTAGTGCCCGGACCCCCAGGCCAGGGCACCTCCTGGTTTTCACGCCGGACCTAAATCCGTAGCGGCTTCCCACCCTTGACTGAAGGGTTACAAATTCCTCAATTCTTTCGTGGACATTTTCGGGGAATCCTGATAATCTATAAAAAATGCCCCTCCGGCCGCTGTCAGGCAACAGGCAGCGGCCTTTATTTATCCTGCATGGAAAGCAAGCCCATCCTTTCCCGGGACCCGGAAAATGCGGCAGTTCAGGGAAAAAGGAGGGGAAGGAAATATTTTGGAGGTTGAAGGGAGTAAGGGATGAAGAAGCATCTGAAATGGATCGTTCCGGTGGTGGTCGTAGTCCTTGTCGTCTGTGTTTTCGGTTACCTGAAGCTCTTTGCCTGGAACCCGGAACGGCAGAAGTTGGCCCAAATCAATACCCGCACAATCTCGGTGGCCCAATTCGGCCGGGAGTTGGAAAAAGTTCCCTCTCCCTATAAGGAGATGCTTCAGGAAGACCCGAAGCAATTTCTCGATCAAATGGTCCTGCAGGAAGTCCTCCTTCAGGAGGCGGATCGGCTGGGGGTGAAAAGCGACGCGAATGCCAAACCGGAAGAAAAGGATTCTTCGCAGATTCAGAACCTACTGAAAAAAGAGGTAATCGACAAGGTCAAAGTCGACAAGGAGGAGATTGAGATCCTTTACAAGGAACATCAATCCAAAATGGGGAAAAAAAGGTTGGATGAAGTGGCGCCGGTTCTGGAGGAGCTGATCCGGGATGCGAAGGGGAAAGAAAAAGTCGAAGAATATATCACCTCCCTGCGGGAGAAGGCAAAGGTCGAAATCGACGAGGACCGGTTGAAGGGCATTGCCGCTGTGGCGCCCGATACCAACACCAGCGAGGAATTCAACAAAGCCGTAAAGAGCGGGAAACCGCTGCTGGTCGATTTCGGCGCTAACAACTGCGTCCCCTGCCGGCAGCTCCGCCCGATTTTGAAAGACCTCGCCAAGGAACAAGCGGGCAAGGCGGAGATCCTGATTATCGATGTGTACAAATACAAAAGCCTGGCTGCGGAGTATAAGATCCAAGTCGTCCCCACCCTGATCTTTTTCGACAAATCCGGGAAAGAAGTCTACCGCCACATGGGCGCCTGGGACAAGGATTCCATCGTCAAAAAATTGGCGGAAATCGGCGCCGCCTAAGTTCTCCCTCCTTTTCACGAAAATCCTTTCTTTGAAGATGGGGGTATTCTTCCCCCCCATCTTTTTGGATTGATTTTTCATTTGGGCTGTTATAAACTGCACCCTTAATAGGGGAGTTTTGCCTAAGAGTTGCTGCCTATCTACCCAAAAAACTAAAATTATTTCAACTTTCCGCGGGAGGAATAAGTCTGAAAAAGGAGAAGGTGTTCTCCTCTTGAAGACGAATTTTCTTCAGAACGCTTCCGAGGAAGGGGACCCGCTCAATGACCCGAGGGGGTTTGCTGCTGTGAAAGGGGAAAGAAAAAGGATTGGATGGCCTGATTTTTCTTTCCGAGGAAATTTTTCAAAGCGGAAGGGGGGAGGATTGTGAAAAAGATTGGGCTTGGTGTCATCCTGGTATTGATCTTAGCATCGATCGTATCTGCAAAGATCGGGGGCGGTGACGTCAAATATCCGGTAAAACGGGTCGGAGAAGTGACCTTCAGCCATGATACTCATGTTGAAGCCATGGGGTTCAATTGTACCGAATGCCATCCCATTACTTTTGTCACGAAGGAACAGCACCAGACAGCCAAAATGATCCACCGGCGACAGTCTATATCCTGCGGGACTTGTCATAATGGTAAGCAGGCCTTTGATCTGCGGTCGAATTGTTATATCTGCCATAACCGGGAGGTAAAGTAAATGTTTGAAGGAAAAGACGAACTAACCGTCACCCAGGAAGATATAAAAAGAGCGTTGGCAAAACCTTCCCCCCAGTGGGCCATGCTCATCGACCTCCGGAGGTGCGTTCTCTGCCACGCCTGCACGGCCGGCTGCGTTGCCGAGCAGAAAAGCCCCCCCGGAATCGTCTACCGCCCGGTCTATGAAGAAGAAATTGGAGTCTTCCCCAAGGTGAAGAGGCGCTTTACGCCAAGGCCCTGTCTCCAATGTGACGACCCCCCCTGCGTGGAAGTATGCCCGAATAAAGGCGAAGGGAAGGCCACCTGGAAAAGCAAAGAGGGGATCAGCAACGGCATCGTGATGATGAATTATGAAGCCTGCATCGGATGCGGGCGCTGTGTGATCGCCTGCCCCTATAAAGCCAGGGGCCTGGATTCCGGCGCCTTCTACACGGATGACACCCCAAAAGTTCAAGATTACGAAAAAGCCCCTACCTGGGAATACAGCAGAAAGTGGCCCCGGGAAAAATATCAACTTCCTTTTGGGACAGCTCGAAAATGCCACTTTTGTTACCACCGCTTGAAAAATGGAATGGTTCCCATGTGCGTGAGCACTTGTATTGCCAGGGCGAATTATTTTGGGGACCTTACGGATCAAGAAAGCCTCCTCTACAAGGTGATGCAACAGAACAAGGTCAAGGTGCTACGGGAAGTGAAAGGGAAGGGGGAGGTCAAATTGAAATATGAAGCCCTCAAAGGGAAGAGCCAGAAAGAGATCGCGAAGATAGTCGGGTATCCGGGTTATGCGCCGGTTTTTGCGGACTCCGCCAAAGCGAAACCAAGAGTATTTTATATACTGCCGTAAAGGGGAGAAACGGAATGGACGAGATGAAAAATACAAAAAATGGATTGGGTCGGAGAGAATTCCTAAAGTGTTCTGCCATCCTCGGTGGCGCTCTCCTCTCCTCGCAGTTCGAGTGGGCCACGGATTTGATGAAAAGGGCCGAAGCCGGAACTCTAACTCCCGAGGAAGAATATGAACTGATCCGCGCCGAGAACACCCTTTACACGATCTGCCTGCAGTGCAACACGGGATGCGGGATCAAAGTCAAGCTTTTCCGAAAGAACGGTTCGGCCGTTGCCCTGAAGATCGACGGTAACCCTTATGACCCTTTTGTTTCCGTCCCCCATATTCCCCACAAGTCCTCCCCCTTCGAGGTCAACACCGTCGACATGGCCATTTGCCCGAAAGGACAGGCCGGCTTACAGACCGTGTACGACCCTTACCGGATCACCAAAGTCCTCAAACGGGCCGGGAAGCGCGGGGAGGGAAAGTGGAAAACCGTCCCCTTCGAACAGGCGATCGAAGAGATCGTCAACGGGGGAGTCCTTTTCAAGGACGTTTCGGGGGAAGAAAATCGGCAGGTTGAGGGGCTGACCAATATCGCGGTCTTGAGGGATCCCAAGATTTTCAAAGAACTGTCCGATGGTTTGGCTCCAATCCGCCGGGCCAAGACCTCCGAAGAGAAAAGGGCTGCGGTGGAAGAGTACAAGAAGAAGTATGCCGCCCAACTCCCGTATCTGATCGACCCGGACCACCCCGACCTGGGCCCGAAAAACAACCAGGTCGTCTTTGGGTGGGGACGGATGAAAGGGGGGCGGAGCGATTTCTCCGCCGGCCGTTTCTTCGGCGACGCCCTCGGGACAGCCAACCGCCACGGGCACACCACGGTTTGCCAGGGATCCCTTTACTTTTCGGGAAAGGCCATGAGTGAGCAGTATGACGAAGGGTCCTGGAGGGGCGGCGCTAAATTTTACTGGCAGACGGAACTCGAAGGGTCGGAATTCGTCCTCTTTGTGGGGGCCAATCTCCTGGACGCCAACTATGGCCCCCCCAACCGGGCAGCCCGCCTGATCCCGAACATCACTTCCGGAAAGACCAAAATCGCCGTGGCGGATCCCCGGTTCTCCAAATTAGCGTCCAAGGCTTGGAAGTACCTGCCGATCAACCCCGGCGGGGACGGGGCTCTCGCCCTGGGGATGATGCAGTGGATCTTGAAAAACAAGCGCTACAACGCCGGGTACCTGGAAAACGCCAACCGGGCAGCGGCCAAGGCGGCGAATGAACCGACCTGGTGCAATGCCGTATGGCTGGTCAAAATAAAGGACGGCCAGCCGGAAAATTTCCTCCGGGCTTCGGAGATCGGGCTCGCTCCCAAGGAGGTCCGCAAGAACAAAGACGGCAAGGAATACGATTTCGAGTACCTGGTGGCGTTAAGAGACGGCAAGCCGGTCAAAGTTGATCCCAATGACGACAAGGAAGCGGTCAAAGGCGACCTGCTGGTGGATACGCGGGTCAAAACCGCGGACGGGAAAGAAATCCAGGTGAAATCTGCCCTCCAGATTTTGGCGGATTCGGCCGGCGAAAAATCCATGGAAGAGTGGGCGCGGATCTCCGGGATCCCGGTAAAGGATATCGAAGAAGTGGCCAAGGAGTTTACTTCCTATGGGCGAAAGGCGTCGATCGACATCCACCGCGGGGTTTCCCAGCACACGAACGGCTTCTATAACGTTCTGGCCTATTATAACTTGGCCCTGCTTATCGGCAACTATGACTATCGCGGCGGGTTGATTTCCCTGTCCACCTTCAACACGACGGGAGGAAGGGAAGGGCAGCCCTTTGCCCTGAGCCGAATGCATCCGCAAAAGCTTTCCAGCTTCGGGATCAGCAACATCCGCCACGATGTGCGTTATGAAGACACGACGCTCTTTGCGGGGTATCCGGCCAAGCGGAACTGGTGGCCCCTGGCTTCAGACGTTTACCAGGAAATCATCCCTTCCATGGGGGACGCCTATCCCTACCCGGTAAAGGCCTACTTCCTTTACATGGGGGCGCCGAACTATTCCTTGCCCGCCGGGCAGACCACCCATGAAATTCTCGTCGACCTTGGCAAGATTCCTCTCTTCGTAACCTGGGATATCGGGATCGGCTCCACCAGCATTTACGCCGATTACATTTTCCCGGACCTGAGCTACCTGGAGCGCTGGGAATTCCAGGGGTCCCACCCGAGCATGCCGGTTCGCCTGCAGGGGGTGAGAAACCCGGTTCTGGCCCCCATCCCTGAAACCGTTAGGGTTTTCGGGGAGGAGATGCCCATCAGCTTTGAAGCCACGATGATGGCCCTGGCGGAGCGAATGAATCTCCCGGGCTTCGGGAAGGACGGTTTCGGGCCGGGAATGGATTTCACCCGTCCGGAGGATTTTTATCTGAAGATGGTGGCCAACATCGCTACGGACGGGAAACCGGTTCCCGAGGCGGATGAGAAGGAAGTTGAGCTTTTCCTGAAATCGCGGGCCCATCTTCCCAAATCCGTCTTCGACCCGGAGAAATGGAAAAAAGCCTGCGGCGAAGCTAACTGGAGAAAGGTCATTTATGTCCTCAACCGCGGGGGAAGGTATCAGGATTATTCCGAGATCTTTAGGGGAGACCAGGTCGCCAACAAGTACGGGCGGTTGATCAACATGTACCAGGAGAAAACGGCCCGGACCCGCAGCGCTTTTACCGGCAAGCCCAACCCCGGTTATGCAACCTACGTTCCCATCCAATCCTCCCTGGGGAAAGCCCTGGAAGCCGATGGCCTGACCGGGGATCTTCATTTGATCACCCAGAAGGAAGTCACCCAGACCAAATCGCGGACCATTACCAATTATTGGCTCCTATCCATGATCCCGGAAAATGCCGTCATCGTTCACAAGAGCGATGCCGACCGCCTGGGCCTCAAAGACGGGGACCGGGTGAAGGTGGTTTCGGCTACGAATCCCGAGGGGGTGTGGGATTTCCGCAACGGCCGCAAGAAGGAAATGATCGGGCAGGTGAAGGTTACCCAGACCATCAAGCCGGGGATCGCGACTTTCAACCTGGGATACGGGCACTGGGCCACCGGGGCCGGGGATGTGACCATCGACGGGAAAGTCCTCAAAGGAGACCCGCGCCGCGGGAAGGGGGTTCACCTGAACGCGGCCATGTGGATCGACCCCTACCTAAAAAACACGACGCTCCAGGACCCGGTAGGCGGCAGCGCCGTATTTTACGATTCCAAGGTGCGGCTGGTAAAAATATAAAATAAGGGTTCAAGGGGCCAAGGATTCCAGGGTTCGAGCGAACTACTGGAATCCTTAGGTTTTCCCGCCATGCGCCTTAATTTGCCCCGAGGCTTTTTATTTCCTATTGGGCTTTATTGGCCTTGACAAAAACCCGTTTTCCCATTATTTTAATATCAGTCTTCGAGGGGCAGTGCCACCAGGGATAATTACCGCATTTTAAGCCCTCATACTTATTGCCGAAATAAAACCTATAAAAATAATAGAGGAGGCTGAAAAAATGATTGGTCGTGGTCTGAAAGGGAAGGGTATTTTGTTTTTGGCGATTTTAACAGCGCTCAGCCTGGGCAGTTTGGCTTTTGCCCAGGGAGAAAAGGACATCCCCCGCCCGGAGAGAGGGTTTGCCATCTTCAGCGAATTTTCCGGGATTTATGCGGCTCCCGGGGAGTCCATCCGCCTGGAACTGACCGTTGAAAACAAAGGGCGGACCGATGAAAGCATCCTGCTCAGGATTTCCGAGACGCCCAAGGGGTGGAAAGCCTCCCTGAAGGCCCCCAATTACACGGTCAACGCCGTTCCGGTTCCCGCCACGAAGAGCAAGACCCTGACGTTTGTGGCCGATCCCGACAAAGGGATGAAACCGGGGACCTACCAGTTCAAGATCGATGCCCAGACCCAGGACGGGAAGTTCACCTCTTCGCAGACGATTACGGCCAACGTCCAGGAGCGCTCCTCCATAGCGGAGGATATTACCATCACAACTTCCTATCCGGTCCTTCAGGGCCAGACCGATGCGCGCTTTGAATTTTCTCTCGAAGTGAACAACAAAGCCGAAAGCGACCGCAACTTCAACATTTCGGCGCAGGTTCCTCCCAAATGGGAAGTGAGCTTCAAACCCGCCTATGAGCAGAAGCAGATTTCCAGTTTCCGCATCAAGGGCGGCCAGAGCCAGACCATTGCGGTTGAGGTGAACCCGGCCAAGGACGCCACCTCCGGCTCTTTCCCCGTTGTGGTCCAGGTTTCCTCGGGGGAGAAAAAGGCCGAAGCCAAACTCACGGTGGTGCTCACCGGGATATTTAAGCTCGACGCCGGGACGCCCACCGGCCTCCTGTCGTTGGACGCTTTTACCGGGAAACCCTCGATCATCTCCGTGTTCGTGAAAAACACCGGTTCGGCGGTCAATCGAAACGTCTCCTTCAGCTCCTTCAAGCCGGAAAACTGGAAAGTGGAGTTCAAGCCGGAGAAGATCGAGGCTCTGGAGCCCAACGCCATGAAACAGGTGGAAGTGACCATCACCCCGGCGGCCCAGGCTTTGGTGGGGGATTACTCGGTGGGAGTCTCCGTCGATGGCGAAAGAGGCAGCAACAAAACCGTCGAGTTCCGCGTGTCGGTTAAAACCTCCTCCGCTTGGGGCTGGATCGGCATCATCATTATTATTGTGGTCATTGCCGGAATGGGAGGACTCTTCCTCTGGTTAGGGAGGCGGTAAGGTGAACGGACAGACGGTCATTGAAACCCAGGACCTCACGAAGGTTTATGGAGAACAGGTGGCGGTCAACCGCCTGAACCTGAAAATCGACAAGGGGGAGGTTTTCGGGTTTCTGGGGCCCAACGGGGCGGGGAAGACAACAACTCTCCTCATGCTCCTGGGTCTCAGCGAGCCCACCTCGGGCAAGGCCTGGGTCTGCGGCTTCGATCCCACCCGCGATCCCCTGAAGGTCAAGAAGGTCGTCGGCTACCTTCCCGAAAACGTGGGATTTTACGACGACATGAACGCCGCCCAGAACCTGCTCTTCATGAGCCGCCTGAACGGCATTGCGGATGAAGTGGCTCGCCCGAAGGTGGAAGAAGTCCTAAGGCTCGTAGGCCTGGAAGTCGATCTGCGAAAAAAGGTCGGCGCCTATTCCCGCGGCATGAGGCAGCGCTTGGGGATCGCCGAGGTTCTTCTCAAGGAACCCCAGGTCGTTTTCCTGGATGAGCCCACCTTAGGGCTGGACCCGGACGGCGCGCTCCAAATGCTGGAAGTCATCCGGTTGATGAGCGAAAACAAAAAGATCACGGTTTTTTTCTCTTCCCACCTCTTGGACCAGGTGCAGAAGATCAGCCATCGGGTCGGAATCATGCTCAAGGGGAACATGGTCGCCATGGGCCGCATTGACGATCTGGCCGAGGAGAAATTCGGCATCGGCCAGGAAAAGTACACCCTGGAAGAGATTTACATGAAGTACTTCAAGGAGGGCCAGTCGTGACCGGAATCTGGACCATCTGCCGGAAAGAGCTGGCAGACCACTTCAGCAGCACCCGCTTCATCCTGCTCTTCACCCTGATTTTGATCGTCAGCCTGGTGATGGCGTACATGGTGGGCACAACCCTGCGGGATGAGTTGAAGGATGTCGCCAAGCCGACGTTCGTCTTCCTGATGCTTTTCACTTCCGGGAAACTGTTTTCCCTTGTTTCCTTTATCGCCTTCTTCGGGCCGCTCATCGGGATTGTATTGGGCTTTGACGCCGTCAACCGGGAGCGAAGCTCCCGGACCTTGAGCAAGCTCGTTTCCCAGCCGATTTACCGGGACTCGATCATCAACGGGAAATTCCTGGCCGGGGCGATCCTGATCACCATCATGCTCCTGTCCATCGTCCTGCTGATTTCCGGGCTGGGGCTGCGCCTCATCGGGGTGGTGCCGGGGCCGGAGGAGCTCTGGCGGTTGCTGATCTATCTGGTTCTCAGCATCTTTTACATCTCCTTCTGGCTGGCCATTTCCATTCTTTTCTCCATTACCTTCCGGAGCATGGCGACCTCCGCCCTGGCGGCCATTGCTTTTTGGATCTGTTTTTCGTTTTTCGTGGGTTTTGTGGCGGATATGGCCGGAGACGCTTTCTTCCCGGTGGATCCCCGGGCCGCGGAACGGAATCCGGAAATAATGGTGACCCAGGCGCAGGCGAAGAAACTGATCTCGTACATTTCGCCCATGACCCTGTACAGCGAGGGGACGACCATTGTTCTCAACCCGCTCCAGAAAACGACGCAGTCTCTGCTCCTGATGGGGCCGATGGAGCGCCTGTCCATCTCCCGTTTCCAGAACCCCCTTCCGCTGGGCCAGAGCCTCTCCATCGTCTTGCCGCACATCATCACCCTGATCGCCATCACCATGATCTTTTTCGCGATCTCCTACGCCGTGTTCATGCGGCAGGAAGTCCGCTCCACCTAAAAGGGCCGGAGGAAAAGGGGGAGAGAAATCTCCCCCTTTTTTTATTGCAAATTTCTTTCGGAATCATTAAAATCATCGTGGTCTAAACGCTGGCAGCCGGAAGAGAACAAAAGATTCCTCTTCGGGACGACAAGGCGAAATTTTATTGGACGAAAGAAAGGAGCAGGTAGATGAAGAAAAGTGCGGTAGTTGTGGCAGCGCTTGTTTTGACGGTCGCTTTTCTGGTAAGCGGCGCTTCGGCGGCGGAAAAATTCGCTTTGGCGAAGTATCCGGATTTAAAGATCGGCTTTACCACCACGAATTTCCTCCAGGCCCTTCCGGTTTCCCTTGCCAATGCCAAGGTCATGGTTGATTATGCTTACTCAAACGGATTCCCCTGGATCGAACTCCGAGACCCGACCGCCAAACTGACCCTGGCCGAATGCAAGGAACTTGCCGCTTACGCCAAGGCGAGGGGAATCGAGATCGGCTACGCGGCGCAGATCGGCCTGCTGGACGCGGCTTTCTGGGAAATTATGTCCCGGGCGGTGCCCAACGCGGCGGTTTTTGAAGGGCCGAAGACCGTCCGCTCCCTGGCGTTTGGAAATGAATTCAACCTGGATCCCAAGAAACAGGCCTGGACTTTAGGCGAGCTGTACAGAATCGTCAAAACCGCCAACCGCGCCGGAAACATGGCCAAGGCCGCCGGTCTGCAGTATGTGGCGGAACACGCCGGGGAAGCCCTCAAGGGCGACGGCATGGCGGCCTATGGATTCACGGAGTTCCTGGCGAATGTGAATTCCAATGTGAAATGGCAGATGGATATCGCGAACTTCTTCGCCGTTTCCCGCGTCGTGACCAAACCAGAGGATGCCAAGGCTTTTCTGGAAAAAAATGTCGGCCGCCTGGGTTATAGCCATTTAAAGAGTTCGTCCGCGGAACATAAAACCACCGACATCCTTCAGGAGAACGAGCTGCCGATTGCCCCGGTTTTGGAGATCCTGGCCAAAAACAAGGTCAACTACATTGCCATCGAACTGACCCAGAAGAAGGGCTTCGATGAATGCGCCGCCAACCTCATGAAGAGCATCGACTTCCTGAAGAAGAACTATTAACGGCTTCGTCATTGCGGCGCACCCGTAGGTGCGCCGCAATCCCCAGTTTTTGCGCGCCTTGTCCCGCGAAGCGCGGGGCCGAAAATGGCCGTCCGGCCGGACGCCCCTACAATCGAAACCATTGTTCCTCTGACATTAAGCGGATTTCAGTTAGGGGACGAGTTAGGGGACGTTGATGAAATAATTAACTTTCGCGTGATGCTGATTTTATCCTGTGAATATTGGCGAAAAACGAATCTGGTTGATTAATCCCATCTCTAACTTATGCGGAAATATTATCAAGGGGACAAACCTGGAAATTATGAGGGAAGGATAAAGGGTTCCAAACAAAAAGCAATCAGGCCTCAAGAGGGACAATGCGAAATTCGGAAACGTCAACCATGCCTTGGTCGGTGATTCTTAGCTCGGGGATGACGGGAAGGGCCAGGAAAGAAAGGGTGATGAAAGGGTTCTGAAGGGTGGCGCCAATTTCACGCGCGGCCTGGTTCAGACTTTCCATTCCGGCTGCCACCGTCTCCGCCGGCTGCAGAGACATAAGCCCGGCCACGGGAAGAGGCAAACCCGCCAGGACCTTCCCTCCTTCCACCGCCACAAAGCCCCCCTGCATCCTTTCAATTTCTTGAACCGCAGTCTTCATATCAGAATCGTTTGCACCTGCGACAATGATGTTGTGAGAATCATGGGCCACCGACGTGGCTAACGCTCCCCTCTTCAATCCCAACCCGTTGACGAGGCCCAAGCCAACCCGACCGGAAGCCCGATGCCGTTCGACGACGGCGATCTTCAAGACGTCTGATTCCGGATCAGACCGAACCAATCCCCGGGAATCCTTTCTGACGAAGACGGCAAGTTTCCGAGTGAGAATTTGATCGGGAACCAGCCCGATGGCCCAGGCCTTTTCTCCGGGCAGCGGGAGGTCAAAAACAAAGTCATTCAACGGCTTGATTTTCACGGTCCGCAAGGTTCTTTCGTCCCAATCTTTCACTCCAAAGGGGTAAGCCATGCCTTCCCGGGCCGCGACCCTTCCGTTTTTGATCACGAAATGGGGGCGAAATTCCTTCAAATCAGCCAGGGCAATGATATCTGCCCGGCGCCCGGGGGCGATCGCCCCGCGGTCTTTAAACCCGAACCTCTCCGCCGGATTGAAAGTGGCCATCTGAATCGCGGTAATGGGATTCAACCCCCTGTGGGTCGATTTTCGCAGAAGGTGGTCCATTTCCCCCCTTTGCAGGAGATCCGCCGCTTCAAGGTCATCCAAAACGAAGAGGCAGCGGCGGCTATTTTGAGGGGTTACCGCCGGCAACAAGTCTTTGAGATTTTTTGCCGCCGAGCCTTCCCGGATCATCAACCACATCCCCAGTCGGAGTTTTTCCAGAGCTTCCTCTTGGCGGGTACTTTCGTGGTCGGATTCAATCCCGGAGGCGATGTAGGCGTTCAATTTTTTTCCGGACAACAGCGGGGCATGACCATCAATGGATTTCAAGGCTTTTCGGGCTGCCCGAATTTTCCCTAAGACCTCGGGATCTTGATGGAGAACGCCCGGAAAATTCATCATTTCTCCCAGCCCGAGAACTCCGGGTTCACTCAATAATTTTTCAATCTCTTTCACCGACAAGTTGGCCCCGGCGGTCTCCAAAGGAGTGGCGGGAACACAGGAGGGGGCCATGAAGAAAAAATCCAAAGGCAAATCCCTGCTGGCTTCAATCAAGGCATGAATTCCCGAGACTCCGAGGACATTGGCGATTTCATGGGGATCCAAAACAACGGTGGTGGTGCCGCGGGGCAGGGCCAAACGGGCGTATTCTCCCGGCGAGAGAAGAGAGCTTTCGAGGTGGAGGTGCCCATTGATCAAACCGGGGGCGAGAAAGACACCCTCCAAATCGAGGGCCTCTCGGCCCTCCGTGTAATCCTCGCCCACTCCGGCGATCCATTCCCCGGCAATGGCGATATTGGCAGGGTAAACCTCTCCCGTGAAGACGTTGACAACCCGGGCGCCTCGCAAGAGAAGGTCAGCCGGCCGATCCCCTTTGGCGACTTCAATTAAATTTTCCATAAAAAACTATTCACCGCAGAGAGCGCAGAGGCCGCAGAGAAGAACTTATTCAAAAAGCAACAATCTATTCATTTCGGTTTTTGATTTTTGCTGAAATCATATTTTAGTCTCCGCGGTCTCTGCGCTCTCTGCGGTGAAGAATTATTTCAATTCGACCACAATCTCGGGCTTATGGAGAATGGTTTCATGTACAAAGCAGGCTTCGGCCATGCGCAGCAGCCCTTTTCGTTCCGTCTCCGGAATGTCATGGGGATAATGGATCTCCGCCTTTATCGACCCGATGCGTACGGGGTCTTTTACCACCGTCCAATCCATCAGGACTTTCATCCCTTCCGTGGGCAAATTGTGGCGTTTGCAAAACCGAACGGCATAAACCCCGATACAGGTTCCTATGGAGGCGATGAAAAGTTCCGCCGGAGTCATGGCTTTATCCGTTCCTCCCTCAGGGGCGTGTTGATCGGTAAAAATCTCGTGGCTGCCGCAGACCGCTTTAAAGAAAAAATTCTCTTGTAAACTCACTTCCAATTTCATTTTTCTTCTCCTGTCAGAAAATATTCACCGCAGAGACCGCGGAGATCGCAGAGTAAACAAGACATTATATTTCGATTTTTTTTCATATTCGGGAATTCCATCATTCCCCGATCCTTAGTTATTTCCCATTCGCTCTGCCCAAGTTCCCTTTTTCCCACCCCCCAACTCCCTACACCCTATTTTCTATTTGCTGAGCGCCAAAGACAAGGCCGTCGTCAGCTTGATCGTGTCTTCATCCGCCTTGCGCAGGCGGGAACAAAGAAACTGGGTGATATTCCGGGTGATTTCATCCCCGATCCACGGGTTTTCCTCCCCGAGCCCGAGATCACCACGACAACGGCGACCACCCGCCCTCCCGCGGTGGAGGGAGAAATATCTCCATACCCGGTGGTGGTCATAGATGAAAGCCCAGTAAACGGCCGAACCGATGCTTTCGACGGCCTTGTTCGCCCCCCGCTCCAGGAAATAAAAGGATACCGCTCCTCCCAGAAGAAGGACGAAAGTGACCGCCAGGACATAAAAAAGTTCTCCCGTTTCAGGACAAAAAGAACGTCCTTTAATGATTGCAGACCCTTGGGCGCTCTTCATTTGGTTAAGATCGGTTTTTAGAAAAATTCAGCCAAGCCACAGGATTATTCTACCAAAGGGAGATTATAATTCAAGCCTGGAAAAAATGCAGGAGGGGGAAGGTGTGGCAAAAAGAATTTTGCTGGACAATTCTTTTTGTTTTCTGTATCCTAATAATAGTTCATTTTAGAAATTTAGACATTTTAGCGCATTTTGGGCGTTAGGCTTTCTTGGGCGGTTAGCTCAGTTGGTTAGAGCGCCGGTCTCACATACCGGAGGTCGGGGGTTCAACTCCCTTACCGCCCACCAAAAATAAGAAGGGATTGCAAGGAGTTACATTGCAGTCCCTTTTTTATTTTAGTATTATCAAGCCTTTTAAGACTTCCCATCCTTCAAACCCTTGTCCATCAATGAATTGCGGGCTTGTCCGCTAACTGAATTTGGGCCTCCTGTGCCTGGACTGTGCCCAAATTGTGCCCGTTTTCCATCTGGGCACGTTCGATGTGGTAGGCTTCGACTCGCTCAGAAGCCCTCTTCAGGTCATCTTCGTTGACGATGTTGTAACGCTCAAAGACTGACCTGGTCCGATGGCCACTAATAGCCATTGCGACCCTTTCCGGCACGCCTGCCCTTACCATATTCCGGACTCCGGTCCGGCGAAAATCATGCATCAACCTGTTTTCAACGCCTGCCTGCCGGCAAGCGGTCTTCCAGGTTTTCCGAAATTCCCCGATCCGCTCACCATCCGGGTTGATGAAAACCCATGGACACTCGGGAAATTTTTGCTCTCTATAGACTCTCTGGAAATGGATCGTCTCAAGCAATTCACCCTGCAAGTAGATCACCCGGCCCTCTCTGTTTTTGGTGTCTTCAGGGTTCAGTGTGATCTTGTTATCAAGCAAATCTACCTGGCTCCAACGAAGTCCCAAAATTTCTTCTTTACGCATGCCTGTGTGATAGGCCATCGTCACAACTGGCCGCAAGTAGGCAGGTAGGGCTTTTTTCAACGCCAGATATTCCGAATGCTCGAAATACCCCTGTCTCGGGACGCTTTCCTGCAAACGGGGGATATAGGGTAAATTGACAACCTTGGGTGGAGTCATTTGCTTCCCGAGGTTAATCATGCGCTTCAGGGCTGTCAACTCTCTGTTTATTGTCCCGTTCTTCACCCCCCCTTCTTGCCTCTGGAGGATATACGTCCTGATTCGATCGGTGGTAATGTCCACTACCCTCATCCCGCCAAAAGAATCACTCAAGTGCTTCACACTTAGTTCTGCACGGTCAATTGATTTCTTTCCATTCACCCGATAGTCATTCAAGAAATCTTCTGCCAACTCCTCAAAGCGAATTTTTTCAACCCTGAGTCCTGGAAAGCGATTCTCGGCTATTTGGCCTTCTCGCAGTTTCAGAAGCCTTGTAAAAAGTTTATATCTCTTTCGGAAATTTCGGACTCCCCGAATAAAGGGATGAGATATTTGGCTTGGAGAAGAGCCAAAGTGAGTCGTGTAGCGGTTGTCAAAGGAATCCCTGCTACATGTTTTTGGCCGGCTATGACTCGGCCGCATTTAAGTCTCAAAACCGGGTTTTTCGGTTCCGATATCATAATAAATTGGATAAAATATTAGACGTTGTTCCAAAGTTACGTGATGAGCCTATTTGAAATCAACTCTCTCAAGAATTTGGAGATTGGCATATTTGTCCTTAAGGGGAACAATGTAACCCCCTCCTGATTAGAGAGAGTGTTTAGCGAAGACCCGATTTTTGAGCTTTAAGCATTTTAGAAAGACTTATACCTCTTCGGATTCTTTTGGCTATTTAGAAAGCTGGTCAACTGAAGTTATCCACAGGAAGCCACGTTCACTTCGAGATTTTCCCCTTTGGGCCGCCGATATCTCTGGGGTATCGGCTAAAATCTCTTCGCTCACTACCATCCTCTGGATAACTTCAAAAACCCTTTATCACGTAACTTTGGAACAAAGCCAAATATTAAAGCGGGAATAGAATGCGAATTTTATTTTTCTGGTCCAATTAACCAGTCGCCCTGACTCCAGGCGACAGGGCGAAGAAAAGGCTTCCGATGAGTTTTTTCATGCAAGAATTAATGAAGAGTCAGCCGGATCCACGGGGACGACGCTGGCTTTATGTCCCTTATGACCAGATCACCGATAGAATCGGGCCGTTATCCAGGGAAAATCCGAACAACCTTGGGATCGTCCTGGTGGAAAACCCCTGGAAGGCCTCCCGCAGACCCTACCACAAGCAAAAACTGGCCCTCATCCTTGCGAACCTCAGGCACTTTGCCCTGGAGCAGGCCGCAAGAGGAGTAGCGGTCCGCCACCTCGTCGCCCGGGGCGCCTACCGCACCGCCCTTGAGCCGTTGGTAAAAGAGCTCGGCCCGCTGCAGGTCATGGAGCCTGCGGAGCGGGAACTGCGTTCGGATCTGGAGCCTCTGGTCAAGGCCAAAGCCGTCCGGTTCCTTCCCCATGAAGGCTGGCTTACAACCCGGGAACAGTTCTCCTCCTCCGCCGTGGAGACTCCTCCCTGGCGGATGGACACCTTCTATCGGTCCATACGCCGGGAGAGCGGGATCCTCATGAGGGACGGGAAACCGGAAGGAGGCAAAATCAGCTTCGACCGGGAGAACCGGCTACCTTGGAAAGGAACCCCTCCGGCACCGGGGCCCCCCGCTTTTCCCCGGGATCCGATTAAAGAGGAGGTCGGCCGGTTGATTGAGCAGACCTTTTCCCAGCACCCGGGCACCCTTGACCTGGACCATCTGCCGGCGACGGCCTCCGATGCCCGAACCTCTGGGACTGGGCGAAAAAAAAATGTCTCCCCTTTTTCGGCCCTTACGAGGACGCAATGTCCACTCTGTCAACCGGGCTTTTCCATACCCGTCTGTCCGCTCTGCTGAACATCCACCGGTTGACTCCCCGGAATATTCTAAGAGATACGGAAAAGATGGAAATCCCCCTGGCGAGCAAGGAAGGATTCATCCGCCAGATCCTGGGGTGGAGGGAATTTGTCCGCCATGTCCACCTGGCCACCGACGGATTTCGCCGCCTTCCTGGGGGGGGCCCGCCGGTTGCGGCAGCGCCCGGAGACGGCGGGTACCGGCAATGGCGCGGAAAACCCTGGCCTTCATCCCCCCATCCTGCGGACCCCGACGGGGGAGCGGAGCCGAACTTCTTATCCGGCGAGACGCCTCTTCCGCCGGCCTACTGGGGGCAGAAATCCGGCCTGTCCTGCCTGGATCGGGTGGCGGCGGACGTGTGGGCGGAAGGGTATAGCCACCACATCACCCGGCTCATGATCCTCGCCAACCTTGCAACCCTCCTCGATGTCCGGCCGAGGGAGATCACCGATTGGTTCTGGGTTGCTTACACGGATGCTTATGACTGGGTGGTGGAACCCAACGTGCTGGCCATGGGAACCTTCGCCGTGGGCGGGCTCATGACCACCAAACCCTACATATCCGGCGCCGCCTATATCGACCGGATGAGTGATTTCTGCAGGGATTGCCGGTTTGACCCAAAGCGAAATTGCCCGATCACCCCTCTCTACTGGGCCTTTCTCGCCCGGCACGAAAAACTCCTGAGAGAAAATCCCCGCATGGCCATACCCATGAATTCCCTGATGAAAAGGGGCAAGGACCTGCAGAAAAAGGAACGGGCCGTTTTCGAAACCGTGCAAAAGATCCTGGCCGCGGGGGAAGAGATAGGGCCCGATGATCTGCAAAAAATTCTTGAAAAAAACGGATCGAGGAGGTAAGCCCCTGTGGAAGAGAAAGCCGAAGTGATCGTTGTGGGAGGCGGACTGGCCGGTTTGTGCTGCGCCCTGAAACTTCAGGAAAGCGGGGTTCCCTTTCTCCTTGTTGAAGCCTCTGACGCAGTCGGGGGACGGGTGCGGACGGACAGAGTTGAGGGGTTCCTCCTGGATCGGGGGTTCCAGGTCCTTTTGACCGCTTATCCGGAAGCGCAACGGGTCCTGGATTACAAGGCATTGGAGCTGCATTATTTTTATCCCGGAGCCATGGTCTGGTTCGGCGGGAAATTTCACAAGGTCGCCGATCCCTGGCGGCATCCCCTGGAAGCCTTGACGGGTGTGTTCTCTCCCATTGGGACCTTCGGGGATAAAACCCGGGTGGGCCGGCTTCGCCGCAAGACCCTGGAGGGCTCCGTAGAGGGATTATTCAGCCGCCCGGAAACGACCACCTTAAAGGCGCTGCAGGATCTGGGATTTTCGGAAAAGATGATCGATCGGTTCTTCCGTCCTTTTCTCGGCGGCGTTTTTTTTAACCGGGAGCTGGAAATCTCCAGCCGGATGTTCGAGTTCGGCTTCCGCATGTTTTCCTCCGGGGAGACGGCCCTTCCGGCCCGGGGCATGGGCGCCATTCCGGAGCAAATCGCTTCCCGCCTGCCTGCCGGGTCGATTCGTTTGAATTCCCGAGTCGAATCGATGCAGGACCAAAGCGTGCTTCTTTCCTCGGGAGAGAAGCTGACGGCACAGGCTCTGGTTCTGGCCGCGGAAGGGCCGGAAACCGCCCGCCTCCTGGGGGAGGAAAAGCGGCCGGGGTCCCGGAGTGCGACCTGCGTTTATTTTGCGGCCGACGAACTGCCCCTGAATGAGCCCCTGCTGATCTTGAACGGCGAAGGCCAAGGGCCGGTGAACAGCCTGACGATCCTCAGCCGGATCGCCCCGACCTACGCCCCCTCGGGCCGGACCCTGATTGCCGCCACGATCATCGGCCTGCCCGCACTCGATGAAGATCGGCTGGCGGAAGCCGTGCGCTCCCAGCTTTCCGAATGGTTCGGCTCGAAGGTTTCCGCCTGGAGGCATCTGCGCACCTACTGGATCCGCCACGCCCTGCCCCTGCAGGTTCCGCCGCTGCCCGACCCGACCGCCCCCGTTCATCCGGTACGTCCGGGTGTCTATGTCTGCGGAGAATACGCGAACCCGGCTTCCCTGCAGTGGGCCATGGCCTCCGGGAGGCGGACCGGCGAGGCCGTCGCCCAAGCCCTTCAGAAATAGAATTGGGAGGGGGAAATGAAAACCGTCTTTCAGATTCACCTTTTTTCGACCCTCTTTATGATCGGCGTGATCTGGTTTGCGCAGGCGGTCCATTATCCCCTGCTGGGGCGGGTCGGGAAAGAAGCTTTTGCCGCCTATGAGAAAGAGAACACCCGGCGGACCGGATGGGTGGTTATCCCGGTAATGGCAGGGGAATTGATCACCGCGCTTCTTCTCCTCTGGAGGCAGCCGGAGGCTTTTCTCCCTTTCTACGCCTGGTTTAATGCTGGTTTGCTTGCGGCGACCTGGGTTTCCACCTTCGCCCTGCAGGGGCCTTATCACCACCGCTTGACGAAGAGGTTTGACCCGATCCTCCACCGATCTTTGGTGAAGACCAACTGGATCCGGACTGCGGCGTGGACCGCCCGGGGAATTCTTCTGCTTTCAGGCTGAGCGAGAATTGGTCAAATGCCGGCTGCGGCCTTCTCCCCACAGCTGAGGAAAGTGATAAGTTGCTCCGCGAAGGAAAAGACCCCGGACCGCCGGCCAATCGCCGAAGGAATGGGGCAAACGAGGTTTTTCAATGAGGTATCATTCGCCATGGATCGTCCAACTAAAACGATCGCGGCCCATCCAAAGAATATCGAATCATCTTCATCCCGACACGGTTATCGTCGGCGGCGGAATCGCCGGAATGGCGACTGCGTATTTTCTTCTCCGGGACACCCCCCGTAAGGTTCTCCTGTTGGAAGCGGATAAAGTCGCCCACGGGGCGACGGGGCACAACGCCGGGCAGGTGGTCAGCTATTTTGAAAGACCACTGGATGACATCGGCCGCGAGTACGGGAAAACCCTGGCGGTCGAGGCCTGCAGGGATTTGATCGCCACTTGGGCGGACTTGGAGGAAGTCTTTGCCTTGGCCAGGCTAAAGACCCCATTGACCCGATTCATCGGGTATGCCGGATATTCCACCTTCGGGCAAATCGAGGGGCAACTCCGGACCATCGGGTTGCTCGGGGAAGCGGGGATCAAGACGGAAAAAATCCTCCTCGCGGAGGAGCCGGAGATCCTGAAGCGCATACCTTCCCCATACCGGGATTCCTGCACCCCGGTCCCCCGGGAACATATCCTGACTCTGCTCGAAACCAAGAATCCGCAATTCATCGCCGCTTTTCCGGAAAGGAAGGGATGCACGAATTCGAGCCTGGTGACCGAAGAACTGGCCGGGTTTCTTCTGAGTTCTTATCCGGAGAGGTTTCACCTTGCGGAGCTTACGAGCGCAAACGAAATAAATGCGGCCCCCGAAAGAGTAGAAGTCAAAACTGCGGAACAGACAATAGCCGCCGCCAACGCGGTCCTCTGTACGAACGGGTACAAAACCTGGCAATTGCGTTGTCTCCCCTCCTACCCGCCGCCCTTCGCGGCCGGGGTCAAAGGCACGGTCGGATACATGAACGGGTATTTAGAGGACGGCCAGAGACCCGCCGCGGCGATCCGGTACTTCACCTGCGATACCCGAACGCCCCAGGACCCCTATTTTTACCTGACTCGAAGGCGGTACGAGCACGGCCGTCACGTGCACGATTTGATTTGCGTAGGGGGGCCGGAACTTGCTCTTTCGCCGAATGAAAAATACAATCGCCAGGCGAATTATTTGAAGGACGCCCACCGCAAGATCGACGACTTTGTATTATCCTCCTGCGGCGCCGACTGGAAAAACCCGAAACCGGATTTTCATTGGCACGGCCTCATGGGGTACACAGAGTCCATGATTCGTCTGGCCGGCCCCGATCCCGAGTATCCTTCGATCCTCTATAATTTAGGATGCAATGGGGTCGGGATTCTTCCTTCCTTTCTGGGCGGGAAAAGAATCGCGCGCCTTTTGGCGGGGGAGAAGTTGAGGCCGTCCATTTTCGACCCCGGCCTGCAGAAGGGAATCCCCGGAGCGGCGAGGGAGGGTTAACCCGGAGCCGGTTGAACGCCCCGATCCGGCCCGCGATCGGCGGGAACGCCTGCCTGCGCACAGGATGCGCGAAATCGTCCTCAAAGCCGCTTGGAAAAATGATTTTGGCGGGGATGGATTCCGCAAAGAGGCCGCGACCCGGGGAGCGGCTCTATTTTCCCGGCAGGTCTGTCTCGCCGATGGTGACGATCCCAAGGTACCCGTCCACGGTCACCCGGGTCCCGTTGGGGATTAAAGAAGTGGCGTCGGGGATCCCGGTTACGCAGGGGATCCCGTATTCCCGGGCGATGATCGCTCCGTGGATTAGCATGCCGCCGCGCCGTTCCACGATGCCAGCGGCGAGCGGGACCACGAAGGTCATGTTCGGCTCGATGGCGTCGCAGACCAGGATTTCTCCGGGCTGGAAAGCGAAAAGGTCCTCGGCGCGCGAAATGACGCGGGCTTTGCCGGCGGCGATTCCCGGGCCGGCCGGTTGTCCGACCAGCTGGCGGCTGCGGATCCTCTCCTTATTCACCTCCGGTTTTATTCCCGGGGAAGAACCTTTTGGGAACCTATAGCGCGGGTCGCGCAGCGCCCGGGCCACATCCTGCCCTTCCGCCTGCGGAGGACAAGACCGCCCCTTCCGCCGCAGACGTTTTTTGCCTTCCTCCAAGGCTGAGACAATTTGGGCTTGGATCTTTCCCAAGTAGATGTTGTCATCGTCCCGGAGCCGATAGCTTGCCCGGCCCAAATCGAGGAGCTCCGCGGCGAATTCCTTTTGGTCTTTCTCGAAGCGGGAAAAGAAATTCCTCTCCAGGACCTTCCGGGTCTTCCCTGCCGGACCCCGGCGCGGGCTTGCCTTCTGCGCCATGTTCATCAGGAGGGTGAAAAGGGCCTTGGGGTTTCGGTCAAAGCGCGCCTTGCTCCAGCTCTGATCACCGAATTTTGCCAGGAAAGATTCAAGAGCCCGCAGAAACCCCGAGTCCATCCCTTCCTTCCGGCCGCGTCTCAGACTTGCGGCCAGCCGAGGTTTTTTGCGAATCCGCCTGACGAGGCCAGCCATCATGCGGTTCCTTTGAACGCTAATCATATCGATCCCGCCGAGGAGGTCCAGGAACTCGAAGGGGTTCTCCGGTTTGACCCGGTCGTTGTATACCTGCCCGAAGAGGCGCATGCCGTGGGCAAAGGGGATGCAGTATTCCTTATAAAGCTCATCCCATTTTTTCCTGATTTCGAGGCGCCTCTCGATCTCGCCGGCAAGCTCACGATCGGAGAGGGGAGATAAAGGAATTTGGGCCATTTCCCCGGCCTCTTGCACCATGCGGGGGATGAGGTCCTCTTCGATCTTCGAGCGGAGAGCCTGGAGATTTTCAAAACTGCGGTGCAGGGTCAGGTACCAGCGTCGCGCATCGCCCGGTTCGGAAGACCCGGTAGTGATGGGCCGGGACTGTAGGGTAAACAACTGATCTCGGCGATAGGTCCACTCCATGTCTTGAGGGCTTCCGAAGATCGTTTCCGCCTTTCCGGTCAGCCCGAAAATTTCTCGGATCTCCGCCGGCCTAAGGGGCGGTTTGTCGCGAAGGTCAGGAGCAAGTGGCTCCAGGCGGACTCCTCCTGGGGCATAGGATAGGGTTTTTTCCCGCTTCGCTTCATGATGGGAGATCTCCTCCCCTGTTTCCCGTTTGAGAATCCACCGATCCGGCTCCACGGTTCCGTCAACCATGGCCTGGTTCAGCCCGTAAACCGCTTCGATCACCGCCTGGGCCGGGTCGAGCGGGTTTCTTCCGAAGGCGACCCCCGATCTTTCCCCGTCAATCATCTCCTGGATCACGACCGCCATGGAACTCTTTTGGACATCCAAACCCAATTCCTTACGGTACAGGAGGGCCCGGTCGGACCACAGGGAAGCCCAGACGAGGCGGATATGTTCCAGGATCGAATCGGTGCCCCGAATATGAATATAGGATTCATGGAGGCCGGCAAAGGAGGTTTGGGCGGAGTCCTCGCCCGGCGCGGAAGAGCGGACGGCCACGTCCTTCCCGGAGAACGTCGCCTCGAGAGGGGCGGCCAATTTCTCCCGGAGGCTTTGCGGGAGCGGCAAATTCAGAAAGGCGTTGCGGATTCTGAGCGAGGTGTCCCAGATCTCCTCCCAGCGCATGTCCTCGAAGGACTTCCGGCCCAGCTCCAGGAGGATCGTCTCCCGGACCCCGGTGGCGGCCACGAATTCCTGGTAAGCCCCGGGGGTGATGCAAAGAGCCGGCGGAACCCGTAGGCCGCCCCGGGCCATGACCGATAAGGCGAAGCCTTTTCCTCCCACGCGGGGGCGGTCCTCGTTTTTTATATCCTGAAGGGCGAGGGCAATTTCGCTCATCGTCCGACTCTCCACTCGAAGACGTTTTGAAAACGCCAGACTACATAATAGACTTCCACCCGCATTTTCACCAACGCACAGGTGGGGGAATTCAAGAAATCCTTCAAGTGCGGATGCTTGGCCAGATACAGTCCCGCCAGTTTCTCCCTTTCCTTTCCCCGAACCTCCCCGGCCCGGCCCAGGGCCGTGGCTGCCACGGCCTTTCGAAAATCGGCAACCCGGTTGGAGCGGTTATCGAACACCATCGAAACTCTGGGATCGGATTTAAGGTTGGCGAATTTCCGGGTCGCCCGCGTCGTGGCAAAGAAGAGGCTCTTTAGGTCCGACGCGGCGGCAAAAGCCACCAGACTTCCGTAAGGCTGTCCTTTCTGGTGGGTGGCTAAAACGGCGAGCTTCTGGGAGGTGAAAAGCCCGGAGAGAATTTTTTTGATCTGCTGCGTTTCCTTCAAGGGTTCCTCCTGAGATTCCTGCGGTTAAAAGAGGGGACGGATCATTGCTTGGAAACAGAGGTGCTTGCGAGCAGCCTCTTCCGACCTTCTTCCGAAAGCCCCAGCTGGTCCAGCTCTTCCTTCAAAGCGGTCATCGTCCCATATCCGCCGATATACCCGTTCACCCGGGCGGCTGCCGTGGAGCTCACAAAGTCCATTTCAGAGGGGAACATCTGTCGGAAATCGGTGCTCAGGAGAAAATCTTGGCGGAGGTAGTATTTTTGATGGTAGTCCTCGGCCGGGTAGAATTCGGCGGCCGGCAGGATCTCCGTCTGGATTTTTCCCCTAATCCGGGCGGCTTCCCGGTCCCTGCTCTCCTGGGCCGAACGTTTCTGTCCCTCCTTATGAAAAAATAGGGCCGCCCGGTACTGGCGCGACCAGGAGCGGCTGGTGGGGTCATGGGCCTTCCAGAAAACATCCAGCAGCTGCTCATAAGAGACCCGGGCGGGGTCGAAATCGATTTGAACGGTTTCGCTGTGGTCTCCGAGATCATGGTAGGTCGGATTTCTTTTGGTCCCTCCGGAATAGCCGACGCGGGTCCGAATCACACCTTGGATGGCCCCGAACTGGGCATCGGGTCCCCAGAATCACCCCAGGGCGAACGTGGCGGTTTCGACGCGGCTTGGCGCCACGGCGTCGATGGGGGGGATTGATTTTCGAGGAACGGCCGATCCTTGGGTACCTTGGCCGGTCTGCATCTTCTCCTCCTTGGACTGAATTTCCCCGCTCATGCGGTTGCAGGCTTTGAGAAAGGTGCTAAGGCCCAGAAAGGAGAACCCCAATCCTCTCACAAAAGCCCTTCGCTTGCATTCCATAAGCGGCCTCCGAATTCTCACTTTTTTCCATCATAATATGAACAGAGAGGCTGGGGGATATAAGGAAGATCATATAAGAACAGGGTGCAGAGTGCAATCGGGGGCAGGGGTGCAAACCAATTAGAAGGGGATTTTCCTAAGCCTCTTTCAGCTGATCCCCAAGGCGGCGATAGAGCAGGGGCCTCCTGATGGCTTGTCGAAAATAATTGGAGATGACTCCCAAAATATAGATTTTAAGATATTTCTGCCCAAGGATTTGTCTATTAAAATGTAATATGAGAACTCTAAATTCGGGGGGGGCGGATGGGAGAACTACACGGGGAGAAGGAGGGATCACAAGGGAAGACTAACTTGGGAGCAGCTGGTCCGGGTTACCTCGGAGAATGTTGCCAAAATCTTCCATCTCTTCCCCCGGAAAGGATGTCTTCAGATCGGATCTGATGCCGATGTGATCATCGTAGACCCGGAACGGGAATGGATCCTGGGAACCGAAACACTTCAGTCATCAGCGGATTTTTCGGTCTATGAAGGGAAAAAGGTGAAAGGAAAGGTGATCAAAACCTTCGTCAGAGGAAACTTGATTGTTGATGAAGGCCGGTTTATCGCTGAGAAAGCCACAGGTGAATATGCGGAAACTCGGAGATGAAGCAGAAGAAAGTCGCTGCATAAAATATTATTATCATTTGGAGAGATTGTTATGAAAATGGCGGACATTCCATTTGGAACAACCGACTGGTCGTCCATTGAGCGAACCGAGCATAAAGGTGAAACAGGCGTTGCTTTCTGGGGTACCCAAAATTTCGGTGGAATCCGTGTTCGTATGGTGGAATATTCTGCAGGGTATTTGGCTGATCACTGGTGCGAAAAGGGACATATTCTCTTGTGCCTTGAAGGCGAGTTACACACCGAGCTCAAAGACGGGCGGAAGTTTTTGCTTAAACCCGGCATGAGCTATCAAGTTGCTGACAATGCTGAACCACATCGTTCTTTTGCTCCGATCGGGCCAACCCTTTTTATTGTTGATTAAATCCCATTGCAAATTCAGCAGTTAATCCACAATTCCCCTCCTTTTCCTGTTTTGATAATATTGGGTTCAAGAAAAAGCAACGCATTTTTCTCTTGACATGATGTTCATAATTTTGATATGTTCATAAAAAATGAACAATAATTAAATATGAACATATATGCGAAAACTTGAACTTGAAAAAGACATACTCAAAAATGCTTGCGCTGCCTTCACGCGGATAGCGGGATTGCAACTGGAGGTTATGGACCGTCCAGACACCTTGGGCCTGGCGCTGCAAGCGCATGGCAAACGGGTGAATCTTGTTCCTGAAGTTAAGGCACGGATAACCCCGACGGATGCCATGCTTCCTTTGATAAGGGGTGGCCAGGCAAGAAATTCCATTCTTGTGACCCAGCAAGTATCTGAGACAATGGCCGACAAATTGCGGGAGGCCGGAATCCAGTTCGTGGACGAAGCAGGGAATGCCTTTATCAACCAACCGCCATTGTATATTTTTATCAAGGGAAACAGGAATCCCGCCCTTAAGAAAGCTGGTGCGATTGGGCGGGTTTTCAAACAAACCGGCATAAAGGTATTATTTGTTCTTCTCTGCAATCCCGGGCAAGAAAACCAGCCATATCGGACCATAGCCGCTAAGGCGGAAGTCGCCCTTGGAATGGTGAACTGGGTCATGAATGAGCTAAAGGAACTGGGTTTCCTGTTAGTGGTGGGCAAAGGGAGAGGACGCAAGATCCGGCTCATCAACAAGGAGCGGTTGCTGGAGCGTTGGATAACCGCTTATACCGAGCAGCTTCGCCCAAAGTTGACGCTTGGCCGTTATCGAGGAGCGGTAGGTTGGTGGAAGGAGACGGCGCTGGATCCGGATCGTGCTCTGTGGGGGGGCGAAGTGGCCGCTTTAAAACTTACCGGGCATCTGAATCCCCAGGAGACAACGATTTATGCGGACAAAGAGAATCTTGCGGATCTTCTCATCCAGCATAAACTGAAGAAAGATCCGACTGGGGACGTGGAACTTCTCCATCGTTTTTGGCGGCAGGACGCAGTTTTGCCCAATAGGGATATGGTCCACCCGCTTTTCGTATACGCCGACTTGATGGCCACTGGAAACCAGCGCAATATCGAAACTGCCAGGATGATTTATGACCAACATATCATTCAACTTGTCAGGGAAACTTGATTCTTCTCTGGTGGAAGTGCTTCGAGAAGTGAATCAGGTCGCCACGGGCCTGGGTATACGGTTCTTCGTGGTGGGGGCGATGGCCAGAGACATTGTTCTCGAATTCTGTCATGCCATCCGGCCAGCCCGGGGAACTCGCGATCTTGATATTGGGGTAGAAGTTGCCGGATGGGAGGAGTTCCAACGACTTTCCGAAGGGCTTCTTGCTACCGGGAAGTTCAACGCAACGCGTGAGCCTCAAGCATTCCGCGCAGGTGCGTTTCGCGTGGACATTGTGCCGTTCGGTAGGATTTCAAAGGATGAGAAAAAAATAAGCTGGCCGCCTGCGCATGAAGTTTTCATGTCCACCATGGGATTTGAGGAGGCTTATGCATCAGCCATGACCTTGCGATTGAGCGACCAGCCGGTTCTTGATGTAAAAGTACCGACAATTCCGGGGTTAGCGCTGATGAAAGTTATCTCATGGGATGATCGCTATCCTGAGCGGCCCAAGGATGCAGAGGATCTGCTGTTCTTGATGGATCATTACGCTGAAGCTGGAAATGAAGACCGTTTGTTCGAAAGGGAAAATGAAATTTTGGAGACGGAGGGTTTCGATTTTACCATGGCCGGCATCAGGCTGCTGGGACGCGATATGGCGGCAACAGCAAAGGATAAAACTGGCGCGGCTGTCGCATCGATTCTGAATAATGAGATTGGGGAACAGGATCAATACAGATTGGTCACGGATATGATCAAGGGCGGAAGAATATTTGATGAGTTCAATGAAACCCTCGAAAAATTGAAGAGGTTGGCAAAGGGATTCAACGAGGGGTTCCATAAAAAGGGAGATCCGCACAGCTCAGCCTGAGCCTGGGATAGCTTCCTTGAAATTTGCTCTCGGAAGGGAATAAGAAACGGGTACACCTCAACAAAAGCCCCGTGTGGACTGTGCTAAAATTGTGCTAAAACCGACTAAAAAAGACCGGAATAGATAGAATAGAATGGAATAGATAAAACCGTATTTTATTTAATAGATACATGTAGTTATTGGAAAGCCAGACCAATATCAAGGAGTTAAAAAAATTGCCCAAATCGTTCTCACATACCGGAGGTCGGGGGGTCAACTCCCTTACCGCCAACAATCAACAAAATCAATTGGTTATGTGGTTCTGGGCGGTCTTCTAACCCATTTTTTTTTGCTTTTGCTAACCGTTTTCTAACCGAATCTCAAAACCCCATTTAAAATTCGAAGCCCCCGATAGGTTTCAACCGCCGAGCAAGCTCCCTCCGCCAATTCTATCTATCCTCTTTGTTTCACCTCTTGCCACTTATTGAGCCTGTTTCCTAATTCTTCCGCATCTGGGCAGATGAGCGGGAGAGAGAGACGTTGAGGCTGTCCCTGAGAGGGTGGGGGTTGGAATCTTTGATAAAGGAAATTGCCGAGGGGGAGGGGGTTGTAGAGAGTGAGTTACGTTCGGGAAAAAGGGATAGGAAAGTATCCAGGGCAAGGCGATTGATATGTCAGGTGGCGGTGGATAAGATGGGGTATCCGGGAGCGGGGGTAGCGCGGGTATTGGGGGTGACGACATCGGCGGTGGTTTGTGCGGCACATTCTGCGGGCTTGCCCAAAATCAGGAAATATCTGTAAGTTCATTCAGAAACTGCGTCCCCTATTACACTATATCAATAGGCGCCCCCTTTAAAGCTCTGTCAAGGATCAAGTTATTTCCCCCCTGCCAAGACCATCTTAATTCCCCCCTTTTGCCGGGTGGAGGGGTTGACGTTTTGGGGCTCAGCTTCCTCCGATGCAAATCTCCTCCCATGATGGGGACCCGGCCCCGAAACTGCTCGCCAGCAGAGCATGGGCCCATGGTGGGGACTCTCGGGGGACCCAAGACGATCCTGCGTTTAACCGATTCTTCAATGGCCGCGTCGGAACACGGCTGCCAAATTTCGGGAGGGAGCTCATAAATAATTAAGAAAGACCTTGACAAAATTTTTACAATTATGATATTTGATCAAATAAATTTGATCATAATATTTTTGGGGGCGGAAATAATGATAACAAAGAGCGCGCCGGCAATTGAAAAAGCGGTGAATAGTTTGAGAAATGACATGATTGATACGCTCCGGAAACTCGTGTCCATTCCCAGCGTCACCGGCAATGAAGGCCAAGCGCAGGATTTCCTGCGGCAGAATTACGAGACCCTGGGACTGGACGTTCGCGTCCTCTATGCCGATCGGGCTAAGGTTTCATCCCATCCGGCGTTCTGTGATTCAGGAAAACCATTGGCAGGTCGGCCCAACATCATTGGAATCCTGGAGGGAGACCCCAAGAAGAAATCCCTCATCCTCAACGGCCATGTGGATGTGGTTTCGCCCGAACCGGTAGCGCAGTGGAAGCATGACCCCTGGGGGGGGGAGGTAGAAGGGAATAAACTATATGGCCGAGGAGCGGCTGACATGAAGGGCGGACTCGTTGCGAACCTGTTCGCCCTAAAGGCGCTCCGCCAAATAGGTCTCCAGCCCGGGGGCACGGTGATGCTTCAAAGCGTGGTGGAGGAGGAAGATGGGGGCGGCGGCGGGGCTCTGGCGTGTTTTATGGAGGGCTATACCGCGGATGGGATGATCGTTACCGAACCCGCGGCCTGGGTCACCGTGGCTCTGGCTGGGATTTTGCGCTGTATGGTTAGAGTAAAGGGGAAGTCCGCCCACCCGGCCCAGAGCCATCTTGGCGTGAACGCGATCGGCAAAGCTTTCCCGATCTATCAGGCCCTGGAGCAACTCGATGCTCGGCGGAAGGCCGAAGCGAAATTCCCTCTTTTCCAGGATTCTGTACCTGGCAGTCCGGCCTGTCATCTGATCGTTGGCACTTTGAGGGCCGGCGACCACATCGCGACTGTGCCCGGGTTCGCCGAACTCGGGGTCCGGGTTGGATTCATACCGGGCGAGACGAGGCAGAAGATAAGAGACCTCGTTGAGGGCACCATCCGGGAAGCGGCGAATCGGGATCCGTGGCTCCGGGATAATCCTCCCGAGGTGGAGTGGCTCCCATTTCAGGCCGAGCCTTTCTACCAAAATCCAGATCATCCCTTTGTGAAGACCGTAATCTCCTCGGCTCAGGCGGTGGCGGGCGGGGCAGGGGAGGTAAAGCCGAGGGGCGCAACCTGGACCGAGGATACGCGTTTTGCACCCGGCTTTGGCTTCCCGGCGCTGAGCATGGGTCCAACCGGGGAGCGCCCTCATGGGGTGGACGAATGCGTGGACCTGGATTCTATGATGCGACTCGTAAAAGCGTTGGCCATAACCACCATCAATTGGTGCTCCATGGAAAAATGAAAGAGGGCCTCTGGGGAAGAAATTGAATTTTAAAGATAAAGGTGAAAAGCAATGATTGTCGGAATCCTGAAAGAAATCAAGGCGGAAGAGAACCGTGTCTGTATGGCCCCGGCAGGGGTTGAGATCATGGTAAAAAACGGTCACAGGGTTCTGGTCGAAAAGTCTGCGGGCGTCGCCAGTTCGTTTGAAGATGCGGCGTATCGGAAAGCAGGCGCCAAAATTTTAGCTCATCCCCAAGAGATTTATGGGGTGTCGGATATGGTCATGCATGTAAAGGAGCCTCTGCCTTCCGAATACGAGCTTATCCGGAAAAACCAAATCATTTTTACCTACCTCCACCTGGCGGCAACAGAAGGATTAACCCGGGCCTTGATTCGGAGCGGTGCCGTTTGCCTTGCCTATGAAACCATTCAAAGGGCGGACGGGTCGTTGCCTCTGTTGACACCTATGAGCGAAGTGGCCGGGCGCATGGCGATTCAGGAGGGGGCCAAGTATCTGGAAATGGCTCAGGGGGGACAGGGGGTATTGCTGGGGGGAGTGCCCGGGGTCGATCCCGCCACCGTGGTTGTTATCGGAGGAGGGATCGTCGGAATCAATGCCGCCAAAATGGCCTGCGGTTTGGGTGCGAAGGTTTACCTCCTCGATACGAACCTGGATCGTCTGCGGTATCTGAGCGATATCATGCCCAAAAGCTGTTTTCTGCTCTATTCAAGCCCGGCCACCCTTCGAGAACTGATCACGAAGGCCGACGTCGTCGTGGGAGCCGTGCTGGTGCCGGGCGCAAAAGCTCCGAAATTGATTACAAGGGATATGCTCAAAACCATGAAGAAGGGGGCGGTGTTGGTGGATGTGGCTATCGACCAGGGAGGATGCTTTGAGACTTCGAAGGCAACCACCCATTCCAAACCTATTTATATTATTGAGGGAGTGGTGCATTATTGTGTGGCCAATATGCCCGGAGCAGTCCCCAAGACCTCTACCCTGGCCTTGACCAATGCCACGCTGCCATACGCCCTCCAGATTGCTAACAAGGGCTGGAAACAGGCTTTGCGCGAGAATCCTGAAATCAGACTTGGCGCCAATGTGATCCAGGGAAAGGTGACCTGCCAGGGGGTGGCGGACGCCTTCAGTTTGGAATATATTCCTGCTGATTCGTTGCTTTAACTAGTCTTCCAAGCCTTTTATTTTTAAAAAGAAAATAAATCCAAATAAAGGAGGACGGCATGAAAAAGTTAATTGAAAAAATGAGTACCGCGCTAAATGTTCGGATGGAAAGCTATGTGCCTGATTCTTATATTTTCGCAGTTATCCTTACTTTAGTCGTATATGTCATGGGGATTCTCATTGCTGGGAAAGGCCCTTTCCAAATGATCAATTTCTGGTACGGCGGTTTCTGGAACTTCTTAACTTTCTCGATGCAGATGCTGTTAATCCTGGTTACCGGATTTGCGATAGCGACTACGCCTGTTGGCGAAAAGTTCCTGGCTTTTCTGGGCCGCATTCCCAAGTCCTCCCTTTCCGCGGTCATTTTTACAACCATAGTTTCCGGCGTATTGGCCTACATTCATTGGGGTATCGGCCTGATTGGTTCTGCTCTCCTGGCGCGCGAAGTCGCAAGAAATAGCAAAAAGATAGATTTTAAATTGATGGTTGCGGCTGTGTATGTAGGTTGGAACATCGGGTCCATGGGCATTTCTGGCTCAGAACCTTTATTGGTAAATACTCCCGGGCATTTTTTGGAAAAGCAAATTGGCCTGATCCCCATGAGCCAGACGGTCCTGAGCTCCATGATCCTGCTTCCACACCTTCTATCCTTATTGGTTGTGCTTCCCATATTTTGGTGGATGCTTCATCCGGAGGAAAAGGATCTATCACCCATGGACCCCAAAATTCGGGAAAGGTTTGAAACCGAGAGTCAACTGGTAAAAATTGCGGTACCGAGGGGCGATAAAAGAACCTTCGCTGATATGCTGGAAAATACTCCTCTCCTAAATATCGCCCTTGCTCTCATGGGATTCTCCTATCTAATATACTGGTTCGCCAATAAAGGCTTCGATTTAAATTTGAACATATTCAACTTCCTGATGCTGATCCTAAGTATTATTCTTCACTGGACCCCCAAAAGATTCTATACCGCCTTTGCCGAAGGGGTAAAGGTCAGCTGGGGGATTCCTTTACAGTTTCCCTTTTACGCCGGGATCCAAGGAATGATGGCAGGTTCCGGCCTGGTGGCAATTATTGCCGGGTGGTTTATAGCGGTCTCCAATCCTTCCACTTTCCATATATTCAATTACCTGAGCACGGCCATCGTCAACTTTTTTATCCCATCCTCCGGCGGCATTTTCATTGTTCAAGGACCCATCATGGTAAAAGCCGGTCAAGCTTTGGGGGTGTCCAATGGAGCCATCGTCAATGCTTTTATGGCTGGCGAGGTAATCGGAAATATTGTGCAGCCATTTTGGGCTATCCCGCTCCTATCCATAGCTGGACTGAAAATGAAAGATATCATGGGCTTCTGTTTATTATCCTTCGCCCTCCTTTCGATCGTGTATATAGTTTGCTTTAGCCTTGTCAGAGTATGAGGTGGAAAGCGGAAAGGCAGTGATTACCGCATTGTGGATTAAATCACATATAAAGTATTGACTCCTGTTGGGAAGAGGTAAAAAGAATCAAGCTTGTGGGAGGGTTGCCATGCAGATGAGGACTATTAAGCCGCCGACTGTCCAAAAGGCAGTGTATGAGGAGGTAATCGAAGCCCTTCTTTCCGGAAGGATCGCTCCCGGAGCCAAAATCACCATTGAAGGCTTGGCAAAATCAATGGGGGTGAGCATCATGCCGGTCCGGGCGGCCTTACAGAAGTTGGAGGGCGAAAATTTTATAACGGTTGGCAAGAATAGACGGATTATCGTGACCGAACTCACATCCGAGAATCTGGTCGAACTCCTCGAAATCAGGCTGATTCTCGAATGCTATGCCGCTGCCAAAGCATGCACCATGCGGAGCGAAGAATCCGTGGTTCAACTGGAAAGGGTGAATGAGCAATGTGAAAAATCCAAGGACGCCGATACCTATTTGCTTGCCAACAAGGAATTTCACCGGAGCATTTATTCTCAGGCGAAAATGCCGATGCTGGATGAAATAATTTTCTCCCTGTGGAGAAGAGTCAGTCCGTATCTTCGCATCTTGCTGAGTCATGAAGAGGATTTTGATGCCGGCAACTTCAGTGAAACGCATAGGGGCATGGTAAAAGCCTTCCGCAATAAAGATAAAAAGGCAATGAAAAAGTGGTTAACTCAAGATCTGACTGGGGCTGCTACGTTTGTTCAAAGGAGGCTTGATAAGGAAAGAATCAGTGGGGGAATACGATAAGGGAATATTTAAAGCCTGACACCAAATGAGGCATATCAGGCGGCAACCCGGATTTCAAACGCAAGACCGGCCGGATTGAATCGCCATTTCCACCGGGCCCAACAATTCGGTGGAAGGAAACAAGGCGATTCCAATGAATCGGAGGAATGAGATTATGAACAAAAAGTGCATCATAACGGCTGCAGTTACAGGAGGAGACATTGTCCCCTCCCAATCTCCCTATTTGCCCATTACGCCAAAAGAAATAGCGGATGAAGCGGTGAGAAGCGCAGAAAGCGGGAGCGGCGGTTGTCCATATTCACGCTCGGAACCCTGAAACGGGGCAACCCAGTTCGGATTCAGGATATTTTGAGGAGATTCTGGGTTCGATAAAGCAGAGAAGCGATGTGGTCATCTGCATTACGACGGGTGGAAATCCAACCATGAGTTTAGAAGAAAGGGTTCAAGTATTGCCAAAATTTAAGCCCGAAATGGCGACTTTCAATATGGGGAGTATGAACTACGGGCTCCACTTCATCGCGGAATCCTACGAGAGGAAGAAGAAGGAATTTCGATTCGAATGGGAGAAGCCCTATTTAGAAGCGAGCAAGAACAGCGTGTTCAAAAACACGTATGAGGATCTGGAATACATTCTTCAGGTCATGGAAGAGAACAAAGTAAAGCCGGAATGTGAAATCTATGACCTCGGGATGATTTACAATACCACTCATCTGGTGGACAGGAAAAAAGCTGCACCAGCCTCTTCAAATCCAATTCGTCCTGGGAGTGTTGGGGGGGGCCAAGGCTGAAATTGGCGTACTGCAATTCCTGAAAAACACCTGCGATTGTGAATTTGGCAAGGAAAATTACACCTGGTCGACCGTCGGCGCCGGATATCCGCAGGAATTTTATTTGGGGGCCCTGTCTATCATTCTGGGAGGGAATGTCCGGGTAGGAATGGAGGACAACCTGCGAGTGGCTGAAAATAGGCATGCTAAAAGCAACGCCGAATTGGTGGCTAAAGCGGTGAAAATTATTGAATCCTTGGACCGGGAAGTAGCCAAACCGGAGGACGCCCGGAAAATCTTGGGATTGAAAGGCCGGGAGAATACCAACTTCTAAGGTCGGGTCTCAGAAATATTGGGAATACGTGGATGGGAAAAAAAATCAGGTCCGGGGAGACGGCCTATTTCAATTCGCTTGGCCGATCGGAAAGAGCCTTTGACGCAGATGATAAATTAACAAAAAAAGGGGGATAAGTCATGAGGAAAAGATGCCTGGTTACGGTTGGGAAGGTTTTGCTTTTAACAGCATTTGTGTCCATGACTATTTTGACCGGCAGCGCCGGGGCCACGACATTTAAGCTGACCGTGGGGGGTGGCACGCCCTGCGATCCTTGGCCCCCCTTCAAGGTGCTTCGGGATTATTGGTGTGCGGAAGTGAAGAAGCAGGTTGAGTCGAAGACTCCTCACAAAATCGAATACAATTTTGCCTGGATGTCCCTGACGAAAATCACCGAGGACCTGGAGGGGGTCCAGAAGGGAATCCTGCACGTCAGCGTGCCCCTTCCGGTTTTTGAACCCACCAAGCTTTTCATCCACAGCTTCGGGCATTACGCTCCATTTGGCACTACGGATCTGATGAAGGCCACCAAGGTCAACAACGAAGTGTATGAAAAAATTCCATACCTCCAGCAGGCCTATGAGAAAACGTTCAATCAGAAATGGCTGGGAGTCTTCACCTATGAAGATTACGACATTTTCACAACGTTTCCGGCCAAGACCTTCGAGGATATGAAAGGGCACAAGATAGGCTGCGTGGGCCCGGTTATTCCCTGGATAACAAATATCGGTGTCGTGCCGGTGAAAAGCGGGTTCAATGAATGTTATACCAGTTTGCAGACCGGGGTTTATGACGGGTTTCTGGCTTTTTTGACGGGGTACCACAGTTACAAATTCTACGAGGTGGCCAAACACTTTACTTATTTGGGTCTGGGGTGTACCAGCGCCGGCAGCCTGACGGTCAATATGAAGGCCTGGCAATCCTTGCCCAAAGAGGTCCAGGAAATCATGATCGAAGTAGGTCGGAAATATCCTTACGAAGTGGTCAAAGATATCGATTCCAGGAGGGTAAAAGCTAAGGAAGACCTCCAGAAACGCGGCATTCAGTTCTACACGTTTTCCATGGATGACAAGAAAAAATGGATGAAACTCCTGGGCAATATGGCTGATGAAAGGGCTAAAGAAGGGGACAAAATGGGCCTTCCCGGCACCCAGGTGATGAAATACTACGTGGACGCAATGGCCAATGCCGGCCATGAGTGGCCGATGAAATGGCAAATCAAGTAAAAAGTTGACCGTATCAATTTGCAGAGAAGCGGCGTATTTGAAGGAGCCTTGCGAGCCGCTGCTCCGCCAGCGGCTCGCAAGGAAGAGATGGCATAATAACCCGGCATCCTGTTGATTGCCTCCTTAGGATAGATGTCGAGGTGGGTATCCCTAACAATAAAATGAAGAGGAAGTAGAGGCAGAATATGAGTCGATCAGGAATCGGCAATTTTGCCGGCAGAGCTTTGCAGGCCGCGGTGAAGTTTACCTACGGTCTGAATGTAGTGGCCGTCATCTGGACCTTCTTGCTCGTATTCTTTGTGACCGCCGATGTTATGGGAAGATTCATTTTCAATCACCCCATTACCGGAATCCCCGAGATAATCCAAGCCTCCCTGGTGGGACTGGCTTTCTTATACTTGCCTCACATTACCTGGGGGGGCCGGCAGGTACGTTCGGATCTGGCCAAGTCGCTGTTGGGAGCTAATTTCAACGGCATCATGGGGATTATCTCCTCGCTGCTTGGGGCGGCTGTCTTCGGTCTCATCCTTTTTACCAACTGGAATGACATGATTGAGGCCTGGAGGATAGGCGAATGGGAAGGACAGGGGGCTTTGCGGGTGCCGACGGCGCCCTTCCGCACCATCCTGATCACCGGCTCGGGGTTTACTGCCTTATATTACGCCGTGCGCTGCTATGAGGGCATCATTGACCTGGCCGCCCATCGGGGAAGGACAAAGTGATGGATCAGATTATCATTGGTCTTATTTTCGCGGTAATTATGGTGATTTCGATCCTGATTGGCATTGATGTGGCTGTCGCCTTGATGGCGACGAGCTTCGTCGGGATGTGGTTCATCGGTGATTTTTCCACCGCCTGCAGTCTATTCGGCACCACGGCCTTCGGCACCCTGGCCGAATATGTGCTGGCGGCAGTCCCTTTATTCATCATGATGGGGCTCCTCGGCAACATGTCCGGCGCCACTGAGGATTTATTCGATTCGGCCAACATATTACTGGCCCGTTTTAAGGGCGGACTGGGCATAGCCACGGTGCTGGCCAACGCCGTATTCGCGGCCATTACCGGCGCCAGCATTGTTTCGGCCGCGGTCTTCAGCAAGGTTGCTTATCCGCAGATGAAACGTCTGGGATATGAAAAGAAGTTTGCCTTGGGCACAGTAGCGGGGTCTTCCTCCCTGGGCATGCTCATCCCGCCCAGCCTTTTGTTTATATATTATGGATATTTGACGACCGAGTCCATCGGCAGGCTTTTCATTGCCGGCATTTTGCCGGGTCTGGTGCTGACCGCAATATTCTGTATTGGGATTTGGATTATGGTTACCCTCAAACCGGAGCTGGCGGGCCGTACCCAGGATGAAAAACCGGCAGCCAAAAGCAACTGGTTATTGGTCGTTTTGAGGCCCTGGGCATCTGTGCTTCTTATTTTGATTACCTTGGGTGGAATATACTCGGGCATAATGACACCCACGGAAGCCGGTGCATTGGGCGCCTTTATCGCCCTGATAATTGCTTTGTTTAGGGGGCGCTTTACCTGGACTGGGTTATGGCAGCAACTCATAGATGTTGCCTCCACGGTCGGCTGCATCTTTATCCTTATTATCGGAGCGCAAATGTTCTCCCGGATGCTTGCCTTCAGCACCCTCCCCACGGCCCTGACCAATTTCATTATGGGGCTGTCCATTCCGCCTTACCTTATCATCCTCCTCCTAATAGGTATGTATCTCATCCTGGGAGCATTGATCGACTCTGGATCCATAATCCTGGTCACCACCCCCATCGTTTTCCCCATTATCACCAGTCTCGGGTATGACCCTATTTGGTATGGGGTTGTGTGCGTCCTGAGCAGCGAAATAGGTCTGATTACGCCGCCCTTCGGGCTAAGTGTCTTTGTCGTGAAATCGGTTCTGGGAGATGAGGTCACTGTGGAAGAGATATTTCGCGGAGCCTTCCCCTTTGTGATCATGATGGCCGTGGCCGTAGTCATCATTTGCCTCTTTCCCAGCTTGAGCACCTGGCTGCCAAGTAAAATGTAAACCCGAAAACAGAGCGATGAGGAAAAGAATCATTCGGAGGGTTCAATGACAAAAAAAAGACTGTTCACGGAAGATGAACTCAATAAATTGACCAAAACCGGGTTGGAACAGATCCTCGACGCGGTTAAGGCGGGAAACCCTGAGAAGGCCGAAGAAGTAATCAAACGCGCGCACAAGGAGTATCAGGGGACTCATGACCTTTATCGGGACTGGATCACTGCCCTGCTGTCCTTTATCGGCCGCCGCTATGGCGATGAGGTCCTTAAGGAAGCCTACGTGGAAAGCTTCACCCCCGCGCTTAAGCCGGTGATGGAACGATTGCTAAAAGAAGGCCTTACCCGGGCGACCATAGAAGGGATTGCTGCTGCTTTGCGCGGTCATTTAGGCGCCTATCTGAAGATCGAAGAGGATGACGAAAAATTTACTTTTCATATGCCCTGCCCAAGCGGCGGCAGTCTTGTCAATGAAGGACGTTATGACCCGCCTTTCAATTTTTTAAAGGTTAAGAAGCCGCAGCCCATCACCTATGGCCGGCCGGATTTCCCTGTATATTGCGCCCATTGTACTTTCCAGGACAGCCTGCCTATAGATTGGTTCGGGCGGCCGCTTTGGCTCATGGACCCGGCTGAGGAGATCGGAAAAGAGCCTTGCCTGCGTTACGTATACAAAAAAGCAGAAGATATCCCGGCACGGTTCTACAAGAGACTGGGGAAGAAACGTCCCAAAAAATCCTGACCACCGGTATTGAAGCCGTTTTTATTTCACAATCGCGGCCTGCCTGTTGCGCGCAGGTTTCGGGGATTTGTTCCCCAAGCAGCTTTTAAGCGGATAAGGAGATCCCAAAAGGAGGAAGAACGTGATTCAATGGGAAATTAGCTCGCTTTACTTCGGCGAGGGCAGGACGATCAAGGATTTTCTCACTTTCAACCTGGACGTGGGTCTGGAGGTGGACATACCTTACCTGGGGTTCCTGCTGCAGGACGGAAAAACAAACATCCTGTTCGATACCGGGATCAGCGGCAGCTACATTGTAGACGGCAAGGCCTGGGCTGGACGGCCTTCTTGCGGGTGGCGATAAGTATGTGGTCGAATCGCTGAACGAAAAGGGGCTCACACCGCAAGATATCGACAGTGGTAATTTACAGCCACCTTCATAACGACCATGCCGGAAACTGCCATTTGTTTCCCCAGGCGCTGCATGTCTTTCAAAAGGATGAATGGGCCAACCTGATCGACCCCCTTCCCTCCCAGCAAATTCGGAGGGATTTCGACCCGGGCGTTATCCCCATCCTGAAGGGAGTAAACTGCCTGAGGGTGCAGGGCGACCTGGAGTTCAGGCCCGGTCTTAACCTCTACAAGACCCCAGGGCATACCGCAGGCAGCCAGGTCCTGCAGGTCAAGACCGCTTCGGGCAATTATCTTCTTATCGGCGACACGACCCCTTTTTACTGCAATCTTTACCCCAAAACAGAAGAGATGGTCTCCTGGAAGGGTGAAAAGATCAAGATCACCCCGGCTCCTGATGTTTATGGGCCGGGCATCCCCTCCAGTATGGTCTATGATCATTATGCTTGGTATGACAGCATCTACAAGATTAAAGCCCTGGTCGCGTCGCCGCAATACGCCATCCCGGGACACGATCCGTCCCTGGTTGGCAAGACCTTCAAATAACCCCATGCCGCGTCAATACCTCCCTGGCCGGGAGGAGGCGGGAAGAATCGGAGAACTGGGCTAAATTTGTGAGCGTGAAAGCCCTTTAGGGCGGCGCTGCAATCCAGGCGCCGCCTTTGAGGCAGCCCTGCTCATCAATCCTCCCGCTTTATCGGTTGATTCCTGCCTTGCCCGGAAGGCAATCCCTGCTCATCCCCATCGATCTTTTTCTTTGACTTGCTCAGGACATTGAGTAAAATTACTCCAGATATCGAGTAGGCTATAAATCCGGTATTCGTGTTGAAAGGGATAATGTTCCCGTTTCACTAAAACGAATTCGGGAGCCTTGTCATTACTCAACAATAGCGGAAAGGAAATACGACATGGCAGGTGATACTTATCCGAAGTTTCGGGCAGGGGTGGTTCATGCTTCTCCGGTTTTTTTGGATCGGGAGGCCACAATCGACAAAGTAGGCAACCTTGTAAAAAAGGCAAAAGAGGAGGGGGCCGACATTGTCGTCTTCCCCGAATCGTTCGTGCCGGCCTTCCCGGTCTGGTGTATCCTCTATGCTCCGCTCGACCAGCACGATTTTTACAGGCAGCTTTTCGATCATTCGGTCCTGATTCCCGGGCCGGCTTTTTCGAGGCTGGCGGATATTGCCAAGAGCCAGCAAATATTTCTGTCGGTAGGGGTCACCGAGAAGAGCGATTACAGCATGGGGGCGATGTGGAATACCAATCTTCTCTTCGATCGCAGCGGTGCCCTGATCAACCGGCACCGGAAGATCATGCCGACCTGGGCCGAAAAACTGATCTGGGCCATGGGAGACGGGTCTCAGCTTCGCCCCGCCCGGACGGAGATCGGTAACATCGGGACGCTGATTTGCGGGGAGAACACCAACCCTCTCTGCCGGTATGCGCTCCTCGCCCAAGGCGAGCAGGTCCACATTTCGACGTACCCCCCGGCGTGGCCTTTCCGGCGAGGCATAGGAGCGCAAGGATATGATGTAAAAAAACTGAATTACCTGCGCGCGGCCAACCATTCCTTCGAGGGGAAGGTCTTCAACCTCGTATCTTCCGCCGTTTTGGACCAAGATGCCATTGACAGATTTCCCGGGGCGATTCCGGGATCAAGGAATTCCTGGAAAAATCGGCAAGACCGTCCTCGTTCATCACCGGTCCCAATGGCGAGCAGATCGTTGAAATAGGCGGGGAGGAAGGGATCGTCTATGCCGACATCGATCTGAGCGAGAGCATCATCCCGAAACAGGCGCAGGATATTGTGGGCTATTACAACCGTTTTGATATTTTTCAGCTCAAGGTTAACCAAACCGTGCAGCGGCCGGTAACCTGTTATGAACGCGGAGCTGCCGCTCCGGCCGCGACGGATTCGGATATCTGGAACTCTGAAAATGCGGGTGAAGAAAAGGATCCGAACAAAGGCCGAAAATGAGAAATTCATCAATACGTGGGCAGGCGGAGTGCAGCCAAAGTCCTTAAAAAGAGGATGGCTGCAGGATGTGTCGTTTTTTGCTCAATTCAGCGGCGGCGAAGATATTCTGCTGCCCAAGTTGCCGCCCCAATCCCCCTGACAGCCCTTTCCGGGGTGGGGAAGACGGGGATTCCAATTTGATGCAAAGCGATGCGCCCCTTTTTCTCCTCATCCCCTCCACCAAAATAAGCCACGGCTAATGAGGCCCTGATTTTTCCGGCAAGCTCTTGGGCGAGTTCCACTCCTCCGGCAATTGGGTCCCCGAAGTTCAAAAGAATCGTGTCGGCCACATCGAATTGATCAATGGCCAGAACAACTCTCCGGAAATCTTCGGCCATGATGGAGACCAAATCGAGAGGATTCGAAAGCGTTGCCAGGGGTGGCGCGCCAACCTTTTTGAGTTCAGCCACGACTGGGTCCGGCAAGGGAGGCATGACCAGTCCGTAATCTTCAGCCTGGTCCGCGGTCAAGGTGCCTGCTCCTCCCGAACTGGAGATGCTCAAAATCCGATTGGCCCGCGGTGGTCGAATGGCGGCCAGTCCCTTGGCCGCATCGTATAATGTCTCAAGATCTCCCGCGATGTAGGCGCCTACCTGCCGGCAGATCCCGCTGAAAACCTCGTAGTTCGAGGCCAGAGATCCGGTGTGGGAGGCCGCGGATCGTTGTCCTGTCTCGGTCCGACCGGCCTTCAAAAGGGCAACGGGCTTTGTCCGGCAGGCAGATTCGAGCACCTGCAAGAAGCGCTTGGGGTTTTTCATCCCCTCAAGATACATGACAATTGTTTTTGTATTCGGATCCGAGGCGAAGAAATCAAGGTAGTCGGACTCGCATAAATCCGCCTGATTGCCCAAATTCACAGCCGCCGAGATCCCCAACCCCTCATCGGCCGCCCATTCGGAGAGAGCGGCGGTAACCGTGCCGCTTTGGGAAATGATGGCAAAGGGTCCTTTCGTCTTGATAACCGGAAAAAACATCGCGCAAAGGTTATTCGGCAAATAATTGATTCCTTGAATATTGGGGCCGAGGATTCTGATGCCCTTTTGTTGGGAGATTTTAATGATTTCATTTTCCAGATCGGGCCGTCCGGCCTCACGGAACCCACCGCTCAAGACCACGGCCCCTTTCGCCCCCTTTTCTGCTGCGTCGAGCAGTGTTTCCGGAACAAACTTGGCCGGGATGATAATGACCGCGAGATCAATGGAGGAGGGAATTTCCTTTAAGGTTGGATAAACCTTAAGTCCCATGAGCTCGCCCCCCTTGGGATTGACCGGATAGATGGGGCCTTTGAAGCCCGCCGTGATTAATGACCGAAGGGTCATAAATCCAAATTTCTTCGGATCATCCGAAGCTCCGATCAAAGCGACGGATCGGGCGTTAAAGATACAATCCAAAAAATGCCGAGGTTGAGATTTTTCCATAATCCTTTGTCCCCTCAAAAATATGTTGACAAAATATATAATAAATTATATCTTTTGTCAAATTTGAAATAAATTACCATTTAAATTAATTAATTAAATATTTCATATAGTTGTATGAGTTCATTTAATTCCAGGGTTTTCATAAAATAACAACTAATAAATATCATGTTGTTTTTAATTTGTGGGAAAAGATCTGAGGGAGATTTCGAGTGAAGAGCAAGGTGAACCCCATAAATTCCTTAGCAGATATTCGCCGAATCAGGGATGTCTTGCGGGGAAAACCGAGGGATCTTTTGCTTTTTGATCTGGCCACGCAAACCGGAATGGAAATCAGGCAGATCCTCAACTTACGGGTTCGAGACCTTGCCGGTTGCAATAGCAGGGGATCGGCTGATTTTCCCCCATCCGGGACAAAAACCTCCAACGCGCGTTATCATTTCCCTCACGCTCCATCAAAGCTGGGAAAAGTACTTGCGGGATATTTCCCCTTCCCCTGATGATTATCTGATCAAATCCCAGAAAAATGCGGGCCCTCCGACCCTTTCCAGTGTGTCTCATATGATCAATAGCTGGTTTGAAGCCGCTCAGGTCAAAGGGGTGAAGGGAGCAAAATCCTTAAAGCGGACCTGGGAGGTTTTTTTCAAATCCCGTTCTCTTCAAGGGGATAAAAGGAAAAAAAGGACGGAAAGGAAATCCTCCAACGATTATTTGCAGGTTCTGAAGCCGCTCGGAGAAATGAGCACGATTCAGGAAACCGTTCATGCCGAACTATTTAAAGCCATAATCTGCGGCAGAATTCCCCCCGGGGAAAAGATCGTGATCGATAAGATCGCCATGCAAATGAGAGTCAGCCGAATTCCGGTTCGCGAGGCTTTACATCGCCTGCAAGAGGCGGGGCTGATTTCCATCGATAAATGGAAAGGCGCGATCATTAATAAGTTATCCGTTGAAAATCTCAAGGAAATCACCCGTATCCGCCTGATGCTGGAATCGCAAGCCGCTCAACGGGCAGCGGAAAATTGTTCTCCGCAGCTGTCAAAAGAGCTGGAAATTATCCATGAGCAATGGAAGCGATCCATACCCCTGATGAAAAAGAACGATCTGAAAACGGTGGAAGATTACCTCAGATTGAATCGTCAGTTCCATCATGCCATTTACCGGGAAGCTCATATGCCCATTCTTCACCAAATCATAAATGGTCTGTGGGACCGGGTCTCTCCCTACCTGCACATCCTGGTGGCCGGGGAAATCGAAGGCGCGGTCACCTCGGAAACAATCCAGATTCACCAGGGGATGCTGAACGGAATGAAAAATCGTTCGGCAGCGGAGGTCTCTCGCTGGCTGAAAGAAGACTTAATCCGGGCGGAAGAAAGCATCATAAAATATTTCAACAAATGAACAGAATCTATCCCTGCAGAACATAGGAGGAAATGACATGTCTTTCTGGAAAATCACCCCTCTTTACTTCGGATACACCTCGGGCAAAACGGCGGATCAAAAGGACTGTACGATTCCCTGGATCGGATTTTATTTAACCGACGGTCAAACGAAGATCCTTTGCGACACGGGCGTGAAGGACGGTTTTTTTGTGGATGGCAAGAGCCCATTCGGGTTTCCCTCGGCCGGGGATGAAGCCCATGTTCGCAAAGCCCTGGAGAAGATCGGGGTGAGGCCTGAGGAAATTGAAATGGTTATCTACACCCACTTCCATTGGGATCATGCCGGCAATTGCCATCTCTTTCCGAAGGCCACGCATGTTTTTCAGGACCAGGAATGGAAAGAAATGTTGGATCCTCTCCCTTCGATGCAATTTCTGAAAGTATACGACCAGAGAGTCATTCCGGAGTTTGAGAAATTGCGTTGCCGGCGCATATCCGGGGATGTCGAGTTTCTCGATGGCCTGGATTTGATTCACGCCCCCGGTCACAGTGCGGGCGGCCAATGTCTGCGCGTAAAGACTCAAGAAGGTTCGCTTATCATCGCGGGGGATTTATTCAATACCTATTTCATGGCCTATCCGGAGACGACCGAATGGACCCGGCTGGATGGAACTCGAATTCCGCTTGATCCGGAGGTGCGCCGATTTCTGATGGGCGCTTTTCTTATAACGGTTTACGATCATTATGCCTGGTTTCGATCTCAATGTCGGATTCTCGGCATGGTTCGCAGCCCGAAATTCCTAATCCCAAGCCACGATGCCTCCATCCTGGGCAAAACCTTCGGATGATCAGATGGAAAGGATTTCGGCCAGGGGAAGCGGAAAAATTTGGGGTAATGATCATGGCGGGGAAAGGAAATTGGGGAACGCGAAAACAGACAGCCTTGGAAAGGAGGTACAAGGGGATAGCTAAATCGAAGAATCTGATTCACAACCGACAATAGACGTGCAGATTTCCGTGAAACGAGAAGGAGAGATCCTTATTGTCGTCCTTTGAACATATGGAAAAAATTTTGAAAAGCGTAAAGAATGCCAAGAAGAAAGGAGAAATTCCATGAAACGAGGCCAGCGATTATTTGTTATCCTGTCCATTTTTGTTGCCGCCATCTTTTTCTCACAGGGCCTGGAGGCCAAAACCTTTCGGATTACCGTCGGCTCCGGGTATAACGTGGATTTGTACCCCGTTGGGAAGAAGTGGAAAGATGAGGTTTGCCCGAATATTAAGAGCCGCGTAGAGAAGGAAACGGAGCATAAGATTGACTGGGTCTTTGCCTGGGCCGGGGCTGTGGCCAAAGTCGGCGAAGAGTTAGACAGCAATTGAAAGCGGCTCTCTGAAGATGGGTTTAGTGGTCACGCCGGCCGAAACGGCCAAGCTCTATCTTAACAGTTTTAGCTACAACGTTCCTTTCGGGAGCCCGGATACGGAAAAAGCAAGCAAAGTCAATCTCGAAGTATATCGAAAGAATATGATCCTTCAGGATGTGTTTGGAAAATATAATCAGAAATGGCTGGGAGTATATAGCTATGAGAGCTACGACATCCTCACCAATTTTCCTTTCCAGAAATTGAGCGATCTGAAAGGCAAGAAAATCGGAGCCCTGGGAGCGAATATTCCCTGGTTAACTGGGATCGGAGCGGTTCCCGTTCAGTCGAACTCGGGGGAAGCCTACACCTCAATTCAAACCGGCGTGTACCAGGGATTTCTTTTTCCCATTTCCTACGCCGTCGGGCCGAAGGTATATGAGGTAGCCAAGTATGCGACCTTCCTCAGTTTAGGGGGGCCCGCCGGACCCTGCTGGACGATCAATTTGGACTTATGGAAATCGCTTCCCCAAAAAGTGCAGCAGATTATTTGGGAAGAAGCCCAAAAGTACAATGACGCCATTCCCGGAATTATCGCCAAGATGAAAGAGGACGCTATTCAGCAACTCAAAGAAAAAGGGGTAACTTTCTACACCCTGCCCCCCGAAGATCGGAAAGAATGGATGGCGGCCCTGAAGGATATGCCCAAGAACTTCATTAAGGAATGCGAAAAGAGGGGTCTGCCCGGAAAGCCCGTGGTTCAATCTTACCTCCAAGAAATGGAGAAAACGGGATATACCTGGCCGATAAAATATAATCTGGATTAGGCGATCCTGACAAAGGGGGCGGGACAAAGAGATTAAATCGAGGTCTCTACCCCCTTTGAAGATCCTGAGGCAAAAAATGGAGAGTTTTTTTCTAAAAAAGCTGGATCATTGGCTGGACAGGGTGTCGATTTACATGCACGCCCTTGCCTCCATCTGGATGTTCTTCCTGATCTTTATTATTACGTGCGATGTGGGCGGCCGGGTGTTCATCAATCGCCCCATCCCGGGCGTTCCCGAGGTGATCAAGGCCTCCCTCGTCTTCATCTGCTTTTTTACTGCTGCCCGAGGCCACAGGTAAAATGAGGCATATTCGCTCGGATGTTATGGCAAACCGGCTGGGTCCTTCTTCTCACTCGGCTGCTGGCTATCGTCCGATTTCTCCTCGGGACCCTTCTGTTAACCGGGATTGCCGTCGCCACCTGGGACAAGATGATTGAAGCCTGGAAGATCTGGGAATACGAGGGAGAGGGAACGATTCGAATGCCTATGGCCCCCGTGCGAACGACGATATTTATATGCTCGGTGATAGCCGCCATCTTGTATTTCCGGTTGCTGGGGAAGGTCTTTAAACTTTTCCCAAGAGACGATAGAACGAAATAAGGATCATATTTAATGGACCCCCTATTCATAGCAATCAGTATGGTTGCCTTCCTTCTGGTGCTGGTGTTTGCAGGAGTGGACCTGGCGGTGGCAATGGGCATTTTGTCCTTTGTGGGAATTTGGTGGATCGAGGACAATTTCAAAATCCCGCTCAGGCTCATCGGCAGTTCGGCCTACAAGGCGATTATGGAATATTCATTGTCGGTGGTTCCCATGTTTATCCTGATGGCGATGTTCGCCACTCTCTCGGGGGCTGCCGATGATGCCTACGATGGCCTGAATCTCCTTTTGGCCAAGGTTCGGGGCGGTCTGGCGATGGCCACAGTTTTGGCGAATGCCATTTTTGCCGCGATTTGCGGGGTGAGCATCGCCTCGGCAGCGGTCTTCAGCAAAGTCTCTCTTCCGCAGATGGAACGCTATGGATACGATCGCAGATTTGCTTTGGGAACGGTGGCCGGCAGCTCGATTTTAGGAATGCTGATTCCCCCAAGCATTCTTATGGTGGTTTACGGGGTGCTCGTCGATGAATCCATCGGGCGGCTGTTCATTGCCGGGGTCCTTCCCGGAATTCTGCTCACCACGATTTATTGTATCGGAATCTGGGGCATGGTGCGCTGGCGGCCATCCATAGCCGGCCATGGCGAATACAAAGCAGACTTTCGCTTAGCCGAAATCGGCAGGGCTGTTGCCAAACCATGGCAATTTGTCATTATCATCATTATTACCATGGGGGGCATATATACCGGATGGTTTACCCCTACGGAAGCGGGCGCCATCGGGGCTTTTACGACTTTTCTCATTTGTATCCTCCGGCGAAAAATCACGCCGAATTCCTTATGGAAAATCATGCTTGATGCGGGTTATACCATGGCCGGTCTTTATTTTCTTTTCATATGCGCCACCATGTATTCGCGGATGCTTGCCATCAGCGGGGTGGGGGAAGTCGGCCATCCAAATGGTCATCTCGAATCAATTCCCCCCCTTTGTTGTCATTACCCTTATGATTATTGTCTATCTTCTGCTGGGATGCATAATCGATTCGATCTCCATCATGATCCTGACCATCCCCATCTTCCATCCCGTTGTGCATTCAATGGGATTTGACCCATTCTGGTTTGCCGTCGTTTCGGTGATTGCCATCGAAATGGGGCTGGTCACCCCTCCCTTCGGCATGGTCGTTTTCACCATGAAAGCGACCCTGGGCGATTCGGTTACCGTGGAGGAAATATTTCCGCGGCGCCGTGCCCTGGATTATTATGATGACCATTGCCCTGATTATTATATGTCTCTTTCCGTCTATCTCTACATATCTTCCCCATAAAATGGCGGGATGAAAAAGAAAACAGCTTGTATGGGCGGGAAATAATCCGCTTACAAGATTGAATCCGAAATCCGGGCTTTTTTTGGCTTTTCAGGAATACGAATTATCCGGGGAAAAATAAAATGAAAGATGAGATTACCAGGAGTATAGATGCGGGGGTCGCCAGAGCTGCGAGACGAAATGGTGGACACGTTGCGGGAGCTCGTCCGCATTCCCAGCATTACGGGAAACGAAGGAACGGCCCAGGAATTCATGTACCGCCAATATGAGGCGTTACATTTAAAGAATATCAGGTTGACGGCCCAGCGGGAGAAGATCGAAAACCATCCTGCGTTTTGCGGGGCGAACAAGCCTTATGATGGCAGGCCGAACATAATCGGCATCTGGGAGGGAGATCCCAAAAAGAAATCCATTATTCTTAATGGACACATAGACACGGTCTCGCCCGAGCCGATTGCCCAGTGGAAACATCCGCCCTTCAGCGGGGAGGTGGAGGGGAATCGGTTGTATGGTCGAGGCGCCCTGGACATGAAGGCCGGTTTGATCGCCAACCTGTTTGCGGTGAAGGTTTTGAAGCTGGCGGGGATCGATCCCGGAGGGACGGTAATTCTCCAGAGCGTGATCGAAGAAGAAGAGGGCGGCGGGGGAGGGGCCCTATGCTTGTTTCCTGGAGGGTTACACCGCGGATGGAATGATTGTCACGGAACCGGCCTCGTGGGTGAATATAGCCTTAGCCGGGATTGTGCGTTGTTCGGTCAAAGTGAAAGGAAAGGCCGCCCATCCTTCGCAGAGCCACCTTGGAGTAAATGCGATCGGCAAATTGATTTCCGCTTTATAAGGCCCTTGAGGAGCTGGATAAAAAACGAAAGGCCGAGGTGCGCTTTCCCCTCTTCCAGGATTTTCAATCAGGGGGGCCGTCCTGCCATTTAATCGTTGGAACCTTCCATGCGGGGGACAACATCAGCACCGTGCCTGGATCGGCAGAGATGGGTTGCCGCATCGGTTTCATCCCCGGCGAAACGCGAGAGACGATTCGAAGTCTTATTGAAAAGACCATTCGGGATGCAGCCAATCAGGATCCCTGGCTAAGGGAGCATCCTCCGGAAATTGAATGGCTCTCTTTTCAAGTGGATCCTTTTTATCAGGATCCCGATCATCCCTTTGTAAGGAGGGTCATTTCTATTGCGGAAAAGGTGGCCGGGGAAAAAATGGAAGTAAAACCGAGAGGCGGGACCTGGTCGGAAGACACCCGTTTAGCAAGCCTTTTTGGTTTCCCAGCCGTCAGCATGGGACCGACCGGAGAACGTGCCCATGGGGTCGATGAATGCGTAGATCTTCCTTCCTTAGAACGAACCACGAAGGCTTTAGCCCTCATTGTCGCCGATTGGTGTTCGCAGGAAAAATGAAAATCATGGGAGGTCTCAATATTTAACAAAATAGAGGGGATTGGGTGGAGTAGCGGAAAAAGGATGAGAAAGAATCGAGAATGGCCCGGCCCCTGCGGATTGAATATCCCAAAACTTTTTATCATATCACCTCCCGGGGAAACGAACGCAAAGCCGTCTTTCAAAGCGATTTGGACCGCGAACAATTCCTCTCTTACCTCCAATCGGCCTAGGAGCGACATGGGGCTGTCATTCATGTCTGGTGGTAGAAAAACCAAAAATTCGGCCTAATCAGATCGATTTGATACAGGTGCAGACATGAACGGGCCTTTAACTGCCATAGAACTGCTCTCATTGAGAATATGGCAACAATGGTGAGAAATTCGTCTGCCTTTTATTATACCAGGATGCTCTTGGCATTCTGTCCTGGGAATCATCGATTTACGTTTACTTTTTTTGGAAAAAATTTACTTGATGGTCTCTTAAAAAATCCATCTGCGGCGTTGCGCGGCAACCTTGCCCCGTTAGATAACGACCCTGCTCGCGGGATCCAGTGATAAACCCCCTGATATTATGGTGAGGGGCCAAATTGTCCGGAAAATCCCCCCATCCCCCCTTTCGCAAAGGGGGGCAAGGGGGGATTTCGGACATCCCCGATATGTGCTTTGATGGCGCGCTGATGAGTTCTTCCCAGGTTAAAAGTTTGTGATGAAGAGCGAATGCCCCGCAATTATGCGCTCTTGCCCAGGGGAAGGCCGGCCCTTGCAAGAGAACCCAACCCGGCGTAAACTAAAGGCATGATTCGAGTTACCGGCACAATCACAATCGATGAGGGAGAAATTCATCAGCAATTCATCCGCGCCTCCGGCCCGGGCGGGCAGAATGTCAATAAGGTCTCCACGGCCGTGCAGCTCCGCTTCGATGCGGCCCATTCCCCTTCCCTTCCCGAAGAAGTTCGGCAACGCCTTTACCATTTAGCCGGAAAGCGAATGACCAAGGAAGGTTGTCTTATCATCGATGCCCGGCGGTTCCGCACCCAGGAGCAAAATCGTAAGGACGCTGTTGCCCGCCTGACGGGTCTGATCCGCCAAGCAGCCCAAAAGCCCAAAATCCGCAAAAGAACAAAGCCCACGCTGGCGTCTAAAGAACGGCGGCTGGAGAGCAAACATCGCCGCGGCAAGATCAAACACCTGCGCCGTGCGGAACCGGAATAAACCGGATTTATTTTCAGTAGGGAATCCTATGGCGTTGATTGATATGAAGAACGTGTGCCTGAGCTACGGCGGACCGGCGCTCTTGGACGGCGTTGGCCTGGCGATTGAGCCCGGGGAACGGGTCTGCCTGTTGGGACGCAACGGCGAAGGAAAGTCCAGTCTTATCAAACTCATCAGCGGGGACCTGCTGCCCGACAAAGGCGAGATCACGCGCGCGCCGGGACTGCGGCAGGGTGTTTTGGACCAGGAGGTGCCGGGAGCGATGCCAGGCACTGTTTTTGACGTTGTCGCCGGGGGCATCGGGACCTTGGGCCAACTGGTGGCGGAATACCACACTTTCATCGCCCGCATGGAGGCGGATGACGATCCGAACCTTACCCGTCGCCTGGGGGAAATCCAGCACCGCCTGGAAATTGAAGGGGGGTGGCAGCTCGACCAGACCGTGACGGCGGTGATTTCGCGGCTTGAGCTTTCACCGGAGGCGTCCTTTGGCGCCCTTTCGGCCGGGCTCAAGCGGCGCACGATGCTGGGCCGGGCCTTGGTCCGAAAGCCGGACGTGCTGCTTCTCGACGAGCCTACCAACCACCTTGACCTGGACTCAATCGGCTGGATGGAGGAATTCCTTTTGCGCTTTGAAGGAAGCATCCTTTTTGTCACCCACGACCGCATGTTTCTGCGGCGGCTGGCAACCCGCATCGTGGAGCTTGACCGCGGGCGGCTGACGAGTTGGCCGGGCAATTATGATGATTATCTGAAGCTCAAAGCAGCGGAGCTGGCGGCCGGGGAAAACCAGCGGGAGGCCTTTGACAAAAAGCTGGCCCAGGAGGAAAACTGGATCCGCCAGGGGGTCAAGGCGCGGCGCACGCGCAACGAGGGGCGCGTGCGGATGCTGGAGCAAATGCGCAGGAAACGGCGCGAGCGCAGGGAACGCCCGGGAATGGCGCGGATGAACGTTGAGAATGCCGGGATGAGCGGTAAAATGGTCTGCGAGGTGACCGGGGCAACGTTTGGGTACGGGGACCGACCGGTCATCAAAGGGTTTTCGACCGTCATTATGCGCGGGGACCGGATCGGGATAATCGGGGCCAACGGCTCCGGCAAAACGACTCTCCTCCGGCTTCTTTTGGGGGAGGTTCAGCCGCAAGCCGGGGGCGTGCGCCTGGGTACCAACCTGGAAACCGCCTACTTTGACCAACTGCGCGACCAACTCGACGGGGAAAAGACCGTCTTTGAGAATGTAGCCGACGGCAACCCCATGCTGACCATCGGCGGCAAGACCCGGAATGTTTACGGCTATCTGCAGGATTTTCTCTTTGCGCCGGAACGGGCGCGGAGCCCGGTGAGCAGCCTGTCCGGCGGAGAGCGCAACCGGCTCCTTCTTGCCCGGCTCTTTACGCGGCCTTCAAACCTTCTGGTCCTGGACGAGCCGACCAATGACCTTGATGTAGAGACCCTGGAACTGCTCGAAGAGCAGCTCCTCAACTATCCCGGCACGGTGCTGCTGGTCAGCCATGACCGAGATTTTCTCAACAACGTGGTTACCAGCACCCTGGTCTTTGAAAACGACGGCCGGGTGTGCGAATACGTGGGCGGGTATGACGACTGGCTGCGGCAGGCGGCGCCGGTCCCACCGGCAGAGCCGAAGGCGAAAGCGGCGGCGAAGATAAAACGCGAAAAGCCCCAGGGCAGGCGGAAGATCAGTTTCAAGGAGCAGCGCGAGGTTGAAGCGCTTCCGGAACAGATCGAGCGCTTGGAAAACGAGCAGCAGAACCTGTATGCCCGGCTTGCGGATCCCGTCCTCTATAGAGAGGGGGGCGCCGGCGTAGTGCGGGCCAAAGCGCGGCTGGAAACGATCGAGCAGGAGCTGCCGCAGCTTTATGCACGCTGGCAGGAGCTTGAGGAGATTGGGCAGCAAAAAAGCGCTGACGTCCTTTAAAGGTTCCTTCGGGGTGACGACCCAGGACACTTTTTGTGAGATCATCAAGGCTTAGATGGAATCCGGGAGATCCATAACGAAATTTCTGTGATTTGATTACCTGTTGCCGGGCTAAGGTGAGCTGGCCTTGGGCGCTGCGGCTGGTTGGAGACGCACGACGGAATCTCCCGCTTTCTCTATCTTAAAAATCCACATCTCGGCAAGAACCTGCAGTTCTTCAACCGGGCTTGTTTGCGAGTCCTCTTTGTGATCCAGCTCGTCGAGCACTTCAAACTGGAAAGATGCTTCTCCAAACGAATTCCACTCTTCCTGCAATTCTCGGTTTCGATGACTTCCGAATTTCAGTTCGGCTTCATGTCTGTTGATTCTGGCGGACCAATCCCGGTCGAAACCGACATATGATTTACGATTTCGGGTGTTCCTGATTCGATATACTCCCATCGGCCGCTTGGCCTCCTTGTAATCCTTCTTTGCCGCCGATTTGTCCATTCCATTTCTCCCTTCCAGGCCTCTAAAGTGATTAGATGCCTCCGCCTAAAAACCGGGTGGCTGCACCCAAAATAAAAGCCAAAACACAATTGTATCAATTATACGTTGAAAGCTGCCCTTTTTTAAAAAAATTGTCAAATCGCGCTTCCAGGAAGCAAGCGAATTGCCACTTTGCAGGATTCGGGGGAGCAAAGGCGGATATTCAGCATTCCTTATAAAATCCCTCCTAACCTCCCTTTGCAAAGGGAGGAATAATGCCCCTCTTTGGAAAAGAGGGGAGGGGGAGATTTTCTGAATAGGTCAATTCAATTATGAGACCTTTAATAATTCTCTTTCCATCCTTTCGTCGAGGTTCTGGATATGCAGGATCTATCCGTTTTCCAGTTCTCCTGCCAAGGGTACCACGTGTTGGGGGTGCCGGGGTCTGCTCCTGACTCATTGAGCCTCCGGTTTTGACAAAATGGCCCCGGGCATGCTGGATCGCGAAATGATCGAAACCTGGCAAAAAGCCCGAACGAAGACATGAAGGACAAGATCCAAACACTTCTTTCCCGTCCAGTTCATCCCCTGGTTTTGCCGTTTCGTCGCCTTTCCGTTGCGGATCCCGGGAATCCGGATTATTCTGGGATAAAGCAGAAGATCAAAAAGGAAAGGAGTACAAACATGAACCAAAGACCTACCGTCGTTGCGGTAAATGGCTCTCCGCATGCGGGGATGGGGAACACATTCCAGATGATCGATATGCTCCGGCCGACGCTCGGGCGGGAGGGGTTTGAGCTGGAGGTGATCCATCTGGCCGGGATGGATATTCGGTACTGCACGGGCTGCGCCTTCTGCATGGAAAAGGGGAAGTGCTGGATCGATGACGACCACCGGCGGGTCACCGAGAAACTCCTGACCGCCCAAGGCATCATCCTGGCTTCCCCGGTATATTTTTTTAGTGTGACCGGCCAAATGAAAACCTTTCTTGACCGCAGCCTGGCTCTTGGACATAAACCCAGGCCGACATGGAAACCCGGGCTGGCCATCAGCGTGTCCGCGGGTTCGGGGGAAACGGATGTTGCCGGCTACCTGGCCTCTTTACTTCACACCTTTGGGGCTTTTCCCGTGGGCACGCTGACCGCCATGGCAGTCCAGCCGGGAGGGTTCTGGGGGAAAGAATCCGTTGAAGCCCGGGCTGCCGACTTGGCGCGGGATCTGTCCCGGGCCATCAAGGAAAACCGGCGCTATCCGGCCACGGATCGAGATTTGAGGTTTTATCAGTTCATGGGAAACCTGGTGCAGAGCCAGAAGGACACGGTTATGAAGCACGATTATAAGCATTGGCAAGAGCACGGCTTTTACCAAGGCTTTGAGGCTTACATCCAGCAAGCCCCGGCTGAAATTCCCTACGATCCGAAGGTCAGAGAAGCCTGGATCCAAGAGATGGTTGAACAGCAGAAAAGCAGGAAGGAAGTCGAGGCCGGGAAAGAGGCAAAAATGACGGCCGCTCCCCCTGCTTCTACAGCCAAAACCTGCCGGGGGTTGCTGGGCCTGATGCCTCTTGCCTTCAAGGCAGCGGCGGCCGAGGGTTTGTCCGCCGTATACCAGTTTGAGGTTTACGGCGACGAAACTTTCGTTTCTCACCTAAGAATCGCGGGAGGGGCCTGCACGTTTCATGAAGGTCCGGCGGACAATCCGAACCTGATCATCAAAACTCCTGCCGATGTCTGGCTGAAGATTTCGAGGGGGGAGTTGAGCGGCCAGCAGGCCTTCCTGGACGGGCGCTACAAAGTCGAGGGGGACATGAACCTCCTGCTCAAAATAAATCGTTTGTTTCCAGGTTAGGGTCCTGTTGTCACAAGGGAAGCCCATTGTGCGCTTTCCCGGATGAAGACCAAGAAAAGCATAGAGAAAGGGGACGTTCTTTACTTTTGCAGTTTTGATGAAAAACGGAGGCCTTGATTAAATCGTTTGAAACTGATGCAGAGGGGGACTTCATGGAAACGTCCTCGGCGGCATCGTAAATTCCCCTTGTCTCAACCTTCCGGTCTGTGGCCGCCCTATTTCCCGACCGATGTAACCTTTTCCCGGGTAGAGTCCACTATCGGGATGAATGAATCGCAATCCGACAACTCAGCAGCAGGAAACTCAATCATCAAAGGAGGCGCTTATGAAGAAGAAACAGTGGATTCTTTTGGGGGGTCTGACCATCCTCGCCGTCATCGGTTTCAGCGTGGTCTCTCACGCCGGCCGCCATTTCGCGAATCCAATGGCCATGGGGCCAATGTACCGGTTAAATCTTCTGAGCGAAGAACTGGGGCTCACGGACGATCAGCGGGCGGCCCTCAAGAGTTTGGTTCGGAGTCACCGCCAGGAGATTCGCCCGCTCGTGAAGACTCTGATAGCCCAAAAGAGGGTCCTCCAGGAACTCGTTCTTGCCGAAAACCCGGATCCGGCGGCGATTCGCGCGGCCTCAGCCGACTTGGGCCATTCAATTGCCGAGGCGGCAGTCTTGGGGTCAATGCTGGCGCAGAAGGCTCAATCGATCCTGACGCCCGAGCAGTTTAAGCAATTCCGGGAAAAGCGCCAGAATCGTCAGAAAGCCTTTGACGAATCGTTGCGGGAATGGCAGGAGCGGGATCCCGGATTTTAAACTCCGATCCGCCTTTCGGCTTTATGTTATATTGGGCGGGGCATTGGCGAATAGTTCCGGGGGCGGAATGGATCCGGCAGAAACGGTTTCCGAAGAAGATCGACAGGACATTGCCGACAGCCTGGCAGGGAACGGCGAGGGTTATGCCCGGCTGGTCCGGCGTTATCAGGGCAAGGTGGCGGCGCAAATGTGGCGGTTCACGCGCGATGCGGTGGTTCTGGACCAGCTCGTGCAGGACGTCTTTGTCGAGGCCTATCTGAGCCTCAAAGGATTCCGCGGCCGGGCGCCCTTTCTGCATTGGCTGCGTCGGGTCGCCACTCGCGTCGGGTTCCGTTACTGGAAGTCCCGGGCCCGGAAGGAAGAGCGGGAAGAGGCCTTGAAGGAAACCAATCTGAACCTGTCCGCCGCTCCGGAAACCCTGACTCCGGTTGAGGCGGCGGATACGCTTTACCGGCTGCTCGGGAAGCTTCCCCCGGCAGATCGGTTGGTTTTGACCCTTTTTTATTTTGAACAATGCGATCTCAAGGAAATTTCCGCCCGATCCGGCTGGAATCGACCAGTGGTGAAAGTTCGGCTCCACCGGGCAAGGAAGAAACTCAAATCGCTTCTCGAAGAGGCGGGGATGGGGAGGGGGAATAGTTTAGCCGTTTGAAAAAATGGCTAAGCAGTTTGAAAATTGAAAAATGAATGATTCTTTCCGAAAGGTTGTATTTTACAGTTTTCATTTTTCCATAGAATATGGCGTACCCTTTTGAAGCGCTGTATTGATGCGGGGAGGGGATAGGATGATTGATCCACTGAAGATTTTAGACGATTTTGCTGTCCGCGCGCGACGGGACCTCCCCCCAGATATTGATATCTCCGCGCGCGTGCTTCTCCGGCTCAGCCGGGAAGCCCCGGCGCCCGCCTGGCCCATGGCCCTCGTCGCCTCCGGAACTGCGGTCGCGGCCCTCGTAGTGTTGGGTATCAGCCTGCCTCTCTACGAGATGCTCACGGATCCCTGGAGCGTTTTCTTTATCATGGCAGCCAACGTCCTGCCGTAAGGAGCAGTTCATGGAACCCGAGAAATCAAGTCCGCCTTTCGCCAAACCCCGCCGCCGGCGGGTGTGGACCATCCTGCTTGCCCTGGTCATTTTCGCCTGCGGGGTTTTAGTCGGCGGAGGCCTGACATTCAAGATCGTCACCGTGGGTTACAAACGGGCTTTTCAGGAGCCGGATTTCCTGGCCGAAAAAATTATCCGCCGCATGGAGCGCCGGCTCGATCTGAACAGCGACCAAGTCAAACAGGCGCGGGAGATCATCCTGGAGCAGCAAAAGGCATTCCAGACTCTGCATAAGGAATTCCGGCCGCGGTTGGATAGTCAGATCGAGAAAACCCGCCGGGAACTGGCCAAGGTTCTGACTCCCGAGCAGGCTCAAAAATGGGAGAAAACTTTCGCGCGAATTCAGAGATTCTGGCTGCCACCGCTGCCCGGGGAGCCCCGTGGCCCTATCCCGGGCGACACCCATCGATGACCGGTTGATAGCCTACTCTCGCTCAAATGAGCATTGGAAGGGGATCGGCATGGACCTGAGGGAAATTCAGAGAATGGCGCATAGACACCGGGAGGATCTTGCCGGGGAGCACCCGCTTGGAGACGCCGGTCAGCTCCTGTTGGCCTGCCTGTTTGCGGCGACCTGGATTGCCGATACCTTCCTTTTCAAGTACACGACCTTTCTCAACGGATATGTCCCCTTCATCGCCAGGCTTCCTCTGGCGACCCTTCTTTTGATCCTTTCCGGCTATCTGGCCAAAAGGGGACTATCGATCGTGTTCGGCGAAAAGGCCGAAAAACCTGTAGTGATCAGGAAGGGCGTTTTCGGTTTGGTCCGCCACCCGATCTATCTGGGGGAAATTCTCTTTTTCTTGGGTTTGCTGATGCTGAGCCTTTCTTTGGCTGCCGCGGTGGTTTGGATCGTTGCGATCGCCTTTCTGCATTTCATCGCAAAATACGAAGAAAGACTGCTTCTGGACCGCTTTGGGGAAGATTATGAGAAATATTTGAGAGAAGTGCCCAGGTGGTTACCGCGCCTTGCGGGCCGGGTTCCGCTCAAAGAGACGTCTACTCGAGGAGGACGAAATAATGGATCTGGGATTCAAGGGTAAGACGGTTCTTGTCACCGGGGGCAGCAAGGGGATTGGGCTGGCCTGCGCCCGCGCATTTCTGGCAGAAGGGGGGCGGGTGGCGATCGTCTCCCGCAATCCTGCGAATCTGGAAGCGGCGAGACGGGCTCTCTCCGCCCCGGTTGAGGATTTGATTACGGTCTCCGGGGATCTGGCAGCGAAAGCGGCCGCGGCCGCGATGGCGAAAGAAGTCGAACAGCGCCTTGGCCCGGTGGATGTGTTGGTCAACTCGGCCGGGGCAGCCAAACGCTATTTGCCGGAAGAACTGAACGAGGAGGCCTGGCATGAGGCTATGGATGCCAAGTACTTCACCTACATCCACGCCATGGAGGCGGTTCTGCCGGAAATGGCGAAGCGGGGCCAGGGAGTTGTGATCAATATCATCGGCATGGGCGGGAAAGTGGCCACGCCGATCCATCTGCCCGGGGGCGCCGCGAACTCCGCGCTGATGTTGGCAACGGTGGGCCTCGCCAACGTGTACGGGCCGAAGGGCGTTCGCATCAATGCCATCAATCCCGGCTCCACCATGACGGACCGGGTGCGGGAAGCGCTCAAGCTTGAGGCGAAGAAGCGGAGCCAACCCGAAGAGGAGGTGCTTGCCCAGCTGCAGGCGAAAGTCCCGCTCAGGCGCTACGCCGCTCCCGAGGACATCGCAAACCTCGCCCTTTTCCTGGCTTCGAACAAGGCCGCCTATATCACCGGCGCCATCGTCCCTATGGACGGCGGCTTGAACCCGGTCCTGTAACCTTGATGGTTTCGTAAAAAATCCATCTGTCCCGCTCGGAGCGGGATTGCGCGGCAACTTCGTCGCTGCGGCGCACCTGTAAGGGCGGTTCGCGAACCGCCCCTACCCTCTATTTTTTGCGCGCCCAGTCCCGCCTGTGGTGGGAGAGCTTTTTACGAAGCCATTCTTTTGCGGGCTTTTTACGAGATGAGCAACCTTTGCCGGGCGGGTTTCGTTTTTTTCCTTTACGCGAACTTCCGCCGAAGACCTCGTCTGCAGAAGGCAGGTACTTCTTCTGCAAAGCGGACAACTGGGGAAACCCGATCAGTTCGGCAAATTTTTCAGGGTCCATCCGCCGGGGTTGTCTTAAACCCCGGACCCCGCGGTGGCGGGCGAGGTGGGCGGCGGCTCCCTGCAAGGCCGTGGCGGCGGCGAAGAGGGGCAGCAGCGGGAAGTTCAGGAATTTCACGCCCAACCGGTTCAGATCCTTCAGGGTCCAGTTTCCCCGGGCCCAGTTGGGGTAATGAAGGTTTTCGAAATAATTCAGACAAAAAGAGCCCTTCAGATTTCGGGTCAGTTTCTCCATGTCCCGGAAGGAGGGGAAGGCCTTCGTGATAAAGAGAACCAGATCGGCCCCGGCTTCGAAGTAGGCGTCCGCCCGGGCCACCGCCTCTTCTCCCCGGGCATCCGTCCGGGCGATGATCAGGAAATCCGGGTCCCGGCGCGCATCCAGGGCGGCCCGGATTTTTCCCAGGGCTTCCCCGACCGGGACCAACTCGAAGGAATCCACGCAAGCCGGACAGCGTTTGGGAGATAACTGGTCTTCGAGGATCCCGCCCGCGCAGCCGGCTCCTGCAAACTCCCGGACGGTGCGGATCACATTCAGGGCGTTGCCATAGCCCGTATCCAGGTCGGCGATGACGGGAATCTCCACGGTCTGGACCATATTCCTGACCGCCTCCAGGTTTTCGGTCATCGTGTATAACTCCGCGTCGGGCCGGCCGATCCGGCTGGCGGAGATCCCGAACCCGGTGGTGATGATCACGGGAATTCCCGCCTGTTCGATCACTTTGGCGCTCAGGGCATCATAGGCGCCGGTGGTGATGATGACCTCGCGGGTCTTGAGCAGCTTTCTTAACCTCTGGGTTGCCTCCATCCGATCTTTCCTTTCCCGGTCGGGGTCCGGAGAGGGCGGCGAACCCCCGGAACCCCTCCCCTCTGAATTCCGAATCTCCCCTTGAGGTATGGTAGAAATTTCCGGGGCCCCTGTCAACCTTTCTTCCAGAGACAAAGCGCCCCCGCTGCCATTTCGGGTCTCCGGGCCCGGGGGGATCTTGGCGGCGCCTCACGATCCCAAAAATCTTGCCCACCTTCACTTTTCAAAAAATAGAAATGGTTCAAGGAGTTCCAAGCTTCGCCAGGGCGCGGGGGCGGCGCCACGCTTCGCAAAACCACGAGGCGCCGGTTTTCCCATAGGAACGGGCGGGACCTAAGGTCTCCGCCTTTCTTTGCGGAAACCCATTTGGTTTCGCTTATGCAAGCTGAGATCCCAACCGGTGCTTTTGCGAATCGCGCCGCCACCCCCGCGCCCAGTCCAGGTTCTCGCCCTAAAAATAAACGGCAAAAGTGAAGGGAGGCAAGTCCCAAAAATCGATTGACAGGCCTTCTGAAGTTTGTTAAATTCTTGCCAACGAAAACGTTTACGGTAAACGTTTTAGAAGAAGGCTTATTTTCGGGGGGACTCCCGACGCAGGGGCGTTTGCCAGAGTCGCCGCGGCGGTATAAGCGAGCCATGTCGATCACGATCAAGGATATCGCCCGGGAGGGCGGCGTTTCCATCGCCACCGTCTCCCGGGCCATCAACCGGGAAGCAGGGCTGAGTCCGAAGACCCGGCAGCGGATCCTGGAGCTTGCTTCCCGCCTCCACTACCACCCCAATTTTCCGGCCCGCTCCCTGGTGGGGAAGAAACCCGAGGCGCTGGGGATCGTCATCCCGCAGACCTCGGAGTTCGCCCTGTCCAATCCCTATTACAACGAACTCCTCAAAGGGGTCGGGGCGCGCTCGAACGAATCGGGCTATTACCTGGTCCTCTCCTTTTTGCGGGGGGAAAGCTACGCCCGGCTGCACGAACACCGCCTCGCCGCGGGCATCATCGTTCTGGCGAACCGGATGGATGATCCGCGGGTGGAAGATGCCGCCGCCAAGAATATTCCGATGGTCCTCATCCCCGGAGATTCCGGCCGCAAAGGGATCCCGAGCGTCGACGGAGACAACCGGGACGGGGTCTTTCAGGCCGTCAGCCACCTCGGGGAGCTGGGGCACCGGTCGATCGCATTTCTGCGCGGGCCGATGAATTCGAAATACAGCGCGGAACGCTTCCTCGCTTTTCAGCAGGCGCTGCGCAAGCACCGCCTCCCGTTGCGGGAGGAGTTTGTTCGCTCCTACGATTTCAGCCAGGAAGACGCCTTCGTGCAGATGAAGAAACTCCTGGCCGCGAGCCCCCCGCCCACCGCCGTTCTGCTGATGAACGACTACAGCGCCATGGGGGTGCTGCGGGCGGCGAAAGAGACGGGTTTTCAGGTTCCCGGCGATCTTTCGATCATCGGGTTTGGAGATGTGCCGATGGCCTCCATGACCGACCCGCCGCTGACGACCGTCCGGGAGCCGTTCCAGGAGATGGGCTACCGGGCCGCGGACATGCTTTTCAAGATCCTCGAGGGGAAGAAGCCCGCCCGCCGGAACATCACCCTTCCGGTGGAACTGGTGATCCGGAATTCAACGGCCCCCGCGGGGAAGAGAGGAAGAGGACGGCCATGAAGGCGGTGGTCAAGGAGAAAGCCGGCTATGGAATCAAGGTCGTAACGGACGCGGCCCTTCCCAAACCCGGGCTCGGAGAAGCGCTTATCCGCGTCGAGGCGGTGGGGATCTGCGGGAGCGACCTGCACATCTATGAATGGACCCCCGGGTATGAAGGCATTGCCCCGTATTTTCCCCGGATCATCGGCCATGAATTTTCGGGGGAGATCGCGGCGATGGGGGCGGGGTGCGAAAGCGGGTTCAAACCCGGAGAAAAGGTTACCAGCGAGACCTGCAAGAGCTGCGGGCAGTGCTTCTACTGCAAGCAGGGGAACGGGATCCTTTGCCTGCACCGCTTCGTCGCGGGACGCATCGGCTTCGAACGCCACGGGGCGATGGCGGAATATGTTGTGGTCTCCGAGGAGTGCCTCCACCGGATTCCCGCCGGGGTGAGCCTGGAAGAGGCGGCCATGGCCGAACCGGCCGCCGTGGCCCTCGGCGCCGTGGAGCGGGGGGGCTTTGATCCGGGCGATCTGGTCGTGATATCGGGGCCGGGCCCCATCGGGCTCATGGCGCTGCAATTCTGCAAAGCCCTGGGAGCGGGACGGGTCGTGGTCAGCGGGCTGGAGGCGGACCGCCGCCGGCTGGAGATGGCGAGGGAATTGGGGGCCGACGACGTGCTGACCGGCGGCGCCGAGGAAAATCTTCAAAAGATCAGGGAATGGACCGGCGGGCTGGGGGCGGCCACGGTCTTCGAGATCAGCGGCGCGCCGGCGGCCGCGGCGGCGGGCCTGACGATGCTCCGCCGATTCGGAGATCTGGTCCTGGTCGGGATCTATCCCGACGACCTTTCAATTGACGCCACCCGGCAGATGGTCCGCCAGATGAAAACGATCAAAGGAAGTTACGGAGGAGCCTCTCCGGATTGGGATCGGGTCTTGAATCTGCTTGCGGCCGGACGGATCCGGCTAAAGCCCTTGATCTCCGAGGTGATCCCGCTCGAAGATGCCGCGGAGGGGTTTGAAAAGCTCCGCCGGAGAGAGGCGTTGAAGGTGCTCTTAAAGCCCTGAGATTGGCTTCCCGGTTCAGCCCGTCGCGAGCCGGAAAGGCGCGGACGAGTTTTTCCGGATCGATGGCCCGGCCTTTCCCGGATGATTTCGAGAAAGGTTAAAAGGGGAGGGCGATGGAGAAATCAAAATGAAAGGAAGCGGGGAATCCCCGGCAAAGGAGAGAAGAGAAATATGATCTTCGCGGATAAAGTCGCCATTATTACGGGCGGGGGCTCGGGAATCGGCGCGGCCACGGCGAGGAAGCTGGCCAAAGAAGGGGCGAAGGTGGTCCTGGCCGATGTCCACCCGGGAAATCTGGCCAAGATGGAAACGGAGCTGAAAGCGGCCGGCTATCCCTGCCTGCCTCTCCCGGTGGATGTGGCCGATGAGAACGGGGTCCGGGGGATGGTGGCGAGGACCCGGGAGTTTTTCGGGGGCCTTGACCTTCTCGTCAACAACGCGGGAATCTCTCCCAAACATCAGGGGAAGAAACAGACCCTGTGGGAGATGTCGACCGCCGAGTGGGACAAGGTCATGGCGGTCAATATCCGCGGCGCCTTTCTGTGCTGCCGCTATGCGGTCCCGGAGATGATCGAGCGGGGCGGGGGGGCGATCGTAAACGTGGCCTCGCAGGCCGCGAAGGCCGGCTCCCTCATCACCGGCTGCCACTATGTCATTTCCAAGGCCGGGGTCGTCGGGCTGACGAAGATCCTGGCCCGGGAAACGGCGGAATACGGAATCCGCGTGAATGCCGTGGCCCCGGGGCGGATCGACACGCCGATGATCTGGGACGTCCCGCCGGAGGTAAACGAGCAGGTGCGAAAGAACATCCCCCTGAAGCGTCTGGGGAAGCCCGAAGAGGTCGCGGACGGCATCATCTTCCTGCTCGCCCAATCATCCTCTTTCATTACCGGGTTCGTCATGGACATCAACGGCGGATCCGGAATGTATTATTGATGGTTTCGTAAAAAGTCCATCTGCGGCGTTGCGCTTCATTTGCGGTCCCTGAGGGGCGAAGTCCCTCAGGGACCTCACTCCTCAGTTTTTGCGCGCCTTGCATCTGGAGCTTTTTACGAAACCATCGAGCTGCTGACTTTTTACGAGATCATCACGATTAGGAGGAATCAATGGAGTTAGCGGATAAAGATTTGCTGGCGATGTATCGCTGGATGGTCCTGGATCGGGTCTTCGAAGAGAAGACCGTGGCCCTATTGAAGCTGGGCAAACTGGTGGGGTTCCATCATCCCAACATCGGGCAGGAGGCCGTAGATGTGGGGACCTGCTACGGTCTGCGCCAGGACGACACCATCATGCCGACCCACCGCGGGAAGGGAAAGTACCTCATGAAGGGCGTCGATATCAAAACCATGATGGCCGGCATGTTCGGGAGAAAGAACGGGTGCGGCAAAGGAAGAGCCCCGGCCTCCCACTCCGGCGACAACGCCATCGGCCTTCTGGCCGGGACCGGGCTGATCGGATCGGGAATCCCCATCAGCACCGGCGCGGCCCTGGCGATGAAGCTCAGGAAAAAGGACAGCGTGGCGCTTCATTTCTTCGGGGACGGGGCGTCGAACCGGGGGGACTTTCACGAATCCCTCAACATCGCCGGGGTCATGAAGCTGCCGATCGTCTATGTCTGCGACAACAATTGTTATGCCATGAGCGTTCCCACCACCTGCTCCATGGCCATCGAAGATATCGCGATCCGGGCGGCCGGCTACGGATTTCCCGGCGTGGTCGTCGACGGCAACGATCTTCTCGCGGTCCACGAGGCTACGCAGCAGGCGATCGGCCGGGCGCGGAAAGGGGAGGGGCCGACCCTGATCGAATGCAAGACGTACCGCTGGATGGGGCACAATTTTAATGACCCCGAGATGTACCGCAAGGCCGAGGAAAAGGAAGCCTGGAAAGGGAAATGCCCGGTGAAGCGGTTCGAAGAGCTCCTCAAAGGCCGCGGGATGCTTGATGAGGCCAAGGTCAAGGAGGTCTACCGGGGCGTGAACGAAGAGATCGAGGAGGCCGTCCGCTTCGCCGAGGCGAGCCCCCTGCCTTCTCCCGAGGATACGCTCTTGGACGTCTACACCGATTGACCGCAAAGGCTCGGATCTTTTTTTCCCGCGCCCAAAGGGCCCTGCGCCAGGCGTGGGACGCGGGCACCTTTATTACCACAGGAGACCGAAAATGCGAGAATTGACATTTGTGGACGCAATCAATGAAGCCCTGCATGAAGAGATGGCCCGGGATGAACGGGTCTTTGTCATGGGGGAGGATATCCGCATCGGGTATGGAAAAGGCGGGGCGTTCGGCGCCACCAACGGCCTGTTCAGCCGTTTCGGACCGGACCGGGTGATCGACACGCCGATCTCGGAATCCGCCATTGCCGGCCTGTCCGTGGGCGCGGCCCTCTGGGGGATGCGCCCCGTCGCCGAGATCATGTTCTCCGATTTCCTCGCCCTGGCCATGGACCATATCGCCAACTCCGCCGCCAAAATGCGGTACGCCTATGCCGGGGAAGCGACCGTGCCGGTAGTCTTCCGCATGGCCTTCGGCGCGGGGGTGGGGGCGGCGCTGCATCACTCGCAAAGCCCCGAAGCCTGGATCACCAACGTCCCCGGGCTGAAGATCGTCATGCCCTCCACGCCCTACAACGCCAAGGGACTGCTGAAGAGCGCGATCCGCGACGACAATCCGGTTGTGTTCTTCGAGCATAAATACCAATACAGCCGGTTAAAAGGGGCGGTCCCCCAGGAGGAGTATTTCATCCCCCTGGGGCAGGCCGATATCCGCCGCGCCGGGGAGGATCTGACGATCATTGCCAGCGGAGCGATGGCCAACCAGGCCGTCGCCGCCGCGGACATCCTTGCGGCCGACGGGGTCAAAGCCGAAGTCGTCGATTTGCAGACCCTCGTCCCCCTGGACAAAAAAACCATCCTGCAGTCGGTGGAAAAGACGGGGAAGGTCCTCATCGCGCATGAAGCGCCAACCTTCGGAGGATTCGGGGGAGAAATTGCGGCGATGATCGCCGATGAGGCCTTCTACTCGCTGGATGGGCCGATCAAGAGGGTGGGCGCCCCCTACACGCCGGTTCCGGTGAGCCCGATCCTGGAGAAGTTTTACATTCCGAACGCAGAGAAGATCGCCAAGGCGGCCAAAGAGATGATGTCGTGATGGTTTCGTAAAAAGTCCATCTGCGAGGGCGGTTCGCGAACCGCCCCTACTCTTTATCTTTTGCGCGCCTTGCAGGGTAGGGGCACGCTGGGCGTGCCCGATATCGGGCGCAAAGCTTCGCGCCCCTACAATTGAAACCATCGTTTAGCCGACTTCTTACGAGATCATCAAATTTTAAGCCATTGCCATGAATGGAGAGATCTAAAGGGAGATACGCATGCCTGCCGAAATTCAGATGCCCAACTTAGGTTTGAGCATCGCCGAAGGGACCATTGAAAAATGGTTAAAAAAAGAGGGTGACCGGGTTGAAAAAGGCGAGGTCATCGTGGTCCTCATGACGGAAAAAGTGACGGTGGAAATACCCGCGGAGGTTTCGGGAAAGCTCCTCAAGATTCTCCACCCGGCCGGGGCCGTGGTGAAAGTGGGGGAGACGATCGCTTTCATCGGGGAAGAAGGAGAAGCAGCGAGCGTCCCCGGGACCGCTGCGGCCCTTTCTCCAACGGTTTCTCCCGGTCCTCGACCCGAACCCCGCGATTCCCGGGATCTGAAAATTTCCCCCCTGGCCCTCAAAATCGCCCAGGAGAACGGGGTCGATATTCGGGAAGTGGCGGCCCGGTTTCCCGGTCAAAAAATCGGAAAGAAAGAGATCTTCGATTTTATCGAAAGCAAGAAGCAGACGGCTAAGCCCCCGGAGATCCATGCCGCACCCGATGAGGAGATCCTTCCCTTGACCGGCCCCCTCCGCGTCATGGCCGAACATATGGCGGCCAGCGCCCAAACGGCGGCGCGGGTGACGACGATGGCCGAAGTCGATATGACCGATTTGGTCGGACTGCGGGCCGCCCTGAAAGAGAAATTCAAAAAAGATTACCAGATCAACCTGACCTTTGTTCCTTTTGTCATGAAAGCCATGGGGGAAGGAATCAAGGAGTTTCCGATTTTGAACGCCTCGCTTCGCCAGGATGAAATCGTTATGCACCGGGCGGTTCATATCGGCCTGGCCGTGGACACGGGCCGAAGTCTGCTGGTTCCGGTCGTCCGGGATGTGAACCGCAAGGGGATCGTCGATGTAAACCGCGAGGTGCAGCAGCTGACGGGGAAGGCCAAGGATGGGACGCTTTCCCTTCAGGAGATCCAGGGGGGAACGATCACCCTTACGAATGCCGGGGTCTTCGGAGGTCTTCTGTCCACCCCCATCATCCATCAGCCGCAAAGCGCGATCCTCTGGATGGGGAAGGTGATGGAGATGCCGGTGGTGCGGGAGGGGCAGATCGTCATCCGCTCCATGATGTATCTCTGCCTTTCCTACGACCACCGGATCATCATGGGGGCCCAGGCTGTCCAGTTCCTTCAGATCGTGAAAAAGAGTTTGGAGACGCCGGCGCTGCTTCTGCTGGCCTGAGGAAGAAGCCCGATATCGGGCGCGCGCCGCGGGCCCCTGCCGGCAGACGAATTTTTGAGAGGGCCGGCGGATTCTTGGTGGAGAGGACTTGGGCATGAAGCATCCGGACCAATACGCCGGAATATTCTGGATCCTTCTTGGGGTCGGGATTACCGGCAGTTCCTTTTTTTATGGAGTGGGTTCGTTCTCGGCGCCCGGTCCGGGTTTTATTACCTTCGGGGCCGGGGCGATCCTGACGGGTCTATCCATCCTGTTATGGGTCTCCAAGAGGAAGAACAAGGGAGGCGCCCAGAGTTTGCGATCCCTTTGGGAAGGCCGCCAGACGGGGAAAGCCGTTTATATCGTGGGACTCCTGGTGGCCTACATGCTCGTTCTCAGCCCCCTGGGGTTTTTGATCAGCACTTTTCTTCTCCTGATCCTCCTCTTCCGGGTTCAGGCTTCCTACTCGTTGAAAAACGTCATTTTGCTGGCGGCGGCATCCACCATCGCCTCCCTGGTTGTTTTTGATATATGGCTCGGGGTTCAGCTTCCCCGGGGGTTCATGGGGTATATTCTCTTTTGACCCGCTTGAATCGGGTTTTCCGGTTCGGAGTTTAAATACCTTCTTCTGATCTGAGGTTTATGGAAACCCTGTCGCATCTCTTGTATGGTTTTCAGGTCGCCTTTCAGCCGCTGACTCTTTTGACCTGTTTTCTGGGGGTCCTCATCGGAACCCTGGTGGGGGTCCTTCCCGGGCTGGGGCCGGTGGCGGCCATTTCCCTTCTTCTTCCGGCCACCTTCCATGCTCCTCCGGTTGCCTCCATCATCATGCTTGCCGGCATCTATTACGGCGCCATGTACGGGGGGTCTACGACCTCGATCCTGGTGAACCTTCCGGGCGAGGCGGCATCGGTGGTCACCTGTCTTGACGGGTATCAAATGGCCCGCAAAGGCCGGGCCGGGGTCGCCCTGGGCATATCCGCCTTCGGGTCCTTCATCGCGGGGACTCTCGGACTCATCGGGCTTGCCTGTCCTGGCCCCTCCCTTGGCTGCGATGGCCCTGCGGTTCGGCCCCCCCGAATACTTCGCCGTGATGGTCCTGGGCCTTACGGTGCTGATCTTTCTGGCCGGGGGGTCCATGATCAAATCCCTGATGATGGCCTGTTTCGGGATCATCATCGGCAATGTGGGCATGGATCCCATCACGGCCCAGCCGCGGTTCACCTTCCAGACGGACATTCTTCTGGACGGCGTGGGGCTCGTACCCCTGGTCATGGGCCTCTTCGGCATCTCCGAAGTCCTCCTGAATGTGGAGGAGTCCCTTAACCGGCGGGACGTCTTCGAGACGAAATTGAAAGGGCTGCTCCCGAACCTTAAGGATTGGAAGGAATCCTGGGGCCCCATCCTGCGGGGATCGATCCTCGGCTTCTTTCTGGGCATTCTCCCCGGGGGCGGCGCGGTCATCTCCTCCTTCGTCAGTTATGGGCTTGAACGGAAGCTTTCCAAGCACCCGGAGGAGTTTGGCAAAGGGGCCATCGCCGGGGTGGCCGGTCCCGAATCGGCCAACAACTCGGCGACGGCCGGGGCTTTCATCCCCTTGCTCACCCTGGGGCTTCCTTCGAACGCCGTCATGGCCATTCTGCTGGGGGCGCTCATGATCTACGATACGCCACCCGGGCCCCGCCTGGTAAGCGCCCACCCCGAAATATTCTGGGGAGTCATATGCAGCATGTACCTCGGGAACGCCATGCTGCTGGTCCTTAACCTGCCGCTCATCGGTCTGTGGGTGAAGATCCTGAAGATCCCCTATCCCATCCTGTTCCCGTTGATTCTGCTCTTTTGTTTGATCGGGGTTTACAGCCTCAATAACAAGATCAGCGAAATCGGGCTGATGCTCTGTTTCGGCGTTCTCGGCTATCTGATGAAGAAATTCAAATTCGACGGGGCTCCCTTGATCCTGGCCATGGTTTTGGGACCGCTGATGGACAAGGCGCTGCGCCAGTCGCTCATCATGTCCGACGGGGATCCGGGCATCTTCCTTGGCAGCCCCATCTGCCTGACCCTTTTCGCGATCGTGGCGGTCATTCTTTTTGTCCTGCCCCTCCTGCCGGTGATCGGGCGCTTTCGGAACAAGGTCGGGGAGGCGGAGGAACAGGCGTAAAACAAACAAACGGTTTTCGGCTCCGGAAGGGGCCGGAAAATTAAACCCTGAAAGAAAAACGAAAGGAGAAAGAAATGTTGCATGCCAAAGGTTGTGGAAAGATCCTGACCCTGATTGCGGTCGCCCTTTTAACGGGATCCCTGCTGGCCTTCTGCCCTTCGACCGCAGGCGCCGCCAATTTTCCCCAGAAGCCGGTTACCCTGATTTGCATTTACGATGCCGGGAGTACGAGCGACATCATCATCCGTTCCCTGGCCGACTCCCTGTCCAAGGAACTCGGGCAGCGGGTGATCGTGGTCAATAAAGTCGGGGGTACGGGAACCCTGGGAACCGCCGAGCTCACCCGGGTCACGCCCGACGGTTATACCATTGGCATGGTGACCTTCGGGCCTCTGGCCATCAGCCCGCACCTGATGAAGGTAGCCTACAAGCTGGATGATTTCGATTACTTCGGGGCTTTCGCGGAATATGTGTACGGGCTGGTCTGCTCCGCCAAACGGCCGTGGAAGGACGTGAAGGAGGTTATCGCCTACGCCAAGGCGAACCCGGGGAAACTCCGGCACGGCTGGGCCTCGCACCCCAATGCCCTGCCCATGCTCATGCTCGCGGAGAAAGAGAAGCTGGACATTAAGTTCGTCCCCACCACCGGCGGGGCGGAATCGGAGACCTTGCTGGCCGGGGGGCATATCGACACCGATTGCCGTCATCCGAGCATCCTGAAGACGTTCACGGAAGACCAGATCCGGTTTCTCAGTGCCTGCGGAAACAAGCGCTGGGACATCTTTGGCCGTCCGGACCGCCCCACCTTGATCGAGGCGGGCTATGACATCGATGTCCGTTCCTTCCTGGGACTGGGCGCCCCCAAAGGCATTCCCGCCGAAGCTCGCAAGGTTCTGGTGGACGCCTACCGCAAGGTCTCCAATGACCAGAAGACGAAGGATATGGTCCTGAAAATTGGTCTGGCCCCCACCTGGATCGACGGGCCGGAATACGAAAAGGTGATTAAGGAAGGATTCAAAATCATGGGCCCGGCCGTGCAGAAGCTTAAGAAATAGAAAATCATCCCCTTTCCGAGGACGAGACCGGCCCTGTTTGGAAAGAACCCAGCAGGGCCGGTCGGTTTTTTGTCGGTCCCCGAAACGATTTTTCCGGATCGAAACAAAAACGAGGGGATGGCAATCCTAAAGGGATCGAATTTTGCGGGGCCGCCGCAGGAGCCCGGGGACGGCGTCGCGCTTCGCGAACCCCTGAGGGGCAAAATGGTTACGTGCCGGGGGGCAAGGCCCCGGGGACCATTGTCTCTGAGGGCTTAAGGCGGTATGTTCTTTTACGAGAGCCGTCAATAAATCAAGGAGAAGGGATCTTATGCGCGCTTTGTTTGTTTTGACCACGAGTGAATCGAAACGCCTGATCGGCAAGGCGGTGGCCCGGATGGAACGTGTTCAGCGGGCGATGGAGAAAGGGAAAATCCTCATCAGCCACGGGTCGACCAATGTGTATGTGATCGAGGAAATCCTCGGCAAAGAAATGAGCCTCCGAACTCTGGTGCCGGGACCATTACGTTTCCGGGGTGCTGTTGCGGGGAAATCTTTGCACGATCCTGGGAACGGATAAACCTCCAATCCTCATTCTAAACAAGGGAAAGGTGGAAGCGCCGGCCTTGACCATGGCGGAGACGCTGAAGGGATTCGACCGGAACTCGGTGTTTATAAAAGGGGCAAATTGCCTGGACCCCGAGGGAAATGCCGCGGCTTTCGTTGCCCACCCGGAAGGAGGGACGATCGGATGGGCGATCGGTCATCTTTGGGCCCAAGGCATTCCGCTGATCACCCCGGTGGGCCTGGAGAAATTGATCCCTTCGGTCAAAAAGGCCGTTTCCCTTTGCGGACAACAAACATTTGATTATTGCCAGGGTTTGAAGGTCGGGTTGGTTCCGATGATCGGGGCGCAGATCGTGACGGAAATTGAGGCGCTGCGAATCCTCGCCGGCGTCGAGGCCTTTCATATTGCTTCGGGCGGGCAAAGCGGGTCGGAAGGAGCCGTCACCCTGGTTTCCGAAGGAGAGCCGAAGGCAATTCAAAAAGCGATCGGACTGGTCGAATCCATAAAGGGAGAAGTTCCACTCCTGCCGCGCAAAGCCATTTGTGAGACCTGTGTTCTCACTTCGCCGGCGCAACCGAAAGATTACAAGTTTGAAAGTTCGGAGAAGCGGTGCATGTTTGAGAGGAAAAAAGAGGGGGATCTTCCCCCTTATTTGCAGAACCGGTAAATTTCCCGTTTGCATTAGCGATGCAAAGTGGAATGGACCTTTTTTAATTCCTCGGTGATTTTTATATGCTGGGGGCAGCGTTCCTCGCATTCCCCGCATTCGGCGCAATTCGAGGCGCGCTGCTCGGGGGCGGTCATTCGATTATAAAGGATGAAATTGATCTCTTGATCCTTGAACATATGATGGTCGTTGTACAGCCTGAAGTTGTGGGGAATGTTCACCCCGTGCGGGCAGGGCAGGCAATAACAACAGTCCGTGCAGTCGATGGCCAACATCTTTTGGTACGTTTCCGTCACCCGATCAATCAAAGTTAGGTCTCTGGGGAAAAGGGAATTGGCCTGGCTCTCGCAGGCGATTTTCAGGTTTTCCTGAAGCTGGGCCATTGAATTCATACCGCTTAAGGCAGTTGAAACTTCCGGATGGTTCCATACCCAGCGCAGGGCCCATTCGGCCGGGGACTTTTTCTCCGGCGCTGAGTCCCAGATGGTTTGCACCTTTTCGGGGATCTGCCCCGCCAGCCTGCCACCCCGCAGCGGCTCCATGATGACTACGCCCAGGCCCTTGGAGGCGGCGTATTCCAGGCCCTCTCTCCCGGCCTGATAGTTCCGATCCAGATAATTGTATTGAATCTGACAGAGCGCCCAATCGTACGCATCCACAATCTCTTTAAATATTCTGACGTCGTCGTGAAAAGAAAACCCCACAAACCGAGCCCGGCCGTCCCCGAGGATCTTATCCAGGAATCGGAGGGCTCCCAGCTCTTTCATTTTGGTCCAGGTTTGCCTACCCAATCCATGGAGCAAATAAAAATCCACGTAGCTGGTAGCCAGCCGCTCAAGTTGTTCATTTAGGAATTTATCAAAATCCTCCGCGCCTTTAACCATCCACGCGGGGAGTTTGGTGGCGATCCGGATTTCCTCTCTATAACCCGTAACGGCTTTTCCCAGGAGAGGCTCACTTTTTCCGCTATGATATACGTAAGCCGTGTCGAAATAGTTGATTCCCTGGGCTCTGGCATAATGGATCAGTTGAATCGCTTTTTCTTCGTCGATGAATTTGTTTGGGTCAAATCGATCCGCCGCGCTCTGGTTGCTATCCTTGATGGGGAGGCGCATACAACCAAAGCCAAGGATGGAAACTTCACAACCGGTTCTTCCCAACGGGCGATACAACATGGCGCTTTTTCCTCATCGCTGGAGTAATGAAAACAGCCGCCACCAGATCAAGGGGGGCTGTCCATAAGCATAATATTATCTTGGCTCACGAGCAAGGGTTTTGAGTTCGCCGCCTCTTCGAATCCAGCGCCATTTTCAGTTTAGAGGTGGGCCTGCTCTCGCCCCTCTTCGGTTTGGTCCTCTTCGTCATGAAAGGCGTGGCCGGAAAGTACGCCACCATGGCCGAAATTTACCGCGCCGTATGGCCATACATCCTCGGCGATGTTTTTGCGATTGTTCTGCTTATCCTTTTCCCAGCCCTGGCGCTCTGGCTGCCCGGCCTGATGCTGAAGTAGGAGGCGGCTCCGCTTTTCGGAAAAGCGCTTGAATTCTCCGCCCCCCTTGCGTGGACAAATTTTAGGGAATGACCGGGAGGTGTAATTTCAGACTTTTTGCAGAACCATCAAATTTGGGAGGCGAGAAAGAATTGAATTTCAACCCGCCGATTCTTGAGTCGGTTTGAATCACTATCGTTGGGATACAGCGCTCGGTATTCTCCAAAACCTTTCAGCGAAATCCGAGCGGGATTGAGTCCCAAACCGAGGAGAGCTTTGACCACCTGAGTTGCCCGATCCACCGAGAGCTCCCAGTTCGATGGATATCGCTTATTGTTGATCGGCCGGTCATCCGTATGCCCCTGCACTTCCAAAAACAGATCGGGATGGGCGGAGACCAAAGAGGCTACTTTGTCCAAAATGGATTTCGCCGTAGGTTTAAGCTGCGCCCGACCTGGATCAAAGACAATCCTTTCGGGAAAGGCTAAAACGAGATGCTTGGCCTGGCGGGTTACACTTATCCCCTGCAGGCCTTCTTCATTGCCGAGCATCGCTCGTAAGTCCGTTTCGAGGGAAGTGAGGATCTCTTTGGAAGAAGCGTCCTCCACGAAGGTTGGCTGTTCTTTCACCGGAGACTGTTCGGACTTTAGCGAAGCTTCGGCCTGCGGTTCGAGAGAATATGATCCCTGCGTTTGCTGCTGAAGGATGGTTCCAAAAAGAAAAACGAAAAAGATGGTGAGAAGAAGCAGCAGGTCGCTCAGGGTCAGCAACCAGATTTCGTGTCCTTTCTCCGAACGGGAGGGCATATCCTGGAAACGTAACGTCTTGCGGTTCATCCGCTTTAAGGGGAGCCAGTCGGAAGAATTTTCTTGCGGAAATGGATGAATCGGCAACCTCTTCATGAGGCCACCGATGAGGCGCCTTTCTTAGGGGGCATGTAAATCGATTTGGATCCTGCCCAGGTTGGCTTAGGCCTTATCGCCGCGGCAGAAAGGGCTTCCAGTTTGAACCGTATGGCGGTTGGATTTTCTTCATCGTAGATATCCAGAATACCCTCCTGGATCAAATCTAGTATTATCTCTTCATGATCCATGAATTCCCGAAGCTTGTTGGAGAGGGGGACAAAACATAGATTGGCCAGAACGACGCCATAAAAAGTGCTGAAGAGGGCGATCGCCATATATCCCACAAGGCTTTTGGGGTCGGTAATGTGCCCAAAGACACGAATCAGGGTCACGATGGTCCCGGCCAAGCCGAGCGCCGGAGCAAGCCTCGCCATATTATGAAGGATTTTATAGGCGGTCTCGTACTGGACCTGGGTAAGCTGAGCCTCTTTGTGCACGATCTGTTCGATTTTTTCCTTGGAGCAATTCATGGTCATCAATTCTATGGCCGACTTCAGGAGCCCCTGGGGCAGATTTTCTCCTTTCTGTTCGAGGGTACGGATGCCTCCCTGACGATAAGCCCGGGCTAACTCCACGATCCTTGTTATCGTCCGATCGATCTCATCTTGAACGAAGAACGTCTTCTTGATGAGATGAAAAGTCCAGATCACCTTCTTCCAGGGATAGGCAACGAGGGTGGCGGCCAAGGTCCCGCCGAGCACGATCATAAGGGCATGAAGGTTGGAGGCCCATCCAATCTCGCCAACTTTGAGGTTAAAGGCTAAGAAGAAGATGGTAACGGAAAGGAGGATTGAAAAAATAAGTTGCAGGATCATCGTTAGACTCCTTATGGAAGGTGGTTGGCGACTAAATTTGCATAGATTGTGCCAGTGGGGCTCACAGTCGTTAACTTCCCGTCTTAACAACAGATATCCCCAAATGGTTCCCGAGTGTTGGGGACCTCAATGAAGGACCCCCGGCATTTTTTACCTATTCCCTTGAATCTCATGACTTTCTTTGCCTGCCCCTAAGCACCCACCGAAAATAAGGATCTTGCTTATTGATTCTGCTCCAAATCCTTATTCAACTATTCCTGAACGCTGGGGTCAATCCCAACTGGATCAAATAGGGCCATGGGGGTGATCAGGGGGCGCCTGGATTGTTCCTCTATTTTTGCCTGAATTCGGGGGAGAGGGAAATGCCAGACGATAGGGAGATGGAGATTGAAATCTTTCAGAATTCTGGAGGAAAAATCACTAATTTGGCCCGCCCCGCTGCAAATGGTGATAAAATAGGCTATAGTTGCGGTGTTGTTGGCAAAGCGCTGTCGTGTAAGACAGTGAAGGGGATATTTGGGGGCCGAAGGAGCATAAATAAATAGATCGGCGGTTATTCGTTGACCCTCCGAATGACGGTTTGGGGGTTTTTAACCATCCGCCCCGCCTCTCCAAATCTTTCCCCCTGATTCTGAATAAAGTAAGGAATCCTATGGCGTTGATTGATATGAAGAACGTGTGCCTGAGCTACGGCGGACCGGCGCTCTTGGACGGCGTTGACCTGGCGATTGAGCCGGGGGAGCGGGTCTGCCTGTTGGGACGCAACGGCGAAGGAAAGTCCAGTCTCATCAAACTCATCAGCGGGGACCTGCTGCCCGACAAAGGCGGGATCACGCGCGCGCCGGGGCTGCGGCAGATATATTATTGCTATTGAACCCGCCGGGCCAATGGGCCATAATAGTACTCAGGTGCAGGAAGGGAGAGTGAAGGATGGGAAAATGGAAAGGCGTGATGATTTCCGGATTCTTGGAGATACCGGTTATCGTCACCTATGGCGCCCCCTCCGTTAGTTTGCGGGAATGGTCCGGCAGCGGAGCAACCGAAAAGTACTGGCCCATGAGCCAGGTTCAGTTCGAAACCAACATTGGAACCGTGATGATTTTGAATCAAGCCATTCGCGCGGACGGCAAACATCATATTGAATTCAAAGGAAGCGGAAACCCGAAGGGGCCATTGGCCGAAGCCATGGATTAGAGCAACCCAGGTTACAAAAAGGGGAGAGATTTTTACGAGGTTTCGAAGCAATTATGAGGGTGCAACTGGAGAGCAGTCTTGGAGGCCTTCAACATTTGGCATGCCGGGCTTGACCCCGGATCAGGTACGGGGCAGGCTTCGGAATCCAGGATTTCTTTCTGGATTCCCGCTTGCGCGGGAATGACAACCTTGATTTATGCGAATATTTAGGCAACGTTAAGGCAAATGGTTCATTTGCATCCTCCACGTTCAAGGCAAAAAATATAAATTTTTAAAAATATTTCTTGACAAAGAAAGAAGAATTTAAGAAGATACACTCTACTCTATTGTTTTCGAAAGGTCAGCAAATGATGGGCAGCGCCAATTTTTGTGGATTCTGGTTTAGCTATTATTATTTTGGCGCATCGGTCTGCCCATCGCTTAGGAGGTAGCTGACAAAAGAAATAGTTTTTAGCTAAGCCATGGACAGATCGAAAGATGCTATCCATGGCTTTTTTGTTTTTGGGGGCCATGGCGGCGGTTTCTACCATGGCCCCCTTTTTTTTCAACAGGAGGTTAAAGATGATCATCGTTATGCAAAAGAAGGCGACTGAACCGCAGATCGAGGCCGTCCTCCGCTGGATCGAATCGATCGGCTACAAATCCCACCCCTCTCACGGAATCGAACGGACGATCATCGGGGTAATCGGCGACGACCGGCACAAGGAGAAGCTCCGCCTGGCTGAACACCTGCCCGGCGTGGAAAAGGTGGTCCCGATCCTGAAACCCTACAAGCTTGCGAGCCGGGAATCCCGGGAGGGAAATACCGTGGTCAAGGTCGGGCAAGTTGCGATCGGGGGAGGAGAATTCGTGGTGATGGCCGGGCCTTGTTCCATCGAGAGCGAAGAGCAGCTCATGGAAAGCGCCTACACCATCAAAAAGGGCGCGGCTCATATTTTGCGCGGGGGCGCCTACAAGCCCCGGACCTCCCCCTACAGTTTCCAGGGGATGGAGGAAGAAGGGCTGAAGCTCCTGCAAAAAGCGCGGGAAAAATTCGGCCTCCCGGTCATCACGGAAGTCATGAATACCACCGAGGTGGATCTGGTAGAGGAATACAGCGACCTTCTCCAAATCGGAACTCGGAACGCCCAGAATTTCCCCCTGCTCAAAAAAGTGGGCAAGTGTCAAAAGCCCGTCGTCTTGAAACGGGGCATGATGATGACGATCGAAGAACTCCTCATGTCCGCCGAGTACATCCTTTCGGAAGGAAACGAACAGGTCATCCTCTGCGAGCGGGGGATCCGGACCTTCGAAACGGCGACGCGAAACACCTTGGATATCAGCGCGGTTCCGGTTCTGAAAGGAACTCACCCATTTGCCCGTCATCATCGATCCCAGCCATGCCTCGGGCCATTGGAAATATGTTATCCCCCTGGCCAAAGCCGCGGTGGCCGTGGGCGCGGACGGCATTTTAGTGGAAGTCCACCCCGAACCGGAAAAGGCGATCTCCGACGGGCTCCAGTCCCTGAAGCCGGAGAAATTCTATCAGCTCATGGAAGAAATCCGGATTTTACAGAAGGCCTTGATGCCTTCGCAAAAAGTCAGCGGAACGATGGTTTCGTAAAAAGCTCTCCCGCCACAGGCGGGACCCGGCGCGCAAAAACTGGGAGAGGGGGTAGGGTATAGGGGGTAGGGTGTAGAAGAAAACAATAAACAACTTTCTTGCCTACACCCAACCCCCTGCACCCTTTCCGAATTTGCCGCGAAAAGCCGCAGATGGACTTTTTGCGAAACCATCAAAAAGCCCTGAGAAAGGAGGGATAAACGTGGAGATGAATCGAATTCGGGTAAATCTCGACCGCAAGACCGTGAAATCCTATGAGATTGTCATCGGCCGCAACATCCTCGACCGGATCGGGCTGATCCTGGCCCGGGGGAATTGGGCGAAACGATACTTTATCCTGAGCGACAGGAATGTGGCGGCGCTCCACGGGCAGGCGGTTCACGATGCCCTGGCGCTCATGGGGCTGGACCTCGAACGAATTGAGGTTCCCTCCGGAGAAGCCGCGAAAAGCATTCACACCTGTCTGGAAGTGGTGGAAAGACTGATTGAGGCCGGGGCCGACCGAAGCTCGGCCCTGATTGCCTTAGGCGGGGGAGTCGTGGGCGATATCACCGGCTTCATCGCTTCCACCTACATGCGGGGCATTCCCTATGTCCAGATCCCGACCACTCTCCTGTCGCAGGTAGACAGCAGCATCGGCGGGAAAACCGCCATCGACCTTCCTACGGGAAAAAACCTCATGGGAAGCTTTCATCAGCCGAAGGCGGTATTTATCGATCTCTCCTTCCTTCGAACCCTGCCGGAGCGGGAATTCAAAAGCGGACTCGCGGAGATCGTGAAGTGCGGCATCATCGATGATCCGGCGCTCTTTGCGGCGCTGGAATCGGGCGCGGATGAAATCGCCCGGAAAGACGTGGATTTTTTAGAAAAGATCATCGCCAGGACCTGCCAGATCAAAAAAGGAATGGTGGAAATGGACGAGACGGATAAGGGGCTGCGGCGTTATTTGAATTTCGGCCACACGATCGGGCATGCGCTCGAGGCCGAATCGGATTACAGCCTGTCGCACGGGGAAGCGGTTTCCGTAGGCATGATCGCCGCGACTCTCCTTTCGGAGCGGATGAATTACCTGCCGTCTCTTGAGCGGGGGCGAATCGGCGCCCTGGTCGCAGATCTCGGACTACCCCATCGGGTTCCCGGAAATTACAGCGCGGAAGGGATCCTTGCCCGCCTGAAGGTGGACAAGAAGAAATCGGGCGAAAAAGTTAATTTCGTGCTCCTCAAGAGGCTCGGCATGCCTTTTATCAACGGGGGGGTCCCGAGGGACCTCATCCGGGACGTAATCGAGGAAATGAAAAGATGAGAGCTGATTCGCTGAAAGAATTACGGGAAAAACTGCGAAAACAAGATCAAGAGATTTTGCGGCTTCTGAACGAAAGGGGCCGCCTGGCCATCGAAGTGGGGCGGGTAAAAACCCGGAAGGGGCGGGAGGTTTACGACCCAGCTCAGGAGGCCAGGGTTTTCGCGAAATTGACCGGGGAAAATGCCGGCCCTTTGCCTGACCAGGCGGTAAGAAATATTTTTCGCGAGATCATCTCTTCCTCCCGGGCCCTCCAGGGGCCCATCTCCGTCGCCTACCTCGGCCCCGAGGCCTCCTTTACCCACCAGGCGGCGCTGGCGCACTTTGGTCGGGAGGCTGCCTTTTTCCCGAAACCAACCATGGCCGATATTCTCAGGGACGTGGAGCGGGATATCCTTCCCTGGGGAGTGGTTCCCATAGAAAACTCTCTGGAGGGTTCCGTCCGGCAGACTCAAAGCCAATTAATTTCAACTTCCGCCGGAATTCGGGCGGAGATCTACTTGCGGATCACCTTGTGTCTCCTGGCGAGCCGCGAGCGGACGAAAAAGATCAAGAGGATCTACTCCCACCCCCATGCCCTGGGCCAATGCCGCGAATGGCTGCGTAAGAACCTTCCGGATTGCCGGCAAATAGAAACCGGAAGCACTGCGGAGGCGGCCCGCAGGGTCTCACATGACCGGGAGGGAGCGGCGGTGGCCAGCCGAATCGCCGCAACGACGTATGCGCTTGTTATTCTTAACGGGGGGATTGAAGATTACCCGGAAAATGCCACCCGTTTCTTAGTCATCGGGAAAGGGGCGAGCAAACCCACCGGCGATGACAAAACCTCCATCCTTTTCGCCACGCCCCATGTCCCGGGAGCGCTGCATCAGGCCCTGACGCCATTTTCAAAGGCCAAGGTCAACCTGCTGCGGATCGAATCCCACCCGATGCGGGAGCGGATATGGGAGTACCTCTTTTTTGTGGATTTCGAGGGCCACGTCGAAGAGAAGAAAACCGCAAAGATGCTCCAGGAAATGAAGGGGCGGACAACCTTCCTGAAACATTTAGGCTCTTACCCGCGGGGGGAACAGGCATGAGGATTTGCATCCCCATCATCGCCGAAACAGCGGAAACGGCCTTGGAGAAAATAAATCGCCCCCTGCCGGAGGGGCATTTTCTGGAAATCCTATTTGAACTCCGGGTAGACCGGATGCGGGAGATCAAGCTGGAAAGGATCCTTAAGGAAAAGGGGAAAAAAATCGTCGTGACGAACCGCCGCCGCGAGGAAGGGGGCGGATTTCAGGGGACGGAGAAAGAACGAATCTCCCATATTCTCAAAGCCGTTGCTTTGGGGGCGGATTACGTGGATATCGAAGCGAGCACCGACGCCGGGTTGCTTGCCGAAGCGAAAGCCGCCATTGCCGCTCAGGGGGGAAGAACTTCGTTGATCGTTTCCTCCCACGATTTCGTGAATATTCCTTCGGAACGATCTCTCAAACAAAAATTGGAGGAAGGCGCGGCCCTGGGGCCGGATATCGTGAAGATCGTCAGCCGGGCCGATACCCAGGAAGATAACTTGAAAAGCCTGGGCCTGATCCCCTACGCCCTCAGGAATGGGCAGGAGATCATTTCCTTCTGCATGGGTGAAAAGGGGCGAGTGAGCAGGGTCATGTCCCTTTTTCTCGGCGCCTACATGGGTTTTGCATCCCTAAGCAAAGGTGAAGAGTCGGCCTCCGGGCAACTCTCCCTCGCGGAAATGACCGCGGTCCTCTCGACCTTAAACGAGGCGTCTGGCGAAATCCCGGGAACCTTCCGGGGGCAGGCCGGGAAGGAGCTTCGCGGTGTTTGAAAGCGGGCCGAGGATTTTTGCTCTTTTGGGAAACCCGGTAGGACACAGCCTTTCACCGCTTATGCATCAAACCGCTTACGGGGAGATGAAGATCAAGGCCGTTTACGTTCCCTTTTGCGTCGCTCATCTGGAGGATGCGGTCAGAGGAATCCGGGGGTTGGGCATAAGCGGCGTGAGCGTGACGATTCCCTTCAAATCGGAAGTGCGGAAGCACCTGGATGAACTGGATGAGAGCTCGGAGCGGATCGGAGCGGTCAACACGATTGTAAATGAAGGGGGAAGGCTTCACGGGTATAACACCGATTGGATCGGATTTGTGCGGGACCTGAAGGAATTCATGCCGATCCAGGGGAAAACCTTTGGCGTTTTAGGCGCCGGCGGGGCCGCCAGGGCCATTCTTTTCGGCATTCTGTCCGAGGGGGGAAAACCGGTGGTCCTGAATCGGACCGTTTCCAAAGGGGAGACTCTGGCAAAGGAATTCGGGTGCTCCTTTTTCCCTTTATCCGAAATCGGCGATCTGAAGGCGGATTGTCTTGTCAACACCACTTCCGTGGGCATGGCCCCCCAAATCGCGGCCTCGCCGCTGGAGGCAAAGGTCTTCGGAAACAACCCCCACATCGTAGATATTATTTATAACCCATTGGAGACAAAACTCCTGAAGGAGGCCCGGAAGTCCGGCTGCCGTGCGAGATCGGGATTGGGGATGTTCGTCCACCAGGGGGCGGAGCAGATCAGACTCTGGACCGGCATGGAACCTCCACTTGAATCGATGAAACGGGTGGTCCGGGAGAGACTTGAGGAATATGAGAGAAATAGAACCTCTTAGAAATCTTGACGCCTCCGTGCCGATTCCGGGCTCCAAGAGCTTCACCCAGCGGGGCTTGGCGGTGGCCTCCCTTGCGGAGGGGAAATCCCTTCTGCAGAACGCCCTCTTATCGGAAGATTCAACCTATCTGATGGAGGCTCTCAGGAATTTAGGCGCGGAAATTCGAATCGAGGGGAAGGATATCCAGGTCACCGGAACCGGGGGGAGGCTAAAGAACCCCGGGAAAAGCCTCTATCTCGGCAACAACGGGACGGCGATGCGGTTTCTTACCTCCCTTGTTTCTCTGGGAGAAGGGGAATATACCTTGACCGGCACGGAGCGGCTTTGCCGGCGGCCCATAGGCGCCCTCGTGGAAGCCCTCCGGTCTTTGGGCGTCGAAGCGAGTAGCAGGGGAGAGGACGGGTTCCCCCCCGTTGTGGTGAACGCGGCGGGCCTTCCGGGCGGCTCGGTTGTGTTCAAGGATATCGTAAGCAGCCAGTTTGTCTCCTCCCTGATGATTTGCGCTCCCTATGCCAGGAAAGAAACCGTTATCGAACTGGAAGGCCCCATTCGTTCGTATCCTTACCTGGAAATGACCCGAGAGGTGATGGAAGCGTTCGGCGTGCCCGTTCATCGGGATCTGCCAAACCGATTCAGGGTTTCCGGAAGAGAGCAATACCGAAGCCGAGGGTACCGGGTCGAAGGCGATGCGTCCAGCGCCTCCTATTTCTTTCTGGCCGCCGCCATCTGCAAGGGTAGGGTCCGGGTGGAGAACCTGACCCCCCGGACGCGGCAGGGCGACATCGGGATTCTGACCGTCCTGGAAGAGCTCGGGTGCCGAGTCATGCGGGGAGACAACTGGGTGGAGGTCTGGGGCGGCGAGCTGAAACGCGGCGAATATGCCTTTGATTTTGGGAATATGCCCGATATGGTCCCCGGGCTGGCCGTGCTGGCAGCCAGGCGATTCGGCCGCACCCTGATCCGGAATGTCGGCCACCTCCGGTTCAAGGAAAGCGACCGCTTGAAGGCCCTCGCAACGGAGCTCCGCAAGATAGGAATCCCCGTCCAGGAAAGCGAAGACGGGTTGGCGATTGAAGGCGGACCGGCAAAGGGGGCAAAGATCGAAACCTACGACGATCACCGCATCGCCATGAGCTTTGCCATCCTCGGGCTCGCGGTTCCGGGAATCTCGATCCAAAATCCGGATTGCGTGGGGAAATCGTTTCCTGATTTCTGGGAAAAACTTGGAGGACTTTACCGGTGAACCTAATTCTGATCGGATACCGGGGTACGGGAAAAACCTCGGTCGGCAGGCTCCTTGCGGCTAAACTTGGAAGGTCCTTTCTCGATTCGGACGAGCTGGTCAAAATCTCTTCGGGAAAAACCGTGCGGGAAATGGTGGCGGAAAAGGGCTGGGGTTATTTTCGCCAGGAAGAGAAGCGGGTTGTGGCCGAACTCGCCGCAAAAGACGATTGCGTCGTCGCCCTCGGCGGGGGCGCGGTTTTGGATGAAGAGAATGTTCGGAAAATCAAATCCAAAGGTTTTTTAATCTGGCTCACGGCCGACGCGCAGACGATCGTAGGTCGCCTGAACGGTGATGGCAAATCGTTTGAACAACGGCCTCCCCTGGCGGGGAAGGATCCAGACGAGGAGACAAGATCTTTGCTGAAGGCGAGAGAGCCCCTATACGCAAAGATTGCGGATTGCCGGGTAGACACCTCAGACCGAAGCATCGAAGAGATGGCCGCCGAGGTCTTGCGGATCCTTGGGGAGAGGCCGGAAAGAAATCCGGATAAAGGGAAACAACATGGCGGGTAACACGATCGGAGTCGAGTTCCGGGTCACGACCTGGGGGGAGTCCCACGGGGCCGCCGTTGGCGCGACCGTGGACGGCTGCCCTCCGAACCTTCCCCTGGCGGAACCGGATATTCAGCGGGAGATGGACCGGAGAAAGCCCGGGCGCGTTCCTTCGACTTCGGCAAGAAAAGAAAGCGACCGGGTGGAGATTCTCTCGGGGGTCTTTGAAGGCAAAACCACGGGAACCCCGATATCCCTTCTCATCCGGAATATGGATGCGGACAGCGCCGCCTATGAAGGCCTGCGAGACGTCTTTAGACCCGGGCATGGGGATTACACGTATTACCAGAAGTACGGGGTCCGCGATTACCGCGGCGGCGGGAGGGCTTCCGGAAGGGAAACCGCAGCCCGGGTAGCCGCCGGGGCCGTGGCCAGAAAAGTCATCGCCCGGGAAGGCATCCGGGTTGTGGCCTTCACCCGGGAACTGGCCGGGATTCCCGTAAAGAGGATCTCCCTCGACGAAATCGATAAGAATCCTCTCTATTGCCCGGACCCCGAGGCTGCCGAAAAAATGATGGCGGAGGTTAAGCAGGTGAAAGAAATGGGCGACTCCGTCGGTGGCATCGTGGAAATCCGGGTTCAGGGATGCCCCCCGGGTCTGGGGGAGCCGGTCTTTGACAAGATGGATGCGGACCTTGCCAAAGCGCTCATGAGCATCGGCACGGTAAAGGGCGTTGAGATCGGGGCCGGCTTCGAGGCGGCGCGCCTGAGGGGGTCGGAAAACAATGACCCGATCGGGCCGGACGGTTTTCTCACCAACCGCGCCGGAGGGATCCTGGCCGGCATCACCACCGGGGAAGAAATCATCGTCCGGGTAAGCTGCAAACCCATCGCCTCGATCCGCAAAGAACAGAATACGATCGACAGCTCCGGAGAGCCCCGAAAGATCGCCATCGGCGGAAGGCATGATGTTTCCGTCATCCCGCGGATCATTCCGGTCTGTGAAGCCATGACCTGCATTATTATGGCCGACCACCTTCTGCGAAGGAGGGCGATCGGAAAATGACAAAGGGGTTGAGCGGAAAAGGCCCTCTCCCCGTGGGAAAAAATCCGGAAATCGGGATCATCGGCGGAACCGGCGGGATCGGGAAATGGTTTGCGGATTTCTTTCAAAAACAGGGATATGCGGTGCATGCCGCCGGAAGAAATACAGGCCTGCAATGGGAAATTTTGGCGCGGCAGTGCACCGTAGTCCTCATCAGTGTTCCCATCAGCGCCACCTGTGAAACCATCCGCCAAGTGGGGAAGCATCTGGGAAAGGAAAAGGCATTGATGGATCTTACTTCCTTGAAAGCCGAGCCGGTGAAGACCATGATGGAATCTTCTCGGGCCGAAGTTGTCGGCCTTCACCCGCTTTTTGGCCCCGATGCTCCGTCCCTTGAAGGCCAGAATATCGTGGTCTGTCCGGCGCGAGGGGAAAAATGGCTTTCCTGGATCAGGGAAATTCTGGGAAAGAACGGGGCGCGGCTCCAGGAAGTAACGCCGGAGAAGCATGACAAGATGATGGCCTATGTCCAGGGGCTCCCGCATTTGACCACGATTCTGATGGGGGCCCTGATCCGGGAAGGAGGAACGGATCTTGATGAATTGGAAAAATATTCCACGCCTGTTTTCCGGGCGAGAATGGCCATGGTGGACAAAGTCTTCCGGATCAATCCCCGGCTGTATGCGGAAATCCTTGCTTGGAATCCGGAGACCATGGCGATTTTGACCCGGGGCGAGAAGGTGTTGACGGAGTTGAAGACCCGGATAGGGAGGAAGGACCCCGAATCCCTGAAGGAGTGGCTGGCGGGGAAGGGGAATTAGGAAGAGCTCGGCATGAAGGGTAGTCCGGAGAAACAAAATAGGGATCTTGCGGGGGGGATCGAAATGAGTCGTCCTTTTTATCAAAGGGTTGAATGGGGGTGGCGACGGACCCATAGGGAGAGGTCTGCCCGCCGCTGAGAAAAGATGCAATCAGAAATCAATGGCCGCGGGGACCTCAAAAGGACCCCACGGCTTTTTTATTTTGAGGGCCTTGTAAAAAGAAGATCTTCCGTTTTGTGTTTCGGGGGTAGGGGGCGCTGCGCGCACCCGATATCGGGCGCGAAGCATTGCGCCCCTACGAATCGTTAGACATATTCTTATCCTATAGGAGAAGAGAATGCTTTATCCCGACTTCGAATTATTCAGGGAACTGGCGAACCAAGGGAACTTGATCCCGATCTATCGGGAAATCCTTGCCGATACGATAACCCCTGTTTCTGCCCTCTTGAATCTGGGGTCCGAGCCGTATGTCTTCCTTCTGGAGAGCGTTGAAGGAGGGGAAAAATGGGGGCGCTATACCTTCTTGGGATCCGCTCCGCGGATCATCTTCAAAGTCCGGGGGGACGAGGTGACAATTCGGGAGAACGGGGCCGTCCGGTCCATCCGCCATGAAGGAGACCCGCTGCAATATCTCAAAGAGATCCTGGATCGATATCGGCCTGTCTTCCTCGAAGGGCTGCCCCGCTTTTACGGGGGAGCCGTCGGTTTCCTCGGATACGACATGGTGCGGTTTTTCGAATGTCTTCCTGATAGGACGAAGGAGAATCCGCAAATCGACGATGCCGTCTTTCTGCTCACGGACACGATCCTCATTTTCGACAACATCCGCCATACGGTGAAAGTCGTGGCCTGTGCCTTTACGGAGGGGACCCGGGATCTCAAGGAGGTCTATGCGGAAGCGGGACAAAAGATCGATAGAATGTGCGAAGTCTTGGAGCGGATCGCACCGATGGACCGGACCCCGAAGCCGGTCGAAGGCAAGCCTTTTCGCGAAGACGGGGTCTCCGCCAACATGACCCCGGAAGCTTTTAAAGAAATGGTGAAAAAAGCGAAAGAATACATTTACGCCGGGGACATTATCCAAGTGGTGCTATCGGAGCGGCTGGAAGGGGAAAATTCGCTGGCCCCGGTCGACCTCTACCGGGCGCTCCGGTACGTGAATCCCTCCCCCTATCTCTTCTATCTTCACTTAGGAGATCTGATTCTCATCGGTTCATCGCCGGAGGTGATGGTCCGGCTGGAAGAAGGCGTTGCCGAACTGAGGCCGATAGCAGGGACAAAACCTCGGGGCAAGAACGAGCAGGAAGACCGCAGACTGGCCGACGACTTGCTCGAGGACCCAAAGGAAAAGGCGGAGCATGTCATGCTTGTCGACTTGGGCCGGAACGACCTGGGGAGAATCGCCAGGATCGGCAGCGTCCAGGTCACCCAGCTCATGACCGTGGAAAGGTACTCCCACGTCATGCACTTGGTTTCTCACATCAAGTCCCAGTTGGCTCCGGGGAAGGACTGCTTCGATGTTCTAAGGGCGACCTTTCCGGCCGGGACCCTCTCCGGAGCGCCGAAGATCCGGGCCATGGAAATCATCGAAGAGCTCGAGCCTTCCCGGCGCGGCCCCTATGGCGGAGCGGTGGGATACTTTAGCTTCACCGGAAACATGGATTTCTGTATCACCATTCGAACTCTCATGATTCGAAACGGGAAAATATACGTCCAGGCGGGGGCGGGCATCGTCGCGGATTCGGACCCCGAAGCGGAATACCAGGAGAGCATGAACAAAGCCAAAGCCCTGCTGCGGGCGTGCCAATTGGCCGCATCGGGTTTCGCGATTTCAAAGCAATCTGAAAGGAGTTAGCGATGATTCTCATGATCGACAATTATGATTCTTTCACCTACAACCTGGTTCAATACCTCGGGCAGTTGGGGGCGGAAGTCCAGGTTTTCCGGAATGACCGGATCGGTCTGGAAGAAATAGGCGAATTGGCGCCGGAGGCGATCTTTCTTTCTCCGGGGCCCTGTTCGCCGAAGGAGGCGGGGATCACCGTGAAGGCGATCCGGGCGTATCACCAAAGATTCCCGATTTTGGGCGTCTGTCTGGGGCACCAGGCGATCGGGTATGCCTTTGGAGGAAATATCGTGAGAGCCGAGCGGCTTATGCACGGGAAAACTTCCACCATTCGCAGCGACGGGAAAACCATCTACCGAGGTCTGCCCAATCCCTTCGTCGCCGGCCGCTATCATTCGTTGATTTTGGAAAAGAATTCCGTCCCGGACTGCCTGATGGTGACGGCGGAAACCGAGGAAGGGGAGATCATGGGAATCCGGCACCGGGAATATCCCGTCGAAGGAATTCAGTTTCACCCCGAATCGATCCTGACCCCGCACGGGAAACGAATCATTAAGAATTTTCTCGAAGGCCTCAAGGGAAAGGAGGGCGATTCATGATCAAGGAAGCGATTGCGAAAATCGTTGAGGGGGGAAATCTGAGCGAACGGGAGATGGCGGCGGTTATGGATGAAATCATGGGCGGAAGTTCCACCCCGGCCCAGATCGCCTCTTTTATGACCGCGCTGCGACTCAAGGGCGAAACGGTGGAGGAGATCACGGGAGCCGCCCGGGTCATGCGGCGGAGAGCCACCCGGATCGACGCCCGGTCTCCGGTCGTCGTCGATACCTGCGGGACCGGCGGCGACGGGCAGGGGACCTTTAATATTTCGACCACCTCCGCGTTTGTCGTGGCGGCAGCCGGACTGACCGTGGCCAAACACGGCAACAGGGCCGTTTCCAGCGGGTGCGGGAGCGCCGACGTGCTCGAAGCGCTGGGGGTCAAGATCGATGCCGGGGCTGAGATCGTCGAAGAATGCGTCCACCAGATCGGAATCGGGTTCCTATTCGCCCCCCGGCTTCATGGCGCCATGAAGTATGCTCTCGGTCCCCGAAGAGAAATCGGGATTCGAACCATTTTCAATATGCTGGGCCCGCTCACAAATCCGGCGGGAGCGACCAGCCAGTTGATCGGGGTCTATGATCCGAAGCTTACCGAGATGTTCGCCGGGGTGTTGAGAAATTTGGGAACCAAGCGGGCCTTTGTGGTCCATGGGTCGGACGGTCTCGACGAAGCCACCGTGACCGGCCCAACCAGGGTTTCCGAACTCCGAAACGGGACGATTCACACCTACAACCTTGACCCTACGGAATTTTTCGGGGAAGTTCATTCCCTGGAGGAGTTGGCCGGAGGGGATGCTCAGACAAACGCCCAGATCACCAAGGACATTCTGCTGGGCGAGGATGGGGCAAAGAGAAAGGTGGTTCTCCTGAATTCCGCTCTGGCGATTGTGGCCGGGCGAAAAGGCCGGCAGCGTCCGGGAAGGTATAGAAGTGGCGGCGGAATGCATCGACAGCAGAGCCGCTCTGAAGAAGCTCCAGGCCCTGATCGAAATGAGCCAGACTTGATGGCTTCGTAAAAAGTCCATCTGCCCTGCTCGGAAAGTGATTGCGCGCCTTGCATGTAGGGGCGAGTTGCACTCGCCCGATAATGGGCGTCCGGCCGGACGCCCCCTACAATTGAAGCCATCGTTTTGGTAAAGTTTTTAGGAGATCATCAACCATGATTTTAGATCAAATCGTTAAGGCGAAGAAAATCGAAGTTGAAAAAAGCAAAAGGATGTACCCGCTCTCTGCGGTGAAGGAGGGTCTCAAAAACATGGCCCCGGCAAGAAATTTCAGGAAGCGCTCTTGGGACGGGAAGTGCGCCATCATTGCCGAAGTGAAGCGGAAATCTCCATCGAAGGGGACGATCCGGAAAAAATTCGATCCCCTTGAAATCGCCGATATCTACGAGAAAGAGCGGGGCCGCGGCGATTTCGGTTCTCACGGATGAGCCCTTTTTCGGGGGGAAGAAGGAATTCCTGACGAAGATCAAAGGAAAATCCGCCTTCCCGTTCTGCGGAAGGATTTCATCATCGACCCTTATCAGGTTTACGAAACAAAACGGCTCGGCGCCGACGCCATCCTTTTCATAGCCCGGCTTCTGCAAAAGGAACTCGGGATTATATTCGCCTCGCCGAAGCGCTTGATCTGTTTCCTCTGGTGGAGGTCCATTCGGAAGAAGACTCAAATTCGCCTTGCGGCCGGAGCGGAAATGATCGGGATCAACAACCGGGACCTTGACACTTTCGAAACCTGTTTGCAGGCCAGCCTGAAATTAGCGTCTTTGGTTCCGAAAGGGCAGAATCGTAATTGCCGAAAGCGGCATCCAATCGCGAAAAGATGTCGAGATTCTGATGCAATCGGGGATTCACGCCTTTTTGATCGGAGAAACCCTAATGAAGGCCAATGACATTGCGGAAAAACTGAGGGAGCTTGAGGGGCAATGATGACGGCGGTAAAAATTTGCGGGATTACCAACCCTGAAGATGCGTTTGCGGCCTGTGATTATGGCGCCGAGGCGCTGGGTTTCATTTTTTATGAACCGAGCCCCCGATACCTAAAGCCGATGGAGGCGAAGAAGATCATTCAAAGGCTTCCCGCGAACATAGCCAAGATAGGCGTTTTCGTGAACCCGGAAATTTCCTTGATTCGAAGATATATGGGAATATTTGCGGGCTGGATTTCATCCAGCTTTCCGGGGATGAAACACCGGATTTCTGCAACCGGATTCCGGCTTCCATATTGTTCAAAGCCGTGCCTCCCGCCATGGGAGAGGCCCAAGGCGCGATAGATTCCTACAAGGCAAGGGCATTCCTGATCGATTCTCGCGAACCGGAGGTAAATTTGGCGGAACCGGAAGGCTTTCCAACTGGGAGCTGGCAATGGCAATCGGCAGAAAACGCCCGGTCATTCTGGCGGGAGGCCTGAATCCGGAGAATGTGGAAGCGGCGATTGCGGCCGTTTCCCCCGAGGCCGTGGACGTAAGCAGCGGCGTCGAAATTTATCCCGGGAAAAAAGATCCACAAAAAATGCGGAGGTTCATTGAAAGGGCCCGGGGTATGGGCTGGAGTGGGGACAACGGCATATTTAACCGCGACCTATCACAGGCAGGTGAAAAATTTGGTGAAAGGATTAAAGATGAAAAGAAATGAACCGGATAGGATGGGCCATTTCGGAATCTTCGGGGGGCGATATGTAGCCGAGACCCTGATGCCCGCCTTGATCGAATTGGAGGAAGCGTATCTGAAAGCTCGCCGTGACCGGCTTTTCAAGGAGGAATTGGACGGCTATTTGCAGGAGTATGCGGGAAGGGAGACCCCCCTCTATTTCGCCTCCCGCCTCACGGAAAAATTGGGAGGCGCCAGGATTTACCTGAAGCGGGAGGATTTGAATCACACCGGTTCGCACAAAATCAACAACACGCTTGGCCAGGCCTTGCTCGCCCGGAGGATGGGCAAGAAGCGCGTGATTGCGGAAACCGGCGCAGGGCAGCATGGCGTCGCCACCGCAACCGTAGCCGCCCTCTTTGGGATGGACTGCCAGGTGTTTATGGGAAAAGAAGACATTGTCCGCCAGGCTCCCAACGTCTTTCGCATGAAGATTCTCGGAGCGGAGGTCGTGCCGGTAACCTCCGGGACTGCCACCCTGAAAGACGCCATGAACGAAGCCATGCGCCAGTGGGTGGCGCGGGTTCGGGATACGTTCTACGTGATCGGATCCACGGCCGGACCTCACCCCTACCCCATGATGGTCCGGGATTTTCAAAGCGTCATTGGCAGGGAGGCGAAAAGGCAAATTTTAAAAAAGGAGGGGAGACTGCCCGACATCCTCATTGCCTGCGTGGGCGGAGGGAGCAACGCCATGGGACTCTTTTATCCTTTCAAGGAGGATGCGGCCGTTGAGATGTATGGGGTCGAAGCGGGCGGCAAGGGCCTTGCCACCGGACTTCACGCCGCCAGCATTTCCGCAGGACGCATAGGAGTCCTTCATGGGAACAAAACGTATATCTTGCAGGATGAGCAGGGACAGGTGCGCGACGCCCACTCCGTGGCGGCAGGTTTAGACTACCCCGGGGTGGGTCCGGAGCATTCTTATTTCCATGCCACCGGGCGGGTCCGATATGTCCAGGTCACCGATGACGAGGCGATCCAGGCATTTTTGGATCTTTGCCGCTGCGAAGGAATCATTCCGGCCATGGAAAGCGCCCATGCCATTGCTTTTGCCATGAAAATAGCTCCCGAGATGGATAAAGCAAAAATCATCATCGTCAACCTGTCCGGCAGGGGGGACAAAGATGCGGCGATCATCGCCGGGAAGATGGAGGTTCATTGACCATGGGAAGAATCGAGGAAACATTCAAAGGTTTGAAAGAAAAGGGAGAAAAGGCCCTGGTGATCTACCTCACGGCGGGCTATCCAAGCCTAAACGCAACCCGGGAAATGGTTGCGGCTGTGGATAAGGCAGGCGCTGATATTGTCGAACTTGGGGTTCCTTTTTCCGACCCCACCGCCGACGGTCCCATCATTCAGGCGGCTTCCCAAAAAGCCCTAAAAGCGGGAACCACCTTGGAGGGGGTCTTGGATCTCGTTTCGGAGGTGAGAAAGACTTCGGAGATTCCGATCGTGCTCTTTGGGTATTACAACCCCATCTTTTCCTACGGGAACGAAAAATTTTCGAAAAAGGCCGCAGAAGTCGGAATAGACGGAATTCTGATCGTGGATCTTCCTTTTGAAGAAGCCCGCGAGCTGCGATGCTTTACCGACCCGAAGGGGATCGACTGCATCTCTCTTATTGCCCCGACAACCGGAGAAGAGCGGATCCGGAAAATCACAAACGCCGCGAATGGCTTCCTGTACTTTGTTTCCATTACCGGGGTGACGGGAACCCTCAAGCCGGTGATCGCAGATATTAGACGGGGAGTGGATCAAATCAGAAAATTTTCGTCTTTGCCGGTGGTTATTGGTTTTGGAATTGCCACTCCAGCCCAGGCGGCAGAGATCGCGCCCTTGGGAGACGGAATCGTGGTCGGGAGCGCCTTGATGAAAAAAATCGAGGAAGGCCAAGAAAGGGGGACATTGATTGCATCCGTTTCTTCATTTATCCAGGAATTGAAACGGGCGGTGAAATCTTAAAATTTCAATTCACAGGCATTGATTTATTGGAGTCCGCGCTTCTTTTTAAAGCGCTTAAAGGGCGGCCACCGCATTGATCTCAATCAGGGCGTCGGGATGAACAAACCCTTTGACTTCGATGAGGGTGCTGGTGGGGTAGGGCTCTTTAAAATATTTCAGGCGGACGTCATGGATGTCCTTAAGCCCGTCCATGTCCTTCACGAAAACGGTCACCTGGACGATGTTATCCATCGTTCCCCCGAGCTTCTCGACGATCCCTTTTATGTTTTTCAAGACCTGCTCGGTCTGCACCCGGATGTCCGCTTTTCCCATAAAGTTCCCGTTCAGGTCGAAAGCCAGTTGGCCGGATATCCAGATCATTCTTTTTATCTCGGAAACATCCACCCCGATGCCGTTGCAGAAGGCCACCTTCATACCCATCGCCCGGCCAAAAGGAACACTGTCTTTTTTCATCATCCTTGCTCCTTTCTGTAGATAACGTTAAAAACCCCGACACCGTTTGTAAGGGCGATTCATGAATCGCCCCTACGACCAGACATGATTTTCAAAGAGGCTGTGTATATTGATGATCGTAATGTTGATGAACTCGTAAAAAGTTGCTCAATCGATGGTTTCGTAAAAAGCTCCGATGCAAGGCGCGCAAAAACTGAGGAGAGAGGCGCACTTACGAGTGCGCCGCAACGACGAAGTTGAAGCGCAACGCAGCAGATGGACTTTTTACGAAACCATCAATGTTGGCGCTCGATTACCAATATCTGGACAGCGGGATCTCCTCCTTCGTGATGATTTCCAAAAGCGCCGGCCGGCCCTCCTGCGTCGCCTTTATGGCCCGTTTGATTCCCGGAATGATTTCCCGGGGGGAATCGATCCGGTCCGCATAAGTCCCTAATGCTTCCGCGGCTTTGGCATATTCCCCCTGCAGGAACCTCATCCCAAATCGCCGGCTGGCGACGGGGATGTGTTTGTCGTAGCCTCCCAGACAGGAGTTGTTCAACACGATCGTTAACGTGGCGATTTTGTTCCTCGAAGCCGTTGTCAACTCCGTTCCGCTCATGCCGAAGGCGGCGTCCCCCATCACGTTGACGACGATCTTTTCCGGCTGGGCGACTTTTGCCCCGAGCGCCAGGGGAAGGCTGTACCCTAAATGGGTTGATTTCCCCCAGCCGATATAGCTGTTCGGCTTTTTCGCGGTCCAAAAAGGCGCCATTTGATCCCGCGGGCTTCCGGCATCGTGGGTTACGATAGTATTCCTCATTTTCCAAGACGCTTTGGAGATCCCAGATCACCCGGTAGGGATTGATTGGAGTTTCCTCCGAGGTCAATTTCGGCATCCACTCATCCAACCACGTTCGTCTTGACCGAGTTCACTTCCTTGGCCGTGCGATCATCCCCTTTTCTCCCGTTTCTCCCCAATTCGCGGGTGATTTCTTCGATCATCTGGGACAGAACCAATTTGGCATCCCCCAGCAGGAGAAATTCGGCCGGGTAATCCTTGTTGAGATCGCGCTCATCGATCGGTCAGCTGAATCGCGATTTTCCCCTTGGGGATAGGAGCGGCAAAGATCCAGTTGGAGAGGCTGCTTCCCACGCCGAAGATCAGATCCGCCTCGGCAAGAAACTGGGCAACCGTTCGGGACCCGGCCAGGCCGCCGCATCCGAGGGAGAGGGGGTGGTCTTCGGGAAAGACGCTCTTCCCGGGAAGGGTGGTCATGACCGGGGCCTGAAGAAGCTCCGCGACTTCCCGGAGTTCATCCCAAGCCTCCGCATAAAGGGCCCCGATCCCGGCATGGAGGATCGGCTTCTTTGCCCCGAATCAAGGCCTTCACCGCTGCTTTTACGGTTTGAGGGTCGGCCATGCCCTTCGTCCCTTTTACCGGGGTATAAGAGATCCGGCGGCTCCGAAATCCGCAGTGATCACATCCGCCGGAAGGTCCAGGAGGACCGGACCCGGACGGCCGACCCGCAAGTAAGTGAATGCCCGCCGTCAGGAAATCCGGGATGCGGTCCACCCGATTGATCCGGCCGGACCATTTGGTGATCCTTTGATAATTCAAAAACGCCTCAAAATGGGGCGGGGTTCCGAGCTGGCTCTCGGGAGGGGCTCCGGGGAAGATGAGGATCGGCGTCGAATCGGAATACGCCTGGGCTACTCCGCCAAAGGCATTTTCGGCGCCCGGACCCTGCTGGACCGCGCAGATTCCGATCTTTTTCCCGTTGTTCACCCGGGTATATCCGTCAGCCATCCCCACAACCGTCCGTTCCGTACAGGGCATGATCGGGCGGATGTCCAGTTCGGCGGCAGCGTCGATGAGCGGATTCACCGGGAAGCAGAAGAGATATTCTGCTCCTTCCTTTTTCAGAATTTGAGCGACAGCGGATGCACCTTTCATAGCCTTCTCCTCTTTTCCCTATTGGGAAAATCATTCTCTTTAGCAGCTGATTCGCAATCACTAAATGCTGAATCTCGGACGTGCCTTCATAGATTCGCAGGGCGCGGATCTCCCGGTAGAGCTTTTCCACCAAGTAGCCCTTGCAGACGCCGTAGCCCCCAAAAATTTGCACGGCCTGGTCGATGACCTGCTGGGCGATTTCCGTGGCGTAGAGCTTGGCCATGGAAGACTCCTTGGTGATGTTCTTTTTCCCGGTATCCCTGAGAAAAGCGGATTGAAAAACAAGAAGCCGGGCCGCGCTGATCTTTGTGGCCATGTCGGCCAACTTGGCCTGGACCAGCTGAAATTTTCCAATCGTCTGGCCGAAGGCCGTCCTTTCCTTGGCGTATCGGAGGGCTTCATCAAATGCCGCCTGGGCAAATCCCACGGCGCAGGAACCCACGGTGGTTCGGAAAAAATCGAGAGTCTGCATGGCGATTTTGAAACCTTCGCCCTCCTCCCCAAGTCGGTTGGAGGCAGGAACCAGGCAATTCTCGAAGTAGAGGGACCCGATGGGGTGGGCGGCCACCAAGTCGAGGCGTTCGCCGGGGACGAAACCGGGAAATCCTTTTTCGACAATGAATCCGGTGATCCCTTTCGAACCCTTTGCCGGATCGGTCTTGACGAAAACGCAGTAAACATCCGCATCGGGGGCCATGGAGATGAAGGTCTTGCTTCCATTCAAAAGGTAATGGTCCCCCCGGCGTTCGGCCTTCGAAAGGAGGCTGGCGGCATCCGTGCCGCCGCTGGGCTCCGTGAGGGCGAAAGTGATGACGCTTTTTCCCGCAGCCACCGGGGGAAGATACTTCTGTTTCTGCTCCTCGCTGCCGGCCACGACGATGGGCCCGGCTCCCAGCCCCTGCATGGTGAAAATCAGTTCGGCGTTAGGGCAGACGCGGGCCAGCTCCTCCCGGACCAAGCAGAACGAAACGAGGGACATCTTCTCCGGCCCGTTTCCGTATTTGCCGGGAACGGTTAAGCCCAAGAGACCCTGATCGGCGAGAAATTGGAGGATCTCCCGGTTGACCACATTCGTTTCGCCGGCCTTGTCGTCCAGTTCCTTGAGCTTGCCCCGGCAGAGCTTGACGACCATATCCCGGAGCATTTTTTGTTCTTCACTGATGAGACTCAAAACAAAATCCATGGCGGTTTTCTCCTCTTCGTCTCTTAGAAATGGATTTGTGCGCAAATTGGCAACAACTTCCGGCTCGTCCGGGTTAGGCATTTCCGAACAGCAGCCTTCGGGCATTTTCTCCCAGGATTTTCCCTTTTTCTTCCTCTGTCAAAGGAAGACCGCGGAAATACCGAAGGCAGCGCTCCTGGGTTTCCCAAGGAAAATCGGTTCCGAAGAGGATCTTGTCGACTCCGTGACCCCGGATCAGGGAAACGACTTCATCCGGCGGAAGGATGGAAAGGTCGGGAGGATAGGAGGTGTCCAGATATACTTTCCTTCCAAGGAGGTGTTCTTTCATCTGGTCGAGGACATGATTCCCGCCGAAGTGGGCGGCGATAACGATCATCCCCGGGAAATCATCGAGAACCTTGGCGATCCTCTGCTGGAGTCGCCAGGATCTCTTCGGGAGGATTCTTGGGTTTCGAAGATCCGCCGGCATGAAAGAGGAAAATGAAGTCTTCCCCTGCTCTTTCATAGATTTTATACATCCGCGGGTCATCCGGCCGGATTCTCTGGAGCAGGGAATTGAGTTTCAACCCCCGCACCCCGTTTTCTTTGAGCTTCTTTAATTCGTCTTCCCACCCATCCATGTCCGGGTGGATCGCTCCGAAAAACTGCACCCGGTCGTCCCGGATTTTCAGGAGCCAGTCGTTTATGGAGGCGACGAATTTCGGATGGGGGGCGACAGCGAGGACGATGGACAGATCCGTCCCGGACTCATCCATCTTCCTTCGAAGTCCTTCCTGGGTGGCGGGGGCGAAGGCTGGAAGACCCAGAAATTTTTCGGCATCGGCCTGCACGGCTTTGGCGATTTTGTCGGGAAAAATGTGGGTATGGAAATCAACGATCATAAGGATCCCTTCTTCAGGCTTGCTCCAAGAAGTTACGTTGCTGAGTCAAGAACGGCTATTGATTATAAGAGACGCTTTTGTTTCGGAGCCAATGACCAAAAAGCAGTATAATAAATATGCTAAAAAAATCCCGGAGCATCAAGCCTCCAAAGCTTATCGTATTCCGGCAGGGATTGCAAATTACTTGAAAGGTTTGTTCCCTGAAATGATGGGTTGAGAAGGCAAACTAATTTTTGATGATGCAAAAAATCCGCAGGAAATATTTCTTGACACTGAAAATTTGTTGGCTAAACTTAAAAAACATTGAAGATTACATGGAAAGTTTCCCTTCTCAGTCCTCGTCCCCCTTCGGGGAAAGGATTGAGTACAAGGGATACTCAACGTTCAATCCTCATCCGCGCAGAGCGATAATCGCTTGGCCATAGCCATATGGTTACTATCCGGTAGTAATAGCTTAGGTAACGCAGGCAGCCGTCTGGGAGAGGGAAGGCCTATTTTCATGATTCGCGGGAGACAAGACCGTCTCAAAAATATCTAAAAAGGAGGACAGCAATGGGCAGTTGGATTCGTAAAAGCTTTTTCAGGTTTGGCTTTTTCATCTTTGTTGCGGCGGGGATCCTGGTCTTTTCCGGCCCTGCTCAGAGCGCCGAAAAGGTCATTAAGGTTGGCGCGCCCCTTCCCCTCACGGGCCCGGTTTCACCGGAAGGCCAGAAACAGGTCCAGGGTTATGAACCTATGGGCGGAAACCACCAACAAAGCGGGAGGCGTGAAAGTAGGCAACGAACGATACAAAGTCGAGATCGTAGTTAACGATTATCAGTCGAACACCCCCCGAGCGGTCCAGTTGGCCGAAAAAATGATCACCGAAGACAAGGTGGATTTCCTCTTCTCCCCCTTTGGTTCGGGAGCCACCAAGGCAGCCAGCGGGGTTTCGGAGAAATACGGGGTGCCGACCATTGCGGCCACGGCCTCTTCGGAAGAGGTTTACAACCAGGGATATAAATACCTGTTCGGAACCTTTACTCCGAACCCGACCCTGACCGAGCCATTGAGCGACATTGTCAAGGCGAAAGTCCCCCAGGTGAAGAAGGTCGCGATCCTTGCCCGTAACGATCTCTTTCCTCTGGCCATCGCCCAGTGCATGGATGCTTCGGCCAAGAAGCGGGGGTTCAACGTGGTCTTCTTTGAAAAATACGCGATCGGCACGATGGACCACGCCTCGGCGCTCACGCAGATCCGGGCGGCGCAGCCTGAATGGGTCTTTGCCACCGGGTACATCAACGACCTGATTCTGATCCGCAAGCAGATGGGAGACCTGAAGATTTCCGCGCCGGTGGTCACCATGATTGCCGGGCCCGCGTACAAAGAGTTTACCGATGCCGCAGGTCCTTTGGCGGAAAATGTGTCCAGCGCCGCCTGGTGGCACCCCGCAGTTCGGTATAAAGGAGCCGATGTGTTCGGCTCCACGGAAAACTACAACAAGCTGTTCCAGGCAAAATACGGATTTGTCCCTGATTATGCCCAGGCTTCGGCGAGCTCCGTGGGCGCCATTCTGCAGATCGCCATTGAGAAGGCCGGAACTCTGGATCGCAAGAAGGTCCGGGATACGCTGGCGGAATTGAATGTGACGACCTTCTGGGGAGATGTGAAATTCGGCCCGACCGGCCAGATCATTTCCCTGAAACCCCCGGTTTTCCAGATTCAGAAAGGGACTCAGGTTGTTATTTACCCGTCGGAAATTGCCCAGGCACAATTTCAGGTCGGCGTGAAATAAATCGATTTTCCAGGCTGCGGCCGCTTTCGCAGCGCCGCAGCCTCCCGGAACGCATTTCCATGCTCTATCTCCAGGTGCTGATAAACGGGCTGGTTTTGGGGGGGCTTTATGCCTGCATTGCCGCAGGCTTCTCTCTCGTCTGGGGCGTCTTGAACGTCATCAACATCCTTCACGGGACGTTCATTGTCGTCGGCTCGTACGCGGCCTATTTTGCTTACGTGTACTTCGGCATTCACCCCTTTGTTTCCATACCCATCGCCGGCGTCATCCTTTTTTTCATTGGCTATGCCCTGCAATCCGGGTTCATCAATAAAGTGGTCGCTGCGCCGGTTCTCACCACGCTGACCCTCACGTTCGGCCTCGATCTCTTTTTGAACAACTTGCTGATTGTGGCCTTCAAGGCGGATTACCGCAAGGTGACCCTGGAGAACCCGCTCGGCGTTCTCAGCCTCAGCGGGATCACGGTTCCGGTCGACCGCCTCGCGGCTATGGCTCTGGCCTTGCTCCTTACCGGTCTCCTTTTCTGGGTCCTGGATGCCTCGCGGGTGGGGAGGGCCATCGTGGCCGTGCGCATGGACCGGGAGGCGGCGGCATTGATGGGGGTGAAGGTGAGAAAAATCTACGCCCTCACCTTTGCCATCGGCGCGGTCATGGCCGGAGCCGCCGGCAGCCTGATCAGCCTCATCTATCCGATTTCCCCTCTAAACTCCAGCATGTTTCTGGGAAAAGCCTTCATCATCTGCGTCCTGGGCGGGTTGGGAAGTGTGCCGGGCGCCATGGTCGGGGGATTGGCCCTTGGGGTCATGGAGAGTTTCGGCGCGCTGGCTTTCGGGCCGGAGCACGCGGTCACCTTGTCATTCATCATTCTCATATTGTTTCTCCTCTTTCGGCCCACGGGGATTATCGGCAAGAGAGGTTATGAATGAAACGGGGCTTCTGGATTCTCGCGGCGGTCATCGTGATGCTGCTTCCCTGGGTGGGCAACAACTATTTCATCCGCCTGGCCACCATCATGATGCTGTACAGCGTCCTGGCCCTTTCCTGGAATTTTATCGGCGGATTGACCGGATACCCCTCTTTTGCCACGGCGGCCTTCTTCGGTCTGGGCGCATATGCCGGAGCCGTCAGCCAGGGGCAGGGGGTGCCCATGTACTTCGCCTGGGTGATCGGCGCGGTCCTTGCCGCCCTCTTTGCCACGGGACTGGGGCTGGCCATCCTGCGCCTGCGGGGCCATTATTTTGCCATCGCCTCCTTAGTGGTGGCCGATGTCTTGCGGGAGATCGTGAACTCCACGACCAATCATCACCGGCGGGGGCATGGGGTTGAATCTCCCCATCCTCAAGCTGGGCGTGGACGTGCAGGCCAAGCTTTTCTACTACTGCATGCTCGGCATCGCCCTCCTTACCATTTTCACCGCCGCCTATGTGATGCGGCGGCCCCTGGGTTTCGGGCTCGGGTGCATCAAGCAGAACGAAGACGCCGCGAACATCATCGGGATCAATGCCACGATCTTCAAAACGATCGCCTTCAGTCTATCCGCCGTTTTTGTCGGCGGCGCCGGCGCTTTTTACGCCTCCTGGGTGAACTACATCGAACCGGGGGATGTTTTCGACATCCTTTTTTCCGTTAAGCCGATCGTGATGGTGCTGCTGGGAGGGAGCGGAACGGTTTCGGGCCCGATCCTCGGGGCGATCGTCTTTCTGGTCCTGGAAGAGCTCGTTTGGCGGAATTTTCTGACTTTTCATGCCGGGGTTCTGGGCCTCATCGTCGTTTTTCTCATCTTCTATCTGCCCAATGGCATGCTGGCCCTTAATTACCGGCGTTGGTTCGCCTGGAGAAAGAGTTGATGAATCCGATTTTGCAGCTCGAAAACGTCACCCGCAAATTCGGGGGGCTGACGGCCCTGGATGAGGTTTCTTTCCAGGTCAAGCCGGGAGAGATCGTGGGCCTGATCGGGCCGAACGGCGCCGGCAAGACGACGCTCGTGAATTTGGTGACCGCGGTTTACGGGGTGACCCGCGGAAGGATCCTCTTCGATGGGCAACGGATTGACGGTCTGAAATCGCACGAAATTTCCCGGAAGGGGATCGCCCGGACATTTCAAATTGTCCAACCATTTCCCAAAATGACGGTTTGTGAAAACGTGGCCGCGGGCGCTTTGTTCGCGGGCGGAGCCAGGAACCTGAACGAGGCCAAAGAACAGGCTCTGGAACACCTTCGCTTCGTCGGCCTGGCGGACCTTGCCGCCCAACCCGCCTCGGCGCTGACGCTGGCGAACCGGAAGCGTTTGGAATTGGCCAAGAGCCTGGCTATGAAGCCGAAACTCCTGCTCCTCGATGAAGTGAATGCGGGCCTGAACAACGCGGAGATCAATAAAGCGCTGACCCTGATCCGAAGCCTGGTGGAGCGGGGAATCACCATTTTGATCATCGAGCACTTGATGAAGGTGGTCCTGGCCCTCTGCTCCCGGATCGTCGTTCTGCACCACGGCCAGCTGATCGCAGAAGGAGCGCCCACGGATGTGGTTCGCAACCCCCGGGTGATCGAGGCGTATTTGGGAGCCCATTTTGCGAACCAGCGGCAGAAGGAAAACGAACGATGAGTGAGAAGTTGTTCCGCACCGAAGCCTTGGCCACGGGATATGGCGACATCCAAATTCTCTGGGGCGTTGATTTGGATGTGGAGGCAGGGGAAATTGTCTGCCTGGTCGGCTCCAACGGGGCGGGGAAAAGCACCCTCCTGAAATGCGTCTCCGGCCTTCTGCCCCCGACCGCCGGCCGAGTCCTGATGAAGGGGGCCGATATTTCCCACGCCGCCTCGGATCAAGTCCTGGACGCAGGAATCGCCCAGGTTCCGGAGGGGCGGAGGCTCTTTTCGGCCATGAGCGTCAGGAACAACCTTCTCATGGGGGCCTATATGCGCCGCGATGGGCAGGAAGCGATTCAGAAGGACCTCCGGTTTGTCTTCGACCTTTTCCCGATTCTGTCCGAGCGCATGGGGCAAAATGCCGGAACCTTGTCCGGCGGGGAGCAGCAGATGTGCGCCGTAGCCCGGGGGATCATGAGCAAACCCGCCCTGCTGATGATCGACGAGCTTTCTCTCGGTTTGGCGCCCATCATGGTTGAACGCCTGGGCAAAGCGCTTCTGGAAATCAACCGCACCGGCATTTCCATCTTGCTGGTGGAGCAGGATGTGACCGCCGCTTTTGAGCTGTCGCGGAGGGGCTTCGTCCTTGAATCCGGTCGGGTGGTGTTGAGCGGGCCGACGTCAGAACTGGCTAAGAACTCCATGGTTCAGGAAGCGTATATGGGGATATAGAATTTATTGAAAAATGCAAATTGCAAAGTGAAAAATGTAAATTTGATGATCCCGGAAAAAGCCAATTGGTTCGTCACCCCGGCGAAAGCCGGGGTCCAGACGGCGTCCCGACGAAAGTCGGGAACCAGCGAAAAGACTGGATTCCGGCTTTCGCCGGAATGACAAATTCTATGGAATTTCGGATTTTTTCGAAACCATCATATTTTCTGGCAACAAAAATAAACAAGAGGTGGGTATGGGTAAAATCGAAGCGCGGTTGAAAGAACTCGGAATCGTCCTTCCTCGGCCTCCCAAGGCCGTGGCCAATTATCTTCCGGGCGTGAAGGTGGGGGAGATCCTTTATGTGGCCGGCACGGTCGGGACGGTCGTGGGGCCGAACGACGAGGACATTCTTCCGATCAAAGGGAAATTGGGACGAGAATTGACGGTGAAACAAGGTTATGAATCCGCCCGGCTGACGGCGATCAACCACCTGGCCATGATCAAGGCGGTGATCGGGGATTTGGACAAGGTCGTCCGCATCGTGAAGATGATCGGCTATATCAATGCCGCCCCCGGGTTCCAGGAAGCGCCCTGGGTGCTGAACGGAGCCTCGGATCTTTTGGTCCAGGTCTTCGGGCCGAGAAGGGGAAGACACGCCCGGGCGGCCCTTTACCAGAATGAACTCACTTATGAGGCGCCGATCGAAATCGAAATGACGGTTCAGGTGGAGCCATAGTCTTGTGTTCCGGATAAAAAAACAATGAACGAAGATCTTCCTATCGGCATCATCGGCATGGGCTCCATGGGAGGCTTTGTGGCCCGGGCGATCCTTTCCGGAAAAGTTCCCGGCGTGAAGCTATTGGCGGTGGCCGAGGTCAGACCTCTGCCTGAGGACCTCGCCCGGGAGCTTGAGGCCCATTCCGTTTCCGTAGTGGGTTCCTGCGAGGCTCTCCTGGAATTCCCGATCGGGCTGGCCGTGGAGTGCGCCAACCAGAAAGTCGTCCGGGAATGCGCTCCCTCTGTTATTGCCAGACGGATCGATCTCCTGATCATGAGCGTGGGCGCCCTTGTGCAAGGGGAGTTTTTTCCAGGATCTGGCAAGGGAGGCGGAAGAAAAAGGTGTCCGGATCTATCTGCCCTCGGGGGCGGTGGGAGCCATCGATGCCCTGCAGGCGGCGAAGCTTCAAGGTCTGGACAAAGTTACCTTGACAACCCGAAAGCCGCCGCGCAGCCTGGGGAAGATCGAGGGGATTGACCTGGAAGGGTTGAAGGAACCCCGCGTGATCTTCGAGGGCCCGGCGAGGGAAGCGGTGGTGAAGTTTCCCCAGAATGTCAATGTCGCGGCCACGATCAGCCTGGCAGGAATCGGGCCGGACCGGACCCGGGTCCGGGTCGTGGCCGACCCGACGATCAGCCAAAACATCCATGAGATCCATGCCCAGGGAGCCTTCGGCTCCTTCGAAATCCGCCTATCCGAACCTCCCCAACCCGGACAACCCCAAAACAAGCCTTTTGGCCTGCCTCAGCGTCGTCTCTCTCCTGAAGAAGATCCGCGCCACCGTGCAGATCGGTGGTTAAATTAGGCAAGGTTTGAAACAATTCGTTTATCCGATTGAGCAAAAAACATTAATTCATATTTCAAGGCCTGACAATTTTTGATCGGGATCAAAGTACCCCTGAAATCTGCGGCCTGGGCGTTATTGTCGATGAGAGCTGCTGCTGGGGAAACCCCTGTGACCTTCTTTGCTGCAATTTACCGAGGAAGAAGAGACCATCCAAGAGGTAAAGGAAACACCAATAGGATTGCCGGGCCAGAACCGTGAGGATAAATGGCCAGATAGGTTTTTTTCTGTTTTGCAGAAGATTATCAGGTATTTGGGCAAATTGTATTCGGGTCCGATTTTTCGCCCTCTTGAAAGCCCTTCGCCCCTTTTTCCTCCTCTTCGAGAAGAGAGGGAATGGATTCCTCAAGTTGAAAAATCTTTGGAACGGATATATTCACTTTCAACGAGAAGACGTCAGGACGGTTGTAATGGCCTGAAAAGTCTTGAATAATTTTCTTTTTTACGCAATCTTCCAGGTTGATTTCCGCATCGAGAATCCCTTCCTCATTTCCCTTCATTGGCCCTGCAATCAGGGTTGCGCCGGGCCCGATAATGCTTGACCCCCCGCTAACCTCGGGGTCAGCCAAAAAACTTAGATCTTCAGCGTTAGAAGAGATCATTTCTCGCATTCTATCTGAGACAATCCCACAGGCATTTAGGACAAAGCAGCCGCAGGAGTAGGCCACCGAGCGACCTACGAACATGACCAAATCGGGCAGTCGCAATCGGTGACGGGGAAAGTGATTTGGCCACGCGGCCACGTGGATTTGGTTGTTTTGGGCCATCAGGGTGAATAAGGCTAGAGGGTTTGAATTCTCAGCGCAAAGGAGACCGCTGACTCGGGCGGGTTCCATTTGGAAAACCCGAAGGGTGTCGCCAAACCCCCCAGCATGAACCAATCGCTCTCCCACTGTGGGCATGAGTTTTTGGTGCTTGCCCAGAAGGACCCCGTTCTGATCGATGAAAACCTGAGTATTAAACATGGTCCCCGTAGTCCCGGAAAGCTTTTCACATACCCCCATGACGACCCCCACTTTCGCGCGGGAAGCGGCTTGGCACAAGGCGTCCGTGGCTGGACCGGGAATCTCCACGGAATTTTTAAAAAGCTCTGCCGCCAAAGCCAAACTTTCCCTGCCGGTCGCTGGCTGAAAATGATACCATACAGGGTGGGCGGGAATGAAACCTTCCGGAAAGGCCAAGAGAGAAATACCTCTTTGACCTGCCTCATGAATAAAATGAACCGCTTTCTCAACTGTGGAATCTCGGTCGAGAAAAATTGGGGCAGCTTGCAGGACCCCGACTTTTATCTTTCGGTAGCAGTCACCCATGGGATGATTCCTCCTTGTCAAAATGGATTACGGTTACAGGGTTCGATGTTAGGGAATGGAAATGTATTTCATAATCCTCCCTTTTCATTATTCACCGGCAAAAATTATAGCATGTTTGGAATCTCTATAGGATTGGACCACTTCGAAATCCTCCATAACTGAATGGGAAAAGAACCGCAGATGAATGAATTCAGGAGGAAGACAGCCTTTAAAAACGGGCAATATCAGCTTGACGAATTCCCTCCAAGGTTGTATAAATCACAGAATGCAAAAAGGTTGAATAGGGAAGGGAAGCCCTGCCGTCCTTTCCCCTATCGTGATTTCCCCAAATGCTAGAATTTTCTGCTTCTTGGGAAATGTAGAGGAGTAAAAATGGAGCATCTTCTGCGGAAGTTAACTGAAATTGCCGGTCCCTCGGGGCATGAAGAATTCATTAGGGAGAGAATCGCTAAGGAAGTCAAGCCGAACTGCCATGAGCTTTTGGAGGATCGGTTGGGGAATCTCATCGCTCGGACCGGACCCGAAAATGGCTATCGGATTGGGATCCTCGCCCACATGGATGAAGTAGGTCTGATCGTTACCCGCATTTCGGATCGTGGGCTGATCGGGTTTGAAATGATCGGGACTATCGATGTGCGCTTGCTGCCGGGGAGAGAAGTGGACATCATGGCTAAGGATGGAAAGCTGCTCCGGGGCGTAATTGGGAACTTGAGCCGCCACCTCCAGACTGCCGAAGATCTGGCAGCGCCAGTTTCGATCAAACAGCTTTTCATCGATACCGGATCGCGCTCTCGGGAAGACCTCTTGAAAGAGGGGGTGGACATCGGGAGCGGCGTCGTTTTTTCCACGCCTTTTCATAAATGGTCGAACGGAACGGTCCTGGCCAAGGCCCTGGATAACCGCATCAGTTGCGCGGTCCTGATTAAGACCCTTGAGGTCATCCACGGGCAGATGAAAAAAGTGGACGTTTACGGCATGTTCACCGTTCAGGAAGAAATCGGGGCTAAGGGCGCCGGGGTGGTGGCCTTCGATGTGCGGCCGAACCTCACAATTACGTTGGACAACGTTCCCACCAAGAATCCCGACCAGGTTTCCTCCGCGGAGGTGGATCTGGGAAAAGGCCCGGTGATCCGGATTTTCGACTGGCACCCGGCGACGAAATTGGGCATGTTCACTCACCCGAAGATCAAAGAGCGCCTTCTGGAAGTCGCCCGGAAGGAAAAGATCCCCTACCAGAAGGACGTCTTAACCAGCACCTACCTGGATTCCTCCACCGCCCACCTGACCGCCGGCGGAATTCCGGGAGGATCGATCTGCTTCCCCCGCCGTTATTCTCATAGCCCGGTGGAGATGAGCCATCTGGATGATATGGAAAATGGAGTAAAACTGTTGGTGGCGTTTATGCGAGACTTGGAAGAAAACCCGATTCCCTTCGGAAAAACCTATTAAGCGGAACTGCAAGGGGGTGCGAAATTGACAAGGCTGAATGAGACCTGGGTGCAAAATATTTTTGTGAAGATGTATGGAATCGAAGCCTTCATGCCGGAGGTCAAGGGCTCTCTCCTGGAAAATGGGTATAAAATCACGGATTTAAAAAGAATCGAATCCAAGACGAAAAACCTCCGCTCCATGCCGAAGGCCTGGAGATGGGTCGGCAAACAACAAGAAGATCTGGCCAAGGAGGCCGAGGAAAGGGGGCATTCCGAAACCGCCGGGATGTTGTATCATCGGGCCGCCTTATACTACGGAAAGGCCCAACTTTATTTCCACGAAGATTCTCCCAAAAAGAAAACCATGCATAGCGACGTTGTCCGCTGTTATCAGAAATTCATGGAATATTGCGATTATCCCGTTGAAAGGATTGAAATTCCTTTTGAAGAGAAGAAGATTTACGGGATCCTGCACCTGCCGAAATCCAAAGGACCTTTCCCAACCGTTCTCCTGGTGCCGGGTATGGACATGATCAAGGAGGATAAACCCAATCCGCTCGATAACCAGTTTTTGCGAAGGGGGATGGCGGTCCTGTCCATAGATGGGCCGGGCCAGGGGGAAACCCGGGTGAACGGCCTCAAGGTCACCTTGGATAATTACCAGGCGGCAGGGAAAGCGTTCATCGATTATTTGGAAAGGCGTCCCGAGATCGATTCCGAAAAAATCGGCCTGCTTGGAATCAGCATGGGGTCATACTGGGGACCGTTAATTGCCGCTCATGACCGCCGGGTAAAGGCCTGCGTGGCCGCCCTGGGCTGCTATTTGGATAAAAACCGTATTTTCAATGTTGCCCAGCCAGGTTTTCGAAGAAACTATATGTATATGTCCGGAATCCATGATGAAAAGAAATTTGATGAAATGGCGAAGGAAATGACTTTGGCCAAGGTTGCGGCGCAAATCAAAGTCCCGATGCTCCTGGCGTGCGGGGAGTACGATGATCTGTGCCCGCCTGAAGAAGTGAAAGCCTTTTTTGAATTGCTGAATACCCCCAAGGAAATGTGGATTTTTGAAGATGAGTTTCACCCCTGCGGAGGAGTCGCTGCCGAACTTTACCCCTGGGCCATCGACTGGCTGAAAGATTGCCTCGTCAAAGGCTGCGACCGCGGCCTCAAAAAGGAGAGGTTTTTTGAGACGCGGTATTAGCAGCTGAAAAGCTCTTTTTCAACCGTGTTTTGTCATTCCGGCGAAAGCCGGAATCCAGTTCTTTCAAGTCTGGCCCCCCCGTTTTCGCGGGAGTGACGGCAAGTTAGAGTTTTTCCGTATCCTTTTCTGAGGAACGAAGATTTGGATAAAACTTTATTTCGGCAAAAGGAGAATGCCCATGAAAAAAATGTATCAAGGAATTTTTGTTTGCTTGGCGCTGGGTTTGGTTTTGGGGAGTCTATCGATCCCGGAGGCCGCAGCTCAGGATGCGAACATCAAGAGCATGGGCATGCGCATCGGCCACGCCGCCCCGACCACGGACCCGCGTCATTTAGGGGCGGTAGAAATCAAGAGGGTTCTTGAGGGCGAATCGAAAGGCAAGATCAAAGTGGATGTATTTCCAGCCGGTCAAATTGGCGGGGACCGGGATCTGATCGAGGCGGCCCAAGCCGGGGGGGTCCAGATCGTAATCTTCCCTGCCGCCTTCTTGGGGGGATTTCAGCCGTTAACGAGCCTCCTGGATGTTCCCTATTTGTTTCCGCAAGATGCGAACCTTGCCCGAAAAGTCATTGATGGCCCGGCGGGGGATGCCCTCCTGAAAACCCTGGATTCGGTCAGGCTGGTGGGTTTGGATTTTTGGGAAAGCGCTTACAAACATTTTTCCGCGAACAAACCTTTGAAGACGCTGGCGGATTTCAAGGGTTTGAAATTCCGAGTCATGCCCTCCGAAATGCTGCTCACCATGATCAAATCTTTTGGAGGCAGCGCCGTAACTTTCCCTTACAGCGAAGTTTACACGGGTCTGCAGACGGGTTCCATTGACGGCCAGGAAGCGTCCCTCACTTCCATTTACAACATGAAGTTTCATGAGGTGCAGAAATTCATAACGATGACCTATCACATCAAATCGGAATTTCTGATCATGGGAAGCAAGATCTGGTTCGATGGGCTCAATGACGAGACGCGCAATCTCGTGCGCAAGGCTGTGAATGAAGGGGCCAAAGTCAATGCCGCAGCCAAAAAGGAGGAAGAGGAGAAATCCGCCGGCCTGATCCGGAAAGCGGGGACAAAAATGATCGAATTGACCCCGGCTGAGATCAAGAAGTTCCAGGAAGCTACTTTCCAGCCCTGTCTCGATGTGTACCTGAAGAAAAACGGGGACCGAGGCCGAAAGCTTGCAGATCTCTTCACCCAGGAAATCGCCAAAGGGAAATAACCGCATAGAGTTGGAGGGGGCAGATGGCCTGGCTTCCGCCTTTTCCTAAAGAACAAGTCATGGATGGAGCAGCGTATGGAGATCCTCAAAAAGATTGACGGCTACCTAACATCTATTGAAAAAGCATTTGTGGGGATTGGAATCATCGTGACCACCATCCTCGTCTTTTCGGCCGTCATCACCCGGTACTTTTTCGATTTTTCCCCCCCTTGGATCGAAGAATTGACGGAGCACATTACGCTCTGGATCGTCTTTGTGGGCGCCGCGCTGTGCATCAAGAAAACCGAACATGTTAACGTGGATATTATTTTTCACATCATTCCCCAGAAATACGGGCAAATACTGATGGGAATCCTGTCCATCCTGTCGGGAGTCTTTCTGGCCTACTTTGGCTATGCTTCTTATGCCCTCATCGCCAGCACCAAGGCCACCGGGCAAGTCAGTATTTCCATGGATTGGCTGCCCATGTATGTGGTTTACCTCTCTGCTCTCGTCGGTTCTCTGCTCATGCTCCTGGAGTTCTTCAAGCTCGGCTGCCGTTTTTTTGCCGGGAAGGACTCCGTTTCGAAATGACGGTGGAAAAAGCGAGGATTTGATAATGGTCGCCTTGTTTCTCATTGGCTTGTTCTTCTGCCTGATTATCGGATTCCCGATCTTCCTGGCCCTGATTATTCCCAGTGCGGGGTTTTTAATCTCCGGCTTAGGATCTCCCCATCATGATGATCCCCCAAAGGATGATCAACGGGATGAATAAGTACACCCTTTTATGCATTCCTTTTTTTATTCTCGCGGCAACTGTGATGGGAAAGGGGAAATTGGGGGATAAGCTTTTGGCGTTGAGCCGGAGCTTTGTTGGGCACATTTATGGGGGACTTGCCTTAACGTGCATCGGCGCCTGCACGATTATCGGCGCCATTTCCGGGGCGGGGACCGCCGGGATTATTACCGTCGGGCCGATGATCGTGAAGGACATGGTTGAAAACGGCTATCCCAAATCTTTTGCCCTGGGCTTGATCACCACGGTCAGCGTGGTGGCAATGCTGATCCCTCCCAGTATTGCCTTTGTCATTTATTCCATGGTTACGGGAACATCGATTGCCCGCCTTTTTTTGAGCGGCATCGGCGCGGGGATCGCCTTCGCCTTCGTGTTTGCCACCTATGCCTATATTTACGCCTGGTGGCATAAAATTCCTCTGGCCAAGCGTCCTTCCTTGAAAGAACTGTTTGCCAGCATTTACGACTCCCTGTGGGCCCTTGGACTGCCGGTGATCATTCTGGGGGGAATGTATTCGGGTCTTTTCAGCCCCACGGAGGCCGCCGCCGCCTCGGCCGTTTATGCGGTTGTTGTCGAAAGGTTCGTTTACCGGGAAATGAGTTTAAAAGATTTATACAACATCTGCATCACCACCGGGACGACCGTGGCGATGATTTACGTATTGCTTGGCGCCGGATCGTTATTGGCCTACGCGATGACCATCGCCAAGATACCTCTGGCCCTCCAGGGGTTATTTGCGGGGGCTTCCTATTTTACGGTTTTGATTGTAATCAATATCGCTTTTCTCATTGCCGGCTGCTTTGTGGGGCCGGGTTCATGTATTGTCATTTTAATGCCCCTGTTCCTACCCATTGCTCAGAGCGTGGGCATTGATTTAATCCATTTGGGGGCGATTGTGGTTACCAACGTTGCCATCGGAATGTTCACGCCTCCTTTCGGACTGGACCTGTTTGTCTCCTGCGGGATCTTCAAGGTGGAGTTCAGTTACTTATCACGGTGTGTATTTCCCTTTATCTTGTTGAGCCTGCTGGCCCTCGCCCTCGTCACTTATATTCCGCCGATTTCTCTCTGGCTTCCCGGAATCTTAATGAAATAAAAGGAAGCGGGATTTCTTTGATTATGAAGATTGGGATGACTCGAATCGGGATTCTGGAGAATGAACTTCCCCCTCAAACCTGGATCGACTTCGGCGGGCCGGCCACAATCGATGGTTTTTTGCGATTTCTCGCCAATGAATTTGGACCGAAATTGACCGGTGCTCTTTTCGACCGGAATCAATTGAAACCTCATATCGTCATCCTTCTGAATGGGCGAAGCGTTCGCGCTTTGCCCAAGGGAGTCAATAGCCCCATCCAGGATGGAGACCATCTTGTTTTCAGCATCATGATCGACGGCGGATAATTCATGGCCTACGGGTATTCGGGAAAATTTCTTATTGTCGACTTGAGCTCCGGGGTTCACCGCGAGCAAGAGCTCTCTGAATTTATAATCAGGCAGTATATCGGGGGGCGTGGCTGGGGAAGCCTTCTGCTGGGGGAAATGGTCTCCCGGGGAACCGAGCCTTTAGGACCCGGGAATGTCCTTCTGTTTCTAACCGGCCCGATAACCGGGACCTTGGCGCCGGGCGGCTCCAAATACGTAGTGGTAACGAAATCGCCCGTCTCCGGAGGCTTCTGCGATTCCTATGCCAGCGGCCGGCTGGCTATAGAATTGAAAGCTGCCGGGTATGACGGAGTCGCGGTCACGGGAAAGACCAAAGAGCCGTCGGTTCTATCTATAAATGACCGGAGGATTGAAATCCTTCCCGCGCAGGAGCTTTGGGGGCAAGACGCCTTTCAGACGGAGGCCCTATTAAAGGATAAGTATGGCGAAGAGGCTGGGGTGGCCTGCATCGGCCCCGCAGGGGAGAACCTAGTGGCCTTTGCCTCCATCAACAGCGATTATTTTCGCCAGGCCGCGCGGGGAGGCGTCGGGGCGGTCATGGGCTCCAAAAATCTCAAGGCAGTTGTCGTAAAAGGAACCGGCGGGGTTCATTGTTACGACGGGCGGCGGCTCATGGAGATGGTAAAGGAATATAAGGCCCGATTGGCAGGAAGCGATCATGCCCAGCGGCGCATGAAGTACGGAACACCCCTGACCATGAATATCACCAACTCCTTAGGAATGCTCCCCACCCGAAATTTTCAGGAAAGCGTTTTCCCGGAGGCCATCGGCGAAATTGACGGCGATGGCTTTCTGAAAGATGTCATTCGCCACCGGGGTTGCATCGGTTGTCTCATTGCCTGTTCGAAAATTTCCCGGGTTGAAAAAGGAGAGTTCGCCGGGGATACTCTGGAAGGACCGGAATACGAAACCCTGGCCATGCTGGGCTCAAATCTGGGGGTGGCAAACCGGGCCGCCGTCATCCGGGCCAACCTGGTCTGCGACCGCCTCGGTTTGGACACAATCTCGGCCGGGAATGCCCTCGGCTTCCTCATGGAGTGCTGTGAAAAGGGACTTATGCGCGGGCGGACAGGGACAGACCGGGAGCTCAAATTTGGAGATTATCGTTTCGGGATCGAACTGCTTCACCAGATTGCCTACCGCCAGGGGATAGGAGATCTATTGGCCGAGGGGGTGCGTTCGGCTGCCCAAAGAATCGGGCAGGGAGCGGAGGATTTTGCCATGCAGGTGAAGGGCCTGGAATTCCCGGCCTATGATCCCCGGGCCGGTTACGGCATTGCTTTGGCGTATGCCGTCAGTCCCCGGGGAGCCTGCCATCGCCGGGCTTGGCCTCCGAGGATAGAATTACTGGGAAACCTTCCGCCGGACACGATCGAAGGGAAGCCGGAAATTGTCAAAGAGATGTTTGATGAAAACGCGATTTTTCATTCCCTGCTCGTTTGCGATTTCCCCTGCAAAATGGCCCCGTTGAAGGTGAAGGATTTCACCGAGTATTTGCGGGTCATTTCCGGGATAGAATTTTCCGAGAGCGATCTTTGGGCGCTGGCGGACCGCACCGAAACCCGGATCCGCCTCTTCAACCTCCGCGAAGGGCTGGTCCGGGCTGAAGACACGCTTCCGCCGCGGGTTTTTGAAGAAGCTCTGCCTGGAGGACCTCGAAAGGGCGCCCGGATTCACCGGGAGCAGTTTGAGCGGATGTTAAAACATTATTATCGACTGAGAGGATGGGATGAAGAAGGGATCCCTCTGCCTGAGACCCTGCAAAAACTGGCCATTCCTTCTTCTTGAGAACTTTTCTTTGCACAACAAAAGTTTCGTTGGGGAGGGTTTCTATTGCCCCGGTTAAAAGTTAATGAAAATACCTGTGTGGGGTGTCTCGCCTGTGAATTGGTCTGCTCTTTCCGGCAAACGGGAGAATTTAACCTGAAACGGAGTGCAATCCGGATTCAATCGGCAGGAATGTTCCCCGGAAGTGCGCGGGTATGCCGCCAATGTTCGCCGGCTCCCTGTTTACAGGCTTGCCCCGCAGAAGCTATTCAGAGGGATAATTCCGCCATCTCTCTGGATCGGGGTAAATGTTCGGGATGCGGCCTATGCGTGGAAGCCTGTCCCCATGCGGCCATCCAGCTGGACCCTCAAGACGGGTTGGCCCGCAAATGTAATTTTTGCGGCGGGAATCCGGAATGTGTTGCGTTTTGTCCTAAAGGGGCCATTTCTATCGAAAATAATTCTGCCGAAATCAATTCCAAAACAGAATAAAGGAGGCTATGAGCATGTGGAAAGAAAAAGGAAAATGCGCAGTCGCCATTGGATTTGACTTTGACGCCGAGACGCTCTGGCTGGCCAGAGGGCTGAAAACCCCCAGTCCCATGTCTCGCGGGAAATACGGGGCTTACATCGGGGTTCCCCGGATTCTGCGGTTTTGCAGGGAGCGGGGAATCAAACTGACTTTCTTTGTCCCCGGATGGGTGGCCGAGAACTACGCTCCCATTGTGGAGCAGATGATCGCAGATGGGCACGAGGTTGCCCACCATGGTTGGCTTCATGATGATCCAAATTCCATGTCGGTCGAACAGGAGAAAGAGGAGTTCCTCCGGGGAATCGAGGTTTTCAAAAAATTGGGCATCACCCCGGTCGGATACCGGTCTCCGGCCTTTGACCTGGGTCCCAACACTCTCAACCTGCTCCGGGAAAACAAATATCTTTACGACACCAGCATGATGGCTCACGAGACCCCCTATTTCATCACGGAGAACGGAAAGGAGTCAGGGGTGGTTGAGCTTCCGGTTTCCTGGGAGCTGGACGATGCGCCCTATTATCTCTTCACCATCAAGCCCAGCTACCGCCGGGGAATGGCCGATCCGGATATGGTGGTTAGAGTATGGCAGCGGGAGTTCGATTGGGCCTACCGGGAAAGTAAATTCTATCTCCTGACATTGCATCCGCAAATTACCGGGAGAGGATACCGGATGGACGCTCTCGGGCAGGTTCTCGACTATATTAAGAAGTTTCCCGATGTATGGATAACCACCCACAAAGAAATCGCCGAGTTTTATAAGAACAAAGTGGATAAGAAGGATCAGCTGAAAATCGACCTTGCCCTGGGTTGGCACGATCCCTATCAGAAATAATATAGGCGGAACCGCCGGCTTGCATGCCCGAAAGGAGAATATGGTGGACCCCAAGTCTACGGCCTTGATCGTGGTGGATATGAACCGGGCCCATCTGGATACCGAACTGAATTACCTTCCGGTTGCCCCTGAAGATTCCAGGCGCATTTTGAAAAATGTCGGCGAGAAGGTTATTCCCGCCTTCCGAAAATACCGACGCCCCATTATCTTTGTTAAGACGATCCATCGGGTGAATCCGGAAACCGGCGAGGCATTCAGCGTGGTCAGCCCATTTTGGAAATATCAGATGGAAAAGAAGGCGGTTTCGGGGGTGGGGCGGAAACGGGAGACAAAGGCCGTTCCCGGGTCGCCGGTGACGGAACTGATGCCGGAATTGGGGGTTCAGCCGGAAGACCTCATTGTTGTCAAACAGAGATACAGCCCTTTTCTGGGCACGGATCTGGACATCATTATCCGGACCCTAGGCATCAAAACGGTTGTCCTGGTAGGAGTGAACACCAACAACTGTGTCCTCTGCACGGCCTTCGAAGCTTTCAATCGGGACCTGGAGGTTATCCTTCTTGAAGACTGTTGCGCGAGCATGAATGGCCCGCAATTCCATGAACAGGCCGTGGAGCAGATTCGGACATCCCTGGGGTGGGTGTCTCATTCCGGGGCAGTAGAGGAATTGCTCAAGGGAACAATCGTTTTAGCGTAGGGGGAAAGAATGACAATCGACGTTCACGGCCATATCATTCCTGAGTCTTTGCTGCAAAATCCGGAATTCGGTATTGCTCTGGAAGGAAGGGTTGAAAGCGGCTTGAGAATCAGGGCTTGGGGGGTTACGGTCGACGCCATCAAGGAAGACCTTTTCAATCCGGAGATCCAGGTGCGGTCTATGGGTGCGGAGGGGATTGATAAAAGGGTTATCAGCCTTCCTCCATTCCTTTTCGGATATGGGAAAGAATCTTCTTGGGCAAAAACCTGGGTACAGGCCGGCAATGATGCTCTGTCTGGGATCTGCGCGAAATCTTCGGGGCGCTTTGTGGGGTTCGGAATCGTTCCTCTTCAGGACCCGGATCTGGCGGTGGCCGAGATGAGACGGTGCTTCCATGACTTGGGCCTTTCCGGGATCGAAATCGGGACCCAGGTAAAAGGGCAGGATTTGGATCGAGGCAACCTTTACCCCCTTTTTCGAGGAAGCCGATCGGCTGAAATGCAGCATTTTGGTCCATCCGAACAATGTTTCTTTTGGGGAACGGCTTTCGAAATTCTATCTTCGCAACCTGGTTGGGAATGCCATGGAAACGACGATTTGCATTTCCCGGTTATGGTTAGGAGGTTTTTTCAAGCGTTATCCGCATATCCGAATCTGCCTTTCCCATGGGGGAGGGGGGTTCCCCTTTCTCCTCGGGCGTCTGCGCCACGGCAGCCGCGTTCGTCCCGAGTTCGGGAATCGGGAAGACCGTTTGGACCTTCCTCCCGGCCTTTATGTTGATACAGTCGTCCATGACGGGAAAACCCTGCGCTATTTGATCGACCAATGCGGATTAAAATCCGTGCTCTTGGGAACGGATTCCCCGTTCGATATGGGACTTCCGGACCCGGTGAGATTTGTGCGCGAAGCCGTGCCGCCTGCCGCGCAAACGGCGATTTTGGAAAATAATCCGGAGAGCTTTCTCAATTCCTGATCGGTGAAGGAGGGCTTGGTATGGATAATCCAGCAAAAGTGATATGCAAAATCATTTCCGTCAAGGGAACCTGTCATGCGGGACATCGGGAAGGGCAGGAATTTGACTTGAGCCAGAATTTTCTGGTGGGAGTCTCAGGCGACGGAAAAGCGCTCTGCCCGGCGGCTTTTAATGCCGCTTACTCATATTGGCGGGTTCTCCGATATGGCGGAGAGTTTCCGTGGGAAAAAGATAAGGATGTCGGTTACGCCGCCTGTCCCGATCCATTCAATCCTGTGATCATGGAACTGCGAAGAGTTAAGGGGTAGCATCTTTTGAGATTTGTTTCGTGAAAAAAAGTTTGTTCAGGCTATCCTTCCTTCAGGATAGCCTGAACAAATCTGGCGCTTTCCGCATCCCACCGGTTACTTCGTGTAAATCGGCTTTTTGAACGGGCTCTTGGCTTCCCATTTTTCCAGGGCTGCCAGGTACCCATCCAAAACCTTCTGCCCCGGAAGGCCCCGTTTATTCATTTTTTCGACCCACTCCTTCCAGATGGTATCTTTGGCCACTTGTCGCACCTGGGCGATTTCCGCCTCCGGGGGATTTACGATCTTAATGATTCCTTTGGCCTGGGCCTGCTCCAGGTTTTTTTCACCCGCGGTTTCGTAAATTTCGTGGCCGATCTTGGCAGCTTCCTCGCGCAAATCCGTAAACATCTTCTGAACATCCGCCGGGACTTTCTTCCAGCTGTCCTTGTTGACGCATAAGAGATAGCCCACGTTGCCAAACATCATCGAATAATAATGGGGGGAAACCTCATTAAATTTATAATCAAAAGCAAAGATCGGATTCGCGAGCGTCCCGTCCACCGTCCCCCGCTCCAGGGCCGAATAGGTTTCGGTGACCACAATGGTTACGGGAACGGCGCCGAGGTCCTTTAATAAACTGGCGTGTTCGGCCACAGCCCGGATCTTGCGGCCTTTAAGATCGGTGAGCGTCTGAAAGGGCTTGACCAGCCAGAGTCCGTAGGAGCTATTCTGGTAAAAGGAAAGATACTGCATGTTGTATTTATCCAATTCCGCCTTGAACTCGGGGATCTGGACGATGTCGGCAATGGCCATGGCCGAAGAATAAAAACGCGTGCCGGTCATCGGGAGGCTGGTCACCGTGCTGAGGGGAAGTTTTCCCGGCTCGTAAGCTCCGGAGGCAATGGCAATGTCGGCCACCCCCGTTTTCAAACCGTTAACGGTTTCTTTGGCCGGGAGAAGAGATGCGGAGAAGTAATACTCAAACTTGATCCGCCCCTTGCTCCGCTTTTCGATTTCTTCCAGAATCCAGCAGTTGGCCTTGGTATAGGTAATGCCCGCCGGGGTGAAGATGGCGACTTTCAAAATGAGCGGTTTTTCCTGTGCTCCTTGGGCCGGTTGGGCCAGGGGGATCGATAAGGCGAAGAGACAACAAATCCCGATCAGGATCATCCGTATGCTTCCGCTGGTTCGAACTTTCATGGTTCCTCCTTTTATGATTCGGCCTGATTTGAATTATGTAACCCAATCCGGGGATGGCGTCAATGAAAAATTTTTATTGTAATTCGCGGATGGCTTTTGTTAAGATGTTGCCGTAGACTTTTCGTCGGGCGTTGAGGAAGACTTAACCTGACGCTAAATTGTGAACTCAATCGCTTTTTTGGGAGAGCATGAATGGTTTTGGGGCGTTGGAATGATTTTCAGTTTAAGATGGAAGATTTCTTTAACGGTTTTGCCGCCATCGTAATTACCTTCATGATGTTATTGACCACCGCGGATGTGGCCTTGCGATATATATTCAACAGCCCTCTCCCCGGAGTTTACACCTTATGCGAAATGCTGATGGTCTGCGTCGTTTATCCGGCCGCAGCTTACGTCCAGCAGAAAAAGGGCCACGTGCGGGTGGATATCATTATCGACCGGATTCAAGGTCCCGCGCGCACGACCTTTGAAATGGCCACGCTTTATCTGGCCTTGGTCTCCTTCGCCCTCATGGGGTGGCAAAGCGGGGCGCTGGCCTGGGAGGCTTGGATTACGGGCGACCATGATATGGGCCTGGTGGCGTATCCCTTCTGGCCGGCCAAAACCCTCATGACGATCGGCATTGTTTTGCTTTGCCTGCGATTGATCACCGACATCGGGCATCATTTTAAGGAATTGACGCGAAGGCACAGAAAAATGGTTAGCCCATTTGATCGTCTCCTTTGTACCTCTCTTGGTCTTTTGCGTGTTCCTGGGCCTGGTAACCCCCGGCCAGGTTCCGCCGATGACAATCGGTTGGATCATGCTGATCGCCATGATCGCAGTTCTTTTCATGGGCATCCCGGTTTCTTTTGGGCTTTTGCTGGTCGGAATTATCGGCTACTGGGTATTGGGAGGGCCCGCCCGGACCATAACCATCTTAGGAATTGTCCCCTATGAAAAGGTCTCCAATTATGCCTTAAGCGTGGTTCCTCTTTTTATTCTGATGGGGCATCTTGCCTATCAGGCCGGATTTGCGACCTCCATGTATGGAACCGCCCAAAAATGGATCGGCCATATTCCGGGAAGCGCGGCCCAGGCGACGGTTCTGGGAGGGGCCGCCTTTGGGGCCGCGTGCGGGTCAGGGCTCGCAAGCTGTGCGACCCTTGGAAAAATTTGCATTCCGGTCATGCGCAAGTTCGGAATCGATGACAAGCTTGCCTTGGGGTCGGTGGCCGCGGTGGGGGGGCTGGCCCAGATGATTCCGCCCAGCATCCTGATGGTGATTTATGCGATCATTACTGATCAATCTGTTTCCAAACTGCTAATCGCGGGGATCCTCCCCGGAATCCTGGCGGCGCTTTGTTTCATGGCGCTTATTTACGTAATGGTAAAACTCAACCCGAAATTGGCTCCCCAACCCCTAACAGGGATAACCTGGAAGGAGAGGATCTTATCTCTGAAAGATAGTTGGGGCATCGTGATGCTGGCGTTCATCGTGATGGGTGGAATTTACAGCGGAATCTTTACTCCTACCGAGGCAGGAGCCTTGGGAGCCTTCGGCGCCCTGTTCTTAGGGCTCATCACCCGACGGTTGAAGCTGAAAAATTTCATCGAAGCCGTCATGGAAACGACCAAGACCACGGCCATGATCTTTTTGATCATCGCCACGGCCATGGTCTTCGGCAATTTCCTGGGGATCAGCCGGATTCCCTCGGAAACCAGCGCTCTCCTTATGAATCTACAGGTCCCCAGGTTTGTCATTCTCATGGGGGTCCTCATCCTCTATATTATCGCCGGCATGTTTATCGATATGCTGGCGTTTGCATTTCTAACCTTGCCGATCATCTACCCGGCTTTGATGGCGCTTGGATATGACCCGTTGTGGTTTGGAGTAATAACCGTTTTCATGTTCGAGTTGGCCCTAATCACCCCTCCCTTTGGCTTGAACCTTTTTATTCTCCGAGGAATGGTTCCGGACGTGACCATGGAGGATATTATCAGGGGGGTATTTCCATTTATCCTGGCGGATTTTGTCATCCTGGCTCTTTATGTTGCCTTCCCCAAAATATCCACATGGCTTCCCAGTCTTATGTAAAAAGGGGGGAATCGACAGTCATTTCAGGGGAAATTCATTACCCCCCTGGAAGATCGTGATTGGCTGAACCCTGATCGGGGCTATCAGGCCCCATCCGGGTTCTGAGATTTGGATGAAGTTGACAATACAGAAAGGTTTTCTGGAGATCTGATAAAATGGATAGTGCAGTGAGGCGCCACCCCTGCCTTGCCATTATCCCTATTTTGAGATAAACGCCTTCAATTCCTTTTGCATGAACAAAATGGTATTTCCAGATTCAGCAGCCCATTTCCTCATTCACCAAGATAACGGTGAACTGTTCGATATCCGCCGGCTTTTTTAGAAGAATCAGGAGGGCTGCGCAAATTCTTTGAGGTGAATCGCATTCGCTGCAGACTCCGGTGGCGACACAGGGAGTCTTGAACTGGCTCTTCAGGGCTCGAAGGACGGCGGCTTTATTGCGGGTCCGGTCGATCGCCTCCTGCATGGTATCCACGACTTTATTGGCCCCGGCGATGACAAAAACCCGCTTCGGCCCCGAGCAAAGGCTGGCCACCCGATTTCCTCCACCGTCGAGATTCACAATCGTGCCGTCGGCCGCAATGGCGTTTACGCTGCTCAAGAAAACATCGACTCCGCGATGGCTCCTTTTCAATTCCAGAAACCGCTTCGGATCCTGAACCGCCTCCCAGTGGTCATAAACGGGATTTCCCCGCTGCCTCAGAGCCGAGACCATTTGCAGATTTTCCCGAAGGGTCACCGACCCCCCCATGCCCACGGTCTCTTCCGGTTTGATCTGGGCCAGCACGAATTGCTTGGCTTCCTCCGGGGTCTCAAAAAAACAGGCCTCATATCTTCTTTTCTTCAAGGCTTCAAGCAACGGCCCGATTCTCTTCCGTATGTAAATCTTTTCGATCTCCTGCATACAATCTCCTTTTCAAGCGGAACACCATGAATCATCAATGATTTTTAACACTCATGCTCTTCAAATTATCTTGAACTTTCCACGTCCGCCGCGATTTTCCCCGGCATGGCTTGTAGTCATTCTATTCATAATGGGTCCACATCCTGATAATCTTTATAGTCTTCGAATCCTCGATGACCTGGTAAACCAATCGATGCTGAATATTAATTCGGCGTGAATAGGCTCCGGAGAGGTCGGCAACGAGCTTCTCATAAGGAGGAGGGCTTTGAAATGGGTTCTCGGAAATGATGGCCAACAGCTTTTCGGCCTTTTCCCGCAGGCCGGAGTCGGCTATTTTGCGGGCATCTTTCTGCGCCTGTTTTGTAAAAACGATCCGCCACTTCACCATCCGGGTTTCTCGCTGCACTTTTCAACCGGAGTCTTGAGTCCCTTGCGAATGGATTCCCTCATCCCGGGTATGGCGAGAAGATATAGAGTCTCCTGGATGGCCCGCCAATCCCCTTCAGAGATCAGGATGGCGTTTGCTCTTTTACCGGTTATCTGGATTGGCTCATGGGATTCCGCCGTCTGATCCAGTAATTGAAAGAGCTTCGCTCTGGCTTCCGTGGCTTTGATAGTCGTCACAAGAATCACCTCCCGACTAAAATGTACAGGATAACGTACGCTTTGTCAAGAAGAGTTTGGGAAAATTTGAGAAAGGGGATCTGGGGCTAAACGAACAATGAACCAGCATCTTGGGGATGTCGCAGTCAGCTCCGGAACCCTCGGAAAAATAGACGACCATTCCGGTTTCCTGGCGTTTTGCTTCAGATAAAGCATCAGCTCCGAAATCTGCCAGGAGGAGGCCGGCTTTTTCGGTCCCGTCACGGGTCTCTTGGGGGGAGATCCTCTATGTGCCAAATTTAACCTCCTTAGAAAGAGCGGAGCTATTTTTTCTTTCCGAAAAATTCCTGGAAAAGCTTTTCCGCCTCTTGGAATCCCTCTTCATACAAAATTACGGATTTGGCCTGTCCCCTCGGGTCGCTGATGAATCCCTTTTCATGAAGTCGGTTCATCGTTTCCCAGTCAAATCCTTTCCAAGCCCGGGAAGTTGTCTCCGTCCTGCCATCTGACGAGATAGAGAAGGGCGAGGGTGTATTGGTCAACCTTGTCGCGATCGTATTCCATTTTCTATTTCCTTCCGCGTTTAGGGGGTGTTGATAAAAATTCCGGCTCTTCAAGCAAATCTACGGATTCTATTTTTTCCCATACGCGGCCCGTCTTTCCCGCAATTGAAAACCGATTTTCTTTTTGGGCCCGGACGCCGGGGCCATGAGTCGGCGGATGGCGTCGAAAACCACTTTAAATTGGACATCGTATTTCTGCTCCAGTTCATTGAGCCTGCGCTCCAGATTCGCATTGGTCGCCAGCATTTGCCGCAGGCGGACAAAGGCCCTCATAATCTCTATATTCATTTGAATAGCACGTTCACTGTTTAGAATGCTGGAAAGCATGGCAATATCCTGTGTTCTGTGAAGGCATAAGGCCGGTACTTGGCATGCTGAAGCCGGGTTTTAAGGTCACAATCTGTGACCTTAAACGGGTCCCATGATCTCGGACCACCAGTTTCTCGCTTAGTCCCCGATAACATGAAATCATTGGGAAATCTGCTCGTGATTTCTGAACCGCTTGATTTAATACTCGGGTTTCAACACCGTATAATTCAGCCAAATCCCGATCCAGCATCACCTTCTGGCCGCGAACCAGGAAAATCGCGCGTTCAATTTTTTCAATAGGGATCAGAGAAGAATCTTTGGCCATTTTTCACCCGGTCCCGATTATTTCTGCCCAGGGAGTTGATTCCAATAGGAATATACAGAATCGGGTATGGAGAGTCAAGGCGAATGGAGCATTTTTGTTGACATGAGGTTGTACCTGATTATTATAATGACCCAGGATCGCGGTGGCAGAAATTTCTCATGAAACATTTTCGGATTTTATGAAACCATCAAGGAAGGAACATGGAAACACGAAACTTAAAAGCGGATATCCTGATCATCGGCGGCGGAAGCGCCGGGTGCATGGCGGCCAACCGGGCCCTGGAGATCGACCCCTCTTTGAAGGTCGTAATCTTTGAGAAGGGGGACATCAAGTACAGCGGCTCCATTGCCCGCGGCATGGATGCCCTGAACATCGTGGCGATCCCCAATTTCACCACCCCCGAACTCTATGTGGAGTCCAATACCCTCGCCTGCGACGGGGTCCTGGACGCAGCCCCCTTCGTATGAGATGGCCAAGAGGTCCTTCCCTTTACTCAAGAAGCTGGAAGGGTGGGGCGTCTATTTTCCCCAGGACGCCAAGGGGAATTACCGCACGCTTCAGTACCACCCGATCGGAAATTTTCTGGCGGCCATGGAGGAACCGGACCTGAAGATCATCATTTCCCAAAAGGCGGCGGAGAAGGGCTCGTTCGTCGTCAACCGGACCATGGGGCTTAAACTTCTCATGGACAATGGACGGGTGGCCGGGGCGATCGGGATCAACGTGCGCACGGGGGAATTAGTGACCTGTCAGGCGGGGGCGGTCATTCTGGCCAGCGGCGGCACGGCCCGTTTCGGCCTGCCGAATTCCGGCTATCTTTACGGGACCTTCGACTACCCGGGAAATACGGGGGACGGCTTTGTGATGGGCGTGGAGGCCGGCGCCGCTCTGACGGGAGTGGAGTATGTCCAAAGGGTCAATCTGATCAAGGACGTCAACATCCCGCTCCTGGCCATCACGATCACCCGCGGCGGCCGGATGATGGACATCTTTGATGAAATCGTCATGGAATGGTCCTGCCATGATCAATCGAAAGCCAATCAGGCCGTTGCCGCCGGCAAAGGCCCCCTGCGCATCCGCATCAGCCATCTTCCGAAGGAAGTGATCGAGGAGATCGAGGGCATCCTCTTTTCCACGGAACGGCCGGTCCAGGAGCGGTTTTTCAAGGGGCGCAAGATCGATTTCCGCAAGGACGACATCGAGCTCTGGCCGACGGAACACCAGCTCTGCGGAGGCCACGGGATGTGCGGCCTGGTGGTGAATGAACGGGCCGAAACGGGAGTTCCCGGCCTTTATGCCGCGGGGGACGTCTCCTGCGTCGCCAAGGGGCATCTGACCGGGGCCTTCGTCTTCGGCGAGATCGCCGCCGAGGCAGCGGTGCGTTTTGCATCCTCCCGGCCGCAACCCGGGGTTCGACCCCGGACAGGTCGCCGCGCTCCGGAGCGTGATGGAGAAGCGCTCCGGAGCGGGAGACAAACGGGTGGATGTGCGGGACCTGGAATACAAGATGCGGAGGCTGATCAACGACTACGTGGTCTCTCCCAAGAACGCGTTCAAACTGAACCGGTGGCTGGAATGGGCGGAGCGCTTCGCCCTTGAAATAGACGAAGAAGCGGCCGCGGGCAACGGGCATGAACTCTCCAAACTGTTCGAGGTCGAGCATATTCTCAAGTGCGCCACCTATTCCGCCAGGGCCGCCCTGGAACGGAAGGAAAGCCGGTGGGGGAACGCGCATCTCCGGACGGATTTCCCGAAGAAGGACAATGAGAACTTTCTCTGCCACGTCGATATCCGCTGCGGCAAGGACGGGGAAGTCACGGCTTCTCGCCGTCCCATAATCCGCAATCTTCCTTCCGGAGGTGCCCAGTGAGATCCGACGTCAACATTTTCATAAAAAGAGACAAGTGCTACGTCTGCGGCATCTGCATCGAACGGTGCATCATGGACAACCTGCGCATGTATCTTGCGCCCTGCCGCCAGGCCTGCCCCATCCATATGAACTGCCAGGGTTACGTCCGCCTGGTCGCCCAGGGGAAAGAGGAGGAAGCGGCGAAAGAGATGCGCCAGGACCTGCCTTTTTCCGGGATCGTAGGGCGGGTCTGCACCCATCCCTGCGAGGAGAAGTGCGAGCGGCGAAAGGAGGACAACCAGCCGGTTCATATCCGGGCGTTGAAACGATATTTGGCCGACAACTGGCCGAACATTGCTTTCGAATCAGGTCTTTTGGCAAAGGAAACCGGGAAGAGGGTGGCGATTGTCGGTTCAGGGCCGGCGGGGCTGATGGCGGCGTACGAATTGGCGGCCAAAGGGCATGCGGTGACGGTCTTCGATTCCGCTCCCGAACCGGGAGGCATGCTTCGCTTCGGGATCCCGGCGTTCCGTCTGCCCGGCGAGGAAACGGCCAAGGCGGTCCGCATGCTGGAGCGGATGAAAGTCGTTTTCCAGACCGGCTGGTCGTTGGGAAAAGAGCTGGACATCGAAAAACTCGAACGGGAATGGGACGCGCTGCTGCTGGCAACGGGCGGGGGCCCGGCTTTGCGGTTAGGGGTGCCGGGCGAAGACCTGCCGGGAGTCTACCAAGGCCTTGATCTTCTGCGACAGGCGCGGGAAGGACAAACTCCCAAAATCGGCAGGAGTGTGCTGATCATCGGCGGGGGGAATACAGCCGTGGATGCGGCCTTGACCTGCCGTAAACTGGGCGCCGAAGAAGTGAGCCTTGTTTGCCTGGAAGAAAAAGGCAAAATGCCGGCCTTCCCGGCGAGAGATCGAAGAGGCCCTTGAAGAAGGCATCAAGATCCAGGATTGCTGGGGGCCGCGCCGCATCATTCGGAAAGGCGACGGAAACCTCACGGTCGATCTTGCCCGCTGCCTAACGGTCTTTGATGAACAGGGCCGCTTCTGCCCCGCGCTTGAAGAGACGTGCAGCCATTCTCCCTCCGCGGAATCCATCGTCGTGGCCATCGGGCAGAAACCGGAGATGGGCAAACCTTCCTGGTGAAATTCAGGGCGCAGGCTCATCCGGGTTGATCGCCGACCCGTTGACCCTGCAGACCCGGCGCCCCAAAATATTCGCAGCCGGGGATTTCGTTTCCGGGCCCAAGTCGGTCATCGAGGCCATGGCCCAGGGAAGGGAAGCAGCCGTCTCCATCGACCGCTTTCTAACCGGGGAAACCCTGCGCTGGGGCCGGGCTTACTGGGACGGCACCTGCATCACCGAGTTCCCCATCGATCGGTCCGGCGCCGTTGTTAGGCCCCGGGCGGTCCTGCCCCGCATGCCGGTCCGCTCGCGGGACCTCCGCACGGAAGTGGAAAAAGCGCTGGATTTGAAAGCCGCCCGGGAAGAGGCGGAGCGCTGTCTCAACTGCGGCCGGCCGGGGGAGTTCAACCAGACCTGCTGGTACTGCCTGCCCTGCGAAATCGAATGCCCGGTCGAGGCTTTGGAAGTGCAGGATTCCGTACCTCGTGAGGTGATATCGCTTATCTGCGAATTCCCTAAAACGAGCTTTCATTACCTCGTTGGCGGCTGGAAGCACAGTTTAAGAAATGACGTCCTGGGTTAGTAGAAAAATGAAAATTTTTGAGGAAAAGGAGGAAAGGTTTATGCCCCAAACGTACTCAAGCGAAATTAAAGGGACAGATGCCCTACCGCCGCCTCGGGCGGACCGGGGAAATGGTTTCGCTCGTGGGGCTTGGGGGCTATCACATCGGCATTCAGAAAGAAGAGCAGGAGAGCATCCGCCTCATCCGCACGGCTATCGACAACGGGATCAATTTCCTGGACAACTCCTGGGATTACAACGACGGGGTCAGCGAGATCCGCATGGGCAAGGCGCTGCGGGATGGATACCGGCAGAAAAGTGTTCCTTGATGACCAAGATCGACGGCCAGGATAAGAAAACCGCCGGCGAATCAGCTGGAAGAATGCCTGCGGCGGTTGCAGACGGAAACGATCGATCTGCTGCAGTTTCACGAAATCATCCGCATGGAGGATGCGGACCGGATCTTTGCCCCGGGAGGGGCCCTGGAGGCGGTCCTTGAGGCCCGGAAAGCAGGGAAAGTGAGATACATCGGATTCACGGGCCATAAAAGCCCGGCGGTTCATCTGAAAATGCTGCAAACGGCCTTTGATCACGGCTTCATCTTTGACGCCGTGCAGATGCCCTTGAACGTCATGGACGCCCATTTCGACAGCTTTGAGAAAAAGGTGGTCCCGGTCTTGCAGAAACACGATATCGGGGTTCTGGGCATGAAAACGTTCGGAGAAAAAAATATCCTGAAAAGCGGCGTCGTGACCGTTGAAGAATGTCTACACTACGTTATGAATCTGCCCGTACACGCGATGATCGTGGGGTGCGATACGCTTCCTTACCTTGAGCAGGCCTTAGCGGCGGCAAGGTCCTTCCAACCCCTGACAAGAGAACAGCGGGAAACCCTTCTGGCCAAGACAGCCGAAGCCGGGAAAAGCGGCAAGTTCGAGCCGTTTAAAACCACTTCCGAATTCGATGCCACCGAGCGCAATCCCCACTGGTTAGGGTTGTAGCTTGCTTTAAAAGGGGCTTGGCGAGCGGCGGAGAAGGGGCCGTAACCCTTCCGTCACGGGTGGCCAGCCGCTACGGATTTAGGTCCGGCGTGAATAGCAGGAGGTGCCCTGGCCTGGGGGTCCGGGCGCTACGCTTGGAATCATAAGGCGCTGATTTCTTCGTGGACGGGGGCGGGGGCCAAGGCCTCCCGCCGCTGATATCGGAGTCTCAGGGTTTTCTCCGAGTCTTTGCTCATCCCGACCGATGCTTCCGGCGCGTACCGCCCAAACCCCCAGGCCAACAACAAAGCCTGCCGTCCCCCCGTCACTGAATTGGTACTCGGGGCCTCTGTTTTCCCTTGACACAAAAATCCTATTCATAAGATAATGGCGCCACTTGTTTGTTTGCCCCCGAAAATTATTTCGATATAGCCAACAGGTGGCGTTATTGCTTACACCTGCGCTCATGAGCGCGAACCATCCTAAGTCAAGAAAACCTCCTATGAGGAGCCTCCTTATTTTCCGTAAGGCTAATCCAATTTCTGAAAATATCCTTCGCTGCCGGAGCGTGTTCTCCAACGCGATTCAGGGGGGACAGAAGTGAACGGATCGGAGGTTCTCCGGCTGGAAGGAATCGTGAAGGAGTTCCCCGGCGTCAAAGCGCTGGATAATGTTACCTTCGATCTTCGGCCCGGAGAAGTCCATGTCCTGCTGGGGGAAAACGGGGCCGGGAAATCCACCCTGATGAAGGTTCTCGTGGGGGTTTATCATCCCGAAGGGGGTCATATTTTTCTTAAAGGCCGGGAGGTCCGCATGGAAACCCCCCGGCAGGCCCAGGAGCATGGCATTGCCATCATCTATCAGGAATTCAACCTGGTTCCGTACTTGACCGTCGCGCAAAATATTTTCCTTGGACGGGAGCCGAGGACCAAGATCGGCTTGGTGGACCAGCGCCGGTTGAAAAGCGAAGCCCGGCGGGTGCTCGATTTTCTCAAAATGGATATCGACGTAAATTCCCCTGTTTATACTCTGGGGGTGGCCCAGCAGCAACTCGTGGAGGTGGCCAAGGCCCTCTCTCTTGAAGCCGATATCCTGGTGATGGATGAACCCACGGCCACTTTGAGCGAGCATGAGATCGGGCAGCTTTTCGCCACCATCCAAACTCTGAAGGCCCATGGGGTTTCGATCATTTACATATCCCATCGCCTGCAGGAGATCAAAATCATCGGGGACCGGGTTACGGTGCTGCGGGACGGGCGCACCGTGGGCACTCGGGCGGTTGCCGAAACCGAACTGGAAACCCTGATCCAGATGATGGTCGGCCGCGAGATCGTGAAGAAGCGGATGCGAAAAAACTGTACCGCTCTGCCCGACGAAGCCCTGAGAGTCACCAACCTGAACCGAGGGAAAATCCTCCGGGGAATCAATCTTACGGTGCGTCAAGGAGAAATCGTTGGTTTGGCCGGCTTAGTCGGCTCGGGCCGGACCGAGTTGGCCCGAGCTATCTATGGCATCGACCGGATCGACTCCGGGGAGATTTATATCATGGGACAAAGAATCCGCCACCCCTCTCCCCAGCAGTGCATCCGCCAGGAAATGGGGTTTCTGCCCGAGAATCGCAAAGAAGACGGGTTGGCCCTGATCCTTCCCCTGAAAGACAACATCATTCAGGCTTCGCTCCGAAAACTTTTCCCTTCGGGAATCCTGAATCTCAGCCGGGAACAGGAAATTGCCAAACGCTATGTTCGGGAGTTAGCCATGGCCGCTCCCGATGTGGCCCGCATGGCCAAATTTCTTTCTGGAGGAACCCAGCAGAAGGTCGTCCTGGCCAAATGGCTCTGCACCGAGTCGAGGATGCTCATTTTCGACGAACCCACGCGGGGCATTGATGTCGGGGCGAAGGAAGAAATTCATTCCTTGATGAATAACCTGGCCGGCAAAGGGGTTGGAATTCTGATGATTTCATCGGAGCTGCCGGAGGTCCTGACCCTGTCCGATCGCATTTACGTCATGCGCGAGGGGGCCATTGTTCAAGAGCTGGAGGGATCGACCACGACCCAGGAAGAGATCATTGGCTTTGCGGCGGGAAAGAAGGCGGCGGCATGACCTCAGGGAACAGGCAGGTTCGCAGTCAAACCGTGGGCGCCTTTTTCCGTCGCATCCCCGGGAATACTTATGCGATCGTCCTCCTGCTCTTCGTCTTTCGTTTTACTTCACCCGAATTTTTGAATTTGTCCAACCTGCTGAATATCGTCCAGCAAGGGTCCATCCTGGCCATCGTCTCCATTGGCGCCTTTTTGGCCATCGTCAGCCATGGGATCGATCTTTCCTTGGGGGCCATTGTCGGACTTGCGGGAGTCGTGGCCGCCTTGGCCATGGACGCGGGACTGGGAATCGGCCCGGCCTGCCTGCTTGCCCTCTTGGTGGGAGTGATCTTTGGAGCCGCCAATGGATTCGTCATCGCGCGCACGCATATCAATCCGTTCATCGTTACCCTGGGCATGATGGGGATCGGCGAAGGGTTGGCTTTGGTCTTGGCGAAAGGCTCCACCGTTTCCGCCGGGAATCCCGTGTTCAAATTGTTCGGAGGGGGAAATTTGGGCCTTCTGCCGGTGGCGGCGTTGATCGCGATAGGCTGTTACTTCATCTTCAGCTTTGTCATCAAACGGACAGCCCTGGGCACGCATATTTACGCAATCGGCGGCAATGAAGAGGCGGCCATTCTTTCGGGAATCAATGCCCATCGGATCAAATTAGTGGTGTATTCGTTCAACGGCCTCCTGGCCGGGCTGGCTGGAATCGTCATGGCTTCGCGCCTGGGGGCTGCCAACCCTTCCCAGGGGATTGGAATCGAGTTCGACGGGATCGCGGCCGCGGTTGTAGGAGGGGCCTCTTTGGCGGGGGGGAAGGGAAGCGTCTGGGGTACCCTTGGCGGGGCGGTCATCATCGCCATCCTGCGCAATGGGCTCAACATGGCAGGTCTACCGATGGCCCTGCAGATGGTAATCCTGGGGTTGATCTTGGTGGCTATTGTTACCATCGATTCGTTGCGGAACTGAGCTGGTTTCGTAAAAAGTCCATCTGCGGCGTTGCGCTGCATGCAGTCCCTGAGGGACGACGCCCCTCAGGGACCTCGCTCCTCAGTTTTTGCGTGCCTTGCATCTGGAGCCTTTTACGAAGCCATCATTCTGATATTTTTTCCTCGGCATCAAGGAAGACGGAATGTTTTTGCAGCTGGTGACAAAATATTCGCGAATCATCGCCCTGCTGGGCATCTGTGTGGTGATTGCCATCCTTTCCCCTAATTTCCTGACCTTTAACAACCTCATAAATGTCTTGCGACAAGCCGCCTTTACCGCGATCATCGCTGTGGGCATGACCCTGACCATGCTGATTGCCGGCATCGATCTCTCCGTGGGGTCCGTTCTGGCCCTGACCACGTGCCTGGCGGCCGATTTCTTGCGCCCGGACATGCCGCTTCCTTACATGTTTTTGGGGATCCTAATAGCGCTGGGGGTGGGGGCATTCTTCGGATGCCTAAACGGTCTGGCCATCGTCTACCTTCGTCTCCCGGATTTTCTGGTTACCTTCGGGATGATGCAGGTAGCCCGGGGACTCGCCTTTCTCTACATGCACGGGACGGTCGTCAATGGATTCCGCGATGAATTCACTTTCTGGGGAGCGGGGAGGGTCCTGGGGATTCCGGTTCCTATCCTCGTGGCCGCCGTAATCGTTTTGCTGACCTTTTTGCTTTTGAAGTATACCAATTTCGGGAGAGAGATATACGGAATCGGCGCCAAGCGATCCGTAGCCATTTATTCCGGCCTCTCCGTTCCCCGGACGACGATCCTGGTCTATTCTTTCTCCGGATTCATCGTGTCCTTGGCGGGGTTGCTCTACATTGCCCGGCTCGACGCCGCCGAGGCGGTGATCGGCGAGCAATTTGTTCTGCAGGCCATTGCCGCGGCCGCCATCGGAGGGATCTCGTTTGATGGGGGGGTGGGCAGCGTACTGGGAACGGTCGTCGGCGCCCTGATCTTAACCGTTCTGGCCAATGGCATGAATCTCCTGAACATCTCTTCGCTGTGGCAAGTCGCGGTTACAGGAGCCGCCATTGTCATCGCGGTCGTTTTGGATCGGTGGTTGTCGAGCAAGGCCTAACCCTTGGATGGCTGTGTAAAAAGTCCATCTGCTGCGTTGCGCTTCAACTTCGTCGTTGCTGCGCACCTATAGGGCGGTTCGCGAACCGCCCCTACAATTTTTTTATTGCGCGCCGGGTCCCGCCTGTGGCGGGAAAGCTTTTTACCCAGCCATCGGTTCAGGGTTTTTTTAATTCTGACCAGTCGTTGATTGCCAGGGATCTGGCATATTTCAGGTAAAGGAGGAAATCCATGATTAAGAAGGGAATCGGGTTGTTGATCGCGGCTCTGTTCGTCATCAGCCTTTCCGGGGCTGTTCGGGCCGGCTGTGGGCTCAAGGGAAAACGTACACCATCGCCGTTCTGGTGAAGGATTCCATCTCTCCGGGATGGCGGATGCTCCTGGACGGGGCTAAAAAGGAAGGGGCAGCGCAGAAAGTGAAAGTCATCGAGTACGCGCCCCTGCAGGTTCAGAACCTGGAGGAGCAGGTTCGGCAGATGGAAGATGCCATTCAGAAGAAAGTGGATGCGATCGTCGTAGCCCCGATCAACCCGCAGGGGATTATCCCGGCGATCGAAAAGGCGAATGCCGCCAAGATTCCGGTGATCACGAGCAATTCCCGGGCCTATGGGGGGAAGATTGAAACCTTCGTCGGGGTGGAGAACTATGACGGGGCCAAGAAGTTAGGCGAATATATGATCAAAAAGGTCGGGAGCAAAGGGAATGTTATCCTCATCGAGGGCAACCCCGCCGGCCAGACCAATCAGGACCGGGTAAAAGGATTCAAGGATGCCATTGCCGCGAACCCGAACATTAAGCTGCTGGCTCAGCAGCCCGCCATGTTCCGCCGCGATCAGGCCATGAACGTCATGGAAAACCTTCTGCAGAGCCACCCGAAGGTCGACCTGGTCATTGCCCTGAACGACGAAATGGCCCTGGGGGCGGTGAAAGCCATGGAAGCGGCCGGGCGCAAAGGAGTCCTCGTCTCCGGATTTGACGCGGCGCCGGAAGGCCTGGAAGCGATCACGGCCAAACGCCTTGTGGCCACGCTGGACCAGGACCTTCATGCCCAGGGCGGCCTCGGCGTGCGGGCGGCTGTAGATGTTTTGAACGGGAAAAAGATCCCGGATTGGATCAAAACAGGCGGCGAGGTCGTTGACCTGTCCAACGTCAACAACATTGTCGCGCGGATCAAGTCTTTCAGCGGCAAATAGATCGAAAAGAATCCCCTTCGGGGGGCATCCTCCTTCACCGGAATCCTGGGAAGGAGGATGCGGTTTTTCATCCTACGGATTCGGAAAAATTTCCCTGCCTTCGCCTACTCACGTCATGTACCAGCCTCCGTTCGGGTTGATCGTCTGGCCGGTCATATAGCCGTTAATAGCCAGCAAGAGAACGGCATCGACAACCTCCTGCACGGTCCCAAAACGCCCGACGGGAAGAATATCCGGCCGGGCCCGAGGCGAATTCCGGACCATCTCCGTGGCAATCAGTGCGGGAGCGACGGCGTTTGCCGTGATTCCCTCCTTGGCCAGTAAAGCGGCATACGAATGGGTAAGACCTATGAGGCCGGCCTTGGAAGCAGCGTAGTGGGGGCCGACCACGCCCCCCGTATGGGCAGCCACCGAAGAAATATTGATGATTCTCCCCCACTTCTGTTTCCGCATGAAGGGTAAGACCGCCTGGGTGACCAAGAAGGCGGAAGTCAGGTTGACAGCAATCAATTCGTCCCAGTCCTCTTTTCGAATCTCATCGAGGGGTTGGGTGCGGGAGATGCCGGCATTGTTCACCAGGATATCTACAGTCCCGAATTCCTTCCCGGCGATCTCCGCCAACTTTCGAGCCACTTCCGGCGAGGCGACGCTGCCGACAACCGCGACGGCCTGGCCGCCTTTATTTTTGATGGTCTCCACAGTGCGCCGGGCATCCGGCTCGCTCAGGTCGTTCACCACCAACTTGGCCCCCTCGCGGGCAAATTCCAAGGCGATTCCTTCGCCGATGCCTTTTCCGGCACCGGTGATGATTGCCACTTTTCCCTGCAATCGCATTTTCTCTTCCTCCTCTTTCAGTTTCCGACTATTTTGAGTCAAACCCAATTTTAGCGCGCCGGCTCAAAAAAACAAACATCATTCAATCCTTGAAGATCGCCTTGGGAATCATGGCATGAATTCCTTTATTCCCGTCGACGATCTGGGTGACCCGCAAATCGACAGCTAGACTGCACAAGGCGTAAGCGTCATCTCGGGTCAATCCATGCGATGCGGACAGGAAATGGATGGCATCCCGCAAGGCGATTTTCACAGCCTCATCCAGATCCGGATGAAACCCCATGGTGATCCAGTGAGTCGGCGTCTCCGCCATGGGTCTCTCCAACTGCAAATCCTTGCGCACGAAAAATTCCAGGACCGCCTCCGCCATCGCCGTCTCGATGGCGGTCACATCCACCTCGCCGTCCCCTTGAACCGCATGGGCGTCCCCCGCGGAGAAAAGACCCCCCGAGGCCTGGACGGGCAGAAAAAGGGTTGTTCCGGCGACGAGCTCTTTATTGTCTATGTTGCCGCCAAAGTAATCGGGTACAGAGGAAATCCTTTTCTCCCCCGCACGAGGGGCGACCCCCATGACTCCAAAGAAGGGTTTCAAGGGCAGGACGATTCCCGGAGAAAAGGCGGTTTCCATTCTGTCCAAATTCAGTTCGAAGGCTTTCATCTGGCCGTCGGGAAAATCCTCGGGAAGTCCCCCGATCCCCATTCCCCCCGGAAAGTGATAATTCACCCCGCCGTCGGCCAAGAGGAATTTTTGAATCCGGATTTCCAGGACGTCTCCCGGTTCGGCTCCCCGGATGAATATGGGGCCCGTCAAGGTATGCGGTCCCAGCTGGCGCTCCACATAGAAGCGGCGGGCGGCGATTAATTCCTCTAAAGACATGCTGCAATGGAGCTGGCCGTCCATCAGCATCAAAGAGTTCATGACCACCGTGTCTCCGGAATCAATTGTGAGAACAGGGGGCAGGGCCGCATCAAAAAAACCGGTGTGCACGGTTTTCGAGGAAGCAATCAGCCTGTGCATATTCCCAGATTTTTTCATAGCCGTTTCTCCTAAACCCGTTAATGATATCTCTCTGGGGGGGGAAGAATAGCAGCCCCAGCCTGCAAAGTCCTGGATTAACCCTCGGCGCGAAGAGTTGAAACATAAGGTAACAAGCTCATGTCAAATTGTATCATTTGCATTTTCTCTTTTGTAGCCTTTTTAAAATACGCAAGGGAACATAAATTGTCTCGATAATTATTCCTTGACAAAAGTGAAGGGTGAGATAATATAGCGCACAAAATGGGCAGATGAGGAAAGCAAAAAGGGGTTTGATTTAAAGGCAGACCTGAGCCGGCAACTTTCCGACCATCCTGTAGAAGGAAGAGCCATGAGTGATTCGCCCTTATTGCGAATGGAGAATATCAAGAAAATTTACGGGCACGTCGAGGCCTTGAAAGGGGTCGACTTAACCTTGGAAAAGGGTGAAATTTTGGGCCTCGTGGGGGATAATGCCGCCGGAAAATCGACCCTCATCAAAATCCTGAGCGGGGCGGTGCCCCCGACATCGGGAGAGATTTACCTGGATGGGAAGCGGGTCGAGATCAGCGGGCCGGCGGATTCCCGCAATCTCGGGATTGAAACCGTATATCAGCAGTTTGCGCTGGTCGACAACCTGGCGATTTACTGCAATGTCTTCCTGGGGAGGATGGCGATGAAAAAATGTTTTGGGATCCTCCCCGTCCTGGACAAAGAGCGGATGCAGAAAGACACGATGGAAGTCTTGAATCGGATGTCGATCCGCTTTGATTCCGTGAAGAGATCGGTTTCGGACCTGTCGGGAGGGCAGAGGCAAGCGGTGGCCATCGCCCGGGCGATTTCTTTCAACCCCCGGATCCTGATCCTCGACGAGCCTACCTCCGGGTTGGCGGTCAAGGAGGTGCAGAAAATCGAAGAGATTGTGGTTCATTTCAAAAAAAGGGGAATTTCCGTCATCCTCATTTCCCACCGCTTGGAAAGTATTTTTAACATCGCCGACCGCATTCTTGTCTTGCGGGCGGGACTGAAGGTTATGGACGAGAAAAAGGAACGAATCACCTCAAAGGATGTGGTTGAGAAAATGTTCGGTTTGGAATCCAAAGTCAACAACCTTTCTGGAAACGCCTGAAAGACCGCCGAAGAATTTGAAAAAATTCCTGCACATGGTAAGTTCTCCCATTCGGGCGCGAAGATTTACAGCAATTCTGGGGCAAATCCCCAGCGGGGCGATTCTCTTTGTTGTGGTCTTGACGCTCTTCGCCGCGGCCGTTCCGGAGTTCTTGAGCCTCCAGAATATAACGAATATCCTCCTCGCCGGGAGCCCCCTGGCTCTGTTCACCTTGGGCATGTCCCTCGTCATGCTGGCAAATGGGATCGATCTGTCCGTCGGCGCCTGTACCTCTTTTATTTCCGTGTTGACGGCGAGCTTCTTGGGGAGCGGCTGGCCGATCCCCTTTTCATTGGGCCTCGGGGTCCTGGCGGCAGTCCTGGTGGGGTTCGGCAACGGGGTCATGGTCTTCCGCCTGAAGCTTCCGGCTTTTATTGTTACCTTGGGGACCATGGGGCTGACCACCGGCCTGGCCCTGCTGATCGGCGGCGGCCAGACCCTTTACTGGGACAAAAATTGGTTTAACGGTATCGCCGTGAATTACTGGCTGGGGCTGCCGTTGGTGTTCTGGATCTTTCTTGCCATTTTTGCGGCGGTGGCGTGGATTCTCCACCAAACGGCCTTCGGGAGGTATATCTATGGAATCGGGTGCAACGAAGAAGCCCTCCGTCTGTGCGGAGTGAAAATCGGGAGATACACGATTGCCATCTATGTCTTAAACGGATGCTGCGTCGGGATCGCGGCGCTGATGATCACCTCCCGGGTCGCCAGCGGCAATCCGATCATCGGCGTGGGGCTGGAGTTTGAGGCTGTCGCCGCCGCGGCGATCGGGGGTATCAGCTTTATGGGGGGAAAGGGACACCCGGCTTTTGCGGTCATTTCGGCGATCACCATCACCATGCTTTTGAACGGATTGGGGCTCGTCGGTTTTCATACTTCCATCCAGTATGTTTTTGTGGGGCTGATCCTGATCCTGGGAATGTCCATGAATATTATAATCGAAAGGGTATTTCCCCGCAGGGCGATAAAATAGACGGTCTCCAAGGACCGTTTCATAAAAGCGATCTTGGGGTATTTTCTTTCTTCTTTAAGGGCCTATCGCGGAAACACTAAATGGTCAGACTGGATTTTCTGCTAAGAGTCGGGGTTCTTCTGCTTCTGGCGGCGCTAATTTTTGCCGCGAATCCGAACTTCGGAAAGATAGGCAACCTGGTCAACATCGTTCGCCAAGCCTCCATCATTTATCTGCTCGGCATTGGCATGACCCTCGTCATCATCGTCGGCGGCATCGATCTCTCCAATGGGGCCGTATTGGCCTTCTCGTCCTGCATCTTTGCCCTGGCCGTCGTGAATGGAGTGCCCATCCCCGTGGCGATGTTGATCGCGATAGGGATCGGAATCCTCTGCGGACTTACGAACGGGGCTTTGGTGGTTTATGGAAAAATCCCGCCCTTCATCGCCACGTTTGCCATGATGTTTATCGCCCGCGGATTGGCGTATTTCTTTATGCACAGCAGCAGCATCCAGGGGTTTGACGGCACGTTTCGCTTTATAGCTACGGGCAGCCTTCTGGGCATTCCGATCTTGATTATATGGGCGGGGCTCTTCTTTGCTCTGTTCCAGTTTCTGATGGGGAACACCTCCTTTGGGATCAATGTCTATGCGATCGGGGGGAATGTCGAGTCCTCCCGACTGGCGGGAATTCGGATCGGGGCGACCACGATTCTCGTATACGCCCTGAATGGATTTCTTTGCGCTTTTGCCGGACTCCTCTTTACTGCCCGCGTGAACAACGCCGAACCCGTTATCGGGGGCAGTTTTCCTTTGGACACCATTGCCGCAGTCATTATCGGCGGCACCTCGCTGTTCGGGGGAGAAGGGACTCTGGCAGGGACCTTCGTCGGGGTCCTCATCCTGGCAACTCTTCTGAACGGAATGAACCTGTTAGGAATCCCCTCGCTTTGGCAAGCCTTGGTTACGGGGATGCTGATTCTGATCATGATTGCTCTGCAGACCTATACGAAAAACATCAGCTGGAAAAGGGTCTTTTTAAGGGAATGAGGGTTCCGGGGAAGAAGAAACCGGGGCCCCCGCAAGAAAGAAGAAGGTCAGGGAAGAATTGCAAATAGATAAAATCCCAAAAGGAGGGGAATCACCATGAAGAGATTTCAAAAGGCAAAGGTTTTATTCGGACTCGTCGCGATCCTCGGGGTTCTGATCGGTGGTTGTTCAAGCAAAGAACCTGCCAAGCCGGAGACATCGGCTCCCCCCAAAGCCGCCCCCGTTGCCCGTATGGTTTTTATCGTAAAAACCATCGATAATATCTACTGGGAAACCATGATCCGGGGGGCCAAGGAAGCCGGGAAGGATTTCAACATCGAGGTCGAGGGATTCGGGCCGCTCAAGCCTTATGACGTCGAAGAGCAGATACGGTTCATTGAGAACGCCATCACGAAGAAAGTTAGCGCGATCATTGTGGTGCCGGCGGACAGCAAAGGAATCATCCCGGGGATCGAGAAGGCGAACGCCGCGGGGATTCCCGTCATAACCCCCAACACCAAGGCTCTCGGGGGAAAAGTGAGAACCTGGATCGGATATGGGAATACGAAAGCTGCCTACGATGCCGGGAAATATCTCCTCGCCAAAATAGAGAAAAAGGATCCGAAGATCGTTATCCTGGAAGGGAAGCCCGGGAACCAGATTACCGTGGAGCTGAACCAGGGTTTTGATCAGGCAATTAAAGACAGCGGCAAGAACGTCAAGGTCCTGGCCCGGCAGACCGCGAACTACGCCCGGGTGGACGGTCAGAATGTGATGGAGAACCTTTTGCAGCAGTTTAAGGAAATCGACGGCGTCATGGCCGCCAATGACGCCATGGCGCTGGGCGCCATCGAGGCGATTGCCGCAGCCGGGAGATTGGATAAAATCAAGGTATCGGGAAACAATGGAAACGCGGACGCCTTGAAAGCCATGAAAGAGGGCAAACTGGTCTGCACTCCCCGGCAGCTGCCCCGCGACCAAGGGTATTGGGGGGTAGCCGTGGCCTGGATGGCCATGAAAGGGCTGGATTTGCCCTCTGAAATCTACATCGACTCGCCCCTCATAACCTCGGAAAATGTTGAGGAACACCTGAAATATTCCTATTGAAGAGGCAACGGCGGATTTTGAAACTTGAATTTCCGGGGGGAGGGTGCGGGGCAAACCGCCCGAATGGAGAAACAAAGGAGATTTTTTTATGATCCCACGCGAGAGAGTGCGGATGGCTTTGCGTCGAATCGAAACCGACCGCGTGCCTTATTGCGAGGTGGGGATAGACCGGGCCTTAGCCGAGCAGATCATGGGCTGGGGCTCTGGGCAAAACGAGGGGGCGAACCTGGAGGCGAATACCTTTACGCTGGACGAGAGCAAAGCGGTAGCCCGGCAGCTGGGTCTTGACAACATCTCCTTCAGCCTTCGAGCCCCCACCTACGCCGACCGGCACCCGGGGCAGCACGGCCGCATGTTCTTCGGAGACGGGCAGATTAAAAGCGAAAAGGATGTCGAACGAATTGTCCTCCCGGACCCTCGAAACCCGGAACTTTATCGGCAAGCGGAAGAGTTCGCAAAAAACAAGGGGGAATACTCCGCCTGGTTCGTAACCCGCATCGGCATTTTTCCGGCCATGCTCAGCTTGGGGCTGACCACCTTTTCTCTCGCGCTATACGACAATCGCCCCTTCGTTGAGAAGGTGATGGATCTGTATTTCGAGTGGACGCGGGTCGTGGCCGAGCATGTCTGCCAACTGGGTTTCGACGCTTTCGTAACCACCGACGATTTGGCTTTTAAAACCCAGCCGTTTTTTGCCCCGCAGATTTTTCGGGATCTGGTCGTGCCGCGATGTAAACGGGTTGCCGAGAAGATCACGATCCCCTGGATCTGGCATACGGACGGAAACGTCGCTCCCCTATTGGAGGATTTTATCTCCCTGGGGATCGCGGGTCTCCACCCGATCGAAAAGGGGGCCATGGATATTCGCCGAATCAAGGCGGATTATGGAAATCGGGTTTGCCTGTTAGGCAATGTGGATCTTAATCTCCTGGGCGCCGGGACCTCGGAAGAGGTTGATGAGGAAGTGCGGGAGTTGATCCGGGATGTGGCGCCGGGGGGAGGCTACATGGTGACTTCCGGGAACAGCCTGGCGGGCTATCTGAAAAAGGAAAACGTCCTGGCCCTCAGCCGGGCGGTGAAAAAATATGGCCGCTATCCCATTGCTCTCTAAATAAGGGACGAAGAAAAGAAATCAATTGACAATGTCCCCAAGGTGGGAAAAAATCAGAAATATTTTCGGGAGGAACTTCCGGCTAAGGGAAGGGTAAATCCGTAAGAGGAGATACTGGAGAAAGAGAGGAAATCCGATGGCCAAGAAAAAAGCAGCTGCCAACCCTGGAATTATCGAGGCGGTGGAAATGAGCCGGGAGCGGGATCTGACCCGGACCCAGTGGCTTGAAGAGTGTTTCCCGGAATGGGGGACTTTTTTAAATCAGCAGATCGAAGAAACAAAGGTGCCAAAAGGAAAAGTAGCCTTATGGTGGTTTGGAGGGCCGTCTTGGGGGCTGAAGTCCCAGGAGGAAATCTTTCTCATCGACAATTACGCCGGCCCTTCCAATTTCACCCGCTATGAATATTGCGGCCCCTGTCAGACAACCGGCGCCGAGAGACTCGAGTGGCTGCGCCTGAATCCTCAGGTGATGGATCCCTGGAAGTTCAAACGCATGGATGCCGCCTTTTCCACGCACCATCACGGGGATCACGCCGATTTTTACACGGTCAAGGCGCTGCTCAAGACAACCAAGGCCCTCTTCGTGGGACCGAAATTGACCTGCATGCTCTTCCGCAAATGGGGAGTCCCCGAAAACCGAATCAAAGAGGTAAAACCGGGAGACCGGATCAAATTCAAGAGCACGGAAGTCATCGTCGAGAAGAATTTCGACTACATGGCGACGAAGACCACCACCGGCTTGTCGGGGGTGACCGGCAAATTGGATTTTGATGATGTGGCGGTAACCTTCATCTTTAAGAATTCAGGAGGAAATATCGCCTTCTTGGGAGACACAATTTACCACAACGGCTATGCTGCCGTGGGAGCACGCAACAAGGTGGATGTGGCCATCGTGAACATGGGGCACAATGCTCCCGGCGGGACCGACAAACTGACCCCGTTTGACGCTTTCAGGGTCGCCCAGGCCTTGCGGGCCAAAGTCGTCATCCCCGACCACTATGAAAATTGGGCCAGCTCGGCCATCGACCCCGAACAGCTCGTCTGGATCGTTCAAAAGAACGATCCGAAGATGAAAACCGTTATTCTCAAATGGGGGGCGATGTTCACCTACCCGGACGACCAAGATATGGGCACCTATCGATACCCCGACTGGCGGGAACGATATCAGCCCAAGCGCTCGCGGGAGTATGGTAACGGCAGTAAGAAATAGCCGCGACCCAATACCGGAAGGTTCCTTAAAATCTTTGAAAGCAACAAGAAAGATTCACCTCTTTTCCGGCGGCCCTGACCGAATCCGCGCAGGTGGATGGCGCCTCCCTTTTTCAGGCGGTTGTCAAAATCGTCGTGCCCATGGTCGCGCCGGCAATCCTGGCCACCTCGATCTTTGTTTTTATTCGGGCCTGGAACGATTTCGTTTTGGCCTTTTTCATCACGGTGATGAAGGCGCGGACCCTCCCGACCACCATCGACTTCTACCTGGTATATACGCAGATTGAATGGGGTTTGATGTTTGCGGCAGCCACCCTTACGACCTTGCCGATCGTCATTTTCGCCATCCTGAACCGCCGTTACTTTGTTCGCGGCGGAAGTATGGGGGCGATAAAGGAATAATAACCGCAAAGAGCATAGGGCATAGCGTAAATTCTCCTTTATTTCTTGCCCGCTCTCGCGGCTTACGCCTTAGAATCTCATCCTCGGACCCTGGTCTCTCAATATGTTTCTTTTGGGGTATGACATCGGCAGCTCCTCGATCAAAGCTTCCCTGATGGAGGCCGCCTCCGGAAGGGTAATCGCTTCCGCGGTGTCCCCAAAGACAGAAATGGCCATACGGGCGCAGCGCCCGGGGTGGGCCGAACAGCAGCCTGAGGTTTGGTGGAAGCACATCCGGGCAGCCACGGCTGAAATTCGAGCAAAGGCAGGGAGAAGAGCTCAGGATGTTAAGGCCATCGGCATATCCTACCAGATGCATGGATTGGTGCTTGTCGACCGGCAACAAAAGCTGCTCCGTCCCTCCATTATCTGGTGCGACAGCCGGGCCGTGGAAATCGGAGAACGGGCTTTCTGTGACCTAACTCCTCAGAGATGCTTCCAGCGGCTCTTGAATTCTCCCGGCAACTTCACCGCCTCCAAACTAAAGTGGGTGATGACCCACGAACCGGGAATATTTGCCAAGGCTCACAAGTTCATGGTGCCCGGAGATTATATCGCCATGAAAATGACGGGGGAAATTCAAACCACAACCTCCGGTCTCTCTGAGGGTATTTTCTGGGATTATCCTGCCGGGGTCGTATCGGAAATGGTTCTTGATTTCTATGGGATTCCGCATGACCTGGTTCCCCGGGTTGTGGAAACGTTTTCGGTACAAGGGGTCCTAACCCGACCGGCTGCCAAAGAGCTGGGATTGGCTCCCGGGATTCCCATCACCTACCGGGCTGGGGACCAACCGAATAACGCTCTATCGCTAAAGGTTCTAAGCTCCGGAGAGATCGCCGCTACGGGGGGAACGTCCGGTGTCGTCTATGGAATCACGGAGCAGACCACTTTCGATCCCAAATCCAGAGTCAATATTTTTATCCATGTCAATCACACCCCCGGCCGCCCCCGATATGGCGCACTGGTATGCGTCAACGGGGCGGGAATTCTGAACCGCTGGCTGAAAAATCAATGCTGGGCTCTGAGCGGGGGGAAGCCCTACCAGGCGATGAATGCCCTGGCGGCCAAAATCCCTCCCGGGTCTGAGGGGCTGATGGTCCTTCCTTACGGAAACGGGGCAGAAAGAACCCTGGGAAACAAAGACCTGGGGGCATCGATCCATGGGCTGCAATTCAATATCCATACTCGGTCTCATCTGGCGCGAGCTACCCAAGAGGGGATTGTCTTTGCCATGAATTATGGCGTGGAGGTCATGCGCGAGATGGGGCTCGCCGTTGAAACGGTGAGGGCGGGATATACAAATTTGTTCTTGAGTCCGGCTCTTGGCGAGATATTTTCCGCGGTGACAGGGGCCCGGGTCGAGCTTTTTCAAACCGATGGCTCCCAGGGGGCGGCTCGGGGCGCCGGAATCGGCGCGGGGATTTATAAAAATATTCCGGAGGCGTTCGTCGGGTTGAAAACCGTGAGGGCAATTGAGCCGGATCCTCATTTGGGACAAAGGTACCGCGGAATTTATCAGAAATGGGTGGAGATATTGGAACGGGAGTCAGGGAAGGCATGAGGCGACGTGTCGGTAACAAGTAGGGGCACGAGGCCTCGTGCCCCTACTGTCTCTTGGGCGGCAAAAAATTGAAGATTATCTCTTCGTGATCTGCTTCCAGGTTTCCCGGATATAATCGAGGGAGCGCTTCAACCCTTCGAGCCCCTGATTCCCGTTGTATTCACTGGAAAGCCAGCCGTCATAACCTGCTTCGTTAAGGATCCGGAACCCGGCCGGGAAATTGACGGAACCTTTCCCCGCAATCTGATGAGGATATTCCCCCTGGAAACGATCGCTGCAGTGAACGTTCACGACCCGGTCTACCACGGGCCGCAGGAGAGCGATTGAGTCTTCGCCGATCATGACGGGGTTGCCGAAATCGAAGTTGATTTTGAGGGGCGTATCGCGCAGGCGATTCACGATCTCCAGAAAAATCTCACCGCGCTGGGAAAAATCCGGCCGCTCCCAGAAATAGTCCTTGTAGTGATCCTCATAAGCAACCCACACGTTGCGTCCCAGCGCATAATCGGCGGAGGCCTTCAGGCCTTCGCAGGCCCAGTCCACGCCTTCCCCGCGGGAGACGTCGGGATGAACCTGGCCGGCGGTAAGGCGGACGGAATTCGCGCCCAGGCGCGCGGCCACGTCGATATTGCGCTTGGTGATTTCCAGCTCCTGCGCTCTGACGGCAGGATCCGGGTGGGTAAAATCGGCAGCCCCGATAAGCTGGGAGACCACGAGCTTGTTTTTGCGCAGTTCCCCGTCGATGAAGCCCAGATAAGCCGGCTCGAAGGAGGCTAAGGAGCGGTCGTGAATTTCGGTGCCTTCGATTCCGAGAGAAGCGGCGATCGGAAACCATTCTTCCAGTTTCATGGTACGTTCCAAGACCATGGGTTTGAAATAGATCATCGGGACGGCGCTGAATCGCATGACGTTTTTCCTCCCGTAACGTTGGATCAAGTTCTTCGAAATATCGGGTGAGATAAATCGAGTTTACAAAGCCGCTGACGGCGTGTCAAGGAAATTAGAAACGGGAAAGTGCCCATTCAGTGACGGGGGGGCGGCAGGCTTTGTTGTTGGCCTGGGGGTTTGGGCGGTACGCGCCGGAAGCATCGGTCGGGATGAGCAGAGATTCGGAGAAAGCCCTGAGATTCCGATATCAGCGGCGGGAGGCCTTGGCCCCCGCCCCCGTCCACGAAGAAATCAGCGCCTTATGATTCCAAGCGTAGCGCCCGGAGCCCCAGGCCAGGGCGCCTCCTGCTATTCACGCCGGCCCTGAATCCGTAGCGGCTTCCCACCCTTGACTGAAGGTTTACACGGGAAAGCTTCATCTCTCCGCCGCTGCAAAAATGAAACCCACACCGCTGAGGCGCGACCCCGCCGGGTATTTGGCCAAGCCGTTCAGGATGAATTAGCCCAGAAACAGTTTATAAACCGGATTTCCGGTTTCTTCCACATAGGGGTAGCCGAGCTTTTTCAGGAAGCGCTCAAAGTCCCCCATCTCCCCGGCGGGGACCTGGATTCCCGCGAGGACCCGTCCGGAATCCGCTCCGTGGTTCCGGTAGTGAAAGAGCGAGATATTCCAGTCGCTGCGCAGGGAGTTCAGAAACTTCGTCAGGGCGCCCGGCCGTTCCGGGAACTCGAAACGGTAAAGCCGCTCGTTGGCCCGGCGGGCAGAGCGGCGATCGCCGCTCCAAGGGGCGCGGCCGCAGCCGCTTCACGTAGGCGGCGATCCCGGAAATGAGCCCCCCGCCCCCCACGGCCACGAAGACGGCGTGAAGCGGTTTGGGGTGCTGGCGCAGGATTTCCATGCCGATCGTGCCTTGCCCGGCGATCACCTCGGGGTCGTCGTAAGGATGGACAAAGGAGAGTCCCAGGCGGCGTTTGAGCCGCGCCGCATGATCATGGGCGTCGGAGTAGGAATCGCCGTGAAGGACCACTTCCGCGCCGCGGGAGGCCACCGCCTCGACCTTGATCCGGGGGGTGGTCACCGGCATGACAATCACGGCGCGGCAGCCGAGCTTCTGGGCCGCGAGCGCGACTCCCTGGGCGTGGTTTCCCGCGCTGGCGGTGATCACGCCCCGGGACAGCTTGGAGGGTGGAAGGCTTACCATCTTGTTGTAGGCGCCGCGAAGTTTGAACGAAAAAACGGGCTGCAGGTCCTCGCGCTTCAGCAGGAGGCGATTGCCGAGGCGTTTGGAAAGGCCCGGGGCAAGATCGAGCGGGGACTCGATGGCCACATCGTAAACCCGCGCCTTGAGAATTCGCTCCAGATAGTCGTCTGGTTTGGCGTTGGAGGTTCTCAAATCACTTTTCCTTCTCCCAAAGGGTGAAGAGGTCGTCGTATTGCTGGGGGAAGACGGCCTCGTAATCCAAGTGGAGGCGGATCGGGTAGCGCAGGCCGGCCTCGTGCGTTTTGGCCAAACCCTCGCTGATCTGGGCCATTCTTTGGGGGGTGGAATGGAAAGTGAAGGCCATCTCGTCGTCTTTGGTCTGGGCGAGACGCCGGGAACCATGGCCGGGCAAAACCACGTAGCTGCCGGGAGTGTTGATCGGGGTTACGATGAGGTCGGCGCAGGCGAGGCGGCCGTCGGTGGAGTAGGAAATTCGGCCCCCCTCGTGGTAGAGAGCGGCGTGCACCAACCGCATGATCTGGGCGGAGTTTCCGGAAAGGAAGACGACATCGGGATCGAAGGCGCAGGTTGTGAGGGGGGAGAACAAAACGGCGCCGTATTGATCATGGGGGAATCTGGGCATGGCGGCTTCGGTGCGCGCCCCGGCCTCCAGAGTCCGGTTGTAGCGGTTCAAGCAAAGATGGCCTTCCGTAAAATAGGAAACGGGGGGCTTGAAGCCCATGGCGAGAACGCTGGGGGCGCAGCGCATGTCTTCGTACCTCAGGCACAACGTCTCCCCGTGGCTCTTGGCAATGGCCCAAGCTTGACAAAGGACGAATTTTTTGCGGTAGTCCCGGAGAGGGAATTTCGCCGGGACCGGCGGATCTTCCCCCTTCCGCAGCATTTTGACCGCCACCGGGGACGACGGCAGTTTCAAATAGGCATTTAGCGATTGCAGAAAAAAATCATATTTGCTCATCTTTGAACCTCCCAAATTCAGTCGCAGGCGAATGGTCCAATTATATGGGAAAGGGACCGAATGTCAAGGATGACGGTTTCTTGCCTCGTACCCATTCAGTGCCGGGGGGGCGGCAGGCTTTGTTGTTGGCCTGGGGGTTTGGGCGGTACGCGCCGGAAGCATCGGTCGGGATGAGCAGAGACTCGGAGAAAACCCTGAGACTCCGATCTCAGCGGCGGGAGGCCTTGGCCCCCGCCCCGTCTTCTTGTTGCCCGGGCAGGGGATCGTTTCGCAATAGAGGATTCCCTCTATCCGTAGAACCCAATGAATACATTGCTTTTTCAGAAAGCAGCCCGTGTCTCCTTTCAGCTAACTCGAAGGTGCCCCATTTTTTGTTAAACAATTTCAAATACATTCCGATTTAGTATATGGAGCAAGGCCACTTTTAGGCTTTTTCTTGACAATGAAATTCATTATCGTTAAGGTGAAGGCGGCCCTCTCGTTTGAAATTTTCCGAGGTCGGAATCCATGGGTTTGAAAAGTTTTTTTAATCTGGAGCGCCGGCGGGAATTGCGGCACGAGGTCGCCGTTGACGTGGAATTTCAAGTGTGGGATGAAAAAGCTTTGAAACCGCTCACGCGAAAATGCTCCGGCGGCTTGACGAACATCTCTCTCGAAGGAGCCTGCCTTCAAACCAACCATGTTTTAATTGCCGGTCGCCACCTGATGATCCACAATGACGTCGAGGGGAAAACGCCCTTGATTTTGGAAGTGCCTTTTCCTGCTTCGGGGGATGCCTCCCCGCGGCAAATCAAGGCTCAGGTCATCTGGTATAAAAAGGCGGGAGAAGAAAGAAGGTTTCAGTTCGACGTGGGGCTGAAATTCGTAGGCTTATCGGAGGAGGACCAGAAAAAATTGGAATCCCTCCTGCAACCCTCCGGACCCTGAAGGCGCCCGCGGGGATCATTTCCTTGGCGGCTCCAACCCATTCCGGATGCAGGCGGCAAGAGCCCTGAGCTCCCCCGAGTCCAGCTTCATCAGAAAATCCAGTTTCTGATCCGTGCGCAAAATCTTCCTGATCAAATCCACCAAATCCTCTTTGGTCACGTTTCCCCGTCCATTTCCTGAGCAGCAAATAGAAGCTACCCCCATTGTATGGGTAAAACACGAAATTATCAATCCCCGCGGGAGCGGCTGGGCCGGGGTAGCCGATCCGGCCTTGAACCGGGCCTAAGCCCGACCATGCCCATTCCCTTTGCCGTTCCCGTTGCCTCGGATCTTGCCGTCCAGGGAGTCCAAGATCTGCTCGGTTTCCCCCACGATGGAATCGAGCAGTTCCTTGCAGGAAGGGACATCGTCGATGAGGCCGCAAACCTGGCTGAAGGCGAGGGAGCCCCCTTCGAGGTCTCCTTCCACGTAGGCTTTGCGAATCCGGCCGACCCCATACTGCATCATTTCCCAGGGGTCGGTCTTTTCCTTGGCCATTTCCAGGAAGTTATGGGCGAACCCATTCTTGATGACCCGGCAGCGAACCCCGGTGAGGTTGTCCGTGACGACCGTGTCCTCTTCTGTTTTGGCAACCAGGTATTCCTTTACATGATGCGGGACGGGGGCTTCCCGGGTCACGATGAAACGACTCCCCATGGAGATCCCTTCCGCCCCGAGGGCCAGGGCCGCCACGAGTCCTTGGGCATTGCCGATCCCCCCGGCGGCGATGATCGGGATTTTCAAGCGGGCGGCCACGATGGGAATCAAGACCAGGGTGGAAACAAACCCGGTATGCCCGCCGCCCTCGGTCCCCTGGACGATCACCGCATCCGCACCATCCCTCTCGGCCCGCAGGGCATGTTTCAGGGAACCCATGGTGGGCAGACCCAGGATTCCGTGGGGTTTCGTCCGCGCGATGATCTTCCGGGGATTCCCTTTGCCGTAGCTGACGGCGGGAACTTTTTCTTCGATGACCACATCCAGCAGCTCGTCCACCTGCGGGTTATCGGGCATGAAGTTGACGGCGAATGGCTTGTCGGTTCGGTCCTTGATCTGCCGGATATTTTCCCTCAAATCCTGGGCCGACATGAAGGCCGCCCCCAGGATCCCCAACCCTCCGGCTTCGGAGACGGCGGCAACGAGCGGCGGAAAAGAAACCCAGGACATGGCCCCCTGGATAATCGGATGCTGAATTCCCAGAAGCTGGGTGATTCGCGTTTTCATTCATACCCTCCCTGGACCGGCAAAATAAGGGGCTCGCGCCGGGAGACCGTTCGCGCAAGGATAAACTCTCCCCCTGCGCCCGGGACCGGTCAGCGCTTGCCTTACCCTTCTTGTGTTCTTCTCCCCTGCGGCAACAAAAAAGGGCCGGAGATGTTTTCTCACGGCCCGGAGACGAAAAGGCCGCGGGTTTTGCCCACGGCCTGATTGGTTCTATTTCTTACGGGGTCATTCAGAACGCTCAGGCAGCGGGCAGCCTCTAAGGGCGAGGCCCAACAAAAGGAGGCTTAGCACAAGAACAACCCATGCCTGAATCATTGAGAAAATTCCTCCGAAGTTTTGATCTATTATTACGATAAAAGAGGATGTTTGCCCTGTCAAGAAAAAAGAAGCGGAAATACGTAACCCTTCAGTCAAGGGTGGGAAGCCGTTACGGATTTAGGTCCGGCGTGAATAGCAGGAGGTGCCCTGGCCTGGGGGTCCGGGCGCTACGCTTGGAATCATAAGGCGCTGATTTCTTCGTGGAGGGGGCGGGGGCCAAGGCCTCCCGCCGCTGATATCGGAGTCTCAGGGTTTTCTCCGAGTCTCTGCTCATCCCGACCGATGCTTCCGGCGCGTACCGCCCAAACCCCCAGGCCAACAACAAAGCCTGCCGCCCCCCCGTCACTGAATGGGTACCGGAAATTCAACCCGCCTGGGGCTGGAGGGAAATTCTTTTTGGAGTGGAAAATTCCGCAGAAAATATGCTATGAGATATCATTCGTTTTTTAATCGGCAGGGACAGCAAAGAATATGCCCGCGGAATTTTGGGAAAAGGTTTCTTGTGGCCGAGGTGACTCTTAAAAAAGTTCGCAAAGCGTTTGGAAAAACGGTGGCCGTTTATGACGTCGATCTTCAGATCGAGGACCGGGAATTCGTCGTCCTTGTGGGCCCTTCCGGGTGTGGGAAGAGCACGACCCTGCGGATGGTTGCCGGACTTGAGGATGTAACCGAAGGCGAAATCTATATCGGGGGGGCGGGTCAACGACACGGCTCCCAAAGACCGGGACGTGGCCTCCGCCCGGTTCCTGGGCGGAACTCGCCCTGCTGAGCGCTATCGCCCCCTTCAATATTTGGAATGGCATCCGGCCGGAGAAAGGGGGATTGCCCCGGGAAAAATGAGATACCCCGGCCTTTCCCAGAAACTCGAGATCAAGAAGCGGGTGGCGACATGAAAGGGGTCATCGGGATCGACATCGGCGGCACCGCCGTTAAATTGGGGCTTGTGTCCCGGGAAGGAACCATCCTGGCCAAGGGAAATCTGCCCTTCGATCCTGAAAAACCGTTTCCCGAACTTGCCGACGAGATCGGATCCGCTCTTCAAAAAATGTTGGATTCTTCGACGGCAACGGCCGAGGCCGTGGGGATCTCCACGCCCGGATTTGCAGACCCGACTACGGGGATCCTGGTCGACGGCACGCAAAATGTGCCTGCCTTGAAGGGCCGGTCCCTGCCGCGCGTGTTTTCCGATCGTTTCCGAGTCCCGGCCTTTATCGACAACGACGGGACCTGTGCCGCCATGGGCGAGCTCCATTTCGGCGCCGGGCGAAATCTTCGAAACTTTGTGGTCGTCACCCTGGGTACGGGAATCGGGGGGGGGATCGTGGTGAACCGGGAAGTCGTCACCGGCATCAGGGGAACGCCGCCGGAGATCGGCGCCATTTGTTTGGACCCGCATGGGCCAGTCAATTACAGCGGGATTTCGGGAACCTTCGAACGATTGGCCTGCGCTTCCGGGATCGAGGACCTCTACCGGCGGCTCAATCAGCGGGGAAATTCACGGGTGAATCCCCGGGAAATTTTCCGGCGGGCCGCAGAGGGGGAGGAGGCGGCCATGGCCACGGTGGATCAGACCGGACGCTACATCGCCCAGGCCTTTGGGATCATGATCAACCTTCTCAACCTGGAAGCCTGCATCATCGGCGGAGGAATCTCTGCAGCCGGCCAACCGCTTCTGGAGGCGGTTCGTAAACACCTGCCTTCTTTCACCTGGCCGAATCTTCTGCGAAACGCCCGGGTATTGCTCGCGGAGTTGGGGAACGACGCCGGGGTGGCGGGGGCAGCGGCCATGGCGATTCAGAGAATGAGCCGATAAAGAACGAACCGCAGAGCAGGCCAAGAGCCCAGAGATTTGCTGAATTTAAAAAAGCGTTGGTAGAGGAGATTCACGAATCGCCTATGAAAGAAGCGATCAAAAGGATACCCTTGCACTTTTTTCGGTGATTGTGAGCCTGGCAGGCGTGCAGGCATCTTCACAGGAGATGGTTCTGGCTGCAGGCTGCCTGCAAAAGGATCACCCTTCCGGCCCATAAAGCCGTTTCTTTGCCTTATTGAATTTGATTTTCATTTTTGCTATCTTTCGCATATCCGCTGTCGGCGGACTTTTTCGACAGTTGGAGCTATTGGCATATACTCCGATATTTTCCTATTGATTCAAATGAATAATTTAAATTTTTGTCAGCATTATTTTTCCGCTCGTACATGAACAACCTAACAATCGTACACACCCAAGGAGGAAAAATGAATTTTTTGCTGCAGCCGAAAAAGTACAAGAGCCTGATGGCAGATGAGGGGTCGCGCTCCATCATGAGCAAAACGATTCATTTTTTTGAGACCAGGGGCAAAACAAAACTTACAGAGGATTTCAACAAAAAGGTATGGTACCGCGAATTCATTGACTTCCTCGGCCAAGAGCAAATTTTTGCGAAACTTCTGACCCCGAAGGAATACGCCAGCGGGGACCCGGACTGCCGCTGGGACACGGCGCGAAACAGCGAATACAGCGAGTTGCTGGCTTTCTACGGCCTGGGCTATTGGTACTGCTTCCAGGTTACCATCCTGGGGCTGGGGCCCCTTTGGATGAGCGGAAACGAAGACGCCAAACGAAAAGCGGCCAGGTTTCTCAAGGAAGGGGCCATCTTTGCCTTCGGCCTCTCTGAGAGAGCCCACGGAGCGGATATCTACGCCACCGAAACGACTCTGACGCCGAAAGGCGACGGCTGGGTGGCCAACGGCGAAAAGTATTACATCGGCAACGGCAACGAGGCCGAGATGGTTTCCACTCTGGGTAAGGTCAAAGACGGGACGGACGACTACGTCTTCTTCATCACCAACTACCGCCACAAGGCCTATGAGCTAAAAAAGAACGTCATCTCCCATCAGGAATACGTGTCCAACTTCGCCCTCCATGATTACCCCATCGGCAGGGAGGAGATCCTTTCGCGCGGCTCAGAAGCGTGGGATGCGGCGCTCAATACCGTGAACATCGGGAAGTTCAACATCGGCCCGGCCTCAATCGGGGTGGCCGAACACTGCTTTTATGAAGCCATCACGCATGCGGCGAATCGAATTCTGTATCGTCTGCGCGTCACCGACATGCCCCATGTTAAAAAGAACTTCATGGATGCCTGGCTGCGCCTTGTTGGGATGAAGCTTTACCAGCGCCGGGCTACGGATTACTTTCGGAATGCCTCGGGCGGGGACCGGCGTTACCTGCTCTATAATCCCACAAGCAAGATGAAGGTTACCCTCCAGGCTGAAGAGGTCATCAATCTTCTCTGGGACGTCATTGCCGCCAAAGGGTTCGAAAAGGACACGTATTTCTCCATGGGCGCGACCGATATCCGGGGCCCATCCAAGCTCGAAGGGACCGTGCATGTGAACATTCAGCTTATCCGCAAGTTCATGAAGAACTATTTTTTCAACCCCGCCAACTATGCTCCGATCCATCCCGATTTCTCTGCCCGCGACGACCTTTTTCTATTCAGCCAGGGGCCCACAAAGGGTCTCGGGTCAATCCAATTCCACGACTACAAGTCCACCTTTGAGTCCTTTCAGGACTTGCCCAATGTCGCCGCTTTCATAAGGCAAATCCAGATCTTCAAAGAGCTGCTGGAAAAAGCCGGTCCGGACAAGTCCCAGGACCTCGATCCTACGTTCTCCCTCCCGCTGGGAGAAATGTTCTCGATCGTCGTCTATGGACAGTTAATCCTCGAACAGGCCGGGTCCGACGAATTAGACCGGGATATCGTCAACCAGGTCTTTGATTTCATGGTGAGGGATTTCGCCAAATTCGCCCTGCAGATCTATGGTATGCACAATGCCAAGGAGGATCAGCAGGCCTTCTGCCGGGAGATCATGCTGATCAAGGCGATCGCCAACGACGCCCAATATAACCAGGTTTGGGGAAAATACGTTTTTCCGCTGAATGACGAGTATCAGATGCATGAATGAACGCAGGGAAATCAAAACTCGGCGAACGCAACGATATGAAATTTGGCCTGGTCGAGAAGGCAGTCAAACGCTTGCTGGTCTTCCTTGCTCAGTTCTATTCGAAACTCCTTCAACCTTCTATGTTCTGATTACTGGGTGAGTCAGCGGGTTTTTATACCCGCTGAGGCTGTCGAAAAACCCCTCAGTATTGTTAATAGGTGGATTTTGGGGGTCTCATGATCCCTCATAATTGTGAGATCGTTGATTGTGGCGCATTCTGTGAGGTCATTTATTTCTGCATCTCCCTCAAGGCTCTGCTTGGGGACTTTTTCGACAGTCTCGCTATTTTATTTGAAATTCTGCGGTCTAAAAATAGTGGAGATCAAAATCATTTATGCAATCGCGCGAATAAATTTGGCAGTTTTGAGTTTGGCACGAAAGCAAAACCTAAATCAAAGGGTTTTATAGCGATCCGTATAAGAACCACGATAAAAACATATAATAGAGTAAGTCTTCGATATTTTGGAATATTATGCAATAATATAAATGGCGTGTTGGAGGTAAGGCTCTGACATATGGCACGAGATGATTTCTCAAGGCAGACACAGGATATACTGGCCAAACGGGTCGGCGTGCGATGTTCAAACCCGATGTGCCGTAAACTGACCACGGGTCCGCGGACCGAGTCCCACCACATCGTTAACATCGGAGTCGGCGCTCACGTTACGGCTGCGTCCCCTGGCGGTCCCCGCTATGACCCTTCACTGACACAGGAGCAACGCCAATCGACAGATAACGGTATATGGCTGTGCCAGAACTGCGCCAAACTGGTGGATAACGATCCTTCTCGTTATCCGAAAGAGCTACTCAGGGCGTGGAAGACGCAGGCTGAAGCATCAGCACTCGCGGCATTAGAAGGAAGGGCGGAACCACTGCCCACTGACCTCTCAGCTGAACTCGAAATCTCATACGCGAGGGTGCAAATCGAATCAAAACGACATGATTACCGCTTGGAGGTAAGACTCACAAATCGAGGCATTGAACCCCTTGGTGCTTATCATGTGGATCTAGAGATGCCGTCGCTCGTGGTGGCGTCCCAGGAGAATCAACCGCATTACGTTCCGGATCGCAGCACCCAAAAGGTGGCATTTTTCCGCGTAGCCTCGACAATGGGTGAACCCGAAGTCTACCCGGGCGACGCCAAGATCGTGATGTCGATTTCCTACTACGTTGATCAGGACATTTTCCGGCACCGTGGCGACCTCTTTCAGCAAATCCTGAAGGTCACCCTTTATCGTAGAGGTTTTGCACCGTTCGCTCTGGCGCGTCCTTTTGGAGACTTTCAGATCTTCTGAAGTACCCTCCAATATGTCGCTCCTGTGGATGCTTCGCACCACTGAGCTCGGCCGTTAGAAGGAGACAAGGAATATGAGAACAATACTCATTTGTCTTTTTATGTGCTCAGTGTCGGCAACGGGGTTTTCAGCAGGTCTTTCGGGAACGATAGCCGTTGAACTTCAAGAGCAAGGAAAGTTCACAGGCGTCATTGGCAAAGCCTACATCACGGAGCAATCCGTCGAAGTAGTAACCTTTGCTGAGCTAAATGGAGAAGTTGTCCCATTTGCTTTCATTGATGTCATCCTGGAAAAGGAAACTAAATCAAATGATGTTCACTTTATTAAATGCCGAAACCAACTGGGTGTTGTATCTACCGGAACCATCGATCTACGAGACAGACTGGGACCTAAAATAGCTTTAACAACCGAGAGGGGGATTACTCTCACAAATATTTCAGACGGTGGGAGAAAAATGAAAGAAGAATTTCTGCCGAAAGTAGATTTGGGCAGATAGAGAATCACCTTCTAACAAGCGGCTCCACCGGATCGCCGATAGAACTGGCTCCCGGTGAACTGCACCGTTATGCAGCTTGCGTTAACTGCTATCTGTTATCATCAGACTTTTCTTGGCAGAGTTGCAGATATGTTTATTATCTCCTGACCGCTACCTTTCCCCCCAAAACACAATCCATCATCCCGCTTTCTGATCTTTGCGCTTGTGGGCCTGGCAGGCGTGGAGGCATTTTCCGCAGGAGATGGTTCCCCAGCCGCAGGCAGCCTGGAAGGGGTCCCGCTTAGTCATGGCCGCCAGGTAGTCCTCTTTGCCGACCGGATCGGGGGGAGGCGCGTCGGTGGTATACCCCTCATATTTCGGCCCTCTCCCTCCGACCATCCCCAATTGCTCGACCCAGGCGCAGCGCCATTTGTCCACTTTCGCATAGGTGAACGACCCGGCGCCGATCCGAACCGAATGCCGCTCGGTTTTATGAAAAGCAGCCACCGGGCAGGCCTTGAGGCAGGCTTCGCACCCGTCGCCCAAGGATGGAGCTCCGAAGAGCGGATCCGCGGCGAGGGGCGCATTGATGATGATCGAGCAGAGGCGCTGGCGGACGCCGAACTGGGGGGTCAGGAGAAGCCCCTGGCGCCCGAATTCCCCCCACCCCGCGGCGACGGCCGCATGGCGATGGGAGAAATCGGCGATGAATCCCCCCTCATCTCCTTGTAATTTTGATAGCGGAAGAAACCCGAAGGGGCCACCGGCAGCGGCAGGTATCCCGCTTATTCCAGGAAGCGGTAAAATTTAAACTGGAACATGGGCATGACGGTGGTCGTCATGTAAAGCTGGACGCTCTGGTAGAATAACATGGATTCGGCGGGAGGCTTTCCCCACCGGTCGATAACCGCATCCGGATATTTGATCCCGATGACGACGACCGTCTTGGCATCCGGGATGATCCCTTGCGGATGGGTCATCTTCGGGGCTTTGTGAAAACGGTCCACGGAGGCAATGCCCGTTAGATCCGCTCCCTCGCCCGACGCCAATTTCTTTAAATCCTCTGTGAGAACCTTCATCGGAACCTGCTTCCCGCTACGGACTGACTCGTTCCCTGGCTTGACGCCCCCGGGGGCTTCCCTTTGGGCAGGAGGAGACGCAGATCCCGCAGGGATGCTCCTTGCGATACTCGCTGCACTTGAAGGCCTCGAAGCGGACCTGGCGCGGGTCCTCGGCCCGGAACTCCGTTCCGGTAAAGGCCTTGACCGGGCAGGCGTCGACGCAGACGCGGCACTTCCCGCAAGGCCTGTCGATCGGCGCCCCGGTTTGGAGGGGGGCATCCGTCAATACCGTAACGAAACGCACCCGCGGCCCGAAACGATCGGTCAGAAGGAGGCAGCTTTTGCCGATCCAGCCCAAACCGGCGAGATGGGCGGCCATTTTGTGGGAAAGAATGCCTTCGAGTTTTTGAAAATTATAAGGCGTCGAACCCGGGAGGGGGAAGGCGGCGAAACCGCGGTCGGCAAGCCGGCGGGAAACGCGGTAGGCCAGGAGGTCCAGGGCCGGGGTGACCACGTCATAGACGTGAAACCAATACAGGCTGTCTCGTTTCGGCTCCAGAGGAGAATGGCTTTCGACGATCAGATCATTGAGAGCCATTCCCATCGAGACCGCGCGGGGGAAGCGGTCCAGGGAAAAGTTCCCCTGCCCGGAAATAAACCCCCGCGCCGGTTCCAAGTCGGCAACCCCGAAGAGGTCCGCGCCGTTTTGGCGGGCAGACTCCTCCAGTTCCTTTGTGAGCGCTTGATCCGCGGCCATTGTCTCCTCCCGAAAAAAGCTGCGAAGGCCGAGGTCCGCCAAGCCGGCGGACGATTGGCATTACGGCAAAGGGTTGTTCTCTGAGCGGCCGGTTCTCCCAAAATCGTCCTCCAGGCGGATGATGTCGTCCTCGCCGAAATATTCGCCCGTCTGGATTTCGATAAAGACCAGCAAGTCGGGGCCGGAGTTGAAAATGCGGTGGGCGGCTTTTTGGGGGATGTCGACGGCTTGCCCTGCGTTCAGGGGGATTTCTTTGCCCTCCAAAGTGACTACCGCCCGTCCCTGGACGACCATCCAGTGTTCGGCCCGCTTTTCGTGTTTCTGGTAGCTCAGCCGTTTTCCGGGGAGGACTTCGATCCGCTTCACTTTGTAGGCGTCTTTTTCCTCAAGAACTGTGAAACCACCCCATGGCCGTTTATCCATATTTCTTTTTCTCCTTTTGAAGCCTACAACGGTGATGATCCCGAAAAAAGTCGTCACTGGCGGAAGTCAGAGTCCAGGATCTTAATAACTCTCCAAAAAGACTGGATCCCGGCTTGTGCCAGGAGTCACGAAAAAGAGAATTTCATAGAGGCCAAGCGATTCCAGGGCCCGAGGGCCGGACCGCTTGGAATCAGGAGGCGCTGATTTCTCCGTGGAGAGGGTGGGGAAGATCCCTTCCGCGCCTCCCTTCGCCGAAGGGAGGGATTCCCCTCTTTGAAAAAGAGGGTTAGGGGAGATTTCTGAGGGATGGGCCGGATCCACTATGGCCTCCTTAGCAAAGGAGGGCGTTGAACGGGAATCAGCCCCCATCCTTGCAATCATTAATATATCGAATCGCCGCCTCTTTTCCAAAAAAATCCCCGACCGTGGTCTTCTTGCCCGGGATGTGATCAAAGATGTGGAGAACAAACTCCCGCATGGAGGCCTTGAATGCTTCATCGATCACGGCGGTTTCGCCGATCAGCGTGGCCAGGATGGTGTGGTCTTCTTCCTGTTCCCCCGGACGTTCCCAGGAGGATTCGGTTTGCTCCATGAGCGCGATAGGTTCGCATTCGATCAGCTGCCCGCTTTTGAGGGGCCTTTCCGTGAGGACAAAGCAATCCACATTGTCGCCGTCCCCGCCGGTCGTATTCAGAATGAATCCATAGGGGTAGGGATACTCCCCCGTCACCGTGGTCGTTTCCAGGTGTTCCAGGGTTTTTTCGTTAAAGATATTTTTCCGGTTGGAATGCCCTTCGTTCTCAATAAAAACTTTGATGGTAGACACCTTGGCTCCATTTCAAACAATCTTTATGAGCGGATAATCCACTAACCGCATGCGGGAAACACCCTATTCTTCGTTGCTGCGCAAATAAGCATCCAGGATCACTTGCAAAGATCGGTTTCCGGCTTTCAGCGGCAGGGCGGCCTGAGATCCCCAAAAAACCCATCAGCAACCTACCTACGATAAAAAGAATCTACAAGAAAGATAGACGGTTGTCAAGGTTCGCCGGGGTCCGGGGATTCTCCAGGAACCGGGAAAGCTTTTGTTCCCTGCTTGGAATCAAGGCGCTGGTTTCTCCATGGAGGAGGCGGGGAAGATACCCTCGCCTCCTCCGGAGGAAACGAACTTTGGTCCTCAAAGACAATTGGAAACCCAACCGATGCTTCCGGTTAGTTCCGTCCTAACCTCCGGACCCCCAGGCCAGGGAACCATTTTGCCTTTATGCCCGACCATAATCCATAGCGGCCGGCCGCCCGTCACCGAAGGATTACACTGATAAGTAACCCTTCATTCAAGGGGAGGAAGCCGCTACGGATTCAGGTCCGGCGTGAATACCAGGAGGTGCCCTGGCCTGGGGGTCCGGGCGCTACGATTGGAATCATAAGGCGCTGATTTCTTCGTGGAGGGGGCGGGGGCCAAGGCCTCCCGCCGCTGATATCGGAGGCTCAGAGGTTTCTCAGAGTCTCTGCTCATCCCGACCGATGCTTCCGGCGCGTACCGCCCAAACCCCCAGGCCAACAACAAAGCCTGCCGCCCCCCCGTCACTGAATGGATACACTGATACTAAGTTCGATATGGCGGGTTGCCAAAATTGGGAATATCCTATATATTTGCATCCTGCTCCTTCACCCGACCCCTTTCCCCTTTACAAGGTAGAGGGGGAGCCCGGCGCGTGATCAGCGGGAAGGACTCGTTCGGGGCTGAATTCTTGGAGACAAAGGTTGGCGGATGAAAGGGCTCTATTTCAGGGAATGGGAGTTTTTCAGGGATTATCTTACAAACATTTTTGTTTGGCTGGTGTTTTTCTCGGTTTTGATGACCGGGCTCACCTATTTTTCCCTTTTAAACGAACCCGAATCGTTGACAAAAGTCCTCGGTTCCATTAAAGACGCCTTGAAAGAAAAGGGGCTCCTGGGGATCGTCGGAAAAAGCTCTTTCTGGGTCGCCTACAAAATTTTCCTGAATAACCTGCAGGCCACGCTGATTTTCACGGCCTTAGGGCTGATCCCTTTCTTTGTCGGGACGGTCGTGTTTGTGAGCTCGGTGGCCGTCCTCTTAGGGGCGACGCTGGCCCTGACCGTTTCCAAAGGCTTCGAAATTGCCACTTTTATCAAGCTGACCGCCCCGCACGGAGTGATTGAGCTATTCGCGGTTTTCTACGGCGCCAGCCTGGGTGTTTTCCTGAGCAAGCAAATCACCAAAAAGCTTTTCCCAAAGCACCGGGAGGGCACGGTTCCGTTTGGGTTTGTCTTGAAAAAAATCATCGTTTCTTACGCCTTTCTCATCCTGCCGCTGCTGGCCTTGGCCGCCCTGATCGAATCCTTTATCACGCCCTTGTTTGTCTAACTTCGCCCAGTTACCAAGGCGTCCATAATTGACCCGACTCATTCTTCTGAAATCTCCCCTGCCCCTCTTTTCCAAAGAGGGGAAATTCCTCTCGAAACCGGAGCAGGGGCGCGTGGGCAGCCCCGCGCTTCGCGAAACCACGAGGCGTGGGTCTTTCCATGGGGTGGGACGGAAGATTAGGCCTCCCGCCTCTTCTTGCGAAGGTTCAGCGCTTTCTTCGAATCAGGCCTATCCCGGCCAATGCTTCCGGCGCGCACCGCCCGGCCCCCCGTCACTGAGGGGTTGCTAATAGGTCATTATTCCCTTTGCACTGTCAGAAATGACGGAAAAGGGCATTTTCATGGTTTCTGCGAGTTCTTTAAGAAATAGGTTTGTCTTTTAATTTTGAGTAATTTTTCTCTGCGTCCTCTGCGCTCTCTGCGGTTAAATATTCATTGCGGTTCCCCCGCCCATTTTTCCTCTTGACAAAGAAGCGGGATAAATTTAATATCCCAATGAATTTGGAACCAAAAATTCATTATTTGAAACCATAACCTTCAAAAAGGTCGAATTCATAACTATTTTTTCGAATATCTAAACACAAGTTTCAATATTTGAAACATAGAGAACAAAATGAAAAAAGCATACCATTCTTCAACGATCCAGCGGGCTCTGGACATTTTAAACCTTTTCAAAGATCAGGGGAACCTGTCCTTTAACGATATTCAGAAAACTGTTGGCTTCAACAAAACGACCCTCTACCGGGTCCTCGCCACCCTCCTTGCCAATCAATATTTGAAGAAAGACGAAAAGGGAAGCTATGAATTGGGTTTGAACCTGTTCATTTTAGGAAATCGTATTTCGAAAGAACATCATTTGATTAATGTTTCCACCCCGCACATGCAAGACCTCTCCCAACGTTTCGGTTTGACAGCGCATTTGGGGATCCTGGACGGCATGGAGGTGATCATCCTCCAGAAAACCGACCCCAATCGATTGATCAAGATGGTCTGCAACGTAGGCGGGTCCATTCCGGCTCATTGCACTTCTCAAGGGAAGGTTCTCCTCGCTTACGCCCCCAGAGAAACGGTCCAAAGGGTCATCGATATCCACGGGTTGCCGCGATACACTCCCCATTCGATCTGCACCACGGAAGGGTTGACGGCGGAGCTCGAAAAAGTGCGAACCCAAGGCTGGTCCCTTGACAATGCCGAACATGAAAAAAATATCCGTTGCGTGGCCGTCCCTATTCTTAATGAGTCGGGCAAGATTGAAGCGGCGCTCAGCTCGGCTGGAACCACCGTCGATCTCCCCGATGAAGAGGCCGTCACGAAAATAGTAGAGATCCTAAAAGAGGCCAGAGACAAAATCCGGTTCGAAATGGGTTATGGGGACAATCAAACCGGAATACAGGAATAACACTTTTTCGTATCACCGGTTGGCCCCTTGGATTTTAACAGGATGCGGAAGAACCCGTTGCGTCACTCCCGCGAAAGCGGGAGTCCAGAGAATTGAAAAGACTGGGTTCCCGCTTCCGCAGGAATGACAACCTAAGGCCGGAAGGACATTTTCAGAAACGGTTAAAGTGAACCAAAAGGGAGGGGGTGAGAAGAGAGGGAACGGGGATAGGAACGAAGACGGCGCTCTACTCTGAACTGAAGTCGGCAAAACAAGGGGGAAAAAATGTCACCGAATCGGAAAATCACACGAAGAGATTTCATGAAATCCATAGCGGCGGTCGGCGGCGCAACCGCTGTCGGCGGGCTGTCCTTTCCGCAGGATTTCCTGGGCCCAGGCCAAAGAACCGCTTCGAATCGGTTTTATTCAGCCGTTGACCGGACCGTTCGGAACCGAAGCGCGGGACCAGGAAGCCGCGGCAACCTTGGCCGTAGAAGAGTTCAATGCCCGGGGCGGGGTGCTGGGCAGAAAAATTGAATTGCTGGTCCGGGACGATAAATTGCAGCCCGAAGAGAGCGCGCGGCGGGCGAAGGAGCTTTTGGAGAAGGACAAGATTCACATGATGGCCGGCTCGATCGGGGCGCATACCCAATTGGCCATGAACGAGCAGTGCAAAAGAGCCCAGACCATTTTTATGTCCACCAGCGCCTCGAATGAAATCACCATGGCCAAAGACGTCAGCCCCTACACCTTCTCAGAGGCGACCAACCTCCACATCATAACGCAGGCCGTGGGCCGATGGACGGCCCAAAACCTGGGGAAGAAATGGTTCATCCTGGCGGCCAATTATGGATTCGGGTGGCAGACCACCGAAGGCTTCCGACGGATCGGCAAGATTATGGGATGCACGGAAGTCGGTCTGATCAATCATCCCACCGGGGCCACGGATTACACCACCTATTTTCCCAAGATCATGGCCGCCGAACCCGAAGTCCTGCTGTTGTGCAATTTTGGCAAAGACCAATTGAATTCCGTAAAACAGGTCCACGAATTCGGCTTGAAGAAAAAGATGAAAGTCATCTGCCCCTTAATCGTCCTAACCTCGCGAATGGCCGCGGGGGATGAAGCCTATGAAGGCATGATCGGGGGGGCCACCTTCTACTGGGGGTTGGAAAGCATGATCCCCACCGCCAAAACATTCGTAGCCAATTACCGCAAGCGGTGGGGGAGACCGCCCACGGATATGTCCGGGTATGCCTATAGCGGAGTACGGGGAATTCTCAGCGCCGTGGAGCGGGCCGGGGGAATGGATACGAAGAAAGTCGTCCTCGCCCTCGAAGGATTTGAATACGACTTTTACAAGGGTAAGCAGTGGATGCGAGCCTGGGATCACCGGTCCATCCAAGACATGTTTGTCCTGCAGTCGAAAACAGGCAAGGAAAAGACCGAGGAATGGGATGTTTTCAAAGTCGTGGATACAGTGAAGGCTTCGGATGGTATGGAGCGACCGGCGGCAGAACTTGGCCTGCAGGAAGGAGTTCCGCTCAGCCGGCAGCTTTCCTGAGGCGATCTCGGTTTGAATCCCTGTGCCGAAAATTTTCTTACGAGCTTATCCTTGAATAAGCAGCCGCGATTAAATCCCCCTTTTATGAAAAAGGGGGATTTAGGGGGATTTGCTTTGACCCGCGGTGGGGAAATCCCCCTCGCCCCCCCTGACGCTGTGAAAAAATTTAATTTCAGCCGTCACCCCGGTGAAAACCGGGGTCAGAAAGTTGCTAAGTTCTTGAAGACACTGGATTCCGGCTTTTGCCGGAATGACGTGAAAAAGAGCCAAATCGATTTTTTCACACCTCCCCCTTTACGAGGGGGGAATATTATTTACGGACAAGATCTAAATTCCTCCCTTGGGGAATAAGCGCATGGCGGAGGGTTGTCGGCCCTGAAAACCGGAGGGTGAAAGAGAAAGACGGATGTTTGGAATTCCCGTTAACATGCTGATCTTCCAGATTTTTACCGGCCTGGTTTTGGGGATGATCTTTGTCTTATTGGCGATCGGGCTCTCCTTGATCTTTGGCCTTTTGACCGTCGTCAATTTTGCCCATGGCGCCTTTTACATGTGGGGGGCTTATGTGGCGCTCTTGTGCATGGGATATTTCGGGAACTTCTGGGTCGGGTTGATCATTGTGCCCTTGGTCACCGGGGCGGTCGGGGTGGCCATCGAATATCTATTGGTTCGCCGTCTTTATGGCCTAAATCCGGACTACCCTTTATTGCTTACCTTCGGCATATCTTTAACCATGATCGAAGCGGTTCGAATTACTTTTGGGACCACGGGTTATCCTTTCAATGCCCCGGCAATCCTGCAGCAAAGCGTAAATTTCTTCAACCTTTTTTCGTTTCCCCTTTATCGGATTTTCGTGATCATCGTGACGGCCGCCATTATTGCCGGCGTTATGGGTGTTTTTGGAAAAGACCAATGTGGGATTGATCATCCGGGGAGGAACCCGGGACAGTGAAATGGTCCGGGTTTTGGGGATCGATATCTCCAAGATTTGGCTCATGGTGTTTGGAATCGGGACCGGTCTGGCGGGGTTGGCTGGGATCCTGGCGGCGCCCATGCGGGGGGTTTATCCGGAAATGGGAATCGCCATGCTCGTGGAGTGTTTCGTGGTGACCGTCATCGGGGGGATGGGAAGTCTGAAAGGGGCGGTGATCAGCGGATTGCTCCTGGGGCAGGTCGTCAGCTTGACTTCCTTGTTCATGCCGGAGATGTCCAATATCGTGATCTTTATCGCCATGGCGGTCGTCCTCTTAATCAAGCCCAGCGGTTTGTTTGGAATATCCGGTCTTTTGGAATAGAAAGAGCAAGGAAATTCATTCATGCTTCCAGCCACGAGGGCAAAAAAAATTTTCCAGTGGATCTCCGATCATCCGATTTTGATGATCATCCTCGTTTTGGCCCTGATCCCTTTTGCGCTGCCTTATGAAGCCCTGGCCACGCAGATGATCATTTGGGGTCTTTTGGCTCTGGGGTATAACATCTTATACGGCTACACGGGGTTGCTTTCGTTCGGCCATGCCGCGTACTTCGGGTTGGGCGCCTACACGACCGGAATCGTTTTGATCCGCACGAATTGTTCCCTCCTGACGGGAATTGGGGCGGGAGTCCTGGTTTCCGGCATCGGGGCCATGGTCATCGGTTTCTTTTGTCTGCGGCGGCGGGGAATTTACTTTGCCCTCCTGACCATGGCCTTTGCCCAGATGCTCTATTTTACGGCCAGCATCTGGGAATCCCTGACCGGCGGCGAGCCGGGGCTGAGAAACATTCCCCACCCCCCGCTGGAAATTCCGGGTTTGTTTTCCTTCAACATTTACACCCCCCTGCGTTTTTATTTTTTCGTCTGGGCCCTCATCGTGATTTCCCTTCTGATTCTGAGCCGGATCCTCGAATCCCCTTTTGGCAAAGTGCTTGCAGGGGATCCGTGAAAATGAAAAAAGAGCCCGGGCCTTGGGGTACCATACCAACCGGATAAAATGGCTCTCCTTTATTCTTTCGGGGACCTTTTCCGGTTTGGCCGGAGCCCTGCACACCATCTACATCAGCTTTGTCGGGTTGGAGCAGCTCTACTGGGAAACATCGGGAAAAATCCTGTTGATGACCCTTCTGGGCGGGCCGGGGACCTTTTTCGGCCCCTTTATCGGGGCCGGGGCTTTTCTTTATCTGGAAGACATTATCAGCGGTTTCACCCAGTACTGGATGATCGTTCTGGGCCCCATTTTTGTTCTCTGCGTTCTGTTTTTCCCCCAGGGAATCTGGGGAACGGTTCGCGATTGGGCCGATCGGTACAAGGGGTCCGGCCAGGAAAGAGGGCGGGGGAATTGGAAGTCCTGAGAACGGAGAAGCTGACGAAAAAATTCGGCGGGCTCACCGCGGTGGCCGAGGTGGATTTTCATCTGGAAAAAAACGAGGTCCAATCCATCATCGGCCCCAATGGCGCCGGCAAAAGCACTCTCTTCAAGCTGATCAATGGGGAATTGAAACCCACCCAGGGACGAATCTGGTTCAACGGCGAGGAGATCACGGGTTTGGAACAGCACGTCATCTCCCACAGAGGAATCGCCACTTCGTACCAAATTACGAACATTTTCCCCAAGCTGACCGCCTTTGAAAATGTGCGTCTGGCCGTTCAATCGCGAAGGACTTCCTACAATTGCTGGTCGAAAGCGGAGGATCACCAAACGATCAACGAGAAAGCGGAAGCGATTCTGCGGAAAATCGGGTTGGGGGAGAAAAGGGATAACCTGGCCGCCAACCTTTCCTACGGCGATCAGCGGCATCTGGAAATCGGCGTGGCTTTGGGAACCGAACCGATCCTTCTCCTGATGGATGAGCCTACTTCCGGGCTCAGCCCCATAGAGACCCGCGAGACCGTCGCCTTGATCAAAGAAATTGCCAAAGGGCTTTCCGTGATCTTGGTGGAGCATAAGATGAAAGTGGTCATGGACCTTTCCGATAAAATCACCGTTCTCCATGAGGGCGAGGTCATCGCCCGGGGAAATCCGCAGGAGATCCGGGCGAACGAAAAAGTCAGAAGGGTTTATCTCGGAGGGGTCAAGGAATAATGCTGAAAGTCCAAAATATCCATACCTATTACGGACAGAGCCATATTCTGCAGGGCGTATCGCTCGGGGTGGAAAAGGGGGAAATTGTCCTCCTCTCGGGCCGCAACGGGGCGGGAAAGACGACGACCATCCGGAGCATCATGGGCTTGGTGCCCCCCAAGTCCGGGGAAATTTATTTCGTGGGGGAAAGAATCACCGGCGTTCCGGTCCATCTGGTTTCCCAAAGAGGGATCAGCTTGGTTCCGGAAGGACGGAAAATCATTCCGGGACTGAGCGTCTTTGAGAATCTCAAGCTGGCGACGCTGAAAAATCGGGACAAGACCAAGGTCGGGAGGCTATTCGAACAGGTTGCCCAAATCTTCCCCCGCCTGAAGGAGCGATGGACCCAGGAAGGAACCAGCCTGAGCGGAGGGGAACAGCAGATGCTGGCCATCGCCCGGGCTTTAGTCTCCGACCCTTTATTAATTCTCATCGATGAGCCCTCCGAGGGTTTGAGTCCGATTATGGTGGAGAAGATCGCCGAGGTCCTGAAGGAGATCCAGAAAAAGGGCACGACCCTTCTTCTGGTGGAGCAGAATACCGACATGGCCCTGGAAATCTCCAATCGCTGCTACCTGATGGACGAAGGGGTGATCAAATTCGAGGGGTCTCCGGAGGAGATCAAAAACAACGAGGAGATCCAGAGGGAATATTTGGCCATTTGAAATAAATTTCAAATTCCTAACCCATGGAATTGTGAGGATCTCGTAAAAAGTCACAAATTCCCTTTTTCCGTCATTCCGGCGAAAGCCGGAATCCAGTATTTTTGGATTAGTTATAGATTCCCTGGACTCCGGTTTTCACCGGAGTGACGACTTTTTACGAAACCATCAATCATTATTCCCTTGATTTTTTTCTCTGCGGTCTCAGCGTCCTCTGCGGTGAATATTATTTGTTCCGGATTTCAGTTTGCTGCACTCTGTAACCCAAAAGAAAAGGAGGGTCAATCATGGAATTGTCAGGAAAACGCGTAGGCATCTTTGTGGAAAAAATGTATCAGGAGTTCGAGTTCTGGTACCCCTATTTCCGGATGAAAGAAGCCGGGGCCAAGGTTTCAATCATCGGCACGGGCGCCAAGGAATACTCCAGCCTGAACGGGTTGCCGGCCCCCGGGGGCCTGTCCTTCAAAAGCGTAAACGACTTGGTAAACGCGGATGCGGTGAGCGCCGCCGATTTTGACGCCATCATCATCCCGGGCGGTTTTGCCCCCGACTATCTCCGGCGCAGCCAGGCGGTGCTCAAAATCGTTCGGGACTGCATGGAGCAGGGGAAGATTGTGGCCACCATCTGCCACGCCGGGTGGGTGCTTGGCTTCGGCCGGGGTCTTGAAAGGGAAGACGATGACCTGCTTGTTTTCCATTAAGGACGATGTGATCAACGCCGGGGCAAAGTATGTGGATCAAGAGGTGGTGCGTGACGGCAACTTGATCACCTCTCGTTTGCCCGATGACTTGCCGGTTTTCCTCCGCGAGATCATTGCTGCCTTGAAGTGATAAAACCTTGTTCTTAAGTATGCCGCTGCCTTTAAATCCCCCTTTGAAAAAGGGAGGTTTAGGGGAATTTGCTTTGCCCGCATTGGGGAAATCCCCCCAGCCCTCCTTTACAAAGGGGGGAGTACTATTTACGGACAAACTCTAAGTCCGTTCTCCTTCATCCCGCCTATCTCCTCCTTGAAGGGGGGGTGCGGAAAATAGGAATAGGAGGGAATTATGGGCAGAAAATACGGGAAAATCCTAATCGTCAATTTGGAGAACCGAAGTTCCAAGACGATGGAGGTCGAGCCCGAGATTTTAAAAAAATATATCGGCGGGGCCGGGTTGTCGGCTTATCTCTATGGCCAGTTTGCCGAGGCCGGGGCGGAGCCGCTGAGCCCCGGAAACCCTTTGTTGATCATGACCGGACCCCTCACTGGGACTCCGGTTGTTCTCTCCGGAAGGCACGGAATCGCCGGTCGATCGCCCCTTACGGGGTTCTGGGGAGAATCCTCCGTAGGCGGGCATTGGGGGCGGGAGTTTAGGCGAACGGGTTATGACGGAATGATCCTATTGGGAAAGGCCGATAAGCCCATATATTTGCTGCTAAGGGATGAAAAACTGGAATTTAAGGATGCCGCTCTTCTTTGGGGAAAAGACTGCTTTGAAACAGACCAGATCCTCAAAAAGGAATGGGGGGAAAAGACTCAGATCTCCTGCATCGGGCCGGCGGCGGAAAAGCTCGTCCGTTTCTGCGGGGTCTTTACCGATGGGACGGATGCGCGCACAGCCGGGCGCTGCGGGTTGGGGACCCTGATGGGATCGAAGAAGGTGAAAGCGGTCGTAGTTCAGGGGACCGGGGAGATTCCCGTACTGGATGCCGAATCCCTGCGCGGGCGGATGAAAGAACTTGTTCCATCCTTGACCGGCAAGATGAAGGGGATGAGCGCTTTCGGAACGCCGGGGATTGTGGTTCCCTGCGAGTCTCTTGGAGATCTCCCGGTCAGGAATTGGGCCCAGGGAAAATACACGGAGCAAGCGCAGAAACTCAGCGGGCAGCTGATGAAGGAAAAGTACCTGAAGAAGCAGTTCTTCTGCGCCAGCTGTCCGGTGGGCTGCGGGCGGGTCGTCGGGGGAAGCATTGATCCCCTGGTGGAAGAGACAGGAGGCCCGGAATATGAAACCCTGGCCCTGTTAGGTTCCAACTGTCTGATTGACGACATGCCCGCGGTCATGCGTTTGAACGAACTGACGAATCGCCTGGGGATGGACACGATCGAAACAGGGGCGGCCGTGTCCTTCTGCATGGAAATGTACGAAAAGGGTTTGATCGGCTCCAAGGAATTGGGCGAATTGGATTTAAAATGGGGCGATGCACGGGCGGCCGAAGGTCTCATCCGCATGATCGCGGAGCGCCGGGGCTTTGGAGATTTGCTGGCCGATGGCTTGCAGGTTACGGCCGAAAGAATCGGCGGGATGGCTTCGGAGTATGCCATCCAGATCAATAACATGGCCCTGCCGGCTCATGACCCAAGAGCCTATTCCAGCCTCGCGCTCACGTATGCCACCTCGGTCCGGGGACCCTGCCACACGAGTTCGTACACTTTCTGGTTTGAGAGAGCCACGACTTTCCCCGAAGTGGGGATTGATAAGGTCCTGGACCGGTTCCAGTCTGAAGGCAAACCCGAGATGACGGTAAAGGTGCAAAATGCGGTGGCCATATGGGAAAACCTGGCCATGTGCAAATTCAGCATCCTGGGCGGAGTACAATTGAAGGATGTTAGCAACTGGCTGAAAGATGTGGCCGGCTGGGAATTGTCCGTCCAGGATCTCCTCGAAGTGGGGGAGCGGTGCGTCAACCTGAAGCGGAAACTGAACGTGGGCTGGGGCATGAGCCGCAAAAACGATACCCTGCCCTTGAGGATTCTTACCCACCGGGTAGATGACGGCGGGTGCGGAAGACACCTTCCCCCGTTCAACATCATGCTGGCGGATTATTACGAGAAGCGCGGTTGGAACAAGGAGGGGATTCCGACGGAAGATACTTACAAGAAATTGGGGATTTAGATCCTTTGAATAAGGTTTGCGGAAAAGAGTCACCTGTCAGATATCACTCAAAAATAGGAGGTTTTTATGAAAAGGGCGCTGGCGACCGCAGTTATTGTCATGCTTGTCATATCTTTGGCGTACTCTCCTTCTTTTGCCAAAGAAAAATTGAAGATTGCCGTCATGCACTCCCTTACGGGAGGCTTTGCGCTGGCAGGGGGGATTGCAGGGCAAAGGGGTTCCTTGGTGGCCATTGATATGTGGAATGCCAGGGGAGGGATCCTGGATAAGTATGAAATCGTACCCGTGGAAGCCGATGCGCAATCCAACCCGGATATTGCGATTCGTGAGGCCGAGCGTCTGATCAATATCGAGAAGGTGCCGGCCATTCTGGGCATTTATTCCAGCGCCATTGCCGTTCCCCTGGCGCCCATGTGCGACAAAAATAAGACCATCCTTTGGATTACGGTAGCCATTGCCGACGGAGTTCTTGAAAATCGAAACCTTCAGTATGTTTTCCGCGCCCAGCCTATGGGTTCGCAATTCGGGGAAAGCTCCGTCGCTCTCCTGCGTGATCATTATGCCAAGCTTGGGTATAAGAGCCCGGCGGAAGTGAAGGTGGCAGTGATCTACGAAGACGGCCCATACGGGGTCAGTGTGAAGGAAGCTAACCTTCTGCAGGCGAAAAACAATCAAATGAAGGTCTTGCTGACCGAGGGGTACGATTTTAAAACCAAGGATCTGTCCTCCCTCGTCCTGAAACTCAAGGCGGCCAAGCCGGACGTCCTTTTGCATACCGGTTATTACCCGGATATCGTCCTCTTCCTCCGCCAGGCTCGGGAGATGGGTCTGCAGGTGAAGGCCATCATCGGCCATGGAGCGGGGTATGACAATTTCCTGAATTTGGAAAAGCAGCTCGGCCCGGAGCTGGTTCAGTATATTTATTGCGCCGCGATTGCTCCCGCCCAGAACTTGGACCGGAGCAAGTTGAAAAAGGAAATGGGGCCGGTCATCGAGGAGTACCTAACCCGATACAACCAGAAGTATAAGGAGGCTTCGCCTCCCGCCCATGCGACGATGGGCTTTGCCCATTCCTGGGCCCTGATGCAGACCATCGAACATGCGGTTAAAAAATTCGGGGAGCCGACCGCGGACAACATCCGCAAGGCCGCCTTGGAGATCGAAATCCCGGATGGCGGAACCCCCGCCGGCTACGGCGTAAAATTTGCGCCGCCCGGCCATAAATTTTCCGGACAAAATCTGCGTGCCTACACTCAGGTCATGCAATGGCTGAACGGCAAGATTGAGATCGTTTCCCCTGCCAACTCTAAAGACCACCGAACCCAGGCTGCCCGTTCCGGCAAACTGGCCCTTGGCGGTCAAGTAATCTCAGATCGTCCATCGCTATGGTTTCTGTGATTCTGCCGGGAAAATCCTTTATGAACATCGAAATTGAATTCATCGGGTTCCCTGTCATCTACGACCTTTTTCGCGAGGGACGGCACCCGTACTCTTTCCCGGGCCATTCGATTCCGCAGTTGGTCGAGGATTTGATTGCCAAATATGGACAGCGGCTTGAGGATGCGCTTCTGGAAGCGGGGACGAAAAGGATGGACCCGACGATCCAGATGCGGATCAATGGCAGGTTTATTTTAAAAGAAGAAATTGCCCGACAGGAATTGGGCGAGGGGGACCAGCTAACTTTCCTTAAGCTCTTGGCCGGCGGGTAAGAAGCTCGTTGGGTTCGGGTGAAGGGCAACAACAATAATTATAAGAAGAGGCGGGACATGGAAAAAATTGAAAGTCAGAGAGTTCAATTTGAGGATTTGAGAAATTTCTGCGGTCAGGCGTATGCGAAAGGTCGGCGTTCCGGGGGAAGAGGCAAAAATCGTGGCCGATCTCCTTGTACGTTCCGACCTGCGGGGGGTGGAGACTCACGGGGTCACGCGGCTGCCGATTTACATCCAGAGGCTGCAGAAGGGGTTTGTCCGCAAGGAAAGCAAGCTTACCGTTGTCAAGGAGAAAGGGGCGACCGCGTTTCTCGATGCCCACGGCTCCATGGGGCATCTTGCCGCGTTTCGGGGGATGGAAAAAGCCGTCCAAAAGGCCGAAGAGCACGGGATGGGCTGGGTTTCGGTCAAAGACAGCGGGCACTTTGGAGTTGCCGGTCTTTTCCCCATGATGGCCCTCAAGAAAGATTTCATCGGTTATGTTGTCTCCAATTCCGCGCCCATGATGTTTCCCTGGGGGGGGCGCCAGCGGATCGTCGGCAATAATCCTTTAGCCTACGCGTTCCCGGCAGACCAATGCCTGCCCGTGGTTCTGGATTTTTCCCTGAGCGTTGTCTCTTCGGGCAAACTGATCCTTTGCCGGAAAAAGGGCGAGGCCATTCCTCTCGGGTGGGCCGTTGATAAAGAAGGCGTGCCTACGGAAGACCCGTATGAAGGCTACGAAGGGGGCGGCGCCCTCGCGCCGGTGGGAGGCCACAAAGGGTACGGGTTGGTGCTGGCTCACGAAATGCTGACGGCGGTCCTGACGGGCGGGAAATGGACCAAAATCATAAAGAGCCTTTACGAAGAGGATTCCTCGGGAATTCAAGGGACTTGCCATTCCTTCATGGCTTTAGACCCGGATTGCTTCATCGGCCGGGAAGAATTCAAGAAGAACATGGATGCTTATATTAAGAGCGTCAAAGGGAGCGCCAAAGCGAAAGGAACCGTAGAAATCCTTGTGCCCGGCGAACCCGAACACCGCACCGAAGTAAAGTTATTGAAGGAGGGCATCCCCCTGCCGCCGAACACGGTGAAGGATTTGGTCACCCTGGCGGAGGCCCTTAAAATTTCCCACCCTTTCAAGTAACCCGCTCTTCCGTGCGTGGCGTCGCGGTCGGACCAAGCAAAGGTCTTGAAATTCAAAAGAATATGTTTCCAGAATAGGTGTTTTTTGACCTTAAACCACTATTTTCACCGGCAAAATTGCCGAAGTAGTTCCCTGAAGATTTGGCTATGACTTGTGGTTTTGGCACCAATCGATCCGAGCAAGCATGCGGAAAAAGAAAGAACCCCCCCGATCCCCTGTTTGACACCCCCAATTCATATGGCTATAATACGCCTGCGAAAGGGCCGTAATCTCCATAAACTTCTAAAGGGGCGCGCCGGTTGGTGCGCCGAAAGGAGGCAGTCATGATGCGACGGCACATTGGGTTGGTGGTTTTGTTCTTCGGCCTTGCCCTCTTGTTTCCATCCGGGGCCGTGGCCCAACAGTTTCCAACCAAAGACATCACCTTGGTGGTCCCCTGGGCCGCCGGGGGCGGAACGGACACGATTGCCAGAACCCTGGTGAAGAACGCCAAGAAACACTTTGGCGTGAATGTGAATGTGGTCAACAAGACCGGAGGGTTGGGGGCAATCGGGATGGGATCCGTGGCGACGGCCCCCGCGGATGGCTACACCGCCGGCGTCATTACCTTCCATTTGAGCAACTATCGGATGATGGGCCTGGCTCCCCTTTCCTATAAGGACTTTTCCCTGATCCAAATGATTAACATCGAAGGGGCCTGCGCCAGTGTGAAAGCCGGCTCCCAGTTTCAAACCCTGCAAGATTTGATCGAATTTGCCAAGAAGAGCCCGGGGGTCGTTACCGCCGGACATGCCGGCGCGGGCAGCGTCCAGCATCTGTCTCTGGCCTCTTTAGGCGTGCGGGAGAAGGTCAAGATCGTTCATGTGCCCTTCGACGGCTCGGCTCCGGCCCGGACCGCCCTTCAGGGAGGACATGTTACCGTGGCCGTCACCACGATCAGTGAAATTTTACAGCTTTACCAAGCCAAATTAGTTAAAGTTCTCTATCTGGAGGATGCCAAACGGCATTGGCTCTACCCCGATGTGCCCACCATCGCCGAGGCAGGGTATCCGAACCCCAAGATCATCTATGACTGGCGGGCCCTGGGCGCTCCCAAAGGAGTTCCCGCGGACCGCATGAAGATCCTGACCGAAGGTTTCAAGAAATGCTTCGACGATCCGGAATTCCAGAAGCTGGCCTATGACTTAGGGCTGGCCACGGTTTATATGGACGCAAAAGATCTCGGCAAATTCCTCGGCGACATGGAATCGTTCCACCGCCCGGCATTGGAAAGCGTGGGGTTGCTCAAGGAGAAGTAACCCCTTTCTTCCCCGTTGATCGGGAGGCGGATGAGAGATCATCCGCCTCGGGCAAAATGTTGCGGAGGTCCTATGGACCGGGTGTCCATGAAGAAAGCGGATATCTGGGTTGCCTTGATCCTGGTTCCGATTTGTCTCTATGTTTTTTATGAATCGGCGCGGTGGCCCAAGGAGGCGCTGATCGGCGCCCCCACGCTGATTCCCCGCGGCGTTTCCGGCTGCTTGCTCCTGGCCGCCGGATTGCTGTTGGGCCGGGCCTTGAGGGGTAAGGCGAATGAGCTGGAAGAGCCCTTGGTGGGAGAGAACCGGCGCCGGGTCGTGCTCATCGCCTTGCTGACCGGCGCCTATGCGGCCGTGGTGGCCTATGCCGGATTTCTAATTTCCACTCTTATCTATCTGTTTCTTTTCGGCCTGGTCTTAGGGGAAAGGCGCCTGCCCCGTTTGCTTCTCTTTGCGGTCCTTGTGCCCGTGGTCATCTATTTAATCTTCTCCACGCTCTTTAACGTACCCCTGCCGGAAGGTTGGCTTCGGTAGCCCAAGGTTGAGGAATTGCGCCCATGGTTGATTTGGGTCTTCTGCTAAAAGGGTTCGCCACCATCCTCTCAGGCTATAACCTTCTGGCCCTTGTTCTGGGCTCTTTCATGGGCATTATTGTCGGGGCCATTCCCGGTCTCACGGCCACCATGGGGATCGCCCTGCTGGTTCCTTTTACTTTCGGCATGTCTCCGATCACCGGGATCGTGATGCTGTTGGGGATTTACACGGGAGGCATCTACGGCGGAGGCATCGCTTCCATCCTGATCAAGACCCCGGGGACACCGGCGGCGGTGGCCACCACCTTCGACGGGTACCCCCTGGCCCAAAAGGGCATGGCCGGCAAAGCCATCGGGATGGCCACGATCGCTTCGGGAATCGGCGGGACGTTTACCGCCCTCTGTCTCACCTTCTTCGCGCCGATTCTGGCCAGCTTCGCCCTGCGCTTCAGCGCCCCGGAATATTTTGCCTTAGCGGTATTCGGACTTTCGGTGGTGGTCTCGCTCGCCGGGCGGTCCCCGCTGAAGGGCCTGATCTCCGGCGCCCTTGGCCTTCTCATCGCCATGGTGGGTCTGGATCCCATGGGGGGATTCCCCCGTTTTACCTTCGGAATGATCGAGCTCACCGGGGGGTTTTCTTTCGTCCCCATGCTGATCGGCCTATTTGCCCTTTCCGAGGGTTTCCGACAGATCGAGACCATCGTCACGGCGCCCAAGGCCACCGCCGTTTTGAAGGACATTATCCCCAAATTCCGCGAATTGACCGCGTGCACAATTACCTTTATTCGCTCTTGCCTCATCGGCCTGATCGTGGGGATCACGCCGGCCATCGGGGCGGAAACGTCCTCTTTGATCAGCTACGCCGAGGCCAAACGGACCTCCAAACATCCGGAAAAATACGGAACCGGAATTTTGGAGGGAGTGGCGGCGCCGCAATGCGCCGAAAACGCCAGCACCGGCGGGGACATGCTGCCCATGCTCACCTTGGGGATCCCCGGGGATGCGGCCACGGCGGTTCTGATGGGGGCCTTGACGATTCACAACCTCCAACCCGGTCCGTTGCTCTTCCGCGATCATGCGGAATTGGTTCATCAGATCTTCGGCGGGATGATTTTAGCGAACTTCATGTTCGTCATCTTAGGGTTGACCTTTGCCCGCTTTTTCGCCCGCGTGATCAATATCGACCGCAAGTATTTGGTCCCCCTGATTTTCATCGCCTGTATGGTCGGGTCTTACGCCATCAATAATGTCATGTACGACTTAGTGACCTGCGTTGTCTTCGGGTTCATCGGCTATCTGATGATGCGATACGATTATCCCGTCTCGCCGATGGTCCTGGCTCAAATTCTCGGAGTTCATGATGGAGTCGAACTTCCGCCGTTCCTTGGTGATGTCGCAGGGGGATCCTTCCATTTTGGTGACCCGGCCGATTGCCTTAACCATCCTGATCCTGGCGGTCTTCACCACCGTTACGGCGATCCGGCGGCAGCGCCGGATGGCCGGGGCTTCGGCGGCGCGAACGAATTCGACTTGAATGAAAGGAAAAACCCGAATCATCCCCGGATCGACAGAAATCTCTATTCGGCCAAATGGCCCCATGCCCGGGCAAAAAAGCATTCGTCTCGCCAAAAAAGGCGGTGATTCCTCTTTTCCCATCGCGGGCTTCCGCCGTTTCCGCCCGGCCATCCCTTTGCCACCGCGTCTCTTTGCGGAAACGATGCGGGCGGAATTTGGAAAGTTTCTCCCGGCCCTTTTTGGCTTCGGCGCCTGCTTTCTTGCCCGGGCAACAAGGAGACGGGTTTGAACGACCGACTACATTGGAGTTGATTCAGAAATTCTTTGGAGGAGCAAATGTCCGGGCATAAGTTGTCATTCGGCATGATTGGCTGCGGCCGCATCGCCCAAGCCCATTTCGCGGCGATCGAATATTTGCGGGAAGAGGCCGAGCTCATTGCCGTGGCGGACACGGATTTAGAAAAAGCAAGAAATGCCGCCCAGCGTTTTGGGGCCCAAGCGTTTTCCGCCCGGTACGAGGACCTTCTCAGCCGAGAAGATGTAGCGGCCGTGATCATTACCCTGCCCAACCATCTCCATCACTCGGCGGCTCTGGCAGCAGCTCGGGCTCGAAAACACATCCTCATCGAAAAGCCGATGGCGTTGAACACGGGTGAAGCCTTGGCGATGGTTGCGGAGGCGAAACGCCACGGGGTCTGCTTTATGGTCGGGCAAAGCCGCCGGTTCAGCCAGGCCGTCTTCGAACTGGAGAGACGCCTTCCGGAAATCGGGAACCTCTTTCGAATCCAGATTTCCTTCCTGGTCCACTTTCCTGCGCCGCCGACGACGTGGTGGAAAAAGCAGGAAGAGGCCGGGGGATTGGTCATCTTCCTGCAGGGAAGCCATTCTCTCGATTCGGTTCTTACCTGGATGAAGAAAATGCCCAAACGGGTGTGCACCTTTTCGGCGAAAGCAGAATTTTCAGTGGGAAGGGGAGGACGAGGCGGATATTCTTCTTTCCTTCGATGGCGGGGAAACGGCTTCCGTTCACCTTTCCCTGAGCACGTCACCGGCGGTCCACGAAGCGATTCTCGTAGGTACCAAAGGCGTTCTGCGGCTGACCGAATACGCAAGCGGCAAGCCCTTTGGATTCGGGTACCATCTGGATTTGGATGGGAAGAGAATCCTCTCCGGGGACCAGGAGCCCTCCAATTATACCCTGCAGCTTCGGGAATTCATCCAGGCGGTCCGGGAAGGCCGCCCGCCCGTTGCCTCCGCCGAAGAAATCGTCCGCACCACCATGCCCGTCCTCGATGCCGCCCGCCGCTCGGATCTCGAAAAGCGGATCGTCGTTCTCGGCGAATAGCCAATCTTCAAGGGTCGGTCCAGGTAGAAACGACGGGGAGACTCTCCGGATGCCTCGGAGGCGCCGGTTTGCCCTGTCGCGGGCGGATTTGAGTTTGAGAATGCCCCGATCAATCAAAGGCCGAGGACGGCAGGAAATGCTAAAGGAGAAGGGGCGTTTCCTTTGAGGAAACTGAGTTGCCCCAAACGTTTTAGGGGGCCGGGCGCGCTTTCATCCGTTTATAGAGAATCATCCCGATCGAAGTTAGAATCATGAGCGCCACAACGGCGAGGAAGGCGGCGGAGATGGGGCGGGTGAAGAAAATCGACACGTCGCCACGGGAGATCAACAGCGCCTGGCGCAGAGATCTTTCGAGGATCCGCCCCAGGACGAAGGCCAGGAGAAGGGGGCCGAGCTCGAACTGCAGCTTGCGGAAAAAATAGCCTATGACCCCGAAGATGACCATCATCATGACGTCGGAAACGTCGTTTTTCATGCTGTAAACGCCGATGGAGCAGATCAGCACAATGACGGGGGCAAGGATCGAGTAGGGGACCTTGAGCATCTGGACCCACAAGCCTACCAGGGGAAGATTGAGGACGAGGAGCAGAGCATTCCCGATGTACATGGAGGCGATCACGCCCCAAAAGAGATTCGGGTGCTCTCTCAAGAGCAGCGGTCCGGGGGTCACCCCCTGGATCAGCAGGGCGGCAAAGATCATGGCAATGGCCGGGTTGCCGGGAATGCCGAGGGTGAGCATGGGAATGAAGGAAGCGCTGGCCGCGGCATTGTTGGCCGATTCCGGGGCGGCCACGCCCTCGAGAGCTCCCTGGCCGAACTTTTGGGGCTCTTTGGAAACCCTCTTCTCGACCGCATACGCCAGCAGCGAAGCGATGACGGCGCCGCCGCCAGGCAGGAGCCCGACGAAAAATCCGATCCCGGAGCCGCGAATGACCGAGCCTCTTGAAATTGCCCAATCCTTGAGGGTCGGCCAGAGGTTGGTAATCTTCGTGGTCACCAACTCCGCCTTCAATTTTCCTTCCAGAGTCGAAAAAATTTCTCCGATCCCGAAAAGCCCCATTCCGAGAGTCAGGAAATCGAACCCATCTTCGAGAATCAGAAGGCCGAAAGTGTACCGGGTGTTCCCCGTAACCGGGTCCATGCCCACGGTGGCCAAAAGAAGCCCCGCCACGGCCATGATCATCCCCTTAAGGATGGATTTGCCGGAAAGGTACGTGGCCAGCATCAAACCGAGAATGGTGAGCGAAAAATATTCGGGAGGGCCAAACTTGAGGGCGAACGCCGAAAGAGGGGGGGCCACAAAGGTCAGGCCGATGACTCCAACCGTTCCGGCAATAAAAGAGCCGATGGCCGCCATCCCCAGGGCCGCTCCCGCGCGCCCCTTTTTCGCCATCTGGTACCCGTCGATGCAGGTAACGACGGACGCCGCCTCTCCGGGAATATTGAGGAGAATCGAAGTGGTCGAACCTCCGTACATGGCGCCGTAGTAAATCCCGGCCAGCATGATGATCGAGGTTATGGGGTTACCTATGGCGTAGCTTAGGGGCAGAAGAAGGGAAATCGTGGCGGCGGGACCGAGGCCCGGCAGAACGCCCACGGCCGTGCCCAGGAGGGCTCCGATAAAACCGAAAAGGAGGTTGTAAGGGGTGAGGGCTAAGGAGAAGCCCGTCAATAGGCCCGAAAAATAATCCAACGATCTGCTCCTCGGCTAAAAAAGAATCCCCTTGGGAAGCGGGACCTTCAGGAGAAAGGCGAAAACGAGATAAAAACAGAAAGTTCCCGCCAGGGAAACCAGACCGATCGTTTTCCATTTTTCCCGTTCGATGATGATCAGCCAGGCTAAGAAGAGAAGGAAGGTGGAGGAGAAAAACCCCAACTCTCCCATCAGAACGGCATAAACAAACATCACGAAGGCCGCCAGGAAGGGTCTGGTCCAGGCCCCCTTTTCCCACAAAGGCCGCGCCTGGGCATGGGAACCCGGAATCGTAAAAAGATAAATGAAAGAAAGGAAGGCCAGGATCGCCGACAGCCAGAAAGGAAAAAATCCGGGGCCGGGGTGGCGGAGGTCCCCAAAGCCCATCCGGTAGGCCAGAGCAGCCGCGCCGCCGCCCAAAAAAATCAAAAAAGCAGCCGTCCATCTTTCCCAACGATTCATGGCAAAACCTTTGATGGTCTCGTAAAAAGTCCATCTGCGGCGTTGCGCTTCAACTTCGTCGTTGCGGCGCACCTGTAGGGGCGATTAGTGAATCGCCCCTACTCCTTAATCTATGCGCGCCTCGCAGCTGGAGCTTTTTGCGCAGCCATCAATATCGATGATCTCGTAAAAAGTCGTCATTCCCGCGCAGGCGGGAATCCAGAATCTGCCAAGATATTGAAAAGACTGGATTCCCGTTTTCACGGGAATGACGGAATAGCCCATTTTCAGACTTTTTACGAGACCATCAATATTCCGTTTTTTCATTTTTAGTCTAAGATCATCATTCCCGGTCTTATCAGATGCACACCCTTCCTGTGATAGGCAATGGTCGGAAAGATCACCGGATGGGTGATCATCAGCGGCCCGTCCTTCGTGGCAATGAAGGCATCCTCGGTTTTCGTTCCCGTGATCGAAGGGTTCCAACAGATCGCCTGATTTTCTTCGATCGGTTCCATGGCGCCGGGAACGGCCCGGATGTCGCGGGCCAGATAACCTTGGGCCCCCCCCTGGTTGTGCAATTTCCATTCGTTCTCGTACCCGAACTCTTTGTATGCTTCCATTCCTTCCTGCAGGGGCGCGGAGATGGGAAGCCCCGGCTTTGTAGCCAGGATCATGCGGCATTCGATCTCGCAGTTAAACGGTGAACTGCCGGATCAACTGAGGATCCGGCTTGCCGATATGAACAATCCGAGTGATTGTGGTGATCAGTCCTTTGTAACGAGCGTTGGCGCAGATCATTACATATTTCCGGATCAGGCGGGCGGTGGGGATGGGATGCCGGTATTGAAAGGCCCGCTCATCGGCCGCCACCTGGAATCCCGTGGGATCGATGCGGTCTTTCCAGAGTTCCGCCGCCAGCCGGCCGGCGACTTCGCACTCGGCGTCCCCGGGGCGGACCCCGAGCGCCGTTTTTTCGATGGCCCGCGAGAGCTTTTCACCCAAGAAAAAATACCGCTCCTTCTCGCTCTCGGTCAGAGAGTAGCGCAGCTTCTTGAGGTCACCATCGATATTTTGGCACGAACCAAAATTCACGTCGGCCCCGACCCGATGCAGATTCCCAACGGCTTTCTGCACGAGTTCGGCTTCCCGGTCCGCATACCATTCGTGTTCGCGGAGCTTGAATCCGAGATCGGCCAACCCCTCATCTTCCATCATGCGCGGGGCTTCGATCCGGTTGGCGATGACGAAACGGCCGGTCCGGGCGACGAGCAGGGAAGTCATGCCCAAGTCCGTGGCGGTCCCCACCATATTGTAGCCGCCGGCGGTGAGCCAGGAGAAATTGGGCTGTTTTTTTAAAAGGACCGCATCGAGATCCTTCTCGTCCATGAGCCGGTGAAGCCGTTTTTCCTTGATTTCGATTTCTTCCAACCGGGTCATAAGAGCCTCCGGGCCATGATGGGGAAAAAACAAAAAGGGGAAACGGGGAGAGGGGGAGAGAAAAAGGGCAAAAAACATTTCGCCCTTTTTCCTTTTCGCCGCAGAGCGCGCAGAAATCGGAGAGTCAACGAATCAAAGATAAAATTCAAAAAACCGATTTCTTGCGGGTCCTCACATTTCAATCTTTCTCTGCGTTCTCCGCGTGCTCGGCGGTTTATCTTCTATTTGTATCTTTCGCCGAGTTTTTCCTTCATGATCAGCTCTTTGTAGCGGGCATCCTCGGAAAGCATGAATTTGCCGTAGTCTTCGGCGTTCAGGTATTTGACCTGCACGCCCAACTCATCGCATTTCTTTTTGAAATCGGCGTCGGTCAGACATCTTTTGATGATGTCGTGGAGTTGGGCGATAATAGCCGGGGGCGTGTCCTTGGGGGCATGGACCCCGCGCCACATGCTGATATTGAAGTTGAGTCCAAGTTCTTTGGCCGTGGGGACATTCGGGAATTTTGCCAAGCGTTCATCCCCGAAGATTCCCAGCAGTCTCAGATCCCCGGCTAAAGCCTGGGGGACCCCTTCGGGCGCGGAAACGATGATGGAATCCACGTGTTTCCCCATGAGGGCGGTGATCGAAGGCCCGCCGCCTTCAAAGGGGATGTGGTTCAGCTTGATCCCCGCGAAGCTCTGGAACGCCAGCGAGGCGAGATGATACCCTCCCCCGGCCCCCGCATTGCCCATATTGATCTGCCCGGGCCGTTTCTTGGCGTCGGCGATGTAATCCCGGACATCCTTGTAGGGGGAATCCTTGTGAACCAGGAGAAAGCAGGAGTTATCGGCGATCATGATGACCGGGGCGAAGGTGGCGGCGCTGAACTTCACGTTGCTCATGTGGATCTTGGTGATCATGGGAGTGGCCGTGGCCACAACCCCGTACCCGTCCCCCTTTGCCTTCATCGCTTCCGTATACCCGATGGCGGCGCCGCCGCCGGGAACGTTTTTAACGATCAGCTGCTGATTGTTGGCGTACTTGGGGAACACGGCGCCCACAGCGCGGAACAGAACATCGGTCGCGCCGCCGGCCGCCCACGAGACGATGATCTCTACGGACTTCGAAGGATATTTATCCTGGGCCAACGAAGTCGCCGTGAATCCAAAAAAGACGACCATCGCCATCGTCAAAATTGCCGATTTTTTCATACCTTTCCTCCTTATTGAAAAATTGTGCCACGGAAAAAAACCTGGGTCGAAATGACATGGGTAATTTTCCTTCGACACTCTGATAAATATAAGCAAAGAGAGGGGTTGTCAAGCAAAAATTGGCGGGAAACGGATCCTCGCAGCGGAAGTAAATAGGCCAACCTGGGGCCCCCTCTTCGACGACCGTCCTCCCTGAGCCCCGCAGTTTCCCTTTGATCTGCTGCTGATGCATGCGCCAATTGAGGAGGACCCGGGATAGCTCCTCTTTTTCAGCCGCGCCACGCGGATCGCGTCATACCGCTGCTGGTCGGTGATGACGAAAATGATGTTCGGGCGCGGGCCTGACAGGCCTTTTCCTTCCTTCTCTCTCCGCAAAGGGTAAAGCCGGTTTCAGCTTCCGCCCAGGGAGTGATACCGGATCATCTCCTGCGGATCATCCGATATTTCAGGAGCCGGAGGAGGGCGGGGGAGAGGACGATGACCCCGGCGGATAGGAACAGATATCGGGATAGGGAATGGGTATAGAAAACGCTTAAATCCCCCTGCGAAAGCATCAGCGACTGGCGGAGGGAATCCTCCAACATCGGGCCGATGACCAGGGCCAACACGAGAGGGGCCACCGAGAAGTTCAGCTTTTTGAAGATATACCCGGCGACTCCGGCCAAGAGCATGATCCACAGATCGACGGCAGAGTTGTTGACGGCGAATCCGCCGACGATGCACAGAAGGAGGATGCAGGACATGAGCAGGTTCTTGGGGGTGCGCAGGATGTTGACAAAGAGCCCCACCAGAGGAAGGTTCAAGGCCAGGAGCATGAAGTTGCCGATATACATGCTGGCGATCACCCCCCAAAAAACATCGGGACGCTGCTGGATCAAAAGGGGTCCCGGGGTCACTCCGTGGATCATCATGGCCGAGAGGAGAAGGGCCGTGGGCGGGGCGAACGGGATTCCGAGGGAGAGGAGGGGAACAAAGGCCCCTACGGCCGAGGCGTTGTTCGCCGATTCGGGGCCCGCGACTCCCTCCGGCGCTCCCTGGCCGAATTCCTTCTGGCGTTTGCTGATCTTCCGCTCCAGGGTATAGGAAAGAAACGTGGAGATGACGGCGGCCGGGCCCGGAATCAAGCCGGTCAGAAAACCCAGGAAAGACCCGCGGACGACGGGGCCGACGCTCCGCTTGGCTTCCTCGCGATTGGGGAGTAGCTCCCGGAGCCGCACCCGAACCACCTGCTTTTTCCCCGTGATCTTTTCTTCGGCCACCTGCAGAACTTCCGCAATGCCGAAGAGCCCCATGGCAATGGGCACGAAGTCGATCCCCTGCTGTAGGCTGACCGTGCCGAAGTTCAGCCGGGGCCTGCCGGTGATGACGTCCAGGCCGATCGTGCTCAGGAGGATCCCGATGCCGATCATGAGAAAGGACTTCAGGAGCCCTTGGCCGCTCAGCTGGGACAAGACGATGAGCCCGAAAACGGCGATGGCAAAAAATTCCGGCGGTCCGAATTTCAAGGCGGCCTCGGCCAACAGGGGGGCCAGAAAGGTCAGGATGAGCAAGGCGATCGTCCCGGCGATGAAAGAGCCGATCGCGGCGATGAAAAGGGCGGATCCCCCGCGGCCTTTCCGGGCCATCTGGTTGCCGTCGATGCAGGTTACGACGGAGCTGGGCTCCCCAGGGATGTTGACCAGAATGGAAGTCGTGGAGCCCCCGTACATGGATCCGTAGTAGATCCCGGCAAACATGATCAGGGCGGTGGACGGCGGCAGGGTGTAGGTGGCGCTCAAAAGCAGGGCCATGGCTCCGATCGGCCCGATGCCGGGAAGAACGCCCGACCAACGTGCCGAGAAAGGCCCCGAGGAGAGCAAAAACGAAGTTGAGCGGGGTGAGGGCAACGGCGAATCCCTGCAGCAAGCCTTCCATGCAACTCCTTTACCCCAGGATCCCTTTGGGGAAATTGACATGCAGCCAATAGCCGAAGAGGAAATAGGCGGATGCAGTGATCAAGGCGGAAACGATCAAGGAGCCCAGCCAACCCCGGTACTCCATGAGACGAAGACTGAGGGTGAGTAGGAGGATGGTCGACGGGACAAAGCCCAGGTGCAGAAAAGCCGGCGGGTAGACCAGGATCGCCGCCGCCAGAATCAGAGGTTTCTTGAGCCCGGCGCTCTCCTCCTTTTCCTCATCGTCAAACAGATCGACCTCTTTTTTGGGAGCGGCTGGGCGGAAGAACTCTGCGCCGATCAGGAGGAGGGCGAGACCCAGAACAAGGAATCCGGTCAGAATCGGCAGAAAACCGATATCCGGATTGCGGGCACTCCCGAAAGGAAGCTTCCAAGCTTCCGCAAGATAAATCAGGGTGCCCGCCAAGACACCGATTCCGCACCATGTGTTGGGGGAAAGTCGAGGCATGGATTTTCTCGGCCTTAGTTCTTTCTTCCCTTCTTCCATCTCTTCCAGCAGCTTCTTGATGATGGGGAATTGCGTATGCAGATGATCCACCACTTCCTTGCCGGTCATGGGGTCCCACAGGATACCCATCTGGGTCATGCCGTTCTTGAATTCATCATCCCGGATGACTTTGGTCAGGTTCTCCACCAAATAATTCCGGACGTCCGCCGGCAAACCCTTGGGGACAAAGATGTATTTTTTCACCCCCATGTCGACCTCGTACCCTCTCTCCTGCATGGTGGGGACATCGGGCAGCCCCGGGAAGCGTTTGAGGGACGAAATGGCCAAGGGACGAAGCTTTCCCGCCTGAATGTGGGGAATGGCCTCCCCTGGGTGGGAAACGCCCATATCGACATGAGCCCCGAGAATCGCGGTCATGGCCGGCCCGCCGCCCTTGTAGGGAATCGGCTGGGATTTGACGCCGGCTTTCTGGAAAAGATAGGCGACGCTGAGTTGAGGGAACCCCCCGAGGCCGGAATTGCTGTAGCGAATCACCTGGTTTTTTTCCTTGGCGGCTTTAATCAGTTCGTTCAGGGTTTTGTGGGGGGAAGAACTGTGAACAGTCAGGATCATGGGTTCGTTGGTCATCCCCGCCAAAAAATCGAAATCGGCTTCTTTATATGCCACCGTCTTCTGAACGAGAAGGGTCGAGGTGAAAAGACCGGTCGCCCCTTGGATGAGGGTATATCCATCCGGGGCGGTGCGCACATTTTCCGTGGTGGCCACAACCCCGTTGCCGCCGGCGCGGTTGACGACGATTATGGGTTTGGGAATATATTTGGCGCCCACCTTGGCGATGGTGCGGGTGATGATGTCGCTGGAGCCTCCCGGGGGCCAAGGACAGACAAAGGTGATCTCTTTCTCCGGAAACTTTGCCAGGGCCGGAACAACGGCCAGCGCTCCGATAAACAATGAAAGGCCGACCAGCAGAGCCAACGGCATCAGAACTTTTTTCATCTTCCCGCCTCCATTTTTTGAAAAACTTCCATCCACACTTACCCTTAAACCTATCATAGCTTGGGCTGAAATCCAATCCGGAAAGAAATTCCTCGGGCGAATTGCGGGGCGGCTTTCCGGGGGCTCTTTCCATCGGGCGAGGCCGCGGGGGGAAGGTACCTCCTCATTTCCGATCCGCTCCTTCTAATTTTTCGGGTGGAACCATTTCATGCCAAGGGGTCGCCTGTTCATAGGCGTAGGCAACCCGCAGCAACCGAACCTCATCAAAGCTCCCGCCCAGGAGTTGCATTCCGACGGGCATTTCTTCATGAGAAAAGCCGCAGGGAACGGAGATGGCCGGGAGACCGGTGAGGTTTCCCGGGCGGGTGAAGCGGAGAAGGATGCCCCGGACCGGCTCTTTCCTGCGCCCGATCCGGATTTCATCTTCGGCAAGGAAGGGGGGCACAACGGGTAGGGTGGGGGTGAGCAGGACGTCCACTTTTTCCAGAACCTCCATGAAGATCCTGGCGATCTTCCGGCGCTTTTCCTGGGCGTGGAGATAAACCACCGTGGGCTGGTTCATGCTCTTCTCCATGCGCTCCCGGAGGTCGGGGCCGTAATCCTGGGGTTGTTTGCGGATTCGGTTCCAGTGGAAGGCCAGGGCTTCGGCCACGGTGATTTCCGCCACCAGCCGGGCCGTATCCTCGATCCCCTTCAATTTGACTTCCTGGATTCTCGCGCCCAGCCTTTCAAAAACTCGGCAGGCTTCCAGGACCTGGGTGCGGAGCTCTCGTTGCATGCCCTCAAAAAAATAATTTGTGGGAACGCCGATTCGCAATCCCCGGACCCCGTCTCGAAGATCGCGCTGGTAGTTAACCATGGGGATACCCGGAGTTGGATTGATCAGGGCGTTCATCATCAAGGCCGCATCTTGAACCGAGCGGCACATGGGGCCGACATGGTCGAGGCTGAAGGCGAGGGGGATTACGCCTTCCAGAGAAACCAGACCGCGGGTGGGCTTGAGCCCAACGATTCCGCAGGCGGAGGAGGGAATGCGAATCGAGCCCCCCGTATCCGTGCCCAGGGAGGCAAAGCAGAGGCCCGCACTCACCGCCGCCGCGCTTCCGCCGCTGGATCCGCCGGCAATCCGGTCCAAGTTCCAGGGATTGTGCACCGCGCCGAAATGCGGGTTAATGCTGGTCACCCCGTAGGCGAACTCATGAAGGTTTGTCTTTCCGAGCAGGATGGCTCCGGCCTTGAACAGGCGGTCGACCACGAAAGCGTTTTCCTTCGGGAGGAACTTCCGGAGGATCCTGGAGCCGGCGGTGGTGCGGATGCCGGCCGTGTAAAAAAGATCCTTCAAACTGATGGGAATTCCGTGAAGAGGCCCGCGGTATTTGCCGGCCGCCAGTTCCCTTTCCGCCTGCCGGGCCTGTTTGCGGGCGAAATCGGCGGTAACCGTGATGAAGGCGTTGAGGGGGGGATTGAAACGAGAAATCCGTTCCAGGAAAAAATCCGTAAGCTCCACAGGGGAGATTTTTCGCTTTCGGATCAAGGGGGCGATTTTGGCGATGGTCAGATTCTGATCGTTTTTGAAATCCATCGGAAAATTCCTTTCGTGGCGGCAATTCATTCCGGAGGGCGCCATGGAGCGCTCTTGCCGATTATAGGGAGATCTGGGAAATGCTGTCAAATGAAATAGGGTTTCCGAGGTAACCTTTCAGTCACGGGTGGCCGGCCGCAAGGGATTGAGGTCCGGATTAAAGGCCAAGAGGCGCCCCGGCCTGAGGGTCCGGTCCGTCCGCTTGGAAACACAAGGCGGTGGTTTCTTCGTGGAGGGGGCGGGGGCTAAGGCCTCCCGCCTCATCTTGCGGAGGTTCGGTGCTTTCTCCGAGTCTCCGCCCATCTCGGTCGATGCTTCCGGCGCGAACATATTAGGGGACGTTGTTTAAAATATTCACTTTTTAGATGCGAACATTGAAAGCACATTTTTTTCCTATAAATAAAGGTTCTTTATAAACCCTCCTTTCCTTCTCTTGCGGCCGAAGACGATAAAGGAAAAACTGGAAAGGTTATTAATCTTGAATCAGGGAAAAATGTATCAATATTATCAAGATTACTTTGGTTTATTGAAGGGGAGTTGAAAAGTGAATAAAATAAACAACGTCCCCAAATAGGAAGGGATGGAGGTTTTTATAGGAAATCGGACGGGTTATTCCAGGGGGACGGGGAGGCTTTCGAGGATTTCCCGCAGAATATCTGTCTCGGTTTTCCCGCGCATTCGGGCTTCGGCTTTGATGAGAAGGCGATGGGCGATGACCGGGATAAACAAGGCCTTGACGTCGTCCGGAATTACAAAACTTCTTCCTTGAATAGCGGCCAAAGCCTGGGCGGCCGAATACAGACCCAGGGAAGAACGAGGGCTTGCCCCGAGACGGATATCGGCCTGGCCCCGGGTGGCTCGCGTCAAAGAGGTTATATAGCCGCGCACCGAGGGCTCGACATATACTTGGTGAGACAGCCTTTGAAGCTCCAAGAGCTCCCCGCCTTCCAAGACGGCGGGCAGGGATTCGAAGGGATTTGTCTCCTGGAAACGGGACAGGATCGCTTCCTCTTCATCGGCCGTGGGGTATCCCAGTCTCACCCGGAGCAGGAATCGATCCAGTTGGGCTTCGGGCAAGGGGAAGGTCCCCTCCAGTTCGATCGGATTCTGGGTGGCGAGGATCAGGAACGGACGGGGCAAAGGAAAGGTGTGCCAGTCGACGGTGACCTGCTGCTCCTGCATGCATTCCAACAGGCAGGATTGAGTCCGGGGCATGGCCCGGTTGATTTCGTCAACCAGCACGAGGTTGGCCAGAATCGGGCCGGGGCGGAATTCGAACTCGGAATTCTTCTGATTGAAGTAGTGAAGCCCGGTTACATCCGCGGGCAGGAGGTCCGGAGTGCACTGAATTCTCTTAAAGGTGCAGCCCAGGGAGCGGGCCGCGGCCTTGGCCAGGAGCGTTTTCCCCACCCCCGGCACATCCTCGATCAGCAGATGCCCTCCGCAGAGGAAGCCGATAAAGACTGATTGAATGGCTTCTTCCTTCCCGACAATCACCCGCCCGACATTTTTCGCAAAAAGCTCTGCGGCTTCGGCAATGCGGTGAATTTTCGCATCGACTTCATGCTTCGTTTCGTTCATGAACATCCTCTCCCCTTTTTCTCTTGCGTCGTTTCTTCTCCTGATCCTCCACCCTCTGAATATTTTCCCAGCGGTCTTTCACCTCTTTGAAAACCTCCCCGCCCGGGGGCGAAAGGCCGTACCGGGCCCGAACGTATTGCCGAGTGATGAACTGGAAATCCTCCCGGGCTTCGGGAAGAAATTCAACAAGGCGAGGCAAAAAATCGAAGGGGGTCTGGGAAATTCCTCGGTGGCAGCCTTTGGCCGCGGCCCATTGTAAAAGGCGGCTGTAGGACTGCCGGAAGGAATCCCTTTCATGGGACCCCCTTTTCCGCCTGGCCAGGAATCGGAAAAACCACCTCAGCGAGAGGGTGTCAAAAATCCAGAGGAGAAGAATGCGCAGGTCGGTGCGGAAGGCCCCCGGTAGAGGCTCGATTTCATCCCCGTTTGCGGTTCCCATCCTCCGCCGCAGCCAATCCAGAATCTGGGAGGATATGCGCCAGAGGGCCACAAGGAGAAGGGCCGAGACCATAAGGGTCCAGAGAACTCGCAGGATTTCCCGCGTCGAGTCCGAGATCAGGAAGAATGGGGACCAATCCTCCGGCCTCGGGGTCGGTTGCGCAGGAGGCGGGGGGATGGACAGCGAGGATTCCGGCAGCGGCAGGAGGCTCAGAATGAATCCCAGAATCCGGGCGAGGATTCCGAAAAGAAATTCCCCGGCCCGGTAGAGGAGCGAAAGGAGAAATTGAACAAAGGCGGGGCTCACCAGAACGGTAATCCATAGCCCGGCGCTCAGGACGAGAGCGACGGCAACGAAAAGGAAAACGATCCAAGTGCTGAAAAAGCGGCTCGATGTCCAGCCGGCGTGTTCATGCCCATGCGTAATCCCCACGCCCAGCAAGGCAAAAGAGAAGAACAGCAGGATCAGCGGAACGAGGTGAGGAAGATTCATTCGCAGCTGGTGCTCCGCGAAAAGGGCGATCAAGAGCAAGGCCAGGCCGAATTGGAATTCGCTGAAGAGGGCGCTGGAGGAGATTTTTAGAAAGGAGAGGCGGTACCCCAACCCCCAGGCGATCGCGGAGGAGACGAAAATGAGGAATTCCACCTGATCGGGGTTGAAGACCCGGGCGACCTGTGCCAACCAGGATTGGGACCCCGGACCCGGGGCAACCAGAAATCGGAACCCGAACAAAACCGCAAAGGCCATAAAATAGCTGAAACCGTTCAGGAAAAGAAGCTGTTTCCAACCTATGATCCGGGTGCGGCGGAAGAGGTTCAAGGCCGCGGAGAGCGGATAGAAAAGCAGCACGGCAACCCATGGAAGAGAATCGCCGGCGAGCCGTCGATTCAAAACGAGAACGGAGAGAGCCAGCCAGGCCAGTTGCATGCCCCCCAGGGAAGCCCGGCCTATGAGGGAAGTCCAGTTCCCGTTCATGCCGCGCTCCCCAAAGATAAAGGGGTTGAAATCGACGGGGGTCTGGCCCATTTTCCGATTACCGTCTCATCGAACCCGCTCGTTTCCTGCTCGCCCGACAGCAGAACGGCGACCTTGTATCCTGCTTCCTTAAGCTCCCGAATCTGGGAATTCTGGCGGTTCGAAATCCGGTGGAGAACGAAGACCAAGGTGCTCCCTTGGGTTAGGGCGCTCCGCTCTCTCTGCAGAAAGGACTCCAGGGGCTCGTTCATCTGGGAGGTCAATTTTGCCAGCGCCTCCAGGATCATCAACGTCTGCTCCCGGCTCCCCCCGGGAAGGATCTGGACCGGCTGGCCGGAGTCAATCAACCGTCCGTTGGAAAAAAGGCCGGTGGGTATTCCTTGGTCGACAAAGTGACAGGCGATGGAAGCCGCCAGGCTGACCCCCCACTCGAAATCTTCTTCCCAGCATTCGCCGCCGGCATGGTAGCTGTCCACGCCCAAAAAGAGAGAAGCCTGCAAAGTCACTGTGGGTTCGAAGATTTTAACCTGAAGACCCCGACCGCGAACACTTGCCTTCCAGTGAATGTGGCGCAGGCTGTCGAAAGGCTGATAATCGCGGAGCCCGATCGGCCGGACCGGGTCTTGGAAGATTCGCTTTGCGGAGCGGATCTGCCCGAGAGAAAAAAGGGAAGGGGGCGAAAAGAGGGGGATGGGAAAGATTTTCGGGTAGACGATGATAAATTCGGGCTGCGGAGATTCGATCCTCCGGCGATAGAAACCGAAGAGGTCCCCCGAGGTGAGGCGGAGAGGCCCGAGAACATAGAAGCCCCTTTTTCCGGCCCGCAGGGGAAATTTCCATTTTGCCCGGCGGTACCACAGCAACGAAGAAGAACGAAGCAGAGAGGCGCAGTCCGGGCGGCGGGCGGAAGGAGGGTACTTCTCTTCCAGCAGTTGCGGAGGAATGGCATCCTCGACTTCAACCCAGGGAAGAGGGAGCAGTTTCCGGTTGGCGAGTTCCAGACTCAGTTCGGTTAGATCCCCGGGGAAAAGGCGCCTTTCCTTGACGTGGCGTTTGCAGGAGACTTGAACAAGGGAGAAACGAGCCCAGGCTTTTGCCAGGAGTGCCGCCGCCAGAACCAACCCGAGAAGGACGACGAGCGTGACCAGGCCTTCCCAGGCCGATAAAAGAAGGACCCCGGCCATCCCAAGCAGGCTGTTTCTGTGAAAAAGGAAACCCGATTCTTGGGTGAAGGGAGAGGAATGAGAAGCGGGTGTTCTGGATAAAGGCAAGGGGGTGGAATCCATTCTTGGTTGGGGTTTTCTCCCTGTTTCCCATTATATTCTTTTTTTTCTTTGAGAAAGGAAAAATTCAGGATTCAAGGGTGATGAACTCGTAAAAAGTTGCCCAATCGATGGTTTCGTAAAAAGCTCCAGATGCAAGGCGCGCAAAAACTGAGGAGAGAGGCCCCTTAGGGGCCGCAACGACGAAGTTGAAGCGCAACGCAGCAGATGGACTTTTTACGAAACCATCAAGGGTAGAAGGAAACCTGAGGTCAAGGAGCCTGCCGGCAGTACGTTTCCCGGGTGCAGCTGACAATGAGGCAGGAGAGGAGCGACCAGGCGATCATTACAGAAAATCCGGTCTTGTAGGAAGCCGCATCATATGCGCGCACGCCTTGGAACATTTGTCCCTTCCAAGTGAGATCCAGGACCCACCCGATGACCGGTTGGAGGATCGGGGTCCCGATCATCATGCCGGTGTTGATCACGCCGCCGATGGTGCCGGCCAAATGAGGCGAAACCGATTCTTTGCTGAAAGCGAATCCAATAATGGTGGCCCCGCCGCCGAATCCCGTTAGGACGATCAGGAAAATAAATAACCCGAAGGAAAGCTCCGGGAGGAAAATGATCAAAACCCACCCGGCGCAGTTGAGGAGGCAGCCGAAAAGATAAAGAGGTTTCCGCCTCCCGAGGCGGTCGGAAAGACCTCCCAGAACCGGGCCGCCGATGGCCCAGCAGATCATCATCAGAGAACAGACCGCCGCTCCTCCCGCCGGGTCCAGATTGAATTCGGCTTGCAGATAAGGAACGCCCCAGAGACCGGCAAAACTGAGAATGGAGCCAACGACTCCGCCCGGTGATAAGAACAACAACCAGGTATTCCGGTGTTTGAGAATGGTGCCGAGGCCGGAGAACAGCCTGCCTGCTTCCCCAGCTTTGGAGCTTGGGAATTCCGGCAGGACATAGCTCGTGAACCCCTTGGCTTTCGGATCATCCCGGACGATCCACCAGGTTAGCAAGGCGCAGCCAAACGTGATAAGTCCACTTGCCAACAGGGAGGGCCGCCACCCAAAGGCGTTGATCAGCAAGCGCAGCGGGACTCCGGCGGTCACGGCCCCTACGACCCCGAAAAAGAGAGCGAGTCCTGCGGCAAGGGCATATGCCCTTTGAGGGAGCCAGCGGCTTGAGAGCTTCAGCAGAGCCACATAACCGACGGCGACGGATCCGCCGATCAGAGAGCGGCCGATGTTCGCCCAAAAAAAATCGTGGGCGAGGGAGAAAAGGATCGTGCCCAGGGCGGCAATCATCCCTCCGGCTGTCAATAGTTTGCGTGGGCCCCAGGAGTCCGCGAGAACCCCCGTCGGGATCTGCATGATCACGTAGCTGTAATAATAGGAGGCCGATAAGCTGCCCAGCCCGACTGCGCTTATTCCGAAGTCGGCCATTAACTCCGAAGTCATGACCGCCGGCCCGACGCGCTGAAAAAAGCCGATCAAATACAGCATCATCCCCACCCCCCAGACAGACCAGGTGGGCCAGAGCGGGGGATAATTCTTGTCAGGAACGATCGCCGAAGAAATGGGAAGGGATGGAGCGGGTTTCATAAGCCGGAGTATAGGAAACCCCCGCGGCCCTGTCAAGAAAAGACGCAATTGTTCCCGACGATTTTGTCCTCGAATCTTTCCCACGACATCTTATCCGCGAAACCTTGACCTCTGAGAGAACCGGTGCTAATCTGATTTTCCGGATGGTCATAAATTTTGGAAAGCAAACGAAAATGGCAAAGCTCTTTGATGCCTGGCCGGAGGAGTACGAGCGGTGGTTTCAAACCCCCATCGGCCGGGTGGTGAAAAAATTCGAGACGGAGCTCATCCTCGATCTTCTGAAACCGTCGCCGGGAGAATGGATTTTGGATGCCGGATGCGGAACCGGGATCTTCACGGCCGACATTCTGGACCGGGGAACCCGGGTCACGGGGCTCGATCTGTCTTTGCCCATGCTGCGGAAGGCCAAGTTCAAGGGAGATGGCCGTCTTGAGACCCTCCAGGGGGACATGCGGCGCCTTCCCTTTGCGGAGGGCGTCTTCGATAAAACCGTTTCGATCACCGCGCTGGAATTCATCGAAGACGCGAAGCAGGCGATCGACGAGCTGTTTCGGGTCACGAAAAATAGGGGAACGGTTGTCGTCGCCACTCTGAACCGGCTCAGTCCCTGGGCCGCACAAAGAAAAGAGAAGGGGAAAGAGGGGCACTCTTTATTCTCCACGGTTGTTTTCCGGAGCCCCGAGGAGTTGGCCGCCTTGGCGGCTCCGGCCGGACTGACCCGCACCGCGGTTCATTTCCCAAAAGAAGAGGAGCCCGGGAGGGCCGCGGAGATCGAAGAGGAAGGAAAGAGGAAGAATTTAATGATCGGGGCGTTTTTGGCGGGTCGCTGGGAAAAACCGTAAGATTTGATGGTTCCGTAAAAAGTCCATCTGCGGCGTTGCGCTTCAACTTGGTCGTTGCAGCGTACCATGAATGTACGCTTCACTCCTCAGTTTTTGCGCGGGCATCTGGAGCTTTTTACAAAACCATCGTTTGGTGGCTTCTCGGGCGATCATCAAAATTAAAAGGCGGATATTCCCCTTGAAAAATATCGATCGATCTTTTCCGACAAACTTACCTTTTTACTATGGCTGGATTATTGTCGCGACGGCCTTGGTAACCATGCTTGTCGCCTACGGGATCTGGTGGTCCTTCTCCATGTTCTACGTCCAGATCCTCAAGGAGTTCGGGTGGAGCCGGGGAAGCACGGCGACCATCTTCACGGTTGGGTCCGTGGTATATGGATTCGGATCCTTAGTGGCGGGCGCCCTGGTCGATCGCTTCGGCCCCCGAAAGCTGCTGCCCTTTGCCTGTATTCTCATCGCCGCCGGATGCTTGATCAACTCTCTGGCGCAGCAGCTTTGGCATTTCTACATTGCCTACGGGGTTTTCATCGGCCTCGGGGTCATCTGCGCGGGCTTTGTGCCGATGACCGCGGTTCTTTCCAACTGGTTCGTGAGACGGAGGGGGGCCGCCCTGGGAGTAGCCCTGATCGGGAACATCCAGCCACCCTTGCTGGCGGTTCCCATCCAATATCTGATCGCCACCTATGGGTGGCGGGCCTCCTACGCCATTCTGGGGGCTGTCGCCCTCCTGATCATCGCACCCTTGACCGCTCTGCTGATGAGGGCCCGGCCCGGGGATGTCGGTCTGCCGCCGGACGGGCTTCCTGCGGGAGAAAGTTCCCGAGAGCGCGGCCGGCGTCCCGGGTACAAGGTCGAAATCGTCAACCCGAAGTGGGCGGAAACCGATTGGACCCTGGCCCGAGCGGCGCGCACCCGTCAATTCTGGATTCTTTGCGCCATGATGGCGGCCATGGGCACCGGGGCCGGAATGATCATGCACCATCTCGTGGCCATGGCGATGGACGTGGGACACACGGCAGCCCTGGCCGCCTTCATCTTCAGCCTGGCGGGCCTGTGTTCCATCGGGGGACGTTTAGGGGGGTTTCTTTCGGACCGCTGGGGGCGGGAGACGGTTTTCACCGTCCTGGCTTTCTTCTTCGTCCTGAGCGCTCTGTCCCTGCTGGTGATGATCCAAAACGGGCAGGCTTGGCCTCTGTATCTTTACGCCCTGGCTTACGGGGTGGGAGCCGGGTTGAGTTCGCCCGCCTTCGGCGCCGGGACCGCCGACCTCTTCATCGGCAGAAGTTTCGGGGCCATCCTCGGATTCATCAACATCAGCTACGGAATCGGCCAGGGGCTCGGGGCCTGGGCCGGGGGGGCGATTTTCGACAAAGCCGGAAGTTACACGCTGGCCATGCTCGCCGCAATTCCCCTCTTCGCCGCCATGTGTCTCCTTTTCTGGCTGGCCGGCCCCAGGAAAATAAGGAAGATGGTTAAAACTTCCTCTCCCCTGTGAGAAGGGGGATGAGGTGAGGGGGAAAACTCAAATATCCCTGCCTAAATATTTAAATGTTTTTCGATAGGGACATAATCTATATCAAAACCAAAATAGCGGGGCCCCAGGAGAGCTAAACCTTCTGCGCTCCTGTATTTTTTTTCCGCCGGAGCACCCAGGACAGCGATTTCCATTCCTTCTTCCAGCAAGGTATTGGTATACGCCTCGCCATTGCGGGCATCGATTATCGTTATAAGATCGGGGCTGGTCACAAACTCCTTTTCATCCCGATAGGTTACATGATTCTCATTCTTGAGCCAGATCTTCAGGATATGCCCGGCATCAGGCCCTTGCCCCTGAATCGTTGTGTCTCCGAACATATAGCCATCCCGGCTTTCCCACTCTTTCCGGACAACCCGTCCTCTGAAAATAACCCAACCGCCCATTGCCTCGGCGGCAGCCAAGGCGGGATCTTCGCCCGCATTTAAAGCCTGCCGGATTCGCTTTCCAATCTTAAGAGAACGACTGACTCCTCCGGGGATAATTAGCTTTTTCATCTCCCGCCCCTTTAAAAGGAAACCGGCATGAGCGCAGGGGGCTTTGATATCGGGCAGCTTCGTGGCGATGCTGATCATTTTTCCGATCCGTTCGGCCACGCGCAGACTGGCGGTCTTTTTCATGATGAGAACATTTCCCCACGGATCACAGACCGTCCCGGGCTCAAAAGCATGCCCGTACAGGGCAGGGGTTGTTTGGGCGAGTTCCGGAATGGCGCGGCCGGCGTAATCGCCATCTACCGCTTTCATCCCGCAACGTACGGCCGCATCGATGGGGGCCGTCGTGTTGCCGGCTCCCAGTTCGAAAGGAATAATGGCTTCAATCCGGCATCCGGAATAAGACTCCAGTTCCCGTATCGCCTGCACCATGGGTTTCGCCACCACCCAATCGCCATATCCCAGGGCTTTTCGCTCGGTTGAAGATAGGGTTTTCTGAGGGGCGATGGAACCCATGCCGAAGACGGAACAAGTCCAGGCGTCATCCGGAATGTCTTCGGCAGGCGTCAGTAGAATCCTCTTTCCTTCTTGAATATGAGGAAGAAGATAATCCATGCCCATGTCCGGTCTTCCTCCCCCTCCCGTTCCCATTAGGGTGAGCCCCCGGATAATGTCTTCCGCGTCTTCTTTTGTCTGGATTATTCCATTCTCCATTTTTTGTCTCCCTCTATTTTTTTAGCGCTGAGAGTTAGGATGGTTCAGGAGCCGTTTTACTGCGTTCCCGGGATATGGCAGGCTACCCAGTGGTCAGAAGCTGCCTCTCGGAGATGGACCTCTCCCGAACAGAGAGGCTTGGCAATGGGACATCGTCCTCGGAGCCGGCACCCCTGGGGAATATGAGTCGGGCTGGGGATTTCCCCTTCCAAAATGATCCGATCTCGCTTCACTTCCGGATCCGGAATCGGGATGGCCGACAGGAGAGCTTTAGTGTAGGGATGCAGGGGGTGGCGAAAAAGCTCATGAGCTTCCGCAATTTCGACGATCGTTCCAAGATACATAACGGCCACCCGATCGGAGAGATACTTTACGGTGCTCAAGTCATGGGAAATGAAAAGGTAAGTGGTGGAAAGAGCAGATTTTAACTCCTCCAAAAGAAGAACAATCTTGGCCCGCAGGGAGACATCCAGGGCGGAGGTTGGTTCATCCAACACGACGAATTTTGGACGGGTGGTGATGGCCCTGGCAATGTTCACCCGTTGTCTTTGCCCTCCGGAGAGTTCATGAGGAAAACGGCCTAATAACTCCCGGTCGAGGCCGACTTGCTCCAATACTTCCCAAACTCTCTCCTCACGTTCCCTAACGGTCACGCGCTCATGGAGCCGAAGAGGCTCCTCGAGGACCTGTCTTACGGAGAGGCGGGGATTGAGAGAGGCCATAGGATCCTGAAAGATCATCTGGATAACCTTCCGGAGGAGCCGGAGGTCCTCACCTTTCAGACCCGTTAGATCCGTATTCTCAAAAAAGATTTTGCCCTGGGTAGGTTCCAGAAGACGGAGAAGGCAGCGCGCTACGGTCGATTTTCCGCAGCCGCTCTCCCCCACAAGCCCTAAAGTCTCCCCTTTGCGGATGAAGAACGAAATGCCGTCGACAGCCCGAAGAATGGCCTGCCGGGAACTGAACGGGGACAGAGCGCGGAAAGCCGCACTCTGGTCTTTCACCGGAAAATGCTTGGACAAATTGAGAATCTCAATGAATTCCCCCATGGCTAAGAATTTCCTATATGATAGCAGGCCACGAGGTGGTCCCCGTCGAGGGATTGAACCGGAGGTCTGATTTGGCGACAGATCTCCATAACCCACTGGCAACGATCCGCAAAACGGCAGCCTGGAGGGGGGTGAATCAAGCCCGGGACATTTCCCGGGATCGTCTCCATAACCATATCCACATCGACCCGGGGGACCGAATGGATCAGTTTGATTGTGTAAGGGTGAAGGGGATGGCGAAATAGTTTCTTGACCCCTCCGGACTCAACGACCTGCCCGGCATGCATGACCGCCACGCGGTCACAATAACCGGCCACAACCCCCAAATCATGGGTGATCAGAAGGATTGTGGCGCCTGTCCGCTGCCCCATTTCTTTCAGGAGATCGAGGATCTGGGCCGCTATGGAAACATCCAGACCCGTCGTGGGCTCGTCCGCAATCAGGAGTCTGGGGTTGGTCACCAAGGCCATCGCAATCATGATCCGCTGACACATCCCGCCCGAGAGTTGATGGGGATATTCGTGATAGATTCGTTCCGGCGCGGGAATGCCCACCTGCCGGATCATCTGAACCGCCTGCTCCCGTGCCTCCTTCGCCTTCTCTTTCTTATGCAACCGGATCAGCCGTTCGATCTGCCATCCTGCGGTAAGAACCGGATTTAAGGAGGTCCTCGGGCTTTGGAAAATCATGGAAATATGAGAGCCTCTGAGGAGGCGCATTTCTTCTGCGGATAGATCCAAAAGATTCCTGCCAGCGAAACGAATCGTCCCCCGGATGATCCTGCCCGGTTCCCTTATTAACCGTAAAATGGAGAGAGCCGTAACCGACTTTCCGCTGCCGCTTTCCCCTACGACACCGACAATTTCTCCGGACGGCACCAAGAGTTGAATTCCGTCCACAGCTTCCACGGTTCCCTCGTCGGTATGGAAATGAACAGTCAGATCTTCTATCTGCAGCAGGGGTTGGGTCAACGAACTCCCCTCATCCGGGGATCCAGAATATCCCGCAGGGCATCTCCAACCATATTAAAGGAGAGAACGGTGATCATGATGGCGAGACCCGGGAAGAGGAAGATCCACCACTCCCCGGAAACAATGTACGTGGCCCCTTCAGCGGTCATATATCCCCACTCACTTGCGGGAGGCTGAATCCCCAGTCCGATAAAGGATAGCCCGGCCACGGTCAGAATGGCCCAACCCATGGCCAGAGTCGCCTGCACGATTACCGGAGGAAAACAATTGGGCAACAAGTGGTAGAAAATGATTCTGAAGGTTGGGTTCCCCACGGTCCGTGCCGCCTCGGCATATTCCCTCTCGCGGATATGGAGCATCTCGCCACGAATCAGGCGGGTATAAATAGGAATATGAGTGATCGCGATCGCGACGACCACATTGGTCAAGTTGTTCCCAAGAGCGGCGGTAATTCCCATGGCCAGGATGAAAGAGGGAAACGACATGACGGTGTCTATGATTCGCATAAGGAGATGATCCAGCCAGCCGCCCGCATAACCTGAGAGGGAGCCCAGAAAGGAACTGATCCCCAAAGCGATAAGCGTTGCCGCCAAAGCCACCAAGAGATCAATTCTGGCGCCATGAATCACCCGGGAGAGGACATCCCGGCCATAAATATCCGTTCCCATGAGGTGCTGACGTGATACCGAAAGCATAACCTGGTTTGCATCGGTGGCATTGGGATCGTAGGGCGCAATAAGAGGCGCGAAAAGAGCGATAAACGTAATCGCCAAGATAACGATCGAAGCGCCAAAAGAGAGACTGTTCCGGCGCAGCCTGCGGATCATAACCTGGAAACGCTTGAGGCGGATCTCGAATTCTTCTTTCTTTACCAGCTGGGCAATCGCACTCAAAGAAGCCTCTATTTCTTCAGCGGAGCCGGATTCTGGGATCGGCTACGCCATAGGCAAGGTCCACGATCAGATTGAGCATGACGTAAATGACCGAAACAAAAAGGACGAAGCTCTGAATCGGCTGGGCATCCTTGGACATGAGTGAGGTCACGGCATAGTTCCCAATTCCCGGCCACCCGAAGACAAGCTCCACCACGACGTTCCCCCCCATTAAGAATCCAAATATCACTCCAATGAGGGTGATGACCGGGATTAATGTGTTTCGCAGGGCATCCCCATATACAATTTGTCGCTGGGGAAGGCCACTCGCTTCCGCCGCTTTTATATAATCGCTCGATAGGACCTCTAACATTGTGGCCCGCACCATTCTTGTCAGAGGCGCCATCACTGAAAATCCCAAGGTCACCGAGGGCAGGAGGAGATGGTGAAGACTCGATCCCAACGCCCTGAAGTTTCCGGTCAGGAGGGAGTCGAGCGTGTAAAGCCCGGTGATGGAAGCTGGGGGTGACACCCCCGGGCTTAGGCGGCCTAAAGGAGGAGGCGCCAATCCAAAATAGTAGAAAAAAATATAGAGCAGAAGAATGCCGGTCCAGAAAGTCGGCATGGCGACGCCGCCAACACCGACAATGCGGCAGGCATGATCCAAGAGACTGTCCCGCCGAACAGCCGAAATAACGGCCAGGGGTATCCCGATCCCGACGGCAATCAGCAGGCTAGCCAAGGTCAACTCTAAAGTAGCCGGGATCCGTTGCAGGAAATCTTCCAGGACGGGGCGCCCCGTTGATGAACTCTGCCCAAGGTCTCCCCTCGCGACCCCGGAAAGGTACCGCCCATACTGGATATAAATGGGCTGATCCAGCCCCATCTCTTTCTCCATGAGGGCCAGGTGTTCGGGAGTCGCAAAAGGTCCTGCTTTGACGATCGCCGGATTCCCAGGGAGGAGATAGGTGAGGGTAAAGGTAATGAGGGTGACCCCTAATAAGGTGGGGATCACCATCATCAAACGTTTAACCAGATAACGACTTAGCCCCATTCACCTTTCCTAAAACCACTTAAAGTAGAGGGTCTCGTAAAAAGTCCATCTGCGGCGTTGCGCTGCAACTTCGTCGTTGCGGTCCCGAAGGGGCCTCACTCCTCAGTTTTTGCGCGCCTTGCCGCTGGAGATTTTTACGAGACCCTCAAAGCCAAAATCTTAGGAAAACTGCAAAGTTCACCTTTATGCTTTTCGATAAACCGAATGGTACCGTTCAAAAGTATCCCAGCGTTTTTCCAGTCCGTAGATATCCGTTTTCATCACTCGAGTCCAGTTGTCGTACCAGAGGAACCCCCACACGGCATCTTCAATGAGGATCTTCTGAACTTGTCGGGAAGCGGAATTTCTCTTGTCGGGGTTCGTTTCGTGCATGTTTTCTTCGATCAGCTTATCCACGGCCGGATTCGAGTAGAAGTTCACATTGGTGCCTTTGGCTTTGGAATTGAAGTTGAATTGGAGGTGATAGAACGGATCATTGACCCAGGATTGCCAGGATTCGATGGAGATTTCATGATCTCCCTTGGACATCGCCTGACGGAAGGTGGCGTCGGTTTCTTTCACGATGTTTGCTTTGATTCCGATCTTCTCGAATTCGCGCTGCATCCAAATCGCGGCCTGCTCATGTGGAGCCCACCCCAGCCGAATCGCCAAATTCGTGGTGAACCCCTTTTCGTAACCAGCTTCTTTCAGAAGGGCCTTGGCCTTTTCCAGGTCAAATTTGTATTTATTGGCGCTGGGATCATAAGAAGGGGTTAAGTCAGGAACCGGACTCTTCATCTGCCTGCCGTAGCCGAAGAGAACATTGGGCATGATTGCCTCGATGGGGATTGCATAATTGATGGCCTGTCTAACCTTGACGTTATCGTAGGGGGGTTTATTCTGATTCATGGAAACAAAATGACAGGTGGTGTCCGGGACGCTGAAGATTTTAAGTCCGGGTTCCCCTTCCAGGCTTTTCACATTTTTCGGAGATAGCCCGGGCCTGCCGACGACCATGTCCACGGCCTTCTTTTTGATCAGCATCACCCGGTCCGCTTCGCTGGGGACAAATTTAAGCACGATCCGTTCAAAGAAGGGAGGCTTCTGCCAATAGCCTTTATTGGCTTCCAGAATTATCTCCACGCCCGGCATGTTCTTGGCTATGTTGTAGGGACCCCCGCCAATGACATTCCGCTTCAGCCATTGCGTGGCCCAAGGGTCTTCGGGGGTGGCATTTTTCTTAACTTCCGCCGGATCCAAGATTACGTTATTGCTGAGGGCGATAATGTCCAACGCCATCGGGGTAGGCTTTTTCATGTTGATGGCAAAGGTGTAATCATCCCGGACCTCAAATTGATCGGGGGAATCAACCGTCAAAAGGCTGGGAATGACAATCCGCATATAGCCGGGAGAAAGGAGTCCGCGATCGAAGGAATACTTGAAAGCCTGGGCGGTAACCGGATTTCCCGTGGGAAATTTCACTCCTTTTCGAACCTTGAGGACAATGGTAGCGCCGTCCTTTTCGCGGGTCCAAGACTCCGCCAGGCGCGGGGTGAATTCATTCGGTTTGGATAGAAAAAAGCCATCTTTGTTGGGAATGGGGGAAACCCCCCAGTAAATCGGCGTATCGTAAACATTGGCGATGGTTGTGTAGCCACCGATGGTTTTAAAGGAGGCGGGATCCAGCGTATCAATTTCCGTATCCCAAGCCACGGTCAAGGTTTTCTCCTCGGCGGCGTTTGCCTTCCTGAGAGCGGCAAAAGGGAGGTTGCTTAAGGGCAAGGCAAGACCCATTCCCCCGGCCCATTTCATAAAGGTTCGCCGACTGATCCCCGCTTCTCCGTGCCCTTTGCGCCTGTTCATTTTTTCTTCCCCCTCGTGGCTTATTTAAAAAAAGAACCAATACGCAAATCGTAAATGGTTTTAAAATTCTACTCTGGCAGGTAGGGGGAGTCAAGGTTGATTTTGGTTGGTTTTGTTAAAAATTTAGGAACATCTCCAGTTGAGTTGGTCGTAGAGGCCGCTCTCCTCGTTGCTCGGGCAAAAAGCGTTTGCCGCGCCAAAAAGAGCTGGAAGAAACCTTCCCGGTTCCCCTTGCTTTTTCTCCGCAAAGGGAGGCGGTGACAATGGGGTCGCCGGGCTAAAACGGAGGAAACCCGCTTTGAGAAAAGAGGAACCACCGCGGGATTCCGGATCGATCGTCACCCCATCGGCCCTATCCCCGAACACCGATGCTCCGATTCGCTATCTGCTGCCTTGTAACCCTTCAGTCACGGGTGGCGAATTGCTATGAATAGGAGCCGTTGTAACGGGTAAGAGATGCGCCGGCCAGGGGGTCCGGACGGTCCGCTTGGAACCATGAGGCGCTGGTTTCTTCGTGGACGAGGCGGGGGCCAAGGCCTCCCGCCTCCCTTTGCGGAGAATGGGTGTTTTCTCCGGGTCTCTGCCTATCCCGACCGGTGCTTCCGGCGCGTACCGCCCGAACCCCCAGGCCACAACAGAACTTGTTCCACACCACCCGTGACTGAAGGGCTACGCTGCCTTTAAGAATAGCCTTGACAAGGTCTTTTTAGGAATTTTATCATAAAGGCACTTCGAATTTCAGAAAGGAAGAACCGATGAGCGCGGAAGAGAAGAAAGAATATACGAGCACCGGGCGCGAGGTGACCTTAATCGACCGGGTATTCGACCAGATGGTGCGGGGGGTTGTCGTCCTTACCACTCGTCTCGAGGAAAAGGCAAATGGGATGACCGCCTGCTGGGTTAATCGTTCGGCCGATCAGCCTTTTTTCGTGATGGCGAGCGTCTATAAAAAGAATTTCTCCCACGACTTGATCCGGAAAAGCGGGATATTTGCCGTGCATATTTTGCGGAAAGACCAGGTCGATCTGGCCAGGCATTTCGGAAAGCAGTCAGGGCGGGAAATGGAAAAATTTGACCGGGTTCCATGCCGGTTGGGGAAAACCGGTTCTCCGATTCTCGCCGATTGTTTGGCTTACCTGGACTGCCGGGTTGTCAATTCTGCAGATTCGGGCGATCATACGATTTTCGTCGGGGAAGTTCAGGACGCCGAAATTGTAAGCCGGGGGGAGTCCCTGTTCTTTCAGCGGAATGATTATTTGGACGCTATGCCTTCGGAAGGGCAGGAAACAACAACCCAGAGGATGTTTAAAATCACGGTCAAGGAAATTCAAGGGAGAGGGACCTGCAACTTTGGCTTTAAGGTCGGAGATGTCATTTTTCACCAGGACCAGAACCCGCCCAAAACCATTCCGAATTTTTGTGCGTGGGCCTATCATGAAATTCATCCGGTCCTGTTCACCCTGAAATACGGGGGGAAATTCCCTTGGGAGACGGAGAAAAATGTCGCCGTGGCGTGTTGCTCCGATTCCAAGAACCCGGTGGTTTTCCGTATCGAACTCATCGAAAAGCCGTAAGGAAGGGGAAGGCATGAAGAAATTAGTCGCCCATCCCGACAAATGCACCGGGTGCCGGAGCTGCATGCTGGTCTGCTCCTTCAGGCACACCGAGGCGTGCAGTTACCCCGCCTCCCGGATCAAGATCGTCTCCGACGAAGGCCGGGGAATCCATACCCCCACCCTCTGTCGGTTTTGTGAAGACCCTCCCTGCGCAGGCGCCTGCCCGGTCGAGGCTTTATCCAAGAATCCGAAGACGAACGCCATCCGCGTCGATGAGGCCCTGTGCAACGGATGCCAGGCCTGTGTCGGCGCTTGCCCGTTCGGGGCCATGTTTTTCGATGAGCAAAAAGAGAAGGCCTTCACCTGTGACCTGTGCCAGGGCGATCCGGAGTGCGTCAAAATCTGCCTGCTGCCGGAAGCGCTGCAATACGCCTGACGACACCCCCAGGTTTAACAAAGTCGGTTCGCAAAGGAGCAAGAAATGCGTTTTGCTATAGCCGGTAAGATCCTTCATGTTGATCTATCCAAAGAGAAAATCTGGACGGAACCGGTTCCCGAGGAATGGGTCCGGAAATTTATCGGCAGCCGCGGCATCAATGCGAAGATCCTCTGGGAGACCATGAAACCGGGGATCGACCCCCTGAGCCCGGAAAACCCCTTGATCTTCGGCACGGGCACCCTCAGCGGAACTTTTGCGCCCACTTCGGGCCGCACGACGGTTACCTGCAAGAGCCCGACGACCCATCTTTACCTGAAGACCAACGTGGGTGGCCATTGGGGACCGGAACTGAAATTTGCGGGGTATGATTATCTGGTTGTCCATGGAGCGGCGAAAACCCCGGTCTATTTATGGATTGATAACGACAAGGTGGAAATTCGCGACGCCCGCCACCTTTGGGGGAAAGACGTCCGCGAAACGACGAACCTCCTCCATGAGGAAGCCGGGGATTCCGCAACGCAGGTGGCCGCGATCGGCCAGGGCGGCGAAAATCTCGTATTTTTTGCGGCGGTGATGGTTTCGGTTTATAATGCCGCTGCCAGAGGCGGAGCCGGGGCGGTCATGGGGTCCAAAAAGCTGAAAGCCGTCGCGGTGCGCGGCCATGGGTCCATAAAGGTCGCCGATTCAAAAGAATTTTATCGAAGCTGCCACGTGGCCATAAAGAACTCCTACGAGGATGCCACCGCGAAATTCGCCCACCTTTACGGGACCGCCGGAAGCGTTCCCATGGTAAACGAGGCCCGGGCCTTCCCGGCCTACAATTTCCGCCGGGGGTACATCGAGGGCGCGGAAAAAATCGGCGGCCCCTACCTGGCCGAATCCAAGTATTTGAAGAGAAGACTCGGCTGCAATGCCTGCATCTTCTGCTGCCACCGCTATTGCGAGATCAAGGAAGGTAAGTATGCGGGCTGCTATACGGGCGGCCCCGAATATGAAACGATCAGCGCCCTGGGTTCCGGCTGCGGAAGCATTGACCTGGAGGTCGTGATCAAGGCGAATGAACTGTGCAATATCTATGGCCTGGATACGATTTCCGCAGGAAATCTGATTCAATGGGCCATGGAAGGCTATGAGAAAAATATCTTTACCGAACAGCAACTGGAAGGACTGCGGCTCGAATGGGGAAACGGCGAGGCCATTTTGGAAATGCTGCGAAGAATTGCCTACCGCGAAGGCCTGGGGAATATATTGGCGGACGGGGTGAAAAGGGCTGCGGAGAAGATCGGCCGCGGGTCGGAGAAGTGGGCGATCCAGGCCAAGGGACTGGAACAATCCCGGGTGGAGACAAGGGCCGCCTTTGGCTACGCTCTTGCCTTTGCCGTCAACCCCCGCGGACCGGATCACCTCCACTCCGAGACCATCGCCGAATTTGGAACCCGCCCCGGGGGGCGGCGCCTCATCAAAAAGATCACGGGCGATGAAAAATATGCGAACCCGAGGCTCATGGAGAAACGGGCCGACATTGTCCGGTGGCATGAGGACTGTTTCGCGGCCACCGATTCCCTCGGGCTGTGCGCCTTCATCAATACCTCCCGGTTTGGGGTTGACCCGCAGCAGATGGCCGACATGCTCTCCGCCGCGATCGGGAAGCGGGTGACCGAAGAAGAACTCATGCAGGCGGGTCGCCGGATCCTTACCCTGGAGAAATGCTTTAACGTCCGGGAAGGAGCAACCCGCGCGGACGATGTCCTTCCCTGGCGTCTGATGAACGAACCGCTTGAATCGCTTGCCCGAGGCCAGGACGTTATGAAGGCCGTGGAAGGAAAAGCCGACCCGGCGGATTTTGTGCCCATCAACTCCCCGGCTATGCTCAACCGAGATGTTGGACGAGTATTATGGCCTTCATGATTGGGACAAGCAGACGAGTTGGCCGTACCGGGACACTCTTGAGAAATTGGACTTGAATGAGGTTATCCCGGAGCTGGAATCAAAAGGCAAGATCCCGCAGAGAAAATGATCCACATTAAGACAAAGATATTTTCGCAAGCCATCCCCGATTATTCCGAGATCGATCTGGAGGAGGGGAGCTCCGTGGAAACCCTTTTGAACCGGGTCCGGGAATGGGTCGCCCGGGAAAATTCGGCATTGGGTTCCCATAAAATGGCTTTTTTAAATAATACAAATGGTTTAGTTGTGCTCCTGAACGGGATGAGCATCTATGCGCTTTCCGGTTGGAAGACCCGACTCCAAGACGGAGACGAGGTTTCGCTCCTGCCCATGTTTGCGGGCGGATGAAGCGGTTTTGAATGCTCTGTGGATAGAAAAAACAAGGTGCGAATGGAGAAAAATATGGATCAGGATTTTGAAATCAAACTGTTGGGTATCGCGGGGAGCCCCCGAAAAGGAAATAGCCTTTTTCTCCTCGAACAGGCCTTGGAGGCCGCGGCCAAGCAGTATCCGCAGAGAGTGAAAACAGAAACCTACATCTTTGGACAAACTCCCTTCGCTCCCTGCGACGCCTGCGGCGCCCACAAAAGACTGAACGGAGAGTGCCGGATTAAAGACGGGTTCCAAACCCTTCGGGACAAATGGCTGGATGCCGATGCCGTCATCTATTCCGTCCCGGTTTACCATATGGGCATTCCCGGGCAGGTTAAGTGTTTCATCGACCGGCTTGGGAATTCCCTGGGTTACTATTTTAGTGATTTCCTGCCCGGCGAACCGGCTTTCCATATCCCCCGCCTATTGAAAGCCATCGGCAGCATCACCCAGGGAAGCCATCTTTTTGCCGGACAGGAACACGCTCAGGCCTTTCTGAATACCCATGCATTGATCATGCGGTGCATTCCCGTTCCCGGCGATCTTTGGGAATCCTATATCGGGGCCGGAGGCTGGACCGAAGTCAGCCCTAACTTGACTGCCTTGAAAAAGCTTGCGGAAGAGGGCAAACCGGATGCCCAAGTCGCCGTGCGCTCCGCCCAGAGCGTGGGGAAAAGGGTCGTGGAAATGGCGATGATCATCAAAAGCGGGTTAAAGGCCAACCATGCCCTGCTGAAAGACCAGGCCTCTTACCTGCCTCTCTTGGAAACAATCGAGAAAAAGGGGAGCTTGCGACACCCCTAATCTTCGGGGGGAAGGGCGGGATTCTCTTTTTATTTGAATTCCTGAACTTTGAAACTTGCCCTGTTCCCATGTTCCTCGATAGGACCTATGCTTTTCTATGTTTGGCTCCGACGCCGAAAGTCTGGAGATGCGTCATGGGTCCATAAAGAGTAACAATCTTTTTAAACTCCTCTTCATCATAAAACCTGCACTTCCCCGCACCAAAGAGCTTTGCCACTTCGATTGAAAATCTGACCACCTCTTCGATATCTACCGGATGACTGGCGCCGGTGGCGCATCCGGGCACGGTAGCTTGCGCGGTGATCGCCACCCCCACGACCGGGGCACGGGTGGCCACTGCAGGTTGCATGATGCTGTTCAAATGAAAAAGGCCGTTTCCATACGGGGTGATATCCTGGGTGGTAATGGGGAAGACAAAAGGCATTTTCCCCGTGGCGATCTCCATGATCCGCAGAAGGTCGTCGCTCACTTTTAGGATATAGCCCTCCTTGGTTACCGGAGAGATGGCAAACCCTCTCTGGTTGATGACCCGGTTCCCCTTGGTGGTGTCGATGGAGAGGATCGCGTCCATCTCGGCGCTTACTTCATATTCATTCAAGGTGCGCATGTCCACCCAGGACCCCATGAACGGAACGGGCTCGTGGGGCAGCGTCGGGGCATTGGGGCAGATGTGGGTCGTGATGATAACATCTCCGGTGAGGCGATCTCCCCGTTTTTTCATATCCGCCAATTTCAAGGCTGCGGAGATGGCGGCGATGGCTCCGTCGGCATCGGAGACGAGGCCGATCATCTGGGGCCGCGCCCCCACTCCTCCCAGGCGTCCGATAATGCCCAGGGTCGGAGCATCGCCCCCGGTTTTTTTCCCTGCGGTCCCCGGAATCACAATGCGGATAGAATCCGTTTTTCCCCCTTTGCCCTGGATTGGCAACACGTTGACATCCCGAAGTCCTCTTTTTCGCAAAAGGGAGGCGACTTGTTTTCCGTTCACCTTCGCACTGTCAAGAAATTCATAAACCTCAATAACCTGTTGTAATGCCATTTCTGAATGATCTCCCTGTTTAGGACTTTTCTCAATGTATAAAAGATAATATTAAACTCCAAATCCCGGCTTGGTGATCGGGTCTCTTTTTTCTCCGGATAAACTTTTAACGATTACCGAGCCAAGCGGCGTTTTCTTCCTTAATCATTTTGGTGCACAATTTTTCCGCCGACAACCGTCAGGAGGACTTGGGCCTCGGTGATTTTTTCCGGGGGAGTCGAGGTGATATCCCGGTCGAGAACGGCCAGGTCGGCCTCCATTCCCGGAAGGAGCCTGCCGACCCAGTCGGCCATTCCGGCCGCCCTTGCCCCCGCCCAGGTATAGCACTCGATGGCCTCGGCCATGCCGATTGCCTGTTCGGGATGCCATCCGCCGGGGAACCGGTTGGCTTTATCCACCCGGCCCACTGCCGCCTGCAACCCTACCAGAGGATTCAAATCCGCCACATCCCAGTCCGAGCCGAAAACAACCGGGCAGCCGCGGCCTATCAAGGATCGGATGGGGTAGGACAAAGCCGCTCTCTCGGGTCCGAGCCGATCCTCCGCGTTGGAAGCGTCGTCCAGAAGATGCGCGGGCTGGATCGAGGCGAACATTCTCGGGTGACCCATGGCCGCTATGTGCTTTTGCCCCGGGTGCTGGAAGTGCTCGATCCGGAGCGGCGCTTCCCCCAAGCGCTGGGAGATGATGTCCAAAAATACACCCTGGGCGAAGCCGATGGCCGCATCCCCGATGGCGTGGAGAGAAACCGAGACGTTCGCTCGAGCCGCCCTCTTCAGGTTCTCTTTGAACTCCGGGATGTTTTCAACGCAGGTGATTCCGCTATGGGATGGGTCGTGGGCATAGGGGTTTTCGAGCCAAGCCGTGGTCGACCCCAAGGCTCCGTCGATGAACCCTTTCACGCCGTCCGGCAGAAAACGCCTCGAAGAGATTTCTTTCCTCTCGGCCAGGAGGCGGTCCAGGCACTCGAGGGGCACCCTCATGAATACCCTCAACCCGTCCGGATCTTTGGCCAAAGCGGACCGGTGAATCTCCAGGTCTTCCCAATTTAATTGATACAGAATGTCATGGACGGCGGTCACGCCGAAGGAATGGGCCAAATGGAAGGAATTGCGCAAGGCGCGAACCCGTTCTTCGGCAGCCAGCGGCGGAATTTTCGCCACGACCAACTCCATGGCGTTTTCCAGGAGGATTCCTGTCGGAACACCCGTCTGGGGACTGCGGACAATTTTTCCGCCGGCCGGATCAGGGGTGCGCGGATGGATGCCGGCTATCTTCAGGGCTTCGGAGTTTACCAGGGCGCTGTGCATGTCGGCTCGGGTCAAGAAGAGCGGTTTGCCGGCCGTAACCTCATCGACCCAGGTCCGGTCGGGAAGTTCGCCGCCCCAAGAGGACTCCTCCCATTGCCCGAGGACCCAGGGTAAGGAGGGGTATTCCTTCATCCAGTTCCGGATCCGCTGGGTGATATCGCCGCGGCTTTTGGCCGACCGCAAATCAACCCGGGTTCGCTGTTGGGCGCCCCAGATCATGTGGGTATGCGCGTCGCAGAATCCCGGAAGGACGAGAGCCCCGGGGAGGGAGAGAATCCGCGGCTTCGGCCCCGCCTTGAGACGAACGGCGCTTTTCTCGCCGACGGCGATGATTCCCGAAGGACCAAAGGCAATGGCGCCGGGTCTGGTGGAGCGGTCCGGCAAGAATAAGAATACATCTTCAAGGAGAGTCACTTCTTCCATTCAGAACTCCGCAAGGCGCGAGAGCGCGAGGGATTCATCTTGATGGTTTCGTAAAATGCCGTCCCTCCGGCGGGAACCGGAGTCCAGGGCTTCTGTTTGCCCATTCTTGCTTCCCCGGCAGAAAAAACTGCCGGCGCTCCTATTGAAGGGTATTGAGCGTCTCCAGAATCCGGCTCATGCCTTTCCGGAGGTTCTCCTGCGAGTTGGAGTAGGAGATGCGGAGATAGCCTTTGCCGGAGGGGCCGAAGATCTCCCCGGGGGTGACCGCCACGCCGTCTTTTTCGAGAAGGAGATCGACCGCCTCCCACCCCCCCATTTTTTCCAACCCGTGATGGAGCCAGAAATAGAAAGCCCCCTGGGGAGGGAAGTAGGAAAACCGCGGGTACGCGTCCACCATCTCCATCATCAATCGGCGTCTCCGGGAGTATTCGGCAACCATGTGCCGGATCAGGGCATCGCCATGCCTCAGAGCCTCGATGGCCCCGATCTGGGCGAAAGACGGAGGATTAATGATGAAATGCTGCTGCCCCTTCTCCAGTTCCCAGACGAGATCGCCGGGGGCGGCCAGATAACCGATCCGCCAGCCGTCCATGGCGTGGCTCTTGGAAAAAGAGTTGATGGTGACCGTGCGTTCTTTCATGCCGGGGAGCGAGGCGATGCTGTGGTGTCGATGCGGCTCGTAGATGATCTTCTCATAGATCTCGTCGGAAATGACGAGCAGGTCCCTCTCCCGGGCAATTTCGGCAACCGCCTGGAGGCTTTGAAGGGAAAGAACATGGCCGGTCGGATTGTGCGGGCTGTTGAGGAGGATCGCCTTGGTTTTTCCCGTGAGGCGCCTTTCGAGGTTCTCCCTGGTAATCTGAAAACCGTCGGCCGGGGAAAGGGGGAGAGGAACCGTGCTCGCCCCGGCATACTCCCCCAGATCCAGATAAAAGAGATACATGGGCTCGGGAATGAGAATTTCATCACCCGGTTCCAGGACCGTGAGGACGGTGAGCATCACCGCCTCGGAAGCGCCGGCGGTGACCAGAACTTCCTTCTCGGGGTTCACCCCGATCCCGTTTTCTTCCCGCAACTTCTTGGCGATCGCCTGCCTGAGTTCGAGCAGGCCCATGGAGGAGGTGTAATGAACGAACCCCTCATCCAGGGCCTTCTTGGCCGCTTCCTTGACGAGGGCGGGCGTGTCGAAATCGGTCCGGCCGATCTCCATGTGGATGACCTCCCGGCCGGACCGCTCCAGAGCCATGGCTTTTTCCAGCATGCGGCGGATGCCGGACTGCTCGATCCTCTGCATCCGGCCGGCGGCAAATCGATTCATGCGTTTCGCCTCTTCCCCCGGGCTATTTTTTCAGTTCCGTTTCCGCGTCCCGGATCGCCTTGTTCAGCTTTTCCACCCAATCCTTCCCGATCTGGCTTTCGATGTATTCGATCACGGGTTTCTGGGTGGCGGTCTTGAACATTTCCTTCTCCGCGGCCGTGGGGGCGTACACGGTCATCCCCATTTTCTTGAGATTTTCCAGGGATTGGTAGTCATTGTAGAACGACATGATCCCGCGTTCCACGGTGATCATCTCGGCGGAGGCGTTGACCAGAACGGTTTTGAGGTCGGCGGGCAGGCCCTGGAAGAACTTCTCGTTGACGGAGAGGAAGAGGGGATCATAAAGGTGGCCGTCCAACGTGACCTGCTTGGCCACTTCATAGAACTTCACGGACTCGACCAGGGAGAGGGGGAGTTCAAATCCATCCACGACCCCTTGTTGAACCGCGGTGTAAAGCTCGCCCCAGGCAATGGGCGTGGGGTTGGCGCCCAGGGCCTTCATCATCCGGATGTGGGCCGGGTTTTCCATGGTCCGGATCTTCATCCCCTTGAGATCGGCGGGGGTCTTCACCTGCTTGTTCTTGAGGACGAAGTGGCGGATTCCATTTTCCCCGATTCCGAGAATCCGCATCCCGGTCTTCTTGGCCATGGCCTCGGCCATCTCTTTTCCAAACCAGCCGTCAAACACTTTCCAAGCCACGGCTTTGTCCGGGAACAGGTAAGGGATGGCCAGGCACTGCACCTCCGGGAAGAAGGAAGGGACGCTTCCGCTGCTGGTGAAGTCCATCTGGTGGGTCCCCAGCTTGAGGCCCTCCAGACTTTCGCGCTCGGAGCCGAGCTGGTTGGAAGGGAAGATCTGGACCTTGAGCCGTCCGGCGGAGAGCTGCTCCACCTGGGTCTTGAAATACAGGGAGGCGGCGTACGAGCCGACGTCGATCCTCGGCGGGATGTGCAGGGACAGCTTGATGTTGAAAGTCTTGTCCTGCGCCTGGGCGGAAAAACAGAATGCCAAAAGCAGGAATCCGACCAGAACTGCGGAACCGAAAAACTTCTTCATACGTGTTACCTCCTTTTTTGAGTTAAAACCCGAAATATCGCGGGAATGGCCAGCGTCAACCAGGGGATATAGGTGATCAGAAACAAAACGATCAGAATGGCCACCATAAAGGGCCAGATGGCCTTGGTGATTTCCTCCAGGGAAATTTTGGCGATCCCGCAGACCACAAACAAGACAACGCCCATCGGAGGGGTAATAAGCCCCAGGCAGAGATTTACCACCACGACCGTGGCGAAATGCAAGGGATCGATGCCCAATTTCAGAGCCACCGGGGCCAGAATGGGAACCAGAACGATAATGGCGACCCCGGATTCGATAAAGCACCCTACGATGAGAAGAAGAATGTTGACAAGGAGGAGAAAGAAAAGCGGATTGGAGCTGACGGACAGCATGAGCTCCGTGATTTTCTGCGGAACCTGGTTGATCGTCAAGAGGGCCACCAAAACCTGCCCCATGCAAAATATGAGAAAGACCATCGCCGTGGTCACAACCGTGTTATGGAGAAGCTTTGGCAGGGTCCGTATTTCGAGGGTTTTGAAGACGAAAAACCCGACTAAAAAGGCATAGAGACAGGCGATGGCGGCTGCCTCCGTGGGGGTGAAAATGCCTCCCAGGATCCCGCCCATGATGATGACCGGAGTCAAAAGCGGGAGCAGGGCGTCTTTGAACCTCTTCAGAAAGACCGGCAGAGAGAAGGGTTCATTCAACTTGGGGTAATTTCTCCGGGAAGCAATGACATAGGCGGTGGCCATCTGCAGACCGCCGATGAGGATTCCCGGAATATAACCGGCCATGAACAGGGCTCCGATCGATACGTTTCCGTCCACCAAGGCATAAACGACCATGATGATGCTCGGAGGGATGATCGGCCCCATCACGGCGGCGGCGGCCACGACGGCCGAGGCAAAACGCCGGTCATATTTCTCCTTCTCCATGGCCGGGATCATGATGGCCCCGAGGGCGGAGGCGTCCGCGACCGCGGACCCGGTGATCCCGGAAAAGAACATGGCGGAGACGATGTTGACATGGGCCAGTCCCCCGCGCCAACGTCCGACGATCTGCTGGGCAAAGGCAATCAGCGAGTCCGTGATCTTCCCATGGTTCATGAGCTCCCCGGCAAGGATGAAAGAAGGGAATGGCGACCAAGGAGAAGAAGTCGACGCCGGTGAACATCTTTTGGGGAAGGATGGCCATGGGAATATCCTCCATGAGGAGAACCCCGGCCAGGGTGGTAACCCCGAGGGAAAAGGCGATGGGCATGCCGATGATCAGCGTCACGAAAAAGAGAATCCCCATGATCAGCATATCAATCTTTCCAATCCTCGATGAGCAGGGAAACGCCCTGGATCATCATCAGCAGAGTGCCCACGGGAACCGAAAGGTAGGGCCAGAACATGGAAAGCAGAAGGGCGGGGGATTTTTGGGGAATCTGAAAAATGACCAGCTCGATGCCATAATAGGAGATGATGCCGAGGAGAGTTAAAATGGTAATTTCGGAGACGAGTTTGAGGCGCCGGCGCTGCTTTTTCGGGAGACGGTCGATGAAATAGTCGACCCCGATGTGGATTCGTTTGTTCAGCGCCACGGAAGCCCCCAAGAACCCCACCCAGACGCTGAGGTATCGCCCCACTTCCTCGGACCAGGGAAGGGAGTTGCTCAAAACATACCGGAAGAAAACCGCCAGCAGCACCACCAAAACCAGGATGCTAAGCAGGCTGATGGCCACCCGGGATACCCACGTATTCAGAGAATTGGCAAAGGTTTGGTATTTTTCCACGCTTGAAAAAGGGAGGGTCTGAAACCGAGGGAATCAGGTGGCGGCGCCGGCCTGAAACATTGGTTGCGAACCTCAAGGCCCCCATCCGCTTTGATTTTAATATGCTAAATTAAACCATAAGAATCAAAAAACAGTCAACCAAATTATCAGGGCGAGCGTAACCCTTCAGTCAAGGGTGGGAAGCCGCTACGGATTCAGGTCCGGGGTGAATACCAGGGGGTGCCCTGGCCTGGGGGCCCGGGCGCTACGCTTGGAATCATAAGGCGCTGATTTCTTCGTGGAGGGGGCGGGGGCCAAGGCCTCCCGCCGCTGATATCGGAGTCTCAGGGTTTGCTCCGGTCTCTGCTCATCCCGACCGATGCTTCCGGCGCGTACCGCCCAAACCCCCAGGCCAACAACAAAGACTGCCGCCCCCCCGTCACTGAATGGGTACGGGCGAGCAGAATTCGATTGATCTCCCGCCGGGAGGCTTGATAGATTAAATCCTTCGGGCAAGGCGGAGGAGGGCTCATTTTGGAGGATCCAGAAAAAACATATCGGGGGCATTGGGTTGCAGACGGGGTTTTGCTGGGAGTGTCGGTTTTCTGGGGCACCTCTTTTGCGATTGTAAAGGAGGCTTTGCCCCTGACCACCCCGGCGAACTTCTTATTCATCCGCTTTTCCCTGGCCTGCCTGCTCCTGCTTCCCATAGCCTGGGCCAGACGCGAAACCTTTTCCTGGGAACTCCTCTGGAAAGGGGGGTTGATCGGGATTTTTCTGTTCACGGCCTTTCTGACCCAGACCTGGGGGTTGGCCTTCACTTCCGCCTCGCGCAGCGGCTTCCTCACCGGTCTCAGCGTGATCCTGGTTCCCCTGCTTTCGATCCTGATCCTACGCCAGATGCCGGGCCGGCTCCCGATCGTCGGGGCCCTCCTGGCTTGTGCGGGGCTTTACCTCCTGACGGCGGCCGATCAAGTTCAAAAGCTTCCTTTCAATATCGGCGATACGCTTACCTTGGTCTGCGCGGTTTTGTGGGCCGGGCACATTCTTGCCTTGGGGCGTTTTTCCCCGGGAGGGGACACGTTCGGATTGGCCTTCCTCCAGCTTTTGACCGCGGGGGTCGGCAGCCTGATATGGGCGGGCTCCAGGGGCGAATTGGATTTCCGCCTCCCGCCCTTTGTTTTTGGTTCCGCCCTTTATCTGGCGGTGGCCTGCACGATCCTGGCCTACCTCGGCCAGACCTGGGCCCAGGCGCGGACTTCCCCGACCCGCACGGCCATCATCCTTTCCATGGAGCCGGTTTTCGCGGCTTTTTTTGCGTGGTTCTGGATTGGCGAGAGGTTGGGGCCTTGGGGGTGGATCGGGGCCGGATGCATTCTGGCCGGAATCCTCCTGGCGGAAGCGGTGAAAAGGGGAAAATAAAAAGCAGGGGGCACGGAGCAGGGAGAAAGGGCATAGAGCATAGGCATAGAGCATAGAGCATAGAGTTACTGCTGTCTGCTCATTCCTTGAATCCTTTTTCTTTCCGGGGGCCTGGAAATGAACACCAGGCCCAGAGCCAGGAGATTTGTGAGGGCCCCGAGGATAAAGGCCAGGCCGTAGGAATGGTTCAGATCGTAAAGATATCCTCCAACCAGGGGACCGACAGCGGCGGCAATGCCGGACAAAGTAAAAATCGCCCCGATCAAAGACGCTGCTTTCAGTCTTCCGAAGTAGTCGCCAATGATTGAGGGGAAGATTGCGCTTACCCCCCCATACGACAAACCAAAAATGCCGGCAAAAAGGATTAGCATCCAACTGCTGCGGGTCCCGAGGATCCAAAACCAGGAGAAGGCTTGGAGGCCGATGTTCAAGCCCAACGTGGTCCTTCTCCCGATCCGGTCGGAAACGGCTCCCATGATCAATCTTCCCAGAGCGGAAGCTGCGCCAAGAAAGCTCATCGCGGCCCAAGAAGATTCGCGCGAAAGGCCGATGTCCAGGGCAAAGATGACCAAGTGCACCAAGGGAAGAAAGACGAAAAGCCAGGTGCAGAAGAAAGCGGCCGTCAGGATCCAGAAGGACTTGGTGCGGACCGCTTCTCCGACCGTCCAGGTCTCTTCTTTGAGAGGAGCCTCCCAAGAGGAATCCTGAGGGGGAGAAGAGGAGGAATTCCTGCGGCCGTCGGGGAGCTGGCCGATGATTTCGGGATGCCCGATTAGAAAGGAGGAGGTCGCGAAGAGAACCAAAAAGACTGCTGCGCCTAAAGCGACGCAGGCCGAGCGCCAGCCGAAATAGACAATCAGAATTCCGACCAGAGGAGGAATGAGGATAACCCCGATTCCCAGTCCGGACTGGGCCAACCCCACCGCCAACCCCCTTTTGGCGATAAACCACTTTACGACAATGGGGTTCGCCGTGACATAAGTCGCACTCATGCCCCAGGAGGCGAGCAGACCGTAAACAAGGTAGAGGTGCCAGGGGGCCGAAATCTGGCTGATGAGGGCGATGCCGCCCCCCAGGAAGAGGCTGCCGCCGATCAAAATGGGGCGCGGCCCCAGGCGGTCGGTCAGCCGCCCCAGAAAAAAACCGAGGGTGCTGTACATGAAGGTGTAAAGAGAAAAGGCGCCGGAAAGACCCTGGCGGTTCCAGCCGAACTCGTCGATCAGCGAAGGAAAAAAGACGCCGAAGGAATACTGGGCTCCATAGGATATGGCCAAGTTCAGAAAAACTATGCCGGTGATGACCCAACCGTAGAAAATCTTTTTTTCAGGAACATTCTGCATTTCAGCTGGATGGTTCGGGGCCGCGGTCAAACCGAACGAAGTTAAAATATGCTTTTTCCGCAGGCATCGTCCTGCGTCTTTTATTCTTCTCCGGGCTGCCTGCGTTCTCGGCGGCTCTATCTCATTTTTGTTGATGCTACCGCAAAAGAAGAGGGAAAACAAGAAGTTCCTCCCCCCAGCCGGAAACAGGAGGGCGCCGCGTACCCCTCCCGGAAAACAAAAACCCCAAAAGGGGAAAGATATGGTAAAATAATCAATATAGGCGGTTAACAATAAAAGCGGAAAATTTCCCAGGCGGACGTCTAAAGAACTCTGACGGCAGAGAAGTCGTTTTCCCCCTTCGGATCCCCCCGCCCCAGAGGAAAAGGGTTTTTCCTCTCCGAATCCAAGACAGGTAAAGAGCGATCCATCTGAATCCTTCCTCGGAAATTTTCCGCCTTCGCGGACCGTCTGCGGGTTACTCGGTTCGTGTCGGCAAACCCATTTTACGCTGCGGCCAAGCCGCCGGAAGGGATCATTGGGAAAAATGAAGCAAATCGTGAAGAATACAACCCTTAGAAACATCGCCATCATCGCCCACGTCGACCACGGGAAGACCACGCTGGTGGACCACATGTTCAAGCAAAGCGGCGTTTTCCGCCCCGGTCAGGAAGTGATGGAACGAGTCATGGACTCCATGGATCTGGAACGGGAGCGGGGCATCACTATCGCCGCCAAGAACTGCTCGGTCGTGTGGCAGGACGTCAAGATCAACATCCTGGACACGCCGGGGCACGCCGATTTTGGCGGCGAGGTCGAGCGGGCGCTTATGATGGTGGACGGGGCCATCCTGTTAGTAGATGCCTCGGAAGGACCTTTGCCCCAGACGCGGTTCGTGCTCAAGAAGGCCCTGGAGGCCGAATTGAAGATCATCGTGATTGTCAACAAGATCGACCGCAAGGACGCGCGGCCAAAGGAGGTTCTGGACGAAATCTACGCCCTCTTCTTCGACCTGGATGCGACCGAAGAGCAAATCGACTTTCCCGTCCTTTACGCGATCGGCCGGGAGGGGATTGCTCAGAAGACCCTGGAGGAGAAGGGCGAGGATCTCCTGCCCCTCTTTCAAGCCATTCGGGACGAGATCCCGCCGCCTACCTATGACGAGGAGGAGCCTTTTCAGATGCTGGTGGCCGACCTGGACTACTCCGACTATCTCGGGCGCCTGGCCGTGGGCAAGGTCTTTCACGGCAGGGCCGGTTGCAAGGAAGAGCTGGCCTGCTTGAACCAGGAGGGAAAAGCCATCCCGCTCCGGGTCTCCAAGCTCCAGGTGTACGACGGGATCAAGTTGAAGGAGGTGGAGTCGGCCCAACCGGGGGACATCGTTATTTTGGCGGGGATCGAAGACGTGGAGATCGGCGACACCATCTGCACCCGGGAACGGCCCAAGGCCTTGCCGCGGATTACCGTCGACGAGCCGACCCTGTCGATGCTCTTCACCAGCAACACCTCTCCCCTTTCGGGCAAAGAAGGAAAGTTTGTCCAGTCCGGGAAAATCCGCGAGCGCCTGATCCGCGAATCCCTGCGAAACGTCTCGCTCCGCGTGGAGGAAGGGGAAGAAGCGGACACCTTTGTCGTCAAAGGGCGGGGGGAGTTCCAGATGGCCATTTTGATCGAGACCATGCGGCGAGAGGATTTCGAACTGATGGTGGGCCGCCCCCAGGTTATCTACAAACAGAAGGCCGGGAAGACGCTCGAACCCATCGAGCACCTTTTCATCGACTGCGACGAGAATTTCATCGGCGTCGTCTCCGAGAAGCTCTCCCGGCGCAAAGGGCGAATGGTCAATCTGGTCAACCACGGCTCCGGGCGGGTCCGCATGGAGTTCACCATCCCTTCGCGCTCCCTGATCGGCTACCGGAATGAGTTCCTCACCGACACCAAGGGAACCGGGATCATGAATTCCTACCTGAAGGGATACGAGGAGTACCGGGGCGAATTCCCGACGCGTCTCACCGGGTCCTTGGTCTCCGACCGCCAGGGAGAGTCGGTGTCCTATGCCCTTTTCAACTTGGAGCCCCGGGGGATCCTCTTTCTGATCCCCGGAGAGCCGGTCTACGAGGGCATGATCATCGGGGAGCACAACCGGGAAAACGACCTCAATGTCAACCCCTGCAAGATGAAAAAACTGACCAATATGCGGGCCTCCAACAAGGACGACAGCATCCAACTCACCCCCGTAACCCCTTTGACCCTGGAGCGGGCCATTGAGTTTATCAAGGAAGACGAGATGGTGGAAGTCACGCCCCGGAGCATCCGGCTGTGCAAGAGGACCCTCTCCGCCGAAAGGAGACACCGCCAGAGGGCGGATAAATTGAACGGCCAGAAGAACGGGGGATGAATTCCGGGGCCGGTCCTGGGTTTTGAAATTGGGCACTTCAAGGCTCTCCTCGCCCCCTGGCAAGAGGGACCGTTCGGGCAAATCATCGGGCCTCCAGTCCTGGCCCTTGTGGTTTCCTTGGGAGAGGGCTGGAAATCGGCTCCCCGGCTTCTGGGAAGGTCGGCGGCCGTCGGCAAAAAGAAATAGCCAGGGTCACTGACCTTGGCTATTTCTTTTTGGGAGAGGAGATGGAAATTGGGAGATTCAAACCATATCTGCAATCCTTGCCGCAAATTTGGTTTGAAGGAGAAAGCAAAACCGTTCTGTCGATTCAAGCAGCCACTTGCTGAGTTCAGGGTTTGAGCATTTTCAGGACATGTTGTTGTCAGGATCGGGGCAGAGCCCGAACTAAGGATGTAATCTATGCCATTTCTATCTTGTCCTTTGTTTTAACCAAGGTTGCTTTTCCTGCGGAATTCCCCCAGCTTTCTAAACCAAAGATCTTTTTGGGTCGGCGTTTGCTTATTGTCCCCCGGATCTTCATTCTGAGGAATTTATTGGCAATGGACCCCATTTCGAAGTGCTTAAGGGGCCGGCTAACGATCTTGAGCTTATTCTGCCGGATGGCCTCAAAAACGGATTTAAGATTCTTCTCCGCGTAAATCAATGAATACGTGGATCCCAGTTGGGAGAAGAAATGGGCATCCGAATTTCCGATTAAAGGGAGTCCAACGGACCGGGATACTTCTACGGCTCTGAGATTAAAGTTGATCATTTGGGAATAAAAATGGCAATATTCGAGCGCATCGAAAAGTTCTATGTGCTCCAAAAGGAACCCATTTAAAGAATACATTCCCGGATAGTAGGGGTGGGGAGCGATGATCAGGGTTTCCGGGCGCCGGAGTTCAGAAAGGGAGGGAAAATCCAAACACTTTTTATGGGGCGGGGGATTCAAGACGAGGACGTGACGTCTCTGTATGGTCAACTCAACTCCGGGAATGAGGAGGATTCCCCTTTCTCGGGCGTGAGAAAAGAGATCCTGATTGAAGGTCATCTGGTGATGATTGGTAATGGAAATCACATCAAAACCGTCGTCGGCGGCTTTCGAGATAAGCTCTTTAGCCGTGTACCGAACGCGATCGAGCGGGTCTTCTGCCGTGTGAAGATGTAAATCAGCCTTAAGGGGTTTGTTTTTTTTAATCTTCATATCGATTTTTTGGTCGTTGAGATCTTTTCAGCGATTTGATCCTGTACCGCATGAACACACAGGGTCCAAAACCTGCGAGATACCCCCACAAATCGGAGTAGGGCGGACTATTTCCCCGGAGAGAGAAAGGCGAAGAGGGGATTATATCGAGTGAATTTCATCCATGACCGTAATCTCGGGCTTCCCTCCGAAAAACGACGCCCCCTTGGCCACAAACGCTTTGAAATGGGGCGAGGCAGAGTGAGCGTCGAGAGCGCCCTTGTCCCGATAGCGCTCCATGATGACCAGCGCATTGGGGCTGGATTTGGCCTGGTTCATGGTGTACATAACGGTCCCTTCTTCTTTGGCGACGTGAACCATGAGCTCCTTGAAGGCCTGAACCGCCTCCTCCATCTTCCCTTCTTTGACGGGGATCTTCGCGACAACCGAAATCATCTTCTGTCTCCTTTAATTCGACGTTTTGAAAAATCGCCGGATTGAGTTAAAAAAAGAAAACCGAAAAAAGCGTAGCACTTTGCCCTTTGAAAAAAGGAATTTCGTCAGGGCCAAGCGGTTCCAGGGCCCGGGGGCCAGAACGGCCCGCTTGGAATCATGAGGCGCTGATTTCTCCGTGGAGGGGCGGGGACGATACCCCCCGCCCGCTCCGGCGGAAACAAGCTCTGATCTTCGAGGCCAAGGGCCAACTCAGCCGATGCTTCCGGCGCGTTCCGTTCCGGCCCCCGGGCCCCGACGGAGGTGGTCACAGGTTTTTTCAAAACTCTAAACTGATACAAAAAAGAAAATTTGCCGTCTTTCATTCACCGATAAGAATGGAATCCGACGGCTCGTAGCGGGGGGCGATGTGGATGTTAAGGGACCGGTAACCCCCTTCGGAGAGGATTTCCGAGACCGTCTCCTGAGCCAATTGGGGATGGTTACGCTTCTCGCTCAGATGACCGAGCATCAGGGCCGATGGCCTGCTGCGGCTCTGCGCAAAGACCTGCCTTAGCAGGCGCCCGCACTTTTGGTTGCTCAGATGAAAATGAGAGCGGGGATTCGGATAGGCCCGCAGAAGTTCCGGGTCGTGGTTGGCTTCCACATAGATGAAGTCGGAATCCTCAAACCATCCGGGAAGGCCCCCCCAATCCCAAAAATCCGTGGCGACCACAACTTTTTTCTGCCGGCCATTCCCGTTGAGACAGATCGCAAATCCAAAAGTCGGGCGGATCCCATCGTGGGCTAAGCGGAAGGGCTGGATAGAGAAGTCGCCGATGGTGAAGGGCCGGTCGGAAAAGGGGCGGATCTTGAGATGCAAAAACGGCGATCGGCGGAAATGCCGACCCGCCATGGGCTTGATATCATTTTCGTAAAGGTAAATCGGAACCCGACTTTCTTCCAGGAGGCGCAGGGACGAGTACTGGATATGGTCGCTGTGAAGGTGCGAAATAACTGCGCCGTCAATCTCGGGGAGATGCCCGTTCAAGGCTTTTCGGCCGGCCCGCATGGAGGGGAATCCGGCATCTATAAGCAGGGTGGTTCGGTCCGTTCTCAAGACCAGAGAATTTCCCGAGCTGCCGCTGCAGAGGGATTGAAAGGTTAAGGTCAAACATGGCCTCCTCTGAGCAAAGGTGTGAATACCGTTTTTATTATAATACCATTGGTCAGAAGGATAAGCCCTTTTTTCTGTTCCCGCGGCGTAACAGAATATTTTGAGAAACCGCCTATTCCAATTTTCCAGCCTTTCGGTTATCCTGCGTTATACCTTTTATGGCGGGGAGAGGTCGGAGAAAGAGGGGGATCCGCAGCAAGGAGGATAAATGGCGGAAAAGACTCGGTCTATGGTTGTGGAAGCACCCGGGAAGATGGCGATGCGGGAGTTTGCCCTCCCGCAAATCGGGGACGATGACGGTTTGCTGAAAGTGGAGATGGCCGGAGTCTGCGGATCCGATCCGGGGATGTTCAAGGGGAAAACCACCGCCCTCGCGATCCAATACCCTCTGATCCTGGGGCATGAGATCGTCGGGCGGATCGAGAAGATCGGGGCCCAGGCCGCGGTTCGGCACAAGGTGAAGCAGGGAGACCGGGTGATCATCGAAACCGCCTTCGGCTGCGGGCATTGTCATCCCTGTCTTACGGGAAGCTATGTGCATTGCGAGGCCCAGAGGTTTTACGGCCACACGATCCCGTGCAGCGAGCCTCCGCACCTGTGGGGGGCCTACGGGGAACATTTATATATCGCTCCGCGGGCCATGGTTCACAAGATCAGCGACACCCTGCCGTCGGAGGAAGCCGTATTCATCTGCGCGGTTCTGGGAAACGCCATTCGCTGGCTGCGAAACCTGGGAGGCGTCTCGATCGGGAACACGGTGGTCATCGAGGGGCCGGGCCTCCAGGGGCTGGCCGGGGTGATCGTGGCCAAGGAATCCGGGGCGGATCCAATCATCGTGACCGGTCTGGGAAGAGACGGGAAAAGGTTTGAACTCGCCAGGGAGTTCGGGGCGACCCACTGCCTCAACATTGAGCTCCAGGACCCGGTCGAAGCAGTCCGCGAGATCACCCACGGAGCCATGGCCGACGTGGTGATGGATGTATCCGGGAGTCCGGAAGGCGCCAGGAAGGCCCTGGATCTCGTGCGCAAGCGGGGGACCATCGTCATGCCCGGCATCTACGGGGCGACCAAGGAAATTCCCCTTGCCCTGGATAAAATCGTTTTCAAGGAGATCAAAATCCAGGGGGTCCTGAGCCAAGACCTCACCTCCGTCCTCCCGGCGATCAAATTGGCGGAATCGAGAAGGTATGCCTTGGCGAAGATGATCACCCACCGCTTTCCAGTGGCGGAGGCGGAAAAGGCGGTCCGCCTGGTGGGGGGCGAAAGGCCGGATGAGGAAGCAATCAAGGTCGTCCTTGTTCCCTAAGCAAAAAATAGGGAAAAGGGGAAAGGGCGAAGAGATGAAACCGGATGTATTTGGGGCTCGACAGAGGGCCCCCCTATTTAATAGACCACCTCGACCCAGCGGCCTTCTTCGGCGCTCCTCTGGATGGCTTCACACAGAATCAGCTCGCGCCGTCCGTCTTCAAAAGCGGCGAACGGCCGTTCGCGGGTGAAATCGCCGGCGGCGATATAGGCGTAAACCGACTTAAAGAGCTGGACGAACGTGTCCGGATAACCTTCGGCGTGCCCGCCGGGATAAGGAGCCGTGGTCCGCGCGGCTGGGTGCATGAGCGCGGGGTCTTTGAGAAGAAATTCGTTGGGCTTTTCGCGGTGCCCGATCCAAAGTTCATTGGGGTTCTCCTGGCGCCAGCTCAGGGAAGCCTTGCTTCCGTTCAGCTCCCACCAGAAGTGGTTCTTGCGCCCGGCGCTGATTTGCGAGAGGGTCAGCGTTCCGCGGGCGCCGTTGGAAAACTTGAGGAGAATCGCGGCATAATCCTCGGTGTGGATCTCGACCTCTTCCCCCTCGACATCCGAGTTTAGCTTGCCGGCGAAGGTTTCCACCTCTCGCTTGGGTTTGTAACGAGTGGGCAGGAATGTGGCGAAATCGGCGCAGACCGAGCGAATTTGCAGGCCCGTGAGCCAGGTTACGGCATCCATCCAATGGGTGCCGATATCGGCGACCACGCGCAGGTTTCCCCCAAATCCGGCTGCAGTCTCCAGTTCCAGTCGGTTTGCAGGAAGAGCCAGTCCTGACAGTATTCCCCGTGGATGAGGCGGATCTCGCCCAGGTCGCCTCCAGCGATGCGGGCGCGGGCCTCCTGGTTCAGGGGGTAGAAACGCAGGTTGTAGTTCACGGCGCCGACTCGACCGGTTTCCTTTTCCAGCTTGACCAGCTCCGCCGCCTCCCTGCTGTTGTTGGCCAGCGGCTTTTCACAGAGAACGTGTTTGCCGGCCTTAAGCGCGGCCGCTGCCATTGGGTAGTGCAGGTAATTGGGGGTGCAGAGGTGGACGACGTCTACGCTTGGATCCCGCAAAACCTCCTCATAGGCGCGGTAGGCCCCGCCGAGATTCCAGCGCCGGGCGGCATTCTGACCTTCGTCCGGATCGATCCCGCACAGACCGGTAACCGGAATGCCCAACCTCCGGAGAGACTCGGTATGCGTACTCCCCATGAACCCGCACCCGATAATGGCTGCTTTTAACATATATCGATTCTCCTTTAAAGCGCATAGCGCCGAGCGCTCGGCGCATAGCGAAAATCATCCTGTCTTGGGAGAACTGGCCCAGGCTTCCAGCCAGCTGAGATTGTTGGCGGCGGCAACCCTGCCGCCGCCATGGAACCACTTTAGAAATTGCCAATCCCCTTTTTCCCATTCATCCTCGCCCGGCCGGGTATATACCGTAACGCTGCAGCGCCCTCCACATGGCGGCCAGGTTTTCGGGCGGAGTGTCGGATTGAATGGCCTGGGTGGCGGCAAACACAAACCCTCCTCCCGGGGCGAGGTCTTCGATTCGCTTTTTGACTTCCTCTTCCACTTCCTTCGGGGAGGCCTTGGGAAGGGTCTGCTGGACATCGACTCCCCCTCCCCAGAAAACGAGGGAATCGCCGAACTCCTTTTTCATTTTCCGGGTATCCCCCATCCCGGCCGCGCTCAACTGGAGGGGGTTTAAGATGTCGGCGCCCATTTCGATTAGGTCGGGAATGAAAGGATAGACCGACCCGCAGGAGTGAAAAAGGATCTTTACGCCGAATCTCCTTTTGAGGGGGAGAAAGAGCTGGGCATAGCGGGGTTTGGCGAACTTTCGAAACATTTCCGGAGAAAGCCACTGGCTGTGCTGGTGGCCCAGGTCATCGGTCTCCGAGAGGATATCCACCCGGCCTTGCAGCCGCTCCAGGGCGAAGGAATAGAAAGCGAGTTTCAACTCGAGGAGCTTATCCAGCAGCCATTCCACCCGGCGGGGATCGAGAACCAGGTTCATGAAAAAGCTTTCGTATCCTTCCAGTTGAGCCGCGAATTGCAGAAATCCCTGGGATAGGGATCCCCCGAAAACCAGAGCTGGATCGGTTTGCGACCGGTGCGCCGCCGCCCGTTGCTCCGCGCCATCGAGCCTTTTGGGGTCGGTCGGGTCCGGCCAAGGGTAGCGGGAAAGATTTTCCGTCGCTACGCCGGCGAGGGGGTGGGAGAAGATGTAATAATTGTGGCCTTTGGTTTTCGGCATCTTGCGGCCGATTCCCCATTCGTCAAAAAAGAAGGTCGCCTCCTCCTCCTCTTTCAGATCCAGGCGCCAGGAGCTTTGAGCGCCGTATCCCAAGGGCCGGGTGTCGACTCCAACCTTTCTCAGGAAATCTTCGCTGGGTTCCGCGCGCTGGCTGGAGATGTCCCCGACTTGAGGCGCTTCGTTCAGACCGAGATAGCTCACCACCTTGCCATACGCCCCCAAGGAGATCCCGCTCGGCCCGATTCCCCCCAAATCGTAGGGAACACGGTCGGGTTCTTGATGGGCCAGGGTCGTTAAAATTCTTTGCCGGGAGGTCATTGGCTTTGCCTCAATATGGAAGAATACTTTCCGCGGATTCGCAGAAAAAATCCGCACGTCCGAAGAAGGTTAAATTATAGCGGAGATTTTCGTCGCCGAAAACCTCAAAAGTGGTTCCGGGATCCGCAAGTTGGAAAGATCGCGGATTCGTCCGCTTTTTTCCGGAGACGGATCAGGCGGGGGCTTCGGAACGGGCAAGCTGGGCGAGAAATTTTTTCGATTTGAGGTCCTTGCCGAGGTACTGGCTGAGAAAATGAGACAACGCGGCTTCGCTCTCCTTCGAGGATTGGAGCGAAAAGGAGATGCGGCTCAATTTTTCCAGGGGAAGAGTCTGGGCGAGGCGAAGGGTTTTGATTGTCCCCAAAGAGATGGGGATTAAACCGGCCGGCCCGCCCGCACAGGAAGGGCAGATGACGCCGCCTTCCCGGGCGCTGAAATAGATGATCTCTTCCGCAAGCCCTTTCCGGCACCGGTGGCAGGCATCGAATTGGGGCTGATAGCCGAGCAGGGAGAAGAGGCGAATTTCGAAAACGCGCAGGACTTCCTCGCGCAGGGATCCGCGGTCGATCAGGGTCAGAAAAAAGAGGAGAAGCCGGAACAGGGCTTTGTTCTGGATTCTCTCCCCGGTCATCTCGGTGATCAACTCGATCAGATAGCTCGCCCAGGCCAGCTTTTTGATATCCTCGCGCAGACCTTCGAAGGAGCGGATCAGGTCACAGTGGTTTAACCGGACGAGTTCGGCGGTTTCCTTTTCAAAAAAAGAGGCGGAAACGTAGGATCCGATTTCCAGGGCATTCCCGAACCGCTTCTGAGACCGCTTGGCCCCTTTGGCGATCCCCCGGATTTTTCCGAATTCGAGGGTATAGAGGGAAACGATTCGATCCGCCTCGGCGTAGGGCGTGGAGCGGAGAACAATGGCTTTCGTTTTGTAGAGAGGCATGTCTGGCTATTCGCCGGGTTTCTTTCCTTGCTGGCTTCGTAAAAAGTCCGCCTGCGGCGTTGCGCTTCCACTTCGTCGTCGCCGCGCACCTGTAAGGGCGATTCATGAATCGCCCCTACTCCTTGGGTTAGGCGCGCCTTAGGCGGTAGGGGCGCGCTGCGGGTCCCCGATACCGAGCGCGAAGCATCGCGCCCTTACAATCGAAACCATCGTTTGGGGGCTTTTTGAGCGATCATCTTCCTTCCGGCAAGGGGAATTGAAGATGGACGACCTGGCCCGTCGCCCCGAAGGGGCCGACTCTTTTTCCATTGAAGGCCATATCCAAACCCGCGGCATTGCCCAGGGTGATTTTCAACTGCCGCCTGGCGGTCCAAACCGCTTTCTCCTGGGGTTCCAGGAGAACTTCGAATTCGGGCTGGTCATCCGCCTGCACCCGGACCCAGGTCTGCTCTTTGGCCTGAACCCTCAGGGTGTGCCGGCGTTCGATCTTGTCCTCACCGGAGGCGCCGGGAGAGGCGGGGGCAGGGGGCGGGGTCAGAATTTTTGGAGGCGCCGGGGGGACCCGAGGTTCCGGCTTTTTCTCCGGTTGAGCCTTCGCCGTCTTCTCCGCCGCCCCCGGCGCTTCCTTTACGGGCTGGGTTTCCGGGGGGGGGGCCGGACTCTTCGCCGGGTCGAGTACAGGGGCCGGAGAAGGAGGGGGGGGCGCCACGGAAGGAGCCGGGGGGGCCTTCCTGGGAGAAACGAGCCAATACACCCCTCCCCCGATCAACACGATGAGGATGGGGATTAGGAGCAGCCAGATCCTTCGAGGCTCCCTCTTTTCAGGCTGGAGCCCTTTGGAGGTCGAAAGGCCGATAACCCCGGTCTGGGTTTCGTACAGGGCGATTGCCTTGTCGGGATTCAGGCCGATAAAGGAGGCATAGGTCTTCAGAAAACTGCGGATGAAAATGGGGGCCGGCAGCGAGAGAAAATCGTCGCTTTCGATCGCTTCCAGGGTCTTGGCGGATATGCGGGTCACCTGGGATACGGCCTCCAGGGTAAGGTTTTTCCGCTCTCTCTCCTGCTGCAGAAACTTCCCGACGCTCAGATCCTGCGAGTCTCTCAAGAGTCTTCCTCCTTCCGTTTGTCGGCTCCCCAAACCTGGTCCGCCCACTTCCTCACCCGGCCGAGCAGGTTGTCCGGTTCAGCCGCGATGATGTAGTACAGTTCGTCTTCCTTCTCCAGTTTCACCTTCCATCCGATCTCCAGATTTTCCACCCGGGAACGGGCCAGGACTCTTGAACCCGTTTCGGTCAAGACGAAACCCAGAGTTAGAGGGGAGGGGACCCCCTCGGGGGTGGTATAGAGCGTGGTGAAAGTCTCCAGGACCCCTTCGGTCGTGGAAGGCGGATCCTTCGGGATCACGGCGGGGGCGGTGTTGCCCGGGTTGAATTCCGCTTTCCAATATACTGGGACCGCCCGATATCGATCCGTCCGCTCCAGAATCGTCACCAGGTTGTTGTTGGCCAGACCGCCGATGTTCTGAGTGAGACCGATCCTTGCGCCCTGAACCTGGCGGATGGCTTCCACGTCGCCCCGCAGCTGCCAGAAAACCTCGGCGATCTGGGCCAGTCCCGAGGCGCCCACAGGGTGTCCCCGGGCCTTGAGCCCCCCCGAAGGGTTGATCGGAAGGCGTCCCTGAATCGTCGTGAGTCCTTCTTCAATGGCTTTCCACCCTTCTCCTGGAGGGAAGAACCCCAGGTCCTCCGTGCCGATGATCTCAAAGGGGGTGAAGGCATCGTGAACTTCGGCCAGGGAGATTTCCTGCGGGTGAACCTTGGCCATGCTGTAAGCCTGCAGGGCGGCGAGACGGGTGGATTTGAAAGAGGTGAAAGAATCCCGGTGGCGGACGGCCAAAGTGTCGGTGGCATGGCCCAGGCCGGTTACGCGGACCAGCTTCTTATCCGCCGTGAGGATGACGGCGACCGCCCCATCGGTGATCGGGGCGCAGTCGAAGGTGCGCAGGGGAAAAGAGACCCACCGGGAGTTGAAATAGTCCGCTTCGTTGATGATTTTTCGAAACTGGGCGTAATGGTTCAAGGAGCCGTTGTAATGATTCTTGATCGCCACCTTTGCCAGGATCCCCTGCATTCGCTCCGAAGAGAGCCGGTGCTCATGCCGATATCTCTGGGCGATCATGGCGGCGAGGGCCGGCATGGACGCGCCGTAGGCTCTCTCGTTGCGTTCGATCACTTCCGCCAGGATCCGGGTGGTCCGGGCCGTGGGGAGATGGGTCATTTTTTCGCCGGCAATGACGAGAACATTCCGATGGTAGCCGGAAGCCGCGGCGTAAAAGCCGGATTCGAATACGGCCGATCCCGTGGAGGAGGCGGTTTCCACGCGGGAGGACGGAACACCGGAGAGCCCGAGACGGTCGGCGATTAGAGCCGCCACGTTACTTTCTCCGGTGAACTCCTCCGCATTCATGACGCCGATCAAAATATAGTCGATCGTGCCGATCTGGGCGTCCATGAAGGCTTTGGAGGCGGCTTCCACCATGAGCTCCGGCAGCGTTTGGCCCGACTTGCCGAACTTGGTCATTCCGACCCCTGAAATATAGACTTCCGCCCCCATGGGTCTCCCCGGAGAATTTTGAGTTGAGGGTCTCGTAAAAAATCCAGACGAAACCATCGTTCTGCTGAATTTTTACGAGCTCATTTTGAGTTGATTATACAGAATCCGATCGGGTTTGTCGAGGAGGGGAGAAAAGGTCAGTGCCATTTTGAGGGTGAGGGAAAGAAGAAGCGAAAATTACCTTTGAAATGACGCAACCCTTCAGTCAAGGGTGGGAAGCCGCTACGGATTTAGGTCCGGCGTGAATAGCAGGAGGTGCCCTGGCCTGGGGGTCCGGGCGCTACGCTTGGAATCATAAGGCGCCGATTTCTGCGTGGACGGGGGCGGGGGCCAAGGCCTCCCGCCGCTGGTATCGGAGTCTCAGGGTTTTCTCCGAGTCTCTGCTCATCCCGACCGATGCTTCCGGCGCGTACCGCCCAAACCCCCAGGCCAACAACAAAGCCTGCCGCCCCCCCGTCACTGAATGGGTACGAAATGACAGAGAAGAGCATTGAAAAATGCAAAATGCAAATTTTCGCGGGATTATCCATTTTTCATTTTGCAATTTGGTATCTGGGAACCTTTTAGTTTATTGAAAAGCCATAAAATCCCCCTGAATCCACCTCATTCAAAGGGGGAAAACGTGGAATCTTTCAGCGTGGACATGCCGAAAGGCTCTCCTCCCTTTGAAAAAGGGAGGACGGGAGGGATTTCTGAGCCGATATTTCAAGAAACGAAATGAATACGATAGCGGCAATTTGCATTTTTTTCGCCGTCTCCTCAAGAGGCTAAATGCTTTTATTGTTCCCTTGATTCCCACCCGGTGAATTCGTATGATGGGGAAACTGCGCATCATCTCTTCGAGAGGAGGCAGGCATGAAGATCAAGTTTTTGGGGGCGGCCCGGACGGTCACCGGGTCGTGCTACCTGGTGGAGACCGAACGGCATCGCTTCGCAATCGATTGCGGAATGCACCAGGGAAGCGGGGAAATTGAAAAGCGCAACTGGGATACGGAAAGCTACAACCCGCCCGGGATTGATTTTTTCCTGATCACCCATGCGCACATCGATCATGCCGGGCTTCTCCCGCGGATGGTTCAGCAGGGATTCCGGGGAAAGATCTACGCGACGCCCCCCACCCGCGACCTCCTGGAGGTCATGCTCCTGGACAGCGCCCATGTTCAGGAGATGGAAACCCAGTGGCGGAATAAAAAACGGACCCGCCATGGGGAGAAAAAAATCCAGCCGCTGTACCGCCAGGAGGACGCTCTGGCCGCACTCCCCTTTTTCGAGGGGCGGCCTTATAACGCCCCCTTTTCCCCCGTTCCCGGTGTCCGGGTAAATTTCCGCGACGCCGGGCATATTCTGGGGGCTTCGATCGTCGAGCTGTGGATCGAGGAGAACGGGAAGCGGAACAAGCTTGTATTTTCGGGCGACATCGGGCGTCCGGCCCAGCTCCTGGTGGAAGACACGGCTCCGGTCCGGACGGCGGATTTTCTCTTTCTGGAATCCACCTACGGCGACCGGAATCACAAGAACGAGAAGGACAGCCTGGATGAGCTGGCGGAAGCCATCGCCTACAGCTACCGGCGCAAGGAAAAAGTGATCATTCCCGCTTTTGCCGTGGAGCGGAGCCAGGAGGTCCTGTACTCCCTTTTCCTCCTGTTCAAGGGGGGGAGGCTTCCCCCCGACATGCCGGTTTATTTAGACAGCCCCCTGGCCATCCGGGCCACGGAAATCTTCCGGCGCCACCGGGAGTATTTCGACGACGAAGCGAAAAAAATACTCAAAAACGGAGAAGACCCTCTTTCCCTGCCCCAGCTCCGCTTCACCGAAACCGCCCAGGAGTCGATGACCCTGAACACCCTTGCGGGGCCGGCGGTAATCGTCTCCGCGAGCGGGATGGCGGACGCCGGTCGGGTGCGCCACCACCTGCGGCACAACCTTTGGAAAGAGGGGGCCAGCGTCGTTTTCGTGGGATTTCAGGCCCAGGGGACTCCGGGACGGAGGCTCGTCGAAGGCGCCAAAACGATCCGTCTCTTAGGCGACGAGATCGCCGTGAAAGCCCGCCTCTTCACCATCAACGGCTTTTCGGCTCACGCCGGCCAGAGCCAAATCCTGGACTGGCTGGGTCATTTTCAAAGCCCGGAGATGCGGGTCTTTTTGATCCACGGCGAATTCCCGGCCCAAAAAATTTTGGAGGGGCTTATTCAAAAGCGTTTCGGACTGGAGGTCTGCATCCCCGAGCATCTCGAAGAGACCGAGCTGGAGCCCGGCCGGGCGCCGGAGCGAAAGGCCTACCCCGAGAAGGCCGCCCCCCCGATCGATTGGGGCGTGATCCTCGGGGAAATGGAATTGCAGGTCAACCGGCTCCGGGACCAGCAGAAAAGGATCGAAGCGAAAGGATGGGTGGAACAGACCGACCTCAAGGAACGGTTTCAGGAGGTGAGCCGAAATCTGCAGGAGATTTTGGCGGAAACGTAATGGCGGGTCACTCCTTTTTCAAAGGGGGAAAAAGAGGAATCTTTTATCGGAGGCATTCAGAAAAATTCTCCTCCCTTTGAAAAAGGAAGGACGCGAGAGATTTCTGAACCCCCCGCTTCAAAAAACCGAATGGATGCCAAAAGGGGACCTTGGGGCGGGGTCAGACTCTCTTTTTCCTTTTTCCGGCCGAGGCGCGCAAGGCGGCGATATAGGCTTTCTCCGCCCAGTTCCGCATCGCCCGGGCGTCTTCCAGGGTTTCCTCCGGGGCCCGATAGTAGGAGAGGGCAATTTCCCGGGTCTTCCTTTGATAGGTAAACGGCTTCAAGCCGCGGGCCTCGAAATCGCCCTTGCTTTTCTCGTCGGCTTTGAAAAAAAGGGTGTCATCGAGTACGATGGCAAACATTTGGTTCCGCTTGAAGATCCCGTACCCTCCGAACATAGCCCTAACCTCGACGGGGCCGAAGCCGGCGAGCAGGTCCAAAAGGTATTCCCGGAATTCGTTCTTCTCGGCCATTTGTCACCGGACCATCACCGAGGCCTTGCGGTCGAAAGGATTCGTCCGCATGGCCAGGGAGAAGAGATACGGGTAGCTGTTTTTCAGATACTCCATGTAATCGAGCCATTGACGGACCAGGAGGATATACACTCTTTTTATATCCCCGCCCAGATGGGTCGTGTCGGCGGGGGGAAGAGATCGGAAGTCATCGCGGGAGGAGAGCTCTTCCACGAGGTGAAATACGGCTCGCAGAAGGTCGGTGAAAAACTCGTGTTCCAGAAGGATCGGGTTTTCCAGGAGACGGACGAGAAAATCCCTCTTGGCGATGAGAAAATCCGCCAGTTGGCGCCAGTTCACCCTCCGGGCATCCACGTGGTAAGGGGCCTGCCGCAGATGGGCGTTGACCTCCGCAAATTTCTCGTGGGTCCATTTTTCGGTTACGATCAGGCCTTTGCGGACCTTGTCAATATCGGGGTCATAATCCGCGCTCAACCGAATCAGGTTGGTTCCCACCTCGCTGAAGAAGACCCCGATGACCATGTTCAGTTTTTCCATGCGGACGCGCTTTTCCCGCCGGCTGAGCATGATTTCCGTGGCATTGGCAATGACCCCCAAAAAGGTTCCCACCCCGGAGAGGATCACGAGGATTACGAATAATTTTCCGGAAGGTGTGACCGGATGGATATCTCCATATCCCACGGTGGCAATGGTCACGATCATGAAATAGAGGGCGTCGATAAAAGATTTTTGTTCGATGAACATAAATCCGCCGACCCCCACCGCCATCACGCCCAGGAGGGTGAGGAAGTAGAATTTCAACCGGGTGCGAATCGGATCCATCAATAATTCCTCCTTTGAAAAACCCGTAATCTCCCTTTGCCTATTTCGCCCTTAGCCACACATGCGGGGCAGGGGAAAGGCGGGGAAAAATCAATCCGGTTTGGGGTTCGGGTGGGAAGCGTGTTTCGGAATTGGGGCTTCGGGTTTCGCGACGTCTTCAATAGACATCGACAAACGTCTTCAGACGGTTGGCTACGATCTGGGCCAGGTTTTCCATGATCTTCAGGCCCATTTTGGCGTCCTGGTGGACCAGTTCGTAAAAGTCCGGGCTTTTGAGGGCCAAAACCCGAGTCGGGACCAGGGCCTGGGCCGAGGCGGTGTAACGGTTGGGGGGAACCAAAAAGGACCACCCCAAGATTTTCCCCGGGGTCTGGATGCAGAAATTCACGCCCTTCTGGAACCGAATGGAAACCGATCCTTCTTCCAGGATGAAGAAGTTTTCGGCCCGGGCGCCCTCCTCGCAGAGAAACGCGCCTTTGGGAAAACTCTGCTCCTGACAGAAGGGCGCGGCTTTTTTGAGCTCCTCCTCGCTTAATCCCTGAAAAATTTCGGCCTTTCGGAGACGATCGCTGGCGACCATGCCTCTTCCCTCCTTATTCATGGACAGGTTTTACCCCCTTTTTTTCCGGGCCGGGGGCTTTCCGGAAAGACGTTTGTAGAAGTTTTTAAAACCGGGAGAAAAATCCCATCCGTCCACCAGAAATTCCACAACCGCGGGCGTGCCCTTTTGGGTGACGCTCAGCGCTCTTTCCAGTATCGGACGAATATCCTCCGGCTTTTCCACCCTTTCCCCGAAGCACTGATTGGCCTCGGCGATTTTGACGAAATCGGGCTGGACTTTGAAATCGGTGGCGATGTAGCGGTCTCCCAGATTCCGCTGGTGGTACTTGATCCAACCGAGACTGAAGTTGTTGAGAACGATATAGGCGACGGCCGCCCGGTACTGAGCGGCGGTGGCCAGTTCTTTCATGAACATCTGAAACGCTCCGTCTCCGGTCGGACAGACGACATTTTTCTCCGGAAAAGCCAGTTTGGCGCCGATGGCGGCAGAACAGCCTCCCCCCATGCAGGTCTGCTCCCCCGGAGCCACAACGGAGTTTTCTTCCAGGGCTCTGTAAAAAGGCCACTGGTAGGACCACAAATCCTGGGACCCGTTTTCATTGACGAGAATCGTGCGGGGGCCGAATACGTCGTTCAGCTCCCAGATGACCCGTTTGGTTTTGATAGGGATTTCGTCTGTTACGCACTCGGCTTTCACCCGGTCTTCGAAAATCTTCTTGGCCTTCAAAAGCTTCGCCATCCGGGCCGCCGATCCCCTCTTTTTCGGCGGTTCCTCCTCCATTTGCGCCAGCCATTGCTGCAGGACGAGCTGAATGTCGCCGACCACCGCCGCATCCGGGGCCCAGTTCCGCCCGATTTCCTCGGGCGCGATATCCACCTGAATATATTTGGCCCGGCGGGGGAAGAACTTCTGCTCTCCCGATTGAAAATCTTCATTGCGGGAGCCGAGATTGATCAGCAAGTCGGCATCGCGGTATACCTTCTCCCCGAGCTCCGAAAAATAGAGGCCCACGAGCCCGAAGGCCAGGGGATGGCCCTCGGGGAGGATCCCGCGTCCGCAGGGCGTGGTCAGGACGGGGATGCCCATCCTTTCGGCAAACTTCCGAACTTCCGCAAAGGCCCGCGCGCTCACGGCGCCGCCGCCGGCCACGATGACCGGACGCTCCGCCTTCCGAAGCAGGTGAGCCGCTTGCTGCAGGCGTTGGGGGTCGGCGGATGTCCGCAGGGGATACTCCGCGGGCAGGTAAGGGGCGGTTCGGACTTCCTGGAGTCCGATGTCTTTGGGAATATCAATGTAAACCGGTCCCGGTTGGCCGTTCATGGCCAAAGAAAAGGCCCGGCGCATGATCCAGAAGATCCGCTGCGGTTCGGTGACGCGCTCGCACCACTTGGTGACGGGCTTCATCATGCCGATTTGATCGCACTCCTGGAAAGCTCCCATTCCGGCATTGGCCCGCTTGGAACTGCAGCCGACGGCCACCACCGGGAGACAGGCGGAAAAAGCCTCCAAAATTCCCGGGACGAGATGAGCGACCCCCGGGCCGCTGGGGGCATAACAGACGCCGGGTTTGCCGCTCACCCGGGCGTAACCCATGGCCATAAAAGGGCCGGCCGTTTCCTCCCGTACGAGGACTGCTTTGATCTCGGGGGTATCCAAGAGCGAATCAAAAAAAAGATCTCCTCCGGGAAGCCCGAACACGAACTCGGTTTTTTCCGCCTTCAAAGCGGAAACAACGGCCTGCCAAACATTCATAAAAAATCCTCAAAATTTGTTTGAGCGCTGAGCCAAAAAAATACTCGATTGTTCCGGTTCTGTGAGTCTCCTGCGGTTACTATCCCCCCTCACTCTACCCCTCTCCCGCCGGCGGGAGAGGCGGGGGTGAAGGTGGACCCGTTAAATTCCCCCTCACCTCAATCCTTTCCCCGGAGGGGCGAGGATGTCTTAGATGTTCATTTTCTACGTTAGAAACAGCAGGTTAATTCACCGAAAATTTATCATCATGGCAAAAGGTTTGCAAGAAATTCTTTGAGCGGGGGCAAATGGCCTCTTGACCTTGTTGTTTCTTTCCCTTATTTTAGGGGCATGAAAAGGCCCCTTCCTCTCATTCTTTCGGGGTATATCGCCGGAGTCTGTGCGGGGAGCTTTCTCCCTTTTTCCCCTGCCTGGGTAATCGCGGGCATTTTGGCGGGATGTTTGGCCCTTTTCCTGTGCCTGGCCGGCGGCAGGGGGCGAGGGGCCGCCATTGTCTCCCCCCTGATCTTTGGACTTTTGGGCTGGCTCTTCATCGGGAAAACCGTTCAACCCGATTTTCCTCCCAACCACCTGATTCATTTTGCCGACGATCAACGCTACACCTTTGAAGGGGTTCTTTACCACCCGCCGGAACCGCTTCCGGACAAAACCCGCCTTTACATCCGGGGGGAAAGAATCTTCTCCGGGGAGAGGCAAGCCGCGGTTTCGGGGAACCTCCTTCTCACCGTCCGGGATCGGAGACCGGATCTGCGGTATGGGGACCGCGTCCGCTTTATCACCAAGCTCTATCGCCCGCGCCCGGCCACGAACCCCGGCTCCTTCGACTATCGGCGTTTTTTAACGTTTCAGGACATTTGGTTGACCGGGTACGTCAACCAGGCCGTCGAGGTGGTGCGCATGGGCGAGGGGCAGGGGAATCCTTTCTTTCATTTCGTGGAGAGAGGCAGGGAAGAAATCCGGACCTTTTTAGACCGGAATGCGCCGCCCGAATATGGCGGGATCATGAAGGCCCTCGTCTTGGGAGAACGGGGCGACATCAGCAAAGAGCTGAACGAAAAATTCATCGTCTCCGGAGTAAACCACATTCTAAGCATCTCTGGACTTCACGTGGCCCTGGTGGCGGCCTTCTTCTTCGGCTTGACTCGCTTCTTCGTCCGGCTTTTCCCCGCTTTCCTTTTGCGTTTCAATCTGAACAAAGTTTCGGCTCTGGTGGCGATTATCCCGGTCATTTTTTATACCTTTGTTGCCGGGCTGGGGGTGGCGGCCGTGCGGTCGAGCATCATGGCCCTCTCTTTCCTTCTGGTCCTTCTTTTGGACCGACCGAAGAACCTTTATGACGCTCTCTTCCTGGCCGCATTTCTGATCTTGGTCGCGGCGCCGGCGGCCCTCTTTGACGTCTCGTTTCAACTTTCCTTTCTGGCCGTCTTTGCCATGCTGTATCTCGTTCCGCGCTTCCTGGAAATCATCGCGCCCATCAAGAAATGGGCGGACGAACAATCCTGGGCCCAACGGAAGATCACGGATTATGTGGGGGCAAGCCTGCTGACCTCGGCGGCCGCCATTTTGGGGACCGGGCCTCTGGTGGGGCTTTACTTCAATCGAATCTCGGTTGTCGGGTTTCTGGCCAATCTACTCTTGGTGCCGCTGATGGGGTTGGGCAACACCCTGCTAAGCCTGCTCACGGCGCTTGCCGTTTTTCTATCCTCTCCGCTGGCCTCGGCCTTGACGGACGTGAATGTCCTGCTCCTTCGTCTTTCCGTCGGCCTTGTGGATTTTTTCAGCCGGTGGCCTCTCGCCTCCTATCGGATCGCCACCCCTTCCTGGGCGGAAATTTTCCTCTTCTACGGGACGATCCTCTGCGCCGCTAATCTCAAGCGGCGGCCGAAGGCGATTTACCTGCTTGCGGCTTTGATCGGAATCTTCATTGCCGTCCAGATTTATGACTCCCGGCTTCGAAGGAATCCCGATCGCCTGGAGGTCGTTTTCTTGGATGTCGGGCAGGGGGATGCCGCGGTCGTCCATTTGCCGGGCGGAAAGGTCATGGTCATCGACGCGGGGGGGACCCCCGACGGGAGCTTTGACCCCGGCGAGCGGATCGTCGCCCCATATCTGTGGCAGCGCAAAATCAAGCGGATCGATTTTATGGTCAGCACGCATTACCACCCGGATCACCTTCAGGGTCTCTTTTTTCTCCTGGAGAATTTTAAGGTGGACCGAGTCTGGGTCAACGGCGACCGGGAGACGGACTTTTCCGCGGCCGAGCGATTTCTTCTATCTGCCGGAGATCGGGTCCGGGCGGTGAGCCGGGAGGATCAAGCCATCGAGATCGGCGGAGCCCGGCTGGAATTTTTGCACCCACCCCGGTCGCAAAGGGAGTTCTGGGGAAACAGCGCCTCGCTGGTTTTGCGCCTGACCTACGGCCTCCACGGCTTCCTTTTTTGCGGGGATATCGAAGGCTTGGCGGAAGAGGAAATTCTGAAGCGGAATTCGGATTTGACTTCAGCCGTCCTGAAGGCCCCCCACCACGGGAGCAAGACTTCAAACAGCTCCAAATTCGTGGAGTCAACCCGGCCGAAATTTGCGGTCTTTACCGTGAGGGCGGGAGGAAGATCCAATCTCCCGAATTCGGAGGTCCTCGAACGATATGAAGCGATCGGAGCGAAGATCCTCCGCACGGATCGGGATGGGGCCATATTTTTTGATACCAACGGCAAAGATCTTCAAGTAAAAACCTATCTGCAATCCAAAGGGGCGCTGTGACAATTTTGAGTTCTATCGCAAATAGGGGACGTTGCTCAAAATCATCAAAATTATTTTGTTCTTTCTTCTTTCCGAATTGCCATGGCGATAGCCGAAGCCCCCACCCCCAAGTAACGCGCAATTTCGGCCATGGGAATCCCCATCTCCCGATTCAGCCGATAGGCCACCTTTGACCTTACCTCGGCCACCGCTCTCCTTTGACTCCCCCCGCAAAGTTCCCCCATTTCCACCCCTGCTTGAATACAAAAATCCTTCATCTCTTTTTTTAAAAAAGATTTCCGTGGCTTAGGTCTCATCTGTCTGGCCATGCCTTCATCCGCTTCCCGCAAAAGAGCCTGCACAAACTCTCCACTCCCCAAAATCCGAGAATCGTATTCCTGTCTCTCCCCTCCATGCCGAAGGGAGATAACCTTTGACCACCCCCCAAGGCTTCGAATCAATCCCCCGCCCACCAATTCCGGACGACGCCCCATATCTTTTCCTTCCTCCATAAACCGCAGATAGATTCGAATCGCCTTTTTTCTCCCCCCACCAAACAACCTCAAAACATATTCTGTCTCCTGCCAATCATTCCGAACCTTGCCCGCCAATACTCCATGACCGCTCCATCGATAGGTTTTTAACTCTTCCCAGTCTTTTATGACTGAACCCCTTAAAGGATTCAAATGAATATAACGAACCAGCTCCAATAAATACGGATCTTCCTCGCAAACAACGGATTTATAGCGGTTTTGGAACAGATGTCCTACCCGGCGGTGCCTCCGGTTGAACCGAACCGCATACCCCGTTAATAACTTCCTCATAAGAGCGGCCAGTCCCGTCTTGCCGCTGAAAAGCAACAAATGGGCATGGTTGTTCATGAGTGTCCACGCTAAGATTCGCGTCCCCGTGTCAAGGGACAATTTTCTTATCCGGGAAATGAAATCTTCTCGGTCCGAATCATCAAAAAATATATCCCGCCCCTCGATTCCCCGAACCATCACATGGTGGAGGGTTCCCGGACTATCCAATCTGGCTTGCCGTGGCATGGCTTCTGTCTATCACAATTTCAAGAACCTGTAAATCACTATTTTGATGATTTTGAGCAACGTCCCTCTTTATTAGGCGCTGGTTTCTCCTAAGCTCGGGGGGGGAAGAAAAGCCCCGCCCGTTCCGCCGGAGACCCTTTCGCGTTCTCATGGTGAAGGGGCAATCCAGCCGATGCTTCCGGCGTGTTCCGCCCAACCCCCCGGGCCTAATCAAGGGTGCAGCGCCCCTTTCCAAAAGGACTAAACTGCTACCCATTTTTTCTCGGAACGGATGCGATGATATCTTTCAAGGTCTTGGCGGGGAGGCCCTTGACGACCTTCTTGGCCGGAATCCTAATGGCGGCGGCGGTCGCCTCTGGGGGTTAGGGAATTCCTCCCTTTTGTAAAGGGAGGAAAGGAGGGATTTGGTATTTGGTGTCTGCGCTGTTGAGGACTGGCTAATAGATGGAGGAACTTATTTAAGAATCAAAACCGAATATATCCACCTGGGGAAAAAATTAGATAAAAATCTAAAAAAAGGACTTGAGAAGGGAAGTCGAAATGGGTAAACTCTATGCCGTCTGCTCATGAAATGAGCAAATGAATTTTGCCCGGAAGGTAGCGGCGCGAATGCTCCGGGCGCCCGTGAGGGGAAAAATGAAAAAAATCGGCTTTGACAACGAAACGTATCTGCAGGAACAAACCACGGCGATTCTCAATCGGGCCAAACAGTTTGGCAACAAGCTTTACCTCGAATTCGGCGGGAAACTCCTCTACGATTTTCACGCCGCCCGGGTGCTGCCGGGGTACGATCCCAACGTCAAAATGAGACTCCTGGCGGAGTTGAAAAGCAAAGCCGACATCCTCCTGTGCATTTACGCCGGGGACATCGAGCGCAAAAAGATGCGGGCCGATTTCGGGATTACCTACGATTCGGACGCCTTGAAGATGATCGATGACCTAAGGAACTGGGGGATTCAGATCGTGGGGGTTGTGATCACTCGGTATGAACAGCAGCCGGCCGCGACGGTCTTCAAAAACAAGCTGGAAAGAAGGGGGATTCAAGTCTACACCCACCGCTTTACCAAAGGATATCCGACCGACGTGGGGCTGATCGTCAGCGACGAGGGCTACGGGGCCAACCAATACATCGAAACCCGGCAGCCTTTGGTCATCGTTACGGGCCCGGGACCGGGCAGCGGAAAATTGGCCACCTGCCTTTCCCAGCTCTATCATGATTATCATCGGGGGATGAAATCGGGTTATGCCAAGTTCGAGACCTTTCCGATCTGGAACCTGCCTCTCAAACACCCGGTGAACGTCGCCTACGAGGCGGCGACGGCGGATATCAAGGATTTTAACCTCATCGATCCGTTTCATCTGGAAGCCTACGGCCAGGTGGCCGTGAACTACAACCGGGACGTGGAGATCTTTCCGGTATTGAAGCGAATCTTGGAAAAGATCACGGGGGGAGAGCCCTTTTACAAATCCCCCACCGATATGGGGGTGAACCGGGCCGGTTTTGCCATCCTCGATGACGGGATCACCCGGGAGGAGGCCAAGCAGGAGATCATTCGGAGATATTTCCGCTACCTCTGCGAGTACACGGTGGGGCTCACGGATAAAGAAACGGTTCAGAGAGTCGAACTTCTGGTGGAGTATTTCAACCTGCAGCCGGAGTCGCGGAAGGTCGTTCTGCCGGCCCGCGAGGCGGCAACGGGGGCCCAGAAGGAAAACCGCGGGAATGACGGGATCTTCTGCGGCGCGGCGATCGCCCTGAGGGACTCCACCATCGTGACCGGAAGCAATTCCCCCTTGTTGCATGCCGCTTCGAGTCTGGTTTTAAACGCCATCAAGCATTTAGCGGGGATTCCGGAAAAAATCAAGCTATTGCCCGATTACATCATGAATTCCGTGCGGAGCCTCAAGACGGAAATCCTGGAAGAGAAAACCATCAGCTTGGATCTTGAGGAGACGCTCATCGCCCTGACGGTAAGCGCCACCACCAACCCGGCGGCTCAGTTAGCCATGGAGAAATTGAAAGAGCTTCGCGGCTGCGAAGTCCACATGACCCACATTCCTACCCCGGGGGACGAAGCGGGTTTGAGGCGCTTAGGCGTCAACCTCACCAGCGACCCGAATTTTTCAACGAAAAATTTGTTTATCGGCTGATCCGGTTTTAGCGGCTTTGCTGAGAGCTCTTCGGCAAGGTTGCTTTATTTCGGGAAAAAGTGGAGCCAGAAGATTTTCCCGCTTGGCCCGAATGGGCGTCCGGCAGGACGCCCCTACAAGCGGAATCGTTGTCTTTTTGATTCCTTCCCTCGCCGGAAATCCCTCATCTCCGCTAAACCCAGATAAACCTGAAAACTCTTGACTCCAACAGGTTTGTTCGCTATAGTCAAAAAAATTCGGATAGTGAGAATTTTGCGCACTTCTCCCTGAAATCATTCGGAATTTTTTGTGACTTTTTTCCCCGGAATCGTTCGCGGCGCGGGGGCAAAAAGGGATTTCGGAGAAACTTAAGGAGATCGTTTTGCAGATCAAAAGCATCCGGGGTTTTAAAGATATCCTCCCCGGCGAGGTGGAAAAGTGGCAGTTTGCGGAAAGGGAAGCCCGTCGCGTCTTCGGGTTGTTCGGATTTTCCGAGTTTCGGATTCCCGTTGTAGAACGGACGGAGCTCTTTGTCCGCTCCATCGGTGAGGCCACAGATATCGTGGGCAAGGAGATGTACACGTTCCAGGACCGGGACGGGGATTCCATCACCCTGCGGCCGGAAGCCACCGCTTCCATCATGAGGGCCTATTTGGAGCACGGGCTGAATGTCCGGGAACCGGTGGGCAAATATTATTTCATCGGGCCCATGTTCCGCTACGAGCGACCCCAGAAGGGCCGCTATCGCCAGTTCCATCAGATCGATGCGGAAATCCTGGGGGTGGAAGACCCCTGGGCGGATGCGGAAATCCTGACGATGCTCATCCGCTACCTAAGCGGTTTGGGGCTGAAGAACTTGAACCTCCAGATCAACTCCTTAGGGTGCCCCGCCTGCCGTTCCCCCTACAAGGCGGAGGTTCAGAAATTTCTCCAAGGGCGGAAAGACGCCCTGTGCGAGGATTGCCGGCGACGGGTGGAGACGAATCCCCTGCGGATCTTCGACTGCAAAAAGGAGGAGTGCCGGGGGGGGCTGGAGGCCGCGCCCAGCGTCCTGGACTATCTCTGCCCGGATTGCCTCAGCCATTTTTCCCGCGTCAAGGCCTTGCTTGACGAAATATCTCTCCCCTACAGGGTGAACCCCAGAATGGTGAGAGGGCTGGATTATTACACCCGCACGGCTTTTGAAGTGGTGGCCGGCGAGTTAGGGGCCCAAAACGCGGTGTGCGGGGGAGGGCGATATGACGGGTTGGCCCAGGATATCGGGGGCCCGAGAGTCCCCAGCATCGGGTTTGCGATCGGGGTGGAGCGGCTGATCCTCCTGCTGCCGGAAAACCCAATCGCCCCTCGGCCGGAGATCTTTCTCGCCGCCCTCGGGGAGGAGCCGCGGCGAAAGGCCTTCCGCCTGGCCCAGGAAATCCGGCAGGCCGATATCCGGGTAGAATTGGATTACGAGGGGAAAAGCCTGAAGAGCCAGATGCGCAAAGCGGACAAAATGCGCAGCCCCTATGTTGTGATCCTGGGGGACGAGGAGTTAAAGGAGAACCGGGCGATCCTGCGGAATATGGCGACCAAGGCCCAGGAAAACCTGCCTCTGGGGGAGGTTTTGGCCAGGCTGCAGGGATTGATGGGGAAAAACTAAAACGTTGCGCGTTACGAGTTACGCGTTCGGGCGAAAACAAAGGCGGCTCTCAGTGGTGAAAGAATGGTTTTGTAAGACGCTCTCCCGCCACAGGCGGGACAAGGCGCGCAGAAAATAATTGTAAGGGCGATTTCTGAATCGCCCTTGCGGGTACGCGGCAGCGATGAAGTTGCCGCGCCATCCCGCTCTGAGCAAGACAGATGGACTTTTACGAAACCATCAACATTTGTAACACTTTAGCCCTTTGAAAAAAGGAATTTCGTCAGGGCCAAGCGGTTTTAGGGCCCGGGGGCCAGACCGGCCCGCTTGGAATCATGAGGCGCTGATTTCTCCGTGGAGGGGGCGGGGACGATACCCCCGCCCCCTCCGGCGGAAACAAGCTCTGATCTTCGAGGCCAAGGGCCAACCCAGCCGATGCTTCCGGCGCATTCCGTTCCGGCCCCCGGCGCCCCGACAGAGTCGGTCACATAATTTTTTCAAAACTCTAAACTGATACCAACTTAATTACGGGAGACTGAAGTGGGAGAGGGATTAGGAAATCTGAAGAGGACCTGCTATTGCGGGGATGTGAGGACGGAGGACATCGGGCGGGACGTCACCCTGATGGGCTGGGTCAACCGGAGACGGGATCTGGGAGGCCTGGTCTTTATCGATCTCCGAGACCGGGCCGGCGTGGCTCAAATCGTTTTTAACCCGGAAGTCAGCCGGGGAACACACGAAAAGGCGGCGGGCCTGCGCAGCGAGTACGTGATTGCGGTGACCGGAGAAGTGGTCGCCCGGCCGCAGGGCACGGGAAACCCGGAATTAAAAACCGGCGCCGTGGAGATCCGCGCGAGGGAGTTGAAAATCCTCACCGAATCCAATCCGCCCCCGTTTCCGATCGACGAGGAAGGGGAGGTGGGGGAGAATCTGCGCCTGAAATACCGGTACTTAGACTTGCGCCGTTCCCGCATGCAGAAGAATTTGATTTTGCGGGACCGGGCAGCGCAATCCGTCCGCGGGTACTTGCATAAACTCGGCTTCCTGGAGATCGAAACTCCTTTTCTGACCAAGTCGACGCCGGAGGGGGCGAGGGATTACCTGGTCCCCAGCCGGGTCAATCCCGGGCAGTTCTATGCCCTCCCCCAGTCTCCGCAGATCTTCAAACAGCTCCTCATGGTTTCGGGATTTGACCGCTACTTCCAGATCGTCAAATGCTTCCGGGACGAGGATCTCCGGGCCGATCGGCAGCCGGAATTCACCCAGATCGACATCGAAATGTCCTTTATCGACCGGGAAGACATTTATGCGATCATGGAAGGAATGGTCAAGAGCCTTTTCCGGGACACGCTTGGCGTTGAGCTGGCCCCTCCCTTCCCCAGGCTGAGCTACGAGGAGGCTATGGCCCGCTACGGGGCGGATAACCCCGACGTCCGCTTCGGGCTGGAGATGACCGATGTTTCCCGGGCTCTCGGGAAAACGGAGTTCAAGGCCTTCGCCGACCCTCTGAAAATGGGGGGCGTGGTGAAGGCCATGAAAGTGGCCGGAGACCTGTCCCGCAAGGACCTGGATGATCTCAACGAGTTTGTCCGGGGGCTGGGGGCCAAGGGTCTCGCTTGGGCGAAGGTAGGCGCGGAGGGTTGGCCCAACCTGACGGGTCCCCTGGCGAAGTTCTTTTCCGAAGAAGAAAAGAAATCGCTGGAGGCCGCGTTGCGCCCGGCGGGCGGGGATATTCTTCTCTTCATGGCGGACTCCTCCAAAGTGGTGAATGACGCCATGGGGCGCCTGAGGCTTCATTTGGGGAAACGACTGAATTTGATCCCGGAAAAGACTTTTTCCTTTGTCTGGATTACCGATTTCCCCCTGCTGGAGTACGACGAGGGGGAAAAGCGGTTTACGGCCAAGCACCACCCGTTCACCGCTCCCCTGGATGAGGATCTGCCGCTTCTGGCCACCGACCCGGGGAAGGTGCGGGCCAAAGCCTACGACCTGGTTTTGAACGGGTCCGAGGTGGGCGGTGGCAGCCTGCGGATCTACCAGCGGGAGGTCCAGTCCCTGCTCTTTGAAAAGCTCGGAATCGGCCCCGAAGAGGCGCGGGACAAGTTTGGTTTTCTGCTGGAGGCTTTCGAATTCGGCCCTCCGCCGCATGGGGGCATTGCCTTCGGGTTCGACCGGTTGGTTATGATCCTCACCGGCGCCGAGTCTATCCGGGACGTGATCGCCTTCCCGAAGACCCAGAAGGCAACGGACCTGATGACCTCCGCTCCTTCGGCCGTCGACGGGCGCCAGCTGGCCGAGCTTGCGCTGCGGGTCCTGAAAGGAAAATAGATGGCTTCGTAAAAAGCCCATCGCGTCGTTGCGCTGCCACTTCGTCGTTGCCGCCCTTAAGGGGCCTCACTCGGCTCAGTTTTTGCGCGCCTTGCATGCTGGAGCTTTTTACGAAGCCACCAAATTGCCGTCATCCCGCGAAGGCGGGCAGTCTTCAAGAAGTGATCCTTAAAAAGATTGATTCCATGATCCGCCGGATGCGAAATAAGGTCGATTAAGGACTTTTTGAAATCCGGCAGCCGAGGGAATCCCTTTCAAAGAGCGGAAAAACTTTTTCGTTTGCGGGAAACTGGAATGGCTAAGTGGGATGCCGAGCGCAGGGTTTTGAATCATGAACACACCCGATTTTGGCGCTACACCCTGCAGGAGGTGACGGAACCCAACTTGCAGCGGGCGGTTTTCCCGTACGACGAAGTTTGCCGCATAGATTTTGACCATAAAATTCTCCCGATTTCTCCCGCCCCCGACCGGTTTATCACGGATACCACGTTTCGGGATGGACAGCAGGCCCGACCGCCTTTTACGGTCCAGCAGATCGTCGACCTTTTTGACCTCCTCCACCGCCTGAGCGGCCCCTATGGAGTCGTCCGGCAAACCGAATTCTTCCTTTACGGCGATCGGGACCGGGAGGCCGTGGAGCGGTGTCAGGAGAGGGGGTACCGGTTCCCGGAGATCACCGGGTGGATCCGCGCCAACCGGAAAGACCTGAAGCGGGTCCAGGAAATGGGGCTGAAAGAAACGGGGATTCTGACGTCGGTCTCGGATTACCACATCTTCCTGAAATTGAACAAACGGCGAAAACAGGTCTTTGAGGAGTACCTGGATGTGGTGCGGGGCGCCCTCGAAATGAACCTCGTCCCCCGGTGCCATTTCGAGGACGCGACCCGGGCCGACATTTACGGTTTTTGCGTTCCTTTCGCCCAGGCGCTGATGAGGCTCAGGGAGGAGAGCGGGGTGGATATCAAGATCCGCCTCTGCGACACGATGGGCTACGGCGTAACCTACCCGGGAGCCGCCTTGCCCCGGGCCGTCGACAAATTAGTCCGGGCCATGATCGACGACGCCGGGGTTCCCGGGGGGCTTTTGGAGTGGCACGGCCACAACGACTTCCACAAAACCCTGGTGAATGCGGCGTGGGCCTGGCTCTATGGGTGCGCGGCGGTGAATGGCGCGATTCTGGGGTTCGGCGAGCGGACCGGCAATACCCCCCTGGAAGGCCTCGTCATCGAATATATCGGTTTGCGGGGGGATTCCCAGGGCGTGGACACAACCGTGATCACGGATATTGCGGAGTATGTGAAACGGGAAATGGGGGTGACCATTCCCCCCCACTACCCCCTGGTGGGAATTGATTTCAATGCCACCGGCGCGGGGATCCATATCGACGGGGTGATCAAAAACGAGGAGATCTACAACATCTTCGATACGGAGAAAATTCTCAATCGCCCCATGACGGTCGTGATCACCGACAAATCCGGTTTGGCGGGGATCGCCCATTGGGTGAACACCCACTTGACGCTGACCGGCGAGCAGCGGGTCGACAAAAGGCACCCCGGAATCGCCAAAATATACAAATGGGTGATGGATGAATACGCCGCGGGGCGGGTTACGAGCATCTCCCACGGGGAGATCGAACGGCAGGCCAGGAGGCACCTGCCGGAATATTTCGTCTCCGATTTCGACCGCATCAAGTGGCAGGCTCGCGGGATGGCCGCCCACCTGCTCGAAGAAACCATCGAAACGCCGGAGCTGAGGTCGATGAAGCCGAAACTGATCGAACCCCTGCTGAAGAAACTGGTGGCGGAGCATCCCTTCATCCAGTTTGCCTATGCCACGGACATGGAGGGCCGGAAGGTCACCAAGAACATCACCCAGGCGGTCGACAAGGCCAAATACGAAAAGGTCGGCCTCCACGAGGACTACTCGGACCGCACCTGGTTCATCGAACCGTTGAAAGACGGCCAGGCGCACGTGAGCGAGCTCTACACCTCGCGGATGACCGGCCGTCTCTGCCTGACCGTCTCCGGGCCGATCCGGGACTCGCGCGATCGGATCATCGGGATTTGCGGATTGGACATCAAATTTGAAGACCTCGCCAAGGCGGAGAGAAGAGAGAACCCGAAGCCGGGGGCGAAGGGATAGGGCGCCACTGTTTCTCCAGGCGGGAGACATCGGAGGCGCGAAAGAACGAGGAACCCAAAAATGTTTGACCCCAAGAAGATAAAGGAAATCGAAGGCCAGGCGGAAGCCTGGAATGAAAAAATCGAAAAATCCCTGAGCCGGAACCCGGAGCGCAAGAAGGAGTTTCAGACTTCCTCGGGGATTCCTGTGCGCCGGGTCTTCTCACCGGATGCGGTTTCGGGTCTGGAGTATCTGTCGGATTTGAACCTCCCCGGGGAGTTTCCATATACGCGGGGGGTTCAGCCGACCATGTACCGCGGCCGGTTCTGGACCATGAGACAGTACGCCGGCTTCGGCACGGCGGAGGATACGAACCGGCGTTACCGATATCTTCGGGAACACGGGCAGACCGGCCTTTCCGTGGCCTTCGACCTGCCGACCCAGATCGGGTACGATTCCGACCATCCCCTCGCCCAGGGCGAGGTGGGAAAGGTGGGGGTCGCCATTGATTCGGTCAGGGACATGGAAGTCCTTTTCGACCGGATTCCCCTGGATCAGGTTTCCACTTCCATGACCATCAACGCCCCCGCTTCGATTCTCCTGGCCATGTACATGGTGGTGGGCGAGAAACAGGGGGTGACCCCGGACAAGCTGAATGGGACCATCCAGAACGACATTCTCAAGGAATACTCCTCCCGGGGCACCTACATCTTCCCCCCGAAACCCTCTATGCGCATCATCACCAATATTTTCGAGTACTGCACCCGGACGGTGCCGAACTGGAACACCATCAGCATCAGCGGGTATCATATGCGGGAGGCCGGGTGCACGGCGGTTCAGGAGGTCGCCTTCACCCTCGCCAATGGCCTGGCGTACGTGGAAGCGGCTCGGAAAGCGGGGTTGGACGTGGATGTTTTTGCCCCCCGGCTTTCCTTTTTCTTCAATGCCCATTTGGATTTTCTGGAGGAGATCGCCAAATTCCGGGCCGCCCGGCGCCTCTGGGCGAAGATCATGAAGGAACGGTTCGGGGCCAAGAATCCCCGCTCCTGGATGCTGCGGTTCCATACGCAGACCGCCGGCTGCACCTTGACCGCCCAGCAGCCAAACAACAACATCGTCCGGGTGGCCTGGCAGGCCTTGGCTGCGGTCCTGGGCGGGACCCAGTCCCTGCACACGAACTCGATGGACGAGGCCCTGGCCCTCCCGTCCGAGCAATCCGTGCAGATCGCGCTCCGGACCCAGCAGCTCATCGCCTACGAATCAGGGGCGGCGGACACGGCCGACCCCCTGGGAGGTTCCTACTATCTGGAGTACCTGACGGACCACATCGAGAAACGGGCCGGGGACTACATCGGCAAAATCGACCAGATGGGCGGGTCCGTGGCCGCGATCGAAAAGGGCTACATTCAGCAGGAAATCCAGGAGAGCGCCTATCGCTATCAGCGCGAGATCGAAACGAGCGAGCGGGTGATCGTCGGGGTCAACAAGTTTCAGACCCAGGAACCCCCGCCCCAGGGCCTTCTGAAAGTCGACCCGCGGGTCCGCGAACGGCAGATCCGGAAACTGGCGGAATTGAAGGGGGCGAGAGACGGAAAGCGGGCCCAGGACGCCCTGGCGGAGCTGAAGAAAACGGCCCAGGGGGAGGGGAACCTGATGGCGCCCATTTTGAACTGCGTCCGGGCGCTGTGTACTTTGGGGGAAATTTGTGATATTCTCCGCGAAGTCTTCGGCGAATACGAGCCCACGGTCCGGGTTTAATATCTCCGCAAAAAATGGCAGAGCGCAGAGAGCATAGGGCATAGAGCCGGGAGTTTCGACACCGGAGAGCGGAATTTGGAATAATTGGCATAAGGCACTTACACGCATCAGGGATACGAACGCTGTTTTTCAGGGGGAAAAATGAAAATTCTGCAGATTGACCATATCGGCATTGCGGCCAAATCGATTGAACAGGTCGCCCCTTTCTGGTCGGCGATCTTAGGGCTGCCGATCACGGGGCGGGAGACGGTGGAGGAACAGAGGGCCACCACGGCTTTCCTGCCGGTGGGGGAGAGCGAGATCGAGATTCTCGAATCAACGGCCCCGGAAGGGGCGATTGCCAAGTTCATCGAAAGCCGGGGGGAAGGGATTCAGCACATCGCCCTGCGGGTGGAAAACATCGAAGAGGCGCTGCGGGAGTTGAAGGAAAAAGGCGTGCGCCTCATCGACGAAAAGCCCCGGCGGGGGGCGGGCGGGGCCAAGATCGCCTTCATCCATCCCAAAGCGACCAACGGGGTGCTTCTGGAAATCAGCGAACGATGATGGTCTCGTAAAAAGTTCATCTGCGGCGTTGCGCTTCAACTTCGTCGTTGCGGCCCCTAAGGGGCCCCACTCCTCAGTTTTTGCGCGCCTTGCATCTGGAGTTTTTTACGAAACCATCATTCTGCCGACTGTTCACGAGATCGTCAACGATAAGACATGAACGGAAATCCGACTCCGAGACGCAGGTTTTAATAATGTTCAAGACGGTGTTCCCAAAAACCTATAACACCTAAAGGAGGAGAGCATGCCGACCAAGGAAGAATTGCTGGAGAAGTCCAAGAAACCGTCTGCGGATGCGCTGAAGATGCACCCCTTTTACAAGGGGAAGATCGCTTCCACGCTGAAATGCGCCGTGCGCGACTTCAACGATTTTGCCATCTGGTACACGCCCGGAGTGGCGGCCGCCTGTCGGGATATCGAGGCCCATCCCGAGAAAGTTTTCGAGCACACCAACAAGGCGAATATGGTGGCCGTGGTTTCGGACGGAACGCGGGTGCTGGGTTTGGGCGATATCGGCCCGGAAGCGGCGATCCCGGTGATGGAGGGGAAGGCCATCCTGTTCAAATATCTAGGCGGAGTGGACGCCTGGCCGATTTGCCTGGACACCAAGGACGCCGAGGACATCATCAAGACGGTCAAACTGATCTCCCCCTGCTTTGGCGGCATCAACCTGGAAGATTTATCTCAGCCCAAGTGCTTCCATATTCTCGATACCCTCCGGAAAGAATCCAAGATCCCGGTTTGGCACGACGACCAGCAGGGAACCGCGGCCGTGACTTTGGCGGGGCTGGTAAATGCCCTGAAGATCGTGGGCAAGAAACTGGATAAGGCCCGGATCGCGATGATCGGTTCGGGGGCGGCCAACATTGCCACCGCCCGGATCATTATCGCCGCCGGAGCGGATCCGGGGAAATTGATCATGGTGGACTCCAAACATACGCTGCACAAGGGCCGAACGGAACTGCAGAAAGATTTCAAGGAAAAATGGCATTTCTGCCAGATCACCAACGCCGAGCAGCGCCAAGGCGGAGTGGCCGAAGCCATGGAGGGCGCCGACGCGGTCATCGCCCTGGCCAAACCCGGCCCGGACGTGATCAAAAAGGAATGGATCAAAAAAATGGCGAAAGACGCCATTGTTTTTGCCTGCGCGAACCCGATTCCGGAAATTTATCCCTGGGACGCCAAGGAGGCGGGGGCGCGGATCGTCGCCACCGGGCGGTCGGACTTCCCCAACCAGGTCAACAACTCGCTCTGCTTCCCGGCGATCTTCCGGGGCACCCTGGACGTTATGGCCAAGACCATCACCGACGAGATGTGCATCGCCTCCGCTCTGGAATTGGCCAAGTGCGCCGAAGACAAAGGGCTTCGGGATGACTATTTGATTCCCACCATGGATGAATGGGAGGTCTTCCCGCGGCAGGCCGTGGCGGTAGCCCTAAAGGCGATTGAACAGAAAGTGGCCCGGATTGCGCTGACCAAGGAACAGCTCTACAAGAAGGCCTCGGATACCATCCGCAAATCAAGGCAGGAAACCCAACTCCTGATGGAGAAGGGGCTGATTCCGACCTACAAGGAATAGACGCGGGGCGAGGGGAGGTCCGGCCGGGGAAATGAAGGCCGGATCTCCCCGCTCTTCCGTTAAAGGAGAACGCGATGAGAGAGATCAGCGCCCAGGCGATTACGGAGACGGTGAAAAAGCTCTGCATCGACGCCAATTTCTATCTCGGGGAGGACGTGCTCAAGGCGTTTGACCGGGGCGAACAGATGGAGGAGTCCGCCGTCGGCAAGGAGATCTTCCAGCAACTCAAGGAGAACGCCCGCATCGCCCGCGAAGAGCAGGTGGCCATGTGCCAGGATACCGGGCTGGCGGTCGTCTTTGTGGAACTGGGGCAGGAGGCGCACATCGTGGGGGGCGATTTCAACCAGGCCGTTCACGAGGGCGTTCGCCAGGGGTACAAGGACGGATACCTGCGGAAGTCCGCCTGCCACTGCTTCACCCGGGCCAACACCAAGGACAACACCCCGGCCATCATCCACCTGGATATAGTGCCGGGCGACCGGATGAAGATCACCTTGGCCCCCAAAGGAGGGGGCAGCGAGAACATGTCTACGGTGAATATGATGACCCCTTCGGACGGGATCGAGGGGATCAAGAAACGGGTCGTCGAATGGGTCAAGCAGGCCGGGTCGAACCCCTGTCCCCCGGTCGTGGTCGGCGTGGGCATCGGAGGCACCTTCGAGCAGGCGGCGTTGATCGCCAAGAAGGCGCTGCTCAGGCCTCTGGGCGAGAGAAACCCAGATCCCCAGATTGGCGCCCTGGAAGAAGAACTGCTCACTCTGGTCAACAACCTGGGAATCGGCCCGCAGGGGCTGGGAGGCCGGATCACGGCCCTGGCCGTGCATGTCAACATGATTCCCTGCCACATCGCCAGCTTTCCTCTGGCCGTCAACATCAACTGCCACGCCCACAGGCATAAAGAAGCCGTTCTTTAGGAAAGGGTGAAAACATGGGTGATGCGATTCGACTTAGGACGCCTTTGAAGGACGCAGATGTGGAGAAGCTCCGGGCGGGAGACAAGGTCCTCATCACCGGGGTCATCTTCACGGGAAGAGACGCGGCGCACAAACGCCTCTTTGACCTTCTGCAGGCCGGAAAACCCCTGCCCGTGGACATCCGGGGCCAGATCATCTATTACGTGGGCCCCGCCCCGGCCAAACCCGGGCAGCCGATCGGCTCCGCCGGCCCCACCACGAGCGATCGGATGGACGCTTATTCGCCTAGGCTGATGGAGATAGGATTAAAGGGAATGATCGGAAAGGGCATGCGCAAAAAGGAGGTATTGGCGGCCATGCAGAAATACAAAGCCGTGTATTTTGCCGCCACGGGCGGAGCGGGCGCCCTTTTGGCCAAAGCCATCAAGAAGGCGGAAGTGGTGGCCTATGAGGACCTCGGTCCGGAAGCCATCAACCGCCTGGAAGTTGAGGATTTCCCCGTGATTGTGGTGAATGACACCCTGGGAAACGATCTGTACCAGCAGGGCATGGAACAATACGCTCGTTAACAATTTTTCACCACAGAGAGCACAAAGAACACAGAGAAAGAATTAATCGAAATTCAAAATCGAAGATCCGGGACAAAAACAGAGCTATCCTTTTTTAAATTCGGAAATGGCTCTTATTTCTGGAAGATTCAGAAGTTTTTTCTAATATTTTGATTAATATTTCTCTGTGAACTCTGTGGTCTCGGTGGTGAGAATAGGAGAAAAAAATGCGTTATCGTTGGCAGACGGGGGCGACGGCCTGGTTGCTTCACCGGGTCACGGGGGCCGCAGTGGGAATTTATCTTCTCCTCCATATTCTCGGGCAGTTCGACCTGAAGTACGGGGGGAGCCTGGAGGGGTTGCGGAATTTCCTCAATGCCAAAGGGATTGCGGTGGCGCTCCTGGCCTTTTTGATTTATCACACCCTCAACGGGATCCGCGGGCTGATCGTGGATTTCGGCCGGGGGGCGCTTTACCATAAGAAGCTTTTCTGGGTTCTGATGGCCATCGGGCTGGCGCTTTTTATCGCCGGCCTGGTCGCCCTTTAGAAGGGGGACGCGATGAATGTTCCGGCAACGGGAAGTGGCGGGGCTTTGAACTGGCTGTTCCAGCGATTTTCGGGGATTCTGATCGCGGTCATTCTTTTTATCCACCTCGGAACGGTTCATTTTGGGATCTCCGTGGTGGACTTGGGGACCCCGGCCTGGAAAGTCTTCCATCTGGTCTTTGTGATCCTGCTCCTCTACCACATTTTGAACGGGTTCTGGCTGATCATCGAAGACTACGTCCACACCCCCTGGGTGCGGGTTTCGCTATTCGGTCTGAGCTGGGTGGTGGGGCTTGTTTTTCTCATTTTGGGATTTGTGACCTTGGTGCCTTTCGGTTCCTGAAAAAATTGCTTTCACCGCAGAGGACGCAGAGAGCGCAGAGAAAGAAGAATAATAATAAATTTTTAAAAACAAGGGAGGGATCTGCAAGCCCCTTGGGAACAGGAATTGGCTTTTGCAGGAACGGTATGGTTATTAGTAAATTTTGGACTTTTTAATCTCTGCGTGCTCTGCGATCTCTGCGGTTAAAAGATTCCCGGAGGAACAAATGGTTCATGAACACGAAGTGGTAATCGTTGGCGGAGGAATCGCCGGTCTTTACGGGGCCCTGGAATCCAGCCGGGCGGTGGACACGGCCGTTCTTTCCAAAGTTTTTCCGACGCGCTCCCATTCCATCTCCGCCCAGGGGGGGACGGCCGCCCCTTTGGGAAACATGGAGGCAGACAGCTGGGAGTGGCATCTGTATGATACGGTCCGGGGCGGGGACTATTTGGGCGACCAGGATGCCCAGGAGGTCCTGGTCCGGGATGCGGTGGAGGTTGCCTACGCCCTCGAGCACATGGGCTGCCCCTTCAGCCGCACGGAAGAAGGCAAAATCGCCCAGCGGGAGTTCGGCGGCCACTACAGCAATCTGGGGAAAGGGCCGATCCGCAGGGCCTGCTACGCCGCGGACCGGACCGGCCACGCGATGCTCCACACGCTGTATGAGCAATGCGTGAAGAATGATGTCCGCTTCTACTCGGAATATTTTCGTCCTCAACCTCCTGGTGGAAAACGGGGTCTGCTCCGGAGTTGTGGCCTGGGACATGAAGAACGGCGGTCTCCATGTTTTTCACGCCAAGGCGGTCATGTTTGCCACCGGCGGATACGCCCGCGCCTGGAAGGTCAACACCAATGCCCTTTCCAATACCGGCGACGGCATGTCGTTGGTCCTGCAGGCCGGTTTGCCTCTTGAGGACATGGAGTTTGTCCAGTTTCATCCCACCGGTCTTTATCCCTCCGGGGTCTTGGTCACCGAAGGAGCCCGGGGAGAGGGGGGATATCTGGTCAATCATGAAGGCAAGCGCTTCATGGAAAAGTACGCCCCGGCCAAAATGGAGCTGTCGCCCCGGGACGTGGTCTCCCGGTCCATCCAGACGGAAATCAACGAAGGACGGGGAATCAACGGCAAGGGATTTGTTCATTTGGATATGCGTCATCTGGGCCGCGAAGCCATTATGGAGAAACTTCCCCAGATCCATGAGCTGATTTTGAAGTTTTCCGGCATCGATGCGGTGACGGATTTCGTCCCGATCCTGCCCACGGCCCATTACGCCATGGGAGGAATCCCCGCGGATGTGAACGGCCGGGTGGTGATGGATTCCAAGAACACCCCGGTCGTAGGGTTCTATGCCGCCGGGGAATGCGCCTGTGTCTCGGTCCACGGGGCCAACCGCCTGGGGTGTAATTCCACCATGGATTGCGCGGTCTTCGGGCGGCGGACCGGCCGGTCCATCGTCAAATTTATCCGGGAAGGAGCCGAGAAAGCCCCCCTGCCGAAGGACGCCCTGGAAAAGACCCGGTCCAGGCTGGACTGTTTGTTGACGGCCAAAGGAAAAGAAAGCCCCGCGGCCATCCGGGATGAGCTTCAGGCGACGATGATGGTCAACTGCGGGGTCTACCGCGGAGAAAAACTCTTGAAGGAACAGCTCAAGGTCATCAAGTCTCTTCAGGAACAATACAAATGGATCGAGATCGGATACAAGGGCCAGCGGTTCAACACGGAGCTCTTGGATGTCATCGAACTGGGCAATATGCTCGACTTTGTGGAGACGATCGTGGTGGGGGGGCTCGCCCGCACCGAGAGCCGCGGAGCCCACTCCCGCCGTGATTTTCCCAAGCGCGACGATGGGGACTGGATGAAACACACCTTAGCCTGGAAAACCGAGCAAGGGATCCGGCTGGATTATAAGCCGGTGGTCATTACCCGCTTTCAGCCCGAAGAGCGGAAATTTTGATGGTTTCGTAAAAAGTCCATCTGCGGCGTTGCGCTTCAACTTCGTCGTTGCCGCGCACCTTGTAAGTGCGCTTTACTCCTCGGTTTTTGCGCGCCTTACATGTGGAGCTTTTTACGAAACCATTGTTTTGAGGAATTTCCCCTGAAATAACCAACTCTGAGGAGATGAAACCATGACCCAGACCTTTAAAATTTTCCGGTTCAATCCCGATGAGGACAAACAGCCCTACTACAAAACCTATATGGTGGAAGTCCAGGAAGGCATGACGATTCTGGACGTGCTCAACGAAATCAAATGGAAGCAGGACGGGTCCCTGACGTTTCGCCGTTCCTGCCGCCATGGGATCTGCGGTTCCTGCGGCATGACGATCAATGGCCTGAACCGCCTGGCCTGCGAGACCCAGGTGAAGTCCCTCGGCGGGGGAACGATCGAGATCGAGCCCCTGAGGCATTTCCCGGTCATCAAAGATTTGGCCGTGGACATGGATGATTTCTACAGGAAATATGAAGAGGTCAAGCCGTATTTCATCGCCGGCACCTCCCCCACCGACAAGGAGCGCTATCAGAGCATCGAAGACCGCAAGAAGATCGATGGTTCGTATGAGTGCATCCTCTGCGGCGCCTGCACGTCCTCCTGTCCGTCGTATTGGGCCAACCCGAACTTCCTGGGACCCGCCGCGCTTCTCAAGGCCTACCGCTTCGTTTTTGACTCCCGGGAGGAAGGTTTCGGGGAACGCCTTCCCATTCTCAACAGCCGCCATGGGCTGTGGCGGTGCCATACGATTTTCAACTGCACCATCTGCCCGAAATCCCTGAACCCGACCTGGGCGATCGGGGAGCTGAAGAAAAAGGTAATTACTGCAAAATACTGATCTGTTCACCGCGGAGAGCGCAGAGGCCGCAGAGAAATTTAATTCGATAAGAAGACGAAGAATCCCCCTCCTCCCCTTCGCCAAAGGGAAAGGGGATTTCTGAAATTTCTTGCCGATTTTAGATTAAAATTATTTACAAGGGCCAGCGCTTTTGTCGCGACCAGCCTCGGAAGAGGCGGCGCGGCCGTCAGTCCAGGTTGACTTGTAGGGGCACGATGCTTCGTGCCCCTACGGCCGATGGAGAACAATTCCCTTTTTCCAAAGAAGGCGCCGGATCAGCCGCACCCCCATAGGAGCGGACCCATGAACATCCATGAACATCAGGCCAAGGAGATCCTGGCCCGTCATGGGGTAAAAATTCCCCGGGGCAAGGTTGCGTTTTCTCTGCCCGAAGCCGAAGCAGCCGCGGGTTCGATCGGGCCCGGTCCTTTTGTCGTCAAGGCCCAGATTCATGCGGGCGGACGGGGAAAAGGGGGAGGAATCCGCAAAGCCAAGGATCTGGCGGAAGTCCGGAAGATCGGGCGGGACATGTTCGGAATGAATTTGGCAACGCCGCAGACGGGCCCCCAGGGCAAACCGGTCAACCGGATTCTGGTGGAGGAAGCGCTCCCCATGATCCGGGAGCTCTATTTGGGAATTGCCATCGACCGCCGCGCCGGCCGAGTGGCGATCATGGGATCATCGGCGGGAGGGATGGATATTGAAGAGGTGGCCGCCCGGACGCCGGAAAAGATCCACACGATTCTGATGGAGCCCGGGTGCGGATTCACCTTCTTTCAGGGGCGGAAAATCGCCCTGGGGATGGGATTGGAAGGAGCCCTGATCGGGGAAGGAGCGGCCATGGCGGCCGGCCTCTACCGGGCTTTCTGGGAAAACGACTGCACCCTGGCGGAGATCAATCCTCTTGTGCTGACCGCTCACGGCGAACTGGCGGCCTTGGATGCGAAAATGAATTTTGACGATAACGCCCTTTATCGCCATCCGGAACTTCTTTCCATGCGGGATATGGAGCAGGAGGACCCCCGCGACGTCGAAGCGGCGCGCTTGGGGCTGCACACCTATGTGAATTTGGGGGGCGACATCGGCTGCATCGTGAACGGGGCCGGCCTCGGGATGGCGACCCTGGATCTCCTGCATTGCTACGGCGGGGAGGCGGCCAATTTCCTGGATGCGGGCGCCGGCGCTTCCAAAGAGGTCATTCAAAACGCCTTCACGCTTCTCAACTCGAACCCCCGCGTGAAGGGGATCCTGATCAACATGTTCGGCGGGATCACGCGCTGCGACAGTTACGCCCAGGGGATCGTGGACGCCCTTCGGGAAAAACCTCTGCGCGTCCCCCTGGTCATCCGCATGGAAGGAACGAACGTCGAATTGGGTCGGAAGATCCTTGCCGATTCGGGCCTGAACATCTCTTACGCCGTCCATATGCGCGAAGCCGCCCAGAAAATCATCGCCCTGGCCAAGAAGACTTAATTCCCCCGATCTTCCTCTTTGCTCCCTGCGTCTTTTATAGCCCCAGGTAAGCCTTCTTGATCATGTCGGTCTCGAGAAGGTCGGCGGGCTTTCCCTCCATCACGATCCGTCCCGTCTGCAGGATATAGGCGTAATGGGCGACTTCCAGGGCCTCCTGGACGTTCTGCTCCACGAGCAGGATCGTAAGCCCTTCTTCCCGGTTGACCCGCTGGATCATCTCGAAGATCTCGGTGATGAGCTTGGGCATGATGCCCATGGAAGGCTCGTCGAGCATGAGGAGCTTGGGTTTCGACATGAGGCCGCGGGCGATGGCCAGCATCTGCTGCTCGCCGCCGCTCAAGGTCCCCGCGTACTGGTTCTGGCGGGAGGCCAGAACGGGGAAAATCTCAAAGATTTTTTTCAGGGTCGCTTCCCGGTGTTCGGGGGACTTGCGGGTGTAGGCTCCCAGGGTCAGGTTCTGCTTCACGGAGAGGCGGGCAAAGAGGCGTCTTCCTTCGGGCACCAGGGCGATCCCGAGGTCCACGACGTGGTGCGCGCGCATCTGGTCGAGGCGGCGATCGTCAAAGAAGATGGCTCCGGCATCCAGCTTGAGAACGCTGGAGACGGATTTCATGATGGTGGATTTCCCCGCCCCGTTGGCGCCCACGATGGAAACGATCTGTCCCGGCTCGACCTTAAAGGAGACGTCGTGAAGGGCGGGGACCTCGTCGTAAGATGCTTTAATGCGCTCGACGCGTAGCATGATATTTATCTCCCAAATACGCCTTGATCACCTCTTCGTTGTGAATGACCTTCTCCGGGGTGTCCTCGGCGATTTTCTTGCCGTATTCCAAAACCACCACCCGTTTGGAGATCGGCATGACGACTTCCATCACGTGTTCCACGAGGATGATGGTCAGGCCGGCCTTTTGGATTTTTTTGATCAACGCCACCGCTTCCGCGGTTTCGGTCTGGTTTAAACCGGCCATGGCTTCATCCAGCATGAGGAGGCTCGGCCCGGTGGCCAAGGCCTTGGCCACTTCGAGCCGCTTTTTGTCCGCAATGGTCAGGCCGCCGGCGAGCAGGCTCTTTTTGGACGCCAGCCCGCAGAAGTCCAGGACTTCCAGGGCTTTCGCCCGGGCTTTGGCCGTCGAGTTGGTCCGGTTAAAAGCCCCCACCAGGACATTATCCAAAACCGGAAGTTCCTTAAAGACGCGCACAATCTGAAACGTGCGGGCGATCCCGCGCAGACAGATTTCATTGGCGGGAAGCCCGGTAATATCCTCGCCTTTGAAAATGACTTGCCCGGAGGTGGGGGGGTAAAAGCCGGCGATACAGTTGAAAAGGGTGGTCTTCCCGGCGCCATTGGGACCGATCAGCCCCACGATTTCCCCCTCCTCGAGGTGAAGATCCACATAGTCGTTGGCCCTCAGGCCCCCGAAATCCTTGACAAGTTGGTTCACTTCCAGCAGCGCCATTACCGCGACCCCTTTTTTTGGAACCGTTTGGCGATCCCGATCACGCCAAACGGCTGATAAATGGAGATGATCATGATCAAAAGCCCGTAGATGATCAAATCGGTTCCTTTGCCCCCGCCGCCGAGGTGAATGCGGGTAAACTCCGAAATCGGAATCAGGATAAAGGCCCCGATCGCCGGCCCCCAAACCGTCCCGACCCCCCCCAGGGTGGCGATGAGGCAAGCCATGATCGAAATGCTCATGACAAAGACGCTGTCCGGATCGATAAAGAGAACATACTGGGCATAAAAAGAACCGCAGAGGGAGGTGAAGAAGGCGCTGATGGCCAGGGCGATGAATTTATATTTGATCACATTCACCCCGACGCTTTTGGCCGCCTCGAGGTCGCCCTTGATGGCTTTGAAGTAATAGCCGAGCTTGGATCGATCCACCAGATAGGTTGCGCCCAAAGCCGCGAGAAAGATCGCCAAGGCAATATAGTAGTAAGGGAGTTTACTGCTGTGAAATTCAAAATTGATGAACGCTTCCGGAAGAATGGGAAGCGTCAACCCCACCGCCCCTCCGGCCCAGTCCCAGTTGAGCATGACCACCTGGGCAATTTCGGCAATGGCGATGGTGGCAATCGCGAAATAATGACCGGCGAGTTTAAAACAGGGCCAGCCGATGATAAAGGATATCACCACGGACAACCCCCCGCCGGCCAGCATGCCCACCCAGGGGCTGACCCCCAGCTTCATGAGCAAGAGGGTGGAGGTATAGGCGCCGGTTCCGAAGAAAATCACGTGACCCAATGAGATCTGCCCGGCATAACCGCCGATCATGTTCCAGGCCAGACCCAGGGTGGCGTAAAGAAAAATCATGATCATGACGTGCCGGGGAAAGGGGAGAGGGAAAATATGGGGATAGAGAATAAATATACCCGCGCCGATGCCCAACCAGAGATATTTGCTCTTATTCGTTCCCATGAAGCGTCCTCGTGAAAGATATTCCTTCGGATCCAACCGGAAACCGGATGGGTCCGGCCCTCTTGCGGGAGAAGGGAAGAGCGGGATGACCGGAAAACGATTTAGTATCTTCCCCAAAGCCCCTGGGGGCGGATAAAGACGACCAAAAGATAAATCAGAAAAACGAAGGCGTATTTAAGAGCCGGGGTGAAGAAGATGCCGCTCAAAAATTCAACCAGGCCGATGATAATTCCCGCCACAAAGGAGCCGGGGATGGATCCAAACCCTCCCAAGGCGACGGCCACATAAGCGATCAGGGAAAAAGAAAACCCCACTTCGGGGAAGATATAATAAAAATTCGACATCAGGGCTCCGGCCACTCCCAGGCAGGCCGCGCCGATTCCCCAGCCCAAGGCGAACATCTTGTCGCTGTTGATGCCCATCAACGAGGCGGCTTCTCGGTCTTCGCTGGTGGCCAGGAGGGCCGCGCCGATCTCGGTTTTATTGATCAGGAAGTAAAGGATGACAAAGGTGACGACGCAGATCAAGCTGGCGGCGAGCTGGGGGATGCCGATAAAGAGACCGGCGATATTTAGATTCCCCGTGAGGATGGGATTCTTGATGGTTCGGAAATCGGGCGACCACATGAACTGGGCCAGGTACCGGAGAAAGATTCCCAACCCGAAGGTAGCCAGAATCTGGGCCAAAAAAGGGGCTTTGAGGATCTTTTTTATGATAATGAAATAGGTCGCAACGCCGACCAGGAAGAGCAGGATCATGCAGAAAGGCAGCGAGAGCAGGGGGTCGAGGTGAAATAACGTAAACCCCCAAAAAGAGGTAAACATGGCCAGCATGAGCATCTCGCCATGGGCAAAATTAACGATTTCCATCAATCCCCAGATCAGACAAAGGCCGACCGCAACCAGGGCGTAAATACACCCCATCAGAATCCCGCTCAGGATGGTCTGTAAAATAATCTCGGAGGTAAGCATAAAAAATCCTTTGGGAAGAGGGGCGGGAAATCCCCGCCCCTCTTCGGAGGTATGGGAAAAATTTTCCTATTTCCTCTCGGACCACCTGGGGATGGGGTAAACGAGATCTTTCGCCGCCAGATTGAAGGGCCAGACGGTATGCTGCTTGGCCTCCGAGTATTGAACCACAATGGCGTCCACGAGAATATTCTGGCCGGTTTCATCGAATTTGACCCCGCGCCAGGGGGTGATCAGCTGATCCGCGGGGATGTTCGTCTTCTTCAGCGCGTCCTGGATGGCTTCCGGTTTGGTGGACCCCGCCCGGTTGATGGCTTCGGCCAGAACGAGCATCCCGACGAAAGCCCGGGCCGAGGTTCCCGAAAAGTCGCGCCCGGAGCGGGCTTTGAAAAGGTCATTGACCTCTTTCACCAGGGGTTTCGCCTTGGCCAGGTCCAGCGAGAACTCGGTGCGGCTGGATATCCCGTCCACATCCTTCCCCAAGGCTTCCGTGAAGGTGGGGTCGGTGTGACCCGAGTTTTGGGCCATGACCATCTTCGGGTTATAGTCCAGCTCCTTGGAAGTCTTCGTCAACAGGATCGCGTCGGGGGCGTAGGAAGTCGGAAAAAGGATGTCGGGGTTCGCCGCTTTCAGCTTGAGAACTTCCGAGGTGAGGGAGGTGGCGCCTCGCCGATAGGCAATATCCGCCACCACTTTATACCCGGCCTTGGCCGCCAACTCGCTTTCAATCCGGGAGCTGTCTTTGCCGTACAGGGTATCCTCGTAAATGACCGCGATCGTCTGGAACTTGATGTTCCGCTTCTTGGACAGTTCCGCCACGCACTGGAACATGCCTTCCGAAAAAGTCTCATCGTGAGGGGAGCTGCGGAAGAACCATTTGAACCCCCGGCGGCTCAATTTCGGAGAGGAGGATTCGGGGGCGAAGAAGGGGACTTTCATCCGTTCGGCGACCATGCTGGCCGTTTCGGTGACGGCGCTGTGATAGCATCCGAGAACGGCGTTCACTTTTTCCTGGGAGATGAGTCGCTCGGCTTCGCTCAGCCCCAGATCCGGCTTGCCCTGATGGTCGGCGACCGTCAGCACGAGTTTTCCGCCTTTGAAGTTCGAAAGGCCGGTCTTGGACAGGGGGACATTGAGGTTTTTATATTTCCCCGAGTTGATGATGTCCGCCGCCAATTCACAGGCGATTTTGGCGTCAATCCCGGCCTGCGCGGCCGGCCCCGTCAGGGGGTAGAGAACGCCGACTTTCACGTCTTCGGCCGGCGTTAGGGAGGAAAAGAGAAGGATGGAAATAAGAACGAACCCTGAAAACAACGGCTTTTTCATTTTGCTGCCTCCTTTCATTTTTTAACCCGACCTATTTTACTTGATTCCAAATCGAAAGCAATAATTTTTTTCAGGGAAGATGATTTTAATGGTTTCGTAAAAGGTTCTAAAATACCATTTTCCGGCATTCCGGCGAAAGCCGGAATCCAGTTTTTTCAAAGGCTTATAAATATCCTGGACTCCGGTTTTCATCGGAGAGACGACTTTTTAGAAGATCATCAGTTTTTTTCCTCCAAACAGGAGGGATAAAGGGAAAGCGGTCGTCATTCTTGGGGGGAAGGGTTGGTTTTGGGCAAGATGCCCGTAAACGGAGCGCAGGCGCAGGAGAAAAGGCGGGAGAGGGCGGGGGATGGAGATGAAAAAAACTGAAATCATGAGCCTTCATCACCTCCACCCTAACCCTTCCCGAAGGTGTGAAAAAATCCCATAAATCACCCATCCTGCCCCTCCCCCGTAAGGGGGAGGGAATTTCCTTTTCATTTCAACGGGGTTACCCTCGTCAAGGGGGTTGGAAATTCTTTTCTATTTCAATATATTTGCCCTCTCCCCGCGGGGGAGAGGGTAGGGTGAGGGGGAATATTTCATTTTTCACACCGTCCCCCATCGGGGGGGAGGGGGAAATGGGGGCTCCGGATGAAAACTAAATCGGGGTTCTTCAGGATTTCCCCAGTTCAAACCCCAATCTCACGGCTTTCCGGTTCAGCTCCAGGAAAGCCGGGGGCACCCGGTTGGTCAAGGACTTCAGCAGGGATTCTTCTTGGACCAATCCGGCGGCCTTGACCACCGCCCCGAGGAGAACAATGTTGGCCACCATCCGGCTGTTGAAATCCTTGAAGGCTCTTTCCGTGGCCGGGATGGCGACGTGCTTCAAGGAAGAAGCGGGATCCGCCTTTACCATCTGGGCATCATAGAAAATAACGGCCCCTTTCGGGTTGACCTTTTTGCTGAGCTGATCATAGGTTCCCTGGGACATGCAAGCCAGAATATCCGCTTCGGTGACCTCGGGAAAGTCGATCCAGGACTCCGAGATAACCACGTCGGACCGGCAGGCCGAACCGCGGGCCTCGGACCCATAGGAGGCGGTCTGGCCGACATATTTCTTGTCGAGCACGGCGGCCTCCCCCAGGATTTCTCCCATCAACAAAATCCCCTGCCCCCCCAAACCGGCAAATCGAACCTGGATCATGCCTCTCCTCCTTTCCCGCCTACGAACTCCCCGACGATCATTTTCCCCTTGACCTCATCCGGGGCCATGGACTTGGCCTTCTCGACGGAGACACAGGTGTTCTTCAGGGAAGCCAGCATCTCCTGAGGGGTGCGGAAGGCGTTACGCCGCCCGAACTGGGTCGGACAGGGAGAAAGGACGTCGATGAAAGAGAACCCCTTATGAACAATCGCTTTCTTCAACGTGCGGGTCAGGGGGATAGGGGTCGACACGGGCTGGCGGGCCACAAATGAGGCTCCCGCGGCTTCGACCAGCCTGCAAAGATCGAAGGGGGGTTCCTGGTTCCCCTTCGGGGTGGTGGAAGTCCGCGAGCCGACGGGCGTGGTCGAGGCCACCTGCCCGCCGGTCATTCCGTAAATCCCGTTGTTGGCGCAAACCACGGTCATATCCATGTTCCGGCGGGCGGCGTGGATCAGGTGGTTGCCGCCGATGGCGCTCAAATCCCCGTCGCCGCTGATGACCATGATCTTCAGTTTCGGGTTGAAAAGCTTGGCCCCGGTCGCATAAGCGACGGCCCGGCCGTGAAGGGTGTGCAGGGTGTCGGCCTTGAAGTGCGGGCTCGGGATCCAGGCCGCGCAACCGATCCCGGAAACAAAGAGCATGTTTTTCATGTCGTATTCCAGCTCGGCGATGGCCCGGAGCACCGCACTCATCAAGATGCCGTGTCCGCACCCGGGGCAGAAGGGGGTGGGAAAAGCCTGTTGATTGATCATTTGGTAAATTTTTTCGTTCATATTTTATTCCTCCGAATCGCGTCCACGATCTCCGCCGGCTCGAAAACCTCCCCGTTGGTCTTGGGAATGGGGATGACCGGCCGCGTCGTATATTTCCGGATTTCCCCGGCGACCTGGCCGCGGTTCATCTCCGGGACGTAAATGGCCTTGCACTTCCGGCCCATTTCCGCCACCGCTTCATCGGCGAACGGCCAGATGGAGATCAGACGCAGCATTCCGATCTTGACCCCCTCCTTGCGGAGAGACTTGACGGCCTGGATGGCGGCCCGGGCCGTGAATCCGAAAGAGACGACGCCGATTTCCGCGTCTTCCATGAAATAGGATTCCGTCTGGATCACCTCGCTCTTGTAGTCGCGGACCTTCCGCACGAGGCGCTCGGTCAACTTCGCATGCGTGGCCGGATCGGCGGTTTTGCGGAACCCCCGTTCATCATGGGTGGACCCGGTGACCAGAAGGTTTTCCCCCTCCCCGAAGGCCGGCATCGGGGGGACGCCGCGGGGATCGTCGGTGCCGAAAGGCGGCAGCCCGGGGGACTTGAAACGGTCGTAAACCTCCACCTCTTCGGAGACCACCAGGGTCTCGCGCAGATGCCCCACGGCCTCATCGGCCAGAACAAAGGCGGGCACCCGGAACCGTTCGGCGAAATTGAAAGCCTGGACGGTCAATTCGTACATCTCCTGCACCGACCAGGGGGCGAGAGCCACGATCTCATTGTCCCCGTGCGCTCCCCATTTGACCTGCATGACATCCCCCTGGCCCGGGCGGGTGGCCTGCCCGGTGCTGGGGCCGGCGCGCTGGACATCGATGATGACACACGGGGTCTCGGTGAGGACCGCATACCCGACCCCCTCGGTCATCAGACTGATCCCGGGCCCGGCCGTGGCGGTCAAGGCTTTCGCCCCGGCCCAGGAAGCGCCGATCAAAGCCCCGATGGAGCCGATCTCGTCCTCCATCTGAATAAATACGCCGTTCACTTCCCCCAGGCGTTTCACCATGTGGACCATGACTTCGCTGGAAGGGGTGATCGGATAGCCGGCGTAGAACCGGCAGCCGGCCGCAATCGCCCCCTCGGCGGCGGCTTCATCTCCCTGCATGAAATACCACCCCGGCGGCAGCGAACTCTTCACTTTTTTAAACGGCGAGGCCATGCTTTATTCCCCTTTCTTCACATCGATGGCGAGGTCCGGACAGAGCATTTCGCACTGGAGGCAGGCGATGCAGTCTTCGGGGCGGGCGACGACGACGGGGAAAAACCCTTTCTCGGAGACTTCCGCAGCCTTGTCGAAAACCTTCTTCGGACAGGTTTCCAAACAGATATAGCAGCCCTTGCACCAGCTCTGATTGATCCGAATCATCGAGTTCTTTTTCTTCTTTTTTTCCGGTTGATCTTTCAAATCCTTCCTCTCCTTTCTTCTTTGCGTTCCATCCCCGGAAGAAATCGCTGCGTCGGAATCCTTGCGAATCCCCGGCCGGCTTTTCCCGCCCGCGGCAACAATTCCGACGTTCGACTTTACTATCGCCCAAAATAAGAAAAAGCGTCAAGTGATTTCTAAGTTCAAGGCGTAACCCTTCAGTCACGGGTGGCGAATTGCTATGAATAGGAGACCGTGGTAACGGCTAAGAGATGCGCCGGCCTGGGGGTCCGGGCGGTCCGCTTGGAACCATGAGGCGTTGGTTTCTTCGTGGACGAGGCGGGGGCCAAGGCCTCCCGCCTCCCCTTGCGGAGAATGGGTATTTTCTCCGGGTCTCTGCCTATCCCGACCGATGCTTCCGGCGCGTACCGCCCGAACCCCCAGGCCACAACAGAACTTGTTCCGCGCCACCCGTGCCTGAAGGGTTACGTTCAAGGCCTCGGCGCCCGGCCGGCGGGTCAGACAGGGAAGGCGCGGGCGTTCCGGCGGGACTGCAAAAACCTCTTTTTTTCAAAGAGAAAAAGGGGTAAAATCAAAACCCTCAAATAAAACAGGGGGTCGATCAATGGCGAATAAAATTCGAGTCGTTGCTTTCGGGCTGGGCCCGGTGGGCTGCGGGATTGCCAACCTTGCCGCCAGGAAAAAAGACGTGGTCATCGTGGGTGCGGTCGATCTTCGAAATGTGGGGAAGGATCTGGGGGAGATTGCCAATCTGGGGCGCCGAACCGGGGTTCGGATTTCCGACGACGCCGCCGGGGTCCTGAAACGGACGAAACCCGATGTGGTTCTGCACGCCACCGGGTCCTCCTTCCCGGCGGTTTACCCGCAGCTGGAAATGATCATCAAGGCAGGCGCCTGCGTGGTTTCCACGTGCGAAGAGCTGTCCTACCCCTTTAGGAAGAACCCCAAACTTGCCGCGGCGCTGGACAAACTGGCGAAGAAGCATGGGGTAGCCGTCATGAGCACGGGAGTCAATCCGGGGTTCCTAATGGATACCTGGCCTCTATCCATGACCGCCGTCTGCCAGGAGGTGAAAAAAATTCGGAGCGTAAGAATTCAGGATGCGTCTCCCCGGCGTCTCCCCTTTCAAAAGAAAATCGGAGCCGGGAAAAGCATCGCCGAATTCAAAACCTTGGTGAAATCGGGGGAAATCCGGCATGTGGGGCTGCCCGAATCCATCGCCATGATCTCCGCCGGCCTGGGTTGGAAGCTGGACAAGATCACGGAGTCGATCGGCCCCATCGCGGCCTCGAAGCCCGTCCAGAGCCGCTTCCTTTCCGTTAAGCCGGGACAGGCGGCGGGCGTCAAGCAGATCGGACGCGGCTTCAGCCGGGGCCGGGAAGTCATCACCCTGGAGTTCCAGGCCTACTTGGGAGCGAAAGAATCCTACGACGCGGTTTACATCACGGGATCGCCCGCCATGGAAGTGGTGATCAAAGGGGGGACGCATGGAGACATCGCTACGGCTTCCATGGTGGTGAACGCCATCCCGAAAATCGTCAAGGCGTCTCCCGGGCTGATCACTATGAAAGATCTCCCTATCGTCAGCGCCACACCGAATCGATAAAGAAAAGTGGGAGCGTGGGGGCAAGGGAGGGTTTTCGTGGGTCGCGGGGGACCCGCAAAGCCGGGGTTACCTTCAGTCACGGGTGGTGCGGAACAAATTCTGTTGTGGCCTGGGGGTTCGGGCGGTACGCGCCGGAAGCATCGGCCGGGATAGGTAGAGGCTCGGAGAAAATAGCGATTCTCCGCAAGGGGAGGCGGGAGGCCTTGGCCCCGCCCCCTCCACGAAGAAATCACTGCCTCATGGTTCCAAGCGGACCGTCCGAACCCCCAGGCCAGGGAATCATTTTGCCTTTACCCCCGACCTTAATCCGAGCGGCTGGCCACCCGTCACTGAATGGTTACCAAGCCGGGGCCTTTTTCGCTTGACGGGGTGTCGGGTAAATTTATAGTATGAAAAAGGCCTTGCGGCCAGCGTGGAAGAAGGAGGCCCCGCATGAGTATCTTGGTGGATGAAACCACGAGGGTTATCTGCCAGGGAATCACCGGCAGGCAGGGAGCGTTCCATACCCGCCAGGCGGTCTCCTACGGCACGAAGATGGTGGGCGGCGTGACCCCCGGAAAGGGGGGAGAAGACCTGGATGGTCTTCCCATCTTCAACACGGTTTCGGAAGCCGTGCGCGCGACCCAGGCCGTTGCCTCGGTGATCTACGTTCCGGGTCCCTTTGCGGCCGACGCCATCATGGAAGCAGCCGATGCGGGCATCGGCTTGATCGTCTGCATCACCGAAGGGATCCCGGTTTTGGACATGGTGACGGCCAAAGGCTACCTGGCCTCCAAAGCAAGCCGGTTGATCGGGCCGAATTGCCCCGGAGTGATAAGCCCGGGAAAATGCAAAATCGGGATCATGCCGGGATACATTCACCGGCCGGGAAAAATCGGGGTCATCTCCCGCAGCGGAACCCTGACTTATGAGGCGGTGGACCAACTCTCGCGCCTGGGCTTGGGCCAATCGACCTGCGTCGGCATCGGCGGGGATCCGATCATCGGCCTGTCTTATGTCGACGTCCTGGAGCTGTTTGGGGCGGATCCGGGAACCGAAGCGGTGATGCTGATCGGGGAGATCGGGGGCGGAGCGGAGGAAGACGCGGCGGAGTTCATTCACACCCGATTTCACAAGCCGGTGGTCGCCTTCGTCGCCGGGCAAAATGCGCCTCCGGGCCGCCGGATGGGCCATGCGGGAGCCGTGATTTCGGGGAACCGCGGGTCGGCGCGAAGCAAAATGGAAGCCCTCCGTTCTGCGGGGGTCGAGGTCGTGGAAAATCCCGCTGAAATGGGCCTGACCCTGCAGCGGGTTTTACAGGAAAGAAAGGGATCGTGACCAGATGGCCAAGAAAGCCAAACATGCAATCGAAATTTACAAGAGCTGGTGCAAACGATGCGGGATCTGCGCGGCCTTCTGTCCGGTGGAGGCCCTGGGACAGGATGAAACCGGCCTGGCTTGTGTGAAGGACCCGGAGAAATGCACGGGCTGCCGCCTGTGCGAGATGCGCTGTCCCGATTTTGCCATTCAGGTGCGGTCCCCCCGGAAAAAGGAAGAGAAGGTCCGCACCGGACGCGGAGAAACCGTAGAAGGTGAGGCGAATGAAAACGCTTAAGAAAACCGAGTCCGGAGCAAGGCTCGTGCAGGGGAACGAAGCCTGCGCGGAAGGGGCCGTCGCGGCCGGGTGCCGGTTTTTTGCCGGCTACCCGATTACGCCCTCGTCCGAAATTCCCGAGCGCCTTTCCATCCGTCTCCCCCAGGTGGATGGAGTCTATATCCAAATGGAGGATGAAATCGCCAGCATGGGCGCGATCATCGGCGCCTCCCTGGCCGGGGCGAAGTCCATGACCGCCACTTCGGGACCGGGCTTCTCCCTCATGCAGGAGAATTTGGGGTATGCCTGCATCGCCGAAGTCCCCTGCGTGGTCGTCAACGTCATGCGGGGGGGGCCGAGCACCGGTTTGCCGACCTACCCCGCCCAGGGAGACGTCATGCAGGCCCGGTGGGGGACCCACGGCGATCATCCGATCATCGCCCTCTGTCCGAGCTCCGTTCTGGAATGCTTTACCCTTACGATCCAGGCCTTTAATTACTCCGAAAAATATCGCACGCCCGTGATTCTTCTGATGGACGAAGTGGTGGGGCACATGCGCGAAAAGGTGATTTTCCCGGAGCCCGGCCGGTATGAAATCGTCGACCGATTGAAACCATCCGTTCCGCCCGAGTGGTACCTCCCCTACGAAGACACCAGTTTCGGAGTTTCTCCCATGGGGATCTTCGGGGAGGGCTACCGGTACCATGTGACCGGGCTCATTCATGACATCCGGGGTTTTCCCACCCTGAGGCAGGACGAGATCGAACCTTTCCTCCTCCGGTTGTTCCGAAAGATCTCCACCCATTTTGACGACATCCAAATCGTGGAGAGCTACCAGGTTGACGACGCCGACTTGGTGCTGATCGCCTATGGCTGCGTGGCCCGGTCGGCCCACCGGGCGATGGTCGAAGCCCGGGCGGAGGGGCTGAAAGTGGGTCTGATGAGGCTGACCACCCTATGGCCCTTTCCCCGCCGGTTCGTCGAACCCCTGACCAAAGCGAAAAAAACGCTGCTCGTTCCGGAAATGAACATGGGCCAGATTTCCAGGGAAGTCAAACGGGTCAACCAGGGGGTAACCACCGTCCTGACCTTGAACAAGATCGACGGCACAATCATTTATCCCAAGGAAATCCTGGCCAAGATCCGGGAGGAAATGAAAAAATGATTGAAGATCGACCTCTCATTTATAAATATCTCCGCCACGACAAGAAATTTCCCCACGTCTGGTGTCCCGGGTGCGGGATCGGGATCCTGCTGGGGTCTCTGATCCGGGCGATCGACCGTCTGGAGTATACCAAGGATGAAATCGTCCTGGTTTCGGGGATCGGCTGCACCGGAAGGCTTCCGGTGTACGTGGATTTCAACACCCTGCACACGACCCACGGGCGGGCTTTGGCCTTTGCCACGGGGGTGAAGCTGGCCAAGCCGGATCTCAAGGTCATCGTAATCATGGGCGACGGCGACGCCACGGCCATCGGCGGCAACCATTTCATCCACGCCGCCCGGCGGAATCTGGACCTGACGGCGATCATCCTCAACAACAGCATCTACGGCATGACCGGGGGGCAGTACTCGCCCACCACCCCTTACGGGCAGAAAGCCACCACGGCGGTCTATGGAACGGTCGAACCCTCTTTCAACATCGGCCAGTTGGCGGTGTGCGCCGGGGCTATCTTCGCCGCCCGCGGCACGGTGTACCATGTGCGGCTTTTGGACACCCTGATCGAGAAGGCCCTGCAGAAAAACGGGTTCGGCGTCGTCGAGGTGGTCAGCCAGTGCCATACCCACTTCGGGCGCCTGAACAAACGGGGAAATCAGGTGGAAATGATGAAATGGCAGCGGGATCATGCCGTCCCCGTAGAGAAGGCCAAGAAGATGACCCCGGAGGAGATGGCGGACAAATTCGAGGTCGGCATCCTGGTGGACCGGGAAGCACCCACTTATTTAGACGAATACGCAAAAGTCCGGGAAAGAGCCAAAGCGGCCCTCCCTCCCCCGGTGGAGTCCCGCGAGGAAAAGGAAGAGAGCGACCGGCGGGAGGCGTCGGATCGTCATTAATTGAAGACAATTTTCACCACGGAGAGCACAGAGCACACAGGGATTTACTTTTCAAACGACCAAGGCAAAAACAAAGAACTTTTCTGAGCAAAGAACACAGAGAAAAGAAAATCAAAATTAACGATTTAAAAGGCACTAATCTTCCAAATTGAGAAAAAGGCTTTGGAGTGGGATTTTTTTAAATTGTTTAGATTTAATTCTTTCTCTGTGGTCTCTGTGCGCTCTGTGGTGAAATCATTTTGAACCAGACGAGGCTTTTATGCTGGATCGTTTTGAAATTCGATTGACCGGGACCGGCGGACAGGGATTGGTCCTGGCCGGGATCATTCTGGCCGAGGCGGCCGGGATTTACGAGGGGAAAAACGTCGTTCAGACCGTCAGCTATGGGCCGGCGGCCCGGGGAGGGACCAGCCGGGCCGATGTGGTCATCAGCGACCGGGCGATCGATTTCCCCAAGGCAATGGGGATCGATCTCCTGCTGGCGATGAGCCAAATGGCCTGTGATGAATCGGCGGGGGAGGTGAAACCGGCCGGGATCCTGGTCGTGGATGCCCAGCTCGTCACTCAGGTCGCCCATCCTCGGGTAGTCAGGATCCCCTTCACCCGCATCGCCCGCGAAAAGTGCGGCCGGGAGCAGATGGCGAACATCGTGGCCCTGGGGGCGCTGGCCAAGATCATCCCCTCCATGCCTGCCGGCGCCGGGACGATTTCGGTGGAATCCCTCGAAGCCGCGGTCATGGAACGCATTCCCAAGGGAACGGAAAAGCTCAACCAGACGGCTTTTGTCGAGGGGATCAAAGCGGCCGAAGAGATGACGAAGGCGCTCGTTTTTGAGGAACCCTCCGAAGACCACGATCAGGTTTAAGGCAAGAAAAAAATCAGGGGCCGGAGTTAGAAGAGGGGAGTTTCCAGACGGAAACGAGGCAGTCGGGCCTCAAGGGTTTTGGATCTTTTTCTTCTCCTCTTCCGGAAGCAGGTCCAGGAGCTGCTTGAGGATCGAGGCGGTCGCTCCCCAGATCGTATGGCGGCCGTGCTGGTAAAAATAGACCGACCATGTTTGGCCCGCGTGCTCCCGGAATTCCCGGCGGGACCGGCCGGGGTCGAGGAGGACGGCCAGGGGAACCTCGATCATCTCCTCGATTTCGTGCGGGTTGGGACGGAAGGGATAGGGGTAAGGGATCAAGCCCACGAAGGGAGCCACGCAAAAATCCGTCACCGTGCAGATGTCGTCCAGTTCCCCGAGGATGCGGACATCCTGCTTCCGAATTCCCACCTCTTCTTCCGCTTCGCGCAGGGCCGTAGCCAGAAGGTCCGGGTCTTCCGGGTCCTGCCGGCCGCCGGGGAAAGAGATCTGCCCCTTGTGATGTTCGACCCGGTCGGTGCGCCGGGTAAAAAGCAGATAATACGCCCCGCCCTTTTTGAAGACGGGAATCAGCACCGCGGCCCGCTTCAAACGGTCGTCCTGAAGGCAGGTCTTCTCCCGGCAGGCCAGGATTTCCTTAATCTTCTTTTCCATAATAATTATTATTCACCACAGAGAACACAGAGGGCACAGAGATAAAAATAAAAATCAAAGATCAAAAGATCATTTATTTTCTATTGAGGATTTTTTTAGTCTCTGTGTTCTCTGTGCCCTCTGTGGTGAGATTTTTTACTTGGAGCGGTAGGTGCGCAGTTTGGCCAGATCCCAGGCATAGTCATATAAATGCAGGCCCTTGGAGACCGCGATGATCTCCCCGTCTTCCACCCCGATTTCCTGCCCCATATATTCTTTCAACATCTGAATCCCGGCTAAATTTGCCGGAAACCCGGCCCAAAGGTCCCAGGATCGGAAATACACCACGAAATGCAGCTTTCCGTACCGCACCCGGGTGTCGATCAGGCGCAGGCAGGGGGGGTCGGGGTTGGTGATGTCCTGCGGCATGCCCACCTCCAGAGTGGCCTGATTGGTCCCGGACCCATGAGCCTTGTACATTTTGATCACTTCTTCAACGGGGTTCACTCCTAAGGGGACTTCGTTGATTTTTGGATTCGTCAACCTCTCCCCATAGGTGTAGGTTTCTTCTTTCTCCCGCTCATCCGTGATCCAGTACCGCATGTATTGATGAACGTACTCCATGGTTGCCGGCGCGGGGATGCCCAGACCGGGCGGAATGTCGGGAATCAGAGGCCGGGTTCCCGGATAACGGATCTGCACGACGACGAAGTCGAACTCCCTTCGCTTCTGGCCCTGGAAACTCCCGTGGTCGATTTGATACTCGTGCCCGGAATCAAGAATGCGGTACACGCATTGGAACCAGGCGTCCGGAAGGTCCCGCGCCTCAATGGATTCAATTTTCATTCCCACTCTCCTGCTCCGAATTTTTCCGCTTCCGGGATGGTTTAAAGGGAACCTTTTAAATCCAATCCCGGATAAATCATATAAAACCGGATTTAACATGTCAATGACGGGGCAGTCGTAACCCTTCAGTGACGGGGGGCCCGAGGCAGGTTTTGTTGTGGCCTGGGGGTCCGGGCGGTACGCGCCGGAAGCATCGGTCGGGATGAGCAGAGACTCGGAGAAAGCCCTGAGACTCCGATCTCAGCGGCGGGAGGCCTTGGCCCCCGCCCCCGTCCACGAAGAAATCAGCGCCTTATGATTCCAAGCGTAGCGCCCGGACCCCCAGGCCAGGGCACCTCCTGCTATTCACGCCGGACATAAATCCGTAGCGGCTTCCCACCCTTGACTGAAGGGTTACGGCAAAGCTCTGTTTCCCCTTGCCTAACCGGCCATTCCATGATAAAAATCATCTATAATTCCAACATGCGAAGGATGACGATCCAGTCCCGTTCTGAAACGCCATCACACCGATCGGAAAAATCCAAAAAAGCAGGAGAAAGAAAAAGATGAAAGAGAAACGGTATGTCATGGGGGATACAGCCATCGCCCGGGGGGCTCTCGAAGCGGGGGTCCGGGTGGTCGCCGGGTATCCGGGGACGCCGGCCACGGAGATTGTGGACGAGTGTTTAGGACATCCCGGGGTGCACGTGGAATGGGCCAACAATGAAAAAGTGGCCTTTGAAATCTGCGTCGGCGCCTCGCTTTGTCATGTCCGGACGATGCCGGTCATGAAGCACAACGGCACGAACTACGTTACGGACTTTTTGATGCACGTCAACTTCACGGGAATCCGCGGGGGGGTGGTGCTCATCTCCGCCGACGACCCGGGGGCCCTTTCCTCCCAGAACGAGGAGGACACGCGCATTCTGGTCCATCAATACGCCCACCTGCCCATGTTTGACCCGAGCTCTCCCCAGGAAGCGAAGGCCATGATCAAAGAGGCCTATGACCTCTCGGAGAAAACGGAGTTGGTCTGGTGCCTGCGCCCGGTGACGCGGGTCTGCCATGCCCGGGGCATCATCGAGTTCGACGATCTACCCAAGGAGCAGCCGGCGGCCCACTACGAGCCCGACCGGAAGCGTTTCATCATGAGCGCCGTGGAAATGCCCGAGTTCGGAGGCCTGAAACGGCCCCAGATTCGCCACCGCTGGCTGAACGAGAAGCAGCATATGCTCCAGGAAATCATGGAGGAGAGTTCGTACAACTGGATCGAGAAGGGCGAAGGGAAAGTCGGTCTCATCGGCTGCGGCATGGGATACACGCTGATCAAAGAAGCCGAGCAGTACGTAGACCGAAAGTTTCCGCTCCTGAAGTTGGGAACTCTGCCCCTGCCGAAGAAGAAGATCCGGGAGTTCGTGAAGGGATTGGAAAAAGTAGTGATTTTCGAAGAGACCGAGCCCTTCGTGGAAGGGCTGATCAAGAAAATCTTCCACGAGGAAAAGATCGAGGTGGAAGTGCTGGGCCGAACCGGGTTCGTCCCTTCCGACGGGGAGCTGACCCTGCAGATGATCCTGGAGACCGTCCGCAAGGCGGCCCCGGAAGTGAAAATCACCCAGCCGGAAGTCCCGGTCCCCCAGATCCACATTCCCATCCGCACCCGGACCCAGTGCGTGGGCTGCAACTACCGGGGCATCCTCAACGCCCTCAAGCAGACGGTCCGCAAACACAAGGGCATCGTCGCCGGGGACATCGGCTGCCACGACGCCGGTTCCTTCAGCCCCATGGAGCTCCAATCGACCATCTACTGCATGGGTTCGTCCGTGCCCATGGCGAGCGGCATGGTGCTTTCGGGGGTGAACCGGCCGGTGTTTGCGTTCATCGGCGATTCCACCCTGTACCACAACGGGATCCTCGGCCTGATCAATGCCGCGAGCAACAAGATCAACGTCAACGTGATCCTGGGGGAGAACTCGGTCACGGCCATGACCGGTTTCCAGCCGCACCCCGGAACGGGAAGGACCCTGGCCGGCGAGGAGACGCAGCCCATCAACGTTTCCAAACTGGCGGAGGCCCTGGGCATCAGCCACCGGGTGGTCAATCCCTACGACATCAAACAGTGCCGGGAGGCGCTGGAGGCGGCGGTCAAGGAAGAGGGGCCGTCGCTCATCGTTTCCTCCATGCCCTGCTACCTCCTCTCCACCCGCCGCGGGCAGAAGGTTTTCGAAACCAAAGAGGTGCGGGTGAACCCGGAGATCTGCAACGGCTGCATGATCTGCATCAACGATTTCGGCTGTCCGGCCATCTCCTTCGACAAAAAACAGAAAAAAGTGTCCATCGACCCGATGACCTGCGTGGGTTGCGGGCTTTGCGTGGATGTGTGCAAAAGGGGGGCGATTTCATGAAAATGGATGTCATCATTGCCGGCGTGGGGGGGCAGGGGAACATTTTTGCTTCCATCGTCATCTCCCAGTACGCCATGAATAAAAAGCTGAACGTTTTGGGGGCGGAGACCATCGGCGCGGCCCAGCGGGGCGGATCCGTGGTTTCGCACATCCGCATCGCCGAGGGGGCGATTTACTCCCCCCTCATTTCCCGCGGCCAGGCGGATCTGCTGATCGGGATGGAATATGTGGAGATGCTCCGGTATCTGCGTTTGCTGAATCCCAAGGGGGCTTATGTAGTGAATGCCATCAAGATCCCGACGGTCCAGAACAACATGGGGCTGGATGAATATCCGGAGCCGGACGAGATTCTGAAGGCCGCCAAGAAGTACTGCCCCAACGGGCATGTCATCGAGGCTTCCACGCTGGCCAAGAAGCTGGGCAATGTCCAGATGACCAACGTGGTCATGCTGGGCGCCCTGGCCAAGGTGCTTCCCTTCTTCGATTACGAAGAGATGAAGTGGCTGGTGGCCTCCAATTCGCCGACCCGGTTCAAGGAGGCGAATGTGAAAGGGTACGAAGAAGGCTATAAAATGGTGAAAAGCTGAGCAACCGCCGCAGGAGGCGGGGTTTCGGGCCAAAGGGGGGGGCCGTTCCCGAACAGCCCCCCCAAAAAACGGAGGAAAGAATGGAGCGGACTTTATCCATCATTAAACCAGACGGGGTCGCCAAAGGGGTCATCGGCGAGGTCCTGAAACGCTTTGAAAACGCCGGGCTCAAGATCGCGGCCATGAAAATGATTTCGATGTCCAAAAAAGAAGCGGAAGGGTTTTACGCGGTCCACCGCGGGAAGCCTTTCTACAACAGCCTGACGGATTTCATGTCCTCGGGGCCCTGCGTGGTGATGATTCTGGAAGGCCCCCAGGCGATCGCGAAGAACCGGGAGCTGATGGGCGCCACCAACCCGCAAAACGCGGCCCCCGGAACCATCCGGAAGGATTTTGCCGCGAACGTGGAGCAGAACACGGTGCACGGCTCCGACGCCCCGGAAACCGCGGCCTACGAGATCGGCTATTTCTTCAATGCGTTGGAAATCTGCAGGTAAGAACGAATTTCACCGCAGAGCGCACAGAGCGCGCAGAGAAGAAAATAGTATAGAACATAGTAAATGTCAAAAGACAAGAGACCCAAGGTCATAAAGTCCAAATTTTTGAAAGGTTTTTTGAATTTACATTCCTCTGCGTTCTCTGCGGTGAAAAAGTCTTGCGCTGGGATGTGATTGTCATCGGCGGAGGGGCTTCCGGTTTGATGGCGGCCGGGCGGGCCGCCGAACGGGGAAGCCGGGTTCTCCTCCTGGAGAAAATGGGCCGGGTGGGGATCAAACTGGCCATCACGGGCCAAGGGCGATGCAACCTGACCAACGCCGGGGACCTGCCCACCTTCATCGAAAACTTCCACCATAACGGAAAATTCCTTCATAACGCCTTCTCCCGGTTTTTCAACCAGGACTTGATCTCCTTTTTCCAGTCCCGCGGCGTCCCGGTTGTGGAAGAAAGGGGGCGGCGGATCTTTCCCGCCTCCAATCGCGCTCCCGATATCGTCCGCGCCCTCCGCCATTATGCCCGATCCCCCGGCGTCAAGGTTCTGATCCATTCCCCGGCCCGGGAGATTCTTCAGGAGCGGGGGGAAATCACCGGGGTCCGGACCGAAAAGGAGGTTTTCAAAGCCTCCGCCGTGATCCTCGCCACCGGCGGGGCATCCTACCCCCAAACCGGCTCCAGCGGGGATGGGTTTGCGCTGGCGGAGAGACTCGGGCATCCCCTCGAACCTATCCGCCCGGCCTTGATCCCGCTCGAAGTGGATGACCCCGCCCTCCGTTCTTTGCAGGGATTGACTTTGAAAAACGTGCGGGCCGCCTTTTTTTGCGGGACCCGAAAAATCGGAGAGGAGTTCGGGGAGATGCTCTTCACCCACTTCGGGGTTTCGGGGCCGATCATTCTAACCCTGAGCGGGGAGGTTGTCGAAGCCCTCCCCATGGGGAAAGTGGACCTCAGCATAGACTTGAAGCCCGCCCTCTCCCCGGAGCAGGTGGAGAAGCGTTTGCTTCGGGAGTTCCAGGAGCAGCCTCGGCAACAGATCCAGTCCATTCTGGGCCGCCTCCTGCCCAAGAGCCTCATCCCCCAGATTCTTCGGCAGACGGGGGTTTCCCCGGAGGCGAAGGGGGGGGAAATCCGCGTCGGCGAAAGAGGGGAAATCCGGAGGGTTCTCAAAGCGTGGCGCCTGACGATTCGGGGGGCCCGCCCGCTGGCGGAGGCGATCGTCACGGCCGGAGGCGTTGCGGTCAGGGAAATTCACCCGGCCACGATGGAATCCAAAATCGTCAAGGGGCTCCATTTCTGCGGGGAGGTGATCGACGTGGACGGAAAAACCGGCGGCTACAACCTCCAGGCCGCCTTCAGCACCGGCTGGGTTGCCGGCGAGGCGGCGGGCGGCAGAAGGCAATGGAAATGAAGGACCGCGTCCACCTGAAAAATTTGAGCCTCCCGGAACTAGAATCCTATCTTTTTTCCCTGGACGAGAAGCGGTTCCGAGTTGCTCAGGTGGCGCGTTGGCTTTATGGCCGGGGGGTCCGGTCCTTTGAGGAGATGAGCAACCTCGGGAAGGAGTTCCGCCGAAAGCTTGCCGAAAACGCTCGGATCAGCTGGCTGGAACCCGGAGAAATCCAGGCGGCCGCGGACGGAACCCGCAAGTTTCGGTTCGTCCTGGAGGACGGGGAGGCGGTCGAGAGCGTTCTGCTCCCGGAGCGGGATCATTGGACCCTCTGTCTTTCCACCCAGGTGGGATGCGCCTTGGGCTGCAAGTTTTGCCTGACGGGGAAGCGGGGTTTCATCCGCAACCTGACTCCGCCGGAAATCATCGACCAGATCCTCGCCGCCCAAGCCTCTCTCCCCCCGGAGAAAAGAATCCGCAACCTCGTTTTCATGGGCATGGGGGAGCCGCTTCTGAATCTCGAGAACCTCCTCCGGGCCCTGGAAATCATCCGCTCGCCATCCGGACTGCAGTTTTCCTACCGGCACATCACGGTCTCCACGGCGGGACTGGTCCCCCAAATGGAAATGCTCTTCAAATACCGGCATTTTGGACAGCTGGCCGTCTCCCTGAACGCCTCGACCGACCAACAACGCAGCGAATTGATGCCCATCAACCGGAAACACCCTTTGAAGGAGCTCCTGGCGGCCTGCCGCCGTCTCCCCCTGGCGAACCGCGACAAGATTACCTTCGAATATATCCTCATCGGGGGGGTGAACGATTCGGCCGAAGACGCCCTGCGGGTGGCCCGAATGCTGAAGGAAATCCGCGCCAAGATCAACCTGATCCCTTTCAACGAACATGCCCGGAGCCCCTGGAAACGACCGACCGAGGAGACCGCCGCCCGCTTTCGCCAGATCCTCATGGACCGGGGATACACCGCCGTGATCCGGCAGAGCAAAGGAAAGGAGATCATGGCCGCCTGCGGCCAGTTGGGCGGGAGAGCGAGTCCCGATTGACGGCTTTATCCCAACTTGATGGTCTCGTAAAAAGTCCATCTGCGGTAACACTTTAGCTCTTTGAAAAAAGGAATTTCGTCAGGGCCAAGCGGTTTTAGAGCCCGGGGGCCAGACCGGCCCGCTTGGAACCATGAGGCGCTGATTTCTCCGTGGAGGGGGCGGGGACGATACGCCCCGCCCGCTCCGGCGGAAACAAGTTCTGATCTTCGAGGCCAAGGGCCAACCCGGCCGATGCTTCCGGCGCGTGCCGCCCGTGACTGAAGGGTTACATGATTCTTCAAAAAAATCTTGACATTTTTTTTGTATTTGTGGTAAGGCCAAGGCCAAAGGCGCGGTTTTGCGCACGTCCCTGGCGGGCGGGAGTGCGGGTCGGCGGTTCGGGCGAGAAAAAGGAGGGCTTTAATGAAGTTGATCGGTCGGGTGAAATGGTTCAATGACAGCAAGGGGTATGGTTTTATCGAGCAGGAGGGCGGCAAGGACATTTTCGTGCATTATACGGCGATAGAAGGGGATGGATTCAAATCCTTGGCCGAAGGTCAAACAGTGGAATTTGAGATCATCGACGGAACGAAAGGACCTCAAGCAGCGAAGGTTATCAAAACGTAATCCCCGACAAAATTCAGGAAGCGACCCGCAAAAAAACCCCGGCGGCGGCCCCACCGGGGTTTTTTTTACGAAATCTCACCACCGAGAACACAGAGACCACAGAGATTATTGAATCACAAAGAATCCTTGAAAATCTTCCTTCCGGCAAGGAAAGACAGGCCCTTTGGGGTTTTTACGGTATCCCTTTTAAGTTTGAATTTATATTTTCTCTGTGTGCTCTGTGCCCTCTGTGGTGAAATGTTCTTTTCTTTCTTGACCCACCGCCGGAAAGCGGCTAAACTTTTTTTCAAAAAGCAGGAGTTCAAAGGCATGTTGAGAGCCGCCGGCATCCAGATCCACTGCACCGAAGACAAGAAGAAGAACCTGGAAAAAGCCCAGCGAATGGCCCGGATCGCCGCGGAGCGGGGGGCCCGCATGATCTGCTTCCCGGAGCTGTTTTCGACGCCCTGGTTTCCCGCGGATATTCGGGCCGAAAATTTCTCTCTGGCGGAGGAAATTCCCGGGCCGACGACGGAAATCATGCAGGCGCTGGCTCGGGAGCTGGAGGCGGTTTTGATCCTGCCTTTCTTCGAAAGAGGCGCCCCGGGGAAATATTTCAACACCGCCCTGGTTCTGGACGCCGACGGTGAAATGGCCGGGAAATATCGCAAGATCCATGTCCCTCAAATCCCCCTCTGGGAGGAGAAGGCCTACTTTGCCTCCGGGGATCTGGGTTTCCCGGTTTTTGAAACGCGCTTTGCCCGGGTGGGGGTGCAGATCTGTTGGGATAATTTCTTCCCGGAGGGGGCCCGAATTCTGTCTCTAAAGGGAGCCCAGGTGGTTTTTGCCCCCACGGCGGCCGCCTTTGCGTCCCAGGAAAAATGGGTCCGCGCCATCTGCGCCAATGCCGCGTTCAACGGGATCTACATTTTCCGGGTCAACCGGGTGGGCAAGGAGGCGAAACAGCACTTTTACGGAAAGAGCTTCTGCGCTTCCCCCGAAGGGGAAATGGTCGACGGCGCGAGCGGCGTCCAGGAAGGCGTGGTGCTGACGGAGATGGACCTGTCGGAAATCGAACGCACCCGGAGGGTCTGGACGTTCCTGCGGGACCGGCGGCCGGAGGTCTACGGCGATTTAGTAAAGCAAACAAAAGATTTCACCACAGAGCCCACAGAGAGCACAGAGAAAATATAAGAATCAGGAATTGTAATAAAAGCGACAAAAACCAGCCGGCAAAAAGAAGTGGAGCGTTGGCAATTGAGGTCCTTGTACAATAGAAGGGGCAGGTCCATTTGCTCTGCGAATATTCATTTTATTTATCTCTGTGTTCTCTGTGCCCTCTGTGGTGAGATTGTTGCGAGGAAATCATGAATGACATAACCCAGGCCATTGCGGCGTTCCTCTCCCGGGAATCCGGGATTCCTCCGGAGGAGCTCCAAAGCAAAATCGAAATTCCCCGCGATCCTCAATGGGGGGACTTTGCCTTTCCCTGCTTTTCCTTGTCCAAGAAGATGCGCAAATCCCCTCAGGTTCTGGCTCAGGAGATCGCCGGGAAATTCCAGCCGGAAGAACTCCTGGCGCGGTGCACGCCCGTGGCCGCTTATGTGAACTTTCATATCCGCCGGGAGGTCTGGTCGGAACGGGTTATGCGGGAGCTCCGGGCCGCCGGAGACCGGTACGGGCAAACCGAAGAGGGAAAAGGCAAAACGGTTCTGATCGAGTTTTCCTCCCCGAATATCGCCAAGCCCTTCCACGTCGGCCACCTGCGCTCGACCATCATCGGGCACTCCCTTTGCGGGATCTTTGAACGCCGCGGCTACACCGTCAGACGGCTCAATCATCTCGGCGACTGGGGCAAACAATTCGGGGATGTCATCACCGGATTCAAAAGGTGGGGGGACCCCGCCGAGCTGGAAGCCCGCCCGCTCCATCACCTCTTTGAAATGTACACCCGGTTCCACGCGGAAAGCCGGGCCGATGAAAACCTCCACGAGGAGGCTCGGGCCTGGTTCCGCAAGTTGGAAGAGGGGGAGCCCGAGACCCGGCGCCTTTGGGGGCGTTTCCGCGAAATCAGCATCGACGAGTTCAAGCGCCTCTACGGATACTTGGGAATCACCTTTGACTCCTACGAAGGGGAGAGCTTCTACCAAAATCAGCTGCCGGACCTCGTGGAACGGCTGCGCCGGTCCGGTCTGCTCGTGGAAAGCCAGGGAGCCTGGGTGGTTCCCCTGGAGAACTACCAGATGCCGCCGGCGCTGATTCTGAAAAAGGACGAAGCCACTCTCTACCTCACCCGGGACATCGCCGCGGCGGAATACCGCTTCCGCAAGTGGAATTTCGAAAAAATGATTTATGTGGTGGGGACCCCGCAGCGGCTTCACTTCCAGCAGTTATTCCAGGTCCTGGAATTGATGGGGTACGGCTGGAGCAGGCGGATGGTCCACGTGGATTTCGGCCATGTCCTGGGCATGAGCACCCGCCGGGGCGAGGTCGTTTTCCTGAAGGACGTGATCGACGAGGCCGTTCAGCGGGCGGAAAAGGTGATCGAAGACCGGGGGGAGGACAAGGAGGCCCGCATCGGCAAGGTGTCCGGGGAAGAGAGGAAGAAGATCGCCCGCGCCGTCGGCCTGGGCGCCATCATCTTCAACGACCTCCGGACGAAGCGAACCAAAGACGTGGAATTCGAGTGGGAGCGGATCCTGAATTTTGAAGGGGCGACAGGCCCGTACTGCCAGAATGCCCACGTGCGCTGTTGCGGCATCCTGCGCAAGTTCGGGGAAGGGGTCCCGGCTGCGGCCCGGGCCGGCCTCTTGACAAGCGACGAAGAGTTTGACGTGGTGAAACGTCTCCGGGCTCTTCCCGAGGTTATCGGCCGCGCCGCGGAAGAAGGCGAACCCTCGGTGGTGGCCGTCTATATGCTCGACCTGGCCATGGCTTTCAACTTGTTTCTGGCCCGCCACCGGGTTCTTGGAGAGGACAAGGAAATCACCGGGGCGCGGATTCTTTTGACGCACGGGGTCCAGAACGTTCTTGCGACCTGCCTCAGAATCCTGGGAATGGAAGTCTTGGAGCGGATGTGAAAGAAATGGATCCGGAAAGCTTGCGCCGAACCGCCGCCCGGAAGCGGGCGAAGAGCTCCGCCTGGCGGGCGCGGCTTTTTTCGCAGGCCCCTTTGGAAGGGGGGAGCCGGAAGTGGCTCTGGGGGGTCGCGGGCGTCGCCCTTCTCCTCCTCGTGACCTTTGTCTCCGGGGTTCGGGTAGGCAAAGAACTCAGCCGACCATCTTTGAAAAAGGAGGCTTCCGTTTTTCTGCAGGATAAAGCCGGGCAGAAAATCCCATTCCGGATCGCGGAACCGGCGAGGGGGTCATCCCGGGAGGGAGAAGGGAAAACCGCCTCTTTGGAAACCACCGAAAAGGCGAAGGCCAAAGAGGTCGCCGAAAGCAAGGGCAAAGAACAACCGCACCCGCCGGATAAAGATTCGGGAAGCGCCTCCAAGACGGCGCCCGCCCAGCCGCCCCCTGCCAAAACACCCGCGGCGCCTAAGGCCAAATACACCCTGCAGATTGCCGCTTTGAACAGTTCCGAGGAGGCCAAGGAGCTCGTGACGAAATTGAAGTCCAAAGGATACGACGCCTATGCGGTGACCGGAACCGCGGCGGCCAAAGGGTCGCTGCACCGGGTGCGGATCGGTTCCTTCCTCTCTTTGCAGGAAGCCCGGCAGTTCGCCGTGGATTTCGAGAAGAAGGAAAAGATTAAAACCATCATCACCAGTCCGTGAAATTCTGACTGGAAGAGGTTTTGCCCGGGGGCGTTTCTCGGGCCATTCGAAAAAATTTCTCTCGCAACAAGTCGCCGAACCCGGCCCATCTGCCCTGTCCCTGGATTTCGAGATTCGGTTGCCCCGTTTGCCCTTCTTTCGGCCCCCGAGGGGGTCCGGCAATATATATTCTTGTGAATCCCCTAACGGTATGTTAACATTGGAAAAATGGATGAAATTGTCCCGGTTGAGGAAACTGCCAAGAAAGCGCCGGAAATCGGGCCTTTGGGCGACTCCGAATTCCCGGAGGCGAACCCTCTCGAACCTTCACCGCTTGAAATGATCGGGGTGGGCAAGAATTTCGCGGAAGGTCGGCAGGCGCTTACGGATGTTTCCGTGCGGATCGATAAAGGAAAATTCGTTTATCTGTTGGGCCCCAACGGAGCGGGGAAAACGACCCTGCTCAGGCTTCTCTACGCCGCCGAGCGCCCCACGTTTGGAGAATTGCGGGTAAACGGATATGAAGTGCATCGGCTAAAGGCGCGGCAGATTCCTTTTCTCCGGCGAAGCCTGGGAATCGTTTTTCAGGATCTGAAGCTGATTCCCCGGTGGACCGTTTTTGAAAACGTTTCCTTCGCCCTGCGGGTTCTCGGCGGGGAAAAGCAGGAGATCGTGAAGAAAGCGGCGCAGGCCCTGCAGCAGGTCGGGTTGGAGGGGAAGGGGCGTTTTTCCCCTTATCAACTCTCGGGCGGAGAGCAGCAGCGTGCGGCCATCGCCCGGGCGATCGTGAACGAACCCGCGCTGCTCCTCGCGGACGAACCTACGGGAAATATCGACCTGCGAACGGCGGAGGGGATCGTGCGCCTTTTCGAAGAGATCAATCGGCGGGGAACGACGATTCTTTTTGCGACCCATGACGAAGGGCTCGCGGCCTTTCTGCCGAAGGATCGGATCGTTTTAGAACAGGGTCGTATTGTTGAAAGCACTTTGACCGCGGCTGCGGCCGCCAAATTAGGTTTCGCAGGATAGCCCAAAGAGGGCGCCTTCGGCGGCTCAGTTTATTTGGAGGACCATGGGTTTTTTTTTGCGGCAGGCGGGGCAAAATTTGGTTCGCAACCCGGGCATCAATGCCCTGACCCTCGGGACCATTACCTTTGCCTTCCTGATTTTCGGACTCTTCGGGACGGCGGCGCATAACGCCCGCGCTTTGATGGAGGAGTGGGGCGGGCGGATTCGCATCACGGCCTACCTTGCCGACACGGTGACGGCGGAAGGGGCCAACCGGCTCCGGGATCAAATTAGCGGTCTGGAGGAAGTTCAGGCGGTCCACTTCCGGTCGAAGGAAGAGGCGCTGAAAACCCTGGAAGGAAAGCTGTCGGCCCGAACCGGGCTGTTGAAGGGCCTTCCCCGGAACCCGCTGCCCGCCTCTTTGGAAATCCAGCTGAAGCCCCCTTTCCGGGACAAGGCCGGGGTCGAACGCCTGGCGGCAAAGTTGAAAGGGGCCGCCGAAATCGCCGACCTGCAATATGCCGCGGAATGGATCGGGCGTTTTTCCGCTTTTCTGGCGCTGACTCAGGTTTTGGGGGCCGGCATGAGCGCGCTGCTGCTTCTGGCGACGTTTTTGATCGTGGCCCATATGATCCGGCTTAACATTTTCTCCCGCAGGGAGGAGATCGAAGTCATGCGGGCGGTGGGGGCCACTTCATTTTTCATCCGGGCGCCCTTTTACCTGGAAGGGATTTTTCAGGGATTGGCCGGGGCCGGTTTGGCCTGGGGCCTTCTCTTTGCTTTGTTCCAGCTGTTTTTGTCCCAGGTCTATGATCCGTTGAAGGTTCTTTTGGGAGACTTCCCTTTGCGATTCCTCCCCTGGGAATACGGCGCGGGATTCATTCTGGGGGGGGTCCTGCTGGGGATTTTGGGAACGCGGGTGTCGGTGGGGAGGTACGCCAAGGTTTGATGGTCTCGTAAAAAGTCCATCTGCTGCGTTGCGCTTCAATTTCGTCGTTGCGGCGCACCTGTAGGGGCGATTCATGAATCGCCCCTACTCCTTAAATTTATGCGCGCCTTGCAGGGTAGGGGCGCGAAGCCTCGCGCCCCTGCGATTGAAATCATCGTTGCGCATTTCTTTGCGAGGTCATCAAGGTTTGAGGGTCCTGGTTTTCTTTTTATTTTTGATTTTGGCTGCCGGAGGGGGGATCGCCCGGGGAGAATCCGACGCGCAGAAGATTCAAAGCGGAGTGGCCCAGAGTAAGAAGGAATTAGGGGGGATTCGTAAGAAACTCCAGGAAGAAAAACAGCGGGTCAAGGATATTGACAAGAAAGAGTCTTCGGTTATTTCCCAACTGAACACGTTGGAGCGGAACCTCTCCAAAAGGGAGAAAGAGCTGAAGGTCCTGGACCGGGAGCTGAAAGCGGTGACCCGAAAGGTTCAGCAAGCAAACGAGGATTTGCAGATCCTGGGCCAAACGATCTCCACCCAGGAGACCCACTTGAACGAACGGCTGGTGGCCCTTTACAAGTATGGAGAGACCGGCGTTCCGGAAACGCTTTTTTCCACCCGCTCTCCGGAGGAGTGGCTTGATTTGCGCCGATCCATGGCCGCGATCCTCGCTCAGGACCGGCAGCTTATCGAGGACTACCGGCAACGGCAGAACGTTGTCGGAACCCACCGGGAGCAGCTGAAAGGGGACGAACGGGAGCTTCAGCAAATAAAAGAAAAGACCGAAAAGAAAAAGAAAGAGGTGGAGAAGGATCGGGCGGCAAAGGGCAAACTGTTGGACGCGGTGCGGAATGAAAAAAAGATTCATTTGGCCGCGGTCCAGGATCTGGAAGCGGCTTCCGCCCAGCTTCAGACCCTGATCAACCGCCTGGAAAAGGAATTTCGCACCAAGGCCAGGCAGGAGGTGGCCCCCTCCCCCGGAAAAGGATTCGGAGCGCTCCGCGGGAAAATGCCCCGTCCCGTGGACGGGAGGATCCTCAGCACCTTTGGCAAGAACGAGAACCCCCAATTCCATACCTTCACGGTCCAAAAGGGGATTGAAATCGAAGCCCCGCTGGGGGCGGAAATTCGCGCTGTCTATGACGGCCGGGTGCTCTATGCCGACTGGTTCAAAGGGTATGGAAAAATTCTCATCATCGACCACGGGGACGGATTTTACACCCTTTCCGGCCATGCTTCCGCTTTGCTGAAGAATGTCGGCGAGGAAGTCCGGACCGGAGAAGCGGTGGCCTTAGTGGGAGATACGGGGTCCCTTCGGGGCCCCTGTCTGTATTTTGAGATTCGTCAGCGGGGCAAACCGCTGGATCCGACAGAGTGGTTGGCCCAAGCAAAGGCCAAATAAGTCCGCCGAGGACGTCCTGGGTGGAAAGGAGAAAGTGAATGCGGCAAGGATTTTTGCGGAGCAAAAAAGTTTGGGGCTTTTCCCTCCTGATCCTCATGGTTGCGGCCTTCCTGGGCTGGGGCCGGATCCACCGGGTAGGGGCGGACATCGATTCGACCTATGAAAAGCTGAGGCTTCTGGCCGATGTCCTGGCCATCGTGGAAAAGAACTATGTCGAACCCGTGAACGTCGGCAAGGTCATCCAGGGGGCGATCAACGGCATGCTCGAAACCTTGGATCCCCACAGCAATTTCATGCCCCAGGAAATGTTCAAGGAAATGCAGACGGAAACCCGGGGCAGTTTCGAGGGGCTGGGGTTCGAGATCACGATCCGCGACAAGGTCCTCACCGTCGTGGCGCCCATTGAGGACACCCCTGCGCACCGGGCCGGCATCCAATCCGGGGATCAGATCCTGCGGATCGAAGGAAAATCGACGCGGGATATGAACCTGCTGGATGCGGTGAAGCGCCTCCGAGGCCCCCGGGGAACCCAGGTGACGATCACCATCATGCGGCCGGGGTTCACGGAACCCCAGGACTTCCCCATCACCCGGGACGTGATTCCCATTCGGAGCGTGCGTTCGCGGGTCCTGGAAGAGGGGTACGGCTACATCAAAATCAATCAGTTCATCGAAAAGACCCACCCGGATTTGAAAAAGGCGCTGGAACAGTTAGAGGGCAGAGAGGGAAAACTGAAGGGATTGGTTCTCGACTTGCGCAATGACCCCGGAGGGCTCCTGGAACAGGCCGTCAAGGTGACGGATGAATTCCTGGATTCGGGTCTGATCGTTTACACCGAGGGACGGGTGGAAGGGCAGAAGATGAAGTTCTTCGCCCAGAAAAAGGACCGGGTCCGCGACTACCCCATGATCGTTCTGGTAAACGCCGGGAGCGCCAGCGCCTCGGAGATTGTGGCCGGGGCCCTACAGGACCACGGAAGGGCCGTAATCCTGGGAACCCAAACCTTCGGGAAAGGCTCCGTCCAGACGATCATCCCTCTGGAGGATGGTTCGGCCCTGCGTCTGACTACGGCCCGCTACTTCACCCCGAAGGGCCGCTCGATTCAAGCTCAGGGGATCACGCCGGACATCATCGTGGCCGATGCCTCTCCGGATGGAAAGCGGGGAGGACCCGCGCGAATGATTCGGGAAAAGGATTTGGACCACCATCTTCCGGGGGAGGGGGAAAAGGAACCGCCTGAAAAGGCGCCGGCGAAACCTCCCGAAAAAGCCCAGGACCTTTCCAAGAAACCGGCGGCGGGCGCCGAGACCAAGGAAGATCCCCCGGTGGAAAGAGCCCTGGAGCTTTTGAAAACCTGGAGAATTCTCAACAAGATCCAAACCCCGAAAGCCTCCTGAGGAGGTCGTTGGGGATTTTGATGATTCTGTAATAAATCAGCGGAACGATGGTTTCGTTAAAAGTCGAAATTCCATAGAATTCGTCATTCCGGCGAAAGCCGGAATCCAGGGTTCCCGGTGAAAACCGGGATCCAGTCTTAGAGATGGTTCCCGAATTTCGTCGGGACGACGTCTGGACCTCGGCTTTCGCCGGGGTGACGACCCGAATAAGAGCCTTTTTACGAGACCATCAACTTTGAGCCATGGGAAACCTTGAAAAAGCGCTGAAGTTTCCGTTTTCGGGCGAAGGATGGGCGGTCAAATTCGTGCTGGGCGGGTCTTTGTGCACCCTGGCATCCCTGTTGAGCTTTATCCCCTTCGTCGGCTGGATTTTCTGGATTCTCGTTTCCCTGGCGCCTCTCGGTTACGCTTATGGGGTTTTTAGGGACGGCCTTTCCGGACAAACTGGATCTCTGGCGGTCTGGGCCGCCTGGGGGGACCTGGTTTACCGGGGTTTTTTTGTATTCCTTATTCTTCTAACTTACGGAATCGTTCCGGGGCTCCTGTACGTGGTCGGCGAGGTCCTCTGGACCGCGGGCGGCTTCGCGGCCCTTTTCGGCGTCCCGTTCCTTATTCTCGGAGTGGGAATCGGGCTTGCGGTTTCTTTTCTGCTGCCCATGGCGTTCGCCCTCTATGCCCGCGAGGGGGAGTTTTTTGCGGCGGTCTTTCGCTGGAATCAGATCGTGGAAAAAATTTGGCTGGTGCAAAAGGAGTATTTCACGGCCTGGTTGGCAGGGCTGATTCTTTTTATGGCCCTTTTATTTTTGCGGACCCACATCCTTTTCCTGGGATGGATTCTTTACTCTTTCGGCTTTTTCTATTTCCTGTTGATCGTGGCCCAGTTGTTCGGGGAAGTCTGCCGGGAAGGGGCCGCCGAGGAATTTTAAAATTTTGAAACTATTTAGCCACAGAGCACACAGAGAGCACAGAGATCGAAAAGGGATGAACGGCCGTACCTTCACGATGAGCAAGGCTCATCCAGGTTTTCCCGGACATTCAATTTTGTCCCTTATCTTTTTTCCCTGAACCCTCGGTGAGCTCTGTGTCCTCTGTGGCAAAAGATTTTTTATCCCGGGTGCCAAGCCAGGTAAGCTCCTGGCTTTCTTTTTAGACAAGGGCGCCGGAGAAAGAAAAGGAACGATGACCCAGATCAAAGTCCCCTTGTTGGATTTGAAGAAGCAGTACCGCCGGATCCGCGGAGAGGTCCAGCGGGGGATCCGGAAGGTTTTGGAGAGCCAGGAGCTCATCCTGGGGCCGGAGGTGAAACGGTTTGAAGAAGAAGCGGCCGCTTTCTGCCGCGTCCCCCACGCCGTGGGGGTCGCCTCGGGGACCGACGCCCTGCTGATTTCACTGATGGCCCTAAACGTGGGGAGCGGAGACCGGGTGGTTACCTCGCCGTACACGTTTTTCGCCACAGGCGGGTGCATTTCCCGGCTGGGGGGCATTCCGGTTTTTGTGGATATCGAACCCCGAACCTGCAACTTGGACCCGAACCGTCTCGAAGACACCATGAAAAGGCTGTCCGGGAAAAACAAGAGGCCCAAAGTCCTGATGCCGGTTCACCTTTACGGGCAGATGGCGGATATGTCGGCCCTGATGCCGATTGCCAAGCGGCACGGGATGCGGGTGATCGAAGACGCAGCCCAGGCCATCGGCGCCCGGGAGACATCCTCCCGCCCGCATCAGGCCGGAAAAGAGGGGATCGCCGGGGCCGTGGGCGACCTGGGATGCTTTTCTTTTTACCCAACCAAGAATTTGGGGGGGGTCGGCGAGGGGGGAATGGTGATCACCGGTGATGCGGCTCTGGCCGAGAAAATCCGCATCCTCCGGAATCATGGCATGAATCCCCGCTATTATCACCGGATGATCGGAATCAACAGCCGGCTGGACGCCCTGCAGGCCGCGGTCTTGCGAATCAAACTGCGGCATCTGGAACGATGGACCGAGGAGCGCCGGGAGAATGCGACGCGATACCGAGCCCTGTTTGCGGAAACGGGCTTGCGTCCTCCCCAGGTGACCCTTCCGGAGGAAAGGAAGGGCGTCTATCATATCTACAACCAGTTTGTGATCCGGGTGGAAGATCGGGACGCCCTGCGAGACCACCTTTCCCGGAAAGGGGTCGGCACCGAAATTTATTATCCGGTTCCCCTGCACCTGCAGGAATGTTACCGGGACCTGGGATATCGAGAGGGGGATTTCCCCGAGTCCGAACAGGCCGCCCGCGAAACCTTGGCCCTGCCGATCTTTCCGGAGCTCACGGCCGGCCAGCAGCGCTACGTCGTCAAATCTATTAAAGAATTTTTCACCACAGAGGGCACAGAGCGCACAGAGAAAAACAGAAAAATCAGAATTTAAAATCAAACGACAAGAAAATCAATCGGAATTTCTGTTTTTGTCTTTTCCTTTAAAATATCTATTCTCTGTGGTCTCTGTGCTCTCTGTGGTGAAATTTAAGAAAAAGGGGGATGGAAACTGAAAAATCCAGAAATCAAGAAAAAATCCACATTTCGTGAATACGCGGAAGCGATTATCATCGCCTTGGCCCTGGCCCTGCTGATCCGCACCTTTGTCGTGCAGGCGTTTAAGATCCCCTCCGGGTCCATGGAGCCGACTTTGGAGATCGGAGACCATATTCTGGTGAATAAATTCCTTTTCGGGATCAAGATTCCCTTTACCTCCTGGAATTTATTGCCGTTTCAGAAACCCAAAAAGGGGGATGTGGTCGTTTTTATTTACCCGAACGACCGCGACAAGGATTTCATCAAACGCGTCGCGGCCGTGGGGGGGAGACGGTTCAGATCATCAACAAAAAGCTGCATATTAACGGGGCGCCGGTCTCCGACACCCACGCCGTGTTCAAAGAGACCGGTCCTTTGGCGGCGGCCATTCAAAAAGGCGATAATTACGGACCGGTCCGGGTTCCTCCGGAAAAGATCTTTGTCCTGGGGGACAACCGGGATCGCAGCCTCGACAGCCGTTTCTGGGGCTTTGTTCCCATTGATGATGTTCGGGGCAAGGCCTTTATCATTTATTGGTCCTGGGACGGGCAGGGTGACGTCCCCTGGTATCGTCTGGACAAGAAGATCCGCTGGAACCGGTTCGGCCATTTAATCGAGTGATTCCTCCTTTTGGGCCGCGGCATTCCCCGCGCGGCCGGGCGGAGAAAAAAATTAGCCACAGAGCACACAGAGATCACAGAGCAAAAAGGAATTACAGGGAATTTATCGGCAGAATCAAAGAGTTCCAAAGGCTTTAGCAGTTTGCTGAAAAAGCCCTTATCGGCCTTATTTCGTCATTCCTGCGGAAGCAGGAATCCAGTCTTTTCAGGGCATTCTGGACTCCCGCCTTCGCGGGAGTGACGGCAATTTGGAGTATTTCCGCATCCTGTTAGATTTTTTTTTATTTTTGCGCTTTTTCCTCTGTGGTCTCTGTGCCCTCTGTGGCAAAAAGAATTGAGGTTGACCAAAGAAGGATTGTAAAAAAGGAGAAGGAATTTTGGACAAGATACCGATGACAAAGGAAGGATTCCGAAAGCTGCAGGACGAGCTGGACCGCTTGCGGCGGGTGGAGCGCCCCCAGGTCCTGCAGGCCATGAATGAAGCCGCGGCCCATGGAGACATCAGCGACAACGCCGATTACCGGGTTGCCAAAGAAAGGCGTGACTTCGTCGAAAGCCGCATCAAAGAAATCGATGATAAATTAGCCCGGGCGCAGGTAATTGACATTCGGGACCTGGCGACGGACAAGGTCGTCTTCGGGTGCACGGTCCTCCTGGGAGACCTGGATGCGGACCGGCGGATCAAGTACCGCATCGTCGGGGCGGACGAAGCGGACATCAAGAACGGTCAAATTTCGGTCAACTCCCCCGTAGCCAAGGCGCTCATCGGTCGGAGCGCGGGAGACGTGGTCCAGATCGTGGTCCCCTCCGGGAAAAAGGAGTACGAGATCCTGGAGATCGGCTGCGAATGACTTCACCACAGAGGGCACAGAGTTCACAGAGCTTTTAGGGTCAAAAGATAAATCAGAAATGAAATCATGAAATAGAGCGACCGTCCCCCGCGGCCGCGCAAAACGCGGGTCGGCGGGGAAACTGACTCAACAGTTTTTGGTTTTAGCATTTATATATCTCTGTGTTCTCTGTGCCCTCTGTGGTGAATTCTTTTTTTCAGGAGTTGGGGCGTGGCGAAGATCTTAGTGGCGGATGACGAATTGAGCATGCGGGAGTTCCTGGAGATCCTCCTCAAAAAGGAAGGCCATGAAGTCGTCTGCGCCGCCGACGGGGAGGAAGCCTTGACCCGTTTCCAGGGTGGGGCTTTCGACTTAGTTCTCTCCGATATCAAGATGCCGAAGCTCGGGGGGCTGGAGCTCCTGGTCAAGATCAAGGAGCGCCGCCCGAGCATGGCGGTCATCATGATCACCGCCTACGCCTCGCCGGAGGATGCCATCGCCGCGATGAAAGCCGGGGCGTACGACTACCTGACCAAACCGTTCAAACTGAAGGAGATCAAATCGGTCATCCGCAACGCCCTGGCCAAACCGACGGTCCCGGCGGAGGAGAAAGCGCCGGCGGGGATCTTCTGCAGCCTGGTGAGCCACAGCCCGGAGATGCTGAAGATCTTCAACCTGATCCGCCAGGTGGGGCCCACCAAGACCAACGTGCTCATCTCCGGAGAAAGCGGGACCGGGAAAGAGCTGGCGGCCCGGGCGATCCATCAGAACAGCCCCCGGGTGAAACAGCCCTTCGTCACCATCAACTGCAGCGCCATTCCCGACAATCTGATGGAGAGCGAGCTGTTCGGCCACGTGAAAGGGGCCTTTACCGGAGCGGTGGCCGGCAAAAAGGGATTGTTTGAAATGGCCCACGGGGGGACGATTTTTCTGGATGAAATCGGCGATCTCTCCCCGGTCATTCAGGTCAAGCTCCTGCGCGTCATCCAGGAGCGGGAGTTCATGCGGGTGGGGGACACCGAGACGATCAGCGTGGATGTCCGTCTCATCTCCGCGAGCAACAAAAATTTGGAACAGGAAGTCATTCAGGGAAAATTCCGGGAGGACCTCTATTATCGGCTGAATGTCGTCCGCCTCCATCTTCCCGCGTTGCGCGAGCGGCGCGAGGACATTCCCCTCCTCGCCCAGCACTTCCTCGAGAAATGGTCCCGCGAACAAGGGAAAGACGTCCGGTCGATCTCTTCCTACGCCCTGGACATTCTCATGAAATACAACTTCCCCGGAAACGTCCGGGAGCTGGAGAACATCATCGAAAGGAGCGTGGCCCTGGAAAGCTCCAACATCATTCTCCCGGACAGCCTGGCCCTCGCGGAGCACAAAATGGAAGGGAAACGGGAGAACGTCAAGGAGGGGATCCCGACATTCCGCATGACTCCCGCCGGCATCGATCTGGAAAAAGAGCTGAGCGAATTAGAGAAGGATTTAATTCTGCAGGCCTTGAGCCTGAGCCACGGCGTAATCAAAAAGGCCGGGGAGCTCCTCCATCTGAGCTTCCGGTCCATGCGCTGGAAGATCCAGAAGTACGGGCTGCGGGGGTATTCCGACTCGAAAGAAGAATAAGGAATATTTACCGCAGAGACCGCAGAGGGCGCAGAGAAATTGAAAATTATTTTCTAAGGGTTGGAAAGACACCTCACCGGGCGTAAACGGCATCTCATGAACCATCAGACTTCCATGACCGAGCCTGTCTATCCCCTCTTTTCCAAGATCAAATGGCTGATGCTCCTGCGGGCGGTGGTGGTTACCCTTCTTCTGGGCGCCGCGGCTTTTGTGCAGATTTGGGCGCCCCATCTGTTCCCGTATGCTTCCCCCCATTATTTATTTGTCCTCATCGCTTTTACCTACCTTCTGACCCTTCTCTACGCCTTCCTGCTACGGTGGATCCGGGCCCTTCAGACCTTTGCCTATGTTCAGATCTCCATCGATATCCTTTTTATCACCCTGTTCGTTTATCTGACCGGCGGCATCGAGTCCATCTTCTCCTGGCTGTACCTGCCCGCCATCATCGGCTCCAGCATCATCCTCTACCGCCGCGGAGGGCTTTATGCCGCCTCGGCCGGCAGCATCCTTTATGGAACCCTATTGGATCTGGAGTTTTATGAGGTCATTCCCTCGCTGGGCCCTCATTTTTTCCCCCCGGGCATGGCGCAGAGCAACTATGTCTTCTTTTTGATCGCCGTAAACATCATGGGGTTTTTCCTGGTGGCTCTCTTGAGCTCCTACTTAGCGGAACAGATCCGGCGGAAGGAAGAGGAGCTCAAAGCGCGCCTCGTCGATTACAGCCAGTTGGAGCAGCTCTACAAACACATCGTCCAGAACGTGCCCAGCGGTTTGATCACGGTGGACGGGGAGGGGCGGGTTACCTCTTTCAACCGCACGGCGGAAGAAATCACGGGGTACCGGCTCGAGGATGTCTACCAGAAGGAGATCGGGGAGATCCTGCCGGGGATTCTCGACCTCTCCCGATCCGCCGGGCGGGCTTTGGAACAGGGCTGGGAAAAACTGCGCTTTTCCCGCTGGGAGACCCAATTTGAAAAGAGAGGCGGCGCTTCCCTCACCCTCGGGTTTTCGGCCTCCCCGCTGAGGGATTCCGAGGGTCGGGAGATCGGCAGCATCCTGATCTTTCAGGATTTGACGCAGCTTAGGGAGATGGAAGAAGAGCTGAAACGCCGCGAGCGCTTGGCGGCGTTAGGGTCTCTGGCCGCCGGCATGGCCCATGAAATCCGCAACCCGCTGGCCTCGATCAGCGGGTCCATCGAGATCATGAAGGAAGAATTAGGGGAATCTTCATCCCATAATCAGCTCATGGATATCGTCCTTCGGGAGGTGGCCTGTCTGAATTCCCTAATTGCGGATTTCCTGCTATTTGCCCGCCCGGCTCCCCCGGGGAAAGACCTGGTTTCTTTGAACGAACTGGTGGAAGAGATATTAATAATGTTCGGCAACAGCGCCGACTGCAACCCGCGGATCCGCATCGTCCGGAATTTTCAAGACCCGGTGGCCCTCCGCGCCGATCCCCAGCAGATCAAGCAGGTTGTTTGGAACCTTCTGATCAACGCCGCCCAGGCCATGCCGGAGGGCGGGGATTTAACCGTCGAACTGCGCCGCCGGCTCCCCATCCTGGATCACGCGGATCAGCCCCCCCAAGGCGAGATCAGCATCAGCGATACGGGAGGGGGGATCGCCGAAAGCGATGTGGGGAAAATTTTCGATCCCTTCTTTACTACCAAGGAAAACGGCACCGGCCTTGGGCTCTCCATCGTGCATCGAATTGTGGAGAACTACGGCGGAAAAGTCTGGGTCCGGAGCCAATTGGGCCGCGGCACCACCTTCATCATCTACCTTCCGATTCAATGACACAAACTGTCAATGAATAAGATTTTTTGTCATTGGGTGAACGCCTGATCCAAACTTCTCCGCACTCCCTCCCGTTTTTTCTTTCTCCGTATCGAAACCATAACCTATTATAAACATTTGAGAAAACAGCATTAACGACCTTTCTCGTTTTTGTGATGAAGGAATGGCAAGGGTTTTGCAAAAAAGGAAGGGCAAACGGAAATGCAAAAAAAATCGGTGGAAGGAGGTGACGGAGAAAGTAGGGTCAAAAGGTCGTAACTCAAGGGTTTTGGAAAATGGGAAACGCGAAATATCAAACAACTATTTTCAAACCAATAAACCAAACTAAAAGGAGGTTGCAAAATGTTTAAGAAACTGCAGAAAGGTCAGAAAGGTTTCACGTTGATCGAACTCATGATCGTTGTGGCAATCATCGGGATCTTGGTGGCCATTGCCATCCCGAGTTTCAACCAGTATCGGTCCCGCGGCTGGATGTCGGCTGTCCGTTCCGACGTCCGCAATGGCTTTACAATGGTTCAGGCATGGATGGCAAATAACCCTGGGGCAATTCCGCCTGGACTTGGCCCTTTAAATGGTCCAGCGCAAATATTGGCGCCAGCCAATTATGCCGGATTGAATATCTCAACTGGTGTCCTGAACTTCACAATTACTCCGGGAGTCATTGGCGCGAGTGTTGTAGCGGGTCATGCCCAGTTAAATGGCACATTCACTATGGATGAGAACGGTGTTGTTCAGCCAGGAGCTGATACCTTGGCCGCAAAGTAATCTAACCCAAATAGAAAAACCAAGGGCCGCTAAATGCGGCCCTTTTTTTACCCAAGCCAGACTATTCAACCGCCTCTTCATTTCCCTCAATCGATATCATTTCTTCCCGGAATTCTATTCGCCCTCTGTTTCTATTCCTTAATCGGGAGGTCAATAAGCTGCTTTGAAAATGCCTTAGTAGAAATTCTTCCCAGGCTCCCTTTTCCAAGGGAGGAGAGCTTTTCTTAAGGCTTTCGACAGAAAGATTCCGCTCTTTACCCCTTTTTTGCCCCCTTACTCCCCTTTTCCCGTGGAGACTGTGTCGTAATGTCATTGCGAAGGAGTGAAACGACGGAAGCAATCTCCTAACCCATTGAAAATCATTAGATGGCCACGCTCCCTGCGGTCGCTCGCAATGACAAATCAGGATTGCGACACAGTCGCGGGGGAAAGGGTAAACTTTAGTGAAAGGGCGAAGGGATTTCCTCCCCCTTGACGGGTTCGGGTGATATTTCAAAGCTCAGCTCTTGCAAAGGAGAACGAGGGGATTTATAACCAATTCACATTCATGTGGGACCTAAGACTGAATCCCTTCTTTCCTACCTTTCCAAAAGGAAGGAATCCCCCTCTTTAGAAAAAGAGGGGTTAGGGGAGATTTCGGGGGGATCTGTTTGATTCATTGCGAGGCCTAAATAATTGACTTAGGTTTCGGTTATTACGCTATGCGCCATGCGCTCTCCGCTATGCGGCCTTCCGGGCAGGGCTACTTGTCCCCTTTTTCAGTAAGGCGAATCCGGATATTTTCGATCAGCGGGTGAAGGACATTAACGTATTCATCCGTCCATGGGGCCATGGTTGTAAAGCCATCCGCCTTTTCAAGCGCTACCCAGCCGCGCTTGAGAAGGGGATCGAGCCGTTTCGGGTCCCGCGTCAGCACCACACACTTCGTAGCATTTTGATGAGGTTTCAGATTCTCTTTCCGAATCGGAATATTCCGGGCCCCGGAAAGCTTCAAATCCCGGGCTATTGATTTTATGACCGGGCGAATTTCGTAGTTGCGGTTGGAGACGTGAAAAAGGACGATTCCTTTCGGGGATAGACGACTCAGGTAAGTTTCTATAGCTTCCCGGGTTAAAAGGTTCGTCGGAATTCCATCTCCGCTAAAAGCATCCACGTGGATGAGATCGTATAGCAACCCGTCTTTGACCCTATTCTGGAGCGATAGCCGGCCATCTCCTACAACCAGGTCGATTTTCCCCTGGCATTGGTCCCAAAATGTAAAACACAATTGCGCGATTTCTAAATTATCGGGGTCCAATTCATAAAAAGTAATCGAATCTTCTTTTTTGATAAAGGCGGCGGTAACCCCCGAGCCGAGACCGATCACCGCAATACGGCGTGGGGATTCTGTGGTTTCGAAAACATCAGCGATCGCTCCCCCCTTATGATAGTAGGTTATGGGTGTCAGGTGGTGTTTGCCGGTGAGAAGTTGAGCTCCGTGCAGGGTCATCCCGTGGGCGAGCCTCCGGATCCCGGTCGAAACCCCCTCATAAACGAATGGGGCGTCAATAACGCGATAGACCCCGTAAAAATTCCGGTGGCGGTAGATGATTCGATCCCGGGTGGAATCCCAGATCCCCTGGATGGTGAGGAGGACGAATATGGCGACTAACAGGACTCGGGCGCTTCCAATAACATTAAAGGTTTTGAGCCGTAAAGAAAGGATCGCTTCGGGGTGGCGGTCCCAGAAGACGATGGCCAGGAAGGCCAGCAGGGCGGGATATTCAAAAAGGCCAAGAAATACGATTGGAGCCAGGAGACTTACGAAAGCGCCCCCGACCCAACCTGCGAGGGCGATGACGAGATAAAATTTCGTCAACTGGGTTTCAGGCGGGCGAAGCTGATAGAGATGGCCGTGAGCTAAGCAGCAGACCATAAAAAAGGAGGCCAGAGCCCCAAATATGGCAAACCCAAAAACCTTATGGCCGGCGAAGTAGCACAAAAGGGCCAAAAGCAGGATTTCCGGCCAAAAACGGTTGAGTATCTTTGGGGCGCCGCCGGAAGTCCGGAAGGTGACAATAAAGCTGGCGAGATAAAGCGCCAGGGGGAAAACCCAGGTCAAGGGAACCGACCCGATTTCCAGGGTGATCAGGTTTGTGACTGCGAGGAGAAAGGCCGAAGGAAGGCTGCTCAGGGCGAACCAGCGCAGGTACGTGCCGCGGGGGATGGCTTTTTCCTCCGCGTTCTTGAATTCCGCAGGCAGGTCTCGATCCTGCTTCGCCGGCCGAAGGAAGAACCAGGCCGAGGCCACCAGGAGAGCATAAATTATGTAAACCCCGGTCCAGGCAAGCGACAACTGCCTCAGGCCGAGCAAGGGTTCGGCCAGGAAAGTATACCCGAGAAGGGCCAGGAGGGCCCCGGCATTGGACGCCGCATAGAGGGGATAGGGCTCATAATACTTTCCTGCGGGGGAACGGGAAAGCCAAAACTGGGCGATGACCGCCGTCGTGGAAAGGACGACGAAGGGCAGAGCGGCATTTTTCAACAGGGTTAAAAGGACATTCCATAAAGGGGCCTGGATATTGGAATCGGCCTGGACGGTTAGAGGCAAATTGACAAAAGGGATCAGGAGAAGGAGCAAATGATAAGGCCCGACCTTCTTGGCCAGAAGGTGCGCATAGAGATAGCCGAGAAAAAGCATGGCCTGAAAAAACATAAGGCACAGCAGCCAGACGTTCGCGGCCCCTCCGAAGTGGGGAGTCAGCATTCGCCCCACGAGAGGTTCCATCCAGAAAAGAAGAACGGCCCCCAAGAAGACCATTGAGGTGACCGCGGTCATCGCCAGTTTTTGTTTTTGTCGGTTTTCCTGCACGTTATCCGCCTCCGGTCATTCCTTTTTACTGCCTCCCTGAAATTAGGGGAAGGGGTGAAAGGGAACTAAGAATCCTATCGACCGATTTGCCGGAAAATTTTAGAGAAAACCTAAGAGAACTTTTTTGAGAGAAGAGAGATGGGATTATGATAAAATTTTTCCCAAAAATCCCTTGAGATCGGTTGATATGAAATCTTGGCTTTCGGTATGTTTAGAAGTCCTTGAGATCAGGATTTTTCTATCTGCGCCGATCAAACGAGCCGCTTTTTCAAGGCGATCTTTGTCTCCTGGAGTCGGAGAGGTCGAAAGCTTGATTTCAATTGCATAGATAAGGCCCGAGAGGGCGAAAATAAGATCGATTTCAAAACCATCATTTGTTCTGAAAAAGTAAGGTCCATCGTAACCAAATCCATGGATGTTTAAAAAAATAAGTATTTGCTCGATAACCCAGCTTTCCCAGCTTGCTCCGACCCAGGGCTGCCTGAGAAGCTCTTCTTCGTTGGCCACGTGGTGCAGACAATGGAGAAGCCCGCTGTCGCGCCAGTATATTTTTGGGCTTTTGACAAGCCTTTTCTTGATGTTGGCATGGTAGGGCTGCACTCTCCTCAGGAGATACGCCTGTTCAAGGTAGCCGAGATAAGAGTTCACCGTATGATAGGATATCCCCAGGCTCTTTCCTATCTGGCTTGCATTCCAAGTATTCCCATGAGATGCAGCCAGCATTCCAAAAAAGCGCTTTATTAAAGGGGGCCGAGCATTCAGACCCCATACGGGGAGGTCTCGCATCGCCAGGAGATCGAGGTAGCTTTCCTGCCAGACCGGGAATTTTTCCTTTTCAATGATGCCGCCATCCGGATAACCTCCCATGAGCCAAAGCCTATCTGCATCCTTGACCTCTAAGATTGAAAAAGGGGTCAGCTCACATATGGCAATACGTCCGGTTAAAAATTCCGAAACCTCTTTCATGAGCCCGGGAGAGACGGAGCCGAGGATAAGGAAACGGTCATTTCTCTTTCGGTCGGTGTCAATTGCATTGCGAATCCTCGGAAATATCGAGGGATAATTCTGCGCTTCGTCAAGGACTATGACCTCTTTCGAATTTAGGAGATCATTCCACTGGATATCCAGCCTCAATCTTTCTTGTTCGAGTTCAAGATCGTAATAGGTTTTGGAAAGGGTTTTGGCAAGGGTGGTCTTCCCGACCTGGCGCGGACCCAGAAGGGCCACTGCCGGAAAAGATTTCAGTCTCGCGAAAATAGTTCTGGCAGAGAGGCGTCTTATCATGTTTACATTTTAGAATATGAATTCTATTTTGTAAATATCTTTTTAGCCACCTTGTTTTTCATCGCTTCGATCGCAAAAATTACACCCATCCTGTTCACCCGGTTGGTTTCCGTCCGGAACCCCTGAGATTCCCCGCCCCTTGAAGGGGGAGGGGTAGGGTGGGGGTGACAAGGATTGGAAAACTTGTGGCTTTCCTTTTTCACCCCCCTCCCCCCGCCCTTCTGAAGGTGTGAAAAAGTTCCGTAAACCACCCCCACCCTTTCCCTCCCCCGAAGGTGTGAAAAAATCCCTTTTTCACCCCCACCCAGTCCCTCCCCCGTCGAGGGGGAGGGAATTTCTTTTCTATTTCAATATGTTTACCCTCTCCCCTCGCGGGAGAGGGGAGGGTGAGGGGGAAATATTTCGATTTTTTCACAGCTTTTCTCCCGCAAGGGGGAGGGAGATTCAGGGGAGATGCGCTCAAAAAGGGTTTGTAAAGAATCCTTCGATAATTCCGAAGAGTAGCCTATAAGCCTTGAAAATCAAAGCCCATATTGGTAAGGTGGAAAAAATCTTCCAAAGAAGGGCGGGGGTTTAATGGATTCCTGGATTCTGACGATTTTCGTTTTCTGTATCGGGGCCATGGTGGGGAGTTTTCTCAACGTGTGCATTTACCGTCTGCCGCAGGGTTTGTCCATCGCCGCGCCCCGTTCTTTTTGTCCCGCCTGCCGAACCCCCGTCCGCGCCTATGACAACATTCCGATCGTCAGTTTCCTGCTGCTCGGGGGCAAGTGCCGGAAATGCCGGAATCAGATTTCTTGGCGCTATCCCTTGGTCGAAGCGCTGACCGGAGGGCTGGCCTTGGCCCTCTTCCTGAAAATGGGCCTGACTTTCCCTTTTTTTTGTTTCTTCTGTTTTGCGGCGGCGCTCGTGGTCATAACCTTCATCGACCTGGATCACCGGATCATCCCCGATGTCATTTCCCTCCCCGGAATCGCCATCGGGTTCCTGCTCGCGATCCTGAGCATCACCATCGGCATCTGGAACAGCCTCATCGGAATAGCGGTTGGGGGCGGGTCCCTTTACCTCGTGGCCGTGGTGTATGAGGCGGTTACCAAAAGGGAAGGCATGGGCGGGGGTGACGTCAAACTCTTGGCCATGATCGGGGCCTGGCTCGGCTGGAAAGCGGTCCTCTTCACCCTCTTTTTCTCCTCGCTGACCGGGAGCCTGGTCGGGGGGGCGGTCATGATGGCCCGGAGAGAAGACGGCAAATTCGCCGTCCCCTTCGGCCCGTTCCTGACCGTTTCGGCCCTGGCCTATGTCTTCTTCGGGGAGAAGCTGATTCGGTGGTACCTTAGCTGGGGAGGATTTTAACGACTTACTCACCACAGAGGGCGCAGAGAGCACAGAGGGGAAATAGTAATTGATAAAGATAACGGAAAAAATAATCGGTGGCGGCAATTGCCGTTCATAAAGAACTCGGCCCCGGGCTGCTGGAATCGGCTTATGAAGCTTGTTTAGTCTATGAATTGGCTCAAAGTGGGCTGAAGATTGAAAGCCAGAAACCCTTGCCTGTTTCTTATCGTGGCGTTCAGGTTGATTGCGGATACCGAATCGACCTTTTGGTTGAGAATCAGATCATCCTTGAGCTCAAATCTGTTGAAAAAATAGAACCGATTCATGAAGCCCAATTGTTGTCTTACCTGAAATTATCAGGATACAAGATCGGGCTGTTGATAAATTTCAACGTGAAGCTTCTGAGAACCGGAATCCGGAGATTCGTTTTTTGAAAAAAATTATTCTCTGTGTTCTCCGTGATCTCCGTGGTGAGAAAAAATAAATGAATTGGCGGCCGGGAATTCGCACCGAAATCGTCTTTATCCTCACCGCCCTCGTGACCGGGGTGGCGGTCCTCGTGGGCATCGTCTTCCTCAAGGTGGAAGAGCGCAATTTGCTCCAGCAGAAGGTGAAAGCCGGCAAAGAGGTCATCGGGGCAATCGAGGGGATGCTGCGTGAGGAACCGCCGGTCCCCGCCCCTTCTTTGGAAAACCGCTCGGCCCGGGATCTCCAGAATCTTTCCACTTTTCTCGCAGAAAGCCGCCTGTTTTCCCGCTTCTCGGTGGTGGACCGGGAGTTCCGGATCCTGGCGGACTCTCGCGCCGGCGAAGTCGGAAAAAGCCTTCGGGACCCGGAGCTGGAAAAGGCCATAGCCGCGGGGAAGATTCTGGTCCACGAAAAAGAGGGGGGGCCGTCTCTTTCGCTGATGGCCAGAGGCCCCCTTCTTTTTTCCGCCCCTTTGCTGCGGGAAGGAGGGGCCGTCGGCGCCCTGCGGGGGGAACTCCCCCTCGACGACCTGCGGGAAACCCTTGCCCATTCTCAGGCCACAATTCTTCTTTACATCCTCTTTGACGTTTTTGTGATCCTTGTCGTAGGCAGCATCCTCCTTTCGCGCATCATCGTGCGCCCTTTGAAAAAATTGGTGCAGATGTCGGAAAAGATTGCCGATGGCAATTTAGAAACGATCGGCGCCCCTTCCGGGGGCGATGAGGTGGGCAAGCTTTTTTTCTCTTTTAATCACATGGCCGCCCGCCTGCGGGAAGATCGGGAAAAGATGGAGGAATCCATCCGCACCCTGGAGACGGTGAACCGGGAGCTCCGGCGAGCACAGGATGAGGTTTTGCGTTCGGAGAAGCTGGCCTCCATCGGCAGACTCGCGGCCGGGGTGGCCCATGAGGTGGGCAATCCGACCGGGGCGATTCTCGGATATGTCGATTTGCTGGCCCAGGGGGGGCTTGCCAAGAGCGAGGAAAAGGAGATTTTGGAACGCACGGGCAAGGAAGCCGAGCGGATCCGGCGCATCGTGCGGGAGCTTTTGGATTTTTCCCGCCCCTCCCCCGGGGAGAATCAAACGGTGGATGTAGCCGAGGTTATTCGCAACACCTTGTCCCTCCTTTCGCACCAGAAGAAGGTGTGGAAGCAAATTGAGGTGGTCGCCGATTTCCAGGAGAACCTGCCCAAGTGGAGAGGGGACTCCCATCAACTGCAGCAGGTTCTGATCAATCTTTTCCTGAATGCGGCGGACGCCATGATGGGCGGCCCGGGAGCCGGCGGGGATCGGCCGAAGAGACTGCGGGTTGCCGCGGGCGAGATCGAGCCCGAGGTTCTGGGGCAAATGAACGTCGTCCTTCCACGCAGAAGAAAAGGGGATGTCCCGGATTTGGACTACACCCCTCTTCGGGGCGAAAGAGGATCCTCTCCTTTAAAAGGGGAAATCCATTCCGGGATTCGCATCGAAGTGGAAGACACAGGGCCGGGGATTTCGGCGGTGGTTCAAGGAAAGATCTTCGACCCTTTCTTCACCACCAAACCGCCCGGGGAAGGAACGGGTCTGGGTTTGGCCATCTGTCTTCGGATTGTGGAATCCTATGGAGGTCGCCTCGGAGTCCGGAGCGAAGGGGGCAAAGGGACCCTGTTCACCATTCTGTTGCCGGTATTTAAGGAGCGTGATGGATTCGAGAAAAATTCTCATTGTTGATGACGAAGATTCCATGCGCCATATGCTGACCCTGATCCTGAAGCGGGAAGGGTACGAGGCTCGCGCCGTGGGACGGGGCAGCGAGGCCCTTGCGCTCCTTGAAGGGGAGCCGTTCGATTTCATTCTCTCCGACGTGATCATGCCGGAAATGGGGGGGTTGGAGCTCTTGCGGGCCCTTAAGGAAAAAAAGGTCGAGGCGACGATCATCATGATGTCGGCCTACGGCAACCTGGACACGGCGGTCGAGGCCATGAAACTTGGGGCTTACGATTACGTTTCCAAGCCCTTCAAACCGGACGAAATTCTCCTGACTCTCCGCAAGGCCGAGGAGCGGGAGCATCTGCGGCGGGAAAACCAGCTCCTGCGCCAGGCCGTTTCCCGCGATTTCGGGTTTGCGAACATCATCGGCAAGAGCGCAAAGATGATCCAGATCTTCGAGACCATTAAAAAGATCTCCGACTACAAGGCGTCGGTTTTGATCCTGGGGGAAAGCGGAACGGGAAAGGAAATGGTTGCCAAGGCCATTCATTTCAACAGTCCGCGGAGCCAGGGGCCGTTTGTTGCGGTCAACTGCGGGGCGATCCCGGAGACGCTCCTGGAAAGCGAGCTTTTCGGCTTCGAAAAAGGGGCCTTCACCGATGCGAAAAAGGAGAAGCGGGGAAACTTCGAAATGGCCCACGGCGGAACCCTTTTCCTGGATGAGATCGGGGAGATGAGCCTTGCGGCCCAGGTCAAAATCCTCAGGGCCCTGCAGGAGGGAGAGGTCAAGCGGCTGGGCGGCGAAAAGGTGATCAAGGTGGACGTGCGGATCATTGCCGCGACGATCCGCGATCTTTCCAAGGCCGTCCTGGAAAGCAAGTTTCGCGAGGATCTTTTCTACCGGCTGAATGTCCTCCCCCTGCAACTTCCTCCCCTTCGGGAGCGCAAAGAAGACGTTCCCCTTTTGGTTGAGCATTTTATCCTGAAATTCAATCAGGCGCACAGTTTGAACATCGATGGGCTCTCCGAACAGAGCATGGCGCTTCTCCTGGAATACGCCTGGCCGGGAAACGTCCGGGAAATGGAGAACGCCATCGAGAGAGCCATGATCCTTTCCCAGGACCATAAGATCCAGCCCGAAGGCCTTCCTCCGGAAATCCGGAACGGGGCCCACCCTCCCAGGGATTACCTGCTGAGCGACGAACTGTCGGTCAAGAAGGCCACGCGCATCCTCGAGGCGGACTTGATCCGGCGGGCGTTGAAAAAAACCGGCGGAAACCGATCCCAGGCTTCGAGAATTCTCGAGATCAGCCACCCCGCTCTCTTGAGCAAGATCCGGGAATACGGAATAGAGAAATGATGGCTTCGTAAAAAGTCCATCTGCTGCGTTGCGCTTCAACTTCGTCGTTGCAGCGTACTTTTTCGTACGCTTCACTCCTCAGTTTTTGCGCGCCTTGCATCTGGAGCTTTTTGCGAAGCCATCGTTTTGTGACTTTTTGAGGGATTATCAAAGATGATGATTGAGGTTCTTGCAAAAGTCACTTTATCCGTCATTCCGGCGAAAGCCGGAATCCAGAGCTGCTTAGAAATCTTGGATTCCGAGGTCGCGCTTCGCTTGCCCGGAATGACGATTTGCCCTTACTTTCAAGAGTCTTGTAAGAGTCTCAGTTTTATAAAGTATTTAAGGCGCAGCGCTCCGCGCCCTCGGGCCACAACCCCTTCCCAATTTCCCTCCTTCCTTAAAGAAAATTTCAAAGAGCTTAAACTTATTTAATACTAAAGATCCCCATTTCCCCCGCCGATTACAATCTTAGCGATGAGACCTCCATTTCTGCCGAAGGCTAAGGGCTTTTTAACTATTCAAAACTACAGCAGATTTTATTTAGAAACAAATGTGAGTCGGAAAAATCCTTTTAATCGTCTTTTTGGAATGAAACTTGCTGACCATTGGGGCAAAGGGCGAAAAGCACATGAAGGGAAAAGAGAGCAGACCCATGAAATGGAAACCACTTAAAAGATTCGCTGACCGCCTGTCTCCCGGCCTCACCCTCCTGGAAATCCTGATCGCGATTGCGATCCTGACGATCGTGGTGGGGGTCGCCTACCCGAGCTTCCAGCGTGTTGCCATCAATAATTATTTGAAGACGGCGGCGCGGGATCTCGCTTCGGATATCGCCGGGTTGAAAGAACGATCCCTGGCGGAGTACCGGATTCATCGCCTGAGAATTGATATAAACACCGGGAATTACATCATAGAAGCATGTACGAACAATGGGGCGGTCTGCAACGGCTGGAATCAGATCGGGCAGAAAAATCTGGCAAACGTGTCCAATGACCTTATTTTTACGGCGGCGACGAATACCACAACTTTGCGCTTCGAGCCCAGAGGCACCTTGAACCCCGCGGACATCGGAACCATTGTTTTACAGAACAGGCTGAATTCGACCGGCACGATAACCTTAAACATAACAGGAAGGTCCCGTGTACAATTCAATCTCCTCTGAAAAAGGAATCTCGTTGATCGAGGTCATGATCGCGGTCCTGCTCGTGGCCGTAGGGATCATGGCCCTGGCGTCCCTGCAAGGCCCGGCCTGGAACACGACCAGCAGGTCCGACGTCCTGGGGAGGGCCGGGGTGATCCTGCACCGGGAGTTGGAAACGAACGAACTCCTGCTCATGAACCCGAATCGGGCCAACCCCTGCGTGGGGGGCGCCCCCCTGGTCGTGAACCGGCCGCAAGTCTGGGCCGGCGGGCAGGTTGCTGCCCAGCCCGGGGATGTGGCCTACAACGTCCTGACCACAATCATCGACAACCTGAATGGGTCCTGGTTGGTGCGGGTCCAGGTCATGTGGCCGGGAAACAACGTCGGGATTTCCGAAACGGTCGTGGTTACCCGGCAGGAAGCTTTCCGGTTTTAGGGGATGAATATGAATCCGAAAAAAAATCATCGCGGCTTCACCCTCGTCGAAATCCTTTTTGCCATGGCGATCGGATTGGTGGTCATGGGGGCGCTTTACATGGCCATGATCACCGGGCAGAGATCTTCCGTGGGGATCGAGCAGAGAGTTTCGGCGGCCCAGGATGTCCGGGCCTCCCTCGAAATCATGTCCATGGAGATCGGCATGGCCTCTTTTAACCCCAACTTTGTCCCGGGGATCTGGCGCGAGACCGGCGGCTGCGCAAATCCATCGGTCAGTCAGGGCTTTCGAGGGATCCAGGTGGCGACCCCGACGGCCATCACCGTGGAAATGGACATAAACGAAAACAGCGTCGTGGGAGACCCCAACGAAGTGATCGCTTATGTTTATGATTTTGCCAATCGCCGAATCACGCGGTCGACAAACTGCGGGGGGGGCCAGCCTTTCCTGGGGGAGGTGGCCGGCACCCAAGGGCGGAGCGTGAGGGTTATCAACAGCGAGCCGGCTGTAAACCTCCCTGTTTTCCGCTATTTCGATGGGCAAGGGGTGGACATTACGGGCGGTCTCCCGGGGGCCATTCCGAACATCCGGCGGATCGAGATCGCCCTGGCCGTGGAAACGGAAAACCCCGATCCGGCGTCCCAGCAGCGCCAAAGAATGATTTACACCAATAGCGTGATCGTCCGGAACCACGCATTTTCGCCGTAGATGCCTAAAAAATTGCATAGCACAGAGGGCATAGGGCAGAGAGCAGAGAGCATAGGGCATAGCGTAACAGAGGTAAAAACAATCATGGTTCGAATCAATTCAGAGAAAGGTTTCGCGCTTATCGCTGCCATCATGGCCATGATGGTCTTGACCGCCGTAGGCCTCTTGGCTTTCGCCCTCTCGACCCAGGATATCCGCATCAGCTCGCGGTTGGTAGGGGAGAAAAAGGCGTTCTCGGCGTTGGAGGCGGGGATCCATCGGTTCACCCAAACCTTCGACCCGGCGAATATGAATGGGTCGGTGGCGAATAACCTTCAGGTGGATCCCGGCAACGATCCCACCTCCCTTTACTCGGTTGGACTCCCCGCACGTCCCACCTCGGGTCCCGGCTCGTTGCCCCTGCCGGGTTATGCCATCGGGGGGGGCCAGCAGTGGGGTCAGGAGCGGTTCAACAACCGGGTGAGCGGCACGAATACCCGGTACAACAGCTTTTTACAGGCCGACATCGGCGCGGGTTTCGGCCCCGTCGAAATCAGCACGACCTATCGGTGAGGAGGGAATCATGAGGCCGCAAATAATGAAATCATTTTTTGTTTTTTTCATCGGAGCGCTGTTTTTGCTCGGAGGAGGAAGCGCCCTTGCTCAGGAAGAGGCCCTTTTCACCTCCGTCGCCCCGGACGCCCTGATTGTCCTGGATCTCAGCGGCAGCATGCGCTGGACGCCGGCCGGGGAGAGAATGTATACGGTCAGCAATTGCAGTTCCACCACCGCGCCCTTTTACAGCAATCCCAGGCCCGACCTAACCCCCGCAGTCAATTTGGGCTGCCCTATCGATGCCTACGGGACCGTGCCCAAATACGCGCTCGACATCTCCTGCACCGAGCCTTTTTTCCGCCAGTCGGGAACGGGGCATACGGTGGACTGCAGCCGCTTGGCCATTGCCAAGCGGGCTCTCTTTGATGTTCTGGACGACAACAACAGCAATACGATCACCAGCGCCGACGAAACCAGCTTGGGCATTCGGATCGGATACATGAGATTTTACGACTGCTCGAACGATGATACGAGCGGGAATTATGGCAGCGGGTGCAACAGCGTCAGATGGGGTATCTCCTCCAAATACAGCCGAATTTTTTGCAACAGTTCCAGCAGCTGCTCTTCGACCAGCAGCGCCGACCCAAGCGTGAATTTTGAATCCGCATCCGGAGGGACCCCTCTGTCTTCCTCTTTGCATGAAGCCAAGCTTTATTTGGACGTCCACAAAGCCGCGGACAGCGCCCGGGACTGCCGGCAGAAATTCGCCATTTTGATCACGGACGGGTCGGACACCTATGCCTGCGGCGGCACCGGGTCCGAGGACCAAGCGGACCAATACAAGCGAAGGCGGGCTACGGTAGCCAAGGCCAAAGCCTTGGCCGATGCGGGCTATCGTACCTTTGTCGTGGGTTTTGGGAATCCCATGCCCCACTGGGCGCGGAACACGATGAACTGGGCCGCCTATTACGGAGGGACCGACAACCCCCTTGACCCGAACTCCGCTATTGCTACCGCTTTCACACCTGTCGCGAACTATTGCGACGACTCCCCCACAAACTCACATCTCAGTGTTGATGGAGACGGGGATCATTGGGTGGCCACTGAAAATGACCCCGGAGAGCTGTCCCTTTCCGGTTATGCTTTCCTGGCTTCCAATGCCACGGATCTTACCGCGGCCTTGAGGCAGGCTATCGACATGATCCGCGAGTCCACCTATTCATTCTCTCTTTCCTCGGTTTCATCCCAGCGAACCCAGGACGAAAACTTCCTCTACGAGGCCTCGTTCCAGCCGCGGAACCGGGACCCTTACTGGTTCGGGCATCTGCGAAAATATACCATCAACCCCGATGGAACCATCGGAAACGAACTGTGGGATGCGGGGAGTGTTTTGCAGAGCGCGAGTGCCGCCCTCAGGGTTATCAAGACGCAGACAAGCGCGGGTGTGGTTGATTTTAATACAAGCAATATTACTCCGGAAATGTTGGGTTTCGACAGTTTAGATACGGCATCACGGGATATGGTCGTGGGGTTTTTCCGCGGCAGCACCCCTCCCAACCCGGACTTCTGGAAATTGGGGGACATCTTCCGGTCCAACCCGGTTACTATCGGGACGCCTTCCGCTTACTTCATGGACGTGCGCGACGCCAACGATGCCTACGGGACCTTCCGCGCGGCGCATCAGCGGCCCTCCATTTCCGGGAACCGGGTGATTGTGGCCGGGGCCAATGACGGGCAGATCCATGGTTTCCGCACCAGCACCGGCGAAGAAGCCTGGAGTTTCATCCCCCCGAACTTTTTGATGAAATTGAAAAACGTCGCTCACCTTAGCCACCCCACCGGCCTCAGCCATCAGTATTTCGTCGACGGCCCTATTTCCGCCGCCGATGTCTGGATGGGCGCCGGGGATGGTCTTAATAAATCCTCTTTGGATTGGAAGACTTTGCTGGTTTTCGGCGAGGGGCGCGGAGGCGGGTCGGTCTTGTGGAGTTCATCCCCCAATTGTGATTCGGGATTCAACGCGACCTATGATCCTGCCTTCCCAAATTTCTGCGGTTATTACGCGCTTGATATGACCGACCCCATTTCGTTTGGTCCGAGCACTTTCAGGTGGCGTTTGAATCTTTCCGTTGCCAATGCCCCCTATGTGGGGGAACCCTGGAGCAAGATGGTCATGGGGCGGGTGAAGATCAGCGGCAGCGAAAAGTGGGTCGGCTTCATCGGCGCCGGGTACAACGGCGGCGATTGCTCCGGCGGGGGCGAGTGCGATCTGCGGGGCAAGGGGTTCCTGGTTGTGGACCTGGAGAACGGAAATATTCTCTGGAGTTTCACCCGGGGCAACGACTCCACCATGAACTACAGCCTTCCCTCCACCCCGGCGATTGCGGACACGGACAACGACGGGTTCATCGATACGGCATATATCGGAGACCTCGGCGGGAGCATGTGGCGATTTAAGTTCTGCGCGACCGAGAGCGTCTCTACCTGCAATACGGCCAATTGGAGCGGGGGGAGGCTCTTCGAATCTTCCAGCGGGGTAATCCGCCCGATCTTCGTCACCCCGTCGGTGGCCAAGGACCGAGATGCAAACCTCTGGGTCCAGTGGGGAACCGGCGACAAAACCGACCCCACCGTGGCGAACGACCAGGAGAAATTCTACGCTTTAAAAGACAATGCTCGAACAAATACATATAGTATCAATGATTTGGACAACATCACCTCGAGTATCTATGTCGATTCCCCGAGCAAGCCCGGCTGGTACATCAACCTGGCCAATGAAAAAGTCTTGTCCGAGGCGGCGATCTTCGGCGGGGTAACCTATTTCACAACCTACGGGGCGCCCACGGGAGGCAACCCCTGCGAACAGGCGGGGACCGGCAATCTCTATGGGGTGAACTTCCAGACCGGGGCCGGGGTCCTGGCCCAGTATGATGCCCTGGGACAGCCGATCGGAGCCCCCACGCGCAGCCTGCTTGTAGGTTGGGGGATTCCCTCGGCGCCGGTTATTTCCTTCAAGCCCATGGGAACGCTGCAGGCAGGAGGCTCCCCGGCCGACCTTTATGTAACGGTGAGCGGCGGCGCCGGTATGAACGTGAGCACCCAGCGGGTGAACTTCGACCCGCCCACCCTGGCCAACCGCACCAACATCCTCTACTGGAAAGACCGCCGGTTGGAATAAGAAGTTAAAAACCAGAGCCAAAAGGGGAGGCAGGTTTCCTGTCTTCCCTTTTTTTTCTCACCACAGAGAGCACAGAGCACACAGAGAAGAAAGAGAATTCAAACGAAAAAAACTGAAGGTATTTCCCGGTTTAAAAATTTTGAGCTCTCGATTTTGGCATATTGATATTTCTCTGTGCTCTCTGTGTCCTCTGTGGTGAAAAATTCTTTCCGTTTTTCCCGCCATTGACACCCCTCCTTTCTTCCACTAAACTCAAAATAAAGATTATACTCACCACAGAGGTCACAGAGAACACAGAGAAAACTGAAAATGGAAATTCGGAACAACTCCGAAGTCAAGAATTCAAAAAACGAACCACCTGCCTTCGTGACCTTCTATTTAGAGGGTGTAATATTTTGTAGAAATTTTATTGTTTGATTTCCGAATTCATTCTCCGTGTTCTCTGTGTGCTCTGTGGTGAAATAGAAAGAAAATAATGGCGCGGGTGAGACTCGCTAAAAATGCCGGCTTCTGCATGGGCGTCCGCCGGGCGATGGATATAACCCTGGAAGCGGCCATGAGGAAGGACGGCCCGATCTACACGTACGGCCCCCTGATCCACAACCCCCAGGTGCTCGAGTTGTTGGGCGACAAGGGGGTGAGCGTCCTAAACGAGGAAGATTGGGAGAAGGGTCTCAAGGAGGGTCGGGGGAAAGACTCGGTTACCGTCATCATCCGGGCCCACGGCATCACGCCGGAAGAACGGCAGCGGATCAAAGACCTGGGCGTGCGCATCCTCAATGCCACCTGCCCGCATGTGGGCAAGGTGCAGGGGATTATCAAGCGGCACGCGCAGCAGGGATATGCGACCCTCATTTGGGGCGACAAAGATCACGCCGAAGTCATCGGTTTGCTCGGGTATACGGGGGAAAAGGCATCGTCGTAAACTCCCTGGAAGAACTGGCGTCTCTTCCGCAGGATGAGAAAGTCTGCCTGGTGGCCCAGACGACCCAGGACCGGCATCGATTTGAGGAGTTTGCGCAAGCCGTGCAGCAGAAATACCCGGGAGCGAAAATTTTCAACACGATCTGCGAGTCCACCCACCGGCGCCAGCAGGAAGTGCTTGCCATGGCCCAGAAGGTAGATGCCATGGTCGTGGTGGGAGGGAAGGGGAGCGGAAACACCCGCCGCCTGGCCAAGATTTCCGAGGAAGCGGGGGTCCCCACCTTTCACATCGAAACGGAAAAAGATCTGGATTTGAAAGCCCTGTCGGCCTACCCGGCTATCGGGATCACGGCCGGGGCTTCCACCCCGACTTGGTTGATAGCCCATGTGGTCGAGCGCCTGAAGGCCGTCGACTCGCCGAAGGGAAAAGGTCAGTTTTTGGCGAGGGTCGCCCGCCTCCTGGCGATCAGCTATCTTCTCTTGGCCCTGGGCGCGGGCAGCCTCGCCTACACCAGCATTCTGATCCAGGGGCTTCGCCCCGAAATTTCTCTGATCCTGATCTCTTCCTTCTACGTTTTTTCGATTCATGTCCTCAACCGGCTGATGGACAAAGCCTCCGAAAAATACAATCAGCCCGGAAGGATGGAATTTTACGAACGGTACGGCGCCTGGATGATTCTGGCGGCGATTCTATCGGCGGGCGCCGCCCTGATCCTGGCCTGGAGGGAGGGGATCTACCCCTTCCTGCTCCTTCTGGCGATTTTCGGGTCGGGACTGGTCTACAACCTTTCCATTTTCCCCTTTGCCCCCGACCGGAAGCTTCGATACCGGCGCATGAGGGACATTCCCGGCTCCAAAACCATTTTCGTGGCGCTGGCCTGGGGGATCGTGACTTCGATTCTTCCCCCTCTTGCCCAGGGGAACCGCTTTCTGCCGGCGACGGCCGTGGCCTTGTTCTTTACGGCGACGATGGTTTTCTTCCGCTCGACCGTTTACGATTTCAAAGACATCCAGGGGGATTTGCTGGTGGGCAAGGAGACCCTGCCCATTGTCCTGGGAAGAAAAAATACGGAAATCCTCGTGGCGGTCTTGCTGGTCTGTCTGACCGGAGTGCTGATGTCGGCAAGTCTTTTCCGCTGGGCCTCCTCCCTCTCGTCGTATCTCCTCCTTTCCCTGAGTTACATGGTGGGATACTATTGGCTTTATCGGCAGAAGTTCCTGCGGGGGGGCTTCCTCTTTGAGGGAGCGGTCGAAGGAAGCTTCCTCTTCGCCGGGGCCATCGCCCTGATCTGGAATTTTTCCTGAAAATCTATATTGAACGATCGTATCAATTTAGCTCTTTTGAAATATCGGCTCAGAAATCCCTCCCGCCCTCCCTTTTTCAAAGGGAGGAGAGCCTTTCAGCCCGCTTTTACTGAAAGATCCCATTTTTTCCCCCTTTAAAAAGGGGGATCAAGGGGGATTTAATGGCTTTTCAAAATGCCAAAAGATTACCTGCTTTCTTTTGCTGTTTACTAAAATTTGAATAGAAGGGTAAGAATCGTGTTACGTCCGAATCAAAAATCGCTTTTCCATCTCGACTACGAAAAAGATCTGAACCCCCAGCAGCTGTCGGTGGTGAAGGCCGGCCAAGGGCCGGTTTTGGTCATCGCCGGCGCCGGAAGCGGGAAAACCCGGGTCGTCACCTATCGAGTGGCCTACCTCATTGAATCGGGAGTCGAACCCTCCCGCATCCTCCTGGTTACCTTCACCAACAAGGCGGCCCGCGAAATGCTCGAACGGGTGGAGCGCCTGGTTCCTTCCGGCGCCTCTATGAGCGGCCGGGTCTGGGGCGGGACCTTTCACCACATCGGCAACCGGATCTTGCGCCGCCACGCGCCGCTCGTGGGGTTCCAGCCCAATTTCACGATTCTGGACCAGGATGATGCCAAGAGCCTGATGGAGGCCTGCATCAAAGACCTCAAGATCAACCCCAAAGGCTCCCGGTTCCCCAAAGGGGACGTCCTGGAAGATATCCTGGGGCTTGCCGTCAACACCCGCCGGCCCCTGCCGGAGGTGACCCTCGAGCGCTACCCGTTCTTTTATGATTTAGTGGATGATTTCCAGGCGGTGGTGAAAAGGTATCGCCACCGCAAGCAGCAGCTCAACGCGATGGACTTCGACGATCTTCTCTTCTACTGGGAGCTTCTCCTTCGCGACCACCCGGAGGTGCGCACCCGGTATGGAGATCAGTTTCAACACATCCTCGTGGACGAGTACCAGGACACGAACCGCCTGCAGGGGGACATCGTGGACCTGATGGCCGAGCGCCACGGGAACGTGATGGCGGTGGGGGACGACTCTCAGTCCATCTACTCCTTCCGGGGGGCGAACTTCGAGAACATCATCAAGTTCCCGGAGCGGTATCACGAGGCGAAGATGTTCAAGCTGGAGATCAACTATCGTTCGACCCCCCAGATCCTCGACTTGGCCAATACGGTCATCGACCACAACCGGCATCAATTTCCGAAAAAGCTGCGCACGTCCCGCCCCACCGGCCCGACGCCGAACCTGATTCCTGCCCAGGATGTGCTGGAGCAGGCGGGTTTCGTGGCCTCGAAAATCACCGAACTTCACCGGAAGGGGACGCCTTACTCCCAGATCGCGGTTCTGTACCGGGCCCATTACCACTCGATGGAGCTGCAGATGGAGCTGACCCGGCGGGGGATGCCCTTCGAGGTCCGCTCCGGGCTGAGGTTTTTTGAACAGGCGCACATCAAGGATGTGAGCGCTTATCTGAAGATCCTCTGCAATCCCCGCGATGAACTGGCCTGGAAAAGGGCGATGCTCCTCTACCCCCGCGTGGGGAAGACCACGGCCGACAAGATCTGGAAGCTGATCTCCGCCGGGGAAGGGGACCCGCGGCTCGCCGTGGACGCGAAAGAGGTTCAGGAGAAAATCCCGGCGGGGCTGCGGGAGACCTGGCGGGTTTTTGCCCGGACCCTGGCGAAACTGCGCGATGCCAAGACGAACGCCAACCCCGGGAAAATGATCGAGACGGTGATGAAGGACGGGTATGAGGCGTTTCTGCAATCCAAATACCCCAATTACGAATCACGGATCGACGACCTGCGGCAGCTGATAGCCTTTGCGGATCAATATTCGTCCCTGGAGGATCTTTTGAGCGAGCTGGCCTTGCTGACCTCGATGGATCAAGAGAAGGATGCCGCCCTGCCGGAGGAAAACGGCTCGCTGAAGCTCACCTCCGTCCACCAGGCCAAGGGGTTGGAGTGGTCGGCCGTGTTCGTGATCTGGCTGGCCGAGGGGAGATTCCCTTCGATCCGCGCCCTGTCCGATGCGAACGGGAACGGAGAAGAGGAGGAGCGCCGCCTGTTCTATGTGGCCGTCACTCGGGCCCAGGATGAGCTCTATCTCTGCTACCCGCGGTTTGCCCCGGACCGGGGCGGGCGGGAAATGATCCAGCAGCCTTCCCGCTTCATCGTCGAGCTGGAAGGAAAAGGCTACGAGCGGCTGGACCCGCCGAACGGACGGGACCCCTGGCAAAACAGAAGAAATATTTTTCACCACAGAGGACACAGAGATCACGGAGAATAATTCCAATATCAAAAGAAAAAAATATTCTAAAAGGTGTTAAGGTGATGGTCTCGTAAAAAGTCGAAATTCCATAGAATTTGTCATTCCGGCGAAAGCCGGAATCCAGTTATTTCAAGACGTTCTGGACCCCGGTTTTCACCGGGGTGACGGTCTATTTGACTTTTTACGAAGTCATCAAAGGTGCTTTTCAGAATTTTAACCCTCTGTGTTCTCTGTGCCCTCTGTGGTGAGGTGTTCAGCCGGGAAGGATCTTGACCCAGACCTTCCGCGTCCGCGGGCCGTCGAACTCGCAGAAATAGACCCCCTGCCAGGCGCCCAAAGCCAGATGTCCGTTTTCGATGAGAAGGGTTTCGGAGGGGCCGATAAGGGAAGACTTGATGTGGGCGGCGGAATTGCCCTCCGAGTGCTGGTACGGACCGGTGAAAGGGATGAGGCGGTTGAGATCCGTGAGGATGTCGTGCTGAACGCTGGGGTCGGCGTTCTCGTTGATGGTGACGGCGGCCGTCGTGTGGGGAACGAAGACAACTGCCAGACCGCTTGGCGCCTTGCTTTCCCCGACGATTTTCGCGACCTGGGCGGTGATGTCCACAAACTCGGTGCGGCTGCGGGTGCGAACGGAGAATTCCTGGATGTTCATCGGCCCTCCCGACATGGTCAACTTAGCGTTATTGAAAAGAAACGCTAAGTTTTATTGCAAAATGAAAATTTTTCAGGATAAATCAACCATTTTTCATTTTTCAATTTGATATCTGCAATTTGCAGTTCATTTTAGCCGATTTTTCGAACGGCTTGTGGGTTATAAAGAGGAAAGGATGACAAAAAGGCACAGTCCTCTGCTTATATTAGCATCGGCCTCTCCGCGGCGGCAAGAACTCCTGAAATCCGCCGGAGTGCCCCTCAAGGTGATTCCCAGCCATGCGGACGAACGTTTTTTTCGCGGGGAGCAGCCGGAAAGACATGTGCTCCGCCTGGCCCGGGAAAAGGCGCGGGAAGTTGCGGAACAGTTTCCGGGCCGATGGGTTTTGGCCGCGGACACGGTTGTGGTCATTGGCGACCGGGTTCTCGGAAAGCCGAAAGACCCAAAGGATGCAGGCAGGATGCTCCGGCTCTTAAGCGGGCGGCAGCACCGGGTCATCACGGGGTATTGCCTCCTCCAGTCAGCCGGCCGGAAAGGAAAAGAGGGGCACGTAACCACGCGGGTCTTTTTCAAACCCCTGACCCCCGCCGAGATCCGATGGTATATTTCCACGCGGGAGCCGTTTGACAAAGCCGGCGGGTACGCCATCCAAGGGCGAGGGGCCTTTATGGTGAAAAGAATCGTGGGTTCGTACACGAATGTGGTGGGCCTGCCCCTTTGCGAAGTGCTCGATGCCTTGCAGAAGGTTGGGGCTGCGGAAATTTACGAAAGAAAATTTCACCACAGAGGGTACAGAGAACACAGAGAAAAGCCCAATATCAAATTCTAAAAATAGACCACCAGCAAGCATACTTGGTTGAGTCAATATTTTTTTCCTTGCTTCAGATTATGTTTGCTCATGTTTGCAAACATGGATTCAGATTTTCAGAAAGATTTTTTTCCATGTCTATCTGTTGGTGACTTGCTTTTTGATTTGTTTATTTTCGTTCCGACTCTGTGTACTCTGTGCCCTCTGTGGTGAGAAAATATGTCGGCGATAAAAGATAATTTGGCAAGGGTTCAGGAAAGAATCGCGACCGCCGCCCGGCGGGCGGGGCGTGCTCCGGAGGCGGTCCGTCTCGTTGCCGTGAGCAAAACCGTTGAACCGGAAAGGGTCCGCCAGGCGTTGGCGGCCGGCGCCCGGATTCTCGGGGAAAATTATATCCAGGAGGCGCAAAAAAAGATCGAAGCCTCGGGGGCGGGAATCTCTTGGCATTTTATCGGCCATCTTCAAAAGAACAAGGCCAAATATGCCGTCCGCCTCTTTGACCTGATCCATTCCGTGGACAATCTGGCCCTTGCGGAGGAGCTGAACCGGGCGGCGGGAAAAGAAGGAAAAATCCAGGATATTCTCCTGCAGGCGGATCTGAGCGGAGAGGAGACGAAGTTCGGGGTTGCGGAGGGGGAAATTGTAAAAATGACGGAACAGATTTCAGATTTGAAAAACATCGCCCTCAAAGGCCTGATGACCATGCCTCCTTTCAGCGATGACCCGGAAGACTCCCGTCCGTATTTTCAAAAGCTGCGGTCCCTGCGGGATCGCCTATGGCAGATGAAGATCCCCGGGGTTTCCATGGATGAACTTTCCATGGGAATGTCGGGGGACTTCGAAGTGGCGATCGAAGAAGGGGCGACCCTGGTGCGCATCGGGACGGCCATCTTCGGTCCCCGCCCGGCAAGGCAATGAAATGGGACGCAGATTTCCACAGATTCGCAGGATTTGCAACACTTTGCTTCTTTAAAGGAAGGCGTGTCACCAGGGCCCAAATAAAGGCCTTCCCCCATTTTCCCAAAACTCCAAAGGGCAACCATTTTCAATCCGCGTTTATCTGCGGAAATCTGCGTCCCATTGTTAGATGTGCTTGTTTTTTCTTGATCTATTTTTTCGCCGATGATAGATTGGGGGAAAAAACAGGAGAACTCGCTATGGCGATCAGCAAAGAAGACGTGATCCGGGCGGTGGCGGCGAAAGTGGGGCCCGGAATCACCCTGGAAGCGAAATTGGAAAAGGGCATCTGGCGGATCGCTCTGACCAAAGAAGGGAAGACCGCCTCCCTGGAGTTCAAAAGGGGTTTCCTGGACGATTATTTCGACAAGGGGGAATATCAGCAGGAAATTGCCTTCGAGACCCGAATCAACAAAGCCCTGAAAGAATTGAAATAGGAAAATTTTCCAGGCCTTCAGAACCCAGGGCTTCTCGAGGGCGTTAAACTTTCGTTTTTCCCTTATCCTTTTTCAGCGGAAGCGGCAAAGCCGACTCAAGATACAGCCCTTTTCAAAGCAGTCCGATCCCATTCGACAACGAGCTTGAATTTTCGACATTGCCAAAGCACGACGAGCTCGTTTCTTTTTCCCGCGTTTTCTCCCGGTGGAGGGTGAAAAATCACTCTCAGCTCTGCCTCTCAAGGAACTCTTATCGGAAAGGAGAATCGGATATGGAGCCGGATCGCAGGGAAGGAAAAGGAAAATGGATCGCCCTTGCAGTTGTCGGGATTATCGTGATCGCTTTGGGGGGGTATTATCTTTTCAGCGGAAAACCGGCCAAGGAGCCTCTCCCCGTAACCGAGCCTTCGAAAATCGGAACGCCTGCCCCGGCGTCGAAGCCTTCTTCGGAACCTGCCAAAGAGCCCCTGCCTGCCGTCCGCTTGAACCTTGCCGACAGCGATGATTGGGTTCGCAAAAAGGGCCAGGAGCTGTCCGCCGAGCCCGGGTGGGCGCAGTGGCTGGCGAATCAAAATCTCATCCGCCGGCTGACTGCCGCGGTGGTGAACATCTCCGAGGGGAAAAGCCCGAGGAAACACCTGGGGTTCCTCGGCCCTCAAAAGCCTTTCTCCGCCCTGAAAAAAGAAGGAGCCCTTTACCTCGACCCCCAGAATTATGATCGCTACAACCTGGTTGCCGAGATCATTTTCCGGTTGGACGCGGCGAAGACCGTGGGGCTTTTTAAGGAGTTCACCCCTCTTTTCCAGGACGCCTATCGGGAGCTGGGATACCCGCAGGGGGAATTTCAGGCGGTTCTAATCCATGCGATCAAAGAGCTCCTTCTCACCCCGGTCGTGGAAGGGGATATTCGCGTCAAGGAGGCGGTGCTGAGCTATTGGGCGGTTGACGATACCCTGGAGGATTTGAGCGAAGCGCAAAAGCACCTTCTCCGCATGGGCCCGCAGAACACCCGGAAAATTCAAAAAAAGTTGCGGGAAATGGTCCTCCTCCTTGGGGCAACCGAAAACCAGCTGCCTAAGAGCAAAATTGTGAAGGCTAAGAACACAGAATAATTCTAAACGTTGCAAAAAATATCTCCAAATATCCCCCTCACCCTTCCCTCTCCCCGTCGGGGAGAGGGGTAGGGGTGAGGGCAAAAGGTCACCGCAGGTGATGTTCAGCAACCGAGGGGAAAAACAATTTGTATCCCATGAAACCATGGCCGTAGAGCACTTTGCGGAGATTTTTTTACACCTTCCTTAAAACCGTAGCCGTTCTTTCTTTCCCCGATTGCTCGGTTTGAGTGGGAGGGCCTTTTGGGCCCCGCCTTTCACCCCTTACGACTTGCGCTCTCGCGGTCTTTGAATTTTTTCTACCCCCGGCCCTCTGTCCCCTGCTCCCTGCTTTTAGAAGGATCCGTCCAACTCTTCGGCCACTGGTTTTTTGCACGCCCGGCAGCGTTGACGAACTCGTAAAAAGTCACCGGAACGATGGTTTCGTAAAAAGCTCCAGATGCAAGGCGCGCAAAAACTGAGGAGAGAGGCCCCTTAGGGGCCGCAACGACGAAGTTGAAGCACAACGCAGCAGATGGACTTTTTACGAGACCATCAGCGTTGGGCCCCTCGAAAAAGGGGCCGCCCGCACGAGGAACAGTGATAGCGCTCGCATTCCGACCGGGCCCATCCGGCGCTGCCCTTTTCGTCACCCTGTTCGGCGACCTTCTCCCGCCAGATCGGAATCGCCCTTTTCTAAAAGTTCTTTAAAAGTGAAATATTTCCTTGCAAAAAAACAAAATTCCATTATGATGGCAACAAAACATTTTCTTCCGGTTTCAAAGAGTTGGGCCCTTGAAATGAAAAGCCTTGGCTGCAGATTAAGAGAAGAGAGAAGGAAGAGAAATCTTACCCTCGTTGAGTTATCCCAAAATACGGCTCTTTCGAAGAGCCACCTCAGCCAGATTGAACGAGATGTCGCCCAACCTTCGGTCAGCACCTTAAAGAAGATCGCCCAGGTATTTGGGATCAGCGTCGTGACTCTCTTTTCCGAATCCGCCTTGGATGACGGGAACTTGAGTTATCCTTCCTCCGGGCAAGGAAAAAACTGCAACGATTGTCCGTTCACAAAAGATGTTAAAGTAGTTCGTTCGGGGTTCCGGAAGAGTCTGACTTTGCCGGGCTCCAGGACCACTTATGAACTTGTCACCCCCGACCTGAACCGTCGGCTGGAGATCCTCTACCTGCATATTTCTCCCGGAGAAACGTCCGGTGAGGAGGCGGTGGTGGATCCCCCCGGGGAAAAATGCGTTTTTGTTTTAACTGGCACCTTGGAATTCCGAGTTTCCGAAAGCCTATTTGAACTGAATCAGGGCGACAGCATATATTTTCCGGCAAATTTCCCTCATTCCTGGCGGGGGGTGGCGGAGGAGCGGATTGAGGTCATCATCGTGATGACCCCGCCTTCTTTCTAAGTTCCTTTTTCTCTCCGAATCGCGGAGGGGGAATTAGCGGGCGTGAACCTCAATCGACAGGGGACTTGCGGCAAGCGCGATTTTTGCTTTTCACCTCAGGGGATCTTCATGAAAATCGAAAAGGTATTAACCTCGCAGGGAATGGCGGGCTACTATAACAAAGACTTGGCGGCCATTAAGGCGGGAGCCAGGCCCGATGGCTTTGTCTTTCGAGACCCCCCCATAACCCCGGGCTTCCATGCCGTCACCCAGCCGGGGGAAGCCCTCTCCATTATGCTCCTTTTAAGTGATCGTCAGGTGGCGTTTGGCGATTGCGTAGATGTTGTTTTTACGGGGGCGGCCGGACGGGATCCGATTTTTAAAGCTGCGGAACAGGAACGGTTTGTTAGGGACCACATTTTTCCCCTGCTCCAGGGCAGGCCGCTTGACCGCTTTCGCGATCTCGCAGAAATGGTCGAAGAGGTGGAAATCTCCGGAAGGCCGCTCCACAGCGCGCTTCGCTACGGGATCTCCCAAGCTGTTCTCGACGCCGTGGCCAAGGGCAAACATCTGACGATCACCGAGATCATCGCCTCGGAATATGGATGTGTGCCGGCGGATCGGCCCATTCCGCTGTTAGCCTGCGCGACCAACGAACAAAGAATCAATATCGATAAAATGATCCTGAAGAAAGTTCCATTCTTGCCCCATGGATCAACCAGCCATATGGAAAGGGATCTCGGCCTGAGGGGGGAAAAACTGCTCGACTACGCCCGGTGGTTAAAAACCCGGATCCAAGCTATCGGTTCCCCCGACTATCGCCCCACGATCCACCTGGATGTTTATGGGACCATCGGGGAAGCCTTTCAGCTCAGCCTCCCCCGCATTGCGGAATATCTGGGCAGTCTTGAGGGGGCTTGCGCCCCCTTTCCTCTGATGATTGAGACCCCCATTATTGCCGCGACGCGGCAGACCCAGGTCCAAATGTATCGGGATTTGGTGGATGTCCTGAGGCGGAAGGGGCTGCAGGTCAGGGTGATTGCAGATGAATGGTGTAATACTTTAGAGGACATCAAATTATTTGCCGAAGCGAGGGCCGGGGATATCGTTCAGATCAAACCTCCCGACCTTGGGGGGATCCACAATTCGATCCAGGCTGTTTTGATGTGCCGGGAGATGAAAATGGCGGCTTATATCGGAGGAACGGTCAATGGCACCGACCAATCTGCCCGTATCTCCGCCCAGGTTGCCTTGGCCGTTCGGGCGGAGTTTCTCTTAGCCAAACCCGGACAGGGGGTAGATGAGGGGCTAATGATTGAGTTTAACGAGATGCAGAGGACCCTAACTCTGATTCGAAACCGGTTCGACAAATAGATGCCCAGAGAGGGAACCGCCTCCAGATTCGCTGATTTTATCGCTGAGACCCGCGCTGCCGCTCTGCCGGCTGCTTGTGTCCATGCCGCCAAGCGCTGTTTTGTGGATTATGTGGGCGTGGCTCTGGCCGGATCGACCCAGCCGATTGCCAAGGCTTTGAAGAAATATATCTGCCGTCAAAAAGGAAACTGCTCCGTTTGGGGATGTCGGGATCAGACTTCGATGGAAGGGGCCGCCTTTATTAACGGCACGCTTGGGCATGTCCTGGATTACGATGACGTAAAGGCAAACATCGGCCATATTTCCGTGACCCTCGCTCCGGCGGTCATTGCCATGGGGGAAGAATTGGGAAAAAGCGGCTCAGAGGTCTTAACCGCCTTCATAACGGGGGCGGAGATTTCGAGCCGAGTCGCCAACAGCGTTGAGCCCGCCCATTCCCAACAGGGCTGGCATCCCACAGCAACCTGCGGAATTTTCGGGGTTGCGGCTGCCTGCGGAAAACTCCTGGATTTGGATCGAGAGGCTCTGCGCGGGATGTTCGGAATCGCCGGAAGTTTTTCCGGGGGCTTGCGCCGCAATAACGGGACTCCGACGAAACCCTTTCATGCCGGGCAAACGGCCCAGAATGGCTTGAAAGCCGCGATTCTGGCTTCGCTGGGGATTTATGGGGATCCGGATATTTTTGACGGCAAAAAGTCCTTTGGCGAGGCATTTTCTTCTCCTTCCTGCAAAGGGGAATTAACCTGGGACCTGGGGCAGAACTTTGAAATCCTGAAAAATGGCTTCAAGCTGTATCCCTGCTGTGCTTCCGCGCATACCGCCATCGATGCCGTTCTTTCCCTGAGAGAAGAAAATTCGTTAGACCCGGCAGAGATCAGCGGAATTCGCGTGGGCACGGTGCCCCTGGTGTTAGACAATCTTCCCTATGGAAATCCGCAAAATATTGGGGAGGGCCGTTTCAGCATGTCTTTCTGTCTTTCCTTGGCCCTTGTGGACGGAAAGGTTACCCTGGAGAATTTTACGGGAGAGCGCCTCAGAGACGCCCGGGTCAAAGATTTGATGGGGGCGGTCACGCTCTTTGCCGATCCGGAAATGGTTTCTCTGGGGTATCGGGGAACCGAGAATGCAAATGTGAAAATCTTTTTGAAAAGCGGGAGAACGCATCAAAAAAGGGTGGATACGGCCATTGGCCATCCCCTGAATCCCGTTCCTGATGAAGGCCTGAAGTCTAAATTCCGGTCCTGCGCAAAACAAGTTCTCCCGCCGGAAAGCTCCGAACGGCTTCTTTCGTTGCTCTTTTCCTTTGAGCAGCTTCCGGATCTGAAGGGGCTTTTGTCCCTGACAAGCGCCGGGTAGGGGGCGACCCGATCCTTGAGAGATCGGGGTTTCAGAGGGTCCGTTCAGCGGTCGGGAGCTATCGAATCGAGGCTGTTGCGGATGGGTAATAGAATCAGGATTGTTATTAAAAGTCTCATAATGGTGACAACAGGGCCATCTCAAACCCCGTCATTCCCCGGCTTGACCGGGGAATCCAGAAAAGCCCCGGATGCCCGCTTAAGACCTGCGGGCATGACGCGCAAACAGCCATGGAACTTCAGGCGGTGTCAATTCAATAATGATGACTTCGTAAAAAGTCAAGTAGGCCGCCACCCCGGCGAAAGCCGGGGTCCAGAACGTCTTGAAATAACTGGATTCCGGCTTTCGCCGGAATGACAAATTATATGAAATTTCGACTTTTTACGAGATCATCAATAATGAGACACTTGAGGCTTTTGCAAAACTATGAAAGCAGTAGAAAGTCGTCATTCCGGGCAAGCGAAGCGCGACCCGGAATCCAGGATTTTAAAAACATTCTGGATTCCGGCTTTCGCCGGAATGACAGAGCAAACGACTTTTGCAAGAGCCCCCCTTAATAATTTAAGGCTCGTTGGGAATGAACCAGCGGGGGGAAACAGAATGCCCGCTTCTTGAAGGAAGGGCCGATATGAAAAAGCTGGATTATATGAGCGGAGGAGTTCTTTTTGCCTTCGCCGCTCTATTGTTTTGGCAAACCAGGGAGCTGGTCGTCTGGGGGCCTTTCGGGCCCAGCAGCGGCTTTTTCCCCATGGGGTTAAGCCTCCTGCTGGCGACGCTCAGCCTCATAATTCTTTTCCGCGCCTGGAGGCAAACAGAGCAGATGTGCCGAATCCCAGAGATCCTTGGACCGCACAAAAGGAAATTTTATTTCTACCTCATCTCCTTTTTCACCTTTGCCCTGATCTTTGGCAAAGTCGGTTATACCCTGACTCTTGTCGGATTCTTAGCCTTTATTCTGAAGTTTGTGGAAAATCAGTCCTGGAAAACAACCCTAACGATCACCTTGATTGCCGCAACTATTTCCCATCTCCTCTTCGTCCGGTTTCTTTCCGTTCAATTGCCCGAAGGCCCGTTGGCTTCGATTTTGAGACCCATGTGAAAGGGAATGATCGGCATGTTTGAGAATGTCCTAATGGGGTTTAGCGTTTCCCTTTCTCTGCCGAACCTCTTCTTTGCTCTGGTCGGGACCATCGTGGGGACGGTGGTCGGAATCCTTCCGGGGTTGGGTCCCGGAGCGACCATTGCTTTATTGCTTCCCCTGACGTTCAAATTGGATGTTACTTCTGCCATTATCATGCTCGCGGGTATTTATTACGGTGTGGCTTATGGGGGAACGCTTACCTCCGTGCTGATGAACATCCCGGGAGAGGGTTGCACCGTAGTCACTTGCATCGAAGGCTACCAAATGGCCAAAAAGGGGAGGGCCGGGGCCGCCCTTACGATCGCCGCCGTCGGATCTTTCATCGGGAGTACGGCGGGGATTATCGGCATTACTCTCTTAGCTCCTCCGCTGGCTGCCGTTGCCTTGAGCTTTGGGTCCGCTGAATTTACTTCCCTCATGATTGCCGGATTGACTTTGGTCACTTACCTTTCCAGCAAATCCCCGCTTAAATCCATCACCATGGCGGTTGTCGGTCTGATCCTCGGCTGCGTTGGTTTAGATCCGCTGGAGGGAAATGAAAGGTTCACCTTTGGCATCTCCACGCTTCTGGATGGGATTAATATTGTCCCCTTAGCTATGGGGTTGTTCGGGATTGCGGAGGTGCTGACTCTGGTGGAAGGATCGGAGGAGCGGCACGGGGTTATATCGGCTTCCGTCAGCCTTAAAACGCTCTTGCCGACCCGGCAAGAATGGAAAGATGCCATACCCCCCATTCTTCGGGCCACGCCTCTGGGTTTTTTATTGGGTATTCTGCCGGGTGGGGGAGCGAACTTGGCCTCTTTCATCTCCTACGGGCTTGAGAAAAGGGTCTCCAGGCATCCCGAGAGATTCGGCACCGGGACCATTGAAGGGGTGGCCGGCCCGGAAACAGCCAACAATGCGGGGACGGCGGGCGCTTTTATCCCCCTTTTGACTCTGGGGCTTCCGTTCAACGTGATTACCGCCCTCTTGCTGGCAGCCTTCTTGCTCCACGGGGTGACCCCGGGTCCACAAATTTTGAACAAAGCTCCCGAGGTTTTCTGGGGGGTTGTAACCAGCATGTATGTCGGGAACTTTATGCTGTTGGTATTGAATCTTCCTTTGATCGGCATCTTCATCAACATCCTACGAATCCCAGCCCCCATTCTTTCTCCGCTTATCGCGCTGATCTGCTTCGTGGGCGCCTTCAGCCTTGCTTATAACCCAACCGATGTTCTGGTGATGGTGACCTTCGGGTTGGTGGGATATTTGATGAGAAAATTCGAATACGATGCCGCTCCCCTGATTTTGGCTTATGTTCTCGGCCCTATGCTGGAGAGCTCTCTTCGTCAGGCGCTCATCTATTCCAACGGAAGTCCGGCGATTTTTTTCACCCGGCCTATTTCGGCGACCCTGCTGTTTATTGCTTTTCTATCTCTCCTGGCGCCGTTTTTCCAAAGCGGTTTGAAACAGCTGAAGAAAGTCTATCCCCAAGGTCGTTGACCACCTCACCCAAAACGCCAAATCGTTGTTCGCAGACGAAAGGAACGTAGAACCTAAAAAACCAAAAGGAGGAAAGCCGATGAAACAGAGAACCTGGAGGGTCCTAATTCTTGTGGGGATGTTCGCTGTGGTCTTCACCGGGAATGCCGGAGCAGCATTCCCGGATAAAACGGTGACGATAATTGTAGGGGCCGCTCCCGGCGGGTCTACGGACATGACCTCCCGGATGCTGGCGAAACGGTTGACGGAAATCGTAAAGGTCCCGGTCGTGGTGGAAAACAAAACAGGGGCGGGAGGATTTATCGCGGGCTCGGCCGTTCACAATGCGGCTCCGGATGGATATACGGTGGGGGTTTATGCCAGCAGTGCTTTCAACATCGCCCACTTTTTGCGGAAGCCTCCTTACGATATTTTTAAAAAAACACCGATCATGGCCTATGGAATTTACCCCTTTACTTTCGCGGTCAAAGCCGATTCGCCGTGGAAAACCTTCAATGAGTTCCTGGAATACGTAAAGAAAAATCCCGGGCAGGCATCCCTGTCCACCTCCAATCCCGATTCCATGGAAAACCTTCCCATTTGGATGCTGGAGGAAAAACTGAACTTGAAGATGAAACTGGTCCCCTATCAGGGAGGGGCTCCGGCAGTGGCCGCCGTCCTGGGAGGGCATGCGCATGCTTTCACGGGCGTGGGGGAAGCCATTCCGCATATCCGCGATGGCAGCATGCGCGGCTTGGCGACCTACCTGGCGGAAAGAATGCCCGGACTGCCTGACATTCCCACTCTCAAAGAGATGGGATACGATGTGATCGTGGAATCTCTCCTTTCGGTCTACGGTCCTCCGGGAATCCCCAAAGAGGTGGTGAAAACACTCCAGGACTCTTTTCATAAGGCCATGGACAGTGCGGACTTCAAAAAGGTATCTCAGTCTTTTGAAGTGACGCCCCACTTTTTAGACAGCGTCCAGGTTGACAAGTACCACAAGGATTTGGCGGCAAAGACCAAACCCATTTTGATCAAGTTGGGAAAGATCAAAAATTAACTCATCAGGTGCATAAATGTATTGCGACGGATGATGAGAACACCTGTCAGGATTGCATTTCAGGGCCAATATCAAGCTGTTGCCGGAGATCACCTTCGGAGGCCTTCAACATTCGTCATTCCGGGCTTGACCCGGAATCCAGGATGTATTTCTGGATTCCCGCTTTCGCGGGAATGACGGCCAAATTAGACGGATATTTATGCAACACTTAGGTTAATCCACGGTTGGGGGAGGAAGGGACGAGCCTTCCTCCCCATTTTCCTGGAAGCCACGAAGCGGGGAAGAAAAGACCTGGTGGCAGAAGAGGATCCTTTTCTTTTGAAGATTTATATCCTCCGCCGAGCGGGGATCTTTTTAAAATAGCCGTAAATGAATTGTGCGAACAGGGAGAATACCAATGAAAATCGTTCGGATCGAGATCATTCCGGTCGCCGTTCCTCTCAAGAGAAAAATTGCCATATCCTTTGCCTCTTGGGAAACGGCGGAATATGTAATCACGAAAATTTACACCGATGAAGGGATCGTGGGGATCGGCGAATCCGCCCCCTGGGTTCCCATTTCCCGCGAATCCCAGGAAACGGTTATGGGGATCGCCTCCAAACATCTGGCGCCGCTTCTGATCGGTGAAAACCCCTTCGATATCGAAAAGATTTGGTGGAAGATGGATACGGCCGTGCCGGGGAACGGCATGGCCAAGGCGGCCCTGGATTTACCCCTCTATGACATTATGGGGAAGGCCTTGAATGTCCCCGTGTACAAGCTTTTGGGCGGGAAGACAACGGAGTCCATCCCCCTGGCCGGGGGGTTCGTGGGCTTGGGGCCGGCCGAGCAGATGGCCAAAGAAACGGCGGCCTGGGTAGAGGCGGGGTATCGCAGCGTCCGGATCAAGGCCGGCTGGGGGATCCAGAAGGATGTGGAGAGCATGCGCAGGATCCGGGAGGCGGTGGGGCCGGAGATCAAACTGCGGGTCGACTTCAACCAGGCTTACGCGCCCCCGATGGCGATCCGGGCGATCAAGGCTCTGGAGCCTTATGACATCGAGCTTGCCGAGCAGCCTACGGCCTGGTATGACTTTGAGGGGCTTGCCCGGGTCGCCTCTTCCGTTCACACCCCGGTGATGCCGCATGAATCCCTCTATTCCATTTATGATGCGATCCAGCTGGATCGCCTGGGCGCGGGCAACGTTTTCGGGCTGAAGGTCTACCGCCCCGGCGGGATCACCCTGGCGAAAAAACTGGCCCATTACATGGAACTCCGGAATATTCCAATGTTTGTATGCTCGTCGATGGAGCTTGCCGTCAGCACCACGGCTTCCGCTCATTTCGCCGTCGCCTTTTATCGGAATATCAAATATGCCTGTGAAATGTCGGGACCGATTGATTTGAGCGACGACATTGCGGATCCGGGATTCAAGATGGAAAAAGGCGTCGTCACGGTTTTTGACCGGCCCGGATATGGCGTCGAACTGGATGAAAGGCGAATGAAAAAATACGGTGGTCCGGCAATTACCATCTCCTGAAAGCGGCTGCCGCCGAGGGGAGAACTTAAAGGGGGTTGAATATGAAGATCCAGGAAATCGAATTGATTCAGGTGAATATCCCGCTGGCTTCCTCGACGATGCCCAAACCGGTCGGGCGGAACTATGGGGCCTTCATGCTGGTGCGGGTGAGATGTGATAACGGGCTGGAAGGATTAGGGGATGCGTATCATGGAAATGCCACCACGGCTATCGCGGCCGTGATTCGCGATATGCTGAGCCCCGAGATCATCGGGCAGGAGGCCACGAACGTGGCCGGGTTGTATGAACGCATGTATCGTTCGGGGTTCTACTCGGGACGGGTTGGGATTTATTCCGTAGCGGTCAGCGCGGTGGAGATGGCTCTATGGGATATTTTAGGGAAGCATCTGGGAGTCCCCGTTTATGCCCTGCTTGGGGGAGTGGCCAAGCGGACCGTCGCTCCCTACCCCACCTTGCGGGCCTTGGGCAGCGAAGTCGAAGACCAGAGTGTCCCGGCCTATGCGAGCCTGCAGACTTACCGGACCCCGGAGGAGGTGGGGATTGCCGCCCGATCCGCCATTGAGGCCGGATTCAAATCGGTCAAGCTCCACCAGGTGGACATCGAGTCGGTGAAGGCCGCCCGCGAAGCGGTGGGGAACGACAGGGAAGTGACGATGGATGTGAACGGCTACTTCAATACCGTTGAAGCCGAAAGCTTTGCCAGACAGCTGGCCGATTATAACGTCGGCTGGTTTGAAGAACCCATCTGGCCGCCGGATGATTACCGAGCATTAGCCCGGCTGCGACGCCGTTCCCCGGTTCCGATTGCCGGGGGGGAAAATGAATCCACGATTTACGGGTTCGAGGGGATTCTGGATTTGGAGGCTGTGGACATCCTGCAGCCCGAAGTCATGGTTGTAGGGGGGATCCTGGAGTCTTTCAAAGTTTACGCCATGGCCCAGGCGCGAAACATTCCGGTGGCGCCTCATAATTTCAAATTCGGCCCCATCCTGGCCGTAACGACGAACCTCAGCCTTCTTTTTTCCAATGTAATCTTGATGGAAACTCCCTGGTTCAAGTTAGAGGCGAACCTTATGAAGGAGGGGGCGGAGATCGTAAACGGCCGGGCCCGGCTGAGCGGCAAGCCCGGCCTGGGCATGACCCTCGATGAGGCGGTGGTCAAAGAGTACCGCGTGGAAAAGATTCCCCGGAAATGAATGCTCCCTGGAAAGAGGAAGGATGGATTGAATGCCTGAGGAAAAAAACGATAAACTATTGAGCGGCCTGATCGTTATGGATCTCACCCGGGTTCTATCCGGGCCATTCTGCACGCGAATGCTTTCGGATCTGGGCGCGCGGGTGATCAAGGTGGAAACAGGAAGCGGAGATCATACCCGTCTGACCCCGCCTTTAAGAGGGGGATACAGCCATTATTTTTCCCAGTTCAACGCCGGAAAGAAGGGGCTGGGGATCAATCTCCGCCATCCGCAGGGGTTAGAGCTGGTCAAAAAGCTCATCCGGCTTTCGGATGTGGTCGTGGAAAATTTTCGCCCCGGGGTCATGAAAAGGATGGGGTTGGATTATTCCGTTTTGAAGGAAATCAAACCGGCGATCATACTTTGCTCCATTTCGGGGTTCGGTCAGGCGGGCCCCGAGGTGCATCGGTTGGCTTTTACCGACAATATCCAGGCCTACAGCGGAATGGATTCCATCGCCGGGAAGATGATGGGGCCGGATGCAGACCCGCCCGGCTTCCCTTACTCCTTCGCTGACACCTATGCCTCCTTGAATGCCGCCGTGGGAATTTTGGCCGCTCTCCGGCACCGGGATCGGACGGGGGAAGGCCGGTGGATCGATATCGCCATGCTGGATTGTGTGCTGGCGGCCAACGATTCCAGCCTGCAGAAATGTGTTTTCTCCGGGGGAACCCAGGAGACTCCCGGGATCGCCTTCCGGGCTCCGCTGCGGATGAAAGACGGCCACCTGGCAGCGGCCTTAGCCTGGCATTTTGAACGGGTCGTTCGGGCCATCGGGCGGCCGGAAATTCTGGAAGACGAAAGGTTCAAGACGGTTGCCGCCAGGTCGAAATGGGAAAATTTCAATGAATTTCTCAAAATCGTTCGGGAATGGGCAAAACAAAAAACCATCGCCGAGGCCAGCGAGATATTTGAAAAATTCGAAGTTTCCTACGGGCGGGTCAATACCATTGCCGAGGTGGTCAACAGCCCGGTCGTAGAGGAGCGTGAAATGTTGGTGCCGGTAGATTTGCCGGGTGAGGGGCCCGTGAAGCTGGTGAATACCCCCTTCAAGTTTTCCGGCAAGGCGGTTCGGCCCCAAGGCCCCCCTCCGCGTTTGGGGGAACACAATGAAGAGATCCTGGGGGAGATGTTGGGGATGTCAAAAACCGATGTTGAGGAATTTACCCGCGAGGGAATCTTGACGCGGGGTTAGAAGCTGCGCCAAACCTTAGCGCCCTGCCTGAGATTCCGGCAATAGGCGAGGAAAGGAGAAAACCTGTGATCATCGATGTGGAATGCGATATTCCCACCAAAGAAGCCGTTCAGGCCAGCCTGCAGTCGGAGGCCAAAAGCCAGAGGACAGGAACGGGAATGGTGAACTATTTCAACCTCTTCGGACCCCGGTGGGCGGCCGAGATCGGAATGAGCCTCGCGGAATTTGAGGAGGCAAAAGAAAAGTTGGGGCTTCAGAAAATCGCTGAAATGATCATGGAGAAATCCCTCCAAAGAGCCATGACCAACGAGCAGTTCATCCGCATGCTCGATGAAGCCGGCGTAGCGCGCGCCTGCATCGGCACCGGCCGGAACGCCTCGAACGAACATACGGCCAGTCTGGCAAAGGCCTACCCGGACCGGTTGATCCCTTGGGCGCGGATCAGCCCTTTCGAAGGAATGGAAGGGGTGCGGAAGCTGGAAGGTTTGGTGAAGGAGATGGGGTTCAAAGGGTTTGTCGTCTCGCCGTTTCGCGAAAAAATCTATGTGAACGACAAAAAATACTATCCTTTTTTTGCCAAATGCGTCGAACTGGATATCCCGATTCGCTCCCACACCTCCATGAACTATGCGACCGACCGCTCCATGGATCTTGGCAGGCCGATTTATCTGGATGAAGTGGCTCGTGATTTTCCGGAACTGAAGATCATCGCCGGTCTGGGAGGTTGGCCGTGGGTGCCCGAATTGGTGGGATTAGTCAGGCGGCACCCGAATATCTATATTGATCTCGCCGCCCACCGGCCGAAACATATTCCTAAACCCGGAAGCGGGTTCGAGATGCTTCTTCACTTCGGGAATACGGTTCTTCAGGACAAGGTTCTTTTCGCCAGCTCCTGGATGACGTTAGGTCTGCCGCTGAAGCAGGTCATCCAGGAGATGGAGGAATTGCCGCTGAAGGATTCCGTCAAGAAGAAGTGGATGGGGGGTAACGCGGCCCGGCTTCTAAAATTGATGGTCTCGTAAAAAGTCCATCTGCGTCGTTGCGCTTCAACTTCGTCGTTGCGGCCCCTAAGGGGCCTCACGCCTCCGTTTTTGCGCGCCTAGTCCCGCCTGCGGCGGGAGAGCTTTTTACAAAACCATCGTTCCCGTGAATTTTTACGGGATCATCAAAAAGAAAAATCCGGAAAAATTCCCATAGGAGGGGCGGCATGAAATACCGGGGTGGGGCATACAAGCTTTTCATTCTTGGAGGGGTAACCCTGTTTCTTTTTGCATCCTCCTTTTTTGCGGACCCGGCCCTGGCGCAGAAAAAGGGTGGAACTTTGAAGATCGGGTATGGCATGACCGCGGTCAAAATGGACCCGCACAATGCCAGCGGATCCGGAGATATTTATATTGACGCCCATATGTTTGAAAGGCTGATTTATTACCGGATCAATGAAAAGACGAATCTGCCGGAGGCGATTCCCTGGTTGGCCACGAAATGGGAGGTTTCTGCGGACAAGATGGCCTGGACGTTCTTCCTGCGGAAAAACGTCGCCTTCACCGATGGAACCCCCTTCGATGGCGAGGCGGTCAAATTCAATTTCGACCGGCTCTTGGGTCCGCCGGTGGGGCCCTTTAGCAACACCTATGCGCCCTTGATCCGGAATGTGGAGGTCATCGACGCCTATACGGTGCGGGTGAATCTCAAAGTGCCGGCGGTGCCGGTGGAATCCTTTTTTGTTCAGAGCTATATCGGGATGATGAGCCCGGCCTCGGTCAAGAAATGGGGCGACAAAGTCGGGGCCCACCCGGTGGGAACGGGGCCCTATAAATTAAAGGAATGGCTCCAGGGGGAAAAGGTGGTTTTGGAGGCAAATCTGAATCACTGGAAGGGCCGGCCGAATTTGGACCGGATTGAATTTTTCTTTGTTCCCGAAAGCTCTTCCCGAATGAACATGCTCAATACCGGGCAGGTCGACCTGGCCTATAACCTGGATGTCCCCGACCTGGAAAGAGTGCTGAAAGAAAAAAAGTTCAGCGTCGTCGAATGGCCTACGACCGAGGTGTTTTCTCTGACCCTGAACAATATCGCCAAACCGACGAACGATCCGGCCGTACGCCGGGCCATTCGGCTGGCGATTGATCGGAAAACCCTGGTGGATAAAATATTGCTGGGGCATGGCCAAATAGCGACTTCCCCCGTTCCCTCCTTCATCTGGGGGAGCCATCCGAGTGATCCCTCGATTTTCGATCCGGAAAAAGCCCGAAAAATCCTGACGGACGCCGGCTGGATTCCGGGGAAAGGGGGCATCCGGGAGAAGGCCGGGGAGAAACTCACGCTCAAGATTCGCTATCCCACGGGCCGCTATCCCATGTGCGATGAAATGGTGGCGGTCATTCAGAACCAGTTGAACGGGGTCGGATTCGAGTGCCTGACCGAAAAAATGGGCTTTGGTCCCTGGATTACGGCCCTGCTTCTGCCCCGGGAGAAGACCACGGGGGATTCGTTTATGGTCTCCCTGCCGGGAAAGGAAGACGCGCACTGGTCCATTTCGAGGATGAGACCGAACAGCGCCACCAGTTTTTATCAGAATCCGAAAGTGGAAAAGTTGATCGAACAACAATTTGTGGAATGGGACCCGAACAAGAGAAAAGAGATCCTCAAGGAAATCCAGATGATCACCGCGGATGAGGCGTACTGCGAGAACATCTATTACATGAACTACAATATCGTGTCCAAAAAAACGGTTCGGGGCGTGGAGGCGACAAGAGTCCCCGTCTCCGATTCCTTTAATGTTCTGAACGTCTGGTTGGAGTAGGAGGAAGAGGATGGAAGGGGAGAGGGAAAAAGGACTCCTGCAAAAGCTGCGGGTTTTGGATTTCACCCGGGTTTTGTCCGGCCCCTTTTGCACACGCATTCTGGCTGACCTGGGGGCGGAGATAATCAAGGTTGAAAACGAGAGCGGTGATTCCGTTCGGCACCATCCGCCTTTCCAGGGAGGATTTGCCAGCTACTTTACCCAGTTCAACGTGGGGAAAAAAAGCCTCGGCATCAATCTGCGGAGCCCCAAGGGGATCGAACTCCTGAAAAAGCTTGTCCCCCGGTGCGACGTGGTAATCGAAAATTTCCGCCCCGGGGTCATGGAAAAGATGGGTTTGGGCTACCCGGCTCTCTCCGCGGTCAACCCCCGGCTGATCTTTTGCTCCATATCCGGTTTTGGGCAAACCGGGCCGGAAAAAACCCGTCTGGCCTACACGGATATTATCCAGGCTTACAGCGGGTTGGATTACAGCGCCGGCCAGATGATGGGGCCCGGCGCGAGCCCCCCCGGTTTTCCGATTTCCTTTGGAGACAGCTATGCCTCTCTGAACGCCGCCATCGCCATCCTGGCGGCCTTATACCACCGGGAATTAACCGGAGAGGGCCAGGCGATTGATATCTCGATGCTCGATTGTCTGTTGGCCGCGAATGATTCCACGATTCAAAAGTTTATTTTTTCCGGAGGGCAGCTCGACCATCCGGGGGTCGCTTTTCGTCCCCCCCTGCAAATGAAGGACGGCCAGATGGCCGCCGCCCTTTTCATGAATTTCGAGGGGGTGGTTCGGGCCATGAACCGGCCGGAGCTTCTTGCGGATGTTCGTTTCCGGACGATGGAAGAGAGGGTAAAACTCGAAAACTTTCAGGATTATTTCCGGCTGGTGCGGGAATGGGCGAAAAGTAAAACAATGAAAGAAGCCTCGGAAATATTCGAAAAATACGACATCCCCTACGGCAAAGTCAATACGATTGCGGAAATCGTTGCCAGTCCGGTGGTGAAGGAAAGAAACATGCTGATGGAGGTCGAGCTGAAAAAGGACACGACCGTAAAAGTGGTCAATACGCCTTTTAAATTTTCAACTACCCCTTCCGGCCCCCAGGGGCGCCCTCCACATCTCGGGGAGCACAATGAAGAGACTCTTCGGAATCTTCTGGGCCTTTCCCAGGAGGAGATTCTGAGCTTCAGAAAAGAAGGGGTTCTTTTTGAGCGGAAACCGTAAAAGGTCGGCAAGGGGGCGAGCCCTCCGTTGTCGACTCGCCCCTATTCAAGATTGCTGGAACAACAGGAAGAAAAGCGCGAGATGAAGAATTACATCCTCCGCAGGATTCTGATGCTGTTTCCCACTTTGATTGCCATCACGATGATATCTTTTTTTATTCTCCAGGTGGTGCCGGGAGATCCCGCCAGGGCCATGGCCGGGATCGATGCGGAGGAAAAGGATGTCCAGGCCATCCGGGAACAATTGGGGTTGGATCGGCCGCTGTATGTTCAATACGGAATCTTTCTCAAGAACGTGATCCGGGGCAATTTCGGCGAATCCATCCGGTCGCGGGATGACGTGATCAAACAGATCTGGCCCCGGTTTCTCAACACCCTGAAACTTGCCGCGGCCAGCATCGGCCTGTCGGTGGTTTTCGGCATCCTCATCGGGGTAACCGCGGCCACCCGGAAAAATACGGTCTGGGACTATACCACGATGGGACTCATTCTGCTGGGCATTTCCGCCCCCACATTCTGGACCGGCCTCCTTTTGATCCTGTTCTTCAGCGTCTATGCGGGGTGGTTCCCGGCGGGAGGCGCCGGAGGTTTTTTCCACATCTTCCTTCCGGCGATCACTCTGGCAGCCCCTTCGGCGGCCGTGACGGCGCGGATGACCCGCTCCAGCATGCTGGAAGTCCTGCAGATGGATTACATCCAGACCGCCCGGGCCAAGGGCCAAAAGGAAGTAAGGGTCGTTTTTCAGCACGCCCTGAAAAATGCGCTGATGCCGACGATCACCATCGTGGGCATGCAGTTTGGTTATCTGCTGGGAGGCGCGGTTCTCGTTGAGACCGTTTTCACCTGGCCGGGTCTGGGATGGCTCCTGGTGGATGCCATTTTTGCCAAGGATTACCCTGTCGTGCAGGCGGGAGTGCTCATCTTTGCCGCCGGTTTTGTCCTGGTAAATTTGGCGGTGGACCTTTTGTATACCTATGTTGACCCGAGGATTCATTACGAATGAGGCGCTTGACAGAAGTCCCCTTTTCCCTCTGAATATGGAACCCCGAGAGAATTCCGTCCCGGAAAAAAGAGAATGGAGGCTCACCTGGACACGGTTGAGACGAAACCGGATGTCCATGGTCGGGCTGGGGATTGTCTCCCTTTTCTTCTTAACGGCCCTATTGGCTCCCTATCTTGCGCCGCATGATCCCATGAAACAGAACCTGGATTTGGTGGGGGCCGGGCCGAGCCAGGAACATTGGCTGGGCTGCGACCAGGTGGGGCGGGATGTCCTGTCCCGACTGCTTTGGGGGACGGCCCTTACCTTGGAAATTGGGGTCTTCGCCGTGTTGATCGGCCTCGGGATCGGGACGATCCTTGGGGCGGCCGGCGGGTATTACGGGGGGAAAGTGGATGCGGCAGTGGTCTTTATCACCGACGTTCTTTTCTCTTTTCCCGGGCTGCTTCTGGCGATCGCGATTGTTGCGGCCATAGGGGTCGGCTTGACGGCGGTGATCATCGCGGCGGGGGCCTCCTCCGTTCCGCAGTTCATCCGGATCACCCGCAGCTCCTTTGTCAGCGAGAAGACCCGGGATTACGTAACCGCCGCCCGGGCGGTGGGCGAGAGCAACGGGGCCATCATCCTCCGGTACATTTTTCCGAATTGCATTCCGACGATTGTCGTCTTGCTGACCATCCGGGTGGCGGCCATTATTTTGATTGCGTCGGGTTTGAGCTTTTTAGGACTGGGGGTGCAGCCCCCTACGCCCGAATGGGGGGCCATGTTGGCTGAGGGTCGCGGCTACCTGCAGAAGTCCCCGCACGTGTCCCTGTTTCCGGGTTTTGCCATCATGATTGTCACCCTGGGGTTCAACCTTCTGGGGGACGGATTGCGTGACGCTTTGGATCCGCGGATGAAAATTTGACGGCTCCGTAAAAAATCTCAAAAATCTTTTTTCCGTCATTCCGGCAAAAGCCGGAATCCAGACAGTTCCCGGTATTCTGTGAACGACCCCCTGGACCCCGGCTTTCGCCGGGGTGACGACTCGATTGGCGTTTTGCCGGATGATCACCCGTGATCGCGATGAATGAATATTTGCTCCAGATCAAAGATCTCAAACTGGATTTCCACACCGACGAGGGCATTTTCAAAGTCCTCGATGGCGTGAGTTTGGAAATCCGCAAAGGCGGATCCTTAGGCCTGGTCGGGGAAACCGGGTGCGGAAAATCGGTCACCGGGAAAGCCATCTTGGGACTCATCCCCAAGCCCGCGGGAAGAATTCGGCATGGAGAGATCCTCTTCGAAGGGGTCGATTTGGTCACGTTACCCGAAAAGGAAATGCGCAGGATCCGAGGGAAGAAAATTTCCATGATTTTTCAGGATCCTTTCACCTCTCTCAATCCGGCCTACACCATCGGCCATCAAATTGCCGAGGCGATCGGGCTTCATCAGGAGGTGGAAGGAAAGAAAACCTCGACAGAGAAAACCATTCGCATCATGGAAATGGTGGGAATTCCAAACCCGGCAGAACGCCTCGCGACCTATCCCCATCAGCTTTCGGGAGGGATGCGGCAGCGGGTCATGATCGCGATGGCCCTGTCCTGCAACCCCCCCCTCCTGATCGCCGATGAGCCCACCACTGCTCTGGACGTGACGGTTCAGGCCCAGGTGCTGAATTTGATGAAGGACCTGAATCAGAAACAGGGGTTTTCCCTTCTCCTGATCTCTCACGACCTGGGGATTATTTCCCAAATGTGCGACGAAGTCGCGATTATGTATGCCGGTTCGATTGTGGAAACAACCGGCATGGAGAATTTCTTTTCCGGCCATCGGCACCCGTATTCGCAAGGGCTCATCGAGTCGATTCCCCGGATCGGCCGCCGGCCGGAGAAATTGAACACGATTCCCGGGTCCGTTCCCAGCCTGATCAACCCTCCAAGGGGGTGCCGATTTCATCCGCGCTGTCCGAAGCGGGTGGATCGGTGCCGGGCGGAAAAACCTTCTCTTGAAGAAATCGCTCCCGGCCACAAAGTGGCCTGTTTTAATATCGGGAGATCGTAATGGAAGAACTGATCCGCGTTCAAAACCTGAGGAAGTATTTTCCCATTAAAAAGGGAATTTTAAAAAAAACCGTCGGTTTCGTGCGGGCGGTCGATGATGTCAGCTTTTCAATATGCCGAAACCAGGTGTTGGGTCTGGTCGGAGAGAGCGGCTGCGGCAAGACAACCGTCGGGCGGACGATTCTCAGGCTGTGGGACCCTACCGGAGGCGCGGTTGTCTACAAAGGCCGGGATATCAGCCGGGTGAGCGGCGAAGAGCTGAAAAAGCTGCGAAGTGAAATGCAGATCGTTTTCCAGGATCCGCAAGCCTCTCTCAGCCCGCGGATGAGAATCGGGACCGTGATTGATCGCGCCATGGCGATTCACTCTCCGTATGGCGTTCGGGAACGAAAGGCTAGAGCCATCGCCTTAATGGAAAAAATGGGGCTTTTGCCCGATCACTACCGGCGATATCCCCATGAGCTTTCGGGCGGGCAGCAGCAAAGGGTCGGAATTGCCAGGGCCCTGTCCGTCAACCCGGACTTTCTGGTTTTGGACGAGCCGACTTCGGCCCTGGACGTTTCGGTGCAGGCCCAGATTTTAAATCTCCTGAAGGACATCCAGCGGGAGATGGATTTGACGATTTTGTTCATCTCTCATAACCTCGGCGTGATCGATCACTGCTGTGATCAGATTGCCGTGATGTATGCAGGCAAAATCGTGGAGATGGCAGGGCGGGATGATCTTTTTCGGTCCCCGCTCCACCCCTACACCCAGGCTCTTCTGGCATCGATTCCGGAAATCGGCAAGAAGAAGGAAAAGGATCAGATTTTATTAAAAGGCGAGCTTCCCAGTCTTTCCGCCGCCCCAACGGGCTGCCGCTTTTTCAGCCGGTGTTTTTCACGGCTGGAAAAATGTGAAAAGGAAGAAGTTGATCTGATTGAGGTGGAGAAAGAGCATAGGGTCGCTTGTCGTCTTTGTAATAATCCCAGGACCTAAAAGTTTGGACCCCCTCCAATTTAACGGGTGAATCAGACCCGTCTGACCTTGCCCGGACAAGAAGACCGGCGGTGAAGAATCCCTGGCATGGAAGTTTGAACAGAAGCCGAAGATCAGAGGGAACTTCTCAAAAATTGATTGGGTTAGCGGTACGCTCCGCTCCACAGGGACTCCAAAAAATCGCGGTAGGGAAGAATTACGATGTTGTCGATTTTTCGGCGTTCCGGCTCAAGGCTGACCAGGAGATATTGCTTCAGCTTATCTTCCTCAGCTAAGGCGCGTAAAGATTTCAAATCCTGAAGAGACACATTTTTCTTCGCTTTTACTTCCACCGCCGTATGATCGCCGATAATGAAATCGACTTCATATCCCGAAGTCGACCGCCAGTAGTTTAATGGCTCTCCCGAGACATAATCGCGATAGCTGGCCAATTCATGCATCAGATAGGTTTCAAAAGCCTGGCCGAACTCAGGGGTTGCCGGTCGGAACCTCCGTCCTTGCAAAAAGCCGACGACTCCTACGTCAAAGAAATAATATTTTGAGGAAGCCAACGGCTTGCGCTTCTTCGTCTTCCGCCAGGGGGGGAGTTCCTGCAGGATCAAGGTGTCTTTGAGAATTTCAAAATATTCGTAAACGGTTGTCCGCGCAACCTGGGCGTCACTGGCGACGTTGGTAAAATTTATGATGGTCCCATTGCTGAGGGCTGCCACCTGGAGAAACCGGCTGAACGCAGGCACGTTTCGGGTAAGCCCCTCGGCAACGATTTCCTGTTGTAGATAGACTCCGGCATAAGCTTGCAGGTCCGCTTGCGGGTCGTCGGAAAAATAAATGGAAGGAAGCAGTCCGCGCTGCACTGCGCGATTGAGGTCGAACTTATTTTGCAGCTCGGGAAAAGTCAAGGGATGCAGGTTTTTCAGGCGGGCGCGTCCGCCCAGCAGATTCACTCCTCCGCGCCGGAGCTTCCGGGCGCTGGACCCTGTGAGCAGGAAGCGAGTTCCCCGTTCTTCCATGAGGCGATGGACCTCATTAAGAAGCATCGGGAGGCGCTGAACTTCATCGATGACCACAAGACGATCCGCCGGGGTGCATTCCTGGGATATCCGGGAAGGGTTTTGGCTGAGAGCCAGGAAAACCGAGGTGTCGAGAAGATCGTAGAGGCGGACGCCCTGCAAAGAATGACGGATCAAGGAGGTTTTGCCGGTTTGGCGAGGGCCGAAAAAGAAAATGGGATTTTTGCTCCAGGAGAGCCGGAAGATCCAAGATCCGCTTTATGTACTGAGAATTAATCTCGCCATTTTTCATTGTCGCCGTCATCGTCAAATATCATGACAAATGACGAAATAGATGTCAAGATGTTTTTGCGAGGAATTCCTCCAAAGAAAAAAGGGGCCGCATCTTCCGATTTGGCCCCCTTTTGATCTTTGGTGGAGCTGGGGGGGATCGAACCCCCGGCCTCTTGAATGCCATTCAAGCGCGCTCCCAGCTGCGCCACAGCCCCACGCCAATTGCTCGAAATAAAAATTAAAATATCACAAACTTAGAGCGCTTGTCAATCCTTTTTGTTTCGTGAAAATCTTATCGGCAAGACACAGGTTTGACTTTATTTTCCTTGACATGGACCGGAGGCCAAAATATAATTTTTAAGATTCTCCTGTTTTTTTAAACCCTTGCAGGTTTGTGCCGGCGTGGTGGAACTGGTAGACGCGCGGGACTCAAAATCCCGTGTCCCTTGCGGACGTGTCGGTTCAATTCCGACCGCCGGCACCAATCAATTCAAGAACTTGCGGAATTTTGTGCTTCAGAAGTCCCATGTACCTCACGCCGATTGTGCTAAATTTGTGCTAAGATTTCTTCCCCACGCAATCCGCGAAGCCTCAAGAGCCTTTATCCCCACCCGCAAACTCTCCGAATAATGGTGTGCATACCTTTGCGTAGTCGTAAAGGTCCTATGGCCCATCAGCCTTTGGATAGCGTAAGGATCGACTCCGGATTGTGCCAAGCGTGAGGCGAAAGTATGACGGAGATCGTGAAACCGGAAGCCTTCAATTTCTGCCCTCCGAAGAGCCGCGTTGAAAACCTTCCTGAGAGTGTTAATGTTGACCCTCTGTCCCTAAGGATGCGAGAAGACAAGATCCTGATTGATCGATCTCACCTTGGATCTCAACCTTGCCCTTCCTTCGAGAACTTTTGAAAAATTCAACTAAAATAGTGAGCCAAAAACTCCAAAAGCGGAAATTTCTTTCCTTTTGGCACCCCCTAAAAGCTGACTTTTAAAGATTCACAAATTTTTGAAATCATCCTTGGGATTTTGCCGATGGCTGAGCAGCAATTGTTACTTTTGATTTAAATTCTTCTGCCGAAAAAAATTGTAAAAAAAGAATTTCATAATTTCAAAGTATTCCTTGACTCTCGTGCTAAGGAACCCACTGGGCTTTCAGAAACAATAGCGGTTAGTCCAAAATCAACCTGGGTCATTAACTTTCTGCAAGCGCGGGGACCGGGTTTTTCCTCTTACCTTGGTTTGGAATTTATCCAGGTAAATATAGATGACGGGGGTAATGTAGAGGGTTATGAGCTGCGAGAAAAGCAGCCCTCCAACCACGGCTAAGCCCAGAGGGCGGCGTGCCTCGGCGCCCGCCCCCCAGCCGATGGCAATGGGCAGGGTTCCTAAAAGGGCGCACATGGTCGTCATCATGATGGGGCGAAAGCGGATCAGGCAGCCCAGATAAATTGCCTCGGCGGGGCTTTTTCCTTCCTTTCGCTGGGCCTCCAGGGCGAAATCGATCATCATGATGGCGTTCTTCTTCACCAACCCGATCAGCATAATGATCCCGACAAAGCCATAAATATCCAGCTCAACGCTGAAGAGGAGGAGCATCAGCAGCGCCCCGACCCCCGCCGAGGGGAGGCCAGAGAGAATGGTCAGCGGGTGGATGAAGCTCTCATAGAGAATTCCCAGGACGATGTAAATGACCAGGATGGCCATGACCAAAAGAATTCCCAGACCCTTGATGGAAGATTGAAAGGCCTGAGCGGTGCCCTGGAAGCTCGTGGTGATGGTGGGAGGCAGCATGGCCCAGGCGGCCCCTTGAACCGCAGAGACCGCCTCCCCCAAAGAGACCCCCGGCCGGAGGCTGAAAGAAAGGGTCACCGCCGGCAGCTGACCCTGATGGTTTACGGTCAGGGGCCCCACACTCGCGCTCACATTCGCCAGCGCATTAAGCGGAACCAGACCGCCTTTGGATGAACGGATGTAAAGCATGCCGAGCGCCGCCCGGTCCATTTGATGTTGGGGTTCCAGCTCCAGGATCACCTGAAAAGAATTGTTGGGTGCGTAAATGGTCGAAACCTGCCGGGAGGAATAGGCGCTGGAGAGGGCGTCTTCAATCTGCTGGGCGGTAACCCCAAGCAGAGAGGCTTTATCCCGGTTGATCTCGACATTGACCTGGGGGTTCTTAATTTGGAGGTCCGAAGTCACATCCTCCAACCCGGGAATTTGCCTGAGCTTGGCCTCCAGGAGAGGAGCATAACGATAGAGGGCATCCAAGTCAGTACCCTGCAAGGTGAACTGATACTGGCTTTTGGTCAGGCGCCCCCCGATACGGACGGGGGGCGGGTTCTGCAGAAAAACTTGGATCCCCGGAATTGCCGACAGTTTCGGCCGGAGATCCTGGATGATTTGGTCCACGCTCCGATCCCGCTCGTTTCGAGATTTGAGGCGGATGGTGAACCGTCCGGTGTTGGAAGCCGGGCTGGATCCACTGGGCCCGATCGAAGACATGAAGGCTTCCACATGAGGATCCTCGGAGATGACCGCCGCGACCTCTTTTTGACGCTTTTGCATCGCTTCGAAGGAGATCCCCTGGTTTGCCTCCGTAAAGCCGATGATCTGGCCGGTGTCTTCACTCGGTAGGAACCCCTTGGGAATGATGATAAACAAATAAACCGTGGCCACGAGAATCAATCCCGAGAGGATGAGGGTGGCCAATCCGTGATCGAGGGTCTTTCTGAGACTCCACTCGTAAGCCTTCAGCATGCCCGCGTACGCTTGTTCTGAGAGCGCGTAAAACCGGCCGTGGCGCATGGTTGCCGGGGGACGCAGAAAACGGCTGCAGAGCATAGGGGTCAGGGTCAACGATACGATCCCGGAGATCAGGACCGCCAGGCTGATGGTCACGGCGAATTCATGGAGAAGGCGTCCCAGGATTCCACCCATGAAGAGTACCGGAATAAATACCACCACGAGAGAAAGGGTCATGGATACAATCGTGAAACCGATCTCCTTGGAGCCTTTAAGAGCCGCTTCCAGGACTCCTTCCCCCCGTTCCATGTGGCGAATGATGTTTTCCAGCATGACAATGGCGTCGTCCACCACGAATCCCACCGATAGGATAAGGGCCATCAAAGAAAGGTTGTCCAGGCTGTAGTCAAGGAGATACATAATGGCAAAAGTGCCCACGATCGAAAAGGGAAGAGCGAGGCTGGGAATGATCGTGGCAGAAAGGTTGCGCAGGAAGAGAAAGATGACCAGGATGACCAGGCAAACGGCCAGAAAGAGGGTGGATTTGATGTCCGTCACGGACTCCCGGATCGATATCGAACGGTCATAGAGCAGATCCAGCCGAATGGAGGCGGGAATTTCCGTCCGCAATCGATCGATCAGTTCCTTGACTGCGTCGACGACTTCCACCGTGTTGGTCCCGGGCTGACGCTGAATGGCCAGGGTGATCGCTCGGTCCTGGTTATACCAGGCGGCGATTTTGTCATTCTCGACGCTGTCGATAACTCGCCCCAGGTCCCCCAGGCGGACCGGAAAGCCGTCCCGACTGGCAACGATGATGGACCGGTATTCCGAGGCCCCCATCAGTTGACCGGTGGCCTGCACGGTAATTGCCTGGTGGGTTCCCCAGAGAGTTCCCGTGGGCAGGTTAACATTGGCGTTTATGACCGCACTGGCCACGTCATCAATACCGATCTGCCGAGTGGCCAGAGCCCGGGGATTAACCTGCACCCGCACGGCGTACTTCTGCGCCCCGTAAACCTGGACCTGGGCCACCCCGTTTACCATGGAAATTCGCTGGGCTAACATCGTGTCCGCATATTCGTGAACGGTGGAAAGGGGGAGGGTCGGGGAACTCAGGGATAAATGGAGAACCGCCTGATCCGCGGGGTTCACCTTATGAAAAGAGGGAGGATTGGGCATGTTGGCCGGAAGAATCCTGACTGCCCGGGCAATCGCCGTCTGCACATCCTGGGCGGCCGCGTCCATATCACGGCTCAGGTTGAACTGCAAGGTAATCTCGGAAATGCCCAGGCCGTTGGTGGAAGTCATTGAATCCAGACCGGCAATGGTTGAGAATTGCCGTTCCAGGGGTGTGGCCACCGCCGAGGCCATCGTCTCCGGGCTGGCCCCGGGCAGCCTGGCCGAGACATGGATCGTAGGGAAATCCACGTTGGGGAGGTCGCTCACGGGGAGCTGCCGATATCCGATAATGCCGAAGAGGAGGATGGCCAACATGAGGAGTGTAGTGGCTATGGGGCGGCGGATGAAGGGGTCGGCGATGTTCACGGAATTTTTCCTTGCTCGCGCGATTCCTTCTTCACTTCCACTTTCCCCCCTGAGACGAGGCGGAGGTGCCCATCTGTCACCACGGTCTCCCCGGGTTGGAGTCCCCGGCTCACCACGGTCAGGTTATCGAGAGAATGGTCTACGGTCACAGCGCGGGACTCTACGGTGAAATCGGGTTTGACCACAAAAACGTATTGCCCTTCCTGTCCTGCCTGAACCGCCTGCGAGGGGACCAGGAGGGCGTTTGGCCGGGTGGTTAGTGTTAAGACGACATTTACAAACTGCCCCGGCCAGAGCCGTTTCTCCTTGTTCTCAAAAGTTCCTTTAAGTTTTATCGTTCCGGTGGCGGAGTCCACAGTGTTATCGACAAAAGTCAGGACTCCTTCCACTGGGGGCTGCTCATCTCCCGGAATGATTGCCTCCATTTTGAGGGCCCCGACCGTCATATGTTTTTTAATCTCTGGAAGGTTCTGCTCGGGAACCGCGAAGGTTACATAAATAGGGGTCACCTGGTTTATAACTACAATGGGGACATCGCTGGCTTTGATGATATTTCCGGGTTGGACCAGAAGGCTCCCGGTGCGCCCATCGAGGGGGGCACGGATGGAACAATATTGGAGCTGAATTCTGGCAGTTTCCACTGCGGCCCTGGATCCCCGCACGACGGCCCCGGCGTTTTCTAGAGCCGCCTTGTTGGCCTGTAGAATGGCCTGGGCATTTTCAATGGCGGCTTTATCGGCCTGAACCGCCGCGGTGAGAGATTCCCAATTGGTGCGGACCTGATCATACTGCTCTTTGGCCACATAGCCCTTCTCGACCAGAAAGGCGTAGCGCTTTGTCTGTTCTTCGGCATTCTTGGCCTGGGCGAGATTTTTAGCCAGGTTGGCTTCAGCCTGGGTTACCTGGGCAAGATCTCGCGTCAGGTTGGCTTCAGCCTGCCGGACGAGGGCTTGATCCCTTTCCAAATTGGCTTGGGCCTGTTGGAGAGCGGCTTCGAAAGGCCTATGGTCGATTGAAAGAAGCAAGATATCTTTTTGCACATCCTGCCCTTCTTTAAAGTAGACTTTCCACAGCTCACCTTCAACCAAAGACCTGACCGCAACCGTGGAATACGCTTCCACCTTTCCGATGATCCGCAGCTGTACAGGAACATCTTTCCGGATCACCGACGCGACGGTAACCGGGATGGCAGGGCGGATTTTCTCGCGCCCCTTGTTATCACCGGAGCACGATACAAGAATAAAAATTGAAAGGAACCCTATTCCTATAACCGCAAAGGGAGGAGGGAAATGGAATCTTCTATTTCGCGACTTTCTGCACAGATGAGATATCATTAAAATTCCTTCGGGCATATTTTAAGGACCGAAAATATTCATCAGGCAAAGTCACTGACCTGGTTGGCGATGGAGTGTAGGTTCGGAAGTTTAACGACTTTCGAGAACGATTAATTATTCCCCCTGGGAATATTTTCAAGTCTATCTTATTCCAATCCGCATCCCAATTCAACACTTGTTGCTCACATTTTCTCCCCCCGGAGGGTTACCAGCAGGATCTCGCCGGGACGCCAAAGGCGCATCCTTGGTCCCCATGTGCCTGTCCCCCGGCAGACAATGACAGTCATGTCCGCAACCTGATGCTTTCCATCCAACAGCGGATAAACCATGCGGGATAAATACCCAAATGGCCAAAGCTGTCCGCCATGGGTGTGGCCACAAAGCATCAGACGGGCACCAAAACTGGCTGCCTTTTCCGCCTGCCACGGAGTATGAGAGAGGAAAATGGTGGTACCCGGGGGCCGGCCTGAGAACGCCTGTGTGATGAAATCACCCTCCTGGGCGGTACCACGGATAGAGGTTAGATCGTCCACACCCACCAAGACGAGGCCAGGCCGGACTTCGGCCCAACGGTTGCCAAGAACCCCGATGTTTTCCCCTGCAAACATGGACATGCCTTTTTCTCGGCCGCTGTGGGATTCATGATTGCCAGGAACGGCCCAAACACCCAGCGGAGCAGATAAGCGCTGTAGAATGGGGAGAAGCTCAGCCTGAGGCTGACCGTGACCTTCGAAGAGATCACCAAGCAGGAGTATAAGATCTGGCCGCAACGCCTGGACCTGGCATACCCTCCCCTCCAACCATTGCTCACCGAGAAGCGAGCCGAGGTGTAAGTCGGACATGGCGACAAGCACCATGCCTTCCATCTCATTGGGGAGACCGGGAATGCCCACCTCGTATTTTTCCACTACCGGTGGACGAAGGCCTTGAACGAGCGCAACCACACAAAGTACCCCAGTGACAATCAGGGCCCAGGCTCGCAAAGAAGGATTCAGCCGAGGGAAGAATAAACCGAACCCTGTGAGAAGGTCTGTCGCGAGAAGAGAAACGCATGCCAGAAACAGGGCGGCCATCCAAGTCATCCCGAATAATTCCAGAGTTGCGGCCAAGGCTCCTGTCCCACCTTGACCAAAAACGCGGGCAGACAAAAACCCTACCCAGAGGACTATGCCTATGCCGATTAGAAACTTTCGGGAAACAAGGCGGTTCACAAATGGCACGGAAGAAGCGCGCCAGATGACGTAAATATGCATCAATGTGACTGCAGAAAGCAGAATGATTCCAAACATAATCCCTCCTGCGAGAAAGTACGTAATCCCCGCAGAACTCAATCATGTTGCTGATCCCGAAAAATTTTCATTTCACTATTGGCGCAGGAAAATGGGAAGATTCGAACCAAAAGTAATAATTCGTAACTCGAATATCCGCTGTCTTCAAAACCTATGCCTTTTCTTCTTAAAGAGTTATTAAGATTTCGCCACTCAAATGGGAGTTGATCCCCAAAAGAACATTCTTGATGACCTGCAATAGCCTCTTGAGGTAAACCAGATGAGGGGGAGAATCATGAAACGTAAATTCTTCTTCATATTTGCATCCGCATGACCTCTTCGTAAGCGGAAATCATCTTATTCCGAACCGCCATCATGAGGCGAAAGGAGATGCCAGCTTTTTCCATATCTATCATGGCCGTGTGGATATCGGTCTTTCCCAAAACCATTCCCTGCACTGACTCGTTTGCCTGGGTTTGAAGTTTATTCACCTCTTGGATGGAACTACTAAGGATCTTATTAAAATCGGAACCAGGGGGAGCATTAATCGATTTGACTTTGTCGGACTGCGGCAAAGAAAGGGGCTGGATACTTTTGATTTTCAGGTCTCCCATTTTGTATCCTCTCTTTTGGTTGATCCAAGATCGTAAGCTTATTGTATCTTTAAAACGGTTAAGAAATATCTATTTCTCAATCATCAATAAATAAATGGCCGACCATCAATAAGATTAATGCTGCAAATGCCATAAAAAGACTTGTGTGGAGGTTGAATAATCCCCGATGAAGGAGTTGCGGCAAAAGCCGGTATTTAATCATGATCCCTGAAAAACCCAAAAAGATTGCCAAAACCATCCCAACTTGCTGAAATGCGATGGATGGAGATTCTGAAAGATACCAATGCAAGGAAGCAACCGCTATTGCAGCAATATTCAGGAGGTAATGAAATTTCCGCAAATGCCTGTGCTGGAAACGATTGAATGCCAACAAGGCATTTTTAAATGCTTCCCTGCTTCCATGTAAACGAATTAAATATCGGGATAGGGTGCTGAAAATTGTGGAAAGATTAGCCAAACCGAAAAGGCCGGCAGCAACAAACCCGGTGATCTCATCGCCTTTTTCCTTTTCGTTTCTTTCCTTGCCTTTGATATCATCATTATCCCTTTCAGAGTAATATCTCCCCCCTTCTCTTTGATGTCCAATGATCTTTTCTCCATTTCCCCCTTTTCCGTCATCCTCTTCCTCACGTTCCTTCTCTGCTTGGGAATAATGTTTGTCTCGTCCATCATGATGATCCTTCTTTTTCCCGTCCGCGAAGGCAGAAAAGAAGGGAAACCCGCTTAACAATAAAGACACCATTAGAAGAATGAAAGCTCTTGTCTGTCCTGGATTTTCCAGTTTCATGAAATTCAATACCTAACCGTCATGGGTTAATATTCGATAGACTCTTCACTCTTTAACTCCGCTGTCAGGCCCAGGGCTAAAAAGGGGCTCCAACAAAAATTGGCTCCAAACACTACTGACCGGAAAAAGTGGATTTACTCTTTCTTCAGATTCATCCTCTTAAGGCAAAGGAACGATCCCTCTTCAGGATTTTAAGTCCCTCAAACCACAGAATGCTGAAAATTCCCGTAAACAAACAAATCCCAAGGTCAAAAAAGTGCAAGGTGCTGAACCGGAAAAGGTCTTTCATAAAGGGTACATAAAGGATGATTGAAAGAAAGACCACGGCCCCTCCCAGGACCCATTTGAGGGCGGCGTTGGGCATTCGCAACATCCTAAGGACGGTACGCGACCAAGATCGGTTCGTTAAAATTAGGCCTAAGTTTGCAACTACGAGGGTCGTAAAACTAAGGGCTCTCATTTCCGCCTCTCCCAGGCCTCGGAACATGGCGATGAGATAAACGGCGAGGACCATGAATAGAACACTCGCCCCCTGGAGGAAACTGTAGGCAATCATCTGTTTGCTGAAAAGGGGCTCCTCCAGCAGACGCGGCGGTCGTTTCATCACATCCGCCTCTTCTTTTTCCGCTTCAAAGACGACGGAACAGGCTGGATCAATGATCAGTTCCAGAAAAACGATGTGAACCGGCAAAAGGGCAAGAGGCCAGTTGAAAAGCACTGGCAACAAAGACATTCCGGCGATGGGAACATGGATGGCAAAGATATAGGCCATGGCCTTTTTCAGATTGTCATATATCCTCCTGCCCATCTTGACAGCTTCCACAATGGAGGAAAAGTCATCATCAAGGAGGACGAGCGCGGAGGCCTCACGAGCAACGTCCGTGCCCCGGCCTCCCATGGCTATGCCGATATGGGCCGACTTCAAGGCGGCGGCATCGTTGACTCCATCCCCGGTCATAGCCACGACTTCGCCGTTGGATTTGAAGGCATTCACAAGGAGGAGCTTCTGCTCAGGGACCACTCGCGCAAAAACGGAAACGCTCTTGATCCGTTCCTGAAGTCCCGACGGGCTCATTTTTTCAAGGTCCGAGCCAGTGACTACCTCATCGGCGTTTCTCAATCCGATTTGGCGAGCGATATTTTGTGCTGTGACAGGGTAATCGCCGGTGATCATAACGATCTTTATACCGGCGGCGTAGCATTCCTTGACAGCCTCGGCGACCCCCGGCCTGACGGGATCTGCCAGCCCGACCAAGCCAAGGAACTCAAAATCAAAATCGTGCTGGTCCCCGGGTAGCTCTCTTTGCGTAAAATAGGCTTTGGCAATCCCAATTACTCTTAATCCATCCTTGGCCATGGCGTTGACCTGGCCTGAAACCTGCTGCATTTGTTTTTCACTCAGATGACAGACATCAAAAATGGTCTCCGGGGCTCCTTTTGTGGCAATGACGTAATTTCCGCTTTCCGGAGATTTCCAGACCCGCGACATGGCCAGCATTTTTTTTGTTAAAGGATATTCCCGGACGAGGGTCCAAGTATCGCGAATATGTTCAGTGCCCGAAAGAGCGGTGGTCCCGAGTTCCCTTAAAGCTCTTTCCATGGGGTCAAAAGGAGCCGTCTGGCTTGCCAAAATGCCAAATTCGACGATTTCATGGAAGCTTTCCGGGAGGGTATCCCGGTTTTTATCGAAATCAAAGAACCTCCCATTGACCGCAACCTTCTTGACGGTCATGCGGTTCATGGTCAAAGTCCCTGTTTTGTCTACTGCCAAAACCGTTGCTGAGCCGAGAGTCTCCACGGCAGGAACACGCCGGGTCAGGACCCGCTTCTGGGATATACGCCAGGCCCCTAAAGCAAGGAAGATGGTCAGGACGACCGGAAACTCCTCGGGGAGCATTGCCATTGCCAGAGTAATGCCGGCCAGCAGACCGTTTAACCAGTCGTGTCTCGTAAATCCATAGACGGTGACCACTATCAAAAACAGTGACAGCCCGAGAATGGCCAGGGTACGCACCAGTTTCCTGGTTTCCACCTGGATGCGGGTTTGTTCCTGCTCAATGGTTTTAAGGGCTTTTCCGATCTTGCCGATTTCGGTGTTCAATCCGGTTGCTTGTACCTCAGCAATCCCGAATCCTTGAACCACAAGAGTCCCCGAATAGACCGAAGGCAAATCGTCGCCCCCCGGAGCCAACATTGCCTTGGGTCCTTGGGTCGGAACCTTCCGGACCGGAACTGATTCGCCGGTGAGAAGGGACTCATCTACCGAAAGGTTCAGGCAGGAAATCAGGACCCCGTCCGCCGGAACCCGGTCACCCTCTGAAAGGACGATAATGTCGCCTCTTACGACTTCCCGGCCCGGTATCCTTTTCTTTACCCCATCCCTTATGACCAAAGCCCGAGGACTTGACAGATCCCTCAACGCCTCCAGGGCCCGCTCCGTTTTCCGTTCCTGGTAGAGGGTGATGCCCATGACAATAAAAACAAACCCGAGGAGCATCAGGGCCTCTTGCAGGTCGCCCAGAATCAGATAAATGGCGCCCCCACCGACGAGAAGAAGGAACATGGGCTCGGACACCACTTCTTTGGCGATTGCAAAAATGCTTCGTTTTTTTGAGGAAGGAAGCTCATTGTATCCCTCCTCTTTGAGCCTCAGGGCCGCTTCGGCCTCCGGAAGCCCTGAGGTTTCATTTAGTTCATCACCCATGAAAAATTCCTTCCGTCCGTTTTTCTCGATCCATATCCAACATCAAAGTCTAAAGTATTTTTGATGTCGGGATCCGGCTAAACTCCCTATCAAAGGATTTGGTTCGTGGGGGTCATCTCGTAAACATTCGAAACAATCCAGTAAGAACCGAGTTGTCAGTCTTGGAGAGCGACTCAAACTCCCCGGCATCAAGCCATAATCCCCCGCATTCGGAGCATTTATCCGTGTGGACCCCATTATAATAAATTTCAATGAGTTCCATTCCACATTTTGGGCATCTCATGTAATGAAGCTCTTTGATCTTTTTCTTCTCCACTTCCCCCAGTTTTTTATGCTTCTCTTCTTCCAATTTCTTTTTTTTCTCGAACTCCATCCGGATGAAATATTCTTCCTCTTTCTCGCTTGGTTTCCCCGCCATTTTCTTCTCCCTCCTTTCACTCATTGGCAAATTCATAGAACCCAGAAAAACGATGCCTCATCTGAAAAAATAGGGTAACCCGTGCCGCCAACCCGTCTATTTTTTGTTATAACTCCTTGACCGTGAGTTCCGTGAATTCCGAAAGGGCACTTCTTATCCTCCTGAGCGTAAATTCCACTTCTTGACTTCCCTTCTTAAATTGATAAACCTCTTCCTCGGGAAAGGCCCTGAGGGCCTTTCCCTGAAAACCTAAGGCCAGCATTTCTTTTCGGTAGAAATCTCTCGTCGCCGCGAAATCCACCTTTCCCTTATAGGAGACTGTCCTTTTTTCATTCTCCATGGCGAATGAAGCCCGGACCATACTTGCATGTCGAGGAATTGGTTTAATATCCTCCCCGCCGACATCCTTACCCGGTATTTCTGCGCCCGGAATCATCTTCTCAACTGTTTCCGTCAGGCCGGGCGCTGCTTTTTTGAGCTGCTCTCTTATCCCGGGCAAAATCTCTTCAGCTTTCATGACGGCTACGGAAATTACCTTCTCCCCGCCTTCCACCATTGTTGGAAGTCTATCCCTGAGAATACCCATTCCCCAGATTAAAGCCCCCCCAGCAAAGGCCAGAAAAACCAGGACGCATCCGCCAAAAATGCTTCCCCAGACAACCATTTTTCTCATAATAATATTTCCTTTTTTCAATCCTATTGTTATTATTCGGACCGCTCATTCAGTCTCCGTCTTCCGGGACGGATCCTAAGACCCAACGCCTGCGCAGGCTTTTCAGAGTCCCTGCCTCATCGGGCACTCCGTTTTTGTTCTTAGTCGAACAAATCACCCAAAAACCCCCGCTTCTTATGATGATGATGGCCATGTTGTTGTTTTTCCTCATGGTGCCCATAGGTTTCATTCTTACAATCCTCTAAATTCCCCGAGCGACGTTCCGATACCGCACGCTCAATAATCCGATCAAGTTCTCCTCTATCGAGCCAGATCCCCCGGCATTTAGGGCAGTAATCGATCTCAACGCCTTGACGCTCCGTCATTTGAAGAACAACACTACAAGTTGGGCAATTCATTTATTTTCCCTCCAAGATGATTTAATAGAACATAGCCCCATCCGCTATCCGCGAATGCAAATAGGGTCTAAGGATTAATCAATGACTCTTAAAAACTAAAGATTTTGGGGGTAGGGTTAAGAGATTACAGGGGGAGCTTTATTGAAAAGGGTGCAGGAAAAGAGTAAGGGAATATCGCCTGGTGCCTTTGTCAACAATGTTTCGCGTGAGGCGAGAAGGATTGCGCCCAGCCATGGCCGGTCAACAGCCATTGCCGACAGAGGTTCACTCTTTATCTTTTGTACCGAGAGGGAAGTGGAATTTTTTATATTGCATATCGAACAGCCTGCTAAGCGAAAGGCATATCTCTCGTAATGGAAGGCAAGAGTCAAAATAGCCAACACAAAGAAGAAGGTCAAAATAGAAATATGGATTTTTAGGAGTGTTTTTTTCATCGCCGTTTTATTTTTTGTTAATTAAATCGGACAGTTTATATATCACTTAAAGAAAGGCTCTGTCAAGAAATTAATTCGGAGAAATTTTCCCAAAGGCTTAACAATAAAAATATGCAATTCTCAAGCCGCAAAACCACGAATCCAAAATTCTGAGGGCGCAGAACCCACATGGAAGATTATACCAAACTTTTCAGAGTTTTCCCGTAAAGTGGGAATCAGAGAATTCCGAAGCCCAACACGAAACTAAAATAACCTTTCGGTATCTGGGATTGGAGCCCGCCGGCGACCTATTGATAAAGGAATTGCCGCCGGGGCGGTTAATGATAATGAGATTGACCTAAGTCTTCTTCTTCATGGTTTCTTTTACAATATTTTCTGTGCCTTCAGCAATCTCGGAATCCAGAATGCATGGGTCCATTTTTTCGAAGGGGGAGGTTTTGGCATAGGGATCCTCTCTTACTCATAACGCAATGCTTCGATTGGGTCGAGCCCGGCGGCTTTCCGGGCCGGATAAAAGCCGAAAAATATCCCCACTCCTGCGGCGAAGGCCGAGGAGAGCAGGAGCGCGGAAGGGGAAACCAGCGTCGGCCAATTGTAGAAACGGGTGATGAGCTGAGACGCCAGGATTCCCAGGATTACGCCGATGATTCCTCCCATCAGGCTCAAGGCCAGCGCTTCCGTCAAAAACTGGTAGAGAATATCCCGCCCCCGGGCTCCCACTGCCATCCGGATGCCGATTTCGCGGGTTCGCTCCGTGACCGATACGAGCATTATGTTCATGATCCCGATCCCCCCCACGAGGAGAGATATGGAAGCAATAGCACCCAGAAGAATCGACATGACACTCGCCGATTGTTCGGCTGCGGAAGCGGCTTCGGTCAAATTACGGACGGAAAAGTCATTTTCTTGCCCTGGGCGGATCCGATGGCGCTGCTGCAAAAGCCGGGTGATCTCGTTTTCGGCCTCTTTCATGGCGTCTGGTGACATGGCTTGGACCATGATGGATCCTACCATTCCGGGGAACTGGGTGCCAAAAAGAAGGCGCTGGCCTGTGGTCAGGGGAACGTAAATGACATCATCCTGATCCATCCCGAAGGTCGTCTGGCCTTTTGTAGAAAGGACGCCGATTACGGTGAAAGGGAATTTCTTGATTCTGACAACTTGCCCGACCGGGTCCATTTGCCCAAAGAGATTTTCCGCCACCGTCTGTCCCAGAATGCATACTTTAGCGGCTCCGTCCACGTCCGCATGGGTCATGAGTCTGCCTTGGGCTACAGGCCATTCCCGAATCAGGAGGGCTTCAGGGGGGGTGGCAAATGTGCTGGTGGACCAGTTCTGGTTTTCAAACACTACCTGGGTAACCCCTCTCAGGGTCGGGGCAGCATATCTTACGGCCGAAATTTCTTCCGCGATGGCTTTGGCGTCCTCCACGGTAAGCGTTGGAGTGGACCCGCTCCCCATCCGCATCCCCCCGCTGGTGGCGCTCCCGGAAAGAATCATGATCAGATTAGAACCCATGGAGGCGATCTGCTCCTGGATCCGGGCCTTGGCCCCGGAGCCGATAGCGATCATGGCAATGACTGCCCCCACCCCGATGATGATTCCGAGCATGGTCAGGCACGAGCGCATTTTGTTACGGCCGATCGCTTTCATGGCGATGCGGAGAATCATAAGAATATTCATGCCGCCTCCTCCCTATCTAATCCAGAAATTTTCTGGAGGTCTTCGGCCGCCTGTCGCGGCTGGAACCGAGTGTCCTGGATGACTTTCCCGTCCCGGAATACGATGTGCCGCCCCGTGTATTGAGCGATATCCGGTTCGTGGGTGACCAATAGGATGGTAATCCCGGATTTCCGGTTGAGGGTCTGGAAGATTTCCATGATTTCCAGGCTCGTCCTTGTGTCAAGGTTGCCGGTCGGCTCATCCGCCAGAATGAGCGAGGGTTCATTGACAAGAGACCTCGCGATGGCCACCCGCTGCTGCTGTCCGCCGGAGAGCTGGCTGGGAACATGGTCTTCCCTTCCTTCCAAGCCGACCCGCAGCAGAGCCTTCCGGGCGCGGTTTCGCCTTTCTTTTGGTGATGCGCCGTTATAATAAAGAGGAAGCTCGATATTTTCCAGAGCCGAGGTGCGGCTCAGGAGATTGAAGCTTTGAAAGACAAATCCGATCTTCTTGTTCCGGATCAGGGCCAACTGATCCTTGCTCAGTGAAGAGACATCGTTTCCTTCCAGGAGGTAACGCCCCCCGGTGGGCCGGTCCAGGCACCCGAGGATGTTCATGAAGGTTGATTTGCCCGACCCCGAAGCCCCCATGATGGCTACAAATTCCCCGGGTTCGATTGTCAAATTTACCCCCCTCAGGGCGTGAACCTGTGTTTCCCCCAAATGATAGATTTTGACGAGATTTTCGATACCGATCAAATTTGCCACAAGATTGACCTTTCCCCTCTCTCGCTCCGAATCCCTGAAAAAGTGCCGGGTGAGGAAGCTCTTAACACAATTTCTTATCGGGGCCCCGGCAGCGAAGGCAGGGACGAACGGGACGAATTCCCCCCGTTTTTCGAGTTGTTCCCCACAACCTCGACGATTATTTCCTGGCCGTCCTTCAAATTCCCGGAAATGATTTCCGTGTAAGTTCCGTCGGAAATCCCAGCGGTAATTTCCACGGGAACCGGAATCTTCTGTTGCCCGGGCACCCAGACCTTATAACCCGCAGCCGAACTTTTCTTTTGGTCGACGGCTTCCTTTTTTATAAATTCCGGACGGAACCGAAGGGCAGCGTTGGGGATCTTCAAGGCGTTATCCCTTTGAGCGATGAGGATGGAGACGTTGGCTGTCATCCCCGGTCGCAACTTCAACTCCGGATTTTTCACCCGGATGACCACGACATAAGTGACCACATTTGAAACCGTTATAGGGGAGTTGCGGATTTCGGTGACTTTCCCCCGGAAGATGGCCTGGGGGTAAGCGTCCACGGTGAAGCTCGTATCCTGGCCTTTGGCCACTTTGCCGATGTCGGCTTCGCTTATGTTGGCTTCCACCTGCATCTCGGTGAGATCCTGGGCGATGTTAAACAAGGTTGGAGCCTGCAGGCTGGCGGCAACAGTCTGTCCCACGTCAACATTCCGGGAAACAACGACCCCGTTCACTGGCGCGGTGATCCTTGTGTGGTCCAAATTCACCTGGGCAAGTTCCAGTTCGGCCTCGGCCTGCTTCAGAGTAGCCTGAGCCGCTATAACCCCTGCTCTGGAAGATTCCAACTGGGACTCACTGGCCTTTTGCTGAGCCTGGGCGGCCTCCAACTGGGCCAGAGCCGAATCATAGGCGGTCTGCGACGTGTCCTTCTCACTGGCCGAAATAAGGTTGCGGCGGAAGAGTTCCAGGGAGCGATCCAGGCTTCGCCGAGTGTCATCCACGGAAACCTTTGCTTTACTGACGTTGGCTTTGGCTGCTTCCACATTCGACCGGGCGCTGGCAATACCCGCCTCGCTGGTCAAAATGGAGGCCTTGGCATTCTGCACCTTGGCCAGAGCCTGGGAGACTTGGGCCTGGAAATTCGCTGGGTCAATCTGCGCGATCAGTTGCCCCTGCTTTACCGGGGTATTATAATCCGCATAGAGTTTTTGAATCATTCCCGATACCTGGGAACCGACCAGAACATTAATGACGGGGTTTACGGTCCCATTGGCGGTTACATGCGAGGAGAGAGAGCCGCGTTCCGCTTTCACCGTTCGATATTCCGTATTTGCTGTCTGGTCTTTGGTAAAATTAGTGTAGCCGTAAACCGCTCCGGAGGTTAACAGCACCCCGATAATCAACAAGATAATTTTATTTTTCATTTCTATATCCTCCCGAAAATGTGATTATTTGCCGCTTCCTGCTTGAAGAATCCCCTCTACCGGTAGAACCCCATGGCTTTTTCGATCCGGGCTTCTGCGACCTTATAAACAAATGGGCTAAAGTTTCTTCGCCTGCTTTGATGAGGGCCAGTGTTTGCAGTGCATCGTAATAGGATCGTTTCATGTTCAAAATCATGGTGTTCCGGACCGTTTCGAGATCCTGCTCCCCAGCCTTCAGACTTTCGCGGTTGAGCTTAGCCTCATTCGAGAATATCTTGCCCTTTTGGATTTCATCGCATTCCTCATAACCGGCGTTGTTTCGTTTCCAAAAGATTCACTTTATCTTTATAGTCGTATGGCGTTTGCCGACGGTTACAGGAATTTTTCAATTTTTTGTTTGTAACCATTGGGGGAAAAGAACGACTTTATAGTTATAGGACGGAAAAGCAGTCGCGATTCCGTTAAAAGACGACCGGTATTATTAAAAAGGGGATTCATAATGAAGGAAGCGAGGGAACTGCGGGAAGTTACTTTGGAAAGGACGGAAAAACTCGCCATGGGTAGAAAAATCATTTCCGTTTTACTCGGAGTGTCATTTATTGCAATGGCTTCGTCCGGTTTCCTTATGCTGATGAACAAAGGGTTTGCCTTTCAGCTCAAAATGCATCCAGTTCATAATACCTTTGGGATTCTCATGGTTCTATTGGGAGGGATTCATGTCATCTTGAATTTGGACCTGATAAAAACATACCTTCGAAAGAATTCGATCCTGGCCCTGGGAATCGGGGCCCTTTGCCTGCTCGTTTCTATGTACGTGGCGGGATTCGCCCGGGAACTCAATCCCGCATTAATGCAAAAACTGAACGAAATTAGCGCTATCCACGATGCGAGGAGGAATTGAATTCCACCTTCGAATTCCTTAGAAAGCTTGTGAGGGCCGGCGAGGCGGTTCCTCGCGGGAAAATAAATCTCGAAGAAGCGTTGCCCTTGAAATGCGGAGAAAAGAATTCTAAGATAAGGCGGAAACGGATTAAAAAAGGAGCGGTTTGACAGCCCTTTTCTATGCAAGATGACTCTCTCAAACCCAGCGATGCGGAGATCATTGGCCAGGTTATTGAAGGAAACGTTAACGCCTTTGAAACTCTGATGATCCGGTATCAGGACATGGTTTTAAAAATCGTTAAGAAACGGGTTCCCATCGGCAACCTGGAGGAAACCGCCCAAGACGTTTTTATCCGGGCTTTTCAATCCCTGCCCACATTCAAAGGGAAGGGTACTTTCAGTCAATGGGTATCTTCTATAGCCGTGAAAACCTGCTATGACTACTGGCGAAAGACTTATAGATCTCAGGAAGTTTCGATGAGTTCGCTCACAGAACAACACCAGAATTGGCTTCGGGAGGCGGTCTCGAACCCATCGGAACCGTCCCTCGACGAAAAGGTGACCCAAAAAGAAGGCATAGAATTGCTGGATTGGGCCCTGGGGCAAATGTCGCCCGAAGACCGAATGGTATTGGAATTGGTTTATCTGGAAGGACGATCGGGAAAGGAAGCGGCCAATATTTTGGGATGGAGCCTTGCCAATGTGAAGATTCGATCCTTTCGTTCCCGACGGAAGCTTGAAAAGCTTTTGTCCGGTTTTATGAAAAAGCAGGGGGGAGTGTGAGATGAAAGATGACAAGAAGGAGACTCGCAACAAAATCCGCAAGGCGCTGACAGCTGTCTATTACGAAAAGGAGAAAGGCGAAGTGGGGGAGTATTGGCAATCAAGAGTCATGGGCCAAATCCAGACCCTTGGGCCTCTGAACCTCACGGGAAACTATTTTGAGCTTTTCGAGCGATTGTTGTGGCGACTCACTCCGACAATTTGTGTACTGGTCTTTGTTTTGAGCATCGCTTGGTTCAATATGGATTTCCTTCCGGGGAGCGAGATCGCAGGATGGCTTAGCGAGGAATCAGCAGAATTCAGCTTTTTAGCTCAATTTTCATGAGGGAACCATGAAAAGAATGAAATTGGTCATCGGTATCGCGCTCGTTTTCCTGGTTGGCGCCCTGGCAGGGTCCTTGGGAACGGGCCTCTTTCTTCGCCACAAGATGGAGCAATTTGAAAGGGGCAGGCATGGGGGGCCGGAAAGGGCGGCTTCCTTGGTTAAGCGATTTACGCATGATCTTGATCTAACGGGAGCCCAACAGGCCGCCGTTAGGAAGATCGTCGAGGAATCCGAAGAAAAAATCAGGGCGATCCGCCAGCAATACCTGCCTGAAATAAAAGGGATTATCGATCAGAGCTTTGCCCTGATGAGAGAAAACCTCAGCCCGGAGCAGCAGAAAAAACTGGATAAGCTCCACGAAAAACTCGAACGCTCTCATGGACCGATTCCTCCCGAAAGGACGCCAGCCGGGCAAAAATAGAAAACCGCGTTTAGGACCTAGAAATGAGCATATTGTGGAGACAAGCTTCACCGCGCAAACACCCTGGTCTAGAGGCAGAGAGATAAGAATCTTGACGGACTTCCTTTCTGAATCCAAAATGGTTGTGTTCCTTCAATTCTGATGCTGATGTCCATTTTTAAAAAGATAATTTAAAATAGGGGCTCCTACTTTGCCCAGTGAATACAGGCGTCGAACCTTTGGGCGATGAGGGGGGGGCCGCCGGCGAGAGCCTTGAAAAATCGGGTTGACTTTGTCTTTCATGCAATAATTTGGATAATTTCCACGGGTCGGGGCTTGATAGGGTGAAAATAGTTTTCCAGAAGATATTTTCAAAAGGCATTGATGAAAGCCTTTTAGTTTATTTTCGGGATGCCAACTCGTTATGTGAGTTATGCGATGTGAGGTGATACGCAATCAACCAGTTTGAGGGCAGTGCATGTGCCGCATGAACGCCCTCTTTTTTACCGTCTCCCGAATTAAAATCGAGTCTTTTCCCGCCAGCCTTTTTGATCACCGTTTTGAATTGACGGTTTCCGGTTGGTTCAGTAAAATTCTGTCGATACAGGTTTCAACAAAAGCGCATGCCCGACAAACGCACCTATGCCGGGAATGGAATGGGCGGGATACACCGCAATGTGACCCTTGCCATTGCCGGTGTTGGGAATGGGGGAGGGGAGACGGTAACTAAATTGTAACGATCCAAACCGAAAAATTTCCAAAATAGGCCAAGCTATTCCAAGATAGAATTTGTAACCGCTTGATATCTAAGTTTGTGAAACTTTTTGTTGTGAAGCAGGGAATTAGATTGACAGGTTTTCCCAATAATCAATTTTTTCCGTCTGAAGTTTGCTGAACGATACGCAGGGATTTAGGAGGATTTTAAGGGACCTAAAAGGATACCCCTTATTTAATTCAACCATTTGATATTATTTATTATTTAATAATAAAGACGCCGCGTTACGTGCCAAAAAGTTTTAGACTAAAAATCCCACGTCCCCTGGGAAAGTGTCGGTTCGATTCTGACCGCTCAATGAACCCTATAATACATAATCAATTACTTCAAATTGTTGAGCCTTCTAAGGAGGATGGGCTTTCTCACATAGCAGGTCCGAAACTTAAGCCAGACTTCCCTACGCTAGTCAAACCAGCCAATAAAAAGGGTCGGTCTATTTTTTCCCAAGATTGGGATAAAACTGGGCAAGTATGGGGGTGGGGTCTGCCAGCCCGCCGATGAAGGCAATGGGGTATTTGAACCCGATCTTCCCCAGCTTCTTGATCCCCGAGATCGCCCGGTTTAGCTCCGATTCGGGCAAAGCGATCACGATTTCATCGTCGGCAACCTGTCCCATAGCCCGCTCCCCATAGCAGGGAATGGCGACGGCGGGTTTACCACTCTCATAACACTGCGCAAGAGAATCCGCACAGGCTCCTTCGCCAATGAAGAAAAACGGAAACCGCTCGTATTTCTCCTTTTGAAGCCCGCAAAGAATCATCATGATTTGCGCCGGGTTTGCGTAAATAGAAACCACCTCGGGATCAAACTTCTCCTTGCTCAAGGGAGCGGCGATAATAGCATCTGCGACGGGAATCCGCGGGGTTTCCTGCTGCTGTCTCAGGGCCTCTTCGGGATTTGCGAACCAAGTCATCGAAAGCATCTCCGCTTCTCTTTGCATGCTTTTTTCGGTGGGAGAGCGCAACCCATGAAGACGGGAGCAACGGTCTCCCATGGGATCATCCTTAGTAATCCCAACGGTCTGGCCCAATACCCTCACCAAGAAAGGGACCTGGCAGTAAGTAAATCCTCTTTTCATTCTTACGACATTGTGGATTTTTTCTAGGTCTTCGGATTTCTCAAGGCGGCGAAAAGCTACGGGTTCGGTTCTCAACCGAAGAAGGCTCTTGAATTCCTCGCTTATCTCTCTCCCGATGGCCATATTGTTCTCCTTTCTTCGTAAGAATATGTCCAAGAACTCCGCCGAAAAAGCCACTCTGGTACAGGCATTTTATCACCCTTCTATCGCGAGAAAGTAAGAAAATCGGATATTGACTATGGTGTGAATAAAAGGGACTAAGATTTACCGATGAAGGCACTGTGCTAAAATTGTGATAGAAATGACTCAAAAAGACTAAAATAGATAGAATAGAATGGAAGAGATATAAATCAAATTATCTTTAAATCTTATAAAGTTACGGGAAAACCAGACCAATATCAAGGGGTTGTAGTTTTTGCCCTTTTCGCACTCAAAATCCCGTGTCCCCTGGGGACGTGTCGGTTCAATTCCGACCGCCGGCACCAAGGATAGATTGGTTCACCTCCTTGATTTTTCCACTGCCCCCCTTTTCCTCTCAAGCGGAAAGGAGAGGGGGAGGATCAACATTGTGCAGGGGATACCTCCCATGGCCATCGATAAGACCCTAAGAGAAAAGCGCCAAGAAATTCTTCAGATGGCTGCCCGTCATGGAGTCAGCGGGATTCGGGTATTTGGATCTACCGCGCGGGGGGAAGGCAGTAAGGATAGCGATATAGACCTGCTCATAGAAGTTACAGGACCGACGACCCCCTGGTTTCCAGGCGGTTTAGCGGATGAGTTGGAAAAATTTCTTGGGCGGCGAGTTGATCTCGTGGAATTGGATGCGATCCGGGAGCCCGTTCGGCAAAGGATTCTCAAGGAAGCGGTCCAGCTATGAAAGATGATCGGATCTATTATGCCACTTCTTTGAGTGCCTAAATTGAATTAAGCGTTTCGAATGCCCCAACAAGGCACCTTTCAATATGGAGGGCGCCTTTTTCTTTTTTGGAAATTCCCAAGAATTCTTTCTGCTCTTAGCTCTGCCCCGGAAACAGATTTATCGCTGGTGTCCATGATAAGACATAGCTGTGACTATTCGATTGTCAAAGAACGGAAGTAAATCGATGTCCTGAACTCTGTCATCTAACCACTATCACCTCCTGGTCCAGACCCCCAACGGCAATCTCTCCCGATGCTTTCGACACATCGACGGGGTATATACCCAAGGTAGAGAGGGGACGTAGGTCCCGAAACAATTTATGACATGGAAATTTGGGCGGTGGATTCGGCAGGTTGCTTGAGAACCTGCGTTCCGTATCAGGGGGTAGGGAAAGGGACGGGAAGAACAGCGCTATCCTTTTAGACTGTAAAGTGTAACTTGACAAACGACACTTGTTGCGGCAGGATGGATATATGAAGATCCGCAACGTGGCCCATCGGGGGCTGAAGCGCTTCATTCAACATAATGACGCTTTCGGCTTAGCCCCGTCTGTCGTGGAGAAGGTCCGCAATATTATGACCTTCCTGCAGGAGATGGAAGACGTGCGGGAGCTCCGTGACGTCCCAAGCTGGAACGCGCACCAGCTTACGGGGGACCGCAAGGGGACCTGGAGCCTCACCGTCACTCGCAACTGGCGGGTCACATTCAGAATCGACCAGGCAGAAGGAGAAATCTTCGACCTGGATTATGAAGATTACCATTGAAAGGAAAAGAAAATATGCTGAGAATGGCACGTCCTGCCCACCCGGGACAGTTCATCAGGATGGAAGTGATAGAGCCTCTCGGTCTTTCCGTTACCCAGGCCGCCAAGGTTCTTGGCGTGAGCAGACCTGCGCTCTCGGCACTTCTGAATGCCCGGGCCGCGCTCTCGCCCGAGATGGCGTTGCGGATCGAAAAGGCTTTCGGCCCGAAAATGGACACCCTGCTTCGGATGCAGACGGCTTACGAGATTTCAGGAGCCCGCGATAGAGAAGCAGACATTAAGGTAAAACGGTACGTGGCGAAGTCAGCCAGAGCCAACGACCAAGCCATACTCTGAGCGGCATTAGTCCACCTGGCGAAGGGAAAAGGGGGTGGATACACCTCAACAAAAGTCCCGTGTGAATTGTGCTAAAACCGACTAAAAAAGATCGGAATAGACAAGAATCCAATAAGATAAATATTATCAATGAGTTATTGGAAAACCAGACCAACATCAAGGAGTTAGAAAAATTGCCTTATTTCGCTCTCAAAATCCCGTGTCCCTTGCGGACGTGTCGGTTCAATTCCGACCGCCGGCACCAATTTTCTCTTAACCCTCAGAGCCAATCGATAAAGCAAGATTAGAGCAATAAACGATCAGGCGCTTTTTTGATACTGCGAAGAGTAGAAATCTAAAACCCTGCGAATCATTTTTTGGTATGACGTGCGCTGTTTTTTGGCTTCCTTCTTAAAGAATTCGACACTCCCTTTGCTTAGAGAAATCGTGATCTTCACCTTGTCTTCCTTCAGGACCAACTGATCTGGCGGGGGCAAAAAATCCTTAATAATTTTAAGTTTTTCCATCGGCTCGTTTGCGTATTTAATCTTGTTCCTCATTTTGTTCCTCATAAATTCTTTTCCCCTTTCTCCAATATCCAGCGTCGAAAATCCGAATTACATTCTCCCGAAATGTGAACCGAACGGTCATGAAACCGTCATTCACGCGGCCAAGGCAATAAAATCTTTCCTCCTCACCGCGATGCTCTTCATCTTCGGCAATGATACGGCGAGGATCGAGAAAAGCACGCTGGGCGGAGAAAAAGGAGACCTTGTGTTTGGCTTGATTTTCTCTGTCTTTATCTTCATCCCGCTCAAAGCGGGCCCTTTTCATTGGAATAGAATACTATAGCGGATTCATTATAGCAATATAATTAGGTGGGTATTTATATGGTTTTAGATTTGCCCGGCTTGTTAAGAAATTTTCCTTGTCCTATTTCTCTTTTTCAATATCCATAAGGAGTAACAGTTTAGTTCCTACACTGATCCTTGCTGGTGGGAAGTCAGCTTGAATTGGAATACAGGGCGGCTTGTTGGGTGCCGCGCAGCATCAAAAAGGTTAGGAAAACCATTCCATGTTCAAGTCCCGGGGGAGTTACCCACAGGGATGCCCACATTTCGTCCAGATTTGTTAAAAAAAATCCAGAACCTCATGGCAAGCCATATTTGCCCTCCGTATTAGGGGAACGTAGTTTTCGAATTGACCTGAAAGATGGATTTCCAGGGCACTTACCGGAACTTTCAGATAAATGCACGAAAAAACTCAGGAAACCTCAGGTATTAAATAATCCTTGACATAAGTTTACAAATACGCTAAAAAAGTTCCCTATTTGTGTTCATTGTCTTTTCCTGACCTTCCGGTTTATGGATAATATTGATGAACTCGTAAAAAGTCGCTCAATCGATGGTTTCGTAAAAAGCTCCAGATGCAAGGCGCGCAAAAACTGAGGAGAGAGGCGCACTTACGAGTGCGCCGCAACGACGAAGTTGAAGCGCAACGCCGCAGATGGACTTTTTACGAAGCCATCAATATTAATTCTGCTGATTAATCGTGTATACAAAAATGAAACAAAAATCGCTAATCGATGAGTCAGCAATCGGCAGGAGAATTAAAGCTTCTCGAATCAACAAGAGATTTACTCTCGAACAGCTGGCCAACCAAACCGGCTTTACAAAAGGTTACCTTTCAAGAATAGAGAAATCCGAAAAATCCCCTCCTCTTTCCACTTTGGGAATCATCGCCCGTGTCCTTGGGATTACAATCTCGTTCCTCGTGGGGGAAGAGGATCAGAAGACCTCTTTCGGCATTGTAAAAAAAGGGGAAAGGCCTTTAATCGTCAGGGGGAACGCTCTCGACTATTCTTATGAGGCCGTTGCTCATACGTTCCCAAATAAGAAGATGGAACCCTTCATCCTGACCCTTCCGCTTAGGCCGAAGAAGAAAACGATCCATCAACACGAAGGCGAAGAGCTCCTCTTTGTTCTCGAGGGAACGATGAAGTTTCTTCTCGGAAACCGGGAACACATCCTCGAAGAGGGCGATTGTATCTATTTCGATTCCAGCTTTCCCCATTTTGGTGAATCCGTAGGGCGCAAGGTAGCTAAATGTTTTATGGTTATTTACACCCCGCCGGCGGAGGAAGGACGCCTTAATTCGTGAAGCTTCAAGACATCGACTCGATTGGCATCCTCGGAACCGGTCTTACGGGACCAAGCTTCATTAAATTGAGAGCAGATCCAAACGGCAGAACGGGTTATCTTTTTCACGAAGGTTTTTCCCCTCAGAAGGCTATTCGAAAATTACCTTAAATGAAAGGAGAACAAAAATGAACCGTTTCAGCAAGGGGATTTTAGTCCTGTTATCAGTTTTTTTATTTTTCTCTTTGATGGTATTCAGCCCATCACAAGTTCTGGCCCAAGCCAAAGTCAATGCCAAGTTTGATTTCAATAAAATGGCGGACATGTCCGACTTTGATCCGAACAACCCGGTAATTCCCACGGGGGATACTTTCAAAATTGCCGTGTTGGCCCCGCTTTCCGGTCCGGCGACCGTGATCGGACAAGTCTATTGGCTCTCCGTTCTCTGGGCAGCCACCGATTATAACAAAAGAGGCGGCATAATGATTGACGGAAAGAAGAAGCTCATCGAGGTCATCAAGGCCGACATGGAATTCAAGCCGGACGTGACGAAAAAGGTTGCCGAAAGAATGATTCTTCAGGAAAAGGTCAATGTCCTGTGGGGTACCGCCGGCAGTGCCAACATGAAAGTGCTGAACGAGGTTGCCAATAAGTATAAAGTCATTGCCGTGGATACGCCGGCCTTGACGGATGATCTCTATGAGGGCGCCAACTTTACCCGTTACTCCTTTATGACTTGCTGGTCCTCCGGGCAGATCGGACGGGCGATGGCCTATTATTATGGACAGATCCGGAAAAAGGAAAAGAAGTTTTACATCCTCTGTCAGGATAACCTTTTCGGGCACGTTTTTGGCGAGGGTTTCAAGAATGGTTTGAAAGAATATTATCCCGATGCTCAGATCGTCGGTGAGGAGTACCACAAGATGTTTCTGGCCGATTTTGCCCCCTACATGTCCAAGATCAAGGCCTCCGGAGCCGAGGTGCTTTATACCGGAGATTTTATCCCGGACGCCGCCAATCTGGCCAAACAAGCCAGACAATTGGGGGTCAACATTCCCATTGCTCATATTTATTTAGAGGATCCCCCTTCCCTCACCGAAATCGGGGTAGAGGGGTCAAAGGGCATGGTTCAACTCAGCTGGTACGGGTTTGAAGGTCCGATCTTCAAGGATCCGGGATTTACCAAATACTATAAAGCCTGGAACAACGCCTGGAAGAAGTGGAAGGAACCCTATAACACGAAAACATACGAGCACCCATTGGGGAGCCTGGGCTCTTACCTCGAGCAGACCTATTGGCTCTTAAGTGTGGTTGAACGGGCAGCCAGTGCGGACCCGGAAAAGATCATCAAAGTCTGGGAAGGGGACACGTATCAATATGCAAACGGGAAGGTCCAGACGATGAGGGCCTGCGACCATAAGACCATTCAGGACCTGCATGTTTTTGAAGCTGTCCCACCTGAGGAGCAAAAGGAATTTTTCAACATCCCGCCCTATTATTTTGACAAAAATTATAGCTCAGCGGGGCGCGGATTTAAAATTCCGGCAGATAAAATTATGCCCAGGATAGATCCAACGATGGATCGATGCAAGGGCGTAAAATAAAATTGATGGACTCGTAAAAAGTCCATCTGTCCCGCTCGGAGCGGGATTGCGCTTCAACTTCGGCGCTGCGGCGCAATCGTAGGGGCGATTCATGAATCGCCCCTGCAATTCTTTGCGCGCCTTGCATGGCAGGGGCACGCTGCGCGTGCCCGATATCGGGCGCGAAGCATCGCGCCCCTACAAGCGAAACCATCGTTTTGCAGACTTTTTACGAGATCATCAAAATTACCTTTGCTGAATAAGTAAAATCAGAAAAGGCGCTTCTCAGTCCTCACCTTTGGAGGAGGGGCTTGAGAAGCGCTTCCATAATTATTAAAGGTTGAACAGATGGATCCAATAACCGCTCTGTATGTTAGTCAGGGGATGCATGGGCTGGCCTATGGGATGGTGCTTTTCCTGGTGGCTTCAGGCCTCACCCTGATATTCGGCATGATGGGTGTCCTCAACATGGCCCATGCCGCCTTCTTCATGCTGTCTGCCTATTTTGCATATCAAATCACGATCTGGACCGGAAGTTTCTGGCTGGCCTTGCTTCTGGGTCCCATCGCTACGGGTATCTTGGGAGCCCTTGTGGAGAGGTTTCTCCTCAGAAAGATGCACGCCTTGGGGCATGTGGCTGAATTGATCGTGACGACTGGAGTCATGTTCGTGATTCTGGGAGCTGTCAAGTTCACTTGGGGAACAGAGTTTCTCTACGTGACGCCTCCCAAGATACTTAACTGGTCCGCAAACATCGGAGGCATGATCTACCCTGTCTATCGTCTTTTCGTTATGGTTCTGACCGCCATTGTCCTGGCTCTTATGGCTCTGATTATCTTTAAAACGCGATTGGGCATGGTGGTGCGTGCTGCCGTTTCCAATGCGGCTATGGTCAATGCCTTGGGGATCAATGTGCCCCTCCTCTTCATGTTTGTTTTTGGTGCGGGCTCGTTTCTGGCCGGGGTGGCCGGGGTAACGATAGCCCCTGTTTTGAGTGTATTTCCCGGACTGGCAGACCAGATGGGAATGGACGCGTTCATCGTGGTGGTTGTAGGGGGATTCGGGAGCCTGGGAGGCGCCTTTCTGGTAGCTATGATCATCGGGCTAATCTCTTCTTACGGTGTTCAGTTCTTATCTCAGCTGGCGCCGGTCCTCACCTTTGCTTTTATGGCCATTGTTCTGGCTATAAAACCCATGGGCTTTTTTGGAGAAAGGGAATAAATGGTGATTCATAAAAAAGTCAAATGGGTTTTATGGGGAGGGCTACTGATCCTGCCGGCTTTATTGCCGAAGTTCGTTGGGCCCTATTTTACCAATGTTTTTGTTCACTTTGCTATTTTTGCCCTTTATGCGATTTCTTTTAATATGCTGCTCGGCTATACAGGTCTTTTTAGTTTCGGACACGCTATGTTCTTTGGTACCGGAGGTTTTGCCACGGCTCTGGCCTTGGCCCATATCAAAGGCTGTTCCCTTCTTGCAGCCCTGTTTATGGGCTTTTTCGCCTCTGTTGCCCTTGCTTTGATCGTATGCCCCATCGTGTCCAGAGTCAGCGGCACAGCCTTCGCTATGCTGCACCTTGCCTTTGGCATGCTCATTTATACTTTAGCTCTAAAATTGAGAAATATCACTAATGGCGAAGACGGGGTCAGCGGGTTTCCCATTCCGGCCCTCAACATTCCGGGAATCATTTCCTTTGATATGAAAGATACCACGAATTTCTATTACTTTGCAGTCGTGGTCATTGGGATAAGCCTTTGGCTTTTATGGTTTCTTACCAAAACGCCCTTTGGGCAACTCATGGTCAGTATTCGTGACAACGCCAAGCGAGTCGCTTACATGGGATTCAAAGTGACGCAAACCAAGGCGATGGTCTATGTCATTTCCGCAGGTTCTGCCGGGATTGCCGGTGCTATTTTGGCCTTATTTCAGAATGTTATCTCGCCCGACCTCGCCCTTGGCCCCGGAACTTCGTTTCAAGTTATCCTGATAACTATGGTGGGAGGGGTAGGGAGCTTTTTCGGCCCCATCTGGGGCTCTGCTATTTTCACCCTTCTCCACGAGTTTACCAGCCGATATATGGCTCATCTGAGCGAGTTGATCATGGGAGGAATTCTTATTGTGGTAATGTTGTATTTCCCCGCGGGTTTTGCCGGGGTATTGACGCTGTTTAGGAGAAAAAAGCCTTGCCGGTTGCCGGAAAAAACAACCGCGGAGGGCAATCTATGAATGTCCTGGAGACAAAGGGACTATATCATGACTTTAGCAAGTTGAAGGTTCTTTTCGATGTCAACCTGAAGGTCAAGGAGGGGGAGCGACATGCCATCATCGGACCCAATGGCGCCGGCAAGACGACCCTGTTTAATGTCATCACCGGCACCTATGTGCCGAGTAAGGGAAGGGTCTTTTTTAAGGGAAAGGATGTTACCGGATCTAGACCAGACGAGATGGTTCGGCACGGTATGGGGCGCTCCTTTCAGATCACCAGCTCTTTTAGTAAACTCACTGCCTTTCAGAATATCCGGATAGGTATTCTGTCCAAACGGGGTGTTCGTTTCAATATGTTCCGGAACGTGGACAAGATGAAGGATATTACCCGGGAAACCGACGAACTCCTCAAACGGATCAATCTGGATGATGTGCGGGGTGTGCCTGCAGGTACTTTAGCCTACGGCCAACAACGCTCCCTGGAGATCAGTATGGCCTTGGCCACGGACCCGGACTTGGTGATGCTTGACGAGCCCACCGCTGGTATGTCTAAAGATGAAACGCACTATGCAGTTGAGCTGATCAGGAAGCTCACCAAGGGTAAAACCGTCGTGATCATAGAGCATGATATGGATGTGGTTTTTTCCTTGGCAGACCGAATTACTGTTCTGCATATGGGAACCATCCTGGCTTCCGGTCCCCCAAACGAAATAAGGGAAAATCAGGCGGTAAAAGATGCTTATCTGGGAGAGACGGAGGAATAAGGATGCTTCTTGAAGTTGAGGGATTGAATACCTATTACGGGGAAAGTCGGGTATTGCAGGATATGTCATTGGCAGTGGATCAGGGAGAAATTGTGGCGCTTCTCGGTCGAAACGGCATGGGCAAGAGTACAACCCTGAAAAGTATCATGGGTCTAGTTTCGCCCAGATCGGGAAGTGTGATTTACAAGGGCGAGAATATCACAGGATATCCCCCATACAAGGTAGCCAAAACCGGTATCGGTTATGTGCCGGAGGAGAGGTGGATCTTTCCCAACCTAACTGTATTGGAAAACCTGGCTATGGGGATCAAGGGAGGAAAAATAGACAAGAAAAATCCGAATGTCTGGACTATAGGGAAGATCTTCCAACACTTTCCTTCCTTAGAAAAGCGCCAGGGAAGCAAAGGCGCCAACCTGTCCGGTGGTGAACAGCAGATGTTGGCCGTAGGCCGGTCCCTGATGGGCAATCCTGATCTCATTCTTGTAGATGAACCCACGGAAGGCTTGGCTCCTTTACTGAAAAAAGAGGTTCGGGATATGCTTGAGGGTATCAGCAAGACCGGTGTTTCTATCCTCCTCGTCGAGCATAACCTGAAGGTGGCCATGTCCCTGGCCCAGCGCGTCTATGTCATGAAAAAGGGCTGCGTGGCGTTTGCCGGCACGGTTGCGGAGCTGGCAGCCCATGACGAGATCCGGGAAAAATATCTTGAGGTTTAGCTGCAGAGACGATCGATAGCCCTGCTCGCCTGCTTGGGATATCTGCAATAATTCATCCGGCACGGCATCCCTCGACGGCGGATGGATGGACCTCGAACTTTTACATGCCTGCGGTGAATTCAAGAAATTAAATTATTCTTCTTAAAATCCAAAGGAGGTATTGTTATGCCCAATATATTTGCCAATGGGATTCAGATCGAATATGAGACCTTTGGGGAACCTTCATCGCCGCCGCTCTTGCTCATCGATGGACTTGGGGGACAAATGATTGGGTGGGATGAGGAACTCTGTAAAGAATGGGCGAGAAAAGGCCTTTATGTAATCCGTTTTGACAACCGTGATGTGGGGCTATCTACGAAAATGGAAGAGGCGGGCGTTCCCGACCTAAAGGCTGCAATGACGGCCATAGCCAATGGAGAAAAAGTGAACGCGCCATATACTCTTGCTGACATGGCAGACGATGCGGTCGGGCTTCTGGACGCGCTTAAAATAGATAAAGCCCACATTTGTGGTATTTCCATGGGCGGGGCTATCACGCAAACGATATCGTTCAAACATCCTTCCCGGGTCCGGAGCATGACCCAGGTTTATGCTACCACAGGTAATCCTCAGCTTCCGCAGCCGAAGCCGGAGATCATGAAACTCCTGCTTACCCCACCGCCCGAGGGGCGTGAGGCTTATGTCGATTATCAGCTGAAATTATATAAAACGATCGCCGGTCCCGGCTTCCCCTTCGATGAGGTTTGGCACAGGAATTTGGCAGGTCGCAGCTATGATCGGGCATTTTATGGTCCGGGTAAAGCTCGCCAATTCATGGCGATTCTTGCCCAGGGAAACCGGAAACCCTTTCTATCTTCCATAACTGCACCGGCCCTGGTGATCCACGGAGCGGATGATCCGCTGGTTCTCGTACAGGGAGGGATAGATAGCGCGGAGGCGATACCTGGCTCCGAGTTGATGATCATTGAGGGTATGGGTCACGACATGCCCCATGGGAGCGCGTGGCCCCTCATCGTCGAGGCAGTAGTTGCCCATGTTCGCAAAGCGGATGGCATGTGATCTGGCGAGGGATTACGCACTTTACGCCGAATTCTTCAAGAAAATGGGTGACTGGAGTCAGACCAAAGGAAAAATGAGTAAGACCATCGAACTGATGCAGGGGGGCAAAGCCTACGGGTCGGTAAAAAGAAGTACGAGGAAAAACTAGCCAGGCTGTGATAGATCGTTTGATCCAAATTTTGACTTGGGTCATTAAGAATGTCGGATACTACGATTGAAAGAGAAAAAGCAAGATCATAAATGGTTCTGCCTTTTTTCAATTCATGCCCACGCTATATATGGGGTGTACCTGTTTGGGCAGAACCTTTCGACTTCTGCTATTTATCAACGGTTTCCATAGCTCCCGAAATGTTTCGAGATCAACCAGTGACCCGCTATTCCCCCGTCATTCCTCCGGTTCCAGGGTGGGGAGATATCCCCTTCCGGGAATTGCACCGGCAATGAGAATGCTTTTAAACCCCACACAAACAAAAGGGCCTCTGCCTTTTTGTTTCAGTTTGTCCTAATCTGAAATTTCCCATGTTAATCTTTTTCCCAACCCGGGACCCAGCTCCCGTGCCACGGGAATTTACAAAGATGGAATGATCCGGAAGGGTACTAAGAAATAAGTGCACTTAGGAAGGCGTTTGCAGCAGTCGCTTGACGGAGCTGGAGACTATGACCCGTCCCTCGCGGGCGTAGGTTTCGTGGTTTTCCTCAATGTCGGAAAGGTTGTACAGGTAGTTTACCATCAACCCGGCAGACTGCTTAAGCCCGCGCGGCGAGATATCGGCAAGCCAGTTGATCCGCTCGATCCGGGCGCCGTTACCGAGATGGAAGCGGGTAACCGGATCGACGGGACGATCCTTGTCCTTCTCCAGGGCGAGATAGCGCGCCATGAGGCGGGTCAGCACCGGTTGAAGCGCGGCGGAAGCGCCCGCGTCCTTTTGCCATTCGCCGCTTATCAGGGTGCGGAACGCTTCGATCGGATCCTGCACGTTGCCCTCGGCGCACAGCTTCGCGTGATCGACCTTGGCAATGAGCCTGTCGCCGCCCTCGCGCAATCGCTCGTCGAGCCACTTGCCGAATCCCGGGATCGGCGACAGGGTAGCGAACATTTTCAGTTTCGGGAAATCAACCATAAGCTGTTCGACCACGCGTTTAATGAGGAATCCCCCGATCGACACGCCGCGCAAGCCCACTTGCGTGTTCGAGATCGAGTAGAAGATTGCCACCTTCGCGTCGCGGGGGTCGAGAGCCTCCGCCGACTCATCGAGCAGGTGATGGATGTTGTCCGCCATTTCGTGCACGAGGGCGATTTCGACAAAGATCAAGGGCTCTTCGGGCATACGCGGATGGAAAAAGGCGTAGCAGCGCCGGTCGGAGTCGAGACGGTTGCGGAGGTCGTTCCAGGAGCGAATCTCGTGCACCGCCTCATAACTGATCAGCTTTTCGAGGAGCACCGCAGGCGAGTTCCAGGAGATCCGGCGGAGATCGAGGTTGCCGATGTCGAACCAGCTTGAGAGCAGATCGAACAATTCGTCGTCGATGGCTGCGAGCTCCGGGTGCGAGCGCATAAAGTGGAGCACATCGGCACGCAAGTCAACCAGGAACTTGACGCCATCGGGGAGCAGGTTGAACTTCTTGAAAATGGGAATGCGGGGGCTCTCAAGTGCCTGCCGCAATTGAGTCTCCGCACGTCGCCGTGCCGTATCGTCGGCGGTATCGAGATAGGCCTGAATCCCGCGTTTGACCGTGAGCTCGTCGGGGCCAAACTCGTTTGCCAGCATTCCGAGGATCGAGGTGCGTCCTTCATCGGAGAGCTTGCGGTAAAGCCGGGCGATCAACTCGACCCGTCGACGGGCCGAGACTTCGCCACCGCCCCCGGCAACCATCTCCTTGAAAACTGTGCGAACAAACCCCAAATCACTGCGCGCCAATTTGATTTGATCCTGGGGCTTCGTTCTACTTCCACCAGTTAGCCAATGCCAGAGCATACGAACGCCGCCCCGGCGTCGCGCTTTTTCTCTTGCGATCAAATCTTCTTCCATGGTGTCGTCTCGAGAATTGTTATTTGATTTTACAGGAACTGCTTGTTGATACGGCGAATATACTGAAAAGACATTCGAGTGTTAAAAAATTTGCGCTTTTCTGCTTTCAGAAAGCAGTTTGTCCTCCTGCATAAATTCTATATTAGTCCATTTTGTCCTGACCTGACAATCTTATCGATTATAATTTCATCAGTTTCCGTGAATTTTATCTACTCCCTATCCTGAGGCTCTCTTCATTTATTATCTGTCTGAACCGGGCCAAGATGTAATTTATTGACATCAATATTCATTTTTGCCATTATGCGCTTACGCTCCCGTTCTGAAACCGAAACGGATTCTCAATCACCCCCAATACCTTCAAAGCCACATCCCGACCAAATCCCGGAATGCTCAACAAACAGTCATACTCCGGAAACTCCCAACTCCGGGCCTTGGCCGAGGTCTACGGAAGCGCGGACGCGCAGAAGAAGTTTGTCCAGGACTTCGTGACGGCCTGGACCAAGGTGATGAACCTTGATCGCTTCGACCTCGCCTGATCGTAGCATAAACGTCTTCGAGGGCTTCAGACAGAGCGGCGAAAAAACGGTCAGCTAACAACCGGTTCCGGCGGACGGCTTACCGCCGCCGCTGAACCGGAATTTTCTCAGAGATTTCGATTACTGGTTTTTATAGCGGCGTAGCGGAGTTCTGCTGAGCCTGTCGAAAAACCCCTAAATTTTATTTTCCATCTTCTAACTTATTGATTTTACAGGCTCAGGTATTTTCGGATTTGGCTTTTTCGACAGGCTCGCTATCTTTATTGCATCGACCAGTAAATTCAAACCGTTACGATATCCTTTCCATTTATGCAATAAACTTCTTGCTCTTTTTATGGGATCGCTTCCATCATCCTTCCGAATCCGACAAACGGCTTCTCCGGCTTTTGCTCAGTCGCATGCCCCATTGAAGTTGTAGTGATTGGAGGAATTACCCCCCGATATTTCCTCGCGTCAATGTTAAATTTCTGCATGCCCCTGATCACCCCCTGCTTTTCCTCCGGCGTTTTCGCCAGGCGGTAGCGGGAATAGAGAACGTCCCTTCTCATTTTGAAATGCTTATGGACGTTTTTCATCGTCCAATGGTCTCCGGAGATCCAGACGATCCGCTTCGGGCGGAATCCGGCTGCCTGGGCGCGGTAAGTCGGGTTCCGGCCATGCGGCTCGCCAATTCGAGGGGATCATAATATGGCTTTGGCAGAATTTTAGGGAAGAATATTCTTTGGCTCTGGAAACAGCTCGTTATTAGAAGACAGGAATCAAAGAGATCCGGGGCCAATAATCGGGTATGGTGTGCCCCGAATTTCCATCCGGCAAGTCATTTCAGAAACACTGTCCCCTATTTCTTCTATTGAAGATGTGATCCCCACCCTTCACGAAAGGTCAGTTGTTATTGCGCTTCGCCCGGGTCGTCGAGCAGCGGAAGGACGAATCGCAGGGTGTCCACGATCAGGGCCGCGCATTCTTGCTGGGCCGCGCTGCCAAGGAAAGCCGATGCTTCCTCCGGCTTCGTAAAATCGCAGTGAGATATGTCGCGGCAGTTGATAGTGCCGTATCTCTTCTGGGTGAGTTCCTGAAAGAAATCGTGCACCCGAAGCCCCAGCTTGCCGCAGAGCTGCCGCTCGCTACGCTTGACCGAACCGTACTTGAGACCGACCGCCCCCAGGGCGCCCAGAAGGATACCACAGGTCCCGCCTCTGAGGTTCAACCCGCCCGGGAGTACAGTGGCCATCCGCGTGATTCGCTCATCCACCTCACCCAAATACTCTTGTGCCACCTGCACAACCGCTCCGGTTCAGGTGTAGCCGCCGAAGAAATACTCCTTTGCGCGATCGGCATATTCTTTCAGGTCCTGGTCCCTTTCAGCCACGGTCGTACCTCCTCAAAGATGTGAAGAGCGAAAGATCCCAACTCCTTTCGGAGCCAGTTTGTTTCCCGGGGTGGTTCTCGGTTGATATGAACTCACTTTTGGGTGAGGTGAATATATAAAAAAGGGGACTTGTGTGTCAATGGAATTTTAGCACAACATTTTGCGTTTGTTGGGAGGCTTTTCGGCGGGGGCAGGAGGATTCTTGCGATAGAAGCGAAAAGGGAACGCTTTCAACGATCCGCCAAGACTCGTCAGACGGTTTTGAAGCTCATCAGCAACACTGATTCCCGAATCCCATAAATGGCAACCCCTGCTCTTCCCTGAAATCCCTCTGAGCGTTCTCCCTGCTCCAATGCTCCCCGGGAGATCCTGGCGATCCACTTCGGTTGGAATCCGACCCCGCCCGGCCGATCCCCTCCTCTGCTTTCAACCCGGCCGGCTATCCCTGCTCCTCAGCGATGATCTTTTCCCTGGGCATGGTCAGTCCGGAATCCCCGGGCCTGGTGGCCTCCGGCACAGCTTTGAATAACGTAGGCGAAGGGAATCCGAGCGGACGCGGGTTCGAATTCCGCTCTCTCCGCCATTACAACTCAATAATAAAGAGGGGCTACATTTCGCATATTTAGGGGGGCGGTCCTGAAATTATAAATTTCTAAACAGCTGGTCCATAATTTCCCATTTCCCCAATCAATTCCTCTCCTCCCCCCCACACTAAATTTGATCCTGCGACTGCGATACCTTCAACCACCTTCCGGCCTCCACCGCCGTCATCTTACTCAAATCCCCTGCTATCGGGGTTAGAGTTTCTCTACGCAAATGAAGAGCATTGTCGATCAACATTCTGAATTCCGTAAGATCCGGAAAGAAGACTTTTCGCCAAGCTCGATGGCATCGATCCCTCTTTCATGAAGGTTCGGAAAGCTGCAGTTTTGAATCTCGCTTGTCGAAAAAAATCAGGGCGTATTTTAGCCCATTTTTCTACCCCTGATATTTGGCACAGTAGAGATTTAGGGGTAGAGCGCCCCTTGCATTCTCTTTATCTTGAACTCTATTTCCCGACACGGATACACGCCACCCGGTGTTCGCGGCCTACGTCCACAAGCGTGGGAGAGATCTCTTTACACGCCCCGATGGCTCGGGGGCAGCGGGGATGGAAATTGCAGCCCGATGGTGGGTTTACGGGACTGGGGACATCCCCCTCCAAAAAGATGCGGGCACGCTTTTCCTCGACGAAGGGGTCCGGGATGGGCACCGCGGAGAGAAGGGCCTGGGTATAAGGATGGAGGGGATTTTCGTAAAGCTCGCGCCAAGACGTGATTTCGACGATCCGGCCCAAATACATGACCGCCACCTGATCGCTGATGTGGCGTACCACGGAGAGATCATGGGAAATAAAAAGGTACGTCAGCCCGAGTCGGCTCTTCAGTTCTTCGAGGAGGTTGGTGATCTGAGCCTGAATGGAAACATCCAGGGCGGACACCGGCTCGTCACAGATGATGAACGCCGGATTCGTGGCCAGTGCCCGGGCGATCCCGATGCGCTGGCGCTGTCCGCCGCTGAATTCATGGGGATACCGTCTCATCATGGACGGCTCGAGCCCGACCAAACGAAAAAGTTCTTCGACCCTTTCTCTCCGCTCGGAAGGACGCCGATGGGCTGTGGATCTTCAGCGGCTCGCCGACGATGCTTCCTGCGGTCTGGCGCGGGTCAAGGGAACTGAAGGGATCCTGGAAGATAAGCTGCATCTGCCGGCGCAGCGGCCGGATCTCTGATTCTGGAAGCCGTGAAATCTCCTTACTCTGAAACAAAATCTCCCCTGAAGTGGGCGAATAGATCCGCAGAACACAACGGCCGATCGTCGTTTTGCCGCAGCCGCTCTCCCCGACCAGCCCCAGCGTCTCCCCCTTCCGGATCGGTAAAGCTGACGTCATCCACGGCCTTTACGAAGGCCGTCGGTGCCGGCGAAGGACACCCGCCGTGATGGGAAAGTACATCCTGAGATTTTTGACTTCGAGCAGAATTTCCTTCGTTGGCACATTCACAAACGCTACCCCATGTCCACCCGGCAGGAAGTATAGTGTTGGCCTTCGATCAGTCTCAGCTCCCCCCAGGGCTCGCGGCGGCAGTCCTCCTTGGCATAGGAGCATCGGGGCAGAAAGGCACAGGTTCCAGGCATGTTCGCCAGGTCGGGAAGCGAACCGGGAATCGGCACAAGTCGGTCTTTTCTCGTTTCATCCAGCCGGGGAACTGACCGGAGCAGCCCGATGGTATAGGGGTGTTTCGGATTCCCGAAGATGTCCTTCGATGTGCCCGATTCCACGATCCGCCCCGCATACATCACGTAAATCCTCTGAGCGTACCGGGCCACGACGCCCAGATTGTGGGTCACGAGCACCAAAGAGGTCTGGAAACGCCTGACCATGTCGTTCATGACCTCCAGGACCTTGGCCTGGGTGGTCACATCGAGAGCCGTCGTCGGCTCATCGGCGATCACTATCTTTGGGTTGGCAGGAGAGGGCCATGGCGATCATGATGCGCTGCCGCATGCCTCCGCTGAACTGGTGCGGGAAAGTTGCCGAAACGTTTCTCCGCATCGGGAATGCCGACCTCCTCGAGCAGGTCAATGGCCTCGCATCCGGGCCGTTTTCCGGTCCAGTCTTGAGATGGAGCTCCATCGATTTCCGTCAGCTGCCTGCTTACGGTCAGCACGGGGTTGAGGGAGGTCATCGGCTCCTGAAAGATGATGCTGATCTTTCCGCCCCGGACGGAGCGCATCTCGGGCCCTTTCGCCTCGAACCGGAGCAGAGTCCTGTCCCTCGAAGATCGCCTGCCCGCCAGCGATTTCGCCTGGAGGGGTCGGGAATCAGCTGCATGACCGAAAGCTGGCTCACCGACTTCCCGCAGCCGCTCTCGCCCACCAGCCCGACGATTTCCCCTTCATCGATGAGATAGCTGATCCCGTCGACGGCATTGACAATGCCGCCGTCGGTCTTGAATCGGGTTCTCAGGTTTTTCACTTCCAGAAGGTGCATTTCAGAACGACACCTCTCTCCTGTCTTTGCCCCGTCTCCTCGATTCCTCCATGTGGAGCAGCTTCTTTCAAAGGACTCCCCTGAACCGGGGGTCCAGCGCATCCCGCAGGCCGTCTCCCATCAGATTAAAGCCCAGAACGACCAGAAGGATGCAGAATCCCGGGGCGAAGGACATGTAGGGGATGGAAAAAAATATTCTGGTATCCCTCCTGCAGCATGGATCCCCAGGCCGCACCCGGCGGTTTGATGCCGACTCCCAGGAAACTCAGCGAAGCCTCCGCAAGAATCGCGCTGCCCAGGTTGATCGTCATCAGAATCATCAGCGGGGGAAAGACATTGTGAAGAATATGGTAAAAGAGTGATCCTCCGTTGCTGCTCCCGATGACCCGGGCCGCCGTGATATAATCCATTTCCTTGACGGACAGAACCTGGCTGCGGGTCAGGCGGACATAGGAAGGCATCATGGCCACCCCGACCGCGACCATGCAGTTGAAAAGCCCTCCGCCCAGGACGAAGGCCAGGCTCAGGGCCAGGACGATGGGAGGAAAGGCCATCTGGGCGTCGATGAACCGCATGATGATCCTCTCCGGCCATCCTCCGAAATACCCCGCCAGCAATCCCAGGAGCATCCCGACGTGGCGGCGAGGCCGACGGCGATGAGGCCCACCTCGAGCGAGGTCCTCGACCCGTAAATGATCCGGCTCAGAAGATCCCTGCCAAGCGCGTCCGTTCCCAGGGGGTGGGCTAAGGAGGGCGAGCGGAGCGTCTCCCGCAGGTTCGTCCTGTAAGGGTCGTAAGGGGCCAGCCAGGGTGCGAACAGGGCCGTGAAAACCAGGATCAGAATGACGATCGTTCCCACGGCGACAACCTTCCTGGCCATCCACACCCGGAGGATGCGCCGAAACTCACTATGCGTTTTCCTTTCTTCATAGACGCCTAGAGTTCTTTACTCGGATCGTTGGGGAATCAGTCCAGCCGGATCCGCGGATCGAGCCAGGCATAGGAGATATCCACGATCAGGTTGATCAGGGCCACGACCAGGGCCACCACCAGCGTGCAGCCCTGGACGACGACGTAGTCGTTCTGAAGCACCCCGCTCACAATCAACCGGCCCATCCCCGGGATGTTGAAGATCGTCTCCGTGAGGACGGCCCCGCCCACGAACTGGGCCACGAGGACCCCGCCGATCGTGATGACCGGGATAAAGGCGTTCTTCAGGGCATGCCGGAAAATAACAACCGTTCGCTCAAGCCCTTGGACCACGCCGTCCGGATGTAGTCCTGCTGGATGACCTCCAGCATGCTCGACCGGGTCTGCCGGGCCAGGATCGCGATTTGAAACAGGGAAAGACAGGCGACCGGCATGAGCATCTTGCGCAGGCTCAGGCCGAGGTTCTCGAAAGGAGAGGTATAGCCGCTCACGGGCAGCCACCCGAGCTTGACCCCGAAGACGTAAATGAGCATGATCCCGAGCCAGAAGACGGGAACGGCGATCCCCAGGTTGGAGCGGGCGTAATCACGGAATCGAGCAGCTTTCCCCGCCGGACGGCAGTGATGATCCCGGCGGGAATACCGATCAGCAGGGCAATCACGAAACTGATCTCCGCCCAGGAAAAGGCTGATGGGCGCGCTTTGAGCAATGAGTCGATTCACCTTCTCCTTGTACCGGAGGGACATGTCCCGAAATCGCCCTGCGCCACCTTGCCGAGACCAATGGCCGTATTGCAGGACCAGGGGCTTATCAAACCCCATCTCCTGCGCAGCCGTTGGATCTCCTCCTGCGTGGGTCTCCGTGCCGACGAGGCTGAGAACGGGATCCCCCGGCACAAGCTGGACCAGGGAGAAGGCGATGATGCTCACGATGAAGACGTGAGACGGCCGTCTCCATCAGGCGGCGAAGAATGAAAGCGCGCATATCTTCAAAGGTCTCCGAGGCCGGAAAGGAGGGGTCAATTTTTCTCTTGAGCCCTGGCCGGGCCCGGAATCGGAATCTCTGTTTACTCATTTACCAGGTAGGCATCGGCGGGATTAAACTGGATAAAGGTGGTCTCGTACAGGTCGCTTCCCTTGACATATTTCTTCAACGGCGCAGATATTGCTCTCGATGACCCAGGCAATTCATCAGGCAATACTTGTCGATGAGCAGGCTGTTATACTCCTGGAACAAAGCCGCCTTGGTCTTGAAATCGCGCGCCGTGATGACCTTATGGATCTGATCCTCCATTTCTTTGACGCATTCCACGCTTTTCCAAAGGGTGGCCTTGCAGTTTGAAAAGATGAAGCCGCTTCGGGAATCGTCGGGGACGGAATTGCTGATGCTGGTGAACATCAGCCCGTCCCAACCCGGCCGGAGCTTGTCCATCCAGGCACTCAATTCCAGGAGCTTCACCTCGACCTCGATCCCCACCTCGCGCAAGTAAGCCTGAAGGGCGGCCCCCGTCTGGGGGCGGACGCCGATGTTGGACCACCAGAGCGTGGTCTTGAAGCCGTTGGGATAACCTGCCTCGGCACAGCAGCTTCTTGGCCTTCTTCGGATCATAAGGATATCCGGCCACCTTTTGTTATACCCCCAGCTCTTCGGGCTCGAAAACTGGTTGGTCACCTCGGCAAAGCCATAATAGACCGAATCCACGATGGCTTTGGCGTCAATGGCATGGCTGACCGCCTGGCTGACCTTGAGCTTGGCAAAGGGGGAGTTGGGATTTCCGCTGTCGCCCACCAGGGCCGAGGAAATGAAGGGTACGGAAAAGATTTCATACTGTCCGTCTTTCCGCAGTTGGGCCGCCAGGGGGGGAGTGATGTTGATGATCGCATCGGCATCTCCGGCCATGAACGCCGAGACCGCGGTCATCGGGTCCTTGATGTGGAGCCATTCGAAGGCATCCAGGTATGGTTTTCCCTTCTGCCAGTACCCTTCGAAGCGCTCAAACCGGATGGATAGGTCCCTTTGCCAGCTCTTGAAGCGGAACGGGCCTGTTCCCACCGGGTTTCTGCAGACCTCATCGACACCCGCCTTTTTTAGCGCTGTGGGCGAGGCCATGATGCCAACATTCATGGTTAAATTGGTCAGGATCAGGTTGTTGAAATCCTTCAGGTTAAGGCGGACCGTATGCTTGTCGGGCGTATCGATTGAGGTGACCATCTCCAGTTCGGGACGGCCCGATTTCTGGTAGACCTCAAAATTGAACTTCACCGCCTCGGCGTCGAAATCCGTCCCGTCGTGGAATTTGACTCCCTTCCTCAGCTGAGGATGATGGTCTTAGGTCGGGCGAAAACTTCCAGGTTTCCGCCAGGTGCGGGGCGAGTTCCCCCTTCTTATCCCATCTCAGGAGCGTCTCGGTCACCGGCTGGGAATAAATCATTTGGTAAAGAAGCCGCACATCCGGAGCATACCCCAGACACCGGACATCCCCCCCAGTGCTGATCACTTTCAGGGTCCCCCCCTTCTTGGGCTGCCCCTGGGCCAAGACAGGCAGAACCCCAACCATGAGGATCAGGACTACCACCACACCGATCTCAATCAAGAACCGCTTTCTCATAACAAATTCACCTCCAAGATGTTTTTCATGAACGATTGCGATTTCACAAGCAAAAAGGGGGTAACGGTTCATACCTTCCTGACCTTCTCCAAAAGGAGTTTCGGCAAACCGATCTCCGCTTCCACCTTCCTCCAGATCCGATGGGCTACCTCGTTGGCCTTGGAGACGATCTCCTCTTCATCAACCGTCAAGATTTTTCGGCCTTCCATGACGATCTTTCCGTCCACGATCATCATTTCCACATCGTTCCGGTTGGCGTGATAAATCAAAGCCTTTAAGGGATCCCGGTGGGGGCAAAGATGAGTCTGTTTGGTATTTACGACAACCAAATCGGCTTTCGCCCCCGGAGCTATTCTCCCGATATCCTCCCGCCCTAAAGCTCTGGCTGCCGCCAAGGTTACTGAGTTGAAAACATCCATCACGGTGGTCGCGTTTGGATCATCCTCATTGAGTTTGGAAGAAAACAGGGCAAACCGCATTTCGTCCAGAAGATCCATGGGGTTCTGATCTGTGCCCAAAACAACATTGATCCCATTTTTGCGATACCGCGCCATGGGAGCGTGAATGCCGCTCTTAACATACGAGGAAGCGCAATGGGCGACATTCATCCCATCCCGAGCCATAATCGCAACATCTGAACTGGTTGTATGAATCGCGTGCGCGGCAATGACATCCTTCCCCCAGAAATTCATGTCTGCCAAATATGCCACCGGGGTTTTATTGACCCGCCTCTTTATTTCGTTTACCTCGGTCATGCTTTGGGATATGTGCGTTCCAATCCCAACTTTCAGTTCATCCGCTTTCTTCCGGGTTTCTTGGAGCAATTCTGGAGAACAGGTATCGGCAGCGTGAGGTCCTAACCAAACCTTGATTCTTCCATTGCAGGCGTCTTGATATTCTTTGATCAAGCGGAGGTTTTCATCAAATCCGGGGCAGGAATCTTTAGGCGGAGGGTATATCACCGTTCCCGCCTTTTCAAAAGGCATGGAGTTAAAGTAGGAGTGGCAGCCATAGAATCGGATTCCCAAGTCTTGCGCGGCCTTTATGGGATCTTCCAGGTTGTCCGTTTGCTCAAAAACCGTCGTCACTCCCGATCGCAAGATATCCAAAATGGTAAGCCGGGAAAGAAGGTAGGCGTCTTCCCCTCTCGCATAGGGGGGACTTGAGGGGGTTCCATACCGAACCGGGAGGAGATATTTGTAAAGAACCGGCCCCTCGTCCTCCGTAATTCCCCGGTAAAGCAGGGGAGCCGTAAGAGAGTGCGTGTGAACATTAATCAGCCCGGGAATAATTAACTTCGGCCGGACATCAATTGTCCTGTCGACCTTCCCCGGATAAGATTCCCCTACAAAAATGATTTGGTTTTCCTCATATATAATTTCGCCCTGATCCAGCAGCACATGCTGTTTCCCATCAAAAGCAATAATTTCTCCCCCCAAAATCTTCGTCTTCATGGAGTTCTCCTATGCAATTTTAAAGAAAAGGTTGATAAATCAAGAAGGAACCCCCGCTTTTGGGAACCCTGAGGGCATGGGAATATCCGGACTGCTTTCCTGTAACCGCCGCCAGGCGCTTTCCGCCGCTTCCTGCGCATTCTTGATTGTATCGTCCTCATTCATGGTTAAAACTTTACCCTCGAACATGAGAAATTTCCCATCCACCATCACCGATTCCACCGCCCCCGGATGGCCGTAATGAACCAAATTTGATGAAAGATTAAGAATGGGCCGCAAGTGGGCGCGATTGAGGTTAATGATGGTCAAATCGGCCCTTTTCCCGGCTTCAACGGATCCCAAATCATCTTGACGCGCAAGCGCCAACGCGCCGTGCCGGGTTGCACCATCAAGCAATAGCTGAGGACCTGGTTTTACGCCTCCGCCAAAACTGCCTCGATATAGAATCAACCCGATTTTAAGAGCATGAAAGATGTCTTCGGTCATATTGTCGGTGCCGAGGGCGATATTTATGTTGCCCTCCAATATATTTTTGAAAAGGGCCCGGTGCGGTCCCCGCCGGGAACTATTTGCGGGACAATGGGCCATGTGGGTTCCGCTCTCGGCGAGAATTTCGATGTCTTTCTCGGTGCAAAAAGTCCAGTGCGCCGCCACCAAATCCGGCCCCAACCAGCCATTTTCCTTGAGGTATTCAGCGGGAGTTTTCCCCCATAGCTTGCGAACCTGTTCAACTTCGCCTCGGCTTTGGGCCAAATGAATCGTCCTGCGGAGTTTGTATCTTTTAGCGAATTCCGTTAATCGCTGCAATATCCATGGCGAGCAATTGTCCGACGCATGGGCGGCAATCTGACATTGAACACGGCCGTCATATGTATTGTGATGATTTTCGACGAGCTGAATCGTACGCTCCAGGGACTGTTCGCCCCAGGCTTGGTCGTATTCGTATACCCCCGATCGAATCTTCAAAGTCAAGGCGTCGGCAACATTTTCGCTTAAAAATAACCGTAGACCCGTTTGGGCCATATCCTTCGCATAATCATTCACATGCCGGAAAGGATCGACGAGCGTGGTGGCCCCAGAATGGATGGCTTCCAGGCACCCCAGTCTGGCCATGGCCGCTCGTTCATCAGGCTTCATCGCAAAGCTTATCGGGGTCATGTAAGCATAAACAGCATCCCCTTCCATGTCCTCCACGGTTCCACGCAATACCGTCAGGACCGTATGAGTGTGGGAATTGATAAAACCCGGAAGCACTGCTTTGCCGACACCATTGATTCCCTTGAAATCGGGATAAATGGACGCCAATTTGGTTGTTTCGCCCACATCGATAATTTCCCCACCCCGAATGGCAACCGCGCCATTATTAATGATACGGCGCTGTCCGTCACAGGTAACAACCGTTGCATCTTTAATAAGTATGTTTTCCAAAATATTCCCCAAGAAAATGAATTTCGGGAAAAGTTCCCGGATTTCTGATCAAAGAATAGGGTAATGGAAGCTGAGTGTCAATAGACATTTTCTT
>CAVZNY010000008.1:0-22629 GCA_963776785.1 uncultured delta proteobacterium
CATTCAGGCCATGAATCAAAAGAAAGGAGAAAACTGGTTAGGTTTAAGCGATGTCGAAGACGGGGTTCTTCTGTTTTCTGAGGGGTCGGCCTTGCCGGAGTTAATCGGGGCAATCCAATTTACAGAGCACAGGAGGGATAGAATGCTGAGGATCGAGGGGAAGGGAAGGGAAATGCGGGTATCCGGGCTGGCACTTGTTCTGACCGTTTGCCTTATTCTGGCGGTTTGTTCTTCGGCTTACGCGTTTCCGCGCGGAGTGTCCGCAGGTGGTAGTCACACGGTGGGATTGAAGTCTAACGGCACGGTAGTGGGCGTGGGATATAATTATTGGGGGCAGCTGAACGTGGGGTCCTGGAGCAATATCGTGCAGGTGGCCGCAGGTCATCAACACACTGTGGGCTTGAGGTCCAACGGCACAGTTGTGGGCGTGGGAGATAATAGTGGTGATCAGGTGAACGTGGGTTCCTGGACCAATATCGTGCAGGTGGCCGCAGGTGCTAATCACACCGTAGGCTTGAAGACTGACGGCACGGTGGTGGCAGTGGGAAACAGTGAATCCTATCCGAATGTGAGTTCCTGGAGCAATATCGTGCAGGTGGCCGCAGGTTTGTATCACACGGTGGGATTGAAAGCCGACGGCACGGTGGTGGCCGTGGGAAGTAATAGTGGTGGTCAGCTGAACGTAGACTCCTGGACCGACATCGTTCAGCTAGCCGGAGGTAATGCTTACACGGTGGGATTGAAAGCCGACGGCACGGTGGTGGTCACGGGAGGGGTGGACGTAGGTTCCTGGAGCAATATCATACAGGTGGCAGCAAGTTCAGTGAATGGCTACACGATGGGGTTGAAGTTCGACGGCACGGTGGTAGCCGTGGGAGACAATAGTCAAGGTCAGCTGAACGTGGGTTCTTGGAGCGGCATCGTGCAGGTGGCCGCAGGTTATGCTCACACGGTGGGTTTGAAAGCCGACGGCACGGTGGTGGCCCAGGGATACAATTATAGCGGTCAGGTGAACGTGGGTACCTGGAACCTGGGGCAGGAAGAGAAAACAGAATTTGATTTTAATAAGGATGGCAAGACCGATGTAGCCGCCTTCCATCACCCCACCGATCAATTCTTTACGGATTCTACCGGTAATTTAGGCCAGTATGGCTGGGGCAGGGTGAACTGCTATCCCCTAATCTGGGATTATAACGGGGACGGGAAAACAGAGATGGCGATCTACCACATCCCTACCAACCAGTGGTTCGTGAAGGGGTTTCCGGATGACAACCTGGGTCAATTTGGGTTCGGAGGGGACGAATCCATTCCGGTTCCCGGAGACTACAATGGCGACGGGCTTATGGAAAGAGCGTTCTATCATTGGCCGACCAACCGTTGGTTTATCGAGGGGGAGGCGGAACCGATTCAATTTGGCTGGGGCGGGTCGGAATGCATTCCTTTTGCCGGGGATTATGACGGCGATGCAATAACCGATATGATGCTGTATCATGTCCCCACCAATCAGTGGTTTGTCTATGGGATTGGGAATCTGGGCCAGTTTGGTTGGGGAGGGGCGGATTGTATCCCCATCCCCGGGAATTGGTATGGGGACGGGAGGATAGAATTTGCGGTGTATCACGCTCCGGACAATGAGTGGGTCTGGAGGGATGCGAATGAGAATGCTCAATTTATGGGCAAATATGGTTGGGGAGGCAGCGAGAGCTTCCCGATTCCGGCGGACTATGACGGTGATGGGATCATGGAGCGGGGGTTCTACCGGTATGGACAGAACTGGTGGTTTATCGAGGGGGAGCCTGACTTTTTCTGGGGTTGGGGTGGCCAGGATTTCATGCCGATTACCAGTCAGATGAATGTGTTTAACTGGTACCGGTTTGTGTTGGGAATGTTCCAGTAAACTTAGGTAAAGGCTTAAAGGAAAGTAAAGGCAGGGTTGAAATTCGCCCTGCCTTTTTGACCGCTAAATATAGTAGTTCACGCATATGGGCATTAACTTGTGTTCACTGCTATCTATACGTAACAAACCCTTATCAAGAAAAATAGAAGAGATGGCAATGATATATTGAATTCAGAAAGATAGACAACAAGCAATTATGCCGAAGGCCCCGAGGAGACTTTCTCCCGGGCCTTTGTCTTTTTGTGGCGATGAGTGTCTCCAAGGGATTGGTGGGATCAGGAGGAATTATTGGGTGAGTTCTTCTTCCAGTTGCATCAGTAGTCAGCTTGCCAGCATAGGGTCAACAGGATGCCAAAATCCCGTTCCTTCATCTTTTTCGATTAGATCCAGTTCTTCTAATTGTCTTGAGGAGTGCTGGACCCTCCTACGGATCCAAGCCCATGCTCTTGAATATAACCATAACGCCGGGGAGAGAAAAATACCACATTCGCTCGGCCTTCGGCGTAAATCCGCAACTCTTTCAATTTCCTCTTGCGGTTGCAAAAGGGGGCATCGACAGGCACTTCCTGAAAATAAAAAGGATTCTCCATCCCGCCCTTCTTTGGCCAAATTGTAATGGAAAATCCATTATGGTAAATCAATAATAGGCTATCGCCTTCGCAATGTCTGAGGCTTCTTCCAGAGCTTTAAAAAAACAGCCGCTCCTCGCGGAGGCAGATGGGAACAATCTGCTATAATCCCAATTTTATGGCTGCGAAGAAGGGAGGCTTTTCAGAAGTTCGAAGTTGTATTTTTGAATCGTCTTGTAGGCATTCACGATGCAGCAGATGTGGATGACGACTCCGGGTACCACCCAGAGCCAGTAACCCAAAACCCCGGCGATTAGCCAGATGATTCCTTTCAGGATTTTGCCGCCGTACATCTGCCCGGCCCCGGGCAGAAGGAAAGATATAAAAGCGGATAGGCCGGGGCTCTTCTTTCTCAGTTCGTATTCTGCCGATTTGTGTCCCTGGTCCATTTAAAACCTCCCGGATCGAGCGAACGGCGGATTATAAAACGACCTGCCGCACATCCAAAATCGGCGTTAGGGCCCGCAGCTCTTTCAGGATCTCCTCGTTGGCCGGCGTATCAATATTGATATAGGAAACCGCCGACCCGCCGGGGGCGCTGCGGCCCATCTGCCACTCGGCGATATTGATGCCCCTCTCTCCCAGAAGGGTTCCAACTTTGCCGATGACGCCCGGAATATCGCGGTTGGAAAGGATTAAAGCCGGACCCGAGGGCAGGGCGTCGATCCGGTAGTCGTCCAGGAGAACGATCCGGGGCTGGTCGTGCAGGAACAGGGCGCCGCCGACCAGGCGGGTTTCCTTGGTGGAAACGGCCCGGCAAAGAATGATATTGGAATACCCCTCGGCTGCGGGGTGCCGCCGGTGGGCCACTTGGATACCCCGTTCGCCAGCCAGCCAGGGGGCATTGACGAAATTGACGTCTTCGCTCAGGATCGGGGTGAGCAGACCCTTGAGCAGGGCGACGGTCAGGGGCTTTTCGGAGCTCTCGACCTCCTCCCCGCGAAACTCCACCTCGACCCGGCTGATCCGGCCGCGAATCAGCTGCATGATCAGCGAGCCGATCTTTTCCGCCAGATTCATATAGGGGGCTAAGGACCGGTAATCCACGCCGTCAGGGAAGGGCAAGTTGACCACGTTTCGGAAATTTTCTCCCCGGAGAGCCTCGATCACCTGCTGCACCACCTGGACCGCCACGTCCCGCTGGGCTTCGACGGTGTTGGCTCCGAGGTGGGGGGTGGCCACCACCTCGTCCCGGGCGAGGAGGCGCCGGAGCGGGTCCTTCTTTGGGGGCTCGACGCTGTAAACATCGATGCCCAACCCGGCGATCTTTCCGCTCGACAACCCATCGAGGAGGGCCGCCTCGTCCATGATCCCGCCCCGGGCACAGTTGATCAGCCGGACCCCGTCCTTCATCCGAGCGATCTCCCCGGCTCCGATCATTCCTTGGGTCTCCTCCGTCAATGGCGTGTGCACGGTTATGAAATCGGAGGTCCGCAGCAGTTCATCCAGGTCGCCGACCAACCGGACGTGAATTCGGTCCGCCGCCTCTTCGGCGACATAGGGGTCGTAGGCGATCACGGTCATGCCGAAAGCCTGGCAGCGCGCGGCCACCCGCGAACCGATCCGGCCCAGGCCGACGATCCCCAAGGTCTTCCCGCTGAGCTGGGTGCCCAAAAACCTGCTCCGGCTCCAATCCCCCTCTTTGATGGAGGCGTTGGCCAGGGGCAGTTTTCGGCATACGGCCAGCATCAGGGCGAGGGTCAGCTCCACCGCGGCCAGGGTGTTGGCCTCGGGGGTGTTCATGACCAGAATGCCATGGTGGGTGGCGGCGTCGATGTCGATGTTGTCCATGCCCACGCCGGCCCTCCCGGCCACCTTGAGGCGCTTTCCCGCCGCAAACGCCTCGGCCGTCAGCGGGGTTCCGGAGCGGGTAATGACGGCGTCGTAGGGGCCGATGATTTCGCGGAGTTTTTCCGGGGGAGGGAGTTTCACGCTGTCGTGCTGAACATCGGCGGCTGCTTCCAGAAGGGCAAGTCCGGCCGGCCCGATGTCGTCGGTGATCAGGATTCGAAACATTTCGAAAGCTCCAGTCTCGGTTTTCTTGAAAATCCCGCCTTTTCGGCCTTAGAATACCCGGAAGAAAAGGAAATTTCAAGTTTTGATGTAACCCTTCAGTCACGGGTGGCGAATTGCTATGAATAGGAGCCGTTGTAACGGCTAAGAGATGCGCCGGCCTGGGGGTCCGGACGGTCCGCTTGGAACCATGAGGCGCTGGTTTCTTCGTGGACGAGGCGGAGGCCAAGGCCTACCGCCTCCCTTTGCGGAGAATGGGTATTTTCTCCGGGTCTCTGCCTATCCCGACCGATGTTTCCGGCGCGTACCGCCCGAACCCCCACGCCACAACAGAACTTGTTCCGCACCACCCGTGAATGAAGGGTTACGTTTTAATGGTTTCGTAAAAGTCCATCTGCGGCGTTGCGCCGCAACTTCCTCATTGCGGCGCACCAGATTGGGGTGGTTCGCGAACCGCCCCAACTCCTCCAATTATGCGCGCCTTACCGGGTAGGGGCACGCTGCGCATGCCCCATGTCGGGCGCGAAACATCGCGCCCCTACAATCAAAAACCATCGTTTCACTGTCTTCTTGCAAGGCGATCAAGTTAGGGAATAAAATAATCTCATCTCTTTTTAACAGGGAGGGCCATGAAAGTTTTCTTTACTTCCGACCTTCACGGGGAAGAGGTTCTCTACCGCCAGACCCTGGACAAGGCCCAAGAAACGGGGGCGGAGGTTCTTGTCCTCGGAGGAGATCTCCTCCCTTCTCTGCAGAAAGCCCGCCGCTACGAAGAGATGATTTCGGAGCAGAGAGAATTTATCGACGCCTTTCTTCTGCCCTTTTTCCGGAAAGGATTGGAAACCCGATTCCGGCTGATCCTCCTCATCCCGGGTAACTGGGACCCCGCCTACCCGGAAATTTTCGCCGCCCCCCCGGACGGTCTCGTGGACTTGGACCGAAAGCGGTTTCGGTTCGAGAGCGGCTATGAGTTCATCGGTTATCCCTTTGTCCCCCCGACGCCGTTTCGGCCCAAGGATTACGAAAAGATGGACGACCTCGATGCGCCCTGGCCTCCCCAAAAAAACCCTTCGTACAGCCGTTCCGCCCATCCGCCGTACACTTTAAACCCGATCGATCCGGGTCCTTATCTCCGGGGCAAGGGGACGATTGAAAAGGACCTTGAAGACCTTCCCTCCCCGGGCGTTATGAGCAAGACGATTTATGTGATGCACTCTCCTCCTTTCGGAACAAATCTGGATGTTATTCCCGGCGGGCATTTCGTGGGGAGCCGTTCCATCCGGAAGTTTATCGAAACGTTTCAGCCGCTCCTGACCCTTCACGGTCATATCCACGAAGCGCCGCGCCTTTCGGGGAAATATTCGGACCGGATCGGAAGGACCCGTTGCCTTAACCCGGGGCAACTCCTGTCTGCGGACGAAGGCGGCCCTCGTCTTCAGGGGGTCATTTTTGACACGGACGATTTAGAGAGGACTTTGACGCATACCGATCTAAAGACGGAAGGCGCATAGCGGTAAGCGCATGGCCAAAAATATTGCTCCCCTTCTTTAGGTCGTGTCCATCCGGAAACTCCCTCTCCTCCCGCGGGAGAGGGCGAAGGTGAGGGGGATGGAGATGAAAAGAGCTGGAATTATGGGCCCTTATCACCCCCACCCTAACCCTCCCCGAAGGCGTGAAAAAATCCCTTTTTCACCCCCACCCTGTCCCTCCCCCGTCGAGGGGGAGGGTAAAATAGGGTTTTCGAATGGAAACTATCTCCTTTTTTCCTCCCCGGTTTAGAGGGATCATCACATGGACCCGAGAAATTCCTTCCGCACCACAGCCTGATAGACCATGTTCACCAGGGTGTAGATATCAAACACGGGAAGGTTTACTTCCCGTTGAATCGCGGCGGCGTAGGGGGGCATGTTGGTGCATTCGAGAACGAGGGCGCCCACCTCCGGGTGGTCTGCCTTCATCCGCTTGGCGACCCGGGTCAGGTCCCTTTGGGACTGATCCACATCCAGCTCCATTTCATCGTCCAGAATCGCCCGGGAAAATTCCCTCTCGCTTTCCGTGCCGAGGATCACGTACGGGACCTTGTCTACCCCCGTGGCGGCGAGATGTTCGCGGTTCAAGGACTTGGCATGAATGGTAAGGATCCCCACCTTCTGCCAGGGTTTAAGCATGGCGTAAACCAGCGGAACCTGCATGAGGCTGGAGGTAAAAACCGGGACATCCACGGCCGAGGCCATCTCCTTTTGGAACAAGGCGAGAAAACCGCAGTTGGTGGTAATGGCCCCGACGCCCATCCGTTCCAACTCCTGCGCCCCTTTGATGAAGGGGTCCAGGAGGCCTTTGCCCCCCTTCCTGACGACCTTGTCCGGAGTGGCGAGTTCGACGATCTTGTAAAGGACCGGAAAATCCCAGGTGGTGGCGTTGCCCATGTCTCCGGGGATGCGGGGAAATCGCGTTTGCAGCATAAGAATCCCGATCGAAAAACCGTACAGGTTCTTTCCGCCGGCGGCTTTCATCGTTGGCGCCTCCTTTCCCGTGGTTCGCTGCCCTCAGGGTATCAAGCTCCGCAAAGAAATTCCACATTTTTTCGTTTTCCGTCTTAAGCGCCTGCGGGCCTTGGCGGCGGGAAATATTTGCAGAAAAATTTCATCCGCCGTGGTAACATCGAACCGCCGCGATGCTCTTTTTGAAAAAATCCGGAAGAGGTCTGTGAAAATGTACCTGCAGGGGATTCTGGGGCTGATCGTCTTGACGGGTTTCGCCTGGGCGCTCAGCGAGAACCGGGGGAGGATCAAGGCCGGGACCATAGCGGCCGGAATCATTATTCAATTCGCACTGGCCCTGATCATGTTGAAAATCCCCGTAAGCCGGGAGGTATTCAAGGTCCTGAACTACGGCGTCGAAGTCTTGGACAAGGCGACCACCGCCGGGACTTCCTTTGTCTTCGGCTATCTCGGAGGGGGCTCCTTGCCGTTTGACGAAAAGAGCCCCGGCTCGAGCTTCGTTTTCGCCTTCAAAGCCCTTCCTTTGGTGCTGGTCATCAGCGCGCTTTCCTCGATCCTTTTCTATTGGAAAATCCTTCCGCTGATCGTGAAAGCCTTCTCCTTTCTTCTCCAGAAGACTCTCAGAATCGGCGGGGCCGTCGCCCTGGGGGCGGCGGCCAATATTTTCCTCGGGATGGTGGAGGCGCCGCTCCTGGTCCGACCCTATCTGCGCCAGATGACCCGGAGCGAGCTTTTCATAACCATGACCTGCGGGATGGCCAACATCGCCGGGACGGTGATGGTCCTTTACGCCTTGATCCTTAACAGGGTCATGCCGGACGCCATGGGGCACATCCTGGCGGCTTCGATCCTGAGCACGCCCGCCGCCATCATCATTTCCCTGATGCTGGTTCCGGAGACGGGGGAAGTCACTTCCGGAAAGCTGGAGCCTCCGCAGGCCGCCACGAGCACGATGGACGCCATCACCAAGGGAACCGCGGAGGGAATCAACTTATTGATCAATATTATCGCCATGCTGATTGTCTTAGTGGCCCTGGTTGCCTTAGCCAACCTGATCCTCGGCCTCTTGCCGCACGCGGGCGGAGGGCCCCTGACTCTCCAGCGGATCCTGGGTTGGGTGATGGCCCCCGTCGCCTGGCTGATCGGCATCCCCTGGAGCGAAGCGCCCGCGGCAGGCGCCCTCCTGGGGACCAAGACGATTTTGAATGAATTCATCGCCTATGTCGACCTGGCGAACCTCCCGGCGGGGGCCCTGAACCCGAGGAGCCAGCTGATCATGATTTACGCCCTGTGCGGGTTTGCCAACTTAGGAAGCCTGGGAATCCTGATCGGAGGGATGGGGGCGATGGCGCCGGAGAGGCGGGATGAAATCGTCGGCTTGGGGATGAAATCCATCCTCGCCGGCACCATGGCCACCTTGATGGTGGGAGCCGTCATCGGCCTTTTGACGTGAGGCCTCATGAATCCTATTGAAATAGCGCCAAATAAAACCTGTACCAGTTGAAAACCGCCATCTGGGAGGTGACGGGCATGAAATCTTCCCCTCCCCAACCCCAGATAAAATCCGGCTGGCCTTCAATAAACCACCTGTTTTCCGTCGGCCGATAGAACGCCCTTTCGGTTCCTAAATCGCCGTCATAATCCGCTGGGACGGAAAAACTCGCGGCGCCTCCCCAGCCATATTGCCCCAGGAAGTAAGTAAGCCCCCCGGAATCCCGCCAGAACCATTGATTCGAGGGCACATGGTAGAAGCCGATTTCCATTTTGCCATCCCCGTTCCAATCCCCCGGCGCGGGAATGCAGTCGACGCCGCCCCAGCCGAATTGGCCTAGATGTTCCGCCCCGTACATGAACCACTGGTTGGAATTGATGTGGTAAATGACCATATCGGTTTTCCCGTCCCCGTCGAAATCCCCGGCGATCGGGATGCTGGCCGCTCCGTCGTAGCCGAACTGAACCGCCGGCTGACCCTCCACGAACCAGCGGTTGGTCGGCCAGTGGTAAAAGGCCCGTTCCGTCCTTCCATCCCCGTTGTAGTCGCCGGGCACCGGGATGCATTCATCGGCATTCCAGCCGAATTGCCCCATGTTGTTGCCGGAGTAGGTTTGGGCAAACCACTGATTCGTGGGAATATGATAAAAAGAAAGCTCGGTTCTTCCATCCCCGTTGTAATCCCAGATGAGGGGCAGGGAGTCCTCCTGCCCCCACCCGTATTGCCCCAAATTTCCGGAACTCCGGGTGAAAAATTGATTGGTGGGGAAATGATAGCCGGCTATGTCGGCGATCCGGTTTCCGTCGTAGTCGAAGAAGCCCCGGAAGGGAATGGGGAGGTTGGTCTGGGTGAGAACCAGGGTTTGGGTGGTCGTGTCGATCCCATCGGTGGTGACGTCCACCTGTTTGACCAATCCGATTTTATTCGCATACCAGAAGGAAAAATCCTCCCGCAGATAGAAATATTCCGATTCGATATATCCGGAGGTCACGGCGTAGCCTTGGAATCGGATCGTAGAAAAAGTGCCGGCCGGGACGGTGATGGTTTCAAAACCGTTTAAAGTTGAGGATCCCTGGAAGTTCAAAGAGACCTGCCCGTAACCTTCCACCAATACGTCCGCATACCCGTTCGTGGAAATTGAGGCTCCGATCTCCATCTGCGCGCCGGCATAGGTAAACGGAGGAACCAAGGTCATGGTGACGGCCTGTTCAAAAGGCAATCCTGCCGGATAAAAATTCCGGTGCTTTCTTATGCCGTTGCCGTCGTTAGTAAAATACCCGCGGAGACCTTGCGAAGACTCCATGATTTTGGTATCAGCCCCGTTTACATTTACGGTTCCGGGAAGGATCGTCTCGGTAATCGTCATCGGGAATTCCTGAAGCGAGTACGTCCAGGAATTTCCGTCAGCCAAGGGGAAGTAGTTTGTCATATTTACGGCAGCCGCAGAGGTCCCGGCCGCCGCCAAAAGAAACAAGGCCACAAACAAAAAGAACTTTTTCATATTCCCTCCCTTTGAAAGGAAAAACCGAATTCCCGAGTAGAGGCCCGCTTTCCCAAATCCCGCAAAAAGGAAATCGCTCTCCCCCCTTTCAACCTCAACGGCCAAAAGAAGAACCCGGGCGGAACATTGAAGAGAATATATGGAAATTCGAAGGGGTTGTCAAATTGAAAAAACTTGAGGAAATTAAATGAGTAAAAACCATTGGTTGCGATTTTTCAAAGTTCCAAGAGGATGCCGATATACGGGCAGAATAGATGATCGGGGCTTTGCTTTCTTTCTTGTCAGCATAAAGGTTTTTGCTGGGGCAATTCGAAAATCTTGGAAAAACTCCGGTCGAGTGGCATAATGGTTTAGAAGGAGAATTTTGAATTTCATGGAAAAAACGGCGGAAATCATCATCATCGGCGGGGGGATCATCGGCACCAGTCTGGCTTATCACTTAGGCCAAAAGGGCGCCAAAGGCGTCGTTCTTCTGGAGAGGGGAATGCTGGGGGAAGGGGCGACGGCGAAATGCGTGGGCGGGATCCGCTTCCAATTTTCAACGGAGATCAACATCCTTTTTTCCCTGGAGAGCGCAAAGACCTGGCAGCATTTCGAGGAGCTGACCGAGGTCGATCTGGGCTTCAAAAAGGTCGGGTACCTGTTCCTGGCCACCACTCCGGAGGAGTGGGAAATTTTTCAGGCCAACACCAATCTGCAGAAATCCTACGGGATTCCTGTTGAGCTTCTCTCGCCTCAAGAAATACACTACCGCTGGCCTTATCTTCGGGTAGACGACCTCCAGGGTGGAACTTTCTGCCCCTGGGAGGGCTATGCCGGGCCCTATGAGGCCCTGACCGGATATGCCAAAGGAGCCAGAAAAAAGGGCGTCAGGATCTATGAAAACACCGAGGTCCAGCAAATATTTGTCGAACATGGGAAAGTGGCCGGAGTGGCGACCCCCAAAGGAAATATTTCCGCGCCCATCGTCATCAACGCCGCGGGTCCCTACGCCGAAGAAGTGGGAAAGATGGCCGGAGTGGAAATTCCGGTCAAACCCTATCGGCGGCAGATATTTTTTACCGCCGCCTTCCCCTGGATTCAAGACCCGATTCCCCTGGTCATTGATTTTCACCGCGGCTGGTATTTTCGGCGGGAAGGGGACGGCCTTTTGATCTCCGGCCCCAAGGATGATTCCCCGAGCTTCAATGTCCATGTGGATTACGACGCCCAGGTGGACGTGGCGGAAAAATCACTTTTCCGGGTTCCCGTCATGGAAAAAGCCCAAATCACCCGGGGTTGGGCGGGTTCCTACGAAATTTCCCCGGACAACCATGCCATTCTCGGAAAAGTCCCGGAAGTGGAAGGGCTTTATGCGGCCAATGGGTTCAGCGGCCACGGTTTCCAGCACAGCCCGGCCGCGGGAAAAGTCCTGGCCGAGTCGATTCTGGGCGAGAAACCTTCGATCGATTTTTCCATCCTGTCCATCGATCGTTTGCGGAAAGGAGAATATATCCGGGAGGCGATGACGGCTTTCAAAGACTGAGAACGCAGAGCGCATAGGGCATAGAGCAGAGAGAAAAGCAGCCGAAGGGCAGAAGCCGCTTTTTATTTCCCTGATGCCCCCGGAATTCTTGATGTTTTTTATTGACAAAAAGCATTCTATTTTAATATACTGCCTTGCATTCACCTCCAATTTTCGTCCCTTCTTCATGAAAACCGAAAATAAACTGGGGGATTGAGGAACCCATAAAAAACGAAAGGAGGCGGTTATGAGAAAAAGGGTATTGCTGGCAGCTCTTTTTGTATGCGTTTTCGCGGCATCTTCTTCGGGGGCGCAGAACCTGACCTGGACGGCCGGGAACGTGGGCGGAGGATGGTACACCATCGGCGGCGGGATCGCCAACATTATCAATGAGAAATCCGGCGGGGTTACCGTGAAAGTGATCCCCGGCGGCGGAGTTCAAAACCCAAGCTTGGTTGACAAGGGAGACTGCGAACTCGGGTGGGGCCTTCCGTTCATGAATGCGGCGGCCTGGAACGGGGAAGATCCTTACAACCGGAAACACGAGAACCTGCGGGCCATTGCCGGGGGGATGAGCTTGAACTATTTCCATTTCTATTTGGGCGCGGAAGTTCCCCACAAGACCATGGACGAAGTTTTCGGGCAGAAAAAGACGATCCGGATCGCCATGTCCACTACCGGGACCTCGGATGAGTGGGTCTTTCGGAAAGTCTTAGCCCACTTCAAAACCGATTACAAAGCTTTGGAAGCGGCAGGATTCAAGTTCTTCCGGGGATCGTATGCGGAACAGGCCAGCCAGTTCAAAGACCGCAACGTCGATTCCGTCTTCACCTTTTTGGCGGTCCCGGCAGCCGCCGTAACCGAGGCCTCGGTGGGACGTTCTTTGAAGGTCATGAATTTTCCCCCCGCTCTTTTGGAAAGCCTGAGCAAGTATGGGATCGGAAGCGGCAAGATCAAACCCGGAACCTACCCCAAAGCAGCCAATGCCGGCGAAGAAGTGACCACGGCTACGGCGGGGAGCGTCATCATCGCCAATAAGAGCCTGCCGAATGAAACCGCGTACCGGATCGCCAAAGCGATTCACGAGAACCTCGACCTGTTTCGCAAAGTCCACGGGTCTCTGGTCCCCTATGAGCTGAAGCACGCCATCACCGGAACCGGGATCCCCTTGCATCCGGGCGCCGAGAAATATTACAAAGAAAAAGGAATCCTGTAGGCAGTTTTTCAATTCCCCCCTCACCCTACCCTCTCCCGCAAGGGGAGAGGGTAACTTTATTCAAATAATGAATTGATTCCCCCCCTTGAGAGGCTGTGTCACAATTGGAAAAATGACGTCATTCCCGCGAAGGCGGGAATCCAGGGTTTTGAAATCATTGAGAATTAATAAAGACTGGATGCCCGCTTTCGCGGGCAAGGGAGAAATGCGGAGAGCGGAGGATTTTGCTTGCCGCCGTGTTTTTCCCTACGGAGGATACGTTTGCGCGAACTCAGGGGCTGGATCAAGATCTTCATCACGATATACGCGGTTGCCGCTTCGCTGCTGCACCTCTACACCTCGGGGTTCGGCACCTTTGAACCGAGGACCATGAGGGGCCTGCACCTCATGCTCCTCCTCCCGATGATCTACATCCTTTACCCGGCCACCGCAAAATCCCCCAAAGACCGGCCGAGTTTCTTCGACGTCATCGCCTCCCTCCTCTGTTTCGCCGGGCCTTTTTACACGTTCTGGAACGCCGACAGCCTCAATTACCGCGTGATCGGGATCGATGAGGTCCTGCCCATCGAGATCTTTCTGGGGACGTCGCTTGTCGTCTTGGTTGTCGAGGCCTGCCGCCGGTCCCTCTCGCGGTGGATGGCTGTTACCATCGGGGTCACCATTTTTTACTTGGTCACGGCCCCCTATTGGCCCGGTCTCTTCAAATTCAAAGGGTACTCTTTTCCCCGGATGGTGGAGATTCTCTTCATCGCCGGAGACGAGGGGATGTTCGGCTTCCTCACCGGAATTTCCTCGAACATCCTTTTCATTTACATTCTTTTTGCCAGCTTCATGCTCTTTGCCGGGGTGGGCAATTTTTTCATCAATTTCACTATCTGGGCCGCCGGGTGGGCAAGGGGCGGGGCCGCCAAGATCGCGATCATTGCCAGCGCCCTTTACGGAACCGTGAGCGGGTCCACGGTGGCCAATGTATACGCCACGGGGAGCTTCACCATCCCCCTCATGAAGCGGGCGGGATTTATCCCCCGGCAGGCGGCGGCCATTGAGGCCGTGGCCGGAACCGGAGGCCAGATCATGCCCCCGATCATGGGCGCGGGGGCCTTCATCATGTCCGAGATCACGGGGATTTCCTACTTCGAGATCATCAAGGCGGCCGCCATCCCCGCTATCCTTTATTATCTCGGCTTGTTCTTTGTCGTCCATTTTATTTCGCTGCGCCAGGGGATGGCCAGCATCCCGGCCTCCGAGCGCCCTCCTTTTCGTTCGATCCTGAGGCACGCGTATTATTTCCTTCCTTTCCTGCTGATCGTGGTTTTCCTGGGCTACGGGTATTCTCCGAGCAAATCGGCCTTTTTCGTGGTCCTGATCATCTTCGGGCTGAGCTTCCTGGACCGCCAAACCTGGATGACGCCCCGCAAGGTCGTGGACACCCTTTACCACGCGGCGATCAATGCCGCGATCATCGCCACGGCCCTGGCCGGGTCGGGGATGATCGTCGGCATCCTCACCCGCACCGGCACGGCGCTTTCTTTCGGAAGCGTCTTGACCGGCGCCTCTTACGGCAGCCTTCTCCTGGCGATGATCCTGGTCTTTCTGATCGTCAGCGTTCTGGGGACGGGCATCCCGACGACTCCGGCCTATATCATTGCGGTGACGGTGGGCGCTTCGGCTCTCGGCAAATTCGACGTGGCGCTCCTGGCGGCTCACCTATTCGTGTTCTATTACGCGGTCCTCTCCGACCTGACTCCGCCGGATGCGATTACGGCCTTTGCCGCCGCCAACCTGGCCGGATCGGGCATGATGTCCACCGGCGTGGAAGCGTTTCGATTGGGGTTGGTGGGCTTCCTGGTGCCCTTTGCCTTTGTTTTCCAGCCGGCGCTTCTTCTCCAAGGGACGCTATTCGAAATCATCGTCGCCACCCTCATGACGAGTCTGGGGGTCGCCTGTCTGGCCGCTTTCTTGATCGGCCACATCTGGTCGCCCTTGAACTGGCTGCAGCGGGGGCTGTTTTTTGCCGCGGCTTTTATCCTGGTTTTCCCCGCGATCGGGATGGAGATTTTGGGGGTCCTGCTGGCCGGAGGTTTATTCGGGTGGGCCAAGATCCGATCGCCAAGGGGCAAGGAGCCGAAATAAATCGCAAGGCGCACCCCCACGGGGGCGTGATGCACGAGGCGCGAGGGCGCGAGGGGAATAAGACCAAAGATTATTGATGAACTCGTGAAAAGTCGCTCAAGCGATGGTTTCGTAAAAAGCTCTCCCGCCACAGGCGGGACTAGGCGCGCAAAAACTGAGGAGAGAGGCCCCTTAGGGGCCGCAACGACGAAGTTGAAGCGCAACGCAGCAGATGGACTTTTTACGAGACCATCATTATTGATTTATCCTTTTTCGAGATCAGCAAACCTCTGCGATCTCTGCGTGCTCTGCGGTTAGATTTGTTAATCGGCGGGATTGAGGGTGAGGGTCAGGAAAGACCCCTGGCGGTAGACTTTGATTTTTGAGGGAAGTTTAATTTTTGTCAAAAGGCTTTTCAGCGCCGGAATATCTTCAACCTTTTCTCCCCCCATCTCCGCGATGATATCGCCCCGCTGAAAACCTTGCTTTTCCGCGTGGCTGCCTTCCTTTACGTCAGAGACCAGAACGCCCCGTCCCTTTTTGTACCCGAACGATTCGGCGAGCATGGGAGTCAATTCCTGAAAGCTCATCCCGTAGATGTCCTCCGTCTCCCCCCTGTCGCCGATAGGGAGAGCCCTTTCTTTGAAAAGGCTCTTGGCAATCAGAATCGGGGCCTTGAATTTCAGAGCCATGACCAGGGAGTCGCTCGGGCGAGCGTCGATTTCGACCAGGGTCCGATCCTTTTCGAGGACGATGACGGCGTAATAAATGCTCTCTTTCTGGTGGGTGATGATCACGCGCTTCACCGTCCCGTTCATTTTCTGGATCACCCTCTCCAGGAGATCATGGGTCATGGGTCGAGGGGGCCGGGTTTCTTCCATTTCCGCCTGGATGGCGCTGGCCTCGTTCGGGCCGATCCAGATCGGCATGACCCGCTCTCCCGAGGGGTCGGCAAGAAGAACGACCGGCTGCATGGTGTTGGGGTCTACGATGAGGCGGTAAATCTTAACCTCCAGGAGGTCTTTCTGGGCCAGGGCAGGGAGGGGCGATAGTTTCCCGACGGCCCGGCCGGGGAGCCCGACAAGGATGGCCAGACTTAGGGCCGCGATTGCGAAAAAGGGAAGGGATGTTTTCTTCAGCATGGAAATATCAGACCAATAAAAAACCCCAAATTCTTTTCGGAAGCGAGGCTTTTTGCCGCCATCGAAATTCCCGGCAGGGAAATATCGAGTGGGGTTTTCAAGGGATTTGTAAATCTAAAATCAGTCTATAGAAGTCAAAAGGCGGTGTCAATTTCTAAAAAACCGTCTCCCTTCCGTCTCCCCCGGAAGCGTTCTCCTCAAGTTTTTCATCGATAAAATTCAGGATCTCGGGCAGATTGTTGAACAAGGGATGGTCCGTCCCCTCATTCCAGGGATTGCGAAGCCCGACCCGGATTATTCCCGCGCGAGCCGCCTTGCCCAAGGTAACCGGGCTGTCGTCCACAATGGCCCAGCTTCCGTCGAAGAGCACGGACTTGTCGTTGCTCAGATGAACCTCGTCAAACGGCAGATCGCTCTGCCGAAGCCACCGGACGGTGGGATCCAGCGTTCCTTTTTCCCGGTGGCTGGCAATGATGATATAAAACCCCAAGCGGTGTAAGCCCGCCAGAAATTCCTTGGATTCAGGGTAGGGCGAATAATGATCTTGGTTCATGTGGACTTCCCGGAGGGCTCGATAGAGATCCTTGGTGTGGACATGCTCTTCCCAAAAATCCCAATCCCGCCATTTTTCCGGAGGAGGCATTTGGGGATTAAAAATCAAGAGCTGCTTCCACAACTCCGGCGCCAAATCCCACAACGTGTTGTCAATATCGACGATGATCTTCTTTCCCATTAAGAGTTCCTTTCTAAGTTATTTTACCAGCAGAACCCGGTTCTGAGGGATAAATGTTCTCCCGGAAGAAGGCAGATGGGGCCGCTTAAAAATCCGGAGCGCCCATTAAAATTATTCTTAGATCAGGGCAAAAAATGATAGGATCAAAAATGATGACCTCGCAAAAAGTCAAATAGACCGTCATCCCGGCGAAAGCCGGGGTCCAGAACGCCTTGAAATGACAGAATTTGGCCTTTCCAGACTTTTTACGAGACCACCCAAAATGGGAGGAAATGAAAATGCAGCGGGAAGTTTTTGAAAAAAATTACCGGGGGCGGCTGGAGAAGCTTTCGACGACCAATCTTGCCGATGCCCTCGACAAGATCGGTCTGCGCGGGGCGGTCATCGGGATCCGGCCCCTCTTCGGGATGCCCAGAATTGTGGGCCGAGCCGTGACCATCAAGATCACCGCCGCCGGTATGCTGAAATCAAAAAGACATTTGGGAGTGGATGCCATTGCCTCGGCAAGCCCGGGCGACGTGATTGCGATCGACAACCGCGGCGATGTCTATAACAACTGCTGGGGAGAAATCCTTTCCTGCGCGGCGAAGCAAAAAGGCGTGGGGGCCGTTTTCATCGACGGCGCCGCCCGGGATATCGATATCTGTCAGGAGATCGGGTTTCCTGTTTTCGCCCGGGGGGTTGTTCCGATCACGGCGAGAGGCCGAATCATGCAGGAAGATTTCAACTGCCCGATCCGGCTGGGAGATGTCCAGGTTCGGCCCGGTGACGTTCTGGTCGGGGATGTGAATGGAATCGTGGTCATCCCGCCGGAGAAGCTTGAAGAAGCGGCAGCGGCGGCGGAAGAAATCATGGCCAAGGAAGAGGCCATGAAAGCGGACATTTTAAGCGGCATGGACATTCTGGAAGTGGATCAGAAATACAATTACGAACAGATGCTGAAGAAATAGAGTTCAAGGATTCAAGGGGCCAATGGTTCAAGTGAGAGGATACGGCGCCTTCACCCCTTGCGACTTACGACTTGCGCCTGACGATTTTAACGCTATGCGCTTGGCGATTTTTTATAAAGGAGACCGGAATGGATATTCAGCGGCCCGCTAAGAACATCGTGGAGGGTTTTCAGTCCCTCCCCACCTCGACGATATCGGATGCCCTCGACCGCCTGGGGATACCGGGGGGTTGCGAAGGGATCTTCCCCATCGTTCCTTTGGTCAAAATGGCCGGTCCCGCCTTCACGGTTCGGTACGTGCCGGTCGGGGAGGTGAAAGGGACCGTGGGGGATTATATCGACTCGGCCCGGGCCGGGGATGTGATCGTCCTTGACAACAACGGGCGGACGGATTGCACGGTGTGGGGGGACATCCTGACCGTGGTGGCCAAGATGAAAGGAATCGGCGGGACCGTGATCGACGGCGTCTGCCGGGATGTGCCCAACATCCTGAAGGAACAGTACCCCATCTTCACCCGGGGGCGGTTCATGATGACCGGGAAGGACCGGGTGATGGTGGATGCCGTAAACGTCACGGTTTCCATCGGGAAGAGGCAGGTCAAACCCGGGGACATCCTGGTGGGGGACGACAGCGGCGTGGTCGTGATTCCCAGGGAGAGAGCGGAGGAGGTTCTAAATCTCGCCCGGGAGATCGAGGAGGCGGAAAACCGCATCGAGGAAGCTTTGCGGCAGGGCCTTTCGGTGAAGGAAGCGCGGGAAAAATACCGTTATCATTCCTTGCAGACAAGAAAATAAAAAAAGTGATCAGTGTGAGTGTTCCTGTCAGTGGGAAAACTTTGTAGCATTTCAGCTCTTTGAATCAAATCGGGATATATGGGCTAATCGGTTCCAGGGCCCGGGGGCCGGAGCGGACCGCTTGGAATCATAAGGCGCTGATAACTTCGTGGGTGGGGCGGGGAGAATACACCCCGCCTCCTCCGGCGGAAGCAATCTTGGGTCCTCGAATCCAAGGAACAACCCAGCCGATGCTTCCGGCGCGTTCCGCTCCGGCCCCCGGGCCTCGACAGAGGCAGTCAGCCGATTAATAAAAGTATTCCTATTCCTCCCTCCCTCCTCTGCGGGGGAGGGTCGGGGTGGGGGGAGAAGTTATGGAAAAACATGAATTCAAGCAGAAAATCGAGGATCTCGTTTCGGTATTTATTTCCGATCCGCTGAAACCGTATACCCTTTCGGAATTAATCGGTTTGGCGGAGGTTCATAAGGCGGGGCTGAGCCACATCGTCGCCGCCCAGGCCATAGCGCAGGAAAAAATCTCATACGAAAATCTTCTCAGCAAGGTGATGGAATCCTTCCGGCACAATTTGGGGGTCTGCGAGCTGGGGCTCACCCGTGGGAGAAGTTTTCTCCTGGGGACCGTCGCTTCGGATTTGGCTCGGGCCAACCAGGAGGGGCGAGCTTTAATCGATGACGACCTCATCAACCGGGCGATGATCTACACCTTGGCCACGGAAGTGGGGAATCACGAGGTGGGGTTGAACCCCTGCGCCGGCACGGGCGACTCCTGCCCTTACACGGGGCTCATTCGCGCCCTTATGGAGCGCCCTTACCCGGAAGAGAAAGTGGCTTTGGCCACGGCCCTCATCTTGAAAATCGGCAGCATTTTCAGAGTGGGCAAGCAGACCACCGGCTGCAACATGGAAGGCCTGGGCGCCGGGGCGGCGGCAACTGCCGCGGTTTTGACCGAACTCCGGGGGGGGACGCCGGCCCAAACGGGCCGGGCGATCGTCTTGGCCCTTTCCCCGACCATTGCCGTTCCCTGCACTCCCCGGGTCATGGTTCCGGGCCTTTGCGCCACCCACATCACCGGCGCGATTCTCCTGGGGAATCAAGGGGCGAACCTGGCTCTAAAAACATCCCTTCCCGTTCCCGTGGATGTAGATGTGATGATCGCCATGGCCGCCCGGATTCACCGGGAAGCGGCGCCCGCCATCTCCGCCGTCAACATCCGCTACCTCCGGCCGTTTTTTGAAACCAACGAAGAGGTGGAAAAACTCGTTTCCGAATCTATTCGCAAAAAAGAGGAGAAGGAAAAGGAAGCCGTCCTGCGGGAAGCCCGGGAAGAAATCCGCTGGATGGTCAAGCAAAGCGCCCCTTTGACCCAAACCCTCGGAGAAATCGTCTTCGGAGGAAGCAGCATGGCCGTAGGGTCGCCCACAAACATGGGGCGGGTCGCCCACAAACTGGCCGGGGGCGAAATTACCCGGGTGAAAATCGAGCTGACCCACGATCTCTTTTCCCGCAGGGCCATCAACGTTCCCGGAATCCTCATGGGGGCCTTGTACGGGTCGCAGACCGACGACATCGAGAGCTATCGGCGGGTGGTTGGGGACGTTCTCCGCCGGGGGATCCCGGTGGAATTGGTTCCGGTCGCGGAACCGGAAGTCCAGCGCATCTGGCTTGAGACCCGAGAGAAAAAAGTCATGGTCGACTCCCGCAACCGGGGAGGGGGGCGGCTGGCGATTGCGGATGCGTTGCCGTCGAAGGAGGAGGCTATCGCCGCCGCCAAGGAGTTAGGAATCGTGGTCGCGGTTTGATTCCCAACGAAGAGAAGGGCGCGGGAGGGGGAGTGCCCAGAGGAAAAGGCCTAACAAAATTTGGAGATATTGAACATTATGGTGAACGGCAAAAGAAAGTAGTAATGGGGAGGGGCCAAATTATCCGGAAAATCCCCCCATCCCCCCTTTCTTAAAGGGGGCAAGGGGGGATTTCGGGCTGTCCGTTTGCTCGGCTCTGAAAGATCGTTGCCGTCATGTCTACTTATTAAGGTCGTTCACTATAGTAGCATGGAGAAGATTCGGGGGGGAATCGCCAGCGCGATTTCATAGGGGAGACAAAGGGGAGGGCAGCATGACCGAAGAACCGGCAGCCACGAAATGTCTGGCCCGCTATATTGCCAATACACGGTTTGAAAATCTATCGCCGGAACTCCTCCGGGAAGCCAAGCGTCGAACGGCGGATGTTCTGGCCATCGGGCTTTCCGGCTCAACCACGACGTCCGGAAGGGGGATGCGGGCCTTTGCCCGGGAGGTTTCACCTGCGGGTGGGGCCACCCTTTGGGGGTGCGGGGAAACCGCAACCGCGGAGATCGCCGCCCTTGCGAATGCCACCATGGCCTTTCACCTCGAACTCGATGACGTCCACCGGACCTCGCACACCCACCCGGGGATTTCTGTGATCCCGGCGGCCCTGGCGATCTGCGAGGAGAGGAAACTCACCCCTGAGGAGTTCCTGACGGCGGTCGTCGTGGGGTACGATGCGGTCACCCGGGTCGGCATGGCGGTAAGCCCCTCCATTTATGTGGATCGGGTCTTTCTCGCTCCCGGCACCCTGGCCCCTCTCGGGGCGGCGGCAGCCGTGGCCAACCTCTGCCGCCTGAGTGAAGACGAAACCGCCAAATTGTTGGGAGCCGCCGCTTTCCTCGCGCCCCTTGCCTTGTTCGAAGCCTTTGCCAAAGGAGCCCCCATCAAGAACACCGCCATGGGCTGGGGAAACCTGATCGGCATCTGGGGCGCCAAACTCTGCGCGGCCGGTCTATTCGGCCCGGTGACCGCCGTCGAGGGGAACTTTGGATATGCCAAAGCAACGGCCAGCACTTATGACCTTCGCAAAATCGAAGACCCGGCCAACGTCAACCGGGGCATCCTCAACACCGGCATCAAACCCTACTCGTGCTGCCGCCAGCATCACAGCGCCGTGGACGCCATCCTCGAGCTGAGGGAGAAGAACGGACTTCGGCCAGAGCAGGTGGAGCGGATTTGCGTGCGAACGTTTGCCGTCGCCAGCCGGGGGAAACACCAAGTCCCGGACACGGTCGCCAGCGCCACGTACAGCGCCCCCTTCACGGTTGCCTCCGCCCTCATCGCCGGCTCGTGCTGGCGGGAACAGTATACGGAGGAAAGAATTCGCGATGCGAATGTCCTGGCCCTTGCGGCAAAAGTCGAGGTGGTGAAAGATGACGGACTCGACGCCCTCTATGACGAAAAGTGGCCGGCGATCGTGGAAGTGCAGACCAAAGACGGACGGTTTCTGTCGGCCCGCCGGGACATCATGAAAGGCGAGCCTGAGGACCCCCTGTCCGACCGGGAGTTGAGGCGGAAATTCAACTCCCTAACGGCCGATGCCGTAAACGCGGACCGCGCCGAAAAGATCTGGCAGGCGATCTTCCAGTTGGAGGAATCGAAAAGCCTGTCCGAATTAACGGGATTGCTGCGGGCGGAGCGATAAAAAAGAAGCTTGTCCTCTTATGACTCTTGGTTAAGAGCTTATCCTTAAAAAAGGTGCGCACTATCTAAGGCGTAGGGGCGATTCGAATCGCCCCTACAGGTGCGCGGCAACAACGAAGTTGAAGCGCAACGCCGCAGATGGACTTTTTGCGAAGTCATCAATATTGATGAACTCGTAAAAAGTCGTCATTCCCGCGCAGGCGGGAATCCAGAATCTGCCAAGATATTGAAAAGACTGGATTCCCGTTTTCACGGGAATGACGGAATAGCCCATTTTCAGACTTTTTACGAGACCACCAATATTGATGATCTCGTAAAAAGTCGAGATTCCATAGAATTTGTCATTCCGGCGAAAGCCGAAATCCAGTTATTTCCAGACGTTCTGGACCCCGGCTTTCGCCGGGGTGACGGGCTATTTGACTTTTTACGAAGTCATCAATATTTTTTGGCCGCGCTTTTGATAATGAGGTTCAGGGTGGGAAATAACGATACGGTCAGCAGCGTGGTTTGCCTCTTGATCGGCCTGGGTTTCGTCGCGGGCGGGGCGGCGATGGGCCTGGGTCCCCTGAACGCCCCCGGCGCCGGATTTTTCCCGGCTGTTGTCGGCGGGCTTTTTTCATTGTTATCAGGGGCGTTGTTTGCAAAAAACCTCTTGGG
>CAVZNY010000009.1:0-251749 GCA_963776785.1 uncultured delta proteobacterium
AAGCCTCCGCCCACAGCACGACGAGCATCGAGGTGAGAAGCCAACCCTATAACTTAGGGTAGATATGGGCCGGCATTCCTTTATGATATGGAACTTCCTTCCATTGCTCACTGCCGATCTTCACGGGCCCGCTATATCTGTTACCAATCCTTTAAATGGTTACAAATATATGATACGAGGCCGCCCTCACTGAGGAGTGTAAGCATAAAATCAGGAAGAGGTCTAATTTTGAGCAGGATCTTCCCGTTGACATTGATAACACCTTCAACGAGATCGACTTCGATTTTGTCCCCGGTCTTTACCTTTCTCTCCTATGCCTGGGCACTCGATAGCGGCTAAACCGACGTTGAAAGCGTTTCTATAAAAGATACGGGCAAAGCTCTCAGCAATTACAACACCGACACCAGAGTACTTCAGCGCGATAGGTGCATGTTCACGGCTAAACCTAAGCCGAAATTACGCCCACCCACCACTACATCACCCTTCTTCACTGCTTTAGCAAAGTTTGGGTCGATCCCCTCCATCGCGTGCTCCGCTAGCTTGTTATTATCTGTGAGTTCCAGGTATCGTCCCGGTAGGATAAAGTCGGTGTTAACATCGTCTCCAAAATTCCAAGCTTTTCCATTAGTGGTCATCATCTATGCCTCCCGAGGGTCGGTGATCACTCCCTAGATGGCGGATGCCGCAGCCGTCGCAGGGCTACAGAGATAGACTTCGGACTCAGGGCTGCCTTGCCGTCCTTTGAAGTTCCGGTTTGAGGTGGCAAGCCCGACTTCTCCCGGGGCGAAAATACCATTATTTCCCCCGAAGCATGCGCCACAACTCGGGTTGCAAACCACTCCTCCAGCTTCCATGAAGATGTCTCGATGATCCCCTCCTTAAGCGCGGTCTTATAAATATCAAGGCTTGCCGGGGTTATTTGGAGCCGGGTTGAAGAACTAATCTTCTTCCCTTTGAGGATAGCCGCTGCCTCTTGGAGATCTTCTAATCGGCCGTTGGTACAGCTACCAATGAAAACTTGGTCTACGCCGATCCCCGTCAACTCGGTGACGGGTTTGACATTGTCGACGGCGTGGGGGCAGGCAACCTGTGGGACAAGATCGGAAACGTCGAGATTAACAACGTCTCGTGTAGATGGCGTCCGAGTCACTCTTCACTACCTTGAAATTTTCTTTTCACGCGTCCTTGAGGTAGCCGAGGGTGATCTCATCGGGTTCAACGATACCCGTTTTGGCTCCCATTTCGATCGCCATGTTGCATAGGGTCATGCGACCGGCTATGTTCATGGTATCGATAGCCTTTCCGGTGAACTCGATGGCCATATAGGTAGCACCGTCTGCCCCTATTTCTTTCGCAACGCGGAGAATCATGTCCTTCGGCGCAACGCGTTTCGGAAGAATGCCATTGATCTCGACCTTGATACTCTCGGGAACCTTAAACCAGAGCTTCCCGGTCCCGAGGACAGCTCCCATGTCTGTCGACCCGATGCCTGTAGCGAATGCACCGAAGGCGCCATGTGTACACGTGTGGCTATCCGCTCCCACTAACAGCATTCCGGGGTAAACATGCCCTTTCTCTGGCAATATTTGATGACATACGCCAGCATTTATGTCATAAAAGATTCTAAAGCCTTCCGCTTTAGCGATAGTCCGGCACTGTTGATGGAGGGTAGCATTCTGGATGTTAGTGCTCGGAGCTATGTGGTCAATTACAAATATGACCTTTTGGGGATCCCAGACCTTGGTAAAACCCATCTCTCGCATGGTTTTGTAGGTGAGGACGGCCGTAAGCTCAGGGGACATTGCCAGGTCTATTTTTGCCTTGACTATTTGACCTGGTTCCACCTTTTTTAACCCTGCATGTTCTGCAAGTATCTTTTCTGAAATCGTTGAACCCATTGTCAAGCCTCTTTCTTTTTCATAAACGTTTTTTCTCTAAGAATTGCGTCAACGCTACCCATCACTGCATCGACGATTATTCTATAACCAGGGACCAAATAGCCGCAATTATTGGAATACCCTTATTATTAGCACCGACATCGGTCCGTCAGTTGATCACCTACAATTGACAATAAATGAATCCTATGCAATCGAGCATAAAGAAAAATGGTTCATCATTCCAGAACGAAAAACCCCTTCCTGTCCCCCTCTTCAAAAATATTTTTTCTTGAAATGCCCTTTGACGTCCACATGAGCAAAATAGGGCTTGGAATTCATATAACTTCACAGCATATTTGCAATGGATTAGGTAAAAGGCCTCCCGGGGGGGGTGAATTTCCTTTGGGGCTTTCTTATAGCTACCTACCTGAAACTTGCTTTCAACTCATCCTTCAGGGGGAAAACGGTCTGAATTTTAGCAGGCTAAGAAAGTTTGTCAAGCGCTTTTTTTCCTTGCCAAGAGGGACGAATTTCAGACTCAAGATCGTAAAGGAAACCGCAACCTATTGGGGGTAGCTCCAGCCATTCAAGCCATCCCCCAAACTCGTTTCAGATATGCAAAAGATGCCCAAAATCGAATAGAGAAGTCAATAGGGCAAGAAAAAAAAAAGGAAATGAGTCTGGAGTTTAGAAGCGGAGGGATCAAGAAGTAGCTCTTCCCTGCAAATTGAATCGAATTGGAAACCTTATGTGATGTTGGTACGCCGGGCGTGCTTGATATTGGGCGGGAACCATTGCGCTCCTACAAATGAAGCAATTGCACCGGTGAATTTTCGTTAGAACCTCAAGCTTGGAAGCGCCATTGAAGAATTGCTCCTACATTCTTGATATTTCCCTATACCGGAAACACTCCACAAGGTGATCATTCACCATGCCTACCGACTGCATAAAGGCATAGCAGATTGTCGACCCGACAAAGCGAAATCCTCTCTTTTTCAATTCCCTGCTCAGGGTGTCTGATTCCGGCGTTTTAGCGGGGACTTCGTTCAGCCCCCGGAAATGGTTCTGCCGCGGTTTATTTCCAACCAGAGACCAGATAAATGAATAAAAACTCCCGAACTCTTTTTGCACTTCAAGAAAGGCTGCGGCATTCGCAACGGCCGCCTCGATCTTGAGGCGATTGCGGATGATCCCGGCATTTTTCAGAAGGCTCTGGATTTTTTTCGCATCGTAGGCCGCGACCCTCGAAGCCTGAAAGTCATCGAACGCCTCTCGAAAATCCTCCCGCTTCCGCAACACGGTCAGCCAGGAAAGCCCCGCCTGCATCCCTTCGAGGACCAGCATTTCAAATAGCTTTCGGTCGTCATGAACGGGAACGCCCCATTCCTCATCATGATATCGGATGTACAAAGGATCGGACCCGCACCAGCCGCAGCGATTAATTTCCCGTTTTCCCATAAGAATCGATTCCCTAAAAGATTTATTCGTAACTAACGGAGGCTCTTTATAAAGTGGGGTTCTCTGTCATTCCGGCGACCCCCGGATCGAGTCCGGGGCAGGCGCCAGGATCCAGAATCGGCTGAATCCCGCTCGGAGTGGGACTGGATTCCGGGTCGCGCTTCGCTTGCCCGGAATGACGTATTTTTTCTTTTCCCCCAGAGATTAACAACAGACTCAAACGTCGTCGATCTCGGCGAGAAAATCCGCATCGCCCTTTTTAGGCCGGCTGAAATACCACCAGTTTTTTTCCGGGGTCCACCCTTCGGCCTCCGCCACTTCGCTTCCCCAGAGGCACTTGCCGGCGGGTTCGATCAACGCCTGTATTTTCCTGTCGGCCCGGGCGATCCGTTCCCGAAATATTTTTCTTTCCTCTTCCGGCGCCATCCCCAGGGCCTCTTCGAAAATCTGCCTCCCGTCGAGATCGTTCAGATAATCGTCCAAAGTCAGGGCGTAGCCCTTTTTAACTTCCCCGACCACTCGTTCCCAGTTCTTGACCAAACCGGGAAGCCCCCCCTCCGATACGTGTTCAGGACAGCCCTTCTTTTCCAGGAAATCCCTCACCGGGTCTTTCTTTTTCATCTTCCCGCCTCCGGTCAATGATTTGCCAGACCTGTATTCCTTTGCCAGGCTCCGGTATTCGGACCGAATTTCTTTCTCGCCTCCGCCCCTTCCTTGTATTTCCATTATAATTTTTCAGAGCGGGGTTGTCATCCGTGAATCACAAAACGCCAAATTTCCAAAAATATGAATCCTCTCCGGTTATTAAGGGTCTCATTATTGAATTGACACACCCTAAAGTTTCCTTACTGTCTGCGCGGCATGCCCGCAGGTCTTAAGCGGGCATCCAGCGCCTTTCTGGATTCCCCGGTCAAGCCGGGGAATGACGGGTTTTGAGATGGCGATGCGGTTCTTATTATGAGACCTTTAATAGAAGAAAAAGTGCCGGCGTCAGTGTCAACACCCCCGGCTTTTCTGTTTACAAAGCGCTCTCCCGTTGCTATATTCGATTCAATATAGGGGAGGTTTCGTCCGCCTCCTGGAAGGAAGGTTATTCTTTTGGATATCAATTTGAAAGATAAAACGGCAATTGTGACCGGCGCCGGAAGGGGCATCGGCAAGTCGATTGCCGGAGCGTTCGCCGCCGCGGGAGCAAAAGTCATCGTCAACGACATTGATGGGGACGCGGCCGCGCAGGTTTGCCAAGAAATTAAGGACCGCGGCGGATTCGCCAGACCGGCCAAAGCCGACGTGCGGGTCTCCGCCGAGATCGCCGAGATGGTTCAAATGACGGTCAGGGATCTGGGCGGGATTCAGGTGATGGTCAACAATGCCGGCATCGTCCTGCGCAAACCCGCCGAGGAGATCCTGGAGGAAGAGTGGGACCGGGTCATCCAGATCAACCTCAAGGGAACCTTTCTCTGCGCGCAAACCGCGGCCAAGGCCATGATTGCCGGGGGGAAAGGCGGCAAGATTATCAACATCTCTTCGGTCATGGGGGCCGTGGCTCTCCCCCCAAGGGCCGCTTATTGCGCCAGCAAGGGAGGCATCATCAATCTCACGAAGGACTTGGCGGCGGAATGGGCACAGTACGGAATTGCGGTGAACGGGATTGCGCCGGGCTGGACCGTGACCGAGATGACCCAGGGATATTTCTCCCAGGAGCCGGTTCGCCGGTATCTCCTGGAGAGGATTCCGCTCAACCGCCTGGGAAAACCCGAGGACATCGCCCATATGGCGGTGTTTCTCGCCTCGGATTACGCCGATTACATAATCGGCCAGACGATCTTCGTGGACGGCGGCTGGACGATCCTTTAGGGAACAGGAGTCTGAAAATGAAAGCGGCAATACTTTATTGGTCCAAATCGGGCAACACGGAAAAGGTCGCCCGGGCCATTAAGGAAGGGTGGGAGGCGGCCGGGGCGCAGGTAGATTGCCTGAAAATCGGCGAGGTCGAAGGCCTCGATTATTTCGCCTATGATTTGGTCTGCGTCGGGTTTCCTTCGTACCAGTGGCATGTTCCGGAGCCCGTGGACGCCTTTTTGAAAAAGAAACACGCGGTCTACCGGGACCAGGGGCGAGTCAAGCTCTCGTCTCCTACGGTCCCCGGCAAGCACGCCCTGATCGTCTGCACCTATTCCGGCCCGCATACGGGGGTCAACGAAGCCGTCCCCGCCGGGAAATACGCGGGCCAGTTTTTCGAGCACCTCGGCTTTACCATTCTGGACGAGTGGTATATCCTCGGCGAATTTCACGGGAAAGCGGACAACAGCACCCAAGGAAGGATGGGCGACGTCCGGGGGCTGCCCAGCGCCGACGACCTTAGAAGAATCAAGCAGGCCGCGGCCAACCTGTTGACGCGCATTCCCTAACCGGCAGCCCAATGACCTAGCGGTAGGGCCCCGACCGCGCCGAGGGAAAAAAAGTAAGGGCGATTCATGAATCGCCCTCTACATAGCAGGGTTTTCTATCTCATGGGGCCGTTCAGGAATTATGTTTCGAATTGCGTCGGGCCTGCCGCCGGAAGTATTTTTCGCCGTCGTTGGGCTTGAAAAAAGTTCGGATTGTGCCGTCGGGGTTGAAGGAAGGAAGGCCCCGCTCTTTCTGTCGAAACGGGTGACGACCCCGTCTTTGCGGACCGCTTCGAGAACATCCCCTCCTGCAGACCGGTCCCGGAGGTCCCGGGCCAGCTGAAGGTATTCCTCCTCGGTTATCTTCTCCGAATTCCCTGCCGTGCTTCCGGTAATGATCCTGGAGTTTCTGGGGTGTGGCGAATCCGATATCCGGCCGGGTGACGGAGGGAACACCTTGAGGGATGGGGTCGGCCGCAGGAAAAGAAGAAACCTGCGAAAAGGCCGGAGCCAGGAGAAAATGAAGGATAGCCGCAATGATCGCGACCCGGAAGACGCCGGGCGCCCTGACGCGGTAACCGGGCCGGTAATGGTTTTGAGGTTTGTTTCCTTTCCCTCTTGACTGAACGATCATATGAGTTGGACGGCCTCACCAGGATTCAACCGGGCCATGGCTGCGGTCGTAGGGGCGCGATGCTTCGCGCCCGATACCGGGCACGCGCAGCGTGCCCCTACCCTATGAAGACAGCAAAACCTAAACTTTTAAGAACCGGGAAACCGGTCGGCGCAGGCTGACCGGGTCCGGGTATTTGTCCAAATAACCGACCCGCAGAACGAACTGGGGGACCATTTGGGGTCCATGCGGTTTGCGGATCTCGTTCCGCCATTTTTCCTCTTCGAGCATCTGCGTCATGGGATGGATGGCGATTTTGAGATCCCGGGCCAGAAGAAACATTTTTTGGAAATTGCGCCCGGTCTCGATCAGGTCCGCTATTTTTTCCCCCGGGCTGGTCACGATCACCCAGCCGCCCCCTTCCCGGGCGATCTTCGCCGTCCCGTCGATCCCCTGCCGGCGAAACTCCGTTTTCAGAACGTCTTTGGGCCCGTATAATTGCCTCACCCACCACCCGGAAGGTCCGGTGATCTCCATGCTCTCCGGGGTCAACCCGTCGCGGTATTTCGTAGCCTCCTTGTCGCTGAAGCGGATCCAGGAGGCCAGCTCCCTTTGCGCTTCGTCCCGGTTGGTCTGGTCCCGAAAGGATTCGATGGCCCATTCGGTCAGGCATTTGCCGTGCTCGCTCCCCCGGGGAAAATAAAAAAAGTTGGGGGCAAGAGGTTTGGCAAGTTTTTCGATATCGTTTTTCCTGATCTCCCCCGGCTTGAGGCCGTTGCGGACCGTGCGGCGGGCGGCAATCCGGTTCAAGGGGTACGGAACCCCCGGCTCCTTTTTCAAAATTACCTTGAGAATTTCCTCATCGGTCGGTTTGGAGGCAAGAACCTGGACTGCCAGCTCGTACCCATAGGCCGCCGCCGCCAATGAGAGATTTTCGGTAAAGGCTCCGATCGACAGAAGAAGCTCCCGGTTATGGGGATCCACTGCGGGCAGCCGGCGGGCGGGGTCCGCGCCGATCACCCAATCGAAGCGGGCTTTTTTTTGGACATACCAGGGCTGGCTGTTGTGTCCGCTCGGCGCCAGGGAAGCATAGTGCAGAATGGCGACGCTCTGGTCATCAAGCTCGGGAATCTCCTCGATGGGAACCAAGGGCGGCTTGGAATGGGAACGCCGCACCCCCGAGCATGAACTGAGTAGGGGGCCGGCCCCGAGCGCCGAGATTCCGCCCCCAAGACATCTGCGGATAAACGCTCGCCTACTCATCTCCATATTCTTTTCCCCTTTCCGAAATTTGATGGTCCCGTAAAAAGTCCGACAATGGCCTCTTTCGTCATTCCAGCGAAAGCCGGAGCCCAGTCCCGCTCGGAGCGGGATTCAAATACTTATAAAAAGCCTGGACTCCGGCGCCAGCCCCGGACCCGATCCGGGGTTCACCGGAGTGAGGGCTTTTTACGAAATCGACAGTTTTAAGGGGTATGATACCACGAAAAAAATATGCCGTCATTTCCGGAAAATAATTCCGAAAGGTTGAAACCGAAAGATAAAATTCGCATCTAAATCCTATTACAAGTTTTTGGATAGGGAGGAAGAATGGCCGAAAAAGGGTTCCACGGACGAGGATTCATCACTTTTTTGACTTTGATGAGTTTTCTCATCATGACCGTCACCGGGTTTGTTCTTTATTTCGCCCCCCAAGGGCGGATCGCCTACTGGGTCGATTGGCGCTTCTGGGGGATCGGCAAAACCGATTGGGGGAGCATCCACACCATTTCCTGTTTCCTCTTCGTAATTGTCGGCATCTATCACCTCGTCTTCAATTGGAAGGCCCTTGTGAATTACGTCTCTAACAAGGTCTCCGGCGGCTTCCGGCTGAAAAAGGAATTCGGCATCGCCTCGGTTATTTCGCTTGTGGTCATTCTTGGATCCATGTACCAAATTCCCGGGATCAAACAGGTTCTTGATTTCAGCGAGTACGCCAAAACGCTCTGGGTAAAAAGCAAGGAATACGACCCCCCCATGGCCCACGCCGAACAGCTCTCCTTAAAAATTTTCGCCAAAAAAATGAACATCGACCTGGCGCCGGCAACGGCGGAGTTGAATAAAAACGGCGTCAAGGTGGCCAACCCGGATGATTCCCTATCGAAAATCGCCAAGGACAACCGAACCTCGCCGGTGAACCTGTATATCCTGATCAAAAAATATGAAGCGGCCCCGGCTGGCGTTCAAAAAGCCGCCTATACCGTGGAGATGGTGGACGAGCGCTTCGCGGGGAAAGGGATGGGCAAAAAAAAGCTGGCCGAAGTCTGCCAGGAGATCGGGGTAGATCTCAAACAGGCCAAGGAACGGCTGGCGAAAAGCCAAGTGCAGGCGAGTGACGAGGATACCCTTCACGACCTGGCGGGTAAAATCAAAGTGACTCCCATGGATATTTTAAAAATCGTCCTCGTGGAAAATTATAAAATATAAAAAAAGAAGAAGGCTTCGTAAAAAGCTCCAGCTGCCAGGCGCGCAAAAACTGAGGAGTGAGGCCCATTAGGGGCCGCAACGATTCACCCCGTTAGATACTTCAAAAGGGTTTTCCGCCTTGAATATGAGGGTTTCATCCTAGATCCCAAGATCGGATTCTTATCTAAGGGGCAGGGTTGAAGCGCAACGCAGCAGATGGACTTTTTACGAAGCCGTTCACACTAATTGCACGCCACGACTGCCTGAATCTGGTCCGTATCCGGCTTCAGGAGCTCTTTGAACATCGGATCGATGTCGGCCAGAGGGATGATTTGCGTGACCATCGGCTCGGTCCTGATCTTTTTGGCTTCCACAAGCCCCATGGCCACGACCCACTCGCTGTTATAATATTCGTAGCAGGTCTTCAGCTCCACCTCCCGGCCCACCCAATCGACCGGCAGACAGTCCACGTGTTCCCAGGCCAGCGCGATCAGCATGACCCTTCCGCCCATGCGGACCATTTCCAAGGCCTGCTGCAGAGTAGGCTTGGCGCCGGCGCACTCGAAGGCCACATCCGCCCCGATTCCCGTAATTTTTTCCACTTCCTTGACCACGTCCTCGCGCAGAGCGTTGAGCACCCGGGTGGCTCCGAATTGGGACGCGGCTTTCATCCGCGCGGCATTGATTTCCGACACGTAGACTTCCGCGGCCCCGCCCAAACTCGCACACTGCTCGGTAAAAAGACCGATCGGCCCCCCGCCCAAAACCACGACCTTGTCCCCTAAACGTATCTGCGACTGGCGCACGGCATGGACCGCCACGGTTAAGGGCTCGACCAGGGAAGCATCCAGATCACTCACCCCATCCGGGATTCTCATGGCATTGTTGACGTGGAAGGCCACATACTGGGCATAGGCCCCGGGTTTCTGGGGGCCAAACCCTCTCACTTTGGCGCTGAAGCGAGGGGGGACATTGATGAATTCTCTCCCGGGATTGGGCTGCCCCGTGCAGCGGATCAGCCGGTCTCCGGTTTTGAACCCTTTCACATTCTTGCCCACTTCCACCACCTCGCCGGCATATTCATGTCCCATGACCAGTCCCGGGCTCATCATGCCGTGGGCGTAGCGGTGCAGGTCCGAACCGCAAATCGAACAGTATTTCACCTTGAGAACAATCTCCTCGGGCTCCGGCTTCGGGTCCGGGACCTCTTCGACCGCCAACTTTCCTTTTTCTTTGAATACCGCCGCTTTCATCTTCCCGCCTTTCTTTGAAAATATTTCCTCACCACAGAGGGCACAGAGCTGCACAGAGAAAAAAATCAATTATCAAACGGCACAAAAAACAAGAAATCAAAATATTCTGGTCGGTCTTTGATGCTTTTAATTTGCTTTCGCTTTTGAATTTATACCTCTGTGTTCTCTGTGCTCTCTGTGGTGAAAGTATTTAAATGGCCCCTTCGTTCCTTAGCCTTTCGACCTCTTCCCTGCTTAGGCCCAAATATTTGCCGAAAACTTCTTCATTGTGCTCCCCGACCAAGGGGGAGGGTCTCTCCATTTTGCCCGGCGTTTCGGAAAGCTTGAAGGCGAACCCGGGAATTTTGGCCTTGCCGATGACGGGGTGTTCAACTTCCACGAAATACCCCCGAGCGTTCAAATGCGGGTCCTCGACGACTTGCTGAATGTTCAGGATGGGGGCGTTGGCCACCCGCTCCCGGTCCATCATCTCACCCAATTCCTTAACCGTATATTGGACGGTGATCTCCTCGATCTCCTTTTGCATCTCCCATTTCCGGGCCCAGCGCAGGCCCTTGGTGGCGTATTCCGGCCGGTTCATCCATTCCGGTTTACCAATGGCCCGGCAGAAACGCTGAAAGTGTTCATTCCCCACCGTCCCGATGATGATATGGCCGTCCTTGCAGCGGTAAGCGGCCATGGGCGACTCGTTCGTGTTGTGCGACCCGATGGGCTGCATAAGCTCCTGGCCGACGGTCCAGCGGACCACGGCCCCTTCCATGACGGAAACGATGGTTTCCTGCATGGAAACGTCGATATGCTGGCCCACCCCGGTTTTTTCCCGGTGCCACAACGCCGCCATGATGGCGAAGGCGCCGTGGACAGCGGCATTGAGGTCGCCGATGGAGGTCCCGGCCTTCACGGGCGGGGAGTCCGGATTCCCGGTCACGGACATGAGCCCCCCCGTCGCCTGGGCGACGATGTCAAATGCCGTCTTCTGGGAATAGGGGCCCCACTGCCCGAACCCGCTGATGCTGCACATGACGATTCGCGGGTTGATTTCTTTCAGGACCGGGTAGTCGATCCCTAATCTTTTCATAACTCCGGGGGCGTAATTTTCCAGGACCACATCGCTCTGGGGAACAAGGTCCTTGAAAATTTGGACGGCCCGGGGGTGTTTGAGATTCAAGGTGATCCCGTATTTGTTCCGGTTGAGGGAAAGAAAATAGGCGCTCCGGCTGCGATCGTGGGGCCCCCCTTTCCCGTTTTGGACCCGGGGAGGGTTGTCGCGGATCATCTCCCCCTCCGGCGGCTCGATTTTGATGACCTCGGCCCCGAGATCGGCGAAGAGCATGGAACAGTACGGCCCGGCTAAAATGCGGGTCAAATCAAGAATCCGAATTCCCTCTAGCGCTTTTCCATTCATTTCCTAAACAGCTTTCCTCCCGTCTTTTTTCTTCAGGAATACCTTTCTTTTGAAGGCTCTCCATAAGCACAGGGGCGGTCATGAACCGCCCCTACTAATTCAAATTTTCTCTTTTCTCTGCGTTCTCTGCGCCCTCGGCGGTGAATATTTCTTTTAGAAATTCAACCCGATCTTGAAGATGCAGAAATCCCGCTGCCCCAATTTTTCCGCCTTGCTCAGTTTTCCCGAGGCCACGGCGACGATCTCATCGAGGATCCGCTTGCCGGCCTCCTTCACGGATTCTTTCCCCTGCACGACCGGGCTGACATTGATATCGATGTTGTCCTTCATCTTCTTGAAGGTCCCGGCGTTGGCCGTGATTTTAATGACCGGGCCGATCGGCGATCCGGTCGGGGTTCCCCGCCCCGTGGTGAACACCGCGATCTGCGAGCCGCCCGCCATCATGCCCGTCAGCTGGTCGATGTCGTGGCCCGGCGTATCCATCAGGATCAGCCCTTTTTTGGTGGGGGGGAAAGCGTACTTGACCACTTCCTCCAGGGTCTTGGTTCCCCCTTTGTAGATGCACCCCAGGGATTTCTCTTCCAGGGTGGTGATGCCGCCGGCGATGTTGCCCGGCGCCGGGTTGGCGCCCCGGATATCCTGCCCGGTCCGAATGGCTTCGGCTTCCCACCAGCCGATCAGATCCAGAACCTGTTTGCCGATTTCCGGGGTGCGCGCCCGGCGGGCCAGAAGGTGCTCCGCGCCGATCAGTTCCGTGGTTTCGGACAGGATCACGGTCCCGCCCGCTTCCACCAGGAGGTCGCTGGCCGCCCCCACGGAAGGGTTGGAACCAAGACCGGAGGTGTAATCGGACCCGCCGCATTCCGTCCCGAGAATCAGTTCGGACACGGGGATGGGCTGGCGCTGGACTTTGGCCGCATCCGCCAGCATCTCTTTGACGATCTTCCGCCCCTTGGCCACGGTCTTCTTCGTCCCGCCCACGTCCTGGATTTCGATATACTCCACCCGCTTGCCGCTGGGCTGGATGGCCTCGGCCAGCTCTTTGGCCGCCAGATTCTCGCACCCGTTTCCTACAACCAGCACCGCATGGATGTTGGGGTTGGTGCCGAATCCGGCCAAAGAACGCTTGGTCTGCTCCCGGTCGGCCCCCACCTGGGCGCACCCGAACACGTTGGGAAGGTAGACGGTGCCTTTCACATTCCGGGTGATGGCTTCGGCGGCGCCTTGGGAGCAGACGACGCTCGGAATGACCAGCACATGATTGCGGACCCCGACTTTTCCGTTGGCCCGGCGATATCCCATGAATTCCATCAGGCACCTTCCTTTCTACCCCGGTGGCTGACTACGTTGTGAACATGCACGTGCTCCCCCTTGGCGATGGGCGCCGTGGTTTGACCGATGGCCTCCCCATATTTGATCACATCCGCCCCCTTGGGGATGGCGGCCAGAGCAAATTTATGCCCCATCGGAATCGAAGAAAGAAGCTTGATTTTTTCGCTGCGGCCCTGGGCGGCCAAAGAAACGGCGGCCCCGGTTTGCAAGGGCACGATGGCGGTGGCGACATTGTCTTTTTCATTGATGACAATGGCCTTGGATTTTTGCGCCATTCCTTCCTCCTTTCAGACTGTCTATTTTTTATTAACGGTTCGCCGGAGGCAAACCAATCGCGTTTTGGGCATTCTGTCAGAGCGTGTTTGTCGGGATGCTCTTACCAAAATACAACAAATTGAGGATTTTGCAACGCCCTTTTCTCCCTTCTTAAATTCTTTGCCCGGGGCACCTCGGGCCGGTTTATTTCTCCCGGCTCCCTGCTCCTGGTCCCAGGCTCCCGGAGCGCAGGTTCCAGCCTTGCCCCGAGAGCAGGGGAATCATGTTTCGAGATATCTGGAAACGAAATGAGAAGAGAAAGGGGGGCGGGCCGAATTCCCGACCTCAAGAGGAGGAGGTCATTCCCTCTTGGGCCTGGCCAGAAACGCAAAAAAGGCCAAGACGGCGATGGGAACGAGCCAGGTCAGAAAAACCATGGCCATAAAACCGATCAGATCCTCCCCCCCGGCAAAGAGGGCCTCACCGGTCTGCCACTGGCGAAAGGACAGGAACGCCCAAAGCAGCACGACCACCAGCGACCAGCCCAAAATGAGCCATTTCAGCAAAAAAAACATAGAACCGTCTCCGAGGGCGCGCCTCGCCTCGGTTCACCCTTCTTTCCTTTTGCGCCTTGAGCCTTGCGCCTTGGGCCTCCAAAATTCTATTTTCCCCATCAAAACGTCCCATTCTTCGTCCACATTTTTCTGAACCGTTTTCACCTCATTTTCCTTCAGGTGGCTAAACCGCCCCTGAAGCTTGAGGTATTCTTGAACCGGTTTCCCCTTGGGCTCGATGGTCAGCGGGTATTTTCGCCCGTTTTCGATTTCAAAGAGGGGAAAAATTTTCGTATCCACGGCCAGCCGGGAAATCTTGAGGGACAGCTCCGAGGGAAATTTCCATCCCGGCGGGCAGGAAGAGAGAATATGGATGAAGCGGAGGCCTTTGGTTTGCTTGATTCGGTTCATCTTGTTCAGAAAATCTTCCGGAAAGGCCGGGGAGGCCGTGGCCGCATAGGGGATGCGGTGGGCGGCCATGATCTCCATGATGTCCTTCTTAGGGGTTTCTTTGAAGGCCGGGTTGGGGGTGGTGGTCGTCCAGCTTAGGAACGGGGTGGCGGAGCTTCTCTGGATCCCGGTGTTCATATAGGCTTCATTGTCATAGCAGACATAGATGATGTCATCGTTCCGTTCGGCGCATCCGGAGAGAGACTGCAACCCGATATCGAAAGTCCCTCCGTCCCCCGCCCAGGCCATAACCTGGACATCTTCGATTCCCCGGGCCACCAAGCCCCTTCTTCACCCCGGCGGCGGTGACGGCCGCCGTTTCGAAGGCCGTATGGAGAATGGGGACTTTGAGGCTGGTGGAGGGGAAAAAGCCGCCGATGGTGGACCAGCAGCAGGCCGGAATCACCACCATGGTCTTTTTTCCCAGAACCTGCAGGGCATACCGCATGGACAGGGAGGCGCCGCACCCGGACACCCGATATGGCCCGGATAAAGATATTCTTCTTGCGGAAGTTCGTATCTCATGTTTTGCTCCGATCCAGGCGATATCCCCTTCTGGGGCTTCTTTGCCCTTGGTATATTCCACGATTTCCTTGAGCACGGCCGGGGTGACGTCCCTTCCCCCCAGACCGGCGATGAACCCGAAGACCGAAGTCCCTTCCCCATGCTGGTGCAGGACGGAACGAATCTCCTGGGCAAAGATGCCGGTGGCCCCAAAAGAGATATTTCGGTCGACCACGGCAACCTTTCGCACCTTTTGCAGGACCCGGCGGACATCCTCGGTGGGAAAGGGGCGGAACATCTTCATCTTCAGCAGTCCGACCTTCTCCCCCTTCTCCCGGTAATCGTCCACCACCACCCGGGCGGTTCCGGTGATGGTCCCGCGAGGTAACCAGGAGGACATCGGCATCTTCGCTTCGATATTCCTCCATGACTCCGTACCTGCGGCCGAAAGCCTGCCCGAATTCCTCGATCGACCTCCTGGGATAACGTTTTGGCCTCTTCCATGGCCTGCTGGATCTTTCACCCGCTGCTCCATGTAAACATCGGGCAGAAAGGCTCCGTTGAAGGACGCGGGGCTTCCACATCCAGCTTATACCGGGCTTCATAGGGAGGAAGAAAACGGTCCACGTCTTGGATCTCCGGGATATCCACCTGTTCATAGGTGTGGGAAAGAATGAATCCGTCCAGGCAGACCATGACCGGTAAGAGGACCTTTTCGGAGATCCGGTAAGCCATGATGATGGTGTCCAGGACTTCCTGGTTGTCCTCGCAGTAAAACTGCAGCCAGCCCGTGTCCCGCTGGGCCAGGCTGTCCCCCTGGTCGCACCACATGGTCCAGGGCGCGGACATGGCCCGGTTGACATTGGCCATGACGATGGGCAGGCGGGAGCCGGCAGCCCAGTGCAGAACTTCGTGCATGAGGGCCAGCCCCTGGGCCGAGGTGGCGGTAAAGGTCCGGGCCCCGGCCGAGGCCGCCCCGACGCAGCAGGCCATGGCCGAGTGCTCCGATTCGACCTGGACAAAATCCGCCTTCAGCTTTCCGCTGGCGCAGAAATCGGAAAGGGCTTCCACGATGGTGGTCTGCGGGGAAATCGGGTAGGCCGGAATGACCTGGACCCGGGAGAGCATGGCCCCGTAGGCCACGGCTTCGTTTCCGGAAATCACTCGTTCCATTTTTCTTCCTCCAGGGTCATGGCCGACGCGGGGGCACTCGACGGAGCAGATCCCGCATCCTTTGCAGTGGTCATAGTCGATCGACATATTTTTTCTCCTTCTCCTGGAAAGAAATGGCCACGTCCGGGCAGACCATCAGGCAGACGTTGCACTGGATGCAGTTCCCGCAGCTGAAGCAGCGTTCCGCTTCTCTTTGCGCTTTGCTTCGGAAAGCCCTTTGTGAACTTCCAGAAATCCTCTTTTTCTCTTCTCCGGAGGCAGGGAGGAAATTTGAGCCCGGGCCGCAGGTGGGAAATAATCCAGGTTGATATCGGCAAAACGGGCGATTTTCAGCGGTTCCTCATCCGGTTTCGCGCTTTCACCTCGCAGGAAACGTTCGATGGCCTCGGCGCCTTTTCGTCCCGAGGCGATGGCGCTGGAGACAAAGCCTTCGCCCGGTGGCCGCATCTCCTCCGGCAAAAACTCTTGGGAGATTCGTCCTCCCCCAGGAATCGATGGCGATGAGGCCATTTTCCGTCAGCGATATTTTCCGGCAGAGAGGAAAGATCGGCCCGTTCCCCCACGGCGAGAATCAGGGTATCGGCCTTCAAAGGAAAATTCGAACCCTTGAACGGGCATCGGGGTCCGCCGGCCGCTCGCATCCGGTTTTCCCGGTCTTGGTCTTGAGGCATTCGACTGTTTGAATTTTTCCGCTCTTTCCGGAAGCTTTCGTCGGTACGGCCTGAAAGAGGAACTTGACCCCTTCCTTTTCGGCCTCTTCCACTTCTTCGGGAATGGCCGGCATATCTTCTTTGACCCGCCGATAAAGAACGGTGACTTGGCTTCCCATCCGCCAAGCCACCCGGGCGGAATCGATGGCCGTATTTCCGCCTCCCGACGACGATGACTTTTCTTCCCAGGGAAAGATGTCTTTCCGGAATTCATCTCTCCGAGGAAAGCCAGCCCATGCCAGACCCCTTTAAGATCATCCCCCTGGAATTTTGGGCTTGTTCTCGGCCCAAGCGCCGGTGGCCAGAAAGATGGCGTCGTAGGATTTCAAGTCTTCCAGACCGAAATCTTTTCCCAATTTCTTCCCGGTCTCGATTTTCACCCCGAGAGATTCGATCCGGTCGATTTCCTGGTTCAGGATTCCGCGCGGCAGGCGGTACGGCGGGAATCCCATAGCGCAGCATGCCCCCGGGTTCCGTCATGGCTTCAAAGACTTTTACTCCATACCCTCTCTTCGCCAGAAAATAGGCGCAGGAAAGTCCGGCGGGACCTGCGCCGACGACGGCAACTTGTTTGCCTTTCTTTTCCCCTTTCGGATTGTCACCCTTTCCCTTCCTTCATCCCCCAGTCGCCCAGAAAACGCTCCAGGGCATTGATGGCCAGGGGCTCATCGTACTCCTTGCGGTTGCAATCGGCTTCGCAGGGATGATGGCAGACCCGCCCGCAAACCGAAGGAAAGGGATTGGCTTCCAGAATCTTCTTCCAGGCTTCCTCCGGTTTCCCGTCGGCCAGGGAAGTGAGATAAAAGGATATATCCTGGTCGAAGGGGCAGGCCTTCGAGCAGGGGGCCTGAAGACGAACATAGGAAGGGCGCAGATATCTCCACGTTCCCGTCTTGTTCGAAAGGGTGGACTGCAGGGAAATGGAAAGGATCGGCACATCTTTAAAGCTTTTGATGACAATTTTTTCTTCCATCCCCACTCCTTTTAATGGGACGCAGATTTACAGGACGCGGCAAAGCCGCACAACAAATCCTAATGACAAGATTTCTTTAAATAAGAAATATTTCTCTGTGCTACTAATGTGCAAGATCTCAAAATCTTGTTAAGGCTTTTCCTCCTTTTCACTCCCCCTCACCCTCCCCTCTTTTCCTTGCTTTTTCCCTGGAACAGCCTCCCGAATTGTTTCCGCCAGGGCTTCGATGCCGATAAACCCTGTAAATCGCGCCCAGGCCCCGAGGACCGCGGTGTTCACGATGGGCTCGGTTCTCGACCCGAGGCGGTGCTTCAAGGCAATGCCGCTGGCATCGACGGTCGCAATCCGAAATTGATCTGAAAAAGGATAGGTCTCAGGAGCCATTTGGTCGTGTTCAAAAGGATGGATCCCCCTTCTTTGAGGCCGGCGGTGACATTAACGGTTTTGTCCAAGAACCGGATCGAGGACGATCACGCAGTCCGGATCATATATTTCACTGTGGATGCGAATCTTTTGTTCATCGATCCGCGCAAAGGCCGCCACCGGCGCCCCCCGCCGCTCCGCGCCGAAAGAGCGGAAAGGCCTGAACCTTTTTCCCTTCCTTGGCCGCCGCCGTAACCAGCATCTTCGAGGCGACGACCGCCCCCTGCCCTCCCCGCCCGTGAATTCGAATCTCGATCATCGCTTTTCCTCACTTAAGGGACGCAGATTAAAAATATTCACCACAGAGGGCACAGAGAACACAGAGATTAAATATTCAAAAAGAAAAATCGAAATACCCGAACGCGAATAAAACCTATTTCTCGGGCGATAGGATAAATTGGGGATTTTATTTTTGGCTCTATGATATCTGTGCCTTCTGCGCGCTCGGCGGTGAAAGGTTTTTATTTTTGCTTTTGCCGTTTGCAAGGTTTATCTCTTTTCCGTGCCCTCTGTGGTGAACGATCTTTAATGCATGACCGCGCCGCCATCCACGTTGATCGCCTGCCCCGTGATATTTTGCGCCTCCGCGGAGACCAGGAATGCCACCAGGTTGGCAATATCCTCCCCGGTCTGCGGCCTACGCAGGGGCGTTACGGACTTTACCCGGTTCTCAAAGATTTCCTGCGGGCTCTTTCCCTTCAAGGCCGGAAAGGACTCTTGAAACCACTTCGCCATTTCCGCCCACATGGGCGTCCAGATATACCCCGGACACACGGCATTGACGTTGATGGAATGCCGGCCCAATTCCTTGGCCAGGGTCTGGGTCAGCCCGATGACTCCGAACTTGGAAGCGCAGTAGGGACCGATGAACTCTTCTCCGGATTTTCCCGAAACGGATGAGATGTTGATGATCCGGCCCTTTTTGCGCGGGATCATTTCTTTCGCTGCGGCCTGCGAGCAGAGAAACGTTCCTTTGAGATTCACCTGGATGGGTCTCTCCCAATCCTCTTCCGTCTGGTTGACAATCAATCCCAAGCTCCCGGCTCCGGCATTATTCACCAATATATCGATCTGCCCGAAATTTTCCACACCTTGTTTGACCATCCGCTCCACGTCCTTCTTGGCCGCCACATCCGTTTCCACGGCCAATCCTCGTCTTCCCAATCCTTTCAATTCTTCGACCAATTTTTAGGCGGCGGCTTCGATTCAGGTCGGCGGCCACGACCGCCGCCCCTTCCAGAGAAAGACGCCGGGCGATGGCCTGCCCGATGCCGCTTCCTGCCCCGGTTACAATGGCAACCTGTCCGTTGAGATTGTACATAGGCTCCCCTCCCTCGGTCCCGACCGGCGGATGGACGGAATAAATCCCAGAGATCTCCCTGCTGAGTGACTTATGCCACACCCGAAAACCTTTGTCAATGCAGGAGTACCCATTCAGTGACGGGGGGGCGGCAGGCTTTGTTGTTGGCCTGGGGGTTTGGGCGGTACGCGCCGGAAGCATCGGTCGGGATGGGCAGAGACTCGGAGAAAGCCCTGAGACTCCGATATCAGCGGCGGGAGGCCTTGGCCCCCGCCCCCTCCACGAAGAAATCAGCGCTTTATGATTCCAAGCGTAGCGCCCGGACCCCCAGGCCAGGGTACCTCCTGGTATTCACGCCGGACCTGAATCCGTAGCGGATTCCCACCCTTGACTGAAGGGTTACATGCAGGAACTCTTCCGCATTGATTTTCCATTTATTTTCTGATACTTCTAAGTCCGGAAACGAACCGGGAGGCGAGAGGTTGCTTAAGAATCCGATTATTTTGGGGCTGGTCATTGCGGTCACCGTGGGGGTGCAGATTGCCGCAAGCTACTGGAGCGCGATCTCGTTCTTTGAAAACGATATCATTCTCGGACTTTCTCTTTTCCTTTTTGTTCCCGTCTTGGGTCTGATCTTGGGCTTTTATGTCATCTGGTTTCGGAAAAAATGAGCGCGGGGGGCCAATCGGGGAGAGGGCAAAGAAGAAAAAGAACGAGGCGGCAAGCGGATGCCGGGCCCAATTGAAAAAAGCCGGAAGGGAGGAAAGACGCCCCTTCCGGCTTTTTGTCGGCCTTCCGACCCCGGTCTTTAAAAGGCTTTCTGGTAAATCTTCTCGATATCCTTAACACTAAGGATCCGCGGCGAGCGGGACAGGAGCCTTTGCTCCTTGTGCGCTTCCACGGCCCAATATCCGACCTTGCCCTTGTCCTTGATGTCCAAATCCCCCAGCGAGACCGGAAGGTCGACGCTCTTCAGCAGGTGGCGGATTGCGTCCAAAGCCTTGCGGGCCGCCTCCCGCGGCGCCAGGCCCTGAACCGGCTCTCCCATGGCTTCGGCCAGCCGAACCATCTTCTCTTCCTTGGCCATCAGGATTCCTTCGAAACAAGCCAGCAGAATGGCGCTCAGGGTCACCCCGTGGGAAGTGTGATATTCCCCGCCCACCGGGTAGGCCATGGCGTGGACCAGGCTCGTGCCGGAGTTGTTGAGCACGATCCCGGACATCAGGCTGCCCAGGGCCATCTGGTAGCGGGCGTCCAAATTCTGGCCATCCGCGAAGGCCGGCCCGAGCCACTTGGTGATGATCTTTACGGAATCAATGGACAGGGCATCGGTAATGGGGTTGGCGTTTTTGGAGAGGAACGGTTCGGCCGCGTGGATGAATGCGTCTATCCCGGCCGCGGCGGTCACGTGCGGGGGGCAGCTCACGGTCAGCATGGGGTCGACGATCGCCACGTTCGGCAGGAGGGCCGAAGAGGCGACGGCCTTTTTCACGTTCACTTCGCGGTCGAGAAAGATCGCATGTTTGGTGACTTCGGCTCCGGTGCCGGAGGTGGTCGGCACGATGATCGTCGGTTTGCCCCTCTTGGGCACTTTTTCGCGTCCGAAATAGTCCTTCGTCTTTCCCGGGTTGGTGACGAGAGCCGAGGCCATCTTGGAGACGTCCAGGATGCTGCCTCCGCCGACGCCGATGATGACGTCAAACTTCCCCTTTCGGGCCACCTCGGCCGTATCCTCGACCACGCTCGTTGCCGGCTCAGGGGTGTCCCGCCCCTGAATGTTCACCTCCACCTCCAGCGACTCGGCCTTTAAAAAACTTAAAGTCTTGTCCAGGATCCCGGCCTCTTTGACATTGGGGCCCGTAACCAGCAGGACCCGCCCGGCCCCCAGTTTCTTGGCCTGTTGTCCGATCTGATTGATGGTGTCCATCCCGAAAATAATGGATGGGGTCGCAAAAGGAATCATTTGAAACATAATCTCCTCTTTCTGCTTTTATTTTTTGGCAACCTGGCAGGGGCGATTTATGTATCGCCCCCCCGAAACCGCTTTTCACAAATCCGGCAATCGCTCAGCTTTGGCTCTTCACAACCGTGTTCGCCAGCGCCTCGATTACGCTGATGACGACGCAGGAATCCAGGTCGCCCTTCCCTTGCGATTTTGCCGCCCGCAGCATCTCCCGGGCGATGCTGGTCGCGGGAAGGGACACCCCCACCTCATCCGCCAATTTCACGGCCGAGGACAGATCCTTGTACATATTGTTCGCGGAAAAGTGCGAGGTAAAATCATGTTGGATCATTCTCGGCCCGCGGGTCTCCATGGCGCCCGTCCGGGCGCCGCCCACGGAGGTGATTTCCACAACTTTCAGGGGATCGATACCGGCTTTGCCGGCGAGCACCAACGCCTCGGCCACCGCCTCAATGGCCACGCCCATGATCAGATTGTTGATCAGCTTGAGCGTGGTCCCCTTGCCGTTCTCCCCCACATGGATAATTTTCACCCCCAGGGCCTGAAAGATCGGAAGGCAGGCATGAAACACCTCCTTCGGGCCCCCCGCCATGATCCCCAATTTTCCTTCGGAAGCGACTTTGGGAGCGCCCGTAACCGGGGCGTCCAGCATGGGCACCCCCTTTGCCTTGGCCTGCGCGGCGATCGACCGGGACATCTCCGGGGCGATGCTGCCCATGTCGATGAGAACCAGCCCGGGATGGGCCCCTTCCAACACCCCCCCGGAACCGCAGATCACCGCTTCGGAAGCGGCCGAATCCGTGACCATGGTGATGACCACGTCGCAGGCCTGGGCCAAGGCCTTGGGGGAATCCCCCCAGGTGGCTCCCGCGGCCAGGATCTCTTTTGCTTTGCCTCGCGTACGATTCCAAATCATCAAAGGAAAACCGGCCAGAAGAAGGCGCCGCGTAATCTGCTGCCCCATCAGGCCGATCCCCGCAAAACCGATTTTCTGCATAAAAATCCCCTCCCAAAAGGCTCTCAGCCATCAGCGCTCAGCCGACAGGAAATCTTCAGGTTGCTCTGTTCCCTACGCCCGACACCCTGCGCCCTACACCCTTTTCTATTGCACTTTGCCGATATTGCGCACCGCTTTGATCAACCTCTCCGCATCCTGATCCCAGAATTTCTGGAATTCCGGAGCGTCAAGGTAATAAATCGGCGTTTCCATCTTTTCCATGGCCGCTTTGAAATCGGCGGTTTGGACGGCTTTGGCCGCGGCCTCGCGCAGAATCTTGATTGCCGCCGGAGGAGTTGCCACCGGCGCAAAGAACCCTGACCAGATGTAGAACTCGACGTCTTTATACCCCAATTCTTTGAATGTGGGCACATCGGGAAGGGAAGCCAGGCGTTTGTCCCCCACCCGGCGAGGACCCGTAGGGTTCCCGCCTTGATGTGGGGGATGGAAACATTGGGCCCCCCGGCGAGGGCATCCACATGCCCGCCCAGAAGGGAGGTCAAGGCCGGGCCGCCCCCCCCGGTGGGAATGTGGCGCAGCTTGATGCCGGCGGCGTGGGCAAACATCTCCATGGCCACATGCATGGTCCCGTAAACACCCGAAGAACTGTACTTGATCTCATTGGGCCGCTTCTTCGCATCGGCGACAAAGTCCGCAACCGTCTTCCAGGGAGACTCCTTCTTGACGACCAGGATCGTGGGGTCGGCGCTCAAAAGAGCGACCGGAGCGAAATCCTTCAGCTTATACGTCGAAGGGCGGCCGAAAAGGGCGTCCACTTCCGGCATGACCGAGATGCTCGAAAGGGCCACCATCAAAGTATAGCCATCCGGCTTGGAGACCGCCGCCGCTTGCATGCCCACGGCTCCCCCGGCCCCGGTTTTGTTCACTACCACCACAGGCTGTTTCAAATTTCTTTCCAAGGCCGCTGTAAACGGCCGCGCCACGAGGTCCGCGACGCCGCCCGGCGGGAATGGGACGATCACCTGAATCGGTCGGGTCGGGTACGGGTCATCCGCCCAAAGGTTGCCAGGCATCAACCCCCAAGCCGCCAAAAGGACCAAGACCACAAACAAATACAGAGACTTTCTCATAACGCCCTCCTTTTTCGGTAATAAGAAATCCAATTTCTGCCGATGGGAATTCACATTCTTTCCTCTTTCCCGTTTCCCCGTTTGCCCTTTGCCCCTATTCGTTTTAATTTCCCTTCTCCGCCTCGGATAGCCGTTCGCGCCAATCCTTCTTCTTCCAGATCAGGGGTCTGACGCCCATAAATACCATGGCCAAGGCAACTGCGAGAAACACGGCGGAAATCGGTCTTTGGGCAAAGATCAGGTACGCCCCGTTGGACATGGCCAGGGCCTGCCGGAAGCTGAACTCGATGATGGGCGCGAGAACGACGCCGAGAACAATCGGGGCAATCTCGAAATCGCATTTTCGCAGAAGATATCCGATCACCCCCATCACGCTCATGATTCCCACATCCACGAGGCTCGAGTTTACGGCATAGACGCCGACGATGCAGAACAGCAGGATGGTGGGATACAGGATGCGGTAGGGCACGCGCAAAAAGTTTACGAAAAGGCCCACGAGGGGAAGGTTGAGGAGCAGGAGGACCATGTTGCCCACATACATGCTGGCAATCAGACCCCAAAAGACCGCCGGCTGTTCCTTGATGAACAGAGGCCCGGGATTGATCCCGTGAACCATCAAGGCCGCCAATAATACGGCCGGAATGGGACCGGTGGGAACGCCAAGGGCCAGCATGGGCACCAGGGCCCCCGTGCTGGCGGCGTTGTTGGCGGACTCGGGCCCGGCCACGCCTTCGATCGCTCCCTTGCCGAACCGTTCCGGATGCTTCGCCAGCTTTCTCTCCATGGCGTAGGAGACGAAAGTGGAAATAATATGCGCGGAACCGGGGATGATCCCGATGAGAAATCCCAGCAGGGTTCCTCGACCGATCGGCTTCACCGAAATCTTCAGTTCCTCCTTCGAGGGGAGAAGGTCGCGGAGATGGGGTTTGATCACTTCCCTCTTTTGGGATTGGCCCGCTGTGGCCAGGATTTCGGATATGCCAAAAAGCCCGACCGCCACCGGAACGATCCCGATCCCGTCTCCCAAGGCAACGAGCCCATACGAAAATCGAAAGTACCCGCTCATCTGATCAATCCCAACCATTCCAAAGAGGAGGCCGAGAACGATCATGGCCAGATTCTTGACGATGGAGCCGCCCGTCATATAGCTCAGAACGATGAGCCCGCAGAGAAGGAGGCTGAAATACTCGGGGGGCCCGAATCCGAGGGCGAATTTCGCCAGCGGCGGAGCCAGAAACATGAGGCCCACCACGCTGAGCGTCCCGGCAACATACGAGCCGATGGCCGCAATGGCCAGGGCCGGGCCCGCCCGCCCTTTCTGGGCCATGGCGTAGCCGTCGATGCAGGTCATTACCGATGCCGCCTCCCCGGGGATGCGCATCAGAATGGAGGTAGTCGACCCGCCGTACATCGCCCCGTAGTAAATCCCCGCTAAAAGAATGATCGCCGAGGTGGCATTCAGGCCGAAAGTGGTGGGTAAAAGCATGCTGATCCCCGCCAAGGGTCCCACCCCGGGCAGAACCCCGACCAGGGTCCCGATCAGACATCCGCTCAAGGCGTAAAAAATATTTCCGGGGGTAAAAGCGGTGGAAAACCCCAGAATCAAATTCTGGACGCTCGCCTCCATCAAAACCCCCATCCTCCCCTCGGCAAGGGCACTCGCAGAAGGGTGTCAAAAAGGTAGAAGGTTCCGAGAGAAAAACCAAAGGCCAAGGTCAAGGTCTGCCAGAGACGGAGGCGTTCCATAACTCCAAACAAGAACCCCATGATGACCAACATGGTGACCCGATATCCGATCCTTTCCATAAAAAGAGTGGCGAAGACGCTGCACCCGATGATGGCCATGGCGTGGGGCGCTTCCGACCAGGAAAGGGAGCGAAAGGGATTGGACAGCCCGCCGCGCAGAGCAAGAAGGGTCCCCAGAATAATGAGCAGGACCGCCAAGAGGAGGGGAAAATACCCCGGGCCCGGTTGGCTGTGGTTTCCCAGCGGGAGAACCCTTCGCTCCCAGACGACGAAAAGCCCCAGAAGAACCAGAATGCCCCCGCTCAAACGATCAATCGTCATCCTTCTTTTTGTCCTCCCGACCTTGCCTCAAATGCCCCGCGCGGGCCCCAGAAGATGGCTGCGAACCGTTTCCAGGTGTTCACGCATGAGCCTTTCGGCCCGGACGGCGTCGCGGGTTTTGAGCGCTTCGAAAACATTTTGATGCTGCTGAGAGTAAATCCGGCGGCGGGCGTTTGTCAACGAAGCCTCCTTAAGGTTGCCCCAGATGTTGCTCCGGCGCATCTTTTGGATGACCGCGAAAAGGCTGATCAAAAGGGAATTATCCGCCGATTTCGCCACCCGCCAATGGAGCTGCTCGTCCCATTTTTCGAAACCCGCCGTATCCGGGGTTTCTCGGGAACGTTTGAGGCAAACCCCCATCTCGGCCAAATCGTTTTGCGTGGCCCGCAAAGCGGCCAGGGCCGCCAGTTTAGGCTCCAGAATCAGGCGGGCCTCCATGATCTCCGCCGGATTCGTCCCGGCGGAAACCTGGGCGACATCTTCCGGGGACGATTCCGGGCGGGGGCCGAGAAAAGTCCCCCGCCCCACATGCCGCCAGATTTTTCCTTCCCGTTCCAGAACGGCTAAGGCTTTTCGCAGGGCCGACCGCGGAAACCCCAGGTTTGCGGAGAGGATCCTTTCCGGAGGCAGGCGGTTCTGCCCGGCGAATTGACGCCCCGCCATTAAACCCTTGAGCTTTTGAAGTGCTTCTTGTTCTCCGGTTCCCATCCTGTTTTATTTTTACACAACGTTCCTCTTTCCTGTCAAGACCAATTTTCAATTGATTTCCTTTGGTCTGAAATTGGTTTGGGCATTTTTATTGATCATCGCCTGCCCAGTTCTGAAGAGATAAAAACCAATTTAAAAATTGGTTCCGTTGTGTCAAAAAGAAATCCCGCCGGGCAAGCGAAATCCCCGCGGGCCTTTGTTGGGTCCGGTTAGGAGCTCAGTTTCTTCAGAACCCAAGCCATGTTCTGGCCCAAGGTCTTCATGGTCTGAACCCCCTCGGCGTCGTTCTTGACTTCCCCCGGGTCCCGGCCGATGGCCATGTGCCAGTAGCTCGAACCCGGCAGGATCATCTGGTTGTAGATCAGGAAAAGGTTCAGGGTGTTGAAGGCGGAGATGGACCCGGCCCGCCTGACGGCCGCGACGCCGGCTCCGACTTTTCGCTTCAAAAAGTAGTCGTTGGCCCGCGCCACGAGGCCGGCCCGTTCGATCAGGGCTTTCATGCCCGCGGTCACGTCGGAAAAATAAGTGGGGGACCCCAGCAGAATCCCGTCGGCTTCCCGCATCTTGGCGATGCATTCGTTGGCGATATCTTTTTCCACCGCGCATTTCCCGTTTTTGTTCTTCATGCACTGGTAGCAGGCGATGCACCCCTGGATGGATTTCCCTGCCATGGAATAGATCTCAGTTTCGATCCCCGCTCCTTTGATTTCGTCCAGGACCATGTTCAAAATCGCAAACGTGTTCCCTTCTTTGCGGGGGCTGCCGTTGAACGCGATAACCTTCATTCCTTTTCTCCTTTTCTTAAATTTCTCAGCCTTTATTCAGAATAAGCAAAAGAATTTCTCCTGGCAAGGCTATTTGCCGCCCCGTTCCCCTCGTTTTTTTTGTTTTTCCAATTGCGAAGCAGACGGGAAGTTGGAAAAATCTGTTAGGAAGGCAGAACCGCAAGCAATTCTTGCATCGCCCGTCTCAGAATCTGAAGAGAATGCCTTTTGGTTTTCGCGGATACCGCGGTTTCATGGATCGGAGCTATCTTGGATTCCGCCTCTTTCAAAGCCTGATCGACGATCTTTTCGCGCCACGGGCCATTTCCCGGTTTGGCAAGCTCCTGCCCCGTCTCTTCCAAGAGGAAAGGCTCGGGGGACAGCGCCCCGACGACAATGCGAATCCTGGGCTTTTCATCATGGGAACCTGCCGGAGAATAGCGGACGGCAACATCGGCAAGAGCAAAGTCGATGGCCGAACGGACACCGGCCTTCAGGAAATGCCCCCACGTCCCCGGCGGAAGAAGGGGGAGCGAAATTCCTTTGAGGAGGACCTTTGCTTTCACCCCGGCCACGTGGTTATGGATGATGTCCTGAAGGGAAATTCTCCTCGGTCCTTCCCGATCGAGGATCTCGGCGGCGGCATCAAAGGCCAGCAAAACCGGCGCGAGGTCCGAATAATAAAGGGCCCGGCAGACCTGCGAGCTTGGGATTTGATGACAGACCTCCCCGCCCAACTGGAAGCAGGGGGGGACATTCTCTCGCCAGGAATCGCTCTGGTTGAGGTAAAGGCACCGTTTCCCCTGCAGGAGGTTCCCGCCCAAGGTCCCCTGGTTGCGAATCTGGGGCGAGGCGACCCAGCGGGCGCTTTCGGTTAGAGCCGGAATACGCTGCCGGACAAGGGGGTGTTCAATCACCTCGGCAAGAGTAACCATCGAACCGATAAAAAGCCCGTCACCCCGCAGGGCCACTTCTCTCAACTCCCCCACCCGCGCGAGGCTCAAAAGACGCGCGGGCTTTCTCGCCCCTGACTTCAGGAGCGGAATCAGATCGGTGCCGCCCGCAATCAGGGTCATATCCTCCCCGGCCAGAAACTCCCGGGCCGCCGACTCCATTGTTTCCGGTATGATATATTCAAACCGATTCAATCTCTATTCCCCTTATGGAACGCAGAATAACGCAGAAAACGCCGATTAAAATTTTTCCCCGGAATAAAAAAAGATCTATGGGGGAAAATGGTTTTTATCTGATTTTCCTCTGCTTTTTTCTTGCCAACCCATTCTAATCTTCTCAGCGTCCTCTGTGCTCTCTGCTCCGAAAAGCCCCTTATGGGCTCCGTTCAGTTAACTCCCACTCCCGGTTTACGGGAGAGGGGGAAAGAGCCCCTTCCGGATGGAAGCTGGGCGCCTTTTCATGGTTTATGGTGCCTCAGAGAGGACATGAACAACTGCGGTGAAAGGCTTTTTCATGGTCCTGTAAATCTGCGTCCATCTGCGTCCAATAATTTTTAGTATTTCCCCGACCCGCCGGTCACAAAGGACTTGCTCAGCGGCAGGACCGTGATCTCCTCGCCGGTGGCCTTCGCCACGGCATTGGCGACGGCTGCGGCCACCGGGACGGCCGGGAGTTCTCCGACGCTCTTGGCGCCAAAGGGCCCGGTAGGCTCATAGCTGTTTTGGGCGATATAGACCTGGATTTCTGGCATATCCATGGCCGTGGGAATCTTGTAGTGCAGAAGATCGGAGGAGGAAGGCTTCTTCGCCCGGGGATCGAATTCGATCCGCTCCATCAAAGCGAACCCTAAGCCCATGGAAATCCCGCCTTCCACCTGGCCCCGGACCACTTCCGGGTTGATGGGCGTTCCCACATCCACGGCCTGAATGATGTGGCGGACTCTTACAGCCCGGGTTACCGTGTCCACGGCTACTTTGGCCCAGCAAACCGCGAAAGGAAGCGGACTGTCCTCGGCTTTGTAGCTGCACCGCCCCATGATGACCGTCCCTTTGCCCCCGAAGCTCACTTTCGCCGCGGCTTCCCGAAAAGACAGATCGAATTCCCCCTCCTCCGCAGGAATCAGGACCCGCCCCTTTTCAAAACGGATCTTCTCCGGGTCGGCTTGGAAATGGCCGGTCAGCGCCTTTCGAAAATTCTCTTTCAGCTCCCGCGCCGCCCGCAAAACCGCGTTCCCGGAGACAAAGATCTGGCTGCTGGCATAAGTCCCCGAATCATAGGGCGTGTGCAGGGTGTCGGCGGCCGTCACCCGCACGTCTTCGAGATGGAGGCCCAGCTCTTCGGCCACGATCTGGCTCAGGGTGGTTTCGCTCCCCTGGCCGATGTCGGCGGAACCGGTCAGCAGATTCACACTCCCGTCGTCATTGAGAAGAATGAGGCTCGAACTCATCCCCTCCGCGTTGGAGGGGCCGGAGGTATGGCAGGAAAAAGCGACCCCCCAGGCATCCACCACCCCGGGCGGGTTCACTCGGTTCGCCTCCCGTTTTTCGATGCCTCGCCGGATCTCTTCCCCTCCCTCGACGCATTCCGGAACCGCGCAGCTTTGCAGAACGATGGGGGAGGTGGGAATCCGGTCGCCGATTTGTAGGTGGTTGAGGATCCGGAAGCGGACGGGGTCCATCTCCAGTTTTTTCGCGATATCGTCCATCATTCGTTCCCGCGCGAACATCAGCTGCGGGTTTCCGTATCCCCGCATGGCCCCGGCCACAGGGGCGTTCGTGTAAACGAGCGTCCCCTTGTACCGGTAGTGGGGAACGCGGTACTGGAACTTTCGGCTCTGGGCGGCGCTGACAATGGGGCCGTGGGTGCAGTATGCGCCGGTGTTCAGAAGAACCTGGGCATCGAAGGCGTGAAGCCGCCCATCTTTCTTGACCCCGCAACGCAGCCGGCAGACCGTGCCGTGGCGGACGGCCACGGTGAGCATTTCCTCCTCGCGGGTGTTGACGATCTTGACCGGGCGGTTCACCCGTTTCGAAAGAAGGGCGGCCATAGGCTGGTTGATGAGCTGCTGCCGGCTGCCGAAGCCCCCGCCCATGACGGGCTTGATGACCCGGATCCGGCTCTCCGGCAGGTTGAGAAGTTCGCCCAGGATCCGGCGGTCCTGGAAAGGCGTCTGGGTGGTTCCCCAGACGGTCAGGAAGCCGTCGCGGGCGTATTGACAGATGCAGGCGGCCGGTTCCATGGGCACATGCTGCACCAAGGGGGTGACGTATTCCTTTTCAAAGACAAAATCGGACTCCGCCAGCCCCTGCTCGACATTCCCTTCTTCCCGCTCCAGGGTTTTGAACCCGTTCGTGGGGAACAGGTCCGGGTGGAGAAGGGGGGCCTTGGGCTCCAGGGCCTCCTTCACTTCGAAAACGGGGGGGAGAGGTTCATAATCCACGACGATTCTTTTTAAGCCCTCGGCGCAGGCTTCCCGGGTAAGGGCGGCAACGGCGGCAACGCGGTCCCCCGCATAAAGAGGGTGATCGGTGAGAAGGGTCTCGTCTTTCACCAGAAGGGCCGAAGGGGGGTTCCCGGCGCAGTTGAACTTCTTCCGGGGGACATCGGCAGGCAGAAGCACGGCCAGGACTCCGGAGACTTTTTCCGCCTCCGTTTTATCGATCCGCCGCACCTTGGCATGCGCGTAAGGGCTTCGCAGGATCCGTCCGTAAACCATCCCCGGGACGACCAAATCGTCGGTGTACTCCGCCTGCCCGGTTACCTTGCTCACCGATTCGTGCCGCGGAAGGGACTTGCGAATGCTCCCCCAATCTTTTTTTATATCTTGTTCATTCATGGAATCACTTAAATAGGACGCAGATCACGCCGATATTCGCAGAAACTTCAAAAAATTTTCCTTATGCTCTATCACCTCTGCCCTATGCTCTTCGCCTTTTCCCCTTTTTCCCTTTGGCCCCTTTTGCGCCCCCCTAACCCTCACACCGACACTCCCACTCTATGGTTTCATCTCCTCCGCCGCTTTCCTGACCGCCCGGATAATCTTTGCGTACCCCGTGCAGCGGCAGAGGTTTCCGGAGATCGCCAGGCGGATTTCGTCATCCTCCGGATCGGGATTTCGATCTAAAAGGGCCTTGGCGGAAAGAATCATCCCCGGTGTGCAGAAGCCGCACTGCGCCGCGCCTTCGGCGATAAAAGCAGTCCTGCAGCGGATGGAGCTTCCCCTCCGGGGCCATCCCTTCGATGGTCGTGACCTTTTTCCCGTCGGCCTGAACGGCCAGAAGGTTGCAGGAGAGCACCGGACGCCCGTCCAGCAGGACCGTGCAGGCCCCGCATTGCCCTTGGTCGCATCCCCGCTTGGTTCCCTTCAGCCCCAGATCTTCGCGAAGAACATCCAAAAGGAGGGCGGAGGTCTTGACCCTCAACCTAAAAGGAGCGCCGTTGATATGTATATCAATAGAGACCCGATCCGCTCCCAATTTCTATCCTTTCTGCCAAAATGCTTTCGTTTCCTAACGGCCGTCAAATTTCGAATTTTATTTTATCTTTTGCAGGACTTTTGTCAAGGAGAAGAAGATCCGGCCTCGTAACCCCTCAGTCAAGGGGGGGAAGCCCCTACGGATTCAGGTCCGGCGTGAATACCAGGAGGTGCCCTGGCCTGGGGATCCGGACGGTCCGCTTGGAACCATGAGGCGCTGGTTTCTTCGTGGACGAGGCGGGGGCCAAGGCCTCCCGCCTCTCCTTGCGGAGAATGGGTATTTTCTCCGGGTCTCTGCCTATCCCGACCGATGCTTCCGGCGCGTACCGCCCGAACCCCCAGGCCACAACAGAACTTGTTCCGCACCACCCGTGACTGAAGGGTTACTCCGGCCTCCTCGCCCGACTCCTGGAAAGACCCGCGCCTTGTGGCTCCGCAAAGCGTGGCGCTGTCCCTGCGTCCCTGCCGGGGCTCCAAAGAATCGGATCCCTTATTCTTCCAAATCGGCAAGTTGTAATCCAAAGGCCGGTATGTTAATTTGGGATAGATTTTTCCTGATTTTTTTCATCTATGGAGACCCGATGGGAAAGGGCACCTGGTCCGGCGCCCGCGAAGCGCTGCGCCGGACAATCACCCCCGCTTCGCGAATCTTCTTTTCCATGGCTTCGGCGCAGCCCCAGACTTTGCTCCGGGCTTTGGCCGAGGATCATCTTTGTTATCAAAATGTGGAGGTTCTGAACGTTTACCCGGTGGCCGACCATCCTCTGGCCAAGCCGGGCCTGGAATCCTCTTTCCGCTGCGTGAGCTTGCAAAACGGCTCGGCGATTGTTCCCGACTGGAAAGAAGGGCGGATCGATTTTGTCCCCGTCCGCTATTCGGATATCCCTTCGATCTTTTCCCCCCGGGGTCCGGCCCCCATCGATGTGGTCCTAATCCAGGTCGCTCCGCCGGACCGACAGGGTCGGTTCAGTCTCGGAGCTTCCGCCTCTCTGGCTTATCCCCTGGCCTGCGGCGCCAAGAAAATTGTGGCGGAAGTAAACGATCAGGTCCCGCGCACCTGCGGTCCCTGTTCCTTCGCCGCCGCCGAAATCGACTTTCTGGTCGAAACCTCCCATCCCTTATTCCCTTTTCCGGACATCAAGATCTCGGCCGCGGAAAAACGGATCGCGGAAATCGTCGCCTCCCTCGTCCCCGACCATTCCACCATCGAGATCGGGGTGGGAAACCTGCCCGGCGCCATCCTGCAGCAGCTGGAGGGGAAAAAGGATCTGGGCATCCATTCGGGGATGCTCTCCGACCCCATGGTTGACCTGGTCGAAAAGGGCGTCATTACGAATCGAAAGAAAAATCTCTTCCCGGGAAAGCTCGTGGCCGGGGAGCTTTTCGGCAGCGAAAAGCTCTTCCGCTTCGCCCACGAAAATGAGAGCGTGGAGATCCATCCGGCCGAGATCACCCACAACCCCCGGGTGCTCGGGACGCTTAAGAATTTCGTCGCCATCAACACCACCATCGAAATCGACCTCAGCGGCCAGATGAACGGGGAATTCCTCGGTGAAAATCAGGTCAGCAGCATAGGCGGGTTGTTCGATTTCGTCGAGGGCGCCTTTTTTTCCGGGGGGAAATCCATAACCGCTTTGACGGCTACGGCCGCAGGCGGCAAAATCTCGCGCATCGTTTCGAGCTTCAAAAGAGGCACCCCGGTGACTTTGCCCCGGTACATGGCCGACACGGTGGTGACGGAGTTCGGGGTCGCCGAATTGAAAGGAGTCGGCCTGCGCCGTCGCGCCGAGGCCTTGATCGCCATCGCCCACCCGGACTTCCGGGAACGGCTTCGCGAAGAATTTCAAAAGGGTCAAAAGGATTGAATATCCCCCTCACCCTCCCCTCTCCCCGCAGGGGAGAGGGTAAGAAGGAGGAAAGGAGCGATCTATGTTCAAGCACGACTATGCCGACGTAAACGGGGTCCGCCTGCACTATGTGACTGCCGGGAAGGGCAAGCTGATCCTTTTCGTCCACGGCTTTCCGGAGTTCTGGTACGAGTGGAAGAATCAGCTTAAGGAATTCGGGCGGGATCTCCAGGCCGTGGCCCTGGACATGCGCGGCTACAATCTCTCCTCGAAACCAGCCGAAGTGGAGCAGTACCGCATGAAGTACTTGGTGGAAGATCTGCGGGCCCTCGTCGAACATCTCGGCCACAAAAAATTCATCCTCGTAGGCCACGACTGGGGAGGGGCCGTATGCTGGTCTTTTCCTTTTTATCACCCCGATCTCTTAGAAAAGCTGATCATCATCAACTCCCCCCACCCCATAACCTTCACCCGCGAACTGCGGGAGAACCCCGCCCAGCAGAAGGCCAGCCGGTATATGCTGATGTTTCGCAGCCCCGAAGCCGAGAGCATTCTATCTGCCGACAACTACGGGGAACTGCGCCGGAGGGTCCTCCACTGGGGGGGGCCGAAAAGCGCTTTTACCCCGGAAGACGAAAAGGCCTATCTGGAGGCTTGGTCCCAACCCGGGGCCTTAACCGGAGGGTTGAATTACTATCGAGCGGCCAAGGTGGGCCCGCCCGCTCCCGAAGGAGGGATGGAATCCCGGGAAACGGCCCGGGATCTCTACTTGGAACCGATTCGGGTTCCAACGCTGGTGATTTGGGGGGAAAAAGACACGGCTCTTCTGACCGGCAACCTCGTCGGTCTCGAACCGTACGTTGCCGACCTGACGATCAAGCGGATCCCGGAGGGATCCCACTGGGTGGTCCATGAGGAGCCGGAATTGATCAACGCGTATATTCGCGAGTTCATAAATAACAAATAGTGATGGTTTCGTAAAAAGTCCATCTGCTGCGTTGCGCTTCAACTTCGTCGCTGCGGCCCCTAAGGGGCCTCACTCCTCAGTTTTTGCGCGCCTTGCATGGTAGGGGCGCGAAGCATCGCGCCCCTACAATTGAACCATCGTTTGGCGGACTTCTTATGAGTTCATCAAATTTTGAGGCTTTGAGCATTCGCAGGACCGAGAGTTCAGAGAATATGTAATAATTTTAATGCCTTAGCTCTGTAATCTCTGTGCCCTCTGTGGCAAATTTTGCTTTTTGGCGAATTCATCCTATTTGAAAATTCCAGCATTTGCCGTATAATACAGAAAAGGTAGCAATAACTCGGTCGACTTCCTGCCTTTTGTCCATCTGCCGTGCTCCCTTGAAATGGCTTTTTTCAAGGCCTTGAAAAGGCGATGGATTCTTTTTACATAGGACCGGAATGGGAATTTTGAGGTGAAGGAAACGCATGGCTGAACGGGTGAAATCGTCCAATAGCCTGAAGAACATCGTGGTGGCCGTCAAGCAGGTCCCGGACACGACCCAGGTCAAGGTGGACCCGGAAACCGGGACCCTGGTCCGCGAAGGGATCCCTTTCATCATCAATCCCTTCGACACCCATGCGGTGGAAACCGCCCTGCAGCTCAAGGACAAGTGCGGAGGCAAGGTCATCGCCATAACCATGGGCCCTCCCAACGCCAAGGAAACCCTGCGGCGCTGTCTCGCCCTGGGAGCGGACGAGGTCATTCTCGTCTCCGACCGGGCCTTCGGCGGCGCCGACACCCTGGCCACGAGTCTGGTCCTGGCCGAGACCATCCGCAAGATTTCCGAGAATTTCGGCCCCGTGGATCTGGTCATCTGCGGCAAACAGACCATCGACGGCGACACCGCCCAGGTGGGCCCCGGAATCGCCATGCGTTTGGGGTTGAGCCAGTTGACGCTCGTGGACCAGGTTGTGGACGTGGATCCGGAAAAGCTGACGGTTACGGTCCGCCGCAAGCTCGAAGGGCGGAAGGAAATCGCCTTGGCTAAGCTCCCCGCCCTTTTGACCGTGGTCCGCGAAATCAACCTCCCTCGGTATCCCATCGTCAACCGGAGGCTTCTCGCGGAGCTCGCGGAAATCCCCACCTGGACCAACGAGATGCTCAAGCTGCCCGTCGACCGGATCGGGCTCAAAGGCTCCCCCACCAACGTGAAGAAAATCTTCGCCCCCGAGCGGAAGATCGGGGAAATCCTCGGCGACGGGGAGAACGATCCCGCGGGAACCGTGAATTTGCTGATCCAAAAACTGGCGGAGAAGAAAGTGATCACGGCCGCCTCGTAAATGGAGTTCGAGGAGTTTGTTCGATGAGTGAGACAAAAGATTCCGCCCCCAAGAAAATCCGCAAACCCAGGGGCAAGGTTCGGCTCATCCCGGGCAAGTGCATTGCCTGCGGCCGCTGCCCCGGGGAATGCCCGGTGGAGGCCATCACCCTGAACGAAAAGGGGGAAGCCGTCATCGATCTGGAAGCCTGCATCGGGTGCGGGAAGTGCGTTAAGATTTGCCCGGCCGAGGCCATCGAGCGTTTCTTCACCCCGGAAGAACAAGCCATTTTAGCCGAGCTTGAAAAACAGGGGGCGCCGAAAGAAGAGCCGAAGGAAGAAAAGAAACCTCAGGCCGACGCCAGCTACCGCGGCGTCTGGGTCTTCGTCGAGCAGCAGGATGGAGTCGCCGCCCAGGTCGGCTGGGAGCTCTTGGGAGTGGGCCACAAGCTGGCCAAAGACCTGGAAACGGCCCTCTGCGCTTTCATCCTCGGAGAAAACATCGAACCCCTGGCCCAGGAAGCCTTTGCCTACGGCGCCGACAAGGTCTATCTGATCGACGACCCGATCCTCCACCACTACCGCACCGAGCCCTACGTGCGCGGCGCCGTCCAATTGGTCCAAAAATACAAGCCCGAGGTCGTTCTCATGGGCGCGACCGGGTTGGGGCGCGATCTCGCCGGGGCCGCGGCCACGGCTCTCAACAGCGGGCTGACCGCGGACTGCACCAGCCTCACCATCGACCGCGAAAACCGGCTTCTGGAGCAGACCCGCCCGGCCTTCGGCGGGAACATCATGGCCACAATCCTCACCCGGACCCGCCGCCCGCAAATGGCCTCGGTCCGCCCCCACGTTCTGCCCAAGCCGGAACCTGTCCCGGGGCGCATGGGGGAGGTGATCCGGGAAAAGCTCAATCTCACGGAAGAGGAAATCTTCGTCAAGGTTTTAAAGGTCATCCGCGAGAAGCAGGGCGACCACGTGGATATCGCCGGCGCCGAAGTCCTCGTCTCGGGGGGACGCGGGATGCAGGGTCCGGAGAGCTTCAAGATGCTTCAGGAATTGGCCGACATCCTCGGGGGGACGGTCAGTTCCTCGCGCGCGGCCGTGGACGCGGGGTGGATGCCTTACGAAAGACAGGTCGGGCAGACCGGCAAGACCGTCCGGCCCAAAATCTACATCGCCTGCGGCATTTCCGGGGCGATCCAGCACCTGGTGGGGATGCAGGATTCGGACCTCATCATCGCCGTCAACCGGGACCGGGAAGCGCCGATTTTCGAGGTCGCCCACTACGGCATCGTCGGCGATGTTTTTCAGATCGTTCCCGCCATGGTTCAAAAATTCCGGGAAATCTCCCAGGAAGGCCGGGGTGCGGCGGAAGGGTCGCCGAAGAAGGATCACTAAATGTCACCACGGGAAAAGATCATTTTCGCCGTCATTCTGACGGCCGCGGTTGTCGCCTTTCTTCTCTCGGCGTTTCGCCTGATCCGCCTGATCCGTCTGGGGCAGCCGGACACTCGCCTCAGGGGCGAGTTTTTCAAACGTCTTCAGACCATGTTTTTGTACGCCTTCGTCCAAAAGAGGGTCGTGGCCGAGGGATTCGGCTACAACCACCTCCTGCTCTTCTGGGGGTTCATGGTCCTGTTTATCGCCAACGGCGAGTTCGTGATCAGCGGCCTCTTCCCCGCTTTTTCCCTGCGCCTCCTCGGCCCCGTCTTATACCCGGTTTTGACGTTCGCCTTTGACCTCATGTCCCTGGTCGTCCTTTTTTGCGTAGGTCTGGCTATTTTCCGGCGCCTGGTCATCCGCCCGGAGCATATCGATTATAAAAGCGCGGATGCCTTTTTGATTCTCGGCCTCGTGGCGGGTCTCATGCTCGCCTTCTTCGGCATGCACGGCGCCGAAATCGCCATGCGGACGCCGGATCCCCCGTTCCTCATGCCGGTCAGCCGGCACTTGGCCGCTCCCCTAATGGCCTCTCTTTTTCCCCAATCCCTTCATGCGGCCGAACGCATTTTCTGGTGGATCCACGCCCTGATCTTCCTGGGGTTTCTGAACTACCTCCCCTACAGCAAGCACATGCACATCCTCACGGCAATCCCGAACTGTTTCTGCCGCTCCTTCGAGCCGGTGGCCACGATTCCCCGCGAGGAGTTCGCCGTAGGCAGGGTATACGGCGTGCCGGCGGTGGACAAGTTCACATGGAAAGACCTCCTCGATTTCACCTCCTGCACGGAGTGCGGAAGGTGCAACGCCAATTGCCCCGCTACCCAATCGGGCAAGACGTTGAACCCCCGGTTCGTAATCCAGGACGGGAAGCACAACCTCCTCGACAACGGGAAGGGGCTCCTCTCCGGCGATACGGGACAGACGCTCGAGCCCCTCATCGGGGAATCGGACGAGAAAGCCGGGACCGTCGGCGAGGAGTCCATCTGGGCCTGCACGACCTGCGGCGCCTGCATGGCCAACTGCCCGGTTTTCATCGAGCACGTGCCCAAAATTCTTAAAATGAGGCGTCATCTGGTGCAGAACTCCGCCAAATTCCCCGCCGAACTGCGGGTCTTCTTCGAGGCCGTCGAGCAGCGCTCCAACCCCTGGGGGATCATCCCTGGAGACCGGGCCAAATGGGCCAAAGACCTGGGAGTCCCCGTCCTCTCGGCGGGGGCGTCGGTGGAATACCTTTTCTACGTCGGCTGCGCCGGGGCCTTTGACGCCCGCAACAAAAAGGTCACCCTTGCCGTGGTAAAGGCCTTGAAGGCGGCCGGGGTTTCCTTCGGAATTCTGGGGGCGGAAGAACTCTGCTGCGGAGACTCCCTGCGCCGGCTGGGAAACGAGTTCATCTTTGAAAAAATGGCCAAACAGAATGTCGAGCAGTTCAAGAAATATGGCGTTAAGAAGATCCTGACCTACTGCCCCCATTGTTACACGACTTTGAAAAACGATTACCCCCAATTCGGCCTGGAGGCGTCGGTAGGCCACCATTCCGAATTCCTCAACGATCTCATCCAAACCGGGCGGTTGAAACTGTCCGGGTCCGAGCGTTTCGGAAAAATCGTTTTCCACGACTCCTGCTACCTCGGCCGGTACAACAACCTTTACGATCAACCCCGCGAGCTCATCCGCGCCGCCACGGGGCAAGAGCCCATCGAACTGGACCGGGTTCGCCGCAAGAGTTTCTGCTGCGGCGCGGGCGGCGGCAGGATGTGGATGGAGGAAAGCCCCGAACACCGTCTGAACCTGAACCGCGTCCGCGAAGCCCTAACCAAAAACCCCGACACCATCGCCGTTTCCTGCCCGTACTGCATGACGATGTTCGAGGACGGGCTCAAGGACGAAAAAGCTTCCAAGGTTCAGGTCGCCGACATCGCCGAAATTCTCGCCAGGCGGATTCTCGACAATTGAGACGAGCCTTTTCGCCCCGTCTATTTGTCGGCGTTTCTCCCCCGCTTTTTCCCTTCGGGTTCATCCTCTTGCCATTCACCCTCTGAGAGGCGGGAGGAGAGCCCTTTTCTCTCCCCATTCTCCCTTGCTAAAAGAAAAAAATGAGGGTGTCGTAAAAAGTATATCTGTCCTGCTCGAAGCGGGATTGCGCTTCAACTTCGTCGTTGCGGCCCCTAAAGGGTCTCCCTCCTCATTTTTTGCGCGCCTGGCATGGTAGGGGCGCGAAGCGTCGCGCCCCTACATTCGCAACCATCGTTTGAGCGACTTTTTACGAGATCATCAAAAATCAAGACTTATGGAAATCAAGGCAGCGGTCGATACGTATTCTTAGGTGAAGAGAAGAGATCCTGTTCCGTTTTCAAGGAGCCTCATGATTCGAAATGTTTGTCTTTTTCTGGTGCTATTCTTATCCGCCGGAGTCGGCCCCGCGGACGCCTTGACTGTCTTCACGGACCGCCCCCTTTTCGGATCATTCTCCGGCCCAAGTACAGTTGAGACGTTCGAAAATACCCCGCTTATCGGCACCCCGGACAATGGCGCGGTCTTCAAACAGGGATTCACGGATTTTAAGCTGTCGGTCAAGCAGCCCCAGGCCGCCATCAAGGTCCTGGATTCGCCGGTGTTCGGAGCCGGCAACACGACCCCCTTCGGATCCCATTATCTCTACCTCGACACCGATCGCTCTTCCCAGGGTTCCGTTCTGCGGATCGCCTTCAAATCCCCGGTGTTAGGAGTCGGATTCAACTATTCCCAACTCAGCGCCAGGGGGACATCCGCTTCTGTCACCATAGGCAGGGAAACCTTCTCTCTCCCCCTCAATCCCTACTCCGATTCTCCCGGTGAGTTCAACCCGCTCTTCTGGGGGGTTGTTTCCGATAGGCCTTTCTCTCGTTTGATCATCGACTCGGGGACTGACAGCGGTTTTGGAATCGATGACTTCATCTCGATTGGCAACGCCCTCCCCGTTCCAATCGCCGCCCCCCTCGAAAGCTCCACCCCGGTTCCGGAGCCCGCCTCCCTCCTTCTGCTGGCCACGGGTCTCGGCGCCCTGAGCTCTTTCGCCTGGTGGAGAAGAAAACCAGGAAAGTAACTAAAAGACAATCCAATCGCCGTAACAGTTTATTCCCAATCAGGGGACGTTGTTGAAAATATTCACTTTTCCCTTTTTCCCTTTCAAACCGAAAGACCCCGCTCCCTGATCTTTTTGAAAACACAAATGGAGGCAAGGACTGAGCGTCTTGCCTTCACGCAAGATGGACCCTTTCCTTGACACCGGAGATAGATGTTTTAGAATAGACTATCTTGGCGAATTGAGCCAAAGAGAACATACGCGGATCCTTGATCGATCATCGGAAGGTCTCCTGCAAACCTGAGGTGTTTTCCCAAGTCTGTCAGGAGCGCATTTGGAATATTGAAAGAAACAAGCCGAAACTTTTCATGTGCGGATATTTTCTCCGGAAGCGGAGAGAGAGCGTAGCCGGAGTATGTCGAATATCCCCTGTGGCGAAAAAGAGCATCGGTTGGGAATTTCGAACTGCCGGATGAGGATTCCGAATTTTTGAAAGCGCCTAAAATCATCTCGCTAATCACACTGACGGCCTTCCTCTGCCTTGAAATCCCTTTTCCCCCTCCCTGCTGGGCTGGGGCGTTGGAGGATTGGTCCGGCGCCCCAATCCCTTTGACCGAAGAAGATCGGGCAACCCTCGGCGTAGTCGGCATAGCCCAAACTCACTATCCCCCGGAGGCCAGATTTGAAACGTATGCCGTGGGCAGGACTTCCGGAATCGGCAGAGGGTTTCTGGAGGGGTTTTCTTTCGCTCTGTCGGGGATGCAGGGTTTCTCCTGCCAAGGGGCCAATTGCGGGGCCGTTCTCATCGTGTTCCTTGCCGCCGGCCTGATCGGAGGAGCCATCGCGGCCATTTCGGGAGCCTTCGAAGCCATTCCCCCGGCGGAGGCGGCCCGCATCGAGGAATCGGCCAAGCGCACCATTGAGGAATTCAGAGTGCAAGAACTCCTGCGGGACTCTTTCTTTCAGGCCGTTCGGGAAAAAACCCAAAAAAATATTGTCCCCTTCGACGCCTGGGGGCCCCGGAAGCCGGGAGAAAAGGTCGATTACCGGTCCACGCAGGGAGAAGGGATTCAAAGCGTTTTGGAGATTTCGGCTCAAGAGATCGGATTCAAAACCCCTCCGCAGGGACGCCCGAATTTTAAGACCCAAGACCCGCCTTTGAATCTTTTCCTGAAAACCCAGGTTCGCCTGGTGCGGCTGGCGGACGGGAAAACCCTGTATGCCCCCAGCTTCGAATTGGCCGAGGGCCCCCGCAGGCGGGCCGAGTGGGAAGCCGAAAATTCCAGGGCCTTTTTTGAGGAACTCGAAGCCCTGAGCAGGCTTTTGGCCGAAAAGGTTACGGACGATCTGTTTTTAACTTTTGTTCTGCCGTGAAATTGGGAAAAAGATCGCGGTGAAAATTCCCCCATACTCGAAAACCCATAAAGAAAAGCGCGTCCATTTCTGCGCCAAGACTTCCCCTTTTTTTGCCTGCGGAGCGATCTTCCTCATCCTCCTCCAAGGCTGCGGCGCGCCCGCCGTCAATCTGGGCCTCCGGGCCGAATATCCGCAGCAGCGCTTCTGGCTTTTGATCGACTCGCCCCCCGCAGCTTTCGTAAAGGTTGACTCCCTCCAGCCGACGCTTAGCTGGGAACCCTTTCCGCGGGAGGGGGATTCGGAAGCCCGTTTAAAGATCGATCCGGCGCGAATCCGGGAGGTAAAATACGAACTGAGGATTTCAACCGAAGGATGGTTTTATTCCCGGGAGGACTTGGAACAACCCTATCATCGGGTGGAAGATCCTCTTCAGCCGGCCACGAAATATTTCTGGACGGTTCGGGCCTGTTTCTATCTGGCAGAAGAGCCGCGCTGCACGGAATGGGGGGCGCTCAGCGGCTGGGAGCGCGGCATGTTCTACCACCCGAATATTTGGTCCTACCGCTTCCGGACGCCCTGATCTCCCTTGTTTTCAGAAAGGAACGCCCATGGAAGAAAGAGAAATCGTCATCGACCCTGAAAAGGTGGAGTGGCAACCTTCGCAGGTGCCCGGAGTCAAATTCAAGCTCCTCTTCAAAAATGAGGAAACGGGGGCCTTGATCACCCTGACGCACTTCCCCAAAGGCGCCGGAATTTCCAGCCCCCACCTTCACCCTTCGAACCAATTCATGTACGTTTTGAAAGGGAAATTTTCCTACCCGGGGATCGTGGTGAAAGAAGGGGAGTTCTACATCAACCCCAAGGACCACGTCCATGGCCCGTCTCAGGCTCTTGAAGACACCCTTGTCATAGAAATGGTCGACGGCCCGCTCTTCTATCCGGAGAAGAAGCCATACTGACGATCAGGGAATAATCTTCCAGACCGCAGTCTGTAGGCTCTTGGGGATAAGGGTTCCTCCAAAATCCCCTTTGAAAAATGTAACCCTTCATTCACGGGTGGCCCGGGGCAAGTTTTGTTGTGGCCTGGGGGTTCGGGCGGTACGCGCCGGAAGCATCGGCCGGGATGGGCAGAGACTCGGAGAAAGCACCGAATCTCCGCCGAAGGATGCGGGAGGCCTTGGCCCCCGCCCCCTCCACGAAGAAATCACCGCCTTGTGGTTCCAAGCGGACCGCCCGACCCCCCAGGCCGGGGCACCTCTTTGCCTTTACCCCGGACCTTAATCCGTTGCGGCCGGCCACCTGTGACTGAAGGGTTACTGAAAAATGCCGAAAAATGTTTACAACTCAATTTGTTTAGGCTATTATTTCCGGAAAGGCGGTTTGGCGGTCTCTGTTCCTGCAGGGTTGAGTGATAAGGAAAGATTTTTTGAAATTTTCTGTTCCGGGGAGGGATTCATGAAACGGACTGGATTTGGGGCCATTCTTCTTTGCCTGTCCATTTGGCTCGCTCCCCAATTGGCCGACGCCTTGACCGTGTATACGGACCGCACCCCCTTCGAAAAAATCCCCCGCTCCTTCACGATCGAAACCTTCGAAAACGCCCCCGTTGTCGGCACCCCGACCGGCGGCGCCGTTTTCAAGCAGGCTTTTCCCGATTTTAAAGTGTCGGTGAAAAAACCCTACCCCGCCGTTAAAATTCTGAAGGAAACATCTTTTGGCGCCGGCAACACCACGCCGGGCGGGTCGCATTACCTTTACCTCGATACCGACCGAAGCTCGCAGGGCTCTATCATCCGGATCTGCTTCAAATCGCCCGTTTACGGCGTGGGGTTCAATTACACCCAGCTGAATGCCCAGAACACCTCGTACTTCGCAACCGTGAATGGCCAGAGCTTTCCCCTTGCCCCCAATTCCCAGCCTTTCGATGTGGTCAACCCTCTTTTCTGGGGAGTCGCTTCCGACAAACCGTTTTCCCGTTTGATCATCGACTCGGGATTCGACAGTGGGTACGGGATTGACGACCTGGTCTATTTGGGAAAAGCTGCGCCGGTGCCCGAACCAAGCTCCCTCCTTCTCCTGGCGGCGGGCCTGGGCGCCCTCGGCTCCTTCCGTTGGTGTCGAAAAGCCCGCAGGGCATAGAGTTCATCCATTCCTTTTCTCGACCCCGCAATACCCATTCAGTGACGGGGGGGCGGCAGGCTTTGTTGTTGGCCTGGGGGTTTGGGCGGTACGCGCCGGAAGCATCGGTCGGGATGAGCAGAGACTCGGAGAAAACCCTGAGACTCCGATATCAGCGGCGGGAGGCCTTGGCCCTCGTCCACGAAGAAATCAGCGCCTTATGATTCCAAGCGTAGCGCCCGGACCCCCAGGCCAGGGCACCTCCTGCTATTCACGCCGGACCTAAATCCGTAGCGGCTTCCCACCCTTGACTGAAGGGTTACACCCCGCAGAATCTTTCCCTTGACACAGGAAAAGAAAGGGGATAAAATTAGACTACAAGTTGCGAAGAGTTTTGGTCAGGAATAATAAGCCGCATAGCTCTTAATGCTTATGCGGCTTTTTTTTATGCCGAGACCCCAGCGACGATATTTCTAAACGGCGACAGCCGGAAGGAGTTTCATTGAGTTTCGAGAAGTTTCGTTTTCACCCTGAAATCATGGCAGGCATTCGTGCCTCAAACTACGTCGACCCCACCTCCATCCAGGAGCAGGCGATCCCGCCGATCCTGGAAGGCAAGGATGTCTTGGGGCTCGCCCAAACCGGCACGGGCAAGACTGCGGCCTTTGCCCTGCCCATCCTGGAGCGCCTCCGCCAGGGGGAACGCAAACACGTGCGGACCCTGGTCCTGGCGCCCACCCGCGAACTGGCCGAACAGATTCATGAAGCGATCCGGGCCCTGGGGAAAAAGACGCGGATTTCCAGCATGACCCTGTACGGGGGGGTCAACATCCGGCCCCAGATCCAGTCGCTAAAGAAGGGCGTCGATGTGGTGGTCGCGTGCCCGGGAAGACTCCTGGACCATCTTGGCCAGGGGACCATTCGTCTTTCTAAGATCGAGGTCCTGGTGCTGGACGAGGCGGATCAAATGTTCGACATGGGGTTCCTCCCCGATATCCGCCGAATCCTCCAACATCTTCCCCGGCAGCGGCAGACCCTGCTCTTCGGGGCGACAATGCCCGTCGAAATCCGGGGTCTGGCCAGGGAAATCCTCGTGGACCCGGTAACGATCCAGGTGGGGAAAACGGCCCCGGTCGTCACGGTCTCCCATACCGTCTACCCGGTGCAGCAACACCTGAAGACCCCTCTTCTTCTGAAAATCCTGGGGCAAACGCCGACCGGTTCCGTCCTGGTTTTCACCCGGACCAAGCGCCGGGCCAAGAGGCTTGGGGAGCAGCTCTCGAAAGCCGGCTTCCAGGCGACCTCGCTGCAAGGGGATCTTCCCCAAAACCGCCGCCGGGAAGCGATGGAAGGGTTTCGCGACGGTTCGTACCGCATCCTCGCCGCCACCGATATCGCCGCGCGGGGAATCGACGTTTCCCAGATTTCCCACGTAATCAACTATGATGTTCCCGACACGGCGGAAACGTACATTCACCGCATCGGCCGCACCGGTCGGGCCTCGCGGACGGGGGACGCCTTTACCCTCGTAGCCCCCGAGGACGAAGGGATGATGCGGACCATTGAGCGTTTGTTGAGCAAACCCTTGGAGCGGCGGACCTTAACCGATTTCGATTACCGAGTCCCGGCGCCGACCTGGAGCGGGAGTGCGGGGGGCAACTCCGCGTACCGAAGCCGCCGGCAGCCTGTGGCGGCGAAATACGCTTTTATGGGGGCGAGAGGAAAAAGCCCGCGGTCGCGGAAATCCTTTTCTCCCCTGGGCCGGGTGTAAGCAAAAACGGGGGTCAGACTCACCAATTATTCTCGACCCGGGCCCCCTCCGTAGAATTCAACCGCCTGTTCCGTAATATCCTTCGTGGCTCACCTTGCCGCGAAAAACCGAGTAGATAGGCCATCACGATGGGGAGCACGATCATGGCTCCCCACAAGGGAAGCGCACCGTCTCCGGCTGAGCGGCCGCCTCGTAAAGCGTCACGGTCGGGGGAATGGCATAGGGATACATCGAAGTGGCCAGCCCGAAATAGCCCGAAAGAAAAAACCGCTGCTGCCCAACAGCGGCGCCTTCTCCCTCCCGACTTTCAGACTCTTGAACAGCAGGTAGGCTGACCCCGGCCCCATCAGAGGAAAAATCCACACAAAATAAAGGCGAAACGCAAATGGCAGGATTTGCATTCCCCGGTGCAAAGATTGCGTCCCTCAATTTTGGTTTTGGTCCACGTTTGTTCAGCACTGAAGGAAATACCCTTCGCTTCCAATCAGACCTCCCTGCCCATCCCTAAAAAAACAAAAGAAATCAATGCCCTTCCAAAGCAAAAACTGTGGCACGCCACTTGCTAAAGCCTCCCCACCTGTTCTTCAATAGCTCGTTTCGGCGCCACAATCAAAGAAAATCGGGGGAAGTACGGTTGCCTCGCAACGTCGAGAAAATCTTGCTGCGGAAGGATTTTACACCCGGCGAACGAAGCGCGGTTTTCCGATTACATGAATAATGCCCGCGGAGGCTTCCTCCGCCCTTGCAAGGGAGGATTCAGGCGGGGAGAAAAAAAGTCCATCCTCACCCCCCCTCTCCCGCGGGCGGGAGAGGGGAATATCTTATTTTCTTTGCTCGCGGGCGAAGTGCCCGGCATGAGGAATTGAGCGGGCCCAAATCGAGAACAAACGACGTTTGTAACTGAAAGGGGAAGATATGAAGGTTTCACGGCGAGATTTTTTGAAGTTCTTGGGGGCGTCGGCGGCAACGCTGGGCCTAAGCGGGACGGATCTGGGAAGGCTGCAAAAGGTCCTGGCGAACCCGACCGGCCCTTCCGTCATTTGGCTTCAAGGGGCGGGATGCACCGGATGCTCGGAATCCTTTTTGAATCGAATCTCCACCTCGGCTTCGGAACCCAAAACCGCAGCCGATGTGCTGATCAACTCCATCAACCTCCTGTATCACCCCAATCTGATGGCGCTCGCCGGGGAGGATGCCGTTGATCAAGCCGAGGCTGCCTACAATAAAGGCGGTTATGTTCTGGCCGTCGAGGGCGGAATACCGACGGCGTTCGGCGGGAACACCTGCTGGGCGTGGAGCGTTTCCAGGACCGATGGGACATTTCAGGATGTTACCTTTCAAAAAGCAGTTCAGGATTTGGCCGGAAAAGCGGCGGCGGTTCTCTGCATCGGGACCTGCGCTTCCTGGGGCGGAATCCCCGCGGCCCCTCCGAACCCAACGGGGATAAAAGGAGTCAAAGCGGCCACGGGCAAAAATACCATAAACATCGCCGGTTGCCCCCCCCACCCGGATTGGATCGTGTGGGCGGTGGTGCAGATCCTTCTGGGGAACTCCATTGCTCTGGATACATACGGCCGCCCGACGTCTCTCTTTGGGAGAACCGTTCATGATCGTTGTCCGCGGGAGGATAGAGACGAGGCCCGCACTTTTGGCGTGGATAACCGTTGTCTGGAGGAACTGGGCTGCCGAGGGCCCCGCACAAAGGGAAATTGCCCGACTCAGCTTTGGAATAACCAAACAAACTGGTGTGTCGACGCCAATGCCCTGTGCATCGGATGCACGGACCCACAGTTTCCCTTCACCCAGCTGGCTTCCCCTGAGGATTGAGCGCGCGCAACCGCGTCGCCAGAATGAAGATTGAAAATCAAAGGAGGATATTTCATGGCCGTGCAGACCATTTTGATCGATCCGGTCACGCGTATAGAAGGGCATTTAAAAATTGATGTCAAAGTGGATACGGTTGGCGGAAAACAGCAGGTGGTGGATGCTTTTGCGACGGGAACACTCTTCCGCGGCTTCGAGACCATTTTGGTCAACCGCCCGCCGGAAGACGCCCAACACATCACCCAGAGGATCTGCGGCGTGTGCCCGGTCCCTCATGGAATGGCGGCGGTCATGGCCTTGGACAAGGCCTATAGAGTGACCGCCCCTCCCAATGCGCGGATCATGCGCAATTTGGTCATGGGGGCGAACTTCATTCAGTCGCACATCCTGCATTTCTACCACCTGGCCGCCTTGGATTTCATCAATGGCCCCGACATGCCCCCCTGGCAGCCGAGTTGGAAGGTGGATAACCGCTTTGACGCGAACACCACGGCCGCTCTGGTCAACAACTACGTGAAAGCTTTGGAGATGACCCGGAAGGCCCATGAAATGGGGGCCCTTTTCGGGGGGCGTATGCCCCATCCCCCCACCTACCTCCCCGGCGGGTTTACGACAACGCCCCGCCCGGAACGAATCGCAAAATTCCGGAGCTATCTTGGGGAGCTTCTCTCCTTCATTCAAGGGGTTTATTTGAAAGACGCGGACGCCCTGGCGAAAGTCTATGCGGATTATTTTTCCATCGGCCGCGGCCCGGGCAATCTCCTCGCCTTCGGCGTCTTCGACACCGACGAGTTCGGTATCCGGAAGCTCTTCCGGCCGGGGCGAATCGCCAACGGGTATTCCGCGGCGCAGAAGGTGGATGTCAAGCAGATCACCGAGGAGGTCACCCACTCCTGGTATCAGGACGGCACGGCCCATTTGAACCCGGCCTCGGGGGCGACCATTCCCCAATATCCAAAAGCCAACGCCTATTCCTGGCTGAAGGCCCCGAGATACGCGGGAGTTCCTTATGAAGCCGGTCCCCTGGCGAGGATGTGGGTCAACGGGGATTATCAACGCGGGATTTCGGTCATGGACCGGCACTTGGCCCGGGCGCAGGAGACCCTGAAGATCGCCACCGCCATGAGAAACTGGGTCGACCAGCTTCAACCCGGAGGGGCCGTGTATACGCCTTCTTCCCCCCCGCTGACGGCGGCCTCCTCCGGCTTAACCGAGGCGCCCCGAGGCGCTCTGGGCCACTGGCTGCAGATCAGCAACGGCAAAATTTCCCGCTACCAGGTTGTGACCCCCACTTGCTGGAATGCCTCCCCCCGCGACGGCGCCGGGAAACGCGGCCCCATTGAAGAAGCCCTGATCGGAACCCCCGTTGCGGATGTGAACCAACCCGTGGAAGTGGTCCGGGTCATTCACTCTTTCGACCCCTGCCTCTCCTGCGCCGTTCACGTGATGCGGCCGGCCGAAGGGGCCAAGATCTTCTCCGTGAATCATGTTCCGGGACCCGGGAAAGATGCCTCCTCGCCAAGCGAATTCCCTTTGCGCCCGGGAAGCCAGCAGGGATCCTCCTGTGAAAACTGAGCGGAAAAGAACCCGGATATTAGTGGTCGGGTTGGGGAACCTCCTGCTCCGGGACGACGGCGTGGGGGTCCACGCCGTCCGGGCCCTGCGGGAGAAGCCCCTCCCCCGGACCCTCTGCGCCGAGGTCGGGACCGCGGTCCTGGATTCCTTGCATCTTCTCTCTTGGGCCGATAAAATCCTGGCTATCGACGCCATGGCGGCAGGCGGGAAGCCCGGCGCCGTCTATTCTTTCGGGGTTCCGGACGTGGAAGAAACGGGAAACCGGGCTTCTCTCCATGAGCTGGGGCTCCTTTCCGTTTTGCGGTTCCTGCCTCGCCAAAAAGACCCTGAAATTGCAATTCTGGGAGTCGAGCCCGAAACCATCGAGTATGGGCTGGATCTGACCCCTGCCGTTCAGCAAGCCCTTCCCCTCGTCACCCGCACAGCCGAGGAGATCGTCGCCCGCTGGAGGAATTGAAGAAAGGGGAAACCCGCCTTCGGCCCTCAGCTCTTTTCTTGCGAAATTTTTCCTCCTCTGCTACATTAGCCCTACGTTTTCTCCTTGCGGATAGATTCCTGCTCCTACATAAATAGGCGCCGTCTTCAAAATCCTCCCTCTTCGCCGGATCCGGGAAAGAGAGGGGGTAAGGGAAAGGAGGCGGAGGATGACCCTGGCTTTCATGCGGAACAAGGTCGTGGAAGTGGAGCCTCTGACCGACGGAAACTTGTCCGTTTGCTGGCGGCTCGTCGACACCTTCATCGAAAGCGAAATCCGCACGATCTTTCGTCTTCCCGAACTCGAGATTGTTTCGGCAAAAGCCCGCATCCTGCGGTCCCCTCACCCGGAATGCCTCCAAGCCCCCCCTCTGCTTCAAAAAGTCGTCGGCGTCCGCGTGGGGCCGGGGGTTCGGAAAATCGTTCAGGGACTCCTGGGCGGAGAGACGGGTTGCCGAGAGTGGGCCGAGGGGGTCCTGGAGTCCTGTAACGCCGTCATTCTCCATTTCACCGCCCCCCAGATCCGGGAAAATGAAAAAGGAACGGAAGAGGAGCGGAAGAAGAAATTCCAGGCCATGCTCAAATTCAATCCCCGTTTGGTGCGCAGTTGCATCGCCTTTGCCGACGACAGCCCGCTGATGGAAGGGTTGAATCTTTGATTTCCTCACCACAGAGGGCATAGAGCGCACCGAGAAAATATTCGCCAAAAAAAGAGGCGAAGAAAAGAATTCCAGGTATTAGAGTCAGCTTCCTTTGCTATTTTTCCATCTCTGCAAGCTCTGTGAACTCTGTGCCCTCTGTGGCAAATGAATTCGAGGATCACAATTTATGATTGCCTTCAGCCGCACCCTGTTGGTGGGCGGCGAATTTCTCGACGAAGAGACCCTGCGTTTCCACGGCATCTTGGAAGACAACATTTACGCCATGGAACTCCAGATCGAGGTAGGGATCCCGGACGGAAGAATTTTGAAAATCCGGGGCCGGATGAAACGGTACACGACCCCGGTCTGCCCCAAGGCGGTTGCGTTTCTGCAGAAGGCGGTGGGGGTCTCCCTCCGGGAAGAAAACTGGGTCTCGAAGGTGAGCCGCGAGGTGGGTCAGAAGGGATGCCAGCATTTCGCCGAGATCCTCATCGAATGCGGCCGCTGTCTGGACTCCGCCCTGATGGCCCAGGCGATCGAAAAGGCTCGGAAAGAAAACCCGGCAGCTTCCCCCCAGGAAACGGTCCGTTCCTGGGTCCGCAGTCATCCCGAAGCGCAGGGGGCCTGTCTGGCCCGCCCCCGGGCGGCAAGCGATCATGCGGATTGATCTCCACATTCACACCCGGCCGCGCTCTTCCTGCAGCCTCATCGACCCCAAGGAACTTCTCGTGGAAGCCCGGCGCGCCGGGCTGGAGGCGATCTGTCTGACCGAGCACCAGCACCGTTGGGACCCGCGGGATGTGGGGGCTCTCGCGCGTGAAGGAGGCATCCCCATTTTCCAGGGTAACGAGATCACCACCAATCAAGGGGATGTCCTTGTTTTTGGATACCCGGAGGATGTGAAGGGCGTCGTCGCCCTTCCGGACCTGCGCCGGGAGGTGCAGAAAGCCGGCGGGCTGATGATCGCCGCCCACCCCTTCAGGGGGTTCCTGCTTTTCGGGATTGCGGAGCTGCGCTTGGACGTGGAGCAGGCGTCCCGCCGGCCCCTCTTTCAAGATGTGGACGGGGTCGAGGTTCTCAACGGCAAAGTCACGGACTCGGAAAATGGCATGGCCCGCAGGGTCGCGGACCGTCTGGGCCTGCTGGCGGTGGCGGGCAGCGATGCCCATCGGCTGGACGAGGTGGGGCAATGCTTCACCATCCTCGAAAAGGCCGTCCGCTCGGAGCGGGAATTGGTGGAAGAACTCCGCGTCGGACGGTTCACCCTTCAGAGCCAGAAACGCTGAACCGGGGGTTCTATGCCTGCAAAACGCGATTGGAGTCCGATGATCCGCCGGATGGAGCTTCTGCTCCGGCTGAAATCTTTTCCCGTGGCCTTCAAGCTCCTCGAAAGGAAGGAAGCTCTCGCCGGCATTCCTTTTCTCCGCCGGATGAACCACAAATCGACCCTTTGCCAGCTCATCAGCCTGGTTCGCAGCTTCGACTGGACGGTCGGGGCCGATCTGGATGACTTTCTTTACGACCTGTGCCCCTCGATTATCGGCCTGACGGCGGTGCCCGAGCTGATGCGGGACGGAACTTTCCGATCGCTCGTCTGGACCCAAACCCGGGAAGACGGAAAAAAATATGAAAACTCGGTTCCCCGTCTCCCCGAGGGAAAATACCAGGCCGTCGCCCTGGCGCCCCTTGTTTACAACCCGTTCGATCCGGACATCGTGCTGTTCTACGCCAACCCCGCGCAGATGATGCTCCTGATCAACGCCCTGCAGTTCGAGGATTACGAGGTCATGCGGTTTTTCTGCGTGGGAGAGTCTTCCTGCTCCGACGTCATCGCCCGCTGTTATCTCGAAGGGAAGCCATCCCTCTCTATCCCCTGTTACGGGGAGAGGCGCTACGGCCATGCCCAGGATGACGAGCTGGCCATGGCCATCCCGGCAGGGATGATGGACAAGGCCTTGCGCGGGCTCGAGGCTCTTTACAAGAGGGGCATTCGCTACCCCGTCAGCTATGCCGGGGCGGATCTGGATGTCACGAAAGGATTTCCTATGGCGTATTTCGGCTTAAGGCAGGTGGAGGAAATTCGCGGCCGGGACGGCCGTGTTCTCATAGGGGTCACCGGGGGAATCGCCAGCGGAAAAAGCACGGTCGCCCGGATGCTGGAGGAACTGGGCGCTTTGATCATCGACTTCGACGTTCTGAGCCGGGTCGTGGTGGAACCGGGGAAAGAGGCATGGAAAGAAATCGTCGCCTTTTTCGGGGAGCAGGTACTGCGGGAAGACCGAACCTTGGACCGGAAAAAGATTTCGGAGATCGTGTTTCAGGATTCGGAAAAAAGGAAAAGGCTGGAAGGGTATATTCACCCTCGAGTCTATGCGGAGTTCACGACCCGGGTCAAGGAACTATCCGGAAAGGACCCCCAGGCCGTCATTCAGGTTGTCGTTCCCCTGCTCATCGAGGCCAACCTCCAGCACCTCTTTCACAAGATCCTGGTGGTCTGCGTTCCCGGGGAGACCCAGATCCGGCGGCTCATGGAGAGGGACCGGATCTCCCGGGACAAGGCCCATAGCATCCTGTCGGCCCAGCTTTCGATCGAGGAGAAGAAGCCCTACGCCGACTACCTCGTGGACAACTCCGGATCGGTCGAAGAAACGAAGAAGCAGGTCCTCGGAGTTTGGGAGAAGATCAAGCAATTCCAGAAAGAACGAAAAGATTGAGGGGCGGGTTCCCGGGGAGGGGACAGGAAAAAGTTGGAGCGGGTGTCGCTGATCTGAAAAAAAATGGGGTCAGGAAAACCTGACCCCGGAAGGGAGGTATGGCGGCCGCTCGCAAGGCCTGAAGGGAGGAGACTTCAGGGGGCGCCGCGGCCTTTCTTCCTGCGCCCGCTTCTGGCTCAGGCTGCGGGATAAAACCCCTGGGGGCATACAGGGGAAGGAGGCACAGCCTGTTTCCGACGAAATTTTTGTTTCCTGATCTTACCCTTTGCGCTTTGCCCTATGCGCTTAGCGGTCTTCTTTTTAATGGGCCATAAGCCTTTCGATTTCGGCTTTTTTCCCTTCAACCCCGTCCGGGCATTGGAGGGTGTCAAGGAACTTTTTCATCTTCAGATTGTATTGTTTCTGCTCTACGGTACGGCGAACGACCGAAAGAATATCCGTGGCGTTGTAGGGTTTGGAGATGAAGTCCACCGCCCCGTAACGAATGGCTTCATGGGCGTTGGTCAGGGTTCCGTAAGCGGTGATGATGATAACCGCCGGGTCAATATCCATCTTCTTGATTTCCCGGAGGACATCCAGCCCGGAAAGTCCGGGCATCTTGAGGTCCAAGGTGATCAGGTCGACCTTCCCTTGCCGGAGGGTCTGGAGGGCTTCCTGCCCGTTTGAGGCCGTTCTTACTTCGTAGAGCGGTTGGAGAATCATCCGCAGAGACTCGCGAGGTCCCAACTCATCGTCCACCACCAAAACCGAGCCTTGCGGCGACATCTTTCCCCCCGGAGCGGTCGAATATTCTGTTCAGGATATGACGGTCAATAAAAAAGCAATTTCTGTGCCTCGCTCAGGGCAATATCGTTGAGCCCATAATCATTCAGATTTATTAGGTTCTCAATATTTTCTCCCCCCGATTTCAACCGTTTTTGTACGGCAAACTGGATCCTCTGGGCAATTTTGACCGTGATCCCCTTCTTTCCCGTCAAAAATCCGGCATCCCTTTTTGGGGATGTTTCGCCCCCATCCTGAAAAAATCGCAGCTTTTTTTTGACCCCCCTCAGCTTGCCGTGAAGGTTTTTATTCGCAGGAGACTCCCATCTCCATTGCTTTGTTTTCCCTTTCATGATAATGGAAGATATATACTCCAGGAACGCGAGGTGGAGGGTTTTATGTTTCCGCTTTATTCTTTGAAAGGGTCCCCGCGGGAAATCGGACGCCAATACGGGGTCTCCTGCCGGGAAAGAATCCATAAAAATATTGATCTGTATTTCCGCGTCTTCGAGCATTACGCCAATTTGGACCGCAGCCGGGCCCTCAGCCTGGCCCAAAGATTCCTTCCCGTCATCCAGGCCTTTGACAATGACCTTCTCGAAGAGATGAAGGGAATCGCCGAGGGCGCCGGGGCGCAGTTCGAGGAAATCCTGTCCATCAATGTCCGGACGGAACTCATGTACCCGGATCAACTGGCCGGCAAAGGCGAGTGCACGGCCTTGGCCGCCCTTCCCGAAGCCACCGCCGCGGGAGACATGCTCCTCGGGCAGAACTGGGACTGGAAACCCCACCTCCTGGAAACGACGGTTCTCCTGCGCCTGGAGCAGGAGAAGAAACCGACGGTTCTGACCCTGACCGAAGCCGGCATCGTGGGCAAAATCGGCTTGAACTCGGCGGGCCTCGGGGCCTGTCTCAACATTCTGAAATCCTCTTTGGCGGAGGTGGGCGTTCCGATCCACATCCTCATGCGGGGGATCCTGAACAGCGAGCGCTTCGGGGACGCCATCGGCAAAATTGTTTCCATGAATCGCGGGTCCTCGAACAATACCCTGATCGCCCACCGCGACGGAACGGCCATCGACTTCGAAATGGCGCCGAAGGATCTCGATTTCCTCTATGCCGAAAACGGGGTCTTGGTTCACACCAACCACTTCGTCTCCCCCCGCCTGCGCCCCCTGGACACCGGCCTCAGCCAGTTTCCGGACACCCTGGTGCGCTGGGGCCGCGCCCGACAAAAAATGGAGCAACGGGCCGGGCGGATCGGGGTGGCGGATTTCAAGGAAGTCCTCGGCGATCACGGCAACCACCCCGACTCGATCTGCCGCCATCCGGATCCGCGCGATCCGGAGCTGGAACGCGTGCAAACCGTGGCCTCGGTCATCATGAACCTAACCCGGGGCGAAATGCACCTGACCCAGGGACCCCCCTGCGCCCATCCCTATCAGACGATAGCGTTTCCCTGAACTTTATTGCCAGGAAGGAACCGATGATCAACGAAGTCCGCCCCTGTATTTTCCGCACGGAAATCCCGCTTCCCGCCAACCCGCTCAAGGCGATCAATTCCTATGTCATCAAAGGAGAAGACCGATTTCTGATGATCGACACCGGGATGAACCGCCCCGAATGCCGGGAGGCGATGGAAGCCTCCCTAAAGGAGCTCCGGGTCGATTTGGAGAAGACGGACTTCTTCGTCACCCATCTCCATGCCGATCACCTGGGCCTGATCTCCGAGCTGGCCGGCCCCTCTTCCAAAGTGTACTTCAACTTTCCGGATGCCGAGGTGATCCGGGAGGCCAACCATTGGGAAAAGATGGCCGAAGCCGCGCTGCTCAACGGTTTTCCGGAGGAAGATCTCCAAGAGGCGATCAAGAGACACCCCGGGCGCCGGTATCACGCCACCGGTCCCGTAGATTTGACCCTTCTCAAGGAGGGGGATACCCTCCGGATCGGTTCCTACCATTTTTCCTGTGTGGAGACCCCCGGCCACACCCCCGGCCATTTGTGCCTCTATGAAAAGCAGACCCGGATTTTTTTCTCCGGCGACCATATCCTCAACGATATCACCCCGAACATCTCGGTCTGGTCCGAACGGGAAGACCCGCTGCGGCATTACCTGAAGAGCCTGGATAAAATTATCCCCTATGATATCGACTGGGTCCTCCCGGGCCATCGCGCTCCTTTTCAAAACCACCGCCGCCGTATCGCCGAACTGAAGGACCACCATGAAATCCGGACCGAAGAGGTGGCTTCGATTCTGCGCCGGGGAAGCCGGACCGCTTATCGGGTCGCTGCCGAGATGACCTGGGATATCGACTGCGAAAACTGGGAGGATTTTCCTCTGCCGCAGAAATGGTTTGCCGGGGGAGAAGCCATGGCCCACCTTAAATTTCTGGAGGGTCTGGGAAGGGTGATTCGGGAACGAAGAGAGGGAAAGTATTTTTTCCGGCTGGCGGATGAAGGGTAAAAGAAGTTACGGGTTGCGGGTTACGAGTTACGGGCTGCGAGTTCAATGACCGGAAGGCTGGATTCGAGCGGCAGCGGTTTGGCCCTTTGAACCCTCGGCCCCTGGGATCCTATTTTTCGCTCTTCCAGCTGATCCCCATGGCGCCGAGGATGGATTGCGCCTCGAGGTCGCCGAGTTTCGCCGCGATTTTGAAATCCCCCAACGCCTGTTTGAACTGCTGCCGCTGTCGGCAAGCCTTTCCCCGGTTCAGATAGGCCTGGGCGTAATCCGGCTTGAGTTCCACGACCCGCTTGAAATCCTGGACCGCCTTTTCCAGGTCCCCCAGCGTCTGATGCGCCACGCCGCGGTTGAAATGCGCCTGAACATTTTGAGGGTCGAGCTCAATCGCCCGGTCGTATTCGCGGACTGCCTGCTCATGTTTCTGCAGGGTCTGATAGGATACGCCGCGGTCGAAAAACCCGGTGGCGGTTTGGGGGCCCAGTTTGATGGCCTGGCGGAAGAAGACCATCGCTTCTTTCTTGTTGGTGAGGACCAACTTGATTCCACCCTCCGTCCAAATCTGCGTGTTGGCGCTTTTCCCCATTTTTTCTTCTTTCAAGGCGCAAGCCGGGAGATTCTTCCGGGCGCCATAATTCTGACAGGAACCTCGGCTGTCCGTGCAACCCATTATAATAAAAAGGCCGGGCGGAATAAAGCACATTTTTTTGACAGCCGCGCGCCTCGTCGCTTCCTCCAAAAGACAGCGTCCCGATTGCCTGCGGATCTTTTCTCCCCGTTCGGGTTTTATGATAAAATGGCTCAATCATTTGGGGATCATCTCCGATTTAGGGGGTCGGTCAACCCGGTCTTCTCCTTGCCCGGGCCGGGGACCCCCGGCCATAAAGAAAGTTTTTGATTCCAAGAACTCATTGGAAATTTATCTTTTCCGGGAAAGGAAAAAAATGGCCTCCAAAGAATACGCCTTCAAGTACGGCCGGGGAGAAATCCGTTTTCGCCTCGACCCGGCGCAAGTGCCGGGGGAACTCCTCATCAAGGATTTCCCCCCCCTTGCGGACCCGGGTGCCGCCGTCCTCGACGCCATCCGTAAGCCGATCGGATCCAAGCCTCTCCGGGAAATCGTGAAGCTCGGTCAGACGGTTTGCTTTATCGTCAACGACCCGACCCGCATCGCCAACAGTCAGGTCTTCCTGCCCGTCCTCCTTCAGGAAATGAACCAGGCAGGCGTCCCGGACGCCAAGATGTTCGTTATCTTCGCCGCCGGGGCCCACCGGGAGCTTTCCGAAAAGGAGATGACCGAACTCGTGGGCCCGGAAGTCGCCCGGCGGGTCAAAATGTACAATTCCAACGCCTATGACCCGGATCAATTCCAATACGTGGGAACCACCTCGCGGGGCAACAAAGTCTCTTTCCACAAGCGGGTCGTGGAAGCCGACCACATCGTTTGCACCGGCAGCATCGTTCATCACTACTTCGCCGGCTTTGGAGGAGGCCGGAAGGCCATGCTTCCGGGCGTTGCCTCCTATGAAACCATCTGCCGCAATCACGCGCTCATGCTGGAGCCGGGGGCGGAAATCGGGAAACTTCGGGGAAACCCGGTTTATGAGGACCAGATCGAAGGGGTGGAGTTCCGGCGCCCCTCTTTCCTTCTGAACGTGGTTCTCAACGAGAAAAAGGAATTTCTCAAGGTGTTTGCCGGAGACTACATCCGGGCCCACCTCGTGGCCTGCGAATTTGTCGATCAGGTCTACGGCACCCCGATCGCCCGGCCCGCCGACCTCGTCATTGCCACCTGCGGCGGCTACCCCAAAGACATCAACGTCTACCAGCTGCAAAAAACCATGGACAACGCCTGGGTCGCGGTGCGGGAAGGAGGCGTCGTCATCATCCTCGGCGAGTGCGAAGAGGGGGTGGGGTCCGACCAATACCTGCAGTGGATGGAGGAGTATAAGACCCCGGAAAAGATCGAAGAGAAAACCCGGTGCGAGTTCATCGTCGGGGGGCACAAGGCCTACGCCGTGACCCGCCTCATGAAAAAGGCCCAGTTCATCCTGGTCTCCGGTTTGAAGCCCGATTTGGCCCGGACCCTTTTGTTTCACCCGGCAAAGGACATGGCGGAAGCCCTGCAACTCGCCTTCGCCAAACTGGGCCCCGCCCCGGAGATCCTCCTGATGCCCCAGGGGAGCCTGACGGTGCCGATCCTAAAAGTTTAACCGCGGAGCGCGCAGAGAACCCAGAGGTTTATGGAGCCTTCCATGCCCAAGGAGAACAAATCAGCAAAGGTCCAAAAGCGGGACGGATCCGTCGTTCCCTTCGACCCCGATAAGATTCAAAACGCCATCTTCCGCGCGGCGATGGAAGTGCTCCAAAACGGGACGGAGGCCGCTTCCATCTCCTCCCGTGTCACCCCGGCTGTGGTCCAAAAGCTCAGGAAGGACTCCGGGAGGAAACCTCTGCAGGTGGAGGCAATTCAGGACACGGTCGAAGCCGCCTTGATGGAGGCGGGGTTCAACCAGATCGCCAAGAGCTACATCCTTTATCGCGAACGGCGCAGCGAAATCCGCCTGGCAAAGTCGGTCCTGGGGATCAAGGACGACCTCAAGCTGCCTTTCAACACCATGGAGGTTCTCAAAAAGAGATACCTTCTGAAAGACGACCGACAGACCGTCATCGAAACCCCCAGCGAGCTTTTCCAGCGCGTGGCCCGGCATGTCGCCCAGGCCGAAAAGGATTTCAAATCTTCCCTGTCCCCCCAGGAGGCGGCGGAAAAATTTTATCAGCTGATGCGGAACTTGGAGTTCCTGCCCAACTCCCCGACCCTGATGAATGCGGGAACTTCTTTAGGCCAGCTTTCCGCCTGTTTTGTCATTCCGGTGGAAGACTCCATTGACGGAATCTTTGAGGCCTTGAAGAACATGGCCAAAATTCATCAGAGCGGCGGCGGAACCGGTTTCAATTTTTCGCGGCTGCGCCCCAAGAACGACCTGGTTTCCACCACCAAGGGCGAGGCTTCGGGGCCCGTCTCCTTCATGAGCATCTTCGATCGGGCCACGGAGGTGATCGTCCAGGGGGGAAAGAGGCGCGGCGCCAACATGGGCATCCTGCGCTGCGACCATCCGGATATCCTGGAGTTCATCGAGGCCAAGATGGAGGAAGGCCGATTTTCGAACTTCAATCTTTCCGTGGGGGTGACGGACCGCTTTCTGGACGCCGTGAAGGGCAACCGGGACTTCGACCTGATCAACCCCCGAACCCGGGACAAGGTCAAGACCGTCAAGGCCCGGCTGATTTTCGATTTGATCGTAAACGCCGCCTGGCGCAACGGCGATCCCGGGTTGATCTTCCTCGATGAGATCAACCGCCGGAACCCCACCCCCGGCCTGGGGCCGATCGAAGCCACGAATCCCTGCGGGGAACTGCCCCTCCTGCCTTATGAAAGCTGCAACTTAGGGTCCGTCAATCTGGCCCGCCTGGCCGACGAAAACGGTTTCAACTGGGAGAAACTTGCCGAAACCATCCAGTGGGGCATTCGCTTCCTTGACAACGTGATTCAGGTGAACCGCTTCCCTCTGCCCCAGATCCGAGCGATGACCCAGGGCAACCGGAAATTGGGGCTCGGGGTGATGGGATTCGCCGACCTCTTGATCCGCCTCGGCATCCCCTACAATTCCCCCGAGGCGGTTTTGTTCGCCGAGAGGCTGATGCATTTCTTCCACCGGGAGTCGCTCAAAGCGTCCGTCAAATTGGCCGGGGAAAGGGGGGTTTTCCCCAATTTTCCCAAATCCGTCTACGCCCCTCGAAATCTTCGCCTCCGCAATGCCACGGTCAACACCATCGCCCCGACCGGCACGATCAGCATCATCGCCGGTTGCTCCTCCGGGATCGAACCCCTGTTCGCCGTCTGCTTTGTCCGCAACGTTCTCTCGGGGACCCGCTTCTTCGAGGTCAACCCCCTTTTCGAAGAACTGGCCCGAAAGAAAGGTTTTTACAGCAAGGAACGGATCGCCCAAATCGCCCATCTCGGCTCGGTAAAAAATATTCCGGGAATCCCCGCGGGCGTCAAAAGGATCTTCCCCACCGCCTTCGACGTCACTCCTCGTCAGCACTTGAACATCCAAGCGGCGTTTCAGAAATACTCGGACAACTCCGTTTCCAAGACCATCAACCTGCCGAAGGAGGCCACGGTGGAAGAGATTCGGAAAATTTACACCCTGGCCTGCAGGTTGAAGTGCAAGGGAATCACCGTCTATCGGTATGGGAGCAAAGAAGATCAGGTTCTTTCCTTCGCCTCTGAGGAACGGGGACACCCCAACCCCGGCGGGGAATGGCTCGCCGTGAACTCCGATTTTGCGGGGGGGTGCGCCTCCGGGGTGTGCCCGTTTTAAAAATTTTCTGCCGCCCTCATCCTACCCCCCCCTCCACGCCGCAGAGAAAATGGGGTTATTGAGGGGAAAAGGTTGTCTTTCTCTACGACAGCGGGAATCCGGTTATTTAAATTGATTGGTATCTCCAACGGACCCGAGGCCCGCCTCCTCGGGCATGACGAACTGCGAAAAACCCCCGATGGCGAAGGGATGAAGAAGAGTCCTCGCTCATTAAAAAAGCCGGGTGTGCCTTTAAAAGGCATTCCCGGCTCAGGTAATGAATTCCTCTGCGCGAACCGCGCCCGCGATTACAATTTTATGCCCTGGCGTGCTTCTGCTTGACCGAAAGCTTCTTTCCGATCGCGCAATCCTTGCACAGAGAGAGACCGCGCACATAACTATAGTTCAAGGGGTCGTTTCCCTTCTGCATTTCGCCTAAGTCTTCCTGTTTCCCCATAACATGGCGCCGGGAACAGGCGTTTTTGGAAATTGTCAGCTGCCCGGGTTGGTAGGGACAAACAATCATCTCTCCACGATTTCTTGCCAGCCAGGCTTTTACCGATATCTGACTTTGGGGCATGTATTCCTCCTTTCCAGCCCTGCCTTTTCGGTTGTACGTAAAATCAGCTTTTTCTTTTCTCATTTTTAAAATATCCGCCTTTCGGAAGTTGGGCAAAAAACCGTCTTTGTTTCCCCAATCAGGTTTGATGAATTCGCAAAAAGTTGAATTAGAATTGGTTATTCCGACGAAAGCCGAAACTCGGTTATTTCAAGATGTTGTGGACCCCGGCTTTTGTCGGGATGACGAATCAATTGACTTCTTACGAGATCCTCAGGCTTAAGACCTTCATAATTATTCTATTAGATGCAATTTATCAAAAATCGGCTATTTTTGAATGGGGTAAACCCTGTATTTTTCAGGGCGGAATTGAGTATTTTCCCGCGGGGAACATCGGAAGAGGGGGGTATTGTCTCAAAAATATGAAAAACTATTTGAATTTATACAATTTTTTGAATAGGGACAAACTCCAGGCCATGGGCTTGGGCAACGGCCTCATAGGTTACCTTGCCTTCCAGGATATTGATCCCCTTGGCGAGGGCGGAGTCTTCTTGAATCGCCCTTTTCCATCCTTTATTGGCCAGCATTTCAATATAAGAAATCGTTGAGTTGGTCAAAGCAATGGTCGAGGTGCGGGGAACGGCCCCCGGCATGTTGGCGACGGCGTAGTGCACAACCCCATGCTTTACGTAAACTGGATCATCGTGGGTCGTTGGATGGTCGATAGTCGCCACGCACCCCCCCTGGTCAATCGCCACATCCACAATCACGCTTCCCGGCATCATGCTTTTCACCATCCCTTCGGGCACCAGATGGGGAGCGAGGGCGCCGGGGATCAGGACCGCGCCGATCAAGAGATCGGCCTGAGCCACGGCTTCGGCGACATTGTAGCGGTTTGAGGCCAGGGACTCAATCCGCCCGTGGAAGATGTCGTCCAGGTAGCGCAGCCGCTCCAAGTTCTTATCGATCACCATGACCCGGGCTCCCAAGCCGACGGCTCTTTTCAGGGCATTCGTTCCCACGGTCCCGGCGCCCAGAATGACGATGGAACCGGGATGAACCCCGGCAATCCCGCCGATCAGGATTCCTCTCCCTTTGCGGGGTTTTTCCAGGAAGGTCATCCCTACCTGGACGGCCATCCGGCCCGCAATCTCGCTCATGGGGGTGAGAAGAGGGAGATGACCGCTTTGCAACTCCACCGTCTCGTAGGCGATGCTGACCACTATTTTTATCGATCAGGGCCAAGGTCAGTTGCTGATCCGCGGCCAGATGAAGAAACGTAAAAAGAATCAATCCCGGGCGGAAGAAAGGGTATTCCGAAGGAAGAGGTTCCTTGACCTTGACGATCATTTCGGCCTGGCCCCATACCTGGGCAGGCGAGTTCCCGATCCGGGCCCCGGCTTTCTCATAGTCGGAATCGGAAAAGCCGCTCTCTTCGCCCGCTCCCTGCTCAACCCACACTTGGTTTCCGGATTGCGCCAGCGCATCCACTCCGGCGGGGGTCAGGGCGACCCGGTATTCCTGTTTCTTGATCTCCCGCGGCAATCCTATGATCATGGGAAAATCTCCTTCCGAAATAAGCGTTCAATACAGCTTTGAACCTAAAAACCAACCGTCCCCCTTGAAGGGGGAATTTGGGTGGGGTGATAAAATAAGAACGGCCTCAAATTCAGTTGGGCGTTTAGACCCATCCCCTGGTTGCCCGGGCAAGAAGGCAGGCGCCGATACATTGGAAATGATCCCGGAAAAAATAGAGTCTTGATTTTTAGGCGCAAAAACGGATTTTGAATATACCAAAAAATATTCATGTTGTCTAATATTGATGAACTCGTAAAAAGTCGCTCAATCGATGGTTTCGTTTGTAGGGGCGCGATGCTTCGCGCCCTATATCGGGCACGCGCAGCGTGCCCCTACATGCAAGGCGCGCAAAAACTGAGGAGAGAGACCCCTTAGGGGCCGCAACGACGAAGTTGAAGCGCAACGCCGCAGATGGACTTTTTACGAAACCATCAATATTCAATCTTGCTCACGGGTTTTGCAGCGCGGCCGCCAGCTCGTTGAAATCCGTAACCGTCAAGTCGGGCTGAAACGGGGTATCCTCGAAGGGAAGCTGATAGCGGTTGATGTAGGCGCCCCGAAAACCGCAGGCCCTCGCCCCCATGACGTCGAAGGAATTGGCCGAAACCATCAGACACTCCCCTGGTTCCAGTCCGAGGAGGGAAGCGGCGCGGAGATAAACCCCCGGATGGGGCTTGAACGCCCCGGCCACCTGCACCGAAATCACCCCGTCGAAATTCCAGCGGATCCGATTTTTGACCAAATGATCGAGAAAATGAGGCTCTCCGTTGGAGAGGGCGACAAGCCTGAATCGGGGTTTGAGTCTTCCCAGGGCGGGAACAACTTCCGGGAATGGAGAAAGTTCCTCCCAGGCCAGCATAAACTTCTGAACCTCTTCTTTCCCAGCTTGGATTTGATTTAAAGTTAGCGTGTAAACAAAAGCTCTTCGGGCGGTTTCCAAATAACCGCTGTGCCCGAGCGTCATGATATTGTCCTGATACTGTTCGATCCGCTGCCGATAGCGCCATTGCTCCCAGAAACGGCCGGGGGAAACGCTTGAGCCCTTCGCTTCCAGAAACCGGGCGATGAAAGGGGTCAGACTTCCCCCCAGATCCAAAATGGTCCCAAAGAGATCAAACGTCAGGGCCCTGACCGACGCGAGCTTTTCCATGGAGTCCTCCCGTTTTCACAAAATAGGGTTCATTCGAAAAACCAATCTTTTCCTCCCTCGAAACTGCTCAAGAGCTCGGCTGATGCCTGCTGCGGCAGACAAGAAATATCATGAAAAAGGTCTTTTGATGACCGGATATTTTATGGAATTCGGCACACTTGACGCAAAACTGCTTCGACGCCCTTCGTCTCGATTTGCCGTAAATAACTCCCTACGACTCCGCTGAGCCCTTTCCATTCATTCAAGTCCGTCTGCCAGATGTCCGCTTGCCCCAGAACTTTCGTCACCATCCCCTGCAGGGAGTCCACGCTGCCGTCATGGGAGGCCCATAATGATTTGAACAAAGTTAGGTTTTCCGGGCTGTCGTTCAAAGGTATGGGCTCGTTCCCTCTTCTCCCCTTGTAGAAGGCAATCAGGGCGGCGAACGAAAAGCCCAAGCGTTCCGGCACCCGGGCGCGCCTTTTCATATACGCCAACAGGCTGGGCAGCACCCGGACTTGGAATTTCGAAATCGAATTTAGGGCGATGCTCATCAGGTAATGCTTGATGAAGGGATTCTTGAACCGCTCGATGACCGCGTCGGCGAAAGCCGTGAGCTCACTTTGGGGCAAATCGAGGGTCGGGATAATTTCTTCGAACAGCGTTTGCCGGAGGAAAGCCCCCAAGAGGGGGTGCTCGACAGCCTCCCGGACCGTCTCCACGCCCAGCAAATACGCCGCCGGCGCCAAGGATGTGTGGGCCCCGTTCAGGATCCGAACCTTTCTCGTCCGGTAAGGGGCTACGTCTTTGACAAACAGAACATTGAGGCCGCATCTGTGAAAAGGAAGCTCTTCCCGAAGGGATTCCGGCCCCTGGATTACCCAAAGATGAAACAGCTCCCCTTCGGTCATCAGCGGGTCTTCATATCCCAATTGCGCTGTCAATTCGGAAGCCCGATCTTTGGGATAGCCAGTCACAATCCGGTCCACCAGGGTGTTGCCGAAGACACAGGATTTGTTGATCCATTCCTCAAAACCCCTCTCTAATTTCCAGAGATCGGCATATTTCCGGACGCATTTTTTAAGGTTGTCCCCGTTGTTTTCGATGAGTTCGCACGGCAAAAAGATCAACCCGGCATCGGCGTCGCCCTGGAAAAAGCGGTAGCGGTGATACAGCCACACCGTCAGCTTCGCCGGGAAAGACGCAGGGGGGGCACCGGTCATCTTATCCTGCCCGTTGAACTCGATTCCCGCCTCGGTGGTGTTGGAAACGACAAAGCGAAGATCTCTGTTTTCCGCCGTAGCCAGATATCCCTCAAAATCCTCATAGGGATTTAGACACCGGTCGAGACAGCGGATCACCCGGTGTTCGGAGTGCGGCTTTCCTTCCCGTAACCCAGTTAAAAATAGCGTGTATAACCCATTCTGGGCGTTCATCTTTTCCGTTAACCCGGCGGCGATGGGCTGGATGACCGTAATCCCCGTTTGGAAACCAATTTCTTCGTTCATTCGGTCGACCATCCAATCGACGAAGGCCCGCAAAAAGTTCCCCTCGCCGAATTGAATGATTCGGACGGGATAAGCCGGTTTGCTGATCTTTTCCGCAATCGTTGTCATGAGGGGCAGGCTCTTTTCCTTCATCTCTAACGAGAAAAAGCGATAATTTCTATTTCCTCAGAAAATGCACAGAGAACCTTCCTCCCCCCTTGCGGGGGAGGATTGAGGTGGGGGGTAACTCGTCCCATCCCCATCACCCCACTCCAACCCTCACCCATCGAAGAGGGAGGGGGTGGACGAGAGATTCAGGTTTTTCCCCTCCTCTTTATCTAAGCAGGTAAGGAATCTCCACATAGAGCGCCTCTTCCGGGCACTCGATTTCGCAGGGCAGACAAAACCAGCAGGTTCGCAGCCCGCCCGGGATTCCGCAGTTGAGACACCGTTCGGCTTCGGCCAGGGCTTCTTCCTTCGAATAGCCTTTAGCGACTTCCTGAAACCCTTTACGCTGGGAGAGAGGAATCTGCGGCATGGCCACTCGGGTCTGTTTTTTCGCCCGGTTCCAGTCCGGTTCGAACTGCAATTCGTAAGGTTTGCCGTCTTCCCGTTCATAATACAGGTCTTCGCCGGTCAAAAGCCTTTTGACGGAAAGAGCCGCCTCTTTGCCCTGGGCCATGGCCTCCACGATGCTCTTGGGGCCTTTGCTCAGGTCCCCGGCAACCAGGACTTTCGCCTTCTGGGTCTGGAAAGTAACGGAGTCGAATTGAACTCCGGGAGAGGCACCCAGCAATGGGGCCAGCAGGCTGTTGTCGAGCTTCTGGCCGATCGCTAAAATGACCGCGTCCGCCGGCAGGTCCAGGGTCGTATTCTCGTCGTAGGAAGGGCAGAAGCTCCCTTGGGCGTCGCCAACGGCGGCGCATTTTCTGAAGGCAACCCCTTTCAATTTCCCTCCCTCAACGCGAAATTCTTTCGGCCCCCAGCCGTTCTGAATCGCCACGCCCTCCTCTTCCGCCTCGGCCACGGACCAGGTGAACGCCGGCATCTCCTCTCGCTTTTCCAGGCTGACCAAGTGGACTTTCTTTGCCCCCAGACGCAGGGCGGTCTGGGCCGCATCCACGGCCGCATTTCCCCCGCCCACGACCACCACCCGCTCCCCGATTTGAGGGGCCTTCCGATCCCGAACCCTCTTCATAAACTCAAGGGCGGGGAAGACCTCTGCCGAATCCTCCCCCGGGACATTTAGGCGGGTCTGGCCGTAGCATCCCACCGCCAGAATCACGGCCTCGAATTTTTTCTCCAAGTCTCCGAGCCTTAAATCTTTCCCTAAGGTCCGGTTTCCCTGGAACTCTACCCCCATAGCCGGGAGGATGGCCAAATCCCGTTCCAGCACTTCCTGGGGCAGTCGGAATTCCGGCACCGCCCAGCGCAAAAGACCGCCCGGGGCAGACTCCTTGTCATAAAGGGAAACCTGGAAACCAAAGGCGCGAAGATAGTAGGCGGCGGTGAATCCCGCAGGGCCTGCGCCTACGATCGCCACTTTTTGCGGCGTTTCCGGAACGGCCGGAGGAGTCAGCGCCGCCCCGGTGTCCGCGAGGTAGCGCTTGAGGTCCCGAATGGCCACGGGTTGACCGTCCACCTTGGTTCGGTTGCACTTCGCTTCGCAGGGGCGGGAGCAGACCCGGCTTAAGATCCCGCCGAAAGGGGCCGCCTCCCGGATCTTTTCCAGCCCGTCATCATCTTTCCCCCGGGCAATCTGCCGGATGTATCCCTGGCAGTTCATGCCGATGGGGCAGGCCTGCCGGCAGGGGGAAAGCTGCAGGCGAAGGTTGTCCAGGACGCAGACTTCCACGCAGCGGCCGCAGGCCGTGCATTTATCGCGATCGATGCGGATGTTGTCGCTCAAACTGGTCAGGAAATTGATCTCCATCTCTCCTCCTTCACGCCATCTTGGCAATGGGCCGATGGGAGACCCGGATTTCTTCCGGGTCGGCGCCCTTCTTCAGCATGATATGCTTCAGCCACTGGGCATCGTCCTTTTTCGGGTAATCCGGCCGGTAGTGCCAGAAACCCCAGCGGCTTTCTTTCCGCTCCTCCGAGGCCGTCGCTGAGAGCTTCGCGCAGAGCATGATATTCTCCGCCTCGAGAGCCTTGAAGGCGTCATGGATGTTGCGCACCCGCACCTTTTCCCGAATATCTTTCTGGAGACGGTCCATCCACCACAGCGCCATGTTCAGCTTGTAGGCATTCTTGGGGGGCGTGCAGTAGTCGCTGATCAGCCGCCGGGTCTTGTATTCGAATTCTTCGATGGAGACCTCCCCTGTGGTTTGCCCCAAGCGCCCCGTAAGATCGGCCCTCCAGGCTTCCACCCGCCCGGGATCGAAGCTTTTGGGAACGGGGTTCTTCCGGCTGTATTCCGTCGCTTCCTCGGCCGCGATTTCGCCGTACACGAAGGCGCCGCTGAGGTGGCCCCGGGCGACTAAGGAGACGTCTCCGGCGGCGTAGAGGCCGGGAAGGGTCGTCTCCGCCTTTTCGTTGACGAAGATCCCGGTCATGCCGTGCCCGCCGCAGAGATAATACTCCGTGGGCCAGAGCTCGATGTCCCCGGTCCGGAAATTAACGCCCCGCCCTTCAAAAAACCTCTGTTGAACCGGCCGTTCCGTGGAGAAGAGGATGTCCTCGATCTCCCGGATCTTATCCTCCGGCAGGTGCTTCATCCGGATCCGCAGGGGACTCATGTCCTTGCGGTGCTCCAGGATCATGGATTTGATCGAGGGGTGATTGTCTTCCAGATGACCGTCCATGGCCGTGAGCAGGTGCGCCCCGCGGGTGAGGGTGATGTAAAGCAGGGGCGCGTTGATGTCCTTGATGATGTAGTAGTTCAGCGTGTACTCGAAGCCCGTCAGCTCGGCGCCGGCCCGGAACGCCATGGCGTAACCGTCGCCGGTGTTTCCCGGGAAGTCATAGACGCCGTACAGGTAGCCGTTGTTGGGCAGGCCGAAACGGGCGGTCCCGCCGGAGGAGAGGATGACCGCCCCGGCATGGCAGACGACCAATTCGCCGGTGCGCACGTTGATGCCGATCGCCCCCGCCACGCGGCCGCCCTCCAGGATCAGCTCCAGGGCCATCACCCGGTTGAACACCTGGCATCCCAAGTTCAAAAGCCGCTTGGCCAGGATCGTTTTCAGCTCCGGCTCCTTCATGGAAAGGCAGAATTTCCCTTTGGGGTGGACCTGGAGAAGCTCGTATTCCCCATCCTTGTCCCGGGGGAAGAAAACGCCCCAGCTTTCCAGCCGCTTCATCATCTCCCAGCTGCGAGCCGCCATGCGGTGGTTGACCGGCTCGTCCATGATCCCTTCGCAGGCCATCCCGTTGGATTCCACGTAAAGCTCCGCCGTGGTCTTCCCCGGAACCGCCACGATGTTCAGGGCATCCATCCCGCGGGCGATGCAGCCGCTGTAAAGGATATGCCCCTTTTCGAACACGACCACCTTCTGGGAGGGGTTGGCATCCTTGGCCCGGATGGCCGCCATGGCGCCGGCGCTCCCCCCGCCGATGATCAGAACGTCCGCCTGTACGTGGGACTCTCGAAACTGCATAAGAACCTCCTCGAAAAATGCCTGAAGTGCCTAAAATGCACCAAAATGCCTAAAATTTACTAAACAGGTGCAAAAAATTGGTTTAAAATTTTGCATATTCTGGGGCTCTGTATGCCCGAAAATGACTTTTTGCTTCGCGGTATAGGAATTCACCCGCGGTGAAGTTTGCCCCCCACCCTAACCCTCCCCCTCGAAGGGGGGAGGGAAGGGTGGGGGTGATGTCTTTAATGAAATTTAGGCAACGTTTAGGTTTACGAGTGCCTTAAGCGCCTCAGGTTATAATTGCCTTAGGTTTTGCTTGTGAAAACAGCCTCTGAACAGGCGGTTACCCTACGTATCGCCTGATCGGAACGGCTTCCGATGGGTCGTAAGAATCCCGGCCCTGACACTCACACTGTCACGCTCCATTGTCCTCATTGCCTTTCCATTTTCAGGGCGTTTTTGCTTCCGGTGGAAATCTCCGTTCTCAATTCATACGCTTCTCCGGGGAAAAACAAAACGGCGTGTTCGACCGGTCTTTTCCCTGTGGAATAGGTCAGCCGCTGAAGTTCCAGAACCGGGCTTCCCTTCCGGGATCTTCAGCCACCCGCTCACCTTGGCGGACGCCAAAGAGGCCCGGATCGCCAGGGACGAGCTTTGGATCCGAACCCCCGCCTTCTCTTGGAGCAGGCGGAAGGAATTTTTTTTCGCCGCCTCCTTTTCGGTCCAATTTTCGGCCAGGTCCCGGGGGATATGCATCTGGATGGCCAAGAACAGCGAGGGTTCCAAAAGGTATTGCCGCACAAAACGGAGAATCTTGTCGCCAGGCGAGAGATCGAGCCGCTCCCGAACCTCCCGGTCCGCAGGTAACGTCTCATAACTCAGGATCTTCGTTTTCGGGTTGAGCCCCCGGTTCAGAAGGGCGGGGTAGAAGCCGAAGAGGTCGTCCACCTCCTGGGTCATCACCGGTTTCTGCACAAACGTGCCCAACCCTTGTTTGCGCACGATGAGGCTTTTCTGAAACAGATCCTCCATGGCCTGGCGGACCGTGACCCGGCTCAAACCGAAGCGGCGCATCCATTCCTGCTCGGAGGGGATGCGGGATCCCTCCGGGAAAGAGCCGTCCTGAATCTTTTTCTCGATGGACCGGGCCAGCTGGCGGTAGAGAGGCACCATGCTGTCCTTGTCCATTCTTTCGAGTCCGGGGAACGCAGACATGAATGATTAATACGATATAATACGTCTTATGTCAAGTAAATTGGAAGAACCGCCTTGCCTTCACGTTTTTAGGAATAGAGGAGATTCCGTCATTTCAAGGGGCCGGGAAGGGCGGGGGGACAGGGGATTTCCTGTAGGGCATATTAGTCTCCTGCCCGGGCAACTTCAAGGTAGTCCGAACCACCCATTTCACCGGGGAGGATCTTCAATTATTTGCGGCCAATGGGTGAAGAAAGGAAAGAATTTGAGGCGGCGCGGCCGGATCGGCCGCCGAAGAGAAATCCCCCTTCCCTCCTGGGATATAGGAAGGTCGGGGGATGGATTCAGGAAATTCGCCGCCGCCGATTTGCCTCGGCGGGTTAAATCAAGGCTTGCTTATTCCGGGACGAGGCCGACAGTCAGGTGGCCGTTCTTCACCACCGCTTTTTCCCCCACCCGGATTCCCGTGACATCGGTGACTTCCACGGTGTCTACCTGGCCTTTAAAATCCCTCAAAGTGACCGTCTTCCCTCTCACCGCCGTTACCGTGCACGGAGGAGGGAGGACCCTATTGACCGATGATCCGGTCAACGGGACCGTGCGCTTTTTCCCTTGAGCCAGCAGAATAGTCTTCCCACTAGAGGCGTCTTCTCCTTTCCCTTCTTTGACGGAGGGTTCTCCCTTTGCCGCCCCGTAGGATATTCCGGTCAGGCTGAAGGCTATCAAGAGACAGGTGAAAAATAGGGCCCAAAGAACGGCGAAAGGCTTTTTCTTGTTCATGGTGTGCTCCCTTCTCGAAGAATGCTCAATGATTCCATCGGAATCTTTCACCCAACACCTAAGCATTTTTTGTGCCAGAAAATTCCGAAAATTAATTTCCAAGATTTATTCGATTTTTCAATCGGGACGACCGATCCTGCTCGGGATAAAGGGCAACAAAAATCGGGGGTTGTTCGGAATTTGGAAAGGATAAACATTCTTCCTAAGAAAATGGAAGAAAATAAAAGAGTTTGACAAAAGGGAAATCTTGTGGGGAAATAGGAAAAAAAGTGAAGAGCCCTATAAAAGTTTTTAATATCTCTTGAACACTCAGGAGCATCGATCATGGCCGCCCTCCCAGGAGAAAACCCTCCGGTCATCACCAACGCCTTTGCCTCAAAAGAACTGTCGCCGGGGGGTACGTGGAAGGTTTTCCTCCAAGCCCAGGCCCCGGATGACGATATGGAGCGGATCGTTTGCACCCTGGAGCAGCCCGGAATCGCCCCAGCGGTGCGTTTTATCAAAATCGGGGATGATCGGCGCGGGTATTTGTCCGGGTATATATATCTGACCACGCCGGACGCTTCCGGAATTCCATTCGCAAGCTGCCGACTCACCGTTCAAATTCAGGATAAAAAAGGCAACTCCAGCAATTCCGTTTCCTGTCCCTTATCTTTGCATCCCCGAGCCGTCGAGCAAAGCCCTCCTCCGGGGGGGTTCCAGGATGAAAACCTGGGGCCCGTGCAAGTTCTTTTCCCGACCCAGCCCGGTCCTTAATCCCAATCTTATATTGTCATTTTTTTGACAAAAACATCCTCGCCGGGTTCAAGAAAATTCTCCAAGACGGCTGACTATCTAAAAAAGGCGTTATAAATCATAAAGGTATAAACTCCCTTTTCTTGGCATACGCCTTGCTCTCTTTAATATTCCCGAAGCGGGCGTCAAGAATTTTTTCTGCACGCGGCACTTTCATCTTTGGAGACGTTCATCACGGGCGAAAAAAGCGCCGCCGAAAAAAGGGTATTGGTTCAGGTTTTCACGGGTAGACAAATGACGCAAAGCGAACTCATAAAATTGCTCAAAAGAATCCTGGGAACCGAAATCGACCTGGAGTTTCTGGGTCGGTTGGAGCCGGAAGAGCTGGAGGCCCTCGTGGCCTGCGTCCGGGACCGGTTGGCCCAGATTGAAGATTGACATAAACCCCGCCATTTTTTCAACTTAGGGGACGTTGTTTATTTTATTCACTTTTAGCTCTTTTCGACAAAAAAAGTCCAAGAAATATTCAAAACACATGAAAAGAAAGGTTCGAAATATCAGCTTATAAATATTCCTGATTTTCCATTCATCCTCCTGGATAATCGGGGCAACAGGTGTAAGATTGCAGAAGGCCTTTTATTATTGAATTAAATGGCGCAGCTGCTTCGGATAACTAAAAAGTGAATATTTTAAACAACGTCCCCTTATATGAACTAAACCGCTGCCGCTTCCTCCGTTCCGGTCATCCGCCCTTCCGGCCCCTGCAGGGTAAAGCCCGCCTGAGTTAAAGATTTCCGAACCTGGCCCATCGTTTCAGTAGCCAGGAAAATATCAAAGGTCGTCCGGGCAATCGGAATGAAGTCAATGATGATCCCCCCTTCCCTGGCATCAGAAATCACTCCCGAATCCGGCGATTCAACTGTTGCCGAACCTCCGGGTTGGCGAGGAACGGCGGGAATTCCCCCCGCAGGGCGGAGACGATCGCCTCGGCTGATTTTACATGAAGCTCCCGGACGGATGTTTCCGAATAGTAGGCAAAGTGCCCGGTGACCAGCACTTGATCGAGCTCCAGGAGAGGGCTGTCCGGGGAGGGGGGTTCCGGGTTGGTTACATCCAAACCGGCCCCGGCAATCACCTCCTCGCTCAGCGCCCGGCAAAGGGCCTTTTCGTCGACAATCCCGCCCCGGGCCGTGTTGACGACCACCGCCGTGGGCTTCATCTGTTTAAACTCGTTAAACCCGAACATGTTCTTCGTTTCCGCGTTCAGGGGCGCGTGGATGGAAACATAATCCGCCGCTTGGAGGAGGGTCGCGAAATCCACTTTTTCCGCGCCCCTCATCCGGAGCTCTTCCCCAGACAGGTAGGGATCATAGCCGAGCACCCGCAGGCCAAAACCCCGCGCCTTCAGGGCCAGCCGGCCCCCAATCCGGCCGACCCCCACGATCCCGAGGGTCTGCTCGCTCAACCGGAACATCTGCCCCCGGGCTTTTTCCATGCCTTTGCTCCCGGCCTTCCACAGGCCCCGGCGGACGGCCTGCGCCACCGGGAAGATCCTGCGGGAAAAGGCCAGCAGAAAGGCCATGGCCTGATCGGAGACTTCGTTCACGCTGGCGTCGAGGACAATGGCTACGGCGATCCCCTGCCGGGTCGCCTCTTCCGCATCGATGTTGTTGAAACCGATACCCGTCCGGGCAAGGATCCGGCATTTCGGCAGGGCTTGAATCACCTTCGCGGTGTAGGGTTCAATGGCGCTGATCAGCGCGGCGTCGGCATCCGCCCCGTGTTGGATGATCTCCTCCTCGGTAAAGACCGGAACCTGAACCAATTCCCCTCCGGCTTCCCTCAAAATATCTTTCGCCACTAAGGTGGGAAGATCGGGCCGGGCGATAACTTTGAAAGCCATGAAATTTCTCCCTCGCAAGAATTCATTTTCTGGGAATATCGTATCACAACCCCTCGCCGGAAATCAAAATCGGCCTATGCGCAAGATTTTTCATTTTAGGGGACGTTGATGAAACTATTAACTTCTCAATCATCGGGCTGGCGGGAATCGAGCCGGGAGTTCTAACCTTCCACCCCAAAATTTCGGGCAGGATTGTGGCTTTTTTCGTTGAAAATAGTAAAATAAGCTGCTGCGGCAGGAATGAAGTTGGAAACAAAGGGATCTACTCGAGTCAAGAAATTCAGGAGGGGAAGATGAAGGTCCTGGTGGATAGACAGGAATCCGTGTTTACCGTCACCCTCAACCGTCCTGAAGTCAGGAACGCGGTGGACCGGGAGACGGCGGAATTGCTCTACGAAGCCTTCCTCGAATTCGACGGAGACGATCGGATGAAGGCGGCCGTACTTTGCGGAGAGGGGGGCCATTTTTGCGCGGGGGCGGATCTCAAGGCCATCGCCTCCGGGGAGCCCAATCGGCTGGAACGCGAAGGGTCCGCACCGATGGGACCCACCCGTCTCTTGCTCTCGAAGCCCGTCATTGCCGCCGTCGCCGGCCATGCCGTTGCCGGTGGTCTCGAGTTTGCCTGCTGGTGCGACCTAAGGATCGCCGAGGAGAATGCCGTCTTCGGTGTTTTTTGTCGCCGTTGGGGCGTTCCGCTGATGGACGGGGGAACGGTCCGTCTTGCCCGTCTGATCGGGGCAAGCCATGCCCTGGACCTGATCCTCACCGGAAGACCCGTCTCGGCGGTCGAGGCTCATCGGATGGGGCTGGCCAATGAGGTCGTCAAGAACGGCCAATCGAAGAGCCGGGCTCAGGAGCTGGCCCGCTTCATCTCCCGCTTTCCGCAGGTGTGCCTTCGCCATGACCGGATGTCCGTGTACGAAGGTCTAGGCATGAAAATTCAGGATGCCCTGGCGAACGAGTTCCAACATGGCCTGGAGACGATCCGGTCCGGGGAGATTTTCCAGGGCGTAACGCGATTCAAGGAGGGGGAAGGCAGGCACGGCAAATTCTGATGGTTTCTTAATGAGCCCATCGGTCCCGCTTCAATCGGGATTGCGCTTCAGCTTCGTCTTTGCAGCACACTCCATACGCGCACTTCCTTCCTCAGTTTTTTGAGCGCCTTGCATCTGGGGCTTTTTCGAAACCATCGCTCTGGGAATTTTTTCGACATCGTCAATTCTGAGGCGCAAGCGATCCGAAACGTTGAATCTGGAGATACCGAACCCGGGCGAACCGGAACCAAAAAGGTTATGTGGCGGTACCGCTGCCCCCTCCAGAAACCCCCCCAACCCCCCCGGCAAAGCAGGGCGGGGGGAGGTTTCTGGAATTTGTTACCATTTTTTGCACCAATCCATTTCCAAATAGACTATGCTTTTTCTCCGACTCTGCGCAGGAAGAGAGGCCCCTGCGGGGCGGCCCCCTCACCCTTCCCCTCTCCCCCGCAACGGGGGGGGCGGGGTTTTGTATGTTTGTATGAATGAGTCGCCAATCGCCTAACAACGGGAAAAGCATAGACCCTTTATCGAAATTATAGTACCTTAGCGTCTCGACCGGCCGCCCTTGCGGGTTTCGCCCAGGCCGGGATGAATTCTCGAAAGGAATGCGCAATGAAAACTTTTCACGATCTCCTAACCCTGGTTCGGGGGCCCGTTCCGGAAAAGCCCCTGGTCGCCATTTGGGATTCCGCCCCCTGTCATGCCGGCTTAGTGGGGGGAATACCCGACATGCGCCGGTTTTATTTCGATGCCGAGTATAAGCTTTCCGTTCAAACCCTCCTGCAGGAGCGATTCCCCGAGGTTCTCATTCTGCCGGGAGTCTGGCCGGACCTGGGAGTCGTCATCGAAGCTTCCGCCTTCGGCGGGAGGATCACCTGGTTTAAAACAGCGCTCCTTACATCGCCCCTTCCCTGGAAAACCTCCGCGCCATCGATCACCTCCGGCCTCTGAACCCGGGAGAGGATGGTTTGACCGCCCTCTACACGATTCAGATGAAGCGGATGATGCAAGATCTCCGCTCTCGAGGCAGGCAAATGGAAAAGCTGGTCATGACCATGGGACCTGCGGAAATCGTCGGCCTGGTTCTGGGGTATGATCGATTTTACACCTCGCTCTATGACGATCCCCAAAGACTCGGTCGTTTCATGGAGATCGTAACCGACTTCATCCTGCGCTGGCTTCATTTCCAGGAGAGCCTCATCGGCGAAGCGGAGCTGCTCATCGTCGCCGACCACGTTCCCAATCAAGTCAACCCGGGCCAAATGAAGGAATTTATCCTCCCCTATATGAAGGCCATTTACGGCGACTTTCCTCGCGCCGTCAAGCTCTATCACAATGAAGGGCTCCACTCGCCGGCCCACATCGATCTCATTCAGCAGTTTGGGTTCGACATCTGGCATTTCGGCAGCGACCAGCACACCCTGGAACAGATCTACCCGCTGTTGGAGGAAAGGATCGTCCCTTTTGGAGGTCTGAACCCTCATGGGAATCTTCGAAAGGGGTCGCCCGAAGAGGTCCGGATGGAAACCTTGGCCTGTCTGCGAGCCTCCCGGGGCCGCAGGCTTTTGCTCTCTTCCGGCACCGGCACCACCCCCGATGTGATTCCGGAAAACATGAGGACGATGATCAAAACCGCTCTTACCGGGTTTTGATCCGAAAAACCCTCAGCAGAGGGAATCGGACCGTAATCCTTCGGTCACGGGTGGCCCGGGGCAAATTCTGTTGTGGCCTGGGGGTTCGGGCGGTACGCGCCGGAAGCATCGGCCGGGATGGGCAGAGACTCGGAGAAAGCACCGAACCTCCGCAAGATGAGGCGGGAGGCCTTGGCCCCGCCCCCTCCACGAAGAAATCACTGCCTTATGGTTCCAAGCGGACCGACCGAACCCCCAGGCCGGGGCGCCTCTTAGCCCTTACCCCGGACCTTAATCCGTTGCGGCCGGCCACCCGTGACTGAAGGGTTACATCGGACCCGAATATTCTCTTGACACTCGATTCTCTTTCTAAGTATATTCACACTATCTTAAGGTGCGGATTTATTAAACAAAAAGGGAGGAATCTCATGAAAAAGCCACTCGTGATCGGAATCGTTTTCATTCTTGTCGCCCTGCTGGCAGCCATGCCGGCGGCGGCCCAGACCAAACTCAAATTTGCCCATGTTTACGAGACCGGCGAGGCCTTCCACAAGGAAGCGCTCTGGGCGGCAGCCGAGATCGCCAAACGGACCAACAACAAATTCCAGATCGATGTGTTCCCTGCCTCCGCGCTTGGGAACGAGCAGCAGCTTGCCCAGGCCATGCCTTTGGGCACCATCGACATGGCCTACCTCGGCGCCTCTTTTGTAGGGGCTACCTACAAACCTATTTCCATCGTCAATGGGCCTTATATGTGGCGGGACTTCGACCACTGGAAGGCTTACAGCCAGAGCCCGCTCCTGACCGAGCTGACCGACGGATATTTTAAGCAGACCAGCCACAAGATCGTGGCTCTGACCTATTACGGCGCCCGCCACACCACGGCAAACAAAGCCCTCAACACACCCGCGGACATGAAGGGCATGAAACTCCGGGTCCCCCAGGCCCCTATGTACATGATGTATGCCAAGGCCGTAGGGGCGAATCCCACCCCCATCGCCTTTGCCGAAGTCTACTTAGCCCTGCAGAACAAGACCGTCGACGGCCAGGAAAATCCCCTCCCCACCATCCAGGCCAAGAAATTCTTCGAGGTGCAATCCCACATTAATTTGACCGGCCACATCCTGGATAATCTGACTACGGTCATCGGCTCCCCGCTCTGGAAAAAGCTCACCGCCGAGGAGCAGAAGATCTTCGAATCGGTTTACAAGGAAGCCTCGATCCGAGCCGGTGCTTCTATCCGCGAGTCCGAGGGAAAGCTGGTCGATTGGTTTAAACAGCAGGGCAAGACCGTGGTGGTGCCGGATCTCAAGGCGTTCCGCGAGGCGGCGGTGAAGATCCACAACGACGCCTCCGCCGGCGCTGTGTGGACCAAGGAGCTGTACGACCGCCTCCAGGCGGTAAAGTAACCCCCATTCCTTTCGCGCGGCTCGCAGCGGCCGGATTTTTGCCAACGTGAGCCGCGCTGTTTTTTCGCGTCCCCTTCTTTGCAAGCAAAGGGGAATCGACGGAGCCGGAGAATGTCCGCGGAAAGCTACGAAGGCCCCGACCTCGGCGAGCCGGTCGTCGGTACGAGCGACGAAACCGAGGTGAATTTGAAACAATACGGCCCCGAAGACTGGGTCACCCTGGTCTTCTTCTGGGCCCTGGCGATCGTCGTCTTCCTGCAGTTCTTCACCCGGTATGCCTTAAACGACTCGCTCGCCTGGACCGAGGAAATCGCCAGATATCTTTTGACGTGCGTAGCCTTTCTGGGGGGCGGCATTGCGGTCCGGCGTTTCAGCCACATCCACGTTGAATTCCTCTATATTTACTACCCGCGCGGCCTGGCCCACTTCCTTTCAACCTTGGTAGATGTGATTCGCGCCGTCTTCTTTGGGTACGCAACCTGGCTCTGTTGGAAGGTCACGCTGGTTATGCAAACCCAGCCGATGGTCGTCGTAGACTGGCCCATGAGCATCGTCTATGGAATCTGCACCGTAGGCTTTGCGGTGATGACTTTCCGTTCGATCCGGGTAGCGGTTGACAACTGGCGAACCGGATCCAGCGTCCTTACGCAGAGTCGGCCGGGAGGGACGCCATCAATGAGTACCCTTGCTCTTCTCGTAGGTTTTCTCCTATTTATGGCCATTGGAGTGCCCGTGGCCATCTCTCTGGCCGGCGCCTCCCTCATCTATGTAATGATCGAGGGGGTTCAGCCCCATCTCGTGGTTCTTCACCGGATGATCGGCGGGACAGACTCCTTTCCCCTCCTCGCCATCCCCTTTTTCATCATGGCCGGCAGCCTCATGAACTCCGGCGGGATTACCACCCGGATCTATGATTTTGCTCTTGCCCTGGTGGGTTGGATGAAGGGGGGCTTGGGCCACGTGAATGTGGTCGGCTCGGTCATCTTCGCCGGCATGTCCGGCACGGCCGTAGCAGATGCCGGCGGACTTGGGAACATCGAAATCCGGGCCATGAAGGATCATGGTTATGATGTGGATTTCGCCGTGGGCATTACCGGGGCCTCTTCGACCATCGGGCCGATCATTCCTCCGTCCCTTCCCATGGTAATCTACGGGGTTATGGCCAATACCTCCGTGGGCAAGCTGTTTGCCGCCGGTTTTATCCCCGGATTGGTGATGGCCGGGACCATGATGATCATGGTCTCCTGGTATGCCCACACCCGGGGTTTCCACCGCGACGCCCGGTTCTCCCTGCGGGTTCTCTGGGCCACTTTCAAAAAGGCCTTCCTGCCCCTGATGACTCCGGTGCTCCTGATCGGCGGGATGACGACCGGGGTCTTCACCCCTACCGAAGCGGCGATTGCAGCCACGGTCTATGCCTTCGATCCTGGGGATGTTCGTGTACCGGATCCTGTCTCTGCGAAGCTTCATAAAGGTCAGCATGGAAACGGCCGAGACCACGGCCATTATTCTCCTGATCGTGGCCGGGGCCTCGATCTTCGGCTATTTGATCACGACCACGAAAATAACCGATAACGTAGCCGATGTCGTGCTCGCAATTACGGACAAGCCCTGGATCATCCTTCTCCTTGTAAACATCTTCCTGCTCATCGTCGGCTGCTTCATGGAAACCATCGCCTCGATCACCATCCTGGTCCCCGTTCTCCTGCCGCTCATGGATAGGATCGGCGTGGACCCGGTTCATTTCGGGTTGGTCATGGTTTTGAATCTGATGATCGGCCTGCTCACCCCGCCCGTAGGCATGGTCCTCTACATCCTCGCCCGGGTGGCCAACATCTCTTTCGAGCGGACCACCAGGGCCTGCGCCCCGTTTCTCATCCCCCTCATTGCCACCCTGGTCATTTGCACCTACTGGCCGCAAATGGTCCTCTTCCTGCCGAACCTCTTTTATAAATAACCTGCCATGCATGAGGGCGCCTTCCGACTAATGAAAGCACTTTAAGCCCCCCCCTTGCCCCCCTGAAGGTGAAAAAGAATTTGGGAAATTCCCCCTCACCCTCCCCTCTCCCCGCAGGAGAGAGGGTGAACCTGTTGAAATGGAGCTAAAATTCCCTCCCCCTGGACGGGGGAGGGGCAGGGTGGGGGTGATCAAGGGGGTTTGGGGGGATTTCCTGGAAATGAGCGAGGATCCCCAATTTGCTTCCTGCCCCTCTGGATAGACTGTTCCTTGCCACCGGCAGATGAAAAACCTTATTTTTTCTGCTATCATATATTTGTGATAGGAAGTGTGGCGGCGCGAAAGGACTTCGATCTCTTTGGGGAAGACTCTCCCGGGAGATGGGGGGGAATGCCGACGAGAGGCTCCGGGAAAGGAGAAAACGGATGGCAAAATGGGTGATCGTTATGGCGGGAATTGGAATCCTTTTGGCTCCTGCCCCGTCGCCGGCGGACTGCATCAGCATGCAGGGGTATTCTTTCGTGGTTATCAAAAACGACCGGGAACTCGTCGCGTATCGGGAGAATCACCCTATTGCGGAGATGCGGCTCCGGAATTGCCGGCTCTCCGCCGACTCCGAGGTTTATTTCACGAGGGGCTTGATGTGCGACGGGGATATCGTCCTGGTGGACGGTGAAAGATGCGAAACCTTCTCCGTCAAATCCACGGCCTTTGAACATGGGCCGTAAGGTTATGCTTCTTCGTTTTCACCGCTTTTGAAGGGGGGTCTTACCCGCCGTAGCGAGCGCGGCTGAGGGGACGGTCCAAGCCCTTGCCCCCCTCAAGGACGGGCGGTTCCAACCGAAGCGCCTCTCCTCGATCAAAGATCGCCGACCCTTTTTTGCTTTTCGTTTTGCCTGGCTTTGGTTCTGTCTTCTTCTCTCTGCTGCGCGACCGGTTTGAAAAAATAATCGATGCCGCCGCTTTTGTTTTCTTGCAAAAAATGAAGGATGATCTTGAGGTCTTTCAAATCCCACACATATTTTTCTGCTAATGGTTCGGGTTTTTCGCCGGGGCCGTATTTTTCGCGGAGGGCTTCCTTGAGGGCTGCAAAATTGGACGCTCCCCCAAAGGTGATCATGGCCGCCCCCAACTTCTCCCTGTAAAACAGGTAGTATATATTCTCCACTTCGATGTCCCCAACGGTTTTCTTTTCCTCGCGAGTGTAGACCTCCACACCTGCCCTTTGCGGCCCGGCCAAGAGCCCCGAAACGGCCTTCCTATCTTCTCCCCACTTGATTCCTCGAAACGTGTCAAACGTTTCCCCGCGATCGGGATTCGCCCAAGCAAAGAATCCATACTCCCAAAAAGACAAAAAAAACCTTTCTCATTCTTATTTCCCGGCCGGTCGCTTCGCGGTGGTTGTCAAAATACACATCCATTCGTTTCCATCCGGGAGATCTCTTTCCCCCTGTCCGGCTTAACGGTTCGAAAAAAAGCCTCCCTACTCGGCTTTCTTCCAGGATTGATCCGGATCAAATCGATTCATGGCGCCGACGATCTTCCCGGTCTCTTTTCCCAAATCTTTTTCGAACACAACCCCTTCATGGTTGACGACAAAAGTCATGATTCCGGTAACACCATACACGGCGGGATGGGCGACAAGGGCAAAACCGCCGATCATTTTTCCCTTGACCATATAATCATAGGCGCCCCCCGCGGCATTCGGGCCCTGTTTCTTTAGGATTTTATAAAAATAGCCTAAATAGGGAACGGGTTTGTCCCCGGCTTTCGCCGCGGAGTACCCCTCCCGGGCCGCCTTGGCCGCCAGCGGGCCGAGGGGGCTCGGTTCTTCCCCCTCCTTGGTGACCCAGTATAGACCGTCCTTCTTCCCCTTGCTGCTCCAAAATTTCTGGGCGTACTGCATCAGCCCTATTTTTCCCTGACTCCTGAGGGCATATTCTCTCTGCGCATCCACATAGGCCAAGCAGGCTTGAATGGCATTGAGCTCGTTTCGCCCGATCCGCCGGTTGATGAGTTCTTCCTTCCCTGCTTTGACGTCAAAATGCCAGGTCTCATCTGCCTTCACAATAGGGATCGGGAAAGGCCACTCTTCTTTGCCGACGACAAGGATCGCGCGGTTTTCCGTTTCCCGCACCAGCTGGTTTTTTTCTTCGTAGTCTTTGACAAAGCGGGCTCGTTCCCCCTTGTCCGCGACCTTATCGCCCGTGGAGATGAGATCTTTCCCCTCGGGGCCGAAGAGGGCCGATAGGCCCTTTGCGTCCTCCTGCTTCGCCGCCTCGAACACAGCCTTCACGGCCTCTTCGGGAGAAGCAAAGGTCTTCGGGCCCTTCTGGGCGGCGTCAACCAACTGGCCAAAAAGGATCAAGAAGGAGAAACAAAAGACCACCCATCCGAGAACCCAAGACCCACCTGCAAACCATTGTCCTTTTACGCGTGCCGACATCTTTTTCCCTCCGTCAGGCCCTATAGGAACGAAAAAACTGCAAAGCGACCCCAAGTTTCACCGGTCATAGAAAAGAAAAACTGTTGCCCGGATGCAAATTCTATTTTCCTCGCTCACGACGGCGAGGATGGAAACGTTCGGGCCGGACGATCACCTGCGGCCGCCCCCGCCTCGACTTCCTCCTCCCCCGCCCCCGCCTCGACTTCCTCCTCCCCCGCCCCCGCCTCGACTTCCTCCGCTCCCCGGGCCCTTGCCGCTTGAACCCATGCTTTCCCGACTTGAACGACCCCGGTCGCTTTGTTGCTTCACTTCTTTTCCCCCGCCCCCTCCAAACGCGCTGTCCTGCCCCCCGCGCGCAGAGTCTCTTTGACCGCTGGACGACCGGTCGCTCACGCCGCCCCCGGCGGACCGGTCGCTTGGCCGGTCCCCGCCACCCCGGGATAAATCCTGCTTCCCTTGCTCCCCTCTTCCACGGTAGGAATCCCGACTTTTCGCGGCATCGGCAGAAGACCCCCGGTTGTACTTCTGGGCTGTAGCCTGGTCCCGATAGGAAACCCCTTTCCGGTGGCTCGCGTCATGCTGAAACTTCCCTTGCCCCCGATCGTTGACCTGCCCTTTGTTCTTCATGTCATTTTTGACTTTGTCGCGATCGATGTTGTTATTAATATTGGTGTTGCGGTCAATATCAACGTTTACCTCGTTGTTCCCCCAACCGCATCCTCCCCAGGCATAACCCCACGCTGCCCCAACGGCGACACCCACCCCAAAAGAGAAGAGGGCGGCGCCCGGCACATATGCCGGCGGATAATAATAGTAAGGGGGCGGCGCGGGGTACCACCACGTCCCGTAAACGACCGCCGGATTGTAGGTCGGCACGTAAACCACTTGCGGGTCTGCAGGTTCAATAATGATGGTCTTGGTCTCCTGTTCGACACTCACCTTTTGTTCCTTGGTCGTCTTCAGGTTTCCCTGCTCTTCCGCCTTCTTGCGGAGCTTCTGGACCGTTTGCATCACTTCCTTTTCCTGGGCGATAAAGGCGTCACCCAGCTTCTGGGTCCAGTCCAGCTTCTCGCTCATCATCTGCAACACCGGAGGAAAATTCACCAAGGACTTGACGCTTGGGTCCCAATTCTGTTTCTCCAGGGCCGCGGTCAAGGCATCCCCCTTCAGATCCTTATTCTGCTTGGCCCAGCGCTCCGCCTGCACCACTTCCAAGGGGTACGTGGAAGCCATCAGGATCTGGGCCAGCAGGGAATCGGGGTGGAGGGCGACCGGGGCGACCACCTGATCCAACTCTTCCTGCGTGAAAGGCTTGGGTTCCTCGGCGCCCTGCGCCAGGAGCCCCGGCGGCACCCCCATCTGCAAAGAAAGAAACAGGATCAACACCAACCGGAACGTTCCGACTCTTTTCATCGTCCCTCCCTATGGAATCCCGACGCAAATCTTTGATGGTTCCGTAAAAAGTCCATCTGCGGCGTTGCGCTTCAACTTCGGAAAGAGTGTAGGGGGTTGGGGGTAGGGTGCAGGCAAAAACTTATTTTCTTGTTTACTTCTACACCCTATTCCCTACTCCCTCTCCTGGTTCTTGCGCGCCTTGCATGGCAGGGGCGAACGGCGCTCGCCCGATATGGGCGTCCAGCAGGACGCCCATACAAACGAAACCATCGTTTCAGTTACTTTTTACAAGATCATCAGGTTTCGGCATGAGGTAAATTGTACCTTATTGCTTCAAAAATGGAAATCCAAATCAGAAAACCGCCGGCTCCCGCCCCTCGGCTCATATTCAAATTTCTGCTTTAGGAACAGATCTTATCAATGAAACATCAGCAAGGGATCCTCGATTTTTTATCGAGGCAAGGCCTTGATTCCCTGGCCGATTTCCCGGCTGAGGCGGCCCAGGGCCCGGCTCATCCCCCCCACCATGGCCTCGTAACCCTCCCCACCCGTCGGTTCCTGGATCCGGGAATTCTGGACCCGAACAACCTTGCTGCCCTGTCCCTCCCGGATGGCCCAATTGGCAATCAGCTCCACATCGCCCCCCCGATTCCCGTCGAAGCGGATTATGTCCACCGTCACCCGGTATTCGACCGTTCCCGCCGCCGGCAGGAGGTAAAGGGAAACCCGATCGTCCGCCAGTAAGAAGGCAAGGTTCTCCATCAGGTTCCGCGAAAAATCATCCTGCAAGGATCCTCCCCAAAGATCGAGTTCCGCTACCTCGATTTTATTGGCAGCGGTGCGGGTCACGATTTCCTGCCTGACCAGATACTGGGGAAGGCGGATCGGACCGATGCCGACTGCCAGGCCCCGGCCGGAAGCCTCTTTTCCCGACCTCATCTCTCCGCTTGCCGGCAAGGGGCTGAGCGTATAAAACTTTGCGGGGGCGGTGCTCCCGCATCCCAATCCTGCTGCAAGACCGGCCCCGAGCAGGAGCCATCGCAGCCCAACCCAAAGGGAACGAGCCATGTTTCATTTACCTCCTGATCTTCCTTTGCCCCAGATAACCGCATCCGGGTGCTGTTTCAGATACTCCGCCAGCAGCTGGAGGGAACGGGAACCCTTGTTGAGCCCATCCAGGGTCTCGTTCAGATCGTAATAAAAAGCCGAACCCTCCGCATAATTGCCCTCCGCCACCTGCAGGGTCTTTTGTACCTGGGCAAGGGCCGCGCGGGCCTCTTCCAGAGTCTTCCTCAGGTCGGAGGTTATCGAACCCACTTCGGCGTTCACATCGCCCACGAGTTTTTTCGCTCCGTCCAGGGTGCTTTCGAATTGCGAGGCCAGCGTCCCGACCTGGCGGTCCACGTTCTGGACCAGCTTCTGGGCATCTCCCAGCACTCCTTCGAGGCCGGAAGCCACCCCCTGTATCTGGGTATCCGCGTTCTTTATCAAATTCCGGGAGTCCTTCACGGTGTCGTGGATGCCGACGATCACAGGCTTCATCTCGTCGTTGACACTCTTTATCAGCTTTCTCGTTTCGTCCAAACTCTGGGCGAGAGCTTTCATGCTCCCTTCCATTTCCGGGGAATTCACCACCTTGTCGATGCCCCTTAAAGAACTGGCCAGTTTATCGAAAATCTCCTCGATCGGAATCTTTTCGACCCTCTTGGACAACTCCTCCATGGGCGTGGAAACGGTGGGAATTTCCAATTGGCTCGGATCCTTCCCCACCAGTCGAAGCGGCGTATTCGGCAGAAAATCGAGGTTAATCATCAACAGGCCCGTCAGCAGGCTTTGCATTTGCAGCTGTCCCCTCAGCCCACGCTCGATCAGCATTTTGAATTCTCCGTCACGCCCCCCCGCGGTGGGGGCCGCTTCGGCGATTCTCATAACCCTTTCCGGATCAAATTCCGCGTGCACCGGAATCCGAATGGACATGTCCTGAGGATTATATTGAAGCACAATATCGGTTACGGACCCGACCGGGACCCCGCGAATCACCACCTGGGAACCGATGTTGAGTCCCTTTACCGACCCTTCGAAATAAAAAACCACGGGGACAGTCTTTTTAAATATTTTCCCAGACCCGAAGATTAACAAGGCCGCAACCAGGAGGCCAATCGCTCCCAGAACGAAAACGCCGATCACTTTCTTGTTTGCCGGCTTGCTCATAAACCCTCCAATCCTTTTTATCCTTCTGCTCCCCGGGTCAGGAATCTCCGCACCTTCGGGTCCTGCGACTCGGCCAGCAGCTTCTTCGGATCCCCGTTTGCGGTCATGGTCCGACTGTCCACATCCAGGTAGACCGAGTTGTTCCCGATGGCGAAAATGCTGGCCAGCTCATGGGTGACCACCACGATGGTCGTCCCCAGGCTGTCCCGCAGCTCGAGGATCAGGTCGTCCAGCAGCCGGGCGCTCACCGGGTCGAGACCGGCCGAAGGCTCATCGAAGAACAGGATGTCGGGGTCGAGGGCCATGGCCCGGGCCAGCCCGGCCCGCTTGCGCATGCCCCCGCTGATCTCCGAAGGGTAAAAATCCTCGAATCCCGCCAGTCCCACCAAAGCCATTTTCAGCGAGATAATCTCCCGCATCTGGGCCGGAGGCAGCTTGGTATACAATTGCAAGGGAAGCGCCACATTCTCGGCCAGGGTCAGCGAACTCCACAGGGCCCCCTGCTGGTAGAGAATCCCAAACCGCCGCATAAATTTCTCCCGTTCGCCCGGGTCGGCCTCCCAGAGGCTTATATCCCCATACTTCACCTGCCCCCGTAAGGGCTCTTTCAGTCCGAACAGAATTTTCAAAAGGGTGCTTTTCCCGCAGCCGCTTCCCCCCATGATGATAAACACGTCCCCGCGGTTGACCGTAAAATTGAGATCCCGCATCAAAATAAAACTGCCATACCCCATATCCAAATGATTGACTTGGATGATCGGTTCCTCTGCCATAGGGTTTATCTCCAAACGCGGCAAATGGAATATTGGAGGAATGGAATACTGGAGTATTGGGGGATTGGTTCTTTCCATTACTCCATTCTTATCCCTCCATCACTCCCTTACCCCAATTCTGATGATCTCGTAAAAAGTCGGTGAAACGATGGTTTTGTAAAAAGCTCCAGATGCAAGGCGCGCAAAAACTGAGGAGTGAGGCCCCTTAGGGGCCGCAACGACAAAGTTGAAGCGCAACGCTGCAGATGGACTTTTTACGAAACCATCAATACTCCCTTTCTAAATTCCCAGCACCTGACAGACAAAGGTGATGATGGCCGTGGCCAAGACGATGCTGATGATGCTGGTCACCACCGCCGAGGTGGCCGCCTGGCCCACTTCGGAAGCACTCCGGCCGCATTGCATCCCCCGCAGACACCCGGCCAGAGCAATCAGGATGCCAAAAACAAAGCTGTGAAAGAGACCGATCCAAAAATGGGTCAGTTCCAAGTTGAGTGCGGTCTCGTGAAAATACTGCGCAAAACTCAAATCGAGCATGAAGACCCCCACGATCATCCCCCCCAGGATCCCCATCAGGTCGGAATAGAGACAGAGCAGGGGCATCATCAGGGCGAGGGCCAGCATCCGCGGCAGGACCAGAAACTCCATGGGAGGAACCCCCAGGGTCTTCAAGGCGTCGATTTCCTCGTTCACCTGCATCGTGCCCAACTGGGCGGCAAAGGCCGCGCCGGTGCGGCCGGCCACGATGATCCCGGTCATGATCGCCCCCATGACCCGCACCATGGCGATGCCCACGATGTCGGCCACGAAAATCTGGGCGCCGAACAACTTCAGCTGGATGGCGGCGACAAAAGCCAGGATCATTCCCACCAGCAGGCTGATGAGGGAAACGATGGGCAGGGCCTCGGCGCCGCACTCCTGAAGAAACAGAACCAAGTCGGAAGAGCGGAAGCGGGCCCGGCCGCGGAGCAATTTCAAGAAAGCCAAGAAGGCCTCGCCGATAAAACCCACCATCTCCCCTGCCGAGCGGAAGAACTGGAGCCCCTCCTCCCCCACCCGGGACAAAAAAGGCTCCCGCTTCGATTCCCGGCGCGCCCCCTTTCTCTCCGGAACGGCCAGGGCCAGGGCCATGAGTCTCCGGGCGCCTTGCGGCAGGCCTTCATCTGCGACCTGGATCTGTTTCTGCGCGGCGTAATCCCGGAGCTTCAGCAGAAAGGTTAACAACGCGCTATCCCAGTCTCTCATCTCGCGGGTCTCAAAAGCGACCCGCCGAACCGGAGCCGATTCCATTCGCTTGCGTATCTCTTCAGCGGAAGGGAGATCCCGCCCGATCTTCCAGACTCCGGTGAGGGACACCACAAGGGTGTCGTTGTCGGGCTGATGGAGGGTCATCCCGCCCGTCTCAGCGATTGAGCCGTTCATTTTTTCTTCTCCAGAAAAATTCCATCTTTTCCAAAAAGCGACCGGTGATCTATCGCGGGGAAGATTAGGGGCGCAAGGTTAATGGTCTCGTAAAAAGTCCATCTGCGGCGTTGCGCTTCAACTTCGTCGTTGCGGCCCCTAAGGGGCCTCACTCCTCAGTTTTTGCGCGCCTTGCATCTGGAGCTTTTTACGAAACCATCGATTGAGCGATTTTTACGAGACCATCAAGTTTAGGTGGGGTAGAGAGCCTGCGTCGGTGAGGTTCACGGGCCTTTGGTATTTCCGGCCGAGTTCACCCCGCAGCCCCCAGGTGCTGATCTCGCAAAAGACAGGATATTGGAGCCGCCAGATCCTTGCCCCTGCGCTCCGGCCCTAAGCTCCGGCCCTCTGCACGTCAAACACGTGATAGGCCCACGCCGGAAGATCCAGGTAAAGGCCTTGCGCGGCCAGGTCGTCTCCCCCCCGCCCGTAAATCGCCCTCCCCATTCGATCGCGCAACTGCCACACACGTCCCCCCAGGTCGGTCCACGGGATCGCGACGTAACCCTGGCTTTGGTGATCCGAATAGTTCACGGCAACCAGGCACTTCCCGCCGTCCTTTCCGGTCCACGCATACGCCACGAAACAGTCACAGGTCCAGTTGCCGTCCCAAGCGGGACGAGACTCGAGGCATTGCCACTGGCCGTCGCGCACGATCGGCTGACGCAGCAAGGCTAGGAGCCGTTCGTAGAAAAGTTCCAGCCTCGGATCGCTCGGTTCCTCCGGACCCCGCACCAGATGGGGGGAGATGCGTTTCTTGCGCCCCGGGAACTGTCCCTGGTGGAAAAAACGCAGTCCCGGGGATAGGAAGGTAATGACCGCCGCGGCTTCATGCACTTCGGGCGGGAACGTTGCCGCCGCCCGCGGCTCGTCGTGGTTTTCCAGGAAGCGGGCCAGCTTGTTCTGATAATCGAGCCCCGCGTGGAAATGCTCGCGCACCGGCCGGGCATGACCCTCGCGCAGGCGGTCATAGAGGCGCTTGTCATAGGTATAGTCAAACCCCTGTTGCTGGAGGGTCCATTCCATGTCCCAGTAGACCTCGGCCATGAACCGGAAGTTCGGATGTTTCCGCCGCACGGACTCGGTTGCCTTCGGCCAGAAGAGATCAGCCCGAATGCCCCAAGTGCGCTCGAACACCTCGGGCAAGACGAGCATGGCCATGTCGCAGCGCACGCCGTCGCCTTGCCCGGCGATTCGCTCCAACTCGCCGATCATCGCTCGCTGCAATTCCGGTTTGCCGTAGTTGAGCTGCAGCGTATCCGGCCAGCCGGCAAAATATGGGTCTCGGCCATAAGCCAAGATCAAGTCCGCCCGTTTTCCGGTTGACCCGGATGTAATTCTGCGGCTCCCGCGCTAACGCGTCCTCTCGCTCCCGTAGACAAAATACTCCGGGTGCTCCTCAATCCACGGGTGATCCGGGGCCATGTGGTTCGGGACAAAATCGAGCATCAGCTTCAGTCCGCGTTTTTGCATCCGTTGTCGCAAATGGGCGAGCGCCGCATCGCCGCCCAGATCGCGATGTACGGTGTAGTTCTGGATGGCGAACCCGGAACCGGCGATGTCTTCGTCCTTGAGGTCTGGGAGCGTTTCCTCAAACTCGCGACGCCATTCGGGATTCGCTCGCGAGATCGCCTGCGCCGCAGGGCCGGTCTGCCACACGCTCAGGAACCAGACCCAGTCGAAGCCCAGTTCTGCCAGGCGATCCAATGCGGCATCGGGAATGTCATCCAGCGTCGCTGCCCGGCCCAGCTTCCGGGACAATTCCGTCAGCCAGACGCGGGTGTTGATTTGGTAAAGCGAAGGATAGATAGCATCGGACATATTCCCTCCTGTAACACTTTAGCCATTTGAAAAACGGCTAAAATGAATTGCGAATTAAAAAATCAAAATGAAAATTGAAAAATCGATGGTCTTTTCCGCAAAATTTGCACTTTGTAATTTGCAATTTTCATTTTTCAATGCAATTTAGCGTTTCTTTTCAAAACGCCAAATTGATATTCCCCTATTCCCGCCCGTCCGTTCTCCGCCCACTTGCTCCCTCACAAGCCGGGCGCCAAGACGCCCGCGTTCGGTCTCCAGCAGGGTTTTGGCGTCTACACGGCCAAAGATGTCCAGCAGGACGGCGACCAGACCGGTCCATCCCGTCTGGTGGCTGGCCCCGAGGCCCGCTCCGTTGTCGCCGTGGAAGTACTCATGAAACAGGATCAGGTCCCGCCAATGCGGATCTTCCTGGAACTTCTCTATCCCTCCGTAGACCGGCCGCCGCCCATTGGCGTCGCGCAGAAAAGTGCCCGCCAGCCGGCGCGAGATTTCCTGCGCCACTTCGAACAGCGTCATATAGCGGCCGGAACCGGTCGGACACTGAACCTTGAATTCGTCGCCGTAAAAGCTGTACAGGTTCACCAGCGCCCGGACGATCAGCACATTGACCGGCATCCACACCGGACCCCGCCAGTTGGAGTTCCCGCCGAACATCCCGGTATTCGACTCGGCCGGCAGGTACTGCACCTTGTACTCCTGATGACCCACCCAAAACATGAACGGATGATCCAGGTGATACCGCGAGAGAGAACGGATTCCATGCGGCCCTAGAAACTCGTTCTCGTCGAGCATGTAACCCAGCACCCGCTCCAGCTTCTTCTTGTTGAGGATCGACAACAGCCGCCGTTCTTTGTATCCGATGAAACCCTCGTCGGTCGGGGTCACCTGAGGAAACAAATTCGGGGTGGCGTTTCCGAAACAGGGCCATCATTTCCATCAGTTTCGGATATTTCGTCACGGAATCCGCCTCGAACACCGTGGACGCGCAAAGCGGCAGCAGCCCCACCAACGACCGCACCTTCAACCGCATCGCCTGGCCGTCGGGGAGCCGCAGCAGATCATAGAAAGAATCCATCCTGCTCGTCCCACATCTCGTCGTGATGCTCGCCGCGGCGGTCCATGGCGTAGGAGATCCACATGAAATGCTGGACGAACTTGAAGGCGACCTCCTCGTACATCGGGTCATGTTCGGTCAGAATCAGGGCGATCTCCAGCATATTCTGGCAGTAAAACGCCATCCAGGCGGTGCCGTCCGCCTGCTCCAAAGAGCCGCCCGTCGGCAGCTGCGCGCTGCGGTCGAAGACGCCGATGTTGTCCAATCCCAGAAAGCCGCCGGCGAAGACGTTGCGTCCGGAGGGGTCCTTGCGGTTGACCCACCAGTTGAAGTTCAGCATCAACCCCTGAAACGATCGTTCCAGGAAACGCAGGTCCGCCCGGCCCAGCGACCGCTCGTACTTGTACAGCCAGAGCGTGGCAAAGGCGTGCACCGGGGGATTCACATCGCTGAAGTTCCACTCGTAGGCGGGAATCTGCCCGCTCGGGTGGAAGTACAGGCTGCGCAGCATCAGCAGCAGCTGTTCCTTGGCAAAATCAAAATCCACCAGCGACAGCGAAATCGTGTGGAAGGCCAGATCCCAGGCCGCATACCACGGATACTCCCACTTGTCCGGCATGGAGATCACATCGGCATTGAGCATGTGGAACCACTCGGTGTTGCGCACGTCGTGGCGGGCGGATTCGAGCAGCGGATGACTCTTGTGCTCGCGCAGCCAGTGCTCCAGGTCGAAGTAGTAATATTGCTTGCTCCACAGCATTCCCGCCAGCGCCTGGCGGTGCACCCGGCGCTGATCTTCGCTTAGCGATTGCGGCGTGATCCGGTTGTAGAATTCGTCCGCGTCGGCGATCCGGCTTTTGAATATCTTCTCGAAATCGCCAAAGGCATCTTTTGTCTTGGCGGCCGCCAGACGCAGGCAGACCGTCTTGCTGCCGCCGCCGGGCACTTCCAGCATGTAATGGGCCACGGCCTTGGTCCCCGTCTTTGCGGGATTCACCGCCCCGCCCTGTCCCGCGATGACGTAGGCGTGGAACGCATCCTTGACGTAGGGAGAAGCACTGGGCTGGCCCCAGAGACGCTGCGCATTGCTCTCATTCTCGGTGAAGAGCAGCTCCGGAGCGCCATCGCAATGCAGCCAATACTCACCCAGCTCAGGGTGTATGGCCTGGATAGCGCCAGGTCCCGCTGCGCGCAGCGAAGGCTTGCGATCATCCTCGCCCCACGACCAGGTATTGCGGAACCACAGCGTCGGCAGGACACGCAGCCGGGCCGCTTCCGGCCCGCGGTTGTGAACGGTGATGCGGATGAGGACGTCTTCCGGGCCTTCCTTGGCGTACTCCACGAACACGTCGAAATAGCGGTCGCCGTCAAAGACGCCCGTATCGAGCAGTTCGTACTCGAACTCCTCCCGCGACCTTCCCCGGTTCGTCTCGATCAGGTCGCGGTAGGGAAACTCCCGCTGCGGGTACTTGTACAGATATTTCATGTAGGAGTGGGTGGGAGTGCTGTCGAGGTAGAAGTAGTACTCCTTCACGTCCTCCCCATGGTTCGCCTCGCTGTTGGTGAGCCCGTACAGGCGCTCCTTCAGGATGGGGTCGCGCTCGTTCCATAGGGCGAGAGCGAAGCACAGCCGCTGCTTCTCATCGCAGATTCCCCCCAGCCCGTCCTCGCCCCACCGGTAGGCCCGGGAGCGCGACTGGTCATGGGTGAAATAGTCCCAGGCATTGCCGTCCTCGCTGTAGTCCTCGCGGACCGTACCCCACTGCCTCTCGCTCAGGTAGGGCCCCCATTTCTTCCACGGGATTCCCGCCTCGCGCGCGTCATTCAACCGCTTCTGTTCCGCAACGTCGATGATTTTTTGCTCCGCCATGGCTCCTCCCCCTCTCGCCTCATACTGAATATTCCGTGTTTAAAGAATGATGGTCTCGTAAAAAGTCCATCTGCGGCGTTGCGCTTCAACTTCGTCGTTGCGGCCCCTAAGGGGCCTCACTCCTCAGTTTTTGCGCGCCTTGCATTGTAGGGGCGAGCGGGCGCTCGCCCGAGAAAATGGGCGTCCGGCCGGACGCCCCTACAATCGAAACCATCGATTGAGCGACTTTTTACGAGTTCATCAAGAATAGCTTCGCATGAAATATCGAACCCTAAAATGGGGCTCTCACCCCATTTCCGGGGGAAAAATCATGTATTTTCAGGGAGGGAAAGCCGGGCTGAAACGGCGGAATCCCGCATCGGGAAAAGAGAGACCTCCGCCTTTTTTGACAAGGCGAATGCTTTTTTGCCCGGGCTGGAGATCCTTGGCCATAAAAGGTTTTCTCTGTTCGCTGAACCTACTGAATTTAAATCCTTTTCAGCAGGAAACCCGATTTTCTTTTCAACTAAATAGGAGATGGTCCTTTCCTTTTTACTTCCCCCTCGCCGCCCGGTCGGCGAGCACCAAGGCCCGATCCCGGCAAACCCGGCCCGCCGGAATCGAAAGATCGCCGTTGCCCAAACGCGCGAGAATTTCGGCTTTCTCCCCCCGGTCACCACCCACAGGATGTTCCGAGAGCGATTGATAATCGGGTACGTCAAGGTCATCCGCCGCCTGCCCTGATAGACCCCGGTCAGCCCAACGTCTTGGGCGGTAACGTCGAGGACCGGGTCGCCGGGGATTAGGGAGGCGGTGTGGCCGTCGGGGCCGAGGCCCAGGTGGACCAGGTCGAGCACCGGCGGAGAGCCGGCGATCTCCCGGAGGGTCAGGGCGTAGCGGATGGCCGCGTCCTCCAGATCAGGCGAATCCACGGGCATGGCATAAACTTTCTCCGGGCGCAGCGGGGTGTGCGCAATCAGGCTTTCGTACAGGTGGGTGAGGTTCCGGCCCGGGTCGCCCGCAGGGGCGATCCGTTCGTCCACTTGCGCTACCCGGACTGCCTCCCAGAACACTTTTTCGTTTGCCAGAGCGCGCAGCATAGCCCATGGGGTGCGACCGCCGCTGACGGCGATGATGAATCGGCCCCGCGCGCGGACAGCCGCCCGAGCCTCACCGGCGATGACCTCGGCCGCCCTTCGGGCAACCGAATCGGCATCGTCCAGCACTTCCATCCTCATGGCCGCTTCTCCAAACCTGATTCGCGCCTGGTGGGCAAAGGAAACAAGCGTTTTTCCTCATTTCTTCTCTGCCGAAGATTTTTGGGGCGGCGTCTTGCCGATATAACGTTCTTCCAAGGCACGCACTTTGCCCAGACGCCTAAGGTGGCGCTCCTCCCGGCTCTCCTGCGCCCCCACGAAAGCCCGCACCAGTTCCTGAGCCAGCGCCGGACCGATGACCCGCTCGCCCAGCACGAGCACATTCATGTGGTCGTGCTCCACGCCCTGATGGGCGGAGTAGGTGTCATGGCAGAGACCGGCGCGGATGCCGGGAATTTTATTGGCCGCCACGGAGGCGCCCACCCCGCTGCCGCAAATCACGATGCCCCGTCGGGCCTTTCGTTGGATAACCGCTTTGCCCACAGCCTCGGCGAAATCCGGATAATCCGCCGGGCTTGGGTCGTGCGTGCCCAGGTCAACGACGTCGTGGCCCAATTCCCGAAGCAGAGCGTGAATTCTCTTCTTCAATTCAAATCCGGCATGATCGGAGCCGATCGCAATTTTCATGGCGGTCTCACCTCCCCATTTTCAAGGTGCGTTTGCAAGCCAAACGGAGAGAACCCAGAAGAAATACCTTTCCCCAAAAGCGCCGATTTACCACAGAATCCTAAGGCCCCGGGCGACACCCATGAACCAGGAAAATCCCCCCTCGCCCCCCTTTGTCAAAGGGGGGTTGGGGGGATTTGAAAACATACTTCCCTTTTCCCCGGTCGTAGAATTCGCTGGCCGCCGGGTCGAGGGCCAATCCGATATCGATCCCGGCGCGGCAGCCTGCTTGTCCGATCGCCTCCAGAATCACCTCCAGCGCCTCCTCGTTCGACTTCAAATTCGGGGCAAATCCTCCCTCGTCTCCTACTGCTTGGTCGGTGATTCGTTATCGCTGCCTAAAACCCGGGTCTCTAAGCATTTGCCCCCAGGCTCACGGAGCGCCCCCTTCATTTCTTCAAAAGCGTAGGCGGCGGCGCCGAGCACCCCTGAATTGCGCCCGAGGGCTGCCGGTACGAAACGAACCGCCCGGTAGGCTCGGTTGAAAGCTCGTTTTTCCGCCGCCTCGTAGGCAGGCTTGAGCAATCGGTCTCCCAGGTTGGAAAGGCCGCCCCCGATCACGATCATTTCGGGGTTGAGGATGTTGACCAAGTTTGCCAAGCCGACCCCAAAATAGTAAGCCGTTTTGAGGATCAGCCGGTTGGCAAGGGGGTCGCCTTTTTCCGCGGCGGATTGGACGGTCTTCGCCGTGACGTTTTCGATCTTCCCCTCCGCAAAGCCCAGGATCGCCGTGGCTTCTCCCATCTCGATCCGCTTTTTGGCTGCGTTGGCAAGGGCTGTGCCGGAAGCGAGGGCTTCCCAGCATCCGCGATTCCCGCAATGGCAAGGGGGCCCCTCATCGGCAATGGTCATGTGCCCGATCTCCCCGGCCATACCTTGGCAGCCGTTGAGGATCTTTCCATCGATGACGATCCCTCCGCCGATGCCCGTGCTGATCGTGACGTAGACGAAATGAGCGGCTCCTTTCGCCGCCCCGAAATAATACTCCCCGAGCGCGCCGGCATTTCCGTCGTTGATCAGGAAAGTGCTTTTCTTGAGCTTTGCTTGAAGGATGTCCCGCAGGGGGACATCTTCCCAGCCCGGCAGATTGGGGGAAGTGAAAAGAATGCCCGTCTTCGGATCGGCCAGGCCCGGCGCCCCGATCCCAACTCCCGAGACCCGGTCAATCGCTATGGACGCCCCATGGAGAGCGCGCTCGGCCGAGGCGAGAATGGCCCGGATCACCCCTTCCGAGCCTTTTGCGGCCGGGGTTAGGCTGTGGTCGCGGGAAAGCATCTCCCCCTTGGAATTAACAATGGAAGTCAGGATTTTCGTCCCGCCGAGATCGATTCCAAGAATAAGCGGATCCCTTTTTGGCATGGCAGATCTCCCTATCATTCTTTTTCCCGTTTCCAGGGATCAGAGACGCTGGGGCACGGTTGCCCGCTTCAATAATATGGGCCCTTTCATTTTATACTACGAGGGTTCCGACTCTTCAAACTCTGTCCGCTGTTTAGATTATCCCCAATTTTGCTGATAAGAAAAACAGTTATTTTGCGGAAAAGTTCAGATTCTCAATCTGTTCAAGAAAAAGAAGAATTCCCATTTAGCGGCTCCGGTCTTGTCGCCCTGCAGCGCCATAAGGTCTCTTCGTCTGGATGAAAAACCTTTGGCGGTTTGCCTGCCGGCAACAAAAAACGCTTCGACCGATGGGTAACCGGTTGGAAACAGAGAAGTTTTCCTTTCCAACCCTTTCCCGATGGCCCTGCGTTTCGCATCCGTGATATGGCGAAAAGCGCCGGGTTTATCAAGCCTGGTCTCCTTCGGCATGAACCGAATTTATCCAAATCCTGGAAAATCGTCAAGAGTTGGACAACGTATGCAAAAACATCCCCAAGATACGAAACAAAAAATATTTATTGAAAAACCTTTCGCCATATGGTAAACATTTTCCGGTTAGGTCTACGTCCCTCCCGGATCTGGGTGGTTGAATTTTTCTAATTTGCCCCCATGGGAAATGGGAATTCAAACTCTAAGCTCTGCTCTCCCCTTGAAGAACAGTGATCGAAGTAGGAGGAAGGAGAAAAAGAGGGCTCCCGAAGAGAAAGAATTGACGGATCTAACTTCCCTGCGAGCAGAATTTGATGGTCCCATTAATATTTGAAGGAGGGAGAAGATGAAAAGAGGTGGCAGATTTCAGCGGGTCGCGATATTTTTCTCCATTTTCGCATTGGGGAGTTTGGCGCTCGTCCTCGGGGCCGGGGCGCAGAGCGACAAGGCTCAGGAGAAGCCGTGGGAGCGGTTCAGCTTGAATTTGGGGGGGTTCGTCACCTCCTTTAACACCGATGTGACCATCGGGGTGCGGAACGCGGGGATTGCGGTCGACGTCGAAGAAGGCCTGGGGCTGGATAGCAACATGACCGCTTTCCGGGGGGATGCCATCTTCCGCCTCGGCGACAGCCGCCGGCACCGGTTGGATTTCGGCTTCATCGACCTGAATCGCAGCGGCACCAAGAGCTTGGGAAGAGATATCACCATAGGGGATACGACATATCCCGTGGGCACAACCGTGGAGACGGAGTTTGATTTCAGGCTCTTCAAGGGTTCCTACAGTTATTCCCTGGTGCAGGATAATAAAATCGACTTCGGTCTGGGAATCGGGCTTTACGTCGCCCCGATTAAATTCCGGATCAGCTCTACCTCCTCGGGGGCCGTGGAGGAGTCGGATGTCACCGCCCCCCTGCCCTTTTTTGGGATCCGTCTCGATTACGCCATAACGCCCAAATTTTTTATCAAACAGAACATCGACTTCTTTTATATAGAATACAAGCAGTTTACCGGCCGTCTTCTGGATTTGAAGATCGGGCTGGAGTATAACATCTGGAAACATTTCGGCCTCGGGTTGGCCTACAATTATTTCAATTTAGACATTGAGGGCGACGGGGATGTCGTTGACTGGAAGGGGAGCCTCGGTTTTGGGTTTACCGGCCTCATGCTGTATGGGAAAGTGATGTTTTGAAGCCTGCGGATAACCCACTTCTCTGCGGAGTTTCCTTGCGAATGAGCCGGGTCGTCTAAGCGGTTGCCAGGCAACCCGGCCACCCCCCTCCGACGATCAGCCCCCTTGCCGGGCCGGGCCCCCGTTTCCCGGGGCTTTGCTTAGGATCCCATTCGCACCGGGATAGGCGGAAGCTTCCGATGCCGTCTTCGTTTCGGCTCGATCCGCTCCCCGCGCCGGGCCGCCATCCCTTTCCCGAAAACTCTCCCAATTCGAATCCTGTTTGGATCAGGAAAGGCAAAGCCCCCAGCCCGGGATTCGCTGCTTCCCCGGATTTCCCGTTTGCCGAAGATCTTGCGCTTGCCTTGGCAACGCCCATCCAAGTATAATCACCTTGTTCCTCTTTCCAAGCGATTTCGGCGCCATACCCCCCTTGAAGGAAGGTTATTTACGCGAGGATTCCGCTTTTTCAGCAACGTCATCTTGTTCGCCGCGGTCTGGGGGATTTTTTTCTCGGGAACCCGCCCTGCGGGCCGGCCGGAGAGCCGCTTTCGGTCGTCGTCACGGGGATCGAGGGGGAAGAGCTCAAGAACGTCCAGGCGGCCTTGACTTTGCCCCCGGGGTTGATCCAGGAAGGAGTCCTGAATCGCGGGCTGCTGGACATTTTTATGCGCCGGGCCCCCGAAAAGGTTGTCAGCGCCCTCGAACCTCTCGGGTATTATCACGCCCAAGCCGCCGTCAGCCTGGAGACGCCCCAGGAAAACGGCGAGGTGCTGAAGGTTCAGGTTGTCCGGGGGGAACCGGTGCGGGTTTCCGCCGTCGATATCAGCCTGAAAGGGGTCGGCGAAAAGGAAAAAATTCTGAAGGGACTGATCGCCGCCTTCCCCTTGAAGGTCGGGGACGTCCTGCATCAGGGGAAATACGAATTGGGCCGGGATGCGCTCCGCTCAAAAGCCCTCGATTTGGGGTACCTGGGGGCGAAATTCACGACCCGTGCGGTCCGGGTCTACCGCGGGGAGTTTAAGGGCGAGATCGAACTTGCCCTGGAAACCGGGGACCAATTCCGGTACGGCGAGGTTACCTTCGAGGGGGCCCCCATGTACCCGAAAGCCTACTTGGAAAGGTTCCTGGATTTTATGCCGGGCGAACTCTGCTCCCACACCAAGACCTACCAAACCCAATTGAACCTGATCAACTCCGATCGCTTCGCCTCGGCTACGATCGAGACGAATATTGAAGAGGCCCGGAATTATTTTGCGCCCGTGAAGATCAAACTCGAGCCCTCCCCTCCCAAAAGATTTCGTCCCGGGGTCGGTTATGCCACCGACACGGGGGCCAGAGTTTCCCTCCGCTACAAGGATCTGAATGCCTTCCAAAGGGGCCATGAGTTCAACACCGACTTGAGTATCTCCGAGCGCCGACAAGATCTTTCGGCCATCTATTCGTTTCCGGGCCGCGGCCATGTCGACAATCGCACTCTCCTGAAATCGGGGCTGCAGCAGGAGCTGCTGGATGCTTATGACAGCCGGCTGTTTACCCTGGAAGCGGAGCAAGCCCGGAGTTTCGGGTACGGGATCGTGGGCTCGGGCTATGTCCAGTTCCGCCAGGAGGACTACTCCGAAGCCGGGCAGGAAGGGAAATCCAGTCTGATCATGCCGGGCCTGCGCTTCACCATCCGGCGGGTCGACGACATCATCCGTCCCACCCGGGGCTTCCGGAATTATCTGGAATTGAGGGGGTCCACGGACGGACTGGGGGCGGAGACCAATTTTTTCCAGGTCCTGGTTAATGGCGACATCCTCTACCCCTTGACCCCCCGCCTTTCTTTGCTCCCCCGTTTCCAGGTGGGATATACCTGGGAGAGAGACCCGATAACGGAGTTGCCCCCCACCCTCCGCTTTTACGCCGGAGGCGACCGCAGTGTCCGGGGTTACACTTATCAGTCTCTCGGGCCCAAAGATGCGGCCGGAAACGTAACCGGGGGGAAAAACCTCCTGGTCGGCAGCCTGGAGTTGGAATACGCCATTACGAAAAATTGGGCGGTCGCGGCGTTCTACGACGTGGGCAATGCTTTTAACAGCTGGGACAGCCTGAATCTGGCCCAGGGGGCGGGAATCGGAATTCGTTATTACACTATTGCCGGCCCGATCCGGGTCGACGTGGCCCGGCAGATCAACGTCGATGATCCGAAGATCCAGTTGCACGTGTCTCTGGGGTTCGCCTTGTGAAAAAGCAGAGGAAATATATTTTTCTGGGTTTGGCGGCGGCGGTTTTTTTGCTGGGGGCTGCGGTTGCCCTCGTCGCCTGGGCCTTGAATTCCGCCGAGGGCACCCGGGTGTTTTTCAAGACGCTCTCGTTTTTCTCCCCCGTGCAAATCGACGCCGGGGAAATCCAAGGCCGCCTGCGGGACGAGCTGCGGCTTAAGGGCGTTCGTATCCGCTGGGCCGGGGGCGAGGTTCGCGCGGATCGCCTGCATTTGCGGTGGCAGCCGGCGGAATTATGGAATCTCAAGGTCCTTGTGGACGAGCTTTCGCTCGAAGGGGTGCTTTTCCATGACCGCGGCAGCGAGACGGGTGGAATCCGCTTTTTCGGCTGGCCGGCCGTTCCCTACTGGCTTTCCAAAACCCAGGGCCGAATCGACTCCCTCCGGATCCAGGGGCTGGCCTATCGGGACCGCGATCAGGAAGCGCTTCCCTTGGGACGCCTATCGGCCCGGGGGCAATGGGATGGGGATCTCCTGGAAATAGGCGATTTCCGCCTGTCCGGCCCCGTGGCGCAGGCGGAAGGGACGATGAAGGTCTCTTTTGCCCGCCCGTCCCTGAATCTGGATCTGAAAACCTCCTTTGCCAAGGAATATGCCGGGGTGGACTCCCTTTCCGCAAGACTTCTCTTGGGGGCGCCGGCAAAACCCGAAGAGGCTTCCGGCACGATTCTGGTCCTCGGGCAAAAGCAGAATACCGAAAGCCTGCGCCTCGAGGGGGAGGTTGGTTTGACGACCTCGGCCCTGAATTGGCGGAATCTCCGGGTGTCGCTCCCGGGAAGAAAAGGTACCTTGGAGGGCGAGGGGGCGTGGACCTTCGGGGTTCGCCCCTCTTTGCAGGGACGGTTGGGTTTTTCGGAAGTGAATCTCAATCCGGAATTGGGGATCGCCACGGATCTCTCCGGGCACCTGGAGGTCAAGGGGCCCCTTGACGCCTATCGGGGCCGAATCCGGATTGTCAACAAGGGAAAGGGGTGGACGGAAGGGAAATTATCCGGGGAGTTTCAGGGCGACCTCCGGGGGGTGAAAATCTCCAAACTCGATGCCGGATGGATAGACGGCAAGGTGCAAGGGTCTCTCGCTTTTTCCTGGGCCCGCGGCCTTGAGGCGGAAGGCAGGCTTCAAGGCGCCGGGCTGAACCCCGCCAGGTTTCACTCCGAATGGAAGGGCAACCTGAATCTGAAACTCGAAGGCCGGGTCCTCTCGCGGCAGGATCGGCTCTCCGAAGCCGCCTTCAAAGCCCATTTCTCGGAAAGCCTCCTTCGCGATCACCGCTTCACCGGGGAGGTGCAGGCCGGTTTGGAGAAGGACCTCTGGAAGATCGCCCGCTTGCAGGTGCGGGGACAGGGGTTTGACCTCGAGGCCCGGGGAATTCTCCGGGAACAGGTGCAAGTGGAAGCCCGTTTCACCGACTTGTCCAAGGTGAGGGCAGATCTGCAGGGTCGCCTTTTGGCGAACGGTTGGCTCCGCTATCGGGAAAATCAGCTGACCGGGGCCTTCCACGGGAAGGGAAACGATTTGTCGACGGGGGAATTCAAGGCCGGTTCGTTCACCGCCGACGTCCGCTTGAACGAACCCGCAGCCGACGGCCAATCCGCCTTTGACCTTGATGCCCGCCTGGAAAATCTGCAAATCGGTTCATTCCCGGTTCAAGCTCTGAGTCTCGAAACCTCAGGCGTTCTAAAAACCCACAAGGCCAGGTTCGCGTCACACCTGGAGGGGCGGGAGATTCAGGGCGAATTGGAAGGAGGCTATGAAAACGGCAGGTGGAAAGGGACCCTCGCCCGAATGACCGGCAAGGAGGCCCAGGCTCTCTGGAGCCTTTCGGCGCCCGCCGATATCCAACTGTCGGCCCGAAACCTCCTTCTCGGGCCTCTCTCCGCAAGAAGCACCCGGGGGGAAAAAGTCCGGGCCGATGCCGATCTCGCCTGGGGTCCCCTTTCCGGTTCCCTGCGGCTTGAATGGGGAAATCTGGATCTCGCCCGCCTCACCCCCTGGCTGCGCGGAGGGGAACTTTCCGGGCAGTCGACCGGATCCCTTTCGGCCCTTTGGCGGAAGAACGGGATGCAAATCGCGGGCGACCTCGGCATGAAAGGCGCCTTCAGCCGGGATCCCCTCAAGTTGGAAGCGTTTTCCGCTAAGGCCAACTGCGCCTGGAATGAAAACGGCCTGCGCACGACCCTGGCCCTCGACCTCGGCCAAGAGGGAAACCTGGAGATCCGCCTAACCGCGGCGGAGCCGGTGCAAAAAGGCCCCCCTCGGTCCGGGAAAATCAGCGCAACGTGGAAAGGGATTGCCCACACGCTCCTTTCCCCGCTACTCCCCCCCAAACTCCTTCTCCGTGGGCAGAGTTCGGGACAGGCGAGCGGACAATGGTTCCCCGACGGTCAAGTCGAGGCGGGCGGGGAAGTGAAAACAACCCGAACCGAGGTCGTCTGGCAGGAAGAGGCGAAACCCCTGGCCGTAACCCTCCAAAAAGCGGACCTGAATTTCACCTGGCAGGGAGAGAGTCTTCGCGGCGGTGTTTCTCTAACTATTGCGGACCACGGTTTGCTGAAAGGCACTTTTCATCTCCCCCTCGCCGCCCGTCTGCATCCTTCCTTCCATTCCGGAGGCCCGTTGGCCCTCGCCGTCAAGGGGCAATTGCAGGAGAAAGGGTTCTTGGCCGCCCGTTATCCGAAGTGGATCGCCAAGAGCCGGGGCAACGTCGATCTTGACTTTAACGCCGGGGGCACATGGAATCAGCCGCAATTCAAAGGAGCTCTCCGGGTTGCGGATACGGCAATTCGTTTTTCTCCCCGGGGGGAGAAATTGCCGACGGGCGACGGCCCCGACCCTCTGCACTTGGAGGTTTCCTCCGGATCCGCGGATCTGGAATGGGGGGACAGGGGCCTGCGGTCCTCCTGGGTTTTGAAATCCCGGAAACATGGAACCGTCGAGGGGCAAATCGTATCCTCCGAATCCGCCCGGCTCGCCTTGCCCAAGGCGGGCCAATTGGAGATCAGCTGGACCGCTTTGGATGTCGGCCTTCTTAAGCCCCTGGGGCCGAAAGAGCTCTTCCTGGAAGGCACAGCCGCGGGTCAGGTCAAAGGGAACTGGCTGCCTGAAGGGCGGCTGGAGGCGAAAGGGGAATTGAAACTCTCCCCGGGAAAATTCAGCTGGAGCACGAAAAACGGCCTGATCTCTGCGGGCCTGCGCCAGGGGGGTGTGGATTTCTCCTGGGGGGGAGAAGGTGTGCAGGGAAACCTTCTCCTAACCCTTGAGACGTACGGGTCTTTGCAGGGGAATTTCCGCCTGCCGCTTCCGGCGCGGATCCCTCTCCGGTTTGACCCGGCCCGCGCCCTTCGCGTCTCCTTGCGCGGTCAGGCGGAGGAGAACGGACTCGTTTCGGCGGTTTTCCCGGGAACGGTCCAGGAAAGCAGAGGGAAGGTGGACTTGGAATTGCAGGTTGAGGGCACCTGGGCAAGGCCCGACCTGCAAGGCTCCCTGCAATTTACCGACGGCGGCGCCTTCCTTCCGGGGCTGGGGATCCGGGTTGAGGACCTCTCTTTGCGCTGCCGGCTCCGGGACCAGCGGATCCAAATCGAGGATTTTAAGGCCCGTTCGGGCCCGGGACAAATCGAGGGAAGCGGGACCGTCCGGCTCAAAAATTGGGAGGTTCAGAGCTACGAGGGAAAAATCTGGGGGGACAAATTTCAGACCTTCTATTTGCCGGATTTGCGCATTCAAAGCAGCCCCAAGCTTGATTTCCAAGGGGCCCCTCCCGGTCTCTCCGTAAAAGGGGAAATCCTGCTTCCCGAAGTTCTCATTCAGGAGGTGGGCGGGGCGGGGATGGTCCGGCCCAGTTCTGACGTGGTCATCATGGATCGGCCGGTTGAGAGGGTTGCCTCCTTCCCCCTGGATATGGAGGTAAGAATCGTCCTGGGCGACCGGGTGATGGTCAAAGCCGGGGGCGTGGACGCCCGCCTGGCCGGGAATCTGGATCTGAAGGCCGGGGGCGTGCAACCCGATCAGATTTCCACCCGGGGAGAAATCCGAGTTGTCGAGGGCTCATATACCGGCTACGGCCTGAACCTGCGCATCGACCGGGGGCGCCTCTTCTTTGCCGGAGGCCCCGTCGATAATCCGGGGCTCGATATTTTGGCCCTGCGCCGCGCCGATGATCTGGAAGGTTTGCGCGACATCAAAGTGGGAGTGACCATCCTCGGGAGTTTGAAACGGCCGATTGTGAAATTGTATTCCAATCCGGCCATGAAGGACGAGGATATCCTTTCTTACCTCGTCACCGGCCAGGCTTACGATCCCAAGAGCGCGAACCTGTCCCTCCTGGTCGTGGGGGCGGGGGCGCTTTTGGGCGGCGACTCACCCGGGCCGGTGGACCAATTGAAAAGCAAAATAGGGATCGACCGGGTCGATATCGAATCCCAAGGCGGAGACATGTCCCGATCCATGCTGAGCATCGGAAAATACCTGACGCCCCAGTTGTATATCAGCTATGGGTATTCGGTATTCGATAACGAGCAGGCGGTGAAGGTCAGATACAAACTTTCAAAACGCTGGGAAGTCGAGGCCAGCCGGGGAGCAAATCTGGCCGTGGATTTATATTACCGAATCGATTTTTTCTAACCCAAGAGGCCCCCACGAAGCCTGGATCCATGTTCCCTCCCCTTTTTGGGACCGGACCGCAAAAACTCCCTCGGAAGACTCCACTCGCTCCTTCATGCTCGCCAAACCCATTCCTTTTTCCTTTTGTTCCTTCGAAAGAGCTTCCTGGGGATCGAACCCCCGACCGTTGTCGCGAATCCCCAGCTCGATCCGGTTCTCCAATTTGCGCAAAGAGATGGACACCCGCTCGGCCCCGCTGTGCTTGCCGATGTTGTTCAAGGCCTCCTGCAAAATCCGGTAGATCACCATTTTCAGTTCTTCGGGAAAGTCCTTTTCTTCGACCTGGAAGGCCCTTTCGACCCGGATATCCGGATACGTGCCTTGAAAGTCGCGGAAAAGCCAGGCTAAGGAAGCCAGGATCCCCAAGTCATCCAGCATGGGCGGGCGCAGATTCGCCTGGATCCGCCGAATCTCCTTCACGCTTTCCTGGATCATAGAGACAATGGGTTCGAGCGTTTTGGCCTTTTCCTTCAGGCGAGTCTTGTTCATCCCCAGAAGGAAGGCTTCCACTTTAAATTTGATGGCCGTCAGAGTCTGCTGAAGCCCATCGTGAAGCTCCCGTGAAACCCGTTTTCGCTCGTTTTCCTGGGCGGTAAGAAGCTGGGAGGAAAGAATTCGCAGTTGATTCTCCGATTCCCGAATCGCCTCCCCCGCCCGGATTCGTTCGGTTACATCATTCAAGGAGAAAACCAGATATTCAACCCGCCCTTCCTCTCCCTCGAGGGGCGTTAACGTCCAATCCCAGTAGGTGGTCCCCCACTCCGGATGACCCGAAAAGGATAAAGCCTGCGCCGAAGCTTGGTATGGTATTTTCGTTTCCGCCACCATCCGAAAGATCGCCTCATTTATTGGGTGGGGGTAAAGCTCAAAATGGTTGCGCCCGGAAAAAGAGGGAATATCTCGGTTGCAGCACTTGGCATAGGCTTCATTGACGCGGATAAAATTGAATTTTGGGTCCAGAAAAACGATCGGGGTGATCGTGGAAGAAAAGAACCCCTCCAGTATCCCCGACTGCTCCGCCAACTCCCGGTTGGCTTTGGCTAGGTCCCGGGTCCTTTCTTGAACCTTTTGCTCCAGTTCGTCGCGCGTTCGACGGACTTCTTTCAATAAGTTCTCCCGCTCGGTGATATCCTCGTTGAGAACCACGACGCCAAAAAGACGCCCGTCTCCGACGCAAAGGGGGACGGCAGAATTATTTATGGTTTTTCGGGTGCCGTCGAAACACTCAATATCCAAGATTTCATTCAAGCTGGTTTCGCCTTTGCGGACAGCCCGGGCCACCGCCCAGTCATCGGGACCGAGCGGAAATCCCGTATCCGCCCACCAGGCCTTGTATTCATGGAATTCCTCCGGAAGGACATACTGGGCGCCCTGCCAAATTTCCTGACCCGCCGCATTTCCGTAAAGGATCTTACCCGCTTCATCGGCAAACCAGACGCCCACCGGCAGGTTGTCCACCACGGCCTGCAGGCGCATTTCGCTTACCTGCAGCGCCTTTTCGGCCCGCTTGCGTTCGGTGATATTAAAGCCATAAAAACGGAAAGATCTCCTTTCCCGATCCAAATAAATCCTTTGCTCAAACCAATCGGAACCGACCGGGATCTCTCGCATCCGGGAATCTCCCCGGTCCCCCTCGGTTAAGACCCTCAGAGAATCCCAGTCCTGAAACCAGGGGTGCTCAAGGCCTCGACTTTCCAAATCCGGAAACAAGTTCTTTGCTGCGGGATTCAAATAGAGGAGGGCGCCCGATGCTTCCACCTCCAGGACCGGGTTCGGGTTGGACTCCGGAAAGGAGGCGAGAAAGGCAAGGTGTTTTTCTTTTTCGGCCTGGTCCTGAAGCAATCTTTCCAGGTCCGAGATTTTCTTGCGAAGGGTTTCCGTTTCCTGGATTGGCTTCTCTTTCGAGGGGTGTTTATCTCTCATGATCTTCTCCTGCGGCGAAGGGATGGAGGAGACGGAACGACGGCGAAGGCTCCATCGGTGAAAAGCGAATTGGGCGGCCTCCGGCAAAACGCCCAATTGGAACTTCTTTATTATATCGCAAGAAAAGAAGGCTGGGAAATAATGGCAGGCCTCTTGAAAAGAAAAATTGGAGAGCGGGGAAAGGGGCGGATTCGGTTTTTGGGCGGAGGGGCCCCGTCCGAAGCGGGATCCCGTCGAGGCGGGAGATCTTTTGCAAAGGCCTCGGTTGTAATGCCAGGAGGGTTATCAAAGGCAAGGAAAGGGGAGGGAGCGGAAGGGAATGCCGGCGCCCTTGCGGACGCCGGGTTCGGATGGATCCCGGTCCAGGGGCTTGGCCCCCCGGGATTCTTGACTTCTTGAATTCTATTTTTTCTCTTCGATTCCGGCCAGGCGTTTGGCCATGGCTTTGCGCTTGTTCAGATCGGAATCGCGCATGATGGTCAGGCGGTGGGCCTGGGGGGAGCCGCCGCCGTGGAGGTCGGAGATCGTGTCGGCGCTCTCCATGGCCAACTTCTCGGCCAGGCGCAGCATTTTGACTCGGTTTTCTACCGGAACCCCCGCGGCCCCTTTCATGTACTTCTTCAGCAGGCCGCCGATTTCCGGATTCTCAAAATCACGGTCAGAGGGCAGATCCGCCACATATCCCCCCGAGATGTCGATCAGCAGGCGAATGCATTCGGCCATATCCTTGCCTTCATGAATCTTAGAGGCATTTGCAAATACGGAATTGATGAAGTAAGTTCCCGAAGGTTCTTTCTTCCCCTCGTAGGAAGCGGCCAGGCTGCACCCGTAAAGAGTCTCTGCCTTGTGGATCATATCGGTAATTTTTTCGCGAAGGTGGGTCACCTTGGCCGATCCATTGTAATCCATCATCGACAGGGCCGCGCCGGTCATAACGTCGATTTTGCCGGACTTGCAGCCGCCGTGGGACTGCCGGTGGAAGGCCGAGAACCGATTCACCATCTCCCCGGAAAACTCCAATTCCCCGCACATGAAGACCCGTTCCCAGGGCACAAACACATCGTCGTAAATCACCGTGGGGCAATATTTGCTGAACCGGACGTTCCCGCAGTCCACCCCTTCGATCTCCCGGGTATCCATGGTGTTCCGACCGACCACATGAATGACCCCTTTCGTATCCGCAGGCACGGCAAAAGCCACCGCGTAATCCTCATCCCCGGCGGCCATGGCCCGAGTCGGAAGAACGATCAGCTCATGGGCGCTAAGCGAACCGGTCTGATGGACTTTGGCGCCCCGGACGATGATCCCGTCTTTTTGTTTCTCCACGACCCGGAGGTACATATCTTTATCGACCTGTTCGTGCGGCGCGAGGTTGCGGTCGCCTTTCACATCCGTCACGCTCGCATTGGCCGTAAAATCATTCTTCTGCATATGCTTCAGAAATTCGATGAAGCGGTTGTAATACTGCGTTCCAAATTTCTTGTCGATATCGTAGGTGACGATCGACAGGGCGCACATGCAGTCGAGGCCCGTGCACCGTTGATGGCAGGTGCCCACGCTGTTGCCGAGGATCCGGTTGATCTTCACGCGAGCCACTAAGTCCTCGATGGACTGGGGAGGCAGGGTGAAACGATTGATGCGTTCCCCGGTAAAGGGAGAAATCGTGGTGAGAAGATCGCGGTGCTTTTCCGAATTTGCGATTTCGTAGGTTGCCCCCGTGGCATTGATCCCGCCGCGAATGCGCGGATTATCCACCACGTTTTCAAGCTTCTGCCCGAACATGTAGGCGGTTGGTTTGAGCTTACGCAAACTGGCGATGTACTCATCGTAGGTCTTGACAGCCATAAAACCCTCCTTTGAAAAAAATGTTTAAAAATCCATAAAAACCGTAAGTCGTCAGGCGCGAGGGCGCAAGGAGTAAAACCCCTTACGACTTGCGACTTGCGCGCTCACGATATTACCCAATTTCCAGGCCGCGGCGGAAAGCGCTGAGGTTCAATTCCTTCGCCTTTGGCGGCACGTTCCCGGCGATCGCCTTTTCCATGGCGCCGACGGAAAGAATGGCGGTTTTTTTGATCAATCCCCCTAAGAGAATCAGGTTGGCCACGACGATGTTGCCCATCTCCTTTTCCGCGATGCTGGTGGCCGGAAGCGAAAGAAGCTCATAGTCTCCCGGCTTGGTATTTTTAACGAGGTCGGAGTCGATCACGACCACCCCCCCCGGTTTCACCTTGTGGAGATGCCGGCTGATCGCATCCTCGGCCAGGGCGAGGAGAATGTCCGGCTGGCGCACCTGGGGGTCGGTGATCGGGTCGCTGCCGAGGATCACTTCGGCGCGGGCCATGCCGCCCCTCTGCTCGGAGCTGTAGGCCTGGGTCTGCACGGCTTTCTTGTTGTCAAAGAGCGTGGCCGCCGCCCCTAACAGGATTCCCGCCAGGATGACGCCCTGCCCGCCCACGCCGCCGATCAAAATCTCTGTTCGCTTCATTTCTTCGCTCCCGAGGCTCTCTGCTTCATCTTCCGCACCTCTTCGACCATCTCCGGAATATCTTTATTCACGAACTCCCCCACCACGATCTTTCCCGGCAGTTCCTCCGCGGACATTTTTTCGGCGACCTTCGCCGGGATCGAGTTCTCCTTGTATTCCCGCATCATCTGCACGGCGCTTCCGGACCCGGTCTTCTTCCCGAACTGCACCGGGCACTGGGTTATCACCTCGATGAAGGAGAAGCCTTTTCGTTGCATGGCCTTCTTGATGGAGGAAGTGAGCTGTCTCGCCTGATGGGTCGTCCACCGGGCGACAAAAGAGGCCCCCGCAGCGATGACCAAACGGGAAATATCGAAGGGGTTTTCGAAGGTCCCATAAGGGGTGGTCGTGGTTTTCAGGCCCATGGGGGTCGTAGGGGCCGCCTGTCCTCCGGTCATTCCGTAAATCCCGTTGTTCAGGCAGAGGACGATCATGTCCACGTTGCGCCGCGCGTTGTGGATCAGGTGATTGCCGCCGATGGCGGTGAGGTCGCCGTCCCCGCTGACCACCATCACCTTCTTCTCCGGGAGCCCCATCTTGATCCCCAGGGCAAAGGCGATGGGCCGCCCATGGGTGGTATGCAGAACATCGGCGTTGAAATAGGGGCTGGGAATCCAGGCCGAGCAGCCGATCCCGGAAACAAAGACAAAATCGTCCATGGTCAACGACAGGTCATCCATGGCGCGCAGGATCGCCTGGGCCGCGATTCCGTTTCCGCACCCCGGACAGTTGGTGGTCCCGGTTACGGACGGGCGGATAAACCGATGGAGGGGGTGAACCACGGCGCTCATGACAAAACCTCCCTGATCTTTTTCAAAATGGTTTCCGGGTCGTGGATCTCCCCGATCACCCGCGGCGGCAGAAAGGACACCTCGGCGCGGCAGTCGGCGGCCGCCTTGATATACGGGAAGAGCTGTCCCAGGTTGTTTTCCAAGACGATGACCTTCCGAGCGCTCTTGGACATTTTTTCGATCTCTTCCTCCGGAAACGGCCAGGCGGTGATCAACCGCAGCGTTCCCACGGAAAGGCCTTCTTCCCGGGCCCGCAGAGCCGCCATGGCCGCGGCCCGGGAGACCGCCCCGTACGAGACCAGGACGACTTCCGCGCCCTCGTTCCCCTTCTCCACTTTGACGATCTCATCTTTGTGCCGGAGAATCTTGTTGCAAAGAGAGCGGACAAAGTGGTCGAGGGCCGAAACATCGGCCAGGTTTCTCTTCCCGTACTCGTCGTGGCAGGAACTGGTGACATGGGCTTTGAACCCCCGGCCGAAAATCGGCATGGGCGCCACGTTCTCGTCGAGGAAGCCCCGGATCTTCTGGGGGTCCGCTCCCGGGTCCGGAAGCTTCCGGTTCACAATCTCGATTCGGTCCGCTTCCGGGATGACCACCTCCTCGCGCATGTGGCCGATGAAGGCGTCCGCCAGGATGAAAACCGGTGTGCGAAATTTTTCGGCCAGGTTGAAGGCGAGCACCGTGTGGTCGAACATCTCCTGGGGCGAGGCGGGACAGAGGGCAATGATCTCGTAATCCCCGTGGGATCCGCGCTTGACCTGCACCATGTCTCCGGGAACGCCGGCCGTGGGCATCCCGGTCGTGGGCCCCCCCCGCTGGACATTGATGATGACGCAGGGCGTCTCCACCCCCAAGGCGAAACCGATGTTTTCCAGCATCAGGCTGATGCCGGGCCCCGAGGTGGCGGTCAGGACTTTCTTGCCGGTCCAGGAAGCCCCGACGATCGCCGCAATCGAGCTGATCTCGTCTTCCATCTGCAGGAATACGCCGCCCACCTGGGGAAGCCGTTCCGCCAGGCGGTTCGCGATCTCCGTAGCCGGGGTGATCGGGTATCCGGCGGCAAACTCGCAGCCGGCGGCGATCGCCCCGTCCGCACAGGCCAGGTTGCCCATCATGAAGTACTTCCCGGGTCGAACACGGGGAAGGCTCATTTTTTGGCTCCTTTCCCGGACTTCTTCGGCTCCACGGCAAGGGCCAAATCCGGACAGTAAATCATGCAGTTCTGGCACTGGGTGCAGGCTTCCGGATTCTCGACTCGCGGCGGTTTATAGCCCTTCCGGTTTAAACTCTCCGAGGGGGAAAAGAGTTTTTTCGGGCAAACCTCGATGCAGATCCCGCATTCCTCCACCCCTTTGCACAACTCCTGGTAAATGGTTACCTCAGCCAACGGTTCTCTCCTTGCCGGCGGGCGGCCGGCGGGCGTTCCCGCGCAGCTGCTCCAAATAGCTGTTCTTGGAAAACGTCAGGTGTTTGACGATCAGTCTCTCCAGTTTGGGCGCATCCCTCTTCGCAATCGCCTCGACGATCTCCCGGTGTTCCCGGATCGACTCCTCGATCCGCCGGGGCATCGACCAGGCGTTGTAGCCGACGATGTAGGCCTCGGTCTTCAGGTGGTCGATAAGATCGCAGAGATGCTGATTGCGGCAGGTCTGGTAGATGGCCCGGTGAAACTCCCCGTCTTTTTCGATCATCTGTTCGGTCTTGCGGCGCAAATGGCCTTCCACTTCTCGCGCGATCTTCTTCAAATTCTCGATTTCTTCGGGTTGGATGTTCTTGACCAAGAGCCGGGCCGCAATCTTTTCCACTTCCGCCCGCACAAAATAAATCTCCTCGATTTCCTGAATGGAAAGGTCCGCGACCCTCGCCCCCCGGTGGGGCACGATCCGGACCAGTCCTTTGCCCTCCAGCTTCTTCAGGGCTTCCCGGATGATCGTGCGGCTGACCCCGTAGCGGTCGATCAGCTCCATTTCGACCAGATGCTCCCGGGGTTTGAACTCCCCCGAGAGGATGGCGGCTTCCATTTCCCGCAAAATCTTTTCGGAGCTGACCCCGGGCATCTTTAGGTCTCTTTGTGTTGGATTAAAATACAATAATGTATACAATTATTCTGCTGAATTGTCAAACCAAAATCCCCAAAAATAGTAACCCTTCAGTCACGGGTGGCCCGGGACAAGCTTTGTTGTGGCCTGGGGGTTCGCGCGGTACGCGCCGGAAGCATCGGCCGGGATGGGCAGAGACTCGGAGAAAGCGCCGAATCTCCGCCGAAGGATGCGGGAGGCCTTGGCCCCCGCCCCCTCCACGAAGAAATCACCGCCTTATGGTTCCAAGCGGACCGACCGAACCCCCAGGCCGGGGCGTCTCTTGGCCTTTAATCCGGACCTCAATCCGTTGCGGCCGGCCACTCGTGACTGAAGGGTTACCTCAACGAGGCCATCAAGCCTTGACAGCCCCTCCCTTTTTGTTGTACCTTTCGGTTGCCCTTCCCGGCTCGTTGATTCGGATAACGATCTCAGCGTAAATCTTTTCTCCGCCGCTCGGGCGGAAAGCGAATTTCAAGCAAGAAAGGAGAAAGGGCATGTTTGGAAAATTCGGATCTCAAAAAGCCAGCCTGATTCTCGGCCTTCTTTTGGCGATCACCGGAAGTCCGGCGGGCGCCCAGGACTACCCAACCAAGCCGGTTGAGGTGATGGTCGGGTTTGCCCCCGGAGGGGGAACCGATATGATCGCCCGCGCCGTGGCCGATGCGGCTCCGAAATACTTGGGGCAGCCGCTGGCGGTGATCAATAAAACCGGCGCCACAGGCACGATTGCGGCCCAGTATGTCGCTACTTCCAAGCCGGACGGCTACACGATCCTTGTGGCCGGAGGAAGCGAAACGGTTTCCATCCCCCACTTCAAAAGCCTCTCCTACAACCCCATCGAGGATTTCATTCCCGTCATCCGTTTTATGATCGAACGCATCGGTTTTTACGTCCGGACCGACAGCCCCTGGAAAACCATGAAGGATTTCCTGGCCGACGCCAAGGCGAACCCGGAGAAATATACCTATGCCCATGCGGGGATCGGCGGTTTGCACCATGCCACGGTGGTGGTTACGGAAAAGCGGACGGGAATCCGCCTGCGCCATGTTCCCCACAAAGGGGGGGCGGAAACGCTCGCCGCCCTGGCGGGGAACCACGTCCATGTGGCCATGGCCTCCCCCAATGAGGCCTATGCCCTCGTTCAGGGAGGAAGGGTCCGGTCCCTGGCCTTCACTTCCCTCGATCGTTCGCCGGTCGAGCCGGACATTCCCAACCTGCGCGAACTGGGCATCGACGTTTTCATCGAGAACCAGAAAGGGTTTGTGGTCCCGAAGGGGACGCCCCAACCGGTTGTGCAAAAGCTTCACGACCGTCTGCGAAAGGTATTTGACGACCCGCAGTTCAAGTCCAGCGCCGACAAGTTGAAGGTCGAACTATCCTACCTCAGCGGGGAGGATTTCCGGAAGACGCTGAAGGCGATGTATGATCAAGTCGGCGCTTCCTTGAAGCAATAGTGAAGGAGACCGAGAGGATGGACCGTGTAGACCGCGTGGCGGGGGTCGCTGCTCTCTTGGGCGGAATCCTCCTGACGTACACGGGCTGGAAGCTGGACCCGGGGACATCCAAGCTTCCCGGTCCGGGCTTCTTCCCGCTCCTCATCGCCCTGACAATGGGCGGGTTGGGAGCGTGGCTCATCCTCCACCCCGGGCCCGGGGAAAAACCCCTTCGCCCCGGAGCTTCGCAATGGATCCCCTTTTTTATTGCCCTGGTTTCCCTCATCGGGTATGCCGCAATTCTGAATGAATGCGGGTATCTCCTTTCCACGTTCGGGTTTCTGGTGGTCCAGTTTCGCTGGGTTGAAAACCGCAGTTGGTTTACTGTGTTGGCGACGTCGGCGCTGGCCGCAGGAATTTCCTTGCTGTTGTTCCGGGTCTTGCTCAAGGTTCCCCTGCCGTTGGGAATCCTTCCTTTGCCAAAGGGGTGGTGAAAGGTCGACCATGGATGCCCTTGGACCCGCTTTGACCGGCCTCCTTTCGGCTTTGACCCCCGGAAACCTGCTCTATGTTTTTTTCGGGGTTTTGATCGGGACCGTGATCGGCGTTCTCCCCGGCCTCGGTCCCACCGCCTCCATCGCGCTGCTTCTGCCCGCCACCGTGGGCATGGAGATGGTTTCCTCACTGATCTTTCTCGCCGGGATTTATTACGGAGCGATGTACGGAGGGTCGACCACCTCCATCCTCGTGAACATTCCGGGCGAAGCCGCCTCCGTGATCACCTGCCTGGACGGCTACCAGATGGCCCGCCAGGGTCGCGCGGGCGCGGCCCTGGGAATGGCCGCCTTCGGATCTTTCATCGGCGGGACCCTGGGGGTGTTCGCGGTCATGCTCATCTCTCCTTTTCTCGCGGAGGCGGCCCTCAAATTCGGCCCGGCGGAGATGTTCGCCCTTCTTTTCTTCGCCTTTACCTGCATCGGCACCCTCGTCGGGAAATCCGCGGCCCGCGGCCTCCTCATGGCCGTCTTAGGCCTCCTTCTGGGCGTCGTCGGGACCGATGAGATTCACGGCGTGGACCGGTATACCTTCGGAACCCTTTACCTCCGCGACGGCATCGGGTTGGTTCCTTTGGCGATGGGGATCTTCGGCCTAGGGGAGATCTTATTCAACATCGAGCAGCGGGAAAAGACCGGGTCCATCCTGAAAGTCCCCAAAAACCTTTTGCCCACCCGGGATGACTGGAAGCGATCGCTGTGGCCGATGGTCCGCGGGAGCGGACTCGGGTTTGGAATCGGGGTGCTGCCCGGCGGCATGCCGGCGGTCGCCTCCCTGATGAGCTACGCGGTGGAGAAGCGGGTCTCCAAGAGCCCGGAACGGTTCGGACAGGGGGCCATCGAGGGGGTTGCCGGCCCGGAGACGGCCAACAATGCCGCCACGGCCGGGGGGTTCGTTCCTCTCCTGACTCTGGGCATCCCCACCAATTCCGTTCTCGCCTTGTTGCTGGCCGCCCTGATGCTTCACGGGGTGACTCCCGGTCCTCTCCTTCTGATAAAATGGCCGAACGTCTTCTGGGGGGTCATCGCCAGCATGTACATCGGGAACCTCATGCTCTTGGTTCTGAATCTGCCGCTGATCGGCGTTTTCGTCCAGATTCTGCGGGTTCCCTATGCCATCCTCTCCCCTCTCATCATCATGTTCGTCCTCTTGGGCGCCTATGGCTTGAACAACAGCATCCCGGATGTTTTTATGACGATCTTTTTCGGAGTTCTGGGGTATCTCCTGAGACGGTTTTCCTTTGAGCCCGCCCCCCTCGTTTTGGCCTTTGTCCTCGGCCCCATGATGGAACAAAATCTCAGCAAGGCTCTGATTTTGTTCGGAACGGGGAATCCGCTCCATTTCTTCACCCGCCCGATTTCAGGGGTTTTGTTGGCGTTAGCGCTGATTGTTTTGTTCTATCCCCTTATGCGCCTGCTTTGGGAAAAAGGCTTGGGAAGGCATTAATTTAGGTCAAGAGTCTCCTGAAGGCTCTTATTACCGGCACGGATAAATCGTTTCCATCTAAAGTTATATGCTAACTCCCCCTGATCCTTCTCTCTCCCCCTGGGGAGAGGGTTAGGGTAAGGGGGCCGCAAGGCAACTGGCCAAAAAGGAGGAACCGAATGAAACTCGGATTCGTTGGTACGGGCCAAATGGGGAAACCGATGGCTCACAATCTTTTGAAGGCAAAATATTCTTTAAGCGTATACGCCCGGCATCCGGAGAAGGTTTCCGACCTCAAAGCCGCCGGGGCATCCCTTCTCGCCTCCCCGGCCGAGGTGGCCAGGGCGAGCGAGCTCTTGGTCCTCTGCCTTCCCACCGATGCCGAAGTGGATGCGGTAATCGGAGGAGAAGCGGGCATTCTCACGGGAGCTTCTCCCGGCGCCCTGATTCTCGACGCCACCACCGGAACCCCGGCCGCCGCCCAGCGAGTTGCCGAGGCTTTGAAAGCCCGGGGAGTCGAGTATATCGATGCCCCCATTTCCGGAGGCGTGAAGGGCGCCGTTGAGGCCAAGCTCACCTTCATGGCGGGGGGAGAGGACAAGACGATTGACCGGGCCGCCCCCTTCATGGAAGCCATGGGAACAACGATTTTCCGAGTGGGGCCGGTTGGAACCGGGCGGATGGTGAAAGCCTTGAATCAGATCATCACCGGGATGAACGTGCTCATTCTTTGCGAGAGTGTCGTGCTGGCCCGGAAGGCCGGCATCGCCCCCGAAAGGGTTTTTGAAATATTAAGCAAGTGCTCGGCCAATTCTTTTCATCTCCAGACCAAGCTGCCCCAATTCATCATCCCCGGGAAATTCGACGGCGGCTTCCGGATCGATCTGATGATCAAGGATCTGGAAATTGCCCTTCAGGCGGCAAAGGAGATGAGAACCCCGATGCTCCTCACGGGAATGGCCACCCAGGTTTACCGGGCAGCTTCCGCCAGCGGATACGGATCAAAGGATACGAGTGCGATGGCCAATTTCTTAGGGTCCTTTGTAGGAATCGATTTCTCCGCAAAATAGAAAGGAGAAACTGGATTTTCCGCTGATGCTGGATTGGGTTGCCCCCGTTCCAGAAAAAACGCATCTTTGCCATTTCGCTGGCTCAAATTTTACGGGAGGTTGAAGTATGACTTTTTTTCAGAAATTGTTCACCCCTTTGCAAATAGGGAAGTTGGAGCTGAAGAACCGGATCGTCATGCCTCCTATGGCGACCAACTTTGCCGACCCGGAAGGAACCGTCAATGAGCGCCATATCGCCTATTATCGGAGACGGGCCCGGGGCGGGGCCGGGCTGATCATTTTCGAGCACACGGGGATCGCGAAAGAGGGGAAAGCGTTCCCCAACATGGCGCTGATCGATTCCGACTCCAAGATTTCCCCATTCAAAAAACTGATTCAGGCGGTCCATGGAGAAGGAGGGAGATTTTTCATTCAGGTCAATCACGCCGGGCGCCAAACTCTGTCCGCCTACACTGGATGCCCCACAGTGGCCCCCTCCCCCATCCCCTGCCCGGTCCGGCAGGAAATGCCAAAGGCGCTTTCTCAGGAAGAGATCGGCAAGCTCGTTCAGGCCTACGCGCAGGCTGCCGGAAGGGCGAAGGAAGCGGGGGCCGACGGCGTGGAAATCCACATGGCCCACGGGTACCTCCTGAATCAATTTCTCTCCCCTTTTTCCAATCAGCGGGATGACGAATACGGAGGAAGCCCGGAGCGGCGCCTCAGGATGCCCTTGGAGGTGCTGCAGGCCGTTCGGAAAAAAGTCGGGCCGGATTTTCCCGTCACCTGCCGCTTCAGCGCCGACGAGTATGTGGAAGGAGGTCTGCGGATCGAGGATTCAAAGCAGATCGCCAAAGAGCTGGAAAAACACGGCGCCGACGCCCTGCACGTTTCCGCCTGCATCGGGGCCTCCTGGTATCTGATCCATCCTCCCTATTACGCCCCGGAAGGCATCTTTGTGTCTCTCGCCGCAGCCGTCAAGTCCGCCGTGCGGATTCCGGTGATCACGGTCGGGCGAATCCGAACCCCCGTTTTGGCCGATCAAATTTTGAGGGAAAACAAGGCGGATTTTGTCTCCATGGGGCGGGCCCTGATCGCCGACCCGGATCTGCCCGTGAAAGCCAAGCAGGATCGAGCCGTGGAAATCATTCCCTGCATCTCCTGCAACCGGTGCGCTTTGAGCATCCGTAAAGGCGCGCTGCAATGCGCCGTGAACCCCGAAGCCGGGCGGGAGGAAACGCTTGCCTGGAAGGAGGCGAAGCACCCCAAAAAAGTCTGGGTTGTGGGGGGAGGACCGGCAGGGCTGAAAACCGCGGAGATCGCTGCCAAACGGGGGCATCGAGTTACCCTGTTTGAGAAGAAAAAGGAACTGGGCGGGCAGTTTCTCCTGGCGGCGATTCCGCCTCACAAACAAGTTCTGAACGAGTTCACCTGTCAGCTCATCAACGAAACCCGGAAACTGCCCATAGAAGTTATCCTCGGGAAAGCCTTCGATGAAAACTCTCTGGAGAAAGGCAAGCCGGATGTCCTCCTCCTGGCCACGGGGGCCCGCCCTTCCCTCCCGCCCATCGAGGGGGTGGGTGCTCTCGCCGTATTCTCCCCCGGGGAGGCCCTCTCCTCCCCGGACAAGCTCGGCCCGAAGGTGCTGATCATCGGCGGCGGCGGAATCGGGGCGGAAACCGCCGATTTCCTGTCGGAAAAAGGCAAGGCGGTCACCTTGGTGGAAATGCGGGAAGGGATTGCCCTGGATTTAGTCGGCCATCTGCAGCATTTCTTGAATATGCGGCTCAAAGAAAAGAACGTTCAAATCCTCACTGCTACCAAGGTTCTCCGGTTCGAGCCGTCCGGGGTCTGGGTCGAAGATGCCAAGGGAATCCGCAAACTCGGGGGGTTCGATTCCGTCGTGGCGGCCGTCGGCGGGAAACCCGACAACGATTTGGCCACGGCTCTCAAGGGGAAGGTGCCGGAAATTTTCGTCGTCGGCGATGCGGCCCAGCCCAGGGAAGTTTTGGAAGCTTTGCTGGAAGCTGAAGAGGCGGCGATTAAAATCTAAGAGGGAGGCCCCTCTATACGGCGGCACAGGCCGAGAGGAGGGACCGTTCTTCAAATCCGGCTCTCGAAACCGGAAATATTTCTTGGGATTCTCCCCCCTTGAATGTTTCCTTCGTTTTTGCTATTTATCCGGGTATCCGAAGATACGGGGTCATGGGGTCTGTTCCCGAAAAGAGGAAGGATAGAAGGGTTGGGGGCGTTTTGGGATCTTCCGAGCATGAGGGTCTCGTAAAAAGTCAATTGGATCGTCGCCCCGGCGAAAGCCGGGGTCCAGAACGTCTTGAAATGACCGGATTCCGGCTTTCGCCGGAATGACAAATTTGGGGGATGTCGTCTTTTTACGAAACCATCAAACATATTTACGAAAGGAGGAAGGAACGATGATGAAAAGAAAAACTTGGTTGTGGGCGGCGATTTTTATTGCGATCTTCTCCTTTTCTTTGGCAGGGGCGACCTGGGCGGCTGATAAAAAGACCGTCCGGATCTGGCACACGGAGACCGAGCCCCAGTCTGTGGCGGCTTTCCAGCAGATCATCCATGACTTCGAGAAACTGAATCCCGACCTTGCCGTGAAACAGGAGGCGCTGGCGTGGGGCGACCTGGAGGCGAAACTGACCGCGGCTCTGGCCGCGGGAGCCCCCCCCGATGCAACCCATGGGCAGGCTGTAACCTGCGCGTCATTCTACGCCAAGGGGCTCCTGCGGGACCAGGAGGACATCGCCGCCTCCATCGGGCGGGACAACATCTGGGAAGCGGTTCGGATGCAGTGTTTCCACGACGGGAAATACTACGGGATCCCGCATTCGGCTGCCACCTCGCTCCTGATTTACCGCAAGGACCTTTTCAAGGCCAAGGGACTGAAGCCGCCGGAGACTTGGGACGAGTTCATCAAGGTCTCCGAGGCCCTGATGGAAAAGGACAAGGATGGGCGGGTGACCCGCTACGGCCTTTCGCTCCCCGGGGTGGGCCTTTTCATCAACATCGCCGTGGGGGAGCTGACGAAAGCGAACGGGGGGCGGCTTTTCGACCCGAAAACGGGCCGACCCACCTTCACCGAGAAGCAGGTCATCGAAGTCCTGGACTTCTACAAGAAACTCAGCGCCACCGTGCTGCCTCCGGGCTGGCTCGGGCACGGCTACCTCGACACCTTCGCCAATTTGGCCACGGGAAAGGCCGCGATCCTCTACCAGGGTTATGGCCGGGGGGCGGGCTACATTGAGCGCTACGCCTCCAAGGGAACGGCCGACCCGGAGCATTTCGGGGTGTTGCTGAAGCCGCACGGGCCCTCAGGAAAGGAAACCGCGGCCCAGATCGATGCCGAACCCTGGATGATATTTAAAAACGCCAAATACCCGGAAGAGGCGGCCCAGTTCCTCAAGTTCTTCTTTAAAGAAGAGAATTACATCAAGTACCTCCACACCGTGCCCATCCACCTCCTGCCCACTCTCAAATCCGTTCGGAACAACCCGGCCTACCAGGCCAACGAAATGGTCCGCAAGTGGAAGGAGTGGCAGGACATGCAGTACCGATATTTCGAAACCGGCCAAGCCAAACCGACTCTTATTGTGGATTGGAACGACTTGAAGCTCCCGTACGGCCTCGAGATTCTCGGGTCCGGAATCGTTCCGGACATGGTGACGGATGCGGTCCGCGGCATGCCTTCGCTTCAGGCCGCGCAAAAGGCCCAGGCCCGGGCGGAGGAGCTGATCACAAAACTCGGGTATAAACGTTGGTAGACAAAAGGGATGGCTGTGTAAAAATTCGGAAAGGGTGTAGAAGGTTGGGCGTAGGGGGCAGGAAAGGATCTTGTCTCTTCTTTTCTCCTACGCCCTACCCCCTCTCCCGGTTTTGCGCGCCTTGCATCTGGATCTTTTTACACAGCCATCGCTCCTCCGGCCTCTTGCGAATTCGTCCAAGGAGAGGATGACGCTTTCCTGATGGGACCCCGGTCTGGGCTGTCATCAGGAGACGGCTTTCTTTCCATATAATCGCAGAACGATTCGTAGGGACGATTCATGAATCGTCCCTAAAGGCAGTCGCAATTTTCAAAGACCGTGTAAAAGGGGCAGAGGGGAAAGCATGCTCCAATCCAAGAGCCGCGAGCAGATGGTGGGGTTGCTGGCAATCGCCCCGGCCCTTTTTTTGATCTTGGCCCTGACTCTTTACCCGGTCGCTTATTCGGTCTGGCTCAGCCTTCTGGAGAAACATTCCTTTTTCCCCCAAGAACGGTTCATCGGCCTCGAGAATTTTTTCTATCTCTGGAAGGATGAGGAGTTCTGGACCAGCCTCTGGTTGGGAACGGTCTATTCCATCTGGACAATCCTCCTGCAAATCATCCTCGGGGTGGCCGCCGCCTTGATCCTGAACGAAAGCTTTGTGGGGCGGGGGTTGGTGCGGGCGGTGGTGCTCTTCCCGTACATGATTCCGACGATCGTGGCGGTAATCCTTTGGAAATGGTTGCTCAACGACACCTACGGGGTCGTGAACTATTGGATGCTGGCCTTGGGGATCGTCCGGGATCCGATCAGCTGGCTCGGAACCGAGCACATCATGCTCTCCGTGATTGTGATGAGCATCTGGCAGTTCTTCCCTTTTGTGCTGTTAACCATCCTGGCCCGGCTCCAGACCATCCCCCCGGAGCTCTACGAAGCCGCCAAGGTCGATGGGGCATCGGCCGTCCGCCGTTTCCTCCATGTCACGCTCCCCCAGATCCGGGGAATTCTTTTCGTGGTCATCCTGCTGCGGAGCATTTGGATGTTCACAAAATTTGACACCGTCTGGCTCATGGGTGAGGGGGCGGGGGCGGGCCGCTTCATCCGCACCCTCCCCGTTTACGCCTACATGCGCACCCTGACCTACTACCAGGCCGGCCTGGGGGCCGCTTTGGCGGTCATCATGTTCGCCATTCTCATCGTGTGCACCGTCATCTACTTTCGCCTGTTCCGGGAGGAGGCAGACATCGGATGAACCGTTGGTCCAGACGTTGGCTCTCGACCCGTGGCCTGATTTATGGGGGGGCGGCTCTCCTGGTCCTCCAGGCGGCTTTTCCTTTTTTTTGGATGATCTCGACCTCGTTCAAGCCCCCCGCAGAGGTCTTCGCCCAGCCCCCGTCCTTCATTCCCGACGACCCGACCTGGGACAACTTCCATCGTCTCTTTACGGCTACAGGGTTCCTGACCTACTTTTGGAACAGCGTCATCGTCTCGGGCCTGTCCGTCCTCCTCACCATGATCGTGAGCGCCGCCGGAGCCTACAGCCTGACCCGGTACCGCTATGTCGGCCGGGAGAAAATCGCCGGGCTCATTCTTTGCACCTATATGTTTGCGCCCATCATGGTGGTGATCCCTTTTTTCATTCTGGTAAAAAAGGCAGGCATCGAAAATACCCATTTCGCTTTGGTGCTGGCCTTCACCTCCTTCTGCCTCCCCTTCACCCTCTGGCTGATGCGGGCCTTCTTCGCCACGATCCCCATGGAACTGGAAGAGGCCGCCTTGGTGGACGGGGCCGGGCGGGTGCGGGCGCTCATTTACGTGGTGCTGCCCTTGGCGCTCCCGGGAATCATTGCCACCTCGATCTTCACCTTCATTCTCGCTTGGAACGACTACATTTTCACCCGCATCCTCATCACTTCCGACGAATTGAAAACCCTGCCCGTAGGGGTGCAGGATCTTTTTCACTCGGCGCTCATCGATTGGGGGTTGATCATGGCGGCGGGAATGATGATCACAATCCCCGCGCTTCTTTTTTTCCTTTCGGTTCAGCGCTATTTGATCCGGGGTTGGGGAGCCGGCGGAGTCAAAGGGTGATGGTTTCGTAAAAAGTCCATCGGCGGCGTTGCGCGACAACCCCGCCCCGTTAGATAACAACCCTGCTTTCGGGATCCGGGGATAAACCCCCTGATCATGGAAGCGGAAATCTCTTTTGGAAAATATCTAACGGGGTGAATCGTTGCGGCGCACCTGTAGGGGCGATTCATGAATCGTCCCTACTCTCTATATTATGCCCCCTTTGTCCCCTGAATGGCAGGGTCAGGGCACGCTGCGCGTACCCGGTATCGGGCGCGAAGCATCGCGCCCCCACAATTGAAATCATCGTTACGGGTCATTCCCGGGATTATAAAAGAAGGAGGATTAAAAAAATGCGGCTGGAAAACAAAACGGCATTAATCACCGGCGGAGGACGGGGCATCGGCCTCACCACGGCAATCCTGATGCTCTCCGAGGGCGCAAATGTTGGCGTGGTGGATCTCAATCCCGATTACCTGAGGAAAGCGGCCGAGACCGCTCAATCCAAAGGTTATTCGCTCAAGACCTTTGCCGGAGACGTCTCCAAAAAGGAGTCGGTCCAGAGCTTTATGGACGCTTTTGTGAAAGAGTTCGGCCGCATCGACATCCTGGTCAACAATGCCGGCATGTCCATCCCCAAGCCCTTCCTGGAAAAGACCGCCGAGGAATGGATCAAGACCCTGGAAGTCAACCTCATCGGGGTCTTTCTTTGCTCCCAGGCGGCGGCCAAATACATGCTGCCCCGGAAGTCGGGCAAGATCATCAATATTTCTTCGATCCGGGGGATCGACCACTGCGGGCGGGAAGGGATCATGGACTACAGCGCGGCCAAAGCCGGAGTCATCAACCTGACGAAAACCATGGCCAAGGAACTGGCCCCCTACATCAACGTCAACACCGTGGCCCCGGGCCACACCCTGACCGAAATGACCGCGCCCCTGCCGGACGCAGTGAAAAAAAACATGATCGAAGGCTCCTACCTAAAAAGAATGGGACAGCCCGAGGATATCGCCAACGCCATCTTGTTTTTGGCGTCCGCCGAGGCGAATTTCTTCACCGGGCAGCTTTTGCTTCCCGATGGCGGGTTCAGTCTGAAATAGATTAAAGGGGGTGGTTCTCAGAGGTCGGAGAGGGCGAGGATCCGCTCGGACTCTCGCAGGAGACGGGTTTGCAGAAGGCTTCCCGGCCGCCGCGGGCGAGGCCCCGGCGGCTCGAAAAAAACGAAAGGAGGAAACGAAAATGAAGAGTCCTGTTTGGGGAATTATTCTCGCGCTTGCCGCTTTCTCTCTCTTTCTCGGAAGTTGTGCCGAAATGGCCCCTTCCGTGAAATCGGACCAAAAAACAGCCATCCGGATCGGGGTTGCCTTCAAGCCCGGGCATATCCTCGTGGACGCGGCGGAGAAGTTCAAGGAGTTCGTGGAGACGCGAAGCGCCGGGCGCATCGTTGTCACGATCGATGCCGGCACGAAATCCGAAGACGAGGTCAACAAGCTCAACAGCGCCGGAGCGCTCGAGATGCAGTCGAATGGGACTTTTTTCCTGCAATCCTACGCGCCGCCCTATTACTTCTTCACCGGTCCTTACGTCATGAAAGACTTCGATCACTATATGCGCGTCTGGAACGGCAAGCTCGGCCGGCAGGCGCAGGCCGAGATGGAGAAAAACGGCAAGTTGAAGTACTTAGGGACCGTATACCGCGGGCTGCGGCAGACGACGGCGAAGAAACCCCTCTATACGCCCGCCGACGCGGCCAACATGAAGCTCCGCCTGCCCGCGGCTCCCAGTTGGATCGCCGTCTGGAAGGCGATCGGCGCGGATCCCATCGCGGTGCCGCTGCCGCAGCTGTATGACGCGCTGAAGTCGGGGAAGGCGGACTCTTCCGAGGGCGATCTGCCGCAGATCTCTTCCTTCAAGCTCAACGAGGTCCAGACGCATCTGATCATGACCAATCACTTGGTCCAGACCGGGGGAATGCTCATCCACAAGCCGTTCTTCGACGGCCTGTCGAAGGCCGACCAGACCCTGGTCGTCGAGGCGGCGAAAGAGTCCTGCGACTGGGCGAACACGAAGATGAAGACCGGCGAGAACGCATATCTTCTGGATCTCCAGCGCAAGGGCATGCAGGTCGTGATCCCGGATGCGGATTCCTTCCGTCAGAAGGCCAAACCGGCGGTCGAGGCTTTATTCCAGAAGGAGTGGTCGGTAACCACCTGGGCGGAGGTATTAGCTCAATAAAGGCCTGGAAAATCCAAATCTGAAACCCTCGGAGAAGTCTGCTCTGATTCGGGCGGGACAGGTCATTCGGTCCCGCTCGGAGCGCCACCGAGGAAAGAGGCCTGTTGATACGTGCGCCACAACAGGAAAGGTGAGCAAAATGCTTGACATGGAACCCAAAAATTATTAATCTATATATGTTAAATATATCCTTTAGGAAAAGGCAGCCGCAAGGCCAAAAAAGATCCTGCGGCTTTTTTGTTCATATTTTCCCTTAGTTTCATTATTGATGGTCTCGTAAAAAGTCTGAAAATGGGCTATTCCGTCATTCCCTCTGTGAAAACGGGAATCCAGTCTTTTCAATATCTTAGCAAATTCCGGATTCCCGCCTGCGCGGGAATGACGACTTTTTACGAGTTCATAATTATTTGATGATCTCGTAAAAAGCTCCAGATGCAAGGCGCGCAAAAACTGAGGAGTGCAGCGCACTTACAAGGTGCGCTGCAACGACAAAGTTGAAGCGCAACGCCGCAGATGGACTTTTTACGAAACCATCATCATTTGAGAAAGGTTTGAGACATGGTGAAGTTACTCGAGCGTTTATTCAGCGGGGGCAAGGTCTCGGAAAAGGCCGAAACCGGCCGAAACGATATCTGTTGGTGCGGCAGCGGCAAGAAATACAAGCGCTGTCATCTGGATGCGGATGCCCATAAGCAAAGAATGAAATCCGACCGAGATAAAACCAAAAAAAAATAGGGCCTTTCAGACAAGGCCCTATTTCCCCCGGGTTCCATTTCCCCTTCAAGCCTCTGAGATCCTTTTATCCTTCCAACACCACATCCGCCCGGGAAGCAAAGGAACGCTGCTCCCATCCACCCCGACCAAGCCAAGAATCGTCAGGAAGATCCGCTGCGGACCCAGATATGCGTCGGTGGGGTCCAACCATTCGTGCGGCGAGCGGTTGCCGAATTCTTTGCCTCCCCCGCCGAGAGTCAACGCGCGGACGCCAAGACTGGGGCCCGGGTTTGAGAGAGGGGCAAAAGTTTCTGAAGCAAAGCTTGCGAATTTTTCAAAATTTCTTTACTCTAAAAATAGATGGGGTTATGTAAACCCGATGAACCGCTCAATCGTTATAAAAGGAGGAAAAAAAATGCGACGCCCCGCCGTTTTTCTCGCAGTGGTTCTCATGGCTGCAGCCGTATTTGTTTCGGGTTTGGAACTCCCCGTATCGGCCATGGGCAAGAGCGTGGATGCGCCCCGCATGACCATAGAAGAGCTCCGCTCCCGGCTCGGCGGCCCCGACCTTGTCGTCCTGGATGTCCGGGTGGGCGACGAATGGACCAAGAGCAGTGAAAAAATTCAAGGCGCGGTGCGGGAGGATCCCGAAAAATACAATCAATGGGCGGTGAAATATCCGAAGGAAAAGACCCTCGTTTTCTACTGAACCTGACCCGATGAGGAAACCAGCGCCTGGACGGCGTTGCAGCTGATGGGGATGGGGTATCCGCAGGTCTTTGCCCTGAAGGGCGGGTGGGACGCCTGGAAAAAAGCAGGGTATCCGGTGGAAACCAAGTAAATAAGTGTCAGGGGCAGTGTGAGTGTGAGTGGAAAAACTGGAGAACGACCGGAGCCGGCCAGGAAGAAATAAAAACCTTCATCCTGCCGGCTTTGAAAGGCATCGGGAGGAAATCATGAAGAAGGGTTTTTTCTGGATCGTGCTTTTCGGGCTTACCGCGGGGGCGTTTGGCTGCGTCGGGCTCGAACCCATCGAAAAGCGGGAAACCCTCTATGGAAAGGCATCCCCGGTCATCCACAAGTCGTATGCCGCCAGCCAAATATGGCCGGGGGAAACCTGGAAAGTCTACCTGACCGCCTCTGACCCCGACGGAGACATGAAAAACATCGTTTGCACCATCGACCAGCCCGGGGTGGGAATCTATCCGGTGAGCATGATCAGAATCGCGGAAGGGAATAAAAATGAGTTTTCCGGCTTCATCTTCCTCCATACTCAGAGCCTTGAAGACCTGACTTTTGTAACCCTCACCCTGACCGTCCAGGTTCAAGATATGGCCGGACATTACAGCCAACCGGCCACCTTTCCGCTCCTGCTGACCGGAACCGGACAGCAAGAACCGCCCCAGCCCGGCGCTTTCCAGGAAGTGAATCTTGGACCGATCATGATCCGTGTGCGCACGATCCATAATGATGCGGGATCGCCGTTCGATCGCGGATTTTTTTCCCGGTGAGGCTTTCGGTAGGATAAGAACTTGGGACATTCGAAGGCAGCGCCGAATTGCATGAGAACGATCGCAAGAATCAGGTCGGCAGGGCAGGAGAAAGTTTTTCCAGAAAGGGATCAATTTCCGAGCTTTTCGCCAGATAAAACTCGATCTTCTTTTTCAGGCGGGCGAAGCGGCGGATTTCCTCTATAAGGGCCGAACTGGGCTCGGAGAAGGCCAATTTTAACTTTCCGATGCCGTCTTCCAAAACAACGATCTTGTTCTTCTTGGCATAAACCTCGCCGATGGCCTTCTGCAAACTTTTTGACGGCTGAAAACTTTTTAGAGACACGATCTGCATGAGGAAGTGCTTGGCCAGGGCGTTCATATATTGGTCGTAATCGATGTAGCCCAGATCCATCAGGATCCGGCCCAGCGGTTTATAGAGCTTTTCCTTTTCCCTCTGCCTTTCCAGAGCCTCTTGCAGCTGCGCGGGGAGGATGACTTTATCTTCAATCAAGATGTCGCCGATTTTTTTCCGGTGTTGGAAATAATCAAGGATTTCGTTCAGCTGGTCCTGGGAAACTCCCATTTCCAGGAAAATTTGGCCCAGATATTTTCCCTTTTCCTTTTTCTGGAGCTCCAGGGCGAAATCCAGCATCTCATGGGTGATGATGTACTTTTCCAGAAGGATTTCTCCCAAAGGCTTCCTTTTCCGGGCCCCATTTTTCCGTTCCATTGATTGCCCTCAAATCGCCCCGAAGTCATTTTTCGGTTCGCGGACCAAATAATATTTTCCCTCAAAATATCAATGTGTTCAAGCCAATAGATTTATCGTCCATCTTGTCTCCTTCCTTTATTGTTTCTTTTTCCCAGAGTTTGGCAGCGTTCCGGGTGAATGGTCGCGGGGCATTTGACAAAAGAGATCCTTTATCCTATATTTCCTTCGAAAAGAGTGTGATTCCAAATTTATCCAAAGGGGGAAATCCATGGATTGCCGGGCCGTCATGGCGGTAAGGGTCGACAAACGGACGAAGGATGCCGTCAAGGTTCAGGAGGCCTTGACGAAGAACGGCTGCATCATCAATATCAGACTCGGGTTGCATGAAACTCGCGACATCTGCGCCGACGAAGGTTTAATCCTGCTCTATCTCTGCGGGGCGAAAAAGGACGTAGTTGCTCTGAAAACCGACCTGCGAAAGATCAAAGGGGTCAGAGTCAAGACCATGGAGTTATGAGAAGGGGGCGGGGGACACCCTCCCCGCCCTCCATGGAGAAATCAGCGCTTCCTGATTCCAATCGGGCCGGTCTGGCCCCCGGGTCCTGGAACCAGTCGGCCCTGACGACATTCCTTTTTTCAAAGGGCTAATGGGTTACGAAAATAGGAATCAAATCCACCTGGAAGCCCCGGAGGCCGGCGCCATTTGAGAAAACCAAGTCGCTCTATAAGAAAGGATTGGAACCGGACCTGTTCCCTTTTGTTCGTCAACCCCTCCTTGGATACAAAACGATACTTGCGGGAAGATCGTCTGAGAACGTATCTCAGTCTGGGCACCCTAACCAGCGCTCTTCGGAACAATAGCTTTGTAAAAGAATATGCACGCCTTTCCGGTCGGACCGCCGGCTTCGGCAGCCGCCCGGTCGCCGGCTCTTCTTTCGACGTTCGGATCGTAAACCTTTCCCTGAAGCCCAAGAGTCAAGGGGTCGGAGAATACTTCAAATCCTATATTCAGGAGAGCGGAATTCGCCCGCATTTGATCGGGATGACGGCCACCAGCGCCCAACTGGATGAAGCCAAGGAAATCGGGGATGCCGCCGCAGAGATTTTCCCTGAGGCCCTTCTTCTCATCGGCGGGCCCCACGTTTCCGTCGCCCCCTCCGATTTTCTGAGTCAAACCCGGTTTCACGCCGCCTGCCGGGGAGAGGGGGTAGAGACGATCTTGGATCTGCTCCTCGCTTTTCGGGACCGGGGATTCGAAGGCCTGGCAGGCGTCCCGGGCATCGATTTCAAAGACGCCTCAGGGGAAACCCACTCCAACCCTCCGCGCCGTTTCCTGCTCGATCTCGACGATTACCCCTTCCCTTCCGACAGCCTGGATTTGTTTCTCGATGATATCCACGATCGGCAAAAGAACACCTGCGACCTGGTTTACATCCTGGCCGGGGCGGGATGTCCCCACCGCTGCGTTTTCTGCGCCCAACATGCCATCCACCATGGACGAATCCGCGAGAGAAGCGCCGAGAACATCTTTGCGGAGATGAAGAGGCTCTCCGCAAAAGGCTTCCGTCGATTTGCCATTGTCCAGGAAACCTTTCTCCGGGACCCGGAGAGAGTCGGCCGCTTCTGTTCCCTGGTCGAGAATTCGGGGATCCATCTTGAATGGACCGTCGAAGCCCGGGCCGATCAGCTTACCTTTGAAAATTTAGCCCGGATGAAAAGGGCCGGCCTTCGTTTCATCCAGTTGGGAGTCGAAAGCGGAGATCAGGAGCTTCTCGACACCCTCAAGAAAAACATCCCCCTGAATCAGGTAGTCCGGGTCCGCGACTGGTGCGAAGAGCTCCGGATCGACACCGCCTATTACCTGCTGGTTGGCCTTCCGGCGCAGGGCTGGCAGAGCATCTTGCGCTCGGCAATTTTTTTGGAGGAGCACCTCCCTTTCAATCGAATCACCCGTCATATCTCCACCGCCGTCGCCATCCCTTATCCCGGAACGGAGATTTATATAAAGGAAACGGTCAGGATCGTGGGGATGCCCGCTGGATCCTTGAATTGGCCGGGGCGGAATTGCGAGGTGGAAGCGGACGAGGCCGGAGCCTTTTTCGGACAAAATTTCACGGAAACCGACGCCATGGCTTCGGAGGAGATCCTGGACGCTTACACCTGCCTGGACGACCTGGGAGAGTTCCTGCTCCAGGCAAAATTCGATCCGGGTTTCTCTCCGAATGAGCGTCTCCGCGCCCGGGAGTTCGCTTGGCATGTTTTCCATATGATCGGCAGAAGGACGATCCGGGACCTGATTCTCCGCGCCCAATCCAACCTTTCTCCGGAAAAGTATCGCCGAGCGCGCGAGGAAATTCTGGCCCGCGACCGGGGACAGGAGGCGCACCTCAAGGACTTGGCTCCTTCGGCAGAATCCTGGCCCGAGGTCTTCTCCCGGTTTTTAGCCGCGGTTAAGTTCCAAAACGGCTTTCAGACCATGAAGGTTCTTTCGGCCCCCAATCGGCTCAAGTGGATGAAGACCTGTGCGGCCCTTTGGGGCGAGGCGAAGCGAATTTTTTCTCAAATTCGTTTTGCCGCCGACGATGTGAAAGAAGGAGAGCGCCTGAACGATTTTCTGGAAAACGTCCCGGCGGCAATCATTGACGGTTTAATAGAAAGGGTTGAGCGAAAACAGGAATGGGGAAAGGGTCGCCCGGACGGATATCTTGAATTTATGGGACTGAGCTTTGATTTCTCCGCAGATAAATCCATCTTGACCGTAAGAAGAAAGGCCCAGAGCGGCCAATCAGTTTCCTGAAAAACTCCCTTCCGGCCTCGGCTCCTCATTCCTCCGGAAGCAGCAATCCAGTCTTTTCGATGTTAAGTCAAGAATAAAGATTTGACCCCATTGACCCAAATGGTTTTGATATCTTAAGCTTTTTGCAGCCTGAAAAGGTCCGCTATCACAGCAGGCAACTCAAGCAAGTAAATAATCCGGGGATAAATTGCGGGCCGGAAACCCGTCACCTTTAACCCCTTGTTAGGCCTTGAGTAAAGCCACTGACTTATTACCAAACATTTACTTCAGTTGACTATCTTTGCTACCGCTTCGATTGTATAGGGGAACTGTCTTCAGCGTTTTTTCGAGGTCTGATTGGCATTTGACACAATATCGAACTCCGGGCATTGCCTTGCGGCGCGCTTCAGGAATCGCCTCGCCGCATTCCTCACAATGAGTTGAGCTTTCGCCATTCGGTAATCGGCTCCTCGCTAATTGGACTGCGGATTCCACTGTGGCATCTATTTGTTCCTGCACCGCACCATCGCGGGACCAGCCAACTGCCATAACTAATTCCCTTTATTTCTGGTGATGAATTGTAAGGTTATTGCAGCAAATTTACACCTTTTTAAAATAATTTTCAACTGACAATTTCAAAAGGAAATTTGCGGAGATAACTGCCGATAGGGACTGGGATTATAGTGAATGACCTTAATAAGTAGACCTGACAGCAACGCTCTTTCAGAACCGAGCGAACGGACAGCCCGAAATCCCCCCTTGCCCCCCTTTGCGAAAGGGGGGATGGGGGGATTTTCCGGACAATTTGGCCCCTCACCATTACTACTTTCTTTTGCCGTTCACTATAATTTGTCAGGAGCGGATTTTCCCCGGAAGGGTGGGGTTACTTGGAAACACTGATCACCTCCTCGATGGAGATGGAAAAATCTTATCCTTGATGGGATAATTGTAAAAAGGGTCTTGCTGTTTTCTACAGAACCCGGAAAGGCGAAGAGTAAAGATGGATAAAAAGAAACGGATCGCGGAGGCGAAATCAAAGGCTCGCAAATTCTTTCAGGACAAAAGAGCCAACTGTGCGGAGAGCGTCTTCAAGGCCATTCATGAGCTGGTGGCAAGCGACCTCCCGGTTCAGGTGTCCGCCCTCTTCACCCCTCTCGGGGGCGGAGTCGGGATTCGCGGCGAGAACTGCGGGGCGATGTTGGCCGGGGTTATGGCCCTGGGGCTGGTTCACGGCCGGGTCGATCCTGCCCGGGGGGGCCTTGAGGAGCATCGGAAGCATCTTTGGGACACCTATAGTCTTTACAACCAACTTCCCCAGCGATTTGTCGAAAAATATGGAAGCATCCAGTGCTGGGACCTGACAAAACCGCATGTCTACGGCACGAAGAAATGCCGGGATTTCTGCGAAGAGTTGATTGCCGAAACCGCCGGGATGGTCATGGAGCTGCTTATCGAAGCCGAGGGAAAAGGGCTTCGTTTTCCTTTTCATCGGAATTTGCTCTCCCAGGCCGCCGAAGTCACCGGGTTGACCGCGGAGGAACTGATCCGGCTAAAAGAAAAGGGAGAACCCTTCCCGGTTTCCTGATTGCCGCATCCAGGGCACCCATTCAGTGACGGGGGGGGCGGCAGGCTTTGTTGTTGGCCTGGGGGTTTGGGCGGTACGCGCCGGAAGCATCGGTCGGGATAAGCAGAGACTCGGAGAAAGCCCTGAGACTCCGATATCAGCGGCGGGAGGCCTTGGCCCCCGCCCCCTCCACGAAGAAATCATCGCCTTATGATTCCAAGCGTAGCGCCCAAGCCCCCAGGCCAGGGCACCTCCTGGTATTCACGCCGGACCTGAATCCGTAGCGGCTTCCCCCCCTTGACTGAGGGGTTACCATATAGGTCCCTTTCTCATTGATTCTTTAGGTTTCCTGTGATAGAAATTTATTAGTGATGACATTAAAATTCCCCCCCTTCCCCTTTTCCAAAGAGGAAGATAGGGGGAATTTTGATTGAGGGGGGATAGCCTATCTCTGCTGAAGAAAAAAGGACGGTTCTCATCCTCGGCACCCTGGATACGAAAAGCCAGGAAATCAAGTACCTGCGAGACCGGGTCCTCGAAAACGGCCTGAAGGTGCTGGTTCTCGACAACGGCGTCCTCGGGGAGCCGCAGGGGATCGTGCCCGATATCTCGGCCCGCGAGACGGCTAAGGCGGCAGGGACCACCCTCGACGAAGTCCGCAAGGCGCCCAGCCGGGGAGCGGCCATCGACGAAATGATCAAAGGATGCAAGGTCTTGGTCAAGAAGCTTTACGACGAAGGGCGCATCCACGGGGCCATTTCCTTCGGGGGAGCCGAAGGGGGCGTCATGGCGGCCGCCGCCATGCAGGTTTTGCCGCCGGGTTTTCCCAAAATCGTCATTACTCCCCTGGCCAGCGGAATCCGTCCTTTCGGCCCCTTTGTCGGCATTCGCGACATGATGGTCATGCATTCCCTGATCGATATCGTTGGAATCAACGACATCAGCCGGTCCGTTTTTGACAATGCCAGCGCCGCCATCATCGGCATGGCCAAAAATTATCGGCCCATGGAAATCCGCGGCAAAAAGAATGTGGCCCTCACGGCCCTGGGCACGGTCCAAAAAGCCATCAACTTCATCTGCCCCCAGTTGATCCGGGCCGGCTACCAGCCGATCATCTTCCACGCCAGCGGCGTCGGCGGGCGGATCATGGAAGACTTCATCGAGCGCCGGACTTTCTGCGGGGTCATTGATCTGAGTCCGAACGAGCTTACGGACCATATCACCGGGGGATTTCACAACGCCGGGCCTCACCGGCTGGAAGCGGCGGGAAAGGCGGGGATCCCCCAGGTCATCATCCCGGGCTGCGTGGATTTTTTCGCCTGGGGGCCTGAGGAAACCATCCCGGAAAAATGGCGCGGTCGGCAATTGTACTATCACAACCCGGCCTATACCCTCATCCGCCCCACCCATGAGGAGATGAAACAAATCGGCGAGGCGTTTGTCCGGAAACTGAACGTCGCCAAGGGTCCCGTGCGGGTAATCCTCCCCCTCAAGGGAATGAGCATAGGCGGGCTCAAAGGCGGAACCACCTACGACCCCGAAGGGGACCGCATCTTGTTCGCCACGATCAAAAACGGTTTGAACAAAAACATCCCGGTTTTTGAAATGGACAATCACGTCAACGAAGAACCCCTCGCCAACAGAGCCGTGGAGGAGTTTTTCAAATTAACGGGTGATCTTATGGCGTAAGAGCGGTTTTCAAAAAAATTTCACGCCCAGGAATACGCCACAGAAATCACCGAGAACACAGAGAAAGGGTTTGTAAGGCGAGGACAGAATCCTCTGAGGCCTCTGTGATCTCTGTGGCCATAAATGATTATTCGAAGCCAACAAGAATGGAGGATTGGAAAATGGATTTGAAATTCCCCACCTGGAACATGGGGTACCTGACCTACCCGGATGTGCAGGAATACCTGAAACACAAAGACATCGTCATGGTGCCGGTGGCCAGCTTCGAGCAGCATTCTTATCACTGCCCCCTGCTCACGGACAGCATTCACTGCGAGGCTATCACCAAAATCGCGGCCGAGTACGCCGAGGTCCTTTACACCCCGCAGCTCTGGGTGGGCTACAGCCCCCACCACATGGGGCCGCCTAATTTAGGCCTTGGAACCATCACCGTGCGGGCCGAAACCTGGCGGAACATGATGTATGACATCTGCCGCAGTTTGATCCACCACGGTTTTAACAAACTCATCCTGGTTGTCGGCCATGCCTCCAACATGAAAATCATCGACCCCCTCATGCGGAGCCTGAAATACGACACGGGGGCTTTGATCGGCATCTGCAAGCCTTGGGCCGAAAATTATTTGGGGATCGTATCCGATATCCTCGAAGGACCGCCGGAGGAAACCCCCGGATGGCATTCCGGCGAACTGGAGACTTCCCAGGTCCTCGCGGTCAACGAAAAGTGGGTCCGCATGGAGCGGGCCGTCAAGAGCGAAGCCACCAAGACCCCGCCCTTCCTGCCCAAAAGTTTCTTGAAAAAGGACGGCACCCCGAATGTGGAGTTCGAAGGCTACCAGTACTTCGTTTTCCCCATGGAGCACCGGGAGTTCTCGGATACCGGCTTGATCGGAAATCCCTTGCGGGCTTCCAAAGAAAAAGGCGAAAAAGCAAACCGCCGTTATGGCGAGCACCTCGGTCGCGCCTTGAAGGAATTGGAAAAAGTAAAGATCGAAGTGAAAAACCGCGAGTTCATCAATCGGGTTTGATGGTTTCGTAAAAAGTCGATACCTTAAGGAATTTTTCATTGCGGCGAAGACCGGAATCCGGTTATTTAAAGACGTTCTGGACCCCGGCTCTTGCCGGGGTGACGATCTTCTGGGCTTTTTACAGCGTCATCAAATTCTCAATAACCTGTATCCCGCGAGGCTTTTCCGCGGGATATTTTTTGGAAGGTTCAAAGGATCATGACCAAATTGCTTTTTGAAATCATCCGCGAAGAGCTCTGCGACGTCGTGGGCGAAGACGGGGTCGATACCTCGGAAGCCGGCCGGTTCTGCTACGGCGCCGATTACTCTTGGGTCAGCCGCGCCTGGGTCGACCGGGGGATGACGCCTCCCGTTCCCGATTACGTGGTCCTGCCTCGGTCGACCGAAGAGGTCAGCCGGGTTTTGAAGATCGCCAATCACTATAAAGTTCCCGTCGTCCCTTATGCGGGCGGTTCGGGGGTGAACGGCGGGGATTCTTGCCCTCTTCGGTGGGATCATGCTCGACCTGAAACGGATGAAGCGTCTCCTCCGCATCGACGAGAAATCGCTCACCGTGACCGCCGAAGCGGGAATCAACGGAGAAATCCTGGAGCGGGAGCTGAACCGGTCAAGGGCTCACCCTCGGCCATTACCCGGCTTCAGGCTACTGCGCGACCCTGGGAGGATACCTCGCCGCCCGGGGTTCCGGAACCCTTTCCACGAAATACGGGAAAGCGGAGGAGAGAGTGGTGGCCATGGAAGGCGTTCTCCCCACCGGCGAGATCGTCAGGACCCTTCCGGTTCCGCGCCATGCCACGGGACCGGATTTTCTCAATTTCTTCATCGGCTCGGAAGGGACCCTCGGAGTCATCACGGAAGTGACGATGATGGCGGATCCTCTCCCGGAGGTCCGCGACTTCCAGGGCTTTCTCTTCAAGAGCCTTGAAGACGGGCTCGAAGCCGGCCGCAAGATCATGACCGAACGCCTTCGTCCCTGCGTCATCCGCCTCTATGACCCGCCTTCCACCATCCGCTTCGTGCAGAAAGTGCTGGGAATCCAGGTGGAAGGGGCCTTCATGGTGGTCGGCTGCGACGGCAAGAAGGACATGGTCGCCCTGGAGATGAAGGAGATCGAGAAAATCTGCAAAGCCTTGGGGGGGAAGACCAGGGGCGCAAGCCCGGGGAAACCTGGTGGGAGGAGCGGTATAAGTTCTACTTTCCCCCTTTCTGCCCGGACCTCCCCGAGCTCTTCGGCACCATGGACAGCGTGACCACGTATGACCGGATCATTCCTCTCTACGAGTCCAAGAAGAAAACCATCGAGGAAGGATTCAAGGATTTTGGGGCCCGATACACCGCGCATTTCTCTCACTGGTTCCCCTGGGGGACGATGATCTACGACCGGTTCTTTGTCGAAAAACCCCCGCAGGATCCGCGCGAGGCGATCCAACTGCACAACCGCATCTGGGCCGCGGCCATTCGGGCGGCCCTGGCGGAGGGAGGCGTGGTCAACGAGCACCACGGAATCGGCCAGAAACTCGGCTACTTCATGCCGGAGCAGTTCGGGTCCGCCTGGCCGGTGCTGGTCAATCTCAAGAAGATGCTCGACCCCAACAACATCATGAATCCCGGGAAAATGGGTTTATAAAATAGTGATGGTTTCGTAAAAAGTCGCAATTCCATAGGATTCGTCATTCCGGCGAAAGCCGGAATCCAGTTATTTCAAGATGTTCTGGACCCCGGCTTTCGCCGGGGTGACGCTCGAAGAGACCTTTTACGAGATTATCAATTATTTATTCCTCCTCTTTTCCTTCGCCCCCCGGGGAGAAGGTGTGGATGAGGGGGAAAGGGATTAAGGAGCTCATTCATGTTTTTGACGGAAACAGAAAGACTGCAGACGATAAAGGCCTGCCGCGACTGCCCGATGTGTCATCCTGTCGACCTTTTCGCCCAGGTCACAGGCAAAGAAGCAAACACGCCCCGGGGCCGGGGCATGACCTTGTGGGGACTGGAAAAAGGTCTTCTCTCCTGGGAGAGCGAGGGGGTTTCCGGGATTTTTTACCAGGCCTTTTTAGACGGGCTTCCCCAGGAATGGTGCGAAGGAAATTACGATTTCGATGAGATGATCATCGACGCCCGGAAAACGCTGGTTGAAAAAGGGCTGGCCCCGGCGGTGGTTTCCGAAATCGCCCAGCGGATCCGAGAAACCGGGAACCCTCACGGGATCAGGGGAAAGGGAGTTTCCGCGATCGTTGGCCCATCCCCTGCGCCCATCCCTGAAATCGCGATCTTTCTCGGCTCGGCCGCCCGCACAGAGCGCCCGCAGACGGCGACGGCCTTTGCCGAAATCCTGCGCCGCCTGAAAATCGGATTCGAAGTTCTGGAGGAAGAAACCGACTCCGGCTTTCTCGCCTATCAGTTGGGCGACTTTCGGGCGGCCGCCGAACAGGCAAAGAAAATCGTCACCCAGTTGAAAAGCCTCCGCGCTAAAAAGCTCGTCGTCTTGAGCGCTTCGGCCTACCGGATGTTCACAACCCGGTTTGCCAGATTCGGGTCACCCCTCCCGGAGGGGCTGAAGGTTCTCCATGCCGCTGAATTTCTCGGCGAACTCCTTGACGGAGGGAAACTGGTTTTCAAGAAAAAGTTGAACAAGCCGGTCACCTACCACGATCCTTGCTGTCTCGCCCGGTTCACCTATGTTCTCGAACCGCCGCGCAAACTCCTGGCGGCCCTGTGTGAATCCCCCTTGGTGGAAATGGACTGGAGCGGGAAACAGGCAAGGTCCTGCGGCGGGTGCGGCGGGGTTCCTTTCACCTACCCGGAAATCTCCGAGAAGGCCGGCCGCCTCCGGGTGGAAGAAGCGCTGAAAACAAAAGCCCGGATTCTCGCCTCGGCCGACCCGGAGTGCGAAACGGTGCTCAGCCGGGTTGCTCAAGAGATCGAGGTGAAGGATATCGTCGAACTGGTCGCGGAGGCGATTTAGAAAAGAAGGGACCAAGGATTCAAGGGGTCGAGGGTCCGATTTGAAAAGCCATCAAATCCCCCTTTTTCAAAGGGGGGAAAAAGCGGTTTTCGCCGAAGCCATTCAAGGAAGCTCTCCTCCCTTTGAAAAAGGAGGACGGGGGGATTTCTGAACCGGCATTTCAAAAAGCGAAATAGTAATTAAAATTGGCGCATGAACAAACCCAAAGAAATACTCATCCTTTTGGCCGGCGTCATATCTCTTTCTTTATTTTGGCAATTCTCCCACGCCGAGACGAAAGACCTCGAATCCCTCGCCCGGGCCAAAGCCCATCATAAAAACCCCGGTTTCCTCAATCCCTGGCTTTCCAAGGAAGAGCCGGCAGGTTTCCTCCGCTTCATGAAGTGGCGCTTTTCTACCAACCCCTTCAAAGAGGAGAAAAAAAACCGTCCGGTTTTTCCAACCTTCAAGCCGGATACTAAGAAAATCCTGGAAGGCGGCGACTCCATCACCTATTTGGGGCACGGAACTTTGTGGGTCCGTCTCCTCGGCAAGAACATTCTGACCGATCCGGTTTTCGAAGACGTCACGTTTTTCCTCCGCCGCTTCGCCCCCTTCCCCCTGCCGCCGGAAGATCTTCCGCCCATGCAGGTGGTCCTCATCTCCCACAGCCATCTCGACCACCTGGACACCGATAGCATCCGCAGGCTCGGCTCGACGCCTCTCTATTTAGTTCCCTTGGGGCACCGGGGTTGGTTTGAGGACGTGTTCCCCGAGGCCAAGGTCGTGGAGTTGGACTGGTTCGAAACTCACACCCAGGAAGGCGTCACCTATCGCCTCCTCCCTACCCAGCATTGGAGCAAACGGACGCCTTTTGACACCAACCGTCGCCTCTGGGGTTCCTGGCTCATCGAGGCGGGAAACCGAAAAATCTACTACGCCGGCGACTCCGGGTATTTTCAGGGGTTTGCGGAATACGGAAAAAAATTCGGCCCCATCGACGCGGCCCTTCTGCCCATTGCCGCGTACGAACCCCGCTGGTTCATGTCCACCTACCACATGAATCCCGACGAGGCGATGAAAACCTTCCAGGACCTTCGGGCCGACTATTTCATTCCCCAACAGTGGGGAGTCTTCGACCTCACCGACGAACCCATGGACGCCCCCCCGCGGGACTACCGGGAGGCGGCAAAAAAAGCCGGCCTGCCCGAGGAGCGCACCCCGCTCATCCTTCACGGCAAGACCTGGCATTTCCCCCCGCGCCGATAAATTCCCCTCAATATAACAATCCGTTTTCGCCAATAGCCCTCTGGCGGATTTGGGGGACATTGTTGCCTACGTTGCTTTGTAGCTCTGTTTGCCCTCTTGGGAATGGAACAAAGGCGGTGGCGGGAATGGAGGGAATTTACGGAACATAGGAAGGGTTGACTGCCGCAGCTGCCAGGGTGACAAGGAAAACCTTGTCACCCTTTTAACAGGCAGGGCCGGAAACGGCCCTGCCTTGTTGCTTTTGAATCAAATCTCCGCGCCGTCCCGGCCGTTCGGCTCGATGACTACCTTCATCGCCCCGTCTTTCCGATTGACGAACGTATCCAACGCCTTCCCGAATTCCGTCAGCGGGAACACATGGGAAATGAGGTCCTTGACCACCAATTGACTTGAAGCCATCAGGGCAAGAACTCTATCGCTCACATTGGGGTTCGCCTTGGATCCGAAAATGGCGATTTCGTTCCGGCAGACATATTTGAAGGGAATCTTTTCCATCACTTTTTCGTTGGGGACGCCGAGAAGGCCGATCTTCCCCCCTTCCCGCACCATCCGGATCGCCTGGTTCAACGTTCCTTCCGACCCGGAGCATTCAAAAACCTCGTCAACCCCCATCCCCCCGTTCGCGGCCCGCACCCCTTCAACGGCATCCTGTTTCTGAATATCCACGAGGACATCAGCTCCAAACTTTTTGGCCAAATCCAATCGGGGAGGCCGTCCGACGACAATGGTCTTCGCCGCCCCAAGAAGCTTTGCGGTCCGCATGGCCAAAATTCCGATCGGTCCCGGGCCGATGATGACCACGGTTCCCCCGGGGGTGATGCCGGTCAACTCCATCCCGTGCATACCCACCCCGGCCGTGTCGACCAGAGAACCCTCCCGGAAGGAAACATTGTCTTTCATCTTGTGAACGGCCTTTACCGAATAAATGTTGTATTGCGCGTAGGCCCCGCGGAATTGGAATCCGTAGTGGCGGATGCCGGTTTCTAACTTTCCGTAATTCAGACAGCGGTTGTAATGGCCGGCCACGCAGTTGGCGCAGTGACCGCATCCTTTCCAGGCTTCCCCGGCGACCCGGTCGCCGATTTTTAGAAAATGCCCGCTGTTTTCTCCGAGAGCCACAACCTGCCCGGCCCATTCATGCCCGGGGATAAAAGGATAGGCGGGGGGCCAGTAGCCGGCCATGCTGCCTTTGATGACTTCCGGGTCGGTCCCGCAAATGGCCACTGCCCCGACGCCGCAGAGAACTTCGAAGGGGCCGGGCGCAGGCACCGGGACTTCCTGGATTTCAAATTTTCCCGGGGAAGTCAGCACCAGGGCTTTCATCTGCTTGGGAATCGATGGCATAAACACCTCCTATAGGAATGCCTAAAATGCCTGCTTTAAGAACCGCGCTGCGATAATGAGATTTAGCGTTTCTCTTCAATAACGCTAAATGGATATTTATCGGCCAGCTCTTTCAGGCGGGCGGCCACATCGGCCCGCGGGGGATTGAAGATATCGAGAATGAGGGCGAACTCATCCAGGGCCTCGAATCCGTGGAGCTCATTGGCCGGAATGTGGGCGAACTCGCCGGGGCCGAGCACCCGCTCCTCTCCGCCGATGGTCATGCGGATTTTTCCTTTGAGCAGGTAGGTGATCTGAGCGCTGGGGTGCCGGTGGGGGCCCGGCTTGATGTTGGGAAGGGCCTCGTGAAGCCCGAGCATCACTTCCCCCAGAGTGATTCCCCGGCGGGACATCCCGGGAGGAACGGTAGGTCCGGGCTCCAGGTCTCGGGGGATGTCTGTCCAGCGATAGAATGGCGACATGGTCTTCTCCTTATCCTTAGAACACTGGAATCACCTGCAATTGAATGGGCCCTTCTGACCAGCCTCCTTGTTGCCCGGGCAAAAAAGCAGGCGCTAAAGCCAAAAAGGGCCGGAAGAAACCTTCCCAGCTCCCACCGCTTTTTTTCCGCAAAGAGACGCGGCGGTAAAGGAATCGCCGGGCTGAAACGGCGGAAGCCCGCATCTGGAAAAGGGGGATCACCGCCTTTTTTGGCGAGGCGGATGCTTTTTTGCCCAGGCACGGGCCCCCTTGGCCACAGTGAATTTCTTCTATTCGCAGAACTCGCGGAAAAACATCTTTCTCTAATGGGTTTGATCGAGAGGCGGAACGGTCACGGCAAAGAAAACCGTATCGACATCCTCTTCATTCCGAACCGAATGCACATCCCCGGCCTCTACGAAGACGGCATCCCCCTCCCGGGCCTCCGCCAGGAGCTTCCCATGGGCATAAACCTTCATAGAGCCCCGGATGATATAAAAGATCTGGTCGGAATTCTCGTGGACTTCGTCATGGCTCCCCGACCCCTTCGGCAGGGTGGTGAGCGTACAATTCGCGCGCTTGCAGCCGCCATCCGGATTAAAGATGACCTGGGTCTGCATCTCGAAATGGTTGAAGGGCGTGTATTTCTCGCCGGTGTTCCGGCGGTAGATTTTCATCCCTTCGCCCCTCGCATCTTCTGCTCAAACCAGTCTTTATCGAACCAGGTTGTTTCCAGAATAACACAGCCTAAGTCCGTACCGAAGGGACCGTGAGGCACGCCCGCTGGCCGCAGCGCATAGGCGCCCTGGGTGTAAAGCCGGTTCGTGCCGTAGTCCATCATGTGACCGTCGAGAATATACAGCTCTTCCCAGAATTCATGGCACAGGGCCCGGTCAAATTTAAACCCCGGCTCGAAGCGCACAACCCGGGTGTAGGCCCCAGTTTCCGGGTCAGCCGCCAAAAGTTGTTCTTTGATTCCGGGAATCGGCCCCCTTCTCTCCTTGCCGACTTCCTTCCACGGGTAGTCAAACAGCGTGCTGCGCATATCCGCATTCGTCGCCGGCCCCTTGGGCATTTCTTCCTCCTTCCAAGCAGCGCATAGCAAAGAGGAGCCCAAAGGCTCCTCTTTGCGCGCGATTCATTTCCCGCCGCCTTCTCTTCAAAGACGGGCCGCAGTTGAAAAGAATGCTCCTTCGACCTGAGGGCAAAGTTAAAAAAACGCTCGTCGTTTTCTGGGTCTTGACATTTTTATTCTTCTCTGCGCTCTCTGCGGTTAATCTTTTCCCGCCAGGCGCTATGCGTCTTCTATTTCTTCGCTTTAAAGGGTTCGGGATTTGCGAAGGTCCCGCCAAACATGGGGTCCTTTTCCTTCTCCACATTGTCCTTGGTTACAACCAAAGGGGGAACCAAAGAAATTTTGTTGGTAAGGGGCTTCTTCTGGGTCAGGAGATCCACGAATTCCAGGGCCCTTTCCGCCATCTTAGCTTGGCTCTTGATGGTGGTATAACGCATCTGCCCGTCGTAGACGGCCTGCATGCCCATCAAGGTGGCGCCGGCGCCGTACACCTTAATTTTGTTGCCTTTGCCCGCGCTCTGGACGGCCCGGACCGCGCCCAGGGCCAACCCGTCGTTGCTGGCGGCGAAGACGTCGATGTTGCTGAAGCGGACGATGCCGTCTTCCGCGTTTTTCATCCCGTCGGATTGGATATCACTGGGGGAAGTATATTTGTGCAGCAGCTTGATATGGGGATACTTCTTCAGCTCCGGGGTGGTCCCATCCTCGAACATCTGAATCGCATATCCGGCCCCCATCGGCCCGAACAGGAAGACCATGTTGCATCCATTGGGATAATCCTTGGCGATCTGCTGGATTTGCTTTCTTCCAAATTCCGCCTCGTCTGCCACCACCGCCGCGGCCACGTTCTTGGTCTTGGATAATCGCCCAACGGTTACCGTGGGGATTCCGGCCTTGAACGCCTGATCGATGGCCACCATGGACCCATCCTGTTGCACCGGACCCATGACGATAATGTCTACCTTGCGCTGGATCAGATCCTCCACGTCCTTGATCTGCTTTTCCTGGTCGGCATTGGCCCAGACCACAACGATGTCATACCCTTTGGCCTTGGCCGCCTGTTCGAGAAGCCGGGACATCATGGCCCACCAGTCCGAGTCCTTCTGCACCATACTGGCGCCGATGACAAGCTTTTTCTGCGCGGAAGCCTCCATCACGCCCACGGATAGAATCAGAGCGAGCACCAGCGCAATCCCGACAAACAGTCTTTTCCCTTTCATGCCTTCCCTCCTTGTTTGATTTGGGGTCCTTTGAGGATCCCTTTTTTTCTTTTCTTCGTAACCTTTATAACCCGGGCGACACTGACGAACCATGAAAATCCCATTTTTCCCTCTCCCGCTGGCGGGAGAGGGTTGGGGTGAGGATGGACACCCGGGTTTCCCCCTCACCTCAATCCTCCCCCCGGAGGGGAGAGGAGGACTTAGCGTTTTATTTTCTCTCTTATTGTACCACAGCCCCTTACGATTTTTTCGCCTTGCAAATTTGATGATCCCGTAAAAAGTCGTAATTTCATAAAATTCGTCATTCCGGCGAAAGCCGGAATCCAGTTATTTTAAGGCGTTCTGGACCCCGGCTTTCGCCGGGGTGACGATTCAAGAGACTTTTTACGAAACCATCAAATTTGACGCTCTCGTAAAAAGGCAGCAGCCCGATGGTTCAAATGTAGAGAGGAAAGACGATTCCAGAATCTCCCCTGCAAGGGCGCCGCAACGACGAAGTTGAAGCGCAACGCCGCAGAGGGACTTTTTACGAGACCATCAAATTTCCTTCTTGCGCGAGATCATATCCAGCGCCACGGCGGCAACCACGATGATCCCGATCACAACGAGCTGCCATTCATATCCGACCCCGATGATGTTCAGGCCGTTGAAAAGGGTGGCCATTAAGATGGATCCTAAAACCGTTTTCCCCATGCTGCCGATCCCGCCCGCCAGGGAAGTCCCGCCCACGACGACGGCGGCGATCACGTCCAGGTTGGTCGTGGTCATCAGGCCGGGCTGCGCGGAAACGACCCGAGCCGTGAGGATGATCCCGCCTAAGGCCGCCAGAAAACCGCTGAGGGTGTAAATCTTGATGATCATGCCGTCATTTTTCAAACCGGCTAAGCGGGCCGCCTTGAAATTCCCCCCGATCGCATAGGTGTTCAGCCCGAATTCGGTCTTCGACAGCAGGATGTGCCCGATGATCACGGCGATGATCATATAGATGACCGGCAAGGGAATTCCCGAGACAAATCCGATCCCGATAAAATTGAAGGAATGAGGCAGGTCGCTGATGATCAAACCGCCGGTCATGAGCATGGCGATGCCGCGGGTCGCGGTCATCGATCCCAACGTCGTCACAAACGGATTCACGTTCAGCTTGGCGATGACCCACCCGTTGAGGAATCCGGTGAGAAGCCCCGAAGCAATCCCCAGGGAAACCCCTAAGAGGACGTTCTCCGTTGCCGCCATGGTTATGCCCGTCAGGCAGCCGGCCATGGCCCCCACCGAACCGACCGAAAGGTCAAATCCTCCGCTGATCATGCAGAAGGTCATGCCCACGGCGATGATCATGTTGATGGACATCTGCCGGCTGATGTTAATGATGTTGTCGATGGTCATGAACCGGCTGTCGAGAATGGTGAACACCACGAAGACCGCCACCAGCGAAATGAGGAGAAACAGCTGCTGCAGGTTGCGGAGATTGAAACCGCTCTTTTCGTTTTCCATCTTGGACCCCTTCTCTCAAACATTCATCATGCGGCGCAAAATTTGTTCTTTATCAAAATCCTTCCGCTCGAAGACCCCCATGAATTTTCCTTCATGGAGAACCAGGATGCGGTCCGAGACCCCCACTAATTCGTCGAGCTCCGACGACACCATGACGATGGCCCCGCCTTCCTGCACGAATTGTCCCATGATCCGGTGAATCTCGGTCTTGCTGTTCACATCGACTCCCCGGGTGGGCTCATCCAAGAGCAGCACTTTGGGCCTGGCCCCGATCAGGCGCCCCAAAACCGTCTTCTGCTGGTTTCCTCCCGAAAGTTCCGAGACCAGCTGAACCCCAGGATTGTAGGTTACAATGCTGAGTTTTTTCACCAGATCTCCGGCCTTCTGTTTGATTTTCGCCTCACTGAGGAAAATCCCTTGGATGACTTCTTTCATCTTCAAAACCACGAGGTTTTTGGCCACGTTAAGTTCCGGAAAGGTCCCTTCCCCGGCGCGGTCCTCGGTCAGCAAACCCACCTTTTTATCGATGGCCTGTTCCGGCCGGTTTATCCTCACCTTTTCCCCATCCAGATGAACCTCTCCCTGAAACACGTCATTCATCCCGTAGAGAGCGCGGACCAGTTCGCTCCGCCCGGCGCCCACCAGGCCGGCCACCCCGAGGATCTCTCCCCAGTGCACTTTGAAACTGATGTCGCGGAACCCTTCCCCGGAGAGGTTGTTCACTTCCAGAGCCGCCTCCCCGATCTTCGCGTCGGTCTTGGGGAAAAGCTCACTCATGTCCTTGCCGGCAATCAGGCGGCAGATCTGCTCGGCATCGAGGTTCTTCGTCTCGGTGGAGGCCATCACCTCGCCGTCGCGCAAAACCGTGATGCGGCCCACGAGCTCGGAGACCTCGTTCAAACGGTGGGAGATGAAAATGACGATATATCCCCGGTCCCGGAGAAGGCGCGCGACCTGGAAGAGGTGATCGATTTCCTTGAAGGTGAGCGAGGAGGTAGGTTCGTCGAGAATGATCACTTTCCCGCCCGTGGAGAGCTCCCGGGCGATTTCCACGAGCTGTCTTTCCCCCATGGACAATTGCGAGACCAAAGTCGTGGGGTCAATGTGGATGCCCCAGTCCTTGAGCATCCGTTCGGCGTCGATGTTCACGCTCTTTTCGTCCACGAACTTGAAGGCGCTGGCTCCGCGAAAGCGGTGGATGAACATGTTTTTGGCGATGGACAGGGAGCGAATTAGGCTCAACTCCTGATAGACGATGCGGATCCCCGCGTTGTAGGAGTCGATGGGAGTCGGAAAGTGCACCGTCTGCCCGTCCAGGAGAATTGAGCCGCTGTCCGGCGGGTAGACCCCGGAGATGATCTTCATCAGGGTGCTTTTCCCGGCTCCGTTCTCGCCCACGACCCCGTGAATCTCTCCGTCGTTGAAGGTGATGGATACCCCCTTCAGGGCTCGAACCCCGCCGAAATGCTTGGCGATATTTTTCACTTCCAGCATATTCTTGACCTTAATGAAAAATTTTGAGTATTTGGCATTTTATCTCTGATGGCCTCTAAACTTCCAGTCTTTTTTCGAAAGGGAACGGTGAAAAAGATCAAGGCTCGACAACGACCTTAATGGCTCCATCCCTTCGCTCCGTGAACGTATGGAATGCTTCTTCGTATTTTTCCAGCGGGAATCGATGGGTCACGATCTTTTCCCCGTCCAAAATACCCCGGGCAAACAAGTGGATGGCTTCGGCCGAGACATTCGGGTTGGCCCGGGAGCCCACGAGCGTGATTTCATTGAGGGCAATCTTCGTCAAGACGGGAAAAGAAACCTTCTGGTCCTCGTAGAAGCCCAAAATAGATACTTTACCTCCCTTGCGCACGCTGTCAACACACTGCCGGGGGGTTTCCGTGCCTCCGGAGCACTCCAAGGCTTCATCCGCCCCGACCCCTTCGGTGATTTCCAGGATTCTCCGGACGGGATCTTCCTTTTCGAAATCGACGATCAAATCCGCGCCCATTTCCCCCGCCGCTTTCAACCGCCGGCCGCGGCCCACCATCACCACCCCTCCGGCCCCCAGCCCGCGGGCAATCTGCAGGGCGCAGAGCCCGATCGGGCCGGGCCCAAAAACCGCGACGGTTCCCCCTGGGGTGACCCCGATCAGTTTTATCCCATGAAGGGCCACCCCCGCCGTATCCACCAGGCTGGCATGGGGAAAACTGAGGCTGTCCGGGATTTTATGGATGGTTTTGATCGAATAGGCGTTGTATTCGCAGTTGGCCCCCGCAACGGTGAACCCGTAATGCCGGTGCCCTCTCTCGGTTTTCCCGTAATTCAGGCAGAGGGTGTAATTCCCCTTGGTGCAGTTCCCGCAGATCCCGCACCCTTTGTGGGCCTCTCCGGCAACGCGCTCCCCGATTTTGAACTCCGTCACCCCCGGGCCCACCGCCACGACTTCCCCGGACCACTCATGCCCGAGAATGAAGGGATATTGAGGGGGCCAGCCCTTGGCCAGGTGGGTCCCGTCCACGATCTCTGGGTCGGTCCCGCAGATCGCCACCGCGCGGATTCGACACAGGACTTCACCCGTTTCGGCTTTGGGGACGGCGACTTCCCGGATTGCAAAGGTGTTTGCCGCCGTCAACAAACAGGCTTTCATCGTTTTCGGAATCATCGAATGCCCCTATGAATCCTTTACTCTCCCCTTCTCCCCTGCGCCCTGGACAAGAAAGGGATGGAAGAGGGCCTCCCCTACTTGGTTGAGAAAATGAAAGGTATGGAATTGACCCATACCGCTGTGGCCTTTTTGCGCCCGCAATTCGCTACCCGGTGGGGAGTCGCAGAATTTAAGGTAATCGAGTCTCCCGGCTTCATCAGGTAATTTTTTTTGCCGACCTGCACTTGCAGCTCTCCCTCCAAAAGAAGGCCGCACTCTAATCCCTCATGGGCGTAACAGTCCTTTCCGGTTGAACTCCCCGGCGGCAAAACGTTGATCACAAATTCAAAGGATGCGGCGAGGCTGCGCGACAGGAGCTGATGCTCCACCCCGCCCCGGGTGGTCAGGACCTTGCGATCCCGACTTTTCATCAGGGCGTGACCCTTTTCGACCGCCGCCTCATCCTGCAGCATCAACTGGCTCAAGGGAGCATCGAGGGCATCCGCTATGCTCTGCATACTGCTGAAGGAAGGGTTCACCTTCCCCGTTTCGATCTGGCTCAAAAGGCTGACGGACCGCCGGGTCATCTTGGCCATGCGGGCCAAGGTGAGCCTTTTCTCTTTCCGGAGATCCCGGAATCTTTTTCCCAATCCTTCGGAATCAATCTTCATCGCCCGCCCATTGCTGAAAATTTGTAACCCTTTAGCCCTTTGAAAAAAGGAATTTCGTCAGGGCCAAGCGGAAATTCCAGGGCCCGGGGGCCAGACCGGCCCGCTTTTATTAATGAGGCGCTCATAATCTCCGTGGAGGGGGCGGGGACGATACCCCCCGCCCGCTCCGGCGGAAACAAGCTCTGATCATCGAGGCCAAGGGCCAACCCAGCCGATGCTTCCGGCGCGCTCCGTTCCGGCCCCCGGGCCCCGACAGAGGCAGTCACATAATTTTTTTCAAAACTCTAAACTGATACAAAAATTTTATCATTTCTAAAATATTTTTCAGTATTTGTCAATAGAAAATTTCGCTTGCCTCCCTTCACTTTTAACCTTTGTTTTCGCGGCGAAAGCTTGGACTGGGCGCGGGGGTGGCGGCGCGATTTGCGAAAGCACCGGCCGGGATCTCGGCTTGCATCAGCGAAACCAAAAGAGTTTCCGCAAAGAGAGGCGGAGCCCTAAGGGCCCGCCCGATCCCAGGGAAGGACCACTGCCTCGTGGTTTCGCGAAGCGCGACGCCGCCCCCGCGCCCCGGCGGGGGGTTTGAAACTACTCGAACCCCTTATTTTTTTGAAGAGTGAAGGGAGACAAGGAAAATTCGCCTTGCCGTACCCATTCAGTGACGGGGGGGCGGCAGGCTTTGTTGTTGGCCCGGGGGTTCGGGCGGTACGCGCCGGAAGCATCGATCGGGATGAGCAGAGACTCGGAGAAACCCCTGAGCCTCCGATCTCAGCGGCGGGAGGCCTTGGCCCCCGCCCCCTCCACGAAGAAATCAGCGCCTTATGATTCCAAGCGTAGCGCCCGGACCCCCAGGCCAGGGCACCTCCTGGTATTCACGCCGGACCCGAATCCGTAGCGGCTTCCCACCCTTGACTGAAGGGTTACGGCAAGAGGGTTTTTCGCCTTGACTTTTCTTCCGCCTCAATGTCAATCTAAAGAAAGATTCCGTGGGAATACCGCCGTTTTCGCGCATTTTCCAGAAAAGGCTTATACGTTATGACTTTCCAAGACCTGATCATGGCGCTCCAAAAATTTTGGACGGACAAAGGGTGCGTGCTCCAGCAGCCGTACGACCTCGAAGTGGGCGCGGGGACCTTCAACCCGGCCACTTTTCTGCGCGTCCTCGGCCCGGAACCCTGGAAGGCGGCTTATGTCGAGCCCTCCCGTCGCCCCACCGACGGCCGTTACGGGGAAAACCCCAACCGCCTCCAGCATTATTACCAGTTCCAGGTAATCCTCAAGCCGTCCCCGCTCGAGATTCAAGAAATGTACTTGGGCAGCCTCAAGGCCTTCGGCGTGGAACCCCTGGAACACGACATCCGTTTTGTCGAGGACGATTGGGAATCTCCGACCCTCGGGGCCTGGGGGCTCGGCTGGGAAGTTTGGCTCGACGGCATGGAGATCACCCAGTTCACCTATTTCCAGCAGGCCGGGGGCATCGACCTGAAACCCGTGTCCGTGGAGATCACCTACGGGATCGAGCGGATTGCCATGTACCTTCAGGGGATCGACAACGTTTACGACCTGGAGTGGACCAAGGGGATCAAGTACGGCGACGTGCACCGCCGAGGGGAGGTCGAATTCTCCACCTACAACTTCGAAGCGGCCGATGTGCCGATGCTTTTCCAGCTTTTCGGCATGTATGAGAAGGAGGCGATTCGCCTGATCCAGGAGGGGCTCGTCCTCCCCGCCTATGACTATTGTTTGAAGTGCTCGCACACCTTCAACCTGCTGGAGGCCCGGGGGGCAATCAGCGTGACCGAGCGCACCCAATACATCGCCCGGGTGCGGAATCTGGCCCGCCTCTCGGCCGAAGCGTATTTCAAACAACGCGAGTCCATGGGCTTCCCTCTTTTGGGAAAAAATACCGGATAACGGCTTGGGGAGGCGGCGAAAATCTGCGTCCTATCTGAAAAGGTCTTTTATGCCTGAACTGCTATTGGAAATCGGAACCGAAGAGATCCCCTCGGGTTTCATGCCCCGCGCCCTGGAGGCAATGAGGGATCTTCTGCAGAAGGAATTTCAAGCCCACCGCATCGGGTTTGAGGAAGTCAAATCCCTGGGAACCCCGCGGCGGCTGGTGGTGATGGCAAGCGGGGTCGCCGCGGCTCAAGAAAAGAGGCTCCTGGAAGTCCTGGGGCCGGCGAAGCGGATCGCCTTTGACGAAAAGGGGCAGCCCACGAAGGCGGCTCTCGGCTTTGCCAGAGGGCAGGGAATCCCGATCGAAGATCTCCAGGTCGTGAAAACCGAAAAGGGGGAATATCTCTGCGCCCGCAAGGAGGAAACGGGGGAGGAAACCGGACGGCTTCTCCCGGCCATTCTCACCCGCCTGATTTCTGCGACCCCTTTTCCCAAGTCCATGCGCTGGATGGATTTGGACAATTCCTTTGTCCGGCCCATCCATTGGATTTTAGCCCTCTTTGACGGAAAGGTGGTTCCTTTCCAGATCGGCAACATCGCGGCGGGGAATCTCTCCCGCGGGCACCGGTTCATGGCCCCCGGGCTGTTCCAGATCAAAGACACCGGGGAATACCTGCGCCGTCTGAAAACCTCCTTTGTCATCGTCAGCCCCGAAGAGCGGAAGGATCTGATCGCCGCCGAAGTAAACAAGGCAGCCGCAGAAGTGGGCGGCGCCGTCCTTCCCGACGAAGGGCTTTTGGAAATCGTGACCCATTTGGTGGAGTATCCCCTGGCGATTCGCGGCGCCTTCTCCAAAGATTTTCTATCCATCCCCCGGGAAGTTCTGATCAGCGCCATGCGGGAGCATCAGCGGTACTTCTCCGTGGTGGATTCCTCCGGGGCCCTTCTTCCTTATTTCGTGACGGTCTCCAACACCAAGCCCCGGGACGTCGGGGTTGTGGCCCGCGGCAACGAACGGGTTCTCCACGCCCGCCTGTCCGATGCGAAATTTTTCTTTCTGGAAGACCAGAAAGTGCCTCTGTTCGAACGCCTCGAAGGATTGAAAAAAGTCGTTTATCACTCGAAACTGGGCACTTCCTACGAAAAAGTCATGCGGATTTCCCGCCTGGCGGAGGCCATCAGCGCGCGGGTGGCCCCCGACCACAAGGAAACGGCCCACCGGGCTTCCCTCCTCTGCAAGGGAGATTTGATCACGGGGATGGTGGGGGAGTTTCCGAGTCTGCAAGGCGTCATGGGGAAAATTTACGCCGAGCTCTCGGGGGAGAAGAAGGAGGTCGCCCAGGCCATCTTCGAGCACTACCTGCCCACGGCGGCCGGGGGGGCCCTCCCGGCCTCCCATCCGGGCGCCATCCTGAGCCTTTCCGACAAGCTGGATACCCTGGTGGGGTGCTTTGGAGTCGGGCTGATCCCAACCGGAACCGCAGACCCTTACGCCCTTCGCCGCCACACCTTGGGGATCATCAACATCCTCCTCGATAAAAAATACCCGCTTTCCTTGAATGATCTCTGCGACTGGAGCCTCGGTCTCCTCGCCCAAAAGGTGGAGCGCCCTCCAGACGAGATCAAACACGACGTTCTGGAATTTTTCAAGGGCCGGATGCAGAACCTGCTTCTTGCCCGGGAACTCTCCCCCGACTCCGTGGAAGCGGCGTTGTCTTCGGGGTACGATGATTTGGTGGACCTGCTGGAGAGGTCTCAGGCCGTCCATGACCTTAAAAAGGAGCCCGACTTCGAACCCCTGGCCGTTGCTTTCAAGAGAGTGGTTAACATTTCCCGCTCCTATGCCCCGGGCCCCGTAAATCCGGAGCTTTTCGAAAGCCCGGTGGAACACGAGCTTTATGCGTCTTACCTGAGCGCCGGCGAAAAGGCCCTCGAACTGATCAACCGGAAAAACTACCCTCCCGCCTTAAAAGAGCTGACTTCTTTGCGCAATCCCGTGGATCAATTCTTCGAAGGCGTCATGGTCATGGCGCAGGATGAAAAGGTACGCTCGAATCGCCTTTCTTTGCTCGGCCATATCGCCGACATCTTCTTCCGAATTGGTGATTTTTCAAAGATTACAACGAGTTAAAATAAACCGGCCCGCCTTGGGGAGGTTTTTTACCAATAATTCCAAAATAAAATCAAATAATTAGAAAAAATACCGCCCCTTTTCCCCTTTATCCACAACATATTGTGGATAAAAAATACAAAGCTACATTTAGTTGTATTTTTGCCTTTACAAAAAATACCCCCATTGGTAAAATGTGCCCGAAACAAGATGTTTCCGGGGATTTTCTCGTTCCCCGCTCACACCCCGAAAGAAGGGCGTCGCCCGGTTTTTCTTGGCGCGAGTCTTTCCCGGGCGGAGAAATATTTTTCCCCATATATTTTTGGTGACACTCACACTGACACTGACACTTTTTTTTGTTTTCTCAAGGGGTTGTCATGAAGATTAAGAAAATCGAGCTTCTCGGCTTCAAGTCTTTCTCGGACAAAATTGAGATCGACTTTCCTCCGGGCGTCACGGCGGTGGTGGGGCCGAACGGGTGCGGGAAATCCAACGTCGTCGATGCCATCCGCTGGGCTCTCGGCGAACAAAGCCCCAAACAACTGCGGGGCAAAGCCATGGAAGACGTGATTTTCAACGGCACGGAAGCCCGCAAGCCCCAGGGGATGGCGGAAGTGGTCCTCACCTTCTCCAATGAAAACGGCCATGCGATTCCCAATTACATGGACTTTTCGGAAATCGCCGTCGGCCGCAGGTTGTTTCGTTCCGGCGAAAGCGAATATTTTATCAACAAGGTTCCCTGCCGGCTCAAGGACATAACCGATCTCTTCTTGGGAACCGGGGTGGGCCATCGGGCCTATTCCATCGTCGAACAGGGGAAGATGGATTTCGTATTGAACGCCAAGCCCGAGGAGCGGCGCATTCTCATCGAAGAGGCTGCCGGCATCACCAAATACAAGGACCGCAAGGCCGCGGCCCTTCGGAAGATGGAAGCGACGCAGCAGAACCTGCTGCGCTTGAGCGACGTGATCGGCGAGATCAAGCGGCAGATGAATTCCTTGAACCGCCAGGCGAAAAAGGCCGAACGGTTCAAGGCCTACCGGGAGGAGCTGCGGTCTTTTGAATTGGGGCAGGCGGCCCAAACCTGTCGGACGCTCGAAGCGGAGCGGAGCGGGATCCAATCCGCCCTGCAGGAAATCCAGGACTCCGAGTTTCAGGCCGCCTCCGAAATTCGGGAAAGCGAAGCGGCCTGCGAGCAGATCAAGGTCAACCTCTTGGACCAGGAGCGGGAGCTGAACATCCACCAGGAGCGTTTCGCGGAAAACGATGGGGCCGTCAAGAATCGGGAGACCGAGATCGAGCTGGCCTCCCGCGACCGCGAAGCCCTGCAGAAGCAGGTTCTCCGGGCCGAGGAGGAAATCGGCAGGCTGCTCCAGCAGCAGGAAACAGCGGAGCAGGAGATCTGCAGTTTCGAAACCGAGGCCGTCGATCTGAACCGGAGGATTTCCGGCGATACCGAGTTTTTGTCCGGAAAGGAAAAGGTCCTCCAGGAAAAAAAGAGTCAGCACGCCGTCGCCGAGCAGGCCCTGGCCGACGAGAAAAACATCCTGGTGGACCTGCTGACCGAGATTGCCCGACTGAAGAACTCGCTCGTGGACGCCCAGCGGCGGACGGAAGAGCTCACCCACCGCCGGCAGCGCCTGCTCCGGGAAAAAGAAGAGGCTCAGGCCAAGGGGGAAGAGCTTCGCGCAAGCCTGGCCACTCAGGCAGGCCTCCTGGAAGGCCGCCGCCAGTCCCGGGTCCAGATCGAAGAAGAACGGGAGCGGAAGGTCCTCCGGCTGAAGGAACTGCAATCGTCCCGCGCCGATCTGGAAGAGAACCTCACCCGCTGCCGGGAGAAGCTGAACCAGGAGGGTTCACGCCTGGAATCCCTCCTGGAGCTGCAGCGGAATTTTGAAGGGTATCAGTCCGGGGTCCGTTCGCTCCTCCTGAAGCGCCAGGCCCAGGGCGTCACCCAAAACGGAATCTACGGGCTGGTCGAAGACATCATCGAGACCGACCCTCAATACGAAGCCGTCGTCGAATCCGTCCTGGGGGAGCGGCTCCAGCATTTCATCGTCCAGAATCATCAGGAGAGCCTGAAGGCGATTGACTATTTGAAATCCCAGCGCGCGGGCCGGTCCAGCTTCATCCCCCTGCATTTGAAACCGCATCCGGCCCTGAGCGGGTCCGCCCCCCCGGCGGAGGGGGCCGTTCCCCTCCTGGAGGTCGTGAGGGTCAAGGAGGATTTCACCCATCTGGCCCAGTACCTTTTCGGGGACGTGTGGGTCGTCCCCGACCTCCGCCACGCCATCGATCTCTGGAATCGGAACTCCATCTGGAAAACCCTGGTCACCCTGGAAGGGGAGGTCCTCCATCCCTCCGGCATGGTCAGCGGCGGAAGCAAAGAGCAGATCGGTTCGGGAACGTTCCACCGCAAGCGCGAAATCCGCGACCTGACCCGCCGCACCGCCGAATTCCGGGAGCAGCTCCACGCCCTCGAAAGCGACAAGGAAAAACTGACCGCCGACCTCAAAGAGGTGGAAGCGGCCATTGAAGATCTCACCCGGATCCTGCACCAGGAAGACCTGCGGATCGTCACGGAAGCGAAAGAGATCGACCAATACCGGATGGAGGAAACCCGCTGGCGGCAAAAGATCGAGACCCTCGAGTTCGAGGAAGGCCAGCTGGCCGATGATCTGGTGGTAATCCGGAATCAAGCCGGGGAGAGCGAAGCCCAGATGCAGTCCTCCGAGCTTTCCAAGGCGGAAAAAGAAGAGGCGCTGAACCTCCGGGGCGAGGGGCTGCAGCTTCTCAAGACGGAAATCGAAGCCCTGCTCGGCGAAGTCACGGAAGCCAAGGTTCGTCTGAGTTCGCTCCAGGAGAAGCGGCAAAGCCTGGTTCAGAATTTGGAGCGGACCCGCCGGGTCACCCAGGAAACGAGCTCGCAGCTGAGCCAGCGCCGCCGGGAAGTCCAGGAAAACCTGGAATGGATCAAGGCGGCGGAAGAAAAACAGAAAACCGCCGAGCGGGAGATCCAGCGCCTTCTCCTCCAGCACCAGGAGCTCCTGGCCCAGGTGGAGACAAAAAAAGAGGCGCTTCTTTCCGAGCGGGAAAAGCTGGCCCGGGTCGAAGAAACGGGCAAAGAGCGCCGGCAAGCCTTGAATCGGCTCCACGAGCGGAAAAGCACGCTTTCCATGAAGAACATGGAACTCGATCTCAACCGGAAGCACCTGCTCTCCTCCATCGAGGAAAAATACCGGATCCCGGCGGAGAGTCTCTTGTCCCGGGAGGATTCTCAGGACTATTTTTCCCCCGAGATCGAAGCTCGGGTGGGAGAGCTGAAAAGCCTCATCGAGGGAATGGGAGAGGTCAACCTCCTGGCGATTCAGGAGTTCGAGGAAGCCAAGACCCGCCTGGAATTTCTCACGGCGCAGGAAGCCGACCTCGTGCAGTCCCTCGACTCGCTCAACCAGGCCATCAAGAAGATCAACCGCACCTCCCGCCAGCGGTTCGCCGAAACCTTTGAAGCGGTCCGGAGCAAATTCAAAGAAGTGTTTGGCACCCTCTTCAACGGCGGTCGGGCCGAACTGGTCCTCTTGGACGAGTCCAATCTTCTGGAGACCGGGGTGGACATTATCGCCCAGCCTCCGGGAAAGAGGCTGCAGAACATCACCCTCCTTTCCGGCGGAGAAAAGGCCCTGACGGCGGTGGCGCTCATCATCTCTCTCTACCTGATCAACCCCAGCCCCTTCTGTCTCATGGATGAAGTGGATGCCCCCCTGGATGACGCCAACGTCGGCCGGTTCAACCGCTTGGTGAAGGAGCTCTCCCAGAGATATCAGATTATCCTCGTCACCCACAACAAGAGCACCATGGAGCTGGCCGACACTCTTTACGGCGTCACCATGGAAGAGCCCGGCGCTTCCAGAATCGTCTCCGTGCGGTTAAATTAAGAGCCTGTCCGCAAATCATCTTCTCCCCCTTTGCAAAGGGGGGGAAGCTTTTCCCACAGCGGTCTAAATCAAATCCTCTTAAAACCCCCTTTTTCAAGGGGGGTTTTAAGAGCAGAAGCTTATTTAAGGATAAGCCCTAAATCCGGGAAGGGGGCTTGAGGAGGGGAGGGTAAAAAATGTGCTCCCCCTCTTGCGCTTCCCGGCGGGCCGTACCCATTCAGTGACGGGGAGGCGGCAGGCTTTGTTGTTGGCCTGGGGGTTTGGGCGGTACGCGCCGGAAGCATCGGTCGGGATGAGCAGAGACTCGGAGAAAACCCTGAGACTCCGATCTCAGCGGCGGGAGGCCTTGGCCCCCGCCCCCGTCCACGAAGAAATCAGCGCCTTATGATTCCAAGCGTAGCGCCCGGACCCCCAGGCCAGGGCACCTCCTGCTATTCACGCCGGACCTAAATCCGTAGCGGCTTCCCACCCTTGACTGAAGGGTTACGGCGGGCCGTCCTTTCCCCTTGCGCTCTTGCGACTCGTGCATCACGCCCCCTGTGGGGGTGCGCCTTGCGGCTTTGCGGAGGAAAAATGGCGGAAGAAAAAAAAGGTTTTTTCAAGCGGCTGAAAGAAGGGCTGTTCAAGACCCATCAGGGTCTGGTCGGCAAGATCGACCAGATCGTAGCCGGAAAGAAGAAGATCGACGATGATCTCCTTTTGGAACTCGAAGAAACGCTGATCACCAGCGACATCGGCGTCCAGACCGCCCAGCTGTTGCTGGACCATGTGACCCAGAAAGTCCGGCGCAAAGAACTCGAGGACGCGGACCTTCTGAAGAAGACCCTGCAGGAGCAGATGTTCCAAATCCTCCTCCCCCAGGAGAAGCCCATCCCCCTCGCCGGCGCCCGCCCCTATGTGATCATGGTCGTAGGCGTGAACGGGACGGGCAAAACCACCACGGTCGGAAAAATGGCGCAAAAGTTCGCAGCCCAGGGAAAATCCGTCCTGATGGCGGCGGCGGACACCTTCCGCGCCGCGGCGATCGAGCAGCTGGAAATCTGGGGGCAAAGGGCGGGCTGCGAAGTGATCCGGCAGAAAAGCGGCTCGGACCCTTCCGCCGTGGTTTTCGACGCCCTCAAGGCGGCCCAGTCGCGCAACACGGAGGTGGTTCTGGTCGATACGGCGGGGAGGCTGCACACCAAGATCAACCTGATGGAGGAGCTCAAGAAAGTGCGGCGCATCATGGAGCGGGAGTTGCCGGGCGCCCCCCACGAAGTCCTGCTGGTTCTGGACGCCACGACCGGCCAAAATGCCATTGCTCAGGCGAAAATGTTCACCAAGACCGTGGGCGTGACCGGAATCGTCCTGTCGAAGTTGGACGGCACGGCCAAAGGCGGGATTCTGGTGGCAATTTCCAACGAACTGAAAATCCCGATCCGTTACATCGGCATCGGGGAAAAGATCGACGACCTCAGGGAATTCAACGCCCGCGAATTCGTCGACGCCCTGTTTTAATGAAGGGGGAAAACGGGAATGATTGGCTTCGCTCCCTTTTTCCCCTTGGCCCCTTTCCCCTTATTTTTTGACCTTTATCTCCCCGCTTTTCGAAAACGGGATCGTGGCGCTGCCCAAGGCGGCCTTGACGATTGCCGCGCCCTCGATTTTGTACCGCAGGTCCTTCCCGGCCAGAATTTCTTTTACCGAACTCCCGAGGTTCTTAAAATCGGCCTGCAGAGGAACCTGAACCAGGGTTGCCGCGGACTTCGGGATCAGGATCTCCTGGTCCATCCTCCCTTTGCCGACTTCCTGGTCATTGAAATAGACCGTGTAATCAAGGGCCCGTAATTTCAGGTCGAAGGTGTTGGGGTTCTGCACCTCGACGCCAAAAAGAAACTGAACCTCCAAAAGGGAAACCCGGGTGACGGCCACCTCCTTCAGGTTGAAGGCGGGCTTTTCGATAAACCAGCTCAAGCAGGAGGATAGAAAAATCAGAATCGCGAAAAGGCCGAAGATCTTGGCGGATTTCATTTCATTGGGCTCCTGGAATAAACTCTATCTTCCGGCAGGGCTCCTGTCAACCCTTTCTCATCAATCCTTTCCTTGATGGTCTCGTAAAAAGTCAAGCAGGCCGTCACCCCGGCGAAAGCCGGGGTCCAGAACGTCTGGAAATAACTGGATTCCGGCTTTCGCCGGAATGACAAGTTATATGAAATTTCGACTTTTTACGAGATCATCTTCCTTGACTCCCTTCAAAATTTTCCCTACACTCAAATGAAGAAGCGAATATCCCTTTTATCATTTGCCGCGCTCCAAGAGTTATGCCGATTCTTCTGAAAAACATAACCTTAGGCTTGGAAGAAGAAGAAGCCCTCCTGAAGGAAAAAGCCGCGGCGGCGCTTCGGATCGATCCCAAGGACATTTCCAGCTTGCAAATTCTCCGCAAATCCTTGGACGCCCGGAAAAAGAACCGGATTCATTTCGTTTACGCCCTTGCCGTCTCCCTGCTTCCGGGTTTGGAAAAACAGGTTCTTGACTCCTCCCCATCGGAGTTTTTTCCTCTGGAAGAGCCCCTTTCTCTCCTCCCTCCGCAGGTTGAAAGAAACCCTCAAGAGCGTCCGCTCGTTGTCGGCACCGGCCCGGCTGGCCTTTTTGCGGCTTTGCACTTGACCGAAAACGGATTGCCTCCTTTGATTATCGAGCGGGGTAAGGAAATCCCCGAACGCGTCAAGGACGTGGATCTCTTCTGGCAGGAAGGAAAACTGAACCCGGAAAGCAATGTGCAGTTCGGGGAAGGAGGGGCCGGAACTTTTTCGGACGGGAAGCTCTACACCCGCGTTCAGGACCCGCGAATCGCCTTTATTCTGAAGACTTTTTGCCGCTTCGGCGCCCCGGAGGAAATCCTTTACCTTCAGAAACCCCACCTGGGCACGGACCGCCTCCGCAGAATTATCCTGGCCCTCAGAAAATATCTACGGGAGAAGGGGGCGGAATATCGATTCCGGACCCAACTGACGGGGCTGGAAATCCACCGGGGGGCCATCCGGGGGGCCATCCTGAACGAGCCGATCAGAGTCCCGGCTTCCGTCCTCCTCCTGGCGGTCGGCAACGGCGCCCGGGACACGTTCCGGATGCTCTGCGGGTCCGGGGTGGCCATGGAGCCCAAACCATTCGCCATCGGCCTCCGGGTCGAACACCCCCAAAGCCTCATGGACCGCATCCAATACGGACCCTCTGCCGGCCATCCCCGCCTGCCGCCCGCCGATTATCAACTCGCCTTCCGCAGTTCCCACGGCCGCGGGGTCTACTCTTTTTGCATGTGCCCGGGAGGTTCCGTGATCGGGGCCGGTTCCGAACCCGGCCAGGTTGTCACGAACGGGATGAGCCTTTTTCATCGAAACTCCTCTTGGGCAAACAGCGCGCTGGTCGTGAGCGTAGGACCGGAGGATTTTCCTTCGCCGGGTCCTCTGGCCGGGATCGAATTCCAGAAAACGTGGGAAGAGAAAGCCTTCCTGATGGGGGGGAATAATTTCCACGCCCCGGCTCAAAAACTCCTGGACTTTTTAAACGACCGGGATGCGGGTCCGGTCCGGAAAACGACCTTCCGGCCCGGAGTCTCTCCCGCCCGCATCCGAGAGTGCCTTCCTTCCTGGGCGGCCGAGGATTTGCGGGAGGCTCTCCCGTTTTTCAACCGCAAAATGCCGGGCTTCTGCTCGCCGGAGGCGGTTCTCTTCGGGGTGGAGACGCGGACCTCTTCTCCGCTGCGCATCCTGCGCGGGGAAGATTTCCAATCCCGGACCGTGAGCGGCCTCTATCCCTGCGGTGAAGGATCCGGATACGCCGGCGGCATCATCAGCTCCGCGCTGGACGGCATCAGGGCGGCGGAAGCGATTATAAAAAGATGGGCATAGGGCAAAGGGAAAAAGGGGGAATGGGAAAATAACCCCTTGCGCCCTCGCGACTTGCACCTTGCGGCTTTTAGGAGGGTCAATGGAAAAAGTCTTCATCAACCAATTCAAGAAAGGGTTGAGCGTCGAAGGTTTCTTTCTCGCCAAAGAAAAGACGGCCAACAAGACCAAGACCGGAAATCCCTACCTTTCCCTGCGCCTTGCCGACCGTACCGGGGAAATCGAAGGAAGGGTGTGGGACAAAGCTTCGGATTTCGGCCCCCTCTTTGAAAGGGACGATTTTATCAAGGTCCAGGGAGAGGTCGACGAATTCCAGGGGGTTCTGCAACTCCGGGTCCTTCGCCTGCGCAAAGCAGGCGCCGGCGAGATCGACCCGGCGGACTTCTTGCCCAAGACCGTCCAAGACGTCGAGGCGATGCTCACCGAGGTCCGGGAAGCGGCGGGGTCCGTTCGCAATCCCCATTTGCGCGCCCTTCTCGATGCCTTCTTAGCGGACGAAGCGTTCGTGGAAAAACTCAAAACCGCGCCCGCAGCCAAAGCCATGCATCACGTTTACATCGGGGGGTTGCTGGAGCACACCTTGTCCGTTCTTCGCCTCATCCGCTTAGTGGCGCCCCGGTACAAAGCCATCGACCCGGATCTGATCCTCGCCGGCGGCTTTCTTCATGATATCGGCAAGGTGGACGAACTCGCCTATGACCGCGCCTTCGACTACACCGACCGGGGCCGGCTTCTCGGGCACATCACGTTGACCGTGGAAAAGATCGACGAGAAAATTCGAGCCCTGCCCGATTTCCCCGAAACCCTGGCAATCCTTCTGAAACACCTGATCCTCAGCCACCACGGGGAATATGTTTTCGGTTCCCCCAAACGCCCCAAGACCTTGGAGGCCCTCCTCCTTCACCATCTCGACGATCTGGATGCAAAAATCAACGCCTTCACGTCCTGGATTGAAAAGGAAAAGGATTCGCCTTCGCGATGGACTTCCTACCACAAGCTGTTCGACCGTTTCATCCTCAAACCGGAGGAGAACGAAAAGGATGAAAATGCCGGATCTCCATTCCTGGGCGGTAACCCTTCAGGAAGCCGGTCAAATTCAGAATGAGCTTCGAGCCTGATCGGAAAGGAATCCCATGCCCTCCCCTTTAACCGTCGAAACCGTTCTGGGGCTGTCTCGCAATTTTATGGAAAGCCGGATCCTCCTGACCGCCGCCGAATTGAATCTCTTTGCCCTCCTCACTCCCCGACCTCTCTCCGCAGCGGAGGCGGCCGGACGGCTGCCGGGGAATTTGCGCGCCGTGACCATCCTGCTGGATGCGCTCGCGGCCATGGGCTTTCTTGAAAAACAAGCGGGGCGCTACCAATGCCTTCCCCCTGTCTCCCACCTTCTTTCTTCGGATCGGCCCGACTCCGTCCTCCCCATGGTCCGGCATGCCGCCCATCTCTGGCAGAGGTGGACGCACCTCACGGAAACGGTAAGCGGGTTGGAAGCCCGGGCCGCGGAAACCCCACCGCGGAACGAAGAGGGCCTGCGGGCCTTCATCGGCGCCATGCACGCCATTGCCGCCCCCATGGCTTCCCGAATCGTCCAGGCGGTAAACCCCGCGGGGGCTCGGGCGCTCCTGGATGTGGGCGGGGCTTCGGGCACTTACACGATCGCCTTTCTCCTGGCCGACCCGGAAATGAAAGCCACCCTCTTCGACCAACCCGCCGTGATCGAAATGGCCCGGAAGCGTTTGCGGGAAGCCGGGGTGCTCGACCGCACCATCCTTGCGCCTGGGGATTTTTATACGGATGAGCTTCCGGGAGATCAGGACCTCGTTTTTGTCTCGGCCATCATTCATCAGAACGGCCCGGAGCAAAATCTGGATTTATTCAAAAAGGCCTTCCGTTCCCTAAAGCCGGGCGGAAGGATCGTGATCCGGGACCACATCATGGATCCGGAGCGAACGGAACCGTTGAGCGGGGCGGTCTTCGCGGTCAACATGCTGCTGGCCACGGAGGGCGGAAATACTTACACCTTCGAGGAGGTTCAAGGAAGCCTCTTGCAGGCCGGCTTTGTTCGGGTCCGCCTGGTTCAAAAGGGCGAGCACATGGACGCGTTGGTGGAAGGGTTTAAACCCTGAACGGGAAAGGAGGACAAGATGGGGGATAAAAAGAATTACCGGGTGAAAACATTTACCAATGAGCTGAAAGTATTCCACGCCATGAAGGAACTTGCGGCGTTAGACGAACAGGTGAACCGTTTCATCGCCGAGAACAAAGTGGAGAAGGTAATCTCCGCCAGCGATACGGCTACGACCGACAACACGGGAGCCACGATCGGTCTTATCCGCCTCCTGGTCTACGAAACCTGAAAAAGACCGCAAGCCGCGAGAGCGCAAGAACGTAAGGGGGGCTTTCTCCCTGCTCCCTGCGGTTAATTGATTTACCACCAATAGGGATGTCGCCAGTAAGGGCGGTACCCCCACCAGGGGTAGAACGGATCATTATAGTACGGGTAGTAATAAGGCGGGTAGGGAACAAGTTTTTCCCATAAGTGAATCTCCTTGGCGGTGACACAAGGGTAGGTATAATGCCGGGTTCCCAGGGGGAGAACCTCCTGGCCCGTGATTTCCCCGGCCGCCGTGATCTCTCTCCCTTCCTTGTAAATGGCCGGGTCCAGAAACCCGTTATACCTGATGATGAACCGCCCCGGAGAACGGTCTGTATACATTGGGCGAAGCTCAAGATCCAAATTGGTGAGTCTTACGATGACCAGAGTCTCATCCGGGCGGTTGAGGGCCTCTACAATAACTCCTCCCCAGATGACGGTTTTGCCCAGAAACGAATCGGGGTTTTTCTGCACTTCCCAGAATTTCAAGGCGGGATCCGCCTGATCCATAATATTCTGGGAAAAAGGCGCGCAGGAGAAGACCCAGGCAAGGCCCGCGAGGAGGATCAAAGACTTTTTCATCGAATCACCGTTCCGATGCCGATCCCAAAATGGAACATGGGCCCGCTCGCTGATTCCGGCCGCCACAAATGGCTTTCCTTGGATAAGATGACCGGAAAGGTATAATTCAGGTCCTTGATTTTATCGACTCTTTTCCCCTGCACTTCTCCGATCACCGTGATTTTCCGGCCGGGGGCGTAAATGGCGGGGTCCTGAAAGCCCGGGAATACGATGAAAAACCTTCCATAAGAAACATCGGCGTCCTGGGGCCGGTTCTCCCAATCCAAGGGCTTCTGGAGGACCTCCACCCACGTTTCGTTTGCTTCCATCCAGACTTGGATGATCTCTCCGCCATACATCACGGTTTTGTCTCGGTACTGCTCCGGATCTTGAAGGAGGGCCTGGAAAGAGAGATTGGCTTCTACGCGGTTTAAGGACTGGGGGGAAAAGGCCGGCGCACAGGCGAAGAGGGCCAGGACCAAACCCGCCAGGGTGCAAAATTGCTTTTTCATTTTTCCCTCCCGAGAAAAGCGGAAAAGGAGTAACCCTTCAGTCACGGGTGGCGAATTGCTATGAATAGGAGACCGTTGTAACGGCTAAGAGATGCGCCGGCCTGGGGGTCCGGACGGTCCGCTTGGAACCATGAGGCGCTGGTTTCTTCGTGGACGAGGCGGGGGCCAAGGCCTCCCGCCTCCCCTTGCGGAGAATGGGTATTTTCTCCGGGTCTCTGCCTATCCCGACCGATGCTTCCGGCGCGTACCGCCCGAACCCCCAGGCCACAACAGAACTTGTTCCGCACCACCCGTGACTGAAGGGTTACGAAAAGGATTCTTTTTCTCGATCCTTTTCAATGTTATTATATCAAAATTCGAAAAGGGATACGAAAAAACAAAAGGAGAAATCAACCATGAATTTTCCAGAGCTTCTTGCAAACCGGCGATCCATCCGGGACTATCAGAACCGGGAAGTGGCCCCGGAGGTTGTCAAAGACATTCTCAAAGACACCTGTCTCGCCCCCAGTTCCGGAAACGGCCAACCCTGGCAGTTTATCGTCGTCAACCACAAGGAGTGGATCCGCAAGCTTTCCGACGAGAGCAAAAAGAATTTCGTGGCCGCCATCGAAAAAGACCCGAATTCCCCCCTGAAGAAATACGAGGCCAACCTGCGCAGCAAAGACTTCAATGTCTTTTACAACGCTCCCTGCCTGGTCTATATCGGGGGGCCGAAAGATGTCCGCTCCCTTTATTTGGACTGCTCCCTGGCCGCGTGTTATTTTATGTTTGCGTCCACGGCCCGCGGGCTGGGGACTTGCTGGATCAATTTGGGTATCGAAATCCGCGATCCGGAACTTCAAAAATCCATCGGCATGCCCGCCGATTTTCGGACCGTCGCCCCCATGGCCCTGGGTTATCCCAAAGCGGTTCCCGCCCTCCCGGCCCGCAACGAACCGCAGATTTTGAAGATCCTATCCTGATCGTTCCAAGGAAAGACCCTGGGGGTCATCTCCAATGTCATTGTTCGTTCAAACCGATTTTCTCGTTGCCCGGGACCGCCCTGACAGAGGATGAATCTTCTCCTCGCAAATGTTCCGGCAATGCGCCTTTTCCAGATAGAGAAGGGGTTTCCCTCTCCGCAAGCTTAGAGATAACCTATAGGAAAGGAGCTTTAAGATGGGACCGATTCCCGAGTTTGAACGCTTTGACGCCACGGCGCTTGCCGAACTGGTTCGGAAGGGAGAAGCGCAGCCGAGCGAGCTGGTCGATGCGGCCATCGAAAGAATCGAGCGCTTAAACCCCCGGCTCAATGCCGTCGTCACCCCTCTTTTCGAACAGGCGCGGGCCTCGGCCAGGGATCCCCTGCCCGAGGGCCCCTTCCGCGGCGTTCCTTTTCTGCTAAAGGATTTAGGCGCCGGCGGCACCCTCGGCGGGGTGCGCATGACCATGGGCACGGCTTTTATGAGCCGGTTCGTCCCCGACCACGACAGCGAGCTGGTGAAGCGCCTAAAGAGATCCGGGTTGATCATCCTTGGCAAAACCAACACCCCGGAACTGGGCATCCTGCCCACAACCGAACCCCGGTTTTTGGGCGCCTGCCGCAACCCCTGGAACTTGAGCCGGACGACCGGCGGATCGAGCGGCGGATCGGCGGCCGCGGTGGCGGCCGGCTTCGTGCCCATGGCGCACGCCAATGACGGCGGCGGGTCGATCCGCATCCCGGCCTCGTGCTGCGGGCTCTTCGGTTTGAAACCGACCCGCGCCCGCACCCCCCTGGGGCCGGATTACGGGGATCTTTTCAGCGGCCTGATCGCGGACCACGCGGTCACGCGCTCCGTCCGGGACTGCGCAGCTTTGCTGGACGCCACCTCCGGCCCCGATGTGGGAGACCCCTACTGGGCTCCGCCGCCCGAACGCCCCTTTTTGCAGGAAGTCGGCCAAAGCCCCGGAAAACTGCGGATCGCTTTCACCACCAAAGCGGTGGACGACGCTTCCATCCATGGGGACTGCGTGAAGGCGGTTCTTGACGCCGCCAAGCTTTGCGCCTCCCTGGGCCACGAGGTGGAAGAGGCGGCCCTCGACCTCCCCGGGCAGATGATCTCCCAGAGTTTCACGGTCCTGTGGTCGGCGGGTTGTGCGTTTGTTATCGACGGCCTTTCCTTTGTGACCGGGAAAGCCCCGAACCCCGACGAATTTGAACCTTTGACCTGGACCCTTTATTCCTTGGGCAAGAAACAGGAGGCTTCGGCGTATCTCCTCGCGCTCGCCCTTCTCCAGAGGTTCTCCCGGGAGGTGGCGCGCTTTTTCCTCCGTTATGACCTTCTGCTTACCCCCACGCTCAGCGAACCTCCGCTCCCCCTGGGGACTTTTGATTCGCCTCCGGACAATCCTCTGCACGGGCTCAGGGTGGCTGAGAAATTCGTCCCGTTCACGCCGATCGGCAACATAACCGGGCAGCCGGCCATGTCCGTTCCTCTCCATTGGAATGCCGAGGGGCTCCCCATCGGGGTTCATTTCGCCGGGCGGTTCGGGGATGAGGCGACCCTCTTTCGTCTGGCCGCCCAGTTGGAGGAAGCTTGTCCCTGGAACAAAAGGGTTCCCCCCCTGAAGGTGTAGGGGGTCGGGGATAGGCAATATTCTTTGGAGTCCGTAGGGGCGATTTATGAATCGCCCCTACGGTTGGAATCACGGGGTTGAAGGTTTTTGGGGCGGCCATTTTTTTGACCACCCCAAGGATGATGAACTCGTAAAAAGTCGCTCAATCGATGGTTTCGTAAAAAGCTCCAGATGCAAGGCGCGCAAAAACTGAGGAGTGAGGCCCCTTAGGGGCCGCAACGACGAAGTTGAAGCGCAACGCAGCAGATGGACTTTTTACGAGACCATCAAGGATAGAAAAGGGGCAGGATATAGGGACAAGGAGTGTAAAAAATAAGATACCCTGTTTTTTTCCGCCCCCTACCCCCGACGCCCTCCACCCCAAAAATTCAACCCCAGACTTTTGTCATCCTCGTTTCCGGGGTCGCGTTCTTGTATTCGCCAAGCCACTCGAAGACCTGCAGGATCATTCCCAGGGGATTCTTCGCCCCCACCAGCGCCTCCTTCCTCACCCCGGGGATCTCGGTGTAACCGGAGGTCTTCACTCCATTCCGGTGGAGGTGATCTATGAACCGGTCCAGATCGTCCACCTCGACTCCCATGTGCTGGGGGCTTTCCCCATACCGCTCGATATGCTTGGCCACAAACCCCTCGGGGCTGGTCGACTCCAGAAAAGAAAACGTGTTTTCTCCCACTTTGAAAATGGCAACTTTGTACTGCCCCTCCGGGTTGACTTTCTCGACGATGAACCTTGCCCCGAAAAGAGTTTCCAATCTTTTCTTCGTCTCTTCCAGGTTGCGGACCGCAACGGCCAGGTGGTCAACTTTTTTGATCATGAATCCTCCCTCCTTTGACCGGAAGCGTACAAGAACCGGCCAGGCAAAGTCCAGAAAAAAGCGATGTAATTTGTAACCCTTCAGTCACGGGTGGCCCGGGGCAAGTTTTGTTGTGGCCTGGGGGTTCGGGCGGTACGCGCCGGAAGCATCGGCCGGGATGGGCAGAGAATCGAAGAAAGCACCGAACCTCCGCCGAAGGATGCGGGAGGCTTTGGCCCCCGCCCCCTCCACGAAGATAGCACCGCCTTGTGGTTCCAATCGTAGTGCCCGGACCCCCAGGCCAGGGCACCCCCTGCTATTCACGCCGGACCTAAATCCGTAGCGGCTTCCCACCCTTGACTGAAGGGTTACGGGTTACTGTAATTTCCCCTTTTCTGAAACCTCACTCCATGATAAAAGATTTGGATAGAAAATATGCGTCTTCCAAAAAGCCTTTGGCATTTAAGTGAGGGCCCCCATGAAATTTTCAAAAAAGCTGGATTCGATCAAAGGTGTGATGACCGTGGAAATGAACACGCTTCTCACCCGCTTGAAGCAGGAAGGAAGGGCCGTGATCAATTTGGGGGTCGGAGACCCTGACTTTCCCCCTCCCGAATCGATCCGGGAGGTTTTGCGAAATGGCGTGGACCGCCCCGATTATCACCACTATCCTTCCTTTTACTCCCTGCAGCCTCTTCAGGACGCCATTGCCGGGTGGTACCAAAGGCGATTCCAGGTAACCCTCGATTCCGGCGCCGAAGTTCTTCCCCTCTTGGGCTCCACCGACGGGCTTTTCAACATCCACCTGTGCCTGCTCGACCCGGGAGACGTGGCCCTGGTTCCTGATCCCTGCTATCCCTCCTATGAATCGGCAGCCAAGCTGGCGGGCGGCCAAGTGGAGCGGGTCCCGCTCCTTAGGGAAAACGACTTTCTTCCGGATCTCAAGGCGATTCCGGAGGAAACAGCCCGGAAAGCGAAAATGATCTGGGTGAATTACCCCAACAATCCCATCGGCGCAACCGCCACCCCCGAGTTCTACCGCGAACTCATCGCCTGGGCAAAAACCTACGATGTGGCCGTCGTCTCCGACAACGCCTATTCGGAAGTGTATTTCGACAACCGGCCGCCGGTGAGTTTTTTGGAATTCCCCGGAGCTAAGGAAGTCGGAGTCGAGCTGCACTCCCTTTCCAAATCCTTCAACTGCTGCGGTTGGCGCATCGGCATGATGGTGGGAAACAAAAACCTCATCGAAGCTCTGTCCCGGGTTAAGGCCCACTCGGACCGCGGCCTGTTTTATCCGCTGCAGTTGGCGGCAATCGAAGCCCTGCAGAGCCCCGCAGAATTCATGAAAGACCGGAACCGCATCTTTCAGGAACGGCGGGATCTCGTCGTCCACGGGCTGAGGGACATGGGCCTTGAGGTTTACCCGCCGAAAGCCACCTTCTATATTTGGGCAAAGGTACCGGAAGGCTACACTTCCAGGGACTTCTGCTTTAAAGCCCTCGAAGAAGCAAACGTGTGGATGCTGCCCGGGTCGAACTACGGGAATTGCGGCGAAGGATATCTGCGGATCGCCATTACCCGCTCCGTTGAGGTGCTCTCCGAGGCTATCCGCCGCCTACAAAAGCTGGCGATTCGACATTGATGGTTTTGTAGAAAGTCAAAAAATATCCCTTCCCAAATGAGAGAACAATGTACCCATTCAGTGACGGGGGGGCGGCGGGCTTTGTTGTTGGCCTGGGGGTTTGGGCGGTACGCGCCGGAAGCATCGGTCGGGATGAGCAGAGACTCGGAGAAAGCCCTGAGACTCCGATATCAGCGGCGGGAGGCCTTGGCCCCCGCCCCCTCCACGAAGAAATCAGTTGCTTATGATTCCAAGCGTAGCGCCCGGACCCCCAGGCCAGGGCACCTCCTGCTATTCACGCCGGACCTGAATCCGTAGCGGCTTCCCATCCTTGACTGAAGGGTTACAGAACAATCTCCAAGCGACTTGACATTCCCCGGGAAATGTGGGAAAAAATATTAGGGGTTTACTCGGTACGCGTTCGGCCGGAAGCAATTCGATAAGGTGGATAACCAACCGGAATCCCGCCTTTTTACTTCCCTAAAAAGGTAACAAATCAAAGCTGATCGTCTCGCAAAAAGTCACCGGAACGATGGTTTCAATTGTAGGGGCGCGATGCTTCGCGCCCGATCTCGGGCACGCGCGGCGCGCCCCTACCATGCCGGACGCGCAAGAACTGAGGAGTGAGGCCCCTTAAGGGCTGCAACGACGAAGCTGCCGGGCAGCGCCACAGATGGACTTTGATTTCCGGGACGGGCCGCGTTTTTCCGGGCGGGCAAAAATGCCTTGGGTCCGGAGTTTTTTTACGAGATCATCGAAAAAGGAGTGGACCATGAAGAAAACAACCTGCTTTTTATTCAGCCTCGCCGTCTTTTTCTGGGTCGTCTTCGGAATGCAGCCGGGGGTCGCTTCGGCGCAAAAAACCTTGACGATATTGACCTGGTCGGACTATGTCCCCGCGGCAGACAAAAAACTGGTCGAGCAGGCCGCCAAGTGGGGCAAGGCCAACAATGTGAAGGTGGAAATTAATTTTGTTTCCCTGGGTGATCTGCCGGCCAAAATCTCGGCTGCCGTCATGTCCAAGTCCGGGCCGGATATCGCGGCTCTCTGGTACGGGACTCCCCACGTTTACGCGGAAAGCCTTGCCGATCTGGACGGCGTGGTCGAGGACCTCGGCAAACGCCACGGCGGTTGGTATGAAATCGCCAAGAGCGCCAACTTCGTCAAGGGGCATTGGAAGTCCCTCCCGTGGACCTACCTCCCTTACACGGTAACCTACCGCAAGGACCTCTTCAAACAGGTGGGGGAGACCCAATTCCCCGACACCTACGATGACCTCCTCCGGGTGGGCAAGAAGCTCAAAGAGAAAGGGTTCCCCATCGGCATGTCCCTCGGCCATGCCCTGGGCGACGCCAACCTCTCCTATTACCCGATCTGGTGGGCTTTCGGCGGCAAGGAAGTGGATAAGGACGGGAAGGTAGCCGTCGACTCCCCCGAGACCGCCGCGGCCGTTGAGTATGTAAAAAAATTGGCCAAGGAAGCCATGGACCCCACGGTCCTTTCCTGGGGCGACCCGGACAACAACACGGCCATGCTGGGCGGCAAGATCTCGGCCACCTTCACGGCCCCGAGCATTTACAGCGCCTCCAAAACCAAGGCGCCGCAATTTAGGGAACATTTTGACCACGCTCTCACGCCCAAAGGCCCGGCCGGGCGCTTCGGCGCGCCCTTGGTCATCGGCCTGGGCGTGCTCAATTATTCCAAAAACCAGGACACGGCCAAGAAATTCCTCACCTGGATCATGGAAAAGGAGCAACTCCCGGAGTGGATCGAAGCTTCAGACGGGATGCATGGCGCCATGCTGAACGGGTACGAGAACGATCCCTTCTGGCGGAAGGATCCCAAACACGCAACTCTGCCCAAAATCGGCCCCTTCATCCGCACCTTCGGCTACCCCGGCCCGCCCACCCAGAAAGCGGAGGAGGCCCGAGCGCGCTTCATCCTGGTGGATATGTTTGCCAAGGCCGTTCAGGGAATGCCGACCAAAGAAGCGATCGGCTGGGCAGCCTCGGAGTTTAAGAAGGTTTATAATCAATAGGAACGCCTTCTCGAAAGGATCCCAGTTTTTTCGGGATCCTTTCGGGGTTCCAATCTCCGGTTGGAACCTGCCCTTCGCTTTTTTTGTCCGTTCAGGTTTTTGAAAGACGGCGGCAGCGCCTGTGCTTGGGCCCGGGTGATACGCTTTTCTCCGAAGAAATACCGTGTTACCTCTTTTTGAATTGTCGGGAAAGATGTCCTTCGGTATCGCCAGTAAAATTCGTTCGGCCCGCGCCCGCCTCAGCGGGTACCTCTTCGTCGGTCCCGCCTTTCTGTGGCTGGTTCTGATCATCGGGATCCCCTTCCTTTTGTCCGTTTACCTCAGCGTGACCAACTCCATGGCCGGAAAGTGGGGGGTTTTCACCGGCCTGGACAATTACGGGAAGCTCCTGGACAGCCAGATCTTTCGCCGGACCCTGCAGAATTCCCTGATCTTCACGGCGGGCTCCATCGCCTTAAAAACCGTCCTGGGGACCGCCCTGGCCCTTTTGTTGAACGAGAAACTCCGGGCCCGTAATTTCTTCCGCGGGGCAATCCTGCTGCCCTGGATTGCGCCCGCCTCCCTGAGCACCCTGGCCTGGCTTTGGATTTTCAACCCCATTTACGGCGTGGCCAACCAGCTTCTCAAGGGGGTCGGGCTTCTCTCGGCGGATATCCCCTGGCTCAGCACTTCCGGCTGGGCCCTCTTCAGCGTTATCCTGGTCAACACCTGGCGGGGAACGCCGTTCTTTGTCATCTCCATTCTGGCCGGGCTTTCTTCCGTTCCCCAGGAGCTTTACGAAGCGGCCCGGGTGGACGGCGCCGGCGCCTGGAAGCGCCTTCTCCATGTGACCCTGCCGATGATCCAGCCGATCCTGTTGATCGTGATTCTTTTTTCCACCATCATGACCTTCAGCGACTTTCAGATCGTCTACATCCTGACGAACGGGGGACCGGCCAACTCAACCCATCTTTTTGCCACCCTCTCCTACCAGACCGGGATGATCGGCGGAAATATCGGGGAAGGGGCGGCGATTCTCCTCTTTATGGCCCCATTTCTGGCCTTGTTGATTTACCTCCAGCTGCGACTGCGGGGGAGGGAAGCTTGATGCCCAAGAGATTCCCTTCCGTTCTCTGGTTCAGACGCCTGCTCATCTACCTTTGCATCCTGGCCTTCCTAATCTTTTTCCTTTTCCCTTTTGCCTGGATGCTCATCGTATCTTTGAAACCGGACCAGGAACTTTACAATTTCGCCTCTTTCCCCTTTTGGGTGAAAAGCCCGACCCTGGACCATTATCGTTTCCTTTTCAACGAGACTTCCCTGCCCATTTGGTTCAAGAACTCCTTCATCGTGGCCCTGAGCTCCACCGCCATCTCCCTGGGGGTCGGCATCCTGGCGGCCTATGGTTTGGCGCGGATCCGCTTTCGGGGCTCTTCCGGCTTTGCCCTGATGATCTTCGTAACCTATCTCGTGCCCACCTCGCTGCTTTTCCTCCCCCTTTCAGCGGTCATCAGCTTTCTCGGGCTGGCAAACACTTATTGGGCCTTGATCCTGACCTATCCTTCCTTCCTGATTCCTTTCTGCACCTGGCTTCTTCTGGGATACTTCAAAACCATTCCCCTGGCCCTCGAGGAAAGCGCCATGATCGACGGCTGCGGCCGTTTTCAGGCCATGGTGCACATCGTCCTCCCGCTGGCGATCCCCGGCATCGTCTGCGTCGCCCTCTTTGCCTTCACCCTCTCCTGGCAGGAATTCATTTACAGCCTCACTTTTATCTCCTCGGCCGGCCAGAAGACTCTGCCTTCCGGCATCGTGACCGAGTTGGTTCGAGGAGACGTCTACTTTTGGGGTTCCCTCATGGCGGCCTGTCTGCTTGGCTCCATCCCGATCGCCATCCTCTACTCCTTGTTTCTCGACTATTTCGTAACCGGTCTGACCGCCGGATCGGTGAAGTCCTAAGGCGGATGGCGAATCGAGCAGGGATGATCTGAATTCCGCTTTTTGCCTGAGGAACGAATTTTGATGATCTCGTAAAAAGTCAAATAGACCGTCACCCCGGCGAAAGCCGGGGTCCAGAACGTCCGGAAATAACTGGATTCCGGCTTTCGCCAGGAATGACAAATTCTATGGAATCTCGACTTTTTACGAAATCATCAAAAATGTGTTGACAAATTATTTAAAAAATACTATAAAAATCTCACAAGTTACTTTTTTAATATATTTAAAAAATACATAAAAAATATCAATGTATTATAAAAATATATCTCGCCCCGAAAAAATTTTTTCTACCATTAGGGATCGAATCATTTACCTGGAATACCCCCCCGGCAAACTTCTTCCCGAAAAGGAATTATGTGCCGAGTTTAAGGTCAGCCGCACCCCTCTGCGCGAAGCGATCCAGAAGCTTAGGGAAATGAAACTCGTCACCGTCATCCCCCGCTTTGGAACCCATGTTTCTTCAGTGGACATCAATGAAATCCGATCGGCTTTTGAGGTCAAAATCAAGCTCGAAGGCTTGGCCGGCGAAGTGGCCGCGAAGAGGATCACTCCGGACAAACTTGCGGAGTTGAAGGGTTTGATCGAAAAAGCGGACGGGGTTTTGAAAGAGGATGGGCAGCGGCGGCTCATCGAAATCGATTCCCAGTTCCACGAAATCATCTACCAAGCCACCCAGAACCAAATCCTCCAGGAGATGCTCGAGAACCTCCACGGGCGCTGCGCCCGACTCTGGAATTCGGCCTTAGGTGAAATAATCCCCCTGGCCACCATCATCAATCAACTGAAGGAAATTCATTCCTCCCTGGAAAAGCGGGATGCGGAGAAATCCCGTCGGCTAATGGAAGATCACGTGCGCTATTTCATCGACCAGATAAAGAACCAACTCTTGTAAAATAATTCCCTTCTTTCGCTTTCCTGAAACTCGGGAAACGATAGGAGACTTTGAAAGCAGCCCAAAAGGGTAAACCCATAACAAGTCACCCAAACCATGGTTTCGTAAAAAGCTCTCCCGCCGGAGGCGGGACTAAGCGCGCAAAAAACGAGGAGTGAGGCCCCTTAGGGGCCGCAGCGACAAAGTTGCAGCGCAACGCAGCAGCTGGACTTTTTACGAGACCATCAAAAAGGAGAAAGACCATGATCGTGATGAACGTCAACGACAAAAAGGACACGAAGATCGAAACCTACCCTTACAAGGGCAAACCCTTTGCGGTAAAAGACGTCTGGATCCGCTGGCTCTCCCAGGCGGGGCCGAAGGACTCGGTCGAATACGGCCTTCGATATTTCACCATCGGCCCGAGCGGAGAAATCCCCATCCATAACCATCTTTATTACCAGACCATGTACATCCTGACCGGCCACGTGCGCTGTTTCCAGCACGACCCCAAGACGGATCAGATCGTGGGTGAAAAAGTCCTGGGCCCAAATGATTTCATCTTTATCCCCACCATGGAAGTGCACAGCATGAGAAACGAAAGCGACAAGGAGCCGGTGACCTTCCTCTGCTGCATCGCCAATGTGTACGAGGAAGACAGCCTATAAGAACAGGAATATTGGAAGGTTGGAATAATGGAATTTTGAATTATCATTATTCCAATATTCCAGCATTCCATCTTTCCTTTTTTATTTTTTTAGGAGGTTTTCAAATGAGAGTGGCCAAACGATTGGATCTGTTCAAAGGATATCTCGGCACCGAGATGAACATGAAGCTGACGAAGATGCGGGAAGAAGGGCGCGATGTGATCAACCTCGGCCTCGGCGACCCGGATGTGATTCCTCCCCAGCATCTTCTGGATACGATGTGCGAAGCCGTTTCCAACCCCAACCACCACCATTACCCGAGTTTCTATTCCAACCGGCCGCTCAAAGAAGCTATCGCCGGATGGTACCGGCGGCGTTTCCAGGTGGACCTGGATCCGAACACGGAGGTCATCCCCCTCCTCGGGTCCAGCGAGGGGTTGTTTATCATTCATTTGTGCCTCCTCGATGCCGGGGACATCGCCCTCGTCCCGGACCCCGCCTACCCTTCGTATGAAGCCGGGGTCAAACTGGCCGGCGGGCAGGTTGAGTTCTTCCCTCTCTTGAAAAAGAATGGATTTCTCCCGGATCTGGATTCGATTCCCTCCGATATCGCCAGGAAGGCGCGCTTGATCTGGGTCAACTACCCCAACAACCCGACCGGGGCCAGTGCGACCTTGGGTTTTTATCGGAAACTGGCTGATTGGGCGAAAGCCAACGACGTGATCGTGATTTCGGACAACCCTTATTCTGAAATCTGCTTCGATTGCGAACCCCCAAGCTTCCTGCAGGTTCCCGGGGCCAAGGAGGTGGGCGTCGAGTTCCATTCCCTCTCCAAATCCTACAACTGCTGCGGCTGGCGGACCGGTATGCTCGTCGGCAACAAGGATGTGATTGCGGGCATGGCCAAGATCAAATCCCATTCCGACCGCGGGATGTATTACCCCCTGCAGGTGGCCGCCACCGCCGCCCTGAACGGCCCCATCGATTTCATGGAATCCCGCAACCAAATGTTCAAGGAGCGGCGGGATGTCGTCGTCCGCGGGCTGAAGGACATCGGTCTGGAAGTCGAAAGCCCCCTGGCCACGTTTTACGTCTGGTCCACGATCCCAAAGGGCTTTTCCTCCCACGAGTTCTGCTTTAAAGTATTGGAAGAGACGAATGTCTGGATGATCCCGGGGTCCATGTATGGGAAACACGGGGAAGGCTACCTGCGCATCGCCCTGACTCACCCGAAAGAAAGATTGGCCGAGGCCATGCAGCGTTTGCGCCGCTATAAAAACTAAAAGGTTCAATCTCCCAACCCGAAGCGCCTCCTCCGAGAGGGGCATATGTTACCTATGCCCAGTGAGAAAGGATAAAAAATGAAAAGAATTATTTGGATTCTCCTGAGTCTGGCTTTGGTTTTCAGTGGAGCAGGAAAAGCCTTTGCGGAATATCCCAACAAACCGATCACTCTGCTTCTCGGCTGGCCGGCAGGAGGAAATACGGATATCATCGTTCGCCCCTTCTGCGACGCGGCGGGGAAAATTCTTGGGCAGCCCATCGTGATCCTTAACAAGCCCGGAGCGGCCACCTCTTTGTCTCTGGTTCAGCTCAAGAATGAAAAACCCGACGGGTACACGATCGGGTATATCACCGGCTCCAGCATCCTGATGCAGCACATGCAGAGCGTCCCTTATGATGTGAACCAGGACTTCACCCCGATCGCCCGCTTCCTCATGTGGAACTGCATGGGGGTCGCGGTGCGGGCCGATTCTCCCTGGAAATCTATCCAAGAACTCATTACCTACGCCAAAGCCAATCCCGGGAAGATCAAATATACCTCCCCGTCCACGGGCAACCCGAACCACATGGCCATGGAGATCCTGGGCAAGGAAACCGGCGTCAAGTGGGTGCATGTGCCGGGGAAGAACTGCCAGGATGCCCTGACCATGCTTCTCGGGAAGCACGTGGATGCCTCCTCTTCCGACCCCTGCTGGAAGCCGCATGTGCAGGAGGGGCGGCTGCGCCTCCTGGCCACGTGGGGCAAAGACCGGTCCCAGACTTTCCCGGAGGTGCCGACCTTGGTGGATATGGGGTATAAGACGAGCGTCATCAGCCTCGGAGGGATCATCGCCCCCAAGGGGCTTCCAGCCCCCATCGCCGACAAGCTCCACAAGGCGTTCCGAGAGGCGATGAAGAACGAAGAATTCAAACGCGTCGCCCAGAGCGTGGACATCGATGCTTCCTACAACTCCCCCGAGGGATTGGCAAAGGATATCCGCGATCTCAACACCCAATATGAAAAATTTGTTAAGGAATTCGGATTGAAAAAGGAATAAAGGTCATCCCTATCATCCCAAGAGAGGCAGGACAACATGATCAGGAATAATGCGTTTCGGACCGTTGCCGTTTTTCTATTTTTTTCCATCGTTTTCTTATTTGCCGGGAACGCCGTTCAAGCGCAGTCGTACCCCGCGAAGCCCATCAGCCTGCTCATCCCCTGGCCGGCCGGGGGGGCGACGGATCTGATGGCCCGGGCTCTCTGCGAACCCGCAAGCAAAACACTGGGACAGCCGATTCTCGTCGTGAACAAGCCGGGGGGAGCGACTTCCATCGCCCTGGTCCAGGTCATGCAATCCCCGCCGGACGGCTATACGCTTGGATATATCACGGGGTCAGGCATCATGATGCCTCATCTGCAGAACCTGCCTTATGACGTCAATCGGGATTTCACCCCGATCATGCGCTTCATCGAGTTTAGCACCCTGGGGATCATCGTCAAAGCGGACGCCCCTTGGAAAACGCTCAAAGACCTCATCGAGTACGCCCGGGCAAATCCAGGGAAATTGAAATACACCTCCCCGGCCGTTGGAAACCCGAACCACATTGCCATGGAAAGCCTGGCGAAAGAAGCGGGGATAAAATGGGTCCATGTCCCCTCCAAATCCGGAGCTGAAATCATCACGGCTTTATTGGGCGGGCACCTCGATTTCGCGGCGACAAGCCCGGAATGGAAGCCCCACGTGCTTGCCGGGAAGCTGCGCCTTCTGGCCACCTTGGGGGAAAAGCGCTCCGGGACATTCCTGGACACGCCCACCTTAATTGATCTGGGCTACAAAACCTACGCCCCCAGCTTCGGCGGTTTGATCGGTCCCAAGGGCCTGCCGCTGCAAATCGTGGACAAGCTGCACAAGACCTTCAAGGAATCGATGAATGATCCCAATTTTCAGAAAACCTGCAAACAGTTCGACGTCGACCCCTCCTACAATTCGCCGGAAGGACTCGCCAAGGATGTTCGCGACTTGAGCGCTCTTTACGGCAAGTTCGTTCAGGAATATGGGTTGAAAAAGGAATAAGATTTTTTAATCGTCATTCCAGGGTGAAAGGAGTATTCCCTTGCAGATCAGCAAAGCCACAATCAAGACGGTCATCGCTCTCTTGGTCATTGCCGCGGGACTCGTGTGGGTCCAGGGCAGCTTAGCGCAAACCTATCCGAGCAAACCGATCACCCAAATCATTCCCTGGCAACCGGGCGGATCCACGGATCTCATCGCCCGGGCCCTTTGCGAACCGACGAGCAAGATTTTGGGCCAGCCGATCATCGTCGTGAACAAACCCGGGGGAGCCACCTCCATCGCGCTGGTTCAGCTGAAGAGCGAAAAACCCGATGGGTACACCTTGGGGTACATCACGGGGTCGAGCATCATGATGCCGCACCTTCAGAACATCCCTTATGACGTGAATAAGGATTTTGCCCCGATCCTGCGGTTCATCGAGTTCAGCACCCTTGGCCTCTGCGTGAAGGCGGATTCTCCCTGGAAGACGCTCAAGGATTTCGTTGAATATGCCAAGGCAAACCCCGGAAAAGTGAAATACAGCTCCCCGGCGACCGGCAACCCCAACCACATTGCCATGGAAAGTCTCGCCAGGGAAGCCGGCGTTAAATGGATCCATGTTCCCTCCAAGGGTTCAAACGAGGCGATCGCCTCCCTTCTCGGCGGGCACTTGGACGCCATCGCCACCAGCCCGGAATGGAAGCCCCACGTCCAGGCCGGAACTCTCCGGTTGCTGGCCACCTTCGGGTCCAAACGGTCCGGAACCTTCCTCGATACGCCCACCCTGATCGACCTGGGATACAAGACGTATGCCCCGAGCTTTGGGGGGATGATCGGGCCCAAAGGGCTCCCGCAGCCCATTTTGGACCGGCTGCACAAGGCCTTCAAAGAGGCCATGGAAAACGCCGATTTCAAAAAGACCTGCCGCCAGTTTGATATCGACCCCTCGTACAACTCGCCCGAAGGGCTGGCCAAGGACATCCGGGAACTGGACGAGCTGTACGCGAAATTTGTGGTGGAATCGGGCATGAAAAAGCCGTAGGCCGGGATCCCCCTCCGCGGATTCTGGTTCTCATGGGCCTCACGGTGGAAAACGGAATGAACAAAATGAACAATGACCAGGCGAGCAGCCTCGCCCTTTTCTTCCTGGGTCTCGCGATCTGTCTCGGGGCCGTCCGTTACAAGCTGGGTTCCTTTTCCGCCCCGGACAGCGGTCTCATGCCCTTTCTGACCGGGGCCGGGATCTGTTTCTTTTCCGCCGTCGGCCTCGTCCACGCCACGGTCAGGAGCAGAAGGGGGGAGGGCTGGGCTTCCGTTTTTCGCAATGTCTCCTGGAATCGCGGGGCCGTTGTGGTGCTGGCTCTTGTCGCCTACGTCCTCCTGCTGAAACAGCTGGGGTTCCTGATCTGCACCGCCCTCTTCATCGGTTTTCTCATGAAGGCAATCATCCCCCAACGTTGGCCCATGGTCCTGGGCACGTCCCTCATCACGGCCCTGGCGTCCTACGCCCTCTTCGAGTTGTGGTTGCAGGCCCAGCTGCCCAAGGGATTTCTGGGGATTTGACGCCATGGACCTTCTGAGCAACGTCCTTCTGGGATTTCAAACGGCTTTTCAGCCCATCAACTTTCTCTTCTGCTTCATCGGCGTTCTCACCGGCACCCTGGTGGGAGTCCTTCCCGGGTTGGGGCCGGTTGCGGCCATGTCCCTGCTCCTGCCCACGACTTTCCATGTGACCCCCGTTTCGGCCATCATCATGCTGGCGGGCATCTACTACGGGGCGATGTACGGCGGCTCGACCACTTCCATCCTGGTGAACATCCCCGGGGAGTCGGCGTCCGTGGTGACCTGTCTGGACGGGTATAAAATGGCCCGCCAGGGAAGGGCGGGCCCGGCCCTGGGCATGGCGGCCTTCGCCTCTTTCATCGCCGGAACCGCCTCGATCGTGGGGCTCATGCTGATCGCCCCTCCCCTTGCCGAAATGGCCCTCAAGTTCGGTCCCCCGGAATATTTCTCCCTCATGACCCTGGGGTTGACCGTCCTCACCTTCCTGGCCAGCGGCCCTATGTGGAAAGCGATGCTCATGGCCTGCCTGGGCCTCTTCCTGGGAACGGTCGGCATGGATTCCATCAACGCCACCTTCCGCTTCACCCTGGGGATCCTCGAACTCTCCGACGGCATCGGCCTGGTCCCCGTGGCCATGGGGCTCTTCGGAATCTCCGAGGTTTTGATCAACGTGGAGCAGAGCATGGAGCGCTCGGTCTTCTCCGCAAAGATCCGCAATCTTTTCCCTTCGCGCCAGGACTGGGCGGAATCGATCTGGCCGGTCATCCGGGGCACCCTCCTCGGATTCTTTCTCGGCGTTCTCCCCGGCGGCGGATCTCTGATCTCCTCTTTTGTCTCCTATGCGGTGGAGAAAAAAATCTCGAAGACGCCGGAGAAGTTCGGCACCGGCATGATCGCCGGGGTCGCGGGCCCGGAAGCGGCCAACAACTCCGCCACCGGAGGGGCCTTTATTCCCCTCCTCACCCTCGGGATCCCGGGGAACGCGGTTACCGCCCTCCTTCTCGGGGCCCTGATCATTTATGGGGTTCAGCCCGGCCCAAAAATGATCATCGAAAACCCCCATCTTTTCTGGGGGGTCATTGCCAGCATGTACTTAGGAAACGCCATGCTGCTGGTCCTGAATCTCCCCCTGATCGGTCTGTGGGTAAAAATTTTAAAGGTCCCCTACCCGATTCTCTTTCCCCTTATCCTTCTGTTTTGCCTGATCGGCGCTTACAGTTTAAACAACAGCGTAACCGAAGTGGGAATCATGGTCTTCTTCGGCGTCGTCGGGTATCTTTTTAAGAAATTTCACTACGAGGCGGCGCCGCTCATCCTGGCCCTCGTTCTGGGGCCCATGATGGAGCACAGCTTCCGGGCTTCGCTCACCATGTTCGATGGGAATCTGGCCCAATTTTTCTTCCGGCCGATTTCCGCGGTGATCATGACGATTGCCATCCTGCTCCTGATCCTCCCCCTGATCCCCGGGATGAAAAAGCCCCCCGCCATGGGGGATGGAGAGGATTGATCGCGACGGACGGTATTCCGAGTGGGAAAAGGGCTCTCGTAAAGAATCACAAACCGATGGTTTCGATTTTGGGGGCGTCCGGCCGGACGCCCATGATCGGCCCCGCGCTTCGCGGGACAAGGCGCGCAATTCCGTCCCGAGCGGGACAGATGGACTTTTTACGAATCCATCAAATATCTGCAATACCCAAAAAAGGAGAAATCGTTATGAACAAGATTGAAAGAATGCGAGCCACCCTGAGCGGGAAACCCGTGGATCATCCCCCCTTTACGGTCTGGTATCACTTCGGAACGCAGCACGCCTCGCCGGAACAGACCGCCGAGATCCATCTCGGTTTTTTCGAAGCCTACGATTTCGATTTTCTGAAGGTCATGAACGACTATGATTATCCCATGCCCGAAGGAATGGAAGTCATGGCCACCGCCGCCGACCTGAAGCGTCTGTCCCCTTTCGACGTCACCAAAACCCCCATGGGAAACCAGCTGAAAGCCCTGGAGATCATCGCCAAGAAGCTGAAGGGCAAGGCCTTGTTCGTGGACACGCTCTTCACCGCCTGGAACACGATCCGGCGAAACCTGGTCAAGGAAGCGCTGCCCAAACTGATGGCCGATCATCCCCAGGAACTTTTGCAGGCCCTCAAGATCGTAAACCAGAACCTGATCCAGTACGCCCTGGCCAGCCTCGAGCGAGGGTCCGCCGGCATCTTTTTCTCGGTGCCCGCCTCCGCGGAGTTCATCACCCCGGAGCAGTATGAAAAATTCATGCGCCCCTTTGATCTCGAATTCCTGAACGCCATCAAGGGCAAGGGAGAAATGCACATCCTCCACGCCCACGGGGAGAAGCTCTTTTTGGACCGTCTCCTGGATTACCCGGTCCACGCCATCTCCTGGGCCGATTTGAACGGGGGGCCGACTATCCCCGAAATCCGAAAGAAGACTTCTTTGACCCTGGCGGCGGGGATCGACCATGTCAAATTCCCCAACCTCTCAGCCAAAATCGTTCGCGAGCAGGTCCAGTCCGCCATCGCCCAGGCGGGAAATACAAAATTTATCCTGGCTCCCGGCTGCTCCCTTCCTACCTTCAGCTATCCTCCCCTGATCAAGGCAGCCTGTGCTGCGGTCCGGGGGAAATGAGCGGTTCTCAATGAGGGCCGTTGCCAGCTTCGGGGCGATTCGGGAATCGCCCCTACAAACATGGGCGGATTTGCAGCTGTCGGGGGTAAATCGGAGAGCTTTATGAAAGAAGAAACCATTCCCAAAAAGGAAGCCATCCGGCAGATGAGGAACATGATTTCCAGAACGGCCCTTCTGCATCAGGCTTTCACCCAAACCCTGATCGAGGAGTTGGGAGAGGAAAAAGGAAGGGCGCTGGCCCTCAAAGCCATCAAACGGTATGGCGGGTTTGTCGGGCAAAAGGCAATGAAAAAAGCCCAAGAAAAGGGGCTTCCGTTTACGCGCGAAAATTTTCAGGATGATCTCCCCTCTCTCGGCTGGCATAATCGGGAGAGAGTTATTGTGGATGGGGAGAATCGGGCAAGGGTTCACACCTGCTACCTGGCCGAAACCTGGAAGGAGCTGGGGGCTCCGGAAATCGGGCGTCTCTATTGTTTCGTCGATCAGGCGAAATATGAAACCTTCAACCCCGATCTCGAATGTGTCCACACAAGAAATGTCCTCGACGGGGACCCTTTCTGTGAATTGGCTGTCCGCCTGAAGACGAAGTAAGGCGCGGGCGTCCGGACCCTGATTTTTCAGGGATTGATGCTTGCCGCGACGCTTCGGGAAACGGGATGACCCCGAAAACACCCGGGGTTATCATCGCAGGGGAGCCGCCGCCCGAGAAAACTTTTATAAGGAGGAACCATGGCCGCCAAAGGAAAAATGTTCACCCAGGAGGAAGCAACCCGGCAGGTCCTTTCCATTGTCAACCGGATGGCGTTGCTTCATTATTCCTACGCCAAGACGCTGATTCGGGAGCTGGGGGCAAAGAAGGGAAAAGAAGTGACCCGCAAGGCCATCGATTTTTACGGCCGGCAGGTGGGAAAACAGGTCAGGGGAAAAACCAGGGCTAAAGGTTTAGAAACCCACCTTGAAAATTACCAGGAAGATTTGCCGCTCCTTGGCTGGAATATGGAGAAAGTCGTTGTCGACGGCGAGCCCCGCATCCGAATCTTCGACTGCAATTTGGCAAAGGCCTGGAACGCCTTAGGGGACCCGGCCCTGGGGCGCCTTTACTGCTATATGGATCAAGCCAAGTACACGGCGTATAATCCTAACCTCGAATGCGTCCATGTCAAAAATACCCTCGAGGGCGACCCCTGTTGCGAGTTAGCCATCCGCAGAAAAAAACTCGGAGGCTCCCGCAAAAAAGATTAATTCCGGAATTGTAATCTTTCAGTCACGGGTGGCCAGCTGCTCCAAATAAGAGCCCGGGGTAAAACCAGGCCACAACAAGATTTGTTCCCTTCTCCACTGAAGGGCTATCCTACAATTTTCTATACACTGTCCGGCAAGTCACGATTCCGGAAGATTCTGCAGGCGCTGTCCGCAGAATTTCAAATCTCTCATAAAACCTGCTTAAAAAGAATTGGAATGCGTACTCCCAAAAAAATCTCTGCCAAAGTTCCCTCCTGCGAAATAACGCTCCTAAAAAGGAAATAAATAGAAAGTTGCCTTGGGATTCTGCAGCCGGTGGCTGCAGAATCTGGAACTTTTTCAATCAATTCCCCTTTGCTTAGATTTTACAGACCCTGTCTGTAGAATCTCGAAAATGGTATGTTTTCACAGCTTTGAAATGCGGCTATTTTCTTTTGAAGAAGGTTATAGCCTGCCGAAAATCATCAATGAAATGTTGTAAGGAAGGTTCATTTTTCCCCGCACGATAGAAATTCATTTCCCCCACCAATTCATTAGCGAATTCTATCCCTCCCAGAGTTGGAGGATGCCCGCCTCTGCGGATCGCCTCCGAAAGTTTACGTTTATAGAGATCTCTTTCGCATTTTCTCCGGCCGGGTTTCGACTCCGCGCCAATGACTTCATGGAAAGAGGCCGGGTCGGCAAGGAACCATCTTTCGATATGCGGATCAGGACAAGCAATCGCAAACGCCGGGAATACTCTTTGATCAATAAGGCCATAAACCTCCTGACGAGCCTTGGTAAAACGCTGGCAATTTGCATCCCGAGCCACAACCAGGATATCTGGCACCTCGATTCCGGGCTGCCGACCTCGAATAATCTTTTGAAAGGCATCCAATTCCGTAAGCATTTTGCCATGTCCACCCAGAGGGGAACGATGCCTAATCAATGTTTCCGTGCTACCTTCCTTGATAAGCCGCCCTATTAAAGCATCCAAGAAGGATTCGTGAGCCCTGTCCTCGGCAAAAAGATCAACTTTCATCAAGTTAGCCATCGATAAGCCCCCTGAGCACAAGCCCTTCAAACCATCCGTCTTCTCTTTGGCTGGTGAGGGCCTTCCGGACTTCCTGATCCTCGAATAACGGCCCTTCCGGATAAAATGGCTGGCAGCGGGTCTCTCCTCCTTCTTGTCTCATCACCAACAGGGCAACTTTTTTCGGGTGCTCGCGCTGAATGGACAGGATTTTTTGGCAAAAAAGCGGTGAATGGGTGGTCACGATAACCTGCTGCTCTTGTTCAATCGCCAACGAGGCAAGAAGTTGGGCCACCAGTTCAAGGCGACGCGGGTGAACCCCATTCTCGGGCTCTTCAAAGGCCACAAGCGCGCCCGGCCACGGCGTAGCTGCAATGGCACAAAGTGCCAGCACGCGCAAAGTTCCCTCGGAAATAATTCGAGAGGAATAAGTAACTCCGTTCTGAACAATCTGGATGTCCAGGGTTCCCCTGCTTTTGTCCAGATCTACGGCAAGGGAATCAACGGAAGGGATTATGTTCCTTAATGTTCGTAAAACCGCATCAAAGTTTCGTCTCTTGTCGGTTGAGAACAATCGGTAAAGAAAGGGGGCCAAATCCTCCCCCAAGGGGTCCTATGTCGGAAGCCTCCTTCGGTGGAACCGAGCGGCGCATGGCAATACGAGGATCAAGATAGTAGCTCCGGAACGCCGAAAGTTCATTTCGGACACGCTGGATCAAAGAATACTCGATGCCAGAAAACCGGGCGTCTGAGAGTTGAGTGTGATTGAGCCCGAGGTGCTCCGTCCTCGGACGGGCCGGTTTGCTTTTTCGCCGAATATGGATTTCATTGTTCACTATTTGCAGCGCGGAGCCCCTTTGTGAATCCCAGATCTTTGAAACCCGGGCGAGGTACTCATCGATTACCCTTAAAGATCCCGACCGAGGTTGAATTTCAATGCCAACACGATAACGCATCCGATCCCGGCCTTTTGCTTCCAGATCGGCTTCTAAAGCGAATTCCGCCCGGTCTTTCTCGAGTAAAGAAGCCAGGCCGCCCTTAGGGAAGCGGAACAATTCAGCCGGATACCCTCTGACCGGGGCGGAAAGGGCATCAGCCAACGTTCGTTCCGTGGCAAAACGTGAGAGAACAAGAGAGGGCATCCAGGAGATTGGATTTACCGGAGGCGTTTGGCCCGAAAAGGACTGTGAGGGCGGGAAATTCAACTTCAATATTAGCAAGTGACTTGAAACCTTGAACCCGAAGCCGTTTCAGCATCACTGGTTCTCCTTTCTTACTTTGGGTTCCTTCCTATTATGCACTTCAGGGTCCAGTGAGGCAACTGGTTTTCCTCTTAAATTCTCCAGACACTGTTTGGAGAATTTGCCGACTTGAAAACAACCAGCTTTTACCAATATTTTGATCTCTGCAATTCGTTAGACACTGTCTATCAAATCATGTTTCCGGAAGATTCTGCAGACGCTGTCTGCAGAATCTCGAAGCCTTAGCAAAAAGGAGTAAACCCTTCGACTTATTCAATGAATCAGCCCGGCTTCCTGGAAACTGAGCAGGTAATCCGTTCTCCCTTTTCGTTTTCGGGGTTTGCCGTCAATAATATCCGTGCCGCCGGGGGGTTTTTCTTCCCGGATTAATGCTTCCCCCCATCCTCTCTCATGGAGAACTGGGTTGATCAGTTCAACTCTTGTCTGTTGTTCATTCCGCGCCATTTCCAAACCTGCCTTTTCGGCCCCCCAGTTATCAAAAAGAAAAATGGAGCAACGCCCGGCTCAAAATCCTTGGAATTTGAAAACTGCTTATTCGTACCATAAAGAATTAAATCAATGAAGTCAAATATTTATTTGAATGAGTTTTACTGATTATAAAGATTTGGGCTCCCCTTGCCTATTTCAGATGACAGCCCTTTATTTGTCCATCCTGATTATTCTCAAGGCATCTAACTATTCAAAATATTACCCATTTACGAGCCAAAACGCGCTATAATATTTTCCAATTTCATTTAGGGGGATAAATATGAACGAAAAAACTCTGCGAAAAAATCTCTACGGCGCCTTTCAGAACCGCGCCCTGATGTATTATCAGATTTTTGATGCGCTGCGCAAAGAGATCGGAGAAAAGAAGGCCGAAGCGATCATGAAGAAGGCGATCCACAAGCGGGGTCTGGATGTGGGAAAGCAGTTGGCCAAATACGGTCCGGATGATTTTAAAGGGTTGGCTAAGGCTTTCATTGGTTGGGACCCCGATGACGGGAAGATGTTCAAAGCCGAGGTCCTGCGTTGCGACGACGAAGCCCTGGATCTCAAGTTCCACGGCTGTCCGCTGCGCGACGCCTGGCAGGAGGCCGGCTTGAGCGACAAGGAAACGGCCAAAATCTGCTCGATTGCGGCCGCCGTAGATATTGGAACGTTTGAAGGGGCCGGGTTCGAATTTTCCGCGGAAACCTGGAAGCCGGAGTTCGGGAGCTGCTGTTATTTGCACATCCGCCCCGGCAAGAAAGCCAAAGCGCCTGCAAAAACGAAGACGAAAAAATAAATAGGGCGGAAATCGTAAAAACCGGGATCGCCCCGGTTCTGGAGTCTCGGCGAATTTTTCCTGACATGACGATTTACGAAAACCTCCTCATGGGCGCCTACACCCGGAGCGACAACGAGGATATCAGGAAAGACATTGAAAAAATATACGTCCAGTTTCCCGTTCTTTTCGAGCGGCGCAAACAGCTGGGCGGAACCCTTTCCGGCGGCGAGCAGCAGATGCTAGCCATGGCCCGCGCCCTCCTGGCCCGCCCCCAAGTCATGGTCATGGACGAGCCGTCCATGGGTCTCTCCCCGGTTTTCGTGGAAAAGACCTTCGAGCTCATCCAGGACCTCAACCGCCGGGGGATCGCGATTCTCTTAGTCGAGCAGAACGCCAACATGGCCCTGGCGATCGCCAACCGCGGGTATGTCCTCCAGAACGGCCACATCGTCCTCGCCGATTCCGCCCAAAATCTTGTAAACAACCCGATGATGCGCAAAGCCTATTTGGAATTGTGACCGCTAATTCACCACAGTTGTTCATGCCTCTCTGGGGCACCATAAACCATGAAAAGGCGCCCAGCTTCCATCCGGAAGGGGCTCTTTTCCCCTCTCCCAAGATTGGGAGAGGGATAGGGTGAGGGTTGGTTGCGCAGAGTTGCCTGGGGTCTTCTTTCCAGGGGGTCACCCTCACCCCGCCCCTCTCCCGTAAACCGGGAGAGGGAGTTAACGGGTCGAGAACCTATAAAGGTCTTTTCGGAACAGAGAGCGCAGAGCACGCAGAGAAGAAAATCTTCCTTTCAGGAATTATTTTGGTGGCCGCGGCATGGATGCCGTCTTTCAGGCCATTCCGGAAGAAGAACACGGTGACGCCCTGAGGTCAACTTCAGTTGCGGATGTCCTTGCCTCACTTTTCAAAGAACACAAGGGGATCGGATGCTTCGAAGTCCCCGCAGGGGCGCGGGGACAGCGCTGCGATTCGCGAAATCACGAGGCGGGGCCGCAGGCCTGTCGCCTCTCTTTGCGGAAACCCTGTTGGTTTCGCCGATGAAAGCGGAGGTCCCGACCGGTGCTTTCGCGAATCGCCTCGCCGTCCCCGTGCCCAGTCCAAGGTTTCCCCGCAAAGGCAAATATCAAAAGGGAAGGGGGGCAAGGTCGTAACCCTTCATTCACGGGTGGCCCGAGGCAAGTTTTGTTGTGGCCTGGGGGTTCGGGCGGTACGCGCCGGAAGCATCGGCCGGGGTGGGCAGAGAATCGGAGAAAGCATCGAACCTCCGCAAGATGAGGCGGGAGGCCTTGGCCCCGCCCCCTCCACGAAGAAATCACTGCCTCATGGTTCCAAGCGGACCGTCCGGACCTCCAGGCCAGGGAATCACTTTGCCTTTCCGCCCGACCTTAATCCGAGCGGCTGGCCACCCGTCACTGAATGGTTACGCAAGGTCCCGAATTGGGATTGACTTCTTCCTCGGCCTTGCTATCATGATCTTAGGGATATGTATTCCACTCGATCTCCAAAGGAAAGGTTAAAAAATGAAAGCTTGTGATAACCATAATGAGTCCATTGTCATTTTCAACGAAGAGGGTTGCCCCCTTTGCAAGGCGGAGAAAAAGCTTAAAACCATATCGGAAGAAGTTCAGAAGTCCGTGATGATCATGAAACAAATTCAGATGACGGCAGAGGAAGCAGGCGTGAAAGCTGATTAACAGGGGCAGCCTTATCACGGCTTGGCGGGTGGAAGGCTATAGGGCGGGGAATGGCAAACCCTACTTTTCCTTAGGAGAGTAGGGGGTTTTTGTTTTTGATTTTTCTATTTCAGAGGATAACTTCCGGGCAGGAGATCTCTCGGAAAGGAAAGGAGGAAACGTGAAGAACTTGTTTCTGGCGCTTTCACTGGCGGCCCTGTTAAGCGCATGTGTTCATGGCGGAGCGCCCCCTTCTCAAAATCGTTGCCCTGACGGTCAATACTGGAGCACATCATCCGACGCCTGTCAGGAATACCCCAAGTCGATGGATCGAACCCCGGTTGATGGGCCCCTGAAAATGGCGAAAAAATAATCCTCATAGAAGGAAAAACGCCGCCCCAGAATGAGCGTTCTCGGTTTTCCGATTTCTTCTATCCCCAGTAAGATGCTTGCGCTCCCCGACATAATGGGGGCGTGCTATTTTCTACTGATAATTTAGCCCAGAAGGGAACCCCGTTTCCCCACATCGGCCAAGGTTTCATACTCCCCAAGATAAACTTCTTCGGTCTTTAAGGTTTTCTATGATCAGACCATCGTATAAACCAAACGTTCCCGGACCCGCGGCATAGGCGGCATGACGCTCGCAACATATTTACGAACTATTTCAACTCTGACATTGGGATTTGATCCATATCCGTAAAGGTCTGGTTTTCCCCCACCATCCCCCAGATGAAAGTATAATTGCTGGTTCCAACCCCCGAATGGATCGACCAGCTCGGAGAAATAACCGCCTCTTCGTTCCTGACCGCGATATGCCGTGTTTCTTTCGGCTCACCCAGGAGATGAAACACCAGCGAATCATCGGGCAGGTCAAAATAGAGGTAGACTTCCATGCGCCGGTCGTGGGTGTGGGTTGGCATTGTGTTCCAGGTGCTGTTGGGCTGCAACCTCGTCATTCCCATCACCAGCTGGCAGCTTTTCAAGACGCTGGGGTGAATGAATTGGTAGATGGTTCTGACATTGGCCTTGTCCGGAGTGCCAAGTTCGAGGCGTTGGGCGTCCTTCAGGGAAAGCTTGACCGGGGGATAAGCCGCATGGGCCGGAGCGCTGTTCAGATAGAATTTGGCCGGATGATTCCGATCCTGGCTCCGGAACGATACTTCCCTGGAGCCCATGCCGACATAGAGGCATTCCTTATGATCCAGGAGATAGTCCCGGCCATCGACCGAAACCGTCCCTTGGAAGCCGATGTTAATGACCCCCAGTTCCCTTCGTTGAAGGAAAAAATCGACCCCCAACTCCTTCGTCACCCTCAGATCCAGGGCTTGATCGCGCGGACACGCTCCTCCGGCGATCATCCGGTCGATGTGGCTGTAAACCAGGTTGATTCCGTCTTTCGCAAAAAGCCCTCCGATCAGAAAGTGTTTTCTGATTTCCTCCGTATTTAAAGACTTCATTTGCTCCGGAGAAACGGCATGGCGGATATCCATTCCTTACTCCTTTGTCGCCCTTATGGCTGGGTTGGTTTCATCAGACCGAGAATCGCAACGGTTAAATCCCGGATGGAGTACAGGAGCATGATGGCGCCTGAAATCGGCAGGCAGGAATATAGGACCCTTTTCGGAATCGCAAACACATTGGTGACATCCCTGGCTAAAAGGGTTAACCGAAAAGAGTAATAGAAAAACACCACAACAAAACAGAGCACGAGCAATTCGATGATGATTTTATACGCGGAGCGGGCTCTGACATTTTTTATTCGCTTCTCAATCCAGTCGCCCACTCCGAAATGGTCATGGGTAATCCACAAGGCCGCCGCTCCATAAAACACCAGATAGGCGTATAACAGCTCGATGATTTCATCAAACCAGTGCAGGGAAACAATCGGGAAGAAGCGCACAAACACATTCGCCGCGATCAGGATGGTCAGGAAGAAAAATAGCGTTATCGTGACGGCCATCAAGGCCTTTAAAACAACCCGGTCAATACTTTTCAGTAAACCCGTCATGTTTTCCCTCAACCCGCCTCTCTATTTCCCCAGCACGAGATACGGCAGGAAGGTTGCAATTTGGGGAACGTAAGCAATGAAAACGGTGACAATAAAGATCCCGATGAGATACGGCATGACTTCCCTTGACAACGTCCCGATACTCACCTTGCTGAAAGAAGTCACGGCAAAGAGACACATGCCCACAGGGGGGGTCAGATTTCCAATCATGATCAGCAGGGTCATGACGACGCCGAAGTTGACCAGATCGATTCCAAACCTTTGGGCGATCGGCAGAAAGATCGGGATGGTGATAATAAAGATGGCGTTCCCCTCCAGAAAACATCCCAGAATCAGCACAATGAGAATGACCATCGCCAGGATGCCGTTGGAGGTGGCGCTCATGTCGGTTAACGAGAAGATGATCTGATCCGGGATCTTCTGATGGATGGTCAGCCAGCCGAAGAATCCGGCTGCGGCAATAATGAAGAGCAGGCTGATCGTTTGTTTGATCGATAGCCAGAAGACCTTCGGAAGAGCTTTCAGCGTCAGGTCTTTGTACAGAAACCCCAGAAATAATGCATACAAGGAAGCAACGACGGCCGCTTCCGTCGGCGTAAACCATCCTGACAAGATGCCGCCGATGATGATCAGGGGCGTGAGCAGGGCCAGAAAAGCTCCTTTAACGCTGGCCCCCACTTCTTTCCAGCCGGCCCTTTCGGCTTTGGGCAGATTGTTCTTTTTGGCTAAATAGGCTATCGCCACCATCATCGCCACGGCCATTAAGGCTCCGGGGATGAAGCCGGCCAGAAAGAGCTTGCTGACGGATACCTCGGTTAAGGCTCCGTATAGGACAAAAGGGATACTGGGAGGGATGACCGGACCGATGGTCGCCGCCGAGGCCACGATGGCGGCGGCGAATTTCGGCTTAAACCCGTTGTCGACCATTGCCTTATATAAGACCTGGCCTAACCCCGCCGCATCCGCTATGGCCGACCCCGACATACCGGAAAAGATAACATTGGCGATGACACAGACCTGTCCGAGCCCGCCGGACACATGGCCGACCACGGCTTTCGCAAATCGAAATATCCTCCTGGTAACGCCGCCGGTATTCATCAGATTGCCGGCGAGGATAAAGAAGGGAATCGCCAGAAGGGTAAAACTGGTCGTGGAGGCGTACATCCTTTGGGGCAGCATGGTCAGGAGCGAGGCATTGCCTAAACCGACGAAAAATGAGATTGCCGTCAGGGCCATGGCGACGGCAATGGGCACGTTGATCATGATCAAAATCAGCAAGACCAGAAAGATCATTAACGTCAGCATCTGAATCGCCCTTCTTTGAGATCGTCCATGCGGCCAAGCCAAGACCCTCAGGGAGAAATGGGGATGTCGCAAACCTCTGCCTCGCCCCATTTCTCCCATTTGAGATTTCCGGCCGCGGCCGTTTACTGGGCTTCATCCACCATCTTGATGAAAGCGGCGATATTATCTGCTCCGGCAATCGCCTTCATCCGCTCATAGGCGGGGGGCATCATTTTTTTGAATTCGGCCTTATCCGGAATGACTACTTCCATTCCGAATTTCTTCAACTGGGCGATTTGGTCCGCTTCCTGGCCTCTCACGGTCTTTCTCATCCAGTCTCCGGCCTTTTTGCTTTCTTCTTTCACAATGGTCTTCTGTTCGGAGGTCAGTTTGTCAAAGACTTTTTTACTGATCACATGGACCATGGTGTTGTAATTGTGTCCGGTCATGGTGAGGTACTTCTGGGTTTCATAGATCTTGTTTGAATAGATAACGGCAATCGGATTCTCCTGGCCGTCTACCACCCCTGTTTTCAGGGCCATCTGCAGTTCATTGAAATTGATCGTCGCGACAACGGCTCCCAAAGCCTCCATGGCGGCCTGGGTGGGAAGTTCGGGAGGCGTCCGAATCTTGAGTCCCTTCACATCGGCGGGATGGACCACCGGGCGCTTGCCGTTGGTGAGGTTCCGAAATCCCCATTCCCAATTGGAGAGGAAAACGAGCCCGGCTTTATCAAGGTCCGGAACGGCCCAGGGGATAAACTTGCCGTCCAACACCTTGTCTGCCTGGGTATAGCTGTTATACATGAAGGGCAGCATAACGCAGTTAAACCTCTTGGAATACTTCCCGAGTTGTCCCTGCGTAGGCAGGCTCATGTCCACCGCGCCCAGGATGTTCTGCTCCAGAACTTCCGGAGGAGACCCGAGGGCATTATTGGGATAAATAGCGACCTTGATGGCCCCATTCGTCCTCTTTTCCACCCCCTCGGCAAACATTTTCGAGGCCAGGTTTCCGGGATGGGAATCTGCGGCAAAATGGCCGAATTTCATCTCGATGGCAGCGGACTGGGATTCATTCACATAGGCAAATGGAACGAACATGACCGATAGCACAAGAACGACGGCAACTTTTCTCATTTGTCTCCTCCTTTACCATTTTTTTAACTTCCACCCTTGCTTGACAAACTTGAATCATGATTTATGGGCTCGTAGAGCCATTCATCTCTCGATTTCGCCTTTCAAAGCCTGACTCCCGATGCCGATTCTTCGCCTTTAATGGTAGCCCATCTTCGAAGAAATCAGGGCGGCGGCTTTTACGACGTCCTGGATAAACTGCTTTTCCCGGGGCGTCCCGAGCTTTCTCTGGGGCCCAGAGATGCTGAGAGCCGCGATCACATTCCCGAGATAGTTATGGATGGGCGCCCCAATGCACTCCACATCCTCCTCGATTTCCCGCCGGTCCAACGCATACCCCTGTCTCTTCACCAGCTTTAACTCTTCCCTTAGCTTCTCTTTCGAAGTGATCGTTCTCGAGGTAAAGGGCGGCATTTTGATTTTTTGAAGGATCCTGGTTTGTTCGTCCTCCGGTTGGAAGGCCAGCAAGGATTTCCCGAGCGAAGTGCAGTGCAGGGGACCCCGCTGGCCGAGCTTGGACATGACGCCCAAGGTTCGAGGGGAATCTATCTTGTCCACATAAACGATTTCCATATCGCTCAAGACGGCAAGGTGGACCGTCTCCTGGACTTTGGCGGCCAAATCCGCCATGACCGGCTTGGAAACCTGGATGAGGTCCGTTTGCAGCAGATAGGCGTTTCCGATCTCGAAGGCGGCAAGTCCCAGCGAGTAGGTTCCCGCCTCCTCATTCTTCTCCACAAAACCGGCCCGTTCGAGGGAAAGGAGAATCCGGTAGGTGGTGCTCCGGTCCAAGTGGAGCTCGCGGGCAAGATCGCCCATCTTGAAACGGGCCTTTTCTCCGGAAAAGGATTTCAGAATCTTGCAGGCCCGGAGGATGGAGTTGATCAAATATCGGTCTTTGGTCGAAGCCTTCATTTCACTATTACAATAGATTTTATTTATTAAAACATTAGCATGATGTTTTAATATTACAACGCGTGTTGTTTGTCAAGTGTTTTTTCCGCTATTTTGGGAAATCCGGCGCCAAGAAAGGGGCCGGGCGGAGGCCGCAGGCCTTCCACCTCTCTTTGCGGAAACTCTTTTGGTTTCGCTGATGCAAGCCAAGATCCCGGCCGGTGCTTTCGCAAATCGCGCCGCTACCCCCGCGCCCAGTCCAAGCTTGCGCCTCAAAAACAAAGGTTAAAAGTGAAGGGAGGCAAGCGGTACCCATTCAGTCGACGGGGGGAAGCGGCACGGATTTGGTTGTTGTGAACCAGGGGGTTTGGGCGGTAGGGCCGGAAGCATCGGTCGGGATGAGCAGAGACTCGCAGAAATCCCTGAGACTCCGATCTCAGCGGCGGGAGGCCAAGGCCCCCGCCCCCGTCCACGAAGAAATCAGCGCCTTATGATTCCAAGCGTAGCCGCCCGGACCCCCAGGCCGGGCGCCTCCTCCCATACACGCCGGCCCTAATCCGAAGCGGCTGCCCCCCCTTGACTGAAGGGTTACAGGCAAGCGCCATTTTCTTATTGACCCAAATGGGAGATTTTGATATTTTGGCATCGTCATCGTCCTCCCAGGGAAAAAGCACGTTAACAACTCACCCTCGAAATTCCGGAGGATTTATGAACCGGATTCCCCAGAACGATCCAATGTGAAGGCTCCAAAGGGATTCAGATCTTCCCTTGGAGCCTTTCTTTTCTGTCTATCCTGAATCATCCCTTCCTCAGGTGGTTCACTTCAAAATGAAAAGGAAGCTATGGGGAAGGGCCTGGGCTTTATTATGGTCTCCTTTTTGGCAGTCTGTGATAGAATCCGTCTTTCTCCCTATCGGAGTTAAAGCTATGTTGAGCCATTGTCCCGGCCGTGATATTTCCTGAGAGATACTTTCACAAAAGGAGGATAAAGGCATGAGAAAAGGTTTCTTGTTTTTCGCATTTTCAATCTTCCTCTTTTACGGAGCTTGGGCTCCTTCAACTAAAGCCGATGTCGGCGACTTCGGAGCCCCCTTTTGGGCGATGAATGTGGGCAATAGTTGGGATTATTCGGGAGACAATTTGGGCAATCCCGGGCCCTGGAGTTATCGGACCGAAGTCACAGGTCCAGACACTACCACGATTCCAGGAGTTAGAACCTTTGTCCACCGGGAAAGGGAAGACGGCGTTGACTGGGAGAGAAACTATTTTTCGATCAGTCTCGCCGAATTGCGCCTGTGGAGAATGGATCTCTATGAAGATGTTGCCATTCCCCCTTACTGGGTCACAATCACCATCAATGGGGGAGCCATTTTGATCAAAAACCCGATCGTGGTTGGCGACCAGTGGACGGAAAGCAAGAGCGGGACCTACAACGGGCAGGGGACTGCCATTACGGTCGTGGTTACGGTATTGAGCCAGGAGTTGGTCCAGGTTCCCGCGGGAGCCTATAACGCGTATAAGATCAGATGGGACTTCAACAACGGCGCCTTCATCCGCGAGCGCTGGTTCGTTCCGTTTTTGGGATTTGTAAAGCGACAGGACGGGAGTTCGCCGGATATCGATGTCGAAATGCTTACCGCGGCTCAGGTCGAAAGGGGCGGCCCTGCGGAAATAAGCGCCTATCATTTGCCGACCAATCAGTTCTTCTCCCTTTCCGGGGGCAATCTCGGGCAGTACGGTTGGGGCGCGAGCGACAGCATGCCCTTGGTGTGGGATTCCAATGGGGACGGAATACCCGATGTCTCCTTTTACCATATCCCGACCAACCAATGGTTTGTGAAAGGATACCCGGGAGACAACCTGGGGCAATACGGGTGGGGGATGGATGACTGTGTTCCGGTGCCGGGGGATTATGATGGAACCGGGGCCATGAAAAGGGCATTTTATCACTTGCCGACGAATCGCTGGTTTGTCGAGGGCGCGGGGGCCGTTGAATTTGGCTGGGGGGGAGCGGATTGCATCCCCTTGCCGGGTGATTATGACGGAGACGGCAAAACGGATATGGTGATTTATCATATTCCCTCGAATCAGTGGTTCATGTATGGCGTCGGAAACTTGGGACAGTTCGGCTGGGGAGGCGCGGATTGCATCCCTGTCCCGGCGGATTATACCGGGGACGGCAGCCTGGAGATTGCTGTATATCATATCCCCTCGAGTCAATGGTTTGTGCGAGGGATAGGAAACTTGGGGCAATTTGGCTGGGGCGGATCGGACAGTTTCCCCATCCCGGAGGATTATGATGGAAGCGGGAGTGTGGAACGCGGCTTTTATCGTCCCTTGGAAAATCGCTGGTTCGTCGAAGGATCGGGGGATCTTTACTGGGGTTGGGGCGGGCAGGATTTCATGCCGATTACGAGCCAAACAACCGCGTACAACTGGTTTCGCTTTAAATTGGGGATATTCCAGTAGAAGGATCTCAAGGGGGAATTCCCCGGTTTTGGGTAGGGCGCTCCGCTGTTTTCCTGGCATCTTTAAGCAGCCGGCAACGATGGCTAAGCGGCGTAAGGAGGATTAGTCGCATTGTTGGACCGACCCGGAGGACACATATGAGAACGGAACCGAGGCGTAGGGAACGCGCAATGAATACCTCACGGGAGATGGAGCTTCTGCTGGAACGCATGCCGGTGGGTCGCTTGGCGGTCATGACAGAGGATGGTCCATATATCGTCGCCCTGAACTACTTATTTCTTGAAGGCAGCATTTACTTCCATAGCGCGCAAGCCGGCCGAAAGATCGAGGCGCTTCGGGCAGATTCTCGCGTGTGCTTTCTGGTAGATGATGTCGGGCCTCAGGTTCTTTGGGAACAGGGCTGCGGGATTAGTCAGATTTACAAGAGCGTCATCTGTTTTGGGAAGGCTGAATTTGTGGAAGGACCGCCTGAGAAGAGGCGCATCTTGGAAAGAATGGCGGGGAACTTCGTGCCTGCTAATTATCCCCTTGCCCCCATGAAAGAGGAGAACATCAAGAAGACCGCTGTCGTAAGGATTGTCATCGAATCGATGAGCGGAAAAGAGAACGTGCTCTCTTCGTCGCACACGGTTCTTCTCAATCGTTGGCCAAATGGGGAAAGAGGATAACTCGCAGCGGGCCAAAAAGCATTCACCTCGTCAAAAAAGCGGCGGTCCCTCGGGGCAAGGCCATTTTCTTGGCGAGCATTCAAAATATTCGAATGGCCTTTGGATTCCCTAACCTGGAGAGGAGATTGATCATGGATAGGGCTGAAAGAATGAGAGCGACTTTGGCCGGGAAGCCGGTAGACCGGCCTCCGTTTTCCATCTGGTACCACTTCGGGAACCAGCACGCTTCCCCCGAGCGAACCGCCCAAGTCCATCTGGAGTATTACGACTACTACGACCTCGACTTCCTGAAGGTCATGAACGACTATGACTACCCCATGCCCGCGAAGATGGAATCCATCGAAAGCCCGGAGGATCTAAAACGTCTCCAACCTTTCAATATCGAGCGGTCCCCCCTGGGAAACCAGTTGCGGTCCCTCGAATATATCGCCAAAGGCCTCCGGGGGACCGCCCTGTTTATGGACACCCTCTTCAACGCCTGGAACACCGTGAGGCGGAATCTCGCCAAGGAAGCCATGCCGATGCTGATGGCCGATCATCCCGAGGCTCTCCTCGAGGCCCTCAAAATCGTCAATCAAAATCTCATCCAATATGCCCTCGCCAGCCTCGATCGCGGCTCTGCCGGCATATTTTTCTCCGTGCCCGCCTCCGCCGAATTCGTTACCCCCAAACAGTACGAAATATTCATGCGGCCCTTTGATCTTGAATTCCTGAATGCCGTTTCCGGAAAGGGGGAGGGGCATATCCTTCACGCCCACGGGGAAAAGCTTTATATCGATCGGCTTCTGGATTATCCCGTTCAGGCGATTTCCTGGGCGGACTTGAACGGCGGCCCCACAATATCGGCCATGCGCCAAAAGACTTCGCTGGCGTTGATGGGGGGGATCGACCATGTGAAGTTCGCGTACACCTCCGTCAAGCAGATTCGCCGGCAGGTTGCCGAATCCCGGGTCCAGGGGGGGGCCACCAAATTTATTTTGGCGCCCGGGTGCTCCGTTCCCACCTACAGCTTCCCCCCGCTCATCAAAGCCGCCCGGGATGCGGGAAGGGAAGCCATTTTAGCCGTTTGAAAAATCGACTAAAATGAATTGCAAAATGCAAAGAGCAATTTGACAAATGCAAAATTTTGGTACCCCTTCAGTCACGAGTGGCCAGATGCTTTGAATGGAGGTCCGAGGTAAAGACAAAAAGGTGCCATGGCCTGGGGGTCCGGACGGTCCACTTGGAATCATGAGGCGGTGATTTCTTCGTGGAGGGGGCGGGGGCCAAGGCCTCCTGCCGCCCCCCCGTCACTGAATGGGTACAAATTTTGGGGGTTTTCTTTTTCATTTAGAAATTTTCAATCGGCAACTTGCATTTTGCAATCCTATTTGTTTTTTCGGCCCCTTTCCAGGGCGTTGAATTCGCATGAGAGGAAAATGAACCGGCAAGGTCCTTTGCTTGTGGCGATCGATATCGGGACGGGGTCCGTTCGGACCCACCTGATGGACGGGGAAGGAGGTATTTTAAAAACGGCCATACGCCCCGTCTCCGTAGCCCTGAGCCCGGACGGGCGCGCCGAAGTCGATCCGCAACAAATATGGCTGGATGTATGCCTTCTTCTCCGTGATATTTTGGAGGGAATTCCGGCTAAGAAGATCGAGGCGGTCGGTCTCGCCAGCGCCCTCAGTTACATTTTCATGGATCGGGAGGGGGCGCCTTTAAGCCCGGCTCTCCTGTGGATGGACCGGCGAGCCGTCCCGGAAGTCCGGGAAATCTCATCCCGGATAGACCCGGAGCGGCTTTATCAAATTACCGGGCGCGGCCTCGACCCTGAGGTTTTTTTGGCCAAACTCCTCTGGTTCCGCCGCCATCAACCTCACAATTTCAAGAAAATTGCGGCTTTTATCGGGATCAAAGATTACGTGATCTCCCGCTTAACCGGCGTCGTCGGGTCCGATCTGACGCATGCCGCCTACACGATGTTGTTCGATGTCCACAAGCGGGCTTGGAGCGATGAAATTCTGGAGATTTTTGGAATTCCCAGAGACATCCTCCCAAAATTCGGAAAGGCCCACGAGGCGGCCGGGAAGGTTACGAGAGAAGCCTCCATCGCCACCGGTTTGCCAGCCGGGATCCCCGTCATCACCGGGGCTTCGGACGGGACCGTAGGGTCGCTTGCTGCCGGAGTTTCAGAAAACGGCGCCGCCGTGAATGTAACCGGGACGAGCGACGTTCTAATGACCACGACCTCTCATCCCCTTCATGACCCGCGACAAAGAACCTTGCTCAATCCGCATCCGGTTCTGGATTTATGGATGGCGGGTGGAATCATGGGGACCACGGGCGGAGTCCTCAAATGGTTCGCGGAAAAGTTCTGCCCGGATTTGACAGGACCGGACCGTTACGGCGTCCTCGATAGAGAAGCGGAAAGGGCGCGCCTCGGGGCTCGCGGCCTTATCGCCTTAACGGGTTTTGCCGGAGAAAGAGCTCCCTTGTGGAACCCTCTGGCCCGGGGAGTATTATTCGGCCTCGATTTAAGCCACGGGAGGGGAGAAATTGCCCGGGCCGTTCTGGAGGGCGTTGCCTTCACCATAAGAAACATGATCGAGGTTCTGAGAGAAATCGGGGCGGATGTGCGGCGCATCCGGGTCGTCGGCGGAGGCTCGGTGAGCGATCTCTGGAATCAAATTCGGGCCGATGTAACCCAGACCCCTTTCGAACGCGCCAAGGTTACGGAGGGGACGGCCACGGGGATCGCCCTCTTGACCGGCCTCGGCATCGGTCTCTATCAGGATTTGGGGGAGGCCACCCGCCGGATCGCTCCGGTTGAAAGGACCTACCTACCTGATCCGGTTAATGGTTTGATTTATGAAAAATTGGGGCGGGTTCAAGGAAGGGTGTATGAAGCCCTGTGCGAATCTTTCAAGGAAGTGGAGGAAATAAGGGGTACATTGCCGGCAGAGAACTGAAAGTCGTTGCCGCCCCTACCCCCAACCCCTATACCCTTATTTTTTATATATGAACATCTATTTTTGCGGCATGATCGGTTCCGGGAAAACGGCCATCGGCGAGCTGCTCGCCAAGAAACTGAACCGGCTCTTTTTCGATTTGGACCGGGAAATGGACCGGGAGTTAGGGCGGAGCTTCCATGATTTGGTCCGCGAAAAAGGATGGCTGGCCTTCCGGGAGCTCGAATACAAGATCTGCAAGCGTTTTTCCCTGATGAACCGGGCGGTCATTGCCCTCGGAGGCGGCACGGTGCGCTATGAGTGGAATACGGACATTCTCCGTGGAACCGGGACCACGATCCTTCTGGAATCCAACCTCCCCACCCTCGCCGTAAGAGTCCGCAAGGCCGACCGGCCGCGGGTCAACCCCGGTGTCTCCCTGGAAGAAGATCTGGAGCGCATCTGGTCCTCGGCCGCCCATCTTTACCGCGGCTGCGCCGATATCATTTATCATGTGGATCAAGGGAAGTCGCTTGCCGAAGAGATGCAAGATATTTACAATCTACTCCAGGACAAGAAATATTCACCACAGAGCACGGCACAGAGGAAAAGTTTATCAAAAGGCAAAAGATCTTAAAAATAATTGAAGATTTTTTCTAATTTCTCAGGGCACATAATTGACCAGACATACCTCCTAAATCCCTCCTGCCTCCCTTTTGCAAAGGGAGGGAAGGAGGGATTTGGTCATGGGTATCTATATGGATTTTTAGTACTTTAGCGCATTTTAGACATTTTAGGCATTTGTTCGGTCTCTGTGCTCTCTGTGCCCTCGGTGGTGAACCGTCTTTAAAAAGGAGAACTCAATGGCTGCGGATTTGAGCAAGATCAGTATTTTGGCCCGGAGGGAGATCGAAGCGCGGATTCTTGGCCCGGTCATCGCCGCGTTTATCAAAGAGGTCGGCAATGAGCGCGCGCTGCAGACCCTGGAGCCGATCATCCAATCCCTGGCGCGGGAGTCGGGGCGGCAGCTTGCCAAGTGGATGGGCGGAAATTCCTTGGAGGCCTTCGTCCGGGGCATGGACCTCTGGACCCGGGAAGACGCCCTGCAGCTGGAGGTCATCGAACAGAGCCCCAAACGTTTCGCCTTCAATGTGACCCGCTGCCGGTACGCCGACATGTACAAGGAACTGGGGATGCTGGAGTTCGGCAAGGTCCTTTCCTGCAACCGCGACGCGGCCCTGATCGAGGGAATGAACCCGGACATTCGCTTCTCCCGCACTCAGACGATCATGGAGGGGGCGCCGTTTTGCGACTTTCGGTACGAAGCAAAAGAATAAAGACGCAAGGGGCACGGGGCGGGGACAAAACACTTTAAATCGTTTTTTTTCACTCGGAGCTCCGTGCTCCATGCTCCATGCCCCCTTCCCTTCGGAGGTTTTTGCATATGCCGATGAGAATCATACGGACAGATGTGCTGGTTGTTGGCGGGGGCGGCGCAGGGTTTCGGGCGGCGATCGGGGCGCGGGAGGCGGGGGCGAAAGCGCTTCTTCTGAGCAAAGGGCCGCTGGCCCGGTGCGGAGCAAGCCCCATGGCCGGGGCGGATTTTACCCTGGACGGCAAGAGCCTCCACGGTCTCGGTTTTCCCGGCGCCCCCGATGACACGGCCGAGAAATTTTTCAACGACATCGTCACCCAGGGATATTATCTCAACAATCAAAAACTCGTCGAGCAGTATATCCGCAATGCCCCGGCCCGGCTGAAAGAACTGCTCGACTGGGGGATCAAGGTCATCTTTTCCGAAGAGCGGGCCATCTTCACCTCGGGCCTGGGGTTGATGGATGCCCTTCTCCGCCGGGCGCGCGCGGCCGGGGTCGATCTCCTGGAAGACACCTTCTTGATCGACCTTCTTGTCGAAGACGGCAGGATCACCGGCGGGCTGGGGCTCGACATCCCGACAGGGGAACTGATCCACTTTCAGGCCAAAGCCTTGGTCATGGCCACGGGCGGCTGGCACAAGGCCTTCTGGCCAAACACGGGGATGCGCGACCTTTCCGGCGAAGGGATCGCCATGGCCCACCGCGCCGGGGCTCATATCGGCAACATGGAGTTCATCACTTTCTGCTGCAACGTTCTCCTTTCGCCGCCGGTGTGGCGGGGAAGTATTGCCACTTATATTACCAGCCTGCTCTCCGGCGGGGAGTTGACCAACAGCAAGGGGGAGAGGTTCCTGGAAAAGTATGATCCCTATGTCGTCGATAAAGGGACGTCCATGGAGTGGAACAAGGGTTTCGTCTCCTTCGCGACGATGAGGGAGGTTCGGGAAGGAAAGGGAACCCCGAATGGGGGGGTCTATTACGGCAAAGGCGATATCCCCTGGGAAGCGTTTGAAAAAAAATCCATCGCCATCTTCCCCAACTGGAAATACAAGGCCATGGATTTAACGGCAATGGCCGAAACCTTGAAAAATGGAGGCCGGGTCGAAGTGGGGCCGGCCGTGGAGTATTTCGACGGGGGGATCGTCGTCAACGAGAATTTCGAAACGTCCGTCCCGGGCCTGTATGCCGCGGGGGAGTGCGCCCTCGGCCCCTTCGGCTCGAACCGGGTGTGCTCGGCCATTACCGAAATGCTCGTCCAGGGGGCGGATGCCGGTAAAAAGGCGGGGGAATACGCCGGGGGGATGAAAGAAATTCCGGCAGGTGCTTCGGCCCTCCAAGCGCTGCAGGAAAAAGCGGAACTTCCTCTGAAAAGGAAAGAAGGCTTGGGGCCGGCCCCGGTGCGGAGGCGGGTCCAGGAAATGGCCCAGAGAGCATTAAGCCCAATCCGCAAGGCCGAAGAGCTTTCCGAATTCCTCGAATACCTGGACCGGGTGCGTAAAGAAGAGTTTCCCCGTCTAACAACGGCCTCGAAAAGCCGGGTTTACAACAAGGAGTGGATCGACGCCCTGGAGCTCGACAACATGATCCATCTTCTGCAGGCGGCGGCCCGAAGCGCCCTCTTCCGGACAGAGAGCCGAGGGGTCCATTACCGCGAGGAATACCCCTATGCGGATAACGACCATTGGCTCAAGGAGAGCATCGTGAAGTTCAAAGCGGGCGCCTTTCAGGTCGAAGCGCGACCGGTAACGGTTACGGCCCTCGCGCCGCCGCAGGGCCGGGTTCCTTTCCTGGAAATGATGAAAAAGATGATGCAGAGCCGCTCGGAAATCGGCGGACACCACTAAAACACAGCGCATAGAGCAGAGAGCATAGGGCAAAGAGAAAAGAAGCAAAAGGAAGGCGAAATTTTTTGCTCTATGCCCGCTGCTCTATGCCCTTCAAGGGAGTTCCCCATGCCCGACAGGCTGATTCAGGTGAAGGTCTTTCGCTTCGATCCCTCCACGGACAAGGAGCCGCGCTACCAGACCTACCCGGTCCCGTATGAAAGCGGCATGAGCGCCATGACCGCCCTCGACTACATCTACCAAAACCTGGACGGCACCCTGGCCTATTACGACCACGCGGGCTGTGATCTCGGAATCTGCATGCGCTGTCTGGGGAGAGTTAACGGGAAGGCGTCCCTTTTCTGCCAAACCCGGATCGAGGCAGATGTTACTCTGGAGCCCTCTGCCAACTCGAAGGTTGTAAAGGATTTGGTTACTGCTGAGCTGCCTGATAAGGGCGAATAATTCAATGTCCCGCCCAGCAGCGGCAGAAACTGCCGATCAAAAAAGGGCATTCTAAGCGAGGCGGTTTTCACCGCTGGCCAATTCCTCCAGGGCCTTGCGGTTTACGATATCAATCTTCTTCCCGTCTGTTTTAATCACCTTTTCCCGCGTCATTCTCGCCAGAATCCGGGAAAGCGTCTCCGGAATCGTCCCTAACAGGCTGGCAAGCTGATTTTTGGAGACCTCCAGGTCAACTTTAGCCGCTTTTTTGTTTTTCTCGCTCAATAAAAGAAGGTAGGCGGCAAGGCGCCCGGGAACTTCCTTCAGGGAAAGGTCCTCGACCAGATTGATGAGCCGGCGCAATCGGACCGACAAAACCGCCATCATATTCAAAGCCAGCGTGGGATTCTTGCCGACCAGCTCAATAAACGCCGGCCGGGGGAAAAAGAAAACCCGGCTCTCCTCCAGGGTTTCGGCGTTCGCCGGAAACTTTTTCCCGGCGAAGACCGCAGCCTCTCCAAAGGGTTCTCCGGGGCCGAAAATGTGAAGGATCTGTTCCTTGCCCTCCGGAGAGAGTTTGAATATCTTCACCCGGCCGGTAATTACCACATAAAAACCGTTTCCCTCATCCCCTTCGGAGAAAATGGACTGGCCCCGTTTGAAAATCTGGTCAACGACGATCATGGACAGGTCTTCATGCTGTTTCCGGGGAAGCCCCTGAAATAATGGAATGCCGGCAATTTGATCGATTAACCCCATAGTTTCTTTCTTTACCCCATTTTTTTGACCTAAGTCAAGGCCATTTCGACAATGAAAAAATAGAATTATAATATCTATAGCCACAGAGATCATAGAGAAGGCATCTCAAAGAACTGAATCCCAGCGGTTTCCTATTATTTTGTTTCACATTTTTTTAATCTTTTAGTCCTCTGCACTGCTGACGTTCAGAATCTCGAAATTTTGTTAACTTTTTTCCTCTGGGAACGCCCCCTCACCCTTCCCTCCACCCCGTAGACGGGGGGAAGGGATAAATGAGGACGATATTTGTGGATCTGTGATCTCTGTGCCCTCTGTGGCTAATGGTTTTTGGTTGCGGCTCTGCCGCGCTGCGATCTCTGTGGCGATGAAGGGGATATTATGAACTGGACAGAAGAAGCCGACGAAGCGATTTCCAAAGTTCCATTTTTCGTCCGCAAGCGGGTCCGGAAACGGGTGGAAGAAGAAGCAGCCCGCTCCGGATCTTCCGCCGTTACTTTGAAACACGTGAAGGCCTGTCAGAAACGCTTCCTGAATCAAATGGAGGAGGAAGTCAAGGGCTTTCAAGTGGAAGCCTGCTTCGGCTCTACCGGATGCCCGAATCGGGCGGTCGCCTATGACGACTTTCCCAAGAAGGTGGAAGCCCTCCTGGCCAGAAAAAACTTAAAATCCTTCCTGAAAGAAAAGGCGCAGGGGCCTTTGAAAATGCACCATGAAATCCGGGTTTCCATTTCCGAATGCCCGAATGCCTGCTCCCGCCCCCAGATATCGGACATCGGTTTAATCGGGGCCCGCAGCCCGAAAATCTCCGCCGAATCCTGTATTCAATGCGGGGCCTGCGTCGATATTTGCCGGGAAGGAGCCATTATCCTGGCCGGCAAATGGCCGGTTTTGGATCTCGAAAAATGCGTTTCCTGCGGCCAATGCATCTCGGCCTGCCCGACCCGAACCCTCCAGGAAGAGAAAAGAGGGTTCCGGATCCAGATCGGCGGTAAATTGGGCCGGCACCCACGGCTGGCGGAAGAGCTCCCCGGAATTCATGATCAAGCAGAAACTTTTGAAATTATAGATAAATGTTTGGATTTTTATCAGAAACATTGCCAGAAAGGAGAACGGTTCGGAGAAATCCTGTCCCGGGGAACGGCTTTCACCACAGAGACCAGAGACCACAGAGAAAAATTAATGGTCAAAAATATATAGGGCATAGAGGAAGACCCCTGGATTCAGGAGGGATTGTCATTTCGGACAAGCGGAGGGCAACCCGGAATGAGGGGTAAAAGGCCTTTTCAAATTGTTTTTCTGCCAAATTTTTTTGCTCTGTGCTCTCTGTGTGCTCTGTGGTGAAATTTTTTCTTTCCCTTGACTTGAGTCAAGGTTTTTACCTCCTTTTGAGTATATTCTCATAGAAAAAGACGGATTATTGGCAAACGGAAAGCTGAGCTTTAACCATCAACCAACCGAAGAAAGGAGAACGAAAATGGCAACGCAAGGTATGTTTTGTTATCAGTGCGAACAGACGGCGGCAGGCAAGGGCTGCGCCAAAATCGGAGTCTGCGGGAAAGAGCCGGAGGTGGCGACCCTGCAGGATCTTTTGGTGTACGCGCTCAAAGGGTTATCCCTCTATGCCCTTGAAGGGCGGAAGGTCGGCGTCAACGATCCCAAAGCGAACGTATTCACCGCGCAAGCGCTTTTTTCCACCCTCACCAATGTGGATTTCGACCCGGACCGTTTTGTCAAACTCCTCAATCAGTGTGTTGAAATTCGGGAGGCCTTGAAAGCAAAAGTGAAGGCGGCCGGCGGGAATGTCAATTTCAACGGCCCGGCGGGATTCAAGCCCGAGAAAACTCTGGAAGGGCTGACCGCCCAGGGCGAAAAGGTCGGCCTCAAATCGGATCCGACCGTCAACACCGATATCCTCTCCCTGCAGCACACCCTGCTTTTCGGAATCAAGGGGGTCGCGGCCTATGCCGACCATGCTCAGATTCTTGGGCAGGAAGACGACAAGGTCTACGCTTTCATTCACGAGGGGTTGGCGGCCACGCTGCGCAAAGACTTAGGCCTACAGGACTGGATCAACCTCGTTTTGAAATGCGGAGAAATCAATCTGCGCACCATGGAGCTGCTCGATGCCGGGAATACCGGGAATTACGGGCACCCAGTTCCCACCAAAGTCCCCCTGGGGCCGAAAAAGGGGAAGGCCATCCTGGTTTCCGGCCATGACCTCAAGGATCTGGGGGAGCTTCTCAAGCAAACCGAGGGGAAGGGAATCCATGTTTACTCCCATGGCGAAATGCTCCCGACCCACGGCTACCCCCAGTTGAAAAAATACTCTCATTTTTACGGGCACTACGGGACGGCTTGGCAGAATCAGGCCAAGGAATTCGCCGAGTTCCCCGGGGCGATTTTGATGACCACCAACTGCATTCAGAAGCCGAGGGATACCTACAAGGACAATATTTTCACCACCGGCCTGGTGGGATTTCCCGGCGTGGCCCACATTGCCGACAGGAACTTCGCCCCGGTCATTCAGAAGGCCCTGGCCATGCCCGGCTTTGCGGCGGATGCCGACAAGGGAAGCGTCATGGTCGGGTTCGCCCGGAACACCGTCATGGGCGTAGCCGGAAAGGTGATCGAGGCGGTAAAGAGCAAGGCGATCCGCCATTTTTTCCTGGTGGCCGGCTGCGACGGGGCCAAGCCGGGCAGGAACTACTACACGGAATTCGTGGAAAAACTGCCCAAAGACACCGTCGTCCTCACGCTGGCCTGCGGGAAGTTCCGCTTCTTCGACAAGCAGCTCGGCGACATCGGCGGGATCCCCCGGCTCTTGGATGTAGGCCAGTGCAACGACGCCTATTCGGCGATCCAGATCGCCGTGGCGTTGTCCAAAGCCTTCAATGTGGGCGTGAACGACCTGCCCTTGTCGATGATTCTTTCCTGGTATGAGCAAAAGGCCGTGGCAATCCTGTTGACCCTGCTCTATTTGGGAATCAAAAACATCCGCTTAGGGCCCAGCCTGCCCGCTTTCATCTCCCCCGCGGTTCTCGAGACGCTGGTGAAGACCTTCGACATCAAGCCGATCACGACCCCGGAAGCGGATATGAAGGCAATCTTAGGATAAAGCTTTTTTGCCACAGAGGACACAGAGTTCACAGAGATGAAAAACAGAAATGTAAAAAATGGCGATTGGAATTTTAGGAAAAGGATTCAAATATTTTTTGGAAATTCCTTCTCTGTGTTCTCTGTGACCTCTGTGGCAATTTTTTGGGAGATAAATAAATGAAATGCCCCGGTCAAGACAGTCGCTATTGGAAGCCGGATGCCATCTTCAGCGTCCCCTGCCCTGTCTGTGACCGGCCGGTGGAGTTTTTTCGGGACGAGTCGACGCGGCGCTGTAAGAACTGCGGACACAAGATGGTGAACCCCCGGATGGACTTCGGCTGCGCCGCTTATTGCAAGTTCGCGGAGCAGTGCCTGGGCGAGCTGCCCCCGGAGTTGATTGCCCAGAAGAAGGATTTGCTGAAGGACCGGGTGGCCATCGAAATGAAGCGTCATTTCAAGCAGGACTTCAAGCGCATCGGCCACGCCACCAAGGTTGCCCGGAACGCCGAGCAAATCGTCAAAGAGGAGAAGGGGGACGCCGCCGTGGCCATCTCGGCCGCCTACCTTCATGACATCGGGATCCACGAAGCGGAAAAGAAATATCGGAGTACGGGCGCAGGGGATCAGGAAAAGGAAGGCCCCCCCATCGCCCGGGAAATTTTGTCGAAATTGGGAGCCAACCCGGACTTGATCGAAGAAGTCTGCGACATCGTCGGGCATCACCACCATCCCCGTCCGGAGGAGACAATAAATTTCAAAGCCGTTTATGACGCGGATCTCCTCGTGAATCTGCAGGAAAGCCAACAGGAAACGCGATTCAGCGCGGACAAACTGCGAGCGGTGATTGCAGAAAGATTTTTAACCGAAAGCGGCCGCACCCTGGCTAAAAAACTATTGCTCACCACAGAGGGCACAGAGCCCACAGAGAAATGAATAACTTGGGGCTGGAAACAAAATCAAAATGCCTCTGAAACAACGACTCAAAAGGCCGGACGGACGGCAAACTTCCCGGTTCATCAAACGAATGAATGATGGGAAACCGCCTGATACTTTTCTCCACACCCGCAATATTTTAACTCTGTGTTCTCTGTGCTCTCGGTGGTGAATTTTTTGGGAGGAAAAATGAAAATCAATCGGAAAATCATCCAAATCGACGAGGAGAAATGCAACGGCTGCGGAGAATGCGTGCCCTCCTGCGCCGAGGGGGCGATTCAGATCATAAACGGAAAGGCCAAGCTCGTTGCCGAGAAATTTTGCGACGGACTGGGAGCCTGTTTGGGCGAATGCCCGCAGGACGCGCTGAAAATCATCGAGCGGGAAGCGGAGGACTTCGACGAAAAGGCCGTGGAGACCCATCTTCACGAACAGAAGTCCCGGAAACCCGCCGAAGAGTTTCCCCCGGCCGGGGGGTGTCCTTCGGCCCGCCTCCAGACGTTTGCGCCGGTTTCACCCTGTCAGGAAGCCAACCTGCCAAAAGCCTATGAAGGCGGCCCCTCGGCCCTCACCCACTGGCCCGTGCAGATCCGCCTGGTTCCCCCCTCGGCTCCCTTCCTGAAAGGCGCCGATCTGCTGGTCGCCGCCGACTGCACCCCGATCGCCTATCCGAACTTTCACCGCGATTTCCTCAAGGGGAAGGTTGTCATGGTCGGCTGCCCCAAGTTTGACGACGTGCAGGATTATGTCCACAAATTTGCGGAGATTTTCAAGGTGGCCGGGATCAAGTCGGTCGAGGTCGTAACCATGGAAGTGCCCTGCTGTCAGGGTCTGCCGGTGGTCGTGAAAAAGGGCCTGGAGCTGGCGGGCGCAAAAATCCCCCTGCACCAAATCATCATCAGCACCCGCGGGGAATTATTGAAGAAGCAGAAGATCGCCGCCTGAGAACGGCTCTTTGAAAAGTAATCCCTTTCTCCCAGCCCCGGATTTTCAGCCCAGAGGATCCGGGGCGGATATTCCCCTTCCGATTATTCTCCTTCAGGATCGGAAGTTCTTCCAATCGGCAAAAATCATGTATTCCCGGGGAAAACAGGCCACCCGGTCTCCCGGGTTGACCGGGTAGTCGGTCGGCACCGCTCGATGGTTGACCATCACCAACTGAACCCCCTCGGTGGAAACTCGAATTTGTCTCAAAAGATCTTTGACCGGCAGAGACTTCTCCTGGCCAAATTCCATCCCTGGTTCCGGAGAACTGTCGGGCTTCAAAGACCCGTATAAAAAGATCTTGGTTTGAACAGGCACATTCTCCTCCTTTTTCGAAACCCGCTTTTTCTGTATCAGTTTAGAGTTTTGAAAAAATCCTGTGACCGCCTCTGTCGGGGCCCGGGGGCCGGAACGGAGCGCGCCGGAAGCATCGGCTGGGTTGGCCCTTGGCCTCGAAGATCAGAGAGGGTTACGCTTTTTCTAATCTCAGGATCGCACGGGGAGAAATTGAAAGCCTTGATTTAGGTCAAGTCCCATAAAAACACATGGGGCAACCCCGCAAAACAAAATTTCGGATCATCTCCGGTTTCGCTGTTGGGTCCAACCCGCGCGGTTTTGCCCCGGCAAAGGGGCGGAAGGCGGATTGCCTTCTTCCCACTAAAATTTTCCGCTCCATTTCCTTCCGGCTGAAATCCCCAAGGCGAAATGCCTTTAAAAAAGACCCAAATCATGGGTATAATTACGCAGAAAATAACCCCCTAAGACCTCCTCTCCCCTCCGGAAAGAGGAATAAGGTGAGGGGAGAATCGACGCTCCACCATCACCCCGCCCTCTCCCGCCGGCGGGAGAGGGATAAAAGTAACCCTTCAGTGACGGGGGGCCCAGGGCAGGTTTTGTTGCGGCCCGGGGCGCCTCTTGGCCTTTAATCCGGCTTTAATCCGGACCTCAATCCATGGCGGCTGGCCACCCGTGACTGAAGGGTTACGGATAAAACCTTATTTTCATGGTTCGCGGGTGTCCCCGGGGTCATGAAGAGTTAGGGGATTCTTGATGGTTTCGTAAAAAGTCCATCTGCGGCGTTGCGCTTCAACTTCGTCGTTGCGGCCCCTAAGGGGCCTCTCTCCTCAGTTTTTGCGCGCCTTGCATAGTAGGGGCACGCTGCGCGTGCCCGATATCGGGCGCGAAGCATCGCGCCCCTACAATCGAAACCATCGATTGAGCGACTTTTTACGAGTTCATCAATCTTAACGCGGTCCGACAGCAGAAATTCAAAGGCAAGGGAGGCCCGAAAAGTTCATGAGCTCTATCGATCTTGTTATTTTCGATATGGCGGGGACGACGATTGAAGATCATGGGGAAGTTCTGAGCGCTTTCAAGTCCGCCCTGCAAAAAAACCAAATCCGGATTTCCGAAGATTTCCTGCAGAAATGGAGAGGCGCCTCCAAGAAAGAGGTCCTGAGGCTTTGCATCGAGGAGCAATTTGGAAAAGAGTCCGCCGATAACCCCCAAAGAATCGATCAGGCCTACGGCGATTTCCGGTTTCTCCTTGAGGACATCTATTCCCGGAAAGGGATTTGTCCGATCCCGGGGGCGGCAGAAACGTTCGGCTGGCTCAGGGAACGCAAAATCCGCATCGCTTTGACAACCGGCTTCTATCGAAAAGTCACGAGCCTGATCCTTCAGCAGGTCGGGTGGGATGCCGGAGTTGTGGATGCAAGCATCTGCAGCGATGAAGTTCCCCGGGGTCGGCCCGCGCCCTACCTGATCTTTCGGGCCATGGAGGCAACCCGGACAACCGACGTCCGGCGGGTGGTAAACGTGGGGGACACGACCTTGGACCTGCTCTCCGGCCACTGTGCCGGGGTCCGGGGGAATGTGGGCGTCCTTACGGGCTCCCAAACAATCGCCCATCTTGGAAAGATCCGGCACACCCACATCATTTCCGGCGTTGCCGAACTGCCGGAGTTATTGGGAAAGGAGTTTTGATGGTTTCGTAAAAAGTCCATCTGCTGCGTTGCGCTTCAACTTCGTCGTTGCGGCCCCTAAGGGGCCTCTCTCCTCAGTTTTTGCGCGCCTTGCATCTGGAGCTTTTTACGAAACCATCGTTCCGGTAACTTTTTACGAGATCATCAGTTTTGATCGTTTCGTAAAAAGTCAATCTGTCCCGCCCAAAAGGCCAGACTGTCAGGTGTTATGGTTTTGACCTTTGCTCTCTGCCTTTTTCCCTTCGTTGAACTTTGATTTCATTAATGGTATGGTGTGAACAAAAAAAGGAATGAGGAGGATCTGAATGAAAGAAGAAGACCCCAAAGCGGATGCCCGTTGGGTCCCGGGCTTCCGGGAAAAATATGCGGTTTGGTTCCGGGAGGCGAAAGCCCTGATCGAAGCCCATCAGTATCCGGCGGCTTTCAAGAACTACCCCTTCCCTGCCTTTGCGGAAACACCCTGGGCGCAGGTTCGCACCCCCCTGGCCCAAGGTCGTCTGGGGATCGTCAGCACCGCGGCGCTTTACCGCCGCAATATCGATCCTCCCTTCGGGGATACCGTGGAAGGAGACCCGCGGGTGTTGGAATTGCCCGGGAATGTGAATGCGAGCGAACTCACGACCTCCCACGCCCACATCCCCCAGGACGCCATCCTGGCCGATGTGAACGTCGCTCTTCCCTTGGATGCCCTGCGGGCGCTGGTCAAAGATAAAAAGGTCGGCGAAATGGCCCCGCGCATCTTCAGCCTCATCGGGTACCGTACCCGGGCCGATGAGGTGGCGACCCAAACGGCAACCAAAATCGCCGCCGCCCTTAAGGATGACGGGGTGACCCATGCTCTCCTCGTTCCTGTCTGACCGCTGTGCCACCAGACCGGGGGTCTGGTCGCACGGGAAATCGAGGCACGGGGAATCCAGACCGTCACGATGGCCAATGCCCCCGCCCGGATCGAACCGGTCCGGCCGCCGCGCTGGGTCCATGTGCGGTTTCCCCGGGGGGCCATGTTCGGCGAACCGGGAAACGCCGGCAAGCACCGCAAGGTCCTGGAGGAAACGCTGAATGCGTTTGCAACGATCGTTTCCCCCGGCGGGAAGATCGAACTCCCCTACAGGTGGGAAGCCCCGCCCGTTTCCTGGCGCGGGAGGCAGATAACGGAGGGGGCATAGCTCTAAAACCGCCCTTCCTCACAATAAAATATCGAACCGCAGAGCGCGCAGAGAACGCAGAACTCTGCTGAATTCAAAAAGTCATCGGAACGAGGATGTCGTAAAAAGCTCTCCCGCCCTGGCGGGACTGGGCGCGCAAGAAATCGAGAGTAGGGGCGGTTCGCGAACCGCCCCTGCAGGTGCGCCGCAGATGGACTTTTTACGAAGCCAGCAAGAGAGGATTCAGGGATGATCGCATATTTTAACGGTCAGTTTCTTCCCAAGGAAGAGATCAAGGTTTCTCCCGACGACCGCGGGTTCCTGTTTGCGGATGGGGTGTATGAAGTGATTCGCGCCTATGGCGGCAAGCCCTTTAAAATGGATGATCATTTGAAACGCTTGGCCCGGAGCCTCAAGGAAATCCGGATCGACTATCCGGCGGCGCCGGAGCTCGCCGCGATTGGCGAGAAATTGATCGCCATGAACCATCTCGGGGCGGGGGAATACGCGACCCTCTACATCCAGATCACGCGCGGGGCGGCTTCCCGGAAGCATCCTTTCCCGGACGAGCCGGTTCCGCCGACGGTTTACGTCGCCGCCTCCCCCGGGATCTCTCAAAAGGCGAAAATCGAAAAGGGCGTAAAAATCATTCTGGTCCCGGATATCCGCTGGGCCCGATGCGACATCAAATCGATTTCCCTGCTCCCCAATGTTTTGGCCAACCAACAGGCGAAGGAAAGCGACGCCGAAGAGGCGGTGTTTGTCCGCGACGGCGTGATCACCGAAGGCTCCCACACAAATTTTTTCATGATCTTCGGCGGCCAGGTTTTGACCCACCCCCTAAACGGGCACATCCTTCCCGGAATAACACGGGACATCATCCGGGACCTTTGCGCAGGGCTGAAGATTCCCTTCCGAGACGAGCTCGTTTCGGAAAAAGACCTGCCGAAGGCGGAGGAAATGTTCCTGTCCGGCACCAGCATGGAGGTGACTCCGGTCATCCGGGTCGACGGGTGGAATGTCGGCAAAGGATTTCCCGGCCCCCTCACGGTCAGGCTTCGCGAAGCCTATAAAGAGATGCTCGATGATTTCAGGAAATCCGAAATCTGAAGGAGCAGGGGCGATTCATGAATCGCCCCCCCAGGCGCGCCGCAGCGGCGAAGTTGCCGGGCAACGCCGCAGATGGGCTTTTTACGAAACCATCAAAGTTGCCAAGCGAGAGAATTCCCTTAAACGTTTTCCCATTCCCCGGGGGGCAAATGGTCCGGTTTCTACGTCGAATCATCATCTTCTTTTCCGCCGCCCTCCTCCCGGTGGTCGGATCCGCCGGAGAAATGCAGGCGGAAACCGCCAAGATCGGACCCGGGAAATATGCCATGTCGATCCAGGCTGCCGGCCACAAATGGAATTATTTCCTTCACGCTCCTTCCCGTTACGACCCCCGGCAGGCAATGCCCCTCGTCCTGATCCTCCACGGGGCGGGCGGGCAGGGGAAAATGTACCTCGAAAAGGCCGGTTGGGCGGCCAAGGCCGAAGAGGGGGGGTTCCTTGCCGCCGCCCCCGACGGCCTCCCGGCCAAGCCCGGACAGCCGATCCATTTTTTCCACAACCCACGGTTGTGGAATTCCGGGCAGCTTCGGGACCCTCTCCCCAGAAGCAAAATCGATGACCGGAAATTTTTCAACACTCTCATCGCGGAGTTGCGGCGCCTTTTGAACATCGACCCCGATCGGATCTATGTCACCGGCCATTCCAACGGCGCCGGAATGACTTTTCGCTTGGGGGCCGAGCTGTCGGAACACCTGGCCGCCATCGCCCCGGTCTCCGGCCTCTGCTGGCTGAAAGAGCCGAAGCCGGCCCGCCCCCTGCCCACCCTGTACATGATCGGGACCGCGGACCCGCTGATCCCCCTTCAGGGAGGAGACTCTTACCTGCCTTGGGGACGGCGCTCGACCCGGCCCGTCGGCGAGACCTTAGCGGTTTGGGCCAGGGCTTTGGGCTGCTCCCCCGATCCCCAAACGATCGAAGAGGCCGAGGGGGTGAAAATTCAGGAGTATGGTCCCGGAAATGACGGAGTCAAAATGAAAGCCTATTTTCTCGAGGGCCATGGCCACGGCTGGCCGGGAGGGTCCCAAAACCTGCCCGAGCAACTCACCGGTCCGAACACCGCCACGATCAAGGCCACGGACGTTATCTGGGAGTTTTTCAAGAACCAGGCAAGAAAATGAGCCTATTTCCGCATGGAACGGGAAGGGCTTTTTAGGGGACCGTCAAATCCCCTTTTTCGTCAAACTGCATCGTCTTGGGTTCCCCCAAAATCTCCAACTGCGGGTTCTTTTGGATTTCCGGGAGCAGGGTTTCGGAAGCGAAAATCTTCTCCAGGGATAAAGTGTTCTTGATCCACACGATCCGGCTCTTGGGATGATCCACCCGGGCGCAGGTCTTCAATGCCACCTGGATCGCCTCATAGTCCGTAGGAAGGTTGATGGGAATCCGCGCCGCCGCCAGGACCCCGGAAGTAATGGCATTGATGTTCGTATAATCCGCGTCCGTGGCGTCCACGACCTTCTTCGTGGTAATGTCCGCCATGCCGATCCCGCAGGCGTTTCCCTTGGTGGCCGCGGTCAGATTCAGAACCACAATCCTTTGAACTTTCAAAGCATCCGGCTTTTTAAAGAAAGGCGACGAGGACCGCCCGGTGATATTCGGGTCCATTCCGCTTCCGCTGATCTCCTTGCCGAGTTCGTGCACGATCAGCAGGTCGAGATTATCCGGGATGATCTTCGGCATCAGGGATTTGGCTTCCACGAGAAGGGCTTTCTCCCTTTCGATCAAATCCTCGCCCCAAACGACCTCGAACCGGGCAGGATGGTCATAAGCGTTTTCGATGATCGCCAGACCAAACAGGATCGGCGCCTTGGCTAAGGCAACTTTTCCCAGTTGGGGGAGGAGCTCTCCGAACATATCCATGCCGCAGGAATGAAAGGCCGTGGCGCCTTTGTGCTTCCCCAAACCGATGGCCAACATCTTGATCAAACCGCTTTCGTATTCGGCTTTGAAGGCGGTATGGGGTTTTACGCGATTAACGACCACGATCCCGTCGCTGTGCAGCGCTTCTTTGTCTAAGTAAACCGAAACTCCATTTTCCAATTTCCCGATCTCTTCCACTTCCATGGAAGATCGCACCGGCACGCCCATGGTTTCTTCCGTAATTCCATAACCGGCCAGGACTTTTTTTTGCCCCTCGGCAGTGGCGCCCCCGTGGCTCCCCATCGCCGGGACAATGAAAGGCTCGGCGCCGAGGCTCTTCAGCTCCCGGATCACCGCCAGGATGACCTTGTCGATGGCCTGAATACCCCGGCTGCCCCCCGTCACCGCAACCCGGCTTCCTTTTTTTATCGTTTTCATCTTTGCATCCCGCTGAAACAGCTTTTTGATTTCACCGGGGATGTCGCTGATTTCTGCCTCAGAAAATTTCTGCCGGATCGGGACCATTTTGGGCAGAGGCAGATTCAACCCGCCTTCAATGATTAAAGCCATGGGAAACCTCCCGTGGGAAAACCACCTCCATTGTTTTACGTTTGATGATTTCGTAAAAAGTCGAAAATCCATAGAATTCGTCATTCCGGCGAAAGCCGGAATCCAGTTATTTCAAGACGTCCTGGACCCCGGCTTTCGCCGGGGTGACGATCCAGCTTACTTTTTATGAGATCAACACGCTTGGTTTTCTATTCTTTTTTTACCCCACAAATCCGCATGTGTCAACTTTGATGAACTCGTAAAAGTCGTCATTCCCGCGCAGGCGGGAATCCAGAATCTGCCAAGATATTGAAAGGACTGGATTCCCGTTTTCACAGAGGGAATGGCGGAATAGCCAATTTTCAGCTGTCCATCTTTGTGGGCCTATGGCGTAGCGGCGACCTGCGCTCTTTTGAAAATGGGCGTCCGGCCGGACGCCCCTACAATCAGAACCGACAACCGTGGAAACCTCAATCCTCCTTTCAGACAAAAATGGTTGCATTTCTTTGCCATTCCCAATAAATTTGAAGGGTGCAAGGTCGAATTATTACCCGATACGAACATATCTATGAAGCTGTCCGCCGGATTCCTCCGGGGAAAGTGGCTACCTATGGGCAGATCGCAAAGATCGTCGGCCGCTGCACGGCCCGGATGGTCGGTTACGCCATGGCGGCCCTTCCCGCGGGCTTCAGGGTTCCCTGGCAGCGGGTGATCAACCACAAGGGCGAAATCAGCACCCGGTCAAGAGGAGATGGGGCTCTACGCCAGCGCCGCCTCCTTCAAAAAGAAGGAATCCGGTTTGATCGCAAGGGACGTGTCAACCTCAAGAAGGTCCGTTGGGCCGGGCCTGAATTATCCCCCCGCCGGTCCCAGGATCATGATGCCCTTGAGGATTATTGAGAACCGGTCCTGGAATACGTTTTCGGTATGAATTTCTTTTTTTGAAAGGCACCCCGGGAAATCCCTCCCGGCCTCCCTTTTAAAAGGGAGGAGAGCTTTTCTGAATTCCTGTGACAAAGCATTCCCCTCTTTTCCCCTTTGGGACAAAGGGGGATTTTGCGGCTTTTTAAAAGGCTAAAGGGCTACGAAATTTTCCAAAGGGGGCAATCCTTTTCGCGGAAAATCCTTTAAAATGGGAAAGAATGACAGGAAGAATGTAATGGAATTGGTTGGGATCTGCGGAATCTATTGCGGCACCTGTCCAAAATACTTGGCCCCGAGGGACCAGGATACCGCGTATTTGGAAAAAACCTCCAAAGAATCCGGTCTCCCGATCGAAGAAATCCGCTGCGACGGCTGTCTCTCCGAAAACGTCTTTCCTTCGTGCCGGGATTGCCGCCATGGCTTCCGCCTTTGCGCCGAAGAGCACAAGGTGAAATGGTGCTTCCAATGCCGAGAATTTCCTTGTTCCCGTCTCCGAAGCTTTTTACCGATCCATGTCGTCAACGGAGTTTCGCATCATGCCCGGCTCATTGAAGAATTGGAATGCCTGAAGACGCATGGAATTGAAAAATGGGTGGAAAAGCAGGACAATTCCGGCCGTTGTCCGAATTGCGGGAAAGTACTTTATTGGTATGCCCGCGAGTGTCCTGCCTGTCAATCCTCCATCGAAAGGCCGCCGTAGGAAATGGAAGGCAGGTCCCGAAGCAAGGTTAGAAGTATGCCTCCCACGCCTATAAACAAACAGGGTTTTACCGTGTCGCTTTTAGCGTATGGGCAGCTATGGCCTCGACAATCCGCGGCCACGCCCCGCCGTGGGGCAGATCGTGCCCCATACCCTCTATTAACATGAGTTGGGCGCCTGGGACGGCTTTGGCCGTGGCCTTTCCGCCCTCCACGGATACAAGAGGATCGTCGGTTCCATGAATCACAAGGGTCGGCGCCTTCACGGAAGCGAGGGCGGGCCCTCTGTCCCCATGCGTTAGAATAGCAACGAGCTGGCGAGCCATGCCTTGAGGACAAAAACAGCGGTCGTAGCTGACGGCTACGATCTTGCGGGTCCATTTTTCATCGACCGCAAAACCGGGGCCGGCAATGGCCTTAAAGACCCCAAGCATATGCTCAATAAAGGCTTCCCTCTCCCTGGGAGGAGGGGTGATCAGAAGCCCCAGCACTTCCGGCTTCGGTTGGGGAACTTCAGGATTGCCGGTGGTCGAGTAAATGGAGGTCAAACTCAGAACGCGGGAAAGATGCCGAATCGCAACCGTCTGGGCGATCATCCCGCCCATGGACATCCCGCAGATATGGGCCTTCCGAATTCGAAGAGCGTCCAGAAGTCCTACCGCATCGTCAGCCATATCATCCAGGCTGTACGGCGGCTTAACCTTCTCGCCCTGCATGATTTTCCCGAAGATTTCAACGAGGTTCGGCACGCCGGCCTCTTCGAATTTGGTGGAAAGCCCAACATCCCGGTTATCAAATCGGATGACATAGTGCCCGCGTTTTGCAAGGTCTTGGCACAGATCCTCATCCCAATGGATCATCTGCGCCCCCAGGCCGATAATCAGAAGAAGCGGTCGCCCCGATGGATTTCCGAAGGTCTCATACTCGATTTGAATCCCATTGGCAGTTGCCCTGGCCATTTCAACACCTCCTTATTGATCTTGATCAACGTTTCTGTCGATTTTACAATCTCGCGGCGGCTGCCGCCTTTTCATGCTTCCGGCAACATTTGGGCCCGATTTTTGGCGATCTTTCTCCTATTCCCCGAAGGCCGATTTTCTTCTTTTGACCGGATCCATAAATCGAACTTTTTGGGGGTCAAAATATTCCGGGTCGAATTTTCCGCCGACCCAATTCAGCAAATCCTCGTAATCTTCATGCTCGGGGTTCTTCAAGACTTTCAAGAAAATCCCGGTACCCCCAGATTCCCCCGCAGTCCTCGGGCGGACAGGCGCGCTTGCCATCGAGACATACGGGATATTTCTTTTTCTCTTCCCGGGGCAAAATCTTTTCCGCCTTGACGATATGCTCCCATTCATCTCCGAAATCATAGGTATATAAGGCCGATCGGTAATCCCGGGAAAACCAGCGGGATATCTTCTGCTCCCAGCCCGGCAGAATCTCTCGGTCAAGAAACCCTCCTTCACCGGGAATGCCGATCGCTGCAATCTTGCCGCTTTCCGGGTTCATCAATTCGAATTCGTGGAGATGGTAATCGTCCCATCCGAAAACATCCTGAATGGCTACATGAAAATCCCAAAATGAATAGGATTCCGGAACCTGAAATCTCCTCCACACCGCTGGTTTGACGCCTTTCAGGGTAACCTTGAACTGGTACACAAGTTCAAATTTTTTCCTCATTTATCTCTCCTTTCCCAAGCGAAAGCCTAAAAGGTGGAGGTCAAAGGCGCTCTCATCCAAACGATGGCTTCGTAAAAAGTCAAATAGACCGTCACCCCGGTGAAAACCGGGGTCCAGAACGCCTTGAAATAACTGGATTCCGGCTTTCGCCGGAATGACAAATTATATGAAATTTCGACTTTTTACGAGATCATCACAATTGAGACCATCAAATTTCCAGAGAGCGGTTTCGCAGAAACCGGTGAAGCCCGATCCACAATACCCCCCCGCATAGAATCATGAAAACCCAAAGGTAAAAGGGAAGAGTGTGAATCTGGTCTCCCATGACCACCATGAGAACCGTCATGGGCAGGATGCCCACGCCGGTCGTCCACCCGAATGTCCACCAGGAAATTTTCGTGAGCCCTGCCGCATAGTTGATCAGGTTAAAGGAAATGATCGGGATGAAACGGCTGATAAACAACGTCCCCAGCCCGTGTCTCGTTATCCATCTCTCCAGGGTCTGCGCCTTCCGTTTCGACAACACCCTGCGGACAAACGGCTGCCCGAGTCTTCGAGCCAGCCAAAAAGCAAGAAAGGCGCCCAACATGGCGCCGACCCAGGTAAGAACCGTGCCCCAGACCGGGCCGAAGATCACTCCGTTCGCAATCGCCACGAATTCCGCCGGAAAAGGGAGGAAAGAATGGAGGATCATCATCCCGATCGAGACTAAGATCCCCCAGTAGCCCCAGGACTTCACGAAGTCCATGATTTCCGCTGCCGACAAGCGGGGCCACCAGGCGCACCAGGGTGACCCCTGCCTCAGGCTGCAGAACAGACAGGCGAAAAACAGGCAGGCCATGATAAAGACGGCAGCGGCAATGAAGAATGTCTTCAGATATTTCATGTATGGGTAAAAACATAGCACAAAACTGGACAAGTCCCAACTCGGAAAAACGTACCGATTCACCACGGAGGGCACAGAGATCACGGAGACAGAAATAGGGTCCTCCATTCACCCTCTCCCCGGTTCGGGGAGAGGGTGAAACGCCGTAAGGGGAAGCGAAATCGATTGAATCAGTCGTTGAAGAAGGACTCTTTCATCTCTACGGTCAGGCCGTCGGCGTCCAGGAGGCGCTGGGCCAGACCTTCGATCTTGGGAAGCTCGTACTTGAAGAAGTAGCGGAAGGTGTAAATCTTGCCTTGGTAAAAATCGGCTTCGGACCCGTTCGGCCCCCGGGTCAGGGCATTTTGGGCGGTCACAGCCTGGAGGAGCCACTGCCAGGCGATGGTGACGATCCCGAAGAATTCCAAGTAAAGGGTCGCGTCGGCCAGGAAGACGTCGGGGCCCTTGCTTTGCGCCACCCCGATTAAGTGGAGGGTGACCTTGGTGAGCCGGTCCACCCCTTCCTTGAGTCCCTGGGCATAGGGTTTCAGCTCTGCAAATTCCTCAGCCTGCCGGATCGCCGCCTGGACCTCGGCCAGGAAAACCTTGAACGCCGCCCCGTTTTTCATGGTTACATTTCGGCCTAACAAGGTGATCCCTTGGATTCCCGTCGTTCCTTCGTGAATGGGGTGAATGCGCGCATCGCGGTAAAAAAGCTCTAAAGGAAACTCGTCGCAGTATCCGTACCCCCCGAGGCACTGCATGCCTGCGCTGATCGAAAGGATCCCCATTTCCGACGGGTAGGTCTTCGCGACCGGGGTCAGGATGTCCAGCAAAAGCGTTGCTCTCTCCTTCTCTTCCCCCGTAAGGGTTCTTTCCATGTCCGCGTATTTGCTGCACTGGAGGACGAGGGCGAGAGACCCTTCGACCACGGCCCGCTGGAAAAGAAGCATTCGGCGGATGTCCGCGTGCTGGATGATGGGGATTTGCGGCTGGGTCGGATCCTTGCTCGTCACCTTCCTTCCCTGCGGCCTCTGCTGGGCATATTCCAGGGAGGCGTAATAGGCGGCGGAGGCGATCGCCGACGCCCCGGAGCCGATATCGATTCTTGCCTCGTTCATCATCTGGAACATGTAGGAAAGACCTTTGTGCGGCTCCCCCACGAGCCGGCCCCGGCAATCGTTGTTCTCCCCCATGCTGAGCTGGGTGATGGGCGCCCCGCGGTAGCCCATCTTGTGGTAAATGCCGGCGGTGTTCACATCGTTGAAAACCAATTCGCCGTTCTCCAATCGCTTCTGCGGGACGACAAAAAGGGAAATCCCCCTCACGCCGGCAGGAGCGCCTTTGATCTTGGCCAGCATCAGGTGGACGACGTTATCGACCCCGTCGTGGTCCCCGGCGGAGATAAAAATCTTTTGGCCGCGGATCCGGTAGTAACCCTGATCCGTCGGTTCCGCCAGGGTGGTAATATCGGCCAGAGAGCTTCCGGCCTGGGGCTCGGTCAAAGCCATCGTCCCCTGCCACTCCCCCGCCAGCATCTTGGGCAGGTAGGCGTCTTTCAGTTCCTGGGAGCCGAAGGAGATGATGAGATGGGCCGCGCCGGTTGTGAGCATCGGGTAGACGCTCGCGGAATAGTTGGCCGCGGAGATGATGAAGCGGCAGGCGGCCGAGATGATCAGGGGAAGCTGCTGCCCCCCGAGGTCGAAGGAGAAGCTCGCCGCGATCCAGCCCCCCTCCCCGCATTCCTTCATGAAAGTCCTCACCAGGGGGTGGACTTTGACCCGCCCGCCTACGAACTCCGAACCGGTTTTGTCCATCTCCTGGAGCTTCGGTTTCAGCAGGTTCTTTCCGATTTTGAGGGCGGTTTCCAGGGCCATGTCAAAGCTTTCCCGGCTATGATCGGCGTAATAGGGATGCCGGGTGAGCGAAGCGGCGTCGAAAACCTCGTAGAGCAGGAACTTCAAATTCCGTTCGCTGACAAATTTTTCCGCCATTATTTATCTCCTTAATTATTCACCACAGAGGACACAGAGAACACAGAGAAGAACATAATTATGACGGCTGAAGAATGAAAATCTTTAAAGTCATCACTCCGGTGAAACGGAGTCCATTCCCTTTGGCCGTGATTACAGGTCATGATTCCGGATTCGGAATTTCAACGATAGTCAGATATTCTTACGAATTGCATAATTTTCTCTGTGTTCTCTGTGCTCTCTGTGGTGAAAATCTTTATTTCGCCGTTACGTCTGCCGGAAGTCTGCGGGTCAGAATCTCCACCGCCTCTTCCACCATCTCCTCCAGGACCTGTTTGGCCGGTTTGATTTCCTTGATCAGGCCCGAGACCTGTCCGGCCAGGCCGCCCACGTATTCGTCCTTCCGGCCTTCGACAAAACTCGCTAAGAGGGCCGAGGAGATCAGGACCTGGGTCGGGAACGGAAGCGGCTCCAGCCCCGAGCCGTCCCAGAGGTCATGGAATTTGTTGTAACTCGCCCGGAGCGTTTTGCCCGTGTAGGCCCGGCTCACCCGGGTGTCTTCATCCGTGGAATCCAGGATGTGCTTCTTATTGACCGGGAGAGCTCCCCCTTCGTTCGTGGCCAGGAAGCGGGTTCCCACCCACGCCCCGATGCAGCCCATCGCCAGGGCTGCGGCCAACCCGCGGCCATCGCCGATTCCCCCGGCGGCCAAAACCGGGACCGGCGCGGCGGCGTCGATGGCCAGGGGGAGCAGAGCCAAGGTTCCGATCCGGCCCGTATGCCCTCCCCCTTCGTGCCCCTGGGCCACTAAGAGGTCGATTCCCGATTGGGCCATCCGGCGGGCATTTTTGGCGTTGCCCGTAATCCCGAGAACCTTCATTCCCACCGCGTGGGCTTGGGCCGCCATGAAACCCGGATTGCCCAAACCGGCGCAAAAGAGCGGGACTTTCTCTTCGATGCACACCTGAATCGCTTCCTGGGGGCGCATCGTGGTCGTATCCATCCGGATCGTGATTTCCACATCCGGAAGGTGCATTTCTTCTTTCACCTTCTTGACCCAGTCCTGATGCGGTTTGGGGAGGGATTTCAGGATGGCGCTGAGAGGCAATTCCTTTGGTCCCTTTTGGCCCAACCCTCCCCCGATATCCAGTTTCTGAGGCAAGAGGAGGTCAACTCCATAAGGCTTGTCCGTTTTTGCTTTGATCTCGCGGATGGCGTCTTTCAGTCCATCAATCGTGTACCCGCTTCCGCCGAGAACCCCCATTCCGCCGGCCTCCGAAACCGCCACCACCAATGCCGGCGGCGCCCCGGTCGTCTCCCCGATCAGGGTCGGCCCCATTCCCGCCGAAAGAATCGGGTATTCGATCCCTAACATGTCGCAAAGCTTCGTTCGAAGAATTCGTCTGCCCATTTTTCCCTCCTCCAAATTCACCCCCTCCCTTACCCTCCCCCCTCGAGGGGGGTAAGGGAGGGGGGGTTAGTTTCCCTCCATAAATTGTGTCAGTGGGAGTGTCATGGATAATATTCAACAAATTTTGATTGTAGCCCGTGCCCATCCGGAATCCCCCTCTCCCGGCTCACGGGAGAGGGGTGGGGTGAGGGTGACTACTCGGAAATAAGACAATAAGCGACTCTGACCCGCCAACCCTCACCCTATCCCTCTCCCAATCTTGATGGTTCCGTAAAAAGTCCATCTGCTGCGTTGCGCTTCAACTTCGTCGTTGCGGCGCACTCGTAAGTGCGCCTCGCTCCTCAGTTTTTGCGCGCCTTGCATCTGGAGCTTTTTACGAAACCATCGTTTAGCTGACTTTTTACGAGTTCATCAATCTTGGGAGAGGGAATTTCTTATCTTGAAATTTCCACTTGAAACTGCAATGGTTCAGTTTTTGTAAAAAGTCTGCCCTTTCTCCGCCATCTCTTTGAGCAGGCTGCAGGGTTTGAAACGTTCCCCGTATTCTTTTTCCAACCTCAGCAGCGTTTCATACACATTCTTGATCCCCCAGGCGTCGGCATACCGCAGGATCCCGCCGCGGTAGGGGGGGAATCCCGTCCCGTAAATCATGGCCAAGTCCATGTCCTGGGGCCGGTCGCAGATCCCTTCCTGGATCATGTACGCCGCTTCATTGATGGCGCGGGCGAGCATCCGGTCCACGATTTCCTTTTCCGTCATTTCTTTCGGTTTCACGCCTTTTTCCTGCAGGTAATTCTGAACCACCGCCGCCATCTTGGGATTCGGGACCGGCTTTTCCCCGCTGTAGTCGAACCAGCCGGCCCTGGTCTTCCTGCCATAGAACCCCGTCTGGTATACCCGCTCCATGAGCGGGGTCATCTCCCACCGCTTGCCAAAGGCTTTTTCGAAGGTTTTCCCCACATGGTAGTTGATGTCGATCCCGGTCAGGTCGCTCAAGGTGGCCGGCCCCATGGGGAGGCCGAAATCCAAGAGGCCCTGCTCCACCTTCGCGGGATCCACGCCTTCTTCAAGGAGGAAGGAGGACCCGCCCATTAGGGCGCCGAGCTGCCGGGACACATAGAACCCGGGGCCGTCGTTCACGACGATGGGGACTTTGCGAATCGCCCGGCCGAAAGCAACGCTGGAAGATAGGGTTTGATCCGAGGTCTTCTTCCCGCAGATGATTTCCAGGAGCTGCATCCGCTCCGCCGGGTTGAAGAAGTGCAGACCGATCATCCGCCCGGGGTCCGCAAGGACGGAGGCCAATTCGGTGATCGGCAGCGCCGAAGTGTTGGTTCCAAAGATTACCTCGGGGCGGCAGATCCCCTCGAGTTTCTTCCAGATCTCCTGCTTGATCTTCATGTTTTCCAGGACGGCTTCGATGACTAAATCCACCCCTTTCAGATCCTCCAGGGAGGTCGTTGTCTTGAGCTGATCCTGCATCATCTTGGTAAGACCTTCCTCGGTCATCGAGCCTTTCTTGATCGGGTAGGCAAAGGTCTTGCGGACGGCCGCGATTCCCTTCTGGACCGCTTCTTCGCTGATGTCCCAGAGGACGGCATCAAACCCGTAGCGGAGGAGCAGATTGATGATCCCCGAGCCCATCACCCCGCCCCCGAGCATAGCCACGGCTTTGATCTTTTTCGGCTCGATCTTTTCGATGCGCGGCAGGCGGCCGGCGGCGCGGGTGTTCAGGAAGATCCCGATCAGGTTCTTGGCGATATCGGAGACGGCGCATTCCGTGAAGAGCTCGGCTTCGACCTTCAGATCCGCCTCGAAATTGTCGGTGAGCCCTCGCTCCATAGCCTCGATCGCCTTGAAAGGCGCTAAGTACCCTTTAGCCTGTTTGGCCGCCATTGCCTTGGCAAAGGCAAGGATGCCTTTCTTCTCGTCGGGTTTGGGGAGTTTGTCGGTTTTATTCCGGGTCAGGCGGTTCTGGTGATGCAGTTCTCCCGCGATAAAGCGGCCGGCAACCTTTTGGGCCCGGTTGAGAAGCTCCGCCGGCGGGACCACCTCGTCCAGAGCCCCCTTTTTGAAACCTTCATCGGCAGAAATAGGGTTGCCCGTGGTGATCAGGGTCAGGGCATCGGCAAAGCCCACAAGCCGGGCAAGCCTCTGGGTGCCGCCGGCCCCGGGGATGAGGCCGATTTGGACTTCCGGCTGGCCGATCTGAACTCCTTGGGCCGCCACTCGATAATGGCAGGCCATGGCGATTTCCAGGCCGCCGCCGAGGCAGTTTCCATTGACGGCGGCAATCACCGGCTTGGGCCCCTCTTCGATGGCGTTGATAAAGCGGTTGTTTTCCAAGACCCGCGGCAGGAGAAAATTCTTGTCTTTGATGGGCTGAATTTGGGTGATGTCCGCGCCGGCGATGAAATTTTTACCCGTTCCCGTCAGGATGATCGCCTTGACCGCGGGGTCCCCCCAGGCCTGGATGAACGCATCGGCCATTTCCCGGACGAAATGTTCGGAAAGCTGATTGACGGGCGGGTTGTTCAGCCCGAAGATCGCCACCCCATCTTTCACTTCCACTTTCACGGTTTTGTAATCCGTTTTCATGTTCAAACCTCCCCCCAAGAAAATCCCCCCCACCCTAACCCTCCCCCTCGAGGGGGAGGGAGGGGAGGGGGTGAAGTGCGTAGTCTTTAAAGTGCTTAACGTGGCGCACGGCTCAAGGTGCAGGGCTTATAGGAAAATTTGAACCTTGCGCCTTGGACCATGTGCCTTTAGCCTTTCTTTTTCTTTTCCTCTTCCTCCGCCCTCAGAACCTTGCGCAGGACTTTGCCCACGGCGGATTTGGGCAGGGACTCCCGGAATTCGATCTGTTTTGGGACTTTGTAGGCGGTCAGTTTTTCTTTGCAGAAGCTGATCATTTCCTCCGCTGTCGCCGTCTGCCCGGGTTTCAAAACAACATAAGCCTTTACCGTTTCCCCCCGGTAAGGATCGGAAACCCCGATCGAAATGGCTTCCTGCACCTTGGGGTGCTGGAACAGCACCTCATCGATTTCCCGCGGATAGATGTTGAAACCGCCGGCGATGATCATGTCTTTCTTCCGGTCCACAATAAAGTAGTACCCGTCTTCATCCTGGATCGCGATGTCGCCCGTATAAAGCCATCCGTTCTTGAGCTGTCCGGCGGTCTCCTTGGGGTTGTTCCAGTACCCCTGCATGATCAAGGGGCCTTTCATGATGATTTCCCCGGGCTGGCCCTGGGGGACATCTTTCTCTCCGGACTCGATGTCCACGAGGCGAACATCGTTATCCGGGAAAGGGATCCCAATACTGCCAATCTTCTTGAGCCCTAAGACGGGGTTGGAAATCCCTAAGGAGGTTGATTCTGAGAGCCCGTATCCTTCGCTGAAAAAGATCCCCATGTCCTTGATCTGCTCGATGAGCTCGACGGGAATGGGGGCGGCGCCGGAATTCAGAAGCTTCAGTTTTTTGGCTAAATCCAACTCCCCGGCTTTGGGGTGGTTGACTAAGGCGTTGATCAGGGTGGGAACCGTCGGGAAGAAAGTGATCTCCTTGAAGTTGGCCAGCAGGTTCATCATCTCATCAATATTGAAGCGGGGAACCTGGATCTGGGTGGCGCAGGAGAACATGGCGTAATTCATTACCACGATATTGCCGTAGACGTGGAAATACGGCAAGACCGCCATCACATTTCGGCGCTCCGGCGGAGTCAGCTGAAGCGTCGGGCTTCCCCAAAGAGCGCATTGGAAGGTCGCGGCAATGACATTGGCATGGGTGAGGACGGCCCCTTTCGGGATGCCCGTGGTTCCGCCCGTGAACTGAATCAGGGCCGGGTCTTCCGGGTTTACCTGCACCCGGGGCCGCTTGGGGTTGGGGCAGCTATCGATCATGGCGGAAAAATGATGCCATCCCTTTTCGAGTTCCAGGCTGGCGGCGGTGCTCACCCCCAGACCTTTGATATAATCCGTCACTTTGGTGACAATGACTTTGGGGATTTGCACCTGTTTGCACAAGCCGCGGATGTTGTTCAGGAACATGTCGAAAGTGATCAGAGTCGTCATCCCGGTCGTCTCCGCGATCAGCTTCAACTCATCGGTCGTGTACAGCGGGTTCATGTTCACTACGATCGCCCCGTGCGACAGCACGGCATAATACGCGATCAGGTATTGCGGGCAATTTGGCAGATGAATTCCCACGCGCTCCCCTTTTTGGATCCCCAAATTCCCGAGGGCGGTCGCAAAGCGCATGACCAGGAGGCGCAATTCCCAGAAGGTCATCTCGGTGCCGAAAAAAGTGAGGGCGGCTTTGTCCGGGTAGGCATTGGCGGGGATCCCGATCAGTTCATGAATCGGCAGGCGCGGGTAACGGATGGTGGTGGGGACGTTGTAATCGTAGTGACGATGCCAGGGCTTCAGCTCCATACTCTTTTTCCTCCTCAACGTATATTTTTCCTACCTATCTTGCGATTGAAGGCGGTCACGCATCGTGAGGCTGAATCGTTTCGCTGTCCCGAATCGTTTTTCTCCTATTTGACGGTCTCGTAAAAAGCTCCAGAGGCAAGGCGCGCATCATTTCAGGAGTAGGGGCGATTTATGAATCGCCCTTACAGATGAGCCGCAACGATTCACCCGAAGATACTTTTCAAAAGAGATTTCCGCTTCCAATATCAGGCGGTTTAGCCCCGGATCCCGAGAGCGGGGTTGTTATCTAACGGGGCAGGGTTGCCGTGCAATCCCGCTCCAAGCGGGACAGGTGGACTTTTTACGAGACCATCAAGGATAGATCCTCCTTCCCTCCCTTTGCCAAAAGGAGGAATTCCCCTCTTTGAAAAAGAGGGGGTAGGGAAAAATTATAGGAGAGCTGAATTCCTTTTTTCGTATCAGTTTAGAGTTTTGAAAAAATTATGTGCCCGCCTCTGTCGGGGCCCGGGGGCCGGAACGGAACGCGCCGGAAGCATCGGCTGGGTTGGCCCTTGGCCTCGAAGATCAGAGCTTGTTTCCGCCGGAGGGGGCGGGGGGGTATCGTCCCCGCCCCCTCCACGGAGAAATCAGCGCCTCATGATTCCAAGCGGGCGGGTCTGGCCCCCGGGCTCTAAAACCGCTTGCCCTGACGAAATTCCTTTTTTCAAAAGGCTAAAGTGTTACCTTTTTTCTATACCGCCTTCTTTCTTATCACAAAGGCGAAAGATATGAAACGGGGCTCAAAAGAATTTCGAATTTTGTAATGAGTATTACTAAATGCTATGCAAAAAAGTCAAGAAAAATCTTTGGGATTTGAATTATTTTTAAATTTTTCTTGACAAAATGGTCCCGTTTGGCTATTAGTTCTGTGTCTGATGGCGCAAAGGGTCGAACGAGCCAAATCGGACCCCCGGTTTTAGGGGTTTGCCTTCCCCGGAGCAGCCGCTTGAAAATTCAAAATCTCGCCCGAGACAAAAACGCAGCCAAGGAAACGGCGGCTTATTTTTTCCTTGGGATAGTCTCTTTTTTGGGCCCGTCAAAGTCAAATGCGCGTCGGTCTTCATGTTCAGCCGAGTTTGCCTCAATCGCCAAAGAAACCTGTATTGTTGTTAGTCAAATCCAATCATAGAGGAGGGCAAAGAGATGAGGTATGGAAAATGGTTTGCGGGCATGCTTTTGGTTTTGACGTTGACGGCTTGGGGGGCTGTTCCCGGGGTCTACGGCCAGGCGGCTAAAGAAGTGGTGATCGGGTACACCGGGCCCCTCAGCGGGGTGGCCGCGGAATACGGCCAGGACGTCGGACACGGGATCGAAATGGCCATCAGTGACATTAATGCCGGCGGCGGGATTACGGTCAAAGGACAAAAGTACAATTTCAAATTAGCCAAGCTCGATGAAGTTCTGGATCCCACCGCCTCGGTGAACAATTGTCGCCGGCTCCGGGATCAGTACAAAACCCCCGCTATCTTTAACCCCCTATTCAATTCCATTGCCGCCATGGCCAAAATCAACCAGGAAAAGGGGAACGAATTCATCATCATGGCCTATACCAGCACGCCCAAAGCGATCGAGATCGGGAACAAACTCCTGGTGGCGGCTCCTCCCCCCTTCACGGTATACGTAAAGACTTTTTCCGATATCGCCTGGGAAAAGGGATGGCGCAAGGCGGCCATGGTGGCGACCGTAGGGGCCTACGGCGAGGAATGGCGGGCCGCTTTCAAGGAATATTGGCTTAAGAAAGGCGGCGAGATCACCGTGGACAAACCGGCCAACTATTACGGCGAGACGGACTTTTCCGCGCCGCTGACCGCGGCCCTGGCCACCAAACCCGATGTGATGCTCATCGGGGGTCCCTCCGCCACCACGGCTTTGGTCATCGAGCAGGCCCGCGGCCTGGGATACAAGGGGGGGTTCATCCTCATCGACCAGGCAAAGATGGATTACATCGCGAATATCCTCAAGAGCACCAAGCTGATGTATAACACCATCGGTACGGCGCCCGTGGTGCAATCCCCCACCCCGTCGGCCCCGGCTTTTGAGAAGCGGTATGTGAATACCTATAAGCGAATGTCAACCTGGGAGGTGTGGCTGAATTACAATGCCATGTTCGCCCTTTCCAAAGCCATGGTTGCCGCCGGAACCGTGGAGGACCCCATTGCTATCAGGGCTGCCTTTCCGAAGGCTTTCCCGCTTCTCGGAGATAAGTTCCCCTCTGAATGGTTTGGGATTACGCCGGGTGGCCGCATGTACTGCCCCGGATCCATCCAGGTGATCGATAAGGATGGGAAATACGGCAAAGTGCGGCTTGCCCTCTGGCCCTACAAAACCGAGGCGGAATTCAAGCAGGCGGTCGCCCAAACAGTTGTGACAACCGATATCGATTGGGTGTTTTTCAAAGCTGAAAAGGAGCAATAAAAACGAATTGGTGATTCGTGTCAGTGTCGGTGCTTAGTTGGATTTCATCCTCCCCTCATTCTCCCCTCCCCCTCAACGGGGGAGGGTTAGGGTGGGGGTGATATCTGACAGGGATTTTATGCAATTATTTTTTCAGCAGATCTTCAACGGCGTTATGCTGGGGAGCACTTACGCCATCGTGGCCCTTGGGCTCACCTTAGTCTTCGGCATCCTGCACATCCCCAATTTTGCCCACGGCCATCTTTACATGCTGGGGGCGTATGTCAGCTTTCTTCCTGATGACGCTCTACGGGTTCGGGTTCTGGACCGCCTTGGTCAGCTCCATGGTAATCCTGGGCCTGATCGGGATGTTGATCGAAAGGGTCGTCTACCGCCCCCTGCAGGACAAACCCCACATCAATTCGTTTATCTCCGCCATCGGCGCCCTGATCATTCTCGAAACCAGCGTGATCGTTTTCTGGGGACCGCAAGGGCGGCGAATCCCCAATCCTTACCCCGACATTGTGGAGTTGTTAGGGATCACCATGAGCTATCAGCGGCTCCTCGTCATCATGGCCGCCATCGTCATGATTGTTTTGCTCCAGATCTTCATCAAAAAAACCACCCCGGGGACAACCATCGAAGCCGTGGCCCAGAACCGGGAAGGGGCCATGCTCGTCGGGATCAACGTCAACTGGGTCTCTTCCCTGACTTTTGCCATTTCCACGGCCACGGCCGCCGCCGCCGCCAGCCTGGTCGCTCCCATTTTCATGATCTCCCCCACAATGGGAGCTCTTTTGGGGATGAAGGCCTTTATTATCGTGATCCTTGGAGGGCTGGGCAGCATTCCCGGGGCGATCCTCGGGGGATATATTTTGGGGATCCTCGAAGCCATCGGGGGCGGTTATCTGTCCGCGGCCTACAAAGATGTTTATGCCTTCGGCGCCTTGATCCTGATCCTCTCCATCCGGCCCACCGGCTTGTTCGGCAAGGAGGTGAGCTGATGGCGGCGATCAAATTCCTGCGCGATAAATGGTTCTATGTGTTTCTGCTGATCTTGGCCCTGGCCCTCCCCTGTTTGATTACGAATCGCTACTACTTTCAGATCGTAATCATGGGCTGCCTTTTTTCCATCACCACGCTCAGCCTGAACCTGATCCTGGGCTATACCGGCCAAGCATCCCTGGCCCACGCCGGTTTTTTCGGCATCGGGGCGTACGGGGTGGCGCTCCTGACCAAGGCAGGAATTTCTTTCTGGCTGGCCCTCCCCCTCTCCGCCTTGCTCGCGGCCCTGATCGGGTTTCTGATCGGTTTTCCCACCTTGCGCACTCGGGGGTCCTACTTTGCCATCGCCACCATGTGCTTCGGAGTCATCATCTCGATTGTGGCCGGCAACTGGATCGAGCTTACCGGCGGCTATAACGGCATCGTGGGGATTCCTCTGCCCAACCCGCTTACCCTCCCCCTGATCGGGAGTCTCGGCTTTCAAACCCAGGCCGCCCAATACTACTTGGTCTTGGCCTTCCTGCTTTTGACTCTATTGATCATGCACCGCCTGGTCTTCTCCCTCTTGGGGTTGAGTTTTATGGCCATCCGGAACAACGAAGCCTTGGCCGGGTCCGTGGGGATCAACACCTTCGCCGGGAAAATATTGTCCTTTGTGGTGGCCAATTTTTTTGCCGGACTGGCCGGCGGCATTTACGCCAGTTTGATGGGAACCATCAGCCCCTCTACGGCTTCTTTGGAGCTGACCTTCAACTGGCTCATCTTTCTTCTCTTGGGGGGCGCGGCAACGCTGGCCGGGCCCATTATCGGGGCCTTTGTGATCCCGGTGCTCATGGAATACCTGCAATTTCTGGCGGAATACCGCATGATCATTTTCGGAGCCCTGTTGATCGTGGTCATCATCTATTTTCCGCGGGGGGTGATGGGCGCGGTCACCAATTTGCGGCAAAAGGCCCGGGATTTTTATGAAGCGAAAGAAAGGGGCGACGACGAGTGCTGCTTCAAGTTAAAAACCTCAGCAAGCATTTTGCCGGCCTGGTTGCCGTAAACGACGTCTCTTTCGAAGCTCGCGAAGGAGAAATCCTATCCATCGTGGGCCCGAACGGCGCCGGGAAATCGGTCCTCTTCGGGTTGATCAGCGGCATGCTCCGCCCGACGCACGGGCAGGTCCTTCTTCAGGGCGAAGAGATCACCGGGTTCAAACCGCACCGGATCGCCCACCGCGGAATCGCCCGCACCTTTCAAACCACGGCCCTGTTCGACCAGCTGCGGGTCGTGGACAACCTGGCCATCGGTTTTCGGCTGCGCACAACCGGGGGCTTCTGGAGCACGCTTTTTCACAGCCGCCGCTGGAAAGAGGACAAGGACCAAACAACCGCCTGCGTGATGGAGACGCTTCAATTTATCGGTCTGGCAAGCAAGGCCTTCCACTTTGTCTCCACCCTTTCCCAGGCCGAACAGAAGCGCCTGTCCATCGGGGTCGCCCTGATCAGCCAACCCAAGATGATTCTCCTCGATGAACCCACGGGCGGACTGATCGTGGAAGACACCGACCAAATTACGGATCTAATAAGAAAAATCCACGAGCAGAAGAAGATCACGGTCTGCCTCATCGAGCACAAGATGCGCATGGTCATGGGTTTGGCCGACCGGATCATCGTCTTGAACTTCGGCAGCGTAATCGCCGAGGGCACGCCCGCGGAGATCAGCAGGAATCCACAGGTAATCGAAGCCTATCTTGGAGTGGGATCAAATGCTTAAGATTACGAATGTATCCACCCGCATCGGCGGGTTCCCGGCCGTTCGGGAAATATCCCTGGAGATTCCCCAGGGGGATTTCGTCACGATTTTGGGGAGCAACGGCGCCGGCAAAACCACCCTTTTCCGGACGATCGCGGGGGTTCTGAAGCCTTTTCAGGGAACCATCGAGTTCAAGGGGCAACCCATCCACAAGCTGCCGGCCAACAAGGTCGTCCGCCGGGGGTTATCCCTTTGCCCGGAGGGCCGCCAGCTTTTTCCCCAGCTCTCCGTCCTGAAAAATCTGACCCTCGGAGCCTATACCCGCCGTGGGAACGGGAGAGAAGTTCAGAAATCCCTGGAGCAAGTCTATGCCCTGTTTCCCATTTTGCAGAACCGGCAGGGCCAGCTCGCCGGCACCTTCAGCGGAGGGGAGCAGCAAATGCTGGCCATCGCCCGTTCTCTGATGTCCAAACCGGAGTTGCTGTTGCTGGATGAGCCTTCCATGGGGTTGGCGCCATTGGTGGTGCGCAAAATTATTGGCGAGGTCATCAAATCCATCCACGAGTCGGGAACCACCATCTTTCTATCCGAGCAGAACGCCAACATGGCCCTGATGATCGCCAGACGCGGGTATGTGTTGGAAAACGGGAAAATCGTTTTGGAAGGAATTAGCTCCGACTTAATGAACGACGACAAGGTGAAGAAGGCCTATATCGGGGCGTAATCATGCGTTGACCATCCGCTGATGCCGCGGCCTCTAACGAAGGGAGGAGCCCTTGAAAATCAGAGAACTGGTTCAGCGCACCCAGGTTTCCAAAGAGACGGTCCACTACTATATCCGGGAAGGCCTTTTGCCCAAACCCCGCAAGCGGGGCCGCAACATCGCCGACTACGACGAGACCTTTGTCGACCGCATCTCCACGATCAAGGAGCTCCAGGACAATTACTTCCTCCCCCTCTCCGTCATCAAGAATATTCTTAAAAACCAAAGAAAATCCTCGGAGGCTCAATCTCTTCTCCGGATCCGCAGCGAGTATTTTCACCCGGTGGATCACCTCCTTCCCAACGAGGCGGCGGGAGAGGAGGCTTTTCGGAAAGAAACGGGTCTGGGAAAAAAATGGTTGGTTAAAATGGAAGAATGGGGTATTCTCACGCCGGAGATTCGGAAAGGGGCAAAGGTTTACTCCCAGGACGACATCACCCTCGGCAAATTGGTCGTCGAGATGGACAACATCGGGATCGGGGTCAGGGACGGTTTCGATCCCGAAGCCTTGCGCCATTACCGGGAAATGTTCCGGGAAATCGTTGTGAAATCTCACAAATATTTTTTTGAAGCAACCCTGGGGAAATTGCCCCCGGAAGATTTTTCGAAAAGAGGGGTCCTGGGAATGCAGGTAATGGGCGATTTTTTTTACCACCTCTATCGAAAACTCTCCCGGGCGGAGTATAAGCGGATTCTAACCCTCATGGAAAATGGCATGAAAGGAGGTAAACAAGGCGACACGGAGAGTGTAAATTCCTGATGAGAAAAAGTTCGAAATTCAACCCTTGCGAACCAAGGCTTTCGGGAAGGAGGGAGAAAGGTGAAATCAGTCATGAAGAAGTTTATGGTGGGAATTTTCATCGGTAGTTTTCTCATTTTCTCCATATGCGCAGGGGGCTCAAATAAGGCCATGGCTTTCGAGCCCCTCAAGGGGGACCTTTCCAAATATGACCCGAAGAACCAGACCTTTCCAACTTCCGGCGACACTATTAAGATCGCCATGTGGGATCAGGTTTCCGGGGTGAACGCCTATCTTGGGGAGGCTTATACGGCCATCCTTGGTTTTGTCGCGCAGGATATCAACTCCCAGGGGGGGATTCTTGTGGACGGCAAGATGAAGAAGATTCAATTCATCCTGGCGGATACCCAGGGCAGACCGGACCCGGGCAAACGGGCGGCCGAAAAAGCAATCCTGCAAGACAAGGTGATTATGTTTGCGGGAGTTGGGGGCACCCACATTGCCAAGGTGGGCCAGGCGGTCGCGAAAGAACATAAGACCATTTTCATGAACGTTTCCGCATATTCCGATGAACTCATGGACCTTCCGGACTGGAACGAATATGTCTTCCGCACCTGCGGGACATCCTCCACGCAAGGCAAGAGTTTGGCGATCTATTATGAAAAACGCCCGGAAACAAAGTTTTACATACTCGCCCAAGACTATGCCTGGGGACACTCCTCCGCAGGCGCCTTCAAAAAGGCCATAAAAGAAGCCAAGCCCACTGCTCAGATTGTCGGCGAGGAGTACTTTCCCGTTTATACCAAAGATTTTGCCCCCTATCTCGAAAAGGTGAGGGCCTCCGGAGCCGAGGTGATCGTTCAAATGGCCTGGGGGGCCGACAATGAGAATTTGATCAAACAATCGAGGCAATTGGGTCTGAAAAGCCCCTTGAAGCCTGACTATTACATTCCCATGGCCAGTCCCTTTCTTGACGACACCCGCCCCCTGGTAACGATCGGTGGGCCGGCAGGGCGAGGTTTAGTCCTGTGCGGAGATTTCCAATTGGACCGCAGGGTGGCTAATGTGAAGAAATTGTGTGATCTATGGGGCAACCTGTGGAAAACATGGAAAGCGCCCTATAATACAAGGCTGTACCAACACCCCAATGGGGGCTGGTATAGAAACCTAAACTCCTATTACTGGTACTTTCAGGTTTTACAAAAAGCTGGAAGCACTGACCCGAAAAAGGTCATCGCCGCCTGGGAGGGAGACACCTTCGATTTTTTTGGCTGGAAACATTACATGCGACCCGCTGACCATCAGGTTATAGCAGACCGTCCCATCATGGAAATGGTTTTCCCCAATACCTGGGACAATCCTGACTGTGCGATGCCGAGCGATCCTACTTGGATACCGGCTCAGAAATGCTTCCCCACCTTCGATGAGAAACTCAAGGGACGCGTCAAGAATTAAGGGATCTTGAGGCCCTGCGAAAAGCTCGCCCCGCTTTTAGTCCGGGGCGAGCTTTTCCGGAACCTCTTAAGCCGGTATTTTCATATTCATTTCGCTTTGCTCTCTTTGAGGCTTTTGGGCAGGAGGATAGCATAGATGAGCCCGACCGCCGTGTTGTATGTTGCTCAGGCAATTCATGGCCTGGCCTACGGAATGTTGCTTTTTCTGGTGGCATCCGGTCTAACCATGATCTTCGGCATGATGGGAATTTTGAACATCGCCCATGCCTCTTTTGCCATGCTGTCAGCTTATTTCTGTTATCAGGTTTTGCTGATGACCGAAAATTTTTGGGTGGCCCTGCTGGTTGCCCCCGTGATCGCGGGAATCTGCGGCGTGCTGACGGAGCGTTTTCTCTTGAGAACCGTGCATAAACAGGGGCATCTTGCCGAACTCCTCATAACCGTAGGGATCATGATGGTCATTCTGGAGGTCGTCAAAGTCGGCTGGGGCGCCGAAAGCCTCGTAGTCAAAGATACCCCCAAGTTTGAGCGGCCTCGTGAATTTTGCGGGTCTGACCTACCCGGTCTATCGGCTTTTCGTTATCGGGTTGTCCGTGGGGATTTTGGCCATTATGGCCTTGATTCTCTTCAAGACCCGCTTGGGCAAAATCGTGCGGGCCGCCGTTTCCGACGCGGATATGGTCAGCTCCCTGGGCATTAATACGCCCCTCGTTTTCATGCTGGTTTTTGGAATCGGAATTTGGCTGGCCGGTGTGGCCGGGGCGGTAGCCGCCCCGCTCCTGACCGTATTCCCCGGGATGGCCGACCAGTTGGGGATGGATGCTTTCGTGGTCGTGGTTGTGGGAGGATTTGGAAGCCTCGGGGGGGCTTTTATCGTGGCCCTCTTTTTGGGGGAGTTAAACGCCTACGGAATCCAGTTCATTCCCCGGCTTGCCCCGATCCTGATGTTTGCCTTTATGGCCATTGTCTTGGCTTTTAAGCCTATGGGCCTTTTTGGAGAAAGAGAGTGAAGAATAACCGGTATAAGTGGATTCTATGGGGGGGGGGCGTTTTTTTTGCGGCCATCTTTCCGCATGTTTTTGGCATCTATTATACTAACTTCTTTGTAGCGTTTGCCATCTTTTCCTTGTATGCCGTCACTCTCAACTTGCTGTTGGGCTATATGGGGGTTCTTAGCTTTGGTCACGCCATGTTTTTTGGCACCGGGGCCTATGCGACGGCCCTGGCCTTAACCCATATCAAGGGCTTCCCTCTATTGCCGGTGGTCCTGGTGGGCGGGTTGTCCGGCGGCCTGTTGGCTTTGATCTTAAGCCCTCTGCTGGTCAGGGTCAGCGGGACCGCCTTTGCCATGTTGACCCTTGCCTTTGGCCAGCTAATCTTTGTCGTTGCCCTGAAATATAGAGAGGTAACCGGTGGGGAGGACGGACTTGGGGGATATCCCATTCCGCCCCTCAGCATTCCCGGAGTGATGTCCATTGATATGGCCGATAAGATAAACTTTTACTATTTTGCCATGGCGGTGATCGTCGCCTGCCTTTTCATCCTTTGGTTTTATACCAAAACCCCTTTTGGGAGCCTTGTGGTCGGCATCCGGGATAATGCCATGAGAATCGACTACCTGGGTTTCAAATTGCCTCAGATCAAGGCGGTCAACCTGATCGTCTGTGGCGCCTTCGCCGGGATTGCAGGTTCGGTTCACGCGCTACTAATGAAACTGGTGTCCACGGTGGGCGTATTGGACATCCATGCCTCCTTTACGCCCATCTTGATGGCCTATATCGGAGGGGTAGGAAGTTTCTTCGGTCCAATCATTGGCTCGGGGGTCCTTCACGTATTAGAAGACGTGGTTATTCGTTTTACGGACCGGATCGGCCTGGTGAACGGGGCGATCTTCATCCTGGTGGTCTTATATGCGCCAATGGGGCTCATGGGCCTTTTCGGCGAAGCCAAGGCAAAGTGGTTTCATAAAGGGAAGGTTTCATGAACATTTTGGAGACAAAGGAACTCCATCATGATTTTGGCGGGTTGCAGGTGATCTTCGGGATCGACCTCCAGGTGAAAGAAGGGGAGCGCCACGCGATCATCGGGCCCAACGGGGCGGGGAAAACAACCCTCTTCAATCTGATCACGGGAACCTATCGACCCAGCCGGGGGCAGATATTTTTTAAAGGGAAGGAAGTTACCGGAGCCCGACCCCATGAACTGACCCGCTTAGGGATGGGGCGCTCCTTCCAAATCACCAGCACCTTCAACCGCCTGACGACCTTTCAAAATATCCGCTTGGCCATTCTTTCCAAGAAGGGGATTCGCTTTCAATTATTTCGCCAAGTCGACAAAATGCGGGAGATTACCATCGAGACGGAAGAAGTCCTCAAGCGAATTCAATCTCGACCGCGAGCGGGATATGCCTGCAGGAGTATTGTCCTATGGCAAACATCGATCGCTCGAAATCAGCCTCGCCATGGCTACTGACCCTGATTTGATCATGCTCGACGAACCTACGGCGGGGATGTCCCGGGATGAAACGCACCATGCGGTGGAGTTGATCCGGAGACTTACCGAGGGGAAGACGCTGGTCATCATCGAGCACGACATGGATGTGGTCTTTTCGCTGGCGGACCGGATCACGGTCCTGCATTACGGGCAGATTCTGGCTACGGGACCGCCGGAGGAGATCCGGCAGAATCAGGCGGTTAAGGATGCCTATTTGGGGGAGATGGGAAGCTGAAAACAGGCATAGGGCAGAGAGCAGAGGGTCAAACGCTGAAAATTCGGAAGAAATTTTTTTCTTTACTCTCTATGCCCTATGCTCCATGCTCTCTGCCTTATCCGATAGGAGCGAGGATGCTTCTGGAAGTTAAAGAACTGAATACCTTTTACGGCATGAGCCATGTTCTGCAGGGAATTTCTCTGCAAGTGGACCAGGGAGAAATCGTGACCCTCCTCGGGCGAAACGGGATGGGGAAGAGCACTACGTTGAAAACCGTCATGGGTCTGGTCAAACCCCGAACCGGTTCGGTCATCTTCAAGGGAAAGGACATTACCGGGAACCCTCCCTACAAAGTCGCCCGGGCCGGCATCGGCTATGTGCCCGAGGAACGGCGGATCTTCCCGAACCTCTCGGTGAGCGATAACCTGTTTCTGGGAATCAAGGGAGGGAAAATCCCCAACCCCAAGGATCCGAAAGTCTGGACCGTGGAGCGGATCTTTCACCATTTTCCCAAGTTGAAAGAAAGGGCGGAGCAAAAGGGGAGATTCCTGTCCGGCGGCGAACAGCAGATGCTGACCATTGGCCGGTCGCTCATGGGGAACCCTGAACTGATCCTTGTGGACGAACCCACGGAAGGTCTTGCCCCCCTGATGGTCCAGGAAGTCCGCGATGTTTTAGAGGGAATCCACAAAACCGGGGTGTCGATCCTTCTGGTTGAACACAACATCAAGGTTGCTCTCTCTTTGGCTTCAAGGGTTTATTTAATGGGGAAAGCTCATATCGGCTTTGCCGGATCCCGGGAGGAACTTGAAACCCAGCCCGAAACAAAGGCTAAATATCTCGAGGTGTAGGGGCGCGCAGCGCGCCCTTACCATGCGCTGAAAAATAAGAATCATCTCCAAATTCCCGGGTCGCGCAGACCCGTTTTCTTGTTGCCCGGGAAGGGGACCCATTTCCGGGAGGGAACTGTCTCGATTTGCAGAACCCGATGAAAATAAGGGGCGGTTCGCGAACCGCCCCTACCGATGGCTCGCAACGACAAAATTGCGTTGCCTGATCCGGCTATTTGGCAAAAGATGAAAAATAGGATAAGGTGTTTTCAAGGAACAATTCAAGAAAAGGAGGCAAACCCATGAGGACGAAACAGCAGTACGTCGACGGACTGAAGAAGATGCGACGGAATATCTATCACGATGGGCATAAGATCGAGCGGGACGACGAGGTCCAGATGCCCACCATCAACACCATTGGCTTGACCTTTGACTACGCCAATGATCCGAAGCACGCCGATTTGTGCACCGCCAAATCCCACCTGACGGGCGAAACCATCAACCGCTTCACCCATATTCACCACAGCAAGGAAGACCTGCACAAGAAGCAGGACATGACCCGGCTCCTCTGCCAGGTCGCCGGCGGATGCATCCAGCGGTGCATGGGATGCGACGGCGCCAACGCCATCTACAACATCTCCTATGAGGCGGACAAACAGAATAACGGCGCCACCCAGTACCACGAAAACTTCAAGAAATGGGTCGCCCGGTTCCAGAAAGAAGACTTGGTCGGTTGCTGCGCCCAGACCGATGTGAAGGGCGACCGGATGAAACGGCCCAGCGAGCAGGTGGATCCGGACCTGTACGTCCATGTGGTGGAGCGGAACAAAGACGGGATCGTGGTGCGCGGGTCCAAGGTTCACAATTCCGAGGCTTCGGTGGCCGATGAAATTCTCGTCGTCCCTACCCGCTCTCTGTTGCCGAACGAAAAAGACTGGGCCGTCGCCTTTGCGGTTCCGGGCGACTGGGAAGGGGTCAAACAGGTCGTGACCATCCACAATTTGCGGGACCGCCAGTATTTCAAGCGCGGGTTCACGCCCGGAGCGACCGATTCCTACACCATTTTCGACAACTGCTTCATTCCCTGGGAAAGGGTCTTCCTGTGCGGCGAAACCATTCATGGCGGGGTCAGCGCCCTTCTTTTTGCGCTTTTCCATCGCCACAGCTATTCCGGCTGCAAGCCGGCCCTCGGCGATCTGATGCTGGGGACCGTCGCTTTGGCGGCGGAGTACAACGGCATCGCCAAGGCCTCCCATGTGCGGGATAAACTGGCGGAGATCATTCGCGTCTCCGAACTCGGCTATGCCGCCGGCTTCACGGCTTCGGAGATGGGCAAACCGGAAGTTTACATTCCGGGAATGGGGTTCAGGCCTTATGGCCCGGGAAGCTATATTCCCCATTCCATTTACGCGAATGTGGGCCGATGCCTGACCGGGGAAGCGGTGTTCCGGGAGGCGGAAATTCTCTGTGATGTTTCTGGAGGCATGCCGGCCACCTTCCCCCACGAGGGGGATTTCATGAACCCGGAAACCAGAGACCTTCTCTTAAAATACATTACCCGGAACCCGGAGATCCCCCCGGAAGATGCGGCTCAGCTCTGGCGGTATGTTGGAGATATGGCTTGTTCGGCAACCGGCGGGATTCACAATTACGGGGCCTTCCACGGGGGCGGCTCGCCGATCATGGAAGCCATTGCCATCACCACCCAGTATGACATTGAAACGCGCAAGAAAATGGTGAAGAAGCTCGCCGGCATCCCGGACCGGCCCAAAAACCCGGAAGCGCCAAAAGAAAAAAAATAGTTCACCGCAGAGAGCGCGGAGAACGCAGAGATTTATAACACCCAAAATAATAACCGCAAAGGGCAGAGAGCATAGGGCAAAGAGAAAGGCGTAAGGCGGAGTAAGAAGTGGATAAACTTTATTGCAAAGTGCAAAATTCAAATTGAAAACTGAGCAGGATCTTTCGAAATAATTTGCATTTTGCACTTTGAAATTTTCAATTTTCAATTCAATTTTGACTTTCGGTTCAATACGCTGCATGATTATTTTTTTGACTCTATGCTCTCTGCTCTCTGCTCTATGCTCATTCCAAAAGGAGGTCGCTTATGAAAGAAGTTGTGATTGCCGGATTTCTACGGACGGCTCAGTCCCGCTCCCGCCCCAATGACCCCCCCCGAGATTGGTTTCATAAAATGAGATCAGACGATCTTCTCTCCAAGCTCCTTCCGGAGGTGATCAAACGGACCGGGATCAAGGCCGAGGAAATCGACGATTTCATCGTGGGATCGGCTATGGGTGTGAATGAACAATGGAGCTATGGCGGCCGTTTTCCGCTCTTTCTGGCCAATCTTCCCCAGACCATCGCCGCTAAATCCGTGGACCAGCAATGCGGCTCGGCCATGGCCGGCATTCACATCGGCTTCATGGAAATTTCCATGGGCTATGCCGATACGGTCATGATCGGAGGTATGGAGCACATGACTCGGGTGGCGATGGGCGCCGTGGTCAGTGAAAAAGGTCCCATTTCCCCCAATATGCGCCTTTTTACCGATCCGTCTTACAAACACTGGGATATGATGACCACAATGAACATGGGCTTGACCGCGGAAAAACTCTTTGCCCTGAGCGGTCTCACCAAAGAAGATATGGATCGTTGGGGGGTTCGCTCCCACCAACTGGCGGCCAAAGCCCAGGCCGAAGGCTTCTTCAAAGACGAAATCTTACCCGTGGAAGCGGAGCAGGGAGACGGCAAAAAGATGGTCGTGGACAAGGACCAGGCCGTCCGCGGCGATACGACCTTGGAGCAGTTGAAAGATCTCAAACCCGCCTATAAGCCCGACGGGGTGATCACCGCCGGGATCTCCTCCCCCCTGAATGCCGCCGCCACCTCCATGATCCTCATGTCCAAGGAAACGGCCAAGAAGAAAGGAATCAAACCCTTGGCGACGATCCGGGCCATCGGGTTTGCCGGCGTGGACCCCACGATCATGGGCGCCGGTCCTGTTCCGGCGAGCAAGAAGGCTCTGGCGAGCGCCGGTTTGCAGGTGAAGGACATCGATTTTTGGGAAATCAACGAGGCCTTCGCCATCGTCCCCCTGTATTGCATCAAGGAATTGGGCATCAACCCGGACAAGGTAAACGTCATGGGCGGCGGCTTGGCCATCGGACACCCCCTGGGCGCCACCGGTGTCCGTCTGGTTGGGACGCTGGCCCGGATCCTGGAAAAGAAGGGCGGCCGCTACGGCTTGGCCAACGCCTGCGTAGGCGGCGGACAGGGCGTGGCCACGATCATAGAACGGCAAGCCTAATGTGACGGTGTGCGGTGCTGCCGTGTTGCTGTAATAACTTCTTTACTGCAGCACGGCAGGACACCCGCACGGCAGCGCTTTCCTGACGAAAGGAGAAAACCATGACCGTTGACGATATCAAGAAGATCTGCGTTGTGGGTGCGGGGAACATGGGCCATCAGATCTCCCTTCTCTGCGCCATCCATGGGTATAAAACTGCTTGCACGGACGTGGTTCCGGAAATCCTGAAGAAGGCCGAGAAGTTCGCCGACACCTACCTTCCCGGAAGGGTGGAAAAAGGGAAGATGACCAAGGAGGTGGCCGAGGCGGCCCGCGGGAACATCTCTTTCACCCCCGACCTCAAGGAAGCCGCCAAGGATGCGGATTTCGTCATCGAAGCAGCCACCGAAGTTCTCGATATCAAGCGCAAGATTTTCGCCCAATTAGATGCCTTCACTCCCCCCCATGCTCTTTTGGCCACCAACAGTTCCTACTTGGTGAGCTCGCTCGTCGCCGACGCCACGAAAAGGCCGGCCAAAGTGTTGAATATGCATTTTTTCAACCCGGCGCTGGTGATGAAGCTGGTCGAAGTGGTGAAAGGCCCGCATGTCTCCGACGAGTCGGCCAAGATCACCATGGATCTCTCCCTGAAGATCGACAAGATCCCGGTCCTCATCAAAAAGGAGGTCGAAGGCTTCCTGCTCAACCGGATCTTCAAGGTGATCGGCCGGGAAGCCTTGTGGATGTCGGAAATGGGCATTGCCAGCATCGAGGACATCGATAAAGCCTGCGTATACGGCGCCGGCCACCCCATGGGGCCCTTCCGGCTGATGGACCTCACGGGGATCGACCTGAACTATATCCGTTCCATGGAGCGGTTCCGAGAAACCGGCGACCGGGCCGACCTCCCCTCTCCGAGCGTCGTGGAAAAATATGTTCAGGGCCGTTACGGAGAAAAAGCAGGCAAAGGATGGTACGACTACTCTAAGAAATAGGCCCCATCCCTCCTTTCGGGGCAGTGGTTTACGGGCCCACTGTCCCTTTTTTTAAGAATCCGGCTTTTGGCCCCGCCAATAGAATCTTGGCACCAGTTTAGAGTTATTAAAAAGGGGCGGCAACGCCTCTGTTGGGGCCCGGGGGCCTGGCCGAACGGGCCGGAACCATCGGCTGGGTTTCTCCTTGTCTTCGAGGATCAAAGCTCGTTTCCGCCGGAGGAGGCGGGGAGTATTTTCCCCGCCCCTCCACGGAGAAATCAGCGCCTTATGATTCCAAGCGGGCCGTTCTGGCCCCCGGGCCCTTGAACCCCTTGGACCTGCCGACACACCTTTCTTCAAGGAACGAAAGTGATACGAATCTTGTTTTCTTCCCTTTTTTTTGTTTTTTCTTGACAGTTGATCAGCCATTTTGATACCTTCTTTTCGCCACTCTCAAAGCCGCACCAAGGACGAAGGAAACAGTCAGAGGCCGCTTTTGACCTACCACCTGAAAGGAGGGAGAACATGAAGAAATCGGCTTGGTTGATCGGATGGGTAACGATTTGCCTGATGGCCTTTTGCGTTGGACCGGCCTTCGCGCAGGAAGTCAAAATCGGTTTCATGGGCAATTTATCCGCACCTTCTTCCCTCAGCTCCAAGGCCGCGGCCCAGATGGCCGTGGATGAGATGAACAAGGCCGGCGGAATTCTGGGGAGGCAGATAAAGCTGATCATCGAAGACACCAAGGGAGAGATCCCCAAATGCGTGGAGATCTACAAAAAACTGGTCATGGTGGACAAGGTCCTGGCCGTGGTCATTGGCGAAAAGGTGGAGATGGGAGTGGCCGGGATGGAAATCGGCGCGGAGTTGTTCCGCGAGTATCCCCATCTCTTCTTCAGCACCATTGGTTCGGGCGACGACATCTGGCACCATGTCCGAGACAACTATAACAAATATAAATTCGGCTTCCAAACGTACTATTCAATTTCCACGAATTACCTGAAAATTTGGGGGGACCTGAACAGCCAGGTCTTCAAGGACCTGGTCAAGACGAAAAAGGTGGCCATCATTTATGAGGATATGGAGTGGACCAAGCCTTTGCGCCGGGGTCTAAAGGATGTCTCTCCCCGGCTGGCAGAAGTTTACAAGGCCAAAGGACTGGAAGTGGTTTATGAAACGACTCTCTCGCTGGATCAAAAAATGTTCAACCCTATCTTTGAAGAGGTAGCCAAATCCGGGGCAGGCCTCATGGACTGCGTGGTTGGATACATCGATCAGGCGGCCTTCGTGAAGCAGTGGGCCCAATCCAGCGCCCGGGACATCCCTTGGTACATCTGGGGTGGGCTGGCCGGGATGCCCCAGGCCTGGAAGATGACCGAGGGGAAAGTGGCCGGCGGCATGGTGGGTTCTTCCATGGTAAAGGTCCCCATCACCGCTAAAACCATTCCTTTTATGGAGAACCTGGTGGCCAAATACAAGGTCGGGCCCATCTTCGGCTCCCACACTACCTATGACACCCTGTACGGCTTCAAGAAAGCCATCGAGAAAGCCGGAGCCACGAACAACATAGAAAACCTAATCAAGGAACTGGAACAGGTGGAAGAGGTTGCCGTGTTCGGGACGATCGGGTGGGACCCCAAATACCATTACAACCTCCCCTACCCCAAATATATCACCCCTGTGGTCCAGTGGCAGAAAGGGGAGATGCAGGTCATTTTCCCAGCCCAATTCAAGACCGGAAGTTACATGACCCCGGCGGAAGCGAGAAAATAACTTAAGACAGTGTCAGTGCTTAGTGTCAGCTAAAAAAAGCAGTCCTGGTGTAAAGAAGCTTCTTGTTTAAGAAGGGTATCAGTTTAGAGTTTTGAAAAAATGATGTGACCGCCTGAGTTGGGGCCCGGGGGCCTGTCTGGCCGCCGGGCCCTGGAACCGCTTGGCCCATTCGACACTCTTTCTTTAAAGAACAAAAGTGCTACTGAGAATGAATAGAACTCCTATTACCGACACCGACCACTGACACTGTCTTTAGGGCGCTTTTATGATGGAAACCCTCCAATCCATCCTCATCTATACCTTCCTCTGGGGTTCGATCTATCTCCTCATCTCCCTGGGATTCTCGCTGATCTGCGGTGTCCTGCGGATCTTCCACATGGGCTATGGGGCCACTTTCGTCCTGGCGGCCTATGCCGTCTGGACTTTCATGGAGGAAGCGAACTTCGGGCTGATCCCCAGCATCCTCCTCATGTTCTTGGTTCAGATCGGTTTTTCTCTGTTGGTTTTTTACCGGGGGGTCTTCCAGAGATACTTGGACCAGGAAGAAATTCTCCTCACCCTTTCGATCCTGATCTTCGTGGCCCTGACCCACCTGGCCAATTATCTCTTTCCCGTCACCGCCGGGGTCAGCATCCCCACCACAATCATTGACGATACGATCGTCATCGGAAAAGTAAGGATCGCCTACCAGATGGTCCTGGCGGCCCTGGCCGGAATCCTGGTCACGGCGCTCTATGTCCTCTGGTTTCTCAAGACCCGCACCGGTCTGATCATCCGCGCCATCAGCCAGAACCTTCCGGCAGCCCTCCTCATGGGGGCCGGCGTCGAGCGGATGTACTATTTAGCCATGATCCTTTCCGTGATTCCCCCGACCGTCTGCATGATGATGATCGCTCCCTTCTGGGGGGTGGATCCCTTCATGGGCTCCCCCCTGCTCATGACCGCCATGCTCATCGCCATCCTGGGCGGACTGGGGAATCTGAAAGGGTCCATCGTGGCTTCCTACCTCATCGGATTCATCCATGCCTCGGTGAGTTTCCTCTATGTTTCCCGTTTCATGGGACTCGCGGCCCTAATCGTCACCCTGGCGGTCATGATCTACCGGAGGGGAGGGATCTTCGCAGGAGAAACCTTATGGTAAACCTGGAATTCCGGCGGGACCGGATCCTTTTCCGCTGGAAAGATCAGAAATACGAGTGGGTCATCGAACCGCGATATTGGCGAAACCCGGCCCTCGGGGTGGCCCTGCTGGCCTCCCTGCCGCTGTTCGTCTCCTCCTATCCCCACATTCTGACCATGATCACCACGGCCAATCTGTACGCCGCCGTCACCATTCCCCTCGGCCTCCAGATCACCGGGACCGCGCGGGTCAATTTCGGCCCCCAGCTCTACTTAGGAATCGGGGGATACACCGCCGCCCTCATGAACCTTCACCTCGGGGCCGGCCCGGCGGTCACCCTCTTAGGAACCATTCTGGTCTGCGGAGGGATCGCCCTTCTGCTGAGCCCCACCACCTGGATCGCCAGGGGGCTCTATTTTTCGCTCATCAGTCTCATTCTCCCCTTGACCTTTCTGGACATCACCTTTATCTATGGGGACATCTTCCGGGGAGAGGTCGGCCTCGTGGGCATGAGCCCGCTCCTCAGCCTCCCGAAGGTGAACTGGAATTACATCGCCTACTTTTACCTTTCCCTCGGCCTCATGCTTTTCTATCTGCTGGTGTGCGATAAGATCGGCCGCTCCCGCTTCGGGGTAAGCATGGCGGCAATCAACGAAAACGAGGATGTGGCCCGGATGATGGGAGTGCCGGTGGACCGGTACAAGGTTTTCTTTTATGTCTTCCCTTCCATCCTCACCGGCATCGTGGGCTGGTACATCGTGCACACCTTCCGCACCTTTGCCGGAGTGACTTATCTCCCCCTGGACTTCATGACCAAGATCCTGATCATCGTCATCGTGGGAGGACGGGCATTTCTATACGGGGCCATCCCAGGGGCCTACCTGATATCGATCGTCGAGGATTCGCTGCGGGCCTTCGGTCCGATCAACTATGTCCTCTTCCCCCTGGTTTTGATCGCCCTGATCGTCTTTCTGCCCCGGGGGGAGGGCCTCTGGGGTCTCTATCATAAGCGCCACCATCGGGACTATTACCCGGTCCTGCATGTAAGGAGAGATTAGGCCGTGCTGAAGATCAACCGGGTCAGCAAGAGATTCGGCGGGCTCTACGCGGTGAACGAGGTCAGCTTTTCTCTGAACGAAGGGGAAGTGATCGGTCTGATCGGACCCAACGGGGCCGGTAAAACCACCCTCCTCAACCTGATCTGTGGGGTCTACCGGGCCGACGCCGGGTCCATCGAATTCCTGGGGCACGACATCACCGGGATGCCCCCGAACAAGATCTGCCGCTTAGGGGTCTCGCGGACCTATCAGATCCCCCAGCCCTTCAATGCCATGACCGCCCTGGCCGGGGTGGCGGTCGGGGTCATCAACGGGAAAAGGCGTCCCAACATGAGCCTCTCCGATGCCGCCCTGGAAGCCTCCTACTACCTGGAGTTCGTGGGGCTTTTCTCTAAGCGGGACATCCTGGCGCGGGATCTTACCCTTTATGAACTGCGCATGCTCGAGTTAGCCCGGGCCCTAGCCACCACGCCTAAGCTCCTCCTGATTGACGAGGTCATGGCCGGGCTGAACCCGGCCGAAGCCTCGCGGGCTCTGGAGATGATTTGGAACGCCCAAGAGCATTTCGGCTTCACCATCCTCTGGATCGAACACGTTATGAAAATCATCATGAGCGCGGCCCAGCGGATTGTAGTCCTGCAATATGGAAAGAAAATCGCCGAAGGCCCACCCCGGGAAATTTCTTCGGACCCGAAGATCATCGAGGCCTACCTCGGGAGTCGCTATGCTAAAGGTCAATGATTGGAACGCCTCCTACGGAGTCATCCCGGTTCTCCACGATGTTTCTCTAAGGGTGGAGAAGGAAGAGATTGTGGCTCTTCTGGGCGCCAATGGGGCGGGCAAAACCACGCTCCTCAATTCCATCTCCGGGGTCGTGAGAGGCCGTTCGGGGTCCATCTCTTTTTTGGGAAAGAACATCGAGGGGCTTCCTCCCAACCGGATCGTGGAGATCGGAATCGCCCAGATTCCCGAGGGGAGAAAGATTTTTCCCTACCTGTCGGTGAAAGAGAATCTCTTCATGGGCGCCTGCATCCCCCGAGCCTGGAAGGAAAGACAGGCCATGCTGGAAAAGGTGACCGGGCTATTCCCCATCCTGAAGGAGCGTTCCGCCCAGCGGGCCAGCCTCATGAGCGGCGGAGAGCAGCAGATGCTGGTTATCGCCCGGGGACTCATGGCCCGCCCCCGACTGCTCCTCATCGACGAGCCTTCTCTGGGCCTGAGCCCCCTCATCATGTCCCAGATCTACGAGGTCATGAAAACCTTCCCCGCCGATGGGATTACGGTCCTGCTCTCCGAGCAGAACGCTCTCTATGCCCTGGAGATCGCCAACCGGGGGTATGTGATGCAGGATGGGCACATGGTCCTCGAGGGGCCAAGCAAGGATCTTTTGGATAGCGAGTTGGTAAAGAAGGCTTATTTAGGGATGTAAGTATGGTTTCGTAAAAAGTCCATCTGCTGCGTTGCGCTTCAACTTCGTCGTTGCGGCGCACCAATATGTGCCCCTCACTCCTCAGTTTTTGCGCGCCTTGCAGCTGGAGCTTTTTACGAAACCATCCCTCTGCTGAATTTTTGCGTGATCATCAGAAATAGCAGGTTAAAAGCTGCAATTAACTCAACAGGTGCAATAAGTTTATCCTAAAAATCGTTTTCACCCTTGTATTTAAAGGGCCATAGCGATTTTTCCGGCGGTCACAGGACTTCACCCCCGGTGCCCTTTGCCCCCACCCTAACCCTCCCCCTCGGATGGGGGAGGGAAGGGGGGGGGTGATGTCTTCAATGTTTTTTTTGCAACATTTAGGTTAACCCTAATCTTGCAACTCTTTTTTGGAGTTAAGAATGGCCGACGATTATTTTTCTTTCACCGGCAAGCTCTTTGACCAGAAGGCTATTTCCCAAAAACCCGAAGCCCTGCAAGGACTCCGCGTTCTGGATTTGTCGCATATGATTTTCGGCCCCACCGCCGCCAGATTCCTCGGGCAATACGGCGCGGAAGTCATCAAGGTCGAAGTGCCCTATCAGGGAGACTACTGGCGCGGAGGAACCTACTGGGGAAAATACTGGAAGCACTCCAATCCCTTATGGCATTTCATCAACCACAGCAAATATTTCGTGGCCATCGATGTCAAGAAACCCAAAGGAAAAGAGTTAATCCTCAAGCTGGCGCAAACCGCCGACGTGGTGATTGAAAATTTTACCTCCGGCACGGTGGAGGCCTGGGGAATCGGGTATTCGCAGGTCAGCAAAATCAATCCCAAGGTCATCTATGCCAGCCTGAGCACCTACGGGCAGTCCGGACCTCTCCGCTTCTTCCCGGGCTGGGATCTCCTGGCCCAGGGGGCGAGCGGGGTGCTTTCCATCACGGGGCATCCGGAGACGGAAAAATATTTCAAAATCCCCGATTTTTTCGGCGATTTTTTCCCGGGACATTTTGCCGCCATGTTGATGCTGATCGCCCTGAATTACCGGGAAAAAACCGGGGAAGGCCAATATTTGGACATCTGCCAGGCCGAAATCCTGATGCGGGCTCTCTTCCATTTTACCCATCTGGGAGCGACGGGAGAAGAACTCGGCCGAACCGGAAACATGGATCCGACCATGGCTCCTTCCGGGATTTTTAAAACGAAGGATGAGAAATTCCTATCTCTGGCGATCGCCACGGACAAACAGTTCCGCTCGTTCTGCAAGGCCATAGAGCGCTCGGATTGGGTTCAGCATAACGAATACGCCAAGGCTTTTGCCAGGCTGAAACCCGAGAATGCTCGGAAATTGCATGATGGAGTCGCCGAATGGATAAATTTGAAAGAGGCCCGCGAAGTTATTGCCTTAGGGCGGAAATATGGCTTCGCGGTTTCCGAAGTCATGGATGACGTGCAGATCAGCCAGGACGAATGGCGCCGCGAACGGGGTAGCGTCGTCTCTTTTGAAGACGAGATGTATAAGAAATTGGTCCTGGAAGGCCCCATCGCCATGCTCAGCAAGACGCCCGGAAGGATCAAGTGGCTGACCCGCCCTCTGGGCTATCATAATCGCTACATCTTGAAAAAACTGTTGGGGCTTTCGGCGGCGGAAATCAAGGAACTGGAAAAGGAGCGGGTCGTCGGCTACTGGGATTACCGGGTAGGGCAGCGCCCCCCCGTCTATTACGACCTCCAGAAGGACCCCATCTTCAATTACGAGGGAGGTGACGACCATTAAGGAACGGGTCTATTCACGATATTTGCAGAAGAAAGGGGCGGCCAAGCAGATTTCCGCCTGGAGCCAATTCTTATCGCAGATGAGCGCTTCGCCGGATAAGTCGGAAGCCCTGACGGATATGGTCGTCCTCGACCTGAGCTATGCCAATTTTTCCGGAACCGTGGCCGCCAGTTTTTTGGCCGAGGCCGGGGCCGAGGTGATCAAGATCGAACCGCGGGAAGGAGACCCGGCGAGAGTCATGACGCCCTATGGAGCCAATATCAAGGGCGTGGGCATTCCGTTCCTGATGGAGGGTCGGAACAAGCGGCATCTCGCCTTGGAATTGAACGAACCTGAGGGGCGAGAAAACCTCAAGCGCTTAGTGGCGCGGGCGGATATCCTGATTGAAACCTATGCTCCCGGGGAAATGGATGCCTGGGGAATCGGATATCGCCAACTGCGGGAGTTGAATACCGGCCTCGTATATGTGGCCATCTCGCCTTACGGGCATTACACATCCAAGGCTAAGGAATTCGCAAACATGCCCTGGACCGATCTCACCAGTCAGGCGGAATCGGGTCTAACCGCCCTGATCGGCGATCTCCCCGGCACCCCCGACCCCTATAACTGGCCGACGCGGGCCGGTTTCTATGCGGCCGGTTACACCACGGCGGTTGGAGCGGCCTCCGCCGCCCTCGTCGCCTCCTTCTTTAAACGCCGGACCGGGGAAGGGCAGATGGTCGATCTGGCCTCGGCCGATGCCTACGCCTCCTGCGTGGGCTTCCCCCCGACGATCGGATCCATCTGGGAAAAGCCGCGCCTGCGCTATGGGACCCTCGATTACGGTTTATGCCCTTACGGGTTTTTCAAATGCCAGGATGGGTATATTGCCATCGCTTGTTTCCGGGACCAGGACTTCCGGGCCGCCCTGAAAATCCTCGGGCGGTGGAAACTGGAAGAAGACTGGAAATCCCTTTTAGACCGGATCACCGATGACATCGACAAAGTGAAGGAATTGAATGCCGAAGTGGAGAAAGCGGTTGCCCCATATACCTACAAGGAAATCGCGGAAAAATTCTCGGAATACAGCGTAAAGGCGGCCCGTTCCAAATGGCGGGGAGGCGGGCTTCCGGTTACGACCAAGATGTTGACCCCCAAGGAGGTTTTGGAACAGGAGCACTGGCAGGCGCGGAAAACGTTTGCCAAGGTGAGCCATCCGGCCTTCGGTCTCGTCACCCTGCCGGTGACGGGAAAAATGTCCAAGACTCCCTTGCGCGTCAAGTGGATTTCCGCGAATATCGGTGAAGACAACGAATATATTCACAAAAAATACGGGCTGCAAGGAAAAACCGATTAGAACGATTTGCCTCCCCGAGCGCTTTCGCATAACCCTACCAAAGCAATGGGTAGAAAAAAAGGAAATGCCATGCCTTTTGAAAAAGAAATGGAAGAACTGAAGCGCCGCCGGGAAAAAGCTCTGGCCATGGGCGGGCCGGAAAAAATCAAGCGCCAGCACGACAAAGGCAAAGGGACCGCCCGGGAAAGAATCGCCAGCCTTTTGGATGCGGGGACGTTTTTTGAAATGGGAATGTTCAACACCTCCGACCTGCCCGGGATGGAGGAAAAGACCCCGGCGGACAGCAAGATTGCCGGTTTTGGCAAGATCGACGGCCGGACCGTGGCAATCGTCGCCAACGACTTCACGGTTTTGGCGGCAACTTCCAGCCGGGTTGCCGGGAAAAAGGAAGGCGAAACCAAGCTGCAGGCCGTGCGCCGGGGATTCCCCGTGATCTACCTCGGCGAGGCGGGGGGCGCGCGCATGCCGGATATCATGGGGGCGAAGGGCCTCGCCTCGATCGGCGGGGGCGGGTTCGACACCTTCCTCCAGCTCATGAGCCGGGTTCGCAAGACCCCCATGGTCACCGCCATCATGGGAGAGTGCTACGGGATGCCGACCTGGATGGCCTGCTTATCGGACTTCGTGGTTCAAATCAAAGGGAGTGCCATGGGCGTCTCCGGCCCGCGCGTGCTCGAGCTGGCTATCAGCGAAAACATCACCAATGAGGATTTGGGAGGATGGAAAGTCCATGCGGAAATAACGGGAAACTCCGACCGGGTGGCGGATAACGAAAAGGAGTGCTTTGCCATCATTCGGGAATTTCTCGCCTACCTGCCATCCCACAGCGATGAGCCCCCGCCCCTAAGGCCGGTTCCGGAAGGGTCGGGAAAAGAGATGGGCCGGATCCTGGAAATCCTTCCCGAAAAAAGGAACCGGGTCTACGATATGAACAAAATTCTCCGGGCCCTGGTGGATGGGGGGACCCTCTTTCCTCTGAAGCCTCTATTCGGCAAGAGCGTGATTACTTCCTTCGCAAGGATCGGCGGGCAGGTCGTCGGCATCGTGGCCAACCAACCTTTCTTCAACGCCGGCGCCATGGATACGAACGGCATCGACAAGGTCATCAGCTTTCTCGTCCTTTGCGATTCCTTCAACATCCCCCTTCTCTTTTTCCATGACACGCCGGGCTTTTTAGTGGGCAAAGAGGCGGAACGAAACCGGGTGGGCGCGCGGGTCATGAATTATATGAACGCCCTGGGGCAGATTACCGTCCCCAAGATCTCCGTCATCGTCCGGAAGACCTACGGGATGGCTTTCTGGAACATGAGCGGCTCCGGGTGCGCCACGGACTTCCTCGTCGCCTGGCCCACGGCGGAAATGAGCTTTGTCGCCCCGGAGATTGCGGCCAATGTCGTTTTCGCGGGCAAGATTGAGAACACCCCGGATTTAACGGCGCAGAAGGAACAGTTCATCCAACAGATGCTGAAGGACAGCGCTCCCTATCCGGCGGCGGGAATGCATTACCTTCACGATGTGATCGATCCCCGGGAAACGCGAAATTACATCCTTCGGGCCCTGGAGATCTTCCGGGATCGGCGGACAGGCGGGGTCAGCCAGCATCGACTCGCGAACTGGCCTACCAAGTTTTG
>CAVZNY010000010.1:0-502983 GCA_963776785.1 uncultured delta proteobacterium
TCCGGGGGGGAACCCTGCCCCTGCGCATCACCATGATGGTCGGCATCCATTTTCTCCTGGGAGGGGAGGCCGAAAACCCAACTTTTCTAACTGGGTTCGGCGATGAACACCTTAAAATTGGCCCGGCCAAAATTATCGTCGATGGATCCATTCAAGGATACACCGGCTGGCTGACCCAACCGTATCACGCGCCTTTCAAGGGGGATCGAGCGTACTGCGGTTACCCGGTGACCCCGCCGGAAAAATTGACCCCCTTGGTTCTCGCGGCCCACAAGGCCGGTTTTCAGATCGCCGCCCACGGGAATGGCGATGCGGCGATCGACGCCATTTTGAACGCCTACCAGCTGGCCCAGGAAAAATATCCCCGCGCGGATGCTCGCCACCGAATTGAACATTGCCAGACCGCCCGCGAAGACCAGCTTGACCGCATGGCTGAGCTGGGAGTCAGCCCCTCCTTTTTTGCGTCCCACACATTTTACTGGGGAGACCGCCACAAAAATATCTTCCTCGGTCCGGACCGGGCCAAACGCATCAGCCCTTTGAAATCGGCTTTGAAGAGAGGGATCAAGTTCAGCCTGCACTCGGATTGCCCCGTGACTCCGGTTTCCCCTCTTTTTTGCGTCTTTGCCGCCGTCAACCGCCTTACCCGAAACGGCGAAGTCCTGGGATCGGAATTTCGCCTGACCCCGGAAGAGGCCCTTCGCGCCGTCACCGCCGATGCCGCCTGGCAGACTTTCGATGAAAGAATCAAAGGGTCCATCGAGGTAGGGAAACTGGCGGATTTTACGATCCTGGCCGAAAATCCCCTTACCGTTTCTCCCGAGAGGATCAAGGACATCAAGGTCAAAGAAGTCATCATCGGCGGACTGAGCGTATTCAACACAACCTAATCGAAGGCCTTCAGGACGAGAAGGGCCCTTGCCCTTTCGGGAGGGAATTTCCGAAATCCCTCCTCCACCCTTGATGATCTTGTAAAAAATCACCGGAACGATGGTTTCGTAAAAAGCTCCAGATGCAAGGCGCGCAAAAACTGAGGAGTGAGGCCCCTTAGGGGCCGCAACGACGAAGTTGCAGCGCAACGCAGCAGATGGACTTTTTACGAGACCATCACCCTTAGCTCTTCAATAGACTGGGCACCCAGGTGAGGATGGGGGGGTAGAAGAGAGCCAGAAGCAAAATGAAAATCATGCAGATCAGATAAGGAAACATCCGGACAAACGTTTTTTCCGGCGAAGTCCCGGCCATCTGGCTGGTCAGATAAAGCGTCAACGCGACCGGGGGCGTAAGAGTTCCCATGCATAGAGCAATGGTTACAAAAGTGTAGAACCAGACGGGATCGAATCCCATTTTAGCGACAAAAGGAATAAAGAGAGGAATGGAAAGGATCAGGGCCGGCGTAGTGGAAAGGAACATCCCCAGGATGATGATGAACACCAGAATGACGAGCATGATGATTAGGGGGCTGGTTGAGACATTGAACAGAAAATTGGCCGCCAAATCAGGAAGGCGCTCCCGGGTCAGGGCGAAGGTATAAACTTTCGCCAACGCCACGATGTACATAACGGTTGACGTGGAGATGAGAACCTTGTAGCAGATTTTGGGCAGATTCGCCAATTTCAACTCCCGGTAGACCACAAAGCCCACAAAGAGCCCGTAGGCCGTGGCCACGGCCGCCGCTTCCGTGGGCGTGAAAATCCCCCCCAACATTCCCCCGATGATGATCATCGGGGCCAGCACCGCCCAAAGCCCCCCTTTCACGCTGTTGATTTGTTCCCTCAGGCTCGCTTTCGGGTAAAAAGGAATCTTTTCCCGCCTTGCCAAAATTGTGGTCGTGACGATAAAGGTGAGTCCGATGAGGATCCCGGGGATCATTCCGCCCATGAACAGCTTGCTCACCGAGACCTTGCAAAGAGAGGCGGTGATGATCATGGGCACGCTGGGAGGGATGATCGGGCCCAGTTCCGCGGCCGCGCCGGTAATGGCCGCTGCCAGGTCCTTCGGATATCCCTGACGGACCATGGCCGGAATCAGGAGAGCGCCCACGGCGGCCGCTTCAGCCACGGCGCTGCCGCAGGTCCCGGCGAAGATCATGCAGACGATGACTGTGGCCATCCCCAACCCGCCCCGGAAGTGGCCGACAAAGGCGTTGGCCAACCGGATCAGACGGGGGGTCAGTCCCCCCTCGTTCATCAGCTCTCCGGCAAACATGAAGAGGGGAATGGCCATCAGGACAAAACTGTCGGCTCCGGAGAGGGTTTGCTGCAGAAAGGTTCCCAGAGGAATGTCATTTACCAAAAAGTAAATAATCCCCGCCAATCCCATGGAGACGGCAATAGGAATTTCGCAGATGATAAAGAGGATCAGCAGGGGAAGGAGGAGCGCGCCCATTATTTTGCCTCCTCCTTCCTGCCGGTCGGGTCGGTTCTGAGACGCCGGATCAGGTAATAAACCGCCGGGATCGCTCCGAAGGGAATGGAGATATAAAAAAAGCTGAAGGGAAGCTCCAGGCTCTCGGTTTTGATGTCCCAGGAGAAATGGGTCATCTGCAGTCCGAAGATGATCAGAAAAATGTTGAAGGCCAAAACCAGGAGGTCTATGAACCAGGACCAGGTCTTCTTGGCTCGGGGAGAAAGCTTCTGGGTGAAAACCTGGGCGAAAATTTCCTTCCGTTCGAGAATCACCAGGCCGATTCCGGTGAAGGTCATCCAGACCAGGAGAAGGCGGGAGATTTCGTCCGTCCACTCCATGGAGGAGCCGATCACATATCGAAGCAAAACCTCGGCGATCAGAATCAAGAAACTGGCCATCACCAGGATCAAAGCGAAATATTCCTTCAAGCCGGAGTTCGGCCTTTTTCTATTTTCCATCTTTCTCTTCCCCGCTCCCCTACTTTACAGCCTGAATTTTTCCGAAGAGGCCCTTGCAGGCCGGCCATTTCTTTTCCAGAACCGCGATGTGAGTTTCGAGAGCTTTCGGGAACTGGCTGTACTCCGGCCGGTTGATCTTGACCCCTGCTTTTTCAATTTTTTTCATGTAGTCGTCTTCCTGCCCCCAGGTCAGCTTGTTATTGAAGTCGGCGCCCTCCGCCGCTGCTTCGAGAAGGGCTTTTTGGATGTCGGGGGGAAGAGACTCGAAGCTTTTTTTATTCATGGCGATGAACTGGGTGCCGTATGTATGAAAGGTCAGGGAAAGAAATTTCGCCGCCTCATGAATACTGTAATCGTAAATATAATCCAGAGGCAGTTCAACCGCATCGACAATTCCTTGTTGCAGGGCGATGAACATCTCGTTTAAATCGATTTTGACCGGCGAGGCGCCCAATAGCTTCATCCCTTCGTGGAAGGCGGGCGTGCCTTCTCGAATTTTCATATTCTTAAGATCTTCAATCTTGTGGATCGGCTTTTTCCCCGCAATATGCCTGGGTAAGCGGTCCCATTTCTGGTTGAGGAGGAAAAACCCTTTGGCCGCCACGTTCTTCTCGATCGTTTTTCCGATTTCACTGTCCAGGACTTTGTGGATATGCTCCTGGCTGCGGAAGGCAAAGGGGATCTGCATGAAGTTGTATTCTTCCACCATATACCCCAAGGTCCCCAGTCCCATGAGGGTCATATCCAGAGAGCCCATCTTGACCTGCTCGAGCAATTCCCGGTTGCCGCCCAGCTGATTGCGGGGGTAAATGGAGATTTTAACCAGCCCCTTTGTTTTCTTTTCCACGAGTTCGGCAAACTTATGAGAGGCCTTGTCGGTGGCGGACTCGAGGTTGCTGTTGTGACAGAGACGGAGCTGTTTTGAAGCCTGCGCGTCCGCGTCCGGAAGGAACCCGGGGAGAGCGACGAGGAGAGAAACCAGCAGGGTTACAACCAGAGGGAAGAATTTTCTTTTCACGGAAACCTCCTTCTTGGGGTTAGTAATGTCCATATTTCAGCAGGGCGCGGTGCATGGCCAGGACGTTTTCGGGTTTGCAGTAAGGCGTAAGGCTGTTGGCACTGGCTAGGATGTAGCCGCCTCCGGGCCCGATCTCCTCGATGCGTTTTTTCACCTCCGCCTCGGTTTCCTCCGGCGTTCCCTGGGTCAGGGTGTAGTGAAGATCGATGTTCCCCACCAGACAGATCCGGGTCCCGTACTTCTTTTTCAGCTCCAAGATGTCCATGGCATTCGGCTCGATATTCGCCAGGCCGTTCATCCCCAGGGTTAAGAGGTCGTCGAGGATCGGCATCAGATTCCCGTCGCTGTGATAGATCCAGGGAATCCGGATTTTTTCGGCGACCCGCTTCATCCGGGGCAGGAATTGCTCCCGGAAGATTTTGGGGGAGAACATGGGACCCTGCTTCCAGGCCAGATCTTCGGGAACGATCAGGAAATCGAAGCCCAGTTCGTTGATCTTGGAAACCGCCCTTTCTGCCCAGTTCACAAATAAATCCAGAATCCGGAAGACGAACTCCGGGTTGTCATACAGCTGCAGGCTGAAGTGCTCGATGCCCATGCTCAGATACGTGTTGCTGACCCCGATGCGGGTGGTGACCCCCAGCGCGCGGTTGCTGTCCCGGAAACGGGCCACAAAATCGCGGGCGGGCTGGTAAAAGGCGTCGTCGTCGGGGTTCGGCAAAGCGATTTTCTCCAGATCCTTTTCTTCTTTGAGGAGACCGTCGAGAATGATGTCCATGCCCTCGAAGGTTCGGCTTTTCACGTAGCGGGGAGGGGCGATGCTGAAGTTCGTGTTGTCGACGGCCAAAACCTCAAAGACCGCGGGGGAGAACCTTGCGCCCGGGAGGGTAAAAAGCTGGGTCACCGTGGCCTTTTCAAAATCCTTTCGTCTCAAGAGTTTTTCAACCAGGGAGTTGTGGATGCTGCTTTCAACCCAGGGGACGCGGTCCGGCTGTTTTCCCATCAAGGCGGTGAGGACTCTTTCTCGGGATGTCATAAAAGCTCCTTGAAAAAAGAGATAAGAAGATTCGGATGCGGACGGACACGGCGAACAACCTTTTTCAGTGTACCAAAAATCCTTGATGAAGTCGATTTTTAGCAAAAGAATAAATGAGGGTCAAGGAGGAAGGGGCGGGGCCGTTCCCGCGCCCACTCCCAGCGGGCAGTCCGAAGACAAGCGTCAAAAGCGAAGGCAGGGGGAAGAGATCAATCTTTCTTTCATTGACCCGAACCCAAGAAGCGATTTAGGATAAAAGGACCGCCGGGCGGAATTTCCAATGTTTTGAGAGCGCGAGAAATGAGCCGAAAATCGCATATTTTTTACGGGTGGTACCTGGTCGCTATCTGCATCATCAGCATGATTCTCATCTACGGCATCCGCCATTCTTTTGCCGTTTTTTTCTCGCCCATTCTGGAGGAGTTTCGCTGGAGCCGGGGGGACGTCGCGATGATGATGTCTCTCAACATTCTAATTTACGGCTTCCTGGCGCCGGTTGCGGGGGGGTTGGCCGACCGTTGGCGGCCGCGAGTCCTCATCCCCGGGGGCATTTTCATCCTGGGCTTGGCGACGGCGGGATGCGCCTTTGCCACCCAGCTCTGGCACTTCTATTTGCTTTTTGGGGTCCTGATGTCCATCGGAAGCGCCTTCAGCGGTTGGCCGATTTTCGCCCCCGCCCTTATGAACTGGTTTACGAAAAGGCGGGGTCTGGTTTTGGGGTTGGGCCAGATGGGCGGAGGGCTCAGCTTTGTCTACTCCATTTTTGTGGAGTTTACCATCCGAAATTTAGGCTGGCGCCAGGCCTTTCTGGCATTATCCTTCATTTTAATGGCCACTCTTCTGCCGTTGCTTTTCCTGCTCTTTTTCTACCGGCCTCAGGACAAAGGCCTGGCGGCTTATGGAGCCGAAGCTTGCCCATCGTCTCCATCGCCCCCCCGGACGGAAAAAAAAGAAAGAGGAAACGCTCCTCCTTTGGGAGGAGGGTTGAAGGGGGTCCTAAAAACACGTCAACTCTGGTTCTTGGTTGCCTCTTACGCTCTTTACTGGGGGATTGCCGGATATATGGTTATGGCCCACCAGGTTAGATTCCTTCAGGACAAAGGATTCAGCGGCTCTTTCAGCGCTTCGATCTTTGCCCTTCTGGGAATCATGATTTTTTTCGGACAATTGTCCGCGTTTCTATCGGATTGGCTGGGGAGAGAAAGAACCCACACCCTGGCAACTTGCCTTTCCATCGCGGGCTTGGGGGCGCTCTTGGGGCTCAAAGACAGCTCGCACGTTTGGCTCCTCTATGTGTTTGCCGTCCTTTTTGGATATGGGGGAGGTCTGGCGACTCCGGTAACCTACGCGGCTTCCGCGGATATCTTTCATGGAAGGCATTTTGGAACGGTGGGCGGCCTTTTGCTGGGGGGCATGGGCGTGGGCAGCGTCTTGGGCCCCTGGCTGGGAGGGTATTTGTTCGATATCTTTGGAAGCTACAAGTTTGCTTTTGTCTTCTGTATGATCAGTCTTGTTTTTTCCACCCTATTTCTGTGGATTGCCGCTCCCCGAAAAGCCGCTTTGACCGATGCCGTCCAAAAAAATTGAAATCCCATTTAAGTTGATGACAAAAAGTGTCGAACTAATTCAGGAAATGTCATCCCTTTGACCCCTCCAAGATCGGGGCGGGGGACTTTCGGTGCCCTTGCTGGAGAGATAGCCTGAGATTACTGTATAAAATCTGAAGAGTTAGGATTTTCGTTCTTTTCGCCGAGGGGATATTTGCGGGGGCACATAAATTGCTTAGTATTATTCTCGATTCAAATTTCCGGAGTGGTTTTCTTTGGAACAGGAGATCAATATGGCGCAAAAAGGAAGTATATTGATCGTGGACGATGAAGTGGGTCCCCGCGAATCGCTGCGGATGATTCTCAAGCCCATTTATGAAATTTTCACGGCGGTCAATGGGGACGAGGCTCTTCAGGTCATCCAGAATGAGAATATCGACCTGGTTACCCTCGATTTGCGCATGCCGGGGCTTTCGGGAATCGATGTTCTGCGGGAGATCAAAAAGCTGCGGGCGGATGTGGAGGTCATCGTCATCACCGGATACGGCACCCTGACCAATGCCCAGGAAGCCATCCGCTACGGAGCCGGGGATTTCATCTCCAAGCCCTTCAACGTGGCGGACATCATTGCCATTATCAGCAAGTCCTTTGAGCGGCGCAATTATAACATGAAAATCAAGAACCTCATTCAACAGATTAAGGACCTCAGGACCACAGGTCCCGTGAAAGAGGAATGCCAAAATCAGATGACGCATTAGGACTTTTTCCGGGCCGGTTATCGTTTTCAAGGCCTCTGCTGTTTTCCCGCCTCGCCTGCCAGAATTTCCCAGTCCCCAATTTCCGCCTCCGGAAAGGAAAAACCTTTTCTTTTTATCTAAGTTTTTGCCGTGCCTTTGCCGATAGGGGTATGAGCCTTTCTCTTGCCGAATCGTCAGCTGTGTCAAAAAAATGACTAAAGGGCAATGAATAGCCTGGCAAAAAGGGAGCGGCATTCTTGGTTTTAAAATTAGACAAATTAAATTCTTTACTTATAGTAATATTTTTATTGGCATACTCGTTGCAAAGAAGATTTTCCAAGGCAGACAACGGTTGCAAATAATTTTATTGGCACCCCTCGAAGGATTTTGGAAGAGGGAATTTCTCAGCCGGGGATTCAAAGATTATGGTCTGGGGAAAGATCATCGGGCAGGCGACAAAGAGGGAAGGCGGGCAGGAAGGAAAACCGATTCGCGATTTTGAGCGTCTGGAATCCGCTTTCCTGCGCATGACGATGCTCGTCAAAGAGAACAAGGATTTTAACATCCTTTTGGAGCATGTGACGCGGGAATCCCTGCACTGTCTCCTGGCGCACCGCTCTTCGCTCTTCACGGTCGATGCCGGCAGCGGGGTTCTGAATACGCTGTATTCCTTTGCCGAAAATCCGCAGTATGAACAGGCAGGGATTCTGGAGGAAAAGGAAGTGGCCCGGAGAGCGGGCAAACAAAACAAGACATACCTCTTACGGGAACCCAAGGACTTTTCCGAATTTCTAAAATATGGAGAACGGGACCGAAAAATCGCCTCTCTCATCAGCGTCCCTTTGCCCGCCCGCGAGAAACCCAACCACGTTTTGAGCATCGTCCTGATTGATGGCAGCCGGCGCTTCCATTCGAAAGACCTGGAGTTTCTTTCCTTTTTTACCCACCATCTGTCCATGGCTCTGGAACGGGCGGATCTGCGGGAAGATGCCCGGAAGGCTTCCGACTTCCAGAAGAACTACGAAAAATACCTGGATGACATTCTTTCCCAGCTTCTAAGCCTTCAGGAGAACGAGCGCGAGCGCATCGACGGCCATATCATCAAGCTGTTACCCGAGGAAAAGACCTCCGAACCGGCCCCGTGCGAAGCCATTGCGGAGATGGAGCCCGTGGAAGACGGGGATGGTTTGGAAGGGATCCTCTTCCCCCTTGAGGAAGACGGGAAATTTAAAGAAAACGGCGGCGGGGAAAGGGTTCGGGTGGAGTTTGAAGAGGAAGATCTGGGAATGGTGGAGGCCAACGGCGTTGGCACGGCCTTTGTGCGCACCCCCAACCCGATGGAATTAGGCGATCTATTCGCCCTGAAGCTGTATTTGAATGATGGCCGAGAACCCCCGATGGTACAGGGGAAGGTGATCTGGACCAATCAATACGGGCAGGATAAGAAGCACCTGCGCCGAGGGATGGGGGTAAAATTCTTAAAGCTCCAATCCGAGGAGCAGAAAAGGATTGGGGATTACACCCAGAAGCAAAGAGCCGCCCTGGAAAAATCCATCTGAGACCCAAGCGGGAACCCCCTGGGGGAGCCGATGGGCTTTACAGGAAATTTAGGAGTGATAAAATTAGAGTCAGGATGTTCCGCCCTCTTTTCCGCCGGCGGCGAGGGAGGACCGGTTTCCCCAGACTGAAAGCCGTTGAATCGATACCGGGAGGATTTTGATGAAAGAAGACAACAGCATCGAGAAGTTCAAACTCTTAGGGAATTTTGTCAAAGAGTTGGCGGATATGAGCCAGCAGTTTGTGGATCTGAAATCCTCCGAACTCCAGAACCGGATGGCTCTAAAGCGTTACCGGGATGTATTTCACAGCCTCCCGCAAAAAATCTTTGTCAAGGACCGGGACTCGAATTACCTCTTGTGCAACGATCTGTACGCCCGGGATCTGCAGATCAAACCGGAAGAGATTGCGGGCAAAAGGGATTCTAATTTTTTCCCGGAAGAATACGCGAAAAAATCCCAGGCGTTGGAAAGCCAGATCATCGAATCCGGAAAGATGGGCGAAACCGAGGAGACCTTGTGGCTGGGGGGCCAGGAAATCATCGCCCAGGTCGTGCGGGTTCCCTTGAAGGATGAAGAGGGACAGCCGGCGGGGGTTTTGGGCGTTTTGTGGGAAGTGACCGAGAAGAGGCGGGGGGAAGAGGAGGCGAAAAAATACCGCGCCCACCTGGAAGAGCTGGTTTTTGCGCGAACCTCGGAACTGGAGCGGGCGAGCACGCAGTTTCAGGGAGAAACGGCTTCCCGGAGGCGAATCGAAGAGGAATACCGGAACGCCGCCGAGGAATGGAACCGGCTGCGGATGGGGCTGGAAGCGCAGGTAACGGAGCGGCTGGCGGAAATGCAACGGGCCGGCGAACAGCTCCAACAGGAGTCTTCCTTGCGCCGCCGAACGGAAGAAGAGCTGCAGCGGACGCGGGAAGAGTGGCAGCGGATCCGGACGGATGTGGAGGGACAGCTTTCCGCGAGAGGAAGCGAATTGCAGGGGCTGCAGGAAAAGCTCCGGCGGGAAGAAGAAGAAAACAAGCGTTTGACGGAAGAGTATCAAGGGGCGATGGAGGAGTTCAAGAAAATCCGGAGCGACCTCGAAAATCAGCTTGCCGGGCAGACGGCGCAACTGCAAAAAGTCGGCGGGCAATGGCAGCAGGAGGCCGCCGAACGGAAGCGCCTGGAAGAGGAATCCCGCGCGGCCGCGGAGGATTTCCGCAGGCGCTACGCTGAAGTCGAGGTCCTGCTTGGGGGGCGGATGGCCGAGCTCCAACGGCTTCAGGAGCAGGTGCAACAGGAAACGACCGCCCGGGGCCAGGCGGAAACAGATGCGGCGAAGGCGGCCGAGGAGAGCCGAAAAACCAGGACGGATTTGGAACAGCAGCTCGCCGGGCGGGCTGAGGAACTGCGGCAGGTGAAGGAGCAGCTGCACCGGGAAATCGCCGAACGCAAAAAAGCGGCCGAAGCCCTGCAGCAATCCGTGGCCCAATTCTGGACCCTGATGGATTCCGTGGAGAAAACCCTCTCCGACCTCGGAAAGGATACGCTATAACGGGGAAAAACAAAGGGGATGCGCCGCCGCGCGGCGAATCCGGAGATCACTCATACCGCAAGGCTTCGATCGGGTCCAGATTCGAGGCCTTGCGCGCCGGGTAGAAGCCAAAAAAGACTCCCACCCCCCCCGCAAAGGAGAACGAAAGAAGAATCGCCGAAGGGGAAATAAGGGTGGGCCATTTGAAGAACTGGGAAATCAACTGGGAAGCGGTGATTCCCAGGATGATTCCAATCACCCCGCCGACCAGGCTCAATACCAGGGCCTCAACCAAAAACTGATAGAGAATATCCCTCCCGCGGGCTCCCACCGCCATCCGGATTCCGATTTCCCGCGTTCGTTCGGTCACCGAAACCAGCATAATGTTCATGATCCCGATTCCGCCCACGAGGAGCGAGATGGAAGCAATGGCCCCGAGGAGAATGGACATGACCCGCGCCGATTCTTCCGCGGTAGAAAAGGCTTCGGTCAGATTGCGGACGAAGAAGTCGTTCTCCTGGCCGGGCCGCAGGCGGTGCCGCTGCCGAAGCAGCTGCGTGATCTGTTCTTCGGCCAGTTTCATGGTATCCTGCCCGTTGGCTTGGACGCTGATCGACCGGACCATCCCCGGAAATTGTTGGCCAAAGAGAAGCCGCTGGCCGGTCGTCAAGGGAACATATACCACATCATCCTGATCCTGTCCCCAGGTCGTTTGGCCTTTACCGGACAGAACCCCCACCACGGTGAAGGGAAATTTCTTCACCCGGACCACCTGTCCTACGGGATCCATCTCACCGAATAAATTCTCCGCCACGGTTTGTCCCAAAAGGCAGACTTTTGCCGCCCCATCGACATCGGCTTGAATCAGGGGCCGCCCCAGGACCACCGGCCAATCCCTGATAATCAGAGCCTCAGGAGTAGTGGCAAAGGTGACCGTGGACCAGTTTTGGTTTCCGAACACCACCTGAGCGATGCCCTGGAGAACGGGGGCCGCGTATTTCACCGCGGAGAGCTCATTGGCGATCGACTTTGCGTCCTCCACGGTGAGGGTGGGAACCGATCCGTGGCCCCAGCGCATTCCTCCGCTGGTCGCGCTTCCTGAAAGGACGATCAGCAGGTTGGAGCCCATGGAAGCAATCTGTTCCTGGATCCGGGTTTTCGCTCCGGAGCCGATGGCGATCATGGCGATTACGGCGCCGACCCCGATAATAATTCCCAGCATGGTCAGGCTGGAGCGCATTTTGTTGCGCCCCAAGGCCTTGAAGGCGATCCGCAGTGTCATGAAAAAAATCATGGGATTTCCCCTTCGGCGGGTATGGGAAGCCGGGTTAGGTCGTCAGCCGCCTGACGGGCCTGAATCCGCTCGTCTTGAATCACCTTGCCGTCCCGGAAGACAAAATGGCGCCCGGCATAGCGGGCAATGTCCGGTTCGTGGGTCACCAGGATAATGGTGATGCGGGACTCGCGGTTTAGTTTCTGGAATATTTCCATGATTTCCAGGCTGGTGCGAGTGTCCAGATTGCCCGTGGGTTCATCGGCGAGAATGAGCGAAGGCTCATTCACAAGAGCGCGGGCAATGGCCACGCGCTGCTGCTGGCCGCCGGAAAGCTGGCTGGGCAAATGATGTTCCCGATCTTGAAGGCCTACCGTTTTTAAGGCTTCCACGGCGACCCGGCGCCTGTCCCGCGAGGAATGATTGTGGCGGTAGTAAAGGGGAAGCTCGACATTTTCCAGGGCGCTGGTCCGTCCCAGGAGGTTGAAGTTTTGGAACACAAAACCGATTTTCTGGTTGCGGATTTGAGCAAGTTCGTCCCGGCTCAGCCCGGAAACATCCTTCCCGTCGAGGAAATATTTCCCCCGGGTCGGACGGTCCAAGCAACCCAAAATGTTCATGAAGGTGGATTTCCCCGATCCTGAGGCGCCCATGATCGCTACGCACTCTCCGGCCGGGATGGTCAGGTCCACCCCCTTGAGAGCGGGTACCTGCACTTCCCCTAAGTAGTAGGTTTTGGTCAGATGTTCGACTCGAATCAATTCAGACATAAAAAATGCCTAAAGTGCCTAAAATTAAAACTTTTTAACGAAATTTTGAATTTTTTGAGACCGAAACTTTTTTTCTCTGTGCTCTCTGTGCCCTCTGTGGTGAATGTCTTTTTACCGGATGCCTCGCATGGAAGGCTGGGGCGTTTGCGAAGAGGCTCCGCCTTTATTGTTTCCGCCGGCAACCTCCAGGATTACTTCCTGCCCGTCTTTCAAGTCCCCGGAGGTGACCTCCGTGTAGGACCCGTCCGATATTCCCGTGGTGATATCAACCTGGACCGGTTTCCCCTCCGGGGTGGGGACCCAGATCTTGAACACCTGGGCCGGAGCCTGGGAACTTTCCGGCCGCTGGTCCATCTGTTCGTATTTCTTCTTCTGCTCTTCCGTCAACAGGGAACGAATTTTGACCCGGGTGGCGATCCGGAGCTCCTTGGATTTGGCTTTCGCTCCCTCGGGGTCTCCGGCTTTTCGCGCCGCGAGGATTTCGTGCTGGGCGTCTTTCAGGATCCGGATAATGCCGGTCTGCTGCTCCGGGGTCAGCTTGAGTTCCGCTTTCAGCCTCTCCAGGATTTGTTCCCCCGTGGCGGAGGGGGGCGAAGAGGCGGAAGGAGCCGCGGATCCCTTCTGCGGGGCAGCCGGGTCTCGCTTGGCAAACTCCGGGCGGAACCGGAGGGCGGAATTGGGAACTTTCAGGACGTTCTCCCGCTGCGCCACCAGGATGGAAGCATTGGCCGTCATCCCCGGTCTCAGTTTCAGCTCCGGATTTTTGACCCGGATTACCACATCATAGGTGACGACGTTTTGGAGGGTCACGGGGGCGTTCCGAATATCCATCACTTTCCCCCGGAAGGTCAGGTTGGGAAAGGCGTCCACCGTAAAAGAAGCATCCTGGCCGATAGCCACCCGCCCGATGTCCGCCTCGCTCACGTTCGTGTCCACCTGCATTTCCGTGAGGTCCTGGGCGATGGTAAAAAGAGTCGGGGCCTGCAGGCTCGCGGCCACCGTCTGGCCGACATCCACGTTGCGGGAGATGACGATTCCGTTTACCGGCGCCAGGATCTTGGTGTGGTCCAGATTCACCTGAGCCAGCTCCAGTTCGGCTTCCGCCTGCTTGATTTGGGCCCGGGACGCCTCCAGTTTGGCGTTGGCCGAGTCCAGCTGGGCTTCGCTGGCTTTTTGCTGAGCCTGGGTGGCTTCCAGCTGCGCGAGGGAGGAATCCTGGGCGGTCTGGGCCGAATCGCGCTCGCTGGCGGAAATGAGGTTGCGCCGGAACAGCTCCAAGGCCCGGTTCAGACTGCGCTTGGTGTCGTCCACCGCAACCCTGGATTTCAGCACATTGGCTTTGCTGGATTCGATGTTCGACCGGGCCGTGGCAATATCGGCCTGGGCATTTAAGAAGGCGGCTCTGGCGTTCTCCAGTTTCGCCTTCGCCTGGGAGACCTGGGCCTGGAAAATCGCCGGGTCGATCTGGGCGATGAGCTGCTCCTTTCGCACCCGGGAGTTGTAATCGGCATAAAGTTTTTGGATCGTGCCGGAGACCTGGGACCCGACTAGGACCGTGATGACCGGATTGATCGTGCCGTTGGCCGTCACATAGGCGGAAAGGCCGCCGCGTTCCGCCTTTGCGGTCCGGTATTTAACGGCGGCATCCGGCGCCCTGTAAAAATACACATACCCGCCGGCGCCTCCGGCGATCAGCAGAATTCCCAGGACCCAAAAAAGATATTTTTTCTTCACGTCTTCTCATTTCCTTCCGGAGCGATATTTCTTTTGAAGCGGGTTTCAAAAATGCTGTAAAGAGTCGGGATGAAAATCAGGGTCAAAACCGTAGAGATCGAGAGCCCCCCGATGACCGCAATCGCCATCGGGGCGTTGGACTCCGAACCTTCGCCGAGGCCGATCGCCATGGGAATGAGCCCCAGGATCGTGCAGAGGGTGGTCATGAGGATAGGGCGCAAGCGGGTTCTCCCGCCGAGAATCACCGCCTCCTGAAGCTCCAGCCCCCGTCCCCGCAAGCGGTTGGTGTAGTCCACCAAGAGAATCCCGTTGCTCACCACGATCCCGGCCATCATGATGACCCCCATGAAGGAGGTGACGGAGAGGTTGGTCTCGGTCAAGAACAGAGCCCAGAGGACACCGATCAACCCCAGGGGCACGGAGAACATGATGATAAAGGGATCCAAAAGCGATTTGAATTGGGACGCCAACACCATGTAAACGAGGATGACGGCCAGGATGAAGGCGCCCAGGAGGGCGATAAAGGACTCCTTTTGGCTCTCCACCGCCCCGCTCAGGTTGATTTTGAAGTTCGGGGGCAGCGGCAGCTTGTCGAGCTTAGCCTGGATATCCGCCGCCACACTTCCTAAGTCCCGGCCGAAATTGTTGGCGGTGACCCGAATGATGCGCTGCTGGTATTTCCGCTCGATCTGGATCGGTCCCGCCCCGGCGGAGATCGAAGCGATGTTATCCAGCGAGATCGGCCGGCCCTGGGGGTTGAAGACGAAGATCTGGCCCAAATCGGAAAGAGAGGTCCGGTCGCTCTCCCGGGCGCGCACATTGATATCGTATTGGTTCCCCGTCCGGGGGTCGGAAAAGATGGAAGCGTCGTAGCCGTTGATGAAGGTCTGCACGGCCCGGGCCACTTGCCCGACACTCAACCCGAGAAGGGCGGCCCGCTCCCGGTCAATGACGATGTTCTGCTGGGGGTAGTCGGGTTCCCGGCTGACGCGGACATCTTTGGCGCCCGGAGTGGAGCGGATGATCGCGGCCACCTCCTCCGCCAGCTTTTCCGAGATTTGCAGATCATGCCCGAGGATCTCCACCTCGATGGGGTTTTCGTTCCCGAAGGAGATCAGCATGCGCACGATCCCTCCCGAGCTGAAGAAGATGCGCACCCCGGGAAATTCCTGCTGGAGCCTGGGGCGCAGCTTTTCCATGAGCGCGTCGGAGGACAAGGTCCGCTCCTCGGGGGGGACTAAGCGGGCGCGGATCCAGCCCATATGGGGGCCGGTGTTCTGCGACCAGATGGCGGAGACCGTGCCCGTGGGCTGGCCGAAATTGACCTGAATGGCCTTGGTCTCCTTCCCGATGGTTTCCTGAACGATCTTTTCCATGCGGGCGGCCACCTGAACCGACTCCTCCAGACGGGTCCCTACGGGCAGCTGGACGATGAACCGAAACTGGCTTTCATCCATCGTGGGAAAGAACTCGGTGCCGATGAAGAGATACAGGGGGAGACTGCCGAAAAAGGTTGCCGTCACGATCAGAACTACGATCTTGCGATGGGACAGGGCCCAGGTCAGAACGGATTGATAGCTGCCGTCGAGCCGTTCAAACCAGCCTTTGAACCCCCACTTGAGCCGCTCCAGCCAAGAGGGGGAAGCGGGCAAAACCTCGTCGGCTTCCGGATGCAGATACTTCGCGGACAAAACGGGGATGACGGTCAGGGAGACAAAATAGGAGGCGATGAGCGAGAACGCCACGGTCAGGGCCAGAGGGGTAAAGAGCAGTTTGGCAATCCCGGTGATGAAGACCACCGGCAGGAAGACGATAATGGTGGTGATCGTTGAGGCCAGGACGGCGAGCCCCACCTCACCCGACCCTTTAATGGCCGCTTCGTAGGGAGATTCTCCGGAATTGCGGTGGCGGAAAATATTTTCCAAAACGACGATCGCATCGTCCACGAGACGGCCCACCCCGAGAGCCAACCCGCCCAACGTAAAAACATTCAGCGAAAGACCGCCAAAGTACAGCAGCACAAAGGCGCAGACCACCGAAATCGGGATGGAGAGGGAAACGATCAGGGTGCTGCGCAGGTTGCGGAGAAAAACCAGGATCACCAAAATGGCGAGGGCCGCCCCCATGGCCGCCTCGTGCTGCAGGTTCGTAATGGAGTTGCGGATGTATACGGACTGGTCAAAAAGCTCAAGCATCACCACGCCCGGGGGGAGCATCTTCTGCACCTTCGGGAGCACTTTTCGCACATCGTCCACGACTTCGATTGTATTCGTCCCCGAAGTTTTTTGCACGGCCAGAGCCACAGCCGGCTGGCCGTTCACCCGGATGATATTGGTCTGGTCCTGGAAATCGTCGCGTACCTCCCCGATGTCCCGGATATACACCGGTCGGTTGCGAACATTGGAAACGATGATGTTTTCGATGGGTTTCACTAAACTGAACTGGGTCTCGGTAAAGAGGCGGTAATCGAAGAGACCGGCCTTGATATCGCCCGAGGGGAGAATTAAATTGGCTTGCTGGACCGCCTGGATCACCGCCTCCGGGGAAAGGTTGAAGGCCTGGAGGCGCTGCCGGTCGAAATGAACCTGGATTTCCCGGACCTTGCCCCCGTTCACCCGGGCGGAGGCGACATTCCGCACATGTTCGATCTCCGGCTCCACCACGTTGTAAGCCAGGTCGTAAAGCTGCCCTTCGTCGAGGCCTCCGCCCATCAGGGCGAGGAAGATGACCGAAATCTGGGAAACGTCGAATTTGCGGATTATGGGATACTGGACGTCCTTGGGCAAATCGCCGTGAATCAGGTTGACCGCCTGCAGAACATCCGACTGGGCGCTGTCGAGGTTGGTCCCCCAGTTAAAGTAAATGGTGACCAGGGAGGATCCTTGCCGGGAAATGGAAGACACGTATTTCACCCCGTTCACCGTGGAAACGGCCTTTTCGACGGGGTAGGTAACCATCCGTTCCATATCCTGCGGGTTGGCGCCGGGGTAAAATGTGGCCACGGTAATGGAAGGGAAGGTGATATCGGGGAACATGTCGACCGGCATTTTGGAGAAGGAGATGATCCCCAGGATGAGGGATCCCAAAACCGCCATCAAAACGGTGACCGGATTGCGCAGGGCGAATTTGGCAAGATTCATAACAAGACCCTATTTCTTTTGTTGCAGGGAAAGGCGGACTTGAACGCCGTCTTTCAGCATGGCCTGCCCGGCGGTAACAACGGTCTCCCCGGGGGTCACGCCCTGGAGAATTTCGACGACCGTGTCCCGCACCACTCCTTTGCGCACCGGACGGCGGCCGACTTTTTCCCCTTGGAGGACGAAAACGAAGTCCTGATTGCCCTGGGAGACAATGCTTTGAATGGGGATGAGGGTCGCCTGGGGGTTGGAGCGGAGGAGAATCTCCGCCCTCCCGAACATGCCGGGTTTCAGCAGAAACCCCGGGTTGGGGATCGAAATCTGGATCTCGGCCGTGCGGGACTGGAGCTCCAGGGCGGGGTTGATGACCTCGATCTTCCCGTTAAAGATGCGGTCGGGAAAAGCCGTGACGGATATTTTCACCGGCTGGCCTTTCTGGAGAGAGAGGAATTCCTTTTCAATGACATTGACGACCATCTTCATTTCGCCAAGGTCCATGAGGATCAGAATGGGGGTCGTGTCCTTGACCATGGTTCCGGGATCGACATAGCGTTTGGTGACGCCCCCGTTCATGGGCGAGAGAATAATCAAATTGGCCAATTGAGCCTGGGAGAGATCCAGGGCGGCTCTGGCCTGGCGGACCTGGGCTTCGGCCAGGGCGAGGTCGTTCTCCCAGGTCTTCTGGCGCAGGCTGTTCAGGGATAGATCGTGCACGGCCTTGGCCACGTTGTATTTGGTCCGGGCCTCGTCGAGCTGCTGCCGGGCGACAAAGTTCTTGTCATAGAGCTCCTGGAAGCGCTTCAAATCGGCTTCCGCGAGCTCCAGGGTCGCCCTGGTCTGCTGGATTTGGGTTTGAACGGTTTCCTCCGCCGTGGCCCTGACCTGCTGCAGTCGGGCCCGGGCGGCTTCCAGATTGGCCTGGGCTTGGCCCACGGCGGCTTCGGCCTCCCGGACATCCAGGGTCAGCAAGACTTGGCCCTCTTTTACCCGATCCCCTTCCCGGACGTTTATGTTCTCAACCCAACCCTGGACTTTGGAGTAAATGGTAACCTGGGTGTGGGGCATGATGTCGCCGGTGCGCAAAATCCTCTCCTCGATCGGTCCTTGGGTGGCCGGCGCCGCATCCACTAGGGGGATCGGGTTCATCCCGGTTTTTTTTTCTTCCTTTTTGGCCGAAATGACCTGGGCCGCCCGGAATGCTCCAAACCCGACAAGGGCCAACACAACCAAAACGATAATCATCCGGACTCTGTTCATATTTCCTCTCCGCTAAAAACGGACGGCACGGGTTGGGCGCGGGTCCGCATTCGCTTAGCGACTCAACCCCATCGCCTTGTCGATCCGCGCCTCCGCCACTTTAAAATCATATAGGGCTTGGATGTGGTTGGCCCGGGCATTGGCCAGCAAGACCTCGGCGTCGGTGACTTCCAGGGGCTGGGCCACCCCGACCTGATATCGACCGCTGGCCAGATCGTAATTTTCCTTGGCCTGGCCAAGGGTCTTTTCCGTTACGCCGAGGCGTTCAATGGCCTCTTTATGGCTGAGATGAGCCTGCTCCGCTTCCAGGCGGATGTTCTGCCGCAGACTTTCTTCCTGGGCTTCCAGGTTTTTCAGGATGGCCTTTGCCTCCGCGATTTGATTGGGGGTGGAATAACCGCTGAAGATGGGGACGGTCAGGGTGGCTCCGAAGTTCCAGTCCCAGATCAGGTCGTTGGGGAGCCGGTTCGTGCGCCAGAGATGGCCCGCATTTCCGGAAAGGACGGGATAGTAGGTGGAGCGGGCCAGTTCAACCGCCGCCTCCTGACTGCGCTGTCTCGCCTTGAACTGGAGAATTTCCGGGCGCCGGGCGTATGCGGCCTCAAGGATCTCTCCCAAGGAAGTCTGCCGGGGTTTGAAGTCGATGTTTCGATCGATGGCGAAATTCAGGTCCTGGCGGAGCCCCATGGCGTTGTTCAGGGTGACACGGGCGACCTGGTAGTTGTTTTTGGCCCGGATCAGCGCCAGCTCAACATTCGCCAGATCCACCTCGGCTTTGGTGACGTCGATTTTGGGTCGGGTTCCGGCCTGATAGAAGCCTTTGGCCTGATCGAGCCTCTTTTGGTTCTGGGTCAGGGTTTCTTCCGCCACTCGAATTAGGGCCAGACCCTGCAAAACCGCATAATACGTCCCCTTCACGTTCAAAATGACATTCTGCCGGGTTGTCTCCCGATCCTGCTCGCTGGCCGCGGCGTTTTCTCTGTTGATTTTTACGGCGCTGGAGGTTCGCCCGAAGTCGTAGATCAACTGGTTCAAGGAGGCGCCCATGGCAAAGATATCCGTAAAGGTGGAGCTGTAATTGTTCCTCGCCACCGCCACTGTTCCCCCGACCTGAACGAAATTATTCGTCGCCGTATTGTAGGTTGTATTGAAGTTGATCTGGGGATAATAGGCGGCCAAGGCCTGCTCCACCTTAGCCTTCTGAGCTTCAATGGTAGCCTGGGAGGCTTGAAGCGAAGGCTGAAATTTCAGAGCCAATTCAAGGCACTGTTCCAGAGTCAACGGTTTCCCCTCGGGAGGCAGGCCCTCCTGGGCCATGGTCACTCCGGGAACCACCGCGAGGAGAAGAAAGAAAAAGAACCGGAAAACCCATTTTTGTCCCGAACGCTTCATCGCTTCAACCCCCTTCTTTAATTTTATCATAGACTTTTATTTTGTTTGGATCTTTCATTGAGGATCTCGAAATAAGTCATCAAAACCGTCTTTATTCGGCCATGGCAACCGCCCCCCCAGCAGCGGCCTGGTGACGATTGCGGATCAAAATCGCCGGGATGATTCCGATGGTCAGCATGGCCGCCGAAAAGACAAAGGCATCTCCGAAGGCGGAAACGGAGGCCTGCTTGTGAACCCAAAGAGCGAACAAGACTTTTCCCTGGGAAACGACTTCAGCCGGAGAATGGCCGGCCCGGATCAGCACCTCCTGCATTGCCTGCTGGGCGCGGTAGAAAGAAGGCGCATAGCCGTCGTTGAACTGCTGGAGGTAATGGGCATAATGAAAGAATTCGCGCCGCTGGAGCGAGGCTCCCAAAAGGGCCACCCCGAACGCTCCCCCGACCTGCATGATGACCGTCAACAGGCTCGAAGCCAGGCTGGTTTGTTCCCTGCGGACCGAGTTGATGGCGGCGCTCATGAGGGGGGCGTTGATCAGCCCCAATCCGGCCCCCCGGATCACCTGCGGCCAGAAGAGAAACCAGTAATCGGCCCGTAGAGATAAATCCTTATACATATACAGAGAATAGGCGACTAAGACGGTCCCCAAGAATAGGGGAATCCGGGGACCGATACGATCGGAGATAAGACCGGAGAAGGGGGAAACGACGGCGACGCTGATGGCCGTGGGGACGAGGATGATTCCGGTTCCGAAGGCCGTGTAATCAAGGAGGTTCTGCAGGTACAGGGGGAGAAGGAACATGGAACCGAAGATCGCGACGGCCCGGACGAAGTTGACGATGTTGGCCATCAGGAAGTTCAGGTTGCCAAACAGACGAAGGTCAATCAGGGGTTCCGGCGCCCAGGTGTAGGAAATCAGAAAAATTACCAACCCCGCGGCGCTGACTGCGAAGCAGGCAAGGATATAGTCGGAGGCCCAACCCTCTCTCTGCCCCTGGGCCAGGGCTATCAGGAGAAAAGCCAGGAAGAGGGAAAAACTCAAAAATCCGGCAAAATCAAAGCGGGGGATCGGCCTGCGTATTTTAGAGGAAGCAAGGATCCAGAACGCCGCCAGGGTAGCGACGGCCCCCACCGGGAGATTGATATAGAAAATCGAGCGCCAGTTGACCTGGTCCACCAGATACCCTCCCAGGAAAGGGCCCACGGCAGGGGCGACCATGGCCCCAATGGACCAAAACCCGATGGCCATCCCCCGCTCCTTAGGGGGAAAAGCTTCGGAAACCAACGTGAATCCCACCGGCATCATGGCCCCGCCCCCCAAGGCCTGAATGACCCGAAAGAAGACCAGAGAATCGTTATCCCAGGCCATCCCGCAAAGAGCCGACCCGAAACAGAAAATCACCAGGCTGAAGATAAAGGTCTTCTTCAGCCCTAAGGAGGCGCGCAGCCAGTTCGTGGTGGGCATGATGATCGCGAAAGCAATCATGTACCCCGTTATCACCCATTCCACCTGCTCGACCGTGGTGCCGAAAGTCGCCATGATCTTGGGGAGGGCCACATTGACGATATTGGTGTCCAGGATGGCCATGAAGCTTCCCAGGATGACCACCGCCAGAATGGACCATTTCGGGTTCGAATTTTGAATAATCGTGTTTCCCGACTCCATATTGGATATCGTTTGTCTCCTTGCGCCCTCGCGCGCTTTTATTAGATGCTCTCCTAAAAACTCACCCAAACGGTGCTTTCAATGGTGGGGGCGCGATGCTTCGCGCCCCCACCATGCAAGGCGCGGAAAAACGGGGGAGTGAGGCCCCTCAGGGGCCGCAACGGCCAAGTGAAAGCGCCGCAGATGGACTCTTTACGCAAACATCCTATTTGGTTTCGATATCCACCACCACCATCATGCCCGGCCGCAATTGGTTTGCGGGGTCGCTGATCGAAATCCGAACGGGAAGCCGATGGGTGATCTTGATGAAATTTCCCGAGGGATTATCCGTCGGCAAAAGGGCGAATTCGGAAATGGCCGCCGAACCGATGAATTCCACTTTCCCCTCAAAGGGGCGGTTCGGGAAAGCATCCGCTTCGATTTTGGCTCTTGCCCCTTTCTGAACTCGGCGGATTTTCGTCTCCTCCACATTGGCCACCACCCACTTTTCTCCCGGGTCGTTGACCACGAAAACCGGCTGTCCCGCCTGAACGATTTGCCCCTGGTCGGAAAACCTCTTGGAAACAATCCCGGAAATGGGGCTGGTCACCGTAGTTTCCTGCAACCGGATTTCGGCCAACTTGAACGTCGCCTCCGCTTCTTTGACCTTGGCCCGGAGAAGTTCGATATTTGTCTCCTGGATTTGAATCTGCCTTTTTTCCTCCTGAGCGAGGGTCAGGCCGTGTCTGGCTTTCTGCAAGACCTGCTCCGCGATGCGGACGGTTTGCTGCTTTAAGACGATGGATCGCTGGTTGGCCTTGGCGAGTTCGAGCTGGGCCAGGGCTTCCCGTTCATTTTCCAAGGCGACCTGATATTTGCTTTGAGCCACCTGCAGGGCCGTCTCGGCCGCGTCCCTCGAAGTCTCGGCCACAAAATGCTGTCGAAAGAGCTCCGCATTCCGATCGAATTCCTTCTGGGCGTTTTCAAGATTGGCCTTACCCTCCAGGACCCTTGCCCGCGCGGCCTGGCAATTGGCCTGGCCCTGTTCGATTTCTTTCTTCACGCGGTCGGCCTGCAGCAGGGCGTCTTCCTTGGAGAATTGCAGACCCTCCCCGGCCTCTTGCAGCGAAGCCTGGGCGGTTCCGATTCCCTGGGAAACCCTCTCCCGGGTCAAAGCGAGGATGGCGACGGCCTGGGCCAGCTCCTGCCGCGCCTTCTCCAGGCCAGCCCCGGCCTGAGCCAGGGCTGCCTGGTAGTCGTCCTTGTCCAACTCGAAGAGCGCCTGGTCTTTCTGGACCGCCATCCCTTCGTCCACCAAGAGTTTGAGAATTCTCCCGGGGACCTTGGGGCTCAAGCTGACAAGATTCCCCTTGACTTGGGCGTCATCCGTGGACACATACTGCCAGCGGTGCCAAACCCAGGCTCCGCCCGCCGCGCTCCCCCCGAGGAGGATGAGAACGAGCAAAAGGATCAAGCCCCTTTTCCGGGCCTTTTTGGCCGGGGGATTATTCTTTTCTTCCATGGTCTTTCGGCATTTCCTTGAGGCCGTTGAGGAACAGATCGACCAGCGTGTTGACGACTTTATCGTGAGGAAAATGAAAGAACTTTTTCAATCCGTAAATTTCTTGGGCCATCACGTAATGAATCGCCATGCCGATGAAGGCGCGGGCCGTGAGGAGCGGATCGACTTTCCGAAAACCGTTTTCCTTGATCCGCCGTTGGATATACTGGGCGAGAAGGTTGGAGTGATCCATGGCTTGGTTTTCAAAAAACATTTTTGAAAGATCGTGGCTCTCCAGGGCGCTATAAAGAAGGAGGCGCATGAAAGTGGGGTCGGCCGTGTTCTTCCGGAGGAGATAGGAGAGGATGGATTTGAAGACCTGGCGGTCGTCCTTCGAATCGATGGCTTCCTTGGGGAAGAGCATCTCCTCGGAGCCGTTCATCCGCTTCTGGATGATGGCCCGGTAGAGGGCGGCTTTCGTGGGAAAGTATTTGAACATGAGCGCTTCGCTGATGCCCAGCCGTTTCGCGATCTCGCGGGTGGTGGTCCCGCGAAAACCTTTTTGCGCGAAGAGACGCCAAGCCCCCGCCAGGATCTGCTCCCGGCGCCCTTCGGCCGACATGCGCTTTTTCATTTTTGCCCCTTGGACCTTGGAATATTAGTGACTACTCACTAATATAGTATTCTTATCGGGCTGTCAAGAAGAAGAATGAACCGCTTTTGTTCCAAGCCCCAGCCCGGAACCCGCATTCAGAATAGGAAGAGACCGGCAAAAGTCTCCCTTTTCCCAGACTCGCGTTGCGAAGAGAGGATGCCCCCCAGGCCGCAACAAGACCCGCCCCGGGCCTCCCCCATTGAACGGTTCGTTCCTGACGACTTTGATTCTTGATTCTTCCTTGGAAATCGAGTAGGGTGAGCCAAAAATAGAGAACCGGAGCCGCAGAAAGGGGAGCCTGGGGAATGGAACCTACCACGATTCGCCGCATCGACCACATTTCGATTGCGGTCCGCGACTTGGAAAAAGCAAAGGCCTTTTTTATCGGCGTCCTCGGGGGGCGGGAGCTTTTTGCGGCGCCCGTCGCTCCCCTGAAATTCCGCTGGACCACCATCGAACTGGGGACCTCCTGTTTTGTCGAGCTGATCGACCCCCTGGAAAAAGACGGGTTCGTTCATCGCTTCCTGGAGAGCCGGGGGGAAGGGCCGCACCATATTACGATTCAAGTGGATGATATCCAAAGAATCCACCGGATCATCGAGGAGAAGGGAATCCCGACCTTCGGTTTTGCGGAGCCTTATCCGGCGTGGAAGGAGTTTTATGTTCATCCGAAACACGCTTTTGGCACTTTGATTCAATTTGCGGAGTTCAACCCCTTGGATTGGGTTGTCCCGGGCTATATTCCCCCTTCTTACAAGGAATTCGCGCCCCCCAAAGAAATTGAAACAGGAAAAGGAAAAATCGAAGTTCGGCGGTCGGAAACGGAAGAAGGGCCCCAGATTGAAATTCGTTCCGGCAAGGAGACCGTCCGTATTCCCGAGAGCCGGCTGAAGGAATTGATCTCGGCCTTAAATGAAATTTGAGGATAGGCAGAAATAGTCCCTCTGTGTCCTCCTCTCCCGTTGGGGAGAGAATTGAGGGGAGGGGGTAACTCAACGGACCGCCCTCACCCTTTCCCTCTCCCGCTGGCGGGAGAGGGAAATACTTTTTTCATGGTTCGAGGGTGTTCTGCGGTCAGGAATGGTCCTGGAGGACTCGCCTCTTGCAGAAGAATACCATTCGCCCCCTTTTTCCACTGAATGTTGATTCATTTTTTGAATTGTGATATGGTCACCTTGCGGAAATAAAGAAAATCACAGAGGTTGTAATGTCTCTGCCACCGAAACCTGATTTTGAACTTCTCTTCAACCCCAAATCTATTGCGCTCATCGGAGCCTCCAACAATATCGGAAAATGGGGCGCCATTGTTTTTCTCAACATAAAACTGGGCGGCTACGCCGGGCGCCTCCACCCGGTCAACCCGAAAGAGGAGACGATTTTCGGCCACAAAGCATATACCCGAATTACGGAAATCCCGGAACCGATTGATCTGGCCATCATCGCGATCCCCGCCTCCTTGACCATGAGCGCGATCCGCGATTGCCTTGAAAAAGGCGTCCGCATGGCGATCGTAATCACCTCCGATTTCAGCGAAACCGGGGAAGAAGGCATCCGTCTGGAGAAGGAGATGGTGGAAACGGCCCGGGCGGGCGGTCTTCGCCTGGTGGGTCCAAATACGATGGGGATCTTCAGCGCCACGGCCAGCCTGACGGCGCTCATGCCTCCTGTAAGGCCTCGAAAGGGCAAGGTTTCTCTCGTTTCCCAGAGCGGCAACATCGGCACCCAGATGATGGCCTGGGGCGAGAAATTCGCCGTGGGATTCGACAAATATGTGAGCAGCGGAAACGAAGGGGACCTTCGGGCGGAAGATTATGTGGCCTTCTTCGGCACCGCCCCGGACACTAAAGTCATCCTATCCTATATTGAGGGCCTGGACGACGGCCGCGAGTTCTGGGAAAAGGCCCAAAAGATCACCCGCCAGAAGCCGATCATCGCCTTCAAGGGGGGAAAGACCGGCGCGGGGGCGCGGGCCGCCAAATCGCACAGCGGGGCCATGGCGGGTTCGAGGGAAATCTACGAATCCGCCTTCCGGCAGGCGGGGATCATCTGGGCCTCCACCACCGAGGAGATGCTGGAATGGTCTGCCGCCTTTTCCTACCTTCCCCTGCCCCGGGGAAACCGGGTCGGGATCCTAACCCGGGGGGGAGGCTGGGGGGTTATCGCCGCGGACGCCTGCAACGAAATCGGGTTGGAGGTGCCCCCCCTGGGAGAAGGGCTGATCCGGAAATTGGACCCCCTCATGCCGGTTTACTGGAGCAGAGGGAACCCCGTGGACATGGCTGCTTCCATGAGCATGGACGCCTACCTGCAAAGCCTGGAGGCTCTCGTGGCCTGGGATAAGGTCGACGCCGTGATCTCCTTGAGCGGGGATGCGGGGCCCCTTTCCGGCATCCTTTCGGAAGTGAAAAAGAAGGCGGAAGGGATCATCCCGGCGGAAAACCTGGAAAAAATCGCCGCCCATTTGGCCGCGTCGCGGACGCGGGTTTACCAGCGGATCTGCGAACTCATCGACCAGTACCAAAAGCCGATCTTCACGGTCGGGCGGAATCTGGTCAGGGGGAAGGACGGGGCGGCGGCGGATTTCTCTCTGCCCCAATTCCGGAGCCCGGAGCGCGCCGCCCAGGCAGCTGGCAAACTGTACCAGTATTATCATTATCTGATGTCCGTCGGGGCGGTTTGAATCATAACCATAACCGCAGAGAACGCAGAGAAAAAAATAAATTCTCAATAAAAAGCCTTTCAATAAGCTTAAAAAATCGTTTTTGAATTTTGATTCTTGAATTTTGAATTTATTATCTCTGCGCTCTCTGCGTGCTCTGCGGTGAAACAGTTTTGAAAGCCTGATTTTTCACAGGAATAAAGCAAAAGGGGGAAAAAGAAATGCGACTCAAGAACAAGGTGGCGATCGTGACGGGATCGGGAAGGGGCATCGGGGAAGGCATTGCCCAGCGCTTTGCCGAAGAAGGGGCCATGGTGGTGGTCAACGATGTCAACGAGGCGGAGGTGAAGCGCACGGTGGAAGCCGTCAAGAGCAAGGGGGGCCAAGCCGTGGGTGTGGTCGGAAGCGTGACTTCCCGGGAAGTGGCGCAGAGGATGGTGGACACGGCGGTCAAGGAATTCGGGGCCTTGGATATTCTGATCAACAACGCCGGGATCACCCGGGATGCCATGCTCCACAAAATGACGGATGAACAATGGGATCAGGTCATCGATGTCAATCTGAAAGGGGTGTTCCTCTGCACCCAGTGTGCGGCTCGGGTCATGCGGGAAAAGGGGTACGGGAAGATCGTCAATATCTCCTCCACAAGCTGGCGGGGAAATCCGGGACAGCTCAATTATTCGGCCACCAAAGCCGGCGTGATCGGCATGACCAAGACCGCCGCCAAGGAACTGGCCCCCAAAGGGATCAATGTCAATGTGATCGCTCCGGGCATGATCTGGACGGACATGATCAAAGCCATGCCCCCGGCCATCGTCGAGCGAATGGAAAAGAGCCTGGCCTTCATCGTTCCCCTGAACCGCAAGGGAGCGCCGCAGGACATCGCCAACCTGGCCCTGTTCCTGGCCTCCGATGAGAGCTCTTTCATCACCGGGCAGCTGATTCACTGCGACGGCGGGATGATTATGTAACAAAGAGGGTCCGGGGGGCCAAGGGTTCAAGCGAAACCTCCCCCTTCTAACCCCCCCCCTCTGACGGGGGAAGCTGTGAAAAAATTGAAATATTCCCCCTCACCCTACCCTCTCCCGCAAGGGGAGAGGGTAAACATATTGAAATAGAAATAAAACTCCCTCCCCCTCGACGGGGGAGGGACAGGGTGGGGGTGAAAAAAGGATTTTTTCACACCTTCGGGGAGGGCGAGGGTGGGGGTGATGTTTTTTGCGGGAAGGAAAGAAGGAAATTTCTTTGTACGATTTCGAGAAGGGAGCGATCAAATTCATCCGCGGCGGAAGATACCCTTTCTGCCATTCGGTTCTGATTGATGACGAGGGCCGGGCAGTCATCGACGCCTCCAGCGACGAGGAAAAGCTGGCCGCCTTCAGGACTCAAGGGCCCGTGGACTATTTGATCAATACTCACGCCCACGAAGATCACCTGGTTTTCAATTATCTTTTCCCCGAATCCAAATTCTGCGCCCACCCGGAGGACGCCCCCCATTTTGCCTGCCTCGACTCCCTGATTGACTGCTATGGCGATCTGCCGGAGGCGGAACACAAAAAATGGCATGCTTTTATTGCGAAGGAGTGTCGCTTCCAGCCCCGCAGGGTCGACCTTTTTTTACACGGGGGGATGGTCTTGAATTTTGGAAAGACCCGGATGGAAGTCATCCATGCTCCCGGCCACACGCCCGGTCATTGCGCGTTCTACTTTCCTGGGGAAAAAGTCCTATTCCTGGGGGATTACGACCTCACGCGCACCGGACCTTATTATGCCGACCGAGCCTCCAGCATCGAAGATACTCTTCAGTCCTTGGAACATTTAAAAAAGTGCAAAGCTGAAACGTACTTAACCGCCCATGGGAAAGGGATTTATGAAGGGGATCCGTCTTTAATCGATCGGTATTTGAAAATCATTCACCTTCGGGAGAGCAAGGTTGAGGAGTTTCTCCAAGGCGGGCCCAGGCCTTTCGACGAAATTGTGCGGGAGGGAATCGTCTATGGAAAGGACCCCGCCGCTCTCGGCCCCTGGGATTTCCTCATTTCGGAGCGGATCATGATCGCCAAACACCTGTCCCGACTGGTGAATTCCGGAAGAGCCGTCCGCGATAAGAATTTATTTCTTTCCCGCTCCTAAAACCCCCTACTCCCAACCCCCTACACCCTTCATTTGATGAGGGCCGGCAGGATAAAGCTCAACTTCGGGAAAGCCACCATGATGACCAAGGCGGCCAAAGAAGCCCAGAAAAAAGGCATCATCCCGGCGAAGATGTCTTCAAGGGCGACATCCGGCTCGGCCACGGCTTTGGCGCCGTAGACACAGAGCCCCACGGGGGGGGTGATCATCCCGATTTCAATGGCCATGATGACCACCATGGCATACCAGAAGGGATCGATACCCATTTTGGGTAAAACCGGGTTGAAGAGAGGGATAGTGATGGAGAGCATGGAAATGGAGTCCAGAAAGCATCCCATGATGAGATAAATGATCAGGATGATGATCACAAAAGTCAGGCTGGATAGATTTAAACCGATGATAAACTCGGCGACGCTCTCCGTAATTCCCGAGAGAACCAGAAACTGGGAGAAGATGGAGGCGCTCCCCATGATCAGGAAGATCATTGCCGTGGTTCGGCCCGTATCCTTGATCGAAGACCAGAGAAGCTTCCCGCCCTGTCCCCTTTTCAGATAAAAGAGAAGGACGAGAATAACAAAGGTCGCGACGGCGGCCGCCTCCGTGGGGTTGAAAATGCCTCCAAATATGCCCACGAAAAAAACAAAGGCGACGATGAGGATCGGCCAGAGTTTGACAAGATCTCTGATTTTTTCCCACAGGGTGATTTGGGGAAGAGGCACCGATCCGATCAGCTCCGGACGAAGGCGGACCAGGAAGAGAATGGTTAGACTGTAAAGGAGGGTCAGGAGAAGACCGGGATAAATCCCGCCGACCAATAGCTTGCCGACGGAAACGCCGGATAAATAACCGTAAACGACCATCAAAATGCTGGGGGGGATCAGCATGCCGATCAGCCCGGATGACGCGCAGATCCCATAGGCCAGACGCTTGTCGTACCCTTGCAGACGCATTTGCGGGGCGGCGACCATCGAAAAAACCGAGGCGGTCACGAGGGAAGATCCGCAGATTGTCCCGAAAATTGTGCAGCTGAAAACCGTGGCGATCCCCAAGCCGCCTCGGATGCTGCCGATCCACTGCCGCAGGGTGGAAAAAATATTCGTGCTGAGTTCCCCGGCGGAGGCCAGGTAGCCCATGATGACGAACAGGGGGACAGTAATCAGTTCGAAAGACGCCAGTTTGTAGTACATGGCGTTCACGGAGCCCCACATGGAGGCGTCAAGCCCGACGATGAGGCTGGAGCCCAAAAAACCGACAAAACCCAGAGCCACGCCGATGTGCACCCCCAAGGCCAGGAAGACGAGCAGGAAAATGATTCCTAAAATCCCAATCGTTAGGGGATCCATTTTTATAATCCTTTATCCGTAACCGGGCGGGAAATGATTCCTACCATTTGATAAAGGCATTCCACGGTAATCAAGAATAGACCGAGAGGCATGGCCAGTTTTCCGGTCCACCAGTAAAGCTTGATGGAAGCCAGCATGATTTCGTTTATTTTGAAGGAAGCCCAGAAATGCTGCCATCCCCAATAGAAAAAAAGACCAAAAAAAATCATGGCGATGGAAAAGTCAAAGATTTCCACGCCTTTTCGGATTCGGCCGCGAAAGTGCTGGGTAAAAAGGCTTACACGGACGTGACTGCCCGTGGCCAAGGCAAAAGCCATCGGCAGGAAAACCACATGGGGTTCGAAGAGCTGGCTCATTTCCAGGGAGGCCGGCAGAGGGGCGTTGAAGACGAAGCGCAGAAACACATCCAGCGTGATCATTACGACCATGCTGATAAGCGCCGCGCCGGAGAGAGCCACCAGCGCCAAGCGGAGTTTCTGCAAAATATTTTCAATTTTGATCAGACTCATGGCCCTATCCTTTACGGCAGCGCAAAAGATTATCATAAGATTGCCGAAATTCTCCTGTCAACCTTTTAATCTTCTTGCCCCCCACTTCACTTTTGGCATTTGTTTTTGAGGCGAAAGCTTGGACTGGGCGCGGGGGTGGCGGCGCGATTTGCGAAAGCACCGGCCGGGACCCTGGCTTGCATTAGCGAAAACAAAAGTGATTCCGCAAAGAGAAGCGGAAGGCCTGTGGCCTCCGCCTGGCCCTATGGAAAGACCACTGCCTCGTGGTTTCGCGAAGCGTGACGCTGCCCCCGCGCCCCGGCGGGGGCTTGGAAATACTCGAACCCCTTATATTTTTTGAAAAGTAAACCAGGGAGGCAAGTTTAATCTCCCTTGAAATCTGTTCAACCTAATAAGGCCCTTCCCAAATGGTTTTGAGGGAGTACCCATTCAGTGACGCGGGGGCGGCAGGCTTTGTTGTTGGCCAGGGGGTTTGGGCGGTACGCGCCGGAAGCATCGGTCGGGATGAGCCGAGACTCGGAGAAAACCCTGAGACTCCGATCTCAGCGGCGGGAGGCCTTGGCCCCCGCCCCCGTCCACGAAGAAATCAGCGCCTTATAATTCCAAGCGTAGCGCCCGGACTCCCAGGCCAGGGAATCACTTTGCCTTTACGCCCGACCTTAATCCGCGCGGCTGGCCACCCGTCACTGAATGGTTACTTGAGGGAAGATTTTTTGATTGACACATCTCAAACGCCGATGTAACTTTCTCAGAGAATAAAGGAAAACTCCCCAAAGGCAGCCGATCTGCAAAAACTCAAGATAAGGAGTGAAATGAAGATGAAAAAGAAAGCTTTTTTCTCGGCGTTGATCTTCGCCATGATCCTGATTCTGGCCGCGGCCCTGCCTTTGACCGCGGGCGCGGCGGAGAAGAACATTAAGCTGAGACTTTCCTCGGTCGCCGCCGGGCCGGGACAGTTTCCCAACAGCGACTCGGTGAAGTGGTGGATGGATAAGGTCACGGAAAAGACCAAGGGCCAGGTTACCTTTCAATCCCATTGGGGCGCTTCCCTGGCTCCGCCCGCGGGCCATATCGATCTTCTGGAAAAAGGAATGGTGGAAATCATTTTGGGTTGCCGCATTTATACCCCCGGAAAATTCCCCCTGGGAGCGTTTGAATACATTTTCCCCTTCGGGCCCCTTGGACAGCCATATGGTTCTCCAGGCTAAGCGGCAATTATATGAGGAAATCCCCGGATTCCGGAACGAACTGGCGAAGGCCAACGCCCTTTTGATCTCCAATTTTTCGACGATGCCCTACGACATTTGTTCCAAAACCCCCATTCAGACATTGGATGATTTCAAAGGGAAACGGATCGGGCTCATCGGCCGATATTTTGCAAGATGGGCAAAGCCCACGGGCGCCGTGCCGGTGGTGGCTCCCATGCATGAGCGCTATACCCTGCTGCAGACCAAAGTCACCGACATGGATTTCCATCCCATCACCCACATGAATGCGTTCAAAGTTCAGGAAGTGGCCCCCAATTTTGTGCAGATCAACGCCATGATCGGCGCCCCCTGGGATCTGATGATCAGCCTGAAGACGTTTAACAGCCTGTCTCCGGAAATTCAGAAGATCCTGATCGAAACGGGAAAAGAAGTGGAAATCCATCATACCAAAAATCTTCTGCCCAAATGGCAGGAGAAACTCTGGAGCGAATGGAAGACTCAGGGCGTAAAATTCTCCGCTCTTCCCGAGGCGGAGCGGGCGAAATGGGCGAGCTTGATCGAAGATATCCCCGCCGAGTGGGCGGATGAAGTAGCCAAGATGGGCTTGCCGGGTTGGGAGATCGTCAAGCGGTTCCAGGAAATTACCGCTCAGAAAGGATACAAGTGGCCGCGTCAATGGGGCGTTAAAAAAGGATAGTATAAGATCTGCGGGGCGGGGGGAAATCCCGTCCCGCATTTTTTTCTCCTCCGTCATTCCGGCGGAAGCCGGAATCCAGAACCGCTCAAATCCCGCTTCGCAGGTGAATGGATTCCGGATTGCCTCCGACCTTCGCGGGCATTGCCCAGAAATGACGACTTCTTCATTTTCCTGATTCCGTCCCTTGAAGACCGGCCGCCTTCAGCGTGGGCCGGGTATAGAGAAAGAGAAACTCGCAGGTTTCCTCAAAGGGATTGTAGAACCAGTGCGTGGCCCCCCGCGGAACCCAGAGCGTATCCCCGGCCCCTAATTCCACTTCCTCGTCGTTCACTCCGCCGATTCCTCTTCCCGCAAGAATATACATGATTTCTTCCGCATGGGGATGGGAGTGTTTCTTGTGGATGGAGCCTTTAGGTTTGTATTTGCTGAAGCCGAAGGTGATATCCTGCGCGCCAACCTGCTCCTCGTCGATCATAATGATTCTGGAGGCGCCTTCGAGCCCGGGAATCGGCTCGCTGCGCCCATCTCCCAGTCTCAACCGGTATTTATTTCTATATTTCATTCCCTTTCCCCTTTCCCCCTCAAATTATGGCACAGATACTTCATGCAAATAAAGGGTTTTGACTCTCAAAATACGGAAAGCACCCTATTTTTTAATGGGGGTAATTGAAGGAAAATGGAATGAACCCGTATTCGGGTTGTCCTAACCACTGACACTGTCTTTTAAAGGGAGGATGCCATGGCCAAATTTCGAAAGATCAAGAAGGTCTTAAAGAGCAGGCCGACGATCGAAGGAGCCGGGGTTCATTTGAAAAGGGCCTTTGGCAATCAGCATGTTCCCATGCTGGATCCGTTCCTTCTCCTGGACGACTTCCATGCGGACAACCCGGCCCATTACCTGAAGGGGTTTCCCTGGCATCCCCACCGGGGAATTGAAACCATAACCTATGTCCTCCATGGGAAAGTAGAGCACGGGGACAGCATGGGAAATAAAGGGATGATTCTGCCGGGGGATGTTCAATGGATGACTGCGGGAAGCGGGATCATCCATCAGGAGATGCCGAAAGGGGAAGATAATGGTTTGATGTGGGGCTTTCAACTCTGGGCCAACCTTCCCGCCGCCCACAAGATGATGGACCCCCGTTACCAGGAAATCAAAAACCGCCAGATTCCGGAAGTCAGCCTGGATGGGGGCGTTCAGATCAAAATCATCTGCGGGGAAGTGAACGGGGTTAAAGGGCCGGTTCAAAATATTGTCATAAATCCTGAATACTTAGATGTGACCGTCCCTCCCGGGAAGGGGTTTTTTCATCAAATCGGCAAGGGCAAGACGGCCTTTGCCTATGTGATTGCGGGCAAGGGCTATTTCGATCGGGAGCGGGACGCGTATGCGCATGAAGTGGAAGGGGCGAATTATTTTGATTTCAAAAGAGAATGTCTGTTTGGCCCCGAAAATCTGATCCTTTTCGGGGATGGGGATGAAGTAGCCATTTCCACCCAAGAGGAGCCGGTCCGATTCCTTTTAGTTTCCGGAAAGCCGATTCAGGAACCGGTCGCCTGGTACGGGCCGATTGTCATGAACACCCAGGAGGAACTGAGAGTCGCCTTCGACGAATACGAGCGCGGAACCTTCGTTAAACACAAAATGAAATAGGGGCTTATCGAAGGAGGCTCTTGCAAAACTTTTGGAATCAAGGAGAAATCGTCATTCCGGGTAAGCGGAGCGCGACCCGGAATCCAGGTTTTTAAGCAATTCCGGCTTTGCGTGAGGTATGGTTTGGGAGGTGTTTTTGAAATGAGACACGAGACTTATGGGTGGAGGCCAGATTATTAAGAATAAAGATCTGCCCCCGGGCTTCCAACTGTGAAAATCAGAATTTGACATCACAGGCGCTGCCAGGTCAAGTGAAGACTCCTTCCTGTAATCCGCACTTCCTAAAATTCAAATAAAGTTGTATATTACAAACCGTGATTGATGATCGGTAACTTCCAATCCCCAAAAGCGTCTGTAATGAAGCTCTAATCTATAGAGAATGAATGTGGAGACTAAATACCTAAGGATGATCCAAGGGATGAAGAGAAGGGGGCGAAAGGATTGGCCAGTTTATATCCTCCGCTGCGGGGATGGGCCGCTCTACACGGGGATAGCAAAAGATGTGCAGGCTCGGGTCAACCAACATAGTGAGGGGCGGGGGGCAACCTACCCCCGAACTCGCCTGCCCGTCAAGTTGTTCTATCAACAAGAAGGCTTGACGCATTCCAAAGCTCTTATTCGAGAAGCACAGATAAAAGCGATGCCTCGGTTCAAGAAAGAGGAAATCATCTTTAAGGAACGTTTTGCCTAACTATTCATTCCGGCCGTCGGAGGCCCTCGGCCCGCGTGGCTGAATTCTCTCGTCGGCCTACCAGGAATGTTCATGAAAGTACGCAAAGACAGAACTGACGACGCAGCAGCACCCTCGCGGCGAGAAGACAAGGGATAACGTGAAAAGGAGGTATGAAATGGGAGACAAGGGCGGTAAGAAAGATAAGGAAAAGGGTCAGAAACAGAATGCCGAAAAACAGAAACAAAAATCAAAAAACAACCTTGATAAGCAGGCAAAAAGAAAGCCTTGATAGAAATCACGGTGCGGAGATCTGCACCATAGCTTTTCCCTTGTGAAATGCAAAGATTGATGGTCTCGTAAAAAGTCCATCTGCTGCGTGGCGCTTCAACTTCGTCGTTGCGGCCCCTAAGGGGCCTCTATCCTCAGTTTTTGCGCGCCTTGCATCTGGAGCTTTTTACGAGTTCATCAAGATTGGGGCCATGAATACTTTTGAGCCTTTTTCTGCAAGCATTGCTGTTTTCGGCCCGTAATCGTTGTTTCACTTAATTCCTGAGCCTATTTATACTAAACGGCTTAAATCAGTTGACATCCAAAAAGTGTCATTGCGAACGAAGTGAAGCAATCTCATGAGATTGTCGCGTCGCTCCTCGCAATGACTACTTTATATTTTACCCTCCTCGCCTTATAAATAATTTCTCCCCAGTTTGTCCTCCGCGAGTTCGACAGTCTCCCATGTTAATCTTTTTCCCAACCCGGAAAACAGTCACCCTGCTCTCCGCCCTTTTGCTTTTGGGCTGGGTCATTTCCACGGACTACTTGCCACTGGCGACTTGCGCCTCACGGTCTCTATTGTAGGCTACCCGGATGAGGGGGCTATGGTCAACCGTTTTAGGAGCAGGCGGGAACCCCTGGAGAAGGTTGTGCACTGGATGGACCTTACTTAGAGCTTTCGGTGCGCGCTTCGGAAATGGAAATCCAGCTCAAAATAGATCCGGCAATGATCATGATACAGCCGACCCAAAGAGAAATCCCCGCGCTGATCCCGAGGTACAGGCAGCTTACGATGGTTGAGAAGAGCGGGGTCAAGTAGGAAAAGGCCGCCACCAGAACCACATCCCCTTTTCGCATCGCCCGGTCCCACAGAATGTAGGCGACGACGGTAACGATTCCTAAAAAACCGGCTTCTAACCCTGCCCGAATCGTCCAGAAACCGGGTTCGGGATTGAGAAGACGGAATGCCAGGAGAACAACCCCGGTAGCCGGGATAAAAAGCTCTACCCCTCCGCCGCTCCTTTCCGCCCAGCGGCGCGTCAAGTTGGAATAGAGGGCCCAAAAAATCGCAGCCAGCAGCCCGAAAGAATAAGCAAGGGGGTTGTCGGCAAAATTTCTTGTGAAAGAATCCCAGGAAATGGAGACCTCCTGGCCGATTACGAAAAAGATTCCAACCACGGCCAGAAAGGCGCCGGGGAAAAGAAGGAGACTGGCCTTTTTATTCAGGAGAAAAACGGAGAAGACGATGGTCAGGGCCGGCCAAAGGTAATTCATCAGGCCCACTTCGAGCACCTGCTGCCGATTTTTGGCCATCCCCACCGCCAAGTAAAGAACGAGCATGTAAAAAACGAAGAGGGTTCCGCACCCGAAAAGGTAGCGGAGAGGAAGTCTGCGAAAGTTTCTTAGGGAGTCCCCCCGCCACCCCAGGCGCAGCAGACAAATCACCCCGCCGACCAGATAAACCGACGCTGCGGTCGTCAGGCCCCCGATCTGTTCCGAAAGGCTGCGGACAACGGCAATCGTGGTGCTCCAGAGGAGGATCGCGGCAAACCCCGCAAGGGTGTTCCGATCAAATCTTGGGAAGAGTTTTGATGGCATTGGCAGGAATTAGGTTCTCCCGGATTTTCCAAAGGTCATTCAACCCAGAAAATCCGTTTATACCATAAAAATGCGATCCAGGGAAAATTCACAAGGGGCCGCTTTCTTTTTATGCTAAGCTATTACCCGTTTTGAGCGAGTCCTGAGGAGCAGAATCCTTTGGATTCCAAGGGAGGCGCGTCTTCATCTTCATTGGCGGAATGCAGCCGAAGAAAATTCAGATCGACGATCAACCTTGGCCCTGTCCGACCTGCGGCCTGCCGTCGGCCAGGCGGAAACGGCTGGATCATTATCTAAGCCTGTTCTTTATCCCCCTGATTCCGGTCAAGCGCGGAGAGCCGTTTCTGGAATGCGGCCGTTGCGGCGGAGTGTTTGACGAAGGCGGGCGGCCTCAGGCGGATCTTTTTCATCCCGAAGCGGCCCGCCGCTGCCCTAAGTGCGGCGAACAGCTCTCTTCGGAATTCAAATATTGTCCCCACTGTGGGCACAAGATTTTTTAAGTGCCCAAAATGCCTAAAATGCGCTAAGGGGCCACAAATCAAGAGATAAGAAATCACCGAAAAATACGAAATGGACGAAAATGAAAAAAATAGCTTTGGACGGTGAACATCTGACGTTGGAAGAAGCGCAGGAAATCGCCGGAGGACGGGCCCTGGCGGCGATCCATCCTTCGGTGCGGGGGAAGATGAAAAAATCCCGCGATTTTGTGGAGAGCGCCCTCCGGCGGGGCGAAAAGATCTACGGGGTCACCACGGGTTTCGGTCTTCTCAGCGACCAGGTCATAAACCCGGCGCAGGTCGAGGACCTCCAGCGAAACCTCATCCGGAGCCACTCCGTGGGGGTCGGCCCGCCCTTCGAGGAGGAGACGACCCGGGCCATCATGGTCCTCCGCGCCAATGTCTTGGCCAAGGGGTATTCGGGGGCGCGATATGAGGTTCTCGCGGCTCTCGTGGAGATGATCAACAAGGGCGTTCACCCGCTTGTTCCCGAACAGGGATCGGTCGGGGCCAGCGGGGATTTGGCGCCGCTCGCGCATCTGGCGTCGGTTCTCATCGGCGAAGGGGAGGCGATTTATCGACGGAAGAAGATGACCGGCAGGGAAGCCATGAAAAAAGCCGGGATTTCTCCGATTACCCTGAAGGCCAAAGAAGGGCTGTCCCTGATCAACGGGACCCAGGTTATGACGGCCGTCGGGCTGTTGACGCTTCTGCGCGCCGAGCGCCTCTGCAAGGCCGCCGATATCATTGGCGCTTGCACGCTGGATGCCTTGAAAGGAACGTTTTCCGCTTTTGACCCGGATATTCAAAAAGTTCGCCCCCTGCCGGGGCAGTTGGCGGTGGCCAAAAATTTTCAGAAGCTCGGAAAATACGACCCGATTGCCGAGTCTCACAAATCCTGCACGAAAGTTCAGGACGCGTATTCGCTTCGCTGTATTCCGCAGGTGCACGGGGCTGTGCGGGATGCGCTGCAGTATGTCCGGCGCACCCTGGAAGTCGAGGTGAATTCGGCCACCGACAACCCGCTGATCTTTGCCGACCGGAAAAAGATTCTCAATTGCGGGAACTTTCACGGGGAGCCGATCGCTTTTGCCATGGATCTTCTGGGAATAGTCGTCTCCGAATTAGGGGGGATCTCCGAACGGCGGATCGAAAAATTGATCAACCCTGCGCTCTCGGGTCTTCCGGCGTTTCTCACTTCCGAAGGGGGGCTTCATTCGGGACTGATGATCGTTCAGGTCAGCGCCGCGGCGCTCGCTTCCGAGAACAAGGTCCTCGCTCATCCCGCAAGCGTGGATTCCATTCCGACCTCGGCGGACAAGGAAGACCACGTTTCCATGGGCACCATCGCCGCCCGCAAGGCCCGCGACATCGTCCGCAACGTGGAAAACATCTTAGCCATGGAGCTGCTCTGCGCCACGCAGGGGCTGGAATTTCTGCTGCCCCTGAAGCCCGGCAGGGGAATCCACGCGGCCTATCAGCTCGTGCGGGAGAAGGTTCCGCCGATCAAAGGGGACCGGAGATTCAGCGAGGACATAGGCCGCATTTTTTCCCGGATCGAATCCGGAGAGCTTCTGCGGCGGGTGGAAAAAAAGGTGGGAAAGCTAGAGTAGGAATACGCAAAGAGCAGAAGGCATAGCGTAAAATGGGGAGAAGCATCGACCATTTAAGTAGAAAATAACTCCTTTCCGTCCTCCTCTGCCCTCCGGGGAGAGGATTAAGGGGAGGGGGAAACTCATGGATCCACCCTCACCCTTGCCCTCTCCCGCCAGCGAGAGAGGGGTATACTTTTTTCATGGTTCGCGGGTGACGCTCTGGGCATGAGGATTAGTTTGGAAATCAAACGAGCCTTCTCGTTGCCCGGCAATGGGACCACTTGGCCGTAAGGGATTTCTTCTTTTCATAAAATTCTTGGCGAGCTGAAACGGCGAGGGGCCTGCCGCAGCTGCGGCAGGCCCCTCGGGGAGGAAACAGAAAGATCTCTCTGTTCTCAGGGGTAAATTCCCAGTAGCTTTGTTGCCTGGGCAACCCGGCCGACCCCCAGCATTAAAGCGGCGGTGCGCATATCCACTTTTTCTTTCTGGGATATGGCCAAAACCTCGCCGAAGCTTTTCTTCAGAATGCGAATGAGGCGCTCGGAGATCTCCTCTTCGTTCCAGATGAGTTCCTGAAGGTTCTGGACCCATTCGAAATAGGAAACCGTGACGCCGCCCGCGTTGGCCAGGATGTCGGGGGCGATAAAAATTCCCCGGTCGTTGAGAATGTCATCCGCCTCCGGCGTCGTCGGCCCGTTGGCCCCCTCCACGATCATCTTCGTCCGAATTTTGGAGGCGTTTGTGTGGGTAATCTGATTTTCGATTGCGGCCGGGATGAGAATGTCGCAATCCAACTCCAGAAGCTCCGTGTTCGTGAGCTCCTCCCACCCCGGACCTTCGTGGGTAATAAAGCACGAATACTGGTTCCGGCAGCTCAAGGCTTCGGTGACATTCAACCCTTTGGGGTTGTAGATTCCTCCCTGGTAGTCGCTGATGGCGATGACCTTTGCTCCCGCCCGATCGAAAAACTGGGCGGCTGTCCCGCCCACGTTGCCACACCCCTGAATAACCACCCGGGCCCCTTCGATGGGGAAGTTCAAATACTTGGCGGACTCCTGGGCGATGGTGAAGACCCCCTTGCCGGTTGCTTCCAATCTTCCCAGAGATCCCCCCAACTCCAGGGGCTTGCCGGTGACGACGCCGGGCACGGAGTAGCCCTTCAAGGTGCTGTACGTGTCCAAGATCCAGGCCATGACCTGGGGATTGGTGTTCACGTCCGGGGCGGGAATGTCCCGGTCCGGCCCGATCATCATGGAGATTTCATATATGTATCGGCGGGTCATGTTCTCCACCTCCCGGGGAGACATGCTCTTGGGATCACAGGTAACGCCCCCCTTGGCTCCGCCGAAGGGAAGATTGACCACCGCGCATTTCCAGGTCATCCACATGGCCAGGGCCTTCACTTCGTCCAGGTCGACATCGGGATGGTAGCGGATCCCGCCCTTGGCCGGGCCGCGGGTTGTGTTGTGCTGGATGCGGTACCCGGTGAAAATTTTGATGGATCCGTCGTCCATCTTAACGGGAAAATTGACCGTGAGCTCCCGCCGGGTGCTCTTGACTTTCGCGATGATCCCGGGGTCGAGATCAAGGTGGGCGACGGCTTTATCCACCTGCCTCAGAGCAATGTCTAACGAGTTGATCTTCTGCTGCTTCTCCATGGGTTTTCCTCCGTTTATTTTCGAACTTTGATGGCTTCGCAAAAAGCTCACCTGCGGCGTTTCGACTTTGAGAAGGGAGAGGGAGTTGGGCGCAAGGGGTAGGCGGGAGATTTGTTTCCGGCTCTCTCCTGCACCCCACCCCCGATACCCTGCCCCTGTTGTCTTCAGGGTTCCACGAGAATCTTTATTTCCGTTTTCATTCTTGCCGTCAGAGGCTCGAACCCGGCGGGGACAATTTGGGCAAGGGGGATAATGCGGGTGACGATCGCCTCCGGTTGAACCCCTTGATCTTGGATCCATTTCAGGGCCAACGAGGGATTGATGGAATTGGTCCCGATCATGGTGGTTTCGCGGGTTACGAAACCGAGCAGGTGAATCGGCACGCGGTCGGTGAAGATTCCTTGAACGATCACTTTCCCTTTGAACCGGACCGACGCCAGACAGTCCTTCAAGGTGGCTTCCACGCCGACGGCTTCGACCGCAACGTCCACCCCCCGCCCTCCGGTCGCCTCTTTGATCCAGGCCGGGATTTTCTTCTCAAGGGGATCGGCCGTGGCGGTCGCCCCCAATTCCCGGGCCTTTTCCCTGCGGCTGGCGGAGATATCCGTAACATACACCTTCTCCACGCCGAGCGCCTTCAGGCCCAGGAGAATCATAAGCCCCACCGGGCCCGCCCCGGCAATCAGAACGGTGTCCCGAGGCAAGACGCCGCCCTGGTCGATCGCATAGGCTGCTCCCGCAAGCGGCTCGACCACCGCCGCCCGTTTCCAGTCCATGCCCGCCGGAATCTTGAGGAGCCTCTCAGGGGGGCAGACCAGGAACTCCGCATAGGCGCCCTTGGCAATGGCGATGACCCGGTCGCCGACTTCAAAACCTTTAACCGCCGACCCAGTTTCCGCGACCTCCCCGCAGGCCTCATGGCCAAAAACAGTTTGCGGAAAGGGGCCGTGGAGATACTCATGCAGGTCCGAACCGCAAATCCCGCAGTATTTGACCTTCACCTTCACTTCTCCCGGGCCGGGCCGGGGTTCGGGGGCCTCTTCCACGCGGACGTTCTTAATTCCATAATAGCCCGCTTGCTTCATTTAAGCCCTTTGCTCCAATCTCCGGCAAGATGGTCAACTTCCCGTCAGGTAGAAGCTTAGCAGAGGGAAAAAGAGCCGTCAACGAAGAAGGAAGGCCGCTCCCGCCGGAGAAAAGACCTTCCGAACTCTCGTGACGCCCCGCGGTCCTTTCGAAAAGCCGGAGGGAGAGGAGGAGTTTCATCTGATCGGGATCATCGAGGACGGAAAAAGCCGGCCCAGGGCGATTGTCCAAAAGATACAAGCCAAACCCGGATGGGTTCTTAGGATCGCGTCCAACCCGAAAAAAAATCCTCAACCCGAATTCGAGGAAATGGCCCCCTTCGCCTTTTCGATCCGCACAAATTTTTCGCCGGGGACCCAGCCTAAAAAAGGGTAAAAGCTTGCAGACTCTTTGGCCGGCGGGGGGCTAATCGAAATAAATCGCCAGCCCGCCATGGAGGAGAGCGGTAAAGAGCAAGAGAAGGCCGGTTTTTTTATGGACAGCAAAGGGGACCTTGAAGATGCGCAGCCCCGAACTTACCTGGAAAAGAACCAACAGGAAGTTGATGATGCCGAAGAGTTCGATGATCGAGCCGACTTTCATGCTTGAAATCCTCCCGGGTTAGGGCCATCCTGGTATCCGCAAGCATTTTACCCCTTTCCTGCACGCGGGGCGAAAGGGCGGAGGAAAAGATTTTCACAAGGGGAGCGCCGCCCTGCAGTCGCGCCCGTTCATGGGCCGGCTATTTGAGCGCAACCTTCAGCGTTGCCGGCCCCTTCCCGCCATGGACGTTGCAGCTGGCTTCGGCTTTGATTTCCAGGTCGGTACTGGCTTTAATCTTGATTTCCCGGGTAAAAGGAACCGCCTCGGGCAATTTGGAGGCGGAATATTCCCATTTGTTCACTTCCTGGTTGTTCACCCAGAGTTTAACCCAGTCGACATGATGCCGTTCCGTGTTGGAACTATGGGTGACCGTCAGGCGGATAGTGATTTCGGCGCCTTTGGCCGCACTTGCCGGCGCTTCGATCGCCACGGCGGCCTTGTCCGCCAGGGCGGGGGCAGCCCCAAAAGTCCCGAAGCCCAAAACCAAAGCAAAAATAACGGCTGGATTTCCAAGCTTCTTCATCCTTTTCTTCCTTTCTGAACCCGATTCTGTTTTTTTATTCTTTGTTCACGCCCTGCGATTCCCCAAAGATATTTTATCACGGATTCCCGCCTTTAGGCCTTGGGCATCTGCTTTTTCTTGTCCATCTCTTTGATCTCCCGCCTCAGGATCTTTCCGATGGCGCTCTTGGGGAGACTTTCCAGGAACTCGATCTTTTTGGGAACCTTGTAGGCCGCCAACCGGTCTTGGCAATACTTTGCGATTTCTTCTTCGGTCAGGGTCTCCCCCGGTTTGACAACCACAAAAGATTTTACGGTCTCTCCCCGGTAAGGATCGGCCGCTCCGATGGTGCAGGCTTCCAAAATTTTCGGATGCTCGAACAGGATCTCATCCACCTCCCGGGGGGAAACATTGTAGCCGCCGGCGATGATCATGTCCTTCTTGCGGTCCACGATGGTCAAGTATCCGTCCTCGTCAAAAAGGCCGATATCGCCGGTATAAAGCCAGCCGTCTTTGAGGACATGGGCCGTTTCTTCGGGCTTTTTGTAATAGCCCTGCATGACCTGCGGCCCTTTGATGAGAACCTCTCCCGGCGATCCGATGGGCATTTCCTCTTTCCCTGTGTCCACATCTACGATTCTTATCTCCGTATTCGGAACCGGGGTGCCGACGGTCCCCGGTTTGATCTTCCCTCCCCAGGGAGTCGCTGTGGCGATGGGGGTGGTCTCCGTCAGGCCATAGACCTCGAGCAGGGTCGCCCCGGTCAAATCCTTCAGCTGTTGCAGGGTATCGGCGGCCAGGGGCGCCGCCCCGGAGAAAAACCCCTTGATGAAGGATAGATCCATCTTCCGGAATTCTTCGATATTCAGCAGGCCGACAAAGATCGTCGGGACGGCGGGGAGATATCGGGGTTTATATTTCCTCAGCATTTCCAAAACGCTTTCCGGGGAGGGGCGGGGAACGAGAACATCGCACGTTGCCATCCACATGCAGTAATTCTGAATGGCGGTGAATCCGGCGGAGTGGAAGAAGGGAAAAACAGCCAAGATGCTGTCTTCCCCCTTTTTCAAATCGGGGAACCAAGCCGCAAACTGCTGGACGTTGCAGGAAATATTCCCATGGTTCAACATCACCCCTTTGCTGACGCCGGTCGTTCCCCCGGTGTAGATAAAAGCTCCCAAGCCATCCCAGGAGGCGGCGTTTTCGACCGGGGCGGGGGAAGATTGGGCGATCAGATCGCAGAACTGATAAACATCCGTCTGGGGCTCGACTTTTCGATACATGTCCTTCTTGACGAAAGGAAAGAGCTGTTTCTTCGGGAAGGGAAGATAATCGTTGATATGACAGGTGATGATGGCCTCTATTTTTGTTTTTCCCTTGAGTTTCAGGGCTCTCGGAAGCAGAAGATCCAGGGTTACCAATACCTTGGAGTCAGAATCATTAAGCTGGTAATCCAGCTCCCGCTCGGTGTAAAGAGGATTGTTCATGACTGCGACCGCCCCGATCCGGAAGACGGCATAGTTGGCGATCACGATTTGGGGGATGTTCGGAAGGAGCATGGCCACCTTGTCGCCCCTTTTCACCCCCAGCTTCATAAGGGCCCTGGCAAAGCGGCTCACCAGGGAATCCAATTCCAAAAAGGAGATTTTCTTCCCCATATATAGAAGCGCAGGTCGGGCAGGAAACTGTCTGGCGTTCCTGCTCAGGACCTCGGGCATGGTGATTTTTTCGAATTCGATTTCAAAGGGCACACCGGGGGCATAGGATTTATGCCAGATCTTCTCGATGGTCATGACTTCCTCCTTTGGCGAAAGGAAGTGTGAAGGTTGTGGGAAAGTGGAATCAGGGCTTCGGGGAAAAGGCGACAACGGCCTCCGAAGGGGACTCACCCCGGAGGCGGGAAATCGGCACCTTCTGAAATCCCAAGGGCATTTTCCACTCCAGAAGGGTATAGATTTTTCAGTTTAAATCCGCAAGGCAGGAAAACCAGGCTAACTAAAGCTAAAAGAAAAACGGATTTCTGTCAAGCAAAATGATAAAACCACAGTAACCCTTCAGTCAAGGGGGGGAAGCCGCTGCGGATTCAGGTCCGGCGTGAATACCAGAAGGTGCCCTGGTCTGGGGGTCCGGGCGCTACGCTTGGAATCCTAAGGCGCTGATCTCTTCGTGGAGGGGGCGGGGGCCAAGGCCTCCCGCATCCTTCGGCGGAGATTCGGTGCTTTCCCCGAGTCTTTGCTCATCCCGGCCGATGCCTCCGGCGCGTACCGCCCGAACCCCCAGGCCACCCGTGACTGAAAGGAGCCAAACCATAGCTTTTGAAATGAATTTTCCGGCTTGCCTCTCCTAAGGCTGCCTCCACCTCCTGTTTTCCCCGGCCTCTTTTGATTTGGAGCCGCAAAAATCCGAAGTGAATCATTGCAAAAAAAGGGGATGGCCTTTACAATACTTCAAAAATCAGAGGAGATCGACCGCGGCCGCGGGATATCATTTTTCGAGAATACGCAAAAATTGAAAAGAGGAGGGGAACGTATGCCTAAGAAGGGTTTGGACAGAAGGGAGTTTCTAAAGTCTTCCACCGCCGGCTTGGGGGCATTTTTATTGCTCCCGGGAGGGGAGCAGAAGGCCGGAAAAACGTTTTTGGTCCAGCAGCGGGATCCCGGCAAATTTCCTACCCGACTCTTCGGCAAAACCGGATTGAAGCTCCCGGTTATCACCATGGGGGTTATGAATTCGGACAACCCGAATTTAATCCGGGCGGCGCTCGACGCCGGGTTGAAGCACTTGGATACGGCTCATGTGTATATGCGGGGAAAGAACGAAGAAGTGATCGGGGAGGTGCTCAAAGGACGTTCTCGGGATTCCTTTCTCATCTCCACCAAGGTCAATCTTCCCCGCAATGAGACCACCGGGCTCTATGCGGAGGGGGCCACAGAGGAGGCGTTTCTAAGCCGCCTGGACATCAGCCTCAAGCGTCTGGGGGTGGATTATGTGGATATCCTTCATCACCATGGGGTCGGGAAAAGAGAGCAGGTGTTATACGAGCCGATCTTGAATGCCATGGCCAAGGCAAAAAAAGTGGGGAAGATTCGCTTCGCCGGGATCTCGACTCACAGTAATGAACCCGAGACTATCCAGGCGGCAATCGATTCCAAGTTTTATGATGTCGTGGCGACGGCCTTCAATTTCCGGCAGAAACATCAGGAAGAGATGAAGAAGGCCATTGCCGCTGCGGCTGCTGCCGGCTTGGGCGTGATCGGCATGAAGGCCATGGGCGGCAGCCCGCGAAGCAACTATGGACGGGACCGTCAGCCGGAAGACGCCCAGGTAGCCTTGAAATGGGTTTTCCAGGATCCGAATATCCACATGGTCATTGCGGGTTTTACGGCTTTTGATGAACTGGAAATGGATCTAAAAATCATGGAAAATATGACCCTGACAAAGCCGGAAAAGGCCCATTTAAACCGGATGCTTTCGACGGCCAGCCTCTACTGCCAAGGATGCGACAAGTGTTTGGCGCCCTGTCGTCAGAATCTTCCCATTCCCGATCTTATGCGGGCTTATATGTATCTTTACGGATATCGAAATCTGGGGGCCGCCCAGGACCTTGTTTCTTCTCTTCATCTTCCCGCTCAAGTATGCGGCGACTGCGGGTCGTGTCCGGTTCAATGCGTCAGCGGTTTTCCGGTATCGACGCGGATTCGAGATGTGGCTCGGATTCGAGAGGTGCCCCCGGAATTTCTTGTCTGAAAAAAACCGGCAAGGGGCCTTATTTATGGATAGTCCCTTGCCGGATGATTGCGGTTATTCCACTTTCATTCTTTCGCCATAGCTCATTCCTCCTTCCCTGAGTTTCTGCTCAAAAGATAATCATTTTCACTCTCGCCCTCCCCCGTCAAGGGGGAAGAAATTCTTTTCTATGAGGTTCTTGCAAAACTCTTGAAAGCAGGAGAAAAACGTCATTCCGGGCAAGCGAAGCGCGACCCGGAATCCAGGATTTTCAATGGATTCTGGATTCCGGCTTTCGCCGGAATGACGAAATAAATAAGTTAGCGCTTATGCCCCTCGCGGGAGAGGGTAGGGCGGGCGGTAAAATAAATTCATTCGCTGATATTAAAAAGGGAGCTCATTCTTCTTTATTGACTCTCACGGGGAATCTTTTTAATATGGCAGGGGAAATCAAGGATAGAATTTTCTCGATCGAAGGGGTGCGATATGGAAGCGAAGAATGTAAAAAAAGTCGCGATCGTCGGGGCCGGGGTGATGGGGCATTCCATTGCCCAGGTTTTTGCGACGGCTGGGATTGAGACCGGCTTGATGGATGTCAAGGCGGATCTCCTGCCGCAGGCTATGAAGTTGGTCGGCGCCAATCTGAAGACCCTGGCCGAGTATGGAAAAATCAAGGTGGCCGACATCCCGGCCATCGTCAAACGGATTCATCCGACGACAGACCTGGCTGAGGCGGTTCGCGGCGCGGATTTCGTCCTTGAGGCCGTTCTCGAGGTGCCGGAGATCAAGAAGAAGGTTTTCGCGCAGCTGGATCAATCCTGCTCCGAGAAGACCCTTCTGGCCAGCAACTCATCGGGGCTGGATATCTTCGGCCTCATAGAAATCCGCAACCCGGAGCGGTTCGTGGCCGCCCACTGGTTCGCGCCACCCCATATCATCCCCCTCGTGGAAGTCGCCCCCGGACCGAAAACCTCCCCGGAGGCCGTGCAGTTTACGGCCAAGCTGATGGAGCGGATCGGGAAGCGGCCCGTGGTCCTGAAAAAATTCTTCCAGAGATACATCGTCAACCGCCTCCAGCACGCGATGATCCCGGTCATCATCGACATGATCGAAAACGACTGGGCTTCCCCCGAGGACATCGACTACGCCGTGAAGACCACCCTCGGGATCCGGCTGCCGATCGTGGGCGTTGCCCAGAGCATGGATTTCAACGGTTTGCGGGTGGTCCGGGATGTGTGCCGCAGCCTGGGGATCCAATCCCGCTTGCTCGAAGAAAGGGTGGAGCAGGGAAACTTGGGGCCGGTGAGTTCGAAAGGGATCTATGATTACGGCGGAAGGACGGAAGAAGAGATTCTCAGGAAAAGGGATATGCTCTATCTGAAAATGATCGACCACCTCGAAAAAATCGAGGCGTTCAAGCCTGTATAGTGGATAGTGTGAGTGTAAGTGATTGGTTAAACGGATGACGATGGCTAACTTATGAAGGCATCTGAAATAATGTCCTGACCACCCATGTTTGGGCCCGGGGGCCGGAACCGCTTGGTCCCTGAATCCCAGTTTTCTTCAAAGAGCAAAAAAATGAAGGTTTTGCTGATCAACCCTCCCTACCCGGTCTGTGAAAGCCTGACCATGCCCTTGGGGCTTTTGTATTTGGCGGCCCGGCTGGAGCAGGAAGGGCATGAAGTCCGGCTGGAGGATCTGCAGCTCTGCTGTTCCCCGGTTTCCCACCTGAGAAAGACCCTTCAAGAATTCAGCCCCGGTCTGGTAGGGATAACCTCTTTTTCAATCAATCTCCACTCGGCAGGAAAGCTTCTCCGGGCCGCGAAGCAGGTCTGCCCCGAGGCGATCACGGTTTGGGGTGGACCTCATGTTTCCTTTGATGACGAGAATGTCCTCCGCCGGAACCCCTGGGCCGATGTGATCGTGCGGGGGGAAGGGGAAGAAACTCTAACGGAGATTGCCGGCCGGGCAGAGAGGCAGGAAGGGTTTGATGGGGTTCTGGGGTCGACTTGGAGGGATTTGGAAGGAGCAATCCTTCGGAATTCCCCCCGACCGTTCCAGCCGAACATCGATCTGTGGCCAAGACCGGCATGGCATCTCCTCAAGCTCTCCCAATACCTGGCTTTTGAAGACGGGGCGAGCATTCTCACTTCCCGGGGCTGCCCTCATCGCTGTGTTTTTTGCGTCGGCCGCAAAATGATCGGCGCCCAAGGGCGCTTCCGCGACCCGGTCGCGGTGGTGGATGAAATAGAGGCCCTGGCGCGGCTGGGATTCAAGCGCCTCCGGGTTGAGGATGATCTGTTCACGTTCCGAAAGGAGAGGGCGGTTGCGATTTGCCGGGAGATCGATCGGCGCAAGCTCTCCATCCGCTGGCGGGCCTACGCGCGCGTGGACACGGTCGATCCGGGGCTCTTGAAATGGATGAAACAGGCGGGTTGCGAACGCCTGCTTTTCGGGGCGGAGAGCGGCAGCCCCGAGATCTTGAAAAGAATCCGGAAGGGGATAACGCCGGAGCAAACCCGGCGGGCCGTGGAGATGACCAAGGAAGCCGGGATCGGGGTTCTCGCCTCCTTCGTCATCGGCCTGCCCGGGGAGACGCCCGAGACCTTGCGGCAAACCGTCGAATTTGCCGACTCCTTGAAGGTGCCCTACAGCCTGAATCTTTTGACCCCATACGTGGGGACCGAGATCCGGGAGTGCGCAAAAGAGTGGGAGATCCAAATCCACACGGATGACTGGAAATTTTACGGCCAGGGTCATGCACTGACCTCAACGCAAAACGTGACCCGGGAGCAATTGAAAAAAACGGTTGGCCGGTACCGGCAAGGAGTCCGCCGGTATCTTTCCGACCTTTTGAATCGAGAGAAAAACGGCTCCCTGAGCTTGGAGAATACGGATGAGTTGGGTCGGCATCGGCATTGGGATTTCTTGCGAAAGCTGATCGGGGGGGAAATACTTGAAACCAATATCCTTCTTCCCGCCGGCACGGGCGAAGAGGATATAGCCGCCCTTGCCCAGTCCCTTGCCCTGCCACTGCGGAGGCAGCCGGAAGAGGTCAACCGGCACCTCACTCCTCTTATTCGGGCGGGGCATATCCGGCCGGTGCGGGCGGAGGGGAGTGAAGTTAGTTGGACTTGGTCCCCGAATTTAACCCCATGAATTCTCACCGCAGTTCTTCATGCCTCTTTGAGGCACCCAAAACCATGAAAAGGCGCTCGGCTTCCATCCGGAAGGGGCTCTTTTCCCCTCTCCCGTAAACCGGGAGAGGGAGTTAACTGATCGAGAGCCTATAAAGGTCTTTTCGGAGCAGAGACCGCTGGGCACGCAGAGAAAAATTTCCTAAATTTAATAACGGAATGGCCCTTCGTCAAATTAAATCAAGGGCCTTGTGTAACCCTTCAGTGAGAGGGGGGGCGGCAGGCTTTGTTGTTGGCCTGGGGGTTTGGGCGGTACGCGCGGGAAGCATCGGTCGGGATGAGCAGAGACTCGGAGAAAGCCCTGAAACTCCGATCTCAGCGGCGGGAGGCCTTGGCCCCCGCCCCCGTCCACGAAGAAATCAGCGCCTTGTGATTCCAAGCGTAGCGCCCGGACCCCCAGGCCAGGGCACCTCCTGGTATTCACGCCGGACCTGAATCCGTAGCGGCTTCCCACCTTTGACTGAAGGGTTACGGCCTTGCTCCGAGGGGCGCTTGCCTTCGTTAAAACTCCCCCAAGGTGAAGTCCGTAAATATCATTTCCCAGGTGACAAAGGCGGTGAAAAGAATATGGGCCGCGAGGGCGATCCAGACAAGCTTTTTCTGGAGGACCGGGATGAAAACGGCCAGGCTTTTCAATTTCCGAAAGGGCATCAAAACGCCGACGCCCATGCCGCTGATTCCCCCCAGGAAGAGGAAGAAATAAAGAAGGTAGCCCACATGCCCGTATTCCTCCTGCAGAATGCAGAAGGGACAATGGTGGGTGGGGAGCTCGTAGTAATACAGAGAGATGAAGGAGACGAGGGAAGCGATGGAAACCAAGAAAGTCGTCGCGCTCAGAGCGGCAAAAAGGTAGCCTCCCCGGTTGCGAAAATAAAAGAGGAGGCCGACCGCCCCGGTTGCCCCCATGCAGAGATAGAACGCAGCCTTCATGGGAAGGCTGGGGAGAGAGGCGATTTCCGAAGCGAAGGTTTTTTCCCCGACGCTGAAGAGACTGCCGCAGCAGGAGGTAATGATGTTCGGTTCCAAATTCAAAAAATAAGCCCCCTGCAGAAACGTCTCCGTCAGGAGAAGAGGAGCCAACAACAGGAGGAAGACGTACTTCTTTCGGATTAGTGGGTAATCGAAGGCCTGGTTGTCCGTGTAATTCAAGATCAGCCAAAGCCCGGCCAGCAGACAGTTGAAGATTTTCAGGAGCAAGGCGGGGTAACCGTAAGGATTGACCTGGAGAGCTCCGGCCGCGCACATGGCTCCCACAAAAAGGGAGTGGAGGCGGTCGGCGGTGTAAATATAAAGAAAGAAGGAAAGGATCTGGAAGGCAAAAATATAGGTCAGGACTGTCGAGATCAAATAAGTCCTTCTTTCCATGAGCAGCTGCTGCTCGCTCCCGTTTCGCAGATCCCATTTTCGATGGATGAGGACGGCAAAGCAGGAGGAATAGACCGCCAAAAAGCTCATCAGAACCGAAGATAGGAGAAGGGCGATGATGGCCGGGTGAAAGATCATGGGCCCGGCCCCTCGATCTTTCCGTCGCGGCAAAGGATGACCCGGTCCACAACCGGGGACTCGTAAACGAGAGGGTCGTGACTCGCGATCAATACGGTCTTTCGTTCACGCCCGAGCCGCCCCAAGGTTTCCACCAACTCTTGAGAGAGCTTGGTGTCCAAATGAGCCGTGGGTTCGTCGGCAATAATCACGGAAGGATTGTTGATTAGGGCCCGGGCGACGGCCGCCCTCTGAGCCTCCCCCCCTGAAAGCCATTCGACTTTGGAATCTGCCTTGGAAGTCAGGTTCAACCCCTCGAGAAGATGCAAGGCCCGTTTCTTGATCGCGGAAACCTTCTCTCCGCTCGGGTAAGCCGGCAGCAGGATATTCTCCAGCACCGTGATGCCCTTGATAAGGTTGAACTGCTGAAAGATGAACCCGAAGGTTTTTCGGCGGATCTCCGTTAGAAAACGCTCGGGCAGGCTGGTGATCTCCCGGTCGAAGAGAATAATTCTTCCGGAGGTGGGGCGGGCCATGCAGCCGATGAGGCTGAGGAGGGTCGTCTTTCCCGAGCCGCTGGGGCCTTTGAAAACCGTGATCTTTTGCGGTTCGATCCTCAGGGTGATCCCCTGGATGGCGGCAAATTCGTTGGGCTGCCCCTGGTTGAAGATCTTGCGGATGTCCTTCAGCTCAATCATGGTTCTCAGGTTCTCATCACCGAATCCGGGTCGATGGTCGCCGCCCTCCAGGAGGGGATTATCGTAGCCACGGTGTAGGGAACCACCGTTAGAAAGAAGAGAGCCGCGATTTGGGAAAAATCGATAAAAGGCGTCAGTTTGAAGCTGGGATAAAGAACGGACCAGCCCTTCAGCGCCGGCGCAAAGAGGGCTGAAGAGGTGAAAAAGACATGGATATAAGCCAGAATGATTCCCATGAAAAAGGAGGATAGCGAGATGACCAGGCCTTCCCAGAATTTCATCAGGAGCACATCGGATGTTTCCCAGCCGACGGCTTTGAGAATGCCGATTTCCCTTCTTTCTTCGAGGCTGAGCCCGGAGGCTTTGTCCCAGGCGAAGATGATAAAGGCCAGGAGCGCTCCGAAGAGGAGAAAAACCATCATCCCCCCGCGCCAGTTGAAGATGCTGTCGTAGGTCCGCAGGATTTCCTCCCGCAGGATGATCCGGGTGTCGGGAAGCATCTCGGCGATCTTCAAGGCAATCGTCGACAGTTCTTTGGGGTTGCGGATTCGAACGGACAAATCAGTGGCATAATCCGGAGGTCCCCCGAAGAGATTGCGAAAATCATCTTCTTGAATCAGGATGAGATCCGAAGAAACAAGCTCGGATTCGGCGGGGAAAATTTCCGAAATCTGCAACTGCAGGAGTTTTCCATCGGAGCCCCTGAATTCCATCGAGTCGCCGGGGAAGACGAGCCGGGTCCGGGAAATGCCCTGACCGATGGCGATCTTCCCGGTCTCCGGCCGAAACTTTTCCGGAACCAGGACGGTATAATTAGCCCCCACGACCGGATCATAGTAGTACCCCCAGAGGCGCCCGGCAACGGATTGGACCCCCCGAATTTTCTGAATGAGTTCACGGTAACGAAGAGGAATCGGATCCTGACGGCCGGCCGCGGTTTTCTGAATGATCATCTCGGGGGCGTCCTGCAGAATCAAAGATGCCTCACGCCGGAGCGAATGGGTGAGGAAGAGAACGGAGGCGAGCACGAAAACGATAAGGGTGTAGACCAGGATCAACGCCAGATTCTTGCCTTTGCGCCTCAGCAGAGAGGAGAGAGTGAAATCCAAGAAACTTTTTTGCCGCTCCCAGCTTTCCATTTTATTTTTTCAAAGACTCCGGAGGAAGAAGGATGGAGCCGGACGGGAAGTGTTCAAGCGCCATGGGGGAATTCTGAAAAGGCGTATGCCGGTCGGCCTGGCTGAGATGGCGGGTGTAACCGGCCTCCGTAAAGAGGCAGAGATCCGCCAGTTGCCAATCCCGCACCATCTGCTTTTTTTGTTCGATCCAGGGGCGATCCATTCCTGTTCGATAGAAGGAATGACTAACGAGCAGGATCAAAACAATTCCCTGCGCCAGAATGAGAAAGAAGAATTTCTTGGCTTTGCGCATGAAGTCTAATCGAGGATTTTTATGAGGGCGGGAGTCACCTCTTTAAATTTTACAATCAAAATCCCTTTGTGGTCTTTCAAGAACTCTTTAGCAGCCTCCTCCTTGGCAAAGGGGACCAACTCCCGGCCCATGGGGCCGTAAATTTCGCTTCCGCTGACGTAAAAGGCCTTGAATCCATCGGTCGGGATCAAATCGTAATAATCGGTTACCTGAACAATTTCAATATCCGTCTGCTTTTTCGAGGGATTGTATTTTTCCAGGTCGAAAAAATATCTGAACATATCTTTGGCGCCGTCGAAGAAAACCGTCGATCCATCCCGAAAACGTATCGCCGCGACCCAGTCCGGGTATTTGGCCACGAACATCCCGCAGACCGGGCATTTATCCTTCGGCGATGGTTTTAGAACCTGCTTCTCTTCCGCCTCGGCCGGGAAAGATAGGGCCAGGGTGAGGATGAGCGTGAGAAAGACCTTAAGAAGAGAAAGCGGTAACATAAGAGCCGTGCCTATCCTTGTGATGACCCTGCTTTATCAATGTTTTTTTTCCTGCAGGCGGCGCATTTTCCTGCGGTCCTGGATCATTTTCGTATCCGCATACATATCTTCATAGGCGGCCTTGAAAGCCTGCTCAAAAGTGATGGCCCCGCCCCCATTGTCCGCCATAAATTTTTCAGCGTCTTCCTTTTTTGCAAACGCCCATTTCGCCCGTTTGGTCATCACGCCCGGTTTGTTGCCGCCCAATACCCAATTGGCTTTTTCGCAGTCAATTAGACCCTTGGTGTTATAGTCGCCCACCTGCATCACCTTGGGGGTTCTGTCAATATTCAAAGCGAAATCAATAGCTGCACAGTGGATGCTGCAGGTACCCTCGGTGGACCCATCCTCGTTTTCCACAAAAAATCGGCTATGGGCGAACTTTTGACGGTCCATCCCGCAGTATTTGCAGGCCGGATGCTTTTTCACATCATCCTGAGCAGAAACCAGCCCCGTGAGCAGCAAACAGCATACCATAAAGAGACCCAAAACAAGACTCCGTTTCATTTTTTCTCCTTTTCTCCTTTTGGTTACCCAAACGATGCTTTCGATTGTAAGGGCGTCCGGCCGGGCCCCCTGATCGGGCGAGGGCAACTCGCGCCTACATACAAGGCGCGCCAAAACTAAGGCGTGATTTGTACCTACGGGTGCGCCGCAACGATTCTCCCCTTTAGATATTTTTCAAAAGGGGGGGGCATCGAATATCAGGGGATTTATCGCTGAATCCCCAAAGCCCGATTCTTATCCAACGGGGAAGGGTTGCCGTGAAACGGCGCAGATGAACTTTTTGCGAAGCCACCAAAAAGCAACATTCTTATACCCTATGCATATCGCCGATTCAAATAGGGTATTTCCTGTATTTTTAAAAAAAAGACCACGTATTTTTCCCACAGGATGCCTTTTATGAAGGGGGATAAGACCCTTTCGGCAAGTCTTGCTGCGACTCAACCCTCTGGCGTAGGGACCGATACCGAGTTATAATGGCATTGCTCAGGGAGAATCCCAGACCCGCATGAATTCAATGACAAGATTTCTTCTGACCCTGCTTCTTTCCGTTTTTTGGATGGCGGACGCCGAGGCCAAAAACTATGAAGCCTCGAAAAAGGCGGGAGACTACCAGGTCGAAATCGCGATCGACCGCAATCCCCCGGTGGCGATCGGCAACAACCATATCGAAATCGAAATCAAGGACAAGGCGGGAAAATCCGTGACCGACGCTCAAGTCATCGTCAACTACTACATGCCGCCCATGCCGCGAATGGCGCCTATGAACTATAGGACCGAAGCCAAGATGAAAAAGGGGAAGTATTTGGCCACCATGAAATTCATCATGGCCGGTCCATGGTCCATTGCCGTCATTATTCACCACGGCGGCAAGACCTCCACGACGAAGATTAACGTGGATGCCCAGTAAAGTATGAGTGCCAGTGTGACTGCAAGTGGGGGGGATTTTTGGTCAGCGGAAAAAAAAGAGCAGGATGGAGGCTGCTTTTTGCGGGGCGATGAAACGGCAATCGTAGAGGCAAAGCATGGAAACGGGAATGGCAAAAAATGCAAGGATCAAAACAATCAAAAGATATTTGATTAGGCGGCTTCTTAAAGAATAAACCATGCGGCGCCGTTACCTTTGGCCAGTTAGTTATCGAACAGCATGGCATAATATTAAAGCATTTTCTGAAGTTTTTCAAATAAATTATTTGTCAAATAATGATTTTTTTCCAAAAGCCTCTATATTTTCCCCTCCAGAGCCCGCTTGATCTGATCCATGTGATTTTTGTCGTGCCCGGCCAGAAGGTTGAGGTAGTCCCGCAGCGTCATGCGCCCGCGGACGGCATGGATGCAAGTCCGCCCCCACTCCTCGGGCTTGATTCCCTTTACAAACGCAAGGGTTTCCCGGCGTCTCTGCCGGAAGGCCGCCAGGGATTCGCCCACATCATTGCGGAGGTATTGGCGCTCGGCGGCCCAACGGCCCGCATCGGCGGGTGAGAATTTCGGTTCGGCGAAGGACAAAATCATCTGGAATCGGGTTAAAAAATATTCCTCCGTGTCGCGGACATGACAGATGATTTCCTTTGCCGACCAGTTTTTTTCATCCGGCCGCCTGGAAAGAACGGCTTCGGAAACGCCGCGAAGGATTTCGACAAAATCGTCTGCAGCCCGGTCCATTTCGGCCAAGGTATTTTCGATGATTTCCATATTTCCTCCCGTCGGTTGCAGTAAATTTTAGCTTATGGGAAAGAGGGTTTCAAGGAAAAACAGCATGTTTTCGTAACCCTTCAGTCACGGGGGGCCAGGCGCTATGAATGGAGGTCGGAGGTAAGTGGAAAGAGGTCCCATGGCCTGGGGGTCCGGACGGTCCGCTTGGAATCATGAGGCGCTGATTTCTTCGTGGAGGGGGCGGGGGCCAAGCCCTCCCGCCTCCCCCCCGCGGAGGGTCAGGGCTTTCTCCGAGTCTCTACCCATCCCGGCCGATGCTTCCGGCGCGTACCGCCCGAACCCCCAGGCCACAACAAAACCTGCCCCGGGCCCCCCGCCACTGAAGGGTCACATGTTTTCAGGATTTTGGGCATCTTTCATATTCTGCAGATTCGGATTATACTGACAAAAAGGGGAGAAGGACCTCCGGAGATTCAAACCGGGTCGAAGAATTTTTTTTGATTCCCCGCAGCAGATGGGCTCTTTACGCACCCATCAGAAAGGAGGGGGGCGATGGCCGTAATCACCGTTTCGCGGCAGATGGGAAGTTTGGGGACGGAGATGGCGCAGGTCCTGGCCGAACGTCTCCAATACGAGTATGTGGACAAGGAGAAGATCGGAAAAGCCTTGGCGACGTATGGTCTGCCCGAGCCGGAGCTTGAGAAGTTCGACGAGAAAAAACCTCCTTTCTGGGATTCCTGGCAGGTGCAGCGGAAGAAATTTTTGCATTTTTTGGAGGCGGTGATCTATGATTTTGCCCGGAAGGGCAACGTGGTCATTGTGGGCCGAGGGGGGCAGGTTCTCCTGAGGGACCTTCCGGGGGTCCTTCATCTGCGGGCGATAGCTCCCTTTGAATTGCGGGTGAAACGATTTCTGGCCGAAAAAGGAGGGGACGAAAAACAAGTTGCGCGTTTTCTCCGCCGGAATGATCGGGATTCGGAGGGATTCATTCGGACGTTCTTCGACATGAACTGGGACGATGCCGCCCTTTACGACTTGGTGCTGAACACCCAAAAGATTTCGGTGGACACGGGGGTGGCCATGGTTCTGCAGCTCGCTCAATCCCGCGAAATGCGGGAGGGGGAAGAAGAGTCCCGGGAAAGACTGGCAAACAAGGCCCTGACCCAAAGAGTCGAAGCGACCCTGTTGGGGGTTCTGGGCATGGAGGTACGTCACGTCAACGCCCAGGTGGAACAAGGAACGGTGACGCTGCGCGGGTCTGTTCCCACGGCCAAGGACAAAGAGAGCTGTGAAAAGGCCGTAACGGCCCTGGAAGGGATCCAAAGGGTCGACAATCAAATCCTCATCACGGAATATTATCGTTTCGGCTCCTGAGGGCGGAGGAAAATGTTTCAAGCACTTTGAAACGGCTTAGCCACAGAGGGCACAGAGATCACAGAGGTAGAAAAGGATTAAATCAACGGGGGTAATAATTTGGCTTCACGATTTGCATATTCTGGTGCCCTGTATGCCCGAAAATGACTTTTTTGAATCGCGTTATCGGAATTCATTGTGAAGTTTGCCCCCACTCTAACCCTCCCCCTCGGAGAGGGGAGGGAGTGGGGATGTTTAGCAACCGTTCATGTTAACACAAGGGCTATAAAGCGTCCTTTCCTTAATAAATAATGGAGATTTATCTTTAATTTTTTATGTCTTAAACTCTCTGTGTGCTCCTCTGTGGCGTAATGCTTTTTCTTAACCTGACACTCTTATTTACGGGGGCCGATTTTGGAACAGAAAACCCATCTCCTGACTTCGAAGGAATTTGTCGGGAAGGTGGAGCAGATTCAAACGGACCAGCAGGCGACGGTTGTCTTGAAAACCACGGATTTGATGCGGGTGGATGAGAAGGGGCTGGTTCATGGCGGTTTTACCTTCGGGCTGGCCGACTATGCGGCGATGACCGCCGTCAACGACCCCTTTGTCGTCCTGCTCTCCTCCCAGGTCAAATTTCTAAGGCCGGTAAGGGTGGGCGATGAATTGACCGCTCGGGCAACGGTGACGGAAAAAGAGGGGAGGCGGAGAAAAGTGCAGGTGGAAGTTTTAAACTCCAAGGAAGAAAAGGTTTTGGAGGGGGATTTTTCTTGCCTTATTCTGCAAAGGCATGTGCTGGACAAATGAATCGTTTTTCCGATTTGAGGCATCCAATATATTGAAAATAATATTAGGGAATTCACCGAATATTTGGTAAAATTAAAATACGTCGCTTTGCGCGATAATCAACCGGGTTGGATTCCCACAGGAGGCAAAGGATGTTTCAGGTAACCGAGCAGGCATCGGCTGCAATCAAAGAGCATTTCAAGGATCGAGAAACGGTCCCAACCATTCGGGTCTATCTTTCCCAGGGTGGGTGATCGGGGCCCTCATTGGGCATGGCTCTGGATGAGCCTAAGGAAGACGACCAGGTTTTTCAGGAAGGCGGAGTCAAATTTGCCGTAAACACGGGATTATATGAGCAAGTAAAGCCGATTCAAGTCGATTTCGTTAAAACCGCCAGGGGATCCGGGTATCGCGTAACGGGAAATGTTGCCAAATCCTGCGGTTCATGCAGCTGTTCATAATTCTTACAAGGGAAGAACAATTCGGATTGTTCTTCCCTTTTTTCTTTTCCCTCCTATTTAAATTCCCTCGCATTTTTCCCTCCCGATACGGTTCCTTGCGAACCGCATGAGAGCCCGGCAATTCAGAAAGTTCGGGTAATTCCTTATCATACTCTCCGCCTGGATTTTCCCGTCCCCCCGAATAAGATGTCCTTCGCATATGAACTTATCTTCCGATAATTATTCAATAATATAGAGTATTTATAGTAATAATTAGTAATATTTAGTTATTTTTTGGTTGACTTGAAATGCTTAAAAACGTTTATGATTCCTTCCTGCAAAATTCTCAAACAACGGGAGGTGCCAAATGAAAAGGAAAAAATTCTGGGCGATATTCATTTCCGCAGTTGTCCTGGCGGGCTTCCTGGCAACTTTGGGTTTGGCTGCTTACAGCTCCCATCAGAATGACCAGGATGTCAGGCATTTTCTTACGGTTTACCCGTTTGCTCAGCTTACAAAATTGGATGACTGCTCGCTTTGTCATCCGGGGGGAACCGCTTCGGGAAAAGTTACGGCAGCTGAGATTATGCCACATACTATGGTCTCAAACCGCCTCATGGCACCGTGCCCATAACTCATACGGCCAAGCGTATAAGGATGCCGGGCGAAACGAGGCGGCTGTGCGCAGCGATCGAAGGAATGGATTCCGATGGCGACAGCTTCAGCAACTTGGCCGAGATTCAAAGCCTTTCTTACCCCTGGGATAAAGACGACTACCCGGGTTTGAAAAAGGCTCCAGTCGTGGCGATGAATATGGAAAGGATCTTGAAGCTTCCCGATCACAGCCAGCTGCTCTTGTCCAATGCCTCCAAGTCAACGGACAATTATGCCCGTTATCGCGGCGTAAAAATCAAAGATCTCTTGGCGCATGTGGGTCTGCGGCCGGAGGCAACCCAGATCACGGTCTTTGCGCCGGACGGGTTTTCCAAGACCTTTCCGATCGACACTCCGGACCCCCAGACCTCCGCAAGCATCCAGTATGATGTCATGGGTCCTTACCCCTACGGTTATTACTACGGGGGGCTGGATTTCGTCGAATACAACTATGATCCGGGATATTTTTATGACGGCCACATACATTCCCGATCGCCTTTATATGATGCTTGGTTATCTGAGGGAAGGCGACCCTCTGGACAAAGGGAAATTGGTGCCCGATCCCAAGAACCCTACAAGACTCGTTCTTGAAGGAGAAGGGCCTTACCGGTTGGTTCTTCCGCAAAAAATTGCCGGAGGACCCGACCGGCCTTCGACGTCCGCATCCCGTAGGGGACGGGTGGGATTACGATGCCAATAAAGACCACAATGCCGGGTCATCCGTGCGCAGCGTAACCGCCATTCGCGTCGAACCTCTTCCTGCCGGGACTACGGACTTCAGCTGGACGGAAAGCGGGTGGAATCTGGTTGACAAGTCCAGGGTTGTGATTTATGGGGCCATCAAGCCGCACAAATATCCCGTCATGGGGTTTGTGACCGACGAACATGGGCATCCGATCAAGGACGTAGACATAACCATTGGCCTGGAACTCCTCGGCCAGGTGGAGGAAATTAAGACGGGATTTTTGGGGAAGGTTTCGCACGGAACTTCCCTTGGGAGAATATGTGTTCAAACCCATAAAGGAGGGATATATCTTTGAACCGGAGTCGATTCCGATTCAACTTTCCTGGTCGGGGCACAGGATGAAATTCACGGCTAAACCTCTTCCCAAATAGACATAAACCGCGACAACTCGAGGATCCTCTCGCCTGCCAGACCGATTGGATGGCAGGCGAGATTTTTTCTGGAAGGAGCAAATTCACGATGATGAAAAAGATGGGGGGTTCTCGTCGGAATCCTGGCGGCTCTTGTCCTTTTCCCCTTTGCGGCAAGCGCCCAGTACAAGCAAATCATTGTGGCCACGGGAAGCCCGTTTCGAACTGGGCCTGATCGATGCCCTGGCCAAGGTTTTCGAGAAGGAAACCGGATGCATCGTTCGCTGTATTAAGACCCCAACCGGACCGGGCCTCGAGTTGGGTCGTCATGGGCTTACCCATATCACGATGGGCCACCATCCTGCGGCCACAAAGAAATTCGTCCAGGATGGGTATGCGGCAAGAAGAACGGACCTCATGTACAATCTGACCGTCATTGTGGGTCCCAAAGAGGACCCCGCCAAGATCCGCGGAATTTCCGACCCGTTGGAAGCCCACAAGAGAATTGCCGCCGCCAGGGCTAAGTACCTTTCCCGCGCCGATGGCGGGGGAATGAACATCCTGGAAATGGAGATCTGGAAAAAGCTGGGTCTCCAGCCTGAGGGGAGCGATTGGTACCTGGTCCGGAGGAAGTTTATGCTCGAATCTCTTCTCGATGCCGATCGCGGACTTGAATACCACATGCTCGATTCGAGCACGTGGGCTCTCCACCAATCCAAGATCAAAAACCTCGAGGTGCTCGTCAAGGGCCCAAAAAATGAATACGAAATGTGCCTGGTCAGCGTCGAAAAGCATCCTCACCTGAAGTACAACCGGGTATTCGCCGACCAATTCTATAATTCTGATTGCCGGAAAAGGGCGCAGTTGATCGGGCGATTTCGCCTGAAGGAATACGGGGAACCGATTTATTATCCCTATGACAAGAAATAGGGAGGAAGTTGACGGAGAGATGTCAGACTACAGGAGAGATCTTAATTCCACGCGTCGGGCTTTCATAAGATACTGCTCCGCCATAGGAGCGGGCGCCCTGGCAGGGATAAGCCTTTTTCCAGAGATCGCCGGCAGCCAGCATACGAAGGAGTCGACGAAAGAGCGAAGAGAGCGGGAAAAAACCGCAAGGGGATCCGCCGGTTCGGGATTCCCGAGATCTCCAGATGAGGGTAATTTGTCGGCAATAGATTGGGCCAACCGGAAAAGGGGCAGGACGTATCCATGACCTTCACCCGGGAGCAAGAAAGCATCATCGGCAAAATGTTCGCCGAGGCGATGAGAGGAAAAATGTTCTGAAGCAAATAATGATGAATTCGTAAAAAGTTGCTCAATCGATGGTTTCAATTGTAGGGGCGCGATGCTTCGCGCCCGATATCGGGCACGCGCAGCGTGCCCCTACATGCAAGGCGCGCAAAAACTGAGGAGAGAGGCCCCTTAGGGGCCGCACGATTCACCCCGTTAGATATTTCGAAGCGATTTTCTTCAACGGGGCGAGGTTGCCGCGCAACGCAGCAGATGGACTTTTTACGAGACCATCAATAATGCCAGTTGGGACGGAGTCTTCATCCCGTTCTTGCGCCCAGACGGTCCGGGCCGGCATAAACTGTCAAATGGGTCCCCCGGACATAGCCTGCCAAGGTAATATCAAGGTCGCGGGCTAATATTACCGCAAGCTGTGTCGGAGAGGTCAAAGAAGCGATAACCGGCACCTCCATTTTGGAAGCCTTGCGTATCATTTCTGATGAGACTCGGCCGCTGGTTAAGAGGATATTGTCCTTTGTGGATATTTTCCGTAGAAGGCACTCCCCCATGATTTTATCCAGGGTATTGTGGCGGCCGATATCCTCGCCCATTACCATCACGGCCATGTCATGGCATAGAGCTGAAGTATGAATGCCTCCGGTAAGGTTATATAGCTGCGCGTTCTCCAGCATAGATCGCATCAGCTGCAATATCTGGTTTGGGGCCACAACGATTTCGGTTTTTATCTTGGAAGCACCCATATTCGTATTCAAACTGACCCCTCCGCCACAGCCGGAGGTTAGAATCCGTTTTTGAGGAAAAACAAAGTCGGATTGGTTTAATTTCACATCCGCCAGGGCATCCTCTTCGCAGACTCTCATCGAGGCCACGTCTTTCATATCCGTAATAATACCTTCAACAAGCAGATATCCTAAAACCAGACAATTCAACTTAAATGGTGTGCACAGAATTGTCACCAGTTCCTTGTTGTTGATATAGATGGTAAAGGCCATTTCCTTAGGGACCGATAAGGATATCTGCTGCCACTTCCCCTCGACATATTTTTGGCAGGGGATATTGGGAGCTACTGCCTGAGGTAAAGACATCGTCTCCTCGCCTTTTTCCATCTTGCCAAAATTCCCGAGGACAACCCTTTCCTGGCCGGTTGGTACTTAGGTTTCAGGGTGCCGGAGTGTGTGATCAATGTGGGGGTCAGCGGGCCGGTCCAATCCGACAATCACGGCCTATGTTCCCTATGGTTTTTAAAAGGAAATTTGATAACCGGCTAAAGTTGATGGTCTCGTAAAAAGTCTGAAAATGCTCATTTTCGTCATTCCCGTGAAAACGGGAATCCAGTCTTTTCAATATCTTGGCAGATTCTGGATTCCCGCCTGCGCGGGAATGACGACTTTTTACGAGTTCATCAAAGTTGGCACCCAATTTTACACCGATCATAAACTCAAATACCTATTTTCAGCTCTCTCTTTAAACCCATATGTCCCCCCTTATTCTCGCCTATTATTCCAACGCCAGGTTTTGGTATATTTCCTTTTTTTCCTGCCGCCGCATTTTGAGAAAACGGGGAGCCATCTTATAGGCTTTGCGACAACTCTCGATTGGATCGCCAAGTATCTGGATTTTACCCAAATCACCCTCCCCCATGCCCAGATCCCAAAGATAGTTAAGGTAGCGGATGTTGTCGAAATCCGCCCCCATGATTTCCGTGCCCACGCGGTCGACGGCCAAGTAATCCGTCCCCGCGACCGCCACCCGATGATCCACCGGCTCGCCGAGGACGGGGCCGTTCCCCTCCATACCCTCAAAGCCGTCGATGACCGCGAGGTCGATGTGCAAATGTTGCATGACCGTAAAAAGATTGTAATCCAGGACCCTGTTCCCCGCTTCGCTGGGGTGCATCCGGGCTTTGTCCATGATCATGATAGAACCCATAATCACATTCTTGGCCGTTAAGGTGACACCCACCTGGAGATGGCTTTTGGGCCTTGTGACCGAGATGACGTAATTATTCGGATCCACCATGGTCGGAGCCAATTTAACGGGGTGGGGTTTCAAGTCCGGGTGAATGACAAAAACGACTTTCCACGAATCGGGATTATTCAAGTCGATAAGTTCGAGGTTGTACTGCTTGGCCATCGCTTCATAACCATAATCCCGAAATCCTCTGGCCGTGTTTCCGAAGGCCGCCCCCTCGGCAATGGCGATATTTTTTTCTCCGCGGTCCGCGAGAAATTCCACGATCGGCCGGACAGCATCCGGGTGGGTGGCGCTCAGGGGTTTGTAGGTGGACACAAAGTTAACCTTGATAACCGGGCGTCGTCCTTTGAGGTTGATGTCTTTCGCGATCCATTCCAAAGCTCTGCGAATATTAGATTTTCGGTCATCTCCCTTCACTAAGGCGACTGGAACCATGACTCTCCCTCCCTGAAGAAGTGGCCTCCAACAATCCACCAAATTTCACGAATGATAAGAATCGATAAGGACTCGCTTGGCGGTGGGTAGAATGTACAAAATTGAGAATTGGGTGTCAAGGGAATTTTAGAACAGGCAATTCATGAGAGGTTGACATCCTCCGCGGCCCTGCGGTACAAATTGTAGATAAAACCGTTCATCCCAGATGGGTCGGGTCAGGGCCGGGGGCAGACTCCGGAGGGAACCGGCGCCGGGGTGGTAGAAGCTCGCGACGAAGGTTCCCCGGGAGTCAGGAACGATTCCCCGTTCAGGGTCGGCTTGCCTGGGGGATCATGACGACCTCGCTTGGCAAACGCGCACTCCGCGCGTCCGGAGACCGTGATTGCAGAGAAGGGCGAGCTACGGTTCCTGCCCCTGAGGGGCGGCGGGCGAGACAAGAGATTATCGAGAAAGACCCGCGGAAAGGGGTTTCTTGTTGGAATCTTGGGAGAAGATTGTCCGGCATTATGGGGTGGGGGGAATCCACGATTCGATCCTGCGGGCGCTTGCCGCCATGGGAAAGGATTTAGACCATCTTAAGCCTGAGGACTTAGCTCCGGTCGACTCGTTTCACATCGGTGGCCGGGAAGCGACGGTGGAGTTGGCCCATCTTGCCGACCTAAGACCGGGTTGTCGGGTCCTCGACGTGGGCTGTGGTCTGGGGGGGGGAGTAAGATACCTGGCGGATGAACGGCGCTGCCAGGCGACGGGAATCGATGCGACGCGGGAATATGTGAAGACGGCAAAAGCCCTGACCGGAATGGTTGGCCTTTCCGCAAAAGTGAAATTCATTCAAGGAAGCGCCCTACAGATCCCGTTTGCCGATGGTTCTTTTGATGTTGTCTGGACGGAGCACGCCCAGATGAATATTGCAGATAAGCCCGGATTCTTCTTCGAGATTGCCCGCGTGCTTAAACCCGGGGGGCGGTTCGTTTTTCATGATATTTTTCAGGGTGAAGACGGCGAGCCTCACTATCCTTTGCCTTGGGCCGACGAGCCGTCCATAAGTTTTATGGCGACGGCCGAGTCGCTTAAGACATCTCTGCAGGAGGCGAACCTCACCATTCTATCCTGGGAAGACAAGAGCCAACGATCCCTGGATTGGTTTGCCGCCGTGACCGAAAAACTCAAGAAATCGGGGCGTTCCCCGCTGGGGCTTCATCTTTTGATGGGTGGAAACGCCAAGCTCAAGTCCCTGAATCAAATTCGCAACCTTCAAGAGAGGAGGATTGCGGTGATCCAAGGCGCGGGGAAAAAAGGAGACGCCACCATACCACGAAGATCAGGCTGACCTTGAGAGGAAATCCGATTATGGGGACCGAACCCTCTGAGATCCGAGGGGATAGAAAAAGGGGCGAAAGGCCGCGCTGGGGCTTTCGGGGACCGATTCGGCCGGTCAAAGGAATCCCGTGCCCAAAAAGGAAGCCTCTTGCGGGTCGTTTGTTTGGAACTCCCCCAAGCATCGCTTCTCTTTTTCAGGCCGAAAAAGGGAATCTCCTTGAAATAAAAGGATCCTTTCAGAAAACGGCAGGAGTTAATCCGCCGCAATCATAACGTTCGATGCTTTGACCACCGCATAAACCTCTTTCCCCTTTTTCAAGGCGAGATTTTTGGCCGAACTCTTGGTGATGATCGAAACGATCTGAATGCCTCCCGGCAGTTCAATAGTTACTTCGGAATTTACGGCTCCATGGACCAGCCGCTTCACTTTGCCCTGAAGGACGTTTCGGGCGCTGATTTTCATAGTTCACCTCCAATTTTTCTAATATACCTCAGTTGGCGATTTTCATGCTTTCAAAGTGAAACCATGGAGAATGAAGGAGTTTAAAGAAATGGTAAGGGAAAAAAATAGATAATTCAAGTCAAAAAAGTAATATTGAGTAATATTTTGTAATTACTTTGGTTGACAAGGGAAAAGTGGCGAATTATGATAATCTTCCAACGAGGAGGTGGATCATGTCCGGGGAAATCTTCAACACCAAAGAGGTTGCCCAGTATCTGGACATCCATGAAAAGCAGGTTTATGCCCTGATCAAGGCAAAGCGGATTCCGGCCACGCGGGTAACTGGGAAATGGATTTTTCCCAAGAAACTCATCGACGAATGGATCGAGACCAACGCCAAGAGCGGGATGGCCGAAGCCCGGAAAAAAGGGAAAAGAATCGAGGGGGCGCTTTTGGCCGCCGGCAGCAATGATCCGATCCTCGATATTCTGAACACCTTCATCAAGCAGTCCCATCCCGAGCTCTTTATCTTCTCGGCCAATGTCGGTTCCACCGACGGTCTCAAGGCGCTCAACCAAGGGTACACCGACTTGGCTTGGTCGCACCTCCTGGACCCCAAAAGTGGGGAGTACAATACCCCTTTTCTCGCGACTTACCTTCCGAATCTGAAGCCCGTCGTGGTCAACCTTTTTTACCGCGAATTGGGGTTCTTAGTGGCGCCGGGGAACCCGCTTCATTTCCGGGGGTTCGAAGACCTGACCAAGAAGAAGATCCGTTTTATCAACCGGCAAAAAGGTTCGGGGACGAGGATTCTTCTGGACCATCATTTGAAAAATCTGAATATTTCGTCCGCCGAAATCCAGGGGTATGAAAAAGAGGTTTACACCCATTTTGAGGTCGGGATGGCTATCCTCGCCAAGGAGGCGGAGGTGGGGATCGCCACCGTTTCGGCATCCAAGCTTCTGGGTCTCTCCTTTATCCCCATTACCCAGGAAAGCTTCGACATGCTCATGGATCAAGCCACCTTTTTCGACCGGAGTGTCCAGGCTTTTATCGAGGTCCTGAATTCGCGGGAATTCCGCAGCCGGGTGGACCGGCTTGGAAGCTACGATTTCAAAAATTCGGGGAAAATCCTGTACGCCCAAAAAGCATGAAAGAGGAGAAAATATGAAAGGGAAATTCGGTGCCAATTTGGTCGTAATCCTGTTGATTCTTCTGCCCGTTCTCGCTTTTGCGCAGGAGCGGTCTTTTATTCTTCTGTCGAGCACCATCGGTCCCATCGATTCGGGGATCGTGGGCGCCCTGGAGGAGGCTTTTGAAAAAGAGACCGGAGTTCGAGTGCGCCATGTGGGGGCCGGAACCGGGGCGGCCCTGGAAATCGCCAAGAAAGGAAGCGTGGATATCGTCATGGCGCATGCGCGTTCGCTGGAGGAGAAATTTATCCAGGAGGGTTACGGGACCGAACGGATCGATTTCATGTACAACGACTTCGTCATCGTGGGACCGCCTGCGGACCCGGCCGGAATCCGCGGGCAGAAAAAGGCCGTAGAGGCGCTCCACATTATTTCGGAGAAGAAGGTTCCGTTTATTTCCCGTGGGGACAAATCCGGGACGCATGTGGCCGAGATGGAATTGTGGAATAAAGCGATGATCCGCCCGCAGGGTTCCTGGTACCAGGTCTATGAAAAGGGCGCGGAGGGAAACGTCCCCACGCTGCGCCACACGGACCAGAGGCAGGCCTACACGGTCATCGACCGCGCCACCTTCCTGTCGCTGCAGAAAGAGATCAAACTGCAGGTTCTCGTCGAAGGCGACATTTTGTTGCTGAATTTCATATCCCTCCTGCCCGTGAATCCCCAGAAGTTTCCCCGGGTCAACCACGAGGGGGTGAAAACTTTTGTCAAATGGCTGACCGACCCGGGCAAAGGGCAGAAGATCGTCGAGGAATTCGGCAAAGACAAATACGGCAGCCCGCTTTTCTTTCCCAATTCGAAGGAATGGCGGGAAGCTAAAGGGATAAAAAAATAGATCCTTTCGAAAGGAGACAAAATGAAAATGGTCAAATCAAGAAAAGTTTTTTGTTTGGGAGCATTGGCGCTCCTCGCGGCCCTATGGATGATGGGGAATCCCGTTCAGGCGCAGCAGAAGAACATTATTCTGGCGACAACCACCAGCACCCAGGACTCGGGCCTCCTTGATGTCCTGATCCCGATGTTTGAAAAGAAGACCGGGTTTTTCGTGAAGACGATCGCCGTAGGCTCCGGCCAGGCCATGGCCATGGGGCAGAAAGGGGAAGCCGATGTTCTCCTCGTCCATTCCCCGGCGGCGGAGAAAAAATTTGTCGCCGAAGGATACGGAGTGAATCGCCGCTTGGTCATGCACAATGACTATATTGTGGTGGGACCGGCGGAGGACCCTGCGAAAATCAAAGGAATAAAAAATACGATCGAGATCTTCAAGAAGGTCGCCTCCGAAGCAGCCCTATTTATGTCTCGGGGCGATAACTCGGGAACTCATGCCAAGGAAAAATCGATCTGGGCGGCGGCGAAAATTAATCCGGAGGGGCAGAAATGGTATCAGCAGACCGGGTTGGGGATGGGCCAGACTCTGAATGTTACTTCCGAGAAAAAGGGATACGCCCTGGCCGACCGCGGGACCTATTTGGCATTGAAGAAGAACCTTCACCTCGATATTCTGGGAGAAGGGGATGCCATCCTGCTGAACATTTATCATGTCATCGAAGTCAACCCGGCTAAATTCCCCAAAGTGAATGTCGCCGGCGGGAAGGCCTTTGCCGATTTCATGGTCTCGAAGGAATCCCAGGACATCGTCAAGACCTTCGGCGTGGAGAAATTCGGGTCGCCTCTCTTCTTCCCCGATGCGGGCAAGAAAGAGGAGGACCTGGGGAAATAAGTGGACCTGATTTTCGAAGGAATCTACAAGGCCTTTTACCTCCTGTTCACCCTGGACCCGGAGGTGCTGGGGGTCACCCTCCTCTCCCTGCAGATTTCCGGGACGGCGACCCTCATCAGCCTTTTTGTCGGCATTTCGGTAGGGACGACCGTTGCCCTGGCGGAATTCCCCGGCAGAAAATTCGTGGTCAGCCTGATCAACACCGGCATGGGGCTCCCGCCGGTCGTGGTCGGCCTCTTTGTCACGATCTTCCTCTGGAGAAACGGCCCCCTGGGGTTTCTGGAAATTCTCTACACCCCGGCGGCCATGATTTTGGCGCAGACGGTCATTGCGACCCCCATCGTCATGGGCATCACCCTGGCGGCGATCCAGGCCCTCCCGAAAAACCTGCGGCTTCAGATCCTCGCTCTGGGTGCCACCCGGCTTCAGATGGTCTGGATCCTGGTCAAGGAGGCGAAGTTGCCCCTCCTCGCGGGGGTGATGGCCGGATTCGGAGGGGTTATTTCCGAGGTCGGGGCCTCAATCATGGTCGGCGGCAACATTAAAGGGTACTCCCGCGTGTTGACGACGGCCACGGTAATGGAAACCAGCCGCGGGAATTTTGACATCGCCATCGCCTTGGGGATCATCCTTCTTCTGCTCGCCTATTCCATCAATCTTGTCCTCACCCATATCCAGCAAAGGGAGCGGCCGCGTTGAGCAAGGGGTCCTCCATTCTAAAAGTAAGAGACCTTCAGGTTCGAAAAGCCGGGGTCCTCATTTTGGATATCCCCGGCTTGCAGATCGAAGAAGGGGAGCTCGTGTCCCTCATCGGACCGAACGGGGCCGGAAAATCGACCCTTCTTCAAGCCTTGGCCAGCCTGACCAAGCTTTCGGCGGGGGAAATTATTTTTAAAGGGGAAACGGTCACCGCGGATCACGGCGGGTTTGCCTACCGCCGGAGGCTCTCCATGGTTTTTCAGGATCCGCTCCTTTTCGACACCACGGTTTTTGAAAATGTGGCTTCGGGCCTGCGGATTCGCGGGATGAAGAAAGAGGAGATCAGCCGAATCGCCGGCGAAAACCTGGAGCGGTTCGGGATCTCCCATCTTCTTCATCGCTCGGCCCGGAAAATTTCCGGGGGGAAGCCCAACGCGTGGCTTTGGCCAGGGCTTTCGCAACCCGGCCGGAGATTCTCTTTCTCGACGAACCCTTCGCCTCCCTTGACCCCCCCACCCGCGAATCCCTCCTGATCGATCTGGAAACCATTCTGCGGCAGACCGGGACGACGACACTCATGTCCACCCACGACCGCCTGGAAGCGCTGCGGTTTTCCGACCGCATCGCCGTGATGAACCAGGGGAAGATCTTTCAGATCGGTTCCCCCTATGAGGTCATGAACCACCCGGTCGATCCGTTCGTGGCCTCTTTTGTGGGGGTGGAAACGATTCTTGAAGGCCGCGTCGTCAAAGCGGGTCAAGGAAGCTTCCTAACTCTGGTCGGAACGAAAGAAATTGAAGCAGTCGGGGATATCGGTTTGGGGGATTGGGTTACCTTAGGCATCCGGCCGGAGAACGTGACCTTGGTTGTGCCGCCCATCCAGGAAGCCACCAGTGCCAGGAATGTATTTCCGGGGGTCGTCGAGAAGATTGTACCCATGGGGCTCTATTATAAAGTCCAGCTCCAATGCGGGTTCCCCTTGGTTGCTTACATCACCACACATTCTTTGGAAAATTTGAAACTGGAAGAGGGGAAAGAAGTCATCGCTTCGTTCAAAGCGACATCCATTCAGGTGGTCAAAAGGAGAGAAAAAGTTCCCCCCGCCCTTTAAACTTCCTAATCCCTTTCCATCCTAAAGGGTCTGCCGGAAGCATTAAAACGGAGCCCCGGCCAAAACATCAGCAAAAATATTAGCTTGACAGCCCTTTTCGAATTTATTACAGTTCTACTTAATTTGGGGTCTTTACAAGAAGAGCAGAGTTTCTCTAAAGATTTCATAGAGAGCAAATCATATTTTCTCCCGGTTACGGAGGTGATCATGGGAAAAGTTGAGAGCACCATCAAGGCCGAAATCATGCGCCTGGCCAAGCGGGAAGTGAGAAGCAGTTTTTTCCCCCTGCGCAGGGAAGTCTACTCCCTGAAGCTCAGGCTGTCCGGCCTGATTAAGAATTTTACGGCCATGGAACGGCAGGCCAAAGATGTGCTCCAGGAGCAAGCCAAAAAGAAATTAGAGCTGCAGGCCACCCCCGAGGAAGTGAAGGTTTCGCGCTTGACCCCGCAGCGGATTCGCCTCCTGCGAAACAAGATCGGCATCTCCCAAAAAGACATAGGAACCTTGCTGGATGTGAGCATCGGCGCCGTGGGGATGTGGGAGAAAGGAAAGTTTGCCCCTTCGGCCAAAAAGAAGTCTGCTTTGATCGCCTTGCGGAAATTGGGGAAGCGGGAAGTTAGAAAACTTCTCGCCGAAAAGAAACAGGGGTTGAAGGAAAAGGGCGGAAAAGCGGCGGCGAAAAAACCGGCCGGGAAAAAGGTTGCGGCCGCAAAGAAAAAAAGAGCGCGGTCCAAACCGGCCCGGAAAAAATAGTCGGTTTGTTTCGGCTCGAAAAACCTGCGCCGGGGGGGCCTTTTAAAACGGACGCACCCCCCCAAGCCTTTATTTTTTGCGAGGGCCCCGCGCCGGCCGGCGCTATCGACGACCTCTGTTGGTCGGGCGCCGGGTTGAAAATTGCCAGTCCAGACGGAACCGCCGATGACAGCTCGGACAGATCAGGCAGACTTCCCCCGCAGCCTGTTTGGGCTCGAAGCGGAAAGAAACATGAAACCCATCCTCGTACCCGCAGGATGGGCAGCGATAAATTTCACCTTGAGGTTCGAGCTTTTTAACCTCGTTTTCGGACCCCATTTCCATTGATTCCTCCTTGAAAGTACTCCCGCCCTTTGCGATCGTTTCATTATAACCCCGATTTTCGGACAGGATAAGGGTTTAGGAACCGTTGGAGGGTACCCATTCAGTGACGGGGGGGCGGGAGGCTTTGTTGTTGGCCTGGGGCTTTGGGCGGTACGCGCCGCGAAGCATACCTTAACCCTCTCCCCCGCGGGAGAGGGATGGGTGAGGGGGGAATTTGGAATTTCGGAGGGAAAGCGTGTAGGACTCCAGGTGATATGCGGTTTTAGAAAAAACCTGATGGATCCTCGAAAAGAGAAACTTCAATGAACTCCCAAGAGAACTTCAAGGATGGCTTTATCGTCAGCACGGATCCGAACAAGCTGCAGCTCGAAGAGATCTACGATTTCCTGTCAAAATCCTATTGGGCGGAAAAGCGCTCCAAGGATCGGGTTGCCCGGTCCCTTGCTCATTCTCTCTGCTTCGGGCTCTACAAAGAGGAGAGGCAGATCGGTCTTGCCCGGGTGGTTACAGACTACTCGACGTTCGCTTATCTTTGCGATGTTTATGTCTTGGAAGAGTACCGGCATTGCGGCTTGGGGGAATGGTTGATATCCGTTGTCATGAGCCACCCCGGGCTTCAAGGCTTCCGGCTCTGGAGCCTGCTGACCCGGGATGCCCATGGGCTGTACCGGCGGTTTGGATTCACGGACTTGAAAAATCCGGAACGATGGATGGAGAAAGTGGAGCCCTCGAAATAGCTCCCATTTGAAAGCGCGCCTTTCTCTTTCCTCCTGAAGGTTGGCGGCGGAAAGGCAAAAAGTTCTTTGTCAAGAACTTCGAACGATTTCTCGCCGATCTTTATGGGCCAGGGGATCCCGGCGATGGGTGAAAAATTCTTAACCGAATGCGCGTTGCGCCAGGCTCTCTGCGCGATCCAATCCTTTCGTTGAACCGGAGGTCGGATGGCAAACTCGTTTGCTGAAAAATTGAAATCGTTCATGCAAGCGCACGGGATTCCGGGCGACCACCGGATTTTCGGCCAATCGTGTCATTCCGTGGCCGAAGCGGCGGCGGCGGTGGGAGGAACCCCCGAGGATTTCGTTAAGAACGTGTGCATGATGGATGAAAAGGCCCGGCTCATCGTCGCCATCGTCAAGGGTGAGGACCGGGCGAGCACCTCAAAAGTGGCGAAGGCGCTCGGGGCTCAAAAAGTCCGGACGGCCTCTCCCGCTGAAGTCCTGGAAAAGACAGGATATCCCTGCAGGCGGGACACCTTCGTTTGGATATGAGGCTATTTTTTTGATCGATCCCAAAGTGATGGAGAAGGAAAAAATCTTTACCGGGGGAGGTTCCGAAAATTCTCTCGTCCTCATCGACTCCCAGGAGCTTCATCGGGCCAACCACGGACAAATCGTGCGGATCAGGAAATAATATCGAACCGGGAGGGAGATTATCTTTTTTACAACGGGAAGGGTTTATTAAAGGTCTCATAATTGAATTGACCTATTCAGAAAATCTCCCCCTCCCCTCTTTTCCAAAGAGGGGCATTATTCCTCCCTTTGCAAAGGGAGGTCAGGAGGGATTTTATGCAGTAATGTCTTTACAATTTTGAGACTCTTAATAACTTCGATTACGAAAAATCAGGCCTTCGGAGTTGTTGCTTTCTCAACCGGAGTCGTGATAGGAAAATCTAATAGAGTTTGTTGGGAGCAACGGATCTCAAGGGGATCCGCTTTACTTGTGAGAATCCTTTCAAAAGGGAGGCGCCGTGCCTAAAGTATCTATCGGTCCGGTTGGAAACGGGCAGCTCATGGGTGTATTCCGGCAACATGCCTGGGTCATCGACCGGTTGCCGGAAAAGGGGGGAGAGGGCTTAGGGCCCATCCCGACCGAATTGTTGTTGCTCTCTTTGGGTTCCTGTCTGAGTTTTAATCTCCTTCATTACGCCCAAAGGAACAACCTGAAATTAACCCGGCTTCAGGTGGAGCTGGAGGATGAAGTTTCTTCCGCTCCCGAGCGGATCGGCAAGATCACCGCGCGGGTTCGAATTTCGGGAGACCTGACCTCGGAAGAGATTGCCCGGCTGCTGCGTTCCGCGAAAGGGTGCAAAATTCATAACACCCTCAGTTCGCTGCCTCAGATTGACGTTTCGATTCAGAAGGAATAGCGGGCCTTCCGGCGAAAAATCATTCCGAGGAGCGCGGGCCGGGATAGGAACGATATTTTTCTTGATGATCTCTCAAAAGATCATTAACTGAGAAAGGGGGGAGGGTGTAGGGGATAGGGTGTAGAGAGAACAAGAAACAAGGCTCTTTCCTACCCCCTATTCCCTTTCCGAATTTGCGGTAACGACGAAGTTGCGGCGCAATCCCGCTTCGAGCAGGACAGATGTACTTTTTACGAGACCATCAATTTTTATCCAAGCCTAAACGCAGGATAATCTTGCGAATCCGCTCCGAATCCTGGCGGATATATTCTTCGTATCCCTCGCTGCTGAGATATAAGGAAGGCATATCGAATTTTTTCAAAGTGGATTGGAATTCGGGGTCGTCCATGGCCTTATGAAAGGCCGCGTGCAATTTTTGGACGATGGCTTTCGGCAGGCCTTTGGGTCCGATAATCCCCGCCGCCGCATCTACCACCATCTCATACCCAAGCTCCTTGACCGTGGGAACCTGAGGGTAACGAGCCGACCGTTTGGCGCCGTAGGTCGCCAGGAGCCGGAATTTTCCCGCATCCACCATCGGCGCCCAGCCGGAAGCCTCCGATAATAGATCCACATGCCCGCCGAGGAGAGCGGGGATGTCTTCGGCTCCTCCTTTGTACGGAACGTGAACCAGCTGGATGCCCGCGATCATCGCCAATTCTTCCATGCCTAAATGAGTGGGGGTGCCTACTCCCGGAGAGCCATAGGAAACCTTCTGGGGATTTTGTTTTGCATACTGGATCAAATCCGGCAGGCTCTTCCAGGGGGAATCGGCCCGGACTACAATCCCGGAAAGAAAGCCGTAAAGGCGGATGATCGGGGTTACATCGCTCGCAGGGTTAAAATTGATCTTTTTCATGTGCCAGGCAATGGTCGGGCTGGCGGTTAAGACGCCGATATTGTACCCATCCGGTGCCTTGGTCAAGAGCAGGGAAGGTCCGACCGTGCCGCCGCCCCCCGCTTTGTTCTCGCAGATCACCGGCTGGCCGAGATGCTTTTTGACATCATTCATAAGGGAGCGGCTCGCCAGGTCGACGGCCCCCCCGGCGGGAAAGGGGATGGTCACATTGATAGGTTTGACCGGATATTCCGCCGCCTTCATCGGGGCGGCATAGATAAACAGCAGCAGACTCATGAATAGGATTCCGAGCGATTTGTTTCGCAAGAAGGACATCATTTCTCTCCTTAAATAGGCCCAATTGGGAAATTTATCTCGACCTTTCAACGCAGGTCGAATTTACAAAACCGGTCTTCGAGAGACAAACCATACGAATAGCTATTTAGGGTCCATCCGGAAACTCCCTCGCCGTTCGGGGAGAGGGCCGGGGTAACCTGAATGAAAACCTTGGTCAACAAAATAGCCCCTCCAGGGGAGGAAAAATTAAGAAATCCCTGATGATGACCTGTTCACAAGAGAGCAACGATCGCTTCGGAGAAACGTCGTAGATCCCGGAGGTGGGTCCGAATCAGTTCTAAAAGCGTATCGACTTCCAACTTCCAGTACATGTGAACGAGAAGATTCCGGAAGCGGGCCATTCTTTGCAGGTTCTCAGATAAGTCCTTAGGGATAATCCGGGCGTCGGACAAGATCGCAAAGCATTCGGCGTATTCTTCGGGCACCTTTTTAAGCTGTTTGGCGGAAACATGATAACACAACCCCAGGGCGGCTTCGATGGCTACCAACAATCGATAGCAAACAATGTCCTGCAAGTCCCGATCTTTCAGAAAATCTTCTTTTGGCAAGGCCTTGACCTTTTCCAGGCGGCCTAAAGATTCTTCGATTTCCTGGCATCGGGCGCGTATCAATTCCGGATTCAGATTCATCCGCCAAACGCCTCTTTGATTCCCCGATAAATTAAGGGCTTCAGATCTAAGTATCTTTGGATAGTTTGCTCGGCGATTCGCGCCGACACTTCTTCGTCTCTCTCGATTAGCAATTTTCCGCGGATTACATGGTAAAGAAAGGAGGCTGGGGCAGAATTTAATATCCGGACATCCACCGGAATTCGCAGCCGATTGCTAAGAGCTTGGCTTAAGGCAAGACCGTAAGAGGTATGCCGGTGGGGTATGAGTTCCGAGAGATAAATACCGAGATCGATATCATGGAAAGTTTCTTCTTCCACAAATGAGCCAAAAATATAGGCGAAAACGACCTCATCTCGACCGCGCAAGAAATCCTGCAGATCCCCGATCCGTTTATTTTTCGTTTCCTCGCTGCAATGATAAGCTTTCCGTTTCATCGATTTCGAACAGCATGCGATTTTAGCCGGTTGAGATTCCGTTCTCGCGCCTACAGGCTTTTGCTTGTTCCCGTCGAAATACTGGCGCGCCCAGGGTGATTCGAACACCCGACCTACGGATTCGTAGTCCGGCGCTCTATCCAGCTGAGCTATGGGCGCGCCGAATTCTTTTATTAAGATATCAGGAGGGGACGGCTTTGTCAATTGAAGGAAAACCGGGAAAATGGGTGGGACCAGGTTAAAGGACGGGGCTTGCAGTCTTGGAATTCGGGCGCCCCGGCCTGGGGGTTCGGTCGGTCCGCTTGGAACCACAAGGCGGTGATTTCTTCGTGGAGGGGGCGGGGGCCAAGGCCTCCCGCCTCCTTCGGCGGAGATTCGGTGCTTTCTTCGATTCTCTGCCCATCCCGGCCGATGCTTCCGGCGCGTACCGCCCGGACCCCCCGGCCACAACAAAACTTGCCTCGGGCCACCCGTGACTGAAGGGTTATAAGAGCGGGCATTCACGGCTTTGATCGCTTTGTGGATTGTGATACAGTGGCGAAAGCTGGCATTTGATCTTACAGTGACCGAAAGGGTTATTAATGGTCTCATAATTGTAACGACATCCTTCAAATAAATTCCTCCTAACCTCCCTTTGTCAAAGGGAGGAATTTCCCCTCTTTGGAAAAGAGGGGTGAGGGGAGATTTGGCCGAGAATATCAATTCTATTTTGAGACTTTTAATAAAGCTGGTTTTTACAGCTTTTATACAAAGGCCTGAAAAGCCGGTAAGGGCAAAGCCTGCTTGACCGTGTTTACCGGCGTTCGGAGAATTCGGGTCATAAGGAGCGGCGGAAAATGATGTTATCGGGGAAATGTCAGATGAAAGGTTGTCTCCCGCCCAGTCCGCCTATTTTGACGGGACTCACCCTTCCGCCCCGGTTCGCACCCTTTTGTCAATTTCGGAATAACATAGGGGAAGGTTTCGAATGTTCTTCTATGGTTGGCTGATGGTCCTTGCGGGGTTCTTCGTCCTCATGGTCTCTTGGGGATGCCAATTCGCTTTCAGCGTTTTTTTGATTCCCTTGACCGAACATTTTGGCTGGACCCGGGCCAGTACAGCCGGGGTTTTCTCCTTCAATTATTTGCTGTTCGGTGCGGGTTCGATTTTTTCGGGTAAATTGACCGAGCGCTTCGGTCCCCGGGCGGTGGTCGGAGTTGGCGGAGCCTTGATGGGCGCAGGGCTGATTCTGAGCGCGGCGATTCAAAACCTTTGGCAACTCTACCTCGTCTATGGAGTCATTATCGGCCTGGGCGCAAGCACCACCTGGGGCCCCTTAGTCGCCACCGTCTCGCGGTGGTTCATTGCCCGCAGGGGGCTGGCCATGGGGATCATGTCTTTGGGAATCAGCCTGGGAATCATGGTCCTTCCCCCTCTTTCCCGATCCTTAATTACCCGATTGGGTTGGAGGATGTCCTTCATCCTTCTGGGGCTGCTTACCGGTTTGTTGGTCATGGGGACATCCTTTTTGCTCAAGAGGGATCCAAAAGAAAAAGGGCTGAATCCCTATGTAGAAAATCCGAAGAGGGCTGCGGAAGAAAAACTTCCTGCCGCCTCTTCGGCGGCCGGGCAGGACTGGAGTTTTTCCGAGGCCCTTGTGACCGGAACGTTTTGGATGATCTTTGCCGCCAATCTCTTCTGGTTAATAGGATTCTATATGGTCTCGGTTCATCTGGCGGCCTACGGAACGGATTTGGGCTTATCTCCCATGGCCGCAGCTTTTGCTATCAGTCTCATTGGAGGGGGGAGTATCTTTGGCAAGGTCTTCATGGGATTTTTATCCGACCGGATCGGCCCTCAGAAAGTCTTGGCGATCAATATGTTTATCCAAGGCGTAAGTATTTTCGGCCTGGTTGCCTCCGGGAGCGCCGCCTGGATTTACGTCCTGGCCGTGCTTTTCGGCTTCGCCTACGGAGGAATTGCCCCTCAACTCCCCGTGGTAACGGCTCAATTTTTCGGCCTTTCCTCCCTCGGCTCAATTTTTGGGGTGTTGATTTTTTCCGGCGCAGTGGGCGGCGCCATCGGTCCGCTCCTCGGGGGAAAGATCTTTGACCTAAGCCAAAGTTATTTTTGGTCCTTTTTCGTAGCGGGTGTCGTCGTGACGGTCTCCGTAGGATTAATATTCCTTTTGCGTCCACCCTCCGTCCGGAGAGGAAAGAAAGAGTTTTGAGAAACCTCTCCAATGGAGTTGAAGGGGAGCCGGTTTTCTTTCTGAAAAGGAAGGATCCTCAGTAGTTCTTGGGAGAAAGAAAAATCCTGATGGCCCAAGGGTCCCCTTATAGGGAACGGCAAAAGAAAGGAGTAATGGGAAAAAAGCCAAAGTGCCCATGAAACTCCCCCATTCCCGTTACCCCCGCGAACCCTTGAAGGCTGAAACCTCAATCTATCTTGTCAAAAGAACAACGGCCAGGCAGGCGAAGATCAACCCCAGGATCTTGGATAGCGTGATTGCCTCGTTTAAAAAAATGAAGCCCAGAACGGCGGGGATGACCAGGTTCAGATTGAAAATGGGAATGACCACCGAAAGAGGGCCCCGGGCAATGGCGGTATAGTAGAGAACCATGATTCCGGACCACCAGAGGCCGATCAAACATCCGTAAATGACGTATTTGTTGAAAACGAAAGGAGTCTTGACATAGTGGAGGTAGACGAGGAGCCCTACAAATCCGATTCCAAACTTGGTGACCAGGACAATCGCGGGATGAAGATGTTGGCTGACCAGCTTTACGGCGAACGTGTTGAAGCCGATCAGCACCATGGACAGCAAAGAAAGAGTCAAATAATCCATTTCCACCGCCCCCTTCCATAAAATCGCATAGCGCAAAAGCTTAAAACAAAGATCCTTTTGCCCGCTCGCGAAGCGCACGGCCGACCTGATAATCTGGGGGCGACCCAAGCCCCTCCCGGCCTCCCTTTCAAAAGGGAGGGGGCGCTTAAAGAAATTCCTACCCGGATCGGGCCAAAAAGATCCCGGCAAAAACGACGAGACCGCCCCAGATCTGGGTTGCCGTAACCGTTTCTCCCAAGAGAGGAACGGAAAAGGCAATCGCCGTTATGGGCATGAGATACGAATAAAGAATGGTTCTAAGGGGCCCGATGTTCTGAATTCCCTTCATCCATAAAAAGTAGGCCAGGCAGTTTCCCGACAACCCCACATAGATAACGCTGAACCAGGCGAGAGCGGAAATTTCACTCCAGCCCCCGGGCTTTTCGTTCGGCAAAAAAGGAACGAAAAGGATGCTGCCGATCGCCATCACATAGGCCGTAACCTTGAGGCTGGAGTAGTCCTTTAGCAGGAACTTCGCCAGCGTCGTGAATAAGGCCCAGGAAACAGCAGCGCCGAGAAGAATCAAGTCCCCCAGAAAGTACGTTGAGCGCCAATCCCATCCCTTCAGGTCTCCCCGGATTACGAGAAAAACGCCAACAAAGGCAACCGCGATCCCGGCGGTAGCTCTCCACGTCACCGAGGAACGGAAGAGCAGGACAGAGGTGATGAGCACGAAAATGGGGGAGGTGGTCATGAGCAGGGCGGCATTGGAGGCCGTCGAAAGGCTCAGACCCACCGACCAGCAGATCCGATTGAGAAAGGTGCCGAAACAAGCAAGAAGGATCAGATACAAAAAATCCCGGCGGGACACTTTCCAGGAGGATTCCTGTATCAGGAAAAAAGGGAAAAGCGCCGCCGTGGCCAGCAAAGTCCGGGCCGCGGAAAAACTGAGAGGCGAGATTTCCTGCATGGCGATCTTGGCAAAAGGGTAATCGGACCCCCAGATAACCGTAGCCATGATGAGGGAGAAATCGGTGAGGGAAAATTTTTGCTGGTTTGACAATGGAGTTTTCGTATAAAAAAGAAAGCCCTGTAGCAGGTAAGGCGCCGGGCTGTCTTTCGCTATTGTGATTTTGATTACTTTTTCAATATAGGAGAGATTCGGAATCATGTCAAATATTTCCCGGCGGTAATGAATCCGCCGCAGAAAGGAGTGTCAACCCAGAAGTCTCGTTTAAAACAGGTTTCTGGTGAGGATGAAAAAATTCAAACCCCAAGGAATAAGGCCGATCAGGAGGGATTACCGGCGGGCAATGGAGTTTGCGTCGCCGGCATTCATCGAGGCGGTCCTGAAGGCATATCAAATGAGCGAGGCCGGCGTGACCACGCTTAGAGGGAAGATCATCACCGACGAACAGGGAAGGCCGATCCGCCTCGGGAAAGGGGAATCGATATCTCAGGCGGCGGGATTCCGGCCGGAAAGGCTCGCCCGGGTGTCAGGGGAACAGCGGACGATGGAGAACGTCCAAGAGCATTTCAAAGAGAGAGGGGACGATCTCTATTCCCGCCACCGCCTGGCGCGGACACCGGTCATCCTGGAGGGAAAAAAATGAACTGCCCAACCTGCAGTGTTGTTCTTCAAATGACGGAGCGCCAAGGATTTGAGATCGATTATTGTCCTAAGTGCCGGGGGGGCTGGGTCATCCGTGCCTCGAAGGAAGTTATCGCCCCGGGGAATATTTTGGGGTTGACGAATATGCCACGATGTGGTACAAACAAAATTATTCTTTCATTTTCCCCTGAGGGGGGTCTTTGGAGCACAGCGAGTTCAGCATTTTGCGCCAAAAGCTCGGGAAAACCCAGAAACAGATGGGCGAACTCCTGGGAGTATCCCTCAAGGCGGTTCAGAGTTTTGAACAAGGGTGGCGCAGTATTCCGGTCCATATCGAACGGCAGGTGCTCTTTTTAATGGCTGCTAAAGCTAAGATTTCGGGAAATTCGCGGCCCTGTTGGGAAATTCGAGGTTGTTCTTTAAATAATCGAAACTCCTGTCCTGCCTGGGAATTCCAGGTTGGCCACATCTGCTGGTTTATCAACGGAACCATTTGCCAAGGGAAGTCCCGTGGAAAATGGAGCCAAAAAATGGCGGTATGTAAAAAATGCCCGGTTTTCCCTTCGTTTGCAGAGACAGGATAGCCCCTTTTCCGGTGGGGGCATGAGGGATAGGAAAGAAGACAAAACTTTCCGATGGGTTGTCTCTCGATAAGTGCAGGTCCAAAAATGAAGGAGGTCGCCAATGGCTAAATCAAAAGAGTCCACCGACGTAAAAAAGAAAGAAATCCGCTGCCAGAGATGCGGCGGACGAATGATCGTAGAAAAGTTTTACGACGTGAATAACGTTTTTTGGGGTTGGCATTGCGTTATCTGCGGAGAAATACTCGATCCGGTGATTCTCCTCCATCGTCTGAGTCAAGATGCCGATTTAAGAATCCCTGAAAACGAAAATGAGGTTCTGGATATGGTCAAGAAGTATTTGCAGAAAGGGAATAAGGCTTCCAAAAACTCGAAACAGGAAAGCAAAACGCTTAATTAATCCGATATGCGAAAAGCATGATTCTGAAATAACTCTGGGTGCTGGGAAGGATATTCGAAGGCTGATTCTTGCAGAAGGTTAGGTAAAAATATTTCATGTGGTTTGAGAAATTTTCCGAACGAGGGGCCGCGTTTCTTGGTGTCCCTTATCCAATTATTTCCGGCGGGATGACGTGGGTCAGCAATTTGGAATTGGTGACGTCCGTAAGCGAAAATGGTGCTTTTCCTGTTTTCGCCGGCGGGAACATGGCTCCTGACGTTTTCGAGCAGGAGGTTGACCGTTGCCTTCAAAACCTCCAAAAGCCTTTTGGCGTGAATTTGGTGACAATTGCCCCGAATTACCGAACGCAGTACGAAATCCTCAAATCAAAACAGGTTGGTTTTGTGATCTTCGCCGGCAGCTTCCCGAGAAAGGCCGATATCCAGGGGATGAAGAAAGCCGGCAAGAAAACCATGTCTTTTGCTTCGACGGATTCCATTGCCGCCCAGCAGATTCGCTTTGGGATCGATTCGCTGATCCTCGAAGGGAGCGAAGCCGGTGGGCACATCGGACACGTATCTTTGATGGTCCTCCTGCAGCAGGTCCTTTTTCAATTCGACCAGGTGCCTATTTTTGTGGCCGGCGGCATTGCTACGGGAAAGATGATCGCCCATCTGATGTTAATGGGGGCGGCGGGCTGCCAACTGGGGACCCGGTTTGTCTTGAGCGAAGAATGCACGGCCCATAAGAATTTCAAGCAAGCCCTTCTGGAAGCGAGGGCCCGCCAGGCCGTAGCCACGCCCCAGTATGACTCCCGTCTTCCCGTTGTTGCTGTTCGAGCGATAAAAAATATGGGGACCGAAGATTTTGGAAGGCTCCAGATGCAGCTCATCCAGGAATTGAACGCTGGGAGAATCACCCGCGAAAAGGCGCAGTTCCAGGTAGAAAATTTCTGGATGGGCGGATTGCGTCGGGCAGTCGTCGATGGGGATGTCGAATCCGGTTCCCTCATGGCCGGCCAGAGCGTAGGACTGATTCGGGATATTTTGCCAATGAAGGCGATTATCCAAGGCTTAATTAAGGAGGCGGAAGCGGAATTCGAACGGACCCGGGGGCTAATGAGCCGCGAGTAATATATTGGCAACCCCAAGCAGAATTCGGCAGAGGCCTTAAAATCAGGGCACCGATCACCCGGTAATCAAGAATTTAAGCAGCTTCCCCTTGCCGGTGAGAGGAAGAACCATCCGTTGGATTAAGAAATGAGCCTGTTCAAGAATTCCCGGGATAAAAAATCGGGTTGAAGAATGCCTTTTGAGGGACGCAAATCAAAAACTCCTCCCGATTCTATGGATCCGCCCTCTGCAAACACTCCTGTTTCAGCACCCTGCCGGTCAAAATTCTCCCTTTTTACCTCGTTTCCGAGGCCATCCCGAAAGACGAGTTCATCCGTTTCCAGATCATACTCGGGAATACCGGTTTGATTCCATCTTGACAGAAAATACTGATAGAAGGGGATATACAGGCTCGCCGGATTTTGGTTGTGGTAGAAGAGGAACTCGGGCATCGCCTGGACATCAAGGCCGGTGTGATAGTGCTTGATCCAGAGATAATCGCCGAGGATGGCCAGCTTGAATAAGGGGGGGTCCGGATAAAGCTTGAGCCGGATATCCTTTTGAACCGCCTTCAGTTCCTTGAGAAAACCAATGCTCTTTCGGGTCTGTTCCCCAAAGTTCTCCGGGGTGATATCAGGATCCAGGATCGACTTGGCCCGAATCTTAGCGCCATCCGCGCAGGGATCCAGGAGCATGATCTTTGCCTCCCGGCAATTATGAAGCACGGAATGGAATTCGCCCTGGGGATCCCCAAATGTCCTCCATCCGGTCGAACCCAGCAGCAGAACTTCCCTCCCAAATCCCTGGCCGGCTTTCATTTTCCGGGCCCACTGCCGGGTCAGAAAACTTCGCGGTGCCTCTTCCTGAACGAAGCCCGCTCTTTGGGCCATCTTGGAGATCTTCCGTTCTGCCCAGTTTCCTTTGATCCGGTGGGTGAAGAGGATTAAGAATATCGCCAGGACAATTTCCACGGATACGAGGAAGACCTTTTCATTTCCGATGAAAGCCCAGTAGACCAAGAGATTTTGAGCCACAAAGGTCACGATGGCGGGGAGTGACAGGGCGATAAACGCGCTGGCGGCGATGACGGCTACATGAAATATGATTCGTCCAATATTCTTCATGATGTCCTCCGAGAAAATCTCCTTGAAGCCATGCCTCTTACCATCAGGAAAGCAGGATGAGCGCAATGGCCAGAAGGTAGGCAATGTTCGCCCCCGCCGATCGCTTATCGTCAGAAATCCGGTCACAAAGAGAGGTAACCAAACGGGTTTGGTCTCCGGAGAGGGTAAACAATTTCTCCCGGGCCTTCGGGGACAATTTTTTCCCGCCCATTTTTCTCTCTAAGACAGCGAGAATTCTATAGAGATCTTCTTCCTGATATTCTTTGGCGGAGATGGTTTTCTCTTGAGGTTCGAGACTCCCGATAGCCGCCAGGGTTGGATTCGCGGTCAGGAAAATAAATCCTGTCAGCAAAGCAAGGCCGATTAAATTCCGGAAAACAAACTTTCCTGGTTCAGTTTTCATCATTCCACCTCCATTAATATTGATGATCTCGTAAAAGGTCTGCGAAGGGATGACTTTGTAAAAAGTCAAATAGACCGTCACCCCGGCGAAAGCCGGGGTCCAGAACGCCTTGAAATAACTGGATTCCGGCTTTCGCCGGAATGACAAATTCTATGGAATTTCGACTTTTTACGAGATCATCAATATTGATTGGTACGACTACCAGGTGGGCGCCATAATTAAATTCCTCCAATCTTGTGTGAGGGTAGGGTTCTTATGGCAAAGTGTATGCCAACTGCAGGGAGATAGTTTTCCCGCATATTTTTAGCTGGTTATGGGTTTTCAGTAATCTTCTATTGAACCAGCTGAAGGTTTTATCATACAGAATTAATCAAGAATCCGATTTTTCCCGCCTGCAACCTACGGGTGGGCGAATTAGGAAGTTAAGAAAGGAAGCCAGAAAAAGTCATTCGGACAAGAATGGGGGCGGGTATCAAAAGCGGCTTTTTGTTTCCATATTACTTGACTTTCTCGAAATGAATTCATAAAATCCTCTCCGGTTGATATTAAGAGCAAAGGAGGGAATCTTCTAAGCCCAAAATGCCAAAGCCACCTGAATCAATAAAGCGTCTTTATACCTTGAAGGAATCTGCCCGAAACCTTGGCCGCTCCGATTTGAGTATGAGAGAATTGATGTGGGCGGGGAAACCCCCCTTTATGCGAACAGAAGGAGGCAAAAAATTTTATTTCGATGTTTCAGACCTTGACGAGTATATCAAAAAAAATAAATCTGTCTTCCGCAGAGAAGGAGTACATCTCAGGAATAGGTTCCCATAACATTAAGGAAGGATTTTTGTTAAAAGGGGCCTAAAAGTCGGGCACGCTCATAGAAAAGGAATTGCAGGGCGGTGAATATCGTATTTTCACCCTGTCAATAACATAGGGAAACAACTAAAAGGTGGAAAATTGCCATGGCTGCCAATAACGAATATATTCTTGAAGCAATTGGAATAACAAAGCACTTTGGGGGGGTATATGCGCTGGAAAATGTTGACTTAAATTTGCGCCGCGGTGAAATACTTGGGTTAGTCGGTGATAATGGCGCCGGTAAATCAACATTAATAAAGATAATCAGCGGAATTTTAAGAAAAGATGACGGCGATATATTTTTTGAAGGTAAAAAGGTGAATATTAACAATCCCGTGGATTCTCAAAGATTAGGGATAGAAACAGTTTATCAAGATCTCAGTCTGGTAAACAATCAAAACGCGCCTTTTAATATTTTTTTAGGCCGCGAACTAATTTACGGCGGATTAATAAAGTATTTAGGATTTCTAAATAAAAAAATGATGTTGAAGGAATCATTAGACTTGCTGGATAGGCTTAAAATAAACATAGGGGATTTGGCAAAACCGATGATGGATTTTTCGGGAGGGCAACGCCAGGCCGTTGCTATCGGTAAAGCGGTTTATTGGCAAAGCAAAGTGGTGATATTGGATGAGCCAACTGCTGCACTTGGCGTAGCCGAATCAAAGAAGGTTTTGGATTTAATTAAAATGCTAAAAGAACAATCGGGGATTTCGATCATCATCATCAGTCACAACATGCAACATCTCTTTAGTGTTGTTGATAGAATTATGGTTTTAAGAAGGGGGAAAAAAATCACCGTCCAAAATGTTCATGATGTGACAGGAACCGATATCGTAAAATTTATTACTGGCGCAGAAGCAATTATTGAGAAGGTGTAATGTGATTTGGGCATTGAACACCTTCCAAACAAACGTTCCTCAGGGGTGGAAAGATTGGAATGGAAGCGCCTTCCATGGAAGTAAATTTTCAATTCAATCAAGTGAAGTTCTTGAGGTTTCCATTTTTATGAAGACTGTTTCTGGAGAATAGCCTTTGTCTTAAAGTCAACGATTACGGCTAAGGCGATAATAGCCCCCTTAACGACCATCTGCCAGAAAGAGGAAACCTGCTGCAAATTCAACATATTATTCAGCACACCCACAATAAGCCCACCGATAAAAGTGCCCGTCATGGTTCCTGAGCCGCCCAGCAAACTCGTCCCACCCACAACGGCCGCCGTTATAGCGTCAAACTCATAGCCCGCGGCCCCGCTCGGTTGTCCAGAATTGATTCGAGACATCAACATGATTCCGGCAAGGCCAACCATCAAGCCGTTTATTACAAAGGCACTTATGACTGTTCTTTTAATATTTACACCTGAAGCCCTTGCCGCATTTTCATTTCCGCCAACTGCAAAAACATAGCGGCCGAGTTTTGTTCTGTTAAGTATCACAGCGCTTATCACCAAAAATATAAACATGACGACAATTGGTGTGGGTACAATATTCCAACTGTCCACATATCCTTGCCCAAATATTTTAAATGTATCGCCCATCCCGGCCACGGGATATCCATCTGTAACTAACAAGGCAGCCCCACGGGCCATCTCCATTGTGGCAAGAGTTATGATAAATGCAGGGATTCTAAGGTAAGCAACGATTGCACCATTAAATATACCCGTTAGTCCCCCAATCAATATGCCTGAACTAAATCCCAATACAAGCGAGCCAGTATCCCGAATTACGATACAACATATGCAACCCGCCAAAGCCATCACAGAGCCAGATGACAGATCAATCATCCCAAGAATTAACAGGAAAGTAACTCCGAACGCCGCTAATGAAGAAACTGCCATATTCCGTAATACATTCGAAATATTCGTCCTTGTTAAAAATATATCACTAATCGCAGTAGATAGAACTATCATCACAACCAAAATCAAAAACATACCGTACTTCGAATAAAATCTTGCAATCTTATTCTTCCAGATGATATCTGTTTCCCTTGCTATATTTGCATCATTCATTTTCATTTTGATCCCTGCAAAAAAAACATAACCAATTAACCAGGATGCTTTTTTCCAGAAACATCCTGCATGAGTTCGACACGTTCACCATTTATCCCTCGGAAAAAAGTAACCCGATAATCGGCTCCTCCGATATTTGGGGTATATCTGATTTCTGCCTCTTCAAAAACAACCTTGGGATGTTTTAAAAGTTTGCTCTTAACAGCCTCGATATCCGTCACCATAAGCGAGAAATGAGTCAAAACAACTTTTGATCTTTCACGCAAATCGGCAAGCGAATTATTAGGTAACCAAAGAATCTCCAATATTAATCCCCCAAGTTGGAGCATCGCGAGGCGTTCGTTTTTCGATTTGACTTCTCCGTAAAGCATTACTTTGAAACCCAAAATATCAGTATAAAATTTGACTGTCTCTTCCAGGTCAGCGCAAAAAAAACCAACATGGTGCATAGAAGTTACATAATCTTTAACAGAAAGATCGTCTTTCATAATTTCCTCTTTCATCTGCAGTAATATTATTCTGTCCTTCAAAAATGAATTATTTCCACAGCCATTGCCAAAAAAAGGCACCATCTCACGGTTGTTTTCATAGGATGGTGCCTTGCTATAGGAGTAGGTGAAATTAGTACTACTAAAAATATCACGACCCGGCTGCCAGCTCGGAATCAGCGACTTAACTTATTCTCCATAAAGATCTTTTAGATATTTAGCCGCATTTTGACTCGTAACGATCTCCCAGTTGCCATACTGGTGAGGCAGCACCATCAATTTCTCATCGAGTATTTTTTTGACTGCGTTAAAGAGATTTTGGGCCTGTGTTTGGGCATTATAAAGCATCGTGCAAGTCATGGATCCTTCTTTTACCGCACGCATCGCATCTTTCGTTCCATTAAAACCAGTGACCATGACGCCCTTGAGTCTATTGGCGCCCTTTAATGCTTCTATTGCGCCCAAAGCCATGTCATCATTTATTCCTATGACTGCATCAATCTGCGGAAATGCCTGAATCCAATCTTCCATCAATTTCATGCCTTTTTCGCGTTGCCAGTCGGCATGGTTTTGGGCCAATATTTTAACATCAGGTCTGTTTAAAGCTTTCTTAAAGCTTTCAGTGCGTTGGATGCTGTTAACCCCCCCGGCTTGACCTTCGATTATTACAATTTTCGAATTGGGTGCTAATTTATCCCTCACGAATTTCGCCAAAGTTTCTCCACCATTTTCGTTGGAATTCCCTACATAGGTTATTTTATCGCTTTTGACAGGAACAATAACACCAAGAATAGGGATTTTTGCTTTGTTCGCAGCCTCTACCGCGGCAACGCTACCGGCCGGATCTACAGCGGAGATGATAATAACATCAACTTTTTGAGCAATAAAGGTTTCGACCTGATTTATTTGGGCATTTACATCCCGCCGTGCATCCTGGTATGACACTACCCAATTAGCGCCTTTATCAGCGATAATCTTTCTAAAACTTGCCTGAACCATTGTCGTCATAGTGTCAACATTAGAGAAATTTGAATAGCCGATTTGTATAGGTTTTCCCTTTGGACTTTGGGCTGAAACGAAACCCGCTGAAGCCAAGAGCAGAAAAACCAGCAACCAGGTGACTTTAATTTTCATTACATGCCTCCTTTAATAATTTGATAAATATCCGTTTTGATTAGATATTGCTTTCTATAACAAGGGCAAGTATAGGAGGGCTCTTTTTTCTTGTCAAGGAATATTTTTATGCTCTTCAAAAGGACTAATTTCCCCTGGCAATATTTGTCGCGGATTAAATTTTTGCCAGTTCAAATTATACCCTTGATAGGAAGCAAAATGGGAAAAGTGTGGCCGTAATGGCAGATCGCCAGCCAGCAGGCGAGGTCTTCCTCTCCTGTCTTGTCGATCCGGATATTTCCTCAGCCCTGATGTTAAAATTCCCCATCCAGTCAAAATCAGCTGCCGGCCCATTGTTGCGGATAAAAGAACCAATGACGCGGCAAAGATAAAGATTGAACCTGGATTTAAAAATGTAATGGGGGACGTTGTTTCTGGGTGAACTTTCAAATATTTCCGGGTTTTGGCAGGCCCGCAGAATGGTACACACGCCCCTTTCGGTCTCCGTCTTCGCCGAAGATCTTCGTCTTCTCAATTCCTCGCCCCATCACATGATGCAAAGTTCCCGGGGCGTCCAATCTCGGCTGTCTCGACACAACCATTGTTTACCCCAATCAATTGCAATTGTCAAGAATTAAGTATATTCAGAAACAACGTCCCCTATTATGTAAAATGGTTCAACGCCGTCGGCCCCGAAATGATCAAAGAGAAGATGGGGGATCGAGATGGCACAATCATTTCGTAAACAATCCCAGGGGAACGGTCATCACTCCAGAGATGGTCTTCGCCCAGGTAGAGAAGTACAACAAGGTCGACAGCCATGGGCACCTTTAGGGGGCCATAATCGCCTCAGTAAGGGACTACCTGAAAGAGAAGGGCAGGGGGAAGTACGGAGAGTACCATCTGGCGTTCTGCGCCCATTACGTTGCCGATTTGTCCCAGACGCTTCACAATATCGGATACAGCGCCTTCAACCGGAAGCACCACAAGGAAATAGACGGGCTCGTTAATGACGGGATCCTGGATAATCTCGGCAAGATTAAAATCTACCAGATCACCATCAAGTCGGAAACGGAACTTGCCCAGGAGATAGCGAAGGTAGCCAAACAGGCCATGGCCTTAGGGTACAACCTGGAGAAGGAGAGGGGAGTTTTGACAAAAGAGGAGGCGTATCAGCAGCTGGGCCACAGCGTTTCACTGTTTAGGGCAATCTTGGAGTATGTGGCACCCAGTTCCACCCCTGGAAAATAGAAGAATCGAAGGTTAAGGCCTTTCCATTGTAGCCAAAGTGGTTTGCGTGATAGAATGGTTTAATAGATTTGCTGAAAGGAAAAGATCATGAACCATCCGAGAGCGAAATTTATCATTCTCATGCTCGTTTTTGTTTTAACCGCTTCCCTGGCAATTGCTGCGGAATATCCTTCCAAGCCTATCAGTTTTGTTGTCCCATGGCCTCCGGGCGGCTCGACTGATGTTACCGGGCGAGCACTCGCTGAAGCGGTAAAAAAGTATCTTCCCCAGCCCGTGATAGTGGAAAATAAAGCCGGTGGAGGCGGAACAGTCGGACCCATCCTGGTAGTTTCGAAGCCAGCAGACGGGTACACTCTTTGCAGTCTTCCGGCGGTGGCTGTGGCTATTGCTTGGCATATGGGGAAGTTGAACTTTAATCCAATTGAAGACATCACACGGATCATCCGCTATACCGGTTACGTTTACGGGATTGTTGTTCGCGCGGATGCGCCTTGGAAATCAATCCAAGAATTTGTAACCTACGTTAAAGCCAATCCGAACAAGATAACGTATGGTTCGCCGGGAGTTGGGTCAGCTGCGCATCTCGCGATGGAAGAGTTTTCTTTTCTCACGGGAATAAAGATGGTCCATGTTCCTTATAAAGGCGGTGCCGAAACAAATACGGCATTGCTGGGGGGTCATGTCGATTCGGTCTGCGATTCGACGGGTTGGGCCCCCCTTGTGGACTCGGGAAAGTTTAGGCTTCTTGCAACTTATGGGGAAAGTCGTCCACCCAGGTTTTCCCAAGCTCCAACATTAAGGGAGGCCGGGTACGATGTCACATTTCCCTCCCCATTGGAAGTGGTAGGGCCCAAGGGGTTGCCTGAGCAGATTGTCCAGAAACTTCACGGGGCGTTTAAAAATGCAATGGGCGACGAAGAATATCAATCGGTGCTCAAAAAATTTGATATGCCTAATCTTTATTTAAACCCGGAGGATTCTGAAAAGGCATCGCGCGCGGAGATAAAAAAGATCGAAGGAATCGTGCAAAAGCTGGGACTGCAGAAGAAATAGTTTGGCCTCTTCACAGGAGAACGCCAAATCGAAGGAAGCCACCTACCTTGAGATACATTTTTAGATATTAACAATGCCGACATTGTGGTAACTGTCCGCACTTTATTGGATTACGGATATGATAATGTTATCGGTACCGCCAATACGAATTGCCAAAGAGCTTATAGATAGCGAGGCTGTCGAAAAACTCATTTATGAAAAAATTGTCCTGAGGGTTAAAAGGATTTTCAGGAAAAAGTACTTGGAAAATTATCGCGACTTCAATTTTCTTCCTCCCCGGCATCCCTCTGCCTCAATATTGTCCCCTTACGCAAACCCATAACTCATAATCTTCCCCATATTGTGGACCATACAATACAACATCCACTGGATATTCACCTTAATCTTCCCCCGCAACGTAAATCGATCCAACCGCTTCACCGCCCGAATATTCGCAAACACCGGCTCCACGATCCCAATCCGCTGATGATAGATCTCTCGCCCTCTCTCCGTATCTACTTTCTTCGCCATCTCCTTCAAGCGGTTCCCAGGAACCACCCCCACGGGAACACACAATACCCGCCTCCGCACGACCTTCCCTCGAAGACATCGGCCCTTTGACTCACAACCCTCACAACCTTCCCGCTCGGCAACATATCTTCTATACAACACCCCATCATTCACCGCCTTTCTCGCCCGAAGACGAAGAACTTTCCCCTGAGGACAAATATACTCATCTGCCTCCTCCTGATACCGAAAATCCTCTAAAACAAATCTCTTCGTTCTTCGAGACTTCCACCTCTCCTGCGTCGCAAACCGCGGATCCCGTTTCCGAAAATTCCTATCCGGGATATACGCATCCAACTTCTCTTCCTCGCACACCTCCAAATTCGCCGGACTACTATAATTACTATCCGCCACCAAAACCTTCCCCTCTAAACAACCTTCCGGACAACCAATCCCCTCCAGATTCTCCTTGGCCCCCTCCGCCATCGGCCCTACGTGATAATGATCCTGCCCCTCTCCAAACGCCTCCCCATGCACGATCACCTGAAACTTCCCATCCACCATCGCCTGCCCATTGTATCCCTGCACGACCCCATGGGAGGTCATCATATTCGCCGACTCATTATCCGTCACATTACTCTTGATCTCCTTCCCCGTCCTCCCAATCTTCTCCCCATGCCCCTTCAAAAACTCCCGAATCCTCTCCGCTTTCCTCTTTAACCGCTCTACCTGCTTCGCCCGATTTACTCCCTTGAATATATCCGGATCCCCCTCCTCTTTGTCATCCTTCTTGTCCGCTTCTACCTGCCGCACTAATAGCTCCGTAACCCTCTTCTCCATCTTCTCTTTCTTCCGCACCAAATCCGCAATCTTCCCACTCCACTCCTTGGAAGCATTCGACGGAAGCTTGCACCCGTCCAACGCAAATACCGTCCCCCCCAACAAGCCACTCTCTTCGCAAACCAAAAGGACATCCCGAAAAAGAACCTTGATCTCCCCCTGCATCGAGGAAACAAATGCCGCAAGGGTACTATGATCAGGTCTCTGCCCACACGCCAAGGCCATAAACGTCACATTCTCCCGGCACGCCTGCTCCATCTTCCGGGAGGAAATCAAACCCCGGGCATAACCCAATAAAACCACCTTCAAGAGAATCTTGGGATCGTAGGCCATCCGTCCCGTTTCGTCATTCTGGTATCGCTCCTCGAATACCGCCATGTCCATCCGATCCTCGACCAGCGTCTGGATCGCAAACTCCAATGTTCCTGGAACTAACTGCTCTTCCAGGGATACCGGAATCATCATCCGCTGCGAATAATCATATGGTTTGTACTTGGCCATCGCTTTTCCCCGCCCTGGATAGCTGAAAATCAACTCATCGCCGATCCTTTCTATCATAAATCCTATCTGCCATAAATAAAAATCATCCTTCAGAATGAAGATTCTTCGGTCAGCGGTGAAAAAGATCAAAGTGGGGGGCAAGGATAAGAAGGAAATATTAAGGAGAGTCTAAAAATGAAAAAGTTGACCTTTTTCGACAGGCTCAGCAGAACTCAACACCTTATGGCAAAGGATGAGCTTCAAAAAATTTCCAGATCAAATTCGTGGCATTTATATCTTTGTTGGTTTTTCCCAGCCCTTTTCCTTCAAGCGAGTCCGCCGTTGGACCACCCGGCCATGTATGGCCCGATTCGTTAACACGGAAGAATAGCACTTCAGAATTGTCCTTGCAGCCACCATAGATGGTTTGCGTCACATCTTCCGATATTTTTCTTCTAACTGGAGTTCCTTTGCATTCGTTATTTTCCACCCAATGGGGCAGAACACTTTCCGTGTCCCCAAACCTAACAACTTTGTCTTCTGTACCGTGAAATGCGATTATCGAAACAGCGCGCGGCGGGGATTTTATAGGGAAGAAAAGACCTGCGACAATGCCAGCTGCCGCAATATCAGTTGAGAGTTCAGAAGCCAAACGACTGCAGATCCGTCCGCCACGCGAATATCCCGCAGCATATATTCTTTTTTTATCTATGGCCACAATTGAGCTGATTTCCCTGATGAAATCTTTTGAAAATTTTACAATATCATAAGTTAAAGCATCATTTTTTAGAGCTCCCTTCTGGTAGTTAGGCGCTGCAATGATAAAATGTTTTTCATCTGCAACCTTGCTGAAATCAGTCATTTCCATTATTTCTTTTGCAACCATAGAATTTCCATGAAAAAGTAAAACAAGTGGAAGAGGAGATTTTGAATCGTATTGTTTAGGGATATAGAGGAGATACTCGCGGGTTTGGTTGTCAAATACCATCGTTCTGATGTTTTCACCGACTTGGATCTGAGGTTTATTTTGGGCAACTACGCTTTGAGTCAATAAAGTGCCTGAAATAAATAGCAATAAAGGAAATACTCTAACGGTTCTGCTCAAAGCATTTTTCATAGCTGCCTCCTTGAATGGGAAATTTGAAATTCCTCTTATAAAATAATAAGGCCCCAAAAGGGAAACTCAGAATCCCCTTGGAGCCTTTACATGAGATCGTTCTGGAAAACCAAGTACATAAATCCTCCAGAAGTGCAAGGTCAGGTTGTAAGATTACTCACTCTTTTACAGGAAGGAAAACGACGACGTCAAGGTATCAAAATTACCAATTTCGGTCAACAGGAAAATGCCAGGAATGTGCCATGATCAGCACCTGAGAATTTGTCGCCTTTATTGCATAGATGGAAATATTATCAACACTTTTTAAGTCTTTGAATTTTCAGATAGCAGTTAACGCAAAGGGCATAACAAAAGAATCACCGCAAGGCGGGCGCTGTTTCCGCCGGTCCGGTTCACCGCTTGGTGGGGCCCTAAGTTTCAACGCAGGGGCCACGCGCACCTCAAAACCAAAAGACCGGATTTCCGTCTGCAGGGCCGTGCTGTATCGGGAAAGGTCAAACCGGGAAGAGGGACGGATCAGGGAAAAATCCAGATCATCCGAAAATCGATCGATTCCATAAAGAATCCGCAAGGCGGTTCCGCCGTAGAAAGCCGCGTGCTCAAAGAACTTGCTTCGCCAGAGCCCAAGCAGCGCAATTTCCTGCAGGATCTCCCGCAACGCCCTCACATAATCATCCAGGCGACGGGCCTTATAACGCGTAAGCATCCGGGTGAGAGCCTCGTTCATGGCGTTCCTTCAGAGGAAGAAAGAGTATGATGGCGGACCACTCCAGGTAGCATGGCAATCTTGCGCGAATGATACCGCAGGGCAATGTCTGTCAACCGGTTGGGATTTAACTTACCCAACCCTTCCGGATCGATGCGCAAATGATCCAGAAGATAACTCCTCATATCCTTCTGGGTGCGAACTCCGGTCCTCCGCTCTTCCTGGAGCTTATCCGCCAGCGCCTTTTCCGGCGTGGCCATGAGGAAGGACCGGCCTCCTTCGAGTTCTACCCGGTCCATACCGATTTGATAAGCCTCCATTGGAATCTTGCGGTATACAAAAAGATCCACGGGGGTGGAAAATCTCCGGCTGCGGCCGCAAGTAACCGAGGTTACGGCTTCCACCCGCTCGGGTATGAGAGCGTAATAATGCAGGGCATAATCCAGAGAAATATAGGAGGGGCCATAAATCATATTGGCCAGGACTTCGCGCGAAAAGGGCCCTCGGGCGTAGGTTTCACCAAACACATAGATCCCCTTCTTGATCCGGATAAGCATCTTCTTTCGGAGCAGATCCGTAATCTTGTCGCGGGGACGGCTATAATCCTTGAGTTCATCCAGCAGAGTTTGATAATCAAATTCCTCCGCCGGAATTCGCTTTCTAAGTCGCTCAATCATCTCGATCCATTTCCGGGCCTTTGGTCATTTAGCATAAATATCAGCATATTTTGTCATAGTATGTCGATAAAAATTCGACATACTATGTTTATTATCGCTTTGGAGGTCGGCTTCTTTGCCCTTGGTCAGTTTATCAGGAATTCGTTCCGGCATTCTCCGTTTAGGAAACCATCGTTCCCTCCGAAAGCCTTCGCTCAGGAAATCCGGCATTCTTTTATCATATCGGCAAAAACCCGAACCTTCCCATATTGCCCCAAGTTCCTCTGCAGCTCCGAACGGATCACATCCGTGTGTTTGGCAGGTTCCAACACCCGCGCCTCAGGGCCAAAACTCATAACCCACCTTTTGATTTCGTCCAAGCCGGCAATTCGGAACGTTAGTTCAAGACTACCATCGCCACTCTTTTTGGCCTTCTGGCTTTCGTGCCAGATCTTTTCGCTAGCCCACCTTGCCGACCCAAGAGAAATCCGGACCTTGAATATAGACCGAAAAATACACCTTTTGAAAGAAACAATCAATCGTGATTTTTTGGGAAATTGAAAAGCATTTTCTTAGCTTCGGGAGTGATGGAGGCGAGGCTATAAGAGGGCACTTAACTTGGGAAGAAAGCAACCGGAGGAAGGGAGAAATCGTCCTAAGTGAGGAGAGGGAAAATTTTTCTTTTGGGGCCGTCTGGGGCCGGAAAAACGAGGGGTATTTTTTAAAAACCCTTCGTTTTTATTTAAATATTTTGGCGGAGAGAGCGGGATTCGAACCCGCGGTACGCCTTTTAGGGCGTACACTCGCTTAGCAGGCGAGCACCTTCGGCCGACTCGGTCATCTCTCCGTTTTTCATGGGACGCAGATTAACGCCGCTGGGCGCAGAAAAATAAAAATGCCTTTACTCAATATAACCGGCTTGGGGCTGTTTTCAAAGGAAAATTTATCTCGTGATCCCAAAATCTGCGTTCAGGTGCATCCAATTCGAGGCGCTTGGCGGAGGGAGTAGGATTCGAACCCACGTCCCCTTTCGGGGAAACGGTTTTCAAGACCGCCGCCATCGACCACTCGGCCATCCCTCCGGCTAAAACCAAAATGGGACGCGGATGAACGCAGATGACGCAGAAAGAAAACCAACATTCACCACAGAGAACACAGAGGGCACAGAGAAATAAATTTAATGATTTAACCGGCTTTGCAAATTTGTTTGCGATTTTACCGTTCGGCGTTCCCTTTTGGCAAAGACATTTGAATTCTTGTTCATCCAACAACTTGCGTCGATCTGCGGCTATCTGCGTCCCATTTAACCTTTGATGGTCTTGTAAAAAGTCGAAATATCATAAATTTTGTCATTCCGGCGAAAGCCGGAATCCAGTTATTTCAAGACGTTCTAGACCCCTGCTTTCGCCGGGGTGACGGGGTATTTGACTTTTTACGAAGCCATCAACCTTTGGTTATTTTTTCAAGCCCGCCCATGTAGGAGCGGAGGTTTTCGGGGATGGTGACGGAACCATCCTCATTCTGGTAGTTTTCCAAAATTGCCACCAGCGTTCGGCCGATGGCCAGCCCCGAACCGTTCAGGGTGTGAACGAATTCCGTGCCCTTTTTGTCCTTGGGGCGGTACCGGATATTGGCCCGCCGCGCTTGAAAATCCTCAAAGTTGCTGCAGGAAGAGATTTCTTTATACGTCCCCTGTCCGGGGAGCCAGGCTTCCAGGTCATAGGTTTTCGAAGCCGAAAACCCAAGGTCGCCCGTGCAAAGGAGGACCACACGGTAGGGGATCTTCAGGAGCTGCAAAACCTGCTCGGCATCGCCGGTTAGCTTTTCGAGTTCAGCGTAGGAATTTTCCGGCGTCGAAAATTTGACCAGCTCCACCTTGTTGAACTGGTGCTGCCGGATCAGCCCGCGCGTGTCTTTTCCATAAGACCCGGCCTCCTTGCGGAAGCAGGGCGTGTAAGCCGTGTAATACAAGGGCAGATCGTCCTCGGCCAGGATTTCATCCTGGTGGATGTTCGTAACCGGCACCTCGGCCGTAGGGATCAGGAAATAATCCGGGTCGGTGAGTTTAAATAAATCTTCCTCAAACTTGGGAAGCTGGCCAGTTCCGGTCATCGTTTTCCGGTTTACCATAAAGGGCGGCAGAACCTCCCGGTATCCGTGCCGGGTGGTGTGCAGATCGAGCATGAAATTCATCAAAGCTCTTTCCATTCTCGCCCCCGGCCCTTTGTAAAGGGTGAAGCGGGCGCCGGTAATTTTGGCGCCCCGGTTGAAATCCAGAATGTCCAGCGCCTCGCCGATATCCCAATGCGCCTTGGGCTGAAAGGAGAAAAGCGGTTTTTCGCCCCACTTTCTAATTTCTTTGTTGTCGGTGTCGCCCTGGCCGACGACAACGCTTTCATGCGGAACGTTGGGAATCACCATCATCCGCTCGCGCAGGGCCTCTTCCCTTTCCCCCAAGCGGGATTCCAGTTCTTTGACGCGGTTGGAAACCTCCTTCATTTCAGAGATTTCGGCGGAAGCGTCTTCCTTCTTCTTTTTCTTGGCGGCAATCAATTCATTCACCCAGTTTCGCTGGGCCCGGAGTCCTTCCGCCTCCTGGATGATGGCCCGCCGCTCGGCGTCCAAGGCTGCAAAAAAGGTCCAGTCGATCTCCTGCCCGCGCCGCCCGATTTTCTCTTTTACCTCGTCAAAGTGGTCACGAACGAATTTTAGATCTAACACAACCGTATCCTCTTATTTTTTCAATTTTATTCAGTAAATTACCATTTCAATAGCACAGAGTCAACTGAGTATTGAAGCCTTGCCTCCCTGCACTCTTCAAAAGATATAAGGGGTTCAAGTAGTTTCAGGCCCCCGCCGGGGCGCGGGGGCAGCGTCGCGCTTCGCGAAACCACGAGGCAGTGGTCTTTCCCTGGGATCGGGCGGGCCCTTAGGGCTCCGCCTCTCTTTGCGGAAACTCTTTTGGTTTCGCTGATGCAAGCCGAGATCCCGGCCGGTGCTTTCGCAAATCGCGCCGCCACCCCCGCGCCCAGTCCAAGCTTTCGCCTCGAAAACAAAGGTTAAAAGTGAAGGGAGGCAAGAGTATTGAAGCTTGATGGTCTCGTAAAAAGTCCATCTGCTGAGTTGCGCTTCAACTTCGTCGTTGCGGCGCACCTGTAAGGGCGATTCATGAATCGCCCCTACCCCTTAGCCTATGCGCGTCTTGCATTGTAGGGGCGAGCGGGCGCTCGCCCGAGAAAATGGGCGTCCGGCCGGACGCCCCTGCAATCGAAACCATCGTCCCGGTGATTCTTTAGGGGGTCATCAGGGTTGGAAGGCGGGGCTTCAGAGGACCTTCATTTTCTTCAAGATAAGATAAATGCTCAAGATAATTGCGGCCAGAATACCGACGATCAACAAAATGAAATCGAGGCGGTGAATGACCTGTCCCAAAAATTCCATTTTTAATCCGAAATAATAGCCGAGAGCGATCAAAAGCGGGATCATGATCAAGGCGCCCAGCGTGTCGAGAAACACGAACTGGAGAGGCCTCATCCCCATTGTCCCGGCAGCCAGAAAAGCGGCAACCCGAAATCCCGAGAGGAAGCGGGCGATAAGGATGGTTTTGCTTCCATGGTCCCGGAAGAATTGACGAACCCGTTCCAGGCGATTTTCCGAAAAGATCTCATGCAGGTGGCGGTGGGTGAGAATTCCATGCCCCCATTTGCGCCCGATGGAGTACATGGCGAGGTCGCCGGTCAAAATGCCCACAAAAACCACACTCAGGGTCGGGTAGAGGCGAATGAAGCCGAGGTTGACAAGAAACCCGCCGGCGAGCAGGGTGATTTCTTCCGGGATCGGGAGGCCCAACCCGCAGAGGAAAAGAATCAAAAAAAGGCCGGCGTAGATGAAGGCTTCGGAGTAATCTAAGAAAAAGATGGCAATATCCGACAAGGTTCCGTGAAACCCCTGCAGCCGATCACCTTAGGCAAGGGGAGGCTTGCCGATTTCCGGAGACGGCTTTGCTTCTTCGGGGTGTTCCTCCTTCGGCGTTAAAGTTTGGAGGTCATTTCTTAAGGCTTTGGCTCTCTCCCCTAAGTCGCGAGCCCGGGACCGGAGTTCGCATCTCTTCTTCCATCCATAGGAAAAACCGACGATCATCCCCACCACTAAGGAAGTCAGAATAAAAACGTATAATGGGAAAAAACCCGAATTCCATCCCCAAAAATAGTGGAGGGAGATTTCTTGACGATTCAGGGTCGAGAAGGTCGCCCCTAAGATGATTAAGGCGATGAGAAGAACAATCTTGATCATTTGCTTCTTTCCTTAGGAAAAGAAATGAAGCGAATTTTGATGGTCTCGTAAAAAGTCCATCTGCTGCGTTGCGCTTCAACTTCGTCGTTGCGGCGCACCTGCAGGGCGGTTCGCGAACCGCCCCTACTCTTCATCTATTGCGTGCCTGGCATGGTAGAAGCACGCTGCGCGTGCCCGATATCGGGCGCGAAGCATCGCGCCCCTACAATCGAAACCATCGATTGAGCAACTTTTGGGAATTCATCAATTCTGATGGGCTCGTAAAAAGTCCGGAGAGAAACTATATTGCTTCGCTCCGCTCGCAAGGGCTCATTTTTGCACTTTTTACGATTTCATCAAGCTTATGAAAAGAAAGATACCAGGAGTTTTCATGAGAAGTCAACCCTTTTATTTTTCATTGCGTTACAGGGGTCTTTGTGTTATAAAATTCTCTTTGAATATGCGGACAAAGCTGTAAACACGAGATTCCTGGAAGAAAAACGTGAAGTTCTACATCCTCAAGAGGCTTTTTCACTCGATCTTCGTTCTGGTGGGCATTTCCCTGGTCGTCTTCATCATTCTGCACTTGACCGGCGACCCTGCCGCGCTCCTGATGCCCATGGACGCAACGCCGGAGCAGGTGGCCCAATTCCGAAAGGAGATGGGCTTCACCGATCCGGTGATCGTGCAATACTGGAGGTTTTTCAAAGGCACCCTGCACGGGGACTTCGGTCAGTCTTTTCGCCACAGTCAGCCGGCCCTTGATTTGGTCCTGGAGCGCATGCCGGCCACCATTCAGCTGACCCTCGCGGCCCTAATTTTGGCCTTGCTGATCGCCATCCCCGTTGGGATCATCTCCGCCATTAAGAGAAACTCCATTCTCGACCACATCGGAATGACCGGGGCTCTCTTGGGACAGTCCACGCCGGTTTTCTGGTTGGGGATCATGCTGATCCTGGTTTTTTCCGTAACCTTTCAATGGTTTCCTTCTTCGGGGCGCGGGGAAATCCAGCACCTCGTTCTCCCGGCCATCACCCTGGGCATGTTCAGCATGGCCCGGACAGCCCGCATGATGCGCTCCAGCATGCTCGAGGTCCTGGGCCAGGAATACATCAAGACGGCCAAAGCCAAAGGGCTCGCTCCGGGAATCGTGATTCTGAAGCATGCCTTGAAGAATGCCTCGATTCCCGTCGTTACGATCATCGGGATGGAATTGGGAACCCTTTTAGGGGGCGCCGTGATTACCGAAACGATTTTCGCCTGGCCGGGAGTCGGGCGCTTGGCGATCCAAGCCATTTACAACCGGGATTACCCGGTTGTCCAAGCCTCGGTTTTTATCCTGGCCTCCATTTTTGTCCTGGTTAACCTGATTGTCGATCTCATTTACACATATCTGGATCCGCGGGTAAAGCTGACCTAAAATAGCAAAGCGCATAGCGCATAGCGGAACTGCAAGAAAAATAATGTTGATATCGCTTGAGGAATGAAGAGTTTGAAGCAACTTGAAGATACAGCAAAACCTCTGGATTTTGTCGGGACGGAGCGAAGGGCCACCCGGACGCAGAAAATCCTCCGCAAACTCTTTGAAAACAAGAGCGCGGTCTTCGGCCTGATCATGGTTCTGGCGGTCATTTTCTCGGCCGTTTTCTCCCCTTTGCTCTCTCCCCATGACCCGGTCCTTCAGGACGTGGAAAAACGGCTTTTGCCGCCCATCGGGCAGGAAGGGGCGAGCCCCGCGCATCTGTTGGGAACCGATCATCTCGGAAGAGATATTGTCAGCCGTTTGATCTATGGGGCCCGGGTTTCGATTGTGGTCAGCGTTTCGGCCGTTGCCATCTCGGCTTTCCTGGGAACCCTCATCGGCCTTCTCTCGGGCTTTTATGGCGGGAAGGTGGACAGTATCTTCATGCGGATCGCGGATGTTCAGTTGGCTTTTCCCTTCATCCTCTTAGCGATTGCGATCATCGCCGTCTTAGGGCCCAATCTCCAGAACATCATCATCGTGATGGGGGTTACCGGATGGGTGATCTATGCCCGGGTCGTGCGGGCGGAGGTTTTGTCTCTGCGGGAAAAAGAATATATTCTGGCCGTGAGGGCCCTGGGGGGGTCGAACCGCAGAATCATCTTCAAGCACCTGTTTCCCAACGTCATTCCCCCCGTGATCGTCATCGTGACCCTGGAAATGGCCCGCATGATCATCATGGAAGCCGCCTTGAGCTTCCTCGGGCTTGGAATCCAACCCCCGACCCCGACCTGGGGGGGAATGTTGGCCGACGGCCGGGTCTATATCTCCACGTCCTGGTGGCTGGCCACGTTTCCGGGACTGGTCATCATGCTCGTGGTTCTGGGGATCAATCTGCTCGGCAACTGGCTGCGGGACATCTTAGATCCCAGATTGACCCAACTGTAACGGCAGGGCAGGGGGCGGGGCGGAAAAGAATAAGAGCCGGGATAGGCAAGAGACACCGAAAATTTTGAGGGTCTCATAAAAAGTCCATCTGCGGCGTTGCGCTTCAACTTCGTCGTTGCGGCCCCTAAGGGGCCTCTCTCCTCAGTTTTTGCGCGCCTTGCATCTGGAGCTTTTTACGAAACCATCGAATTTTCATAGAATTTGTCATTCCGGCGAAAGCCGGAATCCAGTTATTTCAAAGACTTCTGGACCCCGGCTTTCGCCGGGGTGACGGTCTATTTGACTTTTTACGAGTTCATCAATTTTTTTGGGGAGAAAATAAAAAAGGAGGAAAGTATGAGAAAAGGTTTGATTCTGTTTTTTATCCTTCTGTTTGCCGCCTTGGGATTCAGCCCGTCCGATGCGGCCCGGGACAAGGACACCATCGTGATTGTTCAGGGGGTGGACCCGACAACCCTGGATCCTATGAACCACTTGGAAACGCCCGCCTTGAATCTCTGTCTGAACATTTTCGATACGCTTCTCCAGCGGGACGCCAATATCAAAATTGAACCGCTCTTGGCCGAGTCCTACAAGCTGGTGAACGACCTCACCTGGGAATTCAAACTGCGCAAGGGGATCAAATTCCACAACGGCGAGGATTTCAATGCCGCGGCGGTCAAATATAACATCGAGCGCCTGGGCGATCCCAACAACAAACTCCGACAAGTGTTCCTGGTCGGGGTTTTGGACCGGGTCGACATCGTCGATAATTACACCGTGCGGATCATAACGAAAAAGCCTTACCCCATATTGGACGCTCAACTCTGCATCTACGGCGGGATGATTGCCCCCAAGTACCTGCAGGAAAAGGGACCCCAGCATTTAGCCACCAATCCGGTGGGCACGGGACCCTATAAATTCGTCCGCTGGAGCAAAGACGACCATATTCTTTTGGAGGCGAACCCCAATTATTGGAAGGGTGTTCCCAAAATCAAAAAAGTTATGTTTCGTCCCATCCCCGAGGCCACGACCCGCGTAGCCGCCCTGCAAACCCAGGAGGCGGATATTATCACCAATATCCCGCCGCATCTCATGAAGCTCATGGATTGGAAGGGGCGGTCTTTTGTGTCCAAGACCCCGAGCGTGAGAGTCATCTTCATGAGATTTGACCCCACAAAAGGCGGGCCGGTGGCCGACAAACGGGTGCGGCAGGCCCTGGCCCTTGGGATCAACATGGAAGCGATCATCAAGAAGGTATTGGACGGCAACGGAGTTCTCCTGGGGCAGCCGCTGACCGATAAGCATTTCGGCTACGATCCTTCCGTAAAACCTTACGGGTACAACCCTGAAAAGGCGAAGAAACTTCTGGCCGAGGCCGGATATGCAAAAGGATTCGACTTCGTGCTCCAATCCCCAAACGGGAGGTACCTGAACGACAAGGAAGTGGCCGAGGCGGTTGTGGGCGACCTGCGCAAGATCGGGATCAACGCCTCCGTGAAAATCCACGAATGGGGAACGTACATGAACATGCAGTACGGCCACACGGCCCAGCCTTCCAACCTCCTGGGATGGGGCAACACGACGTTTGACGCCGATTACACGATTTCCCCCCTGATGCGTACGGGCCAGGCGCTCTCCAATTTCTCCGATGCCAAACTCGATGCCCTGATCGACCAGGGGGGCACAACCATGGACCAGAAGAAACGTCAGAAGACCTACTCCGATGCCATGAAGCTCATTCATGAAGAGGCTCCCTGGGCGTGGGCCTATCAGCAGGTTGACATCTACGGAGTCAACGAGCGCGTGAACTGGAAGGCGCGCATGGACGAACGGTTGGAAGTTTTCAACATGAGCTTCAAAAAGTAAATCTCCAGCCGGAAGGGAAAATTCGGGCTGAACCTCCGGGATTCGGGGGTTCAGCCCCTTCTCTTTATCATCCGCGGCAGCCCGTTAGGGAAAGAATCCCCCTTTTCAAATTTCGATTTTTCTGCGAGCTCTCCTCTTGATCTTCTCGCTGTAACCTTTCGGTCACGGGTGACCCGGGGCAAGTTTTGTTGTGGCCGGGGCGCCTCTTGGCTTTTAATCCGGACCTCAATCCGTTGCGGCCGGCCACCCATGACGGAAGGGTTACGACACGGTAAGGTTTTCTTTTGACATCCGACCCTTTCTTTACTATGATTTTTTATTACAATGGCGAAAGCATCTTCCGCATCCAGATCCGGTTTGAAAAGGGAGATCCTGGGGATCGTTTTCCTGGCCCTCGCGGTTCTCCTTGCCTTGAGCCTGGTATCTTTTAATCCCGACGATCCTTCTTTCAACAACCGGATTTCCGGTCCTTCGAAAGCGACCAATCTGGCCGGTTTCATCGGCGCCCACCTGGCCGACGTTTTCTTCCAGGTTTTCGGGCTTTCCGCCTTTCTCTGGCCTTTTTTTCTCGTCCTGTTCTCCCTGAAATTCTTCCAGGTCCTTAAGGTCGCCTTTCCCCCGGCCAAAACAGCCGCTTTCATCGGAGTTTTTATAACCGCCAGCAGCCTGCTTTCGCTGTCTTTGGGCAAAAGAAACATCCTGGGGGGCATCTTCGACAGCGGAGGGGCGCTCGGGCATCTCTGCGCTCGGCTGGCCACCAACTATCTCAACCTCATCGGGGCCTTTCTCCTTTTCGCCCTCATTCTTTGCATCTGCGCCATGACCTTAACGAACCTCTCGGTCCTCGAAATGGGCGGCGCCGGCGCCCGCCTCGTCTCCTCCGCCGTCGATCGGGGAAGGAAGTTCTGGAAAACCCGGCAGAAGAAAAGGAAAGAAGGGGCCAAAGAGATCCAAAAGGACAAGGAACCCATCCTGGCCCTTCAGGGAAAAAGGGAAGATGAGGAGAAAAAGGAAGGCCCCACCCTTGCCGTCCACCCTCCGGTGGTTCAGGAGAAGCAGGAGCATTTCACTTTCCTGAATAGCCGGGGATCCTATGTTTTGCCGCCTCTTTCCCTTCTGGAAAGCCCGGAGCAGAAGGAAACCAAGGTGGACAAAGAGAGCCTTCTGGCCAATGCCAAGATTCTCGAGAAAAGGCTGGAGGAATTCGGGGTGGAGGGGAAAGTAACGGAGGTCCGGCCCGGCCCGGTGATCACCATGTTCGAATACGAGCCGGCTCCGGGGATAAAAATCAATAAGATCGTAAATTTAAGCGATGATTTAGCCCTCGCCCTGCGCGCCATCAGCGTGCGCATCGTGGCCCCCATCCCGGGGAAAGCGGCGGTGGGCATCGAGATTCCCAACTCGATGCGGGAACCGGTCTACCTGAAAGACATCCTGGGGTGCGAGGATTTCGCCAAGGCCGAATCCAAGCTGACTCTGGCGCTGGGCAAGGATATCTTCGGCAACCCTTTTGTGACCAACCTGGCCAAGATGCCCCATCTTCTGGTCGCCGGGGCCACGGGCGCCGGGAAGAGCGTTTCCCTCAACTCCATGATCTGCAGCCTTCTCTACAAGGCGGACCCGGAAGAAGTCAAACTCCTGATGATCGACCCCAAGCGGCTGGAACTGTCCGCCTACGAAGGCATTCCCCACCTCCTTCATCCCGTAGTCTTCGATCCCAAAGCGGCGGCTACGGTGTTGCGCTGGGCGACCGAAGAGATGGAAATCCGGTATCGGCTGATGGCGGAGAAGGGGGTCCGCAACATCGACCGCTACAACCAGAAAGTGGACCGGGAGTTGAAAGATGCCCGTAAAAAGGGGGGGACGATCCTCAAAGAGACCGAGGGCTTGGAGGAGCGGACCGGGGAGAACCTGGCCCTTCTTCCCTATGTCGTGATCGTCATCGATGAACTGGCCGATCTCATGATGGTGTCCGCCCGCGACGTGGAAGCGTCGCTCACCCGCCTGGCCCAGATGGCCCGGGCCGCGGGCATCCACCTCCTCCTGGCAACGCAGAGACCCTCGGTGGACGTGCTCACCGGGGTCATCAAGGCCAACTTCCCCACCCGCGTCTCCTTTCAAGTTTCATCGAAAACCGATTCGCGGACGATCCTTGACGCGAACGGCGCGGAGCATCTCTTAGGGATGGGAGACATGCTCCTCCTCCCCCCGGGAACCTCCCGCCTGGTGAGGGTGCACGGGGCCTTCATCACCGAAAACGAAATCACCCGCGTCGTCGAGTTCTGGAAAAAGCAGGGGAAGCCGGTTTTCGACCAGTCGATTCTCAAGCCGAAAGAGGAGACGGCGGAAGCGGACACGGACGGGTACGACGAGATGTACGATCAGGCGGTGGCGGTGGTGGCCGAATCCCGGCAGGCTTCGATTTCCATGCTGCAGCGCCGGCTGCGCGTGGGCTACAACCGGGCGGCGCGGATGATCGAAAAAATGGAGCAGGAAGGGGTGGTCGGCCCGGCCGACGGGAGCAAGCCGCGGGAAGTGTATATTAAAAATTTTGATAAAGAGTAAGGAAAGAAAGGGAAAGGGCAAATGTAAGTGGAAGAGGGGGAAATCCCTTCCTACGCTTGCACTCACGCTTTTCCCGATATGGAGAAGGCGATGAAAACGAGAATTTGGATCTGGATAGGGATCTTGGCGCTTGTTTGGCCGGCTGCGGGGTGGGGTCAGACCCTTCCTTTGGACGAAGTCCTGGGAAAGATTCAGGAGCAGTACGAAAAGCACGCCGATTTCAAGGCCGATTTCGCGCAGGAGGCCCTCCTCAAGAGTTTGGGAAAAAAGCAGCAGGCGGAGGGGGTCGTTTATTTCAAGAAACCCGGCAAGATGCAGTGGACCTACCACAAGCCGACGAAGCAGCAGATCATTTCCGATGGCAAAACCCTCTGGAATTACCAGCCGGAAAACAAGCAGGTCATTGTGACCCGGGTGACCCAGGCCTTCCAATCCAAGACCCCTTCAACCTTTCTTGCCGGCCTGGGCAATCTCAAGAAGGACTTCCAGGCGCGCTTTGTCAAGGACCCCGCCCCGGGATCGAACTATTCATTGGAGCTTACGCCGCTGGAAGCGCAGGGCGGGGTGGAAAAACTTTTCCTCCTGACGGACCCCAAGAATTTTCATATCCTCCAGGCGAAAATCCAGGATGCGATGGGGAACACCACCCAGATCACTTTTTCAAAAATTACCTTCAACAACAACCTTGCCGACAGCCTTTTCACCTTTACTCCTCCGAAAGGAGTGGAAGTCTTCACCATGCCGGGGGCTTCGCCGGCCGGAGGGTCCGGGAAATGATGGGTTCGTAAAAATTCCATCGGCGGCGCTTCAACTTCATCGTTGCGGCGCACCTGCAGGGCGGTTCGCGAACCGCCCCTACTCTTCATCTATTGCGTGCCTGGCATGGCAGGGGCACGCTGCGCGTGCCCGATATCGGGCGCGAAGCGTCGCGCCCCTACAATAGAAACCGTCGTTTTGCCGATTTTTAACGAGATCATCAAAGTTTACCTTTTTTACGATTTCAGCAAATATCAAATGGTCGGGAAAAATTAATTCCGTCGTTACGATCTGCGCTTTGCGATTTTTCTCTTAATCCGGAGATAATTTTTTGGGATTAATCCCATCCTCCAAATCGATCCGCGTATTCAGCCTGGGCTGCCCCAAGAACCTCGTGGATAGCGAGGTCATGTTGGGAAGCCTCCATCAGGCGGGGTGGAGACTTTCACTGGGCGAGGAAGCGGACGTAGTCTTAGTCAACACGTGCGGCTTCATCCGGGACGCCAAGGAAGAATCCATCGAAGCGATTCTAAGCGCGGCCCGGGACAAGGAAGCCGGGAAATATAAATATTTGGTCGTTGCCGGCTGCCTGCCGCAAAGGTACAAGAAGGAACTTCCGCAGGAGCTGCCGGAGGTCGACCTTTTTTTGGGAACGAACGAAGTCGGGGAAGCAGCCGGTCTTCTGGAAAAGCTCGTCCGGGGAGAGCTGAAAAAAAGGGAGGTCATTGGCCGGCCCCGATTTCTCTACGACCATGAAACGCCCCGCATTTTGTCTTCGGGTCCGGCGAGCGCTTATATCAAGATCGCCGAAGGATGTTCCAATCGCTGCGCCTATTGCGTGATTCCCAAAATCCGGGGGAGACTGCGCAGCCGCACGATCCCCTCGGTATTCGCCGAAGTCGAAAAAGCGGCGGCTCAGGGCGTGAAAGAAGTGAACCTGATCGCCCAGGATATTACCGCCTTTGGACAGGATAAAAGCGACGGCCCAAACCTGGCGGCCCTCCTCAGAGCCCTGGTTCAGGCGAAGGGCATCCGTTGGCTCCGCCTTCTTTACGCGCACCCGGCTCACCTCACGGCGGACCTGGTTTCCCTGATCCGGGAAGAAGAGAAGATCTGCAAATACCTCGACCTCCCCATCCAGCACATAAATGATGGAATTCTCAAGGCCATGAACCGACGGACTTCGGGCCAGTCGCTGCGCGAGGTCCTCGCCGGAATTCGGCGGGAAGTCCCGGGCATCGCCTTGCGCACCTCGCTTATGGTCGGGTTTCCGGGGGAGACCCAAAAGGCTTTTCAGGAGCTCTTCGAGTTCGTGAAAGAATTTGAATTCGATCATTTGGGGGTTTTTACCTATTCTCCGGAGGAGGGAACCCGCGCCGGGAAAATGAAGGGGAGAGTTCCGGCGAAAGTGCAGGCGGAACGATACCATCAAATCATGGCCTTGCAGAAAAAGATTTCGAGGAAAAAGGAGAGACAACAGATCGGGTCCCGGGTCGAAGTCTTGATCGAAGGGGCGGGAAAGAAAGCGGGCGTGATCTGGGAGGGGAGAACGCAGCGCCAGGCCCCGGAAATCGACGGTCTCACGTTCCTGACCAAAGGGGAGGGCATCCCCGGGGAAATCGTTGAAGCGAGGATCACCCGCGCCACGGCCTATGACCTCTATGGCGAGATCCTGCCTGCCTGATTTTTGCTTTCCTCCGGTCACTTTTCCCAAGCATAAGGGGATCCTGTTATTCAGACAGGGGGCGGGGGCGCGGGGACGTCCCCGCACCCCCGTTCAGGTTCGGATTTCGAGAGTAAAAATGAAAAATCGGGATAAGAAGGTCGATTTTTTCTTGACTTTATAAAATTTTATCGTATATTAACCATTCCTGAGTGCGCTTGATCCCCATTTTTCCGGAAGGAGGAAGCCCGGATGGCTGCCCCGAAGTCTGAGAAAAAGAAAAAAAGCGCCAAGAAGCAGAAGACGGTCATTGACCGCAAGCAAACCAAGAAAGTCACCCCGGTTAAATCCAAGCCCAAACCTAAACCGAAACCTGCTCCCAAAAAAGCGGAGAAGGAAAAAATAAGGAAGACTGCAAAAGTGCCACAGAAACAGATAAAAATGGGGGCGCCGGAACCCCCCCTTGCCCCGCCGGTGGAAGTCAACGAAGCGGCCCGAAAAGCGATCTTGACCATGCGGCAAAAGCTTCTTACGGATATATCCGAAAAACCCATCCCCGAAACCCTGATCGTGACCACGGATATCGGGGATTTAGTTGACCAGGCCGGGGACGAGCGGGACCGGGAAATGTCCCTCCTTTTGACCGGTCGGGACAAAGAGAAGCTCCAGGCCATAAACGAAGCACTGGAAAAAATTCGAGAGGGAGACTACGGGATTTGCGAAGAGTGCGGAGACAAGATCGGCCCAGGTCGTCTGAAGGTCATGCCTTTGGCGAAGTACTGCGTCTCCTGCCAGTCCAAGCTGGAAAAAGAAATCAGCCTGCTTCGAAAGGCGGAGGAAGATCTCCAATACCGTGGTTTGGCGTATTCCTCGGGAGCGGAGGAAGAGGAAATATGATGGTCTCGTAAAGAGTCCATCTGCGGCGTTGCCGGGCAACCTCGTCGCTGCAGCCTTAAGGGGCCTCACTCCTCAGCTTTTCGGGCCTTGCATGATAGGGGCACGCTGCGCGTGCCCGATACCGGGCGCAAAGCATCGCGCCCCGACAATTTTTTTTCCCGGATTCGGCAAATCCCTGCGGCCTCGGCGTGCTCTGCGGTTAAAATTTCTTGGTGGAATCCCGGAGAAATCCGGGATTTTTATTTGGCCAACCGGAATTGAAAGGGACCGCGCAAAAAAAACACCCCGCTTTGTTGGGCGGGGTGTTTTCGGAAATAAGCCAGACCGAATAAATTAGATGATCTGGACGTTTTTGGCCTTGGGGCCTTTCGGCGTTTCTTCCACCTCAAACCGGACCCTCTGACCCTCGGCCAAGGTTTTAAATCCATCCCCCGTGATAGCGGTATAATGGACAAAAAGATCTTGTCCGCCGTCCTGCTGGATGAAACCGTACCCCTTCTTCTCGTTGAACCATTTCACTGCACCTTCTGCCAAAGCAATCTCCCCCCCTTCATAATATTTTCCCGCTATGATGATGTCTGGATATTGCTTTGGCAACAAAAAAAGCCATCAGGAACAGGAAGCAGACCTTTCCCCAATGGCTTAAATTATTTGTTCCCAATGATGCACATCAGACTCACAGCATGATCATAATAACGTTTCCCGGTTAATTTTGTCAACAAAAATTTTCAAGAAAATTAAGGTATTGAATCGGCCGATCCCGATAAATCACGGGAAAAGAAGCCACCTCGATAGGAACACTATGATATCATGTATATTTTTAATAAATCATCCCCTGCTCGGAGTTTGTCCCGCCCAAAAAAATGGAATCATCTCCGGATGAGTTGGTCGTTCGGGCCCGTCTCCTTGTTGCCCGGGCAGGGGACCCCGGGGCCATAAGGATTATCCTTTATTCGCAGAACCCACTGAAAACACATGCTTCCCAGGAAGATAACCTGTTTCCCCTTCACCGAAACTGGAGATGATCCAAAAAATGGAATCCGGTGTTGGTCTTAAAATGGGGCGGTCAGTGAGGGGGCGGCAGGCTTTGTTGTTGGCCTGGGGGTTTGGGCGGTACGCGCCGGAAGCATCGGTCGGGATGAGCAGAGACTCGGAGAAAACCCTGAGACTCCGATCTCAGCGGCGGGAGGGCTTGGCCCCCGCCCCCGTCCACGAAGAAATCAGCGCCTTATAATTCCAAGCGTAGCGCCCGGACCCCCAGGCCAGGGCACCTCCTGCTATTCACGCCGGACCGAAATCCGTAGCGGCTTCCCACCCTTGACTGAAGGGTTACGGGAAAGTAGCGATCACTCTTGCGCCGTTTCCCGGGGTAATGGTATACAGTTTATAAGCCAAAAAATTGGGGACGAGGGGTAATCCCTATCTCCGAATTGACGGCGTTGACAAAAAAGAAAGAATCGGAGTGCAGATGGATCGAGATATCGATTATTATCGGAAATTTCGTTGGGTCGTCGTCTCCATCGGACTCTTCGTCATGATGGTGATCAGCATCTATCAATACTCCTGGTCCCTTTTTGCCTATTCGCTTGCCCAAGAGTTCAAATGGGACTTGGCCACCATCGGTTTGACCTTCACGGTTTTCGCCTATACGGCGACCTTTATCCAGCCCTTTTCCGGTTACATCGCCGATTCCTTTGGCCCGCGCAAAGTCTCCGTAGTCGCATCGGTATTGGTGGGGTTGGGATTTCTCCTCTCCTCCAGGGCCTCGTCGCCCGGACAGCTTTACTTCTTTTATGGCCTTGGGGGGGTCGGAGTCGGCGTCCTTTACGGCCTCTCCACGGCGAGCGCGATCAAATGGTTCCCGGACAAGCGGGGGTTCGCAACCGGCTTAGTAGTGTTCGGATTCGGCGCCGGGACCGCCATTTTCAACTGGATGATCCAGGGATCGCTCGAGGCAAACGGTTTTCGGACGACCCTTCAATACCTGGGGTTTTTGATGCTGGGGGTGTTGGTTCCGGCTTCGTTCTTTTATCAATTTCCTCCACCGCATTGGATGCCTCAGGCCAAGGGGGGCGACAAAAAAAAGGCGAGCCAATCGGTGGAATACAAGCCCGCGGCGATGCTGGGCACCTACCAGTGGTACCTGATCTATTTCTGTTTTGCCTTTACGGTTTCCATCGTTCTCTTGTTTGGGGCTCAAATGAAAATGGTGGCCAAGGAATACCAGTTGCCGAAGGAGTATTTCGACCTCCTCCTGGTGATCTTTCCCCTCGGCAACGGTTTGAGCCGGGTCGTAGCCGGGGCCGTTTCCGACCGCGTGGGGCGGGAAAAGACCATGGTGATTTTTTACGGGTTCCTGGGCCTGTCCATCCTGGCTCTCCTGCTCTTCGGGACCCACCCCTTCCTTTTCGTCTTGATCGTGTTTATAGCGGCCCTCCTGGGAGGCGCCCCTTTCGCGCTCTACCCGGCCACGGTCGGGGACTACTACGGTTCCAAATACTCGACGGTCAACTACGGAATAACCTATACGGCCAAGGCCTGGGCGGGGTTGCTTTCCGGCTGGTTGAGCGGGTATTTTGTCAGCCAAATGGGATCTTACAGGATCCCCCTGATTATCATCGCCATTTGCAGCCTTCTGGCCGCTTTCTTCTCCAACCCCCGGATGATGAGGTCTCCGCAGAAGAAAAGCTGATGGTCTCGTAAAAAGTCCATCCGTCCCGCTCGGAGCGGCATTGCGCGGCAACCTCGTCGTTGCGGCGCACCTGTAGGGGCGGTTCGCGAACCGCCCCTACTCTTTATTTCTTGCGCGCCTTGTCCCGCCAGCGGCGGGAGAGCTTTTGACGAAACCATTCTTTCGGCTACTTTTTGTGACATCGTCAGGACGGAGGTTAAGGGATCAACTCCTTCTGCCCAGCTGAAAGATGACACCCACGAAGGCGCCTGCTCCCAGAGCGATCAAAACAGCCATGATTCCATAAAGAGCCGGGCTGTCCTGAGCCTGCCGGGCCAGCCAGGCGGCCAGCCCTTCTGCTTTTGCGGTAAAGCTTCCGCTGGCCAGAAGGCGGGCCTTCCCCTCTTCAAGGGCATACGCGGAAACCCGATATTCCCCCAGGGGCGCCTCGGCAGGGAGAAGCAGTCTGGCTTGGAACCGCTCTCCGGTGATCTGGACGGCTTTTTCATCCTGCCGATACATTCCCTTTTCGTGAAGAATGCGAATCAGCCCCCCGAGAAACTCTCGCGATCGGTTCTCCGTTTCTTCCGAGGTCTTTTCCTCCGGAAAGAAGACCCGGCCCCGTTGCCGCAATTCCTGGAAATCGGAAAAGAGATTTACGGCGCTTGGCTCTTCGGAAGAGAGAGCCTCGGCCGCTCTCACCGAGCTCAAAAGAACATACACCCCGGGGAGAGAGCGCACCACTCCATGGCTGACCGGCATCCAGAGAAACCCGAGCACCCTGCCCGACTTGTTCAGCTTAAAATCGCGCTCCGGCCCCACAACCTTGATGAGGATCTGGGATCCCGCCGGGGCGGGGCCCTGCAGGGTCAGGAGGCTGAATTTTTCCACGAACAGGCCCCGGGTGGAAGAAGAAGGCTGGATGTGGATCTCCCCGGTGAGACCCCAGGCCATCCAAGACGATGCCCAGAGGAAAATCGGGGGCAAAAAAAAGAAAAAAATCTTTCTCATTAATGCCCGCCTCCCCCCGTGACCAGGGAGATGACATTTTCCGGGGCAAGCAGGAGGGCCATAAGCATTTTCGCCGTCACCAGGAGGACAATGACGGCCATCAGGATTCGAACCTGTTCTCCCCGAAGGGCTTTTCCGAGACGGGCCCCGATCTGGGCCCCCACGGTGGATCCGATGAAAAGCAGGACTACCAGGATCAGGTCGACATTGTGGTTTCGAATGGCCTGCTGCAGGGTCAGATTGATGCAGGTCAGGGAGATTTGAAAAAGGCTCGTCCCGACGGCGACGATCGTAGGCATGCCCAGGATATAGATCATGGCCGGGACCAAGATAAAACCCCCGCCCACCCCCATGATGGCGGCCAGAATGCCGATAGCGGTCCCGAGAAAGAGGGGAAATAGGGCCGAGGTCCGAATCCGGGATTTTTCGAAATGCACCTGCCAGGGAAGGCGGCCCGCCAGTTTGCGGAGAACCGATTCTTCCCTCTCTACGGCATCTTCTTCTTGCGGCCGGCCTCCCCGGCGCCGCAGGGCCTGGAGGCTTTCGAAAAACATCAAAGCGCCAATGATCCCCAGGATGATGACGTAGGCGGACTGGATGAGGAAATCGATGCTGCCGGCGGCCGAGAGGACCTTGATGAGATGAACGCCGATGGACCCCCCGGCAATTCCCCCCAGAAGCAGAGTGAACCCCATTTTAAAATCCACATGGCCCATGCGGCCGTAGGCATAAGCTCCCGAGGCGGCGGCGGCCACGATTTGATTGGAATCACTGGCGGCGGCGACGGTCGGGGGGATGCCGGCAAAGATCAGAAGAGGGGTCAGAAGGAATCCCCCGCCCACTCCAAAAAGCCCGGAGAGCAGGCCGACCAAACCGCCCAAACCTACAAGAAAGAAGCAGTTCATGCTGAGGCCGGCTATGGGCAGATATAGATCCATCCCTTTCCTTTCCCTCTGAGACCCAGGTCTGACCCAATTATATCCCACCTTTGAAGGAAAGGGATGAGTGTTTCGAAAGAAGAGGATCGTCTCCAAAGAGGAGCGAGGCCCCTTAGGGGCCGCAACGACGAAGCTGCCTCGCAATCCCGCTCCGAGCGGGGCGAATGGGCTTTTTACGAAACCATCAAAAAAGAATTCTCTCTCGCTCTGATTACAGGAAAAACCCAAAGACGAAGATTGAAAGGATAGCTCCGGGGATCAGAATAAAGGCGAGGTCGATTTTCTTGAAAAGGGCGATGAAGGCGGCCAGCGCAAAGAAAACGCTCGGCAGATCGACAATCGCGGTTCTCGCGAAATTCAGCAGGACAATGCCGATCATGCCCACAAAAGAAGCGAGGACGCCCTGTTCCGCCAGGCGGATCGTGGAAAACCCCCTCAGGCGGTCGTAGTAAGGAACCATCAGGGAAAGAATAAAAAAGGCCGGGGAAAAGATTGCGACGGTAGCCACAAGAGCGCCCCAGAAACCGGAGAGTTTGTATCCCAGAAAGGCGGCGGTAATCATGATCGGGCCGGGGGTCACTTGCCCCATGGCGATTCCATCCATAAGTTCCTTGGTGGTGAACCAATCGTAGCGATCCACCACCTCGAATTGAATCAGAGAGATCGAAGTCATCCCTCCGCCGAAGGAGAGAACGCCGAGTTTCGACAGGACCAGGGAAAAATGGAACAGAACGGGGTCGGTGAAAAAGCAGAGGACATAGAGAAGGACGATCGCCGTTGCCAGACCGATGAGGAAGAGGGGGTCTTTCTTCTTCCCGGTCAGAGAGGGGGGATTTCCGCCGATCCCGGCGGGGGGGCTTTTCTTTGTCCCCGGTTTGATCAGGAAAGCGGCGAGAGCGGAAAACATAAAAACCAAGAGGATGTTCAGACGGAGATAGAAGCCCAGGAAAGAAAGAAGAATAATCAGAACCATCTTCCAATTTTTCAAGTGGGGTTTCCCGAACTGGAGAAAGGCATCGAAAACAATTGCCACGACAATTGCCCCCAAACCCCGAAAGAGAGCCTGGATGAACCAGAGGTCGCCCCAGTAAAAGTAGGGAATCGAAAGACCCAGGACGAAGAGGAAGGAAGGGATCACAAAGGCCACGGCCCCGATGGCGGCGCCGAAAATCCCCCGAAGCCGATACCCCACATAAGCGGCCATTTGCACCCAGGTCGCCCCCGGAATCAGCTGGCAGAGCGCCAGGCCCCGATTAAAATCCTCCTCGGAAATCCATCCGTATTCCTGGATGAAAGTCCTTTTCATTTGGCCCGCGATCGCCGGGCCTCCGTAGGCGGTCGCCCCGAGTTTCAAAAATTTAAAGAAAAGGGAAATCCAGGAGGGAAGGGAAGAAGAAGAGTCTTTTTTCATTGTTTCCATTTACAGGGCAAACAGGGCCTACGTTATTTTTGGAGAGGCATGGACAATACTGGCTATCATATCATTTTCTTCGACTTTCGGTTCGGGTTTCGAATGAGCAATCGAAGAGCAGGCCATTTCAGCTGTCTCCCTTCCTTTTTGGCAGTTTTTTTAGGCGAAAGCTTGGATTGGGCGCGGGGGTGGCGCCGCGGTGGCGGCTGCGAACGACTCGATCTCCCTATTTTTTCTGAAAAGTAAAGGGAGGCAAGCGTAACTCTTCAGTCAAGGGTGGGAAGCCGCTACGGATTTAGGTCCGGCGTGAGTAGCAGGAGGTGCCCTGGCCTGGGGGTCCGGGCGCTACGCTTGGAATCATAAGGCGCTGATTTCTTCGTGGACGGGGGCGGGGGCCAAGGCCTCCCGCCGCTGATATCGGAGTCTCAGGGTTTTCTCCGAGTCTCTGCTCATCCCGACCGATGCTTCCGGCGCGTACCGCCCAAACCCCCAGGCCAACAACAAAGCCTGCCGCCCCCCCGTCACTGAATGGGTACAGGCAAGCGCCATTTCACCCTTGACCCCAAATCAAGGCATGGCCTAAGATAATAAAAAAGTGAAAGGGTAAGTGAAAGAGCGGGAAGGGAAAGAGTTCGCGGGAAAAAGCTCATTTTTTTCTTTTGCCCACGCCTTTGTTTCCATTTTCACAAGCACTTTCATACACCGGTGAGATCTTTATATGGATAAAGTAATTGTTCGTTTCGCCCCCAGTCCGACCGGGTTTCTGCACATCGGCGGCGCCCGCACGGCCCTTTTCAACTGGCTCTTAGCGAGGCATACGGGAGGGAAATTCATCCTCCGCATCGAGGACACGGACCAGGTCCGGTCCACCAAGGAGTCCATCGACGCCATCCTCGACAGCATGACCTGGTTGGGTCTGGATTGGGACGAGGGGCCGGTCTATCAGACCGACCGGCTGCATTTTTACCGGGAGCACGTGGACCGGCTCCTGAAAGAGGGGAAGGCATACCCCTGTTACTGCACGCCGGAAGAACTGGAGGAGAGGCGCCAGAAAGCCCTTTTGGAAAAGCGAAAACCCAAGTACGACGGCCATTGCCGAAATTTCAAAGGCCCCGTCCCGGCGGGAACGCCCGCCATCCGCTTCAAAGCGCCGGGTCAGGGCGTCACCGTCCTTCGGGATCTGATCAAAGGAACGATCGAATTCAACAACGAGGAGCTGGATGACCTGATCATCCTGCGCAGCGACGGCTGGCCGACCTATAATTTCAGCGCCATGGTGGACGACGCGCTCATGAACATCACCCATGTCATCCGGGGGGACGACCATGTGAACAACACGCCCCGCCAGATCCTCCTCTACGAGGCCTTCGGGTACCCGCTTCCGAAATTCGCCCACGTGCCCATGATCCTGGGGGCGGACAAGACGCGCCTTTCCAAACGCCACGGCGCCACCTCCGTCATGGCCTACAAGGATATGGGTTATCTCCCTCAGGCCTTGGTCAACTACTTAGTCCGCCTCGGCTGGGCGCACGGCGACCAGGAGGTTTTTACCCTCGAGGAATTGGTCGGGAAATTCTCCCTGGAAAACGTCGGCAAGTCGGCGGCGGTTTTCAACCTGGAAAAACTGCAATGGCTCAACGGCGTTTACATCCGCCAGGAGAAACCGGAGGCGTTGGCAGGGCTTCTCCTGCCCATTTTGGAGCAGAAGGGACTTCACCCGCGGTCTCCCGGCTGGCTGGTGGAGGTCGTCAAGACTCTCCAGGAACGCTCCAAGACCCTCGTCGAAATGGCGGAAGCGGCGGAGTTCTATTTCCGCAGCGACTTCGCCGTGGATGAGAAGGCCGCCAAGAAGCATCTGACCCCCGCCATCAAGGAGCCGGTAGAGGAGCTCTTGGCCAAATTGGAATCCTCGCCGGAGTTGGACGAAAAATCCCTCGAGGAAATGTTCAAGGAAATCATAACCGTTAGAGGGATCAAGTTGGGCGCCTTGGCCCAGGCGGTGCGGGTGGCCCTGACCGGCCGGGCCGTCAGCCCCGGGATCTATGAGGTGCTGAAAATTGTCGGGAAAGAGGAGGCGCTGAAAAGAATCCGGAAGGCGATCGAAAAAATATAGGGTTCAATAAAAAATTTTTGGCCACAGAGCCGCAGAGACCACAGAGTCAGAAATAAAAACCTAAAAAAGTTCTGGATCCCAATTTTTTGTCTTTGATATCTCTGTGAACTCTGTGCCCGCTGTGGCAAAGGCTTTTGCTTTTCCCTTTATTCAAGCGGAATCGTCTTTCCTCTCTCTCCCTGAATCACCACGAAGTCCTTCCCCAATTCTTCCTGCAGGGAATCCATTCCCGCCTTTTCTCCATGAACCAGGACAATCATTCGCGGGCGAAGGGTGTGCGCCACCTGCAGCAGCTCGGAACGGTCGGCGTGGGAGGAGAGGTAGAACCTCCTGATGTTCCCGTTCTTCACTTCCACCGGGTTTTCCTCGGGCGGGAAAAGGATCCTTTCGCCGGGGCGGGCGTGAAGAACGCGGTACCCTAAGGTGTCGGGGTCGACGTACCCGCAGAAAAAGATGCCGTGTTTTTCCGACTCAATCATCCTCCGGGCGAGGCGCGCCGAGGGCGTGTTTTCCACCATCATGCCGTTGGTGGCGATGATCAGGCACGGCTCGCGAAGCAGCTCGGGAATGGAAAGATCGTTCAGCAAGCCCAGCACGGAATAGAGCTCGAAACTCAAAGGGGAGACCTGCCGGCGCAGATGCCGCCGGTGGTCCTGGTAGATTTCCGTGATGCTCTTTCCCAGGCCGGATATGTAACGGGGAACGGAGGGGATCCGTCCTTCGGCGGTCAGGGTATGAATGAGATACAGAAGTTCCTGGGTTTTTCCCAGAGCAAAAGCGGGGACGAGGACGCTCCCGCCGTTTTCGAGGATGCGGGAAGTTTCCCGGGCAAAGGCTGCAATCTCCTCGCCCCGCCTGCGGGAATAGCCGGCGCCGTCGCCGGCGTAGGTGCATTCGAGAATCAAGGCGTCGATTTTTTCATCGGGCAGAACGGCTCCGGGGATCAGGGCCTGATCGGTCAGGGAAATATCGCCGGTGTAAAAAATTCGCCGCCGGCCCTGCTGCAGGAAGAGCCCCCCCGCCCCCAGGACATGGCCGGCGGGGATAAAATGGGCCTGGATTTCTCCGCGCAGGTGAACCCGCTCCCCGTGCCGCCAGCTCCGGTTGCTCCCGCCGGTCCCCCGGGGGTTGAATTCCAACCCGATCAGATCCCTCTCCAGGGGCCACAGGTCTTCATGATCGAAGAACGGATATTCGGCCATTCCCTTTTCTTCGCGGTAGATATTCATCACGGTGACGGTGTTGTGAAGCATGCGCAGGGCGAGGTCTTTGGTCGGAAGGGTGGCAAAGATCGGCGCCTGGGGCTGCCGGCGGGCCGCCAGCGGCAGGGACCCGATATGGTCCAGGTGGGCATGGGAGATGAAAATCGCCTCCAGCTCGCGGGTGATCAGGGAGTAATCGGGAAGGCTTTCGGATCCGAATTTTTTGGGATGCAAACCCGGCATCGAGAAGAAAGGAAAGACCATCGACCTGCAGGAGATAGGAATTAGCCCCGATTTCCTGCCCGCCGCCGAGAACCGTGAAGGACCAGGCCATGATGCCTCAATCCGAGATGGTTTCGTAAAAAGTCCATCGGTGGCGATTATTTTCCTTGCGTGCCTTGCCTCTGGAGGTTTTTACGAAACCATCCTTTTGCCGAATTTTTATCGGGCCCAAATCAATGGCTCTACGGAAGAATGATGCTGATGATGCTGATGATGATCCGCTCGAATAGGGAAATGATCGGGTCGAGGATGTTCAGCATCAGGAGAATGAGAATGATGTAAAAACCGTAAGGCTCGAGTTGGGCCAAGGTATACTGAAACCGCGGCGGGGCAAAACCCATTAGAATTTTGGACCCGTCCAGGGGGGGAGAGGAATCAGGTTGAAGGCGGCCAGCATGATGTTGACCTGGGCCATGTAAATCAGAAAGGTGGAAACGGCCCCAAACGGCGCCGGGTTGACGAGCTGCAAGAGGAAGAGAGAAAGGAAAGCCAGGAGGATGTTGGCCACGATTCCGGCCGCAGAAACGAGGATCAAACCCTTGCGTGGGTCACGAAGGTTCTCAAAGTTCACCGGCACCGGTTTGGCCCAGCCGAAACCCAATAAAAAAAGCATCGCTGTTCCGATCGGGTCGAGGTGCTTGCGGGGGTCGAGGCTAAGGCGCCCCAACCACCGGGCGGTTCCGTCCCCCATCTTGTCCGCCACCCAGCCATGGGCCAGTTCGTGAATGATGATCGAGTAAAGTAGCGGGATGACCAGGAGAATAAAGGCGCCGGGGTTTTTATAAAGTAAAGTAATGAGACCCATATTTTGAACCTCGCAGGCTCTTTTTTGGTTTCAGTATCACACAGATAAAATCCATTTGCAATTTAAACCTGATGCCTACTGTAATCCTTTTATTACCGAGAGCGTAAAATAGTTTCCATCTGACCATGCAAAATCCCCCTCACCCCGCCCTCTCCCCCGAGGGGAGAGGGTTAGGGTGAGGGGGCGAAACGCAGTGGCCAAAAAAGATAAACATGTTGTTGCTCGGAGCAACAAGAAAATGGCCTGAGCGACCAGCCAAATTGGAGATGATTCCCAATATTTTTATAGAGCAAAACCGCGCTTTCTTTTCAAGGCCCACCGGATCAACGGATACATCGTGGAGAGCACAGCCGCCCCTAAAAAGACCGCCGAGATCGGGTGGGAGATAAAGGTTGCATACGAACCGTTGGAGATAATCAGGGCGCGACGGAAGTGGGTCTCCAGCAGGGGCCCGAGAATCACGCCCATGATGACCGGCGCCGTCGGGAGGTCGGCTTTCTTCATGAAATAGCCGATGACCCCGAACGTGAGTGAAAGATACACTTCGGTCACGCTGTTATTGGTCGCATACGTTCCGGTTATGGCAATGACCAGGATGAAGGCCAGGAGTTTCGGAAAAGGGATCTTGAGCATCTGGACCCAGACGCCGATCAAAGGGAGGTTGATGAGCAGCAGAAGAAAATTGCCCACATATAAGCTGGCGATCAGCCCCCAAACCAAATCGGGATTCTTTTCAAAGAGAAGGGGACCGGGGCGCAGGCCATAGAGCATCAGGGCGCCCAGAAGCACGGCGGACACCCCCGTGCTGGGAATGCCCAGGGTCAGCAGGGGAACCATGGCGCCGCCGCTGGCGGCATTGTTGGCGCTTTCCGGCGCCGCCACGCCCTCGATGGCGCCCTTGCCGAATCTCTCCGGGTGTTTGGACACCTTTTTTTCAACGAGATAGGAGACAACCGAGGCCAGGGTCGCCCCCCCGCCGGGCATGCAGCCGATCAAAAAACCGATCACCGTGCCCCGGGCAATCGCGTATTTGCAGGCCATCCAATCCTTCGCCGAGGGAAGGAGCCCTTTGATCTTTTCCACGACGGGCCTCATCATTTCCTGCTCGGCGGTCACTAAGACTTCGGCAATGGCGAACAGGCCGATGGCGACAGGGAGAAACCCGATCCCGTCCATGAACTCCGGAATGCCGAAGGTGAACCGGTCCACCCCGGAGATCGGATCGATTCCCACATTTCCCAGGAAGATCCCGAAGGCGGCCATCAGCAGGCCTTTAATCACGGATTCGCCCATCAACCCGCCCAGGGTGCAAAGGGCTAAAACCAACAGGGAAAAGTACTCGGTGGGCCCGAAGCTGAGGGCCACCTTGACCAGAGGTTTGGCCAGGATCATCAGCATGACGGTGGCGAAGGTTCCGGCGATAAAAGACCCGAAAGCCGCGATTCCCAGGGCAGGGCCCGCTCGGCCTTGGAGCGCCATCTGGTATCCATCCAGGGTCGTCATGATGGCCGGCGCCTCTCCCGGGGTGTTGATCAAAATGGAAGTCGTGGAGCCGCCGTACATGGCGCCGTAATAGATTCCGGCCAGCATAATCATGGCCGCGGTCGGGTTCATTCCGAAGGTAATGGGCAGGAGGATGGCCACGGCATTCATGACGCCCAAACCGGGAAGGACACCGGTGAGGGTTCCGATGACCACCCCGATGAGGCAGTACAGGAAGTTCCCGGGAGAAAGGGCGATCGTGAATCCGTAGAGGAGTTTATCCAGCACTTCCAAGACAAAGCCCTTTCTTCAGAATCCAAAGGGACCTTTGGGCATGTGGACTTTCAAAAGGGAATCAAAGAGAAAATAGATTAGAACGGGAGTCGTAATCGCGGCGACGATATTGAACACCCAAGCCCTCCAGGTGAAATAGGCCAGAAGAGCGAAAGCTGTCAGGGCGGTGGAAAGAATATATCCGAGTCGTTCGAGGGATGCGGCATAAATGAAGCACCAGAGGACGATCCAGAAAATCCGATGCCCCGTTTTTTTGCCGGCGACCGGCTTCGCGGGCCCGGGCGGCAACGGGTTGCCGGACGCTCCTAAGGAGAAGGGTTAAGGACAAACCGCCGATAAGAATAGCGGAGATGGCGGGGAAAAAGTAGGGGCCGGGACCCACGATTTCCTGCACCACGGGGGCGTGCAGGATCGTCGTCGCGACGGCCCCGGCCAAGAGCAAAAAGATGAGACCGGTATAAAAGTCCCATCGGTTCATTTCTTGGACATCCCCGTTTCATCCATGATGGCCTTGATCGTGTTGTAATCGTTTTCGGCGTCTTTAAAGAAGTCCTGTTTCACCAGCCAGCCGTCTTCCAGAAGGTTTTGTTTCAAATACTCTTTCCATTCGGGCGCATTCCGGACCTTGTCGAGGACCTGAACCAAAAAATCGACCGCTTCCGCGGGAATACCCGCCTTTCCCACCAAGGAGCGGGTCTGAAGGCTAACCGCGGCGAATCCCTGCTCCTTCAGGGTGGGGTGATTGGGGAAAAGGGGAGAACGGGTTTCGGTGGCCACCCCCACGATTTTGACCTGTTTGGCGTCCAACTGGCCGATGCACTCGCTGGGGTTGGCCCAGGCGGCGTCCACATGTCCTCCGAGAAGGTTGGTCAACACTTCCCCGCCGCCGTTGTAGGGGACGTAATTAAACTGCTGCTTCGTGACCTTGTTGAAGCTGATGTTGGCGAAATGGTCCGGCCCCCCGACGACCGTTCCGGCAATGGAGATGGATTTCGGGCCCTTTTTCTTGCTGGCTTCGATCATGTCCTTGACGTCATTGTAAGGGGAATCGGCCCGGACGATCAGCAGATTAATGTCGCTTACCAAACGGGCAACGTAAGCAAAATCCTTGCGGTAATCCCATTTGGCTTTGCCGTCGATTTGCTGGGAGACCGTGTTGATGTCAAAACAGGTAAAGGTGTAGCCATCTGCGGGCCTGGAAAGGCAGTAGGCTTTCCCGATCGCTCCCCCTCCTCCCGGTTTGTTCAGGATGTTGACCGGTTGCTGGATGAATTTGTACTGGCTGATAATCTTCTCGATGTTTCGGAACATGATATCCGTTCCGCCCCCCGGCGCATAGGGGACGGCGATTTCAATGGCCCGGGACGGGTACTTTCCCTGGGCCTGGACCGGCGCAATCGAAACCCCGCAGATCAAGAGAATCGTTGTTAGAATCAAGATCATTTTCTGCATAAGATTCCTCCCGTTTTTAAATTTTTTGATAACGCCAATTGTGATGACTTCGTAAAAAGTCAAATAGACCGTCACCCCGGCGAAAGCCGGGGTCCAGAACGCCTTGAAATAACTGGATTCCGGCTTTCGCCGGAATGACAAATTCTATGAAATCCCGACTTTTTACGAGATCATCAATTGTGGAGATCTTGAAAAATCACCGAAAAGATGGTTTCGTAAAGATCTCCAAATGCAAGGCGCGCAAAACTGAGGAGTGGGGCCCCTTAGGGGCCGCAACGATTCACCCCGTTAGATACTTTTCAAAAAAGATTTCCTCTTCAAGATCAGGGGGTTTATCCCTATATCCCGAGAGCAGGGTTGTTATCTAACGGGGCGGGGTTGAAGCGCAACGCCGCAGGTGGATTTTTTACGAAACCATCATTCCGCCCTTTTCTCCGTGGCCAGATAACCGCGTTTCATCATTCTTTCAAAGAGCATTTCCGCCCGCACCGGGTTAAAAACGCCGCATTCGCAGCACTTGGCCAAGGTTTGAGCCGCCTTTTGGGGGGTGACCCTCCGCAGACGGACATATTCGATCATCTTGCGGATGAGATTGAAGGAAACCATGCCGTGGCCGCAAAGGGTGTTGAATTCCAGAATCTCCCGCTCCGGGAGGCGGTCCCGGGCGCCCCAGAAACCGAGGGAGTGTTCGGCGCTGTGCCGTTCCAGGCCGGCCTTCCGGCAGCATCCCCGGACGCCTTCCAGGAGACCGCTGACGTTGATGCACAATCCCAGGTCGGCCTTGACGAGCTCCTCCACGACCTGCTCCAGGGTATCCAGGTCGGTAAAAACCGCGGCCGCTCCGGCGCCGTCGCCCTGGTTGGCAATCAGTTTTTTGATATCGATGTCGTTCTGGGTCATGTTGCCCTGTTTCACATCCCCCATGTTTACGGGATTGTATTTCAGACAGATCTCCATGAATTGCCGAATCTTCGGGGCGGACCCTTCCCGGTTCTTCCCTTTGGCCGTATGGGCAAAGATGACGTAATCATTTTTCAGGTTTTCTTTGGCGCCTTGGCGATGCAGGGTGTTGGTCATGATCAATTCTCCTTGAACGACGGGCGGCCCAGACCGAGATTGGTTTTTCCGTTCGGGGATAGGCTGTAACCGGCTTTGCGCACCCATTCTTCGTGCGGCAGGACGCCGTCGGGAAGGCACTTTGAGGCTACGCCCACGCTGATAACGGTGTCGACCTCCCGGCTGACTTTTTCCAGGACCTGAAGCAGGACCGGGATCTTTTCGAGGGAGGTTTTTATTTCGATGATCGCCGAGAGGACTTTCTCGTTCAGCACGTCGTCTTTGATTTTTCCGGTTTTGGCATCCGCCATGAGCTGGGTAACCGGATTTTCCGATTCGAAGTGAGGTTGAAGAGGGGCCAGCGCCATAGCCACCTTCTCCACGTCCCGAAAATAGGCTCCGATTCCCGGCCTCCCCATTTCCACGACCAACCCGGCCTCCCCCTTACGGAGCCTGCCGGTCACGTCGTTGGATTTGATCTCGTCCGTTCCCCGGCCCGGGACGCCGGTCCCGGGATGCACCGTCGTGGGGTCGCTGAAAAACGCCCGGATGGACCGGGGCCATTTTAATTCCGGCGGGGTGATCGCCCCCGTGGGGCAAACGTCGACTTCGGCCAAGTACCCGAGCCGGCATAGCGATAGGACCTTGCGGAGGGCTTTCACAAACCAAGAGGGATAGCCTTCGTTCCGCAGCACCCGGTGGCAGGTGAAACACTCGACGCACTCGTCCTGATTGACAATGGATTTCCCGTCCGTGTCCAGGGTGATGACCCCCATGGTGCAGATCGCATGGCAGTTTCCGCAACCGACGCACTTTTCCTTGTCGATTTCCATTGGCACTCCTTAGAATGACCGGAAAACCCGATGGGAAGGACGCGTCTGCACGGACCGTATATCTTCCGAGGCCCCGGATCAATTGATAATAAGATGAAAGGTATCAGTTTAGTATTAGAGTTTTGAAAAAATCCTGTGCCCGCCTCTGTCGGGGCCCGGGGGCCGGAACGGAACGCGCCGGAAGCATCGGCTGGGTTGGCCCTTGGCCTCGAAGATCAGAGCTTGTTTCCGCCGGAGCGGGCGGGGAGTATCGTCCCCGCCCCCTCCACGGAGAAATCAGCGCCTCATGATTCCAAGCGGGCCGGTCTGGCCCCCGGGCTCTAAAACCGCTTGGCCCTGACGAAATTCCCTTTTTCAAAGGGCTAAAGTGTTACGATAAAAGAAATCGTTCCGGCAGGCAACCGATTTTTATTATAATCAACGCCTATTTTTTCGTCTATGCCTTTTTTGCCCGCCGGACAGCCCTTTCGTCAGGGCGGCCGGCTCCCGGTCAAGACCCTATTTGATTTCCGCCTCCCCGGATGGTTGTCAAAGCACAATTGGATCAACTCCATTTGGTAACCCTTCAGTCACGGGTGGCCAGCCGCTACGGATTGAGGTCCGGATTAAAGGCTAAGAGGTGCCCCGGCCTGGGGGTTCGGTCGGTCCGCTTGGACCCCCAGGCCACAACAAAACTTGCCCCGGGCCACCCGTGACTGAAGGGTTAGCTCCATTTGGCCTTTACACCAGGCCTTTTTTTGCGGTTCGCTATAATTTGGAGATGACTTGGAAAATCAACAAAAAGGTTGACTATTGGGAGGGGCGGGCATAGATTCTTTATAAAACCCATAAATTTCCGGGAGAAAACCGTGCGATGAAAAATTACTTGCGCACCCCCTGCGCTTTTCTAATGGCTGCTTCTCTTCTCCTCATTTCGGTTTCCTGCGGCGAAAAGGCGGGCACCAAAACGGCGCCGGAGGAACGGGTTTATAACGTCCAGGTCCGGGCAGCGGAAAAAAAGCTTTTGAGACCCTTCGTGGAGGCGATCGGGACCTTGAATGCCCACGATGAGGTTACGGTCAGCGCGGAGATCGAGGGAATCCTAAAAGACTTGAAAGCGGACGAAGGAAGCAAGGTTTCCAAAGATCTGCTTCTGGCCATGATCGATGACACGGATTACAGCCTCGAAGTGAACAGGGCCGAGGGGGCCCTGGATGGGGCAAAATCCAAGCTGCAGCAGCTCTTAACCGGCGCCCGGCCCCAGGAAGTCCAGTTAGCCAAAGCCGAGGTGGATCAGACGCAGGCCGATATGGAGAAGCGGAAAGCGGATATGGTGCGGGCCAAGAGGCTTGTTGAAGACAAATACATCTCGGCCCAGGACTGGGATGCGGCCCGGACCGCCTACGAAGTGGCGGTCGCCACCCATCAAAAGGCGAAAGAGAATTATGCCCTGGTGGTCGAGGGTCCGCGCAAGGAGGAGATCGCCCAGGCCCGCGCCCAGGCCGCCCAAGCGCAGGCCGCCCTCTCTCTCTCCCGGCAGAAATTGGCCAAGACAAAGATTCTTGCGCCTTTGAACGGAATCGTCCGTCTGCGGAAGGTTTCCAAGGGGGAGTTTGTGAAAAGCGGCGCCCCGCTGTTCGTCATTATTCAATCGAATCCCATCAAGCTTCGCTTTACCGTGAAGGAAAAAGATGTGGGCAAAGTCAAAGTCGGGCAGGAGGCCGCCGTCCGGGTGGAGGCTTTTCCCGAAAGAGAATTCAGGGGCGAAGTCAGCACGATTTATCCGAGCCTGGAGGAAAAAACCCGGACCCTTTTGGTGGAGGCCCTGGTTGCGAATCCCGAGGGGATCTTGAAGCCGGGGTTTTTCGCCAAAGTCTCCCTCTACACCGGCCCCCCCCAGGAGAGAGTGGCCATCCCCATTACCGCCTTTTTATACGAGGAATCCAAGGTCAGGGTATTTGTGGAGGAAGGGGGAAGGGCCAAGCTGAGGGAGGTGAAACCGGGCGGCAAGTACGGCGAGCTGATGGAGATTCTCGAGGGGGTGCAGGAAGGGGAGAAAGTGGTGGTCGCCGGACAGCAGAATCTTTCCGAGGGGGTCAAGGTGAATGTGGCTCGCTGACACCTCCATCAAACGGCCGGTCTTTGCCACGATGCTCGTCATGGCCCTCGTGATCTTTGGGGTGGTGAGTTATCCCAATATCGGCCTGGACCTGTTCCCCAAGGTGGATTTCCCGATTGTCAACATCAAGACCATCCTGCGCGGGGCCAGCCCCGAAATCATGGATGTGGACGTCACCGATAAGATCGAGGAAGCCGTCAACACGATCAACGGGGTAAAAACGATCAGCTCCATCAGCGCCGAAGGGGTTTCTTTGGTCACCGTGGAGTTTGTCCTCGAAAGGGACATCGACTTGGCGGTGCAGGACGTCCGGGAAAAAATCGCCGCCATCCGGGCAAAGCTGCCCAACGATATCGACGAGCCGGTCATCGAAAAAGTGGACCCGGATGCCAGCCCGGTCTTATGGATGGCCCTTTCGGGGGAAAAGTCCCCCCGGGAGCTTTCCACCTATGCGGATGAGGTTCTGAAGGAACAACTGCAGCGAATCAGCGGCGTCGGGGCCATCCGCACCGGGGGCTTGCGGCTGCGGCAGGTGCGCATCTGGCTGGATCGCCACAAGCTCGAGGCCTACCAGCTGACCGCCCAGGACGTTCTACGGACCCTGCAGAGGGAAAACGTGGAGATCCCCGGGGGGAGGATCGAAAGCGCCACCAAGGAATATTCGGTAAAAATCAAGGGGGAAGTCCCCAACCCCCAGGAATTCAACGACCTGATCGTCGGATATTACAGCAATGCCCCGGTCAGGCTCCGGGACATCGGCCGGGCCGAGGACGGCATGGCGGAAAAGCGCTCCATCGTCCGGTTCAACGGAGTCACCTCGGTCGGTTTGGGGGTTCAGAAGCAATCGGGAACCAATACGGTCGAGGTGATCAACCGGGTGAAAAAGGAGCTGGAGCGGATCCGGACCGTGCTCCCCGCCGGGATGAAGCTGGAGATCGCTTTCGACCAGTCGGATTTCATCAACCGCTCCATCCGGGAGGTGCAGCATCACCTGATTTACGGCGGGTTCTTTGCGACGCTGGCGGTGCTGATCTTCCTGAAGAGCCTGACGATCACCCTCATCAGCGCCTTCGCCATCCCGATCTCCGTCGTGGCAACCTTTGCCATCATGCACTTCTTCAATTTTACCTTCAACAACATGTCCATGCTGGCCCTCTCCCTTTCCATCGGGATCCTGATCGATGACGCCATCATCGTTGTGGAAAATATCCACCGTCACATCGAGGAAGGCATGCCTCCCGCAAAGGCCGCTTCCTTCGCGACCTCGGAGATCGGTCTGGCCGTTTCGGCCACGACGCTGGCCATCATCGCCATCTTCCTTCCCGTGGCCTTCATGAAAGGAATCATCGGAAGATTTTTTTTCCAGTTTGCCATGACCGTCGTCTTCGCGGTTCTGGTGTCCTGGTTTGTCTCCTTTACCCTCACCCCCATGCTGGCTTCCAGATGGCTGAGGCATTCCCCGAACAACCTCCTTCGCGAAGGAAAGAGAAGATTTGATCTTCTGAGGCATTTCGACTGGCTTTATAACAAAACGGAAAAAGTCTACAGGAGGCTGCTGGCCTTTTCGCTCCGGCACCGAGTTTGGGTCCTGGGACTGGCCCTGCTGGCTTTCTTGGGAGGTTTGGGAATTACCAACTACTTGGGGAAGGAGTTCCTTCCTCCCGAAGACCAGGGAAGGTTTATCATCCGCATGCAGGTGCCGGTCGATTATTCCGTCGACGAAGCGGACCGGATGTTCCGGAGGGCGGAGGAGACTCTTCGTAAGTTTCCGGAGGTGACCGCCATTTATTACGCCCTGGGGACGGGGACCACCGAGGAAATCAACAAGGCCGTCCTTTTCAACACCCTGAAGCCGAAGGCGGAGAGAAAGAAAAACCAGGAGCAGATCAAGAAAGAGGTCCGCAGGGAACTGGGCGCGATCATCGGGTTGAAATTTTCCGTGGAAGACGTGGCGTTGGTCGGGGGCGGACAGAGAATGGTGCCCATCCAGTACAGCATCCGCGGGCGGAATTTGAAGGAGCTGGAAGGTTATTCCCGCGAGGTCACGAATCAATTTTCCAGACTTCCCGGAATTGTGGATGTGGACACATCTCTGGAAAGCGGGAAGCCGGAAAACCGCATCCTCATCGACCGCAACAAGGCCGCCGACCTGGGGGTGGACATCGGCAGCGTCGCCGAAGTCATCAACATTTTGATCGGCGGCGAGGTGGATGTGACCAAATTCAAAGATGAGGCGCGGGGAAGAAGATATGACGTCCGGGCCAGACTCTGGGCCGAGGGGAGGACGAATCCCGAGGACATCGGCCGGCTCTATGTGCGCTCCAAAGATGGAAGGCTTGTGGAACTCGGCAACATCGTGAAAATCCAGGAAGGAGGCGGCCCGAGCATCATCAACCGGGTGGACCGCCAGCGGGCCATTACGCTCTTTGCCAACCTGGAAGGCAAGACCCTCGGCGAAGCGAAAGGAGAACTGGATGCTATCGCCCGGAAGATCCTCCCCTTTGAGTACTCCGGCTCCTACAAAGGAATGGCCGACACCATGGGGGAATCCTTCCAGTTCCTGATGTTTGCCCTTATCTTGGGCATCGTCATGGCCTACATGGTCTTGGCGGCCCAGTTTGAAAGCTTTGTGCAGCCGATCATCATCTTGCTGTCCATGCCTTTCTCCTTCATCGGCGCCTTCGGCGCTCTTCTTTTAACCGGGCGCACGCTGAATATCTTCAGCTTTATCGGGCTTATTCTGCTGATGGGTCTGGTGAAGAAGAACGCCATCCTGCTGGTGGATTACGCGAATACCCTCCGCCAGAGGGGACTGGGGAGAAGGGAGGCAATTTTGGAAGCGGGGCCGGTGAGATTGCGGCCGATTCTGATGACCACCTTCGCCATGATCTTCGGGATGTTGCCCGTGGCCCTCGGGGCCGGAGAAGGGGCGGAGACCCGTTCTCCCATGGGAATCGCGGTGATCGGAGGGCTGCTTACCTCCCTATTCCTGACGCTGATCGTGGTGCCGGTGGCGTATGATGCGGCTGAAGGTCTTCTGGGGAAAATTCGCAGGAAGAAAGAGCCGGCGGCAGCGGGGTTGCGGGAAAAGGGAAAGGACTCGGGTTTGAATCCTATTTCCGGCAGGTGACGGTGTAACCCTTCAGTCAAGGGTGGGAAGCCGCTACGGATTCAGGTCCGGCGTGAATACTGAGAGGTGCCCTGGCCTGGGGGTCCGGGCGCTACCGCCCAAACCCCCAGGCCAACAACAAAGCCTGCCGCCCCCCCGTCACTGAATGGGTACGTGATGGTTATCTTTTCATTTGCATTACGACATTTCTTTTGGCAGCTTTGTCATGCCGGATCAGGTCCGGCATCCAATTCTTTCCTGGATTCCGGCTTCCGCCGGAATGACGGGAAAAAACTCCCGACTTTTTGCGGGGTCTTCGGATTTGATAGCCTCATAAAAAAAGGGCGGCCTCTTGGCCGCCCCTGCAAACTTAAGTTTAACCCGCAACACGGAACCCGAAACCCGTAACGGTCGTTAACCCCTCTGCGCTATGCGTCTTTAGGCAATCAGCGCCTTCTCCGTTTCAATGTCAAAAAACCTCGTGTTCTCCGGCGACGGCTGAAGACAGATCGCCACATGCGGCTTCGCCTTCGTCGTCGGCTCCGCCCGCGCAATCATGCTCCTCTCCCCGATCTTCACATCCAAATACACCTCGCTCCCCAATGGCTCCATCACCTCCACCATCGCCTCCACCGTCTCCCCGGGCAACGCACACGCCGCCTCCGGCAAATCCTCCGGCCGAACCCCAAAAATCACCCGCTTCTTACTGTAACTCCTCAGCTGCCCCGCCTTGTCCTTCGGCACCCGCAACTTGATCCCCACTGCCTGAAAATAAAGATCCCCACCCTCCGAAAAAAGATCCCCCTCGATAAAATTCATCGCCGGACTCCCAATAAAACCCGCCACAAACTTGTTCGCCGGCTTAAAATACAGTTCGAGAGGAGGTCCCACCTGCTGCTTCAGCCCATCCTTCATCACCACGATCCGGTCCCCCATCGTCATCGCCTCCACCTGATCATGGGTCACATAGATGATCGTCGTCTGAAGGCGCTCATGCAGCTTCTTCAACTCCACCCGCATCTGCACCCTCAGCTTCGCATCCAGGTTCGATAGCGGCTCATCGAACAAAAATACCTTGGGCTTCCGCACGATCGCTCTCCCCACCGCCACCCGCTGCCTCTGCCCTCCCGACAAAGCCTTCGGCTTGCGCTGCAACAGCTCGCCGATATTCAGAATTTCCGCCGCGTCCTTCACCCGCTGCTCGATCTCCGCCTTGGGAAACTTCCTCAAGGTCAATCCAAAGGCCATGTTCTGGTACACCGTCATGTGGGGGTACAAGGCATAATTCTGGAACACCATGGCAATGTCCCGGTCCTTGGGGGGCAGATGGTTGACCACCTTGTCGTCGATGTAAATGTCCCCAGCGGTGATGTCTTCCAACCCGGCAACCATCCGCAGGGTCGTCGTCTTCCCGCATCCCGAGGGACCCACCAAAACCACGAACTCCTTGTCCGGAATCTCCAAATCCAGATCCTTCACCGCCTTCACTTCCCCGTAATGCTTGTTCAACTTCTCCATCAATACTTTCGCCATGGTGGTTCTCCTTCAAAAACGCCGGGAAACCCGGCTTATATGGACTTTGGTTTATTAAAACTGATTCACCACAGAGCGCACAGAGAGCACAGAGTGAAAAATAATATATAAAAAAGCATATTAAAAGATATAAGTCAAATCAGATTTACCAAATAGTATTCGGGAAATTCCTTTAATCCTAAAATCTCTGTGTCCTCTGTGCCCTCTGTGGTGAGAAATTTTATCGGCCGAAGGCCTTCCGAAAGGCCGTGCCCTGCTCCTGGCAGAACTTTTGGATGATGACCACGTCCCAGCCGATGCAGAAATGTTTGACGCCCATTTTCAGGTAGGGCCCGGCATCTTTGAAATCCATCAGCTCGACCCGGGGGGCGACCCCCATTTTGATAGCCGTTTTAATCATGTATTCATGGGCTTCCCTGGTCCGGGGGTCGTTCCACTGCCCGGGGATTCCCAAGGACATGGAGTAGTCGGCCGGACCGAACTGGACCATGTCGATCCCCTTCACGGAGAGGATCGCCTCCAGGTTTTCAACGGCGGATTGTTTCTCGATCATCAAGGCGACAACGCCTTCCTCGAGCTGCTGCACGTACTCTTTGGATCCGGGGCCGAGAACGTACCCGACATCCCTCCGCATCGCCGCGCCCATGTAGCCCTTTGTCTTGGGGGTTTCCGCCCGGGCGGCGGCAACCGATTCCCGGGCGTCTTCCGCCTTGCGGATGTCCGCAAAAAGGAGATTCGGAATTCCCGAGCCGATGGCCCGGCTGGTTAGAAACAATCGGGGATCCTGGTCGATTTTGATCATGGAGGTCATGTGCGGGAAGAGATCGACGGCCCGACCGAAATTCTCCAGGGAATACAGATCGTAAGGGGCGTATTCCCCCGAGAACTCAATATAGTCGACGACCCCGGTTTGCCCGATGACTTCCACGAACCCGGGCCAGGTGACGTGCACATGCACGCCCAAGGAAGGCTTTCCCGCTTTCAAAAGATTGCGCAAAACATTTTTTCGTTTTTTCATTGGGTAGGAAAAAATCCCCTTTTCTGCCTATTGAGTTATAAGAGTTCCGGGTATTCGTAGGGGCACGCTGCGCGTGCCCAATATCGGGCGCGAAGCATCGCGCCCCTGCAAAATATTTAAGGATTTAACTACCCTTTTACTGCGCCGGCGGTGAGGCCGGAGACGTAGTGCTTCACGAAGAAGGAATAAATGAAAGCGATGGGAAAAGATCCCAAAACCGCGGAGGCCATGAGCGCGCCCCAGAACAAGGTGTCGGCCTTGATCAGATCGCTTACCGTTCCGACCGGAATGGTTTTCATGGATCCCGAGGACATGAAAATTAAGGCGTACAGAAACTCATTCCAGCAAAGGGTGAAACAGAAAATTCCGGCGGAGAGGAGGCCCGGGACCGACAGGGGCAAGACCATGCGCACAAGGATCTGGATGCGCGAGCAGCCGTCGGCCATGGCGCTTTCCTCGATCTCCTTCGGGATTGTACGGAAATAACCCATCAAAAGCCAAGAGGCAAAAGGAATCAACTGGGTAGGGTAAGTGAGAATCAGCGCCCAATAGGTGTTGTTCAGACCGAAGCTGGAAATAACCTGCGCCAAGGGAAGGAAGAGGAGCGTGGGGGGGACCAAATAAGCCATGAAGATCCCCACTCCCAAAAAATTGCTCCCGGGAAAACGCAACCGGGCCAGGGCGTAGCCGATAAAGATACTGCAGACTAAGGACAAGGCTGTGGAAACCACGGAAACAATGAGGGTATTTTTCAGCCAGGACGGGAAATCGGTGTTCTGAAAAAGATACAGATAATTTTCCAGGGTGAATTGCTGAACCCAGAACGGATTGAATTTCATTTCGAAAAGGTCGTTCGTGGGCTTGAAAGATACGATCAACATCCAATAAAAGGGAAAGAGGAGGAAGAGCAAATATACCGTTAGCGGCAGAAAGAGGCTGAAGAACTGGGCGCGAAAAACATTGCTTCCAACCATTATTATTGTTCCTTCCGCAGATAGATGAGAAGCAGAATGGCGAAGAAGGCGAGGACCGGAAACATATAGAGGGAAATGGCCGAGCCCATCCCGATTTCCGTGGCCGACAGACCGATTTGATAGGTATAAGTTCCAAAAATGTGAGTCTGGTTGGCCGGCCCCCCCTTGGTCAAAACATAAATGAGCTGGAAATCCGCAAAGGTCCAGATGATGGAAAGGAGAGAGGCAATCAGGACGACCCCCTTGATCGAAGGGATCGTCACATGACGGAACCGATGCCAGACACTGGCCCCGTCGATCGCCGCCGCCTCATGCAGTTCCTGGGGCACTGCCTGCAGCCCGGCAAGGATCGTGATCCCGAAAAAGGGGACCCCCCGCCAGATGTTGGCCCAGCAAACCGAGGCAATCGCCAAACCGGGGTCTCCCAGGAAATTGATGTTTGTACTGATCAAACCCAAATTTTTAAAGAGCCAGCTGATGGGACTGAAGACGGGGTCGAAGATCATGAACCAGCCCAAAGAACTGAGCGCGGTGGGAACGATCCAGGGCATCATCACGGCGGCGCGGATCGGGCTGCTGAAGCGCATGTGCCGATTCAAGACTAAAGCCAATCCCAAGCCGAGCATTGCCTTAAAGGGGACGGTTACCAAGGCATATATGAAAGTGTTTTGGGCGGTTTGATGAAAGATGGTATCGCTCAGCAGATCAATAAAATTACCGAGGCCGATGAAATGCCCGATCCGCCCGATCATGCTGTCCGTGAGGGAGAGCCAGATGCCGAGGAAAAAGGGGTAAGCCATGAAGGCGATCAGGAGGATGGCCCCCGGAAGCATCAGGATGATGCCGAGATTCCTCTCCCGGTCAAAAAAATCCCTCATGGAAAAGGGCTTTGATTGAGGATTAGCTATCATAGGGGATATGCTTCTTGAGCGACTCAAAAAAATAAAGGGGATGGATCGGGTTTCAATCCACCCCCTTTCTCATTAAGGCTTACCTTCCATAAATACGTTTCAACTGGTCGGCGCCCCACTCGATGGACTTCTTTGCATCTCCGCTCTGGACCGCCTTGGCGAAGGTGTTTACGACGATATACTTTGACCACGCCATAGCCGCTTTTTCATTCGGCGGGCCGGCATACCCCAGGTTTAACCCGTACTTGGGCTGTTCCCGGAAGGGAAGCATCTTGGGATCCTTCGTCCAGGTAGGATCGTTGTAATATTTGACTACGGGCTGCAGCATATACCCTTCCTGAAGCCGCCACCAGTCGCCGAACTGCTTATCCTGGAACCACCATTTCAGAAACTCCTTGGCTGCGGAAATATTCTTCGAATTCTTCAGGATGGCGAAGGTCCGGGTCTCCAGCCAATAGAAACGGCCGGCCGGTCCTTTGGGGATCAGGATGTGGTGAGTGTCTTGGGCCAGAGCCGGTTTGTCCCTTTTGGCGGCAAAATAGATGCTGGAACCGTTGAAGGTGCTGGAAATCTGCTCGGAGATATAGGCTCGATTGTTGTTGCTGTCGTCCCAGGAGGTGCCGGTTACATCGAAGCCGTCTTTCCAGGCCTGGATGAACTTGTTCATGCCATCGACGAACTGGGGTTTATTGAAGGCAATGGTTTTGCCGTCCTTTTCCACTTCCATGGCCCCGTAGGACCACATGTATGGATAGCAGAATCCCGGAGGGTCCCCGGTGCTCTGTCCGAGGGCTTGACCGAATGGTTTACCCTTGGCCTTGAGTTTCTTGGCGATTGCAAAATACTCGTCCCAGGTCAAATCCACCTTGTTGCCGTCTTCCGCGTTTGGGCACCCGGCGTCCTTGAACCAGCTGATCCGGTAGGCCATGGAAGCATTGCTGTATCCATGCGGCATACCCAGCCAGCGGCCGCCCACTTTTCCGGAAACCAAAACATATTTTTCGAAACCGCCGCCCCTTTTCCCGAATTCCTCGGCCATGTCATGAACATCCACCAGGTTATTCTGGTAAAGATAGTTCCACCCCGGCCAGAGCTCCACGATGTCATAGCCGCCGGCCTGGATGGAGGCGGCAATCTTGGGCTGCAGGTCCGGCCAGTTCAGGAAGTCGGCCGACATGGTAACCCCGTTTGCCTGACCCCACTCCTGAGCCTGTTTCTTGTAGAGGTCCTGACCCGGGAGCGATGAAATAGGAACCCTGCAGAATTGAGAGACTTGTTCCCTTTCTTAACCGCCGGCGCCTGGCCGAAAACTTTTTCGGGCAATCCTCCCAGGGCAGCTACGCCCAAGCCGGCTGCTCCTGCCTTGAGAAAATCACGCCGGCTCAACTTCGCCTTCTCTTTCCCTTTTTTCGGATGGTCCTTCATCATGCTCCTCCTTTCATTTTAGTTCCTCCGTGGCAGGTAAGTATTAGCAAAAACGGAGGCTTGTGTCAAGGGAAGATATTTTGCCGGAGCGACCCCCTTCCCGATTCAAAAAGAACGGCTTTTTTCATATGCTTACCAGCCAGCTGGATGGCCAGCTTAATGGCATCCACCATGGACTGGGGGTTGGCGCGTCCTTCCCCGGCCTTGCCGAAAGCGACCCCGTGGTCAACAGAGGTGCGGATGATGGGAAGCCCCATCGTTACGTTCACCCCGCTCATCTTGTCCCAGACCATTCCGCCGGGCTTCATGGAGAAGCCAACGAGCTTGACGGCAATGTGCCCCTGGTCGTGGTACATGGCGACGACCGCGTCATACTGCTTGCCTTTCATCTTGGCGAAAACCGTATCGGGAGGAACGGGACCGTCCACGTTCCATCCCTGGTTCCTGGCTTGCTCGATTGCCGGCGAGATCTCGTTGATCTCTTCATCTCCAAATAATCCATCTTCCCCGGAATGGCAATTCAGACCGGCGACGCCGATCCGGGGATTCTCGACTCCAAGCCTTTTCAAAAATTCATAGGTCAGGCGAATGACCGTGAAAACCCTCCCCTTCTTGATCCGGTCGCAGGCCCGGCGCATGGAGGTGTGGGTGGTCACGTGGGAAACACGGAAGTTGCCATGGGCGAGGATCATGGCGTAATCCTTGGTCTTGGTGAGGTCGGCCAGAAGTTCGGTATGCCCTGCGTAGTGAAACCCCGCCTTGTTGATGGCCTCCTTGTGGATCGGGCCGGTGACGATGGCCCCGACTTGGCCGTCCATGGCCAGGGAAACCGCCTTTTGGATATACTCCACGGCGGCCTTGCCGGGCATCGGGTCGACTCTGCCGTGTTTGAGCTTTTTCACCTCGATGTTTTTGAGGTCCAGGACATTGATCCATTTAGGGTCGTCTTTGGCTTCGCTCAGCTCCGAAATCGGGTGGATTTTCAGCTTGCTCTTGGCAATGCCCACAGCCTGTTCCATGGCCCCGGCGTCGCCGACCACGATCGGCAAAGCCTGACGATGCAGGGATTTCTGCTCCAGGGCTTTCACTGTGATTTCCGGCCCGATGCCGGCGGCGTCGCCCATGGTTATGGCAATTGGAATTTTAGCTTTCATTCTCTCCTCGCTAAAAGAAATATTCACCACGGAGAGCACAGAGAACACAGAGATAATAAATTCAAAAAAAATTCCTGTTGCTTCTACAATGCCTGGGAAAAGTGGCAACCATTTCGCGCCCAAACCGGCTTTCTGCTTCCAGAATAATATCTTTACCTCTGTGATCTCTGTGCGCTCTGTGGTGAATTTTTACCCGATCAAATATTGAACTATCTTCACCATCGCGTCCTTTTCCCCAAACCCCCCCGCTTTCGTTACCAGGCGAAGGCGGGCAAACGGGCCGTCGGCCAGGGTGCTCAGGGGGATGCCGGGCAGAACTTCATCTTCAATGCGGAGGGCCGAGGCGGACAAGTGGGTAAAGACCCCCATGGCCAGATCCCCCCCGGTCAGAACCAAACCTCCGAAACGCCTTTTTCCCAAGAGGAAAACCGCCGCTCTCCCCAGGGATTTAGAAATCGCCTCTTCCTGCCCCTCGAGATGATTCTGAAAAGTGGTGGTCAGGATGGCCCCTTTGCTCTTAGGAAAAAGGGGAAGGATCTGGGTCGAAAGTTTCCGGATTTCTTCTGTCACCAACCGCGGGTGGGTCAGCGCCCTTAGGTCGGGTTCAATCAGAGGGAAGGAAAAAACCTTTCGGGCTTCCCTGATCTGGTCCGCGGTCCGGGGGTTGCGGCTGGCCGAAAGGATGAGGATGGGGCCTTTGGATTTAATCGTTTTCGCCTTGTTCGGGCGAATCCCTGCGATCTTGAGTTTATCCGCCAGGCCGACCGATCCGCAAGGCAAAACCTTTCCAGGAAGAAGTTCGCAGGCCCCGGCAATGCTTTCCAGGTCGGTCTCGAATATCGTATCTAAAATAAGAAGCCGCTCCGGCCGATTTTCGATTTTTCGGGCCAGGAAAGAGGGGCCTTTGCGGACGGAACTCAACCCTATGTAACCCACGGGCTCGCCGGTTTCTTCGGACAAAAGGTCGGGAAGGTGGGAGGTGAGAATGGGGTGAAAAGGGTCTTGGGCATAGGGGGTGCGCAGCAGAGGGACCCCATGGACTCGAAGGATCCCCTTTTCAACGGTCCGGCCCATGACCGGGACGGTCGGGATCACGACCGCCTTGGGGATTTTCCGGGCATCGAGAATGGCCAGAATTTCTCTCCCCACATTGCCCCGCATGGTGGAGTCGATCTTTTTATAAAGCCCTTTGGCCTTGATTTTCCGGCAGGCCTGGAAGACTCGGCAGATAGGCTTCATCCCCCCGGATGTTCCGGCTATTTGTGTTCAGGGACAGGGCTGGCCCGTTGACGGAAGGGTTCTTCCAATTCAGAGGAACAAAGGTGGTGAGGCCTTTTTTGTGAAATTGCAGACCCGTGTCCAAAGACCCGGTCAGGTCGTCGGCAATAACCGCAAATTGGAGGTTTAATGCGGGCTTAGGCAGGGAATTCATAAATTAAAATTAGCAGAAAATGCACCTGGAATCAAGTGGTTCTTTTACCTTTCGCCTTGACATCACGGGAGAAAATGATATAAATAGATTGAATTTTATTCCGGAAAAACGGAATTTTTCCTCAGCCGTTTCCAGAAACCTCGGAAAATTTCAAGCCGGAAGAATCCTCTGGAGAACATGATATCGGTCCTCGCTCCGCAAATGAATTAGACGATTTTTTCATGAAGATGGCCCTTGAGGAGGCCCAAAAGGCTGGAGAAGAAGGTGAGGTTCCGGTCGGGGCGGTTTTGGTTTCTGAAGGGCAGGTCGTTGCGTGGGGGCACAACCGGCCGATCGGCTTGAGCGACCCCACCGGGCATGCGGAGATATTGGCTCTCCGGGCCGGAGCGGCGGCTGCCGGAAATTACCGGCTTCCCGACTGCACGCTATATGTAACCTTGGAGCCCTGCGTCATGTGCGCGGGGGCGCTCGTTCAGGCCCGGGTGGGCCGTTTGGTTTACGGGGCGGACGACCCCAAAAGCGGGGGAGTTCGGTCCCTTTATGCGATTTTAAGCGATGAGCGCCTGAACCACCGCACGGAGGTCAAGGGCGGCGTGCTAATGGAGGAGTGCGCGGATATCTTGCGCCGCTTCTTTAAAGACAAAAGAAAGACATTCACCACAGAGGGCACAGAGAGCACAGAGTAAGACCAATAAATCAAAAAGAAAAGACAAAAAATAATTAATATTTAAAAATTCTCTGTGATCTCTGTGTTCTCTGTGGTGAGATTTTTATCAGGAGAGGTACCGAAGTGGCCGTAACGGGGTCGACTCGAAATCGACTTGGGGGCCAAAAGCTCTCACGTGGGTTCGAATCCCACCCTCTCCGCCAAAACGATTTCCTGGGACGCAGATGAACGCGGAAAAAGCGGATACGAAAAAAGAGAATATAAAATCAAGGCCCACTAAATATTTCTCTGTTTTGGGAGGTTTTTAAAGTTTTTTTTGCGTGCATCTGCGCTAATCTGCGTCCTAATATTTTTTTAACGGAGAGATGACCGAGCTGGCCGAAGGTGCACGACTGGAAATCGTGTGTTCCGCCAAAAGCGGGACCGTGGGTTCGAATCCCACTCTCTCCGCCAAAAAAATTTTAGGGGACGCAGAGGAGCGAAAATTTACAGGATAAATAGAGAAAAGAATAAAGGCTTTGGATTATTTTTTTCGCTGTATTTATTTACAATTTTATTTTCTGCGTGTATCGGCGTTTATCTGCGTCCTATTAAATTTATGATAGCCGGGTCCTGCGCAACGGAAGGTTACCAACCCCGCCAGGTCCGGAAGGAAGCAACGGCCGTAACCCCCTCCGTGTGCCGCAGGGGAGCCTGGCTATCACCCTTTTCTCTTTATGTCCTATGTGGTCTTAGCGCGGAAATGGCGACCCCGCACCTTTGAAGAGGTCGTGGGGCAGCGGCCGGTCACCCAGGCTTTGCAGAATGCCATCGCCACGGGACGGGTGGCCCATGCGTACCTCTTTGCCGGACCCCGCGGCGTCGGGAAGACTTCGGTGGCGCGGATCCTCGCCAAGGCGCTCAACTGCCAGGAAGGCCCCGCCCCTCAACCCTGCGACCGGTGCTCCTCCTGCCAGGAGATCCGGGATGGAATTTCCGTCGACGTGCTGGAAATCGACGGAGCCTCGAACCGCGGGATCGACGAAATTCGGGAACTCCGCGAGAACGTCAAATACCTTCCTTCCAAAAACAAATATAAGATCTACATCATCGACGAAGTGCACATGCTGACGGACCAGGCCTTCAACGCCCTGTTGAAAACCCTGGAGGAGCCCCCGCCCCATGTCATTTTCGTTTTCGCCACCACGGAACCGCACAAAATCCCCCTGACCATTCTTTCCCGCTGCCAGCGGTACAATTTCCGCCGGATCCCCCTGCCCGAGACCGTGGAGCTGCTCCGCAAGATTGCCACGGAGGAGAAGGTGGAGATCAGCGACGCCAGCCTTCACCTGATCGCCCGCGAGGGCGAAGGGTCCATGCGGGATGCGCAGAGCCTTCTGGACCAGGCGCTTTCTTTCAGCGGGTCCAAGGTCTCCGATCCGGACGTGGTGGAGGTGCTCGGGGTGGTCGACCGCCAGATTCTGCAGGAGGTCGCTCAGGGGCTGGAGGAGGCGGATCCCGGCCGGCTGCTTAAGATCGTCGAGCAGGTGCACAATTACGGGTATGACCTGAAGGAATTTTGCGGGGAGTTGACCCGCCTCATGCGGGATCTTCTGATTCTGAAAATCTTTCCCCGGGCCGAAGATCGGATGGGATTTCTGGATTTGCCCGATGGGGAAGCGGCCCAACTTCTCCCTCGCGCGGAAAAATTTTCCAGAGAGGAACTGCACACGTATTTCCGGACGCTTCTTTCGGCCCACGACGAGATCGCCCGTTCCTCTTTCCCAAGGTTAGTTTTGGAGATGACCCTGGCGAAGCTGGCCCGGAAAAAACCGATCTTTTCCATCCAGGAGGTCCTGGAAAAACTCCAGAACATGGAAATACGCCTTTCCGCAGGGAGCCCGGGTTCCCTGCCCCCGAAAAAGGAGGCTGCTTCTTTGGGGGAGCCGGCGCCGGCAAAGGAAGACAGGCCGATTGTCGGGGGGGATCCGGGGGACTCGGAAGAAGAAGTTACGGCCGAACCGGCGGAGGTCTCGGAGGAAATCGCAGCCGCCGGTGGAGAGGACCTTCAAGAGGAAGCTGCGGATCCTTCTCCGGACTTTGGCGGCGTTTGGCAGGACTTTGTTCATTTTGCCAAAAAAAAGAAGCCCCCCTTTGCCTCTCTCCTGGAGCATGCCCGGCCTCTGGTTTTAAATGACACGGTCTTAGAAATCGGCTACCCTGAAAAGTCCTTCTATTTGGAGCGGATGCAGGAGGCCGATAACCGGGCGCTGTTGGAAGCCCTGGCCGGGGAGTTTTTCAAAAAACCGCTCAAGGTGCGGGTACGAGGTTTAGGGGACCGGGAACCCTCCGGCGGGGGAACGGGGAACGGGGAGAAAGAAAACCACAAAAAACCGAGTCTCCGGGAAAAGCAGGATGGGGCCCTGAATCATCCCCTCGTCCGGGAGGCCATCAATGTGTTCGGGGGGCGGGTGGTGGAAATCAAGGATATATAAGCGCGAAAATTGATGGTTTCGTAAAAAGTCCATCTGCGGCGTTGCGCTTCAACTTCGTCGTTGCGGCGCACTCGTAAGTGCGCCTCTCTCCTCAGTTTTTGCGCGCCTTGCATCTGGAGCTTTTTACGAAACCATCGATTGAGCTACTTTTTATGAGTTCATCAAAATTGATGGCTTCGCAAAAAGTCCGTCTGTCGCGCCCGCATACGAAACCATCGGTTCGACGACTTCTTAGTCATTCCGGCGAGAGCCGGTGTCCAGGACTGCCTGAAAACCCCGGATTCCGGGTCGCGCTTTGCTTGCCCGGAAAGAATGACGACTTTCAACTGCTTTCGCGAGTTTTGCAGAAGCCTCCCAAGATGGAACTTTTTCCAAAATTTCTGGGCCTTCTGCGATCTCTGCGATTGTTATTTTTGCTGCGTTACGCTTTGCGCTATGCTCTTGGCGCCAGGCGATTTTTTCCGTTAGGAGAAGGTTATGACAAAAGGATTCGGGAATTTGATCCGCCAGGCTCAGCAGCTACAGTCCAAGATGATGAAGGTCCAGGAGGAGATGGCCTCGCGGACGATGGAGGCCGCGGCCGGCGGCGGGATGGTGGTTGCCGTGGCCAACGGCAAACAAGAGCTGGTTTCCATCAAGATCGAAAAGGAAGTAGTCAACCCCGAAGATGTGGAGATGCTCCAGGACTTGGTGGTGGCGGCGGTCAACGCGGCTCTGAAGAACGCCCAGGAAATGGTGGCGGAAGAGATGAAAAAGCTCACCGGCGGAATGAACATTCCGGGAATGATGTAGACATGTCTCTTCAACACGCCCAGCCGATATCGCGGCTGATTCAGGAGCTGGCCAGACTGCCCGGAATCGGGGAAAAAACCGCCTCGCGCTTAGCTCTGCATATCCTCCGTTCCTCCCGGGAAAGCGCGGAGGCCCTGTCCCGGGCGATCCTGGAGGTCAAAGAAAAGATCCGCCTCTGCAGCCGGTGCTTCAACCTCACGGATCAGGATCTCTGCCGGATCTGCCAGGAGGCGAGGCGCAATCAGGAGCTGGTCTGCGTGGTCAGCGGGATCGAGGACCTGATGGCGCTGGAACGCAGCGGCGGCTACCAGGGCCTCTATCACGTCCTTCACGGCGTTCTTTCTCCTTTAGAGGGCATCGGGCCTGAGGACCTGCGCCTCGAGGAACTCCTCTCCCGCCTCCGGGGAGGGAAGATCCGGGAGGTCATTCTCGCCACCAACCCTTCGGTGGAGGGAGAAGCCACGGCGCAGTACCTTGCCCAGGTTATCAAACCCCTCAACGTGCGGGTGACGCGAATCGCCCGGGGGGTGCCCATGGGGGGGGACTTGCAATACATCGACCAGATGACATTGACCAAGTCGCTGGAGAACCGCGGTCCTATTTAAAAAAGCAGATTTTCACCGCAGTTATTCATGCCTCTTTGAGGCACCATAAACCATGAAAAGGGGCCCACCCTCCATCCGGAGGGGGCATTTTTCCCCTCTCCCAAGATTGGGAGAGGGATAGGGTGAGGGTTGGTTGGGCAGAGCTGCCCGGGGTCTTCTTTCCAGGGGGTCACCCTCACCCCGCCCCTCTCCCGTAAACCGGGAGAGGGAGTTAATGGGGCGAGAACCTATAAAGGTCTTTTCGGAGCAGAGAGCGCAGAGAAATTTTTTTAAAGAACAAACCGTTTTTTACCAAAGCGGCGCGGCGGTTCGGGAGTCCATCGTAATCGTATAGACACTCGAGACTAAATCCCTCCTTCCCTCCCTTTACAAAGGGAGGAATCCCCCTCTTTGAAAAAGAGGGGAGATTTGTGAATTGTCATTGACGGCTTTCGCGGAGCAGGAAAAAGACTATGGCCTTGCGCATTTATAATACTCTGACCAACAAGAAAGAAGAATTCATTCCCCTGCGCCCGGGGAAGGTGGGGATGTACGTCTGCGGCGTCACGGTTTACGACCGCTGCCATATCGGCCACGCCCGGGCGGCGGTCGTCTTCGACATGATCTACCGCTTTCTTCGCTTCCGGGGGTATGACGTGACCTACGTTCGCAATTTCACGGACGTGGACGACAAGATCATCACCCGGGCCAACAAAGAAGGGATCTCCTGCCGGGAGGTTTCCGAGCGCTACATCCGGGAGTTCGAGGAGGACATGCAGGCTCTCGGAGTGGAGCGGCCCGCCCACGAACCCCGGGCCACGGAAAACATCCCGCAAATCATCGCCCACATCGAAAAGCTGATCGATCAGGGGGCGGCCTATCCCGTGAATGGGGATGTTTATTTCGCCGTGGAAAAATTCGCCCCCTACGGAAAGCTTTCGGGCCGGGACCTTGAGGAGATGCGGGCCGGAGCGCGGGTGGAAGTGGACGAACGGAAACGGAACCCCCTGGACTTCGCCCTCTGGAAATCCGGCAAACCGGGCGAGCCGGAGTGGGAGAGTCCCTGGGGCAAGGGCCGGCCGGGATGGCACATCGAGTGCTCCGCCATGAGCCAGCGGTATCTGGGAGAAAGCTTCGACATCCACGGCGGCGGAAAAGACCTGGTTTTTCCGCACCACGAAAACGAGATTGCCCAGTCCGAGGCGGCCACGGGAAAACCGTTTGTGCGCTACTGGGTCCACAACGGCTTTGTGAACATCGACCACGAAAAGATGTCCAAATCGCTGGGAAACATCCTGGCCATCCGGGACATTCTTCGGGAGCACCACCCGGAAACCCTGCGGATCTTTCTTCTCTCCAATCATTACCGCAGCCCTGTCGATTTCTCCTTCCAGAACATGGTGGAAGCCCGGGCGAACCTCGACCGCTTCTACACCGCCCTCAAGGGGATCGAGGAGGTGCTGAAAGGGACGAAAGAGGACAATCCCTTCGTCCCGGAAAAGCTGAAGGGGATGACCCGTGAAATTTACGAGACGGTGTCCGCCGTCCGCGTAAAAACCCTGGAGGCCATGGAGGACGACTTCAACACGGCCTTGGCTTTGGGCTATCTTCATGAGTTGGCCCGGCTTCTCAATCGCGCCCTGGCAGAAAAGGGCTTCCGCAGGGATCCGGCGGCGGGGGCTTTGCTGAAAGAAGGCCGGGATTGCCTCCTCGAAAACGGGCAGTTTTTGGGCCTGTTCCGGGAAAGCCCCGCGGAATACTTTGCCGGTCAGCAGAAACGATTTCTCTCCGCCAAAGGGCTGCCGGAGCAGGAAGTATTGAGTCTGCTAACCCAGAGAGAAGAGGCTCGGCGATCCAAGGATTGGAAGCGGGCCGACGACCTGCGGAAGAAGGCCGCCTCTCTGGGGTTCGTCCTGGAGGACGGGCCGCAGGGAACGACGTGGCGGCCGGCGTAAGAACGAAAAGGCGAAGGGAGCGGGGAGCGATAAGTTTAAAGACAAGAAGGCTAACGGCAGACCTGAACAGAAGAATTCTCCGATAGCCATTGGCTACTGGCTAATAGCCAACAGGTAAGCGTTTATCGCTTCTGAGAGGGCGAGGGTGGATCGTTGGGTTTTCCCCTCACTTCAATCCTCCCCCCGGAGGGGAGAGGAGGATTCAGAGGAGCGATTTTATTGGTAATTGAAGATGATCCAAAGAACTCTTATCTTCCTTATATTTTCCAGGGTATAATAAATAATGAGATCGTGTCATGGTTGCGGCAAGGGGGCGGAAGGAAACGAGCGGATCGGTCGCGCGGATTTTTGTCCGCACTGCCGCGCCGATCTCCATTGCTGCCTGAACTGCCGATTTTTCGATGAACAAGCCCAGAACAAATGCCGGGAATCCTCGGCGGAATGGGTGAGCGACCGGGAAAAGAACAACTTCTGTGAATATTTTTCTTTCCGCGACTCCGCGGAGGCGGGAAGAAAGGAAAAGGAGCAGCAGGACGCCCGGGCGAAATTGGAAGCTCTGTTTGGGAAAAGGGATTCATAAAAAATGCCTAAAATAAAAACCTTTGAACTCTCCCTGAACCCTGACCCGGACACTATTTTTTAAAGGAGGTTGATCCAGATTCAGAAAATTTTCGGCGAAGTTTTAGGCCTGAAACCCTACCAGACCAAAAGAATTCTGTCCCTTTACCATCGCAGAATTCCCCCCGAGCGCGTGATTTCTGCCGAGCTGGCTCGCACTCTTTCGGAACTATCCCGGGAAACAAAACGACAGTTAGGCCTGTTGATCGACCGCGGAGGAAACATCCGCTATGTGATCGTCGGCGGCCCCTTAAGCATCTGGATTCCCGACCTCGCCGATTTCCGGCTGGGCAAGGGACCGCGCCTGCGCGGCCTCAGGCTGATCCACACCCATCTGCGCGGGGAACCGCTGACCCACGACGACCTGACGGACTTGGCCCTTCTCCGGTTCGATTTGATCGCCGCGCTGGAAGTCGGCGAAGACGGGCTTCCCGGGAAAATTTACCTGGCCCACCTTATCCCGGTGAGCGCGCAGGGGGAAAATTGGCGCTCTTTGGATCCGGCGCCTGTGGGACAGATGGACATCGACTGCCGGCAGCTGATTTCCTCTCTGGAAGCCGAGTTTGCGAGGACCCAGAAGAGGATCGACGCCCGGGACCCCCGGGACCGCGCCATTCTGATCCATGCCTCTTCCGCCTCCCGGGGGGTGATCGACGATTCGCTGAACGAACTCGCGGATCTGGCGGATACGGCCGGCGTGATTGTGCTGGACCGGATCAGCCAGCGGCGCCACCAGTTTCATCCCCGTTTTCTCATGGGGCGGGAAAAACTCATGGACCTTTCCATCCAGGCCTTTCAAAGAGGGGCGGATCTCCTGATTTTCGACCAGGAGCTGAACCCAAGCCAGAGGCGGTCGATCACCGATTTGACCGAACTTCGGGTCATCGACCGGACCCAGCTGATTTTGGATATTTTTGCCCAGCGGGCCCATACGAGGGAAGGAAAACTGAAAGTCGAGCTGGCCCAAATGAAATACCTTCTCCCCCGGCTCACGGCAGAGGACAGCGGTCTTTCGCGCCTGACCGGCGGGATCGGGGGGCGCGGACCGGGGGAGACGAAACTGGAATCCGACCGGCGTAAAGCCCGCGACCGCATCCATCGCCTGGGAAAAGAGCTGGAAAGCGTCAACCGGGAGCGAAATCTGCGCCGGAGCCGACGCAATCAAAACGCCCTGCCCGTCGTTTCGATTGTAGGCTACACCAACGTGGGGAAATCAACTCTCCTGAACGCCCTGACCCACAGCCGGGTTTACGTGGAAAACAAGCTTTTCGCCACCTTGGACCCCACCACCCGGCGGCTGCGTTTTCCGCGGGAACGGGAGGTGATCATCACCGACACGGTCGGATTCATCCGCGACCTGCCCAAGGACCTCTGGGATGCTTTCCGGGCGACCCTGGACGAGCTCAAAGATGCGAACCTGCTCCTCCACGTGATCGACATCAGCCACCCGCGCTTCGAAGAGCAGATGGAGGCCGTGGAAAAAATTCTGGAGGATTTAGGACTGCAGGAAACCCTGCTCCTCAGGGTTTTCAATAAAGCGGACCGGGTCGACCCGGAAACCGGGGACCGCATCGTCCGGCGGTATGGCGGAATCCGCATTTCGGCCCTGGATTCAAAGACCTTTTCGCCCTTGCTTCAGGCCATGGAAACGAAGCTTTTTCTTTCGAAAGGCGATCGGCAAGAGTGGGCCGAAGAAGAACCCGCGGAAGCGGCAGGGGCGCCCCTGTAAAACAAAGAGCCAGGGTCGTCCTCCGGGAAAAGGGGATTTAGCAGCGACCAAGGGATTCCGGGGCCCGGGGCCGGACAAAGGCGGTCACGCGGTCATTTAGGTTCCCACGGACACTGACCCCGACACTATTTTGAAAAGGGGGGTGAAGATCTTGCCCATTTATGAATATGAGGCGATATCCCCGGGACGAAAATGCCGGAAGTGCGCCTTCTCCTTTGAAATAATCCAGCGGATGAGCGATCCTTCTCTCGAATCCTGCCCCGAGTGCGGGAAAGAAGTGCGGCGAAAAATTTCCCGTCCGCGCGTGATTCTTCCCGGTTCGGCCCGCGGAGGAGACGAGGTGGAAAACCGGGTCGCCGATTACGAAAGCAAAGGGATGTACAGCCACGCGGCGGAGCTGGCGGACAAAGAAAGCGAAAAGCCTGAAAAGAAACACCTCAAAGAGCGGGCGATGGAGGACTACAAGAAGGCCGGATACGACTTCTGATGGTCTTGTAAAAAGTCCATCTGCGGCGTTGCGCTTAAACTTCGTCGTTGCGGCCCCTAAGGGGCCTCGCTCCTCAGTTTTTGCGCGCCTTGCATCTGGAGCTTTTTACGAGTTCATCAAATTTATCTGATGAACCGGATCCGCTATAACGTTGGCCCGGGCATGGGACCCGTGGGCCATAAGGCAGCCCAACTGGTTACCGAATTCATTGAAATACGCCTTTTCCCAAAGCGCGAATTCGACACAAAAGGAGTTCCCTTGGCTCGACGATTCCGCAAGAAAGAGTTTGCCGACATTCCGGCAACCGATATCCTGGCCTTCATAAAAAACCACGAAGGGCAGACCGCGACCTTGACCGACCTGGCGCAGGGGTTGAACGTTTCTGCCGACCGGCGGAAGGAACTGCGTCAGACCCTCCGCGCGCTGGTCGAGGAGCGAAAGCTCGTGAAGTTCGACCGACGCCGCTACGGCCTTCCGCCCAAGGGGAAGGTCGTCGAAGGACGGTTCCAGGCCCACCGGGACGGATTCGGTTTTCTCCTCCCGGACGACCCGAACCTTCCGGACATTTTTTTGGGAAAGAAAGATGTCCGCGACCTCATGCACCGCGACCGCCTGGCTCTCCATCTGGGGAAAAAAGGGCGGAGGGGCGAGGCGGGGGAACGGAAGGTGGAGGTGCTGGAGCGGGCCAGCCGCCGGTTGGTGGGGTATTTTCGCGAAGGGGCGAAACACGACTTCGTTTTTCCCGAAGATCCCCGCCAATTCCATGACCTCCGGATTCCGAAAAAATCGGCGGGCGGCGCCAAAGAAAATCAGCTGGTCCTGGCCGAAATCACCCGCTACCCCACCTCGGCGGAGGCGGCCGAGGGGAGGATTTTGAAAGTTCTCGGCGACCCGGATGACCCCCGCCTCGATGCCGAGATCATCATCTACAAGTATGATCTCCCCGAGGCGTTCCCCGCAAAGGTTTTGACGGAGGCCGCGGCCCTTTCCGAAACCATTTCCCGGGAGACAACCTCCCGCCGCCGCGATCTGCGGGATCTGAACTTCTTCACCATTGACGGCGAGAAGGCGCGCGACTTTGACGACGCCGTGGCCCTCAAACGGCTGAAAAATGGAAAATACAGGCTTTGGGTCGCCATCGCCGATGTGAGCCACTATGTCCGCGAAGGATCGGCCCTGGACGCGGAGGCTTACCGCCGGGGAACGAGCGTATATTTTCCGGAGCGGGCCCTGCCCATGCTGCCTCCCCAGCTTTCCAACGGAATCTGCAGCTTGAACCCCTTAGAGGATCGGTTGACGATGACGGCGGAGATGGATTTTGACGAAGACGGTTCGCTCAAAAAGGCCGATTTTTTCCCCGGCGTCATCCACAGTCAGGCGCGCCTGACTTACACTTTGGTGAAAAGGGTCGTGACCGAAGATCCTCCGGCGCCCGCAGAGGTCCCCCCGGCCGTGGCGAAGGATCTGCGGACCATGGCCGAGCTTTGCCGGTTGATCCGGGCGCGCCGGATGGCCAAAGGATCCATCGACTTCGATCTGCCGGAACCGGAAGTCATTTTGGACGTTCAGGGAAGAATCGAGGAGATCGTGCGGGCGGACCGGCACATCGGGCACCAAATGATCGAGGAGTTTATGATTTCCGCCAACGAAGCCGTGGCCCGCTTTCTGAGCGAGCGGGAAGCCCCCGCCCTGAACCGGGTTCACGAACCCCCCGAAGCGGCGAAGATCGAGGCCTTCGCCGAGTTCCTCGCCCACTTAGGGTACTCCTTCCCGCTGAAAGAGAAGATTCAGCCCGGGGTCTTCCAACGGATCCTGAACGGAGTCCGGGGAAAGGCCGAGGAGAAGCCGGTCAACTACCTGCTCCTCCGCTCCATGAAGCAGGCCCGGTACACGGAAAAAGCCCTGGGGCATTTTGCTTTGGGGAAGAAGCATTATCTCCATTTCACCTCCCCCATCCGCCGGTACCCGGATCTGATCGTCCATCGGATTCTTAAAGAAGTCCTCGAATCCGGATCCTTGAACGAGAAGCGAAAGAACCGGTGGATGAGCAAACTTCCGTCCATCGCCGAGCAGTCTTCGGAGCGGGAGCGGATCGCCATGGAAGCGGAGCGGGAAATTGTGGACCGCAAGAAGATCCAGTTCATGCGGGATAAAGTGGGGGAAGAGTTCAACGGCTACATTTCGGCGGTGGTGGCCTTCGGGGTTTTCGTGGAGCTGGAGGATTTCTTCATCGAGGGGTTAGTGCATTTGACCCGCCTGCCGCAGGATCGATACCGATTCCTGGAAACGAAACATACCCTCCAGGGGGAGCGCACGGGTCAGGCCTTCCGGCTCGGAGACCGGGTGCGGGTGCGGGTGGACGCCGCCAGCCTGGAGCGCAAACGGATTGATTTTAGCCTGGTCCAATGATAAGTTGAAAATACGGAATCCTCTCCAATTTCGTTGAGAAGAAAAACCGTTTTCGTTCTGAAAAGGCGTATTTTCATAGGATGCCGCCAACAGAGAAAATTCGGTATGGCCGAGCGGTCCCATGCCCGGGCAACGAGAGGATCGGTCTGATCGAGCAACTGAGGTGGAGGTACCCATTTAGTGACGGGGGGGGGCGGCAGGCTTTGTTGTTGGCCTGGGGGTTTGGGCGGTACGCGCCGGAAGCATCGGTCGGGAGGAGCAGAGACTCGGAGAAAGTCCTGAAACTCCGATCTCAGCGGCGGGAGGCCTTGGCCCCCGCCCCCGTCCACGAAGAAATCAGCGCTTAAGATTCCAAGCGTAGCGCCCGGATCCCCAGGCCAGGGCACCTCCTGGTATTCGCCCCGGACCTGAATCCGTAGCGGCTTCCCACCCTGGACTGAAGGGTTGCGAAGTGGAGAGGATCCCAATTTTTAAACCCCTTGCGCCTTGCGACCTACGCCTCGCGATTTTATAGATTATGGAAATCATCCGGCGGGAAAAAGATCTGAAAAGAGCGTTTCGAAACCCGGTGCTCACCATCGGGAATTTTGACGGGGTGCATCTGGGCCACCGGTGTATCTTCCAACGCGTTCTGGAGAAAGCCGGAGAGATCGACGGCGAATCCATCGTCTACACCTTCGATCCCCACCCGGTGGAGATTCTGGCGCCGGAGCGGAAACCTCTCCTGATTACCCCTCCCGAGGAGAAGCTGCGCCTCATTGAAGAGCAAGGGATTGAGGTGACGATCTGCGCTCCCTTCACGGAAAAATATGCCGGACAGCCTCCGGAGGATTTCGTCAAAAAGGTTCTCTACGATCAAATCAAAATTCGCCACATCTTTGTCGGTCACGATTTCACCTTCGGCAAAGACCGCCGGGGGAACATCGCCCTGTTGAAAGAGATGGGAAGGAAATGGGGCTTTCACGCGGAAATGGTGGAGGCCGTCCGCCTGGAAGGAACGGTGATCTCCAGCACGCGCATCCGCGAGTTCGTTGCCAGAGGGGAAATGAAAGAGGCGGCTAAGCTTCTGGGCCGGCCCTATGCCCTCGCCGGCAAGGTCGTTCACGGCCACGGCCGGGGAAGCCGCAAACTCGGTTTTCCCACGGCGAATTTGAAAACCACCGGCCTTCTTTTCCCCCAATCCGGGATTTATGCCGTCTTTGCCGTTTACGAGGGCAAGAGGTACGAAGGGGTCGCCAACCTGGGCTGGAACCCGACCTTCCAGGACCAGAAATTTTCCATTGAGATCCACATTCTGAATTTCAACCGGGACATTTACGGGGAAAACCTGAGGGTGGAATTCGTCCAGCGCCTCCGGGACGAGGTGACCTTCCGCGGGGCGGAGGAGTTGATCGACCAGATCAAAAAAGACATTGCCCGGGCGGAAAAAATCCTGAAGGCGGCGAAGCTGTGATTCCCGCTTTGAAAAGAAACGCCACATTTCATCGTAAAATGAAAAATGCAGATTGGTGTAACCCTTCAGTCACGGGTGGCCAGGCGCCACGGATTAAGGTCCGGGGGAAAGGCTAAGGGGCGCCCCGGCCTGGGGGTTCGATCGGTCCGCTTGGAACCATAAGGCGGTGATTTCTTCGTGGAGGGGGCGGGGGCCAAGGCCTCCCGCATCCTTCGGCGGAGGTTCGGTGCTTTCTCCGAGTCTCTGCCCATCCCGGCCGATGCTTCCGGCGCGTACCGCCCGAACCCCCAGGCCACAACAAAACTTGCCTCGGGCCGCCCGTGACTGAAGGGTTACAGATGGGTATCGCTTTAGTTTTTTGAAATTTCGGTTCAGAAATCCTTCCCGTCCTCCCTTTTTCAAAGGGAAGAGAGCTTTTCAGCCCGCTTTCACGGAAAGATTCCATTTTTTCCCCCTTTGAAAAGGGGGATCAAGGGGGATTTAATGGCTTTTCAAAATGCTAAAATGTTACGCAGATTACAGAGCGCCTATTTTGCTGCAAGGATCGTCGATTTTTCAATTTGATCTTTGCGATTTGCAATTCCTGTAAGCCGATTTTGCAAACGGATAAAATGTTCCCTGATATAACAAGGCAAGCAAAGGAGCGATCTATGTCATTTCAACTTGGACCCAGAAGGGCCACCTACATCGACATATCCCAGGTCATAAAAGAACAAGGAGGCGCCGTCTGCGCCGAGGACGTGAAGCACTTTGAAACCTTCGATCTCATCTACCGGTCCCTTTGCGCCCTTCTCTTCAACTACGTCCCCGCCTCCGGGCACCCGGGCGGATCCATATCTTCCGGGCGCTTTGCGGCCGCCATCCTGTTCGACGCCCTGGATTATGACTTTTCGGACCCGGACCGCCGGGACGCCGATGTGATTTCGTACGCAGCGGGGCACAAGGCTCTCGGGCTCTACGCTATGTGGGCCCTGCGCGATGAAGTGATGCGCATCGCCGCTCCTCATCTTCTTCCCGCCGATGAAAAGCTCCGCCTGCGTCTGGAAGACCTGTTGGGGTTCCGCCGCAACCCGATCACGAAGACTCCGCTCTTTCTGAAGTTTCGGTCCAAACCGCTGGACGGGCATCCGACCCCGGCCACTCCGTTTCTCCGGCTTTCCACAGGCGCCTCCGGCGTGGGTCTTGCCTCTTCTCTGGGGCTTGCCTATGGGGCCAGAGATTATTACGCCGATTCTCCCCGGGTGCATATCGTGGAAGGGGAGGGGGGATTGACGCCGGGCCGGGTGAGTGAAGCCCTGGCCGCCGCCGGGACCGCTTCTCTGGACAATGTCTTTCTCCACATAGATTGGAACCAGGCCTCCATCGATTCCAACCGGGTGTGCCGGGTCGGCGAGACCCCCGGGGATTACGTTCAATGGAACCCCGTCGAACTCGCCTACCTCCACGACTGGAACGTGATTTTCGTCTCCAACGGACTCGATTTCCCGCAGGTGTTGGCCGCCCAGAGAGCCGCCCTGGAACTTAAGACGAGTCAGCCCACGGCGATCGTTTACCGGACGACCAAAGGGTGGCAATACGGCATCGAGGGCAAAGCGTCCCACGGGGCCGGGCACAGCCTTTGCGCCGACGGGTTTTACCGGGCGCTCCAGCCCCTGCTCGAAAAGACCGGAGGCGTTCTTCCCCAGTGCGAAGGCGCCCATCAGCGCTGTGCGGGCGGGCAGAACAAGGACGTGGTCGAGGGGTGCTTCTGGGAAGCCTTGCTGACGGTTCGATCCGCCTTGGAAGAGAACCCCGCCGTGGTTCAATCCTTGGCCCAAAGAATCCGGAAGGCCAAGGACCGCCTTGAGGCGCGGAAACGCCGGCCCCGGGAGAATGCCCCGAACGTGCAGGCGGTTTACGATTTGGCCGGGAAAACCGAAGGGTCGATTCCCGAGGAACTCACCCTCGTGCCCGGAAAGGGGACCACGCTGCGCGGCGAATTGGGAAGAGTGCTTCAACACTATAATAGAGTCAGCAACGGGGCGGTCCTGGCCGCCGCCGCCGATCTGCTCGGTTCCACGAGCGTCAACGCCGCCGCCCAGGGCTTCCCGGAGGGTTTTTACAACGCCGCCGCCAACCCGGGGGCACGGCTTCTTTCCATCGGCGGGATCTGCGAGGATGCCATGGCCGGGATTCTCTCCGGGCTGGCGACGTATGGGCGCCACCTCGGCGTCGGATCTTCCTACGGCGCCTTCCTCGCGCCCCTGGGCCACATAGCCGCCCGGCTCCATGCCATCGGCAGCCAGGCCCGGCGGGCGATCGCCGCCGAGCCGTTCCGCCCCTTCGTTCTTGTGTGCGCCCACGCCGGGGTCAAGACCGGGGAAGACGGCCCAACCCATGCCGATCCCCAGCCGTTGCAGCTCCTGCAGGAGAATTTTCCTCTGGGAACTCTGCTGACCCTGACCCCCTGGGATCCCCAGGAGATGTGGACCTTGTTTTCCGCCGCCCTGGCGAAGCGCCCCGCGGTCATTGCCCCGTTTGTGACCCGCCCCACCGAAAAAATCCTGGACCGGCGGGCCTTGGGGCTGGCGCCGGCAACGGAGGCGGCGAAGGGGCTCTACTCCCTCAAAAAGGCCGATTCCCGGGTGGACGGCGTGGTGGTCCTCCAGGGGAGCGAAGTGGCCTACGATTTTGTTGAAAAAACCCTTCCGCTTCTGAAGGGGGCCGGGATCGATATCCAGGCTTACTACGTGGCCAGCGCGGAGTTGTTCGATCTCTTGTCAAAGGATGAGCAGGAGAAAATCTTCCCGGAGGCCCATGCCCGGCAGGCCCTGGGGATCACCGGGTTCACCCTGCCCACCATGGACCGGTGGATCCGCTCGGGAAAAGGGCGCAACGCGACTCTTCATCCTTTCCGGAAAGGCCACTTTTTAGGAAGCGGGCAGGCAGACAAGGTGCTGGCCGAGGCGGGTCTCGACGGGGAAAGTCAGTTCGAGGCGATTCGGAAGTATTTGCAAGAGAAAAGTTAAAAATAATGTAACCCTTCAGTCAAGGGTGGGAAGCCGCTACGGATTCAGGTCCGGCGTGAATACCAGGAGGTGCCCTGGCCTGAGGGTCCGGGCGGTCCGCTTGGAATCATAAGGCGGTGGTTTCTTCGTGGAGGGGGCGGGGGCCAAGGCCTCCCGCATCTTTCGGCGGAGGTTCGGTGCTTTCTCCGATTCTTTGCCCATCCCGGCCGATGCTTCCGGCGCGTACCGCCCGAACCCCCAGGCCACAACAAAACTTGCCCCGGGCCACCCGTGACTGAAGGGTTACAAAATAATGCCGGGAGTTGCGGGTTGCGAGTTAAATGTGGATCCAGCGAAAAACTCGCAACCCGGAACGCGTAACCGGCAACCGTCGTTTATTTCAGGAACGCCTCCAACTTGTCCATTCCTTCCTTGATTGGGTCGGCATCGATACCGGAATAAGCGAAGCGGATATACTGCTCCGTTTCCCCGGGCAAGGGCCGGCCGAAATGGCGGCGCGTGCAGAAACTCACCCCCGTTTCCCGAAGAACGAGCTTCCGGAACTCTTCCACATCCGCCATCCCCTTGCGCTCCATGGCGCCGGTCACGTTGGGGAACAGGTAAAAAGTCGCTTCCGGCCGGAAGCAGCGGACGCCCGGAATCCTATTGAGCCGGTCCACCAGCAGATCCCGCCTCTCCCTCAGAACGGAAAGAATCTTCTGCGGGCCCTCGCTGCTTCCCTGCAGACCGGCTAAAGCGCCGTACTGGATGAAATGGTTCGAGCAGGATTCGTCGTTGACGTTGATCTTGGAGATGTTCTCGATGAATTTGGCCGGGCCGATCGCCGCGCCCAACCGCCAGCCCGTCATGGCGAATTTCTTGCTGAAAGTGTAGAGAAGGATCGTCCTCTCGGCCATGCCCGGGAACCCGGCGACGGACAGGGTCTCGCCGCTGTAGCGGATGTCAAAATAGGCTTCATCGGCAAGAACGAGCAGGTCATGCCGAACAGCCAGCCGGGCGAGCTCCTCCATCTCCTCCTTCGGGGAGGAGGCTCCCGTCGGATTCTGGTAGTTGTTGTAGATCAGAATCTTAGCGCCGTCGCGGATGCCTTTGCGGATGGCTTCCAGATCCAGAATGAAATGGTCCTCCGCCTCCTTATACCCGTAGGGGACTCCCACTCCGCCGTGAAACTCGATCTGCGATTCGTAGATGGGGTATCCCGGATTGGGGTAGAGGACCTTGTCTCCCGGGTTCATTCCCACCATGATGAACTTGCTGATCGTGGGCTTCCCGCCGGGCTGGATGGAAACGTTTTCAGCCGTCAGCGAAATCCTGTGGCTCCGGCCCACATCCTTGGCCAGGGCCTCCCGCAGCTCGGGAATGCCGGCGGTGGGGCAATAGCCGGTTTTTCCATTTTTCAGGGCTTCAATGGCGGCATCCATAACCACGGAGGGCGTGATGATGTTCATGTCCCCCAGATGAAAAGGATAGATTTTTTTCCCTTGGCGGGCCAGGGTGGCGGCCTCTAAGGAAACGGCAAAAGCCGTTTCGGTTCCGATGCGGCTCATTCTTTGGGCAATCGGTATGGTCATAGCGCAATCTCCCCTATCGGGCAAGGATCGGATTGAACGATATCAAGAAAGACTATTTTAGCACAGAGGACTGCGGGTATAAATACCAAAGAAAATTTGGCGCGTAACCCTTCAGTCAAGGGGGGAAACCGCTACGGATTCAGGTCCGGCGTGAATACCAGGAGGTGCCCTGGCCTGGGGGTCCGGGCGCTACGCTTGGAATCATAAAGCGCTGATTTCTTCGTGGAGGGGGCGGGGGCCAAGGCCTCCCGCCGCTGAGATCGGAGTCTCAGGGCTTTCTCCGAATCTCTGCTCATCCCGACCGATGCTTCCGGCGCGGACCGCCCAAACCCCCAGGCCAACAACAAAGCCTGCCGCCCTCCCCGTCACTGAATGGGCACATTTGGCGCCGATTGGGAAGATGGATTTCTCGGGATAGGCGGAAAGGGAACGCAAGGGGCTCATTGTGTTTTTCGAGGGAATCTGTTAATGCTGAATTAAGCAAAGAAGGAGGCGGGAAAGTGTCGGTTGAGCGTTCGCCCAAGAAATTCCGGGTCATTGCCTGCAGCATCATGAAGGATGAGCTTCTTCATTTCCGGGAGGAAGGGGTGTCCTTCGTCTTCCTGGAGCAGTCCCTCCACCGCACGCCCCAGAAGATGCCGGCCGCGGTCCAGGAGGAGATCAACAAGGCTGCCGACGGGGTTGAAGATTATATCGTTCTGGGCTATGGTCTCTGCAGCAACGGGATTTTAGGGGTGCGACCCGTCCGCCAGCCCGTGGTCATTCCCCGGGCCCATGACTGCATCTCCCTCTTTCTGGGTTCGGCGGAGAGGTACCAGGAGGAACACGGAAAAGAGCCGGGGACTTATTACCTGACCAAAGGCTGGATCGAGGAAGGAAAGTCGCCCCTGGGGATCCTCGCGGAGTATACCCAGCGGTACGGAAAGGAAACGGCGGAATGGGTGATCCGGGAGGAACTCAAGAACTACAAACGGATCGCCCTGGTGGATTCGGGAAACGGCATTTCGGAAGAACACCGGGCCCACGCCCGGGAGAACGCCCGGTTCCTGAATTTAAAATACGAAGAACTCAGGGGTTCCCTGGATTATTTTGCCCGCATGCTCCGGGAAACATGGGGAAGAGATTTTCTCGTCCTTCACCCCGGCGAGGAGGTGAAACAGGAGTTTTTTCTTGAAGACGGGACGTTGTGAGTCTGCCCTTATATTTTCCAGCAATGGAACGCGGCCATGGCGCTTCAGACCCGCGGCGCGGACTCGATCGCCTTCCTCAGGTCTTCCAGGGAGGTGTTTCCCCCCGAGCAGATGATTCCGACCTTTTTCCCCCGGAGTTCACCGCGAAGACGGTACGCTGCGGCCAGAGGCGCCGCCCCGGCCGCTTCGGCCAGCGTGTGCGCCCGGGTGATCATCCAGACCATGGCCTGCATAATTTCCGCATCCGAGACCAGAATAAAGTCGTGAAGGAATTCCCACAAAACGGCCTGGGGAAGGGCGAAGGCCGTTCCCGTGGCCAGTCCTTCGGCGAAGGTTCGGTTGGGCGACGCCACCAGCTTGCGCTGCCGCCAGGATTCAAAAGCCGCGGGGGAAGCTTCCGACTGGACGCCGATGACGCGGATTCGCGGATCGACGCCGCGGGCGGCGATGCAGGCGCCGGCAGCCCCGCTCCCTCCGCCGACGGGAACGATGACCACCTGCAGATCCGGCTGATCTTCCAGCATCTCCAGCGTTTCCGTGGCGACGCCGGCAATGAGGAGCGGCTCGTCGCCGGAGTGAATGTAACGATACCCGTTTTCCGCGGCCAGGGCCTCGCAGTGGATCCGCGCCTCGTCAAAGGCGGCGCCGTGGAAAATGACCTCCGCCCCCAATCCCTGCATGGAGGCAACCTTGCCGGGATTCGCTTTTTCCGGCACGACGATGCGGGCTTTCACTCCGAAGAGACGGGCCGCCAGGGCGACGGATTGCCCGTGGTTGCCGGTGGAGGCGGAGATGACCCCCTGGGACCGAGCCTCCGGGGAAAGCTGGGAGAGGAGATTGAGGCCCCCGCGGACTTTGAACGCGCCGACGGGCTGGCAGTTCTCATGCTTGACGAATACTTCCGTGCCGATCAGGTGATTGATGGCCGGATAGCTGTAAAAAGGGGTCCGCGGAAGGTAAGAGCGGATCCGGCGCTTGGCGAGAAGAACATCCGGAAGCCGGGGAAAATCCATCGTCTTATTCCTTTTGAAAAAACAGCTCGATCGTCTCCTGGATCGTTTCCACATCGAAGACGATTCCCAATCCGGCCAAGGTGGGAAACAGGGTGTTCTCCACCCGGATGGCCGCCGTCTCCGTGGCCGAGACGATTCCCAGGAGAAAAGGCTTTGCGGTCTCCTTGGCGATTTGATCGCGAACCTTGCGGCCCACGATCGGTTTCAAAACAACCGGGCTGCCGCTCGACCCCGGGACAATGGAGGCATCGATCAGAAAACCGGGGATCTCCACCCGGCGGCTTTCTCCCGAAGGTTGGCGGAAGCGGATGTTGATGCGCTCGCCGATTTTTGTGGCGATGATCCCCTGCCGGACGAGGGGGGAATGGGTCCGGGAATGATAGAGCCCGAGGGGGTACCCGATGACCAAAACCTCTTCCCCTTCGGTTATCTCTTCTCTTTTTAATACCTCGGGCAGGGCAAAAAAGGAATAGTCCGCCCCCTTGTTTTCAAGGTTGGGATGGGAATTAATCAGAGAGGTCACATCCAGAGCCAGAACGTCCACGTCCGGATTGGGATGCTCCCGCCAGAGTCGGTGACCCTCCTCGCTCAGCAAAAACGGAAAAGCGGTGCCGCGCACCGAGCCGTCCTGTCCCCGCACATTGACGAAAATCTTGAGGGAGGAAGCTTCCCGGCGCATTTGGGGGTCGAGGTGAAGGATATGTTTGTTGGTGACCAGGAAAACCTTGCCCTGCTTGTCGCTCAATTTCCGGATGATCAGGAATCCCGTGCCCCCTTTTCCCCATTCGTTTTCAACCCGCACCGTGGCATGAACCCAGGTTGAGGCGATGGGCGATCCCGCTGCCGGGGGGCAATAAAAAAGTCCCCACGGAAGAAAAGGAGTCAGAAAAACAAAAATCCGAAGGATCCCGAAAGGCATCTTCCCCCGCCTCGCTTCCCGCCCGGCGACGCCATGCTGGGAACATTATATGCGGAAAGGCTTAAGGAAAAAAGAGAAAAGTGTTTCCTTGCGGCGAAAATGGAAGGAAGACGGGGGTAAGGACAATTGAATAAAAACAGCGAGGTTCGGGTCGGAAAGAGGCGGTATCGAAATTGCAAAAACCTCTTTTGACGTTGGAACTCACACTCACAGGGACACTCACTCGGGCACTGTTCTTATGACCTGGCAAGAGACCTTGAAGGTAATTATCTCAGGATTGAATTTTCTTAACCCGGAACAACGGGAGCAGTTGCTCTTGAGTCTTGAAATCCTGAACCGGAATCATCCCGAAAACTGGCAGGAATTGATCCGGGATTATTTTCGGCTGACCCTCCGCATCTGTTCTCCGAACTCCTTTCTCACCGAAAGACTCCAGAAAGCCGAGGAGGCCTTCGAACGCTCCCTCGTGGTGGACGAAGTGGGGCGCGAAATCTTCGGCGAGATTCTGGGGGAAGAATTGCCGTGAGAGATGGGGCCGCCGAAGCAATTCCGCAGTTGCCAGGTCACAACAAAACCTGCACCGGGCCCCCCGTCACGGAAGGGTTACGCTTGCCTTCATTTTTTACCGGTGATTTTTGTTTGCCTCCCTTCACTCTTCAAAAAATATAAGGGGTTCGAGTGGTTTTAAATCCCCGCCGGGGCGCGGGGGCAGCATCGCGTTTCGCGAAACCACGAGGCCGTGGTCTTTCCATAGGGCCAGGCGGAAGCCGCAGGCCTTCCGCCTCCCTTTGCGGAGAATGGGTATTTTCTCCGGGTCTCTGCCTATCCCGACCGATGTTTCCGGCGCGTACCGCCCGAACCCCCAGGCCACAACAGAACTTTTTCCGCACCACCCGTGACTGAAGGGTTACGGCAAGGCGATTTTTGCTGTTGCATGGTCTCTTATTATTGGGTACCATTATTGGAAGAGAGACATTTATAGACGGATACCAATAGGGAGGATGGCGATATGAAATTGGCAAGAGCCTTGGCCGCGGTATTGTTAGTTGTGATCGGGCTTAATCTCGGGGCATGCTGCGGCGGCAGTGATGTGATTGTCCCCCCCAGTCAGCCCACGACGACAACCTTAGGGCAAGAACTGCAGGACCTTGAGGAGGCTTACAAAAAGGGCGCGATCACCAAAGACGAATATGAGAATGCTAAAAAGAAGATTCTTGAACAGAGGACAAAAGAAAAGTAAGCGGCAGGAAGGAGGAGGCAAAAGATGACCTCCCGTTTTCTCGGCCTCCTCTTTCTTTTTCTGGCCTGCTCCTGGTTTTCTTTGCTCCCTGACGGGTCCGCTTCGAGCTTTTCCATGAAGGGACCGAAGGAAAAGCCTGTTCCTTCCGATGGGAGTCAGAAGATGGAGACTTCCTGCCTGGCGATCGCCTTTTTGGGGGGCGTTCAATTCTACCAAGGGTGGATTTCTCCTGTCCGGGGAATCGAGTGCGGGTTCCGCCCGTCCTGTTCGCATTATTCTCGCGCCAGCATCCGCGAACAAGGACCTCTTATCGGTCTCCTGATGACCGCGGATCGGCTGACGCGCTGCAATATATGGAAAAGACCGGGATCCGGCTATACCCTGCTCCCGAACGGAAAACTTTTTGATCCTCCTTCGAGAAATCTTCTTTTCGGCAGATGAGACTTTACCTCAAACCCCTCCTTCCGCTTTCTTTTTTCTTCTTCTCGATCCTCTTCCAGAGCCCTTCTGCTTATCCGGATGACCGGGGAGTTTTTCTAAGCGAGAAAATTCAGCTGAAGATGGCCGATGTTTTTATGGAGGAGGGAGAATACTACCGGGCGGTCACGGAGTACAAAAAATTCTTAATTCTATTCCCGGATTCCGAAAAGGCGGACTATGCTTTATTCAGGACCGGCATGGCTTATTACCGCGGAGAGGAATATGAGCCATCCCGGCGGCACTTTTCCGTCCTGGGAGAAAAATATAAGGCGAGCCGGTATCTCCCGGAGGCGATTTACTATGAGGGCTTGAGCCATTGGAAGATGAAGGACCGCGAAAAGGCGAGAGCCGCCTTCGATACTCTTGCAGAGGCTTTTCCATGGTCTGAATTTGCCCCCCTCGCGTTGATTGCGGGTTCCCTCGTCACCTTTGAAGAAGAAAATGTCCCGGCCAGCAGGAAATGCCTGGAGCGGCTGACAGATCGATATCCGGAATATCCGGGTTCCAAGAATGCCATAGAGGCGATGGCCTTGATTGACCAGTACCCAAGGCTTCCCGAAAAATCGGAGACCCTGGCAGCGGCGATGTCCGCCGTTCTTCCCGGAAGCGGTTATATCTATGCCGATCGCGTGGGGGATGGAATTACGGCTTTCCTGATCAACGCGTTATTCATCGCGGGAACCATCGCCGCCGTCAATGCCGAAAACTACGGGCTGGCCGGCGTTGTCGGGGGGATCGGGTTGCCCTTCTATTTGGGCAACATTTACGGCTCGGCCAATGCCGCCAAGAAATGGAATCTGGGCGTGAAAAGAGAACTTCGCAACAAGGTTTTTTTAACCCTCGATTTTACATTTTAAGGAAGCGGAAGCGAACCTCCCCACTTCCCGCCCCTTCCTACAAGAGTCCCCGGGCGCGGTCGCGCTCAAAAACCCTGGACAGGAACTGACCGGTGAAGGACCGAGGATTTTGAAGGACCTCTTCGGGCGGGCCTTCGGCGAGGATCTCTCCGCCTGCGTCCCCTCCTTCGGGCCCCAAATCGATGAGATAGTCGGCGGTTTTGATGACTTCCAGGTTGTGCTCGATGACGATGACCGTGTTCCCGGCGTCAACCAGGCTGTTCAAGACTTGCAGGAGCTTGCGGATGTCGTCGAAATGCAGGCCTGTCGTGGGCTCATCGAGAATATAAAGGGTCCTTCCCGTGGCCCGTTTGGACAATTCGCGGGAGAGCTTGACCCGCTGCGCTTCCCCTCCGGAAAGGGTGGTTGCCTGCTGGCCCAATTTAATGTAGCCCATGCCCACCTCTTTTAAAGTCTGCAGCTTTCCCCGGATCTTGGGGATCGGCTCGAAAAACTTGGAGGCCTGCTCGACGGTCATATTTAACACATCCCAGATGTTCGTTCCCTTGTATTGGACCTCCAGAGTTTCCCGGTTGTATCTCTTCCCCCGACAGACGTCGCAGGTCACATAAATGTCCGGGAGGAAGTGCATCTCGATCTTGATGATCCCGTCTCCGCCGCAGGCTTCGCACCGCCCCCCCTTGACGTTGAAGCTGTACCGTCCTTCCTTGTAACCGCGGGCGCGGGATTCCGGAAGCTGGGCAAAAAGCTCCCGGATGTAGGTGAAGACGCCGGTATAGGTCGCCGGGTTCGAACGGGGGGTGCGCCCGATGGGAGACTGGTCGATTTCGATGACCTTGTCGATCTCCCCGAGCCCCCGAATCTCCCGAAGCTTCCCGGGCTTTTCCTTGGCATGATAGATCTTCTGGGCCAAGGCGCGGTAGAGAGTGTCGAGAACAAGGGTGCTCTTTCCGGACCCCGAAACCCCGGTCACACAGGTGAGCAAACCCAGGGGAATCCTGACAGTGAGGTTCTTGAGGTTGTTTTCCGAAGCGCCCCACGAGGGTCAAATATTTTTCCCCCGGCCGGCGGCGGCTCCGGGGCATGGGGATCTGGAGGCGGCCCGAAAGGTATTGGCCGGTGAGGGAATTCGGGGCTTTCATCATTTCCTCGGGGGGGCCGCTGAAAACGACTTCCCCGCCGTGAACGCCCGCCCCGGGGCCGAGGTCGATTACGAAATCGGCCTCCCGGATCGTTTCCTCGTCGTGCTCCACGACCAGGATTGTGTTTCCCAGATCCCGCAGACGCTTCAGGGTGGCCAGAAGACGGGCATTATCCCGCTGGTGGAGGCCGATGCTCGGTTCGTCCAGAATGTACAGGACCCCCACGAGCCCGGAGCCGATCTGGGTCGCCAACCGGATCCGCTCGGATTCCCCGCCGGAAAGGGTTGCGGAAGGACGGGACAAGGTCAAATAGTCCAGCCCCACGTTCACCAAGAACCCCAGGCGCTCGGAGATCTCCTTCAAGATGCGCCGGGCGATTTCCTTCTCCCGGGGAGAAAGATCCAGGCTGGAGAAGAAGGCGAGGGTCTCCCGGATCGACTTTTGGGTCACCTCGTGGATATTCAAGCCGTTGATCCTGACGAAGAGGCTCTCCTTCCTAAGGCGGGCCCCTTGGCAGGCGGAACAGGAGCGGAAATTCATGTACTTTTCCATCTCTTCCCGAATGATCTCCGAATCGGTTTCCCGGTATCTCCGTTCCAGGCTGGGGATGACCCCCTCGAAATCCCGGTAGTAAAAATTCCGGCGGTCGGCCCGGTCGCTGTAAAATTTGATCTGCTCGCCGTTCGAGCCGAAAAGGACGGCCTGCTGCGCCGCGGGAGGGAGGCTCCGGAACGGGGCGTACAGATCGATTTTATAATGCTCCCCGAGCGATTCGAGGGTCTGGTGAAAATGCATCGAACTCCGCCCCTGCCAGGGGACAACAGCCCCCTCCCGGATCGAGAGATCGGGGTTGGGCACGATCGAATCCGGATCGAAGTACATCTTCGTGCCCAGGCCGTCGCACTGCGGGCAGGCGCCATAGGGGTTGTTGAAGGAGAACATGCGGGGGCTGATCTCCGGCAGGCTGACCCCGCAGTCCACGCAGGCGAACTTCTCGCTGAAAACCAGCTCTTCCCCCAGGCGATCTCCACTTTGGCGATCCCCTCGGACAGATTCAGGGCCGTGGCCAAGGAATCGGCCAGCCGTTTTTGGACATTCTCCTTCACCACCAACCGGTCGACCAGGACATCCAGGGTGTGCTTTTTGTTTTTGTCCAGGAGGATCTCCTCGCTCAGGTCGCGCACGGTTCCGTCCACCTTCATCCGCACGTAGCCGCTTTTCCGCAGATGGTCGAATTCCTTGCGGAACTCGCCCTTGCGCCCGCGGACGATGGGGGCGAGGATCTGCACTCGGCTTCCGGGCGGGAGGCCCATGACTTGGTCCACGATCTGCTGGACGGTCTGGGATTTGATCTCCTTGCCGCATTCGGGGCAATGAGGCCTTCCCACCCTTGCGAAGAGGAGGCGGAGATAATCGTGAATTTCCGTAACGGTCCCCACCGTGGAGCGGGGATTCCGGGAGGTGGTTTTCTGCTCGATGGAAATGGCCGGGGAGAGGCCCTCGATGGTGTCCACATCGGGTTTTTCCATCTGTTCCAGAAACTGGCGCGCGTAGGCCGAAAGGGACTCCACATAGCGCCGCTGTCCCTCGGCATAAATGGTGTCGAAAGCGAGAGAGGACTTTCCCGACCCGGAAAGCCCGGTAATCACCACCAATTTGTCCCGGGGGATTTCCAGGTGAAGGTTCTTTAGGTTGTGCTCGCGGGCGCCGCGAATTACGATTTTATCCTGAGCCAAGGGGGTCTTTCCTTATATCAATAAAATTCAGCGTTCTTTTTCGTGGTGATCGTTTAAAGCAATATTTCTCCTGCTGCGGAGCGTTTCCATGCCCGGGCAAAAAAGCATACGCCCCGCAAAAAAGGCGGGGGTCCCTTTCTTCTTGACGCGGGCTTCCGCCCGGGTATCCCTTTGCCTCCGCGTCTCTTTGCGGAAACGAAGAGGGGGGAACCTTTCCATTCTTGCTCCCTACTCCCCGCTCCCAGCCCCCTGCCTGCAGAGCGACATTCGGACCGCCAGGCGGATCGCTTCTTCCAGGGAACGCGAGCTGGCCAATCCCCGGCCGGCGAGATCGTAGGCGACGCCGTGGTCCACGGAGGTGCGGATAAAGGGAAGACCGAGGGTGATGTTGACGGCGGAATCGAAGTGGAGAAGTTTGAGCGGAATCAGCGCCTGGTCGTGGTACATGCAGACCACGGCGTCGAACTCCCCCTGAACCGCCCGGTAAAAGAGGGTGTCGGCCGGCCAGGGGCCCGAAACGTTCAACCCTCTCTCCCGGGCCTTCTCAACCGCGCCGAGGATGACGCCCTCCTCGTTTCCGAAAAGCCCCCCCTCCCCGGCATGGGGGTTCAAAGCGGCCACGCCCAGGGAGGGGACGGGGATCCGGAAAAAATCTCTGAGCCCCCGGCTTGTGATCTCGATCACGTTCAAGATCTCTTCTTCCCGGAGGAGTTGCGTCACGGCCGCGTGGGGGACATGGGTGGTAACCAGGGCAACCCGGAGTCGCTCTCCGGCCAGCATCATCACGAATTTCCGGGTTTGAGAAATTTCGGCCAGATATTCCGTGTGTCCCCGAAACGGAATCCCCGCGCGGTGGACGGCCCCCTTGCTCACGGGGCCGGTCACAACGGCGTGAACCTCGCCGGCCAGGGCCAGCCGGCCCGCCTTTTCGATATAGGAAAAAGAAGCCCGGGCGGAATCTTCCCAAGGAAGTTTCCGGAGATCTTGATCGGTCGGCAAGGAAGACAGGGGAAGGAGAAAGATCTTTCCGGGCTCTCCTACGAAGCCGGGTCCTTCGACTTCGACGATCTCAAGGGCCAACCCCAAAGCGGCAGCCGTTTGCCTCAGGACGCCGGGGTCGCCGATGACCAGCGGATTGCAGATCCGGTGGAGGACATCCGGGTTCAAGGCTTTCACAACCACTTCGGGGCCGATGCCCAGAGGATCGCCCATGGTGATCGCAAGGGTTGGTTTCATATCTTGATTTTCGAATCCGGCGAAAGGGAAAAAGCGGGGATGGAAACCTGACGGTTTCGCAAAAAGTCACCGGAACGATGGTTTCCTTTGTAGGGGCGCGCAAAAAATGAGGAGTGAGGCCCCTTAGGGGCCGCAACGACGAAGTTGAAGCGCAATCCCGCAGATGGACTTTTTGCGAAGCCATCAAAGTTTGATCTCAATATAGGCTTTTTCTTTCAAGACCTTGATCCACTCCCGAAACCTCTTCTCCGTTTCGGCCTGCAGCATTTCTTCCCGTATTTTGATCTGGACTTCGGCGAACGATTTCGGCTCGCCCCCCTTGCGTTCCATGACCCGCATAATGTGAAATCCTTCGGGACTTCGAACCAGGGGGCTGATTTCGCCGGTCTTCAGGGGGAAGGCGGCCTCCTCCAGCTCGGGAATGAGCTCCTTGGATTTGAAGAACCCCAGCTCGCCCCCCTCTTTTCCTTCCGGGCTCTGCGAATATTTTTGGGCCAGGCCGAAAAACGCCTCCCCTTTTTTGGCCCGTTCCAGGACCTCTCCGGCCTCTCTCTCCACAACCGCAACCCGGTCCGGGGAGGCATCGCGCGGAACGGCAAAAAAGATCTGCTGCACCCGAACCTGAAGGGGGATGGTGAACTCCTGGATCCGATCCTTGTAGGCTTTCCGCACGTCCTCTTCGTTGATGACGATTTTGGATTTAATCTCCCGGCTCACCAGACGCATTTTGCCGATGTCGTCGCGGAGGCGCTCCCGGTAGCCGGCCAGGGTCATCCCTTGCTTGGCCAGAGCCATTTTCATGTCGTCCAGGGCGATCCGGTTTTGCTTGAGGATGTCCTCGATGGTTGCGTCGAGCTCCTTGTCCGTGACCTCGATTTTTCTTTTTTTGATTTCCTGCTCCAGGAGTTTGCTCTCGACCAGCTGGTCGAGAACTTCTTTTCTCGCCTGATTCAACTTCTCCTGGCGTTCGGAGGGGAGAGCTTTTTTCTGGACCTCCTCAAAAAACCGTTTCCCGTACTCTTCCAACTCGGACAGGAAGATTACCTCGCTGTTGACGACGGCGACGAACCTTTCCACCACTTCGCCCGAGATCCGGAACGGAGCAAAAAAGAGTCCGCACAAAGAAAGAATGAAGATAACACGAATATTCATAGTTTAAACTTTTATGGTATCATCTCGCCGAATCTCCATCAAGATCTTTTTGGTTTCCTCAATCCTTCCGGGCCAATCCTTGGAAGCCGGCCGGATCTTCAAACGTTGATCGGGGGTAAACTCCCACAGCCCTTTCCCGCGGGCAATGGCGCCGACCAGGCGCTGCGGGTCCACCGGGGCCTGGTTGTCGAAAGCGATCACTATTTTTTCCCGTTCCCAGGAGAGACGCCGCACCCGGGCCTTTTTCAAGAGAAGCTTCAAATCCATGAGCAGAAGCAGGTTTTCCAGAGAGGAAGGAAAGGGACCGTACCGGTCCCGCAATTCTTCCCGGACCTCCTCGAAGTCTTGATCGGACCGGGCCGAAGCCAGGCGGCGGTAAAAAACGAGGCGCTCGTGGATGTCGTCGACATAGTCGCCGGGGATCAACGCCGGAAGAGGCAGATCCATCTCCGGCTCCACTTCGGGGACGACCTCTTCCCCCTTCATTTCCTGCACGGCCTCTTCCAGGATCTGGAGATACATGTCATACCCGACCGCGGCGATATGGCCGGATTGGGCGTCTCCGAGGAGCGCTCCGGCCCCGCGGATTTCCAGGTCGTGCAGCGCTAACTTCATCCCGGAGCCCAGTTCCGTCACCTCCTGCAGGGCCCCCAGGCGCTTGCGGGCGTCGGAGGTCAGGGCGGCCAACCCGGGGACCAGCAGGTAAGCATAGGCCCGTTCGTTGGAACGGCCCACCCGACCGCGGAGCTGGTACATCTGGGCCAGCCCCAATTTGTCGGCGCGGTTGATCAAAATGGTGTTGGCCGAGGGGAAGTCCAGGCCGGATTCGATGATCGTGGTGGTGAGCAGGAGGTCCACCTCCTTTTTGACGAAAGAAAGCATCACCCGCTCCAGATCCCGTTCAGGCATCTGGCCGTGGGCGATCGCAATCCGGGCCTCCGGGACCAGCTTCCGCAGAAACCGCCCCATGCCGTCGATGGATTGAACGCGATTGTGAACGAAGAACACCTGGCCTCCGCGGCGCAGCTCCCGGCGGACGGCGTCCCGGATGATCTCCTCGTCAAATTCGGTAACGTAGGTCCGGATCGGCTGCCGGTCCTCGGGGGGGGTCTCGATGACGCTTAAATCCCGGATCCCGGTCAGAGACATGTGGAGGGTGCGGGGGATGGGGGTCGCGGTGAGGGTCAGGGCGTCGACATTCGCCCGCAGCCGCTTGAGCTTTTCCTTGTGGGTCACGCCGAAACGGTGCTCTTCGTCGACCACTAAGAGACCGAGGTCTCTGAAAACCAGGTCTTTCTGGAGGAGACGATGGGTGCCGATGACCAGATCCACCTTTCCTTTGAGCAGATCCTGGATGATTTTTTTCTGCTCCGCCGGGGAACGAAAACGGCTGAGCATCTCGACCCGGAAGGGGTAAGAGGAAAATCGGCGAGAGAAGGTTTGATAATGTTGCTGGGCCAGGACCGTGGTGGGGACCAGAACCGCCACCTGCTTTCCGGCCATCAGGGCCCGGAAAGCGGCGCGCAGGGCCACCTCGGTTTTGCCGAAGCCGACATCGCCGCAGACCAGGCGGTCCATGACTTTCTCGCCGCTCATGTCCTTTTGCACATCCGCGATGGCCTGGAGCTGATCCGGCGTCTCTTCGTATTCGAAGGAGGCCTCGAACTCGCGGTGGATCTCGTCGGGGGGCGGAAAGGCGTGGCCCTGTAGAACCGTGCGGGTGGCGTAGAGCTTGACCAGCTCTTCCGCCAGCTCGCGGAGCGATTTCTTGACCCGCTTCTTGGCCTTTTCCCAGGAGGTGCCGCCGAGCCTGTCAAGGCGCGGGCCGTTCTCCCCTCCGCCCGCATACTTCTGGACCAGATTCAGGCGGTAAACGGGAAGGTAGAGTTTGTCCCCTCCTTGGTACTCGATGAGGAGAAAATCATGCTCCTCCTCCCCCAGGGTGAGCTTGAGCAGCCCCCGATAGATTCCGATCCCGTGGTCGGCATGAACCACATAATCTTCCAGCTGGAGCTCGCTGAAAGCGGCCAGGGCGTGATCTCTGAGCGGGATTGCGGGGCGTTTGCGGGGGCGCTTTTCTCCAAAAAGCTCGCTTTCGGTGATGACCGTGAGACCGGCCTTGGGAAAGGAAAAACCCCGGTGGAGATTGCCGAGAATCAGCGTTCCCTGCCAGTTCGAGGATTCCGCCGGAGTCCAGGCGGAAAAGGGTTTGGCGCTGAGGTTCGGGCGCAGCCCGTGGTTTTCCAGCATTTCCTGCAGGCGCTGGGCCGCATGGAGGGTCGAACAGGGCAAGAGGGTGGAGATTCCTTTTTCCGCCCCGGTCCGGATTCGCTGGGCCAGAAGGTGGAGAAGCCCCTCTTCCGATTTGGACGAAAGAAGGTCGGAGCGGAGGCGCTCGTTCGCCTCGGTCTCCAGGCGGACTCCGGTTTTCTCCGCAAGAGGCTCCCCCATCTCCAACCCCTGTAAAACGACCCGGGAAAAGAGACCGGTGAACCCGGAAAAATCCTCCCGGGTCAGGAAGAGTTCTTCCGGGGCCGGCCAGAACTCTCCTTGACCCGCCGGCTCCTGCCAGTTCTCCCGGATCTCCTCCCAGATTTGGGACAAACGATCGTCAAGCTCCGGGGGGTCCTCCAGGACCAGGAGCGTTTCCGGGGGCAGGTAATCCAGAAAACTTTCGAGAACCGAGTGGAACAAGGGTAGGAAATTGTCGACCCCCCCGAAAGAAATCCCCTCCCTGATTTTTTCCAAAATCTCCCGGATGCTCTCCGACCGCGCTTCTTTCCCTTCCGCCTCTTTCCACAAGGCCGCTGCCGCGTTTTCCTGAAATTCGGGAAAGAACAGGACTTCCTTCACGGGGAGGATGACGGCCTCCGCTAGATCCTGCAGAGAACGCTGCGTGTCGGGGTCAAAGGTCCGAATCGATTCGACGCTGTCGCCGAAGAACTCGATTCGCAGAGGATGGGGGGAGGCGGGCGAAAAGACGTCCAGCACGTATCCGCGCACGGCGAATTCGCCTTTTTGAGCGACCCCGTTGACCCGGGTGTAGCCCAGGCCCCGGAGCTTTGCGATAAAATCCTCGCGCGGGAATTCCCGGCCGGGGAGAACCGCAAGCGCAAACCGCCGGGCGGTCTCGCGGGGGGGGACTTTTTCCAAAACGGCCGGAAGGGACGAAACGACGCAGAGCGGTCCCTCGGAGCGGGAGAGGGCATACCGCACTTCCCAACGCTGGCCGAGGACCTCGGGAGAAGGAGAGATGTTTTGGAAGGGTTTGACATCCCAAGAGGGGTATAAAAGAACCTTCTGGGCCGGATCGGCGAAAAAGCGAATTTCTTCGACCCGCTGTTCGGCGCGGGTTTCGTCGAGGGTCAGAAAAAGGATCGGGGCCCGGACTCGGGGGGCGATTTGAGAAAGCAGGTAGGCCGGTGAGGAGCCCTTCAAACCGGAGAGGGAGAAGACGGGCCCTCTGCTCTCCAAAAAGTTGAAAAGGGGCTGCCAGGGCATTTCTTGGGTCGGGGATGGCGTCATTCCGTTCGGTCCTGATTCCGTTTGGAGGAGGGGGTCTGAATTGAGTCTCCGGGGCCTACGATGGAAGCCATCCGCTCAGCAAATCATTGAGGAAAACGAAGGAGTTCGTCAGAAGGAGAAGGCCCACGAGAATGAGAAGAACGCCGCCGATTTTGGTAAACAGGCCGATGTAGCGGCGCGCCTTTTGAAAGGTGGCCAGGAAGGTATTGAGGGCCAGGGAACAGGCGAAAAAGGGGAGCCCGAGACCCAGGGAATACGCCAGCAGGAGAAAAATCCCGGAAACCATGTTTTCGGCGGTGCTGGCATAAAGAAGGATGGAGGAGAGAATGGGACCCACGCAAGGGGTCCAGCCGGCGGCGAAGGTGACCCCCACGAAAAACGTGCCGATATACCCGATGGGTTTGTGCTGGAGGTGGAATCTTTTCTCCTGCTGCAGAAAAGAGAGGGAAAAGATCCCGCTGATGAAGAGGCCGAAGAGAATGATCAGCACCCCGCCGATGATCCGGATGGCGTCCCGATACTCGGACAAGAACTGCCCCAGGAGGGAAGCCGAGGCGCCCAGGGCGGTAAAGAGGACGCTGAAACCCAGGATGAAGAGAAGCGAGTGGCTCAGAATGATCCGGCGGAGCTTTGGCTTGGAATGCTCATGGGTCAGTTCTTCGAAGGACAGCCCGGTGATAAAAACCACGTAAGAGGGGACGAGGGGAAGTACGCAGGGAGAAAGGAACGACAGCAGACCGGCCGCAAAGGCGATAAACAAAGAGGGGTCCTGGGTTCCGCTCATCGGGGCGCATCTCCTTTCTTTTCGTACGGGTTTTGCCGCTGGCTGATTTCGATCGGGCTGTCTTCCCGGGAAGGGGAAACCCGTCCCCGAATCAGCCAGTGATTGCGAAGGCCGACGATGACCTGGTCGGCGGCCTCAATCGTTTCCTGAGTTTGATGCACTAATTCGGGCAATGCCGGCGTCGTCTTCTTGACGTCTCCAGTGATTTCCCGAACATCCCGGGTGATCTCCTTGACGTTGGCCGCAATCGCCGGACCTTCCGCCGCGGTCTGTTTGACATGTTCCAGGATGGGGGGAAGCTCCGCGGTTGCTCTTTTTACCTCAGCCAGTATAACCTGGATTTCCCGGATTCGTCCATCGACTTGTTGGACGATCGCCGGGAGTTCCCGGGAGATCTCCGCCGCTTTGGCGGTGATCTCCTCGATGCGGACCGCGGAGCGGTTGGCCGATTCCGCTGCCGCCGCGGCTTCCCGGTATAGTTTCCTGTCCTTGAGAAGGGCGCCCGCGGTCCCCTGGCCCTCCTTCAGCTGGGCGCTGATGAACTCGATATTCTTCAGGATGGTGAACAGCTCCCCCTCCGGGCTATTGAGCTTTGCCGTTAGGGACCTCAGGTTTTCCAAGGCCTCATCCACTTTTTTCAAGGGCGCCTTCACGTCGATTTCCTGAAGAATGTCGGTCAGCTCCCGGGGTTCCTGCGAGGGTAAAACCTGCCTCTCGGCTGCGGGGGGCCGATCGGGGGACCCCCTGCCGACCTCCACGGTTTTTCCGCCCAGCAGGGCGGTGGCGATGGTGACCTGGGAATCGCTGCGGATGAAGTCCTTGTAGGATTCCAGGATGTCCATCTGGATCTCAACCTTCCCTTGCGCGTTCAACCGAAAGGAGTTCACGCTGCCGACTTCCATGCCCGAGATCGTCACCGGGGTTCCCGGTTTCACCCCTTGAACCTTGGTGAAGGTGGCGGCGTAGCGGTACCGCTTTTCGAACCATTTTTGCCCTCTGGCCACAAAAACCAGGGTTGCCATCAGGATCAGAATCGCCAGGAAGACAAAAATCCCGACATATCGGTCCCAGCGCTGAATTCGAAAATGCATGATCATGGCTTTCTATCCTTAAGATCGCCGGGCCCGGGCGATTGGTGGATTCGTTGATCCGCGAAGCCGGCAGCGCAAGAGCCTGCATCAAGATCCATTTTTATCTTTGGCCATCTTTTCCAGAATTTCTCGGGGGGCTCCTTCCAAGAGGATCCCGTTTTTTCCCAGAACGCCCAGACGGTTCGCCAGGGAACCGGCCAAGGTCGGGTCAAGGGTTGTAAAAAGCAGGGCGGCCCCCCTCTTTTCCTGATACCTTTTCAAAACCTGAATGACCCGATGGATCGATGCTTCCTCTAAACCTGCCGCAGGCTCATCGAAAAGCAGGAGCGAAGGCTCCAAAATCAAGGCCCGGGCGATCGCGGCCAGTTTCCGCATGCCGGTCGGCACCAGCGCAGGGAGGGCTCGGTCGGCCTCCCGGTCGATGCCCAGGGCGCTCATGAGATCTCCAACCCGTTTTCCCACTTCTTCTTCCCCGGCGTGAGTATGGTAGCGCAGGGGAAGGGCGATGTTGTCGTAAATGGACATATTGCTGATCAGCGCCCCTTCCTGAGAAACCAGACCCAGCCGGGTTCGAAAGTCCTGCCAGGTTTTCTGGGAGGCGGAAGAAACCTCGACCCCGTAAATTCGGATGGTCCCCCCGGCGCCGGGAAGGAGACCGGCGACGATTCTGAGCAACGTCGATCTGCCGACCCCGCCGGGGCCCCAAAGGGCATAAGCGTCCTGTGGCATCAGGCGCAGGGCGACCCCCTGAAAGACCGGCCTGCGGCCGAAAGAGAAGGAGAGATTCTGAATTTCCAGGATGCTGTCCATCTTGCCGACTCTTATTCCAAGCGGATTTCCATCCCCTCCCGAACGGCAAAACACTCCAGAGAGGACCCCCGGCCGGCAACCAGCTGCCGGCATTTCCCGACGATTTCATCAAGCGCCGCATCCGTGCGCTCCTGGTTGTGGTGGAACAGACCGAATTTCTTCACCCCGGCGTCGAGGGCTAACTGCAAGGCCGCCCGATAGGTCGAGTGCCCCCAGGTCCTCTGAGTCCGATACTCTTCATCCGTAAATTCCGAGTCGTGAAAAAGAAGGTCGGCGCCGGCGGCAAACCGGACGTAATCCGCAGTTTCGAGGCCCCCGGGGTGCCGGTAGGTCAGCTCGTTGTCCGTGAGGAAGACAAAGGTTCTCCCGTTTTCCGAAAACTTGTAGCCGATTCCGGAGTTGGGATGGCTAATACGGATGGGGTCGACCGTCACGGAGTGAACCGCAAAGGCGGACCGGCAGGATTCCTGATAGGAGATGCGAGCCTGAACGTTGTTGTAATCAACGGGAAAATTGGGCGAAGTCATCACTTTGGCGATCATCTCTTTGACCGACTCCTCGTTGAAGGGGCACCCGCACATGTGAATCGAGGTTTCCCTGCGGTAAATGGGCTTGAAAAAGGGAAACCCGAGAATGTGGTCCCAGTGGGAATGGGTGAACACCAGGGAATACTCGAACTTTCCCTCGGCCAGGAGGCGGTTTCCCAGCCGGCGGATTCCCGACCCGGCGTCCACGATGATGATGGCGTCGTCCGCGGTGCGGATTTCCAGGCAGGTGGTGTCCCCCCCGTATTTGAGGTATTCGGGACCGGAAACGGGAATGGAGCCCCGGGCCCCCCAGCAGCGAATCAGCATGCCGATATCCTTTTCAATTTACTTGGTGACTTCGTAAAAGCCTCCCGCTGCGGCGGAAGAGCTTTTTACGAAGTCATTTCTTCGCCGACTTTTTACGAGACCGTCGTTCCTTAGTAATTTAAAAATCTCTGTGCTCTCTGCGGCAAAAAAAATTTCTTAGAGATAAAGAAGCAACGTCAGGATCACATTGAACACAACACAAGACAAGATCGCGCTGACCACGCCGCGGGTGGCGGCCTGAGGCACCTCGATGGGCGAAAGTCGCACGCTGAGGCCGTGATACGTGCAGGTCAGGGCGATGAGGATCCCGAAAACGAAGCTCTTCAGGACGCCGAAGCCGATATCGGTGGCCGAAAGAGAGCTCAAGACCTCGCGCAAAAAAGCGTCGAAGGTCAAGGTTAGGGTCAGCTTGGAGACGACGAATCCCCCGATCAGGGCGATAAAATTGAAATAGATGTTCAAAAAAACGACCGCCAGGGTCACGCCGATAATGCGGGGTGTCACCACAAAGTAAATCGGGTTGATCCCCATGGCGGCAATGGCTTCCATTTCCCGGGCGACGATCATGTTGCCCAGTTCGGCCGCAATGGCGGTGCCCGACCGCCCGATGACGATAAAAGCCGTGAGGAGAGGCCCAATCTCCCGGAGGATGACCAAAACCAAGATATCGACCACAAAGTCGACACCCCCGGAAATGAGGCCGACCTTGCTTCCGGACTGAACGATCACGATGGTTCCCAGGGTGAGAGAAACGAAAGTCACCACCCTCAAGGCTTGGACCCCGCTGAAATAAATCTGGCGCAGGGTGATTTCAAAAACCAGCGGAAAGCCTTTCGAGGATTCGACGGCCGGCTCTTTGAAGGCCAAATAAAGCAGGGTGGAGAGATCGAGGTAGTAGCGCAGGCGGTCCAAAAACCACCGACCGACCCCTTCCAGGATGCGCCAATGTCGGCTGCTCAGGACGACTTCCAAGGAACCCTCGGGAAAAAGGGGGTGAACTCAGGCGAAGATTGAGTCGGAGGAGAAAAGCCCCCTTCTTCGCCTCGAAGAAATGATGACCCAAATATATCATCAAATCCCTTGGAAATTCTATCAAAAATCTTGCCGCAAGGCGGAATCCGTGGTATGGGAGCATCATGGCCAGTGACAAACTCATCCACACTTTGGGGACCGGCAACCGGTCTCCTGCAGAATTCATCAGCCTTCTCCGAACCTATGGGCTTGAAATGGCGGCGGATGTCCGCAGCTCTCCCACAAGCAGGTTCCCGCACTTTCGCCGGGAGGTTTTGGCGCAGAGCCTGGGGGAAGCCGGAATCGGGTATGCGCACTTGGGGAAGGAGTTGGGCGGATACCGGCAGGAAGGGTACGAGGCCTATACCCAAACCTATGACTATCTTCGGGGAATTGAGAATCTGGAAAGGCTGGCTTCCCGCTGCCGCTGCGTGATTCTTTGCGCCGAGCGTCTCCCGGAGCGCTGCCACCGCCGCTTCATCGCCAAAAGCCTGGAGGAGCGGGGGTGGAAAGCGATGCATATTATCGAGGCGAACCCACCCGGGGAACCGCGCTTGCTTTCTCTTTAGCCCTCTGTTATTTTGAAATAACGATGGCGGTTCGAAGGTCCGCCCATTTTTGACCCGCTTTAGCGAAAAAGATTATCCCCTTTTTATGTTTGCCCAAGCTGACCTTGTCCTCTTGCATGCCCCGTCGGTGTATGACTTTCGGAAGCTGCCGATTCTCTTCGGGCCGATCAGCGACCTGGTGCCCTCCACCCCGATCTTCGAGATGTACCCCATCGGCTTTTCCTCCATCGCCGAGCATCTGGAAAGGAATGGCATCCGCGTCCGGATCGTCAATTTGGCCCTGCGGATGCTGAAGGACAAGAATTTCGATGCTGAAAAGCGGATCGCGAAATTGAAGCCGTGGGCCTTCGGCATCGATTTGCACTGGCTTCCCCACGCCCACGGCTCCCTCGAGGTGGCGGCGCTCTGCAAGAAGCACCACCCCGAAATCCCGGTTATCTTCGGGGGGTATTCCTCCTCCTATTTCCATGAGGAGTTGATCCGATACCCCCAGGTCGACTTCGTCCTCCGGGGAGATTCCACGGAGGAGCCCCTGCGCCAGCTCCTTTTGTCCCTCCGGGACAAGGAGCCCCTCGCGAATATTCCCAACCTCACCTGGAAGAGCGAGAACGGAAGCGTCCGGGTGAATCCCTTGACCCACGTGCTGACCGATCTCAATGAATATCTGAACAACTATCCCAATCTGTTTCGCTCGGCCTTGCGATACCTGGATGTTCGATCCCTGATCCCCATTCATGACTGGTGGGAATACCCAATCACCGCGGTCATGACCTGCCGGGGATGTACGCACAACTGCGCCATCTGCGGGGGGTCGCGGTATGCCCTGAACAACTCGTATTCCCGCGGGGTCTGCGCCTACCGCAATCCGGAAAAAGTCGCTGCGGACATCCTGGCCATCGCCGGTTACACCAATGCCCCTATTTTCGTGGTGGGCGATCTCCGCCAGGCCGGCGACGCTTACGCCAGCGCAGTTCTTTCGGGTTTGAAGGCGGTCCGGCCCCGCAACCCGGTTGTCCTGGAGCTGTTCACCCCCGCGCCGGAGTCGTATTTCAAAGAGGTGGCGGCGGCCCTTCCGAATTTCAATTTCGAGATTTCTCCCGAGTCCCATGACGAAGACGTGCGGCGGGCCTCCGGGAAATTTTACGGCAACGAGGCCATGGAGAATTCAATCCGCTTTGCCCTGGACCAGGGGTGCTCCAAATTCGATGTTTTCTTTATGATCGGTATTCCCCGGCAGACTTCCGGGTCGGTCCTGGAAACGATCGATTATTGCGGGCATCTTCTGAAAACCTTCGGCCGGCGCCTCAACCCGTTCATCTCCCCTCTCGCGCCCTTTCTGGATCCCGGCTCCATCGCCTTTGAAAATGCCGAGGAGGTCGGCTACCGGATTTTCTGCAAAACCCTGGAGGACTACCGGCAGGCGCTGCTGGCGCCCAGCTGGAAATATACCTTGAGCTATGAGACGCGATGGCTGACGAGGGGGGAGATCGTCGACACGAGCTATCAGGCGGGGCTGCGGCTGAACCGCTTAAAGAAGGAACACGGCCTTGTCAGCCCGGAGACGGCGGAGAAAACGGAAAAACGGATCCTTTTGGCCATGGAGATGATCCGGCAGGTTGACGCCATCATCGGCGATCCGGAGCCGGAAAGAACCGCGAAGCTCATGGCCTTGAAGGAAACCTTCGACCGGGCGAGTATGGCCACGGTCTGCGACAAGGACGAAATTAAATGGCCGGTTTTACGATGGCGCCTGAATTTCCCCAAGATCATCCGCGCCCTCTTCGAAAGCCGGCCGTCCTGAGAAATAAACGGTCAGGGTAGTGGTTGGCGTCAAAAGGGAAATATGGATCGTGTTCAACGTATCTAGTCAAAATAGCTTTTCCCCTTCCGTAATTCATCCCTTCTCACCTCCTTGACTCCAAAAGACCCGGGCCAAGCAGTCCGCGCTCTCCATTTCTCTTCCTCCTTTTTCCTTCCTCTTGACTTCTTTCGAAATCGCAGATAAATTTCGTATATCTTAACCAAGATTGATGGATTCGTAAAAAGTCGGCCCCCCCCCCTTTTTTGTCATCCCGGCGAAAGCCGGAATCCAGTTATTTCAAGGCGTTCTGGACCCCGGCTTTCACCGGGGTGACGCTTCAAGAGACTTTTTACGAGATCATCAAGATTGAAGAAGAACATTGTAATTGAGGAGAAAGCCCGTGAAAAGGTTGGAACGGGTAATACTCCGAGATTTCGCAGGGAGATTGATCAAACGTACTTACCGCAAATTTTAAAAGAATTGAACGCAAATCTTCGAAAAATTCCAGTGGTAGGGTCAAAGGAACCTAACAATTGAATACAACGTACGCGAGAATGCGCCTCTGATTCAAAACGTAAGCTTGACGGGCAAGGAAACACTATATTCGTAGGACCACAGTGGATAAAATCAGACAACGAGAGGAGGCAACGTTATGACTGACGAAAGAATCGGCAGAGGCACGTCGAACCGCGACTGGTGGCCGAACCAGTTGAAACTCGAGATTTTACACCAGCATTCCTCCAAGTCCAATCCGATGGGCGAGGACTTCAACTACGCTAAAGAGTTCAATAGCCTCGACTTGGCGGCTGTTAAGAAAGATCTCGCGGCGCTGATGACCGGCTCGCAGGACTGGTGGCCGGCGGACTTTGGCCACTACGGCCCTTTGTTCATCCGCATGGCGTGGCACAGCGCCGGCACCTACCGCGTGGGTGACGGCCGCGGCGGCGGCGGCAGGGGCCAGCAGCGGTTCGCGCCGCTCAACAGTTGGCCGGACAACGCCAGCTTGGACAAGGCGCGTCGCCTGCTCTGGCCGATCAAGCAGAAGTATGGCCGGAAGATTTCCTGGGCCGACCTGATGATCCTCGCCGGAAACGTCGCCCTGGAAACGATGGGATTTAAGACCTTCGGTTTTGGCGGCGGTCGGGAGGACGTCTGGGAGCCGGATCAGGACGCCTATTGGGGCACCGAGAAGAACTGGCTGGATGGCGACAAGCGCTATTCCGGAGAGCGGGACCTCGAGAACCCGCTCGCTGCGGTGCAGATGGGCCTGATTTACGTCAATCCGGAAGGCCCGAACGGCAACCCGGATCCGATCGCGGCAGCCAAGGATATCCGCGAGACTTTCGCTCGCATGGCCATGAACGACGAAGAGACGGTTGCGCTCATCGCCGGTGGTCACACCTTCGGCAAAACCCACGGCGCCGGCCCTGCGTCCCATGTGGGGCCCGAGCCCGAAGCAGCGAGCATCGAGGAGCAGGGCCTCGGTTGGAAGAGCAGCTTCGGCACGGGCAAAGGCGGCGATACGATAACCAGCGGTCTGGAGGTCACTTGGACCAGCACGCCAAAGAAGTGGAGCAGCAACTTCTTCTGGAACCTGTTCGGCTACGAATGGGAACTGACGAAGAGCCCGGCCGGTGCGCACCAGTGGCAACCGAAAGGCGGCGCGGGCGCCAATTCGGTGCCGGATGCCCACGACCCGTCGAGGCGTCGCGCGCCAGGCATGCTGACCACGGATCTTTCCTTGAGGTTCGACCCCGCCTATGAAAAGATTTCCAGACGCTTCCACGAGAACCCGGACCAGTTTGCAGACGCATTCGCCCGGGCGTGGTTCAAGCTGACGCACCGCGACATGGGTCCGCGCGCACGCTACTTCGGCCCGGAGGTTCCTGCCGAAGAGCTCATCTGGCAGGACCCCATCCCCGCGGTCAACCACAAGTTGATTGAGGAGCAGGACATTGCCTCCCTCAAGGGCAAGATCCTTGCATCGGGGGTGTCCGTATCCCAACTGGTGTCGACCGCCTGGGCGTCGGCGTCCACCTTCCGGGGCTCCGACAAGCGTGGCGGTGCGAATGGCGCCCGGATCCGCCTCGCGCCGCAAAAGGATTGGGAAGTCAACCAGCCGGCCCAGCTGGCAAAGGTCCTCAAGACCCTGGAGGGCATCCAGAGCGCTTTCAACGGCGCCCAATCCGGCGGGAAGAAGGTCTCCCTCGCCGATCTGATCGTTCTGGCCGGTTGCGCCGGCGTCGAGCAAGCTGCGAAGAAGGCTGGTCACGGGGTGACGGTTCCCTTCTCGCCGGGACGCATGGACGCCTCGCAGGAGCAAACCGATGCGGCCTCCTTCGCCGTGCTCGAGCCGATCGCGGATGGCTTCCGCAATTATCAGAAGACCCGCTATGCCGTATCGGCCGAGGCGTTGCTGGTTGACAAGGCGCAATTGCTGACGCTGACCGCACCCGAGATGACGGTGCTCGTGGGCGGCATGCGCGTGCTGAACACCAACTTCGGACCGACCCAACACGGCGTTTTTACCAAGAAGCCGGAAGCGCTGACCAACGACTTCTTCGTGAACCTGCTCGACATGGGCACGGAGTGGAAGGCGGTATCAGACGCCAAGGACATATTTGAAGGGCGTGATCGCAAGACCGGCGCAGTCAAGTGGACCGGTACGCGTGTCGATCTCATCTTCGGTTCGAACTCCCAGCTCCGGGCTCTGGCCGAGGTCTACGGAAGCGCGGACGCGCAGAAGCAGTTTATCCAGGACTTCGTGGCGGCCTGGACCAAGGTGATGAACCTGGATCGCTTCGACCTCGCCTGATCGCAGCCTTGGTTGATCGATGGTTCATACAAGCGGACGGCGCTTGGTGCGCCGCCGCTGAATCCAGTCTTTATGCAGCCTGCGTAAACTGCTTTCTATACGTACCAAGGCCTCTTCGGCAAAAATTGTAGATATGTTTCGTATCTCCGAACCCCCCTTCCCCAACGCATAAAAGCCGGGGTGATGAGTCCTGGCTTTTATGCTGGTTTCAGCCTGAACGACTTTATTTTAGCTGAGGAGAAAACCGTTTTCGCTCCAAACGGCTCCGATCCAGTCAGGGGGAGATATTTCTTATCGGACCTGGAAATTCTTCATACTCCGGGGCCACGACTCCCCTTTTCACCATGATGCTCTGAATGGTGCGGGCCCGATTGACGACGTATTTTTGTTCTCCGGCCGGGTTGTACCGGCGGGGGTTGGGAAGAACGGCGGCGAGGCGGGCCGACTCCTCGGGGCTCAGATCTCGGGCCGATTTGCCGAAATGATGCCGGGCCGCGGCCTCGGCGCCGAAGATCCCTTCCCCCCACTCCGCCACGTTCAGGTAAATTTCCAGGATCCTATTCTTGGAAAGAGTCCTCTCCATTTGCCAGGTGAGAACGGCCTCGGCGGCTTTGCGCAGCAGGCTCTTTTCCTGTGAGAGATAGAGATTGCGGGCGAGCTGCTGGCTGATCGTGCTCCCGCCGAACTTGAACCGGCCCGCCTGCAGGTCCTTTTCGATGGCCTTCTGGATGCTCTCGAAGTCGAACCCCTCATGCTTCCAGAATTTGTCGTCTTCCGCGATCAGGACTGCTTTCACGAGGTAAGGGGAAATGCGGGCCAGAGGCACCCACTCCTTTGCGATCCGCCGTTTCAGTCCCTTTTCGGCCCATTCCTTTTCCCGGTATTCCATGAAGGCGGTTTTGGCGGGGTTCTTTGTCCGGAGTTTGCCGATATCAGGCAGGGCGAGGAAATAAATTAGAAGGGGAACGAGGAGAAGAAAAAATAAAACCAAAAGGATCTTTTTCCCTTTTCCGAGAAGCACGATTCAGACCTTTCCTTGAGTTGCAGGAGTAATCCCAGTTTCATTCTTGAACCCAAGCACTGCAGAAATATTGTACTACATTTTTCGGCGGGACATTTCGGATCTTCATTTGCCCTTCCTTTTTCAGGCCTTCCGTCAAGAATTAGGCGGAATCCGGTGGGATGGTCTTTGTCGGGAGAGGAATAAGGGGGCGAGGCGGCAAGAAACAGAAAAATAGGGCAAAGGAGCGCGGAGGTATGGCTAAAAAGTCGTCCGGCCTCGCCGATGCGCGCGGACGCTCCCGCCCTCAGCGAGCCAACGACGGACTCATCGGTGGCGTGGGATGTGTTCTCCGCCGTTCATCAGCCGATGTCGCGTCGCGCCTCGCCGACCAGGCGGCCGAGGTCCTCCGGCGGCGGTGCGCTCTCTTTGGTTTCGGGCGCGGGCGGCATCTTCGGCGAAGCAATCACGTTATGGCGGCGGATGGCCCAGATCAGAGCCAGGAGGGTGATTGCACCGGTCGCCCAGACCAGCGTGTAGTTTGGATGGAACAAAGTCACGAAGGAGACCAGCGCAAATAGGATGCGCGCCAGGATATTACCCCACATATTCTCGATACATCGCCCGAACACCGCGAAAGCGAATCCGCAGTTGCCGACGGTCACCAGCAGGATGTCGCCAATCTGCCCCCAGCCTGGCTTCACTACCAGATCCGTACGGGTGAAGAGCGCAAACGTCATGACCGTGATCGGCAGGCAGATTTTCAGCGCCTCCCACATGGTGCGCCATGAACGACGTGTTCGCAATGCGCGCGGAGACCGCGGCCGCAAGCGACGTCGGCGGCGAGAGCTCGCCCCAGACCGACAAAAAGAACACAAAGAAGTGCGCGACCCACGGATTAATCCCGAGTTTCGTCATCGGCGGCACGATGATCACGGCGCCGATGATGTAGGTTGCGGTCGGCGGCAGGCCGGTGCCGAGGAGCCAGCCGAAAAGCCAGGCCATCAGGATCATCGCCACGATGTTCCAGGTGCCGATGTCGAGCAGCATCGCTCCCATCCGGAGGATGAAGCCCGTGATCGTGAACAAGCCGATCATGATGCCGAGCGTGGCGAGCAGCGCCGTAAGGTAGGAGGTCATCTCGGCATGCGTTTCGATCCCGCGCCGGATGCTGGCGAACAGCGTCTCCCCCGCGAGGGTGGGGTCCTGGTGCACGTATTTGAAATAGAGGAAAGCCGCGACCAGCACCGCGAACATCCAGCTCGCGGTCTTGACCGCGGCATGCAGTTCGCCCATGCCGACGAAGCCCATCAGAAACACGAGATAGGCCACGGAGCCCAAGAAGATGGCGGTCGTCAGCTTCTGGTACAGCGGAACCTCCGGCTTGTCGATTTTGTCGCGCGGCAACAGGCGCACCGACAGGAGGTAGATCGCCACGCCGATCGAAATGTAGTAGATGAAGGAGAACCCAAAGCCGCGCAGCACGACGTCCCAGTAGGGCACGCCGAGGAATTCCGCCATCAGGAAGGCGGCTGCCCCCATCATCGGGGGATCGATCAGCCCGCCCATCGCCGCCGAGGTCTCGACCGCGGCGGCGAAGGTCCGCGGTAAACCGTAGCGAATCATCAAGGGAATGGCGATGGCGCCGCCCACAGCGGCGCTGGCCGATCCGCTGCCGCTGATCAGTCCGACCGCGCTCGCCCCCACCACCGCGGTCTGCGGGATCAACCGCCTGGACCGGGCGAGCAGCCGCACGACATTGATCATCGCGTTTTGCGCGTTGAAGCCTTCGGCGGCGCCGGCAAGCAGCAGGAAGGCGGCGATCAACGTGAGGGCGAGTTGGCCGTAGAGGCCGTAAATGCCGGTCGAGAGCTCGATCGTACTCGAGGTGACCACCCGGTAGAAGGTGGTCCCCGGATGCCAGAAGAAGTCGAGCCAGCGCGGAAACAGGTAGCCGTAAAGCGTATAGACGATCATCACGGCATTGGTCCAGAACAGGATCGGATGGGCGAGACGCGTCAGCTCCATCACCAGCAGGAACATAAGCAGGCCGACGATGAAATCCTGCGGCGTGTACGTGCCCTGGCTGTAGATTGCGATCCGATCGTATTCGAACAGGAAGTACACGAACGCATAGACGCAGATCGCGATGTAGAGTGCGACGAGGACATGGTTGACCGCCGGGGGCAGCCGCTTGTACAGGTAGCCCCGCCGGTAGTTATACAGGACTTGGAGGACCAGGGCGAACGGAATCAGGCGAGTGGCAAGCTCCAGCGACCCGCCGAGGCCCGTGTAGAAGTAATGGATCAGCCAGACGGAGAAGACCAGCGAGAGCGCGAATATCAGGTTACCGATATTGACCTGACTTCTGATCCGGTCAATCAGCATAGATCCCCCTTTGGGCGGCCCGCGCCGGAGCGGCGCCGACTGCCTCCCGAATGTATCGTTTACGCGCTTACTTGGCGCCCGCGACCTTCCACTTGTCGTTCCAGGCCTTGTGCTCCTTCAGGAACCTGGCCAGGCCCGGATGGACCGGAATGTCCGGATTGGCGTTGATTCCCTGCGCCTGCATGCCGGCGAAGTCCTTCGCCATCGGCGTGAATCCCGGGTCGCTTTTCGCGAGATCGTCCCTGTTCTTGTAGAACGCGGTGATCATCTTGTAGACCACGTCTTCCGGGATATTTGTTCCCATGTTGTAGCCGAACAGGATCGCCACGCCCATTAACGTGGACGGGCCGACGCTCTTGCTGAAAGCGGCCTTCGGGTCCACCTCGACGACCGCAAGGCCGGCCGCCTTGATCTTCGCGAGCTCGTCCGGGCAGGGGTTCACGACCCGGATGTCCATGGAGATCTCGGTTTCCTTCCAGTAGGCGGGAAGCGAGCGACCAGCGGTGGTGTAGACGCCCGACCCCGCTATGCTACCGGACTGCATCGAGTCCGCGTTCGACTTGAGGTCGATCTGGACGTGCTTGAAGTTGTAGCCGAGCACCTTGTAGATGCGCATATAGTTCAGCCAGTTCATGAAGCCGGCGTTGGTGTAGAACACCGGCTTGCCGCTGAAGTCGCGCCAGCATTTGAACTTGTCGGCATGCTTCGCCGCGACGGCCATCATCGACTCCATCGGGTACGCATACCAGGTGTGCACGATCTCCGGCATCTTGGGCTGGTAGCCCTTGAATCCGCCGACGCGCTGATGGAACTCGGCCATGCCGATGTCGGCCGTGTAGGAGATCTCGCCGTTGCCGTCCATCACCGCCTTCATGGCAACGGTGGGAGAAGTGTACGGCTGGACGGTGACCGTGTATTCGCCGCCTAATGCCGCCTCGACGATCCTGCTCATCGAGGCGGCGACCATGTAGCCGTACGAGCCGACCGCGGAGGTCGCCCACCGCAGCGACTTGCGCTGTTGCGCGTTAGCTGAATCGATCGCCGAAAAGGCGAAGACGGCGGCAAGCGCCGCCGCGAGTCCTGCCACCTTATAACTCGATCTTGTCCTCAACATCGTTTCCCCCCTATGGTTGGATTTTGGTGAAACGTTGTGGTTAAGAATTGATAGTTTCATAAAAAGTCCATCTGCGGCGTTGCGCTTCAACTTCGTCGCTGCGGCCCCTAAGGGGCCTCACTCCTCAGTTTTTGCGCGCCTTGCATCTGGAGCTTTTTACGAAACCATCGGGCTGCTGACTTTTTACGCGATCATCAGAATTGATTCTTGCACCCGAGAAGGAGCACTGGCCTTGCATCCGGATTTTTAAAAGACCGTCGTTCTTCTGACTTTTTGCGAAAGCATCAACGATACGGACAAAAATCCCAAGACAAGATCACATTTTATGCTTTTCGGTATTTGACAAGCAGAAAGGCGGCAACGAACAGCTCCCGGACCTTTCGGCGATTAAAGGCGGGTTTGAATTCTGATCCTCTTGATCCTACTCCCCTAAATGAATGAGGGTATTTAATATCTTATTGAAGGATTTTGTCAAGATAAAAATACGATTTTGGGTAACCCTTCAGTCAAGGGTGGGAAGCCGCTACGGATTCAGGTCCGGCGTGAATACCAGGAGGTGCCCTGGCCTGGGGGTCCGGGCGCTACGCTTGGAATCATAAGGCGCTGATTTCTTCGTGGACGGGGGCGGGGGCCAAGGCCTCCCGCCGCTGATATCGGAGTCTCAGGGTTTTCTCCGAGTCTCTGCTCATCCCGACCGATGCTTCCGGCGCGTACCGCCCGAACCCCCAGGCCAACAACAAAGTCTGCCGTCCCCCCGTCACTGAATGGGTACGATTTTGGTCGTAGGGGTTTGACCCCCATCCACCGATAGCGGTATGGAAAAGCGGCAAGGGATAGACGGGAAGGAGTGCGAATTATGGGGAGCGCCGAGAAACCGGCATGTCCAGGCATTCTGATGGTTAATTAACCCACCCGGTGCATAAATATATTGCGAGCGAGCAGGAAAACACCTTTCAGGATTGCGTTTCAGTGCAATTATAAAGCGGCAGCCGGAGATCCCCGTTGGAGGTCTTCAAAAGGCGTCATTCCCGCTTTCGCGGGAATGACAACCCCGATTTAAGCGAATATTTAGGCAACGTTTAGGTTAATCTCCGGGAAGGACGACGATTTTCATCTTGGCGCCGTTCTCGGGCGGGCCGACCCGGTCGGCGATGCCCCCGCGGTCCGAAGGCAGGATGATTTCAATCTGGTTCAGCTGGCGGCAAAATGGGCAGGTGAGGCGCACCTTGCGGGTGGCATCGGTGAATTCCACCTCAAGGGGGTGGGCGCAGTCCCTGTTGACGCATTGAATCGTTTCCTTATACCTCGCCATCGTCTTCCTCGTTTTTTCCACGCCAGGCCTTGATGAAGGCGGACCCCACGATCCAGATCACCACGGCCGCAATTCCCCAGACAACGGGATTGAAGAGGATATAATCCTGCAGATATTGGATCGTGGATTGGAAAACTCCCATCGCCCTTATTTTCGCCTATTCTTTTTCCCTTGCCAATAGGTTTTTCAAAGTTTTTTAGGCTTTTGTAAAAAGTCGTCACTCCGGTAAAAACCGAAGTTCGGGTTCTTTATAACCTTTTGAAAACCCTGGATTCCGGCTTCCGCCGGAATGACGAAAAGACAAGCGTTCAGACTTTTTGAGAGATCATCAAGTTTGTCTTGGCAGAAAAATCCTTTCCCGCTAAGATAATATAAGCTGTGAAGAGATCTGAATCATTGAATCCTTTCTTTTACCCAATTCAGCAGGAGGAAACAACATGGAATTCAAGCCGGAGGATTTGAATTTTCATCGTGAGGCGTACCAGGGGATTTTGGCGGCCATGAGACCCAAAGACTACCCGCCTTTAATGAAAAAGGACGTAAGCGGCCGGATGGACCTTCGCCATCGCCGGCCGAACCCCTATACCAGAAACGGCAAGGCCCTGGTTTCCTTCGTGGCGGCGGGAAAAAATATCCAAGAGGACGTCCGCAGGGCCGTCGACCTTCTGGGCGGTCTGTCCTTATCTTTGAAGGCTCAGGACCGTATCCTCCTCAAGCCCAATTACAACAGCGACGACCCGCCTCCCGGCTCGACGGCGCTGGATTTCCTGACGGCGGTCATCGACGTTCTGCGCGAACACGGCTGCACGCGGATCACGGTTGGGGAGAGCGCCGGGCGTCCCTGGGTGCCCACGGAAAAAGTTTTCAAAAAGACCGGGTTGGCCGAAAAAATGGCCGAACGAAAAGTCCCCCTCCTCGATTTCGATCGCTCCTCGTATCTGGATGTCCCGATTGACGGGGAGTTCTATGAGTTCGTGGGCTACCCGAAAGAAATAGAGGAATTTGACAAGATCGTTTACTTGCCCACGCTGAAAACCCATTTTGCCGCCGGTTTTTCCATGAGTTTGAAGCTGACCGTCGGCCTGACGCACCTCTTTGACCGCATGGCGCTCCATGGAGACAACAGCCTGTTCGTCTCCCAGCGGGCGGTGGAAATGGGAACCCCGGTCAAACCGGACCTGATCCTCATGGACGGGAGGATTTCCTTTGTCAGCGGCGGACCGGCGATCGGACTGGCCGTTCACCCGGGGGTGGTCCTGGCCTCGGGAGATCCGGTGGCCCTGGACGTCCAAGGGGTGCGCTTGCTCCAGAACTATGCGGCCGTGAATCATTTAACCGGCGATGCCTGGGCCCTACCGCAGATCAAAAGCGCGGTGAAGCACGGGATGGGAATTCAGCGGGACGAAGACTTGCTCTTGGTGCGGTGACGGGGAGGAGAGGGATTGCCTTTCCCGGGGGCCGGCTTCTTGTGCTTGAACCAGGTTTCCACGCGGTCGCGATAGATAAAGGCGACGACGCCGGCGAGGAGCGCCAGCCCCAGGACCACGAAGAAGGTCCGATAATCCTCCGACTGCACCGCCTGCCCCTGCATGGTTAAAAGAAGGGTCCCGGGGAGGCGGCCAATGGTGGAGATAATCATGAACGTGACCACGTGCATGGGGCTCAAACCCAGGATGTAGCAGAAATAATCTTTGGGCGTTCCGGGGATGAGGAAGAAAATGAAGGAAAAGAAGGCCCCCTTGTGCTCCATGAGGTAGTCGAATTTGGCCATGATCTCCTGGCCGACGAATCTGCGGACAAAGGGCATGCCGAAATAGCGTGAGATGGAAAAGGCGATCAGGGAGCCGAGGGTTAGGCCGACCGTCGAGCAGACAAAACCGGGCCCGACGCCAAAGAGATAACCGCCGATAAAGCCGGTCAGTTCTCCGGGGATGGGGGCGAAGAGAACCTGCAAGGTCTGCAGTCCCAAAAAGGCAGCGGGGGCGTAGGCGCCATAGGAGGCGACATAAGCGTTCAGCCGCTTCCGGCTGGAAAAAAAGCGGATCATCTCGCGGACGAGTTCATAAACCTCACGGTAGTAATAGAGAAGGAGGATAAGAACAAGGACCAGGAGACCGTAGGCGAGGATAAATTTCCAGTATTTCTTCAGGATTTCCATTAAATTTGCTTCAAAAAAACTCCTTCCCCATTCTATTCGAACCGCGCCCCGCGGGCAATCTTTATCCTTCCGGCGATTGTACCCTTGATCCCTCTTTTTGGCCAGGACTTAAAACCATGTAGGTGGCCAACCCCTTGGCAACCAGCCTCCCGTTTCCGTCCTTCACTTCCATGTCGGCCAGGGCCAGCCGCTTCCCCTTTTGAATGATCCGCGACTCCCCGACCAACTCCCCCTCGCTCACGGGGGCGAGAAAATTGATTTTCATCTCCACGGTGGTCACCCGCTCCCCCGGTTGAATGAGGGTCATGAGGGCAAAAGCGACGGCCGTGTCGGCCAGAGACGTGATCGCCCCTCCATGGGCCACCCCATAAGCCTGCACCAGTTCGCGCCGGAAAGGCATCCGAAACCGGGCAAAACCGGCGTCGATCTCCTCGAGACGAATTTGCAGCAGCTGATAATAGGGGGCGGTTTCAACGGCTTTCCGCAGGGCCTTTTCATAGCTTTCTTTGATGGGCATGAGATACTCCTTAGGTGTCAGCTTTCAGCAATCAGCGATCCGCCAAAAAACGCAAAGGGCAAGGCATGGGAAGAGGCCAAATATATAAAGGTCCGCAGTTCAAGGATGCCTTTCTGCAAGGCCCTTAACGCTTTAGGTGTTTGCGGCTCAGCGCTGAAAACTGACCGCTGAACGCTATTTTTTTCAGCCATTCCAAGGCCTTATCCATGGCCCGCTCTTCCAGGCGAAGCCGGTGCCCGGCCCCCTCGATCTCATAGAGTTCAGCCTGCCCTTTCACCTTTTCATAGAGGCGTTGAGCCTGGCGAGGATCCACCACCTCGTCGGCGCTCCCCTGAATCAGCAACAAGGGGCGGGGAGGGATTTTGTCGACCCACTGGACGGGCTTTACCGTCTCGAATGTTTTTTCCCACTCGGGAATCGAGGGCGGAAAAAAAGGATCGCGGATGATGCCGACCTCCCGGGCCTGGACAAGAAAATCGGTCAGGCCTGGGCCGGTCAGCAGGTCCTTGAAGTCGGCCGGGGAGGCCAAGGAAACCACGCCCCCCACTTCTTTCCGATGGGCGGCCACATAAATCGACACGGCTCCCCCTGCGCTGAACCCCATCAGGTAGATCCTTTCACGGTCGACTTCGGAGCGCCGGCTCAGGTAGTCCAACCCGCCTTCCAAATCATGAACCCAGCCGAGGAGGTCAAAATTCCCCTCGCTGACCCCGGTCCCCCGGAAATTGAAGATCACGACGAGAAACCCTTCCCGGCAAAAGCGCTCGGCGAGAGCAGGGTATCCCGGATCGTCGGCCCCCTTGGTTCTGCCCGGGATCCCGTGACAGATGACGAGGGAAGGGGCCGGGGGGCCTGCCGGAAGGTACAGCTCCCCGAAAATGGTTAAGCCTTGGCTCTTCCAGAAAATTTTCTCTTTTTCCATGCGCCGAAATGCCTTTTTCATGCGGAGGGGGGATTTTCCCGGAGGGCCTCGACGATCCGGCGCAGAACCTCACCGGCAGATCCATGGATGACGGCATCGGCATAGGCGTCGTGATAGGTGGGGTCGCGATTGATTAGGACGAGTTTCGCCCCGTTTCCCTTGGCTTCCAGCGGAAGCGAAGCGGCCGGTTGAACCACCAGGGAAGAACCGATCACGATAAAAAGTTCGCAGCTCCGGGCGCGGTCAAAGGACTCCGCCGTTTCCCGGGGGGGCATGGGCTGGCCGAAGGAGACCGTGTCCGGCTTCAGAATCCCGCCGCACGTGTCGCATCGGGGAACGCGCACCCCCTGAAGGAGCCGGGCTTGGATTTCCTCGCGGGAATATTTTTGCCGGCAGTTCAAACAGGAGACCGAGATTGCCGTTCCGTGGAGTTCGATGATTTTATCGGGAGAGCTCCCCGCGCGCTGATGCAGGTTGTCGATGTTCTGGGTGATCACGCAGTCGATCTTGCCCAATTTCTCCAACTGCACAATTGCCCGATGGGCCTCGTTGGGCTCCGCGTTTTTCAAGGGCTCGTAGAACTCCCGGCTCATCTGCCAGTATTTTTCACGAGACGCCTCGCTGGAAATGAACTTTTGATAGTAAAAATCCTCGGGGTTGTATTTCTGCCAAATCCCTCCCGGACTGCGGAAATCGGGGATCCCGGATTCGGTGCTGACTCCGGCCCCGGTGAAAACGATGACTTTTTTGGACTTGCGGATCCAGTCCGCCACCCGTCGAATTACGGAGTCCTTGGGGTCCATACCCAAATCCTTTTTCACCGCAGTTGTTCATGCCTCTCTGAGGCACCCTAAACCATAGAAGGGCGCCCAGCTTCCATCCGGAAGGGGCTCTTTCCCCCTCTCCCAAGATTGGGAGAGGGATAGGGTGAGGGTTGGTTGGGCAGAGCTGCCTGGGGTCTTCTTTCCAGGGGGTCACCCTCACCCTGCCCCTCTCCCGTAAACCGGGAGAGGGAGTTAACGGGTCGTATACCACAAAATGGATTCCGTTGCAACGGTTGACGGAAAACGGCTGCGAGGTTGCCAAATAAAAAGGGGGGAATACGAACTTGCAATTCAGCCCGTTCTATTGTAATCATTTTCATAGGGCGTGATGTCATCGTGACAGAAAGGGGAATGGGAAATGGCGCGAAAAAAGATATTGGTCTTTATGGGAAGCCCGAGAAAAAGGGGGAACAGCGCGCTTCTGGCGAAGGAGGCGATCGAGGGCGCCAAAGACGCGGGAGCCCAAATTGAGAGCTTTTACCTCCACGGGATGAAGATCCAGCCCTGCACGGCCTGCGACGCCTGTCGGCGGAAAAAGCAAAAGGATTGCATCCTGAAAGACGATATGGGCCCCCTGTATTCCAAGCTCCGGGAAGCGGATGCGCTTGTAATTGCAACCCCGGTCTACTGGTTCACCGTTTCCGCGCAAACCAAGCTGTTCATGGACCGCTGGTATGCCATGGGTGGGGAGGAAGGATACCCCTTTAAGGGGAAAAAATTCGGCATCATCCTTACTTATGCGGACGAAGACCCCTTTCGTTCCGGGGCGGTCAATGCTCTGCGGACCTTTCAGGACGCCATCCGCTTCCTGAGCGCGGAAATCACGGGCATGGTTTATGGAAGCGCCTGGAAAGCGGGGGAAATCAAGAAGAATAAGACCCTGTTAAAAAAGGCCTACCAATTGGGGAAAGATCTGGCCGGATCCATTTCGAGAAAGGAATAAATTGTGACCGAACCCTACATGAAAAAGGGGAGGGGCGATGGAGTCGAGATCCATTTGGCCGTGTGGGAAGGAAAGGGAAGGAATGTTTTCTGCGTTCACGGCCTGACCGCAAATTGCCGCTGCTGGGATGGAATCGCCGCTTTCCTGTCTCCCCGGCATCGGGTTTTGGCCATGGATTTGAGGGGAAGGGGGCTTTCCGACAAGCCTTCTGCCGGCTACTCCATCGACCAGCACGGGCGCGACATCCAGTCGCTCCTGAACCATCTCGGAATCGAGCGGGTGACCCTCATGGGTCATTCTCTGGGCGCCTCTATTTCCCTTGCCTACGCGGCAAAACATCCGGACCAGGTAGACCGACTCGTCCTCATCGACGGGGGCGCGAAGCTTTCCCCGGGACAGGCAAGCAAGGTTTTCGCCGGGATCAAGCCTTCCTTAGATCGATTGGGGCAGGCATTCCCCACCTTCGAAGCCTACCTTGAAAATATGAAAAAGGCCCCCTTTCTGCAGCCCTGGTCGCCTCTCCTGGAGACCTACTTCCGACACGAAGCGGAAATATTCCCGGGCGGGGTGCGATCGCGGATTCAGCCGGCCCATATTCAGGAGGAGACTTTAAACCTGACCCGGTTTGAGGCGGAGCCCCTCTACCCGCAGATCCAATGCCCGGCGCTGATCCTGCGGGCTCCGGTAGGGATGCTGGCCAAAGACGATATTCTTCTGCCGGAAGAGGCGGCGGCAAAGATGACCCGGGAAATCCCGAAGGCGAAACGGCTGGATTTGCCCGGAACCAACCATTTTTCGATCCTCTTTGCGCCCAATGCGGCACGAGACGAGGGCATTCGGGAATTCCTGGCAGGATAAAAAGAGCATCCGCGGAGGAACAATGAAAGACGGAAAAGAGCGGGCGGCGGAGAAGGCGTTCGATCTCCTGAACAGCGATAAAAGGCGAGCCTGATCGCAGACCGTCCTGCAGGTCATGCAGGAGAGCTTGGGCCGGGTGGATGAACTGATGATCAAGGCGGTGGGCCCCATGGCCGGAGGCAGCCGGATGGGTTCCCTTTGCGGCGCCCTCCAGGCGGGGGTTCTAACCTTGGGAATGGTCTATGGCGCGGAAGGGGAAAACCTGGGCAGCCAGGAGGCTCTGGTGGAATCCTTTCAGCCGGTGAGACGGTTCTACCAGAAATTCGAAAAGGCCTTCGGCAGCCGCCTTTGCCCGGAGATCATCCACGCCAATCTGGATATTCCGGAAGAGCGAAAGACGTGGGTCGAAAGGGGCGGGAAGAGGGAGTGCGCCCTTCTTTGCGGGCAGACCGTAAGAATCCTTTTTGAAATCATCGGGGAGAAAGAAGGGGAAAAATAGGGTTCAAGGGGTCGAGGAGCCAAGGAACAAAACGCGCGATGCAGAGGGCATAGAGCACAGGGCAGAGGGTATAAAAGCGAGTCAGGCGCTTCTATTTTTTCCTTTGCTCTATACGCCATGCCCTATGCCCTTTATTCTTCTACCCCTCGCGCCTTGCGACTTGCGCCTGAAGGATTGAACGATAGGCGCTCTGCGCTATGCATTTTTTAAAGGAGTTTTCATGACGGGAGCGGATATTTTAATTCGGGATTTAAAGGGAGCAGGAGTCCCCTGTATCTACACGTTATGCGGAAACGGGTTGGAGCCGATCCTGACCGCCTGCCACCGCGCCGGGATGCGGGTCATCGATACGCGCAACGAGCAGGCTGCGGCCTACATGGCCGATACGGCCGGGCGGGTGACGCGCCGTGTGGGGGTTGTGGCGACGAGCTCGGGGGTGGCCCACCTGAACGCGCTTACGGGGGTCTGCAACGCCTGGTTTGACGGTTCCCCGATGCTTCTCATAACCGGAGCCACGGATTCCGCCACGGCGGGACGCGGGAATTTCCAGGACATGGATTCCGTGGCCCTAAGCCGGCCCATCTGCAAACATGCCCAAGGGGTGAATCGCCCGGAGCGGATTTCCCCCGATGTGAGAGAAGCGTTGCGTATTGCCCTGGCCGGCCGGCCGGGGCCGGTTCACCTGACCATTCCCATGGATGTGCTGCGGGCCGAGACCCGCGGGCCTTCCGGGGGGGGATCGAAAAGGCAACCGCCGGCCGATGAATGCCGGGCGGCCGCAGACGCGGCCTCGATTCAGGAGGCGGCGGAACTGCTCCAGAGAGCGAAGCGCCCCCTTCTCGTGGCCGGCAGCGGGACTTTTTATGCCGCCGCCGCCCCGGCCCTTGCCCGTCTTGCCCGTTTGCTGAAGGCGCCGGTGACGGTGCCGATTTGGGACCGGGGGGCGGTGGAAGAACCGATTCCTGAATTCGTGGGCGTCATCGGGTCCGCCAGCGGGGAGCCTCGCATCCTTCCCGATGCCGACTTGGTGATCTTGGCCGGGGCCCGCGCGGATTACCGCCTCGGGTACCTCGAACCGCCTGCGGTTTCCAGGAAAGTCAAAATCGTGCGCATAGACCCCGATTCCCAGGAAATCGTCCGGGGCATCCAGCCGGATGTCGCTCTGCTCGGCGACATACGAACGGTATTTTCCCAGTTGAGCAAGGTCCTGCGCTCCAAGGGATATGAAGGCTCCTCAGCTTGGCTGGAGGAGGTCCGAAAAAGGGACCGGGCGTTTCGGAAAAAATGGGCCGGGAGTCTGCTTCGGCCTGCTTTGCCCCCGACCGGCGGCCATATCATCGAGGCCCTTCGCGGGGTGGTGGATGAAAAAACCTTTTTCCTCGTGGACGGGGGCAACATCGGCCAGTGGGTCCATATGGCGATGGCCGACCGCTACCCGGAAAGGTGGGTCACCTGCGGGGCGAGCGGGGTCATCGGCTGGGGAATTCCCGGGGCCATGGCCGTCCGCTCGCTGTATCCCAAAGAACCGATTCTCGTTCTCTCCGGGGATGGGTCCGCAACCTTTACCATTGCGGAACTCGAAACCGCAACGCGGCAGGGGCTCCCCTTTGTCTGCGTGATTGCCGACGATAAAGCCTGGGGAATCGTCGTCAGCAACATGCGCAAAATGGGGAAACCCATGGTCGGGGCGAAGCTGGGGCCGATTCGCTTCGATCAGGTTGCGGAGGGGTTCGGGGCGCGTGGCTTGCGGATCGAAGATCCGAGGGACCTCCCGAAAGCGATCCGGGAAGGATTCCGGGCCGACCGGCCCACCTTGATCCATGTCCCGATTAAAACCGCGGGGCCTTCCGATTGACCCAACCCCCATTCCCGGTCAAGGCCAAAGCGGGGGTGAATTACCAACCGAGGAGGCAAACTTCGACTTTAAGATTCAGGGATGATCAAAAAAATCAAATCATTATAGTAAGTTTTGAGAATTAACTCCCCTCACGTAAAAATTTTAAAAAAATTTAATTTTTCCCCTTGCTTTTTCGGCAAGGCGGATTTATATTTTATTAGCACTCTTTGATGGAGAGTGCTAATTTTTGATAAAAATTAACCCCCACACCCTATTAGCCTTTTAAAATATCCGGAAATTAGGGAAAATCCATAAAATCAAAAAAGGAAAGAAAGGAGGATTTCTTTTCCCCATTTCTGTCGGCAAGCGTCGACGATTTAAATGAAGAAAGGAGAGTTAAACAATGAAGATCAGACCTTTACAAGATCGGCTTATTGTGAAACGAGTTGAGGAAGAGGAAAAAACCAAAGGCGGAATCATTATCCCCGATAGCGCCAAAGAAAAACCTATGGAAGGCAAAGTCATAGCGGTCGGCAAGGGGAAGCTCTTGGAAGACGGGAAAATACACCCCCTGGATGTGAAGGCGGGTGACCGGGTTCTCTTCGGAAAGTATGCGGGAACAGAAGTCAAGATCGACGGCGAAGAGCACCTGATTATGCGGGAAGACGATATTTTGGGCGTTATCGAGAAATAACAAAAGGAGGAATAAACAATGGCAGCCAAAGAAATTCGTTATGATCAGAAAGCCCGGGAGTCGATGCTCAGGGGCGTGAATATTTTAGCCGACGCGGTCAAGGTGACCCTGGGCCCCAAGGGGCGCAATGTCATCCTGGACAAAAGCTTCGGCTCTCCAACCGTGACCAAAGACGGCGTGACCGTGGCCAAAGAGATCGAACTGGAAGACAAGTTCGAGAACATGGGCGCCCAGATGGTCCGGGAAGTTGCTTCCAAGACCTCGGATGTGGCTGGTGACGGGACCACCACGGCGACCGTTCTGGCGCAGGCCATTTATCGGGAAGGGTCCAAGTTGGTTGCGGCCGGCCATAATCCCATGGAGCTGAAGAGAGGGATTGAAAGAGGCGTGGAAACGGTCATCGATGAGCTGAAAAAGCTCTCCAAGCCCACCAAGGAGCAGAAGGAAATCTCCCAGGTCGGGAAGATTTCAGCCAACAACGACGAGACTATCGGCAACATCATCGCCGAGGCCATGGCCAAGGTCGGGAAAGAAGGGGTTATCACCGTGGAAGAAGCCAAATCCATGGAGACCACCCTGGACATCGTGGAAGGAATGCAGTTCGACCGCGGTTACATCTCCCCTTATTTCGTCACCAATCCGGACAAGATGGAAGCCATTCTGGAAGACGCCCTGATCCTCATCAATGAAAAGAAGATCAGCAACATGAAAGACCTTCTGCCCATCCTCGAACAGATTGCCAAGATGGGGAGACCCCTCTTGATCATCGCCGAGGAAGTCGAGGGCGAGGCCCTGGCCACTCTGGTGGTGAACAAGCTCCGCGGGACCCTGAAGTGCGCGGCCGTAAAGGCGCCGGGGTTCGGCGACCGCCGGAAAGCCATGCTGGAAGACATCGCGACTCTGACCGGCGGGCAGATGATTTCCGAGGAAATGGGCGTAAAGCTGGAAAGCATCACCCTCAAAGACCTGGGCAAAGCCAAACGGATCACCATTGACAAAGACAACACCACGATCGTGGAAGGGGCCGGCGAATCCAAGGCGATCGAAGGCCGGGTGAAGCAGATCCGCGCCCAGATCGAAGAGACCACCTCTGATTACGACCGCGAGAAGCTGCAGGAACGGCTGGCGAAGCTGGTCGGCGGCGTGGCGGTGATCAATGTCGGCGCGGCCACCGAGTCGGAAATGAAGGAGAAGAAGGCCCGCGTGGAAGACGCCCTGAACGCCACCCGCGCGGCGGTGGAAGAAGGGATCGTTCCGGGCGGCGGCGTAGCGTATCTCCGCTCCTTGCCGGCTCTGGAAAAGATGAAACTCCCCGAGGAGCAGCAGATCGGCGTGAAGATCCTGAGAAAGGCCCTGGAAGAGCCGATCCGCTGGATCGCCCAGAATGCCGGGTTTGACGGCTCGATCGTGATCGAGAAAGTGAAGAACGAAAAGGGCAACTACGGGTTCGACGCCCAGAATGAAGAGTACACCGACATGGTGAAAGCCGGGATCATCGATCCGACCAAGGTCGTGCGAACGGCTCTGCAGAACGCCTCTTCGGTCGCTTCCCTGCTCCTCACCACCGAAGCCATGGTGGCCGAGAGAGCCAAAGAAAAAGAAAAATTCCCCGCCATGCCTCCGGGAGGCGGGATGGGCGGAATGGGCGGAATGGAAGGAATGTACTAAAAGCTGACGCTTCCCTGTAGCCTGTAGCTTTTAGCCCATAGCTGAAAAAATAAGAAGCCCCTCTTCCCTTTTTGGGTCGAGGGGCTTCTTTTTGGTTGAACAAAGAGCATTCAATGAATTTTCCTCCGCGCTCTCTGCGGTCTCCGCGGTGAGAAATTCATGGGCATTCTTTTTGCGACTCCAGCAGAACGGTTTCCAGGTGCCCGTCCAGGTGGCGCAGGCGGGAGGCCATCTTTTTCAGCATCTTCACGGCGATTTCCAGGTTGCTCTTGAGGAGGTTTTCGAAGGTCTCGGGGTTAATCACCAAAATTTTGCTGTCCTCGATCACCTCCACGGTGGCCGAGCGGTTCAATCCCTCCAACAGGGCCATCTCCCCGAAAAACTCCCCGTCCCCGAGTTCGGCCAGGACCTTTTCCCCGGAGCCCACATTTTTCCGCACCTGAACCTTTCCCTTTTGGATGATGAACATCTCCCGTCCCGGGTCCCCTTCATGAAAGAGAAGGGTTCCCTTGGGGAAATCCTTGCCGAACTTCCAGAAGAGCTGGTCCTCTTTGCTCATGAGGAACACACCGCTTTTGCTGAAACCAAAGACTTTACCCGCCCGAATCTCGCAAAGATCCGCCGTTCTTCTTTCATCGCCCTTCCTTGATCTCTATTTGGAGGCTGTAAAACAGACTGATATCCCCTTCAACCTTGACCAGAAAATAGTACAGCCCCGGTTTCGGGTCCGATTTGACCGGCGGCTGAAATACTCTTAGGGCGAAGGGATCCGCTTGCGTCGGAGTGTTCTGCCCCTTTTTCAAGGGCTTGTAGGATTTGTTGAGGAATTCCCAGCGGACTCGCCCTTTGGGATCATTGCCCTTCCATTGAAGCGGGGTGGCTTCGAAATGCAGCGAATGATCGGGCTTCAGCTGGATCTTGAAGATGTCGTAGGTGTCGGCCGTACCGCTGACAAAGCATTCCGGAAACAGGTAGGTTCCCGCGTCCGAGGCGGGAAGGGGCAGGGCTTTCGCATGCGATTCCGGAGCGTCGGTTCCGGCGTTGCCGTCGTTTTGATCCCTCAGGTAGACGGTGACGCTGGAACGCCCCAAAATTTCTCCCCCGTAGGTTCCCCCCTTTCCGCCGATTTCGACCCTATAGATATTCGGCGCCGGGGCGGAGTTGGAGGTCCATTCCAGGAGAAGCATATCGGTGTCGGGGTTTTTTTGGGACGCAGCGCGAAGGCGCTTCTCTTCCCCATCGGTCAGCACCCATTCCACGCGGCCTTCCTCCTCCACGCTCCACTGTGGGGTGCAGAAAACCTGAATCGTCTGACCGGGCTTGACCGGGCCGACGCGGATGAGCCTGTTTCCCTTCGCTGATGATGAAGCTCCGGTGCTCCCCTTCCCCCGCGACTTTGTCCTGGGCAGGAAGGAAAACCGGGAAACACATAGGAAAGATAAGGATCCAGAGAAAAAGGCCCCGGATCTTTCCCCCGAAACGAATCAGGCCATGCGGGTCATGAGGCGCTTCCATTCTCGATCCACGTTCTCCTGGATTCTTTCCAGGTCGCCCTCGCGGAGGTAGGCAAACCGCCCTTGGGACTTCAGATACTCCCCGACCGGCTGTCCCTCCGGCTCCACGTTGAGGATGAAACGCTCCCCGTTTTCCACTTCATACAGGGGAAAAATCTTGGTCTGGACCGCCAGACGGGCCAGGCGGATGGTCTGCTCCGAGGGAAATCGCCACCCGACGGGGCAGGGCGAGAAGGCATAGATAAACTTGAGTCCGCGGAGGGACTTGGCCTTGTTGATCTTCCGGGAAAAATCCTCCGGATAGGCGATCGAGGCCGTGGCCGCATAGGGGATCCGATGGGCCGCCATGATCTGGACGATGTCCTTCTTCGGCTGGTTTTTCAGGTTCGCGGGCGGGGTGGTCGTCGTCCAGGCGCCCCAAGGGGTAGCCGAGGACCGCTGAATCCCGGTGTTCATGTACGCTTCGTTGTCGTAGCACACGTAAATGAAATCGTCGTTTCGCTCGGCGGCTCCGGAAAGGGCCTGGATGCCGATGTCGAAAGTCCCCCCGTCTCCGGCTACAGCCAAAACTTGGGTTTGGGTCTTCCCCTGCATGTCGAGGGAGGCGCGGATTCCCGAGGCGGCGGCCGCAGCCGAGGCAAAGGGGGTGTTATAGGCCGCCAGTTTGATCGGCGAGTTCGGCCAGATCCCCGAGATGGTCCCGAAACAGCCGGCGGTGATCGCGGCGACGGTGTCTTTTCCCAGGATGTGAAAGACGTGCCGGAGGATTACCGGCATGGCGCACCCAGGGCAGGCCCCATGCCCGGAGTCCAAAAATTCATTCACCAGCTCTCTTGCTTCCTTCATGCTTGCACCCCCATCCAAACCGGATGACTCCCGGGATTCGGCTGTTTCAAAGTCTTATCGATTGCCTCCCGGATGGTTTCCGGGGTGATGTCCTTCCCTCCGAGACCGGCGATGAATTCATAGATCTTCGGCTTTCGCGGCGCGGCGTAAAGGGCCGCTTTCAATTCCTGGGCCACGATCCCCCCTGCCCCCAGCGAGTTGTCCCGGTCCAGGACGGCCACTTTCTTGACCCCCCCAAAGAATCGCGTCAGCTCTTCCACGGGAGATGGCCGGAACATCCGCAGGCGGCAGAGGCCGACCTTTTTCCCCTGCCGGCGAAAATCATCGATGACTTCCCGGGCGGTGCTGGCGGCGGTCCCCATGGTGAAGAAGACGACTTCGGCCTCCTGACAGCGGTATTTGTCCAGGAGTCCGTATCCTCTTCCGAAGCGGGTCTTGAACTCCCGGTCCACCCGGGCGGCCGCTTTCTTCGCTTCCTCCATGGACCTCTGGGCTTCGTGCTTGAAGGAGATGAAGAGCGACGGATCGGCCGAGATGTTGAAGGTGTGGGGTTCATCCGCGGATAGCTTGTGGCGGGGCTTGAAAGGCGGCAGGAACCGATCCACGGCCTTGGCCTCCGGAACGTCCACCGTATCGGAGGTGTGGGAGAGGAAGAAACCGTCCACCATGACCATCACGGGGAGAAGGACTTCCTCGGCCAGGCGGTAAGCCTGGAGGATCGTGTCGAGGGCCTCCTGCGCGCTTTGGCAGTACAGCTGGATCCAGCCCGTGTCGCGCTGGGACAGGCTGTCGCTGTGATCGCACCAGATGTTCCAGGGGGCGCCGAGGGCCCGGTTGGCGTTGACCATGACCACCGGCAGGCGGCTTCCCGAAACCCAGTGGAGCATTTCATGCATGTACGCTAAGCCGTGGGAGGAGGTGGCGGTGAAGACCCGCGACCCGGCCGCCGAGGCCGCCGCCGCGCAGGCCATGGCCGAATGCTCCGATTCCACGCGGATGAACTTTGCCGGAAGACGCCCGTCGGAGCAGATTTCCGACAGTTCCTCCACAATGGTGGTCTGGGGGGTGATCGGGTAAGCCGAAATGACCTGGGGACGGCAGAGCGTGACCCCGTAGGTGATCGCCGAATTTCCGGTCAGCAGCTTTTTCATTTCCGCACCTCCACGGAGATGGCTCCACGGGGACACTCCTCCACGCAGATGCAGCATCCTTTGCAGTATTCCAAGTTGATTTCATATCCCTGCTTGTCGGGCCGAGCCGCGATGGCCATATCCGGGCAGAAGATGAAGCAGTTGTCGCAGAGGTTGCAGACGCCGCAGTTGAAACAGCGTTTGGCTTCCTCCAGGGCTTCAGCCGGGGAGAGACCCGCGTTGATTTCCCGGAAATCGGAAGCGCGCGCCGATGCCGGGAGTTTCTCCTTGGGATTTGCGTCGCCGGCGCTGAAAATAGGCGGGGTTCAGGTCGGAAAATTTTATAACGGCGGGGGCGGTTCCGTCTGCCTCTCCGGTCAGGTACCGAACCATGGACAGGCTGCCCTTTCCCCCCCAGCGGGCCGCCCGCAAGGCCTCGCCGACGTTTTTCCCCCGAAAAGAGGCATCCATGGCCATGGCCGCTCTCTTTCCCGCCCCGATGGCGTGGGAGACGGTCCGGGGTTGATCGACGATGTCTCCCCCGGCGAAGACCCGGGGCAGAGAAGTCGCTCCGGTCTCATCGACGAAGACCGCCCCGGCCGTCTTTTTCAGACTCTCCGGCAGGAACGAAAAATCAGGCGCTTCCCCGATGCAGGAGAGAACCGAATCCACGGGCAGGGTGAAATTGGATCCCTCGATAGGGCGCGGCTCCCGGCGGCCGTCCCGGCCCGGGGGACCCAGGAGATTCTTGACGCATTCGATTCCGCTGACCTTCCCGTCTGCGGTGAGGACCCGCAGGGGGGAGCTCAAAAAGAGGAACTCGATGGCCTCCTCCTCGGCTTCCGAAATCTCTTCCTCCCAGGCGGGCATCTCCTCTTTCGTCCGCCGGTAGAGGATGAGCGGTTTCGCTCCCAGCCGCAGGGCGGAGCGGGCGGCGTCCATGGCCGTGTTCCCGCCCCCGACGATCGCCACCTTCTCCCCGAGGCCCACGGTTTCCCCGGAGTTGACCTTCCTGAGAAACTCCAGGCCGGACAGAACCCCGGCGGCATTCTCCCCGGGAATCCCGAGAGGCAGGCTCTTCCAGGCTCCGGCCGAGATGAAGACGCCATCAAAGCCCTTCAAATCCTCCCATTTCAAATCCACGCCGAGCCGCGTGCGCGGGCGGGCCTCCACGCCTAAGGCGAGGATGTTCCTAATTTCCTGGTCCAAAACTTCCCGGGGCAGCCGATAGGGGGGAATTCCATACCGGAGCATTCCCCCGAGCTGGGCCTCGGCTTCGAAGAGGGTTACCCCGTAACCGAGGGAGGCTAAGTGGTAGGCGCACGAAAGACCGGCCGGTCCGGAGCCGATGACCGCCGCCTTTTCTCTCCTTTTCGGCTGAATCGGGACGAATCCCTTGCCTGCCTGAAACGCCCGATCCCCCACAAACCGTTCCAACGCGTTGATGGCCGCGGGTTCGTCGAATTCCCGGCGGTTGCAGCTTGTCTCGCAGGGATGAAAACAGACCCGCCCGCAGACGCGGGGAAGGGGGTTTTCCCGGGTGATTTTTTCCCAGGCGCCGAGATAGTCCTCCTGGCCGGATAGAGCCATGGCCGCTTCAATATCCTCCCCGGCCGGGCAACCCTCGTTGCAGGGGGCCGCCTTGTTCTGGTAGGCGGGGGTCAGGTACCTCCAGGTCCCGGTTTTAGTGGCCCGGGTCCCCTCGATGGATAACGCCATGGGCGGAAGGGTGGGTTTTTTCTTGGACAAGGTCTTTTTCTTCATCTATTCTTTAACCTCAGCCACAGAGGGCACAGAGTGCACAGAGAAATCAAGGCCTTTAAAGAAAAAATCATTCATCTTGGACATCAGAAGCTTTTTTGAATTTTTTCGCATAAGTTTGTTACTCTGTGTTCTCTGTGGCCTCTGTGGCAATTTTTTAACAAATTAAAACTTTTTCAAATGCCGTTTTTGCGGCGGCCGAATTCGCTTCCTTTTTTCCGGGAACGTATTCCTGGATTCCCTCCAAAATGGCCTGGAGGCCGACCAGCCCCGTTACTTTCGCGAACGCCCCGAGAATCACCGTGTTCACGACCGGAGCCGTAGCCGTTCCCAGGCCGTTTTCCTGAGCAAGGCGGTTGGCGTCGACCGTGGCGACCCGGAATTTGTGAAATTGCGGATAGGCCGAGGGGGGGTTGGGAGTGTTGACCAGGATCCAGCCTTTCTCCTTCAATCCGGAAGTGACATCCGTCACCTCGAGGATCGATTCGTCCAGGATGATCACGTGGTCGGGTTCATAGACCATGGAACGCCGGGTGATGGTTTTTTTGTCCAAACGGGTAAAGGCCATGACCGGTGCTCCCCGGCGTTCGCCTCCGAAGGCGGGAAAGGCCTGGGCGTGCTTTCCTTCCTTGAAAAGGGCGGCGGCGAGGATCTTGGAGGCAATCACGGCCCCTTGTCCGCCCCGTCCGTGAAAACGGATTTCAATCATCGAATTCTCCATGAATCCTTTTTTAAAATTTTATATTACCCTATCCCCCCTTTCCTTATCAATGCTTTTTGCGGTGTACCCCTTCAGTGACGGGGGGCGGCAGGCTTTGTTGTTGGCCTGGGGGTTTGGGCGGTACGCGCCGGAAGCATCGGTCGGGATGAGCAGAGACTCGGAGAAAGCCCTGAGACTCCGATATCAGCGGCGGGAGGCCTTGGCCCCCGCCCCGTCCACGAAGAAATCAGCGCCTTAGGATTCCAAGCGTAGCGCCCAAACCCCCAGGCCAGGGCACCTCCTGGTATTCACGCCGGACCTTAATCCGTAGCGGCTTCCCACCTTTGATTGAAGGGTTACTTTGCGGTGTAGAAAAGTTTGCTTGATAGGACTTTTTTTCATATAATGTAAACGAACCCATTCCGGAGAATGACCGGAAGTTTTTTCGATTGCCCCCCGTCTGCGTTTCCACCCCAAGGTTCGCATGGGCAAGCGACAGGTGGCCGAAGTGGCCCGCCTGCCCGAGAAAATCGCCGTGGATATTGCGAAGGATTTCTAATCCGGCCTCCCAGAGGTTCGGGAGGAAATAACATTTCAACTCTCTAAAGAAAGGACGGAAGATCATGACGCAGTTGCTAGGATTTGTCGGAGTCGGCTTGATGGGGAAGCACATGGCCACCAACCTCATGAAGGGCGGATACAAATTAGTCATTCACGATTCCAACCGCGTTCCGGTGAAGGAACTCGCCGGAATGGGAGCCAAAGAGGCCTTCTCTCCCAAGGAAGTGGGGGCGCAAGTGGACGTGGTCATCACCTCCCTCCCCGACGACGGAATCGTGGACCTCGTTGTCCTGGGAAAGGATGGGTTGATTGAAAGCATGAAGCCGGGTTCGATCCTGGTGGAAACGAGCACCGTCTCCCCCTTGACCTCCCGCCGGGTGGCGGCCAAGCTGGCGGAGAAGGGGGTGCACATGTTGGACGCCCCCCTGAGCGGAGGGGAAGTAGGCGCCCGGGAAGCAAGCATGTCGATCATGGTGGGAGGAAAAGCGGAAATCTTGGAGAAGGTTCTTCCGATTTTGCAGAAGATGGGGAAAAACATCACCCTTGTGGGCGATCAGGGGGCCGGCTCGGTCGCGAAGGCGGCCAACCAGATTATCGTGGCCCTGACCATCGAAGCCGTGGCCGAGGCGCTGACCTTTGCCAAAAAAGCCGGGGCCGATCCGGCCAAGGTGCGGAAAGCCTTGCTGGGGGGGTTTGCGCAGAGCCGGATCCTGGAACTCCACGGGCAGAGGATGCTGGATCGGAATTTCGTTCCCGGCGGAAAGCTCCTGACCCACCAGAAGGACATCGCCATTGTCGTGGACCTCGCCAAGGAGCTGGGGATTTTTCTTCCCGGGACCATGAATATCCAGAACCTGTGGTATGCCTGCATGGCCAACGGGCTGGGAACCGAGGACCACTCGGCCCTTGTTAAAATGCTGGAGCTGATGTCGAACACGAAGGTTCTTCCGGGATAAACTGCGACGATAAAGTTTGATGGTCTGTAACCTTTCAGTCACGGGTGGCGAGCCGCAACGGATTAAGGTCCGGGGTAAAGGCTAAGAGGCGCCCCGGCCTGGGGGTTCGGTCGGTCCGCTTGGAACCACAAGGCGGTGCTTTCTTCGTGGAGGGGGCGGGGGCCAAGGCCTCCCGCATCCTTCGGCGGAGGTTCGGTGCTTTCTTCGATTCTCTGCCCATCCCGGCCGATGCTTCCGGCGCGTACCGACCGAACCCCCAGGCCACAACAAAACTTGCCCCGGGCCACCCGTGACTGAAGGGTTACGATGGTCTCGTAAAAAGTTCATCTGCTGCGTTGCGCTTAAATTGCATCTGGAGCTTTTTACAAAACCATCGATTGAGCGACTTTTTACGAGTTCATCAAGCTTCTTCCTCTAAAACGGCGGAAGGGGAGGTCGATTTTTTTAAAAATAATGAAAAGCAACGGATTTATTCCCTTGACACTGGAATTTTTCCAATTATACTGTAAAACCAAATTTGATGTTCTTGTGAAACGGGATTTTGCCGAAGAAAACCGGAAGGCATGGAGCGGCAATATTTTGAATTCTTGCTTTCAGGAAAGCCTGAGCCTGTAGGCGTTGTAAGAAGGTGCATAATGGGAAAAAATAAGCAAAAGAGCAGCAAGATTCGTGAAAATTGGGTCCAGCTGGACACCCTCTGCTGCGGCATGGATTGGGATGAGGCGGACCTGACCAAAACGCAGATCCTGATCGAAGACGTCTTCGGCGACAGCCACCCGGGGAGCGTGCATTTGGACGGCCTGGGAAAAGAGGCGGCCATCGGCGTTTTTCAAACAGGCGGGAAACCGGCCCGCTTCCATGGGACCGATATCTGCGACGGCTGGGCCATGCTGCACAGCGGCATGAATTACATCCTGCCCTCCCGGGAAGTGATCTGCGACTTGGTGGAGGTGCATGGACGGGTGATTCCCTGGGACGGGATGATCGTCATTTCCTCCTGCGACAAATCGATCCCCGCCCATCTCATGGCGCTCAGCCGTCTGAACATCCCCGCCATCCACATTCCCGGGGGAAGCAACCGGGTCGCGCCCAACATGTCCCACAGCCTCTTGGTCGGAGAAACCGCCACCCGCTGGCGCCGGGGTGAAAATGTGTCCCGGGAAATCCGCAATTACAAGCTTTCCGGCTGTCCGGGCGCGGGGGCCTGCCAGTTCATGGGCACGGCGAGCACCATGCAGTGCATGTCCGAAGCGCTCGGAATGGCTCTTCCGGGGATGGCGCTGCTCCCGGCGAGCCTAGCCGAGATCGGCCGTCAATCGCGGGAGGCCGGCCGGAAGATCATGGAACTAGTGAAAAAGGGCATCCGCCCCGCCGACATCCTCACCCCGGCGGCTTTTGAAAACGCGATGAAGGTCCATGCGGCGATCAGCGGCTCGACCAATGCCCTGCTCCATATCCCGGCGATCGCCCACGAGCTGGGAATCAAAATCGAAGCCGAGCGGTTCGATCAGCTGAACCGGGAAATCCCCTATCTGTCGAATATTCAGCCCTCGGGCGAGTACGTGAATGAGCTCTTCTGGTATGCCGGGGGAATTCCGCGAGTCCAGATGGAGATCAAGGATTTGCTGGACTTGAAAGTGATGACGGTAACGGGGAAGACGCTGGGCGAGAATTTAAAGCAATTGGAAAAAGATGGGTTTTTCATCAGAGGCGAAGGGTACTTGGCCAATTACAAGTTGAAAAGGGAAGACGTCATCCGCAAGGTGAAAGACAGCAAGGCCTTCGGCTCGATCGCCGTTCTCAAGGGGAACATCGCCCCGGAAGGAGCGGTGGTCAAATACGCCGCCGTCGCGGCCGACATGCATGTTCACCAGGGGCCGGCGCGGGTCTTCAACCGGGAGGAGGACGCGCACGGCGCGATTCTTCAGGGAAAGATCCAACCGGGCTCGGTCGTCGTCATCCGCTACGAGGGGCCGCGGGGGACCGGCATGCCCGAGATCCTGGGCACCACCGAAGCCTTGGTGACGAACCCGGACCTCCACAATACGGCCATCGTCACCGATGGCCGATTTTCCGGAGCGACGCGGGGCCCGTGCATCGGCCACGTTTCCCCGGAGGCGGTCCAGGGGGGCCCCATCGCCCTGGTCGAAGATGGGGATTGGATTCTCATCGATATCCCCAAGAGAGTTCTCGCGGTGACCGGCTGCAAAGGAAAGAAGATGAGTCCCCAGGAAGTGGGAGCCGTGTTTGCCGAGCGTCGGAAGCGTTGGAAACCGGTTCTCCCGAAACATCCGCCGGGAGTTTTGCGGCGCTATGCCAAGCAGGCTGCCTCCGCCATGAAGGGGGCGTATCTTATTGATTGATCGGGATTCTGTTCCCCGCAAAAAAGAGGAATAAATGCCTTGCTTTGATATGCCCCTATGTGGAGGGTGCCGGACCTGCGAGATGGCCTGTTCCTTTCATCATAAGAAAGAATTCGATCCCTCTATATCCAGCATCAGAATCCTGAACGAGGAGGGGGAGGTTCCTTACCGGGTATGGCTGGTCCGGGAAGGGGAAGAACGCATAAACGCCGGAGTTCCATGTGACGAATGTAAAAACCTTGAAGAGCCCTTGTGCCTGCAATTCTGCCGTAAAAAGGACGAACTGAAAAAGATTCTGGACGAATTTTGGGGTTCAAATAGCGGGTGAGGGCCCTTTTGATTTTGGCTTTTGGGATAAGCGATGGGAAAGAAAAAAGATAAACCTTATTCTTACGGAGGAGAAGTCCTCCGGATTAATTTGAGTAATGGCCGGGTTTCGAGGGAGCCAACCCTGAAATATGCGCGCGAATGGGTGGGAGCGTCTGGGATCGCCGTGAAAATTCTCTATGATGAACTGCGACCCTGGGTTACCCCGTATGAACCGGCCAATAAATTAATCTTTGGCGCCGGCGCCCTCCTGGGGACCCCGGCCCCAGGGGCCTGTAAGATGAACGTGAGCACCTTGGGGCCGATGACGGGGGGGTGGGCTACCAGTTGCAGCGACAGTTACTTCGGGGGACAGCTGAAATATGCCGGATACGATTCCATCATTTGCGAGGGAAGATCCCATGCCCCTGTTTATATTTGGATCCAAGATGACAAAATAGAAGTCCGGGAGGCCTCTCATCTATGGGGGAAAACGACGTGGGAGACTTTAGACATCCTGCGCGATGAACTTAAAGATCCGAATCTTCATGCCATCTCGATCGGTCCCGCCGGGTGAAAATCTGGTCCGGGGGGCCTGCATTATTCAGGACAAGGGGAGAGCCTTCGGCCGGTGCGGCACGGGGGCCGTCATGGGCTCAAAAAATTTAAAAGCGATCGTCGCCAGAGGATCCAAGTCAATCCCGGTTGCGGACCCGAGCCGGTTTATGGAGGCTACCCTTCGTGTCCGGAAAATGTTCGAAAAGGCCGGTTTGCGAGAGAAGTTCCACCAATATGGCACGCTGTTTGTCCTGCCGAGAAAACAAGAGGTCTGCGGCATCAACTATAAAAATTTTCAGGAATGCTGTCTCCCCGAAGAAATGCTCCAGGCCATCGATCCCAGGAAGACACTCGACAAGTTCAAGGTAGGAAACCAAAGCGCTCCCGGGTGTGTGATCGGCTGCGGCCGGCACCTGCAAATTACCGAAGGGCCTTATGCCGGTCTCAAGACCGAATGTAATCAGTGGGAAGCCTTCGGGACCCTGCAGACCCGCTTGGCCATCTGGGAACCCACCTTCATGCTTAAGGCCAATGCCTATTGCAATCAGTTGGGCATCGATGTCGATGCGGCCGGGGGAGCGATCGGTTGGGCCATGGAGTGTTACCAGAGGGGCATTCTCAAGGAGACGGACACGGACGGGCTCAAGTTAAATTGGGGAGATGCGGATGTTTCTCTTGAAATGATAAGAAAAATATGCCACCGGGAGGGCTTCGGAGACATTCTGGCCGAGGGTTGCGCCCGGGCGGCCGACCTCATCGGCCGGGATAGCGGTTATTATGCCCTGCACATCAAAGGACAGGACCTTTACGAACCGTGCCGGGGCTCCAATGGCTGGCTGCTTGGCGCCACCACCTCCACCCGGGGAGGAACGCATACAACGGGCGGTCTCGTGATTGAGACCGCTCCCAACCTCAATGCCGAGAAAGCGAAGGAGGTCTATGGCGTCGAAGGGTTGGATAAACCTTTGGAGTATGACGGCAAGGCCAAGATGGTGACCTATATGGAGGCTGTTTCCCGAATGGCGAACTGCTTGGGAATCTGTCTCTACAGTACGACCTGCTTGGATGTGGATCAGACCGACCTGCCGCAGATGGCCGAGCTGTATTCGGCGGCAACGGGTTGGGAGACATCCGTGGATGATTTAAAGGTTCTGGCCATGAAGCAGCTGAATCTGGAAAAAGCCTTTAACTTGAGATTCACCCATTTTGACCGGAAAGACGATATGCCGACGGCCAGAGATCTGGCGGAAGCGATCCCGTCCGGAAATCTAAAAGGCTGGAAAATCGACCCGGAGAAATATAACCAGATGCTGGATGAGTATTATGATCTTCATGGCTGGGATCGGCAAACCAGCTATCCCAAAAGGAAAACCCTGATGGATCTTGGGCTGGGGAGCGTCGCCGAAGATCTTGCAAAACTTGGCAAGTTGCGGTAAAGATGTTAGATAAAAATATTTCTGGAAAAGAGGGAAGGGATAGCTTCTCCGAAAGGAACGAAAAGGATGAAAAAAACGTGTTGGGTGAGCAGTCTGATCTTCCTATTGATCTTTATGCTTCCGATGGCGGCTCCGGCCAAGCCCATTGCCGCCCTCCTGTTTCCGCTTTCCGGGCCGTTCTCCGCCATGGGCACGGACATGCGGAACGGTTCCGAAGTGGCCCTTCAAGAAATCAACGCTGCGGGCGGGGTCTTGGGAAAGCCGGCCGAAGTCGTCGTCGGGGATGACGAATTCAAGGCTCCGGTCGCTATCCGGAAATATAAAGAAATGGTCGATGGGCAAGGCATAAAAGTAATCGGCGGGACCCTCTCCGGCGGAATCGCCGTGGCGGTCAATGAGTGGGCTTGCAAGAACAAGGTCCTTTACATGTCCTTCTGCCATTCCAGCCTTCCTTTGGGAAAGGAACGCTGCGGTTATGGAGTCATGACGGGATTGATTCCTTACCAGTCGGGCGTAGCCACGGCCAAGTATTCTTTTCAAAACCTGGGAAAGACCTGGATGATGGTGACCCAGGATTATCGCTTTGGCCATGACGAGCTGGCGGCCTGGTTGACCACCAGCGAAAAGATGGGGGGAAAGTTCCTGGGGAACATCTATTCGCCGCTGGGGCAGGTCGACTACTCGGCCCATATCCCCAAGATCGCCGCCACGAACCCGGATATCCTGGTCATCAATGTCTACGGGCAGTCCATGGACGCGATCATCAAACAGCTTGGCGAGGCCGGGACTTGACCAACAAAAAGATGAAGTTCGTCATTCCCAAGAGCCACCTGTATTCGATCAAAGCGGCGGGCGCCTTCTACAATGAAAATTTTTATGGAGGCCATGGGTTCTATTGGACCCTCCAGGACAAATTTCCCAAAGCCAAGAAGTTCGTAGAAGCCTACGGCAAGAAACATGGGATGCCCCCCTCGCAGGATGCCGAACTGGGATATACGGGGACGCTGGCGCTTTTTGAAGCCATGAACAAGGCCGGGACAACGACCGATGTGGACAAACTGATCGCGACTCTCAAGGGTTTCAAGGTAAACTCCGTCAAGGGGCCCGAGGAAATTCGAGCCTGCGATCAGGTTCGGGTAAGCAGCTGGATCATCGTGAGGGGAATCGGCGCCAAGGCTTCCGGCTGGAATTTCGGAGAAGTGGTAGCCGAAATTCCGGGACAGGAAACCATGGAAAGCTGCGAAAATAACATCAAAGATGTCCCGTATGGAATGGTCAAGCTTCCCGGCAAGTAGGAGGATAGAACTCACGGTTGCGGGGATTTAATATCCCTTTTTGGCGGTGTTTCGATTTACGGCCCTTGCCATTCTGTGCAAAAGGATTTGTGGGAAATAAAATTTTAAAGGAGGAGAGATGAAAAAAATCGGTCTGTTGTTAATTGTTGTCTTCGCAGGAACTCTATTCCTCGCGGGAATTGCTTCAGCTAAGCCGATTGCGGCCCTGCTATTCCCAATTTCCGGGCCCTTTTCCGCGATGGGAACGGATATGAAACAAGGTTCGGAAATCGCCCTCGAGGAAATTAACGCCAAAGGCGGGGTTTTAGGACAAAAGGCGGAAGTGGTCATGGGTGATGACGAATTTAAAGCCCCGGTGGCTCTCCGTAAGTATAAGGAAATGGTCGATGGCCAGGGAATCAAGGCCATCGGCGGAACCCTCTCCGGCGGAATGGCCGTGGCCATCAACGAATGGGCCTGCAAGAACCAGGTTCTTTATATGTCGTTCTGCCATAGCAGTATCCCCCTGGGAAAAGAACAGTGCGGGTACGGATTTGTGTCGGGGATGATCCCCTATCAGACCGGTGTCGCCACCGCCAAGTATGCCTTCCAGAACCTGGGAAAATCCTGGATGATCGTCACCCAAGACTATCGTTTTGGCACGGATGAACTCTCGGCCTGGATGGTGACGAGTGAAAAAATGGGGGGAAAATTCCTGGGGAATATCTACTCTCCTCTGGGACAAACCGACTACTCTGCCCATATTCCCAAGATCGTGGCCACAAATCCGGAAATATTGGTCATCAACGTGTACGGGCAGTCCATGGATGCCCTCATCAAACAGTTGGGGGAGGCCGGACTCACCAATAAGAAGATGAAATTCGTCCTCCCCAAGAGCCATCTATGGAGCATCAAGGCGGCCGGCCCCATTTTCAATGAAAATTTCTACGGCGGCCATACGTATTATTGGACGCTGCAGGATAAGTTCCCCAAGGGTAAAAAGTTCAACGAGGCCTATGGGAAGAAATTCGGCGTGCCCCCCTCTCAGGACGCGGACGGCGGATACGTGGGAACCCGGGCGCTCTTAGAGGCGATGAATGTGGCCAAGACGACCACCGATGTGCCCAAACTGATCAAGACCTTGGAAGGGTTTAAGATGGATTACAACAAGGGGCCTGAACAGTTCCGGGCTTGCGATCACGTCCGGGAGGGCAGCGTCGTCATCGTTAGGGGGATCGGAGCCAAGGCCAAGGATTGGAACTTCGGGGAAGTTGTGGCCGAATATCCCGCCAGCGAGACCCTGGAGAGCTGTGAAAACAACAAGAAAGACGTTCCCTACGGGGCCGTCAAACTTCCGGGGAAATAACTTTGCTGGTTTCGGTGACTTTTTACGAGACCCGCAACCATAATTGACGGCATTCTTGTCTCGTCGGTCATTCCGGGCTTGCCCCTATATCAAGCGCGGGGCAGGCTCCGGAATCCGGTTCTTTCCTGGATTCCGGCTTCCGGAATGGCGCCCTTGGCAGCGTTTCATGTTGCTATTTAAAAATCCTGGAGGCTTGGGGTTCTTCCCCAAGCCTCTTCTTAAGGACAGAGAATGGAACTCAACGCAACCTTGATTATCAATCAAGCGCTCTTCGGTCTGGCCCTGGGGGCGGTATACATCCTGATGGCCTGCGGGCTCACGATTATTTTTGGGCTGCTGGATGTGGTGAACTTTGCCCATGGCACGTTTTACATGCTTGGGGCCTTTGCCACCTTTGTCATCGTTTCCCTGTTCGGGAATTTTTGGCTTGGGTTGGCGAGCGCCGTAATCATCGTCGGCTTGATCGGGTGGATCACGGAAACGTATCTCATCAAGCCCCTCTATGGCAAGGATCCCCTTTACCCGCTGATGCTGACCTTTGGATTTTCCGTTGCCGCGACCGACCTGATGCGCGGGATCTTCGGGACGATCGGCCGAATTGTCCCTCTCCCCGAGTTTTTTACGGGATCGCTGATGTGGGGGGGCATCTTTATCCCCAAGTACAGGATCTTCATCATCTTTTTAACCCTTGGGGTTTTAATGTTTCTCTGGTATTTTTTCAAAAAGACCAATATGGGGATGATCATCCGGGCAGCCACGCGGGACAGCCTCATGGTCCGCACGCTTGGGATCGACGTTCCCCGGATCTGGACCTTTGGTTTTGCCCTGGGGGTTGGACTGGCAGGACTGGCCGGAGGGGTCAACTCCACCGTTCAATCGGCCTTACCCGACATGGGGGTCGAGATGGCGATCGAATGCTTCGTGGTCGTGGTCATCGGCGGCTTGGGAAGCTTGGGGGGGGCGATTCTGGGAGGATTGATCATCGGCCAGGTCATCAGTTTCGTATCCCTCTTCGCCAGCGACTGGTCCAACGTCGCGATCTTTATCACCATGCTTCTGATCCTTTTGGTTCGAACCCGCGGTCTCTTCGGAGAAGCGGGCAGATTATAATACAACGCGAAAAATCCAGCGAAATCAGGTAGGAAAAATGAAGGCCAATAAAGAGAACACATCCCATACGAAAACGAGAAGCAGGGTTATTTGGGTCACCCTGGCGGTATTCTTGATTGCGCCCCACATCATATCAACCCCCCTAACGACGGAAATTCTGATCTTCGGTCTGTTTGCCCTGGGCTTCAACCTTCTCCTGGGATATACGGGAATCCTCTCCTTCGGGCATGCGGCTTACTTCGGACTCGGATGCTACGGCTGCGGGATCGCGGTCCGGGATTTCGGTTTGTCGATCTGGGGGGGGCTTCTGGTGAGCATTGTCATAGGAATTCTCTTAGCCGCTATCATCGGAGCCATTGCCATCAAGAAGAGGGGGGTTTACTTCGCCATGATTTCCATGGCCGTAGCCCAGATGTTTTATTTCATGGCTTTGTCTCCCCTGAAGAGATGGACCGGCGGCGAAGATGGGTTGAAATTTATCCCCAAGCTGAGCCTGACCTTTCCTTTCCACGTGGACCTGCAAAGCCCCTTCCCGCTGTACTATTTTGTCTATTTTGTAGTGGGCATATCCATCTTGGTTATCTGGAGGATTTTAGACTCTCCCTTCGGCCGTTTATTACAGGCCATCCGCGAAAATGAAGAGCGGACCATCGCCTCCGGCTATAACGTCACCATGGCGAAATTCGTCTCCTTGGTTTTTTCCGGTCTTTTTTCTGCCCTGGCCGGGGGGTTGTTCTTTGTATACTTGGGGTATGGACCCCTGCAGACTCTTTTCTGGCTTACCTCGGGGACCATCCTGTTAATGACGATTCTGGGAGGAATGCACACCTTTATCGGCCCGGTCGTGGGGGTGGGGGTTTTTCTCTATGCCCAGAACAAGTTAAGCTGGACCATGGAGCGGTGGGAGTTGGTGGTGGGGATTCTGTTCATGGCCCTGATCCTGATCTTTCCCGATGGGATCGTGGGCACCATCAAATCGAAATATCTGGCCCGCAAGACCGCGGCCCGGACAGTAGAAGAGGCGGAATAGACCGAAGGATCTGATTCGAGGATAGAAACCATGGCATACTTGGAAACCAAAAATCTGTGCAAATATTTCGGAGGGCTGAAGGCCGTCGATCAGGTGAACTTCCAGGTGAAAGAAGGGCAGCTGCAATCGATCATCGGCCCGAACGGCGCCGGGAAAACGACTCTCTTCAACCTCCTGTCCGGGCTGTATATCCCCACGGACGGGAAGATCTTTTTCCAGGGAAAAGACATCACCGATAAAAAGATGAACCAGATCTCCCAGATCGGCGTCACCAAGACCTTTCAGATTACCCATATCTTCCCGCGGCTCACGGTCTTTGAAAACGTCCGGATTTCGGCCCAGTCGCGGAAGACGTCCTTCAATTTCTGGCGGAAGGCCGATTCCCTGGAAGACGTCAATGATAAAACCATGAAGATTCTGGAAAGGGTGCAATTAGCCGCATCCCATGACCGGGTGGCCTCGACCCTTTCCCACGGCGAGAAGAAATATCTCGAGATTGGGATCGCGTTGGCCACGGACCCCAAGATTCTTCTCCTGGACGAGCCCACCGCCGGCATGAGCCCTGCCGAAACGATCCTGGCGACCGAACTGATCCGCGGCCTGCGGGACAAGTTGAGCCTGACGATCGTCCTGGTGGAACACGACATGAGCGTGGTCATGAAGATCTCGGACGAGGTTCTCTGCCTGAATGAAGGAAGAGTGCTGGCTTGCGGGAGTCCCGATGAAATCAGCTGCAACGAAGAGGTCCAGAGGGTCTATTTAGGGGGCAGGAAAGAATGCTAAAAGTCGAAAACATCAACACCTACTACGGAACCAGCCATATTCTGCACGATGTGTCCCTCGAGGTCCAAGACGGCGAGATCGTGGTTCTCCTCGGGAGAAACGGGGTCGGGAAGAGCACGACCCTGAAGAGCATCATGGGCATTGCCCCGAGCAAGAGTGGCAAGATCACCCTGAACGGGGAGGAGATAACCCGTTTGACGCCGGATAAAATTGCCCGCAAGGGGATTTCCTTTGTCCCGGAAGACCGGCGGGTGATTCCCAACCTTACCGTCTATGAAAATCTGAAATTGGGCATGCTGATCCGCGGGAAAAACGTGAATGTGAATGAGACGCTGGAAATGGTCTTCCAATATTTCCCCAAGCTGAAAGAACGCCTGACCCAGATGGGCGAGAGCCTTTCCGGCGGCGAACAGCAGATGCTGACCACTGCCCGAGGATTGGTGGCCAACCCCCAACTGATGATGATCGACGAGCCTACGGAAGGTTTGGCGCCGATCATTGTGGAAGAAATTTGGGAGATGTTGAAGAAACTTCACGAAAACAAGGTCACCATCCTGCTGGTGGAGCAGAACTATGAGCTGTCCTTGCAGCTGAGCAAAAACCTGCGGGCCTATGTTCTCGAAAAGGGTCATGTCCGGCTGAGCGGCACGCGCGAAGAGCTTCACGCCAAGCAGGAGGAAGTGGAAAGATACTTAGGGGTGAAAGTATGAAAAACAAATGCCTAAAATGCGCTAAAATGCACTAAAATGCCTAAAATGATATTCGGCATTTAAGCATTCCTGGCATTCAAAAAGGAGGAAGGCAACATGAGCGACAGCGTAGTGAAGTACGACGAACGAGGGATCCTGGATGGAGCGACGGTGGGTTTGCCGCGGAAAATGAGCCGCGATATTTGGCTCCAGGAAGTGTTCCCGGAATGGGGAACCTATCTCAACTATGAAATCGACCAGACCAAAGTCAAGCCGGGAACCGGGGCCATGTGGTATTTCGGCGGCCCGTCCTTCGCCCTGAAATCCCAGGGCGGAGCGGTGTTCACCGTGGACCTGTACGCGGGTCCGAGCCTCTTCACGGATTATTCCTACTGCGGCGTCTGCCGGACCGCCGGCGCGGACAAACTCTACTGGATGCGGCTGAATCCCCACGTGGTCGATCCCTGGAAGTTCAAGCGGCTGGACGCGGTTTTCATCACCCACCATCACCAGGACCATATGGATTTCTACACGATCTCCGCCGCCCTGCAGACCACGAAATGCAAATTCGTGGCCCCGCCCGAGACCTGCCGGCGGATGAAGAGAAACATGGGCGTGCCCGAAGACCGCATCATCGTGGCCGAGGTGGGGAAGAGCGTCCAGATCGAAGACATGAAAGTCGACATCGCCCCCAACTTCGACGTTATCGTGACCAAGACCGGTTTTGATACGCCCCAGCCTTTCAATGAAGTGGCGGCAAGCTACATTTTCAACACCGAGGGCGGCAACATTGCCTTCCTGGGCGACACTCTGTACCACAACGGATATCGCATGGTTGGCGAGCAGTACAAAGTCGACGTGGTCTGCATGGACATGGGCAACAACGGGCCCGGTTACACGGACAAGATGTCCCCTTGGGATGTGTGGCGCGTGGCCGAAGCCCTCAACGCCAAGGTTGTAATCCCGGACCATTTCGACAACTGGGCGAACTGCTACGAGGATCCCCGCTACTTAGTGGATATCGTCAAGCAGAAAAACAAGGAGAACCGCCCGGAGATGAAGACGGTTATCCTTCTGCCCGGAGCGCGGTACATCCATCCCGACGACCAGAACATCGGCCGGTACGTGTATCCCGACTGGCGCGAGTGGATGAATTGGAAGAAGAGCGTCGAGTATGGCCCCGGAAAAATATAAAAATGAGGCCGCGCCAGAATTGAAATCCCCCCTCGCCCCCCTTTGATAAAGGGGGGTTGGGGGGATTTCCGGGGAATTCCCTAATACCGCCACAAAACGTTTTTGATTCCGCCTGGACAAGGTTAAACATAAGAAATCTCCCACCGGGAAGTCCCGCACGGCTCTGCGAATTGGCGATTAGGCAGGGGCACGGAGCACCGTGCCCCTGCTTCGGTTTATACTGGCCCTCACACTGACCCTATTCCTTTTATCTCCATCCGGAGGCGATCATGAACAGCAGAGAGAGAGTCTTGACGGCAATGAGTCACAAAATCCCCGACCGGGTTCCCATTGATTTCGGGAGTTTTCCGGGGGCCACCTCCATGAATGTCCGGGCCTACCAGAACCTCCTGGAATATTTGGGGATCAAAAGAGAAGTCCGGATCGGCGCCCTGATCATGTTTACCGCGGAGATCGACGAAGATATTTTGAACCGGTTTCACGTGGACACGAAGACCGTGACCCCTTCGAAGGCCATTGGCGATTTCGGTATTCCCGAGGAATTTATCGATCAGCCCTGGGGAGTCAAGTGGCGAAGGTCCACGGATTACACCTACGCGCCGGTCGAGGGGCCGTTTCAGAAGATCGCCCAGCCGACAGCGGAAGATGTGAAAAATTATAAATGGCCCAAGCCTTCCGAGGTCGCCGATTTCACCCAGTGGCGGGAAAAAGGGAAGAAGCTTCGGCAGGAAAGCGACAAGGCGCTGGTGGCGCGGGTAGTTCCGGGGATCTTCACCCTGGCCCAGTTCATGCGCGGTTTCGAAGGCTGGCTGATGGATCTCATCATCAACCGGGGTTTCAGCGAGGCCTTCCACGCCAAACTTTGCGAAATCTGGATTGAAACTGTCGGCGGGATCGCCGAAGCTCTCGGGGAAAATGTGGATATCATCATGTTTGGGGACGATTTCGGTTTCCAGAACCAACCGATCATGAGTCCGGCCATGTTCAAAGAGAGGGTGAGGCCCCTGATGAAAAAGATGGTCGGGGCGATCAAGGGGCGAACCAAAGCCAAAATTGCCCTGCACACCTGCGGCTGCGTATTCGCCTACATCGACGATTTTATCGATATCGGCATTGACGTGCTAAATCCCATGCAGTCCAACGCCAAGGACATGGATCCTGCCCGGATCAAGGAGAAGACCGCGGGGAAAATGGCCCTCTGGGGCGGCATCGATACGCATGTGGTTCTGCCCAACGGGTCGGCGCAAGAGGTGCGGAACGAGGTGAAGAAGAAGTTCGCCGTATATGGAAAAGGGGGGGGGTACATGCTTTCTGCCGACCACAATATTCTCGTGGACGTGCCCCCGGAAAATCTGATCACCATGTTTGAGGCCGCAGTCGAACTTGGAAAATATTGAGGTTCGCCCATAAATCCATCAATCCTGTTTCGCCAGTCAACGCTTGGCGCTGATCCTTCTTGTAGGGGCGATTCCTGAATCGCCCTTGCGCAAGCAAGGCTGGAGGTTGATCGCTGACAGCGGACCGCTTTTTGGAAAAGGGTATCCATGGAAATCAAAGGTTGTGTCGCCATCGTCACGGGAGGGACCGGGGGTTTGGGACGGCAGATTTGCCGCGCCTTGGCTAAAAACGGGGCGGATGTGGTGTTAGTCTATCAGAGCTCCGAAACTATTGCGAAAGAAACGGCGGAGGGTTTGAAAAAAGAGGGGGTCCGCGCAATTACGATCCAAGCGGATATCTCTCGCGAAGAGGAGATAACCCGCCTGGTGGAAACCGTAATGAAAGAACTCGGGCGGGTCGACATTCTCATTAACGATGCGGCCTACAATACCTGGGTGGCTTTTCCCGACTTGGAAGCCTTGACCTTGGAAACCTGGCAGAAGATCCTGCAGACCAACACCACCGGACCCTTCCTGCTGATGCGGGCGATCGGCCCGATCATGAAGAGGCAGGGGAGGGGCCGGATCGTCAATATCGGGTCCATTGCGGGCTTCCAGCCGGCCGGATCAAGTATAGCCTATGCGGTCTCCAAAGCCGCTCTTACCCACCTGACCCGCTGCATGGCCGTGGCCTTAGCGCCGGAAGTCCTGGTAAACTGCGTGGCGCCCGGTTTCCTGGAAGGCACGCGCATGTCATCTAATCTTTCGCCTCCCTACGTCGAGAAAGCCAAGAAGGCCGCTTTGATCGGCAAAGCCGCCGCAAAGGAAGACGTGATCGAACAGATCCTCACCTTCCTCCGCACCGAGAGCACCACCGGCCAGACCGTGATCATCGATGGGGGAAGAGTGTTCCATTGAAAATCAATTGTGGCTAAAATCGAGGATCCTGCAAATAGTCTGTAATCGCGGGTTTTTGTTATTCCCCTCTGGTTCTTGCTTTTCCGATGTAACCCTTCAGTCAAGGGGGGGAAGCCGCTACGGATTCAGGTCCGGCGTGAATACCAGGAGGCGCCCTGGTTTAGGGGTCCGGGCGCTATGCTTGGAATCATAAGCGCTGGTTTCTTCGTGGAGGGGGCGGGGGCCAAGGCCTCCCGCCGCTGATATCGGAGGCTCAGGGGTTTCTCCGAGTCTCTGCTCATCCCGACCGATGCTTCCGGCGCGTACCGCCCAAACCCCCAAGCCAACAACAAAGCCTGCCGCCCCCCCGTCACTGAATGGGTACTTTCCGATCTCCTTTCGTCTTGACCTACGATAATAGAGGGAGTTTAATAAAGGCATCTTTTTTCATAGAGGAGGATTTGAATGGTAACATATCCAAGAAAAGCCGCTGTTTTGCGCCGGTTGTTGCAGGCGGACGAAGTGATTCTGGCTCCGGGATGTTTCAACGCCCTTTCCGCTTGCCTGGTTGAACAGGCAGGCTTCAAGGTCATCTATGTTTCGGGAGCGGCGATCGCTGGAAATTTTCTGGGATACCCGGACATCGCGCTGACCACGATGAGCGAAGTTTTGGAGAACGCCCGGAATATCGTGCGGGCTACTAGCCTACCGGTGGTTTGTGACGCCGATACGGGATTCGGGAATGCCATCAACATGATGCGCACGATCCGCGAATTCGAGAACGCAGGCCTGGCGGGAATCCAGATCGAAGATCAGGTTATGCCCAAGAAATGCGGGCATACGGAAGGGAAGCTTCTCATTTCCAAAACCGAGATGGTTCAAAAGGTCAAGGCTGCCGTGGATGCGCGGCAGGACCCGGACTTTGTTCTCGTGGTGCGAACGGACGCTATCGCCGTCAATGGTTTGGACGATGCCTTGGACCGAGCGCTGGCCTATCAGGAAGCTGGCGCGGATGTGGTTTTTGTGGAGGCACCCCGCACGGTGGAAGAGATGTGCAGGATTTGCCGGACGATCAAGGCTCCTCTCTTAGCCAACATGGTTGAAGGAGGTGGAAAGACCCCCATCTTGCCCCTCCAGGAATTGAAGGAAATGGGGTACAAATTAGTGATCTACCCGGTTTCCGCCCACATGGCTGCGATCAAAGCCATGCAGGAAGTTCTTGCTGTTTTGAAACAAGACGGAACCACGGCCCGCTTCGCCTCCCAAATGGTTCCATTCCAAGAGATGTTCGAAGTGGTAGGGAGGTCCAAGTTCACGGCTCTGGAAAAGAAATATGCCTCCTGAAAGAAGACCACATAGCGCATAGAGCAAAGGGCATAGAGAAGAATAGATGTGGTGGCTATTTTCCTTGGCTTCGGCCCTGGCCCAGGTCGGCAGAAACGCGATGATGAAGGACCTGGGGCACAGCCTGGATGAATATATCAACGTCTGGGGGAGGTTCATTTTCCTCCTCCCTTTTGCCTTGCTTGCGAGTCTTGCCGTAGGATTTCCCACCGTGGGCCCCGAATACTGGGTTTACTCGGGCCTGGCGGGCTTCGTTCAGGTTATTTCCACCCTCCTTTTGTCGAAAGCCTTTAAGTACGGGGAAATCTCCGTGACCGTGACCATCTGGAAGCTGCAGGTGGTTTTGGTCGCCTTTTTGGGAGTGATCTTGTTAAAGGAAGAGATCACTCCGGCCGGGTTTGCGGGGATTCTGGTCAGCCTTTTCGGAATCTACCTCCTCAATGTCCAGAGATTCCACCTCTCCCTAACCGAACCCATCCGGATCCTTTTCCGGGAAAAGGGGATGCGTTATGCCCTTCTGGCCGCCCTGACCGTGGCTCCGACCATTCTCCTCTTCAAGAAAACGGCGCAGATCGGCGATCCGTATTTTTCGACCCTGACCAATTACGTCTTTGCCTCCCTGATGATCCTGCCTCTGGTGATCAAGAAATCCGCCGGGCAGATGGCGTCCGTTCCCCGGTATCTGAACCGCTTTCTCGCCATGGGCGCTTTTGCGGCGGCGGGCACGATCTTTGGCAATCTCGGATATATCCGTTCGGCCGCGGCTTACGTCGAGGCGATCAAACAGGTAGAAATCCCTGCCACCCTGGCCGTGGGCGTGCTCTTCTTCGGTGAACGCGAGCGGGTCCAGGCCATCTGTCCGGGGTGTGTCATTCTGCTGGCGGGCATCCTCATCCTGATTTTCGCTTCCTATTAGAGGCGGCGCTTATTTCCTGGATATTCTGCGAAGGGTTTGAAAAAAACGAAGGGTTGGGATTATTCCGAGCAAGCAAACCGCAACCGGAAATCCCTGATTTTGGAAGGAGGGAGATCGGTGGAACGGTAAGTTAGGCGGTCTTCTATGGCCTGATCTCAACAATCGTGCCATTGGGTGCCAACTTCTCGATTTCCCCTATTTCTTCGTCGGTAACGGCAATACACCCATTCGTCCAGTCAACCCCGGTGTGTAAATCACCAACCCACGAAAAACCATTCTTGATACCGTGGATCATGATGTCTCCGCCCGGAGAAACCCCAAGCTCTCTTGCTCGCCTTTTATCTTTCTCGTTCGGATAGGAAATATGAAGAGAGAGGTGGTAACGACTGTCCTTGTTTCTTGAATCGATCAGGTAGGTTCCCTCCGGGGTTTTATTATCGCCTTGCCTTTCTTTGGGTCCAATCGGGTTTCCGCCCAAGGCTATTCTGTAGGTCTTGAGCACCTCGCCCTTTGAGAACAACGTCAATCGTCGTTTTTCCTTTTCCACCAGAATCTTATCAGCCGGTCCCTTTTGGAGCGCAAAAACCTTCTGGGCGAGTTCTTCCATCCTTTTTTGCAGGGCAAGAATCTCGTCCCCCTTGCTTTTACCCGCTTGCTGGAGAGTCTCAATCTGTTCCTGCAGCGTGGCAATCCTCTGATCCTTTTGCTGAAGAGTCTCAAGCCGGGTTCGCCGGAGAGTCTCAATCTCTGCTTGCAGCGCGGCAATCGTCTGATCCCTTTGCTGGAGAGTCTCAACCTGGGTTCGCCGGAGAGACTCAATCTGCGATTGCTGCGCCGTAATCGTCTGATCCTTGAAAGTGACATTATGGATCTGAAAAATCATCCCCGCACTGTCCTTCTGGTACTCACTCTCCGGGAAATCCTTTATGAGCTTCTGAAAACATTCCAAAGATTTCTGATAATCCTTTTCCTCATTCCGAGGGTACGCATAAATAATACCCATCGCGAAAAGAACTCGGTCTCCCGCCCGGGGATATTTTTCAAGAATCTGCTCATATTTTCCCAGAGAGGCCTTGTAGCTTCCCTGGATGAAAAAATCATTCGCTTCTTTGAAGGTGGCCTGGGTTTGAAAGTGACTGCATCCACCCAATAGAATGGGGGTTACGATGATCCAGACAAAGAAGAAATAAAGATGATCAGCGATCCTGCCTTGCTTTTTGCCCATATCCGCCTTCGGGTTCGTTACCGGCCTGAAGATTGCAGAACCATTTCGTTTATGGATATATCCAAAAAATGGACCGATTATGAAGTTAGAATAACCGCGGCTTGACGGATTCGATGCTTGCAGGGTCCGAACGGACTGAACCTGGAAGCACAAGGAAGTGGCAGGGTATCAAAACCATGCCACTTCCTTCCCTGAACGAGAGGCAAAATTAACGGCTCCCCGTGAAATTGACCTACTTCTTCATGGATTTCCGGAAGACCTCGTCAGCCTTCTTCGCCTTTTCCTCTGCGACCATCGTTTTTTCCGCGGCTATCTTCTCTTTTTCCTCTGCGGCCTTCGCCTTTTCGGCGGCCATCTTCTCTTTTTCCTCTGCGAGCTTCGCCTTTTCCTCGGCCATCTTCTCCTTTTCCTCTGCGGCCTTGGCTCTTTCCTCGGCCATCTTTACGGCATTTTCGGCGCGGGCTGCGGCTGCTTCTGCCTTTACCGTGGCCGCATCAGCCGTCGCCTTGGCAGCCTGCGCATCCTGCGCTGCCTGATCCGCTTTCGCGCCGATCTGCATTTCCTGCTCCTGGACTTTCTGCAAGTCGCCTTTGGTTGCACACCCGCCCACAGCAATGGCAATCAGAAGCATCGTGGAGATTACCAAAAGACTCTTCTGCATCATCGAATTACCTCCTTCTGTTCAATTTACTTCTTTTCAACATAGACCATCAAAGTTCAGGGATTTTTTGCAAAAAGTGTGCCTCGCGTAGAGTTAAAGTACGGCCATTTTTTGTTTCGCAAGGCAGGGTCGCCTCTGGAATTCAACCAGGGATGCGGCCTGAACGCGTAAGAAAAGGCGGGAGCGACTATCTCTTCTTGAGAGGTTCAAGCAATACCCCCTCTATTTCCAAATCAATTTTCAAGCGTTTGGCTGCATCATGGGCCGCGCTCCGGTCATGGAAGGGGCCGGCGATCACCTGGTAGCCATCGCGCTTTGATAACACCCTTGCCGGGATTGGCGGACCCTGATGATTGATAATGGCGGCAATCCTCAGGGCCTCAATCTCGGCAGGCACTTGAGCAGCCAAAACATTCCACGCCTCCATTTGCAGTTCCGGTATTTCCGGGCGGCCGTTCAATTTTTCCGGGTGCTTGACCTCTATGGTTTTCGCAGCCCCTTTTTCGCTCCCTGGACGGATCTCGGATATAAAAACCGGAATCCCTCGGGCTTCGGCAAGGACCTTCTTGACTTTGATCCAGTCCAGCGTCCGCCCCGACTCCTTTTCCATATTTTTCAATTTTGCATATACCTTATCAAACTCGGTAGCGTCCAAGTCTTCCGGGGGCGCATGAACTTCCAGGTAAACCCCTCCCTTACCTCGGCCTATGAGATAGGGCTGGTTCACGATGCTTACAGGAGTTTTAACCGGCGTGTTCTCATAGAGTCTCTTCACGTCTTCCGGATAAAGTCTTATGCAGCCGTTGGTTGCCCGCAGACCAATGCTGGCCGGTTTATTCGTACCATGGATTAAATAAGAGGCCTTACTTAAATATAGGGCGTATTCTCCCAAAGGATTTTGAGGTCCCGGCAAGACTTTAGCGGGCAGAGGATCTCCTTTTTTCCGATGATCCTCGGCAATTGAGGCAGGCACATGCCAGGTCGGCCGGGTTGCCTTGCGCGCCACCTGCATTTGACCCAGGGGTGAAGGTCGCTCTGCGGTACCGACCCCTATCGGGTAGGTCGACACCGCCGGAGACTTACGATCCCCCTGAAATTGAAAGAGCCTCATGCTGGCCAAGTTGATCACGATGCCTTTTCTTGGGGCGTCCGGCAGGATAAAGCTCAGAGGCAACAGGATACGTTTCCCGCCCTCAGGCACCCATACATCTATCCCAGGGTTTGCGGCACTGATGGCATCGATTCCCAAACTGAAGTGTCTGGCAATATCCGGTAGGGTATCCCCTTTTTCAAGCCTGATGACTGCCAGCCGGCCAATGACTTCATCTCCTTTTGCAACCGAAAACTCATTTGGTTCGATCTTTTCTACTCGTTCGATTTTTCTTCCGTTCGATCTTTTGTTCCGGGTAGCTTGGCAAGGACGAGGATTTCACCTCAATTTCTTTCGTTACAGCACATCCATAAGAATACAAGATGAATGTAAATAGAACGAGATGACGAAGTCTATTGAATAAGGATGATAGATTAATGATTTGGCCCATGGATCAAATAAGGCGCCTTTTTTAATGGAATATTTAAAAAAACCATTTTTCAGAAAAAAATAAATTATATCATGCCCGATGGGCAAATATTATGGAAAAAAAGCGGGGTCATTTCTGACCCCGCCTCTGGTTCAGAATCAATCACGGATTTATCGGCGTGATCGATTCAAAAGCGACGCCTTGATCACGCGAGGATCTCATCTTCCCGATTTCACGGGGAATTAATAGGTTCTAGTATGCAAATCATATGCCTCAAGCATTTCTGTTTTAACCCATTGAAATTCAGCCAGTTCTTTTTTTCCGATTTCATCCCTCTGTATGATTTCTCCTCCGTTCCCTCGCACGCGGATGGTCAAAAAAATCAAGTTCATTGATTTTATTCATCATGCGTTTGCTGGAAAACCCTGCAAGGACTGAACATGACCAAACATGTTTGTACGCATTATTGATGGTTTCGTAAAAAGTCCATCTGTCCCGCTTGAAGCGGGATTGCGCTTCAACTTCGCCGTTGCAGTCCCTGAGGAGCGAGGCCCCTCAAAGACCGCGCTTTCCCGCGCCTTGCAGCCGGAGCTTTTACGAAACCACCGTTTGGTTGAATTTTTACGAGTTCATCAGAAGTGGGAAGGGAGGTTTGCTGCCGAATGTTTTTCCTTTTATTCCCTAACAAATTCTTATAAAATCAATTTTAAGCAAACCGGGGATCCTTTCTGTCTTGCCCGTTTCCTGCGTTGCCGGACCCTTGCGGGCAGGTCCGGAATATATGCGACCCAAAGACCTTTCGGGCTTTGGTTTCACCAATCCAGGCCGATCGTGATGACCCCGCATATCGGTTTTCGCGGCGTCTTTTTTTATTGAATCCCAAAAGGAGGAATTATGGTTAAGAAGATCGCAGTGGCAGGAATTCTGCTGGCTCTAGTCCTGGCCGGCGGTTTTACCGGTCCCCGGCCGGCGCATTCCGCCGGAGAGCTCAAAGTCGGTCTTTCGGCCCCGCTTACGGGCGATTGGGCCGAGTACGGCGCCGATTTCAAGCGCTCCGTGAGCATGGTCTTTGACAAGGCGAACAAGGAGGGCGGTGTCAACGGGAAGAAGATCGTCCTGGAAGTGGCCGACAGCCGCGGCGATGCCAAAGAAGCGGTCCTCATCGCCGAAAAGTTTGTCGCCAACCCCGATATTATTGCGCAGATCGGAGACTTCAGCAGCTCCTGCACCATGGCGGCGGCGCCGGTTTACGAGCGGGCCAAGATGGTCCAGCTCTCCCCGACCGCCTCCCACCAGGATTGGACCAAGAAAGGCGAGTTCATGTTCCGGGTGGTCGCCACCCAGGGTTTCGAGGGGCCCTATAATGCGCGCTGGGCGGTGAAGGATCTGAGCAAGAAGAAAATCGCCACGATCTACATCAACAACGACTGGGGAGTGGACGCCAACAAGTATTTCACCCAGGAGGCGAAGGCTCTGGGCGCGCAAATCGTGGCCGAGGAGGCCTTCACCCCGGGCGAGAAGGATTTCAATGCGATCCTCACCAAGCTGAAACGCCTGAATCCCGACCTGGTCTACATGCCGACCTTCTACGCGGATTTCACGGCGATCATGAACCAGGCCGAACGCGCGCGCTACAAACCGGCGGTGATGGCCAACAGCTCGCTCTTCAGCCCGAAGACGATTGAGCTGGGCGGCAAGGCCGTCGAGGGCGCCATGCTGCCGGTCAACTATTTCAAAACGGACCCGCGTCCGGCGGCCCAAAACTTCACCAGGGATTACAAGGCGCTTTACGGGGCGGAACCCAACCAGTTTGCGGCGCTGGCGTATGACGCGGCCGGGCTGCTGGTCGCCGCCTTGAAAGCCGTCGGCACCGACAGCCGCGCCAAGGTCAGGGAGGGCCTTCTCGGCCTCAAGGGCTACGAAGGGGCCACCGGACCGATAGCCTATGACAAGGGGCGCGACCCGGCCAAGACCCTGGTGCGGATCACGATCAAGGACGGCACCTGGGCCTTGTGGAAATAACAAAGGATTCCGTATCCGCCAAGCGGTACCAGGGCCCGGGGGCCAGACAGAAATGGTCGCACGGGCTTTGCGAACTCTTGCATGAATACCGATAATTTTTGATGAGGGCAAGGGGAAAGGATTCTGACAAAAAGCCTTTCCAGTTTATTCCTTGATCTCTGCGGGGATTAGGTTGTGTTCGAGCAGCTGATCAACGGCCTCACCCAGGGAAGCGTGTATGCCCTGCTGGCCCTGGGTTTCACCCTGATCTTCGGCACGTTGCGCATGGTGACCTTCGCTCACGGCGAGGTCTACATGGTCGGGGCCTATGTCGGGTTTGAGATCATCCGGCTGCTTCACCCCAATCTCCTCCTCTCCTTGGGAGCGGCTCTGGCGGCTACGGCAATTTTGGGGATTGCCATCGAGCTCCTCGCCTTCCACTTTCTGAGGACCGCCCCTCATGCGACCTCGCTGCTGGTGACCATCGGGATCTCCATTCTGCTCGTCAACGCCGCCCAAAAAATCTGGGGGCCGGAAACCCAGGCTATCTCTTTCCCCCTCCTCAACCGGCTGGGAAATTTCGAATTCGAGGTGGGCGGCGTCTACATCACCTTCCTGCAGATCGCCGTCCTCGGGGTGACGGTCCTGCTGATGCTCCTCCTTTATCTGATCATCAACCGCACCAAGCTCGGGATGGTCATCCGGGCGACCGCCCAGGACTACGAGGCCGCCTTCGCCATGGGGGTCAACGTCGATCGGATCTACATGGCGGCGTTTGCCATCGGATCCATGCTCGGGGGGGTGGCCGGGGTATTGGTGGGGGTCTATTACAACATGTTTTACCCCACCATGGGCGGGCTCTACGGCCTGAAGGCCTTCAGCGCCAGCGTGGTCGGAGGCCTCACCAGCCTGCCGGGGGCGGTCCTGGCCGGGCTCCTGATCGGGGTCGTGGAAACCTATGCGGTAGAATTCGGGGCCTCCAATTTCCGGCATATCTTCTCCTTTGTGTTCATGATTCTCATCCTCCTGCTGCGTCCGGGCGGGCTTCTTGGCGGCAAAGGCATGGCTCAGACGAGGGGTGACTGATATGCCGCGAATTCTGCGACCCCTCCTGGCCAACGCCCCGTACCTGGGGATCCTGGTTTTGCTCGCGGCCGTGCCGCCGCTCCTGCCCAATCCTTACCATGTGCAGGTGCTTGTCTTCATCGGCATTTACGTGATCCTGACCCTGAGCCTCAACCTTCTGAACGGCTATGTGGGACTCCTGTCGATCGGCCACGCCGCCTTCTACGCGGTGGGCGCCTACGCCTCCGCCAAACTGACGATCGAACTGCATCTCCCCTGGCTTGCGGCCCTCGCGGGTTCCGGGGGCATCGCCGGGTTCTGCGGGTATCTCATCGCCAAGCCGACGCTCCGGCTCTCGGGGATCTACCTGACCCTGGTTACGCTGGGGTTCAACATGATCCTGTTCCTGGTGCTCCAGAACTGGATGGGCTTCACCAACGGCCCCCTGGGAATCATGGATATCCCTCCCCCGTCGCTTTTCGGCCGCGTGATCGACTCGCGGCTGGAATACTACTACCTCATCCTCGCCCTTGCCGTCCTGACCATCATCACCATGAACCGGCTGATGACCTGCCGCTTCGGCCGGGCGCTCACGGCGATCCGCGAGAACGAACTGGCGGCGGAGGCGACCGGAGTCGACACCACCCGTTACAAGGTCCAGGCCTTTGTGCTGGCGGCCTTCTATGCGGGCATCGCCGGGAGCTTCTACGCCCACTTCGTAAAATTCGTCAGCCCGGACAGCTTTACGATCAACGAATCCTTCATCCTCCTGGCCATGCTGGCCTTCGGCGGCCAGGGCAATCTGATCGGGCCGGTGGCGGGCGCAGCCCTGCTCATTCTGATTCCCGAAGTTTTCCGTCCGCTGCAGGAATACCGCATGTTCGTTTACGGCGGGATCCTCGTGGTCATGATGCTGGTGCGCCGGCAGGGGCTTCTCGGCGGGCGGCCCTACAGCCTGCGCTTAACCCGGTTTGACGCGAGCGAAAAGAAAGTCTACCTCCGGGGCGACAAGTTTCTCCCGGATGAGAAATAGGAAAAGACTGTGGCGCTGCTTGAGATCACGGGTGTAACCAAAGACTTCGGCGGGCTCAAGGCCCTCAAGGATGTCTCCATGCATCTCGAGGAAGGGGAGATCGTGAGCCTGATCGGTCCCAACGGCGCCGGGAAGACAACCCTTTTCAACTGCATCACCGGGACGATGCCTCCTTCCGCGGGGTCTATCCGCTTCCTGGGCGGAGAGGTTGTGGGTCTGGCGCCCCACGAGGTGGCCCGGCGCGGGATTGCGCGCACCTTTCAGCACATCCGGCTCTTCGGGCAGATGACGGTCCTGGAGAACGTCATGGTGGGCCGCGATTTTAGGGGGCGGACCGGCATTTTCAGCGCCTTGCTGCGGCCGCCCCGGGTGGCGCGCGAAGAAAGGGAGAACCGGGAAAAATGCCTGGAGGTGCTCGCCCTCTTCGGGGAGCGCCTTCTGCCCCGTCTGGACCAGCCGGCGTCGTCCCTGTCCTATGCGAACCGCCGGCGCGCCGAGATCGCCCGGGCCCTGGCGTCAAACCCCCGGCTGCTGCTCCTGGACGAGCCCTCGGCCGGGATGAACCCGCACGAAACCCAGCAGGTCGTGGAGCTGATCCGCGTTTTGCGCTCGCGCGGGCATACGCTTCTGGTGATCGAGCATAAGATGACGGTGGTCATGACGGTCTCGGACCGCATCGTGGTCCTCGATCACGGCGAGAAGATCGCCGAGGGGCCGCCCCGGGAGATTGCCGGCAACCTCTTTGTCATCGAAGCCTACATGGGAGGACGCCGACGTGCTGAAGCTGACTGACGTCGACACGTTTTACGGCCCGATCCAGGCGCTCAAGAAGGTCTCCCTGACGGTTGAGGAGCGCGAGATCGTCTCCCTGCTCGGCGGCAACGCCTGCGGAAAGTCGACCACCATGAAGACCATTCTCGGTCTGGTGAGGCCGAAAAGCGGCACGGTCGAGTTTTTCGGAAGGCGGATCGACCGGCTGCCGCCCTCCGAGATCGTGCGCAGCGGCGTGGCGCCCGTTCTGGAGGCGCGGCGGCTCTTCCCCTACCTGACGATTTACGAAAACCTTCTGATGGGAGCGTACACCCGCCGGGACGCCGCCGGAATTCGGGCGGATGTGGAACGTATGTACGATTTGTTTCCGGTGGCCCGGGAGCGCAGCCGGCAGCTCGCCTCGACCCTGAGCGGGGGGGAGCAGCAGATGGTGGCCATGGCCCGGGCGCTGATGGCCCGGCCCCGGCTCCTGATCATGGACGAGCCGTCCATGGGGCTTTCGCCCCTTTTTGTAGACAAGATCTTTGAGATCATCCGGCAGATCAATCGGCAGGAAGGAGTAGCCATTCTCCTCGTGGAGCAGAACGCCAACATGGCCCTGTCCATCGCCCGGCGGGGGTATGTGCTGCAGACCGGAGAAATTGTGCTGCACGACACGGCCGAGAATTTGAAGAACAACCCGCTGATGCAGAAAGCCTATCTCGGCGTTGCCTGAAGATCCATATAGATCTCCCAAGGTTTTCTCCCAAGGTTTTCTTGACTTCCCCCCTTTGATTTTATAAAATCCGGGCAGAATGCGGGATTTTTGATCGACACGCTTCCGTCAACCTGCAAGATTTTACCCCTCGGGGATGATCAGGAGGGTGCATGGCCAAAATTGGAAAAGCCCTGTTTCGGAGCCAAGAGACGGGGTCTTTTTTACTGGAGTCGGCCATCTTGCGATGAGCTGAGAAAACAGAGGCAGTCGCAAAATGCGACTACCCGGCTATTCCTTTAGGAAAGGGAGGAAAAATGAATTGCACTTATTTTGGAGGCCTTAGCCGTTTTTGTTTCGGAATGCTTTCCATTCTGGTCATGCTTTCGATCCTCACTCCTCCCTGCTGGGCGCAGAGCACTCTCTCGCCGGAGATTGAGCGGCTGGCGAAAGAGGTGGAATCGAGGATGATCGAATGGCGGCGGGATTTTCATCAGAACCCGGAGCTCTCCAATCGGGAGTTCCGGACTTCCAAGATTGTCGCCGAACATCTTCAGAAACTCGGCTTGGAGGTAAAGACAAATGTGGCCCGCACCGGGGTTGTCGGCATTCTGCGGGGGCAGAAAGATTCGCCGGTAGTGGCGCTGCGGGCCGATATGGATGCCCTGCCGGTGACGGAGCTTGCCGATGTTCCCTTCGCCTCCAAGATCAAAGGCGTGATGCACGCCTGCGGCCATGATACGCACACGGCCATGCTCATGGCCGTGGCCGAGGTGCTGTCGAAGGTCAAAGACCGCATTCCCGGGACCGTAAAGTTCATCTTCCAGCCGGCAGAAGAAGGCGCGCCTCCGGGAGAAGAGGGCGGGGCCTACCTTATGATCAAGGAGGGGGTACTTGAATCGCCCAAACCCGATGCCATTTTCGGCCTCCACGTGGGCATCAACCTGCCGGGGGCCATCGCCTTTCGCTCGGGCGGCGCCATGGCCAGTGCGGATCGGTTCAGGATCGTGGTGAAAGGGAAGGGAACCCACGGGGGCATGCCCTGGTTGGGGGTGGATCCAATCGTCGTGTCTTCTCAGATCGTCTTGGGACTGCAGACCATCGTGAGCCGCCAGACCGACCTCACGGCCACGCCTGCGGTGATTTCGGTGGGAATGATCAAAGGGGGTACCCGCAACAATATCATCCCGCCTGAGGTCGAGATGGAGGGTACGATCCGGGCTTTCGATCCCAAGATCCGCAAGGATATCCATGAACGGATAAAGAAAACAGCAACGGCAATTGCCGAGAGCGCCGGGGCGACAGCGGAGGTTAACGTTCAACTGGGAGTGCCGGTAACGTTCAACGATCCCAAGCTGACCGCGCAAATGACCCCCACCCTTGAAAGAGTGGTTGGTAAGGCCAAAATCATGACAGCAAACCAGGTCACGGGGGCCGAAGACTTCGCCTTCTACCAGGAAAAAACCCCGGGCTTCTTTTTCTTCCTCGGAATCACCCCGCCCGGAACAAAGCCGGTTCCCAATCATTCGCCCTATTTCCTCGTCGACGAAAGCGCCCTGATCGTGGGCGTGCGGGCGATGGCAAATTTGGCTGTCGATTTCCTCGCAGGTCGGAATTAGCTCGACAAGGGGCCTTGACCACGGCGCCTGGACCGTTCTCAAACACCTTTTTCCCGCGGCCGAGGTGCCGGTGTTTCAACTCAGCATCGATTTTCCCGGCCTCCCAGATTCCATTATGATTTCGCCCGCGAATTGCTGCCCTTGCGAGAAGAGGGAGTGCTGATCTTAGGCAGCGGGAATATCGTCCACAATCTTATGCGCATCACCTGGGATGAACCCGAGGGTCCAACCGAAAACTGGGCAAAGTCCTTTGATAAAACGGTAACTGACTTTCTCCTGAACAAGAACCACGAGCCCTTGATTGAATACGAAAACCTGAAGTTCGCCGAGGAAGCGGTTCCCACGAACGACCATTACCTTCCGATGCTGTATGCCATTGCCCTGCAGGAAAAGGGCGAAAAGGTGGGTTTTATCCATGAAGGCTTTCAATATGCCAATATCAGCATGCGTTGTTTCCGAATCGGGTGAAAGGTTTTTTCAAGAGATAGCGGCGGCGGTGGTAGAAAATGCGGAGGCGTTTCTCCAAAAGTGCATGGGCAAGGAATTTTGACGCCGGTTACATCGCCTCGAGAACACCTCGATCCTATCACCTGTCGAATCCGGGTTCCGTAATTGCCGGAGGTCTTATCGACACGTATTTATCATGAAGGATATCCAAGGCTGGGGCGAATGAATTGGAAAGGGAAATGATTGCTTAGCGGTGTCAGGCTTGCTACCATAGCCCTTAACCAATCATCTTTCCCCATGGGAGGAGCAGTTCATGAAAGGGATGCACGAGAGGATCAGCGGAGTTGCGGGGGCCTATCCGCGTTCGATGTATCGCTGCAGCGGCTATACCGATGAGGAATTGCAGAGGCCGTTGATTGGGGTGGTTACGGCTTACTTCGAAGGCCATCCGGCCAGCCGCGCGCTGGAGGAGCAGGCCAAAGCGGTCAAGGCCGGCATCTGGATGGCCGGCGGGACTCCGGTCCAGTTCTATACCATCGCTGTTTGCGATGCCCTTGCCCAGGGATCCGGCATGAAATATTCCCTGCCCAGCCGCGAAGTAGTCGCCGCCGAAGTCGAAATCATCACCGGAGCTCATCCCTTCGACGGCCTTGTGTTTTTGGCGGCCTGCGACAAATCCGCTCCCGGCATGCTCATGGCCGCGGCCCGGGTTGATCTCCCCTCCATCTTTGTCCCTCCAGGCCCCATGCTTCCCCGGGTGGAAGAAGGAAAAGTCTGGGTCATGAGCGACATCAAGGAAGCCATGGGGGAACTTTCGGCCGGCCGGATCACGGAAGAGAAGTTTGACCATATCGAGCGCATTTCCTGCGCCACGCTGGGGGTTTGCTCGATCTTCGGAACCGGGACAACGGTCGCTTGTCTGGAGGAGGTGCTGGGGCTCACCCTGCCGGGAGCCGCCACCTTGCCGGCGGTGGATTCCCGCAGGCTTGCCCTGGCCAAAGAAACGGGCATGCGGGCCGTGGCCCTGGTCCGCGACGGTCTAAGGCCCTCCCAGGTGATAACCCCGGGAGCGATGGATAATGCGATCCGCTTCCTGCTGGCCGTGGGCGGGTCTTCCAACGCCATCCTCCACCTGAAGGCGTTGGCGTACGAGTTGGGCTACGATTTGCCCCTGCAACGCTTCGATGATCTCAGCCGGAAGACCCCGTGTATCGCGCGTTTTAAGCCTGCCAGCTCCCTTACGCCGGTGGACCTCGACGAGGCCGGTGGCGTACGCGCCGTTCTCAAGGAGCTGAGCCCCCTATTGGATCTTTCCGTTCACAGGGTAAGCGGCGGAACCCTGGCCGATGAATTGAAGCCGATTGCGGTAAAACGACGGGATGTGATCCACCCCCTGAGCAGCCCTCTCATGGCCGAAGGGGGCTTGGCGGTCCTCTACGGCAATCTCGCTCCGAAGGGAGCCATCGTGAAGCAGAGCGCCGTCGATCCCAAAATGCATGTCCACCGGGGCCCGGCCCGAGTCTTCGAGGCGGAAGAAGGGGTGCGGGATTATTTGAACTCCGGCCGGGTCCGCCCCGGCGACGTCCTGGTTATTCGCTATGAGGGTCCCAAAGGGGGGCCGGGTATGCGGGAGATGTCGATCCCTGCGGCCCTCCTCGTCGGCATGGGTTTGGGCGATTCGGTGGCCATGGTGACCGATGGACGCTACTCCGGCGCCACGCGGGGACCCTGTATCGGCCATGTCTCCCCCGAGGCCATAGAAGGCGGCCCCATCGGACTCGTGCAGGAGGGCGACATCATATCCATTGATATTCCGAAGCGACGGCTGGAGCTTGAAGTTGCGGCAGAGGAAATCGAACGGCGCCGCCGCAAGTGGGAGCCGCCCCAGCGAAAGCGCTATCCCGGCTTTCTCGGTCTTTATTCCCGAGTGGTTTCCTCGGCGGACCAGGGAGCCGTGATCTCCCGAGAAGCGGCAGAGGAAAACCCCCGGTGATCCCCAACATCCCGGGAATGCGGCTCGATACCTATTGCGGCGTCAGGCGGCAACTTTGGAAAGGGGGTGGGGGCAGGGGATAGGGGGTAGGCAAGCACCTGTTTTCTTATTTCTCTCTGCCCTGCCATCGCTCTTGTCTTTCGCGCGCCCGGCAGGGTGCAGGCACCCTGGGCGCGCCCGATTTCGGGCGCGAAGCATCGCGCCCCTACAATTGAAATCTTGGCAAATGAACCCTCTGATGGCTATGCTTTGAAAACCGTGTGGGCGTTTATGAAATCCCAATCGATCTCCACCCCGAGACCCGGCCTTCGGGGTAGGTGAACGAATCCTTCCCTGTCAATTTGCACATATTCCTTAAGACCATAATCCAGCGGCTCTTTGGGGATCAAAATCTCCAGGTAATCTCCGTTTTTAAAAGCGCCCATGGCGTGGAGATTGGCCCAGTCCATGATGGGGCTGGCCCCGTGGTGCAGTTCCAATTTCATCCCGAAGGCTTCGGCCAACCGGGCCATCTTCAGGACCCCGGTAATTCCCCCCTTCCAGTATACATCCCCGCGGGCGATGTCCGTTGCCCCGCGGACAATGAACTCCGCCAAGCTGTAAAGGCTGCCGGGAAGAACTTCGGCGGCCAGCACAGGGATGTCAAGGGCGCGGCATAATTCGGCGTAGCCGCCGATATCAAAATCCCCGATGGGCTCCTCATACCAGAAAAATCCCAACTCCTCCAGGCGGCGGCCCACCCACAAGGCCTGACGGTGATCGTAGGCTCCGGTGGGATCAAGCATCAACGCCATGCCGTCCCCGACTGCTTTGCGAACAGCTCTACAGGCTTCCACATCCTTTTCGGGAACCCCGAAAGGATGAAGCTTATAGGCCCTGTACCCTTTTCCCTTGCATAGGAGGGCCTCGTCGACATATTCCTCAACCGTGGAGTGAACCCCCGAACTGGCGTAGGCGGGGACTTTATCCCGGCACGCGCCGATCAGTTTATAGACGGGGGTATTCAAAGCCTTTCCGGCAATGTCCCAGAGCGCCGCATCGAGGCAGCTGAGGGCAAAGATGGAAAGACGCACCCGGCTGGTCAGGGTCCACAATTTCTGCCAGATCTTCTCCCGGTCAAAGGGATCCTCTCCAAGCACCAGGGTTTTCGCCACCGAGACTACCTCTTGTCCCAGGATGACCCCCGGGGCGCCCCCCACCGCCCTGCCCATGGAATATCCTTCGATCCCCTGGTCCGTGTCCACGGTTACAAGGGTCACATCCATTGTTTTGCCGAAGTGTACCACCCACATTTGGGGAACCGGAACCCGAATCGACTGAACTTTCACATTGGTAATTTTCATTTTCACTTTCCTCGCTGATTTGGCGTTCCCAAGATTTGCCCATGTTCAAACCATTAGCAAAGCTGCCGCAATATTTCAAGGATAAAAGGGTTGATGGTTTTGTAAAGAGTCCACCTGTGAGTGCGCCTCACTCCTCAGTTTTTGCGCGCCTTGTCCCGCCTGTGGCGGGAGAGCTTTTTACGAGACCATCAGGGTTGGTAAGTTTTTTGTTGACGGGGCCTCTCCAATTCCATATAAAGAAATAATCAACATTTTACAGGAAGGGGTCAGAATGAAAAGAATTTTTTGCAGCCTCATGGTCACTTTAGTTTTTGTTATGGGGGCTTCTGCATTTGCCCAGTCCACCGACTATCCCACTCGGCCCATTACCCTCCAGGTTCCCTGGGTGGCGGGCGGCGGCACGGATGTGGGCGCCCGGATCCTTGCCTCCATCGTCGAAAAGAAGATCGGCCAGAGCCTGGTCGTTATCAACAAACCCGGGGCCGGGTCGCAGATGGGTTTGACGGAGCTTACCCGGCAAAAGGCGGACGGGTATTACCTGGGCTTTATCAGCACGCCCCATATCTGCACCATCATCCTCGACCCGGATCGGAAGGCGGTCTTCAGTCTCGATTCCTTTGTCCCCGTCATCTCCCAGGTGATGGATCCGGGACTCATCTGGGTCAAAGCGGATAGCCCATACAAGACCCTCAAAGACCTGATCGAAGACGGCAAAAAGAGACCCGGCGCCCTCCGGGCCAGCACAACCGGCATCATGAGCGATGACCACCTGGCGATCCTCATGATTCAAAATGCCTCCGGCGCCAAGTTCCGGATTGTTCACTTTGAAGGGGGAGCCCAGCAGCTCGCGGCGACATTGGGAGGGCAGGTGGAGGTTTCCTTCGATAATGTCGGCAGCGTCGTTCAGCGGATCAAAGGGGGGCAGGTGCGCGGACTGGCGGTGATGGATAAGGAACGTTCGAAATTTCTCCCCGATGTCCCCACCGCCCGAGAGCTGGGATTTCCCTCGGTGATCTCCTCTTCCACCCGAGGCGTCATGGGCCCCAAGGGGATTCCCAAACCCCTCCTGCAGAAACTTGAAACCGCCTTCACGGAGGCGATGAAAGACCCAGGCCACGTCGAAAAGATGGAAACGGCAGGGCTATCCATCAAAATGATGGTGGGGGACCATTTCGGCAAATACCTGCAAGATCTTTTCGAACAATGCAAGCCCCTGGTGGAAGAAGCGCGCAAGACTCAATAGCTTAGCACTCGCTGGGGATGCCGGGAGTCGGCCCCCCCCGCTTTGCCCCTTCATCTCTTTTCCGGGGAAAGCCCGAAAATAGTTTCCGGGACAAATTAGCCCCGGAATAGCCGAATATCGGCCATTCTGTGGCAGTATTTACTTGCCCGAATTCATCAATCGCTAGAGCTTTTTTTTCGAGGACGGTCTCCTGATAGACACTCGGCAGATCGGCATATCCGACTTGACCAGGGATTAAAGGGCATGAAACCTTCGGCCTCGCGCAACCGGCGGGATATTTACTACTGGAAATGCGACCGCGCCGCGGCGTTTCACGGGACCGAGGCGGTTGTAAACGCCGAGGCCCGCAGCCGGGTCGAGGCCGCCTTACAGCCGCTTCTGCGGCGCCGGCTGGGAGCGCCCGCCTTGACGCTTCGACCGGCAGGCGGCCAAGGCAACCATTTGACCTTTCTGGCCAGCACCCCGGAGGTGACTTACTTTGTCCGCATCGAGGACGGGCCTGAGCAAGACGATTACCTGGAGATCGAAGCCCGGGTCCTGGATGAGGCCCGGAGGCAGGGGGTACCGACGCCGCGGGTCTTTCTGGTCGATTCGTCGCGAACCGAACAACCTTTTGCCTACCAGGTTCTTGAATTTCTGGACTATCCCGACCTAAACAGGCTCTACAAGGAAAACCGGCTCTCCCTTAGCCCTGTTGCCAGGCAGATCGGTGAGAACCTGGCCCGGTGGCAATTCATTCAGCCCCGCGGGTTCGGGCCGTTTGATCCCGAGGCGTTACGGTCCGGCGAGGAATTGGTGGGGCTGCACCCGTCCTATGAAGGCTATTTCCGCCTCAATTGGGGAAAACACCTCGATTTGCTGACCACTCGGCAATTCCTTGCCCCCGAGGAAGCGGACGAGATGCGGCGTTTGATGGACGATCACGCAAGATTGCTGCATCTTGATCAAGGCTGCTTAGTCCACAAAGACCTCGCCTTATGGAACATTTTGGGCACCCCCGAGGCGATCAAGGCGTTTATCGATTGGGACGACACGATCTCGGGCGACCCGATGGATGACCTGTCGCTGCTGGCCTGCTTTCACTCCGCGGCGGCGCTCGCGGCGGCGCTCGAAGGCTACCGGGGCGTTCGTTCTTTGCCGCCGGATGCCGCGCCCCGCTTCTACCTGCATTTGCTGAGAAACATGGTGGTCAAGGCGGTTATCCGCGTGGGCGCCGGATATTTCGATCGACCGGAAAGCTTTTTCCTCATCGCCCCCGGCGGCAGCGGAAGCGGTCTCAGAAGTTTCACGCGCGAGCGGCTCATGACGGCTTGCCGAGGGCTCCGGGAAAACAGGGAGATTCTTGAACTATGAACTCAATCCTCCGCGAAAAGCTCCGCGCGGGCCGACCGTGTTTCGGGACTTGGCTCTCCCTCGGCTCTCCGATCGTCGCCGAACTCTGCGCCGAAATCGGGTTCGATTGGCTGCTGCTCGACCTGGAGCACGGGTGTGCAACCGAGGCATCCATCCTGCCCTGCCTCCAGGCCATCCGGAAAAGCGGGGTGGCGGGGGTCGTTCGGGTCGGCTCGGCGGATGCCGCCTTCATCGCCCGGCTGCTCGATTGGGGAGCCGACGGGATCATGGCGCCGCATATCTCGACTCCCGAGCAGGCAGTCTCCTGCGCAGCGGCGATGCGCTTCCCTCCCCGCGGGATTCGGGGTTTTTCCCGCTCCGCCCGCGAATTTGGCTATGGTCTCCACCCTCCGCCGCGTCCGCAAGAGGCGGACCCGCCGATCCTCCTCGCCCAAATCGAGGACTGGGCGGGGGTGTGCCGGGCTTCGGCTATCGCCGGGGTGGAAGGGGTGGACGCCCTTTTCGTCGGGCCATCCGACTTGCGACTGGATCTTTCGGTCCGCGAAGAAGTCGGGGCGGATCGGTTCGAAGAAGCATTGACGACCGTGCTGGAAGCGGCGCGGGCGGGCGGAAAAGCCGCGGGCATTCTCCTCCGCGATGTTTCGGCGCTCGCGGAGACCGTCCGGCGTGGCTTCCGCTGTGTGGCCGTCGACTCGGAAATGGCCATCCTCCGTCGCGGCTATGAGCACCTGAAAGAGGCCATCTCTCGGATCGGTTAGAGGCTGCGGGTACCCAGCGAGGCGCCCCTGAAGCATGCCGGAAAGGGGAGAGGCGTCCGATCCCGGCCATCCGGCGGGCGGACGACCCCTTGGCTCCCCCGATCAATCCGAAAATCCCAAGAAGAGACCTTGAGAAGCGGGTGGAGGCGGAGATTAGAAGAGAAGGAAGGGCTTTGCTTATGCGGAGGAAAAGGGAGCGGACCCAAGATGCTGAAATTTTTCCTTACCAGACTGATTTTAAAAAACAAAGAAATGATCTTTCACGAGGCCCAGCAGATGCAGGGTTTTCTCTTCCTTTTATTCAAGGAGAGAAATTCAGATTCGAAATGGACGAGAGAAGAAAAAGAACAGATGAAAACCTATCTGCAGCGGCTCTCCGCCTATGTCCCGGTCATCGCCCTTTTCATCCTTCCCGGCGGCTCTTTGCTCCTGCCTTTTCTGGCCGAGATCCTGGATCGCCGGAAACAGCGCAGAAATCCCGCTATTTCCTCCCTCCCGGTGAATTGAAAGACGGCGGCATTGAGGGGTTCGTAAGAAGGCCATCTGCCCCGCGCGGAGCGGGATTGCGCTGCAACCCTGCCCTGTTAGATAGAAATCTTCGCTTCGGAGACACAGGGATGAAGCCGCTGAGATCCGGACGGGAAAACTTTCTTGAAAATTATCTAACAGGGTGAATCTTTGCGGCGCACCCGTTTGTTCGCCGCACGCCCCGGTTTTTTGCGCGCCTTGCCTCCGGAGCTTTTTACGAGATCATCCGCATTCGTCTTCCTCAATCGGCCTTCGAGAGGACCGCTTCGCGCAGGCGCTCCAAGCGGTATTGGAGGAGGGTTTTGTGGACCGTCTGAGGGCTGACGCCGGTTTGGGCGGAGATCAGATTATGGAGAAAAGGCTCGGGCGGAGAATCGGCGGCAAGATATTCTGCATAAGCTGCCACCACGCGCGCCCGTTCATCCGGGTTCGCGTCCGGAACTTTTTTTAACCTTTCGATCCCGTCGTGAATCAGGTCTAAATACCTGAGAATGTGAAAGGGAGAGCTTTCGAAAGCCCCCGCCATCTCCTCTGCCAGGTCCGCCAAGGACCGACCGGCCCTTAAAGCCTGAAAATACGATTTTTCAATCCGAAAACGCTGTTCTCGATCCAGATCCCTGACCGAGGACTGCTCGCTTTTCCAGTCGCGAACGGTTACGACAACCTCTCGATAGGTGATCCCCAAATCCGCTGCGATCGTCTTCCTTCTTCCTTTCGGCGGTCGTTCCATCCGGACAACGTAATCGTGATAACGGCGAATGATCTCCTGCCGGGTCTCTTTGGGAATAATCAGCCGCTTTCTTTCCTCCTTGAGCGCTTCTCCAACCAGTCTCTTGGGGATTTTCATCTTTTGAGCAATCGCGCCATGGATTTTTTTCCAGGCCAAACCCTCCTGACGCCGGTAGGACTCAAATTCGTTAAAAATCCGTTCCTTGAGTTCTTCGGTTAAAGGAAGGACTGGCTTGGAGGCGGGCAAGGCGGTTTTCCTTGCGGCCTGTTTCCGCGCTTCCTCCCTTTTCTTCTCCTCGGCCTCCTTTGCTTTTTTCCGCCATTCTTCCCTTTCCTTGACTTTTTCCATACAGCGCGGGCAAATCTTTTTCTTTCGATCCGGAGTCAGAAAAGTGCGCCCGCACTCCCCGCATTCAATCCGAAAATTTATTCCTTTGTTCACAAGCGACTCCACGATCTATTCATTGCGGCAATGCATAGAGTATATCCAAAAGATTTTTCGATGTCTACAAATTCTCCGGAAGGATCCGGAAGAGAATATCGACCGGACAGAGACCGCTTTTCCAGGTAACCCTTCAGTCAAGGGTGGGAAGCCGCTACGGATTTAGGTCCGGCGTGAATAGCAGGATGCGCCCTGGCCTGGGGGTCCGGGCGCTACGCTTGGAATCATAAGGCAACTGATTTCTTCGTGGACGGGGGCGGGGGCCAAGGCCTCCCGCCGCTGATATCGGAGTCTCAGGGTTTTCTCCGAGTCTCTGCTCATCCCGGCCGATGCTTCCGGCGCGTACCGCCCAAACCCCCAGGCCAACAACAAAGCCTGCCGCCCCCCCGTCACCGAATGGGTACTTTTCCATTCAATTAAGGCTTGATTTCATCCTCCCAAAAGGGTATTTTCTTGGGGCCATCGCAACCAATGCGCTTGGGAAGGGAACCGAAATACAAGCAAGGAGGAAAGAGAATGAAAGGGAGACGCCTCGCCGTTGTTTTAATCGCAACTTTCGCCTTTTTCGGGACCGGAGGGGTTTTCGTCCAGGCTGCCGAATACCCCGCGAGACCCATAACCCTCAATGTCCCCTGGCCTGCCGGGGGGTCCGCCGACACGGGCGCCAGGATTCTAACGGCGATTGCGGAGAAGAAAATGGGGCAACCTATCGTGGTGGTGAACCGGGCGGGAGCCGGCTCGCAGGTGGGCTTGAACGAACTGGCCCGACAAAAGCCGGACGGGTACTACATCGGAGCGCCGAGCCTTCCCGCTCTGAACACGATCATCCTGGATCCGGATCGCAAAGCCGCTTTCCAGGTTGACTCTTTCGTTCCGATCATCAACCAGGTTCTGGACCCCGGAATCATTTACGTGAAAGCCGGCAGCCCCTACAAGACGCTGAAGGATCTGTTGGACGAGGCCAAAAAGCGCCCGGGAGAAATCCGGGCCGCCACCACGGGCATCCTCGGCGATGACCACTTGGCGATTCTGATGGTGGAAGAGGCGGCCAAGGTGAAATTCCGGATCGTCCATTTCGACGGCGCCGCGCCGATGCTGACCGCCGCCCTCGGAGGCCAGGTGGATGTCGCTTTCGACAACGTGGGCAGCGTGGCCCCCCGGATCAAAGGAGGAGAACTGGTCTGCCTGGGGGTCATGGACCCCGAGCGTTCGAAATTCATCCCCAACATCCCGACTCTGAAAGAACTCGGGTTCCCCGCGATCATCTCTTCATCGACCCGGGGGATCATGGGCCCCAAAGGCATCCCGGACCCCATCGTCAGGAAGATTCAGGCCGTTTTCCTGGAAGCCATGAAAGACCCGGGGCATGTGGAAAAAATGGAGAAGGCGGGTTTGGCCATCAAACCGCTGGTCGGGCAGGAATATGCGAAATATTATTTGGACCTCCACGAGAGGTGCAAAAAATTAGTGGAGGCGGCGCGGAAGGCGCAGTAAGAAGTTTTTCTACGCCCATTATCATCCCCACCCCGGCCCTCCCCCGTCAAGGGGGAGGGATTTTCTTTTTTATGAATGGGTTTTCCCCGGTTTATTTCCTAATTGCGGCGATCGCTTCGATTTCGACCTTCGCCTCACGCGGCAACCGCCCCACTTGGAAGGCGGACCGAGCCGGCGGAACCTTGCCGAAAAACTCCCTGTAAACCTCGTTCATCGCGGCAAAATCGTTCATGTCCGCCAAGAATACGGTGGTCTTGACAACAAGATCCAGACCGCTCCCGGCGGCTTCGAGGATGCTGCCCATGTTCGTGAGAGCCGTTCGGGTCTGCTCCTGAATGCTGCCTTCGACCTGGCCGGTTTTCGAGTTCAGGGAGATTTGCCCCGAGACGAAGACAAATCCCTGGCAGGAAATGGCCTGAGAATAGGGGCCGATGGCGGCAGGGGCCTTGTCCGAATGAATTTGGGTTTTAGCCATGTTTTTCTCCGTTTTTTTAAATTTCCATCGGGGACAACGATTGCGGGACGGGGCGCTTCCCCACCCATCACTTGAACAGGGCGGAAACCGAGCCGAGGCGGTCGAAGGTGGCCTTGAAGAACGATCCCGGCTTCACCTCCAGGGCTTTGGTCAGACCGCCCGACATCACAAATTCCCCTTTTTTCAGGGTGATCCCGTAGCGGGCCATTTTGTTTGCCAACCAGGCCACGGGTTCGGCCGGGTTGCCCAGGGCTTCGGCGCCGGTCGCGGTCGCCACGACCTCCCCGTTCTGCTCGAACACCATGCCCACGAGGCGAAGATCGATCTCGGCGGCCAAGGGCGTCAGCTTCCCGCCGAGAATCACGATGCCGCTGGTGGCATTGTCCGCGATGGCATCCTGAATGGTCGGCTTCAGGGTCTTAAGCCTGGTGTCCTTGACTTCGAGCAGGGGCATCACCCCGGCGGCGGCGGCGAGAACATCGACGACCGTGACTCCCGGCCCCTTTAAATCTTCCTTGAGCAGAAATCCGATTTCCGCTTCGATGCGCGGAACCATCATGGTGCCGGCCGGAATTCCTTCCCCTTCGCGAAAAACCTTGCTGTCCACGATGATGCCCGCGTCCGGTTCGTCGATCCCGATCAAAGCCTGCATGGCCTTACTGGTCAGTCCGATTTTCCGCCCCACGACAACGGCCCCGGATTTGACCTTTTCCTCGATGGTCCGGAACTGGACAGCGTAGGCATCGTCGATGGTCATTCCCGGGTAGTTCTTTGAAATTTCATCCATCGGGCGCAAATATTTTTCCGCCGCGATCAATTCCAGAGCGATTTTATTGATGATCTGTTCCGTTAAAGGCATGAGCGCTCCTCCTCTACTGCACCCTTCCTATCCCCCGGATTACCTGGACGGATCGTTTCTCATCCACCTCCAGAAACTTCTTGAATTCGGGCTGGTCCATATACTGGATCGGCGTTTCCACTTTATTCATGGCCGTCACAAACTGGGGTCTTTTCACGGCTTCACGGATCGCCTCGCGCAGGACCTTGACCGCCGGTTCCGGGGTGCCCTTGATGGCGAAGACCGCGCTCCAAATATAGAATTCCGCATCGAAGCCGCTTTCCCTGGCGGTGGGGACGTTCGGCATGGAATCGAGGCGCCGTTCGCCCAGCACGACCAGGGGCCGCACGGTTCCCGCCTTCATCTGGGCCACGATCACGCTGGGCCCGAAGGCGGCGCAATCCACGTGCCGTCCCAGGAGGGCGCTCAGGGTGGGCCCTCCGCCGTTGTAGGGAATGTGGCCGAGCTTGATCCCCGCCTTGCTGAAGAAAAGCTCGGCTCCCACGTGCATAACACTGTAGATGCCGGCCGAACCCTGTTTGATCTCGCCGGGTCGTTTCTTGGCATCGGCAACGAAATCCCCCACGGTTTTCCAAGGGGAGTCTTTATGCACGGCAATGACCAAAGGATCCGCGGTCAACATGGCTAAAGGGATAAAATTTTCCGGCGTGTATGACTGGGGTCGGTTGAAGAGCCTGTCGACCTCGTGCAAGTACGGGACGCTGGCCAGGGCAAACATGATGGTGTAGCCGTCCGGCTTGCTTACGGCCGCCGATTGAATGCCTACCAGGCCTCCGGCTCCGGCCTTGTTGACCACGACCACGGGCTGTTTCAGAATCGGCTCCATGGCCGAGGCCAAGGGACGGGCGGTCATATCGGCGACCCCGCCCGGCGGAAGGGGAACGATCATGTTGATGGCGCGGGATGGGTAATCCTCCGCGGCGAATCCCTTGTCCAAAGGAAATCCCGGGAATCCGAGGCAGAATCCCAGGAAAACGATAACGAGTCCTCTTTTCATAAATCCTCCATTTTTGTGGTAACTAATCGAATTTGCAATGGTTTTTGATTTCATTTCAAAAGAAACCGTCCAAATAAATCCTCGTTCGATTTTACGGCTAAGAGGAAAAATGGGCGGACCTCCCCTCGCCTGTCCAGGGGGGCGAGAAACCTTGAATATTTTAACAGGACACCCGCTTCGGAGGCAAGAAAATCAATCCCCCCCTTTTCTTTTGTCAGGATTCCCTTGCCTAAAAACAGGGCGTAGGTCAAAATGAATATTATGCCTGAGGCGTTCAAGATAAAATTCCCGGTCTTGGCAGCGATCGCATTTCTTTCCGGAGTTCTTCTCCTGGAAGCGCAGGCTTTCTCCGCTGAGGCGCAAAAGGTGAGACTTGTCGGCCACAGCGATCTTCAAGGGCGGGAGAGCCTGCAGGTTGTGCTGAAAGGGAATTATGCCTACGTCGGCCATCACCGCGGAGAGAAAAACAACCCCCTGACCGGCGCGTCCGAGCCCAACGGGACGACGATCGTGGACGTTTCCAACCCCGCTCAGCCGGCCATTCTGAAGCATATCCCCGGAAGAAAGGGCGCGGAAAGCCGGGCGGTTCAGGTCGTGGAGAAATTTCCGGACGGCAAGGAATATCTCCTGAGAAACCAGGAGGCGGCGGATTTCACCGGTTTTGAAATCTGGGATATTACGGATAGAAAGAATCCCCGAATGATTTCGACGATCGGCCCTCTCGAGGCCGCCCATAAAAGCTGGTGGGATTCCCAAACCGGTTATGCCTATCTTTCGGGAACCCAGCCGGGCTGGCGCGGCCAGCATTTGCTCATTTACGACCTGAGAAATCCTTCCCGGCCCCAATACGTTTCCAGCTGGGGCCTGCCCGGTCAAAGGCCGGGCGACAAGGAAGGCAGCGGGGGCAGCCTGCACCACCCCGTTGTTTCGGGGAACCGCGCTTATCTTTCCTATCTCTTCGGCGGCGATATGGTCATTCTGGATCTTACCGATAAGACGAAACCCAAGAAGGTCTCCCGTCTGGACTTTTCGCCGCCTTATTCGGGCATTCATACCACGGCGCCGTTCCGCGGAATACGGGCCCCGAATTTCACCCCAGGACAGGGCGAGATTCGGAATTTCCTGGTTCTCAGCGAAGAGGCGTTTGCCTATGGCTGCCAGGAGCTGCGGAGGCAGCTCTACATCGTGGACGCCACCGAAGAATCCAACCCCGTTCCGGTGGCCACCTTCAAGGTGCCGGACGGAGATTTCTGCGAGCGGGGCGGCCGGTTCGGCCCCCACCAATTTGCCGAGACCCGAGACGGAGAGCTCATCGGCGGGAGTCTCCTCTATATCGCTTATTTCAATGCCGGGTTGAGAGTGGTGGACATCTCGGATCCTTATCATGCCAAAGAAGCGGGTTTTTATGTTCCGGATCCCGGAAGCGCCGCAAAATCACGCGGCTCCAAGTATATTCAAACGAACGATGTCGACTTGGACTATCGGGGTCTTATTTATATAACAGACCGAGACGGTCATGGCCTGCATATATTGGAATACCATGGGAAAAAATAGGTGGGAATGGACTCTATGGGCGGAAAAGCATTTGAAATTGATTTTCAGGTGAGAACCAAGTGTTTTCCCTGGCAGGCCTTAAGCCATCTTTTTTTATCGGAGAATTTGAGAGAGGGAGGAGAGCGGATGATCAAAATCGAGGATCTTGGAGATTTAATTCAGACAAGGCGCTCCGTGCGCAAATTTCAGGACAAACCGGTGCCGGAGGATTTATTGGTGAAGGCCGTCGAACTGGCCGCCTGGGCGCCGAACGGCGGGAATTTTCAGCCCTGGAAATTTTTGATCGTCACGAATAAAGATCTGATCCGCAAGATGGGCGACGCCGTGAAAGCCAAGACCGAGCTCATGGCTTCCTGGCCGGAAGCGGTCATTTGCGGGGACGCCCTGGAGCGATGGAAAAAAACTTCGGACTTCTTCCGCGGGGCGCCGGTCTGCATCGCCGTTCTCATGGGAAGATACTCGAGCATCGCCGACCAAGTCCTGCGGGCGCGGGGAGAGATCGACCCGGCGGCCCGGGAGATCCGCTCCTACCGGCAACTCGGCAATTCGAGTCTCCAGAGCGTGGCCGCCGCCATTACCTATCTTCTGCTTATCTTTCATTCCTTCGGTCTGGGGGCTACCTGGATGGCGGGACCCCAGCAGGCCAAGAAGGAAATCGAGCAGCTCCTGGGGGTGACCCCCGAATGGGACCTGGTGGATTTGATCCCCGTGGGCTACCCGGCCGAGAACCCGAAGACTGCCGGGCGAAAACCGGTCGGCGAGATCATCCAGTTTTTCCGGTAAAACTCCTAACGGGATTATCTTTGGGCCCAAACTTGCTTTCCACCCGAACGAAAATGGCGGTCGTGGCCCTTCTTTACTTTTCGGAAGGGTTTCCCTTCGGTCTGGTCAACAGCGCCTTATCCGTCTACTTCCGGACGAAGAAAATTTCCCTGGAGGAGATCGGCCTCCTCAGCCTTCTGGGCCTGGCCTGGTCCCTGAAGCTTTTGTGGGCGCCTCTGGTCGATCGCTTCGGAAGAAGGTATTTCTGGATTGTCCCCGCCCAGCTGGCGATGGCCGGTTTCACCGCCTTGCTGGCGATTTTCGATCCGGTCGGCGACAAAACCTGGTTTTGGATCCTTCTGGCGGGCATCTGTCTGGCTTCGGCGACGCAGGATATTGCGGCGGACGCCTACACCATCGACCTCCTGGAAGAGAAGGAATTGGGACCGGCCAATGGAATTCGTTCGGCCGCCTATCGGGTGGCGCTGGTGGCCGCGGGCGGGCTTTTGGTGATGGCCGGCGACTGGATCGGCTGGAGTGCGGCCTTCCTCGGAACAGCGGTATGGCTGGTCATTCTCGCGCTGGTCGTTTTATCCTTTCCCGCCTTCCGTCAGAACCGCCCGACTGCGGCTCGGCCGACCTCCTGGGGGAAGCAGTGGGCGGGGCCGATTCGCCTTCTTTTCCGGATCCCGAATTTTGGCGCCGCTATCGGTTTTATCCTGAGCTTTAAATGCGGAGAAGCAATGCTCGTAGCGATGGCCAATCCTTTCTGGATCGACCAGGGATTCAGCCCGGCGCAGATCGGCTTTGTCGTCGGAACCCTTGGGACCCTGGCCAGCATCGTCGGCGCGGTCGGGGGGGGATCGCTGACCGCCAAATGGGGGATCGTCAAAGCTCTCTGGGTTCTCGGGGCCGTCCAGGCCACGGCCGGTCTGGGGTATTTTTTTTCTTCCCTCCCTTCGGCGCCCTCCTTTTCCATCTATTTTGCCGCCCTTCTGGAAAGCCTGGCCATCGGGCTGGCCACATCCGCATTCCTCAGCTTTCTCATGAAACTCTGCGACAAGCGATTCAGCGCCACCCATTATGCTTTCTTGAGCACCCTGTTCGGGCTGGGCCGTTCTCTTTCCGGTGTTCTCGGCGGGTATGCGGCCGTCGCCCTGGGGTATCCGCTGTTTTTTCTCGCCACCGTCGTCATCGGGGTGATTCCCCTTTTCTTGATCCCCTTTTTGAAACCGACGCTCCGCGGGGTTTCTGAAGGTAAGGCATGAGGGGTAAGAGGAAAATCTGGGGAGAAAAGGGGTTTTGGGGCGCTTTTGACAAAAACAATAAGTATTAAAGGCTTGGAAAGAAATTTTTCAGGATGACAAGAGTCGTATAATTTAATAAAGGTGTCAACTTTTTGGGAAATCGGACGTTATGTAAAAGTAAGAGAAAAGACGGGTTTAGTAACCTTCGCAAGGACTTCAATGAAAATCTTTAAAAAAGGAGGCGCCATCAGATGAAACAAGTAAAATGGATGGCCTTTTTCTTCATTGTTTTATTGCTCCCCATCTCCTCGTATGCCGCTTTGGACATTGTGCGCATCAGCCTTCTCGAAGGGGAAGTCCAGGTTTATACGGAGGAAACGGGGGAATGGGTTCCGGCTTCCATCAACATGCCGATCAAAGAAGGGGATCGAGTCTGGGCGGCAGACCGGGGACGGGTGGAATTGAACTTCAAGGACGGCACCTACCTCCGCCTGGATCAAAAATCGGCACTGGAAGTCCTTACCGTGGAGAAAGATTCCTATCAACTCCATCTTTCCACCGGCCGCCTTTTTGCCAACTACAAGGGAAAGGATGACAACTTCCTGCAAATTGACACTCCCGAGTCCTCGGTCCGGGCCTATGAAAAATCAAAATTCCGGGTGGATGTTTTCGACTCCGGGAAGACGGAAATCACAAACTTCCGCGGGACGATCCAGGCGGAAAGCCGGGAGGGGAGAACCCAGGTCGAGAGAGGGCGCACCCTTTACATAACCGAACGGGGCGATGCGGAATTCGGGCCGTTGCCGCCAGCCGATGAATGGGAAAAATGGAACCGCCAGAGGGATACGAAACTGGCGGAATGGAGGCCGCCTTCCAAATACTTGCCGGAAGATCTGCGTTCTTATTCGCGGGACTTCGACGACAACGGCCGCTGGGTTCATGTGGAGGAATATGGGAATGTCTGGACCCCCAACGTAGTTGTTTCCGTCGGTTGGGCCCCGTATCGTCTGGGGAGATGGGTATGGATCGGCGGGGATTACACCTGGGTCTCTTATGAACCCTGGGGTTGGGTCCCTTATCACTACGGCCGCTGGTCTTTTGTCGGTTCCATCGGCTGGTGCTGGGTGCCCCCCGTGCGGGGAGCGGTCCACTGGGGTCCCGGGTATGTCGGCTGGGTGATCACCCCAACCCATGTGTCCTGGGTTCCTCTGGCGCCGAGAGAGGTTTATTATGGCCACGGATATTACGGGCCCCACAGCGTGAATATCACGAAAGTCAATGTGACCAACATCAATGTGGAAAAGGTTGTTTATAAGAACGTCAACGTGACGAATTCGGTGACCGTAATCCATCGGGACACCTTCGTCACCGGCAAACACGTGGACGTGAAAGTTCAGGAAAATCCGTTTCTCCGGGAGAGGGTTCATGTCGGGAGCCCCAACATCAAACCGGAGCGAGCCACAAAGATGCCCGTGGTGAGAGAATCTTCCGTGGAAAAGCGGCCACCTGCCCCCATACGGGAGGTAAAGGTCAAGGAAATAAAAGAGGCCAGGCCCCTGGTCCGGCAAAAGGAGGCCTCGGTCATGCGGCCGGGCACGCCTCCGCGGGAAATGACCGTAAAGGTTAGAGAAGGGACGCCGGAAGCGCGGGCGGTGGAAAAGCCGGGGCAACCGGTTCCGGCAAAAAAGGCCATGGAGAAGCCCGGAAGAGCGAAAGCCCCGGGGCTGGAGGCAGAAAAGCCAAGACCCGCCGGGACCTTGGAAAGGGGAGTTGAAAAATCCCAGGGACGGCAGCCGGCTGACCGGGGTGTGGAGAAACAGAAGGATCTCAAAGGAGCGCAAAAAGAAACTGAAAAGCCCCGGGTTCAACCTCAGGCCGGGGGGAAGATCGAAAAACCGAGAGCGGTGCAGCCTGCCGAGAGGGGGGTCGAAAAGCAGCTGCCGCGAGTCCCCGAAAAGCAGATCGAAAGACCGGCAGCCCCGCGGGTGCCGGAAAGGGAGATTGAACGGCCTAAAGCGGTGGAGAAGGAAAAGGAGAAAGGGGCTGAACCTCGGCAAGGGGAGCGGGAAATCCGGGGGGGGGCGGAGGGAAAAGGAAAATAAACTCAGCCCTCTTGAAGAGGACTTAACCCTCTTCCTTTCCTCCAGGGAAACGAGGGTTGAGGCGAGGGGATCGCGGCCTCGCCTCGATATTTTTGGGGAGAGCCCAGGCAACGTGTTGCCTGGGCTCTTTTATTTGGAGCGAACCGGCCTGACCTGGGTGAGCGCAACCCAGGCGGCGATGCTGGCGAAAAGACAAATCAGGAACCCCAGCCGATAGTTTCCCGTGGCGTCGAAGGTAAAGCCGACCAGTATCGGCCCCAGTCCGCCTCCCAGAGTTCCCGAGAAAACCATGCCGGCAAAAATCGAACCGTGGGATTTCAATCCGAAAAGATCGGCGAGGTAAGGAGACAGAATCGCCCCGGTGGCCCACAAACCGAGGCCGTACAAGACGGCAAAGAAATACAGCATGCCCAGAGTCTGGGAAAACTGGAGAAGAAGGAAAGCGGCGAAAGACAGGGTCAGGCAGACATAAAATCCCGGGCCGTTCCCGATGCGGTCGGCGAGCCCGCCCATGAAAATCCGCCCCGGGATGCTGACCCCTGCGGCCAGGGACAGAACGGTCGCCGCCTGGACGGGGGAGATTTCCAGCTGAATGGCGTGGGGGACGATGTGAACGGCGACCACGTTGATCAGCATGAAATCGCAAAAGGAGATGAGGGTCAAGAGCCAAAAACTTCGGGTGCGGATGGCCTCCCCGAGGGAGATCCCTTCGTCTTGGATTCCTTTCCCGGGAGCAAAATTTGCCCCGGCCCCGTAAGGGGCAGAACCGATCTCCGCCGGGTCGCGTTTTAGAAAAAGGGCGGCCAGGAAAATGATCAGAAAACTCAGCGCCCCCAGCAGCAGAAAAGAAAGACGCCATCCGAAAACCTGGAGGAACAGGCTGAAAAGAGGCGGGAAAACCGCAATCCCGATCGCCGGTCCCGCGGCAATGACCCCGGACATGAGGGAACGGTTTTTCACAAACCAGCGGGTCACCACCGACATGATCGGGGCCCAGGCGCCGCTCATTCCGATTCCCGTGAAAACCCCATAAAACAAATAAAGATGCCAAAGGGTTTCGATCCGGGATGACAGAGCATAGCCGATTCCCAGGAAAAAGCTGCAGGCAACAAGGAGGGCCCGGGGGCCGATTTGGTCCGTGAGCCTTCCGACCAGAAGGCTGATCAGACCGAGATTGATCATTCCGAGGGTAAAGGCTCCGGAAATTCCGGCCCGCGTCCAGCCGAATTCACGTACCATCGGGTCAAGAAAAACCCCAAAGGTTCGATTCGCTCCCCAGGCCACGGTCATGATGGCAAAAGCCGCCGCCGCCACGACATAGCCATAAAAAATTTTGGGCCTTCCTAATTTCATTCTCCGGCCCCCCAAAGCCATTCCACGAAAAATCATAGCACAACCCGACCCGGGGGAACCCGGGAAATCGGCGCAGGAAAGAACGATGGGGGAGGGGGATCCGTCGTTTGCGGATCCTGCCGGGATGGATGGAAAGCGGCCGGGGTCAAGGGAATCCGCGCGCCCACCGTAACCCTTCAGTCAGGGGTGGCTGGACGCAAAGGATTAAGGTCCGGGGTAAGGGCTAAGGGGCGCCCCGGCCTGGGGGTTCGGTCGGTCCGCTTGGAACCATAAGGCGGTGATTTCTTCGTGGAGGGGGCGGGGGCCAAGGCCTCCCGCATCCTTCGGCGGAGGTTCGGTGCTTTCTCCGAGTCTCTGCCCATCCCGGCCGATGCTTCCGGCGCGTACCGCCCGAACCCCCAGGCCACAACAAAACTTGCCCCGGGCCACCCGTGACTGAAGGGTTACCGCCCACCCTGAAAGGGATGGCCTCGAGGTAATTCAAAATTCAAGGCCTGACACCATTGGCTCGAGATTTGCCGGAAAGGATAGGGGCCTCAGCCGATCTGTTTCAGGGTGGATTTATAACGGAGGGGGAGGGTTTGATAAATCTTTGTGCCGATGACCTTGGCTCTTTGCATTTCCGGGGAAACGTCGCCGATGATTTTCCCGGGAACGCCCACCACCAGTTTCCCCGGCGGGATCACGCGATTGTCGGTGATGACGCAGCCGGAACCGATGATGCAGTTCTCCCCGACTTCCACGCCCTCGTGCAGGATCGCGCCCATGCCTACCAGAACGTTCTCCTTGATTTTGGAGCCGTGAACGATGGCCCCATGCCCGATGTGGCTGTCGGCGCCCAGGCGGGCGGTCTGCTCGGGGAAGGTATGAATCACGCAGTTCTCCTGGAGGTTGGACCCGTCTCCAATCTCGATATATCCGAAATCGCCGCGCAGGACAGCGCCCGGTCCCAGGTAGCAATTTTCTCCCACGGTGACGCCTCCGATCACGACGGCGGTGGGATGGACATAAGACGTTTCCCCGATTTTGGGGCGCTTGCCTTCGAATTCATAGATGGGCATCGGTTCGGTCCTTTTCCGCAAGAATTCATCCGCAAATGGGCTGCGGCGATTCAATCCCCCTTTTAGAAAAAGGGAACAAAGAGGGGTTTGATTGGGCCCGCCTTTTGAAAATCCCCCCGACCCCCCTTTTATAAAAGGGGGGAAGATTATTGGGGATAGGCTCTCAATCATTCCGGTCAAGAAGGCGGGGATCCTTGGAGCTTTTCCATGGGGATTCAAGGGCCTTTTCGCTATGCCCCATGCGCATTTTCAGGAGATGCGGAAGCGGGTCTATAAGCCGAGTTCTGTCTCTCCGGGAATCCGGAGAGGGTGACCATTCCTCTAGTCCCGCCATTGCTGGCGGGATCCAGCAACCTACCCGGGAGCTTCGAGCGGGCCGCTCTCAAACGCTCCCCTATTCGGTCTTGCTCCGGGTGGGGTTTGCCCTGCCGGCCCTGTCGCCAGGGCCGCGGTGAGCTCTTACCTCGCCTTTTCACCCTTACCCCGCGAAGCCGCGGGGCGGTATGTTTTCTGTGGCACTTTCCCTAAGGTCGCCCCCGGTCGCCGTTAGCGACCACCCTGCCCTGTGGAGCCCGGACTTTCCTCCTGCTTCCGCAGGCGATCACCCGACCCCCTTCCGCAAATTAAAAAAATTCACCACAGAGCGCACAGAGAACGCAGAGATTCAAATAATCACCCGAACTCCAAGAATCTCAAAGCGATCTGCGTTTCAACAAAAAAAGAAAAATCTCGGGCAATGAAATCGTCCCAAGAATTTATCCCCCTTGAACCCTCGGCCCCTGGAATCCCTGACCCCGTCAGATTTTTACTTTCTGGTCTATCGCTTCGTTGGCCAACTGGTCGGCGCGGCGATTCTCCTCGCGGGGCACGTGCCGGACCCGATATTTCGGAAACGCCGCCAGGAGCTCCAAGGCCTTCTGGTGCAGAATCTTAAGGTGCCCCTCGCGCACCTTGTATTCTCCCAGGAGCTGCCGGACCACCAGTTCGGAATCCATATTGATTATAACGCTTTCCGCCCCGAGCGCGGAAGCTTTTTCCAGGGCCAGGAGAACCGCCCGGTATTCGGCCACATTATTGGTTGTGACGCCTAAGTAGGACTTCCACTCTTTTAGGGTTTTCCCGCGCTCGTCGGCAATCACCACGCCGGCGCCCGCTTCTCCGGGGTTGCCGCGGGAGGCCCCGTCGGTATGGATCGAGATCTCGGCGAGTCCCTTGACCGGGAGAGGGGCGGAAGGCTTCGCCTCCCCTGTAGAAAGCAGCCGGGCGCCGCGCTCCAAAATTTCCTGCAGGTCTCGGGGTTTCAAGGCGGGGAAGCGCTGAATCGTTTTGGATACGCTGAGGGTCTGGGCCAGATAGGACAGGACCGCTGCCCCGGCAGGAAGGGGCGGCGTTTTTTCATCCGGGAAGAGCCGGGCTTCCGGGTTCTTTTCCGGGCTCACGACGTTTTGGCCTTTTCCGCCCCGTTTTCCCAGAAAAGGATCCGGCTGCAGTTGGGGCAGAGAATGAGCGTCTGCTGCTTTTGCAGTTCGATGTAGAGCTGGGGCCTAAGGTTCATATTGCAGGCTTGGCAGACGCCGTTGGAAACGGGGGCCACGGCGACGCCCTGTCTCTTATCCAGAAGCATCCGGTACTTGCCCAACAGGTCGGGGGGAATCCCTTTCTGCCGTTCGTCCCGTTCCCTCACTTCGGCGGCCATCTTCTGATCGAACTGGGTGGCCCGCTCCTGGAGGCCGGAAAGCTGCTGTTCGTATTCTTTCCGTTTGCCCTCCAATTCCTTTTCCCCTTGCCGGGCGGTTTTCTGCAGCTCCTCGAAGCGCTCGAGGATCCCCAGGATTTCTTCCTCCCGCTGCCGATTCAGCTTCTTGGCCCCTTCGATCTCCTTCAAAACCGCCTGATATTCCTTGTTGGTCTTGATTTCAAAAACTCGGGCCTCGCTCTTTTTCACCCGCTCCACTTCTTCCTCGAGCTCCTTCTCCTTGTGCCGCCTCTCCTTGAGCAGGCGTTCGAGCTCCGCTTTCTGACCGAGAACCTTTTCTTCCTCCTTCTTGAAATCCCCCTCCAGCGCCGTCAGCCGCGTGGGGATCTGGTCCTTCTCCCGCTGCATTTCCCGGATTTTAAAATCCAGCGTCTGCAAAACCGCCAACTTTTCTATTTGCTCTCGCAATGCCCTTTCCTCCCCATAAAAAAATGCACCCCGAAAGGTGCACTTTTCCAATCAAACCTCAGCGTTTTGAGGGCGGGACGGGTTCGCCCCGAGAATCTTTTTGTTTTCGACCTTCATATCGGAAATCATCCTGGTGGGCCCACCTGGGTTCGAACCAGGGACCTGCCGGTTATGAGCCGGTGGCTCTACCGCTGAGCTATGGGCCCGTATTCCTTTAAGATACCCGGTTTCAGGCCCTTTGTCAATCGAAACCCCTCCGAAACCCCTGCGGGATCAAAGGGTTCAAGGATTCATGAGGTTGCGGGATCGAGGGGCTCGGAAAAAAAGATGAGATCGAAAGCGGAAAGCTCAAAAGGTTCTCTGCCCCCGTTTTCGAAACCCGGTATTCCCGACTCCGGACCCTGCAAATCGAAATCCGACACCGCCCTTCCTTGAATCCTCGGCCCCTGGGCCCCAATATTTCTTAACCCTCCACAAAGGAGCGCAGTTTTTTCGACCGGGAGGGGTGACGCAGTTTGCGCAGCGCTTTGGCTTCAATCTGCCGGATTCGCTCCCGGGTCACATCGAAATTCTGCCCCACCTCTTCGAGGGTGTGATCCGCCTTTTCATCGATTCCAAAGCGCATTTTCAAGACCTTCTCCTCGCGGGGGGTAAGGGTCGCCAGAACCTTCCGCGTCTGCTCGGAGAGGTTCAACTGAACCACCGCTTCCGAAGGCGCGGTGACTTTCTTGTCCTCGATAAAATCGCCAAGGTAACTGTCTTCCTCTTCCCCGATGGGGGTGTCGAGCGAAATCGGTTCTTTGGCAATCTTCAGAACTTTGCGCACCTTGTCGAGGGAGAAGTCCATCCGCTCGGCGATTTCTTCGGGGGTCGGCTCCCGCCCGAGCTCCTGGACCAAATAGCGCGAGGTGCGGATCAGCTTGTTGATGGTTTCGATCATGTGGACCGGGATCCGAATGGTCCGCGCCTGGTCCGCAATCGCCCGGGTGATGGACTGGCGGATCCACCAGGTGGCATAGGTGCTGAACTTGTATCCCCGCTGATATTCGAATTTATCCACCGCTTTCATGAGGCCGATGTTTCCCTCCTGGATGAGGTCGAGGAACTGCAGCCCCCGGTTGGTGTATTTTTTGGCGATGGAAACCACCAGGCGGAGGTTGGCCTTGATCAGCTCGTTCTTGGCCAACTCGGCTTTGGTTTCACCGTTCTTGACGGCCTGGAGCGTGAGTTTGAGCTCCTCGACGGGCAAGTTCGACTCCATTTCCACCCGGCGGATTTTCCGCTGGGCGTTCTTGATGACCCTTTCGTATTCCTCCAGGTCGTTCTTTTTCAGGCCGGTTTTACGCAGGGATTTGCGGAACTCCTCTCCATTCCGGTGCAGCAACCGTAAAAGTCGGGTGAGCTGCTCGACCGGCATCTTGGCCTGGACCTGCACCTCCAGAAGCTCGGCATCGGCCTTTTCCACCCGGTCCGCCAGCCCCTTCAGTTTTTGGACGATTTTGTCAATATGCTTGGTCTTGAGATTGATGTCCTTCATCAGGAAGACGGTTTTTTCCTTGTTCTCGTGCAGACGCTTTTCCGTCTGGGCCCGGAGGGCGCCGGGGAGGCGGCCCTTGCTCAGTTTTTCTTGCGCCTGACGGTTTTTCTCATCCAGCTTCTTGATCTGCTCGACCAGGGCCAGGATCCGCTGGATGTTGAACTCCTCTTCGAGAAAATATTCTTCTTCGTCCAGGTCTTGGGCAATTTCCTTGGCCTTGATTTTCTTCGAACCCAGGCGTTCGCCGAACTGGATGATTTCCTTGATGGTCAAGGGGGAATCGAGAACCGCGTTGATGACTTCCTTCTCCCCGGCTTCGATGCGTTTGGCGATCTCCACTTCCCCTTCCCGGGTGAGCAGGGAGACCGAGCCCATCTCGCGGAGGTACATATACACGGGGTCGATGGATTTTCCCAGGGCCTCGGCATCCAGATCCAGCTCCTCTTCCGCAGGGAAGCGCTCGACCTCCTCCCGCTGTTTGGGGACCTTCAATTTGTGGGCGGCGTCGACGACCTCGATATCCATCTCCCCGAACATCATCATCAGATCGTCGATCTGGTCCGAAGAGACAATATCGGGGGGCAGGAGATCGTTGACCTCGTCGTAGGTCAAGTAGCCCTTCTCCTTGCCCAGGTTGATCAATTGCTTGACCTGATCCGTTTCCCGTCCTTTGGCCATGCGTTTTCTTCCCCTTCCCTGGCATCACGCCCCCGCGGGGGGATCCCCCGCGGAAGGCCTGCCCATCCATTTTTTCTGTTCCATCATGAGCCGCTGCTTGCGCTTGAGGAGCTCTTTCAACCCGGAAGCGCCGGCCGGGTTCTGCTTCGCCAGCAGGCTGCGCTGGCGGATCTCCTCGTCCACCTGTTGAATTTCCTTGAGGACGCGGGTCGCCTTCATCTTCCGGAGGCAGTCCTCAAACATGCGGTCGGCGTCCATGACCCGCTCCTCCTCCAAAAGAAGTTCGGCGACCAAATTTTTGCTGTCTTCCTCCAGCTGCAGGAGAAGGCCGGCGACGTCCCCCCCCTTACGGCTTTTCCCATAGCTCAGCAACTCCCCGGCGACCCTGCGGTAGCGGGGATCGGAAAGGCCTTCGGGCCCCAGGGTTTCCTCCACCACGGACATGTAGCGCGGGTGAAGAAGCATGAGCTGAAGCAGAATTCGTTCGTGGACCGGCCCCGCGGGAGGCGTCGGCTTGGCCGGCCCGGGGCCGGCCTGACCCGGCGCCTCCTGCCGCTGCAGGGAGTCGCGAATCTGCGATTCTTTCAGCCCGAGCCTCTGGGCGATCTGCTCAACATACAAATTCCGTTCCAAAGGATCCCGCAGCCGGTTCAGGGCGGGCAGGAGCTCCCGGACGATCCGGACTTTTCCCTCCACGGTCTGGGTCCCGTGACGGCGCAAGGCCTGTTGAAGCATATAGTCGACGACGGGAACGGCCTCGTCCAGGATGCGCCGGAAGCCGGCGGCCTTTTCCTTCCGTACAAAACTGTCCGGGTCAAAGCCGGCGGGGAGGGAAGCCACTTTGGCCGAAACCCCTTCGTCCCCAAAAAGCTCCAGGCTTCGCTGCGCCGCTTTTCGGCCGCTCTCGTCGGCGTCAAAGACCAGAACCGCCTCCCGGGCATGGCGCCCCACCAACGCCACCTGAGCCGGCGTCAAGGCGGTGCCCAGAGAGGCAACGACGTTGCGAATCCCTTCCTGGTGAAGGGAGAGGAGGTCCATATAGCCTTCAACGAGCAGGACCGTTCCCGTTTCCCGGATCGGCCCCTTGGCGGCGTTCAACCCGTAAAACATCTGCCCTTTGCTGTAGATCGCCGATTCGGGAGAATTCATATATTTGGGGGGCGGCAAGCCGTCGCTCCCCGGGGTTTCATCTACAATGCGCCCGCCGAAACCGGCGACCCGCCCCGCCTCCTGGATGATGGGGAACATCACCCGCCGGCGGAACCGGTCGAAATGATTCGGGCGTCCGGCGGGGACGGTCCCCTCTTTCCGCGGGATGATGAGGCCCAAGCTCTCGGCCAGGTTCGGGGGGATCCCCTTTTTCTGGCAAAAGAGGACCAGAGAATCCCAGGCCGCAGGCGCGTAGCCCAGGCGGTGTTCCCGGATGATTTCTGGCGAGAGCCCCCGGCCGGAAAAATATTTCCTTCCCTCCTCTCCTTCCTTCTGGGAAAGGAGGATCCCGTGATAGTATTCCGCCACCGCTTCGTTGATCTCGAAAAGGCGCGCCTTCAGGCTCCGGCGGCGTTTTTCTTCCTCGGACAGTTCCCATTCAGGAAGGGCGACGTGGTAGCGTTTGGCCAACTCCCGCACGGCTTCCGGGAACGTCCAGTTGTGGGTCCGCATCAGAAAGTTGAACACGCTCCCACCGACGCCGCACCCGAAACAGTGGAAAATCCCCTTTTCCGCATTCACCGTGAAGGAGGGGGTTCTCTCCGAATGAAACGGGCACAGGCCTAAATGGTTTTTCCCCGCTTTTCTCAAGGAAACAAAGTCGGAGACAACCTCGATCAGGTTGGCCTTCTCCTTGATTTCGGCGATTTTTTCCTCGGGAATCCCGCCTTTCATTCGGATGCCATCCGGGGCGCCTTGGAGTGCTTTCCGCGCACCCCCGACCCGACCGCCACGACCGTGACGCCGTCGCCTCCCCGTCCGGGCCCCCCCGGGCCAAAATTCTCCACAAAATCGTGCTCCCGCAAATAATCCCGCACGGCCTTTCGAAGCCGCCCGGTCCCGGCTCCGTGAATGACTTCCAGCTCCCGCAACCCCCCCAGGAGGGCGGCATCGATGGCTTTGTCCACGAGGGGAAGGGCTTCTTCGACCCGCAAACCGATGATTTTGAGCTCGCGGGCGGCGGAAGGGACTTCATACCGGACCGAACCGTCCAAAAAATGTTCTTCGCCCCCGCCCTTCCGGCTCGCGGGGGCGCAAGGGTTCCCTCGGGGTTCCAGACCCAACCGTAAAATCCGGGCCGTCCTGTCGGTTTCCGATCCTTCTTCCTTCCAAGAAAGGGATCGCCGGAGGCTCGACTCTTTTTCCCGGATAGCCTGGTCGAGGCCATGAACATCGCTCTGCTTCCGGGCCTTGAAATCCCGAATCAGTTGGCGAAGCTCGTCCCGCGCCTCCTGGATTACCTGCCGCGAGTCGCCTTGGACCTTTTCCAAACGTTCTTCCGCTTCGGCTTTTGCCCGGAGAAGAACGGCGTCGGCTTGTTCCCGGTCCGCCCTTGCCGCTCTTTTCAGATCTTCGGCCTCCCGGATCTTGTTCTCCCATTCCTGTTGGTTGCGCTCCAAGGCGGCCAGGAGTTCCCCCATTTTTCGGTCTCCCTCCCCCAGGTAGCTTTTCGCCCGGCCAATCAACTCCGGGGGCATGCCGTACTTTTCGGCCATGAGCAGAGCGTAGCTTTCCCCCGGGCGTCCGTAAACCAGGCGATAGGTCGGACGAAGGGTGTCCGGGTTGACCTCCACGGACACATTGACCACATCGGGGTGGAGGGATCCGTAAGCCTTGAGCAGATGGAGATGGGTGGTAACCGCCGTCTTGGCGCCCCGCGCTCGCAGGAGGTCGATCAGGGCCATGGTCAGGGCGGCTCCTTCGGCGGGGTCGGTCCCGCCCCCGACTTCATCCAAGAGGACAAGGGAGGAGGCATCGGCCTCCTGGACGATCCGGGCCGTGGTCCGGATCCATGCCGAAAACGTGCTCAGGTTGTCCTGCAGGCTCTGCTCATCGCCGATGTCGGCGAATACCTTCTGCACCACGGCCACCCGGCTTCCTTCCTCCGCGGGGATGGGAATGCCGCACTGCGCCATCAGGGTCAAAAGACCGAGAGTTTTCAACGAAACCGTCTTGCCCCCGGTGTTGGCCCCGGTAAGGATTAAAGTGCTTTGCTCCCTTTCCAGGTGGAGATGGACCGGAACCGTAACTTTGGGGTCCAACAGGGGGTGGCGGGCCCGGCGCAGATCCCAGACTCCTTCTTCGTTGAGTGTCGGGACAACGGCGCCGGCGGATCGGGCGTATTGGGCTTTGGCGAAGATCGAATCCAGGCCGCCGAGGAGGTCCACGGCGAAGGCAATCGCTTCGCTCTCCTCCCGGATCCACGCCGTCAACTCGAGGAGGATCCGCCGCTCTTCTTCCTTTTCGTCCTGGAGGAGAAGATTGAGGTCGTTGTTTTCCTCCACCGTGGCCAAAGGTTCGACAAAGAAGGTGGCCCGGGATTGGGACTGGTCGTGAATGATTCCGGGCAGGGCGTTCTTGCATTCCGCCTTCACCGCCAAAACATAGCGGTCCTGCCGGAGGGTGATGATTTGGTCCTGAAAAATCTTCCGGAGGTTTTCCTGCCCCCAGAGGGCTTCCAGAGAGCTCCGGATCCGGCTGCGGGCCTGCTGAATCTCGCGGCGGAGGCGGGCAAGCGCTTCGCTGGCCGAGTCCAGGATTTCGCCGCGGGGGCCAAGGGCGGCATGAAGGCGTTCGCGCAAATCCTCAAGCTCGGGCAGTCTCTCCCCCATCCTCTGGAGGCGCGGGTATCGAGGAGGGGCCTTTTCGAGAAACCGCTTGACTCGGGAGGAAGCGCCGATCGTGCTCCGGACGGCGAGGAGGTCTTCCGGGAGAAGGCAGGCCCCTTCGGCGCGGGCGCGCGGAAGGAGGGAGCGCACTTCGAGAGTCCCCGAAAAAGGAGGCGGGCCCTCTTCCTCCAGGATCCGGGAGGCTTCGACCGTTTCCCGAAGGCCCAGTTCAATTTCCGCTTTTTTCCCGGAGGGGCGGAGCGAGAGACAGACAGCCAGCCCGACCTCGGTTGCGGCGAAGGTCTTCAGGGTCTGCAGAAAAGGAAAAAATTCTAAAACGCGGAGCGCGCGCTCCTCCATGAATTTGCCTCATGCCCGGAAATTTGGATTCCCGGCGGCCATCCCGCCTTCAAAAAAGGGGAGCCTGCGATCTTATTCTCCCCGTGGATGTTTTGGAATAAACCGCGCAGAATTCTCGTGAACCGTGAGGTGGGGGCGGGAAACGGGCAAAACTCTTTCCCTGATTTCGCGATTCTTCGGAAAGAAAGGCCAAGGCGATCCCAGGATATTTCTGCCTGATACCGAGAAAGAAAAATAAAAGTCCCTCCCCGGAACCATTCTCCCCGAGCGATTTCAGGGTCTCGGAATGAAAAGAAGGCGAGCGGAACCCCGAAAGGGCTCAGCTCGCCATTTTGGATAATTTTTGTTTGACGATTTCGCTGACCGCCTTCCCATCGGCCCGCCCCGCGACCTTGCTCATAATAACTTTCATGACTTTCCCTTGGTCTTTGGGGCCGGTCGCCTGGGTTTCGGCGACCGTTTGGTCGATCAACCCTTCGAGTTCCGATGGGGAAAAAGGTTGGGGAAGATAGGCGAGGAGAATGCTCAACTCGGCCTCTTCCTTGGCGACGAGATCTTGCCGATGCCCTTCCTGGAACAAACGAATAGACTCCCGCCTCTGCTTCACGAGGGAGGAAAGAACCTCCACCGCTTCCGCATCCGCGATTTCCCTTTTTGGACCGCTCACTTCGCGTTTTTTCAGATCGGTCTTAAAAAGGCGCAGGGCAGAAAGTCTTCTTTCGTCGCGGGCCTTGAGCGCGTCGGTGAAATCTTTTTCGATCCGTTCTCGTAACGACATGTTTGGCTATTCTTCGTAAACCCGCATTCGCTTCATGGCCCGCTTGCGCGCCGCCAAGGCTTTCTTCTTCCTCTTGACGCTGGGCTTTTCGTAGTGCTCCCGCTTGCGGATTTCAGAGAGGATTCCGGCCTTTTCGCACTGCTTCTTGAAGCGTTTCAGGGCATTTTCGAAGGACTCACCTTCTTTAACTTTTACCCCCGGCATTCATTTTCTCCCTCCCTCCCGAACAGACTGTATATTTTAAAAATATTAACAAATTCAAAAATTTTAAGAGAAAAGACGAAAAACTCACCCTTTCCAGATCTGTATTGCCATCGGGGGTCGATCTGCAGGTGAGATTTCCAGTTGAAATTCAGCTATTTTTGAATTTTATAATACCCGTAAATTATATATATTACGCCCATCCCGTAAAAAATGTCAAATAATTTTTGAAAGTATTTTTAATTTTCATTCCAAGGCGTTATCCTGAGGAGGGCTCTTGCGGACCGGAATCCCCTTGTTTCTAAGAAATTCCTTTGCCTGTCCGACCGTATGCTCCCGGTAATGAAAGATCGAAGCGGCTAATACGGCATCCGCCTTCCCCCAAGTTAGGGCTTCCTGCAGGTGTTCCAGGGTTCCCGCCCCTCCGGAGGCGATAATGGGGATGTTCAAGGAGTCGGAGAAGATCCGGGTCAGAGGAAGGTCGTAGCCGATTTTGGTCCCATCCCGGTCCATGCTGGTGAGCAGGATTTCCCCGGCCCCGTAAGCCTCCATTTTGCGAGCCCACGCGAGGGCGTCCAGGCCGGTGGGCGTTCTTCCTCCGTGGATAAAAACTTCCCAGGAAAGATCGGAGGCCAACCGCGGGAGGGAGAAGGCCGTCTTCCCTGCGAAGGGCTCTTTCCGCTTGGTCCCAATGCTCCGGGGAGGCGTTCTTCCTCTTGGCGTCGATGGCGACAACGATGCACTGGGTTCCAAATCTTTCGGATGCCGCCCGGACCAGTTCGGGGTTGTTTACCGCGGCCGTATTGATCGAGACTTTGTCCGCCCCCGCCTGCAAAAGCTCCCGGATGTCCTCCAGGCTTCGGACCCCGCCTCCCACGGTCAAGGGCATAAAAACCTCTTCCGCCGTGCGGCGGACCACGTCCAGAATGATTTTCCTGTGCTCCGAGGAAGCGGTAATATCCAGAAAGGTCAGCTCGTCCGCTCCCTGGCCGTCGTACTCCCGGGCGTTTTCCACCGGGTCCCCGGCGTCCCGGAGGTGGATGAAGTTTGTGCCTTTCACCACCCGGCCGTCTTTCACATCCAGGCAGGGGATGATCCGTTTGGTGAGCATTTCAGCTCTGATTCCTTTCGGCCAGGGAAATGGCTTTCCGCAAGTCCAAGGTCCCGGCATACAAGGCCCGACCCACGATCACGGCCCGGACCCCCTCGGCCTCGAGCGGAAGTAGGGAAACGATATCCTTGATTGTTGAGACTCCCCCGGAGGCGATGACCGGGACGTGCAACGAGCGGGCAAAGAGACGGGTGCTTTCCAGGTTGATTCCCTGCTGGGCCCCATCCCGCAGAATATCGGTGTAGACGATCCAAGAGGCGCCGAGAGACTCGCACCTCCTGGCAAGTTCAAGGGCCGGCATCTCGGTTTCCCGGGTCCAGCCCGAGATGGCGGCATTCCCGCCCCGGGCGGCGATATCTACGGCGATCCGGTCGGGCCAGCGCCGGCAGGCCGCGGCCAAGAAGTTAGGGTCGGCATAAGCGGCCGTGCCCAGAATGACCCGGCCGGCTCCGGAGGCAAGGTCGTCCTCGATGTCGTTCAGATCGCGGATGCCCCCGCCGATCTGGACGGGAATGGAAGCGATCTTTAGAATCCGGCGGATGACCTCCCGGTTTCGCGGCGCCCCCTCGCGGGCGCCGTCCAGGTCAACCAAGTGGAGAAACCCGGCGCCTTGGGCGATCCAACGGCGGGCCATCTCCACCGGGTCTTCTCCGTAAAGGGTTTCTTTCCCGTAATCGCCCTGAAAAAGGCGGACACATTTTCCGCCGCGAATATCGATGGCCGGAATGATCAACATAAAGAATGCCTCAAAAAAATATTCACCACAGAGATCACAGAGAACACAGAGAAAAAGCCAAAAAAAATGCTGAGAATTATGATGAGCTCGTAAAAAGTCTGAAAATGGGCTATTCCGTCATTCCCGTGAAAACAGGAATCCAGTCTTTTCAATATCTTGGCAGATTCTGGATTCCCGCATGCGCGGGAATGACGACTTTTTACGAGTTCATCAATTATTAAAGGCCTTAAAAATTAAATACAAAACTGCAAAGAGCGCGGAAGGAATCATCTTAAATAGTGAATCAGAGCAGATGCTGTTCAAAAGGACTATAAATATTTATCTCTGTGAGCTCTGTGTTCTCCGTGGTGAATCCTTTTGGAAATCATAGGTATTCCTTCCACCCGCGGGCCTTCAGCTCCTCCAGGACCCGCCTCACGTCCTGGGTTCGGTCACGCGGGCAGACGAGGAGAGCGTTGCCCGCCTCGACGACAACCGTATCCTTCATGCCGACCAGGGCAATCAACTTTTCTTCGCTGCGGACCAGACACCCCGAACTGTCGAGCAGAAGACCTCGGCCCGGTCCCGTCCGGGGGCGGTAGAACAAGGCATTGCCGTTTTTGTCCGGCGCGCAGATTTTGCCGAGGGCGGCCCAGCTTCCCACGTCGTTCCAAGAAAATTGGGCCTCGATCAAAGCCACGTTCTTCGCCTTCTCCATGACGCCATAGTCCACGGAAACGGCGGGGCAGCAGGCATAGGTCTCCTCCAGCGCCTTTTTCTCGCGGGGCGTCCCCAGGCTCTTCTCCAGACGGCGCATATCCGCATAAAGCCCGGGCAGATGGCGTTTCACCGCTTCCCGGAAAACATCCGCCCTCCAGACGAACATGCCGCTGTTCCAAAGATACTTCTGGGATCGGAGGTAAGCCTTCGCCTTGGAGAGAGACGGTTTCTCGCGGAAGGATTTCGCCCGCAAGACCGGAAGGCCGCGAATTTCGGCCAGGGGGCTTCCTTTTTCGATATATCCGTACCCCGTTTCGGGGCCGGTGGGGACGATCCCCAGGGTGACGAGATAATCCTGTTCCCGGGCAAAGTCAACGGCGGCGCGGAGCGTTCTCAAAAAGCCCCGATGGCTGCCGATGGCATGATCGGCGGAGAGGACGACCATCACGCCTCGGGGGTCTTGCCGATGAACAGGGATGGCCGCCAAACAGAGGCAGGGGGCGGTATTTCTCCCCACCGGTTCGGCCAGAAGGTTTTCTTCCGGGACCTGGGGAATTTCCCGGCGCAGGTCGGCAACCTGGGAGCGGGCGGTGACGATGTAAATCTTTTCCCCGGGGATGAACGGGCGGATCCGCTCCACGGTCTCCCAAATCATGGATCGATCCGAGAGAATCGGGAGAACCTGCTTGGGGCGCTTTTCCCGGCTCCAAGGCCAGAAACGGGTTCCCCCCCCGCCGGCCATGATGACCGCATAAACGGAGTCTTTTTTCATTTTTCCTTCTTTCCGGGGTCAAATTCAGAAGCAAAAAAAATCACCACAGAGGGCACAGAGAGCACAGAGTTTAAAGACAGAAATAAAAAATTAAGAATAAAGAATAATAATCTGGAAAAAAGCGCGAATCCAGTATTCCCGAATGGTTATAAAAGACCTGGACTCCGGTTTTCACCGGAGTGACAATTTTTTGCAAAACCATCAAGAATAAAGAATAGAAAAAGCCGTATCCGCCCGCTTTTGGATTATTAGCTTTTCTCTGTGTTCTCTGTGCCCTCTGTGGTGAATGTATTTCCTACCGCGAAAGATCGATTTGGGAAAACTTAGCCACTCTTTTTTCGACCAGTTCCCGGATTTCCCGGAGTCGTTTTTCCGACCGGGCTTCGAAGCGCAGGACTAAGACCGGCTGGGTGTTCGAGGCCCTGACCAGGCCCCACCCGTCCGGGAACAGGAGCCGCACGCCGTCCACCTCAACCAGAGGGATTTCCCGGCGAAAGGATTCCCGGACCTTTTCCACCAGGCCAAATTTCTGCTCGTCGGGGCAATCCACCCGGATTTCGGGCGTGTTCCAGGTTCGGGGAAGATCGCCCAAAAGCTCGTGGATCCTGCGGTTCGAGCGGGACAAAATCTCCAGCAACCGGCAGGACGCATAAATGGCGTCATCGTATCCGAAATACCGGTCGGCGAAAAAGATGTGCCCGCTCATCTCTCCCCCCAAGAGCGCCCCCTCTTCTTTCATCTTGCTCTTCAGAAGGGAATGGCCCGCCTTCCACATGATGCCCCGCCCGCCGTTTTTGGCGATGTCGTCATAGAGGTTCTGGGAGCATTTGACCTCGGAGACGATGGTGGCGCCCGGATGCCGGCCCAGGACTTCGCGGGAAAAAAGGACCAAAAGCTGGTCCCCCCAGATGATGTTGCCGCGATGATCCACGGCGCCGATGCGGTCCGCATCCCCGTCGAAGCCGATGCCCAACTCGGCGTCAGCCTCAAGGACTCCGGCAATCAGGGCGCGCATGTTTTCCGGAATCGTGGGGTCCGGATGATGGTTCGGGAACCGGCCGTCGATTTCCGAGAACAGATCGATAACCTCGCACCCCAAGTCACGCAAAACCTTGGGAGCGACGGCTCCGGCCGTTCCATTCCCGCTGTCGACGACCACCTTCAGCCTTCGTTCCAGGCGGATATTTCTCAAAAGATAGTCCTGATAGTCCGGGATGATCTCCCGCAAGGAGACCGCCCCCTTTCCCCCGACGAAACGGCCCTCTTCGACGATCTTCCGGAGGGCTTGAATCTCGCTTCCATGGATCGTGGTTTTTCCCACGCAAATTTTGAAGCCGTTGAACTCGGGCGGGTTGTGACTTCCGGTGATCATCACCCCGCCGTCCCGGTCCAGATGAAACAGAGAATAGTAAAACACCGGGGTGGGGCAGACGCCCACGTCGACGACATCCAGCCCCCCCGCAAGCATCCCTTCCACCAGAGGGACCCGGAACCGGGGAGAACTGAGACGCCCGTCTCTGCCCACGACGACGTTTCTCTTCCCGAGCCGGGAAAGATAAGTGGCAAAACCCCGACCAAGGGCAAAAACGACTTCGTCGGTCAAATCCGTATCCACCAAGCCGCGAATGTCATACTCTCTGAAAATCCTGGGATTCATCAAAGTCCTTTTCCAAAATATTGATGGCTCTGCAAAAGCCCATCTGTCCTGCGCGGGGCGGGATTCCGCGTCTTGCAGCGCAGGGGCGAGCCGCGCTCGCCTGAAATTTGGGGTCCGCTGGACAACCTCACAAGCGCAACCAGCGTTCCGGCGATCTTTTTATGAGATCATCAAAATATTCAAGATAATCAACAGTTTAGCATATTATCGGAAGGTCGTCAAATCGAAAAGTCCGAAAAATCCGCGCCTGTGGAAAAATCCGTGCCCCAATATGATTCGGCCCGCCCCCTTTTCCATCGCTTTCTCTTTCCCCCTATCCCCCAAAAAGGAAGCATCCCCAGGAGACGAGGAGCAAACTGCAGGACTCGACGCCCGCCTGCCCCGGGTACTTGAATTTGCTCTTGGAAGAAATTTAGAGATATAATGAAGGGCAGCATTCCAAGACCCGACTTTCAATTCATCGGCAAGACCCGGCGGCGACCTGAGAGCATCCTGGCCGAAAAAAATGGAGGAGGAGGAAAAGGAGGAGAGGGTGACGGCGGAAGTGAAAAGATCTGTATGCCCTTATGATTGCCCGGATACGTGCGGGCTTCTGGTAGAGGTGCGGGAGGGAAAGGCCGTCAAAGTGAGCGGGGACCCGGACCATCCCTTTACGCGGGGAACCCTTTGTCCCAAGATGAACCGATATCAGGATACGGTTCACTCTCCTCGGCGCCTGACCCGTCCGCTTTTTCGCGAGGGAGCCAAGGGGGCCGGATTGTTTCGGCCCGGTACCTGGGATGAGGCCGTGGGGGTCATTGCCAAGGAATGGGAAAAAATCATCACCCGCCACGGGGCCGAAGCCATTCTCCCCTATTCCTATGCCGGGACCATGGGCCTGGTGCAACGTAATGCCGGGCACCCCTTTTTCCACCGCCTGGGGGCTTCCCGCCTGGAACGAACCATCTGCACTTCGGCAAAAGAAGCGGGTTGGAAAGCGGTCATGGGGGAAACAGCGGGCCCGCCTCCCCAGGAGGCGGAGGAGAGCGATTTGATCATCCTGTGGGGGATCAATGCCGCCGCCACCCATATCCACTTTCTGAACTGCGTAAAAAGAGCGAAGGAAAAGGGGGCCAGGGTCTGGTTGATCGAAACCTACGAGACGCCGACTGCGCCGGCGGCCGATCAGATCTTCATCGTTCGCCCCGGAAGCGACGGCGCCTTGGCCTTGGGGATGATGCACCTTCTGGTGCGGGACGACCGCATCGACCGAGGTTTTATCGATGCCCAGGCGATAGGTTTTGAGGATTTCAAAAAGAACGTTCTCCCCGATTACCCGCCGGAGAGAGTCAGCCGGTTGACCGGGCTTCCCCGGGAAACCCTGGAAGCCATGGCCAAGGCGTATGGAAGGGCCAGAGCCCCCTTTATCCGCCTGGGGGCGGGCCTTTCCCGTTACGGCAACGGGGCCATGACCGTCCGCACCATCGTCTGCCTGCCCGCCTTGGTCGGCGCCCATGCCCGGAAGGGAGGCGGGTGTCTGGCGAGCACCGGCAGCGGCGGCGCTTTTTCTATGAAGGAAGTCCTGCGGGAGGATTTTCTAACCGGGACCCCCCGCCTCGTGAACATGAACCAGTTGGGCGAGGCTTTGAATCGGCTCAAAAACCCTCCGGTCCAAAGCCTGTACGTATATCATTCCAACCCGGCGGCGGTGGCCCCGGACCAGAACCAGGTCTTGAAAGGCCTGGCGAGGGAGGATCTTTTCACGGTCGTTCACGAGAGATTCATGACGGACACGGCCCGCCTGGCCGACATCGTCCTTCCGGCGACGAGCTCGCTGGAGCACAGCGATCTTTACCGCGCCTACGGCACCTACTGCGTTCAACGGGCTGAGGCGCTGATTCCTCCGGTGGGCGAGAGCAAATCCAACTGGGAGGTCTTTTCCCTTCTGGCCGAGGCCATGGGGTTCCCCGAGCCTTTTTTCCGGCAGTCGGCGGAGGATCTGATCGACCTTATGGTCTCCGCTCCCAACCCCATGCGGGAAGGGATCGATCTTCACGCTTTTCGGGCGGGAAGGGCCGTGGAGCTCCCTTTTCCGGAAAGCGGGAAGATGCAGTTCAAGACCGCTTCCGGCAAAATCGAAATCCGCAATCCCAAAGAACCCCAGCCTTTGCCGGTCTATTTCCCCCCGTATGGGGGGGATTTCCCCTTCCGGTTGATGACCGGGCCGAGCCTGTTCGGGCTGAACTCCTCTTTTCGTGAGCGGGACGATCTGCGGACGAAAGAAAAGGCCATGTTTCTGCAGATGAATCCGCTCGACGCCAAGGGAAAGGGTCTGAAAGAAGGAGAACCCGTCACGGCTTTCAATCCCCTCGGCGAAGCGACCTTTGTTTTGAAGACCACCGCCCGCGTTCCCGCCGGGGTCGTGGTCGCGGAAGGGGTGTGGTGGCTGGAGCACTGTCCGGGGAAGGGGTCGGTCAACGCTCTCACCTCGCAGCGGTTGACCGACCGCGGGAACGGGAGCACCTTTTATGACAATACCGTGGACGTGCGACAGCCTTGACTTTTTCCCGCTATCGGATAGAATCAATTTTGCAGCAGACAAAGGAAAATCCCCCCTGCGCTTTTCGCTTTCCATGAGAAGACAGAGAAGCCGGCCGAAAGGGGCCGGCTTTATTTTTTTCAGATATTAAGGAGGGGCCCATGCCCTTGCGGATTACGGACACGACTCTCCGGGACGCCCATCAGTCCCTCATCGCCACCCGGATGAGGCTCAAGGATATCCTCCCCATTGCTGCGGACATGGACCCCGTCGGTTTTTTCTCCCTCGAAGTCTGGGGGGGGGCCACCTTCGACGCCTGCATCCGCTTCCTGGACGAAGACCCGTGGGAACGCCTGCGCGTGCTTCGCGAACACATGCCCAAAACCCCCTTGCAGATGCTCCTGCGCGGCCAGAATTTGGTCGGATACCGGCATTACGCCGATGATGTGGTGGAAGAGTTCGTCCGCCTGGCCGTCAAAAACGGAGTCGGGATTTTCCGGATTTTCGATGCCCTGAACGACATCCGCAACATGGACATGTCCATCCGGGCGGCCAAGGAAAAGAAGGCGCATGTCCAGGGAACCATCTGTTACACCGTGAGCCCGGTGCATACCATTGCTAACTTCGTGGATTTGGCCTTGGATCTGGAAGAAGTGGGGTGCGATTCCCTCTGCGTGAAGGACATGGCCGGGTTGTTGACCCCCCACAACTCTTTCGAACTCATCCGAGCGCTCAAAAAGGCGGTCCGCCTCCCCCTTGCTCTTCACAGCCACTGTACCAGCGGGGTTGCTCCCCTGAGTTATGTGGCGGCCATTCAGGCCGGCGTGGATATCGTGGACACAGCCCTGGGGCCGTTCAGCGGGGGAACCTCCCAGCCTCCGACCGAATCGATCGCCGCCGCTTTCCGAGGGACTGAATATGACACCGGTTTGAATTTGGAGGAGTTGGCCAAACTCAGCGGCTATTTCGCCACCCTCCGGGAAAAGTATCAAAGCCTGTTCGATCCGATCGCCCAGCGTCCGGACATCGGCGTCTTCCTTCATCAGGTTCCAGGGGGCATGCTTTCGAACCTGCTTTCCCAGCTCAAGGAGCAGAAAAAGGCGGAGCTGTACCCTGCGGTTCTAAAGGAGATCCCGCAGGTGAGAAGGGACCTCGGCTACCCCCCCCTGGTCACGCCCACCTCCCAGATTGTGGGGACCCAGGCCGTTCTGAACGTGATCATGGGCAAACGATATGGGCAGGTTTCCAAAGAAGTGAAGGAGTATTGCCTGGGATACTACGGGAAAACTCCGGCCCCCATCGATCCCGAGATTCGCAAGAAAATTATCGGCAAGGGGACGCCCATTGAAGGGAGGCCGGCCGATCAACTCAAACCTCAACTGGGGGACCTGAGAAGAGAGGCGGAGCAACTGGGGATCCTGCGGAAGGAAGAAGACTTGATTACCTATGCCCTTTACCCGAACACCGCTCCGAAATTCCTCAAGGGCAAAATGGGCGAAGAGGTTCTGCCGGCCGAGGGCCGGGCGGAATGAAGAGGAGTTCTGGAGAGAGTGAAAACGCCCCGCCCCCACCCGCAGGCGGCGGGGATCTTCCTGCGAATCGGGGGGGCTCTTTTTGAGGAGAAACATGGATGAAATCCAAATTGATTTTCACCGCGGAAACGGGTTGGTTCCGGCGGTTGTTCAGGATTGGAAAACCGGGGAAGTCCTGATGGTGGCCTATATGAACAGTGAAAGCTGGGCCAAGACCCGGGAAACGGGGAAAGCCTGTTTCTGGTCCCGTTCCCGGAATAAGCTCTGGCTCAAGGGCGAGACCTCGGGAAAGGTTCAAATCGTCAAGGAAGTCTTTCTCGACTGCGATAACGACGCCCTCCTCTTGAAGGTGGAACAGACCGGCGGCGCCGCCTGTCACACGGGCTATCGGTCCTGCTTTTATCGGCGGGTGGCGGATGGACGGCTGGAAACGGTCGGCGAGCGGGTCTTCGATCCCAAGGAGGTTTACGGTGGCTAAACTGAAGTTCGGCATCCCCAAGGGAAGTCTGGAAAAGGCCACGATCGAGCTTTTCCAAAAAGCCGGATGGGTCATCAAGGTGAGCAGCCGGAATTATTTTCCCACGGCCGATGACCCGGAGCTTTCCTGCGCCATTATCCGCGCCCAGGAGATGTCGCGGTATGTGGAAGAGGGGGTGCTGGATGCGGCCATTACCGGCAAGGACTGGATCCTGGAAAACAACAGCGAGGTGGTGGAGGTTCAAGAGCTGATCTATTCCAAGGAGAGCCCCCGCCCCGCCCGGTGGGTTTTGGTGGTGACGGAGGACTCCCCCATCAGGAAAGTGGAGGACCTCGAGGGGAAAAAAGTGGCTACCGAATTGCTTGCCTTCACCCGGCGGTATTTCTCCGAGAGGGGAATCCAGGTCAAGGTCGAATTCTCCTGGGGGACAACCGAGGCCAAAGTGGTCGAGGGGCTCGTGGATGCGATCGTGGATGTAACGGAGACGGGCTCGACGATCCGGGCCCACGGCCTAAGGATCGTTCAGGAGCTCATGCAGTCGACTCCGCGGTTGATCGCCAGCAAAGAAGCCTGGGCGGACCCCTGGAAGAAGGAGAAGATCCTCCAGATCTCAACCCTGCTCAGGGCGGCTCTCGGGGCCGACCGGATGGTGGGCCTGAAGATGAATATCCCGCAGAAGAACCTTCAGGAGATCATCGCCATTCTTCCCTGCTTGAACGCCCCCACGGTGGCCTCCCTGTATCAAAGCGACTGGTATTCCGTGGAAGTGGTGGTCCGGGAAGAAGTGGTGCGCGAACTCATTCCCCTTCTTTTGAAAAAAGGAGCCGAAGGGATCATTGAGTACGCCTTGAATAAAGTGATTTAAAAAGCTTTCACCCGGCGGCCAGGGTCTTTTATCCCCAATTGGAGTTTTCCCTTTGGAACTGTAACCCTTCCGTTTCCCTGTTCCAAACGGAGCTCCGAGCCGTTCCGGAGAAAGGAGAGTCCAGGGTGTTCCCCATTGTCGAAATCCGAGTTCTGGCGAGCGCGGTCAAACAGTTCAAGGTGCTGGCGCCGGAAATTGCCCGGAAAAGGAAGCCCGGCCAGTTCATTGTCCTTAGGACCCACGAGGAAGGGGAGCGAATTCCCCTGACGATCGCCGACGCCGACCCGGACGGGGGAACGATCACCCTCATCTTTCAGGAAGTGGGCAAATCGACGGCCCATCTCGGCGCCCTCTCCCGCGGCGACTCCATTTTGGATCTTATCGGCCCCTTGGGCCACCCCACCCATATCGAAAAATTCGGGACGGTCGCGTGTATCGGCGGGGGAATCGGGATCGCTCCGGTGTATCCCATTGCCAAAGGGATGCGCCTGGCGGAGAACCGGGTTCTCTCGATCATCGGCGCCCGGACCAAGAACCTCCTGATCCTCGAGGAGGAAATGGGCAAGGTCTCGGACTTCCTCAGGGTCTGCACCGACGACGGCAGCTACGGTTACCACGGGTTTGTAAGCGACGCTTTGCAGGATTTGTTGGACCAGGGCACGCACATTGATCTGGTCGTAACCATCGGCCCTGTCCCCATGATGCGGGTCGTCTGTAACCTCACGAGGACCCGAAATCTGAAGACGGTTGTCAGCCTGAACCCCATCATGGTCGATGCCACGGGGATGTGCGGCGCCTGTCGGGTCAGCGTGGGGGGGAGAACCCGGTTTGTGTGTGTGGACGGGCCGGAGTTTGACGGCCACGAGGTCAACTTCGCCGAGCTCGTGAAACGCCAGAGAGCCTATCTGCCCCAGGAGAAACAAGCCCTGGAAGCGTTCCAGCATGCCGGCGGGGCCTGCGGCGGAGGGAAGCAATGATGGCGGATACACCGGAAAAGAAGAAGAAAGAGGCGATCCCCCGGCAGAAGATGCCCGAGCAGGAAGCAAGGGTCAGAGCGAAGAACTTCGAAGAAGTCCCCTTCGGGTACTCGGCGGAGCTTGCCAAATTGGAGGCGAGCCGATGTCTGCAGTGCAAGAAACCGGCTTGCGTGGCGGGTTGCCCGGTTTCCATCGACATCCCCTCGTTCATCTGGATGATCCTCCAGGACGACTTTCTGGGGGCGGCCCGCAAGCTCAAGGAGATGAACACCCTCCCGGCGGTCTGCGGCCGGGTCTGTCCCCAGGAGGATCAGTGCGAGAAGATGTGCATCCTGGGGAAAAAGGGGGAACCGGTGGCCATCGGCCGCCTCGAACGTTTTGCGGCGGACCGCGAGCGGATCCACGGTGAATTCATCATGCCGCCGAAAGCCGCGCCCACGGGGAAAAAGGTGGCCATCGTGGGGTCCGGGCCGGCGGGGTTGACCGTGGCCGGAGACCTCATCAAAAAGGGGCACCAGGTGACCGTTTTCGAGGCTCTGCACAAGGCCGGAGGCGTTCTTGTCTACGGAATCCCGGAATTCCGACTTCCCAAAGCCATCGTGCAGGCCGAAGTGGACTACTTGGGGAAGGTGGGGGTGGAAATCAAAACCGATCAGGTGATCGGCCAGATCGCCACGGTGGACGAACTGATGGCCAACGGGTATGACGCCGTCTTTCTGGGAACGGGCGCCGGGCTGCCGACCTTCATGAACATTCCCGGGGAAAATTTAAACGGGGTCTATTCGGCCAATGAATACCTCACCCGCTCGAACTTGATGAAAGCTTACCTTTTCCCGCAATATGACACGCCGATCGCCAAAGGAAAGAATGTGGCGGTGCTGGGCGGAGGAAACGTGGCCATGGATTCGGCCCGGACGGCCATCCGTCTCGGGGCGGAAAATGTCTACATCGTTTACCGCCGGTCGAAAAAGGAGCTTCCCGCCCGGATCGAGGAGGTTCATCATGCCGAAGAAGAGGGGATCCAGTTCCATTTCCTGACGCTTCCGGTCAAGATCCAGGGGAACGACGATGGTTGGATCACCGGGATGGAGTGCCAGAGGATGGAATTGGGGGAACCGGACCAATCGGGGCGGCGGCGGCCCCTCCCCATTCCCGGGTCGGAGTTTCCAATGGGGATCGACCTGTTGATTGTAGCCATCGGCACCGGGGCGAACCCCCTGATCCAATCTACGACGCCGGACTTGCAGACCAATAAATGGGGTTATATCGTCGCCGATCCGGAAACCGGCGCCACCAGCAAGAAGGGGTTTACGCCGGGGGGGATATCGTGACCGGTTCGGCCACCGTCATCCTGGCCATGGGCGCCGGCCGCAAGGCGGCCGATGCGATCCATAAATACCTCAACAGGTGAGCCGGGCCGCGAAAAAAGGGATTTGACTTTCCATTTTGAAGGTGTGAAGATAAAACAGCTATCAGCATTCAGCTTTCGGCGAAAAGCAGGAAATCTCCCGCAAATCGTTGACTGCTGATAGCTGTTTGTTTGCATTTATGCCGTCGGCGAGGGAAGGGGGTGAAAATCCCCCGCTGCCCCGCAACTGTAAGCGGAACGAAAGCCACAAGAAGCCGCAAGGCGCAAGGTGTTGAGGCGCAAGGGGATAAACAGAAATCCCTTTGTCTTGGACCTTTAACCTTGAGCCTAATGCCGGCTTCAGCCACTGGACTCTGTCCGGGAAGGCGTGGGGAGTAGGCAGCCGCAAGCCAGGAAACCTTTTCGACGGGATGCTCATAGGCAATCCTTCCGCGGGGAGGGGTGGGCTCTCGACGCATGTCCAAGGGACCCAACCTTTTCCCCCGAAGGTTGGGTTTTTTTATTTTCCGCACCACAGAGAGCACAGAGAGCACGCAGAGAAGAAAATGCAGGCAACCCCATGAAGACAAATGCAAACCCGTTCGTTTATATTTTTTTTTGAATTGATTTTTCTCTGCGTTCTCTGTGATCTCGGTGGTAAAAATTCCTTATGAATAAAAAAATCATTTTTATCACCGGCGGCGCGCGGAGCGGAAAGAGCCGGTTCGCCCAGCAAATCGCCCAGACGTTTCCCGGATCTAAAGCCTACTTGGCAACGGCCCAGGCTCTGGACGAGGAAATGAAAAAGCGGATCGCGCGGCATAAAAAAACCCGGCCCAAAGCCTGGCGGACCCTGGAGGAACCGATAAAGATCGCCGAGGTCGTCCAAAAAGAGGGGCGCCGCTTCCGGCTTATCCTCCTGGACTGCCTGACCCTCTGGCTGTCCAATCTCATGATGGCGGGGTGGGGGGAAAAAAAGATTCTGTCGGCCGCGGACCGGCTTCCTGAAAGCGGCCCGGAAAGCCCCCGGCACGGTGATTTTGGTGAGCAACGAGGTGGGGATGGGAATCGTTCCGGAGAACCCCGCGGCCCGGATGTTCCGGGACCTGGGGGGGCTGATTCACCAGAGGGTGGCCCAGGAGGCCGATGAAGTGTACCTCCTGATAAGCGGCTTGCCCTGGAAAATAAAGGGGTAAATAATGCCGGAATCGTTGAAAACGACCCTGGCGGCGATCCAGCCGGTCAAAAAGGATTTTCTTTCCCGCGCGCAGGAACGCCTGGACAGTCTGACCAAGCCGGTGGGGAGCCTGGGCCAGCTCGAGGAAATCGCCGGGCGATATGCCGCCGTCGTCGAAAATGTCCGGCCCGTTATGGGGAAGAAAATCATTTTTACTTTTGCGGCGGATCACGGGGTGGTCGCCGAAGGGGTGAGCGCGTATCCCCGAGAAGTCACCCAGCAGATGGTATACAACTTTTTGCGTCAGGGAGCGGGCATCAACGTTCTGGCCCGCCACGTCGGCGCCGAGGTCGTGGTGGTGGATATCGGCGTGGACCACGATTTCGAACCGGCTCCCGGGCTCCTGATCCGAAAGATCGCCCGGGGGACCCGGAACATGGCCAAAGGTCCGGCCCTTTCTCCCGCGGAAGCACTCGATGCCGTCGCCGTAGGCCTGGAGATGGCGGACCGGGCCCGGAGGGAAGGGGCGACCCTGGTGGGAACCGGCGACATGGGGATCGGCAACACGACGGCGAGCAGCGCGATTCTCAGCTCCTTGGCGGGATTGCCGGTTGCGCAAGTGACCCACCGTGGAACCGGCATCGACGACCCGGCCCTCCAACGCAAAATCCGGGTGATTACCGAGGCGATCCGGTTCAACGCCCCCGACCCCAAGGACCCTCTCGACGTACTGGCCAAGGTGGGCGGGCTTGAAATCGCCGGCATCGCCGGCCTCATCATCGGGTGCGCCTTCCGGCGGATCCCCGTGGTCGTGGACGGTTTCATTTCCACCGCCGGGGCCATGATCGCCGTGGCCCTGAATCCCGCGATCCGGGATTACCTGTTTGCTTCGCACCAGTCGGTGGAAATCGGCCATCGTTTCATGTGGGAGTATCTGGGGCAGAAACCGCTCCTCAATTTATCTTTGCGCCTGGGAGAAGGGACGGGCGCGGCCCTGGCCATGACCCTCATCGAAGGGGCGGTGAAAATTCTCACGGAGATGGCGACTTTCTCCGAGGCCGGGGTGGCGGGAAAGAACCTATGACCCGCTTCGCTCTCGCCTGGCAGTTCCTGACCGTGCTTCCCTGGGTGAAAGCCAAGGGGGAAACGGACCCCCGGCTGCTGGGTCCCTCCATGGCCTGTTACCCCCTCATCGGCTCTTGCCTGGGCTTGATCCTCTGGCTCCCTTTCTGGGTTCTGGTCGGGATTTTTCCCCGAGGCCTGGCCGACGGCATTCTGGTTCTTCTTCTGGTTCTTTTGACCGGGGCCTTTCATTTGGACGGTCTGGCCGACACCCTCGACGGGCTCGCCCATGGGAAGACGCCGGAAGAGAGAATGCGGATCATGAGAGACCACCGGGTGGGGTCGTTCGGGGTCATCGGGCTGATCCTGATCCTCGGGATCAAATACCTGGCCTTGGATTCCCTTCCCAAGCAGACGGCCATGAAGGGTTTGGTGGTGGCTTTGGCCCTCAGCCGTTACTCCATGGTGCAATTGCTCCGCCGCGCCCCCTATGCCCGGAAGGAAGGGGGGTTGGGGCTGGCCTTCAAAGAGACCCTGACGAACAAGGAATGGCTCGCCGCGGGGATCCTTTCCCTAACTTTCAGCCTCCTCTTTTTCAAAATGCCGGGCCTTATCCTCTGGGGGCTGGTGGTTTTCAGCACGTTCCTGCTGGAAAAATTTTTTGTCCGGAAAATGGGCGGCGTCACCGGGGATGTGCTCGGGGCGGCGAATGAAATCAACGAGACCCTCGTTCTGGTCGGGATCGCCGGAATGAACCAGGGGGGTTGAATATTTCTGCAAGAGGAATTCATGGATTCTGATCGGACTCGTCTTTACCTGACGCGGCATGGAGAAGTGGTCAACCACGGGGTTTACAACGGGCAGACGGATGTGGATATCACGGATAAGGGCGTGCGGCAAATGGAGAGACTGAGAGGCCTTCTTCAGGGCAAGCCCCTGAGAGCGGTTTACTCTAGCGACCTTTTGCGGACGAGGAAGGGCGCCGAAATCATCGGGGCCCCTCATGGTCTTGAACTGAAAGGGTTTCCCGAATTCCGCGAGGTGAATTTCGGCCGCTGGCAGGGTCTCACCTACCCGCAGGTCATGGAACAGTATCCCGCGGATATCCCGCAATGGATGAACCAGCTGGAGGTATTTCGGATTCCGGAGGGGGAAAGCCTTGACGATGTCCGCCGGCGGGCGGTTCCGAAACTCCAGGAGTTGGTCGAAGCCCACCGCGGCGAGGAGATCCTCCTGGTCTGTCATGGAGCGCTCAACCGGTTGATCATCGCCGAGGCAATCCAGCTGCCCTATTCCCAACTGTTGCGAATCGAACAGGATTACGGCTGTCTGAACATCATTGATTACACCCCCTCTTGGACCTTCGTGAAGCTGATCAACGGGTGACCGAAACCGATGGCGACAGGCAGCGGGCGAGCGGCGGAAGAGGTTCGTGGGAGCGGCCGGGGGAAGGTCGGAAGAGAAGCCTTCTTTTCCCTTCGGGGCCGGTCCCAAAGGGGGGCCGCTTTTTGAAAAGGCTCTAAGGTGATGAACTCGTAAAAAGTCGTCATTCCCGCGCAGGCGGGAATCCAGAATCTGCCAAGATATTGAAAAGACTGGATTCCCGTTTTCACGGGAATGACAGAATAGCCCATTTTCAGACTTTTTACGAAACCATCAAGGTTAACGACATCAGGGCGGCAACGTGAAAAAAATCGGATCCTTTTTTTTCTCCCTTTTCCTATTTACCCTCGGTCCGGAGGCGTTCGCCGCGGTCTTCACGGATGAGATCGGGAGGCAGGTGGAGGTCCTGGTTCCCCCCCGGCGGATCATTTCCGTCGCGCCCAGCGTGACCGAAATTCTTTTTTCCTTGGGGCTGGGAGAAAGAGTCGTGGGGGTGAGCAGCCATTGCAACTATCCTCCGGAGGCCCGGAGCAAAGAGAAGGTGGGGGGATATATCACCCCTTCCCTGGAAAAGATTGTGGCTCTTCATCCCGACCTGGTGATCCAGACGGCGGATGGGGATCTGAAAACCTTCGTCGAGCGCCTATCCGGCCTCGGCATTCCCGTGTACATCGCCAATCCCCGGTCGGTTGCGGAAGTGTTGGAATCCATCCTGAAGATCGGAGGGGTCACCTCGTCGCTCCCCCATGCCCAACGGCTGGCCTCATCGATGAGGGAGAAGATGCAGGCGGTTCAGCAGAAGGTGCAGGGACGGCCCCAACCCCGGGTTCTCCACGCCATGTCGGTGGACCCTTTAATCAGCTCGGGAAAAGAGACCTTTGTCCATGACTTGATGGTTCTGGCCGGGGGAAAGAATGTGGCCGAAAATGCGCGCGGGAAGCATCCGCAACTGAGCATGGAGGAAGTGATGGCCCGGGACCCCGAGGTCATCCTCCTGTCGGCCATGCTCTCCAGCGATTCCCTGTCTGGAGCAAAAGAAGTGGTGGCAGCGCTGGCGGGACATATCCGCGGTCCGTTCCGGACGGATTTTTGCCGTCGATGCGGATCTCATCCTGCGCCCTTCCCCCCGGATCGTGAAGGGCCTGGAGGAAATCGCCTGGGCTTTGCACCCCGAGATTTTCAAAAAGTGAGTCGGGTCAAGATCAGGGATCGGGGTTTTTCCCTATCGGTTCCCTGACGCGAAACCCTCACCCGGTAACGTCTTATGGCGCGATGGACCTTGAAACGATGGGTTTGGTGGAATCTTTTCCTTCTCGTCTGCCTGGCGGGGGTGGCGCTGATCGCCTTGTCGCGGGGCGCCGTGGCCATTCCCGTTGGCCGGAGCTGGTCCATTTTGTTCCACCATTTTCTGGGTTGGCCGGCAGGGGATGGCTTCTCGCCAAGGGAGATCTCGATCATCCTCGAACTTCGTTGGCCCCGAATCCTCTCGGGCGCCGTCGTCGGGGGAGGATTGGCTCTGGTGGGGGGGGTTCTGCAAGCCCTTTTGCGGAATCCCCTGGCGGATCCTTTTGTTCTGGGGATTTCCAGCGGAGCGGCTCTGGGCGCCGTGCTGGCGATCCTCTTCGGCTTGGGCGGAGGCCTTCTCGGTTCCTATATGGTCCCGGGGACCGCTTTTGCCGCCGCCCTCCTTACGATTTTCCTGGTGTACTTCATCGCGCGCACCGGCGGCCGGGTTCCGCTGCAAACCATGCTCCTGGCCGGGGTCATCGTCAGCTCGTTTTTCTCCGCAATCATTATGTTTCTGATCTCGATGACCAGCGATGAACGCCTGCACAGCGTCACCTTCTGGTTGATGGGCAGCCTCGAGTACATGGCTTCCCAAAAGATGGGGTTCATTTTTCTTTTTCTCCTGGTGGGCGCCCTGTTCCTGCTCTCCAGGGCCAGGGATTTCAACCTCCTGACCCTGGGCGAGGAAACCGCCTTGGAACTGGGGGTGGATGTGGAGAGGGTCAAGATGACCTCTTTCGTCTTCACTTCTCTGATTACCGGAGCCATCGTCTCGGGAAGCGGTCTCATCGCCTTTGTGGGGCTGATCGTCCCGCATACGGTGCGGATGATTTGGGGCCCCGACCACCGTTTTCTCCTCCCGGCCTCGATGCTGGCGGGGGCCATGTTTCTGATTGCGGCGGACACCCTGGCGCGAACGCTCCTGGCGCCGCTGGAAATTCCTGTGGGCGTGATCACGGCGATAACGGGAGCCCCATTTTTCATTTACATTCTGAGGAAAAAAGGGCATGCCGTCTATCATTGAATTGGCCGCGGTCGATTTCGGATATCCGGGAAGAAAGATTTTTTCCCGGCTGAGTTTTGCTTTGGAGAAAGGGGAAATCCTGGGCCTCATCGGCCCGAACAGCTCGGGCAAGACCACTCTCCTAAAACTGATGGACGGGCTGTTGGCTCCCGACCGGGGCCGAGTGCTTTTGCTGGGAGAAGATCTCAAGAAACTCTCCCGCTCCTCCATTGCCCGGAAAATCGCCGTGGTTCCCTCGGGGGTGGAGGTCCCGTTTGCCTTTACGGCCGGGGAAATCGTTCTGATGGGGCGGGGGATTTTCTTGGGGCGGTTCGGCTGGGAAAAAAAGAGAGATTGGGAGGTCGCCCGGGAGGGGATGGCTTTGACCAACGTTTTGGAGCTGGAAAACCGGCCTTTCTGGGAGTTGAGTCAGGGGGAAAAACAAAGAGTCCTCCTCGCCCGGGCTCTCGCGCAGGAGCCGGAAGTGATCCTTTTGGATGAACCGACTTCGCATCTGGATCTGAACCATCAAATCGAGATTCATGAACTGATCCGTCACTTGAACGCCCTTAGGAATCTGACGGTTCTGAATATCTCCCATGATTTGAACCTGGCTGCGGAGTATTGCCACCGGATCCTGATGCTGTCCCGAGGGGAAATTTTCTCCTCCGGGCCTCCGTCCCAGGTCATTACCGAAGATCACATCCGCAGCGTTTACGGGATTGCGGTGATGGTGGAGCCCAATCCCATCTCCGGAGCCCCGCGGGTGACCCCGATGAGCCGAGTCGGCTTGGTTCGATCCCCGGCTTCCCAAACCGTACACGTCATCTGCGGGGGGGAAGCGGTTCCGATTTGATTCGCCGTCTGTTGTCGCGGAAAATCCGCGTCAGCCTGGGGGTTCTGAACGTCGGCGACAGCGATTACCTGATCGGAAAAACGCTGGGGTTGGCCATGGCCGCCGAGGCTCCGTTTTCTCCCATCTCGGAGAAGGCATTTGCAGAAAATAAAGCCCTGATGGCCCGCGCCGACCTCATCGTCCTGGAAAGGCTTTACGTCGGCAGGGGCAACCTGGCCAATCTGAAGGCGGCGGTTGAGGCCGTTGAAGAGGGGCGGAGGGTGCTGGTCCTCGAGAGCGATCCGTCCCATGACTACACGGGAGGTGAGGCAAAGGAATACTATCAGAGATTAAGAAACGGCGGAGCAACTTTTTGCATAGATCACTCTCAAATTTTGAAGGAGGTTGAGGGAGTTTCATCCTGAAGGTTTCAGCGGAAGGTGGTGAAATTCCACCGCTGCCCCGCAACTGTGATGGGAGCGAAAGCCACAAGAAGCCGCAAGGCGCAAGGGGATAAGGAGAATTCCTTTAGCCTTGAGCCTAATGCCGGCTCCGGCCACTGGACTTTGTCCGGGAAGGCGTGGCGAGTAGACGGCCCTAAGCCAGGAGACCGAGATTCTTCGGGTACCCTTTCAAACCTTTCGCGGGAAAGGAGAAGATGAAAAATGCGGATCAAGAGGTTGTTTGTCTTGGGGATGTGTTTCCTCGGGGTTCTCGGCCCGGGTTTCTTCGGGGTCGCCGTCTCCGGGAAGGAAGCGGAATTGGGCCAGGTGGTGGTCACCGCCACGAAGACCGAGATCGAAATCAGCGACTCCCCCCAGTCCATCAGCGTGATTTCCAAGGAGGAAATCCGGAGTTCGCCTGACCAGTCGATCGGGGAATTGATCCAACGCACCCCCGGAACGTTGGTGACGCAATATGGATCCCTGGGATCCCTGGCCCTGCCGCAAGTCCGGGGTTCGTCGTCCGGCCAGGTCCTGGTTCTCGTCAACGGCCGGAGGATCAACGATTCCCAAAACGGCCTTTACGACTTGAGTGCCCTGCCTATTGCCAAGGAGGATATCGAACAGATTGAAATTCTTCGGGGCGGCGCCTCGGCCCTTTACGGCGCAGATGCCTTGGGGGGGGTGATCAACATCATCACGAAGTCACCCGCCGAAAAGCCCGAGACCCAGGTGTCCGCCTCCTACGGGCGATTTGACACCGGACAGTTCTCTCTGGTTCACCGCTGGAAGCCGGGCCCTGCCGGTTATGGGATTTCGCTGGCCCGGGAAAGATCGGAGGGGTACCGGCCGAACGGAGACTACGAAGCCTGGATCCTCGGGGGAGAGGCAACCTGGGAAATCCGCCCCCAAACGGAGATCGGGATTTCCGCCCGTTATATCCAGAAAGAAATCGGGGTTCCCGGAACCATCCAGTTTCCCGATCCGGATGACCGCCAAAAGGATGACAACACCCTTCTGGATCTGACCTTCCGCAGCCAGATCTTGCCGCAGCTGAAGTTGAATTTTAAGGGATTTTATAGTTCCTATCGGAACACCTTCGATCCCGGAACCCAGGGGATTTTCAGCATGGGACCCTCAACCCTCAGTAAAAACCAGGCTCTCGGGGGCGATCTGCAGGCCATCTATGCCGTCGGAGAGGTTCAGCTTTTGACGGGAGGGATGGAGGCAATCGAAGACCGGGTAAACTCTTCGGCCTACGGGGTCCAGCGGGCTACTCGCGGAGCGTTCTATTTGCAGGATGAAATTGAAATCGGGCGGTCTCTGACCACGACCCTCGGCCTGCGGTATGACGTTCACTCGATTTACGAGGAACAGTGGAATCCGCGACTGGGTGTGCTCTGGCGGCTGCCTGCGGAAGTGCGGGTTCGCGGCTCGGTCGGTCGGTCCTTCCGGGCCCCTACCTTCAACGATCTTTACTGGCCGGCCACCGCTTATACAGCCGGAAACCCGGACCTGAAGCCTGAATCCGCCTGGAACTACGAGGTGGGGGTGGAAAAAAGCTTCGGGAGCTGGGGGGTCGCAAAGATCGCCGGCTTCTACCGGGATGTGGAGGACCTCATCAATTGGGCGGCGGGGCCGGATTTTGTATGGCGGCCAAGCAACATTTCTTCGGCGGAGATCTGGGGCGTGGAATTCGAAGGGGTTCTTCGCCCTGCCAAGGGATGGTCCATCCCCCTGAATTATTCCTACCTCTACCCACGGGATGGAAGTACAGGAGCCCCCATCCCTTTCCGGCCCAAGCATATGATCAACCTGGGGGTTGCGTACGACAGTCCCCTGGGGATCAAAGCCAACATCAAAGGGCGGTACGTTCAATATTACCTGGATCAAACGACGACTTTGAACCGGGACTATTTTGTAATGGATGCGCGGGTTGGGTACGAGTTCAAGATTTCCCCCCTTTATCGGGGCGAAGTCTTTTTGAATCTGAGCAATGCGCTCGATGCGGAATACCAAGTGGTAGAGGGCTACCCGATGCCTCCCCGGGCCTTGAGCGGGGGAGTGAATATCGCCTTTTGAATTCGGGTCCCCGGCCCTGGAAGCGCTTGGCCCCTGCGGAATTCTTTTTTTTTCACCCGAAGGCTGACGGCCGATTGCAACGAGCTCTTTTATGCGACGGTTTTTTGTCCTATCCCTTTTCCTTCACGGCATCGTCCTGATGCTTCTCTTTTCCTGGGAAATCCCCCAGGCGGGGAAAATCACGCCCAGGAATATCATTCAGGTTTCCCTGATTGAAAAAGAGGAAGACCCGCCGCCGATCCCCAAGGCTGAAAGGGCGGCGGAGAAGCCGAAAGCGGAAAAAAGGGTCATGAAAAAGGAGCCGGCCCCTCCTCAAGAGCCGAAGGAAATAAGGGAAAGGACGAAATCCCGAAGGGAGCCCCCAAAGGAAGAACCCCCGCCAAAAGGAGCCGGCCCCTCGAACCGAAACGGATTTACAAGCCGGACAAGAACGAACCTGTTCCGGACCCTCCTGTTGCAGGGCCCGCCCAACCCTCGGGTAATACGGCGGGGGAGATTCTGAGAAGGGGGCAGGGAAGGACGGGAAGAAACCGGCGGGGTCTGTTGGGGAGAGGAGCGATTCTGGTGGTTTCCTTCAATCCCGGCCTCGGAAAAGAAGGGGTTGCCGGCGGCGAAGGGGAGAAGCGGGCCAAGGGTCCCCGGAGGGGAAGGCGGCGATTCGGCCGGCAAGCCCGCCGGGTCTTCGCTTGCCGAGGGCGACTCGGTTCTCCTGCAGATCATGCGCCGGATCGAGGAAGCCAAACGGTATCCCCGGGCGGCCAGAAGAATGGGGATCGAGGGAAAAACCGTGGTGCGGTTCAAGCTCAAACCGGGAGGGCAGGTGGAAGCCGTGGAGGTTTCCGAATCGTCGGGTTCGGATATCCTGGACAAAGCCTCCTTGGAAACCGTCCGCGAAGCGGCCCCCCTTCCGTATAAAGAGGGCTGGTTAAAGGTGGGAATCGTCTTTAAAATTCTTTAACGTTTTCACCACAGAGGGCACAGAGACCACAGAGCTATAACAAAGAATCTTTTGTCAAACGGTAATTTCGGAGAAAGATGAATTCAGATAAAATGTTCTCCTAAAATTTCAAAACCTTGTTGCTCTGTAATTTAGAAAAAACCCGGAATCTAATGTTTGAAGAATCATAACAAGAATTTTCATAAAAATATTCTCTGTGTTCTCTGTGCCCTCTGTGGTGAAAACTACAATGAAAAAAGAATGGGTTTTTGAAGACGTTGCCGTGGAATGTTATGCCGGATACAAAGGGGAAGAGACTCCCCGGGCCTTCACCCGGCAAAATCGGCGGTCTGAAATTCTGGAGGTCCTGGACCGCTGGTGCGAGGGCGGGATGGATCCCGTCAGGATCGCGCATAATTATTTCAAGGTGAAAACCGCGGATGGGGATATTTTTCTGCTGCGATATACTCCCCGCTTCCAGTCCTGGACCGCCTGCCGGCCGGTTTCCATCTCCCATTATTCTGACAATTGAGGTTTTTAACCCATGGGCCCGAACGACGAAACTCCTCGCGAAGCACCCCCCCAACCCAGCCGGAAGCCGGAAAGGATCCTGGATTTCAGCATTCCCGTCAATCCCCTCGGCCCGTCCAAAAGGGCGGAGCGGAAGGTGATAAAGGGTTTCTCGGCGGCTTTGCGCTATCCCGAGGCGCGGGGCGGCGATTTGATCGCGGCGCTGGCCCGGTTTCACGGACTTTCCGAAGAAGAAATTCTCATCGGAGCCGGGGCGACCGAATTGATCCACGGGCTTCCCCGGGCGCTTCCCATCCGGCGGGCTTTGATGGTTACCCCCATATCCAGCGGGTATGAAAGAGCCCTGGAGGCCGCCGGACAAGACCCCAAGCCCCAAATCGACTACTTCGAGGCCCGGGAGGAAGACGGTTTCGAGGTGGATGCGCCCGGTCTGATTTCCTCCCTGACCCATGGCTACGACGCCCTGTATCTGTCGAACCCGGGTTTCCCTACGGGGATTCTGACCTCAAAGGGAGATCTACTCCGGATTCTGGCGCAAACCGAACGCCTCGGCACCTGGTTCATTCTCGATGAGGCCGCCATCGATTTCATAGAGGAGCAGTCCTTGAAGGAAATGGTAAATTCCTCCCCCCGCTTAGTCATCCTGCGGTCTTTTTCAAACTTTTTTTCCATACCGGGGTTGCGGGTCGGATACCTGCTCGCAAGTCGAGAGGCCGTCCGAGATCTCCGAAACGCCCTTCCTCCCCGGACCGTGAACGCCCTGGGGCAGATCGCCGCTTCCGAAGTCCTTCAAGACCGGGCGCACATCCGCCGCACAAAGGAGTGGATGCCCAAAGAGAGGGAACGCCTTGCTCAAAGCCTGAGGTCCATCCCCGGGTTTGTCCCCTACCCGGGAACCGCCAATTTCCTTCTGGTTCAACTTCTTCCCTTTCTCGGAATCGACGGCGGAGCCCTGCGGGAAGAGCTTCTCAAGGAAGAGATCCGGATCGGGGACTGCCGTTCGTACCGCCCCCTGGTCCCGTACTTCATTTCCGTCGCGGTGCGTACGCGGCAGGAAAACAACATCCTGATCAAGGCGCTCCGGAAGATCGTCGGGAACCTTCCTATCCCCCGAAACACCTTGCCCTCCGGATAGATATCTTCCCCTCCGGATTCCAATTTCCGCCCTCTTTTTAAAGGCTTTCCTGAAAATCGCCGAAATTCTTTTGGCTTTTTTACGGAGCGTTGCTTCGCGCTTTGCAGAAAAGATTTGAAAAAAAGCTTGACAAAAAATCCCCAAATATTGTAAACACTGACTGTCCAGGTGAAGAACTTGGAAACGTTGCCGCTCGCCGCATATCGTAGCGTGTCGTTTGCACCAGCCCTTTCCAGAACCTTAACCGCGTTTTTACAATTTAGGGAGTAACGAGTTTATGTGGGAGACCCTGCAAGTTGTCCTCATTTATTCGTTCATCCTCGGATCCATCTACCTCCTCATCTCCCTCGGCTTTTCCATCATCTGCGGGGTTTTACGGATCTTCCATTTGGGATACGCCTACCTCTTCACCCTGACCGTCTATTTGGCCTGGATGTTCATGCAGGAGTTCGGTTTCGGGCTGATTCCGGCCCTGGTAGGTATGGTGGGGGTCCAGTTTCTCATCTCCTACGCCATCTACAAAGGCATCATCATGAAATACGTGGCCCGGGAAGAGATCATCCTGACCGGACTCCTCCTTATTTCCATCGTCGTCGAACAGGCCGTCAATTACCGGTATCCGATTCAGGCCGGCGTGTTTATTCAGACGACGATCATTGATGGGGCCTCCGAGTTTGGAACGGTGGTCATCTCGAACCAGCTCTTGGTGGGGGCCGCCGTGGCCCTCCTGCTCACCGTTCTCTTTATCTTCTTCTTCCTCAAAACCCGGATCGGTTTGGCGATTCGGGCCCTGTCTCAGGATATTTACAGCAGCCGGCTCATCGGAATCCATGTGGAGGGCCTTTACACCCTCACGATGTTTCTGATTCTGATCCCCGTCATCCTCGGAACGCTCATCGTCGCCCCGGTCTGGGCCGTAGACCCGACGATGGGCTCGCTCTACATGACCACTGCCATTTTGGTGGCGATTTTGGGGGGGTTGGGAAATATTAAAGGCACGATCATCGCCAGCTATCTCATCGGCTTCACCCATGCCTTTGTCTCCTTCGTTTTGGGAGAACCGCGATTCATGAACTTCTCGGCTTTGCTTCTGGTCATAATCATCCTGATGGTGAGACCGCAAGGGATCGCTAAGAGCGAGGCGCTATGGTAGACGTGGAAGTCAAAAGAGACCGCATCATCATCCGCTACCAGGGGAAAAAGTGGGACTGGATCCTGGAACCGCGGTACTGGCGGAACACCCTGATCTGGACGGCTTTTCTCGTCCTCTTTCCCCTCGTCGCCTATTTCGCAAGCCCCATCCTTCTCAATACGATCATTTCCGCCAATCTCTATGCGGCCATCGCCATTCCCCTGGCCTTAATGACCGTGGGCACGGGCCGGATGAACTTCGGCCCCAATTTCTTTATCGGCATCGGGGGGTACACGGCCGCGCTCCTTTCCATCGCCTACGGGTGGGGGCCGCTGGCCACGTTTCCCTTCGCCGTTGTGGCCAGTCTGATTTCGGCTGTGCTCTTCTCTCCGCTGGTGATCGTAGCCCGGGGGCTCTATTACGTTCTTTTAACCTTGCTTCTTCCCCTGGTCTTCCTGGAAATCACCTTCATCTATACGGATATTTTTAAAGGGGACGTAGGCCTGGCCGGAATCCAGACCTTAGTGCACACGGGTTCGGTCAAATTGAATTTCCTCTTGTCCGCCTTTATTTCCATGTTCCTGATGCTCCTGTATCTCTGGGTGGTGAACAAGGTTCTGAAGTCGCGGTACGGCTTGATCATGGCGGCTATCAACGACGGCGAGGAGGTCGCCCACGGGATCGGGGTCAACATCAACAAAGTGAAGATCCTGACCTTCGTTTTCGCCTCCGGGATGATCGGCGTCATCGGCTGGTTCTACGCCCATTATTTCGGGACCTTTGCCGGCATCACCTACCTTCCCCTGAACTTCATGATCAAGATTCTGCTGGTGATCTTCATCGGGGGGCGGGCTCAGGTCTTCGGGTGCGTGGCCGGGGGGTATTTTATCGCCTTCTTAGAGATGATTCTCATCGTCACCATGGGGCCCATCCAGCCCGTGCTCTTCGCCGTCATCCTGACGGTTCTCCTCTTTGCCCTGCCGGAGGGCCTCTTCGGCCTTTACCGGAAGCGCCGATACCGCGAGTACATGCCAACCTTGCACGTGCGGAGATAGACGGTATGACGGAGATGCTCAAAGTCGACGGAGTCACCAAGAGTTTTGGCGGCCTGATGGCCGTGCGGGACCTGAGTTTCGGCATCCGCCAAGGAGAAACGGTCGGCCTCATCGGTCCGAACGGGGCGGGGAAAACAACCTTGGTCAACCTCCTCTGCGGATCCTTGTATGCGGACCGGGGGGAAATCGAGCTGGAGGGAAAAAAGATCACCCGCCTTCCTCCCTATCAACGCTGCCACTTAGGCCTCAGCCGGACTTATCAGATTCCCCGCCCGTTCCCGGAGCTCACGGCCTTGATGAGCGTGGTGACCGGCGCGCTTTGCGGCAAAAACCGGATCAACCGGGGATTGGACGACGCCGGGGCCGAGGCCACCCATTATCTAGAGTTCGTGGGCCTGTTCAGCAAACGGAACATTCTGGCCCGGGACCTAACCTTTTTTGAGCTCCGCATGCTCGAACTGGCCAGGGCGTTAGCGACCACCCCCAAAATTCTGTTTGTGGACGAAGTCATGGCCGGGCTGAACCCCGGAGAAGCCACCAAAGCAGTGCACCTCATTGCCCGGGCCAAAGAACAATTCGGCCTGACCATCTTCTGGATCGAGCATGTCATGGCCGTGCTGATGGAGGCGGCCGAGCGGATCATCGCGATTCAATTCGGGGAAAAGATCGCCGAGGGGACCCCGGAGGAGATTGCCGGGAACGACCGGGTCATCGAGGCCTATCTCGGCTCCGGGTGGAGAAAAGAGGTTTCCATCTGAAAACAATTTCTTGGGACGCAGATGAACGCAGGTTTTCAAGATAAAAGGTTTCAGGACAATCTTCATGACCCGACGGGCACCCGTGAACCATGAAAATCCCCCCTCGCCCCCCTTTAGCAAAGGGGGGTTGGGGGGATTTAGAAGTTTATAAGTATTCTGGACTCCGGTTTTCACCGGAGTGACGACTTTTTTCGAACCTATCGTCGATTCTGTTTCTGCGGCAATAGGCGAAAATCTGCGTCCCAAGCTTTTAATTTTTGGCATTTCGTTTCATGAGGCGAACATGCTTGAAGTAAAGAATCTAAATGTGTCTTACGGGGTCATTCCGGTTTTGCACGACGTGAGCCTGCAGGTTCGGGAGAATGAAGTCGTGGCCCTCTTGGGTTCCAACGGGGCCGGCAAGAGCACGCTACTCAACACCATTCAAGGCATGATGAAGCCTTTTTCCGGGTCCATCTCGTTCCTGGGAAAAGAGATTGCGGGGCTTCCGCCCCACAAGGTGATTGCCGAGGGGATCGTCCAGGTTCCGGAAGGAAGACGCCTCTTTCCGTTCATGACGATCCGAGAAAACCTCCTCTTAGGGGCTTACCCGGGGAACGCCTGGAGCGCCAAACGGGAGAGAATCGAATGGGTTATGGATCTGTTTCCCATCTTGAGAGAGCGGGCGAAAATGCAATCCCGTCTCTTAAGCGGCGGAGAACAGCAGATGCTGACCATCGGCCGCGGGCTGATGGCCCAACCGCGGCTGCTGATGATCGATGAACCGTCCTTAGGGCTGGCCCCGGTCATCCTGGACCATCTTTACGAAACCTTGGGAAAACTGCGGGAAGCCAAGATTACCATCCTGCTTCCGGAACAGAACGCCCTGCGGGCCCTGGAGATCGGCGACCGGGGGTATGTGATGCAGGACGGAAGAGTTGTTCTCGAAGGGAATTGCCGGAGCCTCATGCAAAGCGACCTCGTGAAGAAGGCCTACCTGGGGAGGTAAAAACGCATAGCGCAGAGCGCGCCGGAAGCGAAGCCCAAATTCGTTAAGCCCGTTCACCCTATCCCTCTCCCCCGTTTCCGGGGGAGAGGGGAGGGTGAGGGGGAGTGCCCAGGGGAAAAGGCTTAACAGAAATTGCCGATTCTGAAATTCGGTAAAGCAAAGGGCACAAGGAGAAAATGATAAAAGAGGGCGGGAATGGAAGATTATTTTTCTTATACGGGCAAGCTCTTTGATCCCTCAAAAATTGCGGAAAAACCCGAGGCGCTGAAAGGGATCCGCGTCCTGGATTTTTCCCATGTCATTTTCGGACCCACCGCCACCCGGATCATGGCCAACTACGGGGCCGAGGTAATAAAGCTGGAGCTTCCCTTCCATGGGGATTTATGGCGGCCGGCCACGTATTGGGGGAAATATTGGAAACATTCGAACCCCCTTTGGCATTTCGTGACCCAGAACAAGTATTTCGTAGGCCTGGATTTAAAGCATCCGGAGGCGAAGGAGATCATCTACCGCCTGGCGCAGATGTGCGATGTGGTCGCCGAGAACTTCGCGCCCGGCACGGCCGAAGCCTGGGGCGTGGGCTACACCCAGATCAGCAAGATCAATCCCAAGGTGATCTATCTGAGCTGTTCCACCTACGGCCAGTACGGGCCGCTGAGGTTTTATCCGGGTTGGGACCTCCTGGCCCAGGCGGCCAGCGGAGTTTTGAGCGTTACCGGTTACCCGGACACGGAGAAATTCTATAAATTGCCCGACTACTTAGGGGATTTTGTCCCGGGAAATTTTGGCGCCCTGGCCATTCTCATGGCCCTTTACTTTCGGAACAAAACCGGGAAAGGACAGTATATTGATCTGGCTCAGTCCGAAGCGCTGATGCGCCTGCTCTTCCATTTTACGGCCTTCAATCTCAAGGGGATGGATATCGGACGGACGGCCAACACCGACCCCACCATGGTGCCGGCCTCTATTTTCAAGACCCGGGACGGAAAATTCATGGCCCTGGCCTGCGCCACGGAGAAACAGTTCGAAGCCCTCTGCGGGGCCATGGGGCGCGAAGCTTTGCTGAAAGAGGAGGTGTACGCGGATCCCTTCGAGAGACTCAAACCGGCCAACGCCAATTCTCTTACCAAGATCGTGGCCGAATGGCTGAAAAATACGGATGGGGGGGAGTTGATCAATCTTGCCAAAGAAAAAGGGTTTCCCGCCGCCGAAGTGCAGGACGATTACCAGATCTACAAGGATCCCTGGCGGAGGGAACGGGGCAGCGTCATTCTTTTCAACGACGAGATGTACGGCGAACTGGTCATGGCCGGACCTTCGGCCCAGTTGAGCGGGACCCCTTCGCGGACCAAGTGGATCGCCCGTCCGCTGGGATACCACAACCGTCTGGTCCTGAAAAAATTTTTGGAGATGTCCGAGGAGAAAATTGCGGAATTGGAGAAGAAAAAAGTCATCGGCATCTTTGACGACCGGCCCGGACTAAAACCCCCTGTCTATTACAACCTCGATACGGATCCGGTTTACAACTACGGAAGGGGAGCGACGAAGTGAGCGATAAGCAGGAGAAGGAACAGGTATATGCCCGATATGTGGCCTCGGGGAAGACCATGGACCACCTTGCTTCCTGGGGCAAAACCTTGGCCGAGGTCATGAACCCGGAAGGGAAGCCCGAGGTTTTGGACGGAGTCCTGGTTTTGGATGCAAGTCTGGGAAATTTCTCCGGCATCATTGCGGCAAGCTTTCTGGCCGAGTTCGGCGCCGAGGTTGTCAAGATTGAGCCGCCCGAAGGCGACCCCATGCGCAAGGTGACCCCTTTCGGGGCCAACCTTCAGGGAGTGGGGATTCCTTTCCTGGTGGAAGGGAGGAATAAGCGGTATTTGACTCTGGATCTCAAAAAATCGGAGGAGGACCGCAGGGAATTCGCCCGCTTGGCCGAGAAGGCGGCGGCGGTCATTGAAACCTTTCCGGCCGGGCAGATGGATTCCTGGGGAATCGGGTATCGGCAACTGCGGGAGAAAAACCCGGGCCTCATCTACATTGCCACCACGCCCTATGGCCAATACACCGAAAAAGCCAAGCAGTTTGCGAATCTTCCGGATTCCGACCTAACCTCCCAGGCCGGATCGGGCCTCCCGGCTCAGGTTGGGGACCCGGCAAGCAGTCCCGAACCCTACAACTGGCCGCTCCGCGCCGGGATCTGGGCCGCCTGGTACATTTCCGGATTGAGCGCCGCTTTGGGGGGGGCCGTGGCCCTGGTGCACCGGCAGATAACGGGAGAAGGCCAGATGGTGGACATCGCCGCCATGGATGCCTACGCCAACATGGTGGGATTCCCCCCTACCATCGGCTACACCTGGGAAAAAGCCCGGCCGCGGATCGGGGTTCTGGATTTCATCCTCTATCCCTACGGGATGTGGAAATGCAAGGATGGCTACGTAGTGATCGCCGCGCCGCGGGACCATGACTTCCGGGCCCTGCTGAAGATCCTGGGACTCTGGCATCTGGAGGATGATTGGCGGCACACCCCGGACCGGATCCCCGATGTGGTGGACCAGGCCATGGTCCTTTACAAGGCCATCGAGCAAAAAACGGTTCAGTACACGGCCGACGAATTGGTGAAGAAGGCCCTGACCTACAGCGCCAAGGCCGCCCGTTCCAAGTGGCGCGGGGGCGGAGTTCCAATCGTCATGAAGATGATGACCCCGCCCATGACCATGGAGAGCAAGCAGTTCGCCATCCGCAAGGTCTTCCAGGAAGTCGAGGACGAAACTCTGGGTAAATTCACGATCAATACCAACTTCGTAAAGATGTCCGAATCTCCGCCGCGGGTGAAATGGGTGGCCACCGACATCGGCAGAGACAACGAGTACGTCCGCAAGAAATATCTCGGGAAAGAATAATATTCACCACAGAGCGCACAGAGACCACAGAGAAAAAATTTATGAAGTCAAAAACAAATCGCTGAAAGAATTTGTCTCTTTTTATATTCAAAAATCTCTGTGTTCTCTGTGCCCTCTGTGGTGAGTAATTCGGTTGTCCGAGGCCAAGGGACCTCAATAAATAAAGGAGGGTAAAACATGAAAAGATGGGTAGGGTTGGGGATCGTTGCGCTCGCCGCCGTTTCTTTGGTATGGCTGGGTTTTAGCCCTGCAGCTCTTGCCCAGCCGAAGGGGAAGCCGATCGTCATCGGTTATGTCGGTAATGTCCAATCCCCAGGAACCAAGCCCTGTATGGACATTCAAAAATTCGCCGTGGAGGAGATCAACAAGGCGGGCGGCATCTTGGGCCGCCCGGTGGAGTATGTGGTCCTGGATGGCAAGGGAGACACCTCACTGTCCGTCGAGGCCTCGCGGCGGCTCCTCATGGAGAACAAAGCCACCTTTATTTCCGTAGAGGGCCGCTCGGAGATTTGTTTGGCCGCCCAGGAGAACTCCGCCGCCCTGTACAAAGAGTATCCCCACATCCTGGTTTTCAATGGCCCTATGGCATCGGAGTTGACGGCCAAGGTGGTGGACAACTATGAAAAGTACAAATTTTGCTTCCGCGACTGGGATCCGGAACCGGCCCACTACGCCTGGCTCGATAACTATTTTAACAATATCTTCAAACAAACCATGAAGGCCAAGAAGATCGCCTTCCTCTGGGAAGACCTGGCGTGGACCCACTTGTGGCGGAAAGGGATCGATTACATGAAGCTCCCCACCTGGGAAGAGGTGGCCAAGCAGAAATACGGGATGGAAGTGGTTTACAGCAAACCGGTCAAACCCCGGGGAACGATGTATCTCCCGATTCTGCAGGAAATTGCGACCCAAAAAGCGGATGTGATCTGGTTTATGAGCTCCTGGTTTACGGACACGGAAGTTTATGCCAAACAGTGGGCCGATTCCGCGGCCCGTAACATCCCCACGGTTCTTTATGGCGGCGTTGCCCAAACCCACGATTTCTGGCGGATGACAGGCGGAAAAGCCTTGGGCCTTATTTCCATGTTCACCGAAGGGGATATTCCTTTCACGGAAAAAACCCTTCCGTTTATTGCCAAGGGGAAACAACTGGGGATCCCCCTGCAGATCCACGTGCATATCGCCTATTCCGACATCTACCACTTCAAAGCGGCCATCGAGAAGGCGGGCGGTGTGGAGGATAATGAAAAACTGATCAAGGCCATGGAAGAGGTGGAAACCGTATATTCGCTCGGGAAAGTGAAATACCAAACCAAGCGGATCAAACCCTTTTTCCATTCCCGCATCATGTGTGACCCTGAGGATCCGTATAAGATGCTGCCCGGATACTGGCCCATGTTCCAGGCGCAATACCAGAAGGACGGGAAAATGGCCTGGGTGGTGGATGCCTATGGGAAGCCCCTGCCCCAGAATTACATTCCCCCCGCGCAGTTGAGGAAATAGAAGCATGACCAATGGGAAAGGCGGCCCGCTGAGCAGGCCGCCTTTCCAGCCGCGGGATTTTCCTTCCTTGTATCCAAGATCCCAACTACTCTTCATGTCCGAGGCAGTTCCTTGAACTACGAAAATCCCCCCTTGCCACCCTGAAGGTGTGAAAAAATCCGATAAATCACCCCCACCCTCGCCTTCCCCGGTCAAGGGGGAGGGAAATTCTTTTCTATTTCAATATGTTTACCCTCTCCCCGGGCGGGAGAGGGTAGGGTGAGGGAGAATATTTCATTTTTTCACACCTTCCCTTGCAAAGGGGGGTGGGGGGATTCAAAAGCGGTTTTTCACGTAAGAGTTGACTCGCCTAAAAAGAAATGATAAACAGAAATTAAGTTGCCGTTCTTGATGGCTCCGTAAAAAGCCGAAAATTCATGAAATTGTCATTCCGGCGAAAGCCGGAATCCAGGTTTTTGGATGGTTCCCGACCTTTGTCGGGACGACGTCCGGACCCCGGCTTTCGCCGGGGTGACGGCCAAACCGGCCTTTTTCGAAACCATCATTCTTGGGGACGAAAGAAATTTGAATTCAAATTAGGTTTTCCCGGCATCCCCACGCGCAACCTTGCCGAAGATTGGGCAAAAATCTGTATCCCGCCGTAGGATTCATTTTTAATCTCGTTCCGATTTTCGGGGCGCGAAGCCGCAAAGGCGAGACACCCGAAACATAGTTGGGAGAGGGCATTGCCTTTGAATTTTTCAAACGACCGAGGGGCATTGTGTTCGATCTGGTTATTTTAGGGGGCACCGTTATCGACGGGAGCGGCAAAGAGGGATTTCGCGGAGATGTGGGAATCTCCGGCGAAAAAATCACGGCCATCGGGCAATTCTCGCCGGAGATGGGGCGCCTGGCGATTCAGGCGGAAAAACTCGTGGTGGCTCCGGGGTTTATCGATCCCCACACGCACAGCGATTTTACGATCCTTCAGGATCCTTTTGCCGAAAGCAAAATTCGGCAGGGGGTGACGACGGAAATCGGCGGGAACTGCGGCTTCTCCGTCTTCCCCGTCGACCCAAGAACCCTTCCGGCGGTGAAAGACTACACCAAATTTTTTCCCGGCGAGATATCTTGGGATTGGACCGATTACCCGGGGTATCTTCAGGAAATGGCGGGAAAGGGGGTCGCCTGCAATTTCGGTTCGCATGTGGGCCATGGCATGATCCGCATCTGCGTGAAAGGGTTTTCCGGTGATCCCATCCAACCGGCGGAACTGGAGGAGATGTCCCGGCGCCTGAGAGCCGCCCTGAGAAACGGCGCGGTGGGGCTTTCCCTGGGGTCTGGCTTACGCCCCCGGGTCCTTCGCGGATCTCCCGGAATTGATTGCGTTAGGCCGGGCGACCCGGGAGTTTCCCCGAACCTTGATCGCCGTCCACCTCCGCGACGAAGGGGACGGGGCGGTGGATTCGGTCGGGGAAATGATCGAAGTCGCGGAAAAGGCGAAACTCCCCGTGCACATTTGCCACCACAAGGCGACGGGGATCCGCAACTTTGGAAAAGTGGAAAAGACGCTGGCGATGATGGCCGAGGCAAAAAGGAACGGCCTTGATGTCACTTGCGACGTTTACCCTTATACGGCCGCGAACACGACCCTCGTTTCCCTTTTCCCGAAGGAGGACCTGACCGAGGGGATCCAGGGGCTGATGAACAAAATTGAGAATCCGGCAGAGCAAGCCCGAATCACCGCTCATTTGCAGAGCCAGGCCGAGCAGGTGGGAGGATGGGAAAACATCCGCATCGCCACCGTCAAGAGCGCGGAGAATAAAAAATGGGAAGGGAAAAACATCGCCGAGATCGGCGCCGCCCGTAAGACAAATGAAACCGCTGCGCTTAGGGAACTCTGCTTTGAAGAAAAAGGGGCGGTGAACGTCGTTCTCTTTTATGTGCGGGAGGAGGACCTGGAGGCTGTCATGCGCCACCCTCAGGCGATGTTCGGGTCGGACGGAAAGATTTTAAGGAAGGACGGCCCGCTCGGCGAAGGCAAGCCTCACCCGCGGAATTTCGGCGCCTACCCGAGGGCCTTGGGCCGATATGTGCGGGAAAGAAAGGTCCTCAGCCTCCCCGAGGCGATTCAAAAAATGACCTCCCTCCCGGCGCAAAGGTTTTTCATCGAAAAACGGGGACTCCTTCGGGAAGGGTACTACGCGGATCTGACTCTCTTCGACCCGGAAAGGGTCCGCGACACGGCCACATTCGATCTTCCCCAGCAGTACCCGGAGGGAATCGAATTTGTCATTGTTAACGGGCAGGTGGTTTTGGAAAAAGGGCAAAGGACCAAAGCCTTGCCGGGGAAAATTTTAAAGAGACTGTAATTTCACTTTGCAGGGAGGATCAAATGGCAGGAGAAAGAAGGAAAGAGCAAAGGGGCTTAGGGGGTTGGGGGATAACGGTTTTTCTCCTCGTTTTGGGGATGAGTGTTCCCGCAATTTGGGCCGCCGGCCCGCAGGAGTTGGTGGTCAACCGCAAAGCCGAAGGGGTCAGCCTGGATCCGGCGAAAACCACGACCATGGAGGACTACATGGTCATGGAGAACATCTATGGCTCGCTTTTCCGTTTCAAGCCGGAGTCTTTTGATCTGACCCCGGATTTGGCCACGGATTACCAGGTCAGCAAGGACGGCAAGACGTACGTCTTCAAGCTTCGCCAGGGGGTCCATTGGCACAAAGGATTCGGGGAATTCACGGCGGAGGATGTGGAATTTACGATCAACCGGATTAAAAACCGGAGACAAAATCGCCCTATGCCAAAAACTTTGCCGACATCGCCCAGGTGGAAGTGACGGGTAAACACGAAATCAAAATCCACCTCAAGGATCCGGACGCCGCCTTCCTCCACCGGTTCACGGTCACCCGACCCTCGGGCGGCCTCATCGTGAGCAAGAAGGCCGTAACCCAGCTTGGGCAGAATTACGGCATGCAGCCTATCGGCACGGGCCCCTTCGTTTTCTCGGAGGCGGTCCCCCGGGAAAAAATCGTGGTCGTGGCCAACAAGGATTATTTTGAGGGCGCCCCCAAGCTGAGGAAAGTCACCTTTGTTCCGGTGGCCGACGAGACGACCGCGCTCATGGCCCTCGAGAGCGGGGAGATCCATATCACTCAGGTGGAAAACGTCCGCCTGCTCCAGAAATACCAGAGCCACGACAAGCTGAAAGTCCTGACGGGTTGAAGGGTTTCCATTCACATGATCCTGATGAACACCAAGAAGGCGCCCTTCGACAATCTCAAAGTCCGGCAAGCCATGGCCCACGCGATCAATACCGACGAGATCATTACCGGGATTTTAGGAGGGTTCGCCGACAAGCCGACCAGCCCGGTCCACCGAGCATGTTCGGGTACACCGCGGACGTTCAGAAATATTCTTACGACCCGCAAAAAGCCAAGGCGCTTTTGGCCGAGGCCGGTCACCCCAACGGTTTTAAAACCCGGGTGGCGGTTCTGACTTATGGACAATGGCAGAAAACCATGGAGCTCGTTAAGGCGCAGTTGGCCAAGGTGAATATCGACATGGCGATTCAGATGCTGGAGCGGGGAGCCTACGTTCAGGCGCGGGGACAAGAGAATACGGAGTTGGTGATGTTCGGGATCAGCCTGCCGCCGGACCCGGATCTTCTCCTGAAAGATGTCTTCCACTCGAAAAACATGCCCCCCGGAGGCCTTAACTGCGCCCGCTACGCCGGCGTGGATGACCTGATCGAACAGGGAAGCCGGGAGATGGACAGAGCCAAACGGGCCCAGATTTACGCCCGCATCCAGAAAAAGATGGCCGAAGACGTGCCCACCGTCCCGCTCTATCATCCCAAATGGACGGAGGTCATCAACAAGAAGGTGCAAGGTTACGCCGTGGAGCGGCTCGGTGGGTTCTGGCTTTATCCGGTGAGCATCGATTGATGATTTTGTAAAGAGTCCATCTGCGGCAATTGCAGAATACGAAAGGGGGCAGGGGGTTGGGGGTAGGGACGACTCTGGTTTTTTGTTTTCTTCTCCCCGCGATTTTCTTCTCCCTCCTCCTCGAGAGATTGGCCGTAATGGGAGCCAATGCCGTCATTCCCGCGGAAGCGGGAATCAGGTTTTTTGAAATTGTTGGATTTTACAACCTACTGGATGCCCGCCTTCGCGGGCATGACGAATTATGCCCCAGTCTCCGGCGGGGTAGGGTGGGGGTGAACAAGGAAGGCGACAAGCATTCATGAAAGCCTATTTGATCCGCCGATGCCTGATGGTTATTCCGACCCTGATCGGAATAGCCACGGTGGTGTTCGTCATCATCCGCCTGGCCCCCGGAAGCCCGGCCGAGATTTTGCTTGGGGATTACGCCACCCCCGAGGCGCGGGCCTTTTTGGAAGAAAAAATGGGGCTGAATGAACCCCTGCTCGTTCAATATGGAATTTACCTCTGGAGTTTTCTTCAGGGGGATTTCGGCCGCTCCTTTGCAACCAACCGACTGGTTCTTCCGGAGATGATCCGCCATCTGCCCTATACCTTGGAGCTGGCTGCCGCCGCGATTCTTCTCTCGGTTCTGATCGGGCTCCCGGCAGGGATTCTTTCGGCCGTGAAGAAGGACACCTTATTCGACCGGGTCAGCATGGTTCTGGCCTTGTTTTTAGCGGCTATGCCCCTCTTTTGGTTGGGCGTGCTGCTCATGCTGTTCTTTTCCATCTACCTCGGGTGGCTTCCCCTTATCGGGGCGGGGGATCCCTCCAGCCTGAATGCGGTCAAATATTTGATTTTGCCTTCCATCGCCTTGGCCGGCACGCCCATGGCGATTATCGCCCGAATGACGCGTTCCAGCGTGCTGGAAATCATTCAGCAAGAGTTCGTAAAAGTCGCCCGGGCAAAAGGACTCGGGGAATCCAAAGTTATCCTGAAGCATGTACTAAAAAACGTCATGATCCCGGTCACGACGGTGATCGGATTGAATGCGGGGCAGCTCCTGGGGGGCGGAGTGGTCATCGAAATGGTCTTCGCCCGGCCCGGTTTGGGGAAACTGCTGATCGACTCCATTTACGCCCGGGATTACCTCCAGGTGCAGGGAACGGTGATCGTCATCGCCGCCCTGTTCGTATTCATCAACCTGCTGGTGGATTTGAATTATTCTCTGCTTGATCCGAGGATTCGGTATCGGTGATTGATGGCTTCGTAAAAAGCCCATCCGCTTAAATTTGGCGCGCCTTGCCCCGCGCGAAACGTGGGGTAGGGGCGCGCTGAGCGGCCCGATAATGGGGGCGAGGCCTTGCGCCCTTACCTTCGAAGCCATCGTTTCGCGGGCTTTTTAGGACGTTCTCATGATTAAATTGGGGAAAATCTTGAGGCGGTTGTTCCGCCGCAACAAACTTGCGCTTGCCAGCCTATTGGTGGTCCTGGCGCTGGTTGCAACCGCGCTGCTGGCCCCTTGGATCGCCCCTTACGATCCCAATCAGCCGAATATGGCCGACACGCTCAGCCTTCCCGGCGCCCGCCACCTCCTGGGAACCGATCAATTAGGAAGGGATATTTTGAGCCGAATCATTTGGGGGGCGCGAATTTCTCTCCAGGTGGGGATCATCGCCGTGGGCATTGCTTTCATTCTGGGGACGGCGCTCGGGATGTTCGGGGCGTATTGGGGCAAATGGTCGGATGAGATGAGCATGCGCGTCGTGGACATCCTGCTTTCTTTCCCCATGATTCTCCTGGCCATCTGCCTGATCGCCTTTTTCGGGTCCTCTCTGACCAATGTCATGATTGCGGTCGGGATCAGCCGCTCCCCGCGGTTTGCCCGGATCGCCCGGGGGCTGACGCTGACGGTGAAAGAACAGGTGTATATCGAATCGGCCAAGGCTCTGGGGGCGGGATCCCTGCGGATCTGCTTCCGCCACATCCTACCCAATATTTTTTCCCCCCTTTTGGTCACGGCAACTTTATACATTTCGACGGCGATTCTCATCGAGTCGAGCCTGAGCTACCTCGGTCTCGGGGTTCAACCGCCGGACCCAACCTGGGGCTCCATCCTCAACGAGGGCCGGGAAGTCCTGAGGATCGCCCCCTGGATTTCCACCTTCGCCGGCCTGGTGATCATGATCACCATTCTCTCTTTTAACATCCTGGGCGACACCCTTCGGGATTTTCTCGACCCGCGCCTCCGCCGCCAGATTTAATAATCCCAAGAAAACTGCCCTTGTTTTATTTGACATCTGAAGATGTGACCCCGATTACTTTCAGAGAGAATATCGGGGAGGCCATCGTGCAGGGATTGGGATTCCGACCCGAAAGAATAGCCCCGCAAGGCAAGACCCATCAGGAATATACGAAAATCCATGGAAATATCTCTGAGCGGAGAGGCGATCTCTATGCCAAGGCAAAACTGGCCATGGGCAAGCCCGAAGAACTGCGCGGGGTGATAACGGCAATCCAAAAATACAACCTGGACGCGGCGAAGTTTAAGGGGGCTATCCCTTTGATCAATGGCGCGGCGCTAAGAAGGGCCATGGCGGCGAAACCGGAGAAGAAGTTTATGTTGTACGAAAATATCTTTGGGCAGGCAGAAGCTAATCCTTAGGGGGGAAAAAGCTTTCCGAATCGAATTGCATATATGAAAAACAACTCATAACTTCTTTATTTGAAATTCAAATGATAGATAGCGAGGCTGTCGAAAAACCCATTTGCGAAAAATTCGCACCAAGGGTTAAAAAGATTTTCCGAAAAATTATCTACAAAATTATCCCGGCTTCAATTTTCTTGCTCCACGACATCCATCTGCCTCAATCTTCTCCCCTTAGGCAAATCCATAACTCATAATCTTCCCGATATTGTGAACCATACAATACAATACCCACTGGGTATTCACCTTAAGCTTTCCCCTCAGGGTAAATCGATCCAACCTCTTCACCGCCCGGATATTCGCAAACACCGGCTCCACGATCCCAATCCGCTGATGATAGATCTCCCGCCCCCTCTCCGTATCTACCTTCTTCGCCATCGCCTTCACCGATTCCCAGGAACCACCCCCACGGGAACACTCAATACCCTCCTCCTCACCGTCTTCCCCGTAAGACAATCTGCCCTGTGACTCACAACCCAAACAATCCTCTTCTGTTCGGCAACATACCTCCTATAAATAATCCCATCATGCAATGGCCTTTCTCGGCGATACGACGAAGACCTTTCTCCTTCGGACAAACATACTCATCCGTCTCTTCCCGGTACCGAAAATCCTCTAAACCAAACTTCTTCCTCCTTCTGGACTTCCACCTCTCCTGCGTCGCAAACCGCGGATCCCGTTTCCGAAAATTCCTATCCGGGATATACGCATCCAACTTCTCTTCCTCGCACACCTCCAAATTCGCCGGACTACTATAATTACTATCCGCCACCAAAACCTTCCCCTCTAAACAACCTTCCGGACAACCAATCCCCTCCAGATTCTCCTTGGCCCCCTCCGCCATCGGCCCTACGTGATAATGATCCTGCCCCTCTCCAAACGCCTCCCCATGCACGATCACCTGAAACTTCCCATCCACCATCGCCTGCCCATTGTATCCCTGCACGACCCCATGGGAGGTCATCATATTCGCCGACTCATTATCCGTCACATTACTCTTGATCTCCTTCCCCGTCCTCCCAATCTTCTCCCCATGCCCCTTCAAAAACTCCCGAATCCTCTCCGCTTTCCTCTTTAACCGCTCTACCTGCTTCGCCCGATTTACTCCCTTGAATATATCCGGATCCCCCTCCTCTTTGTCATCCTTCTTGTCCGCTTCTACCTGCCGCACTAATAGCTCCGTAACCCTCTTCTCCATCTTCTCTTTCTTCCGCACCAAATCCGCAATCTTCCCACTCCACTCCTTGGAAGCATTCGACGGAAGCTTGCACCCGTCCAACGCAAATACCGTCCCCCCCAACAACCCACTCTCTTCGCAAACCAAAAGTACATCCCGAAAAAGAACCTTGATCTCCCCCTGCATCGAGGAAACAAATGCCGCAAGGGTACTATGATCAGGTCTCTGCCCACACGCCAAGGCCATAAACGTCACATTCTCCCGGCACGCCTGCTCCATCTTCCGGGAGGAAATCAAACCCCGGGCATAACCCAATAAAACCACCTTCAAGAGAATCTTGGGATCGTAGGCCATCCGTCCCGTTTCGTCATTCTGGTATCGCTCCTCGAATACCGCCATGTCCATCCGATCCTCGACCAGCGTCTGGATCGCAAACTCCAATGTTCCTGGAACTAACTGCTCTTCCAGGGATACCGGAATCATCATCCGCTGCGAATAATCATATGGTTTGTACTTGGCCATCGCTTTTCCCCGCCCTGGATAGCTGAAAATCAACTCATCGCCGATCCTTTCTATCATAAATCCTATCTGCCATAAATAAAAATCATCCTTCAGAATGAAGATTCTTCGGTCAGCGGTGAAATAGATCAAAGTGGGGGTCAAGGAAAAGAAGGAAATATTAAGGAGGGTCTAAAAATGAAAAAGTTGACCTTTTTCGACAGGCTCAGCAGTACCAGAAACTATTTATCCAAAGGCCTGAACTACTATATGTAGGGAGGAAAATAAAGGCCGGGCCATGTTGACCCTGCCTTTCTGGATCAGACTTTTGTCGCCTATTTCTTTCTCAATTCCTGTAAACTTTGGCGCAGGGAGTTACCCCCCTTACCAAAGCGGAAATCCCTGTTAGCCGTCATCCTTCTTTAACATTTTCAGCACCTTCGCCCTAATCCCCGAACCGATTTTGATAATAATACCAAGACCTTGTATCATCAAAGGTGTCCGGTACCTATTCTCAGTAGGAATGGATTTAATTCCTGCCGTAATATTTGATTAAAAAATCATTTGCAAAAAGTAATTGAAATCGTTTAATATTCGTTTAAATTTATTCTACATCTTATTTCTTATTCGCAGGAGCAATATTGTCGATCAAAAAAAGACCATCAGCACCCATGGAACCAATGCTTAGGATGGATGGAAATAGAAATGCCGGATAGATACGGATGGGCGGGGAAAATATTATTTGTGGACCTCACTCGAAAAGCGACAAGGGTTGAACCCTTAGACCCATATCTTTCATTCATCGGCGGCCGTGGGATTAACCAGTTGTTACTCTTTAACATGGTTGATCGGGAGGTAGACGCCCTCTCTCCGGAAAATATTGTTTTCCTTGGGGCAGGGCCATTTGTTGGGACTCCTATCCCTTCAGCCTGCCGTCTTGCGGTTGACTTCAAGAATGTGATCACCGGTGGAGTCGGATCGGCAAACGCTGGAGGGAAGTTTGCCGCCGCGATGAAATTTGCGGGATATGACCACATCGTCATTCAGGGAAAGGCGGATAGGCCTACCTATTTGCTCATTACGGATCAGGCAATCTTTTTCCGGAACGCTTCTGAAATCTGGGGTCAGGACACATGGAAGTTGGATTCAGCCATCAAGGAACGGGAAAATAGCCCCCAATTATCGACCATAGGGATCGGTTTGGCCGGCGAGAATTTGGTGAAATTTGCCTGCCTAATAGGGGATCAGGGGAGGGCGGCCGCTTATGGCGGAAGCGGAGCTGTTTTCGGAAGCAAAAACTTAAAAGCCGTTGCCATCCTTGGGAAAAAAAATGCCATGCATGTCGCCAGGCCGATCGAATTTATGATGTTTTTGAAAAAATTCAGGGAGGAGATTTTTGATAGGAGTAGGTCTGTTCGTGTCCATCGGGAGGGAGGAACCTTGGGGGCATATCTCCTTCCAGGTGAAAGCAGACCTCACGGAGTCAGAAATTTGAATGAGGACTTTTGGAGCAATCAGAAGCTATCAAAAGTATCTCGACAAGAGTTTGATAAATTCTTGGTCCGCCGACATTCCTGCTTCAATTGCCCTGTTTCTTGCAGCGCAATTTTCGATGTAAGGGGCTATTTTTGCGAAGGAATTCAGGCAACAGCCTTCGTGCCTTCGGTACGAATATGGATGTAACCGATCCCAAAGATATCCTCCATGCCCATGGGTTATGCAACAAAACGGGTTGGATATGAACATACTTCAGCGGTTATTTTGGCGATAGACTGTTTTGAAAAGGGAATTATCAATCAGAGGGATACGGATGGCTTATTATTGCGCTTCGGTGACGGTAATGTGTAGTTGAATTAATCCAAAGAATTGTCAATAGGCAAGGTTTTGGGAATATTCTTGCTGAGGGGATCGCTAAAACTGCTGAAGCGATCGGGCGAGAATCAGAGGAACTGCAGGAGTGGTCAAGAAAAATGCGGTCATGGAAGCAGGCATAAGAACCCATAAAGGTTGGGCCTTGGGGATCGTGACAAGTGCTAGAGGTTCCATTGATTTCAGAGGGGCCTCCGGGCTCGAATTCCAAAATATTCCAGCAGAAAGCAGTCAGAAATCTTTAGGCATCCATGAGATTTCGGACCCCACCTCTTACAGCAATAAAGCGGACCTGGTGGTATTGCAGGAGAGATATAAAGGCGTAATAGATATGGTAGGCGTCTGCGCCCTGGTCAGTATGTGGATGGACATAACCCTTTACAAGCCGGAGGATATATCGCTCTTTATGGGACACCTTACGGGAAAGGACATCTCCGCCGCCATGCTGATGGAAGCAGGAGAGAAAATTGTGAACATTGAACGTCCTTCAATCTTCTTCATGCAGGCTTCGGCAGGGCAGAGGATCAGCCCCCCAAAAAATTCGTGGAAATAGGTGTAAATAAAGGACCATATGAAGGGAACGTCTGGATTTCTAAAATGGAATCAAATGTGGACTAATTACGATATCCACGGTTGGGAAAAGAAAACCGGATGGCCGGCCAAGAAAACGCTTATTAACCTTGGCCTTCAACAAATTCTTGAAAAATTAATCCAGCAAGGCATCGACCTGCCCGAAGAGGCCGAATCCGATGATAATTTTAGGGGATAAACATAAATGCAGAATGGCCAGTTGAACTCTCTGCTCTATCCTCTTATGACGGATGTTTAAGGTAAAGAATATCTTGTTGCCTTGAATTGCCCACCGCCATGATAAGGACCCATTGATCGGAAAATTGGAGTGAAAAAATTTTGGGAGCAGAAACAATCATATTGAAAAGAGGAGGTAACGATGAGAAGAAAATTATGGCTTATGGCGTTTTTTTTGATCACTCTTATTTTATTTTCACCGCCCTTTCTTGGGCGGCTGAAGTGAAAAATGGAGTTTTATATATGTCGGCCTTACCACGCAGGTTGGCCTTGATAACAAACACGCCATGGAATTGGCCTTAGATATCATTAATACTACCAACTATAAACACTTAAACCTTCATCGGCTAAATGGGGGGGCTATCAAATCTTGGCAACGCAAAGGTTTCGGGTCGAGTGCGGATCATCAGGGGAAACCAGATCTTGGCCTGAGCGAAGCGGAAAGACTAATAAACCCAGAAAAAGTTGTTGCCCTTTTTGGCGTTACCATAGCGCGGTAACAGAGACTGCAAGCCTTGTGGCGGAAAGGTTAAAAATTCCTTTTTTCAATGCGGAATCCTCTTCTCCCAAGTTGACGCGTCGAGGATTCAAATGGTTTTTCAGGAGCTCGCCGCACGATGAAATTTTTGCAGGCAGCCTTTTTGAATGCCTAATCGGGCTAAAAAAAAGGGGCATGAAGATTAAAACCGTAGGAATCATGTATGAAGATACCCTTTACGGCAAGGAAGCACCATTGAAAAGGCACTATCAGAAAAGGTCGGATACAAAGTCGTTGCCGATATTTCTTACCGAAGAGCTGTTACAGCTCTGTTTCAAGAGATTCTGAAGATGAAAGGTGCGAATCCGGATGTTTTCCTGCCTACCTCTTATACCTCGGACGCAATTTGATCATGAAAACCATGAAAGAATTCGATTATTCCCCGCCAGCCATTTTTGCTCACGATGCCGGCTATATTGATCCCTCCTTTGTCGAAGCATTGGGGAAAGATGTAGATGGAATCTGCAGCCACGAATCTTTTTCCCTTGATCTTGTCAAGCACAAACCGATGCTTACCGAGATCAATGCTCTCTTTAAAAACCGTTCGAAAAGAAATTTCTCTGGGACGTCTGCCCGCTGCTTTATGGGTTTTTTGATCCTTTGTGATGCGATAAATCGGGCTGGATCGACAGCACCTGAAGCCATTCGTCAAGCTCTTGCTAAAACAAATATGGGGCCTGAACAACTAATTACTCCCTGGCAAGGCGTCAAATTTGATGAAACCGGACAAAATGTTCTGGTAAACAACGTTGTAATTCAATATCATGGCGGGGTGCCCAATACGGTTTGGCCTTTTGAGCTTGCCACAAAAGATATCATTTTCCCTATCCCGAAATGGTCGGAAAGGAAATAGAATTTCAATCTTCCACTTTTATTAATGTCGATAAATCCCAAATGTTTTCCCTCCGCGAAAGCTGGAGTCCAGAGAGTTTTTATAAGACTGGATTCTCGCTTCCGCGGAATGATCTTGTTGGCCAAAAGAAGGTTTTTCGACCCCGTCTTTTGGGAATCCCTCAGTACCGTTTTCCAAACTCGGGTCGCAAGGGGACACAACATCTTGGGGGTGGCACCGGCCTATCAAAGGTTGCAGAAGCCATACCCGTAACCGCCCGACTTTCTTTCATTATTGCATAAAAGATTTGTATATCGAAGCTTTTAGGACTCTCCAGTTTGCCGCAAAAATAGATCTACGCTAAGCCAATTATTAAAAACTTTTTCTCCCTTTTTCTTCATTAACGGCGGAGGAACCGCTCGACTTCCCCCCAAGCAGTCTTCGCGGCTTTTTCATTGTAGCCTACGGTGCCCAATAATAGTGACATCTGAGCTGGCAAGGATGAATTATAAAAATAGTGATATGCCTCTGGGTATACGAAGTATTTCACGTTCTGCCGGGCAGGCACCTTAGAGAGCAGACTTTCGACTTTTGAAGGTGGGCCGAAGGTATCTTTGGCACCACAGAGAACCAAAACGGGAACATCTACTTTCCAAGGCAATGCGACATCGACCCAGGGGCAGTAGGCCACAACAGCATCGACAGGGGCATGAGAACTGTTTTCTCCTTTAGAAAGAGCAGACAAAGCGATATCCCCCCCAAAAGACCACCCAATCACATTAATTGCAGTTGCCTTGATGAAAGGTAGCGTACGGAGATACCCCGCGGCCGTCAGGATATCTTCGGTAACTTCTTCTGGAATTACCTCGCCACAATTCTTCCTTCCCCGGGCACTGAAAATATCCACTTTGAGAACTGCAAAGCCTTGATCTTTCAGTTCCTTTGTGGTCTTCACATAATGGTCTTTATTCAATGGGTCCGCAAAGCCATAACATCCAGGTACCATCATGACTGCAGGAAATGGACCACCTCCCTCTGGGCGTTCTAAGCCATAATGGGCTTCAAGGCGTTTCTGGTGTTCTGCAGACGAATCGGCCCATGTTAATGTGCACATTCCATATAACAGGCCACTGATCACCAAAATGAGTCCCCAACATGGTCTGATAAAGAGGATCCTTGTTGGAAGCATCCTTATTCCTCCTTTTACTTGGGTGCGAAGGCAAATGAAAGCCCGCTGAAGAAATGGGCCTTGCTCATAAGAAGAAAAAAAGCTCCAAAGGGAAGATCTAAATCCCCTTGGAGCTTTCACATGAGGTCGTTCTGGAAAATCACCCGCATAAATCCTCCAGAAGTTCAGATAAGGTTTTTGGCTTGATCATTTAAGGTTAGAGTGATGACGGGAACAAAGTACCAAAATCCTTCGTCTCGGGCAACAGGAAAATGCCAGGAAGCGTGCCATACCCGTAACCAGGCGATTTTCTTTCATTATTGCATAAAAGGTTTGTATGTCGCAGCTTTTGGGACTTCCCAATTTGCCACAACTATAGCGAGGCTGTCGAAAAACTCATTTATGAAAAAATTGTCCTGAGGGTTAAAAGGATTTTCAGGAAAAAGTACTTGGAAAATTATCGCGACTTCAATTTTCTTCCTCCCCGGCATCCCTCTGCCTCAATATTGTCCCCTTACGCAAACCCATAACTCATAATCTTCCCCATATTGTGGACCATACAATACAACATCCACTGGATATTCACCTTAATCTTCCCCCGCAACGTAAATCGATCCAACCGCTTCACCGCCCGAATATTCGCAAACACCGGCTCCACGATCCCAATCCGCTGATGATAGATCTCTCGCCCCCTCTCCGTATCCACCTTCTCCGCCATCGCCTTCACGAGATTCCCAGGAACCACCCCCACGGGAACACTCAACTGCCTCCTCCTCACCGTCTTCCCCATAAGACAACCTGCCCGCAACTCACAACCCAAACAGTCCTCTTCTTTCGCAACATACCTCCGATAAATAATCCCATCCGCAATGGCCTTCTTGGCGATACGATGCAAAACCTTCTCCTTCGGACAAACATACTCATCCGTCTCTTCCCGGTACCGAAAATCCTCTAAACCAAACTTCTTCCTCCTTCTGGACTTCCACCTCTCCTGCGTCGCAAACCGCGGATCCCGTTTCCGAAAATTCCTATCCGGGATATACGCATCCAACTTCTCTTCCTCGCACACCTCCAAATTCGCCGGACTACTATAATTACTATCCGCCACCAAAACCTTCCCCTCTAAACAATCTTCCAAACAACCAATCCCCTCCAAATTCTCCTTGGCCCCCTCCGCCATCGGCCCTACGTGATAATGATCCTGCCCCTCTCCAAACGCCTCCCCATGCACGATCACCTGAAACTTCCCATCCACCATCGCCTGCCCATTGTATCCCTGCACCACCCCATGGGAGGTCATCATATTCGCCGACTCATTATCCGTCACATTACTCTTGATCTCCTTCCCCGTCCTCCCAATCTTCTCCCCATGCCCCTTCAAAAACTCCCGAATCCTCTCCGCTTTCCTCTTTAACCGCTCAATCTGCTTCGCCCGATTTACTCCCTTGAATATATCCGGATCCCCCTCCTCTTTGTCATCCTTCTTGTCCGCTTCTACCTGCCGCACTAATAGCTCCGTAACCCTCTTCTCCATCTTCTCTTTCTTCCGCACCAAATCCGCAATCTTCCCACTCCACTCCTTGGAAGCATTCGAGGGAAGCTTGCACCCGTCCAACGCAAATATCGTTCCCCCCAACAACCCACTCTCTTCGCAAACCAAAAGGACATCCCGAAAAAGAACCTTGATCTCCCCCTGCATCGAGGAAACAAACGCCGCAAGGGTACTATGATCAGGTCTCTGCCCACACGCCAAGGCCATAAACGTCACATTCTCCCGGCACGCCTGCTCCATCTTCCGGGAGGAAATCAAACCCCGGGCATAACCCAATAAAACCACCTTCAAGAGAATCTTGGGATCGTAGGCCATCCGTCCCGTTTCGTCATTCTGGTATCGCTCCTCGAATACCGCCATGTCCATCCGATCCTCGACCAGCGTCTGGATCGCAAACTCCAATGTTCCTGGAACTAACTGCTCTTCCAGGGATACCGGAATCATCATCCGCTGCGAATAATCATATGGTTTGTACTTGGCCATCGCTTTTCCCCGCTCTGGATAGCTGAAAATCAACTCATCGCCGATCCTTTCTATCATAAATCCTATCTGCCATAAATAAAAATCATCCTTCAGAATGAAGATTCTTCGGTCAGCGGTGAAATAGATCAAAGTGGGGGTCAAGGATAAGAAGGAAATATTAAGGAGAGGCTAAAAATGAAAAAATTGACCTTTTTCGACAGGCTCAGCAGTAATCGACAGGTGGATAACGGCAGTCCTCAGTGGCGGCCGCGGGACGGCCGTACAGTGGAGCGCCCTGTTCTCCGCAGTCTGCTTGGGTTCAATACGGCTCTTATGACAGCAAAAGACGGTACTCGCCGATGGGATTCCCAGTCTGGATGCTTCTCGATGGCTTTCTTCGAGGGCAGTGGCTCCTTGAAGGCATCAAGGCAGAAACCGCTTTGAGTCAACACGTCGAAGTAGTGAGAGAGAGGGCGGTGAAAATGGAGAGTTCTTCCCCAGAAAGTAAGTTCCTCGACTTTGGGAGTCAAATAGCCTGATATCTGCTTGTGCAATTTGTTACCCTTCTCATCCTTCACCCAGTCAGAGCAGAAGAAACATGGATGGGGGATGGAAAACAACAGAAAGCCCTTGTCCAACAGAATGCGAGCGAACTCCGAAATGGTTAGATCAACCCGGGGGATATCCATCAAGACCATGTTTGCCAGCACAACATCATAAGAACTATCTGGAAACGGCAGTTTCTTGGTAAGATCAACGAATTTGTATTCCACGTTTGCGTTCCTCGAACGCCCCTTTGCTATGGATAGCATCTCCGATGATCCATCGATTCCGGTAACAATGGCCCCCCGTGAGGCAAGTTTTCTTGCGTAAATTCCATCACCGCAACCTGCATCCAAGAGGTGCTTTCCTGAAACATCTCCCAGCAATTTTTCAACCACAGGATGGTAAATTGACTTCAGTTCGTCCCGCCGCAAGCAATAATCAGCGGCTGCTCTGTTCCAATACTGAATATGCTGTTTGCCTTTTCCCATGTCTGTCCCGCTTGGCTAACATTTATGAAATTGATCGGTAAAAAATGTGGGAAATCGGTTCCCAATCCCAATAAAACTATTGCACCTTTGCCTAATTTTGGCAGGTGCGGAGATGTGCCATGTCCTGCAATCCAGAAATCAGCCCGATTGTATCAGAGATAGAAATATTATCAATACCTTTTAGGTTTTGGATTATTAGAAAAATAACAAAAAATGATACCGCAATTTTCAACAAAGTAGGGCGTTTATGGCCCAACTTTATCCATCCCCGGTGCCGTCATCGCCATCCAGACTTTTGGCGACTTGGGATTCAATCCTCACTGCCATGTCCTGGTGACGGACGGACGCTTCTATGGAAGGGGCATGTTCCGGGTCGCCCCTCCCCTGGACCTTAAAAAAGCTGGAGGCCATCTTCCGGCATAAGGTCTTCAATCCTGCGCTTCGCGGGACTGGCCAAGGGGAGAATTACTAAGGACCTGATCGCCATACTTTCCAACTGGCGGCATTCGGGATTCCAGGTCTTCTGTGGTGAGCGCATATTTCCCCGGGATGAAACCGCCATGGAAAACCTGGCCCGGTACATTATCCGGGCCTCCTTCTCCCAGGAAAGGATGTAGTATCTCCCAGAACCGTCCAAGGTGGTTTACCGGGCGAAAGACGGAACTGAAGAAAAGGTTTTCGATGCCCTGGAGTGGCTGGCCGCCATGTGCTCCCACATTCCGGACAGAGGGGAGCAAAGGGTCAGATACTACGGGTATTACAGTAATATCTGCCGGGGAAAAAGGAGCGAAACTGAGGGCGACGGGGTCCCCTGCATCCTGGAAGCAGATAAGAGTTTGGAGGAATACCGGAAGAACTGGGCCCGGCTGATTCAGAAGATTTACGAGGTCGATCCCCTGACCTGCCCGAAGTGTCGGGGAGTCATGCGGATCATCAGCTTCATCGAAGACCGGGAGGTCATCAAGGCCATCCTGAAACACCTGGGCATCTGGCTGGTCAAATCAAAACCTGCTCCCAAGGCCCATGCCCCACCTGCCCGGAATCGGGACGATTCAGAGCCTGTTGAAATCGTCCTGGAACATTTCTGTCAACTCTCCTTGAACGACGATCACTTGCATCGGGACCCTGACTACCCCTGGGAGGCATACCTTCAGTCTTAGGCAAAAATGGGGAATCGGGGGCGGAAGGAACCGATGTGCCCGGATGAAGCCCCAAACGGCCTGAGGAGCCTCGCCGAATGGCTGAAAACGCGCCCCACCCACCTCTCTATCCCAATTCCCCCAAACCCTTACCAAAAAAAACCCCTACCACCCCCCAGATGTTGCGATAAAAAAACCTTGACACACAATTCCCATTTTTGTATGTTCATCTCACCCCAAAGCGAGTTCTTATCAATAATTCAATAGCGTTAACGATGGCCCAAGAAGGTTATGTAATTGCCCATGATGGAACCAAACTCAATGTAATACCGGAATCAATATGCGTTCACGGGGACACGCCGACTGCCGTTGCGATTCTCCAGAAAATCAGAGAAGGCCTAAGAAAAGCATCCATAGAGGTCAGACCGATGGGGGAATGAAGAGCGGAAGAATAATCTCCCTTGGAAATCGATGTCTCTTTGACAGAGGTGGAGTGATGAAGAAAAGTAATTTTAGAGCCCTGGGGGTGATCCTCTCCGCTTTCATTTTCTCTGGGCTGATGGCTCCCACCCAAGCAGGGGCGGCCACAAACATCCTGCTGAACCCCGGGTTCGAAAGCGGGAATACTGCCTGGATGCAGGAAAGTGGAAGCTACAATCTTATCGTCAACAATTCAGAGCTTCCCGGGGGGGTGACGGCGCACGGGGGAAACTGGCTCACCTGGTTTTCCGGCTACAATAATGCCAATGATGTTCTGTATCTGCAAGTAACCATCTCTTCCTCGGCAATCCAGGCGTATGTTCAGTTCTGGTATTTTATTGCGACGGGGGAAACCTCAGGCGAGAATGATCTCCTGTCTCTCGAAATCAGATCGGCGAGCAATGTCTTGCTTAAGACCCTCAAGACGTATAGCAACCTTGACCAAACGTCCGGTTGGGTTCAAAGCGAGCAGTTCGGTGTGAGCGAATTCAAGGGGCAGACCATCCGTTTGAGGTTTCAGGCAATCTCAGACGCAACAATCAACACCAATTTCTTCGTGGATGATGTGGCCCTCGTAGTAACGCAAGGGGCAATTGGCCCCGTTGCTGATTTCGATGGAAATGGTTCCACGGATGTGGCCGGCCTCCACCACCCCAGCGACCAGTTCTTCACCTTCACTTCAGGCAATCTGGGCCAGTACGGATGGGGAGCGGCCGACTGCTATCCCCTGGTCTGGGACTACAACGGGGACGGAATCACCGAAGTCTCGATTTACCACATCCCCACCAACCAGTGGTTCGTCCGAGGTTATCCGAACGACAACATGGGCCAGTTCGGCTGGGGCCAGGAAGACTGTATCCCCGTCCCCGGGGACTACAACGGCGACGGGATCATGGAGCGGTCCTTCTACCACACCCCCTCCAACACCTTCTTCGTCGAGGAACAAGGGGGAGGAGTAACCCAGATCCAGTTCGGCTGGAACGGGGCGGATTGCATCCCGGTACCCGGTGATTATGACGGGGACGGGAGAACGGATCTGATGATTTACCATATTCCCTCCAATCAGTGGTTGATGTACGGGGTTGGGAACCAGGGGCAGTATGGATGGAACGGACAGGAGTGCATACCGGTGCCTGGGGATTATGATGGGGACGGATCGACGGAGATAGCGGTGTATCATTACCCCACCAATCAGTGGTTTGTTAAGGGATATCCAGGGGATAACTTAGGGCAGTATGGCTGGGGAGGGGCGGAGAGTTTCCCGATTCCTGGGGATTACAACGGAGATGGAATAACGGAGAGAGGCTTCTACCGGCAGTCAGAGAATTGGTGGTTTATCGAAAATCAACCCGACTTCGTATGGGGCTGGGGTGGACAGGACTTTATGCCGATCACGAGTCAGGTCAATGTGTTCAACTGGTTCCGGTTTGTGCTGGGAAGATTCCAGTGAAATTGTCAGCAGCAAGGGCAGGCTGACCACAATCCTGCTCTTGCCTTTTTTAGGCTGGAATTAAGTGAGATTTTAAAATCATATCTATCGTGATCCGGGTCGGACCTGTTTAACAATCTGGAATTGCTTAAGAATCATTCTTTCGGCGTATCTTGGCCACTCCAGATGCGAGAGAAATGAACAGAAATTCCTTCGGGAGCATTCGATAAAGGTCGGGCTCCAAGACCACATTTTTGGACGGAACAATTACCCTCAATCCTGCTCGCCAGCCGATCATAGATAATCTCTCCTGCGCAAAATATTTGAGCTTAAGCTTCCGATCGGAAGAAAATCACAATTTTATGAAAATTGGTATTCGATTTCGTTATATATCAAATTAGACTGGACCGGTATTATAGGGGATCTTCGGCAACGGATTTGGCGATCGTGCGTTGGGGTTTGGATCCTTCGGTGATCGCGGGGTTGGAGTATAAGCGATTTGCCGAGATGGTGAGTTCGAGCCGGGGCCGAATTTCTCAGGAGAAGCGGTTGCAGGCGATCTGGAAGTTGGCGGTGGAATCGGTGGGGTGCGAGGCGGGGCCGGCAGTGGAGTTTGAGGCGAAGGTGATGGTGGAGGGGTTGAAGCAGGTCCGGGAGAGCATGGGGCAGATCGAGGAGAAGATCCAGGAAATCTGTTCTCAATTTTCGCAGTATGAGTGTTTGTTGAGCATTCCGGGGTTTGGGCCGGATGTGTCTTCGAAAGTATTGGGGGCGGTTGGGAATCCGTTTCGGTTTCAGAATGGGCGACAGGTTTTAAAGCTGGCCGGATTTGATCTCTGTGCGAAGCGAAGTGGGAAGAGCTCCGAGAACGTGGTTCCGGTGATATCGCGGAGAGGGAAAGCGGATTTGCGGAGTGGGTTGTACCAGGCGGCGTTGATTGCCTCGATTAAGAATCCGGGATTTATCGCGTATTACACGGATAAGCTTCGGGGGCGGGAAAGGGAGCCGGGGATCAAGTTCAAGATGCGGGTGAAGCTGGCGGCGAAGCTTTTGCTGATCGCCTGGACGTTGATGAAGAAAAAGGAGTCCTATAATCCAGATTATTTGGTGACCGAATAAAAAACCCTTAGATTCGACGAGAGAGCCCGAGCGATATCGTGGAGGCCGATTCTGGACCTCGAGTGGCACAATCCTGGGCCTTTCACTTGAACTTTGAAATCTGGATTAAGGATGATGGATGGCTCCCGGCCGTGGAGCATACCGGATAAACGTAACGTTGAGATTCAAGGTTCGTCGAAGTGAGATTCGTCGAAAACCGAAAGCCTGCTTTCAGGCCGAAAGGAACTAGTCTATCCTCAAAATCGTCCGCTCTGTATGTCTTGATTCTGACTCGATTTTAAATTTCTCTTGACAGGAGGATTATAGGATGTGCCAGTAGGGCAACTCCCAAAATCAGCCCGATTTTAGCAGAGATCAAAATATTATCAACACTTTTTAAGTCTTGGCATTTTCAGGTAAAATAGTAGATAACAAAACTGTGTGTTGGGAACTACTTTACAAAAGGAATTCCTAAATCTTTGCAGATTTTGCGGGCGAGTTGATCTCTTATCTCATTGTGCCGTGGAATGGACGAACGTCTATTCTGCGCTGGATTGAACCACCAAGAATGCCGAGAGCCTTCGCGTAGGAAAAGACAACCCTGTTCCCGAAGATGAGCAAGCAACTCTACGCGCTTCATACAATGAGCGATTCTTCGGTGTAATCAGGAGCGGCTGCGCGAATTGCCTCCTCCCTATTGAACTCAAGCGCTTCCTTCAATGTGACACCCAGACTTTCGAGCAGCTCCTCTCGGGTATTCTCCTGACAATTAACCCCGGGGACCTCTTCAATCCATCCTATCCACCAATTTCCATCTTGTTTCATGATTGCGGTAAAGGTATTCGGCATGATTCTCTCCCCTAATGAAACTCTATAACTATTATACCCCAACTTTCCTAATCATTGTAGCCCTTTTTACCGCAGCTTGTCGGCAAGAAGATATTGTAGGATGTCGCCGAAAGCTGCCGGTCTAAGCTGCTCGTGGTGTTCCAATAGCGGGCGCCGACTGAGACGAGAACGACCAGCAGCGACAGTACCAAGAAAGAGCGGAGGAAAGCGAAAACCAGCAAGAGCCCCACCGACAGATTGGCTGTTCCCGCAGTGTTGGCAAACACCGGTTGGCCCACCACAAGATATGCCCCCGCGAGCACGGCGCTGATCGGGCCCCATAAGACCAGAGAGCCCAGTGGTTTTCCGTCTGTAAACCACCCACGCGATTGGGCGTAGGCACCGAACGCAAAGTAGGCAGCGTACGGAACCAGCCGCGTTACCTGGAACTCCAAGAACATTTGCAGCGTAAACCAACTTGAATCCGGAAAGAGCAGCAGAAAACTAAAATACCCGACGGAGGTCAGCAGACCAAAAATTACCAGGGCGACGAGCACCGAGTTGCCGGATGTCACCCTGCGCTCGGCGGGAATGATTTTCCTAATCCGCCGCCGGTGGGTCAGCGCAAAGACGAGCGTGAACAGGAGGAAGAAGGCAAACAAGAGTGATATAAACCAGTAAATCGCCTGGGTTGTCGGCCCCTCGGGTGACTGGGCAAATCTAAGCCGGGTCTCAAAACTGCTCAGGTACCACAGCCAGTATTTCCAAAACGGCCTAACGGGATTGATGGGTTGGTCGTAAATCACAAGAGGGAGGAAGATGAGCACAGCGAGAGCCCATGGGATCAACAGCCTCTTCACCTTTTCCTTGAGAAATTCTCCGGCCCCTTTCTTCTGCAGAGAGGCGAGCGTAAAGTATCCCGCGATAAAGAAGAGCACGGGCATCATAAACACAACGAATAGCTCGCGGATAATGTCCGCCGTCAAGGAACTGGTGTCGTGGATCACCCAATGTGGGGCGACCGTGGCATACGCCCCGCAGGAATGGTGAACGAGCACGAATACGATCATCAGGTAGCGGAGGTTGTCCAAGAAACCGATGGGTGTCGATGCACCCGTAAGTGCCAGGGGCGTTGGACGACCGGTCTGAATGGCACAGGCAATTTCCGGGATTTCCGTTTTTGACATCCCTTTTTCATTTCAGGCGCCGGGCTGTATTACGAAAGGCCACTGGCTCGGATTGCAGCTTGACATCTTCAGCAAACGCCCAACAGGTATGCGATTTCAGCCAAACTCTATATCTGTTTTGTCAGAAAGAGATTAGAAGACAGATCTTGATTGCGTGCCAGCAACGCAGCCTAACCACTCCCCATTATTAATTCAAGAGATGGTTTGCATTTCAAAGCTTTTAAAGCCTTTAGAATTTCAAGAAAATAGCGGTTCAGGCAATTTGAAATAATATCAGAAAAAAAGAAATCGAGGCCAGGGCGGATCGCCAAGCGACGGGCAATCGGCCCTGATCCGGTCACAAGAATGCTTTCATCACCCATCGCTTTGCCGGGAGCGACCTACAAGGCCCCGATCGCGACCAGCGCGCGCCGCACTTCCTCGACGCCTTCATGCGGCAGCGGCGCCTGTGGCGGCAACGGTGCGCCCACCGGATAACCCTGGAGCTGGAGCCCGCCCTTGATACAGGCGGCGAGGTTGTATTTGGCGAATGCCTGGTTCAGATTCCAGAGCGGACGCTGACGCTCCATCGCCGCAGCCCAGTCGCCGCGGCGGCAAAGCTCGTAGAGCTCGACGCTCTGTCTCGGGGCGACGCACGCAGGCCCCGCCATCCAACCGACACCGCCGATCAGCATGACACAGGTTGGAATATGCGAAGAGGCCGCGAAAACCTGCATCCGTCCCTGGACCCGGTTGATAATCGATAGCAAGCGGCCGGTGTTAAAGGACGCGTCCTTGATGTAACCAATATTAGGGATGTGGCTCAACTGCTCTATAACGAACAGGCTCAAATCGGATCGTTGGAAGTTCGGGTTGGTGTAGAGCACAACGGGGATCGAGATCGCCTGGGCGATTGCCTTGAAGTAGGATAGGACGCCCTCGTCGGCAACAGGAAAGTAGGCCTCGAGAATGGCGAGTATGCCGCTGCAGCCCAGATGTTCGAACTCGCGCGCCTGAAAAACTGCATCGGCGATGGTGGTCGAAGCTACGCCCGCTATGACGGGAACGCGGCTTTTGGCAGCTTCGATGACGACTTCAACCACTCGCCGGCGTTGCGGCCAGGTCAGATAGGCGAATTCACCGGTTGAACCTAAAGGGGTCAGGCCGTGGACACCCGCTTTGACAAGGTCATCGCACAGCCTTGCCAGAACTTCCGCGTTCACCTCGCCAGACTCCCGGACCGGTGAGACAACGTAGGGGAAAACACCATGGAACCGCGCTGCGCTCATCACCGTCCTCCCATGGGAAAGCCAGACGCCGAACAATCAAATGAGAGATGTTGTTGTTCAGGTTGTGTAACCCTTTTCACGTGGTTATATGCCCGCATTCCGAAGACAACCTCCCTGGTTCACTGCCTTCCGCAATATCCCGCTTTGCTTGCCTTAGCCAAAATAGCGTGCAGCGTGCCCCTGTACGTAACAAAAAGATAAATACCACCGAATGGTTTCGGGGTCAATATCTGCTTGTCTTCTCTTGTAAATTAGAAAAAGGAGGCAGAAAAGATCATGGAGAACGAAGCCTTAGGCAGTTGCCGGAATTTTCCCGCCCGGCGCCATACCTTGAAATAGAACGTATTTTCGTCCTCCTTGTCTCTGCTCATCCCGACCGATGCTTCCGGCGCGTACCGCCCAAACCCCTAGGCCAACAACAAAGCCTGCCGCCCCCCCGTCACTGAATGGGTACACCCTATCTGCCTTTGGACGGCGGAGAGGGATCGGTGCGGGGGGCTGCGAATTTTTAGTTGCGGCCGGGCCGCATTGTGGTAAAGTTATGATTATATTAGCCTATCAGAGGCAAAAGGAGAATGTCGGACAATGCGCAAGGAAGTGATCAAAGCAATATTCGTGGTGTTTATCGCCAGCTTCTGCACCATGGTCATCGAGCTCGTGGCCGGGCGGATCATGGCGCCTTACGTGGGGGTTTCGTTATATACCTGGACGTCCATCATCGGCGTGGTTCTCGCGGGGATCAGCATCGGGGCTTATGTGGGCGGGATGCTCGCCGACCGCTTCCCGACCCCGAAAACGCTGGGGTGGCTGCTCTTCGTTTCCGGGCTTGCGGCCCTTTCCATTTCGCCGCTGACGGAGGCGGTGGCCCGCTTTCCCCTGCAAACGAGCCTGATGATGCGCATCCTTTTCGTCACGACCGTGATCTTTTTCCTCCCGGCCTGCCTCCTGGGAATGATTTCCCCGGTGGTGGTCCGCCTTTCCCTGGACCGCCTGGAACGGTCCGGAAACGTAGTGGGCAAAATCTACGCGTTTTCCACTCTCGGATCCATCCTGGGGACCTTTGCCACCGGATTTTTCCTCGTCTCTTGGATGGGAACGCGCAACATCCTGCTCCTCATGGCGGTCATTCTGATCCTGTCCGCCCCTCTTTTCGGGGGGGCGTTTTTTAAGAAACGCGTTCTCATGGTTCTCTTCCCCGTCCTTTTCGTTTTCCTCTGGGCGATCCATGGGCAGGCCTTTAAAAAACAGATCGACGAGAACACCTACCTGTTCGAAGAGACGGATTACTTCACGGTGCAGTTGAAGAAGATGGAAAAAGAGGGCGGGACCCTGGATGCCGTCGTCTTAGACAACCTCATCCACTCCTATGTGGATCTGAAGGACCCTCTTCATCTGCAGTACGGGTACGAACGGATCAAGGCGGAGCTCGTAGCCTGGCATGCCGCCTCGAGACCGGAGTTCCGGGCCCTGATCATCGGGGGCGGCGGTTATACCTTTCCCCACTACCTTGAGGTCAAGTACCCCAAGGCCCGCATCGATGTGATCGAAATCGATCCGCGCCTTACCCAGATTGCCCACCAGCACCTGGGTCTTCCGGCCCGGACCCGGATTCGCACCTTTAACGACGACGCCCGCTGGGTCCTTATGAATTTCCCCGAAAAAGGGGTTTACGACTTCATCTTCGGGGATGCCTACAACGACCTGTCGATTCCGTACCACCTTACGACCAAGGAATTCGCGGACATGCTCCGGGGTCTGCTCAAGCCCGATGGGATGCTGATCGCCAACATCATCGACCATTTCGAAACCGGCATCTTCTTGCCTTCCTACATCCGGACGCTGGCCGAGTCCTTCGGGAAGGACCGGGTGGCCCTCGCGGCCGATGCGGAATTTGAGCGGTTGGGGATCAACACGAATATCGTGGCCGTGAGCTTGGCTGCTCACCCCTGGAAGGAGGTGGAAAAGACGTCCGCAGGTCGCTGCTTTATCATGGATCCGGCGGGCGTAAGCCACACCTTTGCGGGCAGATGGGGGGTCGTCATCACCGACGACTATGCCCCGGTGGACAACCTGATCGCGCCGATCTTCGAGACGAGGTTCGGGAAGAAAAAAACCGGCTAAAAGCAGCAAAAATTTTCACCACAGAGCTCACAGAGAACACAGAGAATACAGAGCAAAAAACATCGGTCCAAGGAAACCCTGCCAAAAGACGGGGGCAATTCATCACCATTCCCAAAAAGTAAAGCACGGAATCTCTTGAAAAGACTGGATTCCGGCTTTCGCCGGAATGACGACGTGGGATGCTTAATCACTTTTTTAGAATCCTTCAAAAAAATCCTTTAAAATACCTAAACCTAAAAACTTTTTTTGAATTTATTTTCTCTGTGCGCTCTGTGTCCTCTGTGGTGAAATTGCTATTTCAGCCTTTCTCTTCCTCATCCTTTGACTCCTCTTCTCCTTCCGGGCGCAGGCCGTACTTGCGGATTTTCTGCTGCAGGTTCTGGCGGAACATCTGCGCTTTGCGGGAGGCCTCGGAGACATTCCAGTCGGATTCCTCCAGGATGTGGCTGATGTAAAATTTCTCGAATTCCTCCTTGGCCTTGCCGAAGGGGGAACTCATCCAGTTGTCCTGGACGGTTACCTTGTCGGCGACCCGGGCGAGAAACTCCTCGGGGAGATCGGTGACCCGGATCGTGTCGCCCTCGGTCATGGAAAGGGCGTAGTCGATGACATGCTCGAGTTCGCGGATGTTTCCGGGCCATTTATAGGCCAGGAGCGCCTTGATGGCCTGGGGGTCGAGCAGCTCCGCCCGGCGCTTCCCGCGGTATTTTTTCAAGAAGTGGTAAGCCAGGAGGGGAATATCTTCGGTGCGCTCCCGCAGGGGAGGAAGGTGGATGGCGATTCCTTTCAACCGGTAGTAAAGATCCTGGCGAAATTCCCGCCGGTCCACGGCCTTTTCCAGGTCGCGGTTGGTGGCGGCGATGATCCGGAGGTCCACGTAAATCGGCTGGGTGTCGCCGACGCGGAAGAATTCCCCCTCCTGCAGAACCCGGAGAATCTTCACCTGAAAAGACGGCGTGGTTTCGGCGATCTCATCGAGGAAAATGGTTCCCCCGTCGGCGACCTCGAGGAGCCCCTTGCGGGTGGCGACGGCGCCGGTGAAGGCGCCCTTGACGTGCCCGAAGAGCTCGCTTTCCAGGACCCCTTCCGCCAGGGCCCCGCAGTTGATCGGTTGAAACGGTTTTTCCCGCCGCCGGCTCAAATTATGAACGGCTTTGGCGGCCAATTCCTTGCCGGTTCCGGTCTCGCCGGTGATGAGAATGTTGCTGTCCGTTTCGGCCACTTTTTGGATCAGGTCGAAGACCCGCTGGAGGGCCGGGCTGTTCCCGATGATGTTTTGAAAAGTAACTTGGGGCTGGAGACCGCGGCGCAGGGCCTCATTTTCCGACTCCAGCCGGATCTTCTCGGCCGCGCGCTGGATGATGACGCGGACTTCGTCGGGGGTGAAGGGTTTGGGCAGATAGTCGTAAGCGCCTTTCTGGATGGCTTCCACCGCGCTCTTGATGGTGGCGAACCCCGTAACCATGATGACCACCAAATGGGGCTGGATTTTTTTCAGCTCTTCCAGGAGCTCCATTCCGTCCATGCCGGGCATGCGAATGTCGCTGATGACGATGTCGAAAGCCCCGCTTCGGATGCGCCCGAGCGCCTCCTCGGCGCTCAGGGTATACTCGGAGCGGTAGCCGCTCTTCTTCAGGATTGCCTGCAGGGATTTGCAGGTGTTGATCTGGTCATCCACGATCAGGATCTGAAGCGAGTCTTTCATGAGAGGGTCTTTCCCCCTTCGGATAAGGGAAAATCAACGAAAAAGTTCGTCCCTTGGCCCGGGACGCTTTCCAGGGAATGGGGCGCGCCGTAGTTCTTCAAAATGCCCGAAACGATGTAAAGCCCCAAGCCGGTTCCTTCCCCGGTCGGTTTCGTCGTGAAGAACGGGTCAAAAACTTTATTCAAATCTTCCGGGCGGATCCCCTTTCCGGTGTCGCCGATCTGGATTCGGACAAAGGGCCCCTTCAACGTCGATGGAGGAGTGACGAACTCCTCCTGCCCGTCGAAGAATTCCGTCTGCAGGGAGATCCTCCGCCCGCCGGGCGGAGAACCTTCTCCGGCGGGGGCCGACGGCGGCAAAGCCTGGATCGCATTCAGAAGAATGTTGGTGAAAACCTGCTGCAGCTGACCGGAATCTCCCCGGACCAAGGGCAGCTCCTTGGCGAGGCGCATCCGCACCTCCACCTTTTCCAGGGCTCCCTGTTTTTCGAGAAGAAGGAGGCTCATATTCAGAACGTCGTTCAAATCGATCCACTGCAGGGCCGGTTTGGACTCCCGGGAGAAGGAGAGGAGGTCGGAAACGATGCGGCGCGCGCGAACGGCTTCTTTGATGACAATATCCAGGCTTTCGAGGCTGGATTCTTCCACAGTCTCTTCTTTCAAAAGATTGGAAAAAGTGAGAATCGAGGTCAGGGGGTCATTGAGCTCGTGGGCGACTCCGGAGGCCAGCCGGCCGATGGCGGCCAGCTTGTCCTTCTGGACCAGCTCGGATTGGGCCTTTTTCAACTCCTCCTCGAGCTTTTTCTTTTCCGTCAGGTCTTTGATGACGCCCAGGGTGCCGACGATATTTCCCGTCTCCTCCTTGAGAAGGGAGGCGGAGGTGAGAATCGGCATCACTCGGCCGTTCCAGGCGATCGTGGTTTCGTAGTTCACCAGCCTTCCCTGATCCCGGATGATGTTCATGATTTTTTTGGCCTCCGGGTAGCCCCCCGAATAGAGCTGGGACATCTTGACCCCGAGCAGTTTCCCTTCGGCGCCGGCGTCCCCGAGAATCATTTCGTGCATGCTGCGGTTGGCGAAGGTGATCCGCCCCTTGGGATCGGTGGCCACGATGGCGTCCACCGAGCTCTGGATGATGTTCTCAAGCGTTTCCTTGGTCCCGCGAAGCTCCTGGCTGGATTGATTCAGTCGGGCCTGGCTTTGCTCGAGAGAGACGACCATCCGGTTGAACGACTGGGCCAGTTCTCCGATCTCGTCGCGGGAGCGGAGGAGCACGCGCTGGGAAAAATCCCCCTCGGAAACCTTTTTGGTCCCCTGGACGAGCTGCTGGATGGGCTTTACCAGAAGGTGGGAAAGGTAAAAGGCCAGAACCGCCCCGATGAGGGCGGCCTGAATGGCAAACACCGTCGAGTAGGTGCGGGCTTTGCGGGTTCCCACTTGGATGGGGATCCAGGCGATATGAATCAGCTGCTCGCCGGTGTGTTCCAGTTGCTGCCCGAGAGCTCCGAGTTCGGAAAGGGCTTGCTCGATGCGACCGGGTTCGGCGGAGAGGAGGATCTGGTCGATCAGCCCCTGATATCGGTTCAGAAGGTCCCGGGAAGACTGAATACCCCGGCCCATTTCATCGAGATCCGGCCCCTGGCTTCGGGAGGAATAAAATTCCGAAAGGCGGCCGGACAGATCCCGGATGCGGAGAAGATAAAATTTTTCCCGGTAGAAGAAATAATTCTTCTCGTGCTTCCGGATTTCGAGAATGCTGCTGTAATTTTGGTAGATGTCCTTGACCAACTGCGAACTTTCGCTGATCCATTTGGAATTGATATACAGGACTTCCGCCACCATGGCCGTGAGAATGGCCAGAGGAATGAAGCCCATGAGGAGTTTGGTGCCGATGCGCATGACGGGTCCGGTTCTCTGAAATCCGCTATAGGTTTAGAAACCTATGGAATTATAGGGTGAAAAAATGCAAAGAGGCAAGTGAAATCGAAGGGTTCCTTTTTGACTTCAGGATTCGAAATCCGCTATAATGGCGCCATGGCGAAAGAATCCTTTCTCCCCCTTCTCGAAGAGTGGATGAAAAAGCGTCGTCTTCCCCTCATGCCCGTTATTTGGGGGATTACGTGCCTGATCATCGGTGTTCTCGTCCTGACCGGCCTGCAGGGCTATTCCACCGCCGAAAAGGAGATGGCCCGGCAATTCAACAGACAGCAGCTCATCCTGGCCCAGCAGACGGCCCGGGGAATCGAAACCTTTTTGGGAGAGATCCGGCAAGCCGCCTTGCTGCTGACCCTCCTGCCGGAAATCCAGAATTTGGCGGAGGGGAAACTTTGGAAAGAGCGGGAAGGGATTTTGCGGAAGCTCCATGAGAGTTCTTTGGGAAAAATCCAGCTCCTCTTCTTGATATCGGCCGATGGGAGAAGGCTTTCGACCCACCCCCCCGAAGTTTGGGAAAAGCTGGGAGAACGAGAGGCGGGGTTTCTTTTGCAGGCGACGGGAGAAGGGCTGCCGGCACAGGGGATGATTCAATTTCTCTTTCCCCAAAGCAGGGGACGGGAGGAGGGAAAACCGAAGCCTGAGGTTTCGGCCCTGATCACGATCCCGATCTCCCGGGGCGGCAGGTTTGTGGGAACCCTGGGGTGTCTTCTGGATTTCAACCGGACCAGCGAACGATTTCTTGCCACCCTGCGCCCGGGCAAGACCGGCGGAGCCTGGATGCTCAACCAGGAAGGGCGCTTTGTGGCTCACTACGAAACGGAGCTGGTGGGCCGGGATGCTTTTTCCGCCCGGAGAGAGCGAAATCCGGACTTCTCCTATGAGCGGATCGATCGGATCATGCGGGAAGAAATGCTCAAGGGCAACACGGGCCTGGACGAATACGTCACCCTCTGGCACCGGGAGAAAGAGGGGGCCATCCAAAAACTGATCGCCTACGCCCCGGTCCGGGCGGGAGGACAAATCGGCTCCATCGCGGTGGTGACCCCCTATGCAGATGTCACCGAAGTCGTCTGGGGGAGCTTCAAGGGCTCCCTTTGGCTCCTCGCGATCATGACGGGGACCCTTCTGGCCGGAACCTATGTGGGTCACAAAATCAACCGGCGCAGAGTGCTGGCTGAGGAAAAAGTGGCATGGAGCGAAGCTATCGTCAAGAGCCAGAGCCGGCTGCAGGCGCTCTTTGACGGGGCCCCGGACGCCATCATCCTCGTCGACCCGAACTGCCGGATCTCCACGGTGAATAAAACCGGGCAGGACTGGTACAAACGCCCCCTGGAAGATTTTGTCGGCAAATCCTGCTACCAGGAATTTCAGGGCTTGACCCGTCCCTGCCCCAACTGCCCGGCGGAAGAGTCCTTCGCTACCGGAAAGCCCGCTTTCCGCGAAAGGGCGAGCCTGGTGGTCGACCGGGCGAAACGATACCTGCAGCTCTTTACCTTTCCCCTTCACGATCGCAGCGGCAACGTAGTGGAGGTGGTCGAATATGTCAAAGATGTAACCGCCGAAAAGAAGCTGCAGCAGCAGGTGATCCAAAGCGAACGCCTTGCGGTCGTGGGGCGCATGTCGGCCAACGTGGCCCATGAAATCAAGAATCCTCTGGGGACCATTGTCCTGAACGCGGAGCTTCTCCAAGAGGAGCTGGACCGGTTCACCGGACAGGATACGGCCGAGGCGAAAAGCCTGCTGGGGGTCATCAAGTCCGAACTCGACCGCCTCATCGAAGTGGTGGAAGAATACCTGCAGTTCGCCCGCCTGCCCAAGGTGAACCTGGAAGAAGGCAGCGTAAACGAAGTCATCTCCGATCTCCTCGCCTTCCTCAAGGAGGATGCCGCCGGACGGAAGATCATGGTGCAGGAAGAGCTGGAGGCCTCCCTCCCCCGGGTACGGTTGGACCCCCGCCAGCTCCGGCAAGCCCTTTTAAACATCGTGAAAAACTCCATCGAAGCCATGCCGGACGGAGGAAAGCTTACTGTCGCCACCGCAGCAAAAGACGGATGGGTGGAAATCCGGATCGCCGACACCGGGCGGGGCATTCCGGAGGAGAACTGGGACCTGGTCTTCACGCCGTTTTTCAGCACCAAACACGGAGGAACCGGCCTGGGTCTCCCCATCACCTCGCATATCATCGAAGAACACCGCGGCGCGATCAACCTGGAGAGCTTGATCGACCTGGGAACCGTTTTTTCCGTTCGCTTGCCGGCTTTGGATTCGAAGGCTTGAACCGGGGGGGGGCGGAATCCCATCCCGCAAAGATCAACCGAGGAGAGGATCGTGGAAACAACCGACAAAAAAAATATCCTGCTTGTGGATGACCATCAGCCTTTCCGGGATTCCCTAACAAAAATTTTATCCGGGGAGGGCTGGCAGATATTCGGCGCCAACGACGGCGAAGAAGCCCTGGAAATCCTGCGCCGCGAAATCATCCACCTGATCCTCACGGATTTAAAGATGCCGAAAATGGACGGCGTGGAACTTTTGAAGGTGGCCAAGACCATCCGGTCGGAGGTGGAGGTCATTCTGATCACAGGATACGGAACGGTGGACACGGCGGTGACGGCCATGAAAGACGGGGCCTTCGATTACATACAAAAGCCCTTCAAACCCCGGGAAATCCTGAAGCTGGTCCGCAAGGCATTGGAAAAGCAAACCCTCGTCCTGGAAAACCGCATGCTCCAGGAGAAGATTAAGGATTTTCAGCGGCCGGATAAGATCATCGGACGCAGTCCGGCTATGAAACGAGTTCTGGAAGTAGTCGCCCAGGTGGCTCCGAGCTCGGCGACCATCCTTATCCAAGGCGAGAGCGGGACCGGGAAAGAGGTCATTGCCCAGGCCATTCACGATCTGAGCCCGCGGGTGAACAAACCCTTTATAAAAGTGAGTTGCGCCGCCCTGCCGGAGACTCTGCTGGAAGCCGAGCTCTTCGGGTACGAGCGGGGGGCGTTCACGGGGGCGACCGCCCGCAAGGAGGGCCGGTTCGAATTGGCCGATGGGGGGACCCTTTTCCTGGATGAAATCGGTGAGATCAGCCCCACCATGCAGGTGAAACTTCTTCGGGTTCTCCAAGTCGGGGAGTTTGAACGCCTGGGAGGAACCAGGACCATTCGGGCGGATGTGCGATTGGTGGCAGCCACCAATATGAACCTATTGGAAGCCGTGGACCGAAAAGCGTTCCGGGAAGATCTTTATTCTCGTCTCAATGTCATCACCTTGACTCTCCCCCCTTTGAGGGAGCGGGAAGAGGATATTCCGCTTTTAGCCCATCATTTCCTGGATATTTTCCAGAAAAAGAACAACAAAGAAATCCATGGGATTACCCCGGAATCGCTGAATATCATGCTCCAATACCCATGGCCGCGGAACGTCAGACAACTGGAAAATGCGCTGGAAAGGGCCGTTGTTCTGGCCAGAGGAAAAATGATCTCTCCCGGGGACCTGCCGCCGGAGGTTCTGAAAGCGGTGCAGGGGCCCAACGCCGAGGGCCCGGCGATCTCGGAAGATAAAGTGATTTCGATCCCTTTGGGAACCCCCATGGAAGTCATTGAGAAACAAGTCATCGAGGAAACCCTGAAATATTCCCGGGGAGACAAAAATGTGGCTTCAAAGATCCTGGGAATTTCTTCAAGGACGATTTATCGCAAAATCGAAGGGGAAAAAGGAGAAGAAAAAGAGCAACCTGTGGAAATTCAGGGTGATAAATTGTGATGAACTCGTAAAAGATCTTGAAGCGTCGCTCCGGCGAAAGCCGGGGTCCAGAACATTTTGAAATAACTGGGGGCTCTTGCAAAACTCATAAAAGCAGTAGAAGGGCGTCATTCCGGGCAAGCGAAGCGCGACCCGGAATCCAGGATTTTCAAGCGGTTCTGGATTCCGGCTTTCGCCGGAATGACAGAATTTGGCCTTTCCAGACTTTTTACGAGACCATCAATTGTGATGGTTTCATAAGAAGTCCATCTTTCCCGCTCGGAGCCGGGTTGTCCCTGAAATTTGTCATTGCCGCGCACCTTGTAAGTGTTCTTCACTTCTCGGTTTCTGCGTGCCCTGTCCCGCCTTGAAGGGAAATATTTTCACGAGATAGTCGTTTGCCACAATGACAATAAAAATAAAGGTTTTTATGGTAATTTGTCATTTTGTCAAAAATATTTATAAAAAAATCCTCTCCCCGAACAAGACCCGGACATCCAAAACAAAAAATATATAAAATTCAATTAGTTGACAAGATGCTATTCGTTCCCCTTTTCCCCTGCCTCCGGCATTAATTTTGCTTTTCTAATTTTTAACCCTTTTAACTCCGAAGGGGCTCGATCTTCACAGGCTACGAACGAGCGAACTCCCCTGCTCATCTGTGACTGGCAACCGAAGCAATAACCCTCCTCAACCAGATCGAGCCCCTTCGATTTTTTTTGTCTGGAGCAAGGCGCCAGCGTTTTTTCTTCTCGGGTCCTCACAATAGGAGGAAATATGGAAAAAAAGAAGATTTTGGTTGTGGACAATGAGGAGACGACTCGCGAAACGCTGTTGAAAATTTTAGAACGGGAAGGGTATCAAGTCCTCACGGCCAACGACGGCCAAGCCGCTTTGGAAATCATCAAAGAACAACGGGTGAATGTGGTGGTCTCGGATGTCTGCATGCCGAGGATGGACGGCAATAAGCTCTTGAAGACGGCCAAGACGATCCACCCGGAAGTGGAAATCATTCTCATGACCGGCCATGGGAAGATGGAGATGGGGATCGATGCTCTTAAAGAAGGGGCCTTTGATTTCATCCAAAAGCCTTTCACCAAGCTGGCGCTTCAAAAGACTGTCAAACAGGCCCTGGAAAAGCAGGCCCTGGCGGCCGAAATGCGTTTTCTCAAGGAGCGGGTGCGGGAATTGATTGCCGAAATCAGCGACCTGGTCGAGGAGACGGCGGTGCAGCGCCTGGAATACCCGCGGACCTTGGGAGCCAATTCGACCCATTGAACCCCATCCCCGGAAAACCGCCGGGGCGGGGGCGTCGAACGATCTCCGAAAAAGGACTCGACTTCCGAAGAACGGTTCTCCGACCTGTTTTGACCATTCCGATTCTCCCCCAAAATTCTTCCCGGGATTCACAGGAATTCCGGACGATTTTTTTCTGCGGGGAAAAGAAAAAAGCGCCCGATTACGGGGAAATTCTATTGCCGAAATATGTAAGTTTTGTATAATAAACGACGGAACAAAAATTTTTATCGGAGGTAAGGTATGGCAGAAGAGAAGAAAACGATCACCAGCATGATGGATGAAACGAGAAAGTTTCCCCCGTCCAAGGAATTCAGTGAAGTCGCCCACATCAAGAGCCTGGCTGAATATCAGACGCTCTATAAAAGGTCCATTGAAGATCCGGATGGTTTTTGGGGAGAACAGGCCCAGAATCTGGAATGGTTTAAAAAATGGGATAAGGTCCTGGACTACAGCTTTGGGGACAATCTCTACATTAACTGGTTCAAGGGCGGGAAAATCAATCTGACGGTCAACTGCTTGGACCGGCACCTGAAAAACGGCCGCCGCAACAAAGCCGCTCTGATCTGGGAAGGGGAGCCCGGGGACAGCCGGACCTATACCTACCAGCAGCTCTACAACGAAGTCTGCAAGTTTGCCAACGTGCTGAAGAAGAAAGGGCTCAAAAAGGGAGACCGGGTCACCATCTACATGCCCATGATTCCCGAACTGCCCATTGCCATGCTGGCCTGCGCGCGCATCGGCGCCATCCACTGCATCGTCTTTGGCGGCTTCAGCGCCGACTCTCTGAAAGACCGAATTCTGGATTCGAGCTCCAAGATGCTGATTACCACGGATGCCAGTTACCGCAGCGGCAAGGTGATCGGATTGAAGAGCAACGCCGACGCTGCGTTGGCCAGCTGCCCCGGCGTGGGAACGGTCCTGGTGTACAACCGCACCAACACCAAGGTGGACATGAAGCCGGGCCGCGATTTCTGGTGGCACGAGGAAATGGCCGCGGCGGACATCAAGCCTAACTGCCCGCCGGAAGTCATGGATGCCGAGGATCCCGCTCTTTATCCTCTACACCAGCGGCTCCACCGGAAAGCCGAAAGGGGTTCTCCACACGACGGCGGGGTATCTCCTTTATGTGAATTACACCTTCAAGTGGATCTTCGATTACAAGGATGACGATGTGTTCTGGTGCACGGCGGATATCGGCTGGGTCACGGGCCACAGCTACATTGTTTACGGGCCTCTGGCCACCGGGGCCACCAGCCTCATGTTCGAAGGCGTTCCCAATTATCCCAAGGCGGACCGGTTCTGGGAAATCGTGGAGAAGTACGGGGTCAATATCTTCTATACCGCCCCCACCGCCCTCCGGGCGATGATGCGCGACGGGGACAAGTGGCCCTTGGGCCGCGATCTTTCCACCCTCCGGGTTCTGGGGACCGTGGGCGAGCCCATCAATCCCGAAGCCTGGATGTGGTATTACAAGGTCATCGGCAAGGAAAAATGCCCGATCGTGGATACCTGGTGGCAGACCGAGACCGGAGGAATTTTGATCACGCCCCTCCCGGGCGCTTGGCCCATTAAACCCGGGTCCGCCACCAAACCCTTCCCCGGCGTAGAAGCGGCCGTGATCCGGGAAGACGGTTCGACGGCCGAACCGAACGAGGGTGGATATTTGGTTATCCGGAAACCTTGGCCGGGAATGATGCGAACCGTCTATGGGCAGCATGAGCGGTTCAAAGAAACCTACTTCGTGCAGTTCCCTGGGTTATATTTTACGGGGGACGGGGCGCGGGTCGACGAAGACGGGGACTTCTGGCTTATGGGCCGGGTGGATGACGTCATCAACGTCTCCGGCCACCGGATCGGGACCGCGGAAGTGGAAAGCGCTTTGGTGAGCCATCCCTCGGTTGCCGAGGCGGCCGTGGTCGGCATGCCTCATGAAATTAAGGGACAGGGGATCTATGCGTTTGTCACCCTTAAGGCCGGGATCGCCAAGGCCGAGGACTTGAAAAAGACCCTCGTCGCCCACGTGCGCAAGGAAATCGGCCCCATTGCCATGCCCGATAAGATCCAGTTTACCGACGGGCTTCCCAAGACTCGAAGCGGAAAGATCATGCGCCGCATTTTGAAAAAAATCGCCTCGGGAGATGTCCGGGAGTTGGGTGATACCACGACCCTGGCCGACCCCGCCGTCGTGGAAACGCTGGTTTCAGAGAGACAGTAGCCTGATTTCCCAAAAGGGTGCCGGTCCTATCGAGGGCCGGCACCTTTTCTTTTATCTTCTTGCAGGGATTCCGAGAGAAGGAGATTCAACCCGATGAGTGAAAAAACGCCGGATTCCAGCCACGCCTGGATTGTGACTTTTGCAGGGACCGGGATCAATTTGGCTTTGGGGGTTCTCTACGCTTGGTCCGTTATTTCAAAACAAATCACCAAAGAGTGGGGGTGGAACGAGACCCAAGCCGCCCTTCCTTACTCCATCGCCATCGCTCTTTTTGCGTTTATGATGGTCCCCGCCGGAAGGCTTCAGGATAAAATGGGCCCCCGCCTCACGGCTTCTTTGGGGGGAATTTTTTGCGGCGTGGGCTTTCTGATTGCGTCTTTGGGCCAATCTTTGGCCGGCATGGTGATCGGTTTCGGGATTCTGGCGGGCACGGGAATCGGTTTCGGGTATGCTTCCGCTACGCCCCCGGCGGTTAAATGGTTTCCGCCTCAGCGAACCGGGTTGATCGCCGGACTCGTGGTCGCCGGGTTTGGGCTCGCTTCGGTTTACATCGCGCCCCTGGCTAATTATTTGCTAAACGCCTTCGGAATTCAAAGTACCTTTTTGATCTTGGGGATTGCCTTTCTGGTCATCGTCGTCATTTTAGCCCAGTTCATGAAAAATCCCCCTCCGGGATATAAGCCGCCCGTTCCGGGGGCGAACCCCAAGGCCGGAAGCGCCCCGAAACCCGCGGCGAAGACGGTTGATTATGAATGGCACGAAATGCTCCGCACCCCCCAGTTTTATCTCCTCTGGATCATGTTTATGTTTGCCGCCGGCGCCGGGTTGATGATCATCGGGAAATTGGCCAAAATCGTCGACCTCCAGGCGGGCATCAAAGCCGGCTTCGTCTTCGTGGCCTTTCTGGCGGTGGGCAACGCGGGGGGCAGGATTGTGGCCGGGGTCCTCTCGGACAAGATCGGGCGTACCTGGACCATGTTCATCGTGTTCATTTTCCAAGCCATCCTCATGTTCCTCCTGCGTGGCCTTGACACCTATGGGACGCTGTTCCTCGCGTCCATTCTGATCGGATTCAATTACGGAGCGAACCTGTCGGTCTTCCCCTCCGCCGTGAAAGATTATTTCGGGTTGAAGAATTTTGGATTCAATTACGGATGGGTCTTCACGGCCTGGGGCGCGGGAGGAATTTTGGGCCCCCTTCTCAGCGGTTGGATCTACGACTCCTACAAGAACTTCAACCATGCCTACCTGATTGCTTCCGCTTGCCTGATCCTCGCCGCTGTTTTAACCTTTGTAACCCGTCCCCCCAAGGGAAAAGGCGCGTAGCGTTTAAACCCTTCGGGATTTGAGCATACCCGGAAAAGAGAAAAGCCCCTCTCGGAGCAATAAACCAGGAGGGGCTTTTTCATTATTTCGATAGACGGCAGAGGGGAATCTTATTTGGCTGATTGGGCGGCGACGGCAAGCTCTCCCGCAAAAACCCTTTCCTTGCGGACAATCGATTTCCGCGCCTCCGCCCTTTTATTCTTCAGGTCCATAACCCAGAATGCAAAATAAGCGACCGAAACCATTCCGGCGGAAACCCCCAACAAACCCAAGATCAAGATATAAAATTTAATTTGGGTAGGAGTCACCGGGTAACCCAAAATCTCATTCGCGAAGGAATTAGAAGTTATAATAAAATTTGCCAGAATCGCCGAGAGCGCAAATACTTTTTTCATCTCAATCCACCTCAGAAGTCCGTTTGTTATTGTCCTCCATATCAGCAAGGGTCATGCCGGAATGAACAAATTTGGCAAAGCATCAGCGGCGCTGTTATTAACTATTTGAAATTGTGTATATTTTTAATGGCGCTTATAAAAAAACAAATGAATTGGTATTCATTTTTTATAGTAAATTTTTGCCAAAATGACAAAAGCAAAATTCTTTCCACCGGCGGAGGGGTAATTATGTCAAATCAAATGAATGATCATTCATTCACTATTGACAATTTGTCAAGCATCTGATCCATTATTTTCCACCGGCTGCGCTCGAAAAGACTTACCCTGGACGAGCTCGCGAAGACCACGTCTCCGCCTGCGGTTTTTCCCGTTGAGGTTTCAGCCGCGAAGGATGGGAAAATGACTCGGGGGTAAAGCGTTTGAGAAATTTCGCGGGTTTTGATATGATTCCAATAAGGACGATTTCCGTGAAACCATTCCGCGACTGGAAAATCAGAACCAAGCTCATCAGTTTTACCCTTCTTCTGGCCCTCATCCCTTTGGGGGTCGGAGCCGGCCTGTCTTTGAAAAAATTTACGGAAGATTTGAAGCAGGCCTATGAGTCCGACCTCGAACATATCGTCGCCAATATTCATGCTATGTGCAAGGCGCAGGAAGAACTGCTGCAGAGTAAATTGACGGCGGATCAAAGCATTGCCCATCATTTATTTTATCAGTTCGGCCGATATGTCTCCGTCTCCTCCACCCATTTCGTGGAAATGACCGCCGAAGATCAAATAACCACAGAACGGTTTCGGGTCAGAATTCCCGTCTGGTCCATCGGCGGCCAAAAGATTACCGGAGACCATTCGATCGTGGACCGGGTCCAACAGCTGGTGGGGGGGACCTGCACCATTTTCCAGCGGCTTGAAGGGGACCGCCTTTTGCGAATTTCCACCAACGTTTTGCGCGCGGATGGGTCCCGGGCCGTGGGCACATACATCCCGGCGGCAAGCGAAGTGGCCCGGGCCCTCTTTCGCGGGGAAACCTACCGCGGCCGGGCTTTCGTGGTCCATGCCTGGTACATCACGGTTTACGAACCCATTTACAATGAAAAACGGGAGGTCATCGGCGCCCTTTACGTGGGGATCCCGGAGCAGAGCGCCGTTTCCTTGAAAACGGCGATCAAATCGATCAAGATCGGGAAGACAGGGTACGCCCACATTGTGGACAGCTCGGGAAGGCTGGTTCTCCACCCGGCCAAAGAAGGCGAGAGTATCCTGGAAGCGAAAGACTCGACCGGATTCGAATACATGAAAGAAATCGCCCGGGAAGCCCCTCTTCTCAAGGAAAACGAAGTGGGCACGATCCGATACCCGTGGGCCAATGTGGAGCTGGGGGAGCACACGCCCCGCATGAAGATCAACAAATACGAATATTTTCGCCCTTGGGACTGGATCATCGTGGCCGGAAGCTACGAGGAGGAAATTTTTGCCGGTGTGAACCGCACCCTGTATTTCGTGGTGCTGATTGGAATCGGGAGCGTCGCCTTGGCGATTTTGTTGACCGTAATCCTTTCCCGGGTCCTGACCCGGCCCATCACGGAGCTGACCGAAATTACCGCCCGGATGGCCGGAGGAAATCTGACGCAAAAAGTCGGTCTGACTTCGGAAGATGAGATCGGCCGGCTGGCCCAATCTTTCAACCGCATGGCGGACCAGGTTCTCAACTATACCCGGAATCTGGAGGAGATCGTGCGGACCCGAACCGAAGAAATCCAGGAGAAGGAGGAAAAATACCGGAATCTCTCGAGCCTCCTGAACAGCGTTCTGGAAAGCTCGACCGAATATTCCATCATCGCCATGAATCTCCAGGGGATCATCCTGGAATACAACCGCGGCGCCGCAAATCTTTTTGGCTGGAATAAAGGCGAGGTTGTGGGCAAGATGTGGATCGGACGCACCTTCATGAAAGAAGACCGCTTGCGAGGAATCCTGTCGGAAATTTCCCGAAAGATTGAAGCCGAGGGCGTGGTGGAATACCAGCGGGAAAGGATTCGGAAGGACGGCTCCCGTTTCCAGGCCAACGCCATTGTCACCACCCTCCAGGATTCTTCGGGGAAAACCCTGGGCTTCCTGGAGATCGCGCGGGATATTACTGAAAAATTGCGGTTGGAGAAGGAACTGCGCGAGACCAAAGACTACCTCGAAAACATCGTGCAGAGCTCCGTGGACGCGATCGTGACGACGGATCCCAAGGGGCGGATCACTTTTGTCAACAAGGCCATGGAAGAGATGGTCGGCGTATCGCAGAAAGAAATGATTCAGCAGCCCATTTCCCGATTCTACCTGGAAGGGATCAGCGAAGCTCGAAAAATCATGGCCATTCTCAGGGAGAAAGGGAGTTTGCAGAACTATGATACCTTTGCCCTTCGAAACCGAAAGCAGGTCCCCATTCTCCTTTCCGCTTCCCTGCTCTGGAATGAAACCGGAGAGATCATCGGCACCCTCGGGGTGTTCAAAGACATGACGGAGATGAAAAAACTGGAAGAGGAACTGAAGAGAACCCAGGCTCATCTCTTCCAGGTGGGGAAGATGCGGGCGATGGGCGAGCTGGTCGCAGGGGTGGCCCACGAAATCAACAACCCCTTAATGGCGGCCGATACGTTTCTCCACGTGATCCAGGAAAACCTGCCGGAAGGAGAGCCCAACCGACCGCGGCTGGAACTCATCCAGAAATGCCACAGCCGGATTGCCAAGATCATCAACCACTTGAAAGATTTCTCGCGCCAGTCGAAACTGGACTTCCGGCAAATCGATATCGGCGAGCCGATCGAAAACGCCCTCATGATCACCGGCCAGCAGCTTCTCAACCACGGCATCCGCGTGGGGAAAGAGTTTCAGCCCGATCTTCCGAAAATCCGTGGCGATTCCACGCAGTTGGAGCAGGTGTTCTTGAACCTGATTGCGAATGCCAAGGACGCCATGGAAACATCCGGCCGGAGGAAGGAATTGACCATTCGCACGTCTTTGGTCCGGCATTCCGGCTGGCATGATATCGAGATCTCTTTTCAGGATACGGGAGTCGGGGTCGCCGAGGAAAACCGCGAAAAGATCTTTGAGCCCTTCTTCAGCACAAAGGAAGTGGGAAAAGGAACCGGCTTGGGTCTTTCCATTTGTTATGGTATCATTGAGGCTCATGGGGGACGGATCGAAGTGGAGAGCCGGGTTCAGGAGGGGACGATTTTTCGGGTGATTCTTCCCGTTCTGGGGTCCCACTTGCGAACCGCTTTGGAATGGATGGAGGCCTGACCCAAGCAAGGCCGCCTGGTTGAAATTGGAGAGGCGGCCGGCATCAGGGAAGCCCTCTGGAGAAAAGCCAATGGCCAAAAATATTTTGGTGGTGGACGACGATGAATTGGTTTTGCTGGCGATCCAGGAACTGCTCACGCCTTTGGGTTTTACCGTTACCTTGGGATCCAATGGCGCGGACGCCCTCCGGAAGGCGGCAAACCGGCAGTTCGACGTCGTGATCCTGGATGTTATTATGCCGGAAATGGATGGTTTCGAAGTCTGCAGGAAGATGCGCCAATTGGAAGCCTACCACGAGACACCGATTCTCATGCTGACGGCCAAGAGCGGCGAAGAGGATAAGCAGCGGGGAATGGAGGCAGGGGCGAACCTTTATCTTCCCAAGCCCATTGCCCCCAAGAGGCTGATCGCCTTGGTGGAAGAGGCGATGAAATGAAGTGGAGGGTCTCGCCGAAAGTTCCGCCGCGGCATTGCGCCTCAACCCTGCCCCGGCGGATAAGGAAACCCGGTCGGGGGCCAAAGAAGCTGATCGCGTAAAAATAATCACCCGACGGAAGCGATCGGGATCGAAAACCCGCATTATTTTCTTTAGGAGGAGAGATGGAACGCTGGATAACGATGGCCGGAAAGATGCTGACGGAATGGAAGGGCGATTCCTACACCTTTGGTTTCGATGTCCTGGAAAAAACAGGGGATCAGGCGGGAAAATTCGGGAAGCGGGCGCTGCTCATCGCCGCGGAGCTGGGGGAACCCTGGGTGAGCGGGTTTCTGCAAACCGGCAAGGAATCTTTAAAAGCCCGGGGAGTGGAATTCGAGACCATCGCCGGCGCCCGCCCGAACGCCCCCCGCGAAGACTTGTACCGGCTGGCCTTGCACATCGCCCGCACCCGCCCCGAGGTGATCGTGGCCCTGGGCGGCGGAAGCACGATCGATGCGGCGAAAGCGGCCGATGTCCTCGCGACTTTTTCCCCGCAGGATGTCCAGGATGCTTTGCCTTCTTCCCCGGCCGTGGCGGACGCCATTGACCCCTATTTTGGCGTGGGCTTGGTGAGCAAAGTGAAAAGCGGGTCGGGGAAGCGCCTGATCCCGTTGGTGGCGGTGCAGACCGCGGCCAGCTCCGGCGCCCATTTGACCAAGTATTCCAACATCACAGATTTGGGGACGGGGCAAAAAAAACTCATTGTCGATGAAGCCATCGTCCCGCCGGCTTCGATATTTGATTACGGGGTAACCCTGAGCGCGCCGACGGGGCTCACGTTGGATGGCGGTTTGGACGGAATTGCCCACGCCTGGGAGGTTTTCATGGGGGCGACCGGCCAGGCGAGTTACGAGCGGATGAAAGAAGTCGCCACCGCCTGTTTGAACCTGATCGTCCATGGTTTGGCCAAGGTGAAAACCGACCCCCGGGACCGGGAAGCCAGGCACTGCTTGGGTCTGGGAACGGATCTGGGGGGCTATGCGATCATGATCGGCGGGACCTCCGGCCCGCATCTGGGGAGTTTTTCATTGATTGATGTGTTGAGCCATGGGCGGGCCTGCGCCATTTTGAATCCTTATTACACGGTGCTCTTTGCCCCGAAGATTCAGGATCAACTGGGGATTTTTGCCGAAATCCTGCGCCAGGGGGGGTTCATCAAGGCAAAAACCGAAGGAAAAAAGGGAAGAGCCCTGGCGGTCTTGGTGGCCAGGGGGATGATCCAGTTTGCCAGGGCGCTCGGTTTTCCGGCAACGTTGGAGGAGGCGGGGGTAACCAAGGCGCATATCAAGCGGATGATCCAGGCGGCCAAAGACCCGCAGTTGAAAATGAAACTGCAGAATATGCCGACCCCCATGGAGTCCGAACGGGGGGACGTGGATCGGCTGATGAGACCCACTCTGGAGGCAGCTTTCACGGGCAACCTGGACTTGATTCCCGAAGCGTGAGGGTCTTGTAAAAAGTCCATCTGCGGCGCCGCCAATAGGGAAGGGCTTAGGGGGTTGGGGGGTGGGGTAGGGTGTAGGCACGAACCTTGTTTCTTGGTTTCTTCTACACCCTACCCCCTATACCCTGCCCCCTTTCCCAGTTTTTGCGCGCCTTGCATCTGGAGCTTTTTACGGGATCGTCAACCGCGACGGATGAGAAAAGAGCCTCCCGGCAAAATTCGGGGAGGGTTGAGAGATCTTCCAAATTGAAGGGGAAAAAGTAGATGCAAAAGGGATTTGATCCGGGGGGCGTAAGCGTCAGAGGCTGGAAGCGGGTGAACGTGGAATTTACGGGCGGACCGCTTTCCATCTGGGTCCCCCCCTCCACGGTCGAGCTCACCATGAAAAAGGCCGGGGCTCTGAAAAATGCCCCCCAAGCGGTCGCCGACGCGCTCGCGAGGCCTCTGGGCGGAGTCACTCTGGAGCGGATTGTCGCCGGCAAAGGCAAACCTGCGGGCCGGTTGAAGGTGGCGATCACCATATCCGACATCACCCGGCCGGTTCCCTACAAAGGGAAGAATGGATTCATGCTCCCCCTCCTGAAGCGGCTTCTGGCCCTAAGGATTTCCAAGGAAAACATCCGGATCATTGTGGGGACCGGAACCCACCGGGCCAGCACGGCCGAAGAGAAGATCGAGATGCTGGGCAAAGAGGCGGCGGAAAATTATGCCGTTCTGGATCACGACTGCGAAGATTCGGCTTCTTTGGTCCATGTCGGAAAGACCCCGACCGGGACGGAGGTTTTTTTGAACCAGACCTTCCAAGAAGCCGATATCAAGATCGTAACCGGCCTCACCGAGAGCCATTTTATGGCCGGAGCATCGGGCGGCCGAAAAGCGGTCTGCCCGGCCTTAGTGGACCTGCGCACGATCCAGAAATTTCACAGCCCGGATTTCTTGGAGTCGGAGAACGCCACCAATCTGGTCTTCGAAGGGAACCCCTGCCACGAGGAGGCCCTGGCCGTCGCGAAAACCGTGGGGGTCGATTTCACCGTCACGGCGACGCTCGATCACCATCTGCGCCTGACCGGGATTTTTGCCGGCGACCTGGAGCGGGTCCTGGATGAGGCCGTGAAGAAGATCAAGACCTATGTGGAGATTCCCGTTGAGAATGAATTTGACATCGTCTTAACCCATGGAGGGTACGTGGGCCGGAATCACTACCAGCTGGCCAAGGCGGCAGTCGGCGCCTTGCCGGCGGTGAAGAAGGGCGGGACGGTGATCGTGGCCGCCGACAACCGGGACGCCGAACCCATCGGCGGGCCCGAATACAAAACCCTGATCCATCTGCTCAAATTGCAGGGACCCGACGGGTATGTCGAAGTCCTGCGCTCCCCCTCCTGGAAATTCACCAAGGACCAATGGGAACCTGAGGTCTGGGGGCGGGTTCTCCGCAAGGTGGGCGAGGAGGGATTGATCTACTGCACGTCCGATATCCCCCAAAAGGATTTCGCCATCCTCCCCGGGGTCAGCGGGTATGCCTTTCTCACGCCGGGAGGGAAAAGGAAAGACCGGGCCAAAAAAGTCGAGGAGATGGTCCAGAATGCGGTGCTCCATTCCTATCAATCCCGCGCCGAGAAACAGATCGCCCCGCAGGTTGCCTTCATCCGCGAGGGGCCCTATGCGGTTCCGGTGAAAAAGAGACCCGCAGAACCCGTTTTTTGAACGCCGGCCGGATGGAAAACCAGCGGTCGGCTTTTTTCGAACCCCCCTCGATTTGCCTTCCCTTTTTTCGAGATCCGCCTAAATAGAGAGATCTCGCTCCGTTCTGATTCCGGGGTCCCCATCTTTTCCTCCGGAGCAAATAATGATGATCTCGTAAAAAGTCTGAAAATGGGCTATTCCGTCATTCCCGTGAAAACGGGAATCCAGTCCTTTCAATATCTTGGCAGATTCTGGATTCCCGCCTGGCGGGAATGACGACTTTTTACGAATTCATCAATGATGATGATCTCGTAAAAAGTCGAAATTCCATAGAATTTGTCATTCCGGCGAAAGCCGGAATCCAGTTATTTCAAGGCGTTCTGGACCCCGGTTTTCACCGGGGTGACGGTCTATTTGGCTTTTTACGAAGTCATCAATAATGATGGCTTCGCAAAAAGTCCACCTGTAAGTGCGCCTTACTCCTCGGTTTTTGCGCGGCTTGCCTATCAGGGGCGCGCTGTGCGGGCCCGATATCGGGCGCGAAGCATCGCGCCCCTACAATCGAAAGCATCTTTCCGCCGACTTTTTTGCGAGATCATGTACCCATTCAGTGACGGGGGGCGGCAGGCTTTGTTGTTGGCCTGGGGGTTTGGGCGGTACGTGCGGGAAGCATCGGTCGGGATGGGCAGAGACTCGGAGAAAACCCTGAGACTCCGATATCAGCGGCGGGAGGCCTTGGCCCCCGCCCCCGTCCACGAAGAAATCAGCGCCTTGTGATTCCAAGCGTAGCGCCCGGACCCCCAGGCCAGGGCACCTCCTGGTTTTCACGCCGGACCTGAATCCGTAGCGGCTTCCCACCCTTGACTGAAGGGTTACGAGATCATCAATATTCAGGTTCCCGTTTCCGGCCGAACAAGGTATAATACCCCCAATCATCCGCCCTCTTCCGGAGGGCTTCGCGGTTTGCCAGAACCCGATTTCCCATTCGATTCCTCCGCCGAAATTCTCGATTCGGCGATGAAAAAGACATCGCTGTGCCTCCGGTGATTCCCGTTCGCAATCGGCGGAAAGGGAAAAATCGGCTTCTTGGGGAATGCGGATGTTTTATTCGACTCGCCTAAAAATTGTCGCCAGTTTCCTCGCGGTGTCGCTCATCGGGGGGACCGTTTCGCTCCTCGTCGGGACCCAGCTCCTATACACGGCTGTGCTCAACGAGGCCCGGATGAGGGTCGGCCTCGACCTCAACGCCGCTCGGGAAATTTACAGCAACCGCCTTCGAGAAATCAAAACTACCCTTTCCCTGTTGTCGCAGGATCCTTCGATCGAAAAGGCATTCAAAGCGGGAGAAGTCCGGCAGCTCCAATCCCGGCTCGAAATTGCCGGGAGAGCGGCGGGGCTTGATTTCGCGGGAATTTCGGCTCCCGGCGGCGCCCCGATCTACAAAATCGAGAAAGCGACGGCCAGAGACGGCCTTCCCCCCGTTCCCAATCCGGTTGTGGAGCTTGCCCGGCACCGGAAAGCGCCGGTTTTTGGCACCGTGGTGCTCGGCCCGGAATACCTGCAATTTGAAGATCCGGAGCTTGCCGATCGCGCAAAGATCGCCGCCGTCCAAACGCCGCGGGCGGCCTCCCGGGAGGAGAGGGAGGAAGGTTCCGGTCTGGCTTTGGCCGGGGCCGTTCCCGTTTTCCGAAACGGGCAGATCGCCTGCCTCCTCTATGGGGGGGTCCTTCTGAATCGAGACGTCACCATTGTTGACACGATCCGAGACACCGTTTTTCACAACGAAACCTACAAAGGCCGAAACATCGGAACCGCCACGATTTTTTTCGAGGACCTCCGGATCTCGACCAATGTCCTGACCCCCGAGGGAAAACGCGCCATTGGGACGCGGATTTCCGCGGAAGTAAAAACCGCGGTCCTGGATGAAGGCAAGAAGTGGACCGATCGGGCCTTTGTCGTGAACGACTGGTATCTTACCGCCTATGAACCCATCGAGGACATTGGCGGGAAACGGGTCGGCATCCTCTATGTCGGGGTGCTGGAGGAAAAGTACGGCGATATTCGACGAAATGCCTTCACGATTTTCGTCGCCCTGACCCTTTTGGGGATGGCGCTTTCCGTCGGCTTGGGCCTCTTTTTGGCGTCCCGGATCCTGCGTCCGGTGTACCGGTTGATCGCGGCCAGCAAAGAAGTGTCCGCCGGCAACCTCAATCCGGCAATCGACCTTCGCCAAGCGCCGAAAAGCGAAATCGGCATCCTCCAGAAGACCTTCCAGGAAATGCTCGAATCCGTAAGGGAGCGGTACCGGCGCCAGAAGGTCGAAAGCGAAATCCAGCTCCTGCAATCGGAGAAGCAGGCCAGCATCGGGAGGCTCGCGGCCGGCGTGGCCCATGAAATCAATAACCCGCTGACGGGAGTCCTGACCTTTACCCATCTGTTGCTCCGGCGGAAGGATCTATCCGAAGAGGTCCGCAAAGACCTGGAAACCATCGCCCAGGCGACGGACCGCGTCCGGAAGATCATCAAGGGGCTCCTGGATTTCTCCCGGCAGACGGCGCTTTATCCCGAACCGCTGAATCTCCACAACCTCGTGCGGTCCACGGTCGCCCTGGTGGAGAACCAGGCTCTCGTCAAGGGAATCCTGCTGAAATTCGAACCGGGAGAAAACATTCCGCCCGTGACGGCGGACAGCAGCCAGATCCAGAGCGTGCTCCTGAACATCCTTTTGAACGCCCTGGATGCGACAGCCCCCGGGGGGAGCGTCACCCTTACCAGCCGTCTGCAATCGTCTCCCGAAAAAGCGGGACAGAAAGGCGTGGACTTGGCGGTGACCGATACCGGATGCGGAATCCCACCCGAAAATATCACGAAGCTGTTCGATCCTTTCTTCAGCACCAAAGAGGTGGGGCAAGGGACCGGGCTCGGCCTTTCGGTTTCGTGCGGCATTGTCGAGCGCCACGGAGGCGCCATCCGCGTCAAAAGCGAGGTCGGCAAAGGGAGTACCTTTACGATCTGGCTTCCGATCGAAGGGAAGAAAGGGTGAAATGAGAATTCTGGTGGCGGACGATGAACCCATCGTTCTGAATTGCTGTCAGCGGATCCTGAAGGACCAAGGGCACACCGTTCATTTAGTCGGCAGCGCGGACGAGGCGATCACGGCGATGGAAGATGAACCCTTTGAGATTCTCCTGGTCGATATCAAGATGCCGATCCGCGACGGCATCGATCTGATCCGCGAAATCAAGGATAAGTGGCCCGAAACTTCGGTGATCGTCATGACGGGCTATTCGACGCCCGAGACGATCCGCAAGAGCCGCAGCGTAAGGGCCGACAAATTTATCGCCAAGCCTTTTACTCCGGATGAGCTTCTTGAGATACTCCGTCCGATCATTTCCAAAGGAGGGCGCAGATGAAACCGTTCAGGGCGCTGGTCATTGATGACGAACAAATCGTTTTGGACAGCGTGACCAAAATTTTGAAAGAAGAGAAGTATGAAGTGGAGACCACGCTGAGCGGCCGGGAAGGTCTTCAAAAAGCGATCCAGAACGACTACGACATCGTCCTCACCGATATCCGCATGCCCGACATCGGCGGCATGCGGGTTCTCCGGGACATCAAACGCGCCAAGCCTTCTCTCCCGGTCGTCCTGATCACGGGATACCCGTCCGTGAAGGCGGCGATCCAGGCGATGAAGCTGGGGGCGGGGGATTTTATCGAAAAACCTTTCACTCCCGAACAACTTTCCTTGGCGGTGGCCGCGGCGCTCCGGAAGGCGAAAACCCACCCTCCCGAGGATCAGACGATCATTCACAAAAATGAGATTCTCGAGGTTCTGGAACGTGCGGCCACGGACAGCGAGTTTACCGCCAAACTTCTCTACCTCGGGGCGGATGCGCTGGACGAATATGATCTCACGGCGGCGGAAAAACTCGCGATTCTGACCGGCGACATCCATTGGATCGAAGAGCATATCGCCCCGCTGACCCCCGTCCAACGGCGGTGGTTGGAACACCGCGTAGGCGCGGAAATCTGGTAGGGCGGGGAAGGGTTTCCGAACGAGTCTTCAACCGCGGTTGGCGCCGGAGAAAGCGGAGTCTCTCCCGGCCGGGTTAAGGAACCGACGGGAGGGAAGAGACCGAAGCCCGGAAAGGAAGTCGAGATCTCAATCTGGCAGGGGAGCAAAAGGCAAGCAACGCTCAGCGGTCTTTCTGAAGCAACCCCGCAAGCGCCAGCTCCAGGCTTCGGACTCTCGAAGCAACGATGCTGGCGACTTTTTCCATGATCGCGAGGCCCAAGGCGGGATTCGCCCGCATCATTTCCAGCATGGCCCCCTTCGGGATCGCAATCGCGCGGACCGTGGTCAAAGACAAGGCGGTGGCGGTATATTGGTGAGGAAGCACCAGGGCGGACCAGCCGAAGGCTTGGCCGGGGGAAACGGCCATGATCGGAAAGCGGAGCCCCCTGGAAAGGCGCGACTCGATGGAGACTCGCCCTTCTTCCAAGAGATAAAAATTCCCAGCCTCCGCGCCTTCGGAAAAGATGACTCGGTTCGCTTCGTAGCGCTCGATCTCTCCGAGATTTTTGAGCTTCTGCCGCTCTTCTTCACCGAGCCCTCTCAGCAGGTCAATTTGGTGAAGAGACTCCGCCGCCGCCCGGGCCATTTTCGTCGGGGGTCCCGGGTCGGCCTGGAGAATGCTCAGGGTGCTTCCCACCAGCAGCGAATCGATGTTCTGCTCTCCGCCGCACTCGGGCCGGCGGCAGGTAATGTCATTAAAGACACAAACCCGTGAACAGCTCGGGCAGCGCTCGGGCGGCCCGGGCGCTTGAAGATAATAACCGCAGGTTGTGCACATCCAGTGCGGCATGATCCCTCCTTTCTTTCGGGAACGAGACCCTCCGTTTGCCGGCAGCCTGATGATTTCCCGGCGCGAGCCCGTTTTCCGACCTCCGGGGGTTGGGCCGCGCGACGGAAAAATCCCTCTCGGGGTTCCTTACACCCGCGTTTGAGGCGGGGAGTCTCACGGAAGTGGTTTGGGCCCCCGTCAAAGGCTCCGCCGGTAGTCATAAAACGTCCCCAAATCGGTCATGACGGCCTCGTAGTCCTTCCGGATCCGTTCATACATCTTGGCATTTTCAATGGCGATGGCCCCCATTTCCGCGAGGGCTTCAACAAAATTGGTTTCTTCAGGCGAGAGCACCCGGGGCTCCGCCGTGTAAAGACGCAGGGCTCCGATCGCTTTTCCCTTGGCGGAGAGGGGGACGGAAATGAGACTGGCGATGCCTTCTTCCGCAGCCTCTTTCCGGTATTGAACTGCCGGATCCTCTTGCGCATTGTAGATGATCACCATCTTCCCTCTCATGACCTCGGATATGCTGCGGTCCACATCCACCGGCCCTTTCCTCAAATATTGCTCGCTCAGCCCGTGCGCGGCCACGAGCTCCAGGCGCATGTGGGTGGAATCCAACAACCGGATGGCGCAGCCTTTCAAATTCATCGCTTCCGCGACCTTCTTGACCATCAGGTTCAGGACGACTTTTATGTCCAGGGACGAATGGATGGCCTTGACGACTTCTCGAAAAGAATCGAAATATAACTTTTCGCCAGGACTCATAAATCACCTCCAGGTTGGCGGATTGAGGTTTCGCGCCATCGCGGCCGGGCGCACGAAGGTTGAAGAACGGCGGGAACAGGAAAATCCTTGCCCTGCAAAAGGGGAAAGGCGTTCCCCCCCTCTCTCCCCTTAGGTGATGACAATCCGCTTGACCATCTCGGAAAATTGCTCCTTGGAAAACGCCCGGAGGGTCGTGGTCTTCACATTTCCCATGGAACTAAGGGCGAGGCTGAAGGTGGCGGCGACTTCGTCATTGGGGGCCTCGCCGATGGCCACATAGTCGTATTCCCCCATCGTGACGAAAAAGTCGGTCATTTTCCCCCCAGAGCTTCCCAGGCCTTGATTCCCGCTTCCACCCGCCCCGGAGCCTCCTTGATGTTCTTACCCCCCTGTTCGGTCAATTTCATTAAGAGAACGTAGTTTGGCATGGACTTCCCCTCCTTTTCCCGGGATTGGAGTAATCCGCCACCTCTGGCGGCTGAGCGAAAGAGAACCCACTCGTGGGAGTGTACTCGTGATTGGCTGGTCCGAACAGGGTGAGACTTTCGGGGCGGAACCGTTTATGGATATCTTCCGCCTGCCTCCTTTTCCCTTTTCCGACCAACCGGCGGAGGTAAAACATCCTGGCGAAAGCCCCGGTCCTCTCAATGATAGGAAGAGGGGAGCGGAGGCACCCGCGAATTCGGGGTTATGACTCGGAATCCCCAAAAGGCAAATACCCTTCGGCTGGGAATTCCCGCATCGTCTTCTCCAGAGGGGCGGAGATCAAATTGTTCATTTTTGACTGGCGTGGACTATAGCAATATAAATATTATGAATCCCCAAGGGAGTCAAGAAGAAAAAAACGTGAAGAGTAGCCATTCAGTGACGGGGGGGGCGGCAGGCTTTGTTGTTGGCCTGGGGGGCCGGGCGGTACGCGCCGGAAGCATCGGTCGGGATGAGCAGAGACTCGGAGAAAGCCCTGAGCCTCCGATCTCAGCGGCGGGAGGCCCTGGCCCCCGCCCCCTCCACGAAGAAATCAGCGCCTTATGATTCCAAGCGTAGCGCCCGGACCCCCAGGCCAGGGCACCTCCTGGTATTCACGCCGGACCTGAACCCGCAGCGGCTTCTCACCCTTGACTGAAGGGTTACCGTGAAGAAAGGAAACTGAGGAGAAAAGGTTAAAAAAGGGCGAGTCAATTGTCCAGGCGCTTGATGATGGGAATTTTGAGGAAGGGAATACCCTCGTCCTTGAGGATCTTTTCTTCGTTGGGAAGGGTTTGGCCTTTGATATTCCTTTTTTCGGCGTCGCCGTAATGCATTTTGATGGCTTCCCGGGTGAAATTCAGGCCGACATCCTCAAAATTTTTGTCGATATATTCATAGACCTGGTTTAAGAGCTGCTGCGGGTCCGCTTTTTCCTGTTTTTCCCCGGAGTGTTTCCGAATCGCGACGGGGGAAAGGACTTTTTCCACATGGCGGTCATGACAGACGGGGCAGCTGATCACGCCGATAGACTTCTGCTCTTCAAACGAGTCCCCGCTTTTAAACCAGCATTCGAATTTATGACCGTTGGCGCAGATTAGGTCAAAAGCAATCATAATGGAAAAATCCTTCCGTCGGATTTCCGCGAAAAAATCTTCGATAAAAATCTTTAAAATAATATATCATATTTGAAGCGGTTCCTCAAATCGAGTTCCTTTGAAAAATAAATGGATACGAAAGGAGGAAAAATGCCAAGACAAATCATCCAGCCGGAAGGAGTTTGGGACCCCCGTCCGCGATTTGCCCAGGTGGTGAAGACCGGGAACCGGGTTTACATTGCCGGCCAGACCGCGGTGGATGAAAAAGGGAATATCGTCGGGAAAGGGGACATCGACGTCCAGGCACGCCAGATTTTCAGGAATCTTCAGAAATGCCTGAGCGCGGCCGGAGCGGGTTTTGAACAGGTGGTGAAACTGAATATTTACTCGACGGACCTCGACGCCCACCTGGCAACGATTGCGAAGATCCGCAGAGAATATTTTCCCAAGGACCCCGTGGCCAGCACCACCGTTCAGGTCCCGCGGCTGGTTCACCCGGACTGGCTTTTGGAGATCGAGGCCATCGCCGTTCTCGAATAAGGATGGCTTTGTCAAAAGTCCATCTTTCCCGCTCGGAGCGGGATTGCGCTTCACCCTTTTTCTTCTACACCCCACCCCCTATGCCCTGCCCTCTCCCCTCGGTTTTTGCGCGCCTTGCACAGTAGGGGCGGGCTGCTCGTACCCGATATCGGGCGCGAAGCATCGCGCCCCTACAATCGAAACGATCGTTCCGCTGAATTTTACGAGATCATCCATAATCCTGTTGCATTCCCCCATTTAACCCCCTAACATAATTTTCATGGAAGAGAAGCCAACTTCACCGGCGGAAAAAACACGAGCCTTTCGCTCCTGGGGCGCGGGGATGTTTTATGGCTGGTGGATTCTCATCCTGGGGGCGATGATTAACGGTATCGGCCTCGGGATTACCTACCACAGCTTCACGATTTTTTTTCTCCCCTTGAAGCGGGATCTGGGGGTCAGCAGCGCGGCGATTTCCCTTCTCTACGGAGCAGCCCGGCTGGAAGGGGGCATCGAAGGGCCTTTTGTCGGCTACCTGATCGACCGATTTGGAGCCCGCAAACTCATCCTCGTCGGTTCGGGCTTGGCCGGGATCGGTTTGATCCTTCTCTCCACGGTGCAGGATTTTCTCACCTTCTTTCTGATCTATGTTTTCCTCGTTTCTCTTGGATCCAATGCCGGATTCTTCCATCCCATCACGACGGCGGTCAACAAATGGTTCATCCGCCGCCGGGGGATTGCCTTTTCGGTTATTACCGCCTCCGGGAATATCGGCAGCATGATCGTGGCCCCCATATTATCCTATATCATTTTGGTTTTCGGCTGGCGGGCGGGAGCGGTTTTTGCGGGACTGGCGATTTTAATCGTCGCTCTTCCCGCCGCCTTCCGTTTTAAGAATGCGCCGGAAGATATGGGGCTGCAACCGGACGGCCAACCGCCGCCCCACACCGCGGTTCGGGCAGCCGACGCCGCGGGGGAAAAATTCGGAGAAGTTACCTTTACGGTGAAAGAAGCCTTGCGCACACCCCGCTATTGGCTGCTTAGCGCCACGCTGTCGCTTCGGCTTTTGGTAACCGTGGCCTTGAATACCCACTTCGTGCCCATCCTGGTATGGAAGGGGATGGGCGAAGTGGGTGGCGCTTTTTTGGTCAGCCTGCTCGCTTTCGGCTCGATCCTCACGTCGTTGGTTTTCGGATGGCTGGGAGACCGCTGGAACAAGGCCTTATTGTGCAGCCTGGGCACGCTCCCGACGGCGATCGCGATGGTCGCGTTGATTTTTGGGCAGGAGGATTTGATTCTTTACTTCTTCCCGATCGGCTTTGCCATAACCATGGGAACGTCGTCTCTGAACTGGGCCCTGATCGGCGATCTCTTCGGGCGGCACAGTTACGCGACCCTGCGCGGCATTATGGGCGTAGGGTATGGACTCGCCACCTTTTTATCCCCCATTTATGCCGGATGGATTTTCGACCGCACGGGAAGCTATCATATCGTTCTCTGGACCTTTGCGGGGATCCTGGTTATCGCCGCATTTTTTTTTGTTTTGCTTCGCCATCCGTCGTCTCCCCCGGCAAATCCATGATTCCGCTCAGGCGCGGAACGTCCTTGGAAGCTTGCCGATCCTCATTCAAAAGACCCGCGACTTTCATCATGGCCCGGGAGACCGGGTAGCGGGAAAGATCCGGGAGTTCTGACCCACCGCGCAGTCCGGATGCGGGATCGTTTTCGAAACGCTTCTGGTCCGGCGCAAGGGAGAAGAGATACGGGTGACAGGATTGCCTGAATGTGAGTGAGTTCGTGCCGGAGAGAAGGCAGGGTTTTGCTATGTTTGATTTTGATCCCGAAGAGGTTCCGGAGATATTTTCGAAGGGTTTCCTTGGCCTGTTTTCCCATTCCTATGGATGAAAGGGCCGCCTCTCCGGGAATAGCAACCAGCGGAAATTGCCAAAGACCGGCCAGAAGTCCCCTTCCGTCTTTGCGGTGGATAAGAAAACGACCCTTGTCTTCGATCAGGGCAACTGCCCAGATTTCTTTCCGGCGATTCCTTTTTTGCCGCTTTCCCATCCTTTTTTCCGCTGTTCGGAAAGAGCAAAATCTTTTGACCGGGCAGGCTAAGCATTTCGGTTGAGCAGGCAGGCAAACCGTTGCGCCCAGATCCATCAATCCCTGATTGAATTCAGATGCAGATCCCTCCGGGACCAGGTTCTCCGCGAGATTTTGCAGCCGCTTTTTTTCCGATAAGGGAGAAGCAGAATCCGAAATGCCGGAAAGACGGCCCAGAACCCGCTTGACATTTCCATCCAGAGCGGCGGCCCTTTGGTTGAAAGCGATGCTGGCCACGGCGCCGGCGGTGTAAGGGCCGAAACCGGGCAGAGCGAGAAGGGCCTCCTTGGCGGGGGGGATTTTTCCGCCCAGGTCCTTCGCGATGATTTTCGCGGCGGCATGCAGGTTGCGGGCCCGCGCATAGTACCCCATTCCCGCCCAGAGCTTGAGAACGCGTTGGAGAGGGGCTCGGGCCAAGTGGGGGAGCGAAGGGAAGGCCCCGAGGAAGCGATCGTAATAGGGAAGAACGGTCTCGATGCGAGTTTGCTGGAGCATGAACTCCGCGACCATGATTTTATAGGGGTCTCGAGTTTCCCGCCAGGGGAGGGCTCTTTTGTGAAGGGAATACCAGCGGAGAAGAGAGCCTTGGAAGGCTCTCTTCTCCGGCAAGAGGTTCAGGAATGAAGTTGTCAAGGGAGATTAGGCGACTTTGGAGAATTTGGATCCCGGGACCCCGCAGATGGGGCACTTGTCCGGGGCTTTGCCTTCCACCGTGTTCCCGCAAACGGAGCAGACATAGTAATCGACTTCCTGGTTCTTGCCCAGGGCGGCGAGAGCTTTTTCATAAAGAGCGGCATGGATCTTTTCCACTTGATTGGCATAGTCAAAACTGATCTCCGCCTGCTTCTGCCCTTCTTCCTTTGCTTTCGCCAGCATCCCGGGATACATGCTTTTGAACTCGTGGGTTTCGCCGTTGATGGCTTCCTGAATATTTTCCTTGGTGGTTTTCACTCCCGCGAGGGCGCGGAGATGCGCATGGGCATGAACCGTCTCGGCTTCGGCGGCCGCGCGGAAAAGCTTGGCTACCTGTTTAAAGCCCTCTTCCTCGGCCTTTTTGGCAAAAGCCAGATAACGACGGTTCGCCTGGGACTCTCCGGCAAAGGCTTCTCGAAGATTCTTCTCGGACTGCGATCCTGCTACGGCCATGATGAAACCTCCTTTTGATAGTGATGGTTTTGCAAAAAGTCCATCTGCGGCATTGCGCTTCAACTTCGTCGTTGCCGGGTACCTGCAGGTACGCTTCCCTCCTCAGTTTTTGCGCGCCTTGCATCTGGAACTTTTTACGAAACCATCGTTTTGGTGACTTTTTACAAGATCATCACACTTAAATCATTGTATCATGAGGCTCTTGCAAAACTCTTAAAAGCAGTAGAAGGGCGTCATTCCGGGCAAGCGAAGCGCGACCCGGAATCCAGGATTTTCAAGCGGTTCTGGATTCCGGCGTTCGCCGGAATGACGGAGTGACCGACTTTTGCAAAAGGCTCTCATTTTAGAGTTTTGAAAAAATTATGTGACCGCCTCTGTCGGGGCCCGGGGGTCGGAACGGAACGCGCCGGAAGCATCGGCTGGGTTGGCCCTTGGCCTCGAAGATCAGAGCTTGTTTCCGCCGGAGCGGGCGGGGCGTATCGTCCCCGCCCCCTCCACGGAGAAATCAGCGCCTCATGATTCCAAGCGGGCCGGTCTGGCCCCCGGGCTCTAAAACCGCTTGGCCCTGACGAAATTCCTTTTTTCAAAGAGCGAAAGTGTTACAAATCATTTAGATATGCATTTTCATAAAAGGATTCGAAAATATGGCTTGCGGAATAAAATTTTCTTCGCGAAAAGGGCGTTGCCGCCAAAGCCGTTCATTCCCACAAACCGAGTTTCTGCAAACCAAAAAGTCTTTGCCGGACGTCAGCAAATCCTCGGGAGGGGCTCGCCGACCAGCATATCCATGATGCGCGTGGAGCCGATGGGGGTGCGGAGGATGACCCTTTCCGCCGGTTCCTCACCCACTTCGCCGATCAAGGCCGCGTCCCTTCCCAAGGGGTGGGCCCGCATGGCGGTGAGGATTTTCTCCGCCTCCCCGGCGCCGACGATGGCGATCAGCTTTCCTTCGTTGGCGAGGATCAAGGGGTCCAACCCCAGAAGCTCGCAGGCTCCGCGGACTTCTTCTTTGACCGGGATCCGGCTTTCCTCGATCCGGATTGCCACTTTGGATTGGCGGGCCAGTTCGTTCAAGGTGGTGGATAGCCCCCCGCGGGTCGGATCTCTGAGACAATGAACGTCTCGCGAAACCTCGAGCATCCGGGCGACGAGGCCGTTCAAGGCGGCGCAGTCGCTTTCCAGGCGGGTGGAGAATTCGAGTCCCGCCCGGGAGCTCAGAATGGCGATCCCGTGGTCCCCCATGGACCCGCTGACCAAGACTTGGTCTCCCACCCGGGCGTTCCTGCCGGAAATATTCACGCCCTCCGGAATCCGGCCGAGGCCGGCCGTGTTGATGAAAATTCCATCGGCCCCGCCCCGGTTCACGACCTTGGTGTCCCCGGTTACGATCTGCACGCCCGCCTGAGCGGCTGCCTCCCGCATCGAGGCGATGACGGCTTCGAGGTCGCGGAAGGGGAACCCTTCTTCGAGGATGAACCCCGCGCTCAAATAAAGGGGCCGGGCCCCGCTCATGGCCAGGTCGTTGATCGTTCCGCACACGGCGAGTTTGCCGATATCCCCGCCGGGGAAGAATATCGGGGTGACCACGTAGCTGTCGGTGGTGAAGGCCAACCTGGTCCCGTCGATTTCAAGGACCGCCATGTCATCGAGGCGGTCCAGAAAAGGGTTTTGAAAGGCCTTGACGAAGAAGGAAGCAATCAAATCATGGCTCATGGCGCCGCCGCTGCCGTGGGCCAAGAGGACGCGATCATCCGCCGGAGATTTTCTTTGTTCTGGTTTCATGTTCCGTACTTATAGGCGGCCGCGCACGATCCCTCAAAGGAAACCATGCAAGGACCCACCGGGTTCTGGGGGCTGCAGACGCAGGAAAAAAGAGCGCATTCGGCCGGGCGGAGAACCCCGCGCAGAACCTCCCCGCAGCGGCACCCCTCCGCTTCTCTCGGCTCCGGGACCGAAATTTCAAAATTCAGACCGGCGTCAAAGGAGGAAAACCCCGCGCCAATCGCCAGGCCGCTTTGGGGGATGCGGCCGAGACCGCGCCACTCCGCATCGGCGGGTTGAAAAACCCGCTCCATAACCTCAACCGCGTGAGGATTCCCTTGAGGAAGAACGCCCCGCCGGTACTGGATTTCGACCCGGGGCCGCTGATTCTTAACCTGGCGGAGCAGCAGGAGAATCGCCTGCAGAATGTCGAGCGGCTCAAAGCCGGAAATTACGGCCGCCAAACCGAAATCCCGAGGCAGGAATTCATAGGGGCGGCTGCCGATAATCGCGCTCACATGGCCGGGCAGCAGGAGTCCGTCCAGTTTCATTTCCCCGGCATCCAAGAGAACCCGGAGGGCGTGGGGAACCGTTTTGTGGGCGGAAAAAACAAAGAAGTTTTTCACGTTTCTTTTTCCAGCCTCCTGAAGCGTGGCCGCCACGCCGGGGGCGGTCGTCTCGAAGCCCACACCGAGGAAAATATAAGGACGGCCCGGGTCCTTTTCGGCCAGCTGCAGACCGTCCAGGGGGGAATAGACAACGCGCACATCCTTTCCCGCGGCCCTTTCCCCGGCCAGAGAGGAGAAGGATCCGGGGACCCGGACCATGTCCCCGAACGTCAGGACGACCGCGTTTGGAATCTGCGCCAGGGAGATCGCCCGATCCAGATCCCGGTTCGCCGTCACGCAAACCGGACATCCGGGACCCGAAACGAGTTCGATGCCGGGGGGGAGAATTTTGCGGATGCCGTACCGGGCGATGGAAACCGTATGCGTGCCGCAAACCTCCATAATGCGTAGGGGCCGGTCGGCCGCTCGGTGGATTTCTTCGATCAGGGGTTTCGTTTTTTCGCCGTCGCGGAATTCGTCGATGTATTTCATAAGTTACCGAAACAAAAGGGTTCAAGGATTCGAGGGTTCAAGGGTTCAAGCAAAAAAGCAAAATTCACGGCCCTTCCCGCGGATATCTCTTTTCCAACTGTTACTTGGCCCCTTGGCCCCTTGACTCCTTGACCCCTGTTTTCTCTTCATCCAAGGCTCCGAGCTCCTCGAAAAGCTTCAGGGTTTCCCGGGCTTCCTGCTCGTCGATTACGTGAATGGCGAAGCCGGCATGAATGAGGACGTAATCGCCGGGTTTGGCCTCGGGGGTCAGCTGGAGGCTGGCGCTCCGTTCGACTCCGCCCACTTCAATCCGGGCCATGGAATCCTGAATCGACATTATTTTTGCGGGAATGGCAACGCACATAGAATCACATCCTTTTTACCGCAGAGCGCGGAGGTAAATTCAGTCCTTTCGAATTCTTGCTAATCTCTGCGTTCTCCGCGGTGAATGACTCCTGGGAATCAGGAGATAAAATTCGCGATAACCGCCTGGCCGAGGGAGAGGCCGCCATCGTTGCAGGGGACCTGACGATGGATCAAAACTTCAAACCCGGCGTTTTCCAACGCCGCCTTCATTCTTTCCAGAAGAAAGCGGTTCTGAAACACTCCTCCGCTGAGGGCCACTTTCCTCGGCCCGCCTTGGCGATGAATCCCCCGACAAACGTCGGCCCCGATTTTTACCAGAGAATTGTGAAATTTTGCCGAAATCGCCGACTTGACTTCCCCCTGTTGGAGATCCCGCAGGATTTGTGCGAACAGAGGCTGAAAGCGGATCACTTGCGCTTCTCCCTTTTCTTCCGAGAGGAAATCGTAGCTCCGTTGCTCCCGCTCGTCGGCGATCATTTCCAGGGCGACTGCGGCCTGGCCTTCGTAGGAAATCGAGGAAACCAACCCCAGAAGGGCCGAAACCGCGTCAAAGAGCCGACCGCAGGAGGAAGTCAGAGGGGAATTGATCCGCTGGTCGATTTGCTTCAAAACGATGCGGAGTTTTTCATCCTGAAGGGAACTTAGGAAGGGCAGATACGGAATCAGGCTTTCCTTTCCCAAGAAGTGGTAGAGATAGCTCAAAGCCATTCGCCAAGGATGTTGAATGGCCGCCGCCCCGCCCGGCATGGGAACAGGCTCAAAATAGGAAGCGCGGCGGTAGGAACCGAAGTCGCCAACCAGGCATTCCCCGCCCCACAGGGTTCCGTCCGGCCCATATCCCAGGCCGTCAAAGGAGAGACCGATGACGGGCCCCGCTTCTCCGTTTTCCGCCATACAGCTGGCCATGTGGGCGTAATGATGCTGGATGCCGATCTTCTTGCCCAGCGGAACCTGGAGAGCGAATTTGGTGGCCAAATATTCCGGATGAAGATCATACGCCACGATCTCGGGCTGGATGCGAAAAAGCTTCCGGTATAGGTCGAGGGCGCGTTGGAAATGATTGAAGGTCTCCAGATTTTCCATGTCTCCGATGTGCTGGCTTACAAAGGCATACCGGTCGCGGGTCAAGCAGAACGTGTTTTTTAACTCGGCCCCGCAAGCCAGAATGGGTTTCAGAGAAAAGGGGAGGGGGATCGGGAAAGGGGCGTACCCCCGGGACCGCCGCAGGATGGCCGGCGCCCCGGCGACCACCGCCGTTACGCTGTCGTCGTACTGGATGTAAATATCCCGGTCGTGGATGAGGAACGCATCGGCAATCCCCGCAAGGCGGGAAAGGGCCTCCTCGTTGTCTTTGACAATGGGTTCTTCACTCAGATTTCCGCTGGTCATGACCAGCGGCATCTTGGCGTCTTTCAGCAAAAGATGATGGAGAGGGGTGTAAGGAAGCATCACCCCGAGATATTTCTGCCCGGGCGCAACCGCCGTCGAAATCGGGGAATCCCCTTTCCAGGAAAGAAGAACGATGGGGCTTTCCGGGGAGAGAAGAAGGCGCGCCTCCTCCTTGGAAACCCGGCAATGAAGGCGGACGACCGCTAAATCCGAGAGCATTACGGCAAAGGGTTTGTCCGGCCGGATCTTGCGTCGGCGGAGCTCGCGAACCGCGGTTTCACTTAACGCATCACAGGCCAGAAGAAATCCACCCAACCCTTTGATCGCGAGGATTTTCCCTTCCTGCAAGAGGGCGATGGCGGACCGGAGAGGATCTTGGGAGGAAAGAAGAGCCCCCCGGCTGTCGCCAAGCTCCAGGCGGGGCCCGCATACCGGGCAGGCATTGGGCTGCGCATGAAAGCGCCGATCGGCCGGATCATCGTATTCCTTCTGGCAAAGCGGACACATTCGAAACTTGGCCATGGTTGTTTTGGGGCGATCGTACGGGATATCCTCGATGATCGTAAACCGGGGCCCGCAGTTTGTACAGTTGGTAAAAGGATACCGATGGCGCCGGTCCCGGGGATCGAATATTTCGCGGGCGCAAGCCGCACAGATCGCAATGTCGGGGGAAATCAATTGATACTGGCCCTCTTCCTCCAAACTTTCGTGAATCTCAAAAGCCGAATAGCCGGCGGGCCGCAGGTCCTCGAAAGTCAGAGATTCGATGCGCGAACGGGGAGGCGCCTGAAGGGAGAGTTGCTCGGTAAATCGGGCGATGGCCTGCGGCGCCCCTTCCACTTCGACGTAAACTCCGGCCGAAGAATTCTTCACCCAGCCCAGCAAGTCGCATTTTTGGGCAAGCCCGTAAACAAAAGGGCGAAATCCTACCCCTTGGACAACGCCCTTCACAGCGAAAGAACGACGCAACTTGCCCGTGTTCGAAACCACGCTTCTCAAAATCGGACCGACTTTTTTATCTGTCAACATTCTGAAATCAGACCCTTTTCTCCTGATCGATCTTCGGGATCCGGGGTGGGCTGCGAACCACGAGAATAAGGCCGCCCCTTTGCCGCTTGGAGGGGGCGGATGAGGGCGGACAGTTGGGTTTCTCCGACCCCTTGATCCTCTGCCTTTAAGGGGGCAAAAGGTCTTTTGCGGCCATTAACCACCTCATCATACCTAAGTTTTTTCAAAAAGGTCAATGACCTTAATGCGAATAGACAGGACCTCCTGAAGCTGGTACAATTCAACTCCCCCCAAAAGGGATTATCTCCAATTTATAGGGAACGGCAAAAGAAAGTAGGAATGGTGAAAGGGCCAAATGGTCCCAGGCCCGGGCAACAAGGGGACGGGTCTGAACGACCGGCTAAATTGGAGACGATTCTTAAATTTAAAAAAAATCGCTCGAATTGATTTAAATCATATCCAATAGGTTGTGGTTGATTTAAAGTTGCATACTATTAGTTGCGCCAACAAGCCTTTTTCAAAAAATTTTTAGGAGGACCTACTATGACGCTGGAAGAATTCGAGAAGTTTGTGGACAAGGACGGAATCGAATGGGCCGAGGACAATGATCATTTCTATTTTCGGGACCGGAATCTGGCCTGGTATGCCAAAGATGTCAAAAATTCCCTCCGGATCGGGAAGGAGCGGATGAAAGAATTGTCCGTTTTCGATCTGGAATCGGAGCTGAGCCGGGGACTCAAGGTGGAGCATATCACCCGGGTGACCGGCTATTTTGCCAAAGTCAATTCCTGGAACCCGGGGAAAAAGGGCGAACTCCAGGACCGCCACAAAGCGGAAATCTAAGAACGGCAATCAGCTTGCAGCCGGAACTCAAAAGCCCCCGACCCTCTTGACCAAAGAGAGCCGGGGGTTTGCTCAAACCATCCTGCTCCAAAAACCGACCTGTCTCTTTTTCAGTTTTCTTTCCCGCTGGCCGCTTCCCGGATCAACTCGCTGATATGGGCAACCCGAATTGAGAGCCCGGCCCGTTTGGTCCCGTAGCGCAGCTGGATGAGGCAGCCGGGGCACTCGGTGGTCAGAATTTCGGCTCCGGTTTTCTTCACGTTTTCGACTTTGCGCTCCAGGACCCTCATGGACTGTTCGTAATGCATGACGTTGTAGCTGCCCGCGGCCCCGCAGCAGCGGTCCGCCTCGGGGAGCTCCACATACGTCATCCCCGGGATCTTTTTGAGAAGAACGCGGGGTTGGGAGACTACCTTCTGGTACCGGCTCATGTGGCAGGGATCATGATAGGTGACCTTGGCGGAAATCTTGGAGGCGGCAACGGACTCCGGCAGGCGGTCCACCAGAAACTCACTGAAGCCTTTGACTTTTTTGTTCAGCTCCTCGGCCCGTTTCTGCCAGGCCGGATCGTTTTCAAAAAGCTCGGGATAATCCTTCAAAAAAGCCGAACAACTGCCGCATTCCGTGACCACCGCCTCGGCCTTGGTTTTTTCCAAGACCTCGATGTTGATTTTGGCCATCTCGCGGGCCGCCTCTAAATCCCCATAGCCGTAGGCCGGAAGACCGCAGCAGCAGTTGTCGGCGATGCGGACGGCGGCGCCGGTTCCGACCAGAACCTCAAGAGTCGCCTCGCTCACGGCGGGGAGAACGAAGTTGAACCCGCACCCGACAAAATAGGCTACCTTTATATTCGCTTTCGCAGGGTCCAGGCGCAGTTCCTGGGTTCGGTCCCGAAAGAAAGTTGTGGGAAGTTTTTCCACAATCCCTTCGACTTTATCCAAATCCTTGCCGAACCAATTCAGGATACCCATGGCGCGGGCCAATTTGCTCATCCCCGAGTTCTTTCCCAAAGCCGCCAGACGGACGAATTTAGCCATTTTGTCGGGGTCCGGGAGGAGCCGGTGAAAGAGAAAATGCATGATCCGGGGCTGGCCGATCCGGCGCATATATTCGGCCCGCCCGGCAATGACCGATTTGTCCGTTCGAACCGCCGGGAAACAGTTGGCCACACAGGCTTTGCAGAGAAGGCACTCAAAAAGAGGGTCTTTGAAATCCCGATTGATTTCGAGTTCCCCCTCGGCGAGCTTGCGGACATGAACATTATGCCCCCGGGCTACGTTCCGTTCATCTCCCGTGATCTCAAAGATGGGGCAATGAGCCTGGCAGAAACCGCAGCGGTTGCATTTGGAGATTTCGTCGTACACCGACCGGTACTGTTCGTTCATGGAAAACCTCGGTTTTGGGTTTAAGAAATGACGGGGGGAAAGATCCCCGCCGGGTCCAGTCTCTCCTTTAAGGGGCGGAGAATCGATTGGTGGATGGAAGGATCCACCCTCGACCCCCAAGCGGAGAGGGATTTTCGCGAACCGCGGACCGGAGCCGCAAGCCCCTCGGCGGCTCTGCCGATTTCTTTCACCCCGGTCAGGAAGCGGGGGACGTCCTCAGGGGGCAGACTGCCGGCATAAACCAGGAGAACGCCGTTCCCGGCGAAGAGGACCGTTTTGACCTCCGCCCTCATCTCCTTGGAAAATTTCTGGAGCGCCGTCAGGGCGCCGACCCCCCGCGATAAGGGGACGGAAACCTTCAGGACGAGAAATTCCCCGGTTCCCCAATCCGGATTCGCCGCCGAGCGAAGGGCGTGAACCATTTCCTCGCGCCCCAGGCGGGCGTCCCCCTTTCCGCCCCATTCCTGGCCCAGCTTCAAAAGGTCCCGGTTCTGGCGTTCCACCGCCTGCGCGTGGCCTTCGAAACCGATCAGGACGCGGTATCGCGGTCCGTTCCGCCCCGCCCCTCCCGGCACGGCAGAAATCTCCGTCACGGTTGCGGCGGAGGGAACCCATATCGATTTGCGGAGCGCGGCCAGGAATTTTTCCAGACCCTCAAGGGTGTCGAATATCAGGTCACAGAGGGAGGCCGTCTCCGGCAAAGGGTAAATGCGGAAAGAGATGCTGGTGATCAACGCCAGGCTTCCCGCGGAACCGATGAAAAATTTTGTCAGATCGTAGCCGGAAACATTCTTGACCGTCTTCCCTCCAAACCCGATCTCCCTCCCCGTGGCGTCGGCTCCCCGGACGCCCAGGACCTGGTCCCGAACAGCGCCGTACCTCAGCCTCAAGGGCCCGCTGGAATTGGCGGCATAAACCCCGCCGATCGTGGCCCGGTGGGAGAAAGGCGGGTCCAGGGGCAGGAAGAACCCTCTCCCCTCGCCCGCCAGGAAGGCGTTGATCGCGTCGATGGTGATTCCCCCCAGGACGGCCAGGTTCAAATTGTGGGGGTCAAAGGCCAGGACTCGGTTCATGGCCGTCAGGTCCAGAGCGATATCCACGGTTTCCGGCAAAATGCCCGCCCCCAGGGCGGTCCCTCCTCCGCAGGGGAGAACGGTCCGTTTTTCCTGAAAGGCCCGGGCCAAAATCTGCTGGGCCTCCTTCTCTTTTGTCGGCCGCTCGATGCGTTTGACCTGCACGCCCAAGGAAGCGAGTTCTTCCACTCCCGTGAGAGTCTTACCGTGGGGATGAGCCGATTCGTTGGCAGCCAATCTTTGTTCCTCCTCCGGCGTCGAAAACGCCGCTTCGCCAGGATTTCAAGCAGCGGGCGGGATCAGTTTGCCGGGGTTGCAGAGACCCTTCGGATCCAGAGCGGTTTTTATGCTGCGCATGGCGTCTAAATCCGATTCCCTGAAGATCAGGGACATTTCCACCAATTTTTCCGTGCCGATGCCGTGTTCCCCGCTGATGGTTCCTCCCAATTCGGCGCAGACTTTCAGGATTTCGCTTCCCGCCTTGTGCACTCTCGCCAGTTCGTGGGCGTCCCGGTCGTCAAACAGGATGAGGGGGTGAAGGTTGCCGTCGCCGGCATGGAAGACATTGCCGATGGAAAGGTTGTACTTTTCGCCGATCTTCTTCACGGCGCTCAAGGCCGCCGGCAGCTGGGTCCGGGGAACGGTTCCATCGCAGACCAAGTAAGACGGCCGAAGCCGGGCCACGGCGCCGAAGGCTCCCCGCCGGCCCGCCCAAAGCTCGGCCCTTTCGGCCGCGTCTTTGGCCCGCCGGGCGCTAACCACCCCGTTTTTCCGGCAGATGGCCAGGATTTTTTCGGCCTGCTCGTCCATGCCGTCGGTTAGCCCGTCCAGTTCAATGATCAGGACCGCCTGCGCGTCCAAGGGGTATCCGGCGTGGACCGACTCTTCCACGGCGCGGATAACCAGATTATCCATGATTTCGAGGGTGGCGGGAATGATGCCCTCGGCGATGATGTCCGAGACCGTCCGCCCGGCATCCTCGAGGGAATTATAGATCGCCAGCATGGTTAGGACCCGTTCGGGAGAGCGCATGATCCGGACGAGAATCTTGGTGGCGATCCCCAGAGTTCCTTCCGCGCCGACCAGGAGGCCGGGAAGATCCGGACCCGGCGAATCGACGGCTTTCCCGCCCAGCCAGACGATTTCACCGTTCGCCAGCACCGTTTCGATCCCCAGCACATGGTTGCTGGTCACCCCGTATTTCAAGCAGTGGGGGCCGCCGGCGTTTTCTCCCAGGTTTCCCCCCAGGGTGGAAACTTTCTGGCTGGCGGGATCGGGGGCGTAATAATACCCTTTGGCGGCGAGGGCGTTCTGCAACGTCAGATTGTAAACGGCCGGCTCCACGAGGGCGCGCTCGTTCTCCAGGTCGATTTCCAATATTTTGTTCAGGCGGGAGAGCTCGATCACCACTCCGCCGTTTAAGGGAAGGGTCCCGCCGCTGAGGTTGGTTCCGGAGCCCCGGGGCACGAAGCTGACCCCTTCCTGAGCCAAAATTCTGACGACTCGGGATACTTCCTCGGTCGATCGGGGAAAGACGACAAAACTCGGTTTTCCCCGCCCCAGGCCGGCGTCGTATTCGAAGACGGCCAGGTCGACCGGCTTCCAAAGGACACTCGCTTCTCCCAGGATCTTCTGCAGTTCTTTTAGAATTCGATCTCGGTCCATGTCGCCCCTCGGTCAGCGTGAAGTGATAAAACCTTTGAAAAGGCAATCCGGATGATCCCCTGAAAACTTAGCCGAATGATGATTTCGCAAAAAGCTCTCCCGCCACAGGCGGGACAAGGCGGGCAAAAGCTGAAGAGGGAAGCGTCCAATAGGTACGCGGCAACGACGAAGTTGAAGCCTAACCCCGCTCCGAGCGGGACAGATGGACCTTTTACGAAATCATCCCGGGGAATAAAAAATCCGCCGGACCCTATCAAGCGGGCTTCGTCTTTCCCCTCAGGCAATCCTCCGGGGCGGCTTCCGAAAAAGAGTCGGATCGCTATGTCCTCTCAGGGGGGAAAATATCACTGTTTTTGGAAAAAGATCAACAGAAAAAATCATCCCGATTTACGTTTGGGGCGGCCCGTTTCTTTCAGGCGGTCGGCAACGGCGAGGACGGTGTTCACATAGACGGTGCTGTGATTATAGGCGTAGATGACTTTTTGCTGGGCTCTCCGGGGCATGTCCCCCGACCACCCGTGTCCCCGGAGATAATTGGCGATGCTGTGCAAAGCGTCGTCCTTGGCGAAAAGGTCGATGCGCCCGTCCTGGTCCGCATCGACACCGAACGGGAAAATGTTCGAGGGCATGAATTGGCAGAGACCGATCGCCCCGTAGGTGGAACCGGGGATGCTCAAGGGGTCTAACCCGGTCTTCTCGCTGTAGTCGAGAAGGGCCCTGAGCTCTTGGTAAGCCCACTCCGCCTTGGCCTGGCATCTTTCCTGGGCGTATTCTTCGGTTCGGGCCGTGAGCAGCCTGGGGGAAACATAGGGGCGGATTTTTTCGAGATCCGTGCAGAGCGCCATGCTGGCGAGGCGATTGAAGGCGAGCTTCTCTCCCAGGTACTCTCCGAGGCGGGTCTCGATCAGCAGGATGGAAACGACGATTTCTTTCGGCACGCCGTAAAGGGCATGGATGGTTTCCAGAATCGGCCTGTTTTCAATGAGGAAAGACCGGGCCTTGGCGAGAATCGGATCCTTCAATAAGCTGTTCATGACCCCATTCTTGGCGGAGGAAGGGCCCGGGGGTTCACTCAAAGGGAGCCGGTTCCTGAGGAGGGATTCCAGTTTGCCACCCATGGCGCCGGGTTCGAACTGCGCCTGGGGACGCGCGAAGAGTTCCTGAAGCGCCTGTTCGTTGAAGCCGTCGGCGGCCAGCCGGGTTATGAGCGGAGACCAGTCGGCCGCGGAGGATGCGGGCAGGGTCAAGGAAAGGAGGGCGAGAAGGAAGGCCAAGAGACGACTTCTGCTCCCATTTTTCGCCGGGGTGTTCCCAGGCGATCGCCAAAGGCTCATGCGTCCTCCGGGAAATTCCATCTTTGTTTTTTTGCGGGCCTTGCATCGTAGGGGCACGCTGCGCGTGCCCGATATCGGGCACGAAGCATCGCGCCCTTGCGATCGAAACCATCGTTCCGGCCACTGTTATTGAAAATGCGCCTTTTCCAAAAAGAAAACGGCTTTTCTTTTTGAGCAAATTGGAGAGGATCCGGATCCTCTCCATGGCCGACGCGCATCCGGGCTCGGGTGCCTCATTTCAGCGAGATCATCTCGGCGGCGCCGTTTAACGAGTCAAGGAAGAGCAACCGATTGCGGAAGGGACGGCCGATGCCGGTTAGAATTTTTATCACTTCCTGCACCTGCAGGGCCGCGACGGCGGAGACAATCCCCGCCAAATTCCCCAGTTCGGTCTCGATTCCTTTTTCCGGGGCCGTCCGGGAATCCCCGTAAATGGCGCGGAAGCCCGGGTCTTCGGGATAGATCACGGTAAGCTGTCCGCTGAACCCGGCGACGGCTCCGTGAACGAGAGGCACCTTCGCTTCCCGGCAGGCTTTTTCCATCAGAAAACGAGTCGGCATGTTGTCCAAAGCGTCGATCGCCACTTGAGCGCCGGCGAGGAGGGCGGCCAATTCCTTCTCTTTGACAAAACCGTCGAAAATTTCCACATCCGTCGCGCCGTTGATCCGCGCCAGGGAATCCCGGGCAGCCTGCACCTTGCGGACCCCGATGTTTTCTTCTTCGGCGAGAGCCTGACGGTTGAGGTTGTCCTCGCTGAAGGAATCCCCGTCCGCGATGATCAACTTGCCCACCCCCATTCGCGCCAGGAGCTGGGCGACCGTCCCCCCCAACCCTCCGGCCCCGATCAGCAAGGCCGTGGCCCGGAGCAACCGGATCTGCCCCTGAAATCCCAGGGAGCCCATGTTCCGGAGATAGCGCTGGGGGACCACTTCGGCTTCCAGAGCCGCCACCTCGATCTCCCGCCGGGTTGCCTGAAACAAGGCGGCCAACTCATCCCGCGCGGCAAGAGTGAGGGTGGCGAAGGTCTGCCGATTCGGGGCCACATAGGGTTTTGCTTTTTCCCGGATTTGTTCGCGCAGGGGCATAAAGAAAGTTACCAGTTGGAAGTTATAAGTTGTAAATTAACGATGTTTAGACCGCGACCGGATGCAAACAGGCCGCGCCTTTGCGGATCGCTTCGGCATTGGCCGGCAGGAGATGATGATATTTCCCGTCAAAAACCCTGCCCAGGGCGGAAACCAAAGAATCCAGGGTGACCACCCGGGTTTTCGCCACAAAGGCCCCGATCACCACCATGTTGGCCAGCCGTTCATTCCCCAGGCTTTTCGCCAGTTCCAGGGAAGGCACCGCTAAAACATCCAGGTCCTGCCGGGGGACTTCCTGCGGGTCGATCAGGGAGCTGTTGAGGAGCAGAAAGCCTCCGGGCTTGATCCGGGGGGCGTATTTGGCCAGGGAAGACCGGCTCATGACGATGCAGGATTGGGGAGAACCGACGATCGGGGAGGCGATCTCCTCGGAAGAGATGACCACCGTACAGTCCGCATACCCGCCTCGTTTCTCGACACCGTAAGCCGGCAGGTAGGTTACGTTGAGATTTTCCAAGAAGGCGGCCTGGGCCAGAAGGGTGCCGATCACCATTATCCCCTGTCCCCCTACCCCGCCCATGATGGTTTCGTGATACATCCGTCACTCCCAAAAGAAGGGTTCCAGGGTCCAAGGGTTCAAGGGTCCAAGCGAAAAAACGCTCAATCTGTTGCTTGGCCCCTCGGCCCCTCGAATCCTTGGACCCTATTTTTCAAAGGTGGTCCGTTCCCTTCCGCTCTTTGAAGATCCCTAAGGGGAAATAAGGGATCAGCTCCTTTTCGATCCGCTCGATCGACCTTTGGGGGTTCAGGCCCCAGTTGGTGGGACAAGCCGAGAGGAGCTCAACGAAAGTGAAGCCTCTGTCGTTCATCTGCATCTCGAAAGCCTGCTTCACGGCCTTTTTCGCTTTTTGAAGGTTCGCCGGCGTGTTCAAGGCCACCCGGGCGGAAAAGGCCACCCCTTCGAGGGTGGCGAGCATTTCGGCCATGCGGATGGGGTAGCCGTCCTGATGGAAGTCGCGGCCGTAAGGGGAGGTCGTGGTCTGCTGGCCCAGGAGCGTCGTCGGGGCCATCTGCCCCCCGGTCATCCCGTAGACCGTGTTATTGACAAAAATCACCGTAATGTTTTCTCCCCGGTTCGCCGTGTGCACGATTTCTGACATGCCGATGGAGGCCAGGTCGCCGTCGCCTTGGTAAGTAAAGACGATGCGGTTCGGGAGGACCCGCTTCAACCCCGTGGCCACCGCGGGAGCTCTCCCATGAGGCGCTTCGGCCACGTCGATATCAAAGTATTCGTAAACGAAAACCGAACAGCCGACCCCGGCAACGCCGATGGTCCGCTCCTGGAGATGAAACTGGTCGAGGGCCTCGGCCACGAGGCGGTGAATGGTCCCGTGATGACAGCCCGGACAGAAATGAAAGGGCACGTCCTTCAGGCTCTGCGGGCGCTTAAAAACCTGCTTCATAAGGACAACCTCAATAAACCTTCCTGATTTCTTCCTCTAATTCTTCCGGGACCGGAGGAGACCCCGGAGGATGACCGTAGAATTGCACCTCCGCATCCCGCGCGACCGAAAGTTTCACATCTTCGACCATCTGGCCGGTGTTCATCTCCACGACCAGGAATCGCTTGACGCGCTGCGATATCCCCAGAAGCGCTTCTTCCGGAAAGGGGAAGAGGGTAATCGGGCGAAAGAAGCCGACCTTCATTCCCTTGGCCCGGGCCGTGCGGACGGCGCTCTTGGCCACCCGAGCCGCACTGCCGAAAGCAACGACCGCGAGCTTCGCGTCTAAATCGTGGGTCGTTTCAAAACGGGGTTCTTCCCGCTTCATCCGGCCGTATTTTTCGAAAAGCCTCCAGTTCTGACGCTCCATCTCTCCGTCCTTCAAAAAGAGAGACTTGACCAAACGGGGGGATCTTCCGGAAGGGCCGGTCAGGATCCAGTCTTTCGGGGGGAGCGGGGGAGGCAGATAGGGCTTGTCCACCAGAATCTCCTGCATCTGGCCCAGCACGGCATCGCCCAGAAGGATGGCGGGGTTCCGATACTTGTCCGCCAGATCAAAGGCCAGCATGGCCAGGTCGTGCATCTCCTGAACCGAATCGGGGGCCAGGACGATGGTGCGATAGTCGCCGTGCCCCCCTCCCCGGGTAGCCTGGAAATAATCGCCCTGAGATGCCGAAATGCCCCCCAATCCCGGACCGCTGCGGGAGATATTGACGATGACGGCAGGAAGTTCGCTTCCGGCCAAGTAGGAGATCCCTTCCTGCATGAGGGAAATTCCGGGGGAGGAGGAGGAAGTCATGGCCCGGGCCCCGGCGGCAGCCGCACCGAGGAGCATGTTGATGGCAGCGACTTCGCTTTCCGCCTGGAGGAAACAACCCTCGACTTTCGCAAATTCCTTGGATAGAAATTCGGGGATGTCGTTCTGGGGGGTGATCGGATAGCCGAAATAATACCGGCAACCCGCTTTGATGGCGCCGCGGGCCAGGGCTTCGTTGCCTTTTATGAAAAGACGTTTTTCCACCGGGAAGCCTACCTCCAAACTTCTATGACCACATCCGGGCACATCTCCGCGCAAATCGCGCAGCCGGTGCACTCCTGCTCCGGGGCGGGTTCAACGGGATGGAAGCCTTGGGAATTGGATTCTTTGCTGAAAACAATCAACTTCTTGGGACAGGAGGAGAGGCATAGGCCGCAGGCCTTGCACCGCTCGCGATCGACGCTTATTCTGCCCATATTCAAGAAAACCTCGGGACTTTTTTTCATGCCAACCCGGGCCTTCCGGAAAAGAAAACTTCTTTTCCGAAGGCCCCGGTTCAATCTAACACGGCGGAAATATTTTGAGCAAGGAGAAGTTTCAATAAAAGCGGAAGCTTTCCAAAAACGGAGGAAAATAAGCTGAATTTCGAGATGTTGAAAAGATATCCACAAAAACTGTTGATAGGCTGTGGAAAAGTTTATGGATGCGAACGGTAATTGATAAAAATCTATAGGGTTTTAAAGTACTGCCTATTTTTATGTCAAAATAATATCAATAATTACAAATAGTTATTTTAGAAACAAGGCTGGCATTGAATTTCAGGGCCGGCAGGCCGAAGAAGGCTCATTTTATCAACAGTTTTTTCGAGGATGACGTTAAATGCCCGCTAAAATTGCCGTTTTTTGGGGTCCGTTTTTATGCCGATCAGATTCCATGCGCTTCTTGAGTTTGCCGCAAAAAAAATGTCGCCAAAAGACTCTCAAAAATGCATGTCATCGCTCATTTGAATCTGCTATCATTGATGATCTCGTAAAAAGTCACCGGAACGATGGTTTCGATTGTAGGGGCGCGATGCTTCGCGCCCCTACTATAGGAAAAACAGAATTGGAGTCAGTGACAAGGAGGATATGAAAAATGCTGCTTCGGATCAATCCTCAAAATCCCCAACCCCGGCTCATCAAGAAGGTCGTGGAAATTCTGAACAAAGGGGGGGTGATTGCCTACCCGACGGACACGGTCTACGGTTTCGGCTGCTCCCTTTTCAACAAAAAGGGAATCGAAAGGATTTATCTGATCAAGCGGAGCGAAAAGAACCGCCCGTTCAGCTTTATCTGTTCCGACCTTAAGGATATCAGCCTTTACACCAAAGTTTCCAATTACGCTTATAAAACGATGAAACGCCTTCTGCCCGGGCCCTACACCTTCATCCTGGAGGGGACCCGCCTGGTACCCAAGATCATGCTCACGAAGCGTTCCACCGCCGGAATCCGGGTTCCTGACAATCAAATCTGCCTGGCTATGGTCAAAGAGCTCGGCCACCCCATCATAACCACCAGCGCTCAGCTTCCCGAGGGGGAGGTTTTTTACGACCCGGTCGAGATCGAACAAAGAGCCGGCAAGGTTTTGGATGCGGTGGTCGACGGCGGGATCCTTGTCTCCGAACCTTCAAGCGTGATCGATTTGACCGACGACCAGCCCAAAATCCTTCGGGAAGGAAAAGGGGACGTGAGTTTTTTCCAGTAAAGACAGCGGTCAGCAATCGGCTTTCAGCCAAAGCGGCGAAGCGAGAGCGGGGAGATGGAAGCTACGAGAGGACCCAGCTTGAACCCCGCGAGCGTGAAAGGGAAACCCGAGGCAAGATCCCCCCCTCCCGGCAAAGCATCCGCCCTTTCTCAATTCGGTCTTTCGCGGATGGCCGACCGCTGAAAGCTTATTTGAACCCCATCCGAAAGTTTCCTGCTTTGATGGCCCGCAAAATCTCATCCCGGTTCCGGGGGCTCTGCACTTCGATCCAGGCTCTTCCGCATTGATCGAAGGAATGGGCATCATCCGAGGCGACTTTCGGCAGGAGAATCTCCGGGGTGTCATAGAGCGGCGTATAGGTTCCTTGCTCCGTCACCTCGAGGGCATGGAGCGGGAAGTCACGGGAGATCTGATCGATCTGGCGGTTCAATTCCGGGACGGAAAGCCGGTACTGGCGGGGGTGGTTGAAAACAAAAAGGACCTCTTCTTCTCCGATGACCTTCCCGATGTGCTGGTAGGCAAGCGGAGCGTATTCGAGTTCGAGTCCTTTAAAGACGAGCAAGCGCCCGCTGGCGCCCGGAATGCTTTCCCAGTAATGGGGGCGGATCAGGTAGTCGTGATCCGTAATCGCCACGAAATCATACCCCAGATCCGCATAAACCCGCACGATTTCATCGGGGAAAAGAGCCCCGTCGGAGTGAGAGGTGTGGGTATGGAGATTTCCTTTCAAATAGGGCATAACCCTCCCCTGCCCGGGCAGCGTCGAAGCAGGTCCGAACTGCCGGCGAAATGGAAGAGGATCCTCAAATATTAAAGCGGGGGGACCTCTTCGGACGCCCGCAGAGGAAGCTTGACGGTGAAGGTCGTTCCCTTTCCCTCTTCGCTTTGCACCTCGATCCGGCCGCGGTGCCGCTCGATAATCCCGTAACTGACGGCGAGCCCTAAGCCGGTTCCCCGTTTGTCTCCCTTGGTGGTGAAGAAGGGGTCAAAGATCCGGTGCAGGTCCTTTTCCGGGATTCCCAGGCCCGTATCGGCAAATTGAATTTGCGCATCGGCATCGCCCGGCGCCGCCTGGGTGGCAATCGTGAGGATTCCGCCGTCGGGCATGGCGTCCGCCGAATTCAGAATGATGTTGATGAAAACCTGCTGCACTTGGTTTGCATCCAGGAGAACCAGGGGAAGCTGCGAATCGAGGTTCCTTAGAATTTTAATGCGGTGGAACACCGCTTGCCCCTCGATCAGGGAAAGGGTGTGCAAAACCAGCTCGTTGATATTGCAGGGGCGTTTCTGCGGCTGGGTCTCCCGGGAAAAATCGAGAAGGCCGCGCACCACCGCGGAGGCGCGCGTGGCCTCTTTGACGATCAACTCCAGCTCCTGCTGGAGTTCGGGTTGATCCTTGAGCCTGCGCATCATCTGGTGGGAAAAGGTGAGAATCCCGGTGAGCGGCCCGTTGATTTCGTGAGCCACCCCCGAGGCGAGCCTGCCCAGGGAGGTCAGCTTTTCCGACTGCATGAGTTGGGCCTGAATTTTTTTCAGCTGCCGGCTTCGCTGCTCGACTTTCTCCTCCAGGGTTCTCCCGTACCCTTCCAGCTCCTGGCGGGCTTGTTTCAGACCGGCCAGCATGTGGTTGTAGGACTCGGCGAGCTGGCCGATCTCGTCTTTCGAGGAAATGGGGATTTCCACGGCCAGGTCTCCGGAGGCGATCTGCCGGGTGGCCCGGAGCATTTCGCGAAGGGGGCGGATGATTCCGGTGGTGATGAAGAAAGAGAGGAGAAGGACGATCACCACCCCGACCACGCCAATGGCAAAAAAACTGTACACGACTTTGTTCTGCAAATCGACATAGGGGGCTTCGAGCAGGCCCACATAAAGCATGCCCACGATTTTTCCGTTCAGATCCCGGATGGGTTCATAGGCCGTGATGTACCAGTCCCGGACGACGAACGTCCGGGCCAGCCAGCTCTGCCCTTTGCGGATCACGGCTTCGTAGACTTCCTCCGAGACCCCGGTTCCGAGGGCCCGGTCCCCGCTTTCGTTGCGGACATTCGTGGAGATGCGCAGTCCTCCTTGGAAGATCGTCGCCGTACCCATCTGGTTTCCCTTGTAGCTCTCGTCGCCGTAGAGGAGGTTGCGGATCTTGTCCACGAGCTGATAATTCCGGTTCAGGAGGGTTCCGCCGTACAGAATCCCCAGGATTTCGCCGGTTTCGGTCAGCACCGGCGCAGCGGCCAAAAGCGCCATGCCGGCAGTGCTGGGATTGTCTTCCGGTTCCTTGGCTCGGGGGGTGCGGACGAAAAGGAAGGAGGCCCGCTCGACCAAATCGCTGCCCTCCCGCGACAGATCTTCCGCCGGCACGACCCAGGTGGAAGCGACGGTTTTTCCTTGGAGGGCCTTTTGAACCAACGGGTCGGAAGCGCGGGAATCCCCGGTCTGGAAGGGGTGGTAGGAGCGAAGGAGCACAAGGCCCCGAGCATCCGTCAAAGTGAGAATATCGAGGCCGAACTCCTTGCGGCGTTTGACCAGATAGTCCTGCAGCTTTTTCTTCTGCCCGGATTGCAGGAACTGCGGAATCGTTTGCCCTAAGGCGGTCAACTGGACGACATCCTGAATCCGGTTCAAGGACTCGTTGTAAACAAGCCAAGCGGTGCTGAGATCATGTTTGACTTTGTTTTGGGCCTGGAGAATGATCGTGTCCGTCACCAACTGGGTCCCGATCAGGGAGGAGAGGATGCCTCCGGCAAGGACTACGAAGAGAAAGCTGAAGACGAGCTTGGTGCGCAAAGAGAGCCGACTTAGGAACGGAATCCGGGAGATGGAAAAAAAACCGAGGATTTTCGAAAAGAAGCCGGCAGAAGTCATCCGCGCCGTTCCCGCCCCTTTGGAGAGTGATAAAACAGGGCCGATTATAAACGCCCTCGGGGGGAATGTCAAACCGCTTCTCGTTCGCTTTTCGTTCGGGGGTTGGGGTTTCGGCTTTCTGAGGGGAGATGAAAAAGCTTGCTCTCCGAGACCCGGCTCCAGGGGAGCAGGGGCGGGCCCGCGCCGCGGTCTTTGGCCCAAATTTTGAATGAAGACCCCGGAAGAGGAATCAAAAGGGGGAGGGTATAAATTTTTTGATGGGCCCGTAAAAATTCCATCTGCGGCGTTGCGCTTCAACTTCGTTGTTGCGGCCCCTAAGGGGGCTCACCCTCAGTTTTTGGGCGTCTTGCATAGTAGGGGCACGCTGCGCGTGCCCGATATCGGGCGCGAAGCATCGCGCCCCTACAATGAAAAATGAAAATTGCCGAATGCCAAATGGAATTTTTTTGGCAGAAGCCATCCATTTTTCATTTTGATGTTTACAATCAAGGCCTCTTTGCAGCCCGGCTACCCGGTTCTTAGGGGAGGCCTTTCATCCCCGAAGGGCCGCGGGAATGCTTGCCGGTGGATTCCTTAGCGGGGTCCGCAAAAGAAAAGCCTTGAAAAGGATTTGACTTTCTTGGAAAAAGTGTTAAAAAAAAAGAGGGAACAAAAGCGGGAGTGGGAAGTCTCATGAGAATAGAGGTTAAGCTTTTTGCCAATTTCCGGGAGTTCTTGCCGCCGGGAGCCGACGGATACAGCGTTTTTCTGGAGGCGGAGGCCGGGACGACGATCGGCGGGGTCTTGGAGACCCTGCGGATTCCGGAGTCCATCCCCATGCTGGCTCTGGTCAACGGGATTCACCGGAAATTCGAAGACGCCCTGCAACCGGGAGACGTGCTCAGTCTTTTTCCTCCCGTGGCCGGCGGATAAAGTCCTTCATCCCCGGTTGACGAGAGGAGGGGGAATCCTATATATTGGGGAAAATTTTTTTCATAGGTAAAGGGGGATCCTTGAATTCATTTTTCTTTTCGAGTTTAGGGCAGCTTTTTTCCGGAGGCGCCGAGAGCGGATTCCGGGGGGGATCGTCGATCTCATCCTTTACTCCGGACCCGTCGTCCAAATCGTTCTGGTCATCCTGGTTTTTTTCTCGGTCCTCTCCTGGGCCATCATTTTTTCTAAATTCCGTCTGATCCGCAAGGCCGATCAGGAATCGAGGGAATTCCTGCGCATCTTCTGGGAGGGAAAGCAGCTCTCCGGTATTTTTACGGAGTCGAAAAAACTGCGCCACAGTCCCACGGCGGAGGTTTTCCGGGCGGGGTACGTGGAGCTGACCAAGCTCAGCCAGGCCAAGGTGAACCCGGAAACCTCCCGCAAGGTCAGCGACCCCTCGACCTTCAACCTGGAATTTAGCGGGGTGGAGAACATTACCCGCGCCATGCGGCAGGCCCTCACGACGGAGCTGACGAAGTTGGAGCGGGCCCTCGGATTCCTGGCCACCACCGGTTCGACAACGCCTTTCATCGGGCTGTTCGGCACGGTCTGGGGGATCATGGATGCGTTTCGCGGGATCGGAATGCGCGGTTCCGCCACCCTGGCGGTGGTGGCTCCGGGGATTTCCGAGGCGCTGATCGCCACCGCCGCAGGTCTGGCGGCAGCCATCCCGGCGGTCGTGGCCTACAACTATTACATCAACCGCATCAAGGTCCTGAACGCCGACATGGAGAACTTCGCCTCTGAATTTCTGAACATCGTGGAGCGGCATTTTTTGAAAGGATAATCCCGGAGGCGGGGAGATAAAAAGCGGAAACCCCGGCCGCAAAAGGGATTTTTTCGCGGGGTTAGAAGTTTATGCATGGTCCAAGAACCGAAAGCCGAGTCATGAGCGAGATCAACGTTACGCCCCTCGTGGACGTAATGCTGGTGCTGCTCATTATTTTCATGGTGACCGCGCCCATGATGCAGCAGGGAATCGACGTGGATCTGCCCCAGACGACTTCCCGCGCCATCCCCGGGCAGGAGGAGCGCCTGGTCATTACCATCAACGCCAAGCGGGAGGTCTTCATTAACCAGGAAAAGGTCGACCCCCGCCTGCTCAAGAGAAGGCTGGAGCAGTCCTCGGCCGCCAAACTGAACAAGGAGGTTCTCCTCCGGGCGGACCGCGGCGTCCCCTACGGGGTCGTCGTCCAGACGATGGCGGACATCAAGAACGCGGGCATCGAAAAGCTGGGCATGGTTACGGAGCCGTTAGACACCCGGAAATGAAGACTTCGGCGAATCTCAACGTTTTGGAGAATCCCGCCGCGAGTCACCCGCCTGGGGAGGATGTTCTTTGTCTCCCTGGTTCTTCACGGGTTGGCGATTTCGGCGGTGTTCTTCCTTCCCAACCTCTCCTCGACCCGCACCTTCTACTCTCCGGTTACCTCGGTGCGGCTCGTGACCCCTCCGCCCGCTCCCGAGGCGAAGAGCGAAATCGCTCCGCCCGCGGCCTCCGTTAGCCCTCCGGCGGCGGTGGAGAAGCCCAAGGCCAAAGAAAAGGAGAAGCCGGTCTCCCTGGCGCCGAAGAAGGAGGAACCAAGAAGGAGGAGCCCAAGAAGGAAGATACGGAGAAGAAGATTGCGGAAGCCATCGACCGCCTCCGCCAGAAGAAGGAGGGCAAGAATCTGGAGTCGGCGATCGAGAAGATGCGCAGCGAAAAGGAGTCCCGCCAGGTGCAATCCGCCATCGAAGGGATCCGCAAAAAGGTCACCATCAGCAGTCAGGGCGCGGTGGAATCCTCGGAGCCCTCCAGCGGAGGGGCTTCCACGGACGTGATGACGATCAAGCACAAAATCTATTACAACCTGATCTGGAAGAGAATTCGCAGCGTCTGGGTGCTTCCGGATGCGGCCCTTGCCGGGCAGAAAAACCTGGAAACCATCATCGGGATCCGGATTGCCCCGAACGGGCAAATCGAGGATGTTCAGTTTGAGAAAAAATCCGGGAACCCGCTTTTCGACGAATCGGCCCTGCGGGCGATTCAAAAAGCAAACCCTCTTCCGCCGCTGCCTCCCGGCTTTGAAGGGGGGCGGTTTGATGTGGGCGTGCGGTTCACGCCTTCGGATCTATGAGGATGATCATGAAAAAGACTTGGGGAATTCTACTCTGCGCTTTCACCCTCCTGCTTCTGGCCGCCGGGTTTTCCTGGGGAAAGGTTTATATCGACATCACGTCCCCCTCCTTCCGCAAACTGCCCATCGCCATCGCCCCTTTCGAGTCCTTGGCGGCGGCATCGGGGGAGATGAAGCTCGGCGAGCGGGCCGCCGACATTTTGACCCATGACTTGAGTCTCACTGGATTCTTCGCCCTGATCGACTCCCGGAATTCGGGGGAAAAGATCGGACAGACCCGTCCGGGAAAATTGCCTCAGGCGGAGGATTTTCGCAGCTGGGCCAATTTGGGGGCGGAGGCGCTGATCGTCGGCCAGGTGACCTACCAGGATCGGTCTCTGACCCTGGAAGCACGGCTCTACGATGTGGTGAAGAAGGATATGATCATCGGCAAACGGTACCTCGGCGAGATCACCGATCTTTCCCGGATGGTTCATCGGTTTGCAGACGAGGTGGTCCTGGCCCTGACCGGGGAACCGGGGTTTTTCCAAACCAAAATCGTTTATGTTTCCAAAGGGGCGGGGGGGAAGGAAATTTTCATGATGGACTTTGACGGGCGGAACGTCTTGCAGCTGACCCGGCATCAATCCATCTGTCTTTCTCCGCGTTTTTCTCCGGATGGAACGAAGATCGCTTTTACCTCCTATAAGTTCGGCAACCCCGATTTGTATCTGAAATACGTGCGCTCGGGAGAGGATCGCCGGATTGCCAACTACCCGGGTTTGAACATCACCCCGTCCTGGTCTCCGGACGGGCAGCGTCTTGCCCTCACGCTAAGCAAAGACGGCAATTCCGAGATTTATACGATGCGTCTCGACGGGTCCGGCCTTTCGCGGCTGACCAACCATCCGGCCATCGATGTCTCTCCCAGTTGGTCTCCGGACGGCAGAAGGATTGCCTTTGTCTCCGACCGGGGGGGGGGCCGCAAATCTACGTGATGAACGCCGATGGGCAAAATGTGCAGCGGCTGACCTTCCAGGGCTCCTACAACACCCACCCCTCCTGGTCTCCCCGGGGGGATCGCATCGCTTTTGACGCCTCTGCCGGGGGAGGGTACAATATTTGCACGATCCGACCGGATGGGGCGGATTACCGGGTTCTAACCGATAACCTGGGCCGCTGCGAGTCCCCTTCCTGGTCGCCGGACGGACGCCACTTGGTTTTCAGCGGAAACAGCCAAGGGGGGCCGCATATTTATATGGTCAATGTGGAGGGGACACAAATAAAAAGGTTGACATTTCAAAATGGGGGTGATACAAATCCTTATTGGTCGCCCCGGATTCAAGATTGAATCCGGGCAGACAATGCGGACAATAATGTTATTCGGCACCCGCTTTTGTACCGATCCGGAAGCGGACACCCATATTTTAAAAAAAGGAGGATAGAGGGATGCTAAGAAAATCGTCGGTTTGGTTGGTGGTTTTAATCGCTGTTTTAGCCATGGCTTTCATCGCGAGCGGCTGCTCGAAGAAGCAGGTCGTGAAAGAAGAGGCGGCGGGAAAACCCGTTGCCGCGGCCCCTGCGCCCGCGCCAACCCCGGCTCCGGCTCCTGTCCCGGCTCCTGTCCCGGCCCCGGCTCCTGTCCCGGCCCCGGCTCCTGTCCCGGCTCCGGCTCCTGTCCCGGCTCCGGCCCCGGCTCCCAAGGCGGAAGAGGCCATCGATTTGGCCAGCCTGCGGCTCTACTTTGCCTTTGACGATTACAGCCTTTCCACCAAAGCCAAAGAAAACCTGGAGAAGCTCGGCGCCTGGATGAACCGGAATCCGAACACCAAGATTCAGGTTGAGGGCCATACCTGCGACATCGGCACCGCCGAATACAACCTGGCTTTGGGAGAACGGCGAGCCACCAGCGCCAAAATGTACTTAGAACGGCTGGGAATCAACCCTAGCAGGCTTTCCACCATCAGCTACGGGGAAGAGCGGCCGATGGTTCCCAACAAAGACGAAGCCAACCGTTCCAAGAACCGCCGCGACGAATTTGTGAAAATGAAATAGAGACGCGCCGAACCGGCAGGAGCCCTTTCTTCGGAGAGGGTTCCTGCCGTCTTGAACGCCATGAAATTTCCCTTCAAAAAAGCAGCGTTCTTATATTTCCTTCTCTTTTGTTCGTTCCTTTTCGGGGGGTGCGCCGGCAGGACCGATATGGACGCCCTCCAGAGAGACCAGGAAAATACCTCCAAAGAGCTTCTGGCCCTCCAGCGCAATATGTATTCGCTGAACACGGATATCCGCGGGCAGTTGGAGGACCTCAAGAAGCGGACGGCCGACCTGAAAAAAGAAGTCGGCGAGCTGAACACGGAAGTAAGATCCAAAGTCGGCTATCTGGAAAAGGAGTTGGAAACCTCCAACCAGCCCATGCGGCGTCACCAAGCGGACCTGGGCGCCCGGGTCGACAAGCTGCAAATGGATGTGCAGGCGCTCATGGGGCGGTTTGAGGAAGGAAAATATTTTGCGGAAAAGAACCTCCAGGAAACCAAAACTCTGCGGGAGAGCCACCAGACAAAGTTAGAGGATCTGGACAAACGGATCGCGGAGCTCAAAAAACCTCAGGAAACCCCGGAAAAGAAGACCGAAGGTCCGGAGAAAGAAAAAGCGGCGGAAAAGGAGACCTCTCCGGAAAAGCCGTCCGCCGAAACACCGGGCAAGCCTGAAGAAGGCAAAACCCCTCCGGGCAAGATCCCCGAGAAGCCGGCCAAGACGGCGGCGCTCACCCCCGATGACGCCTACAAAAAGGCTTACGACCTGTACAACAAGGGGAGCATCCCTGCGGCCCGCGAAGAGTTCAAACGTTTTCTGGAAGCCTTCCCCAAATCAAAGTACGCGGAAAACGCCCACTACTGGCTGGGCGAATGTTATTTTTCCGAGAAAAAGTACGACGAGGCCATCCTGGAGTTTGACGAGGTCATCAAGAAGTTCCCGAAAGGAAACAAGGTCCCCGATGCGCTCTACCGTCAGGGCATGGCGTTTCTGGAAATGAAAGACACCATGAATGCCAAGCTGATCTTCAAGGAAGTGGTCAAGCGCTACCCGAAGTCCGACCAAGCCACCCGCGCCCGCAAGAAACTGCAGGAACTCCCCTAAAAAGTTAACAGCAGAAAAGCCATCGGTTTTTCCAATTTCTTCGTAACACTTTAGTCCTTTGAAAAAAGAGTGTCTTAGCGGCCAAGTGCTTCCAGGGCCCGGGGGCCAGACCGGCCCGCTTGGAATCATAAAGCGCTGATTTCCCCGTGGATGGGGCGGGGAAGATACCCCCCCCGCCTCCTCCGGAGGAAACCAGGGTTAATCCCCTTGGCCAAGGGCCAGCCCAGCCGATGCTTCCGGCGCGTTCCGTTCTGGCCCCCGGGCCCCAACAGAGGCGGGCGCGCAAATTTGAGAAGATAATTCGGCGGCTTTTACTCCAGTGGGACGACCTGGGCTCCCCGGGGGACGGGAAGGTGAAAATCCTGTTCCTCCCATTCCGGATTCAGGATGACCTCTTGGTATTCGATCGTGAACTGGGTGCGGGAGGCAGGCGATTCGAAATGTATTTTGTGCGGAAAAGAAAAATTCGACGCCTCCTTGAATTCCGAAAAAAAAAGACGGCGGGTGATGCCTTGAAGAGGATATTCCGCGGAAAGAATACGCCCGTTTTGCGGATCGATCCCCAGGGTCTGGCGTTCCCCGCCCGAAGGGGCTGTGAGGTCGAGGAACCAGAGTTCCTCGCGGGCGTCGTAACGGGTGGAGGAATCTTCATAAGGGAGGAGAGGGAACCCGCCCAGGAGAATGGCGACGACTTCCTCGGGCTCCAGGCCCGCGGGCAGAATGGCGGAAAGATGTCGGGCCCTGGCCGGCCCCTTATAATAGCGGTTTTCCCCGGGATGATACATGAATAGATCCTGGCCGGTGGTGACCAAGTAAAACAGAGGGGTTCCCAGGGGGCTCAAGGTTTCCAGGCGCAGGAACCCCGGGCGACGGGCGAAGACGACCTCCTGGGTCGTAAAATATTTCCCGGGGGCGGAAACCCGAAGGTGGGCCAGACCTTTCAAACCCTGCAAAGCCTGGGAACGGGCGCGAAACCGCGCGAGCAATTCTTCCGGCGCGGGGGCGGGGGAGGGGTCTCGAGGCAAGGCGGCGCAGGAGGCGCACGCGAGAAGCAGGAGGAGGAGGCAAAGACCCCGCTTCCTCATGGCTTTTTCTTTTCCTGACGGAGCTTTTTTAACTTCTCGGCCACTTCGGTTTTTTTGGGGTCGAGCTGCAGGGAGCGTTCGTACATCTGAACCGCCCTGTCGTCCTGCCGGCCTTTCAGGTAGGCATCCCCCAGATGCTCGGCGATGACCGGGTCCTCGGGGGCCAGCTTGTGGGCCTTTTCCAGCTCCGCAATGGCTTTATCCAGGAATCCCTTTTTAAAATACACCCATCCCAGGCTGTCGGTAATATACCCGTCCTCGGGTTTGAGCTCCAGGGCGCGCTTGACGAGCGTCTCGGCCTCGTCGAGGAAAATCTCCTTTTCGGCGTAGGTGTAGCCGATGTAGTTCAAAGCCTGGGCATGATCCGGATTGGCCTCCAGAACCCGCCGCATCTGGCGGATTCCTTCCTGCCAGTCTCCGGCCTTGTCATAAAAAACCCCGAGGGTGAAAAGAAGCTTTTCGTCCTTGGGCGCAAACTCCAGCCCCTTTTTGAGAATCCGGATTCCTTCCTCGTACTGATTGCTCTTCTCGTGAAGCGAAGCCAGAAAACGGTAGAGGTCCGCCTGTTCGGGTTTGGCCTGGATCGCCTTTTGCAAAACCTGGGCGGCTTGGGGGATTTTATTCTGTTTTTCAAGGATATAGGCCAGGTGGACCTGCGAATCAACGTAAAATGCGGAGGACGCCGGAATCCGCTGAAATTCCAAGATCGCCCGTTCCAGGTCTTTGCTTTCTTCGTAGGCCGTGGCCAGATAGTAGCGAACCCGGTCGTTTTCGGGCTGGGCCGACAAGACCAGAGCGAATTGGGCAATCGCCTCCTCCAGGCGGCCCTGCTCAAAGTAGATCAGCCCGATTTTTGTGCGCACCTCGTGGTTGTGGATGGTCAGCTGATCCACCGCCTGAAATTCCGTCAGCGCTTCGCTGAGTTTGTTCTGGCGGATAAAGACTTGTCCGAGCCGGTGGTGCGCTTCGGCGTGGGAGGGATTCTGTTTCAGAAGGTCCTGATAGATCTGGGTCGCTTTTTCGAATTCCTGCTGAAATTCATAAACCAGCGCCAGGTCGAGTTGGGCCGGTTCGAAATTCGGCTTGATCTCCAGGGCGGACAAATAATGGCTTTGCGCATCGGAGAAGCGCTTCATCTCCGCATAGACCCTCGCCAGATAGTAATGGCCCATGAGGGAGCGGGAATCGATTTCAATCAGGGTTTTGAAATGGGGAAGCGCCTGTTCGTAATTCTTCGCCTCGGCGAAAAGGGTTCCCAGAAAAAGGTGGGCCTCCTGGTTTTGCGGATCGATTTCAATCGCGCGCTGATATACCTGGATGGCTTCTTCTCTCTGGTTTCGGGAGAGATACAGACCGCCGAGGAGGACATAGGCGGGAAGATGGCGCGGATTCACCCGGATCGCTTCTTCCGACTCCTGGAGGGCTTTATCCGCCTGGCCTTTCTTGAGGTATAACATCGCCAATTGGGTGTGCAAAAAAGCGGAATTCTCCCCTTTTCCCAACGCCAGCCGATAGGCCTCCATGGCCTTATCGAGATTTCCCGACTGTTGATGGAGATGCCCCAGAAGAAAATGATAATAGCTATAGGAGGCGGATCCCGCGGGGATAAAATCCTTCTCCTTCCGGATCGGCAAACCGGGTTTTATGGCAGCGCAGGAGGCCGTGAAGACGCCGAGGAAAAGCAGAAAGAAATAAAAAAAAGCCCTTCTCCTGAAGGACATAAGTTTCTTTTCACCCACCCTTCTGTTCGGATACCTTATCTTCCAGACTATCACCCGCATCCGGCCTTGTCAAATTCCTTTTCCGCGTAACCCTTCAGTCAAGGGTGGGAAGCCGCTACGGATTTAGGTCCGGCGTGAATAGCAGGAGGCGCCCTGGCCTGGGGGTCCGGGCGCTACGCTTGGAATCATAAAGCGCTGATTTCTTCGTGGACGGGGCGGGGGCCAAGGCCTCCCGCCGCTGAGATGGGAGTCTCAGGGCTTTCTCCGAATCTCTGCTCATCCCGACCGATGCTTCCGGCGCGTACCGCCCAAACCCCCAGGCCAACAACAAAGCCTGCCGCCCCCCCGTCACTGAACGGGTACTTTTCCGCGTCTCTTTGCGGATACCAAGAAGGGGGAACCGGAAGGTTTCTCCCCCCCTTTTTGTCTTCGGCGCCTGCCTTTTTATCCGGGCAACAAGGAGACGGGCCAGAACGACCAACTAAATCGGAGATGATTCAAGAGGAAAAAGGGGCGAGGGGCACCCCTTGTGAGGTTTGGCGTCAAGGCCCGGAGGCGTTCCGCGAAAACCCTTTTTTTCAAAGGGCGAAAGTGTTACGATTGGGCTAAGATAAAGAAAACGGATCGATTTTCCCGACAAAGATTTCTTGAGGAGGAGAAAAAAGTGACAACCCGAGTTTTAACCATTGCCGGGTCCGATTCCGGCGGGGGGGCCGGGATCCAGGCGGACCTGAAAACGATCACCCTGTTGGGGGGATATGGCATGAGCGTGGTCACCGCGGTCACCGCGCAAAATACCCTGGGGGTTTCCGGGATTCATGAGATCCCGCCCGAATTTGTGGCGCAGCAGTTGGAAGCCGTGATCCCGGATATCGGCGTCGATGCGGCCAAAACGGGGATGCTGGGCAGCTCGCGCGTCTTGGGGATCGTTTGCCGGAAACTCCGCAAGTTCCGCGTCCCGAACCTGGTCGTGGACCCGGTCATGGTCTCCAAAAACGGAGCGAGACTGCTGAACCCGGAAGCGGAAGACGCCCTGCGTCGGGAGCTGATTCCTTTGGCGGCGGTCGTTACGCCGAATATCCCGGAAGCCGAAGTTCTGACCGGGAGAAGGATCCGAACCCCGAAGGAAATGCGGGAAGCCGCGGTTCGAATCCGAAAAATGGGGGCTCGCCGGGTCCTGATCAAAGGAGGACACCTTCCCGGGCCGGCAATCGACCTTCTTTACGACGGCGAACGGTTTCAGGAGTTTGAGGAGGAACGGGTGCAGACTTCCCACACCCATGGGACCGGGTGTACCCTGTCGGCGGCCATTGCCGTCGAGCTGGGCAAAGGAAATGACCTCCGGGGATCCGTCGCGGCCGCCAAACAGTTTCTCACGGCAGCGATTCGAATGGCCACCCCGCTCGGACAGGGTCGGGGACCGGTGAACCACTTTGGGCCGATTCGGCAGGAGATCGAAAAATACGAGGTGATCCGGAAGCTCAAGGACGCCTTTCAGGTCCTTCGCCGGGGGAACATCGTGAGCCTCCTGCCCGAGGTGCAGGCCAACCTCGGGTACGCCCTCCCTTGGGCGCAGGGGTTTGGAGATGTGGCCGCTTTTCCCGGGAGATTCGTCCGCGCGGCGGGGGAGCTCGTCAAGGTGGCGGATCCGGATTTCGGCGTCTCCCGGCATATTGCCCAGATCATCCTCACGGCCATGGCCCATGATTCGGAGATGCGCTCGGCCATGAATGTGAAGTACGACGAAGGCGTTTTGACCCGAGCCCGCAGGGCGGGGTTCTCCGTCAAACACTTCAACCGCCGGGACGAACCGCCGGCGGTAAAACGAAAAGAGGGGTCCTCCCTCTCCTGGGGGGTGCAGGCCGTTCTGAAGCGGGTCCGCGAAATGCCGGACCTCATTTTTGACCGCGGCGACGTGGGCAAAGAACCGATGATCCGGGTTTTGGGAAGAAACCCGGAGGAGGTGGCGAAAAAGGTTTTGCGGCTGCGGTGAGAAGCCGGTAACCCTTCAGTCAAGGGTGGAAAGCCGCTACGGATTTAGGTCCGGCGTGAATAGCAGGAGGCGCCCTGGCCTGGGGGTCCGGGCGCTACGCTTGGAATCATAAAGCGCTGATTTCTTCGTGGACGGGGGCGGGGGCCAAGGCCTCCCGCCGCTGAGATCGGAGTCTCAGGTTTTTCTCCGAGTCTCTGCTCATCCCGACCGATGCATCCGGCGCGTACCGCCCAACCCCCAGGCCAACATCAAAGCCTGCCGCCCCCCCGTCACTGAATGGGTACGAAGCGCGCAGGGTTCAGGTGGATTTGCGAACTTTTTTGGGATAAGATAAACGGCAGAAAAATTCGGGAGGGAATAGCGATTACTCAATTCTTTGGGGCTTTTTCCGGCATTCAATGGCAGGACTTAGCCGATATTTTGCTGATCACCTTCATCCTTTATCGGCTGTACCTGTGGATTCAGGGGACGAGGGCGCTGCGCATCCTGATCGCCCTGGCCGCTTTGGGCCTGCTGTATTTTTTGGCCCGATGGTTCGGATTGGTGATCACCACGTGGATCCTCCAGTACCTCTGGGCGGTCATTCTGGTTATTGTCGTCGTCATCTTTCAGTCGGAAATCCGCCAAGTCCTGGAACGGATGAGCCCGGTTCGATTCTTTATCGGGCGGCCGGAGGCTCTGGATCGCCTGGTTCTCGAAGAAGTGGTCCGGACCGTCTTCGAACTGGCTCAAAAACGGGTCGGAGCCTTAGTGGTCTTCCAGCGGCGGGATATCCTGGAGGACTACCTGAAAGGCGGCATCCCGTTGGGGGGGCGGGTCAGTTATGAAGTCCTGACCAGTATTTTTCTGCCGAACTCCCCCGCTCACGACGGAGCGGTTGTCATCCACGAGGGACAAATCGTATCCGTGGGGTGCTATCTGCCCCTTTCGGACAACATGACTCTTCCCCGGAATTATGGGACCCGGCATCGCGCCGGGATCGGCATCACTGAACGGGGAGATGCGGTTTCCCTGATCGTTTCTGAGGAACGAGGGGAGGTCATGCTTGCGGTTGAAGGCCGGATCCGGCGGATGGAAAATTCGTCCGAACTTCAGGGCCAGCTGGAAAACCTCCTGGTCAAACCGGAGCAGGCCAAGGGTCGCTGGCAGGCAGCCCTGACCTCGAATCTGGTCCCCAAGATCGTTTCCTTTGTATTGGTTTTTTCCCTTTGGATGTTCATCGCCGGACAGCATCGGGCCGAGCTCCGGATGACGGTTCCCCTCGAATTTCGAAACGTTCCGGCAAACATGGAAATTTCCGGCGAAGGGGCAAACAAGGTGGAAGTGGGGATTCGGGGGTCCCGGGGCATGATTTTCGGGGTTACCCCCGACCAGGTGCGCGCGTTTGTGGATCTCTCCCAGGCGGTGCCCGGGCAGAATTATTTTCGGCTCACGGTGGACAACATCCGTGCGCCCCTCGGAACCGAGATCACCAAGATCAGCCCCTCTTCGGTCCGCCTCCATTTGGACGCCGTGAAGACCCGGTCCGTGCCGATCAAGGCAAAACTGGCCGGGAAGCTACCCCATGCCCTTGGCTTGAAGAGCGTAGGCGTAGAGCCGGCCTTTGTCACCCTCCAAGGCCCGGAAACCGCCCTGTCCAAAATTCGTGAGGTTTTCACGGATCCGATCGAGCTGTCTTCGGTCCGGGAAGACCGAAAAATTTCGACCGGATTGGACATCGAATCTCCGCAAATTCATCTGGCCCCCGGCCAGCCCTCGCAGGTGGCGGTGGACATCAAGCTGGAGCGGACCCCCTGAAGGCGGAAAAAAGCGACATCTATGAAGAGATGATCCAGGCCTCCCTGCGGATTGCCGCCTCATTTCCCCCTCCCCGATTTTATGCCGTCTGCCGGGAAGACCTCCTGGTTTCCGAAACCCTCTTTGCCCAGGATCCCCGAACCCTGCGTTGCCGCGCCCATATCCGGGGAAGCCTTCAGGATGATTTGGGGCACGGCGTGGACCACGCGGAAAAAGTATCGGTGGAAGCAGGCGCCCTGGCGCATCGGGAGGGAGCCGCGCTGTTTCCGGAGGCCTCCCGCCGCCGGCAGGCGGCGGTTCTGGCGCAGATCGCGGGTCTCCTCCATGACCTCCGCCGCGGCGAAACGGATCATGCCCGGGGCAGCGCCCGGGCGGCCGAACCCCTCCTGAGCTCGCTTCCCTTGATAGAGGAAGAGGGGAGATGCATCCTCGCGGCGATTGCCAACCACGAAGCGTTTACCGAACCCCAGCCGCTCGATACGGCCCTGGGGCAGGCGGTGAGCGATGCGCTGTATGACGCCGACAAGTTCCGGTGGGGGCCCGACAACTTCACGGTGACCCTCTGGAAGATGCTTCGTTTTTCGAAGGGGTCCATCCCCCGCTTGATTTCCCGTTTTCCCCGGGGGATGAAGGGGATCGAGAGGATCCGCGACACCTTTCGCACCGCGACCGGCAGGAGGTACGGCCCGGAGTTCATCGACCTGGGTCTGAGGATCGGGGAGGAGATCCATAATTTTTTAAAAGAGCGGTTCGCCGCGACGCTTCGGGAGGAGGAGGAGAAGAAAGAATAAGCCTCCTCTCCGCTTATCTTGATGAGGCGACGGCGATTCACCTCGTTTTCTTTTTCTCCAACAGCGAGGCCCGTTTGATGGCCTCCGGTCCGAATTTGTCCCAGATTTTATCGACCGCGGCCAGCGATTTTTCCTCTTTTTCCCGATCGGAGTCAAAGAGCCCTCGCTGGAAAGGCGCGTCGCGGCGGCGCAAGTTGGAAACGCCGACCCCGAGCAGCCGAGCCCTACGCGCCAGGGCCTCGGTCTTCCCCAGAAGCTTCACGGCGGTCCGATAAATTTCCATGCCGATGTCGGTGGGGAGGGGCAGCGTCTGGCTGCGGGTGACTAAGGTGAAGTCCGGGTACCGAACCTTCAAATGGACCGTGAGACCTTTTAACTTCTGCTTGCGCAGCTCCCAGCCGACCTGTTCCGCCTGATCCAAAAGGACCTGCTCCATGACCTGCCGCTCCTGAAGGTCCGGCGTGAAGGTCTGCTCCTGGCTGAGGGACTTTGCTTCCTCGTTTGGGACGACCGGGCGGTCGTCTTCCCCGCGAGCAAGGGCGAGCAGTTCCAGTCCGAATTTCCCAAGTTTTCTTTCGATCCCTTCGGGGGGATATTGGGCCAAGGATCCGGCGCGAAGAATCCCCATTCCTTTGAGAACTTCTTCCGTGGACTTGCCGACGCCCCACAGCTTGGAGACAGGCAGGTCTTCCAGGAAGGCCTCGACTTCGTCGGGGTTGATTTCCACCAGCCCATCCGGCTTTTTCCAATCCGAAGCGATTTTGGCGAGAAATTTATTGGGGGCGATGCCGGCGGAAGCGGTCAAACCGGTCTGGGCCAGAATTTTTTTCTTGATCTCCTTGGCAATCTCCAGGGCCGGACCGAACAGGGATTCACACCCGGTCACATCCAGAAAAGATTCGTCCAAGGAAAGGGGCTCGACCAGGGGGGTGTATCCCTGGAAGATCCGGAAGATCTGCCCGGAAACCTCCCGATAGCGATCCATGCGGACCGGGAGGAAAACTCCCTGGGGGCAGAGCCTGCGAGCCTGGGAGGCGGGCATGGCCGAATGAACCCCGAAGATGCGGGCTTCGTAGGAGGCGGCTGAAACGACCCCCCGTTTTTCGGCATCGCCGCCCACGATTACGGGCTGTCCCTTCAAGGAGGGATTGTCCCGCTGCTCGATGGAGGCGTAAAAAGCATCCATGTCGATGTGCAGGATCCTGCGCATGCGCCCGCCGCCTCCTTTTGAGGGAGATCTCCCGACTGGAATGGGAAAAGGGATGATCGCTTAACCCCAAAAAGCAAATGAGGGCAAGGAACGAAAAATCACAAAGTGATTTGCCAGAGAGATCACGGCGCGGCACAGCCGCAACCAAGAACCATTAGCCACAGAGGGCACAGAGACCACAGAGCCAAAAATAAAATCCTCAAAACAAAAGGGCTTTCAGGCGCCTCATTCATCCCTCTCCACCTTCTCCGGGGGAGAAGGGAGGGTGAGGGGGAGTGAAACGAGGAAAAGCCTTAACAAAATTTTAGATCTTGCACATTCTTAGGACAGAGCCCACGGAGGGATGACCTGGAAAAAATAGAGGACCCAAGCCCTTTTGAATTCTTTTTTGATTTTACAAAGGGGAGTTCCCGATTGGTTTTTCTTCTCGGTGGTCTCGGTATCCTCTGTGCTAAAAAGGTTTAAAAAAGATTATTTTGATTTCATCTTTTTCTTGAGGATCGCTTCTTTGTATTTCTGGGCCTGTTCGTTCCGGGGGTCGAGCTTCAGAACGATTTCAAACTCCTCCAAGGCCAGGGAGAACTTCTCCGTTTGATAGTAGGCGATGCCAAGGCTTGCGTGGGCCTGATGGAAGCGGGGGTTGGATTGGAGCGCCTTCTCATACTGTTCGACTGCCGAGGGGTATTCCTTTTTGAGCAAGTGGGCGTCGCCGAGATTTTTCATGATGACCGGATTTTCGGGATCCCGCGCTAAAGCCGCCCGGTAGGCTCCGACCGCTTCGGAGAGTTTCCCTTTTTGCCGGTAGGCCACTCCCAGTTCATTGAAAAAAAGGGCGCTGTCGTTTTTCTTGTCGTCCCGGAAAGGTTCGAGAAGGGAGATGACCTGGTCGGCTTGGCCGCGTTTGTTCAGGGCCGTCGCCTCTTCGGCCAGGCGGTCAAATGGGGAAAGCTTTTCCCGCCCGGTCTCCTGCGCATCCACGGCGCCGGGCAAGAGGAAGCCGAAAAGAAGAAAAGAGAAAAAGAGATAAAAATAGGGGAAGAACCTCTGTCCTTCCCCTAAGCTTTTACGATGCATCGTAATGGGGATTGACAACTCCTGCCTATGGACGTCCGGGCTCTATGATAACCTTACGGTCCAATGGCCTTCAATCCTTCGTCAACGGTGAATACCGCACCGCACTTCGGGCATTTCACCTTGGTATCCTTAGCCACATACGACCCGCAGCCAAAGGAAAACACTGCCAAAACCGCCAAAGCCAACACCATGCTTACCAGTTTCTTCACTCCCCTTCACCTCCTTTCGTTTAACAAATAGCCGCATAAACTTGGGCAACAAAGTTGGGCCTTGCTGCCGGGAGAGAACGGACGAAGATGGAAGGACAAAATACCCCCTCCTCATTTTCGATATCCACCCTAACAAAAGTTGTTTTTTTAGTCAAGAAAAAAAAATAATATTTTCGGCTCCCCCCGCTTTAAAAAATTATCACCTGGAAGGAGGATGGGTCATTGCAGCTTTCCGTTTCATATGATATATAAAAAGACAAAAAAATGCAAGGGCGGATTTGGCGGATAGGTAACCCTTCCGTCACGGGTGGCCGGCCGCAACGGATTAAGGTTGGGGGTAAAGGCTAAGAGGGGCCCCGGCCTGGGGGTTCGGTCGGTCCGCTTGGAACCACAAGGCGGTGATTTCTTCGTGGAGGGGGCGGGGGCCAAGGCCTCCCGCATCCTTCGGCGGAGGTTCGGTGCTTTCTCCGAGTCTCTGCCCATCCCGGCCGATGCTTCCAGCGCGTACCGCCCGAACCCCCAGGCCACAACAAAACTTGCCCCGGGCCACCCGTGACCGAAGGGTTACGCGGATAGAGGGAAAAGGAGGAAATATGAGCCGATCTTGGAAAATCTTTCTTGCGGCAGCCGTTCTTTGCCTGCCGGGGTGGGGGCTTTGGGGAGAACCCTGTCAGGCGGCGTCAACCGTATTCCATTCCTATGCGAAGCCCGTTCCGCCCCCGGATTTTACGGTCGAAGACCTCCAGGGTAAAAAAATCAATTTTAAAGACGCTTCCGGAGAAGTCGTGCTGGTGAATTTCTGGGCGACGTGGTGACCCAATTGCCGGAAAGAAGGTCCTTCTTTCGAAAAGCTCTATTCCCAGTACGGATCCAAAGGGTTGAAGATTTACCGGGTCAACAGCAAGGAAAGCGCCGAAACCATCAAGAAATACCTGGAAAAGGAATCCGTTACGGTTCCGATCCCGCTTGACACAACCGGAAAGTTGGGAAAACTGTTCGGGCTTTGGGTTCATCCTACGACTTATATCATCAACCGGAAAGGTTTGATTGTCTATCGGGCCATCGGTCAAACCGAGTGGACGGGGCCCGAGGCCGCCAGCGCGATTGAGGTCCTGATTCAGGCAAAATAGGGGATGAGGGGGGAGAAGATGAAGGTTTTCGTCGTTATTTTTTCCTTGATTGCCTTTTGGGGTTGCGCCCTGGCGCCCCCGTTACCCCCAACCGACCAGAGACTCATCCCCCTCAAAGAAGCCAACCTGGAAATGGTCCTCGAAGAGAATGAGGGGATAGAGGTAAACCCGGAAGACGCCAAGGAAGTTCGGGATTATTACCGGGCCGGGGTGCAGAAAAAAGCCCTGGCCGAGAAAGGTCTACGGGAAAAATCCTATCCGGCCGCCATGAAGCTGTATCGAGAATCTTGCGATCTCCTGGAAACGGTTCTGAAATATATCGAAGAGGACGAAGTCGCTTTTCCTTGTTTTGAAGGAACCAGCATTCTTTTCTTTCCCAACCTGCTTGCCGCCGACAATCATTTGAAAATGGGTAAAATGCAAAAAGCCATGGGGCGGGAGGACCCGGCGCAGCGCAACTGGAAGAAAGCCCTCTCCTTTGTCCGCGAGTCGCTTCGCTCCGAGAAGACGGAATGGGGGCTTGCCCTCCAAGAGGAAATCCTTTCTCTCCTGCCTGGAAAATAAACGATCTTCCCGCCTTGTGATGTTCCCGCAAAAATTCCATCGGCGGCGATCCTGTAAGTCCGCCTCATTCCTATGCTTTTGCACGGACCAGCCTTTCTCCCCAATTCTTACGACTTCGTTAAAACCGAAGAAAGCGGAGCGCAGCCCTTCAGCCACGGGCGGCCGGACGCGATGTGCGGATGTTCGAGGGAAAGGCCTAAAAACGCCTTGGCCCGGGGGGCCGGACGGTCCGCCTGGAATCATGAGGGGCTGGTTTCTTCGTGGCGGAGCAGGGCTTTTTTCGAGCCTCTCCCCGTTCCGGCCAATGCTTCCGGCGCGTACCGCCCAAACCCCCAGGCCAACAACAAAGGCTGCCGCCCCCCGTGACTGAAGGGTTACAGCGGGGATCATTATTCCCTTGACATATAGTTTTGGGTCATAATAGTATGCAGTCGAACTTTCTGTTTGTGCCAACTAACCACACAAGTTTGAAGGGAAAAAAAGAAAATGAAGATTCCCTATCAGGTTGGTTTTCTCCTTTCGCGCGCCACATGGGCCATGAATAACTCCGTAAACCGGATGCTGCGGGAGAACGGACTCGCGGACATTTCGGTGGCGTATTTCGGGGTCCTCCATGCCCTCTGGGGGATGGACGGACTCTCGATCAGCGACTTGGGGGAGAGAGTCCAGCTCGAGAAGTCCACGATGACCAGCTTGATCGACCGGATGGAAGCGGCTGGTTTGGTCCGCCGGGACGACCACCCGACCGACCGAAGGGCTTATCGCATCTGCATTACCGCAAGAGGAAGGGAGTTGGAAGAAAAATTGGATCAGGTCGTCACCGAAGCGTACAACCGCCTGACTCGGGGGGTTCCCGAAAAGAACCTGCAGACGGCCATCGAAGTATTGAAAAGCATCATGAACAATGCGGGATGAGCGAAAGAACAAGGAGGGGGGTGATCCTCGCACCAAACCCAAAACAAGGGCTCGGGGCCCGATTTTCGAGACGTAAGGAGGCGGTTTTTCAGACCCGCAGAGGAAGAGAAACCATGAGAAAGGTGGGCCATTGACCTTGCAGATCGGAGGAGGCATGGAAAGAAAAATCAAGAGAGCAGCCGTGTTGGGAGCCGGCGTGATGGGCGCGACCATTGCGGCCCACTTGGCCAATGTGGGGATTCCCTCCATCATGCTGGACATTGTTCCGAATCAACCGACCCCGGAGGAGGAGAAGAAGGGTCTCACCCTCAAACACCCCGCGGTGCGCAGCCGCTTTGCCATCAACGGCAAGCAGAATCTTTTGAAAATGCGCCCGGCGGCCCTGGCGGTCCCTGAATTCGCCGGCCTGATCGAGGTGGGGAATTTTGAAGATCATCTCTCCCGCCTGGCGGAAGTCGATTGGGTCATCGAAGTCGTTGTCGAAAATCTCAAGATCAAGCAGGACCTTCTGAAGAAAGTTGCCGCGGTGCGCAGGCCGGGCACGATTCTCAGCACCAATACTTCCGGGATCCCGGTCATGGACATCTGCGCCGGGATGGATCTGGAGATCAAACAGCATTTCTTAGGCACGCATTTTTTCAATCCCCCCCGCTACATGAAGCTTCTGGAAATCATCCCTCTGCCCGAGACCCTGCCGGAAGTGGTCGAGTTCGTGGCGGATTTCGGGGAGCGGGTTTTGGGTAAGGGGATTGTTTACGCCAAAGACAGCCCCAATTTCATTGCCAACCGGATCGGGATCTTCGGGATGCTCAACTTAATGAAGATCATGGCTGAAGAAGGGTTAACGATCGAGGAGGTGGACGCCGTCACCGGGCCGCCGATGGGGCGGCCGAAAAGCGCGTCTTTCGGGACCACAGATCTTGTCGGCCTGGACACGTTCGCGCATGTGGCCAAGAACCTTTATGAGAACGCGCCGAACGATGAAATGCGTGAAGTGTTTAAGGTTCCGGAATTCGTCCAGAAGATGCTAGATAAAAAATGGCTTGGCAACAAGACGGGACAGGGCTTTTACAAAAGAATCAAGACGGAGGCCGGGAAAGAAAAGCTTGTGCTGGATTACAAAACCCTGGAGTACCGCCCCGCGCAAAAAGTCAAATTTCCCTCCCTGGATGCAGTCAAGGCGGCCTCAAACCCGGCGGATAAGGCCAAGGCCCTGATCTATGGCGAAGACCGGGCCGGGAAGTTCGCCTGGGAAATCACCTGTGAATCCCTGCTCTATGCGGCCCGGCGGGTCCCCGAGATTGCCGACGATATTTACAATATTGACAACGCGGTGAAATGGGGCTTCAACTATGAAGCCGGCCCCTTCGAATCCTGGGATGCCCTGGGGGTTGAGGAATCCGTGGGCCGGATGAGAAAAGAAGGGAAGTCGATCCCGCCGCTGGTCGAGAAACTGCTGAAGAAAAAACTCCGGACGTTCTATCAGAAGAAGGAGGGAAGACTCTACTTCTTCGACCTGAAAACCGGGCGCTACAAGAAGACCCCCGAAAACCCCCGAATCATCCTCCTTCCCACTCTGAAAGAGCGGCAGAAGGTCGTGAAATCCAATGCGGGCGCGAGCCTGATCGATATGGGCGACGGCGTGGCCTGCTTGGAATTCCACACCTTTATGAATGCCATCGGGCAGGAGATCATCGAAATGATCCACGAATCCTTGAAGATCGTGGAGAAGGATTTCGAGGGGATGGTCATCGGCAACCATGCGGAGCGTTTTTCCGTGGGCGCCAACCTGCTCATGCTCGTCGGCGAGATCATGAAATCCAACTGGGCGGGAATCGAGGCGGCGATCAAAGCCATCCAGGAGGCCATGATGGCCATGAAGTTCTTTGAAAAGCCCATCGTGGCCGCTCCCCACGGCCTGGCCCTGGGAGGAGGGTGCGAGGTTTGCCTGTCGAGCCACCGCATCGTGGCGGCTCTGGAAACGTACATGGGCCAGGTGGAAATGGGGGTCGGGCTTCTGCCGGGCGCGGCCGGTAACAAGGAAGTGTATATCCGCTGCATCGAGGGGATTCCGGACGGAGTCAGCGTGGATCTGATGCCCTTTCTGCGCAAAGCCTTCGAGAACATCGCCATGGTCAAGGTGGGAACGAGCGCGGAAGAATGCCGCAAGTTGGGATTCCTCCGTTCCACGGACCGGGTCGTCCCCAACGCCGATCACCTGCTCTATGAGGCGAAACAAACCGTCCTGTCCATGGTCCAAGGCGGGTTCAAACCGCCGCGGCCCCGGATGATCCCGGTTGCCGGAGACGGGGGGCGGGCGGCCATCAAATACATGGCGAACACGATGCGCATGGGCGGCTTTATTTCCGAATACGACGAGTATATTGCCGGAAAACTCGCTTACATTCTGACGGGCGGCGACGTCCTGAGCGGGGCTTCGGTCACCGAGCAGCATATGCTGGATCTGGAACGGGAGGCCTTTGTCAGCCTCTGCGGAGAGAAGAAGACCCAGGACCGGATCGGACACATGCTCAAGACCAACAAACCCCTGCGGAATTAGAAGGAGGAGACCATGAGAGAAGCTGTGATCGTTTCCGCTGTGCGAACCGCTGTAGGCCGGGCTCCCCGGGGCGGCCTGAGAAATACGCGGCCGGATGATATGGCCGGGTGGGTCGTCAGGGAAGCCTTGAACCGAGCGCCGGGAGTGAAGCCGGAAGAAATCGACGACCTCGTCATCGGCTGCAGCTTCCCGGAAGCCGAGCAGGGGCTGAACGTGGCCCGCCTGATCGCCTATATTGCCGGACTTCCCTACCAAGTGCCGGGTCAGACCGTGAATCGGTTCTGCTCTTCGGGTCTCCAGGCCATTGCCATCGGCGCTGAGCACATCATGTGCGGCTTTGCCGATGTCATCATTGCGGGCGGCGTGGAGTCCATGTCCATGGTGCCCATGGGGGGGAACAAGACGGTCCCCAACCTGAAGCTGATCGAAAGCTACCCGGAAGGGTACACGGCTATGGGGGTAACGGCCGAAAACGTGGCCCGGAAGTACGGGATCAGCCGGGAAGACCAGGATGCCTTCGCCTTGAAAAGCCATCAGAAGGCGGCGGCGGCCATCAAAGCCGGCAAATTCAAGGATGAGATCCTGCCGATCAAGACCAAAACCCAGGAAATCGCCGAAGACGGGACCGTGAAATTTCGGGAATTTGTCTTTGACACCGATGAAGGGGTTCGGGCCGATACGACCTTGGAGGCTTTGAGCAAGCTGCGTCCGGCTTTTTCCGTAACCGGGTCGGTGACGCCGGGCAACTCCTCGCCTTTGAACGATGGGGCCTCGGCCGTGGTGCTCATGTCCAAAGAAAAGGCCAAAACCTTGGGGCTGGCGCCGATGGCCACTTTCCGTTCGTTTGCCGTGGCCGGGGTTCCCCCGGAGTTGATGGGGATCGGCCCCGTGGAGGCCATTCCCAAGGCCCTGAAATTCGCGGGTCTGAATCTGAACCAGATCGACCTTTTTGAGTTGAACGAGGCTTTCGCCTCGCAGGCGCTCTACACCTGCCGGACCTTAGGCCTAAATATGGATAAGGTCAATGTCAACGGCGGCGCCATTGCCCTGGGCCACGCCCTGGGCAACAGCGGGGCCCGGTTGACCACCACGCTGATGCATGCCCTGAAGCGGCAGAATGCCCGCTATGGGGTCGTTTCCATGTGCATTGGTTTTGGCATGGGGGCGGCGGGGGTTTTCGAGCGGGAACCTAACTACTAAAAAGGGTTCAAGGGGTCCAGGGTTCAAGGGGTCAAGGGGAAAATCAAAATTAAAATTTCCCACTTGAACCCTTGGATCCTCGGACCCTGGGCCCCTTGTTCTTATAGTCCTGCCTTCGTCATTTCCTCTTCGAGCTGCTCGTAAAAATCCTTTTTCAGGAACTTAAAGCTCTTCACGAAAGCCTCGAAATGCCCAAAGGGCTCCTCGCTGAAGGCGCCGGTCAAAGGACGCCACTGGGTGCAGACGAAAGAAATGATGCGGTTCCCCTTCTTGACGAGGTAGATGGTGGACTTGGCCTTCTCCTTCTGCACGGGGTTTTCCCCGCCCATTTCCAGGACCAACGCCTCTCGCCCCCCCACCGTGACCTTCTCGCGCTTCGTGATCTTGGCATCGATCCCGCTGTTGAAAAGAAACCTCGTGCAATAATAGTCGGCCCGTTTCTCCAGGTCCTGAGAGCTGCCATAGGGCTGTTCATCGAACATAAAGGTGGTCTGGGTGGGGAAATCCCCCTTTTCGATCCGCATGAAACCCAGTTCGAAATCCCCCCCCTCCACGTTTTTCATGAGGGCCCAGCCTGCGGGGGGCCGCTTGAAGTCGTACTTCTCGAGGAAAATAACCGTGCCGTGCTCCGTTGGAACCAGTGTCGGGGGCTTCTTCGGCTCCATCGTGGCGCAGCCGCTGAGAAGCCCCGTCAACACCGCCGCCCCCGCCAAAACTCCCAATCCGAAAAGATATCTCTTCTGTCGTTTCATGAGTTCCTCCCTCCTATTGGTCCCTCACTTTTTCTCCCGAAATTCTTTCTCGAGTTTCAGAAGGAACATGAGAATTTCCTGATTATCCGGCGACCCGTCCTTGATGTAGCGCACGATGCTGTTCTTGTCGATGATCACCGTCCGTCTCCCGAACCAGCTCGGGGTTCCGTCCGGGCGGAAAGGAGGGGTGTGAGAAAATGCTCCGTATTTCATCCCCATCCAGGGGAGCACGTTGGAGATGAGGGGGAACTGCAGATCCAGACTCTTGGCGAAATGTTTGTTCGTGGCGGGATCATCCATGCTGACGCCCAGGACCCGGGCGTTCAGGCGCTTATAGAGATACAGGTCCCTATTGTGCGCCTCCATCTCGCCCGTTCAGGTAGGGGTGAAAGCGGCCGGGAAGAAGGTCATGACCAAATGGTGCTTCCCGTAGTAGTCCTTGTAATAATCCACCAGCCGATCCTCGGACGAGGGCAGCGTGAACCAAGGAGCCTCATCGCCGATTTTCAGGGCCGGAAAAGACGGGCCGGCGCTGTCGGCATAGAGATTTCCGCCCCCAAGAATCAACAGGGCCGGAAGACAAAAGATGATCATCCTCCATTTTGCAGGCATACCATATCCTCCTTTTCTTGAAATAAACTCCCCGGCAGGTCTTTTATCCCGGGGAAAAAACGCATATCCTTTTTGTTGTGCTTTCAGTCCCGGGCCACCTCCTTTTGTCGTTCTCATATTCTTTCATCTTAAGACATTTTTTGGTTTTCGGGCAAGAGGAGTGAATAGAAGCTCCGGCAATATATAAGAACAATTATAACCGATTGTTGCGGGAGGAAAATAGGGTAAAACCCTCATTTTGGCGGAAAGGGCAGAGTATTTTTCCCGGAAGAGGGGTTTCCCGGTGTTCCGGGAATCCCTTACCCTATGAGCTGGATATTCCGCTCCTCGAACTCCATTTTGGTGCCCAGGGAGAAGGAGCAAAAAGAACAGAGATACTCGTATTTGTCCCCGTCGGGAAGAACGAGCAGCAACCGCTTGCGCACCGGGACCGCCTGCCGGCAGCGGGGACAGAAGAGGGAACTGGCTTCGAATTGGCCGTAGGCGGCCGGCGGGCCTTGGGGCGAACGGGGACGAGGGGGTGAAGGCTTGCTCATAGGTTTATTTGGCCGTGATGATGTCGACATCCATTTCCACGTAAAAAGCCTGAGGATAGGTGCCCATCTCCGGTTTGATGACGTGAACCGGAGAGGTTGCCACCGAGCGGGAGATCTCCGAGTTCGAGTCGCGAAGATCGCCGAAGGTGATGGCCTTTGTGGGGCAGGCCTCGACACAGGCCGGGAGCTGGCCGTTGTCCACCCGGCGCTGGCAGAAATCGCATTTTTCGATGATGTTGTACCGGGGGCTGACAAACCGCACATTGTAAGGGCAGGCGGCCATGCAGTACCGGCAGCCGATGCAGCGGTGGGGGTTGATCATGACGATCCCGTCTTCGGGCCGCTGGTAGGTGGCTTTAACGGGGCAGACGGTGCAGCAGATGGGGCGTTCGCAATGGTTGCAGACGATCGGCAGAAAGGCTTTGCGTACATAAGGATAACGCCCTTTTTCGATCTGTTTGACCCAGGTGCGGTAGCATCCCAGAGGGACTTCGTGTTCGGCCTTGCAGGCCACGGAGCAGGTGTGACAACCGATGCAGCGCCGCAGGTCGATCATCATTCCCCAACGTTTCTTTTGCATACCTACCTCCCGCCGGTTTTATAGCATAAATTATTTTGGCTGACAATAATTTTTTCGTCCCTTTTGAGCCGGTAATAATCGGTGCTTTTTCCACGAAAAGCGCTGGAAAAGGGGCCTTGGTGGTCGAAACCATAGGGCGATTCAGGAATCGCCCTATCCCCGGCTAAATCCTCCCGCCCCCCCTGCCAAAGGGAAGGGGTGAAAAACCCCCAATCGCCCCCACCCTGCCTCTGCCCCATTTAGGGGGAGGGAATTCTATTTTTATTTCAAAAGGTTCACCCTCTTCCTTGGGGAGAGGGGAGGGTGAGGGGGAATTTCCAAAATTTTTCACACCTTCAGGGAGGCAAGGGGGGATCCGCATGGTTTGTGCCGGCAGAGTCCCCTTGGCCCTTACCTCCTCCTTCCGATTGGGGAGGGCTCCATTTTCCGAATCCGGGTGATGAAGAAAGCAGCCACGACCCCCGTCCCGGCGGCGACAAGAAAGGATGGCACGAAACTCCCGCTCAGGTCGGCAATCCATCCTCCCACCGTCGGCGCCAGAATGAGGCCGATGCCGAAAAAAATCGTCCAGAAACCCAGGACCGACCCCGTCGTCCCCGGAGGGAAAAAATCGGCGCCGGCGGCGGCGTACATCGGCCAGGTGGAGGTGTATATGACCCCGTAGAGGCAGGCGGCGGCGGCCAAGGACGGCCAGTTGTTCCCCGCCCAGGTAATGAGGAGGATGACCGCGGAAAAGCCCAGGTTGAGGAAGAGGAGACACTTTTTCCGGCCCAGGTAATCGGAGAGAACGGGGATGACCAAGGCGCCGGGGATTCCGCTGAAGGCAATGAAACTGGCCAGGCTGGCCGACTGGGCAAACGGAAAGCGGAGCTCCAGGTTGGCGTAGGTAACGATAAAGATGTTGACGACATAGGCGGTGAAACCGGTAAAAAAATAGGCCAAACCGCCCATCCAGAGGTTGCGGAGCCCGAGGAGATCGCGATAGGAAGCCTTTACCGAAATCCCTTGGGGATCGGACGCAGCCGCAGGGAAGGTTTCATCGCCCCAGGGGCGAAGGTTCAAGTCGCGGGGGTGGGTGCGCAGGAAAAATCCGTTCAGGGGAACCATCGCGAAGGAGAGGAGGGAGAGGATCACCCAGCAGGAGCGCCAGCCGTATTCCTCCACCAGGGGGGGAAGAAGGAGGCCCATGACTCCGTATCCGATCGCATAGCTGATGGCGAGGATCCCGAGAACGGCCCCGCGCCGTTTGACCCCGAACCAGCGCTGCACCAAGGTGACGACCGGGGTCCACATGGCCGCAGACCCGGCGCCGACGATGGCGAAAAAAAGGCAGGCCTGCCACAGCGAGGAGGGGGCTCCCATCAGAAGGGTCCCCACCCCCTGAACCAGACAGAAAAGAACGATGAGCTTGCGGGCGCTGACGCGGTCCGCCAGGAATCCGACGAGGGGGGCAAAAACGGTGTAGGCGACATAGAAAGCGCTGGCGATGGCTCCGGCCTCGGCCTTGCCGATTTGCAGCCCCTTGATCATCTCGGGCATGAGGATCCCGTAGCTCAAGCGGATGCTGTAGGTCGTGAAGACCGTGAGGAAAGAAGCGGCAAGGATAACCCAGGCCCAATGGATTCGCGGCGTCACGGGTTCGGCGGCGGCGGAGTTTGGGGTTTCGGGCGTTTGCGCCAGCGTTTTCTCTTCCTTCTTTTTCCCTCGCTCTTTTCTTCAGGCTGCCAGACGATCAATCCGGGATCTTCTCCCGCCGCCCGGTAGCCGATCTCGAAGATCTGCCTGGCCCCCGGGAAAAAAGACTTGCTCATAAAATGCCAGGGAAGCCGCTGAACCGGGAGAAACTCCTGGAAAATCCGCTGAGCCGAGAGGAGGTCGATCGCCAATTCTTTGGCGCGATGGGTGAACTGGAGAGGTCCGCAAACCTCCCCGACCCAGCCCCGGACCCTATCCCGGAAGAGGGCCGACCCATGGCGTCCGGGGGGGAGATCCTCCCAGGGAACGCGGGCGAAGAGAAAAGGCAGGAGAAAAACCGCCAGACTGAATTCCGGGGTGAAAGGATTTCCTTGCGCGGACCGGGCGTCGACGGCCTTCAGGGCGTTGAAAAAAAACTCCTCCGGAACGGCATCTTCCGCCAGATGGTTGAGGGGGGGAAAGAGCGCGGGCAGCATGCCGGTCTTGAACATCAGGCGAAACGAGGCTTCGGCAGACCCTTCACAGAGGTCCCGTAAAAATTCATCCCGGAGCCGGGAGCGGGAGCAAAGATCCAATTCGGCCACATGGCGCAGCAGGGCCTGGTACGTTTCGTCTTCGATGCGGAAACGGGTGCGGGCCGCATGCCGGACCACCCGGATCATCCGGACCGGGTCCTGATGGAATTTTTCGTCCGGATCTCCGATGCAGCGGATCACGCCGTTTTGAAGGTCTTCCAGTCCCCCGACGTAATCGATGAGGGAAAAATCCCGGGGGCTGTAAAAGATTCCGTTGATCGTGATATCCCGCCTCAAGGCGTCCTCCGCCGGGGTCCCGAAGGTATTCTCCCCCTGAGGGTGGGGATTTGCCTCCTCTTCCTCGAACTCCGACTTGCGCCGGAACGTGGAGACCTCGATGAACTTTCCTCCCCGGAAAAAGACATGGGCGATGCGGAAACGGCGGCCGATGAGACGGGAGTTGCGGAAGACTTCCTTGATCTGTTGCGGATGGGCATCCGTGGCCACATCGAAATCTTTGGGGGTCTTTCCTAAGAGAAGATCGCGGACACACCCGCCGACCAAGTAGGAAACAAAGTCGTGGTCCCAGAGCCGGTAAAGAACCTTTAGTGCTTCCGAGTCGATATTCTGCCGGGAGAGCGAATGCTCCGACCGGGGGACGATGCGGGGAAGGGGGGGTTCAATCATATAGGCAAGGATCGAATGGATTTAGAGTCTGCATATTCTGATTCTTGCGAAATGGGCCTGTTTTGTCAAGGGTTCTCTGAGCGGTGGAGAATATTCGACAAACAATTTTGATGATCTCGGGGAAAACCACCGGAAGGATGGTTTCGAAAAAGCTCTCCCGCCATTGGCGGGATTAGGCGCGCAGAAAACAATAATTGTAGGGGCGATTCATGAATCGCCCCTACGGCTACGCCGCAACGAGGAAGTTGCCGCGCAATCCCGGTCGGAGCGGGACAGATGGACTTTTTACGAGACCATCAATTTTGGGATTTCTTGACTCGGAGCTCCAAATTTCATACAATCCTGCTAAAGTAGCTGCGGCGGCCCGCAGAAAACTCTGGCCCGTGGGCAAACGCCTTTTCATGGGACCTGTTCCTTGTTCCGGCAGCACGGAAAGGCTGCATTATCCAAATGAACCTTACCGGCTACCATGCTAAATTATTCGCCCATGAACTCACGCGGCGCTTTCCGGCGGACAGCGCCGAAAAGCTGGCGGGGGCGCTTGTGGATGCCCAGGTGGATCTCTCAAACCGCATCAAGGCGTTCGAAGCCCTACGCAATGGAAAATGGAGGACTCTTTTTGATGCCCAGGATGAAATTGACCGGCGCCGTGAACAATTGATTGCCGAAATCGAGGGAAAGCTGCAGCAGAAATTGAATCTTGCAGAGTTGTTCAGAATTCAGTGGAAAGTGAGCTGATGGCCTTGGTATGCTTGGAACGAGAAAATGAAGGATAATAACGCTTTCGGGCCCAATGGCTTAGCCAGCCACCTCCGTGGCCGGCTTGCCTATATATTGTCCGACGGCCGTGTCAGGGTGACTACATGAAAAGAGAGCAATCCATATCACATGATCGGGAGGAAGAAACGCCGGAAGCCAAGGTCCGGTGGTTTCGGTCTTTGCGCATGGAAGATCGGATGCGGATGCTCTGCGATCTGACGGATCTTGTCTTGTCGATCAATCCCCGTTTGCCGGAGAAGAAGAATGCTAAACCGACTCCAGGACGTATTCAGGTCCTTTCAAAAACATGAAGTGAAATATGTCGTGATCGGCGGGATTGCCGCGATCCTGCCCTTTGGTTCTTTTATGATCTCAGGAGCATTGTAAATGACGGAACCAACCATTATCTGTCCCAAATGCAAAGCGGAAATCAAGCTGACGGAATCGCTGGCGGCGCCCCTGATCGAAACAACCCGCCGGGAATATGAGCGGCGGCTCTCCCAAAAGGAAGCGGACATTGTCAAACGGGAAGAGGACGTTTCCAAGGCAAGAGAATCCATTGAGACCCAGGTCGCCGATAAAACCCGGCAAGAACGTGTAAAAATCGCCGCGGAGGAAGCAAAAAAGGCTCAACTTGCTTTGGGGTCCGACCTGGAGCAGAGGAACAAAGAGATCAGCGATCTCCAAGAGATCCTTAAACAGCGGGATAAGAAACTATCCGAAGCCCAGAAGGCCCAGGCTGAGCTTATCCGCAAGCAGCGGGAGCTTGACGACGCCAAACGGGAAATGGATTTGACCATCGAAAAGGGAATCCAGGAAGGGCTTTCCGCCACAAGGGAGCAGGCCCGCAAGGAGGCCGAAGAAGGTTTAAAGCTCAAGGTGATGGAAAAAGAGCAGACCATCATCTCCATGCAGAAGCAGATCGAAGAGTTGAAAAAGAAGGCCGAGCAGGGATCGCAGCAGCTTCAAGGAGAAGTTCAGGAACTGGAGCTTGAAGAACTTTTGCGGGCAAAGTTTCCCTGTGATACGGTCGAGCCCGTCCCCAAAGGTGAACACGGCGGCGACGTGGTGCATTGTGTCATGGGGCCGTTCGGTCAGATTTGCGGGAAGATATTATGGGAGTCCAAGAGGACAAAGAACTGGAGCGACAGCTGGCTTGTAAAACTCCGGGAAGACCAACGGGCTGCCAAGGCGGAAATCGCCGTGATCGTCAGCCAGGCTCTTCCCAAAGGGGTGGAAACATTCGAGTTGATCGATGGCGTGTGGGTTACCCATCCAAGGTCGTCAATGCCTGTCGCCCTCGCCCTTCGCCAAACCCTGATTGAGGTGGCCTGCGCCCGTCAGGCAACCGAGGGACAGCAGACGAAAATGGAGATGATTTACCAATACCTGACCGGCCCGCGCTTCCGCCAACGTGTCCAAGCCATTGTCGAGGCGTTTTCATCCATGCAGGAGGATCTCGAAAAGGAAAAGAAAGCGATAACCAAGCAGTGGGCCAAACGGGAGGAACAAATCGAGAGGGTCATGCAGGCAACCGTCGGCATGTATGGAGATCTCCAGGGCATTGCGGGGAAGACCCTGCAGGAGATTGAGGGACTGGAGTTGAGAGCCCTGGCAGCGCCATCTTTCAAAGAGGAATAATCGAGAATATGTGGTTGCCTTGGCCATGGCTATGGCCATGAATCCTTTTTGAAGATAAACTGACAGGGCAAAAGTAGGTCAACCCCCTTGAGCACCGACCGCGCCGCTGCCGTAATTTTTGCCCACAATCATCCATCCGGGGAACTCCAACCCAGCGAAGCCGATCATCGCATACACGAACAATTGACCGAGGCCGCAAAGATCCTCGGCCTCCGCGTCCTGGATCATATAATCGTAACCCGAAAAGGTTATTTCAGTTTTCAGGAAGCCGGCCTGATTCGTTGAGGAAAATCATATATTCCGGATAATTGGAAATTAGGCTGGTTAGATTTCTTAGCAGCTTTCTGAGTTTGGAATGATCCTACCCGTTTTTTAGACCTTGATTTGCGTGTAACTTGACATGAAGGTCCAGAAATCCTCCCTCGCCCTCTTTTCCCAAGGGGGGTACCGCTACTGTGCAATTTAAAGATGTGCCTTACTTCTTTTGCCCGCTCGTCTCCATTTCCTTGATCACGCCCATGGAAACGGTGGAGTGGGCGAAGGCGCCGCCGGCCCGGAGGGCGGCGGTGACGAAGATCGCCTCGGCGATCTCGGAATCGCTGGCCCCGGCCTTTTTCGCGGCCTTGACATGGGACTCGATGCAGTAGGGGCACTGGGTCGTGTGGGCGACGGCAAGGGCGATGAGTTCCTTCACTTTGCGTGGCAGGGCGCTCTCCTTCTCGAAAATCTGAGCGTTGAAATTCAAAAAGGCCTGGAACATCTCGGGTTGGGCTTCCCGGAGGGCCGGGTAGTGTTTTCGGGCGTCGAGGGCATAGAAATATTCGCTCATGATGCTCTCCTTTTCCCACAGTTTGATTTTCCTTATGGTAAACCGCCTTGAATGGCAAGGCAATCGAATTCGCGAAGCGCTCCGCGGGGAAAACGAGATGGCAAATAAATAATCTTGACGGGCGGTTAGAGCAGTTTATAATAAACTTATTTTGCATGGATTGTCATCTTTTCCCTCGATTTAAACCGAAATGAAAATTCGCCGGGTTCCCGAAAAATGTTATGGCTGCCGTTCTTGCGAGCTGGCCTGCTCCTTTCATAAACAAGGCGCCTTCTCTCCCGGGGGAGGCTCGATTCGGGCTTTGAAGAACCACGAGACCGGGGTGATTCACTGGCAGCGGGATAACACCTGCGATCTGTGTGCGGGTGAGGAGCGGCCGTTTTGTGTGCGTTTTTGCAGTTATCAGGCTTTGGAAGTCCTAAATGAATAAAAACCGCCTGAAAATCGATAAAATCCGGGGCGGGCTGGCCGGGAAGATCCTGCGGGTGGACCTGACGCGGGAGAAAACCTGGACAGAGGATACGGAGAAGTACGCCCGGGATTGGATCGGCGGAAGGGCGATCAATTCCTGGCTCCTTCTCCAGGAAATGGACGTAGGGACGAAGTGGTCGGATCCGGAAAATCCGCTGATCTTCGGCGCCGGAGCCCTGGTCGGGACCTTGGCCCCGGGCGCCTGCCGTCTCTCGATCGAGACCAAGAACGTCTTCAGCGGCGGAAAAGGCTCGGCCAACGTGGGGGGGCATTTCGCGCCGGAGATGAAATATGCCGGTTTTGACCATATCGTTATCACCGGCAAATCCGAACGACCGGTTTATCTCTTTCTTCATGACGGCCAAGCCGAAATTCGGGATGCCGGGTCGATTTGGGGCAAGACCGTTTTTGGGACGGAAGAGTGGCTGGATAAGGAATTTGCCCCCAGACGGATCCGGATCGCCGCCATCGGCCCGGCCGGGGAGAACCGGGTGAAGGGATCGGGCGTGGTCGTCGACCGGGCCAAGGTCGCCGGGGGATCGGGCGTGGGCTGCGTGATGGGGGACAAGAAATTAAAAGCCGTCGTCGCCTGCGGCCAAGGGGGGTCCATCCAGGTCGCAGACCCGCCTCGTTTTTTCCGGGCGGTGGAGGAAGCCCTGCGCAAGGTTCGGGAGTCGCCTCTAACGGAAATGATGAGGAAATCCACCCTCGCCGGGCGCTGGGGAGACCCGGAATCCCCCAACTGGGACTTTCTCATCAGCGCCCGCAACGGGCAGGATGACTATTGGGACCGGGAAAAGAGAATCCGGCTGGCCAACCCGGAAACCGGCTATCCGAAATATCGTCGAAGTATTTCCGCCTGTTTCATGTGCCCGGCCGGCTGCATGCCCTTCTCCGAAGTGCAGCAAGGAAAATTTCAGGGAACCAAAGGGGAGGGGTTCTGGAGCAACACGGTGATGGGGGCGGTGCGTCTTGACATCACCGACCCTGCCGGGATGCTCCACGCCTGGATTTTAGCCAACGATCTGGGCCTGGATACGGATTTTGCCAACAGCGTCTGCGCCTTCGCCTTCGAGTGCTACGAGAAGGGTATCCTCACCCGGGAAGAAACAGATGGGCTGTCCCTCGAATGGGGGAACGTGGAATCCTTCATCGCCCTTTTGAAAAAGATCGCCCGCCGGGAAGGGGTCGGCGACCTCTTGGCGGATGGAAGCCGGGAGGCGGCCCGGAAATTAGGACGAGGGGCGGACAAACTGGCGGTCCATGTGAAAGGCCAGGATTCAATCGAACCGTTCCGGGTCCCCAAAGGCTGGGCCTTGGGGGTAGCCACTTCCCCCGTGGCGGGTCGGCATTTGCGGGGCACTACGATCGGCGGGGCCCGGTTTGGTCCCAAATCCGCCTCGTTTCCAGCAGACACCTATGAGGATCAGGCGAAGTACAGCATTTGGCAATCCTTGACCAAGGAGATGGAAGACACCTTGGGAATCTGTGTGTATGTGGGAACCTGGTCCGGCGCCTACGCCCTCGAGCCTGCCGATTATGCGGAGTTGGCCAACGGCGTCTTGGGGACGGACCTGAGCGAAGAAGATCTTTTCTTTCAAGCTCGCAGGTCCTATAATCTGGAGAAGGCTTTCAATACCCTCCATACGGATTTCGATCGCAAGGACGACTATCCCCCCCGAAGGTTCCTGGAAGACCCAGTGCGGTCCGGTCGGTATGAGGGGGAGAAGTGCGATCTTGAGAAGTGGGATAAGATGCTGGACCGGTTCTATGAACTCCACGAATGGGACCAGGCAACCGGCCTGCAGACGAAGCGCCTCTTAGAGAAACTGGATCTCGCGGAGGTGGCTCGCATGCTTGAAGAAAAGGGGAAGTTGATCCCCTAAAAAATTGCATAGAGCAAAGAGCATAGCGCATAGGGTAACGACAAAATCTTTGAACATTTTGGTTCTTAGACCTCTGCGGTCTCGGCGCGCTCGGGTCCGATAAGACCCCTGTTCGGTCTCGACCCGAAAACTCCCTCTCCCGGCTCACGGGAGAGGGGCGGGGTGAGGGAGGCTACTTCGAAAGAAGACACCTGCAATTCTGCCCCGCCAACCCTCACCCTATCCCTCTCCCAATCTTGGGAGAGGGGAAAAGGCCCCTTTCCAATGAAAGCTGAACGCCTTTTCATGGTTTACGGGGTCCCAAAGGAACATGAAGAACTGCATGAATTTATCTCATATTTGAAAAGAAGAAAGGAGCGGGAGATGAAAAAGGTTCGCAACATTTTAATCATCGCGTTTGCCGGATTGTTCTTGCTTTCTGCGGTTTTGATGGAGGCCGCGTCAGCGCAGGAAAAGAAGTTGGTCAAACTCGGCTTCATCGGCCCCCTGACCGGCCCCAATGCCGCCGTGGGCTTGGGGGCCCGGAATTCCGCCGATCTGGCCGTCCGCCAGGCCAATGAAAAAGGGAACCTGCCCTTCAAGCTGGAACTCGTGGTCCTGGACGACGGCTCCGACCCGACCACCGGTGTCGCCGCCGCCACCAAGCTTTGCAGCGACCCCCTGGTCATGGCCGCCACCACGCATTTCAACAGCCCGGTCGGTTTGGCGACCATCCACGTGTTCCACCGCTACGGCGTCCCCCAGATGTTCTGGGGCGGGATTCACCCGGATATCACCTATAAACACAATTACCCCGAGGTGACGCGGATCTGCCCGAACACGATCGTGGAACATGAGCGGCTGGCGCAGTTCGTGAGCGAGAAATTCGGGTACAAGGACTGGGCCATGATCTATGACATCACCAGTTACGGGAAGAGCTGTCTGGACGCGGCCAAGAAAGCGGTCGCCAAGATGAACGGGAAGGTTCTTTCCGAAGACGGGATCGCCGTGGGGGCGACGGATTTCCGCCCGATCCTTTCCAAGATCAAATCCATGAAGCCGGCCCCGCAGGTGATTTACTACGGAGGGGTCGTGACCGAGGCGGCCCTGATCAAGATTCAGATGGGCGAATTGGGGATGAAGAGCCTCTACGTCGGCGTCACCGGCCTGGATTCGGAAACCTTCAACGCCACCACCAAGGAGGCGGCCGAGGGGACCTTCATCGTCGGCAAAGCGCACATCGACGAAAATTCCCCTTTCGTCAAGGCCTACAAAGCCGTGGGGTACAAAGAGTTCTATGAGGCCACAGGCCCCTATGCTTATGACGCCGTGAATCTGATCGTCGAGGCGCTGAAGAAGTCGGGCCTGGATGACAAGAAGAAGCTGGCCCAAACCATACGGCAGACGGAATATACCGGCATCCTGGGAACGACCCAGTTCGACAGCTTCGGGCAGACCGTTTCCGGCGGTTTGACCTACAAGGTCAGCCAGGACAAAAAATGGACGCTGTGGGAGAACTCGGAATACGGCAAGGGGAAACGCCCGGTGCCCGGGAAGTAGTCCCCCTTGAGGGTTTCGTAAAAAGTCGAAATTCCATAGAATTTGTCATTCCGGCGAAAGCCGGAATCCAGTTATTTCAAGACGTTCTGGACCCCGGCTTTCGCCGGGGTGACGGTCTACTTGACTTTTTACGAAGTCATCATTTTTGATAGCTTTGCAGTAGCGTGCCTGTCGGCAGGGGCGATTCCTGAATCGCCCCTGCGGGCGTTTTGACGAGCCCCCTCACCTCGGCCTTCCTGGGGAGCGGTCGAGGAAGGGGATTTTTTGTATGGTTTTTTGGAAAATAGCGGACGGAAAGGTTTTGGGGATGACTCCTTTTATCGAACAGATCATGTTTGCCCTGATGCTGAGCAGCACCTACGCGCTCATCTCCGTGGGGTTCACGCTCTTTTTCGGGGCGATCAACATCGTCCATTTTTCCCACGGGGATGTGGCCATGCTGGGTTCTTTCATCGGCATCATCCTCTACGGGGTCCTGACCCTGACCGGGCTCCTGGCGGTGCTTCCTTTCTGGGTTTCGGCCCTCGTCATCATCGGGGTCACCTGTGTCCTGGTCGGTCTCGTGGGCACGCTTTTCGAACGCGCGGCGATCAAGCCGTTTCGCAGATCGCCCCTGCTCATGGTGCTCGTGGCCACCATTGCCCTCGGGATCGTCATCCGGGAATCGGTCCGCCTCTTTTACCCCCAGGGGAGCAACCCGCAGGTCTTTCCGCAAATCCTGCCCTCCGGAAGCTTCAGCCTGGGCGACCTCGTTGTCCGGTGGAACCATGTCCTGATCCTTCTGATCAGCGTCCTTTTGATCGTGCTGATGGTTCTCTTCATCAACCGCACCAAGACCGGGATGGCCATCCGGGCCATCTCTCAGGACATGGAAGCGGCGAACCTGATGGGCATCAACTCCGACCGGACCATCGCGGTCACTTTTCTGATCGGGTCCATCCTGGCGGGCCTGGCCGGCGTGCTCATCGGCTCCTACCAGACGGTGGTTCGCTTCGACATCGGGCTTATGGGTGGAATCAAGGGTTTCTCAGCGGCGGTGGTCGGCGGATTGGGAAACTTCTACGGCGCCATTGTGGGGTCGGTGATCCTGGGTTTTGTGGAGAGCCTGGTCTCGGCCTATGTCCCCGGCGGGGCCCCCTACAAGGACGTGTTCGCCTTCCTCATCGTCATCTTTTTCCTGGTTTTCCGCCCCGCCGGGGTTATTGGCAAGGCCGTTCCGGTAAAGATATGATGGTCTCGTAAAAATTCGAAAATCCATAGAATTTGTCATTCCGGCGAAAGCCGGAATCCAGGGTTCCCGGTGAAAACCGGGATCCAGTCTTAGAGATGGTTCCCGACTTTCGGCGGGACGACGTCTGGACCCTGGCTTTCGCCGGGGTGACGATCCAATTGACTTTTTACGAGATCATCGAGATATGAAGGGATAAGTTTTATGCGCGGCAAAAGTTTCGTCTCGGGGTTTGCTCTTTTCGGGGTGGAAACCCTCTTTTTTGTTTTGATTTTTCTTTTCCTCGTTCTGGAGAAAATGCTTCCCATCCTGGGAGTTCTCGCCGGGATCATCGGCCTGAGCCTGCTCAGCAGCCGGCCGGGGTTCCGTCGGGTTTTGGAGGAAGGCTTTACCCGCGGCAAATTTTGGGCCACGCTCTACGGGGTTCTTTTTGTCCTGGCCCTTCCCGTTTTTCTGAAAAACAATCCCTACCAGATCTTCATCCTTTTCAACGCCGGGCTCTTTGCCCTCCTCGGTTTGGGTTTGAACTGGCAGATCGGCAGCACCAATATCGTCAACTTCGCCACCGGGGCGTCTTTTGCCACCGGGGCGTATACGGCCGCGCTCCTGGCCGTCAACACGGGGTTGTCCTTTTGGGTCCTCCTGCCCTTGAGCGGATTGGCCGCGGCGTCCGTGGGTTTCATCTTGGGGCTGCCGTGCATGAAAACCAAGACGTACTACCTTTCCCTCGTGACCATGGCCTTTACCATTATCGTGTACCTTCTCCTGAACAATTTGGATTTCACCGGCGGCCCGGACGGCATCAGCGGAATCCCCTACCCGCAGATCGGCGGTTTTTCCTTCGGGACCCCGATCCGCATCCTCGGAATGGAGATTCCCTTCCAAGCCAATTTTTATTACTTAGCGGTCATCCTGGTGGCCATCACCTTTTTGTTCGACCGGCGCCTGCGGTATTCCCGCCTGGGTTTGGCTTGGAACGCCATCCGGAACGACGAAATCGCCGCCTCCTGCCAGGGGATCGATGTAACGTATGCCAAAGTCCTTTCGTTTTGCGCCAACTTCTTTTTCGACGGGATTGCGGGGGCGGTCTTCGCCTTCAGCATCGGCCATATCTCGCCGGAGAGCTTCAGCTTCAATGTTTCAGTGACGGTGGTGGCGATCGTTATCGTGGGCGGAATGGACAATGCCGCGGGGGTGATCCTGGGGGCCTTGCTGATGACCCTGATCCCGGAGAAGTTCCAGGTCTTCCAGGACTACCGCATGTGGATCTTCGGGTTCATCATTCTGCTCATGTTAGGCCTGCGACCTAAAGGACTACTCCCGCAGACAGTACGAAAATATTGATGGCTTCGTAAAAAATCCATCTGCGGCGTTGCGCTTCAACTTCGTCGTTGCAGCGTACTTGTTCGTACGCTTCACTCCTCAGTTTTTGCGCGCCTTGCATCTGGAGCTTTTTACAAAGTCATCGGCATTGTGGTTTTTGGGAGAATCATCAAGGTTGAAGAAACGGGGAGGAAATCGTTGTTGGCGGAATCCATTTTGCAGACCCGATCCCTGACCATCCGCTTCGGCGGGCTCTGCGCGGTCGACCAGGTGGATTTTCATGTGGGCCGGGGAGAAATCGTCGGTTTGATCGGTCCCAACGGGTCGGGAAAGTCCACTTTTTTTAATCTGCTCACCGGGATCTATCGGCCCACGGAAGGGGAGATCCTTTTCAAGGGGAAAAGCCTGGCGGGGGAAAAGCCTCACCAGATCGTCAAAAAGGGGATTTCCCGCACCTTTCAGAACGGGCGCCTTTTCGGCGATATCAGCGCCTTGGACAACATCATCGTGGGCATGCATGGCCGGCAGAGAACCAACCTGCTGGACACGATTTTCCGGTACGGGCGGGTGAAAGAGGAGCTGAAAGACGGGGCGCGGAGGGGCCTGGAGCTTCTCTCCTTCTTCGGCTCCGAGCTCCGGGAAAACAGCCTGAAACGGGTCATGGATCTGCCCCACGCCGACCGGAAACGGGTGGAGATCTGCCGGGCCCTGGCTTCCGACCCCTCCCTGCTCCTCCTCGACGAGCCGGCCGGCGGGATGTCGCCGGAGGAGACGGAAGAACTGATGGAGGACATCCGCAAGGTGAAGGATCAGAACCCGGATCTGAGCGTGATCGTGGTCGAGCACGACATGGCCGTGATCGAAAAAATCGCGGAGCGGGTTTATGTCTTCAATTATGGCCGCAAAATCGCCGAAGGGCCGTATGCCGAAATCTGCCGGAACGCCGGGGTGATCGAAGCGTACTTAGGAGCCGAGAGCGAAGATGATTAGACTGGAAGGCGTCACCACCCAATATGAAGACCAGGTCGTGGTCCTGCGGGATGTTTCCCTGACGATCGAGAAGGGGAAAATCACCTGCATTCTGGGCAGCAACGGGGCGGGGAAGACCACGCTCCTGAAGACGATCGTCAGGTTGGTCAAGCCGGCGGCGGGCCGGATATTTTTCGAGGACCGCCGCCTCGACATCCTGCGAACCCACCAGATCATCCGGATGGGGATTGCCGTCGTGCCGGAGGGGAGGCGCCTCTTCCCGGAATTCACGGTTTTTGAAAACCTGCGCATCGGAGCGTTTGCGGAAAACGACCTGGCGTCCATCCGGGGAAAGATGGATGAACTGTTCAAGATCTTTCCGATCCTCCGGGAAAGGATCGGACAACTGGCCGGCACCCTGAGCGGAGGCGAGCAAGGCATGCTTTCCATGGCCCGGGCGCTCATGGCCAATCCCAAAGCGCTTCTCCTGGACGAACCTTCCCTGGGGCTTGCCCCGCTTAGGGTCAAAGAGCTATTCCAGGTGGTCAGGCGCATCAACCAGGAGCGGGAGATGACGGTGCTCCTCATCGAGCAGAACGCCCGCAAGGCCATTTCCGTTGCTTCGCGGGGCTATGTCCTGCAAAAAGGGGTCATCGTCGCGTCCGGGACAAGGGAGGAGCTCAGAGACAGCGAAATCCTGAAATCGGCCTACCTGCGTTGTTCTTGAAATATCGACTCATCGTACCCATTCAGTGACGGGGGGGCGGCAGGCCAGGGCACCTCCTGCTATTCACGCTGGACCTGAATCCGTAGCGGCTTCCCACCCTTGATTGAAGGGTTACGACTCCTCGCGCATAATCCTTGACTTTTCGGACATAAATTGGTAAAAGTTTCCAGAAGGATACGATTTTCCTGCGCAGGAAATTCTTCCTTTCTCATCTCCGGCCCGTTTTTTGCCTTTCTTGATTTGCAGGAAGTCCATTTATTTCTTACGGTCCTTTATAGGGATGCCGGAGGTCTTTATTTTTTGAGCAAGTAAAAATGATGAACTCGTAAAAAGTCGCTCAATCGATGGTTTCGTAAAAAGCTCCATATGCAAGGCGCGCAAAAACTGAGGAGTGAGGTGCGCTTACAGGTGCGCCGCAACGACGAAGTTGAAGCGCAACGCAGCAGATGGACTTTTTACGAGGCCATCTTAATTCAAGGAGGTATTTATGAAGAAAGTCTTTGGAATCGGTCTGATCGGGTTCATGGGCATTTTGCTGTCCCTTGGCGCCGGACCGGCGGGAGCCGCCGAATTTGTCATGAAAGTTTCGCTCCCGAGCCCGATGGTGGAGTGGACGCAGTTCAACGAGCCCTATGCCGTTCTGAAAGCCGAGATCGAAAAGCGGTCGAACGGCAGGATTGAAGTTCAGCTGTACCCGGCGGGCCAGTTAGGCGACATGACCTCGGGGGTCGAGCAGGTCAAGAAGGGCATCATCCAGGGGGTTCAGGTCGGCGACGGCTGGATTGCCAACCATTTCCCGGAGATTCAGGTTATCTCGATCCCCTATATTTTCCAGGACCGGGATGTGGCCTGGAAGGTTCTGGACGGGCCCTTCGGCAAAGAAATGATGGATACCTACATCAAGAAAACCGGGTTGCGACTTTTAGGCCTGACGGAGAACGGCGGATTTCGCAGTTTTTCGAACAACGTGCGGGAGATCAAAACCGCGGCGGACATGAAGGGTCTGAAGATCCGGGTCATGCCCAACCAAGCCCATCAGGAAACCGTGAAGGCCCTCGGCGCCCTGCCCGTGACCGTTGACTGGGGCGAACTCTACACGGCCCTCCAGACCAAGGTTGCGGACGGCCAGGAGAACGCGGTTCCCACTTTTTTGGTTCCCAAGCTGTATGAGGTCCAGAAGTATATGATCCTGGATGGGCATTTTTACAGCATCAACAGCGTCATCATCCAGGATAAATGGTACAAGTCCCTTCCGGCCGAACTCCAAAGGGCCATTGATCAGGCCGCCTTTATTTCCACCACCGTGAACCGGGGCGTGTGCACGGCGTTGGAGCAGAAGGGGATCAAGTTCATCCAGGAAAAAGGGATGAAAGTCTATGCTCCGACGGCGAAAGAAAAGGAGACTTTCCATGTAGCCCAGAAGCCGGTCGTCGAATTCCTCAAGACCAAGGTGGACAAGACCTGGATCGATAAGATCTTCAAAGCCACCGAACAGGCCGAAAAAGAGCTGGGCTACAAGTAATGATGAACTCGTAAAAGTCGTCATTCCCGCGCAGGCGGGAATCCAGAATCTGCCAAGATATTGAAAAGACTGGATTCCCGTTTTCACGGGAATGACGGAATAGCCCATTTTCAGACTTTTTACGAAACCATCAAGTAATGGTTCCGTAAAAAGTCCACCTGTCCCGCTTGGAGCGGGATTGCCCTACAATTATTATTTTTTGGGCGCCTTTGTTCCGCTGGCTCTTTTGAGATCATGAACCCTGGCGGGGAGGCTTCCCCAAAGCCTTCCTGCAACCTTCCCTCTGAGGTACGAATGGATTCCTTTGCGCGGGCCGTCGAGGTTCTCAATCGATGGATCCGAAGGGTTTGTATTATCTGCAGCGGGGCCCTTTTTGTTCTGGTCATCGCCCAAATCCTCTTCCGGTATGTGATCAAAATTTCCGCCCCCTGGACCGAAGAAGCCGCGCGCTACCTCATGATCTGGATGGCCCTCCTGGCGGCGGGGATCGCCTTCCAGAAGGGGCAGCACTTTAATATCGACTTCCTAACGAGCCGTCTGCGGGGGAAGACCCGGAAGAAGATCGACCTTTTTACCGGCTTTCTTACCTCTCTTTTCATCCTCTGCATCATTCTCTGGGGAGTTCCCTTTGCGATCTTAGGGTTCTTTACGATCTCGCCCGGATTGGAAATCACCATGTTCCTGCCGTACCTGGCCCTCCCGGTTTCCGGCGTAGTCATGATGCTGAACCTGATCGTGTATCTCGGCGGCCTGAAGAGGATGAAGGGAAAGGAAGGCCCCGAAGGTCCATGACGCTTCTGATTGTTTCCCTCATTTTGGTCGTGCTCCTTCTTTTGGGAACTTCCATCGCCGTGACCATGGGGGTCACGGGAATGGTATATTTCCTCCTCACCGCCGGTTTTGACTATTTTCCCATGGTCGTCACCCGCATCTTCAAGGGGATGGACTCCTTTGTCTTCATCTGCGTTCCCCTTTACATCATGGCCGGCGACCTGATGAATGCCACCGGTCTCACGGACCGGCTGGTCAGCTGGGCGAAATCGGTTGTGGGCAAACTTCCGGGGAGCCTGGCCCAGGCTCAGCTCGTGGCCACGGCCGTCTTCGGCGGGATCAGCGGGAGCGCCTTGGGCGACATCGCGGCTCTCGGAACGATTTTTATTCCCAAACTGGAAGAAGGAGGGATACGGCAAAAATTTCGCCTGCGCGCTCACCGCGGCCTCGGCGGTCGTGGACCCGATCATCCCTCCCAGCATCATCATCGTGATCTACGCCGCGGTGATGAACACCTCCATCGGGGCCATGTACGCCGCCGCCATCATTCCGGGATTCCTGCTCATCGCCGGCGACATGGTGATCGTCCACTACTTAGCCAAGAAGAGACACTACCCCCGCCGGACGGAGCGGATTTCCATGCGGGAGCTCGCCACGGGAACCCGGGACGCCACCCTGGCCCTGATCATGCCGCTGATCATCCTGGGGGGAATTTTCTTAGGGGTGTTCACGCCTACGGAAGCGGCGGCGGTGGCCGTGGGCTACGCCCTGTTCGTGGGCATTGTCATATACCGTCACATGCATTGGAAGGAAATTCCCCGAATTCTGTTCAGCGCAGCCTATAATTCAGGGACTCTCTTCTTCGTGATCGCCTGCGCCAGCATCCTGGGCTGGGCCTTCGCCATGATGCAGGTGCCCCAGCAGGTTCTGGCCCTCTTTCAGCCCCTGAAAGCCTATCCCTGGCTGGTCTTGCTGATCATGAATCTTTTCCTGCTGTGGATGGGGATGTGGCTGGATGTGACGGCGAATATTCTCCTGTTTGCGCCTATCCTGGCGCCCTTGGCCTATTCGATAGGCATCGACCCGGTTCATTTCTCGATGATCTTCGTGATGAATGTGAACCTGGGGAACATTACGCCGCCGGTGGGAATCATCCTCTTTGCGACGCAGGCGGTGGGAAAAGTTCAAATGGAGCCGATGGTCAGGGAGCTCGTCCCCTTCCTGCTGATTAAAATTGCGATGATTTTTTTGATTACCTACCTTCCCTTCATCACCCTCTGGCTGCCGAGGTTGTTCGGATTCGCCACGGGCAGCCCTTAGTTCGGCCGATTCCTCTCGTACTTGATAATCTTGTCAAGAGTCGTCAACGGAGATGGTTTCGTAAAAAGCTCCAGATGCAAGGCGCGCAAAAACTGAGGAGTGAAGCGTACGAACAGGTACGCTGCAACGACGAAGTTGAAGCGCAACGCAGCAGATGGATTTTTTACGAAACCATCACACTTCTTCCGGAGGGCATTTGCAGTCCTCGATGGCGTTGACGATCTGGGTGTAGCCGGTGCAGCGGCAGGTGTTGCCCCGGAGATGCTCCCGAATCTCCTGTTCCGTGGGGTTGGGGTTCTCGCTCAGCAGGGCCCGGCCCATGAGGATCATCCCGGAGGCGCAGAAACCGCATTGCACGGCCCCGTTTTGCAGAAAGGCTTCCTGCAAAGGATCGAGCTGGCCGTCGGGCTTTGCAATTCCTTCGATGGTGGTAATTTCCCGCCCGTCCATGCTTATTGCTAAGGTAAGACAGGCCAGGAGGGGTTTCCCGTCCACCAGCACCGTACAGGCCCCGCACTCGCCGATCCCGCAGCCGTATTTGGCGCCGGTCAATTCCAACCGATCCCGCAGAACGTTGAGAAGAAGCTCGTTGGGGGCGACAAACAATTCGTGTTTCTGCCCGTTGACGATCAGTTCAATGGGTTTTTTCAAGCGGCCTCCTGAAAAAGAAGGTTTCGAGTTACGTGTTTCGTGTTTCGTGTGCAGAAAAGAACCCGCAACTCGGAACCCGGAACATGGGGGTTCAAAATCAAGTTCGGCCGGCCCGCGCCCAAGCTTGTTTCAGGGCGTCGCGGACCAGGATCTTGATCACCTCGCGGCGGTACCAGGCCGTGGAGCGGATGTCGGTAATAGGTTGAATTTCTTCGGCGGCCTTTTCCCCGGCCACACGGCAGAGGTCCTCTGAAAAGCGTTTCCCCCGCAGGATCTCCTCGGCCTGTTTCAGACGGAGCGGTTTCGGGGCTACCGCCCCCGAGGCAATTCGGCATTCCCGGCAGACATCCTTCTCTCTCTGGACAAAGGCGGCGGCATTGACTTTGGCTAAATCCGCGGCCACCCGGGTGAGCTTCAGGAAGGCGCTCCCGGAGGCGGGTCCGGAGTCCGGAACCTGGATCTCCGCCAGCAGCTCGCCGGGCTTGAGGCAGGTTTTCCCGGGGCCGATAAAGAAATCCTCCAGGGGAAGCATTCTATCCCCCGCGCCGCCCGCGATCTTGATGCGGGCCCCGAGGGCGATCAACGCGGGGGCGGAGTCGGCGGCCGGCGAGGCATGACAAAGGTTTCCGCCCAGGGTGCCCATGCTGCGGACTTGAACCGAGGTGACGGAACGTGCGGCCTCGAACAGGGCCGCATACCTTTCCCGGACAACGGATGATTTTTCCAGGTCCCGGTGGACCATCAGCGGCCCGATCCGTAAACCCTGTCCTTCGGTCAGAAACCGGAGTTCGGGGATTTTGGAGATATAAACCAGATGCTGGGGCTGGATTTTTTCCAACTTCATCTGCACGAGCAGGTCGGTTCCCCCGGCGAGGATCCTCGCCGAAGACCCGTGGGTTTGCAGAAGGGAAACCGCCTCGCGTAGACTCCGGGGCTCATGGTAGGTGAATTCCTGGGGGATGATGTGGGTGTTAACCATTCCGCTTCTCCCGCTGTTTCAGGGCCGCCAGGACCTTTTCCGGCGTGATGGGGATCTCGTGGAAACGGATGCCGATGGCGTCGTAGACGGCATTGGCCACGGCGGCGGCGGTGGGGTTCAAAGCCGCCTCTCCGATCCCCTTGGCTCCGAAGGGTCCGGTCGGCTCCAAGGTCTTGGCAAAGTAAATTTGAATCGCCTCCCGTTCGGGCATGTCGGCCGAGGTGAGCATCTTAAAATCCGTGAGGAGCCCCTTGTTGGCGAGCTCCCCGGTCTCGACGTCGTGCCGGGTGTCTTCGAACAGGGCATAGCCCAAGCCGCGGTAGAGCCCCCCGTAGAGCTGGCCGGCGGCCAGGTCGGGGTTGATCACCTGCCCGGCGTCGCTGTAGAGGACCGCCCGGGTGGGGCGAATTGCGCCGGTTTCCGTGTTCACCTCCACTTCGATGAAATGGGCGATGAACGAGGGCGGGCAGTTGACCTGGCGGTGGCTGTCCACGGCGGCGATGGTGCCCCAGTCGTTGAGGTGGGCGGTCTTGGCGACTTCGGCCACGGTGATTTTTTTGTCGGGCATCCCATCGACATAGATGATGCCCTCGCCGGCTTCTTCCACCACTTTCGTTTTCAGGGCGTGAACCGGGGCGTTCAGAATCCGGGAGGCCATCTCCAGGAGCTTCTGCTTCGCCTGCTGCGCCACCTTGTGAACGGCCCCTCCGCCGCAGTAGATCCCGCGGGTGGCGTGGGTCGCCACGTCGTAAACGGTGGTGCGCGTGTCGACCGGGGAAATCCCCACCTGGCTGACCGGAACGCCGATCTCCTCGGCCACGATTTTCGCGAAGGCATCCAGCGTTCCGCCGCCCAGGTCCATCAGGGCCGTGAGCACGTCCACGGATCCGTCCTCGTTGATCTTGATGATGCTCCCCGAGTAGTCGATCGCCTCTCCGGGAAGGGGGGCGCCGGCCCCGGAAGTGTGGAACCCCCGGGCCATCCCCAAGCCCCTGCGGATGGGTCCGTTCGCCCTTCCCTTGTTGCGGCGGTCCCGCCAGCCGCTGTACTCCGCCCCTTTGGTGAGCATCTCCTCCACGCCGCAGCTGCGGATGACCGAACGCACGGTCGGCCCCTGGCCCCAGAAGGTCTGGCCGAGGCCCACATAGTTTTTCAGGCGGAGCTCGATGGGGTCCAGACCTAATTTCTCCGCCAACATGTCCATCATGGATTCCACGGCAAAAGTGACCTGCGGGTTCCCGAAACCCTGCATGGCGCAGGCCGGGACCTCGTTGGTGTAAACGGCCTTCCCCTCGAAGAGGAGATGGGGGAGGTGGTACAGGGAGACCCACCAGCCGGCCATGCAGCCCAAGAGCGGATAGGCTTGGGTATTATGAGCGCCGATGTCCACGACGACCTTCATGTGGCCGGCGGCGAGGGCGCCGTCTTTGCGGGCGCCGAGCTTCAGGCGGATCCGCGAGGGGTATTTCACGTGGCTGTAAAAATCCTCCTCCCGGGTGGAAACCAGCTTCACGGGGCGGCGCGCCTTCAAGGCGAGGGCCACGCCGATAGGCACGACGGAGTTCATCTGGATGCTGGACCCGAAGGACCCGCCGACGGTAATCCGCTTCACGTTGACCTTGCTCAGGGGCAACTTGAAAATGTGGCCCAAGAGCTGGCGGACGTTGTGAATGGTCTGGGTCGTGGTCCAGACCGTGATGCCGCCGTCGGCCTCCGGTCGGCAGACGACGGATTTGGTTTCCATTTGCGCGTGGTAGACCCGTCCGGTCTGAAACTCCTCTTCCAGGATGAGATCGGCCTCACTGAATCCCTGTTCCGGATTCCCCTCCCGGATTTCCCGGGCGGCGGCGGTGTTGTTTTCGATTTTCCGTTCTTCATCGCCGACGACAATGGACTCGTGGAGAACCGGCGCGCCGGGCTTCAGGGCTTCGAAAGGGTCAAAAACCGCGGGGCGCGGTTCGTATTCGACCCGAATGAGAGCCAGGGCCTGTTCGGCCAGTTCCTCGGTTTCAGCGGCGACCGCGGCGATCGCCTCGCCCACGTGGCAGGCCTTCTCCGCCAGCAGGAAACGGTCTTTGTAGGTGGACCGGGGGATGCTCACCAGCCGCTCGTTGTATTTGATTTTGGGAATGTCCTTGAAGGTGAGGCAGACCGCGCCCAGGCGTTCGGCCGCGCTCGGATCGATTTTCGTGATCCGGGCGTGGGGGTGGGCGCTGCGCAAAACCCGGGCATGGAGCATACGGGGGAGCGTGACATCGGAAGTATAAATCTCCTGCCCGGTTACCTTCGCAAAACCATCCTTGCGGATCCCCTGTCTGCCAACGGCGTGATAGGATTGCTTTTCCATGGCCTTCCTGATTCCAAAAGGATAAACAACTGAAGTTGATTTTAGACTAACAATAATAGAGGATCCTGTCAAACCGGCAGTTCATTTTTATTTATCTCTTGCCCGGTTCCCCGAAAGCGGAAATCCAGGCAGAAATCCTGGATTCCGGGTCAAGCCCGGAATGACAGATGTTGAAAGCATCCCTAAGGGATCTCCAGGTGCAGCTTCTGAATGGCGCTGAGACGAAATCCCAATGGGTATTTTCGTGATGCCTCTCAATATATTTATGCACCTGGTGGGTCTATTTTCGGCGCTCGGCGGGTATGGTCCTTCATCAAACCATTAGGAATATGGGGAAACAGCCCAAGGCCCTTGTTTTGATCTGTTGGCAGGGGCTCCGCGCCGTTATTCCACGAATAGGCTTTTTATCTTTTTCCCGAGGTTCTCTAAAGCCGTCCCTGTTTTTCTTGCCGCGGTGTCCAAGGCCTGCCCGGTTTTGCCGGCCGCATTTTCCAATCCCTTTCCCGCTTGATTTGCCGCCTTATTTATGTCCGAACCCACCTTATCGGCGGTGCCTTGGATCTTATTGCTTCCCTTATCTTCCTCGGTCTGTTTTTGGGTCGTTGCGCATCCGGCATTCAGCGCCAGAGATGCGATCACAATTGCAAGGAGAATCCACTTTTTCATTTCTGATCTCCTTTCCCCATGGATTATAATTTCTATTATATCAAACGGCGGTCCAATATTAAAGGAACTGGAGAGTCCCAAATCGAGGCGAAAGATCTTTTCCGGTTATTTTCACGAATAATTCCAAAATGTGTGTTATAAAGTTTCAGCAAGGGATAATCGGGCGAATAAAAGGGTCCGCGTTGAACCTATGAGCCGTTTCCACACCGTTACCGTTCTTTTTACCCTTACTGCTTTGGGTGCAGGCTTAAGCCTGGAGGGGCCCATTCGTTGGTATCTCCTGGGAATATTGTGGTTTTTTTATCTTCTTGTCTTTATCCTCGGTGTATCCGTATTAAAACTGAATTTTTTTGTCGACGCCATTTGCCGGGGCGAGGCCGCTCATAGGCGGGTCGCCCTGACTTTTGATGACGGGCCCGACCCGGCGGCCACCCCCGACCTCCTGGCCGTCCTGAAACGCCATCGGGTCAAAGCCGCCTTTTTCCCGATTGGAACAAAGGTCCGGGCCTTCCCGGAAGTGGTGCGCTTGATTGACCAGGAAGGCCATATTCTCGGGAATCATTCCTTCAGACATGTCTGGTGGACCAATCTCCTGATCGGCGGAGCGCTGGATCGAGAAATCAGCCGGTCTCAGGAGGCGATGGCGAGCGCGATCGGAAAGGCGCCGGCCTATTTCCGTCCGCCCATGGGGCTGACCAACCCGCATCTGCGGGGAAAGCTGAGGAAATACGGGCTGACCGTGATCGGATGGGACGTCAGACCTTTTGACACGGGGGCTCAAGCCGACAAAGTCATCGCCAGGGCGCTCAAAAAGATTCGCAGCGGGAGCATCCTCCTTCTTCACGACGGGGGGCGGGATGCCGCCGACCTGGCGAGCTTGACCGATAAGCTCGTGAGCGCAATCAAGAACCGAAATTACATCTTCAGCGGCTTGGATGAATTCGTAGGGATCGGGGCTTATCAAATCATTGGCGGGGGAAGCCCGACCGCATCCTCACGCTTCCCTCTATCCCCGCAGGGGGCGGAGGGGGTTCGGCAGGGAGGCGGGCTTTGGACGCGCGTGGTCAAAAAGTTAGCCGCCACTGCCTATGGAAGAAGGGCTGTCCATGAGCAGGCGACCCTCGCGGCCTTCAAGGCCCGGCCCACCCTCAAATTCCTGGTCGGCGCAGGATTCGTCCTGTTTAGTTATGTGTTAGGATGGCCGATGGTGGGGCTGTTCAGTTTTCTGGCCGCTTATTTCCAAGCCCCGGCCCTCTTGGTGGCGGGCCCGGTTTTTTACGGGGTTTCCCATTTGGTATTTTTGTTCGGGATGTATTTGGCCGGAAGGGATTGCCTCAAATATCTTGACCTCGCTTTCAGCTGGGGCTTGCGCAAGGCGGTGGAGAGCGCTTTGGGTCGGAGGGCGGGTTGAGGAACGCAATTCTGCTCGCCGTCTTGACCTATCTTGCCGCTTCCGTCAATTTCTCCATCTTGCTGTTCAAAATGCTCGGCAAGGGCGATCCGAGGAGCCATTTCAGCGGCAACCCCGGGGCCACCAATGTTTCCCGGCAACTCGGCAGGGGCTGGGGCCTGCTGATTCTCCTGTTTGACATGGGTCGCGCCGGAGTCATTGCCCAATTTGGAATTTGGCTCCTGCCCGCCCCCTTCATGCCTTTATTGGGGGTGATCCTGGTCCTGGGGAACCAGAAACCGCTCTTTCATGGGTTCCGAGGGGGGAAAGGGGTGGCAAGCTATCTGGGATTCTCGGCGATGGTTTCCCCCTTTGCCGCCGGAGCTTCCTGTTTCGCCTGGGTCGTTGCTTATGGGGTATTCCGTCGGCCCTTTATCGGATCCTTTTTTATGGTCGCGGTCTTGGGATTGGGCGCCCTCATCAAATATTCTTGGGCTTGGCCCGCGGTTTTGGGGGCGGGGTTAACAACGGGATTGATCTATCAGGCCCATAAAAGCAACATTGCCGCTTATCGACCGGGGAAAAAAAATAGGAATCCGGGAAATAAAAAATAACCCCCCGAATTGCCTTGACGCCTATTTACTAAAGGGAGCCGATAAAATATAATAGCAAAAAAAATGGTTTTCCTTGAACGAGGAAGCCGCCCCCTTTTGGGGCGGCTTCCTGGATCGCGATTCGGGTTCAAACGGGGTGGCGCATGAACAAAGATGAAATTTTCAAAAAGACAACGGAATATTTAATTGTCCAGTTCAAGATCCCTCCGGAAAAGATAAGCCCCCAAGCCAACTTGTTCAAAGACCTCGGGATGGACAGCATTGACGCTCTGGATTGGTTCGCGGCGATGGAGTCCAAATTCGGCCTTCCGATCATTGAGAATGAGCTCAAAATGATAAGAACCGTCCAAGATGTGGTAGAGTACGTGCTGCGGAACTTGAGGTAAAATGCAAGCATCCCAGGATTCATGGATACCCCTGAAAGAACCCTGGATTTCCCTGAGCGGGCGTTGGGAGTGCAGAATCCGTTTTGGCCCCGCCTCCGAATGGTTCTCCGGGCACTTCGAAGGGCGCCCCTTGCTGCCGGGGGTGGCGATCCTCGCTTTCGCGGTCGAAACGGTGAAAAGGCAAGGTCAGAAACAGGGCCGGGTCCTGGAACTTTCCGGCTTTTCCGGGGTGAGGTTCCGGCGTTTCGTCTCTCCGGACGAGGAACTTCACATCTCCGTTGCCGGCATGCCCTCCGGCGACAAGGCCCGGCTCGATTTTCTTGTTTCCTGCCGCGGGGAAACGGTTGCCCAAGGGGAGCTGGATATGCGCGAAGAAGGGTGGGGCGGGTAAAGAATCGATGAAACCGCTATTGCAGGAACTCAAGAAGAAGATTGTGGAAGAACTCCAGCTGGAGGATGTGAACCCGGAAGATCTGGGCGATGACACCCCTTTTTTCGACGGCGGCCTGGGTCTGGATTCTGTCGATCTTTTGGTCCTCGTGGCCATGGTGGATCGGGACTATGGGGTGGAAATCTTCAGCCGGGAGCTGGGCGAGAAAGTTTTCATAACCCTCGCCACTTTGGCCGCCTACATCGCGAAAACCCGAAAAAGGGAGTAAAAGGTCCGAGAAGGAACGGATGATGAACAAACCATGGCTCCGCCAGTATGAAAGGCGCGTATCCCCCTCCATCCCGTACCCCGAAATCCCCATCCACCGCTTCTTAACGGACACGGTCGGCAAACATCCGGATGACATCGCCCTTACCTTCAACGAGATCCAAATCTCATACCGGGAGCTGAACGAGCGGGTAAACCGCTTCGCCTCCGCCCTCCAAAAGGCCGGCGTGGGGAAAGGGGATCGGGTCGCCTTCCTCTTGGTGAACTCCCCCATCTACGTGGTTGCCTTTTTTGCAGTCCTGAAGCTCGGGGCGGTAGTCGTAAACCTGAATGTGGGCATTCAGGGAGAGGAGTTGGCCCGCTGTCTGAATCATTCCGGGGCCAAGATGGCTGTAACCCTGGATCTGTTCGCTCCGAATATCTATCGGGTGGTCCAGAGAACCGGGGTAAAAACCGTTATCCTCCACTCGGTCCTCGGCCTGGAAAAGAAAATCCCTCCGGAGGAGGGGGCGCCAAAACCCCGGCTTTACCAAGAAGTGCTCGCTTCCGCCGAGAGCGCGGATGAGCCCGGCATTCCCATCTCTTCCCGGGATTTGGCCGTCCTTCAGTATACCAGCGGCTCTACGGGCTCGCCCAAAGCGGCCATGCTCACCCACGCCAATGTCGTAGCCAGCGTGCTGCAGTCCGAAAGCTGGGTGGGGATTGAGGGCGCGGGGAATGCCGCGGTCGTCTGTGTCATTCCTTTTTTCCACGTTTTTGGGATGTCGGCCTGCCTCCTCATCTCCGTGCTCAGGGGATATCGAATGATCCTCCTCCCCCGGATCAACCTGCTGGATATCCTCTCCCTGATGAAAATCTTGGATACCTACAAACCCATCTTCTTCCCGGCCGTGCCGAGTCTGTGGGCCGCCATCCTCTCCCTCCCCCCGGAGGCGGCCAGGAGTCAGCTTTCCTCGATTCAAGTGGCCACGAGCGGAGGCGCCCCTCTTCCGTCCTGGGTTCATGAGCGGTTCGAAAACCTCACGGGCAGGAGAATGATGGAGGCCTATGGTCTCTCTGAAGCCTCGTCGGCCACGCATATGACGCCTTACCCGGGCGGGGGCCCCAGGGGATCTATCGGGGTTCCCCTCCCGGATACGGAGGCGAAAATCATGGATCTTCAAACCGGAGAGAAGGAATGCCCGGCCGGCGAGACGGGGGAGCTCGTGGTTAAAGGGCCCCAAATCATGCAAGGGTACTGGGACAACCCGGACCTTACCGGGGCGGCCTTGCGCCAAGGATGGCTTTACACAGGGGACTTGGCGCGCATGGATGAGGACGGCTTTTTCTACCTCGTCGACAGAAAGGACGACCTCATCATCTCCAGCGGGTTCAACATTTACCCCAGTCAGATCGAAGAGGTGCTGAAGTCGCATCCGAAGATCAAGGATGCGGCGGTCATCGGCGCCCCGGATCGGGTCAAGGGGCAGGCCATCCTGGCGATCGTTGTCCTCCAAGAGGGCATGGAGGGGGGGAAAGAGGAGTTCCTCAATTTCTGCAAAGAAAACCTGCCCGACTACCGGGTGCCCAAGGCCGTCCTCTTTCGCAATGAAATTCCGAGGGATCCGGCCGGAAAGGTTCTGAAAAGGATTTTGAAACAGGAGGCTCCGGCCGTCTAAGGGCCAATGATGAAAGCCTTCCTTCTCAAAACGGTCTTCGCGATTTCCAATCTCTGGGGTTCCTGGCCCATCCGTTTCTTGGCCTGGTGGGTCTCCACCGGATACTTCCTTTTTCACTCTTCCAGAAGGAGAGCGAGCGTTGAGCTCTACCGAGTCATTTTTCCCAACAGCGGGCTTTGGTATCATTTCTATTGTGCCTGGCGCCAGTTTCATTCTTTTGCCGGCACCTATGCGGACCGCCTGGCGGTCCGCAGAAAAAACGGGGGAGTCACGTCCGCGCAAGGGGCCGAAGGGGTCCTGGCCGCCGGGAAAAGAGGCAGCGGAGGAATCATCCTCATGTCCCACTTGGGCAGTTATGAGATCGCGGCCTATGCCTTTCAAGAACGAGGATTCAAACATTTGATCATCATGGGCGAAAAAGAGGCCAAACAGATTCCCCGCGATCAGCGGGAGGCGCTTGCAGACCGGGGCATCCACATCCAAGTCGCCACCGGCCAGGAAGGCTCCCTCCTGGGCGGGTTGGAGGCGATCAAGTTTATCCGCGAGGGGGGGTTCGTTTCGGTCGCCGGCGATCTTGTCTGGACCGACCCCCGCTCCCGCCTATCGGTAAAACTCTTTGGCCGGGAGGTGAATCTTTCCTCCGGCCCCCACCTTCTGGCCCTCGTCTCCGGAGCCCCCCTTTTCACGCTCTTCACCTTTCGGGTGAAAAGAGGAGGGCACCAAATTTTCATTTCTCCTCCAAGATTCGTAAAGGCCGCTTCCCGTTCGGAGCGGAACAAGGCCCTTCAGGCGAGCGCCCAAGAATATGCCGGCGCCCTGGAGGAAATCGTGCGCCGGCATCCTTTTCAATGGTACATCTTTGAGCCTTTTTTTCGGTCGGCGGCGGTTGAGGAAAAGGAATCCCAATCCGACCTTTCGCCATCGGACCCGGGAGAAGACAGGAGATCGCGTGTTGCCCATGGACGATAATTTGATTAAAGCTGTGGGGGCGGGTTATGAGCGGATCGTGGCTTGGGCCGATATCCTTGACCGGATTAATGTTTATCCCGTTCCGGACGGCGATACGGGACGGAACCTGGCCGTTACCCTAAGCGCTTTGCGGAACATCTCCGGCGATGCGGACTCGGTCCGCCGCGAGGTCCTGCTCTCGGCGCGGGGCAATTCCGGTAACATCGCGGCCCGGTTCTTTGCCGGTTTTTGCGAGGGGAAAGGCCTTGCCTCTTTGCCCGCAGCCGCGGAGGCCGGCCGTGATCTTGCTTACCAGGCGGTTCCCGATCCTCAGCCGGGAACCATGCTTTCCTTGTTCGACGCCCTTGTGACCTCCCTGAGAAAAAATCCCCCGGAAGAGACGGGGGCGTGGGCGGAAACGGTCCTTCATGACTTGGAAGAAGCCGTACGGATGACCCCTGAGCAATTGCCCGAGTTGAAGAAGGCCGGAGTCGTCGATGCGGGGGCTCTGGGGATGCTGGTCTTCCTCGGCCCCGTCCTGTTCACTTTAGCGGGAAGGTCGGAACCGCAGTTCCGCTTCGCGGACGATCTGAAGAACGCCCTCAACTTGTCGACCTCCTGGCAGGGTCGGGAATACCAAGGCTATTGTCTCGATGTGGTGATCAAGGCGGACCGGGAAGAGCAGGAGGGGATGAAAAAAATCCTGAAAGCGGGGGATTCGGCGATCGCCACGCCCGGCGACGGGTTTTTAAAAGTGCACTTCCACGCTGCGGATCGGGAGAGGGCCAGACGGGATCTGGGCGCCATGGGGGCCATTCTCAGTTGGGCCGAAGACGATCTTGCGGAACAGACGATTCGGTTCGGCAGGCTCAGAAAAACCCCCGCCATCCATATCATGACCGATGCGGCGGGCTCCCTAACCAGGGACCTGGCCTGGAGTCTGGGAATCACTCTCCTCAACAGCTATATCACCATCGGAACCCATTCCCTCCCGGAAACCTACGTGGATCCCTCCCGACTCTTTGCGGCCATGAAGGCGGGAACCCGCGTGTCCACCAGCCAGGCCTCGGATGCCGAGCGGCAGGAAACCTACCGCAACGTCCTGAAACTTCATGACCGGGTTTTGTACCTCTCCGTGGGCTCCTTTTACACCGGCAATTACCATTCGGCCATGAAATGGAAAAGCGGGAACGATCCCGAAAACAGAATGACCGTGATTGACACAGGGGTGGCCTCGGGCAAATTAGGGCTGGCCGTCAGGGCCGCGGCCGAACTCTCTCTCCAGGCGGACGACCCGGAAGAGGTTGTAACCTTTGTCCGCCAAACGATCCCCAGGGTTGAGGAGTATATATTCCTGGACCGGCTGGAGTTCCTCGCCGCCGGCGGGCGGATGTCCAAGACCGGGGCCTTCTTCGGCGATGTCCTGCGCCTCAAGCCGATCGTGAGCCCCTACCCCGATGGGGCTCGGAAGGTCGGGGTGGTGAGAAGCGCCCGGGAGCAGGTAAAATTTGCCCTCCGCCGCCTGGACCGGGACCTGCCCAAGGACCGCAAGGCCCTCCTCCTGCTGGAATACTCGGACAACCGGGCTTGGCTCGAAGAGACGATTAAGCCGGAGATTGAGCGCAGGTTCCCTCAAGCCGGGGTCACGATGCAGCTTCTCTCCCTCACCTCCGCCGCCCATATGGGCCCGGGCGCCTGGGGTGTCGCTTGGCTTGCCGCCTTGCCGGAAATGGGCGATGCCGATGCCTGAGGGAATGGTTCGCGCCGCCAAAGGCTTTTTCATGGGGGTTCTCTTCGGCGTTTTCCTGATCGGCATCTTCTTTGAGCTCCTGTTCGCCCTGCCCCTCCTCTGGGCCATGAACCGCGCCTTTGGGTTTCATCCGCGCCGGGGGCAGTGGACGGTCCGCATTCTCATCGGGCTGTGGCTTTTTTTGATGAGAGGGTTTTGTTTGCTTACAACCCAGGCCGGGAAAGGGAAACCCTGCGGGGGGCCGGCCGTGATCGTCGCCAACCATCCCGGTCTCTTCGATGTCCTCTTCCTGATCCGGGATATCCCCCGCATGTGCGTGATGGTCAAACGAGCCTTGGCAAAAAAACTTCCCCTCGGCCCGGTTTTTCGCACGGCGGGATATGTTCTCTCCCCCGATTTCGAAGAGAGGAGCCCCCTGCAGTGTCTGGATGAGGCCGTTGAAAAAATTCGCATGGGTTACAAATTCATGATCTTTCCCGAAGCCACCCGGTCCCCCAAAGGCGGCTTGGGGCGGTTCGGTCCGGGGGCCTTCATTCTCGCCAGGCTGGCGGGGGTTCCGGTGCAGCCTCTTTTTATCAGGAACGCCCCGCCCTTTCTTCCCAAGGGGGACAAATGGTATTTCCCGCCCGCCCAGGCCTCGACCGTTGAAATCGAGTTCTGGGAGCCCATGGGCGCTCCCGAAGCGGGCCGGGAACGCGATTTTGCCAGGGACTTGGAGGCCCGGTACCGCAAGGCCTTAGGCCTGGCTCCGGCGGCTCCGGACCCCGAGGTCTGAGCGAATGAGCGCCGACGAACGGATCTTTGCCGAACCCCTGATTCCCCACCGCGGTCCCATGAGGCTCCTGGAGTGGGTGAAAGGGCCGACGCCACAAGGCCTCCAGGCTGAGGCGACCGTCAAGGAAGGATGGCCCCTGACGAAAGAGGGAACCGTAAGCGCTCTCGTGGGCGTTGAGCTGATAGCCCAAGCCGTCTCCGCCATGAGCACCTGGCTTCGGGGAAAGGGGGCCGCCCCGCGGGTCGGCCTGCTGGTTGGCATCAAGGAAGCAGAATTTTCACGGGCCCGGATCCCCATCGGGGTTCGGCTCAGCATAAAAGTTGAAAAGCTTTATCAGGTCGGGACCTATGCCGTATTTCAGGGCCGGATAAGCGCCGAATCCGAGCTCTTCGGCCGGGTTACCATCCAGGTGATGGAGCCGGAAGAAGAGATTCTATCGTTTTCACAAACCCGGCAGGCGACCGAATCCGGGGAGAAAGAGAGGAAGGATTGAAGCCCCCATTGTCCGCGCAAGTTGCCCTGGTAACGGGCGGGAGCCGAGGAATCGGACGGGCGATCTGTTTGGAGCTGGCCCAAAGGGGCGCTCATGTGGTGGTCAATTTCCGCTCCAACCAAAAGGCGGCCGATGAGACCTTGGAGCTCATTCGCGGGGCTGGGGGGGCGGGCGAAACGGCCGGTTTCGACGTTGCCGACCCGGAAGAGACCGGGAGGCGGATCGAAGAGCTTTTCACCCGACACGAAGCGATTGATATCCTGGTCAACAACGCGGGGGAAAACGCCGACAGCCTCTTTCTCCTCATGGCTCCTGAGGAATGGACCCGGGTCCTCAACACCTCCCTGCAGGGATTCTACCATGTTACCCGACCGATTCTGAAGAAGATGATCACCCGGAAGCGGGGTTCGATCATTACGTTATCCTCCGTGTCCGCGCGACTCGGCCACCGGGGCCAGGCGAACTACGCCGCGGCCAAAGCCGGGCTCGAAGGCGCCTGCCGTTGCTTGGCTGCGGAGGTGGCCCGTCTCGGCATCCGGGTCAATGTGGTGGCGCCCGGGTTGATTGCCACCGAGATGATCCGGGATTTCCCGGTGGAGATGATCAAGCAAATCGTTCCCATGGGGCGGACCGGCCTTCCGCAGGAGGTGGCCAAGGTGGTCTGCTTCTTGTGTTCAGACGACGCTTCCTACGTTACCGGCCAGGTCATTTCGGTAAACGGCGGAATGATTTAGCGGTCCGCTAACGGAAAATTGCCGATGAAGAGACTTCTGTTCTTGCCCGCCTTCCTATTCACGATCCTCCTTTGCCCGGCGACCGGAATCTCCCAGGAATGGACTTCTCTCCAGGAGGCATTTCGAAAGGTCAAATCGGTGCAAGCGGATTTCCTGCAAAAGAGGCGCCTGCAGATCTTGAAAGACCCTCTCCTCTCCGAGGGAAGATTTTTTTTCGACGCCTCCGGCTCCCTCAGATGGGAATACGTAAAGCCCCTGCGGACCGTGATGCTGCAGAAAGGGGAGGCGGTTCAGCTCTATCATTTCACGGAAGGACAGTGGAGGCCGGAAATAACCCCGGCCGTAGAAGCGAGGCGCAGGGTGCTCGCCGAGGTCCGGCAATGGTTTCAGGGCCGCTTCGCCGAAAGCAAGGTCTTCCGTCACCGCTACGCTCCCGGGCCCCCGGCCCGGGTTTTCCTGACCCCCCGCGAGGGGATCGACAAGTTCATCCAGCGGATTGAAATCGTCCTTTCCGAGAAACCCGGGATCATCGACCGCGTGGAGATCGAGGAATCCGAAAACTCTCGAACTTCGATCGAATTCAGGAACGTGGAGATTAACCCCGGGTTTCCGCCCGGAATTTTCGAGAAACCATGACGCGGAGGCAAGGCCTTCATATTTTGGTTCTGGGCGTTCTCTCCTTTTTTCTGGGGTGCGCCCGCCTGCCCGAGAATTCCGTAAGCCCCGGCTGGGCTCCCGATCTCTCGTTCTGCTGCGCCGTTTTCCCGGCGGAACCCTGGGAGTCGGTTCACAAGATCGAGGCCTCCATCCGGGGAGGGGTTTTTTCCACGCTTCTGGGGGTGACCCGGGGTGACCCGAGCGAACGCAGGCTGCACAGTCTCCTGCTGACCCCCGAGGGGTTCATCCTGTTTGAGGCCGAGCTGCGGGACGGGGAGATCAAGACCCTACAAGCAACGGCCCCTTTCGACTCGCCGGCCTTCACCGGGGGGTTGATGGAAGATGTGACCCTCCTCTTTCTTTGCCCGCAGGGGAAACCCGCGTCGTGGGGAGAGAGAGGAGATGATAGCCGGACCTGCCTTTGGGAAGCCCCCGATGGGTCGCGGACGGAAATCAAGGGATTGATGGAGCCCGGCTGGCGAATCCTGCGCCGGGATGATCAGGGCAACGTGACCCGAGAGGTCTTGCTGCAGGGCCCCTTCGTTCGCGGCTTGGCGTCGCGCCTGGAACTTCGGGCTTTCAAGCCGGCAGGGTATGAACTCCGAATGACCCTGCTCCAAACCGGCCCCTGAAGCGCCCCTTTTCATATTTCCTGCCGGGGATAAAGATGGGAACCTGGGCGATCAAAGTCCTCCTGTCCGCAGCTTCCCTGCTTATGCTTTGGGGGTGCTCGGAAAATTTTCCCGGGTTCGATTCCCGGCGTGCCGGCACCTATGAGCATAGGCTCAAAATCCGCGTCTACGGGTTCAGCCGTTCTTATCTCCTCCACATCCCGAAGGGCTACGACCACGCCGCGGCCATCCCCTTGGTTGTGGCCCTTCATGGGGGGTTTGGGACAGCCCGGCAGATGGAGGAAGAGTCGGGGCTTTCCGAACTCGCCGATCGGGAGGGTTTTCTCGCGCTCTACCCGAATGGCATTACCCTTTTCGGCCGGCTCCAGCACTGGAACGCGGGGCATTGCTGCGGCCAAGCCATGAAAGACGGGGTTGATGATGTGGGTTTTGTTTCCCTGGCCATTGACCAGACCTGCCAACGGCTGAACGTGGATCGATCGCGGATTTATCTGGTGGGCTATTCGAACGGCGGGATGCTGGCGCACCTCTTTGCCGCCCAAAGGCCGGAAACGATCGCCGCGGTGGCCGCCCTTGCGGCGACCATCGGGAGCCAACCTTCCCCATCCGAGGCGGAGGCGCGCATCCCCCCGGCCAAAGCGCCCGTACCGATCATCGCCTTTCACGGCCGGGAGGACGACGTGGTTCCGTATGAAGGGGGAAGGTTCAGGGAGTGGAGGCACCTGTATGCTCCGGTGAAGGAGTCCATGGCCTTTTGGATCAGGGCGAACCAATGCGCCTTGGTTCCCCAAAGAGAAGAAACGATGTCCGGCAGGGTTCTGAAGGAGACCTGGACCGGAAACCATAAAAGGGGGAAGGTGGTCTTGTATACCCTGGAAGGATGGAAGCATCGTCTTCCGACCCGACACCATACTCGTAAGCTGCCGGAGTCAGACTCCCTCGTCGGTTTTCATGCCTCCGAGCACATCTGGGAATTCTTCAAAGGGCATCGCCGTTGACCAAGGTGATCACCTGTCCGTTCCCTTCCGCATGTTTGACAAGGTAGGCCTTCCCGCGAAACCTCAGGGCCCCTTCTTTTTCGCCGACGCTGACGACCTCCACCTCCCGGAAGGAATCAAACAGATGAAGCCTCAGGACCTTGGCGGCTGCTTCCTTCACGGTCCACAAGCGAATCGCCGTCCTCTCCGGGCCGAGAGGGGAAAGGGAGAGCAGGTTCCATTCCGTTGATTTCAGGAAGAGGTGGCGGATCCGCATAACCTTTTCGGAAACCGTCTCCAGATCCACCCCGACCGGGTGTCGGTGCGCAACCGCCGCCACGAACCGATCACTGTGGGAGGCCGAACAATAGATATCGCTCTCGGCAAGGCAGGGTCTTACGCCGTCGGGGCCGAGGGTTTCAATCGTGCATTCCGGGCTGCCTTTTTCCACAAGGCCCAGGCGGCGGGCCAGCATCTTAAGCGCCACCCTGGCGGCGGTGAACCCCCTCCGCCTTCGAGACCCCATTCTCAAAGCCCTGGCCCTTTCGCGGGGTGTAAAGAGATGATCCCCGGCGGGAAGCGGATCCTGGATGTCGATAAGGACCATTTCCAGACAGGCCGATCGGAGCCCTTCGATGCCCGACCAGGGCAAGTCATCTGTCTGAGAAAAGAGACCAGAAGTAAAATCCGGATTCATTTCCTTCTTTGCCAAAAAATGAGCCTCCCGGAAGCGATATTGCTGATGATAGGGAGGAGAAGGTTCCTTGTCAAGGGTATTAACCCCCTTGCCTCATTTTTAACATTTGTTTTTGTAATATTTTAGCATTTTGAAAAGCCATTAAATCCCCCTTGATCCCCCTTTTATTCAAAGGGAGAAAAAATGGGATCTTTCCGTGAAAGCGGGCTGAAAAGCTCTCCTCCCTTTGAAAAGGGAGGACGGGAGGGATTTCTGAACCGAAAGTTCAAAAAGCTAAAGTGATACTTGTTTTTGAGGCGAAAGCTTTGACTGGGCGCGGGGGTGGCGGCGCGATTTGCGAAAGCACCGGCCGGGATCTTGGCTTGCATCAGCGAAACCAAAAGAGTTTCCGCAAAGAGAGGCGGAGCCCTAAGGGCCCGCCCGATCCCAGGGAAGGACCACCGCCTTGTGGTTTCGCAAAGCGCGACGCTGCCCCCGCGCCCTGGCGGGGGTTTGAAACTTCTCGAACCCCTTATATTCTTTGAAGAGTGAACCAGGAAGGCAAGCCTTAACCCCCCGCGCAAACTTTGCCCCCGCTTTATGGGAATGGAAAAAAGGCCCCGGTTGTGGTAGGTTATAGCCCTAAACCAATTATTTTGGGGAAGGCCATGGCTCCATTTGTTTCGGCGAGTGTCAGATTGAGGGTGCCCTATTATGATGTCGACCTCATGCAGGTCGTCTGGAATGGGAATTACCTGAAATATTTCGAGATGGCCCGGCAAGCGCTTTTTAGAGAATGCGCCTTGGATTTGCGCCGCTACCTGGAAGACAAGAGGTATGTTTTTCCGGTGATCCGCTCCGCCATCAAACACCTTCACCCGTTAAGGCTGGACGAAGAGTTCATCTGCACGGCCACAGTCCGGGAGGCCCGAGTTAAGATCGTTTTGGATTTTGAGGTCAAACGGATGTCCGATGGAAAGATTTGCGCCACGGGCCGCAGCGAACAAGCGGCGCTTCGGATGCCGGAGATGGAAATGGCGTTTAGGATTCCTGCGGAAATTGAGAAGGCCTTAAAGGCTCAGAGTGAGCCGAAAGGTTGATGATCTCGTAAAAGTCCATCCGCTGCGATGCAAAATAGGAAAGGGTGTGGGGGCCGGGAGTAGGGGGCAAGGGGGGATTTCGGGCTATCCGTCCGCTCGATTCCGAGAGATCGTTGCCGTCATGTCTGCTTATTAAGGTCGTTTGCTATAATAGAGGTTTCTGAAACCGGATGGATGTTATTGAGGAAAGCCTGTGATGCGGAGAATTGCCGATGAAGAGTAAACGGAGGGTTGTCGTTGTCGGAGCGGGGTTGAGGACTCCCGTCGGCAACACCCTGGATCAGTTCGTAAAATCGCTTAAGGAAGGCCGAAGCGGCATATGCGCAATGCCTGCCTGGAATGATGTCAAACGAATGCGCACCCGTTTGGCCGGGTTGTGCCGGATCGAGGGGGAAGAAGAAATCATCCCCCGCCAATACCTGCGGTCCATGGGTAGAGTGGCAATCCTGGCGGCCCTCTCGGCCCTGGACGCGGTCAAGGCATCCGGCCTGAAGGAAGAGGAAATTGCCTCGCCGCTTTGCGGGGTCTCTTACGGTTCAACCGAGGGCAGCATCGGCAACCAAATGGAATACATACGCAAAATGCTGCTGAACCGGAGCCTCGAAGGCATACCCCCATCCTGGTACCTGAAATGCATGAGCCACACCTGTGCCGCCAACATCTCCATTTTATTCCAGGCCAGGGGGCCGCTCCTCGCCTCCTGTACAGCCTGTGTTTCCGGTTCCCAGGGCATCGGTTTGGGGTACGAGGCCATCAAGACGGGAAAGGCCGACCTTATGATCACCGGGGGAGCGGAAGAGGTGGACTTCCTGTCGGCCGCGGTCTTTGACTTGATGATGGCCACCTCCTCCAAATATAATGACCGGCCGGCGGAAACCCCTCGCCCCTTCGATGCGAATCGGGACGGCCTCGTGGTGGCCGAGGGGGCGGGCACGCTGATCCTGGAGGAGTACGAGCGGGCCCGCAGAAGAGGCGCGCCGATTTTGGGCGAAATCGAAGGTTTCTGGAGCAACGGCAGCGGGGTGCATCTCACCAACTCGGATGCCCGATCGATGGAAGAATGTCTGCTGGCAGCCCTAAGAGACGCGGGACGCAGGCCGGAAGAGATCCAACACGTGAACGCCCATGCGACGGCCACGAGCCATGGGGATGAAATCGAAGCCTTCGTCACCAACAAAGTTTATGGGGCGAAGGTTCCCGTCACCTCCCTCAAAGGGCACCTGGGGCACACGATGGGCGCCTGCGGGGCGATCGAAGCCATTGCGACCCTCCTCATGATGCGGCAGGGGTTTATCGCCCCCACCTTGAATCTCGAGGCCCCGGATCCGGCCCTGCCGCCGTTAGAACACGTTCGCGGGGAACCTTGGGACCGGCCTTTTCGTCTCGGGGCGAGCAACAACTTCGCTTTCGGCGGGGTCAATACTTCCTTGGTCTTAGGTCTGATCTGAAAAGCGGGTCTTAACGGCGGAGATAGGCGACAAACCAGGTTTCCTCTCTCCCCGGCGCGGTTGGCTCCACGAGTTCCACTTTGAAATTCGCCTCCTCGAGGATCCGGGTGATTTGCTCCGGGTGTCTAAAATGACCTTCCTCTCCTTTAAATTTCAACCTGAACTCTTCCACAAAGCGAAAAAGGCGGAATCCGGCGCCAGGAATTGTCACGCGGATGACCAGCCTTCCCTCAACGGAAAGGTTGGAACGGATCCGACTTAAAAATTTCCGAAGGTCCGAATCTGAAAAATAGTGCAGGACATCCAGGAGGAGAACCGCATCTGCTCCTTCGTTTTCTAAAGGGAGGTCCAGGGCCCGGCAAGGGAATACCCGACCGCTTTTGCCCAAGACCCTGGCGGCAACCCTCGCCCGCTCTTCCCGGGGATCACAGGCCAGAAAACCCAGGGTTGGATAGACGGCTAAGAGCCAGGCGGCAGGAACTGCATACCCGCAGCCCACATCGATAATTTTCCACGAGGGCCTCACAAAGCTTGCAAGACGGGGGAACATGGGGTCCAGAAGGATCTTGAAGCGGGCAAAGAGGCGGGGATAGGCCTCCAGATGTCTGTACCTGCGCAGGGTTGACGCGCGGTGCTGCCTGGTTCCAACGGCAGCAGGCGGGATCGGCGTGGCCTCCCGGGCAAAGAAGAAGCGGAGAAACGGAGGGACGATCCCGAACGCTCCTGCCGTGGCATAGAAAATCCCTAAAAATGTGCTCACCCCGGCATCCCGCAACACGACGTGCTCGGAAAAAAGCAAGGAAGCAAAGCCGATCAGCGTGGTAATGCTGCAAACGAGGATCGTGACCCGGAAGGCGTCGGAATTTGAATCGGGGCCGGATCCGTACCGCTGGGAAGACCGGACGAGGTAGAGACCTTGTTCGAGCCCCAGACCCATAACCAGCGGCGCCAGCATGAGGGAAGGTATGGAAAGCGGGAGGTTTAGGAGCCCTAGGGTTCCCAAGGTGGCCACAAAGGAAAAAGTGACCGGGGCAACCGCGAGCAGAAGGATCTGCCAATCCAGAAAATAGAAAAAGAGAACGAGAAGGGTTACCCCGCCAACGATCAGGAGCATCCGGATGAAGGAGCGGTTGAGCTCTCTGGTCAGATGGCGGGAGAAATGGGCGGAATCAAAGGAGAAGAAACCCTCCTGCAACGCCCGCTTGAAAAAGTCCTCGCCCTGATACTTGGGCCCCGGCGTAACCATGTCCGCAAGAACCCAATCTCCATTCTTTCCACCCCCTGGGAAAATGCCGAAAAGGGGAAAGAGCTCTTCGGAGAAAAATGGCTGGGGAACCCGGGCCTCCTGAAGGATCTGGAAAAAGGGGGCAAACGCATCCGGCTTAAAACCCAATTTTGCGCCCCCCTCCTGGAAGGAGATCCTTAAAGCGGCGATCCGATCCCGGTCCCAGAATTCCCGCCAAGCCTTCAAATTCGTTTCCTGCGCCTTAGGTCCGGGGAGGAGCGTTGCCCGGGGTAGATCTCCCTCAAGGGCAGAGGCTTCCTTTTCCCTTCTCAGGAACTCGCCGAGCCGTTCCACTTCCTGCCAGAGATTTGCCGGGGTTGTCTCTTTTATCATGACGCAGGGCTTGCGCGGGAAACCGCCCCAGACCGCTTCGATGTTTTGTTCCGCCCCCCTCGTTTCTTTGGACACCGTGTTCATGGATTCGAGATCCGCGCTGAATTGAAGCTTGGCAAAAAAAATCATCACCAAGGCGAAAGCGGCAAATCCGCCCACTGTCCACCAGCTTGAGGAGGTGACCAGCCTATCCATGAGGCGTTCCATCCACAGGGCCTTCTTTTTCCGGGAACCTTTGAGGCGGGGGAAAAGAAGGGGAAAGAAGACGTGGACAAAGAGAGCCGACAGCCCCACCCCCAAAGCCGAAAAAAGCCCCAATTGAGCGAAGAGAGGGATGCCGGTAAGCATGAGGGAGAGGAGGGCGATGATTGTGGAGACGACGGTCATGGAGGAAACGGACCACACCTCTCCGGCGACCGCCCATCCCTTAGTTGCAAAGGGGCGGTCGAGGAGGATGACATAGGCCATGCCATGGTCCACGGCGATCCCGATCAGGGCGCCGCCGAAGCCCATGGTTACGGCAAAGATGGAGTCTTGGGTGAGAGCGTAGACGAAGACGGCCAGCATGGTTCCGGCTATGGCCGGAACAAAGGACAGGATTCCCAGCCAGGCCCGCCGAAAACTCAAAAAGGCCAAGGGGATGAGGCCGACCGCAACCAGAGTAAGGGCCCTGGAGGTGTCCCGCTTGATGATTCTCTCGTTATCCAGGGAAGCCCGGAAGGCGCCGGCATAGACCATCTTGAAAGATCGATCGCCGGAAACAGAGATCTTTTCAAGCCTCGGGGAGATCGCCTCCAGCGCCTCCGCCATCCTGTGGGCGAAAGACGCGTCCTGCGAAAAGCGGCGGGGCTCGGCGATGAGGAGAAGGTGCCGGTGATCCTTGCTCACGATGTGCCCCTGATGGACCGCGGCCTCCTTGAAGGGCAAACCGGCGGAAAGGCGGGAAAGGACAAGGTTTCTAAGACCCAACGGGTCTTTGGCGAGATAGGGGGTGAGGCCGATGCTTCCCAAGTCTGCCAGCTGGCGAAACTGATCCTGCAAAGATTTCCTGATTTGATCCGGATGGGTCAGGCTTTGGACCCGACCCTCGAGTTCATCCCGGGTGAAGAATAAAGGGAGATTTTCGGTAACCGCTTCCAGCAAAGAGGCGAAAGAACTCGCCCCTTCCTTACCGGACAGGATCTTTACGAGACCGCTTTCCGCAAGGGCGCCGGAAACAAGATCACCGGCCTCCACCAGGGCGTCCAGATCGGGCGCGCTTCCCGACATGCGGATCTGAACGAATACGTTCTCCAAAACCGGATGGTGTTTGAAAATCCGCTGGGCCGCGTCGACAACGGGGTCGTTCCCTGGGAGGGCCGAAGTGATCGCGGTGTCCACCTTGAGCCTTTCCACACCAACCCAAAAGGCCGCACCCACCCCGGACAGGATGATCAGGATAAGAAGATAACGCGCTTTTCCCTCGATAAGGGAACGAAGTCGGCTCATTTCCGAAGTCTCAAGGGAATAAAAATTCTCATCGCCACCAGCCGGGCAAAGGTCCGGGTGTTGCGCCAGAAATCCAGCCAGGGTCTGAAGTGGGAAACCCTCTCCTCCCCGGGCCCGTAATGAACGGCCACCGGGACTTCCCGGACGGGGAAATCGTTCCAGACGGCGCGGATCAGGATTTCCACCTCGAATTGGTAGCGCTTCGCCCGGGTTCCAAGCTGCGTGGCTTCAGGGAGGGGGTAGATTCGGAATCCGGACTGGGAGTCGGAAAACCGTCTCCCGCAGGCAGCCCAAACCCAAAAGTTGGAGAATTTTCTTCCCCAGCGGCTGGTCCAAGGAACCTCTCCTTTCTCCATCCCTTCCCGTTTCCCGATTACCAAGGGCCTTTGCCCATCGGGGATCGCCTGGATCAGAGAGAGGATTTCTTCCGGATTGTGCTGCCCGTCCGCATCCAGGGTGACTGCCCAGTCGGCTTCGGGGGCGACAGCGGCAAACCCCGTGAGCAGGGCCGCCCCTTTCCCGCGATTCTTCTCGTGGCGAATGGCGGCTAATCCGCGAATGGAGGTTAATATTTCGGGGGTTGAGTCTGTCGAGCCGTCGTCTATCACCCAAACCGGGAATCCAAGCTGGAGAGTATTTTCTACGACCCGCCGCAGATGCTTTTTATGATTGTAGGTTGGGATAACAATGACCCAGCGGGATTTTTTGTTCATGCGTTTAGGCTTGTTCGGTGCATCCACGCTCCTTTTAAGATACCGAAGAGAAATCGGATCCTCTCCAGTTTCGTTAAAGGGGAAACAGGTTATCTTCCTGGGAAGCACGTATTTTCAGCGGGTTCTGCGAATAAAGGAGAATCCTTATTGCTTAGGGCTCCCCTGCCCGGGCAAAAAAGCATTCGCCTCGCCAAAAAAGGCGGAGGTCCTTTTTTCCCGATGCGGGCTTCCGCCGTTTCAGCCCGGCGATCCCTTTTCCCTCCGCGTCTCTTTGCGGATCCCAAGAGGGGGGAACCGGGAAGGTTTCTCCCGCCCCTTTTTGCCTTCGGCGCCTGCTTTCTTGCCCGGGCAACAAGGAGACGGGCCCGAACGACTAACTCAACCGGAGATGATTCGAGAAATCTTTTTAGGGGGCCGTAATCACTTTTCGGAAATTGTTGTCTTTCAGGATCGAGTCGATTAGCCGGTTCATCATCCGATATGCGCGCTGCTCCAGGAGCGGAGGGGTGCGGTCCTTTTCTTCCAAAATGGACTCCTGGATTGTGTAGGTTTCGACGAACTCGGTTACGCCGCTTTTCTGGACGGTCACCCGGACCCGGTATTGCTCATCCGTTATGGATAGGAGGGTCACCCACATTGCCGGCGCCTTGGGGTCCGGGTTATCCACGTTGGAGACGCGCATTCCGCTTTTCAAAAAGGCATCGCGGAAAGCATACCAAAAGTAGTTGTGAAGAGTGTTGTTCGTAAAATAGTCAAATTTTCGGTCCGGGCTGTAATACCGCCAAACGCTGGTGTCGTTAGCTTGGTTGTCGAAATTCATAAGATAAATCGGTTTCCCCTTGTAAGCCTCCAGTCCTTCGGCCATTGTAGGCGCATAATGGTCCAGGGGGATTTTTATTCCGAAACAGCCTATCGTGGCCATGAACAAAGCAAAGCCCAAAAACCCCAACGCCCCTTTGGCGACCCCATGAAATTTCATGCCCCATCCTCCTGGTATTCGAAATGTGTCGGGTTTTCCGCGTTTCAGGATTTTGTGAAGAGTTTGCGAAATTCCGGATCATCCAAAATGGCTCCGATTAAACGATTCGTCATCTTATAAACGCGCTGTTCGAGGACAGCCGGAGTGCGGTCTTTCTCCCCCGGAGGGGGCTCCTGGATGGAATACTCCTTTTTCAGGATGGCCTTCTCTCGCTCTTGGACCGTCAGAAGCACGTGGAATTTTACATCCGAAATCGAAAGAAGAGAAACCCACATCCCCGTTGCCGAGTAGTCGGGTTTGTCTTCGTCCGAAACCGTCATCCCCAATTTCGTGAAAGCTTCGCGGAAAGAATACCAGAAATAATTGCTCACAAGGTCGTTGGAGGAGTACCGAAATTTCATGTCCGGGCTGTAAAATTCGCGAATCCCCGTCTCCCTGGCCTGATTGTTGAAATTCATGAGGAATACGCGTTTTCCTTTGTAAACATCATATTCCGAAGAGAAAGCAGGATTATAATTTTGCAAACCGACCTTCATTCCCTGGCACCCCAACAAGGCAATACTGATGACTGCGAACAACGAGACGGCGATACATTTGCGGATCTTCATGGCCTTTTCCCTCCTTGCCTCCTTTGAATTTGTTACTCCGTATCACTTTAGCTTTTTGAAATTTCGGTTCAGAAATCCCTCCCGTCCTCCCTTTTCAAAGGGAGGAGAGCTTTTCAGCCCGCTTTCACGGAAAGATCCCATTTTTTCCCCCTTTGAAAAGGGGGATCAAGGGGGATTTAATGGCTTTTCAAAATGCTAAAATGTTACGTTACTCCTTCATATTTAAAAACACAATCGAATACTCCTGTCAAGCTTTTCCCCCTATTTGGGGTAAATTTTGTGAAAGCGGCCCCAAGCCCCTTTCTGGCTCGACTTCTATGCCTGGCCGGCTTATCGGTTTTTCTTCCTGCCGGCGATGAAAATTCAAAATTCGCGGGACTCAAATTCTTGCCCCCTGGTTCACTCTTCAAAAAATGTAAGAGGTTCGAGAAGTTTCAAACCCCCGCCGGGGCGCGGGGGCGGCATCGCGCTTTGCGAAACCACGAGGCGGTGGTCTTTCCCTGGGATCGGGCGGGCCCTTAGGGCTCCGCCTCTCTTTGCGGAAACTCTTTTGGTTTCGCTGATGCAAGCCGAGATCCCGGCCGGTGCTTTCGCAAATCGCGCCGCCGCCCCCGCGCCCAGTCCAAGCTTTCCCCGCAAAGGCAAATATCAAAGGTGGAGGGCCGCAAGAGGTACCCCTTCAGTCAAGGGTGGGAAGCCGCTACGGATTCAGGTCCGGCGTGAATACCAGGAGGTGTCCTGGCCTGGGGGTCCGGGCGCTACGCTTGGAATCATAAGGCGCTGATTTCTTCGTGGACGGGGGCGGGGGCCAAGGCCTCCCGCCGCTGATATCGGAGTCTCAGGGTTTTCTCCGAGTCTCTGCTCATCCCGACCGATGCTTCCGGCGCGTACCGCCCAAACCCCCAGGCCAACAACAAAGCCTGCCACCCCCCCCCGTCACTGAATGGGTACCGCAAGAGTCAAATTCCCTTGAAGAATATTTGCCTTGCCAGTATACTCACCCTATCCCAAAGGGAGGTCGCATTAAAAGTCAGCGAAAGGAGTGTAGAAGATGATTTACGAAATTCGCACGTACGTTCTCGCCGTGGGGACCCTGGCCGAGGTCGAGAAACGTTTTGGCGAGGCTTATGAGCACCGGAAGAAGTACTCGGAGCTGGCGGCCTTCTGGCACACGGAGATTGGCCCGCTAAACGAGATCATTCATGTTTGGCCGTATCGCGACCTGGCGGAACGATCCCGGGTGAGGGCCGAGGCCTCCAAAGATGCGAACTGGCCGCCCAAAATCGGCGAGTTCGTTCGCTCCATGCAATCCGAAATCCTGGTTCCCTTTCCCTTTTCGCCGCTGCTCAGCCCCGGAAAGTTCGGACCGATTTATGAAATGCGCCAATACACGGTCCGGCTTGGTAGGCTGCCCGACCTCATGAAGAATTGGGAGGCCAAACTCGCCGGGCGGCTGAAGCTTTCGCCGCTTGCCGTCGCCGGAAATATCGATGTCGGCGAGGCCAATCGATTTATTCATATCTGGCCCTATAACAGCCTCGACCAACGCGGGGCTATCCGCTCCCAAGCCGTGCAGCAGGGTTTGTGGCCGCCGGGGGGAGGGGCCGATTATCTGCTGAACCAGGTGAACAAGATCATGCTGCCGGCTGCCTTTTCCCCCATGCAATAGCAGGTGTCCCTGGGAAACGAAAAGTGTACCTCCCTTGGGGGAGAGAACCCGGTTATGAGGGGGGGGCGTCGCCGGCTGCCGAGATGGGTAGAGCGGCCGTAGGACCATGGCCAAGCAACCGTTCCGTCCCCCGCGCCCCGACAGCGGCGGTCTTGCGGTTATTCTGATTCAGAAAATCTCGGCGGCCTCTGCGCGCTCCGCGGTTAAAATATTTTATTTGTCGTCGATGGGCTGGGCGAAGGGGGCAACCGAGGCCCTGGCTCCCCAAGGCGGAGAGGAGGTCCCGGGGGCGGAGAACGGCCTGGCAGCCCCATTGGCCGGCGCTGACGGCGATTTCCGGCAGGCTCAAAAGGGAGGATTCCAAGACCACGGGCAGGGGGCGATGGGTTCCCAAGGGACTCACGCCGCCGATGAAATAGCCGGTTATTTTCGGCACCTCCTCGCGCCCGGCCATTTCGACAATTTTTTCGTTCACGGCTTTGGCCAACGCTTTCAGACCGACCTGCTTGTCCCCCGGACAAAGGGCGAGGTAGTATTTTTTGGAAATTCCCCTGACCAGGAGCGTTTTCACGACCTGGGCCAAGGGAAACCCGGTCTCGCGGGTCACCTCCTCGGCGTTTTTATCCTTGGCCTCGAAAGTCATCACCCGATAGGGCAGGTTCATCCCGGCCAATTCCTTCAAGGCTCGGGTAAAACCTTCTTTTTTTTCAGAAGTATTCTTGGGCATAGGCCTTCCCCTTTTTCCTCCGAAATCTCCCCTGGCCCCTCTTTTTCAAGGAGGGGAATTTCTTCCCTCTCCCCCTCGGCCTTGGCAGGTGATTAAAATGGATCGCCGAAACCGATCAATTCGGGCTTGCCGACGTCTTTGCCCTGGACCAGAACCTTGAATATGGTTCCGATGCCGCCCGGGATCAGGAAATGTTTCATGGCCAGTTTGTCTTTCAGGAATTGAGCGGCGGAATAAAGGGCGGATTTTCTTTCGAAGTCTTCCATTTCCTGAAGCAGGCCCAAGGCAAGCAAGAATTTGTATTGGTCCGTAAAGCCGATCTTCTTCAGCCCCAATTCCTCTCCTCTGCGGATCAAAGCCGAAAAATTCACGTGGGAGGTAAGGTCCTGGAACCCGAGGCGCCGGTAGGGGTTCGGGGATGTGTCGTGGCGGAAATAGGCAAGAAGGGTTCCGTTCCGGCGGGAAGGCGCATAAAGAACTTCGGCTTCGAAGCCATAGTCGATGGTGAGGATAAACCCCCGTTCAAGAACCCGATTTGCCTTCTCCAACCAAGCCAAGGCCGGCAAATTAATTTCCGCGCGCTGCCCATCCTCCAGAGGGGCGCCGTAGAGATGCAGGTACTCGGCGAGCACGGGGGAAGAGGGAGCTCTTAACGTCTCGGCAAAAGAATCGCCTTGCAGGGTTACAAATACTTCCTGAAGCTCCCCCCCTGATTGCTGCACGATGTGAACCGGGAAAGCGTCGATCAGCTCGTTGGAAAGAACGCAGCCGATATGCCTTTTTCCACCGACGAGCAAATCCTCCCCGACTGTCCAGCCAACGCGGGGAAGAAAGCCGGCCAGGAGGGCTTTTTGCTTATCCCGCATTACCGGGCTCTGATCTTCGAGAAAATAGCGGAGATTTTCAAAGAAATCCGGATAAAAGTCCCGGAGGTGACCCAGGAGATCGGCGCAGAGAAGGCCATTTCCCGCCCCCATCTCAATAAGAAAAAACGGGGAAGGACGATCCAGGACCTCCCACATCTGGTTGAGCTGCCGGGCCAGGAGCTTTCCGAAAACAGGGTGAACCCCGGGGCTGGTATAATAATCGCCATCGGGGCCGAGAATTTCCCTTCCGGAGTTATAATAGCCGTGCCGGGGATGGTAGAGAGCCAAATCCATGAATTCGGCAAAGGAAATCGGCCCCTTCCTGCGGATCCGCTCCGCCAGGAGCAGGCGCAAATCCTTGTTTTCGGGTTCGGTCATGTGTGTTATTATAGCCAAAATTTCCAACCCAGAGGAGAAAAAGGAGGCGGGATGCGTCGCAAGGAATTTGAGGCCGATGATCGGAAGAGTTTGGAAGAGGTTTTGAAAACGGCGGAAGTCGGATCGCTGAGTTTCAACGGCCCGGACGGCTTCCCGCGGATTACTCCGTTGAATTTCGTTTATGACGGCCGCATTTTGTGGCACGGGGCGATTGCCGGAGAGCGGTTCGAGAGTCTCCAGCGGGATCCCCGGGCGACCTTTTGCGCGGTCTCCGTCCAGTCCTATGTTCCTTCCTACCTGCTGTCGGAGGAGAACGCCACCAACGCGACCGCGGCCTTCAAATCAGTAACCGTCCGGGGGCGATGCCAGACCCTCGACGATCCGAAGGAAAAGTGCGCTGTTCTCAATCGGCTCATGGAAAAGTACCAGCCTGAGGGGAGGTTTCGTAAAGTGACGCCCGATGGCCCGCTGTATGTGAAAGTCCTGGCGGCAACGGGTGTTTTTGCTCTCCAGGTGGAGGAGATAACCGGGAAATTCAAGTTGGCGCAGAACAAGCCCGAGGAAGCCCGGAAAAAAATCGCGGACTGGCTCCAGGCGCGAGGACTTCCCGCGGATCGCCTCATGGCCGAGGAGATTCGAAAAACACTCAAAAACCTGATGCGCCTTTCCGGGGATAAAGAACAAAGCGGGAAGCATTGAATCTTTTCCTCTTTGACTTTACAATAATCATATCGGTTGATAACGCCGATTTTCGCATTGGGTGTTGAAAGGAGTATCGGATGGGCGCGGATGAAGAGAAAAAACCCTCTGAGTTCTTGAAAGAAAAATTGAGCAGTCTGTTCGGGTCGCAGGATCCGCAGCAGAAAAAACGGAGCTCTCTCCCCCCAAAGGCCCACTTCAGCATCTGGTATTTCGTCATCGTTTTTCTGCTCATCACCCTGGTCCAGAACTACTTCCTGTCCCCCAAGGTGGAAACCCTCACGTACAGCGCCTTCAAACAGTATGTGGCCGAGAAACAATTGGGAAAAATCGCCATCGGTCCGCAGACGATCACGGGGGTCATCAAGGGGAAGGAGGGGCAAAAGGAGCGGGAATTCATGACCGTGCGGGTGGAGGATCCCGCGCTGGTAAAGGAGCTGGAGGACAATAAAATAGATTATTCCGGTGTTTACCAGAGCGCTTTTTTGAACAGCCTCCTTTCCTGGGTGATCCCCATCGCCATCTTCTTTCTGATCTGGCGGTTCGCCATGAAAAAGATGGGACCGGGGATGGGGGTGATGTCCTTCAGCAAAAGCAAGGCTAAGCTCTTTGCCGAGGATGAAAGCAAAACAACTTTTGCGGATGTGGCCGGGATCGACGAGGCGAAAGAGGAACTCCAGGAGGTGGTGGAGTTCCTCAAGAGTCCGGCTAAATTTCAGAAACTCGGGGGGCGGATCCCCAAAGGCGTCCTCTTAGTCGGCCCTCCGGGGACGGGCAAGACCCTCCTGGCCAAGGCCGTGGCCGGCGAGGCGCGGGTTCCCTTCTTCAGCATCAGCGGCTCCGAATTCGTGGAAATGTTTGTCGGCGTCGGCGCCGCTCGGGTGCGGGACCTCTTCTCCCAGGCGACCAGCCACGCCCCCTGTATCATTTTTATCGATGAACTGGATGCGCTGGGCAAAGCCCGAGGGATCAATGTGATGGGCGGCCATGACGAACGGGAGCAGACCCTCAACCAACTCTTGGTGGAGATGGACGGGTTCGAGTCCAACAAAGGGGTCATCATCATGGCGGCCACCAACCGCCCGGAGATCCTGGACCCGGCGCTGCTCCGTCCCGGGCGTTTCGACCGGCAGGTTCTCGTGGACCGCCCGGACATCAACGGCCGCGAAGCGATTTTGAAGATCCATTCCAAACATGTTCTCCTGGGGGAGGATGTGGATTTGCATAAGATTGCGGCCCGCACCCCCGGTTTTGTGGGCGCGGATTTGGCCAACTTGGTGAACGAGGCGGCGCTTCTGGCCGCCCGCAAGAACAAGGAAAATGTCGGCCCGGGGGAATTCGACGAGGCCATCGACCGGGTGGTCGCCGGCCTGGAAAAACGAAAACGAGTCATGAGCCCGAAGGAAAAAGAGATTGTCGCCTTCCACGAGTCGGGCCATGCGATCGTGGCCGAGTCGGTGGACCATGCCGACCCGGTTCACAAGATTACGATCATCCCGCGGGGCATTGCTGCCTTAGGGTATACCCAGCAGCAGCCGACGGAAGACCGCTATCTGATGACCCGCACCGAACTCCTCGATCGCCTGGCGGTTCTGCTGGGAGGCCGGGTGGCGGAGGAGATCGTCTTCGGGGAAATCTCCACGGGCGCCCAAAACGATCTCCAGCGGGCCACGGATATAGCCCGTTCCATGGTCACGGAGTACGGGATGAGCGAACGCCTGGGCCTGGTCGCCTATGAACGCGACCGGCGCCCCATGTTCATGCCGGAGAGCCTCATGCCCGGCGCCGGCAAGACCTACAGCGAGGAAAAGGCCGCCGAGATCGACAACGAAATTTCCCGGCTCTTGGAAGAGGCCCACCGGAGGGTTCAAAAGATCCTATCCGAGCGGCGCGGGATTCTTGACGATCTGGCCCGGCTCCTCCTGGAGAAAGAAATTGTGCAAGGGGAAGAGCTGCGAAAGATGTTGGGAAAAAGCACGGTTCCGGTTCTGAAGGCCTAAAGAACGAAACGATGAAGGGTGTCTCTATCCTCTTAATTGGCATCTTTATCGGGAAAGACTTATATTATTATCTGAGCGCCAATCAGGGGAGGTGTGCGGGATCATGAAAAACGACTTTGAGACAAAGAATATAGATATCAAGGAGATCCAGAAGGATATCGGCGATTATTTGGCCAAGAAGTACGGCCGCAGAATCCAATTCGGCGGCATTGCCCCCATGCCGGAACCGGCGGGCGAGAAGATAGACGAAGGGGAAAAGGAGAAAAAGCCCGAGCCTTTATCCATCAATTTCGAGATGAAGCCGGAGGAGCTCAAATCCTACCTCGACGAATATTTGGTCCGGCAGGACGAGGCCAAGGAGGTCCTGGCCACGAAGGTCTGCACTCATTTCAACCGAATCAAGATGTTCGAGCTGCAAAGCAGAGGGAAGCGTTACGAAGGCGTGGGCGAGATCAAGAACAACATCATGATGATCGGGCCCACGGGCGTCGGCAAGACGTTCCTGGTCAAACTCATCGCCAAGAAGATCGGGGTCCCGTTTGTGAAAGGGGATGCCACGAAGTTCAGCGAGACGGGATATGTGGGCGGGGACGTGGAGGACTTGGTGCGGGACCTGGTTTACGAGGCGAACGGCAGCATCGAACTGGCCCAGTACGGAATCATCTACCTGGACGAAGTGGACAAGATCGCCGCTTCCTCCAACTTGGTCGGTCCCGACGTTTCCCGGTCCGGGGTCCAGCGGGCGCTCCTCAAACCCATGGAAGAGACGGAGGTGGAGCTGAAGGTTCCCCACGACCCGGTTTCCCAGATGGAAGCCCTGATGGAATTCCAGAAGACGGGGAAAAAGGAAAAGAAGAAGATCAACACCAAGCATATCCTCTTCATCATGAGCGGCGCCTTCAACGGTCTGGAGGAGATCGTCAAGAAGCGGCTGAACCGGCAGGGAATGGGTTTCCGGGCGGAGATCAAATCCAAGGATGAAGGGATGGAGTACCTGCAGCAGGTGAAATCGGAGGATTTGATTCAATACGGCTTCGAGTCGGAATTCATCGGCCGGCTGCCGGTTGTTACGGTTTTCGAGCACTTGGAAGTGGAGGATCTTTACAACATCCTGCGCAACCCCAAGAGCCCCATCATCAGCAGCAAGAAACGGGATTTCAAGGCCTACGGGATCGACCTGCAGTTTGAGGACGAGGCCCTGCACCGGATCGCCGAGAACGCCTTTTTGGAAAGAACCGGCGCCCGCGGATTGGTGAGCGCCGTGGAGAAGGTGCTGATCAAGTTTGAACATGCTCTTCCTTCGACGGACATCCGCCGTCTGGCCGTCACCGCCGCCATGGTGGCGGATCCCGCCGGGGAGCTGGGAAAAATCCTGCGGAACCCGGATGACCCGGAACAGGAAGCCCGGTTCCAGACCCTCCTTGCCGAAGAGGAAGGAGAGCTGGAGAAGTCCATGCGCCTGAAGGAAAACGAACTCTTAGAGGGGCAGGGGATCTATTTTTCCGACCATCGCCGCAAACTCGTAACCCGGCGCACCATTCAGGGAAGAATGGATTTAGATTCGGTCGTGGAAGAGTTCGTGGCGGTTCGCCGGGCCGCTTTGGATTTTGCCCGGGCTTTTTCCGCCCGCAACGAGATTCCGTTTGGCTTTACCGAAGAGGCGATCGATCTTTTCGCGGAGAAAATTTGGAGAGAAGGCGCGGATGCCGGGGAGGCTCTGAAGCAGTCCTATCACAATTACGACCATGGGTTGAAGCTGATCCGGGAAAAGACCGGCGTGCGGGAATTTTTGATTCCTCCGGAAGGAATCGAAAACCCGGATGGATATTTGAATCAGATGATCCGAGAAATCTACAAGGACGAGTGAAAAGATGGCCAAAAAGGATTATTACGAAGCTCTGGGGGTCAAGAAAACCTCCACCGAAGACGAGATCAAGAAGGCGTATCGCAAATTGGCGATGAAACACCACCCCGACCGCAATGCGGGGAACAAGCAGGCGGAAGAGCGCTTCAAGGATATCAACGAGGCCTACGCCGTCCTCAGCGACAAAAAGAAGCGGGAGCAATACGACCAGTTCGGGCCGTCCGGGTTCAGCCAGAGGTATTCCCAGGAGGATATCTTCCGCGGCTTTGACGTCAGCGACCTTTTCAAGGACCTCGGGTTCTCTCAGAATGATGTTTTTTCCCGAATCTTTGGAGGCGGGGGCGGGCGGAGAGCCAAGACCCAATACGGTGGGTTCGGGGATCTTTTCGGGCAGCGGGGCGGCCAGGGTTATGATTTCGGGGGCGCCTACTCCGGAGAGGGCGCCGGCGAGGGGCCGAGGATGGGGCAGGGGCAGGATGTGGAGATGGAATTGCCCCTCACCTTCCAGGAAGCCGCCGCGGGGGGCGAAAAGAAAATCCGGTTTACCCGCGGCAACCGCGTAGAAGAAGTTACGGTAAAAGTCCCCGCCGGCATCGAAAACGGCAAGAAGATGCGCCTCTCCGGAAAGGGAGGGGAGGGGATGCGGGGCATGCCGGCGGGCGATCTTTACCTCAAAGTGAGCATAGCCGAGCATCCGACCTTTAAAAGAGACGGAAGCGACATCACGGTCGAAAAAGAGATCAAGCTGTGGGAAGCGCTCCTCGGAACGACCGCGGAAGTTCCCACCTTAGAAGGTCCGAAGCACATCAAAATTCCGGCGGGAACCCAGAGCCACAGCCGGATCCGCCTGAAGGGGTTCGGCCTGCCCCGCCTCCAAGGCGGAGGGAAGGGCGACGAATTCGTCCGCCTCATTGTGAAAACGCCCAAAACTCTCAGTGAAAAACAGAAAAAGCTGGTCGAGGAATTGAAAAAGGAAGGACTTTAAAAAAAAGGGGGCAGGGGGGCGGCTGAAATTCATTGCAAATTGAAAAAATTTAAAAATGGAAAAGGCTTTCTAAGGTTCCGGAAAGATTCCTTTTACCTCTCGCCCCGCCGTTTCTGCGAAACCAGAACTGCCCGCACTTGATGCGGGGAATCCATCGGACTCTTGCAAAAGTCACTTACTTCGTCATCCCGGCGAAAGCCGGAATCCAAATATAGTTCCTGGATTCCGGGTCGCGCTACGCTTGCCCGGAAAACCATTCTCCTTGATTCCAAGAGTTTCACAGAACCTCAATCTTCCCATTAAATACTGGTTCCCTGCTTTCGCGGGGACAGCGCCTGGACTCCCGCTTTTCCGGGAGTGCCGAACAAAAATAGTTCCATGAACTTGCAGAGACCTCCCTCAGCAAGAAAAATCTATTGACAAACACTTCGGGTTTGCATAATATCCCATCCATCGGGTTCCGGTTTATTGACGAGGGCGTGAATCGGTAGCCTTCCCTGCCTTTTTAATCAACAGAATGTAACAGAAGTCGTATGAGGTCTTGAAAGATTTGTGATTGCACTTCTCTCAACCGAAAGGAGGAAATGTAATGGCAGCAGATCAGAAAGGCGTTCGTACGGTTAAAGCGGGCGACGTGAAACCCCCATGGGAGATCCGGGAGATGCCGGAGCCTCCGCCGCTTACGGTGAAAGGGATTATGCAGTTCGCCGGGCCGGCGATCATTTTGGGGGCCTTGGCCGTGGGCGGGTTCGAGGCCTATCATGCCGGCTACATGGGCGCCAAGCTGTTTGTGGGAATTTTCTGGCTCTACTGGGTTTCCTGCGTTTGCCAATTGTTCCTGAACCATGAGATTGCCCGTTATACCATTGCCACGGGCGAGACGGCCCTCATGGGATTTTCCCGTCTTGGCCCGCCGAAGCTTTGGTCCTGGGTTTCGGCGATTTTGTGTTGGATCCAGGTCGCCTGGCCGGCCTGGATTACGGGCGCGGCCGCGGGCGCGGCCGCTCTTGCTGGATTCGGAGAATGGCAGAGTTGGTCCCTCGTGGCACTGTGCGCCGTTTTTCTGGTCTTTGCCTTCAGCCGCTATGTTTCCACCACCCTGGAATACATCATGATGGCTTCCTTCGTCGTGGCCAATCTCGGGGTGGTCTTCTTCACCGTGGCCATGACCTCTTCGGCTGCGGTCGGCACCGTGACCAAGGGGTGGCTGAGCGTGGGCCTGATCCCCGCCGGAATCACCCTGGGGATGATCGGGCCTTTTCTTATGCAACCGGCCGGCGGGTTCTGGAATTTCTGGCACACCTACTGGGTCCGGGAAAAAGGCATGGGCATGGGGAAGTATTTCGGCCGCGTGACCGGTCTCGGATACAAGCCCGAGGATATCAACGCAACGGGCTACATTTTCGATGCCAACAACCCCAAGGAACTGGCCAAATTCAAACAGTGGTTGCGGATCAACGACATCTCCCTCCTGGTCTTCTTCGTCATCCTCGGCGGGATTATGTTTACGTATTTCATCAGCCTGGCCGGTTTCTCGGCGGCGACCATTTATAAGATGGAGCTTCCTTCCGGCTGGAAGGTCGCCATCGTGATGGCGGAGATCTTCAAATCGGTTTATGGGCAGATTGGATTCGTGCTCTTCGCGCTGGTCATCGTTTTCGCCCTTTTCGACACCCAGTTTGCTATCTATGACGGAGTCGCCCGCATGTGGGCCGATACCATCTATCTGGAACACCCGGATACCATGGGGAAGCGCCCCTACCGGTTTTGGTATTTCATCATGCTGGGTGTTTTGGTCATCTATGGGGTCATCGGGACCTACATGAAAACCCCCTATTTTATCTGGCTCCTCTCGAACTGGCTCGGATGTGCGACTCAGGCTTATGTTACATTCATGATTATCATCCTGAACCGCAAGTATCTTCCCGATGCCATTAAGCCAAAAGGCCTGTCGCTGGCGGTCAATTGTGCCTGGGCGACGATTCTGCTTGTCTATTTCTTTGCCTGGACGATCCTCGACCGACCCTTCTAACTGCTCGCCCATCCCGGGGAGGAAAACCCTCCCCGGTTTTTTTTACATTGGATGGCTGCGTAAAAAAGCGGTATTACATTAGCTTTTTGAAATTTCGGTTCAGAAATCCCTCCCGTCCTCCCTTTTTCAAAAGGAGGAGAGCTTTTCAGCGCGCTTTCACGGAAAGATCCCATTTTTTCCCCCTTTGAAAAGGGGGATCAAGGGAGATTTAATGGCTTTTCAAAATGCTAAAATGTTACAAAAGCGCAATTCCATAGAATTTGTCATTCCGGCGAAAGCCGGAATCCAGTAAATTCAAGACGTTCTGGACCCCGGCTTTCGCCGGGGTGACGAGTTATTTGACTTTTTACGCGGTCATCAAAAATCCTTCCTCGCCGATTTCTTTGTTCAACGCCCTCCTTTTAGTTGACAAAAATTCCCGAAATTTTTTAGAATGCCCTCAAGAACAAGAAAAGGGTGAACGTAAAATAACGCAAGGGGGAAGGAGATCAGGGCATGCAATACGATCTGACCGAAGAACAACTGCTGCTTAGGGACATGGTCCGGAAGTTAGCCAGGGAAAAAGTGGAGCCCGGGGCCGGGGCGCGGGACCAGAAGGGGGAGTTCAGTTGGGAGATGGTGAAGCTGATCCGGGAAAACGGCCTCTTCGGCGTGGATTTCCCCGAAGAATACGGCGGCAGCGGGGCCGGCCTTCTTTCTTTGATCATCGTCTGTGAGGAGCTGTCGAAAATCGACGCCTCCACGGGGATGCTTCCCGTGGCCCAGGAATTGGGGACCCTGCCAATCCTTCTGGCCGCCAGTCCGGCGCAGAAGAAAAAGTTTCTCCCGGCCCTGGCCTCGGGGGATAAGCTGTCGGCATTCGCCCTGACCGAAGCGAGCGGCGGTTCAGATATAGCTGCCTTCCGCAGCAAAGCAATTCGCCGGGGAGATTCCTACATCCTGAACGGCAGCAAGACCTTCATTACCAACGGCGGGGTGGCGGATATCGTCACGGTGTACGCCCTGACGGACCCCGCCAAAGGCGGGCACAAGGGTTCGAGCGTGTTTGCGGTGGAGAAGGGGACCAAAGGTTTCTCCGTGGGCAAACACGAAGACAAGATGGGGATCCGTTCGTCGGATACCGTGGAGCTGATCTTCGAAGATTGCCCGGTCCCGGCTGAAAACATCCTGACCGGGGAGGGGATGGGGTTTGCCATCATGATGAAGACTCTGGATTTCAGCCGCCCGGCCGTGGGCGCTCAGGCCCTGGGAATCGGCGCGGGCGCTTTTGAGTACGCCTTGAAATATGCCCGGGAAAGGGTGGCTTTCGGCAAGCCGATCATCGCCCACCAGGGCATCTCCTTCAAGCTCGCGGACATGGCCATGAATGTCGAGGCGGCCAGACAGCTTCTGTACAAAACGGCTTCCGTGCTGCAGGAGCTGCCCAAGGACATGTCGAGGATAAGCCCGGAGACCATTCGGCTCTCATCCATGTCCAAATGCTTCTGCGCGGATGTAGCCATGCGGGTTGCGGTGGAGGCGGTCCAGGTTCTCGGGGGATACGGGTATGTAAAGGAATATCCCGTCGAGCGATATATGCGCGATGCCAAGATCACGCAGATCTACGAGGGGACAAACGAGATTCAGCGGGTGGTGATTACGTCAACCTTTTGAAACCGCATAGCGCAGAGCGAAAGAGGCTAAGCCGGGATAGCCGAAATGAAAAAAAGTCTGTGTTTGAGCCTCGCGGAACGCCTTGAAAGATTTTCCCTTACCCTCCCCTTTCCCCGGAGGGGAGAGGGAAAATATTTGAAATGATTTTAAAAATCCCTCCCCCTTGACGGGGGAGGGCGAGGGCGGGGGTGATTGGCGAGATATCTTAGGTTATAGGGAACGGCAAAAGAAAGTAGGAATGGTGAAAGGGCCAAATTGTCCGGAAAATCCCCCCATTCCCCCTTTCGCAAAGGGAAAGTGTGAAAAAATCAATCCAATTCTTTTTCCGGTCATTCCGGCAAAAGCCGGAATCCAGTATTTTTCAGGATTTAGAAATATCCTGGACCCCGGTTTTCACCGGGGTGACGACTCAAATCAAATTTTTTCACACCTTCAGGGGGGCAGGAGGGGATTTCGGGCTATCCGTCCGCTCGATTCTGAAGGATCGTTGCCGTCATGTCTGCTTATTAAGGTCGTTCACTATAGTTGCCTTCATGCGCGCCATTCTATTGATAGAGAGCCCAGCGGTGCAAATAAGGAGAAATTCCTCTATGCCCTCTGCGCCATGCCCTCTGCGCTCTTCAGGCCGCTTTCAGTTCCCCCTTCTTCTTTTTTTCCTTTGACCGTTCTTCCTCAAATTCCCGCACGGCATCGATGCTGGCGCCCATGGACGCGTCCGTGTCCCGTTCGACGAGGATGTCGATGAGGGCCGGCTTCTGATTTTGTTCCATCCACTTAAGGGCCCGCTGAATGGCCGGCTTGATCTGCCGGGGGTCTTCCACCCGCTCTCCCCGCGCCCCGAAGGCATCGGCGAATTTCACGAAATCGATCATCTTGTTGTCGCCCTCGTACCAGATCGAGACTTCGTAATTCATGTTGTAGGTATACTTCTCGGCCTGGCGGATCAGGGAGAGGTAGCCGTTGTTGACGATCAGAATGAGAATGGGAATCTTGTACATGCAGGCCATGGCCAGTTCCTCGGAACAGAATTCGAAGCCGTAATCCCCCACGATCTGCACGATCTGCTTGTCCGGGCGGGCGACTTTCGCCCCGATGGCCGCCGGCAGGTCCCATCCCAAGGGGCCGGCGCCCCCGCAATCCAAATAATGGCGCGGTTTGGCGATCTCTTGAAACTGGCCGGACCAGATCTGGTTCAGCCCGATGCAGGTGACGAAAACCGTTTCGTCGTCAAAAAACTCGTTGATCTCCTTGAAGACCCGCTGGGGCTTGATGGGAACCTCGTCGAAATTCGACTCGCGGGCTAACTGCTCGCGGAGCTCCGGGATCTTTTGCGCCCTTTCGCCGGGCTCCTGGGCCGGCATCGTTTCCCGGGCGGTGCGGAGCATCTCCCGGAGAGCCAGCTTGGCATCGCTGACGATGCCAAGCTCCGGGGGAACGATCTTGCCGATCTGCATGGGGTCGATGTCCACATGGATGAACTTTCTCCCCTTGGTATAAACATCCAGGGTTCCGGTGTGGCGGTCGTTGAAGCGGCAGCCGATTCCCAAGACCAGATCCGATTCGAGGAACGTTTTGTTTCCCAAACGGGTGTTGCATTGGATGCCGACCTGGCCCGCGTATAGGGGATGGGTGCAAGGGAATCCCCCCTTGCCCATATGGGTCGTGACCACGGGGATCTGAAAATATTCGGCCAGCCCAACGAATTCCTCCGCGGCGTCGGCGATAATCACCCCGCCTCCCAAGAGAAGGACCGGGTTCTTGGCCTGCCGGAGCATGTCCAGGGCTTTCCGGATTTTTTGGGGTTGGGGAGAAGGTTTCAGAAACTCAAGCCTGGAATCGAGGGCCGGGTCGTACTCGATTTCTCCCCGCTGCACATCCAAAGGCAGGTCGATGAGGACGGGCCCCGGCCTTCCTTCCCGGGCGATCCGGAAGGCTTCGCGGAAAACCCAGGGAACCTGGGCGGATTCCTTGACGCAGTAGCTCTTCTTGGTTACCGGTTTGGCTACCTCGGCGATGTCGACGGCCTGGAACGCTTCCTTTCCCAACTGGGCCTTTACGTTCTGCCCGGTGAGGGCAAGGAGCGGGATGGAATCGACCTGGGCGGTGTAAAGCCCGGTTACGAAATTGCTGGCCCCGGGCCCGGAGGTGGCGGCGCAGACGCCCACGGCCCCGATGGCCCGGGCATAGCCGTCCGCGGCGTGAATGGCCCCTTCCTCATGGCGGGCGATGTAGTGGCGGATTTTTCCGGACTTCTGGAGGGACTGGTAGAACGGGAGAATTCCCGCGCCGGGAATCCCGAAAATGACCTTCACTCCCTCGTCCACGAGGATATGCACTGCTGCATCCATAGCCGTCATCCTTGACATCTTCCTCTTCCTCCCTTTCCTCCCCTGTTTTGTTATGAACAAAAAGCGTTCAGCGATCAGCGGGCGCCAATTGGCAATTTGCGAATGAGCCCATAATTGACCGGACGTATTCGTCCTAAATCTCCCCTACCCCCTCTTTTTCAAAGAGGGGAATTCCTCATTATGGGTCGCGTAATAATTTTTTCCAGAATTCAGCAAATCTCCGCGATCTCTGCGTTCTCCGCGGTTAAGATTTATTGTTGAATCCGCTCTTCGAAAAAAACCAATAAAACGCGGCAACCACGAGAGCATGGGTGATGGTTCCATTCTGAATCAAATCGGGAATGTCGGCAAGCGGAACGATCTCGACTTCCACGTCTTCGGTGGAATCCTGCTCGGGCGATTTTTGAAAAACCGCGTTTCGGACTAAATACGTATAACACCGATTTGTATGAAGAGCGGGGTTGGGATGAACGGACCCCAAAAACTCGGGTTCGTCGCCAAAGTAGCCTGTTTCTTCGAGAAGCTCCCGCGCCGCCGCTCCGGCAGGCGTATCCCCGTCATCCAGCATTCCCCCCGGGATTTCGAGGGAAAATTCTTTTGTCCCGAAGCGAAACTGCTTGACTAAAATGACTTTCCCATCTCCCGTCAAAGGGATCACGTTCACCCAGTCGGGGGAGTCGACCAAATAAAAGTCGTGTTCCTGCCCGGTTCGCGGGGAGCGGTAGCGTTCCTTCCTCACGGTAAAAACGCGGCAGGATTGCAGGACCTTCGATGCCAAAAATGCCCAGGGCTGCCCCATACACAATTCCTCAGGAATGGGATTTCATCAGGGAGGGGGCCCGCCGGAATGTTCTCCGGCGGGCCAGGCGGCTTACTTGGCTTTGGAATAAAAATCCTTGGCAGCCGTGGCGCCGGCGCCGCGGGGAACTTCGAATCCCTGCTCGCGAAGCGCCTGCTCTAAAGCCGTCAGGAAGAAGATGGCGTTGGCTTCGCTGGAGGAATAGCCCATCAACCCGACCCTCCAGATCTTTCCTTTCAGGGTCCCCAGACCGCCGCCGATTTCGAGGTTGTACTCTTGCAGGAGTTTTTTCCGCGCCTTCAGATCGTCGATCCCCTCGGGGATCACGACGGTGTTCAGGGACCAAAGCCGGTAGGGCTCGGCCACGAGCATTTTCAACCCCATGGCTTCGATGCCCCGGACCAACCCCAAGTGGTTGCGGCGGTGGCGTTCGAAGCGGTTGTCCAGGCCTTCCTCGTGGATGATTCGCAAGGACTCCAGCAACGCGTAATTCATGCTGATGGGGGCGGTGTGATGATACGTCTGTTCCTTGCCCCAGTATTTCCCCAAGACGCTCATGTCCAAATAGAAGCTCTGAATTTTTTGGGAGCGGTTGTTGATTTTTTCCACCGCCCGCGCGGAGAAGGTGATCGGCGCCAGGCCCGGAGGGCTGCTTAGACATTTTTGCGACCCGCTGTAGCAGGCATCGATCCCCCAATCGTCCACTTTCACCGGGTGCCCGCCCAGAGAAGTGACGGCGTCCACGAGGAGATAGGTTTCCGGATATTTTTTCAGAATTTTGCTGAGCTCCTCCATGGGCTGAAGAACGCCGGTGGAGGTCTCAGCATGGACCAGGGCCAGGACTCGCGGCTGGAACGATTTTATCTCTTTTTCGATCAAGGCCGGGTCGAAGGGCGCTCCCCAGGTTCCGGGAAGAATCCGCAGGTTCGTGGTGACGCGTTCCGCCACCTGGGCCATGCGGTCCCCGAAATACCCGTTGACACAGACCATTACCTTGTCCCCCGGTTCCACGAGGTTGACGAAAGCCGCCTCCATTCCGGCGCTTCCAGTGCCGGAAACGGGGATGGTCCATTCGTTTTTCGTGCCGAAGATAGGGCGCAGCAACTCTTGAATTTTATGCATGATTTTTATAAACTCCGGGTCTAAGTGGCCCAAAAGAGGTTTGGCCATGGCCAGGAGGACGCGGGAATCCACGTTGCAGGGCCCTGGTCCCATGAGGATGCGGGCAGGGGGATGAAATTCTTGGCTCATATAACCTCCTCCTAAGAGATGAAATCGAGAAACCGGAGTCGTTCTCCTTGAAAATTATCACAGCGGTTGCCTCTTAGCAAGGGGTTTTCGGAATCCGGGGAGGGCAAAAATTTTTTGAATTAGGAAATAAATGAATTGACAAGTTTGAAAATTTTCCTACAATAGGGGTGCAATAATGCAGATATTGCCAAGCGAAAGGGGGTGAGGTTGGATGAACAAAGGGGATTTGGTGGCCGAAGTGGCGAAGGTGTTGGAGAGCAAAAGGCTAGCCGAGGAGGCGGTCTCTTGCGTGTTTGAGGCAATTACGAAGTCTCTCAAAAAGGGGCAGCCCGTCACGCTGGTAGGCTTCGGGACTTTCGGAGTGGGCAAACGGAAAGCCCGGATGGGCCGGAACCCGCAGACCGGAGCGGCGATCAAAATTGCCGCGAAGAAAGTTCCCAAGTTTTCCGCAGGGAAGGCCCTCAAGAAGGCCGTAAAGTAAAATCGTTTTTTTAAAAAGGCGGGAGCGGAGAGAAAATCTCCGCTCCCGCCTTTTTTGCTTTTTGAACCCGGAAAATCTCTGCGCCCTCTGCTCCGAAAAGACCTTTATAGGTTCTCGACCCGTTAACTCCCTCTCCCGGTTTACGGGAGAGGGGCGGGGTGAGGGTGACCCCCTGGAAAGAAGACCCCAGGCAGCTCTGCCCAACCAACCCTCACCCTATCCCTCTCCCAATCTTGGGAGAGGGGAAAAGAGCCCCTTCCGGATGGAAGCTTCGCGCCTTTTCATGGTTCATGGTGCCCCAAAGAGGCATGAACAACTGCGGTGAAATTCTTTACTCCACCCGCACCAAGATCGAATGCTCGATCACGCCGTTGTTCTCATACCCCAAAACATTCCAGGTCGCCTGCATGGGCTGAATCTCACCTCGCGAATCGGTCACTCTTGCCAGGAGACGGAAATCACCCGGGCCGGGCGCTTCCCAGACGTATTGCCATTGCCGCCAGGCAAAACGCTCCTGCGGCCCGATCCATTCGCCTTTTGCCCAGCTCCGGCCGCCGTCTGCGGAAATCTCGATTTCCGCCAACGCTCTTTCTCCTCCGTAAGCCGCCCCCAAGAAAACGTTTCGTCCCGGCTTGAGCCTTTGTCCCCTCAAGGGCTGGGTAAAAAAAGATTTCAAGGGGATTTGGGTTACAACCCGGCCGGTTTTTGGATCCTGGCCTTTCTGGAAGACCCGGTAAACCCGATCCATGTAGTGGCCCTCAAAGGGGTGTTCAAGGAGGAGGATTTTCGAAAGCCATTTCGCGCAATTGGCGCCCACCCACCCGAGCGCCAAAGCTCGCAGCGGGAAACCATGCTCCAGCGGGAGGGGCTCTCCATTCATTTCATAGGCCACCATCGTTGTGCCCATGGCTTTTTCGAAGGGGATGCTGCGGATAAATTTGATTTTGGCTTTGCCCGCCGGTTCGTCAAGTCCTTCGAACGCCACATGGCGGGCCCGCTCTTTCGGACGGGCAAGACTTAAAATCTCCTTCAACCAGACGCCGCCGTAGACCGCATTGCCCACCCCCCCGATCGTCCATGGGTTGCCGGAGGCGGGCTCCTTCAGGAGGGAGCGTCCATTTCCGGAGCACTCGAGGGTGTTGGCCTGAATCGTTTTAGGCAGACGGAGGATTTCGTCAATAGAAAACCGGCAGGGGCTTTCGACTTGACCCTCGACGGACAGGCGATATTCGCCCAGGGAGACGCGCTCCTTCAGCTCCGACTGGTTGCGATGGAAAAAAACGGAATTGGCCGTGATCCAGGAACGGAGCCGCTCCGGCGGCGTCTCCGCGTTCAGAGGATTTTCAGTCAGGATGCGCATTTTCTCCTCCCGGACATTTCACCACGTTCCTTCAAGAACAATCCTTCAAAATCCCGGAGTCTTTCCCTTACACGGACACACACACCGACACGGCCTCTTCAAAGAAACGGCAAAGGGGTTCCCTTCCGATAAACCAGAGCCTGGCACGAGGCGATGAGCTGGTTTTTGGAGTCGTGCACCTGAATGGAATACCCGGCGGTGCGGTTGGTGCGGCTGAACTCCTTGGCTTCGGCGGTCAGCCTGGTTCCCGGTTCCGGAGAGGCGATGTAGGTGATGTTCATGTTCAAAGCCACGGCCAGAGTTCCGTGGGAATTCGAGGCGGTTTCAAAGGCCTCATCGATGAGCGCAAAAAGGGCTCCGCCGTGGGCCGCGCCGAACATATTGGCCATATCGGGGGTAAAGACCATTTCTACTTTGGAATACCCGTCGTCGAGATCCGCCAGTTTTAAGCCGAATTTTTGGGCGAAGGGCTCCGCCGCCACCTGCCGGAAAATCGCTTCCCGGACCTTAGGATCCATGGGGCTTCTCCGTTGGTTGAGAAAAGTTTCAGGGTGAATCAAGAGTGATGAACTCGTAAAAAGTCACCGGAACGATGGTTTCAATTGTAGGGGCGCGATGCTTCGCGCCCCTACAATGCCAGGCGCGCATAATTCAAGGAGTAGGGGCGATTCATGAATCGCCCCCACAGGTGCGCCGCAACGACGGGGTTGCCGCGCAACGCTGCAGATGGACTTCTTACGAGACCATCAAAAATAGGTTCATCTCAATTTGGGCGATCGACCAGACCCGCCTTCTTGTTCTCCTCTTATCCGGGCGTGGAACATCCTGGCCGCGGAGGGCTTCCTCTATCCGCCCGGTTTCAGGGAATTGTAGCACAAGCCTGCGGCAAAGTTCTTCGGGAAATGATATGCTGAAGCTGCCCATAAGGGAATCGGGGCGGGGGCAGTGATCCGGATAAAAGATGAAAAATTTCCACCGACCCGAAACCCCGACACAGAAACTGTTCTCAGAGGAGGAGGGATCATGAAAGCGATTCGAGTCCATTCGTTCGGTGACCCGGAAGTTCTCCGCTTGGAGGAAATCCCCGAGCCCAAAGCGGGCCCGGGGCAGGTCGCGGTCAGAATCAAGGCGGTTGGTGTAAACCCGCTCGATACCTACATCCGCGCCGGGACGTACGCCCGCAAACCTCCCCTGCCTTATACGCCGGGATCGGACACGGGGGGCATTGTGGAAGAGATCGGCGAAGGGGTCTCCCGGGTGAAAAAGGGGGATCGGGTTTACACCATCGGGACCCAGACCGGCGCCTATGCGGAGATGGCGGTCTGCGCGGAGGCGCAGGTTTTTTCCTTGCCGGCTTCCCTTTCCTTCGCCCAGGGCGCGGGTGTTCACGTCGCTTACTACACGGCCTACCGCGCCTTGTTCTTCCGGGCGCAGGCCCAGGCCGGGGAAACGGTCCTGGTCCACGGAGCCTCGGGCGGGGTGGGGATCGCGGCCTTGCAGTTAGCCCGGGCCGCGGGCCTGACCGTGTTCGGAACCGGCGGGACTGAAATGGGGCGCCGCCTGATCTTGGAGCAGGGGGGGCATCAGTCCCTGGACCACAAGGCTTCCGGTTACCTTGAAAAGGGCGTTTCCCTGACGGGGGGGCGAGGGTTTGACGTCATCTTGGAAATGCTGGCCAATGTGAACCTGGGGAAAGACCTGGGGGCCCTCGCGTTCGGCGGAAGAGTGGTCGTGATCGGGTCGCGGGGAGCGGTGGAAATCAACCCGCGGGACGCCATGAGCCGGGACGCGGCCGTTCTCGGCATGCTGATCATGAACGCCTCCGAAAAAGAGCTGGCGGCCATGCACGCGGCCATCCAGGCCGGGCTGGAAAACGGCACCTTGCGCCCGGTTGTGGGGCAGGAAATCCCGTTGGCCGACGCGCCGCGGGCGCACCGGGCTGTGTTGGAACCGGGAGCGCATGGAAAGATTGTCCTGGTTCCTTGAATGGTGGTTTCGTAAAAAGTCCATCTGCGGCGCACCCGTAGGGGCGATCCATGAATCGCCCCTACAATGAATGTTTTCTGCGCGCCCAATCCAAGCTTTCATCCTAAAAATAAGGAGCAAAATTAACCAAGAATCCATGAAAGGAACGGCAATGGCGAAAAAGAAAATCCCTTTGGCGGAAACCTGCCGGAGATACCGGCGGCTCTATACCGGCTTGGTGGCGGACCTCCTGGACGGCAAGGGAATCCGCAGCCATTCTCTTCCCGCCCGCATCCGCCCCCTGAAAGAAAACATGGTCGTGGCCGGGCCGGCCTTCACCTGCCAGGGATACCCGACCGGAGACGTCAAGAGCGACGACACGCCCATGCTGATCAAAATGCTGGAGTCTCTCGCCCCCCATCGCGTTGCGGTCATGAACACGGGCGGGGATATTTCTTCCTCCCACTGGGGCGAGATCATGACCCTCTCGGCCAAGCAGCGGGGCTGCACGGGGGCGGTGGTCGACGGAGGGATCCGCGACACGGCCTATATCCTAAAAGCGAAGTTCCCGGTCTTTGTGAAATTTTATATGCCGGCGAGCTCCGTGAGCCGGTTCGAACTGAAAGAGCTCCAGGTCCCGATCCGCATCGGGGAGGTCTGCATTCTCCCCGGGGATTTTATCCTGGGGGATGTGGACGGCGTGGTGGTGGTCCCGGGAGCCTTGACCGAAGAGGTTCTCCTCGAAGCGGAGCAGAAGATGCGGAACGAAGCGGGCATGCGCCAGGCTTTGCGGAAAGGGATGCCCTTGACCGAGGTATACAAGAAATACGGGGCTTTTTGAAAATTTTATGGGACGCGGATGGACGCGGATGAGCGCAGATTCGGCAGAAATAGAATAGGCAGTATCCTTTCTGGGATTGTAGGGGCACGATGCCTCGTGCCCCTACAAAGATCTCCCTTTGCTCCCCTGCAATCAAATGAATGGGGGGATTTTCCGAAGCGTTCGGCGGAGCCCAAACGCAGCCTTGGATTCCGGCTGTAATTTTAGCCTGTTCTGCGTATCTCAGCGTAAATCCGCGTCCTATTATTCTTTTAGAAATTGATGATAGCGCACCAGCCCGTGCATGGCCCGGGCCGACTCGTCCTGAGTGGCAAAGAAGGGGATCCCGGCCTTCTTAAGAAGATCCAGGGCCGGCCCGACGGCGACCGAAGGAATGGTGTTTCCTATAATCGGCTTGCGATATTTTGCCGGAAAACCGCGGATGATTTCGGTGGCGTCCATCAGCTCGCGAATCGAAGCCGCGGAGCGGAGCTGGAAGGAAAACATGAACGGGATCATCATCAGAACGCCATCGATGGAATCCAGCCCCAAGAGGATGTCGAGGACCCGGGCATAGGTCATCGGCCGGACGTCGGCGGCGGCGTCGATGGGATTCCAGGGCTGGGGGGCGAAAGGGTAAAGAATCTTTTTGATTTTTTCCGAATCCGCGGGGGCGAGCTGAGGCACGTCCAACCCATACGAGGCCGCCGCTTCGGCCATGGTCACACAGTAGCCGCCGCCGCCGGAGAGAATGGCGACCCGGTTGCCGCGGGGGCGCGGCTGGGCCGACAGGGCCACGGCCATATCAAAAGTGTGCAGGGGGTCGTAGCAGCGGATCAGGCCGGTTTGTTTGCAGAGCGCCTCGAACACGGCGTCATTTCCCGCCAGCGAGGCCGTGTGGGAGAGCGCGGCGCGGGCGCCTACGGCAAAGCGCCCCGCCTTGTAGACGAGCACCGGTTTCTTCCGAACCACGGCGCGGGCGATCTCCCCGAAGCGACGGGCATCCTGGAGGCCTTCGATGTACAGAATAATCGCCCGGACGCCCTCATCCCTCCCGAAATACTCGAGATAATCGGAGACTTCGAGAAGGGCCTGGTTCCCGCTGCTGATGAAGCTGTGAAACCCGTATCCTTTCCCCTTGGCAAGCAGCATCAGGTAGTTTCCCAGAGTCCCGCTCTGGGAAATGAAAGCGATGGAGCCCGGGTGCGGGGCCTCTTCGAAGGCCAAGTTCAAATTGACGGCAGAGCTCCAAAGCCCCATGCAGTTTGGTCCGACCAGGGGGATGCCGGCGGCTTTGGCCAGGCGGGCCACCTCCTGCTGCAGCTTCTCTCCTTCCCGGTTCGCTTCGGCAAACCCGGCCGAGATGACGACGGCGCCGCGAATCCCGTGCCGAAGGCATTCCTGCAGGGCCTGCGGCACCATGGCCGCAGGAAGAGTTATGACCGCCAAATCGATGCCGGGCGGAAGCGAGGGGATCGAAGGGTAAGATCGAATCCCGGCGATCTCGCGGGAATGGGGATTGACCGGATAGATCATCCCGCGGTAGCCGGTATTCAGAGGGCGGGCCACCATGCGGTGCCCCCATTTCTCCACCTGGGTGGAGGCCCCGATCACCGCGAGGGAACGGGGCTTGAAGATGGGGTCGAGGTAGGCGGTTGTGTCCATGCGCCGGGGTCCGTTACAGATATTTGACGACGAGGTCGCCTACCTCCTGCGTGGTGTGCCCCATTTCCCCGGCAGCCATGCTTTTCAGGTGCTTGGCGAAGACCTGGGTCATGGCTTTTTCGACCCGGTCCGCAGCTTTCTTCTCGCCTAAATGGTCCAGCATCATCTGGAGGGCGGCGACGGCGGCCATGGGGTTGATGACGTTCTTGCCGGTGTACTTCGGAGCGGAGCCGCCCATGGGCTCGAACATGGAGACCCCTTGGGGGTTGATGTTCCCGCCGGCAGCCACGCCCAAGCCCCCCTGGATCATGGCCCCGAGGTCGGTGACGATGTCGCCGAACAGGTTGTCGGTGACGACCACGTCGTACCACTCGGGGTTTTTCACCATCCACATGCAGAGGGCGTCGATGTGGGTGTAGTCGGTCTTCAGGTCGGGGTATTCTTTGGCGATCTCGTTGAAGGCGCGGAACCAGAGTTCGGAGGCGTAGTTCAACACGTTGGTCTTGGCGGCCAGGGTCAGCTTCCGCTCCTTGTTCCGCTTCCGGGTCAGATCAAACGCATAGCGCAGACAGCGCTCCACCCCCTTGCGGGTGTTGATGGATTCCTGGACGGCGACTTCGTCCGGGGTTCCCCTCTTCAGAGTCCCCCCCGCGCCGCAATAGAGGCCCTCCGTATTCTCCCGGACGATGATGAAATTGATGTGCTCGGGCCGTTTGTCCTTGAGGGGCGTATCCACCCCGGGATAGAGCTTGACGGGACGGAGGTTGATGTATTGGTCGAGGGTGAAGCGGGTGCGCAGCAGAATTCCCTGCTCCAAGAGCCCGGGCCGGACATCCGGGTGGCCGATGGCCCCCAAATAGATCACGTCCATCTTTTTGAAATCTTCCAAAACCGAATCCGGCAGGATTTCCCCGGTCTTGAGATACCGGTCTCCGCCCAGGTCGTACGTGACTAATTCGGTTTTGAGGTTTTCCATTGCGGATACGGCCTTCAGAACTTTCAATCCTTCCCGGACCACTTCCGGGCCGGTTCCGTCCCCGGGGATTACAGCGATTTTGTAAGTCATACACGCTCCTTAAAAATAGGGTTCAAGGGGCCGAGGGGCCAAGGGGGTCAACGATCTTGCTGAACCCTTGAACCCAGGAACCCGCGGATCCGTTTTTCTTGTGTAGGAAATTATAAAATCTCTTGTCGATTAAATTTGACGGTCTCGTAAAAAGTCCCTTGAGGCGTCACCCCGGCGAAAGCCGGGGTCCAGAACATCCTGAAATAACTGGATTCCGGCTTTCGCCGGAATGACGAAAAAGGGAATTTCCAGGCTTCTCACTGAATCATCAAATTTCAGGTATTTCAGTCGCTTGGAGGGGCAAGCCGCGCGGGCCCCTATTAATATTTTTTTGAATTCAGCAGATCTCTGCGATCTCCGCGTGCTCTGCGGTTAAATCTCTTCTATTCCTGCTTCATTTTAAAGTTCTTGACGTAGTTCATCAGTCCGCCCGCCTCGATCAACTGCTGCATGAAAGGCGGAATGGGCTGGGCCCGGTAGGTCTTCCCGGTGGTGAGGTTTTGGATCGTTCCCGCCTCGCTGTCCACGAGAAGCTCTTCGCCCGGCCGGGTATCCTCCACGGCTTCCGCACTCTCGAAAATGGGGAGGCCCATGTTGAAGGAGTTGCGGAAGAAGATCCGGGCAAAGCTCTTGGCGATCACGGCGGATAAGCCGGCCGCTTTGATGGCCAGGGGGGCGTGCTCGCGGGAGGAGCCGCATCCGAAATTGTCCTCGGCGACGATGATATCGCCCGCTTGAATCTTCCGGACAAACGCGGGGTCGATGTCTTCCAGAAGGTGGGTCGCCATCTCCTTGGCATCGGTGGTGTTGAGGTACCGGGCGGGGATGATTGCGTCCGTGTCAAAATTGGCGCCCAGCTTCCAGACCTTTCCTTGATATTTCATAAATCCTCCAGGAATATGGTTCGTAAAAATGATCCATCTGCAGCGTTGCGCTGCAAAATTGTAGCTGCGCGCACCAAAATGTGCGCTCACTCCCATTTTTCGCGCGACTTGCAGATCTGGAGCTATTTACAAACCATTGTCTAGCCTTAAGATTTTTCAAGAGGCAAGAAATACGAGAATGAGTCGTTGTCTCTTACGTGCGGCTTTTCAGGTTGCCAGCCCCAGCTCTTCGGGGCTGGCCAGCCTTCCCAGAACGGCGGAAGCCGCGGCCACGGCCGCGCTGGCGAGATAAACCTCGCTTTCGGGATGCCCCATTCGGCCGACGAAATTCCGGTTGGTCGTGGTCACCGCCCGCTCCCCCTTGGCCAGGATCCCCATATAACCTCCCAGACAGGGCCCGCACGTGGGGGTGCTGATCACCGCCTGGGCGTCCAGGAAGACTTCCAGGAGTCCCTCCTTCATGGCCTGGCGGTAGATTTCCTGGGTGGCGGGGATGATGATCAGCCGGACGAAGGGGGCCCGTTTTTTTCCTTTGAGGACGCGCGCGGCGGCCCGGAGATCGTCGAGTCGCCCGTTCGTGCAGGACCCGATCACGGCCTGGTCGATGGAAACGCCCCCCGCGGCGCTGATGGGCTTCACGTTGGAGGGAAGGTGGGGAAAGGCGACCTGAGGCTCAACGCGGGAGACGTCGATTTCCAGGATCTGGCTGTAGCGGGCGTCGCTGTCGCTGTAATGGAATTTGTAAGGCCGCTTGGCCCGGCTCTGAACGTATTCCTTGGTGATCCGGTCGGGGGCGATGATCCCGTTTTTGCCCCCGGCCTCGACGGCCATGTTGGCCATGGTGAGACGGCTGTCCATGGGCAGATTGGAAATGGTCTCTCCGGTGAATTCCATGGCCTTGTAGAGGGCCCCGTCCACGCCGATCCGGCCGATGGTGTGGAGGATCAGGTCTTTGCCGTCCACCCAGGGCCGGCGTTTGCCCTGGTAAACGATTTTGATCGTCTCCGGAACGCGGAACCAGGCTTCCCCCGTGATCATGGCGGCGGCGAAGTCCGTCGAGCCGACGCCGGTGGAGAAGGCGCCCAGCGCCCCGTAGGTGCAGGTATGGCTGTCCGCCCCGATGACCAGGTCCCCGGGGAGCACGATCCCCTGCTCCGGGAGGAGGGCGTGCTCGATGCCCATTTCGCCCACTTCGTAATAGTGGAGGATGTTCTGCTCCTTGGCGAAGTTTCGCATGAGCAGACACTGCTGGGCCGACTTGATGTCCTTGTTGGGGACGAAGTGGTCGGGGATGAGGGCGATCTTCGTCGGGTCGAAAACTTTACCGGCGCCCACCCGGCGGAATTCCTCGATGGCAATGGGGGCCGTGATGTCATTGGCCAGCAGGAGGTCGAGCTTGGCGTTGATGAGCTGCCCGGGCTCGACTTCTCTCAACCCGGCGTGCTCGGCCAGAATCTTTTCGGTAATGGTCATCGGTCGAATCATCCTCAAACTCCTTTGGTCCGCTTCTGGTACTCCAGTTTGTTAAGACCGTTGATATACGCCTTGGCGGCGGCGATGATGATGTCGGTGTGGGCGCCGTGGCCCGTGACCCGGACGCCCGCCTCTTCCAGAATGACCGAAACCTCCCCCTGGGCGTCCGTTCCGCCGGTGATGGCGTTGATCACAAATTTGGCCAGATGGCTCTTGGTCTTGGTGATTTTGGAAATGGTCTTGTAGGCCGCATCAACCGGGCCGTCGCCGAATCCCGCCTCCTGATAAAGCTTCCCGCCCATTTCCAGCTGAACCGTGGCCGTGGGCACCGTCACGGACCCGCTGACCACATTCAGATTAACCAGTTTGTAGGTGTCGGGAATGCGGAGGACTTCGTCGGCGATGATGGCCTCGATATCCTCATCGTACACCTGTTTCTTTTTATCCGCCACCTCTTTGAAACGCTGAAAAGCCTGATTCAGGTGGATTTCGCTCAATTCGTAACCCAGGGTCCGAATCCGGTCGCGGAACGCATGGCGGCCCGAGTGCTTGCCCAGCACCAAGGTGGACTGGGTGATGCCGACGGTCTCGGGGCGCATGATTTCGTAGGTGGTCTTCTCCTTCAGGACCCCGTCCTGGTGGATGCCGGCTTCATGGGCGAAAGCGTTGGCCCCGACGACGGCCTTGTTCGGGGGCACCAGGATGCCGGTGATGTTGGAGAGGAGGCGGCTGGTCGGGTAGATCTGTTCGCTGACGATGCCCACCTCATACCGGAAAAAATCCTTGCGGGTCTTGAGGGCCATGACGATTTCTTCCATGGAGGCGTTGCCGGCGCGCTCCCCGATGCCGTTCACCGTGCATTCCACCTGGCGGGCGCCGTTTTCGACGGCGGCCAAGCTGTTGGCCACCGCCAGCCCCAGATCGTCGTGGCAGTGGACCGAGATGACGGCTTTGTGAATGTTCTTCACCTTCTGCTTCAGCGCCGTGAGCAGCTTCCCGTACTCCGTCGGGGTGGTGTACCCCACCGTGTCGGGGATATTCACGATGACCGCCCCCGCCTCGATGGCGGCGTAGATGACCTGGGCGAGGAAATCGGGGTCGGAACGGGTGGCGTCTTCGGCCGAGAACTCGACCTCCGACGTGTACTTCTTGGCGTAGGCGACCGCCCGCCCGGCCTCCTCCAGGACCTCCTCCCGGCTCTTGCGGAGCTTGTACTGCAAGTGGATGTCCGAAGTGGCCAGGAACACGTGGAGAAGGGGGTTCCGGGCGTACCGCAAGGCCTCCCAGGCCCGGTCGATATCCGTCGGGGTGGTGCGGGAGAGCCCGGCGATCTGCGGTCCGCGGATCTCCTGGGCGATCTTTTTCACGGACTCAAAATCCCCCGGGGAACTTGCCGGGAAGCCCGCCTCGATCACATCCACGTTCAATCGCTCCAATTGACGGGCGAGGCTGATTTTTTCATCCAGGTTCATGCTGGCGCCGGGAGACTGCTCCCCGTCGCGCAGCGTCGTGTCGAAGATGCGGATTTTTTCCATATTTAAATTATCTCCCCCTTACGAAGAAAATCGCAGAGCGCATGGCGTAACGGCAAAACAAAATTTTGAGTAACACTTTAGCTCTATGAAAAAAGGAATTTCGTCAGGGCCAAGGGGTTCCAGGGCCCGGGGGCCAGACCGGCCCGTTTGGAATCATAAGGCGCTGATTTCTCCGTGGAGGGGGCGGGGACGATACCCCCCGCCCGCTCCGGCGGAAACAAGCTCTGATCTTCGATGCAAAAGGCCAACCCAACCGATGCTTCCGGCGCGTTCCCTTCCGGCCCCCGGGCCCCGACAGAGGCGGTCACAATATTTTTTCAAAACTCTAAACTGATACAATTTTGATGGTCTCGCAAAAAGTCCATCTGCGTCGTTGCGCTTCAGCTTCGTCGTTGCGGCGCACCCGCAAGGGCGATTCATGAATCGCCCCCACAATGTCCGCAGGCGCGACCGGCATCAAAATTCCAGCCCCTTTTCCTCAAACGGCTTTCCCGTCCGGAACCATCGGTTTCTGCAGGTGGCGGCGGCGCATCAAATAAAGGGTCAGAATCGGGCCCGAGATCACGTAAAGGAACGTCAGGCCGAACAGGGTGAACTCCGGTTCGTGGGCCACGACGATGATCAGCAGGATGGCGATCACGAGCCAGTGAAACGGTTTCCGTCGAAAAAGCTCGACATCTTTGAAACTGTAGTATTTCACCGTGCTCACCATCAGGAAGGCCAGAAGATAGGTGGCGATAAGCACGGTCACGTGTTTGCTGACCCCCGTGTCTCCGATTTCATAGAAGAGCAGGACCCCCGTGGCGATCAAAGCCGCGGCCCCCGGGATCGGCAAGCCGTTAAAAAAGCGGCTCTCGATCGTGTTGACCTGGATGTTGAAACGCCCCAGACGCAGGGCTCCGCAGACCACATAGAGAAAGGCGGCGATCCATCCCAGACGCCCGAAAGGTTCGAGGGCCCAGGCGAAAACGAGCATCCCCGGGGCGACCCCGAAGGAAATGACATCAGCTAAAGAGTCGAACTCCACGCCGAAGCGGCTGGTGGTGTTGGTGAACCGGGCGATCTTTCCGTCCAGACCGTCCAGGACGCCGGAGACCAAGATCAAAAGGGCGGCAGTGTAGAAATCCTCCTGAAGAGTGCGCAGAAGGGAGAGGAACCCGCAAAAAAGACTCGCCGCCGTGATCAGGTTGGGGAGGATGTAAATCCCCTTGCGCATCTTGATCTTGTTGATCCGTTCTCTCTTTTCCCTTCTCATGGAAGATACCCCAAAATAGTTTGACCGCCACAGGCTTTCTGGCCCAGACGGGCTTGGATTTGGGTGTCCGGGGGCATATAGATGTCCAGGCGCGAACCGAAGCGGATCATGCCGAAACGGCGGCCGCGCTCGACGATCTCCCCCTTCTTGACCCGGCAGACGATTCGGCGGGCGATGAGCCCCGCGATTTGCACAAACAGAATCCGGACCCCACCGGCCGTTTCCAGAAGGAGCGCGTTCTGCTCGTTGGCTGTCGAGGCTTTGTCCAAATTGGCGCTTACAAATTTCCCGGGGCGATAAGCCGCGTCCGCGATTCGCCCCGATATGGGGATCCGGTTGACGTGGACGTTAAACACGGACATGAAGATGCTCACCTTGAGAGCCGGCCCCTTGAAGAAAAATTCTTCTTGGCAAGGTTCGATGCGGATGATCTTCCCGTCGGCCGGAGCAAGGATCGCGTTTTCCCCCGCGGGGATGGACCTCTCGGGGTCCCGGAAAAAACTGATCACGAACACCGTAAGCAGGGAAAAAAAAGACGCCCAGCCGAAAAACCCCAGGAGCCAGCAAAAGGCCGAAATGCCCAGCAGGGGCAGAATAAAAGGAAGCCCTTCCTTCGCAACGGGGATGCGCTGACCAAAGAGTCGAAATTCGTTTTCCGGACCGGCGGCCATTTTGTCTGCATTCTCCCCTAAAAGAGAAACATAAAATGAATTTCAGAAATTTTTCAGCCACAGAGATCACAGCGCGGCGCAGCCGCAACCAAAAACCATTAGCCACAGAGGGCACAGAGACCACAGAGCCACAAATAGAATCCTCATTTATCCCTCTCCCCCGTTCACGGGGGAGAGGGGAGGGTGAAGGGGGCCAGAAAAAATAACAAAATTTGTATCAGTTTAGAGTTTTGAAAAAATTATGTGACCGCCTCTGTCGGGGCCCGGGCCCTGGAACCGCTTGGCCCTGACGAAATTCCTTTTTTCAAAGGGCTAAAGTGTTGCCAAAATTTAAAGATTCTGAACGTTGATGGTTTCGTAAAAAGTCTGAAAATGGGCTATTCCGTCATTCCCGTGAAAACGGGAATCCAGTCTTTTCAATATCTTGGCAGATTCTGGATTCCCGCCTGCGCGGGAATGACGACTTTTTACGAGTTCATCAACGTTCGTTGCGCAGAAATCCAGGATGAATGAGGATTCCGATTTTGACTCTGTGATCTCCGTGCCCTCCGCGGCCAAGGTGCTTATTTGCATTTATCTTCCGGTTGAAAGGGGACCCGTGAGCACTTCTTCCTTCTTCCCCTGCTTGACGACTTTGCCCTTTTCCAGCTGCAGCACATGGGAGATGCAGCCCAGAATCTCCTCCCGGTGATTCGTTACATAGAGGAGGTGGGTGCGGGTGCCGCCGATCTTTTCCAGGATTTCCAGGATGCGGATCCGATTCGGGATGTCCAGGCCGTGACAGGGCTCGTCCACGATCAAAAGAATAGGGGACTTCACCATGGCCCGGGCCAGGAGAACCATGCGCCGCTGCCCGTAGGATAAATGGTGATAAGGCTCCCGGGAAATATCCTCGATGCGCAGAAGCTCGACCCAGCGGTCAACGGCTTCCTTTTGCTCCGGGGTGGGGGTTCGGTAAAGCCCGATCGAGTCATAAAATCCCGAAGCGATGACGTCAGAGGCGCTCATTTTTTTTCGGTATTGGACCTGCAATTCCGAAGAGACGACCCCGATCCGCTTTTTGATTTCCCACAAGGTTTCGCCGGAACCTTTGGGCCGGCCGAAGAGGGTGATCTCGTTGGCATAGGCTTGAAGATGGTCGCCGAGGATCAGTTTCAAAATGGTCGATTTTCCCGATCCGTTGGGGCCCAAGATGGCCCAGTTTTCCCCTTTTCCCATGACCCAGTTTAAACGATCCAGGGCCGTGAACTGCCCGTAACGGATCGTCGTGTCCTTCATGACGATCAGGCTTTGGGGGGCCTCCGGTTGAGGGCAGCCCATAAGGGAAGCGGCCGGCGCCTGTCCTAAGCCAACCAGCCCCCGGGAAAGGCCGAATCGGCCGTTGTTCCGCTCCAGGTGAAGCGTGCAGTCGTAGAGGCTGCTGATATTCTCCGACGTCAACATCTCTTCTTTCGGCCCCTGCCCGAAGAGCCGGCCGTTTTTGACAAAGAGGATGTGGGTTATATTCGGAACGATCTCTTCCAGACGGTGGGCGACCAAAATGACCCGCAGGGGTTCCATCATCAGCTGGTTGACGGCCTTGGCCAAGGACTCCCGTGACGTTTCGTCGAGGCCGTCGAAGGGCTCGTCCAAAATCAGCAGATGCGGCGACTTCATTAACGCCCGGGCAATCAGCGCTTTGCGCATTTCCCCGGTGGATAGGGATGTAATCCCCCGAGCCAGCAGCCCTTCAATTCCGAGAAGACCCGCGACCTCTTGGGCCTTTTTCCCATCCTCGCCCGTCAGCGGACGAATGGCCAGGATGCCCGAAAAAATCACGTCTTGCGCGGTCGTCACTTCTTCCGTCTTGCCGGCGTATTCCCGGATCTCCTCTTGGAGAGCCTCGTGCTCCATGAGGCTCTGGTGCATCTCAAAGGAGACATAGCCGATCGCCTCCTTGGGGGGAACGGAGAGAGGCCGGCTTGCCCGGTGGGCAAAATCGTAGATGATGCGGCCGCTGCGCAGAGGAACCCCCCCCCACAGGGACCGGACCAGGGTCGATTTGCCGGACCCGTTGGGCCCCAGGATGGCCCAATGTTCATCGGCCCGGATCTGCCACGTCGTGTCCGGCAGGATCAGCCGGTCCCGCAGCCGAACAGTGATGGCATCCACGGTTAGAAATGGTTTATGATTGCCCACGTTTAACTCGCACAGGGCATAGAGCACAGAGCATAGAGAAATAAAATCGGAAAAGGCAAGCCGCGAAAGCGCGAGAGGAAAAAGCAAAGATTCCTTTTATTTCCTCAAAGCTGCAACTTGCACCTTGTAACTTATAACTTCGAACTCTTTATGCTTCCTTCTTCCAATTCTCCGGGCGAAGCTCCCGAACCTTGTCCCCGGCGCGCCACATTTCCGAGTTGCCCATGGTCGCTAATTCGGCATTGAGCTTTTCCCGGTAGTCGGGCTGGCTGTTGCGCTCCAGCACGATCTTGGCTTCGGTGCCGTCGGCCACCCGCTGATAGAGCTCGGAGAAAAGAGGAGAGACCGCGTCCCGGAACCTTCCTTTCCAGTCCAAGGCCCCCCGCTGGGCCGTGGTGCTGCAGTTGGCGTAGAGCCAGTCCATCCCTTTTTCCGCAGCCAGACGGATCAGGCTCTGGGTGAACTCCTCCACGGTTTCGTTGAAAGCTTCGCTGGGCGAGTGTCCGTGTTTGCGCAGCTCGTAGTATTGGGCTTCCATGATTCCGGCAATGGCCCCCATGAGCACCCCCCGCTCTCCGGTCAAATCGCTGTACACTTCCTTGGCGAAGGTGGTCTCGAACAAATAACCGGATCCGATGGCAATGCCTAAGGCGAGGCATCGCTCCTCCGCCTTGCCGGTATAGTCTTGAAAGACGGCGTAGCTGGAATTGATGCCGCTTCCATCCAGGAAATTCCTGCGCAGGGAGAGGCCGGACCCCTTGGGGGCGACCAGGACCACGTCGACATTCCTGGGCGGGAGCACCCCGGTCAGGTTGCCATAGGTGATGGCAAAACCATGTGAAAAGAAAAGGGTTTTTCCCTCGGAGAGATGGGGCTTCAATTGGGGCCAGAACGACTTCTGCCCGGCATCGGAGAGCAGGTATTCGATTACGGTGCCGCGCGCCGCCGCTTCTTCCAGAGAAAACAGCGTCTTCCCGGGGACCCAGCCGTCCTGCACGGCTTTTTCCCAGGTGGAGGTGTCTTTCCTCTGTCCGACGATGACCCGAAACCCGTTGTCGCGCATATTCAGGCTCTGGCCGGGGCCCTGAACCCCATAGCCGAGAACGGCGATGGTGTCGTTCTTAAGAACCTCCAGAGCTTTGGAAGAGGGGAATTCCTCCCGGGTGATGACTTTTTCGTTTACACCGCCAAAATTGATGAGCGCCATGTCGAATCCTCCTGACTTTGATAATACGATTATTGATGGTCTCGTAAAAAGTCCATCTGCTGCGTTGCGCCTAAACTTCGCAAAGGGTGTAGGGGGTTGGGCGTAGGGGGTAGGGGGTAGGAAAGAATCTTGTTTCTTGTTTTCCTCTGCCCCCTATACCCAACCCCCTCTCTCAGTTTTTTCGCGCCTGGCATGGTAGGGGCACGCTGCGCGTGCCCAATATCGGGCGCGAAGCATCGCGCCCCTACAATTGAAACCATCGTAATTTCATAAAATTCGTCATTCCGGCGAAAGCAGGAATCCAGTTATTTCAAGGCGTTCTGGACCCCGGCTTTCGCCGGGGTGACGCTTCAAGAGACTTTTTACAGAACCATCATTATTGATGGCTTTTCAAAAAGCGAAAGGGATACAAAAAAATATTGTTCCTTTTGACCTATTTACCTTTTGGAATCCAATTTTCTTATTTTAATCCATGCCCGGGATAAAAGCAATTCGCGAAATCGCCAACTTCAGGAAAACCCTATGGAAATCGGAAGAAATGGAAGGGGGAGAAACGGACGGCCGAGTTTGTGCGAGACGTTCCGCCCGCCTTTGAAAAGACGGGGTCGGACCCCTCGAGCGGGCAAGCGGGAAAGGGCTTACTCGTAACTCTCTTCCTGTTCCTTTTCCGCTTTGGTTCCGATTTTCTTGTGCCGGGCGATGGCGACCTTTCCTGTACGCACGATCTCCATGATTCCGATGGGGGAGAGGAGATCGATGACCGCCTGGATCTTCCGGTCGTTGCCCGTGATTTCCAGGGTATAGGACGTGGGGGAGACGTCCACAACCTGACCGCGGAAGATGTCGACAATGCGGAGAACCTCCGCCCGAGACGCGGCCTTGGCGTTGACCTTGATGAGGGCCATCTCCCGGTCGACGTAGTCCGAGCCGGTGAGGTCCACGACCTTGATGGCATTGATCAGTTTATTCAACTGCTTGATGATCTGCTCGATGATCTGGTCATTCCCGAACGTCACCAAAGTCATGCGGGAGACGGTGGGATCCAAGGTTTCGGCCACATTCAGGCTTTCAATGTTGAACCCCCGCCCGCTGAACAAACCCGACACGCGGGAAAGGACGCCCGGTTCATTGTCCACCAACACCGAGATGACATGTTTCATGTTTTCCTCGTAGCGCTTTGGCCAAGGGGCAATCCAGCCGATGCTTCCGGCGCGTTCCGTTCCGGCCCCAAGAGAGGCGGTTACGCCTAAACCAGCAGCATTTCCGTCAGCGCCGCCCCGGCCGGGACCATCGGGTAGACGCACTCGTTGCGGTCGACCCAGAAATCCATGATGACCGGTTTGCGGATGGAGAGGGCTTGGCGAATGACGGGTTCCACTTCCGCGGGCTTGGTGGCCCGCAGGCCGACCGCCCCGTAGGCGTCGGCCAACTTGACGAAATCCGGCCCCGTTTCAAAAACGGTCTGGGAATACCGCTGGTCGCAGAAAAGCTGCTGCCACTGGCGGACCATCCCCAGGCACTGGTTGTTCAAAATGGCTATTTTGACCGGCAGGTTGTATTGCACGGCCGTGGCCATCTCCTGGATGTTCATCTGGATGCTTCCGTCGCCGGCGATGTCGATCACGGTTTTGTCCGGGTAGGCAACCTGGGCCCCGATGGCCGCCGGAAAGCCGAATCCCATGGTTCCCAGCCCGCCGGACGTGAGGAGGGTGCGCGGCTTTTTGAAGGTGAAGAACTGGGCCGTCCACATCTGGTTCTGGCCCACCTCGGTGGTGATGATCACGTCACCGTTGAGAACCTCGTCGGTGACCTCCTGAATCTTCTGGATCACGAACTGGGGCTTGAGGCACTGGCCCGTGGCTTTGTAGCTCAGAGGCGACATCTGGCCCCATTCGCCGATCTGCTTGAGCCAGGAGGCATGGGCTTTCCCGTAGTCCTGGGGCGGTTCCTCCTCCAGGTTTTTCAGCATCTCTTTAAGCACATTCTTCACATCCCCCACAATCGGGATTTCCACGGGAACGCTCTTGGCAATCGAAGTGGGGTCGATGTCGATGTGAATCTTCCGGGAATGGGGAGAGAAGGACTCCACCTTGCCGGTGACCCGGTCATCGAAGCGGGCGCCCACGGCCAGGAGAACGTCGCAGTGGGTGATGCCCATGTTGGCCTTGAAGGTTCCGTGCATCCCCAGCATGCCGAGAAAAAGAGGGTGGTTGCCGGGGAACCCCCCGAGGCCCATCAAGGTGGTGGTGACGGGGATGGACATCTTCTGGGCCAGGGCGAGGAGCTCTTTGTGGGCGTTGGAGATGATCACGCCGCCCCCGGCGTAGATCATGGGCTTCTGGGCTTGAGACAGCAGGTTGAAGGCTTTCTTGATCTGTCCGGCGTGCCCCTGGTACGTGGGGTTGTACCCCCGCATTTTGATTTTGGAAGGGTAGCTGAATTCGGCGCTGTCGGCGATGACGTCTTTGGGGAGGTCCACCACCACCGGTCCGGGCCTGCCGGTGCGGGCGATGTGAAAGGCCTGTTTGATCGTGGAAGCGAGGCTTTTCACATCCTTGACCAGGTAGTTGTGCTTGGTGCAGGGGCGGGTGATTCCCACGGTGTCCGCTTCCTGAAAGGCGTCGTTGCCGATCAGGAGGGTGGGAACCTGGCCCGCGAGAACGACCAGGGGGACGGAGTCCATATACGCCGTGGCCAGGCCCGTGATCGTGTTGGTGGCTCCGGGTCCGGAGGTCACGATGCAGACGCCCACTTTGCCCGAGGACCTGGCGTACCCATCCGCCATGTGGACCGCCCCCTGCTCGTGGCGCACGAGAAGGTGGCGGATCTCTTCGGAATAGTTCATCAGGGTGTCATAGATGTTCAGCACCGCGCCGCCGGGATAACCGAATACGGTATCCACTCCTTCGTGCCGCAGACTTTCGATCAGGATCTCCGCGCCCGATTTTTTCAAGTTCTACCCCCGTGATCCCTGGGATCGGTATTTGGCCAGAATGGCTTCAATGCGGTCTCGTCCGGCCAATTTCAACTTTTGGATTCGCTTTCTTTCCATCTCCTCTTCCGGAGGCAGGAACACCCGGCGGTTCCAATCCTCCAGTTTCCGTTCGTACTCCGCATGATCTTCCATACATCGTTTCAATTCCGGGTCGGTGACAATATACTTCTCAATGAGCTCCTGGTCCCGTTTCTCCATTATTTCTCCTCCTCTGGGTTGGCTAAGGTTGCCTGGAAGGGTTGGAAGGCATGCCCGCTCGAAAACGTGGGGTCCGCCGTTCCCCGGGGGGCGCTTCGCTTGGGTGAAGCGTGAGGGGGGCGGGGATCGGGTTCCGGCTGCCGGGGCATGTTGTCCCAGGGAACCGGCGTAACGGATTTTTTCGCTTCCCCTTTCATGATCTTTTCCTCTCTACCGGAAGAATTGCCTCCGGGTTGCTGGCCCCCTGATCCGCCTTTCTTTCGTCCGGAGGAGAGAAAAGGGGGAGTTCTTTCAAAATCCGGCTCCCGCCCGCAAATCCCTTTCCCTGCAAGGCGTGGCTGCCGGAAACCGCTGCCGCACCGTCACCCCATAAACAAAAGGCCATGATGAAGGGATCACCATGGCCAAATAAAAAGGCCATGGGTTTTTCCGCCCATGGCCTTTGAGTTCTTTCGTTTCCCAGAATCTCCTTAGGCGTTGGGCGGAGAGGGCAAGATAATAAGGCCCTCGATAATGCCCAGAAGGATAACCTGAGAAAGGACGACGACTTGGGATTTTTGTCCGGCAAACATAATTATTTCCTTAATATTATCTTTTATAACGTGCCTTGTTTTTTTTGTCAAGCTTTTTTTCTTAGGTTGTCGGCGACGGCCCCTCCCTGGAATTTTTAACCAAACTTGATGGGGTGCGGATATAATAGATCATTTCCATCAAACATCTTCGACAAGGACTCCATGAACGACTGGTTTAACCAAACGATCGACGAAGTGCTTGAAAAACTTGAAGGGTCTCGAGATGCGGGGCTTGCGGAGGCGGAAGTGCTGCTCCGCCGGGAGAAATTCGGGCCCAACGAACTTCAGGAAAAAGGACAGAGGGGGGCGTGGATAATCTTCGGGGACCAGTTTAAAGAAACCCTGATGATCGTCCTCATGATCGCCGCCGCCCTTTCGGCCTTCGTGGGAGATTTTAAAGACGCCGGGGCCATCGCGGTCATCGTGGTTTTGAACGCCTTTCTGGGCTTTCACCAGGAAAACCGGGCTGAAAAGGCGATGGCGGCTTTGAAAAAAATGGCGGTCCCGATGGTCAAGACCCGGCGGGAGGAGCGGGTCCGGGAAGTTCCGGCCCGCGACCTTGTTCCCGGGGACCTGATTTTCCTGGAAGCCGGAAATGTGGTTCCGGCCGACTGCCGGCTGATTGAAAGCGCCAACCTGCGGATCCAGGAGGCGGCCCTTACCGGGGAGTCCGCCGCCGTGGATAAGGAGGCCGCTTTTCGAGCGGAACATTCCCTCGCGCTGGGGGACCGCAGGAATATGGCCTACTTAGGAACGGTGGTCACCTATGGAAGAGGCCTGGCCGTTGTAACGGAGACGGGAATGGCCACCGAACTGGGCCGGGTAGCCTCCCTTCTTCAAACCGTCGAGCGGGATCTCACCCCCCTGCAGCGCCGCCTCAAGCAGATGGCCAGGGGGCTGGCCGGGGCGGCCCTGCTCATCGTGGCGGTGATTTTCTCCCTGGGGCTTTTTCGCGGGGAACCTCTGAAATTGATGTTCCTGACGGCGGTTTCCATTGCCGTGGCGGCGGTTCCCGAAGGGCTGCCGGCGGTGGTCACCATCGCTTTGGCCCTGGGCGCCCAGCGGATGCTCAGGAAAAGGGCCCTGATCCGCCGCCTTTCCGCCGTCGAAACCCTGGGCTCTGTGACCGTGATCTGCTCGGACAAGACGGGGACCCTTACGGAAAACCAAATGGCGGTCACGGCCCTCGATGCGGGCGGCAGCCTGATCGAACTGCAGGAGCGGCTGCGCCAGAACGACTGCCGGATTTTCATCGACGGCTCCGGAATCGATTCATCCGCCGCCCATGCCCCTTCGCTAACGCTGCTCCTGGCCGGGGGGGCTCTCTGCAACGACGCTTTCCTGGAAGCCGAACCCCTCTTTTCGGGGATGGAATCAGCCGGTCTGAGCTGCCGCATCCTGGGAGACCCTACGGAAGGGGCGCTCATTGCGGCCGCCGCCCGGCTGGGCTTGAGCAAGCCCGACCTGGACTCGCTCCTTCCCCGGGTCGGGGAGATCCCTTTCGATTCGGAACGGAAGCGGATGACAACGGTTCATCGCCTCTCCCCTCCCGCCGGGCCGGAGGCGCAGCCACCCGCCCCGACGGCGGCCCTGCAACTCTTCCGCAGGTGGGGGCTCGATTTGGGCCGACCGTTCGTGGCCTTCACCAAGGGGGCCGTCGACAGCCTGCTCAAGGAGACGACAAAGGTCTGGACTCAGGAGGGGACCGCGGAATTCGATGAAACCTGGCAGCGGCGGATCATGGCCAACCATGAAACCCTCGCCGCGAAAGGCATGCGCCTATTGGGGGTGGCCTTTCAACCGCTGGAGGCTTTTGGGGGAAGCGAGGCTCTCGAAAAGGACCTGGTTTTCATCGGCATGGTCGGAATGCTGGATCCTCCGCGACCGGAAGTCCGGGAGGCGGTGGCCACCTGCCAGGCGGCCGGAATCCGCCCGATCATGATTACCGGCGATCATCCTTTGACTGCCCAAGCCATCGCCCGCGAACTGGGAATCGCCAAGGACGGGAAAGTTCTCACAGGACAGGACTTAGACCGCCTGTCGGCGTCCGACCTGGAAAAAGAGGTCGAAGAGGTCCCGGTTTTCGCCCGGGTGTCCCCGGAGCACAAGCTGAGAATCGTGGAGGCGCTGCAGAAGCGCGGCCACGTGGTGGCCATGACCGGGGACGGGGTGAATGACGCGCCGGCCTTGAAGAAAGCCAACATCGGCGTGGCCATGGGAATTGCCGGAACCGAAGTGTCCAAGGAAGCGGCGGACATGGTCCTGCAGGATGACAATTTCTCCACTATCGTGGCTGCCGTCGAGGAGGGGCGGGTCATCTACGACAACCTCCGCAAATTCATCAAGTACCTCCTGACCACCAACTCGGGGGAAATCTGGCTGATGCTCGCCGCCCCGCTCTTGGGCATGCCGCTCCCCCTGCTTCCCATCCAGATCCTCTGGATCAACTTGGTGACCGATGGTTTCCCGGCGCTGGCTTTGGGGCTCGAACCGGCCGAACGCCGCACCATGCGGCGCCCGCCCTATCCGCCGAATGAAAACTTCTTCGCCCGAGGCTTGGGCCGGCACGTGATCTGGGTGGGGGTTCTCATGGGGCTGATTTCCTTGGGGTTGGGGTTTGCGGAATGGCGGGGTGGCAATCCTCAATGGCAGACGTTGGTCTTTACCGCGATGACCTTTTCCCAGATGGCCCATGTTCTCGCCATCCGCTCCGAGCGGGACTCGCTTTTTGCCGTCGGCCTCCTTTCCAACAAACCCCTCCTGGCGGCGGTCCTCTTGACGGTAGGCCTGCAATTCATGATCATCTACATTCCCCTGTTACAGGGATTTTTCCACACCCGGGCGCTTTCGGGGGAGGAGATTCTGCTCTGCCTGGGGTTGAGTTCTTTGATCTTCTGGGCCGTGGAAATCGAGAAGGCAATCATTCGGCGGAAAGAAAAAGGGGGAAGGGGGATTGTTTAAAACCTGAAACCCGGAATGCGAAAATTGTAACCCTGCCGATGCTTCCGGCGCGTTCCGTTCCGACCCCCGGGCCCCGACAGAGGCGGTCACATGATTTTTTCAAAACTCTAAACTGATACCGAAAATCTTTTTGCAAGGAGGAGTTATGGACATCGTCAAGAAAGAAAAACAGCTGGCTTGGGAGCCGCATCCGTACCTGCCGATTCAGATCAAACCGTTCCTCTCCAAAAAGGCGGATGGGGCGGACGTCACCATCTTCCTGGTGAAGTTGCCCGTGGGGAAAGAGATCCCGGAGCACGTGCACGAAACCCAGGAGGATGTCATTTTCATCGTCGCCGGCAGGGCCAAAATGTGGATCGACGGGGTCGGAGACTTTGTTCTGGAACCCGGGACCTTTGTCCGGGTCCCGAAAAACACGCGCCACCGCATGTACGACGTGACCGAAGAGATCCTGAATTACGACGTCTTCACGCCGCCGCTTTTTTAAGGAAGGGTTCAAGGGGTCCAGGGTTCCAGGGGCCAAGGGGGGGATGTTTTTTCCACTTGAACCCTTGAATCCTGGAACCCTGGGCCCCTTTTTCTTAGCACATCGTCAGGCCGCCGGAAACGCTCAGGGTCTGCCCGGTGATGAAAGCGGCCTCATCCGAAGCCAGAAAAGCCACGGCCCCGGCCACGTCTTCCGGTTTGCCCAGCCGGCGGAAGGGGACGACCTTGACCATGGCATCGATAATCCTGGCGCCGGTTTCCCCTTTCGTCATTTCGGCCAGAAGGGGCGTGTCCGTGGCTCCCGGGCAGACGCAGTTGACATTGATGGAGTGGCGGGCCATCTCCCGGGCCATGGTTTTGGTGAAGGCGATGATCCCCCCCTTGCAGGCCGAATAGACCGCTTCTCCCGAACTGCCGACCCGGCCGGCATCCGAGCTGATGTTCACGATTTTGCCGTACTTCCTCTCCACCATGGGCTCCAGGACCGCCCGGATGCAGTAGATCGGCCCCTTCAGGTTGATCGCAATCACTTTATCCCAGAAGTCCGGGGTGTTCTTCAGGAAGGGTTCGATCCGGTCCCACCCGGCGTTGTTGACGAGAATGTCCACCCGACCGAACGCAGACAGGGTGGCTTTCACCATCTCCTGCACCTGCGTCAAATCGGTGATATCGGTCTTCAGGAAAAGCCCCCCGGCCCCGTCTTTTTCCAGAAGATCCACGGTTTCCTTCCCCGCCTCGGGTTTGAGATCGACTACGGCCACTTTGGCCCCTAAAGACCCGAGCTTGAGGGCGATCCCCCTTCCGATTCCCCCTGCGGCCCCGGTCACGATCGCGACTTTTCCTTTCAGATCCATATGGCCTCCTTCTTCGGATTCTTCTCTCCTCGCTTTGTACCACATTCCTCCGGGATGTTTCAATTCTCTATTGAGGAAAGGAAGTCTAAGCCATATTTGACAAATCCTTCAGGAAAGCATATTATCCTACCTCAATGGTTGAGGGATTCTATCCGCCGGGAGAAAGGAGAGGGATGATGAAAAAGACATTTTTGGTTTTTTTGATTTTTCTTTTCGGGTTCCTGCAGGGAACGGGAATAGGGGCTGACAAGGTAACTCTCCGACTGAATTGGAACGTGTACGGGGAGCATGCCGGCTTCTTCTATGGGCTGGAAAAGGGATTTTACAAAGATGAGGGGATCGACCTGACCATCGGCGTCTCCCAGGGATCGGGACAGACCGTCAAGTTGATCGGCACAAAGAACGATCCTTTTGGCTACGCCGATGCCGCGACCGTAGCCAAGCACATTAGCGAAGGCATGGAGGTCAAGATGCTGGGGGTGATGCTCCAGACCAATCCCCAGTGCGTGATCACCTGGGAGGATAAACACCCCCTGAAGAAACCCCAGGACATCAAAGGGCTGGCGTTCTCCTTTGTGGCCGGCGATTCCCTGCACCAGCTCTGGCCGGCCATCATCGCCGGCGCGGGGCTGAAGGAAGCGGATGTCCGCACGGTCTTTGCCCCCAGCGCCATGACTAAAATCCAGTTGATGCTCCAGGGAAAAGTGGACGGGACTCCCGGCTACATCACCATGCAGCCCTACCTGCTGGAGCGGGATGGGGGGCGAAAAACTTCCACGATGATGTTTGAGGAATTCGGGGTGAACACCATGAGCCAGGGAATTCTGGCCCATGTGGAAACGCTGCAGAAGAACCCGGATCTCGCGAAGCGATTTATGCGCGCCACCCAGAAATCCTGGGTTGAAGCCGCAAAAAATATCGATGCCGCCGTAGAAGCCCACATCAAGCATAACCCCAAGGAAGATGCCAAGTTCACCAAATACACCTTCAGCAAGTCTCTGGACGTGGTGACCACGAAATACAGCAAAGGGAAACCCTTCGGGTGGATGGCCAAAGAAGATTGGGAGCAGACGCTGACGGTTCTGGAGAAATACGGCGGGATGAAAGGACGGAAGGCCACCGAAGCGTATTATACGAATGAATTTGTCCAATAAGGATAAGGGCGCAAGGGGCAGGGCGCAAGGTGTAAGGGCGGAATTATGATTACTTTATCCATCTTAACCCCGGATGAACGAAAAAAAATCCTGGAGGCTTCGTACCGGGTTCTGGAAGAGACGGGGGTGCAGATCGACCACCCGGAGGTCTTTCGGAAACTCGGGGAGGCGGGGTGCCGGGGGGATGAAGAAAAGAAACGAATCTTCTTTCCTCGGAGGGTGGTGGAGGAGAAAGCGAAACTCTGCCCCTCCCGGGTCCGGTTTGCCGATCGGAAGGGGGGGCTTTTCACGGCGGAGCCCGGGGGGCCTTGCGTTTTCTGGACCGGCAACGCCCTGAATATTACCCGGGGCAAGGAGACCCGTCCGATCCGGGAGGAAGATTTCGCGGCCTTCTGCCGGGTGATCGACGCCCTGCCGCAAATCGACGGCGTCGTCGGAACGAACCTGAGCGAATACCCTCCGGGAGCCAAGGATTTTGTCGGGTTCCGGGTGATGCTGGAAAACACCCGCAAACATCTTCGGCCCTGCATCTACACCCCCCAGGGGGTGGCCATCATCATCGAGATGGCCCAGGCCTATCTGGCCGAAACCGGCGAGGACCTGCGCTCCCGGCCCATCGTCAGCACGGGGTACACCATCGTCTCGCCCCTGCACTGGACCCGGGAAGGCCTTGACGTCTATGTCCGGAGCGCGGGCTATGGCCTGCCGGCCACGATCAACTCCGAATGCATCTCGGGGGCTACGTCGCCGGTCACCCTGGCCGGGACGCTCGTACTATCGAATGCCGAGGCGCTCTCCGGGATCGTCATCAACCAGGTCCTGGAACCCGGGCGGCCCGTGATTTACAACCTGGGCTTCTCCCATGTGATGGACATGAGGACGGCCGAGCCCACCACCGGCGCTCCGGAGAACGGTCTCCTGGCCGCGGCCGGCGCGGAGTTCGCCCGGGATCTGAACCTTCCCAGCGCGGCCTGGCATTGCAGCGATGCCTCCGGCGTGGACTCCCAGAGCGCTTTTGAGCATGCCCTCGTAGGGCTGGTCCAACTCTTAGGAGGGGCCAACGTCATCTGGGGGGCCGGGAATCTGGAATTTACCCGGGCCATTTCCCTGGAGCAGGCCGTCATCGACAATGAAATCATTCATGGCGCCCAGCGGGTGAAGCGGGGGATCGAGGTTTCGGAAGAAACCCTGGCCCTCGACCTCATCCAGGAATTTCAATCCTCTCCGAACTACTTGGGATCCGACCTGACCCTGAAGCATTTTCGCCGGGAACTGACTTCCTTCACCCTGGCCAACCGCCATCGGCGGAGCGAATGGGAAAGGCGGGGAGCGAAATCGCTGGAGGAAGCGGCTCTGGAGCGGGTGCAGACGATCCTAAAGGAAGACCGTCCGGACTCCGGCGACGGCAAAGCCCTGGAAAAAGTCCGGGCCATCGAGCGGAAATGGCTCGAGAAAGTCGGAGGATGAAAAAGAGAGAGGAAGAAAGCTGGATTGCCCGCCTGAGCGGCATCGGCTGGCCCCTGGCCATAATCCTGGGGGCGGCGGCTCTCTGGGAAATTCTGGTCCGGGGACTGAACGTCCCCAAGTGGCTTCTCCCAGCCCTGAGCGTGGTTCTCCACCGCATCACCCAGGATGCCCCGTATCTGGGGTTCCATGCCGGTTACACCCTTTATGTCATCGTTTCCGGGTTTCTTGGTGGCGATCGCGGTGGGCGTGCCCCTGGCCCTGATGATCGCCTCGTGGCGCTTTGCGGAAAAGGCCTTCTACCCGCTGCTGGTCTTTTCTCAGACCGTGCCGAAGATCGCCATCGCGCCGCTTTTTGCCATCTGGCTGGGCATGTCGTCTCTCCCTCATATTCTCATTACCCTGCTGATCTCTTTCTTCCCCATCGTCATTGACACGGTGGCGGGGCTGAAGTCGCTTCCGCTGGAAATGGTGCACCTGTCCCAGTCCATGGGGGCGACCCGCTGGCAGATGTTCAGCAAGATCCGCCTGCCCTTCTCCCTTCCCTTCCTTTTTGCCGGTTTGAAGGTGGCGATCACGCTGGCGGTGGTGGGCGCCATCGTCGGCGAGTGGGTGGGTTCGGAAAAAGGGCTGGGATATGTTCTTCTTTTGGCCAACGGGCAGTTGGACACGGCGCTCGCTTTTGCCGTGATTCTGATCCTGAGCGCCATGGGCATGGGACTTTTCTTTGTGGTCTGGGTCCTGGAGAAACTTCTCATCTCCTGGCATGTTTCGGAGCGGACGAAAGAGATCGAAGGCCTATGAACAACAGGACTCTCATCGATATCCGGGATGTGTCTAAGACCTATCCTTCCAAACGCGGAAACGTCGAAGCCCTGGGGAAAATCGATTTTGCGGTGCAGGAGGGCGAATTCGTTTCCATTGTCGGCCCCTCGGGGTGTGGCAAGAGCACCCTTTTGAAGATCATCGCCGGACTTCTATCCCAGAGCACGGGAGAGGTGCTTCTCGGGGGGGCGCGGGTGGACAAGCCCCAGGCCAACGTCGGCATCGTCTTCCAATCGCCGGTATTGATGGAATGGCGGACGGTTTTGAAGAACATCCTGATCCAGGGCGAAATCCGCCATATGGATCTGGGGGCGATGGAGAAAAGGACCCGCGAACTGTTGCAGCTGGTCGGCCTGGAAGGTTTTGAAAACCACCGCCCCTATGAACTCTCGGGAGGAATGCAGCAGCGGGTGGCGATCTGCCGGGCTCTGGTCCATGATCCGCCTCTCCTGCTCATGGATGAGCCCTTCGGCGCCCTGGACAACCTGACCCGGGAACAGTTGACCCTCGACTTTCAGCATATCTGGCTGGAAACGAAGAAGACGGTTTTCTTCGTTACCCACAATATCCTCGAAGCGGTGTTCCTTTCCGACCGGGTCGTGGGCATGACGCCCCGTCCGGGCCGGATCGATCTCGAAGAGACCATCGATATTCCCCGCCCCCGAACCTGGGACCTCTTAGGTTCGGAAAAGTTCGGCCATTACGTGGAAAAACTCCGGAGCATGTTCCGGTCTCAAGGAGTGTTGTGCGACTCCAAAGACGTTCCGGGAAAAGTCGCGCAGACGAGCGAATGCCGGGTGCGATAAGGACAGCTCCAGTCGCAGGGGGCTGTATTAAAAATCGTAACCCTTCAGTCAAGGGTGGGAAGCCGTTACGGATTTAGGTCCGGCGTGAATAGCAGGAGGTGCCCTGGCCTGGGGGTCCGAGCGCTACGCTTGGAATCATAAGGCGCTGATTTCTTCGTGGACGGGGGCGGGGGCCAAGGCCTCCCGCCGCTGATATCGGAGTCTCAGGGTTTTCTCCGAGTCTTTGCTCATCCCGACCGATGTTTCCGGCGCGTACCGCCCAAACCCCCAGGCCAACAACAAAACCTGCCGCCCCCCCGTCACTGAATGGGTACTAAAAGTCCTAAAATAGAATTGACATTTCCGCCTAAATCTCCCCTATCCCCTCTTTTTCAAAAGAGGGGAATTTCCTCCTTTTGGAAAAGGGGGGTTAGGAGGGATTTATGGAAGGGTGTCGTTACAATTATGAGACTTTTAATAAGAGGCAACGGATGCAGGATCCATTCCGTATCGAAACCAAGGGAATTTCAGCCCCCTTCGTCCCCCGAAGTGATTGACTTTTTGGATATTCTGTCTTACAATGTAAAACATGAAAACGGCAACGTTGACAATCCGATTGGACAAGGACCTGGACCGGCTTCTTACCAAGGCCAGTAGGAGAGCCGGGAAAAATCGAAGTGAAATCGCCAGGGAAGCGATGCGACGCCAGCTCCGGCTTCAGCAATTTGAGGATTTGCGGAAAAGGATCATGCCTTTTGCCGAGGCCCGCGGCTTTCTGACCGACGAAGATATCTTTTCCGAGATTTCATGAAGGTCTTTCTTGATACCAATGTCCTGGTAAGCGCGCTCGCCACAAGGGGCCTTTGTGCCGATGTGGTGCGGGAAGTCCTGCTTTCCCATCGGCTTATCATCTCCGCCCCATTACTTACGGAAACGGAAAAAGTACTCGCCAAGAAATTAAAAATCCCGCCCGATTTGATTTCCGAATTTATTGTTTTTCTCAAAGAGGATGCGGTTCTATCCCCTCTAATTAACCGACCCGATGTTCCTTTAAAAGATAAAGATGACTTGATCATCCTTGGCTCCGCTTTGGGTGGCCAAGCAGATCTTTTTGTCACCGGAGACAAAGAGATTCTTGATTTGCAGAAGGTGGGAAGGATGGAAATCGTGTCTCCGAGAGGGTTCTGGGAGAAACTCAAGGAATCCAGACCTGCTTGAAAACCCTGGATTCCGGGTCGCGCCTCACTTGCCCGGGGTGACGATTTATTGCTCTGGAGGCACAACTGAATAAGGTTGCCCGGAAAAGAGGGCTCGCAGGGGCATTCTGAAAATATGAAATTCTGCGGCGATTTTGCGATTTATTGAAACACCCGGACTGACCTTACGACAATCTTGCGACAAGCGCGCTTGGACTTACGACAGCTCATTGGAAAGAATAATAAATTTAGGAGGCGTTGCTGAAGATTGCAGCCTTCTTCGGCGTCTTCTCCAGGATGGTCCCGAGTTCGGCCGAGAGACGAAAATGTTTGACAAAACTAAAGTTGAACTTTAGAATTTCACCATGTACATTCCGCGTTTCTTGAAATCCATTTTATGGTCAGGTCACCTTCCTCCGCCCATCCGGGGCAAAGGTAAGGGTCATGCAATCTTCTTACCGGAGAACACTGACAATCTCTGAATCTTTCTTTCTTAACCCCCCTTCCGCTCTCTTCGTGAAAAGGAAAAACCATGAACGAGGAATCTTTGCGCAGTCTCCAGGCAAAGCTGGATGAGTGCCATCAATGGCCGTGCCGCTTTATGTTCAAATTCATCGTTCCTCAGGAGAAGACCGGCGAATTGACAGCTTTCTTTGCAGACAGACCCTTCACGACGCGGCCTTCGAAGAACGGGAGGTATGTGAGCTTTACCGCCGAGCTGGAAATGCAGTCCAGCGAGGAAGTGATTGCCTTTTATCGCGAGGCAGGGGAGATAGAGGGCATAATCTCTCTATAAAGACCGTAAGAAGCAAGGGGCAAGGAGAACGTTCTCGCGCATGGAGAACGAATTGCAGATTCACAGGTATTCGAAATCCCCTTTTGGAGGTAATTATGGCTCTGACGATTCACCCACTTGTTACCGCCTATTTGGCGATGGAGGCGGGAAGGTTGAGCTATCTTCGTAATTATGGGAAAAGGAAGTGGGTTCCGTGTGCCTTTTACGCCATTCTCGGAGGAGAAGAGCCCGTTTTGGTCGATACGAGCGGCTCTGCCGAGGTCCTGTCTGCCTTTCGTCTCGAACCCGTGAAACCGGGTTTGGATTTTCAGGCCGCCTTGGCTCGGGTGGGATTGAAGGTGGAAGATATCCGAACGGTAATTCAAACCCACTTAATGTACGACCATTGTGCAAACTCAAAACAATTGCCGGGAGCTCGATTCATCTTGCAGAAAAAGGAGCTTGAGTTCGCCCTGGATCCTCATCCTGTTTTTGCCGGCGCCTATCAAAGGCCGCTATTCGACGATCTTCCGTTTGAAATCGTGGAGGGCGATGTTGATTTGATGCCGGGCATTAAGCTGCTTTTCACTCCGGGCCACAGCCCCGGAAACCAATCGGTTTCCGTATCCACAAGCGGCGGCCTGGCAATCATTACCGGCTTTTGTTGCACCTTGGAAAATTTTTATCCGAAAAAGAATGAGGCCTGGGTGACGGATCGGACGCCGGAGGTTATACCGCCCGGAATTCATACCGACATGCTGCAGGCTTACGAAAGCGCCGTACGAGTCAAAAACATGGCGGATATCATTATTCCCATGCATGACCCGCTCATGGCCAAAAAAAAGCAGATCCCGGGAAAATAGGGGACTGGGTTAATCACTGAGAAGCCGTTTGCATCTCAGTGATTTCATGAAAATGCTTCGTCGCTACGGCCCTCGCAATGAAGGGCCACTGGACTTTTTACGAAGGCGGCAAAATTGAAGTCTTTGTCTTTTGCCTAATAAAAGGCTCTCATCGGTCAGGCCTCTGAAGCCGGCGACATCCGGGTTCAGATTTTGAGGGCCGCATGAAAACCTTCATGGATTGCTTCTTTGGCGCTCCTCGGTTCGACGCAGTCGCCGATAACGATCAGTTCGGGGCCCCCCTCTTTTAAAGCGGGAAAAAGCTCCCGGTCAGACTCGACGCCCTGAGCTATGATTAGGGTATCGGCATTCACCCGCTGTTCCTGGCCGTCCTGCGTGAGGTGGACCTGGTTGCCGCAAATTTCAAGAACCTTTGCGGAGAAGATAAACCGGATATCCATGGTGGGCAGACGCTTAAGCAGCAGTGTCCGGGTGGTGCCTTCCATATCTGTGGCCAAGCTTTCCATTCCTGAGCGAGAAGTCACGACCGTCACCTTGTGCCCCTTTTCGCACAAGAATTCCGCCGTCTCGATCCCCACCATTCCTCCGCCCAGGATCACGGATGGGGACCCGATTTTCGCCCCCCTAAGTACTTCCCACGCCGTAACCACCCGGGTATCGGTGCAGGCAGCGCGAATAACGGGCTTAGCCCCGGCAGCCAAGATTACCGCATCAGGATTTTCATCCAGGATCGTTTGAAGGGTAGCCTTACTGTTTAAGCGAACCTCCACTCCCTCCCGGTCGATCTCCCGGGTCAGCCAGTCGATGCTCCGAGACAGGGTGTTCTTGCGGTGGGGAATGGAGGCGAGAATCATTTGCCCCCCCAACCGGGAGTCCTTTTCCCAAAGAGTAACCCGGTGACCCCGCCGGGCCGCGACGCGGGCAGCCTCCAGGCCCGCGGGTCCTCCGCCGATCACAAAAATATTTTTGGCCTTTTTGGCATTTAAAATCCGGCACTCCTTCTCCCGCCCAACCGCGGCGTTCTGAAAGCAGGTGATATCCTTCTGCTGGAAAAGGGTCCAGATGCAATAATTACAGTAAACACAAGGGCGAATGCGGTCTTCCTCTCCTCGCGCCGCCTTGATCGGCCAATGGGGGTCCGTGAGAAACTGCCGGCCCGAGGCAACCAGATCCGCCTTTCCTTCGGCCAATATTTTTTCCATAAGGGGCAAAGAATCCATGCGGCCTACGGCAATCACCGGCGCCTTTACGGCTTCTCGGATTGCCGCAGCCGACGGGGCGTGGAAGGCGGCGGGGAAAAACATCGGTGGAATTACAAAAAGGGAAGACATCCAGGTGTTATTGGTACCCCCCGAAACATCAAAAATGGATACCCCTGCTTTTTTTAATTCCACCGCCCAATCCAAAGCTTCCTCAAGTTCATACCCGTCTTGGATAAATTCTCTGGCGCTCAAGCGAAATAAGACGGGATAGGAAGGCCCGACTTGTTTACGTATCTCTCGGGTTACCTCAAGGGCAAAGCGGATTCGATTCTCCGATTTCCCCCCATAGACATCCTTTCTCTTATTGCTGGAGGGCGACATAAACTGCTGGATCAGGTATCCGTGGGCCCCATGCACCTCCACCGCATCCAGCCCCGCCTGCTTGGCCCGGCGGGCGGCGGCTCCGAAATCCAGGACAATCTGTTCAATCTCCTCGGCATTGATTTCTCGCGGAGCAGGGTGGCCGGGACCGCGGGGAATGGGGGAAGGCGCTACGGGGGAAAATCCCAAAACTTTTTCATTGCTCAGCCGACCGGCATGGTGCAACTGCAGGGCAAAGGCCGCCCCTTGGGCGTGGACGACTTCGGCTATCCGGTGAAGACTCGGAGTGAATTTGTCGTCATAGGCGGCCAAACAACGGATTCGATGCCGGCCCGACCATGACACCGGAGTGGCTTCTGACACAATCAGCCCCGCTCCCCCCTGGCGCGTTCCTCCAAAAAGGAAAGGATTCGGTCATTGGCCATTCCTTCTTCGGTGGAGAAGTTATTGTTCAGGGCAGCCATCACAATGCGATTGCGGATATTCAAGCCTCCCTGCCGTAAAGGGGAAAACAAATTTGGGTATCGATCCATTTTAGCCCTCTATTCCCGAATCGCTCCAAAAAAGAACCATTCATTTAAATCGATTGGGCAGAAAACGTAAATCCGCCATCCTGAGCGCATAGCCTTCGGCCCCTTTTCGCCGCGCCGGTCCCAGGGTGGGAAATTACCGGGATGGCCGAAATCATCCATCTTGGAGTTTCAGAGAAATTTTATTACCCCTGGCGCGCTCTCATCCTGTGACTTGCGGGCTTTTGGGTTTTTCCCTATGCCCTATGCTCTATGCGTCTTTTTCAGGTGCGCGTAAGTTGGCGGTATTTGAGGCGGTGGGGCTGATTGGCGGCCGCGCCCATCCTTCTTTATAGTCGGCCTCGTAATCCGAGTAGTTTCCGGAAAACCAGACCGCCTTGCTTTCTCCCTCGAAAGATAGGATGTGGGTGGCGACCTCTTATAGTCGGCCTCGTAATCCGAGTAGTTTCCGGAAAACCAGACCGCCTTGCTCTCTCCCTCGAAAGATAGGATGTGGGTGGCGATGCGGTCGAGGAACCAGCGGTCATGGGTGATGATGACCGCGCAGCCGGCGAAGTTTTCGAGGGCCTCTTCGAGGGCCCGCAAGGTGTTGACATCCAGATCGTTGGTCGGTTCATCGAGGAGAAGGACATTGGCGCCCTCTTTGAGCATCTTCGCGAGGTGAACCCGATTTCTTTCTCCCCCGGAGAGCCTTCCCACTTTCTTCTGCTGGTCCGGCCCGGCGAAGTTGAAGCGGGCCACGTAAGCCCGGGAATTCACCTCCCGGGTTCCCAGCTGGACCACGTCCTGCCCCCCGGAAATCTCTTCCCAAATCGTCTTATCCGAGTTCAAGGTGTCCCGGCTCTGGTCCACATAGGCCAGCTTCACGGTTTCGCCAATTCGGATCGCCCCTTTATCCGGTTTTTCCTGAGCGGTGATCAGGCGAAAGAGGGTCGTTTTCCCGGCCCCGTTTGGGCCGATGACGCCCACGATTCCCGCGGGAGGGAGGGCGAAGGAAAGATCTTCCATTAACATCCGGTCTCCGTAGCCTTTGGCCACGTTTTGGGCTTCGATGACCACGTTTCCGAGGCGCGGTCCGGGCGGAATGTAAATTTCCAGCTCTTCCGAGCGCTTCTCGTTCTCCTGTTTCAGCAGGGCTTCATAGGCATTGAGCCGGGCCTTCCCTTTGGCCTGCCGCGCCTTGGGGGCCATGCGGATCCATTCGAGCTCCCGCTGCAGGGTCTTCTGCCGGGCGCTTTCGGTTTTTTCTTCCAGCTGGAGGCGGTTTTGCTTCTGCTCCAGCCAGGAGGAATAGTTCCCTTTCCAGGGGATTCCCCGCCCGCGGTCGAGTTCGAGAATCCAGCCGGCGACATTATCGAGAAAATAGCGGTCATGGGTGACGGCGATCACCGTTCCCGCGTATTGCTGCAGATGGCGCTCCAGCCAGGCCACGGATTCGGCATCGAGATGGTTGGTCGGCTCGTCGAGGAGAAGGATATCGGGCTTCTTCAAGAGGAGGCGGCAGAGGGCCACGCGCCGCCTTTCCCCGCCGGAAAGAACTTTCACGGGGGTATCGCCCGGCGGGCAGCGGAGGGCATCCATGGCCATGTCGAGGCGGCTGTCCAAATCCCAGGCATCCCGGGCTTCGAGCTTCTCCTGGACCTTGCCCTGCCTTTCGAGCAGGTCGTTCATCTCCCCGTCGGACATGGGTTCGGCGAACTTCTGGTTGATCTCTTCGTATTCCCGGAGCAGATCGACGGTTTCCTGAACTCCTTCCTCGACTACCTGGCGGACGCTGCGGGTTTCGTTCAGGAGAGGTTCCTGTTCCAAAAGACCCACGGTGTATCCGGCCGAGAGGATGGTCTGGCCCACAAATTCTTTATCGACCCCGGCCAGGATGCGCAGCAGGGAGCTTTTCCCGGACCCGTTCAGACCGATGACGCCGATTTTGGCCCCGTAGAAATACGAAAGCGAAATGTCCTGGAGAACCGGCTTTTTATCGTAATATTTGCCGACCCCCATCATGGTGTAGATGACTTTGTTGATGTCTGGGCTCATAACCTTTATCCAAAAACCGTAAGGCGCAAGTCGCGAGAGCGCGAGGGGCAAAAGATAAAGCGAAGACTACAGGGCATAGAGGGTAGCGTAAAGTCGAAACAGAATTTCTTCCGCCTCTATTCTAATGCCCTCTGCTCTATGCCCTCTGCCCCCGGGCCCCTTGGATCCTTGGCCCCTTTCACTCTGCTATTTCTGCGATGACTTTATCCATGGCCGCCGCGGGGTCGGGGGCCAGGCGGACCGGACGGCCGACGACGATGTAATCGGCGCCGGCGGAGACGGCTTCTTTGGCGGTCAGGACGCGCTTCTGATCGTCCTTCCCGGTCTCCGCGAAGGCCGGGCGGATTCCCGGGGTGACGATCACGAATTGCGGCCCGCATTTCCGGCGGACGGCGATGATTTCCTGGGGAGAGGCCACAACCCCGTCGATGCCGGCTTGTCTGGACAATTCCGCCAGAACGACCACGCGGTCCGCAACCGGCCCCAGGAGCCCCACTTCCTGCAGGTTCTTTTCATCCAGGCTGGTCAGGATGGTGACGGCCAGGAGGATGGGCTTGGGGCGGTTTAGTTTTTCCGCCATTTTTTGGCAACGGGCCGCGGTTTCCCGCATCATTTCCGTGCCGCCGGACGCATGAAGGTTGAGCATGTCCACCCCCAGCTTGACCGCTTCTTCGGCCGCCCGGGAAACCGTGTTGGGGATGTCGTGAAACTTGAGATCGAGAAAGACTCGCCCGCCCTCTTCGTGGACGGCTTGGACCGCTTCTTTCCCGAAGGCGGTGAAAAGCTCGAGCCCCACCTTAAAGAAGCCGGTCCGGTCTTTCAACAGGCGGACAAACCTCCGGGCGTCCTCCAAGCTGGAAACATCCAGGGCAAAGATAATTCTCCGCCCCGGGTTCAAGGACGCCGCCGAAGGTGGGAGCGCGCTCATTTCTTACCCTCCAAAAGGCCTTTGATCTGGCTCTCCGGAAGGGATTTCCTGGGCTGGACCTTCCCCGCGGCAACCTCGCGCAAGGCGACGACCACTTCCTTGTTTTCGGACCGGACCCGGGCCCGAGAACCTTTATACAGCTGTTTGGTTCTGGCGGCGGCCAGCGAAACCAGGGCGAAACGGTTGGGCACTTTTGCCAAACAATCTTCTACGGAAATCCTTGCCATTGTCCTTCCTCCTCATGAAAAATCGCATAGCGTTAGAAACTCAAGGGTCATGAAAAATCCGTTTTCTCTTTCAATATTTCCTCCAGCGCTTCCTCCATACAGGCCCGCCGCTGGTGTTCGGCGATGATCACGGCTTTCAACTGCTCCTGGGCCTTTTCCAGGTCGTCGTTGACAATCAGATAATCGTAGCCGCGCGCCTCGGCCATTTCGACCCGGGCCTTTCTCAGTCGTTCCCGCATGGCCGCTCTTGTCTCGGTTCCCCGCAGGGAAAGCCGGCGCCGCAGCTCCGCGAGGGACGGGGGGAGGAGAAAAATAAAGACCCCCCCCAGGTCCTGCTTCCGCAGCTGGCGGGCGCCCTGTCCGTCGATATCGAGGACAACGTCCCGGCCTTCGCCCCGGATTTTCTCGAGGAGGGACCGGGAAGTTCCATACCGGCAGCCATAAATTTCCGCCCACTCGGCGAAATCGTTGCGGTCGATCCGCTCCTGGAATTCCGCCGGGGAGATGAAGTGGTAGTCCCGGCCATTTTCGTCCCCGGGCCGGGGGGGACGCGTCGTATACGAAACCGAATAGTGCAGTCCGGGAAACGCCCCGGTCATGGCCCGGCAAAGGGTGGTTTTGCCGGTGCCCGAAGGAGCCGAAACGACAAAGAGCAAGCCTTTTTTCATTTCTTACCCGAAAATTCACCGCAGAGCACGCAGAGAGCGCGGAGAAATAATTCATTAGAATTCAAAAAGAAAAATCAAAAACCCAAAGGAATATTTCTCCAAGACCATTTTGCCACAGAGGTCACAGAGACCACAGAGATAGTAAAGAATACGAATGAAAAATTCTCGCCGACGCCCCAAACCCCGGTCAGCCGTTCTCTCCCTTAGGATACATCCTATATCATATCGTCCAAAAACCTCTGTGATCTCTGTGCCCTCTGGGGCAGGAATTTGGGTCCTTTGAAAGAGTTCGTGTTTTTCCTCTGCGGGCTCGGCGCTCTCCGCGGTGAAAATGTTTACTCCACGTTCTGCACCTGCTCCCGCATCTTTTCCAGCTCGCTCTTGATCTCTATGGTCAAATGGGAAATCCCGGCGTCATTGGCCTTGGATCCGATCGTGTTGGCTTCGCGGTTGAACTCCTGCAGCAGGAACTCCATCTTGCGGCCCATGGGCTCGGGCCGGTCAAGCATCTCCCGGAATTGATTCAGGTGGCTCTTGAGCCGAACCAGCTCTTCGGTGATATCGCTCCGTTCCGCCAAAAAGGCCACCTCCTGCGCCAACCGGGAGGGATCGATCTCCAGCCCCCCGCTCAGTTCAGCCACCCGCTCGGCCAGGCGATCGCGGCCGGCCTTCAGAGCGAGCGGGGATTGGGCGGCGATTTGCCGGGCCAGGCCTTCGACCGTTTGCAGCCGGTCCAGGAAATCGCTTTTCAGGTTCAATCCCTCATTTTGCCGCATTTGCTCCAAGTTGGTCAAGGCGTTTTCAAGGGCGGTTTGCAGGGAAGTCCATTCCCTCTCCAGGTCCAATTCGATTTCTTTCCGGACGAAAAGATCCCGAAAATTCGCCAGCGTCTCCAACCGGATTTCCCCGGGGAGGCCCAGGGTTTCCTGCAGGCTTTTCAATGCGGAGTGAATATCCCTTGCCAGGGCGAGGTCGAGCTCAAGCTTCTGTTCGCCGGCGGAGGTGTCTTCAAGCTGAACCGCGACCTCCAGGCGGCCCCGAGAGACGCGCTGCTTCAGCAAATTGCGAACCTGCCCTTCCAGAGGGTTCAATTTCCGGGGAAGCCGGATGGAGACGTCCAGATACCGGTGATTGAAGGAGCGAATTTCCGCTTCGACTCGTTTATGTTCCCCCTGCCATTCTCCCCGGCCGTAACCGGTCATGCTTTTGATCATAAATACTCCTTAAAAGACGTAAGTAGCAAGTAGTAAGTGGGAAGTGGTAAAGATAAGTAGAACCTCTTGCAAAAGCTATCCACGTCATTCCCGCGGAAGCGGGAATCTATTTTTTTCAAGACATCCTGGCCCCCCGTTTTCACGGGGGTGACGGGGATTGGGAGTATTGCAAGAGCCTCGGTAGCAAAAGAAATCCGCTATGCTCTCGGCGCTATGCGCCGGGCGACTTTTTCAAATCCTCGGCCCCTTGACCCCCGGGTCCCTGGAGCCCTGCGTTTTTCATTTGCCACAGATATCGCCTCCGGATCAGACTGATCAGGTCGATCAGCGGGGAAGAGGCATAATCCGGATAGGTCCAGGGAAGAGTCGTGAAAGATCCTTTCTGGAACATCAAGGTCAAATCGCCGTAGATGCCGTCCCCCAAATAAATCCGGTGGCTATAGTCCTTGCCGGTGGCCAGGATGAACTTGGCGGAGGCCAGGTATCCCGGGTCGATATTGATTTTTCGGCCGCCCTTTTCGTTCCGATGCAAATTTTCCCGGCCGTTGGCCCAGAGCTTGACGCCCGGCAGTTGCTGGGGCAGGATCAGGGGCCGAAAAGCGGCCAGGCGGCGGTTCAGTTTTTCTCCCATCTCGGACTCGTAATAGGATGTGAAATCAAACGGGAGGGCCTCGCTGACAAAATCAAGGGGCCCGTATTTCCCGTCCGCTGCCGCCAGAACTTCCGTCAGGACCGCCTCTTCCCGGTAAAGGAAACTCATGACCAGTTTTGCCGCCTTCGGGGCGCGGGGAATACTCATGACTCCCTCAACGGTTGGGGATTTTCCGCTGGCTTCGGGCGCGAACGCCGTTGCGCACGGCATCTTCGAGATCGGACAGCTTCAGGGCCGCTGTCCCGACCTCGCCCACGACGATCCCGGCCGCATAGTTGGATAAAACGGCCGCATCCCGGGCGGAAACCCCGCTGGCCAGGGCCATGGTCAATACGGAAATCACGGTGTCCCCGGCGCCGGTGACGTCGAAGACTTCTTTGGCAACGGTGGGAATATGGGTCACCTCGCCTTTCCTCTCAAAGAGGGTCATGCCTTTTTCCCCCGGGTGATCAGAATCGATTCCGCCCGAAGCTGTTCCAGGAGCGTCCGGCCGACTCTGAGCAGATCGTCCTCGCTGCGGATCCAAATCCCGGCCGCTTCTCCGGCCTCATAATGATTGGGGGTGATGATGGTGACCCCCTGAAAAAGGGGGACGTTCTTCACCTTGGGGTCCACGGCCAGGATCTTTCCCCCGTTGAGGGCCGAAGAGCGCACTTCCTTGACGAGGGATTCGCAAACGACCCCTTTGGCGTAGTCGGAAATGAGAACGGCGTCCAGTTGGCTCAGGTTTTCCTCCAGGAAGGCCAAGATCTTCCGGATGCTTTCGGGCTGGATGGGGAGGACCACCTCCCGGTCATAGCGGACCACCTGCTGATGCTGGGCGATGATCCGGGTTTTTACGGTCGTCACCCGCTCGGATTCAACCACCACCCCGCGGGTGTCCACGCCCATCTTGCGCAGATCGTGGATCAGCTTTCTGCCCATGGCGTCGTTGCCCACGACGCCGCAGAGCCAGACCTTTCCTCCCAGAGCGTGAATATTGTTGACGACGTTTCCCGCTCCGCCCATTCGCAGGCTTTCCGAGGTTACGTTCACCACGGGAACCGGGGCCTCCGGGGAGATGCGGCTGACGTTCCCCCAGATATATTCATCGACCATCAGATCCCCGAGGACCAGGATCCGGGAATCCTTCAGCTTGGGGATATAGGGAATCAAATCCTGATTTTTCACGGCTTCCTTCCTCTCTCAAGCGGTTCGCGGCGGAATCGCGCGCAGACGACGAGATACTTTCTCCTTGCCGAGAAGGACAAAAACCTTTTCCAGCTCCAGCCCCCGAATCCTGCCGGTCAGGGCGGCCCTCAGGGGCATGAAGAGGGCCTTGCCGGAAAGGCGCAATTTCGCGCCGACGGCCGCCGCGAAATTGCGGTAGTTCTCGGCGGTGACTTCGGGCACGTTCTCGATTTCTTCGGCCATGGCCGCGACCACCTGCCGGCTTTCCGCCTTTGCCAGCAGAGATTCCGCCTCCGGAGAAAGGCGGAACCCGGAGTCAAAAAAAACCTGCAGCCGCTCGGGAACTTGGGCCAGAAAATCAACTTCCCCCCACACCGCGGCGACCGCCTCCTCCCACCACAGCGGGTCCTTCTCCGGCAACGGGAGCCCGGATCTTTCCAGGAAGGGCCGGCAAGCCTCCAAGGCTTTCGGGCCGCGGACCCCTTTCAGGTGCTCCCGGTTCACCCAATTCAATTTTTCGAAATCGAAAACCGCCGCGCTGCGGGAAACGCGCTTCAGAGAGAATTTTCGGACCAGCTCGGCGAGCGGCAGAAGCTCGCGCCCGTCTTCCGGGGACCACCCCAAAAGGGCCAGGTAATTGGTTAACGCCTCGGGGAGATACCCCTCCTCTCGGAAATGGCTGACGGCGGTGGCGCCATGCCGTTTGCTCAGCGGCGTGCGGTCGGGCCCCAAAATCATGGAGAGGTGCGCGAACCGGGGAGGCGCGAAGCCGAGGGCCTGATAAACGAGAACCTGGCGAGGGGTGTTGGTGAGGTGGTCCTCGCCGCGGAGGACATGGGTGACCTCCATCAGGTGGTCGTCGATCACGGCCGCGAAATTATAAGAGGCGGTTCCATCCGACCGGAGGATGATAAAGTCCCCCACGCCCTGGCCGTCGAAAGACATGCGGCCTTTTACCTGGTCTTCAAAGGTAATATGCCGGGCTTCCACGTGGAAGCGGAGCGAGGCGCGCCGCCCGCTCTCGGCCAAGGATCTTTCCTCTTCCGGGGTCAAGCCGCGGCAGCGGCCGTCGTATTTGGGGGGGATGCCCTTGGCCAGAGACTGTTTCCGCTTCTCTTCCAGCTCCTCCTCCGTGCAGTAGCAGGGGTAGGCTCGCCCCTGTTCGATGAGCGCCCGGGCATAGCGGCGGTAAATGTCCAGACGTTCGGACTGGCGGTAAGGGCCGAAATTTCCGGGTTGCTCCGGCCCCTCGTCCCAGGAGAGGCGAAGCCAGCGGAGGTCATTGAGAATCGCCTCTTCGGCTTCGGCCGTGGAACGGGCCGCGTCGGTGTCCTCCAGGCGGAGAATGAAGGTTCCCCCGCTTTGACGGGCAAACAGGTAGTTGAAAAGGGCGGTGCGGGCGTTACCCACATGGAGAAGCCCTGTCGGACTGGGAGCGAAACGGACGCGAACACGTTCTTCCATTGGCGGTGATTAAGCCCTTCTAAAATCGATAAAAAAGCAATAATTCGAAGACTGCTTCGCCACAGAGGACACCGAGAGCACAAAGTTGAAAATGATGCGAATTGGAATAGCGAAACAACGCTCTATGCTCAAACCGGCTTCCCCGGGGGAATTATCCCATCCCCTCCCCCCGCGGACAGGGAAGAGGGGAGGGTGAGGATTCTACTTGTGGCTCTGTGATCTCTGTGCCCTCTGTGGCAAATGAAATTTGGTTACGGCTTTTCCGGTCCTCCTGCTAAGAACAGGAGGGCGACGGCATAGGCCACAATCCCTTTTTTCTCCCCTACGAATCCCAGCCCTTCCGACGTGGTCGCCTTGATGTTGATTTGCATGGGCGAAACGCGAAGGGTTTGAGCGATTTTGGCGATCATCTCCGCCAGGTAGGGGGCGATCTTTGGCTCTTCCGCCACCACGGTGGAATCCAGGTTGCCCAGGCTAAAGGATCTGCGGGTCATGATTTCCCGCACCTCCTCCAAAAGACAAAGGCTCGATATTCCCCGGTAGCGGGGATCCGAGTTGGGAAAGTGACGGCCGATGTCCCCCTCCCCCATGGCTCCGAGGAGGCTGTCGCACAGGGCATGAACCAGGACATCGGCATCGGAGTGGCCATCGAGACCCAGAACGTAGGGGATCTCCACGCCGCCGAGAATGAGCCTGCGCCCCTTTACCAGAGGATGGACGTCAAAACCAAATCCGATGCGCATAGAAATGCCTGAGAGTTACAAGTTGGAAGTTAGAAGTTCAGAGTTCCAGTCAAATTTGAAACTGTTCAGCTACAGAAGACACGGCACGGCGTAGTCGCAGCCAAAAACCGTTAGCCACAGAGATCACAAAGGTATAAATGCTTCGAAAGAAAAGGGTAACCACGGAATTGTCCTATATCGTTTGGTTTTGCCCCCTCGGTGATCTCTTTGCCCTCTGTGGCAGAAATTCTTGGTTTTTCTGCCTTTATAGTCTCATTTCTCCCTTTTTTAATTTCAGGATGGCTTCTCCCATAGTCAAATCTTCCGGAGTGGTTATTTTTATATTGAACCGCGATCCTTGAATCACTTTGACCCCGATTCCCAACCGCTCGACGAGGGCAGCGTCATCCGTCCCGTAGAATCCTTCCTGAAAAGCCTTTTCATAGGCCTCCAGAATCAGGGAATAATGAAAACCCTGAGGGGTTTGGATTTCCCAGAGGCGGTCCCGATCCAGAGTTTTCAAGACCCTTCGGTCTTCGTCGATCTCCTTGATGGTATCCCGGACCGGGACGGCGGCCACGACCGCCTTCGAAACCCGGGTTTCCGTGACAATCCGTGCAATCAGATCCGGAGTTATAAAAGGCCGGGCCCCATCGTGAATGAGGACGAGGTCCGCAGCGGATCCCAGAGCCTTCAGGCCGGCATATACGGAATCCTGCCTTTCGGCCCCTCCCGAAACGATGCGGGAGACTTTTGTGAAGCCGGACCGCTTTACCAGCTCTCCCGCCAATTGCACCCCATTTCCCGGGGGAGCCAGGACTACGACCTCTCCGACTCCGGCACAGGCTTCGAATTGCCGGAGGGTATGGGCCAAAAGGGGGGTCCCGGCCATCGGGAGAAAGGCTTTGGGGAGTTCTTCCGCCATTCGCCTTCCCCGGCCGGCTGCCGGAATGAGGGCGGCTACGCGCACTGGATCTCCTCCTCGAGCCGCTCGGATTTGCGTCCCCTGCGAAAAACAGGGCGTCCCTTGAGGGCTTTAACAAGAAAACCCAGGGTCCCAATCCGAGAGCCTGGGTTTCTCTTTCCCGAAAAGGGCTTCTTCAGTGATTGAAGGACTGATAGAAGTTCTCCGGAGCGTCCTCTTTCAGAATGGTGAAAATCATCCGGCCGGCCGTGGTCTGGAGGACGCTGGTAACGGCTACGTCCACGTTTTTCCCCATGTGCCGCCGCGCATTGTCCACCACGACCATCGTCCCGTCGTCCAGGTAAGCGACCCCCTGTCCCGGCTCTTTCCCTTCTTTCAGGATCTTCACGTTCATGACTTCCCCGGGAAGAACCACGGGCTTCAGGGCATTGAACAGCTGATTGATGTTGAGAACATTGACGCCCTGCAGTTCGGCCACTTTGTTCAAGTTGAAATCATTGGTGATGATTTTGGCGCGAATATCCTTGGCCAGGGCGATGAGCTTGGCATCCACTTCCTGGATTTTCGGATAATCCTGGTCTACGATCTTGACTCCCATGCTGGCTTGCTTCTGGATTCTATTTAAAATATCGAGGCCCCTCCTTCCCCGCCCGCGCTTCAGGGGATCGGAAGAGTCCGCGATATGCCGCAGTTCTTGGAGGATGAATTGGGGGATGATAAAAGTTCCCTCCATAAATCCGGTGTCGCAAATGTCCGCAATCCGGCCATCGATAATGACGCTTGTATCCAGGACTTTGTGCCCGTTGGTTTCCGGGTCGGCCCCCTTGGACAGCCAGGGAATTCTCCCCGGGTCAAACTCCTTTCCTTTCTTGAGGCCGAGAATCAGCCCGAAGTAACCGAGGGCGCTGTTGATGATGATGTAGGCGGGAATGTGGATTCCGAGGCTTTCGAGAAGCTCGACAAAAAAAGCCCGGATGAGAACATTCCCCAGCATCAAACCGAGCGTTAGCCCGAGGGCGCCGCCGATGACCTCTTTCAAAGGCGCGCGCTTCAGGCTGCGTTCAAAGAGAACGAAGAGCAGCCCGATGGCCAGGCCGATTCCGGCCCCCCAAAACTCCGAGTCCGGGACGAAAGCGGCCTGTCTTCCTAAGAAATACCCGCTGCTGCCCGTCACGGCCAAGAGAAGAATGCGAAGGATAAAAATTCCCATCTCTTTTTCACCCCCTTTCTTTGTGGATTTCAAAAAATTTATCAATTCGGCATTTTGAAACGGCCTTCCCGGAAATTTCTCCCGGATTTCCTGCTCCAAATAGAGGCGGCGTTCTTGAAGGCCTTCGATAAAGAATTCCTTTTCCCTCCTCCTGAAAAAAAGGAAAAGTGAAATTTGCCGGCTTGTCAAAAGACTCAAGGGTAACCGAAAAATGAAGATCTGCTTTTCAGGTGGCGAAAATGCTCAGCAAACGATGGCGCATTTTTTCTTCGGCCATGTTTTTGGCAATGGAGAGTTCCTTGACCAAGAGGTTTTGGGCAAGATCCAGCATTTGCCTCTCCCCGAAAGAGAGGTCTTTGTCGCACCTCAGGTGGACGAGATCCCGCAAGACTTCCGCAACCTCATAGACCGAACCGGATTTGATCTTTTCCATGTATTCGCGGTAGCGGCGGTTCCAGGTCTGGCAGTCGATCTCCACGTTTTTTTCAGAAAGGATTCGGAAGACTTTGGGAATTTCCTTTTTATCGATGATGCAGCGCAACCCCACGGTCTGGGCGTTCTCCATAGGAATCATGATGGTCATGTCTTTATCAACAATTCTCATGACATAGAAGGTTCTCTTGCTCCCGGAAATCACCTTGCACTTAATGTCCTCGATTATCCCCACCCCATGCGCAGGATAAACAGCTTTATCCCCCACTTTAAACATAATCCCGCCCCCCCCTATAGAACAAGTCTATCGGAATTTTAGCATAGAAAATGCCCCAGCGTCAATTGCTTTTTGGCCGCATTCAGGCGGGGCGAGAAGGGCAGGCGGTATATTAACCTATTAGAATGATTTTTAAATTTTAAAATTAAGAGGCGAACTGCGGACGGGTGGAGAGTGAAGATCATCAGGCGTTCGAAGCGGATTTTCGAAGGGTGCCGGGAGCGGCAGAAATGTCTGCGCTTCGCCGGGGTCGGGGTCCGCGAAAGAAAATCAGCTGATGAAACGGCATGGCTATCCGCTCCCCCCAGGATTGGGAGAGAAGGCGAAGCCGGGGGGAAAGAGCGGTTCGGAAAATGAAATTAGCGCGGCAAGGGAATTGCGGCAATTTTTTGTTCCATGCGGTTCTTGTGTTCGGCGGTCTGGGTCAGAATCTCCTTGAGAGTTTTTTCGTAGCCCGGATCGGTAGTTTTAACGATTTCAAAATACGCAAACTCCAAAAGAGAACGTTCGATGTCCTTGGCGACAAATAAGAGTTTTTCCCTGGGAATTTTACCTTGTTTCAAGGCCCCGGTATTCTGACGGATAAAAGATACAAAGGTTCGGGTGGCGGCGGGGTTGAAAGGACGGCGCAATGAGAAATTTTCCGGATTTCGGGAGATCATCTCCTCCATCTTCTGAACGCTTTTTTTATGGGTATCTTCTTCGCCCGCCGCCTGCAGCCAAAAGCTCCGATCTTCCCCCGGAACATTTGCGCAGGCCCGGTAAAATTCTCCCACGGCCTCTTCGGCCTCGGCCATCAATTTTAATGCCTCCAGGGTTCGAGCCAAATCTTTCGTCAGCATGATTTTCTTTTCATTCTTCAAAGCGGGGGACTTTTTACGAAACCCTCAAAATTGATGAACTCGTAAAAAGTCGCTCAATCGATGGTTTCAATTGTAGGGGCGCGAAAAAACTGAGAAATGAAGAGCACTTACCAGGTGCGCTGCAACGACGAAGTTGAAGCGCAACGCCGCAGATGGGCTTCTTACGAAACCCT
>CAVZNY010000011.1:0-1178284 GCA_963776785.1 uncultured delta proteobacterium
ACCGTTCCTTTAGCCCTGCTGGCGGCGTCGGCTTTGGAGCCGCGCGCAGCACCTTTTCGATTTCCTGTTCCATTGTGCTCATATCACTCTCGAGGTGGCCGGGGACGCAGATAGGTCCGTTGGGGTTTAATTTCCTCTGCAACTCGGCCAGCGCTTGCCGAATCCGGTATTTGACCGTGCTGGCGGCCATACCGATTGCGTCCGCCGTCTCTGCAACGTAAGGTCCTGGTAGTAATGAAGCTGAACGGTATGACGCAGCTCAGCCTCCAGTTCATCGACCGAGCCATAGACTGTCGCCGCCACGTCTGAGCAGGCGACAATCTCGTCCGGCAGCGCCTCCAGCGAGGGGCGGGCCGCCCACCACTCGTTGGAGCGAGGCTCGGTGTGGTGGTCGGCGCGGCGCCAATCAACATAAACGTGGTAGGCGATCCGGTGCACCCACGAGCCGACCGAGGACCGCCCCGCAGAGCCGGCAGCGCCTGCCACACCCGGGCGAACGTCCGCTGCGTCAGGTCGGCCGCGTCCGCATCATTAGCCGCCAGCCGCCGCAGAAACGCGTAAATCCGCTCGTAGAAGCGCTCGATCAGCTCCGTAGCGGCTGCGCGGTCGCCGCCGCGGGCCCTTTCCACAATTGGTTGGCATCGGGTTCCATTGTTCGCTACTGGATTAGACGAATGAACGGGGCTGGGGTGGACAAAAACTTTTGCGTTACTCTGGTTCGTCGGCCACCGCCTGGAGGTGGCGAGTCAGGACGGAGTCGGCGATATAGACCGCGATGCCCAGCCAGCACAGGGCAAAACTGGCCAGCTTGACGCGGTCCAGCGGCTCGTGAAAGACCGCGACGCGCGACCAGCAATTGCCCGTCGGCCCAACGTATTGCAGGAACCGATCGTCGAGAGCTTCAGCCGGCGCAGCGCCGCGCCGAACATCAGCAACGGCACCGCCGTGATGACGCCCGACAGCGACAGGATGCCCAGTTTGCCGCCGGGGGTGGCGCGGGCGGGGACGAATGCCAGCACCGCCAGCGCCAGGGAAAAGCAGGGCGGTCTCGACCAGCAGGCCGTGCAGCGAGTTAATGTCCACCTTCTTGCGCACCAGGCCGTAGAAACCAAAGGTGCAGGCCAGGGAGACCGCGATCCAGGGAAACCCGCGCCGCGCAAGGCCAGGTTCGCCACCGCCACACCCGCGATCAGGACCGCCACCCATTGCCAGGCGCGCAGGCGTTCGCGGAGAAAGAACACCCCCAGCGCAACAGAGAGCAGCGGGTTGATGAAGTAGCCCAGGCTCGATTCCAGCACCTGGTGGCTGCCGACGGCATAGATGAAGATCAGCCAGTTCAAGGCGATCAGCACCGACCCGCCGGACAGCAACAGCACGTTCCGGCGACTGCGCAGGATGGGCCGGATGGCTTTCCACTCGCCACGAACCGAAACCACCACTCCCAGGAACAGCACGGACCAGACAATCCGGTGGCAGAGCACCACCCAGGGCGCGACCTCGGCCAGGGCGTGAAAGTAGAGCGGGAACACGCCCCAGAGGCTGTAGGCGCCCAGGCCATAGAGCAGCCCGCTCCGCGAACCCCGGCGCCCGGCTGGCGATTGCCGCCCCTTGCTCAGTTTAATGGTCCGATCTTCCGCTCACTAAACAGAAGCTAACAGACCCCAGCCCGGCGGCAACCAATCGACCACGACGGGCCTGCAAGCACGGGCACATCTTGGCGGCACACAGGAGCAGTATTGAATAAAGGCATCCGTGTTCTCTCATCATTGTAAGAACTGGTTCGGGTCGGCGGCTAGAGTTATAGCGCCGACCTGTGTTTCATAGTGGTTGGTTCAGGTGGGGCGGCCCGGTCGCTAAGATCGGGCCGCCTTTTCTGTTTTGGCGTCGAAGGGAACTGGTCTGGCGGGGGATTTTTACGGGCTCCACCAAAAACGGCGCTGGTCTCGCGGTGAATACCTCCCGCCTGGATCGAGTCAATTGAATATGACAGGTGAGGCGATCAGGCTAGCCTGTCATAGCGGGATATGAAAAGCCGGATTCATTGGAATTGGAGTTTAGGACTGGCCTTGGCTGTCCTGCCTTTCGCCGGCGGACACTCGCAGGAGTCCCTCAGTCAACCCACCAACACCGCTCCCGCCTCCCAGAGGCGGCAGCCGGAGGCCGCCGCGCCAGCGCCAGCCGCAGCGGACCCCGCCTGGCGGCCCCAACCGCCGAGGATGAGTGGTTGACGCCCCCGCCAAACCGATTCCACCGCCAAACCGCTGCCGCCCGGCGTCAGGCTCACGGCACCCGTTGCCGAGGTGATCAAACTCGTGGATTCCGGTGTGGATGAAGGTGTGATGCTGGCGTTCGTCACCAACTCGACCAGCACCTTCAATCTGGGCGCGGAGGAGATCATTTACCTCAATGACATTGGCGTCCCAAGCGCGGTCGTCACCGCCATGATCCAGCGTGACCAGGTGTTGAAGAGCTTTCGGCGAACGCGGCACCGGCGCCGGCGCCGCCGCGCCCGCCGCGCCGGAACCCTGCTACCGAACCGGTACCCGCGCCGGCGCCGGAGGAAATGGCCCCGCAACCGGATTACGCGACTGAGAAGTACCCGCCGCCGGCCGACAGCCCGTATGCGACCTTCTACGACTCACTGGCGCCCTATGGCACGTGGGTTGACGTTGCGGGCTACGGGCCTTGCTGGCAGCCGACCGTGGTCGTCGTCAATCCCGGCTGGCAGCCTTACTGCAATGGCGGCCGGTGGGTCTATACCGATTGCGGGTGGTACTGGCGGTCGGGTTACTCCTGGGGCTGGGCGCCGTTCCACTACGGTCGCTGGTTCCGTCACAGTCAGTATGGCTGGTGCTGGGCGCCGGGCAACGCCTGGGGTCCGTCCTGGGTGTCCTGGAGATATAACGGCAACTATTGCGGCTGGGCGCCGCTGCCGCCGGCAGCCGGGTATCACGCCGGCCTCGGGCTCACGTATCACGGCCAGCACGTCAATAGCAGCTTCGCTTTCGGGCTTGGTGTTAGTGTCCTATACGTTTGTTCCGGTCAGCCATTTCTCCGACCCCCACCTGAGCCGCCATGCCCTGCCCCACCAACAAGCGACGCAGATCTACCACCAGACAGTGCCGTCCGTCACGATCGTCGGCAACAGCACCCGCGTCATCAACCGCGGCATCCCCGTGTCGCGGGTGGAAACGGCTACCCAGACGCAAATCCACCAGGTCGGCATCCGCGAAGCGAATACCCCCGCCGCTCAAGGCACCCGCGGCGAACGGCTCGAACGCCAACAGTCGGACCCTGTCGGTGTTCCGCCCGCAGTTCCCGCCGTCCACCGGGGCGCAGCCGGCATTCGGCGGCCGCTCGCGGTCTGACATCCGCCCGGGCAGCGGCGGCGCCGTGGTCACGCCCCTGCCCACGGCGCCGAAGGTGACGCCAGTCCCGCCCCGCGGACCTCTGGGGAGGCCCCACCACCCAGCCGAACAGCGGCGGGGGTTCCGGCCGGCGGCCGATCGTTCTGCCATCCAGGCCAATGCTGCTCCAACAACGGCCACCGATTCCGCGCCAACTCTGGCCCACCAGCCAAGTGATCCCCCACTAAGGCCTGCCGAGCCCCTCATCCTGCACGGGTCGGACCTATCCCGCGCGCCAACGGCCGGAAGTAGGCGCGAGCACCCCAACCAGGCCGCTCCGCCCAGTTCACTGATTATTATCGGGAGGCGGAAGGCGGTCGTGGCAGGCAGGCAGCCCGTCCTCCACGCCGGCGACCCAGGCCGTGCCGTCCCGGCCCACGGCCCCGCGGCCAGGACACCTTTTCGCGCCCGGCAGCGACTCGAGATCCGCGGCCGTTCATGACTGCGGAAGGGGTATGCAGGCGCCGTCACAACCGCGCTCGTCCGCTCCGCGCGCCATTGGCAGCCGACCTCGCGCGAGCGCCCACGGCAATATGCCGCCCCGGCCTATCGGCGCCGGCTCAACACCCGCCAGACGCCGCCCGCGCCGTCCTACGCGCCGCCGCGCGCCGCCTCCTACTCCCCGCCGGCGCCGTCTCCCGCGCCGCGGCCACAACCGTCGATGTCCCGGCCTGTCGCCCCGCGCCCTCGGCGCCACCGGCCTCCGCCCCATCCGCGCCGTCTCGACCTTCGACCGGCCGGGGCAATCGGTAACCCCAGCGTTTCCGATACTTGCCCTCTGCCGGAGCATTCCTGGTCCCAGCTTTACCAATCCTCAGATCGAGAATCCGAGATGCCAGGCTCCCATGGCACGACCGCGCGCACGGGAGACTGCACCGAAGTACTCGAAGGAAACTGAATGGACCCTGCTCGGGATAACTTGCAGTCCGCCGACGAAGGTCCTTGGTCGGATTTCCAATCTCCTCAGCCTTAATCGGATCTGTGCGGGCGGAGCGCTCGGGGTTTCACCCGGCGCGTCGGCGGTCTTCCTCAGGCCGCGCGGGGTCGGAGACTCGGCGCTCCGCTACCCGCCTCGGCTGATACCTGCATTACTCCCAGCCCCGTTTTCTCCTTTTGCCGCCGGGCGATTGCTGGCAGTATGGGGCTGATGGGTATCACCCCACAGCAGTTCAGGCAGATGCAAGAGCGCCTTGGCAGCCCGCGGCGCACGGCCATGCCGGTGTTCGAGCGGAGCTGCGCCGGTCAGCGCCAATGCCCATCAGGTCATTCTCGGCCTGGACCCCTCGCTCCGGGGCACCGGTTACGGCGTCATCAAGCTGGCCAAACCCTGTCCGCAAACCCTCACCCATGGCGTGATTTCCTGCCCGGCGAGCTGGGAACACTCCCGTTGCCTGGTCAAGATCGTGCAGACGCTGCGCGAAGTGCTGCAGCAGCATCAGCCGGCGGTGTGCGTGGTCGAGGGTCTGTTCTATGCGCAGAACCTGCAGACCGCCCTCGTCATGGGCGAAGCTCGCGGCGCGGCGCTGGCAACGATCGCCGAGGCCGGCTTGGAGATTTACGAGCTTGCGCCGCGCAAGGTGAAGCAGGCCATCGTCGGCTACGGCGCCGCGCAGAAGCTGGCGGTCGCCAAGATGGTGCAGCGCATGTTGCGCCTGTCGGAAACGCCCGCGCCGGATGCGGCCGACGCGCTGGCCCTGGCGCTGGCGCATGCGCAGGAGCAGGGGCGCTACAGTTTTCAGGCGGCGAAGCGAGTATGATCACCTTTCTCCACGGCAAACTGGTCGAGGCCCTGCCCACCCAGGTGATAGTGGACGTCAACGGCGTCGGCTACGAGGCGCTCATCCCCCTGTCGTCCTACGACAAGCTCCCGGCGCCCGGCCAGGAGGTGAAGCTGCTGACGCATCTGGTCGTGCGCGAAGACGCGCACACGCTCTACGGCTTCATGAGCGGCGGCCGAGCGCGACCTGTTCCGCCTGCTCATCAATACGGTGAGCGGCATCGGCCCGAAGATCGCGCTCAACGTGTTGAGCGGCATCAGCGTGACCGCCTTTCGCGGCGCGGTGGCCAACGGGGACGTTAAGGCGCTCTCGCAAATCTCGGGCGTGGGCAAGAAGACGGCCGAGCGCATCGTGGTGGAGCTTAAGGACAAGGTCGGCGCGGCCGGCGCCTGGGAGGCCGCGAGCGCGCAACGCGCCCTTTCGCCCGAAGACCAGAAGGTCAACGACGCCGTGCTGGCGTTGATGGCGCTGGGCTTCAAACAGCTCGAGGCGCACGATGCGGTCCGCAAGGTGCAAGGCTCGCTGGGCGCGCAGGCGACCGTGGAAGACCTCGTCCGCGCCTGCTTGAAAAAGGGAGCGTGATGGTAGTGAGCGATCCCCAACCCAAAGCCGAAAGCCCACGGGCCGCAGCCCGCCGGCGCAAATCGAGCGGGGTGGTGGTGCCGCATTCTCCGCGCTGGTACCAGCGGCTGGGCGCGTGGCTGGTCTTCGCGCTGGTGCGCACAGTGTCGGCGACCTTGCGTTATCGGTGGATTGATCGCTCCGGCTATTTTGATCACGGCGTGCCCGGGCCGGCGATTTACTGCGTGTGGCATAATCGGCTGGCGCTGTGCCTGGTGCCGTATTTCGGCTACGTCAAGAAGCGCAACCAAACGCCCGGCATGGCTGCGCTGGTGAGCGCGAGCAAGGATGGCGCCTTCCTCGCCGGCATCCTCGAATGCTTCGGCGTGCAGCCGGTGCGCGGCTCCTCGAGCCGGCGCGGCCCGCAGGCCCTGCTGGAACTCACCAGCTGGGCCGAGCGCGGCTACGATCTGGCCATCACACCCGACGGGCCGCGCGGGCCGCGCTACGTCGTGCAGGAAGGGGCCATCGGCCTGGCGCAGGTCACCGGCTTCCCGATCATCCCGGCCTCATACCACCTGCGCTGGAAGATCCAGGCGAAGAGCTGGGACCGGTTTCAGATTCCCCTGCCCTTCTCGCGCTGTGAAATGGTGCTCGGAAAGCCGGTGCGGGTCCCGCGCGAAGCCTTCGGATGCGGAACGCGAAGCCCTGCGGCAGCAATTGGAGCGGACACTGAAGGAGATCTCGCGGGATTGACCGAACCGGGAGGGCGAGCGTCCCCGCGAGCCCAAACATCTTCGGAAATCAGGGCTCGCGAGGACGCTCGCCCTCTCTGGTTGGGGTCTGAGCGCATCCGGACGGAAAAGCGGCCGATAGTGCGCATAGCGGCGCATCACTGACCTCACATAATCCTTGGTGCCCGGGAAGCCGATTTGCTCGATGAACGCAGCGCTGTTCGTCGCCGCCGCGCCCTGGTTCCACTTGAGCACGTTGCCGCGGCCCGCGTTGTAGTCTGCCAGCGCGTAGGGCAGCGGATTGTCCGTCTGCGCGTACCGGCGCAAGAGCTTCCTCAGATACCAGGTGCCCGCCAGCGTGTTGGTGCCGGGATCGAAGCAGTGCTCGTGCTCGAACCCGTGAAGGTGTTCGGCGCTCGGCCCACTCCCGCGCGGCCTCCTCCTGAAGCTGCATCAAGCCGATTTCTTCGGCGCGCCCCCGCGCCCGGGGATGGAAACGGCTTTCGCGCCAGACGACCGCCTTGATGAGGGCCGGTTCCACGCCGTAACGCTGCGCCGCGGCGCGGATCGGGCCGTCCTGGCTCCGTTCGAGACGGCCCTGCCACCACCAATAGCCAGCAGCCCCCCGCGAGCAGGAAGCCAGATCAAGGCTGCCGCGCCATTTCACGCGCTCTTTTAGCGCACCGCACCGAAGTCGACGCGTCAAGCGGCTCCATCCTCCCAGCAGATGGCCAGTTGATGTACCGCCACACCCGTCCGAGACACCGCCACTTCCCTCGCAGCCCCGCCGGGGTGTGGCTTCCAATGCTCGCCGCTTGCCCACGGTCCTCAATTAAGGCACGGGCGACACGCCAGCGGTAACCTCTGTGGCAGAGCGAGTGACTGCGAGTGCTGCGTAGCGCCATTCCCTGCCGGATTTTCTTTTGCCTCCTCCCCTCCGCGATAGAGTGGCGGCGCGGCGGATTTCGCGTTCCGCCGCGAACCTGACGCCCGGATGAAGAACATCGTCTATTTCGACCTGGAAACGCAGAAGTCCGCCGAAGAAGTCGGCGGCTGGGACCACATCAGCCGCATGTGCATGAGCATTGGCGTGACCTACAGCACCGCCCAGGGCGCCTACAGGATCTACGGCGAGAAGCAGGTCAGCGAGCTCATCACGGACTTGCAGCGCGCGGACCTGGTGGTCGGCTTCAACAACCTGCGGTTCGATTACGAGGTGCTGCACGGCTACACCTCGTTTGACCTGCGCCAGTTGCCCACGCTGGACATGCTGGTCGAGCTGCAGAACCAATTGCGGCACCGGCTCTCCCTGGATTCCATCGCCACGGCGACCTTCGGCGTGGAGAAGACCGCCGAGGGCCTGCAGGCCATCCAATGGTATCAGGAAGGCAAGCTGCTCGAAATCGCCGAGTATTGCTGCTACGACGTGAAGATCACCCGCCTCGTGCACGAATATGGCGTTCACCACCGCCAGCTTCATTACCACAACCGCTTCGGCAAGAAGATGACCGTGCCGGTGAAGTGGTAACAGGGCAGGGCCCCATCCGCCTCAAAAAAAGTGCTTGCCAGACTGCGCTTTGTGTTGCAAATGTATCGCATGGAATCGAATTGGGCCGCCGAACATCTCCAGGTCATTCGCACCTTGATGGAACGGTCCGCGCTTTATCGGCGGGCGCTGGCACCCATCATGATCTTCAACGGCGTGGTCGGCCTGGCGGCGGCCGCGCTGGGCTGGGCGCTGAAGATCGGCTCGCCGCGCGCCTTCATTCTCTTTTGGGCCGGGGTGAGCGTGGTCGCGCTGGCGGGCTCGTTCCTGCTGGTGCGCCGGCAGGCGCTCAAGGAATCCGAGCCCTTCTGGTCGCCGCCCACGCGCCGCGTCACCCAGGCGTTGCTGCCGCCGCTGGCTGCCGGCCTGATGATCGGCGCGGTGGTGCTGGCTGCGAGCGGGTTCGGCTCCGGGCAATCCCGGCGACTTGTCGGGGGTGCTCTGGCTCCCGCTGATCTGGGTGGTGCTCTACGGGTGCGCCTTTCATGCCGCCGGCTTCTTCATGCCGCGGGGGATGAAGATCTTCGGCTGGGCTTTCATTATCGGCGGCTGCGGCCTGTTTGCCGCGGGCGTTCCCGGCTGGGCGCGCCCGCTCGACTACGCCCACGGCATCATGGGCTTCTTCTTCGGCGGCCTGCATCTCGCCTACGGTGTCTATCTCTATTTCACCGAGCAGCGCAGGAATGAAACGTGAACCCGGAACCCTTCCTCCAGCTCGATCGTGTCATCCACGAGAAGGGGCGGCTGGCCATCATGTCCATGCTCGCCGCCTCGCCGGAGCTGTCGTTCACCGAACTGCGCGACGCGCTGGCCATGACCGACGGCAACCTCACCACCCACATCCGCACCCTCCAGGAGGCCGGCTACCTCTCCGTGACCAAGTCCTTCCAGAACAACCGCCCCCTCACCACCTGCGCGCTGACCGCCGCCGGCAGGAAGGCCTTCGCCGACTACATCAACCTGCTGGAACAGATCATCCGGCAGACCAAGCCTGAGTAGAAAATCAGTTTGAACGAAAAGCCAGCCGGCGTGGTCATTTACTTTGTAATACAAAGTATATAGCCTATGAGAATCATTCGAGCAGAACATCTGGGCATGTGCTTCGGCGTGCGGGACGCCATCGCGCTGGCCCTGAAGCAGGCCGCCACGGAGCCGCTGACGGTGCTGGGCGACCTGGTGCACAACGAAACCGTCCTGGCCGAGCTGCGCGCCCGGGGCATCAGGATCGCGCAGCAGGCTGGCGGCGGTGGACACCCGGACCGTGATGATCACCGCGCACGGGGCTTCGGAGACGGCGATGGGGCGTGCGCGCGAGCGCGGGCTGAAGGTGATGGAGGCGACCTGCCCGCTGGTGCACGTGGCGCATCGCGCGGTGGCGAAGCTGGTGCGCGACGGCTATCACCCGGTCATCGTGGGCAAGCGCGACCACGTCGAGGTGCGCGGCCTGACGGAGGACCTGGAGGACTTTGACGTGGTGCTGTCGGAGGCGGATGTGTTCGAGCTGAGCGAGCGGCCGCGCTTCGGCGTCGCGGCGCAGACCACGCAGCCGATCGAGAAGGTGCGGGCGCTGGTGGAGCTGATTCGCCGGCGGTTTCCCGCTTCCGAAGTGCGCTTCATTGACACCGTTTGCCGGCCGACCAAGCAGCGCCAGCACTCGGCCATCGAACTGGCGCAGCAGGCGGACGTGGTGGTCGTCATCGGCGGCGCGCACAGCAACAACACGCAGGAGCTGGTCAGGACCTGCAGCCGTTATTGCGGGCGGGTGCATCATGTGCAGGCGGCGGACGATCTGCGCGAGGAATGGTTTGACGGGGCGCAGACGGTGGGCATCACGGCCGGCACCTCCACACCCGATGCCTCCATCCACGAGGTCGAGCAATGGCTGAATGCAGTTGGCCTGCCCGCAGGAACCATGACCCGGGAGGCTTACGCCGCCGTCGAACTGCACCATAAGCAGGCGGCTTGAACCTTAAACCGAAATCCGAATGAAGAATAAGAGGAGATGGGGAGTCGTAGTCGTATTCGCCATGGCGATGGCGTGGGTGGAGTCGGCGGTGGTGTTTTATCTGCGCACGATGATCGACCGCATCGAACCGTATCAGCCGAATCCGCTGCCGGTTATCGGCGGACTGGGGCCGCGCGGAACTGGTGCGGGAAGCGGCGACGCTCGTGATGCTGTTGACGGTGGGCATGCTGGCGGGCCGGAATTGGCGAAGCCGCCTGGGTTATGCCGCGATCGCGTTCGGCGTGTGGGACATCTGCTATTACGTGTTTCTGAGGAAGATGTGCGGCTGGCCGCATTCGCTGCTGGACTGGGACATTCTCTTCCTGCTGCCGCTGCCGTGGTGGGGGCCGGTGCTGGCGCCGGTGTTGATTGCGCTGCTGATGATCGCCTGGGGGACGCTGACGTGCCAGGTCGAAACGCCACGGTCCTCGTGGCGATCGGATGTCACCGCCTGGGGCATGAATCTGGTCGGCATCGGGCTGGCGCTTTACGTTTTCATGGCCGACACGATTCGCGTGGCGGACCAGGGGGTTGAAGCCTTGCGCAACGTGCTGCCGGCGCGGTTCAACTGGCCGTTGTTCGGCATTGCGCTGCTGTTGATGGCGGCGCCGGTCTTTCAGGCATACCAGCAAATCTCAAATCGAACCCAAACAAGTCAAAGTGAACTATGAATAGCACAGAACCAAACTCAGGCCCGGTGCCGCCGCGAATTTCCGGAATCTCCGAGGTGCGCTCCTTCCTGAAACGGTGCACCACGATCTTCAAGATGGCAGGCGTCGCCCTGCTTATCCTGCTGCTGCTGGCGCCACTGGCGATGATCCGCTCCGTGCTCCAGGAACGGCTGGGCCGGCGGAACGAGGCGGTCGCCAACATCACCTCGGGTTGGGGCGGCGACCAGACGATCATCGGCCCCGTCTTGATCGTGCCCTACCGATACTCGGTCAGGACGTGGAAGGAGCAATCGGCAGCCGGCGGCAAGATCGAGCGCGTGGAGGTAGTGGGCACCGCCGTGGCCAATGCCTACTTCCTGCCCGCAGCAATGAAGATCGACGGGGCAGTGGACCCCTCAGAACTGCATCGGGGGATTTACCGCGCGGTGGTCTATAGCGCCAAGCTGGACCTGCAGGGCGAATTCGCGCGGCCAGACTTCAGCAACCAGCGAATCGAGGACAAGGACATTCTCTGGGAGGAAGCCCTCGTCGCCTTCACCATCCCGGATTTGCGCGGGGTGAAGGAGATGCTGCAACTGGAGTGGGGCGCGCAGAGTTTTCCGCTCCTGCCGGGCAGCAAGCTGAGAGGCTTCTCGTCGGGCGTTTTTGCCCGGGTCGCCGGCTTGCGGGAAAGCAGCGGGACCATCCCTTGGAAACTCGGGCTGACTCTGCGCGGCAGTGGCGGACTGGCCTTTGCGCCGGTCGGGATTCAATGCAGCGCGAAGCTCGCGTCGCCGTGGCCGGATCCAAGCTTCCGCGGCGCGTTCCTGCCCTCCGAACGCAACATCACCCACGAAGGTTTCACGGCCAACTGGCAGGTTTCCTACTACGGACGCAACTACGCCCAGCAGTGGACGGATCAGGACAGTTCCGGCGCGCTGACACCCGATTCAGCCCAAAGCTCGGCCTTTGGCGTGAGCTTGATCTCGGGCATCGACGCTTACCGCAACGTCGAGCGCGCCATCAAGTACGGCGTGCTGTTCCTCGTGCTGGTGTTCACCTCGTTCTTCCTGTTTGAGGTGCTGTCCGCACTCAGGATTCACCCGTTCCAGTATGCCATCGTGGGCGCGGCGCTCTGCCTTTTCTATCTCGGGTTGCTGTCACTCTCGGAGTTCATTGCGTTCGGCCTGGCGTATCTCGTCGCCGCAGTGGTCACGATGTCGCTGATCTGCTTCTACAGCGCGAAGGTGCTCAAGAGCGGGCGGCGGACGTTCATCATCGCGGGCCTGCTGGCGGGCATTTACGGGTTCCTTTATGTCTCGCTCCAGCTCCAGGATTACTCGTTGCTGTTCGGGACGGCCGGGCTGTTTGTGGTGCTGGGGATCGTCATCTTCATCACGCGGAACATCGACTGGTATGCGCGCGACCAGGCCTAGCGCGGATATTTCACGCTCAAGTAGCCGCCGACGGCAGTCGGCGCTGACTTCGCTGCGAAAAGAATGCGCCGACTGCCGTCGGCGGCTACAACCTGTGCGTGCGGGGTGTGAACTATCCAGGCCAGGATACCCAACGGCCGATGAAGCAGCCCGGCAAAACGACAGCAGGCTGGATTCCCTGCAACGGGTCGGCTCCGGTATTTGATTGAGCAGTGCGTTATAGATAATGAGTCCAAAGACATCCATTTATATGATACTATTGAAGCTCGCTTTTAAGCGCGAAACGGCCATACCGATGCTCGCGTTGACCTTTGCCTCCGCCGTCAGCGTGGCGCTGGTGGCAGCGCGGATCGTTTGGACCGGCAAGCTCTCGTTACTGCATTCCTCATTTGGAATCTGTTCCTGGCGTGGCTGCCGATGCTCTTCGCGTTGCTGGCCTGTGAGAGGTACCAGCGCACCTCGGGCCGGGACTGGCGGTTCCTCGGCCTGGCCGGCGCGTGGCTGCTCTTCTTCCCCAACGCGCCCTATATCTTCACCGATTTGATTCACCTGACCACGCGCTTCTACAGCCATTTCTGGGTGGACCTCATGTTGATTCTGCTCTGGCCCTCACGGGGCTGGTGCTGGGCTTTGTGTCCCTCTACCTGATGCAGTCGGTCGTGGAGCGAATGCTCGGGCGCCCGGCCAGTTGGCTCTTCATCGCCGCCGTCGCGGCCTTGAGCGGTTTCGGCATTTATCTCGGCCGCTTTATGCGCTTCAACAGTTGGGACATCCTGTTCCGACCGATCCAGCTCTATCGCGGCATCGGCAACTGGGTCGCCGACCCGCTGGCGAATGCGAACACCCTGGCGTTTCCCATCCTGTTCGCTGCCTTCCTGTTCATCGCCTACCTGATGCTCTATGCGCTGACGCACCTGCAGCCGGCGCGCCCATTGACCTTGCCGCAGCAAACCCAGGAAGCCGAGCTAGCGTAAAGCTTCCGGTCCGGCTATGAACCGCGAACAAGTGCTTCGCCGCCGAATCAAGGCCATGACGTGGTTCTTCATCCTCGGCCTCGTCCTCAGCGGCGTGACGGCCATCCCGCTGCCCGACCGAACTCGACAGGCTGGTGGAACTGACCGGCGCATCGCTGCGCGTTGACGCCCCCGATTCAGTTGAGCCGCCGGGTTGGGCCGTCTGGCTGACCCGGGTGCAAAAGGCGCTGCACGAGGCTGACCAGCGCACGCCCTTTATCTTTTACGGCGCCGACTGGCTGGCGTTTGGGCATTTCGTGATTGCCATCGCCTTCGTGGGCGCGTTGCGGGACCCGGTTCGCAACCGTTGGCTGTTCACCTTCGGCATGATCGCCTGCACGCTGGTCATCCCGTATGCGTTCGTCTTCGGCGCGCTCCGAGGGATTCCGATCTGGTGGCGCTTGATTGATTGCTCGTTCGGCGTGTTCGGGATGATCCCGATGTGGCTCTGCCGGAGGTGGGTGGACGAGCTGGAAACTCGGCTTGAGATATTCTAGCGGGCCGCTATCCTGTTGCCATGCCGATTTACGAGTTTCATTGTGACAAGTGCGAGCAGGACAGCGAAATACTGGTCCGTTCCAGCAAATGGAAGGGGACCAAGTGCCCGCATTGCGGGTCGGCCAAGCTTTCCAAGAAGTTCTCTGTGTTCGCTTCCTCTGGCGGCGGCAGCCCGCGCAGCGCCACGCGGTCGTGCAGCGAAGGCGGCTCTTGTGGCGGCGGTTCGTGCGGCGGCGGCGGCTGTTGCGGCGGCGGGAAGCACCACCACTGAGCCGACTTAAGCAACTACTTCCCGGGCGGTAATTGCCCGCAAATCCGGTATTGCCCAGTCGGGCTGGTGCAGTCTCAGCTCCCCGAGCTTGCAGCCGCCGGTCGCCACCGCCAAAGCCTTCGCCCCGATAGCCCGCGCGCAGCGGATATCCAGGGGCGTATCCCCGATGACGAGGACCTGGTCGCCGCGCAAGTCTTCCCCAAGGATGCGGCTGCCGCGCTCACGCGCCACGGCAGCAATCTGGTCGCGCTCTTCGTGGTCGTCGGCGAACGCCGCCGGTTTGGAAGACATCCCAGAGATTGAAGTGGCGCAGCTTGATCTCCGCGCCGAGCCGGATGTTGCCGGTGAGCAGGCCGAGCAACGGCGGCTGCGGCAGCGCCTGCAACTCGTGAATGAATTCCCACACGCCCGGGCACAGCTCGGTCTGGCTGTCGCGCAGGATGTGGTCGAGCCAGAAGACGTAGCGGTCGAAGAACCGCTCGAAAGTTCTCGGGCGTCGGCGCAATCTGGTGGAAGCTGAAGAACTCGCGCACCAGGCTGTAATCCGTGCGTCCGGCGAACTTCAAGCGCTCGAAGCCGTCCGCCACGCTGAACTCGGTGGCAAAGGTCTTGGCAAAAGCCTTCACCCCCGCGCCGCCCGTGTGGACCAGCGTGCCGTCAATGTCGAATAGAACCAGCCGCACCATGCGCTGGGAAAGTAAGCGGCCAACGACGTGCTGGCAATGACATCTATACTGCAATCATGGGACTCCGCGCCTTGGCACAACTAAGCCGCAACGATGCAGTTGAACCAAGCCCCCATAAACCGCAGAGGCGCGAAGAGCGCAGAGGCAAACCAGTTCCAGCGGCCTTAATACTTGTCACTGAACGGTGACCAGATCGAGTGTTCTTGCCGCGCTGTTTTCTCTGCGCTCTTCGCGTCTCTGCGTTAAACCAAGCCCATAACCGAAGAGGCGCAAAGCGCAGACGTAAAGCCATTTCTGGTGGCCTGAATACTTGTCTCTGACGGTGCGTTCGCGCCTCTGCGGTCTCTGCCAGGCGCTCGTTTTGCGTCTGCGGGCTACTTCGGGTGCTCCGTCTCTGCGGTTCCTGAAGTCGCTGCTCCGACTGGATCGACACCGCCCGGATCAGCCCATCCGTAGTCCGCATGGCTACGGCGCAATTTGGAGCCGGTAAAATCCGCGGTCAGCCTGCGTGGAGTTCGTCCAGCAAGTCGTCTTGCCGCCGGAGGGCAGGTTCGTGGCCACAAGGTTTGTGATGGCACTGGTGGAAGGTCCGGCCAGCACCCGATAATTGAGGTAGGCAGCGCTCTGCCATTCCAGGGCGCACGCCCCGGCGGGTTGGGCGGCGACCGCCGTGAAGCGAAATCGGTAGCCTTCATAGTAAGAAATCGTGCCGTCTAAGTTGCCGAGCAGCAAATCCATCACGCCATCATTGTTCCAGTCCACCAAATCCAGGCGCATGCGTGGGCCCGTGTAGATCGGCCGCAGGCCGCTGCCGGCGACAGGCGCCCGCAGGGCGACGGGGATCGCCAAGACTGGCACTGCGCTGCCGATGTTCCTGCACCAATACACCCCCGTGTCCGAACTGCCCACCAGGTCGGTTACTCCGTCCCCATCCCGGTCGAACATCCGCACCACCGAGCGAATCCGAGATTCAAGTCCATTCCCCCCGCTTGGATCCTCGTGCCAGCCGCATAGGCCGGATATTGCGCCGTGCCGGTGTTCCTGAAGAAATAAGACATAGCCGTCGCCGTTCCCGCAGAGCAGGTCATTCAACCCGTCCCCGTCCCAATCATAAACGCAGGGGGTGGCGCGAGGACTAACTGTCAGCGGGTTGATGCCCACCAGCAGGCGGACCCCCGCTTTGAGCCTCGGGTTGGCATCGGTGCCGGTGTTGTGGTAGAAATAGACATACCCGTAATCCCCGTCGCCCACCAGCAGGTCGCGTTTCCCGTCATTATCATAATCGCAGACCAACGGGGCCGGCGCTCCGCAGCCCCCATAGAATGTAGATATCCATCCGCCAGCCTGGAGATTGACCGAGGTCGTGAAGACCGGGCTCGCGTCCGAACCCTGTTTAAATATAGGGCGATCTTGCCCGCGGTTTGGTAACCCACCAGCAGGTCTTTGCGCCCATCGCCGTTCCAGTCGGCCACGCAAGGAATGGCGTAGTTGCCGACGACCAGCGACTGGCCCATGGCTTGGAGAAGCTCCCTGGACGGAACTGAATCTGTTGGGCGCTGACGACCTCGATCAAGGCCGGGCCAAGCATCAGCGTCAGCACCGCGACGAGCAGCTTGGGCGACCTGATTCGGCCCGCGTGGCTTCAGGGCCGGACGATACCGGACGGAGAAAGGAAGCAGACTTCATTGGCAACGCGCTTTCTTTAATGTGAGCCGATTTATCAACTGCCGATGGCGGCGCCTTTTGTTTCAGGCTGGCGGCTATTATGGCCCTCCGGGCATGGAAATCGATAGGAATCTTGCTTCGCCATGCAGGGGCAGGCTGAAAGCAGGGACAACCACAGATCCCGCCCCGAGCGGGACAGATGAACACAAATCCCGCCAGAGAAGGCCCGAGGTGCGGCCTCTTGCCCGTTTATAGTAAGCCTGGCTTATACTACGAGGCCCGGTGGAACCTGAAGGCGCCCCCGGGAGTCTCCCATGACTGTCCCATGTGTCTGCCGGGTAGCGCCGCCAGTTGCCTGGCGGCGCCCCCACGGACCTGTACGCGCCCAATTAAGGCATACGGTTCTTCAGGTGGCGGCTTCGCTGCGGCGTAGACATGAGTTCGTCATTCAGGCCGCACCCTCGGTCGTGGGATCACTCCCGCGTTACCTTCGCTATCCCTCGCGCTTCGTGACCGTTCCTGATCTCAGAGTATCAGCCGTGTCGCCGCACGAGGGGTCCGCCCCTCGACTGCCCCTTCCTCACTCACAGGCTCTCCCGGGGAGCATTCGCCTGCTTTCTCTCAGGTACTATGAGGCAGCTACGACTACCTGGCGCTTCTCGTCCCCTCCCTTTGTCGGTTGGGGGCCGATACCTCGGGCCGATTTCCCGCTTCGCTCCTACCCGCCGGGAAATCGTGGGCGGGTAGGCCAGGGTGTCCTAGGCCGACTCACCCCTTGTCGGTATTTATCCGAGGACGCCTACGGTTCTCGCAAGTTCCCAGGGAACCCCACTGCATCTTTGCCCTGTTCTCAGACCCCGGTCGGTCCTCCACGCCAAGCCTTGGCGGCGTGTCGGTGCAGCCCCCGTCCATGGGAAAACGAAGGCACCGGCATTGAGGAGATTTTCGAGGCTCAATCACACGGCTTTAATGCTCGCTGTTTACGCTTCGTGCCGCCATTCTGACGACTACGCAAAACTCGCTTCCGGTGGTGGCTAACCTTTCCGGGACGGGATTGGTTACCCGCTGAGTTCCGATAGAGCATTTCGACCTCCCGGTCAGCCTTGCGCTCTGGGCTTTCTTGTTGCGACCCATGTGTCTCCCCGTTAAATTCATCGGTTTTGCTTATGCAACGGAACCCTTAAGGGCGTGTCCAAATATGGGACACTCCGCTACTTTAGCTGGTTTTGCCCGGCTTTTCTGTGTTTGAGTTGGAGGGTGGGTGTTGAGGTGGTGGAGCCTGAAAGTTATCCCCGGTGAGTCTCCCTTGTGTTCCGGGGAGTCTCCCGGGAGTCTCCCTCCAAAACGCGGTAAGGGGTCAGTGAGCGGAGCGCCGGTCTCCGACCCGGCGCGTTGGCGTCTTTCTGGCTGCGCCGGGTCGGAGACCGGCGCTCCGCCACGCCGCAACTGACCCATTACAAACCGCGTACGATTTGTTCTTGAAATCGACCTTGCTGCGGGACGATTGTTCGCTCTAGCTGGGAGTCAATATGAAGGAGCCTGCATCAGGTGCGGTGTCGCCTGCGTCTCCGAGCCCCTTGGAGTGTGGGAGCCCGGGCGGGCAGGCTGCAGACCTTGCGCGCCCTCCTCCGCAAATCCCGGCCCACGAACTGCTCCTCTTGATCGGTCACGGGGCCTACGGTCAGGTCTGGCTGGCCCGCAACGTGATGGGAACGCTCCGCGCCGTGAAGGTGCTGTATGCCAAGGACTTCGGCGATCCCCAGCCCTTCGACCGCGAGTTCAAAGGGATCGAGAAGTTTGAGCCAATCTCCCGCTCGCATCCCGCCCTGATGAACATCCTCCAGATTGGCCGTCACGAAACCGAAGGCTGTTTCTATTACGTGATGGAACTGGCGGACGCGGTGCCACCGCAGGCCAGTGATCAGTCATCAGTATCCAGTAAACAGTCGGAGTCACTGATCACTGATAACTGTTCACTGATTACGTCTTACATGCCTCGCACGCTCCGCAGCGATCGAAACTCCGTGGCCGGTTGCCATTCGACGAATGCCTGCAGATTGGCCTGGCCCGACGAGCGCGCTGGAACACCGCACAGCCACGGCCTGGTCCACCGCGACGTGAAGCCGTCGAACATCATCTTCGTGAACGGTCAACCTAAACTGGCCGAATCGGGCTGGTGGCGGGGGTAGATGAAGCCCGGTCTTTCGTGGGCACCGAGGGTTTCATCCCGCCGGAAGGGCCGGGCAAACCGAGGCGGATCTTTACGGCCTGGGCATCGTTCTTTACGTGATGAGCACCGGAAAACGGCACGATGCCTTCCCGGAGCCGCTGACGGACCTGGCCTCCGACCCGGACCATCGGCGGTGGCTGGAGTTGAACGCCGTCATCCACAAGGCCGCCACACCAATCCCCACGAGCGCTATCAGACGGACGAGGAGATGCACGCCGACTGCCCGGTTGCGGGCAGGCAAGTCGCTGCGGCGGCGGCGGACTCTGCGCCGGATGGCGGCGCTGATGAAACGGCGTGGCCCGTGCTGGCCGCGGTGGTGCTGTCCTGTTGGGTGTTCCCTGGCTAATGCGCCAGCAGTCCCGCAATCCGCCGGCTGACCGCGCCGGAGAAAGCGTCGGTATTCGTCCTGCCGTTTCGTCATGAGGGGACAAACAGTGGCGCCAGTGGCCCGCGCAAACGGATCACGGATGCGTTCATCGATTTCTCGCGTCCATCCATGGCGTGCGACGCAGTCCTCGCAAATCAGGTTGGGTGTACCAGGATGAAGATCTCCTGCGCCGTTCGTTGGCGCAGACCAATGACATGCGGCACATCCTGACCGGCCGCCTCGGCGGCTCAGGTGATACCGTGACCCTCACGTTGCGCTCTACACCAGAAGGAGTGGAATCGCCGCTCTGGACACAGACCTTCTCGGACGACGAACCAGGTGGTCGCACTGGAACAAAGCGCCTTGCCAAAATGGCCGAAATCCTGGGACTCAAAATCACCAAGCATGAGCGGCAGAAGATTGGTTTGCTGCTGACCAATAACCTCGAGGGGTTTAAGTGGTTGCTGCAGGCCGAAGCCGGCATACCAGACCAAGGCGGGCAGACAACTTGGCTATCAGGAGGTCCAGACCCTCGCTCAGAAGGCCTTGGAGCTCGACCCAAACTACGTCGATGCCGAAGCCTCGAGATGGTCGACAGCTTCGCGACCTGAGCCAGGGAGACAGGGCTGCGAACGAGGTTTGGCCCGAGGGTCGGCCGAGGCATGAGAGCATCTTGGGGAAGGATGACACGCACGCCTGAGGGGCTCGATCAACTGGCAGGCTACGCTCGTATACAAACGAGACTGGGCAGGTAGTTATCGATTTAACCGGCGTGAAGTCCAATCCAGGTCCCTCGGTGGCACAAGAATGTTATTCAGGCTCTTCTTTTACCGAATCTATGGGTGGTTCGACGAAGCGCGAAATCTACAAGAGAAAGCTGGGAAAATCCCGAGACGACAGGCATTGATGCGCCGTTCCACATCGGCTTGCCTCGCGCGGGCGGAGCGCCGGTATGGCGAAGGTGTCGAAGTGGCTCGCCGAACTGTAGAACTCTCTATCCCGGCCAGCAGTAAGGTTATTTTCGGCTGGCGCATTGTCTAGTTGGTCAAGGGCGAATTCGAACATGGGCCTGGAAGCGATCGAGAGAGCGCAGGAGGTCTGAAGAAGCAGGAGATGACAGCCCTCAAAGGTTATGTCTATGCTCGAATGGGCCAAACGAACGAGGCTCAGGCAGTACTGCGCGAGTTGATGGCGCTGCAGCGGACTGGCCCTTACCTGCAGCCGTACTTCGTTGCCCGTGTTTACGCGGCGTTGGGTGAGAATGCAAGGCGCTGCAGTGGCTGGAAAGAGCCGATGAAGACAAGATCGGAGATCTTCTCCTCCGCGGATCGGGGGCTTGCGTACCGATCCCGCCTGGGATGGCCTGCAAAACGAGCCACGCTATTGGCAACTCTGTGAGCGCCTGGGCTTGGGAAAAACCCAATGGCCACGGCCCAAACCGGAACGCTGGCCTTAGCCGTTCCACGCAATCGAAATGGGGAGGACGCCCGCCCCGGGCGTTGCCACCCGGCGCCCCCGCCGGGTGGCCTGCCTGCGCCGAAAGCCACCGAACAGTGAACGAAATCAACACGCGGCAAGCGTAGGTAGCCGTAAAATCGGTTCATCACAAAATACCTGGGAAGCCTGCGGCGTAGCGGGGGAGAGAACGCCAAAGGCGTTCCATCCTTTAGCCCGGGGTTGCGCCTCAGGCGCTACCCCGGGTGATCGCCAGATTTGTTTCCTCATGTTCCGGTTCAGGCTTTTCTGGGGGAGAAGTATCTTGATAAGCAAAGAAGCCGGAGCAAGGCGTATCAAGATAATCGAGGATGTTGAGGCCAGGGGTGTCGTGCGGACGGGCAATCGCCCCGTCACGCCCTGAGTTCCGGGGCGTGTTCGCCCGGGACTCAGAACAGGAACTGCTCTTCGCGATGATCCGGGGGCAGACGCAGACGCATGTGCGGCGAACGGTGAGCGCGTTTGATGGATAGCTCCAGGACCAGCAATGCCTGGTCGAGGCGACAGTCATAGAGTTGGGGCGTTTGGCCCAAGGCTTCGGCGACCAGGCGGTGAGCGATTTCGAGTTTTTCGAGGACGGAAAGCTCCAGTGGCATAGGTTGGTTAGCGGAGGGTTTGTTTGAGTTGGCGCAGTTGTTCCAAGGCGCGTTGCCGACCCCGCTCTTGTTGGGCCGGAGAAGCAGTCGGAGCCAGCTTATCGGCGGCTTTGGCGGCGGCTCTGGAACGAGACGGACCCGGCTAATGTTGAGATCCTCTTCGAAGCGATCCAGTTGGAGGAGATTGGAGAGCTTGAGGGCACCGACGTTGCGGCGGGTGTGGCGGATTTCCTTTTGCAGATAGCGGATGACCTGGGTGAGGTCGGCCAGCGTGAAGCCGGCGTGGAGGAACTCCCACCAGAGCCGCTCGCGGTCAAAACGCCAGGAGAGGTTTTGACCAGTGAGACGGCAATAGGTCTGGTGGAGTTGCTCCAACTGAGCCGGCAAGGGGAGCGGCGAGTTCACTTGGCGAGCTGGGCGACCCCGAGCAAAAGTTCGAAGGCGCGCTGGACGTGAGCGGTAGTAATGGCGCGGGAGTTCTGGGCGGCGGCTTCTTCAAGGGCGCGTTGAGCCAGGTGGTTGAGCAGCCGAGGCAAGCCGTTGCCGGCCTGGAGGAGCAACTGCAAGGCCGCCGCATCGAAAGGGTTGGCGTGAACGCCGACATCCTCAAGGCGCGCCTGGAAATAGCCGGCCAGTTCGTCCCCCGTCCAGGGCTCCAGACGCAGGCAAAAGCTCAGGCGGGCCAGCAGGGGCGCGTTGATGCCCATTTGCAGCCGGGGCAGGAGTTGTTCGTCGCCGACCAACAACAGACTAAAGGGCGGCTGGGTGTCGCGGCGGTCGCAAGTCAACAGGCGCACTTCTTCGAGCGCGGTGGCGCTGAGATTCTGCGCTTCGTCCAGGACGACCACCGGCCAGAGCCGTTCGAATTGTTGCCAGCCTTGGCGGATGAGCATCACGTTGTCGCTGCGTCGCATCCGGGCGGGCTGGCCCAATTCCCGACACAGCAGGCGCAACAAGTCGGTCCCGGTGACCGAGGAGTGAGAGAGCACCAGGGGATGGTAGCGTTTGTCGGGCAGGGACGAAGAAGGTGTTGGACCAAGAGCGTCTTGCCCACGCCGTTGGGGCCATGGAGCAAGCCGCAGAGCCGCACCAGAATCAACTGTTCGAGGCGGTGGCGGGTCTGCTTGAAGGTGTCGGAAGCATAAGGCGTTTCGACGGACCGCCCCGAAGGGCAGTTCTCTGGCACCCCAGAGGCTTTTGAGGGCAATATCCAACTCAGGCGGGTTTATCGGGGCGGTCATCGTCGCGGTCGGTATAGGTTTTAGAGTTGAGTTGCTTTATCGCAGCGCCGGGCCGGACCGACGAGTTTACCCTCGCGCCAGACTTCAACCCGGCGCCAACCCTCTGCCACCTCGCTGCGGGACGTGTCGATGCGGTGTGCTCGCTGAAGCCGGCGCGCTCGATCGACATCGCGGCGGCCCAGCTCCTCGTGCGCGAGCGCGGCTACGCGATCGACCTGTTCGAGGATCCGCCCTTTCGTCGCAGCGCCACTCGACCTCGAGGGGCGCTCGCGCGTGGTGGCGGCTGCGACCGGCGGAGTTGTGCAAGCGAGCCTCGCCGCGGCTCTGCGCTGAGGAGGGGCGGGGCAGACGTCCTCTGGGGCGGGCTGTTTGTTGGTGTGGAAACCGCTCAGAGGGAGGACGTATTTTCCCGCAGGTGATCTACAGGGGCTATTCGCCGATGCGCCCGCTGGGACCAGACACGAGGATGGCGAACATGTGGAAAGGGCCAGGTACGCACAAGGCACACAAACGAGCGCTACCTTCACGGCGGGGGTGCTGGGCGCGCCCCTCTCCGACACATTGACATCAGCACACCCACGAAAGGGGTCATCTTGACGAAATCTCGACTCGCACCGATTGCGGCAGTGCTCGCAGTGGCAGCCGTCGCCGCGGGATCGGCGTTCGCCGGTACCGCAAAGAGCACGAAGATCGTCACCTTCAACGGCACGTATGCGGGCGCCGCGAACGTAACCGTCTCCGACACGGTCGCCACGCTCGCCGCTGCAGGCCCCGGGAAGGCCACCACGACAGGCGTTGCCCCCGTCCCCAAGTTCGGCGCCGGCAAGCTCACGGGAATGGGAACGGCCAGCGCCGACAAGTCCGCTAGTTGTCAGACGTTCAACGGCACGGGCTCACTGACCGGTGTCGCCGGTGCGAAGCTCAACTTCAAGATCACCGGCGCGCAGGCCTGCGGAGACTCGGAGACGGGCCCCTGGAGCATCTCCGGGCGCGCCACCGTCACGAGCGGTGCCGGCGTCTACAAGAAAGGCGAAGGGCAGCCTCAAGGTCACCGGTGTCTACAACGGCTCGGGACCAGAAGACCTTCTCGGTCAAGTTCGTCGGGAAGCTGACGGTCTAGTCGTGATGTATCCCAGAAGCAGCACTACGAGGAGGAATCGATGAGACGAAAGTTCGCCGTCCTCGCAGCCGGAGTCGCTGCGGTCGCGGCACTCACGGCGACTGCCCTTGCGGTCGTCCCGGGCGAGACGCCGTTTCCGTCGCCCACGACCATGGGAGCTCATGAACGTCACAAGCGAACACGTCCAAAAAACGGCAGCGCCCCGGAGCAGCCATCCAAACGAGCCGGTCCTGCACAACGCGACCGTCTACTTCCACGTGTTCGCAGCGAGCGTGAAGACGAAGCAGGTGCTCACCGCGCAGGACGTGCGGTACGCGGTTCATCAGGATCCCCAATCAACCGAACGTGAAGCTGACCTACAACAGGCACCCACGAAACGCAACGGCGCGAACTTCATCGGAACCTGGGCAAGTGCCGACGACCTACCCACTCGGCCTCGTTAACTTCACCGTCAGGTTCCAAACGCGGGACAGGCAGTTCGGCAACTTCGTCCAGATCCCCGTCGACACGTCGCATCCCTGGACCGGAGACGCCGCTATGGCGGCGAAAGCCGCCCGGCAGTTGGGTTACAAAGGAATCATCTGCATGCAGACCGGGGGAGATCTGAAAACCTTCAAGGAAATAGCGGGAAATTATGCGGAAGGAATGATCTGCATCGGCGGAGCAACCATGCCTTCGATTCGGACACCATACATGAACGAATTGATGGATATTTATAAGAAGATCGCAGGCGAATGGAACGAAGAATCGGCCACCAAGATTTACCCCTTGGAAATGATCCTGGAGACGATCCGGGTAGCCGGAGTGAAAGCATTTGAGGATACGGAGGCCTTTCGAGCGGCCATGCCGAAGGTTGCATATAAGAATCCCTATATACAGGGCAACCCGATCATGAAGTACGTGGGGAAGGAAGAATTTGGGCAAGCAAATCAAATCGGGGTGCCGGTGGTATACGTTCAAGTCCAAGGCGATAAGTTCGAAGTTATTGCCGTAAAATCCCTGGAAAAATAGAAATAGCTTGTTTTCGATAATCAGAAACAATTTATCGCCTGAGCCGCTCGTAATATTCGGCAATCAGGAGATCCTTTCTTTTCCTTGGGAATGAATCGGAGGGAAAACGAGAGGGGATTAGCTCTTTGCCGAAAATAGTCGGCGTCGGGAGCATCGGGCGGGAATCGGAGCCTGTCCCGAGAAAGTGGGGGAACAATTGGAGCAGATCATCGCCAATGGATTGGTTTTAGGATTGCTCTATAGTCTGATCGCCCTGGGAATAACCCTGATTTTCAGCATCATGGGCGTGCTTAATTTCGCCCACGGACAGATGTATATGCTCGGGGGGTTCGTAGTCTACTATTTTTACGGGGTTCAACACTATAATTATTTTTTGGCCCTGGGCATAGCGGCCGTTCTGCTGGCAGCTATTGGAGTAGCTTTTGACCGGTTTCTCTTCCGCCGGGTTTTGAGAACGGCCCGCAGGGAAGAGATGGCCATGCTTCTGGCGATGGGGACTGCTCTGCTGTTGGAGGAGATTGCCCTTCTGACATTCGGCGAAAAAAGCCGGGGAGTTCCTGAAGTTGTTGAGGGCGTTTATCAGATATTCGGCATGTTCCTGGTAAAACAACGGCTTTTTTCAATCGGGATCGCCATAGTTCTTATTGTCGGTTTGATGATTTTCGTAAAAAAAACCAAACCGGGAATGGCTATGCGGGCTCTTGCCCAAGATAAGGAGGCGGCTTACCTCCAGGGGGTCAATGTTCACAAGATCTCCATGCTGGGCTGGGCGATCGGAGCGGCCCTGGCGGCGTTGGCTGGGGGTTTGGTGGCGCCAATCCTTATGGTCTCCTCGGGATCCGGCGGCCCCATCACGCTGAAAACCTTCCTGGTAATGATGATTGGCGGATTCGGGAGTGTTTCAGGGTCCATTATCGGAGGGTTGATCCTGGGCTTCTTCGAAGCCTTTGGCTACGCTTTGCTTCCTGGAACGATTACTTATCTAATAATCTTCTGCGGGGTCATTCTGCTATTGATCTTGAGGCCCCAAGGGATCATGGGAAAACCGGCCGGTTGATGGTTACGAGTCGGCCGGCCTCAGGCAGAACTATATCGCCCAAAAATGGGGAACAGGGAAAACATGCAAACGCCCAAATCAATTGTGGCGATCCTATCGGTGGTGGTGTATTTGGTCATACTCCCCCTGATCTTTCATGATGCCAAATATTTCCTCAATGTCGTGATTACCTGCTCCATGCTCAGCATTATGAGTTTAGGGGTTTGGATCACCTTCGCCCTGGGGTTAGTCAATATCGGGCAGGCAGCTTTCTGCACGATTGGGGCGTATACCACAGCAATTCTTTCACTTCGGTACGGCATTTCCTTTTGGTTATGCCTCCCTATTTCTGGGTTGGTAGCCAGTGGGATCGGGGTCTTGATCGGAATGCCCATTCTCCGCCTGAGAGGAGTCTACTTTGCCATGATCACTATTAGTCTTGGTGAAGCGGTACGACTTCTTTTCATGAGTGGAGGAACCTTCACGGGGGGTGCAACGGGGCTTTGGGGAATCGCCAGACCGACGGAAATCTCCATTGGAGGGTATAAAGCTCATTCCGGCCTTCACGGCGGCAGATTATCTGTATTTTTATTTTCTCTCGGCGGTCCTCCTAATCCTGGTTCTCCTTGCCATTAGGAGGCTTGATCGGTCCCGAATCGGGTGGGCCTTCCGGGCGATTCGGCAAAGTGATGCTCTCGCCGCAAGTGTGGGGATCCATGTAGCTCGGTACCGGATTATGGCTTTTGGGATATCCTGTTTCCTTGGGGGAATCGCGGGGTCATTCATGGTGAGCTATATGACCACGATTTATCCAAACTCTTATACCATCGCCGATTCGATCAATTTCATGCTCTATTGTTTCCTCGGGGGATTGGATTTTATCCTCGGCCCCATCGTGGGTACAATTATCCTCGTGGGATCCTCAGAGGCCCTTCGTCTTTTTGTCGAGCAGGAGTACCAGGCGCTCATTTATGCCGTCATTATGATCGGAGCTGTTTTGTGGCTCCCCAATGGTGTTTTGAGCCTTAGTTGGCGGTCAAAGGGTAAGAAGGTTGATCCTCAAACAGGAGGAAAATGAGGTTTTGAAAAGAGGGGCAACCTTGGAATGGGGAGAACTCGATGGATTTCTTTAAGATTCAGGGGCTCACCAAATATTTCGGAGGCCTGCCGGCTGTAAATGGATTGGATTTCCATGTCCAGGAAAAGGAAATTCTGGCTCTCATAGGACCGAACGGAGCCGGGAAAAGCACGGTTTTCAATCTGATAACCGCCTTTTTGAAACCCACCAGCGGCCAGATCCTTTTCCAGGATGAAGATATAACCGGATTACCGACCCATCGCATTGCTTCCAAGGGAATCGTTCGAACCTTTCAGCAAACCACCCTTTTCAAGGAGATGAGTGTGCTTCGAAACATTCTGGTGGCCCATGAGCTCCTTGGCCGTTGTGGAAGCTGGGGAAGGTTTTGGGGAGTGGGTCGTTCGAGATCGGACGAAGCGGATTTCCTGAAAAGCTCCTTAGAAATCATCAAGTACCTTCGCCTGGAGCAATATCGGGACGAGCTCGCCAAGAATCTTTCTCATGGGCATCAAAGGGCTCTGGAGATTGGAATCGCCCTGGCTGTAAAGCCCAAGCTCCTCCTTCTTGATGAGCCGTTCACCGGGATGAACCCGGAGGAAACCCAAACGGCCATGGAAATGGTTCTTGGCCTCAGGGAACAGCCGGGGGATCACGATCATTCTGGTTGAACATGACATGAAGGCCGTTATGGGCCTTAGCGATCGGATCGTCGTCATAAGCTTTGGGAAAAAGATTGCCGAGGGGAAACCCGAAGAGATCCAGAAGAATCCTGAAGTAATCGATGCATACTTAGGCAAGGAAGAAGAGGTTTGAGCCATGTTCTTTGAGGTCAAAGATATCGTAGTTCATTATGACAGAACAATGGCCCTCAAAGGCATCTCCCTGCAGGTGGGAGAAGGGGAGATCATCACCCTTATCGGGGCGAACGGCGCCGGGAAAAGCACTGCTCTTCGGACTATTTCAGGCCTGCAACCTCTGACTGCGGGAGAAATATGGTTTGACGGGAAGAAGATATCGGGATGGCCACCCCATGAGATCGTCTCCTTGGGCATCGCCCATGTTCCCGAAGGGAGGCATGTGTTCCCCTATATGACAGTCGGGGAGAATTTGCTTATGGGGGCGTATCTTCGCAAAGGGAAGACCGAAGTTCGGCAGGATCTGGAGCGCATTTATGCCCATTTCCCGAGGCTGAAGGAAAGGCTTAAACAGGAAGCCGGAAAATTAAGCGGGGGAGAGCAACAGATGCTTACCATGGGAAGGGCTTTGATGGCCACCCCGCGGTTGCTGCTCCTTGATGAACCGTCGTTGGGGCTCTCCCCGATCATGGTCCGAGAAATCGCGAAGGCTATCATGGAGATCAATGCGAAGAGAAAAGTAAGTATGATTTTGGTGGAGCAGAATGCCCGCATGGCGCTCAAACTTTCCAGTGTAGGTCATGTTTTGGAAACCGGGAAAATTGTCCTGTCGGGTCCTTCGCAGGATCTTTTAAAAAACGATCACGTTCGCAGAGCGTATTTGGGGGGCTGAGAAGAGACCTGAAAAAAGTTAAATTCCGAATCAACAGTCCGGAATTCCTTTCTGGCCCGATGTGCATCTTCCATGGAAAGTAATAGAGTCGAGAAGGGGATTTTATGACGCCGGCAGTTAAGGAAAGAATCCTGCAAGCCCTTGAATCTCTCAAGGATGAGACCATCGAATTTTTGGCAGAGCTTGTGCAAACAGAAAGCTACAATCCTCCGGGGGATACCCGAAAGATCATCCAAGTAATCCAAAAAAAAGCCCAGACTTATCCCGTTTCGATATCCTGTCCCTCCCCCGATCCCCAAAAACCCAGTATCCTGTTATCCTGTGGAGGAGAGGGGGGCCCCAGCTTCTTTACAACTCGCATATAGATACCGTTCCCCCTGGTGACCCCACTTTGTGGAAAATGGGTCCGCTTTCCGGCAAGATTTTTCAGGGCAAACTCTTTGGGCGTGGGTCCGCAGACGCCAAAGGGTCAGGGGCGGCTATGGTGATGGCCCAGAAAGCTTTGACTTTAGCCGGAGTACCCCTGAGAGGGAAATGGATTGTAAATTTGGTTGCCGACGAGGAGACCGGAGGGGCGCTGGGCGCCCGGTTTATCCGAGACCAGAAATTGGTATCTCCTGATTTTGTGGTCATCGGGGAGATTACAGGAAACCGGATTGCTACGACTGAAAAGGGTACGCTTATGATGGAAGTGACCACTTTCGGAAGGTCAGCTCACGCCAGTACCCCCTGGGAAGGGATTAACGCCATAAGCAAAATGGCCGCCTTCCTTACTCGACTGGAAGCCGATCAATTCAAGAAATTCTCCCAGCGTCGCCACCCATTGACTCCTCCCCCATCAATCAACTTCGGGACAATTTCCGGGGGTATTAAATCCAACATGGTGGCTGATCGCTGCAAGGTTTCGATAGATCGGCGAACTCTGCCGAATGAAACGGCGGAAACTGCCTTGCAGGAGATCCAGGAGGTTCTCCGGGAGATGAAACAGGAGGACCCCGAGTTTGAGGCCAACCTGGAAGTCCTTCGGACCGGGGCACCGATCGATACGCCCCTGGATTCTGCCTTGGTCCGTTTTTCGCAAAAGGCATGTTCTCTGCTGAACCTTCCTATGGAGCCGATTGGTTATGCCCAAGCGAGCGATGGACGCTTTTTTGCCGAATGGGGGATTCCCACGGTTTTAATCGGACCCGGAATTGCCAGCCAGGCGCATACGGTGGACGAATCCATTGAAATCGATCAGGTTTTAGAGGCGACCCGATTATATGCCTTGCTTGCCTTTTTAATCCTAAATCCTCAGGAAAGCGGAATATGAAATCGATCATTACCCTGACCCCGGAAGAATCTAAGCGGCTTATTGCCAAAGCCATCGTCCAGATGGATGCGGTCAAAAAGGCCAAGAAGGATGGGATCATCGGCTTAGCCCGATGTTCTTCCTCCGCTTATATTGTGGAGGAGTTGACCGGGAGGAAGATGGAAAACCTCATGCGATATTGCAGCGGGTATATCGGAGGGCCAGGATCTTGTGCCGTTTTGAATACGGAGCAGGAAAAGCTTTTGGTTCTGTATCACGGCGAAGAAAAATGGCTCCATTATTCCGAAGGGAATATCCTGAAGTTTATTGACGAGATGGATCAGGATGATGTGATCATAAAAAGCGGGAACGTCCTGGACCCTTCCGGGCAAGTCGGGACCCTTGTCGCGCATCCTACTGGGGGAGAGGCCGGCTACTACCTACCTCATATACTGGCCAAGGGCATTCATCTGATCGTTCCAACCTTGATCAGCAAATCCATTCCTTTTCCGCTGTCCAGACTTCTGACCGCCCTGGGAATTTCGCGAATTCGGGTGGACCGTACCCACGGGATCGTCTGCGGAATGATCCCCCTGCCTGGGACGGTTATAACTGAAATTGATGCCATTCGCCTCCTGAGCGGCGCCGAGTCGCTACCCATTGGCGTGAACGGGATCGGGAGCGGGAAAGGTTCGGTAACCCTGCTTGTTGAGGGTTCAGAGACCGAAGTGGACGCGGCCTGGGAGATGGTCAATTCAATCAAAGGCGAGCCGCCCCTTTCCGAATTTCCATCCCGGTGCGAAGTTTGCTATATCAAGAATGACCCGGAGCATAAAGCCCGGTGCCAGGGTCGAGAGTTACGAAAGAATAATAACGGCAGCTAAGGAGAGCTTGCACTCCAAATCTTGAAAACATATGCGCCCGGCCGGGCTATTAGGTCCTGTCTGGAGGAACAATGGAAGACATCAAAATCGTGAATGGGTTCCTGGTTACTTCCCAGGGAAAAACTCGCGGTGGATTAACCATTGCGGGGGAGAAAATTAGCGGTCTCGGAGACGACGCCCGTCTTCCAAAAGCCCGCACGGAAATTGATGCCCGTGGGTGTTTAATCCTGCCCGGCATTATCGACCCGCATACCCATTTGGGGCGCGATAAGGAGGAGCTTTTCCGAACCCAGTGCCGCAGCGAGTCAATCTCGGCCGCCTTGGGCGGGATTACCACGATGATGACCACCGCTCGTTTCGGCAACGCAACCGAACCGCGGCTTGCTTCTTATCGGAAGGCAAAGGAGATCGGTCGCAGCCATTCCTTCGTCGATTTCAAATTTAATGCCTTCATGACTAACCAAAAGCATCTTGATGAAATCGAAGCTCTGATGGAAGAAGGGGTCAGCTCTTTCAAGCTAATGATGGCTTACACCCGGGAAGAGGCAAAGCAAATCGGCCTGGAGGGGATCGATTGGGGGTATGCCTACAAATTATTTGAACGGATCAGCCGCCTCGGAGCGCCCGCCATGGCTCAAATTCACTGCGAAGAGCCGGAAATCATTCATTTGTTACGCAACCGGTTGATGGAAGCAGGCCGGGCGGATATCGCCGCCTGGACAGAGTCCCGGCCGTCTCTCTGCGAAACCATGCAGCTTTGCGACGCGGCGGTGTTGGCCCAAGCTTTGAAGGCGCCTCTTTACATCGTGCATATCAGCGGCAAGGAAAGTGTGGAGGCTCTTCGATTTTTTAAAGGCAAGAACCCGGCCATTTACGGGGAAACCTGCCCGCACTACCTGACCCTTCAACGCAATCCCGCATGCGGAATTCTGGCAAAGGTGAATCCCCCGTTGAGAGATCTTCCGGACCAGGATCGGATCTGGGCGGGGCTTGGGGAAGGAACGCTGGACACGGTCGGTTCGGATCATGTGGTTTACCTGCGGGAAGATAAAGAAAAAGGGATCTGGAAAGCCCCCGCGGGGTTTGGCGCCATCGGCGCGACTCTTCCGCTTCTCGTCAGCGAAGGCATTCACAAGGGAAGATTAACTTGGGAGCAGCTGGTCCGGGTCACCTCGGAGAATGCTGCCAAAATCTTCCATCTCTTTCCCCGGAAGGGATGCCTTCAGATCGGATCTGATGCCGATGTAATCATCGTAGACCCGGAACGGGAATGGATCCTGGGAACCGAAACACTTCAGTCATCGGCGGATTTTTCGGTCTATGAAGGCAAAAGAGTGAAAGGAAAGGTGTTCAAAACCTTCGTCAGAGGAAACCTGATTGTTGATGAAGGCCGGCTTATTGCTGAAAAAGCCGTAGGTGAATATGCGGGAACTCGGGGATGAAGCAGGAGAAAGTCGCCGCATAAAATATTATTATCATTTGGAGAGATTGTTATGAAAATGGCGGATATTCCATTTGGAACAACCGACTGGTCGTCCATTGAGCGGACCGAGCATAAAGGTGAAACAGGCGTTGCTTTCTGGCGTACCCAAAATTTCGGTGGAATCCGTGTTCGTATGGTGGAATATTCTGCAGGGTATTTGGCTGATCACTGGTGCGAAAAGGGACATATTCTCTTCTGCCTTGAAGGCGAGTTGCATACCGAGCTTAAAGACGGCCGAAAGTTCTTGCTTAAACCCGGGATGAGTTACCAAGTTGCTGATAAAGCCGAGCCTCATCGTTCTTTTGCTCCGACCGGAGCAAAGCTTTTTATTGTTGACTAAATCACCATCGCAGAAGGAAAACAGCAACCAAAATTAAAACCATCTCAACTGAAAAAGAAACAAAATAGGCCAGCCCACGACAATATGGGGATTGTAAGGTATTGATATCTAAGTATTTAAAATTGATGGGGAATTACTGAGGTTATTATCTAATCCCAGCCGGGCGATGTTAACGGCAGTTTAGAGCCGCCGGCGGCGGAATTCCTTATGACCACTCGAATGATTAAGAGCCTAAAGATTCATCCATAAGTAGTTGTAACCGGCAATGGTTACAGCCGCTCAATTCCATCAATTATACCCCATAAAATTCATTGGGTTAGGGAACAAGCACTGGAGAGGTAATCCACCGCGATGATGTTGAAAAGCAAGAATGACTTCTATTGATAACGCCTATCTCGCGCACCCGTCCATAAAGACTATGTTAATTTAAAAATCTCGGTTAATTTAAAATCTTGCGATATTTGCTTGACAAAAAAAGTGCAATTTCCTATATTATATCAAAATTTAAAACAATGTTTTAATATGTAAAACAAAATGGGAATCTGGATTGTGAGCCCCTTTTAAATCTTTCCCAGAATTTTGACCACAAGCATGCGAAATTTTGAATATTTTTCCCCAAATACACTCCAAGAAGCTTTGAATCTTTTGCGCACCTACGGCGATCAGGCGAAGGTATTGGCTGGGGGTACCGATCTCTTTGTACAGATGAAAGGAGAAGAAGTTAAGCCGAGGTATGTAATCGATCTGAAGAAAGTTCGGGAGCTTCAAGGGATTGAATATCTGCCAGAGGGGGGAGTAATGATCCGCCCTTTAGCCCGAATTACCGATTTAGCCTCTACAACCGCCTTCAATGGGGCTTTCTCGATCTTGAGGGAGGCCGCTCACACGATTGGCTCCATGCAGATACGAAACCGCGCCACTATCGGGGGAAATGTCTGTCGGGCGGCCCCCTCTGCCGATATGGTGCCGGCCTTGTTGGTTTTGAATAGCCAAATCAAAATCATAGGTGTTGGGCAGGAGAGATGGATTCCAATCGCGGATTTTTTTGTGGGTCCGGGTAGGACAATCCTGCAACCTCATGAGATCCTCGCTGCGATTCACATTCCTCCTCCTCCATCTGAAGGATTTGGGGTTTATCTAAAACTTGGTCCTCGGCAAACTATGGACCTAGCCACCGTGGGTGTGGCTGTGTTCCTGATGATGGATCCCAATGATGCCATTTGCCGGGATGTCCGGATTGCCGTTGCATCGGTCGCCCCGAAACCTATGCGAGTGTTTGAGGCAGAGAAGGCACTCATAGAAAAGCCCTTGTCTGAAAGTTTAATCTCCCAGGCAGCTAAGAAAGCATCCTTAGAATCAAGCCCTATTACAGACGTGTATGGCCCCGAATGGTATAAGCGAGAAATGGTTGAGGTACTTGCGAAACGAGCGATTTTCGAAGCCAAGGACAGAATCCGGGGGAAGAGTTGAAACATAGAATTAACCTGACGGTTAATGGAGAGCCAAAAGAAATCTTCGTAGAACCCAACCGTATCCTTGCAGATTTGATCCGCCAGGAACTTGGATTGACGGGAACGAAGAAAGGATGCGGTACCGGAGACTGCGGATCTTGCACAATAATTCTTGACGGGAATGCCGTTAAATCCTGTCTCATCCTGGCCGTGGAGGTGGATGGGAGCGAGATTCTCACAATCGAAGGACTGAGGTTAGAAAGAAAGCTCCATCCAATTCAAGAGGCTTTCATCCGGTATGGGGCCATTCAGTGCGGCTTTTGTTCTCCCGGAATGATGATGTCTGCCAAGGCCTTCCTTGACCGATGTCCTAAGCCAACTGAAGAGGAAGTGAAAATAGCCCTGAGCGGGAACCTATGCCGCTGCACAGGTTACAGCAAAATTGTCGAGGCTATTTTGGCCGTTGCCCGAAAAGAAAACCCACCGTCTGTTTTACCAACTGAAAATCCCTCAAGAAAGGGATGAATGATCATGGGTGAAGATGCATCCGTCATTGGAAAGCGCGTACCAAAACTTGACTCAATCTATCTCGCGACCGGCGAAGCGAAATTTATAGATGATATCGACCTTCCGGGAATGCTTTACGGGAAGGTACTTCGGAGTCCCCACCCGCATGCCAGGATTGTGCGCATCGATATCAAACACGCCGCTAAACTCCCGGGAGTCAAGGCGGTCATTACAGCCGAAGATACAACTAAAGTCAAGTTCTGCCATCTTCCGATCACCCCGAATAAAATGGCCCTTGAAGATGATCGGGTCCGGTTTGTGGGCGAAGAAGTTGCCGCCGTCGCCGCCACAGATGAAGAAATTGCCCGAGAAGCTCTGGAGTTAATCCAGGTTGATTATGAGCCCCTCCCCGCTGTCTTTGATCCTGAGGAAGCCATGAAGACAGGGGCCCCCCAGCTTTACGAAGATTGTCCCAATAACATTGCCTCCCATTTCACAAGACAATTTGGGGATATTGAAAAGGGTTGGCGTGAAGCAGATCAAATTTTCGAAGATCGATTCACCTGTCCCCCAGTAGTTGCGTGTACGATGGAACCTCACGGTTGTGTCGCCTCCTACGATGCCTCCGGAAGCCTCTCGATATGGACGACCACGCAGAACCCCTATAACACCCAAAAAGCCCTTTCCGGCATCCTCAAGATACCCATGCATCATATCCGGGTTCTAAACACATTCGTGGGAGGCGCCTATGGAAATAAGAGTGTCATCCTTCCCATGGAGCCCATAGCGGCGTTTCTTTCTCAAAAGGCCCAAAAGCCTGTCAAATTAGTCAATGAGCGTTGGGAAGAGTTCATTGCGACCCGGACGCGGTACGCCATGGTGATTTCCCTGAAGACGGGGATCAAGAAGGATGGGAGCATCACTGCCCGGGAGGCAAGAGTCATCACCAATAATGGGGCGCATAACAACAAAGGGCCAGGCATTACCCTTCTTACCTGTAACCGAATCGGGAATCTCTATCGGATACCGAATTCCCGAACGGAAGCCTGGGTCGTATATACGAATAACCAGTATGGCGATGCCCTTCGAGGCTGGGGAGGGCCGCAAGCTCATTTCGCTGTCGAATCCCAGATGGATATTATGGCGGACGCCCTGAATATGGATCCTCTGGAGATACGCCTGAAGAATGCCAATCAGCCCGGGGATACAACCGCGTGGGGCTGGAAAATGACATCCTGCGGGTTTAGCGAGTGTCTGCAGGAAGCCGCAAAAAGTTGTCAATGGCCTTTGAAGAGAACCCAAAAGGGGTTTCGGGGCATCGGCATCGCCTCGGTGATTCATACCGGCGGAGGCTCCATGGGAACTCATGGCGGAGGAAACTTCTCCGAGATTTCGCTAAAGATGAATATTGATGCCACGGTGAGCGTGCTCACAGGGGACAGCGAAATCGGTCAGGGGTCCGATACGATTATTGCCCAAATTGTAGCCGAAGAACTGGGCATTCCTCTCGGAAACGTCAAAGTGACCTCTCGGGATACGGATGTTACCCCGGTTTCCATGGGTACTTGGGGAAGCCGGGTAACCTTTATCGGCGGAAATGCCGCCCGAATGGCCGCGGCCGAAGCCCGCCGTAAACTATTCCTGGTGGCCTCGAAGATGCTGGAGGTGACGGAAGGCGATCTCGCAGCTCGGAACGGAAAAATTTATATCAAAAATTCCCCGAATCCGGTACTAACTGTCGCTCAGGTGGCTTTTGAAAGCATTGTCAAGAGGGGACAAACAATCACAAGCAAAGCAACCTACTTTCCTCCCAATACTTCTCCGCCCGACCTCAAAACCGGTTATGGAAATTATTGCCCGACCTATGCTTTTGGGGCTCATGTCGCCGAGGTCGAGGTGGATGTGGAAACAGGAAAAGTGAAAGTCCTCCAGATTACGGCGGTGCATGATATTGGCCGCGCCCTCAATCCCCTTCTTCTGGAGGGACAAGTAGACGGCGGGGTGGCCATGGGAATCGGCTATGCTTTGCTGGAAAAACTCCAGTGGAAGGATGGTTTTACTCTCAATCCCAGTTTTTGCACGTATAAGATCGTAAACGCTCCGGAGATGCCTCCAATCCAAACCATGTTTATCGAAACGATTGACCCCCATGGTCCTTTTGGAGCCAAGGGGATTGGGGAGCCAACCACGATCCCAACGGCCCCTGCCATTGCTAATGCCATTGCTCACGCGATTGGGGTGCGCATCAAAGATTTGCCTATTACGCCGGACAAGATCCTCCAGGCCTTAAAAGAGAAAGAGAGAAAATAGGAATGGCCGGGAAAGAAATATATGGTTTGAAAAAGAGGGATGTATTTCCTGCCTTGATTTGGATCATCTTAGGCCTTGCGGTCATGATCGCTTCCTATCAAATGTCCCTTGGAACATTACATACGCCAGGTCCGGGCCTGCTGCCTTTTCTTTTGGGTTCACTTTTGGTTATCGTATCCCTTTCCATTTTCATAAACTCCCTTACTCTGTTCAAAAAAACATCTCCTGGGACCAGTGAAACAGGGATTTGGGCCGGAATCGAATTCAAAAACCTTTTGATCATTGTGGTCGCATTGGTTGCCTATCCTCTATTGCTGGAAAAACTCGGTTTTCTGATAACGGCTTTTCTTTTTCTTTTTGTTCTTTTTTCGGTCTTTGATTCTCGAAGGTGGTTTTTCGCCCTGGGAGCCTCATTGCTTACGGTTTCGATTACGTACACCCTGTTTGTCTTGGTTTTGCAGGTCGAATTACCCTCTGGCTTTTTAAGGTTTCGGTGAGTCATGGATATTTTTTCCGGCCTCCTTTCAGGCTTTCAGGTGATTTTTCAGCCGGTCAATTTTTTGTATTGCTTCCTCGGCGTCTTCGTGGGCACGCTCATAGGGGTTTTACCAGGAATCGGACCTGTCGGCGCCATGTCTATTCTTCTCCCCACGACCTTTGGGGTTTCCCCTATCGCCGGTGTCGTGATGCTCGCGGGTATCTATTACGGGGCCATGTACGGGGGGTCCACCACTTCGATTCTGGTTAATATTCCTGGAGAGGCCGCGTCTGTCATTACCTGCCTGGACGGATACCAAATGGCCCGCAAAGGGAGAGCGGGTCCTGCTCTTGGAATGGCAGCTCTTGGGATCCTTCATCGGCGGGACCTTCAGCATCATTGCCCTCATGTTTTTGGCTTATCCCCTATCCGAAGCGGCGGTTAAGTTTGGGCCGCCTGAATATTTTTCCCTCATGTGTATGGGCCTCGTCGTGGTGACCTATCTCGCCAGAGGATCTCTCTCCAAAGCTTTGGTCATGGCTATCCTGGGTCTCATCCTTGGTGTCGTAGGGACGGATCCTATATCGGGGAAATTACGTTTTACCCTGGGCTTTCCCGATCTTGCTGACGGTATCGATTTGGTACCCCTTGCGATGGGGCTTTTCGGCATATCCGAAGTTCTGACCAATATCGAAAAACCGATCAAACGTATGATCTTTCAGACCAAAATTCAGCACCTACTTCCAACCCGTGAGGATTGGAAAAATTCGGTGGGACCCATCGTTCGAGGATCCTTTACGGGCTTTTTCCTCGGAATCCTGCCTGGCGGTGGGAGCATTCTCTCTTCCTTCGTCTCCTATTCCATGGAGAAAAAGATCTCCAAACACCCGGAAAAATTTGGCACGGGGATCATCGAGGGGATTGCCGGCCCTGAAACGGCCAATAATGCTGCCACAGGAGGTGCTTTTGTTCCCCTCCTTGCCTTAGGCATACCCCCTAATATTGTCATGGCCCTGCTCTTTGGCGCTTTATTGGTCCACGGCGTTTACCCTGGGCCCATGCTGATTAAGCAACATCCCGAAATATTTTGGGGAACCATCGCCAGCATGTATGTCGGGAACGCCATGCTCTTGGTTCTGAACCTTCCCTTGATCGGTCTTTGGGTCAAATTATTGAAAGTCCCTTACCGGATCCTTTTTCCCTTGATCCTGCTTTTCACCTTGATCGGTTCTTATACGATTAATAACAAGACCTTTGATGTCTTGGTAATGATTTGTTTCGGATTGGTAGGTTATATCCTTCGGAAGTTTCAATACGAGGAGGCGCCCTTGATATTGGCGTTTATCCTGGGGCCCATACTTGAACAAGCTTTCCGTCAGAGTTTGATCATGTCTAACGGTAGTCTCGCCATCTTTGTAAGCCGGCCTATTGCCTTTGTGGCCTTAGCTCTGTCGGCAGCTCTTCTGGCTTCTACGGTTATTGGTATTTTTCGCCAGGCCCGTAAACGGGTCGCGGAAATTGAATAGGGATCGAAATTAGTCTCGGAAAAAGATACTTTTCACCAGAAAGGAGAAAGGAAATGAGAAAAAAATTATTATTCGGATTGGTAGTGGCTTGCTGCGCCCTGGTAATGGCCCTGCAAGCGGATGGGAAGGAAAATTATCCCACCAAAAACATCGAGCTTGTTTGTCCTTACGGAGCCGGTGGCTCTACCTCCATGGGTGCCCGAATCATTGCAGGAACTCTTTCCGAAATGATCGGAAGAACGGTCGTAGTGAATAACAAACCGGGGGCCGGTGGCTCGATTGGGGCCGAATACGTAGCCAAAGCGAAGCCCGACGGGTATACCCTTTTTGTATCCAACTCAGGGAGCAATGGCGTTACACCTGCCATTAGGTCGGTGCGATATAAAAATGAAGACTTTGAACTCTTCGGCCAGTATGCCATTCAGGCGCTGGGGTTGGTGGTAAGAAGCGATGCCCCCTGGAAGTCAGTGGACGAACTAGTCCAGCATGCCAAGCAAAATCCCGGCGCTCTTAAATTCGCGACCTCGGGAATTGGCACATCAGGGCATTTCTGTATGGAGCTTTTCAAAAAGGCGGGTGGGGGCCTCAAGATCGAACACGTTCCCTTTAAATCGGGGCCCGAATATATTGCTGCTCTTTTAGGAGGCCATGTCCATATGGGGATTCTGTATCTGGTTGACATCAAAGGCCCCTTGGAGGCCGGAAAGCTGCGTCTGCTTGCGCCCGCTACTGAAAAGCGCCTTGAGGATTATCCCAATGTTCCCACTTTCGGGGAAAAGGGATATCCCGAAGTGAAGATGACGGCTTGGTATGGGGTTTCTGCTCCTGTGGGGCTCCCTAAAGAGGTTTCGGAGAAATTGAAAACCTCCTTGGCCAAAACCTTCCAGCATCCCGAAGTGAAAAAGATGCTGACTCAAATCGGCTATGCTCCGGTTTATAAAGACGCGGAAGAATTTTCTCGATTCGTAAAGGAAGAAGAAAGTAAACTAACCCAAATTGCCAAAGAAGCCAATATCAAGATCGATTAAAAGGCACATCATGAGGGTTGGTTTAAAAAATGTCAATAATGCCCCGAGCACCGTCAGGAAGGCTTTAGAAATTCTCGAAGCCTTCGCCGATGCAGGGCAACCCTTGGGTGTGACGGAGATCAGTAGGAGATTAAAAGCCCATAAGAGTACCGTCTATCGCATTCTCCAGGCTCTTTTTCAAAAGGGCTATATTCATCAAGACTCTGTTACCGAAAAATATTACCTTGGGTTTAAAATCCTGCGGATGGGGGCGGTAATTTTAGGCCAGGTTTCTTTCCGGGAGACTGGAAAGGAAATCCTGAAGGCCCTGGCTGAGGAAACATCCCAAACCGTCAGGTTGGCCGTTCTTGAGGGAGGATGAAGTCGTATACATCGAGCACGTGGACGGAAAGGATCCCATCCGGCTCCATCTCCAGGTCGGTTCGCGGGGGCCCTTTTATTGCACTGCCGCCGGAAAGTCGATTCTCGCTTTCCTGCCAGAAAAGGAAAGGGAGGAGATTCTTTCTCGACTGCCAATTCGAGGCTTCTTACCTCCAAGACAATAACCGATCGAACCAAATTCGCAAATGAACTCGAAGGAGTTCGGAAAAATGGATTTTCGCATCAGTAATGAAGAATTCCGGGAAGGAATCCGGGCGGTGGGGGCGCCGATTTTTAATATGGAGGGAACGGTGGTCGGGGCAATTGTCATTGTTGCCCCCTACTTTCCGGTTGCGGCACAAGGATTTTCCCCTTTTCGGGCAGCGGGTGAAAAAGGCCGCCATGGAGATTTCTCAAAAAATGGGCTACCCTCTTTCCCCTGTTTGATTGCGGAAGACATTGGGAGAAAATAATGATTTTGATCAATGAGAGAATTTGTACAGGCTGCCGGACCTGTGAGTTTGCCTGCGCTTTTCAACAAAAACAATCCTTTCATTACGACTTTTCTCTAATCCGAATTCAGAAAAAGAAAGAGGAAGAAGGCTTTTTTCAAATTGGCGTATGCCGCCATTGTCCTTCGGCTCCTTGCATCGAGGCATGTTCTGTGGAAGCGATCTCGAAAGATCCGCAATCCGGCTTAGTTGCCATCGCATCCTCGAAATGCACGGGTTGCGGACAGTGCATTGATGCTTGCCCCTGGCAAGCCCCGGTCTTTGCTTCCGACGCCGGCATTGCCAAAATTTGCGACTTTTGTAAAGGCGATCCCCTATGCGTGAAATTCTGTCAACCCGGAGCACTCCGCACGAGAGAATAGGATAACCCTAATAATACTTCAATCGAAAGGAGATAAAAGATGAAAAAGGGAAGAGTGGTCAGGTTTGCTCTCTGTGGAGTGGCCATCTTCTTAGGATTGGGGATTTCAGTATTCGCCACAGCCCAGGATTATCCCATGAAGCAAATTGAATTAATCGAGCCTTACGGGGCTGGGGGGCCGACCTACATTGCCGCGAAAATTGTCTCCGAAAAGATGTCGGAACTCCTGAATAAGCCCGTGGTAGTGATTACCAAACCCGGCGCCGGCGGAACGATTGGGGCGGCCTTTGCCGCGAAAGCAAAGCCGGACGGATATACGCTCCTTGTTTTCAATTCGGGCAGTAACGGGGTATCCCTCGCGATTCGCTCGGATTTGACCTATAAGAATTCGGATTTTGAACTTTTGGGACAGTACGGCGCCCAATACCTGGTTATGGCCGTTAAAGCCGATGCCCCCTGGAAGAGCGTGAAGGATATTATCGATTATGCAAAGAAAAACCCCGACACTATGAAATACGGGACTTCCGGAATCGGGACCTCGCTTCATTTTGGAATGGAACTCTTTAAAATTGCCGCCGGGGGGTTGAAGATAGACCATGTTCCTTTCAAGGCAGGGCCGGAGATCAATGCGGCCCTGTTGGGCGGACACATCCATACCGGGACGTTCACTTATGGGGTGGTCAAAGCCCTGGTTGAGGCCGGGAAACTTCGAAATCTGGCTATCACCGCTCCCAAACGAACAGAGGACCTTCCCGAGGTTCCCACCTTTGCCGAGCTCGGTTTACCCGAGGTTACCTTAAGCTCTTGGTATGGTATTGCCGCTCCTAAGGGAATCCCCAGAGAGGTTGCGATGAAAATGCAGGATATCTGCGGCAAAGCCTTTCAGGATCCGGAGGTGCAGAAAAGATTGATTGGCATGGGATATATGCCGACTTATCGGAATGCGTCCGAATTTAGTAAGTTTGCAGCGGAACAGGAAAAGATGTATGAGCGGGTTGCTAAAGCCGCCAACATCCGCGTTCAATAAATTCGATGGGGGGAAGAGGGACATCGAATCCCTAAAGGATCTCTCTCCCAAAATGATCTCTTTGTTCCCTATGGATGTTTCATCCCCATGAGGATCGGGGCGCGGCGAGGCTCAAATGGCAGTTTCAGGCAATAGGAGAGGGATTATGTATGGCTACGCTGGGAAAATATTGCATGTAGATTTATCTGCTGAAAAGGTATGGGAAGAAAAATTGTCTCCAGAAAGGGTGAAGAAGCTGCTGGGGGGAAGGGGGGTAAATGCCGCCCTCCTCTTTGAGCTGACCAAACCCGGTATCGACCCGCTGGGAGAAGAAAATGTATTGATTTTCGGCACCGGGGTTCTTTCCGGTACCTTCGCACCATCCTCTGGCCGGATGACAATTACTGCCAAAGGACCGGCAACGAATCTTTATCTAAAATCCAGTGTGGGGGGGCACTTTGCGCCGGAGCTCAAGTTTGCCGGTTACGATTACCTGGTCATTCGCGGGAAAGCCAGGCGTCCGGTGTATTTGTGGATCCAGGGGGGGAATGTAACATTTTGTGATGCCAGCCATCTTTGGGGAAAGGATGTGCCGGAAACCGAGGAATTGATCCAGGAAGAGCGGAAGGAAGGTCGGGTGGAGATCGCCTGTATCGGGCCAGCAGGGGAAAACCTCGTCAAATTCGCTGCCATCATGGTTGGGCATAATAGCGCCGGGCGGGGTGGCCTGGGAGCCGTTCTGGGTGCGAAAAGGCTAAAGGCCATTGCCGTCCAGGGACATCGTCCTGTCGAAATGGCACGGCCGGACCTTTTCAAGACCCTTGCCTTAGAGGCTCTTAACCGTTTGGCTAACTTTGAGGGACGTAAGGGTCTTTCTCTTTATGGCACGGCAGGTCTGGTGCCTATGCGCAATGAGACGCAGCTTTTTCCGGTAAAGAATTTCCAGGAAGGGTACTTGGAGGGTGCCTATCAGTTCAGCGGCCAATATCTTGCCGAAAAAGGGTACTTAAAGAATCGGTTTGGATGTTCGGCCTGCGGAACCTCCTGTCACCGTTTCACAACTGTGGATGAAGGAAAATATTCGGGATCCAAATCCGGAGGGCCCGAATATGAGACGGTGGCGGCTCTCGGCGGAGGATGTAAAGTCATTGACACGGAGGCCATCTTAAAAGCCAATGAGCTCTGCAATCGCTATGGACTGGACACCATTTCTGCAGGTTCTGTTATCCAATGGGCGATGGAGTGCCATGAAAAGGAACTCCTGAGCGCCGAGGGGGTGAACTTAACCTGGGGAAATGGTGACGCCATAGTCGAGCTGGTTAAACGTATTGCCTTCAGGCAGGATATCGGCGACCTCCTTGCGGAGGGGGTGAAACGCGCCGCCGAAAAAGTTGGACACGATTCGTGGAAATGGGCCATTCACGCAAAAGGTCTCGAACCGGCCCGGGCTGAGGTGCGCGCAAGAAAGGGATATGCCCTGGCTCATGCGGTAAACCCTCGCGGGCCGGATCACCTTTGTTCCCAAGTCTACGCGGAAGACGGAGCAACCCCGGAGGCTCGGGCTTTGATCAAGAAAATCTGCGGGAGCGAGGCATACGCCAATCATACCATGCTGGAAAAGAGAGGAGCGATTGTCCGGTGGCATGAAGACTGCTATGCGGCAACCGACGCCTTGGGATTGTGTACCTTCGTCACCCTGAGCCGGGGATACCTCATCGACCCGAAAATGATGACCGAGTTTTATGGCCACGCAACAGGAATTGAAATTTCCGAGGAGGAACTGCTCCAAATTGGGCATCGGATCGTGACCTTAGAAAAGGCCTTTAATGTCCGCGATGGGGCGGCTCGAAAAGATGACACCCTTGCGTGGCGTTTCATGAATGAACCCATCAAGGCCGGACCCCGAAAAGGCATGACGACGACCCAAAAGGAACTGGACTTGATGTTGGATGAATACTATGAACTTCACGGCTGGGATCGGGCCACTGGTTGGCCCAAAAAGAAAACCTTGGAGAGCTTGGGACTTAATAACATCGCGGATGAGCTCTCCCGTTTGGGGAAAATGCCTCAGGATTGAGTTTTTTTATGGGCTTTACCCTGAAACTGAAATACTTTGTCCACTTTGACCAGCTCATGGGTGAGACGGAATCCCTGGAAGTGGCGGAGGGGACATCGGTCAAGGATCTGCTAACGGCCCTTGCCGAAAAATATGATGGGTTTTCGAAGTCGGAGCCTCAAAAGCATTTAGTCATCCTTATAAATGGGGTAATCAGCACTCAGGATGAGAAAATTTCGGAAGGGGATGAAATATCCATCTTGACTCCTCAATTGGGGGGATAAAGGAATTCATATGCCTCGGAAACTATCTTACCAGGATATGCAAGATCTCATTACTGGAGCCGTCATTCTGGGCTGCGGCGGGGGAGGAGATCCGGCTATGGCCCAGGCGATGGTTGATGAAGCATCTACCAAAGGAAAGGAATTTTCCCTCTTGGATCCAAAAGAACTTGGTCCAGAAGACTGGGTGTGCATTTTGGGCAATGTGGGCGGAGGGATTGACCCCAAAGAAAGAGAGATGGTAAAGGATCTTCCCCGGGTCTGGCCGCACCCGATCCTTATCGCCGAGCAGGAACTGGCGAAGCACATGCAAGTGGAATTTCGCGCCTATCTTTGCAGCGAAATCGGCGCGGGAAATTCCGTGACCCCCCTTTATGTTGCAGCAATGCTCGGAAAGTCCGTCATCGATGGAGATGCCGCTGGGGGAAGGGCTAAGCCGGAGCTTATCATCTCCACAACTCACCTTTTGGGCATTCCCGTGACACCGATCGCTTTGGCAAACTATTTCGGAGACTCCCTGATTCTAAAGAACTCTTCCGGAGATGACCGGGTGGAGAAAATTTGCCGTTACCTTGCGAGGGTATCAGGAGGAAGAGTAGCTGCCGCCCGTTGCCCTTCTCCGGGAAAACAGATCCTGCCTGCGATTCACCCTTACTCGATCTCTCTGGCTATCCAGGCAGGGAGGGTCATCCGAGAGCAAAAAGAACGGGCCGTTGAAGCCGTGATTGAAGTCTTAAAAGGATCAAAGCGATTTTTGGGGCGGGTGGAGTCCTTTTCCAGGGAAGAAAAAGATGGCTTTATGTGGGGAGAGATTTTTTTTAAAGGAACCCATGAGATTTTCAGGGGACAGACTCAAAATTTGGTATAAAAACGAGAACCTGGTCGTATGGAAAAACGATGCTCTCGATATGACCTGCCCCGATGCGATCGTTATCCTGGATGCCCAAACGGGAAAAGGCCTCTATAACTGGGGAGACCATTTTTATCAGGGAAGAGAGGTTGCCGTAGTAGGGATTCCTGCCGCGCCTTGTTGGAACAGTTTAAAAGGTTATGAAATATTTGGGCCCGAACATTTTGGGTTCAATTTTGCCCCCAAGCAGATCCATACGGACTCAAAATGAAAAGGGGTCAACAAAGACTCCTTCGGAAAATACTTCTTGAAAGGAGGGGAAAATGGGCAAAGCCAGGGATCCGGGTGTAGGTAACAAGATCAGCGCAACTGTGATTGGAAGTCAGGGGAAATGCAATGCCGGTCACGTAATAGGGGATCAATTTGAATTGAGCGTCCATAATCCCGATGGCCTATGCGGTTTTTTCTATCACGTGCTCTTTCCTCGAATATCGGTTATGCAATTTGGAGGGAAGTACCCCTGGTGGACCGAAGATCAAACCGTATTCGAGGCAGAATGTCCCGATCGAAAGAATCTGATTACCCTTCGGCTCGAAGTCATAAAGAGGTAAATGCCAGGATGAAAGAAGATCATTTAATGGTCCTTGGGATCAACGGAAGCCCGCGTGAGGGGAATAGCCTATTTCTTTTGCAGGAAGCTCTTCAAGCTGCGCGGGAGGTAGATGCGGGAAAAGTTCAAGTTGAAGAGTATTCCTTCCGGGGAAAGAAATTTAATCCGTGTGTGGGCTGTTTCCAATGTGTCGAAGAGAAATCCCTGGGTGAGTGCGTTATCAAAGATGACTTTCAACGTTTGCGGGATTTATGGTTGAAAGCAGACGTCATTTTATACTCGGTGCCGGTTTACCATGTGGGCATCCCGGGGCAACTTAAATGTTTCATTGATCGTCTTGGAAATACGATCAACCGCTATTATCGGCTTACATCTCCTCGATTTCTTAAGGTCATCGGTGCTATTGCACAAGGGACCCACTTTGCAGCCGGCCAGGAATTAGCGGTCACTTTCTTGCTCCACCATGCAGTATTGAAAAACTGTCTCCCCGTTTCCGGAGATGGATGGGAATCCTATCTGGGAGCCTGTGGATGGACCCGGAACGACCGGAGTAAGGAAGCCATAAAGCAACTTCATGAAGCTGGAGAGCCGGATGCGGTGGTTGCAGTTAAGAGCTCCCACAGCATAGGGAAGCGTGCAACCGAATTGGGTTTCATCCTCCGTGCTGGCAGGAAACAAATGCAGGATTTTCTAAACAGAGATCCCGCCTACCGCCCCTTCCTTATCAAAGAGATCAAGTGATCGGTTTTTGGAGGAGAAAGCTCCAAGCCTCTGCCCCTCAGCAAAAGGATAAAGGGGAGGGGATCCTTGAACCAATTATCATGGAAAAGTTCAAGGCTTTCTTGCCGAGTCATTTCCGATTTGACTTTATTGCGGACTCATGGAAATTAGTCGAAGGAAAACTGTAACCAAAATTGTAACCGTCCTAACCGAAAAAAGGCCCAAATAGGCCAACCCATGACAACCTGGATCCCGTAAGGGATTGATATCTAAGTACTTAAAATTGATGGGGAATCGCTGTCGTTGATTTTTTGAGTCCTAAGTCCAGCGCGTCTGCCAGTTCCGCCACTCTCGCACGAGGAATGGGACACGGGTCGGCGCGGGTTTGTGCGGCGAATCTTCTTTATTTTGCTTTTTTTTCTTTGGTTTGTCAAATGCGGGTCCGGGTTTGAGGACCTTCCTTTCTTCGGAATTGAAATTTCCAAAGATGGCTCGCGTAAAGGCGCCAAGGCCGCCAAGGCAGGGAGGGCTTTTCTCCATGTTCTATGCCCTCATCTTATGGATGTCCAAGGTGGAGGATCTTGGCATCCTTACCTCGAAAAGGATCGGCAATACAAAGCATTTCCAGGCAAACCCCAAGTGCGCTTTTTTCAAAGAGCTGAAAGGGTTAGTGCTTAAAACGGTCGGGGTGGCCGGCCAGATTAAGTGAAGCGCTGAATGATCAGTTGCCTCTCACCTAACAAATCTCTTTGCGTTCTTAGCGTCTTTGCGAGAGACATATGTCACGCCAGGGCGTCAAGTGCGCCAAGGAAAAAATGAAAACAGAATTATTATTTTGGTTAGGATTCGTTAGAGGTTTTATACCCGAAATTCCTTTGCGTTCTTTGCGACTTTGCGAGAGAAAGGCTTCACGTCAAGGCGCCAAGTGTGCCAAGACAAGGGTGAATTTAGAATTATTGGTTTTGTAAAAAGTCGTTAGAGGTTTAATACCCCCAAAGAATTCTTTGCGACTTTGCGAGAGAAAGGTTTCACGCCAAGGTGCGAAGTTCGCCAAGGGGAAAGGGATAGGAGCATTTTTGTTGATCTTGAATCCCAAATGTTGTAAATTAGACATCAAATGATGTAAAAATAACTACAAAAAGAGCGCCCATGTCTATTTTTCTGGGAACCAAGTTGCGTAAGAAATTGCTGACCTATTCCTTTACCCACCTTGAAGAATCCTTTTATGTGAGGGAACTCTCAACCTTCATTGATGAAGATCCGGGAAATTTATCCCGGGAACTGAAGAAGCTTGAAGCGGAAGGGCTTTTCCTCTCCTCTACGCGGGGCAGGTTAAAACTTTACACGCTCAATAAATCTTACCCGCTATTCAGCGAACTCAAAAAAATCGTATTCAAAACCGAGGGGGTGGAGGGGAGCCTAAGGAAGGTGGTCGGGCAATACCCCGGGATAACTCTGGCCTTTATTTATGGATCCTACGCCAGGAACGAAGAGAAAAAGCTTTCGGATGTGGACTTGGTGGTCGTGGGAGATTTTCCCCAACCCGAATTCACTCGGGATGTGCGCAATTTGGAAGCGAAATTAAATCGGGAAATCAATTTTACGGCGTACTTCCCGGAGGAATTTCAAGAGGAGAGTCAGAAGGAGGGGGGCTTCCTTTGTGAAATTCTTGAAGGGAAAAAGATTATAATCAAAGGTGGCTGGAAACGTGGATAAGCTGATCCGCAAGTTGGAGAGGGAAGGGAAAATCAGGAAACAAACAGCAGGACTTGTTCAAATTGAGGCCTTGTTGAGGGAATCTATGAAAGACCTCGATGAAGCCAAGAGTATAGCCCATATAGCCATTCGAGCAACATATTTGCTCGCTTACAACGCGATGCTGAAAGCGGGAAGATCCCTGCTGCTTTTCAAAGGGTACATTCCGGCCGATGGGGGGCAGCATAAGACCGTTGTGGAAATGACAAGCGGGATCCTGGGAGAGAATTTCCGGTATCTTTGCGATCAATTTGAAAGCATGCGGAGGAGGCGAAACGAGCTGACTTATGAGGCGGGTATTTTGATTTCAGGGACGGACAGCCAAAAGGCATTTACTGATGCCCGGCAGCTTGTGAAAGAGGTGATGGAGGAGGTCAAATCGAAAAACCCCCAACTGGAGTTAGAGTTTAAATAAACTCCCCGAACCACTGGCTAATTGCTCATAGGAAAATTTCGCGCGCGCATTCTCTTCGCAGTCCTAAAGACGGATCTCTGTGGTGAAAGGAATGGCTCACGCCAAGGCGCAAAGGGCGCCAAGGGACAAAAGAAATAAGAAGTTCTGATTTTGTAAAAAGATTTTAGAATTTTGATGCCCAGAAAAGCCTTTGCGTCCTTTGCGAGAGGAAGGTTGTCACGCCAAGGCGCCAAGGTCGCCAAGGCAGGTAGGGAAATCAAGCCGCAGGGTATCCCGAGAAGGAGAAGTCGATATAACCCACCATGCCTTTGTAGCCTCCGCATTTTTTGCATAGGTCACTTCCGCTTTGAAATAGGGAGGTTGGTTTCTCCGGCCACTCATGCCAGCAGCCACGGATAATTTTCTCTGTCAAAATTCGATCACGGGTCATTGCGAAAATTATTCTACCCATAACTGAAAACCATAACCGCCTGGAAAACCGAGGCGGGAATTGCAGGATACTCATCATATGATGAGCCTGTCAAGGTATTTTAGAATATTCAAAGCCCATCTCTATGGTTATCCCCCTCGAAATTATTCTTGAAATTGCCAGTTGAAAGATTTTTTCAAAGGGTGTAGATTTCTTCCAGATTCAGTCCAAGCATTCTTCTTACTGAAATCCATCCAGGAGGCTGTTATGATTTTTGACATTCATGTTCACCCGTTCTGCAAGGAGGCCCATGTAACCCCGAATCTTGAAGAGGGAATAGAGAGGATGTTTGGCAAGCATGAACCCAAACGTAGAGAGATACTGAAAAGTATGAGTAGGGATTTATTTACCCACCGCACCGTGGAGGATATAATCCGTGATATGAATGAGGCAGGGGTGCAGAAGGCATGTATCGTGGCAATGGATCTTACCGTCCATTACGGAGTTGAGTGGGTAACTAACGAAGATGTTTCTCGGATTGCTTCAGCCCATCCTGATCGATTTATGCCCTTTGCCAGTGTAGATCCATCCATGGGGCAAGCTGCCATAGACAAGTTAATTCATGCCGTCAAGAATTTAAAATGCCGGGGTCTGAAATTAGTTCCCCCAGTGCAACATTTTGACTTTTCCGACCCGAAACACTACCCCCTCTGGGAAACGGCATTGGAACTGGATATTCCTGTTTGGACACATACCGCCCACCAAATGTCCCACCCAGGTTCTGATGCTCGTCTTGGCCATCCGATGCTCGTCGAACCGGTTGCCCTCAAATATCCTGAGCTGAAGATTATTTTGGGTCACTGTGGGTTCCCCTGGCAATGGGAAGCTTGGTCTTTGGTGCTCCGGCATCCAAATGTGTATGTGGATATCTCTTCGTACACGAACTTATACAATCATCTTCCTTGGGATGCTTATTCCAAGTATGGTCTTGAGGGAAAAGTATTTTTTGCCACTGATTATCCTCTATTCAGTTTCAAGGATGCATTGCGTTCCTTAGAAAATGTGCGTCTTTCCCCTGATTTCGAAAAAAAGATTCTTTACGAGAATGCGATGAAGCTTTTCGGCCTTAGCTGATGAATCTTAGTAAGCCAAAATGGTTCTGGCTTTGATATTTCTTATCCGTCTGAAATTTGATGGTTTCGTAAAAAGTCTGAAAATGGGCTATTCCGTCATTCCGTGAAAACAGGAATCCAGTCCTTTCAATATCTTGGCAGATTCTGGATTCCCGCCTGCTCGGGAATGACGACTTTTTACGAGTTTATCAAATTTGAGTTGCTGATAATTCATGAAAAGGTACCGGACGCCTCTGGGTTCGTAAAGTCTTAATTTCTTTATACTTGGGCTATGATTCTTAAGAAGGGGGTTGGGAAAGGGTTGCAGAAATCGGGGATGTTCCTGAAATTATGAAAATCTTTGGGGCGGCACGATATCCGGGTAACATAAAATCAGGCGGTGAATCAAAAATGCAAGGGGCTTAATCTTATTTAGGGGGGGAGATTATGGAATTATCAGAGGCCATTAAGGGCCGGAGAAGCATTCGCAAATTTAGGGCGCAACCGCTCCCCGGAGAGACGATCGAGAAGATCTTGGACTTGGCCCTCTGGGCTCCTTCGGGAATGAACCGGCAGGAATGGTATTTCCTCGTAGTCCAGGGGGAGAAGAAAGAAGCGCTATTAAGAATTTTTGCCGAGGCTTTTGAGACGTTCAGGCCCAATTTGGAAAAGGTGTTTGCCAATAAGCCCAAGATCGTGGAGGGGATGAAATCTTTCTTCCGGACCTATGGAGGCGCGCCGGTTTTTATTGTGGCCTACGCCGGCAAATCCGCTTCCGGACAGTGGGATACCCAGAGCACAGCCGTTGCTCTGCAGAATTTGCTCTTGGCCGCTCACGCCGAGGGACTGGGGGGAGTCTGGACGGATGGGATTTTGGTGAAAGAACCCGAAATCAACGCCCTTCTGGGAATCCAGGAGAGAAAGTTGGTAGCCGTGGTTCCCTTAGGGTATCCGGATGAAGTCCCCCGAGTGCCCCCCCGGCGAAGCGGGAGGGTGCAATGGGTTGGTTTTGAATGAGGAATATGGCGGTTAACGCCGAGGCGTCCGGAGACGAAAAGTGGGCAGGGCTTCATGAGTCGAAGGAAAAATGGGTTGATTCAGAAGAGGAAACAGATTATTCCAAATAAACGGGCCAATCGCGAGCGGGCTGCCTATCTCGACAAGCTTATCGAGGAAGCCGTCGTAGATTGCTACGATGAATCAGAAGAGCTCAGCGGCATCCTCACCATGATCCAAGATAATCTCGCATTACCCTTTAAGACGACGTTGCTCGGGGTGGAAATCGTTGCGGAAAAGGTCGAAATGAATAAGGCCGGTGAAATTGTGGCGGTCTGCAGGCGCGGCCGTGTCCTACAAAGGATTCCAATCATAGACTTGCCGCTGGCGGACCCCAAGCCGAAGGGAGCGGAATGGATCGAAGCCTTCCGCCGTTGGGCCGAAAGGTGATGATCGTGCCGGGAGAGCGGGGAAAAAGGGGACATACTTGAAGAGGTGTTCTTATGCCGAATATCGCCACCACCAACATTCGGGGGACATCTTACTTATTCTTAGCGAGTTGAGAATGAAGATTTAGGCGTTCCTGCGACGCTGGAGACACCGTAGCTTTTTGCAACGACCAACGCAGATTCCTTCCAGACCTCTTCATAGAGCTTCTGCGTTCATAGCTCTTCTCCTAATTTGACATAGCTGCAATTATAGTCCGGTGCGATAGGTTTCCCCAGGCAGAGATTAAAATGTCCCCATCGAGGGCAAAAGTCCAGCGCGGCAGGGCACCCCCGCTGGGAGTACCTAAAAAGTTCGGAGCATCAATAGATGCATATGTCGAAAAATCCAGTGTGGCTTGGTTGGAAAAGCTTTTGAGGAAAAATATTATCCTTTTATCAAGGACGAATTCATGGTAATTTATCCTCCATAGAAGGATAAATATGATCGATCGGATCTTCGGGGGGTGATAGATGAGAGAGCTGCTCCGCCAAATGATTTCCGATTCTCTGGCCGCGTCCATACCGGCATACACGCGGCGTGATGTCCGACTGCCCGCGGTTCCGGGAAAGGCCGTCGCCGTAATCGGCATGCGCCGCAGCGGAAAAACGACTTTCCTGTGGCAGTGTCTGGCTGAGCGCCTGGCAGGGGGGACGCCACGAGAAGCGTTGCTTTGCCTCAACTTCGAGGATGAACGTCTGGCCGGGATCCAATCCACGGATTTGCATTGGATGGTGGAAGAGTACTACCGTTTACGGCCCGAATTTCGCGACAGCCGTAAGGTGAGCTTCTTCCTCGACGAAATCCAGACAGTGCCTGGCTGGGAGACTTTTGCCCGGCGGCTCATCGATACGGAGCAGGTGGACCTTTTCCTATCCGGTTCCTCGGCTCGTCTGCTCAGCCGGGAGGTGGCAACCAGTATGCGTGGCCGGGCTATGGAGGTGTTAATCGCTCCTTTCAGCTTTCGCGAAACCCTGCGCCATGCGGGAGCAGAACCAGCCAAACCATGGCATAAACTCGCGAAAGCGGCGAGATCGGCCCTGGATAGACGCTTACGGGACTATTTGACCGTTGGCGGCTTTCCCGAAGTCCAGGGAGTGCCGCCCGCAGATCGGGTTAACCTTCTGGGCACCTATGTGGATGTGGCTGTTCTTCGGGATATTATTGAGCGGCACGAAATCTCGAACCCCTTGGCCCTGCGCTGGTTGCAGCGTCATTTGCTGGCCAGTCCTGCGGCCCTTTTTAGCGTGCAGAAGTTCTACGATTCCTTGCGCTCCCAAGGGGTTTCGGTAGGCAAGGACAACCTTCATTCCTTTCTAGGCTATCTGGAGGATACCTTTCTCATCCGCACGGTTTCCATGCATACCGCCTCTGAACGCCAGCGCATGGTCAATCCGCGCAAAGCCTACCCGGTTGACCCGGGACTGATTCCGGTTTACGAGCGGACGGGCCGGCCCAACCTCGGTCACGCCTTGGAAACAGCCGTATTGGTGGAATTGGAGCGGCGAGGATACCAAGTTGCCTACGTCCGGACCAAGGAGGGATTTGAAGTAGATTTTATGGCGCGTTCCCCTTTGGGGAAATGGGCTCTTCTGCAGGTCTGTGCGGAGATCTCCGATCCGGCCAGCCGAGAGCGGGAAGTTCGTTCCCTTTTGTCAGCGACAAAGGGGTTTCCCGGGGCCACGCCGGTGTTATTGACCCTCGATTCTATCCCCCCACAGCCCGGATTGCCTGAACCTCTTCAATGGCAGCCGGCTGCTGCCTGGCTTCTGGGGGATGAGGCGCTCTGAGGAAAAACAGCGAAGAAGCGGTTGATGGGTTAACCATGGAAATGGGGTCAGGCTTAACTATTGTGGGAAATAGGCGACGTCCATAAATTCAGAACGTAGTCGTGAACGCTTGCAGAGGGAAAGGGAAGGGGAATATAACAGGAGATGGTGCCTGATTTGGGAGCGGGAATCCTTGTTTTTTGACGGGAGGAGTTGTGAATAGGAAACGTCTTAAAGAGCTTGCCAAGGATAAGCGGCTCATCCCGGGAATCTACAATTATTGCGACCGGTGGTGTGAACGCTGTTCCCAAACTGCCCGCTGTCTGAATTTCTCCATCTCGCAGGAAGAATTTGCGGATCCGGAAACGCACGACCTCCGGAACGAGGCCTTCTGGAGAAAACTGGCGGAGATTTTTAGGGAAACCCTGGACCTGCTGGAAGAAGAAGGGAAAAAATGGGGGATTGAGCTAAAGAATCTGGATTGCGCGCCGGAGGACGAAACCACCGGAGCAAATGAGGAAGCAGCGGCCAATCATGTGCTTTCCCGCTCTGCCGGCAGCTACGCGGCCGTCGTGGACGACTGGTTCAAAGAGAATGAACAGCTTTTTTTCTTCCCGACTGCGGCTGCGGCCGACGAAAATATAAAAATCGAAGACGCCCTCGAGGTCATCCGCTGGTATCAATATTTCATTGCGGCCAAGGTTATGCGGGCGGTCCGGGGGAGCCTGGAAGGGCCGGGACACGATTGCGACGGCTCGGCCAAAATCGCGATGATCGGGATCGACCGGTCCGTCGGGGCCTGGGGGGTGATTCCGCGCCACAACCGTTTCTATCAGGAGAGCGTTTTCGAGATTATATCCCTTCTCAAACTTCTGAAGCAGGCGGTCAAAGAAACATTTCCCGGGGCGGAGTCGTTTGTCAGGCCCGGGTTGGATGAGGGATAGGGGGTTACCGAGTGAACTATAAAAATGGCATCGGATGAAAATGTGAGTCTCTTTTCCAAAAATTGGACAGTTCCTTCGCCCCAGCCTTACTAATATTTTCCCGGTTTCCCATGATAAAATGGGGATATTGGAAAGGTACCGGACACCTTTAAAACCCTAACATAGCAAATTCTTTAAGTTTCATATTCGTTTTTAAGCCGCGGATATTTCCTGTTGCTGGAAATCAAATCACCCTGCCCTTTATCCTTGACTCAAGGTCAATCTACCGTCGTCCCGCCTCGCCGCTCGAAGTCACCATTTGGAACAAGGATGAATTTGGGTTGGGACATGAAAAACCTTTGTCAACAATTAAAGATGCGACCCCATGCCACGCCGTTCTGCCGAATAAGGATATGGTCCACCCGCTTCTCGTATATGCCGACCTGATGGCCGCCGGAAACCAGCGCAATATCGAAACTGCCAGGATGATTTATCACCAACATATCATTTAACTTGTCAGGGAAACTTGATTCTTCTCTGGTGGAAGTACTTCGAGAAGTGAATCAAGTCGCCACGACGTGGGTATACGATTCTTCAAAGAGAGATCATAGAAAAAATTCACTCAAATCTCTGGCCGACCCTATTTATCTGTGATTGAGAAAAATTACTCAGTCATTGAGTAAAAGATCTTTATTTTAATAAAGTCTTATGATATAAAATAGTTATGCAATACGAAAGAGCTCTGAAATCTATCCTCCTTGAGGAGCTTTCCCGCCCAACACCGGTCATTCATGTCCTAATCGGCCCCAGGCAGGTGGGGAAGACCACCATGGCTCACCAAATTCAGGGATCCATCGGCATACCCACAATTTATGCTACTGCGGATAGCCCGGTTCCCCTTGATGCAGCCTGGGTGGAAAGCGTCTGGCGTCGGGCGGTTTCTGAAGGAACCAGGTCCGGTGCCCCGGTTTTCCTGATCCTTGATGAATTGCAGAAGGTGCGCGGGTGGAGCGAAACCCTGAAGCTGCTCTGGGATAATCGCTCCCCAGAACCCGAGATTCGCGTTCTCATTCTCGGATCTTCTTCCCTGCTAATGCAGGAGGGCTTGACCGAAAGTCTCGCCGGGAGATTTTTTCTGCATCGGTGCTCACATTGGAATTATGTAGAGTGCCGCGATGCCTTCGGATGGACTCTGGACAAATGGATCTATTTTGGAGGGTACCCGGGGGCCGCGCCATTCATGGAAAACGAAACCGCCTGGAAGCGCTATATCGTAGATTCCCTAATTGAAACAGTATTGGCTCGCGACGTGCTTCAAATGAGCAAAGTGACCAAACCGGTCCTTTTGCGCCATCTCTTTGCCCTTGCGGCAACCTTGCCGGCCCAGATGGTATCCTACAACAAGATGCTCGGCCAGCTTCAGGATGCTGGGAATACCACCACTCTGGCCCATTATCTGAAACTGCTCGATTCCGCCTTTTTGGTAAGCGGACTGGAAATTTTCTCGCGGGGACGACAGCGAAAGCGGGGCAGCAGCCCCAAATTAGTGCTTTGGAACAATGCCTTGGTCAATGCCCTTTCTACTCGGAGTTTTGCCGATTCGGTCAAAGATTCTCTCTGGTGGGGTCGGCTTGTGGAAAATGCCGTCGGCGCTTATTTATGCAATGACCTCCAGGCGGTTGAATATACGCTTACATACTGGCGCGAGGGGAATCATGAGGTCGATTTTGTCGTCGCGAGGGGACGCGACGTCTGGGGCATCGAGGTGAAAAGCGGCCGGGGCGGGAAAACCGCGGGCATGAATCGCTTTCGGACCCGCTATCCGGAGGCAAAGGCGTTATTCGTTGGGGGACAGGGGATTCCGCTGGAGGAGTTCTTTAGTAAAGATGTCCATTCATGGCTTGTTTGACAGAACAGGTTGGTATTCCGACGCCTTCCGGCCGGGCATTCCGATTGATTCCGGCCGCCCCCCAGGCATGAGCATAGGATAGCTTTGAAAATTATCCTTATAGGAAAGGATAAATACGCGAATTGCTCGGCCAAATGATTGCTGATTCCCTGGCCGCTCCCATACCGATGGAAAGGTACCGGACACCTTTAAAACCCCAACATAGCAAATTCTATAAGATTCATATTCGTTTTTAAGGCGCGGACATATCCTGTTGCTGGAAATCAAATCACCCTACCCTTTATCCTTGACTCAAGGTCAATCTACCGTCATCCCGCCTCGCTACTCGAAGTCACCCTTTGGAACAAGGATGAATTTGGGTTGGGACATGAAAAACCTTTGTCAAGAATAAAGATGCGACCCCACGCCACGTTACGACCCCACGCCACGTTACTGGCCAGCAGGGGCGGGCAAGGCCAGTAAATCGTCCAGCGGCTTCTGGGCTTCCTGCAATGCCTTCGGCGCAAGGCGACTGCAGCGCTGTGACATGGCGGGCGTCTTATGGCCGAGCAGCGTTTGCAGCATTATAGAAGGGATGCCCTTCATGGTCGCGTGGCTTGCGGGTCGTCCAGAACATCATTCCGTCATTTTCATGGTTCATAAATGCGAACCAAAATATCCGTTACCTTTGATCCTCCTATCGGATTGAGATCCATCGGACAAGCGGAGACGGCCCCGATTACATCCATTAAGGCTCTTAGAACCATGTAGTCCCCGGGTTTTGTCGGGCAGGGCTGCTGCATTAACTTGCCGTCCGGTCCTATGTTTGTTTTCTGAAAAACGTTAACGGGTTCAGGGAACATATTCCGGGAAATCCCGTATGGTTTTAAAACTTCCTCAAAGTTTGCGACGCAGCTTCTATGATTTTCCACCCCGTAATCAACCAGATACCTTCTTTCATCGCAGGCCGCGATAAGCAAGTCGATGGACTTGGCCGTATCCTCGACAACCTCAAACATCGGGTTCCGCAGACTGGAGCGGAATTTATCCCCGACCTTCACACTTAAAGAAAGGAGCGAAGTCCGGGTATGGGGTGGGGATAATCTTTCTTCAGGATTGGTTTTATGAAAGGCAAAGAAATCGGCAACTTGCTCCCCCTCCACATCAATGATCTGCAAAAGCTGCCCTTTCTTGACTTCAAAAGCCTTGGCATATCCACCCGGGATACGGACTTCGGAGATTAATTTCCCTTTTGGAGCCATTTCATTTCCTCCCTTCCATATTTTTGAACGAAAGTTAATCACAATCTAATCCAGCTATTACGGACCACTCCCCATTTTCGAAGGAATCCAAAGAATAATTTCTGGGAAAAATGCACACAAAACAAATATGGTAATCTGCATCGCAATGAACGGTATTACGGACTTATATATATCACCCAGCGAAACATCGGGGGGGGTAATTCCCTTCAAATAAAAACAGGCGAGGGCAAAAGGAGGGGTGAGGTAAGAAAGCTGCAAATTCAAGATGACCATGGTTGCAAACCACATGGGATCAAATCCAAGTTTTGCTGCGATCGGCGTATAAAGGGGAACAACGAGCAAAATAATGGCAACCCAGTCCAGAAACATCCCCAGGACAAAGATGATCGCCAGCATCAGGGTCAAAATGCCCCACTTCCCCATGGGGATCCCTAAAATAACCTTTTCGACTACATCCCCTCCGCCCATAGACATAAAGGTGGATACGAACATGACCGCCCCCGCGGTCATCGTCAGTATCATACTGGTCGTGCGCAAGGTCAACTCAGATGTTTCACTCAGGGTTTTCCAGTTCAGTTTCTTATAGCAAAAGGCCAAAACGGCCGAAGCCGCAACCCCAGTTGCGGCCGCTTCCGTTGCCGAGGTTACCCCAAAATATATGAACCCGAGAACACACAGAATGACGGCTCCGGGCGGCAGCAGCGAGGTAAAGAAAGATTGCACCCTTTTTCTGACCGGGATCATGGCCAATTCTTCGGCAGGAATGGGAGGCCCAAGTTTCGGGTTCAAATAGCAGCGGATGAGAGCGTAGGCCATATAGGATGCCGATAGAACTAAACCAGGCCCCATGGTGGCAAAAAGGAGTTTCCCCACCGGAATCCCGGCGGTCGGGCCATAAATTACAACCATGACACTGGGAGGGATTAAAACCCCCAAGCAGCCTCCGGCGCAAATGACCCCGCAAGCTAAGTATTTATCGTATCCCCGTTTCAACATGGCGGGAAGGGAGAGAAGGCCGGTGGCGACCACATCGGCGCCAACGACGCCGGTACAGCCGGCAAAGATGGTGGAGAGAATCGTTGAGGCCACCGCCAGACCGCCGCGTAACCGCCCGCATAATAAATAGATGGCTCCGAAGAGCCGGTCACTGACCCCTGAGCGTTCCATATAGGTGCCCATGAGGATGAAAAGAGGGATTGCCAGGAGGGAGTAATTTTTCATGACATTCAGGAAATTGAGGCTGAAAGACCCGATGAAATTGAACCCAAAAAGAGAGATCCCAAAGAGAAGGCCGATACCTCCCAAAACAAAGGCGATTGGGTATCCGATAAAGATCCCCACCAAAAGAGATCCCAGCATCATAATCGTGTTGATTTCGGGACTCAGAGTATTCACTTTGGGTCCCCTTTCTTTGATATGATCCGAAGATTACGAATAAAAAGCGCAAATCCTTGAAGCAATAAAAGCGCCACCCCCAGCAATAATGCCGTCTTAAACGGATAGATGGGGGGACGCCAGAAACTCTCTAAAGACTTCTCCTGGTCCATCCAGGATCGCAGGACATAGGGAACGAGTTGATAAAAGAGCAGCCCAAAGGCTGGGAAAAAAAGGACGAGGCTTAAGATAACCTCGATATAGGCCTTCGTCCGGGCGGAAAATCTGGCGGAAAAAACATCGACGCGAACATGCTTATCCTTGAGAAGAGTGTATCCCATTCCCAGGATAAAAAAAGTTCCTCCCAGCATATAGGAAATGTCAAAACCCCAGACCGTGGGGGCATTGAATAGATAGCGCATGAAGACATCGTAGACCATTACCACGGTCAGGATCAGAATAAGCCATTTGGTAATATTTCCCACTCGTTGATTGGTGGAGTCGATCCAGTTTAAAAAATTGTCCATAGGGTTTATCTCTCAAGACCTGGAAACGAAGATTAAAAAAATAAATTCAGAAAAAATTACCTAAAATCCAGATAAATATTCGCAGAGAAAAGGGTTATCGTTCCAGCAAAACCAAGAATTATAAAAAACGTGGACTCGGGAGCGCGCCATAGCTGCTAGGGGATCAAGCGCGGAATAAGAATGCTGAAGGCCATCAAAAAGAGGGGACAGGCCCCCCGGGCTTGCCCCTCTTTTTGCCACACATTTTTAACAAAGGCGTCAAACCCTCTTTGGGTTCGAAATCTCACCTCGGGTTTTAGTATTTGGGAACCATTAGACCTTCCCAAAACCGATACTCTTTCAACATATTTTGTTGAGAGTTATAAACCTTCGCAAAAAACGGGTCCTTTTGGGCTTTTTCTTTGTAAGTCTCCTCCGCAAGTTTTTTCAGTTCCTGAATGAACTGCGGGGAAAGCTTAATAATCTTGGTTCCGGACTCTTCAAACTTCTTCAGGGCCTTCGCATCTTCCATGATGCAATGAGTCCAGCTTTCCACCGTGACGGCCCGGGCGGCCTCTCTGACGATATTTTGAAGGTCCGGAGAAATCTTCTCCCAGGCATTTTTATTAACGATCAACTCGGTAATTGTGGTCGGCTGATGGATTCCAGGCACATGAACATATTTACATACCTGATTGAGCCCCATCACCAAATCCGCACTCGGATTGGCAAATTCGGCCGCATCGAGGATTTTCTTTTCCAAGGCACCATAGACTTCGCCGCCGGGAAGCGTTACCACCCGGGCTCCGATCTTGGTAACGATTTCTCCCCAGTATCCTACCGTTCGAATTTTTAACCCCTTGAAATCGCTCAGTTTTTCAATGGGCTTGTGCGCCCAGAGAAAATCTTCGGCCGTGTTCAGACCGCAGGGGGCGACAAATCCGAAATTGTATTTGGCATACATTTCCTTCCACAAATCCAGTCCATCTTTCTGGTAATACCAGGTCAAATATTGGAGCGCATCCATCCCCAAGGGGATGGCGGCAAAAAGAGGCGCCGAGGGTTCTTTCCCAATCCAATAGGAGGATATGCTGTGAGAGGCATCGATGACCCCCTGGTTCACGGCATCAAATACTTCCAGTCCGCCGACCACGGATCCCGCGGTCAGACTTCTTACGGTCAAGCGGCCGCCGCTCATATCCGTGACTCTCTTGGCAAAGAGGTCTGCCTGGTATTGAGCCTCAATTCCTTTTGGCCAGCTCGTCTGCATTCTCCAGGTGATTTTTTCCTGGGCGAACCCGGAGAAAACCCCTCCAAGAACAAACGCGCTCACAATCGCGAAAACAAACCATCCCTTTCCCTTCATCTTTCTCCTCCTTTGTTGTTTTTTCTCTTAACAATGCTTTTATAAAGCGGCCATGGCGTTAATTTCAATCAAAGCGTCCGGGTGAACGAATCCCTTCACTTCGATCAAGGTACTTGTCGGATAAGGTTCCTTGAAATATTTTAGCCGGACATCATGAATATCCTTCAGGCTTCCCATCTCTTTCACGAAGACCGTGACCTGAACGACATCATCCATCGTTCCTCCGAGTTTTTCCAAGGCACTTTTGATGTTTTTTAAGACTTGCTCGGTTTGCGCCCGCATATCCCCTTTCCCAATAAAGACTTCCTTTTCGTCAAACGAAAGCTGTCCTGAAATCCAGATCAGCCTTTTCATTTGGGAAAGGTCGATTCCGATGCCGTTGCAAAAGGCAACCTTCATTTTCATCGCTCCGCCAAAGGGAATACTGTCTTTTTTCATTTTCGTTTCCTCCTTAACCATATTTTGTTGATCGTTGATCCAATGATTTGGGGCAGAATTGGACCCATTCTAACCGGTTTGGGCTTGCCTCAATAGATCCTTTTCAATGCCCTTAAGATGTTCTCGCATCAGTTGGTTGGCTTTTAAGGGGCTTCCTTTGCAGATGCTTTCAGAAATGGACTCGTGTTCCTTCCAGTACCGCATGACAAGGGTGGGTTGAAGATCCACTCGTTTTTGAAGCTCTTTCCATCCCCTCTTCCTCATGAAATCCAAAAGCCGCTGCTGGACTGAAATAAGGACCTCATTATGAGTCGCCTGAGCAAAGATTCTGTGAATTTCCATGTCGATTTCAATAACCGGTTCAATGGATTGAGAAGAGGTCCTGAGATCGAAAAGCCTTAGCCCGCGCAAGCAATTTCTTCAAATTGTCGATATCCTTTTCCACCCTTCGCCGAGCCGCGACTCTTGCAATCTCCGGTTCGATGATTCTTCTCGCCTCCAAAATCTCCAGGGGATTTCCTTCTTCATTCAGCATCCAATCAGTTGCCGGAAATGCATTCGCCGATTTGACGTAGTAGCCGCCTCCGGCCTTGGCTTCAATCAACCCCAAGGCTGTGAGGCCGCAAAGCGCCTCCCGCACGGAAGGACGGCTGATTTGAAAAATCTTGGTAAGTTCATTTTCACTCGGCAGCTTATCCCCTCGATTATATTCCCCCTCCAAAATGCATTTGCGGATTTGGCCCATCGCATCGAGATATACTTTCCTATGTTTAATGGGGTTTAGGGGCATGGATTCGTTATTCTTGGAGGCAAATGCGCTGAATCATTTTTTGGAACTTGGATACTTGTAAGACAACCTGGTTGGTAAATACCAAATTTAAATTTTATTGTCAACCTTTTTCGCAATGAAAAGACGGGAGCGAAATAATGGACGTAGTTTCTGAGTGAACTATCTGGCTTCCTCTTCCAGAAGCGCAATTTGCCAAGGGGGGAGAGGCGGATGAGCTTAGGGAATATTATGCCCAAAGCCTTCCCGTTTGAGAAAATGGTTCAAACCATGCTATCCCCGGAGATGATCGAGGGCACGGCAAAAATCTTTAATGAGGCCATGAAGGATAGGCCCCAGGTCGCTCGGATCTTCAACAGTTGCGCCGGCGGCAATGCCACCCTGATCGCCGAGTACAAGGACGGGGGGCAGTAACCCTTCAGTCACGGGTGGCCAACCGCTCGGATTAAGGTCGGGCGTAAAGGTAAAGTGATTCCCTGGCCTGGGCCCCCCGTCTCTGAAGGGTTACCCCTGATTTTTCACCTTGCCAACGCCTGATCAGCATAATATCCTAAGCCTAACGAAGAAAAGTCTTTTCGATGCTATGTTTCCGGCAAGGTCAAGAAGAATTCTTAAAGAAGAAACCCGAGACGATTGAATGTGGGAATCGGGAGAGGATTTTACGAGTTTCAAGAGGAGAACATGGAGTCCTATCCGTTTGAATTGGGTCCCATCCGACCCGTGGACGAGGGCGACAGCCTTCTAATCCGCACCACCCGGGGATGCCCCTGGAACAGGTGCGAGTTTTGCGTGAATTACAAGGACATGCGCTTTTCCATTCGTCCGGTGGAGGAGATCAAGCGGGACATCGTAGCGGCCGCCCGGTACTACGGCGGCCACCCCTTCCAGTCCTGTTTTCTGCAGGACGGCGACAGTTTTATCATGAAGACCGGCGATCTCCTGGAAGTCCTGCGCTTCCTTAAGGAGCACTTTCCCACCCTCAAGAGAGTCACCAGTTACGGCCGCGCCCAAACCATGATCCGCAAAAGCCCCGCGGAGATGAAGGAGATCTTCCAGGCGGGCCTCACCCTGCTCTACTGCGGCATGGAATCGGGATCGGACACGATCCTGAAAAAGATCCGCAAGGGCATCGCCTCGCGGGATCTCATCCAGTCGGCATCCCTGGCCAAGGAAGCCGGCATGCAGCTCTCCGAGTTCATCATCCTGGGCTTGGGCGGGACGGCACTCTGGGAGGAGCACGCCACCGAGACCGCCAGGGTGCTGAACGCGATCGACCCGGACTATATCCGCGTGCTGACGATTGGGGTCAAAAAGGGATCGGGTCTCGAGCAACAGATGCAGCGGGGGGAGTACCGGCTCCAGACGGAAAGGAACCTCATTGAGGAGCAACGCCTTCTCATCGACAGCCTAAACGGCGTTTCGAGCTACTACGTCAACCACCACGGCGTGGACCTGCTCATGGAGGCCCGGGGCCGGCTCCCCGAGGAAAAGCCCCGGCTGCTGGCCATCATGGATCGTTACCTCTCCATGCCTGAAGACGAGCGCCTCAATTATACCCTGGGCAGGCGGCTGGGCTACTACCAACGCATGGATGACATGCAGAACTTCAGCCTGAAGCAATCCATCGACGGCAAAGTGGCGGAGCTCAGGCTCGCCTACCCCGGTCAGATAGAGGAGATCTTTCATCAGCTCCGCGAACGGATCGTGTAGATAGGAGAGATTCACCCCTCTTCTTGACTTTATTAACGTTGCATACAAAACGCCGTAAAAATCCCCCCTCACCCCGCCCTCTCCCCCGGAATCGGGGGAGAGGGCGGAAATTAGGGGTGAAGATGGAATTCACCGGAGGTGAATTCCTACGAGGGGAAAAGGGGTCAAATCTTTATTCTCGACTTATGAAAGAAAGGGAAACTGCCTCCGCGACCTCTGCTCCGAAAAGACCTTTATAGGTTCTCGACCCATTAACTCCCTCTCCCGGTTTACGGGAGAGGGGCGGGGTGAGGGTGACCCCCAGGAAAGAAGACCCCAGGCAGCTCTGCCCAACCAACCCTCACCCTATCCCTCTCCCAATCTTGGGAGAGGGGAAAAGAGCCCCTTCCGGATGGAAGCTGGGCGCCTTTTCATGATTTATGGTGCCCCAAAGGGACATGAACAACTGCGGTGAAAGAAATAGCTTACGCCAAGGCGCCAAGCCCGCCAAGGCAAATCGAGAAATCAGGCGGGAAGATATCCTGAGAAAGAGTCCTTAAAGTTTTTGCCCAAGAATTATCTTAGCGTTTTTTGCGGCTTTGCGTGAGCATGAACTATTCCGCTTTCGGAATTTCTGCCCGTTTCTTGCCGATCCAGCCGATCATGGGGAGGATCAGAAGCGCGATGGAGATAATCAGGGAAATCGCTGCCAGGGGCCGCGTAAAGAAAATCGAGAAGTCCCCCTGGGATAAGATCAGGGATTTTCGCAAGTTCTGTTCCATCATGGGCCCCAGGACGAACGCCAAAACCAGGGGTGCTCCCTCGTAACCGAATTTCTTCATCAAGTATCCCAAGATCCCGAAAATAAGCATGATATAGATGTCGAAGACCGAATTGCTTACACTGTAAACGCCGATGAGACAGAACAGGAGAATCAGTGGGAACAGGATTTTATAGGGGATTTTGAGGATCTTCACCCAAATGCCGATCAGGGGGAGATTGAGAATCAGGAGCATGACATTCCCCACATACATGCTGACGATGACCCCCCAGAAGATCTGGGGATTCTGCTTCATCAGCAGGGGGCCGGGTGTGACCCCATGAATCATGAGAGCCCCTAAAAGCATGGCGATGACGACATTCGAGGGAATGCCCAGGGTCAAGAGAGGGATGAAGGCGCCCCCCGTGGCCGCATTGTTGGCCGACTCCGGTCCGGCCACTCCCTCGATGGCGCCCTTCCCGAAACGCTCCGGGCTCCTGGATACCCGCTTTTCAACCGCATAGGAGATGAAAGACGCAATGACCCCCCCTCCGCCGGGAAGGATCCCCAGAAAGAAGCCCAGCAGCGATCCCCGGGCAATGGGTCCCGCGCTGGTTCTGCCAATCTTTGGCTGTGGGCAGGAGTCTCTTAAGGTCCGGTCTTGACGATTTCCCGGCGAATGACCTGCTCGATATTCAGCAATACTTCGGAGATGCCGAACAAACCCATGACGATCGGCACCAAACCGATCCCATCGAGCAGCTCCGGCCGGTTGAACGCAAAACGCGGCACCGCGGTGATGGAGTCGAGGCCGATCAGTCCCAAGACGATTCCGAAAGCCGCCATGATGAGAGCTTTGGGCATGGATCCGTGGGCGAGGTAAATGAGAATCGTCACGCCCAGAACCATGAGCGTAAAGTACTCCGGCGGCCCGAAGCGGAGGGCGAATTGGGCCAAAGGAGGGGCCAGCAGCATCAGACCCATGATAGAAAGGGTGCCGGCGATAAAGGAACCGAAGGCGGCTATGCCCAGCGCAGGTCCGGCGCGGCCCTGCCGCGCCATCTCGTACCCGTCGAGACAGGTGACCACGGAAGCCGCTTCTCCGGGGATATTGACCAGAATGGAGGTTGTCGATCCCCCATACATGGCGCCGTAATAGATGCCGGCCAGCATAATGATGGCCCCCTCCGGCGTCGAATTAAAAGTAATGGGCAAAAGGAGGGACATCGCCCCCACCGGTCCGATTCCCGGCAGAACACCCACCAGGGTCCCGATGAAAACCCCCATGAAACAATAGAACAAGTTCACGGGCTGAAGGGCAACGGTAAAGCCGATTGCCAGGTAATTAAACAGTTCCATACCGCCTCACACTCCCAGTAAACCCTGCGGAAGCTGACACCCCAGCCAGAATCCGAAGAGTCCATAGGCGGCCAGGGTACAGACGACGGCGCCCAGAACGGCCCACGACAATTTTTGGGGTTCGACGGCCTTAAAAAGGAAGATGAGCAGCAAGATGGTGGTCAAGATGAACCCCAGAGGAATCAGGACATAGGCATAGACGAAAAGAGCCGCCAGAACCAGGATGACTTTCTTCCAGCGGATTTCCTTCCACAAAACGTTCAACTCTCCCTTTTGACCCTTTTCCCGGAACGCCTTGATCAGGATGATCAGTGACAACCCGATCATGATGAGACCGACCCAGAAAAACATGAATCCCGATCCCGGATCATGCAGGTTTCCCAGATGCAGGTCATATCCGCCATAGGAGATCCCGATGCCCATCGCCATCCAAAACAGCGAGCTGATCAAGTCTCTGCTTTTCACCTCAGCCCCCCCCTGCGCTCGGAAGAAAATTAATCCTTTTTCACCCCGACGATCGCCGCATTCTCTTTTTCTTCGATGAAAAGTTCGTTGATGAGAGCGACATAGTCTTTGGTGTTTCGATACATGGGCACCATGAAGTACTTCTCCAAAATTTGCTGGAACGCCGGCTCCTCCATGCCTTTTTTGAAGGCGTCGTGCAGGAGCTGAACCACCTTGGGGTCCATTCCCTTGGGGCCGGCAATGCCAAAGGGCGAGGAGGCGACAATTCCATAACCCAATTCTTTGAGGGTAGGGACATCCGGCCATTTTTTGTTCCGCTCGCTCGCCCAGATACACAAGAGGCGAAGATCGCCGGATTCGACCTGGGGCGCCCATCCCGTTGTTTCGGCGCCGACCATGACATGCCCTCCCATCACGGCCGTGATGACTTCAATCCCGCCCTTGGAGGGCACATGAATCCATTTGATGCCTTCCTTGCGGGCGATTTTTTCCATGGTCACATGCTGCAGCACCCCCACCCCCGGAGTGGAATAATTGACCTTGCCCGGGTTGGCCTTGGAGTAGTCGACGAGTTCCTTCATGGTTTTCCAGGGGGCGTCCTTCCTCACGACCGTGCCGTACGTATATCCCGACAGGTTCAGGATATAGGTGAAATCCTTCAGCGGATCCCAGGTGGCTTTCATGATGTGAGGCAGGCGCAGGACGCCCATGGGAATTTGAGATAGGGTATAGCCATCGGGTCTGGCAGTGGCCGCCATGGTGGCCGGTCCCACGCTGCCGCCTCCGCCTGGTTTGTTTTCTATAATGACCGGTTTTCCCAGATGCTTGGTTGTGGTCTCCGCCAGGACCCGGAAGACGATATCCGTGCTTCCCCCGGCGGACCAGGGGACAATGACGGTCACCGGTTTGGCCGGAAAGTCCGCAGCCATTGCGCCAAAGGCGAAAAGCCCTGAGAACATGAAGACCGCCGACATGAAAATCCGTTTTCTCAACCTTTCCATGATTTACCTCCTTTAATAATGGTTCGTACATCCCGTCATCCGCATTTACAGGGGAGTTACTGCAACCCACCACCCATATAAGACGCTTATTTCCCAGGCAAAACTTGATCCCCTCCATGACCTTGAGCAGGAGGCGGTCGCGCGCCTTCAGAACGGCGGTGATATCGAGGTTTTGGCCAAGCTCTCCTTTTTATCCTTACTGGGAGTGCTTTATTAAAGGCGACCCACTTGCTATCCGCAAACTTTTGCCCTGAATTCAAACCAGCCAAGACTATTCTGACGGATGTTCATCCTCCGTCATTTCTATCCACTCCATGCCCGCGTAGAGTCTCTGATGATCAATTCGGATGGGATCACAACATGTTTTCCCGGGCAATTCCCGTTTTCAATCAATCGAATCAGCATCCGGGAGGCCGTCTGGCCGATTTCCGCCGCAGCAATCTTGAGGTTCGTCAAGGCCGGCTGATAAAGAAAATCCAGGGAATCCGATAACCTTATGGCCCCAACCGAGCAGATTGTCAAGTTTTATTTGTGTCCGGGTGTTGCCCAAGAGAAAATCTTCCTCTCCGAAGCGGGTCGGACCAGGTCAAACACTTGCTGCTTGACCCCTTTACCCCAATTCTGTATATTTCAAACAATACCCCAGTTTTCGACCTATCTGAGACAGGCTGGGTTTTTCGGGAGCTGTGTTCCGGCCCTACCTGATATCCTGGCGAGGCGAAAGGCGGTTCGGCGTAAACGCAATATTTTGTGACATTTTAGCATTTTGAAAAGCCATTAAATCCCCCTTGATCCCCCTTTTCAAAGGGGGAAAAAATGGGATCTTTCCGTGAAAGCGGGCTGAAAAGCTCTCCTCCCTTTGAAAAAGGGAGGACGGGAGGGATTTCTGAACCGAAATTTCAAAAACCTAAAGTGATACAATATAATTTCGTTGTAGAGGGAACCGTCTCAAATGGATTCTACCCTGCAGATCTGGAAGGAACAGCGGCGCATCGAGTCATTCGATGTGGATATCCTGGGCCGACTGAGGCCGCAGACCCTATTGGCTTATCTACTGAACTCCGCATGGAACCATGCCAAGGGGACGGTGTACGGATATGAGGAGCTCTCGGCGAGAAACCTGATGTGGGTCCTCATAAAAATGCAGGTGACCCTCAAACGGCAGCCCAAGTGGGGCGATCAGGTCGCCATAGAAACCTGGGGAAAGCGGATCGAAAGGCTGTATGCCCTGCGAGACTTCGCGGTGAGTTCGGCGTCCGGAGAGAAAATGATCTCGGCCACTTCATCCTGGATGGTCCTGGATAAAGCAAGCGGCCGTCCGCAGCGATTCCATCTGAAGACAGACGGCTTCCCGTGGCAACCCGGAAGGGAAGAGATCGAGACGCAGCTGCAAAAAGTGCCGGAACTTCAGAGCGGAAAGCAAATAGCGCGCTTTCGGGTTCAGTTTTCCGATATTGATGTAAACCGGCATGTGAATTCAACCAGGTATCTCCAGTGGATGATAGACAGCCATTCCCAAGAACATCTTGAAGAAACGGAGCTGAAGGCGGTTGAACTGAGCTTCCTTGCGGAAGCGTTGCCAAATGACGAAGTGGCCGTGATTTCCGAGGGCAGGGGTACCAACGAATTGTGCAGCGTCATCCGGGTCGTCGACAATAAGGAACTTTGCAGAGCCCAGTTCGAATGGCGGCCAACGCAAGAAGAGAGCCGTGACGCCGGAGGTCTCTTCGGAAGCGAGAGGCCATAACAAGTCGTTGCCGCCGACCCCTTAGGGTTTGTCGCTTTCGAGCGGATTTTCTCTGCCGTCGTCCTTCGGTTGCCGAGGCGGCGGCCCGGCTGAACTTTATGTTATCTGCACTTGGGTTATCTAATTCCCCAGAAATTTCGGCGGCTCAAAAAGTTGCCAGAGGGGAAGCATTTATGCAATAATTTGGGAAATTATTGCAGGTTGGGGTTTGGCGCGCTATCTTCTACTGATTGCCAAACCTCAATCGATGGTATCTGGAGAAACCGGTTTGCTCGCCATAGAATTTGTCAACTATACACAGCGGCGTTATTGGATTCGCTTCAAAATTACCTGGGCTTTGTAATCTCCAGCCAGTAAGGGCGATTCCTGAATCGCCCCTACGGAGCGATGCGCAAATAATTGTGTCGTGGTGTATAAAAGGCGCCTCAGAAGGCTATGGACGGCAGGAAAGACACGAATTATATTGTGAGGCAGCCTGGTGAGGAACTCATGGATCCGATCACTCGTCGTTCCTTCCTAAAGCGAGCCGCTTGCGTGGGAGGAGGCGTTCTCCTGGGGCAAAGTCCTTTGCCCGGCTTGGCCCAGAGCAGACTTCAAGCGGCTCCTGCCCCGGGGATGGCGCCGGACGTCGTTGCCGTAAAGGGCAAGGATCCGTACGCCAACACCCTCAGGGCGATTCAGGAGCTTGGAGGAATCGAAGCTTTCATGCGGCGGGGGGACAGGGTCGGCGTCCTCGTGAACTCTCCTTTCAAGAACATTGGGGCCTCGGTCAACCCCGATGTGGCTCTGGCCGTGATTGAGAAATGCCTCGAGGGGGGCGCCAAGGAGATCCGTTACTTGAAGGACCCTCACCGGGGATATTGGGAAAGGTCGCCCAAGAGCGGCGAACTTGCCACCGTGCTGAAGGCCCTGAAATATGAGAGTGGGGACCATGGGAAAGTGGAAATCCCCGGCGGGTTGAGCTTGAAGGACGCCCGAGTCACGAAGGACCTCTGGGACTGCGACGTTTTCATCAACATTTCGATCGCCAAACACCACGAAGGCGTCCTTTACTCCGGCGCTCTCAAGAACATGATGGGCCTCTGCCCTTTTTCCACTAACAGCTACTTTCATTTGGGCACGCTGAAACTGGGGTTTTATGCGGACTTGGACCATCTTTCCCAATGCATTGCCGATCTGAATCTCGTCAGGAAGCCGGACCTCTGCCTCTCCGACGCCACGACCTTTATCACGGAAAAAGGGCCTTACGGGCCGGGCAAACTCGCCGGCGCTGAAACGGTCGCGGCCTCGACCAACCGCGTCAGCCTCGACGCCTTCTGCTGCAGGTTCCTGGGGCTTCGGCCCGAGGATGTTCTGATGATCAGCAAGGCTGCCCGACACGGCCTGGGCGAAATGAGGCCTGACCGGATCCGCATCAAATCCCTTTCGGTTTGAGATCATGGAATCCCGAAACGCCAACAAGACAAGGACCCTCTGTTCGATGATCCTCCCGATTCTCCTCTCCGGGTCCATCTTCTCCTTTTCCCCCATCTTCTCGCAGGCCGAAGACCCCCGGCCCAAGGAGTCTCTGCTTTACCTGATGCCTCCGGAATCAGACCTCAAGGGATGGAAGCTTGACGGAGAGCCCCAGACCGCCGAAGGGGTCAGGCTGTTCGAGTTGATCAATGGCGGGGCAGAGGAATACGTGAAGGAAGGGTTCCGCCGAGCGGTCCTGGGGACTTATCGAAACAACGAGGGAAAGCGGATCAACCTGGATATATATGAAATGCTTTCTCCGGAGAGCGCCAAGAGGATTTACCGCAAGAAAGCGGGCGACAAAGGGCAGACGGTTTCTGTCGGCGAAGAGGCGGCCATGGAAGACTACTACCTGAACTTCCGAAAAGGGGCCTACCAGGTCACGTTGTCCGGATATGACACCCAAAGAGAAACCCTGGAATGGCTTCTCCGCTTGGCTCGTTTGGTCGCCGAAAGGATCGGCGCTTCCCCTTAGCGGCCATATGGGGGGTATAGGGCGGAGGGGCGGGGCAGGGGAATCGTCGGGCTCCATTCGGAATCGCAGCAGGTTTTTCTTGCCCTTTCAATCGCTGAAGGGTTGCCAATCCGCATTATTTGCGCTTGCTTCCCTCCGCTCTTTCCAGTATACTGCGGCTATTGAAGCTTTTAATCTCACATCAGGAGGCAAAGAATGGCGAAAAAACCCATGACCAAAGGCCAGATCGTATCCTATTTTGCGGAAAAATTCGAGCTTTCCAAGAAGGCCGCCGCAGAAATCATTGAGGAAGTGGCCGCATTGGCGGTAGCCGAAACCAAGAAGGCCGGTTCCTTCACCCTTCCCGGGATCGGGAAACTGGTCCTGGTCAAAAGGAAAGCCCGCCTGGGTCGCAATCCGGCTACAGGCCAGGAGATCAAGATCCCTGCGAAGACGGTTGTTAAAATGAGGGTCGCAAAAGCCGCCAAGGATGCGATTGTGCCGGGGAAGAAGTAGGGCGGCAAACAAAAAATCTCAGGAATGTTTATGGAAGGGAACAACCTTATAATTCAGGTTGATCCTTCGAAGGAATTTGGTCCGTCTGCTTCCGGCAAGAGAAGCATGATTGCCTCACCCGAGGGTAATGTGACCGTTCCGGGGCATGAGGAGAGCAGTGTCGGGTTGAACGGCTATCGCAAAAAGTGAAACCGGCTCCTTCGTGGAGCCGGAACATCAAATCCTGACTTATGCTGGAAGCAGGAAATCAAAGGAGGGTATTTTTGTGCCAGAAGGAAAAGTGAAATGGTTCAACGAGAAGAAGGGGTTTGGTTTCATCGAGCAGGACGGCGGGAAAGACCTTTTTGTCCATCACACCGCCATAACCGGCGAGGGGTTCAAGACCCTATCGGAAGGCCAGAAGGTGCGTTTCGATGTCGAAGAGACATCCAAGGGACCGAAGGCCACGAACGTCCAGATTATTTGATTCGGGATCAAGCCTGATCAGAAGGGGACATCTTGTTTCTTGGGGATGTCCTTTTCCGCCTTCTGAGAATCTTCCGACAATCCGACGGGAACCGGAGTCTTCGGCCCAAGGGGCGAAACGGCCGAACCTGGGGAAAAATGATCAAGCAACTCGAAAATCAAATACGGGATCTGCAAAAAGAACTGGCCGAAATTTTAAGGGATCAAACCGTCCTTCGCATCCAACCCTGCCGGGGGGATTCGGAAATCAGGGGAAAGGACGCAAAATTCGATGAGCTGGATCGGCGAGCAAGGGCCGTAAAGGATACCCTCCGGGGCGCGACAAGGAAACGCCAGCTCATGATCTCCCAACCCGCCATCAAAGGAACCAACGATTCTCCCAGCTGCAATTAATTTTTCATCGCCCCATTTGGGCTCATGAAAACAATAAGGGTTTTCCCTGAAGCCCAACCTGCCTGGTGGAGGGGAGAGGCGGGTGAGCTCTGAAGAGCCCTATGCCAAGGCCTTCCCGTTTGACAAAGGGGTCAGCGGCATGCCGGACCCATGGATGAGCGAGGACACGGCAAAATTCGGAACCGGCTTCTATCCCCCCAAAGCGTCTGTAATCACGCTCGAATCTGCAGAGAATCAAGGTGGAGACCAAATACCTACGGATGATCCAAGGGATGAAGAGAAAGGGGAGGAAGGAGTGGACGGTTTATATCCTCCGCTGCGGGGATGGGTCGCTCTACACGGGGATCGCCAAAGACGTGCAGGCTCGGGTCAGGCAACATAGTGAGGGCCGGGGGGCGACCTACACCCGGACCCGCCTGCCCGTCAAGCTGTTATATCAACAGGAAGGCTTGACGCACTCCGGAGCCCTGATCCGCGAGGCACAGATAAAAGCGATGCCTCGGTCCAAGAAGGAGGAGATCATCCTCGGATGAGGCAGCAGAACGGGCCTGTCTGGCAGTCGCCCGCCTCTCTTCGGCGGTCAACCTCCCTGCCCGTCTCCGCTTAATCCTCGCCCCTGCTCGAAGGAGGCCATGGCAGCCCTGTACAGAGCCGCCTATTAGCGGGCGATCGGTTTTCACGCCAAGGCGCAAAGGGCGCCAGGACAAGGAAATCGAAGAGCAGGATATCCTGGGCCGGATCTGCCAAACGGGAAGAAAAGGGAACAGGAACCATCCATCGGGGCCCAAGGCCCTCCAAAATTCATGGTCACCGAGTTTCTTGCCAAGAATCAAGACTCTATTTGCGGGCAACCTTTGTCATGAGACCTCTTACCGCCGTTCTCGCTTACCACCCGGGGTCTTTCCACGAGGAGACCCTGCATCCCCTGATGAATTCGGCCCTCGTCGAAAGCGTCGTGGTGGTTGGGCCGGAGCCCATTCCTTTAAAGGGGGACGGGTTCCGTTTCCTTCCTGCCGGACCTTTTCCGTCAGGCGGGACGCTCAACCTCGTTCTGGCTGAAATCCGAACGAAGTACCTTCTTCTCTTCCCCGGCTCGGAGCAGGTTTGGCTGGAGCCCCAAGCCCTGGGGAGATTCGTGGAAACGGCCGAATCCACAGGCGCCGGAATCATCTACTCGGATTTCCATGACGGGGAGGATTCCGCCAAAACCTTTCACCCGCTGAACGACTATCAGGCAGGGAGCGTCCGGGATGACTTTGAATTCGGCCCCATGATCCTCTTCTCAACGGGGGCGGCGCGGAGGGCCCTGGAAAAATACGGGATCGTTCCCGACGTCAAATCCGCGGGCCTCTATGACCTTCGCCTGAAGGTTTCCATCGACCATGCCGTTCATCACCTGCGGGAGCCGCTCTATGCCGTGATGAGGGCGGAGGGGCCCGCCGGGGGAGAAAGGCTGTTTGCCTACCTCGACCCGCGCCGGGAAGGGGCCCAGAAGGAGATGGAAACGGTCTTCACGGAGCACTTGAAGCGGATCGGGGCGTATCTGCCGCCCGAATCCTTCCGGAAGGTCCCGCCGGCGCCGGGACCCTTCCCGGTGGAGGCCTCCGTCGTCATCCCCGTACGGAACCGGGAGCAGACGATTGCCGAGGCCGTGAAAAGCGCGCTGTCCCAGGAGACGGATTTCCCGTTCAACGTCCTCGTCGTGGACAACCACTCCACGGACCGAACCACCCCCGCCCTCTCCGACCTCGCCGGGCGACACCCGGCCCTGAAGCACATCATCCCCTCGAGGACGGACCTGGGCATCGGAGGGTGCTGGAACGAAGCCCTACGGCACGAGGCCTGCGGGCGCTATGCCGTTCAGTTGGATTCGGACGATCTTTACGGCAGCGCCCATACTCTGCAAAAGCTGGTCGGCAAACTGCGTCAGGGCGCCCATGCTCTGGTGATCGGGTCCTATACCCTGGTCGATTCCAGCCTAAGGGAGATTCCGCCGGGGCTCATCGACCACCGCGAGTGGACCGATGAGAACGGCCGCAACAACGCCCTGCGCATCAACGGTCTGGGCGCTCCGCGGGCTTTCCACTCCGGCCTTATGCGGGAAATCGGGTTCCCCAACGTGAGCTACGGCGAGGATTACGCCGCCGCGCTGCGCATCTGCCGGGAATACCGAATCGGGAGGGTCTATGAAAGCCTGTACCTCTGCCGGCGCTGGCCCGGGAACACCGACGCCGCCCTCACCGTCGAAGCGGCGAACCGCAACGATGCTTTCAAAGATGAAGTCCGAACCGCCGAGATCCGGGCCCGGCAGGAGATGAATCAAGGAAAGTGATGGTTTCGCAAGAAGTCCGCCTGTCCCGCTCGGAGCGGGGTTGCGCGGTGACTCTGGAGAGGGTGCAGGGGGTTGGTGAAGGAAGGTGAGCCGCGGCATGGGGAGGGGCATCGGACCCCGGCAGAAAGAGGATCTCGTGTCCACTCTTAAACAGAAAACCTCTGCCACTTTCGACGGCGGGGAAAAAGGGAAGGGGCTTCCGGGCCTTTGCCTCGATCTGCTGGCCGCGCAGAAAAAGACGTGGCCGGATCTCAGGCGGGGCTGCGAATCGCTCCGGGGCATCAGGGAGAGGGACGTCGCCTGCCGAGGATTTTCCGTCCGTCTCCAGCACAACCCGGAAAGAATCAAGAACACCCTTGCCGGCACCGCCCAAGTCGATGCCAACGGGCGGCGGTGTTTCCTCTGCATAGACCGCCTCCCGGAAAGCCAGAAAGGGGTTCTTTACCGAAGCGAATACCTGATTCTCTGCAACCCGCGCCCGATTTTCCCCGCGCACTTCACCGTCTCCCATTTAGAGCACCGCGGCCAGGCCATCGCGGAAGAGATCCATACTCTTCTCCGGCTCCTTGCCGAATTTGGCTCCGGCTGGACGGTCTTCTACAACGGACCCGATTGCGGCGCCTCCGCACCGGACCACCTTCATTTCCAGGCAGCCCCCACGGGACGAATGCCCATCGAGAGAGAAATCCTTGAGGAGAAGAGAATAGCGGAGCCGAGGCGGATCGGGGGGATTCTCCTCTATCGCCTGAAGGATGTAGGACGGGAGGTCGCCGTGCTGGAAGGAGACGACCCGAATGCTGTAGAGGGGGTTTTCAATGGTTTGTTGAACGCCCTGAGGAGGGTTCTTCTCCTGGATGAGGAGCCGATGATGAATGTGGCCGGTTTTCACGAGGGAGAAAAATGGCGCCTGGTGATCTTCCCGCGCCGAAAGCACCGTCCCGAAGCCTTTTTCAGGAAAGGGGACGCCCGGATTGTCGTCAGCCCGGGGCTGATCGACATGGGGGGCGTCCTAATCACCCCCGTGGAAAAGGATTTCGAGCGCCTGGATGCGGGGGCGGTGGAGGGGATCTACGGGGAAGTTTCCCTGGAAGCCAAGGTTTTGAAAGAAGCGATTGAAGGCCTGGCTTAGCCTAGGTCGGACCCGGAACACCGGTAGAGCCAAGAGGGAGGAGGAAAACATGATCAAATTTTAGCATAATCGGTCTGAAGGAAAAGAATTGCTCGCGCCAGAGCGGGAAAGTCGCGAAACGGGAGGAATCGCGCTTACGAAGAATCTGTCAGGGAGGAAGACCTTCTGCCCGGATTGGGTTTCAAAATGATTTTCAGAAATCAAAACCCAATCGCCTTCGTGAATCGGGAATAGGTTAGGCAAAATATGAAAAGCCGTCCCGGGTATCAGTTTTGCCTTCCCGGAAGACATCCCAACTTTTTCCGCTCCATTCTTCGGCGTTATCCTCCCAGCATAAAGCAAACCCCTTACCCCCAGCCTCTGCAACAGCCCCGACTCAAGAATATCTTTTTTCCCCACACGGGGACCTGTCGATTTTGCGACCCTCCAGGAAAAACGTAACCCTTCAGTCACGGGTGGCCAGTCGCAACGGATTAAGGTCCGGGGGAAAGGCTAAGGGGTGCCCCGGCCTGGGGGTTCGGTCGGTCCGCTTGGAACCATAAGGCGGTGCTTTCTTCGTGGAGGGGGCGGGGGCCAAGGCCTCCCGCATCCTTCTACGGAGGTTCGGTGCTTTCTTCGATTCTCTGCCCATCCCGGCCGATGCTTCCGGCGCGTACCGCCCGAACCCCCAGGCCACAACAAAACTTGCCCCGGGCCACCCGTGACTGAAGGGTTACGGCCATCGCTCCTTTTGATGCCGAGTTCACAATTCATGGTATAGTAATAATGGCCTATTTACCCTTGGTCAATAAATTGGTTTTATGGAGAGAAAATGGCAGAAAAAAATAGAAAATCAAAATTCGGGTCCCTACCCATCCACAAGGCTTTACGCCCGGAAGAAAAATTTGGGGCCGCAAGAAAAACGCTTTTTGAAATGAAAGAAAGGCTGCTGGCGGAAGGGCTTGGGAAATCCCTTCCCGAGGATCTGGTTCGTTCCATCGATATCGGAGATGAAGGCGATCGCGCCGACATTGAGCGCACCAACGAGGTCTCCATTCTGATTTCGGCGCGCGACAAGGAAAAGCTGCATGCCATCGAAGCCGCCTTGGAGAAGATCCAGGAAGGGACCTACGGAGTTTGCGAGGAATGCGGGGATGAAATCGGGAGGGGCCGGCAGAAAGTGATGCCCCTGGCCCAATTATGCGTAACCTGCCAATCGAGGGTCGAAAAGGAGACGGAACACCAAAAGTACGCCAGAGAAGAAATGGGCGGAGAAGAATTGATCAGCGAGGCGCCGGAAGAATAGATAGATAGAGAATAGGTACCGGACACCTTTTACCATATAAGGCTTTGAATTTATTAAGGTCGATTCAGATACTTTTGGTGGAGGGGGTGTTGTCACTTCATTCATTACGTTTGTATCAATTTGGATTTTCAGGAAAACACCGCTTCAGAACCCCATCGCAATAAAACCGTAACCCTTCATTCACGTGTGGCTGCCCGCTCCGCATTAAGGTCCGGTGTAAAAGCAAAGAGGTGCCCTGGCCTGGGGGTCCGGACGGTCCGCTTGGAACCATGAGGCGCTGGTTTCTTCGTGGAGGGGGCGGGGGCCAAGGCCTCCCGCCTCCCCTTGCGGAGAATGGGTATTTTCTCCGAGTCTCTGCCTATCCCGACCGATGCTTCCGGCGCGTACCGCCCGAACCCCCAGGCCACAACAGAACTTGTTCCGCACCACCCGTGAATGAAGGGTTACTCTAAACCCTCTTTTCTTGTTGACTTTTCATGTGTTTAGCTATATTTTCCCATTAAGAAAAAAAGGGGGGAAGAAACCATTTTTCCCCGAGGGTCAGTTCTTTCGTCCTTTCCGTTTTGCTGCTGCCGGCAGGAAACGCCGCACCCCATTTTGGGACTGTTTTCGATGAAGATCGACAATTACAAAGAAATGCTGGAATTGGTCCTGGATAATTCCCATGAAGGGGCGGTTCTCTGCGATCGAGACGGCATCATTCGATATTTTAATCGCATATATGGGGAGACTTTTCATTTATCTCCGGAGCGAGACGTGGGGAAGCATATTACGGAGCTTTTTCCCGATGCCCGCATCCCGGTTGTTGCCTACAGCGGCATTCCCGAATTCGGAGAGATTTACCATTGGAATGGGCAGAAATTGGTCGTCAACCGGATTCCGGTAAAAGAAAAGGGGAGAGGAAAAGTAATCGGGGTGATTACCCAGGTTCTGTTTCGGGATGTTCAGGAGCTCCAGGAATTGCATGAAAAGGTCAACGTCCTGCAGACAAAAATTAACAGCATCGGCGCGGAATTCCGAAAATATTTTCAAGCGAAATATTCTCTGGAAGACATTGTGGGGGAAAGCGAGCCGATCTGCCAGATCAAAAATTTGATCATCCGGCACGCCCCTTCATCCCTGCCGGTCCTCATTTTGGGGGAAAGCGGGACCGGGAAAGAACTCTTTGCCCACGCCATTCATCGCCTGAGCCCGCGGTCAAAAAGAGCCTTCATCGTGATCAATTGCGCCGCCATCCCCAAGGAACTCATGGAGTCGGAGCTCTTTGGCTATGAACCCGGGGCCTTTACGGGGGCGTCCCAAAAGGGAAGAATCGGAAAGTTCGAGCTCGTCGAAGGGGGCACCCTCTTCCTCGACGAAATCGGCGATATGCCGCTGGAAATGCAGGCCAAGATCCTTCGAGTGATCGAGGAAAAGGAGGTGACCAAAATCGGCGGAAGCAAACCCGTCCCGGTCCATTTCGCTTTGATCGCCGCCTCGAATCGGAACATTGAAGAAATGGTCAAAGTCGGATCCTTTCGCCAGGATCTATATTACCGGGTCAATACTTTTGTCTTGAAAATTCCCCCTTTGCGGGAGCGCAAAGAAGATATCTTGTCGATCGCGGAAAATTTGGCGCTTTCATCCGAATGCAACTTGGGCAGAAAGCCGGTGCATTTCTCCGGTGAAGTGACCCAGGCCTTCAGGGAATATGACTGGCCGGGAAACATTCGGGAACTCAAAAATGTTGTAAATTTTGCGGTAAATAACCTTGGCCCCGATGAAATTGTGGTCCAACTCACCCACCTCCCTATGTCTTTTTTGAAGCGAGGAAAAGACTCTGCCCTCTTGCCTTTGACTGCCTATCATCCGTTCAAACAAGCCATGCAGCACAAAGAGAAAGAAATCCTCCATGAAGCACTGCGCGCAACTTCCGGGAATAAAATGGCGGCCGCAAAACTCTTAGGGATTTCACGCTCGGTCCTTTACGAAAAACTGGACAAGTAGTTTCTTTCTTAGGATCTTTTAAGTATGGGTATTGTCCGGAAAAGAGGACAAATTATTTTAATTTGTTTTGAAATTCGGACATTCGGCTATTGAGATCCTGACTCCTTTGCCGTAAACAACCCGAATTCATTAGGTTAGGCGATTATCCAAAGCCATGGTACTAATATTGCTCCATAGCAGGCCAAAGATTTATGGTCTCGCAAAAAGGCGAAATTCCATAGAATTTGTCATTCCGGCGAAAGCCGGAATCCAGTTATTTCAAGGCGTTCTGGACTCCGGCTTTCGCCTGGGTGGCGGCCTATTTGACTTTTTAGGAAGTCATCAAATTGATGGTCTCGTAAAAAGTCGTCATTCCCGCGCAGGCGGGAATCCAGAATCTGCCAAGATATTGAAAAGACTGGATTCCCGTTTTCACGGGAATGACGGAATAGCCCATTTCCAGACTTTTTACGAGTTCATCAATATTGAAAAAGTTTGATTTTGAAACGCCATCAAAGCCCCCGGCGAGATTGAGGGCATTAAAAAAAGGAGGGAAGGAGGGAGTTATGAAACGGCATTTTCAGAAAAAGGCTTCTTTCGCTTTTATTCTTCTGGCGGTGGGGTTGCTCATCTTCACCTTCTCTGCCGAGGCGCTCGCCCAAACCAAACCCATCAAGGCTATTTTGAATGTCCCTTGGGGCCCGGAAACCGCCGTGGGTCTGCAACATAAGGATTTTGTGGATTTGGTCACCCAAAAGACCAATGGCCGCCTGCAAATCGAGGCATATTACGGCTCCTCTCTGTATGGCTTAGACCAACAGACCCCTATGCTTCAGAAGAACGTCGTCCAATTCGGGGCTCAAAGCGGCTGGTTTTGGCAGAAACTGGACCCTGCTTGCACCCTGACTTGGTGCCCTTTCTTTTTCCCCAGCAAAGAGAAGATGGCCCAGTGGTACCGAACTCAAAAAGTGCAGGATTTCCTTGAAAATTATATGGGGAAAAAATATGGGGTGATGAATTTGCCCGACATCGGCTGGGTCGGCTCCAACCCCTTTATCTGGAGCACGGACTGGGTTGTGGATTCTTTGGACAAGCTGAAGGGCAAAAGACTTGCGACCTGGGCGGACTCGGACGATGCCTTGCTGGCTGCCTTCGGGGCCATGGGTCTGTCCACGAACTTCAACACGCACTACACCCAGCTTCAAACCAAGATGGTCGACGGGGCCATGGGAACGGCGATCCCCAATCTGAAGTCCGCCGGTCTGGGGGAATTTACGAAATTCCGCCATATGCCTTTCCTGTATCATAATGCGCTGACGACGGTAGTCGGCCCCCTATTCTGGCGCCAGCTGCCGAAGGATATTCAGAACATCATCGTTACGGAAGTCTGCGCGGAAGTCGAGAAGCGGGCCAACAACCGGATTTTGGAACTGGAAAGCAGCATGGTAAAGTTCGCCGAGCAGGGCATTGGGCAAAAGGAAATCCTGGTTCCCCCGGAAGTTTTCTTCCCCGTGCTTGATTGGGCGGTTAAAAACATATGGGAGAAAAGGGTCCAGGATTACCCTGCCGGGTTACCCCTGTGGGAAGAGGGGGCCAGAGTGGCGGGGTACACTCTCAAGAATGGGAAATTCAGCGGAGTGAAAGAATCTTGGGAAAAATCCTATGTGGAAATCTACGGCGGCAAACTCAAAAAGTGAGCAGAGACTTGCCACGCGATAAAAAATAACAGGACCGGGGATGGATAGGGGTAATTTTTTTATCCCCCGGAAATTTTCGCCAAAGGTACTAATTGAATTTCCATCCGGAAACTCCCTCTCCCCACCCTACCCTCTCCCGCGCGGGGGGAGGGTAAACAGATTGAAATAGAAAAGAGTTTTCCTCCCCCTTGACGGGGGGGGAAGTGACTTATGGGATTTTTTCACACCTTCGGGGAGGGTGGGGGGTAAAACGAATTAATTCGCCGGTATTGATTTAGCTCTTTGATGAAGGTTGGGACGCAGAGGCCAAGGCCTCCCAGGGCTCGGGGGCCAGTTCCATCATGAGGGCATTGGGATTTTAAGCAGATCATTTCGGCGAGGATCGGGCGGGGAAGATCCCCCCATGCCTCCGCCAGCGGAGATAATCTTGGGCCCTCGGGGCCGAGGGCACACCGGGCCGATGCTTACGGCGCGTTCCGCCCTGCCTCCAGAGCCCCAACCGAGGCTTTCACGCCGTTTTTCAAAACTCTAAAAGGATACCGGCGAAGGGATTCGAAGACAGGAGGCAAGTTGCCAATGGGGAAATGGCTGCAAATTTTATTCAATGGAGTCGCGAAGTTTGCCGACTGGGCCAGCATCGTTGTTTTGGTGTTTATCACTTTTCAGCTCACCACCGTGGTTATCCTGCGGTATTTCTTTTTTACCAACGTTCGCTGGTTTGAGCAGAGCTCGGTGATTCTCTTCTTTTATTTAGTGTTTATCCCCGCCGGTTTGTTGTCGCGAAGCGGACAGCACCTCAACGTGGAGATGCTCTGGGAGTATCTTCAGAAACGCGAAAAGAAGAAAGCCCTTTGGTTTCTGTTTATCGCCCAGAGGGCCATCGAGATTGTTTTTTGCGCGGTTGCCCTCTATTTTTCCTGGACCTATGCCTGCCACCTGATCGAGGTCGAGGCGACTTTTGACTTCGAATTTTTCGGACGGCGCGTTCCCCAGTGGACAACCGCCGTCGCTTTCATCCTTGGTTTTTTCTTTCTGGTTTTCCATACCCTGGAGGCTCTCATCACCTCCCTCCTCAAGAAAAAAGTTTAGGGGGTTGAAATGGCCATTGCTCTTGTCGCCCTTGGGATCCTATCCCTGCTCTGCGGCGTAGCCCTTTATGCCGGACTGGGTTACACGGCCGGGCTGGGGGCCTGGGCCGCCGGGATCCCCTTTGAGGCGATCATTGCCGCCGCGGCAGGTTCCCTGCACCGCGAGGTGTGGTTGGCGATTCCCTTCTTTATCCTCACCGGCTATCTCATGGCTGAAGGGACCATGCAGCGTTTGATCAAGTTAGTGGATGCCTTTATCGGATGGGTTCCGGGAGGGCTTGCCTTAGTCATGATCGTGACCTGCGCTCTTTTCGGGGCCTGTTCCGGATCCATCGTAAGCGCCGTTGCCGCCGTCGGCTCCATCCTGATCCCGATGATGGAGGAACAGGGTTACGAGCGTTCCTGGAGCGCCGCGCTCGTATCCGTTGCCGGGGTTTTAGCCATGCTGATCCCCCCCAGCAACCCGTTTATCATCTATTGCGGGGTGACCGAGACTCCCGTGGGCCCCATGTTTCTCGCCGGAGTCCTCCCCGGAATCCTGTTGGTCCTCATCCTCTACGGGATTGTATTGATGATGCCCGAGGGCCGAATTCGAAGCAAGAGAAAATACACCTGGCAGGAGAGGGGACGGGCGCTCTATGAGGTCATCCCCGTCCTCGGGATCCCCATTGTCATTCTCGGGGGAATTTATGGCGGGATCACCACGCCCGTGGAAGCGGCCGCGGCCTCCTGTGTGTATGCGGCCGCCATCGGCCTTTTTATCTACCGGACGCTTACTTTTCAAGGAATTATAAATTCCTTGAGGACGTCCGTCCGCATTACCAGCATGATCTTCGTTCTCGTGGCCATGGCCTACGCGGTCAATGCGGTGGTGACGATGCTCGGGGTCCCCACCGGGCTGGCCTCCCTGGCGGCGGGCTTTGGAAAGGTCGGATTGCTGCTCATGGTTGTGGGCATCATGCTTTTCATGGGTTTCATCCTCGAGGAGATCAGCACCATGGTGGTCATGGTCCCCATTTTTTGGCTGTCCGTTGTGAAGCTCGGCATTAACCCTTTGCACTTCGGGGTGGTCATCTGCACGGCGGCGGCGATCGGCTATTCAACTCCGCCGATCGCTTTGAACCTGTATACCGCCGCCTCGGTGGCGAATGTTCCTTCCACGCAAGTCTTTCGGAAGGTCATTCCGTTTTTGATCGGCATAACCATCCTTAACATCATTGTGGTTTTCATCCCTCAACTGTCGACTTTTCTTCCGGACTTATTTTACAAACCACGTTGAAGGGAAAGCGCCCGTGACTCCGGGTTAAAACTTACCGGTCAGGAAAGGGCGGAAGTTTTCAGGTTCTCCCATATTTCTTTTAGAACTTCGGAGGGGATCTTATGCCCAGTCTAAACCAAGAAGATATTTTTCTGATCTTGAAGCTTCTGGAGGAATCGTCCTTTGACGAACTCCGACTCGATACCGGCGAACTCAAGCTCCACGCAAATAAAAGAGGAAGTTGTCGCGCCCCGGAAAACCCGGACCGGGCGGCTCATCCGGCGTCCCCTGTGATTGGGTTGGGAACAAAAGAAGTCGAGGGCTCCTCGAAAAGCCTGACCGAACCGACCGTCCCCGGAGAGGGGCCTCCTCCGGCCGCCGGGATGCCGGGCCCCCCCTGTGAAAAAGCGATGGAAGGGCTCGTGGCGATCAAGGCCCCCATGCTGGGAACCTTTTACCGGACCCCGAAACCCGGCGCCCCCCCTTTGTGGAAGTGGGGGCAAGGGTGGGCGAAGACGATCCGGTTTGCATCATCGAGGTCATGAAGCTGTTCAACACGGTAAAAGCCGGAATGGAGGGGCGGATTGCCCGGATCTGCGCCGAACAAGGGCAGTTGGTCGAGTATCAGCAGACCTTGTTTTGGGTTGAAAGCAAACCGGGGTAAAGGGAAGTTTTATAGGATTTTCATGGGGAAGATTGACCCGCGCCGGTTGGCAGAAACATTGGTGGAGGAGTGGGAAAAGCATGAAAGAAATTAACTTCGTAGACAATACCCTGCGGGATGGGCATCAAAGCCTCTGGGCGACCCGGATGACCACGGCGCAAATGCTTTCCATCGCCCCCATCTTAGACGAGGCGGGATTCTATGCGGTTGATTTGATGGGGACCGTCCAGTTCGATGCCTGCATCCGGTATTTGCGGGAAGACCCCTGGGAACGGATTCGTTTGATCCGAAACGCCATGCCGCGGACGCCCCTATCCGGCTTAATCCGCAGCAAGTCGCTTACCAGCTTCAATATCGTCCCGGATTCCGTGATTGAACTCTGGATCAAACGCTGTGCCGCAAACGGGTTGAGACGGCTGATGATTTTCGACGCTTTGCACGACTGGAACAACCTCGTGAATTCGGTGAAAACGGCCAAAGCCGAAGGAATGGAAGTCGTTGTCCCTCTCGTTTATTCTCTCAGCCCCGTCCATACCGATGAGTTTTACGGCCAAAAAACAAAAGAAATGATCCAGCGGCTCAAGCCGGACCGGGTCATGATCAAAGACTCGATAGGCCTTCTCACGGTGGATCGAACCCGCACGCTGGCGCCCGCCGTTAAAAAATGGATCGGCGCTCTCCCCTTTGAAATGCATTCTCATTGTACGACCGGCCTCGCCCCTTTGTGTTGCTTGGAATCGGTCGGGCTCGGGATAGAGACGATCCACACCTGTTTCGCGCCCCTGGCGAACGGCCCATCACATCCTTCGGTCGAAAGTATGACCCGCAACCTGCAACGCTTGGGGTACTTCCCGAAAGTGGACAGGAAGGCCGTCGAGGCGATCTCCTCTCATTTTTATTATGTCGCCAAGAGGGAGGGAAAACCCATCGGCGCTCCCGTGGAATACGATGCTTTCCAATATGTCCATCAGGTTCCGGGGGGCATGATCAGCAACTTGCAGTTCATGCTGGCCCAAAGAAAGATGGAGCACCGGCTGGAAGAAGTCTTGGATGAAATCAGCGTGATTCGGCAGGAGTGGGGATACCCGGTGATGATCACCCCCTTCTCCCAGCTCGTGGGCACCCAGGCGGTCATGAATGTGATCACGGGGGAGCGCTACAAAACCACAACCGACGAGGGACTTCGGTACGTGTTGGGGCATTATGGGAAGACCCCCGCTCCGGTGAACGCCAATGTGTTGGATAAAATGTCAAATTTGCCCGAGGCAAAAAAATACCGCAATTGGCAGCAACCCCAGCCCACCATCGCGGAGCTGCGCAAGGAAATCGGGCGCCCGAACATTGCGGATGACGAGCTCTTGCTGCGCATACTCTTCCCGGAAGAACATGTCAACGCCACTTTGGCAGCCGGCCCCATTCAGAAAATTTATCCAGGCGGCCACAAACCGCTCCTCGCTTTGATCCAAGAATTGACCCAAAATCGAGACTTCTCTTCGATCCGCATTCAGAAAGGAGATTTCAACCTGTCCTTGCATAGAAACCTATGAGAATCTTCAATTCCGCAGGGCCGCGAGCCATATTCCTATAAGATTGATGGTCTCGTAAAAAGTCCATCTGCGGCGTTGCGCTTCAACTTCGTCGTTGCGGCGCCTAAGGGGCCTCTCTCCTCAGTTTTTGCGCGCCTTGCATGTAGGGGCACGCTGCGCGTGCCCGATATCGGGCGCGAAGCATCGCGCCCCTACAATTGAAACCATCGTTCCGGTGACTTTGCCCGGGGGGCAAGGTTCATGGAGCCGATGAAGACCTGCTTGCGGTCGAAAACGAACGATTTGGCGTGCAGGCTGGATTTGGACGATCCTCCCGTCCCCTTTTTCTCCTCCCGTTGTTCCCGGGTCAGCTTCCTGTTCATTTCGTACAGCTCGACCCCGCCCCGCAGGAGCGGCTTTCGGTATTTGGAATAGCCGGCGTGCGCGATGCTCACGTCGTTCGAGGCCAGCGAGTTGGTCAGGATCCGCACCCGCACGCCCCGGGCGACGAGCCCTGTCAGGAAGGCTGTTCCCGCTTCCCGGGGAGTTACGAGGAGATCCTTTTTTGGGGTTTCAATCGGTTTCCGATTTTTGTATAATCCGGCTGGATTTTGAAAAGGCAAACCGCTTTGCAGGCGATGAGGCGGGGGATTTGATTTAAGGAACGGAAAGTTAGCGGGCGCCCGCTGATGCCCGGCAGTTTGTGAAAGAGGGTCGGGAAGGGGGCAGGCCAAAACGCGTTCTCCTGGGAGGAGGTTTCGGCGTTTTCCCGCATTCTCCGGAGCAAAAGGGCTATCCGGGTCCGTATTGAAATTCAGCCCAGAACAGAGGAAGGTGTCGCCCATGGAGGAAACGAAAAAATACGACGAGGCGGAGATTGTCAAGAGCCCGGAGGCGGCCGATCAAGAGACCGAGGTTGATCCGATACGCCCTGACCTGCTCGAGGTTATGGAAAGACATTCTTTCGGCCTTGACGAGCGACGCCCCGAAGCGGTGGCCCGGCGGCGACAAAAGAACCAGCGCACGGCTCGGGCAAACATCCTGGATCTTTGCGATAACCGCTTCCTCGAGTACGGAGCTCTGGCGATCGCCGCTCAGCGGCAAAGGAGATCCGTGGTTGACCTGATCGGCAAAACCCCGGCCGACGGCCTGATCGCCGGCATCGGGTCGGTAAACGGGTCGCTGTTTGGGGACGACAAGGCCCGCTGTATGGTCATGGCCTACGATTATACGGTTTTGGCCGGCACTCAGGGCTATTTTAATCACAAGAAGAAGGATCGCCTGCTGAAATTGGCGCACGAGCAGCGCCTGCCCCTGGTTCTCTTCGCGGAAGGCGGCGGCGGAAGACCGGGCGACGTCGATGCGGCCGGGGTCATGGTGGCCGGTCTGGACTTGTCCACCTTTGCCAAGTTCGCCGGGTTGAGCGGCAGGGTTCCCATCTTGGGCATCGTATCGGGCCCGTGCTTTGCGGGCAACGCGGCCCTGCTTGGATGCTGTGATGTGATTATTGCCACCCAAAACTCCAACATCGGAATGGGCGGCCCGGTGATGATCGAAGGCGGCGGACTCGGCGTTTTCAAACCGGAGGAAATCGGCCCGATTGATGTGCAAACGAAGAATGGCGTTGTCGACATTGCCGTGGCTGACGATGCCGAGGCGGTGAAAGCCGCCAAACAATACCTTTCCTATTTTCAGGGGGCGACCCCCCAATGGGAGGCTGCCGACCAACGGCGTCTTCGCCGGTTGATCCCGGAGCAGCGGCGGCGGGTTTATGACGTGCGGACCGTCATCAAAACGATAGCCGACGCGGGCTCCTTTCTTGAGCTACGACCCAAATTCGGCCCCGGGATCATTACCGGCCTCGTTCGCCTCGAGGGCAGGCCCTTCGGCGTGATGGCCAATAACTGCCAACACATGGCCGGGGCAATTGAAGCGGAGGGCGCGGACAAGGCGGCGCGCCTCATGCAGCTCTGCAATGTGCATGGTCTGCCGATGCTGTCTCTGTGCGATACCCCGGGGTTCATGGTGGGGCCGGAGGTCGAGCAGCGCGCCCAGGTCCGCCACGTTTGCCGCATGTTTGTGATCGGGTCGCATGTAACGGTCCCCTATTTTACGGTCGTTTTGCGGAGGGGATACGGGTTGGGAGCCATGGCCATGGCCAAGGGCGGCTTTCATGAGCCGTTCTTCACGGCCGCCTGGCCGACCGGGGAGTTCGGGGGCATGGGGTTGGAAGGGGCGGTGAAGGCCGGTTTCAAGAAAGAGCTGGAGGCGGTTGAAAACCCGCAGGCGCGCGAAGCCCTGTACAATAAACTGGTCGCCGAGCTGTATGAGAGAGGGAAAGCCATCAACATGGCCTCCCACCTCGAAATCGACGCGGTCATTGATCCGGCGGATACGCGCAAATGGATTATGCAGGGCTTGAAATCGATTCCCGCCGGGTGCCCCGGGGGGACCGGTCACGATTTTGTCGACCCGTGGTGAGAACGAAGATCGGCAACTTGCCAAGGTGAGAAGCGAGTTTTTCGATCATCCCCAAATTAGTTGGTCGTTCAGACCGGTCTCCTTGTTGCCCGGGCAAGAAGGCAGGCGCCGAAGACAAAAAGGGCCGGGAGAAACCTCCTAAGTGCTGCCCTCTTCGTTTCCGCAAAGAGACGCGGAGGCAAAGGGATCGCCGGGCTGAAACGGCGGAAGCCCGCATCGGGAGAAGAGGAACCACCGCTTTTTTGGCGAGGCGAATGCTTTTTTGCCCGGGCAGGGGATCCTTTGGCAATAAAGGGGGTTCTCTATTCGCAGAACCTACTGAATTTAAATATTTTTCAGCAGGAAACCCGATTTTCTTTTCAACTAAACAGGAGATGATCCCAGTTTTTCAACTCGGGGAAGCAGGCGGTCATCCGGCTCATCACCCCTATTGAAACTTTCCCAGCACAAAGCGGAACCAGTTGTACACCGCCGTCTGGCTGGTGATGGGCATGAGGTCGGGTCCGCCCCAGCCCCAGACAAAAGCCGGCTCTCCTTCGATGTGCCACGCATTCTCCGCAGGGCGGTAGAAAGCCCTCTGAAAAGCCCCATCGCCGTCGTAATCCCCGGGGATCGGAAAGCTTTCCGCCCCTCCCCAGCCATACTGCCCCATGTTCTCCCCGGGGAACCCTTTCACCAACCACTGGTTCGAAGGGCGGTGGTACACGGCAATGTCCATCGCCCCGTCCCCGTCATAATCGGCCGGCGCCGGGATCGAGTCGGTCCCTCCCCACCCGAACTGCCCCAGATTTCCCACCCCATACATCAACCACTGATTGGTAGGAAGATGATAGATCATCATGTCCGTCTTGCCGTCCCCGTCGTAGTCCCCGGGCAGGGGGATGCAGGCCGCCCCGCCCCAGCCTAAAACGACGGGATCGCGCCCGAATACGTGCCAGCGATTCGTGGGGGAGTGATAATAGGCCATTTGCATGACCCCGTTTCCATCGTAGTCCCCCGGCACCGGAACCGAATCTTCTCCTCCCGAGCCGAATTGGGCGGCGATCTCCCCAGGGTACCCTTTGACGAACCAGCGGTTGCTCGGGATGTGATAAATGGAGATTTCGGACTTTCCATCCCCATTATAATCCCAGACAAGGGGGAAGGAGTCAGAGCCACCCCAGCCGTAGGTCCCGAGGCTCCCCAGATAATCGATCAGGAACTGATTAGTCGGCAAATGGTAGGCGCTCACCTCGGTCGTCTTGTCGCCATCGTAGTCAAAGTGATGCTTTGCCGGCAAGGCGCTGTAAGAAACCTCCCCCGAATAGGCGCTTTCATTTCCGGAGCTGTCATAGGCCGTGACCGCAAAGAAGTAACTCCCTCCATCCGGAAGGTTTGAAACGGTGTAGGTTGTGTTCAAACCGGCATCCAGATGGGCCTGATAACTGCGACTTGCCGTTCCGTAATGAACCCTGTAACCCGCCAAATCGGGTTCGGTGTTGGGGTCCCAGGCCAGTGTAACTTGCGCGGAGTGAACATTTGAAAGGGGCAGGAAAGGGATAAGGAGAAAGGTTGCCAAAGCCAAGAGAAAATATCTTTTTAACCACAATTCAGCCATCAAGAGCTCTCCTAAAAAAGTAGACGGTGATCGGTTTTCTCGAAACCAATCCTTTATCTCAGCAAGATTGGTGCCTGCTTTTGGGGGCGGGGGATATTTTGTAACACCATGTTTTAATATGTATATTTAGGGAAGGGAAAAAAGGCGGGAGCCTTTAAGGAGGAAATACCCTACAGGGGGAAAATTTTTTTGAAGGGAAGTGAAGAGGCTTGCTGTCCTGCGAAAGTTCCCGATCCCTTCGGAGGAGCGGGCCGGGGCAGGCGGGACGGGGGTAAAGGGCCTTGAAATTCCAATCTGTGGTTGTGTATTTATCCGGCCGTCTCAGTGGAGGATATATCAGACAAAAGCAGCAAGGATAGTTTTAACGGGCGAGAGATCTTATCTTACCCATTCAGTGACGGGTGGCCAGCCGCTCGGATTAAGGTCGGGCGTAAAGGCAAAGTGATTCCCTGCCCTAACCATCCCCCCTTGGAGGCTCTGGCTGTTCAAACTCTGATTTCGTTCAGGGGCTGCCTTCTTCCGAACCGGGGGTTAACCGCGCAAGTTTCCCGCGAACCGCATCGATGTGCTCCTTTAGCCTGTTGACCTCTCCAAAAAGGAGGAGAGGCACGAGAAGCCGATTGATCGCGGCTTCGATGTGATCGAGTCTCCCTTGATACTCGGCCATCCTTGCGGCCGCCGATTTTTTCCCCACCTCCGATTCGAGACTCTTCAGCTCCTCGTACCAGCGGGATAATTTCCGTCGGTTTCGCCAGGCGTTCAGCCACGGTATGCCGCGGAGCAAAGGTATCAACACGAAGACCAGCGGCACCATGATGATGATCAGACGGTCGACCAGAACGGCCATCCAAAAAGGAAGATAGTCGAGCAGAAACGGCCGTCCCCGCTTAAAAAATCTCTCCGCAAAGGTGGAAGATGGGAAATCCGTCTCTTTAGGGGAAGGAAATTCCCCGCGCTTATTCAACCAACTCGCATTGCTGTGAATTTCCTGGGCGGCATCCAAGAGCAGATAGTGGAGAGCCGGATGCAGGCTTTGGCGGACAATCAGGCTGGTTGTCGTGGCGACCAGATGAATATCGTGGGGGGGAATTCTCTCCGCAAGATTCAGAGTCCCTTCCGGCAAGACGATATGCGCCAGAGCCGGGAAGATCCGAGTGTAGGCCTCTGCCCGCTTGAAACTCAGGATCTTTATATCGGGGGCGAACAAGAGCTCCCGGACGAGGGAATTGTCCTCGGTTCCGATGATCATGAGGGCATCCACGGTTCCTTCCAGCAGAGCCTTGTTGGCGGCGGCGCCGGGAATTTCGAGCAGCGAGGTGGAAGCGCCGGCCGCCCCGCTTGCTTTCAATAAATCCAGGGAAAACTTGCGGGCGCCGCTGCCCTCCGGCCCGATGGCAATCTTCTTCCCTTTTAGCCCGGAGAGGTCGTCCAAGGTACCCTGAGCTGCGATAAAAGACCCAGAGGGGGGAATAACAGATGGCTCCCAGGGAAACCAGGTTTTTCGTCTCCGCGGGCGAACTGGTCCCATCCTGGACAAAACCCACATCCACCCGCAAGGACGGGTCCCCGAGACGCTTCAGGTTTTCCACCGAACCCGAGGAGCGGAGGATCTCAAGGCGAACCTTCTCCCTCGCCAAAATATCTTTGTATCGCTCCCCGAATTTTGCGTACGTGCCGCCGTCGAAGCCGGTGGTCATCGTCAGAGTATTCGGGGGGGTCAGATGATAGGCGACGAATATCGAAATGGCGGCGGTCAGCAGAACCGGGGCAAAAATAACCAAAAACCTGCGGTTGGAAATACCGGGAACAACTCTTCGTCCGATCTTTGGTCTTTTGGGCATTTTTCACCTCAAAATCCGCGCCGGAGGCGCCTGGGAAAAACAGGTCGAACCCATCCGCAAAGGATTGAAGCCCTTATTTGCGAATTCCAAATGCCGTGGGTCCCCGCTTGACGGTATAAATCGAGATGAAATTTACACCCGTGGGGAAAATATTTCAATGACAATGTCACCATCCGCGTAACCCTTCAGTCAAGGGTGGGAAGCCGCTACGGATTTAGGTCCGGCGTGAATAGCAGGAGGTGCCCTGGCCTGGGGGTCCGGGCGCTACGCTTGGAATATAAGGCGCTGATTTCTTCGTGGATGGGGCGGGGGCCAAGGCCTCCCGCCGCTGAGATCGGAGTCTCAGGGTTTTCTCCGAGTCTCTGCTCATCCCGACCGATGCTTCCGGCGCGTACCGCCCAAACCCCCAGGCCAACAACAAAGCCTGCCGCCCCCCCGTCACTGAATGGGTAGCCATCCGCCCGCCCAGTTTGAAAATATTCTCAGATCGGGATCACGCCGAGACGCCAAGCTCTAAGAGAACGGAAGGAGTTATAGATTGAAAAAGTTGCGAGAGACTTTCCTTTTTGCGTTCTTTGCGCCTTGGCGAGAGGCGGGGTGTAAATTCCCTCGACTTTGGGGGTTTCAATATGTTCCCGTTTTTTGTATAATCGGGCTGATTAATATTTCTTTGGGGGAGAAGGAAATTTTACGCCAAGGCTTCGGCCGCGGCAAGAGGGCGGCCCGAACCCGAGATCACAGCGCCGGGGTCCGGACGGATGGAAAGGGAATATGAATCGAAAAGAACTTGCGGAAGAATTGAGCGTTGCACCGTGGGATATCGACGATTGGCTCCTGTGGGGGTGCCCGGCCGAAAAATTACTATCCCAGTGGAATTTCAACGTCCAGGCGGTGGAAAGGTGGCTGAAGGAAAACAATATCAAAATCAGCAAGGCGGCCCAACCCCTCCCCAAAGCCTCCCGGGCCGATCTTCACTGGCTAAACCGGCGGTGCCCCAAATGCCGGGAAAAGGGTTTCTCGGGGGAACAGGCGGGATTGCTTTGCACCGATAAGGAAATTGTCATGGGGCGGTGGCGTTTCCGACGGGTGGGATATCCCTGCGGGCACTCCATGGAAATCATAACCTGAGCTGCCCGGCATGCCCGGTTTTACAGGTTCTGAGGGTGAGGCAAGCCGCAAGGAATTTGTGGGCGGCCAGGAGGGAAGTTGAGCAGGACGGGGGAAACGGACATCCGATGATAGGGCGACGCCGGCCTGCGGCAGCGACTGAAAATAAGGAGGGGCGACCTTCAGAGAACGGGTGAGAATGCCGGAAGTGGATGAATCCTATCCAAGCATACCGATAACCGCCGGGAAGAATAAATAGAGCGACAGGGGGCGAGCCAGGCGCAGCATTCCCAAGCCGCTGAACGGAAAATTTTGATGGTCTCGTAAAAAGTCACCGGAACGATGGTTTCAATTGTAGGGGCGCGATGCTTCGCGCCCGATATCGGGCACGCGCAGCGGCCCCTACATGCAAGGCGCGCAAAAACTGAGGAGAGAGGCCCCTTAGGGGCCGCAACGACGAAGTTGAAGCGCAACGCCGCAGATGGACTTTTTACGAGACCATCAATTTTGGGAGGAAAATATGGGGAGATTGATCCAGATTGCTCCTTCTCCGTCCATCTTTGGTTTCGGGGCCTTGGGGAGCCTTGCCAGGGAACTGCGCTTGAGAAAATTCAAAAAAATATTAGTCGTCACCGATCCCCAAATTGCCGCCGGGGGGATCCTGGACCAGGTGTTGAAGCTTCTGAGAGAGGACTTTGAATTGGAGCAATTCCAGGAGGCGCCTGCGGAACCGCACAGCAAGGATATCGATGCGCAAAAAGAAAGATTCGGAAAGGAATTCGACGCCCTCTTGGCGGTCGGCGGCGGAAGCGCCATGGACTTCGCGAAAGCGCTCACGATCCTTATGAGCCACGGTGGCTCCCTCGCCGATTATGTCGGGGAGGGATTGGTCCCGGGTCCTGTGATTCCGGTTGTCTGTGTCCCGACGACATCGGGGACGGGATCCCAAAGCACCCAGACCACGGTTTTTACAATTGGCGGGGTCAAAATGGGCTGCTCCTCGGAGTTTATCCGGCCTGCCTTTTCCGTGGTGGACCCGGAGCTGACCCTGAGGCTGCCGGCGGAGGTTACCCGGAACGCCGGTTATGACGCCCTGATGCATGCGGTTGAAAGCTTCGTCGCTCTGGACCACAAAATGGTTGCCGACCGCCCGATCCTTTATCAGGGAAGCAATCCTTTCAGCAGGGGAATGGCCCTGAAGGCCTTTCGGCTGATTTGGAGAGCTTACCGCAGATGTGTGGCGAACGGGCAGGATCGGGAAGCCAGATCAGACATGTCTCTGGGATCGCATCTGGCAGGCCTGGCCTTCAGCCACAGCGGATTGGGCTTGGTTCACGCGCTTGCTTCTTCCCTTGGGGGAATGATCGATGCCCCCCACGGGGTCTGTCTGGCGGCATCGACCCGAATCGGGCTCCGATACAATTTAAAAGGCTGTGAGAAGGATTTTTCCGTCTTGGGGGCGGTCATGAAAGAGGGGAAGGGATCCGGTTCCGCGGAGCAATTTATCTCCAATATTCAGGACTTGATCCGCGAGCTTGGGTTCCCCTTAAGGCCTTCAGACTTGGGGGTAAAAAAAGGGGACGCCCGAACGATCCTGGAAAAAACTCTGATCCAAAAAAGAAGGCTGCCGACGAACCCTCGTTTGATAGACGATGAACTCCTCTCCTTTATTGAAGAAGGAATATGATTTTGAGAAGATGAAAAATTTCTTTTAGGAAAATACCTCGCCTCGCAGTCGGGAAAATTTTTCCGGAGAGGATCCCCCCCCTTTACCGCAAGGACAAAACCGCAAGCAGATAAAACTACGATTAATGGCAAAGCTGCAGCAGCCGGCCAAGGTTTTTCGCCTTATCCAAGCGCCAAATGATTTCTATTAAGGCGTCGATCTTCCTTTGCGGGAGAATCCGGATAGCCAGGGAGCGGAATTTGTTTTCGAGCTCTTGGTCAGTCGAAGGATTTCGCGGGTCCCCTTTGGGCTTATCGATGAACGTAGAATATTTTTCTCCGTCTTTGGCGGTAAGGGTCACCCGGGCCTCGGTATCCTTCAGGGCAGGGTTGATCCGGGCCTTGACTTTTTTGCGCAAGGCAACGAGCTTGGGATCTTGAACTTTTTTATCGGTGAACATGTCTTCCCCGGCCGTCTCTTCGACCAGGGGCAAAGCGGCGCAGTAGAAGATGCTGAATTTCCCCGCCAGCCCGGTTTGGGGTTCTTTCTGCCCCGCCGAATCCAGGCAAAAACGAGCGATTTCGCAGGAGATCTCGTCGATGTCTTCGGCTTTCAGGCGGTATCGGTTTTTGAGCTCGAATACCCCATCGATCGTCGGATGAGTGAGGAGGCAGGCGGCATAAGGCTTGAAGGTATTGCGGAGAATTTCAAATTTCGTCCCTAAATTTTTCACCATCCGCTTCAGGTTTGTGTCGTCGTCCCCCAAGGCTTCCGCAAAACCCTTGGCGCCCTCCACCATGTTGGGGGGGCACGTAAAACCCTTTTGGGCCAGGAGCGCGGAAAGAAGGCCATCGAAGGCGGATTTCCCGGGGTGGAAAGGCTTGGTCATGGTGCCGAAGGCCAAACGAAGCCCCGACGCCTGGGTGGCCGCCAATCCCATGGCCCTGCCCATCTGCAGCGAGGAGAGGCCGAGGAGTTTTCCCGCGGCGGCGGCCGCGCCAAAGCGGCCGCAGGTGGAAGTTGTATGCCAGCCTCGGTCATAATGCTTGCTCCCCAGCCCCAGGCCGATCCGAGTTTCCACCTCATAACCGACCACAAAAGCCTCCAAAACGGTTTTCCCCGTCGACCCCCGCCATTCGGCGGCGGCTAAAAGGGCGGGGATTACGGGGGCGCTGGGGTGGAGGATCGACCCGATATGGGTATCGTCAAAATCCAAAGCGTGCGCCATCGCCCCGTTGATCAAGGCGGCGTTTAGGAGGCTGGTTTTCAAACCATGGGCGAGGACCGTGGCCTGCGGCTTGCCTCCGGTTTCGCTCAGGGTTTTTATCAAAATTTGGACGACCGGTTGTCTTGCCCCGCCCAGGGCAACTCCAATCAGGTCCAGGAAACACCGTTTAGCCTGGTGAATGACCTCTCGGGGCATATCCCTGTAGGATGCTTGCTGCACGAAGGAAACCAATTTGTCGGTTGTGTTCACGGCCTTCCCCTTTCTCGATTTTTCAGGGCTTTCTATCACCCCGCAGATGGAGCAAAATATCATTTGCAGTATACTATATATATCCTGCGGAATGAATCCCAGCAAAAGCCGTCATTCTCCGTACCCATTCAGTGACGGGGGGGCGGCAGGCTTTGTTGTTGGCCAGGGGGTTTGGGCGGTACGCGCCGGAAGCATCGGTCGGGATGAGCAGAGACTCGGAGAAAACCCTGAGACTCCGATCTCAGCGGCGGGAGGCCTTGGCCCCCGCCCCCGTCCACGAAGAAATCAGCGCCTTATGATTCCAAGCGTAGCGCCCGGACCCCCAGGCCAGGGCACCTCCTGCTATTCATGCCGGACCTAAATCCGTAGCGGCTTCCCACCCTTGACTGAAGGGTTACCATTCTCCGGCAAGCTAGCGAAAAGACAACACGCCCAGGGCCAGCGGGTGGCCGGGGTCGAGAGCAGCCTCCCCGATGGCCGGTGGTTAGAGAGAATCACGAAGCCGGGCCTCTCACCCATTTCTTCTCCCGATTCCGGGAGGGCGGAATGAGGGACGGGCTACGGCGCTTTTCTGGAACCGTTTGGATTTTCTTTCCGTTCCATAAATTGTTCATGGCGGGTTTGTTGATTTCGCGTAACACCCGGTTTTTTAAGAAAGGTATGTCACCAGGCCCCCACATAGGTTCAATTCAAAGGGGGAGACTGAGGGACGGGCTGCGGAGGGATGGGTCTCGACTCTGTTCCGCCCAAAACGTCCCGGATCTTTCTTGAAAAGGCTCCGATGTCGAAAGGTTTCTGAATAAAGGCCCGGCAACCCCGCTCTATCATGGCGGTGACCTCATGATTGATGCTGTATCCGCTCGAAAGAATCACCTTAACCGCGGGCTGCAGACCCTGGAGAATCTCGAAAACCTTTCCCCCTTCCATGCCCGGCATGATCATATCCAGGATGACCAGATCGATCCCATCTTTTTGATCCCGATAGATCTCGATGGCTTCCTGGCCGCTTTGGGCCGTCAAAACTTTGTAACCCAACTTTTCCAGGACCATGCGGTTGACGTCGAGAATCACCTTTTCGTCATCCACCAGCAGGATGGTCTCTTTTCCTTTCAGGGGTTCGCGGCGGGGCGCTCTTTTCCTTTTCCACTTTCTTTTCCGAAGCGGGCAGATAAATCGTGAAGGTCGCCCCGTGCCCCTTTTCGCTGTACACATTGATGAATCCCGCCATGCCCCTTGATGATTCCGTAGGCCGTGGCAAGGCCAAGCCCGGTGCCTCGCCCCATTTCCTTGGTGGTGAAGAAGGGCTCAAAGATCCTTTTGATCGTCTTCTCATCCATCCCCACACCCGTGTCGGTCACGGAAATTTTCACATAGTTCCCCGGTTTGACCGCAAACGGTTTTCAAGATATTCCTCATCGAGACTGACATTCTGAGTTTCTAGGAAAAGGGACCCTCCGCCGGGCATGGCCTGCCAGGCATTGACATAGAGATTTAGGATGACCTGTTCGATCTGTCCCCGGTCGACTTCCACCGGCCAAAGGTCCGGTTGAAAACGACTGTGGATCGCGGATCTCCTTTTTGGTCCGCCCAAACAGGGTGGAAGTCTTCTTGGACGATGGCATTCAGGTCCGCGGGCTTGGCCTCAAACTTACCCCCCCGGGCAAAGCTCAGGAGCTGCCAGGTGAGATCCGCCCCGCTTTTGACTTGTTCTTCGATGGTCTTCAACATTTTATAATGGGGCTCGCTGGGGGCTCAGATCGAGGAGCATGAGCGAAGCATGCCCCTGAATCCCCATCAGGAGATTGTTAAAATCATGGGCGACCCCTCCGGCCAGGGTGCCCACCGCCTCCATCTTTTGGGCCTGGAGATACTGGGCTTCCAGTTTCTTTTTCTCGGAGATGTCTCTTACGAAGTTGAGGGTCGCCGGCCTCCCCTCCCAAAGGATGCGAACGGCATTGATTTCCGCCCACAGATCCTCCCCGGATTTGTTCTTTGCCCGGAAGGAGTAGGTGCTGGGTAGATTTTCGCCTCCCAACCGTTTCCTGTGGTTTTCAATGACCATCGCCCGGTCATCCGGGTGGATGTGATTGATAAAGGGAAGTCTCCTCCAGCTCCGCCGCCGAATATCCGAGAAACTTTTCCGTCTTGAGATTCGGAAATTTTATGACGCCGTCCTGGGCGACGAAAATGGCATCATTGGAGTTCTGGATGAGGAGGCGATATTTTTCTTCCGAGGTCTGAAGCCCCTTTTCCGCCCGCCGGCGCTCCGTGACGTCGCGGAAGCTCCAGACCCGTCCCGCAATTTCTTCCCCGATCCTCTGCGGTTTCGAAAAGCGTTCGAAGACCCTCCCATCCTTAAATTCCAAGACGTCATAACTCTCGGCTCCGGGCCGACTGTACAGGGCCTTCACCTTGTCCAAAAACGCTTCCGGATTCTGGAGCTGATCCAAAACGTATTGGAGTAATTGGCTGTCGTCGCGTGAGGCGGCGAGAGAGTCCGGGATTCTCCAGAGCGCGAGAAATTTCCGGTTAAAAGTGGTGACTTTCCCGTTCCGATCCACCACCAGAATTCCATCCGCGGTGGAATCGAAAGTCGCCTGCAGGAGGGAAAGGGATTTTTCCAGAGCCTCCTCCGCCTTTTTGCGCGCCGTGATGTCGATGAACGATTCGACCAAACAATCCTGGCGGTGAAGTTTCATCCGCACCACCGATTTGATGACGGGGATTTGCATTCCCGCCGCTGTCAGAAGAGTCCTCTCCGCCGCATCCAGAGTCTGGCCGAGGTCTGAAATCGGGCATTTCCCCTTCATGGCCGGACATATGTGCTGATGACACACTTTCCCCCGGACTTGGTCTTCAGGAGCGCCGAACAGGGCGAGAGCTTTGGGATTGATGGCAAGAATTTCGTGGGTGTTTGCATCCAGAATGGCCACGCCGACGTCCAAAGAATCCAGAATTTTCTTGAGGCGCTCCTCGCTTTCCCGGAGCAGCTCTTCCGTGCGCTTGCGCTCGGCGATCTCCTGCTCGAGCCGCCGGAGGGCGACCGCCATGTCCGCCCGCGTGGCCTCGCCGGTCGCAAGCAGGCTGTCCACCTCCTTTTCGATCGAACGGGACGAGGGTTTCACGACAAACTCGTCGTGGGGGTCACCTTGGGCGACATACGCCGTTTGATCGGCCCAGCAGTTGGTCTCGAAAAGCTTGGCGCAGTACCCCGCCAGTTTGCCCGCCAGCATTCCGCTTCCCCAACACACCCCCAGAGAGCGTTGGTAGCGCCCCTCCCAGCCATCGGTAGCCCGAAAACGGCACTCCTTCTTCTCCTCATCCAAGGCGGTGAGGGTCCATTCCCCCCAGCCGGCCACCGCCGCAATATTGGCGATCGCCTTGAAGCCTTCGCGGAAGTCGGGATACCGGGAGATGACCTGCCAGTCGGACTCGACACTCTTCCGCCCCTCGCTCTGCAGGGCCAAGGCGAAACGATCCGTTCCGACCATGGCCTGAACCCCCGCCATCAACCCGGCCAAAGTGGTATCCACCCACATCATTGCCACCGGCAGCTTCTCGAAACTGCAGGTGCCCTGTTCGGGGTCCCATTCCAACTGGATTCCTGCGACTTGAGTACGGTTTTTTTCGCCGTTTTTCCGACCGGGGTTTTTCATTTCGTGTCGTTCCTCCATTTTTCTCTCGGCCATTGGTGATGGTTTCGTAAAAAGTCGGCAAATCCCCTTTTTTGTCATTCCGGCGGAAGCCGGAATCCAGTTATTTCAAGATCGTTCTGGACCACGGCTTTCGCCGGGGTGACGATTCAAGGGACTTTTTACGAGTTCATCATTGGTAATCCTTCTCGTTCAGACTTGCCAAACGAGATGCTCCTCTTTCAAAGAAATCTTCCATAGATCCGAAATATATAAAGCCAATTAAATTCGATAGGATATGCTGATTTTCAGAGAAGTTTTCGCTGACCGGCCTTTTGGTTTCGGAATAACAAAAATGTTCTCTTTTCCAGTATGACATAGCGGCAAACGTCGAGAAAATTAACCTTTTCGCGACCTTGGGCAAAAATAGAGCGAGGCGAAGGGATAGGGGGTGTGCCCGGTGGGAAACGGAAGGCGGGGCAGCTTGCGTCAAGAGCCCTCATCCACCAGCGGCGGTCAATTATCCTTGCGATGGATGATTATGGATGTTTAGGGTGGGGAGGCGCTTTTTGCGGTAAGGACAATTCGTCCGCCGAAACCGACCTCTTTTTTGAAGTCGATCAGGCGATCCCGGATTTTCATTTTGGGCTCGCCGATTTCGCCGACCCGGTAAACCACTTCTCGGAAGGGTTTGGCAAACCCCTGGGCTGAGAATGGGCCGCCCGTTTGGTAAAGCTCTTCGACCTCCTCCGGAGAAACAATGGGCGGGACCGGGCCCTGGGGCGAGGCATAAGTCACCGCGGTGAGATAGAGGGTTCCGCCGCGGGTTTCGAACCGCTCAGTCACCTGGAGGCCGAAAAGAGAATTCTTCCACATCAGGATCACCGGCTCCCCATCCTGAAGCACGGTGGAAAAAATTTCCCTCCCCGTGTCGGCCTCCGTCAATTCCACCCGGGTGTCTCCTGCGCTGCAGACCCCGAATGGAATCCAAAGGGCGAGGAAAAAGAGCCCGCAGAGAGCGGCAATCCGGCTCATCGGCTTCATATTATTTCCGCAACGAAAAACGCCGGCCATCCCCTGGCACCTGCATTCTTTCCCTTCCGAATCCCCCGCACTCCGCAGCTTTTGGGAAGTAAGCCGATATGCGCCAAACCTCATTTAAAATATCCAAAAAGGTTTGGGGGTGTCAAGGGGAAACGATCCTTTCCGGTAACCATTCAGTCAAGGGTGGGAAGCCGCTTCTGATTAGGCCGGCGTGAATGGCAGGAGGTGCCTGGCCTGGGGGTCCGGGCGCTACGCAGGAATCATAAAGCGCTGATTTCTTCGTGGACGAGCGGCGGGGGCCAAGGCCCCCGCCGCTGATCATCGAAGAATCAGGGTTATCTCCGAGTCTCTGCTCATCCCGACCGATGCTTCCGGCGCGTACCGCCCAAACCCCCAGGCCAACAACAAAGCCTGCCGCCCCCCCCCTTCACTGAAGGGTACCCTTTCCGGATCCCTTCTCTAAAAGGCCTTGCCCTGTCAGCAGCGATGTGGGATGATCAGGCAAGATCGAAATCTTCCAAAGGAGGAAGGATATGAAACAGCGGGTTTCCCTTCTTGTTTTGGGATTGGCGGCGATTTTTATTCTGAGCGGGTGCGCCCATCTCTTCTCGAGGGCCGAGGCCCCGAGGGTGAACATTGCGAACATCGCGCCGAAGGACGTGAAGCTTTTTGAACAAATCTTCGCCATGGAACTCCGGGTCATGAATCCGACCGACAAAGACCTGGTTATCAAAGGGCTGGCCTTTGATCTGGAAGTCAACAGCCAGCCTTTTGCCAGAGGGGTTTCGAACCAGACGATCACCGTCGGCCCTTTTGCTTCCCAAGTTTTGCAGGTGGACGCCGTGACGACCCTGGCGAGCCTGCTCCGGCAGATTGTGCAAGCCCAGAAGGAAGAGTTTACCGGTTTCACCTACCGTCTGTCCGGCTTTTTTCAGACGGATTCTTCCGCCTTCCGGATCCCGTTCGATGAGACGGGAGAGTTCAAACGTTCTCCCTGAGCAGCCGCCATATTCGCTTTCCCTAATTTTCGAAAGCGGTCTTCCGCTCGCTGAAAAAATCCGTCTGCGATTCATCCCCTCAATCTGGAGGTTGAAAATGGCGAAAAAAACCCAGGGACTCTGGCGCGTCTGCTTTTTGACTTCAACGACCGTTTCGCCCGCAGGCGCCGTAACCGTCGGCCCCTAATTTGAATCAGGACCCGTTTTCCTGTCATCATAGTACAATATAATTGAATATCTTTCGGAAACGGCAACGCGGTTTTCCTTAACCTCGCCGGGGAGGTCGAAATGCGGTATCGATTCTTTTTCTTTTTGTTGGTGGTTTGTCTGCTGGGGATGCCGGCCGCAGGAAACGGACAGAAGGCCGGGGAGGAAACCTTGCGGCCGGAGGCGAAAGAGGCCGCGGGCGTCGACTTGCCTGTGAAAGAGTGGGCCGGGAAGAGTTTCGTTATCCTGGGAAAGGCGCAAAACTTGCAGAAATGGGGATACAAGCTTTCGCTTCAGAAAGAAAGGGTCCCGTCCAAAAGGGACTATAACCCGAAATGGGAGGTTCCCGTTTCCAAAAATTTGCGCTACGACCGATTTGTGGGCAAGACGATCTCGTGCGTCGAGGTGGAAGAAAACCCGGGGGCCTTTAATTTTGTGGCCACGTTTGTGGAGGAGGGGGAAAACCTGAGGCTTTTCGGGTTTGCCTACCAAGGGCATTTGGACGGCATCGCCCATGCGGCGGATTTAACCCGGGCGAAGGAAAGATGGGGGGGGAAGACGATCTACTCCCTGGAAAAGCATTTGCAGGACTCCCAGGCGGGTTCGGACCGGCAGCAAAGAATACCCGTCAAAGTCGGGGAGGCCCTGACGGTTTTGGATGTGCAGTGGGGCTGGAACGCCCTTCAACCATTGAAGGTCATCGTCGAAAAAAGAGACGGGAAAAGGGGGTTTCTGTCTGCGGCTTTCAGCTGGACCAACATTTTCACCGGCTGGTGGAAGAAAACGCGGCCGTGGGAAGATGTTTTTGCGGAAGTGAATCCCCGCGAGACATTCAAGTGGGGGGAAGAGGTGTGGAAGGCCATCGACGAGGGAAAGGTGACGATGGGCATGACAAAAGTACAGGCCCGCTTGAGTTGGGGAAAGCCGGAAACAATCACCCCGGACGCCTCGGCGGGGGCCCCTCGCGAGCAGTGGTTTTATGAAAGCAACGTGCTGACCTTTGAAGGTGAAAATGTCGCGGTGATTCAGACCCGGGGGGTGAAATGACGCGAGGACTCCTCTGCCTTTTTTCGCGTCCCCTTTCGGTTGCACCGAAACTCGGTCCAAACCCCTCGATGTTTTCAGGAGATGATCAAACGGAGATGGAAACAATAAGCTGAAATGCGAAGAAACTTTACCGTTCTCCTCGGGGCGCAGATTTTTCTCTGCTTCGGCGGGTTAGCTATTCCTCCCTTGCTCCCTTTTTTCCAGCCGGAACTCAGGCTCACGTATTCTCAGGTGGGGTCTCTGATGTCCTTTCTGTACGGCGGGGCCATCTTGATGTCGCTGCCTGCGGGTTGGATTACCGATCGGCTTGGGGTTAAAAAAACGATTGTGTTCTCTCTGATCGTTTCCGGATTTTTCGTGGCCTTGCTCAGCTTGACCGCAAGCTACCCGGCGGCGGTGTTTTTCACCTTCCTGGTGGGACTGGGGTATGGTATGGCCAACCCTCCCACCACCAAGGGGATCATGGTTCTGGTCAGGGATGAAAACCGGGGACTGGCCATGAGCGCCAAGCAGACCGGGGTCCCCATCGCCGGCGGCTTGGCGGCTGCGGCCCTGCCGTCCCTGGCGATCTTTTCCTCGTGGAAAACGGCCTTCATCCTGACGGGGATCTTGATCTCCGCCACGGGCCTCATTTCCCAGATTCTGTACCGTTCGGATAAAGAACAGGGACCTGCGGCGGTTCTCCCCGCCCAAGACGCCCCCGGGGCGGAGTGGAAAAGGATTTTCCGCAATCGGAACATGCTTCTCCTGAGCGCCGCCGGGGCTTTTTGTGCGCTGGTTCAGACCTCGCTCTTTACCTATACGATTCTTTACCTGAAGGACGCCAGAGATTTTGACCTCATTCAAGCCGCCTTCTGCCTGGCCTTGATGAATCTCGGCGGGATCCTCGGCCGGGTTTTTTGGGGCGTCATGAGCGACCGATTTTTCAGGGGCTCCCGCAGACTTACCCTCCAGATTCTCGTCTCTCTGATCTTTTTCATCACCCTGGTGTTGGGACTCGGTTTGCCCCTGCCCAACCTGCTCCTCGTGTCCATCCTCTTTGTCCTGGGCGCCTCCGCCATCGGTTGGAACGGGGTCTATCACGCCTTTATCGGGGAGATTTCCGGCAGAGAGACGGCCGGAAGGGCAACCGGGGTGGCGATGGCGATTGTTTTTATAGGGGGAGTTGCCGGTCCCATCATTTTTGGGAAAATCGTGGATGCCTTCCGCTCCTACGGCCCGGCGTGGCTTTTCCTTTGCGGGGCCATGGCCGGCGCGTTTTCGGTGTACAGCCTGATTCGGGAAAGGGCCCCGGGTGATTCGGAATAGGGGAGGGCGGTCGTGCCTTCAGCATCCTGAAGGAGGGCTTGAGAAGTCAACATTTTCACCAACGTCCCCTTGCTTAGGATCCCTTCAAGGTCAGGTCTTGGATCTTTGGGTTTCTTCGCGGAGGTCCTTGCGCAGGATCTTGCCGACATGGGATTTGGGGAGTTCCCGGCGGAACTCCACGAGGGTGGGGGCCTTGTAGCGGGCCAGGTTCCGGCGGCAGAACTCGATGATCTCCTCCGGGCTGGATTCCTGCCCCTCCTTTAAAACGACGAAGGCCTTCACGGTTTCCCCCCGATACGGGTCGGGCGTTCCGAGCACGCAGGCTTCCCGGACCTTCGGGTTCTGGTACAGGACCTCCTCCACGTCCCGGGGATAGACATTGAAGCCCCCGCAGATGATCATGTCCTTTTTCCGGTCGACCAGGAAGAAATAACCGTCCTCGTCCATCCGGGCAATGTCGCCGGTGTAGAGCCACCCGCCGCGCAGGGTTTGGGCCGTTTCCTCGGGGCGGTTCCAATATCCCTTCATCACCTGGGGACCGCGGAGGCAGAGCTCCCCCTCCAGGCCCGGGGGAAGATGTTTTTCGCCTGTTTCGGGGTCAACGATCCGGGCATCCGTGGCCGGGCGCGGGATCCCGATGCTTCCCACCTTCCTTCTCCCGAAGGGAGGGTTGGCGATGGCCAGCGGCGAGGCCTCGGTGAGACCGTAGCCTTCGCTGATTTTCCCGGCGGTCAGTTCTTCAAATTTTTTAAAGGCCTCCATCGGAAAAGGGGCGGAACCGCAGCTGAAGACTTTGATGGAGGAGATTCCGGACTCGCGGATCCGCGGATCATTCGCCAGAGCGATATACATGGTTGGAACCCCGGCCATGCGGGTCGGCCGGTAGCGGGCGATGGCCTCCAGGGTTTCGTTGATCTCGAACCGCAATAAAAGAATGATCGTCGCGGCCTGATAGATCGACGCATTGATACAGGAGGTGATTCCGTAGGTATGGAAGAAGGGGAGGACCGTAAGCATGCGTTCTCCGCCTTTTCGGGCCTGCCGGTCCCAGGTGACGCTCTGAAGGACATTGGCGATGAGATTACGGTGGGTCAGCATGGCCCCCTTGCTGATCCCCGTTGTCCCTCCGGTGTACTGAAGCAGCGCAACCTCCTCCGGGTCGCAGGGGACCTCGGGCAAAGGCAAACGGCCGCCGCTCTGCAATAGGTCGGCATATTCACAAGGTCCCGGATCGTTTCTGAAACCGGGTCCAACCCTTGGGGCGAAGGCGTCGTCGAGATCGGTGAGGATGATGTTTTTCAGAGGCGTCCGCCCTTGAACCGCCCGCAGACGCGGGAAAAAATCCCGCAGGGCGAGGATCGTTTCCGTTCCGGAGTCCCGGAGCTGGTGCTCCAGCTCCCTTTCCACGTACATGGGGTTCGTGTTGACGACGATGCCGCCGATTTTGAGGACGGCGTACAACGCCTCTATGTATTGGGGGCAGTTCGGAAGCATGATGGCGACCCGCTCGCCCTTCCGAACCCCGATCCCCGCCAGACCCGCGGCCAGACTTGCCGTCCTCGCCTGGATTTCCCGGTAGGAGATTGCCCGGTCATGAAAAATGACCGCCGGGTTGTCGGGGTACGCAGCAGCGGTTTTGTCCAGGATCTCGGGCAGGAGAACGGGCGGAATGGCCAGGTCGCGAGGGACTCCCTCTTCGTATGAAGAAAACCAGGGCCGGATCATCTCCATTCCTTAACGCCCCATGTGCTGCGGAAGCCAAAGGGCGGTCGCGGGGGAGATGATGAGGAAAGGATTTCCCACTTTGTTTCCAAGGGGGCAACAGATTTCCGAATGCGTATTTTAAATCGGGCAACGCGATTCTGCTGGGATTATTTTCCCCAACTGAAGAAAATTGTCAAGAACAAAATGAAAAATGCGGTACCAATTCAGTGACGGGGGGGCGGCAGGCTTTGTTGTTGGCCTGGGGGTTTGGGCGGTACGCGCCGGAAGCATCGGTCGGGATGAGCAGAGACTCGGAGAAACCCCTGAGAATCCGATATCAGCGGCGGGAGGCCTTGGCCCCCGCCCCGTCCACGAAGAAATCAGCGCCTTATGGTTCCAAGCGTAGCGCCCGGACCCCCAGGCCAAGGCACCTCCTGGTATTCACGCCGGACCTGAATCCGTAGCGGCTTCCCACCCTTGACTGAAGGGTTACAAAATGTGTAAGGGGGGGCAGAATTTTGGGCTCGTCTGGGCGGAATCATCCGCTCCTGAGATGAGGGGTCGGCGCAGAGCGTGGGGAGGAATGGGTACGGCCGAAATGCGGGGGGGGATTCGAGAAGGAAAGGTTAGTATCTATTCCGGCGGAAAGTCCGATGCTCCCGGGCTTCGTTCACGAGAATTTCCTTTTCCAGGAACTTCTGCTTGTTGAACATCGAAACGGCCTTCTGCGCTTCCCGGCGGGTGGACATTTCGATGAAGGCAAACCCCCGGGCCTGGCCCGATTGGTGGTCCTTCATAATTTTTACCGAGGCCACGTCTCCCGCCTTGGAGAAATGGGTTTTCAGATCTGCTTCGGTAGTTTGAGAGGGAAGGTTGCCGACATAAATTTTGGAATTCATCCTTTTCTCCTGTGTCCGGCAATCGATCCGGGGCGGGAAGCCGCCGGGACCGACCGGCAAAAAAGACCCGGGGGGGCTCCCCCGGGTCGGGAAATGCGGATCGAAACGGTTAGGCCTTCAACACATCCACCGCCTGCAGGCCCTTCTTCCCCTGGGCGATTTCGAACGTAACTTCGTCGCCTTCGTGAAGAACTTTAAAACCATCTTGTTTAATGGATGAAAAGTGCACGAATAGATCCTCGCCGCCGTCCTGAGAAATAAAACCGAATCCTTTTTGTTCGTTGAACCATTTGACTCGTCCTCTGGGCATTTTGTTCCACCTCCTTTCTTTATCAATTCCTGCGGTGCAATCCTCGCAACGGGTCGAAAAAAAGGCCGCATAAGCATGAAGAGCTTTGCGGCCTGAATGATTTCAACCTGAACTCTTTGCACCTTATTTATAAAAATACTACCTGATTGTCTTAAAACTGTCAAGGAATAAACTTGTTCCGGAATAAGCCTTGCTCGCTCCTGCGTCCCCTTTGAATCTTGGAAGGAGGCTTGGATTCGGCGCCTATCTCCCCCTCCACTTCGGGGGGCGCTTCTGAAGAAAAGCGGAGATGCCTTCCTGCGCGTCCTCGGCGAGAGCGTTCAACGCCATCATCTCCTTGGCGTACCCGTAGGCTGGGGTCTCCTCCGCTTCGATTTGCCGGTAGAAGGATTGTTTGCCGAGCGCCAGGGTCAAGGGGCTGGCTTGGGCTATGTGTTTGGCCAAGCTCAATGTTTCCTCGGCCAGGCGGTCCGGGGGAACGACCCGGTTGACCAAGCCGTATCTCTCCGCCTCTTCCGCCGAAACCGAGCGGCCGGTGAGAAGCATCTCCAAGGCCCTCTTCCGGCCGATGGCCCGGGAAAGGGGGACTTGCGGGGTGTGGCAGAACAGGCCGATCCTGACGCCGGGGGTGGCAAACCGCGCTTCCCGGGAAGCCACGGCCAAATCGCAGGCGGCCACCAACTGGCATCCCGCTGCCGTGGCCATTCCCTGAACCTGGGCGATCACCGGCTGGGGAAGGCCCCGAATGGTTTCCATCATCTCCGTGCAAGCACCAAAAGCGGCGCGGTAAGAAACGACGCTCCCTTCCTGCATTTCGGAAAGATCGTGCCCCGAGGAAAAAACCGGCCCCTCGGCCCGGACGATCAGGACCCGAACCCCGTCGTTCTTTTGAACGGCCCGCAGGAGGTCGATCATCTCCGCCATCAGGTTCAGGGACAAGGCGTTCCGTTTTTCCGGACGGTTCAGGGTAACAAAGCCGATGCCGTCCTCCATGAGAAATCGGATATCCTGGTAGTTCAAGTATTCCTCCTAAGAAGGGCCGTTTCCCGTCCGGCCCGCCCGCGATTGTAGCCCTTCTTTCCTTTCCGGGTCGAGTGAAAGCGGGTCGGCCTTCCGACCGGGATTCTCAATTTCAACCTCGCCCTGACCCGGGTGCGCATGGCTCAGCCGGCGGCCTTCTGGGTCAGTCGCTTGGTTCTCCGGCGGAGGCGGATCAGCTCCTTTTTCGCTCCTCCGGCGAGGAGCGCTCTCTTCTTCATTTTAATTAGCCGAAAACGGGGGGCTTGTCAATTTGAAAGTCTGGGAAATCGTAACCCTTCAGTCAAGGGTGGGAAGCCGCTACGGATTCAGGTCCGGCGTGCATAGCAGGAGGTGCCCTGGCCTGGGGGTCCGGGCGCTACGCTTGGAATCATAAAGCGCTGATTTCTTCGTGGACGGGGGCGGGGGCCAAGGTCTCCCGCCGCTGAGATCGGAGTCTCAGGGTTTTCTCCGAGTCTCTGCTCATCCCGACCGATGCTTCCGGCGCGTACCGCCCAAACCCCCAGGCCAACAACAAAGCCTGCCGCCCCCCGTCCCTGAAGGGCCACAGGAAAAAGAGATTCAAAGAGGCAGGGGAGGTGGAAACAGGGAAAAGGGGAAGGGGGAACAGGGGGCCTTCTTGAGACCTTGAAGATCTGTTTCCGGGTTTTCAGAAATTCTGTTGCTCTGCGGGGAAAAATCAGTATGATAGGCGGAAGCGGGGCAAAAGGGAGGTTGAGGTTTTTCATGGCAAAATGGGAGTATATGATTCGGAAGACCGATTATGACGCTTTGAACCAGACATCTTTTCTGGACCTCGAGCGGGTTCGCCTGACGGAGCACGGAGAGGAGGGGTGGGAGCTGGTGTCCGTCATCCCCTCCCAAAACAAGGAGTCTTTGATTCTTTTCCTGAAGCGGCCCATCCAAGAAACGCTCCCACTCCCGCCGGAAAAAGGGGAAAAATGACGATTCGCAGAATCATCCCCCGCCTTGCCCTGCCTGCGGCCAAGATGAAGATCCTGCGCCAGGCTATGAAGGAGGGAGCCCACTGCCTGCCGGGCGTGGACAGCGTCGTCATGCCTGCGCCCCGCGGGAAAGGCTCAAGAAAAATCTGAGATTCTGAACAATGATCGTACAGGGGAAAGGGCATAAAGGAAAAAGGGCTGCAGGAGGCCGAAGACAGACGATTCTTTCCGTCACCGACAATATAGACGGAGCGTTATACCTGAGAGACCGGATCGCCACGCTGGGAAAACCTCCCAGAGGGATAAATTCCGTTTAGCCGGCCCCCCATCCCAACCCTCATCCCCCAAAAAAGATCCAATGTGGGCAAGGGAAATTAAGGAATTGACATTCGCTTGGGAGCGTGGTAAAAAAATTTATATTCATGCCATTTGTTCCCCGATAGCTCAACCGGCAGAGCGGGTGGCTGTTAACCACTAGGTTGTAGGTTCGAGTCCTACTCGGGGAGCCAGTTTTCATAAAGGCCGCTTTTCGGATGAGAAGCGGCCTTTCTGATTGGGGAGGGGGACGTTCATAACTTTATAAGTTATCATTTTATTAACAAAAAAGCGTTGTCCTTCACAATCTTCTCACCCCTGCTCACGGCCATGCTAATGGCTGGCTGGGAGATGCGGAGAGCGTTGGACAATTCCTCCTGGCCCAGCCCGACTTCCCTGACCGCCCAAAAGCATACCATACTGCGAGCCGCAGCGATCCTCCTTGATCGCCCTGCGGTCAAAAGGTCGGCAGGCTTTAGGCCGGTGAGCTCTGCCGCCCTTTCCACGATCTTTGAAAAATCAAGACCCTCGGTGCAGAGACGGCATGGGGGTTTCAAGATTTCCTCTGCTTGATGAAGAACCATTTCGACGAATTCCCCATCTCCCAAGAGGCGTTCATCCCCCTTCTGGAACCCGCCTAATTTCCGCATCTTTTTGATTGCCGACCAGCCGCCGGCACTTCGGATCAGACCACCGCCCACCAGATCAGGGCGTCTGCCATGAGCGACGCCTTCCGCAAGGAATGCCCGATAGCCCTTGCGGGCGGTTCCAAGGGAATCGCCGAAGAATTTGAGCACGTAGGTTACGTCTTGCCAGTCGTTTTCGAAGGTCCCCACCAATCGGCTGTGCCCGCAATAGGGATATTCGTCGAGCGAGTCGAGATCATCGACGCTTCCTGCGCGCAGCGGGTTCAGGTGGATATAGCGGACCAACTCCAGTAGATAAGGGTCTTCCTGGCATAGGATGGATTTGAACCGATTTTGGAAAAGGTGCCCACACCGGCGATGCCGCTTGTTGTAGCGAGCGGCGTAACCAGTCAGCAAACGCCGCATGACGACGGAAAGGGGAGTTGCCCCCGTTCGCAGGAGCAAATGGAAATGGTTGGGGATCAACGCCCAAGCGTAACAGGCTGTCTGGGTTTCCTTGAGCTTCTTCCCGAGGCGCTCCAAGAAATCATCCCGATCGCGATCATCTCGAAAGACCGGTTTTCGGTCAATCCCCCTGGCGATGATGTGATGTAACGCCCCCGGCGCATCGATTCTTGATTTTCGCGGCATGGGATGTCTATACCAAAGAAAGAAGGGGTGGTCAAGGGATAAAGTTATAAAATTATGAACGTCCCCTATTTAAGGTCGTTGAAAAGGAGGGCGAAAAGGAGGAAAATATTCAAATGAGGAACGAGGAGAGGAAAGGGGTTAGGGAAATCGGGAAAAAAAGGGAAATATCTCTGTCCTTCTGGGGGGATTCCTGCCGGCCGGCGCAACGGTGGGAGGGATTAGGGGATCCGACTCGGGCAAGGCGCATGTTCCGAAGGAGAGCCTGCAGCAGAGAATTTTTCAGAATGGTGTTTCCGCGCCTGGTCCAGGAAAAATCTTTCTGTGAGGGTAGATCGCCATGAGTTTTCACCGCACCCAAGAAGAACCGGTAGCCAGCAAATACCTCCAGACCTGCGATATTTCGGTGGAAGAACCTTCCCTCGAGCCCTTCGCGATGGTGATTTTCGGCGGAACCGGCGATTTAAGCCGGCGGAAACTCCTGCCCACCCTTTTCCATATCCACCAGCAGGGGGAGCTTTCGCGGGGCTTTGCGATTATCGGGGTCGGGCGCTCCTCCTTTTCGGACGAAGAATACCGCCGCCTCGTTCACGACGCCCTTCGGCAGTTCAGCGAGGGGCCGTTCGCGGAAAAAGCCTGGGAGGAATTCAGCCGAAACCTGTACTACCTATCCGGGGGCCTGGAGAGCGCCGCGACGTATGAAGACCTCCGCTGCCGAATCGCAGACCGGGTCCCGGCGGGGGGGACGGGCGCAAACGGGTCGTTTACTACCTGGCGGTTCCCCCCCAAACAACCCAGGCGATCGTGGAAAACCTAAAAGAAGGGGGCCTTTGCCAGGGAGCGGTGAATGCTAAAATCATTGTGGAAAAGCCGTTCGGACAAGATCTGCGGTCGGCCCGCAGGCTCAACGGGATTTTGAAAGAAGCTTTTGCCGAGGACCAGATCTACCGGATGGATCACTATCTAGGCAAAGAGACGGTCCAGAACATTATTTTTTTCCGGTTTTCCAACCCGATCTTCGAACACCTTTGGAATCGGCGATATATTGACAACATCCAAATCACGGTTGCGGAAGACCTGGGAATCGAGAATCGCGCTTTCTTCTATGAAAAATCCGGCGTGATCCGGGACATCGTTCAGAACCACCTCCTCCAGGTTTTGGGCCTGATCGCCATGGACCCCCCGATCGGGTTCTCCGCGGATTTCATTCGGGATGAAAAGGTAAAGATCTTTCGGGCCATGCAGCCCATGGAGGAGAAGGACATAGACCTTTGCACCGTCCGCGGACAATACGGCCTGGGGAAAACCAACGGAACTCCGGTTTCGGCCTACCGGGAGGAGAAGGGAGTAGATCCGGCATCCAACACCCCCACCTTTTTTGCCGGAAAATTTTATATCGCCAACTGGCGCTGGGCGGGAGTTCCTTTTTACGTTCGAACCGGAAAGAGGATGACCCGGAGGGTCACGGAGGTGGTGATTCAGTTCTATCAAGCGCCCCTTAAGCTGTTCGGCCGGTCCTGCGACGTCCTGGAACCCAACTTCCTGGTTTTGACGATCCAGCCGGAAGAAAAAATCTCCCTTCGTTTCGGGGTGAAGTACCCGTATTCTCAGAACCAGATCTACCCCATCGACATGAATTTCTGTTACCAGGATGCCTTCAAAACGCCCACCCCGCTGCCTTACCAGCGATTGCTGACCGATTGTCTGCGAGGAGATCTCACCCTGTTCGTCCGCCAGGATCAGATCGAGGCCATGTGGGAGGCGGTGGACCCGATTCTCGCCCGCTGGGAAAATCGGCCTCCCGCTGATTTCCCCAACTATGCTGCGGGCACATGGGGGCCGGTGGAGGCCCACCGGCTTTTGGAACGGGAGGGGCGGCGCTGGATAACGACCTGAGGGGCGAGCCCCTTCCCCGTTTGAACCCGCCCATCCGTGACGGCCTAACCTAACCCATTTTCCGCAGATAGAAGTGAATGAAGGGGAAATTCTGTTATTTTCTTTGGAAAAGTTTAAGGATATTCGCCCTTGTTCTTTGAAAATGGGATGTAGTGGAGACCACCCCCTTGATTTGGGTTGGCGACATGGTGAATACTGTCATCATGTTTCTACGTCGAAACAAGAAAAAGAAGGGGGGAGTCGACTACGAGAGTTGGACGCTGGTGGAGTCGGTGCGCACGGTCCGTGGTCCCCGCCAGCGGATTGTAGCGACAATTGGCAAGCTGCCGGGTCTGGACCGGGAGGAGCGGGTTGGTTGGGATGAGATTGGCCGGATCCTCTCCGGCAAACCTCGGCCGGGCCCTGGATTTTTTGATCAGCCTGAGGAAGTTCCTGTCTGGGCGACGGTGAATTTAAGCGGTGTCAGTGTGGAGCGCCTTCGACATTTTGGGGATGTGTATCTGGGGCTTTTGTTATGGATGCGGCTGGGGTTTGCCGAGTTTTGCAAGGAGCAGATGCCGGCTGGCCGGGAAGAGATTCCTTGGTCGATCATGGCTGCGGTTTTGGTCCTGGCCCGCTTCTGTGCCCCGTCCTCCGAGTTGCAGATCGCCGAGTCGTGGTATGAGAAGACGGCGCTGGATGATCTTTTGGGGGTGTCGGGGGATAAAGTTAGCGAGGATCGTCTTTACCGGGCTTTGGATGCCCTATTGCCTTACAAGGATGAGCTCTGCCGTCATTTGCAGAAGCGTTACGGCGAGTTGTTCGGTTGTCAATTCGATTTTCTGTTCTATGACATAACCTCCACCTACTTCGAGGGGAGCGCCAAAGGAAACCCTCAGGCGAAAAGGGGTTACAGCCGGGACGGTCGTCCCGATTGCCCTCAGGTGTGCATCGGTTTAGTGGCGACCCGGGAAGGTTTGCCGATCGCCTTTGAGGTCTTTGACGGCAACCGCCCCGATGTTACCACGACCCGGGAGATGGTGGACATCATGGAGGCCAAATACGGCAGGGCCAATCGGATTTGGGTGGTGGACCGCGGGATGGTGAGCGAGGGCAACCTTGAATACCTGCGCTCAACGGGGGGTCGGTATCTGGTTGGCACTCCTAAATCCTTGCTGAAGAAGTTTGAGCGCCAACTTCTGGAGCAGAGCTGGGAAAGAGGCGAGCCCGGCGTTGAGGTCAAGCTCTGCCGTTCGCCGGAGGGGATGGACGAAACCTTTGTTTTGTGCCGTTCCGTGGGCCGGAAAGAGAAAGAAAATGCGATTCTGAACCGCTTTGTCAGCAGTTTGGAGACCCGGCTCCTCAAGCTATCCGGGCAGGCGCAAGCGGGCAAGATCAGGGACCGCCAGAAAGTTGAACGCCAGATCGGCCGCCTTTTAGAACGTAACAGTCGAGCCGCCTCGTTGTTCAGCGTAGAGGTTACCGAAACCGGCACCGGAAAAGAGGCTCGGCTTTCTTTAAAGGTTACAAAGAATGAAGAACGCTATCAGTGGGCGCTGGAAACCCGGGGCAGTTACATCCTGCGCACCAACTGGGGTGAAACCGATCCGAAAACGCTATGGAGCACCTACATTCAGCTTACGGAGGTGGAAGATTCTTTCCGTACGGGGAAATACGATCTTAATTTGCGGCCGATTTTCCATCACAAGCAGGACCGAACCCAGGCCCACATCCTGGTTTGTTTTCTGGCCTTGACGCTTTGGAGAACCCTCCAGCAGTGGATGAAGGTGTGCGGTTTGGGTACGGCCCCGAGAAAGCTACTGGAGGAGTTACGGGAGCTGAGGTCTTTGGATGTGCTCCTGCCGACACGGGAGAAAATCCTTAGGCTCCGAATGGTGGCGACGCCGTCAAGGGACCTGAAAGTACTGCTTCAGAGGATGAAGATCCTCATCCCGAACCGGCCCAAAAGGATCGCAAATGTAGTGGAGAAAATGGCCTGATTTTGACTACCCTCAATTGATTTTACACAACTTTTTTCTCGTAACTGCGGAAAATGGGCTAAGAGTCCGTCTGCGGCGTTGAGCGGAATAGGCGGGGATACGGTCGGAAGGGGGGTTCCGGCCTGGGCCCTAAAATCCCTTGAGCCGAAGGAGAGACCTCTCTTCGAAGAACGAGAGGGTCGCGAAAAGGGAAGATGCAAATCCGGAAAATCCTGCGCCCGCAATCCCAGGGTTTCCCCCTATTATTTTTCTCGGGGGAGAATCCGGATGATGTTTCCCTCGTCGACCCTTCTCAGGCTGTAAATGGAGAGAATGGCGTCAAGGGCTTGATCCCAGGGCACATCGACGAGGCGCAGGGTGACGCTGCCTTGAACCTCCGCGCTCGGGACGATCTGCCGCCGGGCGGCTTCGGAGATGAGCGCGAAAACCCGGCGAATATCGGCCTCGGTGAAATCAAGAGTGATCTTTTCCCCGGAATAAATCGGGACGGCCGGTTTTTTATCCTCGGGGTCTTTCGCCGGGGCAACGGCCGCTGAGAGAGGACGGCTTCTCGCCGCCCTCCGCAGGGGTTTTTCCGCCGGGCATCTGCGTTGCGCCCGTTTCCCGCCTTTCTTCCATCCCCGGTTTCTTTCCTTCCTCCGGGTCCTTTTCGATCTTCCCGACGATGATCGTCACCCCGTCTGCCTCCCGGGCGATTCGATGGGGGGGGAGGTCCGTGGCGGGGAAAGTCAGAACGAGGCGAAGCTTGTCCGGGTGCTGGCCAAGGCGAACATCCTTGAGCAAAGGGTGTCCCACCTCCAAGAATTTTTTCGGAAAGGAGCTCAGCACCCCGGGAAAATCGATCACGAGCCGAGGGGGTTGGCCAAGGGTGAAACTGCGAAAGTCCGCGGCGAGGGCGTCCCCGGTCAGTTCGACCTTTACCCCCTGCGGTTGGGCGACGATCACGACATCCCGCAAGAAACCGAAAACGGGGGCGGAATCCCTTGCCCCTTGGGAAGACCCCGGATTCGGCAGGAAGGAAATCAGGACCCAGACGGCGAGGAGCGTCAAGCAGGATATGGTAATTATGCGCTTCATGAGCATTTTCGGGATGCCGTTGATTTTAGGATAACTGCAATGTACCCTTTCCCGATGAAAATTTCAATAAACAAATAGAGGGTAATCCTTCAATGAAGGGCGGCCCGGAGCAAGTTTTGTTGCGGCCTCCCAAGCCGAGGCGCCACTTAGCCTTTCTGCCGGACCTTAATCCTTTGCGGCCGGCCACCCGAGACTGAACGGTTACACGATCTTTAGGGGGCTCGCCGCAGGGAAATTGATTTTTGCGGGCGAATCCCGTATTCTGTAAGAAATGACTCCCTCACACGAAAGGCCTCCTATGCCGGGTACATCGTCCCCATCCTCAAAAGATTCTCAATTTGCCGGTGGAAAAAAACGAACGAATCAGGGCCTCAAACGCGAAATCATCCGGTTTTGCCGCGATCGGGGGGCGGATTTGGTGGGGTTCGCTCCGGTGGAGAGGTGGGATGAAGCCGGGGAGGTTCCTTTGGACTTCCGGCCCCGGGCCCTCTGGCCGCCGGCCAAATCGGTGATCGTGATCGGGATGGAGATGCCTCTCCCCATCGTGGAGACGACCCCTTCGATCCTGCACAAGGAGCTTTACGACACGAGCAACCGGGGGTTGGACCAGTTGGCCTACGACCTGACCCGGTTTCTGAATCGCTCGGGGCAGGCTTCGTTTTTCTTTCCCCGGGACGGGTACGGGAGCCTCAGGGCCTTGCGGGAGAAGAACTTGGCGGCGTTCAGCCACGTGATGGCCGCCAAATATGCCGGGCTGGGGACGATCGGCGCCAGCCACAATCTTTTGACCCCGGAATTCGGCCCGCGGGTCCGCCTGGTTTCGGTTTTCACGGAGGCCCTCCTGCCGCCGGACCCGCTGACCGACAAGGAGCTCTGCATCCGCTGCGCCGCCTGTGCCAAATGCTGCCCCAAAGGAGCCATTCGCATGCGGGAGGACCGGGTGATCGCCGATTACGACAAGACGGCCTGCTTGGAAATGAGCGAGGAGCTGACTGCCCGCAGGTGTTATCCCTGCGGGATCTGCACCAAAGTGTGCCCGATCGGCAGGGATCGGGCTTTATACAAACAGACCCGGGCCATGAAGAAATACCTGGGGGAAGCGGAAGCCTTGGCGAAAAATCCGGATGACCCGGAGTACCGTTCCTGGACCCATGTGCGCAGGCACGGGGTCGCCAAGACCCGAACCCCGAAGGACTCAAAGGAAGGAAACCCATGAACCTGGAGGAGTTCTGCCCCCGGCTTCGCGCTCTGCACCAGGAAAAAAAGGACCTCTCCCGGTTTATTCCGGAGGGGCGGGTTCTCCTCGGAGAACTGCTCAAAGATGCGACCTGGTTTCGGAGTTACCTGGAAAGGCTGATTCTCGACCCGGAGTTCCTGAACTCGCAGGAACCCTCCATCTATCCCAACGAAGTGACGCTGTATCGGAGCCCGGATCGCGCCTTTTCGGTCCAGGCTTATTTCTGGGAGCCGCGAACCACCAGCGCCGTTCATGACCATGGCTCCTGGGGGATTGTCGGCGCGATGATCTATCCCGTGCGGGAACGGAAGTACCGGCGCTTGGATGACGGCAAGACCGAGGGCCGGGCGGAGCTGGAGGAGACCTCCCGCTCCTGGATCAAACCAGGGGAAACGACATTCGTGCTCCCTCTCGATGCGGGCATTCACCTGATGGAGGCGCCCGAGGAGCATGGCTCCGTTTCCCTCAGCGTCTACGGGCGGGCCGTGCGGTACGGCTACATCCAGTTCTTCGACCCGAACCGGAAGACGGTTCGCCGGGCCTACCCGCCCCGGGTTCTTAAAAGAGTCCTGGCTATCCGCACCCTGGGTTATCTGGCCGAACCCTGGGGGGAGGAGATCCTAAAAGCCTCCGCCGCAAGCCCGCGGCCGGATTATCTGGAGAGAGAAATCGAGCAGGCCCTGGCCCGATTTCGCCGCCAGGGCTGAAAGGGTTGGGGCGCGGATTTCCAGAGGTCGACGCAGATGGGAAAGAGAAGAGGAAGCCGGTCTGAACGCCCGACTGGGCGGTCCGCCGGTTTCGAAAAAGGCTCCACAGGCAAGGCGCGCAAAACCCGGGAGCAGGGGCAAGATGAAGGGGGCGAAGCTGAAGCCGCAGACGGACTTTTTACGAAGCCACCAAGCGGAGGCCCATGAGAGCGATGAAGATCGAGATAAGGCGCAGAAAAAGCTTGTTCGGGAGGCGCTGGTTCAGCCTTTTCCCCAGGATGGAGCCGAAGATCAAGGCGGGAACCAGGACCAGGGATAGAACGAGGATGGGAACGCTCAGAAGGTCGTAATACCAGAAGGTACCCATTTTTATGAGACCGCCGGTGAAAAAGAGAAAGACGGTGGTGGCCACGAATGCTTCTTTTGTCCGGCTGTGCGGAAGCAGGTAGAAAGAGAAGACGATCCCGCCGGTGTGGGCTAAGGCGCTGGTGATCCCGGAGGCGAAACCGAATCCCACCCCCTGCCAGTCGTTCGGCCGCAAACGGTTCCTCCAGTCCGGGCGATCGACGGCCAAGAACTGAAAGACCCCGAAAATAATGGCCAGGACCCCGACCGTCTTTTTGACCACGGCCGGGGGAACTTCCGCCAGGAGATAGGTCCCGAGCCAGATGCCGGCCAGAGATGCGGGGAGCAAAATGAGAATGTGCTGGTTGTCCCAGAGACGCCAGTACTGCCGGACCCCGGCGGCGCTCATGAGCAGCATAAGCGGGGCCAGAAGCCCGATCCCGTACTTGGGGGGCAGGACCGAAATGAACAAGGGGGTTACCAGAACTCCGCCGCCGACGCCGAACCCGGAAGTCACGAACGCCCCGGCGCAGATGATGGCCATCAAAGCAATTAGAAGCCATAGGCCGGGGGAGGGTGCCGGCTCCAACAGGTAAATCAAAATCGATTCCATCGCTTGCTTTCCGAAAAAATTCAACCGGCGCCGATCCGAAGTTTCCGGTTCTGCGTCCCCGCCTCGATCCCCTTGGCAATCACCAGCATCCTGCCCGCCTTCCTGCCGTCCTCTATGACCTGTCGGTCCCGGCGGATCCGTCCGCCGGAAATCTTGGCCGTCCGCGGGTATTTATAGGCCATATATTTTTCCAACTGGGGGTTCTCAACGCGGAGCAGGGCGGCGGGGGGGGGCCGGTTCCGTTGCCGGATTTCAATTTGGAGCGAAACCCTTCAATGACGCCGAGGGCAAAATCGGTTCGGCGGCGGCGGTTCAGGTTCCTTTGGCCGTTGTATTCCTGCCACTGGGATTGGATGAACCGGGAGACAAACTCATAAACGTAGCCCGCCACCTGAAGATTCGGGAGGGTCCCGCTGATCTCCAAGACCCGGCCCATCCTCTTCTTTTCCAGAACGAAAGCCGAGATCCAAATGCCCTGGACGAAATAGAACTCCTGCAGCAGATGGGCGAGGGCATACTCTTCCGCCGGGTGGCGGAGGGCGGAGCGGCCCAGGGAAACGGTTTCGAAGGAAGATCCCCCTTCCGTGACCAGTTGGAGATTGTATTTCGCCATCAACGCATGGGCTTTGGCCATGGCTGCTTCGGCTTCATGGAGGTTGGAGCTGGTGGCCAGGGCCATGAGCTTTTTGATCCGCAGAAAGGGCTTGTCCTCCGGGCGGAGGCCGTCGGCCTTGAACCTGTCGTCAAGAGGCGGGTAGGCTCCCGAGGCCCGGGGGTTGGCCCGGAGGAGATGGCAGGCCTTCTGAAATTGGGGGCCGTGCGGGGGATCGAAGGAAGCTTCCAAAACCTCATCGGCAAACTGATGAGCCGCCTCGTGCAAAAGAACTTCCCGCACCGCATCCCAGGAGTGATTCAAGACGAGGCAAAGGCTCAGGGCGATTTCCCGCTTCTCCCGCGACCAACTTCCCCACCGGTCTTGAAAATCGGCAAGCCGGAAGAGCGGAGGGATCATTTTTCCCCGCTGCGATGAGGGCAAAACCCAGAGCGATTTTTCCCATTCGCAGGCGAGACCCTGGAGAATGCGTCTTTCGAGATCAGGGCCGAGGAAATCGGCCTGATTGTCCTGGTTGACCGAAACGGAAGATTTCGTAAGCATTCACCCAAACGAAGGCGCCGCAATAACCTTCCCCGATTCGGGCGGGGCGAGGCGCCGGAATTGACCCAAAAGCACAACGGCAAATCGTCTCCCGGGCATTCGGCCCGGGAAGAAAGGACCGAACGGATGGGGCTATCCGGCCCTCTCCGGAAAACCAAGCTTCCCCCCAGGGGATGACTTCCGGTAAAACCCGGGAAACGGACCCGCTTGCCCGGGCTATGCGGCTAAGCCGGCATTCGCCGGCTTACTTTTTCCTGAGGGACAGGACACCTTTGTTGGTCTTGTAAAGGAAATCCCCCTCCAGGATGAAGTCCTTTTCCTCTTGGAAAAGACGGAGATTCACAAAGATCTCCTGCTCCATGGGCAGGATAAGATTTCCATCCCCGGATACTTGGCCGCGATCAAAGGAATAAACCTGAATATTTTGGCCGGGGTCCCAGCGCGGAGAGGAATAGACGGTCATTTTTCCCTTGAAAGGGGGGCCGGCCGGTTGAATTTCCAGCACCACGATATCTTTGAAAACAAATCTGTCGAAAGGCATGGTCCTTTGCCCTTCCCAGGTCCCCTGGAGGTCGGCCGGCTTCACCGAGGTCAGGGAAACAGGGGTTTTGGGGACCCCGGCGCAGGATGCCATGAAAAAAGCCATGAGCAAAACGGGAAACCACCATTTCTTCATGTCCGCCCTCCCTTTTCCGATTCTTTTTCCCAGCGACGTAAAAAATAACCCGGAAGGAGAAGGTTCTTAATCCTTCCGATAACAGGCCAAAATCTCCCCGAAATAAAGCGTGTGGTAATCCTTTTTGGGGTAGATGGAAATCAGTTCCCCGGCCAAAAAATTTGGATCCATCGGGGTTTTGTAAACAATGCGGCATTCATAGTGAAAGCCCGGAATATCCAAAAGAGGGGTTTGCGTCTTTCCCCCGGGCAGGATGGGGAATTTGCATTCCTGAAACTTGTCGAGGTTTTTCCCCGAACGGGTTCCGCAAAGATCGATCTCCTTTTCCATGGGGCCGGTGGGAACGCTGACCGCAAAGGAATCGGTCTTCTCGATGATCCCGTAGGTGAAACGGGTGTTGCGAACGGCGACCATCATCGTCGGCCGGCGCCAGACAAATCCGAACAGAGCCCACCCGATGGTCATCACGTTCTTTTCTTTTCCCGCCCGGACCGTCAGAAAGGCCCCTTTGGGGATCTGCTCCATCACGAAGGCCAAGGCCTCTTCGGCTTTGATTTCTTTCATCTCCCGCGTCCTCCCTGCGTCTTTTTGTTCGGCGGCTTAGACAGCGGAGCCGTTGGATCTTTTAAAAGAGAATAAGAGGAAACAGATGGATTGTCAAGGATGGAGCTTGAAATGGAGAAAGAACCGGTGGTATAGTGGACCAGTTTTCGAGGCGGTGTTAATATTTTTGGAAAAACGCGGGCGCACAAGCCCTTGCGGGATTGGACCTTGCGAACGATCGAAATCCGGCCGATCGGACGAGTTCGAAATTCCATCCGGGTCCTGAAGAGGGAAGGGTGGGAGTCCGTAATCTCCGAAATCGTCCTGAAACCCGAATACGGGGAAGCGCTGGACGGGGTCGAGGATTACTCGCATCTCTTCATCTTTTTCTGGATCAACCGGATTCCGCAAAGCCGCCGGGGGATGACAAAGGTTCATCCCAAATCACGGGAAGACCTTCCCTTAGTGGGAATTTTTGCCACGCGGACTCAATACCGCCCGAATCCGATCGGGCTCACTCTGGTTGAGCTTTTAGGCCGGAGGAAAAACGTTCTCCGGGTCCGGGGGCTGGACGCCATCCGGGGGACGCCGGTTTTGGACATCAAGCCGATTTCCCCCGCCGTGGAATTTCCCAGGAAGACTCGGGTGCCGGAGTGGTATCAGCGCCTATGGAACCGGAAGGCGGAGATGAAAGAATAAAAGCCCCCGAAACCCTCTCCCGCCGGCGGGAGAGGGCAATATGCTATCTTCCTGGTTCCCGGGTGTCGTCCGGCTCATGAAGGTTCGTTGGTCGGTCAGAACGGTTTTCTCGTTGCCCGGGCATGGAACCAATAGGCCAGAGGGGGAATCTTTCATTCGCAAAACGAATTGAAAATGATCCAGAAAATGAGCGCCTCTTCGTATCAACCGAATAGAGGCGCCCCGCTTTTTTCAGCACACAGGAGGGAGAGAGAACATGAGTCCGGCGGCAAAGAAGATTTCCAGGCCCTTGACGGGATTGGAGGCTCTGGGTAAGGCCATCCGGTCGGAGGTCGAAGCCTACCGGTTTTACACCCAGGCGATGAAAAAAACGAGCAACCCGATCCTTCGGGAGAAACTGTCAAAATTGGCCGGAGAAGAAAAGAGGCACCGGCAGATTCTGGAGATGCGCTATCTCAAAAGCACCGGGGAAAGCCGCGTTCCGCTTCCTCCCCCTGCCGGCCCGGAAGGGAAAGGGCCGGCGCCCAAAGACCTGAAACCGGAGGAGATCCTGACGATCGCCATCCAAATGGAGCGGGAGGCGGCCCAATTCTATCAACGCGAGGCGCGGAAATCGAGCGACCTGAGCGGACGATTCATGCTGGAGTACCTGGCCGATTTCGAGCGCGGGCACGAGAAGGCTCTGGAGACGGAGCTGAAAGCGCTTAAACGATTTCCTAACTGGTTTTCCCTGGACGATCCGGTGGTCATGCTGGTGGGATAGAGGCGAAGAGCCTGCCGGGTTTGGGGCGCGCTGCGGAAACAGGAATTCTTCGGGGGCGCAGGGCATTTGCGGACTCAAGATGGGACAAACCCCGGGAGGGGTTCGATAGGTTTGGAAGAGAGCCGCGGAATCGCAATGGATGAGTAAAACAGGAGGGATCCCCTCTTCACAACCGCAGGAAACCAAGAGGGGAGAGCCCGCTCAAAAGAAATATTTTTGTTTCATCCTCACCGTTCTGTCGGCCGGCGCCATGATCGGCGGGATATACGGCCTCTACCATGGCTGGCCGCACATTTCCGCCTACATCAACAGCCTCGGCTTTCAGGGCAACATCGATCGGCTGAGGGAGTTCATCCTTTCCTTTGGTTTCTGGGCGCCCTTTATCTCCGCCTGCCTGATGGTCGCCCAGTCCGTCGTTCTCTTTCTCCCGGCGTTTCCCATTTTTGTCGTCAACACCCTGTCCTTCGGCGCTTTGTGGGGGATGCTTCTCTCCTGGTCGAGCGCGGTTACCGGGTCGCTGGTTTGCTTCACCATTGCCAAGAAACTGGGGCGGCCCGCTGTCCAAAGGCTGGTAAACCGGGTCCATCTCGAAACCGCTGATCTGGCTTTGCGCAGGTACGAGAAATATATCATCCTGCTCTTTGGGCTGCTGCCGGTCATCTCCTTCGACGTCATCAGCTACGCGTCCGGCCTCACGCTCCTGACCTTCTGGGAGTTCCTTCCCCTGGTGTTTCTGGCGCAAATTCCCAGCGCCCTTTTCTATTCGGTCCTGGTCGATAAGATCGACCGGGGAACGCTGGACGCGTACTGGGCCATTGGGGGCGTTCTCTTCCTCATGCTGGGGGTTTCCAGCCTGGCTTTGCGGGCCTACTTGACGCGCCGCTGGCGCCAAAAAGGCGGCAAGGCCGTTGAAAAGGGTCGGTAAAGAGGCCTGCCGCCCCGGGGGCGCCGACATGCATCCTGAACCCGGGTATCCATTTCGCGCTTTGAAAAGAGACGCAAAATCTCATTGAAAAATGCGTAACATTTTAGCATTTTGAAAAGCCATTAAATCCCCCGTGATCCCCCTTTCAAAGGAGGAAAAAATGGGATCTTTCCGTGAAAGCGGGCTGAAAAGCTCTCCTCCCTTTGAAAAGGGAGGGCGGGAGGGATTTCTGAACCGAAATTTCAAAAAGCTAAAGTGATACAAAAATGCAAAGTGTAAAAGGCAAAGTGCAGATTTCTTGGGAAAAACCATCCCTTTATCAATTTTATACTTTCAATCTGCAATTCATTTTCGTCAATTTTTCAAACGGCTAAAATGTGACGATCTCGTAAAAAGTCGAAATTTCATATAATTTGTCATTCCGGCGAAAGCCGGAATCCAGTTATTTCCAGACGTTCTGGACCCCGGCTTTCGCCGGGGTGACGGCCTACTTGACTTTTTGCGGAGTCATCAAATGTGATGAGCGCCCACAATTTCGGCAGAACGACGGTTTCAATTGTAGGGGCGCGATGCTTTGCACCCGATATCGGGCAGACGCAGAGTGCCCCTACGATCCGCCACGACGAAGTTGAAGCGCAATCCCGCTTCGAGCGGGACAGATGGACTTTTTCCGAAACCAGCAAATGCTACGAACCCGGTCGTTTCCAAAGGAGGCTTTCCAATGCCGGAGCTGCCCGAAGTCGAAACCATCGTCCGCGGCCTGCGGGAAAAAATGACCGGGTGGGAATTTTCCCGAAGCGAAATCCGGACGGCCAAGTGCCTCCGGGGAAGCCGGAGGGCATTCTGCGAGAGCCTTCCCGGACGGACGATCCAAAGCTTTTCCCGGCGCGGCAAGAATATCGTTTTCCATCTGAGCGGGGGGGCGGTCCTGGTCGTGCACCTGCGGATGACCGGGCAGCTGCGCCTCGTTCCGCCGCCGATACTCCCCGGCAAACACACCCACGCCGTTTTTTCTTTCCGGGATCATCCCGACCGGCTCTGCTTCAACGACACGCGGAAATTCGGAAGGATCCACCTCGAAAAAATGGGGACTGGGGGAGAGGTTCCTTCTCTCGGGCGGCTGGGCCCCGAGCCCCTGGAAATTTCAGCCGCGGAATTTGTCCGCCGAGTCCGGGCCAAAAGACGCCAGATCAAACCCCTCCTGCTGGACCAGAATTTTCTGGCCGGGGTCGGCAACATCTATGCCGATGAATCTCTCCACCGGGCCCGGATCCACCCCCGGAGCATTTCCGCCGAGTTGAGCGAAGAAGAGGCGGGGCGCCTTTATCGCGCCCTGAAGCGGATCCTTGAGACGGCGATTCGCGCAGGGGGGACATCGGTGCGGTCCTATGTCGATTCGGACGGGGTCCGAGGCCGTTACCAAAATCTTCTCCGCGTCTACCAGCGGGAAGGAAAGGCCTGCCGGAATTGCGGCGGGATCCTCGTCCGGGAAACGGTGGGAGGCCGAAGCACTTTTTTCTGCCCCCGGTGCCAGCCCGCATCCCGTCCGAGCGCTTGCCGCAAACGCCAAGAATAGAGGAAAGGGACGGGAAGTAACCCTTCAGTCACGGGTGGCCAGCCGCAACGGATTAAGGTTCGGGGTAAAGGCTAAGAGGGGCCCCGGCCTGGGGGTTCGGTCGGTCCGCTTGGAACCACAAGGCGGTGATTTCTTCGTGGAGGGGGCGGGGGCCAAGGCCTCCCGCATCCTTCGGCGGAGGTTCGGTGCTTTCTTCGATTCTCTGCCTATCCCGGCCGATGCTTCCGGCGCGTACCGCCCGAACCCCCAGGCCACAACAAAACTTGCCCCGGGCCACCCGTGACTGAAGGGTTACGACGGAAATTTTTATTCTGTTGCATTAGAAAAATCCCCGTTTTACAATGGTCGTGATTTCCAATTTTGCACGGCCAGGGGCGAAAGCATATGGATCGACTGCAAGTTTTGAAAAAGTCTCTCTTTTTCTCTTCTGTCCCGGAAGCGATTCAACGGGAAATCGGATCCCTCTTTGCCGAGGAATCTTACGAGCGCGACGACTATGTCTTCTTTGAAGGCGACAAACCGGAATGGTTTCATATCGTTAAAGAGGGACGGATCAAACTGGTCAAGCATTCGGACACGGGCAAAGACGTGATTCTCCAAGTTTTTGCCCCCGGGGACATGTTCGGAGAGGTGTCGCTCTTCGACCACAAACCCTATGCCGCTTCGGCCCAGGCCATGGAGTCTTCCACGGTCATGAAACTGGCCCGCAAGGACTTCCTCCTTTTTTTCGGCCGGCACCCCTTTATTGCCACGGAAATGATCATGGAGTTGGGACGGCAGCTTCGGGAGGCCCAGACCACGATCAAGAGCCTGGCCGTCGACCGAGTCGAACAAAGGATCGCGAGCATTCTGCTGAAATTGGCCGAGAAGATGGGCGCCCCCCAGAAGGAAGGGACGATGCTCAATCTTTCCCTGACTCGTCAGGATCTGGCCGATATGGCCGGGACGACCGTGGAAACCACCATCCGGGTGATGAGCCGGTTTACGAAGACGAGGCTTATCAAACAGATCAGCGGCAAGATTTTCCTCCTGAATCCCCAGGTTCTGCAGCGGATAGCGGAGGGGAAAGAGAGCGCATAGGGCGGATTTTTTGGCGGGCAAGCCTGATGACTTCGTAAAAAGTCAAATAGACCGTCACCCCGGCGAAAGCCGGGGTCCAGAACGCCTTGAAATAACCGGATTCCGGCTTTCGCCGGAATGACAAATTCTCTGGAATTTCGACTTTTTACGAGATCGTCAAGCCTGGCCGGACGCAAAATTTGCCTGGCCGTTTTGTGGGTTTTCGAGGGCGGCTCCTCAAAGACGAGCCGCCAATCGTTGCCGGCGGAAGGGATTTCGATCTCTCCCGTTTTTTTTTGCCGTCCGCCGGGCGGAAGGCAAGGCGGTCAGGGGATGGGCCGTAGGTGGGAAGCTGAAAAACGGTTACGATCTCCCAATTTGTTTGCAGGGGAGGAAAAACAAACGAGGCGCCGGGGGGCGCCAGGATCTTCGGCTTGCGGCATGAAAACCCAATCCGTCTTAATCATCGCCGGCGCGGTTCTGGCGGGTCTCGCCTTGATCTTCTTTGCGGCCTTCTCCGGAAAGGATGCGCATGTCGATTCCGCCGGCAAAGGGGTGTCCGCCCCGCTTTTCTCCCTTGCGGCCCTGAACGGGGAGAAGATCCATCTGGCGGATTTCAGGGGGAAGGTGGTCATTTTGGATTTTTGGGCCACCTGGTGCCCCCCTTGTCAGGAGGGGATTCCGGACCTGAATCGGCTGTACAAAGAATATCGAAACGCCGGACTCGTGGTGATCGGGATTTCCCTGGATCGCAAAGGGCCCGATGAAGTCCGACGGTATTTGGACCAAAAGGGTGTGGAATACATCAACGTGATGGGCAGCGAAGACGTATTTCAGGCCTACAGCGGTCTTCCCGGTTTCGGAAAGATTCAGGGAATCCCGACGGCCTTCATCATCGATCGCGAGGGCCGGCTGCAGAGGAAGTTCGTGGGACTGACCCGGAAGCAGACCTTCGAAGCGGCCATCAAGGCGATTCTTTGATGAAACGTAACCCTTCAGTCAAGGGTGGGAAGCCGCTACGGATTTAGGTCCGGCGTGAATAGCAGGAGGCGCCCTGGCCTGGGGGTCCGGGCGCTACGCTTGGAATCATAAGGCGCTGATTTCTTCGTGGACGGGGGCGGGGGCCAAGGCCTCCCGCCGCTGATATCGGAGTCTCAGAGGCTTCTCCGAGTCTCTGCTCATCCCGACCGATGCTTCCGGCGCGTACCGCCCAAACCCCCAGGCCAACAACAAAGCCTGCCGCCCCCCCGTCACTGAATGGGTACGATGAAACCCAACTTTTTTGTTGTCGTCCCTGCGCGCGGGTCTGCCGGGCAGGAGGCAACATGATATAAATCATGTTTTCTTCCCGAAGGAATGATAGGGTAATTTTTGCCGAGAGTTTCAAACCGGGAGATTGAGCTCGCCAAGAAGCCCGAGAGAAGAACGAGGAGGTACAGGAAAGATGCAAACGGAGAAACGAAAAATTGACAAGGAGATGAACATCGGGGAGATTCTGGAAATGTATCCCCAAAGCCGCACGGTTTTCCGGAAACATTTTGGAGAGAACTGCATCAACTGCGCGGCTTCCCGGATGGAGTCCGTTTCCTTTGGCGCCCTCATGCACAACCGGGACGCCAACGCAATCGTAAAAGAGCTGAACGCGATGATTAAAATCTAAGGGGGGCGAGATGACGCACAAGATTACGGATGACTGCATTATGTGTGGAACCTGCAAGGAAGAGTGCCCGGTGGAAGCCATCGGCGAAGGGGATCCCAAGTACGTGATTGACCCGGAGAAGTGCACGGACTGCGGGACCTGCGCCGATGTTTGTCCGGTGGAGGCCTGTGTTCCCGAGTGAGGGAGCGGCCAAGACGGGGGGCGGGACCGTTCCAGTTGAACCCCGCCGGTTCGGGGCGGTGAAATCCCGGCGAAATCCAAGGGGGGGTGACGATGCGCGAGAAGGTGGAAAAAGTCCTGGCCGAAATCCGGCCCCATTTAGAGGCCGACGGCGGCAACATTGAACTGATCGATATCGAAGAAGGGATCGTTAAGGTCAAGCTTGTAGGGGCCTGCGGGTCGTGCCCCATGTCCCAGATGACCCTGAAGCGCGGGGTCGAAGCCCGTCTCAAAGCGAAAATCCCGGAGGTGAAAGAAGTCGTTTCCGTTTGAAGAAAAGTGTCAGTGTCAGTGGTGAGGGTCAGGTTTTATTTTTCACTGACCCTAAACACTGATGATCTCGTAAAAAATCGAAAATTCATATTATTTGTCATTCCGGCGAAAGCCGGAATCCAGTTATTTCAAGACGTTCTGGACCCCGGCTTTCGCCGGGGTGACGGCCTACTTGACTTTTTACGAAGCCATCAACACTGACACTTTATTAGATGGTCCTTCCCGCCTCAAATCCCTCAGCCACCGCTTCCAGAGCCTTGCGGGGGTCCTTGGCGTCGCCGATCAGATGAATCTCCCCAACCCGGCCCTTCAATTCTTCATATAGCGTGTTATCGGATCGGGCTCCCGCGGCGATCACCACCGTATCGCCTCTGAGGAGAATCTCTTTGCCGTCCCGCTCCGCGACTACCCCCTGGGGGGTTATTTCCTTGGCTTGCGTCCGGGTGAGGGTTTTGATGCCCATGCGGCTGACATCCTGAAGAATGGTCCAGCGGGTGCTGCTGCCGATGTCCTGTCCCAACTTCTTGAGCATCTCCACCACGGTTATCTTTTTAACCCCCTGATACAAGAGCGAGCGCAGGGTTTCAAATTTCTCGGCCTGTTTGAACATTAAAAAGTACAGGGTCTCAGCGTCCAAGGCCCCCTTGTGGGCGAGGAAGAGCGCTGTTTCCAAACCGACGGCCCCGCCGCCGATGACGATGACCTCGGCCCCCGTATCCGCCTTTCCCGTCAGGACATCCCAGGCGAGGCGGACATGGGGCCTCTCGATCCCCTTGATGGGGGGAACCCGGGCGCGAGCCCCCGTGGCCAGGATCAGGACGTCCGGCTTTTCGGCCTCGACCTGGACGGGAGATGCTTCAACCCCCAAATGAACAGACACCTTCATTTCTTTCAGCTGGGTTTCGAGGTAGCTCTCGAAGGTCAGAAACTCGCCGCGACCGGGGGGGATCGCCGCCAAATGAAGCTGTCCGCCGAGCTTCTCTTCCTTCTCGTACAAAGCGACTTCGTGCCCGCGAAGGGCGGCAACCCGGGCAGCTTCCATTCCGGCCGGACCCCCGCCGATGACCAGGACTTTCTTGCGGCGTGGAGCCGGGTTAAGGCTTCGTTCGGCCTCCGCTCCGGCCCGGGCATTCACCAGACAAGTTACGGGTTGGGCTGTGAAAAGGGTATCGAAGCACCCCTGGTTGCAGCCGATGCAGCGGTTGATTTCGTCGAAGCGGCCGGCCAGGGCCTTGTTGGGCAGCTCGGGGTCGGCAATCAACCCGCGGGCGAAACCGATCAGGTCCGCGAGCCCGTCCCGGAGGATCTGATCGGCGAGCAGGGGGTCGTTGATGCGGTTGCAGGCCATGACCGGAATTGAAACCGCCTGTTTGATCCCCGCGGCCAGATATACATATCCTCCCCGCGGAAGGGCCATGGTGATTTGCGGAACCCGGGTCTCGTGCCAGCCGCCGGTACAGTTGATCATGTCCACGCCGGCTTTTTCGAGTTCCTTGCAGAAGATCCGGGCCTCCTTGTTTTCCAGACCGCCTTCCATGAACTCGTTCCCGGCGACGCGGAAGATGACGGGAAAACCCGGGCCCACGGCCCGGCGGACTTCTCCGGCGACCTCCAGACCGAAGCGCATGCGGTTTTCGTAGCTGCCGCCGTACTCGTCTTCCCGCCGGTTCACGACCGGGGAAAGGAACTGGCTGACCAGATAGCCGGCCGAGGCAAGGACCTCCACGGCATCGAACCCGGCCCGTTTCACCCGGTCGGCGGCAAGGGCGAAGTTGGATTGGATCTGCTTGATCTCCGGAACGGTCAGCCCGCGGGGCGTTTCGCCGGTGAATTTCGAACGCACGGGAGAAGAGGAAACCGACTGCCTTCCGCCCATCAGGAGGGAGTGGGCATACCTCCCGGCCTGGTAGAGTTGGGCGGCGATCCTGGCCCCGTTCCCCTGGACCGCCCGGGCCAAGGCCGCAAGGCCCGGGACGAATTTGTCGTCCTTGACGCTGATCATGTTCACGGGGCCACTGAGGTCGTCAATGGTGCAGCCTCCGATGATGATCAAGGCCGCCCCGCCTTTGGCCCTCTCGACAAAATAATCCGTGTGCTGGGGCAGGAGCGCCCCCTCCCAGGAGGGGAGGAAGTGCATGGCCGGCATGACGATCCGGTTCTTGAGTTCCATCTTGCCGATGCGGATGGGCGTAAAGAGTTTTTTCAACATTGCCTGTCCTTTAAGTCTTTCGCTTCGGTCTGCCTTGGAGGGTACCGTTTTCGGACACTTTATGTGGCCGAGAGGATGCGTCTTCCCCTCGCGCTCTTGCGACTTGCGCCCTCACGATTCCTTGCCCAAGGCCTTTTTCCCTGCCTGGACGATTCGGGCCAGCGATAGGGCCCTCGCCGCGACCGCTTTCGCGGAGAGAACGCCGAAAGAGTCCTCTAAGACCATGTGCCGGACTCCCCGGCTCACTTTGCCCTTTCCGTCGATGCTGGTCAAGGCAAGCCCCCCTGGCCGACGGCGATCATTTGGAAAAGGGCGAAAGTGCTGTTCAGGTTCCAGAGGGTCATTTCGAGACCCCCGTGGCGGAGGAAGGCGACCACCAAGGCGGCGCCAATTTTATCTTTCAACTTTCCGGAGTGGAAGTTCCCGTAGACAAACACCCGCAGGCGGTCGATCATGTTGCTCATCAGTCCCGACATGCGGCCGATGTGGACCGGCGTGGCGAGGAGAACCACATCGGCCTTTAGGAACGCCGGGTAAACCCGGTCCATGCCGTCCGAGACCACGCAATATTTTTCGGCAGTCTGATGTTTGAGGCACCAGTTGCAATGGCGGCACCCGGCGATTTCCAGGGTCGAGAGATGGATCGTCTCGGTTTCCACTTCCGGGTCCGAGGCGGAAGCCCGCAAGGCTTCCCGCAAAAGAGCCTCGGTGTTCCCCTCTTTCACCGGACTGCCCGAAATACCCAGGATGCGAATCATAGGAAAACCAGCTTTCAGCCTTCAGCGGCCAGCGTTCAGCTGCGAATCCATGCCCGTTCCCGGGAAATGTTTGATCGCTGAAGGCTGACTGCGGATCGCTTTTTTAAACGACCCTACCATAAAGACAGAACGGAATCAAGTTTTCAGCTTTCAGTCCAGTGTTCTTAAAAATAGACGCGCCGCGGGTACCCCCTCATCCTTCGCTCGCGCCGCGGGGGGGGAAGGCGGACCTCTTGGATCGGAAATGAAATCCCATCCCCCTGGAGAGATTGGTCGTAATTGAGGGGAATGCGGTCATTCCCGTGAAAGCGGAAAGCTATGTTTTTATTTTTTGATGTTGAAAGCGGACTGAATGCCGGCTTTCGGGGGCATGACGAATTAGGAGGCAGCCTCGGATGGGGGAGGGACACGGCGGGGTTAATTTAGAAGACAATTTTTCGCCTTATCTTTTGAAGCGGCGAAGAATTGGAATTCAATCCGGAAGGCATGGGGACCCCCCTCCCTTTGGAGACTGTGTCGCAATTGGGAGAAACGCCGTCATTCCCGCGCAAGCGGGAATCCAGGTTTTGAAATTGTTCAAGTTTATAACAGACTGGATGCCCGCCTTCGCGGGCATGACGAATTATGACACACTCTCTTGAAAGGGAGGGGAAGGGATTTCCCGGAATGCCCCTTCAAAATCCCTGTTGATCGTGTTATTTCGGAAGCAATTCGAAATTTCCCGTCATCCGGATACAGCCTTGCACCGTGTCTTTCAGGATCGGCCGCCCGCGGGCGGCTGACTTGAGTTTTCCTCCGCCCTTAATTCCTTTCCACTTTCCCGTACCTTGGAGAAATTTCCAGACGCCCTCGGCGTCCTCCAGGTCGCGGATGTTCTCCGTCACCACATAGTCGCCCTCGGCGTCCATGAATTTGATGTAGCCGTAATTGTGGATTTTGCCGGACACAACCCGGCCTACACCCACGCCGTGGAAGGTTAAGTTGTCGAAGGACTTGTCCGCCAGGTTGCTCAGGGCGATTCCCTTGAAATCAAAGCTCGTGACCGTCATCTCCTCATTCTGCGAAACCACCGTTGAGACCAGGGAGAGGCAATATGTAATGTCGAGGGGTTCTGCTTGAGCGGCAGGGATAAACAGGAGCAGACCCGCGATGAGCGCCAATGCCTTCAACCGTATTTTTTTAATCAGAACCATGAGCACCTCCTTGGGTGAGAAATTATCACCCGGCCGAGAAGTATAATTTAATAAATCAGATAGTTGATTAAGAGACTATGCATTCCTATTTGGGCAAAACAAACGTTCCCCGATGTCGAGTACAGTATTGGCTCGTTCCCGGAGTAATGGACTTGCCGGCGGCAATGCGCCGGAGTTTTCCTTCCCCCTGAATTCCTTTCCATTTGCCGGTACCTTGTAGAAAACGGCAATGTGTCTCGTCCTCGTCCCGGATGGATTCCATTACGACAAAATCTCCATCCGGGTCCAGGTACTTGGAATAGCCATAGGCGCTTGATTTCCCGTGCATATTTCGGGCGACCCCGACATAAAAGACGGTGCAATTATCGAAGATCTTGTTTCCGGAGTTGCTGCGGGCGATTCCCTTGAAGTCAAACGTAATGATGGTTAATTCTTCGCTCGCGGAATTGACCGTAAAGATCATCGAACCGCAGTCCGTAATGTCGTAAGGCGTTTGCGCCCGGGCAGCCGGAAGGAACATGACCAGGCTCAAAACAATGCCGATTGCCGTTTTTCGTCCGCCCAAAAAACTCATCGGGACCCTCCTTTTAGAAACATGGTATTACCAGCAGTCGCCATTCGAAATAGCAGATCAATTTAAGAAATGGTACCAGATAAAAGTCTCAAATACCCGTATGACCGCTTCTGGCGCAGCGGTGGGCCGAAAAATATGGCGCCGGAAGCATCGGCTGTTGGCCCTTGGTCTCGGAGATCAAGGCTTGTTTCCGCCGGGGGCTGTTTGTTTAATCAATGGGAATTCATCCTCCTATCCGACGAACTCGTGCAGAACATTTCGCATCCGGACCACATTCCGAATCTTGTCGGCGACTCTCCACCCGTTGGAGCATTGAACAGGACAAAGGGCGCAATTTTCACATACCCTGCCGGGAAGATTAAGGGAAGAAAGGAGCTCCAATCCGACCTTTGAGTTTTGGTAACCGTGGATATACATGTAAGCTCTCATGATTTCAGGAATCGGGAGCTTTGTCCGGCACTGTCTAACGCAGCGGCCACACCCCTGGCAGTAGAGGGTGGGAGAAGCGGATGCGGCTTTCAGGTATTCCTTCTCCGCATCGGAGAGGGGAAGATCTTCCATCACGGAGAGGTCGATATTCATTTCATCGAAACTCGTGATTCCAGGAACCGTGGTATGAACGTTGGGATCCTGAAGAACCCATTTCAAAGCCGCCCGGGCGTTTACCGGCCTGAGGATGTCGGCAATGGCGCCGGTTCCCCCCATGACCTTCATGGCCACAATTCCCAGGCCCGCTTGGGCGGCCTTCGCAATGGTTTCCCTGAACTCAAGGTAATTCTGCTGCTTGTGATGGTAGGGGAGCATCAATATATCATAGAATTTGGAATCGATCGCCGCCTGGGCAACCTCCAGCTCGTTCCGATGGGTCGAAACCCCGACGAATCGAGCCTTTCCATCCTTCTTGGCCTTTTCCAGGGCTTTCAGGACCGGCTCGAAGAGGACCGATTCACGACGCATGGCTGCATGGAGGAAAAGGAAATCCAAATAATCAACCCCTAAACGCTTCAGGCTTATATCCAACCTTTTCGAAAATTCTGCCTCGTTTTCCCCCGGGGCAAATAGGCCCGTAATGAAATTCGTGCGCATGGCCACTTTCGTGGTGAGCAAATAGGAATCCCGGGGACGCCCCCTAATCACTTCGCCAACCATGACCTCGTTTTTCCCTCCCTGGTGGATATGGGCGGTTTCCAAATGAATCAGCCCGAAATTCAGGGCCGCCCGAAGGAGGGCCGGATCGATGGCGTACATCGCCCCCATGCTGACCACAGGAAGCTTGATTCCTGTTTTGCCCAGGGTGCGATAGATGAATTTCCTTGGGACTCCTTTTATTTCAAGGGTCCTTTCTTCCTGGGATGAGTGGGTGGAGGCAAGGCAAAGCAGTCCCCCAACCCCGGCCAGAGTCGATTTGATAAAATTCCTTCGGTCGATGAGTTCTTTGGGCATAGAAGACTCCTTTTCGGCGGTTCCGGAAAGACTCCGGGTCAAAGCGGAAAGTTAAATTCTCCAACCCCTTTCTTCCGACGGGCCCTCCAGACGCCCAACCCGCAGATCATTCCATTTTCACTTCCGCGGCGGTTTGCTGGAGTCTCATATAAGGAACATAGATTTTCATAAACTCTTTCTGCGAATTCCAGACCTTTTGAAACATCGGGTCTTGAACCGCGTCATAATGGGCTATAAACCGGTCCAGGATTTCCTGCTGGATCTCTTTGGAAAATTTTGTCACCTGTACTTTTCCTTCCTCTTTCAGCATTTTCATGGCTTTGGCATCGTCTAAGGTCCACTGGGCAAAAGCCCTGGCCGTGGAGGCATCAGAGACTCCCTTGACAATTTCTTTCAAGTCGGGGGGCAGACTTTCCCATTTCTGGTTGTTTACGATGAGCTCAAAAAACCCGGCAAAATCCTGGATGCCGGGGAAATAGCAGTACTTGGAAACTTTGTGAAAATTGAAGGTCAAATCGGACCATGGCGTGTTTTGCTCGGCGGCATCAATAGCCCCTCTGAACAGAGCTGCCCTTGCCGCCGCGGGGGATGGCTCTTTAAGGGGGGAGGCGCCTAATTCGGAGAGGATCTTTTCCCAGATCAACTCGCCCGTTCGATGCCAGGCTCGATCGTTCAGCCGGTATTTGAGGCCGGTGAAGTCGTTCAGGGTCTCCACCTTTTTATTGCTCCACCCCCCGACTTTGGCCCAATACATGCCGGCCGGAAGAATCTTTAGGGAGTTTCGATAGATTTCCTGCCACAATTCTTTCCCACCGTAGGCATTCATCCAGACTAAATATCCCGTTAGGTCAAAAAAGGCCGGTGTCCCGGAAAAAAGAGTTGCCGCCGGGTATCTGCCGATGACGATGCCAGGCCAGGTATAGCCTGCATCGATGTCCCCGTTTTCCACGAAGGGATGAAGGTCTGGCCAGGGTTCACCGATCATCGGGCCCGAAAGAGTGATCTTTAGCCGGCCCCCGCTCATCTTGATAATATCGTCCGCCCAGGTTTGGGCGGATTTGCGTTCCCACGTACCCGGCATGAAGGGGGCATGGACTTTCCAGGTCAAACCGGATTCTGCCGCTTTGATTGATCCTGTCGGCGCAGCCAGGACAAGGATCGCAAAAGAAATCAACCCCATGAAAAAAATCCTTTTCATTTCTCCCCCTTTCGCGCGGTTTTCCTTTGCCTCTTTCGTCTCCGATTTTCAGGGCCCATTTCTTTTGGAGAGCGGCTTCCTTTGTGAGATTTGAGAATATCCCAGAGCTCGTTGTAATGGGTAAAGGCTTTCTTCATTTGTCCCCCGACGTCTTCCACAATTCCCACAAGGCCACGAAGATCGTTTGCTCTTGAGCGATAGATCCGGATTATGTACGTGGCCGGAAATAATCGGGCTGCCAATTCGGTCGTTCCTTTCCGCAGAATTGCGAAACTGCCGAATCTATATCATGGGAGGATTACAGATTATGTACAGATTGGGAAAAAAAGAGTCGGGGAAAAGGGGAGTTTTGAAATACGAAGGATTGATAATTTCATAAAAAGCCGCCGGAAGGATGGCTTCGTAAAAAGCTCCAGATGCAAGGCGCGCGAAAACTGAGGAGCGAGGTCCCTGAGGGGCCTACCCCTCAGGGACCGCATGAAGCGCAACGCCGCAGATGGACTTTTTACGAAACCATCAGGATTTCAGGCATTGGTAAAGGGCCTGGGTGGCGCGGCCCGGGTCGATTCTTAGACGGGCGGTCAAGATCTTTTGGCAGCGGAGGTAGACGGTGAGGGCTTCGGCACGGCGGCCGAGACGGTCATAGCAGATCATAAGTCGACGGTAGAACTCCTCTGCCAGATCGTCCGCTTCCAGGCCTCGATGATAAAGATCCAGGGCTTTTTTCCATTGCCCCGCCTTCTCTCGGCACCCGCCCAGGGTTTCGATGGCATGAAGGAACTTGTTGCGGACTCGTTCGTTTGCCGATACGGCCCAGGGTTGATCGGCCTCCCGGGAGAGGAAAGGCCCCGTGTATATTTCCAGGGCTTTCTCCATTTTCCGAATTGCCGAATCTGTTGATCCTTTTCTCAATCCTTCCTCGGCCTGCCGCAGCAGGTCCTCAAAAGCCCAAATATCCACCCAGCACAACCGGTCATTGAGAGTCAACGTTCCTTCCTGCCGCTCGAGCGACTTTTCGTAGCCGAGAAGATGGCGAAGGCGGTGCAGGGTGGTGGAGAAGGATTGGCGGGACAAATCCCCCTCGTTTTCCGGCCAGAGGATGTCTTCAATCAAATCCTCCCCCACTTCCTTGCCGCCCAGGGAGATTAGGACCTTCAGCATTTGGAGGGGCTTTTCCTGAACCTTTCGGGAAAAGCGGAGCGGTTTCCCGTCCTTCAGGATTTCGAAGCGGCCGAGGGTGAATATTTTCAAGGGCCAGGGCCAGCTTTTCAAATGCAAGAGAGGCTTTTCCGGAATCAGCCTGCACCTGCGGATCAGCTCCTGCACATAAGGGACTTCGATTTCCGATTCGAGAGCTTGCAAACAGAGGCTGACCAAGGCAAAGGGGCGGTCGATGAAAGTATTGAAATAATCATTTTCCCGCCCGATGGCCAAGGCTTTCCGGAGCGAATTCAATCCGCTATTTTCTTCACCCTGATCCAGGGCGAAAAGCGCCTTTGCCAGGAAAGCGCCAAATTCCAGGTTTTTCGCTTTGAGCAGGCGGGAAATCTTTATGGCCCGGTTCAAATGCTCGGTGGCTTTTCGAGGCTTCCCCAATTGGTGCATAACATGGGCCCGGGCCAGGTGGCACCGAACCGAGCTGGTAGGGGATCCCACCTGCTCGCTGAATTTCAAGGCCATTTCGGCATGGAGGGAAGCTTGATTGAAAGCCCCGCGGAGCAAGCCTTCCCGGGTCCGGAGAAGATGATAGAAGCAGGCCTCCCAGGGTCGGAAACTATGGGAAGAAGCGGCCATCTGATCCAGGAGATTTTCCACGGTCGCCCGGTCGCCGAATTTGAGAGCGCTATATACGCCTTGCCCCAGGATCATCGGGTCGAGTACGTGAACCCCGGTCGTTCGGGCCAGTTCCAGCGCCTCGGAAACGGCTTTCAGGCATTTTTCATAGCTGTCGCCCGCCTGGTTGTGATGCATCGCCTCGGCATGTTTTGCGGCCACCAAGGCCAAAGGAGGCGCCTGGGGAGACCGGGTCAGCTGCTGCAAGGCGTGAATCGCCTGCAGGGATTTTTGCGTATCTCCGATGTAAGTTCGGTAGATTACCAGACGGGTCAGGTTCTGCAGCCGAAGATAAATGTTGGATTGCCTTTCCGCGGATTCCAGGACTCTTTGCGCCCAACCCTCAACCGCGGGGTGATGGGGCTGCCGGACTGCCAAGGCCCCTAACATGTTGCTGGCCACCAGGCCTTCGATTTCTTCCGAGGGAAATTTCGGGGAGTCCTGCAGGAGAGTTTCCAAAATCGATATCCAGCGGTCGAGGGACTTGTAGTCCTCAAAGGCTGTCAGGATCGAAGCGACAATCCCGGACCAAGCCATGAATGTTCCCTCGACAGCCGCCTGCTTTCGGAAGCGGTCAAAAGCGGTCTCAAAAATCGGGCGGGCGCCCACCGGATCGAAAGGTTGGCGGCAGGCGCCCATCCAGTAAAGAAGCCAGGGGCGGGTTTCAAGAATATCCCGGGGGATACCGGCCAGCCAACCGGCGAGCGGGCGGATTCTTCCCTGCCGCCAAAGGAGGGGGGCCTGTTGAAGAATAATTCGGGCCAGGTTGTCCCAATCCCCCACCTCGCTTAAATAGCCAACCGCTTCTTCCGGTTCGCCGGCCTCCTCCAGAATCAAAGCCGCCTGCCGGATCAAGCGCAATCGGTCCTCTGGGGAAAATTCCCTCTGCGCCCGAGAAATTAAAAAATCCCGGAATAGGGGATGGTACTGATAAATGGGCTGAGGGTGGAAGCGCTTTTCCGTGAAATAATGGTTCCGGCTCAGGGCATCGAGGATCCGGCCGGCGTGGGGGAGGCCGCTGAGTTCAACGGCCGTTTGGACGCTCATTTTGGGAAGGAAGGCGGTCTTCAGGAAAAAATCCCGGGTCTCTTTGTCGGTTTTATCGAAGAGCTCGTTCCCGAAATAATCTACGATCTCCTCGGGGGTAAGCTTTTCCAGGTCATCTGGTTTCAGCACATGCCTTTGAATGCTTTCCAGCATCAGCATCAAGCCGGCCGCCCAGCCATCCGCAGCGCGATGTAAATAGGATATTGCCTCCTTCGGCTGTTTCCGCCGGGCGCGGAGGCGAACGATCCCGGCCGATTCTTCCAGGGTCAGGCGAATTTCGTTCCACCCGATCATCTCCATCAGATGGTTGGCGCGCAACCGGATTAAAGGGGAGGGGGGAGCGCTTCGGCTGATCAGGAAGACATTGATTCCTGCGGGAATGCCGGCGAGCCCGGTGACGATGATGTCGTGGAAAGGGGATCCCGCAGGTATCTCCTGGTAGTTATCGAAAACGATCGCCAAACCTTCCGTTCCTCCTCTTTTACCGCGGGTAGGGGAAGGGGAATGTAAGCGTTTAAAAAGTTCTTCAAAGTATCGCCGGGTGAACGTGGATATTTGATATTCGGGGGTAAGCAGAGGAAGGGATTTCCGTTTTCGGGGGGTAGCCGTTCGGATCGCCCGGCTCAGGTTGTAAAAAAAAGTGGCCGGGTCCTTGTCGCCGGCGTCGATCTGGTACCAAAGGCAAGGTGTTTTTCTGATCTCCAGATAACTGCTTATTAAGGTGGTCTTTCCGCTGCCGGGAGGACCTGCGACCCAGATCACCGGCTGTTTCCGCAGGCGGTCGAGCAGGGCAAACAGCCGCTTTCGGGGAAAGACTTTCGTGATGATCGGGCGCGCGCCCTTGTTCACAAAAACCTCCGCTCAACCCGAGACGGGCCTTGGTTTCGGTGCCCATCCGCAACCCCTTTATTTTTTCCATTTTATCGATTCCCGGGGAAAGAAGCAAACGGGAATAAGAGAAGGGGTGAGATTTAAAAAGGGAGGCTTGACTTCCCTCCCTGAAAAAAATATATTGGAGCCACCATCCGGAGGAAAATCTCTGTTGTCGCGTTTTGCGAGGTGATGGAAGATGGCTCTGAATTTCGATCTGACCGAAGAGCAGAATTTGACGCGCCATGCCGTCCGGGACTTTGCCGAAAAGGAAATTGCCCCGGTCGCCGACGGGCTGGACGAAAAAGAGGAGTTTTCGGTCGAGCTGACCCGGAAGATGGGGGAGCTGGGGCTTCTCGGCTGTTTCGTCCCGGAAAAGTACGGCGGCTCGAACATGGGATACATCTCCTACATCATCGCGGTGGAGGAGCTGGCTCGTGTCGACGGGTCGCAGGCGGCCACCATCGCCGCGGGGAACTCCCTCGGGATCGGGCCGATTTACTACTTTGGAAACGAAGAACAGCGAAAGGAATGGCTGCCCAAGCTCTGCCGGGGGGAAATGCTGGCGGCGTTCGGCCTCACGGAGCCGGGGGCAGGTTCGGACGCGGGCAGCTCGCGGACCAAGGCGGAATTGCGCAGGGGACAGCTGGGTGATCAACGGCTCCAAGATCTTCATCACCAACTCCGCCAACCCCCTGACCGGGGTGATCATCGTTCAGGCCATCACCGGGGTGCGCGAGGACGGGAAGCGAGAATTGAGCTGCCTGATCGTCCCCCAAGGCGCTCCCGGTTTTACGGCGCGGGAGATGAAAAAGAAGATGATGTGGCGGTCCTCCAATACCGGCGAACTCTTCTTCGAGGATTGCCTCGTTCCCAAAGATGACCTTTTAGGGAATCGAGGGGACGGTTTTCATCAGATGCTGGCCACGCTGGACGGAGGACGGCTCTCGATCGGGGCCATGGGCCTGGGGGGGCCCAGGGCGCCTTCGAGATGGCCCTCCACTACGCCAACACCCGGATTCAGTTCGGCCGGCCCATCAGCTCCTTTCAGATGAATTCATTCAAATTGGCGGATATGGCCCTCGAGATGGAGCTGGCCCGCAACCTTCTCTATAAAGCCTGCTGGCTCAGGGAGAACCAGCGCCCGTTTTCCAAGGAGGCGGCCATGGCGAAACTGTATTGCTCCGAGGTCATGGGGCGGTGCGTGAACCATGCCGTCCAGCTCCACGGGGGCTACGGGTTGATGAAGGAATACAAAATCGAGCGTTTTTACCGGGACCACAAGCTCCTGGAAATCGGGGAGGGGACTTCGGAAATTCAGAGAATCGTGATCGCCCGGAGCATCGGGGTCAGCGGCAGGGCGCTATAAGAGTGATCCGTGTCAGGGTGAGTGGTTAGGAAAAGGAAACGACTCCATATTCATTGACATTTTTTTCTAAAATGGGGGAAAAGATGAAAAAAGTCGGCACGAAAAAGGCGGCTTCGAAAAAGCAAAAGGTCCGGGAAATCCACCATCGAGCGGAAGAGGGATATGATCTGTTAACCGACTCTTCCCGCCTGCATCAGCCGGGGACAGGAGGAGGTCAGGCCCAGAAGAAGGAGAATTTAGGGGACCGGATCCGGAAGGCGCGGGAGATGCGGGGCCTCACGGTCAAGGACCTGAGCAGCCGCACGGGGATCCGGGAAGAAGTCCTCACGCGGGTCGAGACGAACGAAATCATTCCGCCTCTGGGGGAATTGATCAAGATCGGAAAGGCCCTGGAGATGAAGATGGGTTTTTTCATCTCCCCGGGCGCGGAGCAGCCCATGACCGTGGTGCGCCGGGAAGCCCGCCCGGCCATCTCCCGGTATGGGAAAAACCGGAGCGAGCAATACGGTTACGCCTACGAATCGCTCGCTCCCGAGAAAGGGAACCGTTTCATGGAGCCTTTTCTTGTGACCCTGATGCCCATGTCCGCTCAGGAATTATCCACCCATGATGGTCAGGAATTCATCTTCGTCCTGGAAGGGGAGATGAAGGCCCAGGTGGGCCGGCAGGTGGAGGTGCTCCGGGCGGGGGACGCGATCTACTACGACTCCACCCATCCTCACTTGGTCAATTGCGCCGGGGACAGGCCGACCAAGATTCTGGCCGTGCTGTATACGGGAAACAAATGATGGATTCGTAAAAAATCCATCTGCGGCGTTGCGCTTCAACTTCGTCATTGCAGCCCCTAAGGGGCTTCACTCCTCAGTTCTTGCGCGCCTTGCATCTGGAGCTTTTTACAAATCCATCAGTTTGATGAATGGTTTTGACGCCATCAATTTTAGTCAATTTAGCGTGTTTTAGGCACTTCCTTCTTTATACATCCCTTCGATCAAATCCTTGAACGCCTGATTGATGTACTTGCGCTTCACCTTCATGGTCGGGGTCACTTCGCCGTCTTCCTCGTAGAGCTTTTTGGGCAGAATGGTGAACTTTTTCACCGTCTCCACGTTCGCCAGGGTCTTGTTGACGGCGTCGACCTCCTTCTGAATCAGCTTGTAAACCTCCGGGTGGTGAGTCAGGCTGGCATAGGTCGTATATTGGATCTTGTTGTCCTGGGCGAACTTCACCACGTTGTCCTCGTCGATGACAATGATCGCCGTAAGGAATTTTCGGCGGTCGCCGATCACCACGGCGTCGTTGATGTAGGGGCTGAACTTCAACTGGTTTTCGATGTTTTGCGGGGCGATGTTTTTCCCGCCCGCGGTGATGATCAGGTCTTTCTTGCGGTCCGTGATTTTCAAAAAACCCTGGGGATCGAGTACGCCGACATCTCCGGAATGCATCCATCCGTCCGGTTCCAGAACCTCCGCCGTGGCCTCGGGGTTCTTGAAGTAGCCCTTGAAGACGTTCCCCCCCCGAAAACAGATTTCTCCGTCTTCGGCGATCTTCACCTCGACCCCCGGCAGGGCTTGGCCGACCGTTCCGATTTTCACCCGATCTCCCTGGTTGGCGCACGTGACCCCGGTGCCCTCGGTCATCCCGTACCCTTCCCGGAGAGGGATGCCGATCGCCTGGAAAAACCGGAGCACGTCCGGGGAGATCGGCGCGGCGCCGGAGAAAGCCAACCGCACCCGGTCGAAGCCCAGACGCTCTTTTAATTTTCGGAAGGCGGCGAAATGGGCCAAGGCATAGGCGGCGCGCAGCCAGAGGGATATGGGCTGATAGCTGGTTTTCAAGGCGGCGTATCTTTTCCCGATTCGGAGACAGGCTTGGAAGATTCCCCGCTTGACCCAGGTGGCGTCGGACATCATGATCATGATTCCCGAATAGTACTTTTCCCAAACTCGCGGCACCCCGTAAGCCACGGTGGGGGAGATCTCCCGCATGTTGTCCGTCACCGTGTCCGTGCTTTCGATGAAATTGACGACGGCGCCGTAGCGGATGTTCATGAAAATGGTGAAGAGCTGCTCGAAGATATGACAGAGAGGGAGAAAGGAAAGGAATTCATCCCGGCCGTAAACCGGGTTCCCCTCGGCCATGGCCTGCGCCATCCAGGTGATGTTCCGATGGGTCAGCATGGCTCCCTTGGGCGGTCCGGTTGTGCCCGAGGTGTAGATCAGGCGGGCCAGATCGCCGGACCGGATCCGGCTCCATTGCCGGGCGAAGAGCTCGGGGTCCTGGCGGTCTTTCTCCCGGCCCAGGGCCATGAATTCGTCAAAACTCATCACCATTGGGTCTTGGAAACGCTTGAGGCCCTTGATGTCCCAGACCATGATCTTTTCGAGGCGGGGAACCTTGTCCCGGAAGCGGAGGGCCTTATCCAGCTGCTCTTCGTTCTCGACGAAATAAAACCGGGATCCCGAGTGGTCCACCACGTATTGGCACTGCTCCCAGCTGTTCGTGGCGTAAACCCCGACGGTGATGCCGCCGGCATGCATGGTCCCTAAATCGGTGTAGACCCACTCCGGGCAGTTTTCGCCGATCACCGAAACGCACTCGCCGGGGCTTAGCCCTAAGGCGACCAGCCCCAGACAGACGGCCCGGACGTTCTCGTGGTATTGTTCCCAGGTCACGTCGTGCCAGATGCCCAGTTTCTTATAGCGCAGGGCAACCTGATTCGCCGACATTTGGATGCGGGATTGAAACATTCGGGGAACGGTCTCGCCCTCGGCCCCTCGAATTTTCTCCATATTCCTTCCTCCCCGTGGTGAAACCGCCGTGAAAGTCGAGCTTCAGGACAGAAAAAATCAGAATATAAAAAAGGAAATTTTAAACGGGCCCGTGAAATTTTCGTTCCCGCGGATAAAACTGGATGGAAAAGTGTTCAAAGCCGATTTCGACGTAGCCTTTTTCCCCCAGGAGAGGCTGAACCTCCTTCCGCAAACGGAAATACTTGGTTACCCACTGGCCGGGGGAGACGGAGAATTCCCGCGTTTCGATGTCGCGGAAAACGCTCGGGGCCAGATAGACCCGGATGGTTTTGACCCTTAGGACTTCCGAGCTCGCCTTTTCATTCTTCATCTTCAATTTGAGCGAGGTGATGGGGAGGGGGGCCGCTTTTTTCAGGCTGCCGTCGCCGGTGAGGGAGATTTCGACTTTAAAGGCAAAGGGGCCCTGATGGAAGAGCTTTGACTCGGAGGCGGAAAAAGCCCCCAGTTCCGAGATGAAAAAGACGGACAGGAAAAACCCGAGGAGAACCGCAAAAACCGAGACTCGACGGAATCGGGGCATATCATCTCCTTTTAGATCTCCCGCCCACAGGCGGGCTCTGCCGCCGGAAAAGGGAACTTTCCCCTTCCTTTCGGATTATGGGGAAATTTCAAGAAAAGTCAAGAATTTTCGTTTCCGCGCCGTAACCCTTCAGTCACGGGTGGCGAATTGCTATGAATAGGAGACCGTGGTAACGGCTAAGAGATGCGCCGGCCTGGGGGTCCGGACGGTCCGCTTGGAACCATGAGGCGCTGGTTTCTTCGTGGACGAGGCGGGGGCCAAGGCCTCCCGCCACCCCTTGCGGAGAATGGGTATTTTCTCCGGGTCTCTGCCTATCCCGACCGATGCTTCCGGCGCGTACCGCCCGAACCCCCAGGCCAACAACAAAGCCTGCCGCCCCCCCGTCGCTGAATAGGTACTCCGCGCCAAGCCGCGAGGGCGGCTTGGCTGCGGGCCCCGCCGTTAGGCAACCCTGGGCCCTTGGCGGAGGCTTTTTCGCAGGAGGAAAAGGACCAGAAACAGGAGACCAGACAAGGTGACGATCGTGCCCGAGGGAGGCCAGTCGAGATAATAGGAGACGACCAACCCTCCGATCGTCGCGCCTCCGGCCAGGAGGGCGGCGAAAACGAGGGCTTGCTTGAAACTGCGGGCGACCTGCAGGGAAGCGGCCGCGGGAATGACCAACAGGGAGGAGACCATGAGGATCCCGACCACCTTCATGCCCAGAACGACGGTGACCGCGGCCAAGACCGCCATTAGGGATTCGAGCCGCCGCACCCCGATCCCCGAGGCCCGGGCGGATTCGGGATCAAAGGTGAGGAAGAAAAACTCCTGGTAAAAGAGGATGGTGGCGGCCAAAACCCCGGCGGCCAGAAGGAGGGAAAGCCAGACTTCCTCCGGATCGATCGCCAACACGTTTCCGAACAGATAGCCGAAAAGATCGACGTTGAAGGTTCCGGCAAGGCTGACCAGAAGGATTCCCAGGGCCATCCCCAGACTGCTGACGATGCCGATGGCCGTGTCGCCGTAAAGCCCGGCCTTTTCTTTCAGCTTCAAAATTCCCAGGGCCGAAGCCACGGAAACGGCGAGGGTGACGAGAAGGGGGGCGACGGAAAGAAGGAGGCCCAAGGCGACCCCGCCGAAACTCACGTGGGCGAGCCCGTGGCCGATCATGGCATCGCGGCGGAGGACCAAGAAGACCCCCAGGATGGCGCAGGGGATCGAAACCGCGATCCCGGCGAGAAGCGCCCTTTGCATAAAGGCGTAGGTCAGAAGGTTTTCCATGGCTCCCTTCAGTGGCGGTGGCAGACGAGATGGTGCTCGCCTTGCAAGAGTTCTTGAACGACCGGGGAGCTGCAGAACTCCTCGTGGGTTCCGTGGAAGAAAAGGCGCTGATTCAAGCAGGCCACTTTGTTCACATGTTTGGTGATGACGCTGAAGTCGTGGGTGATGAGAACAATGGTCAGGCTTTCCCGGCGGTTCAACTCGGAAAGCATCTCGTAAAACCGCGTCTGCGTTTCCGCGTCCACGCCCGCGGTCGGCTCGTCGAGGAAGAGAATGTCCGGGGTGTTTACGATCGCCCGGGCGATAAAGACCCGCTGCTGCTGCCCGCCGGAGAGCTCGCCGATGCGGCGGCTTTTGAGGCCGGCCAGCCCCACGCGCCTTAGGGCCCGGTCGATCCCGGGTTCGTCTCCGGTCTTCAGAAAGCGCGGAAACGGTTTTTGGGACAGGAGCCCCATCGCCACGATTTCGCGGACCGTGGCGGGGAAAAGCGGGTCCACATTGGTCGCCTTCTGGGGGACGTACCCGATCCGGTTCCATTGCTGAAACCGATCGATCTCCTCGCCCAGGAGGAAAATCCTCCCGTGCGCGGGTTTCAAAAGCCCCAGGATGATGCGGAGGAGCGTGGTTTTGCCGGAGCCGTTCGGGCCGGTCAAGGCGAGAAAATCTCCCGAGGCGATGCCGAAGGAGACATCCTGCAAAATGGCGGTTTCTCCATAGCGGAAAGAAACGTTTTCGACGGAAATCAGCATCTCAGCGCCCATGGCACTCCAAACCCCGGGCCAAGTTCTCCAGGTTCCATTTCATTAAATCGAGAAAACCGACTTTTTGGCGCACCTGTTCCGGGGTCAACGTGTGCCCGGTTTGGAGGGTCAGCGTGCCGATTCCCGCTTCTTGGGCCAAAACCTTCGCCAATTTGGGATTCACGAGAACCTCAAAAAAAATGTATTGAGCCTGGTGCCGCCGGGCGCTTTCGATGACGGCAGCCAATTTTTTGGGAGTGGGCTCGGCGTTGGGGCTGAGCCCATAGAGGGCCACCTGTTCGAGGTTGTACCTCTTGGCGAGGTAAGCGAAGGCCGAATGCCCGCCGATGATGATCTGCCGGCGGCGGCACGCCGATAAGGTTTTCTGGTACGCCTGATCCAGGGCCGCGAGTTTTTCCTTGTACGTTTCCGCGCGCTCCCGGTAAAAAGATGCGTGGACGGAATCCTTGGCGCTGAAAGCCTCGGCGACGGAATCCACAATTTTTGCGTCCAAGGAAAAGTCGAGCCAAAGATGGGGGTCCAAATGCCGCGCCGGTTGCCCCGGCTGGGAAGGTTTCGAGCCGGACTCGTGGCCTTTGGCTTCGAGGAGAGCGATCCCGCGGCTGGCCTCCACTACGTAGAGCTTGGGGTTGTTGACGGCCTTGAGCACCTTGGCCGCCCAGGGTTCCATCATCGGGCCGATGCCGATGAACACATCCGCTTTGGCGATTTTGGAGAAATCGCTTGGTTTGGGTTCCCAGTGGTGGGGCTCAGCCCCGGGGGGCAGGAGCAAGTCCGCCTGCACCTTATCTCCGCCCACGGCTCGGGCAAACTCCTGCAGGGGAAAAAGAGTGGTCAGGACTTTCAGCCCCGCCGGCTGCTGGGCAAAGGCGGACCCTCCCCAGGAAACCAGCAAAAGGGCATAGGAGCCCAGGGCGAAGGAAGCCGCAAGAGAGCGCAGGGGATTGCGCCTGACAATCGAGCAAGCAATTTTTCCAGGACGGCCAATCATGATGATCCCGTAAAATTTCGGCAGAACGACGGTTTCAATTGTAGGGGCGCGATGCTTCGCGCCCCCACGATCCGCAACGACGAAGGTAAAGCGCAATCCCGCTCCGGGCGGGACAGATGGACTTTTTACGAAGCCGTCCATCAGGAATTTATCGTATCGGTTTAAAGCTTGGGTTGCAAGAAATTTTTGGAAAAGAGAAATGGACAGGCCGGGGAAATTTCTATAAAATCATTCATGACGAGGGCAAAGGGGATATACTATGGCTGGCAAGGAAAAATTCCAGGCTGAAAGCTGATTGCTGAGAGCGGACAGCCGCCCTTTCAGGTGAATCGGTGCCGAATTTCCTGTTGGCCGCGGATGCGGCTCTTTTCCGTTTGATCAATGGGCAGGGGCAGAACCTTTTTTTCGACTGGTTCATGCCCTTCATGACGGAATTGAAAAATTTTACCTATGTCCTGATCGCCCTGGGGATCTGGATCCTGTGGAAGGACCGGAAGGCCGGCTTGGTTTTTTTGGTGTTCACGGGGCTGACCTTGACGATGACCGATCAACTGTCCAGCCATTTTTTAAAGGAAATTATCGGCAGGGTTCGACCCTGCCACGTCCTTGAAAACGTCCGTATGCTTACGGATTGCAACACATCCTATTCTTTTCCTTCGTCCCACGCGGTGAATATTTTTGCCGCAGCCTGGTTTTTGGCCCAACCGCTGGGACGGGCAGCCCCGGTTTTTTTCGGGATTGCGGCGATCGTGGCTTACTCCCGAGTCTACATCGGCATCCATTACCCGTTTGATGTCATGGGGGGCGCCGCCATCGGCCTGCTCATCGCCTGGCCCATGCGCCGCTTGAAGGACGAGGTGGTCGCCCGTTTCAATCTTCAAAATACCGTTCCCCCTCCCCCGCAAAGGGGGGAGAGGGGAGGGTGAGGGGGGTTGATTTGCCGAGCGTTTAACAGGTTCAGACTTTAATCTGCGCCCATCTGCGCGAACCCGCGTCCCATTAAATGAAAGAAAGGTTGATTATGAAAAGCAACGCCGAAATCGTGGTTGACGCCCTGGAAAAGGCCGGAACCCGATACGTCTTCGGTTACCCCGGGGGGCAGAACGCCCGCTTCCTGGAAGCCATGCACGGCAGCAAGGTCGAGTTTGTCCTCGTGACCCAGGAGGCCTGCGCCGGCTTCATGGCCGACGTGTACGGGCGGCTGACCGGGCGACCCGGCGCCTGCCTCTCCACTTTAGGGCCCGGGGCCACGAACATGACCACCGGCGTCGGCAATGCGTTTTTGGACCGGGTCCCTCTTTTCGCCTTCACGGCCCAGATGGGAAAGTTCTGGAAGGGACGGACGGTGCAGATGCAGATCGATCACCAGAAGCTGTACGCGCCCCTCACCAAGTGGACGGCCGAGCTGAAGACCGGGCAAATCTACGGGATCATGAAGAAGGCGACGGAGATCGCCCTGGCGGAACAACCCGGACCGGTCCACCTGGATTTCCCGGAGGACGTGGCCGAGGAGCTTTCCGGAGAAGACGCGGCGGCGTTTCGGCCTTCGCCCCCGGCCATGCCGCCCTATGATGAAGCCAAGTTGAAAAAAGCCCTGGAGCTGATCCGCAAGGCGAAGCGCCCCTTAGTGGCCGTCGGGCTGACTCTGAACCGCGCCGGAGCAACCCGGGAGCTTTGCGAATTCGTCCATAAACACCGCCTTCCCGTGGTCACGACCCTGATGGCCAAGGGCCACGTGCCCGAAGAAGGGTCGCAGCTTGTCGGCGTCGTGGGCCGGGCCCGGCGGGACATCGTGGCGGAGTACTACAAACCGGCGGATCTGGTCCTGGCCATCGGCTACGACCCGGTCGAATTCAACTACGAGGACTGGGTGAGAAAGGATCTGCCGCTGATCCACATCGACACGGTTCCCGCGGACATCGCGGGTGGCTACGCTCTCGCCGGGGAGGTCGTGGGCGACATCCGCTCCATCCTCCAGGCGCTTCTGAAGGCGGACCGGATCGAGCATGAATGGGATTTGGACGCCCTGAAAGCCCATCGGCGGAAGCTGCGTCAGGCGCTGACCCCGCCTCAGGCAAACTTTTCCCCTCACCATGCCCTGCTGGCCATGCGGGAGATTATGCCTGCCGACAGCTTTTTGGTTGCGGATGTGGGCGCCCACACGCACATCATCGGCCAACTCTGGGACCCAAAAGGGCCGGGAAATTTCCTGGTCTCCAACGGCTGGTCGTCCATGGGGTTCGGCATCCCCGCCGCCATCGCCGCCAAACTGCTCAAACCCAACCGCCCGGTCGTGGCCTGTGTCGGCGACGGGGGCTTCCTGATGAAGGTGGGGGAGATCAACACGGCGGTGCGCCTGCATCTGCCGGTGGTCTTCGTCGTTTTCCGGGACCGCTTCCTGAGCCTGATCAAGGTGAAACAGATCGCGCAAGGAATACCACCGCCATGGCGTCGAGATCTTCGGCTCCGGACTATCAACCCAGCGCCCATTTCTTCGGGGCCAAAGCATTCACGGCAAGAGGGGAGGAAGAATTCCGGGAGGCCTTGAAAAAAGGATTGGCGGCAAACGAACCGGTGGTGATCGAAGCGCTCCTCGATCCCACCGAATACGATACGATCCTTTAGTTTTCCCCTCTGGTTCCTTCTCCCGCTCGCGGGAAAGGGTGAGGGTGAGGGGAAGATAGGGCCGGGGTGGAAAAGTGAGAATCCCCGCCCATAGAGCGCTGACCGCTTTGCCTTTGCCTTTGGCTATGAGTACGCGTTCATCGCCCTGAGGGCGATCAGGGTAAGGGGGAAAAGGTTTGAAAGGAGATCCTTTTCTCTTCGATCTCTAACCATTTGAAATAATAAATATAAAAAATCTTATAAAATCATGTAAAAAATCATTTGACAAAACAAGAAAAACAAGTATATTATACTTAATTAAACTTATTGTAAAAAAGGTTGACCAACCCGCACTTTTTCAGGCCTTTCGGCCTGATTTATTTTTTTAGGAGGTAGCAGGAATGAATTGCGAGGTAATCAAAATTGGCATGGATTGCCCCTTCATGTCCAAGAAGGGGTGCGGTTATAACGGTGGAAAGTGCTATCCTATCATCGAAAAATGCAAAGGCTGCGAACGCGCAAAAGTTTTCCCCGCCGGGGAATTCTGCATCGCCTGCCCCGATCCCGATTCCAAATGGGCCAACCGGGACTGCAACTTAGCCACCCATATCGTCAAGGAAAAATCCAAGGAACCCGTGAAAGAAATGAACCCCCTCAAAGCCTCGAAGCGGAAAGCCGCCGGCAAGCATTAATTCCGGGCTTAATTCTGGAAACCTCATCGCCCGAAGGGGTGTAAGATTTTTCAAGCGCCGGGAACTCTTGTCCATGAATGCTTTGGTATGATTGGCAAGAGCCCGGCAGCTGAAAAGAGCGAAGCAAGAAAATATTTCTTACTTCCCTCGCGCTCTCGCGAATTGTGCCTTACGATTTTTAGTATGGCTTTTTGATATTGACAGTTGGAGAGCGGTGGTCTAAGATAAAACTACAAATGACGCGGGGTGGAGCAGTCTGGTAGCTCGTCGGGCTCATAACCCGAAGGTCCTTGGTTCAAATCCAAGCCCCGCTACCAATTAGATCAAGGGGTTACGGGCTTTTTGCCGTAGCCCCTTTTTCGTTGGTGTCCATGTTGGTGGCTATCGGCGGCGGGTTTTTCTCCTCTTCCGGCGTCCATTTTTTGGCGGCAAGCTCCTTTTCGGTTACAAGGTTGTGGCGCTTAAAACACGCCATGGTCTTGTGTCCGGAAACGGACGCAAGGTTCGGGGTTTCCAAATTCATTTTTATGCCAGGGGAAACAATCAAGTATGAGGTTAGCAAAATCAAATTCAAGACCATATTCCCCTGCTTCCTCTAAAACGATAAGGGACCCCGATAAGCCACCAATTGATTTTCTTGTTTGAAATAGCCATCTTTACCTCCCTTTTACCCTCCATTCGTCATCAATTTTCTTCCATCGTATTGAATTTATTTTAATTTTCTTAAAAGGATACTTTTTTTAATCCTTGGGGAATTTAGGTACCCTGTAAGGAACCTTCATGGGGCATGAATTGGCTGAAAACCCATTTTTGACATGATTATCTTTTTTTGTTATTATGCGCTTACGTTTGATCTTCTATGCTCACCTTTTCCCTGGGGTCCGAATCTAGGCGATCGTTGCGAAAGTTGGTCCGATGCGGGGTGATCGGTCAAAACTTCTTTTCAAATCGTTAGCGCAGGATAATTTAATTATTTAAGGGCGTCCCCCTTCCCTCCGTTAAATTCAGCGGTTCAAAATGACCTTCCAAAAGGCTAAAAAGCTTTTTTTAGACAAAACATTTTAGCTATTCTCTTGAAGGGTTGGCATTCTTTGTTTGGACGACTTCCTTATTAAATTTATAACTCTCCTAATTCCTCCAATAGCTGAACAACCCTCAAAGACTCAGCAACACCAGTGGTGCCTCTCATGCTGACCACCACGGAAAGGGCTTCCAAGATCTCTTCTTTTGTGGCGCCATTGTCAAGGGCATTTTTCGTTTGAGCAAGGATGCAGTTGCGACATCCGGCCCCCAGAGCCAGGGTCAAGGCCATTAGCCGCTTGACCTTACAACTCAAAGCACCATCTTTATATACCTCAGCGGATAGACTTCTAACCGCTCCCATCACATTGGGGACCAATTGGGCAAATTTTTCCAATTGCTGTACCCGATTCTTTTCAAGGTCTAATTGACTTTCCGCCATGATAGCCTCCTTTTATTACAAGAATAACTTTGGATACCCATTTGTTTCAGTCCCCTGAGGAGTTTGAAGTCCTGTCGCTTGCCTCCAAATCTGGGGCGGCCGGTGGAAATTCCTTTTGCTAACTTTGCTTCCCGCTTTCCTTTATTCTCTTTTTGAATTTCTCAGGATGACAGGCCACATAACACTTGGAACAGGCAAAATATTGAAAGGCACCTCGGGTTGCTTTGTCCCAGGGAAATCTCTTTTCCCCGGCCAGGAGAAACTCCAGCCGAACCATCTTGGCGTCGTCCTCTTCCTCAATCTTGGGCATTGGCAGGTCTGACAAAGCATAAAACCGATCGCCCATTACCATGCCACCGCACCCCCACTGACAGCGCAGGTACGAAAGCCATCCGTACCGGAATTCCTTTCCGTCCATGACCATTACCCGATCTCGGTCTTGGGGGATGGCTTGCACCGGACAGATCGATACGCAAGGTTGAGGGCAATCGAGGCAGGGGTCTTCTTCCAACATGGGATCGGGTACGAGAGGGGCGGTCGTCAGGATGGTGATCAATTGTACGGCGCCTCCGTATTGTGGTGTTACCAGGAAACCTCCCCGGCCCAATCGGCCGAGTCCGGCCGCCATGGCCACGTGCTTATGGGAGATTTCCCCGATTCCTTTCTCTTGGGAAAAGTATTGATTTGCGGGAATCGGGAGGCTGATGAAGTCCAGATCCTCGAGAAAATTGGCCAGATCGAGACCCATCTCATCCAGCCGGACCTTGGGCTCCAGGCCAGCAAAGCGGGAGAAGGCCATGGGACTTACACCCCGTAAATGAAGCTGCTGGACCCCTCGGTTGATTCTGAAAGCCATGGAGACCAGGCTTTTGGCTTCGGGAAGCAGCCGGCTCGGGTGAACATCCGGCGGGGCGTTTTCCATACGTTTCATCGGGGCGATTCCCACTAAGTGGGCGCCTAAGGAAAGGGCCTTCTCCTTAACCGTCCGCGTTAATTCTTCAGGTGAAAATCGATCGATATCCGGTTTCGTTGTCATCTTTGTATTGATTTCTTTCATTTTATTCCCCTATTCCGGGCCCGGCATTCAATTTTCGGAACCGATGCCGCGGGCGATCAGATGTTCCACCTTGTGCCCTATCCGTTGACCGAGGATCCGGGCAGATTTCAGGGCACTCAGTTGATTCTCTATAGGGTTATACATGCTTTTGCCAATCCGCTCCAGCATCCCGTAGTTGGCAACTACACCGCTAAACTCGCAGGAATTTAAAGAATCGGGGCAGCCCAGACACGGATTCGCGCCGGCTGCAGTTACCCTGCCCAGAGGATTCATCCCGTTGTTGCGCATGAACTGCAGCAGGGCGTCGGCAAGGCTCTCGGAAAGCTCTCCATTATTTCCCACAACCACTGCGGCTCCTACTTTGCCCCGGGTGAGTTGGCGGTGGTGACGAAAAGACCAAAACCGCTCCATCATCGCCTTGGTGGCTGAATCGATCATCCCGGAAAAAACCCAACCCCCGATCACCAAAGCTCGGGATTCGATAATCTTGTTGCGCAATTCGGGCCAATCATCATCGATTACGCATAAATTGTTCCCTCGGCATCCATTACATGCCTTACATGGCTTAATATTGAGTTCGTGCAGACGAACCACTTCAAAAGGCAGGCGGGAGGATGATAATACCTCCCGCATCAACGTTTCAACCTTACCACCTTTCTGCGGGGAGGCACTGACCCCCAAAATTTTCGTCTTCATTCGATCTCCTTTTCATAACCTATCGATTTCAAACAGATTAAAGTGCGAAATCGCAGGCAATCGTCATTGATCAAAAAGAAACTGATTTCCTCCCTTTTTTCGAAGGGCAAAATGCCTATCCATTTCAAGAAAGCAACCCCATCGTGCGTAGGTCTTTGAGCTTTCCGCAGGAGGCACAGTCTTGGGCTCCACAACCCTCACATTTTTTGGTTTTTTCCAGCAAATCGGAGACTCTATCTCGGGCGGCGGATAGTAATTTTATTTCATTTTGGAACTTCCTCAAAGCTGGCTAATTCTATTTGGCGCATTTTCTCAGCCATGAGTTCCCCCTTAACTAAATCCCAGAAGCTTTAAGGCATTCTCCCGTAGTATCTTTTTCTCAAATTCAGGAGAAAGTTGAATGCCCTTTAAAGCATTGAGCGTTTCTTTGAAGGCGAAAAGCGGATAATCTGTGGCAAACAATATCTTCTCCTCCGCCCCATACTTGGAATAGGCATCCCACGGCAGATGATTATAAAGATTCGCATAGGCGGAAATGTCCAGGAAGACATTGGAATGCCGGACAATCAGGGACCAGGCCTCCCATTGCCAGGGAAAACCGCAGTGCCCTAAAACGATCTTCAGATCAGGATACTTGAGGGCTACGGGTTCCACGAGCATAGGATGCCCCCACCGAGCATCTGAGTCGGGATGGGATCGCTGATGAGCGGTATGTGTCCAAACGGGAATACCTAAATTTAAAGCGGCTTCCCACAAGGGGTAATGTTTCTGGTCGGAAAAGTCGAAATGCTGCACCGGAGGGACCAGTTTTAAACCCCTGCATCCTAACTCCTTCACGGCATGAATTAGCTTGTCTATGGCAGCCCTGCCCATGGACGGGTCCACACTGGCAAAAGGGATAAATCGTTTGGGATGGGCCGAGGCGATCCGGGCAACATCCTCATTGGTCACAAGTTCAACCCCGTAATGGGTGGTGAGATCCATTGGCACAATACAGGCCTTCTCCACGCCTGCCTCGTCCATATCGCGGATAATATCCTGAATGCCCCTCTGGGTAAACAGGGCCGTGATCATTTTTCTCAATTTTTCTCGGCGATTTGGTTCATGTTTCCCAAACATCCTCAGTATTCCCTCCTCAAGACTCGGGGTCACATGGGCCTCTTTACAGAAAGGATGAACATGAATGTCAAAAATCATAATGACCTCCCGGATGAATTTGGATTATTACCATACTGGCCAAATCTCATTAAGCCATAACCCCCGATTTCAGAGGGCACCAAATACTGATGGTCTCGCAAAAAGTCCATCTGCTGCGTTGCGCTTCAACTTCGTCGTTGCGGCCCCTAAGGGGCCTCTCTCCTCGGTTTTTGCGCGCCTTGCATGTAGGGGCACGCCGCGCGTGCCCGATATCGGGCGCGAAGCATCGCGCCCCTCCAATTGAAACCATCGATTGAGCAACTTATTACGAGTTCATCAAATACTTAAATCAAATGGATGGGATGCTATTTGAGAAAAATAAATTCTGGCGGGATTGTATGAAAAAAGAGATGGGAAGTCAAGGGAATCGATATCGAAACCGTAAAAGGGGGCAAATGTTCTTTGACCTTGCGTAGGGATGCCCGAAGAATCGTAATGGGGTCAGGCTTGCAATATTGCAATTTATCGGAAAGCATGAGTTGATGGCGACACGGAAAATGGCGGCATGGCTGGGTTTGGAATTAGGGGTGGACTTGCCTTATTGCAATTTCATGGTCCGTGAAGCTATCGCCCTTTGAAACATCTTAAAACCGGTTTAGGATGCGGACTCGGCTTCATGAGGGAAAATACAGTTTCACCTTTGAAAGGCCATGAGGATCCCGGGACGACACTGTGGATCGCCCACCCATATGTTTGCGATGATAAAACAGCAGACGGGAACGGAGGGCTTCCCCTGAGTTCAGCCCGGAAGAGAAAAACTCGGATTGCTCCCTTTACCGGGAAATAAATGAGACTGGCGCGGGTGCGGCGCAATCCTATTCGATCTTCCGCTCTATTACAATCTCGCGGTCACCGATAAATTCCAGGGTAAACTCCTGCTCCAAGAGGCCGTCCTTATAAAGGGCCACGGTCAAGGGGGCCACTTTGTCCTCAAGATCCTCGTGGTCGCCGTCAAAGATTTCCGCCGAATTGACCTCCCGGCCGTCAAGTTGCACCTTGTATCCCTGCTCCTCCAGCTCCCCGCATATGATGCCCAAGGCCGTATTTTCCTGATCTTCCTGCAGTGCGTCGAAAATTTTCTGGACGTTCATCCGTGATCTCCTATCAAATAATATGAATTATGATTACCACAGATTCCTGCCGATTACAACCAATTCCGGCAACGTGGAGATTGCCGGATCAACTTTTTCAAATGGAGTGCGGGACCTGGGTGCATTCACTGCAAGATTCATATTTCGTTTCCGTTCGAGGTCTATCCCGCAAGAAACAGGTCGCCGGCCACGAGTAAGAGACTGTAGGGTACAGGTCCCGGGGCACAGGTCCGAAAGTAACCTCGGACATATCCATAAAAATTCGTAAAAGCGACTTCACGCCGGAATTTTTCCGTGAGAGAAAAGAGGTTATCCCCCTGTTCTGCTCATGTCCAAAATTGTCGCTGTGATTCAAAGTTCCCGGCACTTCCCGCATGAAATTATTGGGTAAATAATTCCACAGGTTTGGCATTCCATTCGCATAATAGTGGACTAAGGCTTTCTCCTAAAAGGAGGGCATATAAGATGGTGAAAATTCTTAGGATCGGCTTTATTTTGGCAACAATTATGATATCTTTTCATGGCCTTAGCGCCGGCGGCCCACTGGAAAAAAGGATGCCCCCCGCGATTTACTCCCAAGACCTGATAAATAACCAATGGATATTGCAGCAGAAAGAGGATCTCCTTTTTCTATCGGCCAAAAAGGCGGGATCCGGAAATACCCTCTACGGCGACAGGCTAATCAGAGCCATAAGGGGGCAGGAACTCTCCATGAACCCGGAAGTTATTAATGCCCTACAATCTCCGGCTAAAGCGGATATTCAAAAAAGGGAATCCTCCCAATTCGAGAATGGCGAGCCATTCAGGGAGAAATCCGGGTATCATTTCGGGAAGATCAGTCTAACAGGAAATAACCTTGATTCTTCTATAAACTTCATCTCCAGTTTGTCCCTGTCCAAACACAAAGAAGAAAATACCCTATCCCGAACATTGGAAAAGCTTAAAGAGAACGATATCTTCAAATCCTTGGCAATCCTTTTGGAAATAAAACTGAACTTCTAAACCCACAAAGAAATAAACCCAGCCAAGAGCCGGCCGCGGATTGCGCTTCAACTTTGTCGTTGCGGCCCCTAAGGGGCCTCTCTCCTCAGTTTTTGCGCGCCTCGCATGTAGGGGCGCGATGCTTCGCGCCCCTACAATTGAAACCATCGTTCCGGTGACTTTTTACGAGTTCATCAATTATGGACTCCTTAGGAAACGGCGGGGTCCGGCCCAATTTTGACGAGCATCTTGCCGAAGTTCTCGCCTCTGAACAGGGAAATGAACGCCTTCGGGGCGTTTTCGATTCCGGCGACGATCGTCTCCCTCCACTTGACCCTGCCTTCGGAGACCCATTGTCCCATGTCGCTCAGGAACTGCGGCCGCCTGTCGAGATGATCGGAAACAATGAATCCCCGGACCGTCAGCCGCTTCGTCGTCACATAAAATAAATTCCGGGGGCCGGGTTCCGGTTGGGTCGCATTGTACTGGGAAATCATTCCGCACATGACGATGCGCCCGAAGGGGTTCATGTGTTCCAGGGCCGCCTCGAGGTGGCTGCCGCCGACGTTTTCAAAGTAAACGCCAATCCCCAGGGGGCATTGCTTGCCCACCTCGGCGGCGAGATCTCCTGTTTCTTTGTAGTTGAAGGCGTCGTCGATTCCGGCTTCGGTCTTCAGCCAGGCGACCTTCTCCCTCGATCCGGCACTGCCGATCACCCGGCAGCCTTTGATCTTGGCAATTTGGCACACCACCGCGCCCACGGCGCCCGAGGCGGCGGAGACAAAGACCGTTTCGCCGGCCTTTGGCAGGCCTATGTGGAGAAGCCCGACATAGGCCGTCATTCCCGGCATACCCAGGGCGCCGAGATAGGTCTGGATCGGCGCAAGGCGAGGATCAATCTTGATCAGTTCCGTTCCCTCCGCAAGGTAATACTCTCGCCACCCCTTCGCGCCCGAGACATAATCGCCGGTCTGAACCACCGGGCTCCTGGATGCCACCACCTGCCCGACACATGCTCCCGCCAAGGGTTCACCGAGTTGGAACGGGGGTACATAGCTCGGGCGGTCGATCATCCGCCCCCTCATGTACGGGTCGACCGACATATAGATATTGCGCACCAGGACTTCTTTCTCTCTCGGTTCAGGGATGCGTGCTTCGGCCAGTTCGAAGTCGCCCTCCCGCGGCAGGCCGACGGGTCGGCGCGCGAGACGGATCTCACGGCTCAGCGTTTCCATCTTTTGTCCTCCTTGGGGTTTTCCCACCACGGGCGGTGTCTAAAGGGATCGATGCCTCTCTGATCATTGTGTTCTATTTAAGAGATTCCTGCAATCATGAATGGGGAGAAGGTGAGGGGAAATTTTGGTTTTCGGATGGAATTATGGGTAGGGTTTTCCGGAGAATTTTCTTTTTCGCCATTCCTGCTTCCTTTTGCCGTTCACTATAATCTCCGGAGTAACCTTAGTTCAACAACATAATAGGTACCCAAAAAAGTAACCATTCAGTGACGGGTGGCCAGCCGCTCGGATAAAGGTCGGGCGTAAAGGCAAAGTGATTCCCTGGCCTGGGGGTCCGGACGGTCCGCTTGGAACCATGAGGCAGTGATTTCTTCGTGGAGGGGGCGGGGCCAAGGCCTCCCGCCTCCCCTTGCGGAGAATCGCTATTCTCTCCGAGTCTCTGCCCATCCCGGCCGATGCTTCCGGCGCGTACCGCCCGAACCCCCAGGCCACAACAAAAGTTGCCCCGGGCCACCCGTGACTGAGGGGTTACCCAAAAAAGAAGTTTTGCCTTGACGCTCTTTGCTGAATCTTATAAACTTTCGATTGTTATGAATAAAGATTGCGCCGGAGGAATATTTTTTCTTTTTGTCGGGCTTTGCTTTTTTTCCCTCTCCGTTCAGCTTCCCATCGGCAAAATTACCCAACCCGGGGCGGCGGTTTTCCCGCTTATCCTCTCCCTGTTGCTCTCCATAATAGGGGGTTTGATCTTTTTCTCCAATAAAGGAAAGTCGAAGATTGACGAGGCGGAGGATTTCGGTAATTTGGCGAAACCGATATCCATCATCCTGCTTACCCTCGTCTTCATTATTTTCATGAGCCATTTGGGTTATCTTCTCATGTCCTTTCTCTATCTTTTCAGCCTTTTTTTCCTGGTTTCCCGGTTTAAGTGGTTTTTTTCCGCGGGCCTTTCCGGAGTCCTGGCGGCGGGAAGTTGGTATTTTTTTGGAAAAATCCTTGGGATTCATCTGCCCTTGGGGCCCTGGAATTTATAAAGAACTTCCCGCGTGTTGTCCGAAAATGGAGGGTTTTTCACGGGGATGGATGTATTAACCAATTTGCTGGGCGGTTTTCAAACCGCTCTTAGCCTGCAAAATATTTATCTCTGCTTCATTGGATGCCTGTGGGGTTCAATGGTGGGAGTTTTGCCGGGAATCGGCCCCTTGGCCGGTATTGCTCTGCTGATACCGGTTACGTATGGGCTTGATGTAACGGGGGCGATCATCATGCTGGCCGGAATTTACTATGGGGCCATGTTCGGGGGGTCGACAACTTCCATTTTGATGAATATCCCCGGAGAATCCGCTTCGATTGTCACCTGTCTCGACGGCTACCAGATGACCCGCAAAGGCCGGGCCGGCGCCGCCCTTTTCATCGCCGCTTGGGGGTCGTGGGTGGGGGGGACCCTTGCCATTGTGGGCATAATGTTTCTTGCCCCCCTCTTGGCAAATCTGGCCATGAAATTCGGTCCTTCCGAAATGTTTGCTCTGCTTTTGGCGGCCTTTTTCTTGCTCGGGTCCCTGGGCACGGGCCCTTTTGTGAATACGATGGCGATGGTTATTTTGGGCCTTCTCTTGGGGACGGTGGGCATGGATTCTTTAACGGGGACCTTGCGGTTTACTTTTGGAATCCATGACCTATATGACGGAATTGGGTTTGTCCCCGTAGCCATGGGCGCCTTCGGTTTCGGAGAAATCCTTCATTCCACGGGGGAGAGCGCGGTTCGCGAGGTCTACAAACCCCGTTTTCGAGAGCTCCTGCCGAACCGTGAAGAGCTCCGGGCCTCCTGGGCGCCCATCTTGCGAGGATCGGGAATCGGCTTTTTCATCGGTCTTCTGCCTGGATCCGCCCATATCCTGTCCAGCTTCGTCAGTTATATCACCGAAAAGCGGTTGGCCAAGAGGCCGGAGGAGTTCGGAACGGGCCGTATCGAGGGCGTCGCCGGACCGGAAACGGCAAACAACGCGGCCACCGGAGGAGCCATGATCCCGTTCTTGGCGTTGGGGATCCCAACGGGACCCGCCATTGCGGTTATGATGATTGCGCTCCTGATCCATGGGGTTCGCCCCGGGCCGCTTTTCATATCCGAACAACCGCAGATATTTTGGGCGCTGATCGCCAGCATGTATATCGGAAACATTATTTTGGTCGGTTTGAATCTCCCCCTGGTGGGCCTTTTTGTCAGCCTGTTAAGGATTCCCTTTCGAGCCCTTTTCCCCATCATCCTTCTCATCTGCTTGATCGGCACGTATTCGGTTAATTTGAGCCCCTTCGAGCTGCTGGTGCTCTTAGGCTCCGGCGTCTTAGGTTATTTCTTCAGAAAGTTAAGGTACGATCTGGCCCCCTTTATTCTGGCTCTGATTATCGGTCCCACCCTGGAAGAAACCTTCCGGCAGTCTCTGATGCGGAGCGGGGGTTCCTTTTCCATATTTTGGGAGCGCCCGATTGCCCTCACCTTTATTCTGTTTTCTCTCCTGCTCCTAATTTGGAACATCTACAAAAGCATCCGGGCGGGGGAAGGATCAGCCAAGAACACCGCCTCGTAAAAACCGGCCGAAACAACCTTACCCGCAGAGTAAGCGGAGAACGCAGAGATTTGATGAGTCCGGAAAAAAGAAACATATAGCCTTTCTTCACAACAGGGGAATGATTTGCTCTTCGAAAAAGGGATTGGAAGCGAGTTAAGAAGAAGATGTCCGGTTCGTTTAGGGCTGCTTAGCAAATAAAAAAACGGAGGTAGTGACATGCAATCGAAAAATTCATTGTTTTTGCTCGTTCTAACCCTGATCGCGGCCGTCGGTCTGTCGTTGAGCCCGGTTTATGCGGCGGAATATCCGACGAGGCCGGTCTCCTTGATCAGCGTGTATCCGCCGGGCGGCTTTTTTGAGGTTCCGGGCCGGGCTTTTGCAGCCGCGGCCGAAAAATTATTGGGGAAGCCGGTCGTCATTTTGAATAAACCCGGCGCTTCCGGGATGATTGGCACCGTGGCCGGCGCCCAGGCCGCCCCCGACGGCTATACCCTGACGATGGGGTGCACAACCATCAGCTGCGCGAATGAATGGGAGCTGGCCAACGGCCGCAAGCCCCTGGCGACTCGCGAAGACTTCGCCCTCATCGGGTCCTATATCCTGAGCCCGACTCTGATTTCCGTGCCGGCCAACAGCCCCTGGAAGACTTTGAATGACCTCATCAAGGACTGCAAGGCGAAACCAGGCCATTATGCCTTCAGCTCCGGGGGCCTCTATGGAATGAGTCATGTTCCCGCTGAGCTGCTGATGAAAGCGGCAGGCATTCAATGCCGGCACGTCCCCCACAAAGGAGGCGCCCCCGCCCTTTCCGCCGTGGTCGGGGGGCATGTGGACTTCACGACGCAGTTTTGCCCTTCCACCATTCCGCTCTACCGCGGGAACAAGCTGCGGGTCTTGGCGGTTCAGAGCGATCGAAGGCTTAAGTCGATCCCCGAAGTTCCTTCGGTCAAAGAACTGGGGATTGATGCGGAATACCAGGCCTGGATCGGGATCATGGCTCCCAAAGGGACGCCTGCCCCCATTGTAAAGAGGCTGAGAGAGGTTTTAGAGACCGTCGTGAAAGACAAGACCTTCATCGACACCATAGAGAATGCAGGGGAGGTTGTGCATTATATGAATCCTGAGGAGCTTTCCAAGTTCTGGGATAACGAAACAAAAAGAATTGCTAAGATCTGGGCCCAACTGGAGAAAGAACCGGCGGCCAAAAAGGGGCAATAAAAAAGACTGAAGGAATCTTCTAAACCAGCCCCGCCCTTTGATTTCAAGACCCGTAGGGGCGATTCATGAATCGCCCCTACGCGGGGTTCCAAGGGGGAAAAGGGATATGTACTCTAACAAGCCTTTTTGAAACAGGGAAGCGCCGGGCGCTGAAGAAGAGAAGCCCTTATCTCCCGTAGAAGATTCGAGGCGGGTGGAGGTCGTTCCAAACTGCGTCGCAGGCCTCAATCTCCTCCTTGGACAACTGAACACCCACAGCCTCCATATTCTGCCCCAACTGCTCCGCCGAGGTGGCTCCGGAAACAATCGAAGTGATTCCCTTCTTGTTCAAGATCCAGGAGAGCGCGAACTGGGGCAGGCTTCTGCCGTGATCCTGAGCGATTTTGGCCAGCTTCTGGACGGCGTTGAAATCGAGTTCATTCCAGTACTTCTGGTGGTAAACGAATCCCAAGTGGCCCAGGCTGAATCTCTTGCCCTCGATTGGCGGCTTCCCCAGCTCATATTTTCCCGAAAGAAATCCGGCGGCCATAGGGCTGAAAACGGCCACCCCGATGCCTTCTTCGAGGCAAAGAGGCAGGAGCTCGTATTCGATATCCCGGGCGAGCAGGTTAAAAGGAGGCTGAATAATGTCCCACCGGGCCAAATTGTGCTTGTCGCTGATCCAGAGAGCCTTGCAAACCTGGAAGGCCCGGAAATTGGAACAACCGAGGTACCGAACCTTTCCTTGGCGCACTAAATCGTCCATGGCCCGCAAGGTTTCCTCGAGGGGGGTGTTGTAGTCGGGCATGTGGGCATAATAAATGTCGAGGTAATCCGTTCCCAATCTCTTCAGGCTCCCTTCGACGGCCTGCATGATGTGTTTCCGCGAAAGGCCCATGTCGTTGGGGCCGACTTCCTCACCGCCCGGCCAAGGGATCCACGGGCGCGGGCGGGCCAAATCGAAGGGGCCCGGGATCTCCTGTTCCCCGAATTTCTTTCCCAGCCTGCGAAGGTGGCCGGCTTTTGAGGCTAAGACGAGGGAATCGCGCATTCCTTTGATGGCTTTTCCGACGATCTGCTCGGTCACGGTGTTTGCGTACATATCCGCCGTGTCGATGAAATTGACCCCTTGATCGACCGCCTTATGGATGATCCTGAGCGATTCCTGCTCTTCCACCTGCCGTCCAAACATCATCGTCCCGAGGCAAAAGGCCGACACCTTCAAGCCTGTCCTTCCCATCTTCCTGTATTCCATATACCTTCTCCTTGTCCGTCTGATTTTTATGGTTGTCCGATCCATCCAGACAACTTGGAATTATCCTATAGCATGCATATAAAAAATGCAAGAAAGCGTGGGACGCACCCATTCAGTGACGGGGGTGGCGGCAGACTTTGTTGTTGGCCTGGGGGTTTGGGCGGTACGCGCCGGAAGCATCGGTCGGGATGAGCAGAGATTCGGAGAAAACCCTGAGACTCCGATATCAGCGGCGGGAGGCCTTGGCCCCCGCCCCTGTCCACGAAGAAATCAGCGCCTTATGATTCCAAGCGTAGCGCCCGGACCCCCAGGCCAGGGCACCTCCTGCTATTCACGCCGGACCTAAATCCGTAGCGGCTTCCCACCCTTGACTGAAGGGTTACGGCGGGACCTGGGGTATTGGGGAGGGTTTTACCGAGCAGCGAAGAATTATCTATCCCTTCAGGGGGCCTTTCAGAAACTCCTTGATGACGTGCGCCAATTCCTTCCCCTTTCCTGAAAAATCATGATCGGCGCCGACGATCAACTTGGCGCTCGTATGCCTGTTCTCCTTTGCCAGCAATTCGAGGGCGTCCCGTACCGGGATGCAGGTAAAGGGATCGAACTCGCCGACCACGACCAGGGTGGGCACCTGAATTCGGCGATAATAGGAGAGCCCGCCTCTTTGCCGCAGGGGGAGGGCTTTGGACAGCTCGGACCCGGGAGAAAAGAAATTCAGATAAGAAGCGGCGCTCTTGGGGACCGCACCCCCGTGCGGCCGCCAGATCGAAGTGAGAAATTGCTCCCCCCGGTCCTCGGCCATTAACCGCTTCGCCTCCGTCATCGGATCGACCGGGAATTTTTCGGCGATCGAGGCCTGATTTCCGAAGGAGTCGGAGACCCCCAACAGAATCAAGGCAGTGATCGAGGGGGGGGCGTTTCCTCTGCTCATATAATAAACGACTTTTTCCGTTCCCAGGCTGTGGCCTTGGAGAACAATCCGGCGGTAACCGAGATCCAGGACATATCGGATCCAGGCATCGATGTCCAGGACGCAGTCCTCAAACATCTCCAGCGCAGCCCCGCTTTTCTGCCAGGCTTCCATGACGTGGCTGCCCCGGTTATTCGTAAAAAGGGTCGCGATTCCCAGGGCCGGCAGCTCCTCGGCAAGGAATGGGGTATATTCCTCGATGTAAAAGCACCCCGAGGTCCCATGAATATTGATCAGGATGGCATCCTTTTCCCCATGGGCCTCGATCAGGAGGCCGAACAGTTCCAAGTGATCGGCAGTGATCGTTTTGACAATGGGGTATTTCATGGTTAATTGGAGATGGAAGTAAATCCGGTTTCGGTAGCTATCCCCATTATTCTGGCATGTTTGTCGCCTTTGTCAAATATGGAGGTTCGGGGCATTCCCTTTATAATATGTCATCAAGGGCGCAATCGGATAATACCTCAAGGGGGCATTGTTTCCCGGCAAAAGAATAAATATTTCTTTGTTTCCGGAAGATTCGCAAATACCTCCGGTTAACCCTGCAAATGAGCACGTGGGCCGAGGGAGAGGCGGAGAGAATCCTCCATCCGATTTCTTCAGCGGGTCCGGGGTTTTGTCTTTCTTGTGGGGACGGCGTTCCAGGGATCGTCGGGCCAGGGGTGTTTCGGGTAGCGGGCCTTTAGCTCCTTCCTCACCTCCCGATAGCCGCTGTTCCAAAACCCGCGCAGGTCCTGGGTAATCTGCGCCGGTCTGCGCGCCGGGGAAAGAAGGTGGAGGAGCACCTTAACCCGGCCGGCGGCGATTGCGGGGGTGTCGGCCGATCCGAACATCTCCTGCAGCTTTACGGCCAGGATGGGCGCGTCTCCGGAGGCGTAATCCAGGGGCACGCGGTGGCCGCTGGGCACGATCAGGGACGCGGGGGCTCGCTCGTCAAGGAGACGCTGCTTTTCCCAGGAAAGGCAGGCGCGCAGGGGCGGCAGAAGGTCCAATGCTTGGAGCTGCTCCCGGGTGCGGATTCCCTTGAGAAAGGGAAAGAGCCAGTCCTCGGGTGCGGAGAGGAGGTTTCCCGCAGACAGGTCGGGCCAGCCCTCGAGCGGAAAGACCTTTCGCATCAGGGCGACCCGGGATTGAAACTGCCGGGCCTCCCCGCTGAAGACGATCCTTGCGGAGCCGGAGCGGATTTCAGCGCCCAAGAGCGGGGCCACATCTTCTTCCCCGGGTGCGAATGGCCTGGCCGAGAGCTGCACCGCTCCCAGCCGCTCTTCGAGGACGGCAACGATTCTTCCCTCCTGCCGGTCCCATTCAACCCGCCGCAGGGTCTCGATATGCCCACTCAGTTCCTTGCGGAGGAGATCCTCGCCGATCGGTTCGGCCAAGTGGACCACCCCTTCGGCCTTTTCCCCGGCATCCACCTGCGCCGCGATGATAAAGGGGCCGGGGCCGAGGCCGCGTAGGGAGGAAACTCGTACCCCCCTTCCCTGGCTGAGAACAAAACGGCTCCCGCCTTCTTCGCGGCGTTTCGCCACCCGGTCCGGAAAAGCCCGGAGAAGGAGGCGGGGGATCAGCCCGGCCGGCTCTTCCCCGGGGAATTGGCCTCCCCCCGGGGCCAGGCGTTGGATCTGCCGGGATGTCCGATCCACCGCCCGCAAGGCCCAGGGATCGGTCTCCGTGGGAAGCCCTTTTCCCGTCCGCCACCGGCGCAGGCTATCGAGCCTATCGCCGACATTTAAATCCCGGTCGCGGGCTGCGGGGCTTGACGGTTCGCGCCGGAAGATGTCCCTCTCCGAGAGCAGGGCCGCCAGATCGGCGCCGAGCCGAGGGCAGCCCAGCTCGGCGGCCCGCTTGAGCAGGCGGCCGAGGCGGGGATGAAGCGGCAGGCGATTCATGTCCTTGCCCGTCGGCGTAACCGCGCCGCCGGGGCCGAGAGCGCCGAGGTCCGTTAGCAGGCGGTTTGCCGCCGCCCAAGCGGCGGCAGGCGGGGGATCAAGCCAGGAGAGCATTGCCGGGTCTTTGACGCCCCAAACCGCGAGTTCGAGAGCCAAGGGGGAAAGATCGGAGACGAGCATTTCCGGCGGGGCGAAGGGGATCAGGGACTGAAAGGCATGGCGGCTGTAAAGACGGTAGCAGACGCCCGGCCCGAGGCGGCCGGCCCGGCCTTTGCGCTGTTCAGCTGCGGATCTGGCAACCGGGACCGTGACCAGGCGGTTCATCCCGGTGGCGGGGTCGTACTGCTGCCTCCGAGTGAGGCCGCTGTCCACCACCACCCTGACCCCTTCGATGGTCAAGCTGGTTTCGGCGATGTTCGTGGCGAGCACGATCTTTCGCTTTTCCCCGGGGAGGAGCGCCCGTTCCTGCTCTTCAAAAGGAAGATCTCCGTAAAGGGGATGAATGGAAAGATCTTCCCCTTCCAAGGCGCCCCGCAGAAGATCGCTGCAGGCACGGATCTCGCCGGCGCCCGGCAAGAAGACGAGAAGGTCGCCGGAGGTCTCGCGGAAAGCCTTCCGGACAGCGGCGGCGACCTGCTCTAAAAGGGGTTTTTCCCGGTCGGCGGGAAGGTAGCGTTCTTCGACCGGAAAAGCCTCGCCTTCGGAAGAGATTACCGGAGATCCGCCCAAAAGGGAAGCAATGGGAGCGCAGTCGAGGGTTGCCGACATGACAAGGATCTTCAGGTCTTCCCGCAGGCTGCGGCGGATGTCAAGGCAGAGGGCCAGAGCCAAATCCGCCTGGAGGCTCCGTTCGTGAAACTCGTCGAAGATAACCATGGCGATGCCTTCCAGACCGGGGTCCTCCTGAATGCGTCGGGTAAAAATTCCCTCGGTTACCACCTCGATGCGGGTCTTTTCCGAGGTCCGGCTCTCGAAGCGGATGGAATAACCCAGGGTCCGGCCGATCGGTTCGCCAAGCGTTTGGGCCATCCACCGCGCCGCGGAAACAGCCGCAAGGCGGCGAGGCTCGAGCACGATGATCCGTCCGCTGTCCGGCGGGATCACCGAAAGGAGGGCCAAGGGAGCGCGCGTCGTCTTGCCGGAGCCGGGCGGGGCCTTGAGGACAACCGCGGGACCGGCCGCCGCCGCCTCCTGAAGGGCGGGGAGAATGGGATCGATGGGGTAGAATTTCTCTCTTTGGATCTTCTTCACATCCAATCCTCAACAGGTGCGAAGGAAACAACAAAAGGAGCGATTTGAAATGGTTCTCAGCGGATTGAAAAAGGTTGTTTCCGCAGATCTATTAAACCCCATCTCCGGCTGTGGGGTCAAGAGTTCCCAACCGGGGAGTTTCTCTCGGCGGATAAAAATATCGGCAAGGGGTGATTTTCCGCGCTAAATATCTGCCGAAATCCTGCACCCTTATCTCTTGGAGGAGCATACGGGGATCCAATACTTGATGGTCTCGTAAAAAGTCCATCTGCTGCGTTGCGCTTCATTTGCGGCCCCTCAGTTTTTGCGCGCCTTGCATCTGGAGCTTTTTACGAAACCATCGTTCCGGTAACTTTTTACGAGTTCATCAATACTTCGGACCTCGGGCAGGGGCTTGGGGCCGCCTCCGGGCCCAACCCAAGCTTTCCTCCCAAGGACAAGGATCAAAGCGAAGGAGGGCAAGGCCGGAATAGGGTTGCTTTGGCGGCGATTCTTTAGTACATTCCCTCTAAAGAACATCCGTGAATAGCAGCTACTCCGAAATGGACGGCCGGCTCGGGGCTGATTTCATAGAAATGAAAGGAGCGGGATTGTTGAACATCTTCGTGGATGCCGATGGGTGTCCGGTGAAGCAGGAAATCTACCGCGTGGCCAAACGCTACGGCCTTAGGGTCACCCTGGTCGCAAACTCGCGAATGCGGACCCCTTCTGAAAAATGGCTCGAAATCATTATTGTGGACGGGCAGTTCAATGCGGCCGATGATTGGATCGCGCAGCATGCGAGCGTGAACGATATCGTGGTTTCCGGAGATATCCCCTTGGCCTCGCGATGTTTGGAAAAGGGCGCCCAAGTCCTTGCGCCAACGGGCCGAATTTTCAGCGAGAAAAGCATCGGCGAGGCGCTGGCGAGCCGGGAGCTTCTGTCTCAACTCCGTGACCTTGGAACCATAACCGGGGGACCGCCGCCCTTCGACAAACGTGATCGCTCCCGCTTCCTGCAGCGTCTCGACGAAACGATCCAGGCTGTCCGAAGGAACACGCGGCAAAAAGGGGGTTGATCCCGGCCCTTGTTGTCTTCGGCGTCTGCTCTTTCGTCCGGGCAACGAAAAGACCGGTCTGACCGACCAGAGGAATTGGAGATGACCCTAAAATATTTTGCTCAGAAAATTCTTCAGTTTTTCAAAATCACGGGGGGAAAGATCGACAAATTCAAGGGCGCCATGATATTCCATGGGGGAATCCTCAAGAATTTCCACCCAAACGATCTCGCCGGTGGCCTCAAATCTTGCCAATTCGTAGTCAAAATAGTAAAAAACTTCGATTCTCAGCCGCTGACCGACCTCTGGTTTCTCCGGAAGGCAGAGCAATACTCCTCCTTCGGCGATATTGAGAGTATGACAAAGGCGGCCTTTTGTCGTCCCCGGAATCAAATATTCGGTCGGAAGGCGCAGGGGAATTCTGGGGTGTTTTCGCTTTTCGCTGAGGACCGAAAACAAATGGCGGTTCAACTCTCTTTTTCCGATTTTCGGGTAACCCGTTTTCATGTCGCTTAGAATCGTAGCGAATTGTGTGCCAGGATCTATGTATATGAAAAAATAGATAAATATGAAAAAATGATGAAAAGTAACTGACAAAAAAGGGCACCCTGGTGACAAAAAAGTTTCCTCCACCCGGCAATTTCCGGAGACTCAGGACAGGGAAACACTGGGTCAGTCAAGCTTCCCAAGCCGCCCTCGTGCGTTCTTCCTCCTAAGGGTGAATACCCCGAGCCCCGATAATTTCAGACCAGAAGGGATTCATCATTGCTCAAAACTGATTTACCTGATATATTTTCACAAAGATGGATGGGGAACAGGCGCGGAGGGTCGGGCTGCGCCTGAATGGGGGGAGTCGCTGCCAACGGAAATCTGAGGAGGAGTCTCGAATGGGTAAGGATTCGATACTGGAAATCGTCGCCCAGGGCGCCTGGAATGGCGGAACCCTGGTGGATAACACGGTTTATGAAAATCGCGGCATGGTTTTCAAAGGGGGCATACCGGTTACGCCCAAGACCATCGAGGAGCGCATCGGCGTGCGAAGCCGGATCACCGCGCCCCCCGATCAACGCATCGGCGTTCTGGCTTTTCGCGACCTGCTGGACCATTCCGGGATCGATCCGACCCGCATCCGGGCCATCATCTCGGCCAGCAACGTGGGCGAGGACAAATACGATCTCGGGCCCTTCAGCCGGTACGCTTTTGACCTGGTCCGCCAATCCTGCCCCGGCGCCCTGGTCTTCGATCTGTATGCCGGCTGTCCCGGTTTCAACGTGGCGGTGGAAACGCTGTTCATGCTTTCCACTTCCGGTTTTCTCGCTCCCGGGGACCTTTCCATCATCGTCGGGGCGGAGAACATCCACCGGGCGCAGCCGTTCAGGCCCCTGGACACCTCCAACCTGATCTTCGGCGACGATGCCCTGGCGACGGCCCTCGAAACCGGAGACCGCGCAAAAACGGCCGGGCGGGGGGAAATCCTCGCCGAGGCGCGAGTGGAGTTCGGGGACAACTTTATTGCGGCCATCGCTGAAAAGCTTGCGGAGTGGGGCCGCGAGGCGCGCGTAGACGGGATCATCGTCGACAATCAAATGGGCAAGGTTCAATATCGGATCCCCGCGACCGCTGCCCGGGTGCAGCACGCCATGGTGGAGCGGCTTTTCCCGGAAGAGGCGGCCTCGGGCCTCTTTCAGAATTTTCGCGCGGCTCTTGATTTTTACGACAGCCAGGAGATGGGATTCGCCTTCGATGTGATGACGCTCGATTCCGAGCCCCGAACCGTGAAGACCATCGCCGGGGCGTACGCGAGCGGCGGGACCTACGGGCGGATCGTTTCCGTCTACCTGGCCCCGGGGAAGCCGGCTGCTTCTCAGCTCTGCACCAGGGGCAAAAAGGAAAATCGCCTTCGGCCCCGCTGAAGGGGATCCTCGACACGTCGACCCGCACCCACGGCTGTTTTGCCGGTTTCATCGAGCTAACGGAGCAGGACGGCGAGGTCTTCGGGAATATTGACGGGAAAGGCGTCTTTCTTCATGCCACGCGGGGGGCGAAAAACCACCTTGCCGGTTTTTTGAGCCGCAACCGGCTCACCCTGCAGGAGATCGACCTCCTGATCGAGCACCAGGCCAATTTCGCCATGATCCCCTTGACCTTGGAGCAGGTCATCGGCAACGGCCATCCGGGAGCCAAGGAAGAGGTTGCGGACTATATCGCCGACAAGATGGTGACGAATGTCCACCTGCGCGGAAACTGCTCGGTGGTCTGCATGCAGCGGCTGCCCTACGACCTGAAGCGCGGAACCCTTAGGCCCGACACCCTTCAGGGCTATGCGATAAACCGAAACCTGCAAAGATTAAAAGACGCCCGCCTGATCCTGTTCGATTCGGTAGGCGCCGGAATGACCCGCAGCTCCTTCCTGGTGAAGAAATAGGAGAGAGCAACCGTTTGCGGGTTTCGTAAAAAGCCGAATCCTTTTTTTGCGCGCCTTTCAGCCGGAGCTTTTTACGAAACCGTTCATTTTCATTTTTCCGTGAAATCCAGCATTCCCTTCCGATGCGCAAAACGGATGGGCCCCTAAAATTTTTCGGAAAACCCGGGAGGCGGTTTTCCCACGCCGGAGAATTCAAAACTCGTCCGTTTCCTCGATTTCCTCCTCTTCCTCCGATTCATCGATTTCGCGGTCTTCCCACAGCGGCAGGTCATAGCCCGCGTCATCGAGGGCTTCGAGTTGTTCGTCGGTCGCGGATTCAATGAAAAAGTCCGCCTCGTCCGGAAGATAGGCCTCGCCGTCCACAACGAGAACCGGGAGCCCATCCTGGCTCAAAGAAGGATCGGCGCTGAGCTCGCCCCTGGCGGGTTGGCCATCGAAGGTGCGCAGTTTCAATTTTCCCCTCCTCTGGAATCTGTCTGAGGGATTTGAAAGCCGACGATGCCGGTTGAGATCCTTCCCCCCGGCATCTTTCTACAACGGTTCAAATTAAACTGCAAAACAAAAAAGTTGTCAAGACCGGGATTCCATAAAAAGCGGTCACTCCGGTGAACCCCGGATCGACCGAGACCCGGAAATTCAGAATGGCAGGGAAATAGCCGGATGGAATAATCCGTGAAAGGGATAAGAGCAGGCCCTGCCCTGTAAGGAAAAATGCGCCGGCCCTTTTTAATCTTATTTCGGTAACATTTAATGAGTCAATTCGGAGCCCACCCTTTCCTTGACATCTCCCCCCGTTTTGGACATAATGCATCAACTTCGTGATTTTCATTTTTTCAGGGAGGTAAAAATGGATTTTTCTTTGAACGGGAAGGTCGCTCTGATCACCGGAGCCAGCCGCGGGATCGGCGAGGCCGCCGCCGTGGGGCTTGCCAAGTATGGCGCCGATGTGGTTTTGGCCAGCCGAAAGCTTCCGGATTTGGAAAAAGTGGCCCAGAAAGTCAAAGCCCTGGGCAGGAAAGCCGTTCCCATTGCGGCTCACGTGGCCAAGGCGGATGAGATCAAGAGCCTGGTCGACAAGACCCTGGAAGCTTTTGGAAGGATCGACATCCTCGTCAACAACGCCGCGACAAATCCGACGATGGACCAAGCCCTGGCGGTGGACGAGCGGGCTTGGGACGCCATCATGAATCTCAACCTCAAAGGCCTCTTCTTCCTGAGTCAGGCCGTCGCCCGCATCATGAAGGAAAAGGGCGGGGGCAACATCATCAACGTCTCCTCCATCGCCGGGATCTCTCCGGACCTGCTGCCGATCTACTCCATCAGCAAGGCAGGGGTCATCATGGCGACAAAAGTCATGGCCCAGCAATGGGCCCAATACAAGATCCGGGTCAACGCCATTGCCCCCGGATTGACGAAAACCCGATTCAGCGAGGCGCTCTGGAACAACGCCGACATCCTGAAATTGGCCATGGGAAAAACCCCCCTGGCGCGGGTGGCCGAACCCGAGGAGATGGTGGGAGCTATCATTTTCCTGGCTTCCGAAGCCGCCTCCTACATCACGGGCCAGGTGATCCCCATCGACGGCGGAACGACGATTTAACGAGCAGGATTCGGGGAGGGTCTGGTGGAAATGGGCAGGAGGAAATTTCCTCCTGCTTTTTTTCTAAGGTGAGAGCGTTGTGAGCTCGGCGCTTTAAAACGAACCTTGAATTCCAAGGGAAAATGAAACGGGCTGAACCTCTGCGAAAAAGAAGGCAGGATCAAAGGGGGGAAGATGGTCATCACGGCAAATGGAATCAAGACGAATTATGAAATTTCGGGGAAAGAGGGGGCGCCCCTCGTAGTTCTCAGCCACTCCCTGGGCTCCAGCCTGGTCATGTGGGGTCCGCAAATGGAGGGGCTGCGCGCCGATTTTCAGGTTTTGCGGTATGACACCCGGGGGCACGGCGGGACGGAAAGCCCGGCCGGGGCTTACACCCTGGAGATGCTGGGGGAGGATCTGATCGCCTTGCTCGATGCGCTGAAGATTCCGGCGGGTCCACTTCGTGGGTCTTTCCATGGGGGGGATGATCGGGCAGTACCTGGGGTTGAACCACCCGGCCCGTCTGCGGAGCCTGGTGCTTTGCAGCACGGCCGCCGTCATTCCGCAGGAAGCCCAGCCCTTGTGGGCCGAGCGGATCGAAACGGCGCGCGTTAGAGGCCTGCAGGCTCTGGTGGAGGCGACCTTGGAAAGATGGTTCACTTCCGCCTATCTCCGGCAGAATCCCGCCATGCTCGGGATCATCCGCCGACAGTTTTTGGAAACCTCTCCGGAGGGATTCATCGGGTGCTGTGAAGCTATCCGCCGATTGAACTACCTAAACCGTCTTCCGGAAATTACAACCCCCTCGTGCATTCTTGTCGGGGAGGAAGACCCCGGAACTCCGGTTTCCGCCTCCCAAGCCATCCGGGAAAAAATCCCCGGATCGAGGCTGGTGATCCTGCCGGCGGCGAAACATTTGGCAAACATCGAAAAAGCCGAGGCGTTCAACTCCGCCTTGATCGGCTTTTTAAAGGGGGTGGCCTCGCAAGGTCAAAGAGGCGGCGGGCCTGGGGGTTCGGACGGTCCGCCTGGAACCATAAGGCGCTGATTTCTTCGTGGGGAGGGCGGGGGCCAAGGCCCCCCGCCTTCTCCGCCGGAGGTTCAGCCCGTTCAACGAGTCTCTGCCCATCCCGGCCGATGCTTCCGGCGCGTACCGCCCGAACCCCCAGGCCACAACAAAACTTGCCCCCCGTTACTGAATGGTTAACAAAACCATCAAATTTGCCTAACAGGTTTGTTGCCGATTTGCTAAAATGAAACGAAATAGGTCCTGGCGGCCTGAACGAGAATTGCGACGGATAGTTTCCGGAAAGGGGATAGACTATGCACGGATGGCGCGGGAAAATTCTGCGGGTCGATTTGACGAAGGGGCGGATTCAAGAGGAAAACCTCGAGCCGAGGGTGGCGCGCGATTATATCGGGGGGCGCGGCTTGGGGGTCTATTTTCTAAACAAGGAAATGCGATCCCCGGTGCGATCCGCTTTCTCCGGAAAACCTGATCGTCATGGCCACCGGGCCTTTGACGGGGACCGGGGCGCCCACTTCCGCCCGCTACATGGTGATGACCAAGGGGCCTCTGACCGGAGCCATCACCTGCTCGAATTCGGGGGGATTTTTCCCGCGGGAGCTGAAGCGGTCCGGTTTTGACGCCCTTCTCATCACCGGCCGCTCGCCGGTTCCCGTTTACCTCTGGATCAACAAGGGCAAGGCCGAACTGAAGCCGGCAGAACACCTGTGGGGGAAAAATGTTCCCGAAACCACCGATCTGCTTCTCGGCGAAACCGACCCGAAGGCGCGGGTGGCCTGCATCGGCCCGGCCGGGGAAAAGCTCGTTCTTTTCGCGGCGATCATGAACGACCGCTACCGCGCCGCCGGACGCTCCGGCGTGGGGGCGGTCATGGGCGCCAAAAACCTGAAGGCCGTGGTCGTCCTGGGCGAAGGGCAAATCCCCCTTGCCAACAAGGATCAGTTCGACCAGATCCAGAACCGGGTTATGACGAAATTCCGGGAAGGGGCCAAGGCCGGGCCCTCCCCCCTGAGCCAGCATGGAACCATCGGCGTCATGACGCCCATCACCCAGAAATACGGCGTGCTTCCCACCAAGAATTTCCAGCAGGGGACCTTTGACGGCTGGGAGGCGATTTCGGGGCAGACCCTGACCGCCAAGTATCTGCAAAAAACCGTGGCTTGCTGGGGGTGCCCGGTTTCCTGCGGCCGATATACCAAAATCGACGAGCCGGATTTCGAAGGGGAGGGGGAAGGCCCGGAATACGAGACGGGTTTTGCCCTCGGGGCCCTGTGCCTGGTGGATAACCTGGCGGCCATCACCAAGGCGAATTACGTCTGCAACGATTTAGGGCTGGATACCATGAGCATGGGCGGCACCATCGCCTGCGCCATGGAACTATTCGAGCGGGGATACCTGCCGGAGAAGGACGCCGGAGGGCCGCTGAAATGGGGCGACGGGAAGAAAGTCGTCGAGCTTTGCCGGCTGACCGGGTATCGGGAGGGCTTCGGCGACCTGCTGGCGGAGGGTTCCTTTCGCTTGGCCTCCCGCTACGGGCACCCGGAACTGGCCATGGTGGCGAAAAAGCTGGAGCTGCCCGGATATGACCCCCGGGGCCTGCAGGCCGTGGGCTTGAACTATGCCACTTCCCCCATCGGCGGTTCGCACTGCCGCGCCCACATGGCCTATCCGGAAATGGTGGGGATTCCCGAAGCCGATCGATCCCGCACGAATGGAAGGGCAAAGCCAAGATTACCAAATTCTGGCAGGATGTTTTCAGCATCATCGACTCGGCGGGTCTCTGCCTGTTTTTCGCGGTCCGGAACTTGCTGCGCCCCGAGCTGGAGATCTACCCGGATGGGATTTTGGAATACCTGAACGCCGCCACCGGCGCGGAGTATTCCCTCGCGGAACTCATGAAGGCGGGGGAGAGAACCCTCAACGCCGAAAGAGTGTTCCTGATCCGCGCCGGGTTCGGCCGCAAAGACGACGCCTTGCCCGAAAGGCTCACCGGCGAGCCCTTCACCGTCGGGCCGTCGCAGGGGAAGGTTTCCCACCTGGAAGAGATGCTCGGGGAGTATTATCAGGCCCGGGGATGGAATTCCGAGGGGGTTCCCACGGACGCGAAGCTCCAGGAGTTGGGGCTGAGGCTGTGAGGGGCGGCGCATGACGGTTCGGGTCCACCTGCTGGGTTATTTGGCGAGGTATTCCCCCTCCGGCCAGGAGAAGTTCAAATTGGATCTTGCCCCGGAGGCAACAGTCGGCGTCCTTCTGGAAAATATCGGCTTCCCGGCGGGGCTTGAGAAGATGATCCTGGTGAATGGCCGGCAGTCGAATCCGGCCACCCCTCTCCGGGAAGAAGACGATGTCTTCATCTTCTCCCCGGCCACGGGAGGCTGATTCCGGTTCCCTCTTTTTTCCCTTCGGAAGGCATCAAATTTTCCTGCCGCGCGGCGGTTTCTTCGCTCTTCTTTTCCCGGCGGCAGCCTCTGCGGATTTCTTTTTCCCTCGGTGTTCGGAAAACCTAAAAACGAAAGAAATTTCTTCTGGAAGGGAGGGTTGATATGAAAAAACTGGCCTTCGGGATCCTTCTAATTTTTCTCGCCGTTTGTCCGTTTTCCGCAAATGGGGAGCAGGCCGAGGAAATTCTCAAGGCGGTGGTCAAAATCAGAGCGATCGTTCCGGCGGAGGCTTTTACCGCGAAAACGCTCGGGACCGAGCGGGAAGGAAACGGGGTGGTCATCGATTCCAAGGGATTGATTCTGACTACCGGCTACCTCATCCTGGAGGCGGAGAAGATCGAAATCATCGGGCCCGAGGGAAAGGCGGTTTCGGGAAGTTTTGTGGGATACGACCACGAGACCGGGTTCGGGCTTCTGCGGGCGGAAAAAACATTGGATATCGAACCGATGAAGATCGGGGATCCTTCGAAGGTTGAAGAAGGGGACCCGGTGCTGATCGCCGGCTATGGGGGCAAGGATTCGGTTCAAGGCGCCCGGGTCATCGCCCGGAAGGAGTTTGCCGGATATTGGGAGTACATCCTCGAGAACGCCATTTTCGCGGCGCCTCCCCATGCCGGCTTTGGGGGAGCGGCGCTCATCGGGCGTGACGGAAGGCTTTTGGGCATCGGTTCCCTTTTCTCCCAAATGGTTTTTCCGGGTTTGGGTTCCATCCCCTGCAATGTGTTCATCCCCATCGACCTCCTCGGCCCGATTTTGGAAGACCTGATTGCGAAAGGGCGTCCGGGCAGGTCCCCGCGCCCCTGGCTGGGCGTGAATGTGGACGAGGCTCATGGCCGGGTCTTTGTCAAGAAGGTGACCCCCGGCGGACCGGCGGAAAAAGGAGGCCTACAGGAGGACGATTTGATCCTGACGGTGAACGGCAAGCCCGTGTCAGATTTGGCCGGCCTTTACCGGAGGGTTTGGGCGCTCGGGGAGGCCGGGGTGGAAGCAACCCTGGGGGTGCTTCGAGGCCTCGAAATCCGGGAGGTGAAAGTCCGAACCGCGGACCGCTATCAATTCCTTCATTTGAAGGCCAAGAAACTCCTCTAAAATTCCATCCTTTAGGGGACGCTGCTTAATATCTTAATTATAAATAAAGGGGAAATATGCCGAGACAGCCGAGAATTGATATTTCCGAAACCCTGTACCATGTAATTGCCCGCGGGATTGAGGGCCGCAGAATTTTTGTGCATGAATTCGATTACATGGATTTTCTGGATCGCCTGGGCAGGGGGTTGCAAAAAAATGGCAGCAAATGTTTGGCTTACAGCTTGTTGGGGAACCATTTCCACTTGCTGATTCTGCGAGGACAAAGACCGCTGGCAGAACTGATGCGGCGGTTGATGACCGGTTATGCCGTAAGCTTCAATCTCCGGCGGAGAAGAACGGGGCATCTTTTTCAGAACCGGTACAAGGCGATCCTATGTGATTACGAATCCTATTTCCTCGAATTGGTCGCTTATATTCATTTGAATCCGCTGCGGGCCGGCTTTGTTGAAAGTTTGCAGGATTTGAGGAAATATCGATGGTGCGGGCATGGGGCGGTAATGGGAGACTTTCGAGCGGACTTTTTGGCTTCCATCGAGGTCCTGGAAAAGTTTGGAGAGGATTTGAAAAAAGCCAGGCGGAACTACGAGGCTTTTATTTCCGACCGGGTCGGAAAATTCAAGAAAGGGCAGTTCTCGGGCGGCGGACTGAAGAAAAGCCACGGGCGGGTTGGGAGTTTGAGTGGCTGGGGAGAAGAGGAAAAGGAATTATCTGACGCCAGAATTTTAGGAGACGGGGAATTTGTTGAATCCATCCTGAACCTGAAAGGAAAAGAAAAAATCCCAAGGCAAATGTCTCTTGCCCAGATTGCCGGGTGGGTTCAGGCGAAGACAGGGGTAGAATGGGAGGAGATCAGGAGTCTTAGTCGCGCTCGAAAAATCGCGAAGGCGAGAGCTTTGTATTGTTTCTTGGCGAAAGAGAAAGGAGGAGTTAGGGGAAGCGAATTGATGAAAGATTTGCGTTTGACCTCCGGGGCGGTTTCCCATCTGGTGTCGGTAGGAAGGGAAATTGGCCAATTTCATAATAATTAAGTTATTAAGCAACGTCCCCTAAATGGGAAATAATTTTTCAAAGGAGGAAGAGAATGGTTTGGCGAAGCAAGGATATTTTACAGCCGCCCGAGTGGTCTTTGGTGCGGGGGCTTTACAAAGCGATGGGGTACAGCGATTACGACCTTTCCCGGCCGTTGATCGGGGTGGCCAATTCCTGGAATCGGGTCGTGCCCGGGCACTACAACCTGCGGCTGGTTTCCGATTATGTCAAGCAGGGGATCTTCCAGGGGGGCGGCACGCCCGTCGAGTTCGGGGTCATTGGCGCCTGCGACGGCATCGCCCAGGGACACGACGGAATGCACTACATTCTCCCCACCCGCGATCTCATCGCCAACGATGTGGAAATGATGATCGGCGCCCACCGTCTCGACGCGGTGGTTCTTCTCGGATCCTGCGACAAAATCGTCCCGGGCATGCTGATGGCGGCGGCGCGCATGGACATCCCGGCGATCCTGGTGGCCGGAGGGCCCATGGAAGGCGGCTGCGAGTTCGACGGCCGCGAGGCGGATATCTCGGCCCTGACCGAAGGGCTGGGCATGCTGAAGTCCGGGAAGATGACCGCGGAGGAGTATCGGAACCTGGAAAACTGCGCCGGGCCCGGGTGCGGGTCCTGCTCGTTCTTTGGAACGGCCAACACCATGTGCTGCCTGGCCGAGGCCCTCGGCCTGAGTCTCCCGGGGAGCGCCGCGATTCCGGCCGTCCACGCCGATCGCCTGCGGGCGGCCCAGGAGTCGGGGCGGCGGATCGTGCGCATGGTCATGGAGGGGCTCACCGCCCGGAAGATCATCAACCGAAAGAGCATCGAAAACACCATCCGCCTCAACGCCGCGGTCGGCGGGTCCACCAATGCCGTTCTGCACATGCTGGCGTTGGCCTATGAAGCGGATGTGGACCTCAACGTGGATCACTTCGAGGAACTGAGCCGCACCACGCCCCTGATTGCCAAAATCTTTCCGGCGGCGCCCCAAAACGTTCCCGACTTTCATTTCGCCGGCGGGGTTCCGGCGGTCATGAAGGAGATCCTTTCCTTTCTCCACGGAGACGCCCTGACGGTGAGCGGAAAATCGGTGGCCGAGAATGTGGCCGAGGCCAAGATCAAAAATCCCGGGATGATCAAGACCCTGGCGGACCCCTGGGCTCAGGGGGGAGGGTTGGCTGTCCTGCGGGGGAACCTAGCCCCGAACACCGCCATCACCAAGCCCGCCGCCATCCGCCCGGAAATCCAGAAGTTCACGGGGAAAGCGCGCGTCTTCGACTGCGAAGAAGCGGCCAACCAGGCCATCCTGGACCGGAAAGTGGGGGAAGGGGAAGTGGTCGTGATCCGCTACGAAGGGCCCAAAGGCGGACCGGGAATGCGGGAAATGTACATCGCCATGAAACTCCTCTTCGGCCAGGGGCTGGCGCTGAAGACCGCGCTGGTCACGGACGGACGCTTCTCGGGGACGAACAACGGCTGCTTCGTGGGCCACATTTCTCCGGAAGCCGCAGAGGGGGGCCCGCTGGCCATCGTCAAAGACGGGGACCTGATCACCGTCGATATCCCCGCTCGCAACCTCCATCTCCATGTTTCCGATGCGGAGATCAAGGAGCGCCTAACGAAATGGAAACGGCCGGAGCCGAAATTCAAAAAGGGGTATTTGGCGCTCTATTCTCGCCTGGCCGAGTCGGCGGACAAGGGCGCCATCATTCGCCATAAGTTTTGATGCTCCCGGATGGGTTCGTAAAAAGTCCATCTGCGGCGTTGCGCGGCAACTTCGTCGTTGCCGCCCCTAAGGAGCCTCGCTCCTCGGTTTTTGCGTGCCTTACAGGTGGGGGCGAGTTGCCCTCGCCTGATTATGGGCGTCCGGCCGGGCGCCCATACGATCGAACCCGTCGTTTCGCTGAGTTGTCGGGAGATCATCAATCCTGACGGCTTTGTAAAAAGGGCATTCGCAGAGAACCTACCCGGAGGGGCGATTCATAAATCGCCCCTCCGCTCGTTTTATTCTGCCCGCGTGTCAATCAGGACCTTCATCAAATCCGTCCCCGCCTCGATCTGCTCAAAAGCCTTCTGCAATTCCGTCACGGGCCAGCGGGCGCTGATCAACCTTTCGAGGGGAAAAGCGCCGCGCGCCGCCAGATCGATGGCCTTTTCAAAATCCTCGGCCTCGTAAACGCGGGCCCCGCAGAGGTGCAGTTCGCGCCAGAAAAAGCGGAAGAGGTCGACCTTGGGGGGATCCCCGAAGACGCCCACCACCACGATGCGGCCGCGGACCCGGACCAACTGGGTCATAACCGCCGCCCCGGTAGGCGTTCCCGTAACCTCGAAAACGACATCCGCTCCGGTTCCCTGGGTCCGCTTCAAAACAAATTCGCTCAGATCCGTTTCTTTCGGGTTCACCACCTCCAAACCCAACTCCTTCGCCAGGTTCAAACGGAAGGGGTTGACTTCCGAGATCAGGATCTTCGCCCCGGCCTGTTTGGCCACCAATCCGATCAGGAGCCCGATGGGCCCTCCCCCGATCACGACCGCTTCTTCTCCGGCTTGGAGGTCCCCCCGGCGGATATCGTGACAGGCAACCGCAACCGGTTCGATCAGGGCCGCAAGGTCGTAGGAGAGATGGGCCGGCAGGCGGTGCAGGGTGTGGGCGGGAACGGTCCAGGACCGCTGGAACGCCCCGGGGGTGTCGATCCCCAAAAATTTGAGGTTGTAGCAGACATGGGAATGACCGGCTTTGCAGGCCGGGCAGTTGCCGCAAGGGTGCAGGGGGCGAACCACGACTCGGTCCCCCGGCGACCAACCCTTTACGTTAGACCCGACCTCCGCGATCTCCCCGGACATCTCATGGCCGATGACCTGGGGCATGGAAACCCGCTTGTCCATTCCCCCCTTGAAGATGTGCAAATCCGTCCCGCAGACGCCGCAGTAGGCGACATGAATCCGCACCTCGTCGGGTCCCGGCTTGCGAGGAACGGACTCTCCTGTTTTTATGGTTTTGTTGCCGTGGTAATAAGCTGCTTTCATAACATTTCTCCCTTTGGGTTAAGAGTGTGAGTGTCAGGTTGAGGATGAAGAAAAATCGGAATCCCGAAAAGAAGCGATAAAAAACCTCTTCGGGGATTCCTCGGCGACTGTTTTGAGTATAGGAAAAGGGTGGGCGGGGTGTCAACGATAAATAGGTGACTCGACGCAACCCTTCAGTCAAGGGTGGGAAGCCGCTACGGATTCAGGTCCGGCGTGAATAGCAGGAGGCGCCCTGGCCTGGGGGTCCGGGCGCTACGCTTGGAATTATAAGGCGCTGATTTCTTCGTGGACGGGGGCGGGGGCCAAGGCCTCCCGCCGCTGAGATCGGAGTCTCAGGGTTTTCTCCGAGTCTCTGCTCATCCCGACCGATGCTTCCGGCGCGTACCGCCCAAACCCCCAGCCTAGGCCAACAACAAAGCCTGCCGCCCCCCCGTCACTGAATGGGTACTGACTCGACCCCATCTGGAAGGGGTAGGCAAAAGTTTCCCTTAAATCTCAATGCGTTTGAAGGGTTAAGGATCCCGACATAATTGACGATATAGGATCATTGTGAAAAGGATGACCGATGCCTTGAAATAATCGAACCGGGAACGGGCGAGTTCTCTTCAACCTGAGGACATCATGAAATAAATTAATTTTTTGTCAGGATTTTCTTTCCGGGAGGACGAAAGGATGAACGCGCAGCGGGGGCCAGCAAGGAAACAGCCCCAAAAAATCAGGGGGAACGGGGCGGATTATCGGTCCATCTTTGAAAACGCCATCGAAGGGTTTTACCAATCGACTCCGGAGGGAAAATTCGTCATCGTGAACCCGGCCATGGCGCGGATTCTCGGATACGAATCCCCCGAAGATCTCCGCGAACACATTCAGGACATCAACCATCAGTACTACGCTTCTTCCGAACGGCGAAAGGAATTCAAACGCCTCCTCGAATCGCAGGGCTCGGTCCGGAACTTTGAGTCGGAAGTTCTGCGGAAAGACGGAACAAAGATCTGGATCTCGAGCAATGCCCGGGTGGTAAAGGATGAAAAAGGCAAGCGGCTATACTATGAAGGGCTTATCACGGATATCACGGAGCACAAGCGGGCGGATGCGGCTCTTCTCGAAGGGGAAAGATTTCTATCCAGCATCTTTTCCAGCATCCAGGACGGAATCAGCATTTTAGACACCGATTTGAACATCATCCGGGTGAACCAGGCCATGGAAAGCTGGTATGCCCATGCGCTCCCCCTGAAAGGGAAAAAATGCTACGAGGCATACCGCGGGGAAAGAAAACCCTGTGCCGATTGCCCCACGTTGCGGGCCATTCAGACCGGGAAGAAAGCCAACGAAAGGGTGGCGAAGAGGGGACCCGGAGGAGAAATTGTCGGGTGGCTGGATTTGTACAGTTTCCCTCTCCTGGATCCGGATACGCGGGGGATGCGCGGGGTTATCGAATACGTGCGGGATATCAGCGACCACAAACTGACCGAGGAAGCCCTCAAACGCAGCGAGAAAGAAGCCCGGAAATTAGCGGCCGATAAAATGGTGATGGCCGAGATCGGGCGGATTATCGGCTCGACTTTGAATATCGAAGAAGTTTATGAGCGCTTTGCCGAGGAGGCACGGAAACTTATCGATTTCGACCGCATCGCCATCAATCTCAACAATGAGGAGAAGGGAATTGCGGTCAGCGCGTATGTTTCGGGAGTGGCGGTGGAGGGTCGAAAAGTCGGCGATTTTTTTCCTCTGGCCGGGTCGGGGAACGAGGAGATTCTGCGCACGAAGAAGACGCTGATCGTCTGTCCGCGCGACAAGAGGGAGTTGGAGAAAAAATATCCAAGCCTTGTGGCCACCTACGAAGCGGGACTTTGCTCCATGATGTCGGTGCCCCTCATTTCCAGCCAAAAGGTCATCGGGGTCCTCCATCTGCGCTCCACAAAACCCGATGCGTACCGAGAGGATGACGTCACCCTGGCGGAGAGTATTGCGGCGCAGATCGCCGGAGCCATTTCCAACGCGCAGTTGTACCAGGAACAAAAAAAGACGGAGGCGGCTTTCAAGCAGAGCGAAGAGGAAGCCCGGCGCCTGGCCCAGGAAAACGCCATCATGGCCGAGATCGGGCAAATTCTCTGTTCCACCTTGAACATCGACACGGTTTACGAGCGGGTTTCCGAAGCGGTTCGAAGACTCATTCCTTTTAATCGCATGGCGATCAATATTATCCAGGAGGACGAAGCCGCTTTTATGATCCCATACGTTTACGGCGCGGACGTTATTTCACGCCAGAAAGGGGATGTCATTCCGCTGGCTGGAACCGTCGCCGGCGAAGTGATTGGAACCCGGACCAGCATTCTGATCCGCAAGGGGGAAATGGAGGAATCCGCCCGCCGTTTCCCGGGGCTTCTTCCGCTCGTAGAGGCCGGCTTTCAGTCGATGATGGTGATTCCCCTTCTTTCCCAGGATCGCGTGATCGGGATCCTCAACATCCAGCGATCCACCTCCGGAACCTTTACGGAGGAAAACCTTCGTTTGGGGGAGAAAGTGGGGGCGCAGATTGCCGGGGCGGTGGCGAATGCCCAACTGTATCATGCCCGGGAGAGAGCCGAGCGCGCGCACCGGGAATCGGAGGAGAAATACCGTCTCGTAGTGGAGAACGCCAATGACGCCATCTTCATCATCCAGGACAATGTGATCCGCTTTGCAAACCCCAAGACGGAAGAACTGTTGGGATTCGAAAACCGGGAACTGGCCCGAATTCCCTTCAGGGAGCATATTCACCCCTTGGACCGGGAGAGCATTTGGGGAGAAAATGGATCTGGCGAGGGAAAGATTCCTTCGGGGCGGACGTTTCGGATCCGCAACCGGAAAAGCCTGGAATTTTGGGTTGAGCTGAATTCGGTTCCAATCGTCTGGGAGGGGCGGTCGGCGACTTTGAACTTCGCCCGCGATATCACCGAACAGAAAAAGCTGGAAGCCCAATTTCTCCAGGCGCAGAAAATGGAAGCGGTGGGGCGGCTTGCGGGGGGCGTGGCCCACGACTTCAACAACCTCCTGACCGTGATCAACAGCCACAGCCAGCTGGCCCTCCTGGAGCTCAAAGAGTGGGATCCCCTGCGGGAGAAATTCGAATCGATCCTGAAAGCGGGCGAGAGGGCGGCGAACCTGACGCGGCAGCTCCTGGCCTTTAGCCGCCGTCAGGTGGTGGAGATGAAGGTGATCGACCTGAATCACCTTCTCCGCGACCTGGAAAAGATGCTGCATCGGGTCATCGGGGAGGATATCAAGCTGGAAACCTCCTTGACCGCCGGTTTGGGAAGGGTGAAGGCCGATCCGGGCCAGATCGAACAGGCGATCCTGAACTTAGTGGTGAATGCAAGGGATGCCATGCCGACCGGCGGTAAACTGACGATCGAAACGGGCAACGAGGAGGTCGATCAGGAATTTGCCGGGAAACATATGGGTCTCAAACCGGGGCGGTATGTGAGGCTTTCCGTCAGCGATACGGGGATCGGCATGCCTCCTGAGGTAAGAGAGAGGCTCTTCGAGCCGTTCTTCACCACGAAAGAAAAGGGCAAGGGAACCGGTTTGGGTCTCTCCACGGTTTACGGCGCCGTCAAGCAATCCCGGGGGGAAATCCTGATTTACAGCGAGCCGGGATTCGGCACGACCGCGAAAATTTATTTGCCCGCGATAGATGAACCCCTGGAGACGGCGGCAAAAAAAACGGGGGGAGAAAGAATGCCGAGGGGGTCCGAGACCATTTTGGTGGTCGAAGATGAAGACGAAGTCCGGAAGTTGGCCCAGGGGATTCTCTCCAGGCAAGGATATAGAGTCCTGGACGCTTCCCACGGGGGGGATGCCCTTCTCATGCTGGAGCAAACGAGGGAGCCGGTTCAACTCCTCCTGACCGACGTGGTCATGCCCGGGATCAACGGGCCGGATTTCGCCCGGCGCATGAAATTGCTTTATCCCGAATCTGAGGGTCCTTTATATGTCTGGTTACGCGGACAACATCATCTTCCAGCAGGGAATTCTGGATCAGGCCATGGCATTTTTGCAGAAGCCTTTTACGGTTGAAAAATTGACCGGGAAGGTGCGCGAGGTGCTGGACGCCTGATTGCAGGGAACGACACACCGGTTCGCCCTCGCCCTTTCCCTCTCCCGCCAGCGGGAGAGGGAAAAAATATCGGGGAACGAATCCGGCAGGCGGGGCCTCAGGATTTCTTCCTCCGGGCAAGGAAATTCTGGAGGCTTCCGTAGATGCCTTTGGGAAGGAAGATAATCAGCAGAACCAGAGCCAATCCGTAGATGATCTGCGAGAAACCCACGAACGTGCTTCCGTAAGCCACCCGGAAATATTCCTCCAACGAAACAATCAAGGCCGTCCCGATCGCCGGACCCCAGAGGCTGAACATCCCGCCCAGAATTGCCTTGAAGGCAATTTCGAGAGAAGGCGGCACCCCCGCCAGAGTATGGGGGTTCAGATACGTGATGTACTGGGCGTACAGTACCCCTCCGATGGCCGTCGTAAAGGCGCTGATCGACGTGATAATCACCTTGTAGCGGATGATTCCCACTCCCAGGGTGGAAGCGGCGATTTCATCCTCGCCGATAGCCCGGAGGGCTTTCTGCATCTTGGACCGATCGATCCATTTCCAGACCAAGAGGCTCAGGATCAAAAAGCCCAAAGAGATGTAGTAAAAATGGATCTTGTGTTCGGATTGCAGATAGAGACAGGGACGTTCCCATGGATTTGAGGGTGAAACCCAGGGACCCGCCGGTGATATCCCGGAAAGCGATGATGGTCAGGGCGACCACTTCCCCCAGGGCCAGGGTGACCAAGGCAAAGTAGTCCCCGATCACGCCAAACCGGAAACAGGCATATCCAATGATCATGGCAAAAAGAACCGCGACCGCTCCCCCCAGGATCATGCCGATCCAAGGGGAGAGACCGTAATAATTAAAAAGGAGGCCCGAGGTATAGGCGCCGATCCCCAGGAAGGCCCCGTGCCCCAAAGAGACCAGACCGAACCTGCCCATGTAGGACCAAGCCGTGGTGATAAAGGAAAAAATGAAAATCAAAGTCCCGATGTGAATAAGATAGGGGGACGGGAAAAAATAGGGAAAACTCAAAATAGCGGCACAGATGACAATCAACACGGGAGCGGCGCGCAAAAGACTCCTCCTATTTTGCTACCCGAATACCCAAAAGGCCTTGCGGCCGAATCAGGATAACGGCGATAAAGATAACCAGCGCGATGATATCGGCGATTTCGGTCGAGGTCAGGGCCGCGGATAAAGAGGTGACCAGCCCGATGACGAAAGCGCCGATGAACCCGCCCAGCAAATTGCCCATGCCCCCCAGAACCACGATGATGAAGGCCATCATCGTGAAACTCCCCCCGAAATGGGGGTGAACGGCGTAGATGGGGGAAAAGAAAGCGGCGATCACCCCGGTCAGCACTCCGCCGGCGGCCATGGTCACGTAATAGATTGCCTGGGGATTGATGCCCATGAGGCGCGAGCTGTCCACGTCCTGAGCGATGGAGCGGATGGCCAGGCCAAGATACGTGCGATTCAAAAACAGATAAAGCCCCCAAAGGGTGAACAGGGCGCCGAAGAAGGCGATGAGGTTGGAGGTTCGCAGAAATACGTTGCCGATGCTGATGAGGGGCAGTTGAATATTGATGCCCCGCAGATCCGCCCCCCAGATCACCTGGGCCAGGTTTTCAATCACGATGGTTAATCCGGCGAGGGCCAGGAGCTGGGTGAGCGGGTTCGCTTTGGCCCGGAGAAGGGGATTGATGACGAACATCTGCAGACCAATCCCGATGATACCCATAAGGGGCAAGGTTAGAAGACAGGCCAGAATAATCGGTAGGCCCAAATGGGTGACCAGGGTGTAAACGAAATAAAGCCCGAGCATGACACACTGGCCGTAGGCCATGTGGATGATTTTGACCACGCCGAAGATCAAATTCATGCCGAAGGCCAGAAGGGCAAGAACCCCGCCTAAAAGCAGGCCGTTAAGCGCCGCATTCATGAGAAGGTCGAGCATATTTTATAATCCGATATACGCCTTTTTGATGTAGGGATCCTGGAAAAAGGATTCTTGGGTCCCTTCCTTATGGACCCTGCCGGACTCCATGAGATACGCCCGGTCGGAAAGCCTGAGGGCTTTGCGGACGTTCTGTTCCACCATGAGGATGGCGTACCCCTGGCTCTTGATCTGATGAACGAACTCCAGGACCCGCGAAACGACCCGGGGGGCAAGCCCGGAGGACGGCTCATCCAGCAGGATCAGCTTCGGCCGGGACATGAGGCACCGAGCGATCGCCAGCATCTGGCGCTCGCCCCCGCTCATGGTGTCGGCGAGTTGCTTTTTTCGTTCATCCAGGATGGGGAAGAGCTGGTAGATCTCCTTCAGGATCTTTCCCGATTCGCTTCGGGCTCGGGGAAGATAGGAACCGATCTTCAGGTTTTCCAGCACCGTCAGATAAGGGAAAGAGACGCCCCCCTTCGGGGACATGGGTGATTCCCAGTTCCACGATCGCATGGGCCGGGAGACCCTCGATGCGTTTTCCCAGAAAGGTGATGTTTCCGGAACGGGGGTGGAGAAGGCCGGAGACAGTTTTGAGGAGGGTCGATTTCCCCGCCCCGTTTGGCCCCACGGTGATCACCGTTTCGCCGTCGGAAACCCGCAGCGAGACGTCAAAGAGGGCCTGAAATTCCCCGTAGAAGACATTCAGATCCCGAACTTCAAGCATGGCTTACCTCTTCCTCCCCGAGATAAGCCTCGATCACTTTCGGGTTCTTGGAAATCTCCTGGGGGGTCCCCTCGGCGATGATCTGGCCGTAATCCAGGACCGATACCCGTTCCACCAAGTTCATGAGGGCGCCCATGATATGCTCGACCCAGATGATCGTGATCTTCATCTCTTCCCGGATTTTCTTCAAGACCTGCGAGGCCAAAACGATTTCTTCCTGATTCAGCCCGCTCATGATTTCATCGGCCAGGAGGAGCTTGGGATGGGTGGCCAAGGCTCGGGCCAGCTCCAGGCGGCGGAGGTTCCCGGCGGTCAATTCGCCGGGCATGGTGTTCTCGCCCACTTTCAGACCCACAAAATCCAGCCACCGCAGCGCCTCCTGATGGGGATTCCCCTTGGAAGCTCCCGTAATTCGCTTGCCGAAGAGGGCGCCGATCATCACGTTCTCCACCACGGTCATTTCCTTGAAAGGTCGCGGGATCTGGAAAGAACGGGTGAGGCCGGAGTGGCAGATTTGGTCGGGGGTGAAGCGGGTGATGTCCTGGCCGAGAAACTTGACCTGGCCGGTGGAGGCCTGAAAGACCCCGGAGATCACATTGAAAATCGTCGTCTTCCCCGACCCGTTCGGGCCGATGAGCCCCCGGAATTCCCCTTCTTCCACGGTCAGGCTGACCTTCTTCAGGGCCTGGAAGCCGCCAAAAAAACGATCTACCTGGATGAGTTCGAGCATAGAAAAACAATGCCAGTGTCAGGGTGAGGGTGAGAACCAGCTTTCAGCCGTCAGGATTCAGATCAAGGCCGATAATCAAAATCCCCTTTCCCCTCAAGGATGAGAAAGGGGATTCGCCAGGATATTATTTCACCGCAAGCGGCCAGTCTTTCGGGGCCGGCAGCAGGGGGTCGATGGTCTGGTGCGCTTTTGGCCAAACCGTTTCCACCTTGCCCTTGACCCACTGCATTACTATGGGGGCACAGCGAAGGTTTTGGCCGGAGAAAGTATGGCCCGGAGGAGCAAATTTGATCCCGTAGCCCGAGGTGGTTCCCCCCTCCGGGATATCGATTTCCAGAGCCGCTTTTTGAATGTTATCGGCTGTGGGGGTTCCGTATTTCTTGACGGCCAGTTCCATCGTTTGGAGAAGGACCCAGGCATGAGTGAAACCCATCGTCGCATGGGCCGGAGGGGAGGCTTCCTTGTATTTTTCATTGTAACGTTTCAGGAATTCGTCGATGATCGGCCCGAGTTCTTTCTGCAATTGGCCCCGATTCAAATTTTGAGCCGGCGGCGGGATCGATGTTGTACACGTACTGAATCATTTCCGGCCCCAATTGTTTTTCCAGATTCTGGAAATTGGCGTATCCGGCGCCGTGGCCGATGAGGGCCTTGGTCTGAAATCCCATTTCCCGGGCCTGGCGCATGAAGAGGACGATATCAGGGTAATACCCGGTGTTCAAGACCGCATCCGGTTTGGCCGCCTTGAGCTTCAGGACCAGGGAAGAAAGGTCCTTGGTTTTGTGATCGTAGCCCTCGGTGAGGACCACTTTCATTTTATGCTTCTCGGCCTGGTCGATCCCTCCGGTTTTGCAGCTGACCCCGTAGGGTCCGTCTTCATAGGTAATGGCGATCTTGATGTCGCTGGGGCTCTTGTAACCGAGCTTGGCCATGTTGTCCTTAAGATACTCCACAGCGCTGATTCCGTACTGGGATCCCATGACCTGCGGGCGAAAGGTGTACGTGAGGTTCTTGCCTTCCAACACTTTGTCGGAAATGGCGATCGTGATCCAGAAGATGGTCTTGTTTCTTTCACAGATCGGGGCAAGGGGGGTGGCGATGGCGCTGGAGTAGATCCCCAGAATTACCGGAACCTTTTCCACACTGATGAGGCGCTCCGCCTCGCGGATGGCGACATCGGGGTTGGACTGGTCGTCGGCCTCCACCGGGACGAGGTCATATTTATTGAGAATCCCGCCCCGGGCATTCCACATGTCGATCGCCATCAGGGAGCCCCTCTGCCCGGCCAACCCCCCGGCCAAAGCCAGAGATCCGGTTATGGAGTGCATGACCGCAATTTTGACCTTTTCTTTCGCCCAGACGGGGGAATAAATTCCCGCCACCAAAGCCACGATCAAAAAAGCCGCAAAAACTTTTTTCATCTCGCTCCTCCTTCTTTGATTTGCGTTTATGGGTCTTGCGTCATCGGATTTCTGGCACGAGCGTGGGACGATGGGGAATATAATCAAAAGGCGAGGGGTTTGTCAAGAAGTTTTTCGTCTCCGGATGGATGGCCCCTCGATTTCCGCAAAAAGATCTTCCATCCAGTCCCCCGGGAGGGATTGGGTCTTGGTCGGCCGCAGGGGCTTCCCGGGGCCGGTCTTCCCTTGGCGGTTGGTCATGATAATGATCACCACATCCGTTTGGTGCGGGGCGGTTTCTTTCTTTTTGGAAAGACTCAGCTTTTCCCTGAGCTTGGCATTCAGCGTGAGGAGGAGGCGGATCAGCTCGTCGCGGGGTTTTGCGGCCGGTTCATTTTTTTCGAAGGCGTCTGGCGGATGTTCCATTCGGGTTCTTTCTTTCGTAGAAAATGCAGATAAAAAAAGAAAATTCAAAAGCGTTTTGCCACAGAGCCCACAGAGATCACAGAGGTGCAAATACTCACGAAAAAAATTAGCAATATTTAATAATGATGGTCTGGTAAAAAGTCGAAATTCATAGAATTCGTCATTCCCGTGAAAACGGGAATCCAGTCTTTTCAATATCTTGGCAGATTCTGGATTCCCGCTTTCGCGGGAGATGACTGACTTTTTACGAAGTTCATCAATAATGGAATAGAGCTTCCCTGGTTTTAGGGTGGTCTTTTATTTATTTCCTAAAACTCTGTGGGCTCTGTGTCCTCTGTGGCAAAATTTTTTTTAATCTTCATTTTTGCGGCGAAACGATTTCAAATAATCAAACCCGGTAATAGGACTTCCCGGATATCTGCTCCTTGTTGAGGCGACGGTGGAGATGCAGCCCCTCCAGAATGAATTCCAGACCGGAGGCCAGCATTCCGGGGCTGGATTCGCATTGAAGCTTCTTCAAGGCTTCGAGCAATCCGCCGATCCCGCTCGCATGGGGCTGAACCTCCCTTGCCTTGTCCTCGTAGAACGAGGACTTCATCCCCTCCGACACCTCCATGGACCAGCCGGTGCGGAACTTGGAAAGAAAGTCGTCGAACTGCTGGACCGGGAAATACCGGTTGAAGGTGTTCAGAACGGCTTTGGAAATCAGCTTCTGGATGATGCTCTCGCCGCGGTCTTCGTCCAGGGACTCGAATTCGATTTTCCCCCCGGTGGAAGCGGCCAGGTAGGGCAGATCGCTGATCCGCGGAACCACTTCCTTCTCCCCTATGCGGATGGACCGGCGGAGGGCGTTGCTGAGCACGTTTTCGTAATTGCAGATCGAGACCCGGACCGAAACGCCCGAGCGTTGGTTGATCTCCGTCGACTTCCGGGCCAGCGCCGATATTTCCGCAACAATTTCTTTGAGGTAGGGGGGGATCTGCGTTTGAAATTCTCCGTCGTCGTCGAACCGGGTGCACTCTCGGTCCATGATCCGGATTTCCGCTTCCATGGTTTTGGGGTAGTGGGTGCGGATCTCGGATCCGTAGCGGTCTTTGAGCGGGGTGATGATCCGACCGCGGTTGGTGTAATCTTCCGGGTTGGCGCTGGCTACGATGTAAACATCCAGGGGCAGGCGGATCTTGTACCCGCGGATCTGCACATCCCGCTCTTCCATGATGTTGAAGAGGCCGACCTGGATTTTTTCGCTCAAATCCGGCAGTTCGTTGATGGCGAAGACGCCCCGGTTGGTGCGGGGAATGAGGCCGTAATGGATCGTCAGTTCGTCGGAGAGATACCGCCCCTCGGCGACCTTGATCGGATCAACCTCGCCGATCAGATCGGCGATGGTGACATCCGGCGTGGCCAGCTTTTCGCCGTATCGCTTCTCGCGCCCGAGCCAGACGATTTCCGCCCGGTCCCCCAGGGTCCGCACCTTTTCCTGACAGCTTTTGCAGATGGGCTGGTACGGATTGTCGTTGATCTCGCACCCGGCCAGAGCCGGGATCTCTTCGTCGAGCAGGTTGATCATGCCGCGGATCATCCGGGATTTCGCCTGCCCGCGCTCGCCCAGGAAAATGACATCCTGCCCGGACAGGACGGCGTTTTCAAACTGCGGGATGACGGTCTCCTCGTACCCGATGATGCCCGGGAAGAGGTCTTCGTTCCGGCGGATCTTGGCGATCAGGTTCCGGCGCATCTCGGCCTTGACCGTTTGCGGAACATAGTCGGCCTTTTTCAGCTCTCCCAGCGTGTGGGCCCTCGGTCTTTTCGGATGTTTGGTCACGGGCAATTCCTTTCGCAATGATACATCTCTTATAACGTAGAAAGAGCCGGGCGTCAAGGACATGAACCCAACAGGATATGAACCCAACTCAAGGCCAATGGCGCATAGAGCATAGAGCATAGAGCATAGAGAAAAAAACCTAATGGCAAATTGAAAATTGCAGATTGCACAGCGAAATGACCCAAACAAGGGAATTTCATGGCCCGGGCAAGAAGAGAAGTTCTGCCGGACTTTTTATAAAACCATCAAATTTCAGTTTGAAAATTTCTGGCTATCGGGTATGATGGGAACAATCAGGGGCTTTTCCTGATTGATTTAAAGGGTTTAAGGGATCCGAGAAGGCGGGACCCCTTCGCGGGGATTCTGCAAAGAGTTGATGGCGCGGAGGCATGTATGACATCGGATGTGAAAGAGGAACTCAAAGAGCTCAATCTGGGACAAAAAATCAAGAACCTCCGACAGGGGCAAAAGGTTTCCCTGCAGGTGATTGCCGAAAAAACGGGCCTTTCCCAACCGCTCTTGTCGCAGATCGAGAGCGAGGTGGTGGCTCCCCCGGTGGCCACTCTGCTGAAGATCTCGAAGGCGCTGAACGTCAATATCGGCTATTTTTTCCAGGAGGAAGAATCCGGGAAAAAAGCCGTGGTGGTGCGGAAGAACGAGCGCAGGCAAATTTTCCGGCGCATCCACGAGGATCCGGACAAGACCGGCTATTATTACGAGTCGCTGGCCTATCCCAAGGCCGATAAACATATGGAGCCCTTCCACGTCCAGTTTGAGGTCAAAAAAAAGGAGGATTTGGTCTTCCTGACCCATAAAGGGGAAGAGTTTATTTACGTCCTGGAAGGGCAACTGGAGTTCAACTATGAAGAAGAGACGATCTCCCTGGATCCGGGGGACAGTCTCTATTTCGATTCCAGCGTCCCCCATGGTTTTCGGGCCGTGGGCAAAAAGAACGCCCTGGCGATCGACGTCATCTACGCCCCCGAGTAAGTTACCCTGCCCGAGACCCCCAAGCCTCCCCCGCGATTCGAGCCGGCTTTCTCAAGCGGCCGAAGCGGCGGGTTTCATTTCCCTTGCGCCGTCGTCTCCCGGAGGGGGAGGGAACCCGAAATCCCTTGACGTTTCCAATATATTGGTGATAAATAAAAGATAGGAATGTGCTTGCGGCGGCCGCGAAAAGAGGCGAACCGGACGGCTGCGGATCCAGCGAGGCGCCTTGTCAAGGCAAGCGGAGGTTCAGCATCCCGTTCCTTAAGACCGATGAGGAATGGGCTTTTTTTTAAGCGAGGGGCGGATCATGATTCTGGGCGAGTCCGGGGAAATCTGTGAAGAAATGAGGAAGATCTATCCGCAAAAATTCGCCGCGGAGGAGGAGATCTTCAGCCATATTCACCGCGGAGACCGGATCTTCATCCATACGGCCTGCGGGGAACCTCAGTATTTGGTCCAAGCCCTGATCCGTTTTGTCGAGTCGAACCCCAAAGCATTCTTTGACGCCGAAGTTCTGCATGTCTGGACGTTAGGCGTGGCGCCCTACACCGACGAGAAATTCAAATACAACTTCCGCCTCAACTCCTTTTTCGTGGGGAATAACTCCCGGGAGGCCGTCAATCGCGGCATGGCCGACTATACCCCCATCTTCCTCTCCCAGGTCCCGCAATTATTGAATCGCGGCCTGGTGCCCATCAATGTGGCGCTGATCCAAACCTCCCCGCCGGATGCGCACGGGTTTATGAGCCTTGGGATCAGCGTCGACATTGTGAAGGCCGCGGTCGAGAACTCTTCCCTGGTCATCGCGCAGGTCAACGCCCAAATGCCCCGAGTCCACGGGGACGGGTTCATTCACATCGAGGATGTCGATTATATCGTCTGCCATGACGAACCGCTGCTGGAATATGAAGCCACCGCCCCGAATGAGGTGGCCGACCAAATCGGCAAGTACGTGGCCCGGATTGTCCAGGACGGGGATACGATTCAAGTGGGTTACGGGAGTCTGCCGAATGCCATCCTCTCCAACTTCAGCGACAAAAAGAACCTGGGGGTCCATTCCGAGTTGTTAACCGACGGGATGGTGGAGTTGATGAAAAAAGGGGTGATCAACAACAGCCAAAAAACCCTGAACCGGGGAAAAAGCGTCGCCACCTTCTGCATGGGACACAAGTCGACGTATGAATACATCCACGACAACCCGAGCGTTGAATTCCGGGCCATTGACTACACCAACAACCCCCTCCTGATTGCCCGCCAGGAAAACATGACGGCCATCAACACCGCTCTGGAGATTGATTTGACCGGGCAGTGCACCGCCGAGTCCCTGGGAAAAACCTTTTACAGCGGGATCGGGGGCAAGGCCGACTTCATGCGCGGGGCCGTCCTGGCCCTGGGCGGGAAGACCATCCTGGCGATTCAATCGACCGCCGAATACGGAGAAGTCTCCCGGATTGTGCCCTTTGTGCGGGAAGGGGCCGGGATTTCGCTGATCCGGGGGGATATCCATTATGTGGTGACGGAATACGGAATTGCCTATCTGCACAGCAAGAACATCCGGGAAAGGGCCATGGAGCTGATCTCCATCGCCCACCCGAAGTTCCGTCCTTTTTTGATCGAAAAGGCCAAGCAGGCCAATCTGATCTACCGCGATCAAGCCTTCATCCCCGGAAAGCGGGGGGAATATCCGGAGCACCTGGAGTCCTACCGCACGACGCGAACGGGCTTTCCCATCCTCATGCGCCCCGTAAAAATCAGCGATGAGCCCTGGGTGAAGGATTTCTTTTACAGCCTTTCCGACCAGAGCCTGTATCGGCGGTTTATCTCGGTGCGCAAAGACATGCCGCACGAGCGTTTGCAGGAGTTTGTGATCATCGATTACACCAAGGAGATGGTGATCCTGGCCACGATCAAGGACTCCGAAATCGAAAAGGTCGTGGCCATCGGCCAATACGGGATCAACGGACAGACGCATTCGGCCGAGGTTTCCCTCGTGGTGCGGGATGATTATCAGAACAAAGGCATCGGCACGACCTTGCTTTCTTATTTAACCTATCTGGCCAAACGGGAAGGCCTGATGGGATTTACGGCCGAAGTCTTGTTGGAGAACAAACCCATGCTCCACCTTTTTGGGAAGATGGGGTTTGACATCCAGAAACAAAGCGCCCAAGGCGTGTATGAACTGAAAATGGCTTTTCGAGGTTGAGCATGAGCGAATCTTATCCGGACATCCGATATTTATTCGAGCCCCAATCCGTTGCGGTGATCGGGGCCTCGCACGATACCACCAAGATCGGTTACAAGGTCGTCCAGAACATCGTTCAAAGCGGTTATCGCGGGCAGATTTACCCCGTCAACCCCCAGGGGGGGGACGTGCGCGGCCTGCGGGCCTACCGCAGCGTGGAGGAAATCGCGGGCGAAGTCGACGTGGCGTCCATCGTCATCCCGGCGCGTTTTGTCTTTGACGCGGTGAAGAGCTGCGCCCGCAAGCGGGTCAAGTATCTGACGATCATCTCCTCCGGGTTTTCGGAGATCGGCAACAACGAAGAAGAGAAGCGGATCGTGACCTTTGCCCGGCAGAACGGGATGCGCGTGCTGGGGCCGAACATTTTCGGGATTTATTCCGCGGAGGCATCGCTCAACGCCACCTTCGGCAGCTCCCACGTCATCCCCGGCGGGGTGGCCATCATTACGCAGAGCGGGGCCCTGGGAATCGCCATGATCGGGAAAACGGCGGTGGAGAACATCGGCCTCTCGGCCATCGTCTCCGTGGGGAACAAGACCGACGTGGACGAAGCCGACCTGCTGGAGTACCTGATCCGGAACCCGCGCACGAAAATCATTCTCATGTACATCGAAGGCGTGCGGGACGGGGAGAGGCTCATCCAGACCCTGAAACGGGTCACGGAAAAAATTCCGGTGGTGGTCATCAAGTCGGGGCGCTCCGAACGGGGCGCCATCGCCGCCGCTTCCCACACCGGCTCCCTGGCTGGATCGGACGAGATTTTTGACGCCATTATCCGCCAGTGCGGCGTGACCCGGGCCGAATCGGTGGAGGAGGCGTTCAACTGGTGCAAGTTCCTGTCCAACAGCCCTCCGCCGCCGGGGGAAAACACGGTGATCATCACCAACGGAGGCGGGATCGGGGTCATGGCTACGGACGCGTGCGAGAAATTTGGCGTGAAGCTTTACGACGACACCAACGCCCTGAAGGAGGCGTTCGCCACGGTCACGCCGGACTTCGGCTCGACGAAAAATCCCGTGGATCTGACCGGCCAGGCGGGGGCGGTGCAGTACGACTCGGCCTTGAGCGAGGCGCTCAAAAATGACCAGATTCACTCCGTAATCGCCCTCTACTGTGAAACCGCGGTCTCCGATGCGGAAAATCTGGCGGGCATGATTTCCAGAATTGACGACCAGTACAAGGAGCGCAAAAAACCCCTGGTTTTCTCGATCTTCGGCGGGGAGAAGACGGAAGCCTGCTTGGCCAAGTTGAAACGGACCAACGCCGCGGTTTACGGCGACGTATATGAAGCGGTGGCCTGTATGGGGGCCGCCTACGCCTTCTACCGCTACCGGAAGGAAAGAACCGTCGAGGTGGCCGAGGCGGAGATTGACGCCGCGGAGATCGATCAGGTTATCGCGGGGGCTTTGAAGGAGGGCCGAACCTTTCTTTTAGCCAATGAGGGCCAAGCCGTCATGCGGGCGGCGGGAATCGCGATCCCCAAGAGCGCCATCGCCCGCAGCCTGGACGAAGCGGTGCGCGCCGCCGAGGAAATCGGCTACCCGGTGGTCATGAAGGTGGTCTCCCGGGATATCCTCCACAAGAGCGATGCCGGCGGCGTGGCCCTGGACTTAGTGGACCGGAACGAGGTCATCGACGCCTATCAGGCCATCCTCAGGAACTGCCGGGCCTACAAGGCGGACGCGGCGATCGACGGCGTGGAAGTTTCCGAAATGGTCAAGACGGGCACGGAGACGATCGTGGGCGCCCGCCGGGATGCGACCTTCGGCCCCATCATCATGTTCGGTCTCGGGGGGATCTACGTGGAGGTCATGAAGGACGTGGCTTTTCGGGCCCTCCCCATCAACCGCAAAGAAGTCATGTCCATGGTCAAACAGATCCGGGCCTACCCCCTGCTCCTCGGGGTGCGGGGGGAGGAGAAGAAGGACGTGGACAGCGTGGTGGACACGATCATCAAGGTGGGAGCGATCATCCAGAAGTGCAGATTGATTTCCGACATCGAAATCAACCCCTTGGTCGTCTACGAGAACGGCAAGGGCGTGAAGGCGGTGGACGTGCGAATTCTGATTACCAATGTCAAGAAGGGGGCATAAATGAATAAATGGGTCATCGCTTCGATGCGCAAAAGCGCGGGGAAGACCAGCGTGATCGTGGGGATTGCCGCCGCGCTGAACCGGAAAATGGCGTATATCAAACCCTTCGGGGAGCGGATGCTCTACCGCAAGAAGCGGCTTTGGGATTACGATTCGGCCCTGATCACCCATCTCTTCGGCCTGAAAGAGGATCCGGTCGACATGTCCATCGGTTTTGACCATTCCAAGCTCCGCTATATGTACGATCAGGAGGGGACGGAGAAAAAACTCCTCGAGACGGTCGCCATCATCGGCAAGGACAAGGAGATCCTCTTCATCGAAGGCGGGCGGGATCTTTCCTATGGGATGTCGGTTTACTTGGACACCTTGTCCCTGGCCAAATATTCCGGGAGCCGGCTGGTCATGGTGGTCAGCGGGGAGGAGGACACCATCCTCGACGACATCCTTTTCCTAAAGAAACATGTGGATTTTGCGGGCGTCAATCTGAGCGGGGTCATCGTCAACAAGGTGCAGAACCTGGAAGACTTTCAGAACACCCATTTGCCCGTGATCCAGAAGCTCGGCGTCCGCGTTTTAGGGGTCATCCCCTACCAGAGCGACCTCACCTATTTTTCCGTGTACTATTTGGCGGACCGTTTGTTCGCCAAGGTGATCACCGGGGAGGGGGGCCTCAAGAAGGTCATCAAGAACATCGTCATCGGCGCCTGGTCGGCCAATATTTTCCTCCAGAACCCGCTTTTCAAAAAGGAGAACAAATTGGTCATCACCGGGGGGGACCGGACGGACATGATCCTGGCGGCCCTGGAGGGGGACACTTCGGGGATCATTCTGACCAACAACATCCTGCCGCCGTCCAACATCATCTCCAAGGCCTCCGAAAAGAACATCCCCCTGCTCATGGTCTTTTCCGACACCTATCAGACGGCCAAGCAGATCGAGAGCCTGGAGCCCCTCCTGACCCGGGAGGATGCGGAGAAAGTGGATCTCTTGAAGGAGACGGTCGAGAAGCATGTGCAGCTGAGCGAGTTCAAGGGCGAGTAACCAAACTCGCGCGGGGGGCCGTTGCCCAGGCCCCCCTGGATTTTCTCTCCCTCCTTCCAACCGTCTTGTTCATTTCCGGTCCATCCGGCAAACGCGGAGCGAGCGTGCCCAGACTCATTAAAAAGAGATCGAAGAAAGCCGGCCTTCCCCCCGGAACCCTCATCCACATCGGCGAAAAAACGAGCGACGCGACCCGAGTCGCCTTCTGGGAGTATGACGAGAAGAACTTCCAGGAAAGCCGCCTCGAAACCTCCGAAGCCTGCTTCCCCTTCAAACCCGAGCCGATCGTAACCTGGGTGAATGTCGCCGGCATCCACCAGGTGGAGGTTTTTGAAAAACTCGGGGCCTGTTTTTCGCTCCACCCCCTGGTTCTGGAGGACATCCTCAATTCGGACCAGCGGCCGAAAATGGAGGAGTACGGGGAAGATCTTTACATCGTCTTGAAGATGCTGTCCTACGACGAGGCCCGGGAGGAAGTCCAGGCCGAGCAGGTCAGCCTTGTTCTCCGGGGCAGCGTGGTTTTCTCTTTCCAGGAAAACGAAAAGAATCTCTTTGCCGGGCTGCTCGATCGTCTTCGCAACGGGAAGGGCCGCATCCGCAAGATGGGGGCGGACTATCTGCTCTACGCCGTCCTCGATTTCATCGTGGACCATTACTTCCTCGTCCTGGAGAAAATCGGGGACCGGATCGAGAGCCTCGAAGAGAGGCTTCTCTCCGACCCCAAAGCGCCCACTTTGCAGAAACTCCAGCGGCTCAAGAGGGAGATGCTTTTCCTGCGCAGATGGGTCTGGCCCTTGCGGGAGGTTTTGAGCGCCTTGGAGCGCGGGGAGTTGGGGCAGATCCGGGAGGGAACCCGCATCTACCTGCGGGACGTTCATGACCACGCCATCCAGGTTTTGGACACGATCGAGATCTTCCGGGAGATGCTTTCCGGGATGGTGGATATCTATCTCTCCAGCCTCAATAACCGGATGAACGCGATCATGAAGGTTCTGACCATCATCGCCACGATCTTCATGCCTCTCACGTTCTTGGCCGGCGTGTATGGCATGAACTTCAAATACATGCCGGAGCTGGAATGGCCCTGGGGGTATCCGCTCGTGGTGGCGGTCATGGCCGGGATCGGGATCACGATGCTGGTCCTGTTCAAGCGGAAAAAGTGGCTTTGAAATTCTGCTAAATTCTTTAACCCTCGGATCCTGGAACCATTCTTGGAGGAGGCTCTCAGTGGCTGAGCGGTACATCCTGGCCTTGGATCAGGGGACAACGAGTTCTCGGGCCGTGATTTTCAATCGGCGGGGACGGATCGTGGGCATTGCCGCCGAGGAGTTCCCGCAGATCTATCCCCGGCCGGGATGGGTGGAACACGACCCCCTGGACATTTGGCAATCCCAGAAAAAGGCCCTGCGGACGGCTCTGCGGAAGGGCCGGGTATCCCCCTCCCAAATTGCCGCCGTGGGGATCGCCAACCAGCGGGAAACCACCCTCGTCTGGGATCGAGAAACCGGCCGGCCCTTAAACAACGCGATTGTCTGGCAATGCCGGAGGACTGCGGATCGGTGCTCGCAGATCCAAAAAAATCCTATCGCCCGAAAAATCCGGCGGAAGACGGGATTGGTCGTAGACGCCTATTTTTCCGGGACGAAATTGGAGTGGATTTTGGAGAACGTGAAGGGGGTTCGCCGGGCGGCCGAAAAGGGGGAAGCGGTTTTCGGCACGGTTGACACGTGGCTGGCGTATCGCCTTTCGGGAAAGAAGCTGCATGTCACGGATTATTCCAACGCCTCCCGCACCCTGCTTTTCAACATCCACAAGCTGTCGTGGGACCGGGAGATTCTAAATTTTCTTTCCGTCCCGGATACAATGCTTCCGGCAGCGATGCCCTCCAGTGGAATTTTCGGGCTGACGGCGGGGGGAGAATTCGGGGGGGCGGAGGTTCCCATTGCCGGGATGGTGGGGGATCAGCAAGGCGCGCTCTTCGGCCAGACCTGTTTCCGGGAGGGGCAGTCAAAGAACACCTACGGGACCGGATGCTTCCTGCTCATGAATACGGGGGCCAAACCCGTGCCTTCTAAAAACCACCTGCTCACCACCATCGCCTGGGGAATCGGCTCCAAGGTGGAGTATGCCCTGGAAGGGAGCATCTTCATCGGCGGAGCCGTGATCCAGTGGCTGCGAGACGGGGTGAGGATGCTTTCGCAGGCTTCGGAAAGCGAAGGCTTGGCGAAAACCCTCCGCTCGAATGAGGGGGTCTATTTCGTCCCCGCGTTTGTCGGCCTCGGGGCCCCTTACTGGGACATGTATGCGCGGGGAAGCATTTTCGGGATCACCCGCGGGACAAGCCGGGCGCATATCGCCCGCGCGGCCCTGGAATCGATCGCCTATCAGACAAGGGATGTTCTGGAGTGCATGGAAGCCGACGGCAGGGTCAAACTGAAGGAACTCCGGGTGGACGGAGGCGCCGTAGCCAACGACTTCCTGATGCAGTTTCAGGCGGATATCCTGGGGGTGCCGGTGATCATCCAGCAGACCCACGAAACTACGGCCTTGGGAGCGGCCTACTTGGCGGGGTTGGCCGTCGGTTTCTGGAAGGACCGGGACGAAATCGCCAAGAAGACCCGGATCCGAAAGCGGTACCTACCCGGCATGTCCCTCCGGGAGCGGGAAACGCTGTATAAAAAATGGAAAAAGGCGGTGGAACGGGCGAAGGAATGGGTGGAATAAAACCAGAGGGAGCCCAACGCGGCCCGGAACCCATTTTCTCTTGAACATTAAGGATGAATCATGAGCGCGAAAATCGAATCTGTCTTGGTGTTAGGTCTCGGCAAGGTCGGTTCCTTGGTGGGCACCCTGCTTCACGAAAGCGGGTTTCGGGTGACCGGGGTTGACTTTTACGACCGGGGGGATCTGCCCTTTGCGACGGAAAAATTGGATTTGAGTCAACCCGGCGGGATCCAGGAAAGGCTGAAAGGATTTGAGGCGACCGTATCCTGTCTTCCCTATTATTGCAACCTGGGCGTAGCCTCCGCCGCCCATGAACTGGGAATCCATTATTTTGACCTGACCGAAGACGTGGGCACCACCAACGCGATCATGCAGATGAGGGACACGGCGAAAGCGGTCCTGGCCCCGCAATGCGGTCTGGCGCCGGGCTTTATTGCCATCGTGGGCGCGGCCCTGGCCGAGAGCTTCAGCCGGATCCGCAGCATCAAGCTGCGCGTCGGGGCTCTTCCCCGGCATCCCACCGGTTTGTTAGGGTATGCCTTCAATTGGTCTCCCGAGGGGGTTGTAAACGAGTACCTGAATGACTGCGAAGTGATCGAGGACGGGGAAAACAAATGGGTCTCGCCCCTGGAATGGGTGGAAACCATCGTGATCCAGGGGGTGCAACTCGAAGCCTTTACCACCTCCGGGGGGTTGGGCACGATGTGCGCGACCTACAAGGGGCGGGTCGAAAACCTGGACTACAAGACCATCCGCTACCCCGGCCACGCAAAGCTGATGAACTTCTTTTTCCATGAGCTCCTGATGCGCAAGGATCGCAAACGAGCCGGGGAGATCCTGGTCCACGCCAAACCCCCGGTCACGGAGGACGTGGTCTATATTCACGCTTCGGTGGAGGGATGGAAGGGGGAATCGCTCTCCCGCGATGAATTTGTCAGAGCCTACTACCCGAAAGAAATCGCCGGTCGCAGATGGCGGGCGATCTCCTGGACCACCGCCGCTTCGATCTGCGCGGTGGTGGAAATGGTCCGCGACGGAGCCCTGCCCGACCGGGGATTCCTGAAGCAGGAAGAAATCCCTCTCGAAGGATTCCTGAAAACCGTCAACGGCCGCCTGTACGCCGCCGAAGACGACGGCCAGAAGTTGTAGAAACGGGCAAATAAGGATCTGAAGTCTTGCGCTTTTTAGGCGCATAGTTGTTCGAAGTAACTATCAAGGATATTTTGTTTAAATTGGATTTTCAGGTTGTTAAGCTTCACGGTGATTTTTTCTATCAGAATTTGTTTTCGCACCCGCAGGGCCAGAAAGCCGATCGATAAAGTCGGCGAAATACTTTTGTCTTTTGACCAATGACGCCAGGGGACGTAGTTGAAAAAGAGCACTTTACATTTGGGAGAATTCCTAATAGAAGAGGGCCATGCCAAGACAAGCTCGGTTAGACGCACCCGGAACGCTGCATCATGTTATGATTCGGGGAAGCGAAAGAAAAGCGATTTTCCGGGATGATGAGGATCGGCAAGATTTTGTAACCCGCTTAGGGAATCTTTCCCAGGAAACCGGCACCCGCCTTCTGGCCTGGTCGTTGCTTCCCAACCATGCCCACCTTCTTCTTCAATAACGTGACGGTTCAAACGTCCTATACCTATTATCCGGAAACGGGCAGGCTCCACACCCTCGTGACGCAGAAAACCGGATCGTCCCCGCAGAGGGATGGGAATTTGTCGAGGGGATTTTGCGTGAGGCGGAGCGCCGGGTGAAGAGATATCTGCCGGATCGGGAGAAGGAGGGAATGATTGCGCGGGTGGTGAGAGGAATTTGTAAGGAAGAGGGGATTGAGGTAGGGGAGATGCGGATGGGAGGGCAGAGGCGGGCGGTATCTGGGGCGCGGGGGAAGATTGCGTGGGTGTTGAGTCGGGAGTATGGGGTATCGCTGGCGGAGATCGGGAGACAGGTAGGGGTGTGCACGTCGGCAGTTGGGAAGGCTCTTCGGAAAAAGGAGGGGTAAATACCGAAAGTGCAAGAATTCAACTACGTCCCCTCTCTCCACGGCCCAGTCCGAAGGAAAGATCCCGGTCACAAAATGCGCAGGTATCTCCCGGTTTTGTCGATATAGCCGGTGGCCCGGCCGATTTTAACAATGGCCAAACCGTCTTGAAACGGGTACGCCCCCTCATACTTGGGGCGGATGGCGAACTGGCCGGTTTTAAAAATATATCCCCACTTGTAGCCGACCTTAACGGGGGCTTGCTCCTCGCTGAAGGGAAAAGCGAATTCAAATTGGGGCTGGATGACCACATTTCCGGTCTTGTCGATATAGCCCCACTGGAGCCCGACCTTCACCGGGGCCAGACCTTCCGAAAAGGACAAGACATTGTCGAATTTTGCAGGGATTACAATCTTCCCCGTTTTGTCGATAAAGCCCCGCTTGCTTCCCTGAAGGACGCCCGCCAACCCCTCGGAAAATGACAACACGCCCGCGAACTGAGGCTGAATCACGAACCGACCGCCCTTGTCGATGAAACCCCACTTGCCTCCTATTTTGACCGCCGCCAGCCCTTCCTGGAAATGCCAGGCGTAATCAAATTGGGGCTGAATGGCATACTTTCCGCCCTGGTCAATATACCCCCACATCCCCCCGGCCTCGGAAGGGAGCCAGACCTTCGGAGAAATAGGAGGCATCCGCGAATTGAGGCTGGATGACGAAATTCCCGGTTCTTGTCGATAAACCCCCATTTCTCCCCGATCCTGACCGCCGCCAGCCCCTCATGAAAGCGCCAGACCCCTTCAAATTGCGGCTCGATGATGATTTTGCCGGTTTTGTCGATAAAACCCCACTTGTCTCCGACTTTCACGCCGGCCAGGCCGTCGCCAAAGGGGGTCGCCTCGTCAAATTGCTGCTGAAAGACGACCTTTTCATCCTTGTCAATAAAACCCCATTTTCCGGTGGCACACCCGGCCGAAGCCCCGGCTATAGAAATCGCGAGGAGGAAAACAAATTTTTTATAGAGGCCTAAAGGTTTCATCTCGCCCTCCTTTGATGCTCGTCCGCGATTTTGACCTCAGAACTTGTAGGCCGCGGTCAAGAAGAAGACATTAGCCCGGTACGACGGGTCGCTGTAGGCTCCGGTCAGATACGCCCCGTTTGTCCCGGTCGTGCCCGGCACATACTGGTATCCGTTGTATTGGGCATCGTCGTATACATATTTCTCGTAGGCCCACCCCCCGGTTAAGGACAGGGCGGGGGTCACATGGTAAATGGCTTTGACGATATAGTTCGTCAGGCGGTAATCGTCCCATTGGCTGATATCGATATTATCCTGGGTCCGCCCGGCCGGCAGGGGATTCGTGCCGAGAAAATAGGTGTAATCGGCATGGCCGTTCGATTTCTGGTTGTTGTGCTGCAAAATGAGGCTAAGTCTCTTGGGAATGACATAAATCTCCGTACCCAGGCCGTAGGCATAATTTTGTTCGGTTTGGGTCGACCGCCAGTTGAAGTCGGTTGCGGTGGGGGGAAGATTCGGGTTGGAATTGGCAAAAGAGGATAATTGCCTTTCGAGCTGGTCGAATTTGACATATTCCCAGTCAAAATACCCGAAAAGCCTGACCCGCTGCAGAATCAGGTAGTCCGCGTCGAGGCTGAACTCGTTTCTCTGGTCGTTCTGCAAGCCCACAACGGAATCCGGGTATCGGGCTTCCTTATATTTGTATCCGAGACTGAAATTCAGGTTTTCCAGGGGGAAAAATTCCAGAGAGGCCTTGTAGGTGTCCTGGTTCTTCGCCGCGACATCATAGCGTCTTTCGTAGAGCTCGATCGCGACGGGAGGGGTCGCTTCGAAATGAGCCCGGCGGTTCAGACGCTCATAACCGGCCTTCGCGACCAAAAAGTCGAGCCCGCTCCAACGCACGTCCAGCCGATAAAGGTCATCATGGTTCTTGGGATTATCTTCCCGATCCCGCTGGGTGTTGATCCGCGAGTAGGCGCCGGCTACATAAAGGCTGGCCGGGAGCCGGAACCCCAACTCGCCCCCATACTTTTCTTTGCGATATCCAAAGAGCGGGTTGACAGTCTGTCCGGCAGCGGGCGGAACCGTGGTGACGATCTGATCCGACTTGTTTTCCTGCCGGTAGTACTTGTAGAACGCCTTGCCGTCGAGAAAATGGAGGGGGTTGGAGGTGAGGACGAAAGAATAGTTTTGCGTGTCGACTTCCCCGTTGAAGGTGGAATCGCTCAGGATAACTCCCGTTCGCCCGCGAACGCCGATATTCGAAGTCGCGGCATCGACGTCGGAGACGTAATAGTTGAAAAGTTTCGCCTCGGATTGAGCCTTGGCCGCGGAAAGATCCACGCTGAATTTGCTGTTCCAGGGGAGCCGCAAAGCCCCCTGGAAGCCCAATTTGTACTGGTCATTTCCGGGGGGCAGGGTCAAAAAGTCGCTGGTGGAAGCGGTGTTGGCGGTGGCGGGATTCCGGAAAAGCAAACTGCTGTTGTCATTTTGAAAACGAGTGTAGAGATACACGAACGAAAGGGAAAGAGGGTTCTTGACGTAGCCGGCCTCGACCTTTAAATTGTCCGTGTCGTAATTGATGGGAGCGGGCAGTTCGATGGCGATGCCGCCCGGCGTTGTGCCGGCCGCAGCGGCAGGAAACACCCCCATTCTGGTTTCCTTGGACAGAGAGACGTCGAAATAGAAGGGTTTCAACTTTTCATATTTGAGCCCGCCGGCATAAGTTCTTCTCTCCAGGGAGTAATCGAAGGTATTCCAAGAGGAGACGTTTATGCTGGGAGGGTGGATCGGGTAGCTCAGAGCCGCCCCGCCGACGCCCTGATAAAGGCTCCTGGCGTCATAGGTAAAGTTATGGGGCAGCTGATCATAGCTGAAGAAATACTTGAAACTCCCCCATTTGCCTCCGGACAATTCATAGCTTTGGGTTTTCCGACCTACCTCCGCAGCCCGAAAATCGAAATAATAGTTTCCCGACTCGTACTGCAAGATCGCATCGCCGTAGAAACCGTCCCGAATATCCCGATACTCATTAAACTTGGCTTTCTCCCCTTCGAGATTCAGGTGCTGGGCGGTTATCGAAATCTCGCCGGTTATTTTTGGCTCTTCCGCGGAAGCATTCACCCCCGCAAGCGCGCTAAAAATTCCTGCCAGAATCAACACCTTGGATTTCATCGAATCCCCCCCTACCGCACATGGGTTGTTCCTCTGGATGCGGGAGCATTGCTTCCGTGAACGTTGGAATGGCAGTTCAGACAGGCCCGGCTGAACATTCGATTTTTGCGCGAGGCGGCCGTCCCCTGAAAGGTCTCTTGCTTGGTATAAATTGTCCCCGGGTGCTGGGTCCAGTCATGGCAGGCCTGGCAGAGCTGGGGGACCTTGCTGAGGAGAAGTTTGGAATGGTTGCTGCCGTGGGCGGTATGGCAGCTCAGGCAGTTTTCATCGACCGGGGGGTGCTGCCACATGTACGGACCCCGCTTTTCCGCATGGCATTGATAGCAGAGCTCATTGGTGGAGCTGGCTTTGATCATGTGCTCCCCGAAGCCGCCGTGATGGTCGTGGCAATCCGTGCATTTCATCTTCCCTTCGCGAATCGGATGGTGGGATTGCTTGTTCTGCTGCGCCCGGATGGACCGGTGGCAGATGTTGCAGAGGTCCGGCTGAGCGGCTTTCAGGTTTTTCCGGGCCCCGGAATGGACGGTGTGGCAGTTGTCGCAGGAAACATCCGCGGACTTGTGCCGGCCCTGGTCCCAGAAGGAAAGGTCTTTGGAGTCCCCGTGGCAGGAAAGGCATTTTGCCGATTTGGACTTGGCGTCGGCGATCTTTTTACTGAAGATAAAAATTCCGACCCCGCGTTCTCCGCTTTTTTCCACGTGCGCGGCTCCCGGTCCGTGGCAGGATTCGCAGGCGTCCTTGCCGGCCGGGCTGTTGGGGATCCCTTTTTTCGCGTGGGTCGATTTCAGATAGCTCTGATAGTGATCCTCGTGGCATCCCTTGCAGATCTCCGCCCCGACGATGCCCTCGCTTCCGTTGACATCCCCTGACGGCAAGACTCCCCAGAGAAAAAAGAAAATGGGTAAAACGGGAAGAAAGAACAGGACCTTTCTCATCGAAGCCCTCCCTCGAATCCCGGCGCCCGGAAATGATTTTCTTGAACGGGGCGGATTCTCTGGTTCCTTGAGTCCGTCTCTAATCTTTCAATTTTTGAGTTGTGACCGGCGAGGAAACTAATTTACTTGATTTTATATCACATTGTCGGACGGAAGTAAAGGGTCCGAGGGGCGTTTGTCCTCGAAACCATTCTTGCGGCCCGATGGTCTTTCCCGGCTCGTTCTCCGGAGCCATGATCCCGGGGGCTTATTTCACCAAAGGGGTATCCCCGGCCACGCCAAAGCCCGGAACGCAGATATCGACGCCGCAGTCGTCCCAGAACCCGTTCCCATTTTTGTCGAGAAACCAAACTCCGTTTTGGTATATTCCGATTTTGGAGATCCCCTCGCCGGTCCAATCGCCGACGACCGGTTTATCAATGGACAATCCTCCAAAGTAATCTACGCAGATATCAACCGCGCAGCCGTCCCAAATCCCGTTGCCGTTTCGGTCCAGGAACCACTGCCCCTGGTTGTAGATTCCGATCTTGTCTGTCCCGTCTCCGCTCCAATCCCCGACCACAGGGATGTCTCCGGCCCGAGAGCCGAGAAACTTCGCGCAGGCATCGGTTTGGCAACCGTCCCTGAGGCCGTTGCCGTTCTTATCCAGGTACCACTTGCCCTTGCTGTAGAGCCCGAGCTTGGCGGTGCCCGTCCCGGTCCAATCCCCGACCACGGGGATATCGCCGGACCGGATTGCAAAAGCGTCGAAACAGGCGTCAACCGCGCAGCCGTCCCAAACCCCGTTGCCATTTCGATCCAGGAACCACTGCCCCTGGCGATAGAACCCGCTCTTGGAGGCCCCGTCCCCGGTCCAATCCCCGGTCAAGGGAATATCCCCGGGAAGGCCGCCCAGAGGGCCTTCGCAGGAATCCGGACCACAGCCATCCCAAAGCCGGTTCCCGTTTTTATCCCCGAGCCAAGAGCCGGCTCGATACACTCCGACCTGGGCCGGCTTTTGCCCGATTAGGGTGATCGTCACCGAAGAGTTCAGACTCGGGGAAATATTCCCGGCAGCATCCATGGCCCAGGCGTAAAGCGTCCCAATCCCGGCAGCGGTGAACCGGTAGCTTACGGGAGGAGTCAAACTCCACCCGGGGGTGGCGGGCGACGGGGCAGCGGCTGTTTCCGTCAGGAGGTAGCCGGCGACTCCTATGTTGTCGGTGGCGGTGAAGCTGGTTAGGGTCACGGTCAAAGAATTCGCGGTTGCGGGAAGGCTGAATGCCGTGACGACCGGGGGGACCGAGTCCGTAAGGGTGATGGTGACCGCGGCGTTGAGGCTGGCGGATACGTTTGCCGCCGCATCTTTAGCCCAGGCATAGAGAGTTTTGGTCCCGGGGGTTGCGAAGGTGTAATTCGCCGGCGGGGTTAGGCTCCAGCCCGCGGCACTTGCCGAAGGGGGGGTGGCGGATTCCGTAACTATGTACCCGGTGACCCCCACGTTGTCGGTGGCCGTAAAGGTTGGGATGGAAACCGTCAATGAGGTCGAGGTTGACGGGGTACTGAAGGCGGTCACCGTGGGGGGGGTTGTGTCGGCGCCTGCCGGTCTGCTCGTCGGGTCCCCCGGGAAAGTCCTCGCCTGGATTTCCACTAAGTTGTTGAACCCGTCACCATCGGAATCCAGGGCTTCGATGGCTGCAAAATCGTTGTTGTTTGTCAAATAATCATTGCCGTAAGGATTTAGGACTGTATCGGGCGGGGAGTTTACATGGCAAAGAGAGCAGCTGTCCAAGGCCGTACCCGAAGTCCCGTAACGGGTGTTGAAGGCGTTCAGGTAGCTCGAAACCGCGAAGGCGATGCCGACCAACAAGGCTGCAGCTGCGTTGACGGAAAAAATAGTAATAACCTTCTTCCTCATTGACTCCTCCTCGGAAGAACAAGCCCTGCCCGGCAGGAAAAAAAGAACCGGAGCAGACGCTCACAATAACTCAAAGATGATATTTGGGTGGTAAAAGGCCGAAGAAAGGATAGAAAATTTTACCAGGAAGTGTGCCCGAAGGAAAGAGGCTTTTTTGGAGCGATTCCATCTCTCCGGGCTGCAGGCGAATCCCGCGGCAGGGCCCGGTCAGCCCTGCCGCGGGCGAGAATGCAGCCCGATCTTCAGGCGCCCACTATTGGAAAAGCAGCAGCATATTACGGAACCAGTTGAATACGGCGAGTTGGCTGGTGATGGGCATGAAATTCGGCCCGTCCCAACCCCAGATCAATTCTCCTTGCCCTTCGATAAACCATTTGTTCTCAGCGGGGCGATAGAAGGCCCGCTCTGCGGCCCCGTCGCCGTCGTAATCCCCCGGGATGGGGAAACTCTGGATTCCACCCCATCCGTATTGGCCCATGTTCTCCCCGGGGTAACCTTTGACGAACCACTGGTTCGTCGGGACATGGTAAAAGGCGATTTCCGCGGCGCCGTCCCCGTCGTAATCCGCCGGGACCGGGATGGACTCGGCTCCGTTCCATCCGTACTGCCCCAAATTCCCCACCCCGAACATGAACCACTGATTCGTGGGGACATGGTACACCACGATGTCCGTTTTCCCGTCCCCGTCGTAATCCCCGGGGAGAGGAATACATTCGGCGCCGTTCCAGCCGATTTGAACGGCGGGTTGCCCTTCCACAAACCAGCGATTGGTGGGCGTATGATAGAAGGCGCGCTCCATGACCCCGTCGCCGTTGTAGTCCCCCGGAACCGGGATCGACTCCGTCATCCCCCACCCGAACTGCCCCACGTTATCTCCGGGATACCCCTTTACAAACCACTGATTGGTGGGGATATGATACACGGAGATTTCGGTCTTGCCGTCTCCGTCCCGATCCCACACCAAGGGCATGCTCTCCTGGGCTCCCCACCCGAACTGTCCGAAGCTCCCCGTCGGTTCAGTCGGCAAGTTCCCGACAGGGCTGATGAAAAACTGATCGGTGAGGAGATGAAAGGCGGCAACATCCGTTACCTTGCTTCCGTGGTAATCAAACATCGATATGGGGCTCTTCTTGACGGCAGGAACACTTGCGGTATCGCCGGGGAAAGCCCCCCCCCGGATTTCCGTGATGTTGGTGTAGCCGTCGCCGTCAGAGTCGAGCGCTTCGATAGCTGCAAAATCGTATCCGTACGCCACGTAATCGTTGGCGTAGGAATTCAAATTCCTTGCTGTCGGAGAACCCGTGTGGCAAAGCGTGCAGCTGTTCAGGGCCGTGGCCTGGGTTCCGTAGGCCGTGTTGAAGTCATTCATATATTGGTTCACCGCAAAGGAGACTCCGAAAAATCCCGCCAAAAGAACAAGAGCCCAAAAGCCGCCAACGATTTTCCTGCTCATAAACCCTCCTGATTTTTTTTAACCTTTCCCTGAGGAAAGGGGAAAACTCCATCCTTTAAAAAAATTCACCATCAAAAAGACGCATCCGGTTAGAGTTTTGAAAAAGCCGGGTGACCGTCTCTGTCCGACCCCCGGGCCCGGGAACCGGTCGGCCTCTACGAAATTCCCTGTTTCAAAGGACGAAAGCCTTACGAAAAAACAAAATTCGTTCGCGGCCGGAAAAAGTTATGATTCGAAATATTCTGGCTGGGAGGACAACTGAATGGCAAATAACCTATGGCCCTATAGGCAAGCCTTGTGCCAAACAGCAATATTTAAATTTCCTTAAGGATTAATAAAAGTTGCGAATGGGCGGGGTTTCAGCCGATGGGTTTCGCGTGGAGGGTTTTTCAGGCAACTGGGCTGCCTGGTGAATGCTTTCTTCTATGCGCTGGATCATGCCCTTTCGGGGCCAGGGATCGGGGATCGCGGAGGATTCGCAGGGATGATCCGTCCCTCAATCAGCCCACCCGGGCGAGTTCGAGTTTCCCTTTCCATCTTTCCGTTAAGGTTTCCTTTATGAAACCATGTTCCGGCTTCGAAAGAGTCGGATCCCGGTCGATGACCGCAAAGGCTTCTTTCCTGGCCTCGGCCAGGAGGGGGAAGTCTCTTACGAAATCGGCGACCCGGAACTCGGGAAGGCCGGACTGCTGGGTCCCGAGCAGCTCCCCGGGCCCGCGGATGGCCAGGTCCTCTTCAGCGATCTTGAACCCATCCGTGGTTTTTTCCATGACGCGGAGGCGCTGCTCCGCATCCTCGGACCGCCGGTACGGGACGATCAGCAGGCACTGGGCCGGATCCTGGCTGCGCCCCACCCGCCCGCGGAGCTGGTGGAGCTGCGAGAGGCCGAACCGCTCCGCATGCTCGATGACCATGACCGAGGCATTGGGCACATCGATCCCCACCTCGATCACGATTGTCGAAACGAGGACCTGGATCCGCCGGCCCTTGAAATCGGCCATGACGGCTTCCTTTTCCTCGCTCTTCATCCGGCCGTGGATCAAACCGACTTTGAAATCCGGGAAAATGTCCCGCTGGAGGTGGTCGGCCATCCGGGTGGCGTCTTTCAAGTCCAGTCGTTCGGACTCTTCCACCAGAGGATACACCACGTACGCTTGTTTTCCTTTCGCGATCTCCTCCCGCAGGAGACGGTAGACCTGGTACCGTTCCTTTTCGGCGAAGACCCGGGTGGTGATGACGCCCCTCCCGGGGGGCAGTTGGTCGATGACGGAAACATCCAAATCCCCGTAAAGGGTCATGGCCAGGGTTCGCGGAATGGGCGTAGCGGTCATAACCAAAACATCGGGGTGGTACCCTTTCTTTTTCAGGGTCGCTCTCTGCAGAACGCCGAACTTGTGCTGCTCGTCGATGACGGCCAAGCCCAAACTTTTGAACTCGACGTCCCCCTGGATTAGGGCATGGGTTCCAATGGCGATGTGAATTTCCCCATCCCGGAGACCCCGAAGGAATCCTTCTCTCGGTTTCTTTTTCAAACTGCCGGTCAACAGGCAGGATCGCAGACTTAGGCGTTCGATCAGGAGCCGGATGTTCAAAAAATGCTGTTCGGCCAGGATTTCCGTCGGGGCCATGATGGCGACCTGGTATCCGCCTTCGATGGCCATGAGCGCCGCCGTTAGAGCGATAATGGTTTTCCCGCTGCCCACGTCGCCCTGAAGGAGCCGGTTCATGGGATGGGGTTTGCGCATGTCGCCTTCGATTTCCCGGAGGACGCGCTCCTGAGCCGGGGTCAGGGCAAAGGGGAGAAGGGAGCGCAGTTTCTGAGTGTAGCGATGAGAGATCGGGAAAGCGATGCCTTTTTCCAAAGCGGTTCCGCTGCGGCGCAGGGCCAAGCCGATCTCCATGAAAAAGAACTCCTCGAAGATCAGCCGGCGATGGGCCGGGGATTTGCGGTCATGGAGGGCCTGGATGTCATCGTGAGGATCGGGGAAATGAGCCCGCCGCAGGGCTTCGGAGAGGGGGAGGAGTTTTTGCCTCCGGCAGATTTCCGCGGGAAGGCCGCTTACCGCCTTGTCGGCGAATTGGTCCACGACCTTTTTCTGAATGCGGCGAATCAGGCGCTGCCGTTGATAGAGCCCCTCGGTTTCCGAGTAGATCGGGACGATCCTCTGAAAATGAAGGGATTCCTCTCCGGGCGCTGAATCCGGGGAAGGTTCTTTTCCCTTCTCTCCGGGATCCTCGAGGATTTCCAACTCCGGGTGGTGGATTTCCTTCTGGAATTGAAAGATTCGGATTTCCCCCGAAAGGATTACCCTCATTCCTTTGCGGAACCTGCCTTTCATGAACCGGGGGTTGAAGTTGAACCACTTGGCGATAAGGGTTCCTGATTCGTCGCCGATCATGACCGTGAAGCTCCGGCGCCGGCCGAGATAGACGATATCGGAGCTCAGAACGGTGCCGACGGCGGTTTCGTGTTTTCCGACGGTCAGTTGGGAGATTTTTTTTACCCAGCGGCGGTCCTCGTAGGCGCGGGGGAGGAAATAGAGGGCGTCCTCCACGGTCCGAATGCTTTTCTTTTTGAGAATTTCGGAAAGGCGGGGCCCGACTCCCTTGATGTATTGAACGGGGGTTTGCAGCTCCCGGTGCATTTTTTGAAATTCGGGATAGGTGGGAAGCGGGGGAGTTTCCTCGCCCGGGGGCTCACCAGTCTTCATCTTGTCCAGAAGACCCTGGGCTTCCCGGATCCGGCTTTTCTTCGCTTCCAGATCCAGGGCATCGAATCCGTTGAGAACCGCGCCAAACTTTTGCAAAAGGTCGCGGGGGAAAGGAGGGGAGTCAAGACGCCCGGCCTTGCTTAGCCAGGCATGGGCGTACGGCTCCAAGCCTTTCAGCTTCTTTAAACTGGCAAAATCGTTGTGGGAAGCATAAAGAAGGGGCTTTTCGAGGGATTCGAAAATTTGCCGCCATTCCGGCGATGGGTTGAAGGAGCCTTTTTCCATAATGTTTCCGTCGGTACCTTTTTGGTAACAGAAAATTCAAAAGGGATCAAGAAAAATTTTCGGATGAATGGGAGAGGATCCTCATTTTTCCTCATTTTTCTGGATTGACAATCGCCGCAATCTCCTTTAGATATAGAGTACAATTTCAAGGAAAACGGGAGGGAGTCTTGGCCAAAGGGATAACCTACAAAAGCGCGGGTGTGGACATCGAGGCGGGGAACAAGTTCGTGGGCCTGATCCGCCCGATGGTCCGCCGGACGTTTCGCCCGGAGGTGGCAACCGATATCGGCGGTTTCGGCGCCCTGTTTTCTTTCCCGGCGAAAAAATATAGGGAACCGGTTCTCGTTGCTTCCACCGACGGAGTGGGAACGAAGCTCAGGGTCGCCTTTATGGCCGGCAAGCACGACACCGTGGGGATCGACCTGGTGGCCATGAGCGTCAATGATATCGTAGTCCAGGGGGCCGAGCCGCTTTTTTTCCTGGACTATTTCGGGACGGGGAAGCTCTCTCTCCGGGTTTCCACGCAGGTGATCAAGGGAATTGCCCAGGGTTGCCGCGAAGCGGGATGCGCCCTGATCGGGGGGGAAACGGCGGAGATGCCCTCCTTTTACCAGAAGGGCGAGTACGATCTTGCCGGGTTTGCGGTTGGCGTGGTGGAGAAGAAGAAGATCATCACCGGGGCGGCCGTTCGCCCGGGGGACCAGTTGATCGGCCTGGCCTCGAGCGGGCTCCATAGCAACGGGTACTCTTTGGCTCGGAAGATCTTCTTCGAACACCTGGGCCTCAAGATCGGAAGCCGCGTGAAAGGCTTGAATCGCCCGCTTGGCGCGGAACTCCTGACTCCCACGCGGATCTACGTGAAGACCGTCCTAAACCTCATCCGCGACTTTCCGGTGCATGGGATCGCCCACATCACGGGCGGGGGATTTACCGACAACATCCCGCGGGTTGTTCCAAAGGGGTGCAAGGTCGTCATCCATAAGGGAACCTGGCCGATTCCGGCGATTTTCAAAGCCCTCCAAGAGGGGGGGAAGGTGGGCGAGGAAGAAATGTTTCGGACCTTCAACAACGGCATCGGGTTGGTTCTCCTCGTCCCTTCTTCGAAGGCGACTCAGATCTGCGAGCGGCTGAAAAAGCTCAAGGAAAAGCCCTACCGGATCGGGGAGATTGCCAAGGCAGGCAGGGGCGACCGCCCCGTCGAGTACCGGTGAGGAGGGATCATGGTCAAACTGGGCGTCCTGGTTTCGGGAAGCGGATCCAATCTCCAGGCGATCATCGACAACATCGAGGGCGGGCGTCTGGATGCGGGCATCCAGATCATCGTCAGCAACCTCCCCGGGGTCTACGCCTTGGAGCGGGCCCGGAAGCACGGCCTTCTTTCTCTGGTTCTGCCCCACAAAGGGTTGAATCGGGAGGAGTTCGATCAAAAGGTAGTCGAGATCCTGAAGGCGCATGACGTCGAGTTGGTTATCCTCGCGGGTTTCATGCGGATCATTACCCCCGTCCTCCTGCGGGCCTTCCCCATGAGAGTCATGAACATCCACCCGGCGCTTCTTCCGTCTTTCCCGGGCACGCACGTCTGGCAGGCGGAGGTGGACTCGGGGGTGAAATTCGCCGGCTGCACCGTCCACTTTGTCGATGAAGGGACCGACACCGGGCCGATCATTATGCAGGCGGTGGTCCCGGTTTACGACGACGATACGGCCGACACCCTGAACGCCCGGATCCTGAAGCAGGAACATAAGATCTTTTCCCAGGCCATCCAACTTTACGCCGAGGGCCGGATTAAAATTCAGGGGCGGAGGGTCCTGACCCCGGGGCATCCGCAGGCTGCGGATGAATTCATGATCAATCCCGCGGCAACGATTTTCGGACGATGACCGGGAAAGCGCCGGAAGCGGCGTCCGGGCAGGGGCCCCCTAAGCAATAAGGGTTCTTCTTTATTCGCAGAACCCACTGAAAACACATGCTTCCCGGGAAGATAACCTGTTTCCCCTCAACGAAACCGGAGAGGGTCCAAAACTTTTTGCGGGAAGATCAAAAATGGCTTGCACAAGACCTAAGATTGTGTTATAAAAATCAAATATGCAGGGTTGGCCCTGCTATTTATTTTTTTTGGAGGGAACAAATGGCTCGGACATGTGAAATTTGCGGGAAAAAACCCCAGGTGGGCAACAGTGTGAGCCATGCCAACAATCGAAGCACGCGCCGCTGGTACCCCAATCTTCAAAGAGTTCGGGCGATTCAGGGGGGGACGAACCGAAGAGTTCGGGTCTGCACCCGCTGCCTCCGGTCCGGCCTTGTCGTGAAAGCCGTTTAACCGGGTTTCGGGGTTTGCATCAATTTTTCATTTTGCAATTTGATATTTGCAGTTTGCAATAATGATGGGTTCGTAAAAAGTCAATTGAGTCGTCACCCCGGCGAAAGCCGGGGTCCAGAAGTATTTGAAATAACTGGATTCCGGCTTTCGCCGGAATGACGGAAAAGGGCATTTTCACACTTTTTACGAGACCATCAATAATACGTAGTTTCAATTAAGCCTCCGCTTCCTTCCCTCCCTCTTCGCCCGCGGTCAGGCCCCGCAGGCGCTCCACCTTCAGCACATTCTTGAGCTTGGAAAGGGCGCGAAAAGCGTTCTGCAGATGCTTGAGATCGTGGACCTCCAGCTCGAAGTTGAAAACCGCCTTTTTGTCTTCCGTCGTGTGAATATCCGCACGGAGAATGTTGACCTCCGAAGCGGAGAGGGCCGCGCTGATTTCCGCCAGCAGCCCCTTTTTGTCGGTGCACAAGACCCGCACCCGCACGGCGTGCACCGCCTTCTCCTGCAAATTCCAGGACACCTGAATCAGCCGTTCCGGGTCGCTCACCAGCATGTTGGGACAATCCGCGGTGTGCACCGTGACGCCTCGTCCGCGGGTGATGTATCCCGAGATGGGATCGCCGGGCAGGGGGTTGCAGCACTTGCCGAAGCGGACCATCATGTCCTCGATCCCCCGGATCTGAATCCCGCTGGGCTCCCCCCGCAGTTTCTGCGCCAAACGCTTCAGGCGGGAGTCCTCCTTCCGTTCGGTTTCGAGCTTGTCGGGCGGGATGAGCCGGCCGATGATCTGCTTTGCCGAGACGTTTCCATACCCCACTTCGGCCATCAGGTCATCGAGGTTCTGATAGGAAAAATCGCCGACGATTTTTTTCATTTCCTCGGATTTGATGATCTTGGCGAAATCCAGGTGGTACTTCCGGAACTCCCGCTCGCAGATCTCCCGGCCCAAATCCACGGAGCGTTCGCGGGCCTCCGCTTTGACCCACTGGCGGACCTTCGTGCGGGCGCGGGAGGTCTTGACGAATTTCAGCCAGTCCTTGCTGGGCTGGTGGCCCGTGGCCGTGGTGATTTCGATGGTGTCGCCGTTTTTGAGCTGGTAACGCAGGGGGACGATTTTCCCGTTGACTTTGGCCCCTACGCACTGATGGCCGATTTGGGTGTGGACGCTGTAAGCGAAATCCACCGGGGTCGATCCGACGGGGAACTGTTTCACCTCCCCCCGGGGGGTGAAAACATAGACTTCGTCCGGGAAGAGGTCGATCTTGACCGTTTCCATGAACTCCCGGGGGTCGCGCAGGTCCTGCTGCCATTCGAGGAGCTGCCGGACCCAGGCGAACTGCCGGGTGTCCTTGGGGTCGAAAACCTTGCCTTCCTTGTACTGCCAATGGGCGGCGATGCCCTCCTCCGCCGTCCGGTTCATCTCGTCGGTGCGGATTTGAATTTCGACACGCTCCCCATAGGGTCCGATGACGGTGGTGTGGAGGGACTGGTACCCGTTGGCCTTGGGCATGGCGATGTAATCTTTGAACCGGCCCGGGACCGGCTTCCAGAGGGAGTGGATGATGCCCAGAGCCTCATAGCAGTCCTTGACCGTTTCCAGGATGAGGCGAAAGGCGATGATGTCGTAAACCTGGTCGAAGGTCAGGTTCTGGGCCTTCATCTTCCGGTAGATGCTGTGGAAATGCTTGGGCCGGCCGCCGACCTTCCCCTTGAGTCCGTAGGAAGAAAGCTTTTCCCGAATGAGGGAACTGACCTCTTGGATGTATTTTTCCCGCTCCTCCTTTTTCCAGGCCACATCCCGGGCGAGAGCGCGGTATTCATCGGGGTGGAGGTACTGGAAAGAGAGGTCCTCCAGCTCGGTTTTGATCCGGTCGATGCCGAGCCGGTTGGCGAGAGGGGCATAGATGTCGAGGGTTTCCTGGGCGATCTTGGTCTGGGTTTCGGGGGAGAGGTGTTCGAGGGTGCGCATGTTGTGCAGGCGATCCGCCAGCTTGATGATGACGATCCGGATATCCTTGGCCATGGCCAGGAGCATCTTGCGGAAATTCTCGGCCTGCTGCTCCTCGCGGGTGGTGAGGGTCATTTTGCTGATTTTCGTGAGACCGTCCACCAAAGCCGCAATCTCGGGACCGAAGTTTTGCTCGATGTCCTCGGTGGTGGCGTAGGTGTCCTCGACCGTGTCGTGAAGAAAACCCGAGGCGATGGAGGCCAAGTCCATCTTCATGTCCGCCAGCGTTGCGGCGACTTCGAGGGGGTGGGAGAGATACGGCTCTCCGGAGAGGCGCTTTTGCCCCTGGTGCACCTTGGCCGAGTACACGTAGGCCTTCTCGATCAAACCGGTGTCGGCCTCGGGAAGGTAGCGGTATATCTTTTCGAGGACATCGTTGAGGCGGATCATAGAGAAGTTGAAGACTACAAGTTACGGGTTACGAGTTACGAGTTACAGGTTATTAAATTAGCCGTAAGTTATTCGTCGCTCCATAGGAATGCAAACGCAAAGGAACAAATCCCTCCTGCCTCCCTTTACAAAAGGGAGGAATTTCCCCAAACCCGCAACCCGTAACTCGCAACGTTATTTCTGTTCAGCCATCCAATTTTCGATCCAGGAAAGGATCTGGTCGAGTTTGACCATGTGGATCTGGCCGCTCCGGCGGACCTTGACTTCGACGGTGTTTTCCTTCAGCGTCTTGGCGCTCAGGGTGAGGCGCAAAGGGAGGCCGATGAGATCGGCGTCCTTGAATTTGACGCCGGGCGCCTCCTCCCGATCATCGTAGAGGGTTTCAATTCGGGCGGCCAGCAGCTTTTCGTAGAGCCGTTCCGCTTCCTGGCGGACGGCTTCCTGCTTGAGGTTGACCGGGAGCAGGTACGCATGGAAAGGCGTCAGGGGGAGAGGAAAGATCATCCCGTTCTCGTCGCAGTTCTGCTCGATCGCGGCGGCGATGATGCGCGCCGGCCCGATGCCGTAGCTCCCCATGACAATCGGCTTCTCTTCTCCTTTCGGGTCCAGGTAGAAGGCTTTCATGGGCTGGGAATATTTCGTCCCGAGCTTGAAGATGTTGCCGATCTCAATGGTCTTTTCCACCTGCAAGCTCCCCTGGCACCGCGGGCAGGCATCCCCGGCGGCGGCGAGGTGGATGTCGGCGTAGCGGGCGCTGAAATGCTCTCCCGGGACGACGCCCCGGAGGTGGTACCCATCCTTGTTGGCCCCCGCCACAAAGACCCCTTTCTCCAGGGATACGTCGGCGATGATCGGGAATCTTTTCCCGGAGGGAATTGCCACCGGGCCGACGAACCCCGCTTCGGCGCCGACAAACTCCTTCACTTCCTCCCGGTGGGCGGGACGGAAGTCCCCCACCAGGCGGCGGAATTTTTTTTCATGAAGCTGCTGATCGCCCCGGACCAGCGCCAGGACCGGTCCGTCGTTGCCCATGAGCAGGAGGGATTTGATGGTCAACCGGGAGTCGATTCCCAGAAAACGGCTGACTTCTTCGATGGTCCGGGAATCCGGCGTGGCCACCTCTTCCAGCTTCCAGGCCGGAAAGGAAGGGGAGGCCGGAGAGGATTCGGCCAGCTCCACATTGGCGGCATACCCGCATTTTCCGCACAGGGCCACTTCGTCTTCCCCCGCCTGGCTGGGGGCCATGAATTCGTGGGCGCCCGCGCCGCCCATCATTCCCGGATCGCTTTCCACCACGTAGTACTTTACGCCGCAGCGCTCGAAGATCCGGCAGTAGGCATCGTAATGGAGCTGATAGCTTCGGTTCAGCCCTTCGTAGTCCAGATCCAGGGTGTAGGAGTCCTTCATCAAAAACTCGCGGGTCCTGAGAAGACCCCCTTTCGGCCGGGCTTCGTCGCGGAGCTTGGTTTGAATCTGGTACCAGATCTGGGGCAGGTCCCGGTAGGAGCGGATCTCCCGGGCGGCCATCCAGGCGACGACCTCCTCGTGGGTCATGCCCAGCACCATATCGCGATTGGTCCGATCCTTGAGGCGAAACATCTCGTCCCCGATGTCGTACCAGCGGCCGGTCTGCTGCCAGATTTCGGCGGGGTGAAGCACGGGCATGATGATCTCCTGCCCGCCGATGGCGTTCATCTCCTCCCGGATGATATTGTTCACCTTGGTGAGAACGCGCTGCCCGGTGGGCAGATAGATGTAAAGCCCGGAAGCAAGCTGCCGGACCATCCCGGCCCGGATCATCAGTTTGTGGCTTACGGCATCGGCGTCCGCCGGGTCTTCCTTGTATGTGGGCAACAACGAGCGGGAATAACGCATGCATCCTTCCTTTCCGACATATTTTCCAAGAGCCTGTCCGTAAATAATATTCCCCCCTTTGTAAAGGGGGGTTGGGGGGATTTTTCCCAGGGCGGGCCAGAGCAAATCCCCCTATGTCCCCCTTTCAAAGGGGGATTTCATCGCCGCAGCTTATTTAAGGATGGGATCTTAGTTTCTGGGCCTCGGCAAGCAGGGTTTGCACCAAGTCTGTTTCTTTCACCCTGCGGATGACTTTTCCTTTTCGAAAGAGAATGCCCCCGTCTTTCCCGGCTGCGATGCCCACATCCGCCTCCCTTGCTTCTCCGGGCCCGTTGACGCAGCAGCCCATGATGGCGATGTGCAGGGGTTCCGGCCACGAGGAGACCCGTTCTTCCACCTCGCGCACAATGGGCTCCAGGTTCGTTTCCGACCGGCCGCAGAGAGGGCAGGAAACGATCTCGACCCCCCGTTCCCGAAGGTGAAGGCTGCGGAGAAGGTGATAGGCGGCCATGACTTCCAGGACGGGTTCGCCGGTAAGGGAAACCCGGACCGTATCGCCGATCCCCTGGTGGAGGAGAATGCCCAGGGCCACGGCGGACTTGATGGCCCCGGAAAAGGGAGGACCGGCCTCCGTGACCCCTATGTGGAGAGGGTATTCGGTCTCCCCGGAAATCCTCTGGTAGGCGGCGACGGTGGCCAGAGGGTCGGAGGCCTTGATGGAGATCTTGATCTGATTGAAGCCTTCATCCTCCAAGAGGCGGACGTGGCTCAAGGCGCTTTCCACGAGCGCTTCCGCCGTGGGACCGCCGTATTTCTTCAGGACCTTCTTTTCCAAAGACCCCGCGTTCACGCCGACTCGGATCGGAACGCTGCGCTCTTTCGCCTTTTTGACCACTTGGGCGATCCGCTCCCTGCTGCCGATATTCCCCGGATTGAGCCGGAGCCCGTCCACCCCCTGGTCCAGAGCGAGAAGGGCCAAGCGGTAGTCGAAATGGATATCGGCAACCAGCGGAATGGTAATGGCTTTTTTGATCGCGCCCAGATTTTCCCCCGCCTCGCGGTCGGGGACCGCCACCCGGATGATTTCGCACCCCGCATCCTGCAGACGGTGGATCTGGGCCACGGTGGCGGAAAGGTCCCGGGTGTCGGTCTTGGTCATGGACTGGACGGCGACAGGAGCGCCGCCCCCCACGGGAACCCGGCCGATATAAATCGCGCGGGTTTTTTTCCGCCGGTCGATTGGGGAAGGTTGCACAGTTTGGTCCGTTGGTGAAAATTTTTAATATTTTGGAATGGTTAAAAAGTGATGACCTCGTAAAAAATCGTCATTCCCGCGCAGGCGGGAATCCAGAATTTGCCAAGATATTGAAAAGACTGGATTCCCGTTTTCACGGGAATGACGGAATAGCCCATTTTCAGACTTTTTACGAGACCATCAAATCTTAACTCATCATAGAAAAGAATCGAGGGGATGTCAAGAAAGAGACCGATCGGGCGGCAACCGTTCAGTCACGGCCGGCCGCTATGGATTCAGATCGGGCGGAAGGTAAAGGGGTTCCCGGACCTCCAGGCCGCAACAAAACCTGCCCCGCGCTCCCCTCACGGAAGGGTTCCGTCGGGTGTTAAGCAGGCCCGGCTTTCCTTGGAATCAGAGGAGAATCGAGGTTTGGAAGGGCTCCGGCTCTTTTGTCCTCTCGGCAGGCAACAAGCCTTATGCCAAAGCTTCCTTTAGGAGGGTCTGCAGCTCGGCCTTATCGACCCCGGAGTACTTCTCCTTTTTGTTGATAATAAAGGTGGGGTATCTGCGCACGCCGTAACGGAGGGATTTGAGGAAACCTTCCAGGGACTTGGCGTCAATGATGGAAATCGACAGTTTCCCCTCATATTGCCGGGCCAGCTCCCGCACCCATTCCGAGAGAAGGAGGTATTCCTCCTTCAGTTCCTTGGGGTATTCATTTAAATCGAGGTTGTCCCTCTTCTTGCTCAGACCGGCCCGGGCTGGCATCCATTCACAGATGGGTCAGGATGCGAGAAGCTCGGGGACCAGGGATATGATTTCGAGAGTGCCCGGTTTCATATAATCGCTCCCCCTATGTTCTTTAATCATTCTATCACATGTTTTCGCCAGCTTTGAAAAAAAGTCGGAGACGGCCCTCTGCCCCTTTCCGGCTAATCCCGGACTTGTCGCGGGGCCTGGAGACTGTTCCCTTTTCATCCTTAGGGGGTTTGGGGCGCCAAAGAAGGGCCGGGAATGCTAAGGAAAAGTAACCCTTCAGTCACGGGTGGTGCGGAACAAATTCTGTTGTGGCCTGGGGGTTCGGGCGGTACGCGCCGGAAGCATCGGCCGGGATAGGCAGAGACTCGGAGAAAATACCGATTCTCCGCAAGGGGAGGCGGGAGGCCTTGGCCCCGCCCCCTCCACGAAGAAATCACTGCCTCATGGTTCCAAGCGGACCGTCCGAACCCCCAGGCCAGGGAATCACTTTGCCTTTACGCCCGACCCTAATCCGAGCGGCTGGCCACCCGTCACTGAATGGTTACTATGAAAACCCATTCAATCTTGACGATTTTGTGAACAGTCATCAGAACGACGGGTTCGATTGCAGGGGCGTCCGGCCGGGCGCCGTTCGCCCTGCCCGCAAGGCGCGCAAAAACCGGGGAGCGAAGCGCGCTTCCGTAACAAAACTTGCTCTGGGCCGCCCGTGACTGAAGGGTTACGGCGCCATCAATAAATCATTTGACATCATCCTTGAATTATATATAATAAATTCGCTTTTTTGGGGCGCCGGAGAGACCGGCGCCGCAGAAGCGCCATTTTGAAATATTGTCGAAAGGAGGAGGGATATGAACTCGGTTGTGGTGTTGATCATTGGGCTCGGCGTGGCATTTTTCGGGTATCGCGTCTATGCCAAATACATTGACCAGAAGATCGTCCAGGCAGACCCGAAACGAGCGACTCCAGCCAAGATGTACATGGATGGGGTGGATTTCATGCCCACCAGCAAAAGCATCCTTTTCGGCTATCAGTTCAAGTCCATCGCCGGGGCGGCGCCCATTATCGGTCCCATCCTGGCGGTTCAATGGGGATGGCTTCCCGCTCTTCTCTGGATTCTGGGAGGGGCGCTGTTTATCGGCTGGGCGCACGATTATTCCAGCGCCATGATTGCCATGCGCCATGAAGGCGCGTCCTTCGGGGGACTCAGTTATAAACTCATCTCTCCCCGGGCCCGAATGATTCTTCTTGCCTTCATTTACTTTTATCTTCTGCTCGTGGCGGGAGCTTTCGGAAACATCGTGGTGGGCACGGCCGTCGGCCTCAAAGGCGCGCCGGTGGCCTGGGTCTTCATGACCATCGCCGGCGTTCTGGCCGGGCAGATGATTTACCGCTGGCGGAAAGATATTATTTTGACCACGGTGGTATGCGTGGGCATCATCCTGATCGGAATCTATGTCGGGACCATCGCCCCCTCGGATACAAATCATCGGCTCCGACCTGGCCAACAGCCGCGGCTTGTGGACGTTCCTGACGTTCTTCTTCTGCTTCTTTGGCGCCGTCCTGCCCATTTGGCGGTTCGCTCTGCCGATCAACTACGTTGCCTCCTACATCGTTTTCCTGGGGCTCGTCTTCGGGCTCATCGGGGTTATCATCAAACATCCGGATTTGACTTTGCCGATGTTTACGAACTTCTCGATTCCCATCGGGCCCATGTGGCCGATGCTCTTCGTCACCATTGCCTGCGGGGCGATTTCGGGGTGGCATAGCCTGGTGTCGAGTTCCGGCACAGCCCGGCAACTGGAGAATGAACTGGATGCCCGGCCGGTTGCGGGCGGCGTTATGTTCGTGGAAATGCTCCTGGCGGTCTTTGCGCTCATCATTGCCGCGACCTTCGTCGCCAACCCGAATGATTTCGCCGCCGCCCTGGCCAAAGGGCCGGCCGCGGTATTCTCCGGGGGCGTGGCCAACTTCCTGAACGCCCTGGGACTTCCCCTGACCGTGGGCCGAACCTACGGGTCGGTGATGATGATCATTTTGGCGGTGACGATCCTCCAGTTGGTCATCCGGTTCATGAGAGTCGCCACTTCGGAATTGCTGGGGGATATCAGCCCGCTATTCAAAAATGTCCACATCGGCACGATCGTGGCCAGCCTTCTGGCGGCGACCCTGGTGTTGACGGGTTGGTGGCAATACCTATGGGTTCTCTTTGGAGGGGCCAACCAGCTCATGGCCTCCATGGCCCTGATGTTGGTGACCGCCTGGATGATTTCGGAAGGCAAGAAGGCCGGCTGGAGTTTCTATCCCATGATCTTCATGTTCGTCACCACCGTGGCCGCCCTGGTCTACACGTCCTACCGTTTGTTAACAAGGGTGGCCGGCGGCCAAGTAAAGGGGACCGAGGCGATCATCGGGAATACCCTGATGGGGATTGTCGGAATTTTCTTGGTGGTGGCCGCTCTCATTTTGGCCGTTGAAGGGTTCAAGGCGTTCAGCCGTCACCGGGCGGCGAGGAAAGCAATCCCCGCCCCGGCAAAGGCGTGAAGAAAGCGTCGGGATCAGGGAGATGCCGGGAGGGAAATCCGCCATCAGCGGGGGCCTGGCGGATTTGCGTCAGGTATCCGAAGTTCCCTATGATCCCGCCTACAAACCCCCACGGCGGGGGATGGTGTGAAAAAATGGGTTCGGTGCTTTTTCGCGCATTCCGGCGAAAGCCGGAATCCAGCTGTTTTCAAAGCCTCGGCAATTGACTGGACCCCGGTTTTCACCGGGGTGACGGCATAAATTTAATTTTCTCACCCCTCCGGGGAGGATCAGGGCGGGGGATGACGGGGCGCCGAATCACAATTTTTAGGAATCAACTTTTGACGTTGACTGGATGAAGAAAGAAGGTGAGAAGGAATGACCGAGCAGCAAAAGAAAAAAGGGGGGATTTTTCAGTCTGTCAAGGAATTCGTGTACGGTGTGGCCGCTCATGACTCCGCGCGGTTCGCCATGAAGAGCCGGGCCAGCATGGAGCATCTCTTTATTCTGATCACCATGGGCGATCTTTTGGGGGTCCCCATTCTGCCGCCCTATTATTCTCTGCGGATTCTGCCTTATGTGGTGCCGCAGATTACCACCTGGAAGCGGCGCATGCTCCGGGAAAAGGATATGACCGACGCCCTGGCTTAAGAAGATCGGCGCGGCATTGGGTTTGCCGGCCAAGTTCAAACAATGCGGGAAAACCGCTATGCGCCATGCCCTATGCGCTATGCTTTGATCTAAAGGAGGTGCGCCATTCCACTCGCCGACATTTTTGAAAAGTTTCCCAATCGCCGCTACATCATGTTCGGCGGCAAAGGCGGTTTGGGGAAAACCACTTTTTCCGCGGCCACGGCCTATTATCTGGCCAAGAAAGGGTACAAGGTTCTCGTCTTCTCGGTCGATCCCCAGGCTTCGCTGAGCGACATCTTCAAGAAAGATATCTTCGGCAAAGGGCCGGTGGAGATCATGCCGAATCTTTTCGCCCAGGAGATCGACGCGGACCGGCGGATCAAGGAGTACCAGGAGGAGATCCGGAAGAAGATCATCGATATGTACGGCCTCCCCAAGGTGCCCGACGAAATCGAGAGCTATATCCAGGCCGCGGCGGCCGAACCGGCCATGGAGGAAAGCGCCATCTTTGACGAAGTGGTGGATATCGTCGTCAAGGGCGGGTACGATTACTACATTTACGACTTAGTGCCCTTGGGGCACGCCCTCTATTACCTGTCGATGGCTTCGGTGTATGACGCCTGGATCGACAAGATCACCAACCTGAGGTCTCAGATTCAGGAGTACGACCAGGTGGCCAAGATTATCAAACGGGAGGAGGAGTCGGAAGAGGACCAGATCCTGAAAGAGCTGGTCTACATCAAGGAGCGGATCAACAAGTCCTCCAGCATCCTGACGGACAAGGAGAAGACCGCCTTCTTCTTTGTCATCGTGCCGGAAGAGATGATCATCAAAGATACCCAGAAGGCCGCCCAGCTCTTCGCGAAGTTCGATGTCCCCCTGAGCGGCTACATCGTCAACCGGGTGCTTCCTCCGGATTTGAAGAACAGGGACATTCCGGAATACCTGCGCAACCGCATTACGATGCAGGACAAATACCTGGGGCTGATCGACAAGACGTTCGGCAAGGAAGTGCTGGCGGCGGTTCAGGAGATGGAACGGGATGTGACCGGTTTGCCGATGATCGAAAAGCTGGCCCAGGCCATGTTCGGGAATGGGAGGTAGGATGTCCAAGATTACGCTTTCCATGAAGCAGTACATCGAGAAAAACCCCAAGATGAAATATATCTTCTTCGGGGGAAAAGGCGGCGTCGGCAAGACGATCATGGCCGGGGCCGCGGCGCTGTGGTTTGCCAAACAGGGCAAAAGGACGCTTCTGGCCTCCACCAACCCGGTGCACAGCCTGAGCAACCTGTTGAACCAGGACGTCTTCGGCAAGGCGGCGCTCATCTGCGACGAGCAGCAGTGCTGGGCCTTCGAGATCGACACCAAGGAGTCCATCGAACGGTCGAAGCAGGAGATCCGCGAGAAGATTGCCTGGTTTCTGAAATTCGCCGACATCACCATCAAGGCGGAGGAGTTCGTGGAATCCGCCACCATGAATCCGGCTTTTGAAGAATCGGCCATGTTCGAAAACATGCTCGATCTGATGTTTAAGGATGAGTACGACATTTATGTCTTCGACACGGCGCCTACGGCGAACGCCCGGCGGCTCCTGGGCATGTCCAAGGTGTACGCCCTGTGGGTTGCCAAGATGCTGAAGAGCCGCGAAGAGGCGACTTCGCTCCGCAAGGCCCTCTCGTACTCGAAAAAAGATGAGAAAGACCCGCTGATGGATTATCTCCTCCAGTTCAAAGACCGCATGGGGCGCGCCAAAGACCTGCTGACCGATCCGGCGTTGACCTCCTTCTTCTTCGTAACTTTGCCGGAGAGCCTGCCGATTGCGGTCATCACCCGCTTCATCAAGTGGTTCCAGGAGTTCGGGATCCCCGTGGGCGGGGTCATCGTCAACGGCCTGATCCAGAAGGAAACGGTCAAGGCCGAGGCCCCGGAGTTCGTTCGCAACCGGGTGAAGATGCAGGATGAGCACATGGAGGAGATCTGGCAGATCTTCGGCGACGAGGTCCGTTCCGTCCTGCCGCTTTTTGAGACCGAGATCCAGGGTCCGGTCATGCTGCGCAGACTGGCCGACAAGCTGTTCGTCTAATTGGTTTTCGTCGAGAAACGCCTTCTCTCAGAAGGCCGAGGGCATTGTCTTTATCACCCCCACCCGAACCCTCCCCCATCAAGGGGGAGGGGATTTTTTTCTTCCCCACACGCCATGATGGATCTCGTTTTGGCTTCCCTCCTGAAGGGGCCCGAACCCGCATTTTTCCCATTTGACCATTCCCCTTATTTTTGCTAACCTTCATTTTGAAGGGAACGCAGAGAAACGCAGATTTTCAGAGCATCCTTAAACCCTGGGGAAAATTGCGAATTCCATATTTTTTATCTGCGAATATCTGCGCCAATCTGCGTCCCAGGAAGATTCATGATCCTCAAGGAGGAAAAGCCATGGGGCAAGAGCGGAATTATCCCGAAGTTCCCGTTGAACACCTGCGCTGGCGCTGTCTGCCCGAATCCCTTTCTTTTCAAACCACCGAAGAAATCCAACCCTGCATGGAGATTATCGGCCAGGAGCGGGCGCTGAAATCCATTCGTCTGGGTCTGGAGATGGACAGCTTGGGGTATAACATTTTTATTGTCGGACTGGTGGGAACCGGCCGCAATACCACGATCAAATGCCTGTTGGAGGAAATCGACAAGGCGGGCAAAATTCCGGAAGACCTTTGTTATGTGAACCATTTCAAAGATCCGGATCAACCCCGCTGCCTCTGCCTCCCGGCGGGCCGGGGAAAGATCTTCAAAAAGGATATGGAAGACCTGATTGAGTCCTTGAAGAAAAAGGTCCCCCTCGTTTTTGAAGGCGAAGACTATCAGAAGCAGCGCCGGGAATTAGTGGAGAAACACCGGGAGCGGGAAAAGGGCATGGTCAAGGAGTTCGAAACCCGGGCCAAAAAGGAAGGGTTTGCCGTGGTCCAGGTTCAGGTCGGTCCTTTTACCCGTCCGGACGTGGTTCCGATGGTGGCCGGAAATGCCATGCCTCTGGATCAGCTGGAGAACCTGGTGGAGCAGGGGCAGTTTCCCAAGGAAAGCTTTGAGCTGATGAAGACGAAGTACGGCCAGCTCGCCGCCGAGATGGAGCAGGTTTTGAAGGAAACCCGAAAGGTGGAAAAGATCATCCAGGAGGAACTGGCCACCCTGGATAAGTCGGCGATTTCTCATCTGGTGGCAGGGGCGATTGAGGACATCCGGGAAAAATACCAACAGCCCAAGATTCAGACCTATCTGGATGAAGTGAAGGACAGCATCCTGGAAAACCCCGGGCGGTTCCAGCCCAAGGCCGAGACCCCCCAGCTTCCGATCCCCGGGCTGGTCTTGCCCCCGCAGACGGATACCTTTTCCGAGTACCAGGTCAACGTCCTGGTGGACAACTCGGAAACCAAAGGAGCGCCGGTGATCATCGAGACATCGCCCACCTATCGGAACCTCTTCGGGACGATCGAACGGAGCATTGACCGGATGGGCGGATCGTGGAAAACGGATTTCACCAAGGTGAAGAGCGGATCCTTCCTCAAGGCGAATGGGGGATACCTGGTCCTTAATGCCCTCGATGTTTTCATCGAACCGGGGGTGTGGATCGCCCTGAAACGCACGCTTCGCAACCGCACGATGGAAATGCAGTCCTTCGACCCCTTTTACCTCTTTGCCGGCAGTTCGGCCCTCAAACCCGAACCGATCGACGTAAAGGTTAAGGTGGTCATGATCGGCGACGCCTACCTATATGAGACGGTTTACGCCGTGGATGAGGATTTCAAGAAGATCTTCAAGATCAAGGCCGATTTCGACACGGTGATGGAGCGCAAGGACGAGACCCAGCAGAAATACGCCGCCTTTATCCGCAAAATCTGCAGCGACGAGAAGCTCCTGCCCTTCGACCGCAGCGGCGCGGCGGCGGTGATCGAGTACGGCGTCCGGCTGGCCGGAAGGCAGAAAAAACTATCCACGGAATTTCACCGGATCACCGACATTCTGAGGGAGGCCAGTTACTGGGCGGGGAAAGACGCCAGCTCCACGGTGACGGAAAAGCACGTGGACCAGGCCATCACGGAGAAGATCTACCGCAAAAAGATGATCGAGGAAAAAATCCAGGAGATGATCGAAGACGGGGTCATTCTTATCGATTCTGAAGGCGCGCGGGTGGGGCAGGTGAACGGCCTGTCGGTTTACGATCTGGGGGAATACGCCTTCGGCAAACCATCCCGGATAACCGCCCAAACTTCCATGGGCAAAGCGGGGATCATCAACATCGAGCGCGAGGCCGACCTTTCCGGACGGACCCACAACAAAGGGGTTCTGATCCTCGGCGGATACCTGCGCGGGAAATACGCCCAGGACAAACCCCTCACGCTCTCCGCGAGCATCTGCTTCGAACAATCCTACGGGGGGATCGACGGGGACAGCGCCTCCTCCACGGAGGTGTACGCCATCCTCTCCAGCCTGGCGGAGGTTCCCATCCGGCAAGAGGTGGCCGTGACCGGATCGGTGAACCAGAACGGGGAGATCCAGCCGATCGGGGGGGTCAACCAGAAGATCGAGGGGTTCTTCGATGTCTGCAAGGCCCGGGGACTGACCGGAACCCAGGGGGTCATGATTCCCCACCAGAACATCGGCGACCTGATGCTCCGCAAGGATATCGTCGAGGCCGTTTCTCTCGGGAAGTTCCACATCTATCCGGTGAAGACGATCGACCAGGGGATTGAAATTTTGACGGGCGTCCCCGCCGGGGAAAAGAAATCCGACGGCGCCTATCCCGAGGGGACCGTGAACTTCCGGGTCAACAAGAAGCTCCTGGATTTGGCCTGGAGCATGAAAGGGTTTGAGGCTGCGGAAGAAAAGAAGGCTTAGATTTGCCAAACTTTTTTCACCCCCACCCCGACCCTCCCCCGTCGAGGGGGAGGGGAACATTCGGGTGCCGGAATAGAATCCTAATCAGAACCCCTTCCCCCCTTGCGGGGGGAAGGCGGGGATGGGGGATGAGAAAGGGGTATATGGGATTTCAATTCCTTATCACCCCCGCCCCGACCCTCCCCCGTCAGAGGGGGAGGGGAGAATTTTCTTGCCGTTCAGAGAAGCTATAGAGAACTCCTTCCCCCCCTTGCGGGGGAAGGTTGGGATGGGGGGAATGCCAAACGAGAGAGCCCGCAATCTCAGAAAGAATTTGACCGAGGCTGAAAAAGCTCTCTGGAGCCGTCTTCGATTAAAACAGATTGCGAGGGCATCGATTCCGGCGACAAGTATCCCATCGGAGCCTATGTCGCTGATTTTGTTTGTTTGGAAAAAAGATTAATTATTGAGATGGATGGGGGACAGCACGCCGAACGAACGGCTCACGATCATGTCCGAACCGACTGGCTGAAGTTTCAAAGATTCAAAGTATTGCGATTTTGGAACCATCAAGTTCTACAGGAAATAGAGGCCGTTTTGGAAGTCATTGAAAAAGCATTAAATTCCCCCCCACCTTGATCCTCCCCCGCGAGGGGGGAGGAAAGTAACTGGGAATGGTGGTGGATAGTCATTCCCCTTCCCCCCTTGCGGGGGAAGGATTGGGATGGGGGGAAAAAGGAAAAGATATGAGCGAGCAGGATGATTTGAAGGAGAAGACTGCGAAGACGGCCCAGCTTTACTTTTCGGGTGTGAAGGACGAACGCCCGTTTGATCTGTGGCGTTCTTTTGATAAAGAGCTGGCGAAGGATATTTCCATTTTTGTCACCGGCAAACTCTATTCCCGGGAGAAGATTCCCCACCGCACCCGGCAGCTTGTGACCGTCGCCGCCCTGACCGTTCTGGAGAGGAACGAGGAGCTGAAGCTGCACCTCCATGCGGCCCTGAACGTCGGCTGCCCCCCGCAGGAGGTCGCCGAGGTCATTTTCCAGATGGCCACCTACGGCGGCGTTCCGGTCGTCAACACGGCCCTGAAAATTTTCCGCACCGTCCTCCAGGAAAAAGGTCTCTGGCCCTTGAAGTAATATCTTTCGCTCTCCGGCGATCCGCTTGCCCCGGCGGCGAGCGGATCCGGCGCGGAGAAAGGGGGTTGGGCCATGGTAACCTCCCGCAGAGCGTTCTTAGAAAAATCTCTGCTCCTCGGCGCTTCCCTTTTCATGCCTCCCGCTTCCGCTTATCCCCTGGGTTCGCGACCTCCCTCGCCCGAGGAGATCAAGAAACACCAAACCGACACCTGGATTCCCGCGTATATGAAGCTGGAAAGGCAGCACAAGTTTAAAGAACGGGTGGAAGAGGCCTATGCCATTTTGGAAAATTGCGAACTCTGTCCCCGAAAATGCGGAGTGAATCGCCGGAAAGGAGAAAAGGGCTTCTGCCGGGCTTCGCTCCAAGCGGCTGTCTTCAGCGCCCACCCCCACTTCGGGGAGGAGAAATCGTTAGTGGGTGACGAAGGATCGGGAACGATCTTCTTTGCCCACTGCAACCTCCGCTGCGTCTTCTGCCAGAATTGGGAAATCAGCCAGGAGGGGAATGGCGAGGAGAAGAGCGATGAAGAATTGGCCGAGATGATGATCCGGCTTCAGAAGATGGGTTGCCACAACATCAATCTGGTCACACCCACCCATGTCATGCCGAATATCCTCGGGGCGACGAGGATCGCTTTTCAGAAAGGGTTGCGCCTCCCTCTCGTCTACAACACCAGCGGATACGAACGTTTGGAGATGCTCAAACTCCTGGACGGAATCGTCGATATCTATTTGCCGGACATGAAGTACATGGACGGGGAGATGGCGGATAAGTACTCCTCGGGGGCGCGGGACTATCCGGAGGTCACGATGGCGGCCATCCTGGAAATGAACCGCCAGGTGGGGAAGCTTCTGGTCGACGAGGACGGCTTTGCTCTGCGGGGGTTGATCATCCGCCACCTGGTGATGCCCAACCGGGTCGCGGGATCGGAGCCGTTCGTTCGGTGGGTGGCGGAGAATCTCCCGAAAGACACCTACGTGAATATCATGGCGCAATACCGCCCGGAGTACAAGGCCGGCGAACACCCGGAAATAGACCGGCCTATAACCCCGGACGAATTCTTGGCGGCGATGAAAGAGGCGGAGGACTGCGGGCTCACGAACCTTGACCCCCAATCCGTGGCGATTCGAGACCGCTTCCGGATTTTGAAAGAGAGCGAGCCCCCTCCGGCGCCAGAGGAAGCCGCCATCCTTTGAATCCATCTTTTGATTGGCCAAACAATTGCCCGGAACGCACGTGGCTGTTCTTTCGAAAAGGTCTGTGGGAGTTGCCTGCCGTTTTTCAACATCTCTTTAGGAGCAACGGAGACGCAAAAAGGAAAGCCCTCATCTCACGGAGAAGTTGTGTAGAAATTGAAATATTCCCCCTCACCCTTCCCTATAGGAGAGGGGTGGGTGAAGAAAAAAAAGAACCGGTAACCCTTCAGTCACGGGTGGCGAATTGCTATGAATAGGAGACCGTGGTAACGGCTAAGAGATGCGCCGGCCTGGGGGTCCGGACGGTTCGCTTGGAACCATGAGGCGCTGGTTTCTTCGTGGACGAGGCGGGGGCCAAGGCCTCCCGCCTCCCTTTGCGGAGAATGGGTATTTTCTCCGGGTCTCTGCCTATCCCGACCGATGCTTCCGGCGCGTACCGCCCGAACCCCCAGGCCACAACAGAACTTGTTCCGCACCACCCGTGACTGAAGGGTTACGAGAACCGATAGATTTTTCGTTCTTTGTGTGGTATGAAATTCTATTCGCCCCCCATTCCGCCCGCCTTTCTATTTTCATGGCCGGAAGGAATTTATAGCGGACGACTTTGGAAGGCACCCGTTGCCGGGAGCGGAGAGACCCGGCAACCTTATGGGATTGTTTCGCTACGCTCGCAATGACACCCCTCGGATGTCAACCTATTTAAGCCGCTTGCTACAATCACGGGGCAAAGAAAATAGCTTCAGTTTAGGCAGAAGGAGAACGGGATGAAACCCACGATCGGATTTGTCGGACTTGGAACCATGGGAAAGTGGATGGCCATCAACCTCGCCAAAAAGGGATTCCCCCTGAATTTTTTCGCGCGGAAGAAGGAAATCATCGAAATGATGAGCAAAGAAGGGGGGAAATATGTCCCTTCTTTGAAAGGACTGGCCAAGGAGTCGGATTGGCTGATCTTCTGCGTCGCGGATACGGCGGCGGTGGAAGAAGTCCTTTTCGGCAAAGAAGGGATGGCCGAAGAATTGAAGCCGGAGAAAATCGTCATCGACTGCGGAACGATCCACCCTTTGCCCACACGCAAATTTGCGGAGACCCTCAAGGCCAAAGGGGTTCCTTTCCTGGACGCCCCGATTTCAGGCATGGAGGCGCGGGCCAAGGCGGGAACCTTGACGATCATGGTGGGCGGGGAGAAAGAGGCATTCGAGAAGACGAAGCCCGTCTTTGACGCCATGGGAAACAAAATCATCTACGCCGGGATCTCCGGGAACGGCCAGCTCATGAAGATGATCAACCAGGTCATGTTCGACATCCATTGCGCCGCCATCGCCGAACTTCTTCCTCTGGCGGTAAAGATGGGGTTGGATGCGGAGCAGACCTTCGAAGTGGTCAAGACCGGGACGGGGCAATGTTTCGCCGTGGAAAATTTCGGCCCGCTGATCCTCGACCGCAACTTCGGGCCGGGGTACCCTCTCGAAGACGCCTACAAGGACATGGTTCACGCGGCCGAGATCAGCAGCGCCCACCGGGTTCCCCTGCCGGTCACTGCCGGCTGCATGTTGACTTACCAGATGGCCTTGGACCAGGGGTTGGGGCGGGAGAACAAGGGAGCGATGATCAAGGTGTGGGAAAAGGCATTGGGGGTCGAGGTGCGGAGAAAGCAGAGAGCATAGAGCAGAGGGCATAGAGAAAAGATAGGAACCGCGAGGGCGCAAGTCGCGAGAGCGCAAGGGGATAAAAATAAGTGCTGCAGTGTTGCTGTGCTGCCGTCCTGCCGTTACCGCAGCATCCGTCTTTTCCCCCTGACGCCCTCACGACTCCTGCATCAGGCCCCCTGGGGGGGTGCGTCTAACGGTATTTCTGAGGAGGATTTCGGATGGCAGGAATATGGGATTCGAAGAGCGGGGTTCCGGAAAAAAAGGCCAAAGAGCTTCTGAAGGGAGCGGTTGATTTTCATATCCACACCGGGCCGGATATCTATCCGCGCCTCGTGAACGACATTGAGGTGGCCAAGCAGGCGAAGAAGGCGGGGATGAGGGCAGTTTTGATCAAGAGCCACGCCACTGTCACGGCCGACCGGGCGCAGATGGCCCAATTCGTCACCGGTTTTCCCGTTTTCGGAGGGGTGGCGCTGAATTGGCATGTGGGAGGGTTGAACAAATATGCCGTCGAGTGTGCGGCGAAGATGGGCGCGAAGCAGGTTTGGATGCCGACAACCCACGCGGCCAATTACTTGAAATACGTAGACCATGTGCCGATGTTCGCCAAAGCTATGCCCAAAGACGTGAAGGGGATCAAGATCCTCGGGAAGGACGGGACGCTGGTTGCGGAGATCGGCCCGATCCTGGAGGTCATTTCGAAAAACGACATGATCCTGGCGACGGGGCACCTATCCCCAACCGAAGGGATCGCCCTGATCCGCGAGGCGAGGAAGGCCGGCGTGAAAAAAATCGTGGTCACCCATCCTTCGGCGAGCTTCGTAAACTATTCCGTCGATGAGATGAGGGAGGCCTTGAACGCAGGGGCCACCTACCTGGAACATGTGTTCAACGACTGCACCCCTCAGGTGGCCGCCCCGCTCCCCCCGAGCGCCCTGGGAGACGCGATCAAGGCCATCGGGCCGGAGCATTGCATCATGTCCACGGACTCGGGTCAGGTCGTGAACCCGCCCCCGGTGAAAGTCATGACCCGCTACATCCAGGAGATGCTGGAATACGGTTTTTCAGAGAGGGCGATTCGGACGATGACAGCGAAGAACCCGGGGAGAATTTTGGGATTATTAGGACGCAGATAAACGCGGAAAAAGCGGGAAAAGAGGTTATGAAAGATATGCCTTGACAATTTGTTTCGGTTTGTTATCATCCCGGTAGATTTTCAGCCTTCCTTCCTTGCTTGGAGGAACGGTATGCCAAGGATATTTGAAACCCCATTTCTCGACAGGAGAGGAATGGGGTTTTTTCGTATTCCGTTGATCTCCTCTGTCGGTTTCCGGCATAAATTTCCTTGAGTGAGCATGGTTCCAACCATGCCCAATTGAAACAACCTCTTTACTTGATCTCAGTCCATAGAAGGGAACAACCATGTTGCCAAAGCGCTCACGATTGACCTGGACCTCCGCCGCGTTTGTTTTCTTCCTTTTTTCCTTCCTATGGATCCAGCCTGGAGTTAGCCAGACAGTCATTCCCTATTCCCCCAATCCCCCCATCATCGATGGATTCTGCAGCGAGTACGCAGATGCGCTGATGGTGACGTTTTCCGAACAAAGCGCAACGTCAACGGTATATCTGAAACACCACGGCGGATACCTGTATGTCTGCATGATGGCAGTTTCCGGCACCTATGCCAGCCGGTTTGCTTCGGTTTACTTGGGCACGGACAACGGCAAAGAACCGGTTTCCCAGGGCTCGGACCTGTCCCTCCGGGTTGATATTCTAACCGGAGCCGCCTCGGCCTATCGAGGCACCGGGGTTTCCAACGGGTATGTAATTGATCCTACGGTCACCGGGTGGAGCGCGGCCGCGACAATTGGGAACAGCGACACGGCGGAGTGGAAGGTCCCGGTAAGCTTGGTAAGCAATACCGGGAGACATGTTTTTGGGATCGCAGTGTACCATCATTGGGTTTTAGGGGTAGGGAACGACTATGGTTGGCCGAGCAACCAGTATTTCGATGCCCCCAGCACATGGCAGGAGGCGAGGTTTCGGGTAGCGCCGGTGTATTTTGACTATGATGGGGACTGGGCGACGGATGTGGCTGCTTTTCATTTGCCGTCGGATCAGTTTTTTACGGATTATTTGGGGAACATGGGGCAGTACGGCTGGGGGGGAGCGGATTGTTATCCATTGGTTTGGGACTACAACGGAGACGGCAACACCAAGGTATCCATTTACCACATTCCCACCAACCAGTGGTTCGTGAAGGGATACCCCGATGACAATATGGGGCAGTTGGGCTGGGGAGGAATGGACAGTATTCCGGTTCCCGGAGATTATAATGGGGACGGGATTATGGAGAGATCTTTCTATCATTCTCCGACCAACCGGTGGTTCGTGGAGTGGCCGAATCAGACGGTAACTTATGTGGATTTTGGGTTTGACGGGGGAAACTGCATCCCGGTTCCTGGAGATTACGATGGGGACGGGATAACGGATATGGCGTTGTACCATTTTCCAAGTAATCAGTGGTTCATGTACGGGGTTGGGGATTTAGGGCAGTACGGTTGGGGGGGAGAGGATTGCATCCCGATACCCGGGGACTACGATGGGGATGGGAAGACGGAGGTTTCGGTATTCCATATTCCGACGAACCAGTGGTTCGTGAAGGGATACCCCGGCGACAACATGGGGCAGTTTGGATGGGGAGGATTGGAATCGTTTCCCATTCCGGGGGATTACAGCGGGGATGGAACCGTAAAAAGGGCTTTTTACCGGGCGGGAGAGAATCGGTGGTTCATCGAGGGGGAGGCGGATTTTGTATGGGGTTGGCATGGGGGTAATTTCCTTCCGATCACGAGTCAGATTGCAATATACAACTGGTTTCGGTTTGTGGTGTTGGCGCCGAATACGGTGGGGATGACGCAGGCGGCTGCGGAAGCAGCCATTCTATCGGCCAATCTTCGGGTTGGGAGTATAGCGGCGGCGAATAGCCCTACCATTCCGGTTGGGAGCATTATTGGCCAGCAGCCGGTGGGTTGGAGTTCGGTGCGGGAGAGCAGCCCGGTTAATCTGGTAGTTTCGCTTGGGCCGGGAGGAGGCCTCCCGCCTGATCCGGGGACCGTGGCGCCACCCATTGATCCCACGGTGGCTACGACTCTTGCTACGGCGACGGAGTTTTTGTACACGGGGGCGGTTCCGATCCAGACGGGGGTAGCCCCTGGGACGATTGAGGCGAGGCGGGCGGCGGTGTTGCGGGGAAAAGTCCTAACCCGGGATGGGAATGCCCTATCCGGCGTCGCCATAACTATCCTCAACCGTCCGGAGTTTGGTCAGACCCTTTCCCGTGAAGATGGGATGTTTGATATGGTCCTTAACGGCGGGGGATATCTGACCGTAAATTACCAGAAGCAGGGATACCTTCCGGCCCAGCGCCAGGTGAATATGCCCTGGTTGGATTATGTTTGGGCGCCGGAAGTGGCTTTGATACCCTTGGACAGCCAGGCTACGGCTGTTGATCTTAATGCAGGTATACCATTCCAGGTGGCGCAGGGGAGTCCGACGACTGATGAGCGGGGCGTACGGCAGTCGACCCTTCTTTTTGCTCAGGGGACGCAAGCGGAGATCGTGCTGCCGGGCGGGGCGACGCAGCCGATCTCAAGCTTGACGGTTAGGGCTACGGAGTACACGGTTGGGCCGAATGGGCCGAAGGCGATGCCGGGGGAGCTTCCCCCTGGCGTGGGATATACCTATGCGGTTGAGTTAAGCGTGGATGAGGCGGCTCCTTGGGGAGCCGCAGAGATTCGTTTCAGTCAGCCGGTCATTCATTACGTCGACAACTTCCTCGGGTTTCCAACGGGTGTCGCGGTTCCCGCTTATTATTACGATCGCCGACAAGGAAGATGGGTGCCTTTGCCAAATGGGCGAGTGATTAAAATATTGAATTTTTCAGGAGGGATGGCGGATTTGGACGTGGACGGAGACGACATCCTTGACAGCGGGACAAAGCTTGCGGATTTGGGGATCAGTGATGCGGAGCGCCAGCGGATCGCGAGCCTCTATTCTGCCGGACAGAGCCTCTGGCGCGTGGCTCTCCTCCATTTCTCCCCCTGCGATTACAATTGGTCCTATAATTGGCCTTCCGATGCCTATCCGCCTTCGCCAAATGTAAAGTTGGAACAGAAGGAAGACGATTCCTGTGTTTCCCAGGGATCGATCGTTGAGTGCCAGGACCAGACGCTGGGGGAGTCGATACGGGTTATAGGCACTCCGTTCACCATGAACTACCGGAGTAACCGTGTACCAGGGCGAGTCACCGCTAACACCATCACTATTCCCCTCACGGGGCCGGTTCTGCACTATGAGAATGTTTTGCTGAGCGTTGAGCTGGAAATCGAGGTGGCGGGGAAGAAATTCTCGTACAGTTATGAACCGCAGCCTATTCTGGTCCACATCTTCACCTGGGATGGTCTGGATGCCTATGGCCGAAAGGTCCAGGGTACGCAGCCGATCAGCGTTCGACTCGGATACAAGTATATGGGCCAACGATGTGACGGCTTAGGTAGATGCCGATATATGCCAGGTATGTACGATATACTGTGGGCGGCGTGGTATGGAAACATCGGGCCATGGGATGATAGCAGGGGCCAGGGACTTGCGGCATGGACACTCAATATTCAACATAGTTATGACCCCTTGGCCGGCATGCTTCGTATGGGAAGTGGCCAGAACCGAAGTATCAAGAGCATGGGCGCTATCATCTCTACTGCGGCCGGAAATGGGACATATGGTTTCAGCGGAGACGGCGGCCCGGCAACAGCGGCAGCTCTTAGCTCTCCTATGGCGGTTGCCGCTGGGCCGGACGGCAGTTTCTATTTTATAGATAGGATGGTGGATTATGGCACATTTCCTCGCATCCGCAGGGTGGGGGCAGATGGGAATATCACCACGGTTGCCGGAAATGGGACATATGGTTTCAGCGGAGACGGCGGTCCGGCAACGGCTGCGTCGATAACCGCCGATTATGGAATTGCCGTAGGGCCGGACGGCAGTCTCTATTTCGCTGACAGGTTCTCGCATCGGGTCCGCAGGGTGGGGGCAGATGGGATTATCAACACGGTGGCTGGAAACGGAATAGGAGGTTTCAGCGGAGACGGCGGTCCGGCAACGGCTGCGTCGCTCTATTATCCCATAGGGGTTACCGTAGGACAGGATGGCAGCTTTTACATTGCAGATCAGGGAAATAACCGTATCCGTAAAGTGGGGGCAGATGGGAATATCAACACGGTGGCCGGCGGTGGATGGGATTGCTATCCTTTTACAGGCTCCTGCGGAGACGGCGGCCTGGCAACAGCTGCGGCGTTCAATCCTATTGGAGTTGCCGTAATGCCGGACGGCAGCTTCTATATTATTGATGTAGGAAGTTCTGACAATTATGGGGAAATTACCCGCATCCGCAGGGTAGGGACAGACGGGATTATCACTACGGTGGCGGGAAACGGAATAGATGTTTTCGGGGGGGACGGTGGTCCGGCAACGGCCGCAGGTATAGGCGTTTCGTATGGAATTTCTCTAAGCAAAGATGGCAGCTTATTTATTGCCGATCGAACGAATAACCTCATCCGCAGGGTGGGGGCGGATGGAATTATTACCACGGTAGCCGGCAACGGAGCAGATGGCTTCAGCGGAGATGGTGGCCCGGCAACAGCGGCAGCGCTTGGCGGTCCTATGGCGGTTGCCACTGGGCCGGACGGACTCTATCTTGCTTGTAATAACCGGGTGAGAAGGGTGAAATTCGATTTATTGGGCGGCCAGTATGTGAATGCATTCGTTGCCTCGTCTGATGAAAGTCAGGTCTACGAGTTTGATGCTGCGGGCAGGCACATGCGGACTTTAAATGCGCTTACGGGGTCGACCCTTTTTGAATTTGGTTATGATGCGGCGGGCCGGCTTGTCCGAGTGCAGGATGGCAACGGGAACGTCACTACCATCGAGCGTGCCGTAAACGGCAATCCCACGGGAATCGTAAGTCCATATGGCCAGCGCACGACTTTCACCCTGGATGTCAACGGATACCTGGCCAGCATCACCAACCCGGCCAATGAAGCCACCACGTTCCAGTACACCAATGACGGTTTGATGACCCGGATGACTACGCCGAGAGGGTACGCTTACACTTTCACGTATGATTCACTCGGGAGGCTGATCCGGGACGATGACCCGGCCGGAGGCTATCAGGCTCTGACGCGAACTGACCTGCCGAATGGGTATCAGGTAACCCGCACTACGGCCCTTGGGAGGGCGACTGCGTTTAAAGTCGAAAATCTTTCGACCGGTGAGAAGAGGATGACCAACACTGCCGGCTGCTGCGGGAGCATAGAGACGCTGATCGGCACGGACGGGAGCATCCAGACGACCGGCCCCGACGGGACCGTTACCCTTATAACCCAAGGGCCCGATCCCCGGTTCGGCATGCAGTCACCGATTACAATGTCCGTGACGAAGCAGACCCCCGGCGGGCTTCAGTATGTGTACACGGGATCCCGCTCGGTCACTTTGTCGAACCCGAGCGATCTTTTAAGTCTCGCTACCCAAACGGACACGATTTCCATCAATGGGTATACCTACACCCGGCAGTATGCTTCCGCGACAAGACAGGAGACGGTGAGCACTCCGGGAGGACGAACCGGTATGATCACGATGGATACCCAGGGGCGGGTGACGCGAAGGGAGCTGATGGGGATGGAGCCCGTTTCGTACGGGTACGACACCGGGGGTCGTCTGGTGAGCATCAGCCAAGGGACGGGGGGCGACACCCGGCAGGGAACATACAGCTACGATGCGGGGGGCCGGATTTCCGGGGTTACTGATCCGTTGGGACGCGTACTGAGTTTTGGCTATGATGGCACCGGGCGTTTGACGCGAAAGACCCTTCCCGACGGGCGCCAGATTCTCTACAGTTACGATTCCAGCGGGAATCTAATTTCGATCAGCCCGCCGGGCAGACCGAGCCATACGTATACCTTCAATCTCGTGAATCTGCCCTTGGCGTATGTACCGCCTGATGTTGGGGCGGGAGGAAACATGTCGGTATTCAGTTACAATGCGGACCGCCAGGCGACCCAGGTGACGAGGCCGGATGGGAAGCAGGTTAATCTTGGGTACGATGCCGCAGGCCGGGTCAGCACGATGACGAAGACGAATGGGACGACGAGTTATATTTACGATCCGACCTCGAACAGGCTGTCGGGCATTACGACCCCCGAGGGGAGGAGTTTGACTTTTGCTATGGATGGGCCGCTTCTCATGGGGGTGCAGTGGCAAGGGGGAATAAACGGGAGCGTGGGGTTTGTTTATGACAATAATTTCCGAATCGTATCGGAGTCGGTCAACGGGGGGAACGGCGTTAGCTTCAGTTACGATGGAGATGGGCTTATCGTTCAGGCAGGGGACCTTTCGATTAGCCGGAATGGGCAGACTGGTTTGATAACGGGATCGACACTTGGAGGTACTTCGAATACGGTTGGGTATAACGGGTTCGGGGAGATGACGAGTTACAACGCGAGTCATAGTGGAAATGAGTTATTTAATGTCCAGCATACCCGGGACCGATTGGGACGGATTGTGGGCAAGGTGGAGACGGTCGGAGGGCAGGCGGACGGCTATGCCTATGGGTATGATGCGGCGGGGCGGCTGACCGAGGTGAGGAAGAACGGGAGTGTCGCGGAAAGTTATACATACGACAGCAACAGCAACCGGGTAAGCGCCACCGTTGGGGGTGTTCCTTTAACCGCTAGTTATGATGCCCAGGACCGGCTTTTGCAGTACGGCAGTGCGGCCTATTCTTATACGGCAAATGGGGAGTTGCAGACCAAGACCGTGGGGGTGAATACGACCTTTTATGATTATGACGAGTTGGGGAATCTGGTGTCCGTGATCCTCCCGGGGGGGAGGAGGCTCGATTATTGGGTGGATAGTCAGAACCGGAGGATTGGGAAGCGGGTGGATGGGTTATTGGTGCAGGGGTTCTTGTACAGGGACGCAGGCAGCCCGGCTGCCGAGCTGGACGGGAGCGGGAATGTGGTGACCCGCTTTGTTTATGGGAGCAAGAAGAAAGTCCCGGATTACATGGTGAGGGGGGGAGTTACCTATCGGATTATATTGGATCACTTGGGGAGTGTGAGACTGGTGGTGGATGTAACTACGGGTGCGATAGCCCAACGCCTCGATTATGACGCCTTCGGCAAGGTGACGCTTGATACGAACCCGGGTTTTCAGCCGTTTGGGTTTGCCGGGGGGTTGTATGATGGGGAGACGGGGCTGACGAGGTTTGGGGCGCGGGATTATGATGCAGAGACGGGGCGGTGGACAGTGAAGGATCCGATTCGGTTTGGGGGGAGGGATACGAATCTGTATGGTTATGTGTTGAACGATCCGCAGAATTTTACGGATCCGAAGGGGCTGCTTATCGAGTGCTTTACGGATGAGGACCCGCTGGGAGAGGAGTTTTGGCCCACGCGGGAGGATTGTGATGCTTATTGCAAGGACAAACAGTGGCGGGAGAATCGCAGACAGGCGAGGGAAGGCTGCCGTAATGTGCGTCTCAATGTCAACGATCCCGCCGATCCACAGTGTGTTGACGATTGCTTCTTCGATCCCCGACCGTGGCATAAAGTCAACCGCCAGATTACATTCGGTGATTGTGTTGAGGAACATTGGTCAAAAGTACAGAATCTCGTAAGAGACGAAAGCAAAGATTATGATGATCGCCCCAACATGGCGGTTGGAATTAGAGGGTAAGAGAAATATGGAATGGCGACGGTAGGGTAGAGGAACGGGAAAGAAAAGTTGTTTAATCTTTAAAAGGCAGGGTCAGAAATGGCCCTGCCTTTTTTGAACCCAGAGGCAGCGATTTATTCCCATTATTTCAGCAGACGCGCCAGCGGAGTGTTCCCCGTCGCTTCCGGCCGGAAGGGGTTGCCGGGCAGCAGGTCGTTTTCGCTCTTCTTGCGTACGAGACGATATCCCTGTTTTCGAAGCCGGCCTTCGGCGCCGAACAACTCGTCGCCAAGGTATTCGATGATTATGATATGGGATCTCACAAGTCGGGTTCTTATTGATCAGTCCATATATAGTGCAGACACGAAAACCAAATCCCTCCTGCCCTCCCTTTACAAAGGGGGGGACTCCCCTCTTTGTAAAAGAGGGGGTAGCGGAGAGTCGCTTTGGATGGCCGGCGGGTTTTCAGGCCAAGCCCGGTTTTCCCTCGATATCGCAAAACTCCAATATTTGGTCCATCCGCCTGCTTTCTTTTAGGGCGTTGTTCAGGAGGACCGAAACAACGGTATTTCTGAATTGTTTTTCATCCACGGGAGAAATGACTACGTCAAGATTCTGGCCTTCTTCTTCCCCAGAGGCTATCAACCCTGCCCGGTTATGAGGGCAGTAAAGCAGAACATATCCCTTGGTCTCTTTTCTTGCTTCCAAATCATTCAGACACTTTCCACAGGGGGTCTTGGGTCGACGAATTCCTTTCAAAGCTCCCTCCTCATTATAATCAAACCGCTTACTTTTATACCTTATCGACGGTTCGATTCCCTTTCCGCATTGAAAAATGACTTCCGCAAGCGAAAAAATCGCCCCGCCTTCTCTTTGCCATAATGCTCCGAGATGGGGGAGCCTATCTCCTTAAGAAGTCATTGATTTATGATGGTCTCGTAAAAAAGTCCATCTGCTGCGTTGCGCTTCAACTTCGTCGTTGCCGCGCACCTTGTAAGTGCGCCTCACTCCTCAGTTTTTGCGCGCCTTGCATCTGGAGCTTTTTACGAAACCATCGTTTGGGCGACTCTTTACGAGATCATCATTTATGATAGGGTCCAAAAAAATAAGCGGCCAGGATAAGGAGGGAGAAGGAGGAAAAAGCAAACATTGGCCACATTCGGCTCATGAAATGTGTTATTACTCCGCGCAACAATATGTTTACCCTTTTTGGTCTGCTGGAAACTATTTTACGCTCTCGGCAATAACACCATTAAAACCTGGGTTCAGGCATGTTAAATAACATTTCAAACCCGAAATCAGGATTCCCCTGGGGTTTCGGTTCTTTCGGGCTAAATCCGTGTCCTATGGTTTTTCTTTGATCCGGTAGAGATCTTCCCCAGCCCGGCGGACCAAGAGAATTCCCTCTTTTTCTTTCCCGGCAAACTTCTCCGGATCGATCGTCGCCCAGTCGCGGTATTCCAAATTGATCTGTTTGCAGACCCCTTCCGGGATTTTCGTGGCGAGGGTGACCCGGACACGCGGGCGTTCGACCCCGTTTTCAAAGGTGCCGATCCCGCGCACATGGGTGGAATGGGCGAGAATGGAGAGGGGGACATCCTTGAAGCGGTCCATCTGTTTCACGAAGTAGTCGCGCACATGATAGCCGACTTTCCGAATATGATGGCCGTGGGTGTAGCTGATCTCGGTGATATGAGGGGCGTAAATGATCACTTCGCCGCCGTCGGCCATGGCCGGCTCGAGTTTGTACATGCCCTTGGCGCCGGTCCACAGGTCGTCATAGAGCGTGGGCATGACGGCCAGAGCCTGGCGGAAGGGTTTGTCCACCCAGACGATGTGGGTCTGGGCGGAGAGATCGGCGGCCGCGGAATAAGCCTCCTCCGGCGTGCCGACATAAACCCCGTTCACGCCCTCGTGGCAGACCACGGTGCAGATCGCGTGGCGCGGCTTGGGGATGAGGGAGGCCGCGCGGTCGATGACCCGCCGCACGGGCGTGTCCTTCGTCCCGATGATCTTGTAGGAGGTGTGCAGGGCGCCGATCCAGTGGGTGATGTTGATGATCTCGCTGCCCGCGATGCCGGGGAAGAAATACTTGTTCCCCCCCGAAAAGCCGACGACTTCATGGGGGAAGACCGGGCCGCAGATGAGAAGGTGGTCATGGTCCAGGATCATTTTGTTGAGGCTGACCGGCACGTCCCGAGGCATAAGACCGTCGGTGAGTTCGGTCATTTCCTTTTTCGGGATGATCCCCAATTTTGCCAGGGCATTCGGGTCTTCCCAAGCATGGTTGAAAAAACCAATGGTGGGGAAATCCGCTTGCTTTTTCCTCGGCGGTCAAGCCGACCATCTCCAGGATCCCTTCTTCTTCGATCGGCATGTGGGTTCCCAGCGCGATCAGGAAATTCAGGGCCTTGGTTCGGGGCAGCAGGGACTTGGCGATGGACCGAAAGAAGAGAGGCATGGGCATGGTGCGGGTCCGGTCGGGGATGATGACCAGCACCCGCCGGCCGTCAAAGGGGATCTTGGCGAGGCCTTCTTCCAATATTGCCGCGACTTCTCCGGAATTCATGTACCCGCACTGCGCGCCTTTTCCGAGCATCATTTCCTCCTGAAAATCACCGATTGTTCTTGAACAGGTGCGTTATTTTCCATATCTTCGATCACCCCCACCCATGCCTCCCCCGTCGAGGGGGAGGGGAATTCTTTTCCGCTTCGATTGGGTTACCCTCGCCCCTCGCGGGAGAGGGTAGGGTGAGGGGGATTGAAGATGGTCCGCTTTTCTATTTCAGCAGTCCCATTTTTTGGGCGATGGCCGTATTGCCTTCGTAATCATTCTTCCAAACTTTAAGGAAATCATCTCCCGCGACCGGGTCGATGCTTTCCCCGATGCCTTCCATTCCTTTCAGAAATTCTGGATCGGCGATGACCTTTTTGAAAACCTCCCGGAGTTTCTCCAGGACCGCTTTGTCCATCCCCTTGGGCCCGGCGACCCCGGTGTAAGGGGCGGCGACCACGTCATACCCGAGCTCGACGGCGGTGGGGATCTCCGGCAGAGCGGGATCCCGCTTTTCGTTGAAGACCATAAGCGGGTTCAGCTTCTTGGCCTTGAACTGGGAGGCGATCGAGGCGATGCTGGAATTCATGACCAGATCCACATGCCCCCCGAGAGCCGCCCAGATGGCTTTGGCGTCATCCTCGGCGGGAACGAACTTGAATTGGAGCCCCGCTTTGTCGGCCCAGCGCAGGAATCCTAACTGCGGGGCTTTCAAGGCGACGCAGGTATAGGTGATCTCGCCCGGTTTCTTCTTCGCGCCCTCAATCAATTCGTTGATGCTTTTCCAGGGTTTGGAAGGGTTCAAAGCGATCATCATGGTGCTGATGGCGACCTGGCCGACAGGGTCGAAATCGTAAGGGCCGTAGGGCGGCTTGCTGAAGATGGGAGGAAAAATATTCGTTCCCGGCGTAATCGCCAGAAGGGTGTACCCGTCCGGTTTCGCCTTGGCGACGAAATCCCCCCCGATCACGCTCGCCCCGCCCGGTTTGTTGATCACGACCATCGGCTGGCCTAAAAACTTTTGGGCATGGGTCGCGTAAAGCCGGGCGATCACATCGGTTCTGCCCCCGGCTCCCCAGGGGACGATGAGCTGAACGGGTTTATCAGGATAGGCGGCTAAGGAGGCGGATGTCGCCATAAAAACGAAAAGAACAGTCATGATCCAGAAAATCCCTCTTTTCATATTTCCTCCAGGATTCTTCGATTCTCACGGGTTATGAACCTAAACTTCACTTTATTATAATTCTTTCTCGCCCGCAAGGCATTCAAAAAGCGCCGGCGGGAGGGCGAGGATAAGGGGTGAAGGGCCCGGTCTCAAGAACCGGGACAGGGCCCCCCGCACCCTGGAAAAATGCCTGACAAGGCGGTTCGTCGAGCCGAACCGGCCGGTAGGGACGATTCATAAATCGTCCCTTAATCGTTCTCCATGCTTTTCAAAGCTCCTCATCTCCCCGGACCATCAACCCGGGGCGCTTTCTTCCCCAGACTTTCAGGACAATCGGGGAGATCAAAAGAAAGAAGGCGCAAAAAACCAAAACCGCCGAAATCGGCCGGGAGAGAAAAATCAAAAAGCTTCCATTGGAAAGGATGAGAGATTGGCGAAAGCCGCTCTCCAGCGTCGGCCCCAAGACTAAGGCCAGAATCAAGGGGGCGGGTTCATATTGGAATTTCTTCATCAGGTAGCCCACCACCCCGAAGAGGATCATGAGATAAACATCCTGGGTGTTGTTCCCGAGCGTGTAGGCCCCGATAAGGCAGAACAGAAAGATGAGGGGAAAGAGAAGAGAGTAGGGGACCTTTAGGATCCTGACCCAGAGGCCGATCAGCGGGAGATTCAGGATCAGCAGCATGGCGTTGCCGATGTACATGCTGCCTATGACCCCCCAGAAAAGCTGGGGGTGCTCTTCCATGAGCCGCGGACCCGGGATGACGCCGTGAATCATGAACCCGCCCAAAAGAACGGCCATGAGGACGTTGCAGGGGATCCCGATCGAAAGAAGGGGGATGAAAGCGCCCCCGGCCCCGGCGTTGTTGGCTGTTTCCGGTCCGGCCACCCCGCGAATGTCCCCTTTCCCGAATTGACTCGGGTCTTTGGCGATCCTCTTTTCGAGGGCATAGGAAGCGAAGGAGGCAATCAGCGCGCCGCCGCCGGGGATGACGCCCAGGAAAAACCCGAGAACGGACCCCCGGCTGATGGCGCCCAGGGAGAGCTTCCAATCCCGCCGGGTGGGCAAGACTTCTTTTATGTTGGTTTGAAAGACCTCCCGCGCGGCTGGGGATTTTTCAATATTGAGCAGTACCTCGGAAATCCCAAAAAGCCCCATGACGACGGGGACGAGGTCGAGCCCGCCGATCAGTTTCGTGATCCCGAGCGTAAACCGCTCTTTGCCGGTCACGATATCCGCGCCGATGTATCCCAGCAGGAGGCCGACGGCCGCCATCATCAGGGCCTTTACCATGGAACCGGAGGAGAGGTACGTGACCAGGGTCAAGCCGAGAAAAGCCAGGGCGACGAATTCGGGGGGGCCGAACCGCAGAGCCGCGCCGGCGATGGGAGGGGCGAGGAGCATGAGCATGACGAGAGCGAAGGTTCCCCCGATAAAAGAACCGATCGCCGACATGCCCAGGGCGGGGCCGGCCCGTCCTTTCCGGGCCATTTGATAGCCGTCGATGCAGGTCACGACCGAGGCGGCTTCCCCCGGGATGTTGATGAGAATGGAAGTGGTGGAGCCGCCGTAAAACGCCCCGTAGGAAATCCCCGCAAGGAGAATGATCGCCTGGACCGGCCCCATCTTGAAGGTGATGGGGAGAAGCAGAGAGATCGTCGCCGTGGGCCCCAGGCCGGGGAGGACGCCGACCAGGGTTCCGATGAAAACCCCGATCAGACACAAGAGCAGGTTGATGGGTTCCGAAGCGACCTGAAAAGCCAACAGGAGATGGCTGAAGAAATCCATGATCTCAAAATCCCCAAAAACCCTTGGGCAGCTCGACCTTCAAAACGGTGAAAAGAGCATAGGCCAAGAGAGTCGTCAGCCCGGCAAAGATAATAACCGTTTCCCGTTTTTGGGGTTCGATGAAAGCAAGAACGAAAACCAGGAAGAAAAGGGTCGTGATCACAAACCCCAAGGATTCCACGGCCGCCCCATACCCGAGGAGGGCGAGGAGCGCAATGAATAATTTGCGGAAAGATTCATGATGAGGAAAGAAGGCTTCGTTTGGCCCCGCCGTTTCGCCCCGCTTCGAAACAGCGGGGATCAGCACGAAGAGAGAGAGGCCGATCAGGACGCTGCCGACGATGAAAGCGAGGCATCCCGGCCCCGGGACGCCCGGGGAGAGCATGATGCCGTTTTGAACGGCGCCGATGCAAAATAGGGTTCCGAAAGCGATCCAGAAAAGGCTGGAAATGAGGTCGCGATTTTTCATTAAAGACCTTTCACCGCAGAGGTCGCAGAGAACGCAGAGAAAAGTTAAATAGATAACAGAAAATTCGAGATCTGCAAAATCTTTACCACTGCCCTTGCCAATCAAACCGATTTTATCATCGTCTCAATATCCCACGGCTCCATGGACTCGAAATCCGGGTCGAAGGCTATGCCGTAGCCAGGCACGGACAGGGAATCGACCCGGATCTCTCCCTTTTCAACTCGCATAAAGGCCTCGTGGGAGTCCCCTTCGTAAAGATCGCCGTGGTGGCGGATCGCCAGTTCCCGCTCGCGCTCCGAGCAGTGGGCAAGGCCGCGCACATAGTGAAAGCCATTTCGCTCGAGGTGGGGGATTCCCAGGGCCCGGACCGTGGCCAGGTCCTGCTGCAGAGGCACGACCGGGACATTGGTCAGATCCTCGGCAGTCATAAAGAAGCGATCTTCTGTTTGTCGTTCCCGGTTCAACTTAGCGATCAAAGACCGGTTGAGAAAGGATTTCATGATCCCCTTGCAGTTCTTGGTGGAAACACCCCGGTATCCAAGGCTGACGGCGGTTTTAAAGGCGTTCAGATGATCGTCGCTTTCGTCAATAATAATCGGGATGTTTGCAGGCAATTCTTCAAATTTTACTTTATTGCTCGTTTCCAAAGAAACCCGGCGGTCCAGGGGTTGTTCGACAAAGGAGATGGATCGATAAAAGCGGGAAAGTTTAGGGTTCTCCCTGACCCGGCCGATCAAAGCGAAAATTTTGTCGAAGGATCCGTATTGTTCGTTGCCGTCCAGGGTGACGAGGTATGGCTGGGGGATCAGGCGGTCGAAAATGGAAGCCATCCGCCGGAGACGTTCGAAGTCTTCTTCGGGGGCGCCGCTGATCTTCAGCTTGAAAAACCTAAGGCCGTGGCGAAGAATGTATTCCTCAAGGGTCCTGGGGAGGTTGTCCCGGATTTCGTATTGCCCGGCAGGGTCGGAGGAGTCAAGGGGGTCGAGCAACCCGACGGTGTGGCGGACGGAAAGGGCCGAGGGAGGGTTTTCCCGGGACCAGGCAAGAAAATCTCCGTAATCCAGTTCGGGATGGATGTCGGCAGGTTGGATTCCGAGAAGGTTCTCCCGGAGAACCCCGACGAGGTCCCGTTTGGAGATTTTTCCCACGGCATCAACCAGGGCCCGTTCGAAGAGAGAAGATCCGAAAGAAGCGACCAGGGGATTCAACCCCTGCCCCTTTCCCCTGCGGAGACAATGCGGATAAGCCTCCCGCCACAGGGCCCACATGGAGGCATGATCCCGCCCCGCTTCGGCGAAAGCGTCCCGGGCGTTGCGGACGGAGAGGAGGAGGTCGTTGACATTGTCGACCGGGTTTTTTGCCGGGTCCTTGTCGAACCACTTGGGCATCAGGTTGTCGGCGGCAACGCCCCGCATCCGCGTTCCTCCTTCCGGCTCCGCCTCCAGAGCCAAATGGAGCAGAGGAACCTTCCTCAGGGTATAACCCCCGAATCGAAAGGGAAGCCTCGTCTCGATCCGGCGAAGATAAAACCGGGCTTCTTTGATTTGGATTTTCAGGCCCATATTTTCCGTTTGTCTTTTCACCCCGCACTCTTTACCGCACCCCCCCGGCCCCTTTAAAAGGGAAGGTGTGAAAATATCGAATTTTCCCCCTCACCCCTCCCTCTCCCGCAAGGGGAGAGGGGAAATATGTTGGCATAGGAAAGAATTCCCCTCCCCCTGGACGGGGGAGGGAGAGGGTGGGGGTGATTTATGAGATTCTTTCATATCTTCGGGGCGGAGGGAGGGATTTGAGAGCGGTTTATTCATACGAGTTTTCTTTCGATGGCGCGCAAGGTTTTCATGGACTCCGCGGCAAGGGTCGCCGGGCCCGGGGAGAAATCGAAAACCTCAACGGAGAACCACTTGTCGAAGCGCAGGTCTTTGAGCTTTTGAAAAGAGGGGGCGAATTCCTTCTCCGCATTCCCGGCGCCGAGGTGGCGGCCGTCCATCTCCTGAACGTGAACGTGGCGGATGCGGGGGAAATATTTCTCGATGAGGGCCGGGAACGGGTCCGTTTCGTCAAGCGTATTGTGAAAATCGAACATCGTCTGGATTGCCGGGTGACCGATCCTTCCGAGGAGCTCGACGGTCTCGGCCAGGCTGTTGACCACGTCGGTCTGGTCGTGCCCCAAGGACTCGATGAGAATTTTGACCCCGCGACTCTGGGCGCGGTCGGCGACCAGGGAAAGACCGTCGGCGAGATGGTTCTTGGCTTCGGCAACGGACTGGCCGCCGGTTGTGCTCCTGCCCTTCGGGGACCCGAAGACCATGACCGTTCCCCCGAGATCGCCGCAGAAATCGATCAGCTCTTCGATATAGGCCCAGCTTTTCCGGCGGCGTTCCTTGTCGGGGGTCGTGACGTGCAAACCGGGTGGGGGAGGGGAGAGAAGCCAATGCAGGCCGGCGCATTCGATCCCGGCCGTCTTCATGGCCCGGACCATTTCCCGCCGGCGCGCGGGGCTCAGCTCCTCGATGCTTTCTTGCACGAGGGAAAACGGGGCGATTTCGATCCCCTGATAACCGGCGCGCCCAACAAGCTCACACTGCTCGCGCCAGCTCATTCCCTGCATGGATTCGTTACAGAAGGCAAATCGAAACTCGCGCTGATTGGATGGATATTTTGAAGAATCTGATGGCGTTGCCATTTATCTGGACCTGTCCTTCCACAGGAGCTTTCGAATCGGCCCGCAATGCCCCCTTCTGGATGTCAGTATATTGGTATCAGCATATTTAAGCGGGTCAACATAACCTCAACCATTGCCTCTCGCAAATATATGGATAGCATAAAAAGAAAATTATGGGAATCCCCCAGAGACAGAGCCGGCCAATTATTAAAAGGTCTCATTATTGAATCGGCACCGCCTATAGTTTCATGGCTGTTTGCGCGTCATGCCCGCAGGTCTTGAGCGGGCATCCAGGGCTTTTCTGGATTCCCCGGTCAAGCCGGGGAATGACGGGGTTTGAGATGGCCCTGTTGTCACAATTATGCAGACTTTTAATATATCCGCGAGAGATTCTTTGAGAGAATTTTGTTGCGCAATATTCACAGATCGTCTATGCTATTTTTCATTATCTGGTTTTCGACTTATCCTTTTCCTGGAAAGGCCTGCGCCCATCTATTCCGGAGGGTGAATGAAATGAATTCCCGAGAAAGACTGCTTGCGGCTCTGAATCACAAGACCCCCGACCGCGTCCCCATCGACTTAGGCGGGACGCCAACGAGCACGATTTCAATATCAGCCCATGAAAACCTGAAATCCCACCTTGGAATCCGCTCCGAAACCCGGGTGATGAGCCCGATTTTTCTGACGGCCTATCCCGATGAGGCGATCGTCAAGCGGTTTGGCGTCGATGTGAAAATGGTAACCGCCAAACCCCCGGCAAACTTCAAGTTGCAGATTTCCCCGGGGGGGCGGATCGTCGATGAATGGGGAGTCGTCTATCAGAAACATGAAGAGGCGCAAACTCATTTCGTTGTGGAAAAGGAGTCCCCGCTTCACCGGGTTTCGATGAAGGAAGAAATTGAGAATTACCCCTGGCCCGACCCGGCAGATCCTTCCCGATATCGCGGGCTCAGGGAGGTCGCGAAGGGGTACCGGGAGGAAGGGTTTGGGGTGGTGTTGAACACGCCTCTCATGGTCATGACCGTTACGCAATGGTTGCGCGGGCTCGAACAGTTTATGCTGGATGCGGCTTTAAACCCGAGCCTGCTGGAATATTTGATGGACAAAGTCCTGGAAATCCTTCTGGAGATGACTCGCCTGCTGCTGGAAGAAGTGAACCCCTACGCGGATGTGCTCGTTATCGGCGACGACCTTTCCCACCAGGGGGGGTTGACGTATTCGCCGGATATGTACCGTAAACTTTTTAAACCCCGGCATCGGGCCATCGTGCAGTTCCTGAAAAAACACGGCGGCGAGGCCAAAATCCTCTATCATTGCTGCGGCGCCGCGAAGCCCCTTCTATCCGAGCTGGTGGAAATCGGCATCGATGCTTATAATCCGGTTCAGGTCTCGGCTATGGGAATGGACGATACCCGGAAAATGAAAAAGACCTATGGAAAGGATCTGACCTTCTGGGGAGGGATCGATACGCAACGGGTGATGCCTTTTGGCGGGCCGGAGGACGTGCGGAAAGAGGTAAGGCGGCGGATCGAAGAGCTTGGGCCGGACGGAGGTTTGGTCCTGGCGGCCGTTCATAATCTTCGGCCGGAAGTGAAGCCGGAAAACATCTGCGCGCTTTTTGAAGCCGCTTTGGAATTTGGGCAATATCCGATTACCAGTTAAAATGTCGTTCGGCAGTCGTCATAAAGCAATAAATGATTGTGATCTAAATCGGGATTTTATCTCGGTTATAATATTTTTCCCGCCAAGCCACAATAAACAACACATTAAGGAGGTAAGAAATGGCTCGAAGATTATTCATCGGAGGGATCATGGTTTTTCTGTCGGTCTGCGTCTTAACGCAGATGACGGGCCCGGCCTTCGCTCAGAAAAAGGAATTCCGCTGGGCGGACAATATGTACAACAACCGCCGGACCGATTATGAAGGCTGGTACCGGATGATGGACCTCATCGAGGAGCGTACCAAAGGCCAAATTACGTTTAAACGCATAAACAAAAGCATTGCCGGCAACCTGGCCCAGACCACCGAGGCAATCCAGAAGGGGGCGCTTGATATGGGCGATGTCTGGGCGCCAATTGCCACCATGCATTCCAAGGCTGCCGGGGCTCTGATCATGCCTTTTCTTTTTAACCTGCCGGAAGATATGCTCTGGAATGTGGTCAGCCCGGAGATCCGCGAGCTCCTGGACGTAATCGAGAAGGAAGCTGGTTTTAAGATCTTGACGACCGGCATCTACGAAGAACGCAGTTTTATAAATAACAAAAGACCCATCAAAAAATTGGAGGACGTGAAGGGCTTGAGGATCCGAGTCCTGGAATCCCCGGACGAACAATACTGGGTCTCACTCACGGGAGCCCGGCCCGGGCCATCCACCTTTCCGGAACTCTATCAGATGCTGAAGACCGGAGTGTTCGATGGCTACGATGGGAACTTCATGGTCCATGAGTCCATGAAGTACTACGAGGTCAACAAATACATCAGCATCATGGGATATCATTATATTACCAACCTGGGGGCCATGAGCTGGAAAGCCTGGAATAGCCTGAGCCCCCAGGAACAGAAGCTTTTCATGGATACGGCCAAGGAAGCGGTGATCGCGAGTTATCCCAAAGCCAGGAGGATCGTGGAGCGGGCCAGGAAGGTGTGCGAGGCCAATGGCAATGTGGTCAACGAGGTGGAAGACTTGGATAAATGGCGGGAGGTGGTGAAACCCGCTTACGAAAGAAAGATGAAGGAAAGCCCGGCGGCCAAGAAGTTCATGGAATCCGTCTGGGATTATCACAAAAAATACCCGCGGTGGCCGACGGAGGTAAACCAGCCGGTGCCGACCTCCAAATGGTTTTAGGAGTATTACCGGCCTCGTAAAATGTCTGAAAGCGCTCATTTTCGTCATTCCCGTGAAAACGGGAATCCAGTCTTTTCAGTAGCTTTGCAGATTCTGGATTCCCGCCCACGCGGGAATGACGACTTTTTACGAAACCCTCAATGTTGATGACTTCGTAAAAAGTCAAATAGACTGTCACCCCGGTGAAAACCGGGGTCCAGAACGCCTGGAAATAACTGGATTCCGGCTTTCGCCGGAATGACAAATTCTATGGAATTTCGACTTTTTACGGGATCATCAATGTTAAGGGAGCATAAACTTCCCCTTTTATGATTTCCGATAAGTGGATATCAACTCAGGAGCGGGAAAGAGACGCGGGGTCTTTAGCATGCCAACCGTGATCGAGCGTTTAGAGGATGTGAACGACCAGATCGACTGCCTGGTGAAGTGGATCATCATCGCCACAATGGTTATTATCCCCGTGGTCATGACCCTGCAGGTTATCATGCGGTACTTCTTCAATTACCCTTTGCCCTGGCCTGAGGAGGGGGTGCGTTTTTCCTTCGTCTGGCTGGTTTTCATGTCCGCGTGCGCGGCCTTGAGACGGGGGGAATTGGTCGCCCTGGATTTCGTGATCCAGCGGGTGAAACCGTCCCTGGCCTTCGCCCTCATGGTGGTGGGTCGCCTTAGCATCCTTGTTTTCCTGGCGTTCGCGATTTATTCGGGTTCCGATATGACGGCCCATGTCCTGGGGCGGGGGACCAATTCTCCCGTCCTCCAAATCCCTGTTTGGATCGTTTATATCTCTTTGCCCGTCGGCTGCCTGTTCATGGGGTTCCAGGTGTGTCTCCATTTGGTCCACCAGTTCAGGGGAACCAAACCCCGAATCCCACCTGGAATCGGTCTCACCCAGCACAAATGAAAGGACGACGATGCTGATTGCGGTCTTCATCTTCTTTCTGATCATCGGGGTTCCCATTGCTTTCGTACTCGGCTTGGTCGGGTTGTTTCACTTGGCCATCACCGGACAGATGGACCTTCTGCCGATGATGATGCAGCGGATGATTGACGGGGCAAACAATTTTGTTCTCGTGGCCGTCCCCATGTTCATGCTGGCGGGCAACCTGATGAATGCGGCCGGGATTACCCAGCGGTTGATCGATTTGTCCAATGCGCTGGTGGGGTGGCTTAGGGGCGGGCTGGGCCACGTCAGCGTTGTTGTCAGCATGATCTTTGCGGGAATCACCGGAATCGCTACGGCAGAGACTTCGGCCCTGGGAACAACCTTGATCCCGGCGATGGAAAAACAAGGGTACGGAAAAACATTTCCCACCGGCCTCATTTGCATGGCTTCCTGTATCGGGGCCATCATTCCCCCGAGCGTGGCCATGGTTCTTTTTTCGGTCGTGGGGGAGGTCTCGACCGGAAAACTATTTGCTGCCGGGTTTGTACCCGGAATCATGATCGGGCTTTCCCTGATGGCTTTAGTCTCTTATTATTCCTATAAAAGGAATTACCCCATAGCGGCGAAATTCTCTTTTGCGGGGCTGATCAAAGCCTTTGTTAGCGCCTTGCCAGCCTTGACCATGCCGGTCGTCATGGTTGGGGGACTTATCATCGGTTGGTTTTCGCCGACGGAAGCCTCGGCGGTTGGCGTGGCCATGGCTTTTCTCATTGGAGTGTTCGTCTACCGGGAACTGAAGATGAAGGAACTGCCCCACATTTTATGGCAAAGCGGGCGTCTTACCGCCGCCGTGATGGTTCTTGTCGCTTGTGCCTCGATTTTTTCCTGGACCCTTTCCATGGAGCAGGTGCCCAACCAAGTGGCCAAATTCATCCTTTCCCTTACGGAAAATAAATATCTTTTCCTGCTCTATATCAATCTCCTGCTCCTCTTTGTCGGCACCTTCATGGATATTACCGCTTCCGTCTTGATTCTCACGCCCATTCTTCTGCCCATCGCTCAACAGTTGGGGGTTGATCCGATCCATTTCGGACTGATCATGGTGATGAACCTGGTTATCGGGGTTGTGACGCCGCCCGTAGGGATCGTTCTTTTCGTGGCCACGGCCATCACCGGCCTTACCTTCGAAGAGGTCGTTAAAGCGGTGATGCCCTTTTTGATTGCCTCCCTGATTGTTTTGGGGATTGTCACCTATTGGGAGGGAGGGGTTCTTTTCATTCCCAACCTCCTGTTCTCAAAATAGAGGGCAGGGAACGGATTAGGGAAATGAAGAGCTGCCCGGCCTCGAAAAAAGGAACCGGCGCGGGGCTCTTGGGAATCGAAAAAAATATTCCGGGCGGGCATGAAGAGAGATCCATAAGGGGGAAGCAGGGTCCCCCTTATTTTTTGGAGCGGTAGTGGGAATCGGCAAGGCAAAGGCCCGCTTTTGTTTTGTCCTTTGTCGTTCAGATCGTCATCCCGCCGTCGATGGCGATATTTGCCCCGTTCATAAATCCCGCTTCGTCGGAGGCCGCGAAGAGAATGGCGGCGGCGATTTCTTCGTCCTTGCCCAGGCGGCCCATGGGTTGCCGGGCGATGAAATCCTTGCGGGCTTTCTCCGGGTCCGCAAAAGCCTGGATCCGTCGCTCCAGCGAGGGCGTGTAGGTAGTTCCCGGGCACACGCTGTTTACGCGAATGTTCTCCGAAAGGTAATCCGCAGCCATGGCCTTGGTGAGGGCCCAGACGCCGCCTTTGGAAGCGGTATAGGCCCCCCGATCCTTGACCCCTTTGATGGCCACAACCGATGCGTTGTGGACGATCACGCCGCCGCCTACCTTACGCATCTCCGGGATGGTGTACTTGGAGACGAGAAAAACCCCCTTGAGGTTGACCGCCATGGTCTTGTCCCAGTCTTCCTCGGACATGTTGTCCACCCGCCCGGGGAGGACGATCCCAGCGTTGTTGACCAGGATGTTGACGCGGCCGAAAGCCTTGACGGTTTCGTCCACCATCCGCTTAGCGTCGGCGGCTACGGAAACATCGCCCTGAATGTAAAGCGCCGGGGCGCCCGTCGCCTTGACGAGCTTCAGCGTTTCCTGGCCGTTGGCGGGGGTGAGGGAGTTGATTGCCACCTTCGCCCCTTCCTTTCCGAATTGAACGGCGGCGGCCCGCCCGATGCCGACCCCCGCTCCGGTGATCAAAACGACTTTGTCCTTAAACCTCATAAACGACCTCCTTGAAGAAATTTCACCACAGAGAGCACAGAGACCACAGAGAAGAAAAAATTATAATATCAAAAAGAAATGAAATTGTTTTTTGTTGTTTGATATGAATTTTTGATTTTCTATTCTTCCCTCTGTGCTCTCTGTGCCCTCTGTGGTGAATGTACTTTTTGAAAAATTTCAGCGGCGTGGAAGGAACTCCTCACCAGCGGCGCCGAAAACACCGCCTGAAAGCCCATCTTTTCCCCCGCCTCCCGGTAATCCTCAAACTCTTCCGGGGTCACGAACCGCGCCACGGGATGATGCTTTCCCGAAGGCTGCAGGTACTGTCCTATGGTCAGAAGATCGCAGGAAACTTTCCGCAGATCCGCCATCACCTGGAGAATCTCATCCCGCTCCTCGCCCAACCCCAGCATCAGACCCGATTTGGTGACCTTCCCGGGTTCCATCTCCTTTACTCTTTTGAGGAGCTGAAGCGAGCGCCCATAATCGGCCTGGGGACGAACTTCCGGGTAAAGGCGGGGAGCGGTTTCCAGGTTGTGATTGAGGATATGGGGATCGCTTTCCACGACGATCCGGAGGGCTTCCGCGGACCCCTGGAAATCGGGGATGAGAATTTCAACAGTCGTCTCCAGGTTCAACCGCTTCAAAGCCCGAACCGTTTCGGCGAAGTGCGCAGCTCCTCCATCATCGAGATCGTCCCGGGTTACGGAAGTAACAACGACATGTCTCAACCCAAGCTCGGCGGAGGCGCGGGCAATCCGTTCCGGTTCGCCGGGGTCGGGCGCGGGGGGGCGCTCTTCGGTCGGGATCGCGCAGAAGGTGCAATTGCGGGTGCAGGTTTTCCCCAGGATCAGGAAGGTGGCCGTGCCTTGGCCGAAACACTCTCCCTGATTGGGGCAGAGAGCCCCTTCGCACACCGTATGCAGCCCATGGCGCCGGAGAAGGCCGCGCATTTTGCTCAGCGTTTCCGGATCGGGGAGTTTTCGCCGCAGCCAGACAGGCTTCATAGATCAACCCCCAGGGTTTTGGGGTCTTCCTCCGAGATCCGCGAACCGAAGACCTCGGCAAAGGATTGGATCATCTTTTTTTCGACTTCCTCCATCGAAAGCCGGCGTCCTAAGAGCGCGGCCATGGAAGTGACTCGGCGGCCGGTCCCGCAGGGGTTGATCAGAGTGAAGGGATCGAGGTCGGTGGACACGTTCAGGGCCAGCCCATGTTTGCTGATCCAGCGGGAGAGATGAACGCCCAAAGCGGCGATTTTCTCCTGTCCCACCCAGACCCCGCGGAGCTTCTCGATCCGACCTGCGGCAATACCGTACAAGGCCAGGAGGCGGATCGTCGTCTCTTCTAAGTTCCAGACATACTCGGGGACGCTTAGATGAAACGCCCGAAGGTTCAGAATGGGATATAGAACGAGCTGCCCGGGGCCGTGATAGGTAACGTCTCCCCCGCGATCGGTAAAAATCACTTTTATGTTTTTGCTTTCGAGGGTTTGGGGGCTGAGCACGTTCTGAGTTTTCCCCGACTTTCCCATAGTGACAACGGGAGGGTGCTGCAAGAGGAGGAGCGTATCCGGGATCTCCTCCTTGCTGCGGGCCTCGGCGAGACGGTTTTGGAGGACAAGCGCCTTCTCGTAATCGATGGCGCCCAAACGAAACGCGCGGCAGGGAAGAGGGGTTTTATTGCCCGAAGTCATATTGTAAAAATAGCACTGGAGGGGAGATGGGTCAAGAAGATCGAGGGGATGCCTATATTTCGGAGCCGTACGGGGGGCGCGGGGACGGCACCGCGCCTCGTCCAAACCCCCAGGCCACAACAAAACCTGCCCTGGGCCCCCCTCATTGAAGGGTTACGGCAAGGGCTCAAAATTTGTTGACTTTCCGATATGAATTTGGTAAAAAAAATCATTCAGGCCCCAAGTGGAAACGATGAATGGTTTAAAAAACTCTCGAAAGAGAGTTTTGATCTTTTTGGAGGATGGCTTTGGCGAAGAACCCCATGATCGGCTTCCAAGTCGATCGGTCTAAAATTCGGTTTATAGGCCGGGATCTGCAGCGTCCGGAATGCATCCTGGCGGAGCCGGACGGGACCCTCTGGGCTGCCGATGCCCGGGGGGGCGTGGTCAAGATCATGCCGGACGGCAGACAGGAGATCGTGACCCAGTCTTTTGCGTCCGTCTTCCAGGAAGCGGCGGATGAGGCGACTCGCTTCACGCAGGGGACCCTGCCCAACGGATTGGCCTTCGCGGAAAACGGGGACATTTTGATTTCCAACTTCGGCACGGACCTGCTGGAAGTCATGAAGCGAGACGGAGCGACCCGGACCCTCCACGACCGGATTGACGGGCAACCCATCGGCAAGGTGAATTTTGTTCTGCGGGATCGAAAAAACCGGATTTGGCTGACGGTTTCCACGCGGATAAAAAACTGGATGAAGGCGATGAGCCCCAAGGTGGCGGACGGGTATATCGCCCTGGCGGATGAAAAAGGGATCCGGATCGTCGCCGACGGGTTCCGGTTCACCAACGAAATTCGGCTGGACGCAAAAGAAGAAAATCTCTACATCGTAGAGACCGCCGGGCAGCGCATTTCCCGCATGAGGGTGGCCGCGGACGGGTCTTTGTCCCACCGGGAGGTTTTCGGTCCTTCCAAACTGGGCCGGTTCGGTTTTCCGGACGGCATTGCCTTCGACGCTTTCGGGAATTTGTGGGGAACCCTGGTTATGGCGGACCAGTTGTTCTTTTTGACCCCGGAAGGGGATTTCCACATTTTTCTTGACGATGGGAACGAGGCGGCTTCTCTGGCCATGGAAAAGGCCTTTGTCGAGGACCGCCTGACTCCGGAGATGATGCTCACCGCCGGGGGGACGATCGCCCCCTGGTTTGCCAGCATCACGTTCGGCGGACGAGATCTGCGCACGGCCTACATCGGCAGCCTCAAGGGGACCCGCATTCCCTATTTCCGATCCCCGGTTCCGGGGTTACCCATGGTCCACTGGCGGTAAGAAACGGATTTCCCACCACTTAAGAAACCCAAGAATTTATTCCAAGGAGGATGATCCATGAAAAGAAGAATGCTTTGGTTGGTTTTGACTTTGTCCCTTTCTCTGATTTTCCTATTTGGGGGGCTGGCCGGAGCCCAGCAGAAACCCATCGTGATCGGCGGATCCCTGCCCCTGACCGGGGTTTGGGCGGAAACGGCCAAAGTGATCCAGAAGGGTTATGAGTTTTGGGTCGAAGAAACCAACGCCAAAGGGGGGCTTCTCGGGCGGCCGGTTAAGCTCATCATATATGATGATGAAGGCAAGGCGGACAGCGCGGTGAAACTGGCCGAAAAGGTCATTACCGTCGACAAGGTGGATCTCCTCCTGGGTGGATATCCCGGGACCGCGGCCCGGCCCGTAATGCCGGTGGCGGAAAAATACAAGATGGTTTATGTCTCCATGGGCGGACACATGGCCTCCTTCACCCAGGGGTACACATATTCCTTCGGGGCCCCTCCCTTGATGGGCGAGTGGTGGTTTTTGGGAGCCTTCCAGTGGTTGGAGACCTTTCCGGCGGATCAGAGACCGAAGCGGGCCGCCGTTTACATCATGAACAACCCGGTCGGCACCGCCTTGCTTCCTTCCATCGATGAGTACACCAAGAAGCTCGGGATCCAGGTGGTGATCAATGAGAAGTACAATCTTCCCCTTCCTTCGGCCGAGCCCTTGGTCATGAAGGCCAAACAGATGAACTGCGACCTTTTCGTCTCCGGGGGCGTATTTCCCGACGGGGTGATGACGGTCAAGGCGGCCAAAGCCTTGAAATACAACCCCAAGGCGTATTTCCAGGGGGTCGGGTCCGCCATCCCGGCCTGGACCAAAGAGCTGGGCGAGGACGGCAATGGCATTATTTCCGGGACCTCCTACCATGAGAAAGTGAACAACCCCAGCAACAAAATGCTGATCAAGCGGGTCAAGGAAAAGCTGAACCTGGACAGTGTAGACACCTATTTCGGATTTTCCGTGGCCTGGTTGCAGACCCTCTTTGCTGGAGTCGAGGGAACCAAGGGGCTGGACCAGACCAAGATTCGGGACTGGTTGAGGAAGAACAAGGTGGAAACCGTGGCCGGAACGTTTACCTTTGACGAAAAAGGACTTCCTTCGCCGTTCACGTATGCCACCCAGGTCATCGACGGCAAGATCGAGCTGATTTACCCGGCGGATATCAGGTCCCACAAGGGGGTTTACCCCAAGCCGGCCTGGAAATAATCTGCGGGGCGTTTGCGGATGTTTGAAATTATTCTGCTGCAATCTTTAGCAAGCGGGATCCTGATGGGGGGCATTTATGCCCTCCTGGGAGTCGGATTCAGCCTGACGTGGGGGGTGATGCGGGTCATCAACATCGCCCACGCCGCATTCGGGGTCTTGGCCGCTTATATCGCCTATTCTCTGCTGGCGAAAACAGGGCTGGACCCCGTCCTTTCCCTTCTGATTAGCCTTCCCTGTTTCTTCTTCGGCGGGATGATCCTCCATCGCGGTCTGATCCGGCCCATCACCAAGGCCCGGGAAACGATCGTCGCTTCCATGGTTCTGACCTTCGGCCTGGCCATTGTGGTCGAGAACATCATGCTCTGGATTTGGAAGGCCGATCCGCGGGTTCTGAACCCCTCCTATTCCGGGACCGCGTTCTTCATCGGAGAGGTGGGCCTCCCCGTCTCCCAGTTGATCGGTTTCGGTCTGGCGGCGGCGGGGATCCTCCTCCTCTATCTGTTTCTAAATCACACCCATACGGGAAAAGCGGTGCAGGCCACTTGGCAGGAAAAGGAAGGGGCGGCGCTGATGGGGATCAACCTGCAGAAGGTGTCCGAGATCGCCTTCGGTCTGGCGATCGCCGCAGCGGGATTGGGCGGGGTGGCCATGGCCATGATGTATACCTTCGATCCCCCGGTGCACAACTTCTGGCTCATCTATATGTTTTTAGTCGTGATCGTGGGGGGGGTCGGGAGCATTCTGGGAACCGCCCTGGCCGGGCTGATCCTGGGCGTCATAACCGGGCTCTGCATGGCTTTCATCCCCTATCAGTGGATCAATGTTGTGACCTTCGGTCTTCTCATTGTCGTGCTCCTGGTTCGTCCCCAGGGGCTTTTTAAAACGGGAGTGTAATGACGCACCCAGCGCAAACCGAACGGAAGAATCGGAACCCCTTTTTCCTGGCCGTCGGGATCGTGGCCCTTCTCGCCTTATTTCCCCTGATCTCGCCCGCTCCCTACTTCCTGTCCATGCTCTACATGGTTTTCCTGTATGTGATTTTGGCCGAGAGCTGGAATATCATCGGAGGGTTCGCCGGTTACTTGAGCTTCGGGCATGTGGCGTTTTTCGGGTTGGGGGCGTACACGACCGCCTTCGTGATGAACAAACTTGCCCTTTCCCCGGTGGCGACGATCTTGTCTTCGATTCCGGGAGGGTTCGTCGCCGCCCTCGTGGCTTTTGTGATCGGGTACCCCTGCCTGCGGCTTCGCGGCCCCTATTTCGCGGTGGTCACCATGTGCTTTGCGTTCGTGGTTCACATGGTGATGCAGAACATCGACCTCTTCGGGGGCGTGGAAGGCCTCTGGCTGCCGGCCATGAAACAGCCGATCCAGGTCATCCGGACGATTTTTTATGAGCTGATGCTCGCGCTGATGATCCTGGTGATCCTGTTCGTGCGCTGGATGGAGGGGTCGAAGCTGGGGAAAGGCTTGGTGACGATTCGCGAAGACGAGGAGGTGGCGCAGACCCTCGGCATCCCCACCCCCCGGATCAAGGTTCTGGCCTTTGTCCTAAGCGCGTTTTTCCCGGGGGTGGCCGGCGGCCTTCATGCCTACTACCTGACCTACATATCCCCGGAAAATGTTTTCGATGTGATGGTTTCCATCCTCATCGTGCTGATGACTCTTTTTGGCGGAGGCGGGTCTTGGCTGGGGGCGCTGATCGGGGCGGTTTCGCTCTCCTTGGTCAACGAATTTCTGACTACCTTCGTGGGCGCGGAAATTGCGCGGATCATATACGGGATGTTGTTTATCGTGGTCATCATCTTCATGCCCAACGGGATCATGGAGTTTTTTCGCCGGCGCCGGCGGATTCGGATTGCCGCGGAGGAGGTTTCCGAATCGTGATGCTGCGTGGGGAGAAGATCACCAAGCGGTTCGGGGGCCTCGTGGCGGTCTCCCGCCTCGACTTCGAAATCGGGGAGGGGGAGGTGGTCGGCCTCATCGGCCCCAACGGGTCGGGGAAGACGACCCTTTTCAACGTCATCTCCGGCCTGTACAAACCGGAGGAAGGGACGATCACTTTCCGCGGAAGGCGGATCGAGGGGCGGAAGCCTTATGAGGTTTCCAAGATGGGGATCGGGCGGACCTTCCAGATTGTCAAACCGCTCCTGACCATGACGGTCCTGGAAAACATCGCCATCGGCGCCCTGTACGGTCGGGAGGGCGTGAGGAACATGAAGAGCGCCCTCGCCAGATCGGAAGAGATCCTGCGTTTCACCGGACTGGAAAAACGGAAGGACGCGCTCGCCGAAAATTTGAAACTGGCCGACCGTAAACGCCTGGAGATCGCCCGGGCCATGGCGACGCGCCCGGAAATCCTCCTCCTGGATGAGGTGTTCGCCGGGCTGAATGAAACGGAGATCGACGAGGCGATTCGGTTGGTCAAGGGAATCCAGCAGAAATTCGGGACCACCATCTTCATCATCGAACACGTGTTGAAGGCGATCATGAAGACGTGCGGCCGCGTCATCGTCATCAATTTCGGAGAGAAAATCGCCGAGGGAACCCCGGAAGACGTGACCCGGAACCCCGGCGTGATCGAGGCGTATTTAGGGAATGCTTCAGGTATCTGATCTCAGCGTCTTTTACGGCCACTTGCCTGCGCTGCGCGGAGTTTCCTTTGCGGTGGCGAAGGGCGAGTTTGTCTCCGTCATCGGGTCCAACGGGGCCGGGAAGACGACCCTATTGAAGACCGTTTCCGGTTTGATGAAGCCGACTTCCGGGACGGTTTTCTTTGAAGGGGACCGCATCGACGGGCTGCCCACCTATGAAATCTGCAGCCGGGGCATCATCCAGGTCCCCGAAGGGCGGAAGATCTTCCCGCGGATGAAAGTGGTCGACAACTTGGAAATGGGAGCCTATCTCCCCGAGGCCAAAAGCCGGTTTCGCGAGACCAGCGAACAGGTTTACGCCCTTTTCCCCCTCCTGGCGTCCAGAAAAAAGCAGTTGGCGGCCACCCTGAGCGGCGGAGAGCAGCAAATGCTGGCCTTAGGCCGAGCCCTCATGTCCCGCCCCCGGGTCCTCATGCTCGACGAGCCTTCCCTCGGCCTTTCCCCCAAAGCAAGCCAGGGAATTTTCCAGACGATCGAGAAGCTGAACAAGGAACAGAGCCTGACGATCCTCCTTGTTTCGCAGGATGTGCTGCGGAGCCTTCGTTTGGCTCACCGGGCCTACGTTCTGGAAAACACCCGGGTGGTGATGGAAGGGAAGGGGGGCGATCTCCTCAACGACCCGAAAGTAAAACAATCCTACTTAGGGCTGTAATCCAGCCCATAAATGCCCGCGCATAAACCCTGCGGCCAAAACCGTTTCCCAAGTCCCCGCCCGTCGACAAATAATCGTAACCCTTCAATCAAGGGTGGAAAGCCGCTACGGATTTAGGTCCGGCGTGAATAGCAGGAGGTGCCCTGGCCTGGGGGCCAAGGCCTCCCGCCGCTGATATCGGAGTCTCAGGGGTTTCTCCGAGTCTCTGCTCATCCCGACCGATGCTTCCGGCGCGTACCGCCCAAACCCCCAGGCCAACAACAAAGCCTGCCGCCCCCCCGTCACTGAAGGGGTACAAATAATCGACAAATAATCTTGACAAGGCTGGGACCCTGAAGTATTCTTCGGCCAAACGGTAAAATCTTCTTTCCCATTATGGCGGGCAAGAGGTTAGAAAGGGGGATCTATGAAGAAGAATCGAAAATGTGGGAGGTCGGGACTCAATCGAAGGGAATTCTTAAAAGGAACCTTGGCCGCCACTGCCGCCACTGCCTTGTCAGGCCCATTCTTTCTGACTCAGGCCGCGAGCAAGGAGATCCGCGTGGGTATGACCTCCTCTTATTCCGGGGTGTATGGGACCATTGGCAAGCGGCTGGAGAACGGGATCCGCCTGGCCTTTGCCCTGTCCAAATACAAGGACTCGGTGAAATTTTTCGCCGAAGACACTCAAGGAAAGCCAAATGTGGCCATCGAAAAGGCCCAGAAGCTCATTACCAAAGAAAGAATCCATTTCCTGTCCGGGCCCATTGCCGGGCATGAATCGCTGGCGGTAAGCGAAGCGATAAAGTCCCTGAAGAAACCCATGCTGCTTGCCTATGGGGCCAACATCAAGCTCTGCGGCGAGAGCTGCAGCCGCTATACCTTCCTTTGCGGCCAAACCACCTGGAACCAGAGCGTTCCAGCCGTAGACTGGTTCCTGAAAACGATGGGAAAGAAAGCCTACCTGATCGCCATGGATTATTCCACCGGCCACGAGGTCCTAAAATTCTTTAAGGCGCCCTTTGAACAAAAAGGCGGCCAGGTCGTCGGCTCTTTTTTGAGCCCGCTGGGAACCACCGAATTTGCGCCCTACCTGGCCAAGATCAAAAGCGCCAGCCCGAAACCTGACGCCCTTTTCGGGTTCATCGGCGGGAGCGATTTGGTCAACTTCACCAAGCAGTACGAAGAATTCGGTCTGAAGAAAGAAAATATACCCATCATCGTCGGTTTGGGAGGGTACCAAGCCGGCGGGCTCGACGGGTACGGAGACTCGGCCATCGGACATTACCAACTTTTCCACAGCAGCCCCTGGCTGGAAAATAAGGAAAACGAAATTTTTAAGGCCGCCCACGCCAAGATGTTCCCCAAGGATTTTCCCGAGGAAAACGGGGTTCTCGGGTATGAACTGGGCACGATGATGGTGAAGGCCCTGGATGCTACGGGGGGGGATCCCGAGGACGCGGAGAAAATCGTCAATGCCATTGAGAAGGTAGACTATATGAGCCCACGGGGCCACATCAAGATGGATCCGAACCACGTCGCCAATGTCCCCATCTACATCTTCCAGGTGCAGAAAAAGGACGGCAAGCTCATTCACAAGGTCGTGGCCTATACGGGTAATTGGAGCACCCCCGGCGGTCCGGATGGGCCCGGGGGAGAATGCAAGCTGGGTAAATAAAGAGGATCGCTCTTGGACCTTTCCCTTGTTCTTGCCAACCTGTTGTACGGCGTCACGATCGGGAGCGCCCTGATCCTCGTGGCCAGCGGTCTGTCGTTGACCTTTGGGGTGATGGGCGTGCTCAACTTTGCCCATGGGGGTCTCTGCATGTTGGGGGCGTACTTTGGGTATACACTCGTTCAGGCGACCGGCAATTTCTGGCTCGCCCTGATGATCGCCCCCTTGTTTGTGGCTGGAGTGGGTATCCTCATGGAGGCTTTCGCCATCCGGCCTCTTTACGGGCTGAATCCGCTGTACCAGCTCCTGCTGACTGTAGGCTTGAGCATGATCATCGCCAATGCCGTGCTCCTTACCTGGGGAGGAGACCAGCGTTCGATTCTCCTCCCCTCCTATTTTAAAGGGTATGTCCATTTCTTTGGATTGGACTATCCCCGCTTCCGCCTTTTTGTGCTCCTTTTCAGCGCGTCGCTTGCGCTGGTTCTTTGGATCACCCTCAAACGGACGAAGTGGGGGATGGTGATCCGGGCGGGGATGCACGATCTGGAGACGGTAAACGCCTTCGGTATCAATATTCATAGGGTGTTTACTGCGGTTTTTGCCATCGGGGCCGCCCTGGCGGCTCTGGCTGGAGTGATCATCGGGGCGATGCGGGCGCTCAATCCCGAGATGGATTTTGAGCTTCTGACCAGTGCGCTCTTAGTGATCGTCATCGGGGGCATGGGTTCTTTTCGGGGCGCCGTAGTGGGGTCCCTTCTCCTGGGCATCACCGACGCTTTTGGGGCTCAGTTTTTTACCGGGATCGCCAAGTTTACGGTCTGGGCGTTAATGGTCCTGGTCCTCCTTTTTCGGCCGGAAGGCCTCTTAAAGGAGGATTGATATGGGCCGCCCTCTGAATCTTGGGATTCTTCTCGCTTTCCTGATTGCTTTCCCTTTGGGCGAGGGGTTTCTTTACAGCCCCTTCTACCTTGCCCTCCTGACGCGAATATTCATCTTCGCGATCATCGTTATCGGCTACGATTTGCTTGCCGGTTACACCGGGATGGTTTCTTATGGTCACGCCCTTTTTTTTGGCACGGGGGCCTACGTGATCGGCATGCTCCTGAAACATTGGACCCCCTGGTTCTGGCCTCCCATGGCCATAACGATCCTTGCCAGCGCCCTGGTCGCCTATGTGGTCGGCCGCCTGGCACTGCGGACCCGGGAGATATACTTTGTCTTCCTCACCTTCGCTTTTGCCCAGTTCTTCTTCGTCACCGCCCAAAGCTGGGATTTTGTAGGAGGCGCGAACGGTCTTTCCGGCGTGCCCAAGCCCTGGTTGCTTCCCGGACTGAGTCTCTCCAGCCCAGTTGCTTTCTATTATTTTACCCTGGCTTGTCTGGGAGTGGCTTATCTCTTCGCCCGGCTGATCATCGGGAGCCCCTTCGGAAGGGTGATGGTGGGAATCCGGGAGAACGAGGAGCGGACGAAATTTCTCGGTTTCGACACCCATCTGATAATCCGCCGCGTGTTCGTCATTTCCGGCATCTACGGGGGGGTGGCCGGGGGACTCATGGCGGCTTTCAACTCCTTCGTCTCTCCGACTTTTTACCATCCGGCGGTCTCAGGGGAAATCATCATCATGTCCCTTCTGGGCGGAATGGGGACGCTGATCGGCCCCATCTTCGGGTCCGCTTTGGTCATTATTCTCGGAGACATTCTCTCAAGCTGGCTGGCTGAGTCGTGGATGATGGTCTTGGGGGGCATTTTTGCGGCTTTTATTCTGTTCAGCCCCGGTGGAGTCATGGCTCTCGCCAGGAAGATCAGTTCGTGGCTAAAAAGGGAGAGAGAACGTGGCCATTCTTGAACTGCGAGGGGTGGACAAAAGCTTCGGGGCCCTCGAAGTCCTCTCCCGGATTGACCTCGATATCGAAGAGGACAAGATCACCAGTGTAATCGGGCCCAATGGAGCCGGGAAAACCACCCTATTTAACGTAATTAGCGGGCGCTTTCCCGTGAGCGGCGGAATAATCCTCTTCAAGAAGCGGGACATAACCGGGATGAAGCCGCCCGAAATCACTCTGGCGGGGCTTGCCCGCTCTTTTCAGATCACCAACATCTTTAAGAGGCTTACGGTCTCGGAAAACATCTTTTTGGCGGTCCAGACGAAATCCCCCCAGAGGCTGAGTCTCTTCAGCCGGGCCAAGGGATTGAAGGAAGTCGGGGAAAAAACAAACGAGATCTTGGAGCGCATTGGGCTTCAAAAATGGGCCGACGTGCCTGCAGGGCAGCTTAGCCATGGGGACCAACGCCACCTGGAGATTGGGATGACCTTGGCCACGGGGCCGGAGCTCCTTATGCTGGATGAACCGACCAGCGGCATGTCGCCGGCCGAGGCGGCTCAGACGATGGACCTGATCAAGGACCTCTCCCGGGATTTCACCATCATGCTCATTGAACACAACATGGATCTGGTGATGAATATTTCCGACCGCATCGTGGTCCTGAATTTCGGGCGAAAGATCGCCGAGGGATCTCCGGAAGAGGTGGCGGACAACCCGGAGGTGCGCCGGGTTTACTTAGGGGGCGTATGAGCGCGCTGGTCCTGAATGAAGTTCACAGCTATTATGGAATCAGCCACGTCCTGCACGGTATATCGCTGGAAGTGAAGGAAAAGGAAGTCGTCTGCCTTTTGGGGCGGAATGGCGCCGGTAAGACCACGACCATCCGCTCCATTATCGGACTCACGCCGCCGCGATCGGGAAAAGTTTTGATTTTCGGCCAGGAAATGCAGGGGAAAAAACCCTATGAAATATTCCGCCGGGGGGTTCGGCTCATTCCTCAAGGCCGGCATATTTTTCCGATGCTGACGGTGGAGGAGAACCTGAAATTGGCTCTGGTGCAAGCCGAAATCCGGGATGAGAAAGCGGAACTGGAAAAAGCTTATGCCATGTTTCCCGTCTTAAAGGAAAAGAGCAAGGACCGGGCGCGGACCCTTTCCGGGGGCCAGTTGCAGATGGTGGCCAATGCCCGGGCGCTTCTCGGCCCGGCGCGACTGATTCTGATGGATGAACCCACGGAAGGCCTGGCTCCGATCCTTATCGAGCAGATCGGGAAATCCATTTTGGAAATGAAACAGAGCGGGAAGACCGTCCTGCTGGCGGAACAACACCTGCAAATGGCCCTGAACGTCGGGGACCGACATTATATCATCGACAACGGCCACTTGGTTTTTCACGGGACTTCGGCGGACATCCGGGCAAGCGAGGAAATTCAAGCTACGTATTTGGGTGTTTCCAAAGGACGCATCGCTGCCAAAAAGGAAAGGAGTTCAGAATGAACTGGAAGATCCATGTGTTATATCTCGGCGACATAACAGTTCCCAAAGCCATGGGGACGATGGGCCTGGATATGAACTTGGTGTTTCCTGCGCCCTACCTTGCTTTTCTTCTGGAATCCGAAGCGAGAAAAATATTGGTAGACACCGGGATTCATTCCCGTTTTATCGTCGACGGCAAAGCCTGGGCCGGGGCGCCGGCCAAGGGCGGGAGAGACTTTTCTATTGGAGGCCCTGAAAAAGCATCAGACGCGCCCCGAAGAGATCGAGGCGGTTCTCTATACGCATCTGCACAATGATCACGCCGGAAATTGCCATCTCTTCCCGGGCGCGCTTCACGCTTTCCATTACGACGAATGGAACGAACTGCTTAACCCGCTGCCCTCCATGCGGATCCGGCAGGACTTCGATCCTGCGGTCATTCCGATCCTGGAAAAGTTTCGCTGTCGAAAACTCGTGGGGGATGGGAAATTCACCGAGGGAATCCAATTTTATCACACTCCCGGTCACACCATCGGCGGGCTGACCTTCGCCGTGGACACCTCGGATGGGGCCTATGTGATTCCCGGGGACATCGTGAACATTTACCAGAATATGTTCCCGAAGATGTCCTGGATGGTAGGATTGGATGGGAAACGGGCGAATATTACCCCCGCGCCCGACCGTTACGGTCCCCTCGGGGTTCCCTCCGGCGTTCTCTATGATCACTACGCCTGGTACCGGTCCATTTGGAAAATTCGGGGACTGCTGAAGACCCCAAAGCACCTTCTGCCCTGCCACGATCCGGCCATTTGCGGGAAGACCTTTCCAGGGGGAGCTATCGAACTCGATATTCCCGAATGAGGGAGCTCCGGCATTTCGCCAGGCATTCCTCCTGGTAACCATTCAGTCACGGGTGGCCAGTCGCAACGGATTAAGGTCCGGGGTAAAGGCTAAGAGGTGCCCCGGCCTGGGGGTTCGGTCGGTCCGCTTGGAACCATAAGGCGGTGATTTCTTCGTGGAGGGGGCGGGGGCCAAGGCCTCCCGCATCCTTCGGCGGAGGTTCGGTGCTTTCTCCGATTCTCTGCCCATCCCGGCCGATGCTTCCGGCGCGTACCGCCCGAACCCCCAGGCCACAACAAAACTTGCCCCGGGCCACCCGTGACTGAAGGGTTACTCCTCCTGTGAGAAGACTCTTGCGCTCGAAAAATCCTAAGGTATAATATGTCATTTTTGGGGGCGGCAGGGGAAATGAAAATTCGGGGTTCTGCAAAGGGGAATTTTGGTTTATGATCGAGGCTTTTTTTATTGCGGTTTTCCTTCTGGTTTTGATCGTTCTCGGCGTCGAGATCTTCATCTCCTTAGGATTGGCCGGGGTGATCGGAATTCTCCTCTTTCGCGGAACCGATGCGTTGGCCTTGATCGGGACCTCGTTTTTCGGCCAGGCTACGACCTTTGAGTTGCTCGCCCTGCCGCTCTTCGTTCTCATGGGCCATGTCCTGGCCAAAACGCCCATCGGGGCGGATCTCTTCACGCTGGCTTCGCGGTGGGTCTCCTGGTTGCCCGGCGGCCTGGCCATCGCCTCGATCGGGGCCTGCACGGTCTTCGGCGCGGTGAGCGGGGTCAGCGTGGCCGGGGTGGCGGCGATCGGGTCCATGGCGGTTCCGGAGATGCTCAAGAGGGGCTATTCAACGAAGATCGCCGCCGGTTCGGTGGTCACTTCCGGGGCCCTCGCGATGCTCATTCCGCCGAGCGTGCCTTTTGTCATCTACAGCGCCATTACCGGCGAATCGATCGCCAAGCTCTTTATCGGGGGCATCGTCCCTGGTTTGGTTCTGGCTTTCATGCTCAGTCTGTACGTTTTGATCCGGGTCATGATCTCTCCGGAATTGGCGCCGAGCCAAGCCGATCTGAAATTTACCTGGCAAGAACGATGGGCGAGCCTTCGCAAAATCTGGCACACCGGAATATTGATTTTTCTGGTTTTGGGCTCCATTTATTTGGGCGTGGCCACGCCTACTGAGGCATCGGCCGTGGGGGCAGCCGGCGCCTTTCTGATTGCCGGCCTGGTTTATGGGAACATGGGTTTTCGCCGGGTGATCCAGATCCTCCGCGAAAGCATGTCTATCAGCGTGGCCATCATGCTCATCATCTGCTGCGCCAAGATCTTCGGCGATTATCTGAATATGGTGCGGGTTCCGGAGCAGTTGACAAATTTCTTCATGAGCTTGAACCTGCCGAACCTTGTCATGATTCTGGTTATTCAGGCCCTCCTCATCCTGGGGGGGATGTTTGTCGATGCCGCCTCCTTGGTGGTTATCACCACGCCGATCCTCCTGCCCCTGATCAAGGCGATGGGGTATGATCCGCTCTGGTACGGGATTGTCCTGGTCATCAACCTGGAACTGGCTGTGGTCACCCCGCCGGTGGGCCTCAACCTTTACACCCTGCGAAGCTGCTGTCCGGTCCTGACAGTGGAAGAAATCATCAAGAGCAGCATTCCTTTCCTTATTGTGGAATTGGCCTGTTTGATTCTTTTTTCGGTTTATCCGCCCTTAAGCTTGTGGCTGCCAAACCTTATCCAATAAGATAGGCCTTCCGGGGCCGAAGGAGGAGCAGAATGAATAAGTTGACAAGACGTCAGTTTCTAAAGGTTGCCGGAGGCGGCGCTGCGATTTTGGGCGTTCCGGATTGGTTTCAAGGAACAGCCGTGGCCGCGCCCCCCACCTATACCGGGGTGACGTACCTCACTCCGGCCTATCGGGACCTTTTCCCGCCGATTGCGGGGTTCATCGATCGGCTGAAGAAGAATCCGGATCTCATGAAAATCGATTTCTTTGATTCCGGGACCCTGATCAAAACGGATGAGCAGGTTTCCGCCTTGCGGGCCGGAACCATTCAGTTCATGTTTCACACCACCTCCTACATCACCCGGACTTTTCCCATTTTGGGCGTGGAGGGCCTGCCCTCGCTGTGCAACCACCTTTACGAGCACGGCGAGCGCTTGACCATGGAGAGCCCTCTCTGGAAATTGATCAATGACGTGTTGGCCAAAGACAATACGTTCCGGCTGACCGCCGGGGGAGGGATCCTCGAACCCGAATATATCTGGTCCGGAAACAATAAGGTGACCAGCCTCGCGGAATTGAAGGGCAAACGGGTCCGCATCGTCAGCTTCGAGGCGGAAGAGGTCCTGAAACCCTATGGGGTTGCCGGGTCGCGCATTCCCTCATCGGAACTTTACCTGGCTGTCCAGCGGGGCGCCGTGGATGCCACGGTGGCGAACATCAGCACCGTCATGGGCCGAAAGCTTTATGAGCAGGTTAAATGGTGCTATAGACTTCCCATTACCGGCTTTTCGATCTCGATTTTCCTCATGAAAGACAAATGGGATAAAATGCCCGATAATGTCAAGGCGGCCTTCTGGGATGCGGGAAAATGGTTCGAACAGAATTATGCGACCGTGATCAATAAGAAATTCTATCCGGAGATTTTCGTCCCGCAGCTGGAAAAGGCGGGCGTAAAAACGGTGAAGCCGACGGATCAGGAACTCAAGGATTTTGAGCAGAAGAGTCAACCGGTCTGGACCTGGTGGAAGAAGCAGGTGGGCGAGGAAATCGGCCAGAAAGCGATTAACCTGGCGCTGGGGAAGGGATGAACGCGGAAACAAAAAATCAAACCGGGATCTTTGAACGGATCGTCGGGAACGGCGGGTTCCTGGGCATTTTAGGCCTGGGGTTCATGGTGATCAGCATCAGCTATGACGTCATCCTGCGGTATTTTTTCGCCGCCCCCACGAACTGGGCTCTGGAGGTCAATACCTTCCTGCTGGTTTTCCTGTGCGTGATTCCCGCGGCCGATGTTCTGAAGGCCGGGGTGCAGATCCGGATCACCTTCTTGACGGAGCGGCTTAGCGCCCGGACAAGAGATCGCCTGGAGATCTTGCGGGTGATCGCCGGATTTCTCTTTTGCGCGGTCATGACTTGGAAGGGCGCCGTTATGGCCCTTCATGCCTGGCAGCACAACGACCGCATGTCCACTTCCTTAGGAACGCCGATGGTGATCCCCTACCTCTTTCTGCCCGTCGGCTTCGCCCTCCTTGGCATCCAGTACCTGGCATTCCTCAAAGGAAAGAAAGAGAAACCCGAGGAGACGGGCGGGAGACCCCCGGGGGAGCGAGAAGCAGAGGTAGGACAGCAAATTTAAAGAAAAGACCAAAGGGGAGAAGCGTCGGGGGGGAAAAGAGCCGGACAAATCCAACAATATAGCAGGGAAGGCAACGAGGGGAAAAATTTCAAAAAAGGCAGGGCCATGACGACCCTGCCTTTTCCAAAGAGGGAACCAAGCGATTGAAGGATCTGCCTATCCGGTTATGGTGTATTTCGTGCCGGCCGTGTTGAGAATGAACTGATTAGGCATCTCTCTGGCAAAAGCTGATATCGCCTGGAAGCCCGTACAGTGCGTTGGGACGATATATTCTGGATTGACAGCTTTGATATCGGCAATGGTCTTTTGAATCCGCTCCGGTGTGGTGCCCGTCAAATGAAAACCTCCGATCACCGCGTAAACTTTTTCCATTCCGGTCATCTTCTGAGCCTGTTTTATCGTATTCACGATTCCTCTATGGGCACAGCTGGAAATCACAACCAGGCCTTTTCCTTTGGCATTTAGAATCACCGCCTGTTCTCCGATAAAGGTTTCCTGGACAAACTCGTTTCCTTTTTTCGCCACAAAGTTGGGCGCGACTTTTTCATAATCCGTTACCTGTTCAACTCTTCCTGGCAAATAAGCTCCGGGGATGATTGGGGTGGGTTCCTTTACCTCCACGATCTTAACAAAACCTAAGCCCTCAATATCCTCCCTTTTTAAGGCGAGTAAGCTGGCAATCTGGCCATCCGGCCTTCGAGCGAAGGTCCCGACAAAGAATTGTTCGCCGACGTAAAAAGGAATTCCCTTCCGAAACTCTTCCTTTTTAGCCTTAAGAATCTCAATCATGGCAGCCTGATGGTCAAAATGATCGTGACTCAACCCCAGGGCCTCTATTTTCCCCAAATTAATTTTGAGCAGATTCATGTTCCGCATGACCCCATGGGGATCCGTGGCAAAATCCAAAAGGCAAGAATGCGATTCGCCATTTACTACGGTTTCGATTTGATAGGCCAAACCATGCTCAGCATGCAGGGCAGCTTCAAGAATAGAAGTCGTACCCACATGCCTCCGGGCGATCTTGTAGTGTGGCAAGGTCAGGTCGGCCAGGTTATCCGTGATAACGGTAATAACGATTTTCTCCGATTCCGGAATCTTGACCGCCCCTTGCGCCCATGAGGCTCCCGGCAAGAAATCACCCGCCAACAGGACGGTACCTGTGGCGGCGGTCGCCTTTAAAAATTCTCTTCGATTCATTCCCTTTTCCATAAATCCTCCTTTCAAAAACGAAAATAGTTTCTTTTGAAATATCGGGGCATATATTTTGTGAGAAGCCGTTCAAATTAAAAAGGCCCCAAGGGAATATTCAAAATCCCCCTGGAGCCTTCACAACGGATCCTTTTGGAAATTCCATCTCATAGATCCCCCAGAAATAAAAGGGTAGGTTGTTTGCTTCTTCCTTTACAGGCCGGAAAGTAACGACGCTAAAGTATCAAAATCCCTAATCTAGGTCAATACCTAAATTGCCCTTGCCTCCCTGCACTCTTCAAAAGATATAAGGGGTTCAAGTCGTTTCAAGCCCCCGCCGGGGCGCGGGGGCAGCGTCGCGCTTCGCGAAACCACGAGGCCGTGGTCTTTCCATAGGGCCGGGCGGGCCCTTAGGGCTCCGCCTCTCTTTGCGGAAACTCTTTTGGTTTCGCTGATGCAAGCCAAGATCCCGGCCGGTGCTTTCGCAAATCGCGCCGCCGCCCCCGCGCCCAGTCCAAGCTTTCGCCTCAAAAACAAATGTTAAAAGTGAAGAGAGGCAAGCTAAATTGCCGACCAAGTTGGCGAGGAGGAAGGATGCGGACCGATTTTCCGACGGAGGCGGAAATAGGGTTTTTCGCGGACGATACTCTTTTGTCATAATCCGGTAGTTTTTTGGAAAGCCCTCAAATCCCCCTTCCTCCCCCTCACCCCGCCCTCTCCCCGCGGGGGAGAGGGTAAAGATATTAAAACGAGGTAACATTTTAGCATTTTGAAAAGCCTTTAAATCCCCCTTGATCCCCCTTTCAAAGGGGGAAAAAATGGGATCTTTTCGTGAAAGCGGGCTGAAAAGCTCTCCTCCCTTTGAAAAGGGAGGACGGGAGGGATTTCTGAACCGAAATTTCAAAAAGCTAAAGTGATACAAAACGAGATTATTTCATCTAAAATCCCCGATAGTCGTGCTCCGTTATCGATTAGGCCGACCGGCCTGCCAGGGCTTTTTCGATTTCGTCCTCAGCCTTCTTTACCTCGGCGGCCAGACGATCCAAATGCGCCTTGTCGGCTGCGCTCACCCCGCTTCCCGGTTTGCGCGGGAGGCCGACATCGAACCCCCGGGCGGTCACCGCCGCCTTGATCGTTCCGGTGGGGTTAAAATTCCGGGCCATGACCTCGACGAAAGGAAGGATTTGCCGGTAATAGATGCGGCGGGCGAGGGGGAGGTCGTTCAAACCCATCGCCCGGAAAAGCTGGCGGGCGGATTTCGGAACGATATTCATGGTTCCCGTGATCCAGGCGCGGCAGCCGAGCGCGAGGGATTCGAGAGCCACGTTCGGGGCGCCGCAGATGACGGAAATCCGCTCCCCGAATGCCCGCTGAAGCCCGTGAACCCGCCGGGTGTCTCCGGTGCTTTCCTTGAGGTAACGGACGGTTGGGATTTTTACGAGCCTTTCAATTAGGGCCGGGACAAAATCGATTCCGGTCAAAGAAGGATAGTTGAACAGAATGATGGGGAGCGGTGTGGCCGCCGCGAGATCGGCGTAGAACCCACAGACGTCATCGTAAGAGCGGCCGGCGTAGAGCTCGGGCAGAATGGGCACGGCCATGATGACGCCGGCGCCCCGCGCCTCCGCCGCCTTGGCCAGAAAAACAGCCTGCCGGGTTGTCGTGGAAATAATAGCGGGAATGACCGGCGCCCTCCCTCCCGCCTTTTCAAAGACCGAATCCCAGACAGCGAGAGTTTCCTCAGGCGTGAGAAGGGAGCCTTCTCCGGTCAAAGCAGTGGCCATCAGGGCATCGGCCCCCTGTTCGAGGATGAAGTCGATGAGGCGGTTCATTCGGCTTCGATCCAATGTTTCGTCGGCGTCAAACGGAGTAACGAGCGGGACGATCGTTCCGGTAAGTTCGGGGAGAGACATGGGGTATCCTTTAGATCATGGATTTAAGCAGAGGAGAAGGTCTGTGTTCGGGGTCCCGAACGGTCCACCCTCACCCCCGCCCTCTCCCGCCAGCGGGAGAGGGAATATCTTATTTTCACCATTGGTAGGGGCATCCGGTCCTGCGGGAGCGGCAGAAACGAGACTCCCCAGGAGGCCCCTGCAAACTATTTGATTTTGAATTCAACAAAACTCCGCGCTCTCGGCGTGCTCTGCAGTTAAATATTTTGTATCCGTTTAGAGTTTTGAAAAAATCATGTGAACGCCTCTGTCGGGGCCCGGGGGCCGGAACGGAACGCGCCGGAAGCATCGGCTGGGTTGGCCCTTGGCCTCGAAGATCAGAGCTTGTTTCCGCCGGAGGGGCGGGGCGTATCGTCCCCGCCCCCTCTACGGAGAAATCAGCGCCTCATGATTCCAAGCGGGCCGGTCTGGCCCCCGGGCCCTGGAACCGCTTGGCCCTGACGAAATTCCTTTTTTCAAAGGGCTAAAATGTTACAATATTTTTTGTCTTTTGAATATAAATTTCTCTGGGCCCTCTGTACTACGAATGTTCAGATTCTTTAAATTTTGTTAACTTTTTTTCTCTGGGAACGCCCCCTCACCCTCCCCTCTCCCCCGTGGACGGGGGAGAGGGATAAATGAGGATTCTATTTGTGGCTCTGTGATCTCTGTGCCCTCTGTGGCTAATGGTTTTGGTTGCGGCTACGCCGCGCTGTGTTCTCCGTGGTGAAATTTATTTCAGAGCGGCGGTCAACTGCGGAAGGATTTGGTGCAGATCTCCGATCAACCCGTAATCCGCCATCTGAAATATGTAGGCGTTCGGATCCGTGTTCACGGCCACGATGGTCTTGGCGTCGCGGATGCCTACGGCGAATTGAACCTGGCCGGAGATGCCGGCGCAAACCGCCAATTTTGGTTTCCCCTTCTTCCCCGACAGGCCGATAATCCTGCTTTCCGGGAGCCATTTGAGATCCGTCGCTAAGGGCTTGGTGCAAGCCACAAAACCGTCCAGGGCCGAAGCCAATTCTTCGGCCATTTTTAGATCTTCTTGCTTGGCCAGCCCTTTCCCCACACAGACCAAGACCTCGGCCCCTTCGATATCGACCGCCCCCAAATCCTTGGGCGTTTTTTGGATTTTATTTACCCGGGAGGGTTTCAGGTCCAGACTGACTTGAACAACTTTCCCTTTGGCTTCTCCCGGAGCGGCCGGCTCGCAGAGGTGCGGCATGAGGGCGTAAATTTGAAGGCCGGGGGTCAATTTCTGGGCGGCCACGGTCGCGCCTCCATAAGCGTTGCGGGCGGCAACCAACCCTTCGTTCTCGTATTCGAGGGATTGACAATCGGTCAGGCATCCGGCCCCAAGCATCTGCGCCAGGCGTCCGGCCAGTTCTTTGCCGCTGCGGGTCGAACCGATCAAAATGACCGCGGCCTGGGACGCCGCCGCGATCTGGCTCAAGGCCTGGGCGTAAACGGAAGCCTCGAAGGATTGAAGCAACTCGTGAAAGCCGGTGTAAACCCGGGCACACCCCCGGCGGCCATATTCCTCTCCCTGCGATGCGCCCAGGGCGGCTGCTGCGACCTCCAGATTCATTTTCTCCCCAAGATCCTTCGCTTTATGGAGAAGCTCAAAGGCGCATCGATCCAGCTCGCTGAATACCAAGATGCTCGGCATAAAGTTATCTCCTTAAAAGCCCTTCCTCTTTGAGGCCTTTGACCAAGGCAGGAATATCTTTTACCCCCTCTTGGAAAAGAATTCCTTTCCGGTTCTGAATCGGGGCGAGGTTGCTGATCGTTTGGACCTGCTGGCTGAATTCGCTGACGAGGATTCCCAGATCTTGCGGCTTTAAAACTTTTTTCGGTTTGCGGCCCGCTTTCAGGATCTGGGTGACCGCCGGAATCCTCGGTTCGTTGATTTCGCTTACCACGGTGACGAGAGCGGGCAGATCGACTTCCACTTCTTCCAAGCAGTCCTCGAGGCTGCGGACGGCCTTCAGGGAGCGCCCCTCGATATTCAATGACTTTGCAAAGGTGACCTGGGGCAAGTCCAGGAGTTCGGCGAGGCGCGGGCCCACCTGCCCGGAATAATTGTCCGTCGATCCTTCCCCGAGGAGGATCAGGTCAAACGGACCGGCCTGACCGATGGCTTTGGCCAGGAGAAGCGCCGAAAGAGCGGATTCGATCGAGCCCAACTCCGGAGCCGCGACCAGGACCGCTTCGTCGGCTCCCATGGCCAAAGCCTCTTTGATGGTATCTTCCAGCGATTCCGGTCCCGCAGAAAAAACTGTTATTTTCCCCCCCGATTTTTCCTTCATCCGAACCGCTTCCTCCAGGGCGTTCTTATCGATGTTCCCCAAAGTGAGGGGGACATTCTCCAAAACCGGCCGGCGGGTCTCCTTGCGAATCCGGACCTGCTGAAGGTCGTAGGTTTGTTTCATGCAGACGAAAATGTTCATGCGGTACCCCAAATGCCTAAAATTGTAATTGCCGTGAGAGCGCAAGTCGCAAGGCGTAAGGAGTTACGAATTGCGCTCCCGCGCCCTCGCGACTTACGGTATTTAATTTGTCCTACGGATCTGCGGTTATCTGCGCAAATCTGCGTCCCATAAATCACCCGAAACGAAATTGCACGCCGGTTCCCCCCATCGGGTAATTCCAATCCAGAACTTCAATTCCGCAGGCGATGCGGCAGGTTCCGCACTCCAGACAGCCGTCTATTTCCAGCTGCACGTTTCCCTGGTCGTTCAGGGTATAAAGCCCGGCGGGGCAGGCGTAGACCGCGGCCTGGAGGCGGGGGTCCTTTTCGAACCCCTGGCGGATGCGGATGTGAGGCTCCTTGACCGGTTTGAAAACATTCTTTCCCAGTTTGGTTTTCAAATTGGAATTTTCGCTCATATTTTGAATCCCCCGCGCAGGTCCTTGAGAACGGCCCAGGCTTCGCCCCAGCCGACTCTTTCCTTCACGGTGGAGAAGAGCCTTTGCTTGGGGTCGTCGCCGATATAGAATAGGCCCTGGAGGACTTCCCCCACTATCCGTGGATAATGGTCGAACAGGCGAGGGTTGTCCAGGAAATGCGGGGCCTGCTCAAACGTTTTGAGATCCTGCCAGACAAAGCTCTCTTCCAGAAATTTCTGGTAGAGGGAAAGGGAGGAGGCGGAAAAGTCCTTTTTCTCCCGGGCTTGGAGGAAGGCGCGGGCGGCCAAAACCCCCGAGGCCATGGCAAACTCCATTCCCCGTACGGTGAGACCCACATTCAAAGAAAACCCGGCCGCGTCTCCGGCGATCAGGAGCCCGTCGGCGAACGGGCGAATGAGACCGCCGAACCCGGCCTCGGGGAGGATGTGGGCCGAATACTCCACCGTTTCTCCCCCCGCGATCAGGGCGGCGATTTCCGGGCGGGCTTTGAATTCATCCAGAAAGCGCGGGGCTTCCCGGGGAGGGCGGACGTCGGTCAGATCCTGGATTCTCACAACCAGACCGAGGGATAGGCTGGAGAGGTTGGTGTAGAGAAACCCTCCGCCGAATCGCCCCTTTGTCAGACTCCCGAGAAAAAGGTTCGCCGCCCCTTCGTTTTCCCCCAAGGAGAACCGTTCTTCGATGGTTCGCGGGGGAAGTTCGATCACTTCTTTGAATCCTACGGCGAAATCCCGGGGCAGGCCGGGGGTGCGCAAACCGGCCTTTTCAGCGATCAAGGAAAGAGCCCCGTCGCCCGCAATCACCGCCTCGGCGCCGAGCTCTTCTCCGCCGGCGACGACCCCTATTACTTTCCCGTTCTCCCGGATCAGGTCGTCCACCCGGTTTTTCGTGACCAACATGGCCCCTTTTTCTTCAGCCTTTTTGGCCAGCCACCGGTCCAAGACCCCCCGGAGGACGGTGAAAGAATGATAGGGGGGATGGGCGAACGCCTCGGAACGGAAGCGTAGGGTGGTGGATGTTTCCGGGGCCATCATCGTCAGGAGTTCGACGGCGACGGGCCTCTCGATGGCTTTTTCCTCGAGGAGGGCGGGCCACAGGCCCGGCAGATATTTTTTCACGGGATTCAGGTAGAGCCGGCCGCCGGTCACGTTCTTAGCCCCCGGGTAGTCGCCCCGTTCGACGACCACGGCTTCCACTCCGTTTTGGGCCAGCGTGTAAGCGGCCGAGAGCCCGGCCAGGCCGGCCCCGACGATAATGACTTCAAACTTTTCCATCGATCAAACCTGAAATAATGCTATGCACCGCAGTCGTTCATGCCTCTCTGAGTCACCATAAACCATGCGAAGACTCCCCGCTCCGGTCCGGAATCATTCTATACCCTCTCCCAAGATTGGGAGAGGGTTCGGGTGAGGGTTGGTGGGGCAGAACGGTCCGAAGTCTTTTTGCCAAGCGGTCACCCTCACCCCGCCCCTCTTCCGCAACCGGGAGAGGGAGGCCCAGGGCGGAACCCAACCCAGGTCTTTTCCGAGCAGAGGACACAGAGAACGCAAAGAGGCGTCCCCGGGGGAAAAGACACCCGAACCGCAGTTGCGAAATCCGCAAATACCGGAGTCAGCCGAGAAGAATGCTCGCGGTAATCACTCTTTGCAAATCGGCAACGCCCTCGACCTGCTCGCCGATGATCATGTCGCGGTAAATGCGTTCCACCGCATAGTCCTGCATCACCCCGTAGGAGCCATGGACGGCGATGGCCAAGCGGGAGACGTCTACCGCCGCCTCGGTCACGAAAGATTTGGTGAGCGCCGCCTCTTTGGCAAACAAACGCAGGTCCTTGGAAGTTTCGGCCAAGCAGCCCAAACGGTAGCAGAGCCAGCGGGCCGCCTCGGTCTTCTCGGCAATTTTGGCGATGTCCATCTGCACGCCCTGGAATTTCGCGATGGTCTTATCCCGGTGCTGCTTTTCTTTGGCGTATTTGACACAGAGATCCAAGGCTGCCTGCATGCCGCCGAGAGCGCCGGAACTGACGCCGATTTTTCCGAAGGAGATCCCCGCCTGGAGCACCCAATAGCCCTGGCCTTTCGGCCCGATCATATTTGCCGCGGGAACCCGCACGTCCTTCAGGTAAACGTCGGTCATCGTTCCGCCGCGCATTCCGATCTTGTGCCACGGTTCCGAGATGGTGTATCCCGGGCAGAATTTGTCCACCATAAAGCCGGTGGGGAAATGGGTTTCGTCGTCCTTGGCAAAGATTACGATGGGACCCTCCATGTCCGCACAGGAGATAAACCGTTTCGTGCCGTTGAGGATATAGCTGTCGCCGTCCTTGACCGCTGTCGTGGTAATCTGCTTGGGGTCGGAGCCGGTTCCGGGTTCGGTGAAAGCAAAGGAGGCGATCTTTTCTCCCCGGCAGCAGGGGGTCATAATCTGCTTTTTCTGCTCCGGAGTGGCAAAGACGTTGATGGCGCTTAAAGCAAGGGTATTGACGGAAAGGGTCAGCGCCACCCCGCCGGAGGCGCGGGCGATCTGCTCCACAGCCAGGGGATAGCAGGAGTATCCCGCGCCGGTCCCGCCGACCTCCTCGGGGAAAGGGATGCCGAAGAGTTCAAGCTCGGCCATTTTTTTGTAAATTTCCGGGGGCACCCTGTTTTCCCGGTCAATCTGGTCGGCAACCGGCACAATGTTCTTTTCGGCGAACTCCCGGACCGTTTTTTGAATCAATTCCTGCTCTTTTGAAAGTTTAAAATCCATGTTCGGCCTCCTTTATTATGGGTCAGCTCCAATGATAAGCCGGATTGCGCAGAAAATTTCTGAAAGGATTATGGGAAGATTGCGGAGTTTAGTCAAGAAAAAAATGGAAAACTCCGTAACCCTTCAGTCACGGGTGGCGAATTGCTTTGAATAGGAGCCGTTGTAACGGCTAAGAGATGCGCCGGCCTGGGGGTCCGGACGGTCCGCTTGGAACCATGAGGCGCTGGTTTCTTCGTGGACGAGGCGGGGGCCAAGGCCTCCCGCCTCCCCTTGCGGAGAATGGGTATTTTCTCCGGGTCTCTGCCTATCCCGACCGATGCTTCCGGCGCGTACCGCCCGAACCCCCAGGCCACAACAGAACTTGTTCCGCACCACCCGTGACTGAAGGGTTACAAAACTCCTTTTAAGACCCGATCTTCCCTATCGCTTCCTCTGCCAGAGCCTGAATGGACCGGACCTCCAGGCGGTGGCCGGTAAACAACGGAAATTCTGCCGGGTCTTTCAAAAGGTTTTGGATCAAGGGGATGGATTGCGGGTTTCCAATCCACCCCAACACCCAAACGGCGAGCCCTCTGAGGGGACCGTCGGGAGAATGCAAAAAAGGTCTGACATAATGGATGGCCGAGCAGGATTCCAGCACCTCCGGGCGGACTTGGGCGAGTCGGCCGAGGCCCCAGAGGACTCCTCTTTGCAGAGGTTCAAATTCGAGGTAGTTCCCGTTTTCGTCGAGGTAAGATAGAAAGATGCGGGCGAATTCCCGGGCCAGACCCTCGTGGCGGGCCATCACTTCCCCCATGACCTCCGCGACCCCCCACCCGATCCCTCCGGACTCATCATTCAAATGCCACATGAAACGGCGCATCCAATTCCGCCCCGCTTCCGGATCATTTTCAGCCAACCCAGAGACATAAACCCCCATGGCCGTGACCGCCGCCCATTTTACGGATTCATCCCGGCTGCATAGGTCTGAAAGAAGTTTTCCCGTTTTTATTTTTCTCTTTTCCACACGCGATCCGTTTCTCGGTCAAAGGCTGAGGCCAATTTTCCCCGGGGCAGAGACAAGAAACGCCCCCTTGAGGCTCCGAAAGCGGCAATCATTTGTTCCCCTCTCCCGCCGGTGGGAGAGGGCGCGGGTGAGGGTGGGTCCTTAGGTCTCGCCCTCACCTCAATCCTCTCCCGGGAAGGGAGGGGAGGGCTCAGAGGGAATATTTCCCGAGTGATCTTATGATAAATCCACTCCCCGGTAATAGTCCATGGGATTCGGGTTTCAGAAAAATGACTTATCCATCCATTTTAGGTCCGGCGTGAATAGCAGGAGGTGCCCTGGCCTGGGGGTTTGGGCGCTACGCTTGGAATCATAAGGCGCTGATTTCTTCGTGGACGGGGGCGGGGGCCAAGGCCTCCCGCCGCTGAGATCGGAGTCTCAGGGGTTTCTCCGAGTCTCTGTCATCCCGACCGATGCTTCCGGCGCGTACCGCCCGGACCCCCAGGCCAACAACAAAGCCTGCCGCCCCCCCGTCACTGAATGGGTACGGAAGGGGAAAGATATTATTGACAAAAATTATGAGATTGCTACCATATGCGGGAGTGCGATTTGGGGATGGGGGGCGGTTGATCCTGGCGGCTGGGCTTTTGGCGGATTCATCCAAGGTTCAGGTTGGCGGGGGAAGCTTCTGTGAGCCGGCAGGAAAACAGTTTGCAAAAAAATCATTTTCTGCTAAGTTGAATTTCAGGATCCATTCAAACGATGTGCGGCTGCTAAGAAATTCGGCTGATAAATTCCAAGAGGGAGGTATTTTATGAAACGGATAAGCAAAGTCTCCTTGGCCATTCTTTTCCTGATCGGAATCCTTGGCGTCTCGGGCGGCACTTCCCTCGCCCAAATGAGACCTTTTTATGGGGGGGTATACGGCGGCTATTCCTGGCCTCAGAACATGACTTGGCAGAGCGACTCAACCGGGGAGAACATCAGTCTGGAAGTGGATAACGCCGGGGTCATAGGCTTTAAGCTCGGCTTTATTTTACCTCAGGCGCGAATGCTTGCCTTGGAGTTCGATTACCACCACATCCTGGAAACCAATTACGGCCCGGGGGGAAATTCGCTCGTCCGAGAATCGGGCGATGTGTATTTGGATAACTTCTTTTTCAACTTGATTCTTCGGTATCCCCAAGGAAGGGTTCACCCCTTTGTTGGAGTCGGCATAGGGTTTTCATCCATCAGCCTCAGCAATGTCGAAACCGTGAGGGGGAGGAACTTTATCAGGAGGAGTATGAGAGCTCTTTTGCCTATCAATTCCTCGCCGGTTTGAATATCGATATTGCGCCGAATTTATCTATGGACCTCACGTACAGGTATTTCGGCACGGACCCCCATATGAGCTACGTGGACGTGGAATACCGAACCTCCATCTTCACGGTAGGTCTCAATTTCCATTTTTAAGGGAGGGGCCGAGTCGAGAACGGCCATGCCGATGGGATTCCTACCTGTGGGTATCGCCGGGAATGAAGGAATCGGCAAATGGTTGAAGTCGATTGCACGAATTCAGAAATCGAGCTCCTTCACGAAGTCCTTGTGGGCCGCATCGCCGATCTGCGCATGGAAATCGCCTGCGCCGACCGGCGGGAATTCCGCGAGTTCCTGCACCGAAGACGGGATTTCATGGAAGATTTTATCCGCCGTCTCGAAAAGGAGCTTGAAGCGGGCGGGCGGGAACTGATCGGCAGCGATCGGCTGAAAAAGGTGGATATCCTCCAGGGGTTAACGGAATGGGAGCTGCAGGCGATCGCCCCGTTCTTTCGCGAGGAAAACTTTGCGGCCGACGCCATGTTGTGCGTGGAGGGGGAAATGGCCCAGCGCATGTACATCCTGGAGAAGGGAGCAGTCTCGATCCGATCGAAGCGTTGGGAAACTTATGAGATCGACACGCCCGGGAAAATCGTCGGCTGGTCCTTTCTCGTTCCTCCGAACCTCTACACCGCAACCGGAGTCACCCTGGTTCCATCCCGCCTCCTGGTTATCGAAAACCCCGATTTCTATTATTTCATCCACAAAGAGCAGAAGATCGGCATGAAAATCATGGACAACCTTACCCAGGCCGTGGCCACGAGATTGAAAGCGCCGGAAAAATAAAAACGCCCGGAGTCGGGGCGTGCGGAGCGAGGAGCAACGGGCGAAGAGAATCAAGCGACAAGACGGGAAGGCGCAAATCGTGAGCGCGACAAGGGCAAAGGGGGAAGCGGGTTGAGATTTGGGTAGGCAGGGGGCTGAGCGGCAAGGGATGGGAAGGGCGGGGTCCCGCATTCCCGCAACTCTCAAGGGATCGTTGGTCTAAGAAGGGTTGCGCTCTCCCTCTTCCATCCGGATGAAAATATCGGTGAGTTTGGGGTCAAACTGGATCCCCGCCTGCTTCCGAAGCTCGATCAGGGCCTGCTCTTGGGTGACGCGCTCCTTGTATGGGCGGCCGAAGGTCATCACGTCAAAGGCATCGACGATGGAGATAATCCGGGAGAGGAGGGGGATTTCTTCCCCCCTGAGACCCCGCGGGTAACCGCTTCCATCCCACCACTCATGATGGGCCAGAATCGCCTCGGCGATCGGGGCCAGTTCGGGCGTGGCCCCCGCGATCCGGTATCCGATTTCCGGGTGCTTCCAGATGAGATCCCATTCTTCGGTGGAGAGTTGGCCTGGTTTCACGATGATCCCCTCGGGGATCGCGATTTTCCCGATGTCGTGGAGGGTCGAAAGAAGGGATAGGTCGTTCATCTCCCCCTCGGACAACCCCAGGGCCTGGCCGATCTTCAGCGCCACCCGCTGGAGGCGGTTGGTGTGCTCTTCGGTTTCATGGCTTTTTTCGAAGAGCGTTCTCTTCAGCGAGGAGATGATCGAAGCGCGGAGGCTCTTGCTCTCCAGGAGCTTGCTCCGGTACATCCTTTCTTCGGCCTCGCGCAGGATTTCCTGGATATCCTGCGCCGGGTTTTCTTTGGTCACGGCCCCGAGGGCGATGCTGAGTTGCACGGGATCCTGACTCGCGTTTTGGCAGGCGATCTTGATCCGGTCGATGATGATCGAGGTCACCTTGAAGCTCGTGCGCGGCAGGAAAATGGCGAACTCGTCCCCCCCCAGGCGGGCGATCACATCCTCCTTCCGGCAGCAGTCCCGAAGGATCTGAGCCACGCGGATCAGGAGTTTATCTCCGGCGGCATGGCCGAAAGCGTCGTTCACCAGCTTGAGCCCGTTCACGTCGCCCATGATGACGCTGATGGGAAGCTGGCGTTCGGTGTCCAGGCGCTTGAGCTCCTCTTCGAAGTAGACGCGATTGTAAAGATCGGTCAGCTTGTCATGGAAACTCAAATAGCGGATCTGGTCTTCGGCCCGCTTGCGCTCCGTGATGTCCTCGATCGTCCCTTCGTAGAAGATCAAAGCCCCCAGAGAGTCGCGGATCGCCAGCGCATTGGCGGAAATCCAGATGACGGTTCCGTCCCGGCGATACGCCTCCGCCTCGAATTCGCGGATTACCCCTTTTCCCTCGAGCTGGTGCTGAAACTCCCGGAACCGCTCGGCCCGGACGAAGTACCGGCGGTCGGGGGCGGAATGGGCCACAATCAAATCTTCGGCTGAGGAATAGCCCAAAATGCGGGCGCAGGCGGGGTTGGCGACGATGAAGCGCCCGTCCAGGGTGCTCTGAAAAATGCCTTCGACCGCGTTTTCAAAGATGCTGCGGTACTTCTCTTCGGCCCGCCGCAAGAGAACCTCGGCCCATTTCTGCTCGGTGATATCCCCCATCATTCCGGTGAGCCCGGCCGCCCGGTCTCCATTCATCAGCCGCCGGGCGGAAATCCGCACATGGCGGATGGTCCCCTCCCGGTTCAGGACGCGAAGTTCCTGGGATCCGATCTGTCCGTCCAGCACCCGCTTCAGGTTTTGGGAGAAGGCAGCCAGGTCTTCGAGATAGATGTACCGGCTCAGGGGATGGCCGATCATCTCCTCGGGCCGGTACAGAATGATCTGCTCGATCACCGGGCTGACGTAGGTGACGCATCCTTGGGCATCTAGGGAAAAGATGACGTCGTTGATGTTCTCGACCAGATTGCGGTATTTCTCCTCCGAGCGCTGTAATTCCCGGGTTGTCCGCTGGCGCTCGAGGGCGTTCGTGAAAATGTCGCCGGCCATGCGCAGCAGGCCGATCGTCTCCTCCGGCCAGGACTCTCCGGTCTTCAGGGACTCGAAACCCAGATAGCCGATGGGTTTTTTCCCGGCGAGCATGGGGATCAGAAGGAGAGACTCCGTGCGGTCGGATTGGAGAACTTTTCTCTCGAACCCGTTTGGGGCGTTCACATCGGCGAGACAGGGCAGAGCGATGACCCGGCCCTGCAGAAGCTGAGCGGTGATTTTCGGAAAAAGATCGGGGAAGAGATCGTTCCCCGGTTCCAGCGGGTCTTGAAGACCGGCCGCAGGCCAGCTGTGGGCTTTGCGGGCGCGGCTGCGGTCCTCGTTGAAGAGGCAGATGTACCCGTGCTCCATGCCGGTGGATTCCCCAATGGCCTCGAGCGCATGTTGAATTTCCCGCCCCGCTTCGCTGGATTCGAGATTGATGAAACGGGTGGAAATGTTCATGACGACTTTTTCAAGGTTCATACGGCTCGGCGAAAGATCCGGCCCTTGTTCGCCCTCGTTCATGCCTCGGAGGACGGCCATCCAGCAGGACTTTCCGGAGACGAAAAATGGGCGGATCCGCGTGAGGGCGCAGAAAAGGGCGCCGTCTTTTTTCCGCACATTCAGGGCTCCGTTCCAGGATCCCTCCATCCGCAGGCGCTTTAGAATTTCCTCCCGGACCTGTTTCCCGTCGTCGAGAGGCCAGGACACAAACGCGGAAATATCTTTCCCGTTCAGCGCTCCCGGTTCAAAACCCAAAAGGGCATCCAGAGACGGGCTTGTCTGGATGACCGCGCCATCCTGGTCAAGGAGAAAAAAACTTTCCATTCATGCAGTCCTTACGGCGTGCGCTCCGGTCAATTCCGGTGAGGGCCTTTGCGGGACCGCCTTCCGCCGCCGAATCCTTTTTGATGGTCTCGTAAAAAGTCCATCTGCGGGGTTGCGCGGCAACCGGGTCGTTGCGGCGGACCTGGGAGCGCGCCCTGCGCCCGGAGCTACTTACGAGATCATCCCTTTTCATTCAATAAAAAAACCGGATTCACCCTTTACGCATATAGCGCCACAGGCTAACCGGTTTATTCTGGTATCGATTCGGCAACCCGGCGATCCCGGCATTTTGGGGACCCGTGGCTTTCCGCCCTCTGATTGCTCAGAGTTTGGCTTTTTCGTTATTTAACCTTTTCGGATCATTCGGAACGAAACTTTAGCTTTTGGGCAGATTATCACATTCCTTCCATCCACGCAAGTTCCAAATATTTTTAAGGAAAATTATACAGCGTGGGCTCTTTTATTGATTTTCGGCCATTGGGGATTGACCCTTTATGCTTTTTGTTCTATATTGAGCCAGACTGGATGGCAATTCAGCGAAAAGAATCAGAAAAAATCTTGTGGAGGTTGATTATGCGCGATGTGGTGGTGGTTTCGGCCTGCCGGACGGCCATCGGGGGTTTTGGGGGCACGATTAAGGATATGAACGCGGCCAGTTTGGCCAGCGTGGCGATGAAGGAGGCGGTCAAAAGAGCGGGCATTGATCCCGCGGTCATCGATGATGTGCGCTTCGGCTGCTGCATGGAGCCTGTGGATGCTCTGAATGTGACCCGGGTTTCGGCCCTGATGGCGGGGATTCCGGACAGCGTGACCGCTGTCACCATGAACCGGGTGTGCATCTCGGGCATGGAGGCGGTGCTGTCCGGCGCCGCTCTGATCCGGGGGGAAATGGCGGATGTAATCCTGGCCGGGGGGGTGGAGCACATGTCGAGCGGCGAATATGTGGTCCAAAACGCCAGGTGGGGATGCCGGCTCCAGGACCAGGTATTCGTGGATCGGATCATTCATGCCCTTCACGCCGGGTCTCACATGCTGCCCGGGCCGGAATCGGGACCGGTGAAAAGCGGGATGCCCCTCGACCTCTTCAAGGGGAAACCCTACATCATGGGCCTGACCGCCGAATTCGTAGCCCAGTTGCTCAACATCAGCCGGGAGGAGATGGACGTCCTGGCTCTGCGGAGCCACAACAATGCGGAGCGGGCCACAAAGGAAGGAGATTTCAAGGAAGAGATCGTGCCCGTGGAAATCCCCCAGAAAAGAGGGAAGCCCCCGATCATTTTCGACAAGGACGAGCATTTTCGCCCGGGCCTGACCCTGGCGGATCTGGGGAAGCTTCCCGCGGCCTTTATCCCCAATATCGGGAAAGTGACGGCAGGAAATTCATCGGGGATCAATGACGGGGCCAGCGCGATGGTGATCATGTCCGCGGAAAAAGCGAAGGAGCTGGGCCTGAAGCCCCTGGCCCGAATCAAGGCTTTCGGGCGGGGCGGCTGTCACCCCTCGGTCATGGGCCTGAGCCCGGTGCCGGCGGTGAAGGATCTGATGAAGCGGTCCGGGCTGAAGTTGTCCGACTTTGAATTGATCGAGGTGAATGAAGCCTTTGCCGCCCAGTATGTTGGCGTGGAAAAAGAATTGGGGCTGAACCGAGAAATCACCAACGTGAACGGCGGAGGCGTGGGCCTGGGACATCCGGTGGGTTCAACCGGCTGCCGCATCCTGGTGACCCTGCTTTACGCGATGAAGGAGAGGGGGAAGAAGGTAGGGTTGGCGACCCTCTGCGGCGGCGGCGGGGTTTCTCTGGCAACGGCTCTGGAAATGATGTAATCAAGGGGGCAGGGTGTGGGGGGTCGGGGGTAGGGAAAAAAGGTTGTTTCCTGCCTTCCGTTCTCTACTCCCTAAACCCAACCCCCTGCCTCCTGTTTTTTTCAAAAGTACCCTTTCAGCAGATCCTTCATCCATTTTGGAACCCTCGGCCTGGAGACCCGGTCGAATTCCGGCACATAGGGTTTGATGTCCAGCACCGGACTGCCGTCGATGGCATCGAGTCCCCGGACGATCAATGTCGAACCTTGAATTTCAAGAAGCCTGACGGCGGTGATGCCCACGGGGTTGGGGCGATGCTTGGCCCGTTGGGCAAATATTCCCACTTCGGGCATGTCGGCCCGCCCCCGGGGGCGGCGGACCAGATCGGTTTGGGGGTTGTGGGCGGCCTGGTGCATATGAAACACAATCAAAAGATGGGAGAATTTTTCCAACCCCTTTAAGCCGCGCCCCCAGGGCTCGGTCAAAAGAATCCGGGAGACGACACCTCCCCAGTTTTCGTCGACAGGCTTCGTAACGGGTGACTTCACAAAGCCGATGGGCTGCAATTCCATCTTTCGACCTTTCCGTTAAGGATCATTTGGTCTTTGCCGAAGAGGAAAAAAATTTTCTTCCTCCGATCCTCACACTCACACCGACACTGACCCTATTCTTTGCCCAGGAGGACCTTCACCACGATTTTTTTAACGAACTGAGAAGCGGGCCCGGCAATCCCCGGCATGTGGGCATCCTGGGGGAAAAGAACCAAAAAGGTTCCGGCCGGCGCCTGGAGAAAATCTCCATCCCCTTTCAATTCGTGGAAATCCTTGGCTTCATCGTAGGCGACGGAATGCAACCGCTCCAAGGGGGCGTATCCGAAAAGCTCGGCGCCGGCGAGGACATACTGAACATCGATATATTTTCGATGGGCCTCCCACCGGGCTTTTTCCCTGGGCTTGGGATCATAATGCTGAATCAGGGCAAAAAGATTGGCCCCGTCGATTTCATATCTGCCGGGTTCGATTTTCGAGAAATCGGTTTTCTGAAGATAGCGAAAAGCATCCGCCATCCGCGGGTGCATTCCCGAGTAAAGGATGGCATTTTTCAAGTGATCAATGACCATGAGCGATTTCCTCCTTCCCCATCGGATTTTTGCTTATCATATTTGAAAAAGGGGCTCCGGTCAACCAGGGCATTTCCTTGCCCCGGTTCCCGCCTCCCTCGCGGGGCTTGGGAGGCTCCGTCCCTTTCTGTCCGGGGAGAGAGAGGGAAACAGGAATTCCTAACTTCTTGACGAACTTTTTTGGTAATGGTATGTAACTTTTATTGAAATCTTTGAGAGGGGAAGGGAGATTATGGAAAAGAATCCGTATCCGGAATTTGATCTTTCGGGCAAAGTGGCCATTGTCAGCGGCGCGGGGAGGGGGATGGGGTCCCATTTCGCCAAAGCTCTGGCGCGATACGGGGCCGATCTTGTTATCTGCAGCCGCACCCGTTCGGAGCTTGAAAATGTGGCGGCCGAAATTAGACAATTGGGGCGCAGAGCTTTGATCCAGCAGCTGGATGTCACGAAGAATTCCGAAATTCAAACCATGGTGGAGTCTACGGTTAAGGAGTTCGGGAAGATTGACATCCTTGTGAACAATGCCGGGCTCGGCGTGCCGCAGTGGGCCGAGGAGGTGACCGAAGAGGCCTGGGATCGGGTTATGAATACCAATCTCAAAGGCCTTTTCTTTCTTTCCCAGGCGGTCGGGCGGGTTATGATCAAGCAAAAGGGGGGAAAGATCATCAACATCTCTTCCCAATCCGGAAGCGTAGGTCTCATCATGCGGGCGGTGTATTGCGCCAGCAAGGGGGGAGTGAACCTGCTCACAAAGGTGTTGGCCGTCGAGTGGGCAAAGCACAACATCCTGGTGAATGCGATTGCCCCCACCTTTATCGAAACCCCTCTGACGAAGCCCATGCTTGCCAAGGAGGAATTTCGAAACTACGTCCTGGGGAACATCCTCTTAGGGCGAATCGGCCAGCCTCAGGACGTGATCGGGGCGTTGATCTACCTGGCTTCTGACGCAGCGAATCTAGTCACGGGCCATGTTCTCCTGGTGGATGGAGGGTGGACGGCCCATTAAAGAAAGAAGTGTCAGTGTGAGTTTCGGTGTCAAGGGAACGGCAAATGTTCTTTGTTCATTGGCCCTCATGATCTGGGGGATACCGCCTATCCATGAGGTTGAATCAACCGGGTGTATTTAAGATTCTTTTAATCCGTTACTCACACTCACACCGACACTCATCCTTTATTTCCCCGGCTTCCCGGGTAGAGGTCGTACTCCAGAAGGCGGCATTCGATGTTGCTGTTGAAAAAAGGGATCTTTCCGGAGGCTTTCAGACCGATCTTCTTGGCCAGGTCGGGATTTCCCGTGAACACGAAGCCCCGATAACCCAGGCATTTCTTTTTGAAGAAATCACCGATTCCTTGATAAACCGGGATGAGCTTTTCGACCTTGCCTATCCGCTCCCCGTATTCGGGGTTCAGAAGGACCACCCCGCCGCCTTCGGGGATAGGGGTTTCCGCGTAATCGCAGACTTTGAATTCTATCCGGTTGCCCACTCCGGCGGCCGCGGCATTTTTCTTGGCGCCCTCCACCGCTTTGGGGCTGATATCGGTGGCAACAATTTCTCCGGATTCCTTCCCCCTCGCTTGTTCTTCCGCCTGCTGGAGAAGATCCGCCCAGGCCTTGCGGTCGTACCCTTGGAGATGCATGAAGCCGAAGTTGTCCCGCAGAGAACCGGGCGGGCGACCGGCGGCAATCAGGGCCCCCTCGATGGCCAGGGTCCCGCTCCCGCACATGGGGTTAACCAGATTTCCATCCCCTTTCCAACCGGCCGCAAGAAGCACGGCCGCCGCCAGGGTCTCCTGCATGGGGGCTTGCAGGGGGATTTTCCGATACCCCCGGTGGGCAAGGGGTTCCCCCGAGGTGTCCAAGTAAATCCGGCAGGAGCTTCCCCGCCAATAGAGATCGACGACCGCCCCGGTTCTCTGGGGGCCCGAATCCGGACGCTTTCCCGTCTTCGCTCTCAGCCGATCGACGATCGCGTCTTTGGATTTCACGTTCGCATAACGGGTGTCGCGGATTGTGGGATTGTCCACCGAGGAGGTGACGCAGAGGTATTGATCGGGGGGGAGATATTCCTCCCAGGGGATCCGGGAAACCTGGCGGTACAGCTCCTCGGCGTTTGCGGCCTGGAAATCATCGAGAAGGAAAAGAACCCGCTGCCCGGTGCGCAGATGGAGATTGAGCCTCAAGGTATCTTCAAAGACCCCGGCGGTTTCTACCCCGGCCACGGATTCACCGAGGATGGGAAAACCAAGGCCAACGATTTCCTGTTTCAAATAAGGAAGAATCCCTTTGGCGCAGGTCACCACCAGACGATGTTTTCCGGAGAAAGGGTTCTTGATAGGCTGCGGTTTTCTGCGAATGACGGTATTCATCATGAGAAAAAATGCAAATTGCAAAATGTCGTGAACGATTTCCCTCTGCCCAACCCCCAGTCCCCCACACCTTTTATTGAATCCCCCAAGCTGCCCTCGCCCCCTCTTCGGTCGCCTCGATGATCCGCCGCGGATTTGCCGCATCCCCGACCACAAAATGGGGGATCCCGGAATTTTTCAGAAAAGCCTTCAATTCTTCTCTCGCCCTCAAACCAACCGCGACCACCACCTGATCCACCGGAGAGAGAACCTCTTCGACGCCCTCGGATGATACCACGACCGCGGTTTCCTCGATCCGCGCCACGGTGGTGTTGAAAAGAAACTTGGCTTGGGCATTCCGCAGCCGGTTGTGAAGCATATACCCGTGAGAAGTGATCTTAAGCACCGGCGATCTCTTGAGGACTTCCACGATGGCGACCTTCGTTCCCTTCTGCGCCAGGAAATCCGCGGTCTCCATCCCGATCAAGCCTCCGCCGATGACGACCGCCTGCTTTCCGGGACCTCGTTGGCCGCTTAGGATCTGCCAGGCATCGGTGACCTGGGGAAGGCCGATCCCCGGAACATTCAGGGGTATTTTTTCGCCTCCGCCGGCGAGAATAACCGCCTCGGGTCGCTCTCGGGCAATCATCGCTTCCGTGATCTCGGTCCCGGTTTGGAGGCTTACGCCCATTTTCCCGGTTTGTTTTTCCAGCCATTCTCCCCATTCTCCGTAAACCTTTTTAAAAGGAGCCTGGGAGGCATAGCGGAGCTGTCCTCCCGTGGCAACCTCCTTTTCAAAGAGGGTCACCTCATGCCCGAGCCGGGCCGCTTCGCAGGCCGCGGTGAGGCCGGCAGGTCCTGCCCCCACGACCCAAACTCTTTTTTTGGCGCCGGCGGGGCCGCGGGGGTAGATCATTTCCTGGCCGGTCTCGGGGTTGATGGCGCAGCGGATCGTCCCTTCCATAAGCATGAGCCTCTCGATGCAGCCTTGGTTGCAGGCGATGCACCGGCGGATGTCGTCGAAGCGCCGCTCCTTCGCCTTGATGAGAAAATCCGGGTCGGCGAGGAACTGCCGTCCGAAGGCGACCAGGTCGGCTTCCCCGCGGGCGATGGCCTCGTCCGCCGGGCGGGGGTCGGAGAAGCGTCCCACGGCGATGACGGGCACAGGGACGGCTGCTTTCATTTTTTTTGCCCGTTCCACGTTGAAGCCCGGCGGGTACTCGGCGGAGGCGCTGGTCACCCCGCCGGGGCTGCCGTGCGTGCCCAAAGAGGCGTGGATGATATCGGCGCCGGCCTTCACGAACTCGGGGAGGATCGGCTGAAGGTCTTCCGGGGTATACCCTCCCTTGATGAACTCCTCGACGGAAAGGCGCAGGGAAACGGGAAATTCCTCGCCGACGCGCCTGCGGACCTCCTGCAGGACCTCGATGATAAAGCGGCTGCGGTTCTGCGAGAGACCCGCCGTATTCGTCCGCACGCTGGTTGGAAAGGGAGGAAAGGAATTGGGTCAGTAGATACCCGTGGGCGCCGTGGACCTCGACGGCGTCAAACCCCGCTTCTTTGGCCCGGAAGGCGGCGCTGCCGAAGGCGGAAATCATCTCCTGGATTTCGCCGCGGGTCATTTCCCGGGGCGTCATCCCGTATACCAGCGAACGGATGGGGGAGGGGGCGATGGCTTTTCCTTCTTTCAGGAGGAGGAAGCACTCCCGCCCCCCGTGGTGCAGCTGCAAAGCCGCCTTACTGCCCGCCTCGTGAATCAAGTCGGCCAATTTTTTCAGCCCCGGGATGAACCGGTTGTCATAGGAGCCGAGTTCGCTGGGAATCACCATCCCGCTCGGGTGGATCGCGGAGATTTCGGTGATGAGAAGCCCCGGCCCGCCCCGAGCGCGGCGCTGGAGATAGGCGATGTTCGCCGCGCTGACGGTCCCGTCCGGGTTTCCCAAATTGGTCCCCATGGGGGGCATCACGACGCGGTTGGCGAGGTTCATCTTCTTGATCGTTATGGGCGCGAACAGATGTTTTAAATCGTCCATGGACTCCCCCCGTAAAGAGGCAAATTTGATGGTCTCGTAAAAAATCTGAAAATGCTCATTTTCGTCATTCCCGTGAAAACGGGAATCCAGTCTTTTCAATATCTTGGCAGATTCTGGATTCCCGCCTGCGCGGGAATGACGACTTTTTACGAGTTCATCAATATTGTAAGCACATCCTTTTTATCACACTTTTGTCTTTTCCGGAATCGTTTTCCCCCTATTCTCGTAACCCTTCAGTCAAGGGTGGGAAGCCGCTACGGATTTAGGTCCGGCGTGAATAGCAGGAGGCGCCCTGGCCTGGGGGTCCGGGCGCTACGCTTGGAATCATAAGGCGCTGATTTCTTCGTGGACGGGGCGGGGGCCAAGGCCTCCCGCCGCTGATGATCGGAGTCTCAGGGCTTTCTCCGAGTCTCTGCTCATCCCGACCGATGCTTCCGGCGCGTACCGCCCAAACCCCCAGGCCAACAACAAAGCCTGCCGCCCCCCCGTCACTGAATGGTTACCAATTCTCGGCGCGGCGGCAAATCAAGGTCCCGGAAAGAAGCAGGCGGCTGTCAAGATGAAGGACCTCTCAAAAAGTCAATAGATCGGCGGTCTCAATAGTGGGGGCACGATGCCTCGCGTCCGGTAATGGGCACCCGCAGCGCGCCCCCACCCTGCAAAGCCCGCTTTCACGCAGCCATCGGGCTTGAAGTTTCGGCGCCATGGCGGGAATATGGTAAAATCAAAGCATCGAAAATCCCTTAAAGCGGAGGCCGGTATGAAAGAGGCCCTCAACGGTCAGCAGGATCATTGGGAAGAAACCTTTGCGGGAAAGCCCGATATGTTCGGAGCCTCGCCCAGCGAACCGGCCAAGGCCGCCATGGAGTTGTTCAAGAGAGAAGGGGCGAAAGCGATCCTGGAGTTGGGAAGCGGGCAGGGGAGGGATGCTTTGTTTTTCGCCCAGGGCGGGTTTTGGGTATACGCCCTGGATTATTCCGAGGTTGCAATCAGGACGATCGCGGAAAAGGCGGAGAAAGCCGGTCTGTCCGCCCGGGTTAAACCCTCCCGGCACGACATCCGCCGCCCCCTGCCTTTTGAGGACGGCTCCGTGGATGCCTGCTTTTCCCACATGCTTTTCTGCATGGCGCTGACCTCGGCGGAGCTGGAATTCCTCTGCGGGGAAATCCGCCGGGTTCTCAAGCCGGGCGGTTTGAATGTCTTCACGGTGCGCCACACCGACGACCCGCATTATCAAAAAGGGGTCCACCGCGGGGAAGATATGTACGAGGTCGGGGGGTTCATCGTCCACTTTTTCAGCCGCGAAAAGGTGGAAGAGCTGGCCAGGGGTTTCCAAATCGTCGAGATCCAAGAGTTCGAAGAGGGGGGGCTCCCAAGAAAACTTTTCCGGGCAACCCTACGAAAAATATGAAAAATTGTTCCCCCCATTTTTTCCGGAGATGACAAGGGTAGCCAGGCAAGGGTCAAGAACAGACTTGACCCTTGCCCCGGGCTCAATTCAAATGGGCTTCCGTCTCTGCGGACTTGGTTCCCGGCCCCTTTTCTTTCATCAGCAAATATTTTTTAACCAAATTCAGGATCTCATTTTCTTCTTCCGGGATTGTCAAATCGGCGTTCTGGCTCAGGCGATGCAGGAGAATGACCGGGTCCAGGATTTCTCCGCATATCACGCAATGCCACCCAAAGAAAGTATTGTTGACATCAAAAAACTTTTCGAAAATCATTCGGCCGCCGCATCTCTGACACCGCATGGCTTCCGGCTTCAACCCTTTTATTTTTTTCCGCGTTTGCATGGAATCTCTCCTGTTATCCAAAAAAGGTGTTTGCTCAAATTTCTTCGGCTCGACATAAGTTTCCTTACGGGCGGTGGAAATCATCGGGCCGGATGGCCAAGCCGTTTCCCGCCGGGCGGGGGAAGCAAACCTTCGGGGGGAACCTCCGTCCTGCCGGGGGGCAAGGATTCCGAAAGAACCTTCATCAATTCTTTCTGGAAAAATGGTTTCCGCAGGGATTTCACGAACGGCTTCCGTTTCTCCTCATTCATGGCGGACTGAAGACGCGGCCAGTCCCCGCTCATGTAAATGGTCCGGACTTCGGGGTCATGTCTGCGGATTTTTTTCATCATTTCCAGGCCGCTTTCCCCCGGCATCTGGATGTCGGTTAAGATCACGTCCGGGCGAGCCAGGAGATAGGCGGAATACCCTTCCTGCGCGTACCTTGCCGCACTCACCTCATAGCCTTCATCCGCGAGCATTCCTTGGAGGAGGGTGGTCAAATAGACGTTGTCATCCACGATCAGGACTTTTGCAGTCATATCGGCCTCCTTTCAATTGCTGTTACCTGCCCCTGGCTAAGAGGGCATCCGCAGAGCATCCAACCCCTTTTCCATAAGCTATTCCTCATCGCTGCTTCATCCACGTTTGGACGATCTTGGTGACCGCCTGAATTGCCGGAGAAAGGGAAGCTTGCACGGATGGAGACAAATCAGGGCCAAAGGCAATGGTTTCGGGTTCGATCCCGAGAATGTTGACCATCGGCGGTGCTTTCCGAGACAGGAACTTGAAGGCGGACAGGATAGCCTTCTCGTGCCGAGACGGCGGCCAAGGCCGGGTCCCTCCGTTTTCCGTTTCGCAAGAATAGATTGTTCCCGGCTTCCCGCCCGCCTGCAGGGCATCGACGGCTAAAATTTTATCCGCCCATTCGAAAAGATGCAGGGCGCCGAGGACCGCGGTGCCGACTTCGGCGCAAACGATTTTCGAAAGGGGGTCTTTCTGCAGCTTCCGGATCAGATGGACCCCCACGCCATCGTCCCGGAAAAGAACATTTCCCACTCCGACGACCAGAATCAGGGGGGGCCTCCGCTGCTTCCCCAAGAGGATTCTTTCCTTTCCCATCTGCCAAGACACTTGCGGGCCTCGTTGATTTCGCGAAATTCGCCAACCGCAGCCTGGCCCGGTTTTGCGAATCGGTTCATGGGAAGACTGCGCCTTCCCAAGATAATTGGGATGATAGAAAGGGCTTTTTCCGGCAACCAAAGTCCGTTTTGAAAAACGGTGCCGAAACAAGAGGCAAATACCGTGCCGCGGGCCTCCGTTTGAAACGCCTCAATATATTTGAATATTTTCGGAGGCCGGCTGGGGTAGCGAGGGAAGATGAAGGGTATTTCCTTTTAGGTGTATTCCTTTCTGGACAGATTACAACCGATAGGGAAATCAGTCAGGCATTCTTTTTGCAAAATATTCGGACAGCGAAGGAACATTTTCGAAAGTCCTTGGGAATGATCCATTCCCCTGTTTGGCCTGGGGATTCTTGTCATCTTGACCGAATTGGAACGAAGCTCGCCGCCGATAAAAAGGTATAGTGCGGATGAAAACGGTCTATGAAAACTTATCCACTATAATCAGTGACTTGGATCAAATTTGCAGCACACTGGAATCCCTCAGAAAGCGAATGGAAATCGCTATCCCCCGAGTATTTGTGGATGATTATTACAAGATCCTTGTTGCGTGCGAACAACTCAAGGGGGTCATCGAGGGTTTAAAAGGGGTTATAAGAGAGACAAAAAGTGTACCTCCGCAACAAAAAATGGCAAATCCCAAAAAGCCGGCAAGCATTTGGACTATCTTTTATATCTTTTTTGACGATAAAACAATTAGAAATCAAAAGTACTTTAAGAAGGCTTCCAACTTTTTGCCGGTTTAAAGTCAAGGAGGGTTAAAAATGACTAAAATCTTTTCTCTGTTTTCAGCGGTTTTTTTCACTTGTCTTATGGTTTTGCCTGCCCAGGCATCGTCGGATCTGGATGTTTTCGTTTCGAACCTGAATGTCCAGGCACAAGCCGACCTCGGGGCTTTCAAAGTGCGGCTTTCGACCCAGTTCGGGGTTCCGACCGCGAGGGTTGACGCCGTAATGGCGAGCGTGAAAACTCCGGGAGATGCTTACATGTGTTTCCAGGTTGGCCGGGTGGCCTCCAAACCGGTTGAAGTCGTCACCAAGGAGTATCAGGGCAACAAGGGGAAGGGGTGGGGAGTCATCGCCAAAAATCTTGGCATCAAGCCGGGCTCAAAGGAGTTTCATGAGTTGAAGAAGGGGAACTTCAATGGGGATGACTCGGGGGCTGACAAGGGAAAAGGGAAAGGCAAGGGGAAAAAGTGAGATCCGGGAGGGGTAAGGTGAAACGAATAATCATTTCGGCAACCGTTTTCATGTTGTTCGGGTTCTCGTTACTTCCGATTGGTTGTACCTTGTCGGTCGGAAACCATCCGGCCCCTGTTTATGCCCCGCCCCCTCCTCCCGAATCGGGCCCTCCTCCTTGGGCTCCTGCTCACGGGCACAGGGCCAAGCATCATTATTATTACTACCCCGAATCCTACGTTTACTTCGATGTGGGGAGAAGTCTGTATTTTTATTATTCCGGAGGCGGTTGGCAGGCCTCTGTGGCGCTTCCGTCGGGAATTCATATTTCGGCTGGCGAGCATGTGGCCTTGGAAATGGACGCCGACAGACCCTATTTGTATCATTCCGATGTTGAAAAAAAATACCCTCCCGGACAGGCAAAAAAGAAGGGAAAGGGGAAAAGCAAAAAATATGATTGATTTGTCTGGATAATTCAGATTAAAAATAAAGGCAGGGTCAGAATTGGCCCTGCCTTTTTGCTATCTATTGTTTGCAAGGGGGCAACCAGAAAGCTGCCTTCATCTGAATTTTGATGGTTTCGTAAAAAGTCCATCTGCTGCGTTGCGCTTCAACTTCGTCGTTGCGGCCCCTAAGGGGCCTCTCTCCTCAGTTTTTGCGCGCCTTGCATGTAGGGGCACGCTGCGCGTGCCCGATATCGGGCGCGAAGCATCGCGCCCCTACAATTGAAACCATCGTTCCGGTGACTTTTTACGAGTTCATCAATTTTGCCTGATCGAAAAGGGCGATCAAAAGATCGCCAGGCTTTCCCTTTTATACCCCGCGTGGGTTTCTCCCTGGGGTTCTCGGGAAATGTCTTAAATATGCCGGTTGATATTTTTTCATAGAAGGTGTAAATTTCTATCGAAAATCAAGGCTGGGTTGTAATCTATGGCGTAGTTGAAAACCATCCATGTATCAAAGGAGACCAAATTGGGAAAAATCGAATCTACCATCAAATCGGAAATCGAGCGGCTGGCCAAGCACGAAGTAAAGATTGTATTCCGGCCCCTCCGCAAAGAAGTTTGGGGGATAAGGCTCAAACTGTCGAATCTGCTGAAGGCGTTTGCTCCGATGGATCGCCTGGCAAAGGAAATAGCCGCGAGCAAGAGCAAGGAACCCAAATTGGCGGCATCCCCGGAGGAAGTGAAGGCTTCCCGGTTCACCCCAGAAAGGATCCGGCATCTCAGGGAGAAACTCGGAATATCCCAGAGGGAACTGGGTGTTCTGGTTGGAGCAACTACAGGGGCTGTGCTGTCATGGGAAAAGGGGAAATTCAGGCCTCGGGGAGAGAAGAAAGCCGCTCTGGTGGCCCTGCGGAAGGTGAGAAAAAGGGACGTGAAGAAAATGCTGGCCATGCAAGAAGGGTAAAAGAATTAGGACCGCAAGGCGCACCCCCACGGGGGCGTGATGCACGAGTCGCGAGGGCGCAAGGCGGAAAGAACAAAGAGGGAAGAGGACCAGCCGCAAAGGGGAAAGAGGGGAAAGGGAGTAAGAAACGTTAATAGCCCTCTGCTCTATGCTCATTTGGAGGCTTGCGTGGCAATAACAAAAGCGGAACTCGTTTCGATCGTTTGTGATCAATGCTCCTTTTCGCGGCAGGAATCGTTTCAGATCGTGGATCAGGTATTCCAGATCCTCAAGGAGACGTTGGAAAGGGGAGAGAATATCAAGATCTCTGGCTTTGGGAATTTTGTCACCCGCGAGAAGCGGCCCCGGAAGGGAAGAAACCCCCAGTCAGGTGAGAAAATATTGATTTCCGGGAGGCGGGTTTTGACCTTCAAACCCAGCAAAATATTGCGGAAGGCAGTGAATGGCGGAAATCAAGATTCGGAGAAAATCGAAATTCGAGAATAAAGATGCGCCTCTGAGAAGACAATGCCCCCGCGCACCGGGAATATGACGAAAAGGTCGACAGCAGGTACCTCCGTCGATACAGTCAGCAGGTGGGAAGTGTTTGGGAAGGGGCCGTATTGAAAGATCCTCAAGACCTACCCCCGGCATGATGGATCGATCCGGGTGCGCGAAATGAGGATGCCGTAAGGATGGAAATGGGTACACGAAAGGATACGGGACATTTAACCAAGGAAAAGGAGGAACAACAGATGAAGGCTTTTCTGGAAAGGGTGAACAGCGGGATGATCGGTTTGGCTTTATCTCTCTTGATGCTGGTGGCGGTGATGTTGCCCACGACCTCGCAAGGCGCGCAGGCCGATGCCTTTCCTACGAAACCCATACAGAACATCGTTGCCTGGGCCCCGGGTGGTTCATCCGACATGTCTCAGAGGCTAATCGCCAATCACATCGCCAAGCACCTTGGACAACCCATGGTCATCGTCAACAAGCCCGGCGGGGCCGCCGTTCCCGGCACAACGGAAATTGCCCGATCCAAGAATGACGGCTATACCATCGGCATGAACTGGTACGCCAGCTTCGTGCTGCGTCCCTACGTGCTGAAGGTTCCCTACAAAATTGAGGATTACACCTTCATGCTGGGGATGGTGCGCCAACGGAATGTCGTTGCCGTAAGGTCCGACTCCCCTTATAAGACCTTGCAGGACTTAATCGACTATGCCAAAAAGAACCCCAAGAAACTGCTCTTTTCCGGTTCGCCCACGGCCAGCTGGCAGCATCTGGCGGGAACGCATCTGAACCAGATTGCGGGAATGGAAACCCAGTTCGTACCCTATGACGGCGGGCGGCCCTCCGCCGTGGCGCTGCTGGGCGGTCATATCGACTACATCGTCGGCCAGCCCGTGGAGTTCTCGGCTGAACTGAAGGCCGGTCAAATTCGGATCCTGGCCGCGCTCGAGAATAAGCGGATCCCCATGGTCCCCGATGTTCCGACGGCAATCGAACTCGGTTACAATGTGGCCCATCCCCACATGATGATCATCGTCGGACCCGCGGGCATCCCGGCAGACCGGGAGAAAAAGATTCAAGACGCCTACAAAGCCGTTTTGGCGGAAAAGGAATTCATGAAGACCGCCGATGACATGGGGCTGGAGGTCGAATATAAGTCCGGAGAGGAAGTCTTGAAAGAAATCCAGCAACTGAACACAGTGTACAAGGCGCTGGTGCCCGCCGTATTGAAGAAATAGCATCAACCGGGGATGTTATGGGGATCCGCGGAGAGGAGGGCTTCGGGACAAAATCCCGTCACCCTTCTCTCCCCATCAATCGAGGTGCTACATGATGCTCAAAAATGGCGGCATGTGGGCAGGGTGCTTTTTTCTCCTGTTCGCCCTGGTTTTACTGGGTATTTCCTTTGAATACGACTATCTGAGCCAACTGGGCGGGGGGATCGGGCCCGGATTTCTCCCGCGCTGGACAAGCCTGTTCCTGGCCATCCTCTCGATTATATATATCGTCGATTCCCTTAAAAAAAATCCCGTCGATTTGAGCAAGGTGCTGCCGGCAAAAGAGGGGATCAAAACCATTGTTCTGCTGTTGCTGTATATGATTATTTTTGTGGGGATCGTCAAATATGTCGGTTTCATGGTGGCCACGACCCTGGTTACGTTCCTGATGTTCAGAGGATATTTGAAATGGTACCTCAACTCACCCATTTCTCTGGGGACGGCGCTCCTGTTGCACTGGATCTTCATTGTTTGGCTGCAGGTACCGCTGCCGGTCAATGCCTTTGGATGGTAAAAAGGGAAAAACTTGGAAACGATTAACCATCTATTGCATGGTTTTGTAATTGCGTCTACCGGGTGGAATCTGCTCTACTGCCTGATCGGCGTCACCATGGGGATGTTTGTGGGCATCATGCCCGGATTCGGCCCGGTGGCCGGAACGGCCATCCTGATTCCCCTGACCTTCAGCATGTCGCCCGTCTCCGCCATTATCATGCTGGCGGGCATCTACTACGGCGCCATGTACGGAGGAACGATCACCTCGGTGCTGATCAACGTCCCCGGCGAAGCGGCATCGATCGTCACCTGCCTGGATGGGTACCAAATGGCCAAACAGGGTAGAGCCGGTACGGCCTTGGGCGTATCCGCAATCGGCTCCTTCATCGGCGGTACGGCTGCCGTCATCGGGCTGACTTTTATTGCCCCCTGGTTGGCCAGAATAGCGTTGCGTTTCGGACCGCCGGAGTTCTTCAGCGTGATGCTCCTGGGAATGACGATGCTGATCGGCATGATGGGAAAATCCCTGATCAAGGGGGTCATCGCCGCCCTGTTCGGCCTTCTGCTGGCCATGTTCGGCGACGATCCGGTATCCGGAAGCGTCCGCTTCTCTTTTGGGATCATGGAGATGAACAGCGGCGTGGAGCTGGTCGCGATCGCCATGGGCCTGTTCGGCATCTCGGAAATCTTAATCTGCGCCTCGGAGCAGGTGAAACGGCAAAGATCTCTCGAAGTGAAGAAACTGCTTCCCGACAAAGCGGAATGGGGTCCCACCATGGGGGCGATCTGGCGCGGTTCGGGCGTCGGTTTCCTGGTGGGGATGATCCCCGGGACAAACTCGGTGATTGCCTCCCTGATGTCTTACGCCCTGGAGAAAAAAGTGGCCAAAGATCCCAGCCGTTTCGGCAAAGGCGCAATCGAGGGTGTGGCCGGCCCGGAAACGGCCAACAACGCCTGTGCCGGTGCGGCGAACATTCCGCTGTTCACCCTGGGGATTCCCAGTTCCCCGACGATTGCGATTCTGCTCGGAGCGTTCATGATGCACGGCCTGGCCCCAGGGCCCAAACTGTTTCAGGACAACCCGGATTTTGTCTGGGGCGTGATCGCGAGTCTCTACATCGGCAACATCATCCTGTTGATTTTGAACCTGCCAATGGCCAGATTGTGGGCCAAAGTCGCCCTGGTCCCTTTTGAAATCCTCTTTCCGCTGATCATCCTGTTTTGCCTGATCGGGTCTTACAGCGTCAACAATCGCCTGTGGGATGTGGGAATGATGCTGGTTTTCGGAGTCATCGGCTATTTCATGAAAAAATTGGACATTCCGATGGCGGCTGTTTTACTTCCCTTCGTGCTGGGCCGCCCGATCGAATCTTCCTTTGTGCAATCCATGTTGATGTCCAACGGGGACCTGATGATTTTCTTGAGGCGGCCTATCTCTCTCGGGCTGATGTGCTTTACCGCGGTCATCGTGGCGGGCAGCATATACAGTTCCGTAAAGCACAAACGTGAGGCGCTGACCGGCGATCTGGAGGCATAAGGAGTCCCATCCATGCCGGTGCTAAACCGTTCGTTAAAAAACCCTTCCACGGAGTCAAGAGCTACCGCTCAGCTTTTGGATGGACATTTTCCCCTTCCTGGAAATTATGGACAAGAAAAGCTCTGAACTCTTTCTTTGAACGAGTGGGCGGCCGATTAACCAAAAGCCATGAAATCTTACTTCAGGTAGGTCCTCTCTAACTTTTCCAAAAGTTTGTGAAGCTCCTCGTGGGTGCCTTCCCCCATCCTTTCCACTTCTATTTTTTCGAATCCCTCCGCAAGCTTTGCCTGAACATCCTTGGGAAGGACTCTTTCCCCCATGGGGAAAAGAACTTGGTCTTCCTTGGTAATATGTTGGGTGAGCAGGTTAATGTAATTCCGGGCTTCCTTAGCAAATCCCATTAGAGCCGAAGAATCGCCCTTTTTATGTCCGGCAAGGGCATCCGCCATCCCCCGGATATAGCCCCTCCCTTCCTGGTGTTCCATGAGCATGACCCCGATCGGTCCACGCTCCTTGGGAATGCCGCATTTTTCCATGGCCGGAAACAGCAAATCTTCTTCTTTCCCATGATGGCATTTGTCTGCAAAAACACGGAAGAAATCAACAATCCGCTCCAGGTGATCAAACTCTGTTTTTTCACCGGATTCGATCTTTGCGGCAACCTTATCCAGAATCCGCAGCATTAATAGAATCCCTTGATGTTCTTGCTTCAATTCTTCAGTCGGGGTCATCGAATACCTCCTTTAAATTAAGGTGAGCTGTTTTAACCAACGAAGAAACCAAAGGTTTGGGTCGAAATCGTCGCTTAGGAAATAGGGACAACGGATAAAAACCATCCGTCCGCAGCACAAACCGTATATTTCAGCAACCGAGAGATCGGTTAAGATGGCGGGAGTAATGCCAAAATTATAATGAAATCAAAAAACGAAAGCAACATCCTTCATAATTCTCTGCCAAATTTTCGATAGAAATGAATCTATTATCTCGTATTTCGTTGTCCTCCATCGTTCCCCAAAAAGCTCATGGAAGTTCTTGGTTGAAAGATTTTCTAAAAAGGTGTAGATTCTCTCAAGATTCAGAAACCAGAAACGCTAATCGAAGATGTGGCGTGGAGTTCAGATTCAGGAACGCTGTCTGGCAAGAGCAAGGGCCTGGTGTAAATTACAGACAAAGGAGACAGTATGGCCAAAATCGGCAGAATTTCTTTGAATTTAAAGATTTTCATAATCTTCGCAGCTCTGGCGACAGTTTTCTTTGCCGCCAGCGCCTGGGCTCAGGTCCCGGGCATCGTCGCCACAATCCCTGCCGATAAATCAGCTAATAATTTAATTAACACGGCGATTACAATCCAATTCGACATTACTATGTCACCGACAGGCGGATGGTTCGAGGTCGAGGACGGATTCGGGCGGGAGATTACCGGCATCGCCCAGTGGACCACGACGGCGTTAACTAACGATACGTTGAGATTTCTCCCGGATAGCGCGCTGAGGCCAGGAACCCATTATGAAGTCCAAGGAGGGGCCCAATCGGCGGGATGGGTGCAAAAAGAATTTAAATTGAACTTCATCACTAAAGGTTCATCCGCCGATGCAACTCCCCCGTCGGTAGTGTCTACCTATCCGCCGAATGGCCTGACGGGCGTCCCCGCCGGGACGATCATTTACTGCATCTTCAGCGAAGCGATGGACCCTTCGACCATCGACTCCACGAATATTCTCCTATCCGGACCCGGGATCAGCGGCCCCGGCGATTATCAGGTGAAGTACGATTATTATAACGGCTTTGCGCAGATCCTGAAGAATACCCAGTTCGGCGCTTTCCAGACCTACACGGTAATGATCAATGCCCAGGTTAAGGACTTGAGAGGAATTCGGTTGAGCGCTCCCTATCAGTGGAGTTTCACTTCCGGAGCCGCGGATACAACCGCCCCGGTTGTAAGCCAGACAATCCCCGCCGCCGGGGCGATCAAAGTCGGCTATAGCAACCCTATTATTCACGCCATCTTCTCCGAGAGGATTAATGAAGACACGCTGACGGCCGCAAACATCTCGCTTTACGATACGACCGCAAGTCTCGACGTTCCGATCCTGATTCAAAGGGCGGAAAATGATTATGTCCGCTTCGCGGTCAGGCAGGATAGCTATTTACTGAGCGGCCATTCTTACAGGGTTACCATTGGAACCGGGGTCAAAGACCTGGCCGGAAACGGACTCTCCTCTCCCCATGTTTGGAATTTCACCATCGCGGGGTACATGGATTACAGCGCTCCCGTTTTGGACTGGGGAACGAACCCGGATGATCACGTCGGCCAGCGCTGGAGCGATGGCCGGACAACCCTCGATTTATCGCTCGGCGCAAGAGACGACGTCACTTCCCCCCTCACCGTCTTTGCCACCAGCCCGCCGTCTTATCGGTGGAATTTCGGATATAATGGGGAGCGGTACTCCTACCAGAGTGCCGGCAACGAGGGCCTCTCCTCCGGCAGCCATACCTTGACCCTCACCGTCCAGGATGGAGCCATCCCCCCGAATTTAATCACCTTTCAACGCGATATTTTCATCTTTGATTCTTCGCCAACCCTGGTATCCCCGGCCAATGCAGCCGGCGGGGTTTCAACCACCCCCAGTTTCCAATGGAGCTACAGCGGCTCTTCACAGCCCTGGGTCTACATTTTACAGGTCTATGATGACCCGGGAATGGAGTTCGGCCATTTGGTCTGGCAGCAAATTCTCCTCGGGTCGGGGTCTTCCGTTACCCTGCCCGCCGATAAACAACTGGCTCCCGCGAAGACATACTATTGGCTGGTGGTAGGCATGAACGACCAGTTTAATGGTAGGGCCTTTTCGGCACCGCGATCATTTACCACGGGCGGGACAGCTCTTCCGGAAACTCGCTTTGAAATGGCGTATGTTCGCAGCGAGGACCTGTACCCTCCTCCTAATCTTCAAGGCAACCTGATGGTCAAGGTCTTGGGCCCCAGTCCCGCCGATGTTGTGGAGCTTAAAGTCATCGGCCCGGGGGGGTTCCGGTATATATTCACGGAGGATGACCTTTTGGTTTCCGAGCAGATCGGGCAGTTTTATTCTCGGGAATTTCCCGAATGTCCTTGCGAATGGCACCTATGTTTTCTCGCTCACCGATGCGGCCGGAAGGACATTTAAGATCAACCGGGACTTCATCTATGCGGCGGTTCCGCGAGTCGATTTTGCGGCCATGACTCCGGCGGACAACACTTACATAGAGACCACCACGCCGACCCTGAACTGGGCGAGTGCCGGAGAGGGATACTATTACCGGGTAGCGATCTGGGACTGGAATTCGTTTCAATCTCCCGTTTACTTATCCGATTTTACCCAGGGCACTCAAGTCACGGTCCCCCCCGGGTATCTTTTCCCCAATGCCCCTTATAAGTGGCGGGTGGATGTCTTTGATGCCGTGTTTGGGAATAACCGGGCGAGGAGCAACGGCTCTGCGGTTCTCCACCGGAACCTATCCATACACCCCGAACATTGACTGGGGGATGGTCTGGAACGATAACAACTATTACAGCGGACCGCAATTGGTGATCAATTCCAATGTGTTCGATACATTGCCCAATGAAGTGACCCAGATGAGTGTCTCCTGGCCAGGGGGGTCATACTTTTTCACTTCGGGCAATATTGTCATATGCCCTTGATGTTCCCCAAGGATTTCTGTACTTTTACAGGCAAAGCGGAACCGCTCCGGATGGGGTATATAATTTCAGTCTTCAGACCCCGCGCGGAACCGACAGCTGGAGCAAGGAGCAGACATCGATCGCGATTCCTATCGTCGATCTGAGCAGCTTTTCCCCGGCCAAAATGCCTATATCTCTACGCTCACCCCCACTAAGACTGGTCGTCTGTGGCGGGAAGTCCGCGATATTACCGGATTCAGATCTAAGATTGGAGACAGAGATATACGGTCTATTCATCCGCAAGGTCCACAGATCTTTTCTGCCGCGATCCCCACCGGAGTCCTGAAGCCTAACAGGTCTTATAAGTGGCGGGTCGAAGCGTTCGATGATGCGACCGGAACTGTGGCCGACAATCGCTCCTCAAGCGGATGGAATTCCTTTACTGTGCCCGGAGCAAAGGCATCGACCAATTTCAACGGCGACGGAATGACCGACATAGCGGCTTTTCATCATGACACCGATCAGTTTTTTACAAACTACGCCGGGAATTTGGGCCAGTATGGTTGGGGCGGGCCGGATTGCTACCCGCTGATCTGGGATTACAGCGGTGACGGCATTACTGAGGTCTCCATTTATCATATTCCCACCAACCAATGGTTCGTGAAGGGGTACCCGGGAGATAACATGGGCCAGTTCGGATGGGGTCAGGAAGACTGCATCCCCATCCCCGGAAACTACGACGGGATTGGAGGCATGGAACGGGCCTTTTATCATACCCCCTCCAATACGTTCTTCATCGAAACCCAGGGCGGCCCCCCCATGCAGATTCAATTCGGGTGGAACGGGCCAGAATGCGTTCCCGTTCCCGGAGATTATGATGGCGATGGGAAAACCGACCTTGTGATTTATCATATTCCGAGCAATCAGTGGCTCATGTACGGCGTGGGAAACCTGGGGCAATATGGTTGGAACGAAGGGGAGTTTATTCCGGTTCCGGCCGATTATGACGGAGACGGAAAAACGGAAATTGCCGGTTACCATTACCCCACCAATCAGTGGTTTGTGAAGGGGTATCCAGGGGATAATTTAGGACAGTACGGGTGGGGCGGGATGGAGAGCTTCCCCATCCCCGGGGATTACAACGGGGATGGAGTGACGGAGAAGGGATTTTATCGCTATGATCAGAACTGGTGGTTCCTGGAAGGGCAGTCTGATTTTGTGTGGGGTTGGGGCGGAGCGGATTTTATCCCGATTACGAGTCAGATCAATGTATTCAATTGGTTCCGATTTTGGCTGGGAAGGTTTCAATAAGAACCTCAATCAGCAGGGTAACCCACATTGAGACAAAGGCAGGGTCAGAAACGGCCCTGCCTTCTTTTCTGGTAGTTATTGGCAGGGCCTGAATCTGCTTGATGGAATATTTGAGAATTCCCGTTATTCAAATCAAAAGCGGGAGTTAGGGATGGCGTTTTGCAGTGGCCCATCCGCCATTTTTCTATTGCCCCCAATAGGCAATTTTGGTGCTTTAGGATCCCAATTTTCCTATCGGTAAATGAGCACGCAAGCAAGCTGGCTTTGTCTTCCCCGGAAATGATTAATGTCCCGAGGGGTTTTGGAGAAATTTAAAGAAGTCGCCCTTCGTCGATAAAACCAACCAGTCTTTCTCCGACAGTGTGGTTTTATAGGTATCCATGGTTTTCAAAAATTGGTAAAATGCCCTGGATTCCGCGCTTTGATTATAGGCTTGGGCATAGATGGTGGTGGCCTCGGCATCCGCCTTTCCTTTGATTTCTTGCGCTTGCCGATAGGCGTCCGATTGGATCTTTTTTAAATCCCGTTCTTTGTCTCCCAAAATTTTAGCAGCCTCCCCTTGGCCTTCCGAGCGGAATTTATCGGCAATTCGTTTGCGCTCGGAGATCATCCGCTCGTAGATCTTCTTTTGCACCTCTTCAACATAGTTGATCCGTTTAAAGCGGATGTCCAGTAATTCAATCCCGAGTACCTCTAAACGGGGGGCAGCGGCCTCGATAATCATCCGGGTAATTTTCTCTCTGCCGAGCTCGATCCGGAGGTTTATTTCAGAATCCTGAATATCCTCCAATTCTTCGCTGGCTTCCAATTTGCGGTTCGTCGAACGGATGATTTCCACCAAATTATGATTGGCGATAGCGTTGCGAGTCAACCCGTCCAAGATGTCATCCAGCCGGGTTTTGGCCCCTCGTTCGTCCCGCACCCGCTGGAAGAACAGGAGGGGATCGTGGATCCGCCAGCGGGCGTAACTGTCCACCCAGACAAACCGTTTATCTTTGGTCGGAATCTGGTTGGGATCGCCATCCCAGGCTAAAAACCGCTTATCAAAAAAATTGGCGATTTGAATGAAGGGCAGTTTAAAATGAATCCCCGCTTCAATAATGGGCTTTCCCACCGGTTTTCCGAATTGGGTAATAATGACCTGCTCCGTTTCGTTCACCACAAAAGCAGAAGCAAACAGAAGGATCAGGCCGACGATGACCAGAATGACTAAGCCGCCGAAGCTCTTATATTTTGTGTTATTCATTTTTCTTCCCCTCCTTTTTCACCTCTTCCTTTGGAAACTGAAACAGAGGCAAAATCCCGGTGGTTTTCTCGTCGGTGATCAATTTCCTTCCAACCTTTGGGAGGGTTTCACTCATCGTTTCCAGGTAAATTCTCTGGCGGGTTACGTCCGGGGCTTTGGAATATTCTTTGAAGACCGCGCTAAACTTGGTTGCCTCCCCACGGGCTTGGTTGACCCGCTCGATGGCGTACCCTTTAGCCTCCTCGATCGTTCTTGCCGCGGTGCCGCGGGCTTTGGGGATCACTTGGTTGTATTCCGACCGGGCCTGGTTGATCATTTTCTCGCGCTCCTGCTGCGCCTCGTTCACCTCATTGAAGGCCGGTTTGACGGAATCCGGGGGATTCACATCCTGCAGGACGACCTGATCCACCTTGATGCCGGTTTCGTATTGATCACACAGCTCCTGCAATTTATTGCTGACGGTAGCGGCGATTTCCACCCGGCCGACAGTCAGCACTTCGTTAACCGAACGATCGCCGACCACTTCGCGCATCAATGCTTCATTCATATCCCGGAAAGTCAGGGTGGTACTGCGCACCTTGAATAAAAATTTGTATGGATCGGCGATCCGATACTGAACAATCCATTCCACTTCACTGGCGTTCAAATCGCCGGTCAGCATCAGCGACTCTTGTTGGTAGGCGCGGGTGGAAGCTCTGGATCTATCTCTTTGGGCCTCCGTTCGAAAGCCGAATTCCACCTTCAACTGTCGCTCCACAGGAACTTTCGTCACCGCTTCGATGCCGAAAGGTAATTTAAAGTTCATACCGGGATTCGCCGTCCGCGTATATTTCCCGAATCGGAGGATCACCCCTACCTCTTCCGGGTTTACCGTGAAAAACGATGAAAATCCCAGGATGAAAATGACTATTCCAACCACAATCCAACGGATGGTTCCTCCTGGGATTTTAGGGAGTTGGAATTTACTGAAATCAAAAGGAAAGTCTTGGTTCATAGTTATCCCCCCTTCCGAGCAGAATAATACAAATACTTTTCGCAGAATATTTGGAGTATAGATGTTGAAAGGGCCTAGTGTCAAAGGAATTGATAGGACCTCGCTTTTGGATTTTATGAGTATACTGGAAGGGCAATTGTGGGTCAAGGCAAATAGCGCGGGCGAAGTAACCATTCAGTCAAGGGTGGGAAGCCGCTGCGGATTCAGGTCCGGCGTGAATACCAGGAGGTGCCCTGGCCTGGGGGTCCGGGCGCTACGCTTGGAATCATAAGCAACTGTCTTTCCTGTCGAGAAGTATTTTAACTAAGCCGGTTGCCAACGAGTGTTATTTTTCATCATGGCATTTAGAATCGTTAAGAGCTTTCTCATACAAGCCGTCTCCGCCACTTTCCGTATCTTCCCGGCTTTCTTAAGACGCTCGAAGAAGGCCCGGATCACAGGATTAAACCGAATGGCAATCCTTGTCGCCATCAGCAAAACCGAACGGACCTCCGCTCGACCTCCCCAAATGCTGCGCCTTCCCGGAAACTTCCCGCTGTCCCGGTTCAAAGGAGCAACGCCTACCAGGGCCGCGATCTTCTTCCCCTTTAGGGTTCCCAACTCGGGCAACTGGCTGATCAGGGTCACGGACAGAACGGGTCCCACCCCCTTGACGCTCTGGAGGATCTCATCCTTCGCCCGCCAAATCGGACTCTCTTTAACCATCCGGTCCAAATCCTGGTTAAATTGGTCGAGCTCTTTCTGTAGCCATTCGATATGTTTTTGGATGTCTTTTCGAGTCCAGACCGGAGCGGAGGTCAGCCGGTTCTTCTCGGCCGTTAACATCTGCAGATTACCGGCGCCGACTCAGAAGCGCGTCCAACTTCTGCGCTTCCTCCGCCTTCAAAGGTCGCACCTCTGGGCGGATAGCTTCTGCAAACTGGGCAATCACCCCGGCATCGATTTTGTCAGTCTTGGCCAAGATGCCTTTGGCTTTGGCAAAGTCCCTAACCTGCCTGGGGTTGACTACGACCACCGGTAATCCCTCAACCGCACAGGCGCAGACCGCTGCCTTTTCTATACCGCCCGTCGCCTCCAGAACGATGAGCCGGGGAGAAAAGGGTTTGATAAAGTCGATCATCAAAGAGAGGCCGTCTTCCTGGTTGGCAAAAGTTTTCCTTTCTTCCGTGGGTCGAACGGCGACTTCTAAAGTGTCTTTGGAGACGTCCAAGCCGATAAAACAATCTTGCGTATTCATAATTCCTCCGATTCTCATTTGCCCTACCTTGCAAAAATTCGAGATCCTTTAGGGTCTCAAGCAACTGTCCGGGCTATGTTGAGAGTATCGTGGCGACCCATGCTTATGAACGGGTTTGAAACCCAAGGCGTTGACGGTCTGCCACGATGGACTGCACTTAGATATTTTTTACAACAAAGGTCTCGAATTATCCACAAGGGTTTTTCCGGAGCGATGGCCAATTTGTGGAGTTATCCACAGGGGGGATGGCCTGACATCTGGGGGGTGTCAGGCCACCCCCCTATGGATAACTCTCTGTTCTTTTATAATACAAGGCGCTGATTTCTTCGTGGACCGGGGCGGGGGCCAAGGCCTCCCGCCGCTGAGATCGGAATCTCAGGGCTTTCTCCGAGTCTCTGCTCATCCCGACCGATGCTTCCGGCGCGTACCGCCCAAACCCCCAGGCCAACAACAAAGCCTGCCGCCCCCCCGTCACTGAATGGTTACCGGGCGAATTGACTCAAATTAGATGTTACCGAAAAATCGACAAAACGGACCACATGCTCCACCTGCTTTTCTGTAATACAATACACTACAAACTGGGTAGACCTCAAATAAAAATGCCGGCATGTATTAACGAAATGCGGGACGTTGTTTCTGGATTGACTTGTGAAAGGGAAGATCATCTGCCGAAAAATCGAGATCGGTGATATCGTAAAGGTCATCACTCCGGTGAATCCCGGATCGGGCCCGGGGCAGGCTCGGGAGTCCAGGGTCATTATTGAACTATGAAAATGATGGATTCCGGCTTTCGCCAGGATTGACGGAAAACGAGTTTTTAGAAGTTTTACGAAGCCCCAAGATCGAAGGCTGGGAGGAGGAGACATGAAAAGCTATCGGAAGGAGCTTTGGTTCAATATTCCGCAGAGAAGGGCAATGGTCAATATAACGCCAAAGGTTGAGGAATGCCTGCGGGAAAGCAAAATTCGAGAGGGCATGGTTCTTGTGAACGCCATGCACATAACGGCATCGGTTTTTATCAATGACGACGAACCGGGGCTTCATCAGGACTATGAGACTTGGCTGGAGAAGCTCGCGCCGCATGAGCCGGTTTCGCAGTATCGCCACAACCGCACCGGGGAAGACAACGGAGATGCCCATCTTAAGCGGCAAATTATGGGACGGGAGGTCGTCGTGGCCGTGACTGAAGGGAAGCTTGATTTCGGCCCCTGGGAGCAGATCTTCTACGGGGAGTTCGACGGGCGGAGGAAGAAGAGAGTACTCGTGAAAATAATCGGAGAATAGAAGAGATTTATTTCTCTAAGTTCTTGGTACTACTGACGTTCAGAATCTTTAAAATTTGTTAAGGAGAGGCTGCTGACAAACTCTTGAAAACGAGGGGAATTGATCAATCCACCCACCGGGTGCATAAATAGATTGCGAGTGATCATGAAAACACTTATCCAGATTGCGTTTCAGGGCAATGATGAAGATGCAACTGGAGATCACTTCGGGAGATCTTCAACATTCGTCATTCCGGGCTTGACCCGGAATCCAGGATTTTCTTCTGGATTCCCGCTTTCGCGGGAAAGACAACCCTGATTTGGGCGAATATTTATGCAACGGTTAAGTCCAGATAAGCTAAGCGCGCCCGAGATTCAGGATCATGGGGGTGTTCTGGATTCCGGCTTTCGCCGGAATGACGGATTAAGTGACTTTTGCAGGGAGCTCAGGTTTTAAATTTTAGGCAATTTAGCGCACTTTAGGCATTTTAGGCATTTTTTCGGTTGCGGCTATGCTCCTCTGCCCTTTTCTTGTCTCCATTTTGGCCGTTAAAATAGCCTTTCGGAGCAGCTCCGCTTCGTCCGTTCCAATCCGCAGCCTCCGGCCGTCGCTCATGAAAATCTCCACCGCCTCAAAGCCGGATACGTTGTAGACCCAGCCCTTTCCGGTGGCGTGAATGCCCCAGCCGTAGTACCAGGGGTTTCTGACGATCTCGCAGGATTCAATCTCCGCGATCTTCAGTTTCTTCCGAATCAGTCCCAGGCCGAAATGAAATTTCAGCAACCCGTCCCGGATTTCCACCGTGAGGGCGGCAAAGAGCCCCATGATCATAAAAATAGCCGCCAATCCGCCTACCATGGCGGCAGGGCTTGCCTTACGGTAAAAAATTTCGAGGGCGACAAATAAAGCAATCGCCCCGCAGACGATCATGACATATCCGATTTGGGTGTGTTTGTAATGCATAGAAAGACCATACAAGATGCGCATAGCGCAAAGAGCATAGCGCAATAGCGAATTAAGCGGCTGTATGAAAGCATCAGCAGCTCTGGAGTCGAGCTGTGAGCTTTCTGCTTTACGGCTATCTCCTGTTTATTTTCTGCTTCTCCACAAAGGCGTCGATCAGCTTGCGGGCGATGCTGATTTTGCCGGGCTGCGGAGGGAGGTTGTCAACGGCGTACCAGCCCGCCGCTTCCAGTTCGGAATCTTCGAGGGTGATCTCGCCTCCCGCATATTTGGCCGTGAACCCGATCATGAGCGAGTGCGGGAAAGGCCAGGGCTGGCTGCCGAAATAACGGATGTCCTTTACCAGGATGCCGCTTTCCTCTTTCACCTCTCGGGCCACCGCTTCCTCCAGCGTCTCCCCCGGTTCAACGAAGCCGGCGAGGATGCTGAACACGCCGGGGGTAAAATGCCGGGACCTGGCCATCAGAAGCTGGTCTCCGCGCTCGATCAGCACAATCACCGCCGGCGCGAGCCGAGGGAAGTGGATCTGGCCGCATTTGGGGCATTCCTTAGATCTTTCGGTTTCCCGCTGAACCGTCGGGGTCCCGCAGCGGCTGCAGAATTGGTGGGTGCGATCCCAATCCACGATTTGAATGGCCCGGGCCGCGAGCCAGAACAAGTCTTCATCCAGCCTTCCATAAACCTGGCGCAACCCTTCCAAGCGCCAGGCCTTCCGGGAGAGGCATCCCTTCGGCCAGTTCCAGGGCATAGCAGGGATTATCGCCGAGGGTCCCTAAAAAATGACGCCGGGTCAAGGGGAGCGCAAAGCCTTTCGTTTCCGGCCCAAACGGGATAGCGGCCGCAGAACCGTTCGTTTTGACGAGAAGTTTGCCCCCTTGAAAAACAAACCACCAGGCCGGTTTCGAGTTTTCCTGGGGAGACTTAATGCCCGGGGATGAATATTCTGCCGACTTCCATGAACCCATTCCTTCGCTTTTCTTGAATTTACAATTTGTTATACCGGCGGATTTCATTATATCATTGTTACGGGATTTTCGCCGACCTTGAATTCGATTCGGAAATATGATTTTTCGTATCAGTTTAGAGTTTTGAAAAAATCATGTGCCCGCCTCTGTCGGGGCCCGGGGGCCGGAACGGAACGCGCCGGAAGCATCGGCTGGGTTGGCCCTTGGCCTCGAAGATCAGAGCTTCGTTTCCGCCGGAGGGGGCGGGGGTATCGCTTCCGCCCCCTCCACGGAGAAATCAGCGCCTTATGATTCCAAGCGGGCCGGTCTGGCCCCCGGGCCCTAAAACCGCTTGGCCCTGACGAAATTCCTTTTTTCAAAGGGCTAAAGTGTTACGATTTTTCCGGTTTTTGCCCGTGGTTTTCATGTCCCTTTGGGACGCCATAAAGCATGAAGGGATGCCCAGTCCCCATCCGGAAAGAATCATTTTCCCCTCTCCCGTTTCCCGGGAGAGGGAGGTTCCGGGTCGAGAAGCTATAAGGGTCTCTTTTTAAGGGAGGCCGGGGGATTTTATTTTCATGGAGCTCTGGAAGAAGAATCTTTACAGTTTATGGGTTGCCCAGTTCACGGCCGCCGTGGGTCTGAGCATGGTGATGCCCTTTCTCCCTTTTTACCTCAAGGAACTGGGGGTGACCGATCCGGATTCCGTCAAAATTTGGAGCGGCCTCGTCTTCTCGGCTCCTTTCATGGTTTCGGCCCTCATGCAGCCGCTCTGGGGGGTCCTGGGAGACCGGTACGGCCGGAAACCCATGGTGGTCCGCGCCATGATGGCTTTGGGCGTCGCCAATATCGTCATGGGTTTCACCCAGACAGCTCCCCAGCTTTTGACCCTGCGCCTTCTGCAAGGGCTTCTCTCCGGTTTCGTCGCTCCCTCTCTCGCCTTGTTGGCCTCCTGTACGCCGGAAGAGCGGACCGGGCAGGCCATCGGAACCATCCAGTCATCGCTCGTGACGGGGATGATTATCGGCCCGCTCTTAGGGCGGGCTGCTGGCCCACTTTTTCGGGTACCGCCCTCTGTTTTTCGGGACCGGGATATGCTGCCTGGCGGCTTCCCTGATCGTGATCGTTTTTGTGGAGGAACATTTTCCAAAAGCCGGCGACAAGAAAAAATCGGGTTTGGGGCAAAACCTTCGGTTCGTCTTTACCAACCCGGGGCTGCGGTTTCTGTTTTTGCTTTTAGTGGTCGTTCAGGTGTCCATCCATATCGTCGGGCCTTTCCTGAGCCTCTACGTCGAATTTCTGCAATTCCCCGCAGATTATATTGCCGTGATGAGCGGGGCCGTTTTCGGGATTACCGGGGTGACGAACGCTTCCACGGCGCCGATCTGGGGCCGAAGAGGAGACAGGAGCGGATATCGCCGCGTTCTGCGATATGCCATCGGCGGAGCGGCCTTGTTTTACCTGCCTCAGGCCTTTGTAACCGATGCCTATCAATTGCTCGCCCTTCGGGCGGGGGTCGGGATATTCATCGGCGGAATCCTCCCTACGATCCTCACCATTGTCCAAAAATCGACTCCGGATCAGAGCCGAGGGGGCATTTACGGGATCTTTCAGAGCGGTTTATTGCTCGGCACCATGGGGGGGCCGCTGATCGGCGGGTTTTTATCCGCTTCCCTGGGGTTGCGGGCAATTTTCCTGCTGACGACCGTGTTGATTCTTCTGGTGGCGCTCTGGGAGCGGAAGGCCAATTCGGGATTCCTTAAACCATCTTGAAGACCTTGGCTCCTTTGGGGGGCTCATTGGCGGGATTTTCCTGACAAAGATTACAACGGGTGTCCGCGCACCATTGGCAGAACCGGCAGTCCGGGCAGGGGTGCTTTTTTGAAGAGAGGGATTCCTCGGGCGCGTAAAATAGGCCGTCGGGCGTCACTTCAAATCGGACCCCGTCTTTATAAATGAATTTTTTCTCGCAATCTTGCATTTTCCTCTAACCTATAGGGAAAGACTTTGAAAAGTGGTCATTGCGAGAAGCAAAGCGACGCGGCAATCTTATAAGATTTCTCTGCTTCGCTCGCAATGACACCCTTTGAAGGTCAACCTATTTAAGCCGTTCACGCTAACAATTGTCTCTTATAACAAGCATACCAGGGTTTTGAAATGGGACAAAGGCCCAAAGTTGATGATCGTGTAACGGGAGGGTTCAAATTGCTTTTCCCCTTGGTCGCTGAACATCACCTGCGGTGAGCTTTGGCCCCTCACCCCTACCCCTCTCCCCGCCGGGGAGAGGGAAGGGTGAGGGGGATTTTTGGAGAATAATTTTTGCAACGTTTAGGTATTCCTTGCTCATTACCCCGGTTTTCTTACTCAATTGACGGCCACGCGGGTTTCTGCTATAAGTAAAATTAAAAAATGATGAGGGAAGGTTATCCAAAGAGGAGGAAAATCAAATGATGACGCAGACCTATCAGTTCAAGGCTCCTTCCGTAATCGTCAATGGCCCGGGCGCCTCCAAGGAGGTTGGCTTGTTTGGCAAGGGGATCGGGAAGAAGGCGTTGATCGTCACCGATACCGTGCTGGAACAGAAAGGGGTTTTGAACGAGATTAAAAACTCCCTGGAAAAGGCCGGAGTCGCCTACTCTGTTTATAACAAGGTTGTGAACGAACCGACGATGGGTTATACCGACGAAGGGCTGAAAGCCTATAAGGATTCCGGCGCGGATTTTTTGATCGCCGTCGGCGGGGGGAGCCCGATCGACGCCGCTAAGGCAATTGCCGCCCTGGCAACCAATCCCGGGCGCAAGGTCACGGAATTCCTGGGCGCCAATAAAATCCCGAATCCGGGGGCTCCGCTCATTGCCATCCCGACGACTGCCGGAACGGGGAGCGAAGTGACCCAGTTTACGATCATCACCGACACGGACCGGGACGTAAAAATGTTGATCGCCAGCCCGATGATTATGCCCAAGGTGGCGCTCGTGGATCCGCTGCTGACCCTATCGATGCCCCAGAACATTACCATGGCCACGGGCCTGGACGCCCTCACCCACGCGATCGAGGCCTATGTTTCGGTGAAAGCCCATCCTTTGACGGATACGCTGGCTCTGGAGGCGATCCGCATCATCGGCGCCAACCTCCGGCAGGCTTGGTCCAATGGGGACAATTTGGAAGCCCGCACCAATATGATGATCGGCGCCCTTCATGCCGGCATGGCTTTCTCCAACGCCTCCGTAGCTCTGGTCCACGGGATGGCGCGGCCCATCGGAGCATATTTCCATGTTCCCCATGGGGTCTCCAATGCCGCCCTTCTTCCGATCGTGATCGAATTCAGCATCCCCGGCAACCCCGAAAGATATGCCGACATCGCGGCGGCCATGGGGGAAGCCACCGAGGGACTTTCTCTCCTCGACGCGGCCTACTTGGCGGCGGAAACCGTGGAAAGATTGAATGACGACTTGAAGGTTCCGACTCTGGAGGAGCTGGGGGTGGAAGAGGAAAAATTCAACAAACTCGTCGAAAAAATGGCGGAGGACGCCATCGCGAGCGGAAGCCCGGGCAACAACCCGCGCAAGGCCACCAAGGAAGAGATCGTCGAGCTGTACAAAAAGGCATATTAAAAATACCTGTCAGCCGTGGCTTTCAGCGAGATCCGCTTTTATAGCGCATAGCGGAAAACGTAAAAGCGTTTTAGCTGAAAGGCTGAGTGCTATTTTTAAAGGAGAAACAGAAGTGGGGAAATATGTTGTCAATGTCGATGAAGTTCCCGTCGGAAGGATTCCCGGCCGAGAAATCCGGGACCTGATCAACGGGAAAACGGTCGGGGCCAAAACCATCTCGCTGCGAATCACGGACGTGCTGCCCGGGGAAGTCTGCACTCCCGGCCATACCCACACCGAGTGCGAAGAGGTCATTTTTATCCTCTCGGGGAAAGGCGACATCAAGATCGGCGAGGAAGTCTTTCCCATGAAGGTTGGGGATGCGATTTATCTGCCGACCGGAGTCGGCCATTTGATCCGCAACACCGGCAAGGAAATAATGCGGATGGCCTGCTCGTTCTCTTCCCCCGATTTTTCCCGGGATCTGAAAAGCGTCGAGGCTATGAAATTTTAGTTTCGTTGGACCCAGGGCGAAGGGCCCCCTCCTTCCCCCTCCCGCTTTCCCCGCCTCATTTTGGGTTCAAAATACGGTCCGGGGTGCCATGATGCCTGTTTTCCCCCATAGCGGAGAGCCTGGAATTTTGCTATAACCGATACCAAGGAAATAATGTAATAGACGGAAGGAGGAGAACATGAGGCTAAATTTATTTCTTTCCATCGGCCTTATTTTCGTCCTTGGGTGGATTGCCCCGGAGCCATGGCCGACGAGGTCGTGCTCGTAAACGGAGATAAATTGACGGGCACGGTTGTCAAGGTGGAAGGGGGCAAACTGATCCTTAAAACCGAGTACGCCGGGGCCATCGAAATACAGGCGGATAAGGTAAAAACAATCAAGACGGATAATCCCGCGGAGATCCACCTGGTCGGCGGGGAAGTTCTGAAAGGAAAAATTGCCTCCACCGAGGACGGAAAGCTTGCCGTTGAATCAAGCCCGGAGCGGGCGGCCTCGACCGTAGAGTGGAACAAGGTGGCGGCCATCAACCCGCCTTCCAAACCGCCGGCCAAACTGACGGGAAATATCAGCGTCGGGGGCGCCTACCAGACTGGAAATACGGATCGAAATAGTTTTTCCGCGGATGGCAATGCCTCTATTCGGGGAGAACGGGACCGTTTTGGACTTCGTTTCCTGTTCAACTATGCCGAGGAAAATGGCGACGTCACGACCCGCAATGTTTACGGCGGGCTTAAGTATGACTACTTTTTTACGAAGAAATTTTACGGGTACCTGGGGCTGGAAATGCTGAGCGACCACTTCAGGGATCTGAACTTGCGGACAACCGTGGGACCGGGCGTCGGCTATCAACTCTGGGAGGACGATATCAAATTTCTGTTCCTGGAAGGCGGGCTGGTTTACCTCAACGAGAACTACCGAAGTGCGCAGGATAGGGACGGGATCTCTGCCCGCCTGGCGGCCAATTTCCGCTACGCTTTTTCCAAATACCTGACCTTCACCGATTTCCTGCAGGTCTACCCCAGTTTGAACTACGGGGGTGAATTTACCCTGCGGAATGAGGCGGCGGTTCTCTCTCCCCTGGGGGCGGGCTGGGCTATGAAGCTTTCCAACATCTGGGACTATAACAGCGACCCGCCGTATGGGGTTTCCAAGAACGACCTCCTGTGGATACTGGGCTTGCAGTATTCGTTCTGAAGCCTTGATGGTTTCCTAAAACGTCCACCTGTTCCGTTCGGAGAGGGATTGCGCTTCACATTTAGAAAGGGTGTAGGGGGTTGCTGTAGGGGGTAGGAAAGATATTTGGTTCTTTTCTCTACACCCGCCCCCCCATACCCTACTCCCGTTTCTTTATATTTTCTGGACGATCAGGCTGGCGATCGCTTTCCTTCTGCCCGCCTCCCGGAAGATCGCCCTCGCGATAAAAGAGAACGCGAAAATCCCTGAAAAGATCGAGGAGCTCATTCGCTTTCAGGAGGTACTTGGCTTCCCGCGGGCCTTCCAAACCCAGGAGAAGCGTTTCCAGGGTGTAGGTTTCGAAAAGGATCCGCCCCCCTTTTTTGAGCCCTTTCTTGATGCGGGGGATGAGGCGGCGATCCCAGAAATAAAACACCGCTAATCAGATCGTATTCTTCTTTGGCGATCGCGGTAGGAATCCAAATCGGCCCGGATGAGGTTGATCTTTCACCCCGGCTTGCTTTGGCCAGGTTCCGGGCCTTTCTCAGCCCCACCGGGGAGATGTCGACGGCATCCACTTCCCATCCCTGTTTGGGCCAGGAAGACGGCATTGCTCCCCTCGCCGCAGGCGAGATCCAGCGCGCGGCCCCGATCCGGGAAACGCCCGTGGCTTTTTAGAAAGGGGTTCGGTTCGCGCCCATCGCGAAGGCTTCGCCCCGGTATTTCTTGTCCCAACGTTTCCGGTCGGATTCCATGATTCCTCCCTTTCCGCCAATTCTACCATAAAAGCCTCATAAATTTCTTGACACGAAAATCCGGCTTTGCTATACAATGACTGACTGGTCAGTCAGGAGGGAGGATGCCCAAGGCGGCCTTTCAAAATTTGCCCGACGAAAAGCGGGAACGGATCCTGCGCACGGCGACGCAGCTCTTTGCCGAGCGGGGGTTCAACCGGAGCGAGATGGACGAAATCGCCAGGCGCTCCGGCGTGGCCAAGGGCTCGCTCTACAATTATTTCCGCAGCAAAGACGATCTTTTCCTCCATATCTGCCGGGACGCCATCGAACGGTCCCGGGAGGCGACCTGGGGAGAGGTGGGGGATGACTGGGATATTTATAAGGTCGTGGATCATATCTTCCGCGCCCACGTCCGTTTCGAGTTCAGCTTTCCCGAGTACCACCGTCTGCACCTCAATTTTTCATCCGCCCGGATGGAGCGCTTTGCCGACAAACTGGGCCTGGAGAGCGAACAGCACACCTCGCGGAGGCTCAAGCATCTGTTGAAAGATGGGATCCGGAAGGGCATCGTTCGCGGCGACCTTGACGTCTCCATGACGGCCTTCATGATCAATAGCCTCTATATCCTGTTTATGGCCTCCCTGGTTTCCCGGTATTACCAGATTCGCATGAAGGAATATCTGGATATCGAGGAGGAGCTTACCCCCGAAACCATGGAAAAATACCTAAACCGGATCATTCATTTCATTCGCAGTTTCCTGCAACCTGTGTGCGGGAAGGAGAAGGCGAAGGAAAAGCAACATCGGGAATAAAAGGAGAGAATAAATGGCTGAGAACAAAATGAATGCCGGCTATTTGGCCGCGCAGGCGCTGGTCGAAAGAGGAGTCAACCAGGTCTTTTTCATTGCCGGGGGGCACATCTATCCGATCCTGGATGGATTTTACAAATTGGGGGTGAACCTGGTCAGCACCCGGCATGAGCAGGCGGCGGTGTTTATGGCCGAAGCCTGGGGCCGCATGACCCGCAAACCGGGGGTCGCCCTGGTTACCGCCGGGCCGGGTTTCACCAACGCCCTAACCCCGGTGGCGAATGCGCGTCTGGCGAATTCACCCCTTCTGCTCATTGCCGGAGTGGTGGGAATGCAGGCCTGCGAGAAACTGGATCTTCAGGACATGATCCAGCTTCCGGTCATTACGCCCATGGTAAAGAAAGCCTTTATCTGCCAGCAGGCGGACCGGATCCAGGAGTTCGTGGATATGGCCTATCGCACCTGCATAACCGGGCGTCCGGGGCCGGTCTACCTGGAGCTCCCGGTGGATGTGATGAACATGGAAGTGAACCCGGCCCTGGTCCGCAAGACGAACACAACCCCGGAAACCCGGGTTGTGGATAGGGGCAAGGCGGCGGAGTTGGTTGCCCTGCTGAAAGAGGCCCGGAAACCGGTGTTTATTGCCGGAAGCGGTGCTTATTATTCCGGGGCCGGGGCGGAATTCAAAAAGTTCATAGAAACGACCGGAGCGCCGGGTTTTACCGCCTCTCAGGGGCGAGGGGTCATCGCGGACACGGAGCCTTTGTGCTTCGGAGCGGCGAGCGTGATTCGTCCCGGCTGCGGGGGTTATGCCATCCAAAACGCCGATCTTTTCGTTTTACTGGGCAACCGGATCAGTCTGTATTATGGCTGCGGCCAGCTGCTTCCCAAAAACGCCCGGATCGTCCAGGTGGATATCGAGCCCGAAGAAATCGGACGAAACAGCATTGTCCATCTGCCCGTGGTCAGCGACATCCGCGAATTTCTCGGGGAGTGCAACCGCCTCCTGGACGGGCAAAAAGTGGGGGAGAGCCTCAAGGCGCAGTTTTCCCCCTGGATCGCCGAATTGCAAGAAAAGAAGACCGCCGGGGTCAATCTGGGCCGTCTGGCCTCCGAAAGCAGCAAAGTGCCGATTCACCCCGCCCGTCTGGCCAGAGAAATCGATCTTTTCATGGACCGGGAGGAGGACATCGTCGTCAGCGACGGCGGAGATACCCAAGTATGGATGGGGATGTTCCGAACGGCCCGCAAGGAGGGTCATTACTTGGAGTCGGGGCTTTATGGATGTCTGGGCGTCGGGATTCCTTATGCCATTGCCGCCAAGCTGCTCTATCCTCAAAAAAGGGTTCTCAACATCATCGGGGACGGCTCCGTCGGCTTCAACTTCATGGAATTCGAAACGGCGATCCGCAAAAAGATCCCGGTCGTGGTCGTGATCAGCAACGATTTGGGCTGGGGGATGATCCGGCACAGTTCGAAGCTCAAGTTGGGGCGCACGATCGAGGAAGCCTCCGAGATCGGCCGGATCCACTATGAAAAGTTCGTGGAGAGCATGGGCGGAGTGGGAATATTCGTGGAGAAGCCCGAAGAGATCCGGCCCGCTTTGGAGAAAGCCTTCGCCTCGGGGAAGCCGGCCTGCATCAACGTGCTGACCGACCCGACCGCAATCGGCCCGGGCGCGCTGGCGCTGGCCATGGTGAGCGGGTACAAGGTGGAAGGATTGAAGATATGATCCGCAGAGGCAGGTTAGCCGTTAAGAAACGGCTAAACGGGATTGCAAATTGCAAATATCAAATTGCAAAATGAAAATTTGATAGTCGTTATGAGGAGAATTTGCATTTTGAATTATGCAATTTTCATTTTTCGTAACACTTTAGCCCTTTGAAAAAAGAAATTTCGTCAGGGCCAGCGGTTCCAGGGCCCGAGGGCCAGACCGGCCCGCTTGGAATCATGAGGCGCTGATTTTTCCGTGGAGGGGGCGGGGACGATACGTCCCCGCCCGCTCCGGCGGAAACAATGCTCTGATCCTCGAGGCCAAGGGCCAACCCAGCCCGATGCTTCCGGCGAAGTTCCGTTCCAAAGGCCCCCGGGCCCCGACAGAGGCGGTCATGAGGTGATTTTTTCAAAACTCTAAACCGATACCATTTTTCAATAAAATCGAGCGGTCTTATTAACCGCTGAATTGATGGAGGGGGATGATTCATGTATAAGGATCTGGAAGGAAAAATCGCGGTGGTGACCGGTTCGGGCAAGAGGACGGGGATCGGGTATGCGATTGCGGAGAAGTTTGCGGCCTGTGGCGCCCATGTGGTTATTGCCGACCTCGGGGTCACAAGCCAGCCCGGGGTGCCGGTGAAATTCGGGGGCCGCGAAGAAATGGAAAGCATCGGAGCCGGCCTGGCGGAAAAATATAAAGTTAAAACTCTCGTGGTGGATTTGGATGTGACCCACACTGAGTCCGTGAACAAGGCGGCGGAGCAGGTGAAGAAGATGTTCGAACGGGTGGATGCCCTAATCAACAACGCGGGCGCGGCTTTTGGCTCTCCCGCCCCGGTTCATCTTTACAACGAAGAGGCGTGGCTGAAAACCATGGATGTCAACCTTCACGGCTCCTTCCGGGTATCCAAGGCGCTGGTCCCCCTGATGTTGGGAAAGCCTTCGGCGATTGTGAACATGGCCTCCAAGGCGGGGAAGACTCCGGGTTTGGCCAATGGAGCCTACTCCGTGGCCAAAGCGGGTGTGATCATGCTGACCAAGGCCATGGCCCTGGAACTGGGCAACCAGGGAATCCGCGTGAACGCCATCTGCCCGGGGATCATCATGACCGATCTGCAGGTCTACCGGTTTGAGATGGAGGCGAAATTCATGAAGCAGACCTTCGCGGACCGGGAAAAGGATTGGGCCAACACCATTCCCCAGAAGCGAATCGGGGACCCCGCGGATGTAGCCGACCTGGCCGTGTACCTCGCCTCCCGGGAATCCTCCTACATCACCGGGCAGGCGGTCAACGTGGACGGCGGGCTGCTGATGGCGCTTTAAGAACTGCAAGTGGTAAGTGGCAAGTAGTAAGGGGTTTTAAAGACAGAAGCATTTCAAATCCGCTCAGAATTCCCCCCCACCCTTACGATCCCCCTCGAAGGGGAGGGAGGGGATGAAATTTTATCGGGAGATATTCATGAAACGCATTCCCCCAGCCGGAATGGCCAAAGAACGGGTATTAGCGGCTTTGCGCGAGATGAAGAAGGATGATGCCAATTACCGCGATGCGCGGATGTTCGGATTGATCTACAACGCCGGGGAGGATGTGGAGGAGATGGCCCGGGAGGCTTACGCCACCTATATGTTCGAAAACGCGTTGAGCCCCTTTGCCTTTCCCAGCCTCCTCAAGATGGAGACGGAATTTGTCTCCATGGTGAGCTCTTTGTTCGGGGGAGATGCGGAAACGGTCGGGTCCATGACTTCGGGGGGCACGGAAAGCATTCTGATGGCCATCAAGGCTGCGCGAGAGTGGGCAAAGGCGAACCGGCCGGAAATCCGGAATCCGGAGATGGTCGCCCCAATCACGGCCCACCCGGCGTGGAACAAGGCCGCGGATTATCTCGGTTTGAAAATGATCATGACGCCGGTGGGGCAAGATTTCCGCGCCGACGTCCAAGCCATGAAGGAGGCCGTCAACCCGAACACGATCGTCCTGGGGGGGACGGCCGTAACTTATCCTCACGGGGTGATCGACCCGATCGACAGGATCGGCGCCCTGGCCCTGGAAAGAAATCTCTGGTTCCACGTGGACGGCTGCTTGGGGGGATATGTCCTCCCCTTTCTGGAGAAACTCGAATATCCCATTCCCCCCTATGACTTCAGGATCCCCGGAGTTAAATCCATTTCCGTAGATATCCACAAATACGGGTACATTTCCAAAGGCGTGTCCACGGTCCTCTATCGAAATAAGGACCTGCGGCAATACCAGTTTTATATTTACACCGACTGGCCCGGAGGGGTTTATGCTACTCCGGCACTGTCCGGGGCCAGGCCCGGCGGCGCCATCGCCTCGGCCTGGGCGATTGTGCATTATCTGGGAGAGGAGGGGTTCCTGCGCCTCTGCAAAACCGCGCGGGAAACGACCGAGAAGCTGATCGAAGGGATTCGGCAGATCCCCGGACTGTTCGTCCTTGGGGACCCCCCGGCCACGGTCCTGGCCTTCGGGTCGCGCGACCTCAATGTTTATAAAATCGGGGCCAAGATGAAGGAACGAAAGTGGCACATGGATGCCCAGCATCTTCCGGCCAGCCTGCATCTGACCGTCTCCCCGGCCCATGAGAAAATCGTCGCCGCCTTTTTGAGGGATTTGCGGGAAGTTGTGGAAGAGGTGTCTCAAACCAAAGACGAGCCTCCCTCAGGGGAAGCGGCGCTTTATGGGATGATGGGGACCCTGCCGGACCGGAAGATGGCCAAAAATCTGGCCCTGCAATATCTGAACGATCTCTATCGGCTGAAAGAATAATGAAGCGCAGGGAGCAGGGGGCAGGGGCACGGGGCAAGGAGTAAGAAATCAGGGTGCTGCGGTGCGCAGGTGTTGCGGTAACAGCAGCACAGCAACACGGCAGAACCGCAGCACGTTAGGTCGTTTCCCCTTGCGACTTACGACTTGCGCCCTTACGGTCTCTATCGAGGTGAAATCATGAAAGCTGTTGTTTACCGACGTTCCGTCGGTCTTGTTTTCGAAGATGTTCCCAAACCTGACGCGGGCGAAAACGAGGTGTTGGTCCGCGTGGCCAATACGGGTTTCTGCGGTTCGGATCATTCGATGGTGGAAAGCGGCCTAATTCCGGATGGCTATATTTTGGGCCACGAGACCAGCGGGGTGATCGAGGCCTTCGGCAAAGAAGTAAGGGATCTAAAAGTCGGGTCGCGGGTCATGATCCGTCCCACCTTCTGCGGGAAGTGCCGCCACTGTCTTACCCAAAGGCCCCATCTTTGCACCGGGAACCGTCGCACCATCGGGGTCGGCGACCTGCCGGGGGGATTTGCCGAGTATGTGAAAGTCCTGCCGCAAATGGTCATCCCGATCCCCGACGGCGTGGACTCCCAGGGCGCCGCCCTGGTCGAGACCTTTGCTTCGGCCCTGCACGGGATTAAGCGCAGCGGTATCGAAGGGGGAAGCGTCTTTGATATTGGGAGGGGGGCCGATCGGGCTGGCCGCGGTTCAGCTCTGCGAAGGTTCTGGGGTTTTTCCCCATCGCCCTTTCGGAGCCTGTCGAGCATAAGAGATCGCTGGGGATGAAAATTCGGGGCCGGGATTCGTAATCGATCCCTTATCCGGGCAACCCGGCCAAAAGGTTGCCGAGTGGACGCAAGGAGTGAGGGTTCGATCTCGTCCTGGAATGCTCCGGCGTGCCGGGCAACGTTCAAATCGCCCTCGACGCCGCGGCCAAGGGGGGAACGGTTTGCGTAGTGAGCGTCTTTTTCAAACCCATAACAATCGAAAGGCCGCTGATCCTGTTTTTAAAGGAATTGAAAATTCCGGTCTCGGCTTCGAACACTCATGAAGAGAATTACCAGTGTCTGGAGTGGCTGCGGCAGAAGAAGCTGGACGCGAGAGGAATGATCAGCGATTGGACGTTGCTTGAAGATTTGCCCCGATTGTACCGCGAGCGCATCCACCCGGGGAAGGTTACGAAAGCGATGATTCGAATTGGAGAAGAATTTTGAGGGGAAGGGAGGAAGCTTCAATGGGGAAAAAAGATATTCCGGAAGGATACATTTTTTCCAAGGGTTACACCCACTACATCTTCATCCTGCTTTGGCTTCTGTACTTTTTCGATTATGTCGACCGCATGGTCGTCGCCGCCCTTTTCCCTTTCCTGAAATCTGAATGGGGCTTGAGTGATGCGCAATGCGGCATGCTGGTCTCGGCGGTTTACTGGGCAATCCTGATCTTTTCATTTCCGGTTTCGATCGTGATCGACCGGTGGAGCCGCAAAAAGGCGATCGGGATCATGGCCGTCTTGTGGAGCCTGGCCACAGTGGCCTGCGCTTTTACGAAGAATTTCGGCCAGCTCTTTGCGGCCCGCACCGCCATCGGCCTGGGAGAGGCAGGTTACGCCCCCGGCGGGACGGCGATGATTTCGGCTCTCTACCCTGAGAAAAAGCGCTCGCTCTTGATCGGGATCTGGAACTCCTCCATCCCCATCGGCATGGCCTGTGGGCTGTTGGCCGGGGGCTTCATCGCCACTCACTGGGGTTGGCGTCACGCCTTTGGAATTGTGGCCCTGCCGGGATTGATCATCTCCATCCTTTTCTTCTTTGTGAAAGATTACAAGACCGTCGGGCTGGAGCAGACAGTGGCCAAGCGGCCGGGGGCGGGGATTGCCGAAGCCCAAAAAAAGAAAATGGAAAAGATGGACATTGTGCGGGAATTCGTGCGGACACCCTCGCTTCTCCTGACCTATCTCGGGTTTGCGGGAATGATGTTCGTGTCCACCTCGCTTTCCACTTTTTTCCCCACCTATTTCGTTAGGGTGCAGGGGGTGCCCCTGCAGAAGGCCACCCTTCTGACGAGCGGGATCATGCTGGTGTGCATCATCGGCTCGCCCCTCGGCGGGTGGATCGCCGACTGGTGGATGAAATGGAAGATTCAATCCCGGCTTTACGTGGCCGCGATCGCCGCCGTTTTGACGGCCCTCCTGAACTTCAGCGCGTTCCATTTCTTCCAGGGCGGGACCGTTCAATACGCCATTTTCATGCTCGCCGCGATCTGCTCGATCGCCTACGCCTCCTCGGCCATCGCCGTGACCCAAGATGTCGTCCATCCGGGGTTGCGGGCCATCTCCTACGCCCTTTGCGTCGTGACCCAGCACGTTCTGGGCAGCGCGATCGGCCCGATCGCCACAGGGGCGCTCTCGGACGCGTACGGAATCGCGACCGCCTTGAAGATCGCCTCCCTGATGGGCATTTCCTCCTTTGTCTTTTTCTATCTGGGGTCGTTTTTCTACAGGCGGGATCTGGAAAAAGTGGAAAAGGTGAAAATCCTCGCGGAGGAGTAGGGACGATCCGACCCAACCGATGTTTTAAACCACCACCGCAATGGCCTCCTTCCTCTCCCACACCCAACGGGTGGAGAGAGAGGAAGGAGCGCTTGTGGATCCTCCCCAAAAGTCACTCGGGCAGCTGAAGGCGAACGAAAGACTCGGCTAATCTGCATCCTGCCAATTTTCCTGCGGCCTCGGCGCGGCCTCTCAGCCTCCCCTCGATCTTCCGGATGTCGCCGATCTGGGATTTATGAAGGGCGAGAGCCCGGATCTTGGCCTCAAAAGTTTCGGTAACGTCCACATAGAAGGTCGCGTTTTCGGGAACGATGCTGTAGAGCAGAAGGTCCTTGACCTTGTGGGGGGGCAGCCCCGCCTTGATGTGCTGGGGGAAGGACAAGAGGTCGCGGGCTAAGGGAAAGCAGGCGTCCAAGGTCGCCTCCCCTATGGCCCGATGGTCAGAGTGGTTCACAAAGCCGAGGGTCTTGAAATAGAAATAACTGGGGTCCATGGTGAAGACGACATCCGGCCGGTAGCGGCGGATGAAACGCACCACCTCTTCCTTGAGTTTGAGGTCCGGGAGCAGCTCCCCGTCCACATAATCCAGGAACTGCACCTCGCGCACCCCCAAGGATTTGGCGGCTTCCTGCTGCTCTTCCCTGCGGATCTGGGAGAGCCTCTCGGGGGTCATGGCCTCGTCGGAGCTCCCCCGCTGGCCCGCCGTGGCGATGAGGTAAATGACTTCCGCCCCCTGTTTCACGGCCTTGGCGACCGTGGCGCCCGCGCCGAAATCGTTGTCGTCGGGATGCGCACCCACAACCAAAACGGTTTTCCCTGAAAAATCGATCTCATCCATTGACAATGTCCTTTACGAAAATGGTGCTGCGGTGCAGCCGTGCCGCCGTGACTGCAGCACCTTTGCACCGCCCGAGGTTATCCCCGGGGAATCCCCTTACGAACCACTGGTTAGTGGGAATAATAATCTCTTTCCTCCCTCGAAGCCAAAAATTTCCCGGACAAACAGAATCCTTTTTAGCAAATTAAGACTCTGAATGTCAACAGTTCATTGGGAAAAAGGGCTGCCGGGGCGAGGTTCCAGGTGGGCTGCCTTACAGACGTGCTGCCGTGCTGCAGTGCAGCCGTGTTGCCGTAACCGCAGCACCTCCGCACCGCAGCACTCATTTCGCGTTAAGCGCCATGCGCTCTGCGCTTTGCTGTTTCTTTTATATTCGTTCCCGCTCGCGCCCTCGCGACTCGGTCTTACCGCCCCATTGGGGTGCGCCGTGCGGGCTTATTTTGATCGGCGCAAATCTGCACTCACCCGCGTCTCATTGAAATCTTCCCAACACAAATCGGAACCAGTTGTAAACGTTGACCTGGCTCGTTATGGGCATGAATTCAGCTCCACCCCAACCCCACGCGAAATCGCTTTGTCCCTCGACAAACCACCAGTTCTGAGCATGGCGATAGAACCCGCGCTCCGCGGCCCCATCCCCGTTGTAGTCCCCGGGGATCGGGAAGCTTTCCGCCTCGCCCCAACCATATTGTCCGAGGTTGTCTCCCGGATAGCCTTTCACGAACCACTGGTTGGTGGGAACATGATACACCGCGATGTCGGCAGCTCCATCCCCATCGTAATCCGCAGGAATTGGGATACACTCCGCTCCGTTCCATCCGTACTGCCCCAGTTCTCCCGCGCCGTACATGAACCATTGATTCGAAGGCCAGTGATAAAGGACCAGGTCCGTTGTCCCGTCGCCGTCATAATCGCCCGGCAAGGGGAGGCATTCGGAGCCGTTCCACCCGAAGGCCACGGGGTCCCGGCCTTCGATGAACCAGCGATTGCTGGGCCAATGATAGAAAGCCCGTTCCATGAAGGCCGTCGCCGTCATAGTCTCCGGGAACCGGGATGCTCTCGTCCATCCCCCACCCGAATTGCCCGAGGTTGTCTCCGGGGAACCCCTTGAGGAACCACTGGTTGGTGGGGAGGTGATAGATGGAGACGGGGGTCTTGCCGCTTCCCTCGGGATCCCAGACCAAGGGATAACAGTCCGGGCCGCCCCAGCCGTACTGGCCCAGGTTTCCGGAGTACTGGGTGAAGAATTGGTCGGAGGGAAGGTGAAAAGCGCTGATGTCGGTGAAACGGTCTCCGTTAAAATCGGTCAACACCGGGGCCGCCACTCCCCGGCCGGTCAGGAGGAGATCGAGAACCGGTTTGCCGGGATCGTTCGAGAAAATCCGGTAGATTAGGGTTTTCGGACCCGCAGAGAGGGGCGAAAAAGCGGCGGTTAGGGTGCAGCTGGAATAGAAAGGCAAAATAAACGGGAGGGCGGAGCAGGGGGCCGGACCTCCGGGGGAAACGGCGAACATGGACCGATCGCCGCCCTGAATGCCCATGGAGGTGATCTCAAGGTCGCCGGAACCCAGGTTTGACAGGGTGATGATCTGTCCTGCGGAAGAACGGTTGACGTTCACCGCACGGAAGTCGAAGGAAGAAGGAGCGGCCCAGATCAGGGTTTCGCCCAGGGTCCCGCCGCTCACCGGCAGCACGTTCAGACTGCTGGTTTTTGGGTAGGCCGTGGTGGAGCCGAACCAGAGATCCCCATACCAGGCCTGGGACGAATTGTTTGCATAGGTCGTGGAGGACCAGTATCCTCCAACGGCCAGGTTTGCGAATCCCCGGGCGTTCAGCCAGGATAGGTTGTTGCTTTCGCCGAAATCGACGAGGGTCATCAGCTCTTTGCGGTTCGGAAGCCGCCAGTCGGTGCGGCTGCAGAAAGAAAGACTGCCGGCATAGGCAACGGCGTCGGGCCAATTTCTCTGTGCCGGATCCGGATTCCGGGGCCACACAAGGCCGGTCAGGTTGTCGAGGAGGCAATCCCCTTCGACCGTAAATCGGGGCATGGGCCAGGGGAGCCCCGCCTGCAGCGCGCCGTCGTCCCGGGTTCCATACTCTTCGACCTGCCCGGTTTTCCAGGTGCGGGCGCGCCCCGAGGTTTCGCCGCGGACCGGCCATACCCGATAGGACGAGGTCTTGGCAAACATCTCCACGTATCCCCAGAGATCCACGGTCCAGGCGTTGTTGGGATTGATCCCGGCGGAGGTGGAGCTCCAGTAGACGAAGGGCTGGACATCGGTGAACCCTTGGCTTTCCAGCCAACTCTTGATATCCGAAGATCCGGAATGGATCAGGCTTTCCAGTTCGACCACATTGGGCAGACGCCAGTCGCTGTTTCCTCCGTAGCTCGTGTCATTCAAACAGGATATGTAGACCAGGGCGCTCCGCCAATCCTTCAGGGCCCCGGGAGTGCAATCCATGGATCCCGGTCCATTGGCGTTTCTGGACCAGATCAGCCCGGTGAGCTGGTCACGCACCTGATCCCCGGAAACGGGCGCCGTACCGTCCGGATTGGTGAATCGAGGATTGGGCCAAGGGATGCCTGCCCTGATTTCGCCATCGTCATCGGCAAGATAAGTGGATGTCTGGCCCGTCTTGGGCAGGTCTGCCCTCAGATTTTCCTGGGTTCCTTCCTGGAGGATAGTGAAAATTTCGCCGGCTACGGTGATGGCGGTGGAACGCAATGCCGGGTCATTATTGAAGGAGAGCGAAAACTCAACCGTTCCTTTCCCGGTTCCGCTCGATCCGGAGATGAACGATACCCAGGCTTCCCCGCTCACGGCGCTCCAGGTGCATCCATCGGGGGTTGCCAATTCGAAAGCCGCCGTTCCCCCCTCGGGCGGAAAGGAGAGCCCAGACGGGGAAAGGGCATAGGTGCAGGGAATTCCATCCTGGGTGACAGCGTAGGTCTGACCGGCCAGGGTCAGAAAGCCGCTGCGGGGGTAAATCGTCGGGTTGGGCGATACGCTGTATTGGACGATATAGGTCCCCGAGTAGCTTTCCCCCGTGGTCAGGGTGATCCAGGGGGCCTGGCTGGCCGCCGACCATGAGCAGCCCAGGACGGAGTTTACCTGGATGCTTCCCGTGCCCCCGCTGCCGGGAAAATTCTGGCCGGTGCTCAGGAGGTTGAAGGTGCAGGGGGTTGCCGCTTGGTCGACGCGAAATTCCCTCCCGGCGATGGCCATCCATCCGGTTCGGGCATACAGATTCGGGTTGTTTTCCACCGAGTAATTGACTGTCCCGTTTCCGCTCCCGCTATGCCCTCCGGTGATGCTGATCCACGAATCGAGGCTCGTGGCGGTCCAGGCGCACCCTGTCGGCGCGATCACGCTTGCCGAGTCCCGAACCCCGCTGTGGGATACGGAGGCCTGGGAGGGATTGATCTGATAGGTGCAGGTTTGGCCGGCCTGGGTGACCGTAAAGGTGGCGTCGGCAACCGTGATGGCGCCGATTCTCGCCGCCGTGTCGGGATTCGAGACGATCGAGTAAGAGACCGTTCCGTTGCCCGCTCCCGAGCCTCCGGGGTTGACAGTGATCCAAGGCGCCTGGCTGACGGCCGACCAAGAACACCCGCCGGCCGTGCTGACGGCAAAGGTTCCACCATCGTCCCCGGGGCCGAAATATTCGTTCTGGGGAGTAAGGGCGTACCCACAGGCGGTCCCGGCCTGGGTGACCGTGAAATCCCGCCCGGCGATGTACATCTTTCCGGTCCGGGGGCTGGTGCCGGGGTTGGAGGCCACGGTGTAGCTGACCGTCGTGCTCCCGCTTCCGCTGGTCGCCGAGGTGATGGTGATCCAGTTGACCCAACTTATGGCCGTCCACTGACAGATGGATGGGAGGCTGACATTGACCGTTCCCGGGCCCCCGGGGGATTCAAAGCCGGCCGAGACCGGATTGTTGAGGGAAATGCAGATTCGGTCCACGTAGCCGCAGTCTTCGTTCGTGCTGACCGAGCCGTCCTTGATGTAAGTCCAGCGCAGAACATGGTTCCCGGCAGGGAGGTAAAAGGTCACCGAGTCCCAATCGGTGAGGCCGCTGATGCGCAGGGGCGTCTCCACGCCGTTGTTGTAATAAGTGACTTCCTCTCCATCGATGAAGAACCGCAGACTGTCATAATTGGGTTCGGAAGAAACCCGCCAGGCGAAGGAGCCGAAAACATCCCCGGTGACGGAGGTCTCCAGCCAGGTCGTCTGACCGTGGTTGATTGCGCCGCTGCGAGCCGAGGAGGAGCCGGCAAAGGCGTTCCCCGGATAGCCCAGCCAATTGGCGTCTCCGCCGGTGGTCCAGGAAAAGGCGGGATTGTCGAGCGCTTCACCCAACGGGATCGCTCCCCACTGGGTTACCGTGAGAACCCGGCCTCCGATCGTGATGGTTCCGGTGCGGGGTGTGGATCCCGCGTAGGCGGAAACGGAATACGACACCGTTCCGGGGCCCGCTCCGGTCCCTCCGCCGGCGATCTGGATCCAGGCGGCCTGGCTGCCTGCGGTCCAGAAGCATCCGGCCGGAGCCGTGACCGAGACGGACCCGGTCCCGGCCAGATTGGAATAAGCGATGGTTTCCTGGGAGAGATCGTAATAACAGGGGCCGAATTCGATTTTATCCACCCATCCGGCATCGGCGCCGGCGAAGCTGGATCCGTCCTTTTCATATTTCCATTCGATGAGGTTGTATCCGGAAGGGATGGCGACGATCTTTCTCCGCCAATCGGCCTCGCCGCTGATCGCGTCAAGCTGGACGCCGTTGCGATAGATCTTCAGGATATCGTAATTCTCCTCGGAGGAGACTTTCCAATAGAAGGAAAGATATCCCGCATCCTCCAGGTCGAGGTACAGAACCGATTGCCCATTTTCTCCGATCGGCCCGCTCTGGGCCGCGTCTCCCCCGTAGTAAGATACGCCCGACTGCCCGAACCAACCGCCAGCCCCGACGGAATCAAAGTAATCAAGACCGGTGTTGTCCACGGCTTCTTTGAGGGTGATGGCTCCCTCCTGGGTGACGGTGAGAGAGTGCCCGGCAACGGTAATCGTTCCGGTCCGTGAGGCTGCCCCGGTGTTTTCGGCGACCCAGTAGTCGACAAAATAGGATCCGGTATAGACCAGAGCGGAAAGGGTCAGCCAGGGATCCCCGACCGAAGCGGCCCAGTGGCAGCCGCTCTGGGTGCTGACGGATACGCTCCCTTTTCCGCCTTTGCTCGACCAGGAAAGATTCGAAGAGTCGATGGTGTAGGTGCAGCTTGTCGGGCAGGTGTGGATCCGCACGTCGTCGATCATCCAGCCGAAGGCTTTCCCGGCGCCGTTGTTTCCGATCCGGTACCGGAAACGGACGGTCATTCCGGCCAATGAAGAGAGGTTCAGACGGCTGGAGATATAGCCGTTGCTCCGGCCGGTGAAGCCGCTGCGCCCGGTTAGGGGGTTCCCGGAGCCGGACAATTGGCCGTTGTAGCCGTTGTTGACAAACAGCGCCCCGGCATCGGTCCAGGAGCCGAGAAAAACCTGGTACTCCAGAACCCCTCCATCCCCGCTGGCGAAATCGAAGAAGTGTTGAAAGTGAAGGAAGGGGTGGCTTCCTGCGGGAAGGGAGATGAATTTCGAGGTTACCGAATACTCCGCAGCAAAATCCACGTTGTCCCCCCAGAGGCTGTACAGCCCGCTGACGGCATAATGGAGGTCCCAGTTGTAAGGTGAAGCATCTTGGGGATAATACCATCCGTAAGACTTCCCGTCCGATCCGGCGACGGTTTGGGCGGTCCAGTTCCCGCTCTGCGGGTTCTCCAGATCGTCGAAGAATAGGTATGCCGGTTCGCCGGTGTCGCAAAGCGGGGCCTCCGGGGTGGAGCAGTAAAGCGGGGGCAGGTTCATCTCCACGGCCTGGGCGGCCTGGCGGACCTGGAAGCAGTTCCCGATGGTGATCCCCGAGGTGCCGAGAAGATTCAGGCAGCCCTGGTAAAGGGCGTCGTAAAGGTCGGCGTAATCGGCGCCGGAAGTGAGGAGGTTAGTCTGGACTTCATAAAAGATCTTGGCGGTTTTCGTGAGACCGATGCCGGTTACGCTGCGGCCGTTGAAGGTCCCCCCGTCGACCATCAGGTAGGCGGCCTTGTTGCCCACGCCGCTGTTGCGGTGAACACCGCCGTTGTCGTCCGCGTAACAGGCGAAGTGGGGCGAGGTCATCTTGTCGGGATCGTTAAACTGCGGCGGGTTTTGCATGCTGCGGATGGGACCCCCGGCCTTGTCCTCGCTCACAAGCCAGCGGTTTGCCCAGGAATCATTTCCGCTCGAATTAGTCAGATCGATGAACTCTCCCCAGATATCCGAGAAGGACTCGTTAATGGCGCCGGATTGCATATAGTAATTGAGCTGGGACTCATAGGCCGTGACGCCATGGGTGTATTCATGGCCCACGACATCATCGGTCACCCAGCCGTCCCCAAAGGCCATGGGGAATCCCCCATAAGCGTTCTGAACCGGGCATTCATTGGCGGTGCAGTAGCGGACGATGGCTTCCACATTGCCCCCCATGCCGTCGCGGCCGTCCCGGCCGTGATAGTTCAGATAAAAATTATAGGCGTCGCCGAGATATTCGTAGGCGAGATCGACTTGGGCCTTGTTCGTGTCCGCATCGCCTTCGACCCGGGTCCAGTAGCAGGAGTTGGCGTTGTTGTTGCAGTCGGCAATGCGGCGGTAAAGTGCGGTCTCGATCAGGTTGTAGTGAAGGAGGATTTTCCCGCTATGAGCATCCACCAGAACCAGCTCGTGAATGGGGTTCCCGCTGACCGAATAAACCTGCATGCGCCAGGCGAGGAAATTGTGATTCATGGACAGGCCGATCAGGGTGGGGTTGTAGATCCATAATTGAGGATCGGTGGCGGCGAAGCCTTCCGTTTCCCGGTTAAACCAATTGCCCGCCGAGACGATGGCGATTTCTTTCGCTTTGCCCGCATCGATGGCGGGGGTCGGGTCGAGGTCGAAATCAGGGACCGTTCTCCCATGGGTGGAGACGATGTTCATCTCTTCGTCCATCTGGAGGATCAATTCACCGGACAGGATCGGGATTCCCCGGTGCTTCTGTTGAAAACGGACCAGGGATCGGCCCCGGTCGGTTTTCCGGGTCTTAAGGGCGGCCAATTGCCGGGAGGGGTCGTCGATTCCGAAGAGCTTTCCATGGGCCTCAAGAAAAATCCTGGCGGCCTGTTCGGGATGGGCGTCTCTTCCCAGAACCCGGGCGCCCGGATTCTTGATGTGCTTCCCCGGTTCGGTTCCCAGGTGGCGCACGGTTCCGAGCGATTCGTGGATCTTCGTTTCCACGGAGCCTTCGGATTCGCCCTTAACCTTTTCGAGGATGGGGGAAAGGCGCTCGAATTTTTTCTGTTCGGCGAAGCCGGAAGGGATTCCGCTTAGGAGAAAGAAGCCAAGAAAGACAATTGCTAATCCGAACCGGCACAACCCTTTTCTCATATGGCCCTCAAGATACTTGATATTTGGGAAACCTCTTTCGTTGTCGGCACCTGAGGACAAAAAATGAAGAAAAGGCAAGCTTTTCTCCCCGCTATTTAACTATCTTGGGGAATAAGGGGGAGGGGGCCGTAGGAGTCCGTGAAAATCAAATTGTGGTATTAATTTAAAACATCAGGACTTATTTCGTAACACCATGAAAGAATGAGTAAAAATTAAATGAATGGAAAAGAGGTGGGAAACCCGCTTTGTGGGGGAAAGGGGGCAAACAAAAGCCCTGCCAACCCGGATTTTGATTCCAGGGGTCTTGGGGAGGCAGGGCGGTTCAAAAATGGAAAAATGTCGCAGCCAAGCGCCAGTGCTGCCGTTGGTGCAGCACTTTGCGTCGTTACCTGATTTTCTCCTTGCGCTCTCGCGCCTTACGCTTTTTCTTTTGAAGCGGCGTAAATCTACCTTCAGCCGCGTCTCATTGAAACCGCCCGAGCACGAATCGGAACCAGTTGTAAACGTTGACCTGGCTCGTAATGGGCATGAATTCAGCTCCACCCCAACCCCAGTAGAAATCGGGTTCCCCTTCGATAAACCAGCGATTTTCAAGATACCGGTAGAAACCTCGCTCGGCGATGCCGTCCCCGCTGTAATCCCCGGGGATGGGGAAACCCTCCAAGCCTCCCCAACCGTATTGACCCATGTTATCTCCGGGAAAGCCCTTCACAAACCATTGGTTCGTGGGGATATGGAAGAAGGCGATATCGGTTTTCCCGTCGCCGTCATAGTCCGCATTGATGGGGATGCAGTCCGCGCCTCCCCAGCCATATTGACCCAAATTCCCCACGCCGTGAATCAACCATTGATTCGACGGCAGATGGTAGATCATCAGATCCGTTTTGCCGTCCCCGTCGTAATCCCCGGGCAGGGGGATGCAGTCCACGCCCCCCCAGCCGAATTGAATTTGGGTTGGAGGCCCGCCCTGTTCTTCGATGAAGAAAGTGTTGGAGGGGGTGTGGTAGAAGGCCCGTTCCATAACCCCGTCCCCATTGTAATCGCCGGGAACAGGAATGCATTCGTCCTGTCCCCAGCCGAACTGTCCCAAGTTATCGCCGGGGTAGCCTTTGACAAACCATTGGTTCGTGGGGATATGGTAAATGGAAATTTCGGTCCTGCCGTCCCCGTCGTAATCCCAGACCAGGGGCAGGCAATCCGCCCCTCCCCAGCCGTACTGCCCCAAATTACCGGCGTAGTCGGTAAAGAACTGATCCGTGGAAAGATGAAAAGCGCTCACATCGGTTGCCCCGTCCATGTTGTAATCGGCCATGGAGGTGAAGTTGTGGCCGAACTGAGCGATAAAAGACTGACTGTCGCCGTTCATCGTCGTAAAGTTTCCCCCGGCAAAGACGATCCCGCCATTTACGGCCAAGGCATAAACGGTATTATTGGCGTTCGGATTCCAGTCGGCCAAGAGTCCGGTTTGGGCATTGAAGGCGGCGAGGCGGTTCTGAATCTGGCCCCCCGCACTTGTAAACGATCCTCCCGCATAGACCCAATTCCCATTCATCGCCAGAGCGTAAACAGTGCCATTAATATTAGGGGCCCAGGAGGTTGGATTGTTGCTGCCGGGATCGAGGGCGGCGATATGGGTGCGGCTCTGCGAGTTGATAGTGGAGAAGTCTCCCCCCGCATAAACGAGGCCTCCGCTGACGGCCAAGGCTCTAACAGAACTGTTGGCATTCGGGTTCCAAACGGTGGCGTTTCCGGTGGCGGCTTCGAGGGCCGCAATCCGGTTGCGGGACGCCCCCCCGATGGTCGTAAAGTCTCCTCCGGCGAAAACAACATTATTACCCACCGCCAGGGCCCGAACGGCGCTGCCGGCATTTGCGTCCCAGGCCGTGGCGTTTCCGGTGGCGGGATCGAGGGCGGCAATCCGGTTGCGGGCCTGGCCGCCGATGTTCTGAAAAGCCCCTCCGGCATAAACAGTGGCCGCATCAGCCGCGAGAGCGTAAACGATGCCGTCGGCGTTCGGATTCCACGTGGCGACCACCCCGGTGCTGGTGGCGACAGCGGCGATGTTCGTTCTGCTTTGTCCGCCCACATTCGTAAAACTGCCGCCCACATAGATTACCCCGTTGCCAAGGGCAAGAGTATTCACCGTCCCATTGACATTGGGGTTCCAATCCGTAACTTCTCCCGTCAGGTTGTGGACGGCGGCAAGGCGGTTTCGGGTCTTGGCCCCGAGGGTGGTAAACTGCCCCCCGGCCAAGATGGAACTGCCCTGCGTGGCAATAGCGTAAGCGACGGCATTGGCGTCCGGGTTCCAACTGCTAAGCGCCCCGGTGGCGGCGTCCACCGCCGCCAGCCGGTTTCGGGTTTGGCCGCCCATCGTCGTAAAAGTGCCGCCAAGGAAGGCGAGAGCTCCGTTGATTCCTATCGTATAGACCGTATTTCCCGCATTCGGGTTCCAGGTGCTAAGGCCCCCGGTGGAAAGATCGAAAGCGGCGGCGCGGTTCCTGGTCAACCCCGGGTGGTTGACAAAACTTGTAAACGTTCCTCCTACATAAAGACGCCCCCCGCTTACGAGCAGGGTGTATACATAACCGCTGGCGCGGGGGTCCCAGGGCAGGAGATCTCCGGTCGTTTCGTTAATTGCCGCGATATAATAGCGGGTTGTTCCCCCGATGGTAAAGAACGTTCCCCCCGCATAAACGTTCCCACCGGATGTGGCCAGCGCATGCACAGGAGCGTTGGCGTTTGGGTCCCAGGCGGTCGCATTCCCGGAAGCATCCAGGGCCGCGATTCGATTTCGGGATTGTCCGCCGATGGTTATGAAATCCCCCCCGGCATAAACGAGGCTCCCGCTGACGGCCAGGGCGCGAACGATGTTACCGGCGTTTGGATTCCAGGCTGCGGCATTTCCGGTCGCGGCGTCCAGGGCGGCAATGCGGTTGCGCGGCTGTCCCCCGATCTCCAAAAAATCGCCGCCGGCGTAAACGATGGGGCCGCTGACGACGAGAGTCCGGACGGTGTCGCTGGCATTGGGGTTCCAATCGGGGTCCAAAGACCCGTCCCAGAGGATATGGGCGATGTAATTTCGGGCGACTCCCCGGACCGTTCGAAAATCCCCGCCGAGATACCAGCCGCCGACCCCGTCGGGCGCGGCCGCATAGACGATGCCATTCACCTTGAAATAGGGAAGTTGCGGTTTCCCGGTGGCCGGGTCAATCGCAGCGCAATTCCCTGTGTTTGGAGCAACGGACGTGAAGACCCCCCCAAGGTAGGTGATCGCCCCGGTGCTGACGATGGCATTTACCTGCCCGCTTGTCGTCCATATTTTCTGTTGGGGGAGGTCACTCGGTTGGGCCGGAGCATTCACAGGTTGGCCGAGAAGAAGGAAGGGAAATCCTATTAAGAATGAGAGAAAACCAAATAGTTTCCGTCCTCGCGGCACGCAAGCGGCTCTTAATTTTACTTTCATTTTTCTCCTCCTTCCCTTATTTAGTTTTGTTTTTAGGCAGTTGCTTGCGGAAGAGAGCCGGGCTGAGAAAAAAATAAAGCCTGACCTCGAATAATCGAAATCAGGCTTTTTGATTTCCTCACCATCTTCCCTCCTCAGGGAGGACAGAAGGTTATGAAGAAAAATTCCCCAGACAGACGAGCCTATTTGTTCAGATGTGCAAGATTGATGACTTCGTAAAAAGTCCATCTGCTGCGTTACGCTTCAACTTCGTCATTGCGGCGCACTCATAAGTGCGCCTCACTCCTCAGTTTTTGCGCGCCTTGCATCTGGAGCTTTTTACAAAGTCATCCTTGCGCAGACTTTTTACGAGACCATCAATATTAATCCACCTATGTATTTTGTCAAGAGGTTTTTGGGTATTTTAAAATTCATAGAAAAAACATAAGGTTCGGAGCATCAGAAGGAAGATTTCCCCGCCCCGTGCTCCCTGCGCCAGGTGCTATGCGGTTTCCAATTCCGTTCGTTTCCCCTTGCGCCTTGGGTTATTTATTCTGATCGGCGTAAATCTGAGTTCATCCGCGTCCTATTGAAAGCGCCCGAGCACAAACCGGAACCAGTTCAACACATTGATCTGGCTCGTGATCGGCATGAACTCCTGCCCGCCCCAGCCCCACACAAAATCAGACTGCCCCTCGATAAACCACCAGTTCTCGGCCTGCCGATAGAACCCTCTTTCCGTTATCCCATCCCCATTGTAATCCCCGGGGATCGGGAAACTTTGGGTCGCTCCCCAGCCATACTGCCCCAGGTTATCCCCCGGATACCCCTTCACGAACCACTGGTTGGTCGGATAATGATAAACAGCAATGTCGGTAGAACCCATCGCCGTCGTAATCCGCAGGAACCGGGATACACTCCGGTCCGTTCCAACCGTACTGACCCTGGTTTCCTTCCCCATACATCAACCACTGGTTCGTCGGCAGGTGATAAATCATCAGATCCGTCGTCCCGTCGCCATTGTAATCCCCCGGTACCGGGATGCACTCCGCCCCGTTCCAACCGAACTGGATCTGGGTTGTCCCTCCCTGTTCCTCGATGAAAAAGGTGTTAGTGGGGGTGTGGTAGAAGGCCCGTTCTACGATTCCATCGCCGTTGTAGTCGCCGGGGATGGGGATGCAGTCTTCCTGGCCCCAACCGAACTGGCCCATGTTGTCGCCGGGGTACCCCTTTACGAACCACTGGTTGGTGGGGATATGGTAGATGGAAACCTCGGTTATTCCATCCCCGTTATAATCCCAGACGAGGGGGTAGCAGTCTGCTCCGCCCCATCCGTATTGGCCGAGATTACCGGCGTAGTTTGTGAAGAACTGGTCGGTGGGGTGATGAAAAGCCGCCACATCAGTCGAACCATCGCCGTTGAAGTCGGTAGATGAAGGTGCCGGGACCCTGGCCATCAGCCGGTTGCCCATTTTGTCATAGCTGTACTGCACGGCGATCCCATCCCCGTAAGCCACTTTCACCAACCGGCCCATCCGGTCATAATTATACGTTATCGTCTGGGAATAGGCTGTGGCGCCAATGTTGAGAGCACTCAGGACCAATAGCAAAACCACTCCGATCTTCCAATTTCTACCCATATGTTCCTCCTCGAATTAATACAACCCAGTTGGTCCGCAAGATCCAAATGAAATTGCGCCTGTCATATTAACGGTCTTATAATTGTGCCGATATCCTTCTAATGAATGCCTCCTAACCTCCCTTTGATAAAGGGAGGAATTTCCCCTCTTTGAAAAAGAGGGGTGCAGGCAGGGTTACTCGATGATCTCAATTCTATTCCGAGACTGTTATTCCGGAAGGGCATGAATCATAACAAGCAAATCCGGCCAATTTGCGATTTTGAGTGCTCGTGACCCTGTCGGGTCCCAATTCCTTAGGCACAGCAAGGCTATTGAGCCAGTCGGAGATCCGGTCCCAGATGCCCTTGTCGGGAGCGCAATAACTGTACCCTCCCTGGTAAGCTTCCTCGTCAGTGGGGTTGTCCGGCGTGCACATGGGCGTCCGATCTATGTCGAGGTTAACCCCGCCGGCGTTGCAGGCGTCCAGACCCACTGGATCAACCCGGTTTACCGGGTCGTTTTTCACGAATTCGTAAAAATTCAGCCCTGCTTTCTCCCCCAGAGGGTCCCGGGTCATCCATCTCCCTGTTTCGGGGGAGTAGAATCGGTATCCGAAATTAGATAGGCCCGTTTGTTCGTCATAGGGTTTTGTGGAGAACCGGAAGGGCTGATCCAATGTGCCGGCCTTGGCCAGCAGTTTACCGAAGGGGTCGTAAGTATACGTCGCCACGACTGCCTGCGAGCTGTTGATGATTGCCGTGATATTTCCTTTTCCGTCATAAAGGTAAAAATAGTTCTGTCCCCCCTGGGTCATGCCCAAAAGGCCCCCTATGCCCCCGCCGGAATTGGCCCCCCAGGTATATTCCCGGAGGACGTTGTTGTTTCCATCGCGTTCCTGAAGGGGGAACGGACCATAGCCGATATGCCTGACCGTTGTTCGATAATATTCACTTGTGGAGTATTTAGAATACTCCACTTCCTTTTCCGCCAGAAATCCGTTGCCTCGGTAGGTATAGTTCCCGGTGTAGGATTCATATTCCATGGGCGGGGTGTTCGAAAGATATTCGTACCCGGCCGAGGTGAGGCGGTTTTCGATGTCGTAGACCCCGGTGAAGATTTTTCCCGAGGGGCTTTCCCATTGGGTCGTGTTGCCGTCGGCGTCATAAACGTAGGCCTTGGCAGGGTTCGTCGAGCTTAAAAGCTGGTTCAGGTTGTTGTAACTGTAGGTTTTCGCCCCGTTGATGAAAGACGTAAGGGGCGCCCCGTTCGTTATCGTTTCGCTCGCCCGGAGGTCCTGATCGTTATAGGTATACTCATACCGGTTGATTATTTCGTCCGTCGACTTCTTATTCGTCAGCCGAATAAGGCGATTCATGGAATCGTATTGATACTCGGTGTAACTCCCGTTCGGTCGGGTCAATCTCTGGATCAATGGGCTGGCGCCGGCATAGGAATACGAGAAAGTATCGGCGCCGCTTCCGACCTGCGTCAGGCGGTCGAAGGCGTCGTAAACGAAGGAGACGGATTGGCCGCGCTCCAAGGTATACCCGGTCATTCGCCCTCTGGCGTCGCGCTGAAAGGAGAGAGTATCGTTGGCCAGGGGGCCGTCGATCCCCGTGAAGAGCGAATCGGGGTTGTAGCTGAAGGTAGTTGTTCCCGCCGCATCGATCATGGCGGTCATCCGCCGGTAGGGATCGTACTGGAACATGGCCGGATAGGTGTAGTGGTTCAGGTCCGCCGTATAGCTGATCTGCGTCAGATTGCCGCTTGGATCATACCCGTAATACTTAGACAAATTTCGTGCCCCGGTCGAGGAAGCCAGCCTGCCGAGCGGGTCATAGGCATAGGAAGTGAACGTGCCGTCGGCGAAGGTCTTTCTCGCAAGGCGATTGTCCAGGTTGTAAGCGAACCCGGTGACCCGGCCAAGAGGATCGATCAGCTGCGTCCGGTTCCCATTGGCGTCGTAGCCGAAACCCGTGATCCCGCCTTCCGGGTTCACGATCTGGGAGATCTTGCTGGAGGCGTTATAGATGTACTGAGTCGTCAGTCCGGCCCGGTCCGTAATGCCGGTGACGAGACGGGGAAAGGCGCTTGAATAACTTATGCTCTTGTATCTGCCGTCAGGGTAGGTGGTCCTGGTGATGTCGTTCAGGTTGTTGTAGTCATAGACAAGAGTCGCCCCGGTGGCATCGGTGTAGGTTCTGATTCTGCCGATGGGGTCGTAGGCATAGCTTTCCAGGATCTGGCCGTTCCGGCTGATTTGGACGAGACGGTGATTCGAGTCGTACATAAAATCCGTCGTTATACCGAGCGGATCGGTTGTCGAGGCGATCCGCCCATAGGCATTGTAAGAGATTGTTTTCGTATGCCCCGAACGATCCGTGTGGGAGATGATATCGTGGGCGCCGTTATAGGCGAGGGCGATCGTTCCCTGCCCGTCGGAGATCCCGGTCAGGTCGACCCCGTTGGCCGCATAGGTCAGGGTCGTCACCGAATTATTCGGATGAGTGATAGTCGTAATATTTCCCTTCGAGTTATAAGTATATGCGAAGTGGGAGAGGCCGTTCACCAGGCTTGAAATCTTCCCCGTGTTGTTTCCGAGGCTGTCCAGGTCGTTGTAGGAGAAGGAAACCGTGTTTCCTTCAGGGGTGGTGATGGATCCCACCTCCCCGCGCTGGTCATAGGTTCCCGTCAGAGGATATTGAGTTTTGGGGGCATTGCCGGCATAATTGTTGCTGCTCGGACCGGTATAGAGGATATAGTCCCTCGGACTGACATACCAGGCCGACGAACCCGCACGATAATACTCCTCCTTCCCCCCAAAGGGATTGGTCACGGTGATCCGGGAATTGTAACCCATCGTCGTACCCGGGGCAGGGTAGGGGTCCGAACCGTCGCCCAAGCCGTCCGCCGGCTCGAAATAAAACTCCCAGCTCCCCGCGGCATTCGTCAAGCTCGCCAAATAGTAATCGGTCAGCACATAATGGCGGTAGGTGAAACTCGTCCAGTACCCGCCCATGTCCGTGATCTTCGTCAGGTTCCGGTTGGCGTCATATTCGAATAAGGCTGCGCGGCCGAATGGATCCGCCGCCTGGATAACCAGCCCCTCTTCGTTGTAGGAGAGGGTTGTCACTTTTCCCAGGGCGTCGGTGATGGTGGTCAGTCTCGCGTTGGCGCTGTAACCGAAAGTCAGCTTCTGCCCGTAGGCGTCCCTCATCTCTACGAGGAGGGAGACGGTCGAGGTTACGCCAGTGGGAATGTCGTAAACATAGACTTTGCCCTCCTGGAGCTGGAGCTCGAAACGATTGGCCGAGATTTCGACTAAGGAGTTGAAGGCCTGGTAGGGAGACCTGTATCCGCCGGAGCCGTCAGGGGCGTAAAGCTGCTGCTTCCCGTCGGGCATGATGATCATCTTCCCGACGTACACCCCGAGATCATTCACTGCCGAGTAGAGATAGCTTCCGTAATTCAACTGCCACTTGGGTCCGAAGGACCCGCTGACTGACGTGAATGAATTGTAGCTCAGCTTCAGTTCCACCGAGGGTCCGACGGGGCTTTCGTACCACAAAGGGGTGTCGGCCATGTAAAAGTTGAGATTGACCATGTTCACCCGCCAGACCGGGGCCCCTTTGGAAGAAAGGGAACAGGCCGAGGAGGGGGCTGCTTTCCCGGCGGATATCCCCATGGGGGCGCTGCCGCCGCTGCTCCCGCCGCCGGAAGCCGAACAGGGGGGTTCGCCGAGATCCGATTCCGGGGTCGGCAGCGGGCCGGTGAGATTGGGAAGGCCGAGGATCTCCCGTTCGGCGGCCAAGGCCGCCCGAAGGGCCTTGACCTTGGCGTCGTAGCTGCCCCCGGAGAGAATCGCCCCGGTCTCTGTCGCCGATGATTGTTGCTGGGCGCTAACGCTCAAAATTCCAACGCCAAGCAACATGGCGAAACAAATAGTTAATCCGAACATCAATCGCTTTCTCATTCACATTCCTTTCTTAGTCCGTTCATGACAGAAATTTCCAAAAACAAAGCCTTTGTGTTGCCTCCCCCTCAGCAGATCCGAGATCCGGCCGGCTCCTCTCCCGATTCCAGAAAAACAATGGCTATCAGCGTCCAAAATAGAAATAGCTCCGCAGGCCTTTGCAGCGGGAAATCCACCGCCGCAACCGCCGTTAGGGCGGCCACCCCGGAAGAGGCGGCGACAGACACCCCCCTGGGCGAATTCCCGGCCTTTTGAAAGGCAAAAAAGAAAAAAGTTGCGAGCAACAACCCAAGGCTGAGAGCCGCGGCCAACCCGCCGTCCACCAAGGTTTCCAGGTAATCATTGTGGGCATGATCCTGCAACCCGGAAAATTTACGCTGGTCGGCGGTGCCCTTTCCTTCACGCCAATAACCTGTTTCCCATTCGACGAACTTTGGTTCAAATCCCCCCGGCCCAAATCCGAACACGGGGCGTTCCCATAGGTGGGAAGCGGCAACCCTCCAGATATATAAGCGGCCGTCGAGGGTGTCCAATAAAGAACGAGAAGGGATAAAGGGGAGTAAAACGACAAGGATCAGCGCTGCCGCCGCCAGAAGGCGCCACCGCCGAAATTGTTTGAGAACAGCGAGCCAGACGAGGACAGCAATGAGGGCGGCGATGGCCGCCCGCGAGCCGGTGGCGAAAATTGCCGCCGCCGGGAAGGCGATTGCAAGGTAATACAGGATCCGAGGATAAAAAAGTTTTCCCACAAGGATCGACAGGGGCAGACTGGCAACAAGCGCGGCGGCAACGAAATTGGGATTCCCGAGCGTCCCGAAGACCCGCATGCGCGGGCTTCCGAAAAAGGGGGTGGTCCACCCAAAGAGGTGGAATGGATCGAACCCCGAGAATTGCAGCAAGGTGATGACGGCGAGGACGCCACAGGAGGCGGCAATTGCCTTGGCGAGATGGAGAGGATTCGGGCGGATCGCCATGACCAGCAGGAACCAGCCCATGGAGAAAAGGGAAAGGCAAAGGGCCCTGGGGGAAAAAAATTCTCCGAACAGGGCCGAAACCATCAGGGCGGAAGGCCAGGCGATCAGGCAGGGAAGAATTCGCCGCGGAATGGCGGGCCATCGAAAGTAACCGCTGAGGATGAACAAGACCCCCCCGCCGACAACGAATCCCCCCAAAAGAAATAGCTTCGGGGTGGAGAAAGGCCGCTCGATCCCCGGGAAGAAAACCAGGGGCAAAAGCGCGGTCATGGCCACCGCCGCCCAGCGAAGCCATTTGATCGCCCAACCAGTTTCAACATTCTCCGGCAGAATCTTTTTTCGCCTCATAATCCTCTTGCTTGATCATAAAACACCCAAGGCAACTTTACCGCTTCAGCAGCTCATCGACCTGCAAAAGGAGAGATTCAAGGGTGCAATCGCAAATTTCTGTGGAGGGGACTAAGTCTTGTGAGCGGGATGCAGGCGTTTTCCGGGTTTCTTGATTGGAGGACGATTGTCTGCGGACGAGAAAGATCGGGAGATCAAAAAGCAGGTCAAAAACATATTTCTTAGCCTCTCAACCCTTTGTGGCAAGGGTTCGATATCTTTTGGGATCGACAGGGATATGCTTAACGAAAGCCAGAGTCCAATAAATACCAGTGAAGAAGGTTTGTCAATAAAAAAGCAGAAGAAACGCGTACCCATAATGAGCAAAATTTATTCCACGGGAACGCAGGAATAAATCATTCAGGAATTTTCTCGGCAACATTCCTGGAGAGGAATCAAATAGGGAAAAAGTGGCAACGAGATTCCCACTCCCCTCGGAGACTCCTAAGTCGCGATGCGCGAGGGCGCACAGGGCAAAAAAATTGCTGCCGTGCTGCTGTGCAGTAGTGTTGCCGTAACCACAGCACCCCTGCACCTCAGCCCTCGTTTTTCGCTATGCGCCTTGCGGTTATTATTCTGATTGCCGTAAATCTGCGTTCATCCGCGTCCTATTGAAAGCGCCCGAGCACAAACCGAAACCAGTTAAACACACTGATTTGATTTGTGATCGGCATAAATTCCTGCCCATCCCAACCCCAAATGAAATCTCCCTGCCCCTCGACGAACCACCGGTTCTCGGCAGGGCGATAAAAGCCCCTCTCCACCGCTCCGTCTCCGGTGTAATCTCCCGGGATCGGGAAGCTTTCCGCCCCGCCCCAACCATACTGTCCGAGATTGTCTCCCGGATAGCCTCTCACGAACCACTGGTTGGTGGGAACATGATACACCGCGATGTCGGCAGCTCCATCCCCATCGTAATCCGCAGGAATTGGGATACACTCCGGTCCGTTCCATCCGTACTGGCCCAAATTCCCCACACCGTACATCAGCCACTGATTCGTCGGTATATGATAAATCATCAGATCCGTCTTCCCATCCCGGTCATAGTCTCCCGGTACCGGGAGGCATTCCGGTCCATTCCACCCAAATTGAATCTCAGTTGTTCCCCCCTGTTCCTCAATGAAGAAGGTGTTGGAAGGCGTATGGTAGAAAGCTCGTTCCATGATGCCGTCGCCGTTGTAATCGCCGGGGACAGGGATGCAGTCTTCCTGGTCCCAGCCGAACTGGCCTAAGTTGTCTCCGGGGTGCCCTTTGACGAACCACTGGTTGGTGGGGATGTGGTAGATGGAGACTTCGGTTATACCGTCCCCGTTATAATCCCAGACGAGAGGATAGCAGTCGGCGCCGCCCCAGCCGTATTGGCCCATGTTGCCGGCGTAGCCGGTGAAGAACTGGTCGCTGGGGTGATGGAAGGCAGCTACATCGTTCAACCCATTCCCATTGAAGTCAACAAGATCTTTCGGGTAAAACCCAAACTGCGCGAAGAAGGATTGCGACTCGGTGCCGACATCCCTGAAATCTCCCCCCGCAAAGACGACCCCGTTCCCGGCGACAACCGACCGTACCCGATTCTTCACCTCCGGGTACCAGGGGAGGAGGGCTCCCGTCGCGGCATCGATGGCCGCAAGGCGATCCCTCGTGACCCCCCCGATGGAAACAAAGTGTCCCCCCGCATAAAGCACACCGTTCATCACGGCCAGAGAATCAACGCCCCCTGCACCTGCATCCGGGTTCCAGGGAAGGAGCTCGCCTGAAGCTCCGCTGAATGCCGCGAGTTTATTTCGCTCCTGTCCGGCGACCTGATAAAAATACCCGCCTGCATAAACGATTCCGTTGCTTGCCGCGAGGGTGTAGACCTCGTAATCGGGATCCGGCCTCCAGGAAGAAATGACGCCGGTCACTTCATCAAAGGAAGCGAGTTTGTAACGGGAAACGCCGAGGGCTTGCGGGCCGAAATAAGAAAAATCTCCGCCAACATAAATCTTTCCGGAACTGAGGGCAATTGAACTCACCGTCCCCCAAGCATGCGGGTTCCAGGCGGTGACGGCCCCGGTCACGGCATTGACAGAGGCAAGATTGCTTCTATCGACGCCCCCCACGTTGATGAAGTATCCGCCTAAATAGACCACTCCTTCGCCCACGGCGAGGGCGTTTACGGTCCATTGGACGTTGGGGTTCCAGTCTAAGAGCGAGCCCGATGCCGCGTCAAGGGCCGCCGCGGCGTTTCGCGTTTGTCCTCCCACGGAGGTGAACTCTCCCCCGGCGTAAACCACCCCTCCGTTGACAGCCAGGGCGAAAACATTCCCGTTGGCATCGGGGTTCCAGGATGTAGCCTCGCCGGTTACGCAGTTGATCGCCGCCAGGCGGTTGCGCAGCGCCCCGCCGATGCTGGAAAAGTCTCCTCCCGCATGAACGGAGCCTCCGCTTGCGGAGAGGGTGTAGACGAAGAAATCGGTGTTGGCGCTCCAGGACGTGGCCAGGCCGGTGGCCGGATCGATCGCCGCCAAATTCCTCTTTGCCTGGCCGCCGATGCTGGTGAACCATCCACCGGCATAGACGAGCCCTCCTTCAAAGGCCAGGGCGTGAATAGCATGGGTAAATCCGTCCGGGCTCGGGTTCCACGAAGAAACCGCGCCCGTGGCGGCGTCGATGGCGGCCAGCCCGTTCCGGGTCTGGCCGCCCATGCTTATAAAGCTTCCCCCGGCATAGACGGTCCCGCCGTTCACAACGATCGCGTAGACCAGGCTGTAACCACTGGTATCCGCCCCGGGGTTCCAGGCCGTGACCGATCCTGTGGCGGCATCCAAGGCCGCGATCCGGCTTCGCGATTGGTTTCCAATCAAGGAGAAGCCTCCCCCGACGTAAACCACCCCCCCGCTCACTGCCAGAGTGTAAATCCCCCCGTCGCTGTAAGGGGCCCAGGAAGTGGGTAGCGCAGTGGCGATATCGATGGCCGCGACATTGTAGTGAGCATGCCCGCCGATCGAACTAAAAAATCCCCCTGCGTAAATCAGGCCGCCGCTCACCGCCAGGGTCTTCACGGAGCTGCCGCTCATCGCGGGATCCCAGGAAGTAACCACACCCGTCGCCGCGTCGATGGCTGCGAGCCTGTATCTTGTTTGGCCGCCCACATTATTGAAGTATCCACCCGCGTACACGATTCCCCCGCTGACCACAAGAGCCTCGACAGTCCCATTGGCGTTCGGGTTCCAGGAAAGGTCGAGAGTCCCGTCGCTCAGGATGTGAGCGAGACGGTTTCTTTCCACCCCGGCTACCCGGGTGAAGGTTCCGCCGATATAGCATCCGCCTGCTCCGTCGGGAGCGGTGGCGTGGACCTCAAGGTTTGCCATGGCAAAGGGATGGGCGGGTTCTCCTGTGGAAGCGCTTACCGATGCCCATGAGCCGGTTTTCGGGCCGACATAATTGAATTCTCCGCCAAGGTAGACAATCGGTCCGACTTTGGCCGCTGCATAGACGATATCATCTGTAACCCAGGTTAGTGGGTTGGGGACGACCGGGGGGTCGGCGAAAACACCTGCCGGTTGTCCCAAAACCGCTAAGAAGGAAATGATCAGGAAAAAGAGAATGCTTTCCGCACAAGCAATCAGGCGTGTCATTGGGATGCCTCCTCACCGAATGTTTTCGGGATTGGGATAAAATATTGATGAAAAAAACGGAAACTGGCAGAGAAATTTCCTCCGCCAGGTTTTGCGTTACTCATTTATGATGAACTCGTAAAAAGTCGCTCAATCGATGGTTTCGTAAAAAGCTCCAGATGCAAGGCGCGCAAAAACTGAGGAGAGAGGCGCACTTACGAGTGCGCCGCAGCGACGAAGTTGAAGCGCAACGCAGCAGATGGACTTTTTTACGAAACCATCATTTATCGCTATGCGCCTTGCGGTTATTATTCTGATTGCCGTAAATCTGCGTTCACCCGCGTCCTATTGAAAGCGCCCGAGCACAAAGCGGAACCAGTTGAACACATTGATCTGGCTCGTAATCGGCATGAACTCCTGTCCGCCCCAGCCCCAGACGAAATCAGGCTGGCCTTCGATAAACCACCAGTTCTGAGCATGGCGATAAAAACCCCGCTCCGTTATGCCGTCTCCGTTGTAGTCTCCGGGAATCGGGAAACTGTCCATGCCTCCCCATCCATATTGACCCATGAAATGCGCATTCCCGTCGGCGTCTCTCCAAATCCACTCGTTGTCCGGCAGATAAACAACCCCGATCTCCACGTTGCCGTCCCCGTTCCAATCCCCAGGCACCGGCAGGCAGTTTGCCCCTCCCCAACCAAAAGCCCCTAAATTGGTCCCGGGGGTGTTGGCAGGGGCCCCCACATTCCTGAAAAACCACTGGTTGGTGGGAATATGATAAAGAATCAAATCCCATATCCCGTCCCCGTCATAATCCCAGGAAAAAGGCATGCAGTCCGCTCCCCCCCAACCATCCTGAATCGGTTCCGCCACGCCCTCGATGAACCAACGGTTCGTAGGCCAATGATAAAAAGCCCGATCCATAAGGCCGTCGCCATCGAAGTCTCCGGGCACGGGAATCGATTCGTCTCCATTCCAGCCGAATTGACCCAAATTATCTCCCGGGACTCCTTTCACGAACCACTGATTGGTGGGAATGTGGTAGATCGAAACCTCGGTTATACCGTCCCCGTTATAATCCCAGATGATAGGGTAGCAATCCGCCCCTCCCCAACCGTATTGGCCCATGTTGCCGCTGTGGTCGGTGAAGAACTGGTCGCTGGGAAGGTGAAAAGCAGATATGTCCATTGAAGCATCGCCGTCGAAATCAGGAGACACGCCCCCGCCCGCAACTCCATTTATCTCCGACGAAAGGGGGCTTTCGTTTCCAGCGGGGTCCAGAGCGGATAAGACGAGGTAATACCGGGATTTTGCATTGAGTCCCGGGAGAATATGATAAATGACGTTACCCACCTCGACGGACTGGGGGTAACTGCCTGGAGTTGTGCCATAGCGGATCCGGTATCGAACGACATCCGGTTCAGGGTTGGCGTTCCAGGAGAGGCGCAGACCCTTGACTGCCGGCCCATCGATTCCGAAGCCGGTAGGGGCGGAGGGAACGGCGGTATCCAGGGTGATCGTCGCCGTATAGGGAATAGCCGTTGTGTTATTCTGGTTGTCGCGGAACCAGACATAAAGGGTTTTTACCCCGTCCCCCGCCGAGAGATCAAGGATTTTGGAGGGCGAGTAGGGCTCCCAATTCGAGCAGGAAGGGGTCTCGCTTATGCAAATCTGGGCGACCCCGCTCGGATCCGCAGCGGAAAATGCCAAGGTTACAGAGCGGGAATTGCTGTAACTTGCCCCCGCATTAATGGCAAAGGCCCCTTGGGGCGGGGAAGTGTCCGGGCTCCGGCCGTATCTGAGGCCGCCTCCAAAAAAGGCGAGATGGATCGTGTCGTTGGCATCGATCGCGATAGAGGGGTCACGGCCCGTGTCCCCGTCATCGTCGACCGTGGAGGCTGTCCATGATCCGGAGACATTGGTCGCATACTTCAACTTCAATCCTAAAATATCGAAATAAGCTATGTGGGCTCTGTTTCTTGAATCTGTCCTAATAGCTGTGTTCCAGGCATTCCCCGTATTATCGATGGTGGAGAGGGCCCAAGAACCCGAATTGTTATTCGCGTATTTGAGCGCCCCTGCGTGGGAGATCCTGAAAAGTAAACGTGGCTGATATGGGCATGGTTTTCCGAATCGACGGCGATGGATGGGGAAGTTCCCCCCAAGGAATCAACAGGATTTACAGACCATACCCCCGAGACATTGTTGGCATATCCGAGTCCCGGTGTGGTGCTTCGGTAAGCAATATGGGCTTTCCCCGCAGAATCCAACGCCAACGATACTTCGTTCCCGGTGGCGGCGGCTATGGATGAAGTGGCCCAGGAACCTGGGGCGTTGGTGGCGTATTTAATAGGCCCATTCGTCGTGCTGCTGTAGGCAAGGTGGATGTTGTCGTTGTTATCAACGGCTATGGAGGAATAATTGCCCACCGATTCCGTAGTTGAACTCTCAATGGTTGATAGGAACCCACAAGCCGGATAAATTTGTGGCGTACATGAGCCTATGGTCAACAGGATACCTAACCCCTTTGTAATAACTGATATGAACGCAATTGTTGGAGTCTATGGCGATGGAAGTGGGCGCCGAAGTAAAGCTTCCGTCGTCGATTATGGATTTGACCCATTTGCCCGAGGCATTCGTGGCGTACTTGAGACCGTAATTGATCTCCCAATCGAGAAGAATCGGATGATGATACTGATAGCTGTAAAGGTAACTGATGTGAATATGCCCGTTTGAGTCCACGGCAATTGAGGTCTCCCCTGAAGGATTTGCCGCGCTTTCCACAGTGGAAACAGACCATGAACCGGAAGTATTTTCAGCATATCGAATTCGGAATTGCCATAGCGGTTGTTTCCAGGTAGCTGATATGCGCTTTGTTCCCGGAATCGACAGCTATCGCTGGGTATCGCGGCATGTTTCCCGCATTTTCAACGGCAGAGATCGCCCAGGAACCGGAAGTATTTGAGGCGTATTTGAGGGCATAATTGTTCGAGTCATAATAAATGATATGGGCTTTATTGCTGGAATCAACCGCGATAGAGGTATACTCGCCTCTTGTCGCTTCCAGGACTTCGGCAACCCAAGAACCGGAAGCATTGGTGATATATTTAAGGATCCCGGAGACATCGCCTCGGTAGCTGATATGCACCTTATCATTCGAATCTACGGCAAGGGAGGAATAGGCGCCCATGGTGTTATAGGATTCCAGAACGGAGATAACCCAATTTCCGCTCGCATTGGTGATGTATTTGAGGTCGACATTGGTGGCATCATGATAGCTGATATGCACTCTGATTGTTGGAATCAACACCGATGGAACTGTGTTTCCCAACGTCGCCGGCGCTGTCAAGTATCGATGTGATCCAGGAACCCGAGGAATTTGTTGCGTATTTAAGGTCGTCATTGATCGAGTCATAATAAGCGATATGGGCTTTATTGTTCGAATCGACGGCGATGGAGCTGTACCAGCCTACATCCCCGCCGGCATCCACGGTTTCCGTGATCCAGTTTCCTCCTGCATTGGTGGCATATTTGAGAATCTTATTTATTGAATCATAGTAACTGATATGCACGGCATTGAGAGAATCCACGGCAATCGAACTGTAATTTGCCGATTTGTCAACGAGCGTTATAACCCATGAACCGGAGGCGTTGGTGGCATAACGGAGAGCGCCCCCCGGGGAACTGATGTGCACTTTTCCGTTCGTATCGGTTGCGATTGAGGAATATCCCGAAGTCAAAGCCGCATCAATTGTGGACAAAGAGAAGAGGGTCTCCAAGTCTATCGTGTCGGAGAAGGTGGCCATATTGCCCGCCCCATCTCGATATTGGACGTAGACCCTCTTCGTTCCGTTTCCGCCGGGCAAAGTCCAAGATTTTGAGGTGGCAAAAGGCTCCCACGCGGTCCAGGCATTGTTGTCATTGGAGATCCGCATCTGGGCGCATCCGCTGTAGGTGTCGGCGCAAGACAGGGTCAGGGTAGCTATGGTCGTATTCGTGGAGGGCTCTTGGTTGTTGATGGCGACGGAACCGGAGGGGGGGGTAATCTCGAAAGCGACTGTATCGGAAAGAATTTGTGAGAGTCGCCCGACCATATCCCGGTATTGGACATAAACCATCTTCGTGCCTTCCCCTCCCGAGAGGGTCCACGGCCGGGGCGAGGAAATGACTTCCCAGGGAGTCCAATTGAGATTGTCGTCGGAGAGGCGCATCTCGGAACATCCGCTTTCATCGTCGACACAGGATAATTCCAGCGTGGCCGAAAGGCTGTTTATATAACCAGCGCCCTGATTAATGGATATGGTTCCCCTCGGAGGGTCCTCGTCGAGGATAATCATGTCGCTGGTCGAAGATATATTGCCAAGGGCATCTTGAAAGTGGGCATATACCAGTTTCTGCCCGTCCGAGCTGCCGCTCAATGTCCAAGATTTTGAGGAGGCATAGGGCTCCCAGGGGGTCCAGACAGGATTGTGATATTCGGAAAAACGCATCTGCACGCAGTCTCCGCTCGTACAGGATATATTGATCGTCACCGAACGAGTTGTGGCGTAGGCGGCCCCATTATTTACGGCGATCGTGGTCTGGGGGCCTGTTCGATCCAAGGTAATGGAGTCTGATTTGCTCGAAGATAGGTTCCCGATCTTGTCGCGGAATTGGACATAAACGGTTTTCGCCCCGTCGGCGCCGGTCAGGGTCCAGGTTTTGTTCGGGGCAATCGCTTCCCAAACCGTCCAGGCCGAGTTGTCATTGGAAAATCTCATATCTTCACAACCGATACCATCGGGGCTCGGTTTGCCCTGCGCATCCGGGTTATCGATGCAGGAAAGGGCAAGGGTCACCGAAGGATTATTGGCTGTACTCGCGCCGCCGTTGATGGAAATGCTTCCGGTCGGCGGGGTGGTATCCCGGATGATCCTGAAGTCTCCAAAACTGCCGTCGCCGGCAATATAGAGATCCGCACCATCAAAAGCCTCTAAACGAATCCTTACAGTGTCTGAGGGAGTATTGGGTACATTCCAACTGAAACTCCCCCATCTGCTACCGGGGTTCGGGTTGTAAGGAGTATTCCAGGAGCCCAGAAAGGTCCATGATCTCCCGGAGTCGAAGGATGAAAAGATCTTCACCGTTTGGACCCGTGTGCCCCATTGGTACCAAACTATAGGAAAATAGGTTCCGGAAAATAGCTTTTCTCCGCCCGTGGGGTCGTCCAGAAAAATGTCCGATTCGTCCCTCTCCCAAGCATTAGGAGGGTAAAGCGCGTTCACCTGCGAGGAGGCGATGTCGTTATTGGAATCATTCAGGTAATGGGAGTAATACCAATCTTCCCTCCCGCCGCCCCAGGTGGAATAGATAATGACATATTTATTGTCCGTGTACCCCCAGGCCGCGACGCTGTGCCCGGGTGCTTCAAAAAAACCAAGATCCCCTGTGGACCAAACAAAGGGTCGGTTGGCATCTATCTCCCATTTGATGTCCTCCCAGCACCAATCCCCGACGATTTGGGGCCAGGTGGCCTCGCAAATATTTGTGGAGTAAAAATTATACCCATTATCATGGTTCGTTACATGCTGAATCCCGTCGTCGATATCCCAGGGATAGGTGTCACCGTCTCCCGAACAAGTCGCCGGATTGTAATCCCGTTCCCATGGCATACCATAATTCATCGATGGCGTTGGGGACATTGGTTCCCTCTTTGCAAAGGTTTTGATAATAGTAGTCGATTAATCGCCCCATACCAATGTATTTATATCCCCCGCCAAATTGTCTGTCCCAGTGCGTGGTGTCCCAGTAGCTCAACACCATGGCCGCCGCAGTAGGCGTGCAGCCGTAGGTCCAGAGAAACTCTTCCAAGAAAAAGGGGTACGGAATGAGATAGCCCGAAGCATAGGGTCCGATCGAAGTCGTCACGCTGAAGACAGCGCTTACCCCGCCGATGGTTAGGGTGGCATTTTTTGTCGTAGCGTAGGAAGCAGAGGAAATCAGGCGAACCTTCACCCGGTCCCCATTGTAGACACTCCCCGCCACGGACCAGTAACTCCCTTCGTTGATCGAGTACTCCCCGCCGGTGATCGAGATGGGTGCCGGGGAATCGATTCCGGATACGGTAATGGCGTTTGAGTATATGGCATGTGTTCAGCTGAATATTGTTCGGGCCGTTAAGGGAAAACGGGTCCGGTGTGGTATCCGCAGCGGCCGCGGGTGAAAAGAGGAAAAGAAAGAGGAGGGACAGAACGGAAGGCAAGTTATTATGTCTTTTTTTAGATAATCGTTTCATGGCTGCCTCCCTTCCCACTTCTCACCGACTTCGGTCAGAGTCGTTTCCCAGTCTTTGGCCAGCTTCTCCCGGATCTTTGCTCTTCTTTCTCCAATTTCTGTTGATGACAATGGCTGGGCCTGCGAGTTTGGACTTTTGAATTTCGCGAATTCTTCCTCTTTGCTTTCGAGGGTCGATGCGTGCAGGAGAGTCTTGCCCCGTTGATTGGCGAATTCGAAGACCTTGCCCTTCATCCCCAGGAAATAGATCTTCTTCAAAGCGGCCTCCGGCCCGATGGCTTGTTCTGCTTTCTCCCGCGCCAAATCCTGCCGGGTGAAATACGAGGGAAGGCGATGGTAATACACCGGAACAGGTACTCGGCCGTAGGTGGCCGAGACGACGATCGCGCCGAATTCTTCCCCCCCATGGGCTTTCTGTTGAGCAAATTTATCCATCTGCCGAATCTCGGCAACCTCGAAGCTTCGAGGTCTCGATCCGTCCGCTCTCAAAGATGGAATCTTTCCGATCTGTGGGTCGGAAAGGGCACGAAGCGTTTCCGGCGACATCGGCTGCGGGGGTTCCCTGTGCGTTTGTTTCAAAACGTGATACTTTTCCCTGGCCTTTTCGATATGCCCGTTCCTGAGGTGGGTGCGCAACTCCCTTCCCTCTTTGATTCGGGCGAAGACCTCCTCGTGGGAGGGAAACCAGTCTCCGCCGATGTGGAAGGGGAATATATAAGCGGTGAGATTGCCGTCAAGATCACACAAAGGAAGCGGATCTCCCAAGGCCCCCGATCCCCATTTTTCGACGCTTTTCGCCTGCGCGATCTTCTTTACAAGGTGAAACGGGACCTGATTCTGAATTTCCATGTTGGCCGTCGGAATATCGAAACGGGGTTGCCCGGATGAGGCGGCGGCAAGGAGGAAGATGGGAATGGAAATAAAAACCACCATCAGGAAAACTTTCGATTTGGGGTCCCCTTGGCAATGAAATTTCATTTGATTTCCTCCTTATTCTTTCTGATCCTTGCTCCCTGCGGTTTTAACCGTTAAACTATGCCCGAGCCTTGCGGCATTTAAGGGGCGAGATAATGTGCGGTGCTGCTGTGCAGCAGTGTTGCCGGTACCGCAGCGCTCATTTGCTATGCGCCATGCGCTCTGGCTTTGCTGTTTCATTTTTATCCGTTTCCACTCGGCTTGCGACTCGGTCTACCGCCCCATTGGGGTCATCCGGCGTCCTATTGAAAGCGCCCAAGCACAAACCGGAACCAGTTGAACACATTGATCTGGCTCGTAATAGGCATGAAATCCTGCTCCGCCCCAGCCCCACACGAAATCCGCCTGCCCTTCGACAAACCACCAGTTCTCCGCATAACGGTAGAAACCCCTTTCGACCGTTCCATCGCCGTCATAATCTCCGGGAATCGGGAAACTCTCGGAGCCGCCCCAACCATACTGCCCCAAATTATCCCCGGGTACCCCTTCACAAACCACTGATTGCTGGGATAGTGATAAACCGCAATATCAGTCGATCCGTCCCCATCGTAATCCGCCGGAACCGGGATACAATCCGGTCCGTTCCAACCATACTGTCCTAAATTCCCAACCCCATACATTAACCACTGGTTGGTGGGAAGATGGTAAATCATCAGATCCGTCGTCCCATCGCCATTGTAATCTCCCGGTACCGGGATACATTCGGCTCCGTCCCAGCCAAACTGGATCTGGGTGGTTCCCCCCTGCTCCTCGATGAAGAAGGTGTTGGAGGGGGTATGGTAGAAGGCCCGTTCCATGATCCCGTCGCCGTTGTAGTCTCCGGGAACGGGGATGCAGTCCTCCTGGTCCCCACCCGAACTGGCCCATATTGTCTCCCGGGTAACCTTTGACGAACCATTGGTTGGTGGGGATGTGATAAATCGAAACCTCCGTGGTTCCGTCTCCGTCATAATCCCAGACCACGGGGTAACAATCCGCCCCGCCCCAGCCGTACTGGCCCAGGTTGCCGGATGAAAAAGTGAAGAATTGGTCGGAGGGCATGTGCAAGGCGCTTACGTCGGCAAGCCCGTTCCCGTCATAGTCGGCCTCGATCGAACCCCGGCGGCCGGGCTGGCCGTTGTTTCCCCCAGCGCCGCCCCTCATTTCAATCACGCCGGAGAAAAGAAGGGCCCGGGCATTCAGGGCGACCCTTCCGCCGCCGCCGCCGCCGCCGTTGCCGAGGCTGCTCCCGCCATTCGCGGCAAAGAGGCCATTTCCCGAGATCGTATCGGCGGTGACGTAAATACTACCTCCGCTACCGCCTCCTCCGTTTACCGGCGCATCGCCTCCATTTGCGGTGATGGTTCCGTTGTTGGTGAAGGCGTTGGCATCAATACGTATAGCGCCACCCCCCCAACCCCCGGTTGTTTGCCAGTATCTATCCCAGCCCCCGCCGCTGCCGAGATCAGTAGGGGCGCTTGGGGAACCATAAACCAATCCGCCGCCTTGTCCCCCGGAGCTATTTCCACCCCTTCCTCCGTGCCCTCCGCCGCCTCCCGAGTAGATCTGGGCAATGCCGGCGCCCGGACCGCCTTCCCCGAGGCCGTTGTTGTAGTTCGGTGGGAACCCCTTCACGTCGGCCGTAATGGTGGATGCGGTATCGACTTCGAGGTCTGCGGCCGAGATCGTTAGGGGAGCCGCCGAGGGGGCGCTTAAGGCCGAAGCGACAACCACGATTTGATCGGCGGAAATGCTCGTGCCCGCCTCAAAAGAAACCTGCGCGTTATTAAAGCTTATCGAGTTATAACTGAACTGGGGGCCATCGTTGACCTGGAATCTCCAGGAGACCGGGATTCTCAGACTGTAGTTGACGGCATTAAAGAAGGCGGCAGTGCCCTTTTCTCCGATCAAAACCCCGCTTCCGCCATTAACCTCCGCCGCCCCGGTGAAGGTTGAATTGTTGTGCCGGATCATGATTCTTCCGCCGCCCCCGCCGCCGCCTTGGGCTGCGGAGCTCCCGCCGTTGGCTTGAAAGGAGCCGGAACCGGCAACGGTTTCCGCAACGATCCGAATGGTGCCGCCGCTTCCGCCCCCGCCGTTTCCCGGAGCATTTCCGCCGTTTGCCGAAATAATGCCGTTGTTGGTAAGAATGCCGGTGATTTCGAAAAATAAAGCTCCGCCGCCCGAACCGCCGGCGGTTTCATAATAGCGGTCCCATCCGCCGCCGCTGCCTAGATCGGCGGGCGTTGTCGCCGACCCATAATACGCTCCTCCGCCCTGGTCCCCCGAACTGTTGCCTCCCCGTCCTCCGTACCCTCCTCCGCCCGCGGTTAAGAGGGCGATTGCCCCCGCTCCCGGACCTCCTTCCCCGGGATTGCCATAGCGGTTTGCCGGATACCCGACCCCGTCGGCGGAAATCCGGGATCCGGCAGCGACGGTAAGATTGTTCAATTGCAGGTTCAACACCCCTTGGGGGATTTCGGCCCCGGTGAGAACGAAGGAGGACCCGTTCTGAATCACCATTTGCCCCACGGTAAGGCTGACGGCTCCTTCGATGGTAGCTGCGGAACCGTTGTCCAAAAGGAGCTCCGAGAAGGCAAAGGGGCTGTCGTTGCTCTGAAAACGAAAGGATCCTTTCACTTGCAGAGCATTTGTGGCGGTATCTATGAAAGCTGCGGTCCCTTCGCTCCCAGCGACATTCCCGTTTCCCCCGTTCACTTCCACATTTCCTGAAAAGATGGAGGAGCCGTAGTAGACCGCGATGCGCCCACCGCCTCCGCCCCCGCCGTTGGCGCTGCCGCCGTTGGCGCTGAAGAGCCCGGAGCCGCTTAAGCCGTTGGTCATAATGAAAATGGTGCCGCCGCTTCCGCCCCCGCCGTTTGTGGCGATGCTGGCCCCGCTGGCGGTTATCAAACCGTCATTCACAAGCATCCCGCTGACAATGAGGCGGATCGCCCCGCCCCCCCGTCCTCCGGAGGTCTGATAGTATTGCTCGCCGCCGCCTCCGCTCCCCAGGTCAAACGGAGCCGTGGCGGACCCGTAGGTGATGCCTCCGGCATTGCCGGCGTTGATCCCGCCCCCTCCTCCATAACCGCCGCCCCCTCCTCCCCAAACGCCATGGGCGCCTGCGCCTGGCCCCTCATCGCCGGCATAGCCCTGGGCGATCGCCGAGATGGCCGACCCGGCTCCCACCGTTATGTTGTCGGCATGGATTTGGACCCCTTGGAAATCCGGGGCAGAGGGGACGCCCTGCAGGAGCAAAACCGCGCCGTTCGTAATGCTTACATTTCGGTAAATGTACTCGCCGGCCGGCAAGGTCAAATCTGAAGTGACATTCAAGTCGATTTGCGCTTGCGCACGATCTAAAAAGAGCAAAGCCAAAGAAACGGATAGCAACAGGAGTACAAACACCTTTCTCGAAGTTCCGCTCATCGATTTTCTCCATTCAGTATAAATTGATGAACTCATAAAAGTCGGCAAAACGATGGTTTCGTAAAAAGCTCCAGATGCAAGGCGCGCAAAAACTGAGGAGAGAGGCCCCTTAGGGGCCGCAACGACGAAGTTGAAGCCCAACGCCGCAGATGGACTTTTTACGAAACCATCATGAATTGATGGATTCGCAAGAGTCCATCGGCTGAACATATGCCGCGCTGTTGAAACTGCAGCACTTTTGGGTCTATTTTTTGGTCCGTTTCCCCTCGCGCTCTCGCGACTCGGTCTTACCGCCCCATTGGGGTGCGCCCTGCGGTCCTATTGAAAACGGCCAAGCACAAACCGGAACCAGTTGAAGACGTTGATCTGGCTCGTAATCGGCATAAATTCCTGCCCGCCCCAGCCCCACACGAAGTCCGGCTGGCCCTCGATAAACCACCAGTTCTGGGCATGACGATAGAAACCCCGCTCGACCGTTCCGTCGCCGTCATAATCACCGGGAATCGGGAAGCTCTCCATGCCCCCCCAACCATACTGCCCCAAATTATCCCCGGGGTACCCCTTCACAAACCACTGATTGGTGGGGTAATGATATACCGCAATGTCGGTGGATCCGTCCCCATCGTAATCCGCCGGCACCGGGATACACTCCGGTCCGTTCCAACCATACTGCCCTAAATTCCCAACCCCATACATTAACCACTGGTTGGTGGGAAGATGGTAAATCATCAGATCCGTCGTCCCATCGCCATTGTAATCTCCCGGTACCGGGATACAATCGGCTCCGTCCCAGCCAAACTGGATCTGGGTTGTTCCCCCCTGCTCCTCGATGAAGAAGGTGTTGGAGGGAGTGTGGTAGAAGGCCCGTTCCATGATCCCGTCGCCGTTGTAGTCTCCGGGAATGGGGATGCAATCCTCCTCTCCCCACCCGAACTGGCCCATATTGTCTCCCGGGTAGCCATTCACGAACCACTGGTTGGTGGGAATGTGGTAGATGGATCTGTCGGTGATTGCATCGCCATTGTAATCCCAAACCAGCGGGTAGCAGTCTGCTCCGCCCCAGCCGTATTGGCCTAAATTGCCGAAGTAGTCTGTGAAGAACTGGTCGGTGGGATGATGGAAGGCCGCCATATCCGTGTGGCCGTCGCCGTTGTAATCGAGAAGACTGTCGGTCCCTCGACCGGGCACGCCACTGACTTCATTTGAGGGATCCGTCACCGTATAGTTGCCGTCATAGGCCCGGACAAGAAAAACATAAGTCTCTCCCCGACTAAGGCCGGTCAAGGTATAGGTAGTTACATTCCCTACATAGCGTTGATCCCACCAAGTGGCCCCCGTCCGTTGATAATCAATCCTATACCCTTCAACTACTTCATTCAGGTTCGGGTTCCAGGAGATGTTGATTCCCCGGTTTACATAACCCGTAATGTGAAGTCCCGTTGGAACGGAAAGAGGGGTCAAGGCCTGGGCATAGACACCCCAGGATTCGTTTCCCGCAATATCCCTGGCGCAAACCAGGTATCCGTACCAAACTCCGTTGGTGAGTCCGGTATGAACGAAAGAGGTGTCAGGCCCTTGATAGAGAATCGGGGAACTCGCGCAGTAAGGGTTGCCGTTTGGATCATGAACAAGTTTATAGCCGGCAAGCCCGCTTATGGCATCCGCAAACCCGCTCCAACTCAATGAAATTGTTCCGTTGCCGGGTACTGCCGTCAGGGTGCCTTCGGAGGGGGGTTGGTAATCCACGATGATGGAATCGGAGAAGGGGGTGGAATTCACATTCCCAAAGCCATCCGTAAACCAAATGTTAAAAGTCGTTTGACCGCCTGCGGAGGAAGTGTACAGTTCCAAAGAAGTCTGGTATGGACCCCGGTAACTCGAATAGTCACAGACTGAGGTTTCGCTGATGCACATCTGGGTAACCCCGCTTGGGTCCGAAGCTGAGATGGTGAGCGTGACATAATAGCTATTGACGTACGTAGCGCCGCCGTTGATAACCACGGAACCCGTCGGTGGGGTGGTGTCAATTTCCGGGGCGGCGTTGGCGATTACACCGGTGGAAAAGTTTTCCGCCCCATCTTGGGCGCAAAGGCGGTAATACACTGGATTGCCAACCAACGTGTGGAGATAAGAAGTGTTCGGCCCGATATAGATGAAATCACCATCAAAGCAGGAAGCAGGGTAAGTATCGTAAGCCGCAAGAAGGCGATAGCCTACTATCCCGCTGCCGGTGTCGGAGAAGCCGCTCCAGTTCAATTGAATCTGTTGGATCCCGGGGGTCGTGGTTATAGTGCCGTCAGCGGGGGGAGTCGTGTCCAAAAAAATCGTTCCCGTGATCGGGGCGCTGCTTGTATTCCCGAAGGAATCTTTAAACCACCCGTAGACTGTCTTCGCTCCTTCCCCGCCAGTCAAGGTCCAGCTTTTGGAAGTCGCAAATGTTTCCCATGAGCTGCACGAGGTAGTGTTACTGATGCACATCTGGCTCATGCCGCTGGGGTCGGTGACATTGAGGCTTAAAGTTACATCCTGAGACATCGTGCCTGTACTGCCGCCATTAATCACAATCGTTCCCGTAGGGGGATTCGGATCCTGAGGCCCGGTCACTTCATCGGCCCCCATATCCGGCTTGGCCCCGCCATCCCCGCTGCCGTCCATAAATCTGTATTCTCCGTCCATGTCGACCAGGGGAATGGAAGGGGCATTGATATTCCCCGCATCGATGCAGGGGGAACCGGCCTGCAGATGAAGGTCCCAGTTATTGGGGTTTGTGCCTGAAACATCGACGAACTGGGGATTCTGTCTGATATTGCCATTGTAGCCTGTGTAATCGCTTTGATCGATATCCGAGTACTGAAAGTTGGTGCCGCAATATCCTCCCCAGCCGCCACGATCGGTCCCTGTTTCTTTATACTGGGGCGCCGTATTCCCCCATAAAATGGAGTTCGTGACCCTCATCTTGTCGCATTCAATCATTCCCGCATTGTTGAACATGCCTCCGCCGGAATAACCGGCGCTGTTCCCATAAAAAGTGCAATTGGTGATGGTTGAAGGAGCGCCACCGCCGATCCCCCCCCCGGAAACTGCGGCCTGGTTACCGGCAAAGAGGCAATTGGTTATGGTATTCATTGAGGTTCCGTTTACATGGAGCCCGCCGCCGTTAGAAGCCGTATTTCCCAGGAACCTGCTGTTGGAGAATATATGCGTTCCCGAGCCGACGTTAGCATAGGCGCCTCCGGATGAATACTCGCCGACCGAATTCCCGGAAAAAGTGCAACCGGTGATGGTGGAAGAGCCGGTGTTGTAAACGGCCCCTCCACCCTGGGTGGCCGAATTGCCGGTGAAGGTGCTGTTGGTGAACGTTAAGGATGATTGGCCGTAAATCGCTCCGCCCAGGTAATCCGACGAGTTATTCGTAAAGGTGCAGTTGTTGAAAATCAGCGGGGCCGAGGCGGAACCGGAATAGATTGCCCCTCCCTCATGATTGGCGTGATTGTTCGCGAACGTGGAGCTGTTGAGGGTGATGGGCCCGGTGATGGAGCCGCCGGCAGAAAGCGCCGCTCCATAAAAACCGGCCGAGTTGCCGGTGAAGGTGCAATTGTTGATCGTGGCTCCACCGCCGTTAATAAGGGCAATCCCCCCCCCGGAAACACCGGTTCCCTGGTTTGCGCTAAATATCGTGTTGGTGACCGTAAGCGAGGAATTTACGCTTCGAATCCCAGATTCACCTGCCCGCGTTATCGTGAAGCCGGAAATGCTTACGCTCGTATTGTTTATATAAAAACCATTCGAATAGGCCGCGTTCTGACAATCGACCGTAGTCGCGCCTTCGTATCCGCCGTAAAAGTTTAAGGCCTTACTAACGGAAACCGCGCCATAGACCCCGGTTCTAACATAAATATCGTTACCATCGGCAGCGGCATTCACGGCTTCCTGAATGGTCCTGAAGGCATTATTCCAGCTTGAGCCGTCACCGGGGATGGGATTTGATCCGTTAACATACCAGGCCCCGACGACTTCCCCGGGGACATATTCATGGGCGCCCATATCGATGGTGGCGGTCCCATTCACATCCCCATCAATGACTCGATCATTGCCGAAATAATCGATAATCATCTGGAATAAAGGGTAAGGAGGGGGATTATTGATGCCGGCATCGATGCAAGGAGAACCGGGAAGCAGCCGCAGCTTTCCGGACCCCGACAACAGGGGATCCTGACGGATGTTTCCATTCGTGCCTGCAAATCCGTTCTGGTTTACATTGGAGTAGGTGACATTGTTTGCATTCGAGCCGAAGATCTCATTAGTCGCGGAGTTTTCGGAAAGGTTTCCCCAGAGGATGGAGTTCGTGATTGTGGGATTTGATCCCGGATCGCTGTAGATAGCTCCGCCACTCGATGGGTCCTCAATACCCAGCGAACCGATAGCCTGATTATTCGTGAAGGTGCAATTCGTAATAAAAGGCATGGAAGTGATACCAGAGATGTAATCGCTGGTATTGAAAATCGCCCCACCCCTGTGCCGGGCAACATTTCCCGAGAATGAAGAGTTGAGGATGTAAGGAGAAGAGGCGTAGTTGGCAATGGCCCCCCCGAGCTTTTCGGCAAGGTTGTCTTTAAAGACACAGTTGATAACCACCGGTTTAAGATCCCCGCACCGGTCAAAATATATTGCGCCGCCCATGTATTCATTCGGATTATAGTAGGGGCCGCTTTTCCCTCTGGTTATGGTAAACCCGTCTATTCTCGGCGCACCATAATAGACATAAAAAACGCGGCGGAGGTTCTGGCCATCGATCGTCGTGGTGTTGTTCCTCAGGTCCCTCTGGCTTGGATCGAGCTCGTAGCCTTCAAATCCACCGTATATCCTGATCATCTTCATATTCAGATTGATCGTGGACGAGAGAGGATATACTCCCCTCTTAACCCAGATCTCATCCGAACCTACGGCCCATGGCACTGCCTCCTGGATCGTCTTGAAGGCTTCAAACCAGCTCGTTCCGTTGCCGGAGATTCCCTGGTTGCCATCAACGTACCAGACATAGGCATGGGCGGAGATTGTTAAGGAGAATAAAAGCGAGAAAAGGAGCGTGATGAGGGCGATTTTTCCGAGGCGGGTCAGCATCTTCTTCCTCCTTGATAGGTTTAGGTCGTGAGGACGATACAGTATCTTTATTAATTTTGCAAGGTGTGTGCCGCCAATTAGGCAATTTTTGCATCGGAGGCTGGATTTTATAACCGCCCTATTCCCTTTGAAATTATTCAGAAAATTTGAATGGTTTTGGCTGGTTTTCATCCCATGTTTTGGGAGAGGAAGTGTCTGGGAAAAAGGTGGAAATAGAATTCTCAAAAAGGGAAACCTGTGAGGTTCAGGGGGGGCCTAAAAAGGGGCAAGGGGGCGGTTGATATCAGCCGCCTCAACCACAACCTTCGGTTGAAAACAACCAGGCGGGTTTAGAGGTTGTGAAGCATCATCCGGTAGCGCAGGTGGCTGCGGCTGATCCCGAGAAGGCGGGCGGCTTGGCTCTTGTTTCCATTGCAGGATTGAAGAGTCCGTTGGATAAGATCCTTTTCTGCCTGGGCAAGGGTGGGGATCGGGTTGATGGAAATAACGTTGGGGGGAGGAGGCTGCTCCTCCGAATCTCCATCCTCCCACAAGATTGGATAAGAAGAGAATGATTCCAGATCCAGCGATTTCCCCCGGCACATGAGCACCGCGGACCGCAGGACGTTCATCAATTCCCGGACGTTTCCCGGCCAGTTGTAGGAGGTCAGGAATTCCAGAACCCGCGGGGCTGTTTCCAACGGGGAGTTTCCCAGCTCCTGGGCGAAGGCGTTGAGGTAATACCCGGCGAGGATCCGGATGTCCTCCCTGCGCTCGCGCAGGGGAGGGACCTGGATGGGAAAGGCCATCAGGCGGTGGTAAAGGTCCTGGCGGAAGCGGCCGTCCTTGACCATCTCCTCAAGGGGGCGGTTGCTTGCGGCCAGGATCCGGCAGTTCACCTCCACGTCGTGCGGCCCGCCCAGCGGGAAGAACCGCTTCTCTTCGATGGCCTGAAGGATCTTGGCCTGCAGGTTGTTTTCCAGATCGCCGATTTCGTCGAGAAAAAGCGTGCCGCCCTGGGAGATCTGAAACCTGCCTTTGTATCGTCCGGTGGCGCCGGAAAAGGCGCCGCGCTCGTAGCCGAAGAGTTCGCTTTCCAGGAGAGAGGCGGGGATGGCGGCACAGTTCACCTTGACAAAAGGGCCGTCTTTGCGCCCGCTCAGATCGTGGATCATCCGGGCCAGAAGATCCTTGCCGGTTCCCGTTTCCCCGAGAAGGAGGACGGTCAGGTCCGTGGGCGAAACCTTTTTCACCCGCTCCAGAATGGCTTTGACCGGGGGCGAATCGCCCAGGAAAATCGTGTCGCCCAGGCTTTCCTTCAGGAGCCGTCGGAGATTGCGGTTTTCTTCGGCCAGCGCGCGCACCTTTAGGGCGTTGCGGACGGTGGCCAGAAGGGTTTCTTCCTGGAAGGGCTTGGTCAAATAATCCAGGGCGCCCTCCCGGACCATCTCCACGGCGGACTGAATCGTTCCGAAGGCGGTGAGGATGATAAAAGGAGTGTCGGGGGCCACCACGTTGCGGTGGCGGAGAAGGTCCAACCCTGAGAATTGAGCCATGCGCATGTCGGAAATCACCAGGTCGAATTCCTGCTCGTCCAGCATGCGGATGGCCTGTTGGGAATCGGTGGTGGTCAGGACTTCGTAATTTTCATTGCGGAGCATCAGGTCCAAAATCTGGCAGAACCGGAGTTCGTCATCCACAACCAAGATCCGAGGGGCGGCGCCTTTTTTATTTTCCACTTTCACGGCTCGATTTCTTTATTCGGGCTGACGGGAAAACCCATAGCAACTCTCGTGCCACCCCCCCGGGCGGATTCGATGGCGACTTCCCCCCCATGGGCCTCCATAATTTTTTTCACGATCGCCAGCCCCAGGCCCAGCCCGGTCTCTTTGGTGGTAAAGAAGCGGTCGAACACCCTGGGCAGATCTTCCGGGGAAATCCCCTTGCCCGAGTCCTGAACGGCGATGACCGCTTGCCCGCGATTCGGGTCGGCGGCCGTGGAAATGACCAGCTTCCCCCCGTCGGTCATGGCTTCCTCGGCGTTGGTAAACACGTTCAAAAGGACCTGGTAGACTTGCCGCGGGTCGAGAGGGACTTTTCCCAATTGGGGGTCCAGCAGGAACTGAATTTCTATGGGCGATTCGCTTTTCTTTTTCGATTCCCACAAGAAAGCGGCGGACTGTACGAGGTTATTCAGGTCCGTTTCCGTCTTGGCGGGCGGGGACATGCGGGCGAAGCGCAGAAAATCATCGGTGGTCTTGGTGAGGCGGTCGACTTCCTCCAGAATAAAGCTGAGGACCTCCTCCTTTTGGGCCGGGTCTTTTGCTTTCCGCAGCACTTCCGCGGACCCGCGCAGGATGCCCAGGGGGGTCTTGAGTTCATGGGCCAGGGTGGCGGCCCCTTCCCCCAGATCCGCCATTTTTTCCGCCTGGATCAGCCGGTTGGAAAGGTCGGCCAGCGAGCGGTTGGTCTTCTGCAGCCCTTCCATCAAGCGGGCGTTCCCGATCATGTGGGCCGCCTGGGCGCAGAGATTTTCAAAAACGTGGATTTCCTCCTGAGTGAAAAGTTGGTTGGTCCTTTTGTTCCCCAGGATGTAAAGTCCCCAAAGGTTATCCCCGCTTTTCATCGGGAAAACCGCCGTGGCTCCCTTGGCCGTCCATTCCTGATAAGGGGAAGGCTGAGAAGGATCTTCCTGGTTGGGAAAAAGGTAACGGAAAGAGGTCCCGGACCCCCCTGCCAAGAGATTAAGCAGTTCCTGCGCCCGCTCCGTTTGCAGGATCCATTTCCCCGGGTGTTCTTTTATTTCCCACACTCCCCCAAACGGGGGACGAAGAGCCCACGCCGCTTTTTCAACCCCGACCCGCCCGGGGAGGCTCATCAACAAGTATTCGGCGATTTCTTCGAGGTGGGCCGCGCGGGCCAATTTGTTGCTGCCTTCGAGAAAAAGATTGGAAATTCCCAGGCGTTCCGGGAAAAAAGCCCGATCGATGCCTCTTTGAATCAGGTTCTTCAGGGGGTTGAATACGAGGACCACGCCCAGGAGGAGAAGCATGTCCGCCTGCAGCCAGGATTCAAGCCCGGATTGCAGGGCAAACCGCTGATAAACGGCGCTTAGGAAAAGCAGATAGAGAAGGACCAGGAAAACCGCCGTGATCCCATAGACAAAACTGCCGTGGATGACCCGATCCACATCCATGAGGCGATAACGATAAAAGGCGAACAGGTAGGCGAAAACGATGATGGGGAAGGAAGCGAGGCTCCAGCTGTAATGGATAAAGGGCGTCCCCAGGAGGCCTTTGGGCAGGCTGTAGAGGATGATGTAGGGGGACATGCCCAGGGTGTGCCCCCAGAGAATCCACTTGAGCTGGGCCTTGAGAACGGCATCCTTCGTGGATTGGTAGGCCTTCAGGAGGATCCCGAAGGTCAAGATAACGATAACGCCGGCGGCGACGTAAAGAAGGCGCTGGACGATTTCAATCCCGCTCAAAGGGGTTTGCCGAAAAAAAGCAAAGGTCAGGAAGGCAACCACTGGCGGAAGGAGGTAAACCACCCAGGGGGTATAAGGGGGGACCTTCCAATATCCCCGTCTTTCCAGAAAGATCAGGATAAGGTAGAGCCAAGACGAGAAAATCACGCAGATCGTTCCCCAGCGGATGAGAAGAACTCCGAGAAGACGGGGGCTGATCTGGATCAGAAGGTGCTTGCCGGTATTGTTGTAGATGCTCAGGGCGGCGGCCAGGAGCAGCAGGGACAGAATGCGGACTCGGTATTGCTCCGGATAACGGTGGAGGAGGTAAACCCCGCAGATCAAAACGAAAGAGGCGAGAGACCAGAGCCAGAGCGGACCCCGGAGAACATCGTGCGCGACAATGCTTCGGGGGATTACCTTAACGATCCTTGAGGATTGAGGTCCGTTTTGAATCGTGACGGTGAGCGGCGAGCCGGGGGAAGGAAAAGGATGAGAGGATTTCCCCCAGGAAGACTTCAGCCAGTCCTCAACAGGGATCCCATTGACGGCCCGGATTTGATCGGGGGGGGCCAAGGATTCGGGGATTTTGTCATCCAGAATTCTTTCGACTTTGTACCCGCCGGAGGAGAATTCCCCGAAGATCCCCAGGTAGGGCGATTTTAAAAAAGAATGAACATCGAAAAGGCCGCAGAGCCCGACCAGAAAGGCGAAAGAATAAATCATCCAGTTTGTCCGGGGGCGGGGGTCTTGTTCCATCGATGGTTTTCTCTGCGGAGATAGATGAAAATAGGTTTGAAAGTAATCCTTCAGTCAAGGGTGGGAAGCCGCTACGGATTTAGGTCCGGCGCGAATAGCAGGAGGCGCCCTGGCCTGGGGGTTCGGGCGCTACGCTTGGAATCATAAGGCGCTGATTTCTTCGTGGACGGGGGCGGGGGCCAAGGCCTCCCGCCGCTGATATCGGAGTCTCAGGGTTTTCTCCGAGTCTCTGCTCATCCCGACCGATGCTTCCGGCGCGTACCGCCCAAACCCCCAGGCCAACAACAAAGCCTGCCGCCCCCCCCGTCACTGAATGGGTAGTTTGAAACCGGATAAATTTTATCGGAAATCGGAAGGAAAAACAAGGGCCGCCGCTAAGAGGCAAAGGGGTAAAGAAAGTGCTGCCGTACTGCGGTGCAGGAGTGCTGCCGTAACTACAGCACCTCCACACGGCAGCACTCCCTTTTCGCCATGCGCCCTCGCGGTCTTTTTTTGATCGGCGTAAATCCGCGTTGATCTGCGTCTTATTGAAATCCGTTCAGCACAAACCGGAACCAGTTGAACACATTGATCTGACTCGTGATCGGCATGAATTCCTGCCCGCCCCAACCCCAGGTGAAGTCGGATTGTCCCTCGATAAACCACCAGTTCTCCGCCTGCCGATAGAAGCCCCGCTCGGCCGTGCCATCGCCATCATAATCCCCGGGAATCGGGAAACTCTCCGTTCCTCCCCAGCCGTACTGGCCAAGATTATCCCCAGGATACCCCTTCACAAACCACTGGTTGCTGGGATAATGATATACCGCAATGTCCGTTGAACCATCCCCATCGTAATCCGCAGGAACAGGGATACATTCCCCGCCATTCCAACCATACTGACCCTGGTTTCCGGCTCCATACATCAACCATTGATTGGAAGGAACATGATAAATCATCAGATCCGTCGTCCCGTCGCCATTGTAATCCCCCGGTACCGGGGTACAATCGGCTCCGTCCCAGCCGAACTGGATCTGGGTGGTTCCTCCCTGTTCCTCGATGAAGAAGGTGTTGGAGGGGGTGTGGTAGAAGGCCCGTTCCATGATCCCGTCGCCGTTGTAATCGCCGGGGACGGGGATGCAGTCTTCCTGGCCCCAGCCGAACTGACCCAGGTTGTCCCCGGGATAGCCCTTCACGAACCACTGGTTCGTCGGGATATGGTAAATGGAGATGTCAGTCCTGCCGTCCCCGTCATAATCCCAGACCAGGGGATAACAATCGGGGCCACCCCAGCCGTATTGGCCAAGGTTCCCGGCATAATTTGTGAAAAATTGGTCGGAAGGCAGGTGGAAAGCCGCGACATCCGTTATTCCGTCGCCGTTATAATCCACCCGGTTGGCGCAGGCCACCTGGGTGAAGTCGTGAACGAATATGTCGGTGGCGCGGTTGGTGTCCGCCAGGTTTCTGAGGAGATTGCTTGCCGGGGAAGCGAAGGCCACGGTCCACCCGTCCGGGCTGATGGCGGGGTCCTGCGCCCCGTCGTTGGCTTCGTCCGCGCAGGCGCAAGTATTTACCCGGCGGGTGTTCCCGGTCAGGCGGTCGTGGACGAAAATGTCGATTTTCCCGTTGTTATCTCCCGGGACCAGATTGGTCGCCGCCGAAGTAAAGGCGATCATTCGCCCATTGGCGCTGATCGCCGGGGTGTAGCTGTGGTCGTTGGCCTCCTGGCCGGAACTGGAAACACTGACCCGGCTGATCCTGCCGGAGACGGTATCTTTTACGAAGATGTCCGTTTTGGCATTCGTATCTCCGGGAACAAGGGTGGCGGCGTCCGAAGCGAAAGAAACAAATCGGCCGTCATGGCTGAGCGAAGGTTTGAAACTGCTCCCGCTGCTCTCCGTGCCGTCGGCGGCGAGGCTGACCCGGACCGTTTCGTTGGTTTCCCGGTTGTGGACGAAGACATCCGCACAAGAAATAATAATCGGATTTCCCAGCCAGTCGTAATAGGTGCACATGTTGGTCTTGCCGGAGACCAGGTTTTGGGCCGAGGAAACAAAGGCGACAATTTTCCCGTCGCCGCTGATGGCGGGGCTGAAACAGGGGGCGGAGGCTTCGGTTCCGGCAGTGGAGACGCTGACCCGGGCGGTCTCGTGAGCCTCCCGGTCGTGCACGAAAACATCCGTGCCCTCGGGGCCGTTGGCATCGTTGGGGACAAGGTTGGAGGCGTTGGATTCAAAAGCCACGTATCGACCATCGGCGCTTAGGGATGGGAAACCGCTGGCTGCGTTCGCTTCCTCCCGCGAGGTCGATAGACTCACCCGCTCCGTTGTCCGCGAAATCCGGTCATGGACAAAGATGTCGGCAAATAGGTTGTTATCCTGATCCGCCAGGTTGGTGGCCAGGGAAGAGAAAGCGATAACGCGCCCGTCGGCGCTGATGGCCGGGGCTTCCAGGTTTGAGGTCCCATCGTCTCCGGGGGCTCCTCCGGAGGAAAGGCTCACCAGGGTCGTGGTCCCGGATTCACGGTCATGGAGGTAAATGTCCCCGTTGTAATGGCGGCCAGCCACCAGGTTGTCCGCGTCGGATCGGAAAGCGACATACCGGCCGTCGGAACTGAGCGCCGGGCCCCCCGTCAACCCGGGTCCCTCGTTGTAAAAAAGCGGATTGCCGTCGGGGGTAACGCTCGTGCGGTAGGTCTGAAGGTCGCACGGCTGGGTGCTCCAAAGGGTGGTGATGGTTGCCGTTGGGCCGGTCGTGGTCCAGTTTTGGGAGGAATCGCCCGCTTCGATCTTGAACGTGTACGCCGTGGAGGGGGCAAGACAGCTGAGGCGGTAGGTAAGAATGTTCCCGGACACCTGTTCGAAAAGAAGGGTTTCCCCCGGGGCTTTCAGATAAAAAATCCGGTACCCGGCTACGGCGACGTTATCCTGGGCCGGGGTCCATTGCAGGGTGATGCCTGTGGGGGCGAGGTCGATGCCTTCCAAGACGCTGCCCGGAGGCCAGATGGGGGTCGTGGTATCGGGAGTGTAGGCGAAGGTCGCGGGCCCGAACTGGCTTACGTTTCCCGCCGCATCAGCGGCTTCGATTTTGAAATAGTAGGAGGAATGGGCCGTGAGATTGGAGACTTTGAAGGTTCTTAGGTTACTCGCCGTTTCGCCGATTTTCTGATAGGGCGCCGGAAAGATGCGGTAGTAGATCAAATATTTGGTCACGCCTAAATTATCTTCTGCCGCGCTCCAGAAAAGGGTGAGTTCCGTTTCCTTGATTTCCTGCGGAGATACGTAGCTTCCGATTGGCCAGCTTGGAGGAGAAAGGTCTTGGGCCGGGCTTCCCATGGTCACAGTTACCGAAGGACCGTCCACGCTCCAGTGCCCCTCGGCATCACCCGCCTCGACGGAGAAAACGTATTCCGTTCCCGGCGCCAGACCCTCGACCGAGGCGCTCAAGAAGTTGCCCGCGACCTCGCCGATCATCTCCCCGCGGTTGTAAAGGCGATAGGCGGCGATTCCCCCGCTGTCCTGGGCTTCGCTCCAGTTGAGGGTCAGACCGGTCTCCCCGATATCGGCGGCGGTAAGCGTTCCGCCCGGCCAGGTCGGGGCATCCGGGTCGCCTGGGCCTCCTCCGGAGCAACTGCCGTCCGCCAGGTTCGGGGCGATGGCCACCCATTCCCCCCAGGTTCTAAAATATTCGTGGGATTCGAGGGTGCTTCGCAGAATGGGGTCTGCGGGCTGAAGGATGGTGTCCCCAAGCTGGACACCGTTCTGGGTGCTGTAAAGAAAACTTCCTCCCGAGTAGCCCGCTCTGAGAACCACCGCGTCCCCGCAGCGGCTGAAACTCCAGGACGTCCCCCCCATAAACATCATCCTTCGTTCGCACCGGCAGGTTGGGATTGGAAGAGGAGAGAAGGTTTATAAGATTCCATTCGGCTTGCTGATCGCCGGTGACGGCGATGTAAAAGAAGACCGCATCGGAGAATATGGTTCTTCCCGTGGCGGGGTCTTTGTACCCGTCGTCGGGAGCGAACCCGCCGGAAACCCGGCCTCCCAATTTCGTGATTTTGCCGTCGTCAGGATTGGGATCGAGACCGGAAGTAAAGGTGATGGTTTCCCGGTTGAACCGTATCGATCCGGTGCGGGCCTCCACGATATTCAGGGCCATGCTCGTGGCGCTGGTGACGACCGAGTAGACCAGATAATTCCCGTGGGGGCTGAAGGCGATGGAGGCATCGCCGACATAGGTGTTGAAAACCCGGATCGGGGTTTGATTTTCGGCGGAGAGGTCGTAAAGCTCGAAGTGGTGGACATTGTTGGAAATATAATGATAATAAAAGCGGTCTTCATCGGGGCTGAATCCCCAGTGGCCTACGGGACGATTGGTTAGAGGGAGAATGATTCGATAACTGTCCCTGATCTTCTCTACATAAACGCTGCGCCGGGGAGGGGTGGGGGTGTCGGAGATGGAAACGTGGTACTTCGAGTCTACGGAGTTGTTCTTGGAGTAATAGGTGAATTCCGGGACGAAGCATTTCACGGGGTCCCTGAAACTCGCCGATTCTTTTGCACCCGCAATCGATCCCGGGCCGTTCCTGGCCGAACGCAGGACTTGAGATGAGCCACAAGAGACCGAGAAAAAGAGAGCAGGAGAAAAACAAACGTTTGGGCATCGTCCTTCCTCCTTCGGCAGGTTCCTCCGCATTTGTTCAGGGAAAGGGTGAAATATCAAGAGGTAGGTTCGGCAATGGAAAGCAGAATATATTTGAGCGTAACACTTTAGCCCTTTGAAAAAAGGAATTTCGTCAGGGCCAAGCGATTCCAGGGCCCGAGGGCCGGACCGGCCCGCTTGGAATCATAAGGCGCTGATTTCTCCGTGGAGGGGGCGGGGACGATACGCCCCGCCCGCTCCGGCGGAAACAAGCTCCGATCTTCGAGGCCAAGGGCCAACCCAGCCGATGCTTCCGGCGCGTTCCGTTCCGGCCCCCGGGCCCCGACAGAGGCGGTCACATAATTTTTTCAAAACTCTAAATTGATACATTTGAGCAAATTATATGCCAGATCCGTAAAGGCATGTCAAATGGTTATTTTTAATGGGGAATGGAGGCAAGGCAGAATCGAGGCCGTGGAAGGTTTTTTCCGCTTTGTGGCAGTTGGCCGGCTAATGGAGGGCGTCTGTCTTGCTGATCCTCAGAGCGTTGCCGATGACGGTGAGGCTGCCGGCAAACATGGCGAAGACGGCGATGAGGGGGTTCAGAAGGCCGGAGACAGCCGCCGGCAGGGCCAGGCCATTGTAAGCAAAGGCGAACAAGAGGTTTTGGCGGATGATTTTGGAAGTCGAAAAGGAGAGGGTTCGGGCATCCAGGATCCGGGTCGGGTCGGAGGTCAGGAAAGTCAGGTCCGAAGCTTCGCGGGCCAGGTTCGCCCCCGACCCGAGGGCAACCCCGACATCCGCCTGAGCCAGAGCCGCGGCGTCGTTAAAACCATCCCCGACCATCCCCACGCACCTGTTTTTTGCCTGGAGTTCCCGGATGAGTTCAACTTTATCCGTCGGAGAAGCCTGTCCGCGGTGGTTTTTGATTTCCGCTTCCAGGGCGATCGCCCGGGTCGTTTCGGCCGCATCGCCCGAAACCAACCAGGTTTCTATTCCCTTGACGTGAAGCGACTGAATCATCTCCCGGACTCCCGGGCGGAGACGGTCGCCGAAAACGGCAAGACCCCGGCTCTTTTCTTCCCAGCCGAAAAAGACGACGGTATTGCCCGCCGCTTCGAAAAAGGCGGCTTTCTCCGATAGAGGGGAGGGGATATGCATTCTCTCCCGGATCATGAGTCGCTGATTGCCGATTCCGACTCTTTTCCCCGCCACGCAGGCCTCGACGCCCAGCCCTTCAATTTCCCGGAAATCGGGGGCCGTTTCCAATTTTACCCCCGCCTCCCGGGCATTCCGCACGATTGCCTTCGCGAGGAAATGGGAGGAAGAAATTTCCACCGCGGCAAGGGTTCCCAGGGTTTCCTTCTCGTCTCCTTCCTCCAGGAGAATCCTTAGAAGGTCGAAATTGCCTTCCGTCAACGTCCCCGTTTTGTCAAATATCCAGGTGTCGATTTTATTGACCCGCTCGAAGGCGGCGGGGTCGCGGACAAGAATCCCCCGGCGGCGGCCGACGCCCACGGCCGCGACCTTCGCGATCGGAGCAGCGATGCCGAGCGCACACGGGCAAGAGATGACGAGGACCGTGAGGCTGCGAAGAAGGGCTTCTTCCCCCGGGATTCCCGCCGCCCAGAGGTAAAAGCCGGCCGCGAGGGCGATGAAGAAAACGGCCGGAACAAACCAGCGGGTGATGCGGTCGGCGAGGACTTCCGCGGGGTTCTTCCGGGTTAGGGCTTCCTGCATGAGGTCGATCATCTGACTCAAAGACCCTTCTTTCCCCGTCCGGGTTGTTTGGAGGGAAAGGTCGCCGTCCACAAGCAGCGCTCCGCCCGGCACTTCGTCGCCGGGCCCTTTTCGAACCGGGCGCGATTCCCCGGTCAGGAACGATTCGTCGACATGCCCTTTGCCCGAGACAATCCGGGCATCGAGGGGGATCCTCTCCCCGGCCGAAACAAAGAAAAGATCGCCGGCCTTGACCTCATTGGCGGGGATCCAGCGCTCTCCTCCCTCTGCCACCTGGGCCTCATTACGGGAGAGGGGGGCTGTGGCGGGAATTGTGCCCGCTCCTGTCCTCTCCTCCCTTGGGGCGAGGGAAGGGGGAGGGGGCGAGGAGGACGGAGGGGAGAAGCGCACTTTTCGGCTGGAAAGTTCATAGAGCTCGACAATGCCTTTCGAGACTTTTTGACGCGCCTGCAGCTCGATATATTTCCCGACCAAGACGAGGGTAATGATCATGGCGGCGGTGTCAAAGTAAAGGTGCAGGCTCCCCCGGAGCATCTGGAAGAAGCTATAAGCGTAGGCGGACAAGGCGCCGATGGAGATCAGCGCCTCCATGGTCGGCGACCCGTGGCGGAGACTGCTCAGCCCCCTTCTGAGGATGGGCCACCCGCCGTAAAAAACCACGGGCGTGGCCATGGCCCAGAGCGGCCAGGATAAAAGCCGGATTCCCGCGGCAGTCAAATCCTCGAAGAAACCGAGGTACAAGGCAAAGGCCATCATCATGATGTTGAAGGTCAAGATGGAAGAAACGCCCAAGCGGATGAGCAGGGACCTTTTCTCTGGCGTCTGCCCTTCTTCCCCCGGGAACAAGGAGGCGCGGTATCCCAGACCAGAAATTTTCGCGATGATTTCTTTCGGGGTGAGCAGGCTGGGATAGTAGCGGATATGGGCCAGGTCGGAGAAGAATTGAATCTTTGCCTCCGAGATCCCCCGGGGCCGGCGCAGCACTTCTTCGATCAGCCAGGCGCAGGCGGGGCACCACATTCCTTCGATTCGCAGGGTGAGGGGGAGGGCGGTGGCTAAACTTTCGCCGGGGGGCATTTCGGCCACCGGCTTCGGGGTTTCCGAATCGGCGGCGGTCCGGGGAATGATTCCGCTTTCCACACAGGCGCGGTAAAGGGCGGTTTCCCGGAAATTCGCGCTTTGGCCGGGGTCGTTGGCCAGAATCTGATAAACGCCCCGGCAGCCGGGACAGCAGAAGCGTAGATCCTTCCCGAAGAAGTCCAATGGGAAGTCAGTGCGGCCGGTCGGGAGCCCGCAAAGATCACAGGGCGTCCGGGGTGAACGGGGGTCGGGCGAAGCGGACGATAAGGTATCAGGCAAAATACTTGGTTCCTTTGAAGATGAGGATAACCCCCATGAGGATGACGGAGACCGCGGCGATTCGCTCCCCGAAGAAGCGGGCCTTGAGGGAAAGGAAGGAGGCGGACAAACCGGTGAAGAAGAGGGCCGGGACCGTGCCGAGCCCGAAGGCCGTCGTAACCAAAAATCCGCTTACGGGGTTTCCGGTGGCGGAGGCTTTGACGATCATGGCCCAGGAAAGGAGGCAGGGCAGGAAGCCGGTGGCCAAGCCCAGGCCGAGTTTTGACGAAACGCTTTGGGAGCGAAAAAGGGGCGGAAAGATTCGGCCCCAGAAGGAATTCGGGCCGAAGGACGGCAGCGACAAAAGCGGGAAGGGAAGGATTTTCAAGAGAACCAACCCCAGGAGAACCATCAACGCGCCTGCGGCGAGGGTGAAGCCGCCGCGGAGACTTCCGAGGACCTGGTTGAAGGCGGCGACGTGGGCCAAAACCGCAGCGAGCGCCCCGAGCAGGCCGTAGGTTAAAATTCTCCCGGCATGAAAGGCGAGGTGGTGGGCGATTCCTCTTGCCCAGAGGGTTTTGGCGGAAACGGGTTGAGACGGGTCATCGGGGCGGATGTGCAGGGAATAGGCCATGACCAAAGGACCGCACATGCCGAGGCAGTGAAGGCTGCCGACGAAACCGATAAAGAAAGAGGCGAATAATTCAACCATTTTAAAAGACCATTAGGCGCAAATCGCAAGTCGCGAGGGGTAAAAACCAAAAAAAGTTTCCATCATTGGAGCCTCCTCCAAAAGTCATTCTTTCCGTCATTCCTGGCGAAAGCCGGAATCCAGAATCTTTTGGAATTCCTGGATTCCGGGTCGCGCTTCGCTTGCCCGGAATGACGATTTTTTTTTTGCTTCCAAGAGTTTTGCAAAAGCCGCAGGGGGCAATGTTTTTGCGTCTTTAATAATTATCTGCGTCCTATTTTTGTTTTGTTTCCAAGGCTCGGAGGAAAGAAACCAAGGCCCAGCGATCTTCTTCGGAGACCGTGTAAGCCATCGGGGGGTGACGCCGGAATCCCAAGCTGATTTTCGTGAACAGGACGCCATCCTCCTGGTTCTGAACGTAAGGCCCTCTCAGGTTTGCGGGCAGGGGGAAAAACTCTGCCCCACGGTTCCCTGCCCGTCGTGGTTGCGCCCGTGGCACATGACGCAGAAATATTCGTAGCTGGTCTGCCCCTGTTCGATGATCTCCGCGGTTTTGGGAAAAGGGTTTCGCAGCGATTCGGGCCCCGTTGATTTTATGAGTTGTAATCCCCCGTCTATGGGCACGGTCCCTGCCGGCATGTCGGGCATGGGCGCCTTGTAGGCTCGCAGGGACTCTTGATCCGTCATCCGCCCATAATCGCAGCCCCAGACACCCAAGAGAAAAAGAGCGGGCAACCAAAAATTGAAAATTCTTGATCGGAAAAATTTCACCGATTACTCCCTACGCGAACAGGCTTTTTTCCCCAAGCTCCATGACCCCGGTAACACCCGGAACCATGGAAAAAATATTTCCCTCTCCCGCTTTCGGGAGAGGGTGGGGGTGAGGGTGGATTGGCGTTTTTCTCCCTCACCTCGTTCCTCTCCCCAGAGAGGAGAGGAGGAACCGGCGGATTGATTATCTTCGGAACTTTTCTTCCCATTTCTATGGCTTCGCAAAGGCGATTCCTGATTCGCCCTACCGGTTTCCTTCCGGGGCCACCCCTGCCGGTTTTTCCGCCACGTGCTGCGGGGAAGGGGCGGGGAGGCCCCGGGTGTGTATCGGTGAGTTGAATAAGGGGATTCCCCGGGGATGTCCTTTACGACCCCGAAATCCCACGGCGGGCTGCCTTTGTCCCCGATCGTGAAAAAGACAAATAACCCCCAGCAGACGAAAAGAGCCGCGATTCCGATGATGATCAGCCAACTGCGCATTCAAACTCCAAAATCGCAAAGCGCCTTGCGCTTTGCGCATAGCGTGACGAAAGAAGCACCGGCAATTCGTTTAGCCGCTATGCGCTTACCGCTAGGCGTCTTTTTAAAAAGCTCCCCCTTTGATGCCGATCACAACCACATATCCTATGGCCCAGACGATGAAAGCGAGATAGACGAAAAAGAGCAGAAGAGGAAGGGGTCCGTTCTTGGCCTGGATCCCTTCCGGGTACTCTTCGATTTCCTCCCTGCGCCCTTTTCGGGTTGGGAGCACATAACCTCCAAAAGCGATATAAACGAGAACCAAAAAAATCAGGCCCAGGAAGGTCAGGAGAACCGCGTATTGAGAATCAAGGACCGAAAAAAAACGCATCTTCGAGTCACCCTTTTATATGAATGAGGGTTAAAAGGATCGCCGCCAACATGGCTGCAATCCCCAGGCCGACCACGAAAAGAAGAACATACACTTCGGTCGAAAGCTTGGCCGGGTTTTTGAGGGGGGAAAGCGGGGTCTCTCCGGTCAAGGGCAAATACCGGGCCCGCGCCTGATCTGCAAACTGCCCGGTTTTCATCCCCCAAAAGAAAACCAGCAGGCTTACGCCCAAGCCGGAAATAACGAGAAATATCCATTCAACGTAAAACATATTTGGTTTTTCGTAAAGAAGCCGTTAAAAAAACTTGCATTCAAATTGGCAACAAACTTTAGAAATCCTCCCTCGCCCCCCTTTAGTAAAGGGGGGTTGGGGGGATTTTCACGGCATTCAACGAACTCGAAACATGGTCTTTAAAAGTTTTATCTGCGCGTATCTGCGCCAATCCGCGTCCTATTTCGGGCCGATGTACGAAGCATCAATCCCTCTCGGTTCTTTCCCCGCGTCGGTTTCGCCGATGAAGAAAACGGCCACGTAGTTGCCTACGTCCCAGATCTTTTCCGACTCCAGCTCGCGCTTGAAATACGGCATACCCGTCCCGGTGATGCCGTTCATGATTTGATAGTACAGAATTCCCCCCGAAACGCCTCTCCCTTTGAGCAGAGTGAAATTGAGGGGGGGAGGGTGGAGATGCGCCTGCGCCGGCCCCATGCCGTCGCCAATCGGTCCGTGACAGCCGATGCAGAAGCTCTGATAAATTTTTTGCCCGCGTTCCAAACCGGGCCGGGTGGTGGGATAGGGGTTCGGGAGCCGACGCCAGGGCTCGGGGACCATTTCGTGCAGCCAGGCGGCGTTGGCATCGGGCCCGGCTTCGTATGCCGCAACCGCCTTCCTCTTCCAATACCGCTGTCGTTCCATGCGGAAGTCGGCATGGGTGTAACCCAAACTCTGCTTGTAGGCGATGAGCGCGTCGATCTTTTCTTTCCCCAAAAAAGCGAAGGGGGGCATAAGCGATTCCGGCCGCACAGAGCGGGGATTAATGAAATGAGCCACATGCCAGTCATCGGGGTGCTCGCCCCCTTCCTGGGAAAGGTCGGGGCCGGTGCGGGCCGAACCGAGCTGGTGGGGCCGATCGTGGATGTAGTCCCCGGCCTGGGCGACCCGCTCGGCCCCCAGATCCCAGTCCAGGGCCCGGATGTACTGGGAATGGCAGTAGGAGCAGCCGTTCTGGATGTAAACCGTCCGTCCGGCTTCTTCCAGGGTCGTGCGCTTTCGGAAGGCGTCGGAGGGACGGTCGGTTATGGTCACGCCGGGGAGAAAGACGGCGATGAAGAAAACGGCCGTGAAGATGATCAGGGAACCGGCGATCAGGAGCCTGGGCGTCATTTTCATGAGGACCCCTTCTTTTGGGTATAAAGGCTCATGAAGATGTTGAAAAGCCCGATTCCGGCCCCCCCGACGATGAGAATCCCGAGAAGAGCCCGGACGACCATGTAAGGGTAGATCTGGGGGAGAAGGCGGTAAACCGTCTCCCCGTTCAGCCAGCCGTTCCCCTGGATGAGGCCGGCGATGGTAAGAATGACCATGAAGCCGGTGACGCCTAAAAGGACCAACCAATATTGGATGTCCGCCAGGCGCGGGCTGTACAACGGTCTTCCCGTGACCCGGGGGATAATGAAATAAATGCCCCCGAGGGCGACCATCCCGGAAAAGCCCAGAACCCCCAAGTGAGCGTGGGCGATGACCCAGTTGGTGAAGTGGGTCAGCCGTTGAACGTACGGAAGGGACTGGAGAGGCCCCTGCAGACAGGTGACCAAGTATAGAACCGTCCCGGCAAAAACGAATTTCCCGCCGATCTCGGAGTGGATGTGGCCGAGACGCCCGCGCATGGTGAACCAGAGGTTGATCAAAACGGTCATGACCGGGATCAGCATGCCCACGCTGCCGGTGATGGCAACCACCTTGAGCCAGGTCGGGGCGGGCGCCTGCAACAGATGATGGGTCCCGATGTGCGAATAGAAAAGAAGGATGGACCAGAAACCGATTAGAGACAGGGTGTGACTGTAAAGAGGCGCCCGGCTGACGATGGGGATAATGTAATAGGCGAGGGCTACCGAGAGAGGGGTGAAGAAGAAACCGAGAATGTTGTGACCGTAAAACCAGGCCAGGACGGCGTCGGGCATCCCGGTGATGGCGCCGGTGTCCGGGTTCCAAACCGCGTTTCCGAAGAAGTAGCTGAAAAAGGTGAAGATTACGCCGCCGAAAACATACCAGACCGAGACGTAGAGAAGATTTTCCTGCCTCTTTTTTACGGTCTGGAGGAAATTGTAGAAAATCAAGGCGAGGACCAGTAAAACCCCCATATCGATCGGCCAGATCAGTTCGGCATATTCCCGATTCTGGGTATAGCCCATGGAGAGAGTCGCAACCCCCGCCGCCATTGCCAAATTCCAAAGCAAAACGGTGATCTTTCCGATCCGTTCGCTGTGGAGGGTCGTCCGGAGAAGGGTGGGGACAAGGTAGTGGGCCCCGCCGATGAGCGCCGAGCCGACAAAGCCGAACATGACTAAATTCGTGTGAATCTGCCGGACCCGGCCGAAGACGATCCAGGGGATGTTCCCCAGAAGGTCCGGCGCCGCGAGCTCAACGGCCCCGATGAACCCCATGGAGGCGCCGATGAACATCCAGAAGGCGGAGGATAGGAAGTAGGATTTGACCGTCGAGTGAGGATGGGAAGACATAAATAAATGCCTAAAATGCGCTAAAATGCCCAAAATGCCTAAAATTATAATCAACAAAAACCATCAACGGCATTTATTGGCAATCGCGGTAAATATAACCGGATCATCTCCGATTTAGTTGAAAAGAAAGTTTGTTCTCTTTCCGAAAAACTTTAATTCTCAGCGAGTTCTGCGAGTGGAGAAAACCATGTATTGCCAAGTGGTCCCATGCCCGGGCAAAAAATCATTCGCCTCGCCAAAAAAGGCGGCGATTCCTCTTTTCCCGATGCGGGCTTCCGCCGTTTCAGCCCTGTTATCCCTTTGCCACCGCGTCTCTTTGCGGAAACAAAGAGGGGGGAACCTTTGAAGTTTTCTCCCGGCCCTTTTTGTCTTCGGCGCCTGCTTTTTTCCCCGGGCAACAAAGAAACGGATTTAGACGACCAACTAAATTGGAGATGATTCATATAGCCAAGAGTTCCCGACATTCATCCAATTCGGGCTTAAAAACCTCTATTTTCACCCACTTCAAATCCAAGACTGCCTCCAACCAATACTCGGTTTCACTATCCTCAGACTCGCAAATCTCGATTTTATTTCTAAAGTCAGCTTTGCTTCGCGATCGGTTGGCTTCCCGGTAATTCGCCCCAATCGAGGTGCCCGCCTTTGTCAATTGGGTCTTCATAACTCTTCCTTCGGGAGTATTGGGGAGATTAATGGAAAGCCTAATTATCCGAATGGCAAAATTTCGGGTACGTTTTTCAAGCTCCCTGCTGAATTCTCTGATTGTCATCCGATTGTCTCGGTTTCAATTTCAGGCATTTTAGCGCATTTCAGGCATTTTAGGCATTTCTAATTGTGACACGCCAGCCAGCAGTCCAGCTGGGCGCTCATCTGCTTGTGGCAGGTGATGCAAAAGCCCATCTTGAATTCCCGACCCACCAGGCGGTCCATCTTTGCCACCTCCCCGTGGCAGTTCTCACAGTCCAACCCCGCTCTGATGTGGGGCCGGTGGTTGAATTTCACATGGTCCGGCACGTAAAAAACCCGAACCCAGGGCACCGGCGTTTTCGTTTCCAGGTGCCGCCGCTCCTTCACGATCTGGGGGTGATGCGGAATAATGTACTGGTGACAGTAAAAACAGAGGTTCAGCGCCGGGATTCCGGCATTATGCGACCGTTCCACATAGGAATGGCAGAACCGGCAGCTGATCTCCTTGACCCCGGCGTGGACGCGGTGGCTGAAGTAGATCGGCTGAACCGGACCGATTCCTTGCTCGGGGAAAAAATAATAGAAATAGAAAAGACCGGCAAAGAGGCAGACCACGACTCCGAGGAGGGCGAGTCCCGAGATGGACCGGTTTCTTTTTCCCGTCAAATCTTCCATGACGATCCGGACATTTCCGCCAAGCGCGGAGCGGCAAGCGGAAGGCGATTATTCATCCCCGCCTCCTTCCAACCCCTTTCGGAAGAGCGGGTCGGAAAAAGGGAGAAGGGGGAATTTCTGTAAAAAGAAAATTGCGCAGAGAGCAAAGGCGCCAAGGAAACCGGCTGTGACCGCGATTTCCACAAATCCGAAAGGGAACATTTTTTCCTTCCAGAGCGACGGGGCCACGAGGAGAAACCGCTCCAGCCACATGCCCGCCAGGATCAGACCCGTCAAACCCATCATCGCCGCGGGGATCATCTTTATTTTACGGCTCAAAAGAACAACGAACGGCACGGCGAAGGAGCAGATCAAAACCGCCCAGGCGATCGGCTCCCAGCCGGTTTCGCGGACGCGCAGGATCACGTAGCGCGTTTCCTCCGGCAGGTTTCCGTACCAGATGACCAGGAATTGAGAATAGAAGAAATCCCCGGTGATGAGGCAGAAGCCGAGGAGGAGTTTACCCAGGTCGTGAAAATGCCTGGGCAGGATGAACTTCTCCAGGCCCAGGCGCTTGCGTCCGAGGGCGGCGAGAAAGAGGATGGCCGCCAGGGCGGTGTAGAAACTGCCGATGAAGTAATAGGCCCCGAAGAGGGTGCTGAACCAGTGAGGGTCCAGAGACATGATCAGGTCGAAGGCGAGCAGGCTGAGGACGACGGCATAGAGAATTCCGAAAACGGGGGAAAGGAAGACCTCCCTGCGCCATCCCGGGTTCGGTTGCTCAATACCAGCCCCCGGGCCCATCCGGCCCGGGGAATGATCTCTCCGGCGCAGGGAGTGATAAAGCAAGGCCATGGCCGCTCCGCCCAGAACGAGGAGGGCCACTCCGTCTCTGGCAAATAAGAAGGAAACGTTGAGCCAGAATTCCTTGCCGTGAACCGGATGCGCGATCCAGGGGAAGATGACGTCCCTCCCGAAATAGAGAACCCAGAAGAGGACAAAAGAAACCGGGATAAAGGCTCCCAGCGATTCGGCCAGACGCTTCAGGGGCCGCCCCCAGACGGCGTTGGTCATATTCAACACGGCCACAAAAAGGACAGCGCCGAAGGAGAGGCCGGTAAAGAAAACGTAGTTGCTCAAATAAACTTGCCAGGCGCGCTGGGGTTGAGACCCTCCGGCAAAGCCGACAAAAACGGCGGTCCCCGCGAGGAATAACGCCCAGGCAAGAATTTTCAGCGGGCGGGGGATGGTCGCGCCCTCGACCGGGGTCTCTCGCGGTTCCATTTTTGCATTCGGGGAAAACTCAGGCGACATCGCGAATTTCCTCGGCGCCGGTTTCTATCAAAATTTTCCGGGCCCTTTCCAAGGCGGCATCCGCCCCGGAAACGAAAACCCCGAAGCGGTCCCCGGAGAACCGGGGGTCGTAAAAATCCGGGAGGCGCAGTCTCGGCAGACGGCTCTTTATGAGCAGGGACCCCAAGGTAAAAAGAACCCCGAAAAGAATCGTGAACTCGAATCCCACGACCACAAAGGGAAGCCAGGCCAAAACCGGCTTCCCGCCGGTGACGAACCCCCACTGCAGATGAGCGTAGGAGGCCAGGGCGATCCCGGTGGCGACGCCGAGGCTTCCCCCGAGGAGCGTGAAGAATCGGATCGGACTGGGCTTCAGGCCCAAAACCTCCCGAATCTCGGGCCGCGGGGTCGGCGAAAAGACGGTGTGGACCGAAATTCCCGAGGCCTTCAGTTGCTTCAGCGCCCTCAGGAGGTCGTCCAGATAGGGGAAAATTCCCAGAATACCCGGTTTCGACAGGCCGCTCATGCTTTTGGCCTTTCCCGGACCGGCGGTTTCAGGCTCTCCTTGATTTCCGTGATGGAAACCGACGGGAGAAATTTGACAAAAAGAAAGAAAAGGAACAGGAAGAGGCAGAAGGATCCCGCCATGATGCTGAGTTCGACCCATGTGGGGGAATAGTTTCCCCAGGAATATGGGTTGTATTCGTGGGCCATGGAGCCGACGATGATCACGAACCGCTCGAACCACATGCCGATATTGACGAGGATGGAAACGACGAGAAGAGAAGGGATGTGAGTGCGGACCTTCTTGAACAAGAAGGCCAGGGGGACGACGGAATTGCCGATGACCATGATCCAGAAACCGTAGGCATAGTGGCCGATGGCTCTCCAGATGAAAGTGTCCCGTTCCGCCATATTGCCGCTGTACCAGGCCATGAAAAACTCGACCCCATAGGCATACCCGACGATCAACCCCGTGAAGATGATGGTCTTGGCGATGCTCTCCAGGGTCTCCAGGGTGATGAATTCCTCAAGCCGAAAAATCCGCCGGAGGGGGATGAGAAGGGTGATCACCATGGCCAGGCCGGAGTGAATGGCCCCGGCCACGAAGTAGGGGGCGAAGATCGTGCTATGCCAGCCGGGAACGATGGAAAGGGCGAAGTCCCAGGAAACGACGCTGTGAACCGAGATTACCAGGGGGGTCGCCAGGGCGGCAAAGAGGAGATAGGCTCCGGTGTAGTGCCGCCATTGGTGGTGGGAGCCGATCCAACCCAGAGAAAGGACCCGGTAAATCTTCCGGCGCACCCCGGCGGACCGGTCGCGCACGGCCGCCAGGTCGGGGATCATGCCCGTGTACCAGAAAAGAAAGCTGACCGTCAGGTAGGTGGAGATGGCGATCATGTCGAAAACGAGGGGAGACTGGAAGTTGGGCCAGAGATTCCGCTGGTTGGGGTAGGGAAGAATCCAGTAGAAGATCCAAACCCGCCCCAGGTGAATGAAGGGAAAGAGCCCGGCGATCATAACGGCGAAAACCGTCATGGCCTCGGCGGAGCGGGCGATGGAAGTCCGCCAGCGGGCCCGCAGGAGGAAGAGAATAGCAGAGATGAGCGTCCCGGAGTGCGCGATTCCGACCCAGAACACGAAGTTCACTAAGTAGATGCCCCAGTTCACGGGGTGCATTACGCCGGCCACCCCCATCCCCGTGAGGATCTGGTAAGCCCAACAGGAGGCGGCGTAAACCACGGCCAGAAGGAGAAGAGCCACCAGCAGATAATAGGGCCTTCGCGCCGGGCTGAGGGTGCGCAGGATTTCCTGGTTTACCTTTTCGTAGGTGAAGGAATCCATAAAGAATGCCTAAAATGCCCAAAGTGCCTTAGATGTCTAAAATTAAAGACCGCGAGTCGTAAGTCGTGAGGTGCGAGAGGGTAAATATTGTGTTGCCGGCTTATTGATACGGATAACGGCAGCACCTCAGCACTGCAAAACCGCATCACTCTTGGCGGGCGCCCTCGCGCCTTGCGGTCTCATACCTTCTGCGCAATTTTTTTCAAATAGAAGACGGCCGGCTTGGTGTTCAGGTGCTCCAGGACCTGATAAGTCCGGGGGTCCCGGATCAACCGGGAAACCTTGCTTTCCGGGTCGTTTAGGTTCCCGAAGGTGAACACCCCTGCCGGGCAGGTCTGGGCGCAGGCCGGGGTGACTTCGCCGTCCCGCACCTCCCTTTCTTCAAACTTGGCCTTGAGCTTGGCGGCCTTGATCCGCTGGACGCAGAACGAACACTTCTCCATCACCCCTTTTTGCCGGACCGTGACATCGGGGTTCAACTGCCAGTTCAAAGGCTCAGGCCGGGTGAAGGTGAACCAGTTGAAACGCCGGACTTTATAGGGGCAGTTCTGCGAACAGAAACGGGTGCCGATGCAGCGGTTGTAAATCTGGTTGTTCAGTCCTTCCTTGCTGTGGTGAGGGGCAAAGACCGGGCAAACGGATTCGCAGGGGGCATTGTCGCAGTGCTGGCAGAGCATGGGGAGAAATCGCACCGCCAAATTCCCCCCGGTGTTTTCCGGCTCGAAGTACCTTTCGATGCGCAGCCAGGCCATCTCCCGGCCCTTGAGGATCTGCTCCCGGCCCACGATCGCGACGTTGTTTTCCGCGCCGCAGGCGACGGCGCAGGCGCCGCAGCCGATGCACCGGTCGAGATCCACGGCCATGGCCCACCGGTATTCGGGGTGGGGATGGGGAGGGTAGAAGTCTTCTTTGGGGTCGTAATGCTCGGGGAGAGGGAGACGCAGGTGCGGCTTCCTCCCGGCCTTTTGACTCCGGTCGTACTCACTCAGGGAAACGGTCTGAATGAACCCCCGCCCGTGTTGGTAAGAACTCCCATCCGTGTGGGCGAGTGCGGCCAGCCCCCCTCCTTTTTCGATCTTCAGATTCGAAAGCATCCGGATCAGCCCCCCGGAAAGAGTTTCCGTCCGGGGGTCGAGGAGGTGATTGGCGTTGACTCCCCGGCCGGAGGCAAAGCGCCCGAACTCTCCGTGCCCCTGCCCCATGGGTATGGCGAGGGTTTCGGGGTGCATCCCTGAGTAAGGGAAGACCGGAGCCTCCAAAAACCCTCGAGGAGATTGGAGTCGGAGGATATCCCCCTTGGCGACGCCCATCCTGCGAGCCGTATCGGGGTGGATCTCGACCCAGCTTCCCCAGGTGGTCTGGGTGATCGGGTCCGGAAGCTCCTGCAGCCACGGGCGATTGGAGCCGCGCCCATCGAAAAACTGTACCGTGGGATAGGAGAGGAAATAAAAATTCTTTTCGGTTTTGGCGCCCGCCGGGGGAGGGGAGAAGGAAAAATTCTTTAAACGCAAAGACACGGGGGGGGATGAATCTTTGGGGGTTTCCCAAGAGCCCCCTCGTTGGAGAGCTTCCGCCCAGGAAGTCGTTCCCCAACTCTCCTGGAGAAGTTGATAAAAATTCTCCCAAGGGAATCTCTCCTGCCCATGCAGTTTTCGTCCGGTCGCGATGAGGATGTCGCCAAGGTGCCGGGTGTTGAAAAGGGGACCCATGACAGGCTGCATGAGCCCGCGGACGCTCTTCCGGGGGCGATAATCCCCCCAGGACTCGAGGGGGGAATGCGCCGGAAGGAGGAGATGGGCCATCCGGCTGGTTTCGTCCAGCGTGTGGGAAAAACTAACAAGGAACGGAACGGCTTCCAATGCCCGATCAAATTCCCAGGCCGGCGGGAGGGAATAGACCGGGTTGGAGTTGGACAACAGCAGGAGGTCCAGCTCTCCCTGCCGCATTTTTTCGGCAAGGTTTTTCATGTCGACGGCCCGCGCCGCTTCGGATAGAGCCGAAGGGTCGCCGAAGGCGATGGTTTCCCGGGCTCGTCCCTTGATGGACCAGAGAAGGTTTGCGGCAACCGCCGTTTCCGCCGGGGTTGAGCCCGTCGGCCCGGCCAGGGGAAGGGGCCTCGAGGCCTTGAAATAATCTCGGGCCAGACGTTGCAGGATATCGATTTTTACGCCCGTACTTGCCTGGATGGCTTCGAGGGGGAAATTTCTGAGCAGATCCGGAGGGACGGACCCCTCTTTCCCGGCGAGGTTCGGATTCTCATCCAAGAGGATCCGGATCATTCCAAGGGCGACCAGGTGTTCCGTTCCCGGGGGGACGCAAACCCATTGGTCGGCATTCGCTCCGGTCAGGGACAAACGAGGCCCCACATAGATAAAAAGGTTTTTCCCGGATTTCCCGGGGGCATGAAAATCTGCGAATCGGCGGGTGAACTCGACATTTGAAAGCCAGGTTTCCAGAAAATCGGCCCCGAAGGAAACGATGAAGTCCGCCCGGTCGAGGCGGTAAGCGGGGATGAGGTCCAGGCCGAAGGAAATTTGGTTGGCCGTCCGCAGGTACTCGCCGCCGAGGGGCTCCCAGGGGTAAAACGCCTTTGAACCCAGCTCTCCCATCCATCGTTCCGCTAAATCCCGCTGGACCCCCGTAATCAGCTCGCTCAAAAAGGCGATCCGTTCCCCTTTCCCTTCTTTCAAAAGGCGGGATAACTCTTGGAGAAGAAGTCCTTCGGCCTCTTCCCAGGAGATCGGGTCGAAACCGCCCCGGGCGTTTTTCTTCATGGGGCCCCGGAGGCGGTCCGGGTTGTACAACCCCTGAAGAGAGGCCTGGCCGCGGGCGCAGAGACTCCCTTGATTGATCGGGTGAAGAGGGTTCCCCTCCACTTTGACGATCCGGCCTTCGCGGTTTTTTGCCAGGAGCCCGCACCCGGCGGGGCATTCGCGGCAGGTGGTGGCGTACCAAGCGGCTTCTCCGGGGATGATGTCTTCGGAGGGAATGATGTAGGGGATGAGTTTTCGGGGGGAATCCGAAGAGCAGCCGAAAGCCGCCGCCGTCCCGGCCAGAGATACCGCCTTCAGAAAGTCCCGCCGCGAAAAACCCGCCATGATCGCGTCCGTGAAAACCGAACCCCTCTTGCGAAATCAGGGGAGAAATTATGATGAAGGTGTCTTAAGAAAAATTATAAGGAATGCCGTGATCATTGGCAAATCAATTCTTCCCCGGGGACCGGATTATTTATTTGCCATTCGCCGCGAAAATTGAGAATATAGGACAACTTGCGGCCGTTTTTTCAACATGACCCGATCCCATTTTGAAAGACTGCGGGAAAGAAGCGTGAATACTCCATCCCTTGAAAATCCGGCAGGGCTCTCGCGTTTGAAGCTTTTCCTGGCTCTGTCCCGGACCCCCCATGGCCTCCTGGATATCGCCGCCCCGGCGCTCTGCGCCCTTCTTTGGCTGGGGAAGGCCCCTTCTGCAGAGGTCGTCGTTCTCGGGCTTCTCACCGCGTTCTCGGGATACACGGCGGTTTACGCCCTGAACGACGTCGTGGATTTCCACGTGGACCGGAAAAAAATCCGGGAAACGGGCGGCCAGGCTCAGGCCGGGGACCTGGATGCGGTTTTTGTGCGGCACCCTATGGCGCAAGGGATGCTGAATTATATCGAGGGGGTCCTGTGGATGGCGGGGTGGGCCGCCCTGACGATTCTTGGTTCCTATCTCCTGAACCCCGTGTGCACGGCCATCTTCCTCGCGGCCTGTTTTCTCGAAATCGTTTACTGCCTGCTTTTGCGGGTGACGTATCTTAGGGGGATCATCAGCGGGCTCGTGAAAAATTCCGGCGGGGTGGCCGCGGTCTTCGCGGTGGACCCCAATCCTGGTTGGGCTTTTCTGGCGGTCCTATTATTGTGGTTTTTTTTCTGGGAGATCGGGGGGCAGAACATTCCCAACGACTGGATCGACCTGGAGGAGGATCGGCGCATGCTGGCGAAGACTCTCCCGGTTCGCTTCGGGCCTGAGCGGTCGATCCGGATGCTGTATGGTTCCCTGACCCTTTCGCTGATTCTGAGCGTGATCATGTTCTGGGTCTCCCCCGCGCACTTGAGTCTTCCCTATCCGATCGGCGCGGCTTTCTGCGGCCTGTTCTTCCTCCTGGCGCCGGCCCACCGGCTTTTGAAGACACCCTCGGCGGCCGAGGCTTCGGCATTGTTCAACCGGGCGAGCTATTACCCCCTGGCGATGCTGGTGGTGACCTTGATAAGCGGGGGGATTTAAAATGGGACGCGGATAAACGCGGATTTCCGGGATTTAAGGAGCAGGAAATAAGTCGCCGCTCTGCTGCGAATGAGAGCCCGAATTTCTCGGGCGTGAGAAAACTGGATTCCGGCCTCCGCCGGAATGACAGGCAGGAGGTTGAGGGCGGAAACCTCATGAAGATTTTTCGGCGTTTATCCGCGCAAATCCGCGTCCTATGTTGTTGCCGTTTGGAGCATTTTTTATGAAAGAATTTAACGACGAGTCGCTGAAGGAATTCGATGGGAAAGACGGAAAGCCTGTCTATGTGGCCCACCAGGGAAAAGTCTACGATGTGAGCGCCAGCCGGTTCTGGAAGACCGGGACGCACATGAAGCGGCACTCTTCGGGCAAGGATCTTACCGCCGACATCAGCGCCGCTCCTCACGGCCCCGAGGTGCTGGAGCGTTATCCTCAAGTGGGGATTCTGAAAAAGGGAGCGTCCGGGGAAAGGATCATGCCTGCCTGGCTGGAACGCCTTCTGAAAGCATTTCCGGTTTTGCGGCGACACCCCCACCCTATGGTCGTTCATTTTCCGATCGTTTTCATGTTTGCAACGATGCTGTTCAACCTTCTCTATCTCCTCTTCGGTTATCGATCCTTCGAAACCACCGCCCTGCACTGCCTCGGGGGCGGCGTTTTGTTCACCCCCATCGGCATCGTCACCGGCTTTTTCACCTGGTGGCTGAATTATTTTGCGAAACCTTCCAAGGGCATCAAGATTAAAATATATTGCTCCCTGATTCTGCTGGCGGCGGCGCTGGCCGCCTTCATCTGGCGGATGGTTTCCCCGGAGGTTTTGATTTCATTCGACGGCGGCAGCCCGGTTTACATGGCCCTCGTCTTTTCCTTGCCGGTTCTCGTCAGTGTCATCGGGTGGTACGGGGCAAAAATGACGTTCCCGGTTGAAGGGTAGTAAAAGTGTCGGTGTCAGTGTGGGCAAAAGATGGGCCGGGAAGAGGCGGGGCGGTGTTTTTGAAATTTGCCTTTCGGTTTTTCCATGGAAGCATATATGTTATTTTGCTAAATATATCGGACTGTTGAAATTAAATAGATAAAGTCAAAGTTGAAGGGGGGGAATTATGAAAAAACTATCGCTTTTATTGGCTGTCTTTTTCCTAATCGGGACCATGGCGGGAAACGCCTGGGCGGCGAGGTCGGGGGGGCCTTCAATTTTTGCGCGCCCTATGGAGGGGACCTTCTGACCCTTGACCCCCAGCGCAGCCCCAACACCAATGACCTCTTGGTCACCATGAACATCCACCGGAGCCTTTATAGTTGGGACCCGCAAAAGAACCAGCCGAAACTGGAGTTGGGAGATAAGGTGGACGTTTCAGCGGACGGCCTGGTTTACCGCATCGCCCTGAAAAAGAACATCAAGTTCCACAACGGGCGGGGATTGACCGCCGATGACATCATCTGGAGCTACGAGCGGATCATGTCCCCCAAGATTGCCTCCCCGTCGGCCCGCTTCGTCCGGGTGATCAAGGGCGCCCGCGATTATGAAGAGGGGAAGGCCAACCGCATCTCCGGGCTGCGAAAGATCGACGAATTCACCATCGAGATCTCCATGGACAAACCGATGGACCCTTCTTACAGCCTTTACGAAGGAGGGACCGCCATCCTCCCCCGGGAGGAAGTGGAGAAGAAAGGCGACGGCTTCGGCTCCGACCCCGTGGGTTGCGGTCCCTTCAAATTCGTGAAATGGGTCAAGGGCAGCGAGATTGTTTTGAGCAAATACCCCGATTATTATGAAAAGGGGAAGCCCTACCTCGACAAGCTGGTTTACAAAATCATGCCCGAGGGGGCCTCGCGGGACATCGCCTTCCGCGCCAAGGATCTGGACGCCACGGTCGTCGGGTCGACCCAGTATCCGGTGTACAAGGCGGACCCCCAAATCTCGAAGAACCTGGTCGAGGTCGCCGAGCTCTTCACCCGCATGATCGGGTTCAACCCCAAGCACGAACCTTTTGCCAAGAAGCAAGTTCGCCAGGCCATCAACTACGCCATCGACTCCCGCCTAATCATTCAGAAGCTTCTCAAGGACAAGGCGTTCCCCTGCGTAAGTTACCTGCCGTCCACTTCGCCCGCTTTTGACCCGCAGGCGAAAGGGTACGAATTCAATGTGCAAAAGGCCAGGGCTCTCATGAAAGAGGCGGGGTACGAAAAGGGGTTCGCTTTCGAGTGCATCGGCACGGGGAACGAAGCTTTTGGGATCCCGGTCGTGGAAGCGATCATGCCTTTCCTGAAACAGATCAACGTCACGGTGAAACCGCAGCAGTTGGAAGGAGCCGCTCTGTCCGACCGGATTCGAAAAATGGAATATCAGGCTTATATCTGGTCGTTGAGCAGCGGAGCGGGAGGCGATCCTCTGCAGGCCCTGCAGCGCTGGTCCTCCAAGAATCCGGCAACCGCCGGGAATTTTGTCGCCTACAATAACCCGGAATTCGACAAGCTTCTGGACACGGCATCGCAAGAGCGGGATGTATCGAAAAGGCTTGATTATTTGCGGAAAGCCGACGCCATCTTTCGCGAAGATGCGCCGGTGTGGTTCTTCAACTACAACAAGGCGATCGTGGCCCACCAACCCTGGGTTCATGGGATCAAGCCGGTGGCCATCGAGATGATGTACCAGGACATGGCCGACATCTGGATCGACGAAACGTCTCCCCGGGCCAAGGAAAAATAATGCTGGTCTCGTAAAAGGACCAAAAAGGATTCCCTCTCCCGCCGGCGGGAGAGGGTGGGGGTGAGGGCGGACACTTGGCCCCCCATCTCGATTCTCCCCCGCAAGGGGGGAGGAAGGTTTTTTGGGCGCTCTATGCCCTATGCTCTCTGCTTTTCTGGAGATAAATGATCTCATTTGCCATCCGCCGCATCCTTCAGTTTATTCCCACGATTTTCGCCATCACGCTGATCCTCTTTTTTCTCTTGAACATTCTTCCCGGGGACGCGGCCTTGATGTCCGCCGGGGCCCAGGACAAAGGGGTCGACCCCCGTTATCTCGAAGAGATGAAAAAACTGTGGGGACTGGATCAGCCCCTTCATATTCGTTATTTGACCTACCTGAAAAACCTGGCCGTGGGGGACCTCGGGCTTTCGTATCTTAGGCGAGAAAAAGTCAGCGCCTTAATTGCTTCCCGGATTTGGCCGACGGTCAAACTGGCCCTGCTGGCGATGATCATCGCCGCCGGCGTCGGCATCCCCTTGGGGTTCTTTTCCGCCTTGCGCCAGGGGACCTGGGTGGATGCCTTTTCCATGATCGGGGCCGTTTCCGGGGTTTCCATCCCCCAGTTCTGGCTGGGACTTCTGCTCATGTTTTTCCTGTCGGTCAAACTGCCCCTCTTCCCGGCCTCGGGCTATGGGGAGGGAAGCGCTATGAATATTTTCCTTCCCGCCGTTACCCTGGGGGTCGGGTACATGGCCCTGCTGGCCCGGACCACGCGGGCGGCCGTCGTGGAGATCCTCTCGACGGACTACATCCGCACGGCCCGGGCGAAGGGTCTCTCGGAAATCAAGGTGAACCGGAAGCACGTGCTCCGCAACGCCTTGATCCTGGTCTTGACCACGGCGGGCCTCCAGTTTGGCTCCCTGATGGGGAACACGGTGATCGTGGAAAAACTCTTTTCCTGGCCGGGCATCGGCTCCCTCATGGTGGATTCCATTTTCATGAGAGATATCCCGATCACGCAGGGCTGCGTCCTGCTGATCATTTTCGTCTTTTTGCTCGTCAACCTGATGGTGGATCTGCTCTATGCCGTCATCGACCCGAGGGTGGAATACCGGTGAGAAATGCCCTGAAGAGAGTCAAGCGGCAGAAAAACCTGATGGTGGGGGGGACCATTACCCTCTTGGTGGCGGCCATGGCCGTTTTTGCCCCCTGGTTGGCGCCCTACGACCCCATCGACCACGCGGACTTGATGCACTCCGAAGAACCCCCGAACCAAGATTACCTTTTCGGGACGGACAACCAGGGGCGGGACATTCTCTCCCGGGTGATTTACGGCTCCCGGATATCGCTCACTGTTGGGTTGGTCAGTCAGGGGCTGAACAGCCTCATCGGCATTTTCTTAGGGGTCACGGCGGGATTCATCGGCCGGAGATGGGACGATTTGGTCATGGGTCTGACGAACATCCTCCTTTCCATCCCTTCCCTGGTTTTTGCGCTGGCGATCATGGCGGTTCTGGGGCCGGGGCTGCTCAACATTTTTCTGGCCCTGGGTTTCACGAACTGGGCCTACAGCTGCCGCATCACCCGTTCGCAGGTTCTTTCCGCCCGCTCCCTGGATTATGTGGTTGCCGCCCGGGCCCTGGGTTACGGCCGGGTCCGAATTATGTTCAGCCAGATCCTGCCCAATGTCCTGGGCCCCATTCTCGTGATCGCCACCTTGGGGGTGGCCGGCGCGATTCTTCTCGAGGCTTCTCTTTCTTTCCTCGGCCTGGGCGCTCAACCCCCGACCCCGAGCTGGGGGGGAATGCTTTCCACGGCCCGGGAGCAGCTCTTTACCGCCCCCTGGATTTCCATCTTCCCGGGGGTCGCCATTTTCGTCACGGTGCTCGGCTTGAATCTCCTCGGGGACGGCTTAAGGGACATCCTCGACCCGCATACGGTTCGGCAGAGAAGAAGCTGAAAGGAGACTTTTCAGCCACAGAGGACAGAGAGAGCACAGAGTTAAAGACGAATGCCTAAAGTGCCTTAAATGTCCTTTCGGTTTATAAACCTCGGTGAGCTCTGTGCCCTCTGTGGCAAAGGCTTTTCGCGTCTTTTAGTCAATTTGCATTTTGAAATTTTCAAATTCACTTAAAGGAAAAAGTTATGGATCTTGCCATCCTCTCCGCAAAAATATTCACCGGAAACAAAAGACAACCCTGGGCTGAGGCCCTGGGGGTCGAGGGCGACAGAGTTGCCGTTGTGGGGACCAACGCCGAGGTGAAAAAGGCCTGCCGGCGAAAAACGCAGGTACGGGAGCTGAAGGGACAACTGGTGACCCCGGGCTTTGTCGATGCGCACACCCATTTCGTCAACTTTGGCTTGACCCTCCAGAGAGTGGATCTCATGAATCTCTCTTCCCTGGCCTCCTGCCGGCAGCGGATCCGAGAGGCTGTTGCCGGGTACCCGGCGGGGGAATGGATCATCGGCCGGGGATGGAACGAGCATTTCTGGAAGGAAAAAAGGGAGCCGACACGCCTCGACCTGGACGACCTGACTCCTAACAACCCGGCCATGATGATCCGAGCCTGCGGGCACAGCGTGTGGGTCAACACGGCGGCGCTGAAGGCGGCGGGGATCACCGGGCAGACGCCGGATCCGCCGGGGGCCAGGATCGAACGGGACCAGAAGAGCGGGGAACCCAACGGCCTGCTGCGGGAAATGCGGCGGATCATGGAAAAATTTATCCCCCCTCCGGATCTGGAAACGCGCAAGAAAGCCGCCCTCGCGGCACAGCGGGAGGCGTTTCGCTTCGGGGTCACGGGGGTTCATTCCTGCGAGAGCCTGCGGGAGTGGGAGGCGCTATCCGCCCTCGATCGGGAGGGCACGCTCAAAATCCGGGTTCATCACGCGATGCCCTATGAGGGTTTGGAGGAGGGGAGGGCGCTTTCCATCAAGCCGTGGAGAGGGAGCCGCCGCCTCTGGTTCGGGCCGGTGAAGCTTTACGCCGATGGATCTTTAGGCTCCGGTACGGCCTTGCTCCACGCGCCCTACGAGGATAACCCCGCCGACCGGGGGCTTGCGGTCCTGACGCTTCCTGCGCTGCGGAAAAAAGTCATGGAGGCTTACGAGGACGGGTACAGCGTCGCCATTCATGCCATCGGCGACAAAGCCGTGACGAACTCGCTCAAGGCGATCGAATCAGTTAGGGAAGCCTTTCCTGGACCGCGACGAGACCGGATCGAACATGTTCAGCTCTTCCGGCCCTGCGATTTGTCGCTGTTCCGCCGCCTGGGGGTGACGGCCTCCGTGCAGCCGGTGCACCTGGCCACCGACTGGGCCACGGCGGAGAAGAAGTGGGGCTTGGATCGGTGCCGAACCGGTTACGCCTGGAAAACGATTCTGCGGGCGGGAATTCCTGTCCAATTTGGTTCCGACGCGCCCGTTGAACCCATAAACCCGCTACTGGGACTGCAAGCGGCAGTGACCCGCCAGGATCTGCGCGGGAACCCTCCCGGTGGGTGGTTCCCTGAAGAAAAACTGTCTCTGGAAGAAAGCCTCAAGGCCTTCACCGCCCTCCCGGCCTGGTGTTCGCGAAAGGAGAAGTACTTAGGGGCCCTGACTCCCGGGCGGTGGGCGGATCTGACCGTGTTCGATCGGGACCTGTCATGCCTTCCGCCGGAGCAGTGGTCCGCGGTGGATGTGGCGATGACGATCGTCAACGGCGAGATCGTCCATCAAAAGACAGGGTAGTTTCCACCCGGAAACCCGGGAATCTCCTCACCCCACCCTCTCCCCGTGGGGGAGAGGATAACCTTGCTGCAATGAAAAAGAGATTTCCTCCCCCTCGACGGGGGAGGGACAGGGTGGGGGTGGTCTCATCCGGCCCCTCTCCCTCAAGGGGATAGAGAGTTTGCGGATGAAAACCAATCATTTTGCGAAGGAGGATAACATGAAACTTAAAGACCAAACCGCTCTCGTCACCGGCGCCAGCCGCGGCATCGGGGAGGCCATCGCCCGCGCCTTGGCCAAGGAAGGCGCGAATGTGGCAATCACGGGGCGCTCGAAGAATGAATTGGAGACACTACAAAAGGAATTCGGCGGCATGGGGATCCGGTGCGAAAGCATAGTCGCCGATCTGGCGGAGAAAGGGGCCGTTGAAAAAGTTTGGGACCGGGTGACGAAGGCATTTGGATCGGTGGACATTCTCGTGAACAATGCGGGGATGGGCAGCAGCGCAAAACCCATGCCCGTTTTGGACTACGACGACGCTTTTTGGGATACGCTGCTCTACGTGAATCTCACCGTTCCTTACCTGTTTTCGAAGAAAGCATTGCCGTCGATGATCTCGCGAAAATATGGCCGCATCATCATGACCGCCTCTGTTAACAGCAAGATCGGCTTGTTCCACGGGGCGGCCTATGCGGCCAGCAAACACGGTCTCCTGGGGTTGGTGCGCACGATGGCGATGGAGACCGCAAAGGAAGGCGTCACCGTCAACGCCATCTGCCCCGGGCCGGTGCGCACCCGCATGAACAACCTGCGGGTGGAGTTCGAGGCGAAGCGGCTCGGCAAACCGGTGGCGGAGTATGAAGCGGGCATGACCCCGATCGGCCGCCGCCTCGAACCCGGCGAGGTCGCCCCCCTCGTCGTGTACCTGGCCGGCCGCGAAGCATCCGTCATTACAGGTCAAGCCTTCAACATCGACGGCGGGTTTCTGATGATCTGAGAAAGCAAATCTCCTAACAGGATGCGAAAATACTCCCAATTGCCGTCACTCCCGCGAAGGCGGGAGTCCAGAATGTCTTGAAAAGACTTGATTGCTGCTTCCGCGGAATGACGAAATAAGGCCGAAAAGGACTTTTTCAGCAAACCGCTAAATATGCATTGACAACCCTTTTCCCTTAATGTATTTCTATCGTCACGGTTAGAAATTGTTCATTTCTGGTGGTTCTAATTCAATCCTCCAACCCTTTGGATTTCAAAAATGAACATATATCCGAAGGATTGTATATGAAGGCTTCAGGGGGTTTCCGAATCCCATGGAGCCTCTTCTGTCCCAATTCTCTATCCCACCCCTAATTTGTTTGGCGGGTGTGAGCGAACCGAGTGAATTACGGTCATCTGCGGATATTGCTAATCTGATCCAGGAAAGGGGACCAACATGAATAGAACAATTCGATCCGATGGCAATCACTTGGCCTGTTCTTGGGTTTTAATCCTCGCTGGGCTTCTTCTTACTTTTGGCCTTTCCTTAGATCTGAACGCCGCTTCCCCGCCATTCCGAATCGCAAGAACCCTGGGTAACTAACGGTCCTGTCTGGGCCGATAGCGCGCTTCTGGGCCCGTCACGTATATCGGCGGGAATTTCAGCTACGATCGGACCAATAGCGGGAGAAAAGTGCCGCTAAGAGTTGCTACGGGGGAACCGATACCCCGTTTATGCGAAGGATTAATGAATACTAGTCGAAGAGGTTGTCCCGGATGGCTCGGGAGGGTGGTACATTGGATGGAAGTTTTGTGCACGTCTGCGGTGTCGTAACGAGGAACAGCATCGCCCGACATCCTTGCCGGATGGGGGCGCTGGATATCTTATTTAACCCGAATGGGCAGATGCCGGGCAAGGTATGTTATGCGCTTGCGCTGGAGCGGGGGGGTACTATATGTGGGCGGAGCTTTACAAACATAGGCGGGCAACAGCGAAATTATATTGCAGCTCTCGATGCGAGCAACAGGGTTAGCGACTTCTTGGAATCCCGAACGCGGATAGCAGCTATATTTCGCAAACGTCGCTGTCAGCTGGAACGACGAGTCTATGCGGGAGGCTATTTTTCCAATATTGGCGGCGCAGCCAATGAAATAAGATTGCAGCTCTCGATAGCGACAACCGGAGTTAGACGACTTCCTGGAATCAGAATGCGCTTTCAATGCACCCGTATTCTTGCCTTTCCGTGAGCGAGGCCGGTTGTTTATGCTGGGAGGAGAATTCAACAGATATCGGAGGTCAGAATCAAAGGAGCAATATTGCGGCTCTTGACGCAACTACGGGTTTGGAGGGACACCCTTGGAATCCCGAATGCCAATTAGTGCTGTTCGAGCGCTTGCGGTGAGCGGAAGGTATTGTCTATGCGGGCGGGAATTTTTTCACTATTGGTTAGAGGCAGACGAGGAGTGTGTATTGCGGCTTTGAGGCAGCAACTGGGCTTGCGACTTCCTGGAATCCCGATGCGTCGGATCGGCGGGGTTTATGCCCTTGCCGAGAATAACGGAGGTTGATTTTATGCCGGCGGAGGTTTATACCAGTATGGGCGGGCGGAGCGAGACACTATATTGCGGCTATCAATGCGACGACAGGCTTAGCTGGCTGATTTGGAACCCGGAGGGCAACAGGCCCGCGTTTCCTGTCTTGCCGTCGGCGGAGAGGGCGATTTATGCCGGCGGGAGATTTTGGCAGCATTGGCGGCGAGGAGAGAAATTTTATTGCCGCCATCGGATGCGGCCACAGGAGAGGCTCATGCCCTGGAATCCTGACGCTTCTCTCTACATCCGCGCTTTGGCGGTGCGCGGCGCGACGATATACGCCGGCGGGGATTTCACCAGCATTGGCGGGCAGTCGCGAAATTATATTGCCGCTCTTGATCCGACCACCGGCTTAGTGACCGATTGGAATCCTAACGCCGACGGCTCGGTTAACGTCCTTATGGAGAGCGGGGGGATTATTTATGCGGGGGGGTATTTTACCGGTATTGGCGGCCAATGGCGAGGCTCGATTGCGGCCTTGGATGCGACCACCGGCCAAGCAACCTCCTGGAATCCCGAGGGCCGACGGCCCCGTTATGCATCGTGGAAAAGCGGGGGGATTATTTATGACGGGGGGATATTTTACCATATTGGCGGCCAACCTCGGAATAATATTGCGGCCCTCGATGCGGGAATGGGCCAGGCGACGAACTGGAATCCCGACGCCGACCGCCTGGTTTATGCGCTTGCCAAAGACGGAGGACTCGTCTATGCGGGGGGGGGTGTTCCAGAACATCGGCGGACAAGTGCGGCAATCGCTCGCGGCTCTCAACACGACAGACGGCGCGGCTATCCCCGGCTGGGCCCCGAGTCTGAATGCCAGCAGCGAGAAGTCTATTCTCTTGCGGTGAGTAATGGGAGCCTATATGTGGGAGGTTTCTTTTGGAATATCGGGGGCTTGAGCAGAGCTAATCTTGCTTCTTTTGATGCCGGCACAGGCTCGTTGACCTATTGGAATCCCCATGTTGTCGGTGAAGTGCAGGCGCTTGCGCTGCGCCAGGGGATATTGTATGCGGGCGGAAACATCGATTCCATCGGCGGAAATAATTCTGCCTGGGGCGCATACACCCATTTCAACTTTGTCCAATTCGGACCGGGAAATTTCCAGGCGGATTTTGATGGGGATGGGGAAACCGACGTAGCCGCCTTCCACCGATACGTGCGACCAAGTCTTTAGAAACCTACGGCGGCAATATGGGCCAATACGGCTGGGGAGGAAGCGGATTGCTACCCCCTCGTCTGGGACTACAACGGAGACGGAATTACCGAGGTTTCGATTTATCACATTCCCACCAACCAGTGGTTCGTTAGAGGTTACCCCGGAAACAACCTGGGCCAGTTCGGCTGGGACCAGGAAAACTGTATCCCCGTCCCGGAGACTACAACGGCGACGGGATCATGGAACGGACTTTCTACCACACGCCCTCCAACACCTTCTTCATCGAAGACCCGGGAGGAACCATCCAGATCCAGTTCGGCTGGAACGGTTCAGATTGTATACGGGTTCCGGGGGACTATGACGGAGACGGGACGACGGATCTGATGATTTACCACCTGCCAACGAACCAGTGGTTGATGTACGGGGCAGGGAACCAGGGTCAGTATGGCTGGAACGGGGCGGAATGTATTCCGGTTCCTGCGGATTACGATGGGGACGGATCGATCGATATAGCGGTATATCATTATCCGACCAACCAGTGGTTCGTGAAGGGGTATCCGGGAGAAAACCTCGGGCAGTATGGCTGGGGAGGCACGGAGAGTTTCCCGATTCCGGGGGATTACAACGGGGATGGAGTAACGGAAAGAGGGTTCTACCGTCATGCCGAGAACTGGTGGTTTCTCGAAGGGCAGACAGACTTCGTCTGGGGCTGGGGCGGGCAGGACTTTATGCCGATCACGAGTCAGGTCAATGTGTTCAACTGGTTCAGGTTTGTGCTGAACAGGTTCAATAATCGCGCAGGAAAATAGTTCGTCTTGACGGGAAGGCAGGGTCAGAAAGGGCCCGCCTTAAGAAATCCCCTGAACCCCCCTTTGAAAGGTGTGAAAAAAATCTATTTTCCACCCCCACCCTGTCCCTCCCCCCATTCAGGGTGGGAATTTTTCTTTGAATTTCAATATATTTCCCCTCTCCCCCTTGCGGGAGAGGGCAGGGAGAGAGGGAATATTTCAATTTTTTCACACCTGCCTTTGCAAAGGGGGGAATATTATTTACGGATAGGCTCAAAACCCCTCATCCGGAATGACCACGCAACGATTTTCGTGGGGACTTAATTGGATCCATAGGTACCGGACACCTTTGAAAAGATAACCGTTCGATTTTATTTGGTTCGTTTTTGAAGTTTGAGCAAACGGAGAGAACAGAAATTTATGGTTATATACAGCGAGGGGGATAAGGAGAAGCGATCCCATCTTCAGATCGCCATGCCTCGCTTGCCCCGTCTTTATGCTCCAGAAGAGACAATTCACGTTGTAGCCCGGTGCAACAACCGTGAGTTCTACTTTAAGACCCGGAGGATTTTGAGATCTTGCTGGATCATTTGCGAGAAATGAGCGAGGTATATGAAGGAAAAATTTATGCCTATACGTTGATGGCCAACCACATTCACCTTCTGCTCAGATCTCCCGCCAAGAAGATTCTCGGTCGGCCTCTTCGGTGGTTTATGACTGAGACCGCCAAGGCCTTTCATCGGCTCCGACACCGCAGCGGTCATTTCTGGGAGAGGCGGTATCGAGCTTGTCTTGTTGAGGATGATTTGTATGCTCTTGCCGCGCTTAGGTATTTGGATCGAAATCCTGTGCGGGTCGGATTAGGTAGAAAATCCGACGACCTATGAGTGGTCTACCTGCGCGAGCTACGCCCTTGGTGTTCCCAACCGTCTTATTCATTTTCATCCGACTTATTTGAGTTTAAGCCCTTATCCTCAGGTGAGGCATAGGCATTATTGCGACATTCTTCGCAACAGCCTCAATCCGCTCGCCGATGGCCGGGATCCTCGTTGGACCATCCAGCCTGTCGTGGGAAGTTTGGAATTCTTAAATCGTCGCCATCCGGCATCCAGGCGGAAAGGAATTATTCCACTACCTGAATCAATACAAAGAGTTAGTAAGAAATAGGTGTCCGGTACCGACGGAAGATCCCAAAAAAATGGCCGCACAATGAAAACGTAGAAACGGATTTTGGGAAAATTGAGATTAAGGTAATTCAGAAAGGAATGGAGGGGGAAAATGAAGGAAAAAATTTGGAGTTATTCAAAACATCTGAGATTTACCTTTTGCCTTTGCCTTTTGTTGATGATCGGGCATCCTTTCTTGGCCTCGGCCTTGCCCCCGGAAAACCCCAACACAAGAACCTGGGTGACCAATGGTTTTGTCGGAACGATTGTGAGCGTGGGCCACACCACCTATATTGGCGGGAGCTTCACGAAGATTGGGCCCAAAACCGGGAGTGGAGTTCCCCTGAGCGCAGCAACCGGGGCTCCGCTTCCCGGTTACGCGATGGTTAATGGATTAGTCCATAAGGCTATCCCGGATGGCTCCGGCGGATGGTTCATCGGCGGGAATTTTACGGCGGTGGGGGGCGTAGCGCGGAATAAAATTGCCCGAATCCAACCGGACGGAACGCTGGATGCGTCCTGGAATCCCGATGTGGGCGGAACCGGGAATTGGTATGTGACTGCCCTTGCCCTGGACGGCGGCATACTTTATGTAGGAGGGTACTTCTCAAGTGTTGGCGGCGAATCGCGGAATAATCTTGCCGCCATCGATACCGCCACGGGACTGCCCACGCCCTGGAATCCGGGTGTGGATGGAAGTGTCTATGCGATCGCCGCCGGCAGCGGCAAAGTGTTTGTGGGGGGAGGATTTACTACCATCGGAGGCCAGGCCAGGAGTAATTTTGCATCCTCGATCCCGCCACGGGAACGCCCGCTTTTTGGAACATGAACCTCAATGGGAGTGTCGGCGCGATTGTCGAAAGCGACGGGATCGTCTATGTTGGCGGAGATTTTACCTCTCTTGGGGGCAGCATAACAAGGCGCCACCTTCTGGCTATCGATGCCGCTTTAGGAGGAATCACCCCCTGGAATCCGAATGCCGACCGAGGGGTTGGAACTTTAATTATACGGAATGGCATTGTTTATGCGGGAGGGAGTTTCACCTGGGTCGGCGGCCAGACGAGAAATGGGCTTGCGGCCATTGATGCCGCGACCGGTTCCCCCACTTCCTGGGATCCCGATGTCACCGGTTCTGTAGGCGGTCTGGCCGAAAGCGGAGGCGTGGTATTTATCGCCGGCTCATTCATGGCGGTCGGGGGGCAAGAGCGAAGCAATCTTGCGGCTGTCGATATTTCAACCGGATTGCCGACTTCCTGGAACCCGGATGCCGACTCCTGGGCCGGAGCCGTCGCTGTAAGCGGAGATGTCGTCTATGCCGGCGGGAGATTTTCAAGCCTGGGGGGCCAGAAGCGAAACAACCTCGCGGCCATCAAATCCTCAACCGGACAGGCGACCTCGTGGAACCCGAATGCCGACGCCTATGTCGCTGCCTTGGCCGTAAACGGGGGAATCGTCTATGCCGGCGGCAGTTTCTCCAACATGGGCAACCAACCGCGAAATCGTCTTGCCGCCATAGATGCGGTAACCGGGGAGACGACGTCATGGAACCCCGACCCGGATGGTAATATTAGCGCCCTTGCGGTGAATGAAGGCACGGTTTATGCGGGGGGAGAATTTACCACCGTCGGCGGGCAGCCGCGAAATAACCTTGCGGCCATAGATGCTTCCAGCAGTGTTACTGACGCTCCTGGGACCCGAATGCCGACGCGTATATCAACTGCCTGGGCGTAAGCGGGGGAATCGTTTATGCCGGCGGAGGGTTTACCACTATCGGCGGGCAGCCGCGCAATAATCTTGCGGCCATCGAGGTTTCAACCGGAGAGGTCACGCCTGGAATCCCAATGCGGATAATGCGGTTTTTTCTCTTGCGCTGGCCGACGGGATTCTCTATGCAGGGGGGAGTTTTACAAACATCGGCAATCAGGCAAGAAACGGTATTGCTTCGTTCGACGTTTCCAATGGGGAGATTACCCCATGGGCGCCGAACGCTCGATACAAATGTATTCGCGATTGCCGCGGCGGGAGGGATGGTCTATGTAGGAGGCGAATTCAGCCAGATCAATTTTCAGCCGCGAAATCGTCTTGCCGCCATTGATGCGGCAACGGGGATCCTTGCCTCCTGGGACCCCGGTTCTGAATTCCGATTACCCCTATGTTTATGCGATTGCCGTGAACTCCGGAATCGCTTATGTGGGCGGAGAATTTACCGCCGTGGGAAACGATGCCCAACCCTATTTTGCCCAGTTCGGAGGGTTTCAAAAGTCTATTGATTTTAATGGGGATGGGATTGCCGACGTAGCTGCTTTTCACCTTTTCTCCGATCAGTTCTTCACCGATTACGGCGGAAACTTGGGCCAGTATGGCTGGGGAGGATCGGATTCCATGCCCCTAATCTGGGATTACAACGGAGACGGCACGAGCGAGATTTCCATCTACCACATCCCCACCAACCAGTGGTTTGTGAATGGTTACCCCGGAAACAACCTGGGCCAGTTCGGCTGGGGCCAGGAAGACTGCATCCCCGTCCCCGGAGACTACAACGGCGACGGAATCATGGAACGGGCCTTCTACCACACCCCCTCCAACACCTTCTTCATCGAAGAACAGGGGGGAACTGCCCAGATTCAGTTCGGGTGGAACGGGGCGGATTGTATCCCGGTCCCGGGGGACTATGACGGGGATGGCCGAACGGATCTGATGATTTATCACCTGCCGACGAACCAGTGGTTGATGTATGGAGAAGGAAACCAAGGTCAGTATGGATGGAATGGAGCGGAGTGTATCCCTGTTCCTGCGGATTACGATGGGGATGGGTCTACCGACATTGCCGTTTATCATTATCCGACCAACCAGTGGTTCGTGAAGGGTTATCCTGATGACAACTTAGGGCAGTATGGATGGGGTGGTATGGAGAGTTTTCCGATTCCCGGAGATTACAATGGGGACGGCATCGTGGAGAGAGCTTTTTACCGGCCGGCAGAGAACAAATGGTTTGTTGAGGGACGGACGGAGTTTGTTTGGGGCTGGGATGGAGGCAATTTCATTCCCATCACCAACCAGATTGCCGTGTACAACTGGTTCCGGTTTATGATGGGAATATTTTAGCAGGATACGAAAAGACCCCAATTCCCGTCGCTCCCACGAAGGGGGGGTCCGGAAAGGACTTTGCCCGCAAGTCATTTTTAGAAAACCCAAGAGGGGGGGCAATTGGAAGAGGCCCGGGCAATCTGCTGTCGAGCGCGGACAAAAATGCGCTTGACAGGGGTTAATTTTTGATCTATTTTTGCGTCATCATTGTCCTCCTCTCTCGTTTTGTTGGCAGCACCTGACAGCTGATTTTCTCGAGGATCTTATGAGACCTACCGTTCGGAAAGCTCCTGCGTAAAGGCTCCTTGGAAGAATGTTTTCCTCGGGGCCTTTTCTGTTTCTCCCTGTCTTCCCGGCAGAGTTCGGGGTCAGGCTTGCAATATCTTAATTTGCTTGCACGGAAAGCCATTAAAGGAGCATTTTCCATGAGTAAAATACGATCCAAATTTACCTTTGTTCTTTTCGTTTTCCTGGCAATGGGTGTGCCGGAGGCGGCTTTTTCCGTTTCGGCCCTGGACGGATTTAACCCCAACGCGAACGACTATGTTTTTTCGATAGCCGTGCAGACAGACGGGAAGATTCTGGTGGGAGGCGTATTCACGGCCATCGGCGGGGAGTCGAGAAACTACATCGCCCGGCTGAATCCGGACGGGAGTGTCGACCCCGGATTTAATCCCAATGCAGACAACTATGTCCATTCGGTTGCCGTGCAGGCGGACGGGAAGATCCTGATCGGCGGCGATTTTACGGCTGTCGGCGGGGAAACGAGAAACCGCATCGCCCGGCTGAACGCGGACGGGAGTGTCGACATGGGCTTCAACCCCAACGTCAACAACCAGGTCTTTTCGATTGTTGTGCAATCGGACGGGAAGATCCTGGTCGGGGGCAGGTTTACCATGGTTGGGACACAGCCCAGAAACCGCATCGCCCGGCTGAACGCGGACGGGAGCCTCGATAGCGGCTTTAACCCCACCGTAAACGCCGATGTCTATTCCGTTGCCGTGCAGGCGGACGGGAAGATTCTGATCGGGGGATGGTTCAACGCCGTTGACGGGGTTCCGAGAAATCACATGGCCCGGCTGAACCCGAATGGGGTCCTGGATCTATATTTTGACCCCAACACGGACAGCATTGTCAGGACCATAGTCGTGGAGACCGACGGGCAGATCCTGGCCGGGGGCGATTTCACTATCATCGCTGGAGGAACGAGAACCCATATCGCCCGATTGAACGCGGACGGGAGCCTGGACACCGGCTTCAACCCTAATGCAGACACCGATGTCTATTCCATCGCCGTGCAGGCGGACGGGAAGATCCTGATTGGGGGTGTTTTCACCAGGATCGGCGCGGTGGCGAGAAACAACATCGCCCGGCTGAACGCGGACGGGACCCTCGATACAGGTTTTGACATCGGCGCAAACAGCGCGATTCTATCCATTGCCGTTCAGGAAGACGGGAATATTTTGATCGGAGGCGCTTTCGGCAGCGTAGGTTTCTATACAAGAAATTATATCGCCCGGCTGACCCCGGACGGAAGGCTCGATACAAACTTCGACCCCAGTCCGAATAATACCGTCGCCTCCATAGCCGTGCAGCCGGATGGGAAGATCCTGGTCGGGGGTGTTTTCAGCTCCATCGCCGGGGCGGCGAGAAACCGCCTGGCTAGGCTGAATCCCGATGGGAGCATTGACCCGGACTTCGACCCGAATATTTCCAGCGATGTAAACGCCATCGTCGTGCAGCCGGACGGGAAAATCCTGGTAGGCGGGTCGTTCGTGCAGGTCGGCGGGGTAACGAGGCGGCGAATCGCCCGGCTGAGCCCGAATGGAAGCCTCGATACGGCCTTCGACCCCAATGGAACCGATGCCAGCGGCTGGGTCCGGGCCATAGCCGTGCTGCCGGACGGGAAGATCCTCATCGGGGGTGAGTTCCTGACGGTTGGCGGGGTTGAAAGGAAATACTTAGCCCGGCTGAATCCGGATGGAAGTCTCGACACGGGGTTTAACCTCAATATTGGCACAGGCGGTTTTGTCCATGCCATAGCCCTCCCGCAAGACGGCAAGATTTTAATCGGAGGGGAATTCACACAACTTGGCGGGGAGACGAGGAATTTCATTGCCCGGTTGAACCCGGAGGGGACTCTGGACACAGGTTTTGACGCCCACGCGGATAGTTTTGTATTTTCCATTACCGTACAACCGGACGGAAAGATTCTCGCGGGGGGAACTTTCTGGAATATTGGGGGGGTAACGCGGCGCTTCCTGGCCCGTCTGGAATCGGGCGGAGCAGCGGATACAGACTTTGACCCGATCCTCTCCAACTCCGTTTCTTCGATTGTCCTGCAGACGGACGGGAAGATTCTGATTGGAGGCGATTTCCTTAGCGTGGATGCCATCACCAGAAACTACATCGCGCGTTTGAACCCGGACGGGAGCCTCGATGTCGGCTTTGATCCCAATGCGAACTACTATGTCTATGCCATCGCCGTGCAGGCGGACGGTGAGGTCCTCTTAGGGGGCTGGTTTACCACCATAGGCGGATTGACGAGAAACCGTCTGGCCCGGATTACAAATACGGATGCCGCCCTTCAGAATCTCGATGTTTTTGCAAACGGGTCGAACGTGACCTGGATGAGGGGGCAGGCGAGCCCCGAAGTCTGGGGGGTCACCTTTGAACACTCCCTTAACGGAGTCACTTGGACAAACCTGGGGACCGGGACAAGGATCGCAGGGGGATGGAGGATTACGGGGCTTTCTCTTCCCTTATACCAGAATCTTTACGTCCGGGCGCGAGGGTACGCAGATGGGTCTTTGTTTGAGTCGGTTAAAAGGTTCTATCTCCTCCCCGCACGCTTCGGCGCCGATTTTAACGGGGATGGGCGTACCGATGTGGCGGCCTTCCATCTTCCCACTAATCAGTTCTTCACGGATTATGGCGGCAATATCGGCCAATACGGCTGGGGCGGGGCCGACTGCTACCCCCTCGTCTGGGACTATGACGGAGACGGGATTACGGAGGTTTCTATTTACCATATCCCCACCAACCAGTGGTTCGTCAAAGGATACCCCTATGACAACATGGGCCAGTTCGGCTGGGGCCAGGAAGACTGCATCCCCGTCCCGGGGGATTACAACGGCGACGGAATCATGGAACGGGCCTTCTACCACACCCCCTCCAACACCTTCTTCATCGAAGCCCAGGGAGGGGTAACTCAGATCCAGTTCGGGTGGAACGGGGCGGATTGCATCCCGGTTCCGGGGGATTACAACGGCGACGGGACGACGGATCTGATGATTTACCATATTACTTCCAACCAGTGGTTGATGTACGGGGCAGGGAACCAGGGTCAGTATGGCTGGGACGGGGCGGAATGTATTCCGGTTCCTGCGGATTACGATGGAGACGGATCCACGGACATTGCCGTTTATCACATTCCCAGCAACCAGTGGTTTGTGAAGGGGTATCCGGGAGATAACCTCGGGCAGTATGGCTGGGGAGGCACGGAGAGTTTCCCGATTCCGGGGGATTACAATGGGGACGGAACCGTGGAAAGAGGGTTCTACCGATATGCCCAGAATTGGTGGTTTATAGAGGGACAAGCAGACTTCGTTTGGGGCTGGGGCGGACAGGATTTCATGCCGATCACGAGTCAGATTAATGTGTTCAACTGGTTCCGGTTTATTAGGGGAGTTTTTCAGTAAGTCATTTTTGGGGAGCTTCTCGCGGACGATTTAAGCCGGGGGATAGGAGAACAAAGAACGCGGGTAATTTGTTGCTTGAAAACGTGGGCTAAAAGTCTTAAGCCCCGTGTGGAGTGTGAAATCGTTTGATCCGGCGGCGTTCGAATTCTTCAAAGGCCTCCTCAAATCATTCTTCTTTTAAATGCGCTTGACAGGATTTTTAATCCTGCTACCATTCAGTCCATTGGCTATTCTCTGTTGACAGAACCCTTTCAAATTTCACCTTGACCTTCTGGCCCCGATGGGAGCAATGAGAAGGCTTTCTAAAGACCCATTTCTCGTTGGCCGGGGAATAGGTTTTTTCATAGCGCCTCAATATATGATTCCGTTTCTAAATCAGAATGTTCAAACCAAGCGGAAGCAATGTAAATCATGAGCACTTAAAGGCATTCTCTATTCTTTCCAACCGCACAGGAGGAGAGACCATGTTGCCGAGATCCTCGCGTTTGATCTGGACCGCTGCTGTTCTTACCTTCTTCTTTCTCACCTTCCTCTGGATCCAGTCGGGAATAGCCCAGACGGTCGTTCCACATTCCGCCAATCCCCCCACGATCGATGGAACCTGCACCGAATACACAGACGCCCTAACCGTGACGTTTGCCGAACAGAGCGCAACTTCCACGGTATATCTGAAATACCACGATGGATACTTGTATGTCTGCATGACTGCGGTTTCAGGCACCTTTGCCAGCCGCTTCGCCTCGGTCTACTTAGACCCAAACGACGGCAAAGAAGCGGTTGCCCAGAGTTCAGATCTCTCTCTCCGAGTCGACATCCTGACGGGTAGTGTTTCAGCTTACCGCGGCACAGGGGTGGCCAATGGGTATGTGATAGATCAATCCATCACCGGCTGGAACGCAGCCGCGTCTTCCGGTAACAACGACACGGCCGAGTGGAAGATCCCGGTAGGCTTGGTAAGCAATACCGGCAGACATGTGTTTGGGATTTCCGTATATCACCATTGGGTCAGCGGGGTAGGGAACGACTATGGGTGGCCAAACAACCAGTATTTTGACGCCCCGAGCACCTGGCAGGAAGCAAGGTTCAAGGTGGCTCCGGTGTATTTTGACTATGACGGGGACCGGGCGACGGACGTGTCTGCTTTTCATTTGCCATCGGATCAGTTCTTCACGGATTATTTGGGAAATATGGGTCAGTACGGCTGGGGGGGAGCGGACTGCTATCCTTTGGTTTGGGACTACAATGGGGACGGGCAGACGGAAGTATCCATGTACCACTTCCCCACCAACCAGTGGTTCGTGAAGGGGTATCCCGGAGATAGCCTGGGGCAATTTGGCTGGAACGGGGCGGAATGCGTGCCTGTGCCCGGGGATTACAACGGAGACGGGATAACCGAGAGGGCTTTTTATCATTCGCCGACCAACCGGTGGTTCGTGGAGTGGCCGGACAAGTCGGTGACGTATGTGGATTTTGGTTATGATGGGGGGAACTGCATACCGGTCCCTGGGGACTACGACGGGGACGGGGTAACGGACATGGTGTTGTACCATATTCCCAGTAACCAGTGGTTCATGTACGGGGTGGGCGATCTGGGGCAGTACGGTTGGGGTGGAGATGATTGCCTTCCGATTCCTGGAGACTACGACGGAGATGGGAAGACGGATATTGCGGTGTTCCATATTCCTACGAATCAGTGGTTCGTGAAGGGATACCCCGGGGACAACATGGGGCAGTTTGGGTGGGGAGGGCTGGAGTCGTTCCCGATTCCGGGTGACTACAACGGGGATGGGGTTACGAGAAGGGCCTTTTATCGGGCCGGGGAGAACCGGTGGTTCATCGAGGGGGAGCCGGAGTTTGTGTGGGGTTGGGATGGGGGTAATTTCCTTCCTATAACAAGCCAGGTTGCGATCGGGAACTGGTTTCGGTTTGTGGTGTTGGCGCCGAATACGGTGGGGATGACGCAGGCGGCTGCGGAAGCAGCCATTCTTAACAGCAATTTGCAGGTGGGGAGCGTAACCACATCGAACAGCAATACGGTACCTGTTGGGAGTGTGATCAGCCAGAGCCCTGTGGGATGGAGCATCAGCCAGAGCCTGTGGGATGGAGTCGGTGCGGGAGGGGGCCTTCATCAGTTTGGTGGTTTCTTTGGGGCCTGGGGGGGGTCTTCCGCCGGATCCGGCCACTGTGGCGCCGCCGGTTGACCAGACGGTTGCGACCAATCTTGCTGCGGCGACGGAGTTTTTGTATACGGGGGCGCTACCGGTTCAGACGGGAGATAGCGCCTGGGACGATCGAGGCGAAGAGGGCCGCGGTGCTGAGGGGGAAAGTGATTACCCGGGAGGGGAGTGCCCTTTCCGGGGTAGCAATAACCATTCTCAATCATCCCGGAATTTGGCCAGACCCTATCCCGCGAGGATGGGATGTTTGATATGGCGGTGAACGGGGGAGGAATTCTTACTGTGAACTACCAGAAAACAGGATTCTTGCCTGCCCACCGGCCCGTGAATGTCCCCTGGCAAAATTACGCCCATGTCCCGGACGCTGCTTTGATTCCCCTGGATTCGCGGGTCACCCCTATCGACCTCAATGCCAGTGTTCCGATCCAGGTCGCTCAGGGAAACCCGGTCACGGACTCCGATGGAACCCGCCAGGCAACTCTCCTTTTCAGGCAGGGGACAACGGCAACAATGACACTTCCTAACGGCAGCACTCAGCCTTTGACTACACTGAATGTTCGGGCGACTGAGTATACCGTGGGGCCCAATGGCCCAAAGGCCATGCCGGCCCCCTTACCCCCTTTGAGCGGCTATACCTATGCCGTCGAATTGTCGGCGGATGAAGCCATTGCCGCCGGGGCCAAGGAAGTGAGATTCAGCCAGCCAATCATCAACTATGTGGAGAATTTTCTAAACTTCCCGGTTGGGATCGTGGTTCCCACAGGTTATTATGACCGGGAAAGAGGCGTCTGGGTGGCTTCCAACAACGGGCGGGTCATAAAGATATTGAGCATCCTCCGGGGGGTTGGCGAACCTTGATACGAATGGGGACGATCTTGCCGACAATGGGGCAGCTTTGGGAGTTACGGATGCGGAGAGGCAGCAGCTTGCTTCGCTTTACGCGGCGGGACAGACTCTATGGCGGGTACCAATCACCCACTTTACGCCTGTGATCATAACTGGCCATATGGCCCGCCCTCTGATGCAACTCCGCCCGGTCAGCCAAATCCAGGGACCCCCGGGAGGCAGTGGGAATGATAATTCCACCAACGATCCTTGTAAGAGCAGCGCATCCATTATCGAGTGTCAGAACCAGGTTCTCAGGGAGAGAGTTCCGTTACCGGGGCCCCTTTCAGTTTGAATTACCGAAGCGACCGGGTAGCTAGCCGAAAAGCAGCTTATACGCTTGATATCCCACTCAGCGGAGCGAGCGTACCTGCGAGCCTGCGCCGGATCGAACTGATATTCTCAGTTGCTGGCCGGAATTTCGATCAAACGTACAGCCCGGCCCCTAACCAGATTTATACCTTTACATGGGACGGAAAAGATGTTTATGGACGACCACTCAATGGAGGTCAGCAGATCACGGGTAGGATCAATTATGTATATGGGGGGGTATACTTAAATCCGGGAGAAAGGGAACAAGCCTTCGGTCGGCTTGGCGAGACGCCGATAGGCGGGAACGAAACCCGTCAGGAGATTACCACCACTCAGTATTGGCAAGCCGTGATTGGTGGAATTGATATCCGGGGAATAGGTCTCGGTGGGTGGGCAACCGAGGGACATCATGCCTATGATCCAATTACTTCGGTAGTGTTTTTTGGAGATGGAACAAGGCGCCGACTCGCCAAGGGGAGGGGTCCATCAAGACAATAGCGGGAAATGGGTCATTTATTTCCAGCGGAGACGGCGGTCTGCGACCAGCGCAGGAATGTCTCCTTTAGTGTGGCGGCGGATGGTCAGGGGAATCTGTTTATCTCGATATGTACAGTAATACCATCCGTATGGTAGGGCCTGATGGAATCATCACAACGGTGGCTGGAAATGGCTTTCCTGTTGGCCCGGTACAGAACTATGCGGAGATGGTGGACCTGCCGCCAGCGCACAGCTTATTAACCCCCAGGATGTGGCGGTTGATGCTCGGGAACCTGTTCATTGCCGATTATAATCGAGTCCGGATGGTGAGACCCGATGGGATCATCACCACCGTCGCGGGGATTGGAGAGTATGTGTATCTACTACAGCCCATTGCGGGGACGGTGGGCCTGCAACCAGTGCGCAATTTATGGGTCGGTTTCGGGCGTAGCAGTAGATGGTCAGGGAAATTTGTTCATTGCCGATGCAAGCATATCGGTTACGGATGGTGGGACCTGATGGAATCATCACCACAGTGGCGGGTACTGGGAGTGTCAACTGGTGACAACGGGGACGGCGGCTCTGCGACCAGTGCGCTCCTCAGTCCAATACTGGGCTGGCGGTGGATGGTCAGAGGGAACCTATTCATGGCCGATATTAACAATCGGGTTCGAATGGTAGACCCCGACGGGTATCATAACCAGTGGCTGGGAGGCGAAATGTCATGCATGTTCCCTACTGAACCCATGTGGAGACGGCGGCCTTGCGACCGGCGCCCATCTCCTTCCCATTGGATAACAGTAAACGGCAGGGAAACCTGTTCATTGCGGATTCTGCTAGTAGTCGGATTCGGATGGTGGGCTCCACTGGAATCATTACCACAATAGCGGGTACTGGGTTATGCTTTGAGGAGATGGCGGAGCCGGCAGCCAGTGCACTACTCAATTGCAAATTTGGCTGTGGCCGTGGATCCAAAAGGGAATTTGTTGATTCCGGTTAACTATGCCGGATCCGAAGATGGAGTCGTTTTTCGGCGGATTTTCAGCATTCGAAATTCCCATCGCCTCAGAAGACGGCAGTCAGCTTTATCGCTTTAAAGGAAGGCCGCCATTTACAGACCTTAAATGCCCTCACTGGAGCGACCTGTATAGCTTCTCTTATGACAGCACCGGTCGCTTGGCGCAGATTACGGACGGCGATGGGAACATAACGACAATAGAACGCAACATCAACGGGGATGCCACGGCCATTTCAGGCCCTTACGGCCAGCGCACGACGTTGGGCCTGGATGAGAATGGGTACCTCGCGCGGATCACGAACCCATGGGTGAGGCATATCGACTCGTATAACCGGCGATGGGCTCCTAACGAGCTTCACCGATCCGAAAGGAAATACCTCCACAATAACCTATGATGCCCAAGGGCGCCTCATTCGGGAGGATAACCCAGAGGGGGGATTCCTGGCGATGGCCCGGGCTGAAGCCGGAAAAGATTACGAGGTTACCCAAACCACTGCTCTGGGCAGGACTACCCGATTCAAAGATGAGCGCCTTTCTACAGGGGAAACCCGAAAAATTAACACCTCGCCGGCAGGCGCCCAAACAGAGCTCCTGATGGCACCGACGGGAGTCGCCAGGTGACGGATCCCGATGGCACCAGGACAACCTTGGTCGAGGGACCCGATCCGCGTTTTGGAATGCAGTCGTCTCTGGCAACTGCGTTTACAATGGTATCCCCCGGAGGGGTTTCATCTACATTATCTATGAGCAGGCAAGTTTCATTATCAGATCCGACTAATCTGCTCAGTCTAACAGCGCTGAACGATACGATTGTTTTGGATGGGCAGACCTATACGAGAGGGTATGACGCTGCTTCGAGGCAAATTATCACTCGTACCCCTGCCCGGAGAGAGAAGAGGACTATTCTTGACTCTAAGGGTAGAATACTTTCTTTTCTCCCGGATTCCAGCCTGGCTCCGCTGACCTTTACTTATGACGGGAGAGGAAGAACGGTGGAAACGACCCACGGCGGCCAGATTACAACCTATACGTATGATTCCTTGGGGCGGGTGGGCAGTAGGCAAAACTAATTGGGAAACACCATTGGGATTCAATATGATAACGCTAATAGGGCAATCCAGTGGATACTCCCGAGCGGGAGGACCTACTGGTTTGCCTATGATGCTAACGGGAGTATGATCCAGGTGGGAATGCCCAGCGGAGCCGTTCATGGCCTTGATTATACCAGAATCAACCAGGACAAGAGCTACACCGCACCGGATAGCTCTATGCATTCTTTCTTCTATAATGCGGACCGCCAGAGGGTAAGAACCATCTCGGCAAGCGGGCGTACCGTGGATGCCGGGTATGACAGCGGAGGGAGGCCTACGGGATTCGAATTTCCGGAGGCGTCGATAGCTCTGACCTATGGGGTGGGCGACAGTACCTTCAGGGTGAACCGTATTGTCCGGACTCCCGCGGGGGGCGGCGCGCCACAGGAAATCGGATTTACTTATGACGGGAGCCTGGTAATTGGAACCACCTTCTCAGGAACCGCCAATGGACATTTCAGCTACAGTTACAATAACGGCTTTTCTTGAGGCAAATTAATTTTTCGAGCGGAGCCGATACCTTCAATCGAACTTTGGTCCGGGACCATGACAATCTTATAATCAATGACGGGCCTTTTACTTTCATCCGCAGCGGCCCTGAGGGAAGGGTGAGCGCTATCCAGGACGGCATTCTGAGCATCGCATTTGTATATGATAATCTGGCCCGGATGACAAGCCGTACCCATACCGTGAATGGGCAGATTATCTACCGTATCCAGTTCGGATACGATGCTGTTGGGCGACTATTACAGAAGGTGGAAACTGCTTATGGCACTACCCACACTTTTAGTTATGCATATGACGTTGACGGTCAATTAACCGGTGTGAACAGAGATGGGGTGCCGTTTGAAATTTACGCCTATGATCTTAACGGTAACCGAGTCAGCGCCCAGGTGGGGGGCGGTCCGGTTGAGGCGGCAACGTACAACGCCCAGGACCAACTTGTTTTAAACGGGACTATTTCCTACCAGTATGATGCGGATGGATTCATGGTCCGAAGAGGAACAAACACCTTCCAATACAGCGCAAGGGGAGAACTGTTGCAGGCAACCGTCGGTGGACAGACGGTTAGCTATGCCTACGATGGGCTTCACAGGAGAATCGCGCGGACGGATTCTGCAGGGATATATCAATACTTCTACGGAAACCAGCAGAACTCATTGCAAATTAGTGCCGGGCGTGATCCTAATGGTATTTTGAGTTCCTTCTATTATGATGATTGGGGGTATCTCTACGCCATCGAACGAGGGGGGACGGTTTTCTATGTTGCAACTGACCAGGTTGGTTCCCCGCGAGTCGTAAGCGATAGCAGTGGGAATGTGGTCAGGATTATTGAATACAACAGCTACGGAAGTCTTCTTTCCGACAGCAATCCCGGATTTGGACTGCCGATCGGTTTCGCAGGAGGTTTGTCGGACGCGATCACTGATTTGGTGCGATTTGGATTCAGGGATTACGATTCTTCGGCCGGAAGGTGGGCGGCCCGTGATGGTGCTTTTTATAAAGGACGGCAGGCCAATCTTTATGGCTACGTCAATAATAATCCGATTAATTTTACCGATCCGAGTGGGTTCTTTTCACTTGAAGGCTCATTCTATGCGGGCCCAGGAGGCGGGTTTAAGTTTGCGATAGATAAAGGTAAAGTTTCGTTTTGCTTGGAAGGAGGAGTTGGAATTGGCGTGGGTGCGGCTTTGGATCCCTTTGGAGAGGGTGATCCCTCGGGCATAGGGGTCTTAGCCGAATATGGGGTTGACTTTGGTCATACAAGTTTCAACGGCAAGATCGAAATAGATGGTTGCGGGAAGCTTGGGCTGGAGGCGAAGGGATGCGTTGGTTTGGCTTGCGAGAAATGGGGGTTGGATGTAGCAATGGGAAAAGTGGATTTTGGAGGTGAAGGCCAAAAAGGAGTGGATCTAAAGGAACAGGGGAAATTTGCTGCAAAAGGCTGTATCCAATTCTAAATGGTAATAAGGATGATGAAGAGGGGTGGCAGACTTGCACCCTTGAGAGGGGGATAACTCCGCTGTTGACCTGAATGACGAGGAGGAATTATGGAAAAGCATTCCGTTTGCTTGAAGTCGAAACGAATAAAGGCTCTTTTCCATTTTATTCTCTTGGTACTCTTGGTAGCTTTCCTATCCCTGGGCTGGACCATATGCAGTGGGGAGATGGCTGTTATCAGACATGATCTTTTTTTGCCCGTAGGTTCAGCGAACCATAGTCCAAAGGAGGTCCTGAACTTGAGGATACCTCCCAAATCACCTCTTTTTGCCCAAGAGAAGGGAAATCCGCCCAAAGAGCCGACCCAGGCCTCGGTCATTGTCAATGGAACCCGCTTGAGCGATGAAAAGGTTAAGGCCCTGGAAAAACAGTACGGAGTCCGCATCCTCCCTGGCGACTACTGGTATGACAGGGTGTGCGGCGCATGGGGTTACCGCGGCGGTCCGGCGGCTGGGATTATACTTCCTTTTCTCGATATTGGAGGCCCGCTTTCGGCCGACGCCTCATATGGCAACACGGGCGTATTCATCAATGGACGGCAGCTTCATGTGCTGGATGTCGTCGCCCTGCAGCAAATCACCCACGTCTATCAAGGCAGGTATTGGGTGGATTCCCAAGGAAACATCGGTCTTGAGGGCGGACCGGCCCTTATAAATCTCTGGATCCTTGCGATCTCAAGAGGGGTGAAGAAGGAAGGTATTCTGAGCACGTATGATAAAACCGGGGCTGCCGTCCTGGGCTACTGAATCTCCATGCAAATCTTCTGCAGATTTTTGCAAGCTGATTTATGGAATTAAATAGATTTTGCTTTTGAAGTTTGGTTATTTATCTTGAAACAAGAAAAAAGGAGGCAGTAGTCATGAAAAAAGGACTGTTTATCCTGGGCGGCCTATTGGCCGTGAGTTTCCTTCTGCCGGTTTATGGGCTTGCTAGCACCGTTATCCTCCGGGCGACTGATGATGCCTTCGTATTTTCCTCCAATCCGGCCTGGAATTACGGCCATGTGACCAACTTGCTTGTGTCGAAAGCTTTCGCGAGCGGACAATTAACCGGAGAGAGACGGACCTATATAAAATTTGACCTGAGCAGCCTTGCCGGCATTGACCCCGCATATATCACCTCGGTCAAATTGCGCCTTTTTGTTACTACAAGTGCCAGAGGACAGGTGGAGGTCTATCATAGCGGCGATGACACTTGGGAACAAGGCCTCGGTCTGGGTCAAGAGGTGCCCGGCATAACCTGGTATACTCAACCTGCGATTGAGCGACAACCGATAGGCACCTCGCCGGTTCTCTCCTCCACTTATACTTATTACACCATTGATCTCTTGGCCAACGGCAACAGTTGGCTTGCCGGAGACTTGAACGACAACTATTTGTCCATAGCTCTCCTTCTTCCCGCAGCTATAACTGAGAGTACTGCTTACTATTTTTGCGGTCAAGAGGCTAATCCTGCTGTTTGCGAGGGGCCATCTTTGGTAATTCAACTCGCCCCAGGCGCCTTATTTGATTACGACGGGGACAGGATAACAGATGTGGCGGCCTTTCATTTCCCTACCTTTCAGTTTTTGAGGTTTGAGAACGACAATCGGGGAGCATTGGGATGGGGGACGGTAGGAACGGATTTCTATCCTTTGATATGGGATCAGAACGGGGATGGAAACACGGATATTTCAGTCTATCACATCCCCACCAACCAATGGTTTATCAGAGGATATCCGGCTGCGAATGAAAATATGGGCATGGGGGGATTCGAACAGGATCACAGTATTCCTGTTCCCGGGGACTATGATGGAGATGGGCAGATCGAGAGGGCTTTCTACTATTGGCCGGACAACCGCTGGTTTATTGAGAGAAAAAACACCCCGGGAGCATTTGATATATACGAGTTCGGCTACGGAGGCGGAAATTGCATTCCTATCGTCGGGGACTTCGACGGGGACGGTAAGGATGATATGGTCCTTTATAATGTTGCGGACAATCAATGGTTCATGTATGGCTACGGCACCACCAACGAATTAGGAAAATTCGGCTGGAATGGCGCAGATTGCATCCCTGTTCCCGGCGATTGGAATGGTGACGGCAAGTGGGAGCTTGGCATTTATTATGCCAACAATAGTAACCCCACGGGAAGTAATGAGTGGCTTTGGAGGGAGCACGATAGGCCAGACCCAGCCGATGTGCATTTCCTTCACCAATTCGGATGGGGAGCCTGGGCCAGTTTCCCGATTCCTGGAGATTACAATGGAGATGGGATTATGGAACGGGCATTCTACCGGCCCGGGGAGAACCTGTGGTTTATCGAAGGTCAGCCTGAATTTTCCTGGGGTTGGGATGGGAGAATTTCATGCCCATTACCAGCCAAATGGCAGTGTTTAACTGGTTCCGTTTTAGGCTGGGGATGTTTCAATAATTTTGAACCAGAACAAGTTTTCTGACAGCGCTCTGTAAGAAAGGACGACGACTTTTAAAATCGCATAAATCTTCGATCAAGGCTCCGGAGGAAGTCTTTTTTACTTCGGAGCTTTTCCCCTTGTTCCCCAAACCCCAATCCCAAAAGGGGGGCCGAATGGTCGTCAGAAATTTCATCCAGTTTGCAGCCGTCCTAATTATCGGTCTGATCCCCCAGTATTTGCCCGCCCAAGCAAAGCCAGATTTCTCGAACTATGAATACCATGTGACCGAAGACGGCGCTTTTGGACTTTACAACCCCAAGGGGTGGAAGGACCCAGCAATATCCCAACGGAAAGATGGTGTTTTCGCCGACCAAAAAACTTCCTATGTGAGCATGCTTTTCTTGGAGAAGATCGACCCGAAACACAACTCCGTAACTTTTGCGGCCGCCACCTTGAAAAACCTGACCCAGCAAATCCCGGACCTGAAAGTCCTGGAGTCGAGAAGCGCGCGGACCGGATGCGGACGGTCGTAAAATATCAGAAGAGCGGCCCCGGGAACATCCCGATCGAAGGAAGGTACTCATTCAATATCAAGCATCCCACCGGGTCGTATTCGGATATGAAGCGCCGACGAAGCAATTCAAGGAAAGCGTGCCCACCCTTCTGACCATGATCTCCAATATTACGGTCCTTGACCCCCAGACTTATCAGCGCCTTGCCGCAGAGAAGACACCCGGCCGGCGATTCCGCCCATGAAACAAACCTCGGCGCCTGACGGCACCTGCAACTGCTGGTTCCTCAAGGCTGGAACCTCACGGCCGGAAAGGGAAGGGCACTTTGCGCCGCCCCGGATGGCGATACCGGTTTTATTTTCACCACCATGGAGTTTGTAGGGAGGTCTCAAATCCCCAATTTCGACAGCTCAAAGATTCCCGGCCTTCACTATAACTACATGCCGCCGGCCGACGCTCTGGTTGTTGCCTCGAGGCATCTCGGGTCAAGCAACCATCGCATCCTGGAACGACACCCCAACCCGGCTTCGACCACCCCAAAAACCCTGCGGAGATCGCCCTTATTTCCTACGCGAGTAAGAACGGCGTTTCTTGTATCGGCTATTTCGACTTGGTGGGCGACTATCCCAATTCCACCGGAATATGGGGAATTATCCCCATGGGCTTTTGGGCGCCTCAGGATCATTTTGCCAGAACCCTTCCCTCGCTTATCCAAATCATGGAGAGCTTCCAAATTAACCAGCAGTGGGCGGCGGACCAGGTCCGCCAAGGAATGGAGAGAGTGCAGGAATTAATGAAGAAGACTTCCTCCATGATGTCGAAGTACGCCGAGGAGATGCGCCAATCCAGCCTGGCCGGGCATCAGAACCGGATGAAGAGCAGCGATTTCATCAGCTACAAGTTCTCAACCTATATGCGGGGCGAGCAGGAGTGGGTGACCGGTTTGGAAGGCGGAAAGATCTACAAGACCGATCACTACGGTTTGAGCAGCGGGGGAAAGACGATCGTCGAAGGACCCCCCTTCAATTATTACAATTATCAGGGGGAGAAGTATGGGCACATCCCGGTCGACATCTCCCGGGAGGTGTACGAGGCGGTAAAGGGGGTTCAGTGAGGCAGGGTTGAAGAGATTGGACACCGAACCTAAGGGTATCCGGAGCCGGATGCCTGGAAAGGAGCAAAAGGCCATGCGTAAGCAAGGATTCGTTATGGTAACCATCGGATTGATTTTTGGGGGAATTTTTGGATTTTACGCTGACGCATTTGCCCTGAATTGGAAAAGCATCGGTCCAGAGGGAGGAACAGTCTTATCTTTCGCCGTCGATCCCCAAACCCCGACGACCGTTTATGCGGGGACCCTGAATGGCGGCGTCTTCAAAAGCCGGGACGGAGGCGCGACCTGGCGCCCGGCCAACAGGGGGCTGGCGGCCGAGAATGCGGACCAGACGAATCTGAAGGTCACGGCCCTGGTTGTCAACCCGGCGAACCCGCGGATTGTTTACGCGGGAACGCAGAACGGGGTTTTCAAAAGCGTCGACGAAGGGAACAGCTGGCAGGCCGCGAATGCGGGGATAACCAACACGAATGTGCTGGCCCTGGTCCTTCACCCCACATCGCCCGATACCCTCTATGTCGGAATTTTGAACGGCGGGGTCTACAGGAGCGACAACGGCGGCGCGGGCTGGAGCCCGATGAACAACGGGTTGACCCATGGTTTCAGTGTCTACTCCGGTTACGCCCTGGCCATTCATCCTTCGAACCCGGAGATCCTCTATGTGGGAACCGACGGCGCCGGGATATTCCGGAGCGTAAACGGAGGCGGGAGTTGGAGTCCGATAAATACAGGGTTGCCCATTCTCTACGTGAGTGCCCTGGCCATCGACCCGCAGACGCCGAGCACCCTATATGCCGGCATCGTAAGCAGCGGGGTTTACAAGAGCACGAATGGGGGAGACAACTGGGGTGATGCGAATACGGAGCTGACCCACCGCGACGTCAATGTCCTAACCCTTGACCCCGCTAACCCCAAGCACCCTTTATGCGGGGACGGGATCGAGAGGAGTTTTCCAGAGTCTGAACGGGGGAGGAAACTGGGGCGCCGTGAATACCGGCATGCCTTTCGGAATAAATGTTTACACCGTTTACGCATTAGCCATTGATCCGGCAACTCCAAGCAACCTCTATGCGGGGTTACATGGCGGCGGGGCCTATCGAACTGCGGATGGCGGGGGAACATGGACCCCCGCGAATACGGGCCTTACGAATGTCGGGGTCAATGCTTTGGTCGTCGATCCCCTGACCCCGACTACCCTTTATGCGGGGACGGAAAGCGAGGTTTTTAGAAGTTCGGACGGAGGGAGAACCTGGTCGGCCCGGAGGTTTTTGGGGAGGGCCTTATATTTATTCCCTGGCCATAAATCCGGCCGCGCCGAACACTCTTTATGCGGGGACGAGCGAAGGGGTTCACAGAAGCACGGACGGGGGGGCGATCTGGGAGCTCGTGGAAGTGCTGGGGCACGTTTTGACCTTGGGCGTCAATCCTTCGACCCCGGCGACACTCTATGCGGGAACCGGAGGGAGGGGGATTTTCAAGAGCGTGGACGGGGGGACGATCTGGAATGAAATGAATGACGGGCTTACCAATTTCAACGTGGAATGCCTGGTGATCGACCCCTTGACCCCGAACACACTTTATGCCGGAACCAATGGGGGCGGGGTTTTCAAAAGCGAGAATGGGGGAGGAACCTGGACTGCGAAAAATGCGGGTTTGCCCGGTTTTGTGGTCCTTTCTCTGGCCGTTCACCCCGTAACCCCCAACGTGATTTTGGCAGGGGTTGTCAGCCATGGGGTTTACAAGAGCGTGGACGGCGGGGATAACTGGAGCCCGGCGGGCCTGCCGAATCTAACGATCTATGCCCTGCTTACTGACCCGGGCAGGCCGGGGCGGCCGACCGCCATTTATGCGGGGACCCATAGCGGCGTTTTCAAGAGCCTGGATGGCGGGGCGACCTGGAAGGTTTGGAATTCGGATTTGGCCAACCTGAGCGTAAATTCTTTGGCGATCCATCCGACAAACTCCAATGTCCTCTATGCAGGGACTCACCGAACCGGCGTTTTTCAAAGCCTCTTGCTCCCAGTCATCGATTGGGACGGGGACGGGGTGGCCGACGTCGCGGGACACCACATCCCCTCCTATCAATTCTTTTCCGGCGACACAGGCAACCTGGGCCAATACGGCTGGCCCGGGCCGACTTTCATGCCTTTGATCTGGGACCAGGACGGAGACGGGATTTCGGAAATTTCCACCTACCAGATCGAAGCCAACCAGTGGTTGGTAAGGGGCTATTCCGCCCCGGAAGGGAACATGGGGCAGGCAGGTTGGGATGGCGATCATTGCATCCCGGTGCCCGGGGATTACGACGGGGACGGCCGAATGGAGCGAGCCTTCTATTATTGGCCTGACAACCGCTGGTTCATCGAAAAAAATGACGCGCCCGGCACTTTCGATTCCTACTATTTTGGTTACGGGGGCGCGAACTGCATCCCCATCGTCGGGGATTTCGACGGGGACGGAAAGGACGACATGGTCTTATACAATGTCGCCGACAACCAGTGGTTCATGTACGGGTATGGGACGACAAATGAATTGGGGCAATTCGGATGGGCGGACTGTATGCCCGTACCCGGCGATTGGAACGGCGACGGCAAGATGGAACTGGGGATCTATGATTCTTTGACCAATGCCTGGGCCTGGAGAGAACATTCGAACTCGACGGTGCAGTTCATGGGAAGCTACGGCTGGGGCGGGTTGGAAAGCTTCCCAATCCCCGGGGATTACGACGGCGACGGGATCTATGAACAGGCGGTTTACCGGCCGGTCGACTCCGCGGGCGATAATCGGTGGCTGATCAATAACGGGAGCTACGACTTTCGCTGGGGGTACGGCGGGGGGGACTTTATTCCCATAACCAGTCAATTGACGGTTTTCAACTGGTACCGCTTCAAATTGGGAATGTTCAAATAATCACCAGCCGGGCTAAAGCGGGGTCAGGCTTGCAATATTTGAATCTGAGGTAAGAATTGCCACATGGCTCGTAAACCCAGAGTTCATTACCCAGGGGCGCTTTTCCACGTCATCCTGCGAGGAAACGACGGGCAAATCATTTTTTACAATGATCAGGATCGTGTCCGGTTTTTTCTTCTCGTTCAGGAAGGGATCGAACGCTTCGGCCATCGCGTTCATGGATTCTGTTTAATGGACAACCATGCCCACCTGGCGATTCAAGTGGGAAAAGTTTCTCTTTCGCGGATCCTTCAAAATCTCTGCTTTCGTTACACGCGGTGGATCAATTGGCGACAAGACCGCCTGGGCCACCTTTTTCAGGGACGATACAAAGCGGTGCTTGTAGATGGAGATGTTTATCTGCAGGCACTTATTCGCTATATTCATCTGAATCCGGTTCGGGCTGGAGTTGTCAAGGAGCCGGAGGATTACCCATTTAGCGGTCATCGCGCTTATTTGGGGATAGAGAGGATCCCTTGGCTTACAACTGATTGGGTTTTGTCCCAGTTTTCTGATAATCCGACAAGGGCCCGAAGGGTTTACGAGAAATATGTTTCCGATGGAAAAGAAGAAGGTCATCAACACCAGTATCAAAAAGGATCGAAAACAGATTCCCGCATTCTTGGGAATGACAACTTTGTCGGGCGGGTTCTTGTCCCCAAGCAAATCACGGCAAAGTTCGGGCTGACGGTTGAAGAAATATTGAAGGAAGTTTGCCGCTTTTATACCATTGAGGAAGATGATTTAAGGGCAGCCGGGAAAGAGCGCAAAAATTCAGAGGCGAGGGCGATGACGGCCTGGCTCATTTTGGAATTAGGGGTAAGCACCCTGGTTGAGTTGGGGAAGATGACAAGGCGGGACGTAGCAACCTTGAGCTCAGGGGCGAAGCGGTTGAGGGAGCGAGCAAGAAGTGACCTGAATTTGGGCAAGATGATGAAAAAATTATTGGAACAGCTTTCTCGAATTGAAATATTGCAAGCCTGACCCCAAATTAGGACTTGATTGCGATTCCCAGAATGCCCAGCATCTTTGCTTCCAAGGCATTGGGCATTTCCAGATTTCGATCGCGGAGAGCCTGTCGGAGGTCTTGGCTGTGGAAACGGTTTTCCCGGGGGTGGAGGAGGATGCGCTTGGTAATGAAGTTTTGATAGAGACCGGGGTAGAGCTCTTCGATAAAATATTCGCCTCCGGGTTTTAGGACGCGGGCAATTTCGCCAAGGGCGGATTGCCAGTCCGGCACATGGTGCAGGACCCCGAAGCCGAATACCGCATCAAACGATTCGTTTCCATAAGGCAGATTCAAAACATCGGCCGTTAGAAATCGGATCGGTCTTTCGGTCTTCAAGGGGAAGGTATTCCTCGGCTTTCCGGATCATTTGCAGGTCGAAATCCGAAGCGTGAAAAATCCCGGGGCTGGAAAGTCCGATAGATGATTCTGGCGCCGGCGCCGCGGCCGCACCCAATTTCCAAAATCGAGGCACCTGCGGGAAGGTTGGAATTCCTTCGAAACCAGCGGATTTCCCACTTCTGCTGAACGACCCTGGAGGGGTTATTGACGGCCCATCTTTCGGCCCAGTTGAGTTTCATAAAGAAATATTCACCACATTTTTTCATGCCTCTTTGAGGCACCATAAACCATGAAAAGACGCCCAACTCCCACGCGAAGGAGCGTTTTCCCCTCTCCCAAGGTTGGGAGAGGGTTAGGGTGAAGGTTGGTTGGCTGGAGCTGCCTGGGGTCATCTTTCCAGTTGGTCACCCTCACCCCGCCCCTCTCCCGTAACCGGGAGAGGGAGTTTCCAGTTATAGACCGAATCAAGGTCTTTTCGGAGCAGAGGGCACAGAGACCGCAGAGCAATATCAATACAAAAAAGCGAAAACACCCGAACAAGAAATCAAGAATTCGCGAAAAATCCGCTCTCCCAAACCGGCGGGAGGATGCGAGTTGGGATTGGCTTTGGCATCTTCAACTCCCTGCCCTCGGCTCCCCGCTCCCTGCCTTTCTCCCTTGATGGATCACGGCTATGCCGTTGGTCAGATTCCGATAAGACACGTCGGTGAAGCCGATTTTTTGAAGTTCGGCCGTGAGCTCTTCCTGAAGCGGGAACTTGCGGATCGATTCGGGGAGGTAGGTGTAGGCCTCGCGTTGGCCGGTGAAAAGCTTCCCGACCCACGGCATGATCTGAAAAGAGTAAAAGTCATAAAGCCGGCGAAACTGGGGTGAAACGGGGCGGGAGAACTCGAGGCAGACAAATTTCCCTCCCGGTTTCAGGACCCGGTGGATCTCTTTGAAACCCTCTTCCATGCGGGTCAAATTGCGGATGCCGAACCCGACGATGGCTCCATCGAATTGTTGGGAGCGGCAGGCTATCCTCTCGGCGTCTCCCTGGATCAGACTGATTCTTCCGGGGGGGGGAGACGTTGAAATTTTCTCCCTTCCCACCTCCATCATCGCCCGGTTGATATCGTATAAACAAACCCGGCCCTCCGGTCCGATCTCTCGGGCAACCCCGATTGCGAGATCGGCCGTACCCCCGCAGACATCGATGACCCGATAGCCGGGCTCTAATTCCAAAGCTTCGATTGCTTTCCGCTTCCATGGGTAGTGAAGCCCGAGGCTCAGCAGGGTGTTCATGAAGTCGTATTTGCGGGCGATGGAATTAAAGTGCCGCAGGACATATTTCGCCTTCTGGTCCGCAGGGACCTTGCGGTAGCCGAAGTCGGCGGTTTCATGATCGGGGTTTGGGGAGGTTTGAGGAGTCATATGAAATACCAAGAATTAACTGTCGTGAGGGCGCAAGTCGCGAGAGCGCAAGGGGTGAATATTCCCCGCGAAAATCTGCGTTCATCTGCGTCCTATTTTTCGGGAGCATTTCGCAGTCGATCAATCCTTGCCAGGGCCGCCAGGGCTTTGGCCGCCGCTTCTGGGGAGTTTACCGCGGCGACGGCATCTCCGCCCAACTCTTTCAGCTGATCTAACCACCCCTTTCCTCCGAGCAGAACCGTGACCACCGGTTTCCCTTTGGCGGCGCTTCGAAGATCGGGCCAGTTTCCAAGGATCTTCCGGATCGGGACGCCCACGCGCTGCCAGATTTCGATGACGGCATACGGGATCACCGGGATGAGAACATACCCGTCGGCATTGGGATCGGAAAAGACGGCCTCCAGGGCGGTGGGAAAAATCCCGCTGGGGCCTATGTCCATGGGGTTTTTCACGTTCACCCAGTCGGGGGCGGCCTGCCTGACCTTTTCGAAGGTGCTTTTGCTCCAGGAGGCAAGCTGCAGACCCTCTTCAAAAAGAGCGTCGGCGGTCATGGCCCCGAGGGAGCCGGAAGTGGTCAGAACGCCCACTCTCTTTCCGGGCATCGGGGGCTGGGTGGTGAGGACCTTCGTGATTTCGATCATATCGGCCAGACTCGCGGCGCGGATCGCCCCGGCCTGGGAGAAAGCAGCGTCATAGAGACCGTCTTCGCCGGACAAACTGGCGGTATGGGAGAGGGTGGCCATCTTCCCCAAAGGGGTCCGGCCGCTTTTCAGGATGACCACCGGCTTTTTGCGGCAGGTCTCCCGGAGGGCGGAAAGGAGACGCCGGCCGTCGCGGGTCCCCTCCTGGTAAATGAGGATGACCCGGGTTTGAGGATCGTCGGCGAAATATTCGAGAAAATCGACCTCGTCAAGGTCGACCTTGTTGCCCAAGGTGGCCACCTTGCTGATCTTGAGGCCCACTTCCGGGAGGTAGTCCAGGAGGATGTTCCCGAAAACCCCGCTCTGGGCGATGATGGCCACGGGTCCCGGGTCGAGGGAGGCGTCCAAAACTTCGATGGTGGCCAACTGGTTTTCGGTGTTGACGATGCCCACGCAGTTGGGGCCGAGAAGGCGGATGCCGGATTCCCGGGCTGCCGCCAAAAGCTCCTCCTGCCGCCTCTTCCCTTCCTCTCCGGTTTCCGCGAAACCCGCGCTTTCCACGATGACCGCCCGGATTCCTTTCCTAGCCAAATCGATCAAAACCTCCTTGACGTTCGGCGCCGGGACGATGACGACCGCGAGGTCGATGCCTTCCGGAAGCTCGGATACGGACGAATAAACCTTCCTTCCCTGAATTTCCCCGCCTTTCGGGTTTACCAGGAAGGCCTTTTCCAGCCAGCCCCGCTTTTTCCAGAAGAGGGGGATCCCGAAACCGAAGCCCGGCGAGGTCCGGGCCCCGATCAGGGCGATGTTACGCGGCCTGTAATAGCGATCCAGAAAATGAGTCGGCAAGGGTTCTCTCCCAGGTTCATAAAGGCTTAAAAGATGCGGGTCGGCAATAGAAAGAAGAGAAACAGGTGGCGAAAAACGGCGAGAGGGTCGATGCAAGCTCCTTCTTTTCCTTCCTCCCTTTTCTTTCCATGCGCAAATGAATTTATAAATTAGAAATCCCGAGATGTCAATGCCAACCGGATCTTCCGCTAACCGGATCAGGGAAAGTGCTTTACCTCCGGCAAGGGGTTTTCCCCGGCGATCATTTGCCGCAGGTATTCCGCCGTCCGGCGGATGGCTTCGTAAACAAAGAGGCGCCCTTTCTCGGCGGTGGCCTCCAGCGGGTCCGGGTCCGTGTGTGCGCGCATGGCCTCCCGGCGGACGTTTTCCGGGTAAAGGCTCAGGGCGATGGAGGTTTCGAACTCCTTGGCATGTCCCGGGATCGCCCGGGTCTTCAAGTGTTTATGCAGGAAATCGAGGGGGATCAAGTCCCAGTAAGAGGCGAAATGCAGATTCAAATTCGGGGCCTGCAGTTTGAAATGAAGCCGCCACTGGTCGAGGCCGGCCTTGATGGGGGCCGTGTTCCCGCCGTGCCCGTTTAAAATGAGGATGTTCCGGATTCCGTGGCGGGCGAGACTCTCCACGGTATCGAACAACACCGACAGCCAACCCCCGGGTTTGGCTGAGATCGTGCCCTTGTGACTCATGTGGTGTTCGGAGATTCCAATAGCCATGGGAACCGTCACGATGACCTGAGGATAAAGGGCCGCGGCCGCCTCCCTCGCGATATGGGTCACGGCGGCCAGGTCAAAGTCCATGGGCAGATGCTCCGAGTGCTGCTCGTTGCTCGCCGTCGCGACGATGGCGGTATGAAAATTTCCGGACTGCATCGCCTCCCGAAATTCCCGGCGGGTGAATCTATCCAGCATCACTTCCTTCGAGTTCATAAAAGCGTCTCCTGCCCCCTTTGAGAAAGGAAGGGGGAATTCAAAAGTTACCTGATAGGTAACCTATTATAACAGAACAAGAGCACCCCGCGGCATTTTAGGAACGGAAGGAAAGTCGGAATTTTCGGAAAATATTTTCCATTCCAAAAATCCGCAGAAATCGCGGGTTGAAAAATAGGAAAATATATCGAGCAGATAGAGGGAGTCCGCCAAAGGAATGAAAATTGCTGCAATTTCACGGGTTACTTGCAATAAACCTTTCCATTGTGCTAAGGATGATGGCCTCGTAAAAAGTCGGCAAAGATCCTTTTTTGTCATTCCGGCGGAAGCCGGAATCCAGTTATTTCAAGACGTTCTGGACCCCGGCTTTCGCCGGGGTGACGACCCAATGGACTTTTTACGAAACCATCAAGGATGATGACTTCGTAAAAAGTCTGAAAATGGGCTATTCCGTCATTCCCGTGAAAACGGGAATCCAGTCTTTTCAATATCTTGGCAGATTCTGAATTCCCGCCTGCGCGGGAATGACGACTTATTACGAAATCATCAAGGATGATTACTTCGTAAAAAGTCAGCTAACCGATGGCTTCGTTACCCGCTCTTTTCCCGTTCAACTCAGTTCCAGGCCAAGGAGGTCTGACATGCTCAGAAATGCAACTCGACTCGGAGCCCGCGCCCAAGCGCTTTTCCTTTCTCTAATCATCGGAATTTTTCCACTCTTTTATCCCTCTTCGGCCCAGGCGGATTGCAGGTTAGAGGGGGCCCCGGAAAGAGGCTATTTTACAGTCTGTCGCGAAAGGATTCCCAACGCCCCAACCCGGAGAACGGAAAGGACGTCATCGTCATCTTGGGCGGAGAGGTGATTTCCGTCACGGTGGAAGAATCGGGGGCGGGGGAAGTCTCGGCCGAGGCCGCGGGCATCGACCCGGGAAACGGCAAGGATTGGGTCGACAACCGGGGCACAATCCGGGCCAAGGCCAAGGCGACCGCCGAGGAGGACTCCGAAGGCGCGAAGGCCGAATCCTTTGCAGCGGGGATTGCGGCGGGAAACGGGAAAGACGGGATCGTCAACGCCGGGACGATTGAAACGGGAGCGGAAGCGGTGGCGAAGGCCGTCGATTTTTCGCTGGAGCCTTTGGGGATCGATGCCGGCGGAGTCGGGGTTCAGGCCCAGGCCTCGGCCGTGGGAATTGACGGCGGAAACGGGAAGGATGCACTCCACAATAACCGGGGATCGATTTCGGTGACGGCGACCTCGGACGCTCAAGCCGTCAACGGGTCGATCAGTCCGGTTCATCTCTGGGGGAACGACGCCCAGGTTCTCTCCACAGCCCAAGCAACCGGCATCGCGGGGGGGAACGGCAAAGATGCCATTCACAACAGCGGGACGATCGGCGCAACTTCCAAGGCCGACGCGGTCACCGACAGCGTTCTTGCAACCGGCATCGGGTTCGGCGATTTTTCCATGCCGGCCGCCTCCACGGCCCGCTCCACCGGGATTGACGCCGGAAAAGGTTCGGACCGGATCGGGAACAGCGGCGGGATCACGGCCTTGGCGGAATCGACGGCCGGCTCGGTCAATGTGTCGATTTCCCTGCTGCGGATGGAGGTCCTATACGACTCGGAGGCCCAGACCAAGGCGGAATCATTTGCCACGGGAATTGCCGGGGGGGCGGGCAACGACAAAATCGAGAACCAGGCCGCCGGTTCGATCTCGGCCACCGCCAACGCCAAGGCCTACACGACCGACATCACCCTCTCCCTGATCGGTTCCTCGCAGGCCAATGCCTCGACCCTGAGCCAGGCTTCGGCCACGGGGATCGACGGCGGCGACGGGAAAGACCGGGTAACGAACGCCGGGGCCGTCACCGTAAACGCCAAGGGGGAGACGGTTACGGTCAGCGTCGACGTGGTGCATAGCGGGATCTCTTTGGACCCGATCGAATGGCTGGGGGCCAATTTCGGGGATGCCCGGACCGAAGCCCAGGCGACAGGAAGGGGGATCGCGGGGGGCGAGGGGGACGACAAGATCACCCACACGGGGACGATAGATGTTTACGCCAACGGAAAAGCCCGCAGTTATGGGATCTCCGCGGAGATCGGGATCGGGCCGAGCACCGATTCGGCGCCGCAGGTATCCGCGGCAATACCCGGAACGGTTTCCACTCTTGCGGCCGGCGCCGTTCCCCGGGGCCCGGAACTCTCCTGTGCGGAAGAAGGCGGCGGGGACGACGAGATCGTCAACACGGGAACCATCGCCCGGGCAAACGCCGTCGGGATATCCGGCGGGGCGGGCAACGATGCCATCGTCAGCCAGGGGAGAATTTCAGCCAAAGCGGAAGCCGAGTCCTACTCCCTGAGCGTGGACGCCTCCCTTTCGCTGGAAAGAACGGAGGTCATCGATCTCCTCTTCGGGATCTCTCTGGCGGACTCCTCGACAACGACCCAGGCTTCGGTCACGGGGATCGAGGGGGGAACGGGCGAGGATAAGATTCAGAATTCCGGGGAGCTCACCGCGGAGGCGATCGCCAAAGCCACCAGTACCTCGGTGAAGGCCCACTTCCAGGGTGATTTTTCCGACGAAGGGGGCCTTGAATATGAAATCGGGACGGCTCTCTTGAAGAGCGAGACCCAGGCGAACGCGGGGGCCGTGGGAATCGCCGGAGGCGATGGAGACGACGTGCTCCTCAACTCCGGGAAATCCGTCACCAAAGCAACCGCCGAGGCAAAATCCGTGACCGTGGCGGCCAGCCTTCTGGGCGCCGGAAAGGGGCTGGTGGGCGGGGCCTCCTATGCCGATTCCCAGACCACGGCCGAAGCGACGGCGGTCGGCATGGAAGGCGGCGCGGGCAAAGATGCGATCGGCAATCTGTCGCCGGGGCGCATCGAGGTTACGGCCGCCCCGACCGCCACGAGCACCGATGTGGGGGTTACGGTCGAGGGGATCTGGAAGGGGAAGGGGATCGGGGCCGGCGTGGCCCTGACGGACGGAACGACCAAGGCCATTGCCGGCGCCACCGGGATCAGCGGGGGGGAAGACGATGACCGGATCGCGAACTCGGGCGTGCTTGTCGTCAAGGCGACGCCCACCGCGAATTCGACGAAGGTATCCGTCGGGCTCGTGGGTACGGCGGGCGACAAAGGGCTCATGGCGGGGTTTTCCTATGCCGATGCGGAAACCACGGCCCAGGCGACCGCGGCGGGCCTGGAGGGCGGGGCCGGGAACGATATCCTCGCCAATCAGGCCTGGGTCGATGAAAACGGAGTCACCCGTTACGGATCGCTGGAGGTTACGGCCGAACCCAAGAGCGGAAGCGTCCAAGTCGGGGTGACCGTGACCGGGGCCTTCACCCAGGAGTGGAATGCCCTCATCGGCGGCGCGATCACCGACGGGACGACCAAGGCCATTGCCGGCGCCACCGGGATCAGCGGCGGCGAAGGCGAGGATACGATCCTCAACTCCGGGACGATCACGGTTAAGGCCCTGCCCAAGGCGGATTCCGTAGGGGTGTCTGTGGACCTTGCCGGCGCGGGGAACGGTTTGACCCTGGGATTCACCTATGCGGACGGGACGACCACGGCCGAAGCTACCGCGGTCGGGATCGACGGGGGAACGGGCAAGGATATCCTGGTCAACAAGGCGGGGCTCGACGACAAGGGGGTCCTGCACAGCGGGTCCGTCGACGTCACCGCGGACCCGGTGGCCAAGAGCACCTCCGTGGCCGTGACCGTTTCCGGGCTTACGAAAGGCGGCATTTCGGGCGGGGCGGCCATTACGGTCGGGACCACCGAGGCCCGATCGACGGCCGCCGGAATCGGCGGGGGCGACGGGGACGACAAGATCGTCAACTCCGGGAAGGTTGCCGTGCGGACCTCCCCGGATGCGACCTCGACCAAAGTTTCCGTGGAGATCGGAGTCGCCGGGGGCGAGATGGGGTTGGTCGGAGGGGTCTCCTACGCCGACGCCGAGACCACCGCGGAGGCGAATGCGGCCGGGATCGACGGCGGCAAAGGGAACGACAAAATCGTGAACACCGGCACGGTGGAGGTCACGGCCCAACCGGCGAGCACCAGCGCCCAGGTCGGCGTCACGGGCCACGGCGTGTTCGGCACGGGCGCGGCGGTCGGCATCGCCATAACGGACGGGACCACGAACGCCGTCGCCGGGGCGACGGGCATCCGGGGCGGAGACGGGGACGACCTGATTTTTAATTCCGGCAAGATCACCGCAAAGGCCCTGCCCGAAGCCGATGCGGCCAGCGTAAGCGTGACCTTTGCCGCAGCCAAGGAGGGGGTTGCGGCGGGCGGGGCGTTCGCCGACGGGACCACCAAAGCGGAGGCCACGGCAACCGGCATCGAGGGCGGCGAGGGCAACGACCTCATCATCCATTCCGGCGAAAAAATCGAAGCCGCGGCCGAGGCCTCAAGCAGCAGCGCCAGTGTTGTCGTCTCGGCCCAGGGGGTTTTCCAGGCCGGAGCGGCCCTCGGGGTGGCCATTACGGACGGGGAGACGAAGGCCCTTTCCATCCGCCTCGGGGATCATCGCCGGCGGCGGAAACGACCTGATCGACAGCACGGGAGAGATCAACGTCACAGCCAACTCGAATGTCCGCAGCGCCAACGTGACCGTGAACCTCGGATTCGCCAAGACGGGGCTTGTGGCCGGGGTCTCCTTAGCGGATGGAACGACCACAGCCGAAGCGACCGGCAAGGGAATCGACGGCGGGAGCGGCAACGACTTCATCCGGAATGCGGGACCTCTGACGGTTACCTCCCAATCCACCATCAAGACCGCCAGCGTTTCGGTAAAGGCCGGTGTTGCCGTGGAAGGGGTTGCCGCGGGGGTGGCCCTTGCGGACGCCAAGACGACCGCCAAGGCTACCTCCCTGGGGATCGAGGGAGGGGCCGGAGCGGACCTCATTGCCAACCAGGGGAAGATGACGGTGAAGGCCGCAGCGGAAGTCACTGCCGCCAGCGTTGCCGTGGATCTGGAGGGAACGGAAACGGGCCTTGCCGCCGGGGCCTCCCTGTCCGACGGGGAAAACAAAACCGAAACCCTGGCCATCGGGATCAACGCCGGGAGCGGAAACGACGGCATTTCCAATGCCAAGGACATTGGCGTCACGGCCGACTCCAAGAGCACCCGCACAAACGTTTCCGTGAGGGGAGGCTTTTCCCTTTACGGGTTGTCCGTCGGGGCCGCGCTGGCCGACGCCGAAAACAACGCGTCGGCCGAGGCGCGGGGCATCGAGGGCGGGGAGGGGGACGACATCATTCTCAACAAGTCCAACCTGTCGGCAACGGCCCTCACGACGGCGAACACCAACTCCGTGGGCGTGGACATCGAACTGGCCCTCTTCGGCGCCTTCGGGGGTTCGGTGACCGATGCCTCCACCGCAGCCAATGCCTTCGCCTCGGGCATCCGCGGGGGCGAAGGGGACGACTGGATTAAAAATGACGCCGATTCCGCCATCCGGGTGGGTCACGGGCATGACGCCTCCCCCGCCCCCCAATTTCCGGAGCGGGACGCCACAGCCAAGGCCGTGTCCGTCTCCGTATCCGTAGCCATGGCCAGCTTCTCCTCCTCCGATCTCAACACAACAGCGAAGGCTGAATCCACGGGAGTCGACGGCGGCGGCGGGCGGGACGCAATCGTCAACGAAGGGCTCGTCGACGTCCATGCCAGCTCCAAAGCCGACGGCGGCGGAGGGACGGGGCAGCTCATCGGGTATGCCGCCGCGGACATCACGCTTAATTCCCAGGCCCAAGCCGTCGCGATCGCGGGAGGGGCGGGAGACGACATTCTGGTCAATCGGAAAGACCTGGGGGCGCACAGCGACGCCTTGGCCGTCGGGCGCACCGTCTCCGTCAATCTCGCGGGGTACGTTTCCGCCAAAGCCGGGGTCGACGCCCAGTCGACGGCCGTCGGCATCCAGGGCGGAGCCGGGGAGGACCTGATCTCCAACGAAGGGAAGATCGACCTCTTTTCGAAATCGAAAACGGACCTGACCGGGGTTTCCGTGACCCTGGGCGGGTATTCCCGAACCAATGCGGGTAATAACTCTTCGGCCTTCGGCAGAGGGATCGAGGGCGGGGAAGACGGAGACAAGATCTGGAACGCCGCCGGCGGGTCGATTCTGGCGGCGGCGGACGCATCCGGCAAGGCCGGCAGCGTCACCGTGCCCGCGGCCGGGGCCGCCTTCGGAAATGCGGGGACAACCGTGCAGGCCGAGGCTTCCGGGATCGATGGGGGAAGCGGAGAAGACGGGGTGCTGAACGAAGGAACGGTGACGGCCGGGGCCAAGGCTTTGGCCGACGCCTCCAGCACCTCCGTTACGATCCTGGGCTACGCGGCCGCGAACACGAATTTGACCGGGAATGCCTTCGCCAAAGGAATTTCGGGGGGTTCGGGGGATGATATTCTAATCAACGCCGAATCGGGAATCATCGGCGCCTCGACCGACGTGACCGCCAAAAGCGGCAATGTTTCCGTTCCGGGTTTGGGGGCCGCTTTCGGAAAGGTGGGCTCGACGGCCGCGGCCGACTCCGCGGGCATGGCCGGAGAAACCGGGGACGACCGGATCGTGAACAAAGGCAGCGTGACCGCCGTCGCTCTCTCTCTGGCCGACGCGACCAATACTACGGTAACCGTGGGCGGATACTCCCGAGCTGATGCGGAGCTCACGGCGAAGGCGTATGCCAAGGGCCTCAGCGGGGGAGACGGTCGGGACTGGATCCTGAACAAGGGGACAAGCAACGCCACGGCCGATTCCACGGCCAAGGCCGACGGAACCTCGGTCAGCGTTTTCGGCGCCGGAGGGCAGGCGGCGGTGATCGGCGCGATCTCCGAGGCGGGCGGGATCGACGGCGGAGAGGCGCCGGATCTGCTCGAAAATCAAGCGCGCGTGACCGTAAAGGCGAAAGCGACCACGAGCTTCGGCGGGGGATCCTTCTCGTTCGGCGGCTACGCCTCGGACAATGCTCAGTTGAGCTCCACCGCCCGGGGGATCGGCCTATCCGGGGGGGAAGGGGACGACTGGCTGAAAAACTCCGGCGCCGGGGCCGATGACCGGATCGAGGTGCGGGCGGAGGCGATCCTGACGGCAAACGGCGGATCGGATGTCGGCTTCGGGGATTCCGAGTCCGGCTCGACTTCGGGCGCCTTCGCTGTCGCCCTCGGCATGGATGGGGGCGAAGGCCATGACAGGTTGGAAAACCTTTCCAAGATCGATGCGGGATCCACGTCCACCCTGACCCTCGACAGCTCCAACTTCACCTTTGGAGGCGCGGCCGGCGTTGGGGGTACGCTCACGGCTTCGACGACCGCCGTCGGGATTTCCGGCGGCGCAGGAGATGACTACATCGGCAACCAGGGAACGATTCTGGCGTCGGCCGCCGCGAATATGACCGCCAAGACCGGCTCCGATGTGGCCTTCGGCGTTTCCGAGGCCGGGGCGGCAAGCGGGGCCGTGACGCTGGCCATCGGCATAGACGGCGGGGAGGGGAAGGATTTCATCGGGAACACCGGCACAATCACCGTGAACTCCAGCGGGAATATGACCCTGGACGGTTCCGCCTACACCTTTGGCGGCAAGAGCCAGACAGGGGGACAGCTGACCGCCGCGACCCACTCTCTGGGGATCGCGGGGGGGGGCGGGGACGATACGATCTGCAACGAGGGCACGATATCGGTGGCCGCCTCTTCAAACCTCGCAGCCGGGGGGCGGGTGGAAACAACCTTCGGCACCGCGAGCGGAGGGGCCCCGGCGACCGGGCAAACCACCGCGGCGGGCATAGCCGGCGGGGAGGGGGACGACGAAATAAAAAATTCGGGGAAGATTACCGTGAACGCCACGGCCCAAGTGACCTCCGACAAGTCGGCCTATGTGTTCGGGGGGAGTTCGGAAACCGGGGCGGTGATTACGGCGCTGGCGGAAGCGGTCGGCCTTCAGGGCGGCAAAGGAAACGACCGGATTTGGAATGAAGGGGAGGTCAATGTCTCCGCCCAATCCTCCCTGACTGCGACCGGAGGAGCCTATGCCGAATTCGGAAACTCCCGGAGCGGAGGGCTGGTCACGGCCGAAGGGAAGGTTACGGGAATCGACGGGGGCGAAGGGGACGATATCATTGTCAACCGGGGAACGCTCAACGTCGCGGGGACGGCTTCGGCCTCTTCGGTCCACAGCACAGACACGGGTTGGTTGTTCGGGGGAGGGGATTCAAATGCCTTTGCCGCAGGATCCATAAAAGGCTGGGGGATCGACGCGGGCGAGGGGAACAACCGGATCTGGAACGAAGGAAGCATAATCGTTGCTCTCCTCGGCTGGGGACATGCTAAGGCTTCCTCGGATGGGGCGGACATATTCGACGGAGACGCCTATTCCCGGGCCGAAGCAACCGGGGATGCGGAAGCAATCGGAATAAGAGCCGGGGACGGGGACAACCGGATCCTGAACACCGGCGCGATCCGGGCCTCCACGTCGCGCCAGGTATGGGTTTTCAATTTCCCCACCTCCGGAATTTCCGAGGCGAACGCGGATGGAGACGGGATCGACGGCGACGGAACCATCGTTTCCATAGCGACAGTGAGGTCGTCGGCGATCGGCATCGATGTCGGCGGGGGGGACAACCGCATCGTCAACACCGGGACGATTCAGGCGACGGCCACAGCCTACCCGGTCGCCTGGGGCTCCGTCGATTCGGATGCGGGCGGGTCCACCTCGATAACGAAGATCGCCTCGGTCGAGGCAACGGCCTGGGGAATCCGCACGGGAAACGGGAACAACCAAATCGAGAATGACGGGGAATTGACCTTTGCGGCAACGGTCTCTTCCGAGGCGGGATCCAAGGCCGAGGTGAGGGCTTTCGGGATCGCCGCCGGCAGCGGGAACGACGCCGTGCAGATCGGGAAGAACGCAAAGCTGAGCGGCGCGGCGAAGATCGAAGGGTCCTTTTACTCGGGCTTCGCGGCCGCAACCGGGATCGATGCCGGTCACGGTCGCAACGACCTGGAAATCGAGGGAAAGATCCAAATCGGGGCGGAGGCGAACGCCCTGATCGCGAAGGCGGAGGCAGCCGGGATCATAACCGGGAGCGGGCCGGACAAAATCCGCATCGGAGGAGAAGGGGAAATCGCGGTGGCGGCGAAGGCCGCGGGGCTGTCCGCCTCCGCGTCGGCGACGGGAATCGACGCCGGGGACGGGGATAATTGCCTGGTGAATGCCGGTTCCCTTTCGGTGGCAGCGGAAGCGAGTGGATTTGGGAAACGGACCCGGGGGATCTACGGCATCAAGAGCGGGAGCGGCAATGACTTCATCCTGAATTCGGGGTCCATCGACGTGGGGGTGAAGGGAATTCCCGGGCCCGGGGTCGCCATTTCCTCCGGCGCGGGCAACGATCTGGCCGTCTTTTTGAAAGGGTCGACGACCTTGGGGGCCGTGGATCTCGGTTCCGGAGACGACACGCTCTGGTTCGTGTCCGACCCGACGGTCAGGGGAAAACTGGAAGGCGGGGAGGGAACGGACTCGTTGGTTCTCGAAAACGCCGGGGCCTTTTCCGGAGAAATCGCCCGCTTCGAAAAGACCGTGAAACGGGGGCCGGGGACCTATACCGTGGACGGCTTGCCGACCATGAGGTGGCTGGAGGTTTCGGGTGGAACCCTCCAGATCAACGCCCCCTATCGTTTCGCGGCCGACGGCACCTATCGAACTTCCCTTTTTGCGGACGGGACCTCCGGCCGCCTGCAAATAGCGGGGGCCGGGGACCTCAACGGGACGTTGTCCGTTTTGCGGGGGTGCGGGGCGTTTCAAAACGGGATGCGTTTCACCCTGATCGAGGCCCAGTCTCTGAACGGGGCTTTTTCCAAAGTCGAATTGCCGGCCTCCACCAGCCTGGTGAGTTTCCGGATGAATCAACTCCCTCAGAGCGTGCAGGTCGAAACGGCGGCGAACCCATTCACTACGGTGGCGACCAATAAGACGGAGAGGATCATCGCCCAGTCCCTGGACCGCGCCCTGCCGGCCGCCTCCACCGACTTTGCCGACGTTCTCGGGGCATTTCAATTGACCTCCGATTCGGGGCACCGCACCGCCTTTTCCAGCCTGAGCCCCAGTTCATACGACAGCTTCACGCTGGCTTCTTACCAAGGCGTCTGGAAGTCCACCCAGAACCTTCAACACCGCATGGACACTGTCCGTTCCGGCGCCTCGGGCCAGGAAAAACCGGTTCTCCTCGCTTACGGCGGGTCGGAAAGCAACCTGGACCTGATCATTCGTCCGGGGCAGTACGATTTTGGAAAGACCGGGTTATGGGTCAACGGGTTCGGCCAATGGGGAGATCAGGAGGAAGCATCCGATTTCAACGGGTACAAATACGGCATTTCCGGAGTTACCGTAGGATTGGATCATAGGGTCTCCAGGAATTTGCTGGCCGGATTTAGCCTGGCGTATTCGGCCACCGATATCAATTTTGACCACCAAAAAGGCGATGGGGACATCCATTCGGTCATCGGCTCGTTCTACGGGAGCTATTTCACCGGCGATTTCTATGCGGAGGGGGCCCTTTCATACGGCAAGAACAATTACAAGAACAACCGGAATGTGGTCGTCGGGAGCATTCAAAGACAGGCGACGAGCGAACACGACGGAGACCTGTTCTCCGCCTATGCCGGGGCGGGCTACAACTTCCGGGTGAGCCAATGGATCCTCGGCCCCTATGCCATGCTGCGGTACTCCTATTTGGATGAAGAGGGGTTTCAGGAATCCGGGGGAGGAGCGGCCGGTTTGCAGCTCGAAAGCCGGGAAACAGGATCTTTGATTTCCGAGCTGGGGCTGAAAATAAGCCGGGTGTTCCGGAGCGAAAAGATTCACTGGGTGCCCGAATTGAGTTTCGGCTGGAGCTACGATTTCGACCTGGATGACCGGACGATCACGACCCAATTCCTGGGCGCTCCGGGGGCCGCTTTTTCCATCCGGGGGCAGGAGGTGGAGCAACACGGGTTCACGTTCGGAGCGGGGATTTCCCTCATCCACGAAAAGGGTTTTTCCGCCTCCCTGAAGTACCGGGGGGAGACCAGGGAGAACTCATCCGCCCACGGCATCTTAGGCGAGCTGCGTTATCGATTTTAGCGGGGATCCCAGAAGCCGGGAAATAATTCCAACATTCACCCCCACCCTGACCTTCCCCCGCCAGGGGAAGGAAGACAATTTCATTCCAAATGATTTGCCCTCTCCCCGTCGGGGAGAGGGAAGGGTGAGGGGTCTGGCCGCCCATCTTCCCGCCCGCGCCCTTTTTAATCGTTCAACAGCGAAGGACTCTCCGCCTGAAAGAGCGGGGCCACCGCGGCTATATCTTCCGGCTTCCCCATGGCGATTAGGAGATCGTTTTCCCGAAGGTGGCTGTGCGGATCCGGATTGTAAATGAAATCGCTTCCCCGCCGGATCGCCAGAATGGTCACCCGATGCTTTTTGCGCATTTCCAGTTCCCCGATGGTCCGGCCGGTGATAGGGGCTTTCGGCTCGATCCGGAAGGAGACCAGTTCGATGTCCGGCAGGCAATGAGCGAGATTCGTGCAGGCCGTGGCTTCCCGTGACAGCGTGCGGAACATCTCATATCCCTCGGAGCGGATTTCCGCCACGAATTTTTCAATTTCCCCCCGCGGATGCAGGTACTTTCCCAGGACCCGGGAGAAGATTTCCACCGACGTTTCGAACTCCTCCGGGATGACTTCGTTGGCCCCGAGCTGATAGAGGGGTTCCATCTCGCGCAGAAAACGAGTTCGCACGATGATATGAATCTGAGGACTCAATCTCCGGGCGAGCTCCGTGATCCGCCGGGTGGCGGCCGGGTCGTTGATCACGATGACCAGAATCCGAGCGTCCCGGATGTGCAGATGTCGAAGCACCGCCTCCTGGGTGGCGTCGCCGAAATAAATCGGTTCCCCCTTGGCCCGTTCCTCCCGCACCGTGTCCGGATTGACTTCGACCACGAGGTACGGAATGCCGCTGGTTTTGGCCGCCCGGGAGATGTTCCGGCCGTTCAGCCCGAAGCCCACGATAATCAGATGGTTCTTTTCCTTTACCCGCGCGGGCCCCTGCAATCGGAAAGACCCCTGTTTAACGGCCCGGGGAAGGGGCAAGCGATAAATGAGATCCGCGACCGCGGGCGCGTGCGCGATCAGGAATGGGGTCAGGGCCATGGTTAGAATGGATATGGCCAGGAAGGTCTGATACATGTCCGGGGGGAGCAGGCCACTTTCCAGGCCGCTCTTGGAAAGAATAAAGGAGAACTCTCCCACTTGCGCGAGGGTCATACCGACGAGGACCATGGTCCGCAAAGGCAAACCGACTATCCCCACGGCGATTCCGGCAAAGAATGATTTGGAGAGGACCCCGCCCAGAGTGAGCAGGAGAATCAGGCCGGGATTTTGAATGAGAAAGCGCAGGTCCAGGAGCATGCCGATGGAAACGAAGAAAAAACTGGTGAAGACATCGCGGAAGGGGAGAACATTGCCGATGATGGAGTGGCTGTAATCGGATTCGGAAATGACCAAACCGGCCAAAAAGGCGCCCAGCGCCAGGGAGAGGCCGATTAGATGGGTCAGCCAAGCCACGGCAAGACAGATCAGGATGGCGCCGAGAATAAAAAGCTCCGGGATGCGGGTCCGGGTGATCTGCAAAAGGATCCAGGGGACAACCTTCATCGAGCCGATCCTCACCAAGAGGACGATTCCGATCCCTTCGGCCAGAAAAACTGCGAGGTCGAATCCCAAATTTTCTCCCTTTCCGGTCAGCAGGGGGAGAAACAGCATGATGGGGACGACCATGATGTCCTGAAAGATAAGAATCCCCATGGCGGCATGCCCTTGGGGGGACTCCACTTCGGCCCGCTCCTGGAGGATCTTCATGACGATCGCCGTACTGCTGAGGGAGAAGATGAAAGAGAGAAAAATCGATTCTGGATAGGGTTTTCCCAGGAAACGCCCGAAGACCATGGTGGCCGCGAAGGTCAGAAAAAGCTGGAGAAATCCCCCCCAAAAGGCCAACTTCCGGATGCGCATGAGGTTTCGGAGCGAAAACTCCAGCCCGATGGTGAAGAGGAGCAGAACAACCCCCACTTCAGCGAGAATGTCGATGGCCTCCACCAACCGGACCAACCCGAAGCCGTGCGGCCCGGTCAAGACTCCGGTCAGCAGGAATCCGACAATGGGCGCAATCCGCAAACGATGACAGACGTAGAGCACGATTACGGAAAGGCTGAAGATGACGAGAATGTCCTGGAGAAGGATGATTTGCATATCGACCCACCCAAGAAGGAAAAATTTAATGAAAGTGAATCATCTCCAATTTGGATATGAAGGAAATTGGTTGTCTTTCTGATTTTTTTTTTGCTTTCAGTCGGTTCTACGAAAAGAGCAAACCGTCTATTGGTTAATGGTCCCCTGCCCGGGCAAAAAAGCATTCGCCTCGCCAAAAAAGGTGGTGATTCCTCTTTTCCCGATGCGGGCTTCCGCCGTTTCAGCCCGGCGATCCCTTTGCCACCGCGTCTCTTTGCGGAAACGAAGAAGGGGGAACATAGAAGGTTTCTCCCGGCCATTTTTGGCTTCGGCGCCTACTTTTTTTCCCGGGCAACAAGGAAGTGGATCTAAACGACCAACTGAATCGGAGATGAATCTGAAAGCTTTTTATGAAACCAAATGAATGTTTTTAGAATAGCTCAAGAAGAGAATTTGGGCAAGAAATGAGGAGAGCCTGCGGAAGGAGTAAAAGGAAAAGATTCGGAAAAGAGGAACCAACTTTGATGATCCCGTAAAAAGTGTGAAAATGCCCTTTTCCGTCATTCCGGCGAAAGCCGGAATCCAGTTATTTCAAAGACTTCTGGACCCCGGCTTTCGCCGGGGTGACGACGCAATTGACTTTTTACGAGACCATCAGCTTTGAACGAAAAGAAATCCGGGAAGGAGGTTCCATCAAGGGAACCTCCTTCCCGCAGAAAGGTCATTTTTTGAATTTTGTCTCGTAGCCTTTAACGCCCGCTTCGTAACCCTCCAAGGTCTTTGTCCATTCCTTGTGACAGCCCGTGCAGGAATTGGGGATAACCATTTTCGGATCTTTCTTGAACATGGCCAGGCTGGCGCTTGGCTTGATGATATCAAAATCGTGGGTGTGGATGTCGCCGGCTTCGGCCGACCCGGCGGTTTTCACCATGTGGCAGGAGGAACACCGCCCGGTCCCTTTGGTTTCGGGGGCATAGCTGTGTTTGGCGTGTTCGCGAATGGCGCCCGAGGTTGCGAATCGCTTGTCTTTGCCGTGGCAGGAAAGACAAAGGGTATTATTTTGATCCGCTTTCAGTAACTGTGAGGTGCTCGGGCCGCCGTGGGCATTGTGACAATCAAAACAATGAACCTTGCCTGTGAAATGCTTGCTCCTCAGGAAGTCGACCCACTGTTGATGGTGGGAGCGGGAATGGCCGTCCAAATCCGACCATTTTCCGGGTTTCAGGTTGTAATACTTGGTCAGGGGCTCGCCGAGTTGGTAAGGCTTGTTGGCGGTTTCGTCCCAGGGGTAATCGTGGAGACCCTTGGGAACGCTGGTGCCGCGGGAATGGCATTGGCCGCAAACTTCGAGACCTCTCTCAAATGTGAGCTTTCTGGGGTTGAGAATGTTTCCCTTGCCCGGGTTGTTCACATGGGTCGATCCGATCCCGTGGCATTTCTCGCATCCCGTGTTCAGTTCCGAATACTTGGACTCGAACCCCCCATTGCTCTTTTTCAACTCCAGACCGGTGTTGTGGCATCCCGCGCACTTGGCTTCAAACGAGTTAGCCGGGTTGGGTTCCTTGATGCCGCAGTCTTCATCGTACCAGTTTTGGATGTTGTAAGGAACCCACCGGGCGCTGGCTTGATTCCACTGGTTGGGCAGGATGTAATGGTTATTCCCCACTTTAACCTGGTAGCGCTGCTTCCAGCCCCACCCGCCGTAAGTCCTCACGACTTCGTAGGTTTTTTCCACCGCCGGGTCCCGCGAACAAATTAGGGTGGCGTAATAGCGCCCTTCGGGAGTCTTGTTCAGCTTGATGCTTACTTCTTGCCCTTGCCAAGCGGGAAGCTTCACAACCCCCTTCCAATCCACAACCACCGCGTCGTTGGTCGGGCTCAATTCCTGCTGGGATTTGTTGTGGAGGGTATCCTTCCAGGTTTCGTAGATTTCCTTATGGCAGGATTCGCATTTGGCCGAGCCGACATAGGTTGTCTGGGCAAAGACCCACGAGGGGAGCAAAATGATGAGCGCAAGGATGGCTAATAAGAACGTCCGGCCCCAGTTCAATCGCATAAGACCCTCCTTCTCAGATTGGAAGATAGGCTTTTGCTTTAGGTTTGGTTAGGTTGAGATTGAAGGAACAATGCTCCCCTTATTGGGACCGAAACCAGTTTCAACCGAATGGGATAAATTTATTTGGAAAATGATTTTGTGTCAAGGGAAAAGATGGCCTTGCCGTAACCCTTCAGTCACGGGTGGGAAGCCGCTACGGATTTAGGTCCGGCGTGAATAGCAGGAGGTGCCCTGGCCTGGGGGTCCGGGCGCTACGCTTGGAAGCATAAGGCGCTGATTTCTTCGTGGAGGGGGCGGGGGCCAAGGCCTCCCGCCGCTGAGATCGGAGTCTCAGGGCTTTCTCCGAGTCTCTGCTCATCCCGACCGATGCTTCCGGCGCGTACCGCCCAAACCCCCAGGCCAACAACAAAGCCTGCCGCTCCCCCCGTCACTGAATGGGTACGCCTTGCCTCCCTTCACTCTTCAAAGAATATAAGGGGTTCAAGCAGTTTCAAGCCCCCGCCGGGGCGCGGGGGGCAGCATCGCGCTTCGCGAAACCACGAGGCAGTGGTCTTTCCATAGGGCCAGGCGGAGGCCGCAGGCCTTCCGCCTCTCTTTGCGGAAACTCTTTTGGTTTCGCTGATGCAAGCCAAGATCCCGGCCGGTGCTTTCGCAAATCGCGCCGCCACCCCCACGCCCAGTCCAAGCTTTCGCCTCAAAAACAAATGTTAAAAGTGAAGGGAGGCAAGAAAAGATGGCGCCTGGAAATTTTGCGTAATTTTGGCCGGAGAAGGACGCGAAATAAGCATTTAGTTTAGAATAAATATTTCCGAAATAAATCAAGGAGATGACAGATATATTTTAGAAGCAGGTTGAGATTCATGGGCGGTCGTTTGCCGGCTTTCAGAACTGAAGAAAGGAGTAAAGGGGATGGAAGAAACAATCCCGATCCAAAAAATCGTCGATATTCTGCAAAGAGATGGTTTTTCGATTACGAGAGATCAGATCTGGTCTTATGTTGAGAAAGGCATCCTCCCTCACCCATTCCTGGTTTATTGCGGAGAGAGGGTTTCAGGGGGTTATCCGGCCGACATGGTGGAGCCCCTGAGACGATTTCTAACCTTGCGGGATCAGGGCTTGCCCTTGCTGAAGGCTAAGGAAATCCTGCTCCACGAGAACCTCGTATCTGTTTCGGAATTTTTCAAGAGGCGGGGAATGAACTTGGAGAGGCTGCACTATTTCGCCCTGCCGAACATCGAGGTGGATGAAACCGGTTTAATGCGCTCGGACCGCGGTTTCTCGCAATTTTTTATCGACCTCCTGGAGGCCACCCTTTGGAGGAGTGGAGAAAAACGGGAAGAACAAGCCCTTCAGATTCTTAAACTACAGCTCCTGAAATGGAAAGCCAGCTTTGACGCCTTCTGGCAGAAATTCGACAAGATCGAGGCGGGGGACAGCTGGAAAGAGAGACGAAGTCTGATCAGTCAAAACTATTCGGAAGTCATAATGAACTTGAACGCCAGGGGAGAAGGAGGGGCCGCTCCCTTCTGACGGGAATGCCCCCGTCCCCGGCGAGTAAAGAGGTTTCCATTTATTCTCGGATTTACATGCCCTGCGAGAGCCTCACTTGAGCGGTTTGAGGGAATCAACCTCCTTCGCGGTCAGATGCCGATACGCCCCTTTTCCCAGATTCTCCAACCTTAGGGGGCCGATGGCCGCGCGCACAACCCTAAGAACTTCTGTCCCGAAAGCCGCCATCAACCTGCGGATGTGGCGATTTTTCCCCTCGTCGAGGACGATTTCCAGCCAACAGTTTCGCGTTCCGCAACGCAGAAGCGCCACTCTCTTGGCCGCGAGAAAATCGCCCTCCTCCGTGATGGCTCCCTCCTGGATTTTTCGGATCAGGTTTTCATCCGCGATCCGGTCGATCTGAACGTGGTAGGTTTTTTCGAGGTGGGTTTGAGGGTCGAGGATGGCCGCGGCCCAGCGGCTGTCGTTGGTGAAAAGCAGAAGCCCTTCGCTCGCCTTGTCGAGGCGTCCCACCGGGGCGAGCCAGGGGAAATTTCCATCCTTGAGGCAGTCATAAACGGTTTCCCGCCCCTTTTCGTCGGACGAGGTCACGACCCGTCCGCGCGGTTTGTTAATCATGATATATATTTTCCCTGCCGCGGAGGCGGTCCGGCCATCCACCTCGAGGCGGTCCCGGTTCATATCCACGCGGATTTCCGAATCCCGGATCACGGTCCCGTTGAGCCGGACCCTTCCATCCCGGATTAGGGTGAGAGCTTTCGCCCGGGAGCAGTACCCGATCTTCGAAAGAACGCGGGCAAGGCTCACGTTCGCTTTCCGCGCCGGGCCTTTGTTATTTTGCCTCCAGCTATTCATGATGGTCTCGTAAAAAGTCCATCTGCGGCGTTGCGCCTCAACCCTGCCCTGTTAGATAAGGACCTTCGCTTTTGGGATTCGGGGATGAAGCCCCGGAGATTCAAACCGGTAAATCTTCTTGAAGGGCATCTAACAGGGTGAATCGTTGCGGCCCCTAAGGGGCCTCTCTCCTCAGTTTTTGCGCGCCTTGCATGGTAGGGGCACGCTGCGCGTGCCCGATACTGGGCGCGAAGCATCGCGCCCCTACAATCGAAACCATCGATTGAGCGACCTTTTACGAGTTCATCATTCATGATGACCCGGTAAAAGGTCTGAGGAATAATGGTTTCGATTGTAGGGACGTCCTGCTGGACGCCCAGGATCGGGCGAGCTCCGCTCGCCCTTGCCATTCAAGGCGCACAGAAAATAATATAGGGTAGGGGCGATTCATGAATCGCCCGGCCAAATGCTTTTTGCGAAATTGGTCATGCCCCGCTCGGGGCGTGGCACCCGCGAAGGCGTGAAAATTCCCCCTCGCTCCCTGAGGCTGTGAAAAGATTCAGTAAACCACCCCCACCCTGTCCCTCCCCCGTCGAGGGGGAGGGAATTTCTTTTCTATTTCAATATGTTTACCCTCTCCCCTCGCGGGAGAGGGTAGGGTGAGGGGGGAATATTTCAATTATTTCACAGCTTCCCTTTGAATAAGGGATGGGATTTAAAGACGTATTTCTAACGAAGCATTCACAGACCCCGCAGAAACTCCGGACGAAGACGGGAGGCGTCGCGGGAGGAGACGACTTGTTGGATCAGCCGCACCACCGCGTCCTTGTCCTTCGGCATCCGGGCTTTGATGGGGAGATAGTTGGAAGCATGGTTGGAGGTGAAGTAGCAGCGGCTGAAGTTCGTGTTGGCGATTATGGCGCCCAGTTCCTCCAGCAGTTGGAAAGGGGCGGGGACCTGGAAACGGCCGGCGCGCATCTCCTCGTCAAGCGGGGTCCCCGGAACCACCATGATCGTCAAGGCGCTGGCGAAATCGGGATCGATGGCGGTTAGAACCCGGGCCGTTTCCACGGCGTGCTGCCGGGATTTTTCAGGGTCCACTCCGGCCAAGCCGAGCAAAACCGTAACCGAAAGGGTGATACCCGCCTCTTTCACCCGGCGCCCCGCTGCCACCATCTGGTCAAAAGTGGCGCCTTTCTGGATTTCTTTGAGAAGCTCCTCGTCGCCGGTCTCCACCCCGAGGTAGACGATTCCCAACTTACGGGCTTTCAGCTCTTTCAGCTCCTCCACGCTTTTTCGCAGAATGGATTTGGCGTTCCCGTAAATCCCCACCCGGCGCAGCCCCTTTATTCTTTCCTGCAGATGGTCGAGGATCGCTTTGAGCTTCGCCTGAGGGATGATCAGGGCGTCGCCGTCGGCCAGGAAGACTTTCCGGAAAGGTCCGTAGGGAGCCGCCTCGTCGATCTCGGCTTTGATTGCGTCGAGATCCTTGATGCGGAAGCGCCTCCCCTTGTAAGTCGGGCAGAAGGTGCAGCGGTTGTGCGAACATCCGAGGCTTGCCTGGAGGATCAGGCTGTCGGCCTCGCTGGGGGGACGGATGACAATGCCTTCGTATTCCATATTAAGAACCGCGAAAGACTGGAAGATTGGAATATTGGATTAATGGCATATAGACTTCATGCCATCATTCCACTGTTCCATTATTCCAAATTTGCCGCTTTATTTCAATCCTTCTTCTTTCGGGATTATTGACTATTACCAGGCGGCCGAACCTGCAAAAGATTGACATCTCCCCCTGAGCTCCTCTATATTGAACCAAAAGAACCTATGAAAGGACTCGGCGGAATGAAAATCATCCAATACAAGGAAGCGGAAGTGAAAACCTACTCCGGCAACGCCCCCAAAGGCGTCACCGGGCGGGTGGTGATCGGCAAGGACGACGGCGCCAAGGATCTTTGCATGAGGGTCTTTGAGTTGGAACCCGGCACCTACACGGGCAAACACGCCCATGATTGGGAGCACGAGGTCTTTGTCCATTCGGGAAAAGGGTCGATCCTACGCGGGGGAAGATGGGCGCCCTTTGCCGCAGGGAGTGTGGTTTTTATCCCGGGCGGAGAGGAACATCAACTCCGAAATGACGGAACCGAACTCCTGACTTTCGTGTGCGTCATTCCCACCGGAGTTCCGGAAATGTAAATTTCTCCTCCGGCGGGATTCGCGAACCGAGCGGCCCTGCTTGCACCCTCTCCCGGATTGGGAGAGGGTGGGGGTGAGGGCTGGTTGAATTGCCGGCAATCTAAAAAAAAGCACGTCCCCTTTTTCCCTACCGTTTTCTTTCCAGAAAGCTTCAATATTCCCCGAAAACCTGCCGAAAAGTATTTGGATTTTGGAAAAGCAGCCGGGCGATTGCGGCTTTCAAATAGATCCGTCGAAAAGAGGAGCCTGCGTGGCGCTGCGGAAAGAACTCCCGGAAAATGGAACGGAACTCAATCAACTGGCCAAAAAGGCTTTGACAAAGGCCGGGCAGAAGCCGGATTCGGCCAAAATTTATTGGCTGCAGTTGGTTCGATGGGCGCTCTCCGGCGGAAAGCTCGTCGGTTTTAATCACCACCTTCTGCTTTTCCTCGAATTACTGGAAGCCTCGACCCCGAAGGCGGTCATGGAGTTCCTAAAAGGGAAAGAGAGGGACCGGAGGCTGATGTCGGTCGCTTCGGAAAACTGGAATCCCGTCGATCTTGCCCGTGTTTTCCTGATTCATGTAGATTGTTGCATGACGGAAAAAGTGGAAGGGTACTCCCGCGTCCACAAAGACCCCCCGCCGGAAATGCCCGCCGAGTCAAAAATAGCTTGAATAAGTCTGAGGATCAACGGAGGCGCAGCGTGATGGTGGGTGGCCATTAGACAATAGGGGCGGACGAAGACGGCGACATGGCTTTTATGTTATGCGGAAGATATATGGAATTTTGTCTGGAAAAGTTGCGGGATAGGATAGCAGATATGTTCTATCTGGAAAATGGCGCTTTCACCTACTTATTTGCAATGGCAAGACGATTTTGGATTTGATGATTATCGAAGGAAATAAACAAAAAAGACAGCAGCATTTCAACCCTGCCCTTGGTTCTTGAAAATTAAAAAGGATTTATTTCTTGAACTTTCTCCTTAATCCCACAAGGTCAAGCAGGCCAGCTCCGAGAAGACATGAATCGCAGAAGGGAAGCTACCGCTACTTGAATCGGCTAAAACCCTTCGTAAGACCTTCTTGAAACAATCATCTAATGACTCCTCCATGTTTCTTTCCATCCCTTTTTATCATTGTCCGGCGGAACATTTCGGTCCGACCTGCAGCCCTTTTAGGGGTGGTTTCATCTCGATCCCGTTCCCGAACGCTATTTGGGAAAGTTCCGGCGAACTTTGCCGCAATCTGACGATCCGTCATCTTGTCAACTGTTTCAATAGCTGCGATGCGTCCACCGAGGTTGTTTTTTTCAAGACGTATTCTCAGTTCGCCCTTTGCCCCACCGGGACCAAAGATCAGAATAGATTCGGCGTCACGCATAGCCGCAATTACCGCATCATAATAAATGTTGAGATGCCCTGTAAATGTTTTCTGGCGGCTATCGCTTACCGATACTTGCTGGGATTCATAGGGGCCCTTAAGGGGCGAATCACCAGAACGGCGGAGCTGCTTTTCTGCCTTTGATATTATTAGTCCTATCTCTTCCCCTTTGTCCGTAACCACCACGATCACAGCCTTCCTAATGGTCGATCCGCAAACCAAACTTTGTTCCCATCTCTTTCTCCTTCGGGGATCTTGGGAATCCTTTTTGATTATTTCGTTTCTGTTTTCTTTTCCGGCGGGGCTTTGGAAAGCAAAACCTTGGCCGGTCTGAGCAGCCGCTCATGGAACAGGTAGCCCTTCTCCAGCTCGGAGATCACCCCATTGGGCTCCTGGTCGCTCTCCACCTAAGAGACAGCCTCATGTTTCTCAGGATCAAAGGATTCTCCTATGGCGCTGCGGGTTTGACGCCGAACCTCCAGGAATGGGCGGGAATTGCTTTGTTCTATTTCGAAAGGTTCCCAAGCGATTTTACTAATTTGAAGGCGTAGGTAGCGCCGCACGGACCGCATTTTACTTTCGCATTGTAGACGGCCATGGTTTTGTTTTCATCAAGGAATAGATCTTTTATTTCTCTGTGGCATTTGGGGCAGAAGAATGCAAAATATTCTGTCGTCATACCCCCGTATAGCTTATCAAAATTGATCGGGAAATGATCAGCCATTGTTAACCTCCCCTGAAAACTCCTCCCCCTCATTTAATGCCGGTCCATTTTTCCTTTTAATCTGTTTCATTCTCAACTCTTCGATTTTTTCCTCCCACGTGTAAACCCCAGCCTTTCGAGTGAGATTATCCGCTGGTAACATCAAACGAGACAACCCGGACAACAAGTTCCGGTTGTCTCGTTTATAACCCTGACAACTTAACGGATCATTTGGCTTCGATTGCTTTGGTCTTGGTTTCTGCACCGATTGCTTTGATGGCGACCTTCACAGCATCTTCCATCGGATCTTTGAAGGGCACCTCGATTCGGAGCAGGCCGTGCTCGTAAGTCGCTTCGGCTTTGTCAGGTTTCACCGGCCAACCTAAAGCCAGTGCGGAAACATACTCGATGTCCCTTGCTGGCGCTGTCAGGTGGACGCTGTCTTCCAGGATCTTCACATCGATGGTATCCGTTGGCGCTCCCGGAATGGCGAACTCCACTATTAGCTTGAGGTTCTCCGCGTCAGCATACGCTACTGTACTGGGCGCAACCCTAATTCGAGATTCCAGCATCTTGGTACCCTCCTTTTAGAACATATTTTTTGATAGGAACTCGCTTTACGGACTATTCAACCTTTTCAGATAAAATCAAAGTATCTCGGCTAAGGGGCGAGGGGACATACACCAGGTCGATTTGTATTTTGCTTAGAGATTTCGCTTTGACGGCATTCGCAGGGATCGTGGTATCCAAATTTCCATCGGCTGTTTCTTCTGGTTTCAGGGTCTTCCAGAACGGATAAACCTTGGTCATCTTTTCTGTGGGCTTATAAGCAATGGGCTTACCAGCTTCGTCCAGGTATTCGAGGGTAACCGCCTGGATATCCAGGAGACCTTTTGTTTGATTCGTGATTTTGATGTTCCCCCTGAGGCTGGGCGTATCAACGATCTCCTTGGAAGCGGTATCAACAGTCATGGAAATTTTAAGATCGTTAAGCTGCACAAGAAAATTCTTGCCCGTAACCTCGGCCTTCGGTGGAATCAAATTCTTTTCGATCCGCTCTTGTTTGGGGGCCTCTACCTTCTTATCCGTAGTACAACCCAAAAATCCGATGGCCAGACTTAAAGCTGAGAGTGCGAAGATTTTTGTAAAACGCATTTAATTCTCCCCTTTCTGGAATTATTAAGAAAAATTTCCCTTTGAATCGACTTTAGGTTTAGCGATTGTATGAACAATAGTCATAGACGGAAATCCCCCCCTTTCTTTTTACAAAACGGCCAATGGTAAAATTAGCGGATGAAGTGTTTGTCAAAGTTCTCCGACCATTGAAAAATGGGACGCCTTCGCTGCGTATTTGGGTCATTGAACAATCGCACTTTCCCTTCCATACCTTCCTCTCGACTGAATTGAATATAATCGACCATCTACGAATGCCGTAGCCCAAAATGCCTTTCAACAAGATAAAATTTTAAATTAACCCACTCCGCAAAGCTTCTGCTGGCAGATTCAGCGGAACCCCTACCCATTGCTAAAAAAGCGGCTAAAATAATGCCGATAAAAGCACCGATTAAAAGACCGATTGTTACGGTAATCACGGTAATCATTGTTTTCTCCTTTCTGGCGTAGGTTCCCGAACCCGACCCTTTTCCTCTTTCATTAGGCGCATTCCTCTCATACTGTTTTCCAGAAGGTTAGGGGTTGGGTTGTTGGTTAATTAGGGACAAATGAGAAATTCGATAGAAAAAAAGGTTAGAGGTTACGTCGGTGGTTAATTAGAAACGGGGGGGAAAATTTCCTACCGATTTCTTATCCAGTAAAAGCCGCCCCCGCCGAAAAGAATGAACAACACGTAGATCCAAACTATCATCTCGGTACTCATGGTGCTTCCCTCCCTTTTGAAGTCGGCGGCGAGGCATCAACATTTGTCAAATATCCAATCTGTCTATGGAGCAATCCGCCATCCGGATGTTCCCAGCCCACCTACCCAAAATAGTATGTGCAAATGGCTCGCCAACAACAAGAAAAATACCAGAATTGTGAAATCATCTTTAATAACGATGGCTTAGATTATTGGGAGAGAACAGCGGAGGAGGATGAAAGGATTCATTTGCCCTCATTCTTTGGTGGAACCTCAATATGTTGAGGGAAGCTTTGAGGGGAGGTAGACAGCTTAATCTATAATCAGGAGCGACCAGTCCATTCGACTCAAGATTCTTGAGGGGCGTCACCGGCCTACCATTAGGTTGCGATTGCGTGCCAGTTAGGAAAATTACCAGGTCCTCAGCATTTATTCAAGGAATGATTCGCATTACGATAATTTGGGATTTCCTTATTCCAGCAAGATAACAGAAATCAAACGCCGTAATTCCTAAAAAGTGAAATGGAAATCTCCACAACAAGTATCTCCGGATAGCATCAAACAGCTACTGATTTGTGGGTAAACACGGTGCTTGATTCCCAGACTATCAAACCAGCACTCAAGTCTATAAATAACCCCGCATTCGTATTGTTCAATAGCCCCCATTCTCACCATTCCTTTATATGCAAAACAATATTTAGGCTTAAATTCCCAATGCAAAATATCTTTTCCGGGAAAACTCATGACAGCATTCATAAAATCAGGTATGAATAATTCTGCGGCCGAAATAAAGAAATCTCTTACCTCCTCAAAAGTCTGAAATTGCTCTTTTTCTATCCCAAGCGCCTTCTTTATTCTTTTTATCTCTATCGGGGCTAAGGATTTTATGGCTGCTTTGTTCAACTTATTGGCCTTCTCTATGCCAAATTCCCGAAAGCATTGGTAGAACCACATCCCATCATGGGTCATCCAGCAACGATTCAATAAATCAACTATTTCTTCTGTTTCGATTTTAGGGGATGAAGGCATATACAGCTCTTCCTTAGCGATTCAAAAGGCAAGTTGGGAAATTCTCAAAATCACCCCGATTGTGGGAAGGGGTAAGAGAAGGGGTCAAGTCTGCTCTTGACTCATGTTATCGGAGAAACTCAGATCTTTCCCATTTCCGGGCAATCAATTTAGGTGCTGACATCGTGCCACTGTACGCCCATTAGGGAAATTCCATTCAATTGCAGATATGATATAGAAACCAAAAAATAATTGCAATCCCAGAAAACAAAGACAGGATCGTGATGTCCTGCCTTTGTTTTCCCAATTTTACTGGAACCTTTCCAGCACAAACCGGAACCAGTTGAACACATTGATCTGACTCGTGATCGGCATGAACTCCTGCCCACCCCAACCCCAGACGAAATCGGCTCTTCCCTCTATGAACCAGCAGTTCTCGGCCTGCCGATAAAACCCCCGCTCGGTGGCGCCGTCGCCATTGTAATCCCCCGGAATCGGAAAACTCTGCGCTCCCCCCCAGCCATACTGCCCTAGATTGTCCCCCGGATAACCCTTCACGAACCACTGGTTGCTGGGGTAATGATAAACGGCAATGTCGGTTGACCCATCCCCATCGTAATCCGCAGGAACAGGGATACATTCCGGCCCATTCCAGCCATACTGACCTTGGTTTCCGGCTCCATACATCAACCATTGATTGGAAGGAACATGATAAATCATCAGATCCGTCGTCCCGTCGCCATTGTAATCCCCCGGAACCGGGATGCAATCGGCTCCGTCCCAGCCAAACTGGATCTGAGTGGTTCCTCCCTGTTCCTCGATGAAGAAGGTGTTGGAGGGGGTGTGGTAGAAGGCCCGTTCCATGGTCCCGTCGCCATTGTAGTCGCCGGGGACGGGGATGCTGTCTTCCTGGCCCCAGCCGAACTGGCCCAGGTTGTCTCCCGGGTACCCTCGACGAACCACTGATTGGTGGGGATGTGGTAGATGGAGACTTCCGTTATCCGATCGCCGTCATAGTCCCAGACCAGGGGGTAGCAGTCGGCCCCGCCCCAGCCGTATTGCCCGAGGTTACCCAACGCTTGCGTGAAGAACTGATTCGTCCCAAGGTGATAAGCCGCCAAATCCGTAGCATCTGAGAGCTTCAGCACAAAGAGGTCATAGTATCCGTTTCCGCTATGGGCATGGAGCGGGCTCTGTCCATCCGGGCCGTTCCAGGTTGCAGAGCTAAGTCCCGTGACATAGAGGCTTCCGCTTCTGTCTGTACCCAGGGCATAGCCGAAATCATTATTACTCGACCCGTAGAAGGTGTGCCATTGGTAGGCGCCGCTGCTATTGAGCTTCAGCACAAAGATATCAAAGTTTCCACTGTAATCGTGGAGCGGGCTCTGCCCGGCCGGGCCGTTCCAGGTTGCCTTACTCTCTCCCGTGATATACACGTTTCCCCTGGCGTCTGCACGAATTCCATGGCCGTAATCGGCGCCGCTTGACCCATGGAAAGTGTGCCACTGGTAGGCGCCGCCGCTATTGAGTTTCAGCACGAAAATGTCCTGAGTCCCGCTGTAAGCATGGAGCGGGCTCTGCCCACTCGGGCCGTTCCAGCTTGCCTCACTTTCTCCCGTGATATAAACATTCCCGTCGCCGTCTATGGCAAGATTATAGCCGTCGTCATAACCGCCAAACCCGGAACAGGTAGCTGAGCCATAGAAGGTGTGCCACTGGTAGGCGCCGCTGCCATTGAGCTTCAGCACAAAGATGTCATCGACTACGCAGTCGCCATGGAGCGGGGTCTGTCCCGCCGGGCCGGTCCAGTATCCCATGGTACTTCCGGTAACGTAGACATTTCCGTTTCCGTCTGTGGCAATATCATATCCCCAATCTCCGCCTGAACCATAGAAGGTGTGCCACTGGTAGGCGCCGCCGGAATCGAGTTTCAGCACATAGATGTTAAAGGGCGCGCCGTAGGCATGGAGCGGGCTCTGCCCGGCCGGCCCGTTCCAGCTTGCTTCGCTTTTTCCGGTGACATACAAATTTCCGGTTCCATCTGTGGCAAGGGCATAGCAGTAATCATTATTAACCGACCCATAAAAGGTGTGCCACTGATAGGCTCCGTTGCTATTGAGTTTCAGCACAAAGAGGTCACTGGTGCCTCCGCCATAAGCATGGAGCGGGGTCTGTCCGCCCGGGCCGTTCCAGGTTGCGGCGCTGGTTCCCGTGACATAGACATGGCCGCTGCCGTCGAGGACGATGGCATTGCCTTCTTCGGCCATACTTGAGCCATGGAAGGTGTGCCACTGGTAGGCGCCGCTGCTGTCGAGTTTCAGCACAAAGATGTCAAAGTATCCACTGTAAGGATGGAGCGGGCTCTGTCCGGCCGGACCATTCCAGGTTCTATCGCTCCATCCCGTGATATAGACGTTTCCACTGCCGTCTGTGGCAACGCCGGAAAAGAAAGTGATGATCATGCCGTAGCCGTAATCCATAATGCTTGATCCATAGAAGGTGTGCCAAGAATAGGTCGGGTCGATTGTGAGCGGGTAGTCGGGGTCGTATGGACCGACGGTGAACCCGACCTCGCCATCCTTCACGCTGAAAGCCGCCGCCACCGGCACTCGCTTTCCCCCAATCTCTTGCCACGCCTCCGGGGACGACTCCGTCAGGTAGCCCCGATCAAACTTGAACTTGAGCGAACCATCCCTCTGCGCCTCCACCGGCACGTTATACCCCAGCCGGATCTTCGATACGTCCTCCCAAGGCTCAATATGATACGTGCTCTCGGCGATTCCCCCCTCTTTGGCTTCGTACGTTAGGCTGATCCCCTTCCAGAGACCCTCATAAAGCACTTTGCCCAGAGATGGAACTTTGGACTCTTTGCCCATCTTCTTTCCTGATGCGGTTGTCTTTGGCATAACCCCCGGCGTGCCAAGAAACTCGACGCTCAGCGCATGATCCAGGGAGGCAAGGTATACCTTCCTGGGTTGGAAACCCAAGAGGTGGCTTCCGGCCTTGAACTGCAGCATTTCAGATCCAGCGCCCAGGCCCCTCAAGGCAACCCCTTCCCCCCCTGAGCCGACCTGACCTGACCCGTGGTAGCCCTCCGCTGCGGCAGAGCCAACGGGAGCCCATGGCCCGGCATGAATGGAGAGTACGAAGATCACCCAAAAAGCCGCGTTCAAGAGAACCGATGGATAATGTCCTTTTCTCATGGCCCCCCTCCTTTTTTGTCTTGAATGATCCTGTCTTCTCAAAATCGGTTAGGTTATAAAAAGGATGTAACCCTTCAGTCACGGGCGGCGAATTGCTCTGAATAGGAGACCGTTGTAACGGCTAAGAGGTGCGCCGGCCTGGGAGCCCGGATGGTCCGCTTGGAACCAGGAGGGGGTGGTTTCTTCGTGAGGGGGGCGGGGGCCAAGGCCTCCCGCCTCCTCTTGCGGAGAATGGGTATTTTCTCCGAGTCTCCGTCTATCCCGGCCGATGCTTCCGGCGCGTACCGCCTGAACCCCCAGGCCGCAACAGAAATTGTTCCGCACCACCCGTGACCGAAAGAGTTGGGGTCAAGTCTGCTTTTGACTCTTGGAGATGATTGGAATCAGATTCTCAACCCTTTTCCGCAACAATTCATCCTCCCCCATTCCAACTTTCACCCTCTGCACCGCACTGCTGACCGTACTATACCCGCCGATCCCAAACGCCTCCCCAATCTCCTTCAGCCGATCCCCCCGCAGCCTCCTCGCCAAATAAATCGCCACATTCCTCCCCTCATTGTACTGACCCCGCCGAGAATAATATAACTCCTCCCGCCTGAGAGTCAAGAATAGACTTGAATAGACTTGACCCTTTGATTTTCCTTGACAACTTACCTATTAGAAAGTAAGATTTATTTGAGGTGAAAAAATGAGCGCCCAAAAGGATACCAAAGTTGAAATCCTTGATCTTGCAGAGAACCTTTTGCGGGATCGCGGGTTTAACGCTTTCAGCTATGCGAATATTTCTTCGGTGTTGAAAATAAAAAATGCGGCTATCCATTATTATTTCCCCAGCAAGGCTGATTTGGGCATAGCCGTTATCCAGAGAGCCAGAGAGAGATTTGCCAATTGGACCCGGGATCAAAGGATTGGTTCAAAGACTCCGGCAGAAAGGCTTGAGGCCTTTTTCCGCCGGTATCTGAATTATCTGGAAGCGGGGCAGCAGATTTGCCTGGGAGGGGCGCTCGAAACCGACTTCAAAACCTTGCCATCCACGATGCAGGTGGAAACGCAAAAATTGGCCTCCGATATTTTAGCTTGGATGGTGGAAATTCTTGTTGAAGGGCAAGAAAGGCACATCTTTGCTTTTCCGGGAAAGGCAAAGGATCAGGCCATTTTAATCCTTTCCTGTTTACAGGGGGCTTTGCAGATGACGAGAGCCGCAGGGACTTCCTGTCTGCATTCAGCTATGGCCCAGATCATGCGATTGACCCGCAAGAACTAATTTTTTTGAGGAAATATTTACTTATAAATAGGTAAATAAGCATTCTTTAACCAGATTTCGGAAAAATTTCTTAAGAGAAGGGAACAAGAAATGAGCTTGAGCGAAGACATCAAGGACTTTGCCCTCGATCTTGGATACAGCAAGGTGGGGATAACCACGGCAAACCCCTTTCCCGAATATATAGCGGAGCTAACGTCCCGATATCAAATGTATTCCTGGTTTATCGACGGGCCCCGCCAGCTCATGAAAGGGGCTGACCCCAGGGGGTTTATGCCCGAAGCCAAATCGATTGTCGTCCTGGCCCACGATTATTGCAAAACGTCCTTCCCGGATGAGCTTCTGGGCCGGATCGGCCGGTTATATCAAGCGAGGGCTTATGGCCCCCCGCCCCACCGCCTCCACGGAGCGCGCCGGCAGCTAATGAAAGAGTTCCTGGAGAAAAACGGCTGCAAGGTACTGGCCGACCCGGTTATCCCGGCAAGGTTGTCCGCGGCCAGAGCGGGAGTGACGACTTATGGACGAAACACCTTCGCCTTTGCCGAGGGGATCGGGTCGTTCATTGTGATCGTGACCTTCCTCGTCGATAAAGAACTTGAGTATGACAAGCCCACCATGGAGGTGAAGTGCCCGCCCAAATGCACCGCCTGCATAGACGCCTGCCCGACAAGCGCTATTCTTGAGCCCCTGAAGCTCAACCCTTTCCGCTGCATTGCCTTCAACACTTTTACGACCCAGGACGGGCGCCCGGGAATCTCGAGCAGCATTCCTCCCGAAATCCGAGAGAAGATGGGAGGATGGATTCACGGCTGCGATATCTGCCAGGAAGCATGCCCGAGGAATCAAAAAAAATTGAAAGCCTCCCTGCCGCCCGATGAATTTCTGGCGAATATTGCAAAGGATTTTGACCTTGTCAGGCTCCTCAAATTGTCCGACGAATTCTTCGCCAAGACCGTTCACCCCCTCATGTATAACTACATCAGCGAAAAGAAATATTTCCGGCGAAACGCCGCCATTGCCATGGGAAATTCCAGCGATTCTTCCTTTGTCCCGTTTCTGGGCGAGGCCATGCAGGGAGCAGACGGAATGGTCCGCAGTCATGTGGCCTGGGCTTTGGGGAAGATCGGCGGAAGCCAGGCAAAACGGATTCTCGAAACAAGCCTGGTTCGTGAAACCGACGAATCGGCAAAGAAGGAGATCCATGCGGCCTTAGGCGCCGCCTGATCGATCCGGGGATGATATGCCGAAATCCTTGGAAGTTCCGGGATGCTGTCCCTGATCCGGGAGAAAGGAATCGAAATGGCTGAATGGAAGAAGACTTCTTGCGTGCTTTGCGCCCAAAACTGCGGTCTGGAAGTCATTACCGAGGGCAGCAAAATCCTCAAGGTCAGGGCGGATCAGGAGAATCCCCGTTCCCGGGGTTTTATTTGCCGGAAGGGTGCGAACATCGCCTATCATCAAAACACCCCGGATCGCCTGAAATACCCCCTGAAGCGTGTGGGGGACCGCTTCGAGCGCATTTCCTGGGCTCAGGCGCTGGATGAAATTGCGGCGAAGATCAAGGAGATCCGAGAAAAACACAGCCCCCGAGCCATCGCCTTCATGGGCGGGGGCGGTCAGGGTTGCCATTTCCAGTCGCTTTACGCTTTACCATTTTTTCGCGGGCTTGGGTCTTTGAATCACTACAGTGCTTTGGCCCAGGAGCACACCGGACTTTTCTGGGTGGAAGGAAAGGCTTTCGGCCGCCAGAACCTGCATTCGAGTCCCGACGTGGACGGTTCGGATTTCTTTGTCTGCTGGGGATCCAACCCTATGGTGAGCAACTGATTCCCCAGGGCTCCGCTCATGATCCGCAACAAGAAAAAGGAGCCCGGGTTCCTATTGGCCGTGGTCGATCCACGCAAGACCGAAACGGCCAGGCTCGCCGATATCCACCTTCAGCTCCGGCCCGGGACCGATGCCCTGCTGTTGAAGGCGGTGATAAAGATTATTCTCGCGGAAGGGCTTTGGGCCCGGGATTACGTGGGTGTCCACGTCAATGGTTTTAATGAAATACGGGGATGGTTTGATGATGTCGATGTAGAAGAAAACTGCCGGCTTTGCGAATTGGATCCGGAAGCGATCCGCAAATTTGCCCGGCTATTGGCCACGCGGAAGACCGCCATCCGCACCGATCTCGGCGCTTACATGGGCCGCCACTCGACCCTGAACTCCTATTTGGAGCTGATTCTCCTCGCCCTGACCGGGCGCATCGGGGCGAGAGGCGGGAACGTTTTTCCGGGCCATCTGGCAGGCGGCGGGGCGCATACCCCGGAAGAGGACCCGAAAACCTGGAGGACGGTGAAGACGAACATTCCCCTGATCATGGGCCTTTTCCCGCCCAACGTCATGCCGGAGGAGATTGACAATGACCATCCTCAGCGCCTCCGCGCCGTGGTGGTTGCCAACTCGAATCCTCTGCGCTCTTACGCCGACACCCCGGCTTACGAACGGGCTTTCGCCAAACTTGATCTGCTGGTCACGATCGAATTGGCCATGACCGAGACCGCCGTTCTCTCTCACTACATCCTGCCTGCCAGGTCGGGGTACGAAAAGTGGGACAGTACATTTTTCCAGCGCCATTATCCCGGCTATTATTTCCACATGCGCCCCCCGGTTGCCCAAGCGGAAGGGGAAGCAGTGGAGGAAGCGGAGATCTATATGGGCTTGGCCGAGAGGATGGGCCTAATTCCGGATTATCCGCCGCAGCTCAGGGATTTGGCCCGAGATCGGGCAAGTTACGGTGCGGCGCTCAATGAATACCTCCGCGCGAACCCGAAGGCGGCTCCGTGGATATCTTTCATTCTGGGCAAGACCTTGGGGGAAGAGCTCGGATCAAAAAATCTGGCTGTCCTTTGGTTGTTGGTAAACCAGTTTGTAAAGAATCATCCCCACGACCTGGCGCGGGCGGGGTATAAGGCGGAGCCGGCCAGCGGCGAAGAAATATTTGCTAAGATTCTGGGGGAACCGGGAGGAGTGCGGATCGGCGTAGCGGACGCGGAGAATAATCTCGCTCAGCTGGAGACCCCGGACCGGAGAATACATATATTCTTTCCGGAGATGGAATCATGGATGAAAGAGGTACAGCCGGAGGCGGAGAAGGGCAGATTGGTCCATGAGGAATACCCCATGATCCTTATGTCCGGAAATCATATGGAAATGGTGGCCAACACGAACATGCGCGATCCGGCCTGGAACGAAGGAAGGCGGGCCTGCACCATGCGGATTCATCCTGCCGATGCAGCGGAACTGGGTATTAAAGACGGAGAAACCGCCTTAATTGAGACTGAGGCTGGATCGCTCAAGCTCGAAGCTGAGATAACCGAAAGTGCCCATCGCGGTCAGGTGGTCATCCCCCACGGGTTCGGCTTGGTACACATGGAAAAGGTTTACGGGGTAAATGCAAATCAACTTACTTCGGCAAGAAACCGGGATCGCAAAGCTGCAACCCCGCTGCACCGGTATATTCCTTGCCGGGTCTGCAGGGCTTAAGAGTCATAGCGAAAGGTCAGGTTTTTGGTGGTCGGTGAACCAGAGGCCACTGAATAGAAGGGGTCTGGGTTAGAAGGGGTCCAGAAGGGGTCAAGAAGGGGTCAAGTCTGCTCTTGACTCATGTTATCGGAGAAACTCAGATCTTTCCCATTTCCGGGCAATCAATTAGGTGCTAACATCGTGCCACTGAACGCCCATTAGGAAAATGCCATTCAATTACAGATATGATATAGAAACCCAAAAATAATTGCAATCCCAGAAAACAAAGGCAGGATCGTGGTGTCCTGCCTTTGTTTTCCCAATTTTACTGGAACCTTTCCAGCACAAACCGGAACCAGTTGAAGACGTTGACCTGACTCGTGATCGGCATGAACTCCTGCCCACCCCAACCCCAGAAAAACTCAGGTTCGCCCTCGATAAACCACCGGTTCTCGCCCGGACGATAAAAAGCCCTCTCGACGATGCCGTCCCCATCATAATCCCCGGGGATCGGGAAACTCGCCAATCCCCCCCATCCATACTGCCCCATGAAATGCGCATTCCCCTCCGCATCCTTCCAAATCCATTCGTTATTTGGGGTATAAACAATCCCGATTTCAACCTTTCCATCGCCATTCCAATCCGCAGGCACGGGGATACAGTCCGCCCCACCCCAGCCAAACTGTCCCAACTCACCGATCCCATACACGAACCACTGGTTCGAGGGAGCGTGGTAGATCACCATGTCCGTCTTCCCGTCCCCATCATAATCCAGGGCGAACGGGATGCTTGCCGATCCGCCATACCCGAAGGGGATGGGGTCTGCCACCCCGGCGATGAACCAGCGGTTAGAGGGGGAGTGGTAGAAGGCCCATTCCATGATCCCGTCGCCGTTGTAGTCTCCCGGGACGGGGATGCAGTCTTCCTGGCCCCATCCAAGCTGGCCGATATTATCCCCCGGGGCTCCCTTCACAAACCACTGGTTGGTCGGGATATGGTAAATGGAAATGTCCGTGATCCCGTCCCCGTCATAGTCCCAGACCAAGGGATAACAATCGCTGCCGCCCCAGCCGTACTGGCCCATGTTGCCGGCGTAGGCCGTGAAGAACTGGTCGGAGGGGTGGTGAAAGGCGGCGACGTCCGCATCCCGGGTCCCATCATAATCAGCGAAGGGATACTTGAGCTTGACATAAAAAAGCCTAACCGATTCATAAATCATCCCGGAAACATTTTGCGAACCGCCCGTGGCATACCCTCTTGCCCGCACAAAATAGTTCTCACGGAAAGGAAACAAAAGCCCGGCCAACTCCCATCCCCCGCTGATCCTCGTTCCATTCCCGAGGAAGTTCCAAGCCGTTCCGTCAACGGAATATTCGAAGACAACGCGATTGACTTCAGGGCTCGCCTGCCCCCTCGTCCAGGTGACCACGGAGCCGTAAGGGTTGACCGTCAGCTCCTGAAGGGCCGCGTCCGTGTTCGTGATCCGCGCGATGCCGCCCCTCGTGAGCCCCCCAAGGGTCGTGAAACTGCCTCCCGCAAGCACCTTCCCGTCCGCCTGAATCGCCGCGGTGAGAACCCAGCTATTGGCCCCGGCGTCGAAGTTCGGATCGAGGCTCCCGCCGGGATTAAGACGGGCGAGGTTATTTCTCTCGACTCCCCCAACCAGGGTGAATTCCCCCGTGATCACGATTTTGCCGTCCGTCTGGAGGGCGATGGAGGCGACCGGGTAGTTTGCGTTCGGGTCAAAGGATGGGTCCAGGGCGCCGTTTGCTTCCAGCCGGGCGATGTTGCCTCTCGGCACCCCGCCAACTTCAGAGAACCAGCCGCCGATCAGGATCTTTCCATCGGGCTGGGTTGCCACCGAATAGACCGAATCATGGCGAACCTCAGGGTCAATAAAGGTTGTGTCGAGGGTCCCGTCCGGATTGAGGCGGGCAAGATGGTTTCTTGTCTCCCCGGAAATTTGGGTGAATTCCCCGACCACGAGAATTTTCCCATCGCCCAGTAAGGCGAAGGAGCGGACAAGGCTGTTGGCACTCGGGGCAAAGCTCGTATCGAGGCTTCCGTCCGGGTTGAGCCGGGCAAGGTTGAGTCTTTCAACTCCGTTAACGGCAGTGAAGCCTCCTCCGACCAGGATTTTCCCGTCGGGTTGGACGGCGAGGGAAAAGACCCAGTAACTCACACTGGAAGAGAATTCGGGATCGAGGCTCCCGTCCGGATTGAGGCGGGCAAGGTTGCTTTTGGGAACCCCGTTAACGGAAGAGAACAAACCGCCGATCAGGATCTTTCCGTCCGGCTGGATCGCGATGGAGCGGACGAAATCGCCATCCACGCTCGCGCCAAACCCGGCATCGATTTCGCCGCCCGGGGTGACCCGGGCGATACCTTTTTTCCCCACCCCGTGGAGGGTTGTGAACCCGCCCCCTATGAGAGCCTTCCCGTCTGCCTGCAGGGCCACACAGTGAATCCCCGTTCCCGTCCCCCACCCCCCGCTCGGGTTGGGGTTGAAGTCCTCGTCGATACTCCCGTCCGGATAGAGTCGGGCGAGATGTTCAGTAATCCGGCTGCCGGAGACAAAACTGCCGCCGGCGAGAATCTTGCCGTCGGCTTGAAGGGCAATGGAGCTGACCGTGCTGCTTGAAAAAGGATTGAAGGCCGTGTCGGCTGTACCGTTGGCATGGAGACGGGCGAAAAAGATCCTCGATTGTCCCCCGATGGAGCTGAAATTGCCGCCCGCGAGGATCTTGCCGTCAGGCTGGAGGGCAATGGAATGGACCCCGCTGTCAGCCTGGGGATTGAAGGTTGAATCGGCGGTTCCGTCCGGGTTGAGCCGGGCGATGTTGCTCCTGGCCTGCCCGCCGATGGAGTTGAAATAACCGCCGACCAAAATCTTGCCGTCAGGCTGGAGGACGATAGAATCTACCCGGCCGTCTGCGTTGGGATTAAAAGTCAGATCGACCGTGCCGTCCGGGTTGAGCCGGGCGATATTGTTCCTGGCCTGCCCGCCAATGGAGGTAAAGATACCGCCGAGGAGGATCTTACCATCGGGTTGGGGGGTAATGAAAAAGACAAAACCGTTTGCATTTGGGTTGAAGGCCGGATCGGCCGTGCCGTCCGGATTGAGCCGGGCGATATAGTTCCTTGTCTGCCCGCCGATACGGGTAAAATAGCCGCCCGCGAGGATTTTGCCGTCCCCCTGAAGGGCGAGGGTGAAGATCCAGTTATTTGAATCGGGGTTGAAGGCCGGATCCGCGGTGCCGTCCGGATCGAGCCGGGCGATGTTATTCCTAGCCTGCCCGCCGATGGAGGTAAAGCCGCCGGCGGCGATAATTTTGCCGTCACCCCGGACGACGAGGGGTTTGACAAATGGGACGTAATCTCCATTTGCGCCAGGGTTGAAGGCCGTATCCGCGCTCCCGTCCGGATTGAGCCGGGCGATAAAGTTCCTGGCCTGCCCGCCGATGGAGGTGAACCAACCGCCCGTGAGGATCTTTCCATCCGGCTGAACCGTGATGGAATAGAGGATATCATCCGCCATTGGGTTAAATCCGTCGAGAACCGACACCGAAAAGGAAATCCCCGGCAGCGCCAATACCACGATAAAAAGAATTCCGATCAAAAAAGACGCCCTTGTCTTGCCCATGATCTCTATCCTCCCTTAACAGTTTTCTGAAAAAGTCCTTATCGGCCTTATTTCGTCATTCCTGCGGAAGCAGGAACCCAGTCTTTTCAAGGCATTCTGGACTCCCGCCTTCGCGGGAGTGACGGCATTTTGGAGTATTTCCGCATCCTGTTAAATCTTGCCGGGTTCCCGTGTTCATCGATGCCCCGGAACATCACCGGCAGGTTTGGGTTGGTTGGATGGAGGACTCAGCTTATGAAATAGATTCCCCCGCACTGCTGGCTCCAAATTTCCTGCTCCTGCTTTCCCATTCCTCATTGGGGCAGGTCTCCCGACGCCATTTTGACCGATTCAAATTGAATTCCCGGACCGCAAACCCGAACTACGCTTCACGCCGCAAGCGGCTATTCATGGACCACAACCTTCACGAATGTACCAAATGGAATAGTTTTGTCAAGGATAAGTCTTGGATTAAATCTTTGGCGGTTCATCGTGATCAAAAGCAAGAATAGGCAAAAGGGGAAGGGGGCCGGTTCTCCCCAAAAAATGAAAATCCGCCATTGCCGTTGCGTTAGTAGGTCGAGAAATCCTTTTCCCAAGAATATATGATTTTGGTGTTAGATTCCGGCCCTTTTAACGGTTCACGGACAAGGCAGATTTTCTACAGGATATATCGACTGCTCCCAAAAGGACTTTAATGGAAAGTGCAAAGACTTGACAGGTACCGTCGAGCCCCTTCCGCTGCGATGGAAGAGGGCCGACGGCAGAAGGGGAAGGTCAGATGACCCGCAGGGCCAGTTCCGGGCAGGCTTCGGCGCAGTAGCCGCAGAGAATGCAAAGCTGATTATTCACCACGGCCACCCCCTTTTTCCCTTTGGCGGGATCGGCCTTTGAGGTGTCCAGGGAAAGCGCGCCCTGGGCGCATTCCTCCACGCAGGAACCGCAGCCTTGGCACCGGTCGTAAATTTTTAGTTTTCGCTGGGTCGTTTCGATTCGTTTCAAAATTTCCGCCGGCACCGGCCGGCCTTCGATCGTTAAGACATTCATATCCGCTTCCGCCGGGGTTTTCATGCCCACGCAGATCGTGTCCACGAACCCGAGGCCGCGCAGGAAATCGAAGGATTCACGGGTTGACTTGCGGAGGTGTCCGCCGCCGAGAGGTTTCATGGCCATGATGCCCATGCCGCGTTCCTTGGCCTGGCGGCAAACGGCGATCATTTCCTCAATCGTTCCGTCGATGATGCCCAGCCCGTGGGAATTCAAAACGGGGAAAAGAATGTCCATATCCTTGTCGGCGGCCACCGCCTTGGCTCCTTCCACGCGGTGAACCGAAGCCCCGATGGCGCGGATCAGCTTCTGCTGCTTGAGTTCCAGCAGGAAGTTCACCACATCCCGGCGCTCCTCCAGCTCCTTCACGTTGTTGACCAAGTGGAGCTGATAAATATCGATATAGTCGCGCCCCAGTTCCTTGAGAGAGGTTTCGAAATCCTTTTGGACCGCCTCCCGGGTTCGGCCATGGCTTTTGGTGGAAATGAGAACTTCTCCAAGAAAGCCCTTCAACCCCTCCCGTACGTGGGGCTGGCTTCCATAGGAAGCGGCGGTGTCGATAAAATTAATTCCGAGCTCCATGGCCCGGGCCACGGGTTTGGCCCCGTCTTCGATGGAGAGATTAGCCTGGATCCTCCCCAAAATGAGGGTTCCCAGCGAAAGCTCCGTCACTTCCAGGCCCGTGCGGCCCAAAACGTTCTTCTTCAAAGCGGTCCTCCTTGATTAATAAAGTGTCAGTTTGAGGGTCAGTGTGAAAAACACGCATAGCGCAGAGGGCATAGCGCATAGCGTCGTATGGTTTGGAAAATTGCAAAAAAGGTTTCAACGATCAACTATTCGCTATCAGCTCCGCCTGATACTTCAATACCTTTGTTCTCTCCCCTGCGAGAGGGGGGAGGGGATAGGACTGGGTTCATTTCGGCAAACGAGTCTCCAATAACGAGAGATATTTTTGGCGCGCGGGCGAGGGGGGGAGGTTCAGGACACCCCCGATATATTTCCCCTTCCAGAAAAGCTCAAAGTTTCCATGATAGGGGTCGGAGATTTCCTGCCGCCCCTCGGCGACCCTTTCGGCGGGCTGCTTGAGCTGCTGGAAATATTTCTGCAGGCGGGTCCGGCAATCTGCGGGGTCCGCTCCAACCATGATAAACATTTTGAACTTCTGCCCGTCCGCCAGATAATCGGAGACGAAGGCGGGGGGGAGAAACGAATAGCCGAGAAAGTTTTTCCCGATGAACTTCTCGGTGTTTTTGACTTTGCCCTCGTCGGGGAAAGCCCCAAGGAGAACGGGAAAACCCTTCTCCCCGCCCAATTTTTCAGCCGTTTCCTTCGCAAAGCGGACCAGGATATCCCGATCGTCCTTGCCGGTGTTGGCGCTGCTGATTTTCACGTAGTGGCTTCCGGCAAGAAAATTCAGAACCTTTTCCTCGTAATACCCCTGGACCCCGATCTCGAGAAAATCGGCGTTGGCCAGGCGCTCTTGGCTGTATATCCCAAAGGCGTTCGTCGGCGAGCCGTGGCGATAGATCTCGATGATCACCGAAGCCTTGTCGTCGCGGACATACTCGGCCACCTGGAGATCTTTGAAATCATAGGTCAGGTAAAGATCGGCGGCCCCGTTGATATAGTCATAGAGGTTTTCGGGGGAAAATACCTGGGTGGAGTCGGCTTTCTTCCACCCGGGCGCCTCCGGAAACGGAGAAGACGGGGCCTGGCAAATTGCGATGAAGGGAAGAGAAAAAAATGAAAAGAAAACCCCCAAAAGACCGATCACGAGCAACTTCTTTTTCATGCCTTGCCTCCTCGCCCTTGGAATTATCAAGGTCTTGCGTCTCCTGAAAACTCCCCAGATCGCTTTCTATCCTGCTAAGCGGGGGAATAAATTCCTTTGTTATCTAACATCCCTACCCCGGCCCTCTCCGAAGGGGTGAAAAAATCCTGCATTTCACTCCCACCCTGTCCCTCCCCCGTCAAGGGGGAGGGGTTTGGAAGGGGAGGATCATGCCGTCAAACAAGGAACTCCGCCGGCACCTCTCGCAGGCGGACCACGTTCCGAATCCGATCGCGGACCCTGAAAACCAACGGCGCAGGAAACGGCGCAGGAATGGCAATCCTCACAGACTTTCAGGGGCAGGTTCAACGAGGCAACCAAGTCCTGGGCTTCGACGAGGTTGCGATAGCCGTACACATACATGTACGCCCGCATGAGTTCGGGGATCGGCAAGGCCTGAACGCACCGGTTCAAACACTGCCCGCATCCCTGGCAATAGAGACCGGCCATCATGGCTCCCCGCTGAAGGTGGGCCTTTTCGGGCTTGGTGAGGACCGGGTCTTCCATGACGGCGAGATCGAGGTTCATCTGGTCGAAGGTGGTAAAACCAGCGATGATGGTGTGGGTGTTGGGATCCTGGAGCGCCCATTTCAGGGCGGCTTTCGGATCAATCGCCTCCTTCGACCCCTCCTGGAAGTGTCTTCCTCCAAGAGCCTTCATCACCACCACCCCCAAACCCGCTTCCGCGGCCCTACCCATGGCGCTCCGGATCTCCGGGTAGTGCTTTTGCTTGAAATTGTAAGTGGTCAGGACGACGTCGTAAGCCTTGGACTCTACGGCGGCGTCGATGATCTCGGGTTCGTTACGATGGGTGGTGATCCCGATAAACCGGGTTTTCCCCGCCTTCTTCGCTTTTAGGAGGGCGTTCAGAATAGGCTCGTAAAGCGCCGACTCCCTGGCCCACACGTTGTGATGGTAATAGATGTCCACATGATCCAACCCCAAATTCTTTAAGCTGGTATCGATCTTTTTAGCATAGGCCTCTTCGGTCGCCTCGGGGAGGTAAAGGCCGGTTTTCTGATCGTTGGGCAAGCGGGACTTAGTGGCTAAGACGAAGGAATCCCGCGGCCGGCCCTTGAGAACCTCTCCGAGCATGGTTTCATTGGTGCCCCGTTGATAGGTTTGGGCCGTATCCAGCATGACCATCCCGCCGCTCAGGGCGGCGCGCACGAGATTCGGGTTGTCGGAGTTCATGACCCCCATGTTGATGGGCGGGAGCTTGATCCCCGTTTTGCCCAGGGTCCTGTAAACAATGCTTTTATCCCCGGGTTTCTCGGCCCCGGCCCGCAACCTCGTTTCGGGTTCCTTGGCGGGGAGAAAGAAAAAGCTTCCGACCCCGGTTAAGGAGGATTTCATAAAATCCCTTCGGCCCATTTCGTTTTTTGGCATAGTGCTCCCCCTTCAATAAATTATAAAGGCGTTATTTATGGCGTTGTTGCAGGCGGGTCCTTTATTTTTCGCTGGGAAAAGAATACAATACAACTCCACAGGTTTCAATAAGCAAAATCATAGCAGCCTAAGGGAGAAAAAATGAGCCGGGAGATGATTCGCGTCGTGCTGACGACGCCGGTTGAAGAAGCAAACCTTAAGAAGATCCAAACCGTGAGCGAAAGGGTCAGAGCGGACCAGCTTTCTTCCTTGATTCTCGCCGAGAGAAAAGGGGACTTTTCGAGGCAAGCGGAATTGGACGCCCTTTTCGGCGAGGCGGAAGTCGTTTACGGCTGGATCCACCATTTTCCCAAAAACCTCCTCTCGCGAACGCCGCGGCTGAAATGGATACAAACCATGTCTGCGGGGGTGGACCGGCTTCCCGAGGACATTATGAAAAGCCAGGTCCGGGTCGCAAACGCCAGCGGTCTTCACGGGGCGCCCATGGCGGAGGTGGTTCTCCAAATGATGCTGATGTTCGCCAAAGACGCCCCTTCCTGTTTCCAGATGAAAGGAAACAAAGAATGGAAACGCTACATTCCCAGGCTGCTGAAAGGGCAAACGGCAGGGGTTCTGGGGCTGGGCGTCATCGGCAAAGAAATCGCCAGGCTGTCCAAGGCGTTCGGCATGACCGTTTGGGGGATCCACAGGTCACCCAGGGAAGGAGAAGCATACCCGCAGGTAGATCGGCTGTTTTCGCGGGAGCAGCTGCCTCAGCTTCTGGCCGGCTGTGATTTCGTGATCGTCGCCATGCCTTTGACGCCCGAAACGAAGGGGATGATCGGGGAAAAAGAGCTGCGATCCATGAAGCCGAGCGCCTATCTGATCAACGTGGCCCGCGGCGCGATCGTGAACGAAGCCGAGTTGATCCGGGCCTTGGAAGAAAAACGGATTGCCGGAGCGGGGCTGGACGTGTTCGCGGACGAACCTCTTCCGGCGACGAGCCGGTTCTACGAGCTTCCCAATGTCATTTTCAGTCCCCACATTTCGGGAGAAATGCCCGAGTACGAACTGCGGGCTACGGAGGTGTTCTGCGAGAATCTGCGGAGATACCTGCAGGGGGAGCCGTTTCTTCACGAGGTGGATAAATCGAAAGGGTACTGATTCCGAGGAATTTTTACCGCGGAGAGCGCGGAGGGCGCAGAGAAATTCAATCCAGAAGTCGGGAAAGCGAATTGGAAGCATAAGGTATCATTCAGACCTGATTTGGTGGCAATCGGGTACCCAGCGAAAAAGGGGTGGCAGAGAGGGCAGAGAGGGCAGAGAATGCAGAGAAGGTCTTAAGGGCCATTCCAATCAAATCGAGGAGTGAAAAATGTTACCCGAGGATTTCATCGGCGTTTCAAAATGGAAACTGGATACTCCTTGTCTCACCGTGGATTTGGACATTCTGGAAACGAACATCCGGACCATGGCGGAGCATGCGGCCTCGTTTGGAAAGAAGCTCCGACCCCACGCCAAGACCCACAAGTGCTCGCGCATGGCCAAGATGCAGATGGATGCGGGTGCGGTGGGGATCTGCGTGGCCAAGATGGGGGAAGCGGAGGTCCTCGTGCGCGGCGGGATAAAAGAGGTGCTGATCACTTCTCCTGTCGTTTCGGATTACAAGATCAAAAGGCTCATGGATTGCCTTGTTTCGGCCCCGGAGATCATGGTCGTGGTCGACAACGCCGCGAATGCCCGGCAACTAAATGACGCGGCGAAACAGAGAGGGCTGAAGCTGAAAGTCCTGGTGGATTTGGACCCGGGCATGGGTCGGACCGGCGTGAATTTCCAAGCGGCGCTGACCATGGGCCAGTGGGTTCGGGACCTCCCCGCCTTGCGGCTCATGGGGGTGCAGTGTTACGCGGGCCACATCCAGCACGTGGTTTCCTTTGCGGAGCGATCCCGCCTTTCCCGGGAGTGGATGAAAAAGGCGGCGGAGGTTTTCCGGCAATTCCGAGAGGGCGGCCTGCCGGCGGAGATCTTCACGGGAACCGGCACGGGGACCTTTGAAATCGACTGCCTGATCCCGGAACTCACGGACATGCAGGTGGGGTCTTACACGCTCATGGACGCGGAGTACATCAACATCGGTTCTTCGCGCGACCCCTCCCGGCTGGTCCAATTTCCCCCCGCGCTGACCCTGCTAACGACGGTCATCAGCTCCAACCACAACCAGAGTTTTGTGACCGTGGACGCGGGGTTGAAGGCCCTTTACCATCACGGGGGAGCGCCCTTTGTCCTGAATCCGGAGATCCCCGGGTTGCAGTATGAGTGGAGGGGGGATGAACACGGGCAAATCTCCTACCCGAATTCTTCGCGAAAACTCGAAATCGGGGACGTTCTGGAGATGGTCGTTTCCCATGTGGATCCGACGGTCAACCTTTATGACTTCTTCTATATGACCCGCCGGGGAGTCGTTCAGGAAATCTGGCCGATCGACATGCGGGGAAAATGCCAATGAGTTCAAAGGGGTGATTCGCCCGGGAAGCGCGCAGGAAAATTCGAATGATCCCCGGTTGCTCAGAAAATTACTTCTAACTTCCCCCGCCCCCCTTTAAAAGGGGGACGAGGGGGGATTTAAAAGTCGAACAAGGCAGAGATGATCTAAATATTCCTAAATCCTACAAAAAATCCTTTTAATGGCAATTGACACTTCCTGCCCAAACTGTTACCAGTAATAAATCGTTTCTCGCCTTTATAGAAATATCCCGGAAAGAGGTTTCAAGCGGCTTCCGGAGAAAGTGCCGCCCTGCCGGAGACATTTGATTCCGCAGGGGCTTTATATAGAAACAGAAGAATTTCCGCATTCGTATCTTTCCTGCGATCTTGAACGGGCGGCAGAAGAATCACCGTGTTGCCGCGAAACAACCGAACCAAAATAGCATCCGGACCCAAAAGACAGGAGCCGTAGAGTTTGCGCGTCGAGCTTCGCCTGTACGCTTCCCTGAGAAGATATCTTTCCGGAGAAACCCCGGAGGGAACTTGTTTTGTCGAGGTGGGGGAGGGCGCGACCATAAGGAGCCTGTTTGAAAAATTTCATATACCTGCGGATGCCCCCAAAATCATTTTCCTGAACGGGATTCATGCCCGGGGGGACGAGGCGCTGAAAGAGGGGGATCGGGTGGGAGCTTTTCCCCCGGTGGCGGGCGGCTGACCGGGCATCAAGAATCGGGGAAGTGTATTCTGTGATTACGACCTGCACCATGCGATTTTCTACTTAATTGAAAGGAGGAACAGGTATGAAAATTCTCAGAATCAATGTGGGCGCCGAGGGTGGCCCCAAAGCGACGGAAGTACCCGTGGGGGCATACGAAGGGTTGGGAGGAAGGGCCCTCACTTCCGCCTTGGTAGCCAAGGAAGTTCCGCCGATGTGCCACCCATTGGGGGAGGAGAACAAATTGGTAATCGCCCCCGGCCTCCTGAGCGGAACCATCGCGTCGATGTCCGGCAGAGGATCGGTGGGCTGCAAGAGCCCGCTCACGGGGGGAATCAAAGAGGCCAATGCCGGCGGGCAGCCGTCCCAGATGCTTGCCCGGCTGGGGTATGCCGCGGTCGTTCTGGAGGGGAAACCGAAAGGCGACGACCTTTATAAGATCTTCATCAACAAAGACGGGGTCAAGATCTCGGTTGACAACAGTCTGAAGATGCTGGGGAACTATGACGTCGTCGAGAGGATGAAAAAGGAATACGGCGAAAAAATGGGGTGCATCTCCATCGGACAGGCGGGGGAGATGAAGCTCTCCGGCGCCTCGATCGCCTTCACGGACATGGAGCAAAGACCCACCCGGCATGCGGGAAGGGGCGGGGTCGGCGCCGTGATGGGCGCCAAGAGGGTGAAGGCGATCGTCCTCGACGACAGCGGTATGGCGATGCGGGTTCCGAAAGACCCCAAAAAATTTCAGGAAGCTAACAAACAGTGGGTGGAAGGCCTGCGGAAGCATCCCGTGACGGGCGAAGGGCTTCCTGCCTACGGAACGAACGTTTTGACGAACGTCATCAACGAGGCGGGGGCCTACCCGACGAAGAACTTCATGTGGGGACGCTTCGACGCCTGCCAGAAGATCAGCGGCGAGACGCAGGCGCAGACCGAAACGGCGCGGGGCGGGCTGGCCACCCATGGGTGCCACCGGGGATGCGTGATTCAGTGTTCGGGGATTTACAACGACAAAGACGGCCATTATCTGACCAAACAGCCGGAGTACGAGACGGTTTGGGCTCTCGGCGGAAACTGCGGGATCGACGACCTGGACTCCATCGCGAATTTGGACCGTCTGTGCGATGATTTCGGCTTGGACACCATCGAGATGGGGGCGACGATTGGCGTGGCCATGGAAGGCGGGTTGGCCAAATTCGGCGACGCCCAGGCCTCGATCAACCTGGTGAAAGAAGTGGGGAAGGGAACCCCCCTGGGACGCATCCTGGGAAGCGGCGCGGCCATTACGGGAAAAGTCCTGGGCGTGGAAAGGGTGCCGGTGGTGAAAGGGCAGGCGCTTCCGGCTTATGACCCCCGCGGAATTCAGGGGATCGGGGTCACCTATGCGACTTCGACCATGGGCGGAGACCACACGGCCGGGTATGCCGTGGCGACCAATATCATGAAGGTCGGCGGCTATGTAGACCCCCTGAAACCCGAGGGGCAGATCGAGCTCTCCCGGAACCTGCAGATAACGACGGCGGCCGTGGACTCGACGGGAATGTGCCTCTTCATCGCTTTTGCGGCGATGGATCAGCCGGAAACATTCCAGGCCCTGCTCGATTTGCTGAATTCCTTTTTCGGCCTGAATCTCACCGGGGATGATGTCGCGGCCTTGGGGAAAAAGGTCCTCAAGTCGGAGCGGGAATTCAACGCCAAAGCAGGGCTCGGCAAAGAGCACGATCGGCTGCCCGAATTCTTCAAGAAAGAACTTCTGCCGCCGCACAACGTGGTCTTCCAGGTGACAGACCAGGATCTGGATACGGTCTTTAACTGGTAGGGGAAGAAACGCATAGCGCAGAGAGCATAGCGCATAGCGAGCAGGCAAGCAGCAGCCGTCACCTCAGAGTTCGGGAAATTTGCCCGCAACTTGAAAATGGGGGGGCCCGGGCAACGGAAGAGGAGAAGACCGGAAACGGCTTCTCCTCTTTTTTCATTTTGCCTGAGTTTTACCGAAGACGGCGGAGGAATTGGGGATAAAATGGGAACAGGAGGTGGAGGATGTCCGATGATCATAGAGAAATGAGAAGCCACATCGTAAAATGGGACCGGAGCCGGATTCCACTCCTGTACCCCGCTTTCCAGCGGGGGGTGCTCGTGAAGATCCGGTTGGGGGGGAGCATCCGTTCCCTGCTTTGCGAGCAGATTGGACTGGACCCGGATTACGTGAAAAACCGGATTCAAACCGCCTTCCTGAACGGGAAGCCGGTCGATGATTTTGAAACGGCGGTTGGCGAGGAAGGCTCGGTCTTGACCCTTTCGGGGGCTCTGCCGGGATTGGCCGGCGCCACCCTTCGCAAGGGGGGGTTCTACAGCTCCATGCGGGCTTCCGTGTCCTATACAAAAGAGGCCGAGAGGAGGGAAGAGCGTGCAGGCTTCATTACGGTGCGGATCTTCAATATCCTCCTGCCCGAGTTGGCCCCGGTCCTCCTGGCCCACGGAATCTTCTTTCCGGGGGAAGAATTTGCCTCCTTGCTCCGGGACCTGTCGTCGAAGGACCGGGCGAATTGTCTGCCAAGCGGGGAAAAGGGGAGACTCGCCTTCAAATCTGAAACCGGGGGAAAGGAAGGAAGGACCGAAAATGATTTCATCGAGGTGAGGATACCCGAATAAGACTATTTTAGTGGCATCTTTGTTTTAAATATGCTACCCTCAACTCAGATTGTATGAATCCATAATCAGGTGGCGGGATGAGAAGGACAGGGTGGGGGGCGGCGGTCATTTTGAGTTTGGCGTTCCTGTTTCCGGGCTGGAGCTTTGCGGCCAGACCGCTTTTCACCGAGGATGCCGAGACCATCGAAAAGGGTTCGGCGAAAATCGAAATGGCGTTCGATCACGCCCGGGATAACAGCGGGGACAAGTATAACCTCTCCTCCCTTCAGGTTGCCTATGGCCTAATGGATAGCTTGGAGATCGCCGCCGGGTTGCCCTATATTTTTCTTGACCCCAAAGAGGGCGGGAGGGTTGACGGTGTCGGGGACCTGTATGCCTATTTGAAATACCGGATTTTGGGGGAAAGGGGGTTTTACCCCGCGTTGAGCCTGAAGCCTATCCTGAAAATTCCGATGGCCGATGAATACAAGGGTCTTGGATCAGGGAAAACCGACTTCGGGTTTAACGCCGCTTTCAGTAAGTCTTTTACCGGGTTTAATCTGAACTTTGACGCCACTTATGTTTTTTACGGCGAAAAGAACGTTGCCGATCAGTTGAATTTGGGGCTGGCGGGAGAGTTTGAAATCGCCAAGGGACTCAATCTCGTAAGCGAGATCCGTTACGGAAATAACTTCAACTCCAGCCGCAAAGACGATCCGGCCACCCTAATGGCGGGTTTCCAGGCCGATGCTCTCGGAGCCGTCTTCGACGCCGGGGTGACCCTGGGTCTTAACAGCGCCGCCCCCGATTATCTCCTGACCGTGGGGCTCACCCTAATATTCAAATAGGTTGAAAAATAAGAGGACGCAGGCATGCATATTCCGGATGGATATTTGGGGCCGCATACTTGGGGGGCTCTCTATGGGGTGATGATTCCCCTGTGGGCGCTGGCCTCCCGGTTCGTCCGGCGGAGCCTAAGGCAGCGGCAAGTCCCTTACTTGGCGCTGGGATCCGCCTTCAGTTTCGTCATCATGATGTTCAACATCCCCATCCCGGGCGGGTCGACGGGTCATGCGGTCGGCGGGGTGATCGTTGCCATCCTCCTCGGGCCCTGGGCGGCCCTCATTGCCGTATCCATCGCCCTGGTCATTCAGGCGCTCCTCTTCGGGGACGGGGGGGTGACGGCGATTGCGGCCAACTGTTTCAACATCGCCTTCGTCATGCCCATGACCGGCTACCTAGTTTACCGAACGATCAGCCGCGGAGCGGAAGTCGGCTCCCGACGCCGGTGGATTGCCGGGGGGCTGGCGGGGTATGTGGGTCTTAATGTGGCGGCGGTCACGACCGCCGTCCTCTTCGGAATCCAGCCCCTGATCGCCCGGGGTCCGGACGGCCGACCTCTTTATTTCCCGTATCCGCTGGAAGTGGCCGTGCCGGTTATGGCTTTGCAGCACCTTCTTTTGTTTGGGATCATAGAGGCGGTTTTGACCGCGCTCTTGGTTAAGTATTTCCAGCGAACCGACCCGACCATGCTCGAACCCGCGGGGAGGAAGCCATGAAGGGAACCCGGAAGCTCTGGTGGGGGATCATCGGCCTGATCCTTCTTTCGCCGATCGGTTTGATTCTCCCGGAAGCCTTGGAGTCCGGCCCGGCCTGGGGGGAGTGGACCCTGGAAGAGCTGGAAAAGAGGCTGGGTTTCGTCCCCGCCGGCCTGAAAAAAATTGCCGATCTCTGGGCGGCCCCGGTCCCGGATTACAACTTCAAGAGCTTCGAGGGCAAGGGCCTGGCCCGCTCCAGCCTGGCTTATATCTTTTCGGGCGCTCTCGGGGTGGGTCTCATTGTTTTGATCTCCCTTTTCCTGGGAAAACTCTTGAGCCGGAAAGACCGCGATTGAATCTTTTCAACCCGACCCGGAAGGCCGCCTTCCTCGAGCGGCCGAACAGATTCACCCTCCTCTGCAGCCTTCACGGGGAAAAAGTCAAGGCCTACCTTCCCAACCCGGGCCGGATGTGGGAGCTGCTCCTGCCGGGGGCGACCGTCTACCTCGAAAAGTCAACCGGCCCGGACCCCAAAATGCCTTACACCTGCGTGGCTGTGGAAAGGGAGGGGCGGCCGGTCATCGTGCATACCCTGCGGACGAACGACATTGCCCAGGCCCTCCTGGAGAAAAACCTCATCCCCGGGCTTGAAGGCGCGCGGATCGTGAAACGGGAAGCGCGGCACAACCGGAGCCGTTTTGATTTTCTCCTGGAGCGTCGAGGGCGGGAGGTTTTTCTTGAGGTGAAATCCTGCACGCTCTTCGGCAAGAGGATCGCCATGTTTCCGGATGCGGTCACGGCGCGGGGAAAGAGACACCTGGAGGAGTTGGCGGGAGTCCCGGCCGAGGGCAAGCAAGGAGCGGTTTTGTTTTTGATCGGGTGGCCGGCGGCGGAATATTTTTTGCCGGATTATCACACGGACCCGGATTTCTCCAGAACCTTTTTGGCAACACGCGGGCGAGTGGAGATCTTTCCGGCCGCGGTTGGATTCAACGGGGATTTATCTTTGCGGCCTCAAGTCAATCTGCTAAAGGTTCCCTGGGACCTGATCCAGCGGGAAGCGCGGGACCGAGGGAGTTATCTCGTGATTCTAACATTGAGGGAAGGGGCCGAGGTGGAGATTGGAAAGCTGGGAAGGGTAAAATTCCCGAAGGGATATTACCTCTATGTCGGGTCGGCGCGAAAGGATTTAACCCGGCGCATCGAGCGGCATCGGCGGCTTCGAAAAACGAAATTCTGGCACATCGATTACTTGCGGGAGCGCGCGGATTTTCAGGCGGCCGTCCCGATCCGCACGAGCGATGACCTGGAATGTGATATTGCGGAGGCCATGAGCGGGATCGCCGCATGGAACATTCCCGGCTTCGGGTGCTCGGACTGCGCCTGCGAGTCGCATCTTTTCGGGATGAAAGAAGATCCTCTGCGCTCTCCCGAATTCATCTCGCGCCTGCTTTATTTCCGCATGGACCGGCTTTTTCCCTGATTGGAATCGTCTTGGAGATGAGGTGTGGAAGGTATCAAGGAAACCATAATTGGCCGGGCATACCCCCCTCAAATCTCCCCTAACCCCTCTTTTTCAAAGAGGGGAATTCCTCCCTTTGGCAAAGGGGGAGAAGGAAGGATTTTGTCTTAGCTGTCGACACTTTTATGGACTGGCTTATTAATTCGTTTGGGGGACAACCCGAAACTCGTAACGGGGAGCTCAAAACTTTTTTCGAATATGAAAGGAGACGAGAATGGAAACCTATTACAACCCGGCGGATCTTTCGAAATTTTCGGAAGTCGGCAAAGAGGCGCCCGACTTGGCCAAGAAATTTTTCGATTACTACGGCTCGGTCTTCACCGAAGGCGCTCTGACGGAAAGGGAAAAAGCCCTGATCGCTCTGGCCGTCGCCCATGCGGTGCCGTGCCCATATTGCATCGATGCCTATACCCAAACCTGTTTGGAAAAGGGTTCGAACCTGAGCGAGATGACCGAGGCCGTTCATGTGGCCTCCGCCATCCGGGGAGGCGCCACCCTCGTTCACGGCGTGCAGATGCGGAATGTGGCCAAAAAGATTTCGATGTAGGGATCTTTTGTGGGGCAGCCTTTCGGGAAAGGGGAAGATAGAGTTTCCCTGGGAGGGCATTTGTTTTATAATTATATTTGATGGTCTCGTAAAAAGTCCATCTGCTGCGTTGCGCTTCAACTTCGTCGTTGCGGCGCACCTGTAAGTGCGCCTCACTCCTCAGTTTTTGCGCGCCTTGCATCTGGAGTTTTTTACGAAACCATCCTTTTGCCGACTTTTTACGAGTTCATCATATTTGATGAACCCGTAAAAAGCCGTCATTCCCGCGCAGGCGGGAATCCAGAATCTCCAAGATATTGAAATGACTATATTCCCGTTTTCACGGGAATGACGGAATATCGTATTTTCAGCCTTTTTAGAGACCATCCTATTTAAACCGGCACCCTAAAGATTCTCCTCCCCTGACGAGGGAGCAAGGGGGGGGTGGATTACAGAATTTGCCGAGAGTGGCCGGGTTTCTTGCCTGGGGGCTTTTCTCCGGGCGAGACCCGATTTCTTCGGGGGATATATTTTCACGAGGGAATGGAAATCATGATCGAAGCGGAAACGGCCGCCAATCGGCCGCCGGAAAAGAGGGAAGAACAGCCTTTGGTGGAGCCGTTTTCCAACACCCTCGCCGCCCACGGCTTGGATCTCCGGCGGGGAGCGGCGACCACCCTGCAGATCAACTTGGGCCTGCGCTGCAACCAGGGTTGCCTCCATTGCCATCTCGAAGCAGGGCCCCAACGCAGCGAGATGATGTCGTGGGAAACGGCGCAGGAGGTGATCCGTTTCGCCGGACGGGCTGCTTTCCCGGTCATCGATCTCACCGGCGGAGCCCCGGAGCTTCACCCCCGCCTTTCGGCGATCATCGAAAATCTCGCCCCACTGACCCGGAGAATCATGCTGCGCTGCAACCTGACGGTCCTGGCCGAGGAAAAACGGGATGATTTATTGGAGGTTTGCCGAACCCATCGAGTGGTGCTCGTGGGCTCTCTGCCGTCCCTGAACGCCTCTCAAACCGAGGCTCAGCGGGGGCAGGGGGTGTTCCTGAAAAGCCTGGCCACCCTGAAGCGGTTGAATGAAATGGGTTACGGCCGGCAGGGTTCGGACATGGAACTGAACCTGGTTTCCAACCCGGTCGGGGCGTTTTTGCCGGTCAGCCAGGCGCAGGCCGAAAAGAGGTTCCGGCAGGAGCTCCGGGAGAAGTGGGCCATCGAATTCCACCAACTCTTTACTTTTGCCAATGTGCCTCTGGGCAGGTTCCGGAGATGGCTGGAGGCGACGGGCAATTTGGAGGCCTATCTGCGAAAGCTGGCGGCGGGCTTCAACCCCTGCACCCTGGAGGGGGTGATGTGCCGGACCCTCGTTTCCGTGGGCTGGGACGGCTATTTGTACGACTGCGATTTCAATTTGGCGAGAGGGATTTATCTGGGGGGCCGGAAAAGGCATGTCTCCGAAATGACAGGCCCTCCCCAACCGGGCGAACCCATCGCCACCTCCGATCACTGCTACGCCTGCACGGCCGGCTCCGGCTTCACTTGAGGTGGGGCGATAAAAACCTGAGTTCAGGTTGAAAGGTGTCAGGTCTACACGATTGACATAAACGGTCAGTGAAAAGTGTAGACCTGACACCTATTGTTTCCCGCCTCGGCAGCATCTCACGCCGTTTTCCCCAAAACCAAAATGCTGAATTCGCAATAAAGGAGAAAGAATGAAGGCGCTTGACAAGAAAATAGCCTTGGTCACGGGGTCCAGCCGGGGGATCGGGAGGGCTTGTGCGACGGCCCTTGCGGAGGCAGGGGCGGATATCGCCGTCAACTGCCTTAGCCGGCAGGATGAAGCCAGGGAGACCATTTCCCAGGTGGAGCGCATCGGGAGACGAGCCGTTCTGGCCATAGCCGATGTTTCCCTGGCAAGCGAAGTGGAAGAATGGTGAAGAAAATAGAGCAGCAGCTCGGGCCGATCGATATCCTGGTGAACAACGCCGGCATCGCCATCCAGAAACCCTTTGACCGTCTGACAGAGGAAGACTGGGACAGGACCCTGGCGGTCAATTTGAAATCGGCCTTCCTTTTGACCCGGGCGGTTCTTCCCGGCATGCGAGCCCGAGGTTTCGGCAGGATCATCAACATTTCTTCGGGCGCGGCCCAAACGGGCGGGGTAATCGGCCCCCATTACGCCGCGAGCAAGGCCGGACTCCACGGGTTGACCCATGGGTACGCCTCCCTGCTGGCGAAAGAAGGAATTACCGTCAACGCGGTCGCCCCCTCGATTATCGCCACCGACATGATCGCCGACCATCCCAAAGTGAACCCGGCCATCGTTCCCGTGGGCCGGTTCGGGAACCCGGAAGAGGTGGCCGCGGTCGTGGTGATGGTGGCCCAAAATGGATATATGACCGGGCAGACGATCTTTGTAAACGGGGGACGGTATATGGTCTAAAAAGGTTTATTGCAAAATGCAAATGTCAAATTGTAAATTGCAAAATCAATAAGGCTTTCCTGCGATCGAAACCACTCCCAACGCCGCTCCTTTTCTCTTTTTGCCCGGTCGGGTCCTTGAAATTCTCTGTAAGGGAAAAAAAACGGGACAAAAGGGAAAAACCTTTCTCCTCCTTTAAGGAATACCTCCCCACAAAATGCGCAATAACCAAGAAAATCAGCTTGTTAAGCGCCCTCCACAAGCTGGCTTGCTCCTTGCAAAATTGTTTCCAAACTCAATTCATTTTGCCCATGAACAAGCAAGAACGTTTTGAGGAAAGTCCATTCGCCGGGGGTGCCTATGAAGCTCGAAAAATCCAAATTGTGTGTGAATTGCGAGGCTCTCTACGAGCAGTCTGCCCCGTGCCCTTACTGCGGGTCGGAAATATTCGTGTGGCTGTCGCGCGTCTTGGGGACGGTTATATTGGAAGACATGGATTGCTGCGGCGGGGCGGTAAAGGAAATCCCGGCGTCACAAGCGGGTGTCAACAGATCAGGATCTCTCGCGACTGCATTCGGAGAAAGGTTTATTGATTCCAAGGCGCTTGCAGGATTTCGTCTGGCTTGCGGCCGGGCAGGGCGGGAAATGGTGAGGGTTTTGACTCTTGGCTTGGTGCAGGCGTGTAAATAACGAAATAGCCATATTTCCTGTTGGTTAACACTCCCACCCCGATCTTCCCCTCCAGAGGGGGAGGGGAATCCCCGAATATCCAAGAGAAAATAGCCGGGAAATCATACGCTCTCAGATTTTAATTGGTCAGTCGAAAACAGTCCAGAGCCTCAGGGCAAACTCCCTCTTTCCCGCGCTTGGCCAGGAGGACGAATCACGCCATTTAAAAAGAGTGGCCAGGAGAGATTCGGCCAGGCGGTCCGTCTTGATGAATGAGCCTTCGCGATCAGCCCCACCCAGTTTGCATGGGCCCAATGCTTCGTGCCTTTGGCCTCACACTGCCCCTCTTCTTTAAGGTTTCCACCTCAATTTCGGCTTGCGGTTGGCCAGGACCTCGTCGAGGCGGGAGACTTTGGTTTGGTGCGGGGCCTCCAGGAGCAGCTTCGGATTGGATTGCGCCTCTTTGGAGATCTGGATCATGACCTCGATGAATTGGTCTATCATCTCTTTGGGCTCGCTTTCCGTGGGTTCGATCATCAGGGCGCCGTGCACGACGAGGGGGAAATAAATCGTGGGTGGGTGAAAACCGTAGTCCATCAGGCGCTTGGCGATATCCAGGGCGGTGACCCCGTAGGCGTTCTGCAGCTTGTCGCTGAAGACGCACTCGTGCATGCATGGGAAATCATAGGGCAGGTGATAATACCCTTTCAACCGCGCCCGGATGTAATTGGCGTTGAGAAGGGCCACCAGGCTGGCCCTTCTCAACCCTTCGCCGCCCATGGAGAGAATGTAGGCATAGGCCCGGACCAGGATGGCGAAATTCCCATAGAAAGACCGGATTTTCCCGATCGATTTCGGGCGGTCGTAATCAAAGCGATAGTTCTCCCCCTCGGGCTTTATCACGGGAACGGGGAGGTATTCGAGCAGATGGGACTTCACCCCCACCGGCCCGGCGCCCGGGCCTCCGCCGCCGTGCGGCGTTGAAAAAGTCTTGTGAAGGTTGAAATGGAGGACGTCGATGCTCAGGTCGCCGATGCGGGTCAGGCCCATAAGGGCGTTCAGGTTGGCGCCGTCGCAGTAGACCTGCCCGCCCTTGCGGTGGACAATGTCGGCGATCCGGCAGATGTTCTCTTCGAACAGCCCAAGCGTGTTGGGGTTGGTGACCATGAGGGCGGCCACGTCTTCGTCCATCTTGGCGGCGATGTTCTCCGGGGAGAGAACCCCGCGCTCATTCGACTTGACCTGGACGACCTGGTAGCCGCACAGACTGGAGCTGGCCGGATTGGTTCCATGGGCGGTGTCGGGAACCAGGACCTTCTGCCGGGGGTTCCCGCGGTCGGCAAGGTAAGCGCGGATCATGAGCATGCCCGTCAGCTCGCCCTGGGCGCCGGCCGAGGGCTGGAGGGTCACCCCGTCCATTCCGCTCACAGCGGCGAGGTGCCTTTCCAGCTCGAACATCATCTGCAGGGCTCCCTGGGAAAGCTCTTCGGGCAGGTAGGGGTGGGCCGAGGCAAAGCCCGGGAGTCGGGCCACATCCTCGTTGACCTTGGGGTTGTACTTCATGGTGCAGGAACCCAGCGGATAGAAACCCGAATCCACCCCGTAGTTCCACTGGGAGAGGCGAGTGAAGTGGCGGATGATTTCCACTTCGCTCATTTCCGGAAACCCCTCCAGTTCGTCCCTAAGGAAATTCGCCGGCCAGATCTCTTCCGGGCGGACCTTTTCCACGTCCAGCCCGGGAAGGGAGTACCCTTTTCTCCCCTCCGCCCCCTTTTCAAAAAGCAGAGGTTCCTGGCAAGCCGGAACGCAATCGCACGGCCGCGGTTCGCTCATTTTTAACTCCTTTTGCCGATGGCGGCTGCCAGGCGGTGAATTTCGTCCCGGGAGTTTTTCTCTGTCACGCAGACAAGAATTTCCCGGGCCATCTCCGGATAGAAATCCTGCAGAGCCAAGCCGCCGACAAGACCCTCTTCGAGGAGGCCGGAAAGAATCGGGGCCGGATCGCCCTTGAGGGTCACCACGAATTCGTTGAAGGTCGGAGTGGAAAAACGGAGGGCTCCGACCGTCCCGAGCCGCTTCTTGGCGTACTCCGCCTTGCTCAGGTTCATTTCGGCGAGTTCCCGCAGGCCCCGCTTTCCGAAGGTGGCCATGTAAACCAGCGAAGCGAGGGCGCAGAGGGCCTGGTTGGTACAGATGTTCGAGGTGGCCTTTTCCCGGCGGATGTGCTGCTCCCGCGTGGCCACCGCCAGGACGAACCCGCGGCGGCCGTCCCGGTCGAGGGTCTCGCCTACGAGCCGGCCGGGCATGGCGCGGAGATAGGCCTCCTTGGCCGCAAAAAAGCCCACGTAGGGGCCGCCGAAGTTCAGGCCGTTGCCGAAACTCTGCCCCTCGCCTACGGCAATATCCGCACCCAAAAGCCCGGGAGCCTGGAGGAGAGCCAGCGCCAGAGGCTCCTGAGTCGCCACGATGAGCAGAGCGCCCTGGGAATGGGCGATTCCCGCGGCTTTCTCCACGTCCTCCAGACAGCCGAAGAAATTCGGCTGCTGGAGGACGACCGCGGAGACTTCCGCGCTCATGGCTTTTTCCAGGGCCCTTAAATCCGTGGCCCCGTCGGCGGAATAGCCGACCGGCTCCAAAACATATCCCAGGGAGTGGGTGTAGGTCTGGGTGACCCTTTGGGAGTCGGGGTGAACTATTCTGGAAATCAGGAATTTTTTCCGGCCCTTGAGCCTCTGGGCCATGAGGACCGCCTCGGCGACCGCCGAGGCCCCGTCATAAACCGAGGCATTGGCGACGTCCATCCCCGTGAGCTGGCAGATCAAGGTCTGAAATTCAAAGATGGCCTGGAGGGTCCCTTGGCTGATCTCGGGCTGATAGGGGGTGTACGCCGTGTAAAACTCCGAACGCCTGAGAACATGATCCACCACCGCCGGGATGAAATGGTTGTAGGCCCCCGCGCCCAAGAACGAAACCCATTTTTTTCCCTCTTTCCCCTTTTCGCTCAGCTGAGCCATCCGCTCGATTAGCTCCATCTCGGAGAGAGGGGAGGGGAGATCCAAGGGCCGGCTCAGGCGAAGCCCCTCGGGGAGAATCGAGGTCAGGTCTTCCAACCTCTGGCAGCCGATGACGGAAAGCATGGACTCCCGGTCTTTCTCGGCATTAGGAATGTAGCGCATCTTTTACCCTTTCGCTCCTTCTTCGGCCACGAAGGCCTCATAGGCTTCCGAAGAAAGCAGCTGAGCGGCTTCTTCGGGATTTCCCATTTTCATCTTGAAAATCCAGCCTTCCCCGTAAGGGTCCTTGTTGATCAGTTCGGGCGTATCCTGCAGGGCTTGGTTCACCGCTTCCACTTCTCCGCTGAGAGGGGCAAAAACCTCGGCGACGGCTTTCACGGAGTCGATCGTGACGACCGTCTGCCCCTTTTGAAAGGCTTTCCCGGCAGGGGGGAGCTCGGTGAAAACGATGGACCCGAGTTTTTCCTGGGCATAGTCCGTGATGCCGACCAGCGCCGTTCCTCCTTCCAGCTTGGTCCACTCGTGATCTTTGGTGTACTTCAGGGCTTTGGGGGTGTTCATGAAAATCCTCCTTGAAGAAGCGTTCGCTTTTCGGTTTTTGAATGATTGGGGCCCTCTCCGATTTGATGCTCTCCTCAAAAATCGTCGCCTCGGTGAAAACCGGGGTCCAGGGTGCTTGTCACGAAATGAAAGAACTGGATGAAAGCGCCTGTCCCTAAACCGATTCGGGGTCCCGCAGGATGACGGAAAAGGGTGTTTTCGTCGTTTTGCGAATCATTAAAATTGATGGTCTCGTAAAAAGTCCATCTGCTTCGTTGCGCTTCAACTTCGTCGTTGCGGCGCACTCGTAAGTGCGCCTCTCTCCTCAGTTTTTGCGCGCCTTGCATCTGGAGCTTTTTACGAAACCATCGATTGAGCGACCTTTTACGAGTTCATCAAAATTGATTTTAAATCGTATTGCGAAAAAATCAAAAGAAAAAGATCTCCCCATATAAGTTAAAAAATAACCATCTCAGACCTCCTCCCCTCCGGGGAGAGGATTGGGGTGGGGGGGGAACCCGACGGTCCACCCTCACCCCCACCCCCTCCCGTAAGCGGGAGAGGGAAATACCTTTTCATGGTTTGCGCGCATCCCCCGGTTCACGAAGATTACGTAGTCAGGGTCCCGCCGTCCACGTAGATGCTCTGGCCGGTGATGAAGCCGGCGGCATCCGAAGCCAGGAAAAGGACGGCGCCGACGATCTCTTCGGGTTCGGCCAGCCTTCCTTTGGGGATCGCCATGGCCACGTGCTTGGCCACTTCCGGATTCGACCAAATGGGCTTGCTGAAGTCGGTGCGGGTGAGCCCGGGGCCCACGGCGTTGACGTTGATCCCGAACTGAGCCCATTCGCGGGCCATGCAGCGGGTCAGCATTTTCAAGGCCGCTTTGCTGCACCCGTAAGCCGCCATCCCCAGTTCGGCCTTTTCCGCGCCCACGGTGGTGATGTTGATGATCCGTCCGCTCTTCTGCTCCACCATCTTCCTGGCGACGAGGCGGCTCAGCAGCCAGACGGCTTTGACATTGGTGTTGAACACCTTGTCCCACCCGTCTTCCCGAAGATCCAGGAGGCTCCGCAAGAAGCTCCGGGCGGCGTTGTTCACGAGGATATCGATCCGGCCGAATTCCTTTACGGCCGTGTTCACCAGGTTTTCGAGCTGCTCATTGGCGGTCAAATCCACAGCCAGGGAAAGGGCTTTCCCGCCCTTCCGAGAAATTTCGGCGGCAACTTCCTCGATTTCCTTCTGGGTCCGGCTGCAAACCACCACCTTGGCCCCGGCCTCGGCCAGGCTTAGGGCGATCGCTTTTCCGATGCCTCGTCCGCCCCCGGTGACGATGGCGACTTTCCCGTTCAAATCAAATTTCGTATCCATAACCCCCCCCTATATTTTTTATTCTTTTACCACAGAGCGCACAGAGAACACAGAGAGAATTGAACATAAAAAACTGAAAAATAGAAATACGTAGAAAGCGACTTCCAAATTCCTCCAACCCCCATTTGCCAAAGAGAGGCGAGGCGAGGTTTTCATGGTTCGCCGGGGTTCCGCGGGCCATGAAGATCAGTAGGAAAGCGCCCCTTTGCTCCCCTGTAGGATCCTATTCCCAAATGGGAGCACTTGTCTTTGGTCGTTCACCCAAAAATCTCTGGGTTCTCTGCGCCCTCCGTGGTGGAAAATTCTATTCGCCTTTTCCTCCGTTTTCCTCATTCGGCATTTCTTCTCTTTTTCCCTTCGCGCGTAGGATCATTCGCCAGACAAAGGCGACGAGGAGCGTCCCGCTGATCAGGATGATGAAGCTGGCGGAAAAGAACGACCCCAGAAATTCATATGGGTTCCGGGTGCGATAGGCGCGGATCATCTCTTCGATGCCGAATTCGAGGAAGAATACGGCCACGGCGGAAAAAAAGAGGAAGCGGATCCACCAGAACATCCTACGATCCTTTTGGGATTTCCTTCGCTTCCGCGGCGAGGGCGCTGAACAGAGGGCCGTCCCGGCGCCAGACCCGGCAGCTGTCAACGACCCGGGAAAGGGCCGGGTTGGCGAGCGAACGGGCTTCCGGTTTTCTTCCATAAGCCGCCCAGTACCCCTGAACTGCGGCCGGACCGAGGCTGAGAAAAAGATGAGTCAGGTGCGAACAGCCCCTCACACCCCCGATCAACCTCTTCACCTTCTGCGTGTATCCGCTGATGATCCGGAGGCCGACCAATTTCTGCATGTCCGGCAGAACTTCCCGGCACATTTCCCGGGGAATATGCGGCATCTCCGCCTCCGCGCCCACAATGGTTAGATCCGGGCCTTGAACCCGAATCCGAGCCGCGAGGTCATGGACGAGGACCATCCGGCCGGCGGGGGAGTCTTCTGTCGGCGGGGGCGTGCGGGTGTCTTTCAAGGTTGCTTCCACCAAAACCTGATGATCGCCAAGATCATAGGTTTTAATTTCCGTCTGACGAATGTGAACGGGTTTCTTGGCGGGGGCGGCGATTTTTGTCAAATTCACTCCTCGAAAAATCTTTGCATTCCGGGTGGAAAAAATTATCCTGCTCGATTTGGAAAGATTTTAGCGGAAATAGGGATCTGAACCAAGGAAAAAATGCATCGGCGGAGCAACCCTTCCGTCACGGGTGGCCGGCCGCAACGGATTAAGGTCCGGGGTAAAGGCTAAGAGGCGCCCCGGCCTGGGGGTTCGGTCGGTCCGCTTGGAACCATAAGCGGTGATTTCTTCGTGGAGGGGGCGGGGGCCAAGGCCCCCCGCATCCTTCGGCGGAGGTTCAGTCCTTTCTCCGAGTCTCCGCCCATCCCGGCCGATGCTTCCGGCGCGCACCGCCCAAACCCCCAGGCCACAACAAAACTTGCCCCGGGCCACCCGGGACTGAAGGGTTGCTCGGCGGACCCTGGAAACATCAAAAATCCGGGAAAAAGCAAAGTCGCGAAAGCCGGTGAGGGCGATCAAAAGGAGATTTTTTCGAAGGTTCCCTCGCAGGGGCGGCCCAGTCGAACCCAGACTTCCGGCGATTTTTGAGAGTCCAATCTTACGATCAGGGCGGAGACGGTAGCCCTTCCGGATTTTTTCCCGGGGAGGTGATGGCGGCAGATCGAGTCGCCCCCGGGGCCGTTTTCGTGATCCCGGGAAAAGGCCATGAATCGGTCCGGTGAAAAGGGGGGATGGCTCGTGAGCCTCCGGATCCGCTCCAACCGGAGCGGAGAAGTGGCCCCGATTTTTCCGTTGAAGGATCCCATGGACGGGAGAAGGTAGTGATTGGTGTGAGTTAGGACACCGTCGGTTACCACCTCGATTTCATGCCGTTCCGGGCTAAAAACCTCGAGAAGGGCAAGATGGCGCGGGTCGGCGAGGAGATAGTGGATCGGGGACTTCATCCCCCCCTGGCGGAACAGGCGCAACGCTCCCTCAAGGGAACCGGCCTGGCTAAAGATTTTTTCGAGGCGGATATGTTTTCGGGTCCGATCCTCCACGGAACCGGCTGAGGCATTGACGATCACCAACCCCTTATCGTTGACCCCGGCAGTGATTCGGCCGCTCTTCCGGGAGGCAATTCCGACAAACGCCGGGCCGGAGCGGGGGGCTTCCCTGACGATCACCTGCTCTTCCTCCTGGGCAAGATCCCGGTTCTTCCCCACAAGCACGCCTCCTCCCTCCACCGCGGCGCCGATGGCGCCATAAAGGGTGCAGGCAAGACCGGCGGAACCCAGGCTCCAAAAGAAACCCGGAAGAGACAAAAGGACTACAAAAGGAAGAACCTGATTCCGGGTCATTCTACAGATCTCCGCGGATACAGATTTTTTCCCAAGGCCCCAGGCTCTTCAACTCGTCGACCAGATTGCGGAGGACCTTGAATCCCCTCTCCCAGAAATCGGGGCGATTGATATCCAGTCCGAGGCGGGCGAGAAGTTCGTCGGGCGAAGCAGAGCCCCCGCCTTCCAGGAGCCGGACAAAAGCGGGGATGAAGGCTTCCCCTTCCGCCAGGTACTTTTCATAAAGGGTCAGAACCACCAATTCCCCGAAGATATAGCTGTAGCAGTAGAAGCGGGAATGAATGAAATGAGAAATATAAGACCACCCCCACCGATACTCGGGGACCATTTCCACGGCCTTGCCGAATAGTTTTTCGTTTTCCCGCCACCACAGATCCCCGATTTCTTCGCCGCTCAAGAGATGATCCCGGCGTCGGTCGTAGACCGCCTGTTCGAAACGGGTCAAAACGTTCTGCCGGAAAACCGTGGCGATGATGTCCTCGATTTCCGCGCAGAGAAGGGCCTGGCGGATCTCCAGATCGCCTTCGTCTCTGAGAAGGGCCTGGATCATGATCATCTCCCCGAACACGGAGGCGGTTTCGGCCAGGGTCAGGGGGGGGTCGAAATTCAGGAGGGTCTGCTTCCGGGCCAGATAGAAGTGAATCCCGTGCCCCATTTCGTGGGCGAGGGTCAGGGCGTCGCGGAGATCCCCGGTGTAGTTCAGGAGCAGATAGGGATGCAGGGCAGGCGTGAGGCCGGAGCAAAAAGCCCCGCCGTACTTCCCTCGGCGGATTCGCGCATCCATCCATTGCTTTTCGAAAAATTCTCCGGCGATCCGGCCGAAGAGTGGGTGAAACCGGCCGAAAGACCGGAGCAGAAGATCCTTCGCCGCGGCCAGGGGGATTTCCCGGCGCCCGCCGGGGAGGGGGGCGTAGAGATCACAGTTTTTCAATTTCGGGAGCCCTAAGAGACAGGCTTTGATCTGGAAGTACTCCTGGGCCAGAGGATAGTGGCTTTCGGTGACGCTCATCATCAGGTCCACCGTCTCGTGACGGATCTCGTTTTCCAGGTGCGTTCGGTCCATGGGGCCTTTATAGCCGCGAAAATCGTCCTCCACCCGATGATCCAGGATCAGGGCATTGAACAGGGCCGTCAAAACCAGGCTGTTTTGACCGTGGTGGCGAAGGAAAGCCCGGAAGGCCCTCTCCCGCAAATCCCGGTCCGGAGAATGGAGCAGGGCAAGCATCTCGCTCCCGGTCAACTCTTTCTCCTCTTCCCCGATTTTTACATGAAAGACAAACGATCCCGTGAATTCGTCAAAGAGGCTTGTGAAGGCGGAACGGCCGGTCAGATTCTTCCTGTTGACGATTCCTTCCTCCTTCTCCTGGAGGGTGAAGGGGTGGAATCGGCGGTGAAATTCGAGGGCATGGCGGTAGTCCTGCAGGGGGGGATGACCCAAAAACGCCTTCAGGCTTGAATCCGGCAGGCGGGTCAGGGCGAGGCGAAAGAAGAGCAGCTGATTCTCCAGCTCGCTCCAACGCTCTTTCCCTTTCTGGAGCAGGGTTTTATACTCGGGGTTCTGGCTGTCTTCGGAAAACAGGAGACTGGCGTAAAGAAAGGGTTTGAGGCCTGCCTCCAGGATCGCTTCGTATTGTTTCAGCGCCCGAAGGAATTCCGGCGGGTCCAGGAGCGCGATTTCTCTTTCCTGGTACTGCGCCTGGAAGTCCCGGGCGGCCTTGGCGGATTTCTCCAGGTCTGAAGAAACGTTCGGGTCGTCCGGGGAGGCATACAGATCGGTCAGATTCCAGGAATCTTCCGAGTCAAGGGTTTGTTGCGGCGCGGACATACAAGGGGGCTCCTTTCCCGTTATTCCCAAGGGGGCCATAATTGGCCGGACCTACCCATCGAAAATCTCCCCCAGCCCCTCCTTTTTCAGGAGGGGAATTCCTCCCTTTTGTAAAGGGATGGAAGGCGGGATTTAGTCCGGGTGTCTACACGATTATGGACTGATGGTTTCGTAAAAAGTCCACCTGCGGCGATGCCCTTCAACTTCGTCGTTGCGGAGGGTCGGGTTTGCGCGCGTAGTCCCGCCTGTGGCGGGATGGCTTTTTACGAAATCGTCAAAGTTCTTGCCTTCGGGCGAAGAAAAGCCCCGATCGGGGGCGGGCCCGCTTCCCAGCATCATTTCGAGAGCAGGTTCGGAAAGCAGGGACGAGGGGCAATCCAAAAGTTCAAAAGGGGGGTCGATTCAGGCGGATTTTGAAGGACCGGAGCTTTTTGTCTCCTCCGGGGGCTTTTCAGCGGTTTTTTCAGAATTCCCTTCGTCGATCGATTTGACCCCGCCTTTGAAATTCTTGATGGCTTTTCCCAGTCCGGATCCGATTTCGGGCAGACGTTTGGCCCCGAAGATCAAAAAAACGATGCCGAGAATGATGACGAGTTCCTGGGTTCCTAATCCAAACATTTCATTCACCTCCTTGGTGAGGTTCTGCTTTCACTATATTACGAAAGGGGGGATTGGGCAAGGGCAAACCTCATCTTGACGTAACCATTCAGTGACGGGTGGCCAGCCGTTCGGATTAAGGTCGGGCGTAAAGGCAAAGTGATTCCCTGGCCTGGGGGTCCGGACGGTCCGCTTGGAACCATGAGGCAGTGATTTCTTCGTGGAGGGGGCGGGGCCAAAGCCTCCCGCCTCATCTTGCGGAGGTTCGGGGCTTTCTCCGATTCTCTGCCCATCCCGGCCGATGCTTCCGGCGCGTACCGCCCGAATCCCCAGGCCACAACAAAACTTGCCCCGGGCCACCCGTGACTGAAGGGTTACATCTTGCCTCCCTCACTCTTCAAAAGATATAAGGGGTTCAAGTAGTTTCAAGCCCCCGCCGGGGCGCGGGGGCAGCGTCGCGCTTCGCGAAACCACGGGGCAGGGGTCTTTCCATAGGGCCAGGCGGGCCTCTCTTTGCGGAAACTCTTTTGGTTTCGCTGATGCAAGCCAAGATCTCGGCCGGTGCTTTCGCAAATCACGCCGCTACCCCCGCGCCCAGTCCAAACTTTCGCCTCAAAAACAAATGCTAAAAGTGAGGAGGCAAGCAAACCTCATTCCTCGAAAGTGGACAGCAACTCCTCAAAATCCCAAGTGACGAATCCCTTCGTTATTTTGGCCGCTCCTCGGAAATAGGAAGAACCCGCGGCGGAAAACAGGCGGTCGCAAAAAGGGGCAATCCAGACGGCAAGGTGATCCCGCAGAAACTCCCGCTGGTTTTGAAAAGATGAGCTCTGCCCCGCTTCCCCTTCGGCCATAGCCGCCCTTTGGCAGAGAAAATAGAGGAATTCGAGTTCGGCGCCGATATGGTCTTCCGGGAAAGAGCTGTCGGGGTGAATGAGAAGTCCGGCCTCCAGGTATTTCCGCCGGACGGCGACGGTTTCTTCCTGGTTCACCAGGCCGGATTCAGACCGAAAAACCGACTCGTAGAGGGGAATGGGGAGAGGGCCTACGAAAAGACGGGTGAATTCTTCTTGAAGAACGGAGGCCAGTCCGGGTAGGTCGGGGAGGAAAGGGCGGAAGAGACGAGCTCTACCCCTTCATCAAGGTCTTTATTGTAACCTGATAAGTCCTTTAATATATTTTCATCTTTGAGCGCGTTCAGAAAATCTTCCGCCGGCTCCTGGAGAAAAAAACAACGCAGGAGGTCGTAGACATTTTGCCGGGCTTTCATGAGGAGCCGGAATTCTTCGTTTTCCATGGCAACCTGGTGACCTCCCAAAAGTCATTCGTCCGCTGGTTTTGTTTGTAGGGGCGTTCGGCCGGACGCCCCTGTTCGGGCGAACGCCGCTCGTCCGTACAGATGCGCCGCAACGACAAAGCTGAAGCGCAACGCCGCAGATGGACTTTTTACGAGACCATCGAAGCTCAGTCGGGAAGGATTTGAATGTCCACGCTCTGGGGCGAAGCGCAGCCCTTTAAAGAGGAGACCATTCCCCGAACCGTCCCCCGGATGGATTCCTGGACAAAGGGGGATAGGGGGACTTCAACTCCGTTCACGCGCAAAGAAACCTTTGCCCGGCTCCTGCCTCTGAGGATTCCTTCCTCGATAAGGTCAACCAACCCTGCGGCGTCGTTGAGATCGAGGCAGGGAACCCCGATCGCGAACGGTTGGTTGGAGGCAACGGCCAGGAGATTGTCTTCCCTCGTGCAGAGGAGGTCCCGGTGCTTCTCTTTGCGGGACACCTCGATCTTGGGCTGGCTGTTGCGCTTGAACCCCTCGGAGAGGATGAGGTCCACGTCGCGGATGTAGCGGTCGCGGATCTCATTCAGGTCGGCGTCGTGATCCACATCCCTGATTACCGCCACTTTCATGGGGGAGGAAATCACCACGGTGTGGGCTCCGGCCTTTTTATGGCGCCAGCTGTCTTTGCCCTCGCGGTCCACTTCAAAGCCGTGAACATCATGCTTGACCGTGGCCACGCGGTACCCGCGGCGAGATAGTTCCGGAACCAGTTTTTCGATCAGGGTCGTCTTGCCGCTGTCCGATTTTCCGACGATGGATACGATGGGGATCATAGAGGTAAAAGGGGCCCAGGGGCCGAGGGTTCCGGGGTTCGAGGGTTCAAGAATTCAGGGCATGGTTTTTCACTTGAACCCTTAGCCCCTATTTATTTTTTAAAACTTCCGGGTTGACGGGGTAACGGACCGGTTTGCCCTGCAGGAAATTGACGACCTCCTCCACCATGGCGATGCCGATTCGGTAAAGGCTCTCTTCGGTCGTCCCGGCAAAGTGCGGGGTCGCCAGAACATTGGGGTGTTTGAGAAGGGGATCCTCCGGGTCCGGCGGCTCGATTTCGAAAACATCAAGGGCGGCGCCGGCGACCTGACCAAGAGTCAAGGCTTCATAGAGATCTTTCTCGTTGATGATTCCGCCGCGGGCCGTGTTTACCACCTGGACGCCCTTTTTCAGGAGAGCGAGCTCCTTTTTTCCGACCAGGCCCCTGGTCTCTTCGGTGAGAGGGCAGTGAACGGTGAGAAAATCGATTTTGGGAAGCATCTCCGGCAGGCGCTCGACTTTGGTTACGCCGAAGGATTTCATCGTCTCGGCCGAAACGTAGGGATCGTACCCGTACACTTTCATGTCGAAGGCGCCAATGCATTTTTTGGCAAGCGTGGACCCGATGCGGCCCGTTCCGATGATTCCCAGGGTTTTCCCCTCCAGGTCGAAGCCGGTCAGGTTGTGCTGTTTCAGGAGGGCCGAGAGAATACCCACATCCCCTTTCGGCAGGGAGCACATGGCCGCTTGAGCCCGGGGGATCCTTCGGGCGAGATTCAACATAAAGGCGAGCGCCAGCTCGGCCACCGATTCCTTGTTGGCCCCCGGGGTGTTGATAACCAAAATCCCCCGCTGGGTCGCGGCCTTCAAATCGACGGAATCAAGGCCTACGCCGTGGCGGCCGATGATTTTCAGACGCCGGGCCTGATCCATTTCCTCCGGCCCCAGGTAAATCTTACGCGCCAGGAGCCCGTCCACATCGCGAATGGCCTCCAGAAAAGCAGCCCGGGAATAATCTTTGGGTCTGACGACCTCTGCGTGCTTCTCGAGCAGCTCGACCGCGGCCGGATGAATCACTTCTCCCAAATATACCTTCATAGCTTTTCCTTTCCACCAAAGGAATTTGCCCCACGGAAAACGCTCCTCCCGTTCGCGACAGAGCGCAAAAACTTACCCCCCAGCCCCCTACGCCTTTCATCTCAGGCAGACCGCCAGGAGATTTTGGTCTTTGATCTTTTTGAATAACTCGTTGAATTGTTCTTCGTCTCCCAGGATATGATTGACCAGATCCTGCTGGTAGTGCCCTTCTTTCATGCGCACTCTGACCTTTTTCGAAAAGACGGCGCTCAGGGTGTGATGAATAATAATGCCCACCGCTGCGCTGTAAGGGCAAAGGGGTCCCCCCACCGTGTAGGAGACATGGATCTCTTTCTCGTCCACCTCGATGTCGTCTTCCCGGACAAAACCCATCTCCACGATGCTGCGGTCCCGAAGGTCGGGGTCGAGGATGCGGTCGAGGGTTTTGAGGATATCTTTTTTCGTCATCGGAATCCCTCCTTTTAGAGGGGGCCCTATGACCCATCAAGAGGCGAAACGTGTCGATCAGTGGCGGTGGTGATCTTCAATTTCCTTTAAATCCGTGCCGCAGCCGGTGCAGATCTCCGATTCCTTCGGGCTCTCTATGTCGCAGAACGGACAGTAACACTGTTTCCCTTCCTCTATTGCTCCCGGGATTTCCGTGCCGGTTTTGGCCCGATAATCCTTGATGGCCTTCTGCAAGGCGTCGGCGCCGAGGTTGGAGCAGTGCAGCTTCTGCTTGGGCAACCCCTCCAAGGCTTCGGCCACCATATTGTTTGTGATCTTGGAAGCTTCGAGGATCGTTTTCCCCCGGGCCATCTCGCTGACCATGCTGGAGACCGCAATCGCCGCGCCGCACCCGAAGGTTTGAAACTTGATGTCGTCAATCCTATTTTCTTTAACCTTGATGTAAAACGTCATCATGTCGCCGCAGACCGGATTGCCGACCTCCCCGACCCCGTCGGCGTCTTCGATCACCCCCACGTTGCGGGGGTTTTTGAAATGATCCATCACCTTTTCGCTGTACATTTTCCTTCTCCTTTAATGTATCCGTTTCAAACGGGGAAATTCCTTTGCGCCTCAAACCCCGGTGATCTCATAAATAATTGCTCGAAAGACGGTTTCGCAAAGAGCTCCGGATGCCGGGCGCAAACCCGCTGGTCGGCGAACCGCCCCGGCCTTCCGCAACGATGAAATTAAAGCGCAACGCCGCCGATGCGCTTCTTATGAAACCATCAAGCCTTTCGGGCCATCGCCTTGCGGTAAACGGGGGACATGTTCCGCAGCCTCTCCACAATGGGGGGCAGGACCTCGAGAATTTTGTCCACATCGCTTTCCTTATTTTGCGCTCCAAAGGTGAAAAGCAGGGAGCCCTGTGCCGTGGCCGCATCGACCCCCATGGAAAGCATCACGTGGGACACTTTCAGAGACCGGGAGATGCAGGCCGAACCGCTGGAAATCTGAATGCCTTCCATGTCCATGAAAAGCAGCATCGCCTCCCCTTCGATATAATCCACGGCGACGCTCACGTTTCCGGGAAGCCGACGGGTCGGGTGGCCGAGAAAGAGGAGGTGGGGGATCTTTTTGGCCAGACCTTCCGTCAACTTCTTTTGCAACTTTTCTAGATGGGCGATGCGCCGAGGCATTTCCTCTCCGGCGATCTCCGCCGCCGCCCCCATGCCCACGAGGGCGGGAACGTTTTCGGTCCCGGCGCGCAATCCTTTCTCCTGGATTCCGCCGTCCAGCAGAGGCTGGAGCCGGACGCCCTTCCGCACGAAGAGAGCGGCCGCCCCCTTTGGGCCGTAAAACTGGGTGGCGGAAAGGGTGAGAAGATCGACGCCGAGTTGCTTGACATCGACGGGAATCGTCCCCACGGAGTCGACGGCGTCCGTATGAAAAAGAATATTTTTCCGCCGGGTGATTTCGCTGATTTCGGCGATCGGCTGAATGGTCCCCACTTCCGGGTTGGCGTGAATGACGGAGACCAAAATGGTCTGGGGGGTGATGGCCTTTTCCACATCCGCCGGATCCACCGTCCCATGGGAATCAACGGGGAGACGGGTGAGATTGAACCCCGCTTTTTCCAGGGCATTGGCGGCGTGCATGATGGAAAAATGCTCCACGCCGGAGATGATGATATCTTTTCCACGGCTTTGATGCGCCAAAGGGACCCCTTTGAGAACCATGTTGTTGGCTTCGGTCCCGCAGGAGGTGAAAATCAATTCTTCATCCTGGCTGCCAATCAGCTTCGCCACCTTTCGCCTTGCTTCCTCAAGGGCGTCCCTCGCGCAATCTCCTGCGGCGTGGATACTGGAAGGATTTCCATAGCATTCCTTTAAAAAGGGGATCATGGCCTCAAGGGCCTTGGGATGAAGAGGCGTTCCCGCGACGTGATCGACATAAATGGTTTCCATAATGATCTCCTTGATATATTTCTATATTTGGGATGACGGGAAACAGCCAAAAGATTCAAAGCACAGGGTCAGCCTTCTGGCGGTTGTTTAACGCAGCGCGGGGTTGATCCTGCCGACGGAATGAAACGGGATATCAAAATAATATTATTGCCATTTCAAGCTGAAAGCGCAAGGAGAAATAAATCTTTTCCGTAACCCTTCAGCCACGGGTGGCCCGGGGGAAGTTTTGTTGTGGCCTGGGGGTTCGGGCGGTGCGCGCCGGAAGCATCGGCCGGGAAGGGCAGAGAGTCGGAGAAAGCCCTGACCATCCGCGGGGGGAGGAAACCAAAAAGAGGTTGTCAGCGCTTCTCGAAAAACTTAAAATGGACTATCAGGTTAGAGTTTTGAAAAAATCTTGTGATCGCCTCTGTCGGGGCCTGGGGGCCGGAACGGAGCGCTCGGAAGCATCGGCTGGGTTGGCCCTTGGCCTCGAAGACCAGAGCTTGTTTCCGCCGAAGCGGGCGGGGCGTATCGTCCCCGCCCCCTCCACGGAGAAATCAGCGCCTCATGATTCCACGGGGGCCGGTCTGGCCCCCGGGCTCTAAAACCGCTTGGCCCTGACGAAATTCCTTTTTTCAAAGGGCTAAAGTAGTACAAAATGGAACAATGAAGGTTGATGGTTTCGTAAAAAGTCTGGAAATGGGCTATTCCGTCATTCCCGTGAAAACGGGAATCCAGTCTTTTCAATATCTTGGCAGATTCTGGATTCCCGCCTGCGCGGGAATGACGACTTTTTACGAAGCCATCAAGGTTGGCTGTAATTTTACGGCTCCAACTTTCGTGCCCATTTCCGGGGAAAGAGGCGACAGCAATGAAAATTTTCATCACGGGCGGGACTGGATTCGTGGGGAGGGGCCTAATCGACAAGTTGACAGGGGGCGGACATGAGGTCACCCTCCTGACCCGCTCCCTCAGAAAGGTCGGCTCTAAACCCCAAGCCGTAGCCCTCGTCGAGGGGGATCCCAGCCAAAAAGGGGACTGGCAGAAAACCATCGGCGGGCATGATGCGGTTATCAACCTGGCCGGAGCCTCGATCTTCAGCCGGTGGACCGGGGATATGAAGCGGCTCTTGCGTGAGAGCCGAATCCTTACCACCCGGAATCTGGTGGAAACCCTCGAAGGAAGCCGGGTGAAGACCTTTTTCAGCGCCTCGGCGGTCGGGTACTACGGCTTTCATGGAGATGGGGAATTAGACGAATCATCCCCTCCGGGGAGTGATTTTCTCGCTCAGTTGGCGGTCGACTGGGAAAGGGAGGCGCGGAAGGCTGAAGATCATGGGATTCGCGTCGTCTTGACCCGCTTTGGAATCGTTTTCGGGGAAGAAGGGGGAGCGCTGGGGCAGATGGTTCCCCTTTTCAACAAATACCTTGGCGGGCCTCTGGGAAACGGGAGACAGTGGTTCTCCTGGATTCATCGGGACGACCTAACGCAGGCCTTCCTCTTTCTTCTGGAGAGGCCCGAGATTTCCGGGCCGGTGAATTTCACGGCGCCCAATCCGGTGCGCAACCGGGATCTGGCCGCGGCTCTTGGAAAGGTCCTGAACCGGCCGGCCCTGCTCCCGGCCCCGGGATTCATGCTGCGATTGGTTCTGGGCGAATTCGGGTCGATTTTGCTGGAGGGGCAGAAAGTGATCCCGCAGAAACTGCTGCGAAGCGGCTTTCCGTTCCGCTACCCCACCATCACCGAAGCCCTTGAAGAAATCCTAAAAAAACATGATTTGGACGCAGATAAACGCTGAAAAGCGCAGATCCGTCGGTATTAAAAAATACGGATCATCTCCAATTTCGTTGAAAAGAAAACCGGGTTCCTTTCTGAAAGGGGCGCATATTCAGCAGGCTCTGCGAATAGAAGATTGCCCCTATGGCATAGGGGTCCCATGCCCGGACAACAAGGAGATGGGTCTGAACGACCAAATAATTTGGAGATGATTCGAAAATAAAAGGTCTTTTTGACAAAAAAAAGAATCCGTTTTTGCTGCGTACAGCTATGTCCAAAAATAAGGAGAAATAATGAAAGCGGAAATCGTGGCTGTTGGAACCGAACTTCTTTTGGGGCAAATCGTAGACACCAACTCCGCCTATATCGCTCAACAGCTCACCACGGTCGGGCTGGACCTCCATTTCAAGAGCACGGTGGGGGACAATTTGGAAAGAATCAAGGGCACCTTGCGGACCGCCCTGAACCGGGCGGATTTCATCATCACCACCGGCGGAATTGGTCCGACCTTGGACGACCTGACCCGGGAGGCGGTTGCCGAGGTGTTGGGAAAACCCCTGGTCTTTCAACCGCATCTCTTTGAACAAGTCCGGGATTTCTTCACGCGTCTCGGGCGGACCGTGAGCGAAAACAACCGCAAGCAGGCCTACATCCCGGAAGGGGCTATCCCGATCGAGAACCCCGTGGGAACGGCTCCGGGATTCATCGCCGAGCAGGAAGGCAAAACCATCCTGTCGGTTCCGGGAGTCCCCCATGAGATGCGCTACTTCATGGAACACCGGGTTCTCCCCTATCTCCGCCAAAGGCTGGGAATCCAGGAGGTCATTGTTTCCCGGGTCCTCAAACTCTTCGGCATCGGGGAGAGCATGGTGGATGAAAGGATCAAGGATCTGATCATAGAGGGGACAAACCCGACCATTGGGCTTTTGGCCCACACCCAGATCGGGGAAATCCACATCCGCCTGACCGCGAAGGCGAAGGAAAAAAGCGGGGCCCAGGATTTGAACGCTTCGCTGGAAGAAAAAATTCGGGAGCGCCTGGAAGAGTTCATCTTCGGCGCCGACGAAGAAACCTATGAAGGGGTCCTGAGCGCCCTTTTGAAAAAGTCGGGCCTTACCCTGGCCGTGGCCGAAACCGATTTCGGCAGTTCGTTGGCTCAAGCCCTGAAATCCATGGGAGAAAGCAGGGAATTTCTGCGGGTGGGTTTGACGATTCTCGACCCGGTCGTGGCCCGGGAGATCTTGAGTCTTCCCCTTTCTTCCTTTCCGGGCGGCAGGCTGATCGGCTTGGAGGCGGCCAAGGCTTTGGCCGATGGGGTTCGCCGCTTCGGAAAAGCCGATTTGGGATTGGCTTTGACGGGGACGGCGGGCAAAGAAAAGGGGCAGGATCATTTTGTCCATATTGCCCTGGCCCATGCCGCGGGAACGGAAGGTCTTGAACAGCGCTGGCCGTCCGCCATGCGCTTCATCGAAAACCGGATGACCAAGATGGCGCTGGCCCAGGTGCGGAGGTACTTATTAAGAGGGTAGAGGTAGGGAATGCGAACAAACTGCCAGCGATCTGGTTTTTTTATGTTTTGGTCTCATATTTTGGGCATTCTTAATCTTTGATGAACTCGTAAAAAGTCGAGATTCCATAGAATTTGTCATTCCGGCGAAAGCCGGAATCCAGGTATTTCAAGACGTTCTGGACCCCGGCTTTCGCCCGGGTGACAGGCTATTTGACTTTTTACGAAACCATCAATCTTTCATTCCCTCCAAAAATGCCCGAACATTCCGCCCGAGGACGTCGTGGTTGTACCCGCCCTCGAGGACGCCGAAGCGCCTTCCCCGGCAGATTTCTTCTGAGTACCTTTTCACCAGAACCCCGATCCGGCGGTAATCTTCCGTTTCCAGAAATCCGCCCCAGTCCTCCACGTGCCGATCGAACCCGGCGGAGACGGCCAGAAGATCATACCCGCTCAGTTCCTCTAAGCGCCGCTCGATGCTGTCCACATATTTCCCACCGTATTCACCGGGAGGGTGAAAATAGAGAACGTCCGGGTTTCCGAGGAAGATGTTCTCCGTTCCGTCGCCGAAATGAAGGTCGAAATCGAGGATCAATGCTTTTTTCACCTTGCCCTCCTTCATCAGCTTTTTGATGGCGACGGCCACGTTGTTGAAGAAGCAGAAACCCCAACAGGAATCCGGACTGGCATGGTGCCCGGGCGGGCGGATCAGGCCGAAGGCCGGTTCGCCATTCCAGGCGGTCTGGGCGGCAAGGATCGCGCCTCCCGCAGAGAGGAGGGCGACCTCGTAAGTATGTCGCGAACGCTTGATGCGTTCGATTTGATCCCACGTGTGGGCCCGGGCAAGGTCTTTTTCCGAGGCGGGCGGGGGAGATAGAAATTCGAAGTCACGGCCCAGAGCTTTGATAATCGCCTCCATCCTCCCCTCGGCTGCTGCGGGGTCGGAGGCATATTCTTCGTAAAAGCGCTCATGGAAAACGATTTTCATTTTGTTTCCCATTATTTCACCACAGGGAGCACAGAGACTATACAATGTCAAAACCTAAATGCAAAATGCCAATTCGCTTTTAGCTTTTCGCAGATAATTTTTAGATTGATTTCTCTGTGAGCTCTGTGTCCTCTGTGGTGAAAAAATTATAAGGTATCCAGGATCCTTTCGCATTCCTCGCGGAGTCCGCGGTCTTTGGTGGTTGAGGCGATGACCTTCACTTTTCCCTTGAAACCTTTCTGCTCCAGCAACCCCTTTTTCGGGACTATTTCCTTCATCAGGGCCAATGCCTGTCCGATCCATTCGGGGTTCGTCGTTTCCAGAACGAGCAGAAGGGTTCCCCAGTCGTCCGGGATCCCGAACTCCCCGATGAAATGAGCCAGGGCCTCAGAAAACTCCGGAGTCCCATATTTCTCGTGCACGCCGGTGTGGGCCTTCTTGTAGGCTTCGGATCCCTTCTTGCCCTGGAAAAATTTCTCGGCCTCCCGGAGATGCTGCTTGCGGGCCCAGTCGGTCTTGAGGGTCCGCTCGCGGTAGCTCTTGCCGCCTCCATCCACGTGCCGGCTGCGGTTGCGGAGGCTGTCAATCTCCCGCCAGCTGAGTTTTTCCCGGTCGTCGTCATCCCGTCGTCCCATTTTTTTCTCCATTTTTCACCACAGAGGGCGCAGAGAACACAGAGAATTCAAATATCCAAATTTCAAAAGAAAAAATCCCTGGAAAGGAAAGAAAGAATGCCTTTGTTAATGGATTTTTGTACCCAGTCAGTCAACGGTGGTAAACGGCTCCGGATACCGGCTTGGGCTAAGGGCCAAGAGGCCCCTGGGCCACAACAAAACTTGTACCCGTCCCCCCTTCAATGAAGGGGGACGGTTTTTTGGATTTTTTTCCTGCAATAATGTACTCTGTGTTCTCTGTGCCCTCTGTGGTGATCGTCGTTAAACCCCGCTGAAGGCCGAGAACCCCCCGTCAATGGGGATCACGGCGCCATGGACGAATTGGGAGGCGGGGGAGAGGAGCCAGAGGACCGCCCCGACCAGGTCTTCCGGGTCTCCAAACCGGCTCATCGGCGTGTGGTCGATGATGGATTTCCCCCGGGGGGTCAGGCTGCCGGTTTCCTTTTCGGTCAGGAGGAACCGGTTCTGCTCGGTGAGGAAAAAACCCGGGGCGATGGCGTTCACCCGGATCTTGGGCGAGTAATTCTGGGAAAAATGAACGGCCAGCCACTGAGTGAAATTGCTCACGGCGGCTTTGGCGGCGGAGTAAGCGGGCACTCGGGTTAGGGGGCGGAAATAATTCATGGAGGAGACGTTGAGGACGATGCCGTCCTTCTGCTTGGCCATGACCTTGCCAAAGACCTGGCTGGCCAGGAGGGTGCAGGTAAAATTGAGATCGAACACCCACCGGAAGGCGTCCTGGGGGAGGTCAAAAAAGGATAAATCGGGGGAGGTGGTGGCCTGGGGCTTGTTGCCCCCGGCGCCGTTAATCAGAATATCGACCCGTCCGAATTTCTTTACCACTTCCTCGCCTACCCGCTCGAGGCTTTTCTTGTCCAAGGCGTCGGCTTGGAAAGCAAAGGCCTGCCCGCCTTCCTTTCGGATTTCCTCGGCAACTTTTTGGGCAGCCGCTTCCAGAAGATCGAGGACCATGACTTTGGCTCCCGCTTTCGCCAGCCCTTTGCTCAAGGCGCCGCACAGAACCCCCCCGCCGCCGGTGACGACGGCGACCTTGCCCTGAAGGCCAAAAAGGCCATCCAGATAACCTTGATTCATATCCACCTCCTCTTGAATTCCCTTGCCGGAAAAGGATGATTTCCGTAAACTGATTCCTTAAATTATTCTTTTTGCGCGGCAGAGTCAAGCCCCCAAAATATTTATGTCCCCAAAATATTTACCACGCAGCGCACGGAGGGCACAGAGGAAAATATAGCCGGAAGGGGATAAATGGAACGGCATTTTCGAAAGAAAATTAGGATGCGAACCGAAATCCGGTCCTTGGAGTATTCCTTATTGATAATGAGACATTATTCTTTATGGTCGTTTGAAAAAAATCCTTCTCTGTGTTCTCTGTGTCCTCTGTGGTGAGACAATCTCTTGAAAAAGAAAAAGGGGTTGGAATCCTCCAACCCCCTCTTCGACTTCTCCCCCCTGCTATGTGAAAAGGCGCATTACGCCTTGGCAGCCTCCGCTTTCTTGGGCTTCGCTTGCAGGTATTTTTTCAGGAGATGCAGAACTTCCTGCTGGCCTTCGGGGATCTGCAGATCCGCATTCTGGCTCAGGCGGTGGAGCAGAATGACCGGGTCCAGGATTTCGCCGCAAATCACGCAGTGCCAGCCGAAAAATATCTGGTTGACATCATAAAATTTTTCAAAAATCATCTTGCCCCCGCACCGCTGGCAGCTGATTTTATTTTCTTTCACTTCTTTAGTCATAGCAGCCATCATCTTCACCTTACCTTTCTCAACGTTTAATGGAGGCATGCGGTCTCAGATAAAAATCCCTTTCTTAGCTTCGTATCCCTATGTTCAAATTACCCGCTTCCCGATGACAATAAAATGGGGTGAACCATGTATTTTGTGCATAAAAAACATGTATTTCCATCAAAAATCTTGAGACGGCCCGAGCCAGTCAAAACCCTGAAACTTCGATTTTTTTAAAATAAAGATAACCTGCCGGCTCAGGCGGAGCCTTTTTCCCATCCCTCTTTATTTCCAGGTATCGCTGAAGAAGGGCAAAATCAAAAGAGGAGTTAAACTGGCAGTTAACCCCTCTTTCCCAGAGAATTAAAGGAAAAAAATTAAAAAAGAATATTACTAAATTTATAATCCGAATGTCAACATTTTTATTTTCGTTTTTCTTATTTTTAAATTTAATGAAATCAAATACTTAAGCCCTTTAGGAGGCGCGCGGGAAATTCCTTCCTCCCTAAACCCTGATCCAAAACAAAGAGGCCGGCGGCATGATTAATGGAAGCGAAACCGCCAGAAGGCCAATCCGAAGAAAAGAGCGGCAAAAGCCAGAAGCATGCCTGTTTCCGGGAGAACCTGTTTCGCGCCGAGACCGCGAACAATAACGTCCTGGTATCCGGATAGGGCCCAGGCATGGGGAGTAAAATAGGATAATACCCTCATGAACTCGGGCATGACGAATGTCGGGACCATCATTCCTCCGAGGGCGGAAAGGGTGATTGCCAGGAAAACGGAAAGCGCCCCGATTTGGGCTTCGGTTTTCCCTACAGCGGCAACGAAGAGGCCCAAACCGTTTGCGGCCAGAGCGACCGCAAGAGAGACCATGGCCAAGGCCAGAGGGTTTCCCAGGCCCATTTTAAAAAAGATGACCCCCACCGCGAACATCAGGGCGATTTGGATCAAATTGACGAAGTAGTAAGGAAGCAATTTGCCCAGGAGCAAGATGGCGTTCGAAATCGGGGCGGCGAGGAGCCGCTGGAAAGTCCCGTCCCGTTTTTCCTGGAAAAAACTGGAGGCCAAAGTCAAGACGATGAAGAACACCCCAAAAATGGTGTAGGCAGGGATGTTTTGCTCGCTTGCCGTGGGATGCCGGTTCGCCTGCAAGCTTTGCGGGGATAAACTTTGAAAAAGAACGATTGAAGCCCCCCTTCCTTCCCCGGTCCGGTCCCCTTCCAGGTCCTTGAGGGTATTCAGGAGGCCCGGGAAAGGGGCAAGCCCCAGGGGCGATTGGAGGGCAAGAGGCCCGAGAGCCTCCTGTAGGCGATGGGCGATCCTATCCGTGAAAGAGCGGCGAAGGATGACCTCCCGAATGGCCCCCTTGATGCCGGATAAGAGACGATCATTCATCGCCGGATCATGGATGAAAGTCACTACCGCCCTGTTTCCCGGGTTTGTTTCGGAAGGCGACAGGGCCAGTTTGGAAAATTCGGGAGGGATCAGAAGGGCCAGGGGATATTTTCCCTGCGAAATAAGACTATCAGCCTTGTCGCGGGACAACGGGCTCCCGTCGGCGGTGGTTTCCACAAGTACCAAACCCTCGACCTTCTTCAAATCGTCGAGGATCCGCCTGCCCAACGCCCCTTGGTCGCCGTTGACGACCAGGACCTTCACGGGTCGGGACTTGCCGCCGGCTTCAAAGATCCCTTCCAAAGCAAAATTCATCACCAGGATAAAGAAGATCGGCATGGCAAATAGCAAAGCAAGGGCCTGGCGGTCCCGGGCCAAAACCTTCCCCTCCTTCAATATCAAAGCCAGGATTTGGTTCATTTCCCGATCCGTCCTCTTCTCGGGTCCCCGCTCCCGTCGCTGTTTATTCCCGAAGATCCCTGCCGGTCAGGTGAATAAAGACCGACTCCAGGCTGGGCTCCAGGAGATTCAAGGTTTTCAGCGGGATCTTTCCGGCCTCCCGCCACTCAAAGAGAAAGCGCAGGGCCGCTTCCGGGGTTTCCGTTTCCAGATGAAGCCGCCGCTTTTTTTCGTCCGCCCAATTCCAGGCCCCGATTTTCCCCAAAGGGAGAACGAGGCGATCCTCCAGCGCTTCAAAAAGTTCGATCTGGATGAGAGCTTTGGCGAAGGAACGAACCAGGTTGGAGGGAGTATCCAGGGCAATGATCTCCCCTTGGTCCATGATCGCCACCCGTTGGCAGAGCTGCTCCGCCTCCTCGATGTAATGGGTCGTATAAAGCACCGTGATCCCGGCCTTATTGAGGTTGCCGAGGCTCTCCAGGATGGCGTTGCGGCTCTGGGTGTCGATTCCTACGGTCGGCTCGTCGAGGATCACGATTTCCGGTTCGTGCAGAAGCCCGATGGCGATGTTCAACCTGCGTTTCATTCCGTTGGAATAGGTTCCGACCCGCTGCCGAGCCTTTCCCTCGAGGGCGACAAGGTTTAAAACCAGGGCGATCCTGGCTTTCAGATGGGGTCCGCTGAGGCCATAGATTCTGCCGAAAAAATTCAAGTTTTCAAATGCATCCAAAGTAGGATAAAAAGCAAACCCCTGGGGAACGATCCCCATTTTTCTTTTTGCTTCCCTTGGTCGGGAATAGAGATCTATTCCGTCTATGTCGATATTGCCGCCGGAAGGTTCGACCAAACCGGTGAGCATGCCGAAGGTGGTAGTTTTCCCGGCCCCGTTGGGCCCCAGGAGCCCGAAAAACTCTCCCGGTCGAATCTCAAAGGAGATTCCCCGAACGGCCTGGACCGGACCATAGTTCTTCGAAAGCCTGTCAATCGCGATGATGGGATTCGTCATGGGCCCCCGCGGATTATTTCGCCAGGATGCTGCTCAAGCGAGATCTATTATAGCGTTGGGCCATGATAAGGGGAAGGTTTTCCATGGAGATGTAGAAGATCATGAAGAACCCCACCCAGGGGGTATTCCACAGGAAAAAGAAAGGCGCAAAGGCCATAGTGACCCAATGGGTGAGCTCTGCCCGGCAGGTTTCAACCAGCAAGGCCTGTAGGTAAGCCGGGGACTTTTCCCCCAGTTTCTTCTTGGGGAACCCCCGGTTGCCAAGAAACGGGGCTCCGTCGGGAAGATAATCTTTCCATCTCTTGATCCGAAAATATTTTCGGTAGAACTTCCCTTGTTTCTCCCACCTGCGAATTCGAAAAAGCCGGCTCCGAGGGTCAAACCGTCCCGCGGGAATGCGGACCATGAAGTAAACCACGCTTAGGTGGATGATAAACCAGGCGATGATATCGACGAGGACGGTCCAGAAGGTCGGGAGGTTGATGAGCCGCATTTAGGATGCCTTCCCTTGACGGGTGCTGATGGAACGCCCCTTCCAGCGAACGTTCCGGAAATAAAAGGTTCGAAGGAGGGAGAGGGCAAAAATGGCCACGAAAAAAAGAAGGGGGATGGGAAAGAGGAGGGGGGTCAGAAACCCGAAATTCCCTATGTGCCTCAGCATCCGGTAGTATTGCAGGGCATAACAGAGATAAAGGAGAATCCATCCTCCCGCCAAAAGGGAATCCCCGAAAGATAGGGATTGAATGACCTGCCGCGTCACTCCCACCCCCCCTGAAATCCAAAGGACCGTGAAGATCAGCGCCCCTGCGCTCATGGATTGGGCTCCACTCCCGAATCCTTTCCCAAAGCCTTCCACGAGGGACCTTATCCCCTCCGGGTACATCCGGAAGGAGATGGTGCCCCTGCCGCCGAAGCAGTTCACAGGGAGGTTTTTCTTGAGGAACTCTTTGCAGAGTCCGAAACTCTCGATGATGTCCCCTTTAATCGCCTGGTGTCCTCCGGTAAAAAAATAATCCTCGCGGCGGCAGATATTGCAGGGGCCAAAGGCGCCGAGGGTCTTTTTCCCCAAGCGCCTCAAGCCAAAGGCATTTGCCCCCACGAGAACGATGATGTTGAAAATCGCGGCCAGCCGCTCGTAGGCTTTTTCCATGGAGTGAAAAGGCTGGATCGAAAGAAGGCCCCGGCGAGTCCGAAAAGTGGCCACGATCTTTCGCAGCCCCTCCTGATGCAGGAAAGTGTCGGCATCGAGAAATAAAAGCAGACTCCCCTGCGCGAATTTTGCTCCCTGCCAGCAGGCCCAGGATTTCCCTGTCCACCCCGGCGGCAAATCCGCGGAGGGGAGAACAATACTCCCCGCATTTCTGGCGATTGCCGCCGTGGAGTCGGCGGAGTGATCATCGACAACGATGATTTCGCGCGGTTTCAAGATCTGCCGGCTCAAGGAGGCGAGGAGGCGGCCCAAATTTCTCTCTTCATTACGGGCCGGGATGATAACGGAAAGATCGGCTTCGGTATCTTCGAATCCCCAAAGCCGGGGGATGGGAATTTTCCAGAGAATCAGAAAGCCGAAAAACCAAAAAACCAGATAGGGGAGAAAAACAGCCCAGCGCATTTCCATCTCTTTCGGTTAGTATGGGTGAAGGGAGTGAAATAAAGGCTGGAATGGTTGCGGATAATTCCGCCAAAAAGGGCTATGAGATATTGGATTGCGCCCTTGCCCGTATTGGCGTCCCCACCGGGATTCGAACCCGGGTTACCGGCGTGAAAGGCCGGTGTCCTTGGCCTCTAGACGATGGGGACCGCTATTTGAATTTATTCAAGATATAATAAAATTCGGTCGATGTAAAGGAAAAAATGTGGTAGGCTCATTCCATGAGAAAGAAAACTTCCAAAACTCTTTTGGCCCTTTTTGTCGTCTCCCTGTTTCTCCTCGTTTCCGGGGCGATTTCCGGAAGCCAGGCTGCGATGTATAAATATACGGATAAAAGCGGGGTGACTCATTTTACAGACCGCTACGAATCCATCCCCCGAGAGTACCGCAATCAAATCCAGACCATCCGGGAAACGGGGACGCCGGATTCTGCCGCGAAACCGGCCTCAGATCAGGAAAAGAAAGAGGAAGGAAAAGCCCAACCCGCGGAAGCGGCTCCGCCTGATCCCGGGAAAAAGGAAGCGAACGAAAAGGCGCTGCAGGAGAAGGCGGACCTGGAAAAGAAGCAAAAGGACTTTGATGAAAAAGCCAAGCGGATTGAAGACCTGAAAAAGGAAATTGCCGATCGGGAAAAGGAGCTTCAAGGATTACGAACCACCTGGATGGTGTACGACCGGCAGACGGTGTTTCGCCTCAACCAGGAAATTGCCGACCTTCGCAAAGAAATCGAAGAAATTCAGAAAGAACTCGCCGAACAGAAGTAGTCTCTCCTTGCCCACCCCAGGCATCTTCTGCTTTCGCCCGCGAAACGTTCGCGGATAATACCGTGAACCAAACCTCACCCTCACCCTCACCCTGACCCCGACACGGCCCGCCGTAACCCTTCAGTCACGGGTGGCGAATTGCTATGAATAGGAGACCGTTGCAACGGCTAAGAGATGCGCCGGCCTGGGGGTCCGGACGGTCCGCTTGGAACCATGAGGCGCTGGTTTCTTCGTGGACGAGGCGGGGGCCAAGGCCTCCCGCCTCCCCTTGCGGAGAATGGGTATTTTCTCCGGATCTCTGCCTATCCCGACCGATGCTTCCGGCGCGTACCGCCCGAACCCCCAGGCCACAACAGAATTTGTTCCGTACCACCCGTGACTGAAGGGTTACGGCCCATCATCTTTCCCATTTCCATCTTTCCTTTATTTTCTGTATAATTGGGCAGCCTTATCCCGGAGAGTCACCGTCTCTGGCGGTCTACCCTTGCGCCAAGAGCGATTCCGGAAATCAAAAGGAGGTCAGGAGAGATGGGCGCCGAGATTTTCCGAGAAGAACACGAGATCTTTCGCCGGTCCTTGCGGGGTTTTCTGGAAAAGGAAGTCAAACCGCATCAGGAGGAATGGCGCCGCAATCGCCAAATCCCCCGGGAAATATGGCGAAAGATCGGCGAACAGGGGTTTATGGGCTATTGGCTGGACGAGAAATACGGCGGAGTCGGGGGCGACTTCGTCTTTTCGGTGGTCCTCATCGAGGAGATCCAACGCTCGGGGGCGTGGGGGCTGGGAACGGCCATCGGGGTGCACAACGACATCACCATGCCCTACATCGAGATGCTCGGGACCGAGGAACAGAAATTGCGCTGGCTTCCGAAGTGCTGCCGGGGGGATTTCATTGCCGCCATCGGCATGACCGAACCGGGGGCGGGATCCGACCTCCAGGCCATCCGGACCACGGCGGTGCGCGACGGGGACGACTACGTCATCAACGGGCAGAAAACCTTTATCACCAACGGGTATTACTGCGACCTGATCGTCCTGGCCGTCAAAACCGACCCCAAGGCGCAGCCGCCCCACAAAGGTGTTTCTTTGGTCGTGGTGGAAAACGGGACCCCGGGTTTTGTCAAGAGCCGCAAGCTCGAAAAAATGGGGCTTCATTCTTCGGACACAGCCGAGCTTTTCTTTGAGGATTGCCGGGTCCCCGCGGGGAATCTTTTGGGCCGGGAGGGGGATGGTTTTGTCCCCATGATGCGCAACCTCCAGCAGGAGAGATTGGTGGGGGCGCTCGGTTCGATCTTGGGCGCGGATCGGATGTTGGAGATCACGATCGAATACTGCAAAACGCGAACGGTTTTCGGCCGGCCCATTTCCCGCCACCAGCACAATGCCTTTAAAATCGTCGAGATGGCCACGGAAATCGAAATGGCCAAAGACTTCACGTATCATTTAGTTCCGGACCACCTGGAACGGAAGGATATCACCAAAAAGGTTTCCATGGCCAAATGGTACAACTCCGAGCTGGCCAATCGGGTAGCCTACCACTGCGTCCAGCTTCACGGCGGGTACGGTTACATGGATGAATATGAAATCTGCCGGGATGCCCTGGATATCCGCATGGGCTCCATCGCCGCCGGCACGACGGAAGTGATGAAGATGATCGTGGCCCGGATGATGGGACTGTGAGCAACGCAGGGGGCATAGAGCATAGAGCATAGGGTGGGGGGAAAGGGGAAAAAAGGAAAAGGGGGAAGGGCAAAGAAAGCTCACAACCATATTGAGTTACACTCACGCTGCTATTGCTGCTCTTTTCCTTGACAAACCGGGATTGCTGACGGATATTGAGAACTTGGGAGGAAAACGAATTTGACGGCGCTTGACAATATAAAAATTCTCGATTTGACCCGTTTTGTGGCCGGCCCTTTCTGCACGCAGCTTCTGGCGGACATGGGGGCGGAGGTGATCAAGATCGAATCGCCGGAACGAGGGGACGAGACCCGGCACCAGGGGGCGGTTGTCAAAGGGGAGAGTTGGTATTTTGTCGGACTGAACCGCAACAAGAAGAGCCTGACCCTGGACATGAAGTCGAAGGAGGGAAAGGAGATCTTCCGGCGGTTGGCGCAGGAAGCCGACGTGGTCGTGGAAAATTTCCGGCCGGGCGTCATGCGCAACTTCGGGTTCGACTATGAGAACCTGAGGAAAATCAATCCGCGCCTCATCTACTGCGGGATCTCGGGATTCGGCAAGGACGGCCCCTACGCCCAGCGGCCGGCTTTCGATTTCATCGCCCAGGGCCTTTCCGGGTTTATGAGCATAACCGGGTTTCCCGAGCGGGACCCGGTGCGCACCGGAATCCCGATCTCCGATTCGGTTGCCGGGATCTACGCGGCTTTCGGAATCTTGGCGGCGATTGTGGCCCGGGAGAAGACCGGACGGGGGCAGGAGGTTCAAACCTCTTTGGTGGATGCGATGGTGAGCATTTTGAGTTACCTTTCCGCCGAATATTTCGCCCTGGGGAAAATTCCCCAGCGATTCGGGAACGACCACCCGGTTCTCTGCCCCTACGGCACGTTTCCGGCGGCCGACGGGTACATCAACATCGCTCCTTCCGGCGAACACATGTGGGAGAGGCTGGCGCAGGCTCTGGGTTTGACGGAAATGGCCCGGGACCCCCGTTTCCAAACCAATGCCCTCCGTCTGCAGAACCGGGAGGAGCTGAACCGGCGGGTCGCCGAAATCACCTCGCAAAAACCCATGGCCGAGTGGATCGAATTTTTGAACGAGGAGGGGGTGCCGTGCGGACCCATCAACAATCTCGCCCAGGCCCTGGAAGACCCTCAGATCAGGCACCAGAAGATGGTTCTCACGGTGGATCAGCCTACCGGTACGATGCGGATCCTGGGCTTCCCCGTGAAGTTGAGCGAGACGCCGGCGGAGCTCCAGCGGCCGGCGCCGAAGCTCGGGGAACACACCCGGGAAATTTTAGCCCGCATCGGGTTTGGCGAAAAAGAGGCGGAGGAGTTCAAGAGAAAGGGGGCGGTCTGAGATGAGGCGGGAAGATGTTGTCATCCGGGAGGTCATGCTGCGGGACGGCCTCCAGAATTTATCCGATTTCATTCCCACCCCGGTAAAAATGGGGATTTATGAACGCCTGATCAAGAGCGGGATCCGCGATGTGGAATTCACCTCCTTCGTCAACCCCAAGGCGATCCCCCAGTTCCAGGATGCCGGAGAATTTGCCCGGAAAGTGATCGCCCTGAAGCCTCAAGGGTCCGTCGCTTCGGCGCTCGTTCCCAACTTAAAGGGCGCCCAACTGGCCCTGGAGAGCGGGGTGCGCAGCCTGGTTTTTGTGATGTCGGTCAGCGAATCCCACAATATGAATAATGTGCGCAGGACTCGGGCGGAATCGGTCGGCGAAGCGCAGAAGATCTGGGAGATGAGGAAGGCTTATCCGGAGATGACGGTCAAGATCAGCCTGGCCACGGTCTTCGGATGCCCGTTTGAGGGGAAAATCAAACCGGAAACAACGCTTTCGTTTGTCCGGGCGTATTACCAATTGGGATTTCGGGATATGTCCTTGGCGGACACGGTGGGATATGGAAATCCCCGGGAGGTCCAGGAAGTCTGCGGCCTGTGCGGCAAAGAATTTCCGGATGTCACTTTCGGGATTCATCTGCACAACACCCGGGGTTTGGGTCTCGCCAATTCCTTTGCCGCCTACGAAGCGGGGGTCCGCATTATCGACGGCGCCATCGGCGGTTTGGGGGGGTGCCCCTTTGCCCCGGGGGCTTCCGGGAACACCTCGACCGAGGACTTAGTCTTCATGTTTGAAGAGATGGGGGTTAAAACCGGAATCGACTTAAACCTCCTTTTCGAAGTGGGCCGATATTTCCAGAGCATGAAAAAGGATGTCTGTTATACCAGCAGCCTCCTGCGCGCCGGGATTCCCGCGCCGAAAGGAGCGATCACCCAGTTCGGGGGCGAACAGCTTCGAAATCCGTAGGGAGCCGTTTTGTTTTTTTTGCCAACAAAGATGCTCTTGTTAAAAGCCGTCATTCCCGCGCAGGCGGGAATCCAGAATCTGCTAACCGACTTAAAAGAATGGATTCCCGTTTTCACGGGATGACGAAAAGGATCGTTTGCGGGCTTTTTGGGAGTTCACCAACCAAAGGAGGTAAAAAATGAAGAAAAGCTTTTTGGTGTTGTCTGTTGTTTTTCTGGGGGTATTTTTGCTGACGGGGGTTTCCTCGGCCCAAAAATATCCCGCCAAAGCCGTTGAGTTCGTCGCCCCGGCCAACCCCGGAGGAGGCTGGGACCTGACCTGCCGCTCCAGCGCCAAAGTCCTGCAGGAATCAAAAATCGTCCCCGTGCCCATTACCGTGGTGAACAAACCCGGCGGATTCGGCGCCGTAGTTTGGAACGATATCGTTCGGAACCAGCGCAAGAATGACCACACCCTCGTTGCTTTCTCCTCTGTTTTAACGACCCAGTTGGCTCTTAAAAATATCAAGGGCACCTACAAAGATATTGCTCCCATCGCTTCCCTGTTTGTCGACTACGGGGTCATCGCCGTCAAGAAGGGATCGCCCCATAAAACTCTTAAAGATCTCCTGACCGCCATGAAGCAGAACCCCGCCCAGGCCAGCGTCGCGGGAAGCTCGCCTCCCGGAGCGTTGGACCATATCAAACTTTGCCTGATGGCGCAGTCTTTCGCGATCGCGCCCAAAGATATCCGCTATGTGGCGTTTCAGGGCGGGGCGGATGCCCTCGCCTCCCTCTTAGGCGGCCACGTTGCCGCTTTTGTCGGGGATGCGGGCGAAATCGCCGCCCACAGTGAAGCCGGAACCGTGGTGCCGTTGGCTACCCTCTCTCCCCAGCGCCTCCATGGAATCTACAAGGACACGCCCACGGCTAAAGAAGCGGGGGTGGATGTGGTCTCCGGAAACTGGCGCGGGTTCTATGCTCCGCCGGAAGTGCCCAAGACCGTGATCGCCTATTGGGAGGATGCGCTCGGGAAAATGGTCAAGGACCCGGGGTGGAAAAAGGTCCTCGAGCAGAATGCCTGGATCGATCTTTACCAGACCGGCGACAAGCTCAACGCCATGCTGACCAAAGAGCTTGGCGACTACGAAAAGATTCTTAAAGATTTGGGATTGGTTAAACAATGAGGTTGGGGAACCGGGTCTGGGGAATCATCCTCTGCGCGGTGGGGATCTATTATTTGATCGAGGGGATCAATTTGCCCCCCGCGGCCATCGGGGATCCTTTGGGCCCCTTGGTGTTTCCCACCCTCTTGGGATTATCCATGATTGCGTGCGGGGTTCACCTGGCTGTCCGGCCGGGCCCCCGCACGGACCAGCCGGTTCTTTCCCGCCGAACGTTTCCCCAGGTCCTGATTCTTTTTGTCCTTTTGCTTCTGTATTCGGCGACTATCCCCTGGATGGGTTATCTGTTCTCTACGACCATTTTTCTTTTCATCACGGCCTTCCTGATGGGCGAACGTTCCTGGTTGAAGGGGGCGGCGATTTCGGTGATTTTCAGCGTCGGGGTCTTCTTCTTATTCATCCGGGTTTTGACCATTCCTCTGCCTCTCGGGTTTCTCGAAACCCTGGGTTTTAAGTGAGTTTTCCCCCATGGCGGAAACCTTCCAACATCTCCTCTTCGGTTTTTCGATTGCCCTTGAACCCGTCAATCTTCTTTATGCGTTTCTCGGCTGCCTGGTCGGGACCCTGATCGGGGTCCTTCCCGGATTGGGGCCGGCAGGGGGGATGGCCCTCCTCATTCCCCTGATTTACGGCAAAGACCCGGCCAGCGCCGTGATTCTCCTCGCGGGAATTTACTACGGCGCCATGTACGGAGGCTCCACGACCTCGATCCTCCTGAATCTGCCCGGGGAAGCCGCCTCGGTCGTGACCACCCTGGACGGGTACCAGATGGCCAAAAAGGGGAGGGCGGGGCCGGCGCTTTGCATCGCCGCCATCGGTTCGTTCATCGCCGGCACGCTCAGCGTCGTCTTCCTCATGTTCATCGGCCCGCCCATGGCCCATTTCGCTTTGAAGTTCGGGCCGGCTGAGAGTTTTGCCCTCATGGTTTTCGGCTTGTCCACGGTGAGCAGCCTGGCCGGCTCCTCTTTGATCAAAGGGGCGGCGGCCACGATCCTCGGCCTCATGCTCGCCACCATCGGCGTCGACCTGCCCACCGGGATCAACCGCTACATATTCGGGATCGACAAATTGATGGAGGGCTTCGACATCATCGTGGCGGCGATCGGGCTTTTCGCGGTTTCGGAAATCTTCATGGCCCTGGAAGAGATGGCGGCGGGCACCTTGGAGCAGATCAAGGTCTCGCGGATCTGGATCTCCATGCGGGATTTCCTGGACAGCCTGGGAGCGATCATCCGGGGGACCTTTCTGGGCTTCGTCGTCGGCGCCATCCCGGGAGCGGCCCACGTGACCGCCTCCTTTTTTTCCTACTCCCTGGAAAAAAAGTTCAGCAAGAACCCGGAGAATTTCGGAAAAGGGGAAATTCGGGGGGTCGCCGGTCCGGAATCGGCCAACAATGCCGCGGCCTGCGGAGCGCTGCTCCCCCTTTTAACCTTGGGCCTCCCGGCTTCCACGGTCACGGCGGTTCTCTACGGCGCCCTCCTCATGGTGGGGGTCAAACCGAGCCCGTTTCTCTTCCAAAAAAACCCCGAAATTATCTGGGGATTAGTGGCCAGCATGTATGTGGGCAACATCATGCTTCTCATCTTGAACCTTCCCCTGGTCGGGCTTTTTGTCCGGATCCTTTCCATCCCGGCGCGGTGGCTTCTACCGATCGTCCTGGTCGTGGCCTTTGTCGGGGTTTACAGCGTCCATCACTCCGCCCTGGATTTGGTCCTGGCCACAATTCTGGGGATGGTCGGCTACTTGATGCGCAAATTTGATTTTCCCCTGGCGCCGGTCATTCTCGGGTTGGTTCTGGGCGACTTGATGGAGCAGTCGGTCCGCCAAGCCCTGATGATTTCCGGGGGAAACCCGGGCATTCTCTTCCAGAGCGCGATCGCCCAAACTTTGTTTGTCCTGGCCGTATTGGTCGTCGTCGGCCCTTCTCTCCTGAAGAGACTCCGCCGGTCAAAGCCCTGAAAATGAATGAATACGGCCGGGCCGGGGGAGGCGTACCGCCCAAACCCCCAGGCCAACAACAAAGCCTGCCGCCCCCCCGTCACTGAATGGGTACAAATTTCTGCGGATTCTTCTTGACGTTTTCAAAAAATTTGGATAAAAAAGAGATAAATATTTATGGAGATCGAGCGGTTTTCGAGGCGATCCCCAAATTCTCAAGGAGGAGAACATGAGAAGGAGAAGTTTGTGGGCGATGGCGTTGGTGATGGTCTGTCTCTTTTTGGCGGCGTCCTGCTCGCGTGACAAGGAACCTGCGGAACTCGCGATCAAAGGGGCGGAGGAGGCTTTGAATGCGGGCAAGGGGGAGATCGCGAAATACGTACCCGATCAGCTAAAGAGCCTGGAGGCGGCCGTCAAGGGCGCCAAAGAGAAGTTTGATAAGAAGGAATACACCGAGGCTTTGAACGCGGCCAAGGATCTTCCGGGAAAAGTGAAAGAGGCCGTTGCCGCCGCCGCCGCGAAGAAGGCGGAGTTGACCAAAGCTTGGGAGGGCGTAAGCGCCGAACTGCCCAAGATGGTGGATGGAATCAAGGCGAAAGTGGAAGCCCTTGGCAAAGCCAAGAAGCTGCCGGCCGGCATGGACAAGGCCAAACTGGAAAGCGCCAAGGCCGGGCTGGGCGAACTGACCCAGGGCTGGGCGGATGCGGAGAGCGCCTTCAAGGGCGGGAATCTGAGCGGCGCCCTGGCGAAGGCCAACGAGCTGAAGGGCAAGGCCGGAGCGCTTATGGCCGCGCTTGAAGTCGTGAAATAGCCTTTCCCTGCGCGTAAGGCCTTTGGCCGGGAAAGGGCAGTCTTGAAGAAGGGGGCTCCGGAGGGGGCCCCCTTCTTTCTTTCGGTCCTCCATCGCCAAATGCAGATGTCCGTGTCCGAAAGGAGGGAAGGGAGGAATTTTCGGTTCGCGCCTTCCCCGGGAAGGGGATAAGGGCTTTTCTGCCGGAAATGAAGAGCATCCGTTTTTAGTGAAACTAAAAATATTTTGGGTTTACCATAAAAATATTGACAGCCATTCCGGCCTGTAATATGGTTAGGGGGATGGGTCCGATACCTTCCTCGATCAAGGAGAGGGAATGGCCGGATTTCTTGTTGGCGCAAAGATTTTCTACTCTGTTGAACCCGGGAGGGACTCTTCCCCAGAGTCGCTGAGCGGGCTGGTGTTGGTTTTTCCGTCGTTCCCGACCGATCCCTTTTCCTCCATTTTCCCCGCCAGGTCCCGATCTGAATCCCGCTTGTCCGGAAAAAAATCAAATACGGAAAGGAGCCCCTCATGGTGAAGCCGGAAATTCTCGCTACCTTTACCTCCATTCTCGGCCCGGACCGGGTGAAAACCGCGAAAGAGGATCTTCTCACCTACTCCTACGACGCTTTCATTGCGGAGTATGTCCCGGAGGCCGTGATCTTCCCCAAGACGACGGCGGAAGTGTCGGAGATCATGAAAATCGCGAGCGCCAATCGGGTGTTCATTACTCCCCGCGGGTCCGGCTCCGGCCTGAGCGCCGCCACCCTGGCCAAGGAGGGGGGCGTCATGGTCTGCTTCACCATGATGAACCGGATCCTGGAGATCAACACCGCCAACCGATACGCGGTGCTCGAGCCGGGGGTGATCATCTCGGAATTTCAGAAGGAACTGGACCAGTTCAACCTCTTCTACCCGCCCGATCCCGGGAGCGCCACCGTGGCGACGATGGGGGGGGCGGTGATGATGAATGCCGGCGGGATGCGGGGGGTGAAATACGGGGTCACGCGGGATTACCTCCTGGGCATGGAAATCGTTCTCCCGTCGGGCGCGGTGATGAACACGGGGGGAATCAACGCCAAGGACGTGACCGGGTATGACCTGACGCGGCTCCTTTGCGGGTCCGAGGGGACCCTGGCCTTGGCCACCAAAATCATTGTCCGTCTTCTGCCCAAGCCAAAGACCAAGCGGACCCTGCAAGCCATTTACAACCGGATGGACGATGCCGGGAACACGGTCGCCAAGATCGTGGAGGCGGGGATCATTCCGGCAACCCTGGAACTGATGGATAACCAGATCGTGAAAGCGCTGGAAGACTTCATGCACTTGGGATTCCCGCTCGATGCCGAAGCGGTTCTGCTCATCGATGTGGACGGGGAGCCGGAGACCGTGGAAAAACAGGCGCTGCTGATTGCGGAGTTCTGCAAAAGCCAGGGGGCCCGCGATGTTCGGGTGTCCCAGTCCGAAAAGGAAAATGAACAGATCTGGGTGGCCCGCCGGTCGGCCTTTGGGGCAGTGGCCCGCCTGCGTCCAAACTGCCTGGTCGAAGACGCCACGGTTCCGGTCAGCAAGTTGACCGAGGCCATAAAGAAAGTCATTGAGGTTTCCAAACGGAATCGGGTCCAGATTGCGGTTTTGGCCCACGCGGGGGATGGCAATCTGCATCCCTTGATTCTCTTTGACCAGCGGGACAAAGAGGAATTGGAACGCGTGGACAAGGCCATGGATGAAATCGTGGATTACGCTCTGTCGGTCGGGGGGACCCTGTCCGGGCGAACATGGCATCGGAATCGCCAAATCCAAATACCTGACCCGGCAGCTCTCCCCCACGGCCTTGGAGATGATGCGGGCCGTAAAAAAGACCTTCGACCCCCAGGGGATCCTGAATCCCGGAAGCTTTCTGGAGAGTGCGGCATGATCACGCCCGAACTCAAGGAGGAGGTCTACAATTGCATCAAGTGCGGCCTCTGCCTGACGCCCTGTCCCGTCTATAAACAACTCTGGTTCGAAGGGGCCTCCCCGCGCGGCAAAGTGCAGCTGATCAAGAAGATCCTGGAGGGGAAGCTGGAAATGACGGAGAGGTTCCACCAGCTCCTTTTCACCTGTCTGCTCTGCGAAAACTGCACGGTTAACTGCCCGAGCGGGCTCAAGGTGGACCGCCTGATGAAAGCCATGCGGGCCGAGGTCCTGGAAAAGTTCGGTCTGCCCTGGCAGAAAAAGATGCTCTTCCATCTGCTTACCGGGGACCGCCTGCTTCCCTTTTTCCTCTTCTGGGGGCGGGCCTTCCAGACCCCGGCGCGGAAGCTTCTCCCCAAGAGAGGCAAGGTAGGCACGATTCCTTACGCGAAATTTCCGCCTTTGAACAAAAGATCCCTCCGCGATCAATACCCCGAGGTCGTCAAAGCGGATAAACCGCAGGGCCGGGTTCTCTACTTCACGGGTTGCGCCACGAATTACCTCTTCGAAAACGTTGGCCGATCGACCATAGCCGTCCTGACCCGCCTCGGAATCGAAGTGATCATCCCCAAGGGGCAGGTTTGCTGCGGCCTCCCCATTTTTCTCGCCGGGGCGCGGGACATGGCCCTGAAAAATATCCGGAAAAACCTGGAGCTCTTCAGCCGCGACGGCGTGGACGCCATCCTGGTGGATTGCGCCACCTGCGGGGCGGCCTTGAAAAAGGAGTACGCCCATATCCTCGAAGAGATGGGGGAGAACCCGGAAATGGCCGAGAAGATGGGAAAAAGGGTTATGGACGTTTCCCAGTACCTGGCCCGGTTTGATCTGGAAAAGCATTTGCAGCCCATTTCCGGCCGGGTCACCTATCATGATCCCTGCCATCTCCTGAGAAGCCAGGGAGTGAAGGAGGAGCCGCGGGCGCTGTTGAAAAAAATTCCGGGGCTCAAATTCGTGGAAATGGCCGGGGCGGATGTTTGCTGCGGGGGCGGGGGGACCTTTCAATGGGAGCACCCCGATGTTTCCATGGGGATCACGGGAAACAAAGTGAAGGCAATCAAGGACACCGGGGCCAACTTGGTTGCCTCCGGCTGTCCGGGCTGCCGCCTGCAGATTTTCGGCAACCTGGGGGAAGAGCCCGTGCAGGTTGTCCACCCGGTGGAGCTTGTGGCCAAGGCTTTGAATTGAAATGGGACAAACCCTTGCCACAGAGGGCCCAGCGCGGCATAGCCGCAACCAAAAAATTTAAGCCACAGAGCGCACAGAGATCACAGAGTCAAAAACAGAAAGCTGAAAATGATTTGAAAAAATATTTGCAGGGTTTAAGTTTACCTCTCTGAGGCCTCTGTGGCTAAAATTTTCTAATTCTGGTTAAAAAATAGGAAATGCCTCTCAACGTCGATTTGGAATTTCGAAAACTCAAATTGGGCGAGAAAATCCGGGGCCTGCGGCTGAATAAGCGTTTCACTCTCAGCCAGGTGGCCGGCAAAACCGGATTGTCCATCGCCCTCCTGTCCCAGATTGAAAACAATGCGGTTTCCCCGCCGGTGGCGACCCTGCTCAGGGTCGCGAAAGCCCTGGAGGTGAACATCGGATTCTTCTTTCGGGAGGAAGAATCGCCGGACCAGGCCGTGGTGGTCCGAAAAAGCGAACGGAAGCGGGCCTTTCGCCGGATGCATGCCCAGTACCAGGACGGGGGGTATTTATACGAGGCCTTGGCCTACAAGAAAAATTCCAAGCATATGGAGCCTTTTTGGGTCGAATTCGAGCCCAAGAAGAAAGAGGCCCTCTCTTACCTCAACCACCGGGGAGAAGAGTTTCTCTTTTTGTTCAGAGGCCGGCTGGCTTTTCATTACCACCAGGATGAAATCGTTCTGGAAGCGGGGGACAGCCTTTATTTTGACTCCAGCGTCCCCCACGGCTTCCGGGCGCTGCGGGGAAAAAGGGCCCAGGGGATCGTGGTGGTGTATTCGGAGGAGTGAAAGAAGCAATCAGCGATCAGCTGTCAGCATTCAGCCTAAAAAAATCTTTCGGCCTTTGCTGATCGCAGAAAGCTGAGAGCTCTTTTAAAGGAGCTATATTATGATTGAGATTCGCATTCACGGCCGGGGAGGGCAGGGGGCGGTCATCGCCTCGGAAGTCTTGGCATCGGCTTTCTTCAAAGAAGGAAAGTTCGTGCAGGCTTTCCCGGCTTTCGGCGCGGAGCGGCGGGGGGCTCCGGTGGCGGCCTTCGCCCGCGTGGACGACCGGCCGATCCGGATCCGCCATTTCATCTACGAACCGGACCACATCATTGTCCTGGATCCGACCCTGATCGAAAGCACCCAGGTGGATGCCGGGCTGAAAGAGGGGGGGTGGATCATCCTCAACACGGACCGCCCGCCCAAGGCTTTCCCCGGGTTCGCCAAGTTCCGGGTCGCCGCCGTGGACGCCAGCCGGATCGCCATCGACCACAGATTGGGCTCCCCGACCAATCCCATCGTGAACATGGCGATCCTCGGAGCCTTCGCCAAAATTACGGGGATGCTCGGGGTTCAATCGGTCGTCGAGGCCATGAAGGAGTTCGTGCCGGTCAACAAGGCGGGGAACGAGGCGGCGATCAAGGAAGCCTACGAGAACGCTAAAGAATGAAAAAGAGCGGTCAGCGTTCAGCGATCGCTCTCCGCAAGCGGCGATAAGGAATATTTTCTGATCGCTGAACGCTGACCGCTACATAGCGATAAGGAGTTCATATGGCCGAACAGATTTTATTGCGTACGGAAAAAGATATGCCGTATCAGGCGATCTCCCTGGGGTCCATGGAATGGAACCGGACCGGGACCTGGCGATATCTCCGTCCGCGCTTCGACAACAAGGTCTCTCCCTGCAACGAGGGCTGCCCGGCCGGCCAGGACGTCGAGGGCGCCATGGTTTTGATCGGGCAGGGGAAGGTTCTGGAAGCCTGGGACCTCTTCAAGGAGGAAAATCCGTTTCCCGGAGTCTGCGGGCGGGTGTGCTACCACCCCTGCGAGTCCTCCTGCAACCGGGGAGAATTCGACGAAGCGGTTTCCATCAACGCCTTGGAACGCTTTATGGCGGACACGGCGCTCAAACAGGGCCGACAGGTTTCGCTGAACAGGGAGAAGAAAAAAGAAAAAGTGGCCGTCATCGGCTCGGGCCCGGCCGGGATGACCTGCGCCTATCACTTGGCCGGGATGGGGTACGGGGTGCAGGTGTTCGAGGCGCTGCCGGTCCTGGGGGGGATGCTGCGGGTGGGAATCCCGGAGTACCGCCTGCCAAAGAAGGTCCTCGAGGCGGAGATCGACCAGATCCTGGAGCTGGGCGTGACCACCGAAATCAACGCCCGTTTCGGCGAGGGCCTGCAGCTGAAGGACCTGAAGGAATACGCCGCCGTCTTTTTCGCTTTGGGAAACCATGTGAGCAAGAAACTGGGGGCGCCGGGCGAAAACGAGGGTTGGGCCATGAGCGGGGTGGAGTTCCTGCGGAGAGTCAGCCTGGGGAAAGAAGTTCCCCTCGGCAAACGGGTGGTCGTCATCGGGGGCGGGAACACCGCCATCGATGCGGCCCGCACGGCTCTGCGGTTGGGGGCCAAACCGTCGATTCTTTACCGCCGGACCCGGGAGGAAATGCCCGCCTTTCCGGCGGAGATCCATGAAGCCGAGGAAGAGGGAATCGATATCTCCCTCCTCGTTTCTCCGGTTCGCCTGGTCCTGGACAACGGGCAGAAAAAATTGGAATGCGTGAAGAACCGCTTAGGCCCCCCGGACGAGGATGGGCGGAGGCGGCCCGTGGAGGTGAAAGGGTCCAACTATTTCCTGGAAGTCGACCAGGTGCTCACGGCCATCGGCGAGGACGCCGATTTGGCCGCCCTGCCGAAGAAGATCGGAATCCAGGACAACATCATCCTTACCGACGAGCGCGGAGCCACCAAGCAGGAAGGGATCTTTGCCGGAGGGGACGTCATCCATCAGCCCCACACCGTAGTGCATGCCATCGGTTCGGGAAAGCGGGCGGCCATCTTCATCGACTGTTTTCTCCGGAATAAAAGGTGGGAAGGGGTTTTCGACGGAATCCGCATCGGGGAGAGAGGGAGCCTCTCGATGCGGCGATACCTGCAGGACGAGAAGGAGCGGCCGCCTGCGAGCCCGAAGACGGTTCTTCTGAAGGATTTGAACCTCGATTATTTCGAACCGAAGAAGCGAAAAAGCCCGCCCCGGCTGTCGATGGGCAAACGCCAGGGGACGTTCGAAGAGGTCAACCTGGGCTTCCCGGAAGAAACGGCGATCGCGGCAGCCAAACGTTGTTTCAACTGCGGGGTCTGCAACCTCTGCGACAACTGCTACATCTTCTGTCCGGATGTGGCCATCCGCAAGGAAAACGGAAAGAATGTGATCGACTACGACCATTGCAAAGGATGCGGAATCTGCGTGGAAGAGTGCCCCCGCGACGCCATGGTCATGGAGGAGGAAGGACGATGAAGAAAATCATGGTGGGCAACCACGCCGTCTCCTGGGGGGTCATGCTTTCGCGGGCGGAAGTCATCTCCGCCTATCCCATCACGCCTCAGACCTCGATTGTGGAGGAGCTCTCGGTTCTCTGCGCGGATGGGAGGCTGAAGGCCAACTTCATCCCCGTGGAGTCGGAGCACTCGGCCATGGCCTGCGTCATCGGCGCCTCGGCCGCCGGCGTCCGGACGTTCACGGCTACCTCTTCGCAGGGTTTGGCGCTGATGCACGAAATGCTCCACTGGGCCAGCGGGTCCCGCCTGCCTATCGTCATGGCCAACGTCAACCGGGCTCTCGGGGCGCCCTTCAATATCTGGGGGGAGCAGAGCGACAGTCTGTCCCAGAGGGACACCGGCTGGCTGCAGATCTATTGCGAGAGCAACCAGGAGGTCCTCGACACGGTCATTCAGGCCTTCAAGATTGCCGAAAAGGTCCTCTTGCCGGTGATGGTGGTGCTCGACGCGTTTGTTCTTTCCCATACGGCCGAACCCGTGGATATTCCGGATGCCAACATCGTCAACCAATTTCTGCCTTCCTACCAACCCGAATTCCGGATCGATCCCCAGAACCCGCGGTCCTTCGCCTGCTTTCTTCCTCCGGATTTTTTTATGGAGTTCCGGTACAAGATGCAGAACGCGATGCTGGAGAGCGAGGCGGTTTGCAAAGAAGTGGACGGCCAGTTCGGCGAGATCTTTGGGCGAGGATACGGCCTGGTGGAAGCGTACCGTTGTGAAGGAGCCGATTTGGTCCTGATGACGGCCGGCGCCATCACCAGCACCGCACGGGTGGCCGTGGATGCCCTGCGGGAAAAAGGGCGGAAGGTGGGCCTTCTAAAACTTCGTCTTTTCCGGCCCTTCCCGAAAGATGACGTTCTGAAGGTCATCCGGAGCGTGGAGAAGGTGGCGGTGTTGGACCGGAACCTTTCCTTGGGGCTAGGCGGGATTTTTGCCCATGAGCTGCGGGCGGCGATTTGCAACGAGAACGTGCGGCCTCGCATCTACAGCTATATCACCGGTCTCGGCGGGCGGGACACAACCCTGCAGATTCTCAACGATGTCGTTTACCAGACCTACGAGCAATCCGAGCCGCCCGAACAGAGCGTTTGGGTCGGGATGAGAGGTTGACCATGTACGAGCCAAGAGAGCTGATGTATTCCGGGCATTTAGCCTGCGCCGGCTGCGGGGCCACGATTGCCATGCGGTACGCCCTAAAAGCCCTGGGCGAGAAGACCGCGCTCGTGATCCCGGCCTGCTGCTGGTCCATTATCAACGGGCCGTTCCCCTATACCTCGATCAAGGTTCCGCTCATTCACACGGCGTTCGAAACCGGGGCCTCCACGGCTTCCGGCGTAAAGGCCGGTTTGGATGCCAGGGGGGACACGGAAACCACCGTGGCCGCCTGGGTGGGGGACGGGGGAACGTTCGACATCGGCATTCAGGCCCTGTCCGGCGCGGCGGAACGAAATGACGATATCATCTACTTCTGCTACGACAATGAGGCGTACATGAACACGGGGATCCAGCGAAGTTCGGCGACCCCGTTCGGCACCTGGACGACGACGACCCCCTCCAACCACCCCAAGAACCAACCCAAGAAAAACATGATGGAGATTATGGCCGCCCACCGGATCCCCTACGGGGCGACCTGCTCGGTTGCCTTCCCCGAGGACATGATGACAAAAATCGAGAAAGCGAGGGCGATCCGCGGGACCAAGTTCATCCACATCTACTCTCCCTGCCCGACGGGGTGGAAGTCCCCCTCCTCGCTGGCGGTGAAAATCGCCAGGCTGGCCGTGCACACGAAGATTTTTCCCCTCTACGAGGTTGAACACGGCGACCGGTACAACATCAACATCGCCCCTAAAAATGTCCCCGTGGAAGAATATCTTCGCCTGCAGGGCCGCTTCAATCACTTGACCGAAGAGCAGATCCGCGGGATTCAGGAAACGGTGGACCGGGAATGGGAGCGATTGTTGAAGAAAGCGCTGGATTAAAAGAAACGCAAAGGGCATAGAGTAGGGGCGACCGGCGGGTCGCCCAAACCCTATCCCTGATCAATGGATTGCAGGAGTGTCATTGAAGGCCGCGGATATTCCCAAATTGGCTTTTTTTATCGTCGTTTGCCAACTGGCCGGAGGGATCGGGTCCTACTTCACAGTCCCTGCCATACCCGGGTGGTATGCGGCTCTCAAAAAACCGCTTCTAACGCCGCCGGACGGGGTTTTTGCCCCAGTCTGGATCACGCTGTATGTTTTGATGGGAATCGCGGTTTTCCTGATTTGGCGGGAGACCCGGTATGGAAAACCGCGGCAGAAAGCCCTCCTTTTATTTGGGATTCAGTTAGTTCTAAACGTCCTGTGGCCATTTCTCTTTTTCGGGCTGCGGTCTCCTCTGGCCGGGCTAATCGGCATCGTCGCCTTGGCCGTCAGCATTTTTATGACCCTTCGCCTCTTCCTCCGCATTTCTTACCCCGCCGGGGTCCTCCTCATCCCCTATCTCCTCTGGGTGGGCTATGCCGCCGGTTTGAATTTTGCGATTTATATCCTGAATTGCTGAAGAACGATCAATCCTATGGCCCATGGCGGGGAGGAGCATTTCTGCGTTCCATGGGGAAGGCTTTTTACATAACAAAAGGGTTAGGAGATGCTTTAGATATCAAAGCATCTAACCGGAAAAAGGAAATGAAAATTATATAGCAGTGTAAGAAACTTCTACCCCAAATAGTGGAACCACTATACGTTGTAGCTGAAAAAAGGCAGAGTTATCTCTGACTCTGCCTTTGCCTCAAGAAGGTGGATTACTCTGCTGCCTAACGATGTTATTGGAATCTTCCCAGCGCAAACCTAAACCAGTTAAACACATTATTTTGACTCGTAATCGGCATAAATTCCGCTCCACCCCAGCCCCAAATGAACTTAGGCACCCCTTCGATATGCCACCAGTTATCACTATAATGGTAATAGCCCCGCTCCCAAATGCCATCGCCATTGTAATCCCCAGGAATAGGAAAGCTCGCCAATCCACCCGTTCCATATTTTCCCAAATTGCCCAATCCCTTCACAAACCATTGATTTGACGGGACATGATAGACGGCTATATCCGTTTTCCCATCACCGTCATAATCCCCGGGAACTGGCATACACTCTGCACCCTCCCAGCCAAATTGCCCCAGGTTTCCAACCCCATACATGAACCATCGGTTTGAAGGAAGATGATAAATCACCATGTCGGTCTTGCCATCTCCATCGTAATCTCCCGGAAGAGGAATGCATTCCGAGCCATTCCATCCAAACTGCACCCAGGCTCCCCCTTCCACCAACCACTGGTTTGTCGGGGAATGATATATCGCCCGCTCCATGATCCCATCGCCATTGTAATCACCGGGAACCGGGACCGATTCCTCCCCTCCCTACCTGAACTGCCCCATATTACCTCCTGGGTATCTTTTGGAAAACCAGCGATTGGAGGGGATATGGTAGATTGAAATATCGGTTTTCCCATTCCCAATGTAATTCCAAATAATTGGCATGGAATCTGTTCCTCCCCACCCATATTCCCCGGGCCGCCCGCTCGTAAAAAATTGATCTCGACCGGGTATGGTACATAGCAAGGTCAGTCATTCCGTCTCCATCATAATCCGCAAGAGAAAGAGAAGCCTTAGATTCACCCTCCACCAAACTTAACCTAAATACTTTTCCAGGCCTGTTCACGCTACCAATTCATGAGTCAAAAATGGGGGTAAAATTGGGTGACACTTTTTGGGGGATGTGCACTTTAATAAATCTCTGGACTGGAGATAAAACTCCACCGCAATTCTCCAGGCCGCCTCCCTCGCCGATTTGTCAAACTGATTCATCGAAACCAAAATCCTCTCGACTCTGCCCATCAAGATATCATAAATCGCCCTCCTTTCCCATTTCGAAAATACTGGTCTTTGGTCCAAAGCGAAAAAGACCTGGCAAGAGGTTTTCCCCTGAAGGCACGGACGATGCCGGTGGTTCAAATCATGGGCCGCAACCTCGGCATAGATTCCCAGAGAATGATCCTCGATGATGGGACTGTAGGTCACGAGTTTTTCCCGCAAGCACGTCTTCAGCTCCCCTTGCGATTCCTCGATCGCCCCATTATACGGCGCATAATACGCCGGGCTGTTCAACGGCAAAATAAAGAATTCTGAAAGAACCTCATTCACCGCCCGATGATTTAAGTTCCCCCATTATCCCGTTTCAAAAACAAAGGAGGCCCAAACCGGCTAAACTTCTCACTCAAATACCCGGCTACCTCCTCCCCCACCGGGCACTCTCCCGATAAAGGAGGAAACTTATACCGCGATCCCAAATCCTGCGTATTCTGCAAATGGAGGTTTCGTTTCCCTGCTTCATCTTCCGTTACATCCATGGCCCACACCACCCCCGGCGCCAACCACTCGATCCGCCGAAGGTGATTCCGATGATCCGCCGCCATCTCCCGCCTCACCTGCTCAACCATCTTGGAAAGATCCCGACGAGAAAGATTTTCCTGATACTGCTTGTAAAGGTTGTTTGCCCCTCCGCTTCTCTTCGGGCCATGGTCCAACGATCGGATCTCCGCATCCAGAACGGAAGGATCGAACGGCTCCACCTTCTTGGGCCCCGGACGATTCAGAAGAGGATGATTCCCCTTTGCCTCCTCCGCCACCGGCCCAAGGTCGATAACGGGATCCTTATGGCCCGGCAGATAAGGGCATAGGGCATTCCGGTTTTTCCCTTGATGTCCGTGATGATCTCCATGACCTTCCTTACCGCTTCTTCCCGTCCTTCTTCCTCTTTTCGTTTGCTTTTTTTTAGCCTCGTGAAGATCGTAGGCCGTAAGCAGATCCTTCACCTCGATCGTCTTCTCCGCCAAGTACAACTTCTTCTCCAGCTCCTGAACCTTGCCTTGAAGCTCCTCCTTCTCCGGATCCAGGGGAACGAAGGCCTCCCGGGGGCCTGATTCTCCAAGGCCTGGGCCATGGCTTTCAGGGCCCGGTCCTCCCACTCGTAATACGTCTTGCGCGACACCCCCAACCGCTCCGCTCCCTCCGTCGCGCGTCAGTTTCCCACTGCGCACTTCCAGGATGACCGCCGCCCGCTCCCGCGCCAACTTCTTCTCCTCTTCCATCGGGATTCTCCTTGAAGATTACTTTTTCTCGGCTGAAACCTCCGACGTTTCCGGATCCCGGAATGCTTTTCTGCAGCCTCTTCAACCTTTTGTCGATCCCCCGCAACAGCCCCGCCCGGCTCTTCTTCTCCAATAATACGGCAAGCCGGGGGCTCAAAGCCACACCCCTCTCCACCGTTACCCTGGGCTGCAACGCCAGAAGCATCCCCTCCATCGCCCGGTCCTGCCACTGCTGCAAAACCCCCCACGCCACCCCCAGCTCCCGGCAGATCTCCCCCGGCTTCCTCCGCTCCGTCCACAACGTCAACACCGCCTGGCACTTCTCCTCCGCCGTATGCCCCAAACCCCGCCGTTTTCTCTTCTCCACCGCCTCTGACCTCTCTCCTCTCCCTTTCTCCGCTCGCTCCACCTTCCCCTCCTTCTCCACCTTTTCCATCTCTCTCCTCCTTTTCTTCTTTGGGGTTCACCTCATACACCAGCTCCTTCGTTTTCCCCTCCTCCTCGTCATCCACCAGAAGGCGCAGTTTCCCTTTCTCCGCCCGCAAAACCACCGACTGCCCCTCCATCCTCCCCACCATATAGAACGGCTCCCGCGGTCTGCCTCGAAGCGCCATCTCCAGCACGTTCTCCGCGATCCCTCTCTCCATCACCTTCCGCATCTCCCCCTGAATCTCAAAATACCGATCCGCAGGGAATAACCCCCCAATCCCCTGGTGCGGCCGCTTGTGGTTGTAATACTTAACCCATTGCCGGATCCGCTCCTGCGCCTCCTCAAAACTCCCGAACTGCGCCCGCACCAAAAACTCCTCATAAATCGTCTTCCAGAACCTCTCAATTTTCCCCAACGTCATCGGGTGATGCGCCTGGGATTTTATATGCTTGACCCGGTCCTTCCCCAACTCCCGCTCAAACCGCGTCGTCCCCCGCCAGGTCGTGTACTGCCTCCCCCGGTCCGTCAAAACCTCCTTCGGCACCCCGTACTCCCCAACCGCCCGTCGGTACACCTCGATCACCTGGTCTGCCGTCTGGCTCCGGTACAACTCCAATCCCACCATGTACCGGGAATAATCATCCACCATCCCCACCAAATAGGCATACCGTCCCCCCAGGCGAAAGGTGAAGATATCCCCTTGCCACATCTGGTTCGGCGTGGACCGCTCAAAAAACCGAGGCCGGGTTATATTACTGGGATGCTTCTTGTTGGTAGGAACAATCAGGAACTCTTCCTGCAACGTCCGCCGCACCGTCTCCGGAGAGGCGCTCAGGAAGAATACCCGCTTCAACAGATGGGATATCCGCTTTACTCCAAAGAATGGCTCTCGCTTCTTGATCTCAACAATCTTCTCGCGCACCGGCCCAGGAAGCTTCTTCCTTTTCCCCGAAAACACCCCCCGATCCCGTAACCCCGCCTCTCCCCGCTCCTGGTACGCCTTCACCCAATGATGAATCGCACTCTTACTGACTCCCGCTTCCTTGCACAACAAACCTACCGGCAACCCTTCTTCCAACCTCAGCTTCACACACCGAAGCTTAATCTCAAACCCGTATCTCTTCCCAAATCGACTCTCTTTCTCTTTGCTCTTCCTCTTGACTTCCTCGACATTCTCCATCTTAACACTCCCTTTCTCCTCCAAGAGAGTGTCACCCATTTTCTCCCTTTTTCCTATCTCATGATCTGGTAGTTAGCACAGTCTTAAAATCCCCCCCCTGAACTTTCACATCTTCCCATCCTACGACAACAAAGGTTTCGGCAAATTCAATCGTTTGTCCTTTCATGGGGCCGGTCAAGGCTTTGGCGCTCGAAGTATCTTTCCATTCCTTCCCAGGAGTGAAGGGAAAATTTAGAATTAACCTATGGGGCGATGCGTATTTTTCCCGCTCGCCCCCTGCAAAGGTATAAATTCTGTTCAGAGCGGTTTTATCAAAAACGATCTTCTCAAACTGCTTCCTTTCAACGAAACAAACATCCCTGGAAAAGGCTAACGTATAAGTATTTTGATCGACCCCCACAACCTCAATATTTCCCTGTGTAAGAACCCACTTGTCCCCTAAATTCCAGACGGGGACATCAATCTTTTCCTGCGCCAGGGTTACCGAAGAGCATGAAAAGAAAATCAATAAAAACAAAGACCATCTTTCGCATTTGGAACCCTCCTTTTAGCTTTTGGAATATTGCCACCGGACATTCTCTCGAAGCATGACTATCGTGATCTTCCAGAATTTTCTTTTCACCCCCTCTCGTTGAGCTTCTGCTCCTCCTTTTCAGAAAAGCAAAAAATCTTTTTTGGGTAAAAATCTCCTTGCAATTATCGCCTTTCCGGTATAAATATGACGGTGCGAACCGTGCCGAACGGTGAGATTATTTTGCGGCTGGCGCTAACCCCTTGAAAAATGAGAGTTTCTTCAGGGTCCGCAGGGGAAATTATGGCCCGGAGTTCGAGACCTTCTCTCCAGATTGACCTGAATGAATTCAAGCTTTTCCTCTATCCCCGGGGACAATCCCAGTTAACCCTCCATTTCAATTCCCCATCACGAAGGTTTTATCTCGCCGTAATCGCTTTGGTCGTTAACGAAATGAAAAGATTGGGGAAAATCAGATCCATCCCTCTTCAGGAGCACACTGAATTGCTGGGTCTCCTCAACGAAACCATCGGAGGAGCAGCTGGGTCGTCGGATAAAGAGAATCTGTTGCATAGGATTTACCGCAAATGGAAAGACGCTCTGCCTAACCTGGAAGAAGCCCCGTTATTTAAGGTACTTGGAAGGAAAAAAGAAGAAAGGGATGGGGAGACCGGAAAGACCTATTCATTCAGTGACGCCGAAAAGGATGGATGGGCTAATTTATTCGAGTATGTTGGCAGCGAAGAGAATGTGAGGTTAAAGTTTGCCATAGATAAAATCGGAGTGAGCCTGGAGGAAAGTTCAATTACTTTCGGGGACTCCTTGAACGCTGAAGCCTGGGAGCAATTCGTTTCCAGCTTGAAAAATGGCAAGCAAGAGGGGCTGGAAAAATTTACCCCGGGAGAGGAGGCTGGTGCTCCCAAAACGAGTTGGGTTCTTTCTTCTTCTCACCCAAATTGGAAAACTTCCCGGTTTTTCCCATATCGCTGGGCTCTGCCGGTCGCTTTGCTTGCCATTGTGATCGTGGCTGCCTGGAAAACCTTTTTGAACCCTCCTGCGATTGAGCGTGCCTCTGTTGAGCGGATGAAATACCCCTTGCCCGACCAGCCTTCGATCGCCGTGCTTCCTTTTGCAAACATGAGTGGCGACCCAAAGCAGGAATTCCTCTGCGACGGGATGACCGAAAATGTCATCACCGCCCTTTCCAAAGTCCCGACGCTGTTTGTGATTGCCCGAAACTCGACCTTCACCTACAAGGGAAAGCCGGTGAAAACCAGGCAGGTCAGCGAGGAGCTTGGGGTCCGGTATGTGTTGGAGGGCAGCATTCAGAGGTCGGCCGACCGGATTCGGATCACTACCCAGTTGATCGACGCCCTCTCGGGGAATCATCTCTGGGCAGAGCGTTATGATCGCGAGCTCAAAGACCTTTTTCTCCTGCAAGATGAAATTACTTTGAAGGTTTTGGCCGGCGTGCAGGTAAAATTGATTTGGGGGGGAGACGTTTCACGGGCGGTAAAATTCGCCGAAAAATATTACCAGGGCGGGAAAGGTCTCGAATGTTATTTGAAGCTCATGGAGGCAGATAACCACCGCCTTCGCTGGACGATTGAGGATAACAACCTGGCTCGGCGGCTCGTTGAAGAGACTATAGAGATGTGCCCGGAGAATCCAATAGCCTTTTTAAACCTCGCATGGGTCTACCATACAGACTCCTTATTGGGAAACGAACCCCCCGCCCGAGATGCCCTTGATAAAGCTAAATATTTGGCCCAAAAAGCCCTTGCGATGGATGATTCCATTACTGGTGCTCACGTATTACTGAGCCACTTCTATTATAGGACAGGGGAATTTGACAAGGCGATAATCGAAGGGGAACGTGCCGTCTCTCTTAACCCTAATGGGATTTCTGCCCTTAACAGCTATGCTTGTAGCCTGAGCGCGGCAGGCAGGGCTGAAGAAGCTATTCCGGTTTTCCAAAAAGCAATCCGGCTAAGCCCCTTTGGTCCATCCTTTTTATATCGTGACTTCGGCTGGGCTCTCAGGAATTTGGGGCGGTATGCGGATGCGGTTTCCGCATTCAAGAAAGCAATTCAAATTGTGCCTAACGATATGCTTGCCCATCTTTACTTGACGAGTGCATACATGATAATGGGGCGTGAGAAGGAGGCCAGAGCTGAAGCGGCCGAAGTTCTCAGGATTAATTCTAAGTTTTCAGTGGACCACTTTGCCAAGATTCTTCCCTATAAAGACCAGTCGGAAAGAAATAAAGTTATAAACGCGTTGCAGAAAGCTGGGCTAAAGTGAAAATTGAATTTTACAAAAAGTATCCAAAATGACTTACCCTGGATTACGACAGAGTACCGGCGTTTGGGAAAGGTAAGTGTAATGTTAGGTTCGATCCAACTTCAAAATTTTGATAAAAAAAATAATAATGAGAATCCCAATATCTTGGGGTTTTCCTCAACTGACAAAAGTTGCGATTTCGTGCCATGTTCGCAACTTGAAAATTTTCCGCCTTTATTGCATAAATGAAATAGTTCTATTCAACCGGTAAGGTCAGCGGCGGCCTTGCCGAACGGCTTCCAATGCAGAGAAAGCTTTCTTCCTGAAGCAGCACAATCACGCAAGTACAGATTGATCAGGGTCTGATAGGGAATTCCAATTTGCTGGGCTAACTCCTTGAAATAGCCTATGGTACCCTCATCAAGGCGAATCGTAACTTGCCGCTTTAGGAGCCCTGCATAGGGATTTTTTTTCGCCTTGGAAAAATCATATTTCTTCCTCATGCTTTCCACCTTTCCCAATATTGATGCTGTTCCGATTGACTGGCTTTTCGTGCGGAAATAACCCTTATGACCCGATCGCTTTGGCGATAACAATGACAAACTAATAAAACCCTGAGGTTAGAACTTAACCCAAGTAAAAGAAATCGATCTTCCTCTTCTGAATGATCAGGGTCCTGAATTAACAAGGCCTTTTCATCTACAAAAACAGTCGCCGCTTCTTCGAAGGACACCCCGTGTTTCTTCCGATTCCTGAGATCTTTCGGTTTGTCCCATTCGAAAATAATATCTTCCATATTTACATTGTAATTATTAAATAGTTATTTGTCAATATCGCAGTATCGAAGGGTGGGATGGTGATCTTCGGCAATTCCAGGATCATAATGCCTTAACCATTGGCAGCTCGGAAGAGGTAGTCAAGGTTTTGCCAATGGGGAAATTGCCAAATCGCCAACATTTTATTAATGAATGATTCGCATTACACCAAATTTAAAAAGCTAAAATATTCTGACAAGATAGCAGTTAACAATCCCCCTTGTTTCAAGAAAGGCAGAGCCATTTCTGACCCTGCCGTCGTTCTCATGATAAAATCTCCATTTCTTGCTCGTCTTCTCCCAAATCTTCGCCGTTACGTTCCGATTCTATTGCATCCGGAAGATTGTTTCGGGTCTTCCGGGAGGTGTGACAAACAACTGCAGGGCGATCTGAACCCGCGGGCCCTGAAAATATTCTACCACTATCTCAGGCCATCCCTAAAAGCCGACCCTCAAACGCCTAACCTTCCACGAAATACGCGGGCTGAAAAGTGATAATGCTAAAGATTCAGTATCTTTGGAAGGATAAGAGTAAACCATGGAAAAAGGACGACGATCAAAAGCCCTAAACAGAGGAAAATCACGTACGGCAGCATGGGGCGGAGGGTGCGGTCTATGCTGATCTTGGCGATTCCACAGCAGATAAAAAGTCCCACGCCGATGGGCGGTAGGAAGAGACCAATACCCACAGCGGCAGTGATGACAATGGAATAATGGATCAAATCAATGCCGAATTGCTTCACTACGGGCAGAAAGGTCGGCAGGAGGATTACTACGGCGGCGGGTCCTTCAATCACGGCTCCAAGGAGGATGAATAGGAACGCAGAAAATAGGAGAAAGGCTGTCGGACCGGCAGACAATGCCTTTAACGTCTCCGCCAGGAATGCCGGAACTTGGGCCACCGCCAGCACCCAGGCGACCACTGCCGCCGTCCCAAGCAGAAAGCAGACGCTCGCGGTCATGACCGCGCTATGGATGAGAATTCCTGGAAGCGCTGACCAGGCAATCTCGCGGTAAATGAAGAGACCAACGATGGCAGCATACAGGACGGCAACCGCTGCGGCCTCCGTAGGGGTGAAGACCCCGCCGAGGATCCCGCCGAAAATGATGATGGGTAATCCCATGGGGATCAGGGCGTCGATGAAAGCCCGACCCAGTTCCCGAAGATTCGGCTTTTGGGACGCCGCCATTCCGCTCTTTCGCGCTTGCACGTATATGTACGCCATAATGGCGGCGGCCATGACAAGGGCGGGAATGAATCCCCCGGCAAAAAGAGCGGCCACCGATACATTGGCGATGGCGCCGATGATGATCATCAAGATGCATGGGGGCACCAGGATGCCCATAGCTGACGCCGACGCCACCACGCTTACGGCCTCTTCCGGTTTGTATCCGGCTTTCGTTAAGGGGGGAATCATCGTGGCCCCAATGGCAGAGACGTCCGCGATGGTGGATCCGGAAATACCCGAGAAGATATACTCGGCAATCACTACGGCCATTGCCAGCCCACCCCGGATCCAGCCGACCAGAGCTTGAGCGAAACGGACCAGGCGGACAGCAATGCCGCCCGTTTCCATCAGGGCGCCCGCCAAAACGAACAGCGGAATGGCCAAAAGGACGAAGGAATCCGCGGTTAAGAAGAGCTGCTGGATGATAATCGTTAGAGGATACTCGCCGCTCCACCACAGCCCGAGAAAGCCGGCCATACCCACCGCAAAGGCCACAGGAATTGCCAGAACTAAGAGAATCACGAAGGCTGCGATCGTGATCGTGATCATCGGCTAAGACCCCGGATGGCGCGCCAAAGCGGCCCAAGGCTGTAAAGGATCATCAGGGCTCCTCCGATCGGGATGGCGACATAGATATACGCTTTTGGCAGCCCCATGACCGGAGTTTGCTGGAACTTTCCGATCTCGAGGAATACCAAACCTTGCTGGATGAGGAGACCCGCGAAAATGATCACGACCAGCGGAAAGAGGATAACCATGGTCTGACGGAGTCGCGGTGAAAGGCGGTCCACCACGATATGGAGGCGGAAATGGGCCTGACGTTTCACGCCCACCGCCGCCCCCAGGAAGGTCAACCAGACGAAGCATCCCCGCGCGATCTCGTCGTACCAGGTAAATGTTCGGACTAATACATAGCGGGAAAAAACACCGAGAAGCAGGTCGATCGAGAGAACGACCATCAGGACCAGGCAGATCCCCTCTACGGCGTTCGCCAAGATCCATTTCAGCATGGGCCTACTTCGCCGCCTTTACGGCCGACAGGAATCGGTTCAGGTACTCCTTCCCCACTTTCGCCGCAACCAGGTCATACACCGGCCCCATTCGATCCTGGAAGGCCTGCAGGTCTTTCACCTCGTTGACCTGCACTCCGGCCTTCTTGATGACCTGAAGGTCGGACTCTTCTTTTTCAACCTCGGCCGTTCGGTCTCTGGCGCAGGCTGCCCGGAAACTCTCATCCACCGCCTGGCGGAGGTCGGACGACAGGGCCTGGTACTTCTTGAGGTTCATGAACCAGGAAATGGGCGGGTAGGTGTGCCTGGTAAGAGAAACATATTTCGTCACTTCGGTATATTTGCCTGAAACGATACTGAACGTTGGAGATTCCATACCATCCACCGTTCCCTGTTTCATCGCCAGGTATACCTCGCCCCAAGGCATGGGTACGGGATTGGCGCCGAGCTGTTTCATCATCCCGATATAGATGGGTGATTCTTGCACACGGATGGTTTGGCCTTTCATATCTTCAGGGGTGTAAATCGCTCGCTTGTTCGACTGCATGTGTCTGAATCCCCAGCCGCCGCCAAAGCCAAAGCCCTTGACGCCTCTGGCTTCCATTTTTTTGAGCAGTTCCTGACCGATCGGCCCATCCATGACTTTCCAAACCTGTTCCCGGTTGAACCAGATGAACGGGAGATCAAGTGGGAGGTAGTAGGGTTCGAACATGCCGCCGAGGGGGGCACTGCCGACCGGCGCCACGTCGATCGTTCCCATTTGAACCCCCTCAAAAATCGCGCCCTCCCCCCTGGCAAGCTGGTTATTGGTGTAGACCTCAACCTTGATTTGTCCCTTCGACTTTTCCCCCAACACTTTGGCAAACTCATATGCGGCGGTGTTGCGTGGGCAATCACTGGGGTTCACCGTCCCAAGTTTCATGACGATGGGTGCTTGTGCCGCAGCCTCAATTCCAAAGAGACAGGCGACAGCCATTGCACAAACAACCACGATGCCTCGGCGGAAGAAGCCACAAAGAATGGAACGCATTTTCGTCCTCCTTTCTGGGTTGTGTTTCTTGGGTTTAAGGGGAAAAGGGAAAAACCTTGCCTTGGGATGCGATGAATATAGTAAAAAAAGCGGGGGGCGTCAAGAGAAAAAGGCCACCAGATAGGTCCCAAAGTATGGGGAGTCTATTGAGGCGCATATGGGAAAACCGATCAAGAGGTGATGCGCCAAACAGGGCATCAAGGGTAGCTGAAGAGCACAGATGGAGATCCGTGAGGTGTCTAAAACTTTTTCTATTTTTCATAATCTACGGAGACAATAGTTTCATAAAGGCTTCGCATGTATTCGCCAACCTCAATATGGTTTGGATGGACTTGATACGCTTGCATGTCAGATAGGGAATCGAAGGTTGCTAAAAGGGCAAGGTCGTAGGAGCGTTCGGCGTGGACTAAATCTACGCCCACTTCCAACGAACGAAGCTGTGGCACCCGGCCAGCCAGCGTCAGGAGTTTTTCTCTGGCTTTGGCAACATTTTCTGGACGGCGGTCTTTTAACTTAAACAATACGATATGCATTAGCATGTTGCCTCCTCTAAACTATTGCTTCGGAATTCGGGGGACATATTACTAATTTCCACGGCTGTCTTCCACTTATCCCCGATAGCGGATTGCGCCATGATCAAACCTGGAATTTTTCCCACATTATTGCATAAATGGTTAGTATCTCAAACCATTCTAACTCCCCGGAAGTTCAAGGAAAATAGCAAAGATCGAAATCCCCGACTTCTTTTCACTCCGATAAAAGCAGAGGCCCTCATGCCCCTGCCTCTACGCAGATTCCCTACTGCATCCCAAGAAACGCTCTTGATAGAAAAATGGCCATCCGCCCTCGTTACGTTATCGTCAGGCCCAAATCGGCCAATCCAAAAATCAGTTCGAGTTTAGCAGAAATAGTTTGTGTATAGCAACCTTTTGAGCCTAAAAATATTCAGATTGCAGTTTGAAGCGATAAACTGAATTTTCTCTGCCGAACAATTCTCTGCGAGCAAAGAATTTCATAATGTCAGGAACGTCCCCATTTTCCCGTCCCCATTTTCCGCAAAGGATATTTGAAATCCTCTTGGAGCCTTCATCTAAGATCCTTTTGGAGAATGCATTTCATAAAGCAGGGCCATAACCCACCAGGTCGGGAAAATCCGAAAGGACTGAAACCCTAAGAAATTTCTTCCTTGGGAATCTCCTCCCGCTTCTTCCGCAGATAGGGGATGAAAGGGGAACTTAGGTTTGATTTTGTGATAAGAATTCACTTTTGCCAATGTGAATCTCCCGGGAAGGCGCTTGTGTATCAAAGGAAACTTGACCGAGTGTCGGAAAAGATAGGTTGGAAAGGAAAAGTTCGATTTGGACAACCTGGGGTTCTTGTCTGAGGATAAAGGCGAATTGCGTAAGAAATTCAGGTCAAAATCCCCCCTGCCCCCCTTTTAAAGGGGGGCAGGGGAGAACTTCCTGTGCCTGCTCTTTAGAAGGGGGGACAGAAAAATTGAAAATACCTTCCCTCAGCAGGGGGAGATTAGGCTTCCTTGAGAGAAGGCCTGCAGATGGACGAGAACTACCAGCGATTGCGCCCGCCGCCGCCGCCGCGCCCGCCGCCGCCGCCAAAACCGCCGCCGGGTCTGCCGCCGCCGCGGGGGCTCTTTTCCTGCGCTTCGTTCACCTTGATCGTCTTGCCATCCAAATTGGTTCCATCCATCTTGGCAATGGCCGTTTTCGCCTCTTCGTCCCCGGAAAAGGTCACAAATCCAAAACCTCGGGATCGCCCCGTATCACGATCGGTAATCACTTTGGCCTCGGTGATTTCTCCATAGGACTGGAATGCCTGGCGCAGCCCGTCGTCCGTTGTGTCCCAGCTAAGTCCTCCTACAAATAACTTTTTACCCATACCTTTTGTTTCTCCTTTTCTGTGTCGTCTCAAGCGACGATTTTTATTTGGCGCCCGCCGCAGGGCGTTTGCCAAATTTGCTCACTCTTTTCGGATGCGGGAATTTCTCGGGAGAAGGGCTTGGAAGTTTCCCTCATCTCATTTTGCTCCGCCTCGGCCATTTAAAATTTCGTGGCAAGGATAGAAGGACTTTTTCCTCGGAACAGCTTTGAGTTAAAAACTGGCTGGCTCTTTCTGCTCCACCTTTTCGGCGTCTTCGGCGTCTGAGGAGGGCTGATCTCCCTTCTGCAATCGTCGCTGTCGTCTCTCTTCCTGTTTCTTCTGACGGGCCAATTCCTTGCGCCTTTTTTCACCCCTATAAGCCCCGGCATGCTTTGGCAAAATTGCCTCCATAATCTAATGATATACAATATCACGAAAAGGAAAATGGTTCCAACAATATTTTTGAAAATAATAGCGGATCGCTTCTGAAAATATCTGAATGAAATCAAGGAGATTTCATAAAAATGAAATTATCCAGACTGAGGAAAGCAAACCAAGGTCAAAAAAATCGGCAATCCGGGCCTCGAAATCCGTGCGGATTCGGGTTTCATTCGAGGCTCTTTATGATTTCCCGGGCCAGCCGAGAAAGCGATGGATCACGCGCCCCCATGAGAATCACCGCGTCTCCCGGCTTCGCCCGCTGTTTCAGGCCGGCAATCAGTTCACTTCGGGTTTGAGGCGCATGGGACCTGACGCCGCGTTGAGCGATCCGGTCCGCAAGGTCTTCGGAAGAAATATCCTTCTTGACTGTTCCCCCGGCGTAATAAATGGGCAATAAGGATACTTCGTCGTCCCCGCGAATCAGCCCCGCAAAAGTATCCACCAGCTCATTCTTCAGGAAACGGGTTGGGCCGAACCCGTGCGGCTGGAACACGGCTAACAGCCGCCCCCCAAAATCCCGGGCCGTAAGCAGGGCGGCTCTTATTTTCTCGGGGTTGTGGGCATAATCATCGATAACGGTTATGCCCGACAAGGTCCGGGAGACCGAGAATCTTCTCATGACGCCCTTGCATTCCCGCAGGGGCTCAACCATCTCTTCGATGTTGCAGCCCAGGGCTTCGCACGCGCACAACGCCGCAAGGGCGTTGGAGAGATTGTGGCTACCCGCCATGGGCAGCTCGAAATCCATCCTTTTTGCGGTGAACCGAACCGCGGGGGTCACCGCTTTTACCGCTTCCGGCCGGAAATCCGCATGATTCGCCAAGCCGAAAGTCCGGGCGGCGTTGAGAGAACGGAGGCCGGGATCGTCCGCATTTTTCAGGACGAAAGGGGTTTGGCTGGAAAGGCGCAGGAAAAGATCCAGCGTCACCGAAACCGGATGGTGATCCTTGGAAAGGTTCAAGAAGACGGCCTTCTCGGGGCGGTATTTGACCAAGGTGCCGTCGCTTTCGTCGGCTTCGATTACCAGGATGCCGGATTTTCCTTTGAAGGCATTGCCGACCCATCCTTCCTCGTTCAGGCGAATGAGGTTCGCGCCCGTAAGCAAGGAAGGACTTTTGCCGCAGGCCCGGAGGATTTCGAAGATCATGGCCGCCACCGTTGACTTGCCGCTGGTTCCGCATACGGCCAGGGTGCGGTGGGAAGAGACGAGGGCGGCGAGCAGATCGGATCGATGGAGAATGGGGATGCCCCGTTCCCGAGCCGCGGCGACATCGGCGTTATCGTCTTCAATGGCCGTTGAAATCACCAGAGCTTCCGGGAGGCCTTTGAGGCCGCTGCCGTCCTGGGGAAATATCCGGCAACCGCACCGCTCCAACTTTTCCTTGCCGTCCTTCATTTCGTCCCCAAAGGCGGCCCGGTCGGAACCGGTGACGGTCTGGCCGCTCCAGGCGAGATACTGGGCGATCGCGCTCATCCCCGAGCCCATGATCCCGACGAAATGAAGGGATGAAAAATTCCGTCCTTCAATGGATAAAGACAGCAAACATTTCCTCCACAGGGGCGCCCATAAAGGCTGGGTCCTCCATTGGATCAAGACGATGAAATCAAAAACTCTCCCTTCCTTCCCCCGTGAAAAGGGAAGGAGAAACTCGCCCCTTTGTTGACGGGCGGCGGGATTTGCAGGAGGCGGGCTATTTCTTCACGGGCGCGAGTGCGGTAACCTTGCCGGAGCTCCCGTGGCGGAGGCAGTAGGCCTCGGCGACGATTCTGATCTTCTCGATGCCTGGGGCCCTGTATTTTACGACCTTCTTAAATGTTTCCCCGGGAGGCAGATCGAAGGCGGAATAAGCCCAGTGGTAAGACTGCAGTTCATTGACAACAAGATTTACCCATTCCACATGATGAAGAAAACTATTGGCGTTATGGGTGACGGTCACCTGGATTTGAATTTCTTCCCCCGGAAGGATCTCTTCCGTAAGAACCTGGATCGCCACCGCCGGTTCGTCGGCGAAGATATTCGGGGAAGAGAGAAGGAGAAAAGCAAAAAGAAATATAGAAACAACCCCGGGAGAACGCCATTTCCTGTCCGTGCGCATGAGAAAGGACCTCAAGCCATCAGATTCGGGGAAAGCCCGTCAAGAAAGGTTTTCAGCTTGGCCAGGTTTCCTTCGGAGATTTCGAAAAACCGGACTCCGTAACGGTAGTTCCCATCTTCTCCCAATTTCTGATCCGCCCACATCACTTCGGCTTTGGTCTCGATGGTGAAGAGGTTTGCTCCGGAGGAGAAATAGATCTTGAGGCTGATGTGCTGCCCCTTCTGAAACAGCTCCTTCAGGCAGACCATCAAACCGCCCTGGCTAGCGTTCAAGGTGTGGCCTTGCGCAGCCCCCGGCGAATCGATGGGATAATATTCGACGGGCAGGTTCAACAAAAAACGGGGGTGAACCCGCTTTTCCAGCTCTTTCTCAAACTTGGCAATGCCGATGTGGGGTTTGGGGTTCATACCTCGTTCCTATCCCGAAAACCGATTAGGCCTGTGCCCATTAAAGAATCTTTTACCATACTTTCCTGTTTTGCGATAGAGGGGAAAAAGACGGTCAAAGTACCCATTCAGTGACGGGGGGCGGCAGGCTTTGTTGTTGGCCTGGGGGTTTGGGCGGTACGCGCCGGAAGCATCGGTCGGGAGGAGCAGAGACCGGAGAAACCCCTGAGACTCGGATATCAGCGGCGGGAGGCCTTGGCTCCCGCCCCCGTCCACGAAGAAATCAGCGCCTTATGATTCCAAGCGCAGCGCCCGGACCCCCAGGCCAGGTCACCTCCAAATTTTAGGCGACGAAGAAAAATCCTTCTGCTATGATTAACAGAAAATAACTCCCCAAGACATCTTCTCCCCTCCGGGGAGAGGACGGAGGTAAGGGGGAAGCCCGACGGCCCACCCTTGCCCCCTCTCTCCCGCCAGCGGGAGGGGGATAAAACCTTAGTTCCACGGTTTGCGGGCGTCGCCGGAAACATGAAGATTACCCAGCAAAAGAAAAGTTTCGGGATGACGAATATCCGCGAAAAGGATTCCCGGGGGGGGAAATGGCCAAAATGACCCGAAAAACCGACCTCAAGGACCTGACGCTTCTGGGACGCAAGATCCGCCCTGTCAAGAAGCTGGAGACATTTCCCAACCACCATGCCGGGCGGGATTACACGGTGACGCTGAAGACGGAGGAATTCACCTGCGTCTGCCCCAAAACCGGCCAGCCCGATTTCGCGAAACTGACGATTCAGTACATACCCGACCGGAAGATCGTGGAGTCGAAATCCTTGAAGTTGTATCTCTGGTCCTACCGTTCCCAGGGGGTTTTTCACGAGCATGGGATCAACGACATTCTGGACGATCTCGTGGCCGCTCTCTCCCCGCGGTGGTGCAAGGTGACGGGGGAGTTTGCCGTGAGGGGGGGGATCGCCATCACGGTGGAAGCGGAATACAAAAGCAAAGGATAGGAGGGGAAAAGGGGAAGAAGGAAAGGACATGGTCAAACATCGCTGGCTGCCTGCCATTGCGGCGGTTTTCGTAACCAGCCTCATCGTCGCCAACATCATCGCCGTCAAGCTCGTCACCATCGGGCCGTTATTTCTATCGGCCGCGATCCTGATTTTCCCGATTTCGTATATTTTCGGAGACGTTCTGACCGAGGTCTATGGATACGCCCGGGCCAGACAGGTGATCTGGATCGGCTTCCTCTGCAACCTGCTGGCGGTGGGGGCCATCTGGTTCAGCATCCAGCTTCCCCCGGCTCCTTTCTGGACAGGGGGCGTTTTCAAGGATGCGGAGTCCTTTCAAACGGCCTACCAGGCCGTTTTGGGGTTTACCCCGCGAATCCTGGCCTCCTCCTTTATCGCCTATCTGATCGGAGAGCTCCTGAACTCCTTCATCCTGGCCAAGATGAAGATTGCCACGAAAGGACGCCACCTCTGGCTGCGGACCATCGGGTCAACCCTGGTAGGCCAGCTGGCCGACTCTGTGGTTTTCTTTTCCCTTGCGTTTTATGGCGCCCTGACGGCGCCCGCTCTCGGGCAGCTGATCTTGACCCAGTGGCTCTTGAAATCGGGGTACGAAGCCCTCCTCACCCCCGTCACTTACCTGGCGGTAAATTTTCTGAAACGAACGGAGAAAGAGGATTATTTCGACCGGGGGACCAATTTCAATCCGTTGACCTGGCAATAAAGGTGGTTTTCATCGAGTCTCCGCCCATCCCGGCCGATGCTTCCGGCGCGTACCGCTCGGACCCCCAGGCCGCAACAAGACTTGACCCAGCCCCCCTGTTACGGAATGGTTGCGGGTTACGTTTTTTTCCGTTGCCTCTTGACAGGTTTTTCCAATCCTGTATATTCCGATCAACAGAAATTGCTTCCCTGGTTCTCCCTTGGAGTTTGAGGATATGCTGATACCGCATGGGAGGTATGATTCGAGAGGAACAGACGGCTCCATCTCTTCGTGAGAGGTGGGGCTTTTTTTTCGGAGGCGACCCTGTCGGAAGCAGCCGTCCTTTCCCCGCCCTAACAGCCCTACTCGATCCGGGAGGTGCAACCATGGCCTACTGGTTTGAAAACCCCACGCTGAAAGCCCTCGCCCCGCTTGCCCTGTCGACTTCCATCAAGGGCCTGAACACCATCTTCAATCCCCCCATCATGTTTGTGGGATCCAATGTTTTACCGGAGGGGCCCGTGATCGGGCCATCGACCATGGATTCCATCGGTCCCCGGTGCCTCAAAAAGCGGGCCTTTATCGTGACGGATGAATTCAGCAAACGGTTTGCCGACAAAGCGGCCCGGTTCCTCGCCTCGGGGGGCTTCAAGGTGGAGGTCTGGCCCGGGTGCCAACCCGAGGCGCCCATGGAAGTCGTGGCCGAATGCGGCAAAGCCATCAAGACTTTCGAGCCGGACCTCATCATGGCCGTGGGGGGTGGGTCCGTCATGGATTCGGCCAAGGCGGCCTGGATTCTTTACGAGCGTCCGGACATCACGGACTTAGGCCTGATTTCCCCTCTCGACAAATTGAACTTGCGTCGGAAAGCCTTGCTGGCCGCGGTTCCGACCACGGCCGGGACGGGCTCCGAATGCACAGGGGCCGCTGTTCTTCACGATACAGCCGCGCACCGCAAGATCCCCATTGCCCACATTGAACTTCTCCCGGATTTTGCCATCCTGGTTCCCGAATTCACCCTGTCCATGCCGCCCAAGCTGACGGCGGGCACGGGGTTGGATGTTCTGGCCCATGCCATGGACGCAGTCACGACCCCGGCCGGAAACGAACTCACCGGCCCTCTGGCCCTCAGCGCCATTGAGATGGCCTTCCACTGGCTTCCCCGGGCCTACAAAAACGGCCAGGATCGGGAAGCGCGGCACCGAATGCTGCTGGCCGCGAGCATTGCCGGGGTCGCCTTCGGGATGAGCGGCTGCCACCTGACCCACAGTTTTGGTCATTCCCTGGGGGCGGTGTTCAACCTCCACCACGGCTTGGCCGTTGGCTTTTTCATTCCCCACACGCTCCAGTTCTGCAGCAAGGTTACGGATAAGCACCTCCTGATCTGCAAGGCTTTGAATATTGAGGCCAAAGACGCCGAGGATGGCTTGGCGAAGCTGGTTGGGCGCGTCCGATCTTTCTTGACCGGCCTCGATGTCCGTTTGACCCTGAAGGATATGGGGATTTCCCGAGCGGATTTCGATGGCAGCCTCAACAAGCTGGTCGAGTTTGCCCATGGAGACATCGACTGCTATCTCAGCCCCAGGCCTATCACCGCCGCCCAGTGCAGGCAGGTTTTTCAGTGCGCCTATGACGGCCGAGAAATCGATTTTTGAAGGTCTCGTAAAAAGGATAGCTGGTGCGTTGCGCTTCCCCTTCGTCGTGGCGGCGCACCCGGAGGAGCGGCTCACAGGGTGGGGCCGAAATGGGCGTCCGCCAGGACGCCCCTGCAATCAAAACCATCGTTCCGCCGCCTTTTACACGATCCTCATTTCTAAAGGGAGGGCAGACACATGAAAGGATATCACGGCCGGTTGTTGGAGGTGGATTTGTCCGCCCGGAAAATGGCTGATTTGCCTCTACCCGAGGAAACGGCGAAGAAATACATCGGGGGCGCGGCCCTTGCCGCCGCCTTGGTCTATGACCGGATGCAAAAAGGGGCCGATCCTCTGGCCCCGGAAAACCCGCTCATCTTTTCCACCGGTCCCTTCACCGGCACATCCCTGCCCATGGTCAGCCGGTATGCGGTCGCGGGGACTCCCCCTGAGCGGGTTTCTGGGGGGAGGCCACCAGCGGCGGCCGTTTTCCCTTCCGCCTGAAAGGATCCGGGTGGGACGGCCTGCTGGTGAAAGGCAAGACGGACAAGCCGGTTTACCTTTATCTCAAGGAAGGAAAAGCCGAAATTCGCGATGCCGCCCACCTTTGGGGCAAAGACTGCTATCAGACCCAGAAGGCCATCAAGGAGGAGCTGAAGGACGATTCCGTCGCCGTGGCTTGCATCGGCGCCGGTGGAGAAAAGGGAATCAAGTATGCCGCCATTATGAATGACGCCGGTCGGGCCGCCGGCCGGTGCGGCATGGGCGCCCTCATGGGTTCAAAGAACCTCAAAGCCGTGGCTGCTTCCGGAAATTTGCGGCCCGAATCGAGCAACCCTGAAAAGGTCAGGGATTTGGCCAGGCAGGCTGTGGCCCAGATTAACGGCAACCTGGTCTCCGTGGCGTTCCGGGAGTACGGGACGATGATGTACACGGACATGGCCATGACCCTTGGCGATGCGCCGGCCAAGTACTTCACCAAGGCGGTCTTCCCGGTTTCCAAAGTCACCGGCCAGGCTTTGCGGCAGGGCTACACATCCAAAATTACGCCTGCCTGGGGTGCCCCATCGGCTGCGGTCGGGAAGTGGTGGACTTCCGACCGGGGCTCAACGTGGACGGTCCGGAATACGAAACCACGGTGGCTTTCGGGCCGTTGTGCATGAACCTGGACCTGGATTCCATCATCCGGGCCAACCATCTCTGCAACACTCACGGGATCGATACCCTGTCTACGGGGGTGAGCGTAGCCTATGCGTTTTATCTTTATGAGCTGGGGGTTCTGAGCAAAGACCAGGTCGGGCTTCGAGTTGAAGTGGGGGGATGGGGAAGCGGTCATCAAGCTCGTCGAGATGATCATCGCCCAGGAGGGAATCGGCAGGATTCTCTCCCAGGGGACTTTGGGCATGGCCAAAGCGTTCGGCCGCAGCGCCGAGGAAGCAGCCCAGGTCAAGGGGCTGGAGATGCCCATGCACGACCCCCGGGCCTTCCACGGCATGGCGGTTTCTTACGCCACAGGGCCGCGCGGGGCCTGCCATCTGAAAGGGGATCAGTATAACGTCGACCTGGGAAACATGGTTTTGGAATACATGATTCTGCCGTCGGAGAGGCTCTCGTCCGAAGGGAAGAGCGAGGGGGCCGCCAAGTATCAGAGCCTGAAAGATCTCTTTGACTCCCTGACCCTCTGCAAATTTGCCCCCCTGACTCCAACCCAGATCTGTGAAATGCTGAATGCCGTTACGGGGTGGGAATTCGGGCCCAAGGAGCTCCTGGCGGCGGGCGATCGGTCGATCAACCTGAAGCGGGCCATCAGCAACCGGCTCGGCTTGAATCGGGAACATGACAAACTGCCCCAGATCTGCGCAGCTCCGCTGGACGAAGGGGCTACGGCCGGGATCAAACCGGAAATGGAAAAGATGCTGAGAGACTATTATCGGTTCCGCGGATGGGATTGGGAAACAGGGCGGCCGTCCAAGGGGAAGTTCTTGGAATTGGGACTCGACCAGGTGGCGGCGGAGGTGTACCCGTAATATGAGAATCAAGGTTCACTTCCATGGGATCCTTAGCGATTGGATGGGAGCGGGCGAGGCGGAATTCGCCCTCCGGGAAGGGTCCCATTTAGGTGATTTATTTTATCTCATCGGACGGCGGTACGGCGGGAAAATGTCGGAGCAGCTTTGGGACAAAGAGAGGAACGCCTTTGTGAGTTCGGTTTGGGCCATGCGGGGGAACGAGAAGATCCCGAACCCGAACGAGACCCTGAAGAATGGGGAGGTGATCCGGTTCCTGCTCATGCAAGCGGGGGGATAAGAAGGACGGTGTTGGTGTCAGGGTGAGAATGAGCGCCGGCAAGAGCCGCCGCGTTTGGTTTATCTTCTTCGTTTTGGCGGATTTTCGCGTAACCCTTCAGTCGCGGGTGGCCAGATGCTATGGATGGAGGTCGGAGGCAAAGACAAGAAGGCGCCATGGCCTGGGGGGCCGGACGGTCCGCTTGGAATCCTAAGGCGCTGATTTCTTCGTGGAGGGTCAGGGTTTTCTCCGAGTCTCCACCCATCCCGGCCGATGCGTCCGGCGCGTACCGCCCGGACCCCCCGTCACTGAAGGGTTACGATTTTCGCCTCACATTTCCTTTTCGTTTCTTCCAGATTGTGTTATCCTGATTTTATTCATAATCTGAAAAAATTAAGACTCGTAAATTCCACCTCACTTCCTGAGAAGCGATTGGGAAGACGGGCGAGTGTTTCAGAGGGGTATGTCTCATGGTTGAAATGGAAAAGGAAGAAGACCTCAGTTTTGCCGAGCTTTTCGAGCAGAGTTCCCAGACGCCGGGAGCGCGGTTTTCTCCGGGCGACCGGGTGACCGGGACCATCGTCAAAATCAGCAAGGAAACGGTTTTCATCGACCTGGGCGGAAAGAGCGAAGGGACCGCGGATCTCGCCGAGTTTCTGGATGAAGAGGGCAACCCGAAGGTCCATGAAGGAGAAGAGATCGAACTTCGCGTCTCTTCCGTGCGCCGGGGGATTCATCTCAGCCGGGCCATCAAGGCCCGCGGGGCCGAGGCTCTCGAGATCCTTCGGGACGCCCAGCGCAATCAGATCCCCGTGGAGGGGCGGGTCGCCGCGGTGAACAAGGGCGGATTCGAAGTGGAGATCTCCGGGCTGAGAGGCTTCTGCCCGATCAGCCAGATCGACCTGCAGTACTGCGAGAAACCCGAGGAGCACGTCGGGCAACGCTATCAGTTCCGAATCATGGAGATGAAGGAGCGGGGGAGGAACATCATCCTGTCCCGGCGCGCTCTCCTGCAGGAAGAACAGGAAAAGAAGATCAAAGAGACCCTGGCCTCCCTAAAACCGGAGATGGAGGTGGAGGGGAGGGTGACCCGCCTGATGAATTTCGGGGCGTTCGTGGACATCGGCGGGCTCGAGGGGTTGATCCATATTTCCGAGATCTCCCGGTCGCGAATCGGCCACCCTTCGGAGGTCCTGGAGCCGGGGCAATTCGTCAAGGTCAGAATTCTGAAGATGGAAACGGATCGGAAGGGCGCCCCCAAGGTTTCGCTTTCCATGAGGGTGCTGGAGCCGGAGATCTGGGATACAGGGCTCCCTTTCCGGGAAGGGGAAGTTATCCCGGGGAAGGTTTCCCGGCTTACGGATTTCGGGGCTTTCGTGGAAGTGGCCCCGGGCGTGGACGGGTTGGTGCACGTCTCCGAGATCAGCTACCAGAAAGTGGCTCATCCCAATCGGGTTCTCAAAGAAGGGGAGACCGTGGAAGTGCTGGTCTTGAAAATCGACGAGGAAAGGCGGCGTTTGTCGCTTTCCATCAAGGAGGCCCAGAGCCGGCAGAAGGCCGAGGCTTATGCGCGGGAATCCGGGGAGGCCAAGCTGGAAGTGGGGCAGATCCTGCCGGGGATCGTGGAGGACCACAAACCCTACGGCCTGTTTGTCCGCCTGCCGCAGCTGGGGATCGGCGTCCGGGGGCTTCTGCCTCTGGAAGAACTGATGGACGCGGATAAGGCGGACATCAAAAAGAAATTCCCCCAGGGGGCGGAAATCCAGGTGGAGATTCTGGCCATCGACGACAAGGAGCGCATCCGTCTTTCCATGCGGGCGGGGAAGGACCGGGAAGAGCGGGGGGATTACGATAAATATATGGCCCGGGGCGACAAGGTTGGGAAAATGGGCACGCTCGGCGAGCTGCTAAGGAGCAAGCTGAAGGGGTGATAGATTCGAAATAATTCAAGAACCCTCCCTCGCTTTTCCCTCTCCCCCTGGGAGAGGGTTAGGGTGAGGGCGCTGAAATGATGAACAAACAGCTTTCAGGGCTTTCTACGAGATCTTCCATAGTTGAATCTAAGAAATATGCCACAAGCGCAGTTAGGGGCAGAGTTTGCAAAGACTCTGCTTTTTTTTTGATGAGGAATTGATGGTTTCGTAAAAAGTCCATCTGCTGCGTTGCGCTTCAACCCCGCCCCGTTAGATAACGATCCCGCTCTTGGGATCCGGGGATAATCCTCCTGATTTTCGAAGAGGAAACCCCTTTTAAAAATTATCTAACGGGGTGAATCGTTGCGGCCCCTAAGGGGCCTCTCTCCTCAGTTTTTGCGCGCCTTGTATCTGGAGCTTTTTACGAAACCATCAGGAATTGATCTTTTAGATTTATACGGCTCTTTTCAAAAGGAGAAATATATGAATTTCGATCTGACCGACGAACAAAGGATGATCCGGGATACGGCCCGAGACTTTGCCGAGAAAGAGGTCAAACCCGCGGCCGCGGAGATTGACCGCAGCGACGAATTTCCCTGGAGGATTTACCGGCGGATGGCGGAGTTAGGCCTCATCGCGATGACTCTGCCTTCGGAATATGGCGGCTCCGGGGCGGACACGGTCAGCTGGTCCCTTGTGGAAGAGGAACTGGCCAGGGCTTCCGCGGCGGTGGCCGATGCCCAGTTGCTTCAAAAATTGATGATGGATATGTTCCGGCGTCATGGCACGGGGGAGCAAAAGAAAAAGTATATTCCTCCGATCGCGCAAGGCGCGAGCCTTTGCTGCACCGGGATGACCGAGCCCAATGCCGGGTCCGATTTGCGGGGCATACAAACCACCGCCCGCCGGGAAGGAAACGAATATGTTCTCAATGGGACAAAACGCTTCATGACCTGCGGAAATATCGGCGATTTGATCGTGGCCTTAGTCTACACCGACCGCAACAGGGGGAGCAAAGGAATGACTTCGATTGCGGTGGAATGGGGGACCCCGGGGTTTTCCCGGGGAAAGAAGGAAATCCTCATGGGGGTGAAAGGACTGGAAACCTCGGAGCTGGTTTTCGAGGACTGCCGCGTCCCCGCGGAGAATCTCCTGGGGGAGGAGGGAGACGGCTTAAGAATTGCCATGGGCTCCCTGGACATGGGCCGAATCGGCATCGGTTCCCAGGCCCTCGGGGTGGCCCAGGCTGCCATGGAGGAAGCGATCCGGTACGCCAAACAGCGGGTCGCGTTCGGCCAGCCCATTTCCCAATACCAGGCCATTCAGTTCATGATTGCCGACATGTCTTCCCACATCGAGGCGGCCCGCCTTCTTCTGCGCAAGGCCGCCTTTCTGTGCGACCAGGGCCGGCCATACTCCCGCGAGGCTTCGGAAGCGAAGCTTTTCGCCTCCGACCTGGCCGTAAAGGTGGCCGCGGATGCCCTCCAGATCCACGGGGCTTACGGCTACAGCCAGGAGTACCCCATCGAGAGGATCTACCGCGACGCCAAGGTCTACCAAATTTGGGAGGGGACCAGCCAGATTCAGAGGATGGTCATTGCCAGGCACCTCTTAAAATAGAAGGGTCCAAGGGTTCGAGGGTTCAAGGGATCAAGAGAGGGGGGAATAGGCAGGGCCTAAAGGTTCAAGGTTCGAGCCCCTGGGGAGGGGCCAAATCGAAAAAATTAGGGGGATGACGGATCCATTTGGAGACGGCGCCATAACGGTTTTCGCTCGGCCCCTCGAACCCTTGAATCCCGGGCTCCTATACAAATTTCGGCATGAACAGCCGGGGGAGGAGAAGGATCAGGTCCGGCAGCAAAATGACCAGCAGGAGAGCTATGAGCATAGGCACCAGAATGACGCCCACATCCTTGATGGCATCCGAGACCTTGATTCCGGCAATGTGGCAGTCGATCAGGAGACACAGACCGTAGGGCGGGGTGATGAGCCCGAAAGCCAGAGAAACGACCCCGATGATCGCGAAATGAACCGGGTGCATGCCGACGGAGGCCGCGACCGGCGCTAACAGGGGCCCGACGATGATGATGGACGGGCACCGCGTCGATGAAGCATCCGATGAAGAGGAAGACCGCGGCTTCGAGCAGGCCCACGGAGATCACGCCTCCTCCCCAGCTCGCCATGAGGCTAATAACGCTCTTGGGGATCTGATAATAGGCCAGCACCCAACCGAAGGCCGAGGCCGTCCCGATACAAAAGAGGGAAATGGAAGCAAGACGGGCGGTCTCATACAGAACCTTGCGGATCTCGCGGATGCCCACGGTCCGGTAGACAAAGATCCCGATGACGAAGGAATAGAGAACCGCGATGACCGAGGCTTCGGTGGGGGTGAAGAAGCCCCCCACCACGCCACCCACGATGATGAACGGCGTCATCATGGCGAAGGAAGCCCGCCCGAAAGCCGCGAAGAATTCCCTCAAGGTCGCCCGGGCATAGACCGGGTAATTTCGAAGGCGGGCATAGACAAAGGTCGTTGCCATCTGCGACAACCCCACCATAATCCCCGGAATGAACCCGGCCAGGAACAAGGCGCCAACGGAAACGGACATGACCCCCCCCCAGACGACCATGAGGATACTGGGAGGGATGATGACCCCCATGACCGAAGAGCAGGCCGTGATCGCGACGGAGAAGCTGGCATCGTAGCCCTGTTTTTTCATGGCTGGGATGATGAGGGACCCCTCTCCGGCCGCATCCGCCGTGGATGAGCCGGAGATCCCGGCAAAGATCATGCTTACCACCACATTGATATAGGCCAATCCCCCTCGGAACTGGCCGACCATGCAGCGCGTCAGGTCCACCAACCGTTCGGTAATGCCCGCCGCGTTCATGATGTTTGCCGCCAGAAGGAAAAAAGGAACTGCCAGCAGGATGAAGGCATTGTACGCCTTGGTCATCTCGCCGAGCATCAGGATGGGTGTCAACCGGTCATCGAGGGCGAAAATGGGCAGACAGGCCAGACCCAGGGAAAAGGCCACCGGAACCCTGAGGATGATCAGGAAAATGAAGGTTCCGAACATGATGGCCGCTACTTCACCGGGCGACATTGTGATCCCCCCGCAGATGGGCGATCCCTTCTTTGCTTCCGAAGAAGATAACGGCGAGGGCCCAGAGAACGCGCTCTCCCAGAAATAGGAACCAGCTGATCCCGGCCAGCAGGTAGACTCCATGAATGAAGACCAGGTTGATCCCTGTCAACTCGGATGTCTGGTTGTACCCGAATAACGCGTAGGCATAGCCGTTGGTGACAAAGACCATGGTGAAAATGAGCATGAAAACATAGACGAGGAGCCGCGCGACCGCCTCCCCTTTTGCCGTCCGCGGCGTGGGCAGGACATCCACCTCGAAGTGCGTTCCCTCCCGGACGGCGATGGTGGCGCCCAGGAGGATGATCCAGATGAAACAGAAACGGGCGACTTCTTCGGTCCAGATATATCGAGGGATAAAGCCGGTATAGCGCGAGAAGATCTGGAGGCTGACGGGGATGATCATCAGCCCCATGAGGACGGTAACGAGCACTTGCAGGATTTTGAAATACCCGTTTAAGATCTGTCGGATTGCGTGAAGGAGACTTCTCATACTTTCTCACCGGAGACGAAAGGGTCCCCGGCGACCCGACCCGGAGACCCGCAAAAGATTTTTCCCTTAAGCCGAATGGCTATTTCACCGCGCTGATCGCCGCCAGCACTTTTTCGGCGCCGATTTCCTTGGCAAAATCCGCTTTGACCGGGGCGGCAAGCTCCAGGAGCTTCGCCCGTTCCGTGAAGGGATGAATCCGGATCTTGCCCTCGGCCTTCATCTTCTCCATGATCTTGTCGTCCGCATCCCGCTCCCACTTCCGTCCGTGGGCGGCGCCGTCCTTCCCGGCTTTAATGATTGCCTCCTGAAGGTCCTTGGGGAGCTTCCGGAATACTTTGCCGCTGAAGCAGAGCGGCCGGATGGTGATGGCGTGCTGGGTGAGGGAAATCTCGGGCGCCACTTCATGCCACTTCATCTGCGACCAGCCCGGGCTCTCGTTCTCGCCCGCCATGATGACGCCGGTCTGAACCGCGTTGTACACTTCATCGTAGGCGATGACCGTGGGGGCGGCCGTGATCGCCTGGAACATGCGGGTCTGTATCGGGGCGCCCATGACCCGGATGGAGAAGTTTTTGAGCTCGGCCATGTTGCGGACCGGCTTTTTCCCGACGATATTGCGCACGCCGCCGCCCGCGTAGCCGATCAGCATGACATCGGACTTCTTGAGGGTGTCTTCGGCGATGGGGCCCAGGGTCTCCCCGGTGGCCAGGGTTTTGGACCAGTGGTCAATGTCCCGGAATAGAAAGGGCATGTCCATGAGGGTCGCCATCTTGGAGAAGGTGGCCATGTGCGAAGGGGCCACCACGGCGTAATCAACCGAAAGGCCCTGGCTCATGTAGGAAAAATAGTCTTTTTCCAGGCCAAGCTCCCGGTTCCGGTGGAGGACAAAATTCACGGGTTTGCCGTAGTACTTCTGGACCATCTCGGCAAATTTGAGCATCGTCTGGTTGTAGGAGTGATCGTCGGCGAACTGGCTCGCCCCCTTGAGGGTGATGGTCTGGGCCGCGGCATCCGTGGCGACCCACCCCGCGCAAAGGGCAATGGCCAAGAGACATCCCCAAATTCGAATTCGATTCCTGCTTTTCATAAAAGCCCCCTTTCAAAAGATTTGAAGAAAAAGCGAAGGTTTGGGGAACGATTTTTCCATAGGTAAAGTCAAAAGTCAACCTATTTCCAATGGTTTTTGAAGGGTTTTTTACGCAGGGTTTCCAAGGCCTTCGTCGTAACCCTTCAGTCACGGGTGGCCAGTCGCCACGGATTAAGGTCCGGGGGAAAGGCTAAGGGGCGCCCCGGCCTGGGGGTTCGGTCGGTCCGCTTGGAACCATAAGGCGGTGATTTCTTCGTGGAGGGGGCGGGGGCCAAGGCCTCCCGCATCCTTCGGCGGAGGTTCGGTGCTTTCTCCGAGTCTCTGCCCATCCCGGCCGATGCTTCCGGCGCGTACCGCCCGAACCCCCAGGCCACAACAAAACTTTTCCCGGGCCACCCGTGACTGAAGGGTTACCCCTCGGCCGTCATTTTTCTTGACAGCTTCCCGTCTTTCTTCTTATTCTGGTTTAAACTCGAAACGGCCAGGGAGGGCGATGACCGAAAATGAAAGTGAAGCGAATCAACGATTTTAAGATCGGCGACAAGGAATTTTTTTCCAAAACCATCTCGGAGAGCGACGTTTACCTTTACGCGGGCATCACCGGCGATCTGGCCCCTCATCACGTGAATACGGATTATGCCAAGGGCACGCGGTTCAAAGAGAGGATCGCCCATGGTCTTCTGATTGCCGGGGTCATGTCGTCGGCGTTGACAAAGCTTGTAGCCCCCGGGGCCGTGACGCTTTCGCACGAAGTTTTTTTCTGGCGCCCGTGTATTTCGGAGACACGGTTTACGCCGAAGTTGAAGTCAAGGAAGTGGACCTCGAAAAAAGAGTGTTGATCATAAGAACCGTCGTCCGCAACCAGAAGGGGGTGATGGTGCTCGACGGATCTGCGGTGGAGAAGTTTCCGAAGGCGGCCGGGGAGGAAAAAGATGCGAAGTAAGGTGATCACCCCCCGCGAGGCGGCGGCTCTGGTCAAGGACGGCGATGTCCTGGCGCTCCACGGCGCCGGCGGCGGCAATGTCGAACCCGACCTGCTGATCAAGACTCTGGGGGAGAGATATCTCGAAACGAAAACCCCGAAGAACCTTACAATTTTTCACGTTTCCGGCCTCGGGGATCGAAAAACCACCGGGTTGGGGTATCTTGCCCATCAAGGACTGGTGAAAAGGGTCATCGGCGGCCATTACGGCATGGCCCCCCATATGGCAAAACTCGTGCTGGAGGATAAAATTGAAGGTTACAACCTGCCCCAGGGGGTCATGTCCCAATGGCTGCGCGAGGTGGCGGGGGGGAGGCCGGGGCTTTTTACGGCTGCGGGTTTGGGCACCTTTGTCGATCCGAGGCTCCAGGGGGGCAAGCTGAACAAATGCTGCACGGAAGATCTCGTGGAACTCATCGAGCTTCATGGGAGGAAATGGCTCTTCTACCGGTCTTTTCCTCTCAACGCGGCTTTCATCCGAGGGAGCACGGCTGATGAAAAGGGAAATATCAGCCTGGAGCTGGAACCGGCCTGGCTCGACATTTTGCCCATGGCCATGGCCGCCCGCAATTCAGGCGGGATAGTAATCGCCCAGGTGAAGCGGCTGGTGAAGGCCGGAACTATTCCCCCCAAAAACGTCAAGGTGCCGGGCGGGCTGGTTGATAAAATCGTGGTGTATCCCGAACAATGGCAAACCGTGGCCGGGGAATACAACCCCGCCTTCAGCGGGGAGGTCAAGATCCCGCTCGAAAATTTGGGGAAGATGGAGCTGAACGAGCGCAAGGTCATCGGGCGCCGGGGAGCGCTCGAAATTGCGCCGGGATTTGTCATCAACATGGGCGTGGGCATGCCGGACGGCGTGGCGTCCGTGGCGGCGGAAGAAGGGATCGACGACCGGATGACGGTTTATATCGAACAGGGGCTCATCGGCGGGATTCCGGCGCCGGGGGTGCTTTTCGGGGTGATGTCGAACTACGAAGCCGTGGTCGAACAGCCTTCGCAGTTCGATTTTTTTGACGGCGGGGGGCTTGACCGGGCCTTCTTGGGATTCGCGGAGGCGGACGTTCACGGCAACGTCAATGCCAGCAAGTTCGGGCAGAATCTATCCGGAACCGGGGGGTTCGTCAACATTTCCCAGGGAGCGAAGCAGATTCTCTTTTGCGGGACCTTTACGGCGGGAGGTTTGAAGACCCGCATAGGCGGAGGGAAGATCGAGATCGTGCAGGAGGGCGCCCACAAGAAGTTCGTGGAGACGGTGGAACAGATCACCTTCAGCGGAGACTACGCCGCCCAAAAGGGCCAGAAGGTGATGTTCATCACGGAGCGGGCCGTGCTCGAACGGGTTCGGGAGGGAATGGTGGTCACCGAAATCGCTCCGGGAGTGGACATGGAGCGCCAGATCCTTGCGCAGATGGATTTTAAACCCATCGTCTCGCCGCAGGTTCGGTCCATGGATCCGCGGATCTTTCAGGAGGGGCTGATGGGGTTGGCGAGGTCGGCACCGTAAAGGAAGCGGAATTTCACCCCGCTTGATCCGAAAGAATCGTATTTGCTCTCCCCCTCTGACGAGGGAAGCTGTGAAAAAATCGAAAAATTCCCCCTCACCCTGCCCTCTCCCGCAAGGGGAGAGGGTAACCCTATTGAAACAGGAAAGAATCCCCCTCCCCCTTGACGGGGGAGGGTTGGGGTGGGGGTGAAAATGGAGGTGAAACCCAATGACTGAGAACGTAAAGGAGTTATCGAAGAAATCGATTTCGGAGCCGGAAAGAAAAACCCCGGTCGTCGCCGAAACCGAGGTTCTCGTCTGCGGCGGCGGGTTTGCCGGGGTTGCAGCGGCGGTCAGCGCGGCCCGGAACGGGGCGAAGGTCCTGCTCCTGGAAAAGGACGGCTACCTCGGGGGGCTCTGCACCGCCGGGCTGGTAATCACCACCCCTCCGCTCGACAACGGTTTGAATTTGGAGATTGCCCGAAGGCTTCAAAAGAAGGAGTCCTATGTCCAAACCCGCGCTTCGGAGGCGGAAATTGTCGGCCTGAATTTCCACGCCCTCGACCCGGAAATTCTGAAATATCAATTTGTCCAAATGCTCCGCGAACATGGCGTGGAAATTCTTTTTCACACCTACATCGTCGGCCCGATCCTGGAGGGACGGAAGATAACCGGCATTATTATGGAGAACAAGGCGGGCCGGCAGGCGGTCCTGGCCAAGGTGGTGGTGGACGCCACCGGGGATGCCGACGTGGCGGCCTCCGCGGGCGCCCCTTTCCGGCTGTATCGAAAGCCGATGACGATGATGTTCAACCTGGTCGGGGTGGATGTGGAAAAGGTCCTCGCCCGGATCGGCAACTGGGGGGGCGTTCGCAAACTGGTCAAAGAGGGCATGGACCAGGGGAAGATCAATTTCGAAATCGGACTTCTGCCTCAATTCGGCTCCCCCGGGGTGTACATGGAAAAACTCGTCCACGACGGGCAGGTCAATGTGTGGTCGGGCAATGTGCTGGATCTGAATGGGGTGGACCCGTTTGATCTGACCCGGGCGGAGATTGTGACGCGGGAACACGCCATGAGGATGTCCGCTTTCCTGAAGGAACATATTCCCGGCTTCGAAAAGTCCCGAATAGAAGTCACGGCCAACCAGGTGGGGGTGCGGGCCACCCGCCAGATCGTCGGGGAGGCGTCTCCGAACTCCCACGAAGTGAGGAACACCCTGTTTCCGGACACCGTGGTGAAACCCTATGCGGGAAGCGAAATGAGGCTGCCCTACGGGTGTCTTCTCCCCCGGGAGGTGGAAAATCTGTTGGTGGCGGGAAGGTGCCTTTCCGCCGAAGAAGAGGCCCTGGGGCAGTTGCGCCTGCTTCCGGTCTGCTCGGCCACCGGCGAGGCCGCCGGGACGGCGGCAGCCCTCGCTCATGCAAAAGGAATTTTCCCGAGAGATCTGGAGGTGAAGGTTCTACAGAGGAAGTTGACGGAGCAGGGGGTTCGGCTTTTCGAGTAATCACCCCCACCCTGACCCTCCCCCGTCAGAGGGGGAGGGGATCTTATTGTTATCGGGGGAAATTTAACTATCTTGCTTTGCGGGCCTCGTCCATATAGGCCTTGCAGGTTTCGTGCAGGTCTTTAAAGTATTTGGTGTATTCGGCTCCCATCATAGGCAGGAGGGCGAGCCCGACTTTTTCCATTTTTTCCACGTGTTCGGGATCTTTTATGCCGGTCAGGAAAATTTCCTGGATTTTCTTGACGACCGGGTCGGGAATTCCTTTTGGGCCCATGATCCCCCGGGTGGATGAGGAGATGATGTTCGGGAACCCCACCTCGGCCAAAGTGGGCACATCCGGGATAAATTTGGACCGCTGCTTGTCCATTACGGCCAGCCCTCTGACCTGTCCGGCGCGGATCTTGGTGACGACGCTGCCCACGTTGTCGAAGGAGACATCCACCTGCCCGCCCAGGGTGGCGGTGAACTGCTGGGCGCCCCCCTCGAAATGAACGATCCGGAAGTTGACCCCTGCGGCTTTTTCCATCATCAAAATGGCAAGGTGATCGTCGCCTAAAATGCCGGTGGTGCTGGCCCGAACCTGGCCGGGGCGCTTCTTGGCGTCATCTATGAGATCCTTGACGCTTTTGTAAGGGCTGTCGGCTTTGACCCAGATGAGCCCCGGGTCCAGAACCTGATTGATGATCGGGAGAAAGGAATCGACATCGAAAGCCGCCTTCCGCTCCGGATCCAGGATGATGGTGTTGGCGGCCGGAAGGCTGGGGAACCCGAGATAGTACCCATCCGGTTTGGCCCTGGACAACTCGGTGAGGCCCACCTGCGAACCCGCCCCGACCTTGTTCACCACGATGATCGGCTGTCCGACTTTCTTTTCGGTGACGGCCGCCAGGATGCGGGCGCCCGTGTCCGTTCCCCCTCCCGCAGCCCAGGGCACCATGAGGGTGATGGCTCTCGTGGGATAGTCCTGGGCGAATGACGCGGCGGCTCCGGAAAGAGAAAAAACCATAACCAAGAACAGGATTCGCGCGGCGCCTTCCTTTAATTTCATGGAAATCCCTCCTTTGTCAGGTTCGGTGATAGGGCAAAGAGCCCGAGTCTCCGCTGTTGAGGCGAGGGCTGCAAACCGTTTGCCCAATCAGTCAAATTAGGCGTCTCATTTCTTCCTCACGTAGTCCACCCACTTTTTCGCAATCTTAAAACTTTCCCAATAATATTTGTTGAATTCATCCCCGATCATGATCTTAACCGGTTGGGCGGCGGCCTCGAGTTTATCGAGGTGCTCTTTTGACTCCATCGCCTTCTTGAAGGTGTCCTCGATCTTCTTCAAAATGGGCTGGGGAACTCCTTTGGGCGCGCCGATTCCCCGGGTTGCAGCGGAGAGAACCGTGGGGAACCCAAGCTCGGCGGTGGTCTGCAGATCGGGATAGAATTTTGTCCGCTCCTTGTCCATGATCGTCAGCATGCGGATCTTCCCTGCCTTATACTGGTTATAGTTGTCTGCGACCGTGCAGAAGAGCACATCCACATGCTTGCCGAGAAGGGCGGTGATCGCCGGTGCGGCCCCGTCAAAATAGACCAACCGCAGCTGGACCCCTGCCCCTTCTGCAAACTGAAGGTAGCCGATTTCGTCATCCTGGAGGTAGCCGACGATACCCGCCGAAATCTGGCCGGGTCTCTTCTTGGCGTCGTCGATCAATTCCTTCATAGTTTTCCAGCTGTCCGGGCGGACGGAGATGGTGGTGGGGTCGAGAGCCTGGCTGATGATGGGGGTAATGTCCTCTGCTTTGAATGTGGATTTGCGTTCAGGGTCTAAAATGGCGGTGAGCATGTGGGGCATGCTGATCATTCCGAGGTAATATCCGTCGGGTTTCTGCTTCGACAATTCTGTCCAGCCCAATTGTCCTCCGGCACCGCCCTTATTCATAACAACCACAGGCTGTCCGAACATCTTTTCGGCGATGGCCGCTACAATTCGCGCTCCCACATCGGTGCTGCCTCCGGGGGGGTAGGGCACCTGCAAGGTGATCGGCTTGTTCGGATAATCCTGCGCACCTGCCGCCGTAATGAAAAGGAAAAACCCCAATAAGCCCAAAGCGCCCCAAAACATTTTTCTTTTCATTCTTCTCTCCTCCTTGTCGCTGAGATTCTACGTTACTTTACGATTCGGAAAATGCAATCCCCAAAGACTCCCCCAGATTTTTACTCTTCTTCTTCTCGCCCACATGGGCATGAGGCGGACCGCGGAGGTTACGAGAATGATTATCGCCAAGATAAGCAGCACCGCGGATATGGGGCGCTGGAAAAAGATGAATAAGTCCCCCCCGGACATCTCCAGCGAGGTTCGCAGGGATCTCTCCATCATGGGTCCCAAGATCAGCGCGAGAATCGCGGGAGCCAGCGGCCAGTCCAGCTTGCGGAAAACGTAGCCCACAATCCCGAAAAGGACCATCATGGATACGTCAAAAACACTCTGGTTCAGGCTGTAGGCTCCGAGGATGCAAAAGAGCAGGATTCCGGGGTAAAGATACTGGTAGCGAATTTCCAGGAGCTTGGCCCAAAGACCCACGAGTGGAAGGTTCAGGATGAGGAGCATGACGTTTCCGAGATAGAGGCTGGCGATCAGGCCCCAGACCACATCGGGACGTTCTTTGAACAGGAACGGGCCGGGGGTGAGCCCGTGGATTATAAAGGCGCCCATGAGGACCGCAAGAGTTGGGGAGCCGGGAATCCCGAGGGTCAGGAGAGGAACCATGGCTGCATTCGCGTAAGAATTGTTCGCAGTTTCCGGGGAGGCGACTCCTTCGATGACACCGGTCCCGAATTTCTCCGGGTGTTTGGAGACTTTCTTTTCGACCACATAGGCAAGAAACGTCGGAATGATAGCCCCGATTCCCGGGATCAGGCCGAGGAAGAACCCGATGATGGTGCCCCGCCCGATGGCGGCCGAGGAAATTCCCCATTCCTTTTTCTTAGGGAAAAGGTCCGAGAGCTTGGTCTTGATGACTTCCAGGATAGGCTGCTCCATGCTTACGAGGATCTCCCCCACGCCGAACAGCCCCATGACGACCGGCACAAAGCCGACCCCGTCGTAGAGGTCCTGAACGCCGAAGGTGAATCGCGGCGCCCCTCGAACCGGGTCCATGCCGATCATCGCCAGGAGAAGGCCGAAAAAAGTCATGATGAGGGCGGCCAGGAGGGAGCGGCCGGCCAGGCCGGTCACCAGGGAAAGGCCGACCACCAATAGAGCAAAAACCTCGGGAGGGCCGAAGCGCAGGGCGAAGCTGGCCAAGGGCAGCGAGACTACCATGAGGGCGAAGGTGGCAAACGTTCCGCCGACAAAGGACCCGATGGCGGCGATTCCGAGGGCCGGCCCCGCGCGGCCCTGTTTGGCCATTTGGTACCCGTCAAAACAAGTGATTACCGAGGCCGCCTCTCCGGGGACGTTGACCAGGACGGAGGTGATGGTGCCTCCATACATGGCGCCGTAGTAAATGGCGGCCAGCATGATGATGGCGCCGATGGGGTCCAGGTTGAAGGTGATAGGGATCAGAATCGCGGTTCCGGCGGCCGGTCCCAATCCCGGCAAAACGCCGATCAGGGTTCCGAGGACGCATCCGATCAAGGCAAACATCAGGTTGATCGGCAGGGTGGCAACGGAAAATCCTTGGATCCAGTATTGTAAAGCCTCCAAAACTCCCTCCTCAAATTCCAAAGATGCCGATGGGCAGAGGCAATTTCAGCCAGTAATAAAAAACGTGGAAAACCCCGAAACTGCCGGCGATTGCGAGAATGGGTATGGCGAGCCAGTTTCGGACTCCCAGAAAGAGAGGGAGGCAGAAGAGAAAAATCAACAGACTGATCCGAAACCCGAGGGGATTCAGGAAAACCACGACCATCGCCAGGGAGGCCAGGATGAGGGCAATCCGAACTCCTCCCTCCGCGGTTGGGGAAGAAGGATTTCTTTTCCTCTTTTTCCGATTTCGCAAAGGTGGTCTGCAGAAAAAGGGCGAGAGAGAGGGCGCCGGTGATGAGGCTCATCCAAAAAGGGAAGAACCCGGGCCCCGGACCCAGACGGTCTTTATAAGGATAGGAAAACGAATGGATCAAAACAAAGAGCGACAGGAACACAAAAATTAAACTTGCGATTTGCCAGGGTCTCTTCATCCCCACCTCTCAGGAATGATCTCGAAGAGAAAAGCTTCCCTCCCGAAATCGGAAGATATCGTCCATCCCCTATAAGGATACTCTTTTTATCATGAAAGAAAAGGGTGTCAAGAGAAAAATTCTCCCGGGGGGGCGCAGAGGGCCTTTCGGGAAAGTTCACTCGCCGGAAACCACGATGGCGAAGTCCGGGCAAAGAAGGGAACACATGCCGCACTTCTTGCACTTGTCCATTTCCGCGCTTTCCGGGGGGAAATACCCGCGGGAGTTCATCTTTTTGGATTTCTTGAGAATCTTGGGCGGACAAAACTCAATACAGATCCCGCAGCCCTTGCAATATCGATCCTCTATAAAAAGTTTTGACATAATTTCCTTTCCAAGGCGAATAGGACGCAGATAAACGCGGATTTTCAGGATAAATTAAAAAATGTGAAACTTTCGTTCTTTGGGAAAGGGCGCGTCTTAAGGCCCAAGTGCTCTCAGGACCCGTGGGCCCCACCAGAGGCGGTCACATCATTTCTTCAAAACTCCAACCGCATACGTTTTTTCAAGCCTTGGGGGTTATCGGCGTTCATCTGCGAAATCTGCGTCCCATTTCATTATTGAAATTTATTGATGATCTTCTGATACGTTTCCACCCATTCCGGCTGGTCCCGATCCATCAGCTCCCCGATCCAGAACTGCCCTTTCTTCAAAGGCCCGTTTTCCTTCTCTTTGGAAAAACGCACCCCTTTCGTGCGGTAGCTCTTCATCATCTTCGCCGGTTCCTCTTTCCAGTGGGTCGGACACTGGGTCATGATTTCGATGAAGGCCAGCCCCTTCTTCCGGACCCCGTTTTCGATGGCTTGGATGCACTGCTGGGGATGGGCCGTTGTCCAGCGGGCCACATAACTTGCCCCGGCGGTGATCGCCATCTGGCTAGAGATCGAAGGCGTTTTCCACGTTCCCATAAGGGGAGGTCGTTGAGGGGGTCCCGCGCTCCGTGGTGGGGGCGGACTGGCCGCCGGTCATCCCGTACAACCCGTTGTTCATGCAGATCATGGTCAGGTCGAGGTTGCGCCGGCAGGCGTGGATGAAGTGATTTCCCCCGATGGCGCCGGCGTCCCCGTCTCCGGTGAAGAGGATGGGCTTGAGCTCGGGCCGACCCAGGAGAACCCCCGTGGCCACAGCCGGCGCCCGCCCGTGAAGGGACCAGGTGGCGTCGAATTTTAGGTATTGGGAGGTCAGGCGCGCGGAGCAGCCGATGCCGGAGACAAAGACGAATCTCTCCTGGGGGATGCCGTCTTGGGCGATGAGATGATCCACGGCGTTCAGGGTGTAGTTCAAAACCTGGCCGACCCCGCACCCGGGGCAGAAGATGGTGGGAAAGCGGTCCCCGCAGGGGCCGGTTTCTTTCAAGTATTTCATCATGGGGTGTTTCATTTGAGAATCCTTTTCTCACCACAGAGCGCACAGAGAACGCAGAGAAATTGCAAAATAAAAAACATAGTGATAATTTAGTAAAAACTCCGAACCCCGTTTTTCGCCGAATTGACGACTTTTTATGAGGTCCTATCCATTTTGTCACTATTAATATTCCTTTTGCTCTGTGCTCTCTGTGCCCTCCGTGGTGAAAATTATTTTGTTTTATTTGCCGGTCACTTCCTTGATCTTGGCGATGATCTGGTCCGGCGAGTGGAGTTGTCCCAGGGAGGGGATCGAGACGAAATGCTTCACGCGATCCCGCAAGGCTTCTTTTAGGGGATGAACGAAATACCCCAAGTTCATCTCGGGGAAAAAAACGTTTTCCACCTGGCCGACCAGGGAGCGGATTTTTTCCTCCGGAACAGGCCAGAGGGTCTTGAACCGAAGGAAGCCGAGATCGTCCCACCCCTGGCTGCGGAGGTCCAAAACCGCCTCGAGGGCCGAGCGGGACGGAGAACCGTAAGCCACGACCAGGTTTCGGCACCCCTCCAGATGAAGGCCGTCGATTTGGGAGATCTCTTCGGCATGGTCTTCAATTTTCCGGTAGATTCGGCTCACGCAGTCGAAGTGCATTTCCGGGCTGTATTTGCTGATATTCCCATCGGGATGATGGACGAGACCGACCACATTGACGTGGTACCCATCTCCCCAGGCGGGCATGGGCGGGGTGATTCCCTTGAGCGGGTCGTAGGGCAGAAAATCAGCGGGGGAAATCTTAAGGTCCTGGGGTTTGACCCGGTTGAAGACCCGAACGGCGCTCTTGGGGGGGACAGTCAGCTTCTCCCGCATGTGGGCTACGGTTTCGTCCGCGAGGAGGATGACCGGGACGCGCCATTTCTCCGCATAGTTGAAGGCGGCGACGGTGAAATCGTACATTTCCTGGACCGATGCCGGAGCCAGCGCGATCAGAGACCCTCCCCCGTGATGGCCCCAGCGGGCCTGCATGACATCCTCCTGGGAAGAGTTGATATACCCTTGTCCCGGACCGGGGCGTTGGACATTGACGATCACAAAAGGCGTTTCCGACATGATGGCAAAGGAAACGGCCTCCATCATGAGGGAAAAACCGGGGCCGGAGGTTGCCGTCAGGGCCTTTTTCCCGGCCCAGGAGGCGCCGATCAGGGAACAGGCCGAGGAAATCTCGTCTTCCATCTGAATGAACCGCCCGCCGACCTGAGGCATTCTCTGGGCGGATCGCTCCATGATTTCGGAGGCGGGAGTGATGGGGTATCCGGCGTAATAGCGACAGCCCGCAAAGATGGCCCCTTCGACACAGGCGTCGCTGCCAAAGAGGTAATAGTCCCCCGGGGGCAGGGGGCCGCGGGTGACCTTCAGAGCCTCCTCATCGGAAAGGAGCGGTTCGAAGGAGGTCTCGTCATTTCCGGACATAGTCGATTCCTTTCTTGAAAGCTTCGAGATTCTGCCCCAACGTTTTGGGGGGTACATTTTCCGCGATGGATCTTTCCAGGGCTTTCTGCGAAATGACGCCGGTCAGCCGGCAGAGGGCTCCCAGGGCGACCATGTTCTGAAATTTTTTGTTGCCCGCCTCGATGGCGATCTCGGCGGTGGGAACCTTTACAATTTTGATGTCCTGCCGGGGGGGTCCTTGAGAACCGTGAGAGGATCCACGATCAAAAGCCCGCCCGCTTTCAGGTCCTTGAGATACATATCCTGAGCGGTCTGCGAAAGAGCGACCAGAACATCGGCGGAGCGGACCTTGGGGTAATGAATTTCCCCGTCGGATAGAACGAGCTCCGCCTTGCAGGCGCCGCCTCTGGATTCGGGTCCGTAGGATTGAGTTTGAACCGCGTTCTTCTTGTCGTAAAGGGCGGCGGCGACCCCGGCGATTTTGCCGATCGTAACCACCCCCTGGCCGCCGAAACCGGCGATCCGGATTTCATATCGTTTCATGAATATCTCCCGAAAATGGACTTATTGAAAGTCTCAAAATAGAATTGACCGTAACCCTTCAGTCAAGGGTGGGAAGCCCCTACGGATTTAGGTCCGGCCTGAATAGCAGGAGGTGCCCTGGCCTGGGGGTCCGGGCGCTACGCTTGGAATCATAAGGCGCTGATTTCTTCGTGGACGGGGGCGGGGGCCAAGGCCTCCCGCCGCTGATATCGGAGTCTCGGGGTTTTCTCCGAGTCTCTGCTCATCCCGACCGATGCTTCCGGCGCGTACCGCCCAAACCCCCAGGCCAACAACAAAGCCTGCCGCCCCCCCCGTCACTGAATGGGTACAATTGACCTTGTCGGCCAAATCTCCCCTCACCCCTCTTTTCCAAAGAGGGGGAATTCCTCCCTTTGACAAAGGGAGGTTAGGAGGGATTTATTTGAAGGATGTCGTCACAATTATGAGACATTAAGGCTCTTGCAAAAGTCGTTTGCTCTGTCATTCCGGCGAAAGCCGGAATCCAGAATGCTTTTAAAATCCTGGATTCCGGGTCGCGCTTCGCTTGCCCGGAATGACGACTTCCTACTGCTTTCATAGTTTTGCAAAAGCCTCCATTAATAATGCGAAGGCATCCGACTGGGGGTTAAAAATCATTGCCAGGCCTTGGCCCGATCATCCGCTTCCAGGATGGCGGCGGCCAGCTTTTTCTCGTCCACCGGGAAGGGCATAAAATGGACGGAGCTTCCTTTCACGCAGGTCCGTTTTAACCCCTCCCAGAACAGCGGGTCTTCCAGGTTCGTCATGCCTAATGCCTTCAGCGTAATGGGCATTCCCAGTTTGGCGAAAAGAGGAAGGAGGATTTTTAATTCTTCTTCATTTTTTTCCAGGCAGAGCTGGACCAGGATTCCCCAGGAAACCATTTCTCCGTGAAGATGATGATGGGACTGGGGCATTACCGTGAGTCCGTACAGCAGGGCATGGGCCACGGCGATGCGGAACTTCGAGCCCCCGAGTCCGCCGATCACGCCGGCCGACAGAAGGTTGGTTTCGATAATCCTCTCGACGGCCGGCGAGTTCCTTTTCTCATCGACGTCTTTCTTCGCTTCCAACCCAATCTTGAAGATGATCTCCCGAGCCTGAGTGGAAAGGGTCATGGCCGCGGCCGTGGCCTGGTCCGGGGCGGTCATCCGGTCAAAAATCGGTTTTCCCTCGTACCATTTTGCCAGGGCGTCGCCCATGCCGGAAGCGAGGAGTCGGCTCGGGGCCCCGGCAATGATCCCCGAATCCACCAAAACAAGGTCGGCGCCTTTCCCGTTGATGGTTTCCAAACGGATTCCGTTTTCATAGATGACGGCGGCGGCCGAGGCCGCGGAACAGGTCGCCGCGCTGGTGGGAATGGTGATGAGCGGGAAATTCAGGCGGTTGGCCACGCATCGGGAAGTATCCAGAACCTTGCCTCCGCCCGTTCCGACAATAAAATCCGCATTTTGGGTCCGGGCCGCCTCGAGGAGGCGATTGATTTCCTTTAGGCAGCATTCTTCCCCAAAAAGAACGAAAGAGGGGGAGAATCCGGCCTGGCGCAGTTGATCTTCCAGCAGGGGGCGGACGATGGAGAGGACTAAAGAATCTCCCAGAATCAGGGGCCGCTTTCCAAAAGGCCGGAGATGCTTTGCGGTTTCGTTTAAGAGGCCTTCGCGCTGGATGTACTGTTTGGGGCCGAGAAAGATGTCGATCATTTATAGCTCTCCTTTGCGGCCGCCGCCGTGGACGGCGAGGGGGGGAGGTTCCCGTGGCTGTCGAAAGCCATGGGTTGGGGGCCCTCCAGGAGCTCCAGATCGTTTCTCTTGGCGAATTCTTCCTGATAGGCCTCCGAGACTTCCACCTCGTCGATATGGAGGGTGTTCTTGATCCGGACGACCCGGCTTTTTTCAGGCGGGGTCAGGCCAACCGAACCGAGCGCTGTTTTGACGCACTCCTGGTCGGTTTCAAAGAACATCGGCACGGCCGCCTTTTCAAGGCTGATTCCGGTGATGCAGTTCATGTAGGTGGCCTGATAATTGATCTTATCCACCAGCCGTTTGGTCGTGAGATCGGCCAAGCCGATCCCCGTGGCATTCCCATTGGAGTCGGGAGTCAAATCGCGGACGAAGAGTCTTTTGGGGTTGACCGAAGTCGGGAAGACTCCCAAGATATCGCGGTTCCGTCCGGTTACATTGGGATCGATCCCGGTCCCGCTTATGTTTTTTCCCATTTCATCGACGATCAAGAGGTCGATTTCGTTGAAGGGGAGGCGGGGCATCATCTCCTTGGCCACGGCGAGAAGCTTCCGCTCTCGCGCTTCGATTTCTTCGGGCTTGATGGCTTCGATGACCGCCGTTTCATCGTATCCATTTTCCACGATGCCGATTCCGCAGATAACCGGGGCCTTCCGGATAACCTCCCGACCCGCGTCCACAATGATTTTGGCGAAGCCGTATTGAATGGCCGCCTTGTGGTAATACTCGGCCCCTCTCTGTTTGCCCATGCCGATGGCCATCATCTTCATGAGGCCGCTCTCGATGGGGGCCTTGAATTTCGTGTGCGGCTTGATCCGGCCTACGACCACGATCCAATCGGCCTGGGAGGCATTCTTGTCGATGAAGACCGGGACCCCGTCTACGGTCTTGCTGATTTCCACCACCTCCATGGAGGAGACGACGGGGGCGCCGGTAAAAGCTTCGGTGACGCCGTAATGGGCGATCAGGGCGCTCTGCCCCTCGGCTTTGGCCCCCCCGTGGCTGCCCATGGCCGGAAAGATAAAAGGCTTGGCCCCCAGCGACTTGAAAAATTCAGCCGCGGCTTTGAGAATCAGGGCAATATTGGCCACCCCGCGGCTGCCGGCCGTCAAAGCGACAGACTGCCCGGGGTTCACTTTCGGCCTCAGGTTGAGCCTCTCCAGCTCGGCTTTTACCGTGGCCGGGATATCTTTGACCCGGGTGCGGTCAAAGGACTGGCGGATGCGGTACATTTTCGGGAAATTCATGGAAACCTCCTTCCAAAAAGGCATAGGGCAAAGAGCATAGAGCAGAGAGCTGAACGAAAACCTTTCCGATTTTGGAGTATGACGCTATGCCCTATGCTCCATGCCCTTTGCGTATTTACTTGTAGACTTCAATGGCCATGTCCGGACAGATCCGCCCGCAGAAGGTGCAGGCTGTGCATTCTCCGGAGTCGTCGGAGGCGACGTAGTGATAGCCCTTTTCGTTGAATCCATCGGCCAGGCGGATGACCTTCTTAGGGCAAGTTACCAGGCAGAGCTGGCATCCCTTGCATCGTTCCTTATCGATTGAAATCTTTCCCATTTTTTTCCTTTTAAAAAAATTAAGCGGACGCGGATAACCGCAGATCTCCAGATAATACTTCTATGCTTGAGGTTTTTGCAGAAGTCTTGAGAGCACAGAACGAACGCCTTTTGCAATTGCCCCATTTTAGATGGCGCTTTTTCATATCTGCGTGGATCTGCGCAAATCTGCGTCCTATTTTTTCTTAACCGATTCCGCGCCGCGGCGCAAGGCCTCCTCGTTGACCGTTAGCATTTGCTTCCGATGCTCCGGGATCATCCGCCGCAGGGCGACGATGACGGCTTCCAGCGAGACGACCCCACTTCCGGCGACGTAAGCTCCCAGCGCGGCCATGTTGGTGACCTGCAGGGTTCCCACATCCTCGGCGATCTGATTGGCCGGGACCTTGATAAAGCGGATATCGGTGCGGGTGGGGTCCCGGTCCACCAGGGAAGAATTGATGACCAGGAAACCCTCCGGCTGGATCGCGTTCTCGAATTTATCCAGGGACGCCTTGTTCATGGCTACCAGGGACTGGGGAAAGCGGATTACCGGAGACCCGACCCGGTCGGAAGAAATCATCACCGTGCAGTTGGCGGTTCCCCCGCGCATTTCCGGCCCGTATGAGGGCATCCAGGTGACTTTCCTGCCCTCGTGCATCCCTGCGTAGCAGAGAAGCTGTCCCATGAGCAGGATCCCCTGGCCCCCAAAGCCCGACATGATCACGGATTCATGCATAAATAACTCCCAAAAAACAACTACTTCGAGCACAGAGAACACAGAGATAAAATTAATTAAAAGCCAAAAACAAAACAGTCTATCCTTCGTTGAATCGTACGAAATTTTAGAACGTCTTGCGCTATTTACTTGTTGTTTGAATGTTAAAATTCTCTGTGAACTCTGCGCTCTCTGTGGTGAAATTATTAGTTCTTGATCGTCCCGAAGTTGCCCAAAGGATAATACGGGATCATCTTTTCCGTTATCCACTTCGGACCCTCCACCGGCGACACTTTCCACTGGGTGGGGCACATGGAAAGGTATTCCACCATGGAAAACCCCTCATCGTTCATTTGTACTTCGAAAGCCCGGCGGGTGGCCTTGGCCGCCTGGTTGATGTGCTTCACATCGTGCAGGGAAACCCGGGTGATGTAGGACTCCGGCGAAACAAGAGCGAGCATTTCGGACATCTTCAAAGGGTATCCCCCTGTCCGCGGGTCGCGCCCCTCCGGGAAGCTGGTCGTTTTCTGCCCCAGGAGGGTAGTCGGGGCCTGCTGGCCGCCCGTGGCTCCGAAGACGGCGTTGTTCACGAAGATCACGGTGATCCGCTCGCAGCGCGAAGCGGCGTGAACAATCTCGCCGGTTCCGATCGCCGCCATGTCGCCGTCTCCCTGGTAGGTGAAGACGATGCATTCCGGGGCGGTTCTTTTCAAGCCGGTCGCCACGGCCGGTCCGCGCCCGTGAAGCCCCATGGTCATGTCGCAGGCGAACTGCTTCCAGTTTCGCACCGAACAGCCGGCGGAGGTCACGCCGATCGCCCTCCCGACGAGGCCCAGAGAATCCATGGCCTCCCCCACCAAACGTTGGACGATCCCATGGCCGCAGCCGGAGCAGTACGGGTAGGGGAAATCCGTAAGGGCATCAGGTTTACCGAATATTTTCCGCATAAAAGAAAAGCCTCCATTCCGCCCCCTCCCAACCCTCCTTCGAGGAGGGTAAGGGCGGGGGGGAGTTCATCTCAAAATCTTTTTGATCTCTTCCAATACTTCATCCGGATAGATGATCTTCCCCCCCCCCTGACCCAGGTGGTGGATGACGGCATCGGGTCCGACAACCCTTTCCAAGTCTTCTTTCATTTGACCGGCGTTCATCTCCACGTCCAGGAAAGCCTTGGCCGAACGGCGAAGCCCGGTGAAGGCTTTTTTGGGGAAGGGCCAAAGAGTAATCGGACGAATCAGACCGACTTTCATCCCCTCGGCTCGCGCCATCTGGACCGCATCCAGGGCGGCGCGGGCCGCGCTGCCGAAAGCGACGACGACCAGTTCGGCGCCGGCGATCTCCACGTCTTCCCAACGCTGTTCCTTCTCTTCGATCCGGCGATATTTCTCCGCCAGCTCCAAGTTCAGCTGAATGAGGCCGGGGTCGTCGAAGGGCGCGGCATAGATCATCTTCCGGGGGCCATTCCCCTTTCCGCGCAAGGCCCAGGGTTTTTCGGGGACGGGGAGGGGTTTTACCAGGGCGAAATCCACCGGCTCCATCATCTGGCCCAACATCCCGTCCATAAGAATAATGACGGGATTGCGGTACAGATCGGCGAGGTAAAAGGCCAAATTGGCCGTTTCGGCCATTTCCTGGGTGGAAGAAGGCCCCAGAACAACGGCATGATAATCACCGTGGCCTCCCCCTTTGGTGACCTGACGGTAATCCGATTGCGCGGGGGCGATCCGCCCCAGACCGGGGCCGGCGCGGGTTACGTCCACGATCACGCAGGGGAGCTCCCCGGCGGCCAGGGTGGTCAGACCCTCGGACATGAGGCTGATGCCGGGACCGGACGAAGAGGTCATGGCCCGCATCCCCGTGCAGGCTGCTCCCCAGATCATGTTGATCCCGGCGACCTCGCTTTCGCACTGCAGGAAGGTTCCTCCTTCCTGCGGCATGCGTTTGGCCATGTATTCGAAGAGTTCATTCTGCGGGGTGATGGGATAACCGGTGTAAAACCGGCAACCGGCGCGGATGGCCCCTTCGGCGATCGCTTCGTTTCCGCGCATAAGTTCCAAAGCCATTCAAAACCTCCAAAGAACCGCAAGTCGTGAGGCGCAAGTTGCAAGGGGAAAAACATTTGTGGGCGTTAGGCTCCTCTAAACCAACACCCTACCCCCTGCACTTTCACCATTTTTCCGGCGCCAATATCTTCTTGATCTCCCCGAAAGAGGACCCGTCTTCCAAGGCCTGCATCAGGTGTTCTTCCTTTTTCGAAGCCTCCAGGGCCCTGCGGACGACTTCCTCGATATGCTTCTGGGGGACAAACACGACCCCCGTGTCATCGGCCACGACCAAATCTCCCGGGGAAACCTGAACCCCGGCGCAGACGACCGGTCCGTTTATTTCGAGGGCCTCGAAGCGGAATTTCCCGGTGATCGGCGTGATCCCCCGGGACCAAACGGGGTAATCGAACTTGCGCATTTCGGCGACATCGCGAACGCCGCAATCCACGATGTTTCCCGCCAGACCGTAAGACCTGGCCACGGTGGTGGAAAGACCGCCCATGGCCGAGACCTCGGCCATTCCGCCGCCGTCGATGACCACGATGTCCCCCGGTTCGGTGAAAGCATAAGCATCGCGGTCCGCCAGCTTTGCCCGCGCGCGGTCATGAAAGGATTGAGCCGGGGTCGCCCGCTCGGGGATGTATTTCAACGTGACCGCCGGGCCGGCAATCCTCTTGCCCGCGAGAACCGGTTTCAGAACCGATCCCGGCACTGCTCCGGTTAGACCCATGGAGTCCAGAATATCCGAGAGGGTGGGAGTCAACCCGTCAAAGGCGAGCAGTTCCTGCAGAAGGGATGGGGTCGGCCGCGGAATCTGCCAAGTCTTAATGCGTTCCATGGGGATCAGCCCCATGAGACGTTTTCGGTATTTTTCGGGAATTTTGGACATAACCTTTGTGAAGGATCCCTTTTGAAAGAGAGATCCAGGCTTTCTCATTCAATATCATTTTTTACCCCGCATGCCGCTTTTTGTCAAAGATAAAAAGCATATGGGGGTACCCCTTCAGTCAAGGGGGGGAAGCCGCTACGGATTCAGGTCCGGCGTGAATACCAGGAGGTGCCTTGGCCTGGGGGTCCGGGCGCTACGCTTGGAATCATAAGGCGCTGATTTCTTCGTGGAGGGGGCGGGGGCCAAGGCCTCCCGCCGCTGAGATCGGAGTCTCAGGGCTTTCTCCGAGTCTCTGCTCATCCCGACCGATGCTTCCGGCGCGTACCGCCCAAACCCCCAGGCCAACAACAAAGCCTGCCGCCCCCCCGTAACTGAAGGGTTACCCGAAAGGGGAGAAAACCCTTGACAAAACAGGGATGTTTGGATAATTTGAGGATGGCAAAAACCTCCTCTCGGGGGTTTTTATTTTTGCCGATAAAGAAATAAGGAAGAACGGTTTCATCGCCAACTCACCGGGGGGACAGAGGTCAGAATGGAAGAATTCCATCGCATCAAGCGCCTGCCGCCATATGTCTTTGCCATCGTCGACGAATTGAAGATGAAGGCTCGGCGGGGGGGGGACGACATCATCGACCTGGGGATGGGCAACCCGGATTTCCCTACGCCCCCCCACATCGTGGAAAAGCTCATCGAGGCCGTCAAGAACCCGCGCAATCACCGGTATTCGGCCTCCCGGGGAATCCGCAAGCTCCGGGAGGCCGTCTCGGGCATGTACGCCAGAAAATACGGCGTGGAGATCGACCCCGAAATCGAAGCGATCGCCACGATCGGAGCCAAGGAGGGGATTTCGCATTTAGCCCTGGCCACCATCGGCCCCGGCGATGTGGTGTTTGTCCCCACGCCGGCTTATCCGATTCACCCTTACTGCGTCATCATTGCCGGCGGAGATCTGCGGACCATCCCCCTGGTCAAGGACCGGGACTTTTTTGAAGACCTGCAGACAGCGGTGCGGCAGACCTGGCCGAAGCCCAAGATGCTGATCCTCTCTTTTCCCCACAACCCGACGACCCAGGTTGTGGAGATCGGCTTTTTCGAAAGAGTCGTGGCCTTTGCCAAGGCCCATGACATCGTAGTGGTTCACGATCTCGCTTATGCCGATTTGGTTTTTGACGGGTACCAGGCCCCGAGTTTCCTGCAGGCACCCGGAGCCAAGGACGTGGGTCTGGAATTCTTTTCCCTGTCCAAGAGCTACAGCATGGCCGGCTGGCGGGTGGCTTTCGCGGTCGGCAACGCCAAAATGATCGCGGCTTTGGCGCGGATGAAGAGCTATCTGGATTACGGGATCTTCCAACCGGTCCAGATCGCCGCGATTATCGCCCTGAATGAGGATCAGAGCTGTGTGGAAGAGATCCGCAAGGGGTATGAAGAGAGGCGGGACGCCTTGGTGGACGGGTTGAAAAAGGTGGGGTGGAGGATCCAAAAACCGAAAGGAACGATGTTCGTGTGGGGGGAAATTCCGGAGAAGTTCAAAGAGATGGGCTCTCTCGAATTTTCCAAACTCATCCTTAAGGAGGCCAAGGTGGCGGTCTCGCCGGGAATCGGCTTCGGGGAGTACGGCGACGACCACGTGCGCTTTGCCTTGGTGGAAAACACGCAGCGCATCAAACAAGCCGTAAAAGGAATCAAAAAACTTTTTTAACGAAAATTATTGACCACAGAGAACACAGAGAAACTTTGCAGAGGAATAAATATCAAAAAGAAAAAAAATTTCAGGGAATTATAGAAGTTATTTTTGAATATAATTTAGATTAGGTTTTATTCTCTGTGAGTCTCTGCGCCCTCTGTGGTGAAAATAAGGATGAAAAAATGGAACGGATACATATCGGACTGATCGGGTTTGGGACCGTGGGCGCCGGGGTGGTGCGGATTCTGCAGCAGAACGCCAAACTGCTCGAGGAGAGGCTCGGGCTTTCGATTGTTCTGAAAAGGATTGCGGATCTGGACATCGCCAGGGATCGCGGCGTCAAGGTCAACCCGGCGGTCCTCACCACCCGGGCGGAGGACGTGCTCGACGATCCGGAAATCTCCATCGTGGCGGAACTGATGGGAGGGCTCGAACCGGCGCGCTCCTTTATCCTGCAGGCGATCGAAAAAGGAAAAAGCGTGGTCACGGCGAACAAGGCCCTCCTGGCGGTTCACGGAAGGGAGATCTTTGCCGCGGCCGAGGAAAAGGGCGTGGAGATCGGCTTTGAGGGCAGCGTGGGCGGAGGCATCCCGATCATCCGCTCCTTGAAAGAGGGCCTGGTGGCCAACCGGATCAAGGTCCTGTTCGGGATCCTGAACGGCACCTCGAACTACATCCTCACCGAAATGACCCATCAGAAGCAGAAGTTCCAGGAGGTCCTCAAAAAGGCCCAGGAACTCGGCTACGCCGAAGCGGACCCGACCCTCGACGTGGAGGGGATCGACACCGCCCACAAACTTGCGATTCTTCTATCGCTGGCTTACGGCGCGCACGTGAAAATGGAGGATATTTACACCGAGGGGATTTCCTCCATAACCCCGATGGACATCGAATACGCCAAGGAGCTTGGATTCGCCATCAAGCTGCTGGCGATCGCCAAATCCGACGGAGGGGCGGTCGAAGCCCGGGTTCATCCCACGCTCCTCCCCGCGGACCACCTCCTGGCCACGGTCGGGGGGCCCTTCAACGCCATTTTTGTAAAGGGGGACGCCGTGGGCTCCACGATGTTTTACGGGGCCGGGGCCGGGATGATGCCCACGGGCAGCGCGGTGATCAGCGACCTGGTGGACATCTGCCGCAACCTCCGCCTCGGGGTGAGCCGCCGGGTTCCGCTCCTCGGCTACCAGCGGAGCCACCGGCACGAGGCGGAGATCAAGAACATCCAGGACATCAGCTCTACCTACTACCTGCGCTTCACGGTTGTGGACCGTCCCGGCGTTCTTTCGCGGATCTCGGGGATCCTGGGGGATGTGGATATCAGCATCGCCTCGGTGATCCAGAAGGGACGGCGGGTCGAAAAGGCGGTTCCCATCTATGTGGTGACCCATGAGGCGAGGGAGAAGAACATGCAGAAGGCCCTGCAGGTCATCGACCGCCTGCCGAGCGTGGTGGACAAGACCATGCTCATCCGGATCGAAGACCCTTCGGACCTGGAATAAAATGGTTTCGTAAGAAGTCCATCTGCGGCTTTGCGCTTCAACTTCGTCGTTGCCGAGCAACGGGAAGGGCGATTCAGGAATTTCCCCCACTCCTTAGATTTTGCACGCCGGGCATGGTAGGGGCACGCTGCGCGTGCCCGTTATCGGGCGCGAAGCATCGCGCCTCTACAATTGAAACCCTCGGTTTTATGACTGTTTACGGGATTATTATTATCCGTTGGCGACAGGAAAAGGACATTCATGGGATTATCAAGGAAATACATCGTTCTCATCGGCGACGGCATGGCGGATTATCCCGTGGCGGAGCTGGGAGGCAAAACGCCGCTGCAATCCGCCCGGACACCTCATCTGGACCGCCTGGCCCGCCGGGGGACCCTGGGCCGGGTGAGGACGATTCCCCCCGGGTTCTCTCCGGGAAGCGACGTGGCCAACCTGACCGTTTTCGGGTATGATCCGGCGGTTTATTACACCGGTCGGGCGCCGTTGGAAGCAGTGGCCATGGGCGTGAAGTTGGGGCCGACGGATGTCGCTTTCCGCTGCAACTTAGTGACGCTCTTGAGAGAGGGCGGCGACATCTATATGGATGATTTCAGCGCCGGGCATATCTCCACCGAAGAAGCGGAGCGGGTCGTCAGGGATTTGGGAAAGGAATTGGGAAATGAGGAGTTCAATCTTTATCCGGGGGTCGGCTATCGCCATCTTTTGGTCTGGCGCAATGGGGAGTCGAGCCTGCGGCTGAAGACGACCCCTCCTCACGACATAACGGGGCGCAATATTTCCCCGCATATCCCCGAGGGGGACGGGGAGGAAGAGATCCTGTGGCTCATGAATCGGGCGCAGAAGATCCTTCCGAGCCATCCGGTCAATCGGGAGCGGACCCGGGAGGGGAAGAAGGCCGCCAACGCAATCTGGCTGTGGGGGCAGGGCAAGGCGCCGGTCCTGGAACCCGTGACTCAGCGTTTCGGAATCCGGGGATCCGTGATTTCGGCCGTGGACTTGATCAAGGGCATCGGTCTTTACGCCGGTCTCGATATCGTCAATGTCCCGGGGGCGACGGGATACCTGGACACGAATTATGCCGGCAAGGCGCAGGGCGCCCTGAACGCTCTGGAAGACCGGGATCTGGTTTACGTGCACGTGGAAGCTCCGGATGAGGCGGCCCACAGCGGCAAACTGAAGGACAAGATCCGGGCCATCGAAGACTTCGACGAGAAGATCGTCGGGCCCGTCCTCAGGGGGGCGGAGAAATTCGGCGCCTATCGGGTGCTGATTCTGCCCGATCATTTCACCCCCCTTGCGATCCGGACTCATTCTTCGGAACCGGTCCCTTTTATCCTCTTCTCATCGGAGGAAAAGGACAGCCCCGCAGAGGAGGGAAGGTCTTTCGACGAAGAATCGGCTGAGAGGGCCGGGGTTCTCGTTGAAAGAGGGCACGGGCTCATGGAAAAATTTATCAGAGGTCTCAACCTATCTGCGGGCTGAAGGATTTTCTTTCTTACCCACACACACCCTGAACCGGATATTTTTCTTCATGTCTATGACCACCGAACCGCACCGCACCCAAATCCGCGTCACCTACGGTGACACCGACGCCATGGGCGTTGTTTATTATGCCAATTATCTTCGCTGGTTTGAAGTTGCCCGGACGGAGATGATGCGCCATTTCGGGATAGCTTATAAAGCCATGGAAGCCGAAGGGGTCTTCCTGCCGGTCGCGGAGGTATTCTGCAAGTACCACCGGTCGGCCAAGTACGACGACCTCTTGATCGTCGAAACCCGGATCGACTTCTTGAAGAAGGTCACCCTGCAATTTTCCTACCGCATCCTGCGGGCGGAAGACGGAGCCGAGCTGGTTACCGGGTCGACCCTCCATGGTTTCGTAAGCCGGGAGGGGAAGATCGTCCGGGCTCCCGGGGCCTTCGCCGAAGTCATTCAGCAGATCCTCAAATAAGTTTCGCGTGGCGGGTCTCCTCCCGCGCTGTCTCCCGGTTTTCAGCGGGCGAATTTTTTTCCAAAATGGCTCTTGACACATTCCGCGGATTTTAGTAGCTTGTCCCCTTAGGGAAAGGGACAAGGGGTTGTTTCTGCCTCCATAGAAAACCTGAAGAGAAAAACCCGGTTATGAACACGGAGAACGATTCGGTTTGTCGGCCGCGCCCGGGGGGCTTGCCCCGCGTGCGGCAAGGAAATCACTCATGATGGCGCCAGCGGAAAGAGAAGACGACAAGAAATCGTTGCCCCGGTTGGTTTCGCTATACGAAATTGCGAAGCTCCTGGGCTCCTCGATCGACCTGCAGGATAACCTCCCGCGGGTTTTTTCGATTTTAGCCCAGCAGATGGGCATGAAGCGGGGGGGGCTTTTGCTGCGGGGCGATGAATCCAGCGGCTGGGAAATGAAAGGCTGCCATGGGTTATCCTCCGAGGAGCTGAAAAAGCGCAAAGAATATTTCGGCTCGGGGATCGTCCAAAAGATTCTGGAAAAAGGGCAGATGGCGGCGGTGGCGGACAACGGGGAAACCTGCTGGTTTTACGACGGGAAATCCAAGGCCGGTTTAAAACGGGGCCAGGCGACGTTTCTTTGCGCCCCCGTGAAAATGCAGGGGGCGATCACCGGCGTGATCGGGGTCGACCATTTTTATGAGGAGCCGGTGGCGATCACCGAGGATTTTAATCTTCTGGGGGATATTTGTTCCCTGATCAGCGGGGCCATGCTGATGCGGAAGGACGTCGCCGCGGATAACCGGGCCCTGCTGGAGGAGAACTGGAGCTTTCGAAAGGAGCTGGAAAATCTGGGGCGGAATGTGCCCAAGGCCAGAAGAAAAATCTCGCTGACGGAGATTTTGGAAGAGAGGCTGGCCCGCATGATCGCCGAGATGAAAGTGGATCCCCGTTCCCACAGTCAGCTTTACGATGAAGTCCTGAAGGTCGTGGAAAGAACCCTGCTGAAATCGGCGCTCGAGAAGACCAAACACGTCCAATTGAAAACAGCCCGGTTCCTGGGCATCAACCGCAATACCCTCCGGCGGAAGATGCGGGAGTTCGGGATCATTACCAAAGGAAAATAAAAAAGATGGTCTCGTAAAAAGTCCATCTGCGGCGTTGCGCTTCAACTTCGTCGTTGCGGCCCCTAAGGGGCCTCTCTCCTCAGTTTTTGCAAGCCTTGCATGTAGGGGCACGCTGCGCGTGCCCGATATCGGGCGCGAAGCATCGCGCCCCTGCAATTGAAACCATCGATTGAGCAACTTTTAGCTTTTTGAAATTTCGGTTCAGAAACCCCTCCCGTCTTCCCTTTCAAGGGGAGGGGAGCTTTTCAGCCCGCTTTCACGGAAAGGTCCCATTTTTCCCCCTTTGAAAGGGGGATCAAGGGGGATTTAATGGCTTTTGAAAATGCTAAAATGTTACAAAAAGTTCAAAAGTTAAAGTTGGAAATTCGTATCAGTTTAGAGTTTTGAAAAAATCATGTGCCCGGAACCGCTTGGCCCTGACGAAATTCCTTTTTTCAAAGGGCTGAAGTATTACGGAAATTCCAAGTTGAAACCCAAAACTTGAAACCGGCGAGATTCCTCACAGAAATCCTTTCGGCTTCGGGGCCTGCTCTTCCGGGAAGGTCTTTGCGGGCGGCTCCTCTTTTTTTCCCTCTTCGTTTTTTAATCCCGACTTCTGCAGAATAAACTGATCGTCTCCCGGGTCCGCCTTGAACTCCAGCTGAAGCTTCTTGGCCTCCTTGACGTAGGAGCCCTCCTTCAATCGGATTTCGCCGTGGGGCACGACCCCGATGGCGGATTCCCCTTTCACCGGGCACTTCACCTCGCACCAACCGCAGCCGTTGCACCGGGAGGGGATGACGACCGGGCGGCGGTGGCCCTCGATCGTCCGGAAAACGATGGCGTTGTAAGGGCAGATCTCGTCGCAGATCAGACAGATTTTGTCCTCCGCCCAAACGAGGCACATTTCTTTGCGCAGAATGGCCGTCCCGATTTTGGCGTGGTTTTTCTCTTCCAAGGAGACGGAGCGGATGGCCTGGGTGGGGCACACTTTCCCGCAGACATGGCAGTTCTGTTCGCAAGCCGCATACCGGGTTTCCAGCCTGGGGGTCCAGAGGCCGGTGAGTCCTCCTTCCCAAAAGCACGGCTGGAGGGTATTGGTGATGCAGGATTTCAGACACTCTCCGCAGCGGATGCAGGTCTGCAGAAATTCATCCTCCGGCAGGGCCCCCGGAGGGCGGACCAACTGCCGCTTTCCCCGCAAGGGGGCGAAAGGGGTGCGCTCCGCGAGGAAGGCCAAGGTCATTCCTCCGGTGAAGGAATAGAGGAACCCGCGGCGGGAGATTTCGGGCGGAGAATATTCTCCGACGGGGGGGGCGTTTTTCACCGCCGGAGAAAAAGAGACCGCGTTCTGAGGACAAACATCGGCGCAGGTCCGGCACTGGATGCATTCCGAAAGACGCGTATTCCGGGGGTTCTCTTCGATCGCCGCCATGGGGCAGTTTTTCCGGCATTTCATACACTCGTTACACGCCTCGTTCACCCGCCGTTTAAACAGACCCAGAGGGGAAAGCAGGGCCAGAAAAGCTCCCAGGGGGCACAAATAGCGGCACCAGAAACGGGGCGCGTAGCGGTTGAGGGCGATGATGGCGGCAAAGACAAGAAAGGTGATCAAAACCAGGTAAAAAACCGGCTGGGGAGTGTGCCATCGGGCCAGGCCGATCCAACCCAGGGCTTGGAGGACCGGGCGAAAGAGATCCATAAGAAGATTGAACAGGGTGACGGCGAAGGGGTAAAAAAACAGGGCGTAGACGCGGGTGAGAAGCGAGACGGGGTCCAGAAAGAAGCCGAGGGATAGCCCGCCCAGGGCGGCGCTCAGAAAAAGGAAGAGAAGGAAGAATTTCACCTTGCCCGGGGATTTGCCTCGGGGAAGATCCCGGCGGGCTCTTTTTCGAAAGAAGAGGCGGTCAAGAAAATCGATGGACGCGCCCATGGGGCAGACGTAGGCGCAGAAAAATCGGCCGACCAACAGGGTCGCGCCGACAAGGATCAGGGACCATAATCCCCGCAGGATAATTTCTTTCCGGGCCAGGACCGCACCCAAGGCCAAGAGAGGGTCAAGGCGGAGGTAGAGATCGGCAGGAAGCCAGTCCGGGATCGTGTACGTGGCCAGCAGGAAGAGGGAAGTGAATAAGAGAAGAGAAAGGGTTTGGAGGATTGTTTTCATAGAAAGAAAAGAGTTTCGGGTTGCGAGTTTCGAGTTTCAGATTTTTCATCCGAGGGTTTTCGTAAAAGGTTCCAAAGCGCCACGAGCATAGCACTCAGCGAAACGCCTCAAAAGAAAATTCATAAAGCGATGACGAATTCTTGCGAAGCCACCAAAATTTTAAGCACGACCCTCGTTTTAGCGCATTTTAGGAATCTTGGGTCAACTCCAAATTATTTGAAAAGGAAAGCGGTGTTTCTTCTGAAAAGATTATATTTTCTTCGGGTTCTGCGAATAGAGACCGTTCCTTAATGCCAATGGGTTCCCTGCCCCGGCAAAAAAGCATTCGCCTTGCCAAAAGATGATTCGGAAATTTTTACGCTTTTCCCTTGTAAATCTTCAACCGCTCCGGATCGATTTCCCCGAGTCCCCGCTGATGGGCGGCGACCAAATGCTCGACCTGCTTCCCCTTGAAATTCTGCCCATACCAGGGGGCGACGGTGACCCCGTAAGCGTCGACGGCGATGGGGTCGGTTCCGGCGACGACCAGGTTCGGTTTGACAACCTCTCCGGGACCCGCCGGGCCCCCGCTCACCAAGGCGCGGGTTGCATCCAGGATGGTGAGGTGGGGCTTGATGACCGACGCCATGTCCGCGATCGCTTCATTGATATTATAGGTGTCATGAAAGCTCTTCCGATCCCAGATGAGACCCATAAGGCCCTTGATTCCCATGCTGATTCCCGTGGCCGAATGGGATTTGGCTACGGGAAGACTGATCAGGGCGTCGCATTCCAGGACGTCCTTGAGCACTTCGATGCGGTCCATGGCTTTTCCCTGGGGAACCTTGATTTCTTTGAAAAACTTTTTCTCATGAGGGGCCAGAACGTAAACGTTTTTGATATTCTTGCAGGCCTCCCGGATGCCGGACCGCTCGAGGCAGGGCTCGGGCCGGCCGAGGGTGTAATCGAGCACCAGGACTTGGGAAGCTCCGGCTTCGGCGCAGGCGCGGGCTACAGTGGCCACGACTTCGGGATGGGTGTTGCTTCCGCCCTCGGGAGGGCGGGGAAAAGACATGTTGGGTTTGAGGACGACTTTCTGCCCCCTTTTTACGAATCGGGAGATGCCCCCCATGACTTCCAGGGCCTTGCGGGTGGCCGCCCCGGGGTCGCCGGAGATCACTGCCAGGTCAAGCCTTTCCTGGGCCGAGAGCAGAAGCGGGTTTCCGGATAGAGTCAAGGCGATGCCGGCGGCGGAAGCTTTCAAAAAATGACGGCGGTTCATGGAAAATTTTCCCTGAATCATGGAGCAGTCTCCTTCTGCGGACAAAAGGTATTGTAAGATCAATTTTGACTATCCACAAGAATATTTTGCGTGGAAGATTTCGGCCATGATCTGCGTCAAATGGAAACACCGTTTCCTGCTCCGTTTCGGTTTTGTTCCCTGCGCTTTTCCGAGGGGTTGAATTGCCGGCCCCCCCGTCACTGAATGGGTACGGCAAGGGTTGAATTGGGTTTGACGGGAAAGGCCCGGGGGAGATACAATGAAATTGAAAAAGGGGCAGAACTTTAGCCCTTATCAAAGGGCTTTAAAAACGTCATTCAAGGGCCGCGGGGGAACGAATTGCCATGGAACACACCGGCACCAAAGGGTCGTTGGTCAAGAAATTGGAAGCCCTCTCCACGATCAGCAAGGCGATTTCCTCCGATCTTTACCTGGAGGATCTCCTGCGTCTGATCGTGGTGGTCACGGCCGAAGTGATGAAATCCAAGATATGCTCCCTTTGGCTTCTCGACGAACGGGATCAGGCTTTGAAGATCCGCGCCACCCAGTCCATGAGCGAGGAGTATCTAAAAGAACGGAGCCTCAACCCGGGGGAGGGGGTCGTCGGCTATGTGTACCTGCAGAACAAACCGATGATGATCCTCAACGTGTTGAAAGAACCCCGATTTAAAGAAAAAGAACTGGCCCGCAAAGAAAGCTTGGTTTCGATGCTGAGCGTCCCCATGTCGGTGCGGGACAAGGTTGTGGGCGTGATCAACTGCTACACCTCCTTCCCTCATAAGTTTACGAAGAGCGAAGTGGACGTTTTCACGACCGTCGCCAACCAGGCGGCGGTGGCCATCGAAAACGCCGGCCTGATCATGAAGGCCAAGATGATCGAGGATGAACTGATCTCCCGGAAGCTGGTGGAGCGGGCGAAAGGGATTTTGATGAAGCAGCAGCGCCTTTCCGAAGATGAAGCTTTCCGCCGCCTGCAGAAAAAATCCATGGACCTGCGGAAAAGCATGCGGGAGATCGCCGAAGCAATCATCCTGGCCAACCAGGTACAGGGGTGAAATGCGAACCGAGTGCGGGAATTCCCCGCGCCCAGTTCGAGCCCTCCCCCCCAAAACAATGACCAAAAGGGAAGGGGAACGAGCCGTAACCGTTCGGTAACGGGCGGGAAGCCGCTACGGATTCAGGTCCGGCGTGAATACCAGGAGGCGCCCTGGCCTGGGGGTCCGGGCGCTACGCTTGGAATCATAAGGGGTCGATTTCTTCGTGGAGGGGGCGGGGGCCAAGGCCTCCCGCCGTTGAGATCGGAGTCTCAGGGTTTTCTCCGAGTCTCTGCTCCTCCCGACCGATGCTTCCGGCGCGTACCGCCCAAACCCCCAGGCCACCAACAAAGCCGGCCGCCCCCCCGTCACTGAATGGGTACGAAAGAGAGATCTTTCCCCCTTTTTTTTGCCCCGGAACAGTGCTAAGATCCAGAAAAAACAGGGTTCCAGGAATCGAGCATTCAAAAAGCAAGGAGGATAGGCGCTCCGCTCGATTGGCAATTCTTCGGGGCCCGGTTTTGAGCGACCCGGGGCCATGACCAAAACCTTCCTTTCTTTTCCCATTCTATTCCTTTTCTCCTTTTTGGGAACCGCGTGGGCGATCCCGGGGAAGGACTTTGCCTCCGATTCCCTCTCCCCGGAAATGATCTGGACCCTGACCGTATCCTTTTTGATCCTCTTCGTGTTCGCCGGATTCACTCTGATGGAAGCGGGGTTTACCCGGGGCAAAAATGCCGGCAGCGTGATCTTGAAAAACCTCGCCTCCTTTGCCTTGGCGGCTTTTGGTTTTCTCGCCGTTGGGTATGGGTTCATGTTCGGCGAGAGCGCCGGCGGGCTTCTGGGGACCGGTGATTTTTTCCTGTCCGCCTTGAGTTCGGCGGGTTCCCTGACCAACTGGAAGTTCTCCGATGTGTTGTTTCAGCTTCTCTTCGCCGCTACCGCCGCGACGATCGCCTCCGGGGCCCTGAGCGAACGAACCCGGCTCCGCGGATATCTTTTTTACTCGGGCCTCATCAGCATCTGGATCTATCCCATTGCCGCTCACTGGGTCTGGCAGGGGGGGTGGTTGGCGCGGCTGGGGGCGATCGATTTCGCCGGCGCCAGCGTCGTTCACTCTCTGGCCGGGTGGGTGTCTCTTGCCGCGGTCTTGGTTTTGGGGCCCCGGCTCGGCCGCTTCAACCGCGACGGCTCTCCCAATGCCATCGCCGGGCATGATTTCCCCCTGGCGGGGCTGGGGCTCTTTCTCATGTGGCTCGGCTGGTTTGGATCCAACACCGGGAACACCCTCCTTTCCCCCAACAGCGGGATTGCTCTGATCGCCCTGAACACGTTTCTGGCCGGGGCCGGCGGGGCTCTGGGCGCCATGGTTTTTCCAAAGATCGGGCGCGGGAAGCCGGATGCGGAGACGATGCTGAAGGGGGTTCTTTCCGGCCTGGTTTCCAGCGCCGGAGGGGCGGCGATCCTCGCCCCCCTGAGCGCCGCAGTCGTGGGGGGGATCGGCGGCGGCCTGCTGGTTCTTTCCGTTCGGTTTTGCGAACGCCTGAAAATTGACGATCCGGTGGGGGCGATTTCGATCCACGGGGTCAACGGAGTCTGGGGGACCCTGGCGGTCGGCCTCTTCACGCAGGAAACGTATTCAGAAATGAACCTCGGCTACCCGGTGAACGGCCTGTTCTTCGGAGGGGGCTGGGAACTTCTCGGCGCGCAGGCCGCGGCGGCCGGGGCCGTCTTTTTGTGGGCCTTCCCTCCGGCTTACGGGTTCTTCAGAATCCTTTCCTCTTCGCTGGGCCTGCGGGTCTCCCCCGAGCAGGAAAGACGCGGGCTGGACCAGGAGGACTATTCCCTGGCGGCGTACCCGCTTTTCGCGGAATTCCAGAAGAAGCAGGATGAGATCTTGGAAGAGGTGCAGCGGGTGCGGGAGCTGTCCCTCCTTCGCGAAATCGGCCAGTCCATGCACACGCTCAACTTAGATGAGATCTTGGAGCTGATTCTCCAGGGGGTCGTGCGGGGCATCGGATTTGACCGGGCCAGGCTTTACCTCCTGGATGAGGGAAAGAAGCAGCTGATCTGCAGGCTGGCCGTGGGCATTGAGAAGGACAGGCTTTCCGCCCTCAGTCTCCCCTATGAGAAGGAGGACAACATTATTTCGCGGGCCATCAGCGAAGGCCGTCCTTTCATCGTGGAGGACGCCGCCCGCGATCCCCGGGTCAATCGGGACCTGATCGGTTTCCTGGGGGTCAAGTCACTGGCGGCGGCGCCCCTCCTCTCGCGGAAAAAAGTCCTGGGCGGCATTGCCGCCGACAATCTGATCAGCGAGGCGGGGATCACGGAAAGGAAGCTCCAGTCCCTGATGATCTTCGCCAATCAGGCCGCTCTGGCCCTGGAAAACGCCCTGATGTACGAGGAGCTGAAGAGCTTCAATGAACAGCTCGGAGAACGGGTGAGAAAGGCAACGGCCGAGCTGGAGGCAACCCAAAAACAACTCTTTCAGGCGGAGAAGCTGGCCGCCCTGGGCAAGCTCTCCGCCGGTATCGCCCATGAGATCCGCAACCCGCTGACGAGCATCAAGATCCTTATCCACTCTCTGGCGGACCCGGGGGCCACCGAATCCTCCCGGGACAAGGATCTGAAGGTCATCGAGGCCGAAATTGAGCGGGTCAACAAGATCATCCGGCAGTTTCTGGATTTTGCCCGGCCCCGGCCCCCCTTTTTGGAAACAGCCGATGCCCGGAAACTGATCGAGGAGACTTTGGCGCTCGTCGGGTACGAAATAGAATCTCAAGGGGTTGAATTAGCGCGGGAGGATGAACGCGATCTCCCGCCCGTTTCCATGGACCGGGAGCAGATGAAGCAGGTTCTTTTGAATCTAATCCTCAACGCTCTTCAAGCGATGCCCGGAGGGGGAAAACTGCGGATTCAAACGCTCCTGCTCGCGCCCGGCAAAGGGAGAGGGACCGGGGGGGCCGTGGAGATCCGGGTGCAGGACACCGGCGAGGGGATTCCGGCGGAAATTCAAAACAAGATTTTCGAACCCTTCTTCTCCACCAAGGAAGAAGGAATCGGTTTGGGGCTCTCCGTGGCCCAGCGGATCGTGGAAGAACATCAGGGAAAGATCCGGGTGGAGAGCGGCGAAGGAAGAGGGACTTTGTTTTCGATAACCCTGCCCTTGAAATCATAGAGGGTATGGTGGTAAAAGTTAGAAGGGCCTTAAGTTCTTTTGTAACCCTTCAGTCAAGGGTGGGAAGCCGCTACGGATTTGGGTCCGGCGTGAATACCAGGAGGTGCCCTGGCCTGGGGGTCCGGGCGGTCCGCTTGGAATCATAAGGCGGTGGTTTCTTCGTGGAGCGGGCGGGGGCCAAGGCCTCCCGCATCCTTTGGCGGAGGTTCGGTGCTTTCTCCGGGTCTCTGCCCTTCCCGGCCGATGCTTCCGGCGCGTACCGCCCGAACCCCCAGGCCACAACAAAACTTGCCCCGGGCCACCCGTGACTGGAGGGTTACGTTTTTTTTCACTTTCAACTTAGAATTTCCGACTTGTAACTTTATTATGGGGGTTTCTTGGACAGAATTTTGATCGTCGATGACGATGCGAGCATGCGGTATTCCCTGACCCGGATGCTGGAGGGGCAGGGCCTGGGGGTGACGGCGGCGAAGAACGGCGCGGAAGCCCTGGCGTTTTTTTTTGCGGAAAAGCCGGAGTTGGTGGTGATGGACATCAAGATGCCCGGGCAGAACGGTTTGGAGGTGCTGAGGCAGCTCAAAGAGCAAGACCCCAAGGCTCTGGTTATCCTGATGACGGCGTTCGGAACCACGGAGACGGCCATCGAAGCGATGAAGTCCGGGGCTTTCGATTACATCCTGAAGCCTTTCGATATCCCCAAAATGAAAGGCCTCGTGGAGCGGGCCCTGGGAGTTTCCCGGATGATGAAGAAGGTGGTCGCCCTGCCGGATCAAAAGGAGGGGGAAGTCGCCGCGGAGTCCATCGTCGGGTCCTCGCCGGCCATGCAGGAAATCTACAAGATGATCGGCCAGGTTGCCCCCACGGAGGTGACCGTGCTCCTCCGGGGGGAGAGCGGGACCGGCAAGGAAATGGTGGCCCGGGCCGTTTATCACCACAGCCAGCGGGCGGACCGCCCTTTCCTCCCGGTGAATTGCGCGGCGATTCCGGAGACGCTCTTGGAAAGCGAGCTTTTCGGACACGAAAAAGGCGCTTTCACCGGGGCCCTCACCCGGCGCATCGGAAGGTTTGAACAAGGTCATGGAGGAACTCTTTTTTTGGATGAAATCGGCGACATGACGCCGGCTACGCAGGCCAAAATCCTGAGGGTCCTCCAGGAACGCCGATTTGAACGGCTGGGGGGATCGGAAAGCATAGCGGTTGACGTTCGTCTCGTCGCGGCGACCAATAAAGATTTGGAGAAAGGAATCCGGGAAGGGAATTTCCGGCAGGATCTCTACTACCGGTTAAAGGTCGTCTCTCTAACCCTGCCTCCTCTGCGGGAAAGAAAGGAGGATATTCCCGAATTGGTAAAATATTTCATCCAACGTTTTTGGATGGATATCAATCCCAAGGTTCGTGATATCTCCGCCAAGGCCATGGAGGGACTGGTTCGCTCCTTATGGCCCGGAAATGTTCGGGAACTCGAAAATGCGGTTAAAAGAGCCATGGTGGTCGCCAAAGGGAATACCCTGCTCCCGGAGGATTTTTCCTTCGAGGGGGCCGGAGCCGCAGGCGGAGGGGCTGCGGATACGGGGGATTTCGAAAAACGGCTGGGAACCCTGATGGAGCCGGTCTTCAAGGTTCTCTCCGAGCGCTCCAAGGAATCCCCCGAGGCCGATCTGATGTCCTCCTTGGAAAAGATTCTGATCAAGAGGGCTTTGCAGGAGACCCGCGGAAATCAGGTGCAGGCGGCCCTTCTTTTGGGGATGAGCCGAAATACCCTGAGGTCTAAAATCGAACGATATCGGATTCGAAAAGAGGTGGCGATCAGCGAGGGGGACGAATGAAACGGAAATTTCGCCTCGCCCTGGGGCAAATCAACAGCACGGTGGGAGACTTCCGGGGGAATGCCGAAAAAATCACCCAAACCATCCGCTTGGCCCGAGAGGCGGGGGCCGACTTGGTGGCGGTCCCCGAGTTGGCCATTTCCGGTTATCCCCCGGAGGATCTCCTCTTGAACTCGGCCTTTCTCCGCGACAACGTGAGCGCCTTGCAGGAAGTGGCGCGGGCCACCCGGGGGATCACGGCCATCGTGGGCTTTGCCGAAGTGCGAGCGGACATTTACAACGCCGCCGCGATCCTGCACGACGGAAAATGGGTGGAAACCTACCGAAAGATCTATCTCCCGAATTACGGGGTTTTCGACGAGAACCGGTATTTCCGGGAGGGAAGGGAGATCCTGGTGTGCGATCTGGAGGGGGCGGTTTTCGGCGTCAATATCTGCGAGGATATCTGGTATCCGGGGGACCCGGTGCGCACCCAGTCGCTCCGGGGGGGCGCGCAGGTCGTCGTCAACATCTCCTCTTCTCCCTATCATGCCGGGAAGAGGGACTTCCGCCAGAAAATGCTGTCCACGCGGGCCTGGGATTACGCGACCATTGTGGCCTACGTGAACTTGGTGGGAGGCCAGGACGAGCTCGTCTTCGACGGGGGCTCGATGGTCCTGGATCAACGAGGGGAACTGGTCGCGCAGGCGAAGTCTTTTGAAGAGGATTTGCTTCTCGTGGATTTGGATCTGGATGAGGTTCTCCTGCACCGGCTCCATGATCCCCGGGGCCGCAAAGAAAGCCTGGAAAGCTCCGGCGAGGATAGGCTGAAAAAAATATGTCTGGCGCCGCTGCCCGGGAAAAAAACCCGCCGCCCTATTTCCCCCCGCCCGACCGGGGTTCTCGATCCCGTTGAGGAAGTCTACCGGGCTTTGGTCCTCGGGACCGGGGATTACATCCGCAAAAACCGCTTCCGGAGAGCGGTCCTCGGATTGAGCGGCGGGATCGACTCTTCCCTGACCGCGGCGATTGCCGTGGACGCCTTGGGAAACAAAGGGGTTGTGGGCGTGGCTATGCCCTCGGCGTATTCCTCTTCCGAGAGCCTGGAGGACGCCCGTCTGCTCGCTGAAAACCTGGGCATCGAGTTCCGCGTGATCCCCATCGGGGAGGTTCTTTCCTCCTATTTGGAAACCCTCGCCAAACCTTTTGCGGGGAAAGAGCGGGACGTGACGGAAGAGAACCTGCAAGCCCGCATTCGGGGCAACCTGCTCATGGCCCTTTCCAACAAGTTTGGGTGGCTGGTGCTGACAACCGGTAACAAGAGCGAGATGAGCGTGGGCTACTGCACCCTGTATGGCGACATGGCCGGGGGGTTCGCGGTTATTAAAGATGTTCCCAAAACCCTGGTTTATAAGTTGTCGGTTTTTCGGAATTCCGTCGGGACCCGGCCCGTCATTCCGCTGCGGGTCCTGGAGAAACCGCCGTCGGCCGAACTCCGGCCCAACCAGAAAGACACCGACTCCCTTCCCCCGTATGAGGTCCTGGATCCGGTGTTGCAGGATTATGTGGAGGAGGACCATGGGTTGGAAACGATCCTGGGCAAGGGATTTAAGCGGGGGATGGTCGAAGAGATCATCCGCAAGGTCGACCTAAACGAGTACAAACGAAGGCAGGCCTCCCCGGGGGTCAAAATCACGCCCCGAGCCTTCGGGAAGGACCGACGCCTGCCGATCACGAACAGGTACCGAATGAAGAAATGAGTTAGAAGTTGGAAGTTACAAGTTAGAAGTTGCAATTAAACTTAAGACACTTGTAACTTTGATGACTCGTAAAAAGTCAAGTAGGCCGTCACCCCGGCGAAAGCCGGGGTCCAGAACGTCTTGAAATAACTGGATTCCGGCTTTCGCCGGAATGACAAATTATATGAAAATTCGACTTTTTACGAGACCATTAACTTTAGTATTCTACCAAGGAGGGAAACCATGGCGCTGAATCTGGAAGCGGTCGGGAAAGCGTGGGGGCCTTACGATTTCACGTACACCGAAAGAGACCTGATGATCTACGCGCTGGGGATCGGGTTCACCCGCGAGAACCTCGAGTACGTCTACGAGGGGAGCAAGGATTTCAAGGCCTTTCCCACTTACGGGGTCGTGTTTCCCAATAGTGCGGCGGCGGAAGCCTTCTTGTCCACGCGGGCGAACTATGCCATGGTTGTTCACGGGGAGCAGACCCTGGAGATCCACAACCCGCTTCCGCGGAGCGCGACGATTTCCACGACCGCTTGGATCGAAGGGATTTACGATAAGGGCTCCGGCGCGCTGATCATCATGCGTCTGGAAACAAAAGACAAGAGCGGGACCCCTCTCTGCACCAACTGGCTGGGCATTTTCGTCCGGGGCGCAGGAGGCTTTGGAGGCCCCGCTCAGCCCAAGAAAGACGTTCCCGCCGGTCCGGGGGAAAAACCGGATTTGGAGTTCGCAGCGAAGACCTGGGCCGACCAGGCCGCCTTCTACCGTTTGACCGGCGACCGCAATCCCCTCCACATCGACCCGGCTTTTGCCAAAGCCGTGGGTTTCAAAGAACCCATCCTCCACGGGTTGTGCACCTACGGGGTCGCCTGCCGCCGGTTTGTGCAGGAGGTCTTGAAAGGGGATGCCGGAAGAGTGAAAAGCTACGCCGCGCGCTTCAGCAGCCCGGTTATCCCGGGGGAGAATCTGCAGGTGAAGGTCTGGGAAGCCCGCCCCGGTATGTACCTCTTGGAGGTTCATAACGCCCAAGGGGGGGCCGTTTTAAAGAACGGGGTGATCGAGGTGCGTTGAGGCCCATTGTCTGACAGGGCAGGATTGAAGCGCACGCCTGCATGGAGGAGGACCAGGTCAAGGCGGGAGATTGTTTTTTGAACCCATTAAAAATACGCTTTATTTTCAGTCAAAATAGGGGTTTTACCCCATTTCCCTCCCGCGACAATTGTCTATACTTATTAATTGATGATCTCGTGAAAAGTCTGCGAAGGGATGACTTTGTAACAAGCTCCAGATGCAAGGCGTACAATAACTGAGGAGTGAGGCGCACTTACAGGTGGGCCGTAGCGACGAAGTTGAAGCGCAACGCCGCAGATGGCCTTTTACGAAGTCATCAACTTTGACACATCTCCAAATTGCTTATTGTCCCATGGGAAGCGGAAGTTCGGGAGAGATGAGGAAGGGGGTGAAGGACAAGAATGCTTCCGGCTGATTCCTTTCGCGCAGACGGGGCATCAGAAATAAAGGGATTCCGATGGGTCCGATATGGGGGAAAGACAGACCCCCTTACCGGAAGGCCCAAAGGGTGAGGACGGACGCTTCGCTCAATCAATGACTCGCCGGGCGGGGCGAAGATCCTGCAAATGCAGGGAAACTTCGTCAGTTCAAGAAAGGAGAAAAACGATGGTTATTCAGGAATTCAGGAAGAAGGGAAAAGGTTTAGCCCTGTTGGCGGGAATCGGGATGTTATTGTTTTCAACAAGCGCTTCCTACGCCGCCACAGCCCGGGAAATCGATACCAGTGTCGACGTGGCTTTGGAGCGTTTCTATAAAGACGTACAGGGGGCCAAGGAGTTTGCAAAGAGCGCCAAAGGGCTGTTGGTTATGCCGGGGGTGGTCAAGGGCGGATTTGTCTTCGCCGGAGAATATGGCGAGGGGGCCCTGCGGGTGGGAGGAAAAACCGTTGACTATTACAATATCGCCGCCGCCTCTTTTGGACTCACGATCGGCGCTCAGAAGAAGGATATCATCATCGCCTTCATGACCGATGCCGCGCTGAAGCAATTTCGCGGAAGCGCGAACTGGGAAGCCGGAGTGGATGGGAACGTTGCCCTGTGGGACATCGGCGCGGGGACCCGCCTGGACACTACGACGATGAAGGATCCGATCGTTGCTTTTGTTTTTGACGCCAAAGGGTTTATGGCGGATATTTCCCTGAAGGGGTCGAAGTTCACAAAGCTCGACAAGTCCAAAGATAAATAAACCCGAATGCCGATGATCTCGTATCCCTTCAGGGACGGGGGGCTCGGGGCAAAGGATAGGATAAGAGTCGCCTGACAGCCCTTTCGGCTTCCAGAATTCTAACCGTGACTCGTTGCCCCCCTTGTTTTATTTGGGAAAGAACGCTACGCCGGGATCGATTCGGGCGACTTGATTTCCTTTAGGAGAATCGCCTCCGTAGGGCAGGTGATGGTGCAGAGCCCGCACCCCAGGCACTTTTCTTCGTCGATCCTGGCCCGGGGTTCAACTCCCTCCATGCGAATGGCGCTGAAATAGCAGCGCTCCAAGCAGACCTGGCAGCCGATACACTCCTCCATCATGACCCGGGCCCGGAACCGGCTGGGGGCCACAAACTTCTGAAAGTTCGGGAGGCGCCAGTTGATGCAGCAGTCCCCGCAGCAGTTGCAGATGATGTGGTCGACCGTCTGGTGGTTATCCACGATGTGAACCAACCCCTCCTTTTCCGCCAGGTGCAGGAGCCCAATGGCCTCCTCCTTGGCGAGGGGCCGCCCGGTTCCTCGCTGGAGGGCGTAATCGGCGGCCCGGTTGACCTGGATGCAGACCTCCACCGGTTTTCCGCATTTCCCATCCACGGTGCGGCAGGTGCAGGGGGTAACGGCCAGATTCCGGGCCTTGGCGATGATGTCGCGGACGTCATCCATGGCCAGAACCTTGGCTTTGGCTTCGATCGTTGCGCCCACGGGGACCACCCGGATGGCGGGCTTGGGCAAAAAGGCTTCGATGACCCTGCCGAAATCGGGCCATTCTTTTTCCGTATATTCTTTCCAGAGATCGAGAAACACCCGGGTCGCTCCGGGCCACAAAACCGAGCTGTCGTGAAACTGGGGAACGGTTTTCACCCGGTAGAAACGGGTGGCCCCTTCTTTCTTGGAATGAAACAGAAGGCCCTTGGCAAACATCGTCCGCACCGCGGATTCGACTTCCGGCTCGGGAAAACCGGTTTGGGACGCCAGCTCCCCCGCGGTGGCCGGCGGAAAAGCGGCTTTCATGATTTGAATTTCCTTTTCATCGGCGATCATCCGGAGAATCCGGGGAATGATTTTCGACTCGGATGCGCCCATGAGTCCGGCCATTTCTTGGTAGGGGTTTGACTCCGTCATCGTGCCTGGTCTCCTTTTCTGCGGCGGGAGGATGCTTCTAAGATTCCCGACCCTTGTTTGAAAAATGGCCAGGGAATTTCCTGCCCGGCGGTCGTCCTGGTTTTCCGGCAAGAGCTGACCGGAAAACGAAAATTACGCTCCAAGGCTATCGGCTTTTTTGAATTTTTACAATGGGAAATTGGCCCTTGCCTTGAAAATATGTTACATTGTTTTTATGAAACGGGAAGGTTTTTATTTCGGAGTTGTCTTTTTGGCGATCCTTTGGGGGCTAAATTCATGTGGGACGGTGCAAATCGTTTCCGAAAAGAAACCGGCCCCAGAGCCGATCCGACAGGAGAAAGCCGCCCCGGACAAACCTCCCCCGAAAAGCCCGCCCCCGCCGGAAGCGCCCGCCGAAAAAAGCTTCCTCGAAAAAATGATCCAGAAAATTGCCCCGGCGGATACTTTCTCGCGCACGTACCCGGTCGACTTCGCTTCTTTCCACCCCCAGGTGAATTCCGCTCTGCAGGATTACGCCCGGACTCGGAGAGGAAACTCCTTTCAGATTTCCCGTTTGGGAAGCGAGGAGGTCGTGCTCAGAGGGGTTTTCCTGCGCGAAGGAACCCAGGAACGTTATGCCGCAACCCTCACGGCAAAACCGGCCGGCCCGAAAAAAAGCCAGTTGGGAATTAAAATGGCTCCGGCAGCGGAGGGGGTTTCTTCCCCAAACCCGGAAGCCGCCGCAAAAGAAATATTTCTGATCATCGAAAAGCCCTTGGGGGCTCAAGCCCCTTAGAAATTTTCCTGCCCTCGTTTTACCCAGGGTGACAAAAAGTCGGCATCTGTTCCAAAGGCCTGGACTTTTTTTAGCTATTTTATTTTCAGTCTTTCCCCCGCCTGATTTCTGCCCAAGATTCGCGCAAAAAACCTTTTGGGGGAGAATTCCCCGATAGAAACCCAACAGACTGATTCCCTTGCCCAATTTTAATATCCTGGCGCTTCCTCGGGGTTGGCATGGGAGTTGATAAGGGTTTTCCCCTTTACATAAGGAGGGGGTATGGGCAAAAGGATTTGCCTGGCGGTTCTGTTCTTCTTGAGTTCGGTTTCTTGTTTGTTTGCGGCCGATGAGCCCAAAGTAACGGGGTTTGCCGCCCTTGGGGGGTTCAACAAATATGTTTTCAGAGGTTATGAGTATAGCAGCGGCAGCGTCGTTCTGCAGCCGAGCGTGGGGATATCCTACCGCGGCTTTTCCTTTTCTTTCTGGGGCAACATCGACACCGATGAAAATCCCACACAGTCTTTCGTTCCGGATCGGCCGGGGCAAAAGAGTTTTAACGAAACAGATCTGATCCTAAGCTACAATTTTAACCTCGGTAAGCTGAGTCTCACCGCAGGGTATATCTATTACGGGACAAAATTCACCGCGGAAACGGAGGAGCTGTACGGGAGTCTGACCCTGGAAATCCCGGGGAAACCCACCTTGTTCCTATACCGGGATATAACCGCATATCCCGGCACCTATTTCAATTTTTCCCTTTCCCACTCTTTTGATATTTACCGGGGGATGACCCTCGACCTGATGGGGTCTGCCGGGTATTTTATCGGCGACAGCGGCTACTGGAAAACCTATGAATCCACAACCGGGGGGTATACGGGGGAAAAATACCAGGCTTTCCATGACGGGCTGATCAGCGCCGGAGTCACCATCCCCGTGGGCAAAGCCTTCTCGATCCAGCCCGTCGTCCAGTATTGGTTTCCCTTGTCGGACCGGGCGAGAAAGACCGTGGATGGAAAATCGTACAACCCGAATGGGAAACTGGATGAGACCTGGGTGGCCGGGATGAACCTGAAATTCACTTTTTGACTTGAGGAAACGGAGGATGGGATGAAGAGGAAATTTGCCGTAGGGATTCTTATCGTTTTTGCTTTCACTGCGGGAGCGGAGCTCGTTTTTGGACAGGACAAACCCGCTCAGGCCCCGGCTGCTGTCGCGGAGCCGCCCAAACCCGGCGAACCGGTTTCGGCCGCAGCTACGCCGCCGCCCGCCGCCCCCGCGCCTCCCAAGGTCGATACCGGAGACACGGCCTGGATGCTGACTTCCGCGGCCTTGGTCCTGCTCATGACCCCGGGCCTCGCCCTCTTTTACGGAGGGATGGTCCGGGCCAAGAATGTGCTGGGCACGATCATGCACAGCTTCATCATCATCGCCGTGATCAGCGTCCAGTGGGTGCTTTTCGGGTACAGCCTGGCCTTCGGCCCGGACCGGGGGGGAATCATCGGCGATCTCTCGTGGATCGGATTGAACGGCGTCGGGCTCGATCCGAACCCGGATTATGGGGCGACCGTCCCGCATCAGGTCTTCATGATCTACCAGGCCATGTTTGCGATCATCACTCCGGCTTTGATAACAGGGGCTATCGCCGAACGGATGAAGTTCAAGACCTTTCTCGTTTTCACCGTCCTTTGGGCCACTTTGGTTTATGACCCCCTCGCGCACTGGGTTTGGGGGGTGGGGGGATGGATGCGGAACCTCGGAGCCTTGGATTTCGCCGGGGGCACGGTGGTTCACATCAGCTCGGGAATTTCGGCTCTGGCCGCGGCGATCTTAGTGGGGAGAAGGCGGGGATTCCGAACGGAGCCCATGGCGCCCCACAATCTGCCCATGACGATCACCGGGGCGGCGATTCTGTGGTTCGGCTGGTTTGGCTTCAACGCCGGGAGCGCTATCTCCTCTGGGAAATTAGCGGCCGGCGCATTTGTCGTCACCCACCTGGCCACGGCGGCCGCCGCTCTTTCCTGGGTCCTTGTGGAATGGCTTTACAAAGGGAAGCCCACGACCCTGGGGGCCGCGAGCGGCGCCGTTGCCGGCCTGGTCGCCATCACCCCGGGCTCCGGCTTTGTGGGCCCCATGTCCGCTCTGCTCATCGGCTTCGTGGCCGGGGGCCTCTGTTATATCGGGGTTGTAGGCAAGAACAAGTTTGGGTACGATGACAGTCTCGACGTCGTCGGAGTCCACGGGGTCGGGGGGACCTGGGGAGCGATCGCCACCGGGCTATTTGCCTCAAAAGCGATCAATGACGCCGGCGCCGACGGGCTCTTCTTCGGGAACCCCGCGCTTTTGGGCATCCAAGTCTTGGCCGTTCTCTCCACCTGGATATACGCCTTTGTGGTTACCTTTGTCCTGCTCAAAATTTTGGACCGGACCATGGGCTTGCGGGTGAGCGACGAAGAGGAAGAGAACGGCCTCGACTTGAGCCAGCATAGCGAGACGGGGTACAACTTTTGATGGTCTCGTAAAAAGTCCATCTGCGGCGTTGCGCTTCAACTTCGTCGTTGCAGCGCACCTTGTATGTGCGCTTCACTCCTCAGTTTTTGCGCGCCTTGCAGCTGGCCCTTTTTACGAAACCATCGGGGTGCCGACTTTTTACGAGATCATCACTTTTGACGGCTTCGTAAAAAGCCCATCGGGGGCGCCGCGCCTCACCTTCGTCGCTGGGGGGGCTTACGGGATCCTTCAGCGATTCCGGATTTCGGAATGCGGATCGAGAAATCAGAAAAGGAAACGGGACAAGGGACGGCAGCTGAACCTTGCGGAAGGGGCGGGTTCGATTTACAATGAGACTTCACGTTCCCCGATCCGAATTCCGCATTTAAAACAGGAGGAAAACCATGAAAAAGGTGGAAGCCATCATCAAGCCGTTTCGGATGGAGGAGGTGAAGGCCGCGCTCAGTGCGGTGGCGGTGCAGGGGATGACCGTAACCGAAGTGCGGGGATTCGGCCGCCAGAAGGGGCACAAGGAAGTCTACCGCGGGGCCGAGTACGTGGTGGAACTGGTTCCGAAAATCAAGATTGAGGTCGTCGTTCCGGATCAGGCGGTTAACCGGGTTGTGGAGACGATTGCCAAGGCCGCTAAAACCGGAAAGATCGGGGACGGCAAGATTTTTGTTATCCCGGTGGATGAGGCCGTTCGGATCCGGACCGGGGAGAAGGGGGAAGGGGCCCTGTAGAACCCGGCAAAGGGGAGAAGACCGGGCCTGAGAGCGGCCCGAACCTTCATGGGGACCCGGATTCGGGAAATGGGAAAAGAGCTTCCGGAAAAAAGCGCGGAGAGTCTCGATGATATCGAGCGGTTTCTGCGCAGCGGAGAGGCCTGGATGCGGGGTCGCCAGGAGGAAGGCCTGGCGGGGCGAGAGTTCTGCCGGCAGCGGGCCGGCTTCGTCGACCGGGTCATCCAGCGCCTCCTGAAAAGATCCCTGTCCCTTCTCGGGGACGAAAAATCGCCGCCGGGAAAGGGAATATCGTTGCTGGCCATGGGCGGCTACGGGCGCGAAGAGCTCAGCCCCTACTCCGATGTCGACCTGCTGATCCTCCATCCGCCGGGCAAAGTTAAAAATCTGGAAAGCCATCTGCAAGCCGTTCTCCATCCCCTCTGGGATTGGGGCCTCACGGTTGGGCATACGGTGCAGACCCCCAAGGAGAGCCTGCGGGCCGCTCACAAAGACTTGGACCTCTTTTTTTCCTTTTTAGACGCCCGCTGGATCGCCGGGGATAAGGGGGTCTATCTTCTTTGGCGGGAGGAATTCGAAAAATCGTTTGCCGGCAAAGAAACGGAGATGATTCTGGAGGTTCGCAAAAGGGGAGAAGCGCGGCATCTCCGTTTGGGCGATTCCGTTTTCGTCCTGGAACCCGATATCAAGGAAGGAAAAGGGGGGCTGCGGGACCATCATTCGGCCTTCTGGGCCGCGCGCCTGAGGCGCCGGATTCAAACGGTGGAAGGATTGCCGGACTCCGGCCTGCTTTCCGCAAAGGAATGGCAGAACTATTCCCAAGCGTTGGATTTTCTCTGGCAGGTGCGGAACCAGCTTCATTATTACTACGGCAGAAGGGAGGACCGCCTCTCTTTCGATGATCAGGAATCCATGGCCTCCTCCTTGGGGTACCGGGGAGAAAATCCCTTTTTGGCCACGGAATCGTTCTTGAAAGATTATTTCCGCCAGGCCCTCCAGATTTACCGTCTCTCTTGGAATGTCCTCGACAAGTGCCTGGAAGACCAGGCCGGGAAGGAGAAAAAATGGGGGAGGGGGGCGCCGCTGGAAATCGCTGCGGGCTTTTCTTTGTACCACGGCAGATTGACCCTGACGGAGGCAACCCTGTTCAGCCGGAACCCCCTTCATCTCTGGAAAGCCTTCGAGATCCTCCACGCCCACGGTGTTGAACTCGATCCGGACTTGGAGGAGAAGATTTCAGAAGGGGCGGGTCAAATCAATGAACGGTTCCGAACCGCCCCGGAGTCCGTGGCCGCCTTTCTCTCGCTCTTTGAGCGGCGGGGCAACCTTTCTCGGGTGTTGGCCGCCATGTACGAGACCGGATTCCTCTCCCGGTTTATAGAGGAATTCGATCGAGTTCACTGCCAGGTTCAGTACGATCGTTATCACATCTATCCGGTGGATGTCCATTCTCTTTACTCCGTACGGGAAATCGAAAACCTGGAAAAAGCCCGCTCGCGGGAAGGGTCGGTCCTGCAAGAAGTCCTGGGTGAAATTCGGGACCCCGGTATTTTAAAGCTGGCGGCGCTTTTCCACGACCTCGGCAAGGGGGAAGGATCCCCCCACACCGTCGCGGGTGAAAAGATCGCCGCGTCCATTGGGAAAAGGCTTTCCCTATCCGTCCCCCGGATTGCCGATCTGTGCTTCCTGGTGCGGGAGCATCTGAACTTCGTGGAAATCGCCCACCGCCGGGACTTGGACGATGAAAACCTGATTTTTCGTTTCGCCCGGGCCGTAGAGAGCGGCGAACGCCTGAAAATGCTCTACCTCCTTTGCGTCGCCGATCTCCGGGCGGTCGGCCCGGCGGCTTGGACGGCGTGGAAAGACGCTCTCATGCGGGAACTTTTCCTAAAGACGCTTCACCTCCTGGAAAAGGGGGAGGGCCTGGGCAAAGAAATCCAGGACCACACCCTTCAAATTCAAGCGGAGGTGATGGAACTTCTCCGCGGCCAGATTCCCGCTCCCAAGGTCTCCGCCTGCCTTGTCAGCATTCCCTCCCGACATTATGCCGTTCATGATTCCCGGGAGATCGGCCGGCAGATTCTCATGGCGGAGAAGCTTCAAGATCAAAAGGTCGTCTTGGATGGGGAGGAGAAGCCCGACGAGGGATGCGAAGAAGTGACGGTCGTGGCCCGGGACGAACCCGGGCTCTTCTCCAAAATTTCCGGAGTGATGACGGCCAACCATCTGAACATCCTTTCCGCGGAGATCAGCACCTGGGAAAGCGGCGTGGCCGTCGATACCTTCCGCGTTCAAAATCTGATTGATGAATCTCTTTTTGAGACCCGGCGCTGGGACAAAATGCAGAAGGACTTGGAGGGCGCTTTGAGCGGGGAGATTGCGGTAGGGACCCTGGTGGAAGGGATGACGGCCCCCTTGTTTCAAAAATATTCCCCCTCCCGGAGGGAAACCCGGGTCAAGGTGGACAACGACGCCTCGGATTTTTACACGATTATCGAAGTCTACGCCCACGACCGACCCGGGCTTCTTTACCGGGCCACCCAGAAGCTTTTTGACTTGGAACTGAGCATTGCGATGGCTCGGATCTCCACGAAAGTGGATCAGGTCGTAGATGTGTTTTACGTTCAGGACTTGAGCGGGGCGAAAATCGAAGACGAGGAGCTTATTAAAAAAATCAAAGAGGAACTCAGGAAAGACCTGGAAAAGATCCCTCTCCCAAAATGAAGAGCGGGAGAAAGATTCGGGTTTCCCGGACCCATCGGAACCGATAGCGGAAAACACTTTTGAATCAGCGGCAGGTTATTTCTGACGATATTTGAGCAGGCTGCCCATTAACCAGTCATTTCCATAACAATATGAAATAAAACATTATATTAGGGAAAATATCCGGATATCGTTTGATTTTGCCCAATAAATGAGCGGAAAGATTTACCGTTCACCTCCCGGAAAGCAAGGGAGGCAGGGAAGATATTTATTAAAGACCTGAAATTAATGGTAATTTAAAAAGTTGCATGGGAATCGGCCTATTGGTATCGCGATTGCTATACAAAGGACAAGACTTAAATTTAGAAATGGAATGAAAATGGGAAAAATTCTGGTGATCGAAGACGACCGGAACATACAGGGGCTGATCGAAAAGATCTTTCCCAAGGATCGGATGAGGGTGATCAAGACGTTCCCCGGGGAGAGGGGGGCCTTGGGGATTTCGGCCGAATCGGGCGCAAAAGGCTCTTTCCCCGCGTCTTCCGAGGAGGCGGTGCGAGTTTTTCTTCGGGAGGAGGTGAAGAAGAATTCGTGGGGCGCCATCCACGATGCCGTTATCGGTAAAATCGAGAAGGCCCTGATCGGCATGATCCTCGAGGAGGAGAAAGGGAACCAGGTGCGGGCAGCCAAACGGCTGGGCATTAACCGCAACACCTTGCGAAAAAAAATGAAAGATCTGCAGATCACCACCCGGGTGATCACCGGGTTTGGAGAAAATTAGGGACGGCGGCCTCTCCCGGCGCCAAGACAAGAAATCAACATTGATGGTCTCGTAAAAAGTCCATCTGCTGCGTTGCGCTTCAACTTTGTCGTTGCGGCCCCTAAGTGGCCTCGCTCCTCAGTTCTTGCGCGCCTTGCATGTAGGGGCACGCCGCGCGTGCCCGATATCGGGCGCGAAGCATCGCGCCCCTAAAGTTGAAGCCATCGATTGAGCGACTTTTTACGAGTTCATCAACATTGATGGTCTCGTAAAAAGTCGAAATTCCACAGAATTTGTCATTCCGGCGAAAGCCGGAATCCAGTTATTTCAAGGCGTTCTGGACCCCGGTTTTCACCGGGGTGACGGTCTATTTGACTTTTTACGAAGTCATCAACATTGCCTTTTTTAAAAAGGCAATGGAAAAAAATGGAGGAGGAAAAAATGAAGGAGAAAAAAATGGCAAAAACGGCTATCGCCCAAGCGATGAAGAAAATCGAGGAGAACGACATCAAGTTCGTGAAACTCTGGTTTACGGACATTCTGGGGTTTCTGAAGAGTTTTTCCGTCCCCAAAGAGGAGATGGAAAAAGCATTGAACGAGGGAATCGGGTTTGACGGGTCCTCCATTGAAGGGTTCGTCCGCATCGACGAGAGCGACATGGTGGCCATTCCCGATCCTTCCACCTTCGCCATCCTGCCCTGGCGACCCAAGGAAAAGGGCGTGGCCCGGATGTTCTGCGACATCGTCACCCCGGATGGGAAGCCCTTTGAAGGGGACCCGCGGTATGTGCTGAAGAGAAACCTGGAAAAAATCAAACAAAAAGGGTTCACTTTTTACACGGGACCGGAGCTGGAATATTTTTATTTCAAGGATTCAAAGTCCACGGAGATTCTGGATCGGGGCGGGTATTTCGACCTGATCCCCCGCGACGAAGCTCTAGACCTTCGCCGGGAGACGGTTCTCTTCTGCGAGGATCTGGGAATGAAAATCGAATACTCCCATCACGAAGTGGCTCCTTCGCAGCACGAGATCGACATGCGCTATGAGGATGCCCTAACCATGGCCGACAACGTCATGACCTATCGGTTGGTGGTCAAGGAGGTCGCCTACCGTCAGGGCGTTTACGCCACTTTCATGCCCAAACCGCTCTTCGGGGAGAACGGCTCCGGGATGCACACCCATATGTCCCTCTTCAAAGGAAAAAGAAATGCCTTCTTTGACCCCAAAGGGAGATATCATCTCTCCGAGATGGCCACTCAGTTTATCGGCGGCCTGCTGAAATACGCCCCCGAGTTTACGGCCGTAACCTGCCAGTGGATCAATTCCTACAAGCGCCTGGTTCCGGGATACGAAGCCCCGGTTTACCTGTCATGGGCCCAAAGAAACCGGTCCGATCTAATCCGGGTTCCCATGTACAAACCCGGCAAGGAGGAAGCAACCCGGGTTGAATATCGCAGCCCGGACCCGGCCTGCAACCCCTACTTGGCGTTCTCGGTCATGCTGGCCGCCGGAATGGCCGGGGTGGAAGAAAAGATCATCCCTCCCGAACCGGTTGAAGAAAATGTCTACAAGATGGGGCCCGCCGAGCGGGAGAAGAGGGGGATCCGGCAGCTTCCCGGGAGCCTTCTCGAAGCCGTGCAGCTGACGGAAAAAAGTAAAATCGTCCGGGAGGCGCTGGGCGACCACGTGTTCAACCATTTTCTCGAAAACAAGAAGGTCGAATGGGACAACTACCGGATCCAGATCACTTCGTACGAACTTGAAAAGTACCTGCCTCTGCTGTAACCGGCGGCAGGTGCTTTGAGTCCCGGAGAGCGGGAGAGGAACGGAGTCCTCTCCCGCTTTTTTTTGCCCCCCGAGCGTCTCCCCTTTTTTGACATCCCCCTCCTTTTCGTCTATGATAGGAAAAAATTTTGGCGGAAAGGAAAATCCACATGAAAATGGGCGATCGAATCAGCCGCTGGATTCGGAAAGAAGTGGAAAAAGCGGGGGCTGCCGGGGTTTTGGTCGGACTCAGCGGGGGCATCGATTCGGCGGTGGTTGCCGTCCTGGCCCAAAAAGCCATGGGGGATCATGTTCTTGGCCTTATCCTTCCTTGCCATAGCCTTTATGAAGATGAACAGGACGCGGGGCTTCTGGCCGAGCAGTTTGGAGTTCGCTGCGAGAGGCTGGACCTCTCGCCGGTTTACGAATCCTTCCGGCAGCTTCTTCCGGAAAGCGGGGAGATGTGCCGGGCGAACCTGAAACCGCGCCTGCGCATGACCGCCCTTTATTATTATGCCAACAAATGGAATTATCTGGTGGCGGGCACGGGAAACAAATCCGAACGGCTGATGGGGTATTTTACCAAATACGGGGATGGCGGGGTGGACCTTCTGCCCATCGGCGACCTCACCAAGACCCAGGTCCGAAAATTGGCCGAACAGCTGGGAATTCCTTCCCGGATTATTGATCGCCCGCCGAGCGCCGGGCTCTGGGCCGGGCAGACCGATGAAGAGGACATGAACATCCGCTATGAGGAATTGGATAAGATCATAAATTCCTTGGAGAAAAAGAAAGAGACAAAAATTTCCCGCGCCCAGGTCGGGTACGTGAAAGGGATGATTGCGCGATCCCGCCACAAGCGCGGAACCCCCCCTATTTTTCACCTTCTCTCCGTCTAACGCCGCCATTCAAGAAAGCCGCTTTCCCTGCCGATAGGATTTATTGTTCGGGCCTCGGGGAGGCGGCGCCCCCGCTGCCCGATACGGAAAAAAATCGATTGCCGACCGAGCTTCCTGCAACCCCTTGGAAAAAAAGGAATTTATCATTCCGGGCAAGCGGAAAACGATCCGCAAACCAGCCGCGCTGAAAGCGGGATTCAGGCATTCCCGTCCCGCCTTGGCGGGGCGGCTTTCGCCAAAGGAATTCAGGGTTGGTTGAATTTTGCGGGAATCCCGGCCGATTGCAAAGAAAAAAATCTCGACTCGGACCAGGGCGGGAGTGGATTTAGCCAGAAGATTTCCAAAAATTACCTTTCCCGGCAGCGGCGGATGGAAAGTTCCGTTTCTTTTCGTTTCCGGAAATTCGCTGCTGCTCCTTTTCCTTGCGGTCCATGAACTGGATCCGCCCGGGTTTTCTTTGCGCGCCTTCCCGGAGGGGAATTTCCTTTACCCTCTTCTTTTTGCGGTCTTCAGCGTCTTTTCCGGCTTTTGCGTTCTTGCGCAAAAGAAGCAGGCCGATAGAATACGAAAGGAATTGGGCCACCAGAAAGAAACCCTGGGAAAAACGGTGAGCCTGCTGGAGGAAGTTACCGGCTTTTACCAAAGCAGTTCGGTGATCAGCGCTCACAAAGACGAATCCCTCCTGCAGGATCTGGTTGCCCGGGAATCCCTAAAGTGTCTTCGCGCCCACCGGGCCATTCTTTTCCTGCGGGAGGAGGGGGGGCGCCAACCCAAGATCGGGAGCGTTTTCGCATCCGAGACCGCCTATGAATCGGCGAATCTGGAGGAGGAGAAGGAATGCGCCCGGCGAACCATAAATCAGAGGAAGGCGCTTCTCCTCCGGGAACCCCGGGACTTCGCCAAGGTCCTTCCCAATGGGGCGAAGAACCGGGTCGTTTGCTCGCTCCTGAGCGTTCCCCTCATCTGGCTGGACAGGCCTTTGGGGGCCCTCAACGTTTCCCTGATGAGTGGGGACCGCAAATTCAACGAGAAAGACCTGGAATGTTTGGCCCTCTTCAGCCATCATGCCGCCGCCGCGATCCAAAATATCTCCGGAGGGGGCAAGGCAAACCTTCACCGCGATTTTGACCGGGAGATGGAAAAGATCGCCGCCGATCTGCGCCGCCTTTCCCAGGGGGAGCAAAAAGAGATTCTGGGGCGATTTCACGAGCTCCTGCCGAAGCGGGAAATCGAAACAAAAGAGGGCAGGGCGCCTGAACGTTCGGAGCCGGAGGGGGCCCTTGCCTCGGGCGGCAATTCCCAAAGCGGTTTGACCCACCGGACCGGAAAAGGAGGAGAGGAAAAAATCATGTACGTTACGCCCGGCGACGAGGCCTTTGAGTTTTCCGAAGATTACGGAGATGGAGGGTTGTTCATCCGCACGCCCAATCCCCTGGAACTCGGGGAGAAGTTCCTCCTTCGTTTGCACAACGGAAACGGGGATGAGCCCGTCGAAGTGACCTGCAAAGTGATTTGGACGAACCAGTACGGAAAAGAGAGCAAGCACCTTTCCCGGGGGATGGGGGTCAAATTCATGGACCTCAAGAGGGAGGACCGAAAGAAGCTTCAGGATTACCTCAAAATCCATCCCTCCGTCCCCGAGCCTTCCGCTTGAGAATCATTCCCGCCAATCAAAAAAACTTCCATATTCTCACCTAAATTTGGTATCCTTTTAAGAAAATCTATCCCTCCCTCCCGGTTCTTGCGACAAGGGGAAAAGGGGGAGGAGAAAGGGCTGACAACGATGGAGAACTTTGTTTTTCGCGCGGCCGGAGAAATCACTTTTGCCGGCGGGAGCGCGGGGAAGACCGGGGAAATTTTGCGCCGGCACGGAGCCGGGAAAGTCCTCGTGGTCGTCGATCCCGGGTTTGCCAAAGCCGGGCCCTTTGAAAAAATCACCGACTCCCTCGCCAAGGAAAAGATCCCTTTTGTGGTTTTCGACGGCGTGGAGCCCGAACCGCCGGTGGAGCTCGCGGATGAGGGGGGAGCCTTGGCGCGCCGGGAGAAATGCGATTTTGTCCTCGGAGTCGGCGGCGGAAGCGCCATGGATATAGCCAAGGCCGCAGCGGTCCTGGCGACGAATGGGGGGCAGGCGCGGGACTACCAGGGGCTGGAGAAGGTCCCCAAACCCGGCCTTTCCAAAGGGATGATTCCCACCACGGCGGGGACGGGGAGCGAAGTGACGTTCACGGCGGTCTTCGTCAATCGGGACCAGAAAAAGAAAGCCGGAATCAACAGCGCTTTTCTGTACCCGGAGCTGTCCATCCTGGATCCGGAGCTGACGCTCAATCTCCCGCCCGCCGTAACCGCTTTCACCGGCATGGATGCTCTGGCCCACGCGATCGAATCCTTCACTTCCGCGGCCGCCAACTCCGTTTCGGAGATCTTCAGCCTCCGGGCGATCCGCCTGATCGGTCGGAACCTGCGCGAGGCGGTCGGCAACGGCCGAAACCTGGAGGCCCGGGCGGATATGCTCCTGGGAAGCCTTCTTGCCGGGGTCGGTTTGGCCAATGCCGGGGTGACGGCGGTGCATTCCCTCGCCTACCCGATGGGCGGGGAATTCCGGGTTCCTCACGGCGTGGCCAACGGCATGCTCCTGGGACCGGTGATGGAATATAATGTCTTTTCTTGCCCGGAGAAGTTTGCTAAAATTGCCGAGGAAATGGGGGCGGAGACGCAGGGGCTGGGAACGAAAGAAGCCGCGCTCTTAGGGGTCAATGCGGTCCGGCGGCTTTCCCGGGAAATCGAAATGCCCCAGCGGCTGAGCGACCTGGGGATTCCGGAAGGGGCTCTTCCCCGGATGGCCGAAGAGGCCCTAAAGGTGGCGCGTCCGTTGGCGAATAACCCCCGGCCGGTTTCCAAGGAAGACGCAATTCGGATTTATCAAGGTGTTTTTTAAACAAATATTCACCACAGAGAGCACAGAGAGCACAGAGAAATTATTTCAAACGGCAAAAGAATAGCAAGGTTCAGACAGCGGCCTTTTGGGAAATCTTGAGTTGTCTTTTTTTGAAAAATATTTATCTCTGTGCGCTCTGTGATCTCTGTGGTGAGATTCTGAGGAGGCTTGAAAATGGGCGGAGCCGAGTTGATTGGCAAAGAAGAGCAGGAGGCCGTTTCCGAGGTCATCGGGCGAGGGGTCCTCTTCCGGTACGGGTTCAACGAGAGGCGGAAAAATATCTTCGTGACGCAGGAATTCGAAAACGCATTCTGCCGATATGCGGGATGCAAATACGCCCTGGGGGTTTCCTCCGGCACGGCAGCCCTGCGCGTTTCCTTGGCCGCCCTGGGTGTCGCTCGGGGGGACGAGGTCATTACCCAGTCCTTCACTTTTGTGGCCACGGTGGAATCGATCATCGAGGCCGGGGCGGTTCCGGTGCTCACCGAGGTCGACAAAACGCTGAACATGGATCCCAAGGACCTCGAGGCGAAAATCACCGCGAAGACCAAGGCGATCATGCCGGTGCACATGCTCGGGGTGCCGGCGCGTCTGGACGAAATTTTGGCCATAGCGAGCCGGCGCAATATCCCGGTCCTGGAGGACTCCTGCCAGGCCTGCGGTTCCGGTTACAAAGGGAAGAAGACCGGGACGCTGGGGGCCTTGGGGACCTACAGCTACGACTATGTGAAAACCCTCACCACCGGCGAGGGGGGGATGATCGTGACCGACGACAAGAAACTCTACGACCTGGCGCGCTACTATCATGACCACGGTCACGAGCACAACCCGGAGCTTCCGCGGGGAGAGGATTCCCACAGCATCACCGGATTCAACTTCCGGATGAATGAAATCCAGGGAGCCATCGGCAAAGTTCAGTTGGCCCGCCTGGACGAGGTCCTCGCCGCTCAGCGTCGGAACAACGCCCGGATCAAAGAAGGAATTGCCGGCATTCCCGGCATCGAATTTCGCGACCAGCCGGACCCGAACGGAGACGGAGGGGACACTCTGGCGTTTTTCCTCCCGAACGCGTCGGCGGCCAAGGCTTTCAACCAGATCCTGGCCAAAGAGAAGATCGACACCAAGATTCTTCCTTCGGCCATGAATTGGCATTTTGCCGGCAACTGGAGCCACATGATCCAATACCTGCCCCCGTTCCGGGTCGATGCCTGGCCGCAATCGGAGAACCTCCTGAAGCGAGCCATCGCCCTGCCGGTCTCCGTGCGCATGGGCGAAGAGCAGATCCGGAAAGTGATCGAGGGCGTGAAGAAGGCGGCGAAGGAAGTCCTTTAGAGATTTGGATGGTGAACGGTAGGGGCACGATGCCTCGTGCCCCTACAAATGGTTTTCTATGAAGGTCTACGGTATCATCCCCGCAAGATACGGGTCAACGCGCCTTCCCGCGAAAGTGTTGGCGGACATTGCCGGCAAGCCTCTCATTCAGCACGTCTACGAGCGGGCGCGGCGCTCGCCCTCTTTGGACCGGCTGGTGGTGGCGACGGACGACGACCGGGTCTTGCAACGGGTCCAATCCTTCGGCGGAGAGGTGGTAAAAACCTCCCCGGCCCATCCCTCGGGAACCGACCGGGCGGCGGAAGCCGCCCAGTTCCTCGGGGCGGGGGATCAGGATCTCGTCGTCAACATTCAAGCGGACCAGCCGTTGTTTGAATCCGGGATGATCGACGAAATCGTTTCCCCCTTTCGCGAGGACCCCGGGATCGAGATGGGAGCGTTGGTTTATCCCCTTCAGGGGGAGGAGGAGCTGGCCAATCCGAGCGTGGTGAAGGTGGTGGCGGACCAGCAGGGGTTCGCCCTGTATTTCTCCCGCTCCCCGATCCCTTTTGTCCAGACCGCAGGGGCGTCGCCGCGGTTTTTCAAGCATATCGGGCCGTATGCTTACCGCCTGGTTTTCTTACTGGAATTCACCCGCCTGCCGCGGGGGCCCCTGGAGAAGACGGAATCCCTGGAGCAACTGCGGGCGCTCGAACACGGGCACAGGATCCGGATCGTGGAAACCCGATTCGACTCCCAGGAAGTCGATACCCCCGAAGACCTGGAAAAAGTACGGAATCTGATCCGGAGGATGCCCCCTTCGGCGGGGGCGGAATAGAATCCCCTGAAAAATTTCATAAGGGGACGGCGAGGCTTCCCGGGGTCTTTTGTTTTGGGGTTTATGCCTACTCATTCGGAGTCAAAACCTTCGTGTATTTCTTCTACAATCTCCTCGTCCATCTCTTGTTCCTGATCGCTCTGCCGTATTTGTTGGTCCGGATCGTCTTTTCCGCAAAAGACCGGGGGATGTTTTTTCAGAAGCTCGGTTTCGTTCCGCGGGAGGTGTTTGCCCATTTAAAAGGGGAGCCGCGGATCTGGATCCATGCCGTCTCGATGGGGGAGGTTTCGGCGGTCCGTCCCCTCGTGAAGGAGCTCCGGGCCCGCTATCCCCGGGGCGCCCTGCTGCTGTCGACCACAACCGTCAGCGGAATCCAGATCGCCCGCGAGCGGGTAACGGAAGCCGACGCCGTTTTCTTTTTCCCTTTCGACGTTCCGCTCATCCTGCGCCGGCTCCTGCGGCGGATCCGCCCCGACCTTTTCATCCTGGCCGAAACCGAGCTCTGGCCCAATGTGCTCCGTTTGGCGAAGAAAGCGGGGGCCCGGACGCTTTTGGTCAACGGGCGAATTTCCGAGCGGTCTTTTCCCCGGTACCGGAAAACCCGCTTTTTCTGGACGTCGGTTTTCGACAATCTGGACTGTCTGTCCATGATCCGGGTCCTGGACGGAGAACGCGTCATCGTCATCGGCGCCAACCCGGTTCATGTCTTCGTGAACGGGAACTGCAAATTTGACCAGGCCGCCTTGTCGGTCGTCCCCGCCCACGCCGAAGAAATGCGCCGGCTTCTCGAACTCAGGGAAGCCGACCGGGTTTTCGTGGCCGGGTCGACCCACGAGGGGGAAGAAGAGGCGGTCATTCAGGCCTATCTGGCAATTCGCGAAAAACACCCGGACTTGATTTTCATCCTGGTTCCCCGCCACATCGACCGGGTTCCGCGCGTGGAAAAACTCTTGACGCAGATGGGGCTGCCGGACTATATTCTCCGCAGCCGTCTGAACCCCGGGGGCCGGGCGGGCAAAAAGGTGATCCTGTGGGATACGTTCGGGGAACTCTTCAAGGTCTACGCCGTTGCCTCCCTGGTTTTTTGCGGGGCCAGTCTGGTCCCCAAAAGAGGCCAGAATATCCTGGAACCGGCGGCGTGGGGGAAACCGGTGCTCTACGGACCTTCGATGGAAGATTTTATGGATGCGAAGGAGCTTCTGGAGAGCTGTTATGCCGGGATGACGGTTCGGAGCGCCGCGGAGCTGGCGGAAAAGGGACGACACCTCCTGGATCATCCGCAGGAGCTTACGAGCTGCGGGAAATCCGGCCGGGAGGCGGTTTTGCGCAACCAAGGGGCGACGCGAAGGAATGCCGAACTGGCGATCCGGCTTATAGAGGACCGGTGATCGTCGGCTTCGCAAAAAGCCCATCCGCCGCTTTGCGCCTTGTCGCTATGGGCGAGCGGCGCTCGTTTGATTCTGAGCGTCCGGCCGGACGCTCCCCAAGCGGAGCCGTCGTCCGGTTGACTTTGTTATGAGATCCTCATGATTGAAAAACCGAAAGCGCTTTTGGCCCTGGAAGACGGAAAGATTTTTCCCGGATGGTCCTGCGGCGCGCCCGGAGAGCGCTGGGGGGAAGTGGTTTTCAACACCTCCATGACGGGCTATCCGGAAATCCTCACCGACCCCTCCTACAAAGGTCAAATCGTAACCATGACCTACCCGCTCATCGGAAACTACGGGGTGCACGAGGAAGACTTCGAATCGCTTCACCCCTGGGTGGAAGGGTTTGCGGTCAAAGAAATCTGTTCTTTCCCCAGCAGCTGGCGGTCGCAGGCATCCCTGGGAGATTTTCTGAAGAAAAATGGGATCGTCGCGCTCGAAGGCCTGGATACCCGGGCCTTGACCAAACACATTCGCAGCGCGGGAGCCATGCGGGGGATCCTCTCGACCCTGGATCTTGATCCAAAATCTCTGGTGGAAAAGGCTCGCTCCTCCCCGTCCATGGTGGGAGCGGATTGGGTGCAATCCGTGACCTGCCCTCGCCCTTATCGATGGGGGGAAGAAAAAATCCCGGGGTCCGGGCTGAAGACCTGGGAATGGGGCCGGGGGCAGAACCTGGATCTCTCCCAAGGGAGAAAATTTCGGGTGGTCGCGGTCGACTTCGGGATGAAACACAATATCGCCCGCCATCTGGCCGCCCGGGGTTGCGAGGTTCGGGTCGTGCCGGCGCGGACGCCGGCGGGGGAGATTCTGGCGGCGGATCCTCAGGGCGTTTTCCTATCCAACGGCCCGGGAGACCCGGCGGCCGTTCCTTATGCCGTCGAGACGATCCGCGGTCTCCTCGGCAAAAGACCGATCTTCGGCATCTGTCTGGGCCACCAGCTTTTGGGCCTGGCCTTCGGCGGGAGGACTTACAAGTTGAAATTCGGGCACCGCGGGGCCAACCAGCCGGTGAAAAACCTGAAAAGCGGCCGGGTGGAAATCACCTCCCAAAACCACGGCTTCTGCGTCGACCTGGATACGCTTCCCGCAGGGGATGTGGAGATTACCCATATCAATCTCAACGACCGGAGCCTGGAAGGGATGCGCCACCGCCGGCTGCCGGTCTTTTCGGTGCAGTACCATCCGGAAGCCTCGGCCGGACCGCACGATTCGTCATATCTCTTTGACGAGTTCATAACCTTGATGGAACAATATTCGAAAGAATGAGGGCCCCAGGCGCCAAAGGGCCAAGGATGCGAGCGGCAGAATTTGCAGCCGCCAAACTTTTTTTGATTATAAAAGCCATTTCTCTGCGCACTCTGTGATCTCGAGGGTGATTTTTTTTATTTTTGATCATTCAAGATTTTCTCTGTGCGCTCTGCGCTCTCTGTGGTGAGCGTCGTTAATGCCCAAACGCACCGACCTTCAAAAAATCCTCATCATCGGATCCGGCCCTATCATCATCAGCCAGGCCTGCGAGTTCGACTATTCGGGCACCCAAGCCTGCAAAGCCTTGAAGGAGGAGGGTTTCGAGGTCGTCCTGGTCAACTCCAACCCGGCCACGATCATGACCGACCCCCAGATGGCCGACCGCACCTACATGGAACCGGTGACGCCCGAGATCGTGGCCAAGATCATCGAGCGGGAGCGCCCCCAGGCCCTCCTCCCGACTCTGGGCGGTCAGACGGGACTGAACACGGCCATCCAGGTGGCGGAGATGGGGGTTCTCGACCGGTTCGGGGTAGAAATGATCGGGGCCAACCAGGAAGCCATCCGCAAGGCCGAAGACCGGGGGCTCTTCAAAAAGGCCATGCACCGGATCGGCCTGGAGGTTCCCCGGAGCGGGTTCGCCCATAACCTCGAGGAGGCGCGGCGGATCGTGAAGGAGATCGGCCTTCCCGCCGTCATCCGGCCGAGCTTCACCCTCGGCGGCACGGGCGGAGGCATCGCCTTCAACCTCCGCGAATATGAAGATCTGGCCGAGCAGGGGATCGAGCTTTCCATGATCCACGAGGTCATGATCGAGGAATCGGTGAGCGGCTGGAAGGAATATGAGCTCGAGGTCATGCGCGACCTGAAGGACAATGTGGTCATCATTTGCTCCATCGAAAATTTCGACCCCATGGGCGTCCACACCGGCGACAGCATCACCGTGGCGCCGGCCCAAACCCTGACCGACAAGGAGTTCCAGCGCCTGCGGGACGCCTCGATCGCCATCATCCGGGAGATCGGCGTGGAAACCGGCGGCTCGAACATCCAGTTCGCCGTGAACCCGGCGAACGGCCGCATGGTGGTCATCGAAATGAACCCCCGCGTTTCCCGGAGTTCGGCCCTCGCCTCCAAGGCCACGGGCTTTCCCATCGCCAAGGTGGCGGCCAAGCTGGCCGTGGGGTACACGCTCGATGAAATTCCCAATGACATCACCCGGGAAACCATGGCCTCTTTCGAGCCCGCTCTCGACTACTGCGTGGTGAAGATCCCGCGGTTCGCCTTCGAGAAATTTCCCGGCGCCGATCCCTTTCTCACCACCTCCATGAAATCCGTCGGCGAGGCCATGGCCATCGGCCGCACCTTCAAAGAAGCCCTCCAGAAGGCCGTGCGTTCGCTCGAAACCGGGCGGTTTGGGCTGGGCGGAGACGACGGGGAGGATTTTCCGCCGGAAACGGTCCGGGAAAGGCTGGCCTTGCCCACGGCCGAACGCCTGTTTTACCTGCGGGCGGCCATGAAAATGGGTCTTTCGGTCCGGGAGATCAGCGAGACAACCAAGATCGATCCCTGGTTCCTGGAGAATTTGAAACAGATCCTGGATTTCGAAGCGGAGATCCGGCAGCATGGAAACGGCTCGGGGAGCGCCCCGGAGATGGCTCCGGTCCTTCTCCGCCGCGCCAAGGAGTACGGCTTCTCGGACCTTCAGCTTGCCCGCCTCCTGCAGACCGAGGAAATGACCGTTCGCGCCTGGCGGAAGGCGGCAGGGATTCTCCCCACCTACAAGCTTGTCGATACCTGTGCCGCGGAATTCGAGGCCTACACCCCTTATTACTATTCCACCTATGAAGAAGAGGACGAGGTCCGACCCTCGTCCCGGAAGAAGGTGATGATCCTGGGGGGGGGCCCAACCGCATCGGCCAAGGGATCGAGTTCGACTACTGCTGCGTCCATGCCTCCCTGGCCTTGCGGGAAGAGGGGTTCGAGACGATCATGGTGAACAGCAACCCGGAAACGGTCTCCACGGACTACGACACCTCCGACCGTCTCTATTTCGAACCGCTGACCCGGGAGGATGTCCTCAACATCGTGGAGAAGGAAAGACCGGAAGGGGTCATCGTTCAGTTCGGCGGGCAGACCCCCCTGAACCTGGCCGTTCCTCTGGAGAAGGCCGGGGTGAGCATTCTGGGCACCTCTCCGGACAGCATCGACCTGGCCGAGGACCGCAAGCGTTTTCAGGCTTTGATCCAGAAGCTCGGCTTGGTCCAGCCCCACAACGGGACCGCGACTTCCTTCGAAGAGGCCCGGGCGGTGGCCGGGGAGATCGGGTATCCCGTCGTCGTCCGCCCCTCCTATGTCCTGGGAGGCCGGGCCATGGAGATCGTTTACGACGAGACGGCGCTCCAGCGGTATATCCGGGATGCGGTGCAGGCTTCGCCGGAGCGCCCGATCCTGATCGATAAGTTTCTCGAAGAGGCCATCGAAGTGGACGTGGACGCGATTTCGGACGGGGAGCGGGTCGTCATCGGCGGCATCATGGAGCACATCGAGGAGGCGGGGATCCATTCGGGGGACAGCGCCTGCGTGCTCCCGCCGTACACGCTGACCGACGAGTTGCTGGAGGCCATCAAGCAAAACACCTACGCCTTGGCGCGGGAGTTGAAGGTGAAAGGGCTGATGAACATCCAGTTCGCCATCCGCAACGACGTGGTCTATGTCCTGGAAGTAAACCCGCGGGCGTCCCGGACCGTGCCCTTTGTTTCCAAGGCCACGGGCGTGCCCCTGGCCAAGCTGGCGGCCAAAATCATGGTGGGCCGGACTCTTGCCGAACTGGGATTCACCCGGGAGGTGGAGGTCCCCTACGTGGCGGTCAAGGAATCCGTCTTCCCCTTCAACCGCTTCCCCGGAGTGGATACGGTCTTGGGCCCGGAGATGAAATCCACCGGGGAAGTGATGGGCATCGACTCCACCTACGGAATTGCTTTCGGCAAGGCCCAGTTTGCGGCCGGGCAGAAGCTGCCGCAGAAGGGGAAGGTCTTCATCAGCGTGAAGAACCGGGACAAGCGCTCCATCATCTTCATCGCCAAGAAGCTCTGGGAGCTCGGTTTTCGGATCGTGGCCACGCGCGGCACGGCCAAAGCCTTGATGCAGAACGGAATTCCGGTGGATCTGATTTTTAAAGTTTTGGAGGGACGGCCGAACGTGGTGGACCTGATCAAGAATCGGGAAATCGCCCTCATTATCAACACCCCTTCGGGCCGTAAGCCCAAACAGGATCAGATTTCGATCCGGTCCGAGGCCGTGGCCCATAACATCCCCGTCATCACGACCATTTCCGGAGCCGCCGCCTCCGTCAACGGGATCGACGCCCTGATGAAAGAGGAACTGCAGGTACAATCCTTGCAAGAATATCATCGCAAAATCAGATGAGAGGTCGAATTTAGATCATAGCCGATCAGCGGTTCTCATGCGAATATTAGGTTATCCAGACATTGCGGAAAGAGCCTGCGAGGGAGGGATAGAGACTCCCCGGGGAGGCTCCTGAAAAGATCTGAAAGCAGAAGGAAATTTTCATTCCGGGCAAGCGAAGCGCGGCCGGGTTCCAGTTCCGCTCGGGGCGGGAGGCGGCCGATTCTATACTCCGGGCCTGTGCCTGACCCGATGCGGGGGGCGCGGAAGGTTCAGTGCCGTGACGATTGTGGGCGCCTCTAAGGGTAAATAATATGCGCCTTGCTTAAAAATCGTCACCCGGCTTGATGCCGGTTACCCCTTTTCCCTATGCGGGAGAAAGAAAAGCGTGATGTTTTATGTTGGACCTTGAACGTCTGCTGAAGGACAATCCTGATTTTGTGCTGCAAACCCGGGAGGCATTAGCCCGATCCCTCTATCCTTTTCATCCCAAAGAAGAGTGCGGGGTTTTCGGGATCTACAACCACCCCGATGTTTCGAGCCTGACCTATTTGGGCCTTTACGCCCTCCAGCACCGGGGGCAGGAGAGCGCCGGAATCGTCACCTGCAGCGGCGGGGAACCCAAGAGCCACCGGGGCATGGGGTTGGTGGCGGACACGTTCGACGCCGGCAAGCTTCAAGCTTTGGCGGGGAATTCCGCAATCGGCCACGTACGATATTCCACGACCGGTTCTTCCTTGCTGAAAAACGCCCAGCCCTTTCTGGCCCAGCACTCCAAGGGCTTCCTGGCCGTCGCCCACAACGGGAACCTGGTGAACGCCCGGGAGATCAAGGAGAAGCTGGAGTCCAGGGGGTCGATCTTCCAGTCCACCATGGACAGCGAGATCTTCGTGCACCTCATCGCCCGGGCCAAGAGAAAAGGTTATCTGGAAGGGGCCATCGAGGCCCTCGGGCAGGTGCGGGGGGCCTATTCCCTGGTTCTCCTCACCGAAAACGCTTTGATCGGGGCGCGGGATCCGCGCGGGATTCGGCCTCTTTGCCTCGGGGAGATCGGGGAAAGCTACGTCCTGGCTTCGGAATCCTGCGCTCTGGATCTGATTCAGGCGCGCTACATCCGTGACGTCGACCCCGGAGAGGTCATTCTGATCGACAAAAACGGGATTCATTCCGAGAGCCCGTTCCCCAAGGTGAAACCGGCGTTTTGCATCTTCGAATACATTTATTTTGCCCGGCCGGACAGCAACATTTACGGCGAAAGCGTTTACCTGGTCCGGAAAAAATTAGGGGCCCGCCTTGCCGAGGAGGCGCCGGCCGACGCCGATTTCGTCATGCCCATCCCCGATTCGGGAAACTACGCCGCCCTGGGGTTCGCCGAAAAGATGAAGCTGCCTTTCGAGATGGGTATGATTCGCAACCACTATGTGGGGCGGACGTTCATCCAGCCTTCCCAGAAGGTCCGCGATTTCGGGGTGAAGGTGAAGCTGAACCCGGTTCGGGATTTGCTGAAAGGGAAGAGGGTGGTGGTGGTTGAGGATTCGATCGTCCGCGGCACCACCAGCCGCACGCGCATCCGGGCCCTCCGGGAAGCCGGGGTCAAAGAGATCCACATGCGGGTGAGCTGCCCGCCGCATTGTTACCCCTGCTATTACGGAATCGATTTTCCCACACGCGAGGAATTGGTCGCTTCCACCCGCAACGTGGAAGAAATCCGCAAGTTTATCGGGGTCGATACTCTGGCCTATCTGAGCCTCAAGGGGATGGTCGGTTCGATGAACCAGCCCAGAGACAGTTTTTGCCTGGCCTGTTACAACGGCCAGTACACCGTCCCCATTTCCCCCAAAACCCATAAATTATCCCTGGAAAGATGAATTCACCTCCTCCCAAGAGGCGCTTTCCTAAAAGGGGACGTTGTTTAAAATATTCACTTTCTTTCTTTTCTCCCCTCCCGATGAGGGTTGAATGCCCGAAAGGACAACTTCCCCAAACCGTCTGGTCTCAGCCCAAAGCCCAATACCCGCAGAGTTCCATGATCCCCTTAGATTTGGAGAAGCAGGAACCAAAGAATTTCTCCCTGCGAAACTTCAATTGCCCTGCTGACCTTTTCCGGCTGATAACGGAGGTTATCCGACCCTTATGGTATCCGTACTTATGTAATAAAAGATAAATAAATTAGTATCTTATTAAAAAAGTGTAAAAAATAAACAACGTCCCCAAAGTGAACTTTCTTTTCCGAAGAGGGGAATGGGGGGAAATAGAAAAAACTTGACAGCTTTTTCGGCATTGTGCTAATTAAAGGTTGAATGAATAATCATTCATTTAAATAAGTTTTTTCTTTGTGGCCTCAACATGGGAATTTATGGCGAGAGTTTTCGGCGGATCATCTCCCGGTTTCGTTTTCTTCTCTTGGGAATTTAACCAAAAGATATTTTTATGAAAGATGATACCAAACACCAGAAAATAATTCAGGCTGCGGCCAAGGTTTTTGCGGAAAAAGGTTTTTATAATTCGCGGGTCTCCGAGATCGCTAAGGAGGCGAACGTCGCCGACGGGACGATTTATCTTTATTTCAAAAACAAAGATGATATATTGATTTCCTTATTTGAGGAAGAATTCGGGCGAATCGTCGAAAACATCAGGCGGAAGTTGAGCCAGGAAAAAGACGCCTTGCATAAAATTCGCCGATTCGCTTTCGCCCACCTCTCCATCGTGTCCGATACGCCCCACCTGGCCGAGGTACTCGGGGTCGAAGTCCGCCAAAGCGGCAAGTTCATGAAGGAATACATCAACCGGCCTTTCCTGGAATATTTGAACCTGGTTCGGTCCATTTTTATCGAGGGACAAGAGCGCGGGTTGATCCGCAAGGACCTCACGCCGGGGGTCATGAAAAGGGCCTTGTTCGGCGCCTTAGATGAAATGGGCCGATACTGGATCCTTTCTTCCAGGAAAAAACATAATGTCGAGGAGGCGGCCCGGCAGATCAGTGAAGTATTTATCCGGGGGGTGATGACCGAAGAGGCTCGGAACACTTTTCCCTGGGACGAGAAAACCCAATAGGAGTTTATTTCCCCAAAAAGGAGGTTCAAGGTGAACGTTATTGTCTGCATGAAACAGGTTCCAGACACGGAAACCCTTATCAAAATCAAGCCCGATGGCTCGGGGATCGTGACGGATGACATCAAATATGTCATGAACCCGTACTGCGAATTCGCGGTGGAGGAATCCCTGCGGATCAAGGAGAAGCACGGGGGCCAATCCATCCTGATCACCCTGGGTTCCCAGAAAGCCGTGGAAGCCTTGCGCACCGGACTGGCCATGGGGGCGGACCGTTCCATCCATTTGAGCGACCCGGCTTTTGAGGGCGCCGACGGCTTTTCCACCGCCAAAGCCCTCGCAGAAGCGATCAAGAAAGAGCCGTATGATCTCGTCCTCTGCGGGAAGCAGGCGGTTGACGACGACATGGCCCAAGTCGGCCCGGCCCTGGCCGAACTGTTGAGCCTTCCGCATGTGACGCTGATCACCAAGCTGGAATTCAGCGCCGACAAAAAGAAAGCCAAGGTGGAGCGCGAAGTCGAAGGGGGGAAGGAAGTGATCGAAGTGACCCTGCCGGCTGTTTTCACCTGCCAGAAAGGGTTGAATGAGCCAAGGTACGCGTCCCTTCCCGGAATCATGAAGGCGAAGAAAAAAGAGGTGAAGGCGATTAACCAAGCCGCGCTCGGGCTCCCGGCCGACCAGGTGGGCGCCGCCGGGGCCAAGACCAAAATCAACAAATACATGCCCCCACCCTCCCGCCCCCCGGGAAAGATCGTTTCGGGGGAAGTCATAGAAGCAGCGCAGAAATTGGTCAAACTGTTGCGGGAAGAGGCGAAGGTGGTTTGACGGCTATTTTAGGGGGTGCGGATGGACGGCGATCGTTCGGCATTCTTGAAAAGGAAATCGAAGGGCCGGGATTGACCACGCCGATCTGTGCTCTGAACCTTTCATTGAGATTTTCATAAGGAGACGAGTTATGGCAAAAGGAATATGGGTGTTTGCGGAAGTGAAGGAAGGGAACGTTCGGAAGATCACCTTCGAGCTTCTCAGCCAGGGAAAGAAGATGGCGGAAAAACTCGGCGAAGAGCTGGTGGCCGTCCTGCTTGGTTCGGGGGTGGAAGGTTTGACCGGTCGGCTGGCGGAATACGCCGATAAGGTCTACTGGGCGGACGACCCGGCGCTTTCCCAGTACACGACGGATGCGTACGCGACGGTTTTGACGAACCTCTTGAAGGAGCACCAGCCCTCGATTTTCCTGTGCGGCGCCACCATCATGGGCAAGGACCTTTCGCCGCGGGTCGCCGCGCGGCTCCAGACGGGTTTGGCCACGGACTGCACGGCGCTCGGCATCGGAGACAATGGATTGCTTGTGGCCAAACGCCCGGTCTATGCGGGCAAGGCGTACATCGAGGTCGTGTGCCCCGCATCCCGGCCCCAGATGGCTTCGGTGCGGCCCAACGTCCTGGAAATGCTTCCGGCGGACGGCGCCAAGAAGGGCGAGATCATCAAAGTCGAGGCCAAGATCGAGCCGGCCGGCCTGCGCACCGCAGTCGTGGAGGTAGTCAAGGCGGCGGGAGCGAAGGTTGACCTCACGGAGGCGAACATCATCGTCTCCGGCGGCCGGGGCATGAAGGGACCCGAAAACTTCAAGGTCCTGGAAGAGCTGGCGGCCGTCCTCAACGCCACCGTCGGCGCCTCGCGCGCGGCCGTGGACTCCGGCTGGCGGGAACACGGTGATCAGGTCGGGCAGACCGGAAAAGTGGTAACCCCCAATCTATACATCGCCTGCGGAATTTCCGGAGCCATTCAGCATCTGGCGGGAATGGGTTCTTCCAAGATCATCGTGGCCATCAACAAAGACCCCGATGCGCCCATCTTCCAGAAGGCGGACTACGGAATCGTGGAGGACCTGTTCAAAGTCGTTCCGGTTCTGACGGAAGAATTCAAAAAGCTGCTGGCGGAGAGTTGATCCGAACCGGGGGCGCTTCCTCAGAGGTGAGCCGGACCGAAGACGGCCCCGGATGAAAAGGCAGGAGGAACGCATCCCCTGGGGCCCTGCTCCACCCTCCAGGACATCCCCTTCCCTTTGCTTTCCCCCGGACCCGGGAGAAAGGTGAGGGGAAGGGAACATTTTGCAGGCGGGTTCTTTTAGCGATGTCTGAGTGAATTTGTTTCGGTTCCTTCCGGATCATCCGGGAACCGGACCATTTCCGCGGCAGAACCCGAGGATCCCCTCCTCGGCCCTGCCCCGAGTCGAGGGTCCAGATGTTCAGCTCATTCGATCTCATCTTACTGGGCGCGGTGGTGGCTGTGTTCGCTTATGGATTTTACCGCCGCTACCGACTCTGGATGGTGGGCAAACCCGATCCGAGGACCGATCAACCCAAGGAACGGCTGAAATCCATCTGGGCTTATGTAATGGGGCACAAACGCATGCTCCGGGATCCCTATCCCGGTTGGATGCATTTGCTCGTCTTCTATGGCTTCCTCGTTCCGTTCGTGGTCGTGGTGATTACCCAGGCGAATTTCTCCTTGCCGAAAGCCCTGGCGCTCCCGCTCTCCTTTCTTTTCGACCTGATCGGAGCTTTGGGGATTACCGGAATCCTCCTGGCCGCCTATCGCCGGTATGTGCAAAAGCCGGAAAACCAAACCTATGACACCACCTGGGGCAACCTGATCGCCCTTCTGTTTCTTTTGGGGATCTTCGGGCTGGGATTCTCCATCGAGGGATTGCGGATCGCCCGAACCCAGCCCGAGTGGGCGGCGTGGTCTCCGGTGGGCTGGGTCTTCTCCCAGTTCTTCAGCGGCCTAACGGAGCCGAATCAAGTCCTCCTGCACCGGTTGCTTTGGCGTCTGCATTTGTTCCTCGTGCTGGGCTTCATGGCCTTCATCCCTTATTCCCGGATGTTGCATATCGTTACGGCTCCAGCCAACATTTACTTTCGATCACTGACTCCCAAGGGGGAGTTGCCCCCCGTTCTGAATTTTGAAACGGCGGAAACCTTTGGCGTTTCCAAGCTTGAGGAATTGACCTGGAAGCAGCTTTTCGACCTGGATGCCTGCACGCGGTGCGGGCGGTGTCTCGACCATTGCCCGGGGGCCGTGACCGGGAAGCCCCTGGCTCCCAAGAAAAATTGGGATTCTCTCCGGACTCACATGGAGGAAAGAGCGGCTCTCCGGCGCAAGGGCGTGGACCCGGATGGGGAAGGGCAGAAGAAGCTCATCGGGGACGCGCTTTCGGAAGACGTGATCTGGGCCTGCACCAACTGCCTGGCCTGCGCCATGGTTTGCCCCGTGTTCATCCCCTGCGTCGATAAATTTCTGGAGATGCGCCGTCACTTGGTCCTGATGGAAAGCCGATTTCCCCCGGAAGTGCAGCTGGTCTTCCGCAACATGGAGAACAACAGCAACCCCTGGGGGGTGGGCCTCGGGCTGCGCGCCGACTGGGCCAAGGGCCTGGATGTGAAAACCATGGCCGAGGAAAGCGACATCGATCTCCTCTTCTGGGTGGGATGCGCGGGAAGCTTCGATGACCGCAATAAAAAAGTGGCCGCCTCGCTGGTCAAAATTTTGAAGTCCGCGGGGGTGAAGTTTTCCATCCTCGGGACGGAAGAGGGGTGCTGCGGGGATTCCGCCCGCCGCATCGGAAACGAGTACCTGTATCAGACCTTGGTGCAGGCGAACGTCGAAGTCCTGAAAAATTACGGAGTGAAAAAAATCCTGACCATCTGCCCCCATTGTTTCAACACCCTCAAGAATGAATATCCCCAATTCGGGGGGAGATATGAGGTTGTCCATTACACCCAATTCTTGGCCGAACTGATCGGGCAGGGGAAATTGAAGCTGGCCAAATCGGTGGACAAGGTCATTACCTATCATGATTCCTGCTACTTGGGAAGGGGCAACGAGGTCTATGAGGAGCCCCGCCAAATCCTCCGGGCGATTCCCGGGCTGAAGATGGTCGAAATGGAGCGAAATCACGTCCGCAGCTTCTGCTGCGGGGCCGGAGGCGGCCGCATGTGGATGGAGGAGAAGCTCGGCACCCGGATCAACCAGGAGCGGACCGACCAGGCGCTCAAAACCAAGGCGCAGATGGTAGGAACCGCCTGTCCGTATTGCCTGACCATGCTTGGCGATGGGATCAAGGAAAAGGGCCTGGAGGAAAAGCTGACCGCGGTGGATCTGGCGGAATTAGTTGAACAGTGCCTGGAAAAACCGACGGCCGCGGAAAAAGGATAAGGGCCAAGGGTTCCGGGGGCAGAGGCCGAGGGTTCAAGTGAGGATAGCCCCGTCCTGTCAATCCCCCCCTGGAGAGGGGAGGGCAGGGTGGGGGTGATGCAAGGATCGTCCGGATGAAGAAGGGCCGCGAAGCGAAGCGAGGAGAGAAATGAAAAAGGGTGGCGTGAAAGCTGGTTGGATCTGGCTCCCGATTTTCGCCCTGATTTTATTCTGGGCGGGCCCTGCCGCAGCGGCGGACAATGCCGAATGCCTCAAGTGCCATAATAATCCGAAGCTGAGCAAGGGCAAGAAGGACGGATCGCTTCTTTCCCTCCATGTCAACGAGGAGGCTTTCAAGGCTTCGGTGCACGGCGCGGCCGGCATGGGCTGCGCGGACTGCCACCAGGAGGCGAAGGCCACGCATCATCCCGCGGAAGGGTTTCCGGAAGCGGGATGCGCGTCCTGCCACGCCGACCAGCTTGAGGCTTATAAAAAAACCACCCACGGGATGATGCGGGAAAGCGGAATGGAAAATGCTCCCCGGTGCGCCGACTGCCACACGGCCCACTACATCCGCAAAGCGGCGGATCCCCTCTCCCCGGTTAACGAAGCGCGGCTGCCCGCGGTGTGCGTCCAGTGTCATTGGCAGGCCAAACAACCTTCCGGCTTTTTTACGGCCCTGGCCACCTACCGGATCATGGGCCACCCCAAAGGGGACGTGGGGGAGAAATACAATACCCAGTCCTGCGAGAAGTGCCACCCCGAAAACACGGGGCATCCCCAGAAGCCCCTCAAGACAACCTGCAGCCGGTGCCACGACAAGTCCCTGGCGACTCCCATGCTCCTTAGCCCCATTCACCTGAAGATGACCTTCTCCGAAAACCCGCTGCCGTTCATCTTGCGGATCCTCTATGGCCTGGGATTCGTCGTCTTCGTTCTCGGAGCCATCGGCTTTTACGGCTATCGGACCTATAAGAAGAAAAAGACTCCGAAACCCGAGGCCGCCGGCGAGGGCACCCAGCCTCCGGAATCCGGCGCGTAAGATTTTCCCCGATCCGGTATTTGCCAAAAGAGGCAGGAGGGAGCCCCTTCTGCCTCTTTTCTTGTTCGGGAAACATGCCCGCATGGTACCCATTCAGTGACGGGGGGGCGGCAGGCTTTGTTGTTGGCCTGGGGGTTCGGGCGGTACGCGCCGGAAGCATCGGTCGGGATGAGCAGAGACTCGGGGAAACCCCTGAGACTCCGATATCAGCGGCGGGAGGCCTTGGCCCCCGCCCCCGTCCACGAAGAAATCAGCGCCTTATGATTCCAAGCGTAGCGCCCGAGCCCCCAGGCCAGGGCACCTCCTGGTATTCACGCCGGACCTGAATCCGTTGCGGCTTCCCACCCGTGACTGAAGGGTTACCCCTCATGAGAGAATTTGACTTCCGTTCGCTAACCTTATAAAATCCACTGGCAAGGATCCCCCCCCTTTCAAAATTCCTGGGGCCGCGGATATTCCCGGGCCGCGATTACGGAGGGAAACGGCCTTTAAAAGCCCCCTTTGCCATTATCAAAGGGAGGAAGAGGGGATACCCATGGTTCACCTGTGGGGCCGGGGTATGAGGATTGCATATACCCTTCACGATTGCGGATCGATAGCCCTCTACTTTAGGCAGGAGGCGAAACAATGAAAATCAGGCGCATGAAGGTCGGCTTATACCAGATTCCTTTAGCGGTTGCTTTGTCCGACTCCACCCACGGGGAGATGCCGTTTTTCGAATTGATTACGGTACGGATCAAGGATGAGGATGGCTTGGAAGGATTAGGATACACCTATTCGGTGGGGGTCGGCGGGCGGGCGATTTACAGCCTGGCGGAGTATGACCTCAAACCGATCCTATTGAACGAAGATTCCTCCCGCATCGAGCACCTCTGGCAGAAAATGTGGTGGCGGCTTCATTTTTCGGGGAGGGGAGGGCATGCCTCGTTTGCCATCGCGGCCGTCGACATTGCCCTTTGGGACCTGGCCGGCAATAGAGCAAAGCTGCCGCTCTGGAGGCTTTTGGGAGGACACAATCCCCGGGTAAAGGCCTATGCCGGCGGGGTGGATCTTTATTTCACGATCGATCAGCTCAAAGAACAGGCAATGGCATTTTTGGGCAAGGGATTCCGCGCGATCAAGATGAAAGTCGGCCGGCCGCGCCTGTCCGAGGATGTCGCCCGGGTAAAAGCCATCCGGGAACTCGTCGGGCCCGACGTCCCCCTCATGGTGGACGTCAACATGGGCTGGACCGCGGAGCAGGCGATTCAAGCGACAAAGGTCTTTGCGGAATTCAATGTTTTCTGGCTCGAAGAGCCGACTATCCCCGATGATCTCGCCGGCCATATCAAGATCATGCGCGAGGGGACTCTTCCCATCGCCACAGGTGAGAACTTCCATACCCTTTACGAGTTTCAGAACTTCATCACTGCCGGGGCGGTGTCATATCCCGAGCCGGACCTGGCCACCTGCGGCGGGGTCAGCGTCTGGATGAAGGTGGCCCGCCTGGCGGAGGCGCACAACCTGCCGGTTACGACCCATGGAGTCCATGATCTCCACGTGCACCTGCTGGCCGCGGTTCCCAATGCCTCCTATCTCGAAGCGCACGGGTTTGGACTGGAAAAGTATATGGCCAACCCAATGCGCATTACGGACGGGGAGACCCTTGCCCCGGAGCGGCCGGGACATGGGGTCGAACTCGATTGGGAAAAACTGAAGGCGCACAAGATCGTTTGATCCAAAAGCTGAGGCCGCGCTGTTTTCCGCGATGAAGTCCCGATAGCTTTCTCCGTTCTTTTTTTCGAGAGAGGAAAAGTAACCCTTCAGTCAAGGGGGGAAGTCGCTACGGATTCAGGTCCGGCGTGAATACCAGGAGGTGCCCTGGCCTGGGAGTCCGGGCGCTACGCTTGGAATCATAAGGTGGTGATTTCTTCGTGGAGGGGGCGGGGGCCAAGGCCTCCCGCCGCTGATATCGGAGTCTCAGGGCTTTCTCCGAGTCTCTGCTCATCCCGACCGATGCTTCCGGCGCGTACCGCCCAAACCCCCAGGCCAACAACAAAGCCTGCCGCCCCCCCCGTCACTGAATGGGTACAGAGGAAAACCAAAAAAATCTTGACAGGGCCTCGGTTTGTTCGTAAGCTGTTGGAAACAGACCGACCGGTCTGTCCTAATTTCTCCCCCTGGTTTCCCGAGGAAAGACGCGATGACGCGCAAAGAAGAAATTGTTATCAACTCGCTCAAGCTCTTCTCCTTAAAGGGATATCTGAACACCTCCCTGGAGGATATCCTTCAGAACTCGCGAATCTCCAAGGGAGGGTTCTACAACTATTTCAAGAGCAAAGAGGATCTGTTTCACGCTGTGTTGGGAAAGGCGCGAAAAATCTGGCAGGAGAAGAATCTGGCTGGTTGGGACCGGCCCCCGACGCCCGTCGGGCGTATCCTTCTCCTGTTAAAAAATTACCGCGACCGGTATTTGCAGGATTCGGTAAATTTCCCGGGGGGGTGTATCTTCATCACCCTGTCCGTCGAGTTGGATGATCTCCGTCCGCATCTCGCCGCCGAAATCAACAAGGGATTCAAGAAGCTCAAGGCCCGGATTTGCCGGACGATCGTGGAGGCCAAGAAAGCCGGACAGATCAGCCGGGGGATTTCGGCAGAAACAATCACGGAGATCGTCTTTTCGGCGATGATCGGCGCCTCCGTGAGGTATGGGATCGACAAATCACAAACGGACCTGAACCGCACCATCGGAGCAATTATCCGCTATTTGCAGGGGCTGACCCGGGCAGGGAGTCGAAGCCGGTAATTTAATAAGGAGGAGGCGGGATCATGTCCGGAAAATATTTTGACGAATTTGTCGTAGGCGAGGAACATGTGAGCCCGAGCCGGACCCTGACCGAAACCGACATCGTTCTTTTTGCGGCGATGAGCGGAGACTACAACGAGCTTCACACCAGCGAAGAGTTCGGAAAGGGTACGCAGTTCGGAAAGAGAATCGGCCATGGCCTTCTGGGGTTGGCCGTCTCTCACGGCCTGTTTTTCCGGTTGGGGCTTGTGGAGGGCACGGCGATCGCATTCTTGGGGATCGAATCCTGGAATTTTGAAGCCCCATTTTTTATTGGCGACACGATTCGAGTGAAAATCCGGGTCGCCGAAAAGAAGGAGAGCAAGAGCAAGCCGGACCGCGGGGTCGTGAAATTTTTCTTTGAAATCGTGAAGGAGCACGGGCAAAGGATCCAGAGCGGATACAAAAGCCTTATGATCAAAAGAAGGTAACCATTCGGTTCCCACAAGGAAGGCGAGATGACAAGCAAAATCATGGCCGCGGAAGAAGCGGTGAAGTTCATCAAAGACGGAGATACGGTCAGCACCTGCGGGATTATCGGCGCTCTGGTTCCGGAAAAGGTGCTGGGCATCCTGGAAAAAAGATTTTTGGAAACTGGATCGCCTCGCAACCTCACGGCCGTTTTCCCGGTCGCGGTGGGCGATATCTATGAACTCCCCGGAGCCGACCATTTCGCCCACGAGGGGATGATTAAGAGAGTCATCGGTGGGTCGTATGTTACGGCACCGGCCTCCGGGCCACCGCCGAAGTTGGTCGGGATGGTGTATCAGAACAAAATCGAGGCCTACAACTTTCCCATGGGCGCGCTCATGCATCTGCACCGGGAGATTGCGGCCAAGAGGCCGGGATTGATCACCCAGGTGGGGTTGAAAACCTTCGTGGACCCGCGGCTCAACGGGGCTAAGATGAATGAACGCACGAAGGAGGATCTGATTGAAGTGATTTCCCTGAACGGCGGGGAATACCTCTTTTACAAATCATTTCCCATCGATGTCGCGATTATCCGCGGCACCACGGCCGATGAGCAGGGAAACCTAACGATGGAGCACGAGGGGTCCTTTTCGGTGATGCTGACCCTCGCCATGGCCGCCCACAACTGCGGCGGGAAAGTGATCGCCCAGGTGAAGAGGATCACCGGCCGGGGAAGCCTCAACCCCCAGTTAGTTAAAGTCCCGGGGATCCTGGTGGACGCCGTAGTTGTGGACGAGAACCAAAAACAGGCGACCGGGATTTCCTATGACCCCGCCGTCAGCGGGGAGCTGAAGCGGCCGCTCGGAAAAATCGGACCTGTGCCTTTGAACATCGAAAAAATTGCTGCCCGGCGGGCGTTTCTGGAGCTGCGCAAGGGGGATATCGTCAATCTCGGGTTCGGAATCCCCTCGTTGATTTCGGTGATTGCCGCGGAAGAGGGGCTTGTCGAGCAGGTCACCTTCACCATTGAACACGGCGCCGTGGGCGGGGTGCCCCTGACCGGCCTGCAGTTCGGTTCGGCGTGGAATCCCGAAGCCCTGGTCGAATCGGCGGCGATGTTCGATTTCCTGACCGGAGGGGGAATCACGGCCGCTTCCATGGCCTTTGCCGAAGTGGACGGCGAGGGAAACGTCAATGTGAGCCGCCTCAACAAAGTGCCCCATGCCCTATCCGGGGCGGGGGGGTTCATCGACATCCTTCATAGTGTGAAGAAAATCGTTTTCTGCGGCACTTTGACGGCCGGCGGGATCGAGGGAGAAGTTAAGGACGGCCGCCTGCGCATCTTGAAGGAAGGAAAAGTGATCAAAGGGGTCCGCGAACTCCAGCACCGGACTTTCGACGCCGGGTTTGCCCTGGAGAAAGGACAAAAAGTAACCTACGTGAGCGAGCGGGCGGTCTTTGAACTGGACCCCGAAGGGTTGGTTTTGACGGAGATCGCCCCGGGCTTTGAGGCGAAGGACATCCAGGCAGTCGTCGGGTTTCCGCTTAAGGTCACCCCCTCGGTAAGGTCGATGGATCCCCGCCTCTTTCGATCTGAACCGCTGGGTGCCAAAGACTTTGACCTTTGGAAATAGTCACGGATGCGCCCTGTTGTAAGCCCGCGGAGAAAATGTCAAGATGGAATTCATTTTGCAGACATTACGAAGGCGAAAATAATCAAACACGAAGGAGGAAGCGATGGAGTTTCAATTTTCACCCCAACAGGAACTGCTGAGAAAGAGCGTTCGGGAATTTGCGGAAGGCGCGATCGCCGCGAAGGTGGCCCACATGGAGGAGACCGACGAGGTCCCCTGGGATCTTTACAAGGAGATGGGCCGGCAGCAGTACATGGGGATCCTGACGCCCAAGGAATTCGGCGGGTCCGCCATGGGGCATCTCGCCCGCATGATCATGTTGGAGGAAATCGGCAGAATATCGGCTGCCAATGCCATGGCCATGCAGATCTTCCACCTGGGAATCGTTCCGATTGTGGAGTTCGGGAACGACGTCCAGAAGAAGAAGTACCTTCCGGCTTTGGCCAAGGGGGAGCGCCTGGCCACGATTGCCGTCACCGAGGCCACGGGAGGGTCGGACCCGACGGGAATCCAGACGACCGCCAAACTGGAAGGGGACCACTATGTGTTAAACGGCCGCAAATGCTTCATCACCCACGGGCATGTGGCGGACACGATCACCATCATGGCCAAAACCGGCGAGGGGCCGAAGGGGTTCAGCGCCTTCATCGTGGAAAAGTCTTTCCCCGGGTTTAAACTCGGCCGCAAAGAGAAGAAATTCGGTCTCCACGGCTGCAATACCGGCGAGCTGGCCATGGAAAACTGCATCGTCCCCCGGGAGAACCTCCTGGGCGGCGAAGGTGACGGCTTGAAGGTTTCCATGGCGGCGATCAGCGAGGTGGGACGGGCCGGGATGGCCGGCTGCGGGCTCGGCGTCATCGGGGCCTGCCTGGAAGCTTCGGTCAAGTTCGCCAATCAGCGGGTGCTGGGCGGCAAACCGATCAGCCAGCACCAGGGGATCCAGTGGCTGATCTCCGATATTTACATGGACCTGGAAACCAGCCGGCTTCTTTCCTACAAGGCCGCCTGGATGAAGGACCAGAAAATCCGCTGCGACGTGGAAATGGCCATGGCCAAATACTATGCGACGGAAGCGGCGGTGCGCTGCGCCAAGAAGGCCGTGGATATCCACGGCGGATACGGGTACATGATGGAGTATGCGGTGCAGAGGTATTACCGGGATGCGGAGATCCTGATTGCGTCGGCCGGCACTTCGGAAATCCAGAGGGTCGTCATGGCCCGCAAGGCCCTGACGTCTTTTAAATAATTTTTACCACAGAGAACACAGAGATCACGGAGATTTATTTGTAAAAGATGAATGATTTTATCGGAGAATAAGAGAAAAAAGTTTCTGTCTGAATTTCGTTTTGGTCTTTTGATTCATTTTTCTCTGTGCTCTCTGTGTGCTCTGTGGTGAAAGGTCGTTAATGAAAATTATTGTCTGCGTGAAGCCTGCCCCCGATCCCAAAAAGTGGGACAGCATCCAGCTTGACCCGAAGACTAAAGCCCTGCAGCGGACCGGGATCTCGAGCGTTCTCGGGCCGCTGGACAAGAGGGCCCTGGAAGAGGGGCTGCGGCTCAGGGAAAAATACGGAGGGAAAGTGGCGGTCGCGGCCATGGCGCCTCCCTCCGCCCGGGAGAACCTGATCGAAGCCCTGGCCATGGGAGCGGACGAGGCGTATCTTCTCAGCGACCGGACCTTCGCGGGGTCGGATACCTGGTCGACTTCCTTAGTTCTGGCGAAAGGAATCAAGAAAATCGGGAACTTCGATCTGATCATCTGCGGAACCTGGAGCTTGGACGGCTCAACGGGCCATGTGGGGGCCCAGCTCGCGGAATTTCTGGGGATCTGGAACGTGAGCCAGGTCACGTCCGTGCAGGATATCGCGAACGGGCGGATGCGCACCCGGAGCCAAATCGAGCGCGGATACCGGGTGATGGAGACCCCCGTTCCGGCGTTGATTACCGTTACGCACGAGATCAACACGCCGCGTTTCACCTCCCTTTTCGGGGTCATGGAGGCGGAGAGCAAACCCCTGCAGATCTGGTCGGCGGCGGATATCGGAATTGCCCCGGCGGAAGCGGGCTTTTCGGGGTCCCCGACCCAAACCGGGGATGTATTCATGCCCCCATCGAAGCGCAAGGCGGAGATGCTCAAAGGCGAGCCGGAAGAGGTTGTCAAAGATCTGGTGCACCGCATCAGGCAGGCGATCGGGTAAAAGGCATAGAGCATAGGGCAGAGGGCATGGGGGAAACGGGAAAAACCATTATTGCAAATTGCATATGCAAAATTCAAAATGCAAAATGGATGAGAGCAAGTTTTTCTAACTTGGAACTCGAAACGCGAAACCATGAAAACTTCAAAGATACAGGATTACCGGGGAATCTGGGTTTTTATCGAACAGGAGGATGGGTGCCTCTCGGAGGTCTCCTTGGAGCTCCTGACCGCCGCCAGGCGCCTGGCGGAAAAGAAAAAGATGGAGATCTGCGCCGTTCTCCTGGGAGATGGCGTGGACGCGATCGCCGGATCTCTCCCCGGCTGGGGGGCGGACCGGGTTTACGTGGCGAACCATCCGGCGCTGAAACGATACCTGACGATCCCCTACACGAAAATTGTCAGCCGCCTGGTTCTCGAGAAGAAGCCGGATATTTTCCTCCTTCCGGCCACCTGGATCGGATCGGATTTAGCGCCGCGGATCGCCGCCCGGGTGGAAACCGGCCTCTCGGCGCATTGCACGAACCTGGATGTCAATGAAAAGGGCGAACTCACGCAGGTGGTCCCCGCTTTCGGCGGGAAAGTGATGGCGACGATTCTCTGCCCCGGGCACCGGCCGCAGATGGCTACGGTCCGACCCGGGGTTTTCCGCAAAGGCGATCGCCGGGAAAAGAAGGGGGAGATCGAGCGGATTCCGGTTGAGTTGGACCCCGATGACCTGCAGCAGAAAGTCCTGGATGTGCATTATGAAAAAAGAGCCGCCCAGGCCATCGAAGAGGCCGAAGTGGTGGTGGCCGGCGGGGCGGGCATCGGCAGCGGGGATGACTGGAAGTGGGTTGAGAATCTTGCCCAAGCCCTGAACGGAGCGGTGGGCGGAACCCGGCCTCCCCTGGATGAAGGCTGGATCCATGAAGACCAGATGATCGGCCAGAGCGGCAAGACCATCCGCCCCAAGCTGTATCTCGGGATCGGAATTTCCGGGGTGATCCAGCATACCGTGGGTATCCAGGATGCGAGAACCATTATTGCCCTCAACCACGACCCGAAAGCCGCGATCTTCGAGACCGCGGATTTGGGGGTCGTTGCCGATTATCGGAAAATCGTCCCGCTTCTGATCGAAGAGCTGCAAAAGAAGGGGAATCCCTGATTGCCGGGCCGCCTTTTCCTTTGAGCGACGGTAAATATTGATGGTCCCGTAAAAAGTCTGAAAATGGGCTATTCCGTCATTCCCTCTGTGAAAACGGGAATCCAGTCCTTTCAATATCTTGGCAGATTCTGGATTCCCGCCTGCGCGGGAATGACGACTTTTTATGAGTTCATCACGATTGATGGTCTCGTAAAAAGTCCATCTGCTGCGTTGCGCTTCAACCCCGCCCCGTTAGATAACGATCCCGCTCTTGGGATCCGGGGATAATCCTCCTGATTTTCGAAGAGGAAACCCCTTTTGAAAATTTTCTAACGGGGTGAATCGTTGCGGCCCCTAAGGGGCCTCACTCCTCAGTTTTTGCGCGCCTTTCATCGTAGGGGCACGCTGCGCGTGCCCGATCTGGGGCGCGAAGCATCGCGCCCCGGCAATTGAAACCATCGTTTCGGTGCGTTTTTGCGAAGCCATCGCAATTTAATCCTTTGAAAGATGGGGGGCCGCAACGGCCAAATGGTTTTAGAGCCCGGGTTCCAAACCGGCCCGCTTGGAATCCGAAGGCGCCGGTTTCTCTGCGCATGGGGCGGGAAAGATGCCCCCTCCTCCGGCGGAGACAAACTCTTGCCCCCGTCGCCAAATGGGCAACCCAGCCGATGCTTCCGGCACGATCCGCTCCAGGCTCCACGCCCAACAGAGGCGGACCTTGCCCCTCTTTTCCCACCCGGTCTTTTCTTGAAGCTACCTTCCCAAGCCGTAAGCAATGGCCGCAACGGCAGCCGCGGTTAGAAACAACATGGCCACAGGGGCGATCAGCATGCGGTAAACCTTATCCATATTGGCGTTATAATACTGGAGAGTCATGACCAGGCAGGCATGCATGGGAGATAGGAGATGGGCGCTGAGACCGCTTCCTATGGCCAGCATGACGTAATACAGGCCCATGGGGCTGGATTGAATGAAGGGGAGGAGCACCGGGAAACTGAGGCCCACGAAGGCCGTGGGGTAGCCGGTGATGAAGGCAATCAGGCTCGGGAGGAGAACGACCAACACGACCGGGGGCATACCCATCTCCGCCAATTCCCTCGTCGTGCTGTCCATGGCCCCGCTGGTCAGAAGGACCTCCTTGAAAATCATGATCGCCCAGATCAGGAAGGCGAGCTCGAGAGAAAGGTTTTTTCTCCCGACCTGTTTCAGGAGGGAGAAAGGGAAACGGTAGAAGAGAAGGGTGCCGGCGGTCACCAGCAGGAGGGAGTAGGCCAAATGGATTTTGAAATAAAGAGTAAAGAGAATGACCAGAAAAAAGGGGAGGAGGTTTCCGCTGAAGCGGGCAAAAGATCGGGCCGTCTCGTTCAGGGTCAGAGGGGAGCGAAGACGGGGAGGAGGCTTGACCCCTCGGAAACCGAAGAGAATGCCGGCGGCAATCGAAGCGGCGGTTAGGGGAAGATTTACCAGAGTGAGGTCCGCGATGGAACAGCCGACAATCGAGGCGGTCAGAAAGATGGTGGGGAAGGTGGGCAGCATGTACTCCCAGACGTGGCGGAACCAGAAGTTTAGAAAGGTGCGGCGCTCGGGGGAGAGCTCCAGTTCGTCGGAGGCCTCCGCGACCAGGGGGGCGGAGAGCATAGCCCCTCCCATAATGGGGACGAGGCCGATGATGGCCGGGATGAGCGCGACGGTGACTCGCGCGTCCCGGAAGATCTGCCGCAAGGCGGAGATGGCCCGGGTCATGGCCCCGTTTTCCTTCATGACGGCGCTGAAAAGGAGAATCAACTGCAGGCTGACTACGAGCTTGAAATTCTCCGGATCCAGGAGGGCCTTCAGGACGCTTCCCCCGATGCCGGCGGGGGAAAGGCGGAACAAAAACCCGAGGACGACGGCGCTGACCAGCAAGGTCAAGACTCAGAGCCACTTTCAGCCGGACCAGGAGGATGATCCCGGCGAGGATGAATAGGATTTTTAGAGAATCGGGCATAAAATTCTAACCGCAGAGAGCGCGGAGAACGCAGAGATTTGCCGCCTTCAATAAAAAAATGAATCGAAGTGTGATGAACTCGTAAAAAGTCGGCAAAAAGATGGTTTCGATTGTAGGGGCGTCCGGCCGGACGCCCATTTTCTCGGGCGAGCGCCCGCTCGCCACTACAATGCAAAGCGCGCAAAAACTGAAAAGTGAGGCGCGCTTATCCCGCGTTTCGCGGGACAACGACGAAGTTGAAGCGCAATCCCGTTCCGAGCGGAACAGATGGACTTTTTACGAGACCACCAAGTGTGTATTTAAAAAATATCACGGAAACCCTGATTTTGCCATGGAAAGGTGGGCGTTTTAAAATCGATCGGGTGGCGAATGGTTATTCTTCAGCCCATAATGGTGTAAGCATGGAAGAGGAAATCCCCTCTTTGAAAAAGAGGGGATATAGGAACAAAAAAAGAGGGAAATATTTTTATACGAAGGTGTAAACCCGGCGGGGATTGTCGACCAGGAGGGTGCGGATCTGCTCGTCGGTCATCCCTTTGGCGCGCATGACCGGGACGGTGTTGCGCAGGATGTGATCGTACCCCCAGCCGCCGTATTTTTTCCTCTGGTGCTTGTTCCAGATATCCTGGGAGACGAGGATCTGCTTGATATAGCCGGCTTTGATGATCTCGACGATCTCATTGATCCGCTGGTGGTCCGTGGGGAGGTCGATGTGCCTCTGCTTGAGCGGGTAATACCCCTCGCGGCCGAAGAGATCGTATTCGAGGATCAGGCCTTTTTCCAGGAGTTTGAACCGGTTCTCGGGAACGCGGACGGCCCGGTCGATGTGGTCCATGGTGGTGCGGGTGAGATCGGCCCCGCCTTCCTGGAGGATGTCCAGACAGCGGAAGGCGGCCTCTTCGGCCTGGCCGGGGTGAATGTTTAGGTTCGCCCCCGTGATCTTTTGGGCTTTCACGGCGGCGCGGAGAGACTTGATTTCCCGCGGGTCGATGGGCCAGGAAGTTCCGATTTCGCCGATATAGCCGGCCTTGATCCCCGTGTTTCCAACCCCGGAGGTTATTTCGCGGACGATCTCCTCCGTGATCTCCTCTTCGCTCTTGGCTTCGAACCCCTTTGGCATCGAAGCGGCGAAGTAGTATCCGCAGCCCATGAGGATGTGCAGGCCCGTTCTCCGCGAAATCCTGGCGAGGGCTTGAGGATCGCGGCCCAGGCCGCGGTTGCTCATTTCCACCACCGTTTTCCCCCCCGCCCACTTGAAATGGAGAACTTCCTCGACGGCTTCCTCCTCGTCGAGCATGAGCATATCGTCCAGGTTTTGAAACCAATGGTAGCGGATCCACGGGAGCGTTTCCAGAGAGAGCTTGGCGCGGGCCATGGCCCGGTCGGTGGCCTCCTCCGGCTCGACGAACCAGGCCGCCCCGTCCGAGACGATATGCTCGTGGGGGAGGGTAATGCCCATTTCGGCGGGATCGATGACGCCGAGGACGGTCTGAACTTTTCCCTGCAGGTGGGGTATACTCATCGGTAAAGCTCCTTTCCGGGAGAAACCATAAAGTTTCCGGGTGAGTTTGGACAAGGCAGTTGGCCTTTTATACAAAGCAATATAAGATAGAGAATGAGCAGGTGTCAATATGAAAGAAAAAGGGGGGAAAAGGAGCAGAAGGGAAAGGGCAAAAGGGAAATGGGAAAACGGGGAAGAGGGGAAAGTAGAAAAACGAGAGGAAGAAATTTGCCGACTTGCAACCCGAAATTCGCACTTGTAACTTATAACTTGTAATTTATGGCTTTTTTGGGGAGGTGGGAAATGATTCCGCGGGATGAATTAAAGAGCTTGCTGGAGAAATGGAATCGAGCCTGGGACCGGCACGACCTGGAAGGAGTCATGAGCTTGTTCCAGGAAGACATCGTTTTTGAAAACTGGACCGGTGGAACCGTGCAAGGCAAGGAAGCCCTCCGGCAGGCCTGGGAGCCCTGGTTCCGGAACCACGGCGGGTTTCGTTTTGTCGGGGAAGACCTCTTCATCGACGAAGCAGCGCAGAAAGTCCTTTACCAGTGGTGTCTCGAGTGGCCTTCGCCCGAAAAAGGGTTTGAGGGAAAACCGGAAAAACGGCGCGGGGTGGATGTAATCCATTTTCGGCAAGGAAAGATTCACCGCAAATTCACCTACGCGAAGACAACCCTGGAAATCGACGGGAAGCGGGTCAAGCTTTCAGCCGTCCCATCCCGGTAGAGGTGTGATCCTATGTACGACTTGGCGATAACCGGGGGGATGGTTTTGGACGGGACGGGCCGTCCCCCCTTCCGCGCGGACATCGGCATTCAGGGGGACAGAATTGCCGCTTTGGGCTTTCTTCCCAGGGGGTCGGCCGGACAGGAGATTCCCGCGGCCGGGCTTGTTTCGTGCCCGGGGTTCATCGACACACACAGCCACTCGGATTTAATGGCGCTTGCGGATCCGCAACTCCTCCCCAAGATCATGCAGGGGATCACCACCGAGCTTTTCGGGCAGGACGGGATCGGAGCCGCCCCCCTCAACCCGGAAACGAAAAGCGCCTGGAGGCAGTATTTGGCGGGGCTCAACGGGGATCCCCCCATTGCCTGGGATTGGACCGGTTTGGAGGAATACGCCCGGCGCCTGGAGGGGGTTCAACCCGCGACCAACCCGGTCCTCCTCGTCCCCCAGGGTAACGTCCGCATGGTGGTCATGGGGGTGGAGGATCTTCAAGCCGACGAGACCCGGTTGCGGGCCATGGAAAGGGAAGTTCTCCGGGGGATGGAGGAGGGCGCGGTCGGGATGTCTTTGGGGATGATCTATATGCCCTGCATTTTTTCCCGCCGTGAAGAGTTGGTCCGCCTCTGCCGCTTGGTCGGGAGAAAGGGAGGGGCGCTGGTCGTCCACATTCGCAGCGTGGGAGACCTCCTCCTCGAATCGGTCAACGAGATGGTTACCCTCGCCGAGGAGGGGGAGATTTCGGTTCACATCTCTCATTTCAAGGCCTCCGGGAAAAGAAACTGGCCCAAGATGAAGGTTGCCCTTGAAGCCCTGGAGCGGGCCGAGGCCCGGGGTATCGAGATCACCTTCGATATTTATCCCTATACGGCGGGGAGCACCATGTTTTTGGCCATCCTCCCTCCCTGGGCGCTGGAAGGGGGGATAGCCCAGACCCTCAAGCGCCTTCAGGACCGGGCGGTCTGCCAAAAGGTGAAAGATCAATTCTCCAACCCCCCTCCGCGCCGCCCGGATGAACCGGGGTGGGACAACCCGGTGAACCTGGTGGGCTGGAAGAACATCCTGGTCTCCTCTGTGGGAGGCGGCGCCAACCAGCGCTGGGTGGGGAAGGACATCGAAACCATAGCCGGGGAAGAGGGGAAGGAACCTGCGGAGGCGGCGTTCCAAATTCTCCTGGAAGAAGAAGGCCGGGTGGGGATGATCATGTTCCTCATGGATGAAGAGAACGTGGCCATGGGGCTTCGCCATCCCCAGGGCATGTTCTGCACGGACGGGCTTCTGGGAGGAAAACCCCATCCCCGGGTTTACGGGACCTTTCCCCGAATTCTCGGTCGCTATGTCCGGGAGCGGAAGGACCTGACTCTGGAGGAGGCCGTGCGGAAAATGACGTCTTTCCCGGCACAGCGATTCGGCCTCCGGGATCGCGGACTCATTGCCGAGGGCCGGGCCGCGGACATCGTCGTCTTTGACCCGGAAACGGTCATAGACCGGGCAACCTACGAAGACCCGCGCCAATTCCCCGAGGGGATCCGGCACGTCATCGTGAACGGGGTGCATTCGGTCGCCGAAGGGCGCTTTACCGGGAAGCGAGGGGGCAGGGTTTTGAGGAAGGGCGGGGACGACAAGAAGGAGTCAAAAGGTTGATATAGATTGCCATCAAAAGGAGCGGAGAATGCAAACGAACGTTTTGAAGAAGAAGCTCAAAGAAGGAAAGGTCTGTTTCGGAACCTTTGTGCGTCTGGGGCCCCGGGCGGTTGAAATCCTCGGCCATGCCGGCTGGGATTTTGCGGTTTTCGACATGGAACACGGGGTTTTCGACTTCACCCAGGTGGAGGAGATGGCGAGGGCGGCCCGCTGTGTCGGGATCACCAGCCTGGTCCGGGTGCCGGAGCCCAACCCCTCGCACATCATGCGCGCCGTCGATGCCGGGGCCGAGGGCGTCCAGATCCCGCAGGTGGAAACCGCCGCCATGGCGAAGACCATGGCCCAGGCGGCCCGCTATTTTCCGGAGGGCAAACGGGGACTGTGCAGCTATGTGCGGGCGGCAGGGTACTCGCACATCCCCCCCGACGAACACATGGCGACTTCGAATCGCGAGGTGATGACCGTGATCCACATCGAGGGCGAAGCGGCGGCCTCGGGAATCGACACGATTGTGGAAACGCCCGGGATCGACGTAATCTTTCTGGGGCCTTGGGACCTGTCCCAGTCTTTAGGCGTTCCCGGCAAGACCAAGGATCCCAAGGTGATCGGGGTTATGGAAAAAGTGATCGCGGCCTGCCAAAAGAAGAAGGTCATCGTTGGAACATTTGTGAGGGAAATCGAGGATGCCAAGCGCTGGATCGACCAAGGGGTTCAATATATGATGGTTGGAACCGATGCCGGTCTGCTCTTGCGAAGCAGCAGGGATTGGGCCGGGTCTTTGCGGAGGATGACCCCGGCGGGGTGAGAAAGGTAGGGTGGAGGAGGTTGGGAGCAGGGAGGAGGCCATCAAAAATGAGGATATTGAAAATCGCCGTCTTCATTTTCGTCCTTGCCTTGCCCGGGAGTCTTCTCGGGCAGGAGCCCGGTTCTCCGGTCCGTGATATCGCTCTTCAGCGTCTCCAAATGGAGATCGGCAGGGCGGCCAAGCTGGCCGAGGGAACGGTGGGGGTGAGCGCGGTTCATTTGGAATCCAGGCAGCGGATATCTTTTAACGGGAAAGAACGCTTCCCCATGGCGAGCACCTACAAGCTTCCCATCGCCCTCCAGGTCTTAACTCTCGCGGACCGGAAGGATCTTTCCCTTGACCGGATGATCGAAGTGAAACAAAAAGATCTTCACCCGGGGAGCGGGGTTCTGACCGCCACCCTGAGCAAGCCGGGGCTCATTATTTCCGTGCGCAACCTCCTGGAGGTCATGCTTGCTGGTGAGCGACAACAGCGCCACCGACCTGCTGCTCGGCCTGGCGGGCGGGCCGCAGGCCGTGACGGAGCGGATGCGATCGCTTGGCCTCGGCGACATCGTGCTCAACCGGCCGACGGTCCAGTTGATCGCGGATTCGACCGGGTACCCGCTTCCGCCGGAGGAGGAGTGGACACCGGAGATGTTCAAGAAACTCTAGGAGGGGACGACGAAGGAATCGAGGAGGGAACGCGGCCCTCAGATTTCTGGAGGATCCCCGCGACACCACGACTCCGAAAGACATGGTCGTCCTCGTCGAGAAAATCCACCGCGGCGGGGTCCTGTCCCCGGAAAGCAGAACTCTGCTTCTTGAAATCCTGGAGCGGTGCCAGACGGGCAAGAATCGAATCCGCGGGTTCCTCCTTCCGGACACGGTCGTGGCCCACAAAACCGGCACGATCGCCGGCACGGCCAGCGATGTGGGCCTCATCACCCTTCCGGACGGGGCGGGGCATGTGGCGGCGGCTGTATACCTGAAAGGGACGGATAAAGAGGCGGGGGAGAAGGAAAGGACGATCGCCCTGATCGGCCGCTCCCTTTACGATTTTTTTCTGTTCCGCAGGCAGTAAAAAAGATTTACCACAGAGAGCACAGAGAACACAGAGGGATTAGATTCGAAAGATAAAAGAAAAATAATCTTTCGCGGCTATATTTCCCACACGCCGCATGAGGGTTGGCATTCGGATAAACTGATCCTCTATCAGTCCTTAATAATTTAACCCTCTGTGAGCTCCGTGCTCTCTGTGGTGAGTAATTTTCCTAATTCTACTTCAGCCTTGCCTCGGCCGCCTTCCAGTCGATGTTCTTGAAGAACGAGGCGATGTAATCGGGTCTCTTCAGGCCGTAGTCGACCATGAAGGCGTGCTCGAAGACGTCGAGGATCAGAATGGGGTGGCACCCGGCCAGGTGGCCGCCATCGTGTTCGTTGATCCAGCAGTTGCAGAGTTTGCCGGACGAGCTGTCCTGATAGAGAACGGCCCAGCCGATTCCCCGCATCGCGCCCACCCCTTTGAAGTCCTTTTCCCATTCTTCGTAGCCGCCGAAATCTTCAGCGATCTTCTTTGCCAACTTTCCGCCCTTGTCAAAGGCCCCTTTGCCGCCGAGGTTTTCGAAGTAATATTCGTGAAGCCGCATCCCGTTGAACTCCCACCCGAACCGGCGCTTCAGCTCCGCGTACTCCGGGGTCCCGATCTTTCCCTCCTTCGCCATCTGTCCCAACGTGTCGACCAGCTTGTTGGTGTTGGTTACGTAGCCCTGGTAAAGGGTGAAGTGGTTTTTCAGGAGGGTTTCGCTGAACCCCTCCATTCCAAGAAGCTTGCCGTAGTCCTTAGCCGTAAATGCCATTTTGGTCTCCTTTCTCGCCTGAGCGAGGGTTATTTTTGGGGAGGGGGCGATCAAGGAAGCGCCTCCCATTGCGGACAGAGCGATGAATTTTCTCCGGGTGATTTTCAAGATCTGCAGCCCTTTATCTGGCGGACCGGATAGAAACAAGTTCCTTTTTTAAAGATACCATCCCCCGTTGGCAAACTACATGGGGCGAATACTGTATTTTATTGCAGGAAAGCCCGTATTTTTAAATTTATCCTTTGAGATGCGGGCGCAGGGATAAAGATTCATTTTTTGAGAGGTTTTAGCAGGCTGCGGAAAAACTCCAAATTGCCGTCACTCCCGCGGGGCCCAGAATGCCTTGAAAAGACTGGATTCCTGCTTCCGCAGGAATGACGAAATAAGGGCGATAAAGGCTTTTTCAGCAAACAGTTAGAAACTTTATCCCGGAAGAACGGGTGATCTTCCCCTGGTAAACGAAGGAGATCTGCCTCAGGGCGGCGGCCTGGTCAAAAGGGGTCAAGGAAGAGATCGCATCCTGGGGGACGACAACCCCGTACCCATGAAGGCAGGCAGACCCGGCGGTGTGAAGAACACAGATGTTCGCGACGGTTCCGGCGATCACAAGCGTGCGGATGCCCTTCTGCCTTAAAATGAGATCGAAGTCCGTTCCAAAAAAAGCGTCATAGGTTTTTTTGCGGATGCAATAATCGACGGGAAGGGGCTTTAGCCGGGGCACCACCTTTGCCCCCGGGGTGTCCGCTACCGCATGGAGGGGCCAAAGGGAAAACTCCGGATCGTCAGGCCGATGCCAATCCTGAGTGAAGAAAATCGGGCACTTAGCCTTCCTGGCCTCAGAAACAAGTTTAAGAATATTTGGGATAGTTTTTCTCGCCTCCGGGACGCACAGCTTTCCTTTTTGGTTGACGAAGTCATTCTGCATGTCCACGACGACCAAAGCCGCCAGCCGTCGATCCAGTCTGACTTCAGGGAGAATCGTGTATTCCGGAACAGTGACTTCCATTGTTTTTTCCATTTCTCACCACAGAGCGCCCAGAGATCACGGAGGAAAATATCAAATAAAAGACCTTCTCTTCAGCATCGCTTGACGGGTTGAAAAATATCTTACCCCTTCCGATCGAGGCCCTCGGAAATCGGAGGCACTTGACCTGTTATTCTGCTCTCTTTCAATGAACGAAAAGGGGATATTTTTTCTACTTTGAAATCCCTCTGTGCTCTCTGTGGGCTCTGTGGTGAGATATCAGTTTAGGGATTTCGTACTCGCACGGGACTTTCGTCTGGCAAAGCCCGCACCCGGTGATGCTCACTCCGTATTCGGGTTTTTTCAAGGGGGCGATGAATTCATAAGCGTATTGGTTGCATTTGTCTTTGTCGTGCCCTTTAGCCGTGATTGCCCCTGCCGGACAGCGAGAAGCGCAAATTTTGCAGGTCTTGTTGAAATAATAGAGGCAGTTGCCATAGTGATAGGGATATTTCCTGAGGGAAGGCGTGAGGGGGAGATCCGTGATCACGCTTCCGATGCGGAGGGCCTTTCCCCTTTCGCTGATGAACCCGTCGCTTAGGCTGAAAGTGCCAAGGCCGCTGGCATAGGCTACGTGCCGCTCGGACCAGTTCGAGGCAAAGCCTACCTTGGGGGAGCGGACCCGTTTGAAAAGGGGGGAGTTCATGGGAGCAACGGCTTTGTGCCCCTTTTTTTCCAGGAGCGAGACAATATGGTTGCGCAACTTGACGTTGAACTGCTCCCCGAAATCACGGGCGTGGGCCCATAGGCGGGAAGGATACTCTTTCTCCTTCCGATTGCTCCTGCGGACTGCCTCACTGGCCGGAAGGATCCAGGAAATGACGAAGACCTGGGGAGGCTTCCCTTTTTTCCCAAAAGCCTTCTTAAAAAATTCCGGAGGGGTCAAATGAAACTTCCCGATGACCGTCTTATATTTCTTAAAAAGAGGATCATCGCCGGCGGCGAACCCGACCAGGGGCTTGTCCCAGTACTTTCCTCTCCCGGTCTTTTGTCTGTTTGCGGGATTGTCTCGGGTAAACTGAATGATCGCTTGGGTGATAAACTTTACCGGGTCCTTTGAAAAGCGAAGAACGGGCATAATTTCCCTCCCCTGAAAATTTATTCCATTTTACACCAATCGGGATGATAATCAAAGAGCAAGCCGAAACCTGGCGTACCCATTCCGTGACGGGGGGGCGGCAGGCTTTGTTGTTGGCCTGGGGGTTTGGGCGGTACGCGCCGGAAGCATCGGTCGGGATGAGCAGAGACTCGGAGAAAGCCCTGAGACTCCGATATCAGCGGCGGGAGGCCTTGGCCCCCGCCCCTGTCCACGAAGAAATCAGCGCCTTATGATTCCAAGCGTAGCGCCCGGACCCCCAGGCCAGGGCACCTCCTGCTATTCACGCCGGACCTAAATCCGTGGCGGCTTCCCACCCTTCACTGAAGGGTTACAAACCTGGCCGCTTTTTGCTTCTTATCCTTTCCTTGACTTTCCTGTCTGATTTGAGTAGAAAGAATTAGGAGAAAATAGCTCCTCATAGATCTCCCCTCCCATCCGGGGAGAAGAACGAGGTGAGCGGGAAAGCCGACGGTCCGCCTTCACCGCCGTCCTCGCGCCGGCGGGAGAGGGGGACAATTTATTTTCATGTTTTGCGGGTGCCGCCCGACTCATGAAGATTTGAAGTTATTTTCTCCGAGTGCATCCTGATTTTTGAGAGAACCCTATGGTTACCAAAAGATCGACTGAGATCCCTCCGTTTATCGTCATGGAGGTTATGGAAAAAGCCGCTGCCATGGAAAGGGCGGGGGAGAACATCATCCACCTGGAAGTGGGAGAGCCCGACTTTGATACGCCGGAATGCGTCAAGGAAGCGGCGATCCGGGCCATCCGGGATGGGAAGACGCATTACACCCACAGCATGGGGGTGGTGGAGCTCCGGGAGGCCGTCGCCGAGCATTACTTGGCCGAGTATAAAGTAAAGATCAGCCCGGATCAGATCCTGATTACTTCCGGCACGTCGCCCGGAATGCTCCTGCTTTTTATGAGTCTGCTGGAACCGGGCGATGAAGTGATCCTTCCGAACCCGTATTATGCCTGTTATCCCAACTTCGTGCGCATGGCGGAAGGGAACCCGGTTTTCGTTACCGTCCGAGAGGAGGAGGGGTTCCAATACCGCCCCGAGGAGATCAAGGCTCTCATCGGCCCGAAAACGAAGGGGATTTTCCTGAACTCCCCGGCCAATCCGACGGGAAACCTGACCCCGCCGGAGAGAATGAAGGCGATTGCGGAGTTGGACAGGCTGGTTGTGTCCGATGAAATCTACCATGGTCTCGTTTACGAGGGGAAGGAACACTCCATCCTTGAATTTACCCGCAAGGCCGTGGTGATCAACGGGTTTTCCAAGCTGTACGCCATGACCGGCTGGCGCCTTGGATACCTGATCGTTCCCCCGGAATTTGTCCGTCCCCTGCAGAAGATGCTCCAGAATTTCTTCATCTCGGCCAATGCGTTTGTGCAATGGGCGGGAATCGCCGCCCTGAAGGAGTCGGCGGCAGATGTGGCCCGGATGAAAGAGATCTACAACACGCGGCGCAAATTCATCATCCGCAGGCTGAAAGAGTTGGGCTTGGGAATTACCGTTGAACCCACGGGGGCTTTTTACGTTCTGGCCAATGCCAAGAAATTTACCCAGAACTCCTTTGAGTTTGCCTTCGACATCCTCAAAGACGCCAAAGTGGGGTGTACGCCGGGGATCGATTTCGGGTCCAATGCCGAAGGGTACCTGCGCTTCTCTTACGCCAACTCCCTGGAGAACATCGAAGAAGCGATGAACCGCCTGGGCCGGTATCTGCAGGGGAAATTTCCCGAGAAAAGGGGTTGAGAAAGCGAATGAAGATCCATTCCGCCGAATTCGTAAAGAGCGCCTCCAAACCTTCGGAGTACCCTAAGGGCGACCTCCCGGAGTTGGCCATCGCCGGAAAATCCAATGTGGGGAAATCCTCGTTGATCAATGTTTTGGTCAGCCGCAAAAACCTGGCCAAAACCAGTTCGACCCCGGGGCGGACCCAGCTGATCAATTTTTTTCAAATCAACGGGAAACTCTCCCTCGTAGATCTCCCCGGATACGGGTATGCAAAGGTGCCCCTTCACATCCGGCAAACCTGGAAACCCATGGTGGAGAGCTACCTGCAGACCCGGGAGGACATCCGCTTAGTGATTTTGATCATAGATGCGAGGCGAGGGGCGTCGGCCGAGGATCTCAACCTTTTGGATTGGCTGGATTACCACCGCATCCCTTCCCTGATCGTCCTGACCAAAACGGACAAGCTCAGTCAAATCGAAAGAGCCCAGCAGAAAAAAAATCTTTCCCAAAACCCCCTCCTATCCAATCGGCCCTTCCTCTTTTTCTCGGCTGTTTCCGCCGAGGGAAAAGAGGAGCTCTGGAAAATCATCCGTCAGCACGTAAAAATTGATCTGTAAGGGCGGGGCCATGGGAAGTTATTATTCCTGGAGGTTGGAGAATGGGAGGAGACGTACGAAGCTGTTTTCGTAACCCCCAGAGCCGAGAGCAGCAGCGCCGCCGGCTTCGATTTTATCGAGGTTCCCCGATCGGCATGGAGGGTTAATTTTCAGGAAAGGAGTGATTATCCGGGATAACCTTGAGGCACCTTGATGTTTAAGGCAAGAGGCTCAATCTTTGCCACCAAGTTCTCCCCTCCAAAGCGGATTTCTCCATCAATATGATAAGGGGCCTCTTTCTCGAGGGAAATCGTCACCTCTTTGGTGAGGATGGTCTCTAAGAAAGGGGCTTGGTCAAAATTGCCCGTGAAAACCTTTGGCAAATGCCAGAGATACTCATACCAATGAGCCTGATGAACAATGGAGAGGGTGAGGAATCCATCGTTGACGACGGCTTTGGGCGCGATCTTGGCCCCGATCCCATATTGTTTGGTATTGGCGATGGCAATAAGGAATGGTGTCATGCGGCGCTCTTGACCGCCTAAGCGTAAATTCATTGCCCAAGGCACATAAGAAAAGTACTCCTTGATCCCCTGGGTAAAATATGGAAGCCTTCCGCGGCGGCCCCCTTTTTGCGCTTGGTTGTACGCGTACCCGACCTGGGCATCAAACCCTAAACCCGCCACACTGAAAAAAGGCTCTTCATTTATTTTGCCAACATCGATAGAAAGCTCCTTGGATTGGAACAAAGTTTTGCAAGCCTGGCGCGGATCCAAAGGAATGCCGAATTCTCTGCTAAATCCATTGGCCGAACCCTTCGGGATAATCCCCAAGGGAACTTGAGTGCCCATAAGGCCTCTTGCAATTTCATTGATCGTCCCATCCCCGCCAATGGCAACCACACATTGAAATCCGCTCTTCACGGCCTCCTCTGCGAGGATTCTCCCGTGTCCAGGCCGCTCTGTTTTCCAGAGGAGATATTTAATTTTATTCTCCCGGCAAAATTGATCAATTAATTTCTCCAAAAAGGAGGGGTCATTTTTGCGGCCCGCAACGGGGTTTAGGATAAAGGCGTAATTCATAATTTAAATATTGATGGTCTCGTAAAAAGTCCATCTGCGGCGTTGCGCTTCAACTTCGTCGTTGCGGCCCCTAAGGGGCCTCTCTCCTCAGTTTTTGCGCGCCTTGCATGTAGGGGCACGCTGGGCGATGCCCGATAACGGGCGTCCGAGCATCGCGCCCCTACAATCGAAACCATCGATTGAGCGACTTTTTACGAGTTCATCAACAATATTTATTACCATAAACGATGGCAAATTTCCACATAGTATATTTTTCAAAAAGGAATGGACTTTGAATATTGCCAAATGAACGGTTGCATGTGAAGGAGTAGCATTAGAAAAAAACCATTTCAGGAAGTGGTTATCAGGGACCAGTTGCGACAGCGCGCCAAACCCAATACCGTGATAATTAACCAAATTATTGCCTGAAGAGTCACGTAACGCAAAATTATATTTCCCCAATATTGATGACTTCGTAAAAAGTCTGAAAATGAGCTATTCCGTCATTCCCGTGAAAACGGGAATCCAGTCTTTTCAATATCTTGGCAGATTCTGGATTCCCGCCTGCGCGGGAATGACGACTTTTTACGAGTTCATCAAGATTGATGACTTCGTAAAAAGTCAAATAGCCCGTCACCCCGGCGAAAGCCGGGGTCCAGAACGTCTGGAAATAACTGGATTCCGGCTTTCGCCGGAATGACAAATTCTATGGAATCTCGACTTTTTACGAGACCATCAATATTCCAGTAAAATGGATAACGCAAGATTTGATGATACGGTAAGACAGCTTTGTGGCTCCCGGAATTTCCACCGGTTTTGTCCTCCCTATCTGTCTTCTCCTGCTCAAGTTTTGTGGAAAAGATTTCGAAGAGAATGCAGGAGGACCGGTTATGCATTCTTTTCTATTTCTTTTCTTGTACTTGCCTGCTTTTTTCCTGTTCTCCGCCTGTTCCCCATTAAACTGGATCTCCCCGGAGAAAGAATTTATTAAAAAACCGATTACCGCACCGGAGTCACCGGGCTCGGTCACAGCCGGGAAAGAGAACCCCCCTCCCGTCCAATCCTTGCCCCGGGAGCCCGATGCCGACATTTCCGGGCGGAAGATTTTGAGCCCTCTCCCGGCGGCCGCGGAAAAGGAAATAGATAAAACGGAGGCAACCCCTGCCCCCGAAAAAGCCGAGTTCTCTCTTGAACCAGCCGACAAGGAAGCCCAAAACCCCCAACAACTATTTGATGAAGCGCTGGAGTCCTATCAGGCCGCTCAAGAATTCTGGGAAAAAAGGGAGGTCGAAAAAGCGATCGAGGCGCTGGATCAGGCGTATTCCCTGATCCTCCAGGCGGATCCGGGGGAAGACCAGGAACTGCTGCAGCAAAAAGAGGATATCCGTTTGCTTATCTGCAAACAAATGCTTGCCATCTATCGGGCGCAGCTGACCCCGCTGGGCCAGAGGCGAAAAGCCATCCCCGTGGCCGTGAACGGGCATGTGGAAAGAGAGATCAATTCCTTTAAAGGCCCGGAAAGAAATTTCTTCATCCAGGCATACCGGATGTCCGGGCGGTACCGCCCGGACATTATCCGCAGCCTGGAAAAAGCAGGGCTCCCCTCGGAACTCTCCTGGCTCCCTTTGATTGAAAGCGGGTACAAGGCCGATGCGCTATCTCCCTCCCGGGCGTTGGGATTGTGGCAGTTCATCCCTTCCACCGGATATAAATTCGGGCTGAAAAGAGATCAGTGGGTGGATGAGCGGATGGACGTCCTAAAATCCACCCGAGCGGCGATCGCCTATCTTCAGGAGCTTCATGAAATCTTCGGCGATTGGCTCACGGTCCTGGCCGCTTACAATTGCGGGGAAGCCCGAGTCTTGAAAGTGATCCGCAGCCAGCCGCGCAATTATCTGGACAACTTCTGGGACCTCTTTGAAAAGCTTCCGCGGGAGACTGCGCGCTATGTTCCCCGGTTTATCGCCACCCTGCTCATCGTCAATGATCCGCAGAAATACGGCTTCAGCTTTGAGACCCCTGATTCCCCCCCGGTGTACGAAGCTGTAACGGTGAAAAAACAGGTTTCGCTTACAGACATCGCCAAAAATCTAAATGTTTCGGGAGAGGCGCTGGAAAAGCTGAACCCGGAGCTGCGGTTGAAAATGACCCCGACAGGACCCTACGAATTGCGGGTGCCCGAAGGGACCGGCAATCTCCTTCTGTCGCGGATGGGTGGGATCCCCGAATGCAAAATCAAGGAGAGCAAAATCCCTTCCGCCGGTCATGTGACCCACCGAGTCCGCCGCGGGGAAACGCTCTCATCGCTGGCGAACCGCTATCACACCACGGTCCGGGCGATCGCGGAGCTTAACAACCTGAAAAAAAAGGATTCTCTCCGAATCGGGCAGGTATTGAAAATCCCGGCGAGTAAAAACACCGCGATGGCTACGGGGAATTTCTCTAATCTAAAATGATTAGAAAATCACATAGGCTATCCCCTTGCATGATCGTCCGGGTTCTCAACAACTGCATGCGCGAATTGAACGCCTTGATAAGAGGTTCATCCCGATTGCAGGAAAAACAATAGCCAAACTCCTTTATTCCCAGCCGATCATACAATTCGGCATATCGACATCGAGTGACGTTGAAACGTAATCGTTTTTCTGTTTTTTCCAAAACTTCAAATTCCAGAGCTTTTTCTTGCGCCCACACTTCGCCAATGACCCGAAGAAGCTCTGAGATGCCGTTTCCACCATACTTTTCGGCCATTGTTCTCCCGGCTTGCATTCCATCCTTTTGGATCGTTTTGTTAGCAACCGCCATGGCTTGATCATATCCGACCTCTGAAATGAAATCCTTTAGGAATTTCGCCAATAACGGCATTTGAATCTCCCGCTGAAGGAGATAACTCAGATTCCCCGGCTTTTGTTCCATAGGATTCCTTTCCCCAAATCTGCAAGGCTTGACACTTTTTCTCGATCTGCTGGGAAGCGAAGGGTTGGATCAAGGGTCTTAAGTGATCCAGTTATTTGATCGGTCACCTTTGCTTTTAAAGCTTAAAATATATCGATCAGGCCTCCCTATTAACGCATTGGCGATATTCTACTGGGTGCGTTTGGTGTACTACCGTTTAGATGCATTATTCTTTTTTATACTCATGTGCCGTTGATATTGCAGTTCTTATATTGTCCCAGTTTATCTCCGAAGGTATGGTGCAGTCGGCACCCAAGATGAATTTTTCCGGCGCCGTCTTTAAAACCTCTTTTACAACCTTCTTGATCTCATCTTTACTTCCGGAGACGATCGTCCCCTTTCTATCGATACCCCCCATAAATGGCCTCCTGAACATTTTAGAGAGTTCTTTACCGGTTAGTGTGCTTCCCCCCAATTCAAGGCTGCAATTTACCACATGACCTGGATAATCCAAGAAAGGAGTTAGATCGTTGTACCCTCCGTGGTAATCACAGATGTGGAGAATATTGAAAATAGAAGACCTGTTAATTTCCTCCATAAGGATAAGATCGTATGGTTTTATATATTCTCTGAAAAGAGCTGAATCATCAAATCTGAAGCTTTCACCTCCCTGGGTAGAATGATAAAAGCCATCTATGCCCAATTTGATGCATTCTTTTACGAAAATCATTAAACTTTCTGTAATAATCTCCATGCCCTTTTTGACTTTTTCAGGATTCTCTTTAATATGCTCCGTAATATGACCACCGGTCGTATGCCCGGCGCACATAAAGGGGGAATAAAGGGTCATGATTACCAAAGCTTCTTTTTTAACCCTTTTGACCAGGCCATCAACAATATTCAACGGATCCTCATAGAAATTCCCTTTATACAAAGGCATCTTTCCCCAATCCTCTGGTCGGTTAATTTCCGGCCGGACAGGAAATTTATTCTCATATTGGATTTTCACAAAATCCATTCCTGTATGGCGAAAATATTCCAGATGCTTATCTACCGCTGCCTGCCCCCGTTGATAAAGCTCATCAAAGTGAAGAAAGAACGCAGCGGGAAAAAATTCCTGCTTCTTGGCTTTGTCCAATAAACTTAAGACCATCTCTCTTTTATTCATTCATCGTCTCCTTGAAGCGATGAAAACTGAATGAATTTTAGCAGGGTGGGAAAGATTGTCAAGCAGGCTTTTTGCCTTCCCGTGGAGGTCTAATCTCAGCCTCAGTGCCTAAAGAAAACCCGCTGGGATTGTCCGGGAAGCCGGGGAAGCAGTTCAGCGTGCCGATTCAGTCGGCTCCATGCCCTTATTGGGGTTTCACTGATCTTTGCAGCTTTCGGGTTTCCGTGCGTTGGCGTTTTTGGTACGACTCCACTTCTCGAAAGGCCACAATCTTGCGGCCTCTGTACCGCTCATAGTCGTGAATAAAATCTCTCGGGTCATTGTATGGACCGGATATATGCCCGGGACGTCTGGAATCCGCGAAAAAGCAGATCTTACCATCCTGCTTGAAACTAACCAGCCAATGCCGTCGCAGCGTATTCCCGGTTATCGTTACGGGATCAAACTCAATCATCAGATACTTTGGATCGCACTGTGGATCGATGGCTCTGAGGGTCTCAACGGCAAAGCGGGACAGATCGACGCATATACCGGCTTTTGTGGAGAAAAAAACAGCCGGCGTATAAATTGCGAGCCGCCCATGCTTTGCCCTCTGGGTTTCAGAAAGGCGCATCGCTCGGGCCATGTCGTAGGAGAAATTGGCGACGATCCAATCCCTGATGTCTTCCGGGGTCTTCCAGACTTGTAAGGCGTGTTCATATGAGTCGGCAATCTTGACCGGAGCGGTTGAATCGTTTGTATACTCCGGCTTATCTGGGAAATGCTCTATAGCCTGAAGAACATTGGCAAAGAAAGATAGAAAGAAAAGGATAAACAATACAAACCCCTTCTCCATTCTTTGTCCCCTCTCTACGCCTAAAGTCAATAAACCGCAAAGGCAGGCTTTGCTTTCAAGAAATACTTCGAAATCAAGCTTTCCAGGTATGACAACTGGGCATTTGCCCAGATTATCGTATATATGGGTTGGAAATCAAAGTTTTTAAAGGCCTTAGAAATTCAGGAAAGATAAATAGCACAGCTCCTGGAGCCAAACAGGGAGCATCCGGCAGGAATCCCTTCTCAACGCCTTTGCAAAATCTGGATCAACCGGTCGGGATGGTTTGTGATGATGCCGTCGACGCCCCAGTCCACGAACTGTCTGATTTCTTCCTCCGGATTTACGGTGTAGACGTTGATCCTTTTACCCGCCTTCTTGATCTCGGCGACCTTTTCCCGGGTGAGATAGATATTGCGAAGGTTCAAAACTGCATATTCCTGACTTCCCGGGATATCCCGGGGGGAGTTCCAATGACGGTGAAAAAGAAAAGCGGTCCAGACCTTGGGCTCTGCTCCCTCAACCCATTCCAGGGCGGCAGAATTGAAGGAGGAGAAGATGACTTTATCGAGCATTCCAGCTTTTTTGACTGCGGCGAAGGTTTTTTCAGACAACTCGGAGATGGAGTATCGTTTGTGGGTCGGGTTTTTAATCTCCACATTCACCAGAACCCGGCCTTTTGCCAAATCTAAAATCTCTTTGAGCGTCGGAATTCTTTCTCCGGCGAATTGCGGCCCGAAGGAGGAGCCCGCATCGAGCTTTTTCAGCTCATTGAGGGTGTGGTCAACGACCATCCCTTTTCCATTGGTGGTTCTCTCCAGGGTTTCATCGTGGATGACCACGAGCTCCCCATCGCGGGAAAGGTGAACATCCAGCTCGATCATATCGCTGCCGATTTCGATCGCTTTCCGAAAAGCGGCCAAGGTATTTTCGGGGGCGGCCCCGGAAAACCCCCGGTGGGCAACCACCAGGATAGGGAATTTTCCTGCCCAGTAAGGGACAATTCTTTCCATCTGTTGCTTGGCGGTGCAAACCATTTGCCCTCCACTCCAGACTCCGATGAGATTGGTTGAAATCAACAAAAAGGATACCAAAAATATTACGGTCTTCATGGAATTCCTGCTCTTATTATCAGTCTCAAAATTGTGAAGACATTACTGCATAAAATCCCTCCTAACCTCCCTTTGCAAAGGGAGGAATAATGCTCCTCTTTGGAAAAGAGGGGAGGGGGAGATTTTCGGAATAGGTCAATTCAATTATGAGACCTTTAATAACTCGATAATTTTAACTCTTTTCTATTTTTCCGTTTCCAGGAGCCCATGCATAAAATAACGCTGCATCAGGAGGACGATCACCACGGGGGGGACCAGGGCCATCATAGCTATGGCCATGACTAAATTCCACTCGGGGGGCTGTGTGCCCGTGGGAATGGTGGAAGCAATCCCCACGACCACCACTCTCATTCGATCCGAACTGGTCACCATCAGGGGCCAGAGGTACTGGTTCCAACCGTAAATGAACATGACGACGAATAGGGCGGCGATGCTCGCGCCGGAATTGGGCAGGAGAACCGACCAGAGAAATCTCAGAGGGCCGGCGCCGTCGATTTTTGCCGCATCCACCAGTTCGTCGGGGATGGTTAGATAGAACTGTCGGAACAGGAAGGTCGCCGTGGCCGAGGCGATGAGGGGGATCGTCAGACCCATGTAGGTGTCGATCCACCCGAGCTGGCTGATGACCTGATAGGTTGAGATAATCCGTACCGGAACCGGCAGCATCAGGGTGACGAAGATCATCCAGAAGAAGATCTGCTTCCCGCGGAAGTTGAAAAAGACGATGGCAAAAGCCGAGAGGATCGAAATGACGATCTTGCCGATGCTCACCGTTAGCGCCACAATGGCACTGTTGATCAGCAGCCTCCCCATCTGGACCCGTTCCCAGATTGTCGTATAGTTCTCCCAGAGATGGGATGAGGGCCATAACTTCTGGGGGGCCTGAGTCACCTCCTGCAAGGTCTGGGTGCTGATGACAAAAGCGTAATAGAGGGGAAAGCCGATCAGCAGGATCGAAAAAATGAGGAGAACGTGGGTTAAAAATTTGGACCAGTCGCGGCGTTTTCGGTTCATGTTGCGGATCGCTTTTGAGATGTTCAGAAAATTATCAGGATATGTACCATCCAAATTTGATGGGTTCGTAAAAAGTCAAATACCCCGTCACCCCGGCGAAAGCCGGGGTCCAGAACGTCATGAAATAACTGGATTCCGGCTTTCGCCGGAATGACAAAATTTATGATATTTCGACTTTTTACGAGATCATCAAATTTCAGGCATTGCAGGTATTCAAAGGGGCATGCTGCGCGTGCCCGGCATCGGGCGCGAAGCATCGCGCTCCTATATATATTTCCGACAATTATTAATAAAACACTTTCTTTTCCGTGAACCGGAACTGCATGACGGTCAGAACAATGACTAAAGCCATGAGAATAACCGACTGGGCGGCGGAAATCCCCATCCGCAGGTAGTGAAACCCGTCCATGTAGGCTTTGTAGACCATGATCGTGGTTGTGTCTCCCGGCCCGCCCTGGGTGACGGCATGGATGATGCCGAAGGTCTCAAAAAAGGAATAGACCATGTTCATGATGAAAAGGAAAAAAGTGACCGGCGAAAGAAGAGGGAAGGTGATATGCCGAAAGAGACGAAACCCGCTGGCCCCGTCTACCCGGGCCGCCTCCTCCACGGCCATGGGAACCGTCTGCAGGGCCGCCAGATAAAAAGCCACGTTGTAGCCTAAATGAGCCCAGGAGGCGGCGAGGATGACGAGAATGAGGGCGATCCAGCCTTTCAGCAGCCAGTTGAATTCATAGGTTGTAATCTGAGCCAAGCCGTAGCTCAAAATCCCGTAGGAAGGGTGAAAGATGAAGAGCCAGATGATTCCGGCGACCGGCGGGGCGACGCCAAAAGTCCACAAAATGGCAGAGCGGTATAAGGCCATGCCCCGTATTTTCTGGTTGGCGAGCACAGCGAGAAAAAGGGAAAGAGACAGAACCAAGAAGGTGACCCCGAGGGAGAAGATAAAGGAATGATAGACGCTGCGGTAATACTCGGGGGAGGTGAGCAGGTCGATGAAATTATCCAGCCCCACGAAAATTTCCTGGTCCCCAAACGGAGTCGTTTGAAAGACTGAAAGCCGGAGGGAGTCAAAGGCCGGCCAGAAGAAAAAGACCAGGACGATGACCAGCTGCGGGGCAACCAGGGCATAGGGGAGCCAGCGGCTCTGGAAGATGCTTTTTTTCATGCAGTTTCTTTAGGTTCGAAGTGGCATTCTTCCCTTCCCTCGACGGGACTTCGTCATAATTCGTCATGCCCGCAGGGGCGGGCATCCAATCAGCAGCAAATCCCAACACTTTTGAAACCCTGGATTCCCGCTTTCGCGGGAATGACGACGTTTTCCCCAAGGGCGACAATGTCGCAACGGCCGAGGGAAGGGTGGGGGAGAATTATATTTTCAAGCTGACCGCTGAAAGCTTTCTTATTGTTTATACATCGAAGCGAATTCTTTAAGGATCGCGTTTCCTTTCTTCACTGCCTCATCCAGACCTTCTTTGGGCGATTTCTTTCCGGAAAGGATGTTTTCCATTTCCCCTTCGATTGTATTGCGGACAGCGGCAAAATTGCCGAGGCGGATGCCTTGGCTGTTGGGGGTGGTCTTCCCCTTAGTAATCTGGGCAAAGGCCGTCCAGAGGTTTGAGTTGTTCCGGAAGTGGTCCTCCGGCAGAGCTTTAATGGATGCCCGGGTGAGTGGGAAATAGCCCGTATTGGCATGCCACCAGGCCTGCTGTTCGGGTTGGCCGAGGAATTCGAAGAACTTTGCCACTCCTTTGTAAACTTCTTTTTTATGTCCCTTCATGACCCATAGACTGGCTCCTCCGATAATAGAATTTCCCTGGGGATAACCGGTTAGGCGGGGCAAATTGCCTGTACCCCAATCAAATTTGGAGGTCTGGGTCATGGTTCCCACGAGGGCAGTGGAGGCCAAACCGATGGCCGCTTCTCCATTGATGATGGGCTGATCGCCCTGAGATCCCTTCCCGGAATAGGTGTAAATCCGTTCTTTCTGCCAGCGGGTGAGCATTTCAAAAATTTGGACTCCAAGTTTCCCGTTGATTTTCAGTTGCGTGGCCATTCCGGCGAAACCGTTTTGCTGATCTGTAAAAGGTTGGTCGTGCCAGGTGTGCATATTCTCCATGAGCGTCCAGGAGGGCCAGGCTGTCGTGAACCCGAATTTAGCCGCCCCTTTGGAAACTACTGCCTTTGCTGCTTTTTCAATTTCCTCGAATGTCGCCGGCGGAACTTGGGGATTGAGGCCCGCCTTTTCGAAGGCCGTCTTGTTGTAATAAAGAATGGGGGTGGAGGAATTGTAGGGCATGGAATAGAGGTTGCCGCCCTTGGAGTAGTAAGTCTTCACCACGCTGATGAAATCATCCCAGTCCACTTTGACCCCCTGGTCTTTCATTAGCTGGAAGACCGGGTAAATAGCTCCGGACAAAAGCATGGTTTGTGTTCCTACTTCGAAAACCTGGATGATGTGGGGATGGGTCTTGGCTCGATAGGCGGCGATCCCGGCGGTTAGGGTTTCTGGATAGCCTCCTTTGTAAATGGCCTTGACTTCATACTCGTTCTGGCCGGCGTTAAATTTCTTCGTGATGTCCATAAGCCGATCCCCCAGAAATCCGGTCTGGGCGTGCCACCAGACGACTTCCGTTTTGGCCCAGGCCCCGGCTGAGAAGATTCCGAGGAATGCGAGAGCGACAACGACCGTGAAGATCCTCATTTTCCAGGATTGCTCAGCCATCACTCACCTCCGTGTTTAATGGTTGGAATGTTTAAAAAATATTCTATCCTTTGGAACCGGGGACTGCGGTAATTTTTTTTGTTAAGATTATGTAAATTTCCTTGTTTAATGTCAAGGCGAAATGTTGGCCAGGTGTAACCCTTCAGTCAAGGGTGGGAAGCCGCTACGGATTCAGGTCCGGCGTGAATACCAGGAGGTGCCCTGGCCTGGGGGTCCGGGCGCTACCCTTGGAATCATAAGGCGCTGATTTCTTCGTGGAGGGGGCGGGGGCCAAGGCCTCCCGCCGCTGATATCGGAGTCTCAGGGTTTTCTCCGAGTCTCTGCTCATCCCGACCGATGCTTCCGGCGCGTACCGCCCAAACCCCCAGGCCAACAACAAAGCCTGCTGCCCCCCCTCACTGAATGGGTACGGCCAGGTTTGAAAGGGAAGGAGAAAAAAGGGTGCCGGGCGTTACCGAAAAATTTCTCGCCTCGACAAAATCGCCCATTCGGGGGATTCTGTCGAGGCGGAATTTGTATTCATCCCCAGGGATTTGTTTGATTTTTGTATTTTTCCCCCCGGGCATCTGTGCTATATTTTCTTAGGAGTTTCCATCTGAAAATTCCCTCTTCCCTTGCAGGAGAGGGAGGGGTGAGGGGAATGGAGATGAAAAGAGCTGACATCCTGGACCGTTATGACCCCCACCCCAACCCTCATCGAGGGGGCGGGGAAATTTGGGTTTCCGGATGAAAACTAAGGAGTATTGATGGGAGGGTTTTATGAAGGAAGAAGAAATCAGCGTTGAAATTCGGGAAGCAGCCAAGGACGGAAAGATTCCCTGCGCCCTGGCCATGAAAATCGCCGCGAAGAATAAAATCTCCAACAAGCAGATGGGCGAGATCTTGAACCGTTTAAAGATCAAGATTGCCCAATGCCAGCTGGGATGCTTTTAAGAACACGGGTCAAGCAAACCAAAATGACGCAAGGGGCAAGGGGCACGGCGTTCTCCGCAGGCCCTGAATACCCTTGGCGGCTTGAACCCTTGACCCCTGGAACCCTTTTTTAGGAGTTTCTATGCGCGGGAGAATTACGGTTATTTGTGAAAACAGCGTGGCGCCCGGAAGGGCCGGGATCGGGGAGCATGGCTTTGCGGCCCTGCTGGAAACCGAGCGGGGAAACTACCTTTTCGACACGGGAAAAGGGGAGGGCCTGATCGGCAACCTTCTGGCGTTTGACAAAGACCCCCTGTCAATCCAGAAAATCCTGCTGAGCCATGGGCACCCCGATCATACGGGGGGCCTCGCCGCTATTTTGGATTTGCTCGGGGAGGTGGAGGTCTGGGCGCACCCGGGTATTTTTATGAATCGGTTCTTGGTGAAAAAAAGCGGCGGGCGGGAGGAGAAAAAATTCGCGGGCATGAGGTTCCAGCGGGCCTACTTGGAAAGCCTCGGCGCAAGATTCGTTCTAAGCCGCGAATTCAAAGAGCTGACGCAGGACATCTACTTGAGCGGCGAAATCCCCCGGAAAAACCCCTTCGAAACGGGGGACCCGCGCCTTTTTGCGGAAGTGGACGGAAAGCTTCTCCCCGATCCTTTCCCCGATGACCAGTCGATTTTCATCCAAAGTCCTTTAGGGCTGGTGGTTCTCCTGGGGTGCGCGCACTCGGGAACCATCAATATCCTCGAATATGCGCTTGAAAAGACTGGCGGCGAACGGGTTTATGCCGTTTTCGGCGGGACGCACCTGGATTTCTCCTCGCCGGCCCAGATGGACGAAACGATCCGTACGCTGAAGAAATACCAAATTGCCAAGATCGGGGTCTCTCACTGCACCGGGCCGAAAGCAGCCTCCCGGCTCTTCCAGGAATTTGGGGATCGATTTATCTTCGGCCAAGTTGGAGAAACCCTGGAATTTTGATGGTTTCGAAAAAATCAAGTAGGCCGTCACCCCGGCGAAAGCCGGGGTCCAGAACGTCTTGAAATAACTGGATTCCGGCTTTCGCCGGAATGACGAAAAGAGCGTTTTCAGACTTTTTACGAGACCATCAATTTTGACGGATGAGGATTATGGGCTTAAGAGTCTTTTCCCTCCTGGGGATTTTGTTGTTTCTGACATCCGCGGCCTTCGGCCAGGGAGGGCCGCCTGGAAAGGGGCCGGAGTACCGGGGGGGGCGACCGATGATGGGACCCATGTTCTTTCCCCTGGAAAGGATGGCCAGAGATCTCAATTTGACCGGGGAGCAAATTGCCGGACTGCAAAACCTGCAACAGGAATTTTTGCGGGACACCCTGCCTTGGCGGAATGACCTGGTCATCAAGAGGATGGATTTACAGGATCTCCTTGGACAACCTCAGGCGGACTCGAATCAGGTTTTAAGCAAACAGCGCGAGGTTTCCGACCTGGAATCCAAGATCCAGGAGCGGATGGTTACCTACCAGCTGGAAGTCCGCAAGGCGTTGACCCCCGAACAGATCCGCCTCCTTCCCCCCGCTTTTGATTTTTCCGGTCCCGGGAGGCACCGAATGATGCGCGGCCCCGGGCCCTACAGGTAAAGCCATTGATACTCTTATGATTTTATGGAATTCACCATTTATCAGAACCTGTTCAAACCGGGCGTCAGCTCACGATTCGGGATTTTCCGCAAAATAATTATCTCTTCCTGTAAACCGCTGTGCGGGTCCTGCGTTAGTTACATGTAGGAGGAATCATAAATTCTTAGCCTTTCGAAAAGCCGTCAAAGATTCCTTCGTTTCCTGTGGAGTGAGCTTGCGGCCGCCCCTCAAGGGGGAAATTGGGATCTCTTAGCGAAGATCTTCAAAAATGGTCTCCTCACTTCAGAGAACGGCGGCCGGGAGGGGTTTCGGACAGGCCCTTCCAAAAACGAAAATTGATACGAAGAAACATTATCAGGACGAAGGGGGCGAGTTGTTCCTCACAAACGAGAGACTTTTTCGCCTCGCGTAGTCTTTTAAAATGGAAAGGGAGGTTCGCCATGGGAAGCAAAAAAGGGATGAGGCTTCTAATTTTATTCTGCCTTCCTTTGGCTTTTTCTGCGGTTTTTGGGGGTGGCCGGGAAGCGTTGGCCCTGGGGTCCGATTGGCCCATAGAAGTTCCGTCCGCCGAAGGGAAAATCGTTCTCTACCAGCCCCAGCCGGATTCGTTGAAGGATGACAAGCTGACCGGCCGGGTTGCGGTGTCTTTCACGCCGAGCGGGAGTGAAACACCCGTTTTCGGGGCCTTCTGGTTTGATGCCCGGATTTCGACGGATCGGGATGAACGCCTCGTGACCATGATGGAAATGAACATCCTCCAGGCAAAGTTTCCCCATTCTCCGGACGACGTCGGAAAAACCGTCATCCAGGCTTTAAAGAACGAAGTCCCCAGGATGAATATCACGTTCTCTCTCGATCGTCTGCTCGCGAGCCTCGATGAGGCCGAGAAAGCGCAGGTCTCCTCGGAAAACCTGAAGACCGACCCGCCCAAAATCGTTTTTTCCGAAATCCCCTCGGTTTTGGTCACCATCGACGGGCTTCCCCAGCTTCGACCCCTGGCGGACACCAAAATCATGCAGGTGGTGAACACGCCTTTTGTCCTGCTTTTCGATCCTTCGCTGAAGACCTATTACCTGAAAGGCGGAGGAGAGTGGTTTTCGGCACAGGATGTTCTCGGCCCCTGGAAAGGGGATCCGAGTCCGCCCGAGTCCGTGTTAGCGATTCCGTTGAGCGAAATGGAAAAAGAGCAGGATCCGAGTCCTCTCAAACAGCTTTTCCGCTCGAAAATGGAGAAGATCCTCGTGGCCACGGAACCGACGGAATTGATCGTTACGAGCGGCCGCCCGCGATATATGCCTATCCAGGGGACGGACCTCCTTTTCATGAGCAACACCACCAGTGATGTTTTTCTGGAAATCGGTTCCCAGAAGTACTATGTTGTTCTCGCCGGCCGCTGGTATCAAAGCGCTTCCTTGCAGGGCCCCTGGACCTATGTTTCTGCAAATCAGGTGCCCGAGGGGTTTGCCAAGATCCCCCCCGCTTCCCCCAAGGGAAACGTGCTGGTATACGTTGCGGGAACCCAGCAGGCCAAGGAAGCGGTTCTCGATGCGGGGATTCCTCAGACCGCGGCCATAAAGCGGAACGCCACCCTGAATGTCACCTACGACGGGCCGCCCAAGTTCGAAGCGGTTGAAGGAACGAATCTGCGTTACGCCGTCAATTCCGCTTATGCGGTCGTCGAATCCGAGAGTCGGTTTTTTTCCTGCCACCAGGGGGTCTGGTATGCAGCCGAAGATCCAAACGGGCCCTGGACTGTCGCCACGCAGGTTCCCGATGAGGTTTACACCATTCCCCCCAGCAGCCCGCTTTACAACGTGCGGTATGTCCGGGTCTTCGATTACACGGACGATGTGGTTTATGCGGGCTATTACCCCGGGTATTTGGGGTGGCATGTGTACGGGCCCACCGTCGTTTACGGAAGCGGATGGTATTACCCAGGCTGGTGGGGTGGGGGTTATTATTACCCTTACCCCTGGACTTGGGGCTTCGGGTTCCATTACAGCCCTTACGTGGGATGGGGTTTTGGTTTCAACTATGGCTCTTGGGGCGCGGGGGGATGGGTCGGGGTCGGCATCGGAGGCGGCTGGTGGGGCCGGGGCGGCTGGTGGGGGCCTCATGGATATTATCCCCCCGTGGGCGTTCATTATGGCTCTCAGAAATATTCTGCAAACGCCGCCCGGGGCGGGTCCGGGCAACGGACGTCTCCCCTGAGAAGAGATTATTTTTACAGGAATAACGTCTACAACCAACGGGACAATTTGGCGCGAAGAGCCGATGGCGGGCAAACGGCAGCGGCAAGCCTGCAGCGGGCCGCCCAGGGAAAGGGAAATGACGTCTACACGGACCGGGCGGGAAATATCCATCGCTATTCAAAAAATGGGTGGGAGCGCCGAGACTCCGGCGGGTGGGCCAAATTGGATTCTAAAAATGAGCCATCGCGGGGCGCCAAGGCTTCGCCGGGACAGGGGGGGGCGCCTTCCCGCTCTCTCGAAGGGAATCGCCTCCCGGGCGCGGGCACGCAGGCGGGTTCCAGTGTGGCGCGCCGCAGTCAGGCTCCCCTGGATCGGGACCAGTTCGCCCGGCAGCGCGGTGCGGAGCGTGCCGGCAGCTTCCAGCGTTTCCGGGGAGGCGGGGGGGAACAGATCGCCCAGAATAGAAGCCCCGGGGGCGGAAGCTGGCCAAGCAGCCGGAACTTCCAAGGGGGCGGCGGGGGCTTTTTCAGGGGGAGCGAGAGAGCTTTCCAGGGTGGAAACTGGACGGGCGGCCGAAGCTTCCAAGGGAGCGGGGGGGCCTTTATGGGGAGCGGAAAAGGTTTCCAAGGCGGCGGCGGCGGGGTCGGAGGGGCTGCGGGCAGGGGGGGTGGCCGTGGCTTTTCAAGGTAATGGGGATCCACAGCCTTGAGCGGCGTTTGACAAAAAACGCACCTTTCCTGTCAATAATTTGTAAGAACTCACAAAACAGATCTCTCTCCTCAAACTAACCCATCGTTTTTATATGTATCTTCGGGCACCTTTCTTGGCTCGATTCTTGCTAAAATAGCATAAAGAGATCGTCTTGTCCTTCCCGCTGGGGATGGAAATTCTTGGAAATTCATCGTTTTTCGGCAAACCTTTAAGTCTGGGGGGGATCCTATGAACCCTGAAATTTGGAAAAGGCTGTTCCTTCTGTCTCTAACATTGGTTCTCCTGTTTGCAGGGGCCGGGTGGGCCGCCCCCACCGATTTTTCAGGAGCCATTGGTTCTATTCAAAAGGCAACGGGAAAGGGCTTCGTGATCCGGCAGGGGCAAACCATCCCGGTTCAGCCCGGGTTGAAAATATGGATGAACGATACCTTGCAGACCGGAGCCGATGGTTCAATCGGCGTCGTCTTTCAGGATGAAACATTGCTGTCCCTGGGGCCGGATAGTATCCTCTCGATTGATGAGTACGTATTCGCCCCCAAACAGGGTAAATTTTCAATTGTTCTCAAAATGGTCAAGGGTACTGCCGTATATTTGTCCGGGCTCATTTCCAAACTCTCGCCGGATTCGGCCCGGTTTGAAACCCCGTCCGCTTCGGTGGGGATTCGAGGAACGAAGTTCGCTGTGAAAGTGGAAGGGAGATAAAAATCGACAAGGGGTCCTGTATCCTGGTGGCGCTCTGTTGCCGAACTCCTGTGAATTTCTTTTTCGGGCACTCGTGATGAATTTGCGAAAATCCGTTATCGTTGGTTTGACCCTTTTCGGTTTTCTATCCGCCTGCAACCCCAGCCGGGATCTCATCGTCTCCTCGCCTCCCCTTGCTCCGCCGCCCCCTATTGAAAAAGAAAGCGGAGAGAAAAGGGAAAAGGAAAGAAAGACAGGTCAGGACTTGTTTATCCTTCTGCCTGAAGCGGACGGGAAGGTCGGGAAGATCCGGGTTGCGACGGAGGGGAGCTCCCAGGTGATAGACAGACCCTGGTTTGGAGTAAAGGTGGGAGAGTCCGGAAAGGAGCCCCTGACCCCCCAGCCGTTGGGGGAGAGCGAAGTTCGGAATATTTTCGGGGCGGCCCTGGAGGTGCACCCGGACCTGCCGAACCGTTTCGTTTCCGTCTTTCTTTGGTTTGAAAGCGACCGGATCAAACTCACCCCCGAATCGAGAAAAAGCCTGAAAGAGATCGTGAAAACAATCAGGAATCGTAAATCCGCAGAAATATATGTGGCCGGTCACACGGACCGTGTGGGAACCGAAGAGCACAACCTCAAACTCTCCTCGAAGCGCGCCTTCTATGTCAGAGATTTTTTGGTCGCCAACGGCATAAAATCGGGGGCGTTCATTGTTTCCTACCACGGCGAAGCCATGCCTCTGGTCCCCACCGAAGACGAGGTGCCCGAACCCTCAAACCGGAGGGTGGAAGTTTTTATCAAATAGCCGCGAGCAGCCCCTTGGCCTTCGGGCCGGAGTCTAAATCGGAGGAGGGGGGAAAGTCTATGCCTTCTCTTCACGATACCGGGCGTCTTGGCCCACGATCACGGGTACATCGCCATTGTTCTTGGCGATGCTTCGCCGCCCTTGAGAAATATGGAACCCTCGGAAAACAGAAGAACGCTTGGTAAAAAAAATCGCAAGAGCAGCCTGCCCATCCTTCTTTACGGACTCCTCCTTTCCGCCCTTCTCTTTTCCCTGAGTATATTTAAGCCTGCCTTCAGCGAATTTCTCAGCCACAAGGTGTACGACCTCCTGCTCCATGCCTCGCTGTCGAGCGAAGGATCGGGTTCTCCGGTGGTCATCGTTGACATTGATGAACGCAGTCTCAGGGAATACGGCCAATGGCCGTGGCCTCGGCATCGGGTGGCGGCCCTGGTGGAGAAGATCGGGGGGCTGGGAGCCCGGAGCATCGGTCTGGATATGCTCTTTGCGGAAGCCGACCGGACTTCGCTGCCGGCGATCCAGGACGAGCTGCGGCGTGATTTTGGCATCCGTCTGGAATTTAAAGGGGTGCCCCAGGACCTCCGGGACCATGATAAGAAATTCGCGGAGGTGCTTTCCAGGAATGCTGTCGTTTTGGGTTATCAGTTTCTCTTCGATGAAGAACCAAGGGCGGAAGGATGTCTGCTGCATCCATTGCTGGGCGACGACCTGATCGGCAAGGGGGTGGAAGACCCTGCGGGTCGTTTCACCCGGGCTCGCAGCGCGGCGTGCAACCTGCCGATTTTTTCCCGGGCCGCGGGGGCCTCGGGGTTTTTTAACATTTCCCCGGACGCGGACGGGGTCTTGAGACGAGTTCCGCTGATGATTGAATACGGGGGGAGATTGTATCCCAGCCTGGCGTTGGCCACCCTCCTGCGGGCGATGCCGCCCAAGGGAATCCTGCTGAAAGGGGGGGAAGGCGGTCCGGTTTCCATTTCTCTGAACCAGACGGAAATCCCCCTTTCTCCAAAGGGGACGATGCTCATCGGCTTTCGGGGGAAAGGCAAAACCTTCGAATACATCTCGGCAGCGGACCTCCTCTCCGATCGGGTTCCGAAAAGCAGGATCGAGGGGAAGATATTATTCGTGGGAACCACGGCCTCGGGAATGAAAGAACTGAAAACCACGCCTTTCGACCCTGTTTTTCCGGGGGTGGAGGTGCACGCCACGATTGTCGACAATATTCTGAAGAATCATTTCCGCGTGCGGCCGCAATGGGCCCCGGGTCTCGAATCCCTGCTCGTGCTGGGATTTGGATTCCTCTCGGCCCTGATTCTCTCCCGGACCGGGGCCGGATGGAGTTCGCTCTTTCTGGGACTGCTGGGGGCGGGAATCTGGCAGGGTTCGTCGTTGATCTTTCAAAGGGAAGGGATTTTCATCTCGCCGGTTTCGCCCTTGATGATCTTAGCGGGAAATTTCTCTCTTCTGACCTTTCTGAAATTCTGGCGGGAAGAACAGAGGGCTCGGGAGCGAACCCGAGAGCTGGCGATGGTTCAAGAGGCAACGATCGAGAGCCTGTCTTCGCTGGTCGAGACTCGAGATCCGGAAACGGGGGGGCACATCAAGCGAACCCAGACTTATGTCCGGACCTTGGCCGACCGCTTGAAAAATCATCCCCGATTCCGCGAAATGCTGGATGAGGAAAATATCGATCTCCTCTGCAAATCCGCCCCGCTTCACGACATCGGGAAAGTAGGGGTTTCCGACCGGATCCTTTTAAAACCCGGCAAGCTTACGGCTGCGGAATTTGCGGAAATGAAGAAGCACACGGTTTACGGGCGCGACGCCCTCCAATCCGCAGAAAAAAAACTGGGAAAGATCTCCTTCCTCCGTTTTGCGCGGGAAATTGCCTATACGCACCATGAAAAGTGGGATGGATCCGGATATCCGGAGGGGCTCGCGGGAGAGCACATCCCCGTTTCGGGAAGGCTGATGGCCCTCGCGGACGCCTATGACGCCATGACGAGCAACCGAATCTACAAACCCGCAGTCTCCCACGAAAAAGCCGTCGAGATCATTCTCGGGGAAAAAGGAAGGCATTTCGATCCGGACGCGGTGGACGCCTTCCTGGAAGTAAAACAGGCAATTCAACAGATCTCCCGCAGACATGCCGACCCCTGACGGCCTCTCCGGCGTTGCGGCATAAGGATCCGCTCCTGTCGGGTTCTATCCCGGATCGGCCCGGGGAGCTCACCGGCAGCTTGATTTCCCCCTCCAATTGGGATATTTTAGCCACTCAAGCCGTGAAGTTTCGTTGCTCGGGCGGCAACGAAAAGTCATCAGCGAACTGGAGGGGAAAGATGGAGGTTCATAGCCTTGCGGGGAAGCGGGCGCCGAGATCCATGCTGGTTAACATTCCACGCCTGGTCGCGGCCTACTATACCCAAAAACCGGATGTTTCCGATCCGGAACAGCGGGTTGCCTTTGGGACTTCGGGCCACAGGGGTTCGTCATTCCGGAAGAGCTTCAATGAAGACCATATTCTGGCCATAAGCCAGGCGATCTGCGAGTACCGTCGGCAGAAGGGAATCACCGGCCCTTTATTCCTGGGAATGGATACCCACGCCCTTTCCGAACCTGCGCTGGCAACCTCCCTGGAGGTTTTCGCGGGCTCCGGCGTCTTGGTAATGGTTCAGAAAGGCCTGCGGTACACCCCAACCCCCGTCATTTCCCACGCCATATTGAACCATAACCGGGGAAGGAAGGAAAATTGGGCCGACGGAATTGTAATCACCCCTTCCCACAACCCTCCGGAAGACGGAGGCTTCAAGTATAACCCTCCGGAGGGCGGCCCTGCGGACACGGATACAACCCGGCTTATTGAGGACCGGGCAAATGAAATCCTGGCGCAGGGTCTGAAACCCGTCCGCAGAATGTCCTTTGAGAAAGCCCTGAGAGCCCCCACTACCCGGATGTGCGACTACCTCTCACCCTATGTGGAAGATTTGGACCAGGTGGTGGATATGGAGGCTATAAGCGGGACAGGGCTGCGCCTTGGCGTGGATCCTCTCGGCGGCTCTTCCGTTGATTTCTGGGGGCTCATTGCGGAGAAATACCGGATTTCTCTGGAGGTTGTAAATCCGGTTGTGGACCCCACGTTTTCCTTCATGACGCTTGACCGGGACGGCAAGATCCGCATGGACTGCTCCTCCCCTTACGCGATGGCCGGCCTGATCGATTTGCAGGACCGATTCGATATCGCCTTCGGAAACGACCCGGATGCGGACCGCCACGGCATCGTCACCCGCGGCGCCGGGCTCATGAACCCAAATGCCTATCTTTCCGCAGCGGTCTGGTACCTTTTCCAGAATCGTCCGGCTTGGCGAAAGGACGCCGCCGTCGGAAAAACGCTGGTTTCCACCTCGATGATCGACAGGGTGGCGGCCCATCTGGGCCGAAAGGTCGCCGAGGTTCCCGTGGGCTTCAAGTGGTTCGTGCCGGGGCTGATCGACGGTTCCTACGGCTTCGGCGGGGAAGAAAGCGCCGGGGCCTCCTTTCTGCGCAGGGACGGAAAAGTGTGGACGACCGACAAGGATGGGATCATCATGAATTTGCTGGCGGGGGAGATCCTGGCCCGCACGGGAAGAGACCCGGCGGAAGGGTATCGGGGTCTGGAGGAAAAATTCGGCCGCTCTCATTACCTTCGCCTCGACGTCCCGTCTTCGGCCCTCCAACGGGAGGCGCTGAAAAACCTGTCTTCCGAGAAGGTGAAGGCTATCACCCTGGCAGGGGAGCCCATCCGCGCCGTCATGACCCGGGCCCCGGGGAACGATGCCGGCATCGGGGGGATCAAGGTCACAGCCGCCAACGGCTGGTTTGCGGCCCGTCCTTCGGGAACCGAGGATGTTTATAAAGTTTATGCCGAAAGCTTCATAGGGGAAAACCACCTTTGTCAGATTGTGGCAGAGGCCCAGGAATTGGTGAGGCAAACTCTTGCGGAGGCGGGGGTATAAAAAATAGCATCAGTCAACCGATGATGTTCTCGTAAAAAGTCGAAATTCCATAAAAATCGTCATTCCGGCGAAAGCCGGAATCCAGTTAATTCAAGATGTTCTGGACCCCGGCTTTCGCCGGGGTGACGCCTCAAGGGACTTTTTACGAAACCATCAAAGCTACTTTCCAAATAGTTTCTTGAAAGGGTCCTTGTCCCGGTCCGTCGCTTCTTTTCCTCCCCCCGGCGTCTTTTCAACGGCGCCTTTTTCTTTTCTCGGCGAGGCTTCCTTCCCGCCCCGTTTCCCGCTTTCGATGGCGGCGAGGCAAAAATCCTGCTCCGCTTTGTCTCTGCCACCCGCAACCAACCCGGCCAAACCGCCTAATTCTCCCCTGAGCATGGTCCCCGCCATGATGGAAGCTTGTCCCACGCTCACGTCCAGGGAGGGTTGGGCCAGAGTTCCAGTCAACCGAAGGGGTTTCACCAGATCTCCAAGACCCAAATCCGCCAAGCCCTTTGTTTTCAAGGGGTCCTTGGTCACGGGCTCGAAGGCAAAATTCAACTCCTCGGTCTTCAAATTCACCGTTCCCTCCCCGACCAGGGTGAGATAGTTCGTGTCCAAGGCAAAGGCGGTGCTTTTGGCCAGACCGTTTTTGATATCGAAAAAATTCACGAAGCAATTGAGTTGCATCTCCTCGGCCTGCTGTTTCAAAGGGTTCAAAAGGCGAAGCAGGTTTCCGGAGACACCGGCGCCCAAGAGCTCGATGAATCGACGGTCCACCCGGCCTTTGTTCATGATCGTTTGGGTTTTTCCCGATAGGCCGCCCATAAGCCCGGCCACGGAATTTCCCTTCCCCTGGAGGTCAAGGATCATGTCCACCTTGCCTTCAAAAAGATCCCTTGCGCCGAACTCTTTGAGAAGCTGCCCCACGTCGAAGCGATCGATCTTGATGCGGCTGCTCAGGGCGGCCTCATTCCCCTCCGCACGCAGGTTTACGAACCCGTCCATGGATCCCCCGCCGATTACGGCCTGCAAGGGCTTTAGAACGAGGGCGCCATCTTTGAGAATGGCTTCGGCCTTCATTTTTTCGAGAACCAGGAGGGGGACCAGAATTTTTTCGGCCGCAATCTTCACCTCCGCATCAAGGGCTCTCAAGAAATCGATGGGGAGGGGATCATTGGGGAAAACCTTGCCTCTCTTCTGAGGCGGGTTTTCACTTTTTGGCGTCTTGGCTTCGGCTCCGGGTTTTTGGGGGATCAGGCTCTTTATATCCAGAAGGCGCGAGGAGAAATTTCCCGAAAGCCGCGGCCGGGATCCCGTTAGGTTGATTTCCGCGCTACCCTGTAAATCGCTCTTATCGAGAACCATCTTCAGGTTGGCAATTTTGTATACCTGGGGGGCAGGGTCGGTCATCTGTCCCGAGATTTCCAGGGGGCCCTTTATCGGAATCGGGGAGCCCGCCAGAGGCGATAGTTTGGTAAGATCCTTGCTCTTTACCTCCAGATTGAATTGAATTCCGCGGCCGGCCAGGAGGTCCCGGACCGTGCCCTGGAGGGAGAGGGTGGTTTCCGCAGCTTCAGCCTTCAGATTCAGGGGCCATTCCTGAGTCTGACTGAAGAGGGCCTTGATGGATCCGAGTTTGGCGTCTAAGCCGAAGGGAACCTGGTTGTAGAAGCCATTTCCCTTCATTTCAACGGGTTTGTCCGTCTCCATGGCGATGGAAAACCGGTCAAGAGTCAAGGAGTAGAGTTTCGCGGAACGCGCGTCCCGATAGGTGAGTTGTCCTTTTTCGATGACCAACTCGCGGACCAGAAAACCGGGAAGGCTACTTTTTTCATCTTTCCTTCTATCTTTCGGTTCGGAGGGTTGGGGGGGCTTTTTCGTCTCAAATGACAGGTTTGAGATTCCGTCTTTATTGATTTCAAGAAGGATGTCCGGTTCGATCAGACGGAAACGGTTGATTTGAAGGTTGCGGCTGAGAAGGGGGAAGAGGGCGACTTCAAGCTCGAATCTCTTGACCCGAGCCATCTCCGGCCGGGAACCCCAGGGGGCGTTTTGGAAGCTGATGTTTTCGATCACCAAGGCCGGGGTGAACCCCAATTGGAGTTTCATGTCTCCTGCCAGTTTCAGCTCCCGACCGGTTGCCTCTTTCGCCGCCTGGGTGATATAGGGTTTGAATTTGTTGTAATCATAGGAAAACAAAATGATCAGGCTTGCGGCAGCCAGCCCGGCAAGGATGACCCCGAAAACAACCAGGATTTTTTTCCAGCTCATTTTTCTCCCCCTTTCCGGTTTAACCCTCAAACCTATGGTGCAAAAAATTGCCTCCGAATAGATCTTAATTATAAAGGATTTTGGGAAGGAATCGCGAGAAAATATGGCGGGTGGAAACGCATGGAATTTTGAGCCTTTTCTCGGCACGGAAAAGAAGATAAAATGAGTTGTCAGTTGGAAGAGGAAGTTTTTCAATCAGCTCCTAAAGTCACGATTCAAGGCCTGACACCTTTTTGGATATGACTGAACCGATGCCTTCCCATAAACGGCGGATTTTCCGTCCGCTCTCCTTTTTTGTCATTTGGGGGCTCCTGGCTCTGCTCTTGATCGTCAACGGCCTGTTTGAAGCCAAACGAGCCGGAGACAACCTCTACCGGCTTCTTGCGGATGAGGGGGCCGCGATCAGCGAAGGCCTCACGCGGGCCGCGCAGAGCTCCCTGACCGCCCTCGAAACGATGCCAGCGGCTGCTTTGCTGGGAGGGTATTCCCCCGGCAACCTCCTTTCCTTGGAGGAGTCGGTGATCGATTGGTTTCTGGAGACCGCTCTGCAAATCGATCAGAAACTGGGCCGAGGCACCCCTCGGATCGGAGCGGCTCGCCGAGGTGGGAAGAGAGGAGAGGCTTGCGGGCGCCGAGGTCCTCGCCGGACAGGTCCACATTGTTTATCACCGCCAAACGGGGATCCAGCCCCGCGAGAGTCAGCCGCCTTTCTACCAAGGTCTTGTTCAGGGGAAAGCCGCGTATGCCATCCGGCGCTCGGAAAAGCGGGCGACCGGCCAGATGGACTTTCTCTCGGTCGCAATCCAGCGCAAAGCGGGCGAAGGGGTTCTGGTTCTGCATGCGGACCAGACCGATATCCACCACCTGCGTCGCCGGGTCGTTTTGCAGGGGCTGATCGATGAATGGGCCGGAAAGGGGGACATCCTTTACATCCGCTTCCAAGGGAAGGACGAGGAAGTTTGGGCCGCTTTCGATTTCCGGGAAGGTCGGAAGACCGAAGAGAAGAGCCGGTCCGCCGAGGGGGGGGACCCAGGGGACCATTCGGGAGCCATCCGGGTCCGAACCGGACAGGGAAGCCTGGAAACGAGCCGGACCGTTTCCCTGGATGCGAATAGTCAAGGTTTCCTTTTCGTGGGGTTGAGCACGGAGAAGGTGGATCAGATCATCAGGGGGGATATACGGAATCTGGTTCTCTTCAGCCTCTTTCTCCTGGCTTTTGCCGGGGTCGGGATCGTTTTCATCTACCGGTTGGAAACCCGCCACCTGGCTCGAGTGCGGGAGATGGAAGAGAAAATTCACCGGTCGGAAAAATTATCCTCTTTGGCGAATTTGGCCGCCGGCGTCGCCCATGAAATCCGCAACCCGCTCAATGCCATCGGCATGGCGATTCAAAGGCTTCAGCGGGAGTTTCCCCAGGAAAACCCTGAACTGCAAAAAGAGTATTTCCAGTTCACGGATGTTCTTCGGGGCGAGGTGAAGCGCGTCAATGAAATCATCGAGCAGTTTCTCTTTTTTGCCCGGCCGGCCCGACTGATCCTTCAGCCGCTTAAGTTGAAAGATCTTTTCCTGGATCTTTCGGTTCTGCTTAGAGAGCCGGCCGAGAGGGGGAAGATCACCCTGGAGGAAGACGTAGATTCCCTGCTTCCCTCCCTGCGGGGGGACCGGCAGAGGCTCCAGGAAGCCCTGTGGAACCTGATTCAAAACAGTCTCCAGGCCATGGCGCCCGGGGGGAGACTTCGCCTGAGCGCCAGACCCCAAAACCCCGGAGAGGTTCGAATTGAAATTTCGGACACGGGGGAAGGGATTTCCGGGGAGAACCTCGGCCGGATTTTCGACTATTACTTCACCACCAAGGAAAAGGGAATGGGGCTGGGTCTGCCTTTGGCGCATAAGATTATCCAGGAGCACGGCGGGACCATCGCCGTGCGCAGCCAGCGGGGGAAGGGGACAACCTTTGAAATCATTCTCCCCGTTCTCAAGGAGGAGGAATGAACCGGCCCGCGGGGTTTCAAATTCTGATCGTCGACGACGAAAAAGTTCAACGGGAGATGCTGGCCGGGTTCCTGAGCAAACAGGGTTACAAAACCGTCGCCGTGGAGAACGGTTCCGAGGCTCTGGAGAGGTATTCCTCGGAGTCCTTCGACCTGGTGCTGACCGACTTCCGGATGCCGGAAATGGATGGTTTGGCCCTGCTCACGGAACTGAAACGGCGCAACCCCGAGGCCGTGGTGGTGATGATGACTGCCTACGCAACCGTGAGCACGGCGGTGGCGGCCATGAAAGAAGGGGCCTATGACTATTTAACCAAACCCATCGACTTGGACGAAATGCTTCTCCGGATTCAGCGGGTGGAGCGCGAAGCGTTGCTGAAAGGGGAGAACCGCGATTTGAAAGAGGCGCTGCGGGAGAAATTCCAGGTGGATTTCATCCTCACCGCCAGTGGAAAGATGGAGGAAGCCCTGAACCTCGTGGGCCGGGTGGCCCCGAGCCAGGCAACGGTTCTGATCCTGGGGGAGAGCGGAACCGGGAAGGAGCTGTTTGCCCGGGCCATCCATTATGCCGGCCCGCGCGCCGGCAAGCCTCTGGTGAAGGTCAATTGCGCGGCGTTGCCGGAGAACCTTCTGGAAAGCGAACTCTTCGGACACGAAAAAGGGGCGTTTACCGGAGCCGTCGCCCGGCGGGTGGGCCGTTTCGAACAGGCGGACGGGGGATCGATCTTTTTGGACGAAATCGGCGACCTCTCGCCGGCTCTCCAGTCCAAACTCCTTCGGGTCCTGCAGGAAAAGGAGATCGAGCGGGTCGGGAGCAATCAAACGATGAAAATCGACGTCCGTGTGATTGCCGCCACCAACCGCAATCTGGAAGAAGCTATCCGCAAGGGCGCTTTCCGGGAAGACCTGTATTACCGCCTCAACGTGGTGACGCTCTCCTTGCCGCCGCTGCGGGAGCGGAAGGAAGACATTCCGATCCTGCTCGATCATTTTTTGAAAAAATACAGCCGGGAAAACAAAAATGAAGTGACGGCGATGACGAAAGAGGTCAGGGATTTGCTCCTGCAGTACGAATACCCCGGGAACGTGCGCGAGCTTGAGAATATCATCGAACGGGCCGTGATCTTGTGCCGCGGGGACACCCTAACCCTTCAAGACCTGCCTCTGAACCTCAGGGAGGGCAAACGGGAAATACTTTCGGAGGAAAGCCGGGGGGGGAGCAGCCTGCCGGACACCCTCGAGACCCTGGAGCGCCAGCTCATCCTCCGCGCCCTGGAAAGGAGCGGTGGAGTGCAAACTCACGCCGCCGAAGAATTGGGGATCAACGAACGGGTCCTGCGGTACAAGATGAAAAAATACCGAATCGCCGAAAAGGCGTGAGTAAATTCACCGCAGTTGTTCATGCCTCTCTGAGACACCCTAAAACATGAAAAGGCGCCCAGCTTCCATCCGGAAGGGGCTCTTTTCCCCTCTCCCAAGATTGGGAGAGGGATAGGGTGAGGGTTGGTTGGGCAGAGCTGCCTGGGGTCTTCTTTCCAAGGGGTCACCCTCACCCCGCCCCTCTCCCGTAAACCGGGAGAGGGAGTTAATGGGGCGAGAACCTATAAAGGTCTTTTCGGAGCAGAGAGCCCAGAGAACGCAGAGATTTACAAAGTTTAGAAAAGGGGTTGATTGAACCCTTGGTCCCTGCCTTTATCGGGGTATAAAGCTGGTCCCTTCCTTTAATTCGTCGAGAAAAGCCACCAGCAGCCGGCAGGTAGCCTCGAGATCCTTTAACGACAGCACTTCGGCGGGGGTGTGCATATAGCGCAAGGGGATGCTGACGAGGCCGGTGGCTACCCCTTTTCGGGAAAGCTGGATCACGTTGGCATCGGTCCCCGTCGCCCGGGGAGCCCCGAGAATTTGCACCGGGATTTTTTTCCTCTTGGAGGCCCTGATCAGGAGGTCGTAGACCTGCGGGTTGATGTTTGCCCCCCGGGCGAGGATGGGGCCCGCCCCGATTTTGTATTCCCCGACCCGCTTTTTGTCGACATCCGGGTAATCGCTCGCGTGGCCCACCTCGATGGCGATCCCGATGTCCGGCTGGATTTGATAGGCGCTGGTCGTGGCCCCGCGGAGGCCCAATTCCTCCTGAACGGTGGACACCCCGTAAACCGTGCAGGGAGGGCGGTTCCTTTTCTCTCCTACCATCCGCAGGACTTCGGCCACCACAAAACTGCCCACCTTGTCGTCGAACCCCCGAGAGACAACCCGGTCTCCCAGGAGATTTTCCAACCCCACGGCAAAGGTGACCGGGTCGCCGAGGCGAACGTGTTTTTCCGCCTCCTTCCGATTTTTGGCCCCCATATCGATGAACTGGGTGTGGATTTGCGGGGGTTTTTCCCGATCCTTCGGGTCGAGCAGGTGGATGGGTTTGCGGCCGACGACCCCCAAGAAAGACTTCTTCTGCCCGTGGACCCAGACGCGTTTTCCCGGGAGAAGCTGCTCATCCACCCCGCCGATGGACGCGAAGTAGAGGTAGCCCTGGTCGTCGATGTATTTCACCATGAAGCCGATCTCGTCGCAGTGCCCGGCGAGCATGACGACGGGCCTTTCCTTGCCCTTGATCAAGCCGAAGCAATTCCCGAGGACGTCGGTTTGGACGTCATCCGCGTATTTTTGAATCCGGTCGCGGAAAATCTTTTGCACCGGCTGTTCGTAGCCGGAAGGACTGGGGGCTTCGGCCAAGGCTCTCAGAAATTCAAACGATTCGGGGCGCATACGATCACCTCCAAATTTTATGGTGGGGTTCAAATAAAATACCCCAAGCAGAGAGATTTAATCAAGATGGGAATTGAACTTGACGAAACCCTTCAGCCATGGCCGGCCGGTACGGATGAAAGTCCGGCCTAAGGGCAAAGAGATGCCGGGGCCTGGGGGCCGGACGGTCCGTTTGGAACTTTAAATCGTTGATTTCTTCTTAGAGGGGGGGAGGCGATGCCTCCCGCCTCCTCCGCCCGGGTCTGCGAGAAGGGTGCCTATCGACCGGGGGGTGAAAAAAATCCCTGGAATCGTCGCGCCCTTGAGGTTAGAATAAGAACATGGATGAGAGAAATTATTACACGGAAAGTATTGAGACCAAGCGGCTCAGCTACCTCTGCCCGAAGTGCCGCCAGTCCGCCGAGTTCGAGGTCCGCTGGATGCGCCGGAGCAAAAAAAAGACTCTTCCGCCGGGAGCCAACGAGCAAGACCGGGCGAAATTCGCCAAGGCCCGCGATTATTTGGTGCGGATGGATGATGCCCTGACCTGCCCGAACCCCCGCTGCCGGCGAAGGTTCGAAATCCCCAGCGATCAAACGGTGGTTTTTCTCTGAGGTCCGTTGGCGCAGAGGATGAGGACCGGTTTCTACCGATTCCCCGCTTTCGTTGGAAGCGCCGCCTCGAATTTTGCCCCCCGGAAGAAAAAACTACTTAACTTTCTTTTCATTTTTTGGCATAATCCGGGCATGCGCTTGGGGAAGAGGCAGAAATTCATCTTGGTTCACACCCTTTTGAAAATCCAGGGGAGGCTTCCTTCCGGATGGAAATCCCCGAACGTCTGGGGAATTGACGAAGAATCTTTGGAGTTCGGGAAGAAGAGGAAGAAGCATTTCCTGAACGCGCTCCTGAAGTCCGAAATCCTGCTCAACTATTATGATCTTGAAATTTCGGAAAAACCGTCCAAAATGCTCGGACAAACCCATTTTAAATCCAGCAACAGATATCAAAATGCCCTGACGGATTTAGGAAGATGTCTGAAGGGTTTGGCCAGAATGGGCTTGATCGAATATGGATTTACGCCGACCCAAATTCGCCTGACCCGGAGAGGCAAAGAGGCAACCGAGGCCCTCCTGAAAAGAAAAGAGATGGGTTCCCCGTATGTTCAGAAAAAGTTGATTTCCTGAAGGATCGGCAAGGGGGAAAGGAATCCTCCCGGAAAGGATCCGTTTCCGCGGCGGAGGGAAAGGAATGTACACCCGCTTTTATGGGTTTTCCGAAAAACCGTTTAATGTAACCCCGGACCCGAAATTCCTCTTTCTCACCGAGAGCCATCGGAAGGCGTTGGAGGCCGTTTTTTACGGGATCGGCGAAAGGAAGGGGTTCGTTTCCGTTTCCGGGGAGGCGGGAACCGGGAAGACGACGATTCTTCATCACATCCTCGACACGCTGGACAAGAGCATCAAGACCGTATTCATCTCCCAGACCCAGGTGACGCCCAAGCAGCTTTTGAAGGAGATCACCCAGAAAATTGGACTTGCTCCCAGAGACCAAAGTAAAATATCGCTGATCCGCCAGTTGAACGAACACCTCCTGTCCACTCTTTCTCAAGAGGGCAACCTCGCCATTCTGATCGACGAAGCCCAAAATCTGAGTCTGGAGGTGCTGGAAGAGCTGCGCATGCTCTCGAACCTCGAGACCCCCAATTCCAAACTGATCCAAATCGTATTTGTGGGCCAGCCGGAATTGGAGACCAAGCTCAATTCCCGGGAGCTTCGGCAGCTCAAGCAGCGAATCGCTATTCGCAGCCAGATCCGCCCCCTGACCGCCGATGAATCCCGGCAATACATCGATCATCGCCTGCGCCTTGTTGGAAAGAGCGCCGGCGAAATCTTCAGCCCTGAAGCCGTGACCTTGATCGTCCGGCACGCGGAAGGCATCCCCCGCACGATCAACCTTCTCTGCGACAATGCCCTCTTGATCGGGTACCGGAGGAAGGAAAGAAGAATTCCGGTTGCTACCGGTAAGGAGGTTTTGTCCGACCGGGGAATGGGTGCGGAGGAAAAGGAAAAAGGCGGCCTATCCGCCAAGATTGGGCTACCCGCCTTGCCGGAAGCTCGGATAAAGAAGTCTTATGATAAAGCCGTTTATCTTGGAATCCCGATGGCGATGGTCTTGGCCTTTGTTTTTCTTGCCGGAATGGGGCATTTGAGCCTTATATCGGAGAAGGCGAATTTCCTTTTTGCCAAAAATGAAGCGGTAGCGACCTCGGAGAAAGGTATCCCGGCGGATCCGATCCTGGCAGAAACCCCGAATCCTCCCCCTCCCCAGAGCGCTCTCAGCGAAAAAAGTGGGGCGGAAACTGCGGTCTTGGGCGAAAACGCCAGGCCTCCGGCCCCCCCTCCTTCGGTTAGGGGCGGGAAGCCGGAGATGCAGGCGGCTACCGTGGAAAAAGGGGAAACCCTTTACTCCGTCCTTCGGAAGCATTACGATTATGCCAATACAACCTTGTTGGATTACGTTCTATCGGTCAACCCGGAAATTTCCGACCCCCATCGGCTCAAGCCCGGGACCCGGATCTGGATCCCGGCCCTCGCGGAAGAATCTCTGATCCGTCCATCTACCCGAGGAGACTTTCAAATCCACCTGGTCACCTTTGCCAAGAAAGAGTTTGCGGAAAAATTCAAAAGGCCGAAGGCCTTGGAAGGGATGACCCTGCAAACCGAAGGCTGCAGCGTTTCCTCTCCGGAAATCTGGTACCGGGTTTTCGCCACCGGTTACAAGAGCAAAGAAGAGGCCTTGAAAGAGGCGATGGGTCTTCGGAAAAAAGGGGTTCTTGCGGTCTTCCCTCCGGTTTCCTGATTTTTCCCCTTGGGAGCGGAGAATACAGGAACTATTTAACCGGTTTCCCAAAGAAGCCGACAAGAACATAAAGGATGACAAAATGGATTCGGAAAACGTGAAAAAGGTTCGTACGGGGATCGTCAATTTTGAAAGGCGCAAGCACCCCCGGATTTCCGTGGATTTGCCGGTCGAATATTCACGGATCCAAACCACGGGCTTTCCCCGAAACGGCCGGGCTGCCAACGCCAGCCAGGGGGGGCTGCTGGTTTACCTGCCGGAGTTGGTGCAGGTGGGCGAGAGCTTCCGCCTCAGGATTTATTTTTCCCTCCCGACGATTCAAAAAGTCGAAATGGTGGCGGAAATCGCCTGGGTCGACATCCCTATGGGGGAAAGGCCGGCGGAATATCGGGCGGGGTTAAGATTCGTAGAAATCTCTCCGGACGACCAGGAAAAATTGACGAAGTTTTTAAAGATGATATCCGGGTAGGCCGGGGGAAAAGGCGGCAATATCCAAAGTGGGGGTCTTTCAAGAATGATGAACTCGTAAAAAGTCAGCTAAACGATGGTTTCGTAAAAAGCTCCAGATGCAAGGCGCGCAAAAACTGAGGAGCGAGGCCCCTTAGGGACCGCAACGATTCACCCCGTTAGATACTTTTCAAAAGGGCTTTTCCCTTCGAATATCAGGAGCTTCATCCCTGTATCCCAAGAGTGCGGCATCTTATCTAACGGGGCAGGGTTGAAGCGCAACACCGCAGATGGACTTTTTACGAGACCATCAAGAATGGATTGATAATTCCCCTCTGCCCGTTTCCGGCTACCCGGGTCGGCTTACGGTTTCATCTTTATAGGCGAGGGCGTTGGCGATGATTTCGGCTGCAGCCGGGTAGCTGAGATGCTCCGTGTTAAGCACCAGGTCATAATTCACCGGATCCCACACTTCAGCCTTGAAATACCTTTTGATAAACTCCCGACTGCCGCTGTCAAATCGGGATACTTCCCGCTTGGCATTTTCGAAGTCAAGATTCAAACCTTCCTGAACACGCTGCAGCCGCACCCCGACCGGCGCCGTTACCAGGACATGAAGGGCTCGTGGGTTGTCCCGGAGGATGAACTGGCTGCCCCGTCCTTGAATGACCAGCGACTGGTTTCGGGACAATTCCCGGATCACGGCCTCCAGGGTTTTTAAATAGCGGGCGTCGTCCAGGGGAATTTGCCAGACATGCATGTACGCGCCTTCAAAACCGATTTCGGAGCTGTAGCCGCGCTCGAGGGCCCTGGCAATCCGTCCGAAGAGGCTGCCGGAGGGCAGCTCCTTTTCTTTGACATCCTCCTCCCGCCGGTCAAGCCGGGCGGCAACCGCCGCTATGATCTCCCGATCGACGTAGTCTATGTGAAGCCGTTCGGCGGCGATTTTCCCGATTTCCGGGGACCCGCTTCCCAAAGGGCCGCGAATGGTTATCAAGGCCATGTCTTCCCTCCTGACCGGTTTTTGGCTTCCTTTGCGGGGGAATGACCACCTTCGTGGCCACGACTCATCATATCAGTCCGTACATTCAATTGCAAGGTGAGCTGGCGGCCCGAGGTAACCCTTCAGTCAAGGGTGGGAAGCCGCTACGGATTTAGGTCCGGCGTGAATAGCAGGAGGTGCCCTGGCCTGTGGGGGTCCCGGCGCTACGCTTGGAATCATAAGCGCCGATTTCTTCGTGGACGAGGGCGAGGGCCAAGGCCTCCCGCCGCTTATTAAAAGAGCCCGACAATGGACAAAAATCTTGAAAAAGTGGCTGATAGAGCTGCTGGAAGATGAGAATAAAAGACAGGAATTGGCGGAAGAGGGGATTCAAAGGGCAAAACTTTTTTCCTGGGAGAGTTGTGCTCGACAAACCCTGTTGGTGGATGCAAAGGTATTGGGAAAGGCTATCTGAAATCCTTTGCCCGAAAGCAGTGTGGGTGGAAACAGAACTTCACTTCATCCCTTGAAACGCCGAAACAGGGTGGAGACGCCATGGCAACTCTATTCCAACAAGCCATCGATTCCGGATGCGCCCATTGAGACCGATTACCCAAAACATCTCTTTCGAGGGCGAGGGGAGGGCGAACCCTTAAGCCCTCCCCTCGCCCTGATGATTGGCTCTCCACTTCCCTTCCGGCCGTCTTAACAGAAAATAAGAAACCCGGCTTGCGCCTTGCATAGCCACGGTTTTACGGCGTTAAGCATCCCTGGGCGATCATGGCATTTACCCTTCCTTGGAATTCCTGGCTCGCAATATATTCCCTTCGCACCTGATCCCTGGTTCTGGCCCCGGTGTCCAGTTCGTTCGCCCACCAGTTAACATCCGAGGCGGTGGCAAAACGCCTCATAAAGGTGTAGTAACAATCCTGAATGAATTGGGCGTTGGTTCTTCCCCTTGCGGCATATTCGGGAGTTGAAAAGTAAAATTGTGAAATGGATTCAACTTCGGCAATGATAGCACTGGCCCCGGTGCATTGAGCCGTTCGGAAACGATCGATCCAAAACGCAAGGCCTCCGTCATCAGGAAGTCTATCCATAATTCCACGATAAAAATCTACAACCGCATAGATCTCAGCCCTCGTCGTGGTGTCGCCGAAGAGGTTGGTCATGAAGGTGTAGAACTCCGGCGAAAACATGAAGAAATACATGACCATGTTCCGACTTGACCCTGCGGCGAGTTGGCTTAGCCAGTAAGCTCTGGCCGGCGGGGTCAGGGGCACGATTGAAGAAGGTGAGATAGAGATCCGTCAAATACTGTTCATTCTGTTTTCGCGAATCCCAAGTATTCCGTGCTGTTGAAGAAATTTCCCGACATCACCATGTAGGCTTCTTTGATATCGATGCCCAGACTCTCGATTCTATCCACCTCGCTTTCCCAATAGGCCTTTCCTCCTGGATCCGGTGTGCGTCCCAAAATAGAAGTGTAATAGTGATCCACAAGGCTGACGCTGAAGACCGCCGTGACAGATTTGTTGCTGTTCATGGTGATCTGAGCCGGGTTGGCATTACCCGAGAGGTCCCCTGTCCAGTGGTCGAAACGATAGCCGGTTGAGGCATAGGCCGTGAGAGTGACGTTGGTTCCTGAACCATAAGTCCCACCGGAAGGAACCAGGCCCACTGTCCCGGCTCCCCCAGGGGATACCGCAATGGTCAGGGTGAATTGCTGGACAGGGTTAACGGCCCAATCGTAGTTTGCCGGCGTCGGATCGGTGATCCCACCGACTGTTGCGTGCACCTGGAAATTATGATTGCCATTTGCCAGCGAGTTGTAGGCTCGCGGGGCTGGTGCATGGGGCAAAGGCAGCGTTATCCAGGCTGCACGTAAAGGTGCCCCCCGCGGGATCCGAGGTGAAAGTGAAGGTTGCGCTCGTACTGGTCGTCACCGCATCCGGCGCGGACGTAATCGTCGTGTCGACTTCGTCGCCGATCAACGGGGTGTAGAGTTCGGCGGAGGAGAGCACCGCGCCGCCGGCGTCATATCCGCCCGCAACCAGGATTCTTCCGTGGGGCAGGCTCCATTGCGCAAAATTTCTCCGTCCGGTGCTGAGGCTGTCAGTGCTGGAAAACGTCCCGGTCACGTGGTTGTATGCCTCCGCTGAATCGGTCACGGCCGGCGAGGGATCGGCAGTGGTCTGCCCGCCGACAAAGATCAATTTGCCATTGTCCAGACGAGTCACATAGTTGCCGTATCGCGCTACCAGCGTATTGCCCGCCCCCGTGAAGATTCCGGTTGCGGGGTCATAGATCTCTATGGATTGGATTGGCGCTCCTGTCGTTCCCGTAACCGAATCGTGCCCGTTCGAAACTAAGATTCTCCCGTCAGGCAGCTGAGTAAGACGCGGGCTGTTACGCCCCGTTATCATATCGCCGGTCGTCGTAAAGGTGCCGGTCGCGGGATCATACAGCTCAGCGGAATTCACCAGAACGTTACTCGGAGTACCCGAACCGACGCCGCCGGCGATTAACACCTTCCCGGTGTACAACACTATCGCCTGGTGATTGTACCGAGCGGTATTCAGTCCGACAGTAGGTCCGCCGGTAGTCCATGTAAACGTCCCCGTGGCAGGATCGTAAAGCTCGGCGGCGGATAAGAAACTATTAGACGTATTTGAGGTCCCGCCCAGGCCGCCGGTAATCAACACCTTTCCATCGGGGAGTCTCGTGGCTCTGTGTAAACGCCGGTACCGGAGCATGTTTCCCGTTGCCGTGAACGTCCCGCTCACCGGGTCGAACAACTCTGCCGAATTGAGAACATTGGCCGAAGCAGACGGCCGGCCGCCCGTCACCAAAGCTTTTTCGGTGTAAAGCATGGCGCCATGATGATGGTGCCGAGGGGTCGACATGCTTCCTGTTGTCAACGTGAAATTTCCGGTCAAATAATCGTAGACCTCCGCCGAAGCCAGCGGATTACCCGCGGAGTCGAGTCCGCCGACGATTAAGGCCCTGCCGTCATCGAGCAGATACCACAGAGTATTGGCTCGGGCCGTGACCATACTGGCCGCAGGTTCCCAGGTCTGCGATGTCCCCGGCATCACAGGGGTGTAAAGCTCGGCTTGGTTCGTGAGGCCGGTCGTGGCGAGAGTCTTGCCCGTCCACAGGAGGACCGAAATCCCACCGCCGGTTACAGTGAACTTGCTGATGGTTTCCGTAAAAACATTCGGGGTTGCCGGGTTGTAGAGTTCGTTCGACGAAAGGAAGTTCGTCTGGATGTCCCAGTCACTGGATGGGTTATTGTTGCCTCCTCCAATAAGCACCACACCGCCTGGCATCACCCCTGAACCATGACTTTGCCTTGCATGATTGAGGTCCGGTCCTGCGGTAAAAGCATCGGCATCCGGATCGTAGATCTCCGTTGAAGCGAGCACCCCGCCTCCCCCATGGCCGCCGGTCACAAGAATCTCTCCCGTCGGCAATTCAACAGCGGAGTGGTTCGCGCGGGCGTGCGCAAGAGAATGGGCTGCGGTGAATGTCCCGGTTACTGCCGGGTTAGACCCCGGAGTAAACAGCTCTGTGCTCGATAACTCGGCGCCGCCTGCTCCATAGCCTCCGGTAATGAGCACCTTGCCGGGACCGACCGTGTTCACACGATGGTGCATTCTGGCAGCGGTCATGCTTGCGGCGGTCGCGGAAAAAGTGCCTGTCGCCGGGTTATAGATCTCCGCAGACGCAAGAGGAGTTTCGCTGGAGTTAAAGCCTCCCGCAATCAAGACCTGCCCGCCGAACAACCTCACCGACGTATGGGCCGCGCGCCCCGTTGTCATGCTTCCCGCAGTCGCAGCAAAAGTGCCCGTCCCTGTAGCCGGGTTATAGGTATAGATTTCCGCAGTGGATAGCGCTGCTGACCCGTTCCAGCCGCCCGTAATCAGGATCGTCCCGTCCGTCAGCCGGGTCGCTCTGTGCAAGGCCCTTCCCCCGGTCGTCAGGCTGCCCGTGGCGGTCCAGGTGCCGGTGGCCGGATCGTAGATCTCGGCAGTGCTGTAAAAGACGCTCGCCGTGCCGTCCACCCCTGTGGTGTTTGTTCCGCCGACGACAAGAATTTTTCCGTCCGGCAAGGTTACGGACGCGGCGTGCCGCCGCGCCGTCACCATATTCCCGGTCAGCTTCCATGTCCCTGGCGTGTCCGCCGCCGCGACAGGTGTGACCCAGGCTAAAAGTTCTATGACCAGCAAGCCAACCGATCACCAACGATGAGTAACCGTATAATGCCTGTCTTTTCATAACGGATCTCCTCCTTTCCACCTTTTTTCTTCTTGAGGTGGAGTTGGGTGAGGTAATCCACCCGCTTTGGGCATTCAGTTCTCCAAATAATAGTCCCAAGAGCGGCGCAGCCACGTTGATTTGTGCTATTCTTTTCATACGATACGTTTTCTGACCGCAAGTGCCGTCAGATTTTTTTGATATTTGATAAGAACTCGCTTTGGTGTGAGTTGAATATACAAAAAGGAGAATTGTGTGTCAAGGGGATTTTGGCACAAGATGTAACCCTTCAGTCAAGGGGGGAAGCCGCTACGGATTCAGGTGCGGCGTGAATACCAGGAGGTGCCCTGGCCCGGGGGTCCGGGCGCTACGCTTGGAATCATAAGGCGCTGAATCCTTCGTGGAGGGGGCGGGGGCCGAGGCCTCCCGCCGCTGATTCAGGCGGTTTTGAGGTTCATCCGGGCACACCGGTTCCTTCCGCCCCCTATTTTCTTACGCCTGAAAGAAAGCATCCCAGGGGTAGTCGGAGTCCCTGGATATCTATCAGATGCCAGTCAGCTCCTCCTCCTCTTTGCTGGCAAGAAAACAAGAACTAAAGCCAAGGCTAAAACGGCAATAGAAAAGTTATATCCTCAGCTGACTTTTGAGTTCGATTAAGGGCACTTTGGAATTTTTATCGTAACAGTCTCTATTGATGAACTCGTAAAAAGTCAAAATATCATAAATTATGTCATTCCGGCGAAAGCCGGAATCCAGGTATTTCAAGGCGTTCTGGATCCCGGTTTTCACCGGGGTGACGGTCTATTTGACTTTTTACGAGACCATCTCTATTAACTTTTTCTTATTATTATCCGATAGATATTTGGGGCTAAAATCCCTGGACTTTATTGGGAGTCTTGTTGGGAATTATCTGATAGAGTGGTCTTTGCTTTTGAAAAAATATTATAACTCATTGAAATCATTGGTAGGCGATGCGGGGTTCGAACCCACGACCTTTGGTTCCGGAGACCAACGCTCTATCCATCTGAGCTAATCGCCCACGCTATGATAAGTATTTTTGCATCATCGGAGCAATTTGTCAACTTCGGACTCTTCAGGGTTTCGCGAAGATGGTCGGGGTGAGGGGCCGAAACGCAGATTGCAAAAAAAGTAAACATATTTTTACTTGGGGTATTTTCTCCTGGAAATAGCTAAATGACCTCTGAAAGCGAAAAGAACGCCTCTGCCACTCCTCCAACCGCCGGATCCGAGGTTCGCGCCGTTGATGAAGAATATCAACAAGGCAAAGATCTGCTCAATGCCTTTATCAAAACCATCAAGGCCTTTCGCCTGTATCCCGCCGATAATCCTACCCTGAAAGGAATGCAGGAACAATTCTTCAAACGGATGCAGGTTTTCCTGGAAATGTACAATTCATTTTCCTTGGAAGTCGGGGAGTATGATTTTTCTTTTCGAGGGAAAATGCTTTATGAAGATCGGGATTTGAAGGGCAGCCTCCCGTTCCTCTTTTTCAAGGATGGGTTGCGGGAACTGCGGTTTATGGAGGGAATCGAGGAATGGGAGCTGAAGGGATTCAACGAAATCGTCCTCCAGCGGGACAACATCAACGAATTTGAAGACGATTTGATCACCCTGATTTGGGAAAAGGATTTTATCCATATCAGTTACGCAGCCATCGATCCGTTCGTGGAGGAAAGCCCGGTTATGATCCCGGCGACGGCCGACCAATTCCGGAAAAATGTGAATTCGGCCCCCATGCCGGAGAGCGCCAGGGGAGACTTTCAAGAGGGCGGCGGCGGGGAGTACGATTTTGACCGAGCCATTTCTGAGAGGGGAAAAGACTCCGCGTCGATCGGGGCGGCGGTTTATTTTTTAACCCCTGCGGAAATGGAGAACTTGCGCAAAGAAGTGGAAGGAGAGCTCCATCCGAACTTCGTTTTCCAGGTGGTGGATATTATCCTCGAGATCGTGGGATTGGAGAAAGACCCGGAGCCCTATCAGGATACGCTCCGCATCCTCCAAAAGCTCCTCGACGCCCTGCTGAACACGGGAGAATTCGGAAGAGCCATGGATCTCCTCAATCGGATTCATGTCATCCTCAAGACGTACCAGCTGGCCGAATGGCAGGTCGAAGCGATCCGCCATTTCGTGGAAACCCTGGGAGATGCGGAACATACCCAGCGGGTCGGCGCCATCCTGGAGAAGGGGAGCGACCTTCGCCTGGAAGATGTGAGCGCCTACCTGCTTCTCCTCGAGCCGAAGGCCGTTCCGGGACTGGTCAAGGTGTTGGGGGATTTAGGAAACTCCAAGGGACGAAGGATGCTTTGCGACGTGATCTGCGAGCTTGCCAAGGGGAACCCCGAGTCTCTATCCCCGTTCATGGATGACCCTCGATGGTACTTGGTGCGCAATTTGGCTTATATCTTCGGGCGACTCGGGGTAGAGTCGGCCATGCCCCAGGTTCAAAAGGCTTACAGCCACGGTGAACCTCGGGTGAGAAGGGAGGCTGTGCAGGCGGCGGGCCTGATCGGGGGTCCTCGAGCCATGGCCCTCCTGGCGAAGTCCCTAAAGGACCCGGACCTCAGGATCCGCAGCATGGCCTCCATCAACTTGGCCCGGGTGGGGAAAAAAGCGAGTCTCCCGGCCCTTCTGGAAGTGATCCAAGCCAAAGATTTTCCGAAGAGGGACCCCTCGGAAGTCAAGGCCTTTTTCGATGCCGTGGGCAGTGTGGGCTCCAACGAGGCGCTGCGGCCGTTGCAGCAGATCCTGGAACAGAAGGGGTGGTTCGGCGGAGGGGTAAAAGACGAGGTGCGCCTGGCTGCGGCTTGTTCTCTTTCCCTGATCGGGAGCCCGGAAGCGAAGGCGATTTTGCAGGCGGGGGCCGGTTCCCGGGAGGAGAGCGTCCGCCGGGCATGTCTCGAAGCCAAAAGAAGATTCGGAATTTGAAAGGAAAGCCCGATGACCGAAGCAGCGCACGAAAGTCAACTCCCGAATTTGCCGGAGGCCAAGGGGGACGCCCTGCCTTCCAGCCAGGAAAACCTCCCGGCGAAGCTGGGGGCCGAATTGATCGTTCGGTTTTATCGCCTGCTCAAAGCGGCGGCTTTCTACGACCGCAATAATATCCATATCAAAAGACTGAGCCTAGATTTCCATGAAACCCTCAAAAATTTCCTCCAGGCGGAGGGCCACCTCTCGCTGAAAGTCATCCGCGACCGCTTCTTCTTCAACAATATCCTCATGCCCATGAAGGCCGACCAATATTCCATATTGAAAAATTTCTCCCAAGAAATGGCCAAGAAATGGATCGGGGAGTTCGAGTTTGCGGCGGATGGGGGCGAGGAACCGCTGAAAGATTTTGTCTTCCTTCTGGCTTCGCTGGAAGAAAAAGACGAGAGCAATTACCTTTTCATCAACAAGCAGCTTGAAGCCCGGCGGATCGGAAATATCACCGTCGGCAAACCCGATTTCTCGTTTCAGCAGGAAGAACTGTCGGATTCCGAGGATCAAAAACGCCAGGCCCGGAAAACCTACTTCCGTTCCATTCACCTGGTTCGGGAGGTGGTGGAAGGGGTGAAACAGCAGAAAATGGTCAATATCCGCAAGGCCAAGCACCTGATGGAAAATACGGTGAATTCGATCATGCAGGATGAGTCGGTGATGTTGGGCTTGGCGAATATCAAGAATTACGACGAGTATACGTTCAACCATTGCGTCAACGTGGCGATTTATGCCATTGCCATCGGGCAGCGGGTCGGGCTTCCCAAAAAACTCCGCTCCCAATTAGGGATGGCGGGCCTCTTTCATGACATCGGAAAAACTAAAATCCCCGTGGAGATACTCAACAAAACCGAAAAGCTGACCCCGGAGGACTGGGCCGTGATTCGCCGCCACCCCGTTTTCGGGGCGGAGACAATCATGCGGATCAAGGATTGGGGGGATCTCTCGGCCCGCATGATCCACGGCGCCTTTGACCACCATTTGAAGTTCGACTTGAGCGGGTACCCCAGGCTTGCCCGTAAAAGAAACCTGAGCCTTTTCGGAAAGATCATCGCTTTGGCGGATTTTTACGACGCGTTGGTCCGGCCCCGGGTGTATCGGAAATTCCCCTACGTTTCTGAAAAAATCCTGGGTTTCATGCTGGAGCATGCGGGAAAGGACTTCGATCCGGTCCTCGTGAAAGTCTTCATCAATATGGTGGGGGTCTTCCCCTTGGGGACGCTCGTTCTCCTGAACACAAACGAGATGGGAATCGTGGTGAAAACCCAGGAAGATCCGGATCTGGGGGATCGGCCGGTGGTTTGCCTGCTTTCCTACAGCGATGGCGAGTACCGGAAGGGCAAAGAAATCGATCTTTCGGAAACGGATGAAAGCACGGGGAACTTTAAGCGGACCATCGTTAAGACGCTGGATCCCAACGAGTACAACCTCAATATCGCCGAGTTCTTAATCTAACAAAATCCTCCGCGGCCGGCGGACCGCTTCCCGCTCGAAGCAGCCCTATCTTATGATCAGACCGCCCCGGGTCCAGCGCTTGATTTCCGTCAGGCTCACCGAAAAATTCAAAGGAAGGGTGTAGGACGGAAACTCGATTTCCCGCTTCCAGGATGCCGTTATGGCAAGATTTTCTCCGGTATGCGTGATTTTGACGTCCTGAGGTTTGAGCTCCAACCCGGCCTGCCGGACAAAGGAGATCACTTTCTGGACTATCTCCGCATCGGTTTTGGCTTGTCCGGCAACCGCCCAATTCAGAGTTTCGCGGATTTTGTGGCGCACTTCGAAATAATCCCAATAGACCGTTCCCACCTTCAAACCCACGTAGCCGACGGCCCCGAGGACGATAAGAAAAAAGAGACAGCCCAAAGTGGAAGCACCCTGATTGCATCTGAAGAAGCTCTTGCGACCGGAAAATCCCCTGGTGTTCATCATCATCTTCTCCCTCCCTTGGGATCGCTTTTCCTCCCGTTTAATTCCTGGGAGGCCCAATATCTTTTCAGAGCTTTTTCCTTCTCGGCATAAAGGTTCTGAAGCTTTTCCGGGACCAAAACGGAGAGTCCTCCGGCGATGGTCAAGGCCGCCGGAGCAATTTTGGAATCGGAGAGGGTCTTGCTTTTCGAGGGGAGAAAGGCGGTCAGAACGAGACAGAAGATGGCGATGAGGAGGATGGCCTTCAGAAAACCGAAGGCGCCGCCCCCGACGCGATCGGCCCAGCTCAGGTGAGCCTTCTTGACAAGGCCGGAAAGGAGCCGGCCGAGAAGGCTGATGAGCACGGAAATCACGATCAAAAGGACGAGAAACCCGAGAATCAGCGCGAGGAACTCGTTGTCCACCCACCTCCCCAGCCATCCCGCAACGTAGCTGTACCCGTAGCTTGCGGCGATGAATCCGAAAATGATCGCCAGGAAAGAAAAGATCTCTCGCACCAGCCCCCGGATCAGGCTGTACAGAATCGAAACGCCTATGAGGACAATGAAAAATATATCCAGACTGTTCATTTCCCCAATATATACCGCAGGCAGGGAATTTATTCAAATAAAAAATCCGGCGGGACGTAACCCTTCAGTCACGGGTGGTGCGGAACAAGTTCTGTTGTGGCCTGGGGGTTCGGGCGGTACGCGCCGGAAGCATCGGTCGGGATAGGCAGAGATCCGGAGAAAATCCCCATTCTCCGCAAGGGGAGGCGGGAGGCCCTGGCCCCCGCCTCGTCCACGAAGAAACCAGCGCCTCATGGTTCCAAGCGGCCCGTCCGGACCCCCGGGCCGGCGCATCTCTTAGCCAATACCACGGTCTCCTATTCATAGCAATTCGCACCCGTGACTGAAGGGTTACGGCGGGACTAAAAGCTTGATGCTCGCCAGCGCTTTTACGAATCTCAGGGGTTTTATCTCCGTGTCTCAGGAGCGGAAATTTTACTCCACCAGAGAAAAGTTGTCGCGCAATCCCGCCCCGATCGGGACCGATGGACTTTTTACGGGACCATCAAATTCTTTTTCTTGCCTGCCGGAAGGCCGTTTGTTATCCTAAACGTAACCGTTGCCTAAATTTTATTAAAGACATCACCCCCCTCCCTCCCGCCTCCGAGGGAGAGAGTTAGGGTGGGGTGAGGGAGCTTTTTACGGCGCTTTTTAGGCAGCGTTTAGGTAAACATAAGTTATAAAACCGCTTTTAAAGGGAAAATTTATCCAGGCGGATGGTTTTCCCGAAAATCGGGTTGGGGGAAAATGGAGATCAAGCGTTTTTTCCGGGGAAAAATACAGGATGAGCAGCCTGGGTACGGAGAAAGGGAGAACGACCCTTTCGCCGGCGGGCCTGCTCCAAGGCCGCGAATCGGGCTCAACGTTCTCCTGTTTTTCTTGACGCTTCTGACGACCATCTTCGCCGGCGCCCTCCAGGAAGGGGTGAATCCTTTCGAATCCCCGAGCGAGATCTACCGCGGCATTCCCTTTTCTTTTTCCCTCATGGGAATTCTCCTATCGCACGAATTCGGACATTACTTGGCCGCCAAGAGGCATGGCCTGAACGTGACTCTTCCTTATTTCATCCCGGCCCCGCCGATTATCGGAACTTTTGGAGCCTTCATCAAGATGCGCTCCCCGGTCCGGGATCGGCGGATGCTCATGGATGTGGGAGCTGCCGGGCCGTTGGTGGGGGTGGCTGTGGCGATTCCCCTTTTGATTGCGGGGCTGCGCCTTTCGGAGGTCAGACTCATTCAGGGAGAGGCGGGGATGAATCTGGGCTCTTCTCTCCTCCTATCGCTGCTCAGCCGAGTTGTGGTCGGGCCCCTGCCGGAAGGGTACGACATCGTAATCCACCCGGTCGGTTTTGCCGGATGGATCGGTCTTCTGGTCACGGCTTTGAATCTGCTGCCCTTGGGGCAGCTTGACGGGGGGCACGTGGCCTACGCTCTCTTTGGGGACTGGCAGAATCGAATCTCCAAATTCATATATGGGGGGCTGATCCTCCTGGGGGTGTTCGGTTGGCAGGGGTGGTTGGTGTGGGCGGTTCTTCTTTGGTTCTTGGGAATTCGCCACCCCGCGCCGACCGACTGGTGGGTGCCTCTGGACCGGAAACGGAAGATAATCGGCTGGGTTACGGTGGGTGTGTTCGTTTTGACTTTCATTCCGGTCCCCTTCAGCGGGTTTTAAAGATATTTTCACCGCAGTTGTTCATGCCTCTTTGAGGCACCCTAAACCATGAAAAGGCGCCCAGGTTGCATCCGGAAGGGGCTTTTTTCCCCTCTCCCAAGATTGGGAGAGGGATAGGGTGAGGGCTGGTTGGGCAGAGCTGCCTGGGGTCTTCTTTCCAGGGGGGCACCCTCACCCCGCCCCTCTCCCGTAAACCGGGAGAGGGAGGTAATGGGGCGAGAACCTATAAAGGTCTTTTCGGAGCAGAGAACACGGAGAGCACAGAGATTCATATTTCGGAAAAAATCACCTCCCCAAGATTGATGGTCTCGTAAAAAGTCTGAAAATGGGCTATTCCGTCATTCCCGTGAAAACGGGAATCCAGTCCTTTCAATATCTTGGCAGATTCTGGATTCCCGCCTGCGCGGGAATGACGACTTTTTACGAATTCATCAAGATTGATGACTTCGTAAAAAGTCGCTCAATCGATGGTTTCAATTGTAGGGGCGCGATGCTTCGCGCCCGATATCGGGCACGCGTAGCGTGCCCCTACATGCAAGGCGCGCAAGAAATAGAGGGTAGGAGAGGTTCGCGAACCGCCCCTACAGGGCGCCGCAACGACGAAGTTGAAGCGCAACGCCGCAGATGGACTTTTTACGAGACCATCAAGATTGGAAGAAGGATAGGGTGAGGGTGATAAGGATTTGAAAATTTTGTGGTTTCCGGATGGACCCCGGTTCGTCTTTTGCGGTCCCGGACATTTGTCCTTCGTTTTCTTGTTATGAAAGCTCTGTATTCTCTGTGCGCTCTGTGGCTATTCTTCTTTTGGAGAAAACATGGAAATTAAACGATTGGAAGTCGGTTCATTCGAAAACAACTGCTATGTTGTTTCCTGCCCCGGGACGGGCGAAGCCGTCATCATCGACCCTGCAGCCGAAGGCCACAAAATCATCAAGGAAATCAGCGGAAAAATGGTGAGGTATGTTCTGATTACCCATGGCCACATGGACCATATCGGCGCGCTCGAAGAGGTTCTCAGGGAAACAAAGGCCCCGGTGGGCATCCACGAAAGGGATTCTCGGGCCCTTCGGCAGAAACCGGATTTTTTTCTCGCTGACGGCCAAACCCTGAAGTTCGGCAATCTGGAAATGAAAGCTCTGCACACCCCCGGACACACCCCCGGTGGCGTCTGTTTCCTGATCGGGGGGGCGCTTTTTTCCGGAGACACCATATTCCCGAACGGGCCCGGCAACACGGCTTTGCCGGGAGCCGATTACCGGCTGATTCTGAAATCCATCCACTCAAAGATCTTCACTCTCCCCGATGAAACCATGATTTACCCCGGTCATGGGCTCGAAACATCGGTGGGAAGAGAAAAAGCCACGGGATTCTACCCTCTCCCGGGGTCTGTGGGCGGGGGTGAGCAATGAAGGCGGAGCTGCTTCCGGGCCGGCCGCTTTCCCCTGAAATCCGAAAGGCCTGGGAAATGATCCTGGAAAAGATCCCGCATCGAAGCCCATTTCTTTCCCCGCTCTGGGTGGAGGTTTGGCTGAAACACTTTGGGCAAACGCTGGAGCCCAGGTTGTTGCTCTTCCGCGGTGAAAATGGAGTCCTCCAGGGAATTGGGCACTTATTGGAGTCTTCGGAAAACGGAAAAAGGGGTCTGAGCCTGTCGGGAAGCCGGGATGTGTGGGATTACCGCGATTTCGTCATTCAACCCGGATGGGAAGAGGAGGCTTTCCGGAGTCTCTCCTTCCTGTTGAAGAACGGTTCTTTCGACTTCATCGAACTCGACAGCATTGCCCAAATCTCCCCTACGGCGAAGATTTTTCCAGGGGCTTTGGAATCTTTCGGATTCCGAGTTTCCCGGAAGATGGAGGAAACGGTCATAAACCTTTCTCTGCCCGCCACCTGGGATGGGTTCCTGGAGGCGTTGAACGCCAAGGACCGCCATGAGCTTCGCCGCAAGATCCGCCGGATAGAAAAGGAAGGATCGTGTGAATGGGTGAGGGGGGTGGAGCTTTCTTCTTTGGATGAAAAGATGGACCTTTTCCTGGGACTTCACCGCAAGAGCCGCCGCGACAAGTCAGAGTTCATGACGGCGGAAATGGAGGCCTATTTCCGCGATCTGGCAAGAGAGCTTCTAAACAAGGGATGGCTGGACCTTTCTTTCCTGAGGTTCCAAAATAAGGAAATTGCCGCCTTCTTCTCTTTTGACTTTGCCGATACAAAGTTCGTTTACAATTCCGGGTACGACCCGGATTTTTCCTGGTACAGCCCGGGAATCGTCCTGTCGGCCTACTGCATTCGGGGGGCCATCGAAAAGGGGATGAACGGGTTCAATTTTTTGCGAGGCCGGGAAGATTACAAGTACCACCTGGGAGGAAGGGAGGAGGCGAACTTCTGCCTGCGCGCGGAAGGAGTATGAAGCGAACGGCCGTCCTCAGCGTCCACAGCTGCCCTCTTGCCGCCCTCGGAGGAAAAGAAACCGGGGGGATGAACGTCTACGTGCGCGAGATGGCCCGGGAGATGGGTCGCTTGGGATATCAGGTGGACGTCTTCACCCGGTCGCAGAACCCCCACATCACCCGGGTGGTTCATTTAGGGCGGAACGCCCGGGTCATCCATCTGAAAGCCGGCCCGGAAGAGCCGCTCCCCAAGAATGATCTTCTCCCTCACTTGCCTGAATTTACTTCCGGGGTTGGGCAATTCGCTGCCGAGGAGGGGATTTCTTACGGCTTGATTCATTCCCACTATTGGTTATCCGGGCGGGTGGGGGAGACGCTGAAACAGCAATGGTCGGTTCCGATGGTTCACATGTTTCACACCTTGGGGATTTTAAAAAACACGCGGAATCGCCGCAAAGCCGAAATGGAGTCCGAAGAACGGATCGGCATAGAAAAAGGAATCATGAAATCGGCCGACGTTCTCGTGGCCCCGAGCCCCTGGGAGAAAGAGAGGATGATCTCCTACTATGGGGCCGATCCGGAAAAAATACGGGTGATCCCTTGCGGGGTCGATTTGACCCTCTTTCGCCCCATCCCCCAGGCTAAGGCCACAAGAACCCTGGGCCTTTCGAGGAGAAAATTTGTCCTATTCGTGGGTCGGATCGATGCGATCAAAGGGATCGATCTCTTGATCCGGGCGATCGACTGCCTGATCAAAAAATCCTGTTTGGGGAAGCATGATATTGGCTTGATCATCGTGGGGGGCGACAAGGATGCGGACCCGCGAATCGAGACCCATGAGATGCAAAGGCTTCGGAAAATGGTTTCCCGGCTCAATCTGGAGGAAGAAGTTGCTTTCTGGGGAGCCCAGAGGCAGGATCTGCTTCCCCTCTTCTACTCAGCGGCGGAAGCACTGATTCTGCCTTCCCGATATGAGTCATTCGGGATGGTAGCCCTCGAAGCGATGGGGTGCGGGACACCCGTTATTGCTTCCCGGGTGGGGGGGCTTCAATATACAGTACAGGATGGCCAAAATGGATTGCTGTTTTCCGAGGGGAATTGGAAGGAACTTGCCGAACGAATCCGGGATGTGATCGTCTCCCCGGACCTCAAGAGGAACCTTGGTCAGGCAGCCCTGCGGAGAGCCAAGAAGTTCAACTGGCCGAAAGTTGCCAAAGATGTCCTATCCGTTTATCGATCCCTCCGGTAAAACACCTGTTTTGCCCTTTCCGATGACCTCAAGAACTTCCCCTGTTTAACAACCCGGAGCATGGCCGTGTGGATCTTCCCATTGCTGGCCAGGACGTGTTTTCCGCTCAGATTGAGGGATTTCCCCAGGAAGTTCGTTATCTTTCCGCCGGCCTCGGCAACCATCAGGCTCCCGGCGGCTATGTCCCAGGGACCCAGCTTCATTTCCCAGAATCCGTCGAAACGCCCCGCGGCTACATAGCAGAGGTCAAGGGCCGCGGATCCGGCGCGGCGAACAGCCTGAGTCCGAACGGCAAAATTGTGAAAGTGGTCAAAGTTGTTTACCTTGCTTTCCCGGAGATCGTAGGGAAAGCCCGTGGCGAGCAGGCTGTGGGTAAGTTCTGATTCGGCGGAGACCCGAATCCGGCGGCCGTTGAGCTGCGCTCCTTTCCCCCTTTCGGCGGTGAAGAGCTCATCGCGGGTGGGATCATAAACCACCCCCAGAACGACCTCTTCGTCCTTCGCTAAGGCGATGGAAACGGAAAAAATGGGAAAACCATGGGCGTAGTTCGTGGTGCCGTCAAGGGGGTCGATAATCCACAGGAAGCGAGAGGGTTTTTGCGCAGCCGGCCGCTCCTCGGCTAAAATGGCATGTTCGGGGAAATGTTTTTCGATTTCCCGAACGATGATTTTTTCGGAAAGGATATCCATTTCGGTGACGAGGTTGACAACCCCTTTAAACCTAACTGTTCTTTTTCTGCCCAACCTATTCTTCAGGATCGTTCCGGCTTTCCTTGCCGCTTGAATGGCTAACAGCTTGAATGGGTTCATTCCTTTGCTTTCTGGATAGAGATTTGTTTGATGTTTTCGTAAAAAATCGTCATTCCCGCGTAGGCGGGAATCCAGAATCTGTAAAGCGCTTGAAAAGACTGGATTCCCGTTTTCACAGAGGAATGACGAAAATGAGCATTTTCAGACTTTTTACGAGTTCATCTTGTTTCCCTTCTTTGGAATGATAACCAGCGAAGGATGCTTTTGTCAATAAATGCTTGAAAAACAATTGGTTTTGTGTTAAGGTTCATGAAATTTTCGGAAGAAAAATACACTCATTCCCGCGGGGTCGACCATGCCGGAAGTAAACGTTACAGGGACCCAAATTCATTTCCTCGAAAAGAAAGGCGCCGCCGGCTTTCCGGTCTTGTTTATCCATGGAAGCGGGGGGAATGCGTTTGGGTGGGAAAAGGTGATGGATGGGCTAAACGCTTTTCATACCCTTGCGGTTGACCTTCCCGGCCACGGTGGATCGAGCGGGGAAGGGAAAAAGAGCATCCCTGAGTATACCGAATTCATAAAGGAATTTTGTGATGCCCTGGCGTTTCAGGAAGTCGTCCTGGGGGGGCATTCCTTAGGAGGGGGGATCGTCCTCGACTTCGCCGTTCGCTTTCCGGAGAGGCTGAAGGCCGCCCTTCTCATCGGGACTGGCGCGCGTCTGAGGGTCCTTCCGGCGGCCCTGGACCTTCTGAAAAAAATGGCTGAGGGGGAGATCCCTTCCAAGTTCGAGCCCTGGGCCTTTTCCGAAAAGGCAGCCCCTGAAGTTTTGGCGGAGGGGGAGAAGGAATGGGCGAAAACATCCTCCAACGTCCGGTATTACGATATGTTGGCCTGCGATCAGTTTGACATCATGGGGGACCTGGGGAAGGTCAAATGCCCGACTTTGATCACCTGCGGTCGGGAGGACAGATTAACCCCCATAAAGTATTCGGAATATTTGAAGAGCAGGATTTCGGGATCCAGAATGGAAATAGTTGAAGGGGCGGCGCACATGCCCATGCTTGAAAACCCCAAGGCCTTGAGTTCCGTATTGGGGGAATTTCTAAAAAACCTTTCCTAAATACCTTTTTCATGAATGAAGTACCGGTCGATTTACGAGATCAACCACCTGTCCCCTGAGGAGCGAACCAGAATTTTTCGCAGCCTCATCCCTCCGGCGATTTTCAGCCTCTTCGGGATTGACCGAACCAGTTTATTAAACCGTCGGGGAGAAAAGGCTGTCCAGTTTCATACCCCCGAGACCCACGGTTTCGCCTCCGTGGACATCAAAATGAGGCCGGAGGATATCGACTCGATTTTTTTTCTCCAGATTTCCGACACCCCGTTTATGGACAATATGGAGCTTTCTTTCGTGGTTATCAACGACCCGCGAAAGGAAAGGTACCAGATTGACCGCGATCCGGAGGGCAAGGATACTCTTTTCGGAACCGCCTTGCGAAACGTATCCGAAGAAGAGCGCGCCATGAAGGCCGGATTGGCTCCCGGGCAGGTGCGACCCGGTCTTCGTCTCCTCAACGAGTTTCTCAACCTGCTGGAAAGGTTTGCCGCCAGGATGGGAGTTTCAATCATATCCGGGGAAGCTCTCTTTTACCATAATGCGATTCAATATGAAAAATACGGGTTCGGGTATTTAGAGGGAAAAAAACTGATGGAGGAGATCGACCGGGAGTTTCAAAAAGGAGGGAAATTGTTCAACCGGCTCGATGACTCCAACTTATTCCGGAGAAAGGGGGCGGAAAAAACCGTTCGGGGGCGGAGTTGGGCGATTCAGGATGGAGTAATGGACGAACCCTGGGTATCGCCCAAGCTTTACAAGCCGGTCGGAAAGAAGGTGGAAGTGAAAACCTTCCGCGGGAATGGTTATTAGCCCTCAAGCCAAAAAAAGGTTTAACGCGCCTTAGATTCAGCTACTCCTGCTTGGGGGATTTCTTTTTGAAGAGATTTCGCAGCCTTCGGGTCGCAGCTACCCGTAAGAAATAAGCCTTTATAAAGAAGGGCAGAGGCTGGGAAACCCGCTGGTTGAATTCACCAATGGTCAATCCGACTTCTCGAACATATGTATGAACTTCCATTGGTAGATTTTCAGTCATTCCGAGTTTTTTCAGTTCCGTGAGGGCATCTTGGCGGGAAATGACCCCGCACCGAACAAAATGGCTGAGTTCGGCACTGTAACCCGTTTTATCGACTTTTGGGAAGTTGTACTCCTGGTAGCCTCTGACCCTTTCCAACTGACAGCTGGTATGGGTCAAAGTGTCCGATGGTTTTCGAAAGCCTAAGGCATCAGAGAGGGTTTTTAGAAGCGAGCTTTCGTCTTCGCGATACCAGTTCAGGTACGCGCCCATATCCACATAGTATGGCCAAGGGAAATCCTTCTGCTTTGCCGCCCTCCTGATCTCTCCAAGAATTTCCTCCAAAACCTCCTCCGTGCGGTTTTTGCCGATTTCATCCGCCAGGGAGTTTCGAAGGACATAAGTGAAAATTCCCAGACGGTCCTGAACTTCCTGTTGGGGGGAAATAGGGCCAGGAACGTTTGTTCCCCGCAAATAGGCCTGGCCGGGGGTCCGCCCAGCAATGATGAAAGGAACCTGGTGGCGAATGGCCTGATTTAGGATTACCGCGGATTGGAGCAGGAAACAGATCGTACAAGTATAGCCGAATTTTCGAAAGAGCCCTCTATGAACTGCACAGGTGGTTTCCTTATCAATTATTTGGTAAGGGATGAAATCTATCCCTGTTTTTTCTATGGCTTTCTTCATATTCTCCCAGGAAGTTTCCCTGTGGAAAAGGTGATCCCAGGTAAATGCCAAAGCCCTATTGACTCCAAGCACCTTGGTCAGGTAATAAAGGACAAAGGTGCTGTCTTTGCCGCCAGTAATGGTGACAAAAAAATCATACTTGTTGCCACGTCTATGAAAAGAATGAATCATTTCATCGAAGTTCTTCTTCTTAACTCTTAGATCGGCCTCTTCTTCCGGCCGAAAGGTTTGGCAGTGGATGCACACTTTTTCTTGATTGTGCTTTACATGGCGGAGCGGGAGAACACATTTTCGGCATAAATCCATTTACGCTGACCTCCTAAGATTTGAAAGCGGGCTATTAAAAAATTTTATAAAAAAAATTTAAAAAAAATTATTATAATTATTCTATTGACTTTTTATCATTTTGTAAATAGAATGGTTTGGGTTTTTATTATTTTCCCTTTTAAAAGTAAAAGAATAACCATGAGAGAGAACAGAATCCCTAAAAAGAGGGTTGCAGTCACGGGGTTGGGAGTGGTATCCCCCATCGGCATCGGAAAAGAAGCTTTTTGGCAAAGTCTAATTTCCGGAAAAAGCGGGATCGGTCCTGTTACCCAATTTGATACTTCCACCTATCCTTGCAAAATTGCAGCGGAAGTAAGAAATTTTGATTTGAACGGGTGCCTAAGTCCAAAAGGAGCCCGGCGGACTTCCCGGGGAACCCAATTTGCAATTGTCTCAACTCAAAAAGCCTTTGAAGATTCAGGATTGGACCTTTCTGCTGCGGATCCCTATCGAGTTGGATTGAGCTATGGAACGGCTCTTGGCCCCATGGATATTTATGAAAGGTTTGGGGCTACCTTTTACGAGCGTGGGCTCAAAAGAGTCAACCCATTTTTCCTGGGCATGATGAATCACAACGCCATGATTGGGGCCCTCGCCGATTTTTTTAATATAAGAGGGTACAACACCGCAATATCCGCCGGGTGTTCATCCGGAAACGTGGCGCTTGCAAACGCCTACCATTCGGTCGCACTTGGTGGGGTCGACATCATGGTTACAGGAGGAGTGGATACTCCCATTTATCCTTTAACATTTGGCCTATATTCCGCCTCGCAGGCAATGACTGTCCGGAACGGAGATCCAAAAAAGGCGATGTGCCCTTATGACCAGCGACGGTCTGGGTTTGTTCTCGGGGAGGGAGCAGGGACCTTGATTCTGGAAAATATGGAATATGCCCTGAAAAGACGTGCCAGGATCTACGGAGAAATAGTTGGGTGCGCCTTGACAAATGATGCGGATGACTCCACCGTGTTCAGCCCAGAAGTTAGGGATATGGTTATTGCTTTTCAGAAGGCTCTTGATCAGGCGGCGTTAGAGCCCGAAGAGATCGATTATATTTGCGGGCATGCCCATTCCTCAATTGTCTTGGATAAAAAGGAAACCCAGGTAATTAAAAATGTTTTTGGTAATCATGCCTACAGGCTATCGGTCAGTACGATCAAGGCATTGGTGGGGCACTCCATGGCGGGGGGAACTGCCATGCAAAGCATTGCCGCCTGCCTCGCTCTCCATGAAGGGATCCTCCCCCCGACAATTAATTATGAAGTTCAGGACCCCGATTGCGATTTGGATTATGTTCCCAATACAGCAAAGCGGAAAAAAATCAAAACAGCTATGGTGGACTCCTTCGGCCTGGGGGGAACAAACGTTGCGATTGTCTTCCGGAGATTTTGATCGCCCCATTTTCTTGTCCTGTTTTGCATTTTTTGCCCTCCGATTTTTATTTTTCCCCAATTCCTCCTATCCCTCTTACTTCTTGAAATTATTGGGGAAAAAACCTCTGGCTCTTGTCCTGTGAGCGCAAGGAAAGGCGTCCTTCGCCTCGGCTTAAGCTTTTTCATTAAGGGGTGGAATCGAATTGAAGCGGGGGCAAAGACGAATCAACAAATGGGCAAAGCGTTTCCAAGTTACCAAAGCTTGTTGAAACTGTCTGGAGAGGGATAAAAATTCAAGGCTGGTGGGGGCCTCATGAGGCTCTGAAGAGCGGTCGGGTAAAGTATACGGGAATTTTCATATTTTCTTAATAATTTTTCAATATTTCCGAAGAGAAGGAATGAGAAGAAGATTTCCAAAGGAAACATATAATACCCTATGAACGTGCAGGTCGCCACGGCTATTATCGCCTCGGTCATTTATCTGGGGATGACGGTTTTTGTATATTTTCGTGACCCCAAAAACATCGTAAACCGGCATTTCGCGGTTCTGCTCATTTGCATCGCCATTTGGTGCATAGATATAGCCGGGATTCGCTGGGCCCCCAATGCCGTCTTTGCCGACACGTGGGGAAACGTATTTCGGACGGGGCTTCTATTGATTCCCCCCACTTTTCTGCACTTTTCCCTTGTTTTCACTAATCCTGTGGCGGTTAAGGGAAAAGCGAAGCGAACCCTTGCGGTTTTTTATGTCGCCTCATGCTTTTTCTGCTTCATCAATTGGACGGAATATTTTACAGGGGAAGTCATTCAAACTAAGTGGGGTTATGTCGTTCAGAGCGGGCCTTTATACCCATTATTTATCATGCAATTTATTGCTGCTTTGGTTTTCTCTTTCTATTATCTATTAAAATCCTATCGAGAAGCGGACAGCTATCAGCAACAAAGAGTCAAATACTTCTTTCTCTCCATTGTTGTGAGTTTTGCGCTGGGCAGCTTAAGTTTCCTGCCGACGCTAGGGGTTCCAATCTTCCATTTCGGTCCGATGACTGCGGGGATTGGGTTGGTGATTGCCGCTTATTCAGTGGTGCAAAATCGCCTCATTGATGTGAGTGTTTTTCTCGTTAAAACCATCGGTTATTTTGTGTCCATCATTTTTCTCGCGGTTCCCGCTTTTGTCCTAATTGTTCTTTTGCAGAACGCCTTTCTTTCCAAGACGAGTTACCTGCTTGCGCTCCTTATCGTTCTTATTGGGGCCGTGGCCGCGTTGGTTTTTGAGGGAATTAAGAATTATGCTAATCGGGCGCTGCATCACATCATATTGAAAGATAAGTATTATTATCATCAAATTCTCAAGGATTTTAGCCGGCGTCTAATAACGATCGTTGATCTGGGGAGACTCTTGAACACCCTGGGAGACACAATTGAAAAATCCATGGGAGTGAAAAATCTCTCCCTGTTTCTTTATAATATTGAAAAAGAGATTTACCGGCCCGCCTTGTTAAGGGGGGATTTTTCCAAATCCTTGCCCGCGTCCACTCTGAAGAAAGATAACTCCTGCATCCAATGGTTGGAAAAGGGAAAGGAAATCCTACTGCGGGCAGAAGTCGAAAAGATGCCCAAAACTCCGGTTCGAGAAGATCTGCAGAATTTCTTGAAATCCTTTGGCGCCGAGGTGTGCCTGCCGCTAATTTATCTGGATCGCTTAATTGGTTTCATCATTCTGGGGCACAAAGCAGAAGAAGAAATGTATTACCGCGAGGATCTCGATTTGCTCGGATCGCTGGCTAATCAAATTGCCATTTCTATAGAAAACGCCAATCTTTACGAAAATTTAAAGAAATCCCAATTGATGATGAGGCGGGCGGATCGGTTGGCCTCGCTGGGGACCCTGATTGCCGGCTTGGCCCATGAGATTAGAAACCCCCTCGTTTCCATCAAAACCTTTACCCAGCTTCTTCCAGAGCGAATGGACGATGAAGAATTCCGCAATTATTTCCTTACCGTAGCCTCCGGCGAAATCGACAGGCTGACCACCCTTATCAACGAGTTGCTGGGGTTCGCCAAACCCTCGGAACCCAATCTCAAAGGGGAAAACGTGAATTCCATCATCGACAAAATGGAATTCCTGATTTCTACGGAGGCGAAAAAGAAAAACATCACGATCACGAAAAATTATTCTACAGACCTTCCCCCCGTCATGGCCGATGCCGAACAGATCAAACAGGTGCTTCTCAATATTCTTCTAAATGGCATGCAGGCCATTGAGGGCGAACAAGGCCAGGTATGGATCGAAACGAGAGTGGGGAGGGTAGCCCGCGAGGGTGGAATAGAGCCTTTCGTCCAGATTGAAATTCGAGACAACGGCGTAGGGATTTCCAAAGAAAATCTTGACCATATTTTTGACCCCTTCTTTACCACCCGCCCGGAAGGCAGCGGCTTAGGGCTCGCCATTACCTACCAGATCGTCCATGAGCACGGCGGTTTCATTGATGTGGAAAGTGAAATCGGAAAAGGAACGAGCTTCCGTGTGAATTTCCCGCTGAAAGCAGGAGAGAATGGCAGCTCCCAACCCCAATGAACCCTCCCGTCCGCGAATAATTATTTTTGACAGCTCCTCTTCCGTTCGATACACGGTGGGATTGGTGATGGGGGGGAGTTGTGAGGTGGAGGGGTATGGGGAGGTGGGGAGGTTTTTGGGGAGGTTGGGGGAGGGGGGAGCGGATCTGGTTATCGTCGGGTTGGATTCGTCTTTTACGGATTATGGTTCATTTTTATATTCGTTGCGGAGAAGAAGCGCTCGTCTACCGGTGTTGTTCCTTTTGACACAGAAGGTGCGGGCGGGGATATCGTATCCGTTGAGTGATTTTTTGAGGAAGCCTTTTTTTCCTGGGGATTTGCGGGAGAAGGTGGAGGGTTTGTTGGTACGGGGGAAGAAGGGGGAGGGGGGTGGGGATTTATCTTGCCTTGTAACGCCGTTGGAGGAGAAGGTAGCGGAGGTGGATGGGGTCATGGCGGGTAACGGATGGGTTGCGGGAGCGGGTGAGGGAGACAAGTTCGTTGCCGTTGTCGGTATTGGTTGAGGGGGAGGAGGGGACAGGGAAGAGGTGGGTGGCGAGGGGGTTGCATTATTTGGGGAGTTGGAGGGGGAGTGAGTTTGTAAGTTTTTTGGGGAAGGGTTTGGGGCGGGAGTTTTTTTTGGAGGAGTTGAGGAGGAGAGTGTGGAGGGGAGAGATTTGTAGGGGGTTGGATATCTATATTGAGGATGTGGAGGAGTTGTCGTGGGAGATGCAGGGTTTTTTGGTTAGGCAGGTGGAGGAGGGTTGGAGTGGTGAGGAGTTGGGTTTTGGGTTGGAGGTGCCGGTGCGGGTAATGGGGTCGAGCGGGGAGGGTTTTTTGGGGAAGGTGATGGGGGGAGAGGTTCGGCGGGATTTTGGGGAGATGTTTTGGGGTGTGCGGTTGGGATTGGTGGCGTTGCGGGAGCGGGTAGGGGAGATGGGATGGATGGTTGGGGAGGTAATGAGGGAGAGGGGGATTGGGAAGCGGTTGGGAGTTGGGGGGTTGGAGGAGTTGGCGGGGTATGGGTGGCCGGGGAATGTGGAGGAGTTTGAGGGGTTGGTGTATCGGACGGGTTTGGTGGTTCGGGGTGAGGAGATAGGGAGAGGGGATTGGGCGTGGGGATTTGGGGTAGGGAAGAGGGTAGAGAGGGGAGAGAGGGGAAAAGGAGAAGGGGGAGGGAAGAATAGAGGAAGAGGGGGAAGGGGAAAGGGTTGAGGAGGGAGAGGGGAAGGAAGAAGGGGGGAAGGGAGTAGGTGGGGTAGAGAGTGTGGAGGTATTGTTGTCGACGTTGGTGCATGAGGTGAAGAATCCGTTGGTGGCGATCAGCACGTTTGCGCATTTGTTGCCGGAGCGGTATGGGGAGGAGGAGTTTCGGGGGGAGTTTTCGAGGTTGGTGGGTTTGGAGGTGAAGCGTTTGAACGGGGTGTTGGAGATGCTTTTGGAGTACGGCCAATTAGGAACACCCCGGCCGATTGCTTTGGATCTGAGGAGATGGTTGAAAAATTATGGGGATGAAAAGAAAGAGTCTTCAAATCAGAAAATATTGCTGGAGCTGAAGGACTGCCCGCCCGAGGTTCATTTTGATGAACGGCATATGTATTTCGTCCTGGAAAGAATATTGGAACAGGTTCAATCAAGAGGGGTTGCCGGAGGAGAGGTCCGGATCGCCAACCGGGAGGTAACATCCGAAGAAAATAGGGAAATTCTCGAAATATGCTTCGCTGAGCAAGATGCTCTCGGCCATGTTTCGGCGCGCAGGGCTCAGCCTTCGGGAGAAGAGGATTTTGAAAATTTAAGTTTGGGGTTGGGATTGGCGAGAAGAGTAATGAAGAAAAGTAACGGTGGGATGAGTGTGCGCCGGGGGCAAGGGGGCAGAACGAGGATCCTTCTTCGATTCCCGGGGCGGGCTTTCAGCCGACCCGAATTCTAATAAGGGAAAAGAGATGCGCAAGATTTTGTTCTGTGATGACGAAGCCAGCGTCAGGGATTCCCTGCGAATTATTTTTAAAAAGGATTACCAGGTGATCCTGGCCGGCGGCGCCGACGAGGCGATCCAAAAGGTTTCAACCGAAGAACCGGACCTGGTCTTTTTGGATATTATCATGCCCGGCAAAGACGGACTGGAAGCCCTCAAGGAAATTCGGGAGAAACAACCCGAGCTTCCCGTCATCATGCTGACGGCCACTAAGACGTTGAAAAGCGGCGTAGACGCCATGAAAATGGGCGCCTATGACTACATCACCAAACCTTTTGATGTGCAGGAACTGCGAATCGTCGTTGAAAAGGCGCTGGAAACCCGCGACCTTAAAGTAACGAACCGCCGGCTCCAAGGGGAGGTGGAGGATCGGTATCAATTCGATAACATCATTGGCAAGTCCAAGGAAATGCGGGATATCTATGCCACCATCCGTCAGATCGCGGAGAAGAACTCCACTGTCCTGATCCATGGGGAAAGCGGAACCGGGAAAGAGCTGATTGCCCGGGCGATTCACTATAACAGCCCGCGGAAAAACAAGCCGTTTGTGGCGGTGAACTGCGCCGCGATTCCGGAAACTCTGATCGAGACCGAGCTTTTCGGCCACGAAAAAGGGGCGTTTACCGATGCCCACAATAGACGGATCGGACATTTCGAGATGGCCCACGAGGGCACCTTGTTTCTGGATGAAATTTCCGAACTGAGCCTGATGACTCAGGCCAAAATCCTCCGGGCTTTGCAAGAGCGCGAATTCATCCGCGTGGGCGGAATGAAAACCATTTCCGTAGATGTGCGCCTAATCTCCGCCACGAATAAAAACCTGGACGAAATGATGGCCCGGGGGGCTTTCCGCTCCGATCTTTACTACCGGATCAACGTCGTCCCCCTGACCATTCCGCCGCTGCGCAAACGCAAAGAAGACATTTTCTTGCTGGTTCAGCACTTCTTGGACAAACACGCCGGGAAAGGGAAGAAAAAGATTACCCAGGAGGCGCTGGACATCCTGGCGTCTTACGAATGGCCCGGCAATGTGCGCGAGCTGGAGAACATCATCGAACGCATTGTTGTCCTATCGATCTCCGATTCCGTAAGGCCGGATGATATTCCGTCCGTCCTCAAGAGCAGTTCCCAAGTTGAGTTGATCAAGAGGGGGGTTTTGAACGGAAGAATTTCGTTCGAAGACGCCGAGAGGGAGTTCGAAAAGGACATCCTTCTCGACGCCCTAAAAAAAGCGAATTTCGTGCAGACCAAAGCGGCGGAACTCTTAGGAATCAGCCGCCGAATCCTCAAGTACAAAATGGATAAATACGGCATAACGGAAGTGGCCGGTTCCTGACCTTTGGGGAAAATCTCTTTGCCGCAGAGGGCACCCAGGCCACAGAGGCCCAAGCGGAATCCGCAAAGGAAGAAGTTCCTGCAAATCCTCATTTGAGGACCCAAACCCAGAAAATATTTTTTCACCCGCAAAGCCGGGATGGTTTCCTCCCCAACCCTTTCCCTTCCTGGAAATTTCCCCAAACGATTGACGGCTCCGAAGGGAGAAAGTAAGATAAATCAGCGAGGACGAAAACGATATGGGAGATCTCCTTGTCCTTTCCGCCAGCCGCCGGACGGATCTGGTCGGCTGTTATCCTGAGGTGCTCAGCGAGCGGCTCGGAGAATATCCGCCCGATACAGTTCACACGGTCGTCTTGTGGACCAAAAGCCCGAAGAACCTGATCTTACGGGGCCGTCTCCAGGAGACCTTATCCCGTTACGCGCAGATCTATGTTCACCTGACGATTACCGGCATGGGGGGCAGCGTCTTTGAACCGCAGATTCCTGCTTGGGAAGAGACCGTGGGCTTGCTGGGCGCGGTCGTGGAAGCGGCAAAATCCCCGGAGAGGATTTGTTGGCGTTTCGACCCCATTCTTGAGGCGGAGAAAAATGGGAAAGAATTCAGCAATTTGCCCTATTTCCCCAGACTGGCCGAGGCCGTTTCCGCTTTTGGAATCAAACAGGTGAGAACCAGCTGGGTTTCCCCCTACAAGAAGGTAACCGCCCGGATGGCCAAACAAGGGTGGCGCCTTCTTCAGAAGACCCCGGATGAAAGACGAAGACAGGCTGAATGGATGGAGGATGTCTGTAAACAATTCGGGTTCAGCCTGGGGATGTGCGCCATGGAGGGATTTCCGGTTTCCCGCTGCATAGATGGGGAACGGTTCAGCCGTCTTCACCCGGGGGGGCTAAACGGCTCCAACGAAAAAGCCCGGGGGCAACGGGAACTATGCGGCTGCACGAAAAGCCGGGATATCGGCTGGTACACGGACCGGTGCCGGCATGTTTGTCTGTATTGCTATGCTTTGCCTTAGTTTGCTGAAAAGGTTTTTTTCGTTAGTAGATCGCCGTTCCTGCGGAGGCAGGAATCCGGGTTTTTCAAGATGTTATAGATTCGTTCTTTCGCGGGGGGGACGGTAAGCCGTAGTTTTTCCGCAAAGGGGTTGCCATGGAAGAGATTTTCGAGCCGGGAGGCGCCCTCGCCCGAATTCTCAAAAATTATGAGTATCGACCCGAACAGAAACAGATGGCCGAGGCCGTGGGCGAAGCTTTTGCAAAAGAGCGGTTTCTCATCGTGGAGGCGGGCACGGGCACGGGAAAGACCTTGGCTTACCTTATTCCGGGGATTCTCAGCGGGAAAAAGCTGATCGTTTCCACCGGGACCAAGACTCTTCAGGAGCAGCTTTTCTACAAAGACCTTCCCCTGATTCGCGAGACTCTGCGCCTTTCCTTTCGGGCGGCTTTCATGAAAGGACGGAACAATTATCTTTGCCTGAGAAGGTTCCGCCTTCATTCAAGACAGCCGCTGCTGAGAGGACTGGACGAGGTGGTTCATTTTCAGGAGCTGAAAAAATGGTCGAAGAAAACCCTCACGGGCGACCGGGCGGAGCTGACCGCCCTCCCCGAGGACCTGCCTTTGTGGAAAGAGATCTGCGCCGCGACCGATACCTGCCTGGGTCAGGCCTGTGAATTTTTCGAGGATTGCTTTATTACCCGGATGCGGCAGGCAGCGGCGGCAGCGGAAGTGGTGATCGTCAACCACCACCTGTTTTTCGCCGACCTCGCCGTGCGCCAGCGGGGGTTCGGGGAAGTTCTTCCCCGATATGAGGCGGTGGTTTTTGACGAAGCCCACCAGATCGAAGAGGTGGCGACCCAATACTTGGGATTCTCTTTGAGCAATTTCCGGTTTGAAGAGCTTTCCCGGGATATTCGTCGGGAAACCGGCGGGAAAAAGCTGCGGGACGAAACCCTCCTCTCCTTGGCGGATCAGATTCTCAGCGTTCAGGAGAATTTCTTCAACCTCTTCCGCCGCGAAGAAGGACGCTATCAACTCCGGGAGGGGTTGCTGGGGTCCCGGGGAAAAGAGGAGTACGTGAAACTGCTGGAGGCCCTGACTCTGCTCAGCGCGCATGTGGGCGGGATGAGGGAGCCCGGCGAAGGGCTCCGCGCCCTGGGAAGGCGGGCCGATAAACTCAAATCCGAGTTTCAGGAAATCTTCAATTTTTCGGATTCCAACTTCGTGCATTGGGGGGAAGGAAAAGGGCGGGGGGTTTTTCTCCATGCCTCGCCGATCGAAATCGCGGGCGATATCGGGCAGCACCTTTACCCCCACCTTCACGGCGGAGTCTTTACCTCCGCCACCATTTCTGCGGGGGGAAATTATGATTTCTTTAAGACCCGACTCGGTCTGGGCGGCGATTGGCAGGAGAAGACCGACGAGCTGATCCTTGACTCTTCCTTTAATATGCAAGAGCAGGCCGTCCTCTACCTGCCTGGAGACCTGCCGGACCCGAATCAGAACTCCTTTATCCGGAAAGCGGCGGAAGAGATCGAACAAATTCTCGGCTGCACCGCCGGAAGAGCCTTTCTTCTCTTTACCAGCATAAAAAATATGGAAGAGGCCTATCGGCTCCTAAAGGGGCGGCTTCCTTACACCTGCTTGATTCAGGGAGAACGCCCGAAGACGGTTCTGCTCCAGGATTTCAAGGAGGATATCCAATCCGTTCTCTTCGCCACCTCCAGTTTCTGGGAAGGGGTCGACGTCCAGGGGGAGGCGCTGAGCTGCGTGATTATCGACCGCCTGCCGTTTTCTCCTCCCACGGAACCGATCTTGGAGGCCCGGCTCGAAAAAATATCCGCAGCGGGCGGGAGCCCGTTTTGGGAATATCAGGTCCCCGCGGCGATCATCCTTCTGAAACAGGGGGTGGGCAGGCTGATTCGAACCCGTCAGGACCGAGGGGTCATGGCGATCCTGGACACCCGGCTTTTGACGAAAAGCTATGGGAAAATCTTTTTGAAAAGCCTTCCGCCCTGCCCGATCCTCCGCCGCATCGAGGAGATCGAGAGATTTTTCTCCCGCGGGTAAAACGGGAACCGGGTTTAGCAGGAGGGGGGCTTAACTTTCCGGCTAGTTCCCTTTTCCGGAAAGGAAATGAGATCCGATTCTTCGGAGCCCCGGCAGGGGCCCGAGGATCGGGCCGGCGCCCGAATCGGGCTCTCCTGGGGAAAACAAAAATCAAAAGGGAAGAAGCAGGCGGGGCTTATTCATTGACTATCCGGGGGTTCGGTATTATACTTTTTATATAGGGAAAAACGGAAAAAGCGAAAACCTGAATAAACGGGATCCGTTTGCGAAAACGGGGAGGAACGAATGGGAAATCTTGCCGAAGACGAACAATTTAAAATTCCGGAAATGCTGCCGATGCTTCCGGTTCGGGATACGGTTATATTCCCGTATATGATCTTGCCTCTTTTTGTGGGGCGCGAGAGCTCCATAAAGGCCGTGGATGAGGCTCTGGCCAAAGACCGGATGATTTTTCTGGCGACGCAGAAGGTGCCGACGGATGATCACCCGAATCCGGAGGCGATTTATACCGTGGGCACAGCGGCCATGGTGATGAAGATGCTCAAGCTGCCCGACGGCAGGGTCAAGATCCTGGTTCAAGGGCTTGCCAAAGGGACGATCAAGGAGTATATCCAACAGAAACCCCTGTTCACGGTCCGCATCCAGAGGGTCATCGAACCGCCGGCCGGAGAGCAGAATCTCGAAACCGAAGCCTTGATTCGGAGTGTCAAGGAACAGAGCGAAAAGGTGCTGTCCCTGAAGGGCATCCTCTCTCCGGACGTCCTGGGGGTTCTCGACCAGATCGAAGAACCCGGCCGGTTGGCCGATCTGGTGGCCTCCAACCTAAAGCTGAAGATCGAAGAAGCGCAGAATATCCTCGAAACTTTCCACCCCCTGCAACGGTTGAAAAAAGTCAACGAGTACCTTTCCAAGGAAGTCCAGGTTTCCACCATGCAGGCCAAGATTCAATCCCAGGCCCGGGAGGAGATGAGCAAGACTCAGCGGGAATATTTTCTGAGGGAGCAGCTCAAGGCGATCAAGAGCGAGCTGGGAGAGATCGATGACAAGGCGCAGGAGATCAGCGAGCTGCGCGAGAAGATCAAAAAAGCGAAGATGCCGCCCGAGGTGGAAAAGGAAGCCAACAAGCAGCTGAACCGCCTCGAACAGATGCATCCGGAGTCCGCGGAAGCGACCATCGTCCGGACCTACATGGACTGGTTGGTCGAACTTCCTTGGAGCTTCGGCACCACCGACAACCTCGATATCAAAAAGGCCAAGCAGGTTTTGGACGAGGATCATTACAATCTGGAAAAAGTGAAAGAGCGCATCCTCGAATATTTGGGCGTGCGTAAATTGAAGGAAAAGATGAAGGGCCCCATTCTCTGTTTCGTGGGTCCCCCGGGCGTGGGCAAGACCTCTCTCGGGAAATCCATCGCCCGGGCCCTGGGGAGAAAATTCACCCGCATCTCCCTGGGGGGCGTCCGGGATGAAGCCGAGATCCGCGGCCACCGGCGCACGTACATCGGCTCCCTGCCGGGAAGAATCATCCAGGGCATCAAGACCGCGGGCTCAAACAACCCGGTCTTTATGCTGGACGAAATCGACAAAGTGGGGACCGATTTTCGCGGCGACCCCTCGGCGGCCCTGTTGGAAGCGCTTGACCCGGAGCAGAACTTTGCCTTCAGCGATCATTACCTGAACGTGCCCTTCGACCTTTCCAGAGTGATGTTCATCACCACGGCGAATATTCTGGACCCGATTCCGCCGGCCCTCAAAGACCGGATGGAAGTGATCAACCTGGCTGGGTACACCAGCGAAGAAAAATTGAAGATCGCCAAGCAATTCCTGGTTCCCCGCCAGCTCGAAGAGAACGGGATTACGAAGGAAATCCTCACTTTTTCCGACGAGGCGCTGCTGAAAGTGATTTCCCAGTACACCCGGGAAGCCGGGGTGAGAAATCTGGAAAGGGAGATTGCGTCGGTCTGCCGCAAGGCCGCCCGCAAAATCGCCGAAGATGAAAAAGGTCCTTTCCCTGTCTCGAACCTCAACCTTCATAAGTATTTGGGTCCTCCCAAATTTCTCCCGGAGGTGGAGCTGGAGGTCAATGAGATTGGTGTGGCCACGGGTTTGGCTTGGACTTCCGTGGGCGGCGAGATCCTTCACGTGGAGACCACGACCATGAAGGGAAAAGGAAACCTGACCCTGACCGGCCACCTCGGGGATGTGATGAAGGAATCCGCCCAGGCGGCAGTGAGCTATGCCCGCTCGAAGAGCCGGGATCTCAATTTGGATCCGGATTTCTATGAAAAACTGGACGTGCATGTGCACGTTCCGGCCGGCGCCATTCCGAAAGACGGCCCTTCGGCCGGCGTGACCATGGCGACTTCCTTGATCTCCGCCTTGACGCGAATTCCGGTGCGCAAAGATGTGGCCATGACCGGCGAGATCACCCTCCGGGGCAGGGTTCTTCCGATCGGGGGGCTGAAAGAAAAGACGCTCGCGGCCTTGCGCGCGGGAATCAAGAACGTAGTCATCCCCGATCAAAACCAAAAGGACTTAGAGGATATTCCCCCTTACATCCGGCGCAAGGTCAACTTTGTCTTCGCCAAAAACATGGACGAGATCTTGAAAATGGCCCTCGTGCCGGAAAAGGCGGGGGCTTCCTCCGGTCCTTCCAAAGAGGAGCCGGGAGAGAAGAAGGAGCGGCCTGAGAGCGTTTCGATGCCCTTGCCGGTTTGAGTCGGCTCAACGGACGGCCTGTGAAAATTCGCGACCTCGGTGAATTTGGACTCATTGCCCGAATTAGGGACCGCCTTCCGACTCTTCCTTCCTCCGTCATCAAAGGAATCGGCGATGACGCCGCCGTATTCTCGTTGACGTCCGGAAAACAGGCAGTCACCACCGTGGACCTCCTCATCGAGGGGGTCCACTTTGATTTCTCCTTCCTCTCCCCCTACCTTCTCGGGCGCAAATCCCTATCCGTGAACCTAAGCGACATTGCCGCCATGGGGGCCGCCCCGAGGTTTGCTTTTCTGTCCTTGGCCATCCCGGAAGGAATGAGAATCGAATCCCTGGATGAATTCTTCAAAGGATTTCTCGCAACGGCAGCCGACCACGGAGTCTCCCTCTTGGGCGGGGACACGTCCGCTTCGCCGGGTCCGCTTTTCATCAACGTGACGCTTCTCGGAGAAGGAAATAGGAGAGATCTGGTTTATCGGCACGGGGCGAAACCCGGGGATGATTTGTACGTCACGGGGACGCTGGGGGATTCCCTCCTGGGCCTGAGGATCGCCCAGGGGCAAAGGAAAAGAAGGGTTTCGAAAGAAGAGAAATATCTCCTGGACCGGCACTTCAACCCGACTCCGAGGGCGAGGGAAGGGAGAGCCTTGGGGGAAAGGCGACTGGTCCGCGCGATGATCGATATAAGCGACGGGCTTCTTTCGGATCTCGGCCATATTTGCGAGGAAAGCCGAGTGGGGGCTCGGTTGTGGGCCGAGCGGATCCCCCTTTCTCCATCCCTCCGGGGCATGGCGGCCGGGAGCACCTCTGCGGCTTGGCAAATGGCTCTGCAGGGGGGGGAGGACTATGAACTTCTTTTTTCCGCTCCTCCTGAAAATGGACCCCGGATTCGGGCCTTGGGGCGAAAGTGGGAATGCGGGATCACCCGCATCGGCCGGATTGAACGGGGGGAAAGCGGGATCGTGGTCGAGAACGGAAACGGGCCGGTCGACCCGCGCCTTTTCAAGGGGTATGATCATTTCGGCGGCCGAAGGGGGGAAAGGATTTTAGGGGAGAAACAAAGAAGAACGGCTCGAGGAGGGGCATGGAAGTAGACGTCCTTTGGCGATTGCTGTTGCTGTTCTTCCTTTTCTGGGGGCTGGTGTTCTTCGCCTCCTCGGAAGCTTCCCTTTTTTCCTTAGGCCGGCTTCGCCTACACAAATTGAAAAGGGAGAACCACCCCCGATACCCGGTCATCGAGGGTTTGCTGACCCGCCCCCGGCAGCTGATCAGCTCTCTTCTGATCGGCAACGAAGTCGTCAATGTGGCCATTTCTTCCCTGACCACGGCCGTTTTGATTGCGATCTGGGGAGACTCCGCCAAATGGATCGCCATCCCTCTGGTGGTCTTTTTGATCCTGCTTTTTGGAGAGGTGATCCCCAAGACCCTTTCTGTGCACCATCCTGAGAAAGTGGCGCCCGTCGTGGCCGCGCCGGTGAAGAAATTCTTGGATCTGGTCTGGCCCGTTCATGCGCTGATTCAGAGGCTGGTGGACTTGGCTTTGCGATGGGCGGGGGGGAAGGCGGATTCCTCCGCGTCTCTTATGGAGAAGGACTTCCGGGACTTGGTTGAGACCGGCCACCAGGAGGGAACCCTGGAGGAAACGGAAAAGCGTCTCATCCATCGGGTATTTCAGTTCGGCGATCAAACCGCCAAGAACATCATGACGCCTCGGTCAGCCATTTTCGCCCTTTCTTTGCAAGCCCGGCCGGGGGAAATCCTGGAAGCGCTGCGGCAGAATCGATTTTCCCGCGTCCCGGTCTTCAAAAGAGACCTGGATGAAATCGTAGGCGTTTTTCACGTGAAAGACCTTTTGCGGACGCGGGGCCAGGGGAAAAAAGGGGAGGAAGGGGGCCTTCGATCTCTTTTGCGCAAAGCCTATTTTATTCCAGCGAGCAAGAAACTGGATGACCTCCTTAAAGAATTCCAAAAACGAAGAATCCACTTGGCGATCGCCGTCGACGAATACGGGAAAACGGTGGGGTTGGTGACCCTCGAAGATCTCCTGGAGGAGCTGTTCGGGGAGATCATGGATGACTTAGATATCAAGCGCAGGGCCGCCAAGCGTAAGGAGAGGGCCCAGATTCCAGCCCTTGCGCCGAATCCTGCCGGCCCTTCCAGATTCGAAGGGGGGGTCCCATGAGCCTGGTTTTAATCTTGGCCGTGACGATCCTGCTCTTTTTGCTCGTGGAAGGATTTCTTTCCGGGTCGGAAATGGCCATGGTCGCCGCGGACCGCAAAAAATTGGCCCGGTTTGCCCACTCCGGCCCGCGGTCCGCCCGGTTGACCTTCCGGATTCTTCAGAATCCATCCTGGTTTCTTTCCGCGGCCTTGGTGGGCAGCAATTTGGCGGAGGTCGCCAACGCCGCCTTGGTGACGGCGCTCTTGGTCGGCCATTTCGGGGCGAAAGGGGATTTTTTCGCCTTTCTGCTCCTCACTCCGCTGATCCTCGTTTTCGGCGAAATCCTGCCCAAGACCCTTTTTCAGCAAATGGCAGACCGCTGGATTCTAAAAGTTGTTCCCGTCATCTATGTAGTTTCGTACATCCTCTACCCCTTGGTTTGGTTCATGTCGAAAGCCTCCACGGTTGTTCTCCGGGTCCTGGGACAGGAGGGGGAGGTGCGGCCCTTTGTGACGAGGGAAGAATTGCAGTTCCTCCTGCAGACCGATGCCGGTCCCACGGACATGAAACCCCACGAAAAAACCATGATCCACCGCATTTTCCGGTTTGCCGACACAAAGGTAAAGGAAGTCATGATTCCGCTGGTGGAAGTCGCGGCTCTGGAGGAGAATTCCCCCATCGGGGAAGCGATTGTCTCCGTGCGCCAGGAGAATTATTCCCGCTACCCGGTTTTTCAGGAAAGGATCGACAACCTCGTCGGCGTGATCCACAGCTTCGACCTCCTCCTGGCTTCCAACCGGGAGCAGAGCATTCAACCCTATGTCCGCCCGATCTCCTTTTTTCCCGAGACCAAGCCGATCGACGAGCTTCTCCTCGATCTGCAGCGCAAACAGGAGGCGATGGCCGTGGTCGTGGATGAATACGGCGGGGCGGTGGGAATCGTCACCGTCGAAGACATCCTCGAAGAGGTCGTCGGGGAAATCGAAGACGAATACGACACCGCCCAGCCCCTTTTCCGCAAGGTCGGGCCCAAGGCTTTCCTGATCAACGCCCGGATGGAGGTCGACCACATCAATGAAATTCTGCGGTTGGCGCTGCCCAAAGGCGATTACGAGACGCTGGGCGGTTTTGTGCTGAACCGCCTGGGGCGGGTTCCCTTGACCGGGGAAAGCTTTCGATACCGGAAGATGCTCTTCGAGGTGAAAAAGGCCAACGACCGGGCGGTGGCCGAGGTCCTAATTTCCTTGAGAGAGTGAAAAGAAGGGAGGGGAAAGCCATGCATCCGGACCATTTGAAAAGCCTTCTGAGCAAGGTTCAGGAGGGGAAGATGAGCATCGAAAAAGCCCTGAAGGAGCTCAAAACCCTCCCTTTTGAAGATATCGGCTGCGCCAACATCGACCACCACCGGCACCTGCGCCAAGGAGCGCCGGAGACCATCTTCGGGGCGGGAAAGACCGCGGCCCAAATTCGGGCCATTATGGAAAAAATGAAGGAGCAGAAAAACAACATTCTGGTCACCCGCTTGGACGCGGACAAAGTTCCAATCCTGAAGAAGGCTTTCCCGAAGGCAAAATACCACCCCCAGTCCCGGGCGTTGACTCTGGTGAGCCGTCCGATTCAAATCTTGGGCAAGGGGACGATTCTGGTGGTCTGCGCGGGCACATCGGATATCCCGGTCGCTGAGGAAGCGATGGTTACGGCCCGCATGATGGGGAACGAGATGGATCACCTGTACGATGTCGGGGTGGCCGGGATCCATCGGCTCATGAGCCGGAGGGAGAAATTATTCGAGGCTCACGTGCTAATCGTGGTCGCCGGCATGGAGGGCGCCCTGCCGAGCGTGATCGGGGGTCTGGTGGACCGGCCGGTCATTGCGGTCCCGACCAGCGTGGGGTACGGGTCCAATTTCGGCGGCATCACCGCCCTCTTGGCCATGCTGAACTCCTGCGCCTCCGGCATTGCCGTGGTCAACATCGACAACGGGTACGGGGCAGGCCACATCGCCAGCCTGATCAATCGCGCATGAGAAGGGGCGAAAAAGTGCTGCGGTGCTGCCGTCCGGCAGTAGCGGCCAAGATCGAAAGGCAGTGGGGTCGTTTCCTCCTTGCGCCTTGCGACTTGCGTCCTCACGGCATTCAAGGAGAAATATGAAAACACTCTATTTTGACTGCTTTTCCGGGGTGAGCGGGGACATGACTCTGGCGGCCCTTTTGTCCCTCGGCCTGCCCAAGGAAAAGCTCCTTCAGGAATTGAAGAAACTGAACCTGGAGAATTATTCGGTGGAGATATTCCCGGGTAGCCGGAGCGGAATTGCCGCCACGGGGGTCGAGGTGCGAGTCGGGCATTCCCACCATCATCACCGCCGCTTCTCAGACATCCGGACCTTGATCCAAGAAAGCTCCCTGGATCCTCAGGTCAAGGAGATCGGCCTGAAGATTTTTCAGCGGCTGGCCGAGGCCGAAGCCAGAGTCCACGACAAAACCATCGACGAGGTTCATTTCCATGAGGTGGGCGCGGTCGATTCCATCGTGGACATCGTGGGCACGGCCGTGGGGATCGCCTTTTTTAATCCGGAGAGAATCCTTTCTTCCGAGCTGCCCATGGGCCGGGGGTTCGTCAATTGTCAGCATGGCCGGCTTCCCCTCCCGGCTCCCGCCACGGTCGAGGTCTTGAAGGGATACCCGGTGAAAAAAGTGGAAGTGGAAGGAGAGTTGGTAACCCCTACCGGAGCTGCCATCGTCGCGACGCTCAGCTCCGGGGTGGCCGCCTGGCCGGACGGGATCATCCGGGCGGTGGGGTATGGCTTGGGAAAAAACGATTTCCCGGACCGGCCCAATCTGCTCCGGCTCCTTCTGGGCGAGACCGAAGGAGCTTTTGAGTCGGACCGGGCCGTGATTCTGGAAGCGAATATCGATGACATGAACCCGGAATTTTACGGGTACATGATGGAGCGCCTCTTTGCGGAAAAGGCCCTGGATGTTTCTTTAAGCCAATTGCTGATGAAAAAAGGGCGTCCGGGGGTATTGGTCCGGGTCATTGCCGAGGAAAAGGACGCGGAGAAGCTGACGGAAATCATCCTGAAGGAGACCACAACCTTAGGGGTGCGCAGGTATCCGGTGATGAGAAAAAAGCTTCCCCGGGAGGTGAGAGAGGTGGAGACGAAGCACGGAAAAATCCGGGTAAAAATCTCCGGGGATCTCCGCTTCCAGCCGGAATACGAAGACTGCCGGCGGGTCGCTATGGAGCAAGGAGTTCCCCTCCAGGAGGTTTACCTGGAAGCGATGAAACAAAAACCCTAAATTTTCTATGCGCTGCGCGTTTAGCGCGCGGCGCATTCCTGAGGGGATGATGATGGATTGGGAGAGAATTAAAGGAGAGGCCGCGGCCCTTTTGAGCGCCTATCTTCAAGTGGAGACGACGAACCCTCCCGGAAAAGAGTTGGCCGGGGCAAAGTATCTCCAAACCGTCCTGCAGAAGGAGGGGTGCGAGACGACAGTCTTGGAATCCGCTCCCGGACGGGGAAATGTACTTTGCCGGATGAAGGGAACGAAGGGGCTTTCTCCGCTGATCCTTTTGCATCACATCGACGTCGTTCCGGCGGAAGCGGACAAATGGCGACACCCGCCCTATTCGGGCGCGGTGGTGAATGGGGAGATTTGGGGACGAGGGGCCCAGGACTGCAAATCCCTGGGGATCGTGGAACTCCTTTCTTTCCTGCTGCTGAAACGAGAGGGGATCAAACCGAAGCGGGATATCGTCTATATGGCCACGGCCGATGAAGAAGCGGGCGGAAAGTGGGGGGTCGATTGGCTCTTCGAACATCACCCGGATTGGATGAAAGCGGAGTTCCTGATTAACGAGGGCGGCGGCGTCGGCCTGGCGATGGGGCGGAAAAATGTCTATACCTGCCAGACCGCCGAAAAAGGGCTCTGTTGGCTGAAGCTGACGTTTCGGGGGAAGCCGGGGCACGGGTCGATTCCCCATGATGACAACTGTGTGGTCAAGATGGCGAAAGCCATCGAGAGGATTTCCTCCTACCGATCTCCCCTGCGGCGAACCGGCACGACGGAAAATTTCATCAAAGGGATTGCCGCGGAGCAGGACTTTCCCCAAAGCCTTTTCTTGAAACAGCTTCTGAACCCGATTTTTTCCCGAGCGGTGGAGAAACGGATCCCGGATGCCGGTCTCCGGGGGATGGTAGGGGCTATTCTCCGCAACACCTTCGTGCCCACGATGGCCCAAGCCGGCCAGAAAACGAATGTGATCCCCAGCGAGTGCTCGTGCCAGGTGGACTGCCGGATTCTGCCCGGGGTCACGCCCGACATGGTAAAAGCGGAAATCAAGGCCCTGCTTTCTGAAATTCCGGATTACACCCTGGAAGTGACCCAAACTTCGCCGGCATCGGAGTCGCCGACAGAGAATGCGCTTTATCAGACTTTCGACCGGGTTCTGAAAAGTATGGACCCCAAAGCCAAGATGATCCCCACCATGCTGACCGGGGCCACGGACTCCCGGGGCTTTCGCAACAAAGGAACGATCGCCTACGGCTTTCACCCCATGGCCCCGATCAACAACCTTTCGGAATTCATGGGCCGAATCCACGGGCATGATGAACGCATCGGCGTGGATAGCCTTCTCTTCGGGATTCAGGTCCTGCACAAGGTTTTAAAGGACTTCTGCGATTAGGAATCTTTATCTTTGGAAAAGAGGGGCAGGGATTTCGTAACCCTTCAGCCAAGGGTGGGAAGCGGCTACGGATTCAGGTCCGGCGTGAATAGCAGGAGGTGCCCTGGCCTGGGGGTCCGGGCGCTACGCTTGGAACCATAAGGCGCTGATTTCTTCGTGGAGGGGGTGGGGGCCAAGGCCTCCCGCCGCTGAGATCGGAGTCTCTGGGCTTTCTCCGAGTCTCTGCTCATCCCGACCGATGCTTCCGGCGCGTACCGCGTAAACCCCCAGGCCAACAACAAAGCCTGCCGCCCCCCCGTCACTGAATGGGTACGGGATTTCGCGGTTTTCATTTGACAAATCGCTTCCATTTGAATATCCTAATCAATAACACTCATATTGATACCGTTTTGTGGGGGCGTAGCTCAGCTGGGAGAGCACAACGTTCGCAACGTTGGGGTCGAGAGTTCGAATCTCTTCGCCTCCACCATTTTAGGCTGAAAATTCATGGAATTTTCAGCCTTTTTCTTTTATACATGGCCGTGTCCAACTTTGCATCCGGGGATAAGAGTCCCCCGCAAGGCCGCTATCTCCCCACTCCTTCCTCATCGGAAAGGAGCGCCTTCTGAAATTGTCTGGCGTTCTCATAAATCCCCGGGATTTTGCTCTTTTTGGGTCCGGCCACATTGCTTATCGTTTTCATGAAGCGGTATCGATTCGCCGTCCAGGACTTTGCGGACTTTGAGGGCCAGGTCTTCCAATGAAAAGGGTTTGGGGATAAAGTTCTTTTCCGGACTTAAATCCCTCCTTTCAAGGGAAGGGTCGTCTGGATAGCCCGATATATATAGGACCTTCAACTGAGGATAAAGGGGCGCAAGAAGATCGATCAATTCAAAACCACCCATCCTCGGCATGACGATATCCGTTACAACGAGATCAATTTCCTGGCGGTGTTTGTCAAATAGCAGCAACCCCTCTTCTCCATTTGCCGCTTCCAAGGTCTTATAACCCTGTTTTTTCAAAGCCTGGCCCATTAGGGGTCTCAGGTCCTTGTCATCCTCTACAATTAAAACCATTTCTCCGCCGCGGGGGAGTCTGTTTTCCGCCGGTTCTTCCTTCGCCGGATCAATTTGTTCATCAACCGGAGGCAGATAGATCCGAAAAGTGGTGCCCATCCCCGGTGCGCTGTCAACGGCGATATGACCGCCATATTTCCGCACAATTCCATAGACCATAAAGAGGCCCAACCCCGTCCCCTTGCCTTCCTCTTTGGTCGTGAAAAACGGCTCAAAAATGCGTTCTTTAATCTCCGGCGGCATCCCCTTGCCCGTATCGATCACCGAGAGCATTACATACGGCCCAGGGGTTACCCGGATGTGGCTACGCGCATATCCCTGATCCAGTTTCACATTGGCCGTCTCCAAGAGCAGTTTTCCTCCGGCGGGCATCGAATCCCTGGCATTGACTACCAGATTCACAATGATCTGTTCGAGTTGCCCCGGGTCCGCTTTAATCCTTTCCAAACCTTCCGCCAGATTTGTGTCCAATTCAATGTTTTCGCCAATGGCCCGCCGCAGCATCTTCTTCAGATTATTCAAAAGATGGTTCAAATCCAGAACCTTTGTCTCCTCCACATGACGGCGGCTGAAAGTCAATAACTGACGGGCCAGATCCCCGGACCGAGTCGTTGCTTCATCGATCTGCCGGATTTTATCCCGGATCGGGTCTCCCTCCTTGAGTTCCTGAAGGGCCAGTTGACTGCAGACCTTGATGAGCGTAAGGGAATTATTGAAATCATGAGCGATTCCCCCGGCCAGCTGACCTACCGCCTCCATCTTCTGCGACTGCAGAAGCTGTTCTCCGAGCTGGCGCGCCTCTTTTTCCGCCTGAAGACGCTCGGAGAAGAGCCGGGTGTTGATGGCCTCTTTTTGATCCAGCTCATCGGCCATGGAATTGAAAGAGGATGCCAAATCCCCGAACTCGTCCTTGCGCTTCCAATTCAGCCGGTAATGAAGATTTCCCTTCCCGAACTCCCGGGTGGCGGCCATGAGCTCGGAGATGGGGCGAGAAAAGCCGGTCCCGAGCAGGATGGCGACGGCGATTCCCAGAAAAACGATGAACAGGCTCAGCAGGACAATAAAGACGCTCTCCTGATAAATCAGCCGGTTTATGAAATCGAGAGAGAGACCGATCTGAACGGTTCCCAACTCCTTGTCTTTCAAGGTGATGGGGCGGGACAGATTCAGGACTCGGGAGCCCGAGGGCAAAGTGTGGGTAAAATATCGGATATTCCCATCTTTCCGAACCTCTTCTGCCGCTTGAAAGTCTTGAAGGCTCGTCCCGATCCGATTCGGGTCGCTGTGCGCTCTAATCAGGTTATTCCGATCGACAATGAGGGCGTAGAGGACTCCTTGGACCTGAGTCGCGTCCTTGATCAATCGGTTCAGTCTGACGAGATCGTCATTGAGGAGAGGGATGTTGGCGTTTGCGGCAAAATAGTTGAGGCTCACCTTGCCCGTTTGGACTGCCTGGGAGTAAAGCTGCTCCTTTTGGCGGACGAGAACTGTGAGGCTCAGAATCAAAATCGTGAGAAAGACAATTAAAGTGATGGCGAGGGAAAGCTTCACCCGGATCGGGAGGCGGACTTTCTCAAGTCTATTTCGGGACAGAATCGAACTTTCAAAAACCGCCGCCGGCGACAGGGATCCGGTCTGATTCCCGAGGGGGGAACAAACTCTTTGATCTTCATTTGTTGAGGAAATTTTTGATTCCATCTTTGTGAGGGAGAATGATACTCCTAAGTCAGTTTCCCTTGGGAATGCCCGGGTATTTATGAAAAGCTATATATATTGTGTAGTTCGGATATTATTGGGAAAAGCTTGAAGAGAAAGGGTCCCCCATAATTCTCGATGATTTCTCATTAAGTTGTCAGAATCCGGAATGGCACTTGCGCGGGAATGGCCATTTCGAAATGTGCCATCTTGGGAAAATGAGCGGCATTGAAAATCTCTTTAATATTTAAATGCTAACTACCGAAAAAGATTATGCATAACGAAAAACAAAAATGCCGCTTGGGCTACCCGTTCAAAGAATGAATTTATGGAACCAAGATGATGAAAAATTGTGAGGGATTCTCCCCAAAATCCGAAGGCCGGGCAAATTCCCGGTATATTCCAAATTGGTTGATCATCCTCCTTTGCTTGATTCCTGGTGGATGTGCAACCGTATCACCGGGCCCTGCGGATACCCAAGGACCTGCCCGGGTCTTTCCGGATTTTGTGGCGGTTGCGGTCAAGGAAGGGGATACGTTTTCCTCTCTATCCGCAAAATATTTAAAGGCCCCCTCCTGGGCCTGGTTCCTTGCGGAGTTTAATGAGGTCGATTCCCTCACCCCGGGGCAACCGCTAATCATTCCCTTAAAACCGGATAAGAAAGGGGGCTTGACCCTTCGGGGGTACCAAACCGTCCCGGTGCTCAGCTACCACAACTTTTCTCCAATGGAATCAAATAAGCTGACCGTGACCCGGGGAATGTTCGAGCAGCAAATGCGCTTTCTGAAAGATGGGGGGTATCGGGTCATCTCGATGGATCAGCTTTTTGATTTCCTCGAGTTTAAAAGCTCGATTCCACCCAAATCCGTGGTCATAACCATCGATGACGGATGGCTTTCGGCGCATGAAATCGCTCTTCCGATCCTGAAAAAATACGACTACCCGGCGACCCTCTTTATCTACAGCGATATTATCGGCAACTCCTCCAAAACCCTCTCTTGGGATCTCCTCCAGCAAATGGCGGCCGAGGGGATCGATATCCAGTGCCACACAAAAAGCCACCGCAACTTGACTCTTCCGGGGGAAAGGGAATCCTTCAAAGAATATTTCGAAAACCTGGAAATGGAATTATCGGGCTGCAAGGAGACGATTCATAAGAGGCTGAACCGAGAGGTGAAATACCTCGCCTATCCCTATGGGATCACGAATTCCTTGGTGATCGAAACGGCGAAAAAAGTTGGATACCGCGGGGCCCTCACTATAAAACGGGGGGGAATCCGTTTTTTGCCCACAATTACCGCGTGAACCGCTCCGAAGTGCATGGCGACTTTACGCTGAGCCAGTTTGAAAAGAACCTATCCGTTTTCCAGGAGCAGAGGCTGAGGTGATAAGGCGGTTTCTCAATACCCTATTTTTTCTCTTTCTGCCTTTGGCCGGAATTCTCCTGTGGGGTTGCGCAACCTCTCCCGCCGGGTCCAAGAAACCCCCCCATGTCCCCGGAATAATAGGACAGGAAGACAGGAACGATCCCTTTTCCGGTTTGGCGGAGCGATACCGGGTGAGAGCCCGCGAGCATGAAAAAAGGGGAGACCTGAGGAATGCCTTGAGATCATGGGACGTAGTGTATGGCTTCGTCCCCGGGGATGCGGAAGCGGGAAGAAAAGTCCTCCAGCTAAAAATGCAGATTCCTGCGGTTGCTGATCAGCATTTTCATAAGGGAGTGGCGTTTTTTAAGAATCAATCTTACGCTCCGGCCCGAAAAGAATTTATCTGGGTTCTCTATCTGAAGCCGGATCACGCCGAAGCGGTCCAATATTTGAAAGGAAAATTGGCTGGAGATGATTTCCTTTCCTATGAGGTTAAGAAAGGGGACACCCTCCAAGGGGTCGCCCGGAAAATTTATAAAGATCCCCAAAAGGATTTTCTGATTGCCTATTTTAATGGGCTGGAGGTCGAGAGTCCAATCGCCCCCCCCCGGATCCTGAGAATGCCCATGCTGGATCCTTTCCCGCCCCCAAAAGCGCCCGCTTCCGCCAAATCAGCGGGCGATCAAAAACCCGAGAAGACCGTCGATATTCAAGATGCCCTTGCCAAGGCGAGGGGGGCTTACAGGGAGAACAATTACCAGGAAAGCGGTGCGCTATCGGAAAAAATCTTGGAATACGATCCGGCAAACCGGGAGGCCCGCGAATTGATGAATGCCTCTTATTATCAATTGGGAAAGGAACTCGGGCAGGGAGGGAAATATCAAGAAGCCCTGGAAGCTTTTGAGCGCGTGGATTCAGGATACCAAGATACCATTGCCCAACTTGCCCAAAACAAGAAAGAAGTTTCGGAATCCCATTATATAAATGGGGTCAAATTCTTTGCCCAAGAAGAAATCGAGATGGCCATTCAAGAATGGGAGAGCGCTCTCACCTGGAACCCCAAGCATCCCAGGGCGGGAAAGGATATCGAATCCGCCCGGAACCTCCTCGAAAAATTAGAGAAAATCAAATAAACTTTCGGTTTTGAAGGATTCTGAACAAGTGAAGCTGGGTATCCAGCTTATCCGTCCCGGCATCGGGCCGAAAAATGCCCCCAGGGCGGCGGTCCTGGATTATCTTCTCATCCGCTGCCCGATCAACCCTTGGCTTGGAATCGAGCGGTTCGACCCACGATATATTCCCTGCCCCAATACCAGAGCAATCCCTTGAAACTCTCCCTCTTCTCTTCCCAGACAGCCATCTTTTTCTCCGTTCTTGGCAGAAATCGGGACCCAGAGCCCAGCTTGTTACTTGTTTTAGCAAAACCTGCTTTTCATAGGTGGCATTTTCGCCAACAGCTTCCTAACTTATCTCCTTGCTTTATCTCATTAGAAATGTTAATTTTAGCCTGTAATGCCTTAAAAAATAAGGGTTTTCCGGAAAGCTGGCGTTGAGCCCTCCCGAAGCGTATGCCAGGGGGCCTGGAAAAATGACTCGGGATGCGTTTCGCCGAGGGGTAAGGAAAGACGGTTCGGGAACCCTTCGCCCGCGCGAGGTTGAGCGGCTGGTTCGCCTCCGAAACCGGAATATTTATTTCGGAGGCAAGGGGGGACAGTATTCCAAGGAAAAAAATTATGGCGAGAAAAGCAAAGGTCTTTCGGAAAACAAAAGAGACGGAAATCCAGATCGCCTTGAATCTGGATGGGTCCGGCAAGCAGAGAATCGCCACCTCCATCCCATTTCTCGATCATATGCTGACCCTGTTTTGCGCGCACGGGATGTTGGACCTCGGGATCCAGGCCAAAGGGGATACCCAGGTGGATTATCATCACACGGTTGAAGATATCGGGATCGCCCTGGGGACGGCCCTTAAGAAAGCCCTGGGCGGGAAGCAGGGGATTGCCCGGTACGGGTCCGCCTTTGCGCCTATGGATGAAAGCCTCGCCTCGGTCCATATCGACATCTCCGGACGGCCGTATTTAAGGCTTCATTTTCCCTTGCGCAAGCGGAAGATCGGAGATTTCGACACGGAGCTCGTGAACGAGTTTTTGCAGGCCTGGGTCAATCATGCGGCCATTACCCTTCATGCCGAGGTGACCCACGGGGGCAACGCGCACCACATGGCGGAGGCCCTTTTCAAAGCCCTCGGGCGGGCTCTTCGCCAAGCCGCGGCCGGTGACCCGAAGGTCAAGGGAGTGCTTTCCACGAAGGGCAGATTATGATCGTGATTGTCGATTACGGCATGGGGAACCTGCACAGCGTGCAGAAGGGTTTCGAACGGGTGGGGTTCCCCGCCGAGGTAAGCCATGATGCCGATTTGATTCGTCAAGCGACGGGTCTGGTTTTACCCGGGGTCGGGGCCTTCAAAAAGGCGATGGAGAACCTCCAGGCTCTGGATTTGGAAAGGCCCATCCTGCGATACGTCGAAAGCGGCAAACCTTTTTTAGGAATCTGCTTGGGGCTCCAGCTCTTATTTTCCGGAAGCGAAGAATTTGGGTCGGAGCGAGGGTTGGGGGTGTTCAAGGGGAAGGTGGTCCGGTTTCCGGGCCCGGGTTCCGCGGACGGGCAGGGCGGGGAACTCCTCAAGGTGCCGCACATGGGTTGGAATGAGATCCGGATTTGCAGGCGGACGGCCGCTCTGGAGGGAATTGCGGAGGGGTCGCATTTCTATTTCGTCCACTCCTACTACCCGGTTCCGGCGGATTCGGGAATCGTGGCCACGACGACGGATTACGGCATCCCTTTCGTCTCCAGCGTGAGCTGGGGAAAATTGTACGCCTGTCAATTCCATCCGGAAAAAAGCCAGTCCGCCGGCCTGAGGATTTTGCAGAACTTTGGTCGCCTGGTGTATGCATGAGATATTTCCCCGTCTTTTTTAATCTGCAGAAGAAGCAATGCGTCGTCGTCGGCGGCGGCCGAGTAGCCGAGAGAAAAATCCGGGGCCTCCGGAAAGCCGGGGCGCTGGTGACGGTCGTCTCGCCCCAATTGACCGCCTACCTGCGGGGGCTCAAGGAGGCGAAGAGGATCGAGCATCGCCGCCGGTCCTACCGAACGGGCGACCTGAAAACCGCCTATCTCGCCGTTGCCGCCACGGACGATCACCGCACCAACGAAAAGGTGTTTCAGGAGGCGTCGGCCTTGAGGATCCCGGTTAACGCCGTGGACGACCCCGTTCATTGCACCTTTATCGTTCCGGCGGTCATTTCCCGGGGGGATATCCTGATTGCGGTCTCCACGGGGGGCCGGAGCCCCGCCCTGGCCAAGGCCCTGCGGCAAAAGCTGGAGCGGGAGATCGGGTCCGAGTATCCGACCCTTCTGAAAATGATCGGCGCCGTTCGGAAAAAGATCCTTCCGCTTGGGTGGGGAAAGAAGAAAAGCCAAAATATCTACCGTCGTCTGCTTCAGGAGGATGTAATCGGGATGGTCCGCCGAAAGCGGCATGTCGCTCTTGGCCGCCTCCTCGAGAAAATTCTCGGACCGGGTTTTTCCCCGGAGGAGATGGGGCTGAAAACATGAACATCCTTTTCTTCCAGGCCGGTTTTTTCTTTTATTTTGTCGGGGCGGGGGTTTCAATGGCCCACCTGGTTACCCTGAGGCCGGGGCTTTCGCGCATAGGCAGATGGTTTCTCGCCGGCGGGCTGGCCCTTCATTCCCTGGCGATTCTCTGGAGAATTTTCGAGGCGGGCCGGACCCCGCTGACAAACCTGCACGAAGCCCTCTCTTTCTTTGCCTGGGCCACCATCGGGATTTACTTCCTGCTTTATTTCAAGTACCGCCTGGAGATGCTGGGGGCCTTCGTGTCGCCGGTGGCCGTGGTCTTGATGGTCCTTGCCTCTCTTTTTCCCAAGGAGATCGTTCCGGTCGAGCCGGTCCTCAACAGCTTCTGGCTCCCGGTCCATGTCACTCTGGCCATCAGCGGCAATGCCCTGTTCGCCCTGGCGTTTGCCGTCGGAGTCATGTACCTGATCCAGGAGCGGCAGATCAAATCAAAAAGGATCGGGGCTTTTTACCGACGCCTTCCGGCCTTGAAGATCCTGGATGATTTGAACTCCCGCTGCCTGAGTTGGGGATTCCCGCTCCTGACCCTGGGGATCATCACGGGTTCGATTTGGGCCGAAAGCGCCTGGGGGACCTATTGGAGTTGGGACCCCAAACAAACCTGGTCGCTGATCACCTGGTTTCTCTACGCGGCTTTGCTTCACGGGCGCCTGACCGTGGGGTGGCGGGGGCGCAAGGCGGCGGTTTTTGCCGTAGCCGGATTTTGTTTCCTGGTCTTTACTTTTCTGGGCGTCAATCTTCTTCTTTCGGGGAAGCACGGGTTTCAATAGGGGATCGCCATCTCCCATCCGGCGGCGGCGATCGGAAGGATTTGAGAACGGAAGGTTGGATGCGTTTTGCTCAAATTTATGGAGATCATTTTAATCGGGTTGAGCCATAAAACCGCCCCGGTCGAGATCCGCGAGAAGTTCTGCCTCAACAAGGACGAGGCAGGCGAATTTTTCGACCGGCTGCGGGAAATTCCCGGCGTTCGGGAGGGAGTCGTCCTCTCCACCTGCAACCGTTTGGAAATCCTGGCGACAGGGGAAGGCAAGGATTCGGAGGAGGCCGATCTGAAGGCGCTGATGGCCGAAGCGGGCCGGATGCGCCCCGAAGAATTGGGACCTTATCTTTTTACCCATAGGGGCGGGGAGGCGATCCGGCATCTCTTTCGGGTCGCCTCCAGCCTGGACTCCATGGTTTTGGGAGAGCCCCAGATCCTCGGACAATTGAAGGAGGCCTATAGCCAAGCGGCGGGCTGCAAGGCCACCGGCCTGATTTTGAACAAGTTGCTCCACCGCTCGTTTTTCGTGGCCAAACGGGTCCGCACCGAAACCAAGATTGCCAACCAAGCCGTATCGGTCAGCTTTGCCGCGGTGGAATTGGCGAAAAAGATTCTGGGCGAACTGGAAGACAAACGAGTCCTGGTCGTTGGCGCCGGAGAGATGTCCGAGCTTGCGGCCCGGCATTTTATCTCCCAGGGAGTGAAAGAAATCTTTGTCACGAACCGCACCTTTGGGCGAGCCGCCGAACTTGCGGAGGAACTCAACGGCAAGGCAATTCCCTTTGAGGATTTTCACCGGGACCTGCCGAAGATGGATATCGTTCTCAGTTCCACCGGGAGCAGCCGTTATCTCGTTCTCCGGGAAGAACTTGCGAGTGTGATTCGGGCGCGAAAGAACCGCCCCATGTTCTTTATCGACATCGCCGTGCCGCGGGACATCGATCCCAGGATCAACGAGATCGACAATGTCTATGTGTACGACATCGACGACCTCGAAGGGATCGTTGAACTCAATAAGGAAGACCGGAAAAAGGAGGTCGCCAAGGCGGAGGCGATCATCGAAGAAGGGGTGAATGGCTTTTGCCAGTGGCAGCGCGGCCTCGAAGCGGTTCCTACCATCCTGGCCCTGCGGGACCAGGCGGAGGATGTCCGCCAGCGAGAGGTCGCCAAGACCCTGGCCCTGATGAAGAACCCCTCGGAAGAGGACCGCAAGCTTCTCGACGTGCTCACCGCCTCGATCGTCAATAAAATCCTTCATCACCCCATATCCATGCTGAAACACCAGGAAGAGCGGGGACACGGGAAATTATACACGGAGATGACCCGGAAGATCTTTCGTCTCGACCCGGAGGATGAAGAGGAGCCTTTGGCCCATGAATGAACGCATCCGGATCGGCACGCGCTCCAGCCTCCTGGCGCTCTGGCAGGCGAATTGGGTCAAATCCCGCCTGGAGCGCCTCCATTCCGGGATCGAAGTCGTCCTTGCCCAGATAAAAACAGAGGGGGATCGCCTCGAAATCCCCCTTTTCCAGCTGGGCGGGAAGGGGCTCTTTGTCAAGGATATCGAGGAAGCCCTGTTGAGGGGAGAGGTCGATCTGGCGGTTCACAGCGCCAAGGATCTGCCGGCGGTGATCCCCGAGGAATTGACGCTCACCGCTTTCCCGGCACGGGAAGACCCGCGGGATGCGCTCATCTCGCGCGAGGGAATATCCTGGAGGGCCTTCCCGAGGGGAGGGAAGATCGGAACGAGCAGCCCGCGGAGAAAAGCGCAGCTTCTCCACCTCCGGCCGGACCTGGAAATCCTCCCGCTGAGAGGGAATCTGGATACCCGGATCAGGAAGCTCACAACCGAAGGTCTCGACGGGGTCATTTTGGCTTCCGCAGGTCTCCGCCGGATGGGCTGGGAGAGCAAAGCCTCGGACTATTTCGATCCTGAGGTGATGGTGCCCGCTATCGGGCAGGGAGTTTTGGCCATCGAAACCCACCGGCAAAACAGCCGGGTTCGGGAGTTGGTGGCCGATCTCAATCACCAGCCGACGGCGTTGGAACTCGAAGCCGAACGGGCCTTCCTTAAGCGACTGGGAGGCGGATGCCAGATCCCCATTGCCGGATTGGCGAAGATCAAGGGGGATCAGATTCGCCTGGTCGGATTGATCGCCTCAGGAGACGGAAAGCGGATCGTCCGTGGGGACAAGGCGGGGATGCCGGAAGAAGCGGAAAACCTGGGCCGACAACTGGCCCGGGAGTTACTGGGCAAAGGGGGAGCCGAGATCCTCCAAGAGGTTTACCGATAGGATGAAGACGGGAATGGTTTATTTAGTCGGGGCCGGCCCCGGAGATCCCGGGCTCATGACCGTAAAAGGGTTGGCCTGTTTGCGGGAAGCGGACGTGGTGATCTACGACTATCTGGCGAACGAGCAGCTGCTGAACTCGGCCAAAACCGGTGCGGAAAAGATCTACGTCGGGAAAAAGGGGGGCGACCACACCCTCCCTCAGGAAGAAATCAACTCCTTGATCGTCGCCAAGGCCGGGGAAGGGAAGATCATCGTCCGCCTGAAGGGCGGGGATCCCTTTATCTTCGGTCGGGGGGGAGAAGAAGCGGAGGAGCTGGCCGAGGCCGGCATTCCTTTTGAAGTCGTCCCGGGCATAACCTCGGCCATCGCCGCTCCGGCCTACGCCGGCATTCCTCTTACCCACCGTTCGTATCACCTCAACGGTTGCCTTTATCACCGGGCACGAAGACCCCACCAAGGAGGAATCCCAGATCGCCTGGGACAAGATCGCCACCGGAATCGGGACTCTGGTCTTTCTCATGGGGGTGGGGAACCTCTCCCGCATTGCCTCGGAACTGGTCAAACACGGGCGCAGCCCAGAAACCCCGGTGGCTTTGATTCGCTGGGGGACCCTTCCGGAGCAGGAGACCTATGTGGGCACCCTATCTACCATCGGAAAGGCGGCCGAGATCCACAAGGTCAAGCCCCCGGTCATTATTTTGGTCGGGGAAGTGGTCGCCCTCCGGGAGAAACTGAACTGGTTCGAAACCCTTCCCCTTTTCGGAAGGAAAATCGTGGTGACGCGGTCCCGGGAACAGGCCAGTGATCTTTCGGATCGGCTGCGCAAGTTAGGGGCTTTGCCCATCGAAATTCCCACTATCGAAATTCTCCCCCCGGAAAATTATGATGACCTCGATCATTGCGCCGGCCGGCTGGGTGAGTATGATTGGATTATATTCACCAGCGCCAATGGCGTCCTCTTTTTCATAAGACGGCTCATGGAGATCGGACGGGATATTCGGGACCTGAAGGGCCCGCGGATCGCCGCGATCGGCCCCAGGACAGCCGAGGAGCTGGAGGGTTTGAGAATCAGGGTGGATTTTGTCCCCAAAGAATACCGGGCTGAAGCGATTTATCAAGGAATGCGGAAAGAGGATTTGGACGGCAAAAGGATTCTGATCCCTCGGGCGAAAGTTGCCAGGGACGTACTTCCCGCGGAACTTAGAAAAGCGGGGGCTCGGGTGGATGTGGTGGAGGTATACCGGACCATCCGCCCGGAATCAGGGGTGGAAAGGGTGCGGGACCTGCTGGAGAAGAACCAGGTTGCGGCTGTTACGTTCACGAGCTCTTCTACGGTAACGAATTTTGTCGAACTCCTGGGTAAAGAAAAGGCATCTAAGCTAATGAGGGGAACGATCGCGGCTTCCATCGGGCCCGTAACGGCCGAGACCGCAAGATCCTTTGGAATCGAACCGGCCGTGGGTCCGAAGGATTACACGATCCCGGCTTTGGTAGAGTCTTTAGTCGATTATTTCAGAGCAGAAAAAATAAAAGAAAAAAGAGGACTTCAGGCTAAACGTTGAAAGCCAACAGCTGAAGGGGTTTTCGAGATATGATTGGAGTTTCAAAATTATACTGCGGAACGGTCGAGGCCTCCGACCCGTTGAGATATGGGCGTCATTCGGGAAAACTTCCATCCCACCTTCTCCAGTTTTCCGAAGACAAGAAACCGGTGGTGGTTTGGAATGTGGGGCAAAGGTGCAATTTGAAATGTGTTCACTGCTATTCTCATTCCCATAACCGCGAGTATTCGGGAGAGCTTTCGACCGCGGAAGGAAAAGATTTAATTGAGGATCTGGCCCGGTTCGGATCGCCGGTTATTCTTTTTTCAGGGGGGGAACCTCTCCTCAGAAAAGATCTCCTGGATTTAGGGCTGCTGGCAACGGATCTCGGCCTTCGGGCCGTGATTTCCACCAACGGGACGCTCATCACGCCCCAAATGGCCGGGGACCTGAAACGGATCGGCCTCTCGTATGTGGGGGTCAGCCTCGACGGGATGAAGGAAACCAATGACCGGTTTCGAGGGGTGAGCGGGGCCTTCGAAGCGGCCCTAAACGGGATCCGCAACTGCCAGAATGCCGGGATCAAAGTCGGGCTCCGTTTCACCATCAACCGCCGCAACGCCGCCGACATCTCCCAGATTTTCGACCTGATCGAAACGGAAAATATCCCGAGAATCTGCTTCTACCACCTGGTCTATGCCGGGCGGGGCAGCGCCCTGATCCGGGAAGATCTCAACGCTGCGGAGACTCGGCGCGTGGTGGATCTCATCATCGATCGGACCCGGGATCTGCACCGGCGGGGAAAGGCCGTTGAAGTTCTGACCGTGGACAATCATGCCGACGGCCCGTATCTGTACCTGCGGATGAAAGGGGAATCTTCTCCCAGGGCCGGGGAAGTTCTGGAGCTTTTGCGCATGAACGGGGGAAACAGCTCCGGCATCGGCATCGGCTGTGTGAGCTGGGACGGCCAAGTTCATGCGGATCAGTTTTGGCGGCATTATGCTTTCGGCAACGTGAGACAGCGCCCCTTCAGCGAAATCTGGGGGGATCTCTCCGATCCGGTCATGGAGAAATTAAAGAAAAAGAAAAAATACGTGAAGGGGCGCTGCGCCTCCTGCCGGTGGCTGGAGGTTTGTGCGGGCAATTTCCGGGTGCGGGCCGAGGCCGCGACGGGGGACCTCTGGGCCCCCGACCCGGCGTGCTATCTGACCGACGAGGAGATCGGCCATGGGTGAAACGCCTTTGAGCAAAGAATCCCAAGCGGGCGAATTTCTCCAGGGGAAGATTCCGACGCTGCGGATGGTCGCCTGGGAAGTAACGCGTCGCTGCAACCTCAGCTGCATCCACTGCCGGGCGTCCGCGGAGCGGGGCCCCTACCCGGGAGAACTGACCGGGGAAGAAGCCGTTTGTCTCCTCGATGATATTGCTTCTTTCAGCAGGCCGGTGGTGATTCTCACGGGGGGGGAGCCTCTTCTGCGCGAGGACATCTTTGACCTGGCCCGACACGGCACCGAACGGGGGCTGCGCATGGTGATGGCCCCGAACGGAACCCTGATCGATGCGGAGAAGGCCTTGCAGATCAAGGCCTCGGGGATTCAGCGGGTTTCCATCAGCCTCGACGGGGCGACCGGGGACACCCACGATCGGTTTCGCAGGGTGGAGGGGGCATTTGCCGCGGCCCTGCGCGGGATCGGGCACCTCAAAAATGCCGGAATGGAATTTCAAATCAACACGACCGTAACCCGAGCAAACTGCGAAGAGCTCCCGGCGATTTTGGGTTTGGCTGTGAAACTCGGGGCGGCGGCCCATCATATGTTTCTTCTGGTTCCCACCGGGAGAGGAAAAGAGCTTGAGGGTCAGGCGATTCAGGCGGCGGAGTACGAAAAAGTTCTAAACTGGTTCTACGATCAAAGGGAAAAATTCCCCCTGCAACTGAAGGCAACCTGTGCCCCCCAGTACTACCGGATTCTGCGCCAACGGCTGAAGGAAGAGGGCCGGAAATTGAATCCGCAGACCCACGGCCTCGACGCTGTGACCCGAGGATGCCTCGGCGGGACCGGTTTTTGTTTTATTTCGCATCGCGGAGAGGTGCAGCCGTGCGGCTACCTGGAAGCGCTGAGCGGCAACATCCGGGAACAAAGCCTGCGGGAGATCTGGGATCAATCGCCGGTGTTTCAGAAACTGCGCAATTATTCCGGGTACAAAGGGAGGTGCGGGCATTGCGAATACATCCGGGTCTGCGGGGGATGCCGCGCTCGGGCCTTTGAAAGAACCGGCGACTTGTTGGCTGAAGAACCCCTCTGCATCTACTCCCCAATACCTTCTCCTCCTTGCTGAACATGCCTATCTCCTCTGTTTGGCCCTCGCTCGCCGGTCTTGGCTGAGGCTTCCCCGCCTTTGTTCAAAAATGGCCGGCACAACATTGGATTTGCCCAAAAAAGGGAAATATGAAAATGATCCAGGTTCGTCCATCGAATCGATAACCTATTGAAAAATATGATTTTATTTAAAAAACGGATATTCCTCTTAACCTCCTGCGCCCTGCCCTCGAACCTTTCGTGAAAGTTCCAATAAATCCAATCGGTTAGAAAGTTATTGCTACCGGCATAAAATTTGCTCTATTAGGATCTTACCTTGAGTTAAAAGACCCCGAGAATGAATTTGGCAGGAGCCTAAAATGTCCCAGAACGAACCGGTCGTCGTTGTCGAAGATATCCCCACCATGGAGGATGTCAGCTCTTCCCTGAAATCCATGAAACCCATCCGGAAGAAAAACATACCCCCGCCGCCGTCGAGCGGGGTGAATGGGATCATGGAGAGATTGAGGGATCGATTCCGCGGGGAAAAGGGGCGCGTTGCCAAGGAGTTGGAACAGTCGCTGAAATTGGCCCGGAGAGAGCCGGCGAACACCAAAGTCCGGGTGAAGATCGCCGAGATCTATCAAAAAATGGGCGAGACGGAAAAGGCGATTACCGAGTATTTGAAAACGGCGGAAATCTTTTCCAAAAAAGACCTCTGGCCGCAAGCCATGGCGGTTTACAAGCGCATCCTCAAACTGGATCCGTCGCAGGAAGAAGTGAACCGCTGCGTCTCGGAAATTTACCATCGCCTGGGATTTCTGGGGGATGCCTTCTCGCAGTACAATGTCCTCCTTCGACATTATCACAATTCCGGCGACGCGGAAAAAAGCCTCGAGATTCTCGGCTTGATGGCTGATTTAAATCCGCAAAAGTTTGCCTTGGATAAGAAGATACAGGTCTCCATGGAGGAGGCCGAACCCGAAGAAGCGCGATTGGATCCGAATATTCAGACGGAAACGCTGGATTTGGAAATACCCACTTCGGAAACTTCCCGCACCTTTTTTGACCTTTGCGGGGAACTGCAGAAGAAGGCGCCGAAGAATAAGCATCTCAAGATTGCCAAAGAGATCTGCACCGAAAAAATCTTTGGGTTTGATGAAATCTTGAAAGAACTCCAGGAAATGGGCGGGACAAGCCGGGTTTACCCGGATTTCAACTTTCAGATGGGCGTTGCCTGCCGGGAAATGGGCTTTCATGACGAGGCCATCGAGCAGTTCCAGGCAGCCTTGGAAAAAGGGCAGAGCCCCCTGGAGGCGGCCCATTTCATGGGCCTCTGTTATCGGGAAAAGGGATGGTGGGAAGAGGCGCGGCATTCTTTCCGCAGAGCCTTGCAGATGGATTCGGTCCCGGAAGAAAAACGGCAGGTTATCCAAAAGGACTTAGACCTTCTGCCGCAGGAGCATCAGTCGGAGAACGAAGGGGAAAAAGAACCGGCGCTGGAAGGCGAGGAGGAAGACTGGGCGGGACCCGCGGAAGAAGATCCATCCCAAATCGGCAAAGTCGCGGGGAAGGAGCGGACCGCCCGGGAGGGAGCCTGGGTTTAGCAGGGGATTCGAGACTTGCCTCGAAGCTGAAATACCCGTGAAAAGAAGCCTTGGGCTCTTCTCACGGGTTTTTTTTAAACTCCGCGCCAAAGGAGAACCGGGTTCCTGAACCGAAAGTTTGAAGATTTCCGACAGACCCAAATCCCTTCGTCCATGTTCCGGGAGAAAGTTCTGGGTTCCCGGAGCTCCGTACCTCCTGCGGATCCGCCGCAGGAGCCTCTCCGATTTTTCACCGACCGTATAGTCATGCCGGAGAAAAGAGGGGGCGGCAATCAGAATATAAGTGGCGCGCGGCGCTCGCCCGAAAACGGGCGGCCGGTCGGACGCCCCTACAATCCAAGCCATTCTGCGGTTGACTTTTTGCGAGACCCTGATCACTCCGAAACCTTAAAAACCAACCCGGGAAATGGGCCGCGGGGGGGCATGAAAAATGCCCAGCCGAATCATAAATATTCCTTCAAGATTGAATTAAAAATGACGATGGATTTTGCAAGGGGGATTCCAATCAATCATTTGGGAGTCTTCCGAGATCGCCGGGGGCGCGTCATCGTTCATCCGGATAAAATACGGAAGACGGCATTTTGGGGCCCGCATTGATCCCCTTCAGGGTGGGGCGTCGGCGTGAACCTCCCCCGCATTTTTCCGAAAGACGCGAGGCGGCCCGGGGGAGCGGAGAAAGGATTCTTTATTGCCAACGGGATCCGGAAGAGGATTCCGGGGAATCGAGAGAAGCCAATGGGACTCTTGGATAAGTTGAATGGCTGGGTGAAAAAAGTGAAACCGGGGCCCGCCAATGGGGTGGGTGGGCCGGACCATTATCTGGACCTGCTGGTCAAAGAACCGGGAAATGCGAAGGCCCATTTGAAATTAGCGGAATTCCACCAGAAAAAGGGCGAAAAAGAAAAAGCGATTGCGGAATATCTGCTGGCGGCGGAAATTTTCATGAAGAACAATTTTTACGCTCGGGCCATGGCCATCTACAAACAGATACCCAAACAGGACCCCACCTTAGACCATGTTTACCTGAAAATCGCCGACATCTATCGCAAAATGGGCTTTACCGGGGATGCCCTGGCCCAATATAAAATCCTCATGCATCACTACAACAGCCGCGGAATGAGCGAAAAGGCCCGGGAGGTCTTAGAACTCATGTTGGAAGCCGACCCGGAAAGGAACTGTCTGGGCGAGCCAACGGGGAGCGCGCCCGAGACAGCGGGCCTTCGGGGACCCAAAATTGGGGATTCGTTGTCCCCGGGATCCGAGAAAGCGACCGAGGATGGTTCCAAAGACCCGTTTTTCGACTTAGGGGCGGTATTGGGCGCCGGGAGGTCCGCGGAAGCGGTCGAGGCCAAAGAGGTGTTGACCCAAAAGGGTTCGGGATTTGAAGACATCCTCAAAGAGCTGAAGGAAATCAGCGGCCCCAGCACGGCGTATCCCCAGTTCAACTACCAGATGGGAATGGCCTGCCGGGAAATGGGTTTTTTCGACGACGCCATCGAGCAGTTCAAGATTGCGCATAAGAAGGGGCAAAGCTCTTTTGAAGCCCTGCACATGCTGGGCCTCTGCTACAAAGACAAAGGCATATGGGAAGAGGCGCTGGAATCTTTTGAAAAAGCCCTGAAGTCGAAAGGCATCCCGCAGGAAAATTCCCTGGAAGCAAAATATGAGAAGGGCCTTATTTATAAGGAGCTCGGAAAGATCGAAGAGGCCATCGCGTTGATGAAAGAGATTTATAGCGAAAACCCCGGTTTCCGAAAGGAAGAGATCTCCAAGATTGTGGGGCTCTCTCTCTCTTCCGAATCCGCAACGAAACGATAAGGTGAGGAGGGTGGTTTATGGCAGTTTTTAATTACCAGAAGAAGGAGATTGACGCCAAGATCGTGTACTACGGACCGGGCATTTCAGGGAAAACCACCAACCTTCAGCACATCCATCAGCATCTGAAGCCCGAACAGCGCGGAAAGATGGTCTCTTTGGCCACCGACGAGGAGCGCACCCTTTTCTTTGACTTTCTGCCTATCGAGTTGGAAAGCGTTCGGGGATTCCGAACCCGGTTTCACCTGTATACGGTGCCGGGGCAGGTCTATTACGGCGCCACGCGGCGGGCGGTTCTGACGGGCGCCGACGGCATCATTTTCGTGGCGGATTCGCAGAGGGACCGGTTGGAGGACAACCTGATCTCCATCAAGGACCTGGAGGAGAATCTCCACTATTACGGGCGAAAGATCGAAACGATTCCCTTGATCATCCAATACAACAAGCGGGACCTCCCGAATGTTATGTCCCTGGAGGAGCTCAACTCCAAGATCAACAGGCCGAATGCTCCGCACTTTGAATCCGTGGCGATTTTGGGCAAAGGGGTATTCGAAACCCTGACGATGATGTGCCGCATGGTTTTAAAGACGATCGAGGACGGGACGGAAACCAGAAAAATGTCCTCCCAACCTCCGGCCCCGGTCGCGGAACCCGCCGCCGGGAGGCCGCTGGCCGAAAAGCGGCCGACCCCGGCAGGACCGGCCCCCAAACCACCTTCTATTGCTTCCCCTTCCGGACTCCGCCTGGAAGGGAGCGGCGGCAGGCCCGCCCCGGCGAAGCCGGAAGCGATTCGCCCGATGGCCAAGACCGCCCCTGTCGAGAGACCGCTCCCCGTATTGGAGCCGGCGGGGGTTTCAGGGAGAGCCTTAGGGAAGCGTCCCGCTGGAGAGGCTCCCCATTTTGAGACTCCCCGATCCCCCAAATTGGGACAGCTGGTGACTCCGCAGATCGAAGAGGAGAAGAAAAGGGGGAACGGGAAGGGTTTTCTCAGCCGCATGTTCGGGGAAAAGAAATCGGAAACTCCGGAAAAGATCGAAGAGAGGACCGAACGCAAACCCGAGGAACCGAAAGAGACCCTGCGCATCGCCTCTTGCGGCCAGCCCAGGCTCACGGGGTCCGGAAGCGTAGAAATTCCCATGATCTTCGAAATGAGCGCAAACGGCCAGGGGAAAAAGCTTTCCCTCAATTTGAAGGTGGCGATCGACCTGGATCCGTTTGAAACAGAGGGGTCTTAGGCCCATCATGAAAGTTCTTCTGACGAAGAGGAAGAAAGGCTCTTCTCTTTTTTCCTGTCTTCGGACCCTCCATTTCCTTTTGGCCCTCCTGGGGATTGGGCTCGGATTCCTTTTCCTTCTGGAGGGCCCCTCGGTGGCTCGGGCCCAGGATCTGGCCCCGGCCTACCCCCGTCTCCTGGCCGCCCTGGAAGCGGAGAATAAAGGGAAGGAATCCCCTGCGAAGATCTGGCAAAGCTATCGGGATTTCGCGCAAAAAGGGGCCTGGGAGGAGAGCCGAAACGAGCTGGAAAAGCTCTACCAATGGAAGCTGAACCAGGGAATCCGGAATCATTATTCTTACGCCATCGCTCTGCTCCGGGAGAGCGAACAGCTGCCCAAAGACGCGGTGGAGGAAATCGGCCCGGTTCTCCTGGGCTATACGGAGAAGATGGCCCCGGATTTTTCCGAAGTCTATTATGCCCAAGCTCGATGGATTTGGTCCCGCCAATCCTTTGCTCTACCCCAGCTTGCGCGAGCGGCTTGGTATTGGGTGGAGGGGGGGGTCTACTCGTATGCCAACCTCGAGGAGGCGATACCTCAGTACGCCAACCTCGGGTATGGGCTGGTATTCAGCCTTTTATTGGCTCTAAGCCTGTATGCTCTATCCTTAGCAATTCGATACTATCCATTTTTCCATCACCATCTCCGCCATTTTCTTAACCTGGACTTTCATCCGCTGGCTCAAGCGCTCCTGACCGGAATCCTCCTATTCCTGCCGTTCGCGCTGGGAATCGGCTGGTTGGCGCTGTTCCTATCCTGGCTTCTGGTTTTCTGGATTTACAGCACCCGGGGAGAGCGGACGGTTTCGTTGGCCCTTCTGGTCTTGGTCCTGTTTCTGCCGTCGGCTGTGCGGATCTCTTCCTCATTTGTTTCCTCTCTGAGCGAAGGCGGGGTCCCGGAAATCATTCGGGCCAACAACGGGGTGTGGAGCCCGGACCTCCATCGTCAACTCCTGGTTCTGCAACAGCGCCAGGCGGAGGACCCGGAACTTCTCCAGGCCGTCAGTCTGGTCGAGAAGCGCATGGGAAAATTCAACGAAGCCGAGCAGCATCTCCGCCGGTGGATTCAGCTGGAGGGGGGGTCCGCAGCCGCCCACAATAATCTGGGAAACGTCTACTTGGCCACCAACCGCGTCGAGCAGGCCATGGAAGCCTACCAGAAGGCCATCCGCCTGGACGGCGCCCGCACGGAGTCATACTACAACCTGGGCCAGGCGTATCTTTTAAACCTCCTGTTGAATGAAGCCGAATCGGAATTCCGACGCGCGAAAGAGTTGCGGCCGCAGCTGATCACGTTTTACACGAGCATCGCTTCCCGTCACCCCAACCGGATGACCATCGACCGCACCCTCGAGCCGATTCAGCTCTGGAAGCGGCTCTTGGGGGAGACCCCGGAGCGGGAAAGGCTGGCCAAAGGATTCTGGGCCTTCTTGGGAGCGCGCTACCCTCTCCCGTTCGAGGAGATTTTCGGGGCGGCCTTTCTTCTCCTGCTGGGAGCGATCCATTGGGGGGAGCGCCGGAGACCCTTGCTCCGGCGGTGCGAGCGTTGCGGCCGGCTGATTTGTTCGCGGTGCAGCCGTTCGCTGGTCATCGGCAACCAGTGTCTCCAATGCGTCCACGCCTTTTCCAAGAACCCGAACGGGGATGCGCAGCGGTTGAAGGAAAAACGGCTCGAGGTAGCCCAACATCAGCTTCGCGAGCTCGCGCTCTCGCGGTGGGTTTCGTTTCTGCTCCCGGGAGCCGGCCATATCCATCGCGGCCATGCCCAAGAAGGATTTTTGTACCTCTTCATCGGTTCGTACTTTCTCGTCAGCGGCCTGCTTTGGGGGAGGTGGATTCCGAATCCTTTGAATTTGGGTCTCTCTTCGGCCCTTCCCGGGATGGCGGCGACCCTCTTCTTCTTCGTGGCTTTTTACGGATGGGTTCAATTCCGAATGGTTCAAATTCTGAGAAGGGAGGCGAAGTTCTATTTTCGGCCGGCGGAATAATCATAAAAATGCGGGCCTGAACGGCTCTTTAAGAGATTTCGGACTGACGGATCTTTTTCAGCTCCTCGGGCAACAGCAGAAAACGGGGATCCTGAACCTCCAGGGCGAAAGAAAAGAGATCCAGTTCCTTTTCGACAACGGAAGAATTGCGGGCATTGCATTTCCCGAGGAAACCGCCGAGACCTCTCCTTTGGGCAAGAGGCTGGTCCGCGGCGGGCTGCTGACGCCCGAGGCATGGAAGAAGGCCTTCACCCAGCACCGGGAGGAACTGGTCGGTCTCGAAAGCGTGCTGGCGAAGAATCAAATGGTCCGGAATGAAGACCTGGGAGCGGTTCTGCGTCTGTTGATTTCCGAAACCCTGTACGGGCTTTTCAAATGGAATGGGGGGAAGTTCCGTTTCGAAGCCCGGGAAGTGGCTTCGGATCCGCATCTCCTCGAGCCCATCAACGCCGAATTCCTTCTGCTGGACGTTCTCCGCATGGTGGACGAATGGCCCCTGATGGCGGACCGCATCCCCACCTCCCAGATGGTTCTGCGCAAAGTGAATGAAATGGCCACGCTGGAAATGTTAGCCGGTTCGGCCTGGGCGGACAAACGCTCCTTTCAAATGGAAGTCATCTACGAGCTGATCAACGGGCAGCGGACCATCAACGATATCGTCGATCAGGGTTTCGTCGGGGAGTTCGAGACCTGCAAAAACCTGATTACCATGATGGACGCCGGGGTGATCGAGCCGGTCGGGATCAACCCGATCCATGCCCGACGCAACGGGGGCCGGTCCAAGAAAATCCTGAGAAATGTCGGCGGGTATCTTCTTCTCGGCGGTCTCTTTCTGGCTCTGGCTTTCCAATTGATCGGAGTCCGGGGGAGGACGTTCCCGCTCAGCCCGCAGGAATACGAAGGCTGGAAGGCCCTCCGTCAGCCCGCGGAAAAGATGGAAGGAAAGAAAAAGGAAAACGCCGCCGAGGTTTTTCTGATCGAAAAAAACCGCTATCCCTTCGATAAATCCGAACTGATCAAGAACGGCTTGATGCCTCGATCATCCTCTGTGCCGGATCCGGCGAAGCCTTAGATCCCGGTTCGTCTTTTCCCGAGTCTCCGAACCCCTTTTCTGCCCTCGTTCAAACCTGTCCCCGGCGCGGCCATCCCCGGAGATCTGCGGCATATTTATCCGCGAGATCGTCAAAGACCACCGGGATTCTTTCGCAAAGCTCATCGAGAAGAGGAAATAGAAGCTCCCTCATCTGCGGGTGGGCGGCCCGGGAGCAGCGCAGGTCGAAAATGTGCCGCCACTCCCGAAAGTTGCAGGTCATGATGAGTTCGGTCTTCAAGCTGTTGGGGAGGACGGTCCGAGCCTCCTCGGGGCGGGCCCCCAGGCCGATGAGCTGCAAATAGGCCTTCTCCGCCTGCTCCATGGCCTGCCTCCAGGCGGAGTAAAGAACGGACGAACGATCCCAGAAGAAAGGACGGATCACGGTGATTTCTTTTCCGAATTTGTCCTTGGCATAATTCGCGTAGCGGGTGCTCTCCTGGCTGAAGGAGGCCAGCCGATGGCGCACCAGCTCGTGGGTGATGCCCCGGTCGCAGATGAAATGCACGGTGATCCCCAGATGTTCAATCACACTGTGATGGCCGGAGCGGATGAGGCTTTTGACAAAGTCCCGGGCGGAATCAAGGGTCATTTTGTCTTCAGATTTGTAACAGGTCCGGCCGATCCGTTCGATCATCTTCAAAACCGCAGCCTTGTCCGGGAGGGCGAGGATCCTATGGGAGGGAGGGACGATTTTCAAAATTCTTCTCCTTTCACAGGTCGGTTAGCGAATGGATTGGAGGGCCTGCTGAAAGCGGCGGTCCCGTTCCGCATGGATTCCGGAAACCCACCGGTTTGCGGCAATGACGGATCGGGCTTCGCTTTCCCTCTCTCTCATTCCCGGGTGGGTCGTGAACATCCCCGTTTTCCCGCCGTCTGTTTGCTCCCTGCCCAACCTCCGCAAAAAATCAGGGAGCCCGTCGGGGGCATAGCCGAAACGCTGCAGGAGGGCGAGGGCGCTGCGATCGGCGTCGCTTTCCTGCTCCCGGCTGTATCCGTTTACCAATAGCGTTTTGACGACGTCTTGAACGGAACCCTCAAAGAGGGAGACAAGCCTGGCCATTTCCGCGCCGCCGGCTTTTCGGGCCGCCTCGGAACCGAGGAGGGTGACGACCTCCATCCACCGAGCCTGCTGGACCGCTTTCAGCCCATCGCGGTTGCTCACATGACCGATCTCGTGCGCCAGGATGGCCGCGAGCTCCTCCTCGTTTTGAGCCCGGCGCAGCATACCTCGGGTCAGGAGGATGATCCCCCCGGGGCAGGACAGGGCATTCACTTCTTCGCTGTCCAGAATCGCGAAACGATATCCCCCGAAAGTGAAGGGTCGATCGGAAGCCAACGCCAGGGACTGCCCCGCCTCATTGAGGTACCGGGTCAGGCGTTCGTTGTGGTATAGCCGATACTGACCGAGAATCGAGGCGGCCACGGCCCGGCCGAGATAGTGCTCTTCCTGAGCGGTCATAGGCCGGGAAGCCCGCTCAGTCTGTACCGCCAGCCGATCCAGGCGCTCCTTCTCCTCCTTGGAGATCTTTCCCGTGCCGGCCCCGATCGAGGTTCCGAGGTGCACCGCCTCGGCGCATCCGAAAACGAGCAAGAAGAAGAGCAGCAACCCCGCTCCATATAAGCAAAAGGATTTTCTCATGGGGCGCCTCCGGGTTCCCTGAGTTTTCCGATGCGAATGAATTCCTGCAGCTGGCTTTCGTTGATTTTTTGACTCTGGACCTGATTTACCAGATCGTAGCGCATGTGGGCATTCTTGTTCCGAAAGGCCTTTTCCACCTCGGGGGTAAAACCTTTGCCGGCCAGGGCGACTTCCTCTTTCGTGGTTTCCTGAGCGCGCTCCCCGGAAAGAGAGGAAAGGCTGAAATTCTGCTCCTGGACGGCGCTGATATGCAGCCACCCTTCCGCCCCCTTGAAGGAAACGCGCAGCCAATCCCCCTGGCGCTCCCGCTCCTCGATCCATTCACCGTAGGGCACGCGGACGACCAGGGGGGCGAAAAAACGCTTGTCCTTGCGGATAACCGCTTCCTGGGTGATGACTTGATATGCGGCCGCCCAGGCAATCGAGGCGGCCAAGAAAAGGCCCAGGAGACTGAGTAAAAATTTACTTTTCATCTTACCTCCTATCCAAAGAAACTACGCATCGGTTTCAGGCGCCAACGGTTTATGATTTCCTTTCGCCTTGCCGGGAATCCCCCAATCATTTCCCTGATTATTTTGTTTTCAAATGATAAACCCCATCCCAGGTCTTTTCGGGCGGGGCTTCCTGAAACTGGTCGCATCGACGAAGAAAGGTCGTGGAAGGCCCGTCGTCGGGGAGGAGGGACAGGACTCTCTGAAATTGACTCTTGGCTTCTTCCCATTTCTGATCTCGATACAGCGCCAGACCTTTCTGAAATAGCTCCCGTCCTTGTTGCTGGGTTTCGGACAACTGTCCCTTAGGGGCCAGAAGTTCGTAAATGCGGACGGTTTTGTCTTTTCCCTTCACTTGCAAAAGATCCAGTTCCCGGACTTCGATCCGGTCTGCCGCCCGGGAGTAGGTGTCTTCGCTGATGAGAATACTGATTCCGTATTCTTTCCCGGCCCCTTCCAGGCGGGAGGCAAGGTTGACGCTGTCCCCGATAACCGTGAAGTCGAAGCGCTGGCTTGAACCCATGTTTCCGATGATCATTTCGCCGGTGTTGATCCCGATCCGGGCATAAATCGGCGGAAGCCCTGCTTCGAGGAACTCCTGCCGCAGATCCTCCAGGCGGGATTGATTGTCGAGAGCGGCCAGGCAGGCCCGGACGGCGTGATCCTCCTGGGGAACGGGCGCGCCCCAAAAAGCCATGATGGCATCCCCTTCATATTTGTCGATCAGACCGCCGCTCGCCAGGATGATGTCGGTCATGGCGGTCAGATAGCGATTCAGAAGACCGACCACTTCTTCCGGCGCCAATTTTTCGGAAAGACTGGTGAACCCGGCGAGATCCGAAAAGAATACGGTCAGGACGCGCTTTTCCCCGCCCAATTTGAGCTTATCGGGGTTCTTGAGCAGATCTTGAATCAGGAGATCCGACATGTACCGGGAGAACATCTGTTTGATCTCACGGCGCTGCCTTCCCTCCGTGGCATAGCTGAAAGCGGTGCTCATGGCGAAAGAAAGCCCCAGGCTCCCGGACAGAAGAACCCCGTCGACCCAAAGGCCATTTTGAAAGGACAGAGTCACGAGGAAAAGAACTGCCGCCACCAGCCCGACGAGAAGGAGCGCGAGCTTCCAAAGGCTCGGGATCAGCATCACCGCCACTCCCATCACCGTGGCTATGGTTAAGGCGATGGATAGCAAAGATGAGGGTTGGATCCGAACTCGAAAGTCTTTGTGAATCAGGTTGGCAACGAAGGTGGCGTGGGCGAGGACGCCCGGGCTCACGGGGCTGATCGGGGTCGGTTTCAAATCGTAGAGCCCTGCCGCGGTGAATCCCAAAAAGACGATTTTATCTTTCAAAATGTGGGGGGGGTATACCGGTTTTCCTCCTTCCTGGAGGGCTTGGAAGGATTGAACGACGTTGAAGGCGGAAAGGCGGGGAAAATCTTTCGCCGGGTTGTAATAATGCAACAAAAACGATCCCTGGCGATCGAGGGGGATCTCCTCCTTTCCGGTCTTGAGGGAGTGATCTTTCAGAACCAGGGGATCGTTTCCATAAAGATGGCGATACACCGTCAGCCCCAGAGAGGGAAGCCACTGGTTGCGGTAGAAGAAGACCAAAGGGATTTGGCGGTATACCCCATCGGGTCCGGGGAGGACCATGACGTTTCCCAAACCTGCGGCCTCTTCGGCGAGGATTTCAATTGGGAGAACGGTGGAAACGTAAGGGGAGGAGATTGAACTGGAATCGGCCTTAAGCGGCAGCCCGTTTCTCCGGATGATTTCGTTTTCCCGAGGCGCCGGAGGCCGCTTTTCCCGGCTCAGGAAAAGCGGCAAAAAACCGTGGCCGTTCTGCTTCAAGGCTTCCGCCAGGATTCGGTCATCCTCCCTGCCATAGGAGGAAGGCTGGTCGAAAAGCACATCAAAGGCAAGGGCTCTGGCCCCTGCTGACGCGCAATATTGGACAATGGGGGCATACATCTGCCTGGGCCAAGGCCACTGGATGCCCTGACGCTGGGCCGCTTCCAAACTTCCCTGGTCCACAACGATCAAAACGACTTCCGGCGGGGCGGGGGTCTGTTGGGCCTGAAGGCGGCAGAGGGCATCGTAGGTTTTCAGCTCGTAAGGCTCGAAAAGTCCGAAGGAATAGAAGAGGAAAATCAGCGACCAGGTGAGAGTTCCGATGAGGACCCCGAAGAATATTTTCCCTTTGAGGCTGGAAACAAGGGTGGATTTCAAATCATCGTTCCTCCGTAAAATCCAGTATAGCCGATTGAACGGGTTTTTGCCAGTAGGAGCGCCGGGCTTGCCTTTCCGGGGCCGCAAGGCGCTAAAAAAGAGAGGCGCCCTTGAAAGACCGGCCCATAAAAGAGTCTCGAAAAAGGGTTCTTTCTAACGAGAAGTTGTGATATTTTACCTCCAGGGATAGCCTTCTGGGGGGAGGATAAAAGCTATGCGTCCCATCCGTGAAATCTTGGAAGCCGGCAGCGTGGCCATTATCGGCGCTTCTCGGGATCCTCAAAAACCAGGTGCTCAACTCATCCACGTTTTGCAGAAGGTGGGATACAAAGGGAAGGTCGCCGGGATCAATCCTCAAGGCGGGGAGGTTTACGGATCCCCTCTCTTCCGCAGCCTGGGCGAGGTCCCCTTTCCCATCGATTTGGCGGTTCTACACATCCCGCCCCGATTGGTTCCGGCCGCCCTGGGCGACTGCGCCCGCAAAGGGGTGAAAGGTGCGGTTATCTCTTCGGAGGGATTTGCGGAGAGCGGCGCCGAGGGGGCCAGGCTTCAGGGTGAGGTGAAAAATATCCTCCGGTCCTCCGGGATGCGGGCCTTCGGGCCTAATACCCTGGGGATCGTGAACACGGCGACGGGCCTGACGACCTCCTACTACTCGAGCCGACATATGCTCAAGCCCGGCTCGATCGGGTTTGCAGCCCAGTCCGGAATTTTCGTCGGGGCCTTGTTGCGTTATCTGAGTTCTTTCGAGGGGCTCCAGATTTCCAAGGGGATCGGCCTCGGCAACAAAGTGGATGTGGATGAAATCGAGGCCCTGGAATATTTGGCCGATGACGAACAAACGAAGATCATCGGCCTGTATTTGGAAGACATCCGCGACGGGGGGAGATTCCTGAGGGCGGCCAGAGCCGCGGTCGCCAAGAAGCCGGTTCTGTTGATGAAAGGCGGAAGGACGGAGGCCGGCGCCCGGGCCACCGCCTCTCATACCGCGAGCCTGGCGATGCGGGACGCGGTCTTCGAAGGAGCGGCGAGGCAGGCCGGACTGATCCGGGTCCCGGCCATCGACGAATTCGTCCGCACCCTGCGCGGATTTCTTAAGATGCCGCTGCCCCGGGGCCGACGGCTCGCCCTGGTGACCTACAGCGGGGCTCAGGCCATCATGAGCATCGATGCGGCCGTTGAGGAGGGCCTGGAGGTGGCCCGGTTTCAGGAGGAAACGAAAAAGAGAATCGCCCGGGTGATCGCCACCCCCTCCAAAGCCGGTAATCCGATCGACCTTTTCCCCGATATGCTGGCCCATGGCTTCGAAAAGACCTCCCTCGAGCTTCTCAACGCCCTTTTGGACGATCCCGAGGTGGACGGGATCATTTTCATTTCCTTTGCGAACTCCGGAGAACAACCGTACCGGCCGATCGTTGAGGAGTTAAGAGGCCGGGTGCATAAGCCTGTTTTCTTTTCCCTCCTGGGGTTGAAGAAAGATATCGAAGGGGCGGCGGCGTTTTTGGAGGAACACGGGTACCCCTGCTTTGACCTGCCCGAGATGGCGGTCCGGGTCTTTGCGCGGATGTGGCATTATAAGAAAGCAGTGTCGGTTTGAGCGTGAGGGTGAGGGTGGGTGAAAAATGCTTTTAGGGTATTTCTTATAACTCATCCTCACACTGAATAGGAGGTCTGATGACTCGAGAGGAAATGCGGGACAAAGCGGTTGGGATGATGATGAAGCGGTTCCATTGAAGCCAGGCCGTTCTTGCGGTCGGGCAAGAAATCCTGGGAAGAAAGGATGAGGAAGTGATCCGGGCCATGGGAGCCTTCGGCGGGGGACTCGGCGGAAACGGCGAAGTCTGCGGGGCCCTGGTAGGCGCCTTGGGGGTTTTGGGCCTGCGGTTCAGCCGGGGCCGCGAAGAGGAAAAAGAAGACCCGCGGATGTGGCCCTATAACCAGGAAATGATGGAGCGATTCCGGAACGAAATCGCGAAGAACCACGGGGGCATTACCTGCCGGGAGATTGCCCGGGTGGATTGGAAGGACCGCGACCAGGCGCGGGCTTTCTACCGGGGCGAAAAAATTTTGGAATGCGGGCGGATCGTCGGCGACACGACCCGGCTCCTGAACGACCTCTTGGAAAGATCTTTCGCCGGAGCCTGAAATTTTCCTCCCGAACCGAACGCCCGGCTAAGGGATTTTCCCGAGCTTGTCTTCGACCCCGTAAGTTTTGACCAGAGCCATCACCTGGTTCCAGGTTTCATCCTCGATGTCCACACCGGTCCGGGACCGCTCCTTTCGATTCTTGGCTTCCTTTTCGCCCGGGTAAAGCACGTGTTCGAATCCCTGGGCCGGGGGCGTGTCCTTGATAAATCCGACCATTTGGGAGACCTCGGACTTGAGCGCGGCCAGAGGGGCGAAACGTTCGATGTCGATGACGACCATGAGGGACCCGTTGCTGAATTGCTTGCCCGGTTTGGCCGGGAAGAAATCCCGCGAGAGGAGCGAACCGAACATATCGGTCATGAAGGCCAGACAGAACCCCTTGTAGCCGACGGAGCCGCCGATGGGGAGAATGGCGCCGCCCGCATAGAAATCATTGGGGTCGTTGCTGGGCCGCCCCTCCTGGTCGAGGATCCAGCCATCGGGGAGCTTCTGGCCGCGGGCGCGGTAGACCCTCACCTTTCCTTCGGCGGCGACGGAGGTGGCGAAGTCGGAGGAAATCACTCCCTCATTTTCGGCGGGGAGGGTCAAAGCCAGGGGGTTGGTCCCCAATTTTCGTTTTGATCCCCCAAAGGGAGCCTGGGCGAGCGACTGGCCGCCGGTGGCGCAAAAAAGGATTGCCGCGCAGCCTCCCCTTGCGGCCATTTCGCCGTAGGCGCCCAGGCGTCCCAAGTGTCCCAGGAAACGCATGGCGACCGAGCTCACTCCCTGTTCCTTCGCCTTTTTTATGGCCAGTTCGGCCGCAAACTTGGCTACGACCTGCCCGAAGCCCCGATGACCGTCTATCTGGGCCGTGGCCGCCGATTCGCGAACGATCTCCGGTTTGGCGGCGGGGAAGAGCAGCCCGTCTTTGATCTGCTGGAGATACTGGATGACGCGAATGAACCCGTGCGAATCGTGGCCTGTCAAATTGTTGTCGGCCAAATGCTTCGCCACGATCCAACTGTGTTCCTCCGGTGCCCCGGCGGCACAGAAAAGATGAAAGGCAATTTTTTCCAGTTGTTCACCCGTTACCTTGGGCATGAAACCTCCTTCTTTGTCATTTGGGACCGGGCGGATCCGCGACCGAATTTGAAAGGAGCTCCCGTTTATTCAATGATTTCTTTTCGCTAACGGGAAGCGACGATCACCAAATCCCCGGATTGGTCCGGAGTATAGGCGCTGCCGTCCAGTCCGCCGAAATGAGTGATGTTTTGAAACCCTTCTTCCTTCAGAACCCGATCTAAGTCTTCGGTCTGCCAGGGCTTTTGCAGGGTGCTGTTCACCTGCACGGACCACCGGGGGGACCCCGAAACATCGCCTTCGAAGAGGGCGGTATGAAAGGTGATGAACTCCGTCCCGTAATCGGCGAACCGCCACACGAGCAGCTCCGCGTTCCCTTCCGCGGAAAAGAAGCGGGGCTGTTTTTTCCAGCGCAGGTCGTAATTGAGGTTGTGAATAATCATCGCGCCGTCCGGCTTGAGTTTGGCCTTCATTTGCCGGAAAGTCTCCCGCAAGTTCGGTTCGGAAAGAACATGAGGGAGGGAGTTCCCCAAGCAAAGAAGGGCGTCGAAGGCTCCGGGGATCTTTTCAAGACGGGAAAAGTCCGCAACCTCAAAAAAAATGTTGACGCTGGATTCGGTCGCATTTTTGCGGGCGCGCTCGATCATGGCCGGACTTGCATCGCACCCGGAAACGACGTACCCTTTTCGCAAAAGGGCAATGGAGTGCCAGCCGGTGCCGCAGGCCGTGTCCAAAACGCTGCGCGCCCCGCGGTCGCGCAGGGTCCTTTCCAGAAAAGGCATCTCGAAGGCCAAACGCTTCGGCCAATCGGTCATGACATCAAAGGCCCCGGCCAAACGATTGTAGAATTCGTCGGCGCCGATTGTTTCCATGAAATTCCGCCCCGCCTGCTGAAGACAGCGCCTTTGGGAAAGGCGCCGGTCGATCCGGAAGTCGTCGCGCGAACCCGGCGTTCAGGGGTTCTGCTGAACCGCTACCTTGGTTTTGAAAAAATCTTGAATCTGTTCCTGAGTATACCCCAGCTCCGTTAGAATTTCGGCGGTGTGTTCGCCGATCAGAGGGGCGCGTTTTCTTATTTCCGGGGGTTTGCCGGAAACAAAAATAGGCGTCTTGATGATCTTAATCTTGCCTCTCCCGGGGTCTTCCACGTCGGCCATGATGTTGCGGAATTGCACATGGGGGTCGGCGATGATTTCGTCGATGTTCATGAGCCGGCCGCAAGGAACACTTCCCTCCACCAACAAGGTTTCCAGGTCCTTGCTTGGATACTGCCGGGTTACTTGGCTCACCGCCGCAGCCAATTCCGGCCTGCTCTTGACCCTTCCTTCCAGGGAAGAATATTTCGGATTGCCGTAAAGATCGCCGAGCTTGAGAACCCGGCACAGATTTTTCCACATTTCGTCGGTCGTGACGGCGATCAGCACGTATCCATCCTGAGTTTCAAACGCCTGGTAGGGCGCCGCCGCCAGATACCCCGAACCCATCCGCTGCGGGAGCTCTCCGGTCATGGTGTACATGGCCACGAACTGCGCCATCTGCATGATCGCCACATCCCAGAGAGCGATTTCGATCCGTTTTCCCTGGCCGGTTTTTTCCCGATCCAGAAGCGCGAGAGCAATGGCATAGGCCATGTGATTTCCGGAAAGATAATCGACCATGGTGGGTAAAACGCGGACCGGCGGGCCTTGGGGCTCTCCCGTGTTGATCATGATCCCGGACATGGCCTGGGCCACCGGGTCATACCCCGGCCGGTCGCGGTAGGGTCCCTCCTGACCGAATCCCGAAATGGAACAATAGACGATTTTTGGATTGGCTCGGGAAACGGCTTCGTAACCCAAGTTCAATTTGTCCATGGTGCCCGGCGTAAAGTTTTCCAGAAAGACATCGGCCCGCATAACGACTTTCATGACGGCCTCGTGGCCCTTGGGGTCTTTCAAGTTGACGGCGAGGCTGCGTTTGTTCCGGTTGAAATTTGCGAAAGCGGACCCCCGAACGGTCTTGCGCCAGAAATCCCCGGTGGGCGGCTCGATTTTGATCACCTCGGCGCCCATGTCGGCAAGAAGCATGGAACAGGTGGGGCCCGCGATGACCTGGGTAAAATCGGCAACCTTGACTCCCTTCAGGGGCAGCCAAGAATCGGTTGATTGCATGTTGATCGGCCTCCTGTATTAGAAAAAGTGCGGCGAGATAATGATTTTAGAAACGGAAAAAACCCGCGTTCATTTCTTATACTACGAATTCCCTGAAGATTCAATAATGATGGTTTCGTAAAAAGTCTGGAAATGGGCTATTCCGTCATTCCCGTGAAAACGGGAATCCAGTCTTTTCAATATCTTGGCAGATTCTGGATTCCCGCCTGTGCGGGAATGACAACTTTTCACGAGTTCATCAATAATTGGCTACTGCCGGGGAATTTCCAATTATCTTTTTTTGAATTTCCGCCGAGTTCGGACAAAGACCCCTCCTCTTTTGCGGAGAAGAGGAAAAGGGCGATAAGGCAAAGGAGCTTATTTATCCAGAATCATCCTGTTATCTGATACCGAGGAGGCGAGATGGATTCGCTCTTGCAGAGCGGGCAGCGGCTGGGGCTGGAAAAACGCTCCCGCTTTTTGAAGACAAAGCCGCACTGAAGGCAGACGGCCGGATCCATGGCCAGTTTACGGGGGTGGAGCGAGCGGGCGATGTGCTGCAGATGATCGAGAACCTCCTTTTCCCGGATGCGCAGGGTCTGGGAAATCCCGCGAAGGTCCAAAGACTCCTTTTCCAGGAGTTCGGCGATTTCTTTGCGAATGGTGGGCATATTTTTTTGTGGCAACGCAGATGAACGCAGAAAAAACAGGAAACGACAAATAAGCGATAAAAATATTCAGCGGCAGAGAAAAGCCGCCGCAGACTCCGAAGAAAAAGAACTATCAATTCATTTCTTGGCGCTTCAGGTCAGAATATATGTTTCAGCCGTTTCTGCGTTCATCTGCGGAGATCTGCGTCCTATATTCGTTATCAAGCCGCCTTCATTCGATTCTGCAACGTCTCGATGAAAGCTTCCACCCGGGTTTGCGCCTGGGCGTCGGAGTAAACGCGGGCATCGGTCATATCCGCCTCCAGAACCAGGCTCAGGATCCCGGCTTTTTCATAAATGAGCCTTTGAATGTCGTACTGGCCAAGGGAATAAGGCTTGCAGCTCCGATTGGAGTGGATGATAACCCCGTCGATGGAAAAACGCTTTATCAAATTCATGACTCTTTCGGCCATCAGATCGATGCTGATGTTCAGATAGGCGGTCGTGTAGGCCAGAGCCAAACCCTCCAGGGGGTCCGCCGTCTCCATTCCCTCGAATACCCAGGCGCTGGTGTAGGTGTCGGCAACCAAACAGGCCCCGTGAGAAGAAAAAAGATCCCCAAGTTCGCGCATCTTATACCAGATGGGAATGTTGTCCCAGAGTAGGCGGTACTTTTCGTCGGGAACGGCGCTGATTCCCTGCTCGATCCGCTCTCCAAGCTCGACTTTCATATCCTTGTAGAAATCCACGACTGCTTGGGTGCCCCGCAGAGTCACAATGGGCGCCATGTTGATGAAGGCGTCGAAACAGCTCATGGGTGAGGGGCGATGGGCGCACTGGTCCAGGACTTCCTTCCAAAGGACGGCCGATTCTCCCGAAAGGCGGACAACCTCCTGGAGCTTCTCCCGGTCGAATTTCTTCTTCGTTTGCAGTTCGATGAACTCCATCAGCTCTTCGAACTGCCGTTTGACGTAAGCAAGGCTTTCGGGGGTCATTTTGTGGTGGACAAAGGGCGTGTCGAGGAGAAAGAGGGGGACCTGAAAAATCCGGCTCAAGGCCTCGTACCATTTCAAAACCGTTCCACAAATGTTGTTGCAGGCCAGGAGAAAATCGGGTTTGGGCAATCCGCCCGGGATCGGGCTCTTATGGGTGAGCGCGGAACCGATATCCCCGCGGGCATAGGAACAGAGATCCCGGGAATAGCCAAGTCCCTCGGCCACTTCGCAAAGCTCCACGGACATCTTGGAAGCCCCCAGCATGGCCCCGTGGTTTTCAGGGTAAATGGGGATGATATCGGCGGCGATGAGGAATTCGACGGGGCCGCCGCTGGTGATCCAGGCGATTTTCTTGTCCTTGCCTTCCGCCATCTTGGCTCCCATGTAGTAGAGGGTCATGAGCTCTTTCATTTTCTGGGAAGCCCGCAGGCGGCGTTTTTCTTTTCCGGTAGTGGCGGTGGCCATGTCAACCTCCAAGGGTTTCGATGAAAGCCTTCAGCCGGGTATCCAAAGCACCTAAAGGCATGGATCCCGGCTCAATTTCCAGAAGTAGGCTGGGAATCTTCTTTTGGGCGAGCCTGTCCTTGAGATAGGGGTAGTCGAAGGCATGCGGGTCGCAGAATTTGAGGAGGAGAAAGACGACGCCCTGGGCGCGCGCTTCTTCGACCCTTTGCAGCAGGTCATCCCCGCGGTCAAGTTCCGGGTTGTGTTTGCAAGGGCAGGGGACCCGGCGGATCAAGCGGTCGGCCAAGGCCTCAACCGGGCTCCCATTTACGGCCGCATCTTCGGAAAAATAGCGCCAGCCCAGGCAGAGATCATCGCCGACCACGGAAGCGCCGGAGTTGTCAAACAGGTCAAAGACCGGAGCATGATTACAGACGCTGCCGGCGATGAACAGCCGCAATTTGTGCTCGGAGGCGATTTGCGGGATCCTCGGGGCGCCCAAAAGCTTTTTTAGTTTCGGATTAAATTCCTCTTTGGGCATGAAGGTGGCACACTGGACGATTGATAGAATTTCCCCGGCGGTAAAGCGTTCCGATTCGGCGATGCGGAGGCGGTAAAGCTCCCTCAGCAGGGCCCGATTATGGTTGAAAAGGGAAATGGATTGTTTCAGGTCCGCATCGGCGAGCGGATGTCCTGAAAAATTTTCAAGACCCTTGCGAAAGCGGTCGAGTTCCTGAATCAAATAGGCGCGGGCGCTCTCCGTGTGGAGTTTGACGGGCAGGACGACATCCCAATGAAAAGAGAAGTGGGTGTTTCCCGACCAAATATCCGAGAGGCGCTGAATGGAGTCGCAGGTGTGCGGGAAAACCGTCCCGTCCAAAAAATTCAAGTCTCCCCGCAGGGCGGCTTCCAGGCTGCTTTGAACGAGCGAACAGCTGTAGCTCTGGAGGTGTTTGGCGGCAAGGGAGACGGTGGTGGGTGAACCCAAGATCCGGACCGGCAGGAAACCGGCGGCATGGATGATTTCTTCCGGAGTGTTCGTGCAGAAATATCCCAGGATTTTATTCCCGGTCCGGGATTTCCATTCTCGCAGGTAATCGAGAGAATTTGCGGCCGTTTCCTTGAATTCGTTCAAGATCGCTTTCTCTTCCATTGCGCGCCCGCCTCGTAATTTTTTGGCCATTGTACCGAAAAATAAAGGAAGCGTCCATGACTATTTCCGCTCTTCATCATTCTTTTTAACGCATGTTTTTGGAGGGATAATTCGTAACCCTTCAGTCAAGGGTGGGAAGCCGCTACGGATTTAGGTCCGGCGTGAAAAACAGGAGGCGCCCTGGCCTGGGGGTCCGGGCGCTGCGCTTGGAATAATAAGGCGCTGATTTCTTCGCGGAGGGGGCGGGGGCCAAGGCCTCCCGCCGCTGAGATCGGGGTCTCAGGGCTTTCTCCGAGTCTCTGCACATCCCGACCGATGCTTCCGGCGCGTACCGCCCAAACCCCCAGGCCAACAACAAAGCCTACCGCCCCCCCGTCACTGAATGGATACGGATAATTCAGATCATCAACTTTTCATAAAAGGCTGATATAATTAAATCTGCAAACATTTTAATCTTGATGAACTCGTAAAAAAGTCGTCATTCCCGCGCAGGCGGGAATCCAGAATCTGCCAAGATCTTGAAAAGACAGGATTCCCGTTTTCACGGGAATGACGGGATAGCCCATTTTCAGACTTTTTACGAGAACATCAATCTTGTCGCCTTAGGAATACTTGATTATGGGCCAGTGGGCTGGGTTTTTCATTTTTTTTTCCCTCGTTACCTCGATTTACTCTGCGGCGCATTATTACCTCTACACGTGGTTTGTTCGTTTGGCTGAGCCTTCGAAAATCACGAAAAGAGTTGCCGGGATAGCCTTTATCGTCTTAGTCTGCTCCTTTCCCGTATCCCGAATCCTGAGCTGGCGCGACTTCAATTCCTTCACCTATCTGTTGATGCTGGTTTCCAGCGTCTGGATGGGGCTGGTTTTATATCTTTTTATTCTTGCCTTGGCGAGCGATCTCTTTTTGGTGTTTTTGGGGATTTTCCGCCTCAAAGCAAGGCTGCTGGGGAAAACCCCTTTGCGGACGAAGCGGTATTGGTTCGCCGGGGTTTTATTCGCCGTGGCTCTGATCGGCGGTTCTTCTCTTTATGAGGCCAGGAACATTGTAGTTTCAAAAATTATCCTTTGCCTTCCGGATCTGCCGCCTGAGTTGGACGGGATCACGATCGCCCAGATCTCCGATTTCCATTTTGGGGTTTTGAACAACAAGGCCAAACTGGAGAAAGTGGTGGCCCTGACGAATTCGCTGAACGTCGATTTCGTTTTCATAACCGGGGATTTGGTCGATGAAAGCGTCGCCCACATGGAGGATATGGGCGAGGCATTGCAGAAATTAAGGGGCAGAGCGGGCGTGTACGCGATCACGGGGAATCACGATTATTATGCCGGCGTGACCCGAGCCACCGGAATCATGCGGGATGCCGGGATCACGGTTTTGCGAAACGAGCTGAAGGTCCTCCCCGGGGGACTGCAGCTGCTGGGGATTGATGACCCAACCGGGGTGCGGAGGATGGGAGAGAAGGGCGAAGATTTTATAAGCCTGATCGCGAGAGTGGACCCCACCCAACCTTCCATCCTGCTCTATCACCAACCGATCCAATTCGAAAGAACGGCCCAGGCGGGGATCGGGCTCCAATTGAGCGGCCATACCCATGGAGGTCAGCTATACCCGATTATTCACATTTCCAAGCGAATCTACCCTTGGACGCCGGGACTGCATCGCTTGGGAAAGAGCTTTCTCTATGTCAGCAGGGGAACGGGGACCTGGGGCCCGCCTATGCGCTTCCTGGCGCCGCCGGAAATCGTCCACATAAAACTCCTCAGCGCGAGACGATGACCGCTTCTTCCCGGGTCGGCATTGGGCCTTGTGGGCGGGCTTATTTTCAATATTCAAGTCTGACCCCAAGTCAGGGGGAAATTTTTTCGCCGACCGAGCGACCGTAATCCTGGCAGGCGCGCAGGCCCTCTCGCGTTTCGACCGCTGCCTCCAAAAGGTTAAAGGAGCCCAGCTCCGTCACCTTCATCTTGAAGACGTGCTCCATGGTGTCGAAGATCAGCCGGGGGGCGTCCCCGCTGTGGGTGTAGGAGCCGAAAGCGCCCCCGGCTTTCCCCGCCAGATCCGCTTTTTTGACCAGAAAGAGAAAGGTCTTCATGCTTTCGGTCATGTCCCGATGGTAGGTGGGGCACCCGAAGATAAACCCGTCATACCCGGCGAGATCCTTTTCCGTCTTTATCTCCGATACTTTTTTCAGGTCGGCGGCGTTTCCGGAAAAGCGAACCCCCTCGGCTACGTACTCCGCCATTTTTTCCGTTTTCCCGGTCCGGCTCACATAGGCAACCATCACTTTTTTCATCCCCTTCCTCCTTTATGCGCGTTATTCAAGGTCGGTTTTTCTCCCGTTCCAGGCGCAGCGGTTGCAGAAGATCCGGGTCTCGTCTCGGAGGGGGGAGCGTCTTTTATCTCCTCATTTTCAAGGAAGAACAATTCTCCCTTCCGCAGATCGAATTCAAATATTTCAAATTCGTCATCCGGGTCTTTCAAATAAAATTTCTCGCTCTGACAGGCAGGACACGGGCGCATGAGAATAGCGTTTTCCTTTCTATCCCTTTCGGGGACGAAATGCGGAGACAAAAAAGATGGAATCGGGTTTTTTGAGAGGCGGCTACGAACGGCACCGAAAATATATTACCATAAATGGGGGAATGTCGGAAATGAAACAACCGGCCCCAAGAACTCAATCTGACAAATAATATTCCACCGTGGCGACCACCCGGATTTTCTTGATGTAAGGGGTATTGCTGTCCCGGTCGGTGATCGAGAACTGCCCCTGATTGGCGTGCTTGATCTTCCCCAGTTTGCTTTTTGAATCCGTGGCGAATTTCTCGGCTGTTTCGCGGGCGTTCTGGGTCGCTTCTTGGATCATCGGCGGTTTGACTTCATTCAACTTCGTAAAAAGGAACTCGACCTTGGCGTTGTAATCCTGGCCGGAGATCGCGATCCCCTTTTTACCGAGCTCGATCAGGCCTTTCATGCCTTTGGTCACCGATTCGATCTTCTGGGTGTAAACCGTGATCGTGGAATTTCCCGAGTAGCGGTAGGGGATCCGCTGGGCATCTCCATACCCTTGAGCCTGCTTGTCGATAATGGCCGGGGCGGAAACGGAAATCTCGGCGTCGCTGAAGCCGGTTTCTTTCAGAAAGGCGACAATCAGAGAATTTTTGGCCTGCAGGGTCGAAAACAGTTGATTGAGATCGTTGCTCGCCTCGCTGAATTTGACCGGCCAGATGGCGACATCCGCGGGAAACTCCCGCTCGGACAACCCCTTCACTGACACCGTCCTGTCGAGAGCCTTGAAATTCAAAATCCCGCCGGAGAGAAAAAAACCCAAAAACATCAGGCCGATGCACAAGAGGAGACCCAGAATGAACGCCTCAGCCACACGCCGGTTATTCATTTTGTCCTTTCCTCTCCCCGTTTTGATTGAAGAAAATCGATTTCTGCTCCCGGCCCCTGCGGGAACCCAACTCGCGGCATTTCGCTTCCCCCCGTTATAGGATCGCTCCGAGCAACTGCTGAATCAGAGGCGCGGCTTTTTCTTCCGGCAAACAGTAATGCATCCGCGTGAAGCGGGAGCGCAGGCGGGTTACCGCTTCACGGGCCGGGCGATGACTCAAGATCAGATCCTTCATGATTTGGGCGAGTTCTTCAAAATCCGGCTCCTTCATCCCGAAACGGGTCATTTCCTGAACCCCGGTGCGCAAGCCGCTGCTCGCGGTGAAACCTTCATCGTCGGGGAGAGCCTGGTAGTTGACGATGACGTTGTTCTTTTCCAGCCAATTTGCCATTTCGGGGCCCCGGGCATACCCGACCCGGAGGACGACCTGGTGGGTTTCCGTATAATCGATCGTCGGATCTCCTTCCACCGCAAGGCCGCAGCTCTTCATCGCGCGGGCGAAGGCTTTGGCGTTGGCGATGACTTGCTTCTGGTATTCAGCGGCGAATTCGTTCATCTCGTAGGCGGATAAAAGCAGCCCGAGGAGCGTTCCCAAGTGGTGGTTGCTCACGCTTCCCGGGAAGGTGCGACGCTCCACCGTTTTCCAGATCTCATAGTAATCCGTCGTCTCGTCGAAGTTGCTGCCGATGATCCCTCTTTGGGTGCCAAAAAAGGTTTTATGAGTGGATCCGGTGACGATATCCGCCCCCTCCTCGAAGGGCATTTGGAAGAAGGGGCCGATGAGGCCCAGAACGTGGGCCATGTCGTACAAGATCAAAGGCCGGGTCGGTAGATGGGCGATCATCCTGCGGATTTCCCGCAGCGGCTCGCGGTGCAGGATCATGGATTTTCCCAGGATGATGAGCTCGGGGGGATCTTCGGAAATCAGCTTTTCCGTTTCGGCCAGGTCGATTTGGTAAGGGTTTTCGTCGAGAACGGGGAAATTCACGACGCCTCTTTTATCCATCCGGGGATCCACGCCGATGAAATCCCGGAGGGCGCCCATGGGCTGCGAGCTCAGATGGCCTCCGCGGCCGAGGTGGTGGTTCAGAACCTTGCGCAGACGCCGCGGTTCGGACTTCCGGTCGAAACGATTCAAGTAATCCACGTACGCGCTGTAGAAGGCGGCGTTGGCCATCTGGCCGCTGATGATTCGCGCCTCCACCACGGTGCAGCCGAGGAAACGCATCATCTCCTCGCGGAGCCTGGCTTCCACCTCTTCGATGAAGGAAGTCCCCTGGTAATAGAACACTTCGGCGTCATCCAGGAAGTCATAGTGCCGGTGCTCGGCATAGCGCCCGCAGGGGTCGGAGATCGAAAGAAGTCTGACCAGCGGGGAGGGGGTCTGTTCCGAAGGGATAAGGTTAATGGTTTGCTCCTGGCGCCAAACGTGATTTTGGAGCGCCTTTTGAAAAACGTCCCCCATGGAGGTCTCCAGGGGCTTTTTGGGCCCAGGGCTCGGGGCAACGGGTTGCTCCACGTAAACGGGCCTGGCGTAGGGCGGTGCTTCCGGGCTGAGGAGCCTCTTCACCACCTGGGCGTTTAAAAACTTCCCCCGGCTGAGAATTCTGACCGGCTGGTCTTCCTCGATGGCGGCGTCGATATAGGCCAGGGCGACGGCCCGTCGTCCGGTGTCTTTGGTGATTTGAGAGTAAACCCCCTGCCCGCTGAATTTCCAGAAGGGAACCATGGTGCCGCTGGTGACGCAGCCGACGACTCGGTCGTCCAGATAAACCGGGGAGGGGGGGCGGACGACGCCTTCGGACAATATGGCGAGGGGCCAGATGCGCTTCGGAACGGAGGGGGGGGCGGGAACCAGGTCGAGGCGGCATTCTTCCCGATTCTTCAACTCTTGGAACTGATTTGAGAGGGCAGATTTGCCGATGAAATCCCCCTTTACTTCGGAGAAACTGACCGCAATTTTGGCGGGAGGGATGGCCATAACCGGGATCTCTTTGCCCTCCGGGTCGATCCCGAGTTCGTGCCCGTAAAGGGGAAGAGCCGCTTCCAGCCGCAGGGTGTCCCGGGCCCCGAGGCCTACGGGGACGAGGCCTTCGCCTTTTCCGTTATCCAGGATTTTTTCCCAAATCAGCATGGCCTTATCAGCGGGAAGAAAAAGCTCGAAGCCGAGGGCTTCCCCGGTGTACCCGGTGCGGGCGATGTCGACCGAAACTCCTTCGATCGTTCCCTGGCGGAGATGGTTCCTTCCCGGGTCGGGAAGGTAAGAATGGGATGGATACAAAATACATTCCAGAATCGCCTTGGAACGGGGGCCCTGAAGGGATAACATGGCGATCTCTTCGGTGCGGTCCTCGAAGATCGTCTGCGGGTATTTTTTGCGGATTTCCTGGAGCCAGTTCCAGTCCTTCGAGGAGTTGGAGGCATTGACGACCAGGAGGTACTCCTGTTCATCCAGCCGGTAGAGATAGCTGTCGTCCACCGCCCCGCCATTCTCGTTGGCGATAATCGTATACTGCGCCTGGCCGGGGTCCAGGGCGGCGGCATTGTTCACAAGGGAATACTGGAGAAAGGGGACGGCCTGCGGGCCAGAGACCCGGAACCGTCCCATGTGGGAAATGTCGAAGAGGCCGCCGAATTTCCGGGTCGCCAGGTGCTCTTCCACGATTCCGGCGGGGTAGTTCAAGGGCATATCCCACCCGCCGAAATTCACCATATGGGCGCCGTGAGTCCTATGCCAGCCGTTGAGAACGGTTTTGCGAGCAGAGGGTTCCATAACCTCCTCCCGAAGAAGAAGAATGATTTTGATTCTGAAGCTAACACCGATGAAAGAAGTTGTCAAGGAAAGGCGGAATATTCACCGCGGAGACCGCAGAGAGCGCAGAGAGTAGATGAATTCAGAACAGAGGAAAAGAGGGGGAAGTAACCCTTCAGTCACGGGGGGCCAGGCGCTATGAATGGAGGTCGGAGGTTAGGGGAAAGAGGTCCCATGGCCTGGGGGTCCGGACGGTCCGCTTGGAATCATAAGGCGCTGATTTCTTCGTGGACGGGGGCGGGGGCCAAGGCCTCCCGCCGCTGATATCGGAGTCTCAGGGTTTTCTCCGAGTCTCTGCTCATCCCGACCGATGCTTCCGGCGCGTACCGCCCAAACCCCCAGGTCAACAACAAAGCCTGCCGCCCCCCCGTCACTGAATGGGTACATATGCACCGCAGAGAGCGCAGAGAGTAGATGAATTCAGAACAGAGGAAAAGAGGGGGAAAAGGAAAAAACTTGACGGGAAGGGAATGGATCGGTTTATGATGGATGGGAATGTGGGGAAATAATGAAATTTTGTCATCCCGGCGGAAGCCGGAATCCAGGTTTTTGGAAAAAATCTCAAGGATCGGGAATGGCAAGGAGTTAAAGGATTCATTATGCATTATGATTTTGATACCGTGCGGGAGCGAAGAGGGACGGACAGCGCGAAATGGGGAAGATACGGGGATGGAGTTCTCCCGCTGTGGGTCGCGGACATGGATTTTCCCGCGGCAGAACCCATATTGAAGGCTCTTCATGAACGGGTAGATCACGGCTTTTTTGGGTATGCGCGGCCCACCGGAGAGCTTTGCCGGGTCATCGTCGAACGGCTCAGCCGCCTCTATCAATGGGAGGTGAAGGAGGAAGAAATTTTCTTTCTCCCCTGTTTGGTGGCGGGTTTGAATCTCTCCTACCTGGCTTTTGCCGGGCCCGGGGAAGGGGTTCTCGTGCAGCCCCCTGTTTACCATCATTTCATCAAGGACCCGGTCGCTCATGACCGCGCGCTCATGGACCCGCCTCTCGTTCCCAAGGCGGATTCCTACGAGATCGATTTTGAGGCTTTTGAAGCCGCCATCACCGACCGAACGCGGATGTTCATCCTTTGCAATCCTCACAACCCGGTGGGGCGGGTCCTGACCAGGCCCGAGCTCGCGAGGCTGGCGGAAATCTGCCTGCGCCACAATCTGGTGATGATCGCGGACGAAATTCACTGCGACCTCCTGTTCCCGGGATACCGGCATGTTCCCCTGGCGACGATCGGCCCTGAGGCGGCCGCGCGAACGATTACCTTGATGGCACCCAGCAAAACCTACAACCTGGCCGGTCTGAACTGCGGCTTCGCGATCATCCAGGACCAGCGCCTGCAGAGGATCTGGAGGAAAGCAAGCCTGGGGCTCGTCCCCAGCGCCAACATCATGGGGCATACGGCGGCGCTGGCGGGATTCCGCGACAGCCAGGAATGGCTGGAACAGGTTCTGACTTATCTGTTGGAAAACTATGATTTCCTCAAGGGGTATGTGGCCGGGAATTTGCCGGGGGTCCGGATGACGCGGATGGAGGGCACCTACCTGGCTTGGCTTGATTGCCGGGGTGCCGGCATTATCGGGAACCCATTCGAATTCTTTCTCAAAGAAGCCAGGGTCGCCTTGAACGATGGGGCGGAATTCGGAAAGGGGGGCGAAGGGTTTGTACGCCTCAATTTCGCCTGCCCCAAAAAGATTTTGGAGGAAGCGCTGGAGAGAATGAGAGAAGCTTTAAAGAAAACCTGAAGCCCTGGGAGGTTTGCAGGGCGGTTTTCTTGGGAAACCTCCTCGCCGACTCTCCCTTGTCTTCCCGCCCCGTCACTATTGAAACCTTTCCAGCACAAAACGGAACCAGTTGTATACGGAGACCTGGCTGGTAATAGGCATGAAATCCTGGCCGCCCCAGCCCCAGACGAACTCGCTCCGTCCTTCAATGAACCAGCGGTTTTCGGCCGGGCGGTAAAAAGCCCGTTCGAGCGCGCCATCCCCATTGTAATCGCCGGAAATCGGGAAGCTGTCCCACCCGCTCCAGCCGAACTGGCCCAGAAAATGAGCCCCCCCGGAGGAATCCCTCCAGAACCATTGGTTTGAGGGGACGTGATAGACGGCGATTTCCATTTTCCCGTCTCCGTTCCAATCGCCGGGCACGGGAATGCATTCGGAGCCTCCCCATCCGAACTGGCCCAAATTTCCCACCCCATTCAAAAACCACTGATTCGAAGGGATGTGGTAAAGCATCATGTCCGTTGTTCCATCGCCGTCGTAATCCCCCGCAATGGGAATGCAATCCGCCCCGCCCCACCCGAACGAAACGGGGTCAGGCCGCCCTTCGATGAACCAGCGGTTTGTCGGACAGTGATAAAATGCCCTCTCCATCATTCCATCGCCGTTGTAGTCGCCGGGCACGGGAACCGACTGATTCCCTCCGAATCCATATTGACCGAGGTTGTCGCCGGGGTACCCCCTAACGAACCACTGGTTGGTGGGAATGTGGTAAATGGATATATCCGTTTTTCCGTCCCCGTCGGAATCCCAGACTAAGGGGAAGGCGTCGTTTCCCCCCCAGCCGTATTGCCCCAAATTACCGGCCGCATCGGTAAAGAATTGATCGCTCAGGGAGTGAAAGGCGGCGACGTCGGTGGCCCCGCCCCCGTTGTAATCCCAGTGCCCCTGCAAAGCATGAGTGACGATGGGATTCCGATGCTGTTCAAAAAAGGTTCCGATGTCGGTAAACATCTCTTCGGTTATGGTGTGAGCCACCCGGGGGTAGTTCACAAATTGGCCGTTGGCATTTATGGAGTCATAGATCGTTTCGGAAATGGGCCAGCGATCGGCAATCCAGGGCAAGGGGCCGCAATCGAGCCAGGAGCAGATGGCTGTCACTTCGTTCTGAGGGAAATCCCGGGTATCCAAGGCGTCGTTATTGTCGATGTCCCCGACATAAATGTAAAAGGGGGCTTGGCGGAATGTATCCAGGTTGAACGGCTTTCCCGAGAGCGTCTCCACGTCGGCCATTCCCACCGGGTAGCGGAGAGTGGTGACGCCGTAAGAGGGGATGTTCCAGGAAGAGACGGGGGCAAGGGGCCACCCCCCCGGGGACCCCGGCGCCGCGGCCTTGATCATTTCAGGGTGGATCAGGGAAAACCGGCTGGTAAAAGCCCCTGACGCCGAAAAGCCGTGCATGAAAACCCTTTTGTCCACCGCGTGGCCCATGGCCGCCAGCCGTTCGCGGGCGTCGTTGACCATTGCGATCAACTGCAGATCGATCCGTTCGATGCTGTACCCCCCCACAAGAGCCGTGGTGAGCAGAGAAAAGCGATCCAGGGCATGGGTGTAAACATTGCCCGGATTGGCGGGGCGGGGGAAAGTGGGGACGAGGAGGGGGACGTCGTGGGCGATGGCGAAGGTGGACCGCCAGAGCAGGAGGTTTTTCGCCGAGGCGTCGTGCAGGGCCAGGTCATCGCTCGTGGTCCCGGTGTTGTTTGGTTCGACGAGGAGGACCGTTCTGGGACTCAAGTCAAAGGGGACGCACAGGTAATAAGGCCAATAGAAACCTTTTGCTGGGTTTGCGGGGATTTTGTAGAAACCGAAGTCGTACTCTTCCACCGTGGTGAAAGTGAAAGTCGTCGGGGGCAAAGCGTTCCCCTGGGTGTCGGTCATAGTGTTTCCGCCGGAGGGGTTGATTGTGATCGAATAAGTGGCTTCCGGGCTCAAACGAGTTTGAAGGTCGTTACGAGTGAACGTCAGAACCCGGTGATAATCGGACCAGGAAGCCGAGAAGGACGGAAAATTGGAATAAACATTAAGAGCGCTGGGATTCATAGGTTCGCTGAAAGTGATGGAAACGGACGGAAGATCGCGGCTGACCCCGGTTGCGCCGTTGGCAGGATTCGTGGATGTTATCGAAGGAGAATTATCGGTGCTGGTTCCGACGAGAAAGGAAAAAATATAGGTGCCAAGGGGGTTGCCGGCAACATCACTAAGAAAGTTAAGTGTAAATTGAATTGTTGCACCAACGGGGAGGGCAATGGAGGGATTCCTTGAAATCGTAAGGGTCCGCATGTCAGGCGACCAGGTCCCTCCCCCGGGAGTCCCCCAAATGTCCCAATCCACCATAATTTGATGCGATCCCTGCATCGGTTCGCTGAAGGCAAGCGAAACGCCAGAGAGATTGACGCTGACGTTCACGGCGCCATCCGCCGGGCTTGTGGAAACCACGGTTGGAGGGGTTGTGTCCTGGGCGGATACCCAAACGCCCGAACCTGCGATGGCGAAAAGCACCAAGACCGCGGAAAGAAAGGAGCGCACAAGCCGAAGGTTTCTTGTTGATTGATCCGTCGAACACATAACCCCTCCAATCAGCGGCAAGGGCCGGCATAGAGAATAGACATCCCGTTGCGGGCGGCTTCACAGGAGTTGCCGTAGGTTTTCAGGTCGCACCCGCAAACCGGGTCATAAATTTGAATACAGGCCTGGGGTTTTGCGCTGCAAACCCCGTTTCCCGGACAGTCCTCCGGATCTTTGGCGCAATATTCCTCAGCCCCGCAATCCAAATTGGTTTGACAACGCCCCGGGCTTTCAGCGGGCTCATGATGAAAAATCGCCCCTATATGACCGCGTTTTATTTTGATGATGTGAAACGGGTTGGTGATTACGGCCAAGGGGCCGGGGTTGCGGTTTTCTCTAACATGTATTTTTACGGAGCGAAAATTTAGGGCTTTATATGAAAATCTGGGATTGTTCGAGATATCTTCGATGGACCGAATCTCGATGCTTGGTCCGCCGCCGCTGGTTTGATATCCAAGGAGAACCGCCAAGACCGATTCCCGGCGGAAATCGACAAAGGGCGGGGGAGGAGCCGGGGAGAGTCCCTGGGTGTGCTGCTCCCAGAACCACTTCCAAGTCTGCGAATCAGTGATAACCATATCCGCCCCGAGAACGCCGGGACCGCCGTAGGAATAATGGGAGATCTCCCCCTTGGCAATGGTTTCGAAAGGGAGAAAGACCTGGGAAATGGAACTCACGGGATCAAACAGGGAAAGAAGGATTGCAAAAGAAAAAAGAAAAGAATATTTCGCCCGCATAAAAACCATCTCCGAAATAGGTGAGTGTTTTCTCGAAGCCGGCGACCGGCTGGGCAAGGCTCGTATTTGTCTTACCGCATTTTCCCCAACGGGATTTGGGTTTATACACTTACCGTGATTGAATAGCATAAACGAATTATCAATGCAACCCCTCGCCCTTTGACAAGCATGAATACGCCTTGAGGTTCCGGGAGATTAAGACCTGCTGTGCCAAACCCGCTCGCCGATGAGGGAGGAGGTGTTCTTCGACGGGAACCCCCATTTTAAACCAATTCACCACGGAGAACGGTAATTGCCTTTCCGGAAAGGAAGACCCGCTCGCCTTTCAGGCGAACACGGAGTTCCCCTCCCCGAGCGGAGGCCTGGTAGGCCAGCAATTCATTTTTCCCGAGCCTTTTGGCCCAGTAAGGACCGAGGAAACAATGTGCCGATCCTGTAACCGGGTCCTCGTTGATCCCGACTCGGGGGGCGAAGAAGCGGGAGACAAAATCATAAGGGCCGGTCTTGGCTCGACTGGTTACGATAATGCCGCGGGCCGTTATCTGAAGGAGCTTTTGAAAATCCGGTTTCAAGTTTCGGACCATGCTCTCCCCTTCGACTTCAACGAGATAGTCAAATTTATTCCTGCAGACATATGGAAAAGAAACTCCCAGAGCTTCCGCCAGACCCGGAAGGGAGTCGGCTGATTCCTCGGGTTTTTCCGGAAAATCAAGCTCGATGAAATCGCCCATTCTTTTTGCCTTCAGAAGGCCGCTGCGAGTGAAGAATCGGGCTTCCTCGTTGGCCGGCAAACGCCCCGTTTCCCAGAGAATATGGGCGGTGGCCAAGGTGGCGTGGCCGCAAAGGTCTACCTCCACGGCCGGGGTGAACCATCGCAAGCGATAGCCGTCGGCCTCCGGGCAGATGAAAGCCGTCTCGGAAAGATTCATTTCCCGGGCGACATTCTGCATCCAATCGGGGTCGGCTGGTTTGGCGAGAATGCAGACCCCGGCCGGGTTGCCGGCGAAGGGTTTATCGGTGAAGGCATCCACTTGGTAGATGGGTGTTGGCATGCGCAGCCTCCTCATTCGCGGGGGAAAAGAAGCGAACCAGAGAACAAACCTAAAATATCCCCCAAATCAATACCGGCTGACCGCAAGATTAACGAAAAAAAAAGATTTTGTCAAATCAGGGCCAGACGGTCGGCCACGGCGAGGCCGGCGCGGGTGGTGGATAAGATGCCTTCTTGAATGGTTATGAGTCCTTCCTGCTGAAGGAGAGAGAGGGTCTTTTCCTTTTCGACTTCCAAATCGATCTTAAATTCCTTCCTGAAAAGGTTCAAGTCGATTCCTCTTTTTGTCCGCATTCCGAAATAGATTGCTTCCAACATCCTTTGTTCTACAGTCAGGTCTTCGTAAGATTCGATGGGAAGGCTACCCTTCTCCATGGAGGCGATATATTTCTCTACCGAGCGCTGGTTCCACCAGCGTCGAACCCCGTTGAACGAATGGGCGCTTGGACCGAAGCCGAGGTAGGGGGTGTGATCCCAGTATTTTTGATTGTGCCGGGAAAGGTATTTTTCCCCACGGGCGAAGTTGGAAACCTCGTAGTGGACATAACCCTTGTCCTCAAGGAATTGAGAGGTGCGGAGGAAAAACTCCCGCTGGCTTTCTTCGCTCGGAAGGGCAAAACCCCCCTTTTTAACCTTGAGGGCGAAAGGGGTGCTTTCTTCGATGGTCAGCTCATAGCAAGAGAGGTGTTCAGGAGAATATGCCACTGCTGCTCGTAGGCTTTCCATCCAGGAATCGACTTCTTGGCGGGGGATGCCGTAGATCAGATCCAGGCCGAGGTTCTTGAACCCCGATCGTCTGGCGTGCTCGATGGCCTTCCGGGCCTGGGCAGCGGTGTGCCGCCGCCCCAAAAATCTCAGCACTTCATCGTCAAAGGATTGAATGCCTAAATTTATCCGGTTGACTCCCAGATCAAAAAGCTTTTTGAAAATAATCGAGGCCCTCATCTCCAGGGTTTATCTCAAAAGTTATTTCAGTATCACCAGTTAGATTGTGAAACCTATGGAGTTGGTTTAATAATGATTCGATCTGCGGAGGCCCCAGTAGGGAAGGGGTCCCACCGCCAAAGTAGATTGTGTCGAAGTTCCAGGAACCGCCTTTAACCGAGTTTTCTTCTGCCCTCACCCCGCCCCTCTCCCCTTGGGGGAGAGGGTGAAAGCGGATGGAAGCCAGACGAATTTCTTCGAGCAGGGCTTCGACGAAGGAATCAAGCGAATCGGTTGTGGGCAGAGAATAGAAGCCGCAGTATGGGCATTTGGAAAGGCAGAAGGGGATGTGGATGTAAAGCCCGGAAAGAATCATAAATACCGTAAGGCGCAAGTCGCGAGGCGCAAGGGGTTAAAGCAAAAAGCAGGCAGCAGGGAGTGGGAGAATTCAGGTTGAAGATGAGAGTGTCTTTTCCCCACTTGAACCCTCGACCCCTGAATCCTTGGCCCCTTTCAGTCCGTGTCCGTCTTCAGCACGGCGAGGAAGGCGCTCTGGGGAATGCTGACGGAGCCGATCATCTTCATCCGCTTTTTTCCTTCCTTTTGCTTTTCCAAAAGTTTGCGCTTCCGCGTGATGTCGCCGCCGTAGCACTTGGCGGTCACGTCCTTTCGGAAGGGTGAAATGGTGGTGCGGGCGATGATTTCCCCTCCGATGGCCCCTTGGATTGCGACCTTGAAGGCCTGACGGGGGATCTCCTCCTTTAATCTTTCGCAGGCCTGGAGGGCCCGGGGGCGGGCATTGTCGCGATGGACGATTTGCGATAAGGCGTCCACCTTCTCGCCGTTGACGAGGATGTCGAACAGGATGAGGCTGCTTTCCCGGTAATCGATGATCTCATAATCAAAGGAGCCATATCCCTGGGTGAGGGATTTGAAGCGGTCATAGAAGTCATAGAGCACTTCGGACAGGGGCATCTCGTAAATCAGCTCGGCCCGCCCCGGTCCGAGAAAGCCGAGCTTCGAGTTCACGCCCCGCCGCTCCGTGCAGAGCTGCATGACGGCTCCCAGGTATTTATCCGGAAGGATCATGGCGGCGCGGATAAAGGGCTCTTCGGACTTGGCGATCGCAGAGGGGTCGGGGTAGTGGGCGGGGTTGTCGATGTATTCTTCGGTTCCGTCCTTCAGGGTGAAACGATAGCGCACGCTGGGGACCGAAAGAAGGATGGAGAGGTTATACTCCCGCTCCAACCGCTCCTGGACAATTTCCAAGTGCAGGAGACCGAGAAAGCCGCAGCGGAACCCCTGGCCGAGGGCCGCGGACGAATCCTTTTGGTAGATGAGCGCCGGGTCGTTCAATTTGTACTTTTCCAGGGCCACGGCCAGGTCTTCGTAATCCTCGGAAGAAATGGGATAGATGGAGGAAAAGACAACCGGCTTGACATCCTTGAACCCCGGAAGGGCCTGGCTGCAGGGATTATTTTCGAGGGTGATCGTGTCGCCGATGCGGACATCGGAAACGGTCTTGACATTGGCAATAACGTATCCAACGTCTCCGGCGGAAATTTGCTCCTCCTTGGCGCGGCGGAGGGAAAAACGGCCAACCTCCTCAATCTTGTAATTCGCGCCGTTGTACAGGAAGCGGATGATATCCCCGCCCCGCATGGTTCCGTTGAAAAGACGACAATGAATGACCGTTCCCCTGTAGGAATCATACTGGGCGTCGAAGATCAAGGCGGCCAAGGGCGCCTGAGGATCGCCCTTCGGGGGGGGGATGCGGGTGACGATGGCTTCGAGGACTTCTTCGATCCCCGTCCCTTCTTTGGCCGAGCAGGGGATATGCCCGTAGGGGTCCAACCCAAGCTCGGTGTCGATCTGCTCCATGACCCGGTCTATGTCGGCGGTGGGCAGGTCGATTTTGTTTATTACCGGGATGATCGTCAGATTGTTTTCCATGGCCAAGTAAAGGTTGGCGAGGGTTTGGGCCTGTACGCCTTGCGAGGCGTCGATGAGCAGGAGAACCCCTTCACAGGAGGCGAGGGAGCGGGATACCTCATAGGAAAAATCCACGTGCCCGGGGGTGTCGATCAGGTTGAGGATGTAATCTTTTCCGTCACGGCCGCGGTAGGGCAGGGTGACTGCCTGGCTCTTGATGGTGATGCCCCGCTCCCGCTCGATGTCCATGTTATCCAGAATCTGGTTCTGGAAATTTCGCTCGTCCACCACGCCGGTGTACTGAATCAGGCGGTCGGCCAGCGTCGATTTGCCGTGGTCGATGTGGGCGATGATGCTGAAGTTGCGGATGTTTTGCATAAAAACCGTTAGGCGCAAGGGGATAAAGATATCCGGGGTTTCGAATTCAAAATTGATTTTTTACTATTATAGCCCGACAACCCTTAAAATGTCAGAAAAAGGAGGGTTTCGTAAAAAGCTCCAGATGCAAGGCGCGCGAAAACTGAGGAGTGAGGCCCCTTAGGGGCCGCAGCGACGAAGTTGAAGCGCAACGCCGCAGATGGACTTTTTCCGAAACCATCATACATTGAAAAGGAAGTTGACGATATCGCCGTCCTCAACAATGTAGTCTTTGCCCTTCTGCAGGAGTCTTCCAGCCTCTTTGACTTTTTGTTCGCTTCCCATTTTCACCAGGTCTTCATATTTGATGACCTCGGCGCGGATGAATCCGCGCTCGATATCGGAGTGGATCACCCGGGCGGCCTGGGGGGCATAGGATCCTTGGCGGTTGGTCCAGGCCCGGACTTCGTCCGGGCCCACCGTGAAAAAGGAAATCAGACCGAGATTGCGGAAACAAAGAAGGGTAAGCTTGTCCAGGGCGGGCTTTTCGATGCCGAGTTCTTCGAGAAACCCCTGGCGCTCGTCGGTTTCGAGCAGGGAAAGCTCCTGCTCGATTTTGGCCGAAACCCCGATCCACTGAAACTCCCCCCGGGGAAATCCCCCGTGAGTCCATCCGCCAGCCGGGAGTCGTGGATCTGCTCCTCGCCCACATTCAAAACAATGATCGTCGCTTTGCGGGTCAAGAGGGGAGGGTAACTGAGAATCAACCTCTGCTCTTCATCGTTTAAGGACAGGCTTCGCAGAAATCCCCCGGATTCCAGGTGAGCTTTCATCCGCTCCAGGAGTCCGGTTTCGAGTTGAACTTTCCGGGCGTCCTGTTTGCGGCGTTCCTTGACCGCCCTCTCGAATCTTTTTTCCACGAAGAGGAGGTCATAAAGCTGGATTTCTTCATTGAACCGGAGGATATCGCGCCGGGGATCGACGCTTCCGGCGGAATGAAAGACCGAATCGTCCTGAAAAGTGCGGACCAAATGGCAGATCACATCGACGGATTCCAGGGCTTTCAGGGCGGGCGCATTGCGGGAAGACTGCAAATCGAGATCGGGAAGAAGCGTGAACTCCATCAGCGCCGGGGTTTCCATTTTGGGCCGGTACATTGCCACCAGGCGCTCAAACCGTTCATCCCGAACTTTTGCGTAACCCAGCAAACCGCCTTTCGAGCCGTCTTGATCCGGCAAAGTTCCGGTCAACAAGCGGAAAAGGGTCTTTTTCCCCACCTGGGGGTATCCGATTAAACCGAGTTTCATAGCTACCTCAAATGAAAATCAACCATGTATGGAAAGGGCGAGGGAAAGAAGGACGGTTATTTCTCTCGCTCCTTTGGTTCTATGCCGTTGCGGGTTCCGGTGTAGGCAAATTTTCCCTGAAATTCAGGATCGAAAAAGACCCTACGAGGCACCATCTTGGGAAAAACGCTTGGCAGGACCTGTTTTTAATATAGCAAAAATGGGGATTGATTTCAAGATCTTTCGAATGGCAGGAGTAATCATTCAGTCACGGGTGGCGAATAGCTATGAATAGGAGCCGTTGTAACGGCCAAGAGATGCGCCGGCCTGGGGGTCCGGACGGTCCGCTTGGAACCATGAGGCGCTGGTTTCTTCGTGGACGAGGCGGGGGGGCCAAGGCCTCCCGCCTCCCCTTGCGGAGAATGGGTATTTTCTCCGGTCCTCTGCCTATCCCGACCGATGCTTCCGGCGCGTACCGCCCGAACCCCCAGGCCACAACAGAACTTGTTCCGCACCACCCGTGACTGAAGGGTTACTGGCAGGAAAAATATCACCCTCGCGAAATTTCCCCCGGCGTAGGGTTTGGCGGCCTCTTCGTAGGTGCAGGTTTGCTTCCCATCCCTGCCTCCTTGGATTCTCCCCTTTCGGGATTAGCGAGGTTCTTTCCTGACGGCTTCGAGGTCGTTGATTTCCTTTTGAATCACCCGGCGCTCCGGAGATTTTTCGTCGTAGTGGACAAGGGCTTTCTGGAAGTGGCTGACGGCGATTCGGGATTCGCCTATGGATTTGTAATATTGCCCGAAGCTCTGATACGCCGGGCCGAGTTGTCCGACGCCGCCGTAGGCTCTGCCCAGGTGATAGTAAATTTCCGGGTAGTTGGGCAGCAACTCCTTGGCGCGCAGGAAAGCCCATAGGGAGAGTTGGGAAGCGTTTTGTTCATATTGAACCAGCCCCAGGTAAAGATGGGTCAACCCGTCATTGGGGGAGAGGCCGGCGGCCTTCTCCAGATATTTTTGAGCCTCCGGGAAATTGCCTTTAAGAAAATGGGTGTTTCCTAATTCCCGGAAAATTTCCCCGTCCTCCGGGTAAATGACGAGGGCCCGATTGAAATTTTCGATGGCCCGGTCCAAAGCACCCATCCTTCTCTGGGCGAGAGCCAGGCCGTAATAGGCTTCGCCCTCTTCGGGTTGACGGTTCACCCAGTTTTCGAAATAGGCGACGACGCGGGGAATTTCCCTTTCCTCGGCGCGCAACTTGGTTTGAACTCTCTTGATGTCGCCTACGGGGTCGGTGACTTTGGGGGCCGGGGGGAATTGCGACATCTGGATGGCCATTTTCTCGGCACGCTCTTCCGCCGCGGGGTGGGTCATAAGGTAAGCGGGCGGGTCGCTGGAAGCGGGTCCGGAAGCCCTCCGGATCTTTTTGAACATGGAAATCATGGCTTTCCGGTCATAGCCGGTCCTATCCATGTATTTTAGGCCGAGATAGTCCGCTTCCTCTTCGTCGTCCCGGCTGTATTTCAGCATGACGGTTTCCGTTGCGGCCATCGCGGTGGTGGCCACGGCGGACCCGGCTTTGGCCCCGAGGAAAATCCCCGCCAGCAAAGCTCCCAGCATCGCCAGCGAAAGAGGGGTTGATTTTTCGGAGCGTTTTGATATGTGGCGGGCCGCCACGTGGGCGATCTCGTGCGCGATCACCCCGGCCAGTTCGTCCTCGTTTTCCACGATGAGGAGCAACCCGCTGTTGACAAAAACTTTGCCGCCGGGCACGGCAAAGGCGTTGATCTCCGGGGAATTCAAGATGAAGAACTGGTATTCGAAGGGTTGGATTCCCACACCCTGGAGGACGCGTTTGCCGATATTGTTAATATACGTGTTGGCGGAGACATCCTGGACAAAAGGGTAACGCTTCTTCAACTCCTGGAGAAATCTCTCCCCCAACTCGCGTTCTTCCTGGATCGTCATGGCCGGGGCGGGCGGGGGCGCGGAGAGAGTGAGGGAGAGGATGAAAACGAGCAGCCAAATAAATTTTGGGGATACCCTTCCGGATCTCGGGAGCATATTTCATTTTACCCCTCTTTGGCTCCAAAGTCCAACCCGCGCAAGGAACCCTTCAGGCACAGGTGGTGCGGAAAAAGTTCTGTTGTGGCCTGGGGGTTCGAGCGGTACGCGCCGGAAGCATCGGCGGGATAGGCAGAGACCCGGAGAAAATACCCATTCTCCGCAAGGGGAGGCGGGAGGCTTTGGCCCCCGCCTCGTCCACGAAGAAACCAGCGCCTCATGGTTCCAAGCGGACCGTCCGGACCCCCAGGCCAGGGCACCTCCTGGTATTCACGCCGGACCTGAATCCGTAGGGGCTTCCCCCCTTGACTGAAGGGTTACCCCGCGCAAGTCTCTTGACCGTATCTTGGTTGCCGTTTTGGGGACGAGGGCGTCCTGGGTATGGGCACCCCCGTTTTTCGCGAGGCAAGGATCCTCATTCGAAGACAGCCTGAGAGACGGCGTAGCGGGAGATTTTTAGCGGGTCCAAGGAAGGGGCGCCACGCGGTTCCAAGAGGATTTTCCCTCCGGAAGTCTTGATGGGAGCGGTCAGAATCGAATCGGTTTGTTTGAAGAACCCGTTCATTTCCCCCGCTCTCGTCGTTGTCCGGCTGGCGACCCACGCTTCCAGGTAACAGTTGATTTCCCCCGCGGCCCCGTTCCCCAGAACGACGCCAAAGCCGTATTCTTCACATTTTCTGATGTTCTCCGCAAGGATTTCGGCGCTGGCGACCTTCATGAGTTTAAATTTCACGAACCGGCAGCATTTCAGGCTGCGGGCTTTTTCTACGGACTCCATTCCATAAATCGACTCATCCAGTCCCAAGGGAATCGGCGAAAATTTGGAGAGCGCGGCCATGGCTTCCCATTCATTTTCCTTGAGGGGTTGCTCGAAAAATTCGATCCCTTGGGGATCGATCCCGCGGACGAAGATTTCCGCCTGGGGAAACTGGTATCCCTGGTTCGCATCGATCCGGATTAGGGCCTTTCCCTGAATGGCGTTCTGAGCCATCTTCACCTTGAGGAGGTCTTTTTGGGGATCAAATCCCACCTTGATTTTTATGGTGTCGTACCCGGCGGCGAGAAAGTCGGCGATTTCCTTTTCCGTCCCGGCCTTGTCGGCTGCCTGGAGGATCCCCACCAGGGGCACTTCCTGGGTTCGGGCGGGCGGTGAAAGGATGGGCGAACCCGCACTCATTTCGATGGCCGAAAGAAAAGGGGTGACCGCGCAGGGGTGTTTCTTCTTGAAAGAGAGGAGATGGTCCTTAGCCTTTTGCGCATCCAAACCGAGAACGGCGGGGCTTTGGGCCAGGGCGAAATCCCAGGTTTCGTCGGGCGTTTCCCAAAAATATCCGGGAACCCCCGCCATTGCTTCGCCGATGCCCTCTTTTCCTCCCGTCCGGATCGAGACGATGGTCATGTCGAAATTCTTCATTTCCGCGGTGGCGATTTTATACGGCTGTTTCAAAGGCACGCGCATTCGATACAGGTTGATTTTCTCGATTTTCATTTTTGAGTTCCTTTCACCCCCGCCCCATCCCTCCCCGTCGAGGGGGAGGGAGATATTCTCTTCAGACTTATTTCTTTCCGCGAGTCAGTACCCCAGCTCCTCGCCGATCAGGAAGACGGCCAGTTCCGTGTCGAAGGGCTTTCTTTCGATGATGGTGGTAATCCGGCAGAGTCGGCCCGGGCTGTTGCAGTCATGGCATACCCCGTCTACGGCGCAAGGGGTTGGATCCTTGCGGCGCTGGCAGTTCCGGGGGGCGACAACCTTCTTGATGCGCTCCAGTCCTTCCGAGAGATCCTTGACGATCTTGTTGGCGCCCGTCACCACGATTACTTTCGGCGGGCCGAAAACCATGGAAGTCACCCGGTTCCCGGTGGCGTCCACGTTGATCAATTTTCCGTCCTGGGTGAGGGCATTGGTGCTGGTTAAAAAGAAATCGGCCCTCTGCTGCCTCCGTCCCATTTCAAAACGCCCTTCTTTGGAGAGGCCCTCCTGCCAATGATTGAAAAGCTGGTTTCCTCTCCGGGTTAAGTCGTCGAGGAGGCCGATTTCCCGCAGCGTGACCGAGCCGCCGACGCCCACTTTGGCCTGCTCGGGAATCCGCTTCAGAATCTCCGTCTTGGCCTCGCCGCGGGCTTGGAAAAAAAGGGCCTCCAGGCCGTGTTTCCTCAAATTCGCCAGGGTTTTTTCGATGATTTCAGGTGAAATAGCAGTCATGTTTTTTCCTTTTTATTTTTCACCATAGTTGTTCATGCCTCTCTGAGGCACCATAAACCATGAAAAGGCGCCCAGCTTCCATCCGGAAGGGGCTCTTTTCCCCTCTCCCAAGATTGGGAGAGGGATAGGGTGAGGGTTGGTTGGGCAGAGCTGCCTGGGGTCTTCATTCCAGGGGGTCACCCTCACCCCGCCCCTCTCCCGTAAACCGGGAGAGGGAGTTAACGGGTCAAGAACCTATAAAGGTCTTTTCGGAGCAGAGAGCACAGAGCACACAGAGAAATTTGAGCCGCAAGAAAAAAAAGAGTAAAATGGGTTTTGGAATAATTCTTTTTAAATTTCTTATCTCTGTGCGCTCTGTGCTCTCTGTGGTGAGGGGTCGTTAATCGAGCATTTTGCTCACTTCCATGATGTCCTGGATTGCCGCCTCGTAATCCACCCGGTGCCGGTCTTTTTCCTCCCGTCTTTTGAGCATTTCCCGGTGATACGAAAGGACTTCCGCAGGCAAAGGGAGACCCGCGGCGTCTAAATATCGGACGGCCCCCGATGCGTCCCGGACGGGGATGACCCGGCCGGCAACGTGACTGTTGGGGGCCCAAGGGATATCCAGAATTCCCGCCCGCAGGCTTCTCAAGGAAGCCAAAACCGGATCTCCTCCCCCCATTTCCAGGGCCTTGTCGAGAATCGCCCGCGCCTCCATCGTGATAATCATTTTTTCCTGAAGGATCGCCGGCGTTTCGGGCAGCCGGTTTTGATGCATGAGCCGGATGGCCATGCGGGTCGCCTTCACGCCGTCGGCGTTGGCTTCCTTGGTGGGGATTCCTTCCGCTTCATGGGTGCTCTTGGTGATGACCTGGGTGGCGCCCGAAAGAGCGGCGATAATCCCGCCGAGAATAATGATAGCGTAGGCTCGGGGCTCGTCCGCCGGAAAGGCCTGCATCCACTGGTGGGTGGCGACGGAAAAGAAAACATCCCCGCACCCGAGGCGGTCCAAATACTCCCGCCCTACCTCCTCCAGGGCCCACAACCCGGCCACGTCCTGAAAAAGATCCAGGCTTTGACAGAGGCCCATGCTGTAATGTTTAACCCCCTGGCCGGCCGCCATGAGCATCTCCAAAACAGCGACCGCGATTCCCACGCCCGGGGGAATCAGGGTGCCGGTCAAGAACCCCGGCTGTTCGCGGTGAAGGCGGATTCCCTTTTCCTCGTAGAAGGACGTCAAGCGATCCACGTATTGGTAGTTGCGGATTCCCTGTTCAAAAGGGAGATCCTTGGTGTACGCCGCCGTATAGGAAATGCCGGCCCCCAAATAGGCCGTCATGCCCCCCGCAAAACCCGTTTCGGCCGTGATCATGGGGAAGGCCGTCCCGGAGAGGACGATGATCGGACGGTCCATGGTTTCGGAGATTCGGCGCACCGCTTTCAGGCCGTGATTAACGATCGGGCACCCGTTCAGCATGGAGCGTCCGGCGCGAATGCTTTCTTCGACGCCCTGTTGAGCCTGCTGAAATTTCAGATTGCGCGTGTAGGTGTCGGTGGTGCTCGGGAGCAGGTCGGCCCCCCCCGGTCCTGAAGGCATTTGAGCAGGGCGATGTGGTCTTCGACCAGAGCCACGCCGCCGCGGGGCTGAACCAGGGTGCGCCCCTCCTTTTTCGCGGCCGCCACGGCGCGGGCGTAATTCTTGTGAAGCGGGATCGTGTGGAGATAGGCGACGGCCTCCTCGAGATCCAGGTCTTTCCCGGTTGGCCACAAGGAGAGAACCTTTTTCCGCTCCCGAAAAAATTCCTCATCCGCCCAGCGTTTGATTGTTTAAATCCATTTAAAGACTCCTTCACCACAGAGCCCACAGAGAACACAGAGATAATGAATTCAAAATGAAGGATTCAAGAGAAAAAAAGAATACAAGAATTTGGTGTTGTTTGGTCTTTTCGCCAAAAATCCTCTGTGTGCTCTGTGCTCTCTGTGGTGAGATTCAGTCGTTCCATTTTTTTAGGTATTTTTTGCCGATGCGGAAAGCGACCTCGGGGTGCCGCTCGGACAGAAGACCGACGGCGAAGAGGCAATAATTCGCATCGGTGTAAAGATTCGGGTTCTGCGGCCGCAGGGAGAAGGGCCGGCCCGGGTCGAAGAGGGCCTTTTTCAGGATCCCGTCGGCCCGGGGGTGATGGACAAAAATTCCCCCGGTCCCGATCACGTGCTCGACGGGGGTCAAATCCTTCCCGTGCTGGATGAAGTATTGCCCGTGGGGGCCCCACAGGGCTTCGATCGTCCCCGCGTGCCTTTCCATGGCAACCCGGGCCGCGCAGGAAGCCAGGGCGAAGTCGAGATCCTGATCCTCCGGGTTTTCGGGAACAAATCCGACGTCCCGGGAAAGGCATTCCAGTTTGTCCCGAAGGTTGGGGTGGGGGAGGGAGGCGTTCTCCCGGATCGCCTCGGCGCCGCAGAGTTTCAAAATCGACTCGGCGTTGTAGCGGATCCCCAAATCCCCCTCTACGGTTCTCTTGGCATAAGGCTCCGGCAGGCCTTTGCGGACAACCCCGGCCTGGACGGGGTTCCCCCAGCCCACGGAATGGATATCGGTCGTGGCCCCGCCGATGTCCAGGATCGCCAAGTCCCCCATTCCATTTTCGGAGGGGGTCCCCGCGGCCAGGATCTGGGCGGCTTTCAGAACGGCCGTCGGGGTGGGCATCAGGATCCCCTCCACGAATTCTTCCGCTCTTTTTAAGCCCTTGGCCGAGATGATCCGTTCGATAAAAACCTTGCGGATCATGGCCCGGGCCGGATCCACGTTCAAGACATTCATATCCGGCATGACGTTGTCCGTCACCAGGGAAGTCTTTCCTCCGGCCTGGAGGATCCCATTCACTTCATCGGCGGCCGCCTTGTTCCCCGCGACGACCACGGGACAGATCAGACGGCTCTGGGCCAATTTTTCGGCATTCGCGAGAATGACCTCCGAATTTCCGCCGTCGATCCCGCCGGCAAGGAGGATGATATCCGGATTGATCTTCTCGATTTCCCGAAGCTCCTTGTCGGCCAGTTTGAAAGAAAAAACCTGGATGACCTTGGCTCCGGCGCCCAGGGCCGAGCGGCGGGCCGCTTCCGCTGAAAGCTCCGGGATCAGGCCGATGGTCACCATGCCTAGCCCCCCGGCCGCGCTGCTGCTGGATAACTTGCAATCGTAGGGAGCATCCCGGAGCGGGGCGGGAAGAAGATCAAGGGCGTTGCGCAGACCGATCATGATGTCCGCCTGCACGGTGGTGCAGCTCTGGGCATACCCGGCTATCTCTTCCCGGTCCAAATCAACGGCGATGATTTTGGTGTAGGTGCTGCCGAAATCGATGAGTAGGGCGAAGGACATAAAAAAGTTTTAAGTTGATGGTCTCGTAAAAAGTCCATCTGCGGCGTTGCGCTTCAACCCCGCCCCGTTAGATAACGCTCCCGCTCTTGGGATCCGGGGATAATCCTCCTGATTTTCGAAGAGGAAACCTCTTTGAAAATTATCTAACGGGGTGAATCGCTGCGGCCCCTAAGGGGCCTCACTCCTCAGTTTTTGCGCGCCTTGCATCTGGAGCTTTTTACGAAACCATCGTTTGGGTGACTATTTACGAAATCATCAAAGTTATAAGTTCAAAGTTCGAAGTCCTAAACGGAGAGAAAAAAGCAGGCAGTTCTACACCTGGCTCCCCGCTCCCTGCTCCCTGCCGCTTTTCCCTTGCTCCCCGCGGTCTTTCAGGTCCTTCTGCAGGTCGTCGATGACCTTTTTCGGGGAAACACCCGGGGGATATACGCGGTTGAAGCCCATTTCCCCAAAGCCTTTTTCCACCTCTTCCCAGGGCTGCCTGCCGATTACCAGATTCCCGCCAACCACCAGGTGAATGCCGCCGATCCCGGCCTCGACACAGTTCTCCCGAAAATTGCGGCACTCCATTTCCCCGTGGCCGCAGAGCGAGCCCACCAGGATCGCGTCTGCCGCCGATTCGATGGCGGCGCGGATGAAATCCTCCTGAGAGGAGAAGATCCCGATATTGACGACTTTGAAACCGGCATCCTCCAGCGCGTGGGCCATGATCTTGTTGCCCACCACATGCGCGTCCACGCCCAGGACCCCAAGAACGACGGTCTTCTTTTTCTCCTTCATAGGGCGGGTTCTTCTTTCTTCCCCTTTTTGAGCAGCCCGCGGAGAAACGGCATGATCAGAAGGCCGACGGAAATGATCATCAACGACCCGCTCACAGGCCGGCAAAAAAAGATCGTCCAATCGTTGCCGCAACCGATCATGGTGGTCAGGAAATATTTTTCCGCCAAAGGCCCCAGAATGAGCCCCAGAATCAACGGGGGGGAAGGAAGGTCGTAGCGGCGCATGAGATATCCCACAATCCCGAAGATGACCATAAACCAGACATCCGTCATGTCGTTCCGCAGGGCAAAGGCTCCGAGAAGGCAAAAGGAGATGATGAAAGCCGAAAGAATATTCTCGGGCACCCGCATCAACTCCGAAAAGAATTTGGCGGTGATCAGACCCGCCAGGATCATGATCAGGTTGCAGACCAGCATCCCCACGAAGATGGTGTACACCGCTTCGGGAGATTTGCTGAAGAGCAGCGGACCGGGCTGGATCCCATGCAGGAGAAAGGCCCCCATCATCACGGCCGTAGCCCCGCTTCCGGGGATTCCCAGGGTGAGCAGGGGAATCATGGCGCCCCCGACGGAGGCATTGATCGAAGTCTCCGAGGCGGCTAATCCTTCCCAGACCCCTGTGCCGAATTTTTCGGGGTGCTTGGAAACCTGCTTTTCCACGCCGTAGCTGACGAACGAGGAAACGGTGGCTCCCGTTCCAGGAATCGCCCCGATCACCGTGCCGATCCCCAACCCCCGAAGGATCGTGTAGCGCAGCCCCCAGATTTCCCCCAAGCTCGGCAACGTGGTCTTGGGACGAATCCGTTCAATCACCCCCTCTTTGTTTTTCTGGGAAAGCTGATCGAGAACTTCGCCGATGGCGAAGATGCCGATCAGTACGGTGGTGAAATTAATCCCCGTTTCCATGATCCGGGAGCCGAACGTGAACCGTGGCATGCCGTAAATGTCGTCCATGCCGATGGTCGCCAGAAACAGGCCGATAAAGAGGGAGATCAGCGCGCTCCCGATGGAACGGGTTCCGATGACCACGACGCTGGCCAGTCCCAAAAAGACGACCGCGAAATATTCACTGGACGAGAAGGAAAGGGCGACCTTGGCGAAGGGCGGGGAAGCCACGGTCATGATCAAGGCGCTCAGAAACCCGCCGATGGCGGAGCACATAATCGCCATTCCCAGGGCTTTGGAAACAAATCCTTTCTTGTTCAGCTGAAACCCTTCCCAGGTGGTCGGGACATTCATCGGGTCTCCGGGAATGTTGAAAAGGATCCCGGTGATCGACCCCCCGAAGACGCCGCCGCAATAGACCGAGGTCATGAGCAAAAGGGAAGGGACGATCCCCATCAAATAGGTAAAAGGCAGCACTAAGACAATGGCATTGAGCATGGTAATGCCCGGAAGAGCTCCGGCCAGGACGCCGATCGTCAACCCTAAGAGGATCATGGAGAAATTCAGGGGGTCGAAGAGGTTCGCCAGGCCGACCCCCAATAAGGCTAATTGATCCAGCATAATTCAATCTCCTAAGCAGGCAGAGGGCATTTTCAGATAATATGTAAAACCCGATAGAGGAAAATGGTGAAGTCGGTAAAAAACCAGTCTCCCTTGGGTAACGGCAGATAGACGACCTTCACGAAAATGTAAAGCAAGAGAACCGTCCCCAAGACCGAGATGATCAGCAAATGGCTCTTCCTTTTCAGGCCGGCAATGCGCATGAAGAGAAGCAGGAATAAAAAATTGCACAGCGGAAATCCAATCGTTTCCATGCAAACCACGGCTGCCAGGAGCATGGCGATCATGGCGATCAACTTCCCGGTTCGCACCTGGGGCGGCGGCGCCTCCAAACCTATATCGGCAACGCCTTTCCCAAAGCCCCTAAACGACTCCAAAACTTTGAACCCGCAGCTGAACATGAGCAGGAGCAGGATCGCCTTGGGCCAGAAAAAAGCCCCCAATTGACCCTCCGCCGGGTTTTCATCCAGTCTTCCGGCAAGGACATAGAAGAAAACGGCCAAAAGGAAGATCAAAATCGGGCCGGTCAGGGATTTGAGATCGGGCGCCGCTTTTTTCTGAATTGCTTCCGCATGATTCTGAGCCATAAATACGTTCCCTTTCCTTATGCCTTCCTGGGAGAAGAAAACCCCGCGGATCAAGGCCCTGATAAAACCTGGAGCGAAATCCCCCCTTTTCCCCCCTTTTGGAAAAGGGGGGAGGGTTTCAATTCAGGAATTCTGGGAAAAATGCCTATTTGGCCATCCCGAATGTCTTCATGAAGGCGCGCAAGGTTTCCACTTCGGCGGCGATCCAGGCGCCGAATTTTTCCGGCCCGAGGTAGCTCTCCGGATCCAGATACTGCTCGTCGGCAAACTTCTTCCATTCCGGAGTCTCCATGGCCTTCTTGAAGGCGCCGGCCAGGAAATTGATCCGGTCGGCCGGGACTCCCTTTTTGGCCACGATGGACCGGAATTGCGGAAGGGTTATGTCGTAACCCAGTTCCACGGAACAGGGAAGATCCGGGAAAGCGGGGTGGCGCTTGGCCGCGAAGATGATCAGCGGGCGGAGCTGTTTCGCCTCCAGATATTGTTTAATATCCCCGGCCTGTTCGTAAAGAACCTCGGAGTGGCCTCCCAAAGCCGAAGCATACCGTTCCCCGGGCTGGGGCACGGGGACGGTGATCATCTTATGCCCTTTGGAGGCTAAATACTTGACGGTGATGTCGTCAACGGTCCCGAATCCCGTGGCCGCGACGCGGAGTTTCCCAGGGTTTTCCTTTGCAAATTTTAAAAGGTCCTGAATGTTTTTGTGAGGGCTGTCCGTTTTCACGAAGAGGAAGGAGGGCGCGACCTGGGTGCGGACGATCCATTCGAAGTCCGCGATTTTGTAGCGGGAGGTGCCCCCCGGAATGGTTCCCAAGGTATCGGCAATATAGGTGGCGATCGTGTAACCATCGGCCTTGGCGGACAAGAGATTGGCCATCCCGGTATTCCCGGACGAACCCGGGACATTGGATACCGGCAAAGCGACGCCCAGAAACTTTTCCGTCAACTTGCCGACCGTCCGGGCCATCTGGTCGGCGCCGCCGCCGACGCCCCAGGTGCAGATGAAGTCGATGGGACGATCCGGGTATTTTTCCGCGGCCCATGCCGGGGCAATCAGGGTTACGAGAAGAAGCGCGAGTCCGAAGATTCTTCCTGCCTTTTTCATTTTTCCCTCCAGGGTTGATGGGTTGGTGCAAATTTAGATGAGGGGAGTGTGTCCTCCGCCTTATCCGCTTGGTTTTCAGGCCTTGTTCAAAAGGGCGCTCCCTTTCTTATCCCTCCGAACCCCCGCTTATCGGGGGGTGGATTTTCGCATAGGTCGAATTGGCCTTGGGCATCACGGCAATTCTCGGAGGGGCCGGGTATTTTCCTTCCAGCCTCCCAAATATTTCTTCCAGGGTTTTGGCGGGGCTGACCATAAACAGGCGGCTCAACTCCTCTTCCATGGATGAACATAGATGCACCTCGGCCTTCGCCAAGGAGCGGGCCCAGAGAAAGGCCTTGTGCGCCCCCATTTTGAACGGTTCCTTTGGGAACTTCTCCATGATTTCCGCGGGGCTGGAGAACCGTTTCATGGCCCGGTAAAAATCCTCTTCCCCATGGCCGTCCGGGCATTCGGCCAGAAGGACGATGTCTCCCCCCTTGCGGACGATCGGTGTCGCGTGGGCCAGCCCCTTCTGCGCCTGGTAGAGATTGAGGTCTTTCGGGTAGCCTCCGGGGGAGGCGATGACCACATCATATTCCCGGGAAACCGGGATTTCGTAAATCGTGCGGCAGAATTCGCTTCCGATTTCTTCCACTTCCAGGGGGTCCCCGGAGAAGGCCTTGAGGATCCGGTTCGTTTCGTCGAGAACCACGTTGAGCGCGAAATCCACGCCCATCAACTTTCCCGCCTCTTCAAGGTCCCGGCGAACGGGGTTGTTTTGAATTTCTCCCACGACCGCTTGCGGATGAAAGAGGAAGGAGTGGTTGTGCTCGATGGTTTGAGCCCCGGCCAACCCCACGGCCGCGCATTTGACCCCGCCGGTATACCCCACAAACTGGTGGGGGTCGATGAGCCCCACCGCAATCCGCAGATCGGCCTTCCGAAAGAGGGGGTTGACGTACACCGGGGTCTCCCGGGTAGTCTTACCCACGAACACGAGGTCCGAAGCCTTGGCGTCATGGGCGGAGACCGGGTAATCCCGCAGGATTTCCGCGGGCAGAATGTTGGCAAATCGGGAGGAGGGAAGGGGGGGGTGAAGGCCGGAGGCAATGAGAATTTGAATCGACGACTTGGCCACGCCGATCGCCTCGAGTTTTTTCAGGAGGATCGGAAGGATGAGGGGGTTGGGCACCGGGCGCGTCTCATCGCTCACGGCGATGGCGGCGCTCTTCACACCCCGGTAGCGCTCAAGATTTTTACCGCCAGCCGAATTTTCCAGACTCCGGGAGACCTCCCCGGCCGGATCGGCAGTTGGGGACGCGGCAAAGGGTCGGAGCAGCTCGATCGCCCAACCAGGCGGCAAAGGCAGGGCGAGCTTCCTGCGTCCAAAAGGCAATTCCATGATCTATATCCTCGAGCCGGATGGTCCGGCTCTGCCGAAGATTCAAGCCTTGAGAACCCCGGAGGAGGATCCCGCGGGAGGCTCTTAGAATGTGAATATACAAAATTTGCAGCGGATTGTCACAAGAAATAAATCTTCCCGGAGAGAAGAAGAAGGAAGAGGGCTGAAAAAGGCAAGGGTTCATGATTCGGTTCAAATAGTCCGGCACAAAGAAAATCGCATAGCGCATGGAGCATAGCGCATAGCGGAAAAACTCAAAGCAAAATCCATTTTCATCGTTCGCGGGTGGTGAAGCGAAGATGAAAAATTCGCTGGATTAGAAAGCGGCCGGGAAAGAACCCGGCCGCTTTCCGGAATTACAGCTTACTACTTTTGATATTTCCGTAAAAAGTCTCTTGGAGCGTCACCCCGGCGAAAGCCGGGGTCCAGAACATCTTGAAATAACCGGATTCCGGCTTTCGCCAGGAATGACGGAAGAGGGCATTTTCAGACTTTTTACGAGACCCTCACTTTTTCCACTTCGGGTTGGCCAGCCAAGCCTTCTTCAAGGTGTCGCCGCGGAGCCCCTGACGGAGCGCTTCGAGGGCCAGGATGTCTTCGGGGGGAATGTTCCCCAGGCTGACGTTGGTCCCGAACCGCAGGATCAGGTGCTGCTGCTGATTCTTGATGGGCGCCTCCCACTCAAGCTTGGTGATGTCGTCGACGCCTTTGATGATGCTTTCCACTTCGTCGTCTTTCGGTTTGCCGTCTTTGTCGTAGATACCCACGCCTTTACCGGCCTCGCGGGCTTCCACGATGACCTTAAAGGATCCGGCTTTGAGGTCGGCGGCGATTTCCTCGTGGAGCATGGAGGTGGCCACTTTGTCGTCGGGGTCTTTCTTGCCCACCTCGGAGACCACCATAAAGCCCATATCCACGGCTTTTTTGATGCAGGTGATGCGGGTCTTCATGTCGATCTCGATGGTGCCGTCGGAGACCTCGATGGCATTGAAGCCGATCTCCTTGCAGCGCTTCAAGTACTTGTCGTACGCTCCCTGCCAGACGGAGACTTCCAGGAAGGTTCCGCCGGGGCAGATCCAGATGTCGTAGTCTTTGATCAGCTCGACTTTTTCCATGAGGACATCGATGTCAATAAAAGCGCTGGTGCCGAAGGTCAGCTTGATAAAGTCGATGCAATCGGCCGCGCTGTCCATCAGATCCTGGGTCGCGCCGATGCCCAACCCTTTGTCGATGATCATGGTGAGCCCTTCTTTGCGGGGCTTCACGGTGCGCCCGGGAACGGGCATTTCGAAGACGCCATCAAACGATTTCACTCCCATTTTACAATCCCTCCATACAGTTTTTTGCTCCGGCCAAGACGGATTTAACCGGGCTTAAATTTCCTACTTCAACCAAGCGGGTCATGGCTTGCAGCCTTCGGCGGCTCAACTCGGGCGTATCCAGGCTCATGACGGGAATTTTGTCGTAGAGAACGACCGTGTTCCCAAATTTCTCCGTCGCGTTGTCAAAGAGGATCTTTACAATCTTTTCCTTGCGGGTAACGGTTTTCACAATCGGTTTTTCCCGGCCGGATTCGATCTTGGCATCAATGATCTGAATGCGGGGGTTCACGTACTTCGGCTGCGCGGCGAGATGCCGCATGTCGATGGCGATCTTGTGGCCCCAAACGTCGGCCACATCCGGAAGCTTTACTTCGAGACGGTCCTTGGCTTTGGGGAAATCATAGATCAGATTGCCCAGGCGAATGTTGTCGTAGAGGGAGCCCATATGAAAAATCGGGCCTTCCGGGGAGAACGCCACATGGGTCATCTCGGTGCTGAAGATCCGCCAGTCGTCCTCCAGGCCTTTCAGGAGGAAAACGGTCTTCCCGGCTCCGGCGCCGCCCACCACCAGGAGGAGGGTGTTGCGGGACGGGCTGTACATGGAGCTGGCATGGAACGTCCAGGTGTTGTGTCTCCGCTCGAGCGCGACCAACAGGATCTTGAAGAGGAGGCCCAGATTTCCGAAGAGGGAGTACCGGTTGTCGGAGCACTCCTTTTCGTAACTGCTGAAATCTCCCGAGGCGGTAATGACCGAGTCGGTCACCCGCACATCGGGGTGGATGTGCGGATCGTCAATAATCACGAAGTGGGCATCCAGGTCGTCGGCATAAGGGATCTTCTCGATGGAATGGATGTTGGTGAGCAGGGATTCCATCACCTGCCCTTCAAAATAACGGGGCTCATGAATGAGCGCCTCGTTGTTGGAAACGATGCCGATGCGGGCATGCAGGATTTTAACGGCTCTCTTGTACATTACATTTTACTCCTTAGCCGCGATAAGGGGGAAATGAGCGGCTTTATTTCTCCCTCTCCCGGCTCACGGGAGAGGGGCGGGGTGAGGGAAGACAGCTGGAAGAACTCAGACCATCAGCTTTGCCTCGCGAACCCTCACCCTAACCCTCTCCCAACTTGGGAGAGGGAATCTGCTATTTTTAGCTGCTTTTCCGGGGATAGGCCATGGCCGCCTGGGCCGCGGCCAGCCGGGCCACGGGAACCCGGTAGGGCGAGCAGGAAACATAATCCATATCGATCATGTGGCAGAATTCGACGGAACTGGGGTCGCCGCCGTGTTCGCCGCAGATTCCCACTTCCAGTTTGGGGTTGGTCTTGCGTCCCTTCTCCACGCCAATGCGGATAACCTCGCCCACGCCCGGTCGGTCGATGGAAACGAAGGGATCAGCCTCCAGAATCCCGTTTTCCCGGTAGAAGGGGAGGAATTTGCCGGCGTCGTCCCGGGAGAGCCCGAAGACGGTCTGCGTCATGTCATTGGTGCCGTAGGAGAAGAACTGGGCGGACTGGGCGATTTGGTCGGCGGTGATGGCGGCCCGCGGAAGTTCGATCATGGTGCCGACGAAATATTTGATCTTGATCTTCTGTTCCGTCATGACTTCCTTGGCCGTTTGGTCCACGAGGGCTCTTTGATTTCGCAGTTCGTTGATGTGGCCGACCAGGGGAATCATGATTTCGGGGATGACCTTCACGCCTTCCTTGGCGACCCTGCAGGCGGCTTCGAGAATGGCCCGAGCCTGCATCTCCGTGATTTCCGGGTAGCTGATCCCTAGGCGGCAGCCGCGGTGCCCAAGCATGGGGTTTGCCTCTTTCAAGCTCTCCGCGCGCTCCTTCAATTTTTCGAAGGAGACGCCCATCTGCCCGGCCAGCTCGCGGATTTCGGCATCGGTGTGGGGCAGGAATTCATGAAGCGGCGGATCCAGGGTGCGGATGATGACCGGATAACCGTCCATGGCCCGGAAGATGCCGATGAAATCCTCCCGTTGCATGGGCAGGATCTTGGCCAGGGCGCGGCGGCGTTCTTCGAGGGTGTCCGCCAGGATCATTTCACGGACGGCCGCGATGCGTTCGGCCTGGAAGAACATGTGCTCCGTGCGGCAGAGGCCGATGCCGGTGGCGCCGAAGAGACGGGCAACCGTGGCGTCACGGGGCGTGTCCGCGTTCGTGCGCACGCCGATGTCGGCAATCTCGTCCGCCCAGGCCATGATCTTCGCGAACTGCTGGTAGATCAAGGAATCCTTCGGGTGGATCTTCTTTTCGATGAGAACCTGGACGATTTCCGAAGAGCTGGTGGGAATTGCGCCCGCGATCACTTCGCCGGTCGTGCCGTCGATGGAAAGGAAGTCCCCCTCGCGGATGGTCTGCCCGTTGACTTCCATGGTCCCCGCCGCATAATGGATGTTCAGAGCCGAGCAGCCGACCACACAGGGTTTCCCCATGCCGCGGGCGACCAAGGCGGCGTGGGAAGTCATGCCCCCGCGGGAGGTGAGGATGCCCTCGGCGGCATTCATGCCGTGGATGTCTTCCGGAGAGGTTTCGATCCGCACGAGGACGCTCTTTTCCCCCTTCTTGGCCAATTCCATGGCCTTTTCCGGGTTGAAAACGGCGCGACCGCAGGCGGCGCCCGGGCCGGCGTTTAGGCCTTTGGCTAAGTAGCGGCCGCCCTTGACGGCGTCCTTTTTGGCTTGCGGGTCAAAAATCGGCGCCAGGAGCTGGTTCAGAGCATAAGGATCGAGACGTTTGACCGCCGTTTTCTTGTCGATCAGTTTTTCCTCCACCATCTCCACGGCGATGCGCAGGGCGGAGAAGGCGGTGCGTTTCCCGGTCCGGGTCTGGAGCATCCAGAGTTTGCCCTGCTGGACCGTGAATTCGATGTCCTGCATGTTTTTGAAATGCTTCTCCAGACGTTGATAAATTTTCTCAAGCTCCTTGTAAGTTTCCGGCATGGCCTCTTCCATGGAATCCAGGGAAGAATCGCCCTTGCGGGCGAGGTTGATGGGCTGGGGGGTGCGGATGCCGGCGACCACGTCTTCGCCCTGGGCGTTGGGCAGCCACTCGCCGAAAAAGACCTTCTCGCCGGTGGCCGGATCGCGGGTGAAGGCCACGCCCGTGGCGCTGGCGCCGCCCATGTTCCCGAAAACCATGGCCTGCACATTGACCGCCGTTCCCCAGTCGACGGGGATCTTGTTCAGCTTGCGGTAGGTGATGGCCCGGGGGTTGTCCCAAGATTCGAAGACCGCCCCGATGGCGCCCCAGAGCTGTTTCTCCGGGTCTTCGGGGAAATCCTTGCCGGTTTCCTGCTTGACGAAGGCTTTGAACTTGGCAACGAGCTCTTTCCAGTCTTCCCCGGTCAGCCCGGTGTCGAGCTTGACGCCCTTTTCGGCTTTCTTCTCGCTGATGAACTCCTCTAACTTTTCCCGGGGGACGCCCAAAACCACGTCGCTGTACATCTGGACGAAACGCCGGTAGGAGTCGTAGGCGAAGCGGGCGTCGCCGGAATTTTCGACGAGCCCTTTCATCGTCTTTTCATTTAGACCGAGATTCAGGATTGTGTCCATCATCCCGGGCATGGAAATGCGGGCGCCGGAGCGGATGGAGAGGAGGAGGGGGTTCTTGGGGTCGCCGAACCTCATCCCCATGACCTTTTCCAATTTCCCCATGGCCGCCTTCACCTGCTCTTTCAGGCCGGCCGGGTATTTTTTCCTATTGGCGTAGTAGATGTTGCAGACTTCGGTGGTGATGGTGAAACCGGCGGGAACGGGAATGTTCAGACTGGTCATTTCCGCCAGATCGCAGCCTTTGCCGCCGAGGAGGTTCCGCATCTTGGTGTTGCCTTCGGATTTTCCAGCTCCAAAGAAATACACATGCTTTTTAGCCATTTTCTTCTGTTCTCTCTTTCATTATTTATTGAAAATCTCAAAATCCCGTTCGTTCGTTTTTCGTCCTCGGTTCAGCGAGGAAGGGCAAGGCAAGGATTCTTGCTCCCTCACTTTTCTTAACCCGTAACTCGAAACCTGAAACCTGTAACTTTGAACTTCTATTCACTTCTTCGGCTTTCCAAAATTCACATACCGCAGCGCGGGAAGTCCGCTCAGCACCCGGTCCACATCCTCGGCCACGGCCGCCACGACCTTTTCCTGGGCTTCGTAAGTCAGCCCGGCCGTATGGGGGGTCAAAATCACGTTTTCCAAGCTGTGGAGCGGGCTTTCCTTTTCGGGGGGTTCTTTTTCGCGTACGTCCAGGGCCGCCCCGGCCGGCCTGCCCTCTTTCAACGCCCGGGCCAAATCAGCCTCGGCGATGACTTCCCCGCGGGAGGTGTTGATCAAAAAGGCAGTGGCTTTCATCTTCCGGAACGCTTCCGCGTTCAGGATCCCCCTGGTTTCCTTGGTGAGGGGAAGATGAACGGTCAGAAAATCGGACTCCGAAAGGAGCCGGTCCACGGAAACGAGCTCGGCTCCGGATTCGGTGACGTGGAGGCTGGTGGCGGAGAGAAAGGCGTCGTGGGCGAGGATGCGCATCCCGAAAGCCTTGGCTCGCAGGGCCACGCGGACGCCGATCTTCCCCAGCCCGAAAATCCCCAGGGTTTTGCCGAACAGTTCGAACCCGTGGTATTTCTTGCGCTCCCAGCCGCCGTTTTTGGTCGAGCGGTCCGCCCCCGGAGTCTTCCGGGCCAGGGAAAGCAGGAGCGCAAATACGTGTTCGGCCACGGACACGGCGTTTTCCTCCGGGCTGAAGGAGACCACCACCCCGGCGAGGGAGACGGAAGGGACGTCGATGTTGTCATAGCCGGCTCCGGCTCTGCCGATGACCTTAAGGTTTTTCGCCTTGTTTACGAGGGTGGGGGTGATCTTCGTCTGGTTGCGGATGATCAGGGCGTCGACTTCTTCCGCCGCCCGTTCCAGTTCGGGAACCTTCTTCCAGAGGTCCGGGTCGTAAATGACCTCATATTTCTTTTTGAGGGTTTCAATCCCGGTTCCGGTCACGTCTTCGGAAATGAGGATTTTGGCGCGCGCCGGCATGGTTAATCGTCCTTTCCTAAGTATTCCCCATCCGGGTCCACTTCTTCGTGGAGAATGCGAAGATCTTCACCCGTAGGCAATTCGACCCCGGCGAGGTGAGCGACTCGGGTCAGGGGAAAGCCGGTGTTTTCTTGAACCTGCTCGAAGGTAATCCCCGGCATGAGCTTGGCCACCCGGAGTTTTCCGGTGGTTGGGTCGATGGTCATGACGGCCATATCGGTCACAACGGTCACGTCCGGTCGGTCGTTCAGGATCCCGGCTTTTTTTCGTCCCTCCGGTCCATCGAGGTACCCGGGGCTAGTGATGTAGGCGCATTTTTCCGGGAAACGCCTCTTTTCATGGCGGCAGATGATCAGGATCCGTTTGGCATGGGAGGCGATGTCATTGGCGCCCCCGCTCCCGGGGAAGCGGACCTTGGGGTGGTCGTAATCGCCGATGACCGTGCTGTTGATGTTGGCGTACTGGTCGATCTGGGCCCCGCCGAGGAACCCCACGTCCACCATGCCCCGCTGGAGCAGGCACCCGAGAACCTCGCGGAGCGTTCCGAGCTTTGCCGCCCGGTGCATGCCTTTGGGGTCGGAGACCGATGTGGGCACCGGTAGGACCTGCGGGGCGATCGGCCCGGTTTCAAGCACGAAGCACATGTTCGGGGCGTGGGCTTTCTGGGCGTACATGGCCGCGACCAGGGGCATGCCGGTTCCCGCAAAAACCGTTTCCCCGTCCTTGACGTGCCGGGCCGCCTCGATGATCATCAGTTCGTCCAATTTGATCTTTTCAGCCATGTCTTTCCTCCATTAAAAATAACCACAGAGGATATTGAGTTCAGGAATCCAAAAACCAAAAAAAATTTCACCACAGAGGTCACAGAGAGCACAGAGAAAAAGTATTTAAACGACCAAAAGAACTTGAATTGAAAAAACAAAAATATCAAGTAATGACAAAGCTCATTATTTATTCCTCTGTGTTCTCTGTGCCCTCCGTGGTGAATCTTTCAAAGAATTTTCTGCATTTCCTGCCGCAGGCGGTTGTACTTCTTCAACCCCCCCACCTTGTCCAGATAGTCGTCAAAGGAAGCGCAAGAGAAGACGTATTTTTGCAGATAGGCTTCGAAGACCGCTCCGCCCTCGCGGGCGGCTTTCTGATATTCCCGCAGGTGGTCGGCGTCGTGCTGGTAGTACCGGTAAACCGAAGTGGGGTGGGCCCCCCACGGCTGTGGAACCAGGGCATGGACATAGACATAGGGGATCGTTGTACGCTCCGGGTATTTCCGGATTTCGTCCGCCGGGATGATTTCCTCGCAGGAGGCGATGACCACCTTGGAGGCCCGGATCATCTCCGGTTCATGGGTCAGGAATCCCTCGATGATCAGATTCCCCTGCTCGTCCGCTTTCTGTACATGCACGACGGAAACGTCGGGATTGATGGCGGGGAGAAGGGCTACCCGATCGCTCGGGTTCCAGGGATTGGCCATCATCTCGTATTTCTTCCCGGTGGAAGAAGACTGGCGGGCCAGGATATCGGTCCCGATGAGGGAGCGGACGGGCATGAACGGGAGGCCCATCTCTCCGGCCAGGAACCGGCTCACCATTCCCAGATGGCTGTAATCCTCGTTTTCCAGCTTCCCCGCTTCGATGAAGCGGCGCCAGGCATGGGTGGTGCCGAAGCGCTCCAAATTCCCGGTTCCGCACTCCGTGCGCTTGACCAAACCGGCCCCGACCAGGATGTCCATGTTGACCGAAAGATTGCAGCCCACTAAAGTCAGGTTCTTCTTTCTCTGCCGCACCATCTCATGAATGAGGGCCATGGCGCAGCGGCCGATGGTTTGCCCCCCCATTCCCACCAGCGCGCCGTCCTGGACGAACCGGCTAACTGCCTCGGCAGCCGTCATGATCTTTTTGTTATCTTTAAGATTTTCGGCTTTCACGGCTTCATCCTCTCCGTGGGGGCGATTCATCCTTTCCGCCCGAAGTGATATTGTATAATTTATACATTATGCATGAGAAGTGTCAAGTGCTTTTTCCCTGTGCCGGATTCAACCGGTTACGGGCAGATCCCTGCTAATCTCCTCGATGTCGAGCTCTTTCAGTTTGCCGAGCGTGGGGAGGCCGTTTCCGTCCCAGCCGCGCAACTGATAATATTCGTTCAGCATCGCCTCGAATTCCGCAGGAGGGGTGAACATTCCCTTTGAGGGGCCCTCGGGGATCGGTTGATGAAGAGCGCGGTGGGGAATCGTGTCGTCCTTCCGCCGGATTCCTTCCCGGCAGTTGAAAGCCCGTTCCAGGTTATAAATCCGCTCCCCGGTTTTTTCCACATCGGCCAAAGAAAGGTTCCACCCGGTCACGGAGTTGATCATCTTCACATAGTTTTCGTTGATCGTTCCGCCAAAACCCCGTTCGCTGGCGAAGCGGCATTGGGTGAGGGAATCGTCCATGGCCGTGAAGTTCTGGGTTTTCACGGCGAAAAGGGGCTGGCGGTCCGTCTTGGTGCGGTCGAATTCGCCCATGTATTGCAAAGTGGGGCGGGCGTCGTGGTGGCTGCCGCCGCGGGTGCCGGTGGCGTAGCCGATCGACATCCCTTTCAGGGCGCGGGCCGAGTGGCCGGCCACCTCCACCTTCTTGAAACAGGAAAGAAGATCCTGGGAACCCTTGCCGATCCTTTCCGCAAGGCGATACGAACCCTCGGCGAGGAGGCGGCCGAAACCCTGTCGTTTTGCCGTATCCTGAACCAGCTCGGCGATCAAGACGGAATCGCCGAACCGGAGGGTCTTACCGCCCGTCTCCTTCTCCGTGAGCAGGCCTTTCTCGAAACACTCGAAGGCGAAGGAGAGGGTGACCCCCATGCTGATGGTGTCGAGGCCCAGCTGATCGCAAAGGGAATTGAGCTCCAGGAGGGAGGCCGGGTCCCAGTTTTCCACCATCGACCCGAGGGCAAAGAGGGTTTCGTACTCCGGCATCTTCCAGCGAAGCCCCCCTCTTTCCGCGGGGAGGCGCATGGTTTTCCCGCAGGCGATCGGGCAGGCGAAACAGGTGTCGTTGCGCTCGAAATAGAGTTCCTTGAGCTTCTCGCCGCCGATTTCGGGGGCGCGGGGGCTGTACTCCTCCTGAAGGTTGCGCACACCCAATCCGCCGACCGTGTTGATCATGTTCACCAAAACCGGGGTCCCGAGATTTTTCAGCCCGGCCGTGCCTTTTTCCATGGGCTCCTTGCGGGATTCCACCAAGTCCTTCAGGCTTTGGGCGTCGGCCACCTGGGTTTTGAGCGCTCCTTTGACTACGACCGCCTTGACATTTTTGGACCCGAGGACCGCGCCCACCCCTCCGCGCCCGCCAACCCCTTCCCGCCCTCGCCAGAAATGGGTGAGGCAGGCATAGCGAACAAGATTTTCCCCCGCGGGCCCGATGGCGACCACATCAGCTTCTTCGCCTTCGGCGGCCTGCAGAGCTTCCACCGTTTCTTTGGTGGTCTTGCCCCAGATCCCTGCCGCCGGCTTCAACTGGGCGCCATTTTCATCCACCCGGAGGTAGACGGGCTCGTTGGCTTTTCCGGAAATAACGATGGCTTCGAACCCGGTTCGCTTCTGGGTGATGGCGAACCGTCCGCCGAAGGTGGAGTCAAAGAACAAGCCGTTTAAGGGGGATTTGGTGGCGGCGTAAGCCCGGCTGGTGCTGGGGAAGGGCGTATCCGTCACCGGTCCTACGGCGAAGACAACTAAGTTTTCCGGAGAAAACGGGTCGATCCCGGGTTTCAACCCTTCATAAAGGATCTTCGCGGCAAATCCGTTGCCTCCGAGATATTTTCGGGCAAAGGCTTCATCAAAGGTTTGAATGGAAGATTTTCCTTGCGTCAAGTCGACATGGAGAATTCTGCCCGTGTACCCGAACATGGAAACCTCCTTGAAGAAAATACCTAAAGTGCCCAAAATGCCTAAGTTTAGCTGGCAGCCATCCGCAGTCGCTTTTTCTTCCTGATTTTCAGTTTTTCGTTTTCAGGCTTTTAACTTCTAACTCAAAACCTCTATAGAGTCGGTCCGGTGGTATAGATCCCCACGGTCTGGTCGTATTTCAACACTTAGGATTAGGCACTCTGGGCCGCTTTGGCGTACAGGGCGCGGCCGGCTTCGAAGGCCTTCAGGTTTAGCTGCTCCGTGCCCGGCGGAACGCTCTCCTTGAGGCAGGTTTTCAAAAGCTCCCCGTCCAGCATTTTTGTGCCTTCCAGCATGGCCCCGAGGATAACGACGTTGGCAACCATCTGTTTTCCGAGTTCTTTGGCGGTATTGGTTGAAGGGATAGGGATCTGCTTGACTTTGGGGTTTTCTTTGATCTTGACCAAGTCGCAGTCGTAAAATACCAGGCCGCCTTCCCTGACTTCTCCGATCAGCTTTTCGTAGGCCTCCTGGGACATGACCACGAATACGTCGGGATTCACCACTCCCACGTAGGTGATTTCCTTGTCGTCGATCACTACGTTGCACTGGCTGGCCCCGCCGCGCGCCTCGGTTCCGTAGGACTGCGTCTGGGCCGCCTGCTTTCCGGCGTAAATCGCGGCGGTTTTTCCCAAGAGGATGCCGGCCAGAAGCAATCCCTGGCCTCCGAATCCAGCAAAGCGAATTTCTTGTCGCGCCATATGCTTTACTCCTTCTGGTGTTGTTTCAAGAACTGCTGATATCGTTCCACGATTCCCGTACGGTCGGTCTGATGGATAAATTCGCCATAAAGAAGCTTTCCCTTCTTTTCTTCCGGGGAGAGCCTTTCCGCCTCTTTGAGGGAGATCGTTTGTTCTTTGATCCACTTCAGCACTTCCTGCGGGTTGCTCGTTTTGAGAACGTATCGCCCGAAATTGGTCGGACATTGGAGCATGACCTCGATTAAGGCGAGTCCTTTGGTCTGAACTCCCTTTTTGACGGAATTGGCAATTTGGCGGAAATCGGTGGAGCGCCAGCGCGCCACGTAACTGGCGCCGGCGGCGACCGCCATTTTGCACATGTCAAAGGGATCTTCGATGTTCCCGTAGGGGGTTGTGCTCGTAACCGCTCCGAGAGGAGAGGTTGGCGCCACCTGCCCGCCGGTCATGCCGTAAATCCCGTTGTTGAAAAGGATGGCGGTGACATCCAGGTTGCGGCGGCAGGCGTGGATGAAATGGTTCCCGCCGATGGCGCCGCAGTCGCCGTCTCCGGTGAAGCAAATGAAGTTCATATCCGGCCGGGACATTTTCAGCCCCGTGGCCACGGCGAACATCCGGCCGTGATGAGCGTCGACGTTGTCGCCCGCCCAGGTGGAATAGGTGATGCGGCTGCTGCATCCTACGCCCTGGACCCAAACCGTGTCTTTGGGGGTCAATCCGAGTTCATCGACGGCCAGGAGGGTGGCATGTACGACTTGACCGATGCCGCAGCCCGGACAGGCCATATGAGGCATCCGTTCCCGGCGCAGATATTTGGCCACCAAGGGGTGAATCAAGTTGAGGGTATCGCCTACCGTGCTCATTTGAACAGCCTCCTTAATTCGTTGAAAATCTGAGAGGGGAGGTGGGGTTCCACGCCTCCGGAACCGAAGTGATACACCTCTGCTTTTCCTTTTGAGGCCCGCTCCACTTCGCGGACCAGCTGCCCGTCGATGTTCAGCTCGCAGACCAGGATCTTTTTCACTTTCTCCGCCATTTTGAAGACCTCGCCGTCGGGAAAAGGCCAGACGATGATGGGGCGGAAAAATCCAACCTTGAGGCCTTGGGCGCGGGCCATTTCGACGGCGGACAGGGCGGGCCGGGCATTGCCGCCATAAGCGACCACGGCAAATTCGGCGTCGGCCATCATTTGGCTTTCCACCCGCGTCAGCATATCCAGGTGGGCCGTGACTTTATAGACCAGACGCTTGGCCATTTTTTCCTGAACATCCTGGGCCGTGCTGGCATAGCCCTTGGAGGTGTGGGTGTAGGGGGAGACGCAGATTCCGTATCCTTCGCCGATGTTCGGAAAGGGGTAGTTGATCGCCTCCGGCGTTTCCAAGGGGTACATGGAGAATTTTTCCGGCGGAACCGCGGGCTTGAACCGTTTCACGATTTTAAGCTCCGACTCCTCGGGGATGACTAAGAGCTCGCGGGTATGTCCGACCGTCTCGTCGGTGAGAAGAAAAACGGGGCAGCGAAATATTTCCGCGAGGTTGAAGCATTCGATGGTCAGATCGAAGGCTTCCTGCGTCGATTTGGGGGAGAGGGCGATCAACGCGCAATTCCCGCCGGCGGAGCCGTAACGGACCGTGTAGAAGTCCCCCTGGGCAACCCGGGTAGCGACGCCATTGCTGGGGCCGGCCCGCTGCACGTCGACGACGACATAAGGGATTTCATTTTTAATGCCCCAGCCCAATCCTTCCAGCTTGAGGCTGATCCCCGGGCCGGAGGAAACGGTCAGGGCCTTCATCCCCGCCACCGAGGCGGCGCCGATGCAGTGGATCGAGGCCAACTCGTCTTCCATCTGCAGACAGACGCCCCCGACTTCCGGGAGCCGACGCGCCATGGTTTCGGAAGTTTCCGAAGAGGGGGTGATGGGATAACCGGCAAAAAACCGACAACCGGCGGCGATGGCCCCTTCGGCGATGGCTTCGTCGCCCTGGACGAAATATCTTCCTGGCTTGACTCCTGACGACATCAGCGTCCCTCCTTTTCCTTGGATTTCTCCTTTTTCTTGGTCTTCTCCAGGAGGATGGCAAAATCCGGGCAGTACATATCGCACAGGCCGCACTCGGTGCAGTCCTCGATGCGGGTGGGGCGGGGCAGGCGATACCCCTTCTTGTTCATCTCAGTGGAAAGGTCGTAGACTTTCTTGGGGCAGTTGGCGATGCAGAATCCGCAGCCCTTGCAAAAGTCCTTGATGATCGTGATGGCCATTCGCTTCGCGCCTCCTTTCTTGCGTGTCAAAAGCGAGAAAAAGTTGTATACAGCATACAACCAACGACATTCTATCAACGGTTCCCGGCGAGATCAAGAAAAAAGAAACCGGTTTCATTTCCGGCGGTCGGCGGCCTCCGGGCGGGGAAGGGGAAAGGACGGCGGGGTTCCCAGGTTCGGGTAATTCCTTACGGCCTTCCGCAGGTCCCGAATATGAAGGCGGAGACGTTTCTCCGCCACCTCTCCCTTTTTTCCCTCGATGAGGCGGATGATTTCCCGGTGTTCAGCCAGGGATTTGCGCGCCCGCCCGGGGAGAACGATCGTGTGCAGGCGCACCATGTCCATCTGATCGTAAAGGCTGCGAATGATTCCGATCAGCCGCCGGTTCTGGCTGGCCTGGATGACCAAATGATGGAACCGGACATTTTGCTGGGCGTAGTCTTTTATGGAATTTTCCACATTTTTAGAGGAGAAATCGGAAAAACAGTCTTTCATCTTTTGGACGGTGTCCGGGCGGCATGGCGGGCGGCGAGACGGGCCGCCAATCCTTCCAGGGCTTCCCGGATTTCGAGGCTCTCGAGGATTTCGTTTACGGATTGCTTGTGGACAAACGTCCCGTGGCGGGGGACGACTTCCAATAGCCCCTCCTGTCCCAGGCGGCTGATGGCTTCGCGCAGCGGAGTCCGGGAGACCCCTAACTTCTGGGAGATCTGGGTTTCCACCAACTTGGATCCGGGTGAAATTTCGCCCCGGATGATGCTCTCCTTGAGGCGCTGATAAACGGCCTCTTTCAGGTTCGGCGGATTCTTGATGGCTTTCATATGGGGTTGCCCTGACGATGAATACGGAAATCGATCATTGATGGTCTCGTAAAAAGTCCGTCTGCCGCGTTGCGTTTCCCCTTCGCCGCTGCGGCGGACCTGGAGGGGCGATTCATGAATCGCCCCTACTCCTTAGATTATGCACGCCCGGCTTCCGGACCGTTTTACGAGATCGTCATAATTGGATACTGTATACAGAAAAATGCAGGAGGTGTCAAGAAAAAATTCCAAGAGATTGGTATCACTTTAGCTTTTTGAAATTTCGGTTCAGAAATCCCTCCCGTCCTCCCTTTTCAAAGGGAGGAGAGCTTTTCAGCCTGCTTTCACGGAAAGATCCCATTTTTTTCCCCTTTGAAATGGGGGATCAAGGGGGATTTAATGGCTTTTCAAAATGCTAAAATGTTACAGAGATTGTAACCTTTCAGTTACGGATGGCCGGCCGCAAAGGATTCGGGTCCGGCGGAAAGGCCAAGCGGCGCCTCGGCCTAAGGGTCCGGTCGGTTCGCTTGGAATCCTAAGGCGGTGATTTCTTCGTGGAAAGGGCGGGGACGAAAGCCTCCCGCACCCCTCTGCGGAGATTCGGTGGCTTCTCCGAATCTCTGCCCATCCTGGCCGATGCTTCCGGCGCGCACCGCCCGAACCCCCAGGCCGCAACAAACCTTGCTCCGGGCCAGCCTTGATGAACTCGTAAAAAGCTGCTCAATCGATGGTTTCAATTGTAGGGGCGCGATGCTTGCGGCGTGCCCCTACATGCAAGGCGCGCAAAAACTGAGGAGAGAGGCCCCTTAGGGGTCGCAAGGATTCACCCCGTTAGATAATTTTCAAAAGGGGTTTCCTCTTCGAATATCAGGAGGATTATCCCCGGATTCCAAGAGCGGGAATGTTATCTAACGGGGCGGGGTTGAAGCGCAATCCCGCTTCCAGCGGGACTGATGGACTTTTTACGAAACCATCAGCCTTCACTGAAGGGTTACCAGAGGCTACGGAAGAACGGGATGATTTTCAAATGAGGCAGAGTTCCAGCGTAGTCCGGCCCCGCGCAGGACCACGCCAAGGCGGGAGATTTCTTACGCGACCATCAAAATTCCGTGGAAAGTTATTGGGAATAAGTGGAAAATGGGTTCCATTCGGTTCGGCGGCGGGTTGATGAAATTTCATCAATAACAAAGAGTTATATGATATAAATCATGTGGTATAGTGTTTGCTAAATTCCTTCCTCTCAGGCAGTCGATGTTGGAATTTCGGAGAATGAATTGGCGGGGGACAACCTGATCCTTTCCTCGAAACAAAAAATCTTGGTGTTTGACAGCTCCTCTTCCGTTCGATACACGGTGGGATTGGTGATGGGGGGGAGTTGTGAGGTGGAGGGGTATGGGGAGGTGGGGAGGTTTTTGGGGAGGTTGGGGGAGGGTGGAGCGGATCTGGTTATCGTCGGGTTGGATTCGTCTTTTACGGATTATGGTTCATTTTTATATTCGTTGCGGAGAAGAAGCGCTCGTCTACCGGTGTTGTTCCTTTTGACACAGAAGGTGCAGGCGGGGATATCGTATCCGTTGAGTGATTTTTTGAGGAAGCCTTTTTTTCCTGGGGATTTGCGGGAGAAGGTGGAGGGTTTGTTGGTACGGGGGAAGAAGGGGGAGGGGAGTGGGGATTTATCTTGCCTTGTAACGCGGTTGGAGGAGAAGGTAGGGAGGTGGATGGGGTCATGGCGGGTAACGGATGGGTTGCGGGAGCGGGTGAGGGAGACAAGTTCGTTGCCGTTGTCGGTATTGGTTGAGGGGGAGGAGGGGACAGGGAAGAGGTGGGTGGCGAGGGGGTTGCATTATTTGGGGAGTTGGAGGGGGAGTGAGTTTGTAAGTTTTTTGGGGAAGGGTTTGGGGCGGGAGTTTTTTTTGGAGGAGTTGAGGAGGAGAGTGTGGAGGGGAGAGATTTGTAGGGGGTTGGATATCTATATTGAGGATGTGGAGGAGTTGTCGTGGGAGATGCAGGGTTTTTTGGTTAGGCAGGTGGAGGAGGGTTGGAGTGGTGAGGAGTTGGGTTTTGGGTTGGAGGTGCCGGTGCGGGTAATGGGGTCGAGCGGGGAGGGTTTTTTGGGGAAGGTGATGGGGGGAGAGGTTCGGCGGGATTTTGGGGAGATGTTTTGGGGTGTGCGGTTGGGATTGGTGGCGTTGCGGGAGCGGGTAGGGGAGATGGGATGGATGGTTGGGGAGGTAATGAGGGAGAGGGGGATTGGGAAGCGGTTGGGAGTTGGGGGGTTGGAGGAGTTGGCGGGGTATGGGTGGCCGGGGAATGTGGAGGAGTTTGAGGGGTTGGTGTATCGGACGGGTTTGGTGGTTCGGGGTGAGGAGATAGGGAGAGGGGATTGGGCGTGGGGATTTGGGGTAGGGAAGAGGGTAGAGAGGGGAGGGGGAGAGGGGAAAAGGAGAAGGGGGAGGGAAGAATAGAGGAAGAGGGGGAAGGGGAAAGGGGTGAGGAGGGAGAGGGGAAGGAAGAAGGGGGGAAGGGAGTAGGTGGGGTAGAGAGTGTGGAGGTATTGTTGTCGACGTTGGTGCATGAGGTGAAGAATCCGTTGGTGGCGATCAGCACGTTTGCGCATTTGTTGCCGGAGCGGTATGGGGAGGAGGAGTTTCGGGGGGAGTTTTCGAGGTTGGTGGGTTTGGAGGTGAAGCGTTTGAACGGGGTGTTGGAGATGCTTTTGGAGTACGGCCAATTGGGAACACCCCAGACAAAAAAGGTGGATTTGCAAAGAAGAGTGCTGGCTTCGTTTGGGGAGAAAAAGAAGGAGATCGCGGATAAAAAAATTCGGATCCGCACGGAGGGTTTGGAAAAATTGCCGGGGATACAGTTTGATGAGGAGCAGTTGAAGTTTGTCCTGCGGAGAGTTTGCGAAAGCGTTCTGGGGAGGGATATTGAAAACCGGGATGCGGCGATCCGATACCGATTGCAGCAAGGAGGGGACGCTGCCGGGAAAGACCGGGTGGAACTGGAAATCTGGTATGACGGCCGGGAGGGCGTCGTGAAGGATATTCACCGAGTGGAGGTTTCCGGGGGGCGGTACGATTTCGAAGGGTTAAGCCTGGGATTAGGATTGGCGAGAAGATTGATGAGTCGCAACCAGGGAGCCATGCAAGTTTATCAAGAGGAGGAGGTCGGAACAACAATCATCCTTCGCTTTCGCAAGGCGAATGAACAAGATTTATAGCGGGTGGCCTAAATACCTTTTCATAATGAAAAGGCTCATTGCGAACGAAGTGAAGCCCCAATCTCATGAGATTGCCGCGTCGCTCCGCTCTTCGCAATGACTGCTTTATAATTCGTTCCCGATAGCGGTTCTTGCAAAAGTCATTTAACCCGTCATTCCGGCGAAAGCCGGAATCCAGAGCTACTTAAAATTCCTGGATTCCGGGTCGCGCTTCGCTTGCCCGGAATGACGATTTCTCCTTACTTTCAAGATTTTTACAAAAGCCTCGATAGAATACCAATTTCACGTTTTAGCAAGAGACGGTCATGTTCAACCTTCTGCCAATTCAGCTTGCCCTATCGCCCGGGGAAAATGTTGTTCTCTGGCAATCCCGTTCGGTCGAAAAAAGATCCCACCCGATTCCTATCATCGAGATTCTTCCTGAAAATCAAACCGGTCTAAAATTGGATTATTATCATTCCCGTGGAGTTTTGACTTACGATCAGCATGGCAAGGAGAATTTGATCGATCCGAAAGGGAAATGGATTGATTTTTATTGCTGAAAAGAGCCGTGCCAGAGAGATAAGGCGTGGGAAAGTTATGCTTGACACAATTTTGATGGTCTCGTAAAAAGTCACCCCCCCCTCCCTCCCCCAAAAATAAAACCGCAAAAAGCGGAACTGGATCGCGGAGTGAATCCCATGGGCAAGGGGAAATTGCACCCGATACATCCGGAAGAGAGAAACTTGACATTTCTTCAGCCTAAATGATAGGCTTCGTTTGCCCTTGATGGAGGAGAAGAAGATTAGAGGTTCAATCGGAGGAATGAACTCCGTAACTGGCGAACGATCAAAACGCATTGGCAATATCTCCGCGTCCTTGCTTCCTAATACATAATTCCGTTTTCGACAGGGACTTCAAGGGAGGAACGAAATGAGAATCAAATACTTTTCAGATACAGATACCGCCTTGGTTGAATTTTCTAACCGCAAGGTTGCCGTAACCAAAGAAATAAATGAAAACATCTACATCGATCTCGATACTTCGGGCAATCTGGTTGCCATGACGATTGAGCATGCCAGGAAACAAGCAGATCTCCCCCATTTGTCTTACGACCAGGTGGAAAAGATATCGCCTAACAAGACACTCCAGCGGACCTCGAGAAACAGCGGCCGCTGACCTAAATCGTTAGGCCGTGACCGAATCTATTAAAACCCGTAAGGAGATTTTCTACAGTGGACATCCCACGGATCTTCAACATCACCGAAAGTGCTCACCGTATCCATAACCCGATCACACCCGAAAAGCTCGCCACTCTCGGCGCTGCGCTGCGTCTGGAACCGGGTGCCCGAGTGCTCGACCTCGGCAGTGGTTCGGGGGAGATGCTGTGCACCTGGGCACGCGATTACGGAGTCATCGGCACTGGCATTGACATGAGCCAGTTGTTCACCGAGCAAGCGAAAATCCGCGCTGAAGAACTCGGCGTGGCCGATCAAGTCAAGTTCATCCATGGCGATGCTGCGGGCTATGTCTCTGACGAGAAGGTCGGTGTGGCAGCCTGTGTCGGCGCCACCTGGATTGCCGGGGGAGTCGTCGGCACTATCGAGCTTCTGGCGCGGAGCCTGCACACCGGAGGGATCATCCTCATCGGCGAGCCCTATTGGCGGCAGTTACCGCCGACGGAAGATGTTGCCAAGGGGTGTCTTGCCAACTCAATCTCCGACTTTCTCATGCTTCCAGAACTTCTCGCGTCTTTCGGCCACCTTGGCTACGACGTCGTTGAGATGGTTCTGGCTGACCAAGACGGCTGGGACAGATACGAGGCGGCCAAATGGCTCACCATGCGCCGATGGCTTGAAGCCAATCCCGACGACGAGTTCGCGAAAGATGTTCGAGCCAAACTGACTTCGGAACCCGAGCGCTACGCCGCCTACACGCGTGAATACCTGGGCTGGGGTGTGTTCGCGCTGATGCCGCGGTGATGCGTTGGCGCATCCGGCGGATCGTCAACGGCTGTGCCGCGCGACATCTGGTGGCTCGCCGAATGGTCAAGGTATCCGTGCAATCAACAGAAAGATCTGTCTCAGGCAGGCCTAACAATTCATTCAAGCCGACGCCGCTTCGCGGCGCGGCTTAATTCAGGCGTTGGGCCTGAAAAAGGACTTGACATACGGTATTACCAGAGTTATACTCTGAGCATGAAAACAGCCATTTCCATCCCAGACAAGGTATTTCGTTCTGCCGACTCCCTTGCCAAGCGCCTTGGTCTTTCGCGTAGTCAGCTTTATTCAACTGCAATCACCGAATACCTGTCCAAGCACCAGGGCAAACAGGTTACAGACCGTCTTAATGCCATTTATTCCGAGGAAGACTCTTCGCTATCTCCAAGTCTCATTTTCTTGCAAGCAAAGTCATTGGCCCATGAGGAGTGGTAATGGAGCGAGGCGAGGTTTGGTGGGCGCATCTTTCCGATCCCGAGGCTTCTGAACCAGGTTTCAACAGACCCGTCCTTGTCATCCAGTCAAACGCCTTTAATCGCAGCCGCATTCGCACCATCATCGCTGTTGTCCTAACCTCAAACCTCCGCCTCGCCGAAGCACCCGGTAATGTGCTCATGTCTGCTTCTGACACAGGGCTCCCAAAAGACTCCGTCGCCAACATTTCCCAGGTAATCACCATAGATCGTTCATTCCTTACCGAGAAATGCGGCAAGTTGCCTTCTCACTTGATCCGGTCGGTCGATGAGGGCTTACGACTTGCTCTATCCTTATAATCTTCCATGGCCCAGCCATTTCCTGCACCAGGACGCGGCTGCGCCGTGCCTGTGAGGCATACGTTCGGTCAATAAAAGAAAGGAGATTCAATGAAAGCTGAATTCACGGCAATTATTGAACCAGCACCCGAGGGCGGCTACTGGGCCATTTGTCCGGAGATTTCCGGTGCAAACGGACAAGGGGAGACGATCGAGGAAGCTAAGAATAGTCTTCGGCAGGCTATTGAATTGATTCTGGAAGACCGCAAGGCGGACATCCTTCGCGGGCTGCCTGAAGACGCTATCCAGGAAAAGGTGCTGATCGGGTGAAACGGCGAGATTTGGAACGTAAATTACGGATTGCTGGCTGCTATTTAAAACGGGAAGGCACTTCCCACTCCCTTTGGATCAATCCGAAAACCGGGGGTAGTGGAAGCGGTTCCACGGCATATCGAGATCAAAGAGCCATTGGCGAAGAAAATCCTGAAGAATTTGAATGCGGAGTAAATGACCGAACAAGCGCTTCCAGCGGAGGGCGTTCCGCCTCCGCTGAAGCTGAGCGTTGGCTTGAAGGAACAATGATAAGACAAGCGACACCAAAGGATATCCCTGCGATCAAGTCGCTGATGCAGTCCGAACCGGGCTTTTGGCAAGATAGCTGGCGCAAGGACGTCCTTGAACGTGCACTTGGCGCATCAGCCGGTCTATCTTTCGTTTGGGATGAAGAAGAGCAAATCCTCGGCTTTGTTTGCGCTCACGATCTTGGTTTTCGAGCATACCTGAACGAACTGATTGTGAAGAGGTCTGAACGGAATCGGGGTATTGGAACCAAACTCGTGGAACGAATACATCAGGAACTCTCGGCGCGTGGATGCGCAGTACTCATTGCGGACGTTTGGCGTGATGCAGAAGAATTCTACAAATCTCTTGGGTGGTTAGAGCCCGATGTCAAGCTCTTGAGGAAGAAGCTGGGCACGAACCCCAGCCAACATCCTAATAAAGGCGACGAGGTATAAACTCGGGAACTCGGAGGAGGTGGGGGGATTTAGGAAACTTTCCACTGCCATTAATCCGGAAACGACAGGGCCTTCACAAATTCATCCGTAAAATTTGTATCCGTCGTCAATTCGATATATTCGACCTGGCGGGCAATTCGGTCCGCTTCCCCCCGTTTTTCCCGATCCAACAAGGCCAGACGGGCGCCGTCTCCGGCGGCATTCCCAACCGAGGAAACGTTCTCGATGCCGCAGTCCGGGAACATTCCCAGGATGAGCGCCCGTTCCCGGTCGATCATGCTGCCGAAAGCTCCGGCGAGAATGACTTTATCGATCTTCGTGATTCCCAGGATGTTCATCATCACCTTGGCCCCGGCATAAAGGGCGCCCTTAGCCATCTGGACCGCACGGACATCGGCCAGAGAGACGGTGATTTCCTTGGCGATGGCCGTCTCTTCCTTCCCGGCCAGAACGAATTCATAGCCCTTTTCCAACTTGCGGATTCGAGGGGAAGCGAGGCGGGCATTGAAGCGCCCGCTTTTTTCCAGCACGCCGGCTTTATACATCTCGGCCAGGGCTTCAATGATTCCGGAGCCGCATATCCCCCGCGCCTGGATCTCCTCCGGCGAACACTCGCCGCTCCATTTTTCCAAACCGATGACCTTAAACCGAACCTCAAGGGTTTTGGGGTCGATGCGAACCCGCTCGATGGCTCCAGGGGCGGCGCGCATCCCGAATTGCAGATGGGCGCCCTCCAAGGCCGGGCCGGTGGCGCAGGAACAAGAGAGAAGGCGCTTCTTATTTCCCAGAACCAACTCCCCGTTCGTTCCCACGTCGATGAGAAGAGCCAACTCCTCTTTCCCATGTGGGGTTTCGGCGATGAGAACCCCCACGTTGTCCGCGCCAACAAATCCCGCTTCGATGGGCAAAACATGGACATTGGCTGCCGGGTGGAGATGAAGTCCGAGATCCCGGGCCTTGATATCGAAGGAATGATGAATGGCCGGAGAAAAAGGGGACAACCCTAAATGGAGGGGGTTGATGCTTAGGAAGATGTGGTGCATGGCCGTATTGCCCACCATCGTCATTTCAAAAATGTCGCGTTCGGTGATGCCGGCGGATTTTGTTACCGAATGGATCAAATGGTTCAGACCCGCGATGATGGCCTCATGCATCCGCTTCAAGCCGTCTACGGGATGCTGCATGGCATAGCTGATCCGGGACATGACATCCTCCCCGTAAGACACCTGGGGATTCATGATGGAATCCGCGGCCTCGACCTTGCCGTTTTGCAAATTGCATAAATAAAGGGCGACGGTCGTCGTTCCGATATCAACGGCGACCCCGTAATAATTTTCCGCCCGCCCGGGGATAACCTCCAGGATTTCCCGATCCATCCAGACCACAACCGTTGCCTGCCAGTTTTTCTCCCTGAGCTTTTGGGGAAGGTTTTTCAGGGTAAGGAAGTCGATCGAAAGTCCCTTTAGGCCGAATTCCTTTTCCAACGCCTGACTCAGCCTTTCGAAATCAGCAAGAGGTTCTGCGAGGGTAGGGGGGCGCAGTTCAACAAAATAGGGTTTCACGCCGGGATTCAAGTCAAAAGGTAGGTCCCGGATTTCCTTGCGAATCACCTGCTTCTTGCCCCGGCTTTCCTCCGGCAAGTAAACAAGAACGTCTCCATTCAAAAGGGCGATGCAGGCCAGCCGATATCCGGATTCTTGCTCCTCAGGACTGATGAATTTCTTTTCTTCGGCCGAGAAAGGGGAAAGATGGCCACGGCTGGAACTCAGCCCATCCCGGGCATAAAAACCCTCCTCGATTCGCACGCGGCATTTCCCGCAGACGTGCTTCCCGCCGCAGACGGATTCCAGAGCGACCCCGAGCTCCTGCGCCGCTTCCAGAAGGGATTTTCCCTTTTCAATTTGTCCCCGGAGGCCCGAGGGCTGAAACACGACTGTGACTTCTTTCTTTTCCAATCGATTCTCCTCGGGTGCGCCGCTATGCCCTATGCTCCATGCTCTATGCGCCCTCAGGGGACATACACAGTCACCATGGCGATAGCCGCGATCATTTCATCGGTCTTGTCCCCCATTTCCGGGATGAAAAGGGTCTTGCCTGAAAGGCCCCCTTTCTGGACGCTGATTTTCTTCCGCCCGAGGGGGAGAGCTTTCAAAACCTTTTCCGTATCCACGGAATCGGGATTCGGGCACCCGATCAAAACTTCCACGAGGATTTCATCCGGGCTTTTAATACCGGCGACCTCGCGCATCCCGCAGAGGCAACTGCGATGAATCGCATCCTGGACGGCCTTTTCGGCGGCCCGGGTGTTGTCCTGCCCGTGCTGATCCACGCCCATGCCAACCTCAATAACAAATCGTCTCATGCCTATCCTTCTCCTTTATAGTCCTTTTCTTCTCAATACCAAAAGATTTGGCGTAAATCAAGCTCGATTCCATTTCTTGCCTACTTTCACTCTGGATCTGTATCAGTTTAGAGTTTTGAAAAAATTATGTGCCCGCCTCTGTCGGGGCCCGGGGGCCGGAACGGAGCGCGCCGGAAGCATCGGCTGGGTTGGCCCTTGGCCTCGAAGATCAGAGCTTGTTTCCGCCGGAGGGGCGGGGCGTATCATCCCCGCCCCCTCCACGGAGAAATCAGCGCCTCATGATTCCAAGCGGGCCGGTCTGGGCCCCGGGCCCTAAAACCGCTTGGCCCTGACGAAATTCCTTTTTTCTAAGGGCTAAAGTGTTGATGGTTTCGTAAAAGGTCTGAAAATGGGCTATTCCGTCATTCCCTCTGTGAAAACGGGAATCCAGTCCTTTCAATATCTTGGCAGATTCTGGATTCCCGCCTGCGCGGGAATGACGACTTTTTACGAGTTCATCAAGTGTTGTCTTGATCTTTGTTTTTGAGATAAGAGCTTGGATTGGGCGCGGGGGAGCTGTTCCCGCGCCCTGCCGGGGCTCCAAAATATTTGCTCCCGTCTTTTTACGAACCCATCACTTATTGATGATCTCGTAAAAAGTCGGGATTTCATAGAATTTGTCATTCCGGCGAAAGCCGGAATCCAGTTATTTCAAGGCGTTCTGGACCCCGGCTTTCGCCGGGGTGACGGTCTACTTGACTTTTTACGGAGTCATCACTTATTTGTTGCCATTTCTTTTTCCTCTTTGCTAATCTAAGGCCATGAAAAAGATAATCGCGAGACCGTTTGAAGAATTCGTCATCGCCGAGGAGCCTTATTACATACCCCTCGCCGATGAGGTCGAGATATTCACTTCCGCTTACAGATCCAGACTTCCGGTTTTGCTCAAAGGGCCGACCGGCTGCGGGAAGAGCCGGTTTGTCGAATTCATGACCTACCGTTTGGGAAAGGAGCTGGGCCTTTCCATTCCGTTGATCACCGTCGCCTGCCACGAGGATCTCACCGGGTCGGATTTGGTGGGGCGGTATCTTCTCAAAGGGGAAGAGACCTTCTGGGTGGACGGGCCCTTGGCGCGGGCCGTGAAGAACGGGGCGATCTGCTATTTGGACGAGATCGTGGAGGCGCGCAAGGACACGACCGTTCTGATTCACCCTCTGGCGGACTACCGGCGGATTCTGCCCATCGAAAAGAGAGGGGAGATCCTGGAAGCGCACGAAAATTTCCTCCTGGTCATTTCTTACAATCCCGGATATCAAAGCGTCCTCAAAAACCTGAAACACAGCACCCGCCAGCGGTTTGTGGCCATCGATTTCCATTATCCCGTAAAAGAGGTGGAGGCGAGAATCATCGCTCACGAAAGCGGGGTTGACTTCGACACGGCCCTTGACCTCGCCAAATTGGGGGAGAAGGTACGCAACCTTCGCGACCAGGGGCTTGAAGAAGGAGTGTCGACCCGCCTCCTGATTTACGCCGGTCAGCTCATCGTTCAGGGCATCAAGCCCCGCCGCGCCTGCGAAATCGCCGTGGCCCAGGCGGTCGCCGATGAGGCGGATGTGGTGAAAGGCATCAAGGAAGTCATTTCCGCCATTTTTATTTAAACCCATTCACCACAGAGGACACAGAGATCACAGAGCTTTTTTATGAAAAGAGCATAATTCATTCAATCAAATGATTCGCCTTGAGCTGCTTGCCTTGGTTTTGGACGGTGAAATTAATTTGCTTTATAGTGAACGACCTTAATAAGTAGACATGACGCCAACGATCTTTCAGAATCGAGCGGACAATTTGGCCCTTTCACCATGATTACTTTCTCTTGCCGTTCCCTATAGTTTCGGTATTCGTTTCTCAGAAAATTTTAGCCCTCTGTGTTCTCTGTGCTCTCTGTGGTGAGCAGTCTTTATGAATGAAACTGAAATCCAAGAATGGAAAGACTTTGCCCTTCATCTCCGCCGCCTGGCCCGCTGGGATTTGGAGCGGATCGATTGCGCTCTGAAGGAATCTTTCCTTGCTCTTCCGGACCTGGAGGCTTTCCACCGGGCGGAGTTGCTGAAAATGGCCCGGCTCGTTGCCGAAAGGTCGAGCAAACTGGCTATCCAGTTCCTCCGCCTCGCTCCCCAATCCGTAAATAGGATTCCCACCGCAACTCGCCCTTCCTTCCTGAAATGGGCCTGGATCTTAGCCGTGAACTCGCGGGAAAGCCTCATCGAGTTCCTTGAAAAGGGGCCTGAAATCCTGAGCGGTTTATCCCCCGGAGAAGGCGCCCGTTTCCTTACCCTGGGGAAAACCTTGGCTGAAAAGGACTGGGCCGTATCCACGAAGTATTTTATTAACATTCCAAGGATAAGTTCTGAAATCAAAAAAGATAAATTGAATTCTTGGTTTGAAACCGGCCTTGCCGTAATCCGCAAGAACCCAGCCGCGGCCATGGCCTATTTCTCCTTGGAATCGAAGCAAGCCTGGCAGATCGGAGAGGAGACAAACCCCCATGTCCTTCTAACGGACACAGGCGGCGCCCTGAAAATCCTGGTGCAGGCCATGACCGGAAAGCCCATGGGCATCCGTCCGCTCAAAGAGACGGAAGGGAAGGGGACTCATTCCCCCGGCCCCTGGCCGTTTACGGACGGGGAGTTTGTATTTCTCCCGGCATCCGGGAGCGAATTTCCTTCGGCCGATTTGAATTTCAGAGCCTTTAAGATCGCGGCCGCTCATCAGGCCGGACAAGTGGAGTTTGGGACCTTTGCGTTCAGCCTTGCTGCCGTTTCCGAGTATTTTCCCCGAGAACTTCTGGAAAAAAGTTTGCTATCCGTCCTGGATAAAGAAAAGCCGGTCAACCCTTTGGATGCTTTCCTCAATCTCTTCCCGAAGAGAAATCTGGCCCGAGATCTCTTTGCGGTTCTGGAGGGTTCGCGGATCGATCAATGCCTCAGGAAGCATTACCGGGGATTGGCAAAGGATCTGGCTTTTCTTTTGCCGAAGATTTTCAAGAATCGTCCTAAGCTGAATTCCCTCCCCCTGCCGGAGGCTTTGGTGGAGGTTCTGCTCCGCCTTGGGGCTTTGGGGGAGATCGGTGAAGAAACTCCCTGGCCCATCCCGATATATCTGGAGCAAATGGCTTTGAGGGTCGCCTCTCTTCTTCAGGATGGCGCCACGGTGGGAGACTCAGCCCGCCTCACGACCCTTTTTTACCAATGGTTAGCCCGGATCCCGAATCTTCCCTTCTCCACGGGGCAAGCGGATCCGGAGGCAAGGAATTATCCTGCCCTGCCTCCCAACCTTGCGGAGCGGCCGGAGATGGATTTTGCCACCCGCATTTCCGAGGGGGAGGCGCCCTACCACCCTCTTTTGCCCCTTTCGTACCGGGGAGAAATGCACCCGGAGTTGGTTCAGAAAAAAGTTCGGATCCGCGAGATTCGAAATCTCTTGGAAAAGATCGAAGGGGGAATTCCCCTTTCTCCGGAGGCCCTGAAGGATCTATTGGAGAAGGGGATGGATATCGACCTGGAGATCTATGAGGGTGATGGGGAGGATTTATCTCCGGGGCTTCTGGCGACGGATCTATCGGATTTGATTAAAAAGGCTGTCCGGCGGGAGAAGGCTATGGAAAAGAACCGGGATAACCTGAAATCCGAATTGAACTCCCTCCTTTCCGAAATCGCCGCGGAAACGGGTGAGAAAGTATTTTATTACGATGAATGGGATTACCTCATCAATGACTATCGGGTCAAATGGTGCCGGCTGCGGGAAAAGGGAATTCAGGAGGAAGTCCCGGATTTTGTGCCGAAGACCCTGGAGGAAAACGCCGACCTGGTAAAAGAGGTTCGAAGGCAGTTCCAAATGTTGAAACCCGAGCGGTTCAAAAGGATTCCCCATTTGGAGCGGGGGGAGGAGATCGATCTTAATGAGGCCATCGAGGCCGCGGTAGACCGCCGGGCCGGGAAATCTCCCTCGGAAAAAATCTATGTAGAGAGAAACCGGAAAGATCGGGATTTTTCCACCCTCTTCTTAGTCGACCTGAGCGCCTCGACGGATGAAAAAGCGAACGGGAAAGAAAAACGCGAATTTCCTGACCCGACGGCCTGTGACAAAAAAGTGATTGATATCCAGAAGGAAGCCATCGTTGTCATGGCCGAGGCCCTGGATGAGTTGGGGGACGAATACGCGATCTTCGGCTTTTCCGGGTATGGGCGAAAGGAGGTGGATTTCTTCCTCATCAAGGATTTTCAGGAAGAATATAACGAGGAAGTCAAAGGCCGCATCGGCGGGCTGAAGGCCCAGCGATCCACGCGCATGGGCGCCGCCATTCGCCACGCCATCTCGAAGATGGAGAAACGAGAGGAGAAGATCAAAAATATTATTTTGGTGAGCGACGGCTATCCCCAGGATTATGATTACGGGGAGGATCGGTCCTCAAAAGAATACGCCCTCCAGGACACGACCGCGGCCCTGGAGGAGGCGGCCCGCAGGAATATTCACACCTTTTGCATTACCGTGGACCGGGCCGGGTACGACTACCTGCGCCGGATGTGCCACGCCTCGCGATACTTGGTAATCGAAGAGACCTGCGATCTCCCCCGGGAATTGCCCAAGATTTATAGACGGCTGACAACGTAGGAAAAACGCATAGCGCATAGCGTGAGAAAGGCGACTAAAATTTATGGATTTCAGGCACCCGTAGGGGTATGCTGCGCGTGCCCGATATCGGGCGCAAAGCATCGCCCCGCTAAACATATTTTAGGCAATTTAGCGCATTTTAGGCATTTTTAACCCTTTTCTTCAGGAACCAATACAAACCTATCCCGCCCAGGATCATCAGGAAACATAAAACCTGTCCCATCGAAAATGGCCCCAGGATAAAGCCTAATTGCGCATCCGGTTCGCGGAAGAACTCGATGAAGAAACGGAAGATCCCGTAAAAAATCAGAAAGAGGGGGAGAATTCCCCCTTCAGGGATCCTTTTGTCCTTGAGCCGCCAGAGAACGGCGAAAAGCAGAAACCCTTCCAGCGCGCTTTCGTAAAGCTGGGAGGGGTGGCGGGGAAGGGGCCCCCCCGAAGGAAAGACCATGCCCCACGGGGCCTGGGTGACGCGCCCGTAGAGTTCTCCATTGATAAAGTTGCCGATTCTTCCCAGGGCGAGGCCGATGGGGGCAGTGACGGTCAGCAGGTCGGCCAACTTCCAAAAGGATTTATTGTTTTTCCAGGAGAACAGGATGCCCACGATGATTACGCCGATCAGCCCGCCGTGAAAGGACATTCCCCCGTGCCAAACCGCGAAGATCTCCAACGGGTCCTGAAGGTACATCCCAAAGTTGTAGAAAACCACATACCCGAGCCGGGCGCCCGCTGCCAGGCCGATAATCAAATAAAAAAAGAGGCTTTCGATTTCCGGTTTGGAAAGGCCGAAGTCCTTTTTCCGGATCTGGCGGAGCACGAGAAGATAAGAGATCAGAAAACCGAAAACATACATAAGCCCGTACCAGCTAACCCGGAGAGGGCCGTATTCGATCAGGATAGGGTCAAGGAAAACGTTCATGGGGATACCCGGTCTGCAATCTCTGGAAAAGGTATAACAATTTTACCTTGGATTGAGTGGAAATGGTTTGAAAAAATATGATATATTCCAATTCTCAGGAGAAGGATTCACGACGCAAAAAAGGAAGGGTTCCCATGGAAGAATTTGAGAAGATCGCTGTCTTGGAAAATGAAATTCAGGCGCGATTGTTGGATTCGATTCTCACGGAGCGCGATATCCCCCACCGCCTGAGAAGCTATCACGATTCTGCCTATGACGGGATCTTTCAAACGCAGAAAGGGTGGGGGATCATCCAGGCGCTTCCCGAGCATAAGGAAGAAATCCTCGCGATCTTGAAGGACTTGCCCTTGGAGAAACAAGACGAGGAAGATCCGGAATGAAAGCTCCTTTGCCGGCCTTTTTTGCTCACCTTTTTTGCTTGACACCTTGAAACCGCTTTCATATACTCGGCAAAGGGTTGCGGAGAGGAAAAAGGAACCGGGCGTTGAAATTGTCGGCGGGAAACGAAGGCGGTATTTGTTGACCAAAGGGATCGGATCCCCTTTTCTCTGTTTGGAAAGGGGATTATTTTTTGGGAGAATTCGAGCAAAGCCGGGCAGCAGAGGGTAAATAAAAAAAGGAGGAAAAAATGAAGACGCGGAGATTTCGTTGGGTTGCGGCAGTCGGAGCGGTTCTTTTCCTGGTGACGCTGGCGGGAACTTCCTTTGCGCAGGGCACTTTAAAAGTGGGGGCGATGTTCAGCCAGACCGGCGCAGGTTCGGCCGTAGGCAAGATCCAGGTGGAGGCGGTCAAATTGGCGATCAAAGAAGTGAACGACAAAGGCGGTTTGACCATCGGCGGCAAAAAAATGAAGGTCGAAGCGATTATCCGCGACGACGAAACCAAACCGGACGTGGCTGTCCGGAGATTGCGCGAGTATCAGAATGACGGCGTGAATGTCCTCGTGGCCGGGACCTTCGCCCATGTGAGCCAGGCCCTGAACGAGCAGATCAAAAGCGGGCAGACCTTCGTGATCGTCCCCAACGGGATTCAGGAGAAGACCTTTGAAAAGGCCGAAAAGGCGCCTTATTACTCCTCCACCATGGGCGGCGTGGATGCGGTGGGCAGAATCTGCAGCGACTATGTGGCCAAGACCTACAAGCCCAAGAGCGTCGTCCTCTTCCTCCCCGATTACGCCTACGGCCACGGGGCGGCCAAAGGGGCGAACAAGGTCTTCAAAGAAAAATATCCGCACGTCAAAGTCACCGAACTCTGGTCCCCGGTGGGAACTCCCGATTTCACCTCCTATATCATCAAAGTCAAGGAAACCAAGCCCGACGTGGTCATGATGGGCCATTGGGGAAACGACGCCATCAATGTGTTGAAACAGGTTTATGAGCTTGGATTGAGGAAGGAAACGAAGATCTTCTATAACTCGATCGGCTACACCCTCTCCTCCGGGGTTCCTGCGGACGCGCTGGACGGGGTTACCATGGGGTGGTGGTGGTATCACGACCTGAGCGGGCTCAAAGACCCGGCGACCGAAAATGCGGTCAAGGAAATCTCCCAGAAGTATTTCAAAGAATACGGAGATATCCCGGACACATTTGCCATTTACGCGTATATCGCCATGGAACAGGCCTTGCGCGGGGTTCAGGAGTCCAACTCCACGGAACCGGCCAAGGTTTACAAGGCGATGATGGACAAACCCGAATTCACGGGTCCGAAGGGACCGGCGAAATGGCGGGTAGACGGCCGGCCGGATTACAAATACGCCTACTTCATTATCGATGGAAAGGGATCGAAGGCCCGGAAGGACAAATACGATATCGGCAAAGTGGTCGATGTGTACCAGGGTCCCGAGCTCTGTCTGCCGCTGAAAGATATGGGTTGGTAACCCGCTCATGCCCGGACAGGGGCGGGCGGATTGCCCGTCCCTGTCTTCCTGATTTCCGGCCGGTCCCCTGAAAACCCAGCCCTTTGGGATTGGAGAGCGCAGGGTTCCTTTTCCCGGGAATCGATGTGTGCGAAAAAGGAGCCTGTTTTGGATCAAAGCGACAAGTTGATTTTACCGGGTCAGGGGGGAGTTTCCCAAAAGGGCCGGATCGGGCTCGAGGTTTTGATCATCGGCGTCGGTTTCCTCATTTTGATGCCGCTGATCTCCATCCATCGGGTCACGGACTTCATGATCTTCTGCATCTTTGCCCTTTCCTTCGACCTCCTCTACGGATACATGGGGCGCCTCTCTTTCGGCCACCTCCTCTATTTGGGAACCGGCGCCTATTTTTACGGATTTTTGATCAAATATTTCCAAACCAACGTCCTTCTCGCCATTCTTTGCGGAGTGGTCGCCGCGGGGCTATTGGGAATGATGTTAGGACCGATCATGGTCCGGGCGACGGGGGCCTGTTTTTCCCTCATGGCCCTGGCCTTTAACCATATCGGTTTTTTCCTGGTTTTATCTCCTCTCAAGCATATCACCAACGGGGAAGACGGGTTCGGGGCGCACGCCAAGAGCATCGGGTTTTTGGACTTCACCAACAAGACCGTCATGTTTGCCCTGTCGCTGCTGGCCCTTCTCCTGGTGTTCTATATCCTCAAACGCCTGACCACCTCTCCCTACGGAATCCTGGTCCGCTCCATCAAAGAAGACGAAAACCGGGTGCGCTTTTTGGGATACAACACGTATTATTACAAGTGGGTTACCTTTGTGATTGCCTCGGCCATTGCCGGTCTGGCGGGGGCCCTGACCGCCCTGAATTACAAATTCGTCAACCCCAATGTGATGGATGTGCACCAGAACGTGGGGGTGGTCTTCGCCTGTCTCATCGGGGGAGCCGGGAATCTCTACGGGGCGGTCATCGGCGGGGTGGCCTATATGATGATCAGCAACTATCTGGCCATCTACATTCACCGCTGGGAGATGTTTCTGGGCCTGTCCATGCTCATCATCGTCTTTAAGTTCCGCAAGGGAATCTGGGGATATTTTGAAAATATCGGCGAGCATTTTCGGCGCCCCAAAGAAGTTGCTGCGGCAGCGAAGAAAGGGGCCTGAGCATGCTCTATACGATTTTCTACGGCTTTTCCATCGGCGCCATTCTCTACTTTGTCTCCATCGGCCTTTCCCTGACCTTCGGGACCATGCGCGTCGTCAACTTTGCCCACACGTTGACCTACAGCATCGGCGTCTACGTTTTGATCACTTTCATCCCCTGGCTGGGGGGGCATTTCATCCCCGCCGCGATGATTGCCATCCTGGCCGTTATCCCGATCAGTTACCTCATCGAACGGTTTATCATCCGCAGGCTCTATGGCGAATCCCTGGATTACACTTTTATTGCCACGTTCGCCGTTACCCTGATCGGTGTGGATACCATCAAGTTGATTTGGGGCGTAAACCCCCTTCCGTTCAGCACCCCCATGAGCACCTACCTCGATTTCTGGGGGATGACCTTTCCCGTTTACCGCATCATCATCTTTGCGATCGCCATTCTCCTCTTTTTGGCCCTGGAGCTTTTCTTTCGCAAAACGATTGTGGGGAAAATCGTCGTGGCCGCCCTGGATGACAAGGACGGAGTGCGGAGCCTGGGAATTCGGGTGGACAGGTATTTTTCTCTGATGTTTATTATCGGCAGCGCCCTCGCGGCTTTGGGGGGCGTTCTTTATGCCCCCATCAGCGCGGTGCAACCTTACATGGGGCTCTCGATTCTGTTGCTCGCCTTTGCGGTCGTCATCGTGGGAGGCATGGGCAATCTGCGCGGGACCTTTATCTCCGCCTTTGCCTTGGGGATGATCATGGCCTTGACGGCCCGGTACTGGTCGCAGGGGGCCGAGACGATGGTTTTCATCGTCATGGCCGTCGTCTTGTGTTTTCGTCCTCTGGATATATGAGGAGAACTCCAATTGCCATTTATTACAAATAATATTAAATTCTTACTAATAATTTAAGGCGCGTCCAATAAGAAAAAATCTCGTCAACAAGGTTATATCCGGATACAGAAAAAACATTGACAAACAAGCGGATTGATAATTAATATGCCTCCTATACGGCCGCATAGAAACTCATGCTCCGCGAGACGAATTTTTAATGCCGGATTTTTTTCGCTTACCTTTTCTCATAACCCTTCTCTGTTCCCCCTTTGGGGAAATTCATTTAAAAGGGAGTTCCTGAAAGCGGGTCCCGTGGCTTTGGCCCAGAAGTAAAGGATGAGGAAGGAGATTGAACTGGGGCGGCAGGTGAAGAATCGCTTAACTTCTCAAGAAAAGGAGGACGCCGTGAAATTTCAAGATGGGTGGAAAAAGAGTCTGGGATTGTTGATTGTTTTTGCCGTGGTAATGATCTTCGGGACCGCCCTGGCGGCCGATACGGTCAAAATCGGCATGATGTATTCGGTAACCGGCCCAGGGTCCTCTTTGGGGCCGCTGCAGATGAAATCGGCTAAATTGGCGGTGAAAGAGAAGAATGATGCGGGAGGGGTCAAGATCGGCGGGAAGAATTATAAAATCGAGGTTATCGAGCGGGATGACGAAAGCAAACCCGATGTGGGGATTCGCCGAGTGAATGAGTTGGTCCAGGACAACAAGGTTCATGCCGTGGTCGGCGGCACCTTTGCGCATATCTCCTTGGCTATGAACGGGCAGTCCAAAAAGGACAAATTCTTCCTGATGACGACCAACGGGGTTCCCGACAGCTACTTCACCAAGGCCGAAAAAGGGCCCTACAGCCTGTGTTCTCTGGGGGACAATGGGATGGTCGGCCGAGGCGCAGCCGCATATGTGGTGGACAACTTAAAAGCCAAGAATGTGGTCTTCTTTATGCCCGATTATGCCTATGGTAGGTTTGCATTTGGCGGAGCGGAAGCGGTCCTGAAAAACCGCCCGGGAGTCAAATCCAATGTGGTCTGGTCGCCTGTGGGAACGGCCGACGTTACTCCGTTCCTGATCAAGGCTTTGGAATTTCAGCCTGATTTCATCTGCATGGGGCATTGGGGAAACGATGCCATTACTGTTCTCAAACAGGCGCATGAAATGGGTTTGAAAAAGAAGACCAAACTCTTCTTCAACTGGATTATCGACTCCATGGCCGTGGGCATCCCGCCGGAAGCGCTGGAAGGGATCTGGTGCCAGATGTGGTGGTACCACAACCTGGAAGGATTTAAGGATGCGGAAGTGGTTAAGGCCGCCAAGGAGTTCACAGACCGCTATATGAAAGCCTACGGCGAGCCGCCGGACCCGTACGGCATGACCGCTTATGACGGAGCGATGGAAACCCTGCGGGCCATGGAGCTCTCCAATTCCATGGATCCGCGAAAAATGTACGAAGCCCTAATGGCCAAGCCGGATTTCAAGTCGGCAAAAGGACCGGCCAAATGGCGGGTCGACGGCCGGCCGCAATACAAGTATAACTCCTGGATTGTGGAAGGCAAAGGGCCGGCCGCGCGGAAACATCCAAAGTGGGATTACGCCAAGATTATCGACGTTTACGCCGGGGATGCGTTCCTGCCCACCGTGAAAGAGATGGGCTGGTAGCCGAAGCCCCATATGGGCAAAACAAGGTGTGTCCTTTTACGAACAAGGCCATGATGGTCCAGGCCTATCCACAAAATCTCCCCTGGCCTCCCTTTTGTAAAGGGAGGAAAGGAGGGATTTCTTCTTGGGTGCCTAACCTTTATGGACTGACGAATAATGGAGCCGCCCCTTGTCCAGAGATGCAGCGAAGCGCAGGGGGGCGCAGGGGAAAAGGAAAATGAGCGAACTGATCGGAACCAAAAATTTAACTAAGCGCTTCGGCGGGCTGGTGGCCGTGAATGAAGTCGATTTTCACGTGGAGCAGGGACAGGTGGCCGGGGTCATTGGCCCCAACGGCTCCGGCAAGACAACCCTTTTCAACCTCCTCTCCGGTTTTTTCGTCCCCAACGAAGGGCAGGTGTTTTTTGCGGGGCAGGACATAACCCATGCCTCGCCCCACCGCCGGGTGGCCATGGGCATGGTCCGCACGTTCCAGCTCGTCTCCGTGTTCAGTTCCCTTACCGCCTGGGAGAACCTGATTCTGGCCAACATTCGTTTTAAAGAAAAAGAACATTCCCTGAATAATTTCTATCTCCAACCGGCTCAAAAAAAGGAAAACCTGGAAATCTGCCGCCGGGCCCTGAACGAAGTTGGGCTGGAGAAGAAGGCGGGAATCAAGACCTCGGAACTCAGCTATGGGGACAAACGAATGCTCGAACTGGCCATGGCCCTGTCGCTGAAGCCGAAACTGCTGTTGCTGGACGAGCCTCTGTCGGGTTTGAGCGATCACGAGATCGCCGATGTAATCAGCCTCCTGCGCCGGGTCCAGAAGGATTTCGCCGTGGTCATTATCGAGCATAAGATATCCAAAATCGTCGACTTGGTGGGCCGTCTCTCGGTCATGAATGAAGGACGGATCATCTGTGAAGGGTTGCCCGCCGATGTGTTGTGCGATCCGAAGGTCCGCGAATGCTACTGGGGAAAGGAAGATAAAACTTGCTCGACGTAAAGGAAATCGATGTCGCCTACGGACACGCCAAGGTTCTCCACGAGGTGTCGGTCCGGCTGAACGAAGGGGAAACCGTATTCATCGTCGGCCGCAACGGGGCCGGGAAAACCACCCTGCTGCGAACCATCGCCGGTTTGCTGCATCCGACCAAAGGAACGATTACCCATGCGGGGCATGAAATCCAAGGTTTGGCCCCCGAAGAGGTGGCCCGCCGGGGAATTCGCTATGTCGCCCAGGACAAGAAGGTTTTCAGCAACCTGACCGTGCGCGGGAACGTCGAGTTGGCGGCCCACGCCTCGGGAGAAGATTTGAAGACCGCCCTGAAGAAAGTGGTCGATTTATACCCCAAGTTTGCCCAGTTTCTGGATTCCAAAGCCGGCAGCCTGAGCGGCGGGCAACGGGAAATACTCCTGATCGGAAGGGCGGTTGTCGGCAATCCCAAAATCCTCCTCATCGACGAGCCGACCGAGGGTTTGGCGGCGATCGTCATCGAAGAGATCTTTCGGATCCTGAACGGGATGAAGCAGAATAAGGTCTCGGCGATTATCGTCGAACAGAACCTTTCGGTGGTGGCCAAATTGGCGGACCGCATCTACATCATGAAAGAGGGGAAGATCGACCACGAGATCGCCAACCCAAGGGAAATCGTCGACACGGCCGAGTTGGAGGAGTTCCTCTAATCGTCAACGGGTCAAACGAGAGGCCTGAAAGTGGATTTCATTTCCATTGCCCCGTACAAACGGAGGGTGATTTTCCGGGATATGGCCTTCATCGGGGGGGCGTTCGCCCTGATGGCCCTTTTCCTCCGCCTGAACTGGGTCATCGACTTCACGATTTTTGCGATCCTGGTGCTCTCCTACGATCTCCTGTACGGGTATATGGGCCGGCTTTCATTCGGCCATGTTCTCTATTACGGAATCGGGGCGTATACGGCCAGCCTCTTTCTGGTTCACGTGAGTCCCAACCCCTTCTTCGCCATTGCCGCCGGGGTAGGGGTCGGAGCCGTCGTGGCGGCGTTCATCGGGTTTATTGTGGTGCAAACCGAAGGGGCTCCTTTTGCCTTAGTGAACTTGGCTTTCAATCAGATCGGCTATTGGCTGGCCGCTTCGGGGCTGCAGGGGATCACGCGGGGAGAAGACGGACTGCCCAACAGCGTAGCCGCGGTGGGCTTCTTGGACTTCAATGACAAACCCACGGTCTTCATCTTCGCCCTATTTTGCATGCTGGCGGTCTTTTTGCTGCTGAAAACCTTCACCCTTTCGCCCTATGGGGTTCTCGTTCGCTCCATCAAGGAAAATGAGGACCGGGTCCAATTCCTGGGATATGACACGTTCCGGTATCAATGGCTCACGTTTGTCCTGAGCAGCACCCTGGCGGCCCTCCCGGGCACTCTGTACGCCATCTTCTACGGGTTCGTGGCCCCGACCGTCATTGTTCCCTTTGGGAACATCGAGGTGATCTTCGCCATTCTCATCGGGGGGGCCGGAAATCTCTATGGCGCGCTGGTGGGGGCCGTGGTGTTCAAGCTGATCACCAATGTTTTAGCCACCACCATCACTCGCTGGGAGTTGTTTCTGGGGGCCCTGCTCTTAGTGCTCGTTTTCAAGTTCCGCCGCGGCTTGACCGGGTACGTGGCCGATCTCCTGCCCCGGTTTCGCGGCAAACCGGCGGCGGAGGGGTAACCCTATGATTGAAACCCTTCTTTACGGCTTTACGATCGGGGCGATCCTCTATTTTTTTTCCATCGGACTTTCGATCACCTTCGGGACCATGCAGATCGTCAATTTTGCCCATGGGATGGTATACGCCCTGGGCGTGTATTTTTTTATCACCATTCTTCCCGCCGTCGGACGAATCTTTCCCCTGGCTCTGGTTTTGGCCATTCTCCTGTCCCTTCCCATCGCCTACGTGATCGAACGGTTCGTGATCCGGCGCCTTTACGGCGAGTCGTTGGATTACGCGATCATCGCGACCTACGCGGTGCTGCTGATGGGAACGGACGCGATCAAATGGATCTGGGGGGCCGCCCCGCAGCCGGTGAGCGATCCCGTGGGCCTTGGGGTCCGCATTTTGGATGTGAATTTCCCCTTGTATCGGATCTTTATTGTGATCAGCGCCTTGGCTCTTTTCGGCGCCCTCCGGTTCTTTTTTCGCCGAAGCATCGTGGGCAAGATCGTCGCCGCGGCCCTGGATGACCGGGAGGGGGTTCGCTGTCTGGGTTTGAATGTGAACAAGTATTTTTCGATTGTGTTTGTCATCGGGTCCGGGCTGGCGGTTTTGGGCGGGGTTCTCTATGCGCCGATCGCCACCTCCGAACCGTACATGGGGTTTCACATTTTGCTCGTCGCCTTTGCGGTGGTGATCGTCGGGGGGATGGGCAATCTCACCGGGACGTTTGTTGCGGCCTTTGTTTTGGGGATGGTCATTGCCGTCACGGGGCGTTTTTGGTCCACGGCCGCGGACACGATGGTGTTCGTCGTGATGGCGCTGGTCTTGCTGAAGGATTCCTTTCGGAAATCCTGGCACAGGCTGACGGGGATGGGAGCCCGGGCGTAAGCGCAGCCGTGATTGTAGGGGCGATTCAGGAATCGCCCCTACGGGTGCGCGGCAGGGTGGAAAGGCGCAGGGCGATATTGATCCGAGGCGAACAAGTTGATTTTTTGGGCAACAAGCCAATTCAAAGAAACAAGGAGGAGAAATCTATGAAAGGCGTGTGGGGAAAAGTACTCAAAGTCGATCTAAGCAATGGGACCTGCAATGTGGAGAATCTTCCGGAGAAGGTTTACCAACAGTTTTTGGGCGGGGCGGGATTGGCCGCGTACTACATGTGGAAAGAATGCCCGGCAGGAACAACGGCCTTCAATCCGGCCAATCGCATTACCTTTGGCGGGGGCCCCATGACCGGGTTGAAACAGACCGGAGCGGCCAAATGGACCGCCGGGGCCATCTCTCCCTCGATCAACATGAATGCGGATACGGCCGCGACCGCCAGTTGGGGGATCGAGTTGAAGGAGACCGGTTTCGATGCCATCGTCGTGTACGGACGATCGCCGAAGCCGGTTTACATCGTGGTCGATGACGGGAAGGCCAAAATCAAAGACGCCAGGAAATTTTGGGGCAAGGACGCCTATGAGGCCGAAGACGGAATCAAGGAGGCGGAGGGCGATGAATTCGAAGTCGTCACCATCGGCCAGGCCGGCGAACGCGGGGTCCGGTACGCCTGCATTCAAACCCGAAAAAAATCCTTCTTGGGGCGCAGCGGCCTCGGGGCCGTGATGGGATCCAAGCTTCTCAAAGGGATCGCGGTTCGGGGAACCCAGAACCCCGGATGGCACGATCCCAAGGAAGCGGACCGGCTGAGCAAAGAGATCAACAAGCGGCTGGCCGAGCTCGACTCCCTGAAACCGGAGTGGCTGCAGATCAAGCGGGTCGGTACGGCCATGGCCACCGAGCTCTTCGCGCCTCAGGGGAATTTGCCGATCAAGAATTACCAACTGGCGGATTTTCCCAGCGGAGTCAAAAATTTCCACGCCTCCAACTACGCGAAGGAGCTAAATGCCAAACCCTGGCCCTGCAAGTATTGCGTCATCCAGTGCCACAACCACTGCGAGGTTAAATCAGGCCCCTATGCGTACAAGGGCAAAGGACCGGAATATGAGTCCTTCGCCATGCTGGGCTATAACACCATGGTCGATGACATCAAAGCCGTGGCCTATGCGGGGGAGCTGGCCAACAAATTATCCATGGACTGTATTTCCTTGGGCGTGGTCGTCGCCTGGGCCATGGAGTCCTATGAAAAAGGCGTGATAACCAAGAAAGACGCCTACGGGCTGGATTTGAGCTGGGGCAACGCCGAGGCTTTGGTCGAGCTGACGAAGAAGATCGGCGAACGCGCCGACGGTTTGGGTTACCTGCTGGGCGAAGGATGCAAGATCGCTTCGGAGACCCTGGGCAAAGGGTCCGAAGCGTGGGCCGTCCAAATGAAGGGGCAGGAGATTGCGGCCCACAATTGGAGGGCGCAGTACATTTCCGCCTTGAACTATTGCACCGGCGTCGCGGCGGGCCCCAACCACGAAAGGGGAAATTCCCAGCACATCTGGGTGGGGCATATCCGGCTGCCCGAATGGGGGATCGGCGAAGTGGAAAACGAAGAGCGGTGGTCCTGGAAGAATGCCGGGGACCGCAACGCGAAATTCCACGATTACTGCAACGTCATCAATTCGGCCTGCCACTGCAAATTCATGGAATTCCGGGGGTACACCTTGACGGATATGGTCAACAGCATCAATGCCTGCACGGGTTGGGGATGGAACACGGATGACCTGCGGCGCTGCGGGGAAAGGATCACGACCCTGCAGAAGATGCTCAACATCCGCTATGGATGGAAAACCGAGCACGATTTCCAGTATCCAAAGCGATTTATGGAACCGGTGAATTCCGGGCCGGCCGCAGGCAGGATTCCGGTTGGCTTGGACGATGCGATTCGCGATTATTACAAGGTGCGGGAATGGGATGAGAGCGGGAAGCCGACGCCCGGGCTGATCAAACGGCTGGGCATGGAAGAATATGTAGAATAGGAAGAAGCCCTGCGAAGTAGGGGCGATTCTTGAATCGCCCCTACAGCTTTTAGAATGGAACGGCAACGGAGTTCCTGCGGATTTTTGAGAAAGTCCATCCATGAAAGTTAGAATTAATTACGACGAGCATGAAGTTCCCCCCAAGAGCAAGTTCCGGCGGGCGGTCAAAATTGTCCGGGGCCTAAAAAAGGACGATCCTATGATCCAAAGTCTGGTCAAGAGAACGGGCTCGGATCAGATCATTTTTGTTTTAAACGGCCGGATCGTCCGGGACAAGGAGTATGATTCCGTCGTCCTGAAGGAAGGGGACGACATCCGGTATATCCACCCTTTCTTCGGCGGGTAGAACCTCGGTTTCAGGGCATTTCATCCCTTACTTCAAACCCTCTCCCTGCCCCAAAGAACTCACCGCCTTATGATTCCAAACGGACCGTCCGCACCCTTAGGCCCGGCGCCTCTTGGCCCTTACCCCCAACGGGTGTCCGGAGCCGTTTACCACCCATGACTGAATCGGTACATCCGGAGCGTAACCCTTCAGTCAAGGGTGGGAAGCCGCTACGGATTTAGGTCCGGCGTGAATGCCAGGAGGTGCCCTGGCCTGGGGGTTCGGGCGCTACGCTTGGAATCATAAGGCGCTGATTCTTTCGTGGAGGGGCGGGGGCCAAGGCCTCCCGCCGCTGAGATCGGAGTCTCAGGGCTTTCTCCGAGTCTCTGCTCATCCCGACCGATGCTTCCGGCGCGTACCGCCCAAACCCCCAGGCCAACAACAAAGCCTGCCGCCCCCCCGTCACTGAATGGGTTATCCGGAGCCTTCATTTTTCTTTACCTACGGTTTCGCCCGGGGGTAAAATAAAAGAGCAGTTCCACTTCCGAGCGATTTCTCGAAGAAGCGGCATTAAGACAGGCAGAGGGGGTTTTATGAAAATCCGAATGGTGGCAGTGATGATTGGAATTTTGGCGTTCGGGTCTTGGGGGCAGGCGCAGGAGCGGAGAGAACTCAAGGACCAGAAGGAGAAATTGAGTTATGTGATCGGGGTCGACATCGGCAAAGCCCTTCAGAAACAAGGCGTGCCGATCGATCCGGACCTTGTGGCGAAGGGCATCAAGGATGGGGCGACGGACGGAAAACTTCTGATGACCGATCAGGAGATACAGGAAACCATGATGGCCTTCCAGAAGGAGATGCGGGCCAAGCAGGAAGAGGTGAACAAACAGCTTGGGGAGAAAAATCGGAAGGAGGGAGAGGCCTTCCTGGCGCAAAACAAGACTCAAGCGGGGGTGACGACCCTCCCCAGCGGGTTGCAGTATAAAGTCGTCAAGGCGGGAGCCGGAAAGAAGCCGAAAGCGACGGACACGGTCGTTGTCCATTATAAAGGCACCCTCCTGGACGGGACGGAATTTGACAGCTCCTACAAGCGGAACCAGCCGGCCACCTTCAAAGTAAACGGGGTCGTCCGGGGCTGGACCGAGGCGCTGCAGCTGATGGGAGAAGGGGCGAAATGGACTCTGTATGTGCCGGCCGCCCTGGGTTATGGAGACAAGGGCGCAGGGGCGCAGATTGGCCCCAACGCGACTTTGATTTTCGAGGTGGAGCTGATTTCAATCCAACAGCCGAAATAAAACAAAAGTACCACTTTAGCTTTTTGAAAAAAGGAATTTCGTCAGGGCCAAGCGGTTCCAGGGTCCGGGGGCCAGACCGGCCCGTTTGGGATCATAAGGCGCTGATTTCTCCGTGGAGGAGGCGGGGACGATACCCCCCGCCCGCTCCGGCAGATGGACTTTTTACGAGGCCATCAAACTTAGTTCATCCGTTTTGGAATTGGAGCAGGGGAGATGCACGCAATCGAAAAAATTCTTGCTCGAGCAGCCGGGAAGGAAAAAGTGAATACCGGCGAAATCATCAACTGCCGGGTGGATCTCGCCGGGGTTAATGACATCTACTTGCAGACCGTCCGCTCTTTCTATGAGATGGGCGGGAAGCGGGTTAAGGATCCGGGGAAAATCGCCTTTTTTCTGGACCACTATGCCCCGGCCTCGACGATCCAGCAGGCCGAAAACCAGAAACAGATGCGGAACTTCTGCCGGGAGCAGGGGATCGACAATCTCTTTGATGTGGACCAGGGGGTCTGCCATCAGGTCTTGGTCGACCGCGGCCTGGTTTATCCGGGGATGATCCTGGTGGTGACCGATTCCCATACCACCACCCATGGGGCGTTCGGAGCTTTCGGGACAGGGGTGGGGGCCACGGATTTGGCGGTCATCATGATCACGGGCAAGCTCTGGTTCCGGGTTCCGGAGATCATCCGCTTCCATTTGAGCGGGAATTTGCGGAAAGGGGTTTTTGCCAAGGATGTCATTTTGAGGATCATCGGAGATCTCGGGGCGGACTATGGGGTTTACAAGGCGATCGAGTTCGCCGGCCCGCTCTTGGATCATCTGGGATCCTCCGAGCGGATGACGCTCTGCAATATGACGACGGAAATGGGGGCGAAAACCAGCTACATCCAACCGGACCCTCTCACCCGGGATTACCTGAAAAAGCGGGTGAAACACCAATTTGAAATCGCCCACAGCGATCCGGGGTATGCTTTTGCGGCGGAACATTCCTACGATCTATCAAACCTGGAACCGCAATTGGCCGCGCCTCACAGCGTGGATCATGTTTTGCCGATCCGCGAATTGATCGGAACCCCGGTTCAGCAGGCGTTCCTGGGGACCTGCACCGGCGGCCGGGCCGAAGATCTGGCCGTAGCGGCCAGGATCCTGAAAGGCAAAAAAGTCCACAAGGGGATTCGGTTTCTCGTGGTCCCGGCTTCCAAAGATGTTCTCCTGCAGGCCATGGCGCGGGGGGATATGCAAATCCTCGTGGAGGCGGGAGCGACTTTTGTGACCCCGGGATGTGCGGCCTGTCTGGGGACCCATGAAGGGATCCTCGCCTCGGGAGAAACCTGCATCACCGCCTCGAGCCGGAATTTTCCCGGGCGAATGGGACACACGAAAGCGGAAATCTATGTCGGCTCCCCGGCCTCCGTCGCCGCCGCCGCTTTGGCGGGGAAAATCGTGGATCCGGCGGATTACCTGGAAGCGTAAAGGCCTGTGGGGAAGAGGGAAAAAGGGCAAAGGGAAAGACCTATGGCCGAATTCATTTTTCGACGTGCAAGCAAGGATGAAAGCAAATGAACAAGGAGATTCGCGGTAAGGTCTTTGTTTTCGGGGCGAACATTGACACGGATCAGATTTATCCCGGGCGATACTTAGAATTGACCGATCCGGCGGACGTGGGCAAACACGCCATGGAGGGGGCGGACCCTTCTTTTGTGAAGGAGTTCAGAGCCGGGGATATCCTCGTCGCCTCCACCAACTTCGGGTGCGGTTCCAGCCGGGAACACGCTGCGGTCACGCTTAAGGCGGTTAACGTCGGCGTCATCCTGGCGGAATCTTTCGGGCGGATTTTCTACCGGAATGCCGTGAATCTCGGAATCCCCGCTCTGGTGTGCCCTGGAATCCGAAAAATAGTGAAACAAGGGGATCTCTTGAACGTTGATTTGCGGAGCGGCCGCGTAATAAATGAAACCGCCGGGGGCGAGATCACGGCGGAGCCTCTTTCGGAATATGTAATGAAAATCCTGGAAAGCGGGGGCATTAAACCGCTGATCAAAAGTCGGTATGGAGGCGCATAATAGGTTTCTGGAAAGGTCCCAGGACCTCCCCATGGCGAAGGTAGGGGAGGGGAGATTTAATCTTGGTCGTCCGGGCGAAAATGGACAAAACATTCAAATGAAGGGAGGTTTCTATGACCAAAACGAAGATCAAATGGTTGTCCCATGCGGGTTTCCAGATCACCTCCGGCAGCGGGAAGGTCATTTATATCGACCCCTGGTTTGACAACCCCCTTTCCACTTTTAAGTTGGAGAACGTAGACAAGGCGACCCTGGTTTTGGTGACCCACGACCATTTCGATCACGTGGGCCAGGCGCCCGAGGTCGTGAAGAAAACAGGCGGGCTTTTGGTGGCCAATGTGGAAACGGCCCGGCGGATGCAGGCGGACAGCCAGATCCCCGCGGAAAAAGTCTGTTACTTCGGCTACGGCATGAACATTGGCGGAAAGCTGGAATACGAAGGGATTGCGGTCACCATGACCCAGGCTTTCCATTCCACGGCCACCGGATCCCCCTGCGGCTATATCATCCGCCTGGAGGACGGTACGACCCTGTACCACGGTGGGGACACCGGGATTTTCTCCTCGATGAAGCTCCTCGGGGAGATTTATCAAATCGATGTGGCCCTCCTGCCCATCGGCAGCGTCTTCACCATGGGTGCCCTGCAGGCGGCCTGGGCCGTCAAGCTGCTTTCCCCCAAAGTGGCGATTCCCATGCACTACAAAACCTTCCCGATCCTCGCCCAGGATGCCGATGAATTCACGGCGCTTGCCAAGAAAGAGGCGCCGGGGGTTCAAATTGCCGCCTTGGGGATAGGTGAAGAATACATTTATGTGAAATGAGCCTGGACTCAAGAGGCTTCCGGAGCCCCCCAATTCTCTTTTGACGAGGGGGGCGAGGGGATTTTTTTACTTTCAATGAGGGAATTTTGATGACCTCGTGAAAAGTCAAATAACCCGTCACCCCGGCGAAAGCCGGGGTCCAGAACGTCTGGAAATAGCTGGATTCCGGCTTTCGCCGGAATGACAAATTCTATGGAATTTGACTTTTTACGAGATCATCAATTTTCCTCAAATCATCAAAAGGAAAAGATGGATCCGGCGCGCCGCAAAATCATCATTAGCTGGTGTCTCTATGATTGGGCGAATTCGGCCTTCGCCACTACGATCATGGCTGCGGTTCTGCCCGTTTTCTACAGTTCGGTGGCTGCGGCCGACTTGTCAAAGACCACGGCGAGCAGTTACTGGGGCTACACCAACACCATCGCCATGCTCATCGTGGCCTTTTCCGCGCCCGTTCTTGGGGCTCTGGCCGATCACAGCGGGATGAAGAAAAAATTCCTCGCCGTTTTTGTGGCGTTGGGAGTTCTAAGCACCGCGGGGTTGGTTGGCGTGGGAAGAGGGGATTGGCTCTTGGTGTCTTCCCTGTATATTTTTGGAATGGTGGGATTTTCAGGGGGAAACAATTTTTATGACTCCCTCCTGCCGCATGTGGCGGCGGAGCAGGAAATTGACCGTATTTCTTCCTGGGGATATGCGCTGGGTTATCTGGGAGGCGGGATCCTGCTGGTTTTCAACCTGGCTATGATCCTGAAGCCCCATTTTTTTGGGCTCCCCAATGCGGAGTGGGGCACCCGCTACTCGTTTCTAACCGTTTCGATCTGGTGGGCCGTGTTCACCGTGCCCATCTTGAAAAACGTGTCCGAACCCCCGGTCGTGCCGATTCCAGGGGAGAGTTCGAAGCCTCTGCGGGCGAGCCTGCAGCGCCTTTCCCTAACTTTTCACAATATCCGCCGCCACCGGGAAGCTTTCAAATTCCTGATGGCTTTCTGGCTTTACAACGACGGCATCGGCACCATCATCAGCATGGCCGTAATCTTCGGGGCGGAGATCAACATCGCCCAGGAGCATCTGATCGGCGCCATTCTGGCCGTGCAGGTCGTCGGCGTCCCTTTCTCGATCCTCTTTGGAAAAATCGCCGGAAAGATCGGCGCAAAAAGCGCGATTTTTGCGGGTCTGGTCATTTACACGGGTATTGCCATAGGCGGGTATTTTATCCAGACCGCCCTCCATTTCTGGATATTGGCGATTTTGGTGGGTTTCGTGCAGGGGGGAACCCAGGCTTTGAGCCGATCGCTTTTCGGAACCCTGATCCCCAAGGGCCGCAGCGCCGAATTTTACTCTTTTTACGATGTGAGCTCAAAATTCGCCGGAGTCATCGGGCCGGCTGTTTTTGGGATCGTGGGGCAAATGGCCGGTTCCAGCCGGCTCAGCATCGTCTCCTTGGTCGTTTTTTTTGTCGTCGGGGGTTTGATTCTCTTGACCGTTGATGTCAACAAGGGGCGGCAAATGGCGGCTCGATCCTGAGGCTTTATCGCCTCCCCCGCCGATTGACCCGGTTGCCAATCGCTTTTATGGGATTTTTGCAGGGGATTTCTGCGGCCTGCTCCCGCCAAAAAGGCTTTTCAAAAACAGGCCGGGGGTAAAAGGGTATACACAACGGGCTTCTTCCGGCTACCTTCCCATATTCCTTTCATAAGCCTGGTAGAAGCGATCCTGCAAGGAGGGGTCCTGGTCTTTCGGCCCCTGGCGGCTGAACTCAACGCGCATCCGTCCGTCCGCCTGGCGCATGACCAGAATTTCCACGTTCGTTTTCTCTCTCCAACCACGGATGACCCCGGAGTTCTTGTCGGTGAACGACAGACGAATCCCGGACTCCTCGGCTGCGCGCAAGGCGCTGTCCCAAACTTGATCAAAGGTCGTGACCGACTGGTAAGCCGGGACCGGGCCGTAATAATAGCATCCGGGGGCGGCAAGGAGGAAGCCAATGATTCCAATGACCGGGGCTATGCTCCGGAGAAACCGAAAAGAATTGCTTGTGCGCATTCGTGCCTCCCTTCTGAACGCCAAATGAATGGAGAGAATTCTTGATCTCCTCATGAAGAGCCCCCTGCCCTTATTCCGAACTATACTCGATTCGAGGGGGAGGGGACACAGGGGTTGCGGGTGAAAACTATTGCTTGGTTTGCTGTTCGCTGAAAAAACGGCTCAAAAATTCCCCATCCTTCGGGGACAGATTAAAACGCATACAGGCCTGTTCGATCAGGACAAGCAAGGCTGCTTGCGAGCCTTCTTCGCGCGTCTTGGAAATCCATTGCACCGCTTTCCGCAAAGCGGTTCCTTCCGGCATCACAGTAGGCATGGAGAATCCCCCGGATTCATAAATTTTAATTAAAAGAAATTATACCGATTATGGCGGGGGATAATCAAGTCCTTTCCGCGTCTTGCCTTCCTTCACTTTTAACCTTTATTTTCGAGACGAAAGCTTGGATTAGGCGCGCGGGTGGCGGCGCGATTTGCGAAAGCACCGGCCGGGATCTCGGCTTGCATCAACGATACCAAAAGAGTTTCCGCAAAGAGAGGCCCGCCTATCCCTATGGAAAGACCATTGCCTCGTGGTTTCGCGAAGCGCGACGCTGCCCCCGCGCCCCTGCGGGGGATTGAAACTACTTGAACTCCTTATATCTTTTGAAGAGTGAAGGGAGGCAAGCTTTCCGCGTCTTTTCGTAACCTTTCCGTGAAGGGGGGCGGGTACAAGTTTTGTTGTGGCCGGGGTGTGCGGGCGGTAAGCGCCGGGAGCATCGGCCGGGATAGGCAGGGATTCGGGGAACCGACTCAGCTTCCGCGATGGGAGGCAAATAGTTCTTCGCTTGACGCCCAAAAACCTTTTCAGTATACTCACCGTACCAAATCAAAGAGAGAACCTATCACGAGGGGAAAATGGAATCCGCTTTCAAAAACCTTCATTGGGGGAAGGAAATTTCGGTTCGGCAGTATCTCCAACCCGTGACCCTGCCCGAAGCCCTGGAGATGTTGGGCGCGAATCGGGGAAAAGCTATGATTATAGCCGGCGGGACGGACGTGATTCCCCTGCTGCGGCGTGGGGATTTGCAGGGGGGGGTGCTCATCGATATCACCCGTCTTCCCCATATGAACTATATCGAAGCGGACGGGAGCTCGATCTGCATGGGGGGACTGGTGACCCATGCCCAGGTTTGTTCCTCGGCTTTGATCCGGGAGAAGGCCCGTTTCTTGGCCGAGGCCGCCGGGGCCGTAGGGTCTCCTCAAATTCGAAACGTGGCCACGGTGGCCGGAAACCTCGTATCCGGCCAACCGGCAGCGGACACCTCCATCCCCCTTCTCGCCTTGGATGCCGAAGTGAAAATTCTTTCCCAAGCCGGGGAGAGGGAAGTCCCCTTAACGAAATTCTTTCTGGACCAAGGCCGGACGGCCCTCGATTGCGGGCGGGAAATCCTGACCCAGATCCGTTTTGCCGCCCTTCAGAAGAACCAAGGAGGGTGCTACCTGCGGTTGAGCATGCGCAAATCCCTGGCCCTTCCCATTTTGGCCCTGGCGGCGGTGGCGGGGGTCAACCCGGCGAAGAAAGCCATAACGGAGGCCGCCATCGCCCTGGGCCCCGTGGCCCCAACCCCCTTTCGGGCGACCCGGGCCGAGGCGGGGCTTCGGAATGCCCCCGCCTCGCGGGAAAGCCTGGAGATGGCGGCGCAGACGGGCTATGAGGAATCGAATCCCCGATCCAGTCTGCTTCGGGGGTCCGCGGAGTATCGGAAGGCCATGGTTAAGGTTTTTATCAGGCGGGGTCTGACTCGGGCTTTGGCAGATGCCGGCGCGGACGTGACGGAGGGTTGATATGAAAGGTTGCAGTCTCACTTTTATCCTGAACGGGCAAGAGATCTCCAAAAAGATTTCGCCGAACCTGCTGCTCGTTGACTTTTTGCGGGATGTTCTGAAGCTGACGGGCACAAAAGCAGGTTGCCGGGAAGGGGAGTGCGGGGCCTGCACCGTCCTGGTGAATGGCGAACCGGTCAACTCCTGCATCCTGCCGGCGATGAAGGTCGCCGGCCAGTCGGTCACCACCATCGAAGGATTATCAAAAGGGGAGGAACTTGACCCCCTCCAGCAAGCATTCTTGGATGAGGGAGCGGTCCAGTGCGGTTTCTGCACTCCGGCAATGGTCCTTACGGCCAAAGCCTTGCTGGCAAAGAATCCTGATCCGGACGAATTCCAGGTCCGGCAAGGCCTTTCCGGGGTCCTTTGCCGTTGTACGGGATATCGCAAGATCATCAAAGCCGTGCAGAAGGCAAGCCAAAAGAGATAGGCGGGGGCTTTTTAAGGTAGAGCGTAAGACTCTCTTGATTAGGGGATATGAATATGGACACCAAGAGCGGGAAAAAGAAGAAGGTTCTAACCCGGGATCCGATTGCCTTCGCCCAACTGATGCCCATGCCGGCCGCGCCGGAGCTGTCCGTAGTGGGACAGCCCGTTCCGAGGACGGATGCGAAATTGAAAGTCTTGGGAAAACTGGCCTTTGGGGCTGACCACCCTCAGGAAGGCTTTTTGCACGGCAAAATATTGCGCAGCCCGCACCCTCACGCGCTGATTAAATCCATTCGGACCGATCGCGCCAAGAGGCTTGCCGGGGTCGCGGCCGTCCTGACGGCCGAGGATGTGCCGGGGAGGAACGGTTTTGGAGTCGCCATCCCGGATCAGCCGGTGATTTGCGGGGACAAGGTGCGTTTTGTGGGGGATGCGGTAGCCCTGGTCGCCGCGGAGACCGAAGAGATTGCCCATCGGGCGCTCTCCCTGATCGAGGTGGAATACGAACGACTGCCTGCGGTTTTCGACCCGCGGGAGGCGATAAAGCCCGGAGCCCCGGCGATTCACGAAAAGGGGAACCTTCTGAACCACCACAAATTGCGGAAGGGGGACGTGGAAAAGGGATTTTCGCAAGCCGATATCATTTTGCAGAGGTCCTATAAGGCTCCCTTTGTCGAGCATGGATACTTGGAGCCCGACATGACGATGGCCGTTCCGCAGGCGGATGGGAGCTTCTTGATCGAGGGCCCTATGCAAGCCCCCTTCGCCCTGCGGCGAAACGCGGCCGCGGTTTTGGGGATTCCCATCAACAGGGTCCGGGTGAAATCGATTTCCATGGGCGGGGGATTCGGCGGGAAGGAAGACGCGCCCATCGATATCGGCTGCCGGGCGGTCCTTCTGGCGGCTCACACGAAGCGCCCGGTCCGCCTGTCGTTGGAAAGGGAGGAAGTCACCCTGCAAACCGCCAAACGCCATCCCCACTTCATGGAAATTAAGATCGGGGCCAAAAAGGACGGCGTCCTGGTGGCCTTCGAAGGGACGATCTATAACGAGAAGGGGGCGTATGCCTCTCTCGGACCCCAGGTTAATATCCATTCGACGATCATGATGCCGGGCCCTTACGAAATCCCCAATTGCAAAGTCGACTCGTATCTCTGTTACACCAATCATCCCTTCGGCGGGGCGATGAGAGGATTTGGCGCGCCCCAGGTTTGCTTTGCCCATGAATCCATGATGGATGAATTGGCGTCAGAACTGAAAATGAGTCCCCTGGACATCCGGCGGAAAAATGCCTTTCAATTGGGTTCGGCGACGGCCACCGGTCAAATCCTGGATGAAAGCATCGGGCTTCGAGAAACGATCGAAACTTGCGCCCGGACATTTGACTGGGAACGCCGCTATCGCGAAGCCGGGTGGGTCAATCCGGAACGCACCCGCCGCCGGGGGGTGGGTGTGGCGCTGGGTTTTTATCGGACCAGCATCGGAACGACCTTTGACGGATGCGGCGCAAACGTTTACGTCCAGGAGGACGGATCGGTTCTCCTCTTTTCGGGCATAACCGAGATCGGACAAGGATCCTTTACCGTGCTGGCTCAGATTTGCGCCGAAGAATTAGGGGTGAACGCGGAGGATGTCCGGTTGGTTCCCCCGGATACGGACCTGGTTCCGGAGGCGGGGCCGACGGTGGGGAGCCGATCGACCACCCTGATGGGAAATGCCATCATTCTCGCCGCTCGGCAAGTTAAGGAATCGATCCTCGATATGGCGTCGCAAATGCTTTTTGTTCCCGTTGAAAAATTGGAGGCCAAAAAGGGGAAAATATTCAACCGCGACCATCCGGGGCGTTTCGTCTCCTTTAAAGATGCCGCCGCCCGGTGCGCAGGCGCCGGGAAGCGCCTGATCGGACAGGGATGGTGGACCCCGCCCCCCCTCGGTGTGGATCCCGAAACCTGTCAGGGGAACCCCTACTTCGTTTACGCCTATTCGACGCAAATGGCCGAAGCGATCGTCGACGTCCAAACCGGGGAGGTGGAAGTGACCGAACACGTCGCGGCTTTTGACGTGGGGAAGGTCATCAACCCCATTACGGCGGAGGGTCAGATCGAAGGCGGGGTAGCGATGGGCTTGGGCTACGCTCTGATGGAAGAGATCGTCCTCAAGGATGGATATATTCAGAATTTAAACCTCCAGGATTTTTTGATTCCCACGGCGCTGGATGTGCCGATGGTGAAACCGATCTTTTTGGAAATGAAAACCAAATTCGGACCGTATGGGGCGAAGGGGATGGGGGAAATGTGCAATATTCCAACCGCCCCCGCCATCATCAATGCCATCGCGCATGCCTCCGGGGGAGAGTGCGCTCCCTGCCCGCCAACCCGGAAAGAGTCTTCTGGGCGATTCAGGAAGGAGGCCGCCCTCCAGGGAGATGAATTTTACAGGGATATCCGTTCGCAGCGGTTTTTCCCTGAAAAAACGGGCAAAATGGAAATGAAGATGGGGGTGTCAATCCGGAGACCTATCTGCCTTTGCGAGGCAACCGGACCGGTTGCCCCCGCGCTCTCGATCCCGCCCTCAATCCGATCGACCAAGCCGCACGGCTGTTCCTCGATGCCTCCGGTTCTCGGCCCTTCTTTGCAGGCGAAGCGTTCCTTGTTTCGGTGAATTCCCAGGAAAGAAGATGTTTTCCCCGATGGCTCGCGGGCGCGGCATCCGCGAAGGATACGGGGGGGAATGAAGAGGGGAATCGGTTCACCCTTTCCGGGGAGGATATAAGGATATGGAGTTCCGAGATGGAGCCCCTCGTGCTATGCTGAAACAGAGAAGAATCGAGTAAAATCCAGAGCGCAAAGGACGGGAATGAATCATCTCGAAATTTCATATCGGTTGATCGAAACGGTTTCCGATTTGGAGCAGGCGGCAAGACTTCTATCCGCGGAAGAAATCATCGCCGTGGATTTGGAAGCGGACTCCCTATACCATTATCGGGAAAAAGTTTGTTTGATCCAGATTGCCGCAGAGACCTTCAACCTGGCCATCGACCCCTTGGCCATCGGCGACCTTTCCTCTTTGCGGCCGGTCATGGCCGATCCGGCCATCCGCAAGGTTTTTCATGGGTCCGACTACGACATCCGCTGCCTCTACCGGGATTTCGAGATCACGGTCGACAATATCTTTGACACCCAGTTAGCTTCCCGGTTTCTGGGCCTGAAAGAAACCGGCCTGGAAGCTCTGCTTCGCACCCGCTTCCAGGTTGCCCTGGACAAGAGATTTCAGAAACGGGATTGGTCGGCCCGGCCGCTTTCGCCCGAGATGTTGGCCTACGGCATCATGGATATCCTATATCTGATCCCCCTGGCCCGGGCGTTCGAAAAAGAGCTGAGCGACAAAAATCGTCTGGCCTGGGTAGAGGAGGAGGCGAGGCTCTTAAGTCGAATCCGGCCCGTTTCCCCCCTCGACCGGGGGCCGCTTTTTCTTCGGTTCAAAGGCGCCAACGGTCTGGATCCGCGATCGCTGGCTGCCCTTGAAGCTCTCCTGCAACTTCGAAACGCGGAGGCGGAAAAGGCGGACCGTCCCCCCTTCAAAGTGCTGGGAAACGAGGCCATCCTCGAACTGATCCGGCAAAAACCCCTAAATATCCAGGAATTGCGGGAAAACAAAATCCTGACGCCCAGACAAATCTCCCTCTTCGGGCAGCCTTTGCTGGACCGGCTGCGGGAGGCCGCAGATTCTCCGGCGACCGATTTGCCGATTTACCCGAAGAGAGAATGGCCGAAGATGGCCCCGGCCGTCGGGCGGAGGTTCAAGGCGCTCAAAGCCTGGAAGGATGCGCGGGGGAATCAATTGGGAATGGACCCGAGCCTCCTGCTCAACAATGCTCTGAGTCAATGGCTTTCCGAGAAGAAGCCTCTTACCCGCCGGGATCTCGAAGCGGTTTCGGGACTGAGAACCTGGCAGAAAGAAGAGTTCGGAGAGGAGATCTTGGCCGTGTTGGCGGAACCGGGGAAAAAGACGCCTCCGCCTTTATTCGCAACAAATGACGGAAAAGAATATAAATAAAGCGATGGAAAAGGAGCGCCCCAAATTACTGTTTCGAAAAACCCCGGGGAATCGACACACCCTTCCTCGGCTCTTAGGGATCCTTGAAGGGGAGGGGCTGAATGAGGATTTCGATATCCGGATCGGCGATTCAATCAAGGAAATGATCCGTTTAGCCGGGGAAGAAAAGGCCGTTGTTTGCTTCTCATTTATGACCCTTCATTTCCTGGAGGTGAAAGCGGAAGTGCGGCGCCTTAGGGAAATCTTGGGAGAAAAGGCCCTGATTCTCGCCGGGGGCCCTCATGCGGCCGGCGATCCCCGCGGCACCCTGAGCCTGGGGTTCGATTATGTTTTTGTCGGAGAGGCCGATCAAACCTTTCCTGCCTTTCTTCGCGAATATCTGGTCGGAAAATTTCCCGAAACCCCGGTTATTGCCTGCGGACCGAACCATTGCCCGCTGGGGACCCACCCGCCGTTCTCCATGAAACATCGATTCTTTGCCCCGGTCGAGATCACCCGGGGATGTCTGTACGGCTGTCATTTCTGCCAGACGCCCCGGATTTTCGGCCAACATTTGCGCCACCGGCAAATTTCGGATTTTTCGCAGGCGCTCAAAGATGCCAATCCCCTCGGGTACCGGCAGATCACATTTATATCGCCCAATGCTTTTTCTTACGGGGCCGTCGCTTCCGGAGAACCGAATCTCCAGGCGATTGAGGAACTCCTGATCGGATGCAAAGAAACCGGGGCCGCGGGCGTTCATTTTGGCTGCTACCCTTCGGAGGTCCGTCCTGATTGGGTGACCCCGGAGGTCCTGCAGTTGGTGAAGAAGCATTGCCGGAATCACACCGTCGTTCTCGGCGCCCAGTCCGGGAGCGACTCCGTTTTATCCTCCGTCCGCCGGGGCCACACGGCCGAACAGGCCATGGATGCCGCCCGCTTGATTCATGAGGCGGGGTTCAGGCCACATGTTGACTTCGTCTTTGGGTTCCCCGAGGAGACGATCCAAGACCGCCGGCTTTCCCTCTCCATGATTCGAAAGATGGTTGAGGATTACGGCGCTCGAATCCATGTTCATTCCTTCATGCCCCTTCCCGGGACCCCGTTTTTTCAAAAGAACCCATCGCGGCTTGATTTGGAAACGAAAAACGCCCTTTTCGAATGGGAGAGAAGGGGGAAAATGGACGGGTGGTGGAAGGATCAGGAAGTGATCGGCCGGGAGATTGTGAAATGGAGGGAAGAGGGGATGATTACGGCTTAAGGCCAAAATTCGGGAAGAATGGCGAACGGGAAAAGAGGAAAGGGAAGAGATGAGCGCAGGCAGGAAAAGAGCCGCGAAGAAAAACGAATATGTGCTGGGACAGGATGATCGGACAATTCTCAACGAAATTCAGAAAAGGTACCCGATAACCAATCGACCTTATTTGAGTTTAGCACGGAAGCTGAAACTCAAAGAAAAAGAGGTGATGGAAAGGGTTCAGAAGCTCAAAGATGTCGGCATTATCCGCCGCATCGGGGCCAGCTTCAGCGCCAAGGCGGTGGGCTTCAGCTCTACGCTCTGCGCGGCCAAGGTTCCCCCGGATAAAATCGAGGAGTTCGTATCCGTCGTGAATACCTACCCGGGCGTAACTCACAACTACGAAAGGGAAGGGGAATTCAACATCTGGTTCACCCTGATCGCGCCCTCCGAAAGTAGAATCAAGCAGATCCTGACGGAGATCTCCCGCAAAACCGGAGTGAAGGAAATTCTCGACCTCCCGGCCACGAAAACCTTTAAAATCTCCGTGGATTTCAATTTTGACTGAACAGACCGGGATCCTGTCCAATTTCGTAAAGGAAAACAGTGTTCCTGCTGAAAAGGTTTATGAGGCGTCGCAGAGGCAGGAGTCATGCGGGCCCGTCTTGGTTGCCCGGGAAGAAAGCGCGCAGAGGGCAACAAGCTCCGGGAGAAACCTTCCCCGTTCTCCCCTCTTTCGCAAAGGGAAGCGGAGGGAAAAGGGATAGCCGGGCTGAAACGGCGGACGCCCGCATCGGGAAAAAGGGAACCTGCCTGAAATAGACAAGGCGAATCTTTTTCCCCCGGGCAGGGGAGCCCTGAGCGATGAGGATTCGATTTATTCGCAGGACCCACTTAAAACACATGCTTCATAAGGCCAATGAGCGCCCTGACGGACAAAAAGAAAAAACATCGCACCCGCCGAAAAGGCGGCGGTCTCTCCTTTATATTGGGAGGGAGCACTTGGTTTTCCGTTCCCGCCGGAGCGGAAAAAAACGCCTGGAGAATTCCGCCGTCGACCACGATCTCCGTGCCGGTGGTGTAGTCGGAAGCATCCGAGGCCAAGTAAACGGCCGCGCCGGCAATTTCATCGGGCTCCCCGATGCGTCCCAGGGGTGTCATTTTGGCCATTTCCTGCTTCTGCTTCTTCGCCTCCTCCGGGGGGAGATGGAACCAGTGGGAATCAAGCATTTTCGTGCTGATCGGGCCGGGGGCAATGGTGTTGACCTGGATGTTGAAGGGCGCGAGCTCGATGGAAAAGGCCTTGGTGACCATGCGGACCGCGGCTTTCGAAATACTGTACACGCTCACCCCGAGTTCCGGCCTGAAGCCGTCGACGGAGGCCACATTGATGATTTTCCCATTTCCCTGTTTTTTCATGATCCGGGCTACGGCTTGGCTGGTGAAATAAAGCCCTTTCAAATTCAGGTTCATGATCGTTTCCCAGAGGCGTTCGTCCGCATCCAGAACGGAGGCCATGGCCGGGCTGGCGCCGGCGTTGTTGACCAGGATATCAATCTTCCCGAGCTTTTCCATGACCGAGCCCACCATCTTATGGATCTCTTCCAACTTGCCCAAATGCGCGGGAATAGGGTAGGCCTCGCCTCCGAAGGCCTTTATTTCCGCGGCCGCGGCCTCCAGGTCATTCATCTTTCGGCTCGTCACGGCGATTCGGGCCCCCGCCTTGGCGAACCCCTGGGCGATGGCTTTGCCGATTCCGCGCCCGCCGCCGGTCACAAGCGCCGTCTTTCCCGTAAGCGAAAACTTTGACAGGTCAAACATGTCCCTACCCCCTTTTAGGTTTTATCCCGCGATCGATCCGTTCTGAGATGTTCGTTCCAAAGACAGCCCCTCACCCTGACCCCCTATTTTCCTTTGCTCAGGTAGTGATGCCACAAAATCCGGGCCGCGACCGCCCTCCAGGGACGCCAAGGCCCGGCAATTTCATCGAGCTGCTCCGGTCGCGGGCGCGAAGGAAGTCGTTTGACTTCCTGCATCGCCGTTGCCAAAGCGAGATCCCCGGACGGCCAGATGTCCGGGCGCAACATAGCCATCATCAGGTAGATATCGGCGGTCCAGTTTCCAATCCCCTTCAGCTCCAGGAGCCTGGATCGCGCCGCCGAATCCTCCAGCTTCTTGAGGGTGGGGAGATCGAGGTCGCCGCGGAGGATTTCTTTGGCCAGTTCCCGGCAATAGAGGGTCTTTTGGCGGCTGAACCCGATGGCCTTGAGTTTCCGATCGGAAAAATCCAAAAAACATTCGGGGGTCAGCGGGTTGGCGGCCTCTTGAAGTCGCCCAAAGGCGGCCCTGGCCGAGGCGAGAGAAACCTGCTGTTCGAGGATGATGAGAACCAAGGTTGGAAAGCCTGCTTTACGCCTCCACATGGGGGGGCGTCCGAAAACGGATATCACCCTACGCAGGTCGGGATCGATTTTTGACAGATGCAAAATCGCCTTGCCAAAGGTTTCACGGGTTAGGGATTCGGGAACGGATTTTACGGCGGCCAAGGACATGGTATGGGAAGATTACCAAGTTTCTCGGAATAAATCAACTCTATCGATTCCCTTGCCTGTAACCATTCAGTCACGGGTGGCCAATCGCCATGAAGGAGGAAGCGCCGAAACGGCCAAGGGGTGCCCTGGCCTGGGGGCCCGGACGGTCCGTTTGGAACCATGAGGTGGTGGTTTCTTCGTGGACGGGGGCGGGGGCCAAGGCCTCCCGCCGCTGAGATCGGAGTGTCAGGGGTTTCTCCAAGTCTCTGCTCATCCCGACCGATGCTTCCGGCGCGTACCGCCCGAACCCCCAGGCCAACAACAAAGCCTGCCGCCCCCCCGTCACTGAATGGGTACCCGGTCCGGCCTTTTTCCCTTTTCCCTAAATACGTAATATGGCATACTCATATGATGTCAGAGAAAAATTCGACATTATTCTTGATCGACGGAAGTTCTTACATCTATCGGGCTTTTTTTGCCCTTCCCCCTCTGTCGAACTCCAAGGGGTTCCCCACGAACGCCGTTCTCGGCTTCACGAACATGCTCCTGAAGGTTCTGCGGGAAAAGAAGCCGGACTATGTGGCCGTGGTTTTCGACGCTCCCGGGCCCACCTTTCGCCACGAGATATTCGGAAACTACAAGGCCAACCGGCCGCCCATGCCGGAAAACCTCCGCCCCCAAGTGCCGCACATAAAAGAAGTCGTCAAGGCTCTGCGGATCCCCTTGCTGGAAGAAGGGGGGCTAGAGGCCGACGACCTGATTGGGGCGATCACGAAGAACTTTCGCGCGCGATGGGTTGGAGACCCTCATCGTTTCGGGGGACAAGGACCTTATGCAGCTCATAAGTCCGAATGTTTCCATGTATGACCCGATGAAGGACAAGACCTTTCGAACTCCCGAGGTGATAGAACGGTTCGGGGTGCCCCCGGAAAAGGTTACGGAAGTCATGGGCCTTTGCGGCGACACGTCCGACAATATCCCCGGGGTCCCCGGAATCGGGGAAAAAACCGCCGCCAAGCTCATCGCCGAGTTTGGGTCCATCGAAGAGCTCTTGAAGAATGTGGAACAGGTCAAACAAAAAAAAATCCGGGAAAACCTGGGCCGGTTTTCCGAGCAGGCTCGGGTGAGCCGGGAGCTCGCCACCCTGAAGACGCAAATCCCGGTTCCGTGGGGGATGGAAGGGCTGAAAGCAGGTGAGCCGGATGCCCGGAAACTGCACGAAATTTTCAAGGAGATGGAGTTTACCAAGCTCCTCAAGGAGTTCACCTCCGAACCGGAGCGAAGAGAAGACGACTACCGCCTCGTCTTGGGAATAGAGGCTTTCAGCGAACTTTTAGATGGGCTGAAGAGGGCGGGGGGCTTTGCTCTCGACCTGGAGTCCACCTCCCTCGAACCCATGCGGGCCGAGATCGTGGGGCTTTCCTTTTCCTATCGGCCCCATCAGGCCTTCTATATCCCCGTCGGCCATTCCTATCCCGGGGCGCCGGAGCAGCTGGAAAAAGCCGACGTGCTGAAGGCCCTGAAGCCCATCCTGGAAGACCCCGGCATCGGGAAATACGGGCAAAATATCAAGTACGACTACATCCTCCTGGCCAAAGGAAGGGATCCGCCTCCGGGGAATCGCGGGGGATACGATGGTGGCTTCTTACATTCTGAACCCCTCGAAACACCGCCACAGCCTGGAGGAGTTGGCGCGGGAGCACCTGGACCGGCAGGTGCTCACCTATGCGCAGGTTGCGGGAAGGGGAGCCAAAGAAATTTCCTTTAGCCAGGTGGATGTCCAGCGCGCCTGCCGATATTCCGGGGAGGATGCGGACTTGACCCTGACCCTGGCGAGCCTGCTTCTGCCGAAAATCGAGACGGACGGTTTCGAAGAGCTTCTTTTCCAAATCGAGCTCCCGCTGATCGAGGTTCTGGCGGAGATGGAAATGAACGGGGTGAAGCTTGACCTGCCCCTTCTAAGCCGCATGTCCCGGGAATTCGAAGGGCAGATGAAAGGCATATCGGAGACGATCTACGAGCTTGCCGGGGAGGAGTTCAACATCAACTCCCCGCAGCAGCTCGGCAAGATCCTTTTTGAAAAACTGAAACTTCCGGGAGGCAAACGCACGAAAACCGGCTATTCCACGGATATCGAGGTTCTAACCGAGCTCTCCGCGGAATTTCCGCTCCCGGCGAAGGTCCTGGAGTACCGCAGCCTGTCAAAGCTGAAATCCACCTACGTGGACGCTTTGCCCCTCCTGGTAAACCCGACGGACCGGGAGGGTCCACACCTCGTTCAACCAGACCGTGACGGCGACGGGCCGGCTCTCGAGCAGCGACCCCAATCTGCAGAACATCCCCATCCGCTCCGGCGAAGGCCGACGGATCCGGGAAGCCTTTATCCCTCGGGAAGGTTCCCTGATTTTGTCGGCGGATTATTCGCAGATCGAACTGCGGATCCTGGCTCACCTCTCCGGGGATACGTCCCTGGTCGAGACTTTTCGGAGGGATGAGGACGTGCATGCGGCGACCGCGGCGGAGATCTTTCACGTGAGCTCCGCGCAGGTCACCCCGGACATGCGCCGCCTGGCCAAGGTCATCAATTTCGGGATCATTTACGGCATGAGCGCTTTCGGCCTCTCCAGAGAGATGGCCGTCACCCCCGCCGTCGCCCAGGCCTACATTGCGAACTATTTCCAGAAGTACCGGGGGGTGAGAGATTATATCGATCAATCCCTGGAGCTGGCCCGGCAGAGAGGGTACGTGACCACCCTGATGAACCGGCGAAGGTACCTTCCCGATATCGGGAGCGGCAACCGCAGCGTGCGCCAGTTTGCCGAGCGCATCGCCGTCAACGCCCCCATCCAGGGGACCGCCGCCGATCTGATGAAAGTCGCCATGATCCAAATTCAACGGCGGATCGGAAAGGAAGAGCGGAAGACAAAGTTGATTCTGCAGATCCACGACGAGTTGGTCTTCGAAGTTCCGGAAGGCGAGATCGCGGCCGTGAAACAACTTGTCAAGGAAGAGATGGAAGGAGTGACGAAGCTCCACATCCCCCTGAAAGTGGACATCGGCCTCGGGAAGAACTGGGCGGAAGCACATTGAGAAATGCCGAAAATGCTTTATTGCCGGGAGCGTAAAATTGTTTCCATCTGACCGTGCAAAATCCCCCTCACCCCGCCCTCGCCCCCGAGGGGAGAGGGCTATAGTGAGGGGGCGAAACGCAGCCGGCCCAAAAAAGATAAACATATTGTTGCTCGGAGTAATAGGCGCCCAAAATGCCTAAATGGGTCCAAACCGAACCCTGGATGCGGAGGCATTGTTGTATAAAGGAAATCGGTTCGATTCTTTCTGAAAAAAATCCTCCGCGTTCTCCGCGCGCTCTGCGGTGAGAATTCCTATGAAAATTGATTTGGCCTTTACGCCGTTTGAACTGGAGAAAAAGGAGCTGGCGGAAAAAGCCGTCGTGGTCATCGATTCCTTGCGGGCGACCTCCACCATGCTCACGGCTTTCGAAAATGGGTGCGCCGGATTCATTCCCGTCGCCACCATCGAGGAAGCGCGGGAACTGGCCGCCAACCTGAAGGATCCCAATGTCCTTTTGGGGGGGGAGCGGGGCGCAAAGCCCCTGGAAGGTTTCCACGTGGGCAATTCCCCCCGGGATTACTCCTCCGGAAAAGTGCGGGGGAAGATCGTCATCATGACCACCACCAACGGGACCCGGGCGCTGGTGGCGGCGCAGAAGGCGGAGGAGGTTTTCATCGGCGCCTTTTTGAACCTTTCCGCGGTTTGCCGCCGCCTCCGGGAGTCCGGCCGGGATGTAATTATCGCCTGTTCCGGGGAGAAGAATCTGTTCTGCCTGGAGGATTTCGTTTGCGGGGGGGGGATCATTGCCTGTCTCGGCCGGGATGGGGGCGCTCCGCTCCTGACGGATGCGGCGCGGGCGGCCAGGATCCTCCATGAGCATTTTTCCCCCGATATCTGCGCGATGCTCGAGGGGTCGGAGTGGGGTCAATACCTGAACGGCGTGGGTCTGGGGGAGGACGTTCGGATCTGCGCCCAGATCGACTCTTCCCGTCTGACCCCCGTTTACCGGGAGGGGAAGGTTTTCCTTGACCGCTGATCCCGCCCGGAATTTGAAAATCGGCTCGCTGGAGTTGGCCAATCCCCTGATCCTCGCGCCTTTATCCGGAATCTCGGATCTCCCGTTCCGCCTTCTGGCCAAGGAACAGGGCTGCGCCTTGGTGTTTACGGAGATGATCAGCGCCGAGGGGCTCAGCCGCAAGGCAAAGGGGACCTGGAATCTCCTGAAATCCGTGCCGGAAGAACGCCCGCTGGGCGTCCAGATTTTCGGGCCCGAACCTGATACCCTGGCCGAGGCGGCGAAAGCCGTGGAAGAATGGGGAGGGGATTTGATCGATATCAACATGGGCTGCCCGGTGCGAAAAGTCGTCCATGGGGGTTCCGGGGCGGCGCTGCTCAATGAACCGGGAAGGATTCGCAAGATTCTCAAGGCGGTGCGAAAGGCGACTTCGCTTCCGGTCACGGTCAAAATCCGCACGGGCTGGGACGAGAAGAACAAAAATTTCCTGGAAGTGGCGAAAATCGCCGAGGACGGAGGGGCCGACGCGATAACCCTTCATGGGCGAACGCGGTCGCAAGGGTACGCGGTCAAAGCCGACTGGCACGACATCCGCGATTTGAAGAGCGCCGTGAAGATTCCGGTGATCGGCAACGGGGATATCCTGAGCCCCTCTTCCATCCGGGAAATCCTCGCGCATACCGGTTGCGACGGGGCCATGATCGGACGGGGGGCGTACGGAAACCCCTGGATCTTCAGCAAGGGGTTGAGTTTGCTGCGGGGAGAAATCCCGAGCGAGCCGAGCCTGGAGGAAAAGGAGCAGGTTCTTCTTCGCCACCTCTCCCTGATGGTGGAATGGAAAGGAGAAACGCACGGGCTGCGGGAGTTCCGAAAGCACCTGATCTGGCACACCCGGGGGTTCCGGGGAAGCGTGGAGTTTCGGACCCGAATCCCGCAATGGGAGACCCACGAGGAGACGGCCGCCCAAATTCGGGAGTTTTTCAAAAAAATCCATTCCTCTCAAATTTGATGGTCTCGTAAAAAGTCTGAAAATGCTCATTTTCGTCATTCCCGTGAAAACGGGAATCCAGTCTTTTCAATATCTTGGCAGATTCTGGATTCCCTCCTGCGCGGGAATTTGTCATTCCCGAGAAAGCCGGAATCCAGTTATTTCAAGGCATTCTGGACCCCGGTTTTCACCGGGGTGTCGGTCTATTTGACTTTTTACGAAACCATCAAATTTTGCCTTGACAATCATTTTCTCTCCCTATATTTTGACCCCTTAGCGATTTTATTCCGCGAAGGTTTCAAAAATTCAAGAAGGAAGGTGATTCGCGTGGAATCAGAGTTCAAAATCGTGCGGGTTGAACCTCTCACCCGGTTTTGCGAGCAGGTCTTTGAAAAAATGGGGGTCGCCGCAAAGGATGCCCACACCACCTCGGAGGTCTTGGTGCTCGCAGACCTGCGGGGGGTCGAATCGCATGGCGTGGCCCGCCTGCGAAGGTACTACAGCGGCTTAAAAACCGGCGTGATGGTTCCGTTGCCGGAGGTGAAGCTGGTTCACGAGACGCCGCTTTCCGCCCTCCTCGATGGAGGCGGCGCTCTCGGCCAGGTTGCCGGGAGAAAGGGAATGGACCTGGCGATCGAGAAAGCCCTCAAAAGCGGGTTTGGATTTGTAGCCGTGAAAAACAGCAACCATTACGGCATTGCCGGTTATTACTCCCTTCTGGCCCTGAAACACGACCTGATCGGGATCTCCCTGACCAACTCGGATGCGTATGTGGTCCCCACGTTCGGACGGACGGTGATGTTGGGGACAAACCCCATCAGCGTGGCCGTGCCGGCGATGGAAGAAAAGCCCTACGTCCTGGATATGTCCACGGCGGTGGCCACGCTTGGAAAATTGGAGGTCTACGCCCGCATGGGGAAGAAGGTTCCGCACGGGTGGGCGGTGGACGAAACGGGCCGCTCCTGTGACGATCCGGCGCGGGTGCTGGGCAACATCAAGTCGAAAATCGGCGGGGGGCTCCTTCCCCTCGGCGGGGTGGGCGAGGAATTCGGGGGCCACAAAGGGTTCGGACTCGACCTTCTCGTGGATATTTTCAGCGGGGTTCTCTCCGGTTCGGCGAACACGAATCTTCTATATCCCAAAACTGCGGACGGGAAACCGCTCCCCTCTTTGGTGGGCCACTTCTTCGGCGCCCTGCGCGTGGACTTCTTCCGGCCGGTGGAAGAGTTTAAGAGGGATATGGACGACATGATCCGACGCCTGCGGAATTCCCCGAAAGCGGAAGGCAGCGACCGGATCTACATCCACGGCGAGAAGGAATTCGAATTGGAGGAGAAATATCGGAAGGAAGGAATTCCCCTTTATTTCAAAGTGTATGATGATTTGAGGGCGATTGGCGGCGAGGTCGGAGTGCCTTTCAGCCTGTAAAAAATGGGGACGAAAACCCAAAAAGAAAAAGGCGTGCTCCCCCGGCCGAGCAAGCGGAGAGCGCGCCTTTAAAATATTCGTGGATCAGTGTCTCTTTGCGGAAAGGAAGAGGGGGTAGCTTTGAAGGTTTCTCCCGGCCCTTTTTGTCTTCGGCGCCTGCTTTTTCCCCGGGCAACAAGAAAACGGGTATGAGCGACCAACTAAGTCGGAGATGATTCCAAACGAATAATCCATCCAGAATCGGGCGGGCAGCAAATACGAAATCCCTCACCCCTTCCCTTTGCAAAGGAACGAGTTCCCCTCTTTGAAAAAGAGGGGTTAGGGGAGATTTTCGCGGAAAATTTTAATTTGGGGCAATCAGGATTTATTGACCGTTTCGGACACCCGGCGGACGATCCCGGCCGCATCCAGCCCGTATTTTTTCAGCAGATCCTCGCGCTCGCCGACGCTGCCGTAAACGTCGGGCAGCCCCAGGCGGCACAAAGGCACGGCCAGGCCCGCTTCGGCCATGACTTCGGCCACGGCGCTCCCCAAGCCGCAGTAAATGTTGTGCTCTTCAATGGAAACCACCAATCTTCGCCCCCGAGCTGCGGCGACAACGGAATCCCCGTCCAAGGGCTTGATCGTCGGGTGGTCGTACACCCCGACCGAAACCCCTTCCTGCTCCAGGGCTTCCGCCGCCTCCAGGGCCTTGTGGACCATGTAACCCGTGGCGATCAGGGAAACATCTTTCCCTTCCCGCAGGGGAAAAGCCCGGCCGATCTTAAAATCGGAACGGGGGATCGGAAGATGGGGCTCCATTCCGGCGCCCAGGCGCAGGTACACGGGGCTTTTCGCTTCGGCGGCCGCTTCCATGGCCGCCTCGATTTCCCACTGGTCGGCCGGAACGAGGATCGTCATGTTGGCCAAAGAACGCAGCACGCCGAGGTCGTCGGTGGCGTAGTGAGTGGCCCCCAGGGGGGCGCCGCTGAGGCCGCCCATGATGGAGACGACCACGGCGTGAAGGTTGTTGTAACAGAGATCGGTGCGGATCTGTTCGCAGCAGCGCAGCGTGGCAAAGGGGGCGATCGAGTTGACCCAGGGAACCTTGCCTTCCAGGGCCAACCCGGCGGCGATTCCCACCATGTTCTGCTCGGCCACGCCGACGTTCAGGAACCGCGCGGCGCAGGAATCGGCGAATTCGAGGAGGTTGAAGGAGACGGCCAGATCCGCCACCAGAACGATCGTCTCCGGCCGGCCCTGCCCGATTTCGCAGATCTTATTCCCGTAGACCCGGCGCGGGTCGAACCGGGATTCCCATTTTCCACTCATGAAGCCGCCTCCTTTTCCAGGGCCGCCAACCGGTCTTGCAGCTGCCGGAAGGCCTCTTCCGTCTGCTTCGGGTCGGGCGCGCGGTGGTGCCATTCCTTGCGGTTTTCGATGAAGTCGATCCCTTTGCCCTTCACGGTTTTGGCGATGACCACGGATGGCTTTTCAGAGGCAAAAGGGGCCGATCTCAGGGTTTGCACCAAGGAGGGGAGGTCGTGGCCGTCCACGTTTCGAACGGACCAGCCGAAGCTTTCCCATTTTTGGGACAGGGGTTCCAACGCCATCACGGTTTCCGTGGGGCCGTCGATCTCCAGGCCGTTGCGATCGATAACGGCAACCAGGCGATCCAGTTTGTAATGCGCCGCCGCCATGGCGGCCTCCCAGACCGAACCCTCCTGGTTTTCCCCGTCACCGAGCACGGTGAAAATACGGTGGTCCCGCCCATCCAGTTTAGCCGCCAGGGCCATGCCTACGGCCATGGGGAGGCCGTGGCCCAGCGAACCGGTGGAGGCTTCGATCCCGGGCAGGCCGTTCACCGGGTGGCCCCCGAGGAGAGAATCCAGGCGGTAGTATTCATCCAACCTGGAAACAGGGAAGAACCCCCTCTCCGCCAGGGAAGCATAGAGGGTTGTGCAAGCATGCCCCTTGCTTAAAAGAAACCGGTCCCGCCCCGGGTGTTTGGGGTTTTGCGGGTCGAGGCGCAGGACGCCGAAATAGAGCGCCGCGGCTATTTCCACCATGGAAAGGGCCGGCCCGGTGTGCCCCTTTCCCTTTGCGGAGATCATTTTGATCACGTGCTGCCGGATCTTCACCGCTTTTCGACTCAGTTCATTTGGACTCAGGTCCAAACGGCTTAACATTCAGTCCTCCCCGAAAGAAAGTGTCAGTGTCAGTGTGAGTGTCAATAAGAGCTGCCGGGACCCAGGGGCAAAAAACTGCAAAAGGCATAGAGCATAGGGCATAGGGAAAAAAGTATTCAATTTACTCTCTATCACCAGGTGCAAAAATATATGATGAGCGATCATGAAGACGCTTATCGGATTGCGTTTCAAGGTAATTAGGAAGCTGGAACTGGAGATCACTGTTGGAGACCTTCAACATTCGTCATTCCGGGCTTGACCCGGAATCCAGGCTTTCTTTCTGGATTCCCGCTTTCGCGGGAATGACAACCGTGTTTTGGCGAACATTTATGCAACGTTTAGGTCTACTCTTTGTGCCTTCTTGCTCCTCTTGCCCCCATCTTGTCTTTTTCCTTTCCCCTTTTCCGCCGTGCTCCCTGTTCCCTGCCCCCTGCACTTCAATAAACTCCGTTTAAGTTCCCTTGCCACATGGCCTCAAAAAGCGCCATGGCGTCCTCTTTGGTCAAATCCCTCGGGTTGTTCGGGCGCGGGTATTTGGTGGCGCAGAGCTCGGCCATCTTGTAGACGTCTTCGTGGCGGAAACCCATCTCCTTCAGACTGACCGGCAATTTCACGTCGGCAGTAAGGTTGTACACCAGTTCCGCGGATTTCTTCGCGGCGGCCCGCATCGACAGAGACTCGACTTTCCCGCCGAGCGCCCGGGCGATGGCGGCAAGCTTATCCTCGATCAGGGGGGCGTTGAAGGCCATGGTGTAAGGCAGCCCAACCCCGCAGCCGATCCCGTGGATCGTAGGCTGATACATGGCCAGGACATAGGAAATGGCATGGGAGTAAAGCCCGCCCGTCCCGGTCATGGACATCATGCAGAGGGTGGCGCCCATGGACATGTAGTACCGGGCCTCCAGATCCTGGCCGTTGAAAACGGCCCGGCGGAGGTATTTGCCGACGAGTTCGATCCCCACGAGCCCGAGGGAATCGTAAAGAGGGTTGGCCAGTTTGTGCATCAGGCTGTCGACGGCGTGGGAGAGGGCGTCGATGCCGGTGGAAGCCGTTACCCGCGGGGGCATGGAAAGAGTCAGCCCCGGGTCGATGATGGCCGCTTCCGGGTAGTTGTAAACCGTAGGGATGGCGTATTTGTCCTTGCCGATGGAGGCGACGAGAAACATGGAGACTTCGCTCCCGGTGCCGGAGGTCGTGGGGATCAGGATCTTCTTCAAGGGGGCTTTGTTGACGACTTTGTCCACGAGCAGCTGTCGCGGGGTCTGGCCGTTGGTGGCGGCCAGGGCGGTCAGCTTGGCCATGTCCATGGGGCTGCCGCCGCCCAAACCGACGACGAGATCGAAGGAAGTCTTTTTCACCAGGTCATAAAGGGCGTCGGCGGTTTCGAGGTGCGGCTCGGGCTCGACCTTCCCGTATATTTCGGCCTTGATATTTTCCTTTTCCAGAAGTTGCCTGACCAATTCCGCATACCCCAACTGAACCAGGGTCTCATCGGTAACGAGCAGCGCCTGTTTGGCCCCCATCTTTGCCGCCACGTCGCCCACTTTGCGGATGGTTTTATAACCGAAGAGCAGACCGTTCGGGGGCAGAATCCCGGCGGTCTGAAAAACGAAATCTCTCTGCAGATGGGCCGGGACCTCATAATCCAAATTGCCTGTTGCCATGAATCCTCCTGTTTTGAAAGCATTTTTTTAAACATACCACCCGGGTTTCCGGGGCGCAAGAATTTATTCGCTCCCGCGAGGGACCCGGGATTTTCCGCGGTTTGCCGCAAAAAAATACCCTCCCCTTCGAGGGGGGAGGGTAGGCGGGGGTGATTTTGGGGTTTCATTTCCGGTTGAACAAGGCTAACGGTTTATCGCTTTTGGTATCAGTTTAGAGTTTTGAAAAATTCATGTGACCGCCTCTGTCGGGGCCCGGGGGCCGGAACGGAACGCGCCGGAAGCATCGGCTGGGTTGGCCCTTTGCCTCGAAGATCAGAGCTTGTTTCCGCCGAAGCGGGCGGGGGGTATCGTCCCCGCCCCCTCCACGGAGAAATCAGCGCCTCATGATTCCAAGCGGGCCGGTCTGGCCCCCGGGCCCTGAAACCGCTTGGCCCTGACGAAATTCCTTTTTTCAAAGAGCTAAAGTGTTCCCGCTTTTTTGATTCCATCGGCCAGCCGCCGGGGGGACAGCCCGAACTGATCGAGAAGTTCGCCGTAAGTTGCGGAATGAATAAATTGCGGCTTGCCGTTCGGGGTGAGGGTGTTGATCGCCACCATCCTTCCGGAATCGATATTTTTCCTTTCCCGGAAGAGAACCCTCTGGCAGTGCGACCAGATGAAGCCGTTGTTTTGCTCGGCGATGAAGAGCCGTTTCCGGGAATCATAAAGATCGAGAAGCATGGACTCGTCGATCGAGGGCATGTCCACCACCCCCGCGGCAACCCCGGATTTGGCCAAAAGGTCGGCTGCGCTCAGCGCTTCGAATACCCCCCGGCCGCTGCTGATGATCACGGCTTGGTCGGCATCGCTTCGGCGGAGGAAATAGCCCTTTCCGAAGTCGAATCGGAAATCCGGATCGTAGAGAACGCCGGAAGGGGCGCGCAGGATGCGCAGGTAGACGAGGCCGCGGTTTCCTTCCATGACCCATTTCATGATGCTCAGGACCTGCTGGGGGCAGGAGGCGTCGATGATTTTCAGATGAGCGATCCCGTCGAAAACCAAGGAATCGTCGTTTCCCATGTGGGTTCCGCCGTTCGTCTTCGTTTCAAAATTCGGGGCCGTAGCCAAAAAGGTGAGATCCAGCCCGTGGCCTTCGCTAAGCCATCCGCCTTTCATTTCCGCGGCCTCGGTCCTCTCCTGCTGGCCGATGGCGATCCGGCGCAGGACCTTCCAGTCGAAGAAAGGGCAGAAAGTGCTGACCCAGGCGTTGTAGCCCATGGCCGCGAAGGCTTCGCCGATATTCATCATGTTGGCTTCGGCAATGCCCACATTAATGGCCCTGGTGCTGTCCACATAGCCGACCCCCGCCTCCAGCCCGCTCGTGGAAGCTAAATCCGCGTCGATGGTGACGACCCGGGGGTCCCGGGCGAAGACGCGCATGGCCAGGGTGATGACCCCACTGGCGCTGTATTCTTTGGTCTTGTCCAGCTTGGGTAAAAGGGCGGCGTCGTAGCGGATCCGTTTGTCGCGGGGCGGGGCCTTGCGGGTTTTTGCGGACATCGGGGCTGCCTGCAGCGAAGGGGATTTCTTCCTGGCGGACTCGATTTTGAGATTCATTGCCTTCGCCATCCTCAGAAGACGGTCCCGGGCCGCACCGCCCTCTCCCTTGGCTCCGAGGGTTTCGAAAAACCCGAGAAATTCGGCGATGCGGAGTTCGCGGCGCTGCCGCTGCAGGGCAATTTCCTGCTCGGTCAGGGAATCGGGGATTTCGATCTTGTGCCCCGACATCACGTTGGAAAATCCCCCGAATCCTTTGCGCGTGCGGCAGATGACGGCCGTGGGGCGTCCGTCCCTGGGGGAAAATTTAAAGGTCCGCAGGGCGTCCAGAACGGGCCCGTATTGGGTCGCGTCCACGCTGATCACCTTCCAGCCGAAAGACTTGAACCGGTCCACCAGTTCGAGGAGGGGGAAGACGAGCTGCTTGGTGTCGTCCAGCTGGCCGCTGTTCTTGTCCACCATCACGCAGAGATTGTCGAGTCTTTTGTAGCTCGCGTACATGACCGCTTCCCAGATCAGCCCCTCCTGAAGCTCCCCGTCGCCGGTTAGGCAGAAGGAGTCAAAGGCGGGGTTCCTCTTGCCGATCAGCGCGAATCCCTGGGCGACCGAGAGCCCCTGGCCGAGAGGGCCGGTGGAGATGGGGATGCCGGGCAGAATGGGGCCCGGGTGGCCGTTGAGGATGGATTGCCGGGAGCGGGAGTTTTTCAGAACCGATCGGGGGAAGTAGCCAAGGTCGGCATAAATCGAGGCCAGGGTTGCGACCGCATGGCCTTTGGAGAGGACGAAGGTGTCCTGGCCCGGGCGGGTCGGCTGGACCACGTCCAGATTCATGATCTCCCCGTAAAAAAGGGACACGAAGGGGATCACGGCGGAAAAGGCCCCCCCGATGTGAATCCCCTTGTCAACCGCGTCCCTGGCCTGTTCCAGGGTGAGAATCCGGATGTCGGAGTCCTTGATTTCCAGGAGCTTCAATTGGCCTTGTCGGATCAGGTATTCGGAGTTAAGCATGTTGCACCTCTCGTGTGAAGGATGGGAATGGAGAGCTTGAAAGCTAAGCGGATCAGGCGCGCGTTGGATCGCCGCCTGCACCCGTTGGTTCCTTGACCTCGCCGGAGGGCGGTTGAAGTACCCGAATGACTCTTGCGGGCGCCCCGGCAACCATTTGATAGGGAAGAACATTGCGGGTTACTACACTCCCGGCGGCGACAACAGCATGCGCGCCAATTTCGCACGGCCCTACTATGATTGCATTACTGGCGATCCAGGCGCCGTGACGAATCGTGATGTCATATCCCTCCCCCGGGGCGCTCCGCTGGCGCTCAGCGCCAAATTTCATGAAATTGTGCCGCCCCGTCAGGAGGGAGACGTTGTGACCAAAGAAGGCGTTCTCCTCCACAGTGATCCGCCCTGAAATCACATTCAGAAGAGCGTTCTGCACTTCCGCCGTTGGGTGGATCACTATGCGTCGACGATCCCCTAAAACCAGCGGAGAATGGAGACGCACCTCGTTCACCATTGGTTCCAGAAAGTGAAGCACCGCTTTGCGAAGCGCACGGCCAATACGAATTTTCATCTTCCGCATCCCGAAAGACAATAATTATACCGTCGGTAAAAGCCCGCAAGGACAGACTTTTTCAAGCGGCCTAAGACAATTGAAAATTCTTGCGTTCAGGCTTGAAAACCTTTCATATCAACAGAATATCATCTGTCGCGGGAGAAAAGATCGCGGGATATAGAAAATGTGTAAGACGGCTCGAAAGGCAAAAAATGCGCCGCTGTCCACACTCTGGAAAAAAACATCCCGATTGCCGATATGATATCGAAATCAGGCCTTCTTTGCAAACCCAAAGTGCCGGCACCGTTTAGAAGTTTGCCGAAAAAGTCTTTACCGCTTTATTTGATGAACTCGTAAAAAGTTGGCAAAAAGATGGTTTCGATTGTAGGGGCGCGATGCTTCGCGCCCAGTATCAGGCACGCGCAGCGTGCCCCTACTATGCAAGGCGCGCAAAAACTGAGGAGAGAGGCCCCTTAGGGGCCGCAACGATTCACCCCGTTAGATAATTTTTAGAAGGGGTTTCCTCTTCGAAAATCAGGAGGATTATCCCCGGATCCCAAGAGCGGCATCGTTATCTAACGGGGCGGGGTTGAAGCGCAACGCCGCAGATGGACTTTTTACGAAACCATCCCCTCTCCCTTATCCTCCCCCCTCACCCAACCCTCTCCCGCGAGGGGAGAGGGAAAACATAGTGAAATAGAAAAGAAAACCCCTCCCCCTCGACGGGGGAGGGATGGGGCGGGGGTGGAAAAGAGATTTTTTCACAACTTCGGGGAACGGAGGGGGGGAAAAATGAATTGATTCGCTTGAGGCTCTTGCAAAAGTCGTTTGCTCTGTCATTCCGGCGAAAGCCGGAATCCAGCATACTTTTAAAATCCTGGATTCCGGGTCGCGCTTCGCTTGCCCGGAATGACGACTCTCTACTGCTTTCATAGTTTTGCAAAAGCCTCGCTTGTATTATCTATTTTGATTTTGATCGGCCCAAATCCGCGTCCTATTGAAACCGATTCAACACAAACCGGAACCAGTTGAACACATTGATCTGGCTCGTAATCGGCACGAAATCAGCTCTGCCCCAACCCCAAGTGAAGTCGGATTGGCCTTCAATAAACCACCGGTTCTCGACCTGCCGGTAGAATCCCCGCTCGGTGGTGCCATCCCCATTGTAATCCCCGGGAATCGGGAAACTCTCCGTGCCTCCCCAGCCGTATTGGCCGAGGTTGTCTCCCGGATACCCCTTCACAAACCACTGGTTGCTGGGATAATGATAAACCGCAATGTCGGTAGACCCATCCCCATCGTAATCCGCAGGAACAGGAATGCAGTCTTGTCCGTTCCACCCATACTGACCCTGGTTTCCGGATCCGTGCATCAACCATTGATTGGAAGGAACATGATAAATCATCAGATCCGTCGTCCCGTCGCCATTGTAATCCCTCGGAACCGGAATACAATCCGCCCCGTTCCAACCGAACTGTATCTGGGTTACCCCTCCCTGTTCCTCGATGAAGAAGGTGTTGGAGGGGGTGTGGTAGAAGGCCCGTTCCATGATCCCGTCGCCGTTGTAGTCGCCGGGGACAGGGATGCAGTCTTCCTGGCCCCAGCCGAACTGCCATAGGTTGTCTCCGGGGTGCCCTTTGACGAACCACTGGTTGGTGGGGATGTGGTAAATAGAAACCTCCGTGGTCCCGTCGCCGTTGTAGTCCCAGACGAGGGGGTAGCAGTCAGGTCCGCCCCAGCCGTATTGGCCGAGATTGCCTGAGGTAAATGTGAAGAATTGGTCGCTAAGATGATGAAAAGCGGCTACGTCGGTCAACCTGCCAAGGAGTCCTCAAAGGTTACTCGCCAGAGTTCCGGGCTTGACTGCCCCCTCATCCAGGTAATGGTCCTCCCATTTCGAGAGACGCTGAGGCTGTGAACGGCCGCCTCATCTGTGCTCAGACGGGCGATTCTATTTCTTACCTGCCCGCCGATGGAGGAAAACCAACCACCTACGAGGATTTTCCCGTCATCCTGAAGGGCGATGGAGCGAAGATCCTCATCTGCATTGGCATTAAAGTTTTCATCCAGAGCGCCGTTCGGATTGAGCCGGGCGATATAGTTCCTGGTCTGCCCGCCGATGGAGGAAAATGGACCGCCTACGAGGATCTTGCCGTCAGGCTGAAGGGCGATGGAAAAGGAATAGTCATTTGCATTGGGATTAAATCCATCGTCAGCGGACTGAGAGTGGGAATTTCCCGGCAGGGTCAACCCGATAAGGAATAAAAAAAACAATAAAGATGACGACCTCTTCTTAATCATGTCGTCTTGCCTCCTTTGCTCGCGGCGAAAGCGGTGTCAAACCGCAGGTTAGATGTTGAAAACCATTGCATGGATAAAATGTGAAAAAACAAAAAGCCTCCAAAAGGGTGCTGCCACTCTCTTGCAGGCTTTCCTTGGCCATCTTTTGAAACCCGTCTTCCCATTCCCGACCCCTGAAGTTTAGTGGGCGGATCTTCGTGAACAGGGGATATTCCGAGCCTCGAATAGTAGCAGGACTGCAATTTCCGTCAAGTGGATTTTGGCGTTTTGTTGGGTCAGCTTAGATTCAAAATTTCTGCAGAAAATGAGGGGGTAAATCGCCAGTGAAGCAGAAAAATGAATTCTCTCTTGACATTGCTGCGGGAAAGAAATACCATCCAGCCAAATCTGATGGTTTCGTAAAAAGTCCATCAGTCCCGCTTGCTGCGGGATTGGGCTTCATTTGAGGTCCCTGAGGGGCGAGGCCCCTCAGGGACCTCACTCCTCAGTTTTTGCGTGCCTTGCATAGTAGGGACACGCTGCGCGTGCCTGATACTGGGCGCGAAGCATCGCGCCCCTACAATCGAAAGCATCTTTTTGCCGACTTTTTGCGAGTTCATCAAATCTTGATTGGGTAGAGCGGAAGATCCAGCCCCACCGATGAGGAGGGTTCTATGAGCAACTTGACGGCTATCCGGGAGAGCATTCACGGCGGCAACAGCCGGGAGGCGGTGAAATTCACCAAAATGGAAATGGAAGAAGGAACCCCCTGGCAGGAGATCCTGAAAAAGGCGATGCTCCCGGCCATGAACCAGGTCGGGGAGGAATTTTCCAAGGGGGTCGCCTACTTGCCCGAATTGATCGCCGCCGGCAACGCCATGACAAAATGTGTGGAATCGATCAAAGCCACCATTCCCTCCATGGGGTTGGGAGGCAGAGGAGTCTTTGTGATCGGAACGGTTTTTGGGGATGTCCACGATATCGGGAAGAATATCGTGAAGATCTGTCTGGAAGGGACGGGTTTTCGGGTCGTGGACCTGGGGACCGATGTGGCGCCCGAATCTTTTGCGCAAGCCTGCCGGGAGAACAAGGCCGATCTGGCGGGGATCTCGGCGCTTCTCAGCTCAACGATGCTGAACATCGAGCAGGCCGTGAAGGCAATCCGCGGGGAGGCCCCCGGGGTCAAAATCATGGTTGGGGGAGCCCCGCTGACCGAGGAGATCGCGCGAAAAATGGGGGCGGACGGATTTGCCGCGGACGGCTACCTGGCGGCTAAGAAAGCCGAGGAACTCCTTGGCGAGAGGGGGGTAAAGCAATGAACAACCGGGAACGCTTCCTCACCGCTTTGAAATTGGGCGAACCCGACCGGGTTCCCCTTTTTGATCTGGGGTTCAACGAAGAGTCGATCCTCAACGTGGGAAAACACTTCACCTCCGATCTTCCTCCCCTTAAGCCTCTGGTGGACTTGAGCGTTCAAGAAATGGTCAAACTTCTCGGGATACAGGTTCAATTTACCCGGGAACTGGACCTGGACGCCATGAACTGCGTGTTCTTTACCGGCCGGAAACGCATCCCGGGGGGCAAAGACCTGCTCCAGGACCGCTATGGCATCGTATATAAGCTTTCCAAACATGGCGAACCTTTTCCCGTAGATGGCCCGGTGAAAGGTCCCGAGGACCTCAAGAATTTCAAAATCATGATCCCGGACCCGGCGGACTTTATTATGTTGAAGTTCGTTCGAGGAGCTCTTCCCGAAAGGGCGGTCCTGCTCACGCTGCCCGGGACTTTCCGGTTCAGCTGGAGCGTCATGGGAGCCATGGAAAGACTGCTCCTGGCCTACATCGAAGAACCGGAATTCGCCCTTGACCTGGCGCGGACCACCACGGATTTTGCCAAAGGGGTGGTGGAAGCCGGGATCAAGGAAGGGGCTGAGGCGATCATCCTGGAAGGGGACCTGGCCCATAAAACGACCACCCTTATGTCACCGGCTCAGTATCGAAAATTCCTCAAACCCTTTCACCGGGAGATTATCGAGACCGCCCACAAAGGCGGGGTGCCGATCATCAAGCACACGGACGGGAACCTCTGGCCCATCCTGGACGATCTCTTGGAAGTCGGCTTCGACGGCATCCACCCCATTCAGCCCCAATGCATGGATATTAAACAAGTGAAGGACCACATGAAAGGGAAAGCCTGCGTTTTGGGGAATATCGACTGCACCTACCTGCTTCCTTTCGGGTCCAAAGAGGAAGTGGTGGAAACAGTGAAGGAGACCATCCGCAAGGCGGCCCCGGGGGGAGGGTATATCTTGTCCTCTTCCAACTCCGTCCACCCGGGGTGCAAAGGGGAAAACGTGGTCGCCATGTTCGAGGCGGCCAGGAAATACGGGACGTATCCGTTAAAGGTTTGAATAAAGAGACGGACCGCTTAGGAGAAAAGACAATTTTTTAAGAAACGATCAGGCTCTTACTGGAACATTCCCAGCCTGAATCGATACCAATTGAAGACCGCGATCCGGTTGGTCAGGGGTATAAAATTGTCTCCTTCATAACCCCAGATGAAATCGGCGATCCCGTTGATCAGCCAGCGGTTGTTCCCGGCCGGGTCGACCGGCCGGTACACCGCCAGGTCATAGACCCCGTCGCCGTCGTAATCGCCTGGAATCGGGAAACTGTCCAAACCGCCCCAGCCGTAACTGCCCATAAAATGAACCGTGGAGTTCGAATGCTCGCGCCAGGCCCAGGCATTGCTCTGGGTGTCATACACCCCGAGCTCCATCTTGCCGTCACCGTTCCAGTCCCCGGGCACGGGAATGCAGTTCGGCCAGCCGAACTGCCCCAATTCGTTCGTGGCCCCGTAGCCGTACATGAACCACTGGTTATCGGCAACGTTGTAAAGCAGCATGTCGTCGATGCCGTCGCCGTCGAAATCGCCGACGATGGGGATGGAGTTCGCGCGCCCGTAACCAAAATAGTAGGAATCAAAAGTGCCGGGCGCACCGCTTCTTTCAATAAACCAGCGGTTGTCGGGCCAATAATAAAAGGCCCTTTCCATAACCCCGTCGGCGTTGTAATCACCCGGGACCGGGATGCATTCGTCGCCGTTCCATCCGGCCTGGCCCATGTTGCCGTCGGGGGCGGGGAAATTTCTCACCAGCCACTGGTTCTGGTCGATCTGGTAGACGGACACATCGGTCTTTCCATCCCCGTCCTGGTCCCAGATGAGGGGCATGAAGGTTGGCCCGGTCCAGCCGTACTGGCCAAGATTCCCGGCATAGGAGGTAAAGGACTGAAAGGAAGGAATATGATAGGCCGCGATGTCCGTCGCCCCGTCGCCGTCATAGTCGAAGAAAGGGATTATTTGAGGAACCCCGAATTGGGCATAACCTGTCAAGTACCCTGAATTGCTGAAATTGGAAAACCTGCCCCCGACGCTGACGAAATTGGGACCCGCCGAAACGGCATTCACAAAATTATCGGGGGAGGGGTTCCAGACGGATAGCGATCCCGAGGTTGAATCAAAGGCCGCCAGATAATTCCTGGTTTCACTTCCCGCTTGGGTGAATGCGCCGCCGGCGTAAATGATCCGGCCGCCGATGGACACGGCATTCACCCCGCCGTTCAATTCCGGGTTCCAGGAGGTCGGGACCCCGGTGGCGGGATCGATGGCGGCAAGGCGACCCTTGTTTTGACCGCCCAGAGTCGTGAAATCTCCGCCGGCGTAAATCAGACCGTTGCCGGAAAGGAGGGCATTCACGAACCCGTTGGCATTCGGGTCCCAGGGCGTCAATTCGGAGGTGAGGGCGTTCAAGGCGGCCAGGTAGTTCCGGGGAACGGTTCCGATATAGCCGAACATTCCGCCAAGATAAATGACGTCACCTCTCAATAGCAAAGCCTTGACCGGCCCGGTGATATTCGGGGTGCTCCAGGCGGTCGGGGTTCCGGTGCTGGAATCGATGGCGGCAATATGGGGCCTTACCTGGCCGCCGATTGTACCGAAATACCCCCCCGCAAAAATGACCCCTTCGTCCACAGCCAACGCGCACACCCGTTCGTTGGCGTTGGGGTTCCAGGCGGTCGGCGATCCGGTGTCGGGATCGATGGCGGCGATATAATTGCGGGTCTGGGAGGCTATGCTCGTGAAAAATCCTCCGGCATAGACGACCCCTCGATCGACAGCCAAGGAAAGAACCTCGCCATTGGGGTTAGGGTTCCACGAGGTGGCTTCCCCAGTCACAGTGTTTATGGCGGCCAGGTTGTTCCTCGACACCCCCCCGATGCTTCTGAACCCGCCTCCGGCATAGAGCCGGTTGCCTTCAATCCCGATAGCGCCGACCCAACTGGTCGCGCCGGCGGGTGTCCAAGCTGTCGGGATTCCGGTGTCGGGATCGATGGCGGCGAGGCCATACCTCTCCTGACCGCCGATACTGCCGAATTCTCCCCCCGCGTAAACGAGATTGCCCGAAAGCGTCAGAGTCCGGACCCGATAATTCGGGTTCGGGTTCCAGGATGAAACCGCTCCGGTTTCCGAGTCAACCTTGGCGAGATAGTTCCGGGCTTGCCCGCCGATGTTCCGAAAATTTCCAGCGACAAAAACAGATCCTCCGCTAACCCGCAGAGCCGTAATGTGGCTGTCGGCGTTGGGATTCCAGGGATCCAAGACCCCGGTCGCCGCATCGACGGCGGCACCTCGGTTTCTTGTCTGGAGTCCGACGGCGGTAAAGGTCCCCCCAAAATAGAGCTTTCCTCCGCTGAGGGCCATGGTGTTTACAGATTGATTGGGATCGGGGTTCCAGGTTGTGGCCGCGCCGGTTGAAGCATTGATGGCCGCGAGAAAATTTCGGTTCGTCCCCGCGATCGTACGGAACAACCCCCCGACGAATATAACCTCCCCATTGGGGACAATTGTGGAAACAGGGTCGCCGGCGCCGGGGTTCCAAGGGAAGGGTAGCCCCGTGTCGACTCTAAGGGCGGCAATGTGAGAGCGGGTAAATCCGTTGATCCCGGAGAATCGGCCGCCCACATACATTACCGAGCCTTGGATTGCGATTGCCCGAATATCGGTCAGCGTAGGGGCTTCGTTTACATCGGGCGCCCAGGAGGGGTCGAGCGTACCGTCGGCAAGGATATGCGCCAATCGATTGCGCGTGGCTGTTCCCACCCTGGTGAAATTCCCCCCGATAAACCATCCCCCGTTGCCGTCGGAAACAACCACGTTGACGTCTCCGTTTACTCCCAGGTAGGGCGGGACCGTCCTGCCGCTTCCCAAGTCCAAAACGCCGAACCCCCCGGTGTTGGGTCCGACGTAAAGGAAGTTTCCGCCGATATAGGCGATGTTTCCGTCCCTGACAATGGCATTAACGCCTGTGCCGCCATAAGCCATCCAGGCGTTCGGATTGGCAGTTGCCGACGGTTGCGCCGAGGTCTCGGAAAGGCAGAAAGCAAAGGCAAGGGGAAACAGGAAAAAAATGCAGGCAACGAGCGATTTCCCTTTTGGGATATTCATATTCTCCTCCTTTGCGGGTGTTTTGTGAATCGTTCCCGAAAACCCTCGGGAAAGAGGCAAAAAAGGAATCCTCCAGGAACACCTCTATCATGAGGCGGACGAAACCTCTTGGTGCGTTGCCGTAACTGCTTTGGGGAAGTGAAGGCTGTTTGCGAAAGCATAACCGGGCAGAGAAATGGATACGCGGGAGGAGGAAGGTCGGATTCCCTGAAAAGGTGTGGGCCCCTTGTCATCGCGTTCTCCGGATGGTTAGGGGTATGTTGTCAGTTATCGAGTTTTCGGCAGGTGGAAGATAAATCTACTCCTGTACGTCTGGAAATTATCAAAAATCGCCAAAGCTGTCAAGCCCAATTTGGCTCCAGTTTAGACCGGAGGAAAAAGCCCCGGGTTTTGTCGGCAAGGCCCCAATTAACCAGCGTGAGCGGAGACGATATCCGTCCTGAAGATTGAAATAATCTTTAAACCGAAAAAGGAATCTGCTGTGTTATAAAACAAAAAGAGAAGGGGGGAAGAAATGAAAACGATCGAGTATTTCCGCTCCGTCCCTGTTTTGATCCCAAACCAGAGGCAGACATTGCGTCCCGTTCCACCCGAACTGACCCAAATTGCCACTGGCCGAAGTGAAAAACCGATTGGTGGGAATGTGAAAGGCAGCTATATCCTGGGGTTGGCTTCGACGGCATCCACCCCATTCAGCCCCAATGCATGGATATTAAACAAGTGAAGGACCACATGAAAGGGAAAGCCTGCGTTTTGGGGAATATCGACTGCACCTACCTGCTTCCTTTCGGGTCCAAAGAGGAAGTGGTGGAAACAGTGAAGGAGACCATCCGCAAGGCGGCCCCGGGGGGAGGGTATATCTTGTCCTCTTCCAACTCCGTCCACCCGGGGTGCAAAGGGGAAAACGTAGTCGCCATGTTCGAAGCGGCTAAAAAATACGGGGTTTACCCGCTAAATCTCTAATCGGCCAAATCATTCTGACAAAAAATTACCTCCTGCGACGGCAGACCGCCTATCGTATCGGGTCATTTGCGATGGTCCGCCTTCGATCGGATTCAATGATAATGTTATCGTAACCTCGAGTATTTTAGGGAATTGAAGATTACGAGGTCGAAAGTGCGCGAAAATAATTATTAGGCAGTTAATCGTGATGATCTCGTAAAAAGCCGTCATTCCCGCGCAGGCGGGAATCCAGAATCTGCCAAGATATTGAAAGGACTGGATTCCCGTTTTCACGGAATGACGGAATAGCCCATTTTCAGACTTTTTACGAGACCATCAATCGTGATCGACAAATATTAATTTGCTCGTGTCAAAACCCAATGCTCCTGCTTTGGCGATGAGGATATCTTTTATATCTTCTTTTATTTTTGGGCCTCTACCCAAAATCCATAAATAGGATTTGTCAGGACCGCATACGAGTGAATATTGATAATTCTCATGGTCAAGTTCAAACACGATATAAGACCCATAAAAGGGGCCAAAGAAAGAAACCTTCAGGTAACCTTGATCTGATCCCTTAACAAAATAGGCCTTCCCTTCCGCCTCTTTCCACGAATTATCTTTTGCAGAGTAACCGCGGTTTAATACTCTCACACCGCCGTCATCCCGCAAACTATAATCTGCCGATATTCGGGTCAAACCTCGTTCAAATGAATGATCCAACCTTGCAATTTCGTACCACTTACCCAGATATTTCTCTAACTTGAAATTATCGACGGGGTTTACATTATCAGGTATTCCAACACACCCCATTAAGGACAAAAGCAATCCTATTGATATTTTTCTCATCGCGGTTTTCTCCTCGGGAAATGGAGACCTTTTAGCTTTGCTGCCCCCATTTTCATGATCTCAAACGTAAGGGGAAAACGTCGTCGCCATGTTCGAAACGGCCCCAAAAAAGGTGGGTATCCGCTAAAACTCTAAACGGGCAAGTCTATCCGGGCCAGTGCTCGAATTCCACCACCCGCTTCGGATGGCAGGAATGTCTCTACGGCAAGGTCAGGCTCCACTCATTTACTTTTCAGTAGGCGGGGACCCTGCCGCCAATCGCCGACTTCCTGACGGCGGAAACTTCCTCGGCGGCCCGCGCGGCCATAAAGCGGCTGTCGCTGGCCAGGGTCACGAACTGATAGCCGGCCTCGATCATCTTGAGCGCGTACCCCGACGTCGCGTTGTGGATCCCTGCGACCACGCCGTGACGCTTGCATGCCGCCACGATCTTCTGCTGGGCCTCCACTACCGGAGGATCCGTCTGGTCGAGACGGGGCTTGCAGCCCAGGGCCAGGCTGAGGTCGCTCGGCCCAACGTAAACCCCGTCCACGCCGGGCGTGCTGAGGATTTCGTCGAGGTTCTTCAGCGCCTCCGCCGTCTCGATCATGGGCATCACGATAAGCTGGTCGTTGGCGTGGTCCGCATAATCGGCCCCGGCGTAGAGGGACGCGCGCACGGGGCCGAAGCTCCGATGGCCGCGGGGCGGGTACTTGCAGGCGCGGACCAAGGCCTCGGCCTCCGCGCGACTGTTGATCATCGGGCAAATGATGCCGTAGGCGCCGGCATCGAGGATCTTCATCACCGGGGCGGGATCGTTCCAGGGCACGCGCGCGAGCGGCACCACCGGTGTGGTCGAAATGGCCGCAAGCATGCCGACGGCTGCCTGATAGTCGATCACTCCGTGCTGCATGTCGATGACGAGGGAGTCGAATCCCTGATGCGCCATCACCTCGGCGGAGAAGGCGCTCGGAATGGACAGCCAGCCGCTCACAGCGGCCTCCCCTCGAGCCCAGAGCTTTTTTAGGGTGTTCTCTCTCATTTGCGCTCCTTTGCACGTCAAAGTTGATGGTATCGTAAAAAGTCCATCTGCGGCGTTGCGCTTCAACCCCGCCCCGTTAGATAACGATCCTGCTCTTGGGATCCGGGGATATTCCTCCCGATTTTCGAAGAGGAAGCCCCTTTTGAAAATTATCTAACGGGGTGAATCGTTGCGGCCCCTAAGGGGCCTCGCTCCTCAGTTTTTGCTCGCCTTGCATAGTAGGGGCACGCTGCGCGTGCCCGATATTGGACGCGAAGCATCGCGCCCCTACAATTGAAACCATCGTTCCGGTGACCTTTTACGAGTTCATCAAATTTGATGAACTCGTAAAAAGTGTGGAAATACCCTTTTCCGTCATTCCGGCGAAAGCCGGAATCCAGTTATTTCAAAGACTTCTGGACCCCGGCTTTCGCCGGGGTGACGACTCAATTGACTTTTTACGAACCCATCAAAGTTGGACCGGCTGGTTTCCGGCCGGGAATTGATAAGAACTCGTCTTAGGGTTAGATGAATATACAAAAAGGGGAATCGTGCGTCAAGGAATTTTAGCACAGGAAAGGCGGAATATTCACCGCGGAGACCGCAGAGAGCGCAGAGAGTAGATGAATTCAGAACAGAGGAAAAGAGGGGGAAGTAACCCTTCAGTCACGGGGGGCCAGGCGCTATGAATGGAGGTCGGAGGTAAGGGGAAAGAGGTCCCATGGCCTGGGGGTCCGGACGGTCCGCTTGGAATCATGAGGCGCTGATTTCTTCGTGGACGGGGCGGGGGCAAGGCCTCCCGCCTCCCGCTTGCGGAGGATCAGGGCTTTCTCCGAGTCTCTGCCCATCCCGACCGATGCTTCCGGCGCGTACCGCCCGAACCCCCAGGCCAACAACAAAGCCTGCCGCCCCCCCGTCACTGAATGGGTACGCTGAAGATTGAAATGGCCTTTAAACCGAAAAAGGAATCTGGTATGTTATAAAACAAAAGGGAAAGGGAGGAGGAAATGAAAACGATCGAGTATTTCCGCGAAGGGATGAAGGAATTCCACAAGAGTCTTTCATCGGCCGTGAAGGATCTGACGGACGCTCAACTCCACTTTCGCCCCCCGGGGTCTGGAAACTCCATTGCCTTCACTTTTTGGCACTGTGTCCGCACGGAAGATATCATGATCCACGTTTTCCTGCAGAACAAGAAGCCGATTTGGAACACGGAAGGATGGGATCAGAAATTTGGAATGGAGCCCAGGTCTCAGGGAACCGGGATGACGGCGGAACAGGCGGGGGGGGTCCGGATCAAGAACCTGGGGGAATTTCTGAATTATGTCGAAAAGGTTTTTCAGGCCGGCGAGGCCTTTTTGGAAACCCTCTCCGAAGAGACTCTGGATGAAGTCAAGGAATACCCGGTCATCGGCAAGAGGAGCGTTCGCCAGGTGATCGGCGGTCTGGTGCTGCAGCACGGCGCCGGGCATCTCGGGGAAATCGGGTATGTGAAAGGGCTCCAGGGAATGAAGGGAAGCCCCGTCTAAAAGGATAGGGGTCGGGGGTAGGGAGCAGGGAGCAGGAAAGATAGCCCCTTGCTGCCGGCAATCTGGCCTGTCTGCAAATAAAATCGGCGGTTAGGAGTTTCTCCGGAGATCATTTTGCCTAAAATGGATTATCCCGGTCGATTATGAGATCGAATAAGACGGCAAATCTTATTGCGCCTGTCTCTCTGCCTTCGCGAGCCCTTGCGGAACAGGTTTTCTCCCGTACGGCAGGGGCGCCCCTTATCCCGGGAAACCGGGTCCGCCTTCTCAAGGACGCGGCGGAGAATTACCCTGCCTGGATCGAAACCCTTGAAGGAGCGAAAAAATTCATCCATTTTGAAAGCTATATCATTCACGGGGACGATATCGGCCGGCAGTTTGCGGAGATTCTCACCCGCAAGGCCAAAGAGGGGGTGAAAGTCCGCGTCCTTTACGACTGGGTGGGGGGGCTGGGGAAGACCCCGCGGCGGTTCTGGAGAAAACTCCGGGAAGGAGGGGTGGAAGTTCGGTGCTTCAACCCGCTGCGATTCGAAAGCCCGTTGAGCTGGGTGACCCGCGACCATCGGAAAATGATCGGTGTCGACGGGCGAATCGCCTATGTGACCGGCTTGTGCGTGGGGCGCATGTGGGTGGGGTACCCCGATCGGAAAATCGATCCCTGGCGGGACACGGGGATCGAAATCGCAGGACCGGCCGTGGCCGATGTGGAGAGGTCGTTTGGCGAGGTGTGGGCCGCGACCGGCGCTCCCGTTCCGCCCGATGAAATCCCTGAACGTGACTCCATTCTTCCTGCCGGAGACATTTCCCTGCGCGTAATCGCCACGGTTCCCAACACGGCCGGCCTGTATCGTTTAGATCAGCTGATCGCCGCCCTGGCCCGCCAAACCCTTTGGCTCACGGACGCCTACTTCATCGGGTCCACGGGGTACATCCAGGGGCTCAAGGCCGCCGCCCGCGACGGGGTTGACGTGAGACTCCTGGTTCCGGGGGCAACGGATATTCCCATCCTTCGGGCTGTTTCCCGGGCGGGGTATCAACCGCTTCTCGAATCCGGGGTCCGGGTGTTCGAGTGGAACGGGCCGATGATCCACGCCAAAACCGCCGTGGCCGATGGAAGGTGGGCGAGGGTGGGGTCCACGAATCTGAATATTGCCAGCTGGATGGGAAATTACGAACTGGATGTGGCCGTCGAAGACATGAAGTTTTCCCAATCCATGGACGAAATGTACCTCGATGATTTGGAGCAAGCTACGGAAATTATCCTCAGCAAGCGCTACAGGGTGCAGCTCGTCGCCAAAAGGAAAAATCGGATCCGGCGCCTCAAACAGAACGCGCGAGGAAGCGTGGGGCGGGCCGGGGCCGGCGCCGTTCGCCTCGGCAACACATTGGGGGCGGCCATAACCAACAACCGAATTTTGGGGCCCGCGGAGGCGAGAATCACCGGCATCGGAGGGATTCTGCTCCTCTCCCTGGCGCTGATCGGCATTTTTCTCCCGCGGGGTCTTTCCATCCCCCTGGCGGTTGTCTGCGGGTGGCTGGCCGTGTCTTTCCTGATTCGCACGTACAAGCTGATCCGGGAGAGCAAAGAGAAAGAAAAGGATGGATCGAAACCGGAACCCTGAGGGGCTTTCCCACAGATCTTCTTTCAACAGCCTTCGGTTCGTTACCTACAACATCCACAAGGGACGGGGACTGGACCGCCGGGTGAGGATCGAACGCATCGCCCGAATCCTCCGGGAAATCAACCCCGACGTCATCGCCCTCCAGGAGGTTTTGAGCTTCGATGGCCGGAAACCTGAAGACCATCAGGCTCGGTTTATCGCCGGCGAGCTAGGGTTCCATTACCAGATCGGGGAAAACCGAAAATTGAGCGGGGGCGCCTACGGAAACGTCACCCTGAGTCGTTTCCCGATTGTTTTTTGCCGCAATTACGATATCACCCAGCGCGGACGGGAAGAGCGGGGGTGCCTACGGACGGATATCCGGATCGGATCCGGGCAAACCCTGCATATTTACAATCTCCACTTGGGGACGGCCTACACGGAGCGCCGCTATCAGGCCCACCGGCTGGTCGATCATGAGATTTTAAAGGGGGAGGGGAAGAAGGGAGCGAGAATTATTCTCGGTGATTTCAATGAATGGATCGCCGGCCTTGCCTCGCGGCTTTTCCATTCCCATTTCCAATGCATCCGCATCCGCCCCGTTTTCGGAAAATCTCGAAGCTACCCCGGAATCCTGCCGTTCATGCATCTCGACCATATCTACTATGACGGTAAAGTGGAGTTGGAGAGGGTCGAGATCCTTCGCAATCTGAGAACGCTCGTCGCCTCCGATCACCTGCCCATCATCGCCGATTTCCGCCTCCTGGAATAGGGGCTGGAGGAATAGTTCCAAGGAACCAAACCCATTGGGAACACTTTAGCCCTTTGAGAAAAGGAATTTCTTCAGGGCCAAGCGGTTTCAGGGCCCGGGGGCCAGACCGGCTCGCTTGGAATCATGAGGCGCTGATTTCTCCGTGGAGGGGGCGGGGAAGATACCCCCGGCCGCTCGGGCGGAAACAAGCCCTGATCTTCGAGGCCAAGGGCCAACCCAGCCGATGCTTCCGGCGCGTTCCGTTCCGGCCCCCGGGCCCCGACAGAGGCGGGCACAAGATTTTTTCAAAACTCTAAACTGATACACCCGTTGAACGAACAACTTTGATGGTCTCGCAAAAAGACTGAAAGTGGGCTATTCCGTCATTCCCTCTGTGAAAACGGGAATCCAGTCTTTTCAATTTCTTGGGAGATTCTGGATTCCCGCCTGCGCGGGAATGACGACTTTTTACGAGTTCATCAACTTTGTTGATCTCGTAAAGGGTCTGGAGGTGCGTCATTGCGCGGGAAGTAACCCTTCAGTATGGTTCCAAACGGAGCGCTCGGACCCCCAGGCCAGGGAGTCACTTTGCCTTTACGCCCGACCTTAATCCGAGCGGCCGGCCACCCGTCACTGAATGGTTACGGCAGGAAAAAATAAATGATTGTCTTAGACGGCAGAATCATTTAACATTACTTGTTTTGTGAATTCGCGGGCACAAGGATCGAAGGATGATCGGAAGCAGGCAGCGCGGCCATAAGATGATTGCGATATCCCTCTTCGGATTTTCCCTGTTCTATTTCCTGGGTTCCTTCCGGCTTAAGATGGGGAGCCTCAAGAATCCCGGGCCGGGGCTCATTCCGATGGCGATTGGCGTCCTGATGGTTGTCTTCACCGCAATTTATCTCTTCCGCGTTTTCCAGGGAAATCCCTCCGAGAGCGAAAAGAGGAGGATGCCGGCAGCGGGAGGAAAGAATTATCGGGCCATTGCGGGGATTTTGATCTGCACGGCCGTTTATCCTTTCCTCCTGGAGCCCATGAAGTTCATCCTCTCCACCCTGATCGCCTCTTTTATCATGCTGGTTCTTTTAAAACCCGGGAAAATTGCTTTTGCTTTCCTCCTATCCCTGGGGATGGCCGTGGGGGCCTTCTTGGTCTTTTCCCGTCTTTTCGGAGTCGGTTTGCCCAGCGGCGCTTTAGAAACCCTTCTTTTTCGAATCGGAGGATGACCTTACAATGGTGGAAATCACCCAGGGGCTATTGGGCGGGTTTGCCACAGCCTTAAAGCCCCTTTATCTCTACTACGCCCTGTTGGGGGCGGTTTTGGGAACGATTACCGGCGTTCTTCCGGGCCTGGGTCCCCTTGGGGCCATGGCCATCCTCCTTTCCTTCACCCTTTCCATGGATGCCACGGGCGCCATGATCCTTTTTGCCGGAATTTATTACGGAGCGATGTACGGGGGGTCCACGACCTCCATCCTTCTCAACATCCCCGGGGAAGCCGCGTCGGTGGTTACTTGCATCGACGGCTACAAAATGGCCCAGAAGGGAAGGGCGGGGGCCGCTCTGACCGTCGCCGCCGCCGGGTCTTTTCTTGCCGGAACGATCAGCATCTTAGGGCTCATGGTCGTCGCCCTGTTTCTCTCGGACATTGCCCTCCGGTTCGGCCCGGCGGAGTTTTTCGCCATCGGGGTGTGCGGTCTGGTTCTCCTGGTCCGCCTTAGCGGGGGGTCCCTCCTCCAGTCTTGCATCATGATCCTGGCGGGCATGGCGTTGGGAACGGTCGGGGTGGATTTCCTGACGGGCACCGAACGGTTTACGTTTGGCAGCGTGGAACTGGGGCAGGGGATCGACTTTTTGCCGGTGGCGATGGGGGTTTTCGGCATAGCCGAGGTTCTGACCACGGTGGAAGAGAAGGAATCGCTGCAGATTGTCCAGAAGGTCAAAATGCGGGAATTGCTTCCCACGGCGCAGGAATGGAAGCGGTCGGTCCCGGCGATGTTTCGGGGGTCCTTTTTGGGCTTTGCGATCGGCCTCGTCCCGGGCCCCTCGCCGGTGATCGCCACTTTTGTATCGTACATCTCCGAAAAGAAGTTTTCGAAAAACCCGGAAGAATTCGGGGAGGGGGCCATCGAAGCCGTTGCCGGTCCGGAGGCGGCAAACAATGCCGCCGTCGGCGGAGCCTATGTGCCCCTCTTCGCCCTGGGAATCCCCTTCACTCCGGCCATGGCGATGGTTTTGGGCGCCCTGATGCTGCATGGACTGACCCCCGGGCCGAACTTGATCAAGGAGAAATCAGAACTTTTCTGGGCGGTCATTGCGAGCATGTACATCGGAAACTTCATGCTCATCGTGCTGAACCTGCCGCTGGTGAATTTGTTTGTGAGCATTCTCCGGGTCCCCAAGAACATCCTCATGCCCGTCATCGTGATCATCTGCATGATCGGGGTATACAGCGTGAATTCGAGCCTCCTCGACCTGCTCATGCTGGCCGTGTTCGGTTTGATCGGGTACATCTTGCGGGCCGCGGGGTTCCAGGCGGCCCCCCTGATCTTGGCGATGGTGATCGGGCCCATGATCGAAACTTCTCTGCGCCAGGCCTTGAATATAACCGGGGGGAGCATCAGCGGCATGGTTTTCCGGCCGATCTGCCTGACGCTCTATACTCTGGCTTCCCTCACCTTCGTCTTGCCCCCGGTTATGAAAGCGATCCGATATCGGAAGAGCCGGAACTTTGAAAAGGGTGCGGGGAGCCGGGGATAGAGTGTAGAATCGGCCGGCTGTTAACACAATCTTCAATCCTTGATGAACTCGTAAAAAGTCGCTCAATCGATGGTTTCGTAAAAAGTCGAGATTCCATAGAATTTGTCATTCCGGCGAAAGCCGGAATCCAGTTATTTCCAGGCGTTCTGGACCCCGGCTTTCGCCGGGGTGACGGTCTACTTGACTTTTTACGGAGTCATCAATCCTTGGAAAGGGGAAAAAACGGATTATGAACGATCAGGATGAAAGGGCGTTTCAGGAGATCGTGATTCCGGATTGGCCGCCCAAACCGCGGGAGCGGGGGATCACCATGGTGGCCGATTGGGGGTTCGGGCTGAACAAACAGCAGGATTTAATCGATACCAGCGGATACTTTGTGGATTTGGCCAAGATCGTGGTGGCTATTTCCCGGGTTATGCCGCGGGAGGTGCTGGCGCGGAAGATCCGGCTCTACAAGGAAAACCTGATTCAGCCGTTCCCGGGCGGGCAGTTCCTCGAAATCGCCATCTTGCAGAAGAGGGTCAGGGAATATTGCCAGGGGGCTTTACGAGTGGGGTACGAAGCGATTGAGGTTTCGGACAATGCCATAACCCTGACAGCGGGAGAGAAAGGGGACGTGATCCGGCAGGCCATCGATTCGGGGCTGAGGGTCATCGGGGAAGTGGGGAAAAAGGTATCCACGACCGACATGGGGGAATTGATCGCCGATATCAAGAACACCCTCAGGGCGGGTTCGTGGAAGGTTTTCGTGGAGGCGAAGGAGATCTTTGGGGAAGGCCTGAATGAGGATTTGATCAGGCAGTTGGCCGACGCGGTCGATCTATCCAAACTGATTTTTGAAATTCCCCTGGTTTCGGTCCAGGAGGTGCACCACTTCCAGGGTTACAAAATGTGGATGTGGCTTTTGGAAACCTTCGGCCCGGACGTGAACATTGCCAACGTGGAGTTTGACGACCCCATGAAACTGGCGACCCTGCGGCTGGGAATCGGCCCGGATACAACGCTCAAAGAGGGCGCCTTCTGCCGATCGCTAAGCGGGGAATTTGCCAAAAAGGTATGAGAAACTCGTAAAAAGTCCATCTGTTCCGCTCGGAGCGGGATTTAAGTAACCCTTCAGTTTTTTTTGTGATAAAATAGGCCGTCGGTTGGCGCTTTTGCCCCCGTGGAGCAGTTTTCGTACCAAATAATTTGGGAGGGATAAATGAGAAAAGTTATTCTGATTTTGGTCGCTGCCGTTTCCATGATTTCCTTGTCCGTCGGGGCTCTTCCCGCTGCCGAACCTTACCCCAACAAGCCGGTTACCTTCCTTGTCCCTTGGGGGACGGGGGGGATGACCGATGTTACCGCCCGCCTGATGGCCGAAAAATTCAAAGCCGAATGGGGGCAGCCTGTTCTGGTGGTGAACAAACCGGGGGCGAATGGGGCAATCGGCTTGAAATACGCCCTGAGCCAGAAAGCGGACGGGTACACGATCGTTCTCGGCCCCATGACCGATGCCTTGGCCAATTCCTATTTCCAGGACTCGGAGTCGATCAATATGAAGGAACTTTCCTTTGCGGGAGGTTATCTGCCGCAGGAAAGGGTCCTGTACACGACGCCGGATAAGCCCTATAAAAGCTTTGCCGAGTTTGTGGATTACGCGAAAAAACACCCCGGAGAAATATCCGCGGGGAGCGGCGGGTCCCAGTGGGCGCTGGAAATCGTAAAATCCATTGCCGTCAAGGACGGATTAAAAATGAAATACGTCATGTTCAAGAGCGGCGGGGAAGCCTCGACGGCCATTCTGGGAAAACACGTGGACATCTGTGAAACCGGGACGGGGACCCCGGCCTTCCAGGCCGCCCGCGAAGGGAAATTAACCCTGCTTGTCAATTTGGGGTCCGAAACCGTTCCCTATTTCCCCAATGCGAAAAGCGTTAAACAGTTTGGGTATCCCTTCGCCTCGGTGGTTTATTACGGCTTCTCGTTGCGGGCAGGGACTCCGGAGGATATTCGGAAGAAAATCGAAGACACCCTCAGAAAGGTTCTGCAAGACCCGGAGGTCAAGGAAAAGACTCTGCAGATGGGTTTGACCCCGAAGTTCGCCGACGGGAAGGCCTATGAAAAAATCGTAACGGAAGCGGTCGCCTCGGTCCCCGAACTGCTCAAATACAACAAGGCCGTCCAATAATAGGGGTTTTCTGAGGGAAAGGAAGGGGAATCCGCTTTTCAGACCCCCGCCAAAAACCTCATAAATGGTAACATTTTAGCATTTTGAAAAGCCATTAAATCCCCCTTGATCCCCCTTTTCAAAGGGGGAAAAAATGGGATCTTTTCGTGAAAGCGGGCTGAAAAGCTCTCCTCCCTTTGAAAAAGGGAGGACGGGAGGGATTTCTGAACCGAAATTTCAAAAAGCTAAAGTGATATCATAAATGCCGAAATTAGAAAAAGCCGCCGGGTAAAAAGCTCGCCGGTTTTTTTCGTTTGAAAAACGATCGCCAAGTGTTTAAAATGCAGCTAAATTAATAAGGATGCAGAGAGGAGATCTTATGGATAGAAAGAAGGTTACGATCCCCGATGTTCTTCGGATGAAAAAAGAGGGGAAAAAGATTACAAAAATCAATCTTCATGACTATCCCACCGCCGTCCTAGCCGACCGGGCGGGAATCGATATGGTGATGGTGGGGGATTCGATCGGCATGGTCGTGATGGGATATGACAACACGATTCCCGTGACGATCGAGGAAATCATCCATCATTGCAAGGCGGTGGTGCGGGGGGCGAAGCACTGTCTGGTGGTGGGCGACATGCCCTTCATGTCTTATCAGGTTAGCGTAGAAGAGGCGGTTCGAAACGCGGGGCGCCTCTTCAAAGAAACCGGGATCGACGCGGTCAAGCTGGAGGGGGGCGCGGAAATTTCGGAAAAGGTCAGGGCCATCGTGGGGGCCGGGATTCCGGTTATGGGGCACATCGGGCTTCTGCCGCAAAGAATCTCCCTGATCGGGAAATACCGGGTTCAGGGCAAGGATGCCCCTTCGACGCGAGTGATTCTGGAGGATGCCTTGGCCTTGCAGGAGGCGGGTGTCTTCTGTATCGTCATGGAGTCGGTCACGGCGGAAGCGGCGAAGTATATCACGGGAAAACTGCGGGTCCCCACGCTCGGGGCCGGTTCCGGACCCTATGTGGACGGGCAGTCGTTGAACCTGTATGACATCCTGGGCCTTTCCCTGGGGGTCGTCCCCCGCTTTGCCAAAAAATACTTGAACCTGGCGGAGGATGTCACCCGGGTTTTGGGGGAATTCCAAGAAGATGTGGCTAAAGGCAAGTTCCCGGCCGAGGAGAATTTTTTCCGGATGGATGAGAAAGAAGCCGGGAAACTCGCAAAAGCGAATAAGAAAAAGCGGCTATGAAACGGGTTGAGCAATCATCCGGCGCGTTAAAAATCTGCCCTTGAATTCGGCTTGATTTAAGAATATGATGATCTCGTAAAAAGTCGAGATTCCATAGAATTTGTCATTCCGGCGAAAGCCGGAATCGGTTATTTCCAGAGGTTCTGGACCCCGGCTTTCGCCGGGGTGGCGGGTTATTTGACTTTTTACGAAGTCATCAAGAATATACTCGTTACCGATTTGCCCTATGGGCTTTTCAATTTGGTCTTGAAGGCAGGGAGGAGTAGGATTTGATTAGAATCGGCGCTTTTGAAATGCAGGAGCCCGTTCCGGAGCTCCGGGACCCGCATGTTTTTGCCTCCCTTCGCCCCTGGGTCGACGTAAACAATGTGGGGACCCTGACCTTGGATGGTTTGGAGGCTCAATTCGGCGCCAGGGAATTGGCGCGTCTGGCCGAACCCGGACTATTTTATGATTTCACCCGTTACCGCCCGATGCTGTATTTGGAGGGGGGTGAACGGCGGGTTCGAATTCCCACGAGCCGGGTCAGTTATGCCAAAAGAGAGGGAGGAAACGATTTCATTTTTCTGCGCCTGATGGAACCTCATGCCCTGGGGGAACGATTCGTCGATTCGGTCCTGAAGCTCATGACGACCTTTCAGGCAAAACGGTATATCCTCTTGGGGAGCATGTATGATGCGGTCCCCCATACCCGCCCGCTGATCGTAAACGGCCGCGCAACGGGAACCCAGGCGGAAAAAGACCTCAAAAAAGCAGGGGTTCTTGAAAGCCATTACGAGGGGCCGACGACGATCACTTATCTGATTCCCCAACAGGGTTCCGCGATGGGAATCGAGTCTCTCACCCTGATCGTGTCGCTTCCGCAGTATGTGAACGTCGAGGAGGATTATCTCGGGAAGGTTCGCCTCCTGGAAGTGCTGAACATAATTTACGGGATCCCGATCGATAAGGAGGACTTTGAAAAAGCGGGTCGGCAGCGCAACTTGCTGAATCAGAAAATCGAGACAAACCCGGAAATGAAAAAGGCTCTTGGCCACCTGGAAAACATCTACAACCTGCGGGTGACCCGCAAAAATGGGGAGCCGCTTCCGGGTCTGTCATCGGAGATGGAGCAGATCTTCTGGGACAGCGACGGGAAGGATTCGGGGAAGGCGTAAAAAAAATATTGCAAAAGGCAAATCGAAAAATCGTATCACCTTAGCTTTTTGAAATTTGATGGTCTCGTAAAAAGTCGTCATTCCCGCGCAGGCGGGAATCCAGAAATTGGCAAGCTATCGAAAAGACTGGATTCCCGTTTTCACAGGGAATGACGGAAAAGGGCGTTTTCGGACTCTTTACGAGATCATCAAATTTCGGTTCAGAAATCCCTCCCGTCCTCCCTTTCAAAGAGAGGAGAGCTTTTCAGCCCGCTTTCACGGAAAGATCCCATTTTTTCCCCCTTTGAAAAGGGGGATCAAGGGGGATTTAATGGCTTTTCAAAATGCTAAAATGTTACGAAAAATCTAACAGATTGCCCGCTTTCAAAAATATTCTAAGGAGGAAACCATGTTTAAGGTGAGCGTCATGTATCCCAATGAAAAAGGAGCTCGGTTCGATTTTGATTATTACCGCACCAAGCACATGGAATTGGTTCATAAGCATCTCAAGCCCTTCGGGTTGATCAAAACCGGTGTGGACAGAGGCATCTCCGGTGGCGGGGACGCGCCGGCGCCCTATATTTGTGTCGGTCATCTCTATTTCGAAACTCAGGAAGGGTACGACAAGGGCATCGCCCAGTGCGCGCCCATTCTGCGGGGGGACATTTCGAACTTTACCACCCTCAAACCGGTTCGTCAGATCAGCGAAGTTCTCGATTAAACTGAAAAATATAAACGTCACCTAAGTTATAAAATAAATATTGATAACCATTCGAACTTAATATGATTTTAGAAATAACAATTCCACCTAATATTTTATTACATATCACTCTGAGCTGAAATCTTTTGGGAGGAATTATGACCTGGAAATTCCAAAAGATCCCTGCCTGAGGGCTCAAAGGGAGAGCTTCTCCCTTTCGAGCCCTTTTTATAACGTCCATTCCTCTATCCTTCCGCGACATCAGGACCTAAATATTGATAACTTGTAAAAAACCAAATAGATCGTCGCCCCGGCGAAAGCCGGGGCCCAGAACGCCTTGAAATAACTGGATTCCGGCTTTCGCCGGAATGACAAATTCTATGGAATTTCGACTTTTTACGAGATCATCAATATTTGCGGACAGCATTTTTCCTATTATCAGCCAGACAGCTGTTTACAACCGGTTTCGATTCGTGCTGGGGAGATTTCAATAAGAAACGCATCGAGCATAGGGGATAGAGAAAGACATAGCGGCAACAGAAAAAGAAAGAGGGAGTAACCCTTCAGTCACGGGTGCGAATTGCTATGAATAGGAGACCGTTGTAACGGCTAAGAGATGCGCCGGCCTGGGGGTCCGGGCGGTTCGCTTGGAACCATGAGGCGCTGGTTTCTTCGTGGACGAGGCGGGGGCCAAGGCCTCCCGCCTCCCCTTGCGGAGAATGGGTATTTTCTCCGGGGCTCTGTGTATCCCGACCGATGTTTCCGACGCGTACCGCCCGAACCGCCAGGCCACAACAGAACTTGTTCCGCACCACCCGTGACTGAAAGATTACAAGAGGGATCCCATCACCAATGGAGAGGAGAATTTTATTGCAATTTAAGACGCTGAAATTCGAGGAAGTAGAAGCCGGGATCGGCTTTGCCACCCTCAACCGCCCTGCGCGGTTGAACGCGTTGAGCCTGGAGATGCTCGATGAACTCCACTTGCTTTTGGGGCATCTCCGGGAGCGGGAAGAAGTGCGGGTGTTGATTTTGACCGGGGAAGGCCGGGGGTTTTGCTCGGGGTTCGATCTCAAGGACGAGCGGCTCCAGAAAGATGCGGCGCGGTTTCTCTCCAACCCTGGTTTTCATCTCACCGCCGTTCAGAAGAAATACGGCGACCTGGTCGTCCGGATGCGGAAGATTCCCCAAGCCATCATTGCCGCGGTGAACGGTCCGGCCGCGGGCGGGGGAATGTGCCTGGCTCTTGCCTCCGACGTGATCCTGGCCGGTCCCCAGGCGGCCTTCACCCCTTCCTTCATCAACATCGGCCTGTCCGGAGGGGAGATGGGAACGACGTATTTCCTGCCGCGCCTGGTGGGCAGCACCCGGGCCGCGGAGATCCTCCTGACCGGGCGGACCGTGGAAGCGGCCGAGGCGGAAAAAATAGGCCTGGTCTGCCGGGTGGTTCCGGCGGATCGCCTGATCCCCGAGGCTCTGGAGATTGCCCGGAAGATGACCGGGAAGACCCCGCTGGGACTCCGGTTCACCAAAGAGGCCCTGCACTTGAACGCCGACGCCACGCTCGAAGCGGCTGTAGAACTGGAAAACCGCAACCAGAGCATCTGCTGCTGCGCCCCGGATTTCTTGAAGGCGGTCGCGGCTTTTCAGAAAAAGTAAAGGGCGCGAACCTTCGCGCCCCTACAGTTTTTTGAAATGCGGATTCAGGTCCGGTGTTTTTCCTCGATCCCTCGAATCCTTGACCCCTCGGCCCCTGGGGTTTCAGTTTTGAGCTGATTTCTGCATCAGAAAGGACTCGATGAAGGGGTCCAGATCGCCGTCGAGGACCCCGTCCACATTCCCGATTTCCATGTTGGTGCGGTGGTCCTTGGCGAGGCGGTAAGGCTGAAGGACGTAAGAGCGGATCTGGCTGCCCCAGGCAATATCTTTTTTGCCGCTGTGCAGCTGTTCCATTTTTTCTTCCTGTTCTTTTTTCTTGAGCTCGTAGATGCGCGCCTTCAAGCACCTTCATGGCCATGGCCCGGTTCTTGTGCTGCGACCGCTCGTTCTGGCACTGGACCACGATTCCCGGTGGGCAGGTGGGTGATCCGGACCGCCGAGTCGGTCTTGTTGACGTGCTGGCCGCCGGCGCCGCTGGAGCGATAGGTGTCGACCCGCAGGTCGTCCTCGTTGATCTCCACCACGATGTCTTCGGCAATTTCGGGGTAGACGAAGACGGAGGCGAAGGAAGTGTGGCGGCGCTTCCCGGCATCGAAGGGGGAGATGCGGACCAGGCGGTGGATCCCGGATTCCGCTTTCAGGTAGCCGTAGGAGTAATCTCCGGTCACCGTGAAAGTGGCGCTTTTCACCCCCGCCTCTTCGCCGGCCAGGTAGTCGATGATCTCGGTGCGAAAGCCCTTGCGCTCGGCCCAGCGCAGATACATGCGCAGGAGCATCTGCGACCAGTCCTGGGCCTCGGTGCCGCCGGCGCCGGCGTGAATGGAGACAATGGCGTTGTTGCGGTCGGTCTCGCCGCCGAGCATCCGCTTGAACTCCACGGCGGCGACGTCCTGTTCCGCCTTGGCCAGCCGGGAACCGATATCCCGGAGGGTCTCCTCGTCGTTTTCTTCCTGCGCGAGCTCATAGTAGCCCTTGGCTTCTTCGACCTCCGAACGCAACCCCTCCCACAGATCCACCTCGTTCTTGAGGGCGGTTCGTTCCTTGAGGGTTTTTTGGGCCGTTTCGTTGTCGTTCCAGAAGTCGGGTTTGAGGGTTTCTTTTTCGAGTTCGGCCAGGCGGGTTTTCTTGGTCTCTACGTCAAAGATGACCTCGAAGGGTTTGAACTTTCTCTTCGAGAAGGGCAATTTTATCTCTTACGTCGTTCCACACGGTAACCTCTTCGAAAACGGATCATTAGAATTCCCAGGGCCGTTACGCCCAGGCAGGCATAAGCAAACAGATCCCCGTATTGGGTGTAAAGGGATTTCGTCTGCCGTAGATGTATCGTACCCGAAAGAACCTCTCTTGTAAAGAGGTCGCTTTCGGCGAGGATTCGGCCGGTGCAATCGATCAGGGAGGAAATTCCGGTGTTGGCGGCGCGGGCAATGGGAACCCGATTCTCGATCGCCCGCAGCGTCACCATGGAGAGGTGCTGGTGGGGGGCCGAGGTCTTTCCGAACCACGCGTCATTGGTGATGTTCACGAGGAACTTCGCGCCCCCGGCAACGAACTGCCTGGTCAAATCGGGAAAGATAGCCTCGTAGCAGATGAGGACGCCGAAGTCTCCCAGAGGGACGGAGAGGTTTCGGGGTTCGGAACCGGGGGTAAAATCGCCCATGGCTCTGATGAGGCCCTTGGTGAAGCTGAGAATTCCGGAGAGAGGGGCGTATTCCCCAAAGGGGACCAAGTGGAGTTTGTCATACCGTCCGATGATCTTTTTCTCGGGGGAGATGAGGAAGGCGCTGTTGTAATATCGGATCCTGTCCCCCTGGCGCTCAAAAGCGGGCGCTCCCAGCAGGATGGGGACCCCCATCTGCTGCGCAACATCCAGGATCTTTGTCTGGAAATTCGAGGGGCTCTGGAAAAAGAACGGGGCGGCCGTCTCCGGCCAGATAACCAAATGGGGTTTTTGGAACTTTGCCTGAAGGGTAAGGTGGGAATAAATTTTAATGGTCTCTTCCTGATAACTTGTCTCCCATTTGACGTCCTGGCGGATGTTGCCCTGAACGAGGGAGACCCGGACGGGCTTTTCCGAAGAATCCGTCTGGGCCAACTCCATCATCCGCCACTGCCCGTAAAGGGCGGTTCCAGCGATCAGGATGGCCGCGGCCAACACCTCCCGGAAAGCCGAACTCCAGCTGCGATCGGCGCCAAAAAAAGCCAGACGGTATAGGGCGGCGTTGGCCAGAACGATGAGGAAAGAAATCCCGTAGACCCCGGTGATGTCGGAAATTTGAACCAGGGGAAGGAGGCGGTACTGGGAATACCCGAGAAGCTCCCAGGGAAAGCCGGAAAAAAGGAACCCGCGGACATACTCGAGGGCCACCCACAGCGGGGGCGCCAGGAGGGTTTCCGGGAGGTTGGTTTGGGTCCGGATCCAGCGGATTCCAAAGGTGAAGGCTGAAAAATACAAGGCCAAATAGGCCGTGAGGAGGATGAGAAAAAAAACGCTTAGCGCCGCGGGAAGGTATCCGTATTCGGTCAAGACATTGTAGATCCAGTAAAGGATGCCCACGTAAAAAACCAGGCCGGAAAGAAAACCCAAAAAGGCCGCCTGAACCGGGGTTTTTTTACGGATCGCCCAGAGCAAAGGAACCAACCCGACCCAAGCGAGGAACTCAAGATGGAACTTGGGAAAGGCCAGAACCAGAATCGCTCCCGAAAGAAGGGACAAGAGGATCTCGGTCAATTTCATAAAATTCAGAATATCTCCGTAAAATTTGAATGCCTAAAATGCTTGACTCAAAATTGATGAATCGCAAAAAGCGTCATTCCCGCGCATGCGGGAATTTAGAACTTCCGTTTGAAAAATGATTCCGTTTTCACGGAACGAATGCCCGTTTCGATTGTAGGGGCGCGATGCCTCGCGCCCAGTATCGGGCACGCGCAGCGTGCCCCTACTATGCAAGGCGCGTAAAAACTGAGGAGAGAGGCCCCTTAGGGGCCGCAACGATTCACCCCGTTAGATAATTTTCAAAAGGGGTTTCCTCTTCGAAAATCAGGAGGATTATCCCCGGATCCCAAGAGCGGGATCGTTATCTAACGGGGCGGGGTTGAAGCGCAACGCCGCAGATGGACTTTTTACGAGACCATCAATTTTCATTTTTCCATGAGACTGGGCGGTGCGTTTCAAAGCGCTAAAATGCTGCGAACCCTTGAGTCCTGATTTTTCATCCCCCGATCTTCACCATCGGCCGCTGACACCTTTTTAGCCCTGCAATAATTGTTCCCTGGCGCAAGGGCTTCTGGGAAATGGCCTGGGTCATGATTTTTTCCAGGGTTTCATCGGCGCCCCCTGAACGGATGAGGGATTTGAGGTCCACCTCCTCGTCTGAAAATAGGCAGGTCTTCAGTTTTCCATCCGCCGTCAGGCGCAGGCGGTTGCAAGAAGTACAAAAATGATCGCTTACGGGACTGATGAAGCCGATAGTCCCCGCGGCGCCGGCCATCTTGAAAAGGCGGGCAGGACCGTCGGAGGCGCTCCGCCCGTTTTCAAGAGGAATGAGCGGAGCCAGAGCCTCAATCCGCAGCTTGAGCTCCGCGGCCGGGATGCTCCGCTCCGGACGCCAGGCGGAGGACTCACCGATGGGCATGAACTCGATGAAGCGAACCTGCAGGTCCTCGGGGATTGTCAGCCGGGCAAAATCGAGGATTTCGTCATCGTTGAACCCGGCGATGGCCACGATGTTGATTTTGATCGGGGTCAAACCGGCTTTGCGGGCGGCCGCTATTCCCGCCCAAACGCGGGAAAGGTCCCCCCCGCGGGTGATCTTGCGGTACTTATCCGCATTCAGGGAGTCCATGCTGATGTTGACCCTTTGCAGGCCGGCCCGGCGAAGATCCGGGGCAAACCCCTCCAGGTGAATTCCGTTGGTGGTGATGGAGAGATCCTGGATTCCTTCGATTCGCGCGAGTTGGGAGACGAGCCGGACCGCGTCCTTGCGAACCAGCGGCTCTCCCCCGGTGATGCGGATTTTCGATATACCCCGGCGCGCCGCTATGGCGGCGATGCGGAGGATTTCTTCGTAGCGCAGAACCTCCTCATGACCGAACTGGGAGACCCCTTCCTGCGGCATGCAGTATTGGCAGCGGAGGTTGCAGCGGTCGGTAATCGAAATCCGAAGATAGTTGATTTTCCGGTTATGGGCGTCGATCAGAGATTCCATGTTGAAAGGGAAACCCGTTCAAACAAAAAGGCCAACACCCGGGGAGGATTGGCCTGAACAAACGAACCGATATTTTCCCTCTCCTTTCCAAATCCGGGAGGCAGAGCCGTTGCCGGCCGCGCCCTGGCCCCGCTCCGCCACTTGGCGATCCGGCAAAGAAATCGCTCGCGGGAGTCGGAGGCTCGGAGATTGCCAATTCCATTGTACCCCTTTTCCGCCGATTGTCAAAAAAATCGGGATCCAATTTACTCCAAGGGTTACGAAATTTCCTATTCCCGACCCGGCCTGTCCAGGCTGAAATTCCTTGCCGCCTTGTGATTCCAAGCAAACCGACCGAGCCCCCAGGCCCGGGCGCCCCTTAGCCTTTACCACGGAACTGAATCCGTTGCGGCCGGCCACTCGTGACTGAAGGGTTACAAATAGTCCAAGAATGTCGTTGAAATCCCTCGGAAATGGGAAAATTATGATTTGAATAATTATTTTAAAAATGCTAACGTGAATCGTAAATGGGGGAGTCATGCGGGGGATTGCCTTGGGGAGGATGAAGCCATAGAAAATCTGCAAGCGGAAATCGTGGCGATCGATGGACCGGCAGGGGCCGGAAAGAGCACGGTGAGCAAGATTCTGGCCCGGCGCCTGGGGTATGTTTTCCTCGATACAGGGGCTATGTACCGCGCCGTAGCGGTCGAAGCGGAGAGGCAGGGAATACGGCCCGACGACGAAGCTGCCCTGGAAAAGCTTTGCCATAATCTGAATATTTCCTTTCAGACGGAAGGGGAAGGGCAAAGGGTTTATTGCCAGGGGGTTGATGTAACGGAGAAAATCCGAGAACCCCACATCGGCATGCTGGCGTCAAGCGTGTCGATGAAAAGACCGGTCCGGGAAGCCATGGTGAAACTACAGCGCCGGGCGGGAGGGGCGGGAAAAATCGTGGCCGAAGGGAGGGACACGACCACGGTGGTTTTTCCCGATGCCCGCTTCAAATTTTTCCTGGTGGCGGAACCGGAGGAAAGAGCCCGTCGCCGTCAGCGGGAACTTTCGGGGAAGGGTTTGACCGCCCGGATCGAAGACATCCAGGAGGAGATCAACAAACGCGATGAGCAGGATTCCTCCCGCGCCTTGGCGCCTCTCAAGTCTCCCGAAGACGCCTTTTTCATCGATTCCACCGAATTGACGCCTGAGGAGGTGGCTGAGGAGATGATCAAGGTGATCCGCAGGAAATCCCGCAAGTAAGATGGTCTCGTAAAAAGTCCATCTGCGGCGTTGCGCTTCAACTTCGTCGTTGCGGCGCACTCGTAAGTGCGCCTCTCTCCTCAGTTTTTGCGCGCCTTGCATCTGGAGCTTTTTACGAAACCATCGATTGAGCGACTTTTTACGGGTTTCTCAAGAATAAAAGGTTGTGGTTTTTTTGGAGATGGTGTAATATCAGATCGAATTTTTAAAAATATTTCAGGGGGTAAGAGGTAATGGCCGTGGAAAAGGACGAATTGGATCAAAAGCCTATGGGGGATGTTCCCCTCCCGGAAGGAGTCGAAGAGACCGGAGAAGCCAAGAACAAAATGGAGGAAGGGGAGAGCTTCAAAGATCTGTATGAAGAAAGCCTCCAAGAAGTCCAGGAAGGGGAGGTCATCAAGGGCACGGTCATCCACATCGGACCGGAGTTCGTGACCGTGGATATCGGATTCAAGTCGGAAGGGCAGGTGGCCCTGCGGGAGTTTAACAACCGCGAGGGCGTTCCGGTCGTTTCCATCGGGGACCAGATTGGCGTTCTGGTGGAGCGAAAAGAGTCCGAAGTCGGGATGGTGACGCTTTCCAAGGAGAAGGCCGACAAGTATCGGTTCTGGGAAGAGATCAGCCGCGCCTGGAACGAAGACCAGGTGATCGAAGGAAAGATCATCTCCCGCATCAAGGGGGGCCTGACCGTGGATATCGGGATTGCGGCCTTTCTGCCCGGATCCCAGGTGGACATCCGCCCCATCCGCAACCTGGAAAAGCTCATCGGAACCACCCAGAAGTTCAAGATCATCAAGCTCAACCGCCGGCGCGGAAATGTGGTTTTGTCCAGGCGGATCCTCCTGGAAAAGGAACGGGAAGCGCTTCGCGGCAAAACCATGGAGACTCTGGCCGAAGGGCAGATCGTCGAAGGGGTGGTGAAGAACATCACCGACTACGGCGCCTTCATCGATCTGGGAGGGATCGACGGCCTGATGCACATTACCGATATGTCTTGGGGTCGGATCAATCACCCCGCGGATGTGTTGAAGGTCGGCGAGAAGATCCAGGTCAAAGTGCTCCAGTTCGACCGCGAGAACCAGCGGTTGTCCTTGGGGTTGAAACAAACCCTTCCGGATCCGTGGGAGAAGGCGGGCGAGAAATATTCGGTGGGCGCCCGGGTCAAGGGGAAGGTGACCTCTATCACCGATTACGGCTCCTTCGTCCAACTCGAAGAAGGCGTTGAGGGGCTGGTTCACGTCTCCGAAATGTCCTGGACCAAGAAAGTTCGCCACCCGTCCAAAATATTGTCGGTGGGGGACGAGGTGGAGGTGATGGTTCTGGAAGTCGACCTGAGCCACAAGCGCATCTCCATGGGCCTGAAGCAGACCACGGCCAACCCTTGGGACACGATCGGAGAGCGGTACCCGGTGGGCACCAAAATCCAGGGCCGAATCAAGAATATCACCGAGTTCGGGATCTTCATCGGCATCGATGAAGGGATCGACGGTTTGGTCCACATTTCCGACATGTCCTGGACCGAGCACCTGAAACATCCTTCGGAACTTTTCAAAAAAGGCCAGGAAGTTCAGGCGATCGTGCTGAACATCGACAAGGAGAACCAGCGGTTCTCGCTGGGGATGAAGCAGCTCAACCGCAACCCGTGGGACGAAATCCACCACCACTACCGGGTCGGGCAGCTTGTAAAAGGGAAGGTCACCAACGTCACGAAATTCGGCGCCTTCGTGGAGCTCGAAGCCGGGATCGAAGGGTTGGTCCACATCTCCGAGCTGAGCCACAAGAGAGTCGAGAAGGCCGGGGAAGTGGTCAACGCCGGGGATGAAATCCAGGCGGTGGTCATCAATGTGGATCCCAAGAAACACAAGATCGGGCTGAGCCTGAAAGATTTGACCCGCTACCAGGGGGCCGCCGCCCGGAAGGAGGCGCCGCCGGTCTTCGAAGACGACACCTCGGATTTCGGACGCATGCTCAAAGAAGGGCTCGAGCGGAAGGCGCGCGAATCCGAGAACAACAAGGAATGACCGGCCGCCATGAGGAAACACCCGGTTCTTCTGGGTTTCATGGTCTTCGGAATGCTGCTCTGCCTTTTTGTGATCAGCGTCGGGATATTTTTTTACTTCTTCGGCCGTGACGAGAGTTTCTGGAGCGGTGAGAAAATCGCCATCATCGAAATCAAGGGGGTCCTGCTGGACCCCCAACCCACCATAGAAAAGCTGATCCGATTCCGAAAAAATAACGAAGTCAAAGCGATTATCCTGCGGATCGACTCTCCGGGAGGAGGGGTCGGACCGGCCCAGGAGATCTACGCCGAGGTGAAAAGGACCCAGAAGGTGAAAAAGGTCGTGGCCTCGGTCGGGTCCGTGGCCGCCTCGGGCGGCTACTATATCGCCTGCGCCGCGGACACGATTATCGCCAACCCGGGATCCATCACGGGATCCATCGGCGTGATCGTCGAGAGCCTCAATGTGGAAGAGCTTTTGAAAAAGATCGGCCTTCGTTCCAACGTGATTAAAAGCGGCAAGCACAAGGACATCGGGTCCCCGATGCGCCCCATGACCGAGGAGGACCGCCGGCTTCTCCAGGGGGTGCTCGACAGCATCCATGAGCAGTTCATTCAGGCTGTGGCCGAGGGGCGAAGCCTCCCGGTTGAAAAGGTTCGCCCCCTGGCGGACGGCCGGATTTTTTCCGGCGAGCAGGCGAAAAGCCTGGGCCTCATCGACGCTCTCGGCAATCTGGAAGATGGGATTGCGCTGGCGGCGGAAATGGGGGGAATCACCGGAGAGCCGGAGATCATCTATCCCGAAAAGAGGCGTTTTTCGATCCTGGATTATATTTTGCAGGAAACCCTTCAAAGAAGCTTGGAGAGTATTCGCGAGAGCCTTTCCCAACCCAATTTCCTCTTTCTCATGCCGACCCCGGAATGACCCGAACTGCCTCCCGTTTCGCTTCTCTCGACATCGGTTCCAACACCGTGCGCCTTCTGATTGCCGAGAAAGACCCGGAGCGGGGCTTTCGGCCGCTGCGAATCGAGCGAAGAATCACCCGCCTGGGAGGAGGATTTTCCCTCAGTGGACATTTGCATCCGGACTCTCGGAAACGAACCCTCGAAGCGCTCCAGGAATTTTCCGCCCTTTTGAAAAAGGAGCGGGCATCCGCAGTGTTTGCGGTTGCCACCGGGGTGGTTCGGGAGGCCAGGAACGGGAAGGATTTTCTGGCTCGGATCCAGGCGAATACCGGCATCTCTCCCCGCCTTCTTACCGGTGAGGAGGAGGGAAGGCTCATGCTGCGCGGGCTGCTCTGGGGAGTGCCGAGAACGGTTCCTGTTCGCATGGCGGTGGACATCGGCGGATGGTCAACGGAAGTGCTCTGGATCGAAGATGAGAAAATCCGAAAAACAGTGAGCGCTCCCCTGGGAGCGATTTCTCTCTGCGAGAACTTTTTGAAATCGGACCCTCCGAATCCGGCGGAAATAGAATCTCTTGCTCAATATCTCCGCGAGGCGGGTGCGGAAGTTTTTGCGGGAATTTGGAGACCCAAGGGTGGCAAAACGACGGCCGTTCTCCATTGGTGGGGACGGCAGGGACTATCACCACCCTGGCCGCCATCGACCTGAAACTTGAGAGATACGACTCGCAGAAGGTTACGGGACATGGAATTTCCCGGAGAACTTTGGAGCAACTTTTTTCTTCCCTCTCCTCCCTGACTAAGGAAAAGAGGCGCCAGGTGCCGGGTCTGGAGGAGGGGCGCGAGGACCTCATCCTTTCCGGAACCCAAATCGTTTTGCGCCTGATGGAGGGCCTGGGTTTCGAATCTCTGCTTGTGGTGGACTCCGGGCTCCTCGAAGGGGTTCTACTGGAAGGGATAAAAGAAGATTTAAAAGTCGTAACATTTTAGCATTTTAAAAAGCCGTTAAATCCCCCTTGATCCCCCTTTTAAAGGGGGGAAAAACGGGATCTTTTCGTGAAAGCGGGCTGAAAAGCTCTCCTCCCTTTGAAAAAAGGAGGACGGGAGGGATTTCTGAACCGAAATTTCAAATTTTTCCGTTGGAAGAATTGACCTGATGAAAAAGGGATTGCGACTGCTTTTTCCGCGGGGAGCTGCCGCCTTAATGTCATTGGGGTCTTGATTGCCCCATTGGCGCCTTGACATCCTCCCTGACCCGTAATAAAGTAGTTACAAACCTGACGATTTCGTAAAGAGTTCATCTGCCCCGCTGCGGGCGCGATGGCATTTCAAATTCGTCGTTGCCGCTTATCCACAGTGCGCTTTACTCCCCAGCTTTTGCGCGTCTTTTCCCGCCCCTGACGGGAGAGCTTTTTACGAAATCTTCATTTGACGAGTTGCCGGGCGATTTTCATCCCTCGTCGGCTGAAGTCGGACGTTTCAACCTTAGAACCTTGCTGCAAAATTTCCCGAAATCCAGAGGAGCCGGACATGGTGACCGAAAAGCTTCCTGAAGGTTTAACTTTTGACGACGTGCTGTTGATCCCCGCCGAATCGTCCCTTCTGCCCCGCGAAGCGGACCTAACGACGAATCTCACGGCCACGATCCGCCTCAATATGCCGCTGGTCAGCTCGGCCATGGATACGGTGACGGAAGCCCTGATGGCCATTTCCATGGCGAGGGAGGGCGGGATCGGCATCATCCACCGGAATATGCCCGTCGCCGTCCAGGCCGCGGAGGTGGACAAGGTCAAGAAATCGGAGAGCGGGATGATCGTCGATCCCATCACCATGGATCCGGATCGGAGAATTTTCGAGGCCCTGGAGATCATGAAAAAGTACCGCATCTCCGGGGTGCCGGTTACCCGCCAGGGGAAGCTCATGGGGATTCTGACCAACCGGGATCTTCGTTTCGAGACCCAGTTGGATCAGCCGATTTCGGCGGTCATGACCAAGGAAAACCTGGTCACCGCGCCGGTGGGAATCTCCCTGGAGGAATCCAAGCGGCTCCTGCACAAGAACCGAATCGAAAAGCTCTTGGTGGTGGACGAACATAACAACCTGAAAGGCCTCATCACCATCAAAGACATCGAAAAGGCCATTCAGTATCCGCATTCCTGCAAGGATAAGTTGGGCCGGCTGCGAGTGGGAGGAGCGGTGGGCGTTGGCGCCGATCGGGAGGCGAGGGTCGAGGCCCTGCTCAAAGCGGGCGCGGATGTGATCGTCATCGACAGCGCCCACGGCCATTCCCGCAATGTCCTGGAAGCGATCCGCGAAACGAAGCGGGCGTTCCCGGATTGCCAGGTCATCGCCGGCAACGTCGCCACGGCCGAGGGGGCGGAGGCTCTGATTCGGGCCGGCGTTCACGCGGTAAAAATCGGCGTCGGCCCCGGATCGATCTGCACCACCCGGGTCATCGCCGGGGTGGGCGTCCCCCAGATCACGGCCATCCAGGAAAGCGCGGGAGTGGCCAGGAGGTATGGGATTCCCGTCATCGCCGATGGAGGAATTAAATTTTCCGGCGACGTCACCAAAGCCCTGGCCGCGGGCGCCGACACGGTCATGATCGGGGGCCTTTTTGCCGGAACCGACGAGAGCCCGGGGGAGATGGTCCTGTATCAGGGGCGAAGCTACAAAATGTACCGCGGCATGGGGTCTCTGGAGGCGATGAAAAGCGGGTCCCGCGACCGCTACGCCCAGGAGGATGTGGAGTCGGAGATGAAATTGGTGCCGGAGGGGATCGAGGGCAGGGTGCCTTACAAGGGGCCGATTTCCTCGAGCATCTTTCAGCTTTTGGGCGGGTTGCGCGCGGGGATGGGGTATGTCGGCTGCCGGACGCTGCCGGAGCTCAAAGAAAAGGCTCGCTTCACCCGGATCACCAACGCGGGGCTGCGGGAAAGCCACGTCCACGATGTCATCATCACCAAAGAGGCCCCGAACTACAGCGCGGGAGCGGAAAACCCCTTTAAAGAGTGATGGTTTCGTAAAAAGCCCATTTGCGGCGTTGCGCTTCAAATTCGTCGTTGCGGCGTACCCAGTATGTGCGCCTCATAATCCCCTCAGTTTTCGCGCGCCTTGCATCTGGGCTTTTTACAAAACCATCAATCGGGCATTATCTTCTTTGAGAGCGAGAAATTATGCATGCCAAAGATTTTGAAGGCCGGATCCTGATCTTAGACTACGGCTCCCAGACCACCCAGTTGATCGCCCGCCGCGTGCGTGAGGCGCAGGTGTACTGCGAGATTCACCCCTTTCATTTGGGCTTGGAGCAGATCCGGGCCTTCGACCCCAAGGGGATCATCCTTTCGGGGGGGCCGGCGAGCGTCTACGAAGACGGGGCCCCCCTCAACCCCCCGGAGATGTTCCGTTTGGGGGTCCCGGTTCTGGGGATCTGCTACGGCATGCAGCTCATGGCGCATGTCCTCGGCGGGAGGGTGGGGCGGTCGGAAAAGAGGGAATACGGAAGGAGCGAACTTTTCGTCGATGACGCCTCCGACCTTTTCGCCGGGTTGAACCTCGGATCCGCCCTGCAGGTCTGGATGAGCCACGGGGACCGGATTGAAGCCCCTCCGCCGGGTTTTCGGCCCATCGCCCACTCTTCCAACTCTCCGGTGGCGGCGATCAAGAACGACGAGCTGCAAGCGTACGGCGTTCAGTTCCACCCGGAAGTCGTCCACACGCCCATGGGGAAGGAGATCCTCCGCAACTTTCTTTTCCGCGTCTGCCGGTGCCCGGCCGACTGGACGATGGAGTCCTTCGTGCAGCGCACCATCCGCTCCCTGCGGGAAGAGATCGGAGAGCGGCGGATCATCTGCGCTCTGAGCGGGGGCGTGGACTCTTCGGTCGTGGCCGTGCTCCTGCACCGGGCCGTGGGCCGGCAGTGCACCAGCATTTTCGTGGACAACGGCTTGCTTAGAAAAGAGGAAGCCCGGCAGGTGAAGGAATTCTTCGGCCGGAACCTCGGCCTGAACCTGGACGCCGTGGATGCCGGCGATCTTTTCCTGGAAAAGCTCGCCGGGGTCGTGGATCCGGAAAAGAAGCGCAAGATCATCGGCAACGAGTTCATTTACCTTTTTGAAAAAGAGGCGCAGAAAATTTCCGGGGCCACTCTTTTGGCCCAAGGGACCCTCTATCCCGACGTGATCGAATCCGTCTCGTTTCGCGGGCCGTCGGCCAAGATCAAGAGCCACCACAATGTGGGCGGGCTTCCCGAACGGATGCGTCTCACCCTCATTGAACCCCTGAAGGAGCTTTTCAAGGATGAGGTCCGGGAAGTGGGCAGGGAACTGGGGCTCCCCAAGGAGCTGATCGAGCGGCAGCCCTTCCCCGGACCGGGTTTGGCGGTGCGGACTCTCGGGGCGGTCAACCGCCAGGATCTGGATGTCCTCCGGGAGGCAGACGCCATCGTGGAGGAAGAGATGCGCCGGTCCGGGTGGTACGCCAAGGTCTGGCAGTCTTTTGCCGTCCTTCTCCCCGTTTACACCGTGGGGGTTATGGGCGACGAGCGGACCTATGAGCGGGTGATCGCCCTGCGGATCGTCCAGAGCCAGGACGGGATGACGGCCGACTGGGTTCCCCTGCCGCCGGACCTGTTGGGGACCCTTTCCAACCGGATCATCAACGAGGTGAAAGGGGTCAACCGCGTGGTTTACGACATTTCCTCGAAACCCCCCAGCACGATCGAGTGGGAATAAAAAACAGAGCGCATAGAGCATAGGGCAGAGTGCATAGAGCTTCTATGCGGCGTAAGGCGCGAGGGCGCGAGAGCATAAGGGGAATGGAAAAATATTGTCACCCCTCACGACTTGCGACTTGCGCTCTCCCGGTCCTCAAATTTTAGGCATTTAAGCGCATTTTAGGCATTCTTATATGAAACACGTAAATTTCGCTCATCTCCACCTGCATACCCAATACAGCCTCTTGGACGGCGCCAACCGCCTGGAGGATCTGTTCACCCGGGCGAAAGAATTCCGAATGCCGGCCCTGGCGATTACGGACCACGGATCGATGTTCGGAGCGCTCGATTTTTATCAGCAGGCCCTGAAAGCCGGGATCAAACCCATCATCGGGTGCGAGGTTTACGTCGCCCCCGGGAGCCGCTTCGACAAGACCGCGAAAGGAATATCCGAAGCTTCCTATCATCTGATCCTCCTGGCCAAAAACCTCCAGGGCTACCGCAACCTCCTGAAACTCGTCTCCCTGGGGTACTTCGAGGGGTTTTATTACCGCCCCCGGGTGGACAAGGAAATCCTCCAGAAACACAACGAAGGGTTGATCGCCCTCAGCGCCTGTCTTCAGGGCGAAGTTCCCTTCCACTTGGCGGGGGGCGATGAAAAGAAAGCCTGCGCTTGCCGCCGAAGAGTTCAAGAGCATCTTCCCGGACCGCCGCTTCTACCTGGAACTGCAGGAGAACAAGATCCCCGAGCAGAAAAAGGCGAACGCCGGTTTGCTGGAGCTCGCCCGGAAGCTCTCTTTGCCCCTCGTGGCCACCAACGACTGCCACTACCTCCGGAAGGAAGACGCCCGGGCCCACGAGGTTCTGCTTTGCATCCAGACGGGAAAGACCCTCAAGGATCCGGACCGGATGCGGTTTTCCACGGAGGAGTTCTATTTTCGCTCGGCCGAGGAGATGGAGGCCCTGTTCTCCTATTGCCCCGAGTCCCTGCAGAATACCGTCGAGATCGCGGAGCGCTGCAATTTGGAGCTGAAGCTCAACGAACTGCAGTTTCCCCAGTTCCAGATCCCGGACGGAGAGACTCTGGACAGCTTCCTGGAAAAAACGGCGCGCAAAGGCTTGAGCGACCGCCTCGCGGAACTTGGCCCCAAAGGAAAACTCCGGGCCGGGGCGGAGGAGCAGTACCCCCAGCGCCTTCAGAACGAATTGAACATGATCCATAAAATGGGTTTCTCCGGATACTTTCTGATCGTGGCCGACTTCATCCGGTACGCCAAGACGAAAGGAATCCCGGTGGGTCCGGGGCGGGGGTCCGGGGCCGGGTCCCTGGTCGCCTTTTCCATGGGGATCACCGAGATCGATCCCATCGTCAACGGGCTTCTCTTCGAGCGGTTCCTCAATCCGGAACGGGTCAGCCCGCCGGACATTGACATCGATTTTTGCATTGACGGGCGGGAAGAGGTCATCCGGTACGTTCGCCAAAAGTACGGGGAGGACCATGTCGCCCAGATCATCACCTTCGGGAAGATGCAGGCCCGGGCGGTCATCCGGGATGTGGGCCGGGCCATGGATATGCCCTACAGCGAGGTGGACCGGATCGCCAAGATGATCCCCAACACCCTGAACATCACCCTGGAAGAGGCCCTCAAGCAGGAACCCCGCCTCCAGGAGATGTCGAAGACGAACTCCGAAGTGGGGCGGCTCCTCGCCCTGGCTCGAGTCCCTGGAGGGGCTGCCGCGCCACGCCTCCACCCATGCCGCCGGGGTGGTGATCTCCAGCACCCCCCTGGTGGAAATGGTTCCTCTTTACCGCGGCTCCCAGAACGAAGTGGTGACCCAGTACGCCATGAAGGACGTGGAGAAGATCGGGCTGATCAAGTTCGATTTTCTCGGCCTGAAAACGCTCACCATGATCGCGGATGTGGTCCGCCGGGTCCGCGAGGGCCGGGAGAAAACCTCGATTTGCGGGAGGTCCCCGCGGATGACCCCAAAACCTATGCCCTTCTCTCCTCGGGCGACACGTCCGGGGTCTTCCAGTTAGAAAGTTCCGGGATGCGGGATTTGGTCGTTCGCCTGGCGCCGTCGCGGTTCGAGGATCTCGTTGCCCTTCTGGCCCTCTACCGCCCAGGCCCCTTGAAAAGCGGCATGGTGGACGATTTCATCAAGCGGAAGCAGGGGAAGACCGCCATCGCCTATGAACTCCCGGAGCTGGAGGAGATCCTCTCCGAAACCTACGGGGTCATCGTTTACCAGGAGCAGGTCATGAAGATCGCCACGGTCCTGGCGAACTTCACGCCCGCCGAGGCCGATCTACTGCGGCGGGCGATGGGCAAGAAGAAGGCCGACGAGATGGCCATGCAGAAAAAGAACTTCCTCGAAGGCTCGCAGAACAAAAAGATCCCCCGCAAGAAGGCGGAGAAGCTTTTCGATCTGATGGCCAAGTTCGCCGAGTACGGGTTCAACAAATCGCACAGCGCGGCTTATGCCCAGGTGGCCCTGCAAACGGCCTTTCTCAAGGCCCACTACCCCGTGGAGTTCATGGCGGCGCTGATGAGCAGCGAAATAGCCAACGCGGACAAGATCCTGCGCTATCTGAACGAGTGCCGGGAGAAGAAGATCGAGGTTCTTCCTCCGGACGTCAATGAAAGCCGGCAGGATTTCACCGGGGGGGACGCCAAGATCCGCTTCGGTCTGGCGGCGGTGAAAAACGTGGGACTTTCCGCCATCCAGTCCATCCTGACCGCCCGGGAGGAGAAGGGGCGCTTCAGCTCGCTCCCGGATTTCTGCCTGAACGTGGACCTGCGCAAGGTCAACAAACGGGTCATCGAAAGCCTCATCAAATGCGGCGCCTTCGATTCCACCGGGTATTCCCGCGCCCGCCTGCTGGCCGGTCTGGAGGAAGCCATGGAGTGGGCGCAGAACCGGGAGCGGGAGCAGAACAACCCCCAGATGGGCATGTTCGCCGCGCTGCCGGCCAGAGGCGGCCCCCAGGGGGAGCCGCCTCTGCCCTCCGTCGCGGATTGGCCCGAATCCCAGCGCCTCACCTTTGAAAAGGAGACGATGGGGTTTTATCTAACCGGGCATCCTCTGAACCGCTACGAGGCGACCCTGCGGCGCCTGACCGCCATGGACACGCAGCGGGTCCAGGAAATTCACGACGCCCAGGAGATCATCATCGGCGGAGTGGTCAGCAACCTGAAGGAGATCAACACCAAGAAGGGGGACCGCATGGCTTTCGTAACCCTGGAAGACCTGAACGGGGTGGTGGAGGTCATCGTTTTCTCCGAGCTTTACAAGAGCGCCGCTCTGCTCTTGAAAGGGGAAGACCCGGTCGTCATCAAGGGGCGGACGGATGCGGGCGAGGAAAGCGTGAAAATCATCGCCGGCGAGATTCTGCCCTTTGAACAGGCGTTGGGGAAGCTGACCACGAGCATCCACCTCCAGGTTCGCTCCAACCGGCTGGGGCGGGAGGATTTCCTGGCGATGAAGGAAATCTTCGAGGACAGCCGGGGCAGCTGCCCGGTTTACCTGCACTTGGTCCTCCCGGAAAAACAGGAAGCGGTTATTGCCCTGGGGGAGGAGTGGAAACTCAATTCCGGCGATCAGCTGATCCGGAGGATGAAGGATTTGCTGGGGTATGAAGCGGTGAGCTTCCAGGCTTGAATAGGAAGGGCCCTCTCGAAGGAGTTTATGCCGATCTACTATTTGGATTTTGAAAAGCCCATCGCGGAAATCGACAAGCGGATGGAGGATCTGCGGCCTTTTTCCTACCATGCGGACCGGAAGGTCGCCGAGGAGATGGCCGATTTGGAAAAGCGCCTTCAGAAGACGCTGGGCAAGATCCATTCCAATCTGACGCGCTGGCAGAGAACCCAGCTTTCGCGGCATTTCAACCGCCCCACTTCCTTGGATTACATCGAAAGAGTTTTCACGGATTTCGTGGAGCTCCACGGCGACCGGAAATTTGCCGATGACCCGGCGATCGTCGGGGGGTTGGCCAGCATCCAGGGGGAGAGGGTGGTGGTCGTGGGCCATCAAAGAGGAAGATCGGTGAAAGACAAAGTTGCGCGCAATTTCGGGATGCCCAATCCGGAAGGGTACCGGAAGGCGTACCGGTTGATGAAAATGGCGGAGCAGTTTGCCAGACCCCTGGTTACCTTCATCGATACCCCCGGGGCTTATCCCGGGCAGGGAGCCGAAGAAAGAGGCCAGGCGGAGGCCATTGCCGTTAATCTCCAGACCATGGCCATGCTGCGCGTTCCGATCCTGGCCGTCGTGATTGGGGAGGGAGGAAGCGGCGGCGCGCTCGCCCTCGGTATCGGCGACCGGATCCTGATGCTCGAAAACGCCACCTATTCGGTCATCTCCCCGGAAGGGTGCGCGGCGATCCTCTGGAAGGGGGAAAGCGAGAAGGAAAGGGCCGCGGAGGCGCTCAAAGGTACGGCCGCCGATTTGTTGGACCTGCGAGTCATCGACGAGATCGTCCCGGAACCTCCCGGCGGGGCGCACCGCGATGCGGCGGCCACGGCCCGGACGCTCGGGGCGGCCCTGTCCCGCAACCTGCAGAGTTTGAAAGGCGTCCCGCCGCCGGACCTGCTTGAACGGCGCTACGAGAAGTTCCGGCGAATGGGGCAGGTGGCGGGAGGATAAGATTCCTCGTGGGACCGAAGGCCAACGCGCGAAAAAGCGAATATCGGGAGAGAGCCTACCGGGGGTTGGTCTCCGGAAAAGACCTCGTTTCCTTCCAGGTTCTGGTCAAAGAGACGGACCTCCTCATTCAAGCCCGCAAAGATCTGCGGGAACCCGCCCATCAAGCCGTTCTTCGTTGCCGCTATCAGCTCGAAACCTATCTTCAGGATCATCCGGGTTTCTTTCATTCCCTGACGCCCGTGCCCGGGGACGACTTTGCCCCCGCCCTGGTTCGGGAGATGATCCGCGCGGCTCAAGCCGCCGAAGTGGGTCCGATGGCGGCGGTGGCGGGGGCCGTGGCCGAATCCGTCGGGCGGGATCTCCTTTCCGATTCCCCGGAAGTGATCGTGGAAAATGGAGGGGATCTTTTCATCCGGTCCGCCCGGGAGGTGAAAATCGCCGTCTTTGCCGGGTCTTCTCCCTTGAGTTTGCGGGTGGGCCTGAAAATCTCCGGGGCGGCCGAAGGGTTGGGGGTCTGCACCTCCTCGGGGACGGTGGGACCTTCCTTGAGCTTTGGAAAAGCGGATGCCGTCTGCATTCTTGCGCCCTCCGCCGCTCTGGCCGACGCCGCCGCGACGGCGGTTGGAAATGTCGTGAAATCCCCCGGAGATCTGGCGGCCGGACTGAAAAGAGCGCAAGGGATTGAAGGCGTGACCGGCGCCATTTTGATAATCGGCGAAAAAATCGGGGCCTGGGGCGGGGTGGAACTCTTCGGGATGTAGTCCGGAAACCCGTAAATTTGACAAACCCGCTCCCGTCAAGGTTAAAAACCATTAGCCACAGAGGGCGAGGGCACAGAGACCACAGAGCCAAAAATAAAATCCTCGTAACACTTTAGCCCTTTGAAAAAAGGAATTTCGTCAAGGCCAGGCGGTTTCAGGGCATGTGGGCCAGTCCGGCCCGCTTGGAATCATGAGGCGCTGATTTCTCCGTGGAGGGGGCGGGGACGATACCCCCCGCCCGTTTCGGCGGAAACAAGCTCTGATCTTCGAGGCCAAGGGCCAGCCCAGCCGATGCTTCCGGCGCGTACCGCCCGAACCCCCAGGCCACAACAAGACTTGCCCCGGGCCACCCGTGACTGAAGGGTTACCCATCGAGTGAACAAAATCCTTGTTTCAGCTCAAAAAATGAATATAATAAAGACGCGGAAGCGGGAAAGCGGATGGAAATACAAAGAGTCGGCGTGATTTCGGATACCCATCTGGGGGGGCCGACCCAAGCGCTTGCGGATTTGTTGCGGGGGCCTTTCCGGGAAACAGACGTGATTCTTCACGCCGGGGACATAACGGAGATGGCCGTCCTCGACGCCTTTGCCGGAAAGGAGATCATCGCCGTTTGCGGGAACATGGATTCGCAAAGCGTTCGGGCGCGGCTTCCTGTGAAAAGAGTCCGGCAGATGGGGCGTTTCAGGGTCGGGTTGATCCACGGGTGGGGCGGAAAACAGGGAGTCGAGGAGCGGGTGCGGGGGGAATTTGAAGACGTCGATTGCATCGTTTACGGACACACCCACACGCCCGCCTCGAGAATGCGGGACGGCATCTACTTCTTCAACCCCGGGTCGCTTTCCGGGCTTTCCGGGTTCGGTGTAAAAAGTGTCGGCGTGCTGGAACTGGGAGAGACCCTTTCCGGGAGGATTTACGAGCTCTGACCGCTCCCGGGATCATTTTTTGCCGCGAGTTTTACATATTGCCCTTTCGGGGAGAAGACCCGCTCCCGCGGTCGCAGAGGGAGCTTCGGGAAATATTTTCCAGATCGGATTCGCCGGCATTCGCCTTCGGGAAGATTTCCCGCAACGGGTGGGAGATGAAAAATGATGAAACTATGGGCGCCATGGCGGATGGATTATATTCTGTCGGAAAAGAAGGGGAAGTACTGCATTTTCTGTCCGGTAAAGAAGGAGTCGGACCCGGAGCGGTTGATTGTCCACCGCACGCCCCACTCCCTGGTCATGCTGAACCGCTACCCTTACGCCTACGCGCATCTCATGGTCGCGCCGGTGCGTCATGTCCATGACCCGGCCGGGCTGAAAGGGGAGGAGATGACGGACGTTTTCCGAAGCGTGGGGAACTGCGTCACGATTCTAAAAAAGGCCTTTCGCCCCATGGGTTTCAATGTGGGGATGAACCTGGGGGCGGTGGGGGGCGCCGGGGTTCTGCGCCATCTTCATTTTCACATCGTCCCCCGATGGAAAGGGGACATGAATTTCATGCCGATCCTGGCGGATGTGCGCATCATCCCGGAGCACCTGAACCGGACCTACGAAAAACTGCGCACTCAATTCCAAAAAATCAAACCCTGAGAGGTCAGCCCATGGGAATCCTCAAGGCGATCATTTTCCTCCTTATTATGGCCGCATCCATCGGGTTTGCGGTTCACAACGACGGAGCCGTTTCTCTGCGGTATTATTACGGCCTGGAGAGCCTGCCTCTCCCGCTGTTTCTGTGGGCGTTTCTGTTTTTATTTGTCGGAATCGTTCTCGCGGGAATTGCGGCCTTCCTGCTGCAAATCGGCCTGCAGGCGCGAATTCGCCAACTCAAAAAGACCGTGGCTGATCTGGAAAAGAGGCGGGTCGAGCTGAAATCCGGCGCCCCGTAGAATGGTTCCGGGGGAGAAATCCTAAAAAAAAAAAAACGGAAGCAGATTCAGGATCGGATCTGCTCCCGTTTTTGTACTCCGCCGCCGGAGGCGCTATTTCTCGATCTTGGCGTAGACGACCTTGAACCCCGCGGACTCCAGCGCCTTTTTGATGGGCTCGAAATAGAACGTTTTCAGTTTGAGCACCACAACCCGTTTTCCCACCTCGTCGGAAATGTCCGTGACCACGCTGATGATGTTGACGTTGTGCTCTTTGATGACCCGGGTCACATCGGCGAGCGCTCCCGGCTTGTCCTCCAGCTGAACCTCCAGGCGGCTTCCCTTTTCCTTCATGCCCATCACTTCGATGAGGATTTCCATGACATCGTTTTCCGTGAGCATGCCGATGAGCTCCCCGTTCTCCACCACGGGCAGACACCCGATCTTGTTGTCATGGAGAAGGGTAGTGGCCTCCTCGATCGAGGTGTCGGGGGAAATGGTGAGGACGTTTCGGGTCATGATCTCGCTGACTTTGATCTTGTCCAGGAGGTAATGGAGTTCCCGGATTTCCAAGGAGGTGGCCGGAGAAGCTTCGGCCTTGCGGATATCCATGTTCGTCACCAACCCGATCAGTTTCTTCCCGTCCACGACGGGAAGGTGGCGGATGTTCTTCTCCTGGATGATCTTCTTGGCGACGGTCATGCGTTCGTCTTTGGTGATGGTAATCAAATCCTTTTTCATTTTCTTTCGGACCAGCATAAATTTGCCTCCTCTCGCAATTTTTTACCTGAAAAGGCTGGGATTAAAACCCATTGAAATCCTTGCTTATTCTATTTGATTGAAAAAATGGAGTCAAGAGTATATTATTGCCGTTCTCGGCGCCTCGGGCGTGGCGGCTGCGAAAAAGAAAAAAAGTGTTGCGCCGTCGGCAAATAGGAAGTAATCTACGGGCAAATTGTTTCGAAAAAGACCGCAAAAAGGAGGAAAAGATGACCAGGAAGTCTTGGGGGTTCAGAGCCGTATTGACGGCCGTGACGATTTTGATGATCGCCCCTGCGGTCTTCGGCCAGGAAAAAGCCAAAACCGAAGGCGCGCCAAAGGAGGGGAAAAGCCTGGCCATCGCCCGGATGGTGGTTGGGACCGGGGTCGAAAACCGGGAACCGCAGGGGGTGGGGGAGAAATTTCCCGCCCAAACCGAGAAGGTTTATTGTTTCCTCGAAGCTACGGACATTCCCAAAGACCTGGAGCTGACCCTGATGTGGACGGCGGGGGACAAAGCCGCGGGTGAGATCGCCCTCCCGGTGAAACAGGGCCCGAAGTGGAGAACCTGGGCCTACAAGAACCTGCGGGGTCAGAAAGGGGATTGGAAAGTCGAAGTTAAAACGCCGGAAGGCAAAATCCTGAAGGAGGTCCGCTTTAAGGTCGAATAGTCCTTCCGCCGATATTTCCCGGCCCCCCCGGCCTTTCCCGGGGAGGGCCGCTCCTGATTTTCCCCTCCCCGTCCTATTTTCAGCCCCTTCCGGAAAAGATTTTTCTTGACATCGAATCTCGTTTCCGCTAATTTTGAATTCAAAATTCAAAATGCAGTTTTCGGATTTCCGCCGGGGGCCCGCCGGCAAGTCCGGCAACCCGAGCGGGCCGAGCGGAGGAGAAGCGGCCGTGCAGAAGCTGGGAGCCCATCACGAGAACCTGGACCATAAAATCTACAAAGAAATGAGGTCCATGATCATCGGCCGGCAGCTGAAGCCGGGAGCCAAAATCTACCAGGAGCGGCTGGCCGAGACCCTGGGGGTGAGCCGGACGCCGGTGGTGGGCGCCTTGAAGAAACTGGAGCAGGAGCGCCTGATCACGGCCGTTCCGCGGCGGGGCTTCTATGTCCGCAATTTTTCCAAAGGGGAGATGGTCCACATCTTCGAACTGCGCGAGGTTCTGGAAGGGCTGGCCGCCCGGCGGGCCGCCGAACGGGTCACCGCGGACCACCTTAAGAGGCTGCGGACTTTTTTTAAAGACCTGAAGATTTCCGGCCGGAAAAAGGATGTGGAAAAATATGCCGAGGAAGACCGGCGTTTCCACCACTTCCTGATCGAGATCGGGGGCGACGAACTCCTTTCCGGCATTCTGGAGACCTACAGCATCGTCACTTTCAGCTACCTGGTGGGGTTTCTCGGGGGGCTGGTGCGCCCTCCGAGGGAAACGCTGGGCGAACACCTGGCCATCATCGAGGCGATCCTGCAGCGGGATCCCGTGAAGGCCGAGCAGTCCGCCCGCCTCCACTTGCAGCGTTCGCGGGAAAAAATCGCCCGGGAGCTCGAGGCCGAAGAAGGGAAGAAGGAAAAGGTCGGCGGGCGGGAAGGGGAGAGAGGAAATCAATGAAGATCAAACAGGCCATCATCACCGGGTTTCTGGGAAAACTGAAGGACCGGTTTTGCGACTATCATGAACCCCGGAGCCCGGAAGAAAAGATTGCGGCGGTCGCCGAGGTCAAGGGGGCGGCGGGAATTGAAATCGTCTACCCCTACGAGTGCGAAGACCTTGCGGGGGTCAAGAGATCCCTCAAGAGACACAAACTGGGGGTCGCCGCGGTCAATGTGAATATCAAAGCCGAACCCGATTTCGGCAGAGGCTCGGCGAGCGTCAACGCCCGCAAGGTCCGCGAAAAAGCGGTGCGGTATATCTGCGAGGGCATGGACGCGGCGGCGGAGTTGGGAGCGGATAAAATAACCTGCTGCCCGTTGAGCGACGGGTATGACTATCTCTTCGAGGCGGATTATCAGCGGGCCTGGAAGAACATGGCGGGGACCTTCAAGGAAGCGGCGCGGCATCGGCGGGATATCCGTCTTTCTCTGGAATACAAGGGCTCGGAAACCCGGGTCAACTGCTACCTCGACACGGCCGCCAAGACGATTTGCCTGATTCAGGATGTCGACGAACCCAATTTGGGGGTCACCATCGACGTCGGCCACGCTCTCTACGCCGGGGAGACCGTGGCGGAGTCGGTCTGTCTGGCGGAGTCCAAGGGCATCCCCTACTATATCCATATCAACGACAACAACCGCAAGTGGGACTGGGATTTGATTCCGGCCACGCGGAACCCCTGGGATTATCTCGAGCTGTTCGTTTACCTTAAGAAATTCAATTATCAGGGCTGGGTGACTTCGGATATGAGCCCCATGCGGCTCGACCCGGTGAAGGCCTTCGAGCGAACCATCGCCACGACCGAAAAATTCATCAGGGTCGCCGAGCGGCTGGACAGCCGCAAACTCTTCTCTATGATGAGCAGGGAGGAAACCCTGGAGATCCTAAAATGGCTGGAAGGACAGGTGCTGGCCTGAGCGCCCGGCCATCTTCGGAATCGGGCGAGAAAACCGAAGACAGAGGTTGAAACTTGGATCCGCGATTATCCATCAGCGCCGCCGCTTTCGACGGGTATGAACTCCCGGTCGTTTTGGCCGAGATCGCCGCTCTCGGCGCCGGCTATGTCGAATTGGCCTTCATTCAAGGATACATGGACGCCTTCGGGGAGGAGGCGTTTTCGGAAAAAACGGCCAAGACCGTGCGCCGGGACCTGGCCGAGGCCGGGTTGGCCTGCTTCGCTTTGTCCGCCCACATGGACTTGAGCGCCGCGGAAGCCGTCGGGATCTTTGAGCGGAGGATGGCCTTTGCCAAGAGCGTGGGCGCGGGGCTCATCGTGACCAACGCCGCCCCGCGTTTCCGGGAAAAGGAATTCTTTCAAAACATCGAAGCCCTGGCCCGCAAGGCGGAATACCTGGAGCTCATCATCGGCCTGGAGAACCCGGGGGACGGCCGGGAGAACGTGGTCAATTGCGGAGAGACGGGGGCGAAGACGATCCAGCGGATCGGCTCGCGATTTTGTTCGCCTGAATTACGATTTCGGAAATGTGGTCTTCGCATTTTTTCGAGAGGAAAAGGCCGGAGGAGGATTTTCTCCCGGGCCTTCCCTTCACGGCCCACCTTCACCTCAAGGACGTCAAGTTTTCGAGGAGGGGTGGCGTTTTACGGAGATCGGAAAAGGGCTCCGTCGACTACCCGGCGATTTTCCGCAGAGCTGGCGCAGAGGAGAAACGCGTCCTGCCGATGAGCTCTGGAGATCCCGCTGCGGTTTCACCCGGGCAAAAGACGCTTCCCCGCGCCGGGCGGCGAACCCGGTCCCTCTGGGAACAAATCCGAGAGATCCTCCGGGGGTCGCTTCGGTATGTGAGAGGCGCTTTTGAAGCAGACCGCCCCGCCGCGAAGTAAAAGGGGTTTATGCTCTTGGATCCCGGCCGGGGCGGGACGCGATTCGCCTGGCCGATTGCCGGTTGCGGAAAAGGGCTGATTCGAGGAGAACGCATGAAAAAATTCATCAACGATCCTTTTGACGTGGTGGATGAGATGCTGGAGGGATTCCTGGCCGTGCACGGCAGGTTTTTGCGCAAGCTGGAAAACGCGCGAGTCGTAGTCCGGGCCGAGGCGCCGGCGCCCGGAAAAGTTGGGGTTCTGACCGGCGGGGGATCGGGCCACAAACCCTCTTTTATCGGGTTTGTCGGCAAGGGCATGCTTGATGCGGTGGCTGTCGGGGAAATTTTCACCTCCCCCCCGCCCTTGGCCGTGTATGAAGCCGCCAAGGCAGTCAACGGCGGGAAAGGCGTCCTGTTTCTCTTAGGGAATTATTCCGGCGACGTCATGAATTTCAACCTGGCGGCAGAGATGTGTCGCGAGGAGGGGATCCCGGTCGCGCAGGTGATCGCCACCGACGATGTGGGGTCCGGTCCCAAGGAGAGAGCCGCCAACCGCAGAGGAGTGGTGGGGGAGTTCTTGGCCTGGAAGATCGCCGGCGCCAAGGCGGAGGCCGGAGGAAGCCTGGAGGAGTGTCGGGCTCTTGCCGAAAAAGTCGACCGCCGAACGAGAACCCTTGGGGTCGCCCTGTCGCCCTGCACGGTCCCGGCCAAGGGCACGCCCACGTTCACCTTGGCTGAAGATGAAATGGAGTATGCCGTCGGTCATCACGGGGAACCGGGAACGGCCAAAATCAAGATGAAAACCGCCGACGAGCTTGTGGAAAAAATGGTCGAGGAGATTCTTCAGGATCTGCCTTTCCGAAGCGGGGATGAAGTGGCCGTGCTCATCAACGGGTTGGGGGGAACGCCGCAGCTTGAACTCTACATCTGCTACCGGAAAGTGAAAATGATCCTGGACCGGAAGGGGATCCGCATCGGGAACTCCTTTGTGGGGGAATTTTTTACGGCCTTGGAAATGGCGGGATTTTCGGTAACCCTCATGAAGCTGGATGGGGAGCTGAAGGGGCTCCTGAATGCCCCTGCGGATACCCCCGCTTACAAACAAATCTGACTTTCAGGCCAGAAACCCAAAGGGTCGAAAGAGGAGGATGCGGTGCGAACGACTCTTGCCTCTGCAGATTGGATTAAAATCATCGAAAGCATTTGCGACACCCTGGAGGAGCAAAAGGGATACCTTTCCGATCTCGACGGAGCCATCGGGGACGGGGACCACGGCGTAAACATGGCCAAGTGTTTTCGAGAAGTGAAAAAAAGGCTTCCCGACAGCGCCGGCAAGGACCCGGGGACCGTCTTGAAAAATGTGGGCATGGTGGTCATGAACTCCGTGGGGGGCGCCATGGGTGCCCTGTATGGCACCCTTTTCCTGAAAATGGCCGGGGAAGCTGCGGGCAGAAGCGAGATTGACCTGGAAACCCTCGCCCGCATGTTGGCCGCCGCGGAAACCGCTATTCAAGAAATGGGCAAGGCGAAATTGGGGGATAAAACCCTGCTGGATACGCTTCACCCGGCTGTGGAAGCGCTCAAAGACGCCCGGCAAACAGGGAAACCTCTGGCGGAAGCACTCGCTGATTTTTCCGAGGCGGCCAGAAGGGGGGCCGAGTCCACAAAGGGGATGATCTCCAAAATCGGCAGGTCGAGCCGGCTCGGGGAAAGAACCCTGGGGCACCAGGATGCCGGAGCCACGTCGTGCTACCTTATCTTGAGCGCTTTCCAGCGGGTCGTAGCCTGAAAAGGAGAACGGGATGAAAAGAATTGCCCTGGGTAGCGATCACAACGGCTTCGCTTTAAAGGAGATTATCAAGGCGCACCTGCAGACTTTGGGGAGGGAAACGGAAGACTACGGGGTTCATTCCGAAACTCCGGTCGATTATCCGGATATCGCCCAAAAGGTGGCCGAGGCCATTGCCCAGGGGCGCCATGACCGAGGAATACTGATCTGCGGAACCGGGTTGGGCGTGGCGATCGCCGCCAACAAAGTGCCCGGGGTTTATGCGGCCACCTGTCATGATCCCTATTCTGCGGAACGCGCCCGCAAGAGCAACAATGCCCAGATCATGACGATGGGGGCGCAGGTGATCGGGGCGGAATTGGCCAAAGCCCTCGTCGAGATCTGGCTGAACTCGGAATTCCAGGGTGGGCGGTCCCAGCCGAAGGTGGATAAAATCATCAAAATTGAAGAAAAATATCTCTGCGGGGTCGATCCCGCGCGAAAGGGATAGATGGTTGCGCAGCGGTGGCCGGCAAATCCGGAAAAAGAACCCTTCCGGGTCCCCCTCGAATCGCTTCGCTGGAGGGGGAAGGGTCTGGTGCGCCCCGAGTGTGCGCTCACGACCGCGTCGGGAGACATTTTTTCGGCCGACTGGAGAGGCGGGGTGGCCCACATCCTCCCCGACGGCTCGCAGACCCTGTACCGGGGGTCTCTGCCGAACGGGAGGCCCCTTCGCCCCAACGGCATCGCTCTGCAAAGAAACGGCGATTTTCTCCTGGCGGATTTAGGCGAGGAATCCGGGGGGGTGTTCGCCCTTACCCGCGAAGGAGCGGTTCGCCCCGTTTTGGTCGAGGTCGACGGCCTGGAAATCCCGCCCGCCAATTTTGTCTTCGAGGACCCGGCGGGCCGCCTTTGGCTAACGGTAAGCACCCGCCACCGGCCCCGGGCCCTGGCCTATCGGAAGGATATTGCCGACGGGTTCATCGTTCTCCGGGATGAAAAAGGAGCACGGATCGTGGCCGACGGCCTCGGTTACACCAACGAGGCGGGCATCAGCCCGGATGGGCGGTTTCTTTATGTCAACGAAACCTTTGCCCGGCGGCTCACTCGTTTTCGAATCGGCGCGGAGGGTTGTCTTGCCGGACGGGAAACGGTAGCCACATTCGGCCGGGGGACTTTTCCCGACGGCCTGTCCTTCGACACGGAAGGCGGAATCTGGATCACGAGCATTGTGAGCAATCGCGTGATCCGCGTTCTTCCCGACGGTTCCCAGGAAACGGTCCTGGAAGATGCCGACGAGGCCCATATTGCCTGGGTGGAAGAGGCTTTTCAGGGGGGCGCCATGGGGCGCCCCCACTTGGACCGCTGTGCCGGAAAGGTCTTGAAAAACATCTCCAGCCTGGCCTTTGGCGGCCTTGACCGGCGCACGGCGTTTCTCGGCTGCCTCTTGGGGGATTCCTTGGCCTGTTTCCAAACCCCGGTTTCCGGGCATCCGCCCATCCATTGGAATTATTGAGCGCGAGCTTCAACGGAGTTTTTGCAGAGATGAATCGAATCCAACCTTTTGAAATTGCCGTCCTCCCGGGGGATGGAATCGGGGTGGAGGTCATGGCGGCGACCTTGCCGGTGGTCGACGCCGCCATCGCGAGGGTCGGCGGATTCCGTTGTAACTGGAGACACTTCCGGGCAGGGGCTCAAGCCTACCGGGATACCGGAACAGCGCTTTCCGATGAAGTCATGGAGGCCCTGAAAAAGGCCGACTCGATCCTCCTGGGGGCCATGGGTCTGCCGGAGATCCGCCATGCCGACGGAACCGAGATCAGTCCGCAGCTTGACATCCGCGAGCATCTCGATCTTTACGCGGGGGTCCGGCCGATCCGGGCTATGCCGGGTCTTCCCGGACCTCTTCGCGATGAGCGGGCGGAAAAAATCGATTTTGTCCTGGTCCGGGAACAGACCGAAGGCCTTTTCTCCTCGCGGAAGCGGACCGACCTTCGGGACGATGAGGAAGCCCGAGATACCATGCGGATCACCCGCCGGGGGTGCGAGCGGGTCTTCGACTACGCTTTCCGTCTCGCCGCGCGCCGCAAGGAAAAAGGCCGGCCGGGGCGGGTCACCTGCGTCGATAAAGCGAATGTTTTAACTTCCATGGCTTTTCTTCGAAAAATCTTTTTCGAAAGGGCGGAGCGGTTTCCGAAGATCCCTTCCGATGTTTCCTATGTCGATGCGCTGGCCCTCAACCTCGTGCGCCAGCCCTGGAACTATGATGTGATCGTCACGGAAAACATGTTCGGCGACATTCTTTCCGATCTGGGCGCGGGATTAATCGGGGGGATGGGCATGGCCCCCTCCGGAGATATCGGGGATCATCACGCCCTGTTCCAACCGGCCCACGGTTCGGCGCCGGATATTGCGGGGACCGGAAGGGCGAACCCGACGGCCATGCTGCTTTCGGCGGCCATGATGTTGGAATGGCTTGCCGAGCGCCACGGGGTTCCCGCGTGCGCCGAAACCGCGGGCCTTTTGAGGAAAGCGGTCGAGCGGGCCTTTGCGGAAAGGCGGGTCCGCCCCTTTGAATTCGGGGGAAAGAGCGGCGCCCTGGAAATTGCGGGCGCCGTTCAGGAATTTCTGCCTTGATAGCCGCTGGGGATGCGTTTTTTTCGAAGGACGGGCCGAACCCGTCAATCACTTGAAAAGGAGGAAAAGGCGATGAGGAGAAAAGGTTGGGCGATGGTTTTGGGAATTGCGGCGGTGATCTTGATGTTCGGCTTCGGCACGGCCGGGGCGCAGACGGTATTGAAGTTCAGCCACACCGACCAGCAGCAGGGGGCCCGCCAAGGGGCCGCGGAAGTTTTCGGGAAGAAGGTCGAGCAGTACACGAACGGCCGCTACAAAGTTCAGGTATACTGCTGCAGCCAGCTGGGCAACGACCCGAAGAACATCGAGCAGCTCGTCCTGGGCGGGATCGACTTCACCGTTTCCAGCACCGGATCCTATGCCCCGCATGTGGCCTCGTTGAATCTCACCATGCTGCCGTTCATCGTTGACAGCTATGCCCAGGGATGGAAACTGTATGATGAATCCAAGTGGCTGAAGGAACAGTTTGAGAAGGCGCCCCAGAAGGGCTTCCGGTTCCTGTCCACATTTGAGGCGGGTTTCCGCTGCATGACCACCAAGGACCCGCTGCGCACGCCGGATGACGCCAAAGGGAAGAAGCTGCGCACGTTTCCCAACGAAATGATGCGGTGGACTCTCGATGCGATCGGTTTCAGCGTTCAGATCATGCCGCTCCCCGAAGTGTACATGGCGATTCAGCAGGGGGCCGTGAGCGGACAGGAAAATCCCATCGATACGATCTACTCCAACAAATTTTACGAGGTCGCGCCTTACGTGACCCTCACGAAGCACGTCTACAGCCCCATTCCGCTGGCCATTTCGGAAAAGACCTGGCAGAAGCTCTCTCCGGCCGACCGCGAGGCCGTGACGAAGGCGGCGCGGGAAGCGGCGGACTGGTCCCGCAAGGAGATTCAGGCCAACGACGAAAATCAGCTCAAGGAGATGACGTCCAAGGGGGCGAAAGTCACAACTCCTTTGGCCGAGCCGTTCCGGGCGGCCGTGCAGCCGGTGTACGGCAAGGCGCGGGACAAGTACGGCGCCGCCGACGTGGACGCTTTTCTGGCCGACGCGGCGGCCGTGCGCAAGGCTCTGCCGGCCAAGTAGACGATCCCATACGCGGATATGAAACCATAGCCCTGCCCTCCGGCAGGGCTATGCTCTCCCCAAGGGGTTTTCGATGAGTCGCTTCCGTTTACCACCCTCCCCCCCGGCGCCAAAGCCGATTCGGTGGCTCGGTACCGCCGTCGACTGGTCGCTGGTCCTGATCGGCGCGGTCATGGTCGTAATGGTTTTCGTCAATGTGATCATGCACGTGTTGAGTCGCGACATCGCCTGGACCACGGAGTTTTGCGAGTTCATGATGGTGTGGGTTACCTTTCTGGGGGGCGCCTCGGCGGCCCGGCGCGGGTCCCACATGACGATCACCGAATTCCTCGACAAGCTGTCCGACCCCGGGCGGCGCTGGGCGGACGGGGTCATCCAGGTCTTCTGCCTGGCGGTTCTCGCGCTTCTGGTCAAGTACGGAACGGGCATTGTCATGGCGAACTGGGGAAATGAGTTGACGGTCCTGGGGTGGCCCATGGCGCTTCAGTATCTCGGCCTGCCCGTAGGATCCGCGGCGATGCTGGTATTCGTCGCTCACGACTTGGTTCAAATCGTTTGCGGGAAGGGGCGCGAAGAACGCTACGGAGGCTGACCGATGTTTGCCCTTGTCATATTCCTCGTGTTTTTGATCATTGCGGTTGCGGGTGTGCCGCTCATGTACGCGCTCATCGCCACGACCGTCGGGATGATCTGGGTGAACGGGCTTTCTCATCCCATCGAAACGATCTTCCTCAGCTTCATCGGCGGGGTGGAACCCTTCATCCTGATCGCCGTGCCGCTCTTCATCTTCGGCGGCAACCTGCTCGCGAAAGGGGGAGTCGGCACGCGCATCGTCGCTTTTGCGGGGACGATCTTCGGCTGGTTGCCCGGGGGGCTTGCCGTGGTCACCACGGTCTCCTGTCTCTTGTTCGGCGGCGTGTCAGGCTCGGCCATCGCGGACACCGCGGCGATCGGATCCCTCGTTGTGCCCATGATGAAGAAAAAGGGGTATGAAGCGGGGTTTGCCGCAGCCTTGTTGTCCGTTGCCGGAACCCTGGCCTTGCTGATGCCCCTCTCGATCCCTTTTCTCGTCTATGCCTTCATTTCGGGCGTTTCGATGCGACTGCTTTCCATGTCCGGGGTCGTCCCGGCGCTGATTACGGCGGCGGCCATCATCGTGGTGTGTATGTGGTATGGAAAGAAGTCCGGCTGCGATACGGGCGGGAAACGGTCGTCGCGCGGGGAAATATGGGCCGCCTTCAAGGATGCGGGACCCGCCCTGATGATGCCGATCATCATCATCGGCGGCATTTGGTCCGGGGTCTTCACGCCCACCGAGGCCGCCGCAGTGGCGGTGGTCTACGGTTTGATCATCTCCATTTTCTTCTACAAGGACCTGGCCTTCGGCGACCTGCCCGATCTCCTGCTCTCGGCCTTCCAGACAAGCGCCGTGGTCTTGCTCGTCATCGGCGCCACGGGGTGTCTGTCGTGGCTGATGACCGTGGAACAGGTGGCGACGCAGCTTGCCGGATGGGTCAAGAGCGTCGCCCACCAACAGTGGGTGTTCCTGCTGCTGACCAATTTTGCGCTCCTTTTGCTCGGCACGTTCATCGAGCCCCTGCCGGCCATGCTGCTGAGCGCGCCTTTGCTCCTTCCTCTCGCCCGGTCGTTCAATATCGACATGGTGCACTTTGGGGTGGTGATGACCGCCAACCTCTCGATTGCCCTCTACACCCCCCCGGTTGGGGGAACGCTGTTCGTGGCGGCGAATCTCGCCAAAGCGGGGATCGGGGAGATCACCCGCCATCTGATCCCCCTTATGGCCGCTACGGTTTCTATGTTGTTGGTCATCACCTATTTTCCGGGTCTGACCAAAGTGGTCCTCTGGTTGCTGGCGCGCTAAGACCGAGGTCTCAAAAGAACCTTTTCTGTAACATTTTAGCATTTTGAAAAGCCATTAAATCCCCCTTGATCCCCCTTTTCAAAGGGGAAAAAAATGGGATCTTTCCGTGAAAGCGGGCTGAAAAGCTCTCCTCCCTTTGAAAAAGGGAGGACGGGAGGGATTTCTGAACCGAAATTTTAAAAAGCTGAAGTGATACCCTTTTCTTTGTTCCCGTGAAAACGGAAATAGGGTTATTCAATTCTTTTTCATATTCTTGACTCCAGCCGGCGTGCGAACGGCACGCCTGGGGAAGCCATAAGATCGAGTCAGCCAAAAGCCGATTCGTTCTCCATTCATTCCACAGGAACCTTTCACCTTCCCGGATTCACCCCCCAAGTTTTTCCTTGCGCCTTTTTCCCCCCAGTTGAATTTTCCTCCACCGTGTTGTACAGTGAAAACAAATGGCAACAGGACAAGTGAATATGGACGACGTTACCCCCATGGTCAAGCAATATCTCGCGGTCAAGGAGAAACACAAGGACGCCATTCTCTTTTACCGCATGGGTGATTTCTATGAAATGTTTTTTGAAGACGCAAAAATAGCTTCTGAAATATTAGAAATTACTTTAACTTCCAGGAACAAGAATAAGGAAGACGCCATCCCCCTCTGCGGGGTTCCCTATCACGCGGCCCCCGGCTACATTCAGAAGTTGGTGGATAAAGGCCACAAGGTCGCCATCTGCGAGCAGATGGAGGAAGCGAGCAAGGGGAAGGGGATCGTCCGGCGGGAGGTGATCCGGGTCATCACGCCCGGCATGGTCTTCGAAGACGAGCTCCTGCAGCCCAAGGCCAATAATTTTCTGATGGCCTTGGCTGTTGGAGACGAGCGCCTCGGTCTTGCCTACCTGGATGCCTCGACCGGAGATTTTCTGGCCACGGAAATCCACACGATTCAAACCCTGAGCGACGAGGGGCTGAGAATCTGCCCCAAGGAGGTGCTGATCCCCGAATCCGCCAAGGGTCAGGCGGCAGTCAAACAACTGATGAAAATTCTGCCCCAGGCCCTTTTGACCACGCTGCCGGAGGAAGTATTTTCCGATCACCGTGGGGAAGACCATCTCCAGGGCATGGGTCTCCCGATTCCTGAAGAGAAAGAAATGGCTCTCCATGCCGCCGGGGCCTTGCTTTTTTACGTCCAGGAAACCCAGAAAGTCAAACCGGCCTACCTCTCGCGGATTGAATTCTACCAGATTCAGGATTACATGGTCTTGGACGAGACCACGAGGCGAAACCTGGAGCTGTTCGAGAACCTGCAGACCCGGAGCCGCAAGGGGTCCCTGCTGGAGGTTTTGGACCGAACCGGAACCCCCATGGGCGGCCGCCTGCTCAAACGCTGGATGGGCGCTCCTTTGATGGACCTGGCCAAGATCGAAGAGCGCCTTGAGGCCGTGGCGGAACTGAAAGAGAAGGATCTGCTCCGCCAGAAAATCCGGGAGAAGAGCCGCCGGGTGCGGGACCTGGAAAGGCTGAGCGCGCGGGTTTCTCTCGGGTCGGCCAATGCCAGGGACTTGGTCGCCCTGCGAAGCTCTCTCGAACTTCTGCCCGAAATCCGAACCCTTGTGGGCGAGCTGCAGGCCGCGATTTTTCAAGGCTGCCTGGCGACCTGGGACGATTTGCAGGAGATCCGGGACCTCCTCGCCCGGGCCATCGAGGACAACCCGCCCGCCGCCCTCAAAGAAGGGGGGTTGATCAAACCTGGATTCGATTCCAATCTGGACCACCTGCGGGAGATTGCCACGAAGGGGAAGAAATGGATCGTGGAACTGGAGAGCCGCGAGCGGCTGGCCACCGGGATCTCGTCCCTCAAAGTCCGCTACAACCGGGTTTTCGGCTACTACCTCGAGGTGACCAAGCCCAACCTGCCCTCGGTTCCCTCTCGTTACCTCCGCAAGCAGACCTTGACGAACGCCGAGCGGTTCATCACCCAGGAGCTTCAGGAATACGAGACCCAGGTTCTTACGGCGGAGGAGCAGAAGGATGCCCTGGAGTACGAAATATTTCAAAAGATTCTGCAAGAGGCGGGGACCCGGGTTTCCCGGATCCAGCGGATGGCGGCGGCCCTGGCGGAAATCGACGTCCTGAGCTCGCTGGCCGAAGTGGCCGAGCAGAACGGATACTGCCGGCCGGTTCTCTCCCCGGAGAACATTTTGGAAATCCGGGAGGGGAGACATCCGGTTCTGGAAAAGCTGTCGCTGGACGACCGCTTCGTTCCCAACGACCTGCAAATGGACGGGGAACAGCGCCAGATCCTGATCATCACCGGGCCGAACATGGCCGGCAAATCCACGATCATGCGCCAGGCGGCGTTGATCGTGATCCTGGCCCAGATGGGCAGCTTCGTGCCCGCCCAGGAAGCGCGGATCGGCCTGGCGGACCGGATTTTCACCCGGGTCGGGGCCACGGACGACTTGAGCCGCGGACGAAGCACCTTCATGGTGGAGATGGAGGAGATGGCCCATATCCTGCGGCACATGGCGCCGCGGAGCCTGATTCTTCTCGATGAAATCGGCCGGGGCACGAGCACCTTCGACGGTCTCTCCATCGCCTGGGCCGTGACTGAGTTTCTGCACGACGTCTCGCCCTACCGGCCCCGGACGCTCTTCGCCACCCATTATCACGAGCTCACCGAGCTGGCCCTGACGAGGGTCCGGATCAAGAATTTCCACGTGGCCGTGAAGGAGTGGAACGACCGCGTCATCTTTCTGCGGAAACTCGTGGAGGGCGCCACGAGTCGAAGCTACGGGATCCAAGTGGCCCGTTTGGCCGGGCTGCCCGGGGAGGTGATCGACCGGGCCAAGGAGGTTCTGAACAACCTGGAGCAGGGAGAATTTACGGAGGGGGGGATCCCCAAACTTGCGCTTTCGCGCAAGAGGAAAATCCCCTGGGACTCCCGCCAGATGAACCTCTTCCAAACCCCGCCCGACCCCCTGCGGGAAGCCCTGAGCAAGGTGGACCCGGACCGCCTGACTCCTTTGGATGCGTTGAATTTTTTAAATGAGCTCAAATCCCGGTTTGGTTCAGAGAGAGAGTAGACCTTTCGCCTCCATCCGGGAACTTCCTCTCCCTCTGAAATTATCTCGGAGCGATTTTCCCTTTCCGTTCCTCGTTTTTCATTTCCGGAACCCTTCAGTCACGGGTGGCCCGGGGCAAGTTTTGTTGTGGCCTGGGGGTTCGGGCGGTACGCGCCGGAAGCATCGGCCGGGATGGGCAGAGACTCGGAGAAAGCACCGAACCTCCGCCGAAGGATGCGGGAGGCCTTGGCCCCCGCCCCCTCCACGAAGAAATCACCGCCTTATGATTCCAAGCGGACCGACCGAACCCCCAGGCCGGGGCGCCCCTTAGCCTTTTCCCCGGACCTTAATCAGTTGCAACTCGCCACCCGTGACTGAAGGGTTACCATTCCCGGTCTTTCGCCCTTGACATAGAACTCCATTTTGCATATATTTGGCTATCCTTAAAGCATTTTCTCATCAAAGATGATCCAAATATTCGAGGGGGTGTGATCCATGGCTTCGAATCATACTTGGAATTTCTTTCGTGCCGGCGGTTTTGACCAAGTTCGCCTGGACACAGGCGCCGACTTGATGGCGCTCGATGAACTCGATCAGAAGTTATGGGTCGCGCTGGCCTGCCCGACGACCGGCCTGGAGTTTGACGCCAAGACGCTGGCCTTGATCGACACGGATAAAGATGGCCGCATCCGCGCGCCCGAGCTGATTGCGGCCGTGAAGTGGGCGGGCCTTTGCCTGAAGAACCCGGATGACCTGGTTAAGGGTTCCTCGGAGCTGCCGCTGAGCGCCATTCATGAAACCACGGCCGAAGGCAAGCAATTGCTGGCCTCCGCGCGGCAAATCCTCGCCAACTTGGGCAAAAAGGAAGCGAAGGTCATCACCCTGGAGGACACGGGGGACACGGCAAAGATTTTCGCCCAAACCCAGTTCAATGGCGACGGGATCCTCCCCGCCGATTCGGCCGAGGATGAAAACACCCAAGCCGCCATCCGTGACCTGATCGAATGCCTGGGCTCGGAGACGGACCACAGCGGCAAGCCGGGGGTTACCCAGGAGAAAGTCGACCGTTTTTTTGTCGAAGCCCAAGCCTATTCCGATTGGTGGAAGCAAGCCGAGAGCGATGCGGCCATCCTCCCCCTGGGCGCTTCAACCGAAGCCGCCGCCGTTACCTTCATGACCCTCAAGGCCAAGGTGGATGACTACTTCACCCGTTGCCGGTTGGCCGCCTTTGATCCCCGCGCGGCCAACCCCTTGAACCCCGAGGAGAAAGATTACCTGCTCTTCGCCGCCAAGGATCTGCGGGCGGACTCGACCGGAATCGCCCTCTTTCCGCTGGCGCAGGTCGCCGCGGGAAAGCCTCTGCCGCTCAAAGAAGGTCTGAATCCCTCCTGGGCCGATGCCATGGCGAAATTCGAAATGGAAATTGTCAGGCCGTTCTTCCCGGACAAGACTTTCATTACCGAATCCGATTGGGCGGCGGTCACCGCGAAGTTCGCGCCCCACGAAGCCTGGATCGCGGCCAAGGGGGGCGCGATTGTCGAAAAGCTCGGGCTCAAGCGAGTGCGGGAAATTCTCGCATGGGAATATTAAAGAAACCATCGCGGCGCTTATCGCCCGGGATAAAGCTTTGGAACCGGAATTCAGCGCCATTGCCGAAGTGGAAAGACTGGTTCGTTACAATCGGGATATTTACAAGCTCGTGAACAATTTCGTGTCTTTCCGGGATTTTTACGGCCGCAAAGACAAAGCCATTTTCCAGGCCGGCACGCTTTATCTCGATCAACGGAGCTGCGAATTGTGTCTCAGCGTGGAAGATGCCGGCAAACATGGGATCATGGCCGGTCTCTCAGGGACCTATTTGGCATATTGTGATTTGGCTCGCAGAGGTTCCGGGGAAAAAATGCAGATCGTCGCCGCCTTTACCAACGGCGATGCGGATAACCTGATGGTCGGCCGGAACGGCATCTTCTATGACCGCAAGGGCCGGGACTGGGACGCCACGATCACCAAGCTTATCCAAAACCCCATCAGCATCCGGCAGGCCTTCTGGTCCCCCTACAAGAAAGTGGCGCGGATGATCCAGGAACAGATTGCCAAACGCGCCGCCACCGCCGACCAGGCCGCCACCGCCCAACTGGCGCAAAGGGTGGAAAAAGTGGAGGAAGCCGCGACAAAAGGTCCGGCCCCGGCGCCGGAGCCGGCGAAAAAGATTGACACCGGCACGATCGCTGCCTTGGGTGTTGGCGCTGCCGGAATCGGCGGCATGGTGGGCGGCCTCCTGACCGGGTTTCTGAATCTCAAGGCCCTGATGCCGCTGGGGATTCTGGCCATCATCCTGCTCATCTCCGGGCCCGCCATGATTTTTGCCTGGCTCAAGCTCCGCAAGCGCAATCTCGGCCCCATCCTGGACGCCAACGGCTGGGCCGTGAATGCGAAAGCCAAGATCAACGTGCCTTTCGGAGCCTCGCTCACCCGCATTGCCGTGCTGCCGCCGGGCGCCCAACGCGATATGATCGACCCGTATGCTGAAAAGAAGCGGCCCTGGGGCTGGTATTTCACAATCCTATTCATCATCCTGCTGGCCCTTGGCTGGGTGTTCGGTAAATTTGACAGGGTCTTGTCGTCCCTGTCCCCGAAAATCACCAGCTCCTACGTATTTCATAATCAGCTGCCGACCGACCAGGAGAAGGCCCCGGCCGAGAAGCCTTCCGCCGAACCGAAGAAGTAGGCAAATCCGCTAGCCCTGAGCAGCGGTGAAAAAGCCAGGCCGATTAGGCCTGGCTTTTATTTTTTTCGCCGAGCATGTTCGACAGCTTGGGGGTGATAGTCGATGCGATCACGGAAAGATAAAATCTACGGAAGGGGGAGGCGAAATGAATGGTTAATCAGCTTTCGTTCCGGAGGTGGGAGATGAAGTTCAAATTCATGATAGCCCGGGATTTTTGGCCGGGTCAACGGTTGGCGCAAAATATTTTCACGGTTCCGGACGGTTCGCACCGTCGGGTTTGTGCATTTGGGGCAATAATGGAATAAGTTTTCAAGGTTCAGTTTCTCTTTGATCCGATGATGGCTGGCGGGGAGCGGCGGTTTTCCAAGCGAGAGAACACAAAAGTTCCAAACTGATTAAAATTTGTCATTGGACCCTCAATTATTTCCTGTTGACCTGAATGAGAGATTTTGGTAGGGTAACACCGTTAACCCCTACCGTAAAAAATGCGATAACAACTTGCCTCGAAATTCTGGAGGATTTATGAATTGGATTTTCCAGAACGACCCAATGTGAAGGCTCCAACGGGATTCAGATCTTCCCTTGGAGCCTTTCTGCTTTGTCTTTCCTGACGCAATCTTTTTTCTTAAACAACCTTCGGTGACAATACAACTTAAAGGAGGCCGACTATGAAGCGGCGTCTTTGGATGGCGTTGTTTGGTCTTATTTTGGCGGTTTCCTGGGGAGGGGAAGGCTTCGCCCAGGCGAAAAAGGAACTGGCGATTTCCGGAACCCATTATTGGTCCGCCACGCCGAAAGTCATTCGAATCGATCAGGAGCGGATCATCATGCATTCGGAGCTTTTTGGGGTGAGGGTGAACGACAGCGGCGAAGGCCCGTTTCACGGGGCGTCCGTTCATATTCTTGGTGTTTCGTACAGAGGGAAAGGGTATTTCGGGTTCCGCGGATACGAGACCTGGACGGACAAAGACGGGGATAAATTGATCTGGGAGCTGTTGGATACCCCTCCGGGGGCCACCAGATCACCCGGAAGGATACTGGGGGGAACGGGAAAGTATGTGGGTTGGGAAGGGACGATGGAATACACCCTGGAGTTTCCGAAACCTTTTCCGGAGGGCTCAAGCCGAGGAATTTGCCGGGAGCACATGAAATTGCTCATCCCGCAATAAACGCCCGGCTATTGCTTTCGCCGGAGCCGGAATTGGCGGAAGTCTGGGTAACTTCCTGAATTTGCTGATATCCAAAAAATCTTCTTCCTTGGAGGGGTTATGGAAAGAACCATCTGGAAGATGGCAATAGAAAGGCTCCAAGGGAATTCAGAAATTTCCTTTGGAGCCTTTCTATTTGTATTTCATGAAAATTGATGACTTCGCAAAAAGTCCATCTGCGGCGTTGCGCTTCAACTCCGTCGTTGCGGCGCACCTGTAGGGGCGGTTCGCGAACCGCCCCTACTCCTTTAATTCATGCGCGCCTTGCATCCGGGGCTTTTTACGAAGTCATCCTCTTGCAGACTTTTTACGAGATCATCAAAATTAAATCTTGATAATCTCGTAAAATGTGGTCGTTTCCGCGCAGGCGGAAATCCAGAATCGGCCAAGCACTGAAAAGACTGAATTATCGTTTTTACGGGAATGACGAAAAAGAGCATTTTCGGAATTATTACGGGTTCATCAATCTTGGTCTAAAAAGGAGGGAATAAATATGGCTACGAAAACAGGGATATCATTATTGTAAAAAATGGTATAATGAAAACATGATTGAGGATAAGGATCGGCGAATCATTGAAAAAATCGCCATCAAGTACAGCGCAAAACGCGTGGTATTGTTTGGTTCTTGCGCTTTCGCTCATGGGGAAAGCCGCGACATCGATATCGGGGTAGAAGGGATTGCCGAGGAAGAATTTTTCACCTTTTGCGGTGAATTAATGTTTGCAGTTTCAAAACCGGTTGATGTCGTGGATTTATCGACCAACAGCCGTTTTGTGGAGCTAATCCGGAAAGAGGGCATTCCAATCTATGCCTATTCCTGATTACCAATCAAGAAGGACGCGAAGACTTACATTCCATTAGCTTGTTCCTCCTGGAAATCCGCACAGGAAATTTTTCTGCTTTTCCACCGTCTTTTCCTCTGAACCCTCTGTTGACTTTTTCCTCCCGATTCGAGTAAGGTAAAGCGTGCCGAGGAAGTCTGCTCGGCACGCCGTATCATTACAATCCATTTCCGAAAGGACCCAGAATCATGGAAAAAGTGATCATCAGCGCGGCGCTGGCCGGGGCGGCGACGCGGAAGGAACAAAATCCGGCAGTCCCATATACTCCCAAGGAATTCGCGGAGGAATCCTACAAGTGCTGGAAGGCCGGCGCCTCCATTGTCCATATCCATGCCCGCAACCCGGAAAACGGGTGGCCGACCCCCGATTTGAAAATTATCCGGGAAACCATCACGGCGATCCGGGACCGCTGCCCGGAGTTGATCGTCAACATGAGCTCCGCCATCGGGCCGGGGGTTACGGCCGAACAGCGGATCGCCCCGATCGTGGAGATGAAACCGGATCTGGCTTCATTAAATACCAATTCGATGAACTTCGGCATGGCCGACTACAAAACGGGCAAAGTCCCCTTTGAAATCATCTTCGAAAACACCTTCAAAATGCTCGTCGAGTTTGCCAAGGCCATGAAGGAGAACGGGGTCAAGCCGGAGTGCGAGGTTTACGACTTCGGGGGGATTTACAATGTTCTCCTGGTGCGCAAACAGGGCATTTTCGAAGAGCCGATGCACTTCCAGCTCGTTTTCGGCGTGGCCGGAGGCGTGCCTTTCACTCCCATGAACATGGTGCACATGCAAAGCCTTCTTCCGGCGGATGCCACCTGGTCGGTGTGCGGCGTGGGCCCGAATCAGTTCCCTGCGGCGATCATGGCCTCCATCATGGGCGGGCATATCCGGGTGGGGCTGGAGGACAATACCCGGGTCCTCAGAGGGAAAATGGCGGAAGGGAGCTGGGAGCAGGTCGAAGTCGCCAAGAAGATCATCGAGAATTCCGAGCGGGATGTGGCCACACCCGCGGAGACGAGAAAGATTCTCAAACTGAAAAAATCGTAAGCCGCAAGAGCGCAAGTCGCAAAGAGGAAAGAAACGGGGGTAGGGGGTGGGCAAAAACGAGAAATTTTAAGCTCATTTTCCCTACCCCCAACCCCTACGCCCTGCTGTTTTTAGTTTTTGATCATGGCCACGGGCCTTACCCAGCCGGCGCTGGCGGCCGCCACCTTTACCGGGAAGCAGGCCAGCGTGAAACCCTTCGGCGGAAGCTTGTTCAGGTTGGTCATCTTCTCGATGTGCAGATATTCCTTCTCGATTCCCGCGAAATGAGCCGCCCAAAGGATGGTGGCATCCCCCTTTTCCTGGAACTCCTTTTTTAGGTAGGGGAGGGGGCGGTCCCAGCTCCAGGCATCGATTCCCACGACCTTCACCCCTTTGTCGATCAGCCACAGGGTTGACTCCCGGCCCATCCCGCAGCCTTTCACCAGGTATTCCGGCTTTCCCCAGAATTTATCGGCGCCGGTCATGATCAGGACGATGTCGCGGGGTTTGATCTTGTAGTGGATTTTCTTCAAGGCCTTCTCCAGGTCCTCCACCGTGATCAGCGTCCCGTCCTTTTTGCGGCGGAAATCGAGGACGATGCCGTTGCCGAAGCACCAATCCAGGGGGATCTCGTCGATCTTCTTGGCCCTTTTTCCTTCGGAAATCGGGGCGTAATGCCAGGGGGCGTCCAAGTGGGTTCCCGAATGGGTGCTGAGGGTAACCCTCTCCACCGCCCACCCGAGGCCGAGGGGCAGATCCTCGGGCTTGCAGCCCAGGAGGTCCTGGGCCGAAGCAAGGCCCATCCGGTGGTCGATGTATTCCACCTGGGGAATCATAAACTCCGGGTCGCTGGGGAGGGTGTCGATGGAGATGCTGAGGTCAATGAATTTGAGTCCCGATTTTGAAGGCATATTTTTTTCCTTTCTTTATTTTTCACCACAGAGGGCACAGAGAACACAGAGGTAGAATAAATCAAAAGACCTGAAAAGCCCCCAATGGGAATCGTTATATTTTGCCGTGCATTTTAGACGTTTTTCCTGGGGGGGAGAAAAAGTTACTTTCTATTATTTTCCCTCTGTGACTCTGTACTACTAATGTTCAGAATCTTAAATTTTGTTAACTATTTTCTCTGGGAACGCCCCCTCACCCTCCCCTCTCCCCCGTGGACGGGGGAGAGGGATAAATGAGGATTCTATTTTTGGCTCTGTGATCTCTGTGCCCTCTGTGGTGAAATGTTTTTTCTCATGACCGCGATTGTCTTTGCATAATCCGGCGTCCCGAAAATGCCCGAGCCGCTCACAAAAACATCCGCTCCGGCCTCGGCTACGACGCCGATGTTGTCGGCCTTGATCCCGCCGTCCACTTCCAGTTCTACCGGCCGACCCTTTTGGGCAATCAAACTGCGCAGCCCCGCGATTTTGGGAAGGGTTTCCGGGATCAATTCCTGCCCTCCGAAGCCGGGGTTGACGGTCATAACCAGAATCAGGTCCGCATAATCCAGGATCGGTTCAATGAGGCAAACGGGGGTGGAGGGGTTTAGGGAGATCCCTGCGCGCATCCCGAGCTTTCGAATCTCGGTCAGGGTCCGGTGGAGGTGGGTGACCGCCTCCACGTGAACCGTGAGGATATTGGCTCCGGCCTTTGCGAATTCCCCAAGGAAATCATCGGGACGCTCGATCATCAGGTGGACATCCAGAGGAAGGGTGGTGCAGCGGCGGACCGCTTTTACCACGGCGGGGCCGATGGTCAGGTTGGGAACGAAATGGCCGTCCATGACATCCACATGAAGGTAATCGGCGCCGGCTTTTTCCACGGCCCGCACCTCTTCCCCCAGGCGGGCAAAGTCGGCGGAAAGAATGGAAGGGGAGATTTTCATTGCCATAAAAGAGAAAATATTTACCGCTGAGCGCGCAGAGAACGCAGAGAATATTAGGAATTAAAAAGCAATCTGCCCGAAAGCTGACGAACTCGTAAAAAAGTCGTCATTCCCGCGCAGGCGGGAATCCAGAATCTGCCAAGATATTGAAAAGACTGGATTCCGGGTCAAGCCCGGAATGACGAATGTTGAAGATCTCCCGAAGTGATCTCCAGTTGCATCTTCATCATTGCCCTGAAACGCAATCCGGATAAGTGCTTTCATGATCACTCGCAATCTATTTATGCCCCTGGTGGGTCTAAACTGATACCAAATCCGAGTTATCTTAAAATATTTATTTTTTTCTCTGCGCTCTCTGCGTGCTCTGCGGTGAACCGGTCTTTTACTTCTTCTTCATTCGAGCGGCGAAGAACCCGTCCATCCGGTATCCTTCTCCGCGGATCATCGCGGCCGGATAGGTGCGGTAGAAGCCCTTTTCGTCAAGGAGATCATGCCAGGAAGAGGGGAATATGGAATGCAAATTTTCTTTTGCGAAGCCCGTATTTTCCTCCAGGAAGCGATCGACAACCTGGTCGTTTTCCTCCACGGTCAGGGTACACGTACTATAAACCAAAACGCCTCCGGGTTTCAAGTGGGAAGAAACATTCCTGAGAAGGGCAAGCTGCAAACTCTGCATCCGTTGGGGGTCGTCTTCCTTGCGGGTCCATTTTGCCTCCGGGTTGCGGTGGAGGGTTCCGAGGCCGGTGCAGGGGGCATCCACCAGAATTCGATCGAATCGAGGTGCGGGGCCGAAGGAAAGAGGACGTCCGGCATCCATTGGCAGGCCCCTAATGATTGACAATCCCAGGCGCTCGGCATTCTCGGCGATCAACCGGATTTTCTTTTCCTGGAGGTCCAGGGCCAGAACCTCCCCTCGATTTTCCATGAGCTCAGCGAGGTGGGTCGCTTTTCCGCCCGGGGCCGCGCAGGCATCGAGGATCTTTTCGCCGGGAAGCGGCTGAAGGGCATAAGCGACGATCTGGGAAGCTTCGTCCTGGAGGAAAAACAATCCTTTTTGAAAGAGGTCTCCGCCATCGGCAAGAGGATTCTTCTCGGTAATCAGACCGGAGGGGGAGAAGGGGGTCTGGCGGCCGGATATTCCCCGGTTCTTGAGGCCCGCGGAGAGGCTCTCGCGAGTTGTTTTCAAGGTGTTCACCCGGAGCGTCCAGGGGGGAGGAAAATTGTCGGCAAGACAGATGCCGGCCGCCGCTTCCGCTCCGAATTCTTTAAGCCATCGGCTTGCCAGCCACCGGGGGTGCGAGAGGAAAGAAGTTAGATATTCCAACGGTTCTTTTTCCAAAGAAGGGAAAACGATCTCCTCTTTCCGCCGCAAGATCGAGCGCAGCGCCGCATTCACAAAACCGGCGATCTTCTCTTCTCCGAGGATTGCTTTTGCGAGGCGCACGGATTCGTTGACCGCCGCGCTGGGAGGCACCCGGTCTAAGTGATAAATTTGATAAACGCCGAGGCGCAGGATCTCCTGCACGCGAGGATCGGGCTTCTTCCCGGGGGATTTTAAAACCTGGCGGATGAGCCAGTCGAGCCGGCCGCGCCACCGGAGAACCCCCATGACAAGTTCATGAATAAAAGAACGATCCAGAGGCCGAAGCTCCGGGGCCGCAAGAAAGGCCCGGTCCAGGGTCTCGTCGGCAAACCCCCGAGAGGCCTCGATCTTCCGGAGAAGGTCGAAGGCCGTCAAACGGGCTTGGTCGCAGGCTCCCGGCAGGGGTTTAGGCATTCGTTTTTATTCTCCTAAGCGGCGGCCGGGTTCGAGAGGGGTCCCCCGCAGGAATATTTCGGCAGGCAGGCGGGGACGATTCTCCAACTGCAGCTCCCGCACGATGAGATAACCGTCGGCGGCGGCAATGGTAAGCCCCTGGGAATCGGCCTTGGTCAAAGTTCCGGGAGGTTCTTGGGGCTGAGTTTCGATCACCGTGGGGCGGAAAAGCTTAATGTTTTTTCCTTTCCAGGTTGAAAAAGCCCCGGGCCAGGGGTCAAAGGCCCGGATCAGATTGCTAAGGTCCCGGGCCGAAGACCGCCAAATGATCCTTGCTTCCTCTTTGGAAATCTTCGGCGCATAGGTGGCCCGGGAGGGGTCCTGAGCTTTCGGCTTTATGGCGCCCGTTTCCAGACCCTTCAGGGTTTTCAAAAGAAGCCCCGCCCCTATCAGGGCCAGGCGGTCATGAAGGCTTTGCAGGTTATCCTGAGGGCTGATTTCCGTTTCTTCCCTGAGCAAGATCGGCCCCGTATCCATCCCTTCGTCCATCACCAGGGTCGTCACCCCGGTGTTTTTCTCTCCCATCTGGATCGCCCGGGCAATGGGGGCGGCCCCCCGATATTTGGGAAGGAGGGAGCCATGGACATTGACGCAGCCTTGAGGGGGGATGGCGAGAACGGCCGGAGAGAGAATCTGGCCATACGCCGCCACCACGATCAAATCCGGCCGCAAGGATTGCAAATGGGCGACGGCCGCGGGGGTGCGCAGTTTTTCCGGTTGAAAGAGCGGCAATTCCAGCGAGAGAGCCAGGGATTTGACCGGCGGCGGGGTCAGTTTCTGTCCGCGACCCTTCGGCCGATCCGGCTGGGTCACGACCTCGACGACTGGGTAGGAGGCATCCACCAACGCTTTCAGGGACGGGCAGGCGAAATCCGACGTACCGATAAAGAGAACCCTCAAAGCTTCTTTCCTTCCTTTTCTTTCTCCTTCTTTTCCTTCTGAACTCTTCGGCGATAGAGGGCTCTTTTGAGGGAGCTGATGCGGTCGATGAAAAGAACCCCGTCCAGGTGGTCGAGTTCGTGCTGGAGGGCGATGGCTAAAAGGCCTTCGGCCCCGATTTCACAAATCTTGCCCTCCATGTCGTGGTAGCGGACGACGACCTTTTCCTTCCGCTTCACGTCCTCGTTATAATCGGGGACGCTGAGGCAGCCTTCGTCCCAGGTGCACTCTCCCTCGGCAGAGATGATTTCCGGGTTGATCAGAACGAGCAGATTCTTCTCCTCATTCGCGCGGGTGACATCGATAACCGCCAAACGAAGCGACTGCCCGACCTGGGGAGCCGCCAGCCCGACCCCGGGCGCGGCGTACATGGTCTCCGCCATGTCGACGATCAGCCGGCGCAGTTCCTCATCGATCGTTTCCACGGGAAGCGACTTTTTTTTAAGTTTCGGATGGGGGTATTTCAGGATCTCTAAAACGGACATAATTAAAAAAGCGGTCCAGGGTTCGAGGGGTCAAGGGTTCAAGTAAAAAAATCGCCTTCTTACCTATGCTTTGCTTTCTGCAGGTCGTTTAGCCACTCGGCCCCTTGAATCCTTGAACCTTTTATTTTTATAACATATTCACCGGATCGACATCAACGATCAATTTGACCCCCGAGAGAAGGGGGGCCTGCTCTATCTTACGCAAAACCCGCTCCACGAATTCATGGAGCAGCTGCCATTTCTTCCCTTTCAGGAGCATCTGGAAACGGTGCTTTCCCCGCAAGCGGGCGAGGGGAGCCGAGGCCGGCCCTAAAGCTTCGATCTGTTCGGAATACCTCTTGTCCTTAAGGAGGCGGCTGACGATCTTTTCCAGGTCTTCGGCCTGGCGCTTTACCCGCGCCTCCATGTTTCCTTCGAGACGGAGATTTACGAGCCGGGTAAATGGGGGATACCCGGTTTCTTTACGGAATATCAGTTCCTGGTGATAGAAGGGGGCAAACGCCTGGGTCTGGGCCATCTGAATGCTGTAATGCTGAGGGTTGTAGGTTTGAATAATGACTTTCCCGGGCAGAGAGCCTCTTCCGGAACGGCCGGCGACCTGGGTTAAAAGTTGGCAGGTGCGCTCCCCGGCTCGAAAATCCGGAATGTTAAGGGAGAGGTCGGCGGAGAGGACCCCCACCAGGGTTACCCGGGGAAGATCATGGCCTTTGGTGATCATCTGGGTGCCGATCAGAAGGTTCACTTCGCCTCGGCGGACCTGACTCAGGATTTTCCGGTAGGCGGAGCTCCGGGTCATCGTGTCCCGATCCATCCTTCCCACCGCGACCTGGGAGAACTTCTTCTTGATCTCTTCCTCCAGGCGCTGGGTGCCGATTCCAAAGAGCTGGAGCCGCGAGGAGGAACACTGGGGACATCGTTCCAGAGCCGCCAGGGAATAGTCGCAGTAGTGGCAATGGAAGGCCTTATCCGTGAGGTGATAGTTCAGGGAAACGCTGCAGTTGGGGCATTGATAGACGTAGCCGCAGTCGCGGCAGAGAGAAAAAGAAGAGAACCCGCGTCGGTTCAAAAAGAGAAGCGCCTGCTCTCCGCGCTCGGCGTTTTGAGTGAGGGCTTCCTCCAGGGGGCGCGAAAAAATAGGCTGTTCCTTTTCGCCGCTTTTTTCCTTGCGCATGTCGACGATCCGGATTTCCGGAAGCGGGCGGTCGCCGATCCTCCGCGGCAGGGAAAGGTAATGAAATTTCTTCTCCATGGAGTTGTGGAAGGATTCCATCGACGGGGTGGCGGACCCGAGAATCACCACCGCCTTCTCCATTTTGCCCCGTACCAGGCTCAGATCGCGGGCTTGATAGCGGAGTTTCTCCTCCTGTTTGTAAGAGGGGTCGTGTTCTTCGTCGACGATGATCAATCCGAGGGTGTCCAGCGGGGCGAAAATCGCGGAGCGGGCGCCGATGACAAGTTTTACTTGCCCGCTCTTGACCCGCCGCCATTCGTCGTACCGTTCCGCGGGCGAAAGACCGCTGTGCAGGATCGCCATGGGAAAGGATATGCGGGCCTGGAAGTAAGCCACGGATTGGGCCGTGAGGGCGATTTCCGGAACGAGGAGGATGGCCTGTTTGCCCTCGGCGACCGCCTTCTCAATCGCCCGAAAATACACCTCGGTCTTACCGCTTCCCGTGACTCCATGAAGGAGAAAGGGGACAAACTTTCTGGAGGAAAGCGCCGCAGAAATTTCCGCCAAGGCCGCCTGCTGATCTTCGCTGAGGGAGTCGGGGGGGCCGTCGTTCCAGTCATCGAGTCCTTCCCAGGAAGGCGTTCGAAAGGACTTTTTATTAATGGATTCAATAAGATTTAAATTTAATAATTTTAAAAGGATCGAATTTGATCCTTTAAATTTTACTTTAAATTCTTGAAGAGTTACTTCTCCGCTTTCGCGGATGATATCGTAGGCCTCTTTTTGGCGGACGGTGAGGGAAACCGGGTCAACCGGCTTAAGGGGCCGCAAGACGGTCACGGATTGTTCCTTGATCTTTTGCTCCAGCGAATCTTCTTCCTTGGCAATGAGCTTGGCCGCTACCATTTCGGCGATGACGCCGGTTAGGGGGCGGGCGGGGTTCCGGGTCAGCATCCGGGAAAGAGGGGCTTTTCCCCCGCGCTTCCTGAGCGCCAGGAGGATCCTCCTTTCCAGGGATTCTTCTGGAAGAGAGTCGATGCTTTCCAAACCCCGGGGGGTCGCTTCGTACACCTCCCGGCGTTTGAGTTGCATCCCCGCGGGGAGGGCGGCTCGGATCACTTCGCCAAGGGGCTGAAGGTAATAACGGGCAACCCAGTCCAGGAAGGCGAGAAATTTTTCCGGCAGGGTGAATTCATCGTCAAAGAGGCGTTTGATCGGCAGGATTTTTTTTCCAACCGGGGGGGTTGAGGTCATCTCTACCACGTAACCGGGCAAAAAGCGTTTCCCGAAGGGAACGAGAACCCTTCTGCCGGGATACACAAATTCCCTCCAAGGTTCGGGGATTTCATAAGAAAAGGTCTTCCGAATGGGAAGAGGGACGGCGACGGCGGCGTATGGGGGGCCTTCGGTCATATCGGGAAAAAAGAGTGCTCAAAGCTTTCAGCGGTCAGGCGATAGAATTACCCTCGAACCTCCAACCATTGACCGCAACAATCAGGTTTGTTCCTTGAAATTCGCAACGGGTTATGCGTTGCGAATTTCAATTTTTAGGAAGCCACGGGGAATTGGAGCAAAAAAGTCGCCCCCACGCCCGGATCATTGATCACGTGGATCGTCCCCTTGTGTTTAAGGATGATCTTGTGGGCGATGGAAAGACCCAAGCCGGTTCCTTCGAATTTGGTCGTAAAAAAAGGATTGAAGATATTGTCCAGGATATCGGCCTGGATTCCGCCGCCGGTGTCCGTGACCTCGACCTGGATGAAATCCTTCTCCCCCTGCCGCTCGCGGGAGGTTTTTACGGTTAGGCGACCGTTTGCCCCCATGGCCTGCATGGCATTGAAGAAAAGGTTGATAAAGACCTGTTTGATCTGCTGGGGCTCGCAGAACAGGGAGGGCAAACCCGGGCTGAAGTCCTTCACCACCAGAATATTGCGCTCCCGGAACTCGTTGTCCATGGTTAAAAGGGTGTCATCCAGAAGGCGATTCAAATCGTGAAAATCCGAAGGGACGGACGCATCCTTGGAAAAGGAGAGCGTTTCGTCCAGAATCCGTTCCAGGCGATTGACCTCCTTGAGCACGATGCTCATGTACTTCTTTTCGCTGGAGTCCTCCGTAAATTTGCGGTCGAGGCGCCGCACGAACCCGCCGATGGAAACCAGGGGGTTTTTGATCTCGTGGCTGATGGAAGCCACGACTTCTCCCAGCGAGGCCAGTTTCTCGGACTGAATCAGGCGGGTTTGAGCCTGCAGGAGCTGATTATTCACCTCCTGGAGATTGATGTAAAGACGGGAGTTCTCGATGGCCAAGGCCGCCTGGTTGGCCAGGAGGGTCAAAAAACCCATATCCGGGTCGGTGATGGGTCTTCCCGTGAATTGGTTGTCCACGGCAAGAACGCCGATGGCCTTGTCCTTGACGACCAGGGGAACGGCTGCAAAGGCCCTGCTTCCGAAACGCTTGAGGATATCGAGATTGACCTCCGGATCCGAGGCGGCGTCCGCGATATTGAAGGCGCGCTTTTCGCGAATCGCCTTGACCAGGATGGAGCGCTTCTCCGCCAAGGGAATGCGCAGGCGGCGGGGGTGGATCTCATAGGGCAGGGGCTCCATAGTCGGGTTGAAGACTTCGCCGGAAGAGAAGGTCGGCGTCTGCTCGAACTCCTGGCGCCAGGTTTCGGCTTCCGCCTCGCTTCGGGGACCGATGCTCATCTTCGCTTCGAGCATGTTTTCCGGGTCGTTGACCAAGAAAAGGGTTGCCCGGTCAAACCCGCGATGGTTCTTCAAGGTAACCGAAGTGAGGATGATCCGGAGCAGCTGTTCGAGCTTCACCGTGGTCAGCATGGAGCGGGAAACGTGGTAGAGAAGGGAGAGCTCCTCCACCATATTTTCCTTTTCTTTAGCCAGAAGCTCCGTCCGGCGGAGCATGATGGCATGTTCGATCGCCATGGCAATCTGGGAGCCCATGGTGAAAACGAGGTTCTCGTCCTCTTCGTCGAAGACTTTCTCGGGCTGTCCCTCCTTCCGGTAGCTGAAAAGGGCCAGGGTGCCGATGGTTTTGGATTGGGCGACCAGGGGTACGCAGAGAAGCGACGAAACTTTTTTGGGGAACCGCTCCAACGGCAGATGGTATTTTTTTACTTCCGGAATCAGAAGGGGGCGGCCGGTAAGAGCTACGGCTCCTGCGGCCTGGTCCCCCAAGGCGACCGGCTCGAGGGTTTCCGCCGACTCCTCGAGGCCGAAAGAGGAAACGGCCTTGAGCAGGTGGCGTTCTTCATCCAAGAGACGCAAAATGCTCCCGTCCGCCTGGAGGATTTTTGCGCTGGTCAGGGTGATCCGGTTCAAAAGCTCGTCGAGCTCCAGAGTCGAGGTGATGGCCATCCCGATGCTGTAAAGGGTGCTGAGTTCGGCGATCCGGCGCTTGGCCTGCAGGGAGAACTGGCCGCTGCGGATCGTGGCGGCGATCTGGCGGCAGATGACCGGGAGCAGGAATTTCTCCTCGGCGGTGAGCGGGTGGGGCGTTTCTCCCCCCAAAACCAGGGTCCCGTAAAGGAGAATGTCGTCGGCGATGGGAAAAGCCGCGAGAAAAGGAAGAGAGGAAAAGGGGGCGGCGGCGTCCTCCCGGGGGGGCGAGGAGGGGGCTTCTCCGGTCACAAAGGGGATTTTTTTCTCCAGACAATCGCGGAAAGGAACTTCGGCCAGGGTTAGGCCGGCCTGGGGCACCAAGAGAGAGTGCTCGCTGTTGGCGAACCGAAGATGCAGGCGACCGCGGGGCGGGTCCCAAAAAAAGATCCCGCCGAAGGATATGCTGAAGATCTGCGTCAGGGCCTCGACCAAATTGGCCAACCGGCGCTCCATTTCCACCGGAGCGGTGGTGATGTCGATGATCTTCGCAAGGATTTCCGTCGTATTCATCGCGTTAGGCGCCCGTTTTCTTTCGGACGAGGGTCTGGTAGACCTCAAGATAGGCCCGGGCGGAGCGCTCCCAGGAAAAGTCCGCGGCCATTCCCCGGATCATCAGCCCCTCCCAAGAAATCCGGCCGCGATAAACCTGCAGGGCCCGCCGGATCGCCTCCAACAGGCAGGACGGAGAGTACTCTTTGAACTTGAAGCCGTTTCCCCGCTGGGTTTCGGGTTGGTAGTCTTCGATGGTGTCGTCAAGCCCGCCGACGGCGCGGACGATGGGGACGGTTCCGTATCTGAGGCTGTAGATCTGGTTCAAACCGCAAGGTTCGTAGCGGGACGGCATGAGAAACATGTCGGCCCCCGCTTCGATCTTGTGAGCCAAGGTGTTGTCGAAGGCGATTTTGAGGCCGATCTGACCGGGGTGTTTTTTGGCGAGGGAATCCAGCAGAAGGTGGTATTTTTCGTCGCCGGTCCCAAGAATGATCAGCTGAACCCCTTCTTTCAACAAATCATCCATGACCGCCGTGATCAGGTCAAACCCTTTTTGCTCGGCCAGGCGCGAGATGATCCCGATGACCGGGATATTTTCAGCGACGGGAAGGCCGAATTCCTTCTGCAAGTCGGCCTTGCAGGCCTTTTTGCCGGAAAGCCGCTGGAGATCGTATGAGGCCCGGATAAAAGGATCTCCGGCGGGGGACCAGTCGTCGTAATCGACCCCGTTGAGAATTCCCCGGAGATCCTGGCGGCGATCCCGGAGCACGCCTTCCAGACCCGCTCCGAACTCCGCAGATTGAATCTCCTCCATATATTTGCGGCTCACCGTAGTCACCGCGTCCGCAAAGACGATTCCCCCCTTAAGAAAGTTCATCTTTCCGTAAAACTCCAGGGTCTGCGGGGTGAAAACCTCCCACCCCAAATTGGTCAGGGGCAGGTCGTAATGCCAGAAGAGGCCTTGGTAGCCGATATTGTGGATGGTGAAAACCGACGGGGTGCGGGCAAGGCGGGCGTCAGCCCGGTAGAGGGTTTTCAGGTACACGGGGACCAAGGCGCTCTGCCAGTCGTGGCAGTGAATGACGTCCGGCATTAAGATCCGGGCCGCTTCCATGACTGCCCGGCAAAAGAAGATGAAACGCTCCGCGTTGTCTTCGTAATCGCCGCTCGGGCTGCCGTAAAGCTGCTCCCGGTTGTAATAGGCATCCTTGCGGATCAAAAGAGCCCGATAATTCGGCTCCATTTCCACGGCGTAGACTTCGGCCGCCTCCAGGCGCTGCCCCAGCGGGACCGTGAGCTCCATGGAGGTTTTTTTGAGCGGAAAGCGCTTTTCGTCCACCTGGCGGTATTTGGGCAGGATCAAGGTGACTTCCTCGCCCAGACGGGCCAGGGCCTTCGGGAGGGCTCCGGATACGTCGGCCAGACCGCCGGTTTTGGCGAAGGGGATCGCTTCGGATGAAACCAAGAGAATTTTCATCGTTTCTCTCCCGGAGAGGCCAGCTCCCGCAGAAATTTGGCCGCTTCTTCGGGAGGCGTGGGATTGATGAAGAACCCGGATCCCCACTCAAAACCCGCAAATTTCGTGAGTTTGGGAATGATCTCGAAGTGCCAGTGATAATACTCCAGGTTGCGCTCGTTGAAGGGGGTGGTGTGAAGGGTGAAGTTGTAGGGGGCGAAATTCAGGGCCTTATCGAGCCTCTTCAGGGTTTCCGCGAAGATCTGGCCCAAGGACTGGATTTCGTGGATCTGGCTGTCCTCGAAAAAAGAGATGTGGCGCTTGGGGAGGATCCACGCCTCAAAAGGCGAAAAGGAGGCAAACGGGGCAATGGCAATGAATTCCCCGTTTTCCAGGATCACCCGTTCTCCCTGCTGGATCTCCTGACGGACGATGTCGCAAAAAATACACCGCTCTTTGTAGTTGTAATAATCGCGGCACCCGGCCATTTCCTCCATCACCAGATGGGGGACAATGGGCAGGGCAATGAGCTGGGAGTGGGAGTGCTCCAGGGTGGCGCCGGCCGCCTCCCCATGATTCTTGAAGATCATGGCGTATCGCAGGCGGAGGTCTTTGCGCAGGTCCAGCATTCGGTGGCGGAAAGCCCAGAGGACGTCCTCAAAACGCTTTGGGGGCAGGGTCGCCAGGGTCTCCTCGTGGTTGGGGGTTTCAATGATGACTTCGTGGGCGCCGATTCCGTTCACCTTGTCGTAAAGGCCCACGCCTTCGCGGTTCAAATCCCCCTCGACCCGCAGGGCCGGAAACTTGTTGGGAACGACGCGCAAGGACCATCCGGAGGTGTTGGCCGGATTTCCCTGGGGACGGAAGGCCATGATTTCGGGCGGCGTCTTGTCTTCGTTGCCCGGGCAGAAAGGGCAGAATCCCGTTTTGGCCGGATTCTTCGGGATGCTGAAATCCGAGGGCCGTCTTCCTCTTTCGGTGGAAATGATCACCCAGCGTCCCGTGACGGGGTCCTTCCTCAATTCAGACATGAAGTCCTCCTGATAAAATCAGTGTCAGCGCCAGGGTCACTGAAGATACCCTGCTCCTGTTAAAAGAGCCGCCTTAGGGTTTTGATAAGGGACGCAAAAATAAAAATGAAAACCGAAAATTGCAGAATGCAAATTATTGATGAACTCGTAAAAAGTCTGAAAATGGGCTATTCCGTCATTCCCGTGAAAACGGGAATCCAGTCTTTTCAATATCTTGGCAGATTCTGGATTCCCGCCTGCGCGGGAATGACGACTTTTTACGAAACCATCAATTATTGGAAAAAGATTATTTATTATCCCATGCCTTCGCCTAATAGGCGAAGCATAATTTTTTTCTTCTCCCCGGGACGCAAGGAAAAACGCCAGTTGAACAGCAGGACGTTTCCCTGGACGGTTTTCTCCAGGCCTCCCTCCGATTGGGAGACGGTTTCCAGGGGGAAATGCCAAATTTCGCAAACCGGCGCCGTTTCGAGGGTGACCGTGAAACCCGTGGAGTCGTCCCGCAACCGGAGGTTCTCCGTTTCCGGAATAACGCCTCCTTGAGTCAGGGATTGAATTTGTCCCCCGTCTCCGGGAAAAGAAAGGGAGTGGCGGCTTTCCTCGGCTCCGGGAAGGGTGAGGCTGAGCTCCACGCCGAACCAAAAACGGCATTCCGACGGGCTGCGATTGAAAATGTCATATTCGGCTTCGACCCCCGCGACATCCCGGCGGAAGAGGAATTTTTTCACCACCTCGGTGGGGATTTTCCCCTCCCGCCTCCAAAGGCCGCCCCGCCGGCGCAGACGGACCGCGAGGGTATTCGATTTTTCGTTTTCCGTGATGTCGACCAAGTCGTAGGGTTGGTTGATGAAATTTCCCAGTTCGGGGTACTGGCAGCGCCGGAACTGCTCGAATGTCGCCTCCTCTCCCAGAAAGTGGTCAAGGAAGGAGTAACGGTTGTACCAATCGTACATGAGGGTCTCGGCCAGGATCTCGTCGATCTTCGGGACAAATTGAGGAGGAGCGGGGCTCGCGCCCGGGCCCGAATTGCCGGCGTTGATTTTCAGCTTCCGGTGGTAGGCCTCCGGTCGTCGAGCCAAAGTGTTGGTGAGATTGAACAGCCCGGGCCGGTAGTCCATTTCGATCAGGGCGCCGCCGTAACCGGGTTTGATCCAGGCGACCCCCTTCGCGGAGGCGACCCGAATTTCCGGCTGGAGATCCTTGTCCAGGTCCAGAATTTCATGCCGCAGCCCGAAGCCCTTCGGATCCTCCCGGGTTTCGATCCCCTTTTCGGCGGAAATGAGGCGCCCATACACGGCCTGACGGAGGTGGCGCAGGTAAAGGCCCCCGAAAAGCCCATGCCAATAGGCATTGTTGGATTGTCCGCGCCAGAGGTCCCGCAGGGGGGCCGGGGGGGCGGATCCGCGGCTCTTGGGTGAGCGGCTGCCAAGCGCCCGATGAACTCGGCTGCTCACATCGAGCATCTTTTTGTGCATGAGGTTGCTTTCCGGGTATTTGACCAGAAAGTTTTCCCAGGCGCCCCCGCGGAGAAACGGGCGGAATTTTTCGAAACGGCCGCTTGCTTTCAGCTCCGCCACAAGATCCGTATAAGCGATGGCCGAGACCGGAGGCAGGGCCCACTGCATCATCTCTTCATAGGAGGAAGGAGGGAGGTAAATCCTCCCCTGGGGTGGAAACCGTCCCATGTATTCGCTGAAGGTCAGGAGGTGAATCCATTCCTCATTTTCCTCCAGGGTGCGGATGAATCTTTCGAGCCAATTCTCCTCGAGGACCCAGTGGTAGGTCCCCGGCCAGAGGCCGAACTTCTCCCCGTCGTCCGCATAGGTAACGGCGAAGTGGCCTTCTTCGGTGGCCCAAAAGCGAAGCGCCTCGATCGTTTCTTCCGGGTTCCGAAAGGGAATGGCATAACGCAGCTGCTGGTTGATGGGGAAGAGCGAAAGGGGACACCCTTCATATTCGGTGACGTAGTACCCGAACATCTCCTCCTGGGGGAGGCCCGCGAAGCGGAAGTGGCTGTCATCGAGGAGCGTAAAATTCAATCCGGTTTTGGAAAGGGTTTTGGGAAGACGGCTGCACCAGACCCGCTCGGCCAGCCAGAAGCCTTTGGGCTGGAAACGGAATTGATCTCTGAGAAACTGGTTGAGAAGGGAAACCTGACCGACGGCATCTTCCTCCGGGATGTGAGGCAAGAGGGGTTCGTAAAACCCCCCGCTCAGGAGCTCCACCTGCCCCCGCGCCACCAGGGTTTTCATCCGCGAATTGAATTCCGGTTGATTCGCCTCCAGCCACTCCAGGAGGGACCCGCTGTAATGGAGGGAGAGACGAAAGCGGGGATGCTTTTCCAAAGCGGCGAGAAAAGGCTCGTAGCATTTCTGCCACCCTTCCCGGAAAACCCGGTCAAGGTTCCCCACCGGCTGGTGATTGTGAACGGCGAAGAGGAGGTTGATCGATTTCATTCGTGTTCCCGCATTCAAACCCGATGATCTCGTAAGAAATCAGCCGAAAGACGGCTTTGATTGTAGGGGCGTCCGGCCGGCGGCCCGTGTTCCGGAGACCGCCTCTCGCCCCTGCCTTGCAAGGCGCGCAAAAACCGGAAGAGGGACAGGGTATAGGGGGCCGGATGTGGAAGGAAACAGAAGACGATGTCTGTTCTTACTCCCAATCCCCGACCCCCTTTCCTCATTTGCCGTGCAACCCCGCTCCGGCCGGCACGGAGGGATTGATTACGAAGCCGTCAAACCTGCCAAACCGCCCGCTCATAATCACGGTCCGGGACGATCAGGGAGAGGTACCCGCTTCGTGGGTGCCTCTCGATTTCCAAGTCGTCTTTTTGAACGCGGAGAAAAAAGTCGAGCTTTTCTTTCGGGCGGCAGAAAATATCGCGGAAGGAAACGCCAAGTTCAATGATCGAATCCTGGTGGATCGTGTAGAGAGCTCTGCCCGGGGGGGTCTGGAGGCGCCCCCCTTGAGCGAGATGGAAAACCTGGGTTCCCCCGCCGGAAAAATGGACAGGGAACCGGATTTGAAATTCTGCGGGAGCGAGAATGTAAATGGCGAAGTGGACCCCTTCCAGGTGGTTTCGGGTCTGGAGAATCGTGTCGATCCGAAAATAGAGACTTTCCAAGTTGAAACCATAGTAAATTCCTTGCAGGAATCCTTCGGCCTGGTGCATGGAACCGCGAACCGGCTTGGCGGCAAAGTAGCCCGCCTCCCGCCATTCGTAAAAGTGGGTGATCTGACCGTCGAGAATCGGGGCAATAAAGCCGATCGGCTCGATGGTGGGTTTAACCTCGTGGGGGACGGCGATGGGTTTAACCAAATAATCCGGAATCGGGGCATCGAGGAGCCGATGGACCTGGGCGAGATGGGAACGGAAGAGGCGGTCGAACTCCTCGTCATTGTCGCTGGTGAAATCATCGCCGAACCACCAGAACCAGTCGCTCCCCTCCGCGCTGTAAATCTCCTCCCAGGCCGCCTCCTTCGTCTCGGGGGCAAGCATGGGGTTGCCGGAGGCGGCGTCCTCCAAAAAAGCCCGCGTCCGCTGCAGGCATTCCCAGGCGTGGTTCTCCTCGGGGGCTCCGATCCAAATGCGGAAATTCTGATCGATCCAGGAGCCCGTGTGCAGATGGTTCAAGGTTTCTTGGGGGGGGCAGCGGTCTAAAAAATCCTGCACCCGCACCGTGCGGATGGACGGGTGGCAGGAAAGGAGTTCGTAGAGGCGGCTGAGGAACTCCTTCCCTCCGTCGGGGTAGGCTTCCCAGGGGTTTTCCCCGTCCAGGGCGATGAGGACGACCCTGCGGTCGTCGTCGGGAAGGGATTTGTGGATGTTTTCCAGATGGGCGACGAGATCTTTGGCCGCGCTCTCCGGCGGGTTTTTGGCGTAAGTGAACCCCACCAGGTCGGAAAGGTTATGGTCGCGGAAGAGCATGGAAACCTGGGCGTCCTGGAAACAGACCCGATAGGGCTGGTACAAATTATTCCGCCCGAACCCTCCGGACAGGGAACGGAAAAGCACGCCTTCATCGGAGGCCATCCATCTGATTCCCGCCTTCTGGACGAGGGGGATGAGCTCCGGGGAAACCGAGCCCTCGGAGGGCCACATTCCGGCGGGTTTGGCGCCAAAGACGCTCTCGAAGAACCGGACGGCGCGGCGGATCTGGGCGGCGGCGTCTTCGGGGTGCGAAAAGCAAGAGGGCAGGGGGGCGTTGGGCATGGCCCGCCGGGCGTGTCCCGAGTTGATCAGCAGGGGCAGGATGGGGTGATAAAAGGGGCTGACGGTCAGCTCCGCCTGCCCCCGCCGCTGCAGGTCCCGGTAAAGGGGGATGACTTCCCGGATGATTTCCTGGTGGGTGTCGAGGAGGGCTTTCTTGTCCTCCTCGGAAAATATCCGGCCCTTTCGAAGAAGTTCGCGCACGACTTCTTTCGTTTCCCTTGCCCGATGTCCGCACCAGGTCAGATTGAACCAGACTTGGAGATCCCGATAGTCCTGGGGGGTGAAGTGTCCGAGGATGTCATCCCACCGGTATTCCGGAACCTTGAATCCCCGTTTGGACAGCAGAGCGAAATATCCCGGGTGGGGTTTCACCATCGTTTCCCAGTTGCACATAAAAAAATTCGTCAGGAGAAATTTTTTTTCATCGGGAGTCAACTCCTCGGCCTTTTTGCGGGAATGATCGCCGAAAACGTCACGGGCCCGTCCGCCTTCATACTCCTGGAGCTGCAGCAGCAGGGAAGGGACGAGATTGAAATTCTGGCGGATGGCCGGGTGGTCCGCCAGAATCGAAATCATGTCGTAGTACCCCTTGACGGCGTGAAGCCGGACCCAGGGAAGCGTGTATTCCCCCGAGGCCGGGTCCCGGTAATAGGGCTGGTGCATATGCCAAAAGAAGGCTACATTCAGCATAGGGAGAAGGCCGATTCAGCTCCTGTCGAAAAGTGGTTCGCAAGAAAGGGCGAAGCAGGTTTCCGCTAAAAATACTAAAGTCTTATCGGTTAATTTAACCACATTATAACAAATATCCCTCCCCTGACAAGGCCGCAATCCGAAATTCGCAGGCAGCGACCAAGAACCTCTTCATTTCGGGGCGCACCTGTGCTATGAATAAAAAAATGGGCGCGCTCACCGAGCGAAAGCGTGGAGAAACACTCTGGGCGGAAAGCGCAAAGGAGACATCATGCCGCAGGCGGACTATGACTTGATCATTGCCGGTGGGGGGCCGGCGGGCTTGACCGCAGGCCTTTATGCCGGTAGGGCTATGCTGAAGACCCTTCTGCTCGAAAAGATGATTTTGGGAGGGCAGGCGGCAAGCACTTTTTTGATTGAAAATTATCCCGGGTTTCCGGATGGAATCCCCGGACCGGAGCTTTCCCAAGCCATGGAAAAGCAAGCCAAAAATTTTGGGCTGATCATTGAAAGCGGAGAGATCGGCGCCCTTCGGCCCGCCGGAAAGCTTTTGGAGATCGAGACCGGCGGGAGAAACCTCCTCACGAAAGCCGTCATCATCGCCACGGGGGTTGAACCGAAAAAGTTGGGAATCCCCGGAGAAGAGGAGTTGAAAGGGCGGGGGGTTTCCTATTGCGCCACTTGCGACGGCCCCTTTTTCCGGAACCAGGAAATCGCCGTCGTGGGGGGCGGCGATTCGGCGGTGGAAGAAGCCATCTATCTGACCCGGTTTGCCGGCAAGGTCTATCTCCTTCACCGGCGCAACGCTCTTCGGGCCGAGAAGATTCTTCAGGACCGAGCGTTCAAGAATCCCAAAATCGAAATTCTCTGGGATACGGTGGTGACAAAAGTAGTCGGGCAAAACGGGGTGGATGGTCTGGAAATCCGAAACGTGAAGAATCAGGCGGCGAGGGATCTGAAGGTGGGGGGGGTGTTTTTTTATGTGGGCTGGCTGCCGCTCACGGGGTTTTTAAAGGGGGTTGTCCCCCTGGATGGCAGCGGATACGTGCTCACGGAAACCAACATGGCCACTTCCATCCCCGGGGTTTTCGCCGCCGGCGATGTGCGGCAAAAGACCCTCCGCCAGGTGGCCACGGCCGTGGGTGACGGGGCTTTAGCGGCGTTTTCCGCAGAGAAGTACATCGAATCGCTTTGATTTGTTTTAGGACGCGGATAAACGCAGATTTTCAGGATTCGGGAGAAGGTCATCAAAACTATTCCTCCCTTTTCAAAGGGAGGAGAGCTTTTTATTTCGCTTTCACGGAAAGATCCCATTTTTTCCCCCTTTGAAAAGGGGGATCAAGGGGGATTTAATGGCTTTTCAAAATGCTAAAATGTTACCTTTTTTAAAAATTTTCCGCGTTTATCTGCGCTCATCTGCGTCCTATTAAGGTGAGGTCTTTTTGAGAATATTGGTAACCAATGACGACGGCATTCAGTCCGAGGGCATTTTATCCCTCGCTCGAGCTCTGGAAGATGTGGGAGAAGTTTGGGTGGTGGCGCCGGACCGCGAGCAGAGCGCGGTCAGCCACGCCTTGAGCATGGGGCGCCGCCTGCGCTCTAAGAAGGTGGCCGGTCTTGGCCCCCGCTACTTTGCGGTCAACGGAACTCCCACGGATTGTGTCCTTCTGGGAGTCAGGCGAATCATGCCGGAGCGGCCGAATCTGATCGCCTCCGGGATCAACAAAGGTGAAAATCTGGGTGACGACATCACTTATTCCGGAACCGTTTCGGCGGCCATCGAAGCCACGATCTTGGGGGTCCCCTCCTTCGCGATTTCCCTGACGACGAGAAGAAATTTCGATTTTACCCAAGCGGCCTCCTTTGCGGTCCGCCTGTCCCGTCATATTTTGGACAAAGGCCTTCCGCGCCACACTTTTCTGAACGTCAACGTTCCTTGCCAAAGCGGAAAACCCTGCTCCTACAAGATCACCCGGATGGGGAAACGGGTTTACGGCGACTCCGTCCAGGAAAAGAGAGATAGACAGGGCAAAAAGTTTTATGTGATTGGAGGAAATGATCCGGGCTACCTAAAAACCAAAGATTCCGACTTTGAAGCCATCGCGCGGAATTACATTTCGATAACCCCCCTGCACCTGGATTGGACGAACTATGCCTCTCTCGATTCCCTGTCGAAAAGAAAAATCTGAAGAGCTTGCGGTCTTTTTCAGATTTGCTGATGAACCGGGCCCCTTGTATCGTCTCCCGGGCGGAAGGGCAGGAGGCGAAGACAAAGAAGGCCGGAAGTCAACCCTCCCATTTCGAACCGGCTCCCCATGCGCCAGAAAACGCGCGGGGGAAAGGGGCCGCAGGGCGGCAAGGAGTCGAAGCCCTCATGGGGTAAAAAGACCCGCCGCCTTTTTTGGCGCGCCGAATTTCCTCTCCCTGCGGATGGGGCCACGGGGATAGAAATGATCCGGGAATTGATTGTCCTATGCCATCGCTGAGCCCCGCCCGGAACCAAAACCACGATTATGCCCCGGCCCGGGAACGCATGGTCCGGGAACAGATCCTCGGACGGGGCATTCAGGACCGCAGGGTCATCGAGGCCCTGTTGAGGGTTCCCCGCCACCTTTTCGTTCCCGAGGCCTTAGTCGGGCAGGCCCATGCGGATTCGGCCCTGCCCATCGGAGAAAGGCAGACCATCACCCAGCCCTTCATGGTCGCTTTCATGAGCCAAGCCCTGAATTTGAAAGGCAAGGAAAGAGTTCTGGAAATCGGAACGGGTTCCGGTTACCAAGCGGCGGTCCTATCGCGCCTGGCGGCGCAGGTGTATTCGATTGAACGGATTCGCTCGCTGCTGGAAAGGGCCCGAAAAGCCCTGGACCAGATCCACTGCCGGAATGTCCTCACGCGGCTTTTCGATGGATCCTACGGCTGGAAGGAGGAAGGCCCTTTCGAGGCGATTCTCGTCACGGCCGGCGCGCCTTCGGTCCCGAAGGTCCTGGCCGAACAGCTGAAGGTGGGCGGGGTTCTGGTGATCCCGGTGGGGACCCGCAAGGAGCAGAAACTCCTGCGGCTTCGCCGCATCCCGGAAGGGTTCACCCAGGAGTTGTTGATCGACTGCCATTTTGTGGATTTGGTGGGGGAGCACGGGTGGGAGAAGAAAAGTTAAAAGTTAAAAGTTAGGTAACACTTTAGCCCTTTGAAAAAAGGAATTTCGTCAGGGCCAAGCGGTTCCAGGGCCCGGGGGCCAAACCGGATATATTTCAAATTGCCGCTCACACGCGCACTTTTCACGGCTTATTTCCCTTTGGCTGGGGGATTGGCTTCCGGCTTTGAGTCGGCAGGGGAGGGGGCGGATTTCGAAACCCGGTCGAAGCCCTCGGGGATTTCAAAAAGGCTTGCCGGCTGCGGAGCGATCCGGATGTTGCGGTATTCCGTGGACCAACTCCCGTCCAGGGCGGATATTTTAATGGGGTAGTTCAGGTCCGACGCGATCCACTGGTGGGCCTTGTGCAGGGTGTCCTTGTCCAGATAGTGGACTTCGTATTTTTTCGTCGCGTACCCGTTCAGGGTTTCGGAACTTACGTACTGGCGGTTCACTTCCCCTTTCATCTTCACGGCGGATCCTTGGGTCTGAGGCGAATGGATTTCGAGATAGGTCTTTTCTTCCGGAATCACAATCCAAATAACTTTCTTGTCGGTGCGCAGGATGGTATGCTCTTCGGTGTCCGGGGTTTCCATGCGGATTTTGTCCGTCTGCACGTAGATCTTCGCCCGGGTCTCCTGTCCCTGGTACAGGTTGAGAACATCCGCCGAGAATTCCGCAGCCGGAGCCTGACCGGCCGTCAGAAACAAGGCTATCAGCAAAAAAAACAAACCCCGCAATCCTTTCATGCCCTCCTCCTTGCGTAAAAAATATTTATAACACAGCCGCCCCGAAACGACCAGGAAAATTCTCCCGCGGTGTGTCCCCATTCAGTGATGGGGGGGCAGGCTTTGTTGTTGGCCTGGGGGTTTGGGCGGTACGCGCCGGAAGCATCGGTCGGGATGAGCAGAGACACGGAGAAAATCCTGAGCCTCCGATCTCATCGGCGGGAGGCCTTGGCCCCCGCCCCCTCCGCGAAGAAATCAGCGCCTTATGATTCCAAGCGGACCGCCCAAACCCCCAGGCCAGCGCATCTCTTAGCCGTTTCCACGGTCTCCTATTCATAGCAATTCGCCACCCGTGACTGAAGGGTTACCTCCCATTTAGTTCTTGACTTACGATCTTCGTCTTCTTATGCTTGCCTTGAACCTTTTGGGGGGATTCCAAATAGGATGGTTTCGTAAAAAGTCCATCTGCTGCGTTGCGCTTCAACTTTGTGGTTGCGGCCCCTAAGGAGCCTCTCTCCTCAGTTTTTGCGCGCCTTGCATCTGGAGCTTTTTACGAAGACATCAAATAGGGAGGAATTCAGAAAAAAATGAAAGAGGACGATCCTCTTCATCCCGGTCACTCGGGACACAACCACGGCTTCCAAAAAAACCGAAAAGCCCTCCGGATCGCCATTGCGGTCACCGGGGCGATCATGATTGTGGAAATCATCGGCGGGTTTCTGGCCAATTCGCTGGCCCTGCTGAGCGACGCGGGGCACATGTTGACGGACGCGAGTTCTTTGATTTTAAGCTTGATCGCCCTCCGCTTGACCAACCGTCCTTCTTCCGCCACCCGCACCTACGGCTTCTACCGCATGGAAATCCTGGCGGCTCTCATCAATGGGGCCACCCTGGTTTTGATCTCCGCCTGGATTTTTTACGAGGCCTATCAGCGCCTGAGAACGGCCGAAGCGGTGGACAGCTTGACCATGCTTGGGGTTGCCGCGGTCGGATTGGCGGCCAACGGGATTGCCGCTTGGGCGATGTTGTCCGCGAGCAAGGAGAACCTCAACATCCGCGGGGCGTACCTTCATATTCTCGGAGACCTCTTATCTTCCGTCGGGGTCTTAGGAGGCGGCCTGGTCATTTACTTTACCGGTTGGTATTGGATCGATCCGGTGCTGAGCGTGGGCATTTGCGTCGTAATCCTTCGAGGCGCGGTCCTGCTGGTCAAGGAATCCGTTAACATTCTTCTTGAAGCCGTTCCGAAGGAGATGGACCTTCGTGAAGTCCAGGAATCCCTCCGGTCCCTCCCGGGAGTCAAAGACACGCACCACGTCCATTTATGGACGATCAGTTCCGGGATCTATGCCCTGAGCGCCCACATTTTAATCGACAATGTCATGATGAGCGAGACGGGAAAGATCATCCAGGAAGTCAACCGCCTCCTCCTGACCAAATTCAAGATTTCCCATACCACGATTCAGCTGGAGTGCGAGAATTGCCAGGAGGGTTTTCATTGCACCATGGACCGGGAATGCGTAGCCATGCACCCCCCCGAAAAATAGGGGGGATCCAAAGAGGGAAATGAGGGGGGAAAATTCCATGTTAAAAACCGCGATCACGGAAATGTTTGGAATCAAACACCCCATCATCTGCGGGGCGATGATGTGGCTATGCAAACCGGGTCTCTGCGCCGCCATATCGAACGGCGGCGGGCTGGGGAACCTCACGGCCGGGAATTACCAGAGCGAAGGGGAGTTCCGCGAGGCGATCCGGGAGACGCGCCGGCTTACGGCCAAGCCGTTCATGGTGAACATCACCCTTCTTCCTTCCCTGCGCATCACGGCCGAGCACCACAAGATGTACATCAAAGTTTGTGCCGAAGAAAAGGTGGCGGGGATGGAAATATCCGGGACGCCCCTGGATAAGGCCGCCGGCATGGAGGCGGTGAAAACCCTCAAAAAGGCGGGGGTTCGGCTCTTCCACAAAGTCGGTTCGGTCCGCCACGCGGTCCACGCGGAAAAGGTTGGATACGACGGAATTTACGCCGCCGGGATCGAAGAGGGGGGACATCCTTTAAGCGATGATGTAACCTGCATGGTTTTGATCCCGAGGATCGCGGAATCGGTCAAAATCCCGGTCGTTGCGGTCGGCGGAATCGCCGACGGCCGCACCCTCGCCGCGGCCTTGACCCTCGGAGCCCAAGGGGTCATGATGGCTAGCCGCTTTATTGCCACCGGGGAGTGCGCGGTACACGAAAACATCAAACAGGAGCTGGTCAAGCGGCAGGAGTATGAAACTACGATTTTCGGCCGCTCCATCGGGCTTCAGGGCCGGGCGCTCAAAAGCAAAGTGATCGAAGAGATTTTGGCCATTGAGGCCAGGGGAGGGGGGCTTAAGGAGCTGATCCCCCTGCTGGCGGGGGAAAAGATCAAGAATGCCTGGGAGAAAGGCGAAGTGACCGAGGCCCCCTTGATGGTGGGGCAGTCGATCGGCCTGATCAAAGAGGTCATGGGCTGCCGGGAGCTCATGGAAGGCATGGTCCGGGAGGCGGAGGAGACCCTGGCGGGGGTTCATCGACTCATTCAATCCTGAGCAGATGGACTTTTTATGAGGCCATCAAATGTGGATGATTTTGGCGCCCTCAAACCCGTTGAATCGGGTTGAGGAGGCGATGCTGTAGGCTCCGATGTTCTCCGTGTATAGGCAATCCCCGATCTGCAGGTTTTCCGGGAGCCGCTCGGAAAGGGACACCTTGTCGAAGCTGTCGCAGGTGGGTCCGACCACCGCGCAGACTTCCTTTTTTCCGCTCTTGAAGGCGCTGAAATTCGGGATCCAGTGGTCGTAGACCACCCCGGAAAACGTTTGATAAACCCCGTCGTTGATGTAGTAGAATATTTTTCCGTCTCTCCGGGCTTTGCCGATGATGGCGGTGACCAAGACCGCCGCGTTCGCCACCAGGAACCTTCCCGGTTCGGCGATCATTTCGATGTCTTCCGGGAAGAGGCGCCGGCACTCCGAGCTGATCAATTTCGCAAGCGCTTCGAATCTTGGAACCTGCGGGTCGTAGGGGACGGGAAATCCTCCCCCGATGTCGACGATTTTTAGAGGGTACCCCTTTTTCCGGGAGTCATGAAAAATATCGGAGGTGATGGTCAAGGCCGCGATGTAGTTGTCAAAGTTGGTGCACTGGCTTCCCACATGAAAGCTCAGCCCTTCCACCACCAAGCCCGCCTCGAAAGCCTGCTCGATCAAGCGGGCGGCGTCCCCCGGTTCGGCCCCGAATTTGGAACTCATCTCGACCTGCGAGCCCGTATCGGGAACTTTTAGCCGGAGAACCAGGCCGGCCGTGTCACCGTGCTTCTTGATCTTCACCAGCTCATCCCGGTTGTCATACGTGACCAAGGGGCGGTACCGTTTGATCCGGCGGAGGGTTTCCGGGTCTTTGATCGTATTCGAGAAAATGATCTTGTCCCAGATAAAGAAATCTTTGTCCTTTTCTTCAAAGTGTTTGATGTATTCGTAAATCTGCATGAACTCGTTGTAGGAGGCCACATCGAAGCTGGACCCTTCGTCGAACAAGGTCCGAATGATCTCCGGGTGCGAATTGGCTTTTACCGCGTAATAGCACTGCACCCGGGGAAGATTTTTTTTGAAAGTCCGATAGTTCGCCCTGATTTTCCGGTGGTCGAGGATGAATAAAGGGGTCCCGTGCTTTCGGGCGAGTTTCTCAAGCTTCTCTTTCATTGGGGGTTCCTGCCGTTCCCGGGGGAGAGTTTCTTCATGAGATTTCGCAGTTGTTTCACTTCGCGGTTGTTCTCAAGGTAGGATTCCGTGAGTTTGCGACGCAGTTCGGGCCCCCGGTCATAGAGCCGTTTCAGCTTCTTCGGGCGGGTGGTCTGCTTCACATAGGCGACCATCAGCGGAAGGGCCAGGGTGACATCCAGGTAGGCGGTCACGGTTTGCTCCAACATGGTGGGGTCGATCTTGCCCCAGCTTGCCGCTTCGCTGGGCGGGGCCCCGGACAACCCGCCGGTATCCGGCCGGGCGTCGGTGATGTTGATGTCGTAATCCTGACCCACCTCCGGAATCATGAGCACTTCCTGGATCTGGGGCTCGGTCTGGAGCATGAAGTTTTTCGGACTGCCGCCGCCGATCAGGATCACCCCCGTTTTCCCGTGTTCATACCGCTTGGCGTTCAGGATGATGGCGGTGGAGTCGTTGACATCGAGGCTTGAGTTGATCTTGAGCCGGAACAGGCCCCGGAGCCCCGCCGCCTCCGCGAGAAGCTCCAGCCCGGCCACGTTCATCCCGATGGTGGAGTCGCCGGGGGAGGAGGTGAAAATCGGGATCCCAAGGCGATAGGCCGCGGCGACCACGCTCACTTCTCCCAGGCGGTTTTTCTCCTCGAACTCGCTCATGACCTTTCCGAGGTGATGGTAGAATTCCCGGGTTCCCATTTCCTTCTGGAATTCGGGGCGCACCAGGATCCTCCGCAGCCTTCGATCCGTTTCCATCAAAACGTCTTCGTAATCGAAGAGGATGTCGTAAATACGGGTCACGCCCTCCTTCCGCAGATCCGCGTCATCGACCAGGTGGCTGCCGCGGTGCATCGGTAGATTGAGGGCGAAGTGGAGGTCGTGGTACATGTTGGCCCCGGTGGCGGTGATCCAGTCCACAAAGCCATGCTTCATGAGCGGGATGATGGCGGAGGGTCCCAAACCCGCCGGGGTCAGGGCCCCGGCCAGGCTCAAGCCCACGGTCACATCCTTCCGGGAATACTTGTCCTTTAATAAATGGCATGCCGCCCGCAGCCGGCCGGCGTTGTAGGCGTCCAGGTTATCGATCAGTTTTACAATGCCCGTTTTGGCGGAAATCGGCTCCGGAAGAATCCTTCTCCCGGCCAGATATTTTTCCTTGCCCGGGCAAGGCCCGTTTTTTCTTTTCATCTTTTCCCCTTTGGACTTTTTACGAAACCATCACCTTTGTTTCTCCACATAAGCATAGGCGTTGTGATTGTGGATTGATTCCAGATTTTCCGACTCCACGCTGAACCAGGTGATGTTGGCATGCTTGCCGAGGCGAAGGGCCACGTTGCGGACCACGTCCTCTACAAACATGGGGTTGTCATAAGCTTTTTCCGTCACGAATTTTTCATCCGACCTCTTTAAAAGAGAAAAAACGGCTGCGCTGGCCGAGCGTTCAATCATCCGGATCAGGTCTTCGATCCAGAAGAATTTTCGAAATTTCACCTGCACCGTAACCAGGCCGCGCTGGTTATGGGCCCCCTTTTCGCTGAGTTCCTTGGAACAGGGGCAAAGGGTGGTGACGGGAACGGTGACGCCCACCACCAGAGAATGATGCTCTCCGGTCAAAGATGCCAGAAAGCGGCAGGTGTAGCCCATCAGGCTCTTGGCCCCCGACACGGGCGCCCGCTTCTCGATAAAATATGGAAACTCCACCTCCAGATAGGCCGATTGGGCGTTGAGCTTTTTCTTTATTTGCTTGAGAATCGTGGAGATGGCCTTGATATTGACCGTCCCCCGATACTCGTTTAGGATTTCGATGAAGCGGCTCATGTGGGTGCCCTTGAACTGGTGCGGGAGATTGACGTACAGGTTCACCCTGGCGATGGTGTGCTGGATTTTGTTCCGCTTGTCGAGAACCGTGATGGGGTACTCGATGTTCTTCACCCCCACCTTGTCGATTTCAATTTGCCGAAAATCCGGACTGCTTTGGATGTCAATCATGGGGCGGACCTGCGAAAGACGGCTCGGGAGGTATCCGATTCCCAGACGGCCACCCAGCTGACGCGTCGGGATCCCCGGTCGATGAGAAGGGAAAGCTCCGCGAAAAGATGAGCGGCAATCGTTTCCGAAGACGGATTCCGGCCCCCGAGAAAAGGAAGCTCGTTCAGGTATTTATGGTCGAGGCCGTCCAGAAGGCTCCGGGTTTTTTCCTTCAGGAAGCGAAAATCGACGACCATTCCTTGCTCGTCCAGACGTTCCGATTCCACGGCCACCTCCACTTTGAAGTTATGGCCGTGAAGGGATTCACATTTCCCCCCCACCTCCCGAAGGTTGTGGGCCGCGGAGAACTCAGCCTGAACCGTGACTTCGTACATGATCATCACCCGCAATCAGAAATTCTGCCTTTTCAAAATAGCCCAACATCAATCCCCTTGTCAATGCACCTGCGTTGCTTTTCCGTAACCCTTCAGTCAAGGGGGGAAGCCGCTACAAATTCAAGTCCGGCGTGAATACCAGGAGGTGCTTGGCCTTGGGGGTCCAGGCGCTACGTTTGGAATCATGAGGCGCTGATTTCTCCGTGGAGGGGGCGGGGACGATACCCCCCGCCCGCTCCGGCGGAAACAAGCTCTGATCTTCGAGGCCAAGGGCCAACCTAGCCGATGCTTCCGGCGCATTCCGTTCCGGCCCCCGACAGAGGCGGTCACATAATTTCTTAAAAATTCTAAAATGATACGAATTATTGGGAAAGAATCTTTTCCATAGGGCAGGCATCCAAATCATTTGAAGGCAGTATTGGATTTCGCTCAAGAAGGAGGAAAACTATGAAAATAAGGAAGTTTTTTGTTGCCGGGATTTTATTGGCGATTTTCCTGATTCAAACTCCCGGCTATTTGCAGGCGAGCGAAGGGCCGGTAATCAGCCAATCTTTCGCAGTCAAAGAATTAGTCCCCGGGGATACCTGGAAAATTTATATTAAAGCGAAAAGCCCCGAAGCAAAGATGAAATATATCTATGCTTACTTGGAGCAAGCCGGGGGCATGGCCTATCCAATTAGTCTGATCCGGATTCGCGAAGAAAATCAAGGGGAAATCTCCGGTTATGTGTTTCTGTCAACGCTTTCCGCCGGGCAGCCCATGGATTATGTGAACATCCGGCTCACGATTCATATCCGGGATGAAAAAGGAAGATTCAGCGAACCGGTCATCTTTCCTCTGGTTTTTAATGCCCGAGCGAACAAGCAGGAACCTCCGACGGGGATATTTCTGGAAAAGGATCTAGGCCCGGTTATGATCCGCCTCAGACCCGTGAACGATGATGGAAATTCTTACGACAACTGAAAAACCCCGAGGGTAAAGAGGACAAAGGAAAGGCAGGGAAGTCCCTGCCTTTCCTTTGTCCGGAATTGGCCCGATCTATCTCTCCGCCGACCATCCTTTTCTTGCCTCCATTTTCCTTTCAGTTTCCAGTACCGGAAGTTTCAGTTCCGGGGAGACGGTTTGTGACCCCGCCAAAACACCTCCGGGTTGAGAATCCTTACGATATTCATCCGCCGATGGTTGCTCCCGAAAAGCTCCTGATTCGGAAAGGAAATTGCCTCCATCGGAATTCTCACCAATGCGGGAAGCCTCTTTCAAGCTCCTCCCGTCAGGAGCAAGCAAAAGGGGGGCGGATTTTCCTTGCCTCCCTTCACTCTTCAAAAGATATAAGGCGTTCAAGTAGTTTCAAGCCCCCGCCGGCGCGCGGGGGCAGCGTCGCGCTTCGCGAAACCACGAGGCAGTGGTCTTTCCCTGGGATCGGGCGGGCCCTTAGGGCTCCGCCTCTCTTTGCGGAAGCTCTTTTGGTTTCGCTGATGCAAGCCAAGATCCCGTCCGATGCTTTCGCAAATCGCGCCCCCGCCCCCGCCACGAAGAAATCACTGCCTCATGGTTCCAAGCGGACCGTCCGGACCCCCAGGCCAGGGAATCACTTTGCCTTTACGCCCGACCTTAATCCGAGCGGCCGGCCACCCGTCACTGAATGATTACGCAAGAGCGGATTTTCCCATTGACTATTCCGATCCTTTTGCGGTAATTTTTCCTCACCGGATTTTGCAGGCCGGTGTCTTGGGACCGAGAAGGCCGGGAGCAGCCCAAACGCAGACTTCCTTTCCAAGGTCCGGAGTAACCACAGGTTATTATGGCGAATATTGAAATTATGGAAACCATCGATCCCTCGCTGCTCGGGAGGAAAGAAATCCTGCCCCCTCTCTCCCTCTTGCGAATGCATTCCATCGACCGGGAAAAAGTCGAAGAAATCAAACGGAAGGAAAACATCCCCGTCATTGTGGTTTTTCCCACCCGGGGGGATGAAGAGCTCTTGACTCTGGAACGGGAAATTCAGATTCTCCAGCCCTTGATGGGGCGGCTGATCGACCAGATTTGGGTCGCCTTCGGGGGAAGCGAACACGACGACGTCCCCCTCATGGCCAAGAAATACGGGACCGAGGTTTTTTATTCCAAGTGGAACGGGATGAATGACGCCGGGCGCAACGATTCGGGAAAGGGATTTTCCATGCGGGGCCTTCTCTACCACCTCTGCACCCAAAGAGGCATCACGAACCCGCGGGCCATCATTGAATTCATCGACGCCGACATCAAGGAAGGGTACTTCAACCCGCGCTGGGTCATCGACCCCGTGGGGTCCATTCTCTGGTTCGAGGAAATCGACGTGGCCAAGATCGTGTACCACCGCCCCTTCGGGGGCCGCCTCAACGCCTTCATCACGCCCTTCATCTCGGTCTTCGATCACCCCGCCATCAACCCCCTGAAAAATATCCTTTACCTCCTTTCCGGAGAGATCGCCGGCACCTTGAAGTTCTGGCTCTCCGTTCCCTTCAAACAGAATTTCGGGATCGAGATGAAAATCCTGACCTCCCTGGCCCTGAACAAGGTCAGGCTCCGGGAAAACGGAGGCGATTTGAACCACGTTCTCCAGGTTTTCATGGGCGAGATGGACCACAAGCACAATGCCTTGCGCAGCACGGGCAAGGTTAAAGGGCTCGATGCCATGGCCAAGGAGGTCTTTCAAACCCTCATGGAAGATCTGAGCGCAGAGGGGCTGCTGCAGATGAGGGAAGGCCTATCCTTTTCAGATCGACTCCAGATTTCCACGGTGACTCCGACCACTTTAGGCGGGGAAGAAATCGGCACTCCCGGAAAGCTCGACCTGCCGTCCCGCGAAAAAACCTTTACCCCTCTCAAAGAATTGCCCGAAGTGCAGGCTGCCTGCCCCTGGATCAAATCCTGATAATTTTCAGTCGCCCACTTCTTGCTGGGTTCGTTGCCCTGTGCCATAACCATGACATATCACAAGTCTTTTTTGAAATTGCCGGCAGCACGCTTTCCTTTAAGCCATCCGCCAGCCAGCCAACTCCGACCAGATGCAGATTGAAATTTCTACTCCCACAGTATAGAATGCAGCAAAAGAAGGCAAAACGTTGCCGCCGTTGTCGTTGATCCTCATAACGGGATGATCCTATGCATGAGACTGTAGCTGTCGTTGATGACGAACCGGACATTCTGGATTTGGTTGCTCTCCATTTGAGAAAGAACCATTTCCGGGTTCGGGAGTTTTCTAATGGGTCCAGCTTTATCAAGTATCTCGATTCCGAAATACCCGATCTTGTAGTCCTGGATCTTATGCTCCCCGACGCGGACGGCTTTGAGATTTGTAAAAATATGAAGAGGAAAAAGGATCTATCCCATGTTCCCATCGTCATGCTCACGGCAAAAAGGAAAGAGGCGGACACCATCCTCGGCCTGGAGCTTGGCGCTGACGACTACGTCAGGAAGCCCTTCTCTCCCAATGAATTGATTGCCCGAATCAAGGCGGTGTTGAGGAGATTTGAATCACATCGGGAAGCCGAAATTGCTGCAAAAATTGTTATAGGTAATATTGCCATCGATCCAAATCGGCATGAGGTTGCCATTGGCGGTAAAAAGGTCGAACTGACATCGACTGAATTTCGCATCCTGCGGCTTCTCGCCTCAGAGAAAGGCCGGGTTTTCTCGAGGGATACTCTTCTCGATTATCTGTGGGGTCATGAAAAGACAGTTGTGGACAGAACAATTGACGTGCACATCCGACACCTGCGATTGAAACTGGGTGCTGCATCAAAGTTGATTAAAAACGTCCATGGGGTGGGGTACAAACTGGCAGAATGAAACGATCTTTTTTCAGCAAGATTTTCATCGGTTATCTTCTTATTATTCTCGCCCTTTCATCCTTGATTCTTGTCCTATTCTTGAACACGGTGCGGGGATTCTACCGTGACGTGCTCACAGACAACCTGAAAAATCTTGCCGATACGCTGAACCCGGAGGTTTTCCGTTTTTTGAACACGGGCCGCGCAACCGAGCTTGATGGGTTCGTGAAGGACCTGGGAAGCAAAATTCACACCCGGGTTACCATCATAGCCACGGACGGTAGGGTGGTGGCGGATTCTGAAGAGGATAAGGAGTCGATGGAAAATCACAGTTACCGACCCGAGGTATTCGACGCGCTTCAGGGGAAAACCGGTAAGTCGATCCGCTTTAGCAGTACGGCCAACAAAGACACGCTCTATGTCGCGATTCCAATCGAAAATGCCGGGAATATCATTGGCGTCATTCGGACGAGCCTTTTCCTCCAGGACATCGATCGCCTACTTACCAGACTTTACTATCAAGTCGCCCAGATCAGCCTGGTTATCATCCTTATTGCCCTCCTCGGCGCATTCCTTATTTCAAACAGCCTTGTCCGGCCGATCAAAACTTTAATATCGGCCGCCAGGGAGGTAGCTTCGGGAGATTTCAGTATTCGTGTTTTTCTGAAGAACAAAGATGAACTGGGAGAGCTGGCTATCAGTTTCAATCGAATGAATGAGGAAATGCAAAGAATGTTTTCGGAGATCGGCCAGCAGAAAGAGGAACTAAACAGCATTATCCACTCTCTCCAGGAAGGCCTCCTCGTCGTAGACAAACAGGGCAGGATCATCCGCGCTAACGAGAGTTTTTCGAAAGTCATAGGGGGCCAGGGCGTGGAAGGAAAGCATTACTGGGAGGCTATAAGAAGTCCCCAGATAATGGATTTGCTTAAGAAAGCAGGCTCCGAAAGAAGAAGTTTTGAGCAAGAGTTACCGTTGGGAGAGAGGGTTTTCATTTGCAGCGTTGCCCCTGTCGAGAGGGGAGAAGACATGGTTGTCATTTTCCACGATATCACCGAGATTAAAAATGCGGAGAAGGTCAAAAAGGATTTTGTGGTCAACGTTTCCCACGAACTGCACACCCCGCTTACAGCTATAAAAGGCTATGCTGAAACGCTGCTTCAAGAGGGTCCCGCCGAGCCAAGTAAAAAATACATTGAGATCATCCAGAGAAACACCGAAAGGCTCATCAACATCGTCAATGACCTTCTTCTGCTTTCCAGTTTGGAAGAAAGGACGCCGCTTGAGCTGGAAGAGATTGATTTAAGGAATTTTATAGAGAATGTCGTTAGAATATTCGATCAGCGGCTAAAGGATAAGCAGCTTTCCCTGGTGGTTGATGTGAAAGAGAATCTGTCAACAATTAAGGCTGACCTATTCAAATTGGAGCAGGTGTTGGTTAACCTTCTCGATAATGCGGTTAAGTACACTGAACGTGGAGAAATTGTTGTTTCCGTGGATGTCCATGATAAACGCGCAAGGATCCAAGTCCGAGATACGGGAATCGGGATATCCAAAGACGCAATTCCCCGAATTTTCGAACGATTTTATGTTGTCGACAAGTCGCGATCAAGAAAGTCCGGCGGCACGGGGCTGGGCCTTTCGATCGTGAAACATATTGTGCATTTACATAACGGGACAATCAATATCGAAAGCGCTCCCGGCGAAGGCACTGCTGTTACGGTTACACTTCCTGCCGATCCATCCGCATCGTAAAACTCTTTTTGCTGGACTTTACTCTTTCCCTCCCGCGCCGAAGAATCTCCGAAAATATCCCTCCGGGCACTAAATTAACAAAAAATTAACATTTTATTTATCATTGCTTAATTATCGAAAGATAGGATCAGTTTAGAGTTTTGAAAAAATTATGTGACCGCCTCTGTCGGGGCCCGGGGGCTGGAACGGAACGCGCCGGAAGCATCGGCTGGGTTGGCCCTTGGCCTCGAAGATCAGAGCTTGTTTCCGCCGGAGGGGGCGGGGCGTATCGTCCCCGCCCCCTCCACGGAGAAATCAGCGCCTCATGATTCCAAGCGGGCCGGTCTGGCCCCCGGGCCCTGAAACCGCTTGGCCCTGACGAAATTCCTTTTTTCAAAGGGCTAAAGGGTTACGAAAGATATAGTTTCAATAATAAAGGGCGGCCTGATACAAAAATCAGGGAGGTCGGGAGCTGGTATTGGAAAACAATTTTTTAAAACGGGAACTTAGAAAAGGAGGTACTCCCATGAAAAAGACTCTGGTTATGTTCGTCTCAGTGCTTTTGATGGCTTGGGTTGGCACGGCTCTGGCCGCGGACCCACCCAAACCAGGGGACGCGAAGGAGGTGGCTCTCGTTCAGGAAAAAGGGGTTAAGGGGGAGGCCAAAGGCAAGCTTATTATCAACACCGCCAACGGCACCGACCTTGCCATCCAGATCACCGGACTCGATCCCAAGGGCGTCTATACCGCCTTTTTCGTCAATGTTAAAAGTCAGATGTTCGAGGGCATCGGCCCGGCGCCCCATGGTCTCAAGGTCAACGAAAAAGGGGAGGCGGATTTCAAAGGGACCATGACGAAGGACATCTACAAGCGCTTCGTGGCCGTGGGTATCTATCTCAACCCGGGGGGCACGCCCATCGGCAACCCGCTGGGGGTCAGGGGGGCATTGGGGCCTCTGCTCGCAACGGAAAAACCAAAGCTCATTCTGCAGGGAAAACTCAGATAAACCTTTAACGGGAAATGGAATTTCCCAACTCTGCATTTCATCAAGCAAAATTCATGGAGGACAAATGTTCAAAAGAAGTTTGATAACGATTGGGTTGATTGCCACCGCCTTAACAGCTTTTGTGCTTTTCGCGTCCACAGCGAACGCCCAGGGTACGATTCAGGTTAAGGGTTCGGATTCGGAAGTGAACTTGGTGCAACGATTGGCAGAAGTCTTTATGCAGAAAAACCCGGACGTGAATATTTCCGTCACCGGAGGAGGCTCGGGAACGGGAATCGCCGCTCTGATCAATAAACAGACCGACATCGCAAATTCTTCCCGGGAATTGAATGCCAAGGAGGAGGAAGCGGCCAGAAAGGCCGGAGTAACCCCTTTCCGCGTGATTTTTGCCACAGACGCAGTTTCAGTGATTCTCCACCCTGAAAACCCAATCGGGAAATTAACGATCGATCAACTTGGGAAAATCTTTAAAGGCGAGACCACCAACTGGAAGGAGATCGGCGGGCCGGATCTGAAAATTTCCCTCTACGGACGGCAGAGTAACTCTGGAACCTACGTGTTTTTCCGTGAATTTCTCCTCAAGGGGGATTATTCTCAGCGCATGAAATCCATGAACGGGAACGCCCAGATCGTGGAGGGGGTGCAGAGAGATAAAGCCGGGGTCGGATATGTGGCGGTGGGCTACGTTGTGGGACAAAGCGGCGAGGTAAAATCGGGGGTCAAAATCCTGAATGTGGCTAAGGACGACAAGTCGGAAGCCTTCTCGCCGGCGAAGATCGAAAATGTCATGAGCGGGAAGTATCCGATCAGCCGTCCGTTAAATCAATACCTGAATGGAAGGCCGCCAGGCAAGCTTTTGGAATTCATGAAATTTCAAATCGGGCCGGTGGGTCAGGAAATCGTCAAAAAGCAGGGATTCTTTCCGGTTGAGGCCAAGTGGATGGAATTTAACCGCCAACAGGGATTATAAACCCACTTTTTAAAATTATGAGGGAAGGAGATTTCCGATGGGCAAGGACTTGATCCGGTCATCGGTTTTTCTGGAGGAAGAACAAGCTGAGGAATTGAGGAAGTTATCCTATCTCACCAGAATTTCGATGGCAACCTATATTCGCGAGGGAATTGACTTAGTCTTGGATAAAAATAAAGGGGTTCTCAGGAAAGCCGAAGTGGGAATGAGGAAGAAATGGCAGGCGGATAAAACATAATACGGGAGGTAGATGCCGGGTTCTATCTTTCTTTAAGAAAGGAATTGTTTCTTAAAACAAGTGCTGAGGGGAAAGCGCAGATTTCAAGGCGCTATCCGCCTCAATTTCAATAAGGGCAACGGAAATGAGGACATCCTTATGGGATTGGAAACCGTGGCTTCAACGCCTGCGAACTTGAGAGAACTGGAAATAGCCCTCCGCGAAGCCCGCCGCCGTCGTTTTAAGGAGAAACTTATTGGAAAGTTTTTCTTCTTAAACGGGCTCACTGCGATTTTGATCCTGGGCGGGATCTTTGCTCTCCTTTTTATAAAAGCCTATCCGGCTTTCAATGAACTTGGCATATTCCAATTTTTTGCCGGTTCCGTGTGGAATCCCACCTCCTATTCCACCCCCAAATTCGGGATCTTGTCCTTGATCGTGAGTAGCATGATGGTCACCCTGGGTGCCCTGGTTATTGCCGTGCCCCTGGGGATTGGCTGCGCGGCTTTCATCTCGGAGATAGCCTCGAAACGCTTCAAGGAGATCCTAAAACCGACCATCGAGATTTTGGCTGCGATTCCCTCGGTGGTCGTTGGGTTTCTGGGGATCGTTCTGGTCAATCCGATCATTTCAAAATTATTCGGGGTGTCCCACGGTTTGAACGCGTTGAATGGATCGATTTTATTGGCAATCATGTCCTTGCCCACCATTGTGAGCTTCTCCGAGGATGCTCTTCGAGCCGTGCCTTGGACATACAAGGAAGCCTCTCTGGCCTTGGGTGCCAACCGCTGGCAAACCCTGGTCCGGGTTTCGATCCCTTCGGCTCTTTCGGGAATCATTGCCGCCATTATGCTGGGAATGGGCAGGGCTATCGGGGAGACCATGACCGTGTTAATGGTCACGGGAAATGCCCCGGGGTTGACCTTTAATTTTTTGGAAGCAATCCAGACCATGACCGCTACCATCGCCATCGAGCTGGGCGAGGTTCCGTATAATACCACTCATTATTACGCCCTCTTTGTAATCGGATTTGTCCTCTTCGTTTTGACCTTCGTCGTCAACCTGATCTCCGACCTCATTCTCCAAAAATATCAGGAGGTGGAGAGATGAGCAAAAAATTTACGGAACGTCTGGGTTTTGCGCTCCTCTCTTTTTCGGCGGTTCTGGTTCTCTTATTCCTCGGAGTGATCCTCTTTGACATCTTCAGCAAGGGAATCGGCGTTATTTCCTGGAATTTCCTGTCCCAACCTCCCCACCAGGGTATGACCGAAGGGGGGATTTTTCCGGCCATCCTTGGAACCTTCTTCGTAAGCATCATCACCGTGATTTTTGCCGTTCCCCTGGGAATGTTCAGCGCCATATACCTTCACGAATATGCCCGCCCCGGGAGAACAACCCGAATAATCCGCCTCGCCATTCGGAATTTATCGGGGGTTCCCTCGATTGTTTACGGGCTCTTCGGCGTCGTTCTCTTCGTGCAGATGATGCACTTGGGGACCTCGATTCTTTCGGCGGGGCTCACCCTTGGGCTGCTGACTCTTCCCTGGACGATAACGGCTTGTGAAGAAGCCCTCAAAACCGTGCCGAAAGCCTATCGGGAAGGGGCGCTTGCGCTGGGGGCCACCAAATGGTACGCGATTCGCACGAATGTTTTGCCCTATGCGATTCCGGGGATGCTCACCGGGGTGATCTTAGGGCTCGCCCGGGCAGCGGGGGAGACAGCGCCGATCCTTTTCACGGGGGCAGCTTTCTTCCTGCCCCATCTTCCCAAGTCCATCTTTGACCAGTTCATGGCGCTCCCGTATCATCTGTATATCCTTTCCACCCAACATCACGCGATCGACAAGGTGCGGCCCATCGCTTACGGAACGGCCCTGGTCCTCCTGGGATTGATTCTTCTTCTCAGTCTCACGGCTATCTGGGTGCGTTATCGCTACCGCCAGAGAATGAAGGGATAAGTATGGAGAACCCGGATTTGAAAATGTCTGCAAAGGATTTGCGATTCCACTACGGGAACTTCATGGCCCTGAAAGGGATCTCCCTGCCAATCCGTAAGAACCAGGTCACGGCTCTCATTGGACCCTCCGGGTGCGGTAAAACGACCTTTCTGCGCTGCCTCAACCGGATGAACGACATCGTCGAAGGAGCCCGCGTGGAAGGGGAAATCCTTTTGGACGGACAGAATATCTATGCGCCGGAAGTGGATGTGGTCCAGGTTCGAAAGCGGGTGGGAATGGTCTTCCAAAAATCGAACCCGTTTCCGAAGACCATATTTGAAAACGTCGCCTATGGGCTGAAGATCAACGGCGACTGCTCGAAAAACGAGATTGCCTACCGGGTGGAAAAAAGCCTGAAAGACGCGGCCCTTTGGAACGAGGTGGCGGACCGACTTCATGATTCCGCCATTCAGCTTTCCGGAGGTCAGCAGCAGCGCTTGTGCATTGCCCGTGCGCTGGCGGTGAAGCCGGAGGTGATCCTGATGGACGAGCCGGCTTCGGCCCTCGACCCCATCGCCACCCAGAAGATCGAAGAGCTGATTCAACAGCTCAAAAACAACTACACCATTGTAATCGTGACCCACAACATGCAGCAGGCGGCGCGGGTTTCTGACTATACCGCTTTCTTCTATTTGGGGGATCTGATTGAGATGGACAAGACGGAAAAAATCTTCACCAACCCTGGAAATAAACGGACCGAAGATTATGTGACCGGCCGGTTCGGATGAGAAAAATCACATGGGGCATACCGTAGCGTTAGAAATCGATGAGGATGCAATAAGATGGAGACCCACTTTCACCAGGAACTGAACCATCTCAAGGAAGAGCTTTTGAAAATGGCCGGCCTTGCCGAGCAGGCCATTGCAAATGCCATCGACGCCCTCGTTAAGCGGGACACCGGCTTGGCCGAAAAGACCATCCGCGAAGACGAAGCCATCAATGAAATGGAGCTGGAAATCGACGAACTTTCCCTGAAACTCCTTGCCCTTTATCAGCCCCTGGCGGCAGACCTGCGTTTCATCACCTCGGCGATGCGAATCAATATCGAGTTAGAGCGGATCGGGGATCTGGCGGTCAATATCGCCGAACGGGCGCTCTCCCTGAACCAAGAACCTCAGCTGAAGCCGTATATCGACCTCCCCCGGATGGCTGAAATCACCAAAAACATGGTCAAAGAGGTATTAGACGCCTTTGTTTCCGGGAACGCCGATTTGGCCCGTGCGGTTTGCGAACGGGACGATCAGGTAGATGACCTGAACGACCGGGTCTTCCGGGAACTCCTCTCCTACATGCTTGCCAATCCCAAAACGATCACAAGAGCCGTTCACCTGATCATTGTCAGCAAACATTTGGAGCGAATCGCTGACCATGCTACGAACATCGCCGAAGGGGTCATTTTTATGGTAAGGGCCCAGGTTATCAAACACCACGCCGACTCCAATCCTGAAGAGGATTAGAAGGGTTTCGCGAAAAGGGCCTGCTTTGTCCCTCGCTATATATGATTTATGCCCTCCCAAGGTGATATGAAAAACCGGGGTGAAATTAATCTTGGGCCTTCTGGGCATAGAGGATAATCGATTTGGGGAAAAAGTGGTTTGAGATTCTTCTCCGAAAACCTCAGGGGCGCGGAGAAGAGCGACAGGCAAGTTTCTTCGCAACCTTCGCGGTCGATCCTCGGGAATTCAGTAAGAGAAAATCTTTTCTTCTTTCCGGATCAGTTTTTGGCAATCCAGGGGCAGACGGTTTGTATCTCAGGAAGGTCTTTCAGAGGGGAGAAGGTTTTTTCTCGAGAGGGGACATCAATCTTCCCGGGGGTTCCGAGTTCTTCTCCTCCCAAGGAGCTCGGCGTGACGGTCGAAATCTGCAACCGGTCAGAGAAGGACAGATCCTTTCCCATCTGAATCAGCCCCTCGGTGTGCAGGTCTTCCAGAAAGGTCTGAAACACCTCTTTGGCCATGGCGTCAAGCCCTTTCACTTTCGCGGTGGACCGCAGGGGACTGTGCTTGTGGTCCATCTCTCCCGCGAAAACCTGGAGAACATGATTTAGATCGGCCCCGTCTCCGCGAAGCCCCACTTTGTTAAGAGCCAGGGAGGTCAGGATTTTCATTTCGATCCCGAAATTCTGCTTGAAGGGAACGGAGAGCCAGAATTTCAGAGTCCCCGCGATCTCTCCGGAGAGAAGATAAAGGATATTTTTCAGGGGGTTGATGGCCGGGTGATCGAATAGCGAGATAAAGGGGGTGATGAAGGCGTTAAGCCGGCCCCCGAAGGGGCGGTGGTAGACGATCTTGGCCACGTCGATTTCCTTGAACCAGAGGATCGACCCCGCCGGGTCGACGACCCAGCGCGGGTTGAAATAGCCTTCGCGGATGTCGGCGTCGATGAATTCGATGATTGCCCGCGGGTTCGTGATACCCCTTCGGGTGCAAAGGTGGTAGAGGAGCCCCCGCATCGAAAACCCTTTGCCGAAGTCGTTGCGCCCGGCGTCATGCATCCCGTTCCACTTGGAATAGAAAACCTCCGCCGCATATTTCTTGGCCATGAGGGGAACGTCGTCCTGCTCGCTTCCCCCGAAGGCGATCCAAATTTGATCGATCAGGCGCCCCAGCAAGGGTTGAAGAATCTGGATCTCCCGCTCCAGGGTCAAGAGCTCTTCGTCCCCCCGGGTGGGGAAGACCACGATCACGGGGATGTTCTCTCTTCTCTTGATCTCTTCGATTTTTTCCCGATCCAGCGAATGCATACGCACCAGGGAGAGCGGAGGCAGCCTTTCCTTCCGGCCGACCAGAGCCGGGTCGATCGTTTCCATGATTTCTATCTGCGGCATAAAACTTGTCTTTCCGCACTGATCGGCAACAAAATTATTTTTTGGCCAAGCCGAGTTGCTGGAGAAGCTCCCCGTATTTTTGATATTCAGCCATGAGGTTTTTGCGCAAGGTCTCGGGATCTTCAAAGGTGACGGCGTAGCCCCGGGCTTCCATGGGCTTGAGAAAAGTCGGCGTGGCCATGGCCTTTTTGAAGGTTTGCTCCAGCCAGGCTACGATCTCGGCGGGCAGGCCCTTGGGGCCGATCAAAGAGTGATAGGCGCTGAATTCCATGTGGAGGCCCACTTCCGAGGCCGCGGGGACATTGGGAACGAGCGGGTCGCGTTTGCTCTGAAGAACGGCCAGGATCCGGAGGTTGTTGGCCTGGGCCTGGGCCTGAAGGTCCGCCGCCGGTTGAACGCAAAGTTCCACATGGCCGCCGATCACGGCCGGAACGACTTCGGACGACCCGCCAAAGGGAACCAGAGTCATTTCAACCTTGGCCGCCTTGAGGAAAAGAACGGCTGCCAGGTGGGGAAAAGAACCGTCACCGGAGTGACCGATGCGCAATTTCCCCGGGTTGGCCTTGGCCGCGGCGACGAGGTCGGTCATCGTTTGGATCTGAGTCTGATTGCTGACGGCGACCGCGTAAGGAAGTGTGACCGTCTTGGTGACAGGCTGGTAATCGTTCGGCGTATTATAGGAGAGATTCAAGCGGTGCGGCCCGATGACCAGCGGGGCGGGGCCGCAGGAGGCCAGGGTATATCCGTCGGGTTTGGCGCGCAACGCCTCCGCGACTCCGATGGTTGCTCCCCCGCCGGGGCGGTTGATAACCACGATTCCTTTGGGAAAGCTCGGCTTGGCCGCCTCGGTCAGGGTTCTGGCCACGAAGTCGGTGTCTCCGCCGGCCGGAAAAGGCGCGATAACGGTTACGGATTTCTCCGGATATTTGGCCAAACCGGACCCGGAGATGAGCAGGCAGGAAACGGCGATTCCGATTATGATTGAAATGCGCAATCCTCTTGGCCATTTCCATCCCTCCCATTTGAAAAATTTCCGTCAAATCGACGGCACGAATGTGGCTTGCCTCAGGGGTGCTCGACGACCACGCACCAGAAGGGCTCCGCGCCGATGTTCAAAACCTCGTGGGTCACCACCTTGGCGATCCAGGTGACCGCGCCGGCTTCCCGTTTCACTTCAAATTTCTCGCCGCCGGGCAGGACGTTGCGGGTGTTGAGGGGGGTCAGACAGACCACGAGCCGCGGGCCGTGGTTGTGCATCAATCGGGCCTGCCCGGGGCCGATGACTTCCTCGTAAACGCAGATGCCGTCGCGCTTCAAGCAGCACCTGGTCGCCGAAAACCCGGGTGACGCCCTCCGGGTGCGGCAGCGCCCGAACCTCCACGAGCATCGCCCGTCCGAAGCCCCCATTCCCTTGCCGAACCTCGAGCCGGCCGGCGCCCAACCAGTCCACCCGGCCCCGGGCGATCGGGACGAAGCGGGGCCCTGCCTGCGCCATCCATCCTGACCACTCCCGCCCCGTCCTCTATGCCGACCAGCAAGGCGTTGCGGATCGGAAGATTGACCGGCCCCGAAACACCGGCGGACAGACGCAGATCCAATGCGAGCACCGCCTCGTTGTCCAGGATCGTCTCGAACGCGAAAGATTGGGATGTCATTCCTGCCTCCTCTCATCATCCTCACCCGGCAAAACCAGGGGGCCCATTCATACGGGCTTTGCTGGTATTATACACAAGAGCGGCCGGCAGGTGTCAAATTGATATCTTCGATAAGGGCTATTGATAATACCCGGCTCAAAAAATCAATTGCCCCGCCCTTTGAATTCGTTCTTGCAGGCCGCGAGAGGATGTTCATTTTCACATTGACTATCCGGTTCTCTTTGGGTAATTTTTTCTCAGCGGGTATTTCTTGGATTTTGTCTTGATCCTCGGCGGAGCGAAACCCGATTGCCGGGTGAACCGGTCGGCAATCGGCAATTCGAATTCGCTGCCTGTCGGGGAAGGGGTTGGGCAGACGTGAGTTCATCGAGGAGATAAAATGATCATTAAAGATGTCAGAATTATCTTGATCCGTTTGCCCTGGGCGGGTATGCCGCTCGGGGGGAGGGCAAGCGGGCCAAGGGAATTGATCGTGGTGGAGATTGAAACCGCCTCCGGTTTGGTTGGCATGGGGTACCTCATGCCTCTTCGGGGCGGGATTGAAACCATCGGGGCTTGCCTTCAGGAGCTGATTGTTCCCCGGTTGCTCGGAAAAGAGGCGACGCAAATTGAGGGTATTTGGCAGGACCTCTGGCGGGGGACCTACACCGTCGGCCGAATGGGGATAACCCTTTTCGCCATGTCGGTCATTGACATCGCGTTATGGGACCTTCTCGGCAAGAAAGCCGGGTTGCCGTTATACAAGCTGTGGGGGGGATTTCGAACGGAGATTCCCGCTTATGGCAGCGGCTGCTGGCGCGGGCTTGGAGTCGAGGGAATGATCGCCAAGGCAAAATCCTATTTGGCCCAAGGATTCAAAGCGATCAAGATGCAGGTCGGATTCATGCCCGATTGGCAAACGGAGGTTGAGCGGGTCCGCTTGATGCGCGAGGCGCTTGGGCCCGGCGTCGATATCCTCCTCGATGCCACCATGGCCTGGACGGCGGACCAGGCGATTTTCATCGGCCGAAAATTTGAACCCTATGATGTCTTCTGGCTCGAGGAACCGGTGAATTGCGAGGATTTCGACGGGTATTTCCTTGCGGCCGAAAAATTGAATATCCGGATTGTGGGCGGGGAAAAGAATTTTACCCGCTTCGATTTGCGGCCGTTCTTCCGAAACCCCCGCATCCCGATTTTGATGCCCGACGTCATGCGCGGGGGTCTCACGGAGATGCGCAAGATTGCGGCCGTGGCCGACACCTGGGGCATGACGATCTCTCCTCTATCTCTTTCCCGAATTGATGGTCCAGGTGATGGCTTCCATCCCCAACGGCCTGATGCTGGAATATTTGGATTTTCTGGATGACCTTTGGGGGGACCCGGTCTTGCCAAAGAAAGGGATGATGGCCCCTTCCAAAAAAGCCGGGGCATGGCCTTTCCTTTAAAGACGGGGTTCTTCGCGAAGGCCGGATTTTGAGGTGAAGAGGGGCAGAGGAGGCAGCTTCGGCTGAGAAGAATATGATCGAGGAATTTGGCGGGGATTTATTTCAATGGCTCCGGGGTTTCTACTTTGTTGCCAGAACCGGCAGTGTGACTCGGGCCGCCGAGGCGATGAGGCGCAATCAACCCGCCGTCAGCCATCAGATTAAATGTTTGGAGGAAGAGTTCGGCATCTTCTCTTTTTGAGCGATCCCGGGGGAAGATGGAATTGACGGCCGAGGGGAAGGTTCTGCTGGAGCTGGTTGTGCCTCTTTTTGAATTAATCGAGGAGATGAAAGGAAAAACTTTATAAACCCAGAGCTTCCCGTGGAAGGGATCGTCCGCGTCGCCACAACGCACGCGGTTATTTTGTATTATCTGCCCCGATTTGTCCTTGATTTTCAGCGGGATCCTACCCCCACGATCTCCTTTCGATCTTCAGGGGGGCGGAGTCGAGGCGGTCCTCGCGGCCGTGGAAACGGGGGCTGCCGACTTTGGGATTGCCAGCTTCCTCGAAACGCCCGCAGGGTCTCGTAACGTCTACGATTTGTTCGAAACCAGAGCTCAAACTCATCACGGCGAAAAACCTCGGCCCTTATTCCCAGGAAGAAAATCTCGATGGCCGCCATGGCTTCAAGCTTCCGCACATCGGCTTCCCCCGGACCAGCACCATCACGCCGCTGATTGAAAGGCGGTTTGCCCGGGGACGGGTTGAAAATAAAGACGGTCCTGGTGTTCAACAACTTTGAGATCGTTAAAAAATATGTTGAACTGGGGCTGGGGGTCGCCATTCTCGATGACTTTACGGTCACCCCGGAGGAGGAAAGCAAGCTGTCCGTCTTCGACCTGGGCGATTTTTTCGATAAAAGAAAATATCAGCTCATCATGCGGCAAAAGAAATATCTTAACCCGGCCGCGAGGGAATTTCTCGAGCGGATTAGAAGAGGGCAACCCCCCAAATAGGAATCGCGCGGCATTTCCCAAAGCCGTCTGGCCGCCCTGCCAGGAGCCGGCAAACCGTTGCCGAATTCCAGGAGCGATGGAAAAAATCCTATATATTTTCTCGATCGGCGGCGCCGCAGATAGGCCGAAAGGAGAATAACGGCAAGCCCCTGAGGCCAAAAGGGTGGCGGTAATCGGCCGTTGCAGGAGGAGCCACAAATCTCCGCGCGCCATATAGAGCGCCTGACGAAAGGTTTTTTCGATCATAGGGCCCGAGCACCAAACCCAAAATGAGGGGGGCCATATCAAATTTCAGCTTGCGCAGAACATATCCCACCAAACCCATCGCGACCAGGATATAAACATCCAGAAAGCTGTTGTTGATACTGAAAGATCCCACCAGGCACAAAACCAGGATTATCCCCATTAACAGGTGCTGGGGAATGCGCATGATACTCGCGAACACACTCACCAGGGGCAAATTCAGAATTAACAGAACCACATTGCCGATATACATGCTGGCGATTACCCCCCAGAATATATCCGGGCACTGTTTCATAAAAAGGGGACCCGGTTGAACGCCGTGAATGGTCAAGGCGCTCATCAGCATGGCCGTGGGGGGGCGAAGGGAATGCCCAAGGCCAAAAGGGGGACCATGGACCCCGCCGTGGCCGCGTTATTAGCAGCCTCCGGTCCGGCAACCCCTTCGATGGCCCCTTTCCCGAATTCTTCGGGGTGTTTGGAAATTCTTTTTTCCATCGCATAAGCGAGAAAGGTCGAAAGAATGGCTGCCGGACCAGGAATGAGCCCCATGACGAAGCCGACAAATCCTCCCCGGACCATCGGGGCCGTTGATCTTCTCCACTCGGCGGCGGTCGGAAAAAGTTCCCGCAGTTTAACTTTGATGACCTGGGGAATTCCGGTGATCCTCTCGGCGATCAGCAGGACCTCGCTGATGCCGTAGAGACCCATGGCCACGGGCACAAGTTCTATCCCTTGGCTCAAGTCCACGTTGCCGAAGGTGAAACGGGTTAGGCCGGACATTAAGTCCGTTCCGATCGTGCCCAGAAGGAGTCCGAAACCGGCCATCAGATAAGCCTTGAGCGGGGACCCCCCTCCCAACTGCGAAAGAAAAATCAGACCCAAGAGGGCCAGGGAAAAATATTCCGGGGCGCCGAAGGACAGGGCCAAAGCTGCCAGAGGAGGAGCGAAAAACATAAGCGCCACGATCCCCAGGGTGCCGGCGATGAAGGAACCGACGGCGGCAACCGTCAAGGCCGCCCCCGCTCGCCCTTTGCGGGCCATTTGGTGGCCATCGATGGCGGTTACGACCGAAGCGGCTTCCCCCGGAACATTGAGCAGGATCGACGTCGTAGACCCGCCATACATGGCGCCGTAAAAAATGCCGGAGAGCATGATCATGGCCGAGGTCGGTCCCAGGATATAAGTGGATGGGAATCAGAAGGGCCATCGCCCCGACCGGTCCGAGGCCGGGCAGAACCCCGACGATCGTTCCCAGCAGGCAGCCGAGAAAGCACATGAGAATATTGGTTGCCGTCAGCGCAACGCTAAAGCCATTGACGATTCCCTGAAGCGCGTCCAAATTAAGGAAAAACCTCCCCTCGCGGCAGCGGGACATCGAGGATAAGGGCAAACAGGCAGTAGGATAGAACCCCGGTGAGGATGGCGGCCAAAGCAACCCGGACCCACCCCCGCAGCCCCAACAAATGCACAATAACGCCCATGAGACCAACGGTGGAAAGCAAGTATCCCGATGGGTTTCAGGAGCACGGCAATATAAGATCAAAGCGGATGGCAACCGCCAAGACACGATGGCGGTCTTTGCCCGCGGGAAAATCTTCAATCGCTTCCACGGCCCCGGGGGAGCCTTTCACGAAACCGGCGATCAAGGCGGTGCTCATGCCGATCAGGAAAATGGCGACCAGGAGGGGGAAAAGGCCCCCCTTGGGAGTGGCGAGGGCGCCGATCGGAAGGAAAAGGCTGCCGAGGAGATAGAGAATCCCGATGACGAGAAAGATCAGATAACAGACCTTTTGGAATTTTGCGGCCATGCCGGCTTTCTTCCACGGAAAGGATTCTATTTTTTCCCGAGCCCCAGCTCTTGGATCAACCTGCCATAGCCCTGGTAATCTTCCAACAGCCTCTTTTTGAGGTCTTCCGACCCTTCGTAGACCATCTGGTAGCATTTCTGTTCCATTACTTTACGGAAGGTCGGGTCCTCCATGGCCGCCTTGAAAGTCTGGTGCAGAAAAGAAACCGTCTCGGGCGGCAGGCCCTTCGGGGCGATGATGGAATGATAAAGGATGCCCGTCATATCAATCCCGATTCCTTGGCGGTGGGCACATCCGGTAAACCGGCGGTGCGGCTTTCATCGAATGAGAGCAAAATTCGGACCCCTCCCGCCTGAGCATGGGAGATGATCTCCGAAAGGGCCTGGCAGTTTGCATCCACGTGACCGCCGATCAGGGCCGTGACGCTTTCCACCCCTCCCGTGAAAGGGACAATCGTTAGATCAAGCTTGGCCAGACGGGCAAACCTGGCCATAACCAGGTGCGGGATGGTTCCCTCGGCGGCGACCCCGACCCGAACCTTTCCGGGGTTGGCTTGGCAAAAGGCCAAGAATTCTTGAAGGTTCTTCCAGGGCTTATCCTTGCGGACGGCGAGGTTGAAGGTCGACGCCACCATTTTGATAATCGGCTGATAATCGTTGGCGGTTTTATAGGGGATTTCCAGGCGATGCGGGGCAACGACCAGCGGGGCGATCGGCGTGCTCGCCAAGGTATAGCCGTCGGCCTTCGCGCGGACGAGTTCGACGATCCCGATCGTCCCCCCTCCGCCTGACACGATTGACCACGGCGATCCCTTTCGGAAAATCCTTGCGCGCGGCCTCCACAATGGCCCTCGCAACCGTGTCCGTATCCCCGCCGGCCGGGTGGGGGGTTAGGACGGTTACCGCTCTTTCCGGGTACTTGGCCGAAGCATATTCGGGCCAGCCGTTGCCGACCAGGGCAAGACCGAGAGGATCAAAAGAATGCTCAAAGAAACCTTTTTCATATGGAACCTCCTTTTCTTTTGGTGTGTTCTCTTGCGCGGCGGCGTTCAAGGGGGTGCCAGCCGCGAGAACCTGTTTAAAACTCTACCGAAAGATCAGATTGGGATTGAAACTTTTCCGTTAATCCTCCGAATTCCTCTTCCAGTCTCGCGCGGATTCTTGGGAAGCAGGGGCGGCAGAGACCGCGACGGCCATATTCTTATTGCATCTGCTCCAGGGTCCGCGCCCCGGCGATAACGCTGGATACCCCCTGCGGTATCCAAAGAAAAGCGCACAGCCACTTCGGGCATGGATGTGTATGGAGGCTGAATGGCATACTTTTCCATTTCCAATCACTTTTTTGGAAGATCAGAAACTGGGTTTCCGGGGGCCAGCGCTTCCGGTGCCCCTCGGCGATGACCTGCCCGGGGCGATACCTTCCGCTCAGAAAGCCGCTCTCGATTGAAGTCCGGACGACGATGCCGACGCCCTTCCGGCGGGCGTAATCGAAGACGGACGCGTTCTTTTGGCGGAGAATGCTGTAGACGAGCTGAATCGCATCGATTCGCCCCGAGTCAATATACTGCCGGCAAAGTTTCAGGGTGGCCTCGGTAACCGCCGGTCCTTTGATGGAAGCCCCGATCGCCCTCAGTTTCCCCTCCCTCTTAAACGATTCGAGGACGTCAAGCGCCTGATTCATAACCTCGGGATCATCGGGGGGTTGATGAAGGTAGTAAAGGTCAACATACTCGGTTTTGAGGAGGCGAAGGGATTCCTCCAACTCCCCCCGGATCGCCGGGATGGTGTCGGGCTCGTTTCCCTTCAGGGTCTTAGTGGCCAGGACGATCTGCTCCCGCAGTTTTCCTTTGCTGAGGACCCTGCCCAGGATCGCCTCGCTTTCCCCGTAGACCCGGGCCGTGTCGATAAAATTCCCTCCTGCCTGGATATACCCGTGAATGACAGCCACGGCTTCGACTTCAGGCACAGGTCCATATTGAGTTCCGCCGATCGGCCAGGCCCCGAAACCCAGTTCGGAAACCTGAATTCCGGCTACGTCCCAAGAACTCTTTTCCCGGGCGCGCTCATTGTTTCCCTCCTTCCGAGAAGAATTCTTTATCCATCGAATGTCAATCGTTACCAGCCCGGATCAGGATAGATCGGTATTTCGCCTCCAGCGTCCTTGATCGCCAAGGCAAACATCCGCTGGACAATCTCCGGGTGTCTTATCGGCGATATTTTGGGCGCAGGCGGGGTCCCGCTCAAGATCATAAAGCCGCGGTTCTTTGCCCGTTGTCCGGCAGATCAAACGGTGCCGATTGTCGATAACGCACACCCAGGTCTTATGGATGGATGTGATATGTTTATGGAACTCCTGTTTTTTCCCTTCAACGAGGTCCCAGAGATTGTTTCCCTCGGCCTGGGACGGGATGGGTTCTCCGAGCAGAGAGAAAACGGTCGGAAAATAGTCGTGATTGAAAACGAAGCTATCGATGATCTTGGGTCGTTGCCCAGGGGCCTTGATAAAAAATACCAGATCGGTCAACTCGGGATAAAGCCCTGCCGGAGGCTTGCCCATGCGGCCGTTCTCGCCGAGCAGGTGGCCATGGTCGCTGATAAGAACAATGGCCGTGTTTTTCATCAGGTCCATCTGCTGCATTTTTTGGAGAAAATATCCCAACCAGGTGTCGACCATCGTGACTTCCCCGGCATAAAGAGCTCTTACATGTTTAAGTTCGGCATCGCTCAGGTAATCGAGTTCCTCCGTGTAGAAAGGCAGAATCACCTCGGTCCCCCGGTATCCGGGATCATATAGGTCGCGGTAGAACTGGGGCGGATCAAAGGGTTCGTGGGGATCGAAAGAATCGATGCAGAGGAAAAATTTATCCGACTTTGTGGTTTTCCTCCAGCCACCGCGCCGCCGATTTGAAGACCTGCGGGGCAAAGTAGTCTTCCTCGTTCCGGCGGGTTTCGACATTGCGGAGATAATGCGGGAACATTTTTGCCGGCAACCGGTTGCGGTCCATTTTTGGGGTGAGATATTTTTCGATGTCGGTCGCCTCCCAGGATCCGGAACGATACGCGTCGAATTCCTGGCCGCGGGTAAAGCGCCACTCGTCGAAGCCCCGGATAAAATTCATTCCGGGCCGGAAGATATGATACAAATCGGTCATCAGCGCGGTTCGATACCCTTTGCCCTGAAGGATTTCAGCCATCGTGGCGTCGCTTTCATTCAGAGGGGTCCATCCCGGGGTGGGCGCCGGTTTATAGGGCGTCCAGTTCCGATACGGAAAGACGCGTTTTCCCGTATGGAGAGCCTTGCGGACCTGGACCGTAGGCAGCGATTCCGGAAAGGCGCGGGTAAACCGGACGCTTTCCCGGCCCAAAGCATCCATGCTGGGCGTCTTGATCCAGGAATTCCCGTTGATGCCGACATGGTCGGCGCGTAACGAATCGATAATGATGGTTACCAAATTCATAGCTCCTCCTTAAGGGGTCAATTTATTCAAGGATCGAACGGTTTCCCGCCTTTTCCGAATCAGCGAAGATTGGCGACGAACCTTCGGAGTTCCAATTCAAGCTCCATGGCTTTTTGTTTTTCCGTTTCAATGAGGTTCTTTTTTTCCTCCGGATCCTCCTGCAGATTGTAAAGCTCGTTCGGCCTCCCTTTTTCGAGACTCAATACGAAACTCCAAATTTTATTGCTTACCCTCCAGGTTCGCTTGAAGTACCCCATATAAGCATAGTCGCGGATCTTTTCGGTTTGCCCGGCCATGATTGGAAGAAGGCTTTCCCCATGGATGCGGGGCGGTTTGCCCGTTTTTAAGAAATCGACGATGGTGGCGAAAATTTCGGGGGTCTCAACCAGGGCGCCGAAGTGTTTTCCGGCCCCGACACCCTGGGGGTGACGGATGATCAACGGAATTCGGACCAGTTCATCATAGAGACCGGGCTCGGCTTTTTTAATATACCCGTGTTCGCCGAAGGGCTCTCCGTGGTCACTGGTGTAGACAACCATCGTATTGTCGTAGAGACCCATCCGGCGGATTTCATCCAGGAAGAAGCCGACCCATCGATCACAGAGGGTTACTTTTCCCGCGTAGAGCTTTTTGATGTGATGGAGTTCCTCGGGCGTGAGATAGCCCTCCACCTTTCCGGGGATGGGATGGATAATATCCTTTCCTCGGTAATTCGGGTCGGTGTACATGCGGTTGTAGGGGGAGGGGGGGTCCCAGGGTTCGTGGGGATCGAAGCAGTCGAGCCAGAGCATGAAGTTGTCCTTCTTTTTCAGCTTTTCCAGCCAACCCAAACCCTCCTTCATGACCTGGGCGACGAAGGTGTCGTCCTCCCCCTTCCAGTGATGGATATTCCGGAGATACTGAGTGAGCTGGGCCTTGACGGAAGTATCTTTCCCGTCCCCCTTATAATACGTATCCACATCTACGGAGATATTCGGATCGACGACATAGGGGTCGCCTTCATGACCGCGGATATGCTTGGTATAATCAAACCCTCTCTCGAAGGCCATGGTCGGCTTGTGCAGGTGGTACACATCGGTCACCATGGCCGACTGAAAGCCCCGGTTCCACAGGGTCTCCGCCAGCAGGAGATCCGTCGGCTCCAGCCTCTGCCAGCCCCGGAAAGGAAAGGTGAAACGGCCGGTGAAGAATGTCGTCCGCGTGGGCACCGTGGGCAGTCCTTCCGAGTAGGCACAATCAAATACGGCGCTCTCCCGGGCAAGTTTATCGAGGTTGGGCGTCTGGATCCAAGAATTGCCATAGCAACCCAAATGATCCTGACGCATCGAATCGTTTATGATCATGATGACGTTCATTTTGTTCTCCCTTCAGCGATTGATAATCGGCAAATTTTGCAGCTGGGTGGGCGCGATTTCCAGCATCTGATTTAATAATTTCTGATTTACCTCTCTGTTAAACCCCTCCCCGGGGGTTTTGGCCCCGTTGAAGATTCGGAATAAATTCCCCGCTTCCGTTTCGTTAAAGAAAACCACGTAGCCGATCCCGGTATCTTCCCACCGGATCGAATCGTCCTGGGAATTCTCCTCCTTGGGTTCGAAAACGGCGGCGCCGACGATAAAGCTCATTTGGGAAAGCAGGTCTTCCAGAAAACCTTCATCGTAAAAGCCGATTCCCTTTTGGGCGTAATGCATTACCCGGTAAACATTGACAAGTTCATCCCCTTCAAATTCAATGGCGAATTCCCTTTTGGAGATTCCGCAGGTCTGCTCCGTTTCCCTGACTTCCATGGTTCTCTCCTCTCTCTCAGATCTTCCCATTATGGAAGACGGTGGTTTGCTGGGTTGCGGTCGGGAGCGGATCCTGTCGTTTTCGGAAACACCTTGGTAAAACGTTGTCTTCCGCGACCGCCTTGACCAATCCGTTTTGGATGTGGGGGATTGTTGCGGCAAGTTTTTTCCAGGAGGGGAGGAGGGCAGTCTGGGAAGCTCCCGGCATCTTTCCCCCAACCATTCTGCAGAAACCCCTGGAAGCACCGCACGGTGCTTTCTTCCTGAGACCGGTCGTAAAAGAAACAATTGATGGATGCATCGGCATAGTAAAAATCTATAAATCGGGCCGCGCTCTTGGCGTATTCCCGGCAGAGAAGGGTCCTGAACGTTTCATCGACAGCAAGGCCCTGGGTTGCCAAAAAATGGGAGAAAAAGGCGGCAATATTTAAAACCATTTTTATGTAACCCTTTGGCGGAGTCGTCGGGGGAAAGATCTTGGTGTTTATGATCATAATTCCCGGTCAAGGCCACTTGGGCAACCTGCCTTGGTTTCAGATGATGATAGACTTGGGAAATCATCGCCACCTCAAGCCCCCAATCGGAGGAAAATTCGAGGGATTTTCCCTAAGTCAGCCCCAAAGCTCACCTCTCCGGCCAGAGGATATTTGAAAGCTGAAAAAAAATCGAAAAATGGATGGAGAGGATGGTTCCCGCCCCAAAGTTCGACGACGGTTTTCATCGCGTCCAGGAAAGGAATCACAAACAGCCTGGTCACCCGCCCTTGCATGACTCTTTCCCTTGAAGAATACCGGGGGTAATAGCCTTTGCAGAATTGGAAATGACCGGAGGGATTGGTGAATGGATGAAAAAGCCTGGCAAGAAAGATGCGGTCATAGGTAAGGACGTCACAATCATGGAGAGCAATCAGCTCACAATCATTCTGTGCGAAAAGGTACCCGAGAGCGATCCAAACCGACTGGCCTTTTCCGCTCGTTCCTACGGGCATTTTCTGATCTTGGAGGGAGCGAAAAACAGATTGGATCCGCGGGCCGTCGACCCAGATGACGTTGACATCTCCTCCGGTTGCCCTGAGCCTTCCGAAATAGTCTTTCGCCGCCTGAAAATCATTCAACCGTTCCACTCCTCCAAGGGCGATCAAAATCTGGCGCAGATAGCGGACCTTGGAAATTTCGGCAACGATTCTTGGGAGAGCCTTCCCGCTCCGAAATTCGGAAATGTGCACAGGCAAAATCAGAGCCATACGCACCTTCCGGGCATATTCCTCCAAGTCACTTTCCAGGCGGAGCAAATAAGAATCGGGATCGAGGGTTTCTTGAAGCCGATGCAAATCGGCAATCACGCCCTGTTGATGGAAATCCGACATAAATGAGTCCTTGGAGAAAGTCAAAAGATGAATGCCTTGAAACCCGGATCGAGGCCCCATTTTACATAGGCTATTATTTTCTATAACATATTCGGATGACGCCCCTTTATCCAATCGATAATATTTTTCCGAATATCGATCGTATGAATACATGTTTTAGGCGACAAGAACGGGTCCTCGTGAGCATTTGGATTGAACCTTCGGTCTTTTGGGGGATCACCGATACATTTTGATCGAAAATATAAATCTCGATTTTGATGGATCCTTGTCTCCGGTTCCTTCCCTTCCTTTGCCCTCTTCGTAAGTCTCGATATTTCGCCGCAAAATAAAAGCCCCCGAGCATAGCCGGAATCCCTCTCAAATTCTCCGATCCTTTTTGCAATCCGTATTAAAAAATTCTATTCGACATATTGATATTATTAATTTGACCATAACAAATCGTGAAGATAGAATCCAACCGGTAAATTGGGCTGGTTCGGCAAACCAAAAGGGACCCGCCGTTGTTTCCTCTTGTCATAGGAGGCGAGGTTTAACGCCGCCGGCGGATATCAGATCCATGCCTACACGAGAAACCGCAAATTTCATTGTTTCGTGAATCTACGGGAGCCAAAGGAGCGCTATCTTTTTAACCTTGAAAAAGACCGGGATATGAACCAGAATATAGCCGAAGCGAATCCCGCCGACTTGGCTGTGATGGAAGGCTGCTTAAATAATCCATGGATGGGGGCAGCTTCCGGAGAAAATGGGTGGACACAGCTTTAACGATGCCGTACAGTCTTTTTGGCCTAAAATCGTGAGGGCGGAAGTTGGGGAAAAGCGTTTGACAACTTTCCGGTCTAAAGTAGAATGAAATCCTTCCGGGGAATCGGGGACGAAGCTGTTTCCCGCGAAAGCGGGTCGATGAAGCCGCGGCCGGCTCCTTTGCAGAGCGCTGGCTTAAGATGAAGACTCTTTTCAACCAAGGAGGTTCCGGTCATGCCAAACAGATTCCTTATCCGTCTTGCCATTCCCTATGTACTGTTACTCTCTTTTCTGGTGCTTGCGCAGGCGGGTCCGGTCCCGGCGGCGGAATACCCCACGAAGCCCGTAAACCTGATCGTGCCGATGGCAGCCGGCGGCGGTCCGGATGCAACTTTCAGGATGCTTTCCAGCGAGGCTGAAAAGGAGCTCGGTAAAAAGATCGTGATCATCAACCGTCCGGGTCCTGGGGGGGCGGCGGGCGTTGCCGAAACCATCCTCTCCAAGCCCGACGGATATACCATCGGGATGTGCGCCGTAGCCATGGTGACCATCCAACCCCTGCTTAAGGACCTCCCCTACAAGGGCCCGGAAGACATGCTGCCGCTGGTGCAGTCAAACGAGGCTCCGATGGTGCTTTACGTGAAGGCGGACTCGCCGCTAAAAACCCTCAAGGATCTTGTCGATGAGGCGAAGAAACGGCCGGGGCAGGTGTCGGTCGGTATTGTCGGCGGCAACTACAACATCCCGCACGTGACCCTGGTCATGCTCGAAAAGAAAGCGGGCATCAAGCTCAACCTGGTTCCCTATGGTTCGGCTGACCACGTTACGGCGGTCCTGGGGGGAACCATCGAAGCTTCCATGGGCCAGGTGGCGGTCATGACCCAGCACTATCAAAGCGGGCACGGTGCGCGCCCTGAGCGTTTTTGCAGGCCGAAGATCCAATCGCCTGGCAGATATCCCGATTGTCAAGGAGCTCGGCTACGACATCACCGATATTCCTTACGAGTTCGTGTTTGCGCCCAAGGGGATTCCCAAGGAGGCGATCGATAAGCTCACCGCGGCCTACACCAAGGCTGCCAAGAGCCAGACTTTCCAGGACTACGCCGACAAGACCGGCATCTTCGCTTCCTATGCCGGGCCCGAGGAGTTGACCAAGAAGCTGCGGGCGGACGCCGAACGCTACAAGGCCGTCGTCCAAGAGCTTGGCTGGAAGGCGAAGTGACAGAGCCGGGCGCCTCTCAAAAGGGTTCCGAAAAATCCGCGGGCCGGACGTTGCCTGGAGGCGTTTCCTGGTCTCTTGTCGTGCCCTTGCTCGTGCTGGTGCTCGGTCTGCTTTACACGATCGGTGCGCTGAGCTACCAGGTGGGCACCCTGGCCTCTCCCCAGGCCGGCCTTTTTCCGGCGTTTGTCGGCATTCTCCTCCTGGTGGCCAGCGGCTTTCGCCTGTATGAAGAGATCACCCGGCCTTCCCCCGGCCCGGAGCCGCTTGGCCCGGCCTGGTGGCGGGTGCCCGCCATTTGCGCTTCGATCGGGGTCTTCATTTATTCTGCTCAAGCCGGCGGGCTACCTGATCGCCTCAACGGCGCTGACCGCATTGTTGATTTTATTTCTCGGCCGCCGGACGCGCTGGGCGATTGTGGGCATCGCGCTGGCGACAGCGGCTGTCTCCTATTATTTCTTCAACCTTCTCGGAGTTCCTTTGCCTCCGGGACCTCTCCCTTTTTAGGCATCGATCGATGGAATCATTTACGGGACTCCTGAACGGTTTCGCTTTCCTCGTCTCCCCGAACAACCTCATCGCCCTGGTTGCCGGAGTCTTCTTGGGAACCGTGGTGGGGGTATTACCCGGTCTGGGCCCGATAGGCGCCATGGCCATTCTGCTTCCGATCAGCTTCCAGATGGAGGCCACCGCGGCCCTGATCCTGATGGCGGGCATATTCTACGGGGCCCAGTACGGCGGATCGACGACATCGATTCTGATGAACATCCCCGGCGAGTCGACCTCGGTTATTACCACCATCGACGGCTACCAGATGACCAAACGCGGCCGGGCCGGGGCTGCGCTTGCGGTTTCCGCCGTGGGTTCGTTTATCGCCGGCACGATCGCGGTGGTGCTGCTGATGGTTTTCGCGCCCATCCTGGGCCAGTTCGCCTTGAGGTTCGGGGCCCCCGAGTATTTCGCGCTGACCGCCTTCGGCCTCATGGTTTTGTCCAGGTTGACCGGCGGAGGGCTGGCCATCGCTTTCATGCTTGTCGGAATCGGCCTGGCGCTGAGGACTGTGGGCCAGGAAATGATGTACAGCGTCTCCCGCTTCACTTTCGGCAGCATCGATCTCTGGCATGGCGTCGAGCTCACCCCTGTGGTCGTCGGCTTGTTCGGCATCGCCGAGGTGCTGATCGCCGCCGAGGAGAAAGAATCGGCCTCGCAGATCTCCTCGGTGCGGCTGCGCGAATTGCTTCCGACCCGCCGGGAGTGGCGCCGCTCCATAGGACCGATTCTGCGCGGCACGGCCGTTGGCTTTCCCTTCGGTCTCATCCCCGGACCTGCCGCCATTCTCTCGACGTTCGCGTCTTATGCGCTGGAAAAGCGCGTCTCCAAGCACCCGGAGGAATTCGGAAAAGGCGCCATCGAGGGCGTGGCCGGCCCCGAATCGGCCAACAACGCCGCCGCCGGCGGAACCCTGGTGCCGCTGCTGTCCCTGGGCGTTCCCTTCGCCCCGCCGACGGCGCTTCTTCTCGGAGCCTTCATCATCCACGGCGTTCAGCCCGGCCCTTTGCTCTTGCGCGAGCATCCGCAGGTCTTCTGGGGCCTGGTGGCCAGCATGTACGCGGGAAACGTGATGTTGCTGATCTTGAACCTCCCCATGATCGGGTTGTTCGTGAGCATTTTGCGGCTGCCTCGGGATCTGCTGCTTGCCTTTATCGTTCTGGTCTCCGTGGTTGGCGTCTACAGTGTGAACAACAGCGTCTTCGACCTGATCGTGATGCTGGCCATGAGCCTGGTGGGGTATGCCATGCGAAAATTTCGCCTCAGCCCGGCAACCCTGGTGCTGCCGCTGGTCATCGGCGCCCTCATGGAGGAGTCTCTCATCCGCACCCTGATGCTGGCCAGAGGGGAGATGGGCTACCTCCTCGGCCGGCCCATCGCTCTTGGCCTTCTTCTCATCGGGGCGGCAAGCCTGATCGCGCCCGTGGCCTGGCGGCGTTTTTGTCAGCGTAAGATCAAAAGAGAACGCCAGGCGCAGCCCGTTGAATTCCCCGGACGAAAAAACTGGAGGTAAAGTGTTGGGACATATTGATAAATCACTTGAAGGGTTGGTCATCTCGCTATACGGAGTTACATCCAGGCAATCGTGGGACGTTTAGGACGTCATGTACGCATATATATCAATTCCGGAAGTCCCGATTGGCGGTATGTCTGGAACTTTTTCTGTTACCGGATGGGCGAGTCCGCTCGCTGATGGAGGTCTATCCGGGCAATTGCGAGACTTGTTTTGATTGGATTATTACTCGATGTTTGACGTCATAATTCGTATCGAGAGGAATTCCTGGATTACGTGCTCGACCGTCATTCCGCTTTCGAGGGAAGAGGTGACGAAACAGCCCTTCTCCATGATTTTTTTGCATTTCTCCAACACGGGCAGATATTTATCCTCCAGGGAAACGGTTATCTCGATTTTAATCTTGCCAATTTTGGTACGCTGAAATTCGTCTTTGAAGGTCTCCGAAACGGCCTTACCCGTAAGCCTTAGGTTTTTAACGCCTCTGGCGCTCATGGCGGCCGCCAAGGTAGAAGCATAGCAGTACAAAGCCGAGGCGCAAAGGAGACGATTCGCAGTCCCGCCTCTCTCCGGCAAAGGAATTCCCGTATAATCGATGCGCAAATCGGGCATGGCCTTCGAGCCCCAGTTGAGACAATGGGATGTTCCGCCGTCATGTTCATATTCAACAACGATTTCCGGGTTCATAATTCTGCCGCCTCTCTTAACGGGTGGGTGGTCAACAAGGTATTCTGGGTGCGAGAGCATTTCGAATCGAAGGAGGCAACGATTTTTGCCGCCTTGGATTATTGGTAACAGGTGCCCTCTCATAAATCCAATTAATAATTTTGATTAGGCGAATATAATATTTCGATGACAAGCCAGGAAAATATCAACATGAGGACTCTGGGGGAGGGCGGGATTTCAGACTTTTTGGGCATAGAGCACGATCGATTTCGGGAAGAAATAGTTGAGGACCTTCTCCATGATTCGAAGCGGTTGAGAAAAAAGCGACAAATGCAGGAATTGGCGATAGGCGGCCGGAATCCTGGCGTTTTCGTCGTGCAGGCCCGCAAGGCAGCGAAGCATCCAGTAGGGGGTGTGGAAGGCGTGGGCAAAGCTTACGGCATAAACCCGCAGGCGGTTCTCTTCCATGCAGGCAGCCATATCTTTGGGGTTGACGATGCGGATGTGCCCTCCGGGAGTCCGGAAATATTCGTCCGAAAGTTTCTTGTACATCCGTTCCGTAACGGTGGTGGGTACGGTAATGGCGATGTTTCCCCTCGGTTTCAGGATTCGGGCCAGCTCGGCAATTCCCAGACGATCGTCGCGAACATGCTCGATCACTTCCGCGCAGATGATCTTATCAAACGTTCCTGTTCGAAAAGGAAATCGCAGGGCATCTCCCCGGAGGAAAAGGACCCGGCCGTTGCCATCTCCGCGTTTTTTCATTTCCCCCAGGACCCACCGGGCCTTGAGAAGGCTTTTTTTGTCCAGGTCCATCCCCAGAATGGAACAGTTGCTGCGGAAGCAATGAAAGGTATGCCGGCCTTCTCCGCATCCGGCATCAAGGACCAAATCTTTCTCCTGCAGGGGGAGGCGGCGAAAATCAACGGTGAGCATCGATCGCCTCCCGGTAAACTTCCACCATTTGACGGGCGGCATTTTCCCAGGTAAAAAGCTTCAAAACCCTTTCGCGGGCGGCCTTGCCCATGTTCCGCCGCAGTTCCTGATTCGCAATCAGTGTCCGACTGCGGCGGCAATGGCTCGGGAATCGCGGGGGGGAACCAAAACGGCGGCGCCGTCATGACCCACGACTTCCGGAAGGGCGCCGGCGGTGCTGGATATCACCGGGAGTTCGCAGGCCATGGCTTCGGCGGCCGGGAATCCGAATCCTTCGTAGAGGGAAGGGACGACGGCGATCTCGGCCTCGCAGTAATACCGGATCAAATCCCCCGGGTTGATTTTCCCGGTAAAATGGACCCGATGCCCGAGACGGAATTTTTCGGTGAGCATCTGGCATAAGAACGCCGTGGGGCGCCCCCGTCTACTACGGTCAGGGTGATATCTTCGGGAAGAGGGCGAGGGCCTCCAGAAGATACAGCAACCCTTTTTTCCGGTCTTCGGAATTTCCGACGAAGATCAGACTTTTGTTTTTTTTGGGAACCCCGGGGATGGGCATAAATTCATTGCTGTCCAGACCGTTGTAAACCACGCGGATATTTTCGGGGGGAACGCCGAAGGCGCTGGTGATTTCCCGGGCCGAGTCGTGGGAAACGGTGATGATCCGGTCGAGGCGGTTGCTGACGATGCGCTGCATGATCAGGGGATAGTAAAGCACCCGGTAAATTTTCTGCTTCAGGTTGGAGGGCTGCTCGAACCAGGTGGCGCGGTCGATGGAAAGAGGGTGGTGGAGGGTGGAGACCACCGGGAGCGCCAAGGTATTTCCAGAGGAGCATGCCGTAGCCGAGACACTGGTTGTCGTGGAGAATGTCGAAACGGTGTTCCCGGCTCAGCTCCGCTAATTTGAAGAAGGCGCGAAAACTGAAGGCCTTGATCTCGGGGAAGATCCCGAAGCGCGAGGCGGCGTACTCGTAGAAATGAAGCGGGGAGAAGATCTTGAAGGGGTTCCCCGGGAGGCAAAAAATCCTGCTTTTTGCCGAAAAAATTGAAATTTTCGATTTGATGAACAGTGGCCCCCTTCAAGTAAAGGGGCCAGGGCGGGCCCACCAGGACATGGACTTCGTGACCCAATTTGACCAGTTCGTTGGCGAGGTAGGTAAGATAGATTCCCTGTCCTCCGCAGTAAGGGTTGCCGCGATAACTCAAGAGACCGATTTTCACAAATATCTCCCTATAGGAAAAAACGCAGCGCATAGCGCTGGCTGGCGTCAACCGCATTTTGGCGCAATCCTTTTTTGAAGGCACTTTCCCTCTACGCTCCGCGCTTTGAGCTAGGCGATTCGATCAGTTCCCGATACACATTTACCGTTCGCTCGGCCACTTTCCCCCAGGAGAACAACTCTTCCACCCGCCGGCGCCCCAATTGCCCCATTTTTCTTCTTCCAGCCGGGTCTGCAAGGATTTTCCAAATGGCTGCGGCCAGGGCTTTTGGGTCTTTGGGGGGAACCAGAACGCCGGCCCCGTCCCCCCCCACAACTTCCGGAAGGGCCCCCGTTGCGGTGGCGACCACGGGAGTTTCGCAGGCCATGGCTTCGGCGGCCGGCAGTCCAAAGCCTTCGTACAGGGAGGGAAGCACGGCCGCCTCGGCTTCTCGATAAAGGGTGCGAAGAACTTCCGTGGGGACCTTTCCGGTAAAAGTCACCCGGGAAGAAAGCCCCCATTCGTCCACCATTCTCGGGGCATAGGTCTTATGAGGTTTCCCCTGATCGACGATCGTCAGGGTCACCGCTTCCGGAAGCAGGGTCATGGCTTTCAGCAGATAGATGATCCCCTTCTTGGTGTCGTCGGTATTCCCGACAAAGAGAAGACGGCGGGGAACCCTGTGTTCCCCATTTCCGGGGCGCAGAAACTCGGTCTCGAGCCCATTGTAAACGTTGCGGATCTTTTCCGGCGGGACCCGGAAAGACCTGGTGATTTCCCGCGCCGTTTCCTCTGAGGAAGTGATGATCCGGTCCAAGCGGTTGATGACCCTGCGCTGCATCTTCAAAGGATAGAAAACTACGGTGTAATAGTGTTCCTTGAAATTACGGTCCCGCTCCAGGCTCGCCGCATAGTCGATTGTCAGCGGGTGGTGAACAGTTGTCACCACGGGGCGGCCAAATCCCTTGGCGAGCAGAAGCCCATACCCGAGCGACTGGACATCATGAATGACGTCGACCTTCTCGAAACGGAGCAGTTTCCGCAGTAGGGGAATGATCCGGAAGCTGAAGATCAGCATTTCCGGAAAAAAACCGAACCGGGTCACCCCCCATTCAAAAAAGTTCAGAGGGCGAAAAATTCCCCAGGGGTTCGGGGATGGGAGGAAATCCCGGCGGACGCCCCAGAGGTTCAAATTCTCGACCGGGACGATTTTCGCCCAAGGCATGGGCCTGGGAAGGGGAGCCCCCACCAGGATAGTGATCCGATGGCCAATCCGAGCGAGTTCCCGGGAGAGGGAAAAGAGATATCCCCCTTGCCCGCCGGAATACGGATTTCCCCGGTAACAGAGAAGACAGATGTGCATCAAAAATGCCTGAAACGCCTTAAGTGCCTAAATTGCCTAAAATACAGGGCCGATCAATCCGCAACCCCCTGCCACTTGCTTCTCACTCTTTACGCCTTTCGAAATAAGAGCTTATTTCTTTTCCTCATCCGGCTTTGGTTCGGGGGCCGGAGGCGTGGTCTTGATGGTTAAAATGGTCCACCCGATCCAGAAGCCGAGCCCAAGGATTCCTAAAAATCCGATGGCAACCGGGATCGCTAACGCCCAGTAGCTCTGGACAGAGACCCCCCAAATAAAGACAACGGCGGCCCCCAAGAGGGCAAGGCAGAAAACAGCGCCCCAAAATCGTGAAGAATCACCCATTTTTTTCTTTCCTTTCCACGCCTGAAAAATGTGGCAACGGCTTCCCGGTTACAATGAGAACATCGCTCCAAGCCGGGCGCCAGGCGGCGATGCGGTCCAGCAACTTGAGAATCATCAGCGCGGCGGGGCGGGGCATCCCTTTCAAAAAACCGGGCCAGCGCGGGAATCCCCAAAGGAGGGAGACGCCCCGAACCGAGATCCCGGAGAGGTTCCGCTTGGCCAGCGTTAGGGTGGAGGCATGGCCGAATTTATAGGTATGATCTTCGGGGATTTCCCAGATGTGGGGCCCGGAAAGCGCCCGGCCGGTAATTTTGCGGTGAAGCCGGTCTACCCATCGCCCCAGTCGGCAGCTCAAACTTTCAAAGTTGGCCACGGACAGCACGACTCGCCCCCGCGGGCAGGCGACGCGGCACATTTCGGCAACGGCTTTTTCCGGATTCCGGAAATGGTCGATGGCCCCCTTGCAGACCACCCGCCGGAAAGATCCGCCGGCAAACGGCAGATCCTCGGCGATGCCGCCGACCAAAACGACCGGCGCTTTCTCCCGACCAAGCCATTCACGAGCCTTCTGCAGCATCACGCGGGATGGCTCGCACCCAAAGAGATGACTTCCGCTTCGCGCCATGGAAGCGGCGTCGATCGCCCTTCCGCATCCCACATCCAATACCCGGGCCCCGTTTTCGGTTCCGGCGGCCCTGAGCGTTTCCACGGTCATGCGGTGGAAGACGAATTCGGTGTCCACGGACAAAACCGGCGGCAGAACATCCTCGTCGTTCCATTGCCTGTTGATTTTTCCGGGGTCGGATTTTCCGGGAGGGATCTTGGAACCTTCCGTTTTTGGGGACAAGAAACAACCTCCGGGGCGGCGCGGTTATTGATAGCCCAAGGATTGCCGGCGGCTCCGGGCCAAGGCGACCTCTACGATTTGACTGATGAAAGAATTGTAGGAAAAACCCGCCGCCATTGCCGAACGGACCATTCCCGCATCCGGGGAGATGTCCGGGTTGGCGTTGATCTCCAAGACATAGGGAACCCCCTGGGGCGAAAGGCGGATATCGACGCGGGCGTAGTCCCGGCACTCCAAAAGGCGGTAGGATTCCAGGGCTACGGAGCTGACCCGCTTGCGGATATCCGGGGGCAGATTTGCAGGGCAAAGGGGCAAGGTGTGGGCAAACTCTCGGGTCCCTTCCACCCATTTGGCGGCGTAGCTGCAGATTTTGGGCAAACCCGCCGGGAGAGTGGAGAAATCGATCTCGGAAATCGGGAGGACTTGGGGCTTTTCACCGCCGACGATCGAAATATTCAATTCCCGGCCCTCAATGTATTCCTCCACCAGGGCCGGCTGGCAGTAGGAGCGGTGGATGCTTCTGACTTTTCGGCGGAGAATTTTTTCATCTGCGGCAAAAGCGTCGTTGTCGATCCCCAGGCTGCCGTCTTCGCCCACGGGCTTGGCGATCAAGGGATAGCGCAGGGAAGGGGAAATGTTCCGAGCGCCGGGGGCGTAAAGGGCGCAGGCCGGCGTCGGAATCCCGTGGTTGGCGAGGATGGATTTCGTTTTCCCTTTGTCCTGCGTAAGGCCAAGAACCAGGGAGGAAGACCCGGTGAAAGACACGGCGATCATTTCCAGCAGGGCGGCAATATTCATCTCCAGCTTGGACTGGCCGCGGAATTCTTCGCAAAGGTTGAAAATCAGGTCCATTCGCGAATTGGAAATCTTCTTCAGAACCGCCGCCCAGTTGTCTTTGAATTCGAGAGTTTGAACCCCATAGCCGGAAGCCCGCAGCGCGGCCGAAACGAAATGGAGGCGTTCGAGAGAGGACTTTCGGCCGATGGGATCCGGGGTGCCGTCGGGGAAGCAGGGCAGGGGGAGGCTGTAGAGGACCAGGATGGAAGCTTTTTTCATGGTCTCACTCCCACCCGACTGCAGGCGATCGCCAACACCCGGTTGATCAGGGCGTCATAGGAAATCCCGGCGGTCCGGGCCGCTTTGGGGAAACAGGAATTGGCATCGGGGTCGGGGAGGATCCCCGGCAAAGGATTTAATTCCAAAATGTGGGGTGCGCCCTTTTCATCCAGGCGGACATCGATCCGGCACCAGTCGCGGACCCGGAGAGCGGAAAAGGCGGCGCGGCAGACCCGCTCAATTCTCTTCCGGAGGGTCGCGGAGATTTTTGCGGGGCAGGAGAAGATTTCCAGCGGCTTTTCCACGGTGTCCCAGACCCACTTTGCCTCAAAGGAATAAATGGGGTTGATATGGGGGGGAAGCTCCTGGAATTGGATTTCCACGATGGGGAGGACCTCCACCTCGTTTCCGTTCCCCAAGAGGGCCACGGTGAATTCGCGACCGGGAAGAAACTTCTCCACGAGGGCCGGCTGGCGGTATTGGGTCAGGACAAACCCGATTTGCTCGCGGAGTTGTTTCCGCGTGCGCACCAAGGAGGCGTTGGTGACCCCCTTGCTGGACCCCTCGGAAAGGGGTTTGACGATGAGGGGAAGCGGAGGCACGGCGTTCTTGGCTTTGAGATCGCGGACCACCGTAAAGGGGGGATTGGGAATCCCGTGGTAGCAAAGGACCTGCTTGGTCGAGGCCTTGTCCAGGCAAATGCCGAGAACCAGCGAATCGGAGCCGGTGTAGGGGATGCGGAGCATCTCGAGCATGGCCGGGATCTGCGACTCCCGACTTTCTCCGTAGAGTCCTTCGGCCATATTGAAGACGATGTCCGGACGGATTCGGCGGAACTTTTCGAAGGCGTCCTCGTCTCCTTCGATGGGCGACACGCGGTGGCGGCGGGCGAGGGCGGAACGCACGGCCTCAATGGTTTCCTCATCGTCGCACTCGGCATAAAAATCCGGGGCGACCGAATCATCCGTCTCCCTCTTCCGATTAAAGCAAAACCCCACGTGCATAAACGATATCCCTTCCGGTAACAATTTAGCGCTTTGAAAAGAAGCGCTAAATCTCATTACAAAATGAAATTTTCAAGGGCAAAAGGGCAATTTTCCAGAAAAAACCATCGACTTTGGTAACACTTTAGCCCCTTGAAAAGAGGAATTTCGTCAGGGCCAAGCGGTTCCAGGGCCCGGGGGCCAGACCGGCCCGCTTGGAATCATGAGGCGCTGATTTCTCCGTGGAGGGGGCGGGGACGATACGCCCCGCCCGCTCCGGCGGAAACAAGCTCTGATCTTCGAGGCCAAGGGCCAACCCAGCCGATGCTTCCGGCGCGTTCCGTTCCGGCCCCCGGGCCCCGACAGAGGCGGGCACATGATATTTTCAAAACTCTCAACTGATACCGACTTTTCAATTTTCAATTTGATATATGCAATTCATTTTCGCCCAATTTTCAAGCGGCGAAAATGTCGCCCCTTCCTCAAAACAGGAATACGGCCGCGGCAACGACCGTGGACCATCCGGTTTTCGCGATGCAGGACTGGGTCACGTTCGTGGTGCGAACGATCTTGTCGCTGATGCGGTAAAATTCCTTTTTCTCGTCCCAGCTCTTGTCTTCGTCGAACTCAATCCCCAGGGTGGAGGCCAGCATGGCCGCCGCCAGGTCTTCCGCATAGTCTCCCGCCTCTTTCTCCGTCTGGCCATAGGCGTGGTGTTCGCTGAGGTAGCCGTACAGGTCCTTGTCCGACGGGATCCCGCATCCGATCGAGGCGGCGATCAAGCGACGGGGCTCGTTGGAGGCGCACTTGGCGAGAACGCAGAAAGTGATACCCCCGGGAACCAACTCCCGCTGCCCCTGGGCCCGCGAGACGATCTTGCAGCGCGGGGGCAGGATGCTGGAAACCGTGACTAAATTGCATTTCTCAATGCCGGCATCCCGCAGGGCGAGCTCGAACGACCGGAGTTCCTCTTTGTGGATGCCCACCCCTTTGGTAAAAAAGAGCTTGCGGGGGACGAATTTATCCAATTTCATTTCTCCTTTGCCGAAGACGGGTTTCCTTCCTTGCGGAGGGATTCGCCGAAAATTTCACCCAGAAAACGGTAGATCAGTTTGGCGGCGAGGAAATCCGGGGCGACCCATCCGGGGATAGGGGCCAACTCGACCACATCGAAGCCCACTACTTTTCGATGCCGGGCGACCTTGCGCAGGAAGCGAGTGAGGGTCCGCCAGTCCAACCCTCCGGGCTCAGGGGTTCCCGTGGCCGGCATGATCGCCGGATCCAGGACATCCAAATCAATCGTGACGTAGACCTCGGGGGAAAGATGACCGATCGCGTCTTCTTCCCAACCGGGCAGATCGCTCAGAGCGTGCCAAGGGTAGGAACGGACGGGGGAGTTCTTTAGGTACACGCTTTCCTCGACGCTCAGACTCCGAATTCCGACCTGGACGAGCGGTCCATGTTCGGCCAGGCGCCTTGCCACACAGGCGTGGCTGTACGGGGTCCCTTCAAAATCGCTCCGCAGGTCGGCGTGAGCGTCGAGCTGCAAAAAGGAAAGGCCTGGATATTTCTTCTTCAATTCGAAGGCTAACCCTAAGGTGACGCTATGCTCACCGCCGAGGAGAACGGGGAATTTATCCGCTTCCAGGACCGGCTCCGCGTAGGCGGAGATTTGGCGGATCATTTCTTCGGGTCCGGAGGAGAGCGCCTCGATGGGGTCCATCGTGTGCAGACCGATTCGGGCGGTTTCGAAACCCAACTCTTCGTCGTAAAGCTCCATGTGGGTGGAAGCTTCCAGAATGGCCAGGGGGCCGCGGCGGGATCCGGGAAGGTAGGAGGTGGTCAAGTCGTAGGGGACCGAAAGAAAAACAACCCGGGCATTTTCCCAGGAGGCTTGATCCCGCGGGATTCCCCCAAAATTAAAGGGGATGGTTTGTATTTTTGGGGTCATTCATTTTCCTGATCTTGAAAAACATTAACTCTGAAAATCAAAATACTGAAAATATTTTTCCGCGTCAAGGAATTAAATGATTTCTCGGGAAAATAATTTCGCTCTCTCTGCAAGCGAAGAGTCATGGGTACGGCCGCCGGGCCTCGAATGGCCCCGAATCGTAACCCTTCAGTCGAGGGGGGAAGCCGCTACGGATTCAGGTTCGGGGTGAATAGCAGGAGGTGCCCTGGCCTGGGGGTCCGGGCGCTACGCTTGGAATCACAAGGCGCTGATTTCTTCGTGGACGGGGCGGGGGCCAAGGCCTCCCGCCGCTGAGATCGGAGTCTCAGGGTTTTCTCCGACTCCCTGCTCATCCCGACCGATGCTTCCGGCGCGTACCTCCCAAACCCCCAGGCCAACAACAAAGTCTGCCGCCCTCCGTCACTGAATGGGTAGCCGAATCGCCCGAGAATCTTGACTTTGACGGCTGAAACTGGTATTTTGCCCATCAAGAAATGAAAGTTGCCCCTTTCAAGCCGGGGATGGGTTTTCGGGTTGGCAGTTATGCCCGGAGCCCCACGGCAATCCATTTTGTGGATAGCGGAGGATAAAAAGGATGATTCCAAGATATTCCCGAAACATCATGGCCAAGGTGTGGGAACCGGACAACCGGTTTCACACCTGGCTGAAGATCGAGATTTTCGCCTGCGAGGCGATGGCCAAGCTCGGACAGGTCCCGAGCCAAGCGGCGGCAGTCATTCGAAAAAATGCCGGGTTCGAGGTGGCGCGGATCGAGGCCATCGAAAAGGTGGTTAAACATGACGTGATCGCCTTTCTTACCGCGGTCGGGGAGCGGGTAGGGCCCGAGGCCCGGTATCTCCACTTGGGGATGACTTCGTCCGATGTTCTGGACACGTCTTTGGCCATGCTCCTGGTGGAGGCGGCCGGGATTCTGGAACAGGATCTCCGAGGCGCTGCTGGACGTGCTGAAAAAGAGGGCTTACGAGCACAAAACTACGCCGATCATCGGGCGGACGCACGGCATGCACGCCGAACCGACGACTTTCGGCCTCAAGCTCGCCCTCTGGTACGCGGAGATGGAGCGAAATCTGGAGCGGTTGCGCCGGGCCAAGGACCGGGTCGGGTACGGAAAAATTTCCGGAGCTGTCGGGACCTTTGCCCATCTTTCGCCAGCCGTGGAGGCGTATGTCTGCCGGAAATGCGGGCTGAAAGCGGCGCCCATTTCCAGCCAGATCATCCAGCGGGACCGGCACGCCGAGTTTTTCACGACCCTGGCGCTCATCGGGAGCTCCGTCGAGAAGATCGCCGTGGAGATTCGCCACCTGCAGCGGACCGAGGTCTCCGAAGCCGAGGAGCCCTTTTCGAGCGGACAGAAGGGCTCTTCCGCCATGCCCCACAAGCGAAATCCCATCGCCTCGGAGAATTTGGCCGGCCTCTCGCGGGTGCTGAGAGGGAATGCTCTGGCGGCCATGGAAAACGTGGCCCTCTGGCACGAGCGGGACATCAGCCATTCCTCGGTGGAGCGGGTGATCGGCCCGGACAGCACCATCCTCCTGGATTACATGCTGAACCGCCTGACCAATTTGATTGCCAATCTGGTCGTGTATCCCGAGAACATGAAGAGCGAATTTGGCAAAAGAGCAGGGGATTGGTTTTTTCGGAAGGAATCCTCCTGCCGTCTAGTGCAAAAGGGTTTGAGCCGGGAAGAGAGCTATGCCTTGGTGCAGAAGGCCGCCTTCAAGGCGCTAACGGAAAACAGAAGTTTTGAAAGCATCCTGTCTGCGGGACAAGGACATCCGCGAGAATCTGAAGGAGGCGGAGATCCGGGAATCTTTGGATTTGCAGCACGTGCTCCGGCATGTGGACGAGATTTTCCGAAGGGTATTCGGGAAAAGAAAATAGAAAAGATTGAACGGTGATTTGTGGGGGCGTCCCGCCATCGGCGGGACTTCGCGCCCGATGCGGGGCACGCGCAGCGTGCCCCTACAAAAAAGGGAGGCCTTGGCCTCCCCTTTTTATCATGGCGCTTCGGAGGTCCGGGCCGTTATCTTTTTCCCCAGGGCACGAATGGGGTAAACTATGATTTGCGGTCTTTCCCTTCGAAGGGATAGACCACTTCCATCTTGCCCTTGAGGACCTGGACCGCGGAGCTGTGGATCTCGGTGTTCTGGCCGGCCTGGTTCCAGGCCATGGGGCCCCAGACGGTGGTAACCTTCATGCCCCGCAGGGTCTCGGTGACCTTGTCCACATCCAGGGTGCCGGCCTTTTCGATGGCCAACTGGAGGACATAGCCGGCCACGCTCGCCGAGGTGGGGTGGTAGCTCGGCACATAACCGAACCGCGCCTTCATCTTCTGGGCATATCCTTGGAAGTGCCGAAGAAGTCGTCCTTCCAGGGGGCGTAGGGGGTCCACCACTCGCAGCCCATGACGACTTCGGCGTCCTTGCCCAGATTTTCCGACGAAGGCCGGAAGCTGGGGGCCGACCGAGAGACCCAGCATCTTGACGTCGAAATTCTGCTCCTTCATCTGTTTGGTGATCAGAAGGCCGTCGTTGAAGTAGGTCCCGCCCAGCAGGATATCGGGGTTCTTGTTCTTGGCCTCGAGAAGGATGGAGGAGAGGTCTTTCACATCCTTGGGGTATTTGCCCTCGTAAACGACCTGAGGCCCTTTTCCTTCGCGTAGGCGAGCCCCTTTGCCGCAGTATTCGGGGAAGGCGTCATCGGCCCAGATCACGGCGACGGTTTTGGCCTTGCGGGTTGAGCTTCTGGGAGAGGTCGATAACCGGGCCGCAGGTAGTAGGTGGCGGGGGGAGGATGGAGATGATGTACTTGAACCCCCGTTCGTAGATATTGACGGCATTGGCCTGGCAGGCCACGGTGAGCACCTTGTACTTCTCGCCGATGGCGCTGGTGGCCAGGGTGATGCCGCTGCCGTAGGGGCCGAGGATGAATTTCACCTTGTCTTCGGTGATCAGCTTTTCGGTCAGTTTCGCGCCCGCCTGGGCTTCGCCCTTGTCGTCGTAGAAAAGGATCTCCACCTTGTAATTGTCGTTTCCGACCTTGATCCCGCCCTTCGTGTTGACCATTCTCCATCCAGAGGGTGTAGCCGTCCTTGACATAGTTCCCTTCCTTGGCCAGCCGGCCCGGTCATGCAGACGGAGGCCCCGAGTTTCAGGACTTTTTCCGCGCTGGGCGGGGCCCGCCGTAGCAGGGAGGCAAGGGCCACGGTGAACAGAACCATCCACAGCTTTTTCATTTTTTTTTCCTCCTTGTTAGTGCAAAATCGCAAAGCGCAAAGCGCATAGCGTAGTAACAAAACGTACAACCGAGGGCAAACGAGCCGATACTTTCAGTTCATAGGTCATTTTAACTTTAGGCATTCGAGGCCCTTTAGGCATTTTATATTCCAAGATAAGCCTCCCGGATCCGGTTGTCGCCGAGCAGTGTCTGGGAGGCTTCCTCGGCGACGATCGTCCCGGTTTCGAGGATGTACCCCCGCGAGGAAAGCTCGAAGGCGGTCTGCACGTCCTGCTCGACCAGCAAGATGGAGATCCTCCCGGTCCGTGGATCTCCCGGACCGCATCCACCATCCGGTCCACCATCACCGGGGCGAGGCCGAGGGAGAGCTCGTCCACTAAGGAGCAGTTTCGGATCGGCCATGAGGCCCCGGGCAATGGCGCACATCTGCTGTTCTCCTCCGGAGAGCGTCCCGGCCTGCTGGGTCCGGCGTTCTTTGAGGCGGGGAAAGAGATTGTACACCCACTCCAGGGATTTCGACATGCCGTCCCCGTCCGCCCGGGTGTAAGCGCCCATGAGGATGTTCTCTTCCACGCTCATCCAGTAAAAGATCTCCCGGCCTTCGGGAACGAGGGAGATCCCCAGGGGGACTCTTTTGGAAGGGGGTAGAGGGGAGACTTCCTTCCCGAAAAGTTGGATTTCCCGAAATGGGCTTCAGGATGCCGATGATCCCTTTCATCAGGGTCGACTTCCCGGCCCCGTTCGATCCGGCCAGGGCAACCACTTCCTTCTCCGCGATGCGGAGGTTGATATCCCACAGGACCTGAATGTCCCCATAGCCGAGATTGAGATTTTGAATTTCGAGCATCATGATTCCGCGCCCTTTCGTGCCTTGGCATACCTTTCGCCCAAGTAGGCTTCGATCACCCGGGGGTCTTTCACCACTTCCGGCGGGGGGCCGTCGGCGATCTTGGCTCCGTGATGAAGGACGGTGACGCGATGGCAAAGAGTCATGACCGCTTTCATGACGTGTTCGATCACCAAAAGGCTGATTTTCAATTCCTGGTTGATCCGCTTGACCAGGGTGATCATCTCCTCAATGTCTTTCGTGTTGAGGCCGGCCATGACTTCATCGAGCATCAAAACCTCGGGGTTCATGGCCAGGGCTTTCGCCAGGTCCATCCTTTTCCGGTCGGAGATGTTGATCTGGTCCACGGCGGCGTTGCGGTAATCCTGAAGGTGGACAAAATCGATCCAGCGGTCCGCTTCCCGAAAGGCCGCCCTGGTGCTTCGTCCCGCTCCGTTTTTGCCGAAAAGGGCGCCGACGACCACGTTCTCCCGCAGGGACATGCCCGGGAACGGCTGGGCGATCTGGAAGGTGCGGGCGATCCCCAGCCGGCTGATTCTTGCCGGTTTCAGACCGTTATGGGCGTTCCCTTGAAGGAGATCTCTCCCCCGGTAAGCGGGTAGGTTCCGGTTACGAGATTGACCAAGGTGGTTTTCCCGGCCCCGTTGGGTCCGATCAGTCCCAGGATTTCTCCCTCCCGAACCTGGAAATCCACCGCGTCGACGGCTTTAAGAGCCCCAAAGGCCCGGGTGACATTTTTTCCTTCTAAGAGAAGCATAAGATCCTCAGACGGCTTGGTTTTTGATGTTGTTCCAGATGGCGGCCAGAGAAAGTTTCTTGCGGAAGAACTCCATGATCCCACGGGGCATCAGAATGACAATGGCTACCATGATGACCCCGAGAATGAGCATGTGGATCGTCAGGAATTTTCCCCAGATGGTTTCGGAGATCAACTCGATCAAAAAAGCCCCTAAAACCGGGCCGAGAACGGTTCCGGCCCCTCCCAGCATCATCATGACGAAGGCCTTGACCGCGATCATGATGTCGAAGACCGTGGCCGGTTCGATAAAACTGAACCAGTAGGCGAAAACCCCTCCGGTGATCCCGGTGATGAAGGCCGAAATAGCCCAGGCGGCGATTTTGCACCGGGGGGCGAAGATCCCGGAGGCTTCGGCGGCGTCCTCGTTCTCGCGGATGGCCCGAAGGGCGTACCCCAAGCGGCTCTTGGCGATGCCATAATTGACCAGGACCGTAAAAACGAGGATGCCGAACATGATGAAATAGATCATGGCGTAAAAGGCGTTAATCTCCATTTGGGGAAGGGGCAGGGTGATCCCTTTGCCGCCGCCGGTGAAGCTTCCCCAGTCCAGCGCGATCTGCTCCGTCGCCCGGTTGATCCCCAGGGTCGCGATGGCGAAATAGTGCCCCCGGAGTCTCAGAATGGGGATCCCGAGCACAATGGCGTAAATGGCGGCGAGGACCCCCCCGACGAGCGCTCCCAGCCACCAGTATAGATCAACCCGGAGCATGAGCATGGCCGTTGCATAGGCCCCGATCCCGAAAAAGACGATATTGCCGAAGGCCGCATATCCGGCAAAACCGGCGATGATATTGAGGGCCGCCGTGATGATCGCGTACATGAAAATCGAGGTGACGACGCGAATCCAGTATCCTTCCAGGAAAAAGGGAAGGACGATCAATCCCAGAACGGCAATCAAACCGATAATCAAAAAAACCTTTTTCTGACCTTCCACCGAGTTTTCTCCTTGAAAGAAGGGGTCCAGGGTCCAAGAATTCAAGGATCCAAGTGAAAAAATTCAGAAACAAATGTTCCCCTTGAACCCTTGGCTCCTCGCCCCCCTTGAACCCTGTTATTTATACTTCGATCCCACGATTCCTTTGGGAAGGAAAACCAGGACCAGGATCATGATAATGGCGCTGATGGCCTCCTGGAATCCCGTGCCGAAGATGCTCGCTCCGGTTGTCTCCACCACCCCCAGCAAGAGCCCCCCGATGATCGCGCCCCAGACGTTTCCCAGCCCTCCCAAGACGCAGATGATGAACGCTTTCATGATGAAAAACCCCCCCTCGAAGGGGGTGAAGGACTGGATGGTCGAAATCAGCGAACCGCAGGCGCCGGCCAGGGCCGCGCTGATTCCCAAGGTGATGGAATACACCTTGGCCACATCGACGCCGACGATTTGAGCGGCCTGACGGTTCTGGGCCGTGGCCCGGATGGCGTTCCCGGTCCTTGTTTTGCTGAGGAAAAGCTGGAGCAGGGCCGTGAGCAGGATGCAGATGATCAGGATGGCCAGGCGGACATAAGGTATGACCAGGGTTCCAACTTGGAAAGAGGAACCCGAATAGGACGGGGTAAGAGAGCGGTAATCCCCGGTAAAAATCATGAGCAGGGCGTTGATGATCACCAGATCGAGACCGAAGGTGAGGATAAGGCTCAGAAAGATCCCGACTTTGACCACCAGATTGAGCAGGTATTTCTGCGACCAGTAGCCCATGACGAAAAGGACCGCCATGGAGATCGGAAGACTGAGGAAGGGATCCAACCCAAACGCCTTGAAACAGGCGAAGGTGACGAAGGCGCCGACGACGATCATCGTCCCATGGGCTACGTTGATTACATCCATGACGCCCCAGGCCAAGGAAAAGCCCACGGCGATATTCACGTAAATCGCCCCCAGAAATATTCCGTTGAGAAGGACTTGCAGGCTCAAAGCGGTTTCTCCTTATTTCTTATCCCAAATACGGAGGGGTCTGCACGGCAGATTTGAGGGCCGCGTTCATTTTAGGCCACGGTCCCGTCGCCGGGGAGAGGACCGCGGAATGATCAATCATTGTAAATTTTTGATAAGCCATTTCTCCGCCTGTGTCAAGAGAAAAAAAGAAGGCACCCATTCAGTCAAGGGTGGTAAACGGCTTCGGATCCCGGTTGGGAGTAAGGGCACAGAGGCGCCCAGGTCACAACAAAACCTGCACTCTTCCCCCCATGACTGAAGGGTTACAAAATGATGTGCCCATTCAGTGACGGGGGGGTGGCAGGCTTTGTTGTTGGCCTGGGGGTTTGGGCGGTACGCGCCGGAAGCATCGGTCGGGATGAGCAGAGACTCGGAGAAAACCCTGAGACTCCGATCTCAGCGGCGGGAGGCCTTGGCCCCCGCCCCCGTCTACGAAGAAATCAGCGCCTTATGATTCCAAGCGTAGCGCCCGGACCCCCAGGCCAGGGCGCTTCCGGCCATTCACGCCGGACCTAAATCCGTAGCGGCTTCCCACCCGTGACTGAACGGTTACAAAATGATTCAGTTTTTTCTTGACAAAAAAAGGAGGCGGGGATATTTTGGATTCACAATTATTGATAATCAATTTTCAATATGTGACAATTAAATGAATCAGTCGCTGTCTCATGGCTTGGAAATTCTGTTCCTTTTCGATTCCACCCGTCCGGCGTTTACCGTCCTGGAAATTGCCGGAATTCTCCGCTTCAGCCAAAGCAAGACCTACCGCCTGGTGCGCGCCCTTGTTCACTATGGGTTATTGGAAACATTAAACGGCAGCGGGCAATACTCTTTGGGGCTGAATGCCCTGCGCCTGGGGCTCTTGGCGCAGCAGAAGTTCAAGATCGGCGTGGTCGCCCTGCCTTTCATGAAAGAATTGTCGCGTTTGACCAAAGAGACGGTTCTCCTCACCGCGGTCCATGGAAGCAAGGCCATTTGCCTGGAAAGGGTGGAGAGCGAAGAACCGATCCGGTACTCCCTTTTCACCCCGGGAGCGAATCTACCCCTGCATGCCGGGGCCTCGAGCAAGGTGCTTATGGCCCACCTCCCCGAGGCCGAGTGGGACGCCATTATCGCCGAAGAGGGATTACAGCGCTTTACCCCCCAAACGATCACCGAGCGTAAGGTTTTAAGGACCGAGTTACGGGAGATCCGCACCCGCGGGTATTCTTTCAGCGACCAGGAGGTCGATCGCGAGGTGCGGGCGGTGGCGGCGCCGATCCTGAATTCTCGGGGAGAGCTGATTGCCGGTTTGACCGTGGCCGGGCCGGCTTACCGCATCAACAAAAAAAAGGTTCAATCCTTGGGTCAACTGGTGAGGCGCTATGCGGGGAAAATCGCCGGGCAGATCCAGGAACCATCGCCCGGCGCTAGGGCGCAGATTTCCCGAGCGAAAATCTAATGTGCCGAACCCGGCATAGCCGGAACCAAAACGGCTGGGTTTCTGACTCGATAAACGCCTCGACCCCCCCCTTTTTTGCAAAGGGGGGGATTTAAAAAAATGCCGTTTTGCGCGCAATTTGATCATAAGAGACAAACGAAAGGAGTCCAAGATGGCAGTCAATATGAGAGGCAAGTCGCTGGCCGGTCTGTATGACCTGACCCGGGAGGAGATTGGCGCAGATCCTGAAAACCTCCGAGCTCTTGAAGCTGCAGAATTTCCGGGGGGAGGCGCACCCGCTCCTGAAAGGCAAAACCCTGGCCATGATTTTCGAAAAGGCCTCCACCCGGACCCGGGTTTCCTTTGAAGTCGGGATGTGGCAGTTGGGAGGGTACGCCCTTTATCTGAGCGCGGGGGACCTTCAGTTGGGCAGGGGAGAAACCATCGGGGATACGGCTCAGGTTCTCTCCCGCTACGTGGACGGGATCATGGCCCGGGTTTTTTCCCACCAGACCATTCTGGACTTAGTCAAGCACTCCCGCGTGCCGGTGATCAACGGACTGTCTGATTTCACCCACCCCTGCCAGGGCCTCGCCGATCTTTTCACGATTTATGAGAAGAAGGGCCGCCTGGAAGGGCTGAGGGTCGCCTATGTGGGAGATGGAAACAATGTCGCTCACTCCCTCCTGTACGGATGCTCCAAGATGGGAGCTCATATCGTTATCGGGGCGCCGAAGGGATATGAACCCAAGGGGGAGGTCGTATCCCGGGCTGCGGAGGAGGGTCGAAAGAACGGTTGCACGGTGAAGGTCACAAACGACCCGAAGGAAGCGGTCCGGGACGCGGATGTGGTTTACACCGACGTCTGGACGAGCATGGGGCAGGAAAAGGAAAAGGAGGAACGGTTAAAACTTTTCCATCCTTACCAGATCAACCCTCAACTCGTCAAAGGGGCCAAGGAGGACTATATCTTCATGCATTGCCTCCCCGCCCACCGGGGCGAGGAAGTGGTGAATGAGGTTGCCGACTCGAAAAACAGCGTGATCTTCGACCAGGCAGAAAACCGGATGCATACCCAGAAGGCTTTGATGGCCCTGATTATGTAAAAAATGCAGAGGGCAGAGGGCATAGAGCAAAGGGAAAATAAAGCCCCTCACCGCCCTTCGACAGGGGGGGGGATTTACGGGAGATTCATACATACGGCGACACAGTCTTTTTGGTTCCGGCTTGGCCGGATTAAGCGAATAAAGCAAAAGGCAAACAGAAGGGAATCTCAATGAGGGGTCTCTATGCCCTATGCTCCATGCGATTTATCTATTGAACTTTTAAGGGGGGGATATATGGCTAAGAAATTTGAGACTATCATCCGGGGCGGTCTCGTTGTCTCCGGAAGCGGAATCCGCCGAGCCGATATCGGCATTCAGGGAGAGAAGATTTCGGCCATCCAGGCCACCCTGCCTGCGGATGAGGCCGCTCGGGTTGTGGAGGCGAGCGGCAAATACGTTTTTCCCGGGATCATTGATGTTCACGTCCACCCTGTATACGAAGACAATATCGGGGGCCTTTCGGCCACGGCGGCCCACGGGGGAACGACGTTTCTGATCCATTACGCCTATGCCCGCCCGGGCCTGAAGGTCCTGGACACGATCAAGTCCTATAAAGAAGACGCCCTGAAGAATTCTTTTCTGGATTTTGCGATCCACGGGGCCCTCTTCGACGCCGCCTCGCAGGTTACGGATATTCCCAAGGCTTTTGAACTGGGGGTCACTTCTTTCAAAATGTTCATGACCTACGCCAAACTCAAGTGGATGACCGACGACTATCATTTGACCTGGGCCATGGACCTCATCGCCGAAAACGGGGGCCTCGCCATGGTCCATGCGGAAAGCGGTCTGGTGACGGATTATATCGAGGATCGATCCCTCCGCCGGAAGGAGGACCAGAAGGAAGTCTTCGTCAGAACCCGCCCGGATTTTCTGGAAGCGGAGGCGGTGTACCGGGCCATCGCCATCGCCGCCGTCATGCAGTGTCCGCTTTACATCGCCCATTTGAGCTCCGCCAGGGGAGTTCTCCCCATCCAGCAGGCGCGCGAGGAGGGGCAAGTGGTGTATGCGGAAACCTGCCCGCAGTACCTGAGTCTTACCGACGATATTCTGCAGAAGACCGGGCCCCTTGCGAAAATCGGCCCGCCGCTCCGTTATGAAAAGGATCGGATGGCCCTCTGGGAGGCGATCCAAAAGGGAACCATCGACACTGTCGCCAGCGACCATGCCCCCAAAGCCAAGAAGATAACCGACCCTTTTTTCGAGGCCCCTTTCGGGTCCCCATCGGCCGAAACGATGCTCACCCTGACCTACGAGGAGGGCGTAAACACGGGCCGGATCGGAGTTTGTAAATTAGTTCAGCTTTTGTGTGAAAACCCTTCGAAAATATTCGGCTTGTTTCCGAGGAAAGGAATCCTGCAGGAAGGAGCGGACGCGGATGTGGTTGTTTTCGACCCGGTTCTCGCCCACACGATCGAACACCGCACCCAGCATTCGGGCGCCCCTTACACGCTTTACGAAGGCAGGAAATGCCTGGGCAAACCCGTTTTCACCATGCAGCGGGGAAAGGTTGTTGTGGAGAATGGGGAAATGAAGAAGAAAGCCGGGGAAGCAAAGTTTCACCCCACCAAAATCGAAAAAATGAAATTGTGGTAAGAGCATAGAGCAGAGGGCAAGGGATAGAAAATTATTGCAAGTGGCAAGTAGCAAGTAGTAAACGGGATTCGCTGACAGCTGAAAGCTGATCGCTGGACCCTGAACGCTATTTATCAAGGAGGATTCAAAAATGGCCAGCCTCAAAGGGAAAGACATTCTTCATGGGAATCAGTTCAACAAAAAGGACATCGATGCGATCATCAAGGTGGCCGCCGGGTTTGAAAAGGAGCTGAAAGGGAAGGGCGCCTTGAGTTTGCTGAAGGGCAAAATCCTGGCGACCCTCTTCTTCGAGCCCAGCACCCGCACCCGCCTCTCCTTTGAGGCGGCGATGCAGCGGCTCGGGGGCGGGGTGATCAGCATGGCCTCGGCGGAGAGTTCGTCCGCGGCCAAAGGGGAAACCGTGGCCGACACGGCGATGACCGTGGCCCAGTATGCGGACGCCATCGTCATCCGGCATCCCCGGATCGGCTCGGCCAAGGAAGCCGCCGACGCCGCCGACATTCCCGTCATCAACGCCGGGGACGGGGCCGGCCAGCACCCCACCCAGGCCCTTCTCGACGTCTACACGATTTCCAAAGAGTTAGGATCGCTGAAGAACCTGAAGATCTCTTTGGCGGGGGACTTGAAGAACGGCCGGACCGTTCATGCCCTGGTCGAAATTCTTTCCCTTTACGGGGCCAAACTGTATTTCGTTTCCCCCAACCTCCTGCGGATGCCCCCGGAAATTACCGCCCATTTGAAATCCAAAGGGGTCGAGATCGTGGAGACGGAGGATCTGGCTTACGCGGCCTCCCAGACCGATCTCGTCTACATGACCCGGATCCAAAAAGAGCGTTTCAGCGATTTAGCCGAGTATGAGCGGGCGAAGGGGAGCTACGTGGTGGACGGCAAGTTCCTCGCGGCCCTGAAAAAGGACCTTACCATCCTGCACCCTCTTCCCCGGGTCGATGAAATCCATACGGAAGTGGACTCCTACGGCGGCGCCGCTTATTTCCGCCAGGTTCGCAACGGGGTGTCCGTGCGCATGGCTCTTTTGGCGATGATCTTCGGGAAACGGTAACGCGCATGAAGAGAATCGTGATTGCCCTCGGGGGCAACGCCATCAAACAGTGGAATCAGCAGGGCACGGCCGCGGAACAGTACGAAAATGTAAAAATCAGCTGCGCGCATATCGTCAAGATCATTCAGCGCGGCTATCAGGTCGTCATCACCCACGGGAACGGCCCGCAGGTGGGAAGCCTGCTGATTCAGCAAGAAGAAGGCGCCAAAGCGGTTCCGGCCCTGCCGCTGAACATCTGCGGGGCCATGAGCCAGGGGCAGATCGGCTTTATGATCCAGCAAGCCCTCCTCAACGAACTGAAGGACGCCCGCTTGAGCCGCAACGTGGTTACCCTTGTCACCCAGGTGGTGGTGGACCGGGAAGACCCCGGATTCCAGAATCCCACCAAACCGGTGGGGCCGTTTTACACCAAAGCCCAGACGGAAAAACTCGATAAGACCGGGGGCCTGACCTTCAAACGGATCCAGAATCAAGAGGGCGAGCATTACCGCCGGGTCGTGGCCTCCCCGGACCCCCTGCGGATTCTGGAAGGGCGGATGGTCAAGGACTTGTTTGAAAGAGGGGTGATCGTCATCGCCTCGGGCGGCGGCGGGATCCCCGTGATCATGGACGATCAGGGCCACGTGAGCGGGGTGGAGGCCGTCATCGACAAGGACCTGGCCGGGGAAAAATTGGCGGAAGCGGTAGGCGCCGACCTTTTCATGGTTCTCACCGATGTGGAGAAAGTCTACCTCCATTATGGGACCAAGCGCCAAATGGGGTTGGGGAAGCTCTCTCTGGAAAAGGCGCTGCAGTACCTGAAGAACAACCAGTTTCCGGCCGGCAGCATGGGTCCGAAAGTGGAAGCCTGCATCCGGTTCATCAAATACGGGGGCGAGAGGTCGATCATCACCTCTCTGGATCGGGCCGTGGACGCCCTGGATGGGCGGGCCGGAACGCACATCCTGCCCGAAAAGCGAGGATCATGACCATGGAGTTTGAACATATTCTGGAAGCGCAGCAGTTCGACAAGAAGATGCTGAAAGAGGTTTTCACCCTGGCTGACCGCATGGAAGGGCTGACCCGCAGCGGGGAGAGCGATCTTCTGCGCGGGAAGATTCTGGCGAGCCTTTTTTATGTGCCCAGCAACCGGACGCGCTTTTCCTTTGAATCCGCCATGACCCGTTTGGGCGGTCAGGTCCTGAGTTCGGACCGGGCCGAAGCGTTTTCCTCCGAGTTGAAGGGGGGGTCGCTGGAAGACACCATCATCGCCATGGGCTATTATGCCGACGCGATCGTTCTGCGTCATCACCAGGGCGGATCGGCCAAACGGGCGGCGAAAGTTTCGTCGGTTCCGATCATCAATGCCGGCGACGGCATGGCCCAGCATCCCACCCAGGCCCTCCTCGATTTGTACACCATCGAGAGGGAGTTGGGGGGAATCGACGGCGTGGTGATCGCCTTTGTAGGCGACCTGGCCAACAGCCGGTCGATCCGGTCGCTGGGATACTTCCTGGCAAAATACTCCGGGATCAAAGTGCATTTTGTGGCCCCGCCTCCCTTGGGAATGCGTGAAGATATGGTGCAGTACCTGAACAAGAACGGCGTGACGTTTTACGAAAATTACGGGATCGAATCGCCCCTGACGGATCTCGCCCGGAAAGTGGACGTTTTCTACGTAACCCAGATTCCCGTGGAAAGCTTCGGGGATCGGCTGGATGACTACGAAATATCAAAAAAGAACTTTGTCATCGACAAAAAAGTTCTCAAAGCCATGAAGAAGAACTCCATCGTCATGCACCCGTTTCCGCGACAGAGCGAAATCTCGCCGGAGGTGGACAAGGATTTGCGGGCCGTTTACTTCAAACAGATCCACTACGGCCTCTGCATCCGCATGGCTCTTCTCTGCAAGGTCCTGCACCGCTGCCCCTGAACCGAAGGCCGTCCGGGGAAATGGGCCACCCGTGACTGAAAGGTTGTGCAAGGCGTACCCATTCAGTGACGGGGGGCGGCAGGCTTTGTCGTTGGCCTGGGGGTTTGGGCGGTACGCGCCGGAAGCATCGGTCGGGAGGAGCGGAGACTCGGAGAAAACCCTGAGACTCCGATCTCAGCGGCGGGAGGTCTTGGCCCCCGCCCCCGTTCACGAAGAAATCAGCGCCTTATGATTCCAAGCGTAGCGCCCGCACCCCCAGGCCAGGGCACCTCCTACTATTCACGCCGGACCTGAATCCGTAGCGGCTTCCTCCCCTTGACTGAAGGGTTACATCGGCTGGCGATTGGTATTTGACTTTTTGGACAAATCTCCATATCATGTTTCCTGCGTGAGATAAGGGTTATTCCTACATGAAGCAAATATCAAAAAAAGGGGGAAGGGGCAATGACAAGCGATTCCAAGAACTTCATTTTTCGTCTGTTTGTAGTCTTATCGGTGGTGTTGATTCTTCCTGCTTTCCTGCAGGCCCAGACGATCACGGTCAAGTATTCCGACCACGACCCGCCCGGCGGGATGCGGACGAAGTTTATCAAGGAGGTCTGGCTCGACGAAATCGTGAAACAGACCGGAGGCAAGGTAAAGATCCAGGATTTCTGGGGCGGGGCGTTGATGAGCTCCAAGGAAATCCTGAAAGGGATTGGCGACGGAGTGGCCCAAATGGGGTTCTTTTATCCCGGGCATTATCCCACGGAACTGGTCTCCTACACGATCCTCAAGCTTTTCCCGCGAGGGCCGGCCAAGTTTGAAAATATGGCCTGGCTTTACCACAAAATGATCGAAGAGGTCCCAGAATTCGGCGCGGAAATGAAAAAGGCCAACCAGATGACCCTGGTTTATACCGCTGGTCTGCCGGGGGCCTTCACGAGCAAAAAGACATTGAGCAAACTGGACGACATCAAGGGGCAGAAATGGAGAGCCGGGGACAAGTGGGCCTTGAAGTTCCTGAAGAATGCCGGCGCCACTCCGGTTTCCGTGCCCTGGGGCGATGTTTACATGGCTTTGCAGACCGGGACGATCGAGGGATGCTTCACGAATTATGACGGCCTCCATATGATGAAGTTCGACGAGGTGGCCCCGAACCTGCTCGTTTCCAAAGAACTCTGGTACGCCATGCCGTTCGTCCACAATGTGAATTTGACTTTCTGGAACGGCCTCCCCAAAGACGTCCAGGAAGGAATTCGCAAGGCCTCGCAGATCGCCGAGCAGAAATTCGCCAAGGTTTATGATGATACCTTCGACACGATCTTCCAGAAGCAGAAAAAATCGGGTTTTAAAGTGGGAGTCATGTCCAAAGACGACATCATGAAATGGGAGAACAAGAAAGAACTGGAATCCATGCAGACCGAATGGATCAAGGAAGCAGAAGCGGCGGGGCTCAAGACCGCGCCCAAAGTCATGGATAAAATGAAGGTTCTTCTCCAGCAGGCCATCGACCGGGAAAAATAGCTTTCCGGAAGACTTCGCTCCCGGGGCCTCCCCGGGAGCGGGGCCCTTGATTCCTGTCCTCCTTTTCCTCCTCAATTTTTCCGGGGAACCCAACCATGAGAAAATTCACGCATGAGGTTAATCAGGTCCTGGCCGGATTTTGCGGGTGGCTCATGCTGGCCATGATGCTTTTGCTTGTTCTGGACGTGGTCACCCGTCTGATCGGCCAGCCGATGCAGGGAATGGCCGAGCTTTCTGTCTTTGTCATGATGGTGGTTATTTACTTGGGGCTTGCGCGCTGCGAAGAGCGCAAGGAACACGTGGGCCTCGAACTCCTGCGGAACTTTCTCCCGGCGACGAGGCGGCGCGCCTTGGATTGGATCAATGCCCTTCTGGCGGTGGTGACGGTGGGCATCCTGACCTACGCGATCATCGACAACGCCATCTTTTCCTTTCAGCGCAATGAATCTCTCGAGGGGACCGTGGAGCTGCCCATCTGGCCCACGAAGTTCATTATCGTCCTCGGGATTGTTTTCTACATGATCCAGGCTTTTCTCAACTGGGTGGATATCACCAAGGGGAGCGGGGAGGGGCCGGCCGGGCGCGACCTTTTCTAATGAAATTATAGACCGGGAAAGAAAACTGTTTTTCAATGGGCAACGGGTAAATAACCATGGATTTTTTGGCCGGCGGGTTTTTTTGCATCATTTTGCTCGTGGCTTTAATGGGGGTGGGCCTGCAGATCGGTTTGGCCTTTCTTCTAAGCGGCTTCATCACCGGCGTAATCCTCATCGGGATGAACGGGACCCTCTCGCTGCTGGGGCAGTCCTCCTATTTTTCCGTCGCTTCTCCCACATGGGCGTGCATTCCTCTTTTTATCCTGATGGGAGCGTTTGCCGCCTCGGGCGGCTATGCTGAAAGAGCTTATCGAAGCGTCTATGCCCTGAGCCGCGGGGTGCCGGGATCGCTCGCCGTGGCCACCTGCTTTGGTTGCGCTCTCTTCGGGGCGATCTCCGGGTCCTCCATTGCCACCACGGCCATTTTCGGCAAAATGGCGCTGCCGGAAATGAGACGCCTGGGATACGACAAAACCCTCTCTTCGGCCTGCATCGCTGCGGCGGGGACATTCGCGTCGATGATTCCTCCCAGCATGATGATGATCATCTACGCCCTTTTTACCCAACAATCCGTGGGCAAGCTCTTCGCAGCCGGGGTTATCCCCGGAATCATCACCGCCATCGTGTACTCCGTGTCGATCATCTATAGGGTGAAAAAGAATCCGAAGCTCGCCCCCCCCCCCCCGGCGAGCGAACTGGCGATCAGCGGCCGGGAAAAATGGATGGAGGCGTGGCAGGCCTGGCCCGTATTGGTGATCGCCCTGATCGTTATGGGGGGCATCTATTCCGGCGTTTTCACACCCACGGAAGCGGCGGCAGCAGGAGCTCTGATCACCCTGGTTTTCGGCTGGCAGCAGGGAAGTCTTCGAAAAATGTCCCTGATCTCCGATGCCATGAAGGAATCGGCCAGCACCACGGCCATGCTGTTTCTCATCAACATCGGGGCCCTGTTTTACAGCCGGGTTTTGGCCCTCACCCGGCTTCCCACCGAAATCACTGTCTTGCTCATCGATGCCGATGTCTCCCGGTTTACCATTCTTCTGGGAATTATTCTCATCATGTTCATTCTCGGCATGATCATGGTTCCCGTCGGCATCTACGCCCTTACGCTCCCCATCGTCTTTCCCATGCTTGTAAAACTCGGATATGATCCGATCTGGTTCGGCGTCATTGCCCTGAAAATGACCGAGATCGGAGCGGTGACGCCGCCCGTCGGGTTGAACGTCTTTGCCATGAAGGGGGTCATCCCTAGGGAATACAATGTCACCCTGGAGGATATCTACCGGGGAGTATGGCCCTTCGTGATCTGCGACCTGGTCGTGCTGGTCATGCTGATCATTTTTCCCGAGATCGCGACCTGGCTGCCGGATCTCCTGCTCGGTAAATAGCGGTCGATCCGAGGGTGGAAAATTTTTCGTTCGAGTGAGGGCAAATCCCGGACAAAGAATTTGCCTTCTTTCATACGCGAGAGAAATGACTGCCGGAATCCCGCCGGCGCGAAAAAATCACTCCCGCCCGCATCTTCAAAAACCAGGGGCCGGCAAAGAAAGGGATTAAATGTCTTCGTCTGCTTTTCTCGTGCGCGGGGGATGGGTTGTCCCGGCCCATGACCGGCCGCCTATTTTTCGGGGAGCGGTAGTCGTCTCCGGGACTGCGATCGAAGCGATCGGGACTTATGCCGAACTGAAAGTGCGCTATGCGGGGGCGAGGGAAATCGGCGGGGAGAGATTCCTGCTGATCCCCGGCCTGATCAATGGCCATGGGCACGGGAAGGGGCTGACTGATTTCCAGCGCGGCTCCCTGGACGACACTCTGGAATCCTGGATTCTGGGGAACAGGAAATTCCTCCCCTTACCGGTTTACGAAGACGTCGCCCTCTGTGCCGCCAAGCTCTTGAAGGCGGGGGTGACGACGACCATGCACAACCATGGTCTTCAGAACCCGGCGACCCATAGGCAGGAATTTGAGGACGCCATCCGGGCTTACCGGGACGCTGGAATCCGGGTCCAGTTCAACCCAGGGATCCGGAACCAAAATCCGTTTGTTTACGGGGATAACGAGAGGTTCCTGCAAACCCTCTCGGAAGACTCGCGCCGGGTTCTAACCGCCCCGCCCCCCCCGGGATCGCTGACCGCCAAGGATTTCGTTAAGGGCGTGTCTGATCTTCACGGGCGGCACAATTCGCCCATGTGCCGGGTGGGTTTCGGCCCCATGTCCCCGCAGTGGTGCACAAAGGATCTTCTCCTCGAAATCAAGCAGGCTGCCCGGAGGCTCGGGTGTCCCATCCACACCCACGCCCTCCAGTCGATTTTCCAGAAAATTTACGGTCTGGAAACCTATGGGAAGACCCTAATCGCCTACCTGGAGGAAATCGGGTTTCTCGGGGAAGAGGTGGTCATCGGACACTGCGTCTGGCCCACCGAAGCGGATCTGGAGACCCTTTCGCGGACCAAGACCGGGGTTACCCACCACCCGACCTGCAACCTGAGGGTTCGAAACGGGATTGCCCCGGTTTTCCATATGCTCCAGGCGGGCGTGCGGGTCGGATTGGGAATCGACAGCAAAACGATCAACGACGACGAGGACTTCATCCAGGAACTGAAAGTTTGCTTCCTCCTTCACCGGATTCCTTCTTTGGAATTGGATTCCCCCCACCTCACCGCAAGACAGGTCTTTCAAATGGGGACGGAAACCAACGCCGGACTTTTGGGGTACGGCCGCGAATTGGGGCGACTCGAACCCGGGCGTTTTGCGGACCTGGCGCTTTTGGATTATGAAAAGATGATTTTCCCTTTCACGGACCCGGTTCACGACCCCATCGAGGTTCTTCTCTACCGGGGAAAAAGCGCCCATGTCCGAACGGTGATGGTGAATGGCCGAATCGTGGTGGAGAACGGCAGACTCCTAACGATTGACGAGACCGCCGTGGGAAAGAGGCTGGCGGAGGCGGCTTCCCGACCCCGAACGGCGGCGGAGAATGATTTGGGCGGGGCCATCGGCCAATTGAGAAGAGAGGTAGTCCGGTATTATAGAAACTGGCCGCAGAAAATCGAGCTTCAGCCGTTTTTTGCCGTCAATTCCCGGACGCCGGATGTTCCGAACGAGGATGAAGAATGTTTTTCCGCATCAGTCCGGTAAGATAAATCGGCTTCGGGCTGAAATAACCGGCAAAATAACCAAGATCCTGTAATCTTGTGGGGAGTTATCCTTGACCCAAAATATTGATGGTCTCGTAAAAAGTCCATCTGCGGCGTTGCGCTTCAACTTCGTCATTGCGGCCCCTAAGGGGCCTCTCTCCTCAGTTTTTGCGCGCCTTGCATCTGGAGCTTTTTACGAAGTCATCATCCCTGATCTAAAATATTATGCCTGCTCCAAAACGAGTTCTTCCCAAGAGATAAACCGTATGCTTACCGAAAGGATCATACATGAAAATTGACCTGATTAGCATGTGGCATAACGAAGAGTTTTTGGCCCCCTTTTTCTTCAATCACTACCAATTTGTAAATAGGATCCATATCGTTATGGGGTCAGACACCACGGATAGCACCAGGATTCGCATTGATGAGGCCAACAAAAAATACCATAACATCCAAATCCATGAGTTTGAATTTCCCGAACAAAAGATGGATGATCTAATAAAGGTCAATAAGTTTAACTCCCTGTATCAGGAGATGGGCAGCGACTATGTATTTATTGTGGACAGCGATGAATTCATATTTTACCCGGACGGGTATTTGGAAACGCATCCGGATATAATTCATTTTGTGAAATTTTGGACTGTCTACCGTCACCATACGGAGGGGGACTTAAACCCCGACATCCCGATCCGCCTGCAGCGCAGACATGGGGTAAGCGACTATGTGGGGTTTGATTTATACACCAAGCCGAGCATTGTCAAAGCAAAGCAGAATTTTGTTCTTGAACCGGGGAACCATGCCGGCTCCTTGAACGGGGAACGGGTGTTTTGGCCAAAAGGCAAACGGGCCTTCCCCTTGTTTTGGAAAAGAAAGCGGGTTTTCCCCCCCGGAGTTTCACGCGGGGAGCCGTTGACGGGAGCCCATTGGGGCATGGCCGATGAGGCCTTTGCCATTCAACGGTATATCGTGGGCCGCAAGAATAGGCAGTCGGAGGAAAATATAAAAAATAGATTGGCCGTCCAGTACCAGACCTTTACGGAAGAATATATCCGGAAATTGATGAAGGTGCATGAGAATGACAGGCAGGTCTTTTAAATGAAGGCGTCAGAAGGCGCAATGTTTCGATGAAAAAATATCAGGAAGCGCGCCTGATCAGGAGGCAATCAAGTTCGATCACCTGAAGATCCTCTCGGGTCACCGGGAAAAGACCGACAACCTGAAAGTCCTGTTTTTGAAAAAAGGAGAGGCTGTCGATCCAAGACGGCATTTCATTATAAATCGGGATAAGCGAAACCTCGGATTGCATGGCGGCGACGTGTTTGAGCGTCTCGCCAAGGCCTGCGTAAACCTCCAAATCATAACCTTGGGTGTCAATTTTCAAGAAAATCCTCGCGGATTCGAGGGGAAAGGAATTCTCGCCGATAAAGTCTTCAAGCCGGCGGACAACCACGCGCTGCTTTTTGGAACCGATGGCCCGCTTGCCGAATTGGTCCAACGAATATTGATTGGATTCCAAAAAGGAGCTGAATTCGGAACTGGCGGCAACATTGATTTCCATCAGGGTGTTGCGGCTGCCGAGGGCGAGGTTAAACACCTGCCAAAGGGGGTCTTTCGCTGCGGCCTTTTGCAGATTCCAAGAAAGCGCCCGCCACCGGTTCAAAGGCGATGATTTGTCCCGAATAACCAATTCGTTCCCTGAGAAACAAGGAGAAATCCCCCTTGTTCGCCCCCACGTCCAAAACCAAGTCGATCTGACACGTTTTGAAGACCGACTTTAATTCAAGTTCATAAGCCGTTCGATACAGGTTTATCTTGCTATCGAATTCTTCGGCGCCGTTTCGGTTGAAAAGAATTTTGCTGGATCCGGCCTCTCTCTTTTCGAACCCCCTTGTCTTTTCAACGAAATTCCAAAACCCTTTTTTGAGCCCCAACTTTTGACCCTCCCTCATGACCCCAGGGAGAATTCCAGAAGGTGAAGGCGCTTGCTAACCCCTGGTCAAAACCCTCCCTTTTCCGCACAAAATTATTACCAGAAATGGGCTTGTTTTGCAAATGTTTTTAGCCTCTCCCCGTAACCCTTCAGTCACGGGTGGCCGGCCGCAGCGGATTAAGGTCCGGGATAAAGGCTGAGAGGCGCCCCGGCCTGGGGGTTCGGTCGGTCCGCTTGGAATCATAAGGCGGTGATTTCTTCGTGGAGGGGGCGGGGGCCAAGGCCTCCCGCATCCTTCGGCGGAGATTCGGTGCTTTCTCCGAGTCTCTGCCCATCCCGGCCGATGCTTCCGGCGCGTACCGCCCGAACCCCCAGGCCGCAACAAAACTTGCCCCGGGCCACCCGTGACTGAAGGGTTACTCTTCCGAGTATCTTCTCGTTGACTCTTTGGTTTTAAGTCGGTAGACTGAATTCTCCGGATGGGGTTTTTAGGAAATTCCCTTTCTCCTTCGGAGGAACCCATGAGACTGGCCACGTTGGAAAGAAATGGCAGGATTTGCATAGGGGTGGTTTTAACGGAAAATAGGATTTTGGACTTGCAGGCGGCCGCGGTTTTGTTTATCCGCAAGGAGGGGCAAGCGAAAGATCCCCAGGCGGAGGCGAATCGGCTCATTCCCGGCGATATGGCCGCCTTTCTCGGGAAGGGACAGGAAGCTTTGATTTTGGCGGGGGAGATGATCGCTTTTGTGGATTCACACCGCAAGCGGACCGGGATCCTGCCTCAGAACGACCAAGGGGAGGAACTCGTTTTTCCTCTCTCGTCCGCGACGCTTAAGGCGCCCGTTCCCAGGCCCGGAAAACTGATCGCCATGGGTTTGAATTTTTACGACCATGCGGCCGAGAACAAAGTGCCTCCGCCGGAAATGCCGGTCGGGTTTCTGAAAGCGGCCACCTCGCTCACCGGCCACGGGGCGGCTGTGCCGTACCCCCGCTCCACCAAACAGTTGGATTACGAAATCGAAATGGCCATTGTGATCGGAAAAAGAGGGAAAGACATCCCCAAGGAAAAAGCCATGGACTACGTCGCCGGATACACGATCCTGAATGATCTGAGCGCCCGGGACATCCAAGCGGCGGAGATGAAAAAGCGGTTGGTGCTCCTTTCCAAGAGCCTGGACGGGTTGGGGCCTATGGGACCCTGGTTGGTCACCAAAGACGAGATTCCCGATCCGGACAACCTGGCCATGGAGCTTTATGTCAATGACGAGACGGACCCAAGGCAGAAATCCAACACCAACCAGATGGTCTTTAAGGTGGCCGACTTAGTCGCCTACTGGTCCCAAATGACTCTGGAGCCGGGGGACATCATTTCCTCCGGCACTCCGGGGGGAGTCGGGATTTTCCGACAGCCTCCGGAGAAATGGCTGCTCAAGCCCGGGGACGTGGTGGAGGCGAGGATCGAGAAACTGGGGGTTCTGCGAAATCAGATTGTTGCCTGAAAAACAGGAAGGGGGGGATATGAATAAAGCCGCCTTGGAACGGGTCGGGAAAATCGCCCGAAAACATGGAATTGAGGATTTTAAGTGGATCGACCCGAAACAAATGATCACCGGACACTGGGTCCGGGCAAAATGCACCTTCGGCTGCCCGCGCTTCGGATTGAAGGCCTGCTGCCCGCCGGAAGTTCCTGCGGTGGAGGAGTGCCGAAGTCTTTTTAAGGAATACCGGGCCGGGCTTTTTTTCCATCTTTCCCAGGAGTTCGAAGACCCGCAGATGCGGTTTTCCTGGACGCGGAACGTCAACAAAAGCGTTTTGGCCTTTGAACGAGAAATCTTTCTTGCGGGATATCACAAAGCCTTTGTGTTCACGCCGGGACCCTGCAACATCTGCGGCGAATGCAAACCGAACAAGAGAGAATGCCGCAACCCCTCGGTGGCCCGGCCGACGCTCGAGGCCTATGGCGTAGATGTTTTCACCACGGCCCGAAAATTCGGATACCCGATTCAGGTTCTGAAAAACTACCAAGAGGAAACAAACCGCTACGGTCTTCTCCTCGTCGAGTGAGCGATCGTTTCCCGGGCCCGGATCGGTTTGGAAAACCGGCTCCCAAGGCGCGGGGAGCAGAGCTCCTTTCCAGGGAAATTGAGCGCCCCCCGGAAAGAGGATCAGTTCTTCCCGCTCGGGCTCACGATGAGCTTCTGGCCGGGAGACAGGGCGGCCTTCGGGGAAAGATTGTTGATCCGGCGCAGTTCTTCGACGGAAAGCCCGTACTTCTTGGCGATGCTGGTAACGGTTTCCCCCTTTTTCACCTCGTGATAGCGTTTCGTGGGGGATGGGGCTTGCGCCTTTGGGGAAGCAGGCGGTTTGGGTTTTTCAGTTGGGCGTTTCTCCAAGATTTCCACTTTTTCCGCAAGGCTCCGGATCGGGCCGCTCGCCAGTTCATCCTGCTGTTTTTCGAGGGCGGCGATTTTCTGCTCCACGGCGGCCAACTTTTGCTCCATTTGGGCCAGGATCTCTGCGGACTTGTCCTTTCCCGACAATCCGAAAATGACGATCACCACAATTGCCAGAACGCCGCCCCCAATGAGGAATATTTTCTTCTTGTCGGCCAGGAAGTTATTGGAATTCCCTTTCGAAGTTGGGCGATACTGGTCTTTCCGTTCGATTTCAATCTCGTCGTTCATTTTATTTTCTCCCTTTTTGCCAAGCTTGTTGTTTTCGTAAAATGTTCATCTGCGACTTTGCGGTGCGCTTGTAAGGGCGATTCATGAATCGCCCCTGCTCCTTTTAATAGACACGCCCACAAACGAAACTGTTGCCGTTTATCATTCCAGACTCAAAAATCTTTGGAGAGAAATTCCCGGTTTACAACATTTCGGGGCTTTCCCCCCAAGAGAACCCTCCGGACCTCCATGGCCGCCTTGGTGCGCATCTCCTCTCGGCTCTGCTCGGTGTAAAAAGCATTGTGCGGGGTGATGATCAAATTCACCGGGGGGTCATCCTGCTGCCAGAGCTTGACGATCGGGTCCTCTTTGTCCGGAGGCTCATCGGGCAGGACATCCAAACCGGCGCCGCCGATATTTCCCGCCGTCAATGCCTCCGCCACGGCCTGAACGTCCACGCATTTCCCGCGAGCGGTGTTGATCAAAATCCCGTGGGGTTTCATTTTCGCCAACTGCGCCGCGCCAACGATTTTCGTTGTCTCGGCCGTCAGAGGGGTGTGAACCGAGACGATGTCGCTGACGCCCATGAGTTCGTCCAGGGGAAGCATGGTTACGCCCAACGCTTTGTCGTAGCCGTCCGGGAGGTACGGGTCGTAGGCGACGACTTTCATTCGAAATCCCTTGGCGCGCAAAGCCGCCGCCGTCCCGATGCGCCCCAGGCCGATAATCCCCAGGGTTGCGCCGGCAAGCCGCCGGAGAGGGGAGGCGGCCAGAAAATTCCAGGGAGCGAGGGTTTTCCGAAGGCGTCTCTCCGTAAAATTCAAACCTCGGGCGCAGGCCAGCATGAGAGCCAGGGCGTGGTCGGCCACCTCGTCGGTGCCGTAGTCGGGGACATTGCAGACATAGATCCCTTTGGCCCCGGCCGCCGCGAGATCCACGTTGTCATAGCCCACGCCGCAGCGCACGACGGCCCGACATTTCCGGAGGCGGCGGATGGAAAGGGCCGAGATCCGGATGGTGTGGAAAACAATCAAGGCGTCCGCCTCTTCGATCTTGCCCGCCAAGCCCGATTCCTCAACCTGCTCCAGGCAGGGGACATCGGCGATATCCGCCAGGACCGTTTCTTCGTAAACCGCGGGTGAGGCAACGTAGTCGGTAATCGGAACTTTAAATTTGGTCATTTTTTCACCAGGGTGATCCATTTAAAATTTGTTGGCAGCGGCTTAACGGGAATCGCTGCGGAACAACCCAGAAGGTTTCAAATCGAATGATCGGATGAAGGTGCGGGTACCCGAATTTTCGAGTCAAAAATAAATATTACCCGGATGGAGGAGAAATTCAAAGAAGAAAAGTTAAAAAACGGTAACCCTTCAGTCAAGGTTGGGAAGCCGCTACGGATTTAGGTCCGGCGTGAATAGCAGGAGGTGCCCTGGCCTGGGGGTCCGGGCGCTACGCTTGGAATCATAAGGCGCTGATTTCTTCGTGGACGGGGGCGGGGGCCAAGGCCTCCCGCCGCTGAGATCGGAGTCTCAGGGTTTTCTCCGAGTCTCTGCTCATCCCGACCGATGCTTCCGGCGCGTACCGCCCAAACCCCCAGGCCGCAACAAAACTTGTCCCGGGCCACCCGTGACGGAAGGATTACAAAAAACGAATTGCGAATCCTTTGGGATTGACATGAAACCTGCGGCTTTACTATTATGTTCATTAGGAGTTGGAGATTTTCCCCCCTCGTTCCCCCTTTGTCCTTTCCGAAAACCCGCAAATATCGAAGACGGGGACGGAAGCGAGCAAGGGAGATCCCTTCCCATGGATCGGGAAGTATTATTTCATTCTGGAGGTCCGCGATGAAGAAGCCGGCGAAGGTCGTCATGAAGATCCTTTCGGTGCAGGGGAATTGCGAAACAAAGCACCATCCGGGGCAGGAGTTCGAAATGAGCGGAGACGTCACCCTCAGCGCCGCGGGGAACCCGGGAACCGTCTGCCCCGCCCTGTATTACGCCATCTATCCGAATTTGCGCCTGCTGCGTTTCGGGGGATCCCTTCCCTGGGAGAAGGATCCGAACGTAGCCCACGTCGCCTGCCCGGATCCGGTCAATCCGGTGGTGGTTCAGCTTCGGAGGATTTCCGAGTGAGCAAAGACGTCTTGATTCCGGATCGTTCTCCCGGCGCTCCGCTGCGGTCTCCCCTCTATCTCTCCGGGGAAAATATTGCCAAGGGTTGACAGGTCAAAGAGATGCGGGTTTGCAGACATCCGATTCTGAGCTTTCCCGAGGGGAAACGGGTTCTCTTCTCCTTTGACGGGAAGGAATTCGAGGGCAGGGAAGGGGAGCCGATCGCGGCCGCCCTCCTGGCGTCCGGGGTTCGGGTACTCAGCCGCAGCCCGAAGTACCATCGGCCCCGCGGTTTCTTTTGCGCCACCGGCAAGTGTGCCTCCTGTCTCATGGAGGTGAACGGGGTGTCCAACGTGCGCATCTGTGTGACCCCCCTTGAGGGCGGGATGAAGATTCGGACCCAGAGAGCGGCAGGAAGGCCCAAATGATCCGGACGGATATCGCGGTCATCGGCGGCGGGCCGGCGGGACTTTCCGCCGCCCTCTCCGCCGCCGCCTACGGGGCGAAGGTTACGCTGATTGACAACGGGCTGCGCTTGGGCGGTCAGCTGATCAAGCAGACGCATCGGTTCTTCGGGGCAAGCGAACATTTTGCGGGGTTGAGGGGATTTGAAATCGCCGAACGGCTGGTTCGGGAAACCCGGGGCGTCGAACGGATTGAAATTCTCACCCCCGCCACGGTCACCGGAATTTATGAGGACGGGGTGCTGACGGTGGCGGCGGAAAAATCGTATTTGCTGATAAGGCCGAAGAGGGTGGTCATAGCCACAGGCGCATCCGAAAACATGATTCCCTTCCTCAACAACGATTTGCCGGGGGTATACGGGGCGGGCGCGGTTCAAACTCTCATGAATCTTTACGGTGTCCTTCCCGGATCGCGGGTCCTGATGGTCGGCGCGGGGAACATCGGTTTGATCGTCGGCTACCAGCTGCTTCAGGCGGGGATCCGGGTGGAGGCAATTGTGGAAGCCCAGGACCGCGTCGGCGGATATTGGGTTCACGCCTCCAAGATCCGGAGATTTGGGGTCCCGATCTACACCCGTCACTCCATCCGGTCCGTTGACGGGGGCGAACGGGTGGAAGAGGCGGTCATCGCGGCGATCGACAAAGGCCTGCGCTGGGTGGCGGGAACAGAAAAGAAATTAAAGGTGGACACGGTTTGCCTGGCTGCGGGCCTGTCCCCCCTGACGGATCTGCTCTGGATGAGCGGATGCCGAATGAAGTTTGTCCGCGAACTGGGAGGATTTGTCGCCCTGCGGGACAGGAACCTGCGAACAACGGTTGAAAATATCCACATCGCCGGAGATGCGGCGGGTATCGAGGAGGCCACAACCGCCATGATCGAGGGGAGGATCGCGGGTATGAGCGCGGCCCTGAGCCTTGCCCCTGACAACTCCGAATTCCAAAGCGAATTGGAGGAGCTTCATTGCCGTCTGGCAAGGTTTCGGGGCAATCCGGCGGGCAAAAAGGTGACCCGGGGAATCCGGAAAGCGTCGTTTCCGGCCGAATATGGAGCGGGGAAATGTTAGCAAGAACCGGCGTGCCTTCCCCCAAAGAAATACGGAAATGCCTTCCGTCGCCGCAGAGGCTGAGCGCGGGGCCGGTAGCCGTCATCGAATGCTGGGAGCGGATTCCCTGCGACCCCTGCCAATTTCTATGCCCCCGGGGGGCGATTCGACCCTTTGCGGACCTCAACGACCTTCCCCAGCTTGATTGGCAACGCTGCACCGGATGCGGCGCCTGCATCAGCGGTTGCCCGGGGCTGGCCATCTTCGTGGTCGATGAAACGTTTTCGGAAGAGGAGGCTTTGGTGCTGCTTCCCTATGAGTTCCGTCCGCTCCCGGAAGAGGGAAAAGAAATCTGGGTCCTGGACCGCGAAGGGAAGAAGCTTTGCCGGGCCAGAGTGGCGGCCGTCCAGAGAAATGCAAACCTCACCCACGTCATCTCCATCGCGGTCCCAAGAAACCTCGCCGGAAAAGTGCGGAATATCCTTCCTTCGGAGGAAGCCAATGGAAGATGAAATCATCCTTTGCCGGTGTGAGGATGTGACCTGGGGGGAAATTCGGGAGCACCTCCAAAACGGCTGGACGGATGTGGAGGAGATCAAGCGTCTGACCCGGGCCGGAATGGGCCGGTGCCAGGGAATGACCTGCCGCCACTTGATTTTGAAGGAAATAGCCAAGTTCCAGGGGAAACGGGAAGGGCAAGTCCCTCCTTTCACCTTTCGGCCGCCGGCGATTCCCGTCCCGCTGGGCTTGATGGGGGGGGCGGAGGATGACTGAAACGGCGGACGTGGCGATCATCGGCGGAGGGATAAGCGGCTGCTCCATTGCCTATCACCTGGCCAAGCAGGGCTGCAAAAAAATCGTTGTTTTCGAAAAGGGGTATCTGACCAGCGGGACGACCGGGAGATGCGCCGGCGGGATCCGCCAGCAGTTCGGGACGGAGATGAACTGTATTCTCGGCCGGGAAAGCCTTCGTTCCTTTGCCGGGCTCGAGGAAGAACTGGATTTCGATATCGAGTTCTACCAGGGAGGGTACCTTCTCCTCGCCTACACCGAGAAGGAGTACACCCAGTTTCAGAAAAACGTCTTTTTGCAGCAGCGGTTGGGGATCGAGGCCCGTCTTATTTCTGCGGCGGAAGTTAGGGAAATTGTGCCGGCGCTGAACCCGGAAGGAATCTTGGGGGCGACTTTCTGCCCCTCCGACGGGCAGGCGAATCCGTTCAAGAGCACTTTTGCATATGCCCGGGCCGCCCGCCGAATGGGGGCCGAGATTTTGACTTCCACCCCGGTGCGGGATATTGAGACGCGGAAATCAAAAATCCATGCCGTGGTAACGAACCGGGGAAAATGGCTGACCCCCGTCGTGGTCAACGCGGCCGGGCCGCAGTCCGCCGAAATCGGAAAGATGGCCGGGGTGGAGCTTCCGGTGTACTCAAAGCGGCAGCAGTTCATGGCCACCGAACCGGTGGAAGAAATGTGCAAACTCTTTGTGATTGCGTTTTCCAGGCAGGTCTCGTTCATCCAGACCCCGCACGGAAGCATATTGATGGGCGGCGGAGACCCCAACGAACCCCCGAGTTTCAACCTGAATTCCAGCTGGCAATACCCGGTCGGATTTGCGAAGAAAGTGACCCGGATGATGCCGGTATTAAAAAATGTCCGCATCGTGCGCCAGTGGTCGGGGCTTTACAACATCACCCCCGACGCCCAGCCGATCTACGGACCCCACCCAAGCGTCCAGGGCCTTTTCCTCGCCGTTGGGTTCAGCGGCCATGGGTTCATGCTGGGCCCGGTTACGGGGAAGCTGACGGCAGAGTGGATCCTGAAGGGGAGGCCTTCTTTGCCGGTCTCCGGGCTCGATGTGGGCAGGTTCGAAAGGGGAGAATGGATACTGGAGCCCTCGGTGATATAAAAGGGGAAGGCGAGGAGGTCTTGCCCCCCTTCACTTTTCAAAAAATACAAGGGGATCGGATCCTTCGAAGTCATAGCAGGGGCACGGGGACAGCGCCGCGCTTCGCGAAACCACCGCCCAGTCCAAGGTTCCCCTCAATGGAAAATATCAAGAGTGAAGGGAGGCAAGCGAGGGTGTAGATTGACAAATCGCTGAAATCGAATAAAATGAACCTATCATATAAAAAATGGAGGAGGAAACGTCATGAAACATTGGTTGGGAAAAATGCTTGTGTTGCCGTTGGCGGTTTTCCTGGTTTTGGGCCTGGGAATGGGCTTGGGGCAGGCGCGGTCGCTGGATCAGATCATCACCGCGGGGGTTCTTCGCGTGGGGGTGAACCCGACCCTGCCGCCCCTCGGACTCTTCAATGAAAAGAACGAAATCGTCGGGTTTGATACGGAATTTGCCGCCGAGATCGCCAAAAAGCTCGGGGTCAAACTGGAGATCGTGAAGGTCGGATCCCCGGACCGGATCCCCTTTGTCGCCACCGACAAGATCGATTTCGTCATGGGCGCCATGACCCGGACTTCCGAAAGGGCGAAAACCATCGACTTTACGGCGCCGGTCCACACCGAAATTATGGGTGTTCTCACCACCCAGGCCAAGCCGTATAAGCATTGGAAAGACCTCAACACCGCGGAAATCACCTTTGTCCAGGTGCGGGGTACGACCGCCATTCCCTTCCTTGAGAAAAACCTGCCCAAGGCCAAGGTCATGCTTTTGGACAATTACCCGGACGTCATTCGGGCGTTGGCCCAGGGAAGAGCGGATGCCATGATCGACGTGTTGGATTTCGTAAAAATTCACATGGATACCCACAAACAGACGAAATGGAAAATTTTGGATACCCCCATCACCGTATATTACTGCTGTCTCGGCGTGAGCAAGGGGAATCATTCCCTGAAAGATTGGCTGAACGTGGCGATCTTCGAACTCCACCGCGACGGGGTCATCGACGGCATCTGGGAGAAGTGGTTCCACGGGCCGATGCTGCACAAAATCAAATGGAGCGACTGGTTCTAATTTTCCTCTCCCCGGTTTCGCAAGAAACCGGGGAGCCCCCCGGGATGCGAGGCAACCTCTAAACGTACCTCCCCATGAGTTATACCATCCATTTTAATTTAATCTGGAAGTATGTTCCCGATCTTCTGCAGGGCGCCGTGCTGAGTTTCCAGATCGCGATCCTGGCCTTTTTGGGAGGAATGATCATCGGTCTGGTCGGGGCGTCCATCAAGATCTTCGGGGGGAGGTTCCTGCGGGGGGCCGTCCACGCTTATGTGTCCTTCTTCATGAACACCCCCCAGCTGGTCCAGATCTATTTCTTTTTTTTCGCCCTGCCCCAGGCGGGCATCCTCTTGAGCCCCTACCAAGCGGTGCTGGTGGGGATGACCCTGAATGCCGGCGCCTATTTGACGGAAATTCAGCGGGCGGGGTTTTTATCGGTTCACAAGGCGGAATTGGAGGCGGCTGAAACCTTGGGGATGTCGCTGCCGCAGACCATCTGGTATGTGATTTTTCCCCACATCTGCAAGGTTCTCTTCCCCCCCCTTTCGAACCATTACATCATCATGACCCTGGGAACTTCCATGGCCGCCATATTCGGGGTGGAAGAGCTGACCGGGCGGGCGTTCAACGTGAACGCCATCACCTTTCGTTCCATTGAGATTTTCGTCGTCACGGCGGGGATTTATGTGGGGATCACGATCCTGGCCAGTGCGATTTTGGTTTTTGCCGGGCGATGGTTGTTTCGGGTCAAAGGGAAGGTTTTTTAATGACCGAAGGGCTCTGGGAAGAAATCCCCCGCTTCTTTACCTATTATAACTGGGTCTTCCTTCTGGAAGCGACCGGCCGGACCCTGGCCCTGACCGGCATCGGCTGTTTGGTCGGGTTTGCTTTCGGGTTCTATCTGGCCGTGGCGCGCCTTTACCGCGGAAGGGGGTTCCTCCCTCTTCAGGTGATCATTATCTTTTACGTGGAAACTTTCCGCCGGGTCCCTTTCCTCGTCACCCTGATGCTGATTTTCTTTCTCGGTCAGGGGCTTCAATTGGATGTTTCCGTATTTACCGTGGCGCTGATCACGGTCTGCCTCATCGCCGCGGCCTACACGGCCGAAATCGTGCGGGCCGGCTTCGAATCGGTTCAGCACACCCAGTGGGAGGCGACCGAAGTCATGAATTTCACCTTGGCTCAGAAACTCCGCCTCGTGGTGATTCCGCAGGCCTGGAAAGTGATCCTGCCCCCCGCCTTCAGTTTTTTCATCGCCTTCATCAAAGACACGGCCCTGGCTTCGCAGATCGGGGTCGTCGAGCTGACCTATGTGGGCAAGGTGTTCAATAATAAAGGTTTTTCGGCGATTTTGGCGTTTGGAACCGTTTTGATCCTGTATTATCTGATTTCATATCCGCTGGCCCGCCTCGGGACTTGGATGGAGAAGAGACTTGCCGTATCTAAACATTGAAAACCTACACGCGGCCTATGGCGACAACCTGGTTCTGCGGGGGATCGACATTGCCGTGGAAAGAGGGGAGATCGTCAGTTTGATCGGCCCTTCGGGATCGGGGAAAAGCACGCTGTTGCGCGCCCTGGTGGGGCTCACGAAGCCGCACCTGGGGACGGTCCACCTGGAAGGCCGCCCCATCGACTATGCCAACAAGCAATCGCTCAGGGAAGCGCGGGATCATTTTGCCATCGTGTTCCAGCAATACAATCTCTTTCAGAACATGACGGCGCTGAAGAACGTCACCATCGCCCCGGTTAAAGTGAAGAACCGCAACCCCGGAGAGGTGGAACAGGAAGCGAAAACCCTGCTGGCGAAGGTCGGTCTCGGAGACAAGCTTCATTCCTACCCGGATGAACTTTCCGGGGGCCAGCAGCAGCGGGTCGCCATCGCCCGGGCCCTGGCGTTCAAACCCAACATCCTCCTCTTGGACGAGGTGACCTCGGCCCTCGACCCGGAGCTCGTGAAGGAGGTTCTCGATACGGTCGGAATGCTGGCCGAGGAGGGAATGACCATGCTGATCGTATCCCACGAAATGGCGTTTGTCCGGGAAGTCTCCTCGAAGACGGTCTTCATGGATGAAGGCAAAGTGGTCGAGATCGGGGCGCCGAGCCAGGTCCTCGACCACCCCAAGACCCCCCGGGCCCGGGAGTTTATGGCCAAGATCCTGCGCCACTAATGGGGCGTCCACCGGGATGCCTGCGGGGAGAGCAGGATTGAATCGCGTCCGGGAGAAAGAGCCTTGATTTCGGCAGGGAGCCTCGAAGGAAAAATCCAAACGGTTTGCGGGTTGATTTCCCCGGAAGGGTTGGGTCCAACCTTGATGCATGAGCACCTCTTCTGCGACCTGACCCCGCCCGGGCTCTTTCCGCCGGAGCAACCGGACGAAGCGATCTCCCTTGAAAATCTCTGGGACATCCGTTATCACTGGGTCAAACATCCGGGGAACCATCGTCTTTTTCAAGAGGAAATTTGCTTCCGGGAGATGGAACGTTTCCGGAAGGCGGGGGGCGGGGCCGTTGTCGAGGTGACGAGCGTGGGAATCCACCGGAACCCCGTCGCGCTCCGCAAAACGGCGGAGAGATCGCTTGTTCCGATCATCATGGGGTGCGGATATTATACTGAGGAATTCCTCGCCCCCGAGGCCCGGGGGAAAACAGCGGAGGAAATCGCCCGGGAGATCCGGGAGGATATCCTGACCGGGGCGGGGGGAGGGGACATCCGGGCCGGCATCATCGGGGAAATCGGGTGCTCCTATCCCTGGACCGCAGGCGAAAGAAATGCGATGGAAGGAGCCGTGATGGCTCAAAAGCAAACCGGGGCTTCGCTGAGCATCCATCCCGGCCGCCATCCCCGAGCGCCCCGGGAGATCGCGGCGTTCGTTCGGGCCGCGGGGGGGGCCCTCGATCGCACCATCATGGGCCACGTGGAGCGCACCTTTCCGGACCTCAATTCCCTTCTGGAATTCGCGGAAACGGGCTGCGTGTTGGAGTTTGATTTTTTTGGGATCGAATCATCCTATTATCCCTTTCAGGACATCGATCTTCCCAACGACGCCCAGCGTTTGAAGATGATTCGGTCCTTGATCGATGCCGGACACTTGTCGCGCATCGTGATTGCCCACGATATCTGCACCCAAACCCGGTTGCGGACATATGGGGGCCACGGATACGCTTATATCTGCGAGCACATCGTGCCCCTGATGAGACGCCGAGGCTTTAACGAATTGGAAATCGAAGCGCTTTTGGTAAAAAATCCGGCGCGTCTGCTCACTTTCGCGAGGGGGCGGGGATGAATCCGCAGATCGGCAAGGGTTGCCGTGGGGCCGGTTGGGCGCAAACGAAGAAATGAGGGCATCTCCGTATTTGGAGATGATTCAGACATGATTACAGTGAAATGTCCTTTTCCGTCATTCCGGCGAAAGCCGGAATCCAGTTATCTCAAAGACTTCTAGACCCCGGCTTTCGCCGGGGTGACGGTCTATTTGACTTTTTACGAAGTCATCAAGATTCGTTCGCGTGAAGGAAAATTCATTTTCGGGGAGAGGAGAAAATAATGATAAATATGTCCGAATGGGTGAAGGAAAGAACCACCGAGAAAAGCCATGAGCTCTTGAAGGGGGCCATCGATATCCATGTCCATGCGGGGCCGCACCTGAAGAGCAGCCCCCGGAGCGTCGATCCGGTTCAAGCGGCCATTCAGGCGCGGGATGCGGGCATGCGCGCCATCGTGTACATGGACGTTTTCGAAATGACCACGGGAACCGCCTGGATCGTGAGCCGGGTTGTCCCGGACTTCAAGGTTTACGGCGGGATCATCATGAACACGGTCTACGGGGGGATGAACCCGAGATCGGTGAAAACCGCCATTTTTTACGGGTCGGGGGCGAAGTACGTGAGCTTCGGGGCCCACTCTACCAAATACCAGGCCGCGAAAGAGGGGCGGGTGGTGGATGGGAAGTTCACGCCCTTGCAAGATCTGTATCCCAAGTTTGTGGAGGAGGAGCTCTCCCGCTGCATCGAAATTCCCGTGGAAGGAAAGCTGAGCCCGGAGCTCACGGAAATCATCGAGATGATCGCGGCGAATCCCGGGGTGATCCTGAACACCGGCCACATCTCCCCGGCCGAGACTTTTCGTCTGATCGATATAGCCAAGCAATACGGGATCAAGAAAGTCCTTTTGGCCAACTCGGTGGTGGCCAACATGACCATCGCCGAGATGAAGCGCGCCGCCTCCTCCGGGGCATATTTAGAGCGGACGCTGGCGGCCCACACGCACACGACCACCATTCCCAAGACCCACTATTACGTCGAGCCCGAATGGCGGGCCTTGGACGAGGGGCTGCCGGGGGCCGTATCCGGGGGGCTAAAGATGGTCGCCGAGCAGATTCAGCAGGTGGGACCCGAACATTTCATCCTCTCGACGGATTTCGGGGTTTACACGCTTCCCCCCCCGGTGGAAGGGATGCGGGAGTTCATCGCTTCCATGCTCGATCTGGAGTTCAGCGAAGAGGAAGTGCGGATGATGACAAGCATCAATCCGGGGAAGTTATTGGATTTGGAATGATATATTTTCACCGCGGAGAACGCAGAGAGCGCAGAGAAAAATATAATTCATTATAGGCAGGTGAAGCGCCTGCCGGAACCTTGAAAACCGGGGCAGACGTCATTGCGACGAAAGCCGGAATCCCGTATCCCGTATCTTCGTATGCTCATGCGGGCGTCGGATCCCAGTCTCCTTCGGAGTAACAACCTTTTACTGAATTATCCGAATTTGATTTGCCTATGAAAGACTTAAGCCCTCTTTTAAAACCCAAAACTATCGCCGTCGTGGGCGCTTCGGAGAAATTCGGGGCCGGATTGCTGGTCATTGACAACCTGCGGACCCTCGGGTTCCGGGGGAAAATCATTCCGATCAACCCGCGATACAAAGAGCTTTTCGGTCTGCCCTGTTACTCCTCCCTCGCGGAAATTCCGGCGGGCGAGAAAATCGACAGCGTAGCCATTCTTCTCGGGTATCAGCAGGTCAACCCGGTCCTCGAAGAGGCAGGGAGACGAGGGATTCGAGGGGCTTGGGCCTTCGCCAGCGGGTTTGCCGAAACCGGCGCCGAAGGAGCTAAGCTTCAGGAAGAGCTGAGGAGAATCTGCGCCGCAAACGGAATTCATTTTTGCGGCCCCAACTGCGTCGGCTATGCCAACCTCCCGGACCGGGTGGGGACCTACAGCGCCCCGATTTCCCCCACCCTTCGCCAGGGCGGGGTCAGCGCCGTCGCCCAAAGCGGGTCGGTCATCCTCGCCCTGGCCAACAGCAATCGGGGAATCGGTTTTAATTTCCTGATTTCTAGCGGGAACGAAGCAGTGGTGGATTTGACCGATTATATCGAATATCTTTTGGAAGACGATCAAACGGAAGTCATCATCGCCTTTATTGAAACGATCCGGCGGCCCCAAGCATTCATCAGAGCCTGCGAACGGGCCGCCGAGATCGGGAAGCCCATCATTGCCGTCAAAGTAGGGAAATCCGAAATCGCCCGGCAAGTGGCCCTGTCCCACACCGGCGCTTTAACGGGGGCGGACGGCATTCAGGACGCTTTGTTCAAAAAGCTGGGGGTCATTCGGGTGGATGACCTGGACCAACTTCTGGAGACGGCGGAAGCCTTTGCCCGCTGCCGAAAACGTCTTCCCAAGGGAGATGGGGTAGGGGCGATAGCGGTTTCCGGGGGGGAAATCGGGCTGATCAGCGACCTGGCCGAAGGGCTTTCCTTCCGGTTCGCCCCTCTTTCCTCGATGGCGCAGGCGGAGCTCCGAAAAAGACTCCCCTCGTTTACGGCGATCGGAAATCCTCTCGACGGGTGGGGAAGCGGAGACCTTGTGGAAACCTACCCCGCCTGTCTGGAAGTTTTGGCAAAAGAGGATGATGTGGATTTGATCGTTGTGTCCCAAGATTCCCCCCCGGGAATGGCGGAAAAGCAGGTGAATCAATATGCCGATGTGGCCCGGGCGGCAGTCAGGGCAGCCGAGAGCGGAAAACCCGTAGTTGCCATCAGCCATGTTTCCGGTGGGTTGGATCCAACGATCAGACGGATTCTCGAACAGGGAAATATTCCTTTTCTCCAGGGAACGCGGGAAGGACTGTTCGCCATTCACCATTTGATCGAATACGCCCGGTTTCAGAGAAATCGAAAGCAAGATATAAGAAAATAGATATTAACCTATCTATTTTAAAATGAAATATATATTTTTTATCCTCTTCGGGGGAGGATTGAGGTGAGATGAAAACTCCGCGCACCACCCTCGCCCTCTCCCGCTTGCAGGAGAGAGAAATATTTTTTTCATGGCTCGCAGATTTGATGAACTCATAAAAGGTCGTCATTCCCGCGCAGGCGGGAATCCAGAATCTGCCAAGATATTGAAAGGGCTGGATCCCCGTTTTCATAGAGGGAATGACGGAATATCCCATTTTCAGACTTTTTGCGAGATCATCAGATTTAGCCCGGGTCATGAAGATTTTCACGAAAACATATGAACGGTTATTTGATCGTTCCTTTTGAATCGAACGAGGGATAAGGAGTCTATCTATGAAAGTGTTATTGTCCGGAAACGAGGCGATTGCCCGCGGGGCTTACGAAGCGGGGATTCAAATCGCCGCTGGGTATCCCGGGACGCCGAGTTCCGAGATCCTCGAAAATACGACCCAATACAAGGAAATCTATTCCGAATGGTCGGTCAATGAGAAAGTCGCCATGGACATGGCCGCCGGGGCGGCCTACTCCGGCAGGAGGGCCTTGGTGACCACCAAACAAGTCGGGGTGAACGTTCTTTCCGATTCCTTGTTTTACACGGTTTACACGGGACTCGAAGCCGGTCTCGTGGTGGTGACGGCCGACGACCCGGGGATGTTCAGCAGCCAGAACGAGCAGGACAACCGCCATTACGCCAAGCTTGGAAAATTCCCGCTCCTCGAGCCGGCGGACAGTCAGGAGTGCAAAGATTTCGTGGTCCAGGGAATCGCCATCAGCGAGAAGTTCGACGTTCCGGTCATGGTTCGGACCACCATGCGGACCTCCCATTCCAAATCGGTCGTAAGCTTAGGGGAAAGGCCGGCGGAAAAAGGGGGGGTCGGCCCCTTTCCGCGGAACATGGAAAAATACAACTGCATGTGCCTCTATGCCAAAAAACGGCACCCGATCATCGAACAAAGACTTCTGGATCTTGCCGATTTCGCCGAGACTTTTCCCTGGAACCGAATCGAGTGGGGGGGGCGGAAGCTCGGGATCATATCGAGCGGAGTGGTCTTGGAATATGCGAAAGAAGTCTTCCCGGAAGCCTCCTTCCTGAAACTCGGCATGACCTATCCTTTACCAAGAAACCTGATTCGCGAATTCGCCGGCGGGGTCGAAAAAGTGTTGGTGATCGAAGAACTCGACCCCTTTCTGGAGGAACAGATCAAAGCGATGGGGATTTCGGTGATCGGCAAGGAGTATTTCCCACCGTGCGACGAACTCCTGCCCCAGACCATCCGCAAAATCGCCGCCGAAAGGGGTCTCAGGTCGGGGACCGAAGAGAAGGCTCCGGCTGCTTCGGCCGCGCTGCCCAACCGCAGCCCGGTTCTCTGTCCTGGGTGCCCCCACCGGACCTCTTTCTATCTTCTCAACAAGATGAAACTTCCGGTGGCCGGGGACATCGGCTGCTACAACTTAGGGACGCTGCCTCCGTTCAGCGCCCAGCACACCATGGGTTCCATGGGCGCGAGCATCGGGGTTCTTCATGGGATGGGCAAATCGGGCCTTCCCGAGCACCCTGTCTGCACCATCGGCGATTCGACCTTCTTTCATGCCGGGATTCCGCCGCTTCTGAACATGGTTCATAACAAAGGGGTCGGGACGGTGATTATCATGGACAACCGCACCACGGCCATGACCGGCCACCAGGACCACCCCGGAATCGATAGGACCCTCATGGGGGAGCCGACGAAGCGCGTGGACATCTACGGGTTGGTAATGGCAATGGGCGTCGAAAAAGCCCTCAAGGTGGATGCCTTTGACGTGGGGGCCATGGAAAAAGCGCTGAAAGAATGCACCGCCTTCAAGGGGACCTCGGTTCTGATCGCCGAGGGCGACTGCATATTTATCTCCCGCACCGCGGCCCCGGCTCACGAGGTGGACTTGGATCTCTGCACGGCCTGCGGCCTTTGCGCCAAGCTGAGCTGCCCGGCCATTGTCAAAGCAGAAGCCGTCAACGAAAAAACAAAGAAGAGAAAAAGCGCCATCAACCCCGTTCTGTGCAACGGGTGCGATGTATGCGCGCAGGTGTGCCCGACGAAGGCCATCAAAAAAGCAGAGAGCAAAGGGCAGAGAGCATAGAGCCGGGGGCAGGGAGTATTGAAAAATAGAAATTGCAAAGCGCAAATTTTCTAAATACCCCGGCCACGATCCATTTGTCGGCTTGACAATTGAAGCCGGCAATGGCATGCCGCTGAATCTTCGGCTAAAGTTTTGCTCTATGCCCCATGGTCTATCTTTTTTTAAGACTTTTTTCGAAAGTTGAGGAGTCGAGATGATGAAAAATGACCTAAATTTTTTGATTTCCGGCGTGGGAGGGCAGGGGACGGTGCTGGCGAGCGATATCCTCTCTGATGTAGGGATACTTTCCGATTATGACGTGAAGAAGTCGGATATTCTGGGGTTAGCGGTCCGCGGAGGGGCGGTGGTCAGCCATGTCCGCTGGGCGGAAAAGGTTCATACCCCTGTTCTCGAGGAAGGAAGCGCCGGCTACTTAATCGGTTTCGAGTGGCTGGAGACTTTGCGCCGCGTGTCCTATGTCAACCCCGGAGGGACGATTCTGGTGAACGACTGCCGTATGGACCCCATCAGCGTTAGCTCGGGGGAAGCGGAGTATCCGGACCGCGCTCAGATTCTTAGTCTCCTCAAAAAGAGCGCGAAGAACGTTGTCGTCATTCCCGGCCTGCAGACGGCGCTGGATTTGAAGGAAGCCCGGGTGCTGAACATTGTTATGATGGGGGCGCTTGCCGGGCTGTTGAAAAGCGACGGGAAAATCTGGGAAGAGGTGGTTCTGAAACGGGTTCCTAAGAAATTTCTAAATCTGAACCTGGAGGCCTACAGGCGCGGCCGGGCTTTAACGGCATAGGACGCGGATTTTCGCCGATGCGCGCGGAAATGGCCTTATGATTTTTCTGCAACCACAAAGAACAGTCCTGTAAGGGCGCAATGCTTTGCGCCCCTACGAAATTTCTGCGAATATCTGCGTCCCATTTCTTTTGCGGAATTTGGAAGGAAAGAACCATGGCTGAAGCCGAAAAGCAGGATCTCATTCTTTTTACCCGTGGGAATCCGGCGGAAGAGGCTATCCCCCTCGGGGACATCGTCGCCTGCGCCCAGGATATTTTTCAGAGGGAAGGGAAAGTCCTCTTTCAATACGGCCACTATTCCGGGTATCGGCCGCTTCGGGAGTGGATCGCCGGCCGTTTCGGGGTCAAAACGGAGCAAGTCCTGATCGGCAACGGCTCCATGGAATTCTTTACTTTTGCGGGGTCGCTTCTGGTCAATCCCGGGGAGACCGTTTATGTCGAGTCTCCGAGCTACGACCGGGCCATCACGGCCATGAAAAGAATCGGGGCGAAGGTTGTCGGCATCCGCCTCGACAAAGACGGCGTGAACATTGAAGACCTGAAGAAAGAGTTGAGGAAATCCCCCCCGAAGATCTTTTACCTGATCCCGGACTTTCAAAACCCCTCCGGGGTCACCACCTCCCTGGAAAAACGGCGGGAAATCGCCCGCCTTGCGCGGGAATACGGATTTTACATCATCGAGGACTCCCCGTACCGTTATCTGCGGTACCGGGGAAGCGAAGTCCCTTCGTTCCGCGGACTGCTCCCGGAACGGGTGATCCACATCTCCTCTTTCAGCAAAATTATGAGTCCGGGATTGCGTATCGGATTCGTTCTGATGCCGGAGGATATCTCTCCCCGCTTCCACAAATGGAGCGAAGACACGTACATCCATCCGGCTTTGCCCACCGCCGGAATCGCTCACGAGTATTGTCGGCGGGGTCTCCTGGACCCCAACATCGAAAAGTTGAAAGGAATTTATCTCCCCCGGATGGAGGCTATGCTGCAGGCTTTGCGCGAACATCTAAACGGGGCGGAGTGGATCGAACCCGAAGGAGGGTATTTCATCTCCACCACCCTTCCGGAAAACATTGACGGCCGGGAAATATGGAAGAATTGCCGGAATTTCGGCATTGTCCTGACCGACGGAAGGGGCTTTTTCCCGGACGGTCGGGGTGAGAACTTTATCCGTCTTCCCTTTTCAGCCCTCACCCCGGGAGAGATCGTCGAGGGGATCAAACGCCTGGCCAAGGCAGTGGACTATTATCGAAAATAGGCCGCGAGGTCGTGGGGAATTCGACACAGCAAGCCAGAAGGGCTCCTCCCCTTGAAAAGGGAGGACGGGAGGGATTTCCGATCCGCCCTTTCCAAAACAAAACCGGTACAGCCACCCGCAAACGGAGGAAAATAAGGCAATGAAGATCATGATCATCAACCCGAACACTTCGGAGAGCATGACGGACCATATCCGTAAGGAAGTTGAAAGAATCAAACGGGCCGACACTGCTCTGACCGTTGTTTGCCCGAGCAAGGGGCCGGAGACGATCGAATCGGCCTACGACGAAGCTTATGCCGTTCCGCCCACCCTGGAGCTCGTGAAGAAAGCCAACCGGGAGGGTTACGACGCCGTTATCCTCGCCTGTTTTTCCGACCCGGGGCTCGAGGCGGCGAAGGAAATTTCGAAAATTCCCGTCGTGGGGATCGAAGAATCGACCCTGCACATGGCGGCCATGCTCGGGGCGCGTTTCTCCATCATGACCCCCCGCAAAACCCGGATTCCCATGCGGACCGAGCACGTGCATATGCGCGGCCTTGGCCATTCCCTGGCCTCGGTACGGAGCCTGGATCTTTCCGTCGCCGATACCGACCGATACCCGGAAAAAACCAAGGAGCGGATCTTCGAGGTGGCCCGGAAGGCGGTTGAGGAGGACGGGGCGGAAGTTATCATCCTCGGGTGTGCGGGCATGGCGGGATATGCCCCCGAACTTGAGACGAAGCTGAACATCAAGGTTCTGGATCCCACCGCCGTAGCCTTGAAAGTGGCCGAAGCCATGGTGGATCTCGGGTTGACGCACAGCAAGCGCGCCATGTTCGCGTTTCCGCCGGAAAAAATTTTCAAATAAAGAATTTCACCACAGAGAGCACAGAGAACGCAGAGATATTGAAATCGAAAAAAATCAACGGCCTTCCGGGAGCTCTCTGCTTCGTTTTTGAATTTTTTGTGGGAGAGCGCTTGGACTGGGCACGGGGATGGCGGCGCGATTTGCGAAAGCACTGGCTGGGACCTTCATTTTCATCGGCGAAACCCAAAGAGATTCCGCAAAGGGAGGCGGAGGCCTGCGGCCCCGCCTTTTTCCATGGAAAGACCACCGCCTCGTGGTTTCGCGAAGCGCAGCGCTGTCCCCGTGCCCCTGCGGTAGTTTCGAAGTATCCCTTAATCCGTAATCAAATTTTTTGATGAGGGGATTTTTGGGGGATAGAAGGGAGGGGGTAGAGGAGAAGCAAGTCATTGGTAGCGATTTGGGGGTTGGGGAGAGGTGTTTTTTGAGATGGGGGAAGAGAGTTTGGGCGATTGTAAAGACACTTCTCCCTGCGCCTGGAAAGAGGCTTTTAGTCAAGAGCTTTTAGGGCGGGAGAGGAAATCAGGCGGAAGAAAAAGTCAGCAACTTCTGGCGCGCTTCTTGGTAGAGGGGAAAAGAGGGGTGCCCTTGGGCGATTTTCAGATAGAGTCTCAGTCCATGAGCAATCAGCCGACCGGCCACGTGCAACAGGTGAAACCGCAGAGCCTTCAGCCGGGTGTTCCACCAAGAGGAAGGGAGGCATTGTCGTTTCATCACCGAGAGGACATTATAAGCCAGGACATTCAGGCGGAACCAGGCGGCATTGGCAAAGAATCGTTTGCAGGGGACACTGCCACAGGCCAAGTCATTTTTCAAAACGTCGATGACTTTTTCGACCGTTCCACATCTCTCCCGCTGCCAGCGCAAGAGTCTTTCCCCATTCCAACTCCACATATTGGAGACGACGGCAAAGTAAGGATACCGATTCCCATCGGCAAACAGTTCTTCTTGGGCCGGGCGGATCCGGATAGCCAGATACCGATCGGGGTTCATCCCTTTTTTTCGGGAAGACTCCGTAGGCACAAACTCGACCTCCGCCCATTCCTTTCGGCCGATGATCCAACCCTTGTCGTTCACTTTGCGCAAAGGTTTCCAGGCCTCTGCCGGAAGCTTCTGAACGGCCGCCCGCAGTTCCTCGGTCATATCGGCGCTGATCGCAAATTCGATCCGCACCCGTCCGGGAATCTTTTCCCGGCACCAGTCCAGCAACTCATGCATATAAGCTGCAGAATCCGAGCGGAAGCGAACCAGGCGGACCGTGGGGGGCAAGGCTCGGAGAGCCCTTTGCAAAACCTCTTTCAGGCGAGTTCCCGCCGGCACATTCCCATCCCGAAACTGGTCGGCCGCAATCAAGTCCGGTTCGACCCAGTGGGCGATGACCGGCTGATATCCCCGATCGCCCAGATAGGTATACAAGGCCTCCCGTTTGTCGCTTTCGATGATCGTTGCATCAAGGTCGAGGGTCGCCAGCCAGGGCGATTTCCCCCGCGTCGCTTTGTGGATCAGGTCGTAATTGACTTTCGCCAGCCCGATCAGTTCTTGGGTCTCTTCGGGAATAAAGGCCTCGTGGGGAAGCCGGCCCAGAAGGTTTTCTTCTTCCTGAAAGGAGTTCACAAAAAAGCGGGCCGACTCCGCAGAGGGCACCTTCAAGTGCAGCTTCTGCAAAACCGGATCTTTCCGTAGCAGCTGAAAATCATCGAAACAATCTCCGCCGGCGGCAAAGACGGAGATGAAAGATTCCACATAATCTGCTTCCCCATATTTGCCGGAGCGTTTTTGCACAGGGAGGTGTTTGGCGATGGATTGCGCAAGGCCCAAGGCCCGAAAGGTTTCCATCACGAAAGGGAGACCGGCGAAGGATGTGATTAGAACGGAAGAGCTATCTTCCACCAACTGGAAAGGGAGCAGTCCTTGTGCTATATTCACTCTGCACCTCCGGGGTGAAGAAAAGGTTGATTGAGACAACCTCACTTCATTCAATGTTCATGCCACCCCCAGAAATGTTTCTTCTTTCTGTTACAGATTTTGATTGCGGATTAAGGGCAAAAGTCTTACTATTTATAATTGACTTACTAAATTATATAATGTAAGATTTTTTAAAAGAAAGGGGTCAAATAAGATGGAAACGGCAAGCGTGACCAGCAAGGGACAACTGGTGATTCCGGCCCGGCTCCGCCGAAAGTATCGAATCGAATCCGGAACGAAGATCCTTTTTATGGAACGGGATAATGAGATCTTGATCCAGCCGATTACGAAGGAACACGTCCGCAGCGTTTGCGGGATTTTCAAGAGCAAAACCTCGGCAACCCAAGCCCTCCTCAAGGAAAGGGCCTTGGACAGGGAACGAGAGGAGGATAAATTTGCTAAGCGCGGTTCTCGATAGTTTTGCTCTGCTGGCTTTTCTGTATCAAGAAAAGGGATACAAAGAAGTCGGGGCTCTGCTGGAGAGAGCATTGGAAACCAGCCACCCCCTCCTCATCAGTTCCGTCAACTGGGCGGAAATTCGTTATGTGACGGAAAGAAAATCGGGAACCGCGGCTTGGGAGAAACACCGCCTTAAGATTCTGGGCTTGCCTATTGAGATTGTCCCTGTTGACCGGGAAGCGGCGGAGATCGCGGGAGAAATCAAGTCCTCCAGACGGATGTCGCTGGCGGATTGTTTCGTCGCCGCGCTGGCCAAGCAAAGAAAAGGAGAAATCTATACCGGAGATCCGGAATTTAAAGCCCTCCAGCCCGAATGGAAGATCCATTGGTTATAACTTTCCGGTTGGCGAGATCGCTTTCTATCCTTCGCCTTTTGATATTTTCTTTTCTTCAATTCGGGGGGGCCATGCATGATTCTTGACAGAAAAATGAAATATATGACTTTATGGTATCGCTCGCATGCAGGCCGCGTCGGCTGCATTTGCTTTTGCCATGACAGCATCAACTTCCGCTTTTGATGTGACGTTGTGGCCCAGCGTCATTTCAGTGGGGCTGGGAGGGCTGACTGTCAGCCCGGTGTCATGACCAATGCTCGTGCGAGGCCACAAGGCCAGACGCAGGCCTGGCTGAAGCTGGATGAACACAACAGCTCCATACTCAAAATCTTTGCCAATGATGCCTTCAGTGGGAAAGCCCAAGCCCTCACGATAGAAACGCAATGAGGCGTCAAGGTCGTCGACACCGAGGGTAATAACCGTAATCCGCGGCTTCATGTCCAGTTCCTTTCTTTAGGCCCAATAAGGAGCATTCAAGGCACACCAGGGAGGTTTTATGTCGGAAGGATTCGATCTCCTCATAAAGGGCGGGACTTTGGTTTCCGGCAAGGGGCTTTTCGCCCGCGACCTGGCTATCCAGGGGGAAAAGATCGCGGCCGTGGAGCCGCGCATACCGGCGACGAGCGCCCAGCGGGTAATGGAAATTCCGGGAATGTATCTTCTGCCCGGGATTATCGACGTGCACACCCACCCGCTCTATGAGGATGATTTCGCCCACACGGCGATCACGGCCGCCTGGGGCGGAACCACTACGCTCGTTCACTACGCCTATGCCTTTCCCGGCAAAAACGTGAAGGAAACCATTTCCGGCGCGATTGCTGAAGCCTCCCGGGCGTCCTGCCTCGATTTCGGCCTTCACGTCGGGCTCTTCCAGGTGGAACACCAATACCGGCAGATACCCGATGCCTTCGATCTGGGTGTGCGCACCTTCAAGATGTTCATGACCTATCAGAAACTCGGCCGGATGACCTCGGATTATTACCTCATGGCCGCGTTCGATTTGATCGGTCGCTGCGGCGGCATAGCCATGGTCCATGCGGAAAACGGTCTGGCCACGGATTTCCTGGAAGACAAATTCAACAGCGAAGGGGTTCCCGCCATCGACGCCTTCGCCCGTATGCGCCCCGCGTGCTTGGAGGCGGAAGCGATCAACCGGGCGATTGCCATCGCCGAGGTCGCCGGCTGCCCGATTTATATCCCGCACATAAGCGTGAAGCGGGGACTGGAGCCGGTTGCCCAGGCCAAACTGCGGGGACAGGAAGTGTATGCCGAAACCTGCCCGCAATACCTGGAACTGACAGAGAGCGACCTTTATCGGTTCAAGGCCCTGGCCAAAATCGGTCCACCGCTGCGGACGCCGGAGGATAACGAGGCTTTATGGCAGGGACTTGCGGAGGGAGCGATCGAAGTGGTAGCCAGCGACCACGCGCCCAAAGCAAAAAAACAGGACGAGGATTTTTTCAACGCCGCTTACGGATCCCCGCAGGCGGAAACCCTGTTAAACGTGACGTATGACGGAGGCGTGAATCGAAGCCGCCTCACCTTGCCGCGGCTCGTCCAGGTTTTATCCGAAAACCCGGCGCGGATCTTCGGTCTTCACCCCCAAAAAGGGGTCTTGGAAAAGGGGGCGGACGCGGATGTCGTCGTCTTCGACCCCTCATTCCGGCACACGTTGAAAGGGGAAAATCAGCACACCAAGGCGGGGTACACTTTGTTCGAAGGGCGGGAATGCCTGGGCAAGCCTGTTTTGACCCTGCAACGCGGGCGGGTGGTTTTAGACCGGGACAAGCTCGTCGCCCGTCCCGGCGATGGCCGTTATATTTCTTTGAACCAGGCCAAAAAATGATCCGGTTGAATCCCGAGGGGAAGAAGAAATAGAACTTGGAAGAAAAAGTATTGATCGGCCGGGGGCTGGAAAGGTCCACCTCATCAAGGGCAGGCTGACCTTCATGTCCCCAGACCACCCATCGGGTCCGCAATTTCGCCGTAATAGAACTATCCCGAAAGGATTTGCCGATTGCGCCGGGGCGACGGTTTATTTTACTTTTGCGAGCCCTCAAGAGCAGTCTTCTTGACATTCCGGCAGGAATTTCCTATTATCCGGCCAGTTTAGGGATGAACAGGCTTTTTTATTGGGCCGTATGGCCTGGAAGAGAAAATGGAACGGCGCGAAGACCATTTCTTGGAAAAATTTCTATACCCGGAAAGCGTGGCCATCGTCGGCGCCTCCCGAAATCCTTTGCGCCCCAATCACCATCTGGTGGCGAACCTTGTCCGGCTTGGCTTTGCGGGAAAGATCTACCCGATCAATCCCGAAGGCGGCGAGATCCTCGGATTAAAAACTTTTCCCGACCTCAAAAGCGTCGAAGGCCCCGTCGATCTTGCGGTCGTAGCGGTTCCCCAGCACCTTACCCTTCGTCTCCTCCGGGATTGTTTGGATAGAAATATCAAAAGGGTGACCATCGTCGCCGGCGGATTTTCGGAAACCGGGGAAGAGGGGAGAAAAATTCAAAGGGAAATGGCGGCCCTTCTTCGGCAAAACGGGATCCGGGCGATCGGCCCCAATGCCTTGGGTCCCATCAATGCTGCCAGAGACTTTGCCATCAGCTTTTTCCCCCTGCAGAAACTGAAAAAGGGAGGGCTTTCCTTTATTTTCCAATCCGGCCTCTACGAGCCCAGGCTGGAGTGGTTTTTTTCCGACTTCAACCTCCACCTCTGCAAGCTCATCGACCTGGGCAATAAAATGGACATCCACGAAGTGGAGGCCCTGGAGTATTTATCCCGCGACCCGGAAACCCGGGTCATAGCCATTCACTTGGAAAGCATCGAGGGAAACGGCCGGGAGTTTTTCCGGCTCATCCGGGATACGACGCCCCACAAACACGTGGTTGTTCTCAAATCCGGGAGAACGGCGGCGGGGGCGCAGATGGCGGCTTCCCACACGGGAGTGATGGTTCGGGGCAGCGACGCGGTTTTTGACGCGGCCGTCAGGCAGGCCGGGGCCGTTCGGGCCTACAATATTGAAGAATTTTTCGACCTCGCCCGGGCCCTGGAACGCTACGGCTCAAGAACCCTGCAGGGGGACCGGCTGGCCGTGGCCACTTTACCCGGGGGAGAGGCAGTGGTCGTCACCGACCTTTGCCAGCAGATGGGGTTTTCCCTCGCCCGTTTCACTGCGGAGACCCGGGAAAAATTGAAACCCGTTTTTCCCCCGTGGGATATTTCCGGCAACCCCTTCGACCTGGGAGTCACCCTCCAGTTTCACAATCCGTTAAAGGTTTATGAGACGCTCTTGGAAGCCGTGGTCGACGACCCGAATGTGGACGGTCTGGCGATCCAGCTTCCTTCCCGGACTTTCGCCGTTCCCAGGGATTTTATCCAGACCTTTGTGAAGGCTTCGAAAAAAGGCAAGCCGGTCGCGCTTTGGCTTGCCGGGACCGCCTCCGGACGTTATGAGTTTCTTGAATGGTTGGAAGAACAGAACATCGTCGTTTTCCCCTCCCCGGAAAAGGCCCTCCAGGCGCTCCACGCCCTACGCCGTTCGAGTTTGGCCAGAGGTCCGTCCCCTAAGCCTGCCCCCTTTTATTGATACTGTCGCGATTGCTTGAGATGGCCCTCCTCAAAGGCGAGGCGGAGGATCGTGTCGGTTAGAATCTGGGTTCCTGTGGCCGCGTCTTTCGGGCGGATGGATTCTTCCGGGGAATGGCTCTTCCCCCCCTTGCAGGGAATGAAAATCATGCCGGTGGGGATTTCGCGGGCCTGGAAGGTCATAGAATCGTGTCCGGCTCCGCTGCCCATCCGTTGGCAAACGATCCCCCGCTCACGGCAGGCAAGTTCGATGGTGTCCATGATCTTCCGATCCATTTTCACCCCGCCTTTAGAAAGGAGCAGGTTCATTTCGGCGCCTTCCTGGGCGCGGACGATCTCCCGGATTGCCTCCCGCACCGAGGTGAGAAGGGGTTCCCTTAGAGAACGAAGCTCCAGGAGGAGGTCGGCGCGCCCCGGGATGATGTTGAAGGAGCCGGGGTGAACCTCGACATTGCCGATGGTCCCCACGATGTCCGCTCCTCCAGCCAGGACCGCTTCATTCACGGCGAGGATGATCTTCGCCGCCTTGATCAGGGCGTCGTCCCGGAGGCTCATCGGCGTCGTTCCGGCGTGCCCGGGCCGGCCAAAAGTTCGAAGGATATACCGCTCGATGAAAACGATGCCTTCGACAACCCCGATGGGTATCCCCAAGGATTCCAGAACAGGGCCCTGCTCGATGTGAACTTCAAGGAAGGCGCGGAACTCGGAAGGGGGACGGACGGCGCGCGCGATTTCCTCCGGCTTCTTGCCGATGCGCCGGAGACTTTCGGCGAGGGAAGGCTGCCCGGCGCCCTTCGACCTGTGAATTTCTCCTTCCGCCAGGAGATCGAGCATGGCTCGGCTGCCGAAGGTCCCGGCGAAATGGCTTCCTTCCTCATCGGTAAGAATCAGAAGTTCGAGAGGGCAGGGGAGGGTGGCCCCCCTCTCGCGGATGGCGCGCAGGGCTTCCAGACCGGCGCAAATGCCCAGGGCGCCGTCGAATTTCCCGCCGTTGGGGACGGCATCGATGTGGGAGCCGAAAGCAATGCACGGAGAAGACGCCATTCCCGGTTCCGGGTTCCACCGCCCGATGATGTTGCTTGCCTCATCCTCGCGGACCTCCAAACCCGTGTCGCGCATGCGGCCCTTCAGCCAGGCACGGGCGGCCAAGTCGGCATCCGAAAGGGCCGGGCGCATGATTCCGCCCCCGGCAACCCCGCCGAAATTCCCCAATTCAACAAGGTCCTTTCCGAGCCGTTCCGGACTGATTTGAATCGCGGATAAATCCATGAAATAGCCTCCCCCGCGTCAATGTGTATTTTTTGATCATTTCCTATCCCGGACGAGCCGGAACCAAAAAAGCTATGTGGCGGGATAAGAGAGCCTTCCAGAAATCTCCCCAACCCCCCTTTTAATGTTAAAGGGGGGCGAGGGGGATTTTGGAATTTATCACCAATTTGCACACAAACCCATTTCTAAGAGACTCATGATTGATGGTCTCGTAAAAAGTCTGAAAATGGCTCATTTCCGTCATTCCCGTGAAAACGGGAATCCAGTCTTTTCAATATCTTGGCAGATTCTGGATTCCCGCCTGCGCGGGAATGACGACTTTTTATGAGTTCATCATGAGTCGTCCCCCCGGTGGAAACGGGAGCCCGGGCCTTTATAATCCTTTGAAAAACCGGATTCCGGCTTTCGGCGGAATGACGCCAAGGGGCATTTTCAGATTTTTTACGAAGCCATCAATTAATGAAAAAAAGGATATGCCATTTTTCTTTCCGGAACAAGAAATTTGTTGTACCTATTCAGTGACGGGGGGCGGCAGGCTTTGTTGTTGGCCTGGGGGTTTGGGCGGTACGCGCCGGAAGCATCGGTCGGGATGAGCAGAGACTCGGAGAAAGCCCTGAGACTCCGATCTCAGCGGCGGGAGGCCTTGGCCCCCGCCCCCTCCACGAAGAAATCAGCGCCTTATGATTCCAAGCGTAGCGCCCGGACCCCCAGGCCAGGGCGCCTCCTGGTATTCACGCCGGACCTGAATCCGTAGCGGCTTCCCCCCCTTGACTGAAGGGTTACATTTTGTTTCGAAATTCTGTTGACTTTTATCTTGAGTTCCGATAGAAAATGGTTTCAAACGATTGAGGAGGCTGCCATGATTGTACGAATCGAGGAAATAGAGAAAAAGGTTTGGGAGGAGGAGAAGCTTTTCCTGATGAAGCAGGTGGGAATCCTTCTCATCAAGAATAACGCCATCAAGTTCGGCGACTACATTTTGACTTCCGGCAAGCGAAGTCCGTACTACATCGATCTCCGGCAAACCATATCCAGCCCCACCACCATGGATTGGATCGCCAACTCCCTGACCCGGATCGTCCTCAACGAAATCGGGAAGGACAAAATCGACAAGATCCTCGGGGTTCCCACTGCCGGAGTTCCCTTCGCCACCATGGTGAGCCAGAAACTCGGGATCCCCATGATTTACTACCGCCAGGCGCGCAAGGAGCACGGGGTCCGCAAAAAAGTCGAGGGGATGCTGGAGCGCAACGACCGCATTATGATCGTTGACGACCTGATTACCACCGGGGAAAGCGTCATCGAAGCTTCGGAGGTGGTCCGCGATCAGGGGGGCATTGTGAACGAAATGGTGGTTCTCCTTGATCGGGAGCAGGGCGGCCAGGAGAACCTTCGCAAAGCCAGAATCGAGCCGCACCTCCTCTTCAAAATCTCAGACGCCATGGCCTGGCTCAACTGCGTCAGCCTGATCAACCCGGAAACCTACGAGACCATAAGACAGTACATCGAGGAGGAACGCAAACCGGCCAACCCGGCTTCCGCATAGGGCTTTTGCCGGATTTTTGGAGGGATAACGGATCCCCGAAATCCCGCCTTCTTGCTTTTCGAAGGGAAGAGGAGGCGGGATTTTTATTTTGAGAAGTCGGGAGTTGCTTTTTCTTCTTGATCGCCATCTCTTAGCTTGACGGGCATGGAAATATAAGATATTTTAACTTTGATGACTTCGTAAAAAGTCAAATAGACCGTCACCCCGGCGAAAGCCGGGGTCCAGAACGCCTTGAAATAACTGGATTCCGGCTTTCGCCGGAATGACAAGTTCTATGGAATCTCGACTTTTTACGAGACCATCAACTTTTCAAGATCTGACTCGGGCAACAGGGGGGTCCCACCGGTTTCCTAAAGGTGGCGGAGCCCCAAAAATCTGAGAGGAAGTTAGGGTAAACACCAGTGGGGGAACGAAACGAACTCATCACCCAAAGAATCAACAAAATCGAAGATTTGAAGAAGGAAGGCATCCGTCTTTTCCCAAACACCTTCCGGGTCAGCCATCCGGTCGACGAGATCCTCGCGATTTATGGCGGGGCCTCCGAAGAAGAGCTCCAGAAATCGGAAGAGATTTTTTCCGTGGCCGGAAGGCTGCTTCGGCTCAACAACTTCGGCAAAGCGGCCTTCGCTCATATTCAAGACCGAACCGGGCGGATTCAGGCGTATCTCCGCCGGGACCAGATTTCCGAAGCCAGCCAGAAGATCTTCAAACGATTGGACATCGGCGACATCGTCGGCATTCAAGGGAAACTCTTCCGCACCAAAACGGGGGAGCTGACCCTGATCGCCCGGGAAGTCGAGCTCTTGACGAAATCCCTTCGCCCTTTGCCGGAAAAATGGCATGGGCTTGCGGATCAGGAGACAAGATACCGACAGCGCTACGTGGATTTGATCGTCAACGCCCGCTCCCGAGAAGTTTTTCTGACCCGCAGCCGCGCCGTGGCCCATCTTCGCAACTACCTGACCCAAAAAGGCTTTCTTGAAGTCGAAACCCCGATGATGCATCCGATCCCCGGAGGGGCTACGGCCCGGCCCTTCAAGACCCATCACAACGCCCTCGACTTGGATCTTTATTTGCGGGTGGCTCCGGAACTATACCTGAAGCGTCTTCTGGTGGGCGGGTTCGAAAGGGTCTTCGAAGTGAACCGCAATTTCCGCAACGAAGGGCTCTCCACCCAGCATAACCCGGAATTCACCATGCTGGAGTTCTATCAGGCCTACGCCACCTACCGGGACCTGATCGAAATTACCGAGGGCATGGTGGTTTCCCTGGTCAAGGATACAAAAGGGGCCCTGCAGTTTGAATACCAAGGGAAAACGCTCGATTTCACCCCCCCCTGGCAACGGTTGACCCTCAAGGAAAGCCTCATTCGCTTCGGGGAGTTGAACGACCAGGATCTTCAGGACTATCAAAAAGTCAGAGATTACGCCAAGCGCCTGGGGGTCGAGCTAAAGGGGGACGAACCGCTGGGCAAGCTCTACGTGGAGATTTTCGAAACAGTCGTGGAACCCCACCTGGTTCAACCCACTTTCATAACGGAATATCCGATCGAAGACTCTCCGCTCGCGCGCAAGAACGATCTCGATCCTAAGGTCGTGGACCGCTTCGAGCTTTATGTCTTCGGGCGGGAGATCGCCAATGCCTTCTCGGAATTGAACGATCCCCTGGATCAACGCGCCCGCTTTGAGAGTCAGGCCGCGGCCAAAGCCGGAGACGAGGAAGGATCCGGTTTTGTCGACGAGGATTTCCTCAGGGCTTTGGAATACGGCATGCCCCCCGCCGCCGGAGAAGGGATCGGCATCGACCGCTTAGTCATGATTCTGACGAACTCCCCCTCCATCCGGGACGTGATCCTGTTTCCGCACATGCGGCCGGAGCACCCGGAAAAGATTCAATCCCTCGTGGACGAGGGAGAGGGCGCCGCGCCCGCAGCCCCCCAAGAAAAAGGAGCCGGTCGATAGACGATGCGTTATGAACTCTTCATCAGCCTGCGGTACCTGAAGGCGAAGCGGAAGCAGGTTTTCATTTCCATCATCACCCTCCTTTCCATGGCGGGTGTGGGCCTTGGAGTTATGGCCCTGATCATCGTCCTTTCGGTCATGAGCGGGTTTGAGGAGGATTTGAAGAAAAAAATCCTGGGGACGAACGCCCACTTGGTGGTTCTCCAGCAGGGCGCCGGAATGCGGGATTATCCGGAGATCCTGAAAAAGGTTGAAGAAGCGAAGGGGGTCGTTGCCGCCACTCCCTTCATTTTCACCCAGGCCATGCTCACCTCGGAAAGCAATGTGCACGGCATCGTTCTCCGGGGGATCGACCCGGCGACGGCCGGAAGAGTGATCAACATCGAGAGCACGCTGAAGAAGGGGTCTATGGCCGGCCTCCAAAAGGACGACGGCGAAGCGCAACCGGGGATCTTTATCGGCAAGGAATTAGCCCAGACCTTGGGGGTGATGCTGGACGATTCCGTAGTCTTGGTCTCCCCCCTGGGCGCCTTGGCGCCCATGGGGGGCGGTCCGCCCATGAAGAAATTTCGGATTGCCGGCATCTTCGACACCGGTATGTATGAGTACGACACATCGATGGCCTATATCTCCCTGAAGAACGCCCAGAAATTTCTGGCCATGGGGGACACGGTCTCCGGCCTGGAAGTAAAAGTCGACGATATCTACGCGGTCAAAAACATCGGAGACCGCATCCGCAAGGACCTGGGCTTCCCTTTCTGGACCAAAGACTGGATGCAAATGAACCGCAGCCTCTTTGCCGCTCTGAAACTGGAACGAATCGTCATGTTCATCATCCTGGTTCTCATCGTGCTGGTGGCGGCTTTTGGGATCGTCAGCACCCTGATCATGGTGGTCATGGAAAAAAACAAGGATATCGCCATTTTGAAATCGATGGGGGCCACGGCGCGCTCCATCATGCGCATCTTCATTTTCGAGGGGCTGATCATCGGCTGTGTGGGGACCCTGATCGGGCTGTTCGGGGGATACGTCGTCTGCACCCTTCTGGCCAAGTACCAGTTCATCACCCTGCCCAGCGACGTCTATTACATCTCCCGCCTGCCCGTAAAAATGAACATGCTGGATTTTGCCCTCGTGGCTGTCTCCTCCTTGGGGATCAGCTTCATCGCGACTCTTTACCCTTCCTGGCAGGCCTCGCGCCTTGATCCGGCCGAAGCCCTGCGATACGAGTAGGAAAAGGGGGGTCGAATGCCCGGATTTCTGGAACGTCTGTTTTCCGGAAGCAAGCAGGAAAGAGATCTGCAGGAGCTGCAGCGGAAAATCCTGGAAAGCCCGAAAAATTATCATCTGCTGGTCAAGCTGGGCGACCTTCTGGAAAAAAAAGGAAGACGCGCCGAAGCGCTGGAGGCCTACCGGAAAGCCTCCGAGGAGTTCAGCCGGAGCGGGTTTCTGATCCAGGCCATTGCCGTAAGCAAGATCGTTTTGCGTTTGGACCCCTTGCCGAATCAAATCCAGGAGCGCTTGGCAACCCTCTACGCCGATAGGGGCCTCGCGCCCCGGGCGGATGGGGGAGATGGAACAGACGCCCCTCTTCCGGTCATTCCGCTTTTTTCGGACCTGAAACGGGAGGAATTTATCGGCCTCCTGCAAAAAGTTCAGATCCGGAAAATTTCCAAAGGGGATTGCGCCTGCCGGCAGGGAGACCCGGGGGATTCCCTATTCGTCATCAGCCGCGGCAAGGTGGGGGTTTTCCGCGAGAAAGGCGGAGGAGAAAGGGTCTTCCTGAGCGCTCTGCAGGAGGGGGACTTTTTCGGAGAATTTGCCTTTTTTTCCCAAACCCCCCGGACGGCCACGGTGGAAGCCCTGGAAGAGACCGAGGTTCTGGAGATCGCCAAGGACGATTTGAACGAAGTGATTCGGGATTTCCCGGGGGTATCCCGGGTCCTGGGAAATTTTTACCGGGAACGGGTGGTCGACACCCTCGTGGCGACCTCGGTCCTCTTTCGATCCTTCTCTCCCCCCGAAAGGAAAAAGCTTCTGCAGATGTTTGTCCCCCAGGAATTCTCCGTGGGGGCGATGGTCCTGGAAGAGGGGGGACCCGGAGACTCCCTGTACCTCATCAAGAAGGGGGAGGTGGAGGTTTTCACCCGGGACCTTAAGGGAAAGGTCCTGTCTCTGGCGCGCCTGCGGGAAGGGGATTTTTTCGGGGAGATTTCCTTGATCACCGGACGGCCGCGAACCGCCTCGGTTATCGTGCGCCAACCGGTCGAGTTGCTGCAACTCTCTAAGGCCGATTTCGATCGCCTCCTTCAGGTCCACCCCGAGATGCTCTTGGTCCTGGAGGAATCCCTGCGCTATCGTCTGGGGAACAAACTGAGCGCCCTGGGGGTTTTCCGGGACAGCCCCAAGAAGGAGCGGATTTTTTGAAGGCAAGCGGGCAGAATGAAAAAAATCCTCTTTTCCAAATCGAAGGATTGAAAAAGACCTTTGTGCTGGGAAAAGAGGAGAAGTTGATCGAGGTCCTGAAGGGGATCGATCTGACCATTTTCCCGGGGGAGATGATGGCCGTGGAAGGGGCCTCGGGGGCGGGCAAGAGCACCCTGCTCCACATTCTGGGGACATTGGACCGGGCGACGGAGGGGAAGGTTCTGTTTCAGGGGGTCGATCTTCTCGGGCGGAGCGAAGCCGAATTGGCCGAGATCCGCAACCGGCACATCGGTTTTGTTTTCCAGTTCCACCATCTGCTGCCGGAGTTCAACGCCGTCGAAAACACCATGATGCCCGCTTTGATTCAAGGAATGAGCCGGGAGGAGGCGGGAAAAAAGGCGGAGCGGATGCTGGGGGAGCTGGGCCTAAAAAACCGCCTGCTCCACAAACCCGGCGAGCTTTCCGGGGGGGAACAGCAGCGCGTGGCGGTGGCGCGGGCCCTGATGCTGGACCCGCGGATCATCCTCGCGGACGAGCCGACGGGCAACCTGGACACAACAACGGGAGAGGAAGTGCACAACCGCCTGGTCCAGATCAACCACAGCCTGGGGATCACGATCGTGGTCGTGACCCACAACCCGGCCTTGGCTTCGCGCATGACCCGCCGGGTTCTTTTGGTCGACGGAAAGCTGTATGAGCATCCATAATTCACGGCCGGAGGCTTTTCTGAAAAGGATCGCGGCAATGCCGTTTTTCTCACGGGGGCTGAAACTCGGGGGCCGAAACCGGAAGCTTCCCGGCATCAGATGGGGCGCTTATTCCCGGACCAGACCCGGCTGGGTTTTCTTTCTGCTCGTATTTCTCCTCGCCGGGGGGGGACGGCGGGCGAAGCCGCGACCCAAACCGTGGCTCGGATCGGGGTCCTTCCTTTCGGGATTTTCGTCGCCGACCCGGGAAAAGCCGCGGAATGGTCGCAAAAAATCCTGCCGGCGATTTCTTCGGAATTGTCCAAAGATGAACGGGTGGTTTTGATCCCCGAAGATAAACTGAAAGAAGCGGTGGAAAGAACCCGAAGAACGGAGATCGACGAGGAGGCGGCGCGCGAGATCGGCCGAGCCCTCGACGCCGACTTCATGATTCTCGGATCGGTGACCCAGATCAACGGGGCAATCAGCGTGGACGCGCGGGTGGTGGATGTCTTCCAACCCGGCATCTTGGCTTCCGTCTTCGGGCAAGGCCGGAAACCGGAAGAGATTCCGGAGATGATGGCCCGGATCAGCCGCGAAATCCGGGTCAAGGCCCTGAAGGAGGAGATGATCACCCACATCGGGGTCGAAGGAAACCGGGCCATCGAGGAAAGCGCCGTCCGCGCCGCGGTCAAGATGAAACCGGGAGACGTCCTCTCCCCCTTTCCCTGCGGGAAGACGTGAAAGCGATTTATCAACTGGGATACTTTCAGGATGTGCGCGCGGAGAAGCGGGATTGGGGGCGGGGAAAGGCGATCTTCTTTATTCTGGAAGAAAAGCCCGTGATCCGCGAAATCAAATTCTCCGGCAACGCGAAGATTAAGAGCGGCGACCTTTTAGAGGTCCTCGACCTGAAGCCGAAGACGATTTTGAACGTCAATGCCGTCAAGGAGAACGAAAACAAGATCCTGAAAAAGTACCGGGAGGAAGCCTATTACAATGCGACGGTGGAATCCGAGTTGACCACCCCCCGCAAGGGGGACATCGTCGTCCATTTCAAGATCCAGGAGGGGGAAAAGGTTCGCATCCAGAGAATCACTTTTTCGGGAAACCTCAACTTTCCCGACAGCACCCTGAAAGGTCTGCTGCCGGAGACCCGGGAATCGAATTGGCTTTCCTGGGTCCTGAAAACGGGAATTTATAAAGAAGAGATCCTCGAGAGAGACACGGATGCGGTGATGGCCTTCTATCTGCAAAAGGGTTTCCTGGAAATAAAAATCGGAAAACCGGAGGTGATTTTTGAGGCCAAGGGGATCACCATCCGGATTCCCATTGAGGAGGGGAAACAGTATAAGATCGGGAAAGTCGATATCCGGGGAGACCTCCTCGCGCCGAAGGAGGAGCTTTTTACCCTGCTGAAGGTCCATGTAGGCGAAATTATGAGCCGCAATGCGGTCCGGGACTCGGTCGTCGTGTTGACGGACCTTTACGCGGACCGTGGTTATGCCTTTGTCGACGTGAATCCGTTGACGACGATTCATCCCGAGAAGAGCATCGTGGATATCACCTTCGATATCCGCCAGGGGAGCAAAGTTTATTTCGAGCGGGTGCAGATCTCGGGAAACGTCAAAACCAGAGACAAGGTCATTCGCCGGGAGCTGAGGATCGTGGAAGGAGAACTGTACAGCCTGACCGCCATGAAGAGGAGCCGGGAAAGTCTGAACGCCCTCGGTTACTTTAAGGAAGCCAATATCAACACCAAGAAGGGGAGCGGCGACGACAAAATGGTCGCCGAAATCCAGGTCGAGGAGGCTCCGACCGGCGCTTTCAGCGTGGGGGCCGGGTACAGTTCCATCGACAAGTTCGTCGGTATCTTCTCCATTAATCAGAACAACCTGTTCGGCCGCGGACAAAAGCTCGCCCTGTCCGCGCAACTCGGCTCGATTTCCCATTATTACAACCTGATGTTCACCGACCCCTATTTGTTTGACACCCCGCTTTCCCTGACCCTGGATTTGTACAACACCCAGAGAGACTACACGGACTATGTGGTCAATCGACTCGGAGGGGGATTTCGGCTGGGATATCCCCTGTTCGAGCTGGTCCGGGCTTACGGGGGATACAAGTACGAGAAAGCGAACATCACCGATATCGCGATCAACGCCTCCCAGAGCATCAAAGATCAGGAAGGCATTTCCACCACGAGCATGGTCAGCCTGGCTCTGCGACGCGACACCCGGAACCACTATTTCGATCCCACCGCCGGCTCCGACCTCGGGGTGCTCCTGGATTTCGCCGGCGGCCCCTTGGGCGGGAGCAACTCCTTTACCCGGTACGGGGCGGAAGCGAGGTATTTTCTGACTCCCCACCCGTGGGTGACGTTCATGACCCGGGCGCGCATCGGCTACCTTCAGGGGAACGACGGGGTGGAAATCCCCCTCCAGGAGCGCTACCGTCTGGGAGGGATCAGCACGGTTCGGGGCTTCGAGGCCTGGTCCATCGGCCCGAAGGCGGAAAACGGGGAGGTCATCGGCGGTGACAAGGAGCTCTTGTTCAACTTTGAGGTAATTTTCCCCATTGCCCCGGAGATCAAGCTCAAGGGGGTGGTTTTCTTCGATGCGGGAAATGCCTGGGACGTGGGCGTGCCTTATAGACTGGATGATCTTCGGACCAGCGTGGGATTCGGGTTGCGCTGGGTTTCCCCGGTGGGACCCCTGCGGGTAGAGTGGGGGTACAACCTCAGGCCGCTGCCCGGGGAAAAGCAGTCGAGTTGGGATTTTGCGGTGGGAACCTTCTTCTGAGAAGGAGGAGGCCCGCCTTTTTCTCCAGGCTCGGCCCGCTTGTAGGGGCGATTCATGAATCGCCCCTACGGACTGGAGATTTGCAAAGTCCAGGTATTTTTGCAGCGAATCCGATAACGTCGCTGCGTATAGAAGATCGCCGGATTTGTCATTTTGCAGGCGGTGGTCCGGGATCAGGATGAAGAGAATTCCCCGCAGAAAAACCGTTTCTGCGAGTTCCGGGAATCGGTAGGTACAGAACAATCAACGACAAGGAGAGAAACGGAATGAAAAGAATAGGATTTGCTCTGGCGGTCGGTTTTTTTTGTTTGACCCTGCTGTCTCCCGCGCAGGGAACGGAGGCGGTCAAACTCGGTTACGTCGACATGCAGAAGGCCCTGAACACCTGTGAGGCCGGTAAAGAGGCCAAGAAGGCGATTACGGAGGAAGTGGAAAAAATCCAGAACGCCTTTTTGGGGAAACAAAAGGAAGTGGAAAAAATCAAGGAAGATCTGGAAAGGAGAGGGAGCGTCCTCAGCGAATCCGTGCGCCGCGAAAAAGAAAAAGATTATCAGACCAAGCTCCGGGACCTGCAGCGGATCCAGCGGGATTCCGAGGAGGACATCCGGCGCAGAGACCGGGAGTTAACCGAAAGAATTTTGCGGCAACTGGAAAGCATCACCAAAAAACTGGGTGAGGAGAGGAAATACACCGTGATTTTTGAAAAAAACCAGCCGGCGCTCGTCTATATTTCCGGTGCCCTCGATCTCACGGACGAAGTGATCAAGCTGATCGACGCGAGTTTCAAGAAGAAATGAACGCCCTTGGCCGAAAAGCAGTCGGGAAAAGGGCTTCCGTAGCCGAACTGGCGGCCTTGGTGGGGGGCCGCGTCGACGGGGACGGAACCGTAGAAATCGCGGGCATGGCCAGCCTGGAGGAGGCCGGGGAGGGTCAGATTTCTTTTCTTGCCGACCTGCGGCTGGCCTCCCGCCTGGAGAGGACCCGGGCCTCCGCCCTCATCGTGCCCAGCGCCCTGCCGGCCTTTCCCAAACCCTTGATCCGCACCCCGAATCCCTATGCGGCCTACGCCAAGGTCCAGACCTTTTTCGCGGCAAAAGAGTTTGAACCTCTCGGGATCGACCCCCGGGCCTATGTTGCCGCCGGAGCGCAGGTAGGCCGGGACGTGTCCATCCACCCCTTCGTCTATGTCGGTGAGGGGGCCCGGGTCGGCGATCGGGTGACGCTCTTTCCGGGCGTCTATGTGGGGGAAGAAGTCCAGGTCGGTGAAGGAACGATTCTTTACCCGAATGTGGTGGTCATGGACCGCTGCCGAATCGGAAAGCGGGTGATCGTTCACGGGGGAACGGTGATCGGGAGCGACGGCTTCGGGTTTGCCCCCGACAAGGACGGCTATATCAAAATCCCCCAAGTGGGGATCGTCGAGATTGAGGACGATGTGGAGATCGGGGCAAACTGCGCTATCGACCGGGCGGCCATGGGCAGAACCTGGATTAGGAAAGGGGTCAAGACCGACAACCTGGTCCAGATCGCCCACAACGTCGTGGTAGGGGAAAACACCGTCCTGGTGGCGCAGGTGGGAATTGCCGGGAGCGCCGAGATCGGGAACTGGGCCGCCTTGGGCGGGCAGGCCGGGATCGTGGGCCACATCAAAATCGGCGACCGGGCCCGGGTCGGGGCTCAAGCGGGGGTGGGTCATGAGGTGAAGCCCGGGGAAACCGTGTCCGGTTCTCCGGCTTTCCCGCACCACGAATGGTTGCGGGCCCAAGTTGTTTTTCCCAAGCTGCCCGAAATGCGGAAGACCCTTTCCGCGTTGGAGAAGCGGGTGGAGGAACTGGAGAAGATTTTCGGGGGCCGGGGTCGATCGGGAGACGAAAGGTAGTGCTAACCGGATCATCAAAGGAGTCCGCTTTGGAAATTCACCCTACGGCTATCGTTCACCCGGGGGCAAAAATCGGGCCCGGGGTAAAAATCGGAGCGTATAGCCTCGTCGGAGAAAATGTTAAAATCGAGAAGGACACCGTCATTGACTCCCATGCGGTCTTGGACGGGTGGACGGAGATCGGGGAGGGGTGCCGAATTTTTCCTTTTGCCTCCGTCGGGGCGGCGCCCCAGGCAATCCGCTACCGGGGAGAGCCGACCCGGCTGGTCATCGGCAAGCGGAACGTCATCCGGGAATTCGTGACCGTCAACCGGGGCACGCCGGAAGGAGGCGGGCTCACGAGTCTGGGGGACGGAAACCTGATCATGGCCTACACCCATATCGCCCATGACTGCCGGATCGGCAGCCAGGTCATTCTGGCCAACAGTTCAACCCTGGCCGGCCACATCACGGTGGAAGACCACGCCATCATCGGGGGCGTGGTGGCGATTCACCAGTTCGTCCGCGTGGGCTGCTACGCAATCATCGGCGGCCAGTCGGCGATCCCCCAGGACATCCCTCCGTATATGACCGCCTCCGGGAACCGGGCCAAGCTCTTTGGCTTGAACCTCGTCGGCCTCAAGAGACATCAGTTTTCCGAAACTGCGGTCGGGAGCCTGAAGCAGGCCTACCGGATCCTCTTCCGCTCCCACCTGCCCTTGCGGAAAGCCATGGAAAAAGTCGCTCAGGATGTTCCGGATCTTCCGGAAGTTCGGCACCTGCTGGACTTTTTGAAAGATTCCAAGAGGGGGATCTGCCGTTGAGGGAAACGCTCGGCCTGATCGCGGGAAACGGGACGCTTCCCTTTTTGGTGAGTGAGGGAATCCGCAAAGAGGGGTACCGCCTGGCGGCGATCGGGCACCTCGGGGAGACCCGCAAGGACCTCAAACGGCGGGTCGATGTCCTGAAATGGGTTTCGATCGGGCAGCTGGAGGAGATCGTCCGGTTTTTCAAGGAGGAGGGGGCCCAAAGAATTATTTTGGCGGGGGCCGTGTCCAAGACCCATTTTTTTTCGCGCCTCCGGCCGGACGCCCGGGCCATGAAAGTTCTGAGCCGCCTCCGCGACAAAAAGGACGACGCCATCCTCAGAGCCGTGGCGGAGGAGATGGAGGGGGAAGGCATGAAGGTGGTCAGTCCGGTCCCGTTCCTGGCGGAACACCTGGCTTGGGCGGGATGTTGGACGGAACGGAAACCCACGGAGCGGGAGGAGAAGGACATTGCTTTCGGTCGGGATCTGGCGAGGCAGATCGGGGCGCTGGACGTGGGGCAGAGCGTGGTGGTAAAAGACCAGATCATCCTCGCCGTCGAGGCGATCGAGGGAACGGATGCGGCCATCCGCAGGGGGGGGAAACTGGGGCGCGGAGATGTGACCGTGGTCAAAATCTGCAAGCCGAACCAGGACCAGCGACTGGATCTTCCGGTCATCGGGCCTTCAACGGTCCGGTGGCTCAAAAAAGCCGGAGGGGGGCTCCTCGCGGTCGAAGCCGGGAAAACCATCGTTCTGAAAAAGGAAACGGTTATCGAGGAAGCCAACAGGAATCACCTATGCCTCATCGGGTTTTGAACAGCTCGCGGGGGGGAAGCCCGGCCAAATGGAAGGTGGCCGTGATCGGCGTCGGGTATCTCGGGAAATTTCACGCCCAGAAATACGCCGAAATTCCGGAGGTCGAACTGGTGGGGGTGGCGGACCGGAACGGCGAGCGGGCCCGCGAATGGGCCGGACGCCTCGGGACCCGCGCGTATTTGAACCACCGGGAGCTCATCGGCAAGGTGGACGCCGTAAGCGTGGTCGTGCCCACCGATCAGCACTTTCCGATTGCCACGGAGTTTTTGGAGGGCGGAAGCGACGTTCTGCTTGAAAAGCCGATGGCCGCCACCCTGCGGGAAGCGGAAGAGCTGATCTCCACGGCGAAGGGTTGTCGGCGGGTTCTCCAGGTGGGGCACCTGGAAAGGTTCAACCCCGCTTTTGTGGCCGCCCGGAGTCTCGTCCGATCTCCGTATTTTATCGAGGTTCATCGTCTCACCACTTTCCGCGGGCGGGGGGTGGAGGTGGATGTGGTCCTGGATCTGATGATTCACGATCTGGATATTCTTCTCAGCCTGGTTGGGACCGAAGCCGAAGATATCCAGGCTGTAGGCGCCCCCGTCTTGACCGATCAGGTGGACATTGCCAATGCCCGTCTCCGCTTCCGAGGCGGGATCGTGGCCAATGTCACCGCCAGCCGCATCTCCCAGGAGGATAAAAGGCGGATTCGGGTCTTTCAGCCGGAGGCCTACGTGGGCATGGATTTGGCCGCCAAGAAAGTTTTGGTGCTCCGCCGCGTTCAGAACCCCGAAGGCGGAAAAACCCGGATCGAGGGGGAATCCGTTTCCGTGGACCCGGGCGACGCCCTGGAAAACGAGATTCGGGTTTTCCTGCAATGCTCACGCTCCAAAACGGCTCCCCCGGTAACCGGGGAAGACGGAAAGAGAGCCCTGGCCCTGGCGCTGCGGGTCAACGAAGAAATCCGTAAGAGCCTCAAGACCATCCCCTTTCCTCAGTCTTTTTTGCGCACCCCTTAAAGACCTTCGGGGCCATTCCTGGAAAGAGGAGGCCGAAGGCGGAAATGATGGCCCTTTGACCGCGAGAGAGAAAAAGATCCTGATCGTAACCGGCGAAGCCTCCGGCGACCTCCATGGATCCGAAGTCGCCGCCGCCCTCAGAGATCTCTTCCCGAAAGTGAAACTGTTCGCCATGGGAGGGGAACGACTACGCTTGGCCGGGGCGGAGATCATCGTCGAATCGAGCTCCTTGGCGGTCGTGGGGATCACCGAAGTCATCGGCCGCCTGAGGGTGATCCTAAGGGCGCTCGCCTTTTTGAAAACGTTTCTTCGCCGCGAGAAGCCGGATCTCGTGATCCTGGTCGATTTTCCGGACTTCAATCTCCGTCTGGCGCGGACGGCGAAAAAAGAGAAGATCCCGGTTTTTTATTATATCAGCCCCCAGATTTGGGCCTGGCGGAGGGGGCGGGTAAAAACCCTGGCCCGTTTTGTGGAAAAAATGGCCGTCATTTTCCCTTTTGAACTCCCTTTTTATGAAGCCGCGGGGGTGCCGGTGGAGTTCGTGGGTCACCCGCTCCTGGATGTTCTGGAAAAATGGGAAGCGGGAAAGGAGGTTCGCGGGGCGGAAGCATTTTCCGGAGCCCCCCTCATCGCCCTCCTCCCGGGAAGCCGGGCAAAGGAGGTTTCCTCCCTTCTTCCGGAAATGATTCAAGCCGCCTTGCTCATCAGGCAAGAAAGGCCAGGGGCCCGTTTCGTCCTTCCCCTTGCCTCCACAATCAGCCGCAAGGAGTTGGAAAGATTCGTTCCGGCGGAATTCCCCGCCCTGACGATCGTGGAAGGGAAAACGTACGAAGCCGTTGCCGCGGCCGAGCTAACGATTGTCGCCTCGGGAACCGCCACGCTCGAAACCGCCCTTTTGGGGAAACCCATGGTGATTGTCTACCGGGTCTCCCCGGCGAGTTACTGGATCGGCCGGATGCTGATCCGGGTGAAATGCATCGGGCTGGCCAACATCGTAGCGGGCAGGAAGGTCGTCCCCGAATTGATCCAGAAGGAGGCCTGCGGCGATCGAATTGCGGCGGAGGCCTTGAAAATTCTTTCCGATTCCCAATACCGGGACGCCATGACCGCCGATCTGGCCGATATCCGGAAAAAGCTGGGGAAACCCGGAGCAGCCGTCAGGGTGGCCCAAATGGCTCTGCAGCTCGCCGGAGTGAAGCCGGTTGGTCCTTGAGATCCGGGAACCCTTTTCGCAGGAGACTATGAACCTTTATCTTCGGTTGCTTGAATTCGTAAAGCCCTACTGGGGCCGTCTGGCCGGGGCCATGCTCTGCATGCTCTGCGTGTCGGCCGCCAGCGCCGCCTCGGCCTTTTTAGTGAAGCCGGTCCTGGACGACGTTTTTTTTAAAAAAGATCTGACGATGTTAAAGCTGATTCCGCTGGCGATCGTGACGCTTTTCATCCTCAAAGGTTTTTTTGACTACGGCCAGGGATATCTCATGTCCTTCGTGGGGCAAAGGATCATCACCGACCTGCGGGAAAAGATTTATCCATCACATGCAGTCCCTCGCCCTCCCTTTTTTCACCAAGAACCCCACGGGGGTACTGATGTCGCGGATCCTGAACGACGTGAATCTCGTTCAGGGGGCGGTTACCGACTCGGTCACCGGCCTGCTCAAGGACATTTTCACGATTATCGGGCTGCTCTTCGTGGTCTTTTACCGGGACTGGCAGCTCGCGCTGATCGCCCTGGTCGTTTTTCCCATGGCCGTTTACCCGATCGTGAAGTTCGGCCGAAAGCTTCGTTCCTACAGCACCCGCACCCAGATGACCATGGCGGACCTTTCCACCCTGCTTCTGGAAACGATCTCGGGGACCCGGATCGTCAAAGCCTTCAACATGGAAGATTACGAGCGGAAGCGCTTTTCGAAGATGAACGAGAAACTCTTCCAGATCATGCGGAAATCCTTCCGGGTTCGGGCGGTTTCGCATCCTTTGATGGAAACCCTGGGCGGGCTGGGGATCGCCGCCATCGTTTTTTACGGGGGATACAACGTCATCCAGGGAGCGGCCACGCCGGGAACCTTTTTCTCCTTTCTGGCGGCTTTGCTGATGCTTTACGAGCCGGTCAAAAGACTGAGCAACGTGAATAACAGCATTCAGCAGGGCTTGGCCGGGGCCTCCCGGATCTTCGAAATCCTCGACACCGTGCCCGAGATTCGGAGCAAACCCGGAGCCCGGGATCTCGGCCCGATCCGCGAGGGAATCGAATTCCAGAACGTATCCTTCAAGTACGAGGAAGACTGGGTTTTGAAAAAAATCGACCTCAAAATCAGAGCGGGCGAGGTGGTGGCGTTTGTCGGGTCGAGCGGCGGCGGGAAAACAACCCTGGTAAACCTGGTCCCGCGGTTTTACGACGTGAACTCCGGTAGGATCATAATCGACGGGGTGGATATCCGGGAGGTGACCGTCGAATCGCTGCGGGGAAAAATCGCCATCGTCACCCAGCAGACGATCCTCTTCAACGAAACGGTGGAGCAAAACATCGCCTACGGGAACATCGGCCAGCCCCACGAAAAAATCGTCGAAGCCGCGGAGGCGGCCTTCGCCCACAACTTCATCCGGAACTTGCCCGAGGGGTACCGGACCCTGATCGGCGAGCAGGGGGTAAAACTGTCCGGGGGGGAGCGGCAAAGAATCAGCATTGCCCGCGCCCTCCTCAAAAACGCCCCGATCCTGATCCTGGACGAAGCCACATCTTCCCTCGACTCGGAATCGGAAGTGGAGGTTCAAAAGGCTCTGGAGCACTTGATGCGGGGGCGAACCACCCTGGTTATTGCCCATCGTCTTTCCACAATCCGGAAGGCGGACCGGATTGTCGTCATCTCCAACGGGGAGATCGTGGAGGAGGGGACCCACGAGGAGCTCCTCGAAAAGGACGGGGAATACCGAAAGCTCTTTCTCCTGCAATTCATCAATAACGATTTCGATCTCTCCCGGGGAGTCGCGAATGAAGAAACCCCAGCGGTTTGACACATGAGGAGAAAATAATAAAATCAAAATATTAAAAGGGTAAGCGTGGGATTATTGTTTAACTTATATTCCTCGGAAACGGAAGAAGGTAAGCTCAGGAAATTGCTTCTCTCGCCCCTCTGCTTACTTTCTTTTTTTTATGGGTTCCTGGTCCGCGCCCGCGTCTATTTCTACCGCGTGGGGATTTTTCGCTCCTCCTCTCTCCCCTGCAAAGTCGTGAGCGTGGGGAACATAACCCTGGGCGGAACGGGGAAAACCCCCTTTGTAATTCTGCTGGCTGAATTGTTCCAAGGCAGGGGAATCCCGGCCGCAATCCTGAGCAGGGGGTATAAAGGTAACTTTTCCGGGGCTTTGGGGGTTGTCTCGGACGGGAGAAAAAATCTCATGGACGTCCGCCAGGCAGGCGATGAACCCTGCCTTCTTGCAAGAAGGTTGAGGGGGGTGCCCGTGCTCATCGGCAGGGAAAGGCGCCTATCCGGCCAAGCCGCGGTCGATCAATTCCAATCCCGGGTGGTCATTTTGGACGACGGGTTTCAGCATCTTCCCCTAAAAAGGGACCTAAATCTCCTCTTGATCGACGCCCGGACGTTTTTTGGGAACGGCTGGATGCTCCCCCGCGGGGTTTTAAGAGAGCCGCCGGATCAGCTTGAAAGAGCCGACGCCGTTTTTTTGACAAAAGTCGATCCCTCTGATAACATTGAAAAATTAAAGGGGAAAATACTCCAATGGGCGCCCGGCAATCAGATTTTTGCGCTGCGGTACGCGCCGACCGGGGTTTGGGATGAGGGTTATGAACGGACCTTGCCCCTTGAGGTTTTGAGGGGAAAAAACATTCTGGCTTTTACCGGGATCGGAAGTCCGGCCTCATTCCGCCGGTCGCTGGAGGATTTGGGCGCCCGAATCGTCGGGTTCGAATCCTTTCGCGATCATTATTGGTATCGGCCGGGGGATCTTCGGAAGCTTCTTCAGGAAGGCGGGGAAAAGGGAGCCGTGGCGTTGGTGACGACGGAAAAAGACTTGGTTCGCCTCGATGGATTTCCAAAGGGGAATTTGCCCTTGTGGGTTCTTTCCATCCGGCACGAATTCATCGGCAAAGATCAAGAGCTTTTTGAAACGTTTCTGTGGACCAAACTGGGGTTGGGGAAAAAGGAGTGAAGGAGCCGAAAACCGGGCCAGACTTCTGGGGATCTTTCTGTTTAGCGGTCGTCAACTGGATCCCCCTGGCGGCGCGGGTCTGGTTTTTCCGCCGCTTGGGGGAACTCGCCTACGGCCTGGATGAAAGACACCGCCGGATTGCCTTGAGAAATTTGGCCATTGCCTTTCCGGAGCGAGGGGAGCAGGCGAGAAGAAAAATCGCCCGCGCCGCCTTTCGCCACATAGGAACGGTGCTGGCGGAATTCTCCTTCATTCCGAAACTCAGCAGACAAGGGGTAGAGAAGTATCTCTGGATCGAAGGGCTGGAGCACTTCCGGAAGGCAAAGGAAAAGAAGCGGGGCATCCTTTTTCTGACCGCCCACTTTGGAAACTGGGAATGGATGGCGGCTTCCTTTCCGCTGCTGACCGGCCAATCGGCGGCGGGGGTTTTCCGGCCCATCGACAACCCTTTTCTCGACCGGCTGGTGGGGCGGCTGCGCAATTGGACCGGCAACCAGGGGATCCCCAAGCAGAAAGCCATGGCCCGGATCCTTCGCCTCTTGAAAGAAGGGGAGGCGGTGGGTATTCTTTTGGACCAGAATGTCGCCTGGCAGGAAGGGGTTTTTGTGAAGTATTTCGGTGAGCTGGCCTGCACCAACGAAGGCCTGGCCCTGTTGGCCCTGAAAACCGGGGCGGCGGTTCTGCCGGGATTCAACATCCGCCAGCCCGACGGGCGCTACCGGGTGATGTTCGAGCCCGAAGTCAACTTGATCCGGACGGGGAATAAGGAGCATGATGTCCAGGCGAATACGGAGCTTTTCACGGCCATCATTGAAAAATATGTGCGCGAATACCCGGAACAGTGGCTCTGGCTCCACCAGCGCTGGAAGACCCGCCCCTGGCAGTCGAGGAAAATGAAGGAGCCGGAGAAAAACCTCCATGAAAGCGGCTCGTAATATCTTCTCCGGCGATTCCCCGGAGATCCGCAAGGTCCTGGTCCGGGCGGCGAACTGGATCGGAGACGCGGTTATGACGCTGCCGGCCCTACGTTCGATCCGGGAAGGTTTGCCGAACCGCCACATTGCGGTTTTGACCAAGCCCTGGGTCGCGGACCTTTTTGTCGGCCACCCGATGGTCGACGAGGTCATTTTATACGAGAGCCCGGGAAGACATGAGGGGGCCCGGGGCAAATGGAGGCTGGCTCGGGAATTGAGCCAAAAACGGTTTGATCTCGCCATCCTTTTTCAGAACGCTTTCGAAGCGGCGCTCCTGGCTTATTTGGCGAAGATCCCGCGGAGAGCCGGATACAATACGGACGCCCGAGGCCTTCTCCTTACCCGGGCGGTGCCGGTGAACGGGATGGTGAAAAGGGGCCATCAAGTCGATTACTATCGGGCGATGACTGCGGGCCTCGGATTTCACAGCCTTCCGTCGGCCCCGTCTCTGTCAATCACGAAGCGGCAGGGGGAGGAAAGCGAGCGAATTTTAAGTTCGCGCGGTCTCCAGGGAGAGCGGCGACTCATCGGGTTCGCCCCCGGGGCCGCCTACGGCCCGGCAAAGCAATGGTTTCCGGAGCGTTTTGCCGCCCTGGCCGACCGTTTCTCCCGGAACTGGGGGGCGAGGCTCTTGATTTTCGGAAGTCAAGGAGACCGGGAAACCGCCTCCCGATTGATCCAAAACACGTCCGGCGAGGCGGCGGATTTCACCGGGCAGACCACTCTCGGTCAGGCCATCGGGCTGATTGCCCGCTGCCGTCTTTTCGTGAGCAACGATTCGGGCTTGATGCATTTGGCCGCGGCCTTGGGGGTTCCGGTCGTGGCGATCTTCGGTTCCACCGATCCGGTGCGAACGGCCCCGCTGGGGCAAAAATGCCGGGTCGTGCGGAAACCGCTTCCCTGCGCCCCCTGTTTAAAAACTCACTGCCCGGGAAAAAGGGAGTGCATGGAGCAGATCACCGTGGACGAGGTCTACGAAGCGGCCAGAGAGCTTTGGGATGACGCCTGATCGCGAATTTAACCCTTCTCCCGGGAAGGGCGGAGAAAAGAACATCGCCGTATTTCTGGACCGGGATGGAACGCTCTGCGAAGAGGTGGGATACCTGGACGCCCCCGAGCAAATCCGGCTGATTCCGGGGGCGGGAGAAGCCGTCCGCCTGCTGAATCAGCGCGGCCTCAAGGCCGTGGTGATCACCAACCAATCCGGGGTGGCCAGAGGTTTTTTTTCGGAAGAGCGGCTGGAGGAAATTCACCGGGAGTTGTCCAGGCAGATCCGAGCCGAAGGCGCTTTTCTCGACGCCATTTATTATTGTCCCCACCATCCTACGGAGGGGAAGCCTCCCTACCTTCGTCCGTGCGATTGTCGGAAGCCGGCTTCCGGTCTGATCCTTAAGGCGTCCGCGGAGATGAACCTGGATCTTCGGCGTTCGTACTGCGTGGGCGACCGCCGGGCCGATCTGGAATGCGGCATGCGGGTGGGGGCAAAAGGCGTCTTGGTTCTTACGGGGTACGGGAAAGAGGAAAACTCCTTTGGCGGCGATGGCCGGGGCCGGCGCCCCTCCTCCGTTGCCGCCGGCCTCCGGGAAGCGGTCCAATGGATTCTCAAAGACCTGCAGGGGCGATGAAACCGGAGCCCCGGAAAATATTGATCGTGAAGTTGAGCGCCGTCGGGGATGTCGTTCAGACGCTGCCCATGCTGACCGCCTTGCGAAAAAGATTTTCGGAGGCGCAGATCGACTGGGTCGTGGAAGAGGAAGCGGCGGGGATTCTCGACGGGTACCCGGGAATCGACCGGGTCCTGGTGAGCCGACGGAAATCCTGGCTGACAAATATTCGGAAAGGCCGGAATTTGGGAGCGACGTTGCGCGAGCTTCTCCGTTTCGTCAGAGATCTGCGGGAAACGGAATACGACTGGGTTATCGACAATCACGGGGTCCTGAAGAGCGGTGTTTGGGTGGCGCTCTCCCGGGGGAGAAGAAAAATCGGCTATCGGGCAACGGCCGGGATTGCCGACGAAGGAAGCTACCTCTTTACCCATGAGCGGCATCCGCCGCTGTCCATCGAGCGGCATGCCCTGGAGAGATATCTGGATCTGGTCGGGCAGTTGGGGGTTCCGACCGAAGGGATTTCCCTGGAGTACCCCGTTCCCCCCGATTCCCTGAAAAGCGCGCGCGAGCTCCTCGATCGAAACGGGTTCAACACGCATCCCCTGGCCGTCATCCATCCCCTGGCGAAATGGGACACCAAACAATGGGCTCCGGAAAAATTCGCCCGTTTGGCCGACCGACTGGGGGAGCGGGGAATCCGAGTCGTGATCACCGGAAGCCCCGGTGATCTCCTAAGCGCGGAGCGGATTCTAAGCCGAGTTCGGGTTCCTTCCCGGATTCTGAATTTAACCGGGCAGACGGATCTCCGGGAACTGGCGGCGCTTTTTTCTCTGGCCGACTTAGTGATCAGCCCGGATACGGGGCCGATGCACTTGGCGGCGGCGGTGAAAGCCCCCCTCGTTGCTCTTTTCGGACCCACCGCCCCCTGGCGGACCGGTCCTTACGGCGGGGGCCATGCCGTTTTGCGCAAAGAGCTCCCCTGCAGCCCCTGTTTCCGGAAGAAATGCCCGATCGGGGAATGCCTGGATCAGATCACGGTGGAAGAAGTTTTGAAGGCGGCGGAGGAAAAATTGGGTGAGAGGAGAGGATCATGGCCCTGAGCAAAGACCTTCTTGAAATCATCGCTTGTCCCAAATGCGTGCGGGATCCGGGATGCACGGGCGCCCTGGAATACAGGGAGAAGGAGAACCGGTTGATCTGCCATCACTGCCGGCTGGTTTACCGGATCGAAGACGACATCCCGATCATGCTGATCGACGAAGCGGCTCCGTTAGAAAAATAAACAAACAATTCACCACAGAGGGCACAGAGAACACAGAGATAGCCAATTCAAAAGGCAAAGACCATAACGCAAATCAAAAAAAATAAATGAACCCTCCCCGCAGCAGGCTGCGGGGAATCATCCGGTTAGGATGATGTCGATTTAATCGAAGCAAGCTTCGGGGAATTGACCCCAAAGGGATTAAACGGATGATGGATGGTTCATTTGTTGATTAATCCTTTTCTCCGTGTTCTCTGTGCCCTCTGTGGTGAAAATTCAAAATGAATAAAATATCCGTTGCCATCATCACCAAAAACGAAGAAGCCAACATCCGCGGCTGCTTGGAGAGCGTCCGCTGGGCGGACGATATCGTGGTGGTGGACAGCGGCAGCACGGACCGGACCCTGGAGATCTGCGCGGAATTCCCGGTCCGGGTTTTTGCGGAAGAATGGAAGGGTTTCGCCCGGCAGAAAAACAGCGCCCTCGCCAAGACTCGCCATGAGTGGGTCTTGAGCCTGGATGCCGACGAGCGGGTAACGGACAAATTGAAGGAGGAGATCGCCCAGGCCCTGGGAGCGAAAGAATCTCCGGAGGGGTATTTCCTTGCTCGGAAAAATTTCTTTCTGGGAAAGTGGATCAAACACTGCGGCTGGTACCCGGACCACAACCTGCGCCTTTTCCGGAAGGGGCGGGGTCTTTTTGAGGAACGGGAGGTCCACGAGCGGGTGACGATTCAAGGACGGATCGGGTACCTTAAGGAGCCCCTGGAACACTTCACCTACCGCACCCTGAGCGATTTCATCCAGCGGCTGGACCGCTATTCCTCGCTCGCCGCCCTGGAAATGCGGCGGGAAGGGCGCCGCTTTCGCCGCCGGGATTTTTTCTTTCGCCCGCCGTTTACGTTTTTCCAGATGTATCTGCTCCGGGCGGGGTTTCTGGAGGGATATTCCGGCCTTCTTCTCTCGGTTCTCTATTCCTTCTACACCTTTGCCAAATACAGCAAACTGAAAGAAATTCAGAATCTTGAAAACCTTCGACCTTCAAAATAAGAGAATCGAACGAATTCTCCTAATCCGCCTGCGCAACATCGGCGATGTCCTGCTGATGGTCCCGACAATCCGCGCCTTTCGAGAGGCCTTCCCGCGGGCCTTCCTGGCGGCCCTCGTGAATGCCGGGACCGAGGAGATGCTCACCGGCAACCCTCTCCTCGATGAGGTTTTGGTTTTCGACCCGCACTGGAAGGAGCTGCCTTTCGTTGAACACTGGAAGCGCGAGCTGACCTTTACCGCCGGGGTCCGCCGGCGGGGTTTCGATCTTGCCGTCAATTTGACGGAGGGAGACCGGGGGGCTTTTCTCTGCCTCGCGAGCGGGGCGGCCTACAAGGTCGGGGTCTACGAGAAGAATAAGACCCTGTGGTGGAAGGAACGGCTCTTTGACCACTTGGTGAAGCGGTCCGACTGGCGGGCGCCGATCGTGGAGCAGATCCTGGATACGCCCCGGAGTCTGGGGATCCCGGTTGACGACAAACGGGTGGAAATTTTTAACTCCCCCGCGGATGCGGGAGAGATCGAGCGGCTCCTCCGCGAGGGCGGGGTGGAAATCGGCACGCCAACCGTGCATATTCACCCCACCTCCCGGTGGTTCTTCAAATGCTGGCGCGACGAAGGAATGGCCCGGATCATCGATCGGCTGGAAGGGACCGGCCGGTTGCGGGCGGTCCTCACCAGCGGGACCGAGGAGCGGGAGATCCGCAAGATCGAATCGATCCTCGCCTCCTGCCGGACCCGGCCTGTCAATCTGGCCGGCAAGGTGTCCCTGAAGCAACTGGCGGCCTTGAGCCGGCGATCGGCTTTTTTCATCGGGGTGGACACGGCGCCGATGCACATTGCCGCGGCCGCGGGAACGCCCGTGATCGCCCTCTTCGGGCCCTCGGGGGAATTCAACTGGGGCCCGTGGGGGGAGGGTCACGCGGTGATCAAGAGAGACCTGGAGTGCCGCCCCTGCGGGAAGGACGGCTGCCAGGGGAGCAAGCGCAGCCGATGCCTGGAGGAGATCAGCGAAGATGAGGTCTGGGCGCAGGTCTCAAGATTCCTGGAGAAATATGTGCCGGAAGGGGCGGGGGGAGGGACCGCTTGATCCGAATTCTGCACACGGAATCATCCCTCGGCTGGGGGGGGCAGGAGATGCGCATCCTCCGGGAATTTCGGGGCCTGGATCGAAAAGCGTTTTTTCCCCTTCTGGCCTGCCAGCCGGAGAGCCGCATCCGCCATCAGGCGGCGGAGGAGGGCTTCGAGGTCGACCTCCTGAGAATCAGGGGCAATATCGACCCCCTGGCGGTTTGGGGATTTATGCGCCTCTTCCGCAAGAGAAGCGTGGACATCGTCCATACCCACAGCAACGCGGACAGCTGGAATGCGTCGCTGGCGGCCAAGCTCAGCCGGAGCCGCCTCCGGGTGGTGCGCACCCGCCATCTCAGCGCGACGTTCAACAACCGCTTCATCTATTCCTTCCTGGCGGACCGGGTGGTCACGACCGGGGAATACACCCGGGAATACATGGTCCGGGAAAAGGGAATCGACCCGGGAAGAGTTGCCGCTATCCCCTCCGGGATCGACCTCCACCGGTTCGACGGGGACCGGATTCGGGATGACCTCCGCGAGGAACTCGGGATTGCCGCCGATACGCCGGTTTTCGGAAGCACCTCGGTCTTCCGAAAGAAAAAGGGGTATCACATCCTTCTCGAGGCGGTGCCGAAAATCATCGAGGTTTTTCCCACGGCAAAGCTCCTCCTGGTGGGGGGCGGACCCCAGGAAAAAAATCTGCGCCGGCAGATCGATGACTTGCGCCTCGGGGAAAACGTGATCCTGCCCGGGTTTCGGGAGGACATGCCCCGGGTTCTGAATACGATGGATGTCTACGTGTTCCCGACGCTGGAGGAAGCTTTCCCGAACGCAGTCATGGAGGCCATGGCCATGCGGCGGCCGGTGGTGGCCAGCCGCGTGGGGGGCGTCCCGGATCTGATCCGCGACGGGGAAACGGGCTATCTGGTCGCTCCCGGGGACCCGGCGGCCTTAGCCGAAAAAACCTGCTCCCTGCTCCGCAACGCCGAGCGGAGAAAGGAGCTCGGCGCGAAAGGGCAGCGGTTTGTCCGGGAAAACTGCAGCCATCATCTCATGGTCCGGCGCCTTGAGGACCTGTACCGCGCCGTCATGAGGGAGCGGCCTTCATGAAGGCAATTCCCGTGTTCATGTACCACCACATCAACCGGCACCAGGAGGATCTGGTCACCTTGACGCCCCGGGACTTCGAGAACCACCTCCAGGTCCTTGCGGAGCAGGGGATCCAAACCCTCTTCTTGGATGAGCTCGTCGGGTTCCTTCGCGGCGGCAGGCCATTTCCCGGCCGGGCCGCGGTTCTCACTTTTGACGACGGCCACCTTGACAACTGGGTTTATGCTTTTCCCCTTTTAAAAAAATATCGGATGAAGGCCACGATCTTCGTGATCACCTCCTGGATGGGGAACGGCCCCAGGAGGAAACACTGGGATGGGATGCGTCCGGACGAGGCCGGCCTCCCCGCAATTCCGCGCCACCGCGAGGTGAAGAAGAGGGCCGGGGAAGGAGATTTATCCGTGGCCCTGAGTTGGGAGGAGGCCCGAGAGATGGAGGCCAGCGGCTTTGTGGACATCCAGTCTCACACCCATTTTCACCGGGAGTATTTCGCCCGCCGAGAAAGCGAAGGGAACCTGGGGTCGGAGAACGGAAAAGAACTGTTCGCCGATTTGAAGCGTTCGCAGGAGCTCATCGAGGCGAACCTGCGGAAGCCATGCCGGTTCCTCGCCTGGCCCTGGGGAAAGTATGATGAAAACGCCGTCGACCTGGCCCGGAAAGCGGGGTTTGAGGGGATGGCGACCACGGAGAAAGGGGTGAACCTCCCGGGGTCCGACCCGTTCGCCATCAAGCGGATTGTGGCGAAATCGGGCGACAAACGGTGGTTTTCGACCCGGATCTGGATCTATGCTCACCCCAGAATCGGGAAATGGTACAGCCGGGTGGTCGGCAGGATATGAAGATCGCGTTTGTGCGCAAAGCCTATACCCCTTACGGCGGGGCGGAAAAATATCTTTCCCAGTTGTTGGAACGGCTGGCGGGGCAGGGGCATGAAATCCATATCTTCGCCAACCGTTGGGAAACGGGCGGCGCGGATCGCAAGGGGGGTTGCGGGGGGCCGACATTTCACCGGATCCCGATGATCGCCGCCCCTTCTTTCCTGGAGGCCCTGAGCTTTGCTTTTTTTTCCCGGCGTCTTTTGGAAGGCGAGTCCTTCGACCTTATTCACAGCTTTGAACGAACTCTCTACCAGGATGTCTACCGGGCGGGGGATGGATGCCACCGGGAGTGGCTCCGGCAAAGAAAAAAGATCGACCCCTGGTTCAAGCGGCTCTCCCAACCCGTGAACCCGCTGCACCGGTCACTGCTGTTTTTGGAGCGAAGGGTTTTTCAGGATCCCCGTCTCAAAAGGGTCGTGGCCAACTCGCGGAGGGGGAAAGAGGAAATCATCCGGCACTATGGCCTTCCGGGCGACAAAATCCAGGTCATCTACAACGGGGTCGACCTGGAGGCTTTTCACCCGCGCAACCGCGATCTTTTTCGAAAGGCGCAGCGCCGGGAGATGGGCATCCCCGAAACAAAAGAGGTCATTTTGTTTCTCGGCTCAGGCTTCCGGCGCAAGGGTTTGGAGGGCTTGATCAAAGCCTTCGCCAAGGTGGCGGGAGAATTTCCCGAAGCCGTCCTGGTCGTGGCCGGCAAAGACCGCCTCGGGGACTACGCTCGGGCGGCGCAAAAGCACGGCGTGGAAGCGCGGGTTCTTTTCCTGGGCCCTACCCGAAAAGCGCGGGAGCTTTATGCCGCCGCCGATCTTTTCGCCCTGCCGACGGTTTATGAACCTTTCAGCAACGCTTGTCTGGAAGCCATGGCCTCGGGCCTTCCGGTTTTGACCTCCTGCCAAAACGGGGTGAGCGAACTGATTGCGGACGGGAAGAGCGGTTTCCTGGTCTCCGAAGCCACCGACGCCTCGGCGATCGCGGAAAAGATTCGCAGTTTCTTGCGAACACCCGACCGGGCTGCCTTGGGCGAGGAGGCGCGCCGCGTGGGCGCAAATTTTTCCATTGATTCGGCGGTCGACCGCCTTTTGGATCTTTATGTCGAAATCCGCGGACCGAAAAACGACTGAGCGTTTCCTGGTCATATCCACCACGGCCATTGGCGACATCCTCATGGGGACCCCGGCTTTGCGGGCTTTGCGGGAGAGCTTTCCCCATGCCCGGATCGAGGTGATGGTCCATTCCCGGAGAAAGGAACTTCTCCGGGCGAATCCCCACGTGGACCAAATCATTCCCTATCGCAACAACGGCCTCTATCGGTGGTTTTTGTCCTGGAAATTGCGGAACCGCTTCTACGACCATGTCCTGATTTTTCACGCCAACGATGATGTCCTCCGGATTTTTCGCAACCTTCGTTATGGAGATTGCTTTACCCGGCAGAACCTCGCCGACCCCGCCAAGCGGATCTTTCGTCTGGAAAACCTCCCCCGCCACAGCATTCTGAAAAGAATGGCTCTGGTTGAAAAAATGGGGGGGACATTTTCGGCGGATTATCAATACACAATGGCTCTTCCGGAAGCGGCCATCCGATGGGCGGCGGCCGCTCTCTCCCGTTGGGGCCTTCTTCCAACCGACCGGATCGTCGGCTTTCAATTGGGGGCCAACGACCCCTTCAAGTGCTGGCCGGTGGAAAACTTTGCCGGTGTCGCCCGGCATCTGCATTCCCGCTACGGGGCCAAAATCTATCTGAATGCCTCGCGCCAAGAGAAGAATCTCGTGAAAGAGTTCTTGAAATCTTTCGGGGAAAGGGATGTTTTTTATCATTGGGGAGGCGCCGTCAGCCAATCCGCGGCTTTGATTCAGGCCTGCTCGCTCTTCATTTCGCCGGACACCGGTCCGATGCACATGGCCATCGCGCTTCAGGTCCCCCTGATCGCTCTTTTTTGCCCCACCGATTGCCGGGACACGGGACCTCTGGGGTATGAAAAAGCCCGGGTTATCCAAAAGGCCCCAAGCTGTACCCCTTGCAAATCACGGGGCTGCCAAGATAATTTCTGCATGAAGCAGATCACGGTTGAGGAAGTTTGCGAGGCGGCCGAGCGGATTTTGGGTTCTTCAAGGGAAACGCCCGGGGGGTTGAGCGGTTGAAAATCGGCATGTACAACCTAACCACCACCTGCCTCTTTGGGGGCGTGGAAACCTTTGTCTGGGAAGTCTCCCGAGAACTGGCGCGGCGCGGCGAGGAGGTGCAAATTTTGGGGGGAAGGGGGGAGCGGCGGGAAGACATCCCCAAGGCCCGGGTCATAGTCTTCCCCTTCTGGAGGAGGGACCGGATCCCCGACCTCGGCAGGAGATTCCGAAAGCTCTTTGAAAGGCTATCCATGGGCCTCTTTGCCTTGGGAACCCTCCGCAGGGAAAAATATGACATCCTTCACATCCACAAGCCCTTTGACCTGCCCCTCGGCGCCTGGGTCAGGAAGAAGGCGGGGTCCCGATTGATCCTGGGCAGCCACGGAACCGACTTTTTCGGGGGGGACCGCCTTTTCGCCCGAGCCGTTGACGCCTCGGTTTCCTGCAGCCGCTTCAACGCCTCCCTCGTCGCGAAACGGTATCGGTTGACCCCCGAGGTCATTTACAACGGGTTCGATCCGGAGCGGTTCCGCCCCTTGCCCGCGTCCGCTTCGAATCTCCGGGAAAAGATGGGGATTTCCCCCTCCGAGGCAGTCATCCTCTACGTCGGGCGGCTCATCGGTCTCAAAGGCGTCAAATTCCTTCTGCACGCCGCATCCCGCATTCGCAAAAGCTTCCCGATCAAAGTGGTGATTGTCGGCGAGGGGGAAGAGAGGAACGCCCTGGCGAACCTGAGCCGGGATTTGGGGATGGAAAGAAAAGTGGTGTTTGCGGGATTCATCCCCCATTCCGAAATTCCTCCCTATTTGAGGCTTGCCCGCTTCGCCGTATTTCCAAGCCTGGCCGATGAAGCCTTCGGCATCTCCATCTGCGAGGCCATGGCCTGCGGCCTGCCCGTTATCGGCACCCGAGTGGGAGGCATCCCCGAATTGATCGTCGACGGGCAAACCGGATTTTTGACGGAGCCGCGGGATGAAGCGGCTCTCGCGGAAAAAATGGAAAATTTGCTTCAGGATCCGGAGGGAGGACGGGAAATGGGGCGGAGGGCGGCCGAGCGGGTCCGGGAGCTTTTTACTTGGGAAAAAGTTGTGGACCGGCTGATGCCGGTATACAAGCGGGTCTTGAACGGGGAGGGGATGGCCTCAAAACCGGCGGAACGACGCCCCGCCCCGCCGACCCGGCCGGCGCCTTTCGGAACCCGTCATGACTGATGATCTTGTAAGAAGTCGAAATTCCATATAATTTGTCATTCCGGCGAAAGCCGGAATCCAGTTATTTCAAGACGTTCTGGACCCCGGCTTTCGCCGGGGTGACGGTCTATTTGATTTTTTACGAAGTCATCATGACTGATGGTTCCGTAAAAAGTCCATCTGCGGCGTTGCGCTTCAACCCTGCCCTGTTAGATAAGGACCTTCGCTTTTGGGATTCGGGGATGAAGCCCCGGAGATTCAAACGGGTAAATCTTCTTGAAGGGCATCTAACAGGGTGAATCGTTGCGGCCCCCAAGGGGCCTCTCTCCTCAGTTTTTGCGCGTTTTGCATATAGGGGCACGCTGCGCGTGCCCGATATCGGGCGCGAAGCATCGCGCCCCTACAATTGAAACCATCGTTTAGCTGACTTTTTACAAGTTCATCATGACTGAATCCAAAGATTTTTTTTGTGACATTATCGTCCCGGTCTGGAATCAGGCGGAATTGACCCGCCGGTGCCTGAATTCCATCCGCCAGAAGACTCGAACCCCGCACCGCCTGATTTTAATCGATAACGGAAGCTTAGCCGAAACTCGAAAATATCTGGAGGATTTTGCAAAGGGTCGTCCCGAATCCGTGGTTTTGATCCGGAACCCGGAAAATCTGGGGTACATCCGGGCCGTCAATCAGGGTTTGGCCCGGTCGCTCGCGCCTTATGTCTGCCTGCTGAACAACGACATCGAGGTCACGGAGGGCTGGCTGGAGCGTATGGTTCGGTTTTCCGCCGCCCATCCCGAGGCGGGACTCCTGAATTGCCAGCAGAATCACGACCCGGGGCGTTCTTATCCAGCCGATTTGGAGGCCTTTGCCCGAACCCAAATCCGGGAAGAGGGAAGGTGGATGGAACTCGACCATTCCACGGGGGGGTGTCTCCTGATCCCAAGGGAAGTGCTCGACCGGATCGGCCCGCTGGATGAGCGGTTTGGGGGGGGACACTGGGAAGACAATGATTACGCCCGGCGCGCCCAGGAGAAAGGCTACCGCTGCCTCCGCCTTCTGGACACCTATGTCTGGCATGAGGTTTCCGCTTCCTTCAAACATAAGGACCGATGGCGGGAAGAGGCCCAAAGGAACGAGGAGCTGTTTTATCAAAAATGGGGGAGGCCCTTACGGCTGATTTATCCCCTGCACGAGCGCGTCGACCTGAAGCGCGCCCGCTTTCAGCAGATCTTCCAGACGGTTCACGCCCTGGCCCGAAAGGGGTGTCAAATCCATCTCCTTCTGGGGCGCAACCGCTCGCTTCCCTTCGATCAAATCCTGAATTCCTACGGCCTCTGGGAGCATGAGAACCTCCGCGTCCACGAGGTTTCCATGCTGCGCCCGGGTGCGGATCGCTCCCTGCGGATCTCCTGGGACGGAATCTTTCACTGGGCCGCTTTTCTGCGCTCCCGCCGGCTCTTGAAGGAAAAGGCGGCGGACGCCATTTTCATGCGCCACCTCAATTCGGCCGCCTTCTTTTCCTCCTGGAAGAAGTTTTTCCCCGTTCCCTTGGTCTTCGAGGCCCACGAAATATTTTTCCGCACCACGGAGCGGAGGGAAAAAACGGACAGGATTCGCGACCAGGAAAAACGGGCCTATTCCGGAATGGACGGGATCGTCTCGATCACCGGCGGACTGGCCGCCCAGATGCGGGAGACGTTTTCCCTGTCCCTCCCGCTGGAGGTGATCCCCGACGGGGTGCGTTTGGAATTTTTTCAGGCGATCCCGCCCCGCCCCCGGGAGCGGAGGATTGTCTACGCGGGGCAGCTTTACCCCTGGAAGGGGGCCGGGATCCTGGTGGAGGCGATGCCCTTCGTCCCGGGCGGGGAACTGCACTTGGTGGGGGGGAGCGAGGAAAGAATCCTCGCTTTGAAAGAAAAGGCCGCCCGGTTGGGGGTTGGGGAACGGGTGTTTTTTCACGGCCAGGTTCCCCCGGCCGAAGTCAGAAACCACCTTGCCGGAGCTGCTTTGGGCGCGCTTCCCCTGACCCGGGATCTGATCTCGGCCTGTTTTACCTCCCCCTTGAAGCTTTTTGAATACATGGCCGCCCGGGTGCCGGTTATTGCCTCCGATCTTCCCTCCGCGCGGGAGATCCTCACGGATCGGGTCAACGCCCTGCTGGTCCCCCCGGACGACCCCGAGGCCTGGGGCCGGGGAATTCGCGAGCTTCTCGAAAACCGGCCCCTGGCCGGGAAATTGGCCGAGAAAGCCTATGAGGACGTGAAAGAATACACCTGGGAAAAGCGGGCGGAAAGAATCATCCGCTTTGTCCGCTCCCTTTCGCAATAGCCGGGGCAGGGAAAGGCGGGAGGGCCCGGCCCTCGCTAATAACCTAAAGACGGGATGCCAAAATGCGCTTTTCGAAACACAATCTGAAGGTCTGGCTGCGTTCGGGCTCCTTCGAGTTCATGAAGAACTCCGAATTGCGGGCGCTCGCCGGAAATTTTCCGGTCCGCTCCTATGCCTGGAGGGGAAAACCGATTTTTTACCGGGCGCATAGCAGCGACGCGGTGAACATTTACAAGATCCTCCTGAACCGGGGGAGAAAAGGGGAATACCACCTTCCCGCGGGGCTGCAACCGGATACGATTTTGGATGTCGGGGCCAACATCGGCATCGCCTCGATCTACCTTGCCGCTCGTTACCCCGCGGCGAGAATCTATGCCTTCGAGCCCATCCCTGAGAATTTCGAACTCCTGAAAAGGAATATCGAGGGATACGGAAATATCGAGGCCCACCCGGTGGCGCTGGGCACGGAAGACGGGGAACTCCTGATCCACTATCCTTCGGGGAGCCATAACCTCGGGAGTTTTTCCGCTTACGGTCTGGAGGTGGACGCAGCGAAAGGCATTCAGGTGGCCCAGAGAAACATCAATTCCATCCTCCGGGAAATCGGGCTCGGGAAGATCGATCTCATCAAAATTGATACCGAGGGGGGAGAGGATGACATCCTGCGCTCCCTGGACCGGGAAAGGCTGCGCCTCGTGGACTGGATCACGGGGGAACTGCACGGCATCCGGGATTTTGAGCTCCTCGCCTACCTTTCCGAATTTTTTGACCTCGAGCTCAAAAAGAGTCTGAGAAAGCGCCGGTTCATGTTCAACGCCTGCAACCGGCGGATCTCCCCTTCCCTCCGGAATTGACCGTGGCGGGGGGAGGAGTCTGAAGGAGCTGCGGCGGCGGTAATGGATACATTCATCCGGGTTTCGGATCATCTGGGTCTGTTTTGTTTTTGCGTCCTGGTGGTTTTTCTGCCCATCGCGCACACGGAGACCATCCGGGCGTTCGCTTTCGGGATTCCCTTGGGCCTCTGGGTCATCAAGATGATCCTCCAGAAGAAATGGATCTGGCGGAAGACCCCGCTGGACATCCCCATTCTCCTTTTCACGGTGGTCGCCGGGCTTTCCCTCGTAACCGCGGTCGATTTCCGGTACAGCTTCGAGGAGTTCACCGGGGAATGGCTCACGGGAATTGTCTTGTTCTACCTGGCGGCAAATCAAATTCGTCGCGAGCAGCTTCCCTATCTCCTTGCGGCCCTGCTGCTCGGAAACGCGCTTATGGTCGTTTACGGGCCGTATGACTTTTTTCAGCGCGGCGGGTCTCTGCTGGATTACCAGGTGCGGGCCGCATCCCTGCATTACATCGCCGGGGCGCTGGCCACCTATCTGGTGACCGTGCTGCCCTACCTTCTGGTCGGGGTTTTGGTCCGGCCCGGCCCGGCCCCGCGGGTGCTGCTCCTCGGCCTTGTGCTCCTGAACTTTTTCACTTTATACCTTACCCATGTGCGCGGCGCCTGGATCGCGGCCATCGCCCTTGTTTTTCTCGCGGGCTGGAAATGCCTCCCCAGGAAAATATTCCTCCTGCCCGCGCTTGCGCTCCTGGCGGGGCTCATTGTTTTCGCCCCGGGACAGGTTCTGGAGCATCACACGAAACTGACCGGCCCCGGGGACAGAGGCTCACAGATCGGGACCGCTCAGGCCCGGTGGGAGCTTCTGAAATTTTCGGCGGAAAAGATCTCCGCGAACCCCTTGCAAATGATCGGATTCGGGCGCAGAAGCTTCGTGAAGAAATACGAGGAATTCTACCTGAAATACAAAGGAGCCCTCCTCTGGCATGCCCATAACACCTTCTTGAACCTGGCCCTGCAAACAGGAGTCCAAGGCCTTGTTTTATTTCTGTTTATTGTCTATAAATTGCTTAAGTCTCTCTATCGGAGCGCCGAGGAAGAGAAGGAGCCCTTGCCGAAAGGATTTCTCCTGGCCACTTTTTTCATGGTCGTTTCGTTTTTTCTGCGAAATCTGACGGATGATTTTTTTGTGGACGATGCAGCCCTCCTGTTTTGGCTGCTGTCCGGGGCGGCATTGGCGACCCAGAAAGGATAGGAAAAGATGAATATCAGCGTGGTCGGCACCGGGTACGTAGGGTTGGTCACCGGGGCCTGTTTTGCCGAGTTTGGTTTGAATGTGACCTGCGTGGACAACGACCGCTCGAAGGTCGAGATGCTGCAGAAAGGGCAGATTCCCTTCTTTGAGCCCGGGCTCGAGGATCTGATCCGGCGGAACATCCGGGAAAAGCGTCTCTGCTTCACGATGGACATCGATCAGGCGGTGAAAAAGTCCCTGGTCCTATTCATCGCGGTGGGGACCCCGCCCCAAAAAGACGGGTCCGTGGACCTTCGTTATGTTGAAGAGGTGGGGAGAGAGATCGGCCGCAGCCTCGACGGGTACAAGGTCATTGCCACCAAGAGCACGGTCCCCGTGGGAACCGGGGCTCGTTTGCGCCAGATCATCAGCCGGGAGCTCCGGGAGCCGGTCCATTTCGACCTGGCCTCCAACCCCGAGTTTCTGAGGGAAGGCTCGGCGATCGAGGATTTCATGAGGCCCAACCGGGTCGTCATCGGCGCGTCGAGCGACCAGGCCCTGGCCATCCTGAAGGATCTGTACAGCCCCCTGTACCTCATCGAAACCCCGTTCGTCCTCACCACGCTCGAAACCGCGGAGCTGATCAAGTATGCAGCCAACGCCTTTTTGGCGACCAAAATCTCCTTCATCAATGAAATTGCCCACCTTTGTGAAAAGGTGGGGGCGGATGTTCATGTCGTGGCCAAGGGCATGGGGCTGGATCAACGCATCGGCCCTAAATTTCTGCACCCGGGACCGGGCTTCGGGGGCTCGTGCTTCCCCAAGGATACGGCCGCCATCGCCCACATGGCCGCCCAAAAGGGGTATCAGTTTGAAATCGTCCGGGCGGTGATGAAAGTCAACCGGCAGCAAAGAGGGCGGATGGTGGCCAAGATCAAGGAGGCGCTCGGATCGCTCCGCGGCAAAAGAATCGGGGTCCTGGGTCTGGCTTTCAAGCCCAACACCGACGATATGCGCGAGTCCCCGGCCCTCGAGATTATTCCGGCTCTTCAAAAGGGCGGGGCCAAAATCCGCGCCTACGATCCCAAGGCCATGGAAAACGCCAGGGCGTTTTTAAAGAACATCGTTTACGGGAAGGACCCGTACGACACCGCCAAAGGGTGCGACGCGCTCGTCCTCCTTACCGAATGGAACCAGTTCCGCAATTTGGATCTCCCGCGGCTCCACTCGCTTCTCAAAACCCCGGTCTTTATCGATTTGCGAAATGTCTATGACCCTGCCAAAATGAAACCGGCGGGATTTCGCTATGCCGCCGTCGGCCGATAGGGTAAAGGAGAAAGGATGAAAGGGATTATTTTAGCCGGCGGCTTGGGAACGAGGCTGTACCCCCTGACCAAGATCACGAACAAGCATCTTCTCCCGGTCCATGACCGGCCGATGATCTACTATCCCCTCCAGACCCTGATCAATGCCGGGATCCGCGATATCCTGATCGTCACCGGGGGAAACAACGCCGGCGACTTCCTGCGCCTCTTGGGGAACGGAAAGGAATTCGGGCTCAAGCACATCAACTATACCTATCAGGAAGGGGAAGGGGGCATTGCCGCAGCCCTGGACTTGGCCGAATATTTTGCCGATGGGGGGAAGATCTGCGTGGTTCTGGGGGACAACCTGATCGAGAAGAACATTGCCCGGGCGGCCCATGCGTTCGAGGAGCAGAAGGACGGGGCCAAAATTCTCCTCAAGGAAGTCCCGGACCCCCAGCGGTTCGGGGTGGCGGAAATTGCCGAAGGGAAAATCCGCGGCATCGTGGAAAAACCGAAGAGCCCCAAATCCAAATATGCCGTTATCGGAATCTACATGTATGACGCCTCGGTCTTTGAAATCATCAAGACCCTGAAACCCTCCGACCGGGGGGAGTTGGAAATCACCGACGTGAACAACGAATACCTGCGGCGCGGGAACCTCACTTACGACACCCTGGACGGTTGGTGGACGGATGCCGGCACTTTCGACTCGTTGCTTCGCGCGAGCAATTTAGCGGCCCAAACCGGGGCGAATAAAATGTGAGCAATGTTCCGGTCACTCATCTCTTCCGGGTCGTCTCCTTTTCATCATTTTTTGCGGAGGAAACATGATTCACGGCGTCCAGACGAAAAAACTGAGGGTGATTCCCGACGAACGCGGGCGATTGATGGAAATGCTCCGGTCGGACGATGACCTTTTTATCAAATTCGGTCAGATCTACATGACCACGGCCTACCCGGGGGTGGTGAAAGCCTGGCACTATCACAAGAAACAAGTGGACCATTTTGTCTGCGTGAAGGGAATGATGAAGGTCGTGCTCTACGACGGGCGCCCGGAATCTCCTACGCACAAGGAGGTCAATGAGTTCTTCATCGGCGATCATAATCCCCTCCTTCTGCAGATTCCGGCCCTGGTCTACCACGGCTTCAAATGCATCAGCGATGAAGAGGCGATCGTGATCAACTGTCCGACGGAATTATATAATTACCAGGAGCCGGATGAATATCGTCTTCCTGCTCACGGGTCGGAAATCCCCTATGACTGGTCGCGGAAGGACGGATGAACAAGAGAAATATTCACCGCCGAGATCGCCGAGAACGCAGAGCCCAATGATTCAAAGATCAAAACAGAAAGAGGCGATGCCCTTTCTTAACGATACCTATTTTGCCTTTTCTCTGCGCTCTCTGGCGTTCTCTGCTCCGAAAAGACTTTTATAGGTTCTCGCCCCGTTAACTCCCTCTCCCGGTTTACGGGAGAGGGGCGGGGTGAGGGTGACCCCCTGGAAAGAAGACCCCAGGCAGCTTTGCCCAACCAACCCTCACCCTATCCCTCTCCCAATCTTGGGAGAGGGGAAAAAAGCCCCTTCGGGATGGAAGCTGGGCGCCTTTTCATGGTTTATGGTGCCTCAGAGAGGCATGAACAACTGCGGTGAAAATTTAAAAAAAGAGGAAATGGCATGAAGATATTGGTTACCGGGGGGGCTGGGTTCATCGGGTCGAACTTTATTCGTCTCCTTTTGGGGAGCGGCAAAGGATATCGCCTCGTCAATCTTGACAAACTGACCTATGCGGGCAATTTGGAAAACCTATCGGACCTTGCCAAGTCGCCGGGGTATGAATTCGTGCGCGGGGACATCTGTGACGGAAAACTCCTGGACCGTCTGTTAGGGGACGGGATCGAAGGGGTCGTCAACTTCGCGGCCGAGTCGCACGTAGACCGCAGCCTCTACGAGCCGGATGTGTTCATCCAGACCAACGTGGTCGGCGTCCAGGTTCTCCTCCACGCCGCCATGCGCCACAAGGTCAAGAGGTTCGTCCAGGTTTCCACGGATGAGGTCTATGGGTCTTTGGGCGAAAAGGATCCCCGGTTCCGCGAGGATTTCCCCCTTGCTCCCAACAGTCCCTATTCCGCCAGCAAAGCGGCGGGGGACCTCCTCGCCCGCTCCTATTTCAAGACCTACGGGTTCCCGGTCGTCGTGACCCGCTGTTCGAACAACTACGGGCCGTACCAGTTTCCGGAAAAGCTCATCCCCCTTTTCGTGACCAACGCCCTGGAAAACCGCCCCTTGCCCGTCTACGGCGACGGCCTCAATGTCCGCGATTGGATTCATGTGGAAGACCACTGCCGGGCCCTGGAGCTTGTTTTGGAGCGGGGGAAGCCGGGAGAAATCTACAACATCGGCGGGGAAGCGGAAAGAACAAACCTGGAAATAACGAAAGGCATTCTCCGGATTCTCGGGAAACCCGAATCCCTGATGCAGTACGTCACCGACCGTCCCGGCCACGACCGCCGGTACGCCATCGACTTTTCGAAAATCGAAAAGGAGATCGGCTGGCAGCCGCGGTACAACCTGGAGGAAGGGCTTAGCCGGACCGTCCGCTGGTACACCGAGCAGGAAAATTGGTGGCGGAGGATCAAGAGCGGCGCCTACCGGGAGTTTTATGATAAACACTACGGAGGCCGGCTTTCGTGAAAATTCTCGTAATCGGGGCGAAGGGGATGCTCGGCCGGGATCTGGTCGAAACCCTGTCTTCTTCCTGGGAAGTGACCGGTTGGGACCTGCAGGAATTGGACATCACCAGGGGGGAGGAGACGGAGGAGAGAATCGCCGGGCTTCGCCCGCGGTTTATCATCAACTGCGCGGCCTACACCGATGTGGACGGCTGTGAATCGAAGGCGGATCTGGCTTTTGCCGTGAATGCCGAAGGGGTCCGCAATCTGGCCCTCGCCGCCTTGGCGCTCAAGGCCCGGGTGGTCCATTTTAGCACGGACTATGTCTTTGACGGCGCCTCCAAGATTCCCTACAAACCCGACGATCCTCCCTCGCCCCTGAACGTCTACGGCCGTTCGAAACTTCAAGGGGAGACGCTCCTGCGGGAGTCGGGGGCTGACTTCCTGATTGTCCGCACCGCCTGGCTTTACGGCGCGCGGGGAAATAATTTTGTCGAAGCCATCCTGCGGCAGGCGCAAGCGGGGAAGGAACTGCGGGTCGTCGACGACCAGCAAGGGAGTCCCACGTTTACGCGGGATTTGAGTTGCGCGATCCGGGATTTGCTGGAGGCCGAAGCAAACGGCGTTTTCCACGTGACGAATTCCGGTTCCTGCACCTGGTACGAGTTTGCCCGGAAAATTCTGGAGGAAGGAGGGTTGAGCACCGTCAAGGTTCACCCGATTTCCGCCGAAGAACTGGGCAGACCGGCCAGGCGCCCGGCCTTTTCAATTCTGGATTGCTCCCGTTATGAGACGGTCTCTGGGAAGAAGATTCGCCCCTGGAGGGAAGGGCTCCGGGGTTACTTTTTGTCAAGAGAAAAGACACCTAAAAAAATACCTGCGAAAGGAAACGAAGATGGGTAATAATCCCAAAATAAAAAAGGAAAAACTGACGGCGGAATCCGTCTCGACCTGCCCGGCCGGGAATCGGTATCCGCTCCCCAAGGAAACCGATTATCCCAAAGAGTTTCAGAAACTCAAGGCTTTGGTGAAGCGGCAGCGGGAGATGGGCAGGGAAATCGTGGTGGTCATGGGCGTTGGGTTCGTGGGGGCGGTGATGGCCGGGGTCGTGGCCGACACGACCGATCCGCAAACGGGAAAACCGACAAAATTCGTCATCGGCATGCAGCGCCCCTCCGCGAGATCCTTCTGGAAGATCGCTTATCTCAACGAGGGCGTGGCCCCGGTGGAAGCGGAAGACCCGGAGGTGGCCCCCCTGATCCGCCGCTGCGTGAAGGATAAGAAGACCCTGACCGCCACCTTCACCTACGAAGCCTTGACCCTTGCGGATGTCGTGGTCGTCGACGTCCAGTGTGATTACCAGAAAGAATGCCTGGGCAACGTCGTCCAGGGGTATGCCGATATCAAGGCTTTGGAAGAGAGCTTGCGGGTCATCGGCGAAAAAATTCCCCCGGAGTGTTTAGTGCTCATCGAGACCACGGTGCCGCCGGGAACCACGGAATACGTAGCCTACCCGATCATCAAGAAGGCCTTCGAAGAGCGGGGGATGAGGGAGGTGGAACCCCTCCTGGCGCACTCCTTCGAGCGGGTCATGCCGGGGCGGCAGTATGTCGCCTCGATCCGCGACTTCTGGAGGGTCTGCAGCGGGATCAACGAAAAGGCCAAAGAGCGGGTTCGGGCCTTTCTCTCCCAGGTTTTGAACGTGAAAAAGTTTCCGCTCACGGTCCTGGACCGTCCTCTCGAGAGTGAAACCTGCAAAATCGTTGAAAACTCCTACCGGGCGACGATTCTCGCCTACCTTCACGAGTGGAGCCTCTTTGCCGAGCGCAACGGGGTGGATCTCATCAAAGTGCTCGAAGCCATCCGGGTTCGCCCCACCCATTCGAACATCATCTTCCCCGGACCCGGCATCGGGGGATACTGCCTCCCCAAGGACGGGGGGTTGGGGGTTTGGGCGTACCGCACGCTGATGGGTTTCGACGACGACATTTTTCAGATCACCCCCATGGCCATCAACATCAACGACACCCGGGCTTTGCATGTCGCCGAGATCGTCCGCGACGCCCTGCGGAATATGGGGCGGATTGTGGCCGCGTCCAAGATTGCCGTCCTGGGGGCCTCCTATCGCGAGGATGTGGGGGACACCCGGTACAGCGGCTCCGAAATCATCGTCCGAAAACTGACGGAAATGGGGGCCGAGATCGAAGTTCACGACCCCTACGTCAAACACTGGTGGGAGCTGGAAAAACAGGACACCTATCCTTCCCCCGGGAAATCCTGGGGCCGTTTTTTCCGCAACCAGGAAAGACTCCGGAACCTTCAGGTTCACCAGGACCTGGCCAAGACCCTCAAGGGGGTCGACGCGGTGGTGTTTGCCGTGCGCCACGAACATTACCTGAAGCTGAAACCGGAAGAGGTCGTGTCCCTGGTAGGGAGGCCCGCCGCCGTCATCGACTGCTTCGGGATCCTGGACGATGCGAAGATCCGCAAATACTTCGCCGCCGGATGCGAGGTCAAAGGTCTCGGGCGCGGTCACGTGAAGCGGATCAAGGACGAGGTGAACCGTCGTTCCGCCTGAAGAGGAAAAACCCGGGGCTTCTCAACTGGAACGTCTCCAGTTTCGTTGAAGGGGAAACAGGTTATCTTCCTGGGAAGCATGTGTTTTCAGTTGGTTCTGCGAATAAAGAAGAATCCTTATTGCTTAGAGGTCCCCTGCCCGGGCAAAAAAGCATTCGCCTCGCCAAAAAAGGCGGAGGTCTCTTTTTTCCCGATGCGGGCTTCCGCCGTTTAAGCCCGGCTATCCCTTTTTCCTCCGCGTCTCTTTGCGGATACCAAGAGGGAGGGAACCGGGAAGGTTTCTCCCGCCCCTTTTTGCCTTCGGCGCCTGCTTTCTTGCCCGGGCAACAAGGAGATGGGCCCGAACGACCAACTAAATCGGAGATGATTCAAATACCCTTACATGCTCCCGGGCGGATTTTTCCCAGGTGAAATGGGCCGCCCGGGCCAATCCTTTCCCGATCAGGTTTTTCCGGTAATCCCCGTCTTCCAGAACCTTCCTCATCCCTTCCGCCATTTGATCGACATCCAGGGGATCCACATACGCCGCCGCGTCCCGGCAGATTTCCGGCAAACTGGCGGCCGCGGACACGACGACCGGACAGCCGCAGGCCATGGCCTCCAGGGGAGGCAACCCGAACCCTTCGTAGAGGGAAGGGTAGACGAAGAGCTTGGCCAGGTTATAGAGGGGCCCGAGCTCTCGTTCGGGCACATATCCCAGATATCTTATCTCTTCGTCCGACTCTCTGATGGAGCTCATGACCTCTTCGTTTTTCCACCCTTTGGATCCGGTTAGGACGAGTTGATGTTTTTTTCGCAGGGGAAGGGCCAATTTCCGATAGGCTTGCAGGAGCCGATTCAGATTCTTGCGCGGTTCGATGGACCCGACAAAGAGAATGAAGTCCTCGGGAAGTTCATAACGAGTTTTCACGGGCCGGGTTTCGGAAGCGGGGTATTTCCGGAAAACCTTCGGATCGACCCCGAGGGGGATGGTGAAAACCCGGTTTTCGGCCATCCCGAAGCGGGAAACGGCCTCTCTCTTGATAAAATCGGAGAGAACGATGACGGCGTCGACCTCTTTGATTTTCTTCCAGAAGTATTTTTCGAAATAGCGGACTTTCTCGGCGGTGTGCCACTCCGGAAAGCGCGCAAAGGAGAAATCCGGGAGGGTGACGATGGTCCGGCGCGCAGGGATTCGCAGAGGAATGAAATTCGGCTCGAGATAAATATCGAATCGCCGGGAGGAGAGATAATTCCCCAGGTTCTTCAGGCTCCGGGCGGCGGGCTTTACGGAGGGAAGACTGAGGAGCCAACCTTTCAAGCGGTGGAGGGGCTCCGGGGTCGCGTCCGGGGGAAGGATGTTTCGGGAATAAAACCCGTAATAGTAGAGATACTGATGCTGCGGGGCGACCTCCCTAAGAGTTTCGGCGATCTTCAGGGTGTAATAGCCGATCCCCGTCAAAGGGGAGAGGAGAGGAATCGTGTCGATGGCGATCTTCATGACCGGGGGTCGGCCGCCCTCTTCAGGTCGGCTTCGACCATAATGCGGACGAGGTCCTGGAATTTGGTCCGGGGTTTCCACCCCAGCACGGCTTCCGCCTTTTGGGCATTGCCGATCAGGAGTTCCACCTCGGCAGGCCGGAAGAACTCCGGGGAGACCTCCACAAGGACTTTGCCGGTTTTTTTGTCCAACCCCTTCTCTTGGGCGTCCTCTCCTTCCCACCGGATTTCAATCCCCACGGCTTGAAAGGCGTTCTCTGCGAAATCACGGATGGTGTGGGTTTCCCCGGTGGCGACGACGTAGTCATCCGCTTGCGGGTGCTGGAGCATCCGCCACATCGCCTCCACGTATTCGGGAGCATAGCCCCAGTCGCGGCGGGAGTTCAGGTTTCCCAGGACGACCTTGTCCTGGCGACCGGACTGCATCCGGGCGATGGCCTGAGTGATTTTTCTGGTCACGAACTCCATCCCCCGCAGCGGGGACTCATGGTTGAAGAGGATCCCGGAGCAGGCGAAGAGGCCGTAGGACTCCCGGTAGTTCACGGTGAGCCAGTGGGCGGTCAGTTTGGCGACCCCATAAGGGCTTCGGGGATAAAAGGGCGTCTTCTCATCCTGGGGGATGGTCTGAACTTTTCCGAACATTTCGCTGGACGAAGCCTGATAAAATTTGATCTTGGGGTTGACCGCGCGGATGGCTTCCAGGATCCTGAGCGGCCCCATCCCGGTCACGTCCACGGTGAAAATCGGCTCCTCGAAGGACAGGGCGACAAAGCTCTGGGCCCCGAGGTTGTAGAATTCATCGGGCTGGATTCTTTCCAGGGCCTTGTACAGGTTTGAAAACTCCAGAAGTTCAAGGGGGAGATAAGAGATCTTCTCATCCACCCCGAGGTACCGCAAACGGTTGAGATGAAGGTCCGAAGTGCGCCGAAAAGCGCCGTACACCTCGTATCCCTTGTCCAATAGAAGTTTTGACAAATAGGCCCCGTCTTGCCCCGTGATTCCGGTGATCATTGCTTTTTTCATCGGTCCCGTCTTCCTTTCAATCCTTAGTCCCTTGTCCGACCCTGCCCCCGCAAGGGGGGAGGGGGTTTCGGGATAAAAACCACTTGTTTTAACGATAACCGAAAAAAAAAGAGAAGGAAAGCGAAAATATCCTCTCCCCTTTTGCATTTCTCTTAGTGTAAGATTGATGATCTCGTAAAAAGTCGTCATTCCCGCGCAGGCGGGAATCCAGAATCCGCCAAGATATTGAAAAGACTGGATTCCCGTTTTCACGGGAATGACGGAATAGCCCATTTCTAGACTTTTTACGAAACCATCAAAATTGAATGGGCCCATCCCGGAGAACGGCCATTTTTCCTCCCGAGAGGAGTTTGACCATGAAAATCGTAAAATCGACTCTCTTCCTCGTCGCTTGGGTCGGATTCATGTTTTTTTTGAACGCCGGGGATGGCGCAAGGGATTGCGACCCTGGGAAGGAGCAACCCGTCTGGGCTTTGAATTCGGCGGCGGCCCAGTCCCCCGCCACCGGCAAACCATCCGCCGCCGAGGTGGAGATTTCCAGCGAAAAACAGCAGCGCTTCGGCGTTAAAAGAGTCTCGGCCGCCTTTCGGCCGCTGCGGAAAACCATAAGGGCCGTGGGCCGGATCGAATGGGATGAGCGAAAAATGGTTACGGTCAACACGAAGGTCGAGGGCTGGATTGAAAAACTGAATGCGGATTATACCGGGAAACATGTCCGCAAGGGAGAGCCCTTAGCCCAATTTTACAGTCCCGAGCTCTTGGCCACCCAGCTGGAATATCTCAACCTAATAAGATGGAAAAAAGACAAGGCCCACCGCTTTCAACGCAACCTCGAATTCCGCTGGGGGGACCGATACAACACGACCGGGCAGATGCTGACCTTCGATCTGGAGGCCGTAAGCCAGGTCGCCCTTCAGAAGCTGAAATTCTGGGACATCACCGACGCGCAGATCAAGCAAATTGAAGAATCGGGGGAGCCCATTCGAAGCTTCACCCTTTACAGCCCGGCCACGGGATACGTGGTTCAGAAACCTGCGGTGGAAGGCCGGAGATTCGATCCCGGGGAAAAGCTTTTCGACATCGTCGACCTCTCTTCCGTCTGGGTTTTGATCGAAGTGTATGCCTATGAGTTGCCCCTGATCAAGGTCGGGCAGGCCGTGAAAATTCAGGTCAGCCAGCTTCCGGAGATGGAGTTCTCCTCCCGCGTCGACTACATCTACCCCTTCTTTTCGGGGGAGACCCGGACCGCCCGGGTTCGGTGCCAGCTTGCCAACCCGGGAGGCGCTTTGAAACCGCAGATGTTTTCCACCGCGGAAATCCGGGTGGACTTAGGTAAGAGGCTCACCCTGCCGGAGGACGCGGTCATCGACACGGGGATCAAAAAAGTCGTTTACGTGGAGAAGAGGGAAGGGGTCTTCGAACCCCGCGCGGTCAGTCTGGGCGCGCGCGGCGACGGGTGGATCGAGGTCCTGAAGGGCCTGAAGGAAGGGGAGAAGGTCGCCGCCGCGGGCGCCTTCCTGATTGATTCCGAGGCGAGGCTCAGGGGGGTCGTGACCGAATGATCCCCAAAATCATCGAGTACAGCGCGCGGAACCGTTTTGTCGTCCTGGTGCTCGTTCTCTTCCTTTTCATCTGGGGATACTGGGCTCTTTGCAAAACCCCGCTCGACGCCCTTCCGGATTTGGGGGACACCCAGGTCATCATCTACACCGATTGGACCGGGAGGAGCCCGGATCTCGTCGAGGACCAGATCACCTACCCGATCTCATCGACCCTTCTGGCGGCGCCGAAGGTGAAGGCGGTTCGCGGTTTCTCTTTTCTCGGGAGCTCCTTTATTTATGTTATTTTTCACGAGGGGACCGACATCTACTGGGCAAGGAGCCGGGTCCTGGAATACCTTCAGGCTGCCCGCAGCAAGATCCCCGCGGATGTGAACCCCGTTCTCGGCCCGGATGCAACCGGCCTGGGCTGGGGATTCTCTTATGCCTTGGTGGACGAGAGCGGCCAGCACAACCTGTCGGAACTTCGCTCCCTCCAGGATTGGAACCTAAAACTCGCGTTGGAAAGCGTGCCGGGCGTTTCCCAAGTTGCCAGCATCGGGGGCTTCGTAAAGCAATACCAGGTGACGATCGACCCCAATCAGCTCCTTTCTTATAATATTCCCATTTCGCGGGTGATCGAAGCCATCCGCCGAAGCAACCGGGACATCGAGGGCCGGGTTCTGGATTTCTCCGGATTTGAGTATACGGTGCGGGGAAGGGGATACCTGAAGAGCATAAAGGATCTGGAAAGCATCCCGGTGGGAACCGACGGGAGCGGAACACCGGTTCTTTTAAGGACCGTCGCCGGGATTCAGCTGGGTCCGGAAATACGCCGCGGCGTTGCCGACCTGGACGGGAAAGGGGAGGTGGCCGGCGGGATCGTCGTCATCCGCTTCGGGGAAAATGTTTTGGACGTGATCTCCCGGGTGAAGGAACGAATTAAAAAGGATATTGCCCCGGGTTTGCCCAAGGGGGTGAAGATCGTCACGACCTACGACCGGTCGGACCTGATCCGCTCCTCGATCCGGACTCTCCGGGATGAAATCATCAAACTCTTGGCCGCGGTGAGCATCGTCTGCATCGTTTTCCTTCTGCATTTGCCCAGCGCCCTGGTGATTCTCCTCACGCTGCCCCCGGCGATTCTGATTTCCTTCATCTGCATGTACTACCTCGGGGTGACTTCCAACATCATGAGCTTGGGGGGAATCGCCATCGCCATCGGGGTGATGGTGGACGCCTCGATCGTCATTACCGAAAACGCGCACAAAAAGCTGGAAGAGTGGGAGGCGGAAGGCCGGCCCGGAAAGCGAACGGATGTTCTGATCTCCGCCGCGCAGGAAGTCGGTCCCTCTCTCTTCTTCTCCCTCCTCGTCATCACCGTGGCTTTTCTTCCGGTTTTCGCCCTTCAAGGGCAATCCGGCAGGCTTTTCACCCCCCTCGCCTACACCAAGACTTTCGCCATGCTCTTTTCCTCCTTTTTGGCGATCACCCTGACTCCGGCGCTGTTGACGCTTTTCATTCGCGGGAGGGTGCGGACCGAGGAGAAAAACCCCGTGAGCAGAGTCCTCCGGGCCCTCTACGAACCCCTCGCCGCCTTTGCCCTGAAATATACAACCGGGGTTATCCTTTTCGCCGTCTTTCTGATGGCGGTGAGCGTTTACCCATTTATGAAATTGGGCCAGGAGTTCATGCCGGCCCTGTACGAGGGTTCCCTCTTCTACATGCCCGTCACCGTCCCCGGGATTTCCGTCTCCGAGGCAGGGAGAATCCTCCAGATTCAGGACCAAATTCTGAAAGGGATCCCCGAGGTGGCCCAGGTCTTCGGGAAGGCCGGAAGGGCGGAGACGGCCACGGACCCGGCCCCCCTGGAGATGTTCGAAACCGTGATCAACCTGAAACCGGAAGCGGAGTGGCGCCCGGGGATGACGGTTTCCAAACTTAAGAATGAAATGGACGAGGCCCTGGCCATCCCCGGGGTGAGCAACTCGTTCACCATGCCCATCAAGGCGCGGATCGACATGTTGGCCACCGGGATTCGAACCCCCATCGGGATAAAAATTCTGGGACCGAAACTGGAAGGGGTGGAGAGACTGGGTCTCGAGGTGGAAAACCGTCTCAAAGATGTCCCGGGGACGCGCAGCGTTTACGCGGACCGTTTGAGCACGGGGTATTTCCTGGACATCGAGGTCAGGCGGGAGGAAGCGGCCCGCTACGGATTGACCGTGGACGACGTCCAGGAAGTCATCCAATCGGCGATTGGCGGGACGAACATCACCACCACCGTGGAGGGAAGGGAACGATACCCGGTCAATCTCCGTTATCCGCGGGACCTCCGCGGGGATGTGGAAAAACTCAAACGGGTCGTCGTCCCGGTACCCCCCGGCAACCTGGGCGGTAAACTGGAACCGGCCGGAGGCGCCGCCCAGGTCCCTTTAGGAGAACTCGCCGAGATCAAGGCCGCCAAGGGACCCACGCAGATCAAGAGCGAGGAGGGGCTTCCGGTCTCCTATGTATATATCGACGCGGGAGAGCGCGACGTGGGCGGGTACATCGCCGATGCCGAAAAGAAATTGGCCGCTCTGAAGATCCCCGAGGGATACCGCTGGCAGTGGAGCGGCGATTACGAGTATCTTCAGGCAACCTGGGAGACCCTGAAGATCGTCCTTCCTCTCACCCTTCTCATCATCGTCCTCCTCATTTATTTGAATACGAAGTCGCTCGCCAAAACCCTGATTATCCTTCTGGCGGTTCCGTTCTCCCTCGTCGGTTCTTTCTGGCTCCTCTATTTCCTGAACTACAACCTGAGCGTGGCGGTCCTCGTCGGCCTGATCGCCCTCGCCGGCCTGGATGCGGAGACCGGAATCGTCATGCTCCTCTATCTCGATCTGGCCCATGAAAAATGGAAGAAGGAAGGAAGGCTCAAAACGCGGGAGGATCTGAAGGCCGCCATCATGTACGGCGCCGTAAAGCGGATTCGCCCCAAGATCATGACCGTGGGGACCACTTTCTTCGGCCTCCTGCCGATCCTCTTCAGCACCGGAACCGGCGCGGATGTAATGCAACGGATCGCCGCGCCCATGGTGGGCGGTTTGATCACCTCAACCTTTTTGGAACTGTTGATTTATCCGGCGATATACCTGCTTTTGAAAAGGGGAGAAATACCGAGAGAATTCAAGGATCCTTTGGATTGAGGTCGGTTTCCCTGATCTGCTCATCCCTTTTCCCCCCCGGGGGAACGGACCTCCGTCCGTCCCCAAAAAATACGCTCTTTTGGCCCCTAAAATACGGGGTTTAATGTATTCAAATCCCTCCCTTTTCCTGATATCGTATTTGCGGATACGTATCAATTTAGTTCTTTGAAATGGGGGCGCATAAATCCCTCCCGTCCTCCCTTTTTCAAAGGGAGGAGATCTTTTCGGAAGGCCTCCCATAAGAGATTCCTCTTTTTCCCCCTTTGAAAAAGGGGGACGAAGGGGGATTTGACGGCTTTTCAAAAAAACTAAAGTGTTACGTGGATACATATTTCCCTGAATCGAGATTTAGGTGGAAGGGGAGCAGGTCTTCATGAAAATCCTGATCGCCGATGACGATAAAAATCTTAGAAGAGTTCTTAGAACTGAGCTTTCGGAAGAAGGATTTCAGGTCGAGGAAGCCGAAAGCGGAGGGAAAACCAAGGAGCTCGCTGAGCAGAATGAATATGATGTCTTGGTATTGGACCTAACCATGCCCGGAATGGGGGGCATGGAGGTCCTAAAGAAAATCAGAACCCTGGAGATCCCGACCGAGGTCATTATCCTGACGGGGAATGGGACCGTCCCAACCGCCGTGGAGGCCATGAAGCTTGGGGCATATGATTATCTGACAAAGCCCTTCAAGATGGAGGAGCTCAAAGTCGTAATCGGGAAGGCGTTCGAGCGTAAGGCGCTTCGCAGCGAAAACCTGATTCTCCGCACCCAGATCAAAAGACAATGGGAAAATCAGGAAATTATAACCAACCATCCGCTCATGCTTGAGCTTCTGGAAACTCTGAGAAAGGTGGCTGGATCGGATCTTCCCGTGTTGGTCTGCGGGGAAACCGGGGTCGGCAAGGAACTTATGGCTCAGGCGGTCCACAAAGCCTCGCCGAGAGCCGAGGGTCCTTTTATTCCGATCAATTGCGGTTCGATCCCCGACAACATGCTCGAAAGCGAGCTCTTCGGCCATGAAAAAGGAGCCTTTACCGGGGCCCTGGACCGCAAGCTGGGATTATTGGAAATCGCGAATCGCGGAACTCTTTTTCTTGATGAAATCTGCGAGCTGACCTTGCCCCTTCAGGGAAAGCTTCTGCGGGCGATTGAAACCAAAAAGTTTTTCCGACTGGGCGCTGTCAAGGAAACAAGCGTCGATGTGAGATTTATCTCCGCCACCAATAAGGATGTGAAAAATGAGGTGGAAAAGGGAAATTTCAGGGCCGACTTCTATTACCGGATCAGCCCCCTGACCCTTTCGGTTCCTCCGCTGCGAGAAAGACGAGAAGACATCCTCTTGCTCGTCCAGCACCAGGTCAAAAATCATCCCGCCTTTAAACATAAACGATTCAGCGAGGCCGCCATGAAGGTTCTCGTCGAATATCCGTGGCCCGGCAATGTGCGGGAGTTGCAGAATGTGATTCATCGCACACTTCTCCTGGCCAAGAACCAGCTCATCGAACCCCCTGATTTGCCCGCCGATCTGGCGGCCGACCTCAAGGGGGCCGGGAATCGTCTTGAAGATATGGAAAGGCGGCACATTCTGAAGGTTCTAAAGGAGGCGGGAGGGCAAAAAGGGAAGGCTGCCGAAATCCTTGGTTTGGACCCCAAAACCCTCTATCGCAAACTTTCGAGTTATGGGATGGGGCAATGATCCCTTTTTTCAAGGCGAGCCAATGGTTCCGGAATATCAAGGCAAGGTTTACGCTCGTTGCCATCGCGATCAGCTTCCTCAGCTTTGGGATCGCCGCATTTTTTTCCATCCATTGGTTGGAGGAGGAGATTCAAGAGGACTATAAAGCAAGGGCCGTTCTCATGGAAACCCATATTGCCCACGATTTCGGAACGGCGATGATCTCTCAAAACCATCAAGGTATACGAGAGACCCTCGATCTCTATCGCAAGTATGAAGGGGTCGAGGAGGTCAGACTCTTCAATCGCCAAGGGGAGGAAATTTTCATCAAAGAATGGAATCCCCCTGAGGTTAGAGTCATGGATTCCCTCTCTACCGGAGAATCCCTCCATTTTCATAAAAGGTTCAACAATCAGGAGGTGGTGTCCTATATCAACCCGATTCCGAATAATCCTGAATGCCAGGGTTGCCACGGGCAAAAAGAACCCCTTTTGGGAGCTCTTCTTCTTTCGATGAATCAGACACAGATGGATAACTATATGACCCAACAGAGGCGGCGATTTATCATTCTCTTTGCTTTAATCGCCGTCTTGGTTGGCGTCGCCACCATCGGCGTGGTCAATCGACTTTTCCTCAGGCCTTTGAGTCTTATTCAAAAGGGAACCCAGGCCATCGCCAAGGGGGAATTCAAATACCAAATCCCCATTCAATCCAAAGACGAGATCGGCATCCTCGGCGAAAACTTCAACCGCATGGCCCGGACGCTTCAGGATAAAAACGAAAAGCTCCTGGAACAGGTTCGGGTTATCTCCCAATCGCAAAAGGAATGGCAAGAGACCTTCGATGGGATCACGGATCTTATTGCGGTCATCGATCGGGATTTCAATATTACCAGGTCCAACCGGGCATTTCGTCATTACTTCTCTCTCCCTCCGGATTCGGAGCCGAGTAAAAAATGCTATGAGATAATCGGAACCTGCCTTCAGGGCGGATGCCCTCACAAAACCGCTCCGCGTGAAAAGGAACCCTTAGGCAATGAAATTACCGACCCTAACACTGGAAGAATCTTGCAGATTTCGATTTTTCCTTTTAATCCGCAGGACGATTTTACAGGTTCAATCTTCATTGCCAAGGATATTTCGGAGAAGAAGGAAAACGAGATGAAGTTGATCATGAATGAGAGGCTTGCCGCCCTGGGGGAGATGGCCTCCGGCATCCTTCACGAATTGAATAATCCCCTGGCGACGATCTCCGCCTGCACCGAGAGCCTGCTCATGAGGGTAAAAAGGGAAAAGATCGATCCTTCCTTCTTCGAAGGCTATTTGCGGATCATGGGGGAAGAGCTCGAGCGCTGCAGAACAATTAGCACGGGGATGCTTTCTTTTGTGCGGAGGACAAAAAACGATCGGAGAGAAATCAATATCCATGAGGTTCTGAACAAGACCGTGGAGACGGTCAACCACCAGGGCAGATTGAAAGAGGTAGAGGTCACAAGGAGATTTTCCAAAGAGATCCCGATGGTACAGGCAAATGAAGGGGAGCTGATGCAGGTTTTTGCTTCCATTACCGGGAATGCCCTCGATGCGATGGAGGATAAAGGCTGCCTAACTTTCGAAACGGGGGCCGATGAAAAAAGCGTTTTTGTAAAAATATCCGATACCGGTCCCGGGATCCCCCCGGAGTCTATCCCGAAAATCTTTAAGCCCTTCTTTACCACCAAACCATCCGGCACAGGCCTCGGCCTGGCCATCGCCGATAAAATTATCAAAGAGAATAGCGGGAAAATCGAGGTAAATTCCGAGCCGCAAAGAGGCGCCACCTTTACCATCACTCTGCCCTTATAAACAGATCGGGCGTTTTTCCCGGCCCCATGGAAAAATGCCTGATTCCTCGTGCCCTCCAAGACATATTCCTTCATCATTTCAAGCAAATATGGTCCGGCACTTTTCTTGCTAAATATACAAGCAGTGGAGAATTGTATGCTGAAAATCTTATTGGGGGATGATGATAAAAATTTCGGCATGGTTCTGAAAATGGAATTGGAAGACAGTCAATATCAGGTCGATCTCCTTTCCAATGGGGTGGATTTGGTGTTGAGTTTCCTCGCCGCCCCCTATCACTTCGTTCTTCTCGACATTCGCATGCCCAGAATGAATGGCAACGACGCCTTGCGAATCATCAAGCAGATTGATCCCCGCGTGCCCGTCATTACCTTCTCCGGGAGCGCCCTCTGGCAAGAGATGGAAGAGTCGGTGCGGTATGGGGCGATCAAGAGCTTTAGAAAACCTTTTGAGATCGAACAGCTCAAAGAAGATATTCGAAACCATCTTTCCGGATGACAGCGGATCAACCGAACGGCAAAGAAGTCAGAGGTCTTCGTTAGATATTTTAACCGAGAAAATATGATAAGCATCATGTTGCCGGATTGCTTTTTGTCGACACTGATTCACGAGATTATTCGCGGAACCTTTGTTTATCCCAATCAGAAGTCTTTCCCGGGGCGGATTGAATTTTCATCCAGCCCGGATTTATATTCGCAAAGAATCGTTCCTCGCAAAAAAATGTTTTGGCAACGGGTCGGAGTGGCTACTGGTTTCAAGAAACATAAATACGGGTTTTACCGTATTTCTTTTCTAACAATCGCGGCTTAAACTGTTACAAATGATTTTTTAAAAACCGAATATCGCCGCAAAAAAACGCAGGAGGGTGTTCTATGGAAAGCTCGTGGCGCCGCAAAAGAGTCTGGTTCTGGCCGGTCATTCTGGTAAGTTTTCTGTTCGGCCTGTGGGGAGCGCTTCTCCCCGGAGATTCTCACGCCTTTACCCTCAACGTCGTCGATGGGAACGGAAATCCCATTACCGGCGGATTCCGGTGGCTCCTGGAAGAGGACAACACCGTGGTCGCCGTTCCCGGCGCCGTGGTGAACAACAGCATCGGCCTCACGATTCACAAAAGCCATGCCCCGGTTATCACCAAGGGAAACTCCGGTGGCGCTTCAAGCTCCAACGTCGGCGTTGCCCCCAGCATGCGATATTTCGTCTCGGTGCTCCCCGACTCCGGTTATGCAAACGGCGGCACGGTCGTGGATGTCGGACAGGGAACGGTCACGGTCACGGTTCATTCCCTTCCTCTCCCCACCGCGCAGATATCCGTTTTGGCCTTTATGGACCAAAACCCCATCAATAACGGCAAAGACGAACACGAAGAGGGCCTCGGCGGGTGCACCGTCTTCATCGCCGATGTGGGCGGCCAGCTTTCGCAGGATGCCTTCGGCAACCCTCTGGGCACGCAATACCAATTCGATCCTGCAACCGGAAATCCGATCTTGGATGTGAATGGCGACCCCATCGTCACCGTGATGGGGACCGGCCTTATTACCACTCTTACCCAGAATCAATTCAATGCCGGCGGAGCCCAAAACCCTTATAATTTGCAGGTGGGCGAAGCCTTAGTCAAATACATTCCGCCCGGGAAATACGGGGTTACCGTTCTCCCCCCCCGGCTCGATGATTTAGGCAACGCAATTAGATTCGTGCAAACCACCACCATCGAAGGAACCCCCGTTATCGACGCCTGGGTTAAGGCCAATGAACCCGCTGTCTTTGTGGAGGGATTTGGGATCGGCTTTAAGCATGTCGCCTTTGGTTTCCTCAAGACCAATCCCGGAGCCCAACCCTATCAGGGACAATCGGTCAATGTGCTTCCGTGGAATGCGGTGTCTCCGGCAGGCGGCACCGGGACCATCACCGGAACCCTTCGTTTTAACCATTTCTCGAAACCACCGGCAACCCAGGGCTTTTTCCCGGGGGAACGGGTTGCGGAATGCTGGGTTGGTTTGAACGATCCTCTTGCCCAGCCGGGAACGGGAATTCCCGCGGGGCTTTACGCCACGGCCTGCGATGCCAACAGCAATTTTACGATTTCCGGGGTCCCTCCTGGAACTTATCAGTTAGTCAGCTGGGACGCGCCCTTGGACTCGCTTTTCAACTTCAATACCGTAACCGTACCGGCCGGAGGCGGCACCGTTAATCTCGGGAATGTTCTGGTCTTCCGCTGGTTCGGAACTCTGAAGGGCAATGTTTTTTATGATACCAACCAGAATGCCATGCGGGACCCGGGCGAAGTCAGGCCTTATGGGTCAGAACCTGAACATCCGCTTCCGCGATGGCTCGATTTACCAGTTTACGCCCACCGATCCCACCGGCAATTATGAATTTGCGGAGGTCTTCCCCTTCTTTAAGTGGTTGATCGCGGAGGTCGACTTTGCCAGGTTCAAGCCAACAGGAATGACCACAGTCGTTGACAACGGCGGACCCCTCCAACCGATGCCGATCTATCCTTATTCGATTGTAAACGCTCCCCAGCCGCAGCCGGAGAACGGAAATCTTGGCTGGCGGACGGAGACGGGACCGGTTCTCCTGGAAGCCGTGCACCTTTTCCTCAATCAGACCAACGTCATCGATTGGGGCAAGGTGGATTATCCCCCGGGGGAAAATGGCGGCATAACCGGAATCGTCTTCTATGCAACCACCCGCGCGGAAAATGACCCGCGGTACGCGGTAGGCGAACTCTGGGAACCGGGCATTCCAAGGGTCCAGGTGAACCTCTATCAGGATTTCAACAATGACGGGATCCCCGATGGGCCGGCCATTGACACGGCCTTCACGGACAGCTGGGATGACAATACCCCCACGGGTTGTATTCAAACGGTTCCCATCGTTCACGGCCTTCCGGTTGCCGAGTGTGCCGATGCCTTCCACACCTGGAACCAGGTAAGGCCTGGCGTTTTTGACGGCGGATATGCCTTTGGTTCGGCAGCCGGTCAACCAACCCTCCCACCGGGAACCTACATCGTCGAAGTGATCCCTCCGGTGGGTTATGAACTGCTTAAAGAAGAAGACAAGAACGTCGATTTCGGCAATTCCTACCAGCCGAGTCCGCTCGCTCTTCCTCCCGCCTGTGTGGGCGCCCCCCATCTGGTTCCCGCGGAACTGAGTCTATTCCCGGGCATCGCGAGCGTATATGCGGGCCAGACCCGACCTTTGTGCGACCGCAAACAGGTAATTGTCGCCGACGGCCAGAACGCCGCCGCGGATTTCTTCCTTTTTACCGAGGTCCCCAAAGCGGCCCGGGCCGTCGGGTTTACCAACAACGACCTCGCAGCCGAATTTAACGTTTTCAGCCCCAACTTCGGGGAGAAACTGGCGCCGTCCTGGCTTCCGGTTTCCTTCAAAGATTGGAAAGGCAAGGAGATTGTTCGGGTCTACACCGATGAGTTCGGCAGTTACAACGCCATGCTTCCTTCGACCTATTCCGTAAACATTCCCACGCCGTCGGGCGTTTCGCCCAACATGGTCACCCTCGTTCTGAACGATCCGATCAGGGCCGACGGCACCCCGGATCCATACTATAACCCGACTTTCAGTGTCACTCCGTGGACCTTTGAATATTTTCCGGGGAAAACCACCTATCTCGATACTCCGCTGGTACCGATGACCGCCTTGGCCTCGGCCGGGGTGGGTGTTGACACCCAGCCGGCAACCTTATCTCCGGTGATACGAGCGGTGAGCGGGCCGGAGATTGGGGGCGGACCCCTGATTTGTACCACCTCTTTGCCCGGAGCCATTACCATAACCTCGTCCGGGTTGACTTCCGTCCTGAATCCGAACTATGTGCCCGGGGTTGTTGGAAATCTGTATATCATCAGAGATTATGGATTCGGCGCTACCCAGGGAACGGTAACCCTCAATGGGGTTTCTTTAAACGTAACCAGCTGGACAGACGCCGCGATAACGGTGCAGATTCCCGGGGGGGCAACGACCGGCAGGCTTCTGGTCGCCCGCGGGGACAACGGGCGAGCGGCCGAGATCGGCGTGACCCTAAATGTGGTGAACTGCGCCGCGACCCAGATCCGCCGGGTTGCTCCGGCAGCGGGTCCGGGGGTTGAATTTACCTCCATCCAAGCAGCCATCGACGCGCCCAGCACCGGGAACGGCGCTCTCATCATGGTGGCGCCGGGAACCTACAATGAAAACGTAATCATGAACAAGCCGGTCCGGCTGCAGGGCGCGGGAGCCGCATCCACCGGAATCAATGCGAACCCCATACCCATCGAAAGGCTTCAGCTCTGGCACAACCGGATGAATGCCCTGGGGGCCAGGGAATTTGTTTCCTTCCTCCTCAAAGACCCGTTTGTCGCCAGCGAGACCCCGTCGATCATTGTGCTGGGGGAGACGGTTTACCCGAACGGCAATTTGCAGACTCCTCTGCCGGGAACCCGCACCTTGAATCCGGGTTACCCCTTCAACGTGCCCGGCCAAGCCGCCATCGACGGTTTTACCTTCTTCGGTTCGAAAGTCGGCGGCGGGGTCTTTGTCGTCAGCGGCGCCAACTATTTGACGATCAGCAACAATGAAATTTCAAACAACCAGGGCAATTTTGCCGGCGGCATTGCGGTTGGGACCCCGGATTCTGGTTTTGACGCCAATAACACCTTTATCACCATCCGCAACAATAAGATGCATAGAAATGGAGGCCTGCAGGGAGCGGGGGCGATTTCCATGAATGAAGGCGCCCACAACTATCAAGTGATCGAGAACCTGCTGCTGGGCAATCTCTCCCGCTTTTTCGGGGGCGGCATGGCCCATAAAGGCGTCAGCAACAACGCGCTGATTGCGCGGAACAAGATCCTCTTCAACGAAAACTTCTTTGGCGCCTTGCTGGCTCTGGCCGGGGATGGGGGTGGAATCTATGTCGGCGGCGATGTGGCTGGCGGCACAGGTTCCGGCTCAGTGACCATTGACGGAAACCTCATTCAAGGAAACCTCACCGGTTCCGGGAACGGCGGCGGAATTATTGCTTTCGCGATCAACGCCGATGATGTGAGGAACAATCCCACCGACCAGACGGCCTGGTACCAACTGAAGATCTTTAACAACATCATTGTTAATAACGTCGCGGCCCGCGCCGGCGCCGGAATCTTCCTGCAGGATGTGGTCAGCTCCCAGGCTTTCATCGTCAATAACACCATTGCCAACAACGACAGCACGGCCACGAGCGCTTTGGCCTTTGCCCCGGGGGCGGCAAATTCAACTCCTCAGCCGTCCGGGGTCGTCTCCGGCATTCACAGCTCCGGGAATGTCGCCGGGGTCTTGATGCTGCGGGAACTTTTGGCGGCAGCCGGGGTCACGGAAACATACGCCAATCCGACCCTGCAGAACAACATCATCACCAATAACCGTTCCTTTTACAACGTTGCCGCCCTGAACGGAGGGGCCGGAGGGTTGGCGCCATCACCTATACCTGTATGGGACTTAGGGGTAGTCGAGGCGGTGACCCCCGTCTTCTTGGACCCTCAGAACAGCCTTCTCACCGCTCTTGCCTATGGAGATGGAGGGAACTATGCGGGCAATGGCAATCTCGCCGGGAACCCGCTCTTCAATTCTTCCTATTCGAACTCCCTCACTTCGGCCACGGTTCTCGATGAAGCGGGAAACGCCATCTCGGTTCGGTTCACGCCTTTCACGGTCACCGGGGATTATCATCTCCAGGGCTCCTCTCCGGCCGTCGGCTCGGGGGCGGCAGTTGTCTTTCCCGAGCTGGCAAGCGATTACGACGGCCAAAATCGACCGAATGGCGGAACCGTCGATATCGGAGCGGATGAGTGGTATGCCGGCGGGACCTTCTTTACCATCACCGCCGCGGCCGGCGCCGGGGGAAGCATCGCCCCGACAGGCTCGGTGAATGTCAGCAGCGGGGCGGACCAGACCTTCAGCATCCTCCCGGATGCCTGTTACAATATTTCCACTCTCACCGTTGATGGGGTCCCGGTCGCCCCGGCTCCAACCTCGTATACCTTCACCAATGTAACCGCACCCCATTCCATCGTGGCGGGGTTTGTGGTCAAGACCCTTACCGTAACCGCCCAACAATCTCCCGGGGGGACCATTATCCCGGCGGGAGCGACGGCGAATATCACTTGCGGGACCAGCCTCACCTACACTATCACGGCGAACCCCGGTTTCTACATCGTGGATGTCTTGGTGGACCTTGTCTCCATCGGTCCCCTTGCCAACGTTCTCACGACCAATTACACTTTCACCAACATAAACCGCGACCGTGGTATTACCGCACTTTTCGCCTCTACGACAGGTGCATTTACCATCGCGGCGCAGGCAACAACCCCGGGAGGGACAGTTACCCCTGCCGGAGCAACGGCTTATAATCTCGGAGCCAGTGCGGCTTATACCATTGCCGCAAGCCCGGGATGGCGCATCGTCGATGTTCTCGTGGATGAGGTCTCTCAAGGACCGATTACGAGCTACAACTTTACGAACATTTCCGGAAATCACACGATCACGGCATCCTTTGTGATCCTGGGGAACTTCCTCATCACGGCTTCGGCCGGTGCCGGGGGAACGATCGATCCCTCAGGCGGCGTAGGGGTCCCCCCGGGCAGCAACCAGGGGTTCTTCATCACGCCGAACCCGGGATCCCAGATCCAGGACGTGGTTGTGGACGGGGTATCGCAGGGCCCCATTCCCACCTACAACTTTAGTAACGTCCAGGCCGATCACACGATCAGCGCGGTGTTTGTGGGCGATGCCTTCCTTGTGATCACATCTTACTACCTGGATATTTTGGGCCGTTCGCCTGAGCCGGGAGGGGCGGAAGCATGGGCGGCTGAGGTCGATCGCGTCGTCTCTCTCGGCATTGACATCATAGAAGGTTTCATTTCGGTAGGGAAATCCTTCTTCAACTCGGCCGAATATCTCGCGCGGGGAAGGACGGATGCGCAGTATGTGAGCGATCTGTATCTGTCCTTCCTGAACCGGACTCCTTCCCAGACCGAGGTGGACTTCTGGGTGGGGTATTTGACCGGAGGGGCGAGCCGGAACATCGTGCTCAACTTCTTCGTCTTCAGCCCGGAGTTCTCGGCGTATATCGAGGGGATTTTCGGGGTGAGCGCGGCGCGGCCGGAGAACAATCTGGTGAACGATTTCTATCGGGGAATTATGAGTCGTCTGCCGGATACGCCGGGGTTCAATTTCTGGCTCGGTTTGATGCGGACCGCGCAGTGCACGGGTGCGCAGGCGGTGCAGGATCTTTCGTACCAGATCGCGCTCGGTTTCATTCAGAGTGCGGAGTATGCGGCGAAGGCGCGGACGAACGCCGGATACGTGGAGGATCTCTACGATGCCGTCATGAGGCGGAGCGCCTCGCCGGATGAAGTGAACTACTGGGTCGGGGTCTTGGACGCGGCAACCATGACCCGGGAGCAGGTGCTGCAGTTCTTTACGGGCGCACCTGAGTTCCAGAACCGGGTGAATGCCGTTATCGCGGCCGGGTGTCTTCCGTAAATAAGATGCTATAGGAGGGAGGAGTAAGAGGTGTCAGAAACTCCCTTACTCCTCCCGCCAAGCGATCAACTTCTTACCATTTTTTTTGATAAAAGGAGGAAAATATGTTTCGAACGCGGCTAAATTTAATCCTTCTCCTTTTCGCCTTGTTCCTGTTATGGGGAAGCCCGGCCGGAGCAGGCGTAGAGATGCAGTGCCCAGGAGGGGACGCAAACGACGATACTTACTCGGACACGGACCCGACGATCCGTTGCCTCCACCTGGTCGGGGGAGATGGCTTTGCCAATATGGCGGATGGCAGGCTGATGTACGTGTTTGGATTCTCCCGGGTCCCCAATAACCTCCCCCTGAATATGGTCTTGGAATATGGCGAACTTTCCGCGGAAACGCCGGCGCCAACCATCACGGTGAAAGAAGGGGAAAAACTTTATCTGACCCTGACCAATGTGGGAATGAAAATGCGTCCCGACCTATTCGATTCCCACACCGTCCATTGGCATGGGTTTCCCCACGCCGGTTATGTTTTCGACGGGGAGCCGATGGCTTCCATATCGGTCAATCAAGGATCGAGCATCACCTATTTCTACAATGTAGTCGAACCAGGAACCTATCTTTATCACTGCCATGTGGAAGCGACCGAACACATGCAAATGGGCATGATCGGGAACCTCTACGTCACTCCCCGGCAGGATGGCACCGCTAAAACCTATCAGGGGAAGGTCTATACAAAGTTTGCCTATAATGACGGCGACGGTTCAACCGGATATGATGTGGATTACCCGATCCAGATTACAGGCTTCGACCCCAACTTTCACGATGAGGATTTAAACATTCAGCCCCTCAGTTTTGCGGCGATGAAAGACTCCTACATGTTGCTTAACGGTCGGGGTTATCCGGATACAATTAACCCCGCCGTCCTGTCCAATACCTTTACCGATTTTCCCAGCGGGGGGAAACCTACCATGAAAGTCAACGCGATTGTTACGGCGACCCAAGGGCAGAGAATCCTGCTCCGGGTTTCAAGCGTTGCCACCGTCCATTTCTCTACGCTTTCATCCTTAGGGATTCCCATGAAGGTGGTGGGTAAGGACACCCGAATTTTGAGAAGCACCAGCGGGCAAAACTTGTCCTACGACACCAACTCCATCACCCTGGGTGGAGGCCAGAGCGCGGATGTCATTCTGGACACCACGAACGTCGCTCCCGGAACCTATTTCCTGTATTCCCGAAATTTCAACGACCTGACCAATGATCAGGAGGATTTCGGGGGTATGATGACCGAAATCACCATTAACCCCTGACCGAGAAACGAGGAGGCTTGTTATGAATAAAAGGATTCGAAACGGCCTGGTCATCATCCTGATCACCCTGGTTTTGAGCGTGAGCGCTCCGGGGGATGCGGCCATTGACGGATTGACCGGAACTACCTTCAATTTAACGGCCAGGTCCGGGAACATTTCGTTGCCGGATGGCTATCCCCTTTTCATGTGGGGCTATGCCAATGGAACAGGCTCCATGCAGGTTCCTGGGCCGACCTTGATTGTTAATCAAGGAGATACCATCACCATCAATCTTACGAATCAGCTTGCCGAGCCGGTATCCATCGTCTTTCCCGGCCAAACCGGTATAACGGCAACCGGTGGAACCCCGGGTCTTCTGACCCGTGAAGCTGCCCCTTTGGGAGGGACAGTGCAATATCAGTTCATGGCGTCGAATCCCGGAACCTATACCTATTACAGCGGCACCCGTCCGGAAGTACAGGTGGAGATGGGCCTTGTGGGGGCGATCATCGTCCGTCCATCCATAGGCACTTCGTATGCCTACAATAACGGTCAAACCCGGTTCAACCGCGAATTTTTGTTTCTTTTGAGCGAAATCGACCCGGTCATCCACCAGCAAATTGGTTTAGGGCAGCCTGTCGACACGACTACGTTCTTCCCGGTCTACTGGCTGATTAACGGTCGCGCAGCGCCGGATACCATGTCCGCTGCATTTTCTTCGCTTTTTCCCAACCAACCCTATAACTGTGTGCCCCGGATGCATCCCGGGGAAACCGTGTTGATCCGAATGATCGGAGGGGGAAGAGACCTGCATCCCCTCCATACTCACGGAAATAACCACACCGTAATCGCCCGGGATGGGAGGCTGCTGACTTCTTCTCCGAGCCTGCCAAACGCCGCCCCCGATCTCGGAGAGTCGGCGTTTACCTCGACGGTGGCGCCGGGGCAGACCATCGACGCTCTTTTTACCTGGACCGGCGAAGGTCTGGGTTGGGATTTCTATGGGCACCAACCCGGAGACCCGCTGGTCAGCACGGAGTGTGTTTACAACGGAGTCCAAAACCCGACTGATCCCCGTTGTGATCACGGGAAACCGCTGCCGGTAGCGCTCCCTAATCTGCAGGATCTCACTTTTGGCCCCTTCTATGCAGGAAGTCCTTTTATGGGTTTGGAAGGGGCGTTGCCCCCCGGCGAGGGAGGATTCAATCCCAATTCCGGTTTTGTGTTCATGTGGCATTCCCACAGCGAAAAGGAACTGACCAACAACAACTTGTTTCCCGGCGGGATGTTGACCATGATGATCGTGGAACATCCCAATGTGATCATCGATCCCAGCAATCCTTAGGAAGGGAGAGAAAAAAATGCGCAAAAAAAGAGAGCTCGATTTTATCGCCGCTTTTTTGATCGGATTGGCTGGGGTTATCTGTTTTGCTATTAGCCCGGCCTCGGCCGTGGTCTTCGATCTCCAGACCGGGGTTATAACGAAAAATATGCCGGACGGCCAGGTCATCACCTTCTGGGGGTTCGGCCTTCAAGGAGGCGCCGTAACCGTGCCCGGGCCGGTCTTAACCGTTCCCCCCGGGGACACAGCCCTGACGATCAACCTTCAGAACAATCTTACCGTCCCGGTTTCGCTCGTAATCCCGGGGCTGACCCCGGCTGCTGGGGATATAGCTCCGGTTCGAGCCGGGCGGAAGGGCCCGGTCTTTCGTCAAAGAAACCGCGGCAGGGGGGACCGCGACTTATAACTGGACCGCCAAACCGGGTGCCTATATCTACCAGAGCGGTACCCATCCGGCTCTGCAGGTGCAAATGGGACTGTACGGCGCCGTGAAAAGGGATTTTGCCGCCGGACAGGCCTATTCCGGGGTCCCCTACGACCTGGAAGTGGTGCTCCTGTTCAGCGAAGTCGATCCCTTCATCCATGCGGCCGCAGCGACCGGCAATTACGGACCGGCAGGCACAATCAAGAGTTCCGTCAATTATAATGCCAAGTACTTTCTGATCAACGGCGAGGCCTTCAGCGCCGGAGCGGCGCCCATCCCAGCCGGATCAATCGGTCAGAATATTCTCCTTCGTTTTCTAAATGCCGGCCTGCAAGATTATGTGCCCCTAACTCAGGGCGAATACCTGAGTCTCGTGGCTGAAGATGGAAATTTATATCCCTTTGCCAAGAGGCAATACTCTACGTCTTGCTTCCGGCCGGAAAATGCATTGATGCCGTTATGGTTCCAGGTCGGGGGGGCGACATTCCGCTCTATGACCGCCGGCTTAATTTGGCCAACAACCTGAACTCCCCCGGAGGAATGCTGACCTATTTGCGGGTCGGGCCGCCGGCGACGACCTTGCAGACAATGGTGGCGGAATATTACAACGACATTCTCGCCCGCGCCCCGGAGCCGGGCGGCGCGGAAGGCTGGACCGCTGAAATTCAGCGGATCGCCTCCCTGGGGATCGACATCAAGGAAGGGTTCATCGCCGTCGGGAAGTCTTTCTTTAATTCGGCGGAATATTTGGCCCGAGGCAGAACGGATGCTGAGTATGTGACCGATCTGTATCAATCTTTCCTGAACCGAACCCCCGACCAAACCGAGATCGATTTTTGGGTCGGTTATCTAACCGGGGGGTCGAGCCGCAATATCGTTCTGAACTTCTTCGTCTTCAGCCCCGAGTTTCAGGCTTACATGGCCGGAACCTTGGGGGCGACCACCTCGAGGCCGGAAAACAACCTGGTGAATGATTTTTACCGCGGGATTCTGAGCCGTCTGCCTGACAACACCGGCTTTAACTACTGGCTGGGCAGGATGCGCCAGGCGCAGTGCACCAGCGGCACCCAAGTGCGCCTCATCTCCAACCAGATCGTCCTGGGCTTCATCCAAAGCGCGGAATACGCCGCCAAGGCCCGCACCAACGCCGGCTATGTCGAAGACCTGTACGACGCCATCATGCGTCGCAGCGCCGATCCCACGGAAGTGAATTACTGGGTCGGGGTTTTGGACGGCGGGACCATGACCCGGGAGCAGGTGCTGCAGTTCTTCGTCAATGCCCCGGAATTCCAGAACCGGGTGACGGCGGTAATCAACGCAGGGTGCTTGTGATTCACTCGGATTCATGACTTTCCGCTTGGCAAGGGGGGCGGCGTCGGCCCCCCTTTTTTTGCCCGGCAACTGTGGTCTTGGGGGGACAGAAAGGGTATAATATTTAATAGGCTGCCTTTTCACGAGAGCCTTTCCCTGGGGTGCGGGGCTATTTTTCCGGTCGGATGAGGGAACATGGAAATAGCGAACAAAATAAAAATGATCCTGGGCGGCGCGGCGATCCTTTTGCTTTTCTGGACGCCGGCATCGGCCGATTCCGAAAAACAAAAACCTCCGGAGCAACCCGGGATGGGCATAACGGATACGGCCCCGCCCCAAAACCGGCAGGAATTCGAAGAGAGGCTGGGGATTCGGATATTGGGCATCCGGGAGGCAGCCGCCGGAAACATGCTGGATCTCCGCTACCGGGTTTTAGACCCGGACAAAGCAACCGCCTTGACTCGCAAAGGGACGGAAATTTTTCTTACGGACCAGAAATCGGGAGCCAAGCTTTCCATTCCCCGCACCAAGTTGGGACCCATGCGGCAAACGGCCGTGAAGCCGGCGCCCGAGCGCAATTACTTCATCTTTTTTGGAAACGCGGATAAAAGAATCAAGGCGGGGGATCAGGTCACCCTGGTCATTGACGGGATGAAGGTTGAAAACTTGATCGTGGAGTAGCCTTGGAGATGGTTTTGGGAAAGGGCAGGGGTTGGGGGAGAATTTTTCGGGCAGCGGCCATCGGCGCCGTTTTCGTTGTTTTCTCCCTTTTTGCGTCGGCCGAAACTGCCCAAGCCGGAGTCCTCTCGCCCGGGCTTCAAGAGCGCCTCAAAACGTCCAGGCCGGGAGAAGAAATTCCGGTCATTATCACGATTTCCCCCCTAACCGTTTCGGCCCGGGGCGGGGGATCGCTGCCCGCTCCCCCCGCAGGCCGGCGTGTATCCGCAAAAGCCCGGCAAGGACTTATCCAAAGCCTCCAGGAGCGCTTAAATCGCGCCCAGCAAGACCTCTCCTCCCAGCTTGCGGCGCTGGGCGCAAGAAAGGTCAAGGCATTCTGGATCGCCGATTCCCTTGCCGCCGAAATCCCGGCTTTCCTCCTCGCAACCCTGAAAGACCTTCCCCAGGTAAAAAGTATTTCGCTCGACTCTTACGCCTCGATTCCCGCCCCCGTTTTGGGGGACGGCGCTCCCGCGGAATGGAACGTCCAGGCCGTTCGGGCGCCCGAACTTTGGGCCTTGGAGATCACCGGTTCCGGAATTGTCGTGGCCACCTTGGACTCCGGGGTCGATCTTTTGCACCCGGATTTGCAGGGGCGGTGGCGGGGAGGGACCAACAGTTGGTACGATCCCTATGGCGTTTACCCCACACCTGCCGACCCCAGCGGACACGGAACCGGGACCATGAGCGTCATCCTCGGGGGAGATGCCGGCGGGTCGGCCATCGGCGTTGCGCCGAATGCCAGCTGGATTTCGGCGCGAGTGTTCGAAGTCAACCCGGTGACCCAGGAGCTGGAAGCGACGGTCTCCACGATCCTTTCCGCCTTGCAATGGCTCATGGACCCGGACGGAAACCCGGCAACCGATGACGGACCGCACCTCGTCAGCAATTCCTGGGGGTTCGAGACCCCCGATCAGTGTCTGACCGGCGCAGAATATGACGCCCTGCGGACAGCACTCGAAAACCTGCGAACGGCCGGCGTCGCCGTTGTCTTTTCCGCGGGCAACTCCGGGCCGAATCCGGCGACGAGCATAAGTCCGGCCAATTACGGCGTCGGCTTGGCGGTCGGGGCCGTTGACGTTTCGCGGAATATCGCCTCCTTCAGCAGCCGCGGGCCATCGGCCTGCGACGGAGCCCTCTTCCCGGATCTGGCGGCCCCCGGGGTGAATGTAAGGACCGCCGATCTCACCTTCGGGGGCGTTTTCCCGAATTCCTATATAGTGTGGAGCGGAACCTCGCTTTCCGCCCCCCACGCAGCCGGGGCGGTCGCCCTTCTTCTCAGCGCCATCCCGGACGCGCCCCTCGATGAAATCGAATGGGCCCTGACCCGGTCCGCCGCAGACTTGGGAGGTGTCGGACCTGACAATACGTTTGGCTTCGGACTCGTGGATGCTTTTTCAGCCTACCAAATGCTGGTTAATAAAAGGGAGATGGTTCAGGCATACTATCTAAATATCCTTGGCCGGGCGCCGGAGCCGGGCGGGGCCGAAGGATGGATTGCGGAACTGAACCGCCTGATCCCCCTGGGCGTGGACGTCCAGGAAGGGTTCATCAGCATGGGAAAATATTTTTTCAATTCTCCCGAGTATTTGAGCCGGGGGCGGACGGACGCCCAGTATGTGACCGATCTGTATCAGTCCTTCCTAAGCCGGGCTCCTTCCCAGACCGAGGTGGATTTCTGGGTGGGGTATCTCACCGGGGGCGCAAGCCGGAACATCACGCTCAACTTCTTCGTCTTCAGCCCGGAGTTCTCGGCGTACATTCAGGGAATTTTCGGGGCGAGCGCGTCACGGCCGGAGAATAATCTGGTGAACGATTTCTATCGCGGAATTCTGAGTCGTCTGCCGGATACGCCGGGGTTCAATTTCTGGCTCGGTTTGATGCGGACCGCCCAGTGCGCCGGGGCGCAGGCCGTGCAGGATCTTTCCTACCGCATCGCGCTCGGTTTCATTCAGAGTGCGGAGTATACGGCGAAGGCGCGGACGAACGCCGGGTTTGTGGAGGACTTGTACGATGGGATCATGCGGCGGAGCGGGGACTCGACGGAGGTCAATTATTGGGTCGGGGTTTTGAACGCGGCGACCATGACCCGGCAGCAGGCGCTGCAGTTTTTCACCGGCGCTCCCGAATTCCAGAACCGGGTGACGGCCGTAATTAATGCGGGATGTCTGTGATTGATTTAAAATTCTGACTCCTGTTTGGCGGGGGGGGCAACGCCCCCCCTTTTTTTTCCGAAGGATTCACAAAACGTTTCGGGCCCCGGCTTTCGCCGGAACGATGGTTTCAATGGTAGGGGCGCGATGCTTCGCGCCCGATAATGGGCACGCGCGGCGTGCCCCTACATGCAAGGCGCGCAAAAATTAAGGAGAGAGGCCCCTTACAGGTGCGCCGCAACGATTCACCCCGTTAGATACTTTTCAAAAGGGTTTTTACCTTCGAATATCAGGAGCTTCATCCCTGCTTCCCAAGAGTGCGGCTTCTTATCTAACGGGGCAGGGTTGCAGCGCAACGCCGCAGATGGACTTTTTACGAGACCATCAAATTTGGAGGCCTTCTCCTACAGATTGCCTCCGGGCGCGTTTTCGAAAACCTCAAAAACACATCACTCCAAACGGCCGTTTTGCGAGACAACAAGACGAAGCCGGACTTTCCAGAACCCTGGGACGCTACGGCTGGGGCGGACCGGAAAGCTTCCCGATTCCCGGGGATTACAACGGCGACGGCGCCCTGGAAAGAGGATTCTACCGCCCCGCCCAGAACCGGTGGTTCCTCGAGGGGGAAACAGACTTCTTCTGGGGATGGGGGGGAGAGGAATTTATCCCGCTCACGGACCAGATGGCGGTCTACAATTGGTTCCGGTTTGTTTTGAACCGGTTCCAATAAAAATCGCCTAAAAACGATCCGGATCCAATCGATGAACTTTTGTAACACTTCAGCCCTTTGAAAAAAGGAATTTCGTCAGGGCCAAGCGGTTTTAGGGCCCGGGGGCCAGACCGGCCCGCTTGGAATCATGAGGCGCTGATTTCTCCGTGGAGGGGGCGGGGACGATACCCCCCGCCCGCTCCGGCGGAAACAAGCTCTGATCTTCGGGGCAAAGGGCCAACCCAGCCGATGCTTCCGGCGCGTTCCGTTCCGGCCCCCGGGCCTCGACAGAGGCGGGCACATGATTTTTTCAAAATTCTAAAATGATACGAACTTTTTAAATTAAATTGCTATTTGAATTTAAGGCATTAAAATGTGTTTGCTTATAGGACAGATGAATGTTTATTGGGGTCATCATTAAGGGGAGTTTTTGGAAAATAAAAGATCTTCCTTAACCCCTGTTTTTTGATTATACTTAAGAATTGATGGTCTCGTAAAAAGTCTGAAAATTGGCTATCCCGTCATTCCCGTGAAAACGGGAATCCAGTCTTTTTAATATCTTGGCAGATTCTGGATTCCCGCCTGCGCGGGAATGACGAGGGTTTTAATGGTAGGGGCGCGATGCTTCGCGCCCGATAATGGGCACGCGCAGCGTGCCCCTACCAGGCAAGGCGCGCAAAAACTGAGGAGAGAGGCCCCTTAGGGGGCGCAACGACGAAGTTGAAGCGCAACGCAGCAGATGGACTTTTTACGAGACCATCAAGAATTGAAGGGCGGAAGACAGGGAGAGGGCGCAGTGAAGATCGCCATCGTCCACGACTATCTGAACCAGATGGGAGGCGCGGAGAGGGTGGTGGCCGTTCTTCACCGGATGTTTCCCGAGGCGCCCATTTTCACGACGCTGGTTGACCATTCGATTCTCGGGCCCGAGTTGGCGGGAGCCGACATCCGTTTCTCCTGGATGCAGAGACTTCCGGGGTGGCGAAAACATTTCAAGAAGTATCTCCCCCTTTATCCGAAGGCCGTCGAGTCCTTTGACCTGCAGGGTTTCGATATCGTCCTGAGCTCCAGCAGCGCTTTCGCCAAAGGGGCCCGCAAGGGGAAGAACGCGCGCCACGTTTGTTATTGTTACACCCCCATGCGCTTCGTCTGGGACTCCGAGAACTATCTGGCCAAGGAGGAGCTGCCATGGCTTTACCGCCGCTCCCTTCCTTTTTTTATTCGCCGTCTTCGGAAATGGGATCTGGAAACGAGCATTCGCCCGGACCGATATGTGGCGATTTCCTCCGAGGTGCGCCGGCGAATCCAATCCGCCTATGGGGTTGACGCCCGCGTCGTTTTTCCTCCCGTGGATACGGAAAAGTTCAAACCGGGGAAGGGGCCGGGGCGGTTTTATTTGATCGTCTCCCGGCTTGCTTCTTATAAGCGCATAGAGATTGCGATTCAGGCTTTTAACCGGAGCGGCCTGCCGTTGAAAATCATCGGTTCCGGACCCGCCCGGGATTCGCTCCGGGGACTTTCCCGGCCCAATATCGAGTTCCTCGGCAGGGTGGGGGATGACGAGTTGGCCGGGCATTATGCTTCCTGCAAGGCTCTCATCCTCCCCGGGGTCGAGGATTTCGGCCTGGCGCCATTGGAAGCCAATGCCGCGGGAAGACCGGCAATCGCTTTCGCGGGAGGGGGGGCCTTGGACACGATCCGGCAGGGGATCAACGGGATTTTTTTTCGGGAACCCTCCGGGGAATCCCTCCTGGAAGCCGTCCGTTCCCTGGAAAGCGGCCACTATTCATTTTCCTCTGAAAAAGTCCGGGAGCACGCCCTCCAGTTTGCCACCGGAGTTTTTGAGGAAAAGATGGCTGAAATTCTGAAAGAAGCCCGTCAACTTTAGGCGTGGGGATGCCTATTGCGCATTTGCCCGCGGCTTGGCCCGCCCGCATCCTCCGCGCCCCCGGCGCCCTCGCCGGGGAAACGGTTTTCATTTTTCAAAAGCCGATGATTAAACACCATACCGCCGTCCATTCCTTTTTTATTTTTCTCGCCGACCTGCTGGCCATCCTGGTAGCCTTTCTCCTGGCCTATTCCCTGCGAGGCGGGTTTGCCTATTTCGCCTTCGAGCAGATTTTCCCGTTTCCGATGTATGTGGACCTCCTCGTCGCGATTTTTCCGCTCTGGTTTCTTTCTTTCTATTCTTTCGGCCTCTATCAGTATTGGCGGGGGCCGGGGTTTTGGAACGAATTCTGGACCGGCTTCCAAGCGATCCTCTTATCCTTCCTGGTTTTCGGGTTCATCATCTTTTTCCTCAGGTACCAATTTGTCAGCCGGATCTTCCTGCTCTTCTTCTTCCTCTTCAATATTTTTTTCACGCCGGTTTTTCGCTGGACCGCCCGGCGGATCCTCCTCTTTATGAAGCGGAAAAACGGCGACGACCGGTATTATCTGATCGTCGGGGCGGATGAACGGGCGCTTAATTTCGCGCGCTTGATCGAGAAGCACCGGGACTTGGGTTTGAGGATTCTGGGTTTCGTCTCCCCCAACCCCCGCGCCCCGTCTCCGGAAACCGGCGGGTACCCGATCCTCGGCAATCTGCAGGATTTGGAGGCGATTTTGGAAAGCCGGGTGGTGGACGAAGTGGTTCTGGCCATCCCCCAGGAAGAGCTGCAGAATATGGGCGACCTTTTTCTGCTCTGCGAGGAAAGGGGCATTACGGCGCGGGTGGTTTTGGATTTTTTCCCGCACAACATCGCCAAAACCCATCTGGATGAGCTCGACGGGTTATCTCTGCTGACTTTTTCGACCTCTCCAAAAAACGAGCTGCTGCTTTTCGTGCGGCGGGCGGTCGATCTTTTCGGAAGTTTCGCCCTGATCCTGGGGCTGTCCCCTCTGTTTCTCCTGATCGTGCTCCTGATTCGAATCGACACCCCCGGTCCCGCCTTGTATCGACAGACCCGGGTCGGTTTGAACGGGAGAAAATTTTTGTTTTACAAATTTCGTTCCATGGTCCAGGGCGCGGAGGTCCTGAGGGGGGAGTTGGCGGGCCACAACTTGATGAGCGGCCCCGTGTTCAAAATGGAGAACGACCCGCGGATCACCCGAATCGGCCGCCTCCTGCGGAAATCAAGCCTGGACGAACTTCCCCAGCTTCTCAATGTTTTGAAGGGCGAAATGAGCCTGGTCGGCCCTCGCCCCAACCTTCCGGAGGAAGTGGCGCAGTATAAAGGGTGGCAGAGACGGCGCCTTTCCATGAAACCGGGAATCACCGGACTGTGGCAGGTGAGCGGCCGAAACAGGCTCGATTTCAACGACTGGATGAAACTGGACCTGGAGTACATCGACAACTGGTCCCCCTGGCTGGATTTAAAGATCCTGTTGAAAACCATCCCGACCGTTCTGGGAGGGAAAGGGGCCATGTAGCCGGTTTGGGCTGCGGCCCGGCCGGGCGGTTGGGCTGGGCTTCGGATCCCTGTCTTCTCCGCCGATTCGGATTTCTCATCCCCGTCAAGGGCACAGGCGGTATTATATGGCCAAAATTCGAGCTCTCTCGGCAGAAGTCATCGGCAAGATCGCCGCCGGCGAAGTGGTGGAGCGGCCGGCCTCGGTCGTGAAAGAACTGCTGGAAAACGCCATCGATGCCGGGGCAACGGAAATCAAGATCGAGATCCAGGGCGGCGGGTCGAAACTCATCCGGGTCACGGACAACGGGGAAGGCATGTCCTCCGAAGACGCTTTGTTGGCCCTGGAGCGCTACGCGACCAGCAAAATATCCACGGCTGCCGATCTGTTCGCCGTTCAGACCTTCGGGTTCCGGGGCGAGGCGCTCTCGGCCATTGCCGCGGTGTCGAAAATGAAAATCGTCACCGCCCGGGAGGAAGGCCTTTCAGGCTTTGAAATCCGCGCCGAGGGCGGCATCGTAACCCATTCCGGGGAAACGGCCGGCGCAAAGGGGACGAGCGTCGAAGCGCGGGACCTTTTTTTCAATGTCCCCGTGCGCCTGAAGTTCCTGAAGTCCCCGGGCACAGAGCTCAGTCATATCACCGATACGGTCGCCCGCCTGGCCTTGGCCAACGAGCAGGTCCGTTTTCAACTGTTCCACGAGGGGCGATTGGCGGCGCATTACCCTTTGCGCTCGGAAGGGGCGGCCCGCCTGACGGAGGCGTTGGGGCGGGAAGCGGGGGAGAAGATGCACCGCTTTGCTTCGCTATCCGATGAGGCGGAGATAACCGGGTACGCCGGCGAACCGGGCTACGATCGATCCAACAGCCGGGGGGTCTATTTGTTTGTCAATCGACGTCCGGTTCGGGATCGCCTGCTCCACCATGCGGTCCAGGAAGCCTATCGCCCCCTTCTGGCGAAGGAAAGGAATCCGGTTGTGGTTCTGTTCGTCAAACTGCCCCCGGAAGCCGTTGACGTCAACGTTCACCCGAGCAAGGGCGAAGTCAAATTTGTCGACCCCGACCGGGTCCACCGCAGCGTTATCTCGGCGATCCGCCAAATGCTGGAGAACTCACCTTGGCTCCGCAAGACCCCGCTGCCCCAAAATGTGGCGCGGGAAGCCGCGGCCAGGTATCCTTCCCCCTTCCTGGCAGAGGAATTTCCGCTGAAAGGCCTGGAAACCGGGCCGGCGCGCTGGAAAACGGTGGTCGAGGCTTCCGGGGGAAAAACCGGGTTCGGCCAGATCCGGCAAACCTATCTGGTCCTCACCACCGATGAAGGCATCACCTTGATCGATCAGCACGCAGCCCACGAGCGGATTACGTTGGAAAAGCTCCAGGAGCAGTTTTTTGAAAAGGAAATCCGCAAGCAGCTCCTCATGATGCCGGAAACCCTGGAGCTTTCGCTTTCCGAAGCCCAGGTGGTCTCGGATCATCTCCAGGACCTGGACAAAATGGGCTTCTCCCTGGAACCGGCCGGGGAGGGTGCGTTTTGGGTCAGGGCGGTGCCGGAAATCCTGGCCGGCCGGGAGCCCCTGCAGATTCTGAAGGAAATGATCGGGGAGATTTCGTCCTGGGGACGGGGAGCGGACCTCAACCGCCAGTTCTCGAACCTGATCCACATGCTCGCCTGCCGCGGAGCAGTCCAGGCCTCCCAGAACCTGCGCTCCGAAGAAGGCTTCTCCCTTCTCGAGCAGCTTCAAAAATGCGTGTCTCCCGCCCGCTGCCCGCACGGGCGGCCCACATTCATAAAAATCTCGGCCGATGACCTCGACAAAATGTTTCAAAGAAAATAGAGGCCTTGGCGCCAATTCAGCCGTTGTTTGAAAAGGCGTAACACTTTAGCCCTTTGAAAAAAGGAATTTCGTCAGGGCCAAGCGGTTCCAGGGCCCGGGGGCCAGACAGAGGCGGGCACATGATTTTTTCAAAACTCTAAACTGATACGAAAAGGCTATTATCTCTTGGTTATGTCCGTCTTGCCCCGCCTCATAGCCGTTGTCGGCCCCACCGCCTCCGGGAAATCCTCTCTGGCGTTCCGCCTCGCCCGACGGTTTCAGGGAGAGATTCTCAGCGCCGATTCCATGCAAATTTATCGGAAGATGGACATCGGAACCGCCAAACCCCCGCGAACGGAGCGGGACCTTGTCCCGCATCACTTGATCGACGTTATGGACCCGGATCAGGATTACAGCGCATCTCTCTTTCGCGAGCAGGCCGATCCGATCGTTCTCCGTCTCCAGCAAAGGGAAACCCCGATTTTCGTGGCGGGCGGGAACCGGATTGTATTTGAAGGCGCTCACCCGCGGCCTTTTTCGCGGCCCCGGGGCGAACCCGGAACTGCGGCAGGAATTGAAAGAAAGGGCGGCTCGGGAGGGGAGCCCCGCTCTCCATTCTGAGTTGGCAATCCTGGATCCGGCGGCCGCCTCGCGGATCCACCCGGAAGACCTTTTCCGAATCGTCCGGGCCCTGGAAGTCCACGCTCAAACCCGGAGGCCGATCTCGCATTTTCAGCGCGCCCATGGCTTTCAAGAGCGGCCCTATGAGGTCTTAAAAATCGGCCTCGTTTGGGAGCGCGAGGAGTTGTACCGCCGCATCGAAAAGCGGGTGGATCAGATGATCGAGAGCGGGTGGGTTGAGGAAGTCCGGTTGCTTTTAGATTCGGGTTACCCCCGCAGTTTGAAATCCATGAAATCCCTGGGTTACCGGCATTTGGCCGCCCACCTGCACGGGGAGACGGGTCTCCCGGAGGCTATTGCCATGATCAAGAGGGATACCCGCCGGTTCGCCAAACGGCAGCTCACCTGGTTTCGGGCCGATGAAGAAATCCTTTGGATCGATCCGCGGCCCGAAAATGACCCCCGGATCGAAGCGCTGGTGAAGAACTTTCTCGATTCGGCCGTACCCATTCAGTGACGGGGGGGCGGCAGGCTTTGTTGTTGGCCTGGGGGTTTGGGCGGTACGCGCCGGAAGCATCGGTCGGGATGAGCAGAGACTCGGAGAAAGCCCTGAGACTCCGATCTCAGCGGCGGGAGGCCTTGGCCCCCGCCCCGTCCACGAAGAAATCGGCGCCTTATGGTTCCAAGCGTAGCGCCCGGACCCCCAGGCCAGGGCGCCTCCTGGTATTCACGCCGGACCTGAATCCGTAGCGGCTTCCCACCCTTGACTGAAGGGTTACATTCGCGGCCCCTGGGCATACTTGACAAATCCCAAGGGTCATTTAAAATATTCGTACCAATTTTGCGCTTTGAAAAAAGCAGATGGACTGCTTACGAAACCATCAGTTTTTATTTTTCTGAAAGGAAAGCCGATAGAGAAGGGCAGGGGGGAATTGAAGGGAGAAGGCCCCAAAACGAACCCCTCCGAGACCCGGGAAAAGAACGTTATGATCAACCTTCCGAATCTTCTGAGCATAGGGCGGATTCTTTGCGTCCCCTTATTTATCATTCTCCTTCTGCACCAGCTCTATGGGTGGGCCCTCTTCACCTTCGTCGCCGCCTCGATTACCGACGCCATCGACGGGCTTTTAGCCCGGGTGTTGGATCAGAAAACCGTTTTGGGCTCTTATCTGGACCCGGCGGCGGACAAATTGCTCAACGCCTCCTCTTACACCGCTTTGGCGGTCATGAACCTTCTCCCTTCTTGGTTGGCCGTAATCGTGGTCAGCCGGGACGTCATTATTTGCGTTGGGCTCATGATTCTCTTCTGGACTTCCCACGCCCTCGAAATCCGCCCCTCCATTGTCAGCAAATTGACTACGACTTTTCAATTTTGCACGATTATCTTCGTTCTATGGTCGGCCCATTTCGCCCCTGTGCCTTTTATCAATATCCTGATAAATATCTTGGTCTGGGCTACTACGGTCGGGACCATCGTTTCCGGATTGCAGTACATCGCCCGAGGGATCCGAATTTTTAACCAATAAAGGCGGGCTTCAGAAATCCCGGAGATGAAAATGGCAAACCTGGCCAAGAGGTCGATCATTCATTTCCCTTCATTTCGATGAGAGTTTGAACCAGGTTTTTCGGATAGTTACCATCAACCCGGCCCTTGTTTTACCGGACTGATGGATTTTTGAAGAACCGCCAAGGACGGCGCTCACGGGGGCAGCCTTCTGAATTCCCAGAAAGCATATGAAATTTTTTGTTTGTTCCTAATATTTTACTTGACAATTTTGCCTGGAATCGGTAAAAATGTATTAAATTTCAACGAAATAATAGGCGCGTAGCTCAGGGGGAGAGCGCTACCTTGACACGGTAGAAGTCAGGGGTTCAAATCCCCTCGTGCCTACCACTTTTTACCCTTACCTTCGGCCCCCCCGAAGGTCTCCCTCGGCAGGAAAAGGCATCGGGTAGTTGAAAAACAGATGCCTTTTCTTTGTTTTGGGGACTTAGGGAAAAACCCCCTAATTTATGGAAAAAATTGAAATAAAAATTAAAGACGGGGAAAAACAGGCATTCCCGAAGGGGATTTTGCCGCGAGAGATTTTAAAGGACCTGCCCGAAAACGGCGTAAAAGAAAAGGTCATCGCGTCGAAATTTTCCGGATCTCCCTGGGACTTGCAGACTCCGCTGGAAAAAGACGGGGAATTGGAATGGATCACGTTGGATTCCCCGGAAGGCCTGGAAACCCTGCGGCACAGCGCCTCCCACGTCATGGCCCAGGCGGTAAAAAGCATTTTCCCCGCGGCCAGGATTACGATTGGACCGGCTATCAAAGACGGGTTTTATTACGATTTTGATCTGGATCATCGTTTTTCCCCCGAGGATCTTCCTCTAATCGAAGAGAAAATGCGGGGGATTATTTCTCAAAATCTGCCCATTGCCCGTCGGGTCATAGGGCGTGAAGAAGCGATCCGGTATTTTCAGGACCGGGGAGAATCCTTCAAAGCGGAGCTGATCTCGGAGTTGCCCGACGCCACGGTCAGTCTGTATCAGCAGGGGGATTTCGTCGACCTTTGCCGGGGGCCTCATCTCCCTTCCACCGGGCGGATCCCGTCTTTCAAGCTGACGAGTCTGGCCGGCGCCTACTGGCGGGGGGATGAACGCAACAAGATGCTCCAGCGCATTTACGGCACGGCCTTTCCCACGAAAGAAGCCCTGGAGAGGCATCTCCATCTGCTGGAGGAGGCCAAACGGCGCGACCACCGCAAATTGGGGCGGGAACTGGACCTTTTCTCCATCAGCGACGAAGCCGGGGCGGGGTTGGTGATCTACCATCCCAAGGGCGCCCTCCTGCGGATGCTTCTGGAAGACTTCGAAAAAAGGGAACACTTAAAACGCGGGTACCAGATCGTCATCGGCCCACAGATTCTGAAGATGGATTTGTGGAAACGCTCCGGGCATTACGACAACTACCGGGACAAGATGTATTTCACCGAAGTGGAAGGGCAGGCGTACGGGCTGAAGCCGATGAACTGCCTGGCCCACATGCTCATCTACAAGTCCAAAATCCGGAGTTACCGCGATCTGCCGATCCGGTATTTTGAACTGGGGACGGTCCACCGCCACGAAAAATCGGGTGAACTTCACGGTCTTCTGCGCGTGCGCGGTTTCACCCAGGACGACGCCCACCTTCTTTGCACGCCCGAGCAGTTGAACGACGAGATCAAAGGAATTCTGGATTTCGTCCGGGATGTGATGAAAATATTCGGGTTTCCCTACGACCTGGAGATCAGCACGAGGCCGAAAACCGGCTCCATCGGTTCGGACGAGGATTGGGACCGGGCCACGCGCGCTCTCCGCCAGGCCCTGGAGGAGAGCGGACTTGCCTTTCAAATCAACGAGGGGGAAGGGGCTTTTTACGGACCCAAGATCGATGTCAAGCTGAAAGACGCCCTCGGACGGGAATGGCAGTGCGCGACGATTCAGGTCGACTTCGCCATGCCGGAACGGTTCGAGCTTTCCTATATCGGGGCGGACGGGGAAAAGCATCGGCCGGTAATGGTCCACCGGGTAATTCTGGGGGCCATGGAGCGCTTCATCGGCATCCTTACCGAGCATTTCGCCGGGGCTTTTCCCACCTGGCTGGCTCCTGTGCAGGTCATGCTGCTCACGGTCACGGACCCGCAGATTCCCTACGGCGAGAAAATCTATCAGCAGCTGCTGCAGGCTGGAATCCGGGTGGAAAAAGATTTTCGCAATGAAAAGCTGGGACTGAAGATCCGGGAGGCCGAACTCCAGAAGATCCCCTACATGGTTGTTTTGGGGGATCGGGAAGTCAAGCAGAATCTCCTCTCTCCCCGGGCGCGGAGCGGGAAAACTCTCGCGGCCATGCCGGTGGAGGAGTTCATGGCGATCATCCGGGAAGAATGCAAAATCGCTGTTAAACAGGATTTTTGATTTTTTAAGATTTTTTGCCACGGAGCACACAGAGATCACCGAGGTTTTGACCCCGGCAAGACATCGGCCTGCTCCGCGGACATAAATGGCCCCCTGGAAGGTTGTTTCGATTTTTTTGTAGTTATTCATTCTCTGTGTTCTCTGTGCCCTCTGTGGTAAAAGGTTTTTTGATTTTGAAATCATTCACGGGAGGTGAATCTCATAGTTAAGGAAGCCAACGTCAACTGGGAGATCCGGGCGCCGGAAGTGCGGGTTATCGATGCCAACGGAAATCAGGTCGGGATCCTGGCCGTCAAAGAGGCCATCCGGCTCGCTGAGGAACAAGGCTTGGACCTGGTGGAGGTCGCTCCGGGAGCTAAGCCTCCGGTCTGCCGGGTCATGAATTACGGGAAATATAAGTACCAGCAGAACAAGCGCAGCCAAGAAGCCAAGAAGAACCAAACCGTAATTCATGTGAAGGAAGTCAAAGTCCGGCCGCGGACCGAAGAGCATGATTTCCAGTTCAAGCTTCGGCATATCAAACGCTTCCTCGAAGAAGGGAATAAGGTGAAGGTTTCTCTCCTCTTCCGCGGGCGTGAGATCGCTCATCCTGAGTTCGGGAGAGAAATGCTCGCTCGGATCCACGAGGAAATAAAGGAACAGGTGGTGATCGAGCAGGTCCCCCGGATGGAAGGGCGGATCATGGTCATGATCCTGTCGCCGAAGGCCTGAACCTCCTTTTGCGGGCGAACCATCAGCCTTTCCGGTTCTTCCGGAAAAAATCACGGAAGGTTCGGAAGGGTCTGCGTTCATTCCGCCAATCCGACTTTTTTGTTTTTCCGTCACGCCCATGAAACTGGGGTTCCATCCTCCAAATGATTTTGCCGATTCCGGATTCCCGCCTGCGCGGGAATGGCGGCTTTTGGGGAAGATATCAACTTTGATGACTTCGTAAAAAGTCAAGTAGGCCGTCACCCCGGCGAAAGCCGGGGTCCAGAACGTCTTGAAATAACTGGATTCCGGCTTTCGCCGGAATGACAAATTATATGAAAATTCGACTTTTTACGAGACCATCAACTTTAGAGGAGAAAAATACGCCATGCCGAAACTAAAATCGAACCGAGGCGCTGCCAAGCGGTTAAAAGCGACGGGAACGGGGAAAGTCAAACACTACAAGGCTTTTGGCAGCCATTTGCTGACCCATAAAACCACGAAGCGAAAAAGAAACCTCAGAGGATCTGAGGTTTTGAACAAACGCGACGCCAAAAACATGAAAAGGCTCCTTCCCTACCTGTAAAGGGGGGAACGGCCGGAACCCAAATGGAAACAGAGTGGAATCCGGGTCGATGAAGATCGCGAGGATTCCGCTTCTGCAAAGGAGTGAACCGAGATGCCGAGAGTTAAGAAGAGTGTAAAATCGAGGAGCCGCCGCAAGGGGGTCCTGGCGGAGGCGAAAGGGTTCCGCGGAGGAAGGGGGCGCCTTTACCGCATTGCCACCGAAGCCGTGGACCGGGCGCACAAATTCGCCTACCGGGACCGGAAGGCCAAAAAACGGGTCTATCGCTCCCTCTGGATCGCGAGAATCAATGCCGCCGTCCGAGCCCATTCTTTGACCTACAGCCAGCTGATTTTCGGATTGAGCAAGGCGAACGTGGCCGTGGATCGGAAGGCTCTGGCGAACCTGGCGATAACCGACCCCCAGGGATTTTCGAAGATTGTGGAGATTGCCAAAGGGAATTTGGCGTGAGCGAAAAGGCGGGGTGGCGCAAAACGCTCGAAGATTTGGAAAGCCGCGCTCTGGCGGAGCTTCGCGCCGCGGCGGGGGATGCGGCGATCCAAGGAATTCGAACCCAATATCTCGGCCGAAAGGGGGAGCTGACCTCCTATCTCCGGGAGATGGGAAATCTCCCGCCGGAAGAGCGCCCCGCGGTCGGCCAGATGGCAAACCGGATCAAGGGTTCCCTCGAAGCGGCGGTGGAGAAGGCCCTGGAGGCCGAGCGGTCCCGGCAAAAACAGGAGCGGCTTCTCCGGGAGCGCGTGGATCATACCCTCCCGGGAAGAGGGATCAGCATCGGCGGCAAGCATCTGATCACCCAGACGACGGAAAAGATCGTCGAAATTTTCGGACGCCTTGGATTTGAAGTTTCGGAGGGGCCCGAGGTGGAGTTGGACTACTACAACTTTGAAGCCCTCAACTTCCCGAAAGATCATCCGGCCCGCGACATGCAGGACACGTTCTATTTTTCCGCCAATGTCGTCCTTCGAACCCATACCTCCCCCGTTCAGGTCCGCACCATGGAAAACCGGAAACCCCCGCTGCGGGTCATTGCCCCCGGCAGGGTCTATCGACACGACTCCGACCCCACGCACAGCCCCATGTTTCATCAGGTGGAGGGATTCATCGTCGACCGGAACGTCACCTTTGGAGACCTGAAGGGAACTTTAACCTACTTTGTTCATGAGCTTTTCGGGTCGGAGTTTCAGATGCGGTTTCGCCCCAGCTTTTTTCCCTTCACGGAGCCGAGCGCGGAGGTGGACATCCAGTGCGTCATGTGCAAGGGCGACGGCTGCCCCGTGTGCAAGAAGAGCGGATGGCTGGAGATTCTGGGTTCCGGCATGATCGACCCGGAGGTCTTTCGTTTCGTCGGCTATGACCCGGAAGAATACAGCGGGTTTGCTTTCGGCCTGGGCGTGGAGCGCATCGCCATGCTGCAGGCGGGCCTTTCTGATATCCGCATTTTTTATGAAAACAACATGCAGTTCTTGGCCCAATTTTGAGGGGCGGCGGGTTCTCCGAACCCTTACCCCTTGAAACCTTAATCCCTTTTTCCTTATGAAATTCAGCTATCAGTGGCTTAAAGAGTATATCGATTTTCCCCATAACCCTTCCGAACTTGCCGACGCGCTGACCCAGCTCGGGCTGGAAGTCGAAGCGGTCTCCGAACGGGGCGCCGAGTTTCAGGGGGTACGGGTAGGGCAACTCCTTTCGTTTCGCCCCCTACCGGAGAGCGACCATCTCGCGGTCTGTGAGGTCACCGATGGAGAGAAGTCCTTCACCGTCGTTTGCGGCGCGCCCAACCTGAAAGCCGGGGAAAAGGTGGCCTTGGCTTTGCCGGGGGCGGTCCTGCCCCAGGGAGTGAAAATCGGAGCGACCTCCTTTCAGGGGATCGTTTCGGAAGGCATGCTCTGCTCGGAAAAGGAGCTGGACTTGAGCGAGGAGGGGGCGGGCATTTGGCTCCTCGACCCTTCGTTGCCCTTGGGCAGCCCATTGGAACAGGCTCTCGATCTGAAGGACTGGATCCTGGAGGTCAATGTCACCCCGAACCGGGCGGATTGCCTTTGTGTCATCGGACTGGCTCGGGAAATTGCCGCCCTCAGCAGACGCCCCCTCCGTTATCCCCCGAAAGGCGTCTTTGCCGGCCCGGCCGGGGCTGGGGATCTGACTTCGGTCGTCATCGAGCGACCGGATCTCTGCCCGCGATATGTGGCCCAGATGATTCTGGGAGTGGAAATAAAATCTTCCCCCTTTCGGATCCGCCGCCGGCTGGAGGCCCTGGGGGTTCGGGCGATCAACAACATCGTTGATGCCACCAACTACGTCATGCTGGAGATGGGACAGCCCCTTCACGCCTTCGATTTCGAGCTCCTCGAGGAAAAGCGGATCGTGGTCCGGACGGCTTCCCCCGGCGATTCCTTTACGACCCTCGACGGCGTCGCGCGTATGCTCCCCCGAAACCCTGATGATTTGCGACGGCAGGAAGCCGGTGGCCTTGGCCGGGATCATGGGCGGGCTCAATTCGGAGGTGGAGCCGGAGACGAAAAACATTCTTCTGGAGAGCGCTTATTTTGACCCCATGGGCATTCGCCGCACCTCCAAGCGGGTCGGCCTTTCGACGGAGGCTTCCATCCGCTTCGAACGCGGGATCGATCCCAACGGCGCCCTGCGCGCCGCCAACCGCGCCGCTTCCCTTATGGTCGAAATGGGGGGAGGGGAGGCGACCCGGGAAGCCGTGGATGTCTATCCCCGGAAGATCGAACCCGGGAAGATCTCCCTGCGCCCGTCCCGCGTCAACCGAATTCTGGGGACTTCGATAGCGCCGGACGAGATCGTGTCCGCCTTGAAGAGCCTGGAGCTGCCGGTGGAAATTCAGGGTTCCGGTTTGTGCCAGGTTACCCCGCCCACGTTCCGCGTGGATCTGCAGCGGGAAATCGATTTAGTGGAAGAGGTGGCCCGTCTCCACGGCTTTCACAAGATCCCGGTAACCCTCCCTGAGGGAAGGGTCTCGGCCGCCGGCAAGACCCGGATGCAACAGGCCGCCGACCGCGCCAGGGAGATCCTCACCGCCGGCGGGTTCTGGGAGGTCATCAATTACAGCTTTATCTCCGCGGAAGCGCTTCGCAAACTCCGCCTGAGGGACGGGGATCGCCGGCTTCAGACCTTGCAGATTCAAAATCCCCTGAGCGAAGAACAGGGAGTCATGCGCCCGACGCTTCTCCCCGGCCTCCTGCAGACGGTGGGTCTAAACGCCAACCGGCAGATTCTGGATCTCAAGATTTTCGAATTGGGCCGGGTTTTTTATCCGCGCGCGGGGCAGGAGCTACCGGACGAAATCGAGGTTTTGTCCGGTCTCCTCTGCGGGCTCCGGGCGGAGGAATCCTGGACGCAAGCGAAAGCCGAAGTCGATTTCTTCGATCTGAAAGGGGCGGCGGAAACGCTTTTGACCCGGCTGGGGGTCGAGGGGTTCCAGGTAACCCGGGGGGAGCAGGAACCTTTCCTGCATCCGGGCACAGCCTGCCGCATCGAGGCGGCGGGGGGATTTCTGGGTTGGATGGGAGAGATTCACCCCGAGGTCCGCGAAGCCTTCGAACTGAAGCAGAAGACTTTTGTTTTTGAGCTCGACTTTTCCGCGGTCGCCGGTCAAATGCGCTCCAAGAGAACGTTCAAACCCCTGGCCCGATTCCCCGCCGTTCATCGGGATTTGGCCTTGATCGTCGACGAAGCGGTTTCGGCCGGCGATATTCTCGACGGGATCCGCGAGCTGAACCGCGGGTTGATCACGGACGTAAAAATATTTGATCTCTACCGGGGAAACCCGATTCCGAACGGCAAGAAGAGCATCGCCTTTCGGCTGAAATATCAGCAGGAAGGAAGAACCCTGACCGACGCGGAAGTGAACGAACTTCAGCAGCGGATCGCGCAGTTTCTCGTCGAAAAGCATGGCGCCGTTCTTCGCTAAGCGGCCAGAAGGTTTCAGGTATCCTGAAAGGAGGGGCTGGATTATGACGAAAGCAGAGATTGTGGAAACGATTTACGAGAAAGTCGGTTTTTCCAGGAAAGAGTCTGCCGATATTGTGGACTTGGTCTTTGACTTGCTGAAGGAAACCCTGGAGAAGGGCGACAAAATCAAGATTTCGGGCTTCGGGAACTTCGTGGTCCGGGAAAAACGCCCGCGCAAGGGGCGGAACCCGCAAACCGGCGATGAAATCCAAATTTCAGCCCGGCGCGTGCTGACCTTCAAACCCAGCCAGGTCCTGCGCAAGGCTCTGAATCCCTGAGCCAGTCCTCCGGGGAGGTTTTGTCCGGGGCCCAGGCGATCGGGGGGTGATCGAAACGTATGGATAAAAAAGAACCTTCTTCGATCCCCGAGAAGCTCTATTATAAAATCGGCGAGGTCAGCGAGATCACCGGGATCGAGCCGTACGTCCTGCGCTACTGGGAATCCGAGTTCAAAATCGTGACCCCCTCGCGGACGCATTCAAAGCAGCGGCTGTATCGGAAAAAGGATCTGGAGCTGATCCTCGAAATCAGAAAGCTTTTGTACGAGGAAAAATTCACGATTGCCGGAGCCAAAAAGAAGCTCCAGAAAACAAAGGGATTGAAGGAACAGCAGATGAAACTCGAGCTTCCCGAAAAGAAATTCCGGGAAGCCTTGCTTCGGGTGAAAAAAGAACTGGAGGATTTGCACGGGCTTTTGTCCCGCAGATAATCAACGGGGTTGACAAGGCCCGTTTCTCATGATAGAAATAGTGTAGTTTTTTAGCATGGACACGTAAAAAATCCGGGGCGTAGCGCAGTCTGGTAGCGTACCTGAATGGGGTTCAGGTGGCCGCTGGTTCAAATCCAGTCGCCCCGACCAATTAAAGCAAGGGGTTAAGTAGAAATGCTTAACCCCTTGTTCTTTTTTAGGAAATGATTTAGAAAAATCACCCCTCCAAATCATCGAGGAATTCGGATGGCGTGTCTCCGCTCGTCACGAGCAGATGGTCCCGGGCTCGGGTGCAGGCGGCGTAAAGCAGGTGGCACTCTGTGTTGTAGCCCCTTTGTGACCGGTTTCCACTAAGCTTTTTAGCTGCGCTTTTGGCAATCAAAGCTCACGTCCCATATGTCCCATAACCACAGATATTTTGTTGTGCAGAAGCTATGGGTCGAATCTTTATTCTTGAAAAAGGGGGGTTCTCGCCCAGGCCCAAATCTATCTCCTTGCAGAATAGGCGGCCCCTTTCTCTCTTAATTGAAATCCAATTATCTTATTGGAAGATTCTTTCGGAGCCATCAGTTGGCGAATGGCTTCGAAGACGATTTTAAATTGAGAATCACGTTTCTGCTCCAGTTCCTCCAATTTCCGAGCCAGGTCGGCATGGGATGCAAGCAGTTTTCGCATTCGCACAAAAGCCCTCATGATTTCAATATTAACCAAAATAGCGCGCTTGCTTCGCAAAACACTCGAAAGCATTGCTATGCCCTGCTCGGTGAAGGCCCGAGGAAGTTTTCTTGTTCCGCCCCAACTTGATGTTCCAAATTGGAACATCAAGTTTTTAAATTCCTCTTCCGTCAGTTGAAACATGAAATCTTTTGGAAACCGATCAAGGTTTCGATTAACCGCTTTATTTAAATTTCCTGTGGAAACTTCGTAAAGAATTGCCAGATCCTTATCCAAAATCACTTTCTCTCCACGGATAAGGAAAATTGATTTTTCAATCCGATCACCAGGAATCAGGGAAGTGTCTTTTGTCATTCTTTCTTTCCCCCTCAATTGGGTTCCCGTCACTATTCTTGGAAAAGAAGCTTTCGTCCCCTCAACCCAAATTCATTTCTCTGCAAAATAAGTTTTTCGAAAAAACGATTTTCCACAATTGGGTCCCTTTTAAATAACTGGCCTGGTTTGTTGACTTGTTGGCATCGAAGGCCTTTTGCAAAGGAAAACCTGAAAAAATGATGAAACGTAAGTGCATGATAGCAAAAATGAAAATTTCATGTCAAAAAGCGAAAAAATATCGCAAAGGATAAGCCGTCAGTGGTGTGGGCGAAAAGATGAAACCGGGGCTGAAAATTGCCCCACGGCCCAAGCCGCGAGGGCGGCCGAGGAGAAGACTCTTGGAAGGGGAGGGTAAGAAGGAACAAGAGGTTTGGGGTCGCTTCCTAAGTCCGACCGCCTGGATTATCGGCCAATTTAGCTGAAGGGAAAACGGGCCTTCTTCCTTAAAAGGTTATATTTTCATTGGGTTCCGCGTTAGATTTCCCCAGCACCTCAATCATCTCACCGGATGGAACCGGAAGCTTGGACTTTTCAACTCCGGACTCCAGAAAAGGAAATCGCGGCTCTTGGGCTTTTCTGATTCCGCGACGTCTGGCATATTGATTATCACAATATGATAATTATATTTTGTTATGTGATACTATTTTGTTGACATGAATTTGCCAAAAGAATACATTGTGATTATTGTTGGTCGGCCGACGAGAAGGAGACAGCGCTTTGCCCCCCCGAGAGCGAGCAGAAAAGCAAGGCCTTTCTTTGAGGAAGGGCGCCCAGAGCCTCCATCGGGCCATTTCCCTTCTGCGCGCCGTAGGCCGCCACAACGACCCTGGAGTAACCCTTTCCCAAGTTGCGCGCGAAGCTGACCTCCACGTGTCCACGGCCCACCGCATGCTGTCCGTCTTAGCCCAGGAAGGTTTCATCACCCACAATCCGATTTCAAAACGGTATCACCTCGGACTGGAACTCTACCTCCTTGCCGGATCCGCCCATCAATTCACCATCCGCCACCGGTTCCGCGCCGCTTTGGAGAAAATTGCCCAGGAAACAGGAGACACCGTTTTCCTCCTGATTCGTTCCGGGAACGATGCTCTTTGTATCGATCGGGTGGAAGGCAAGTTCCCCATTCGCACCGTCCCGATCGATATCGGCATCCGGAGGCCGCTGGGAATCGGCGCCGGGAGTTTAGCCTTGATCGCCTTCCTTCCTCCCGAGCAAATGGAATCCATTTTATCGGCGAATGCCCGCCGGTATCCGCAGTACAAAAATTTGACCCCGGAACATATTCGCTCTTTGGCAGGCGAAGCACGCCGAGTCGGCCACGTGGTCAGTGAAGGACTTTTCCATGAAGGGGTTAGGTCAATGGGAATGCCCATATTCGATAAAGAAGGGGAAGTTATCGCCGCCATCACCGTTTCTTCCATTACTGAGAGGATGGAGGAGAAACGAAGAACGAAAATATTTCAAATCGTCAAAAAAATAATCAGGATGGAAGATTTGGAATCCTTAAAAGGGACCGGATCCCTTGGCAAGTCCGAGAACTGACTGTCCGAATGCTATGTTTATATCGGCGCCCAGGGAGGGTGAGGTCCTGTTTGGAAGATTTTGATCGCCGGAATTAAGAACAAATAGAAAGAAAAAGGAGACAATTATGGCCAAAGGGAAAATCTATGTGATGGGCGTCGATCAGATGGTTCTGCCCCTTACCGAATACTTTATAAAGGAAGGATCCGTCCCCACGCTGGCAAAGCTTTTTGGACGAAGCGCTTACGGGCAGGCGCTTGCTTCCTTCCCGTGCTGGACCCCCAACAACTGGGCGGCCATCAGCACGGGGGCCCAAAGCGGGGTCCATGGAGCCTCGTCTTGGTTTATCCGGATGCCCGACGGCGAGGATGTTTCTTCCTTGACTTCTTTAGGGATAAATGCGGAAAGCATTTGGGAGGCGGCAGAGCGCCAAGGGTTGAAGAGCGCGGTTTTGCACTATCCCGGCAGCATGCCTTCCCGGCTCAAGAACGGCTATATTATCGACGGAAACGCCGGCCCCGCATATAACGCCTGTCCGTTTGAATTGGCCGCTGCGGAAGCGTATACCTCTGATCGCAACGTCGAAAGCGGCAGCCTAAAAGAAATCGTCTTGAAGCCGGCGGTGGGATGGAAAGGGCTGCCGAACGGCGGCCCGCCCCCCCTCGAGGCAACCCTCCCGGTCAGCGCCAAATACCCTGAATGGGATATAAACTGGCGCGCCGTTGCCCTGGGCGGCTCCAAGGGCTACGACCGGGTCGTTGTCTGCCGCGAAAAGGATTTATCGACGGCCCTGAATGAATGCAAACTGAATCAGTGGAGCGATTGGGCGACCGTTTCGATCGGCGGTCGCGAAGGGGCCGTTCGCTTTAAACTGACGATGTTATCCCCGGACGGCAAAACCATAAAGCTTTACCGGTCTCAGATCATGCCGAACAAGGGTTTCTCCGATCCGGACGAGATCGGGGCTGAGTTGATTGAAGTTCTGGGTCCCTATCAGGAATATGTGAGCCAGATGTTCAACGTTCTTGGAATCATCGATTTTACAACCTGCGTTGAAGAAGCGGACTATCAGGGGCAATGGATTTCCAAAGCCGCCCTGTACCTCACCCAAAAGAAAGGGTGCGACCTCTTCTTCTGCCACTGGCATTTTCTGGACGATGTGAATCACTTTCATCTCGCCCATCTCGACCCCACCTGGATCCGCTATGATCCCAAGGATGCGGAAAAGCACTGGGATATGGTGCGGCAAGCCTACCGGGCCATCGACCACATGATGGCGACTCTGCTCGAAGGGATCACCGAGGACGACACCGTAATGATCGTCTCCGACCACGGCTGCTCCACGATCAACCGCAAGGTTTCGATGGAGCGTTTCCTCCAGGAGCGGGGATTCCTCGTCATGAAAGATCCGAAGGCCGTTCCCAGCTGCTTCGCCCGCGACTGGTATGACCGGATCGACTGGGATAAGACCAAGGTGTGGTTGCACGAGGGCGTCTTCCTCGATCCGTTCAACATTTACATCCATGCCAAGAACCCAAAAGACTACAAAACGATCCAGAGGGATTTGATTCGGGAGCTGCGGACCTGGGTTGACGACAAACTGAACGAAACGCCCGTTGCCATGGCTCTAACCAAGCAGGATGCGGAAATGATCGGGTTGTGGGGGGATCAGGTGGGCGACGTGATCGTCGTCCTGGAAACGGGATACACCCTGGCGAAGAAAGTAGGCGAAACGGCGCTTGAGGACAACATGGGGCATGTCGCCTCCGGACACGGGCGCATCAAGCCTACCAGCGAAACCCAGTACGGAACAGAGAAGGCCATCTATGCCATTTCCGGTCCCAAATTCAAAAAAGGGTACTGCCGCCCGGTGGAGAAGGTGGGGCATCTTCGCCTTATCGATATGGCGCCTACGCTCTGCCACCTTTTGGGAATTCAACCTCCGGCCCAAAGTCAGGGGGCCGTGGCGTACGATCTTTTTGAGGGGCATGAAATGGTGAGGGATCGCCCCAATCCGACCCCCGCTTACAAACCGACCAAGGAATACAAAAAAAGGATGCAGGATCATCTCTATGAATTCGGTCTTCTGAAAGACGAAACGAATCCTTGCTGACAGGATGTGATGGAAAGAGCCTCCCGACAATGAGGAGGTTCATGGAAAAGGGAGAGATTCCTTCCGGATGAAATACAGACCGGAAGGAAGATCTCTCTGAAAGGGCTATGAATGAGCATAATGAAAGCCGTCGTAAACATGGGAAAGGAAGTGCAGTGGGAAGGACTCTCCGGGACGGGCCATCGGGTGACCATGGATGGGCCGGAAGAGGCCGGAGGAACCAACGCGGGATTTCGACCGATGGAATTGATGCTGTTGGGTCTGGGATTTTGCATGGGGTACGACATGGTGTTGATTTTGCGCCGGATGCGAAAAGAAGTCACGGGCTATCAAATTCACCTTACCGGAAAAAGGGCTGAGGAAGAACCCAGGGTCTACACGGAAGTGACGTTGGAACACGTGATAACCGGAAAAGGGATCCCAGAGGCATCGGTTGAGCGGGCCCTGGAGCTTGCCGAGAATAAATACTGCTCAGCCTCGGCCATGTTTTCGAAAACCGCAACCCTGATCAACAAATACCGGATCGAAAATATTTCAATAGCCGGTCCGGCTTATTTTTTGGCCGGAGCAAAACCCGAGATTTTTTGGGCGACGAAACCAACGGGAAATTTAGGAAGGCCTGTGGTATTTTGGACCCCGGATCGTCGTTGAGCGGGAGAGAAAGACTTGGCCCACATGGCAAATTAGAGGGAAATACGGACGGATGCCCTGCGGGCAATTTATAGCTATCAAAAGGAGGAGCAAGATGAAATCGGGAAAAGCAAGAATGCTGGGATTGGTTCTCGTCGGCATGATCCTCTCTTTTTCACCGGCGGCGGCGGAGGAATATCCCTCGCGGCCCATCACGCTGATTGTCCAGTTTTCCGCCGGAACGACGACCGATATTATCGCCCGCAGGATCGGGGAAGAGGTCGGGAAAAACCTGGGGCAGCCGATCGTCTGCGTCAATAAAGCGGGGGGCGGGGGAACGATCGGCGTGGCCGAAATGATCCGCTCGAAACCGGATGGATATACGCTTGGGTGTATCAATATGCCGGCCCTGGCCATTATTCCCCATATGCAGCCGATCCCTTACGATCCCTTGAAGGACGTGGCTCATATCTGCGTCGTCCAACCCTATGAATATGCCCTCTATGTCAAGGCCGACGCGCCTTGGAACTCGTTGAAAGAATTTGTCGAATATGCTCAAAAGAATCCCGGCAAAGTGATTTATGGTTCCGTGGGCGTAGGAACGACGAACCATATTATCCTGGCGCGCCTGGCTAAAGAGCACAATCTAAACATGAAACATGTTCCCTACAAAGGAGACGGGGAGATCATTCCGGCAATGCTGGGCGGCCATGTGCATATCGCTTCCGGAAGCCCGGCGGCGGTGGTTCCCCAGGTGAAAGCGGGAAAACTCAAACTTCTGGTGGTGACCAGCAAGGATCGGTGGGTGTATCTTCCCCAAGTGCCCACCCTTTTGGAAAATGGATACAAATTCTACCAATCCTCGTATTTTTCCTTGGGAGCTCCGGCAGCCACCCCGGAACCGATTCGTAAGAAGCTGGAAGAAAGTTTCCGCAAGGTCCTTCAGGACCCCGCCATCAACAAGGAAGTCCAGGAGAAGCTGTTCGCCAAACTGGGTTACCTGAGCGGGGCGGAATTTGGCAGGTACATTCAGGAACAGCATGCCTTTTATAAGGAATTCCTGAAAGAGCAAGGAATCAAATAATGCGCAGAGCGGAGCAGATCGCCTGTCTATTCTGGATTGTTCTGTCCCTGTCCGTTTGCACGGGGGCGGTCGGCTTGAAACTGGGCACTCCTTCCGACCCCGGCCCCGGCTTTCTTCCCTTTGGAACCGGGGCCTTGCTGGGAATCCTTGCCCTTGTTCACCTCCTGAAAGTCTCCGTTGCCGCTTCCCGGGGAGAGGGCGGGGGTTTTCTCTGGCAAGGGGTAAATTGGCAGAGAAGCCTCGCGGTTGTCTTGGCCGTCCTTGTTTACGCTCTTCTGTTGCCTCATCTGGGTTACCTCATCGCGACCTTTACCCTCATGGCCGTTTTGTTTTCTTTGTATGACCGCAAAAAGTGGGGGATCGTGGTGCCGGCCAGCCTTTTCGTGATCGGAATCACCTATCTGGTCTTTCACGTCTGGCTGAAGGTTCAATTTCCCACCGGCTTTTTCAGGATTGGCTGATGGAGCTCGCCCAATACATCCTTTTAGGATTTCAATCCGCGCTGCAGCCTGCAAACCTCGCCTACTGTTTTCTCGGGGTCCTCCTCGGGACCCTGATCGGGATCCTGCCCGGCATCGGTCCCGTAGCCACCATCTCCATCCTCCTGCCCATCACGTTCAAAATCGCGCCCATTGCGGCGATCATCATGTTGGCCGGTATCTATTACGGGGCCCAGTACGGAGGGTCGACCACCTCAATCCTCTTAAATATCCCAGGCGAGGCGACCACCGTGATTACCTGCCTGGACGGATACCAGATGGCCCGGCAAGGCCGGGCCGGACCGGCCTTGGGAATAGCGGCCATGGGTTCTTTCATTGCCGGAACCCTGAGCCTCTTGGGGCTGACCTTCCTGGCTACCCCCTTCACCGATTTTGCCATTCAATTCGGGGCTCCGGAATATTTCTCCCTGATGATTTTCGCTCTTGTCATCCTCACCTATCTCGCCCACGGCTCAATGATCAAGGCGCTGATCATGGCCCTCTTCGGGCTGACCCTGACTGCCGTGGGCACGGATAACATTACCGGAACCTTGCGTTTCACGTTCGGAATTCTCCACCTCTCCGACGGATTTGACCTCGTTCCTCTGGTCATGGGCTTGTTCGGCATATCCGAAGTGCTCATCAATGTCGAGCAGACGATCAGCCAGGATGTCCTCAAAACCAGGATCAAGAATCTTCTGCCGACGGCCCAGGACTGGATGAGGGCCATAGGACCGGTCCTCCGAGGAACAGGAATCGGTTTCTTTCTCGGCGTCCTGCCCGGAGCGGGTCCGGTCATCTCTTCGTTTGTCTCCTATTCGGTGGAAAAGCGAATTTCGCGTTATCCGGAAAAATTCGGCACCGGAATGATCGAAGGAGTGGCGGGACCCGAATCGGCCAATAATGCCTCGGCTCAGGGCGCTTTCATCCCTCTGCTGACCTTGGGGATTCCTCCAAATGTCACCATGGCTATTCTCTTCGGCGCCTTGATGATTCATGGGCTTCAGCCGGGTCCTTTGCTCATGAAGGATCACCCCGATTTTTTCTGGGGGGTGGTTGTGAGCATGTATCTGGGAAATGTCATGCTGGTCTTCCTGAATCTTCCGTTGATCCCCCTGTGGGTGAAGATGCTGCGGGTTCCTTATCCCGTCCTCTTTCCCATGATTGTGCTCTTCTGCCTCGTGGGGGCCTTCAGTTTGAACAACTCGGCCAACGACATCCTCGTCATGCTGGGTTTCGGAGTTTTGGGATATTTGATGAGAAAATTGAAATACGAAGGAGCCCCCCTCGTGATGGCTTTCGTTCTGGGGCCCCTCCTGGATCTGAACCTGCGCCGTTCGCTTATTGTTTCCGACGGTTCCTTTCTGATCTTCTTTACCCGCCCCATCTCCGCCGTCATTTTAACTTTGGCGTTGGTTATTCTTGGGCTGTCGATTTTTTCCAAATTGCGTAAAAAATAACCCCCCTAAGACCTCCTCTTCCCTCCGGGAAGAGGATTGAGGTGAGGGGGAGATCTACACTCCCCCCTCATTCCCGTCCTCTCCCGCCGGCGGGAGAGGGATAAAACCTATTTTTCATGGTTCGCGGGTGCGCCCTGGGTCATGAAGATGGAGGAGAAGGAATCAGAAACAGAAGCAACGATTTGGGGAAAAGGGCACCGGCCAGTATCCAGGCGGAGGGGAGGGAAGGCTTCGCTTTTATTATGGAAAGCTTCGGAACAGCTCCTGTTGCCTCTCCATTTGGGGATTATTGGCGATCGTCAGGCCGATCCGGGGGGCATTGCCGCCGGAGCGGCTATTACTCTAAGCGATTTGTTAATACCCGTAATCGCCGGTGGTGATCCGGATCAATCTTCCGTTTTCGAAACGAAGATAGCGGATGAATTTTCCCGGGCCGAGGTTGTACTCCCACTCCTCAATCGTTACCAGTTCCTTGATAAGAAAAGGGCGGGCCAGATCTTCGTCGGGGAGCACGGGACGGGAGCCGAGACTGCTCTTGTAACGAACGGCCTCCCAGACCTCGATGCTCGAAGGTTCACCGCATTTTCGCTGAACTTCGGATTTGCGGACCCCAATGGAGATGATCCCGGCGCTGCATCGAAAATCATCGGCCGGGGCGTCCGGGACGGTAACGATAAGAGAAAAGATCAGGGAAAGGCAAGCCATCCATGACATTTTCATTTTATTTTCTTCTTTCGGGGCGGATTCGATTTGCCGACCGCGCAAAAAATCAACGGGGCAATGGGTTGGCGCCGGCCATTCCTCAATCCTCCACCCTTTTTTAATTATAAGACAGGAAAGGGAGTAAGAGGATAAAAAAGGCGCGGCTCCATCGGGAGATTTCTGATACAATAAAGCCTCTCTTTTTGAGCGCTTTTAAGGGCAGGTTCATGATCAAAGCCGAGTTCGTCTGCAATTGCGGGTTCATCTTTTGGGAAACCCTCCGCGAAAACGAGGTCACCAAGACGGAAGACTTCGACCAGTTCTATGTGCGCTGTCCCCGCTGTGGAGAAGAGGCCTCCCTCCGTTCCTGGGGAAGGACTCCGGAGAAGGGCCCGGGGCGTAAAACCGATTTCTCCTGACAATACGCGGGGATTATTCCTTGAGATTTCCCGGCAGACGGAACCCCGGCCCTCTTATCCCGTAATTTGAAAAATAATACCCCTCCAAAAACCAAAAACCCTTGACATTCGGAACCGCTCTTTGCAATTATCTATTTTTCACCCGGAAACTAAGATCCTCCCTCCCCCTCGATAGGGGAAGGTGAGAAAGATTTGGAATTCAGCCCATCACCCCACCCTCTCCCCGCAGGGGAGAGGGAGTCTCCGGATGGAAACTATCTAACTGCCTGACGATGCGCCGGGTCGGCGCAAAAGCGTTTCGAATTAAGATTTCTTGGAGAAGAAAAACGACCGGAAACCTCGCGCCGGGAAGTCTTGAATTCGTTACAACCCCCATTTTTTCTTTGGGAAAATACCGAGTGGATAAGGGAGGTTTTTATGGAGAAACAATTTGTGTTTTGCCGCATCGAGGAAGGAATTGCCTTTGTTACCATTGATAACCAGGCGGCTCTAAACGCTCTGAGCGGTCCCGTTTTGACCCAGCTCGATAAAATTTTCACCGATCTGGCGACGAACCCGGAGGCAAAGGGCGTGATCGTAACCGGCGCCGGGGAAAAATCCTTTGTGGCCGGAGCCGACATCTCCGAGTTCCTGAAGATCAACGAGGATACCCTGATCCCTTTCATCACGTATGGGCAGCGGGTTTTCGACAAGATCGAGTCCTTTGACCGCCCGGTCATCGCCGCCATCAACGGTTTCGCCCTGGGAGGAGGGAACGAACTGGCCATGGCCTGCGACATCCGCATCGCCTCGGAAAACGCCCTCTTCGGGCAGCCGGAAGTGAACCTGGGAATCATCCCGGGATACGGGGGAACGCAGCGCCTCCCGCGGCTGGTCGGAGAAGGGAAAGCCAAAGAGATGATTTTGGCGGACGAACGGATCGGCGCCGCAGAGGCCTTGCGGATCGGTCTGGTGGAACGGGTTGTGCCCAAGGGGCAGGCGTTGGAGGAGGCAAAAAAACTCATGAAGAAAATTCTGGGCAAGGGGCCGGTAGCCATCCGCATGGCCAAGAAAGCGATCCACGAAGGGCTGGGCATGTCCCTGCGCGGCGGTTTGGATCTGGAGGCTTACTGCCAGAAGGTTTGCTTCGGAACATCGGACAAGGATGAAGGCTCGAAGGCCTTCCTGGAAAAAAGGCCGGCGAAGTTTCAAGGAAAATGAAAACGACCGCAAATCGCGAGGGCGCGAGAGCGAAAGGGGAAAGAGACAAAGGAACCCCATACCGACTCAAGTCTTTGCCCCTCGCGACTTGCGACTTGCGCTTTCACGGTTTTAAACTTTTTTGAAAGGAGACTCAGAATGGAAATCAAGAGAATCTGTGTTTTGGGAGCCGGATTGATGGGATCGGGAATTGCCCAGGTTGCGGCCGAAGCCGGTTACGAGGTTGTGATGCGGGACATCGAAGACCGCTTCGTCCAGAACGGCTTCACCATCATCCGCAAGAACTACGAGCGGGCCATCGGCAAGGGGAAGATGACCAAGGAGCAATCCGAAACGATCCTCGCCCGGATCAAAGGGGCTGTGGACCTGGGCCAGGCGGTGCAGGCGGCCGACGTGGTCATCGAAGCCGTGATCGAGAATATGGAGCTGAAAAGAAAGGTTTATCAGGAGCTGGACCGCCTCTGCGCCCCGCAGACGATCCTGGCCTCGAACACCTCCGGTCTTTCCATCACCGAGATCGCTTCGGTCACAAAGCGCCCGGGAAAGGTGGTGGGAATGCATTTTTTTAACCCCGTTCCCGTCATGAAGCTGGTGGAACTGATTAGAGGGCAGGCCACTTCTCCCGAAACCTTCGACCTCATCAAAGTCCTTTCGGAAAAAATGGGGAAAACCCCCATCGCCGTAAACGAGGCCCCCGGGTTTGCCGTCAACCGCATCCTCGTCCCCATGATCAACGAGGCTATTTTCGTCCTCCAGGAGGGAATTGCCTCCGCCGAGGACATTGACAAGGGCATGGTTCTGGGGGCCAATCACCCCATCGGACCCTTGGCGCTTGCCGATTTAGTGGGACTCGACACCCTTCTGAGCGTTCAGGAAAATCTTTACAAGGAATTCGGAGACTCTAAATACCGGGCGTGCCCGCTTCTGCGCAAATTAGTCCGGGCGGGCCATTTCGGGAGAAAGAGCGGCAAGGGATTTTACGATTACGCCAAGTGAAAGAAGAGCCGGTCACGCTGGAAGAGATTCTGATCCGGGAGGCGGTGTCCCGGATTCGAAAATGGCTCCGGGAAGAGGGGAGGGGGAAAAAAACATCCTCCCTCCCCGGATGGGCATAAAGTTCTGCGGCGGCTGCAACCCGGGAATCGATCGAGGGCTGGTCGCCCAAAAAGTCCGTGAAGAGCTGGCCGGAGAGGCGCGCTGGGTTTCGGGGGAGGAGGAATCTGACTTTCTCCTGATTGTTACCGGCTGCCGCACTGCCTGCGCGGATACGGCGGAAGTCCGTTCCGGTCGCCCGGTTGTTGTTGTCGGGGGAGAATCGGTTTCAGACTGAGCTGAAGAGAGGGAAAAAAGGGAAGGGGAACCTTTATGGATGAAAAAGCCACGATGGAGATCCGGAAGGCTCAAACGGAATGGGAAAACTCCTGTCTATCTCCGTTCCAGGCAGAAAACCCCGAGCGGCTGCCCCGTTTTTCCACTGTTTCCGACCTCGAGATCCTCCCTCTTTACAACCCTGAATCTATTTCCGAAACTGGTTTTCTAAAAGATGTCGGTTTTCCGGGGCAGTATCCTTTCACCCGGGGAGTCCAGCCTACCATGTACCGAGGGCGCCTCTGGACCATGCGCATGTTTTCCGGATTCGGGAGCGCCGAGGACACCAACCGGCGTTACAAATACCTCCTGTCCCAAGGGCAGACCGGGCTCTCCGTCGCCTTTCATTACCCCACGCTCATGGGTTATGACTCCGACAGCCCCCGGTCCCGCGGCGAGGTGGGACAGTGCGGGGTGGCGATCGATTCTTTGAGGGACATGGAAATCCTTTTTGACGGGATCCCCCTCGACCGGGTGACCACTTCGATGACCATCAACCCCCCCGCGGCTATCCTTCTGGCCATGTATATCGCCGTAGCGGAAAAGCAGGGGGTCGGCAAGAAACAGATCGGCGGGACCATCCAGAACGACATGCTGAAGGAATTCATTGCCCAGAAGACCTTTATGCTGCCCCCGCGCCCTTCCGTGCGCCTGATCGCCGACACGGTGGAATACTGTACCAAGGAAGTCCCCCGCTGGAACACGATCAGCATCAGCGGCTACCATATCCGCGAGGCGGGGTCGACGGCGGTCCAGGAACTCGCCTTCACCCTGGCCGACGGCATCGGCTATGTCCAGGCGTGCCTGGAGCGGGGGCTGGCGGTCGACGATTTTGCCCCCCGGCTTTCCTTTTTCTTCAATTCCCACATCGACTTCTTTGAGGAAATCGCCAAATTCCGAGCCGCCCGCAGGCTGTGGGCGCGAATCATGCGCGAACGATTTCAGGCAAAAAATCCCCGCTCCTGGATGCTGCGCTTTCACACTCAAACCGCCGGTTGTTCGCTGACCGCCCAGCAGCCCTACAACAACGTCGTGCGCACGGCCTTTGAGGGGCTGGCGGCGGTTCTTGGCGGAACCCAGTCCCTGCACACCAATTCTTTGGACGAGGTTTATGCCGTCCCGACGGAAGAGGCGGCCACGATCGCCCTGCGCACCCAGCAGATCATCGCCGAAGAGACGGGAGCGCCCCTCACCACCGACCCCCTGGGCGGGTCCTATTTTGTCGAGGCCCTTACGACCCGGATGGAAGAAGAAGCCCTGAAATACATCACCAAAATCGATGAACTGGGGGGCATCATCCGGGCGATCGAACTCGGCTACCCCCAGCAGGAAATTGCCAATGCCGCCTATGCCTATCAGAAGCAGCTGGAGCGCGGTGAAAAGATCGTCGTGGGGGTCAACAAATACCGAATGGAGGAAAATAAGCGGATCGAATACCTGCGCATCGATGAGGAGGTGGAGAGAAAGCAGCTGGCCCGGCTCCAGGAGGTTAAGGCGAATCGCAACGCGGACCGGGTCCGGGCGTGCCTCGCGGATCTGCGCCAGGCGGCCGGGGGCAACGCCAACCTGATGCCGTTTATCCTCTCCGCCGTGAGAGAATACACCACCCTCCAGGAGATCTGCGATGTTTTCCGGGACGTCTTTGGGGTCTACCGGGATCCGGGAATGTTTTAATTTTCACCGCCGAGAGCGCAGAGCTCGCAGAGGTTCCGCGTTGTCGCCCCAAAAAACAAGATTTCAAAGACCTTTGCCACAGAGGGCACAGAGGCCACCGAGGTTTCCGGATGAAAAGTTAAAGGAATACACGCTCTGGCGAAGCTTATTGACTTTCGATGTTGGTTAAGCTTTTTTTCCCGGATCATTAACTCTGTGTTCTCTGTGCCCTCTGTGGCTAAAATATTTCAAAATTTTATAGTGTTCTTTTTTTCCGTCATGTTTCAGCTTCTCGGCGATCTCTGCGGTGAAAATTCTTGCGGGGAGGATTCATGGAGAAAAAAGTTCGCATTTTGGTCGCCAAGCCCGGCTTGGACGGACATGACCGCGGAGCCAAGGTGGTTTCGCGCGCCCTGCGGGATGCCGGATTCGAGGTCATTTACACGGGATGCCACCAAACTCCGGAGCAAATTGTCCGGGCGGCCATTGAGGAAGACATCCAGGGGCTCGGCCTGAGCATTCTCTCCGGGGCCCATCGATTCCTTTTTCCAAAAGTCGTAGAGCTCCTGAAGGAGCAGAAGGCCGAGGATATCGTGGTTTTCGGGGGCGGAATTATCCCCGAGGAGGATATCCATTTTTTAAAGGAAAGGGGAGTTCAGGCCGTCTTCGGTCCGGGCACATCCACAGAAGAGATCATTTCCTGGGTCCGAAAAAACGTTAAGGTTCGGGAGTAGCTTTTAACCGGAGAAGGTGTTAATATTAAATATTATTCGGCAATCGTGATTTCGACTGCAGGCATGGTAGGCTACATGAACAAAAGATCCTTTCTCCTCTTTTTTGCCGCATTTTTTCTTGTCTTTGTGATCGCCGGCTGCTCGCTTTTCTCGGGCTCCTCGAGGAAGGATGCTGATCCTTCCCCTCAGACATCGTATGCCGACGCCATGAAATTATATGAAAAGAAGAAATATGAAAGGGCGGCGGAGGCCTTTCGGCGGTTCAAGGAAGAACACCCCCTGAGCGACCTCACCCCGTTGGTGGAGGTTCGGCTGGCGGATTCCCTGTTTTACGATGAAAAATATGCCGAAGCTTTTATTCAATACCAGGAATTTAAGAAGCTGCATCCCATTCACCGGGAAATTCCCTATGCAACCTACCAGATGGCCATGTGTCATTTCAAACAAATCCTCACCATCGACCGCGACCAGGGCCAGACGGAAAAAGCCATTGAATTGTTCCGATTCGTAGGGGAAAATTATCCCCAGAGCCCTTACGCGGAGCAGGCGCGGGGAAAGATCGCCTTCTGCCAGCGCCAGCTTGCCGATCACGAGTTTTATATCGGAAATTATTACTTTCGAACGAAGAGATACCGGGCGGCCCTGGTCCGGTTCGAAGGAATTTTGCAGAAATATCCCAATTCGGGCCTGGAGAGAAAAATTCAAACTCTGATCGACGCCTGCCGGAAGGAGCTTTCCAAAGCGGAGAAAAACCGTCAAGCCCAGGAATCCCCGGGGGGCCGGGCGCGCAGAGGAACACCCCAAATAGTCTGATCCCCTCCCGTACCCATTCAGTGACGGGGGGGCGGCAGGCTTTGTTGTTGGCCTGGGGGTTTGGGCGGTACGCGCCGGAAGCATCGGTCGGGATGAGCAGAGACTCGGAGAAAACCCTGAGACTCCGATACCAGCGGCGGGAGGCCTTGGCCCCCGCCCCCGTCCACGAAGAAATCAGCGCCTTATGATTCCAATCGTAGCGCCCGGACCCCCAGGCCAGGGCGCCTCCTGCTATTCACGCCGGACCTAAATCCGTAGCGGCTTCCCACCCGTGACTGAAGGGTTACCCCCTCCCTTTGTTCCGCCTTTACAAATCAAACCAGTTCGTAGATTTTTTCCAGAGCCGAATTCAGGCCTTCCACCTTGGGTCCGCCGGCTTGGGCAAGGTCGGGGCGTCCCCCGCCTGTCCCCCCGAGCAGTTTGGCAAGCTCCTGAATCAGTTTTTGCGCCGAATACTTCGGAATCAGATCCTGGGTTACGGCGCAAAGAATCATCGCTTTCCCCTCTCCCTCCGCCCCGAGGAGGAGGATCCCCGATCGCATCCGATCCTTGAGTCGATCGGCCATTTCCCGCAGACCCCTCGGGTCTTTTCCTTCCACTCTCGTGGCGAGAACCTGAATCCCCCGGATGGTTTTCGCCGTTCCCAGCAGGTCTGAGACCTGGCCGCCCGATATCTTCGCCTGCAAATTCTGCAGGTTTTTTTCCAGCTCTTTCTGCTGGCGGAGAAGGCGCTGGACTTTTTCCGCCACTTCTCCCGGTTTGGCCTTGACGGCCGCGGCCACGGCTTTGAGTTCGGCTTCTTCCTCTTTCAGAGCTTTCCAGGCCTCCTCGCCGGTGAGGGCTTCGATTCGGCGAACCCCGGCGGCCACGCCGCTTTCCGACACGATCTTGAAAAGGCCGATATCCCCGCTTCGCCGGGTATGCGTTCCCCCGCAAAGCTCGGCGCTCACGTCCCCAACCTGGACCAAACGCACCACCTCGCCGTATTTTTCTCCAAAGAGCGCCATGGCCCCTCTTTCCAGGGCTTCCTTGTAGGGAAGATGAGAAACAGAGATTTCCAAGTTGCGGCGAATTTGGTCGTTGACGATCTCCTCCGCCCGGGTGATTTCCTCATCGCTCAGGGGCCCGAAGTGGGTGAAATCGAAGCGCAGGCGCCCCGGCGAGACCAGCGACCCCGCCTGCTTCACGTGGTCCCCCAGAACTGTTTGCAGGGCCGCCTGAAGAAGATGGGTGGCCGTGTGATTCAGGGCGGTTTTCCCGCGGCTCTCCGGGCCGACCTCGAGGCGCAAAAGATCGCCCACGGCGAGCGAACCCTCGCGGATCGTCCCGTGATGAACCGTCAGATCCGGCAGCGGTTTCGAAGATTGGGAGACTTCCATCCTGGATCCGTTTCCCAAAAGGACGCCCTGGTCGCCTTGCTGGCCGCCGGATTCCCCGTAAAAGGGCGTCCGGTCGGTGATGATCTCCACTTCCTCTCCCGCGGCGGCGGAAGCGACCTCCCGATCGCCCTTCAATATTTTAAGGATTTTGCCTTCCGCTTCGAGCCCTTCGTAGCCCACAAATTCGCTCTTGATGTTTCGAGCGGCGATTTTCTTGTAGGTCTCCTTGAGGGACTCGTCTCCCGAACCCTTCCAGGACTCCCTTGCCCGGGCCCGCTGCTCTTCCATCGCCGCTTCGAAACCGGCCCGGTCCACGGAGAACCCCTCATCCCGGGCCAGCTCTTCCGTGAGATCCAGGGGAAACCCGTACGTGTCATAGAGTTTGAAAATCAACCCCCCGGGAATGATCTTCCCCTTTTTTTCCCTAAGCGCCGGAATCTCCTCGGACCAGAGGCGCAGACCCACGGTGAGGGTTTCGGAGAAACGCTCTTCCTCTCCGGTGATGACCATCTTGACCATGTCCCGCGAACCCAGGATCTCCGGATACGACTCGCCCATGAGGCGGTTCACCTCATCGACAAGCCGGGAGAGAAACGGCCCCTGAATCCCCAGTTTCTTTCCGTGACGCATGGCGCGGCGCATGATCCGGCGCAAAACGTACCCCCGCCCCTCGTTGGCAGGAAGGATTCCGTCGCTGATCAGAAAGGTCGCCGCCCGGATATGATCGGCGACGACGCGGAAGGAAACCGCTCCCGGACGGGCCGGTTGATAGGTCTGGCCGCTGATCTTTCCCAGAGCCGCCAGGAGAGGGGTAAAGAGATCGGTGTCGTAATTGCTCGAAACCCCCTGGACAACGGCGGTGATGCGTTCCAGCCCCATCCCCGTGTCGATGCTGGGTTTCGGGAGGGGAACCATGCGCCCGTCCGCCTGCCGTTCAAACTGCATGAAGACGAGGTTCCAGAGCTCGAGAAAACGGTCGCACTCGCAGCCGATGGCGCAATCCGGTTTTCCGCAGCCGACGCCGGATCCCTGGTCGATGATGATTTCGGAGCAGGGGCCGCAGGGGCCCACATCGCCCATTTGCCAAAAATTGTCTTTCGTTGGAAAGAGCCGAATCCGTTCCAAGGGGAGATAGCGCTCCCAAAGTTTCCGGGCTTCCTCATCGGGGCCGATTCCCAGGCCGGAATCCCCCTCATGAATGGTGGCGTAAAGCCTTTCCGGCGGGAGCCCGAGGACCGCGGTCAGGAATTCCCAGCCCATGGCGATCGCCCCTTCTTTGAAGTAATCGCCAAAGGAAAAATTCCCCAGCATCTCGAAAAAAGTATGGTGGCGGGCGGTGTAACCCACATTTTCCAGATCGTTGTGCTTTCCCCCGGCCCGCACGCATTTCTGGGAGGTCGTCGCCCGGGCGTAAGGAGACTTCTCCTCGCCGGTGAAATAATTCTTGAATTGGTTCATGCCCGCGTTGGCAAAGAGCAGGGTCGGGTCCTTGTGCGGAACCAGAGAGGAACTGCTCACAATCGTATGTCCGTTCTTTTGGAAGTATTCCAAAAACTTCCGGCGCACTTCGTTTCCGGTAATCATTCTTCGAACCAGCCTCCTGCCTTATGAAAAAATTCCTGGATGTCGCCCCAGGAAAAACCTCGTTGATAAAGAAAACGCGCCAACTTCTTTTGCTCCGAAGGAGAAAGATCCCCGAGCGTCCGCTGCTTCAATTTGGTCCGGGCTAGTTTTTTCAACCGTTCTTCCGCCGAAACTTCCCGCGCCGCTTCCTTCTCGGCCTCGGCGAGAAGGTCCGGAGGAATGCCCTTCCGGGCCAGCTTCTCCCGAACCCTCCGGGGGCCCAGCAATTTTTCGGCGGCGAGATGAAAGGCGGCCCGGCGGGCGTATCGCTCATCGTCCAAGAGCCCGCTCGCGGCAAGAGTCTGAAGAACGGCGTCCGCTTCGGCGGGGGGAACTTTCCGGATCAGGAGCTTCTGCCGGAGCTCATGGCGACTGTGATCCCGGCGAGCCAATAGCCGCAAGGCGATCTCCCTCGCCTGAGGACTGTTCTTCATCACCGCCCCTCACCCTTCGGCTCCCGCTATTTTTTTTCTTCTTTCTCTTTCTCTTTCTCTTTTTCTTTGGGTTTCTTGACCAGCCCGTATCGGTCCAGAATCTTGTGTTCGAGTTTTCGCTTGATTTCCAGGTGCTCTTTCAGGAAGGTCTTCGAGTTTTCCCTTCCCTGCCCGATTCTTTCGCCGTCGAAAGAAAACCAGGCGCCGCTCTTTTCCACGATCTGGGTTTCGACGGCGAGATCGAGGATATCCCCTTCACGCGAGATCCCCTCCCCGTACATGATGTCGAACTCCACTTCTTTGAAGGGGGGGGCCATTTTGTTCTTGACCACTTTGACCCGGGTCCGGTTCCCGACCACGTCCTGGCCTTCTTTGATGGCCCCGATCCGGCGGATATCCAGGCGGACGGAAGAGTAGAATTTGAGGGCGTTTCCCCCCGTCGTCGTTTCCGGGTTGCCCATGAACACGCCGATTTTCATCCGGATCTGGTTGATGAAAATCACGGAGGTGTTCGACTTGCTGATCGTCGCCGTCAGCTTCCGCAGGGCCTGGGACATGAGGCGCGCCTGCAAACCCATGTGGGCGTCGCCCATCTCCCCTTCCAGTTCCGCCTTGGGGACGAGCGCCGCCACGGAATCGACCACCACCACATCGATCGCGCCGCTGCGGACCAGCATCTCGGTAATCTCCAGGGCCTGTTCCCCCGTGTCCGGCTGAGAAATCAAGAGATCGTCGGTTTTCACGCCCAGCTTCCGGGCATAGGAGACGTCCAGAGCGTGCTCCGCGTCGATGAAGCCGGTAATGCCCCCTTTTTTCTGCGCCTCCGCCACGATGTGCAGGGCCAAAGTGGTCTTTCCGGAGGCTTCCGGACCGAAGATCTCCACGACCCGCCCCCGCGGGATTCCCCCGATTCCAAGCGCGATATCCAGGGCCAGAGATCCGGTGGAAATGACCGGGACATCCGGGAGAATGGCGTCCGTTCCCAGGCGCATGATGGCCCCCTTGCCGAACTGCCTCTCAATCTGGCTGACCGCTAATTCAATCGCTTTTTCCTTCTGGCTTTCTGCCGGCATAAACCCTCCTTTGAAAAATCATGGGGCCGGGAAGAGTTGAGAATTCCTTCGGGAATGAACTCCTCCACCCCTAATTTCCTTGTAAATGGTATCGGTTTAGAGTTTTGAAAAATTCATGTGACCGCCTCTGTCGGGGCCCGGGGGCCGGAACGGAACGCGCCGGAAGCATCGGCTGGGTTGGCCCTGACGAAATTCCTTTTTTCAAAGGGCTAAAGTGTGATGGTTTTGTAAAAAGTCTGGAAATGGGCTATTCCGGCATTCCCGTGAAAACGGGAATCCAGTCTTTCAATATCTTGGCAGATTCTGGATTCCCGCCTGCGCGGGAATGACGACTTTTTACGAGTTCATCAAAGTGTGATGGTTTCGTAAAAAGTCTCTTGAAACGTCACCCCGGCGAAAGCCGGGATCCAGAACGCCTTGAAATAACTGGATTCCGGCTTTCGCCGGAATGACAAATTCTATGGAATTTCGACTTTTTACGAGACCATCAAGTGTTACTGTAAATGAAATTCCTGTTGTTTGGTATAAACCGCCCCTTCGGGCCGAAGTTCGCTCCGGAAGAGAATGACCTGCTCGACCCGAAAGGATCCGAGCCCGAGGTTGGAATTCCCTTCGATCATCTGCGTCAGGGAGTTTCTTCCTTTTGGGGATCTCACCCGGCCCAGAGTCAGATGGGGTTTGAAAGGTCGTTCCTCGGAGGCAAAACCGAGTCCGGCGGTTATCGTTTCAATTTCGCGCTGGAGCCGGGAAGCGGCGCCTGTCTCTTCGATCAATCCCGCCCAGACCACACGGGGGTTGCGCAAAGAAGGGAAGCAGCCGACCCCCTGCGCCTTCAATTCGAAGGGCGCAAACTCCTTTACAACGGGGCGAAGGGCCAGAGAAAGCGTTTCCAGGGCTTCCCGATCCGCCGCGCCAAGAAATTTGAGCGTGAAATGAATCCCCTCGGGGCGGACCCATTTCACATCGGCCCCGCTGCTTCTCAACTCGCGCAAAAATTCCCCGATCTTTTGTCTCAAAACCTCGGGGATTTCGATGGCTATGAACGAGCGAATTTTTTCCATCATATCACAAGATCCGTCTCCCGAAAACCTCAAGAATGAGGGTCCCGTACCCATTCAGTGACGGGGGGGCAGCAGGCTTTGTTGTTGGCCTGGGGGTTCGGGCGGTACGCGCCGGAAGCATCGGTCGGGATGAGCAGAGACTCGGAGAAAGCCCTGAGACTCCGATCTCAGCGGCGGGAAGCCTTGGCCCCCGCCCCCTCCACGAAGAAATCAGCGCCTTATGATTCCAAGCGTAGCGCCCGGACCCCCAGGCCAGGGCACCTCCTGCTATTCACGCCGGACCTAATTCCGTAGCGGCTTCCCACCCTTGACTGAAGGGTTACAGGGTCCCCTAAAAAGTCACCACTATGACGGCTTTGTAAAGAGCTCTCCCGCCGAGGCGGGACAAGGCGCGCAAAAACTGGGAGAGGGGGCAGGAGACTCCCAACCCCCTACACCTTTTCATCATTTGCCGCGCCATCCCGCTCCCCGCGGGGCCGGTAGACTTTTTGCGAAGCCGTCTTACTTCCGGAATCCGGCAATGCCCTGGAAGAGAAAATATCGCCTCACCCAATCCAGGGCCGTCTGCGCGGTAATTATTTTCACCTGCTCCCGGTCCCCCCAAAAGGGGTAGCGCCTCGAAGCAGTCCCCTCGGGACCCGATAGGGCGATGAAGACGGTTCCTACCGGTTTGTCCGGGCTTCCCCCGCCGGGCCCGGCTATGCCGGTGATCCCTAAACCCAGCGTCGCCCGGCTCAAACGCCGCACTCCCTCGGCCATTTTTTCGGCCACGGGGGCGCTCACCGCCCCCAGTTCGGCAATGAGGTCTTCGGGAACTTGAAGCAGTTCCGTCTTGGCCTGGTTGCTGTACACCACCACGCCCCGTTCAAAATATGCGGAGCTTCCGGGGACGTTGGTCAGCCGGTGGGCCACCAACCCCCCGGTGCACGATTCGGCGACCGCCAAAGTGGCTTGCCGCTCCGTAAGAAGGCGGCCGACGATTTCTTCCAATGTTTCCCGGTCGACGGCAAAAACCCTTCCCGCCAGTTTTTCCCGAATGATTCTTTCCAGCTCCCTCAAGTTTGCCTCGGCTTCCTCGGCGTCGAGCCCCCGGACGATCACTTTGACATGGTTCTCGGGGTATCGGGGAAGGTAGGCGAGGGTGGCGGAAAAAGGCTCGGGATTGATCCCGCTCAAACGGTCGGCGATGGCGGATTCGGTCAAGCCGAATACTTTGAGGGTGCGGGCGCGATAATAGGTATTTCCTTTTCTCTCTTTTTCAAGGATCGGGAGAACCGTCTGGAGAAACAGATGCTGCAGCTCCCGGGGAACCCCCGGGAGAAAAAAGAACGGTTTTCCCCGGGAGCGGAGGCAGAACCCGGGGGCGGTTCCCACGGGGTTGGGGATGATTTCGGCGCTCGCGGGGAAAAGGGCCTGTTTTTCATTCGACCGGGGCATCTCTAAGCCCCCCTTGGCGAACCGCGCTCGGATCCGGCCAAGGACTTCCTCGTGAAGAACGAGCGGTTCCCCGAACGCCTTGGCCGCCGCGGCCGTGGTCAGGTCGTCGCTCGTCGGGCCCAGACCGCCGCTCACGATCAGGGCGTCGGCCTGGTCGCGAGCCTGGAGCAGGGCGTCCCGGATTGGCAATTCCCGATCCCCCACCATGGAAACGCGGGACACGCAAAATCCCCTCTCGGTCAGGACGTTGGCCATGTAGAAGGCATTGGCATCGGCGATTTCCCCCGAAACCAATTCGTTTCCGATCATCAGGAGTTCAATAATCAAAGTTTGTAACCCTTTAGCCCTTTGAAAAAAGGAATTTCGTCAGGGCCAAGCGGTTTTAGAGCCCGGGGGCCAGACCGGCCCGCTTGGAATCATGAGGCGCTGATTTCTCCGTGGAGGGGGCGGGGACGATATCCCCCGCCCGCTCCGGCGGAAACAAGCTCTGATCTTCGAGGCCAAGGGCCAACCCAGCCGATGCTTCCGGCGCGTTCCGTTCAGGCCCCTGGGCCCCGACAGAGGCGGTCACATGATTTTTTCAAAACTCTAAACTGATGCCAAAGTTTTTCTTTCTATAGGAAAGAACGGAACCAGCGGTCCAGGTTCTGAATGAATTGAGGATTCCCCCACAGAAGCAGGCGCAAGGAAAAGTTCGCATAAAGCCCGGCCACGGCGTCGTCCAGAAGAACCGCGAAACCGCCCTTCATCTGGCGGTCGATTTTTCCGGCCGGGGGCGGCTTGATTATATCGAATAGACGGAAAAAAATAAATCCGGCGAGAGCGGTCCCGGGAGTCAAGGGAATAAGAACCATGGTGATGAGCAAGCCCACAATCTCGTCGATCACGATCTTTGGGCTGTCCTTGCAACCAAGGGAAATCTCGGCCCGCTCAGCGGCCCACGCCCCAAGAAAAAACAGGGCGGCAGTACTCAAGAGGTAAAGGGCCAAGGGATAAGACGAAAAAAGAAAACACAAAAGGAGACCCACCAGAGCCCCCACGGTGCCCGGGGCGACGGGGAAAAAACCAACATAACCTCCGGTGGCGACAAAGGTGACAAATTTGTTCACAAAGGGTCCCTTTCGGCCGGACCAAATCGGCGAAGAGGCGCAAATTTGGCCTCTTTCCTAACATTATTCAGTTATTTCCACAATCCCCGGCTTATTTGTGAAGGTATCTTTTTTGCAAAGAAAAGTCAAGAAAAGAGGGGAAGTATGTGGAATTTATTCAGGAAAGGGGATTCGCGGATTTTCCACCTCCCGGCTATAAAATTTTTTTCAGCTATTAACTTTTTTTGACGATACAGTCTTAGCGAAAATCAAGCGGACAATAACTCCATTGTTTTCTTTAACAATTCGTATCGTCACAAAAGTTATTGAGGTGGAAATATGAGCCTTCGGCTCGGTGATTTATTGGTAAGCAAGGGGCTGCTCACCGCCAAACAATTGGAATCGGCCCTGCAGGAACAGAAGATATCCGGGCATAAACTCGGCACCTCGCTGGTCAAGCTGGGTTATATCACGGAGAAAAATCTGGTCTCCTTCCTGAGCCGGCACTATGGGGTGCCCGCCATCGATCTTTCCGAAGTTCAGGTCGATTCGGAAGCGATCAAGATGATTCCGCCGGATGTGGTGTTCAAATACCAGGTCATCCCCATCAAGCGGGTGGGCTCCACGCTGCGGGTGGCGATGAGCGATCCTTCCAACATTCTGGCGATCGACGACATCAAGTTCCTGACCAGCTGCCATGTCGAGGTTTTTGTCTCCACCGAGAGCACCATCAAGGCGTCCATCGACAAGTTTTACGACTCCTCGAGCAGCCTGGCCGACATCATGGGCTCCATGGACTCCGGCGAAAACATGGAGCTTCTCGAAGACACGGAAGAAGTGGACGTCCGGGAGCTGCAGCAGGCCTCGGAAGACGCCCCGGTCGTTAAACTGGTTAACCTGATCCTGAACGAGGCGATCAAGCGCGGGGCGAGCGACATTCACATGGAGCCCTACGAAAGGATCTTCCGGGTCCGGTTTCGCATCGACGGCGTGTTGCATGAATTTATGAAGCCCCCGATGAAGCTCAAAAACGCGATCATCTCCCGCGTCAAGATCATGGCCAAACTGGATATCGCCGAAAGGCGGCTGCCCCAGGACGGACGCATCAAAATCAAATTCGGCAAGGACAAAGAAATGGATTTCCGGGTTTCGGTCCTGCCCACCCTGTTCGGGGAAAAGGTCGTCATGCGCCTCTTGGATAAATCCAATCTCCAGTTGGACATGACCAAACTCGGATTCGAGGAGAGGCCCCTACAGGACTTCAAAGAGGCGATTCACAAACCCTTCGGCATGGTTCTGGTCACCGGCCCGACCGGAAGCGGCAAGACCACCACCCTGTACTCGGCCCTTTCGGAGCTGAACCAGGTCACGGAAAACATCTCCACGGCGGAAGATCCGGTGGAGTTCAACTTGATGGGAATCAACCAGGTCCAGACCCACGAGGAAATCGGCCTTACCTTCGCCGCGTGTCTTCGCTCCTTCCTGCGCCAAGACCCGGATATTATCATGGTGGGGGAAGTCCGGGACTTCGAAACCGCCGAAATCGCCATCAAAGCGGCCCTGACCGGGCATTTGGTTCTGAGCACGCTGCACACCAACGACGCCCCCAGCACGATCAACCGACTGCTGAACATGGGGATCGAACCTTTTCTGGTCGCATCTTCGGTGAATTTGATTCTGGCCCAGCGGTTGGCCCGCAGGAACTGCGAATCCTGCAAGGCCCCGGTCGAGGTTTCTTCCCAAATGCTTCTCAATCTGGGCGTTTCCGAGGAGGATGTCTCCTCCTACACCTGTTTCAAGGGGAAGGGGTGCCCGCAATGCGGGAACACCGGCTTCAAGGGACGGGTGGCGCTTTACGAAGTCCTGCCGGTGAAAGAGGAAGTGCGGGAACTCATCCTGCAGGGGGCTTCATCGAGCGAGATCAAGCGGGAAGCAGTCCGGCTCGGCATGAAATCCCTGCGCCAGGCCGCGCTGACCAAGCTGAAAGAAGGCGTCACCACCGTTGAAGAAATCATGAAAACCACCGTCGAGGATTAGGGATCAAAGCAGGAGGATGCCAATGGATGTATATGTCTGGGAAGGACGCTCCCGCAAGGGAACGATCGAGCGCGGCGAAATTTCAGCCAACAACGAGGCCGCGGTGCGCATGCAGCTTCGCCGGCAGCAGATTCAGGCAATCAAGATTCAAACCAAGCCCAAAGACCTCTTGAAAAGCTTCAAATTTCCCAAGAGCCGCCGGGTGAAGGAAAAAGAGTTAGTGGTCTTTACCCGGCAGTTCGCCACCATGATCGACGCCGGCCTGCCCTTGGTGCAGTGCTTGGAAATCCTGGCCAGCCAGCAGGTGAACACCGCTTTTAAGGAGATTCTCCAGAGGGTCAAGGGAGACGTGGAGGCGGGTTCCACCTTTGCCGACGCCCTGCGCAAACACCCACGCGTTTTCAATGATCTTTTCTGCAACCTCGTGGCTGCGGGAGAAGCGGGCGGAATACTGGACACCATCTTGAACCGCCTGGCGGCGTACATCGAGAAGACCATGAACCTGAAAAAGAAGGTCAAAGGCGCCATGGTTTATCCGAGCGTCGTGCTCTCCATCGCCCTTGTCGTGGTGGCCGGCCTTCTGCTTTTCGTGATCCCCGTGTTCCAGAAGATGTTCGCGGACATGGGCGGAACGCTACCCGCTTTCACCCAATTTGTCATTTATCTCAGCGAATTGATGCGCCGCTACTTTTTGTTTATTGCCGGGGCTCTGGTCGTGCTGGTGGTAGCCTTCGTCCGCTGGTACCGCACCGAAAGGGGGCGGATGATCGTGGATGATTTGCTCCTGAAGATTCCGGTGATAGGCTCGCTCATCAAAAAAGTCGCCATCGCCAAATTCACCCGCACCCTGGGAACCATGCTGTCGAGCGGGGTGCCCATCATGGAAGGGCTCGATATCGTCGCCCGGACTTCGGGGAACAAGACCATCGAAAGAGCGATTTTGCGGACCAAAGTCAGCATCGGCGAGGGGAAAACGATCGCCGAACCGCTGGGCGACAGCCGAATTTTCCCGCCCATGGTCGTCCAGATGATTTCCGTAGGTGAATCCACCGGCGCTTTGGATTCGATGCTCAGTAAGATTGCGGATTTTTATGATGATGAAGTGGATACGGCCGTCGCCGCCTTGACTTCGCTGATTGAACCTGCCCTGATGGTTTTCTTGGGCATAACCGTGGGCGGTCTGGTCATTGCCATGTATCTTCCCATATTCCAGATGGCCGCGGTTATCGGCGGCTGAGAGCCGCAAGGACCGGCGCGCAAAGCAAAGAGGCTGGGGCGAATCCCCGGCCTCTTTTTCTTTTGGCTTCAGCGCTTCTTGTTTACATTCTGTCCGCATGCAGAACCCGCTTTTCTTCCGATCTTCCTTCGTGCTATCCTATTCATAAACTTCTGCTGGGAAGATGGCAATTTCCAACCCCGGGGTCCTCACCCGGCCCAGAAGCGCCTGATCCAAGGGGAGGCCCTGGAACCCCGGACGGACGCGGATAAAAATTGATGGTTTCGTAAAAAGTCCATCTGCTGCGTTGCGCTTCAACTTCGTCGTTGCGGCGCACCTATCAGTGCGCCTCACTCCTCAGTTTTTGCGCGCCTTGCAGCTGGAGCTTTTTACGAAACCATCGTTTAGCTGACTTTTTACGAAGTCATCAAAATTAGGAGCGTTATTTTTTATGAAGATCCTCGGGATCGAGTCGTCCTGCGATGAGACTGCCGCCGCTGTGGTCGGAGACGGCCTTGAAATCATATCCAATGTCGTAGCCTCCCAGGTCGATTTGCACAAGAGATACGGCGGGGTCGTGCCGGAACTGGCCTCGCGGAAGCACGTGGAGGCGATCCTGCCGGTGGTCGATGAAGCTTTGGAGCGGGCGGGGGAGAGTCTGGAGAGCATCGACGCCATCGCCGTCACCCAGGGCCCGGGACTTGTAGGATCCCTGCTGGTCGGTCTCGCCGTCGCCAAATCCCTGGCCTATGTTCGCAACCTCCCTTGGGTGGGGGTCAACCATATTTACAGCCATGTCGCCGCAATCTACCTATCCCATGGCAGTTCGGTCCGCTTCCCCTTCGTCGCCCTCGTGGTTTCGGGCGGGCACACAAGCCTCTTTCGAGTCTCTTCGCCCATCCAAATGACCCTCCTGGGTCGGACCCTGGATGACGCCGCCGGCGAGGCCTTCGATAAAGTGGCCAAATTCATGGGCCTCGGCTACCCCGGCGGAGTGGTCATCGACCGGCTGGCTCGTGAGGGGAACCCATCCGCCGTTCCCTTCCCGCGGACCCTTCTGGAAGGGAACTCCTTAAACTTCAGCTTCAGCGGCCTCAAGACCGCCGTCTTAAATTACCTGAAGGGATTCACGGGCGAATTTTCCATTCCCCAGGTTCGGGATATTGCCGCATCCTTTCAAGAGGCGGTGGTGGATACCCTGACGGCCAAGGTCCTGCGGGCCGCCCGTCAGGAAGAAATCAAACTCGTCGTGCTGGTCGGGGGGGTGGCCTGCAACACCCGCCTGCGGGAAAAAATCTCCCGGGAAGGGGAAAGCTCAGGGATCACGGTTCTCTTTCCACCGCCTTCCCTCTGCACGGATAATGCTGCCATGGTTGCGGCAGCCGGGTATCATTTTTTACAGGAAGGGCGGCGGGGAGGCCTTTCCCTGAATGCTTATTCCCGCTTCACCGCGGACAAACAACCCTTTTCACCACAGAGCACACAGAGAGCACAGAGTTGAATCAGGCGAGGAAAAAACAATTTATAAATAAACGTAGTCGTCATTTTACCGGGAGTCTGGACTCGCTTTTTCCCCAGATTATTCCTCTGTGTTCTCTGTGCCCTCTGTGGTGAATTTTTTAAACGAATTTGGACTCCCTTCGCCGACAGATTAAAACCCTGCAAATACGCCCGAAAAAGAGGCTGGGGCAGCATTTTGTCATCGATGCCCGCGTGCTTCAGCGGATCGCGGACGGCGCGGACCTCCTGCCCGATGACATCGTTGTGGAAATCGGGGCGGGAAACGGGGGGCTCACGGCGGCGCTGGTCCAAAGGGCGGCAAAAGTATATGCCCTGGAAATCGATTCCAGCCTTGTTTCAATCCTGCAGACGCATTTCGGCGACAACGAGCGGGTCGAGGTTGTTCACACGGATGCGCTGCAGTTCGATTACGCCGGCCTTCATCGCCGCTGGGGACGACGGTTGAAAATCGTCGCCAACCTTCCCTACGAAATTTCCACCCCGATCCTATTTCGCTTTCTTGAAGAGCGGGAATGTTTTTCGCTCTTGGTGCTGATGCTCCAAAAAGAGGTGGCCAGGCGCCTGGTGGCCTCTCCCGGGTCCAAAGAGTACGGGCCCCTGAGCCTCTGGACCCGGCTTTACACCGAAACGCGCCTGCTTTTTTCGGTTTCGCCCCAGGCCTTTCATCCTGAGCCGAAAGTCGCCTCGGCCGTGGTTCGCTTCGAGTTCCTTTCCCAACCCCGGATCGCCGTCGACGATCCGGAGAACCTACGCAAGGTTGTTCGGTCGGCCTTCGCCTATCGCCGTAAGATGCTGGGAAATGCCCTGCGCCTCGGGGAATTTTCCCGTTTTCCCGTGGAAAGAATTCAGGAGGCCCTGCAGCGCGCGGGAATCGATCCCAAGGTGCGAGGGGAGAGACTTTCCCTCGAGGAATTTCACAAGGCGGCTTTGGCCCTATCATCCCTTTCCTGAGAAAACATGGCTCGATCCTTTTCTTTTCACGTGCAGGAGCCGGCCGGGAGAGGGAAACCCTGGGTGGTCCTCATCCATGGTTTGGGCATGAGCGACCGTTCCTGGCTCGACCCTTTTGGCGAAAGCCTGTTGGACGGCGCCGTCCCTTTCGATTATGTGCTCACGGATCTGCGTCTTCCGCTCAGCCCATCCCGCCTTCCCGCGGCGGGCATTCTCGGCTTTTCTCCTCCCCTGCGCCTTTCTCACCCCCCGCCTCTTTCTTTTTGGGTTTTTTTGAAAAGGGAAGGGTACGGAATTCTGACTTGGTCTCAAGAAAAATCGAGGGGCCCGATCGACCATGCCGTCGGAGAGCTGCAAACCCATTTGGCAAAGATTCCTCCTCGGGATAAGAAGGTGCTCCTCGGCCACAGCCGCGGAGGGTTGGTTGCCCGGAAATACCTTCAGGACCGCCGACCCGGCTGGGACCGCGTCTCGGGGGTCGTCCTGCTCGGTGTCCCCAACCATGGAAGCCGGCTTGCGAAATTGGCCGGGCCCCTTGCCTGGCTTTCTTCTCTGCTCGGGCGCGGGAAGATTCCGCTTTCCGGAGCCCTGCAAAAGGGCATGAGCGGATCCAATTCTTTTCTGAGCAGGAGTCTCTCCGGGTATGCCCGCGAGGGGGGGATCGAAGAGCTCCTCCCCGGTTCCGATTTCATGCGCCGTTTGGTCTCAGGGGAGGGAGAAGAGAAAAAAAATAGAATCCCCTATTTGAACCTGATCGGGACCCGAACGGATTTTATCCGGATCTTTCTGAAATCATCCACCCCAGGCCGGACAACGCCGATTCTTTCTCTTTTCGACGGTTTGGAAGGAATCCTTCCCCGACCTCTTGTTCCCATGGAAATCCGGCAGGGAAGGGGGGACGGCCAGGTTAGCGTAAGAAGCGCCTGGTTGCCCTGGGCGGGGAAAAACCAGCTCTTCTCCGTCAACCATGCCCAGTTTCTTGTGAACGCGGAGGTTCAAGCCGAAGCCCAGGCCTTTCTCGAAACCATATGAAAGAACTTCTGCTTCTGTTTTTTTAGGAATTGCCTTTTGCTCCCTCTGCTATTATCCCAATGTCCAGGCCTTTTGGACGGCTCTGGTTCTCGGCGAAATTGTGAACTTCGAGTCCCGAGGCTAACTGGACCGATGGAGAGAACCGCTTGAAATCCTTGACAGAATCATGATCCAATGCAATGTTGATAGACAGTCGCATTCGATCAAGCCCTTGGGCCGGCCCCTCCGGGTGAAGAGATGGCTCAGGGCTTTAAAATTTAGACGCTTTAGCGCATTTTAGGCATTTCCATGAGCAAACTCCTGCTTCATCTCCGCAAACGCTTCGAAGAGGCTTGCCTCCGCCACAACATGCTGAATGAAGGCGACCGGGTCATCGTGGGGGTATCCGGAGGCGCCGACAGCCTGACCCTGATCAAGCTCATTACCGGCCAACTGCTCTTCGTTCCCAAACCCGAGTTGGTTCTGGCCGTTCATGTGGATTTGGGTTTTGAGGGGGCGGATGGAAACGAGGCCCGAGTTTTGGAAGAATATTTTAAGAAGGAGGGATACAACTACCTCATCGAGAAATCCAACATCGGAAAACTGGCCCACAGCGATTTCAACCGCAAGGCGAGCCCCTGTTTCCTTTGTTCCCGCCTGCGGCGCCGGAAGCTGTTCGAGAGGGCCAGGGAGTACAAGTGCAACAAGGTTGTCCTTGCCCATAACAAGGACGATGTCATCGAGACCTTCCTGTTGAATATCTTTTTTTCCCGGGAAGTCAGCACCATGATCCCCACCCAGAGTTATTTCAAGGGGGAATTCGATTTGATCCGCCCCCTCGCTTATGTGGACGAGTACATCCTGAAAAAATTCGCGAAAGAGGCTGCGCTTCCCGTAGTCCCCAACCCTTGCCCAACCGCAGGCAACACCAAGAGGGGATACATCAAGGATCTCATCCGGAAACTAGACAAGGACCACCGGGGAGTTAAGGAAAACATTTTCAAATCCATGTACCACGTCAAGCCGGATTACCTTTTAAAAGAATAGCCGTCAGCACTCAGCAAGGAACCGTTACCTTTTTATCCGAAAACCTAATTCACTCTCCATGCACCCCTCTCCCGCAACCGGAAAGAGGGTTTTGGGATGAAAACGAATTAGCTGATCGCTGAAAGCCAACCGCCGGTAGTACCCATTCAGTGACGGGGGCGGCGGCAGGCTTTGTTGTTGGCCTGGGGGTTTGGGCGGTACGCGCCGGAAGCATCGGTCGGGATGAGCAGAGACTCGGAGAAAACCCTGAGACTCCGATATCAGCGGCGGGAGGCCTTGGCCCCCGCCCCCGTCCACGAAGAAATCAGCGCCTTATGATTCCAAGCGTAGCGCCCGGACCCCCAGGCCAGGGCACCTCCTGGTATTCACGCCGGACCTGAATCCGTAGCGGCTTCCCACCCTTGACTGAAGGGTTACCGCCGGTAGCTTTTTTGGTTTGACATCCGCCCCAATATCCTAATATAATTTTTTATTAAACAATCGATTCGTGGCGGTGTAGCTCAGTTGGTTAGAGCATGCGGCTCATATCCGCAGTGTCCGGGGTTCAAGTCCCTGCACCGCCACCATAACTTTCTGGTAATTGTTAATCTATTTTTTCCGCTGGATATCTCTTAAGTCGGCGCTGGCGCTGATGAAATCAATGCGCGTGATGCCGCGTCATCTTCTCCGAAGATCCTTCTTCCACCTAATTCGGTATAGTCGAACCCCATTACATGGCGCGTGGCATTGTAAAGAGTCAGGTGCCGGTCGATATTTTTTTCTTCCTTACAACCCTCCAAATCCTGCTTAACCGGTTCCTTTGATACGGTGTATTAAAAGCTTGTATGCCTAATATGCAGACAGGGTGAAGTCCTTATGACTCCACCTTGGAACAGATAGCAGATCTACGCTGCGCCACTTATTGAAAACGGACGACGATCAAAAGCGCCCACCCTCGGATCCCTGATCGTCGTGAAAGGTGCGCAAAGTAATAAAGATTGGGCCAAGGTATTGCTCCTGAAAGACACCTGGAGGAGGAAGTTCCTGGACATATCGACTATTGAAACTCAGAGGAAAGGTCGCCACCTTGCTGAGATGTCCGGCCCGGTCTTTGATCGCGACTGTCATCGTAAGCGTGAGATTATTCAACCAGGCATTGTCCGAAGGGGTGCTTAGGGAAACGTAACCCGACAATTCCTTCCGGTTCTCATCCTTAATCCTGGTGTGGCTTATCGGGTGGGTCCCCGAACCTACTAAATGGACGGTGGCCACGATGGATTCCATGTCCCCATCTGGGTCGGAAGCCTTCAGGTAAACCTTCCAGGTATCCACCGGGTTTATCTGTTTGGCGGCATAAGTCTCGGTGATGACCGGAGGCTCCTTGCCGTATGTCTTTTCCCTTTCTTCAAAACTCATCATGGTTGCACAACCCACGGTCAGCAACAGAACCACCATGCCAGCCACAATCCTGTTTTTCATTGGATTCACACCTCTCCTTCTTATAAAAATGAACTGCCTCCTTGACTTTCCGAGCGATTTCCAGCTTCTTTCTTTTCCGCAGTTAATCTTCTATGCAACTCCCGTAATAAAGATACCCGTCAAGTTTCCTATTTTTCTCTCCTCCTTCCGGGAACAATCTTTCATTTCATCCTCCAAAAGCTTTGCCAAGAGCGGAAAAAGGTTACCCTTGGAGCAGCTCCCCCATAAGGCTTACAGAACCCACTAAATATTAGATAAGAATTTCTGTCAAAGGATTCCCCAGAAAGCCCTGAGTTCCGGAGTCCTGTTTTCTTGGATCACGCCGTCCTCATAGTTGCCCCACTTGATGCAAAGAAAACCCTGGCTCCCACCTTCATGCCAAAAGAGAGGAGGGGACCCCCGCCGCATCGGGAACAGGTCATGAAGACCAGTGATCCTCTTCCCCCCTTGGTATCTGAGAATTGGGTATACACTTCCTTTGAGACTGACTCCTTTGCCGCATTCCGCTTCCGGTAAGCGGATGATTTCGAACTCGCCTATTTCCTCTCAGGCCTGGAAGGCCGTCAGTTTTCGTTGCGCCTCTTCCACAACGGAGGACATGTTCTGTATGATCCCGGAAATAATATCCGCCGCACCGGGGGCGCTGTGGATCAGGCCCGCAACCTGCCCGCAATGCACTTCGGCATTCTCGACGTCACCCAGATGTTGGGCCACAAACTGGGAGTGCTCGGCCAGAAACGCCCTCAAGGCCTCGGGAGAAACACCCGATTTCCGCATTTCCAGATATTGATTCGTGAACGCATTGCCCAGATCCCTCGCCAACATGATATCTTTCGGCACCGATACCGTGCAGGCCCCCTGCGCCCGAACAATGGCGTTTTTCACATTCTGGTGGCTTTCTGATTCCTTCGTCGCCATAAACCTCGTTCCCATGTAAACGGCATCCGCGCCCAGGGCCAAGGCCGCCAGCACCCCACGGGCATCGCCGATACCCCCGCCCGCAATGACCGGTATTTTCACGGCGTCCGCCACCATGGGGGTCAAAACCAGCGTGGTCAGTTCCGTAAAACCCTTATGCCCTCCGGCCTCATACCCCTCGCAAACAACTGCGTCCACCCCAATCTCCTCCGCCTTTTTGGCATGCCGCGGCGTCGATACCGCGTGAAACACCTTGATCCCTCCCTCGTGCAACACCTTCGTATACACATCGGGCGCTCCCACCGACGTGATCACGACCGGAACAGCTTCCTCTATGACCACGGCGACGCATTTCTTCGAGTACTTCATGCCCTCCCCGAGAGCGATAGGGATGTTCACGGCGAAGGGTTTCCGGGTCAGGCCTCTGACTTTCCGAATCTGCTCCCGCAACCGCTCCCCTGTCAGCTCCACATCCTCCGTAACCGCCTCCGCCCCCGCGTTCGGACCCAGCGTCCCCAATCCGCCCGCATTGGAAACAGCGGCTGCCAGCTCTGCCCCGCTTACCCAGTTCATTGGGGCCTGGATCAGGGGGTACCGGATTCCCACCAATACGCCTATTCGATTTTTGATCATGATTTCTTCTCCGCAGTTTCATTCTATTTGTAACTTCACTATGATCCAACTATTTTAGCGGATAAAGATATTTCTTGACATATCATCATTTGATGAGTAGTATGCAAATCCCGACTAAAACCCCATGGAGACGATTCGATAGAGCCGTCCGGAGGAAATATGGGCCGAACCGTTATGCCCTTCAGCTTTGTTTTGGAAAAGGAGCAGGGAAGGTGGAAGGAGTTTCGCAAAGGGCTGAGCAAGGAAGACCGGGAAGCCTTTGATCGCCTCTTCGACCGGGCTAAATTCCACACCTCGGCGGCGGTCTACATGGCGCATCCCTGGCCGTTGGAAACAATTCTCCTTTCCATCTGTCTGGAACACGAAAAGATGCTCGGCGATCTCCTGAACATTATGAAGAAAAGGGAAGGGACGATTGAATAATCGTGTCCGTTAGGGCTCCCATTTGGCCCCGGGAGGATGATGTCCGATATTCCCTGTAACCCTTCAGTCAAGGGTGGGAAGGCACTACGGATTTAGGTCCGGCGTGAATGGCAGGAGGTGCCCTGGCCTGCCGCCCCCCCGTCACTGAATGGGTACGATTCCCTGTAACCCTTCAGTCACGGGTGGCGAATTGCTATGAATAGGAGACCGTTGTAACGGCGAAGAGATGCGCCGGCCTGGGGGTCCGGACGGTCCGCTTGGAATCATGAGGCGCTGGTTTCTTCGTGGACGAGGCGGGGGCCAAGGCCTCCCGCCTCCCCTTGCGGAGAATGGGTATTTTCTCCGGGTCTCTGCCTATCCCGACCGATGCTTCCGGCGCGGACCGCCCGAACCCCCAGGCCACAACAGAACTTGTTCCGCACCACCCGTGACTGAAGGGTTGCCGATTCCCTCCTTTTTCTTATTGAACTCTTTTCCTTAATCGTCTACATTTTTAAGATAATGGGTCCTACACCATTTTTCTTTTGGCTCTTTTCCGAGAGCTTCGGAGTTGGCCGAAGAAGGGCAAAGTACCTTGGAAATAACCTGGCGATCCGCAACAGTTTTACCCTCTCCCCCGCGGGGAGAGGGCAGGGTGAGGGGCTGAATTCCAATTTTTTCAACCTTCGTCCGCTTAAATGGAAAAATCCCTTTCAGAGGAGAATCGGAAATGAAGACTGTTGGAATCGTCGGAGGCATCGCCCCCGAGTCAACCGTCGAGTATTATCGTTTGATCATTGCGTCGTACCGGGAAAAGAAGCGGGACGGCAACTATCCTTCCATTCTGATCGACAGCATCGACATGAAGAGGATGCTGGATCTGATTGCGGCGAAGGAAATGTCCGCGCTGACAGGGTATCTTCTGGGGGAAATCAGGAAGCTGGCGCAGGCAGGGGCCGATTTTGGTTTGCTGGCGTCGAATACCCCGCATATTGTTTTTGATGATCTCCGCCGGCAGTCGCCGATCCCGCTGCTAAGCATCGTCGAGGCTGCTTGCGAAGCCGCGCAAGCCTTGAATTTAAAAAAAGTCGGACTCTTCGGGACCCGCTTCACCATGCAAGGGGGGTTTTACTCCACGGCTTTCTCAAAGCAGGGGATCGAAATTGTCCTTCCCCCCGCGGACGAGCAGGACTATATTCACGAAAAATACATGGGCGAACTGGTCAATGGCGTTTTCCTGGCGGAAACGCGGGAGCGGTTGCTGACGATCGCGGACAGCCTAAGGGCAAGGAATGGGATCCAGGGCCTGATCCTGGGCGGAACGGAATTGCCTTTGATCCTGAGGGAGGAATTCGCCCGAGGGATTCCCTTCTTGGATACGACGAAAATCCATGTGGAACGGGCCGTCGCCTTAATGCTGGGGTAACGAAGAGCGCAAGCGAAATTTGGTGAATTTTGGCAACGCCTTAGGAGGCTTTGAGCGGCGAGGGTTTTACCAGACTCATGATCGCAATCATCCCGGCGGGCGAAGAGTGCCCCAGAACCCGTGACCCGCAAGCGTTTCTGTCCCGCCTTGACGAAACGGCTAACAGCGGGGTGCCCGAGGAACCGAATCCTTAAAAAAGTCCGTCTTCAAAAGAAATCAAAGATCTCCATTCATACCCTCTTTTTTCCCCCCATCAATTAGGAATGGAAGTATCACATAGAGTATTATGGGCAAGAAGAATGTTTTTGCGGGCCTTTTCGCCGGCGCAGATCTTTGCGGAGGCCGGAAAACTTCTCCAAACGGCCGAACGCGCCTACCGCATAAAATTACGAATAAAATAATAACCGTTTACAAACATGTAATCACAAGGTTACATGAAAACGATTAGAAACACATATAAGCGAATAAATACATCATGTTAAGTTAAAATAATTTTGTCTTATTATTGCTTGACAAATATCTTTAACTAAATTAATATTTGTGTAAACGTTTATTTACATAACTGTCTTAGAAAAAGGAGGAAACATCTTATGGCCGAATTAAAAAAGGAGACCAGCGAGAAGGTTGAAGAAAAGAAAAAGGGGTTTGGGGCAAAATTTATGAACTTTTTAATGATGGGGGGATTTATTGTTGTCCTCATCGTAGTTGTTGCCATCGTTGTGCTTGTGGAAATGTTATTCAAGTAGTAATCCTCCCCGATGTTCCAACTCATCCCTTGACCATTGGCGCCTGACATCTCTTTCCGCTCCCCTGGCCATCCATCTAAAAAGGTGGATGGCTTTTTTCCCACGGGAATGAACTTCCGGAAGTATTTCTCCAAAAAAAGAATGGTTTCCTTTGGGAAACTATGATAAATAAAAAATAGAATGGTTTCCTATGGAACCCGGATTCCGGATCATTTCTAACCGGTTGAAAATGATGGATTCCGAATTTCAATCGTGGCTTTCGAAATATTCTGAAGGGGAACTCAAATGCCCAAAATCGTTCGTAAAAGACAGAACACCGTTCTGCGTCGAAAGCAAATTATCGAAACCCTGAGAAAGATCATTATCAAATATGGCAGCGAACACGTGACGGTTCGAAGACTGGCCGAAGAGATCGGAGTCTCCGGGGGGGCCATTTATCGGCATTTTAAAAGCAAGCGGGAGATCTTGCTCTTCCTGGTCGATTACATTGAAGAGAATTTGGTTGGGGATATTGAAAGATATTATCCCATCCAAGACCCCCTGGAACTTTTGGGAAAGATTTCGCGGGACCTTATATCCTCCATCGAGCAGAGAAAAGGGGTGTCGTTCTTGGTGATCGCGGAAATTATCAGCCTGGGGGATAAGAGACTGAACCGGAAGATATCCGAGGTGCTGAACAGTTTTCTGGAGCACATCAAGAATATCATAACGGCGGGCATCAAAACAGGGGCAATCCGAGAGGATATTGACGTGGATATGGCGGCGACGACCTTCTTCGGCATGCTCCAGGGGTTGGTCACCATCTGGTCCCTGAGCGGGTTTCCCTCCACTCTGGAAATACGGCATGAATCGATGTGGAACATTTTCCTGGAGGCGATTAAGAAAAAGGGGGGGAACCCCGTCTAAAAATCTTCTCTCCATATGAAAATGTGCCTGCCGTCTTCGTTGAAACTGCTCGGTTCTCGCGATGTCTTTTCCGGGAAATCGTTTGTCTTCGGTGTGACCGGACAAATTTCTCTTTTGCCCCATTTTCCCTTGAAGTTTTTCATACTTTTTAAACATCATTATTTTTTTCGATCCGGAACATGAAGGGGAGGGGACATGAGTTTCAAGGTGTTTGTTGACGGGCAGGAAGGAACGACGGGGCTAAAAATCCGGGATCACCTTGCGGCTCGAAGAGATATTCGGCTGCTCGAAATCGAATCCGATAAACGGAAGAATATCGAGAGGAGGAAGGAACTTCTCAATGAGGCCGATATCGTCTTTTTGTGTTTGCCGGATGTTGCCGCGAAAGAGTCGGCGGCGATGGTGTCAAATCCCAATGCAAAAATCATCGACCCCAGCACCGCTCATCGAACGGATCCGAATTGGCTCTATGGGATCCCGGAACTCAGTCAAGATCAGAGAGAACGGATTTGTGGGGCCAAGCGGGTAAGCGTGCCCGGATGCCATGCCACCGGGTTTATCATGCCTCTTTACCCTTTGGTATCCAAAGGGATCGTACCGAAGGATTATCCCGTCACCTGCCAATCTTTAACCGGGTACAGCGGCGGCGGCAAGAAATTGATCAGCGCCTATGAAGAGGTGGACGCCGCCGCAAAGGATAAATTGCGGGGGCCGCGGCCGTATGCCCTCGGGTTGGCGCACAAACACCTGCCGGAGATGCAAAAACATGCGGGGTTTGAAAATCCCCCCGTATTTCTCCCGGTGGTAGGAAACTTCTATCAGGGGATGCTGGTTTCGGTCCCCTTGTTTCGAAGAATGCTGAAAAGCAAAATTGGAGCCAAAGAAATCCACGCCGAGCTCCAGGCGCATTACGCGGGGCAGAAGTTCGTTCGGGTCATGCCGCTTTACGGCGAGGGATATTTGAATGACGGTTTCTTGGATCCCTCGGAATGCAACGGAACCAATCGGATCGAAATATTCGTTTTTGGAAATGCGGAACAGATCCTCTTGATTTCCCGCTTTGACAATCTCGGGAAAGGAGCTTCCGGGGCCGCGGTTCAAAACATGAACCTGATGCTTGGAGTCAGGGAGGAGGAAGGACTGGCATAAGGATTCGTGAGGCGCAAGTCGCGAGGGCGCGAGAGCGAAAAGGGAAAAAAGCAAAGGCCTGGGTTCGGCCTATACGTTTTGGATGGAATGGAGAGCGGGACCGCGAAAGGCGTCCCGCTCTCCTTTTATCAGGTCGCGTAAACGTTCTGCATTTTGTGACGGCGCCGACGTTGGAAAAGATAAATCCCCAATAGCAGGATGGCGCCGAAGACGCTGGAGATTGGTTCATGCCACCAGAGCATGATGAGGCTGATAAAGAGAAGGAATCGCTCGGGCACTGTGGCTCGATCTCCGAAGTAGCCGATGATCAGCGCTCCCAAAGCAATAATTCCCAGGATGACCGTGGCAAACACGAAGAGAAAGTCAAACAGGGGAAAGGCCCCCGGGTTTTTTGCCAAAATCCACGGCATGAAAATGAGAATCGGGCTGAAGACGAAGGCAAAGGGAACGTACATTCCGGCCCAGGCCAGGGAAAAAGCCCGCACCCCGGTCTTGAAAGGATCGCCCTGGGAAATGCCGGAAGCGGCATAAGCGGCGACGGCGACGGGAGGGGTCAGGTCCGCCAGGATTCCGAAGTAAAACACAAAAAGGTGGCTGACGAGCGGGGCAATCCCGAATTTCAGAAGGGCAGGGGCGGCGATGATGGAGACCACGATGTAATTCGGGGTCGTAGGAAGGCCCATCCCCAGGATCAGGCTCGCAATCGCCGTATAAAGAAGCGTGAAAACAAGGGACAATTGGTCGATTCCGAAATAGATTCAGAAGGTCAACCGCCTTGACGACATCCGCCGTGGAGTTGGCGAGATAGATCGTGGCGCTGGCCACCTTCAGGCCCAGACCTGTCAAGGTTGTGGCCCCCACGATAAATCCTACGGCCGCGCAGGCGGCGCCAATAGCCAGGGCATTCTTGGTTCCCCATTCCAGGCAGTCGATCACGTGTTCGAGGCGCATCCTCCCCTGTCGCAAAAAGAGACCTACCACGACGATGAAGAAATTCGCCCAGAAAGCGGAAAGCTCCGGATTTGTTTTTTGGAGCAGCAGTACTACGAAGATCAGGGTCGCAAGAACCCCCCAAATCCAATAAAATAAATCTTCCTTTCGCCAGCTCCAATAAAGGCCGGCCAGACCCACCGCGGCCCAGATGGCGGTCAGATAGGCGGGTCCCTCAAAAGGACTCCACATAAACAGGACGGAGGGAACGGTCAGCGTAACGGCCACGAAGAAACCCTTTGTCCGGGGGCCTGTCTGGGCGTAGGCGACCGAACTCAGGATCCCCCAAAAGGCGGCTAAAAAGGGCGTAAAACCGGCTACCAAGAGCCAAATGATAACCACCAGGGGAATCACCAGGATTCCGTTCTCCTTCAAAAGCTGGCCGATTTTGGGAAGCTGGTCCCGGGGAATTCCCTTCATGTTGTTTTTTCTGGCCTCAAAATGGACCATGACGCCCACCGCAAAGAAATGGCAGAAGGCGGGGATGATGGCGCAGGTAGCGATCGTAAGATAGGAAATGTTCAGGAATTCGGCCATGATGAAGGCGGCCGCGCCCATGATCGGCGGCATGAATTGGCCCCCGGTGGAAGCCGAAGCCTCCACCGCTCCGGCAAATTCCTTATTATATCCCATTTTTTTCATCATCGGGATCGTAAAGGAACCGGTGGTTACGGTGTTGGCCACGGACGATCCGGAGATGCACCCGAGTAAGCCGGAAGAGACAATGGCGACTTTGGCCGGTCCTCCGGCCGACCACCCGGCCAAGGACATGGCGATGTCAATGAATAATTTTCCCAAGCCGGTCTTCATGGTGAAGATTCCGAAGAGAACAAAGTGGAAGACAAACGTGGCGACGACCCCCAAGGGGGACGCCGTAGATTCCCTCGGTGCCGAGGAACATCTGATCGATGATCCGAGAAGGGGAGAAGCCCCGGTGGGCGAAGAAATCAAGCCCCGGAATTCCCACGAAGTGGGGCCCGAGATAACAGACCGCCAGGGCAAAGAGCCCCAGGATGGCCAAAGGCAGGCCGATGCTGCGCCGGGCTCCCTCCAGGATGAGGAGAATAGCGAAATTACCGATGACCAAATCCCGGACGTTGGGATATCCGGCGCGAAAGACAAACTGGTCGAAATCCACGATGATATAGCTGGAGAGCGCGAAGGCGATGACCGCCAGCACCATTTCAAAATAGGGGATTTTCTGGGGATCCAGGAAAAAAGTTTTCTCCCCGCGGAGGATTTGGACCGCGTCTCTCAGCATGAAGATCAAGGGAATCGTCAGGGCGGCCAGGATGCCGAAGGTCCAGAGGATGAAGCCGGTGGATGATTCATCCACATAGGCTTTCCAATTTTGGATGATGACGGCAAAGGTGTAGGCCATCACCGCCAGCCCGGCGATCGAGGCGGTTAGGTCTAAAAAGTTGGCCTTGGGGGGGCGGAAGAGGTCGCGGGTTTTCATGGCGAAGGCCAGGAAGAAGCCAAGGCAGAATGCCAGGACCGTGGCGGGCATCTCCAATTTTAGGACGCTTCGCAAACCCAGGGAGAGGATGATTCCCGTCAAGAGCGAAAAGACAATTTCGTAGATCCAGGTGAGGGTTGGGTGTTTAATCGGAACTTTGCGGGTGGGGTATACGAGGAAGATGAGGGAAAGAACAAAGGAGAGGTGAAAACAGCGATGTTTCCATTCCTGCAGGACCCCGAACCCCGCCGTATAAATGTGAAACAGGGCCAAGATGATGCACATGGCGAGGGCGACTTTCGCCGCCGCCCCTTTCAGATTGCGAAAGCGCAATTCGGGATCGAAGGTTTCCACCAGCTCTTTTACTTTTCCTTCATCAACCTGATAACCGAGGACTTCCTGGGAAGATGTATTTTGGTTTTCTTTAGCCATAATTTTTCTCGCTTTATCACCTTATTTGGAAAAACATTCACGACGACAGTTCGGCTCATTTTACAAACTGGGCTTCCAGACGCAGGTCCAAAGCCAGACGATCGCCATCATTTTCTCAACGCGTACCTGAACGAGCCGATCGCCGATCTTGGCCGACAGATCGATTTCGGGTTCGTCTCCAAAGCGGAACCGGTTATGCCATTCCGCGCCGACGCGCCAGTCAATGGCGGGGACGACGCGCTTCATCCCCGTGAGACGAAACCAATTCCCTTCCCGAATTAGGGTCTCGCCTTCCGCGGCTCCATAGGGGATCCCCGTCCCCTGACCCTGGAATCGGGTTTCGATCAGCACGATTCGGTACTGCGGGTCAATGGTGAAGCGGTCCCAGACGTCGCTTCGGGCGATGGAGTGGAGAAACCCTAAGAGAAAGGTATCACCCGGTCGCACGATTCGCAGAGTAATGACTTGATCGCCGCCGGTCAAAAGCAGGACGGGCAGGGGATAGAAAGAAACCCCCACGCCTCCGGCCAGAAGGATCCCCAAAAGGATCCAGAGGGTTTTCTGAAAGAACGTTTAGGCGCCGCATTGCGCTCGCGACGCGCGACGGCGCCTTCTTTCCTGGGTGAAGCCGCAGAGACAGGGGGCCTCCCTATTTGGCTTCAGGCGGGATCAAGTCCGGAGGGACATTGATGCCTTTTTCCTTGTAGTACTTATACGCTCCCGCATGTAGAGGGATGGTCATGCCGGCCAGGGCGCTCTCCAATTTCACATTCTTTCCCTGCTCGTGGGCCGCCGCCATCATTTCCGAGCCGCTGACCATTTCCTTCTTTTCGCGGTAGAGCTGAGGGGTCTTTTCCCAGAGGTGGTAGGTCACATCGTAAACATCCTTTTCGCTCACATCCGCGCGGGTGACCCAAAGGGAGATAATGGCGATGCCGCCGATCGGCATTCGGCTGTTTCGGATAGGATTTGGCCGGAATGGTAACGCCGGTGTAATAGGGGTATTTGGCCTGCAAGCTTCTTGACCACATCATCCGGGAAAGAAAGGAAATCCACATCTTTGGTCGTGGCGATTTCGGTGATGCTGGAAATGGGCACCCCGGCGGTCCAGAAGAGGAGGTCGGCCTGTTCATCCTGCATCCGCTGCACGGCGGCGGCATAGTACACATAGATGGGCTGGATGTCGTTATAGGTCATGTTCATAGTCGCCAGAATCCGCTGGACGTCGAAATCCGTTCCGCTTCCCTTATCGCCGACGATCACCCGCTTTCCCTTGATATCGTCAATGGATTTCATCCCGGCTTTCTTTTGAACGACGATGTGGGTGATTTCGGGAAACAGCGCCGAAATCCCCGCAAACCCTTGATCTGCGGAGTCTTCCAGGTCTCTTTGTCGCCGACATAGGCGGCCAGGGAAATGTTGTTCTGGGCGATCCCCGACTCCACCTCTCCGCGCGAAATGAGGTTGAGGTTGGCTACTGTGGCATTTCCGGTCTGGGCGGTGACGACCATATCCGGGATCTTATTGGTCAGAGCCTGGGCTAGAGCTCCCCCCAGGGGATAATACACGCCACCGGCCCCGCCGGTGGCGATCCCGAAGAAGCGCTTCTTCTGCTGGGCGCTTGCCGGCCCGGGCAGGGCCAAGGCCAAAATGAGAAACAGAACGACGGTTACGAAAAAGACCCTTCTTGCCATGTTTTCTCCTCCTTGTTTTTGAAAATCGGATTTTACGCTTTGCCGCTGATTTTCATATATGATGATCTCGTAAAAAGTCTGCAAATCCCCTTTTTTGTCATTCCGGCGGAAGCCGGAATCCAGTTATTTCAAGACGTTCTGGACCCGGCTTTCGCCGGGGTGACGACCCAATTGATTTTTACGAAACCATCATATAGAAAGATTGAATATCGAAGAAAAAAAATTTTGTCAAGATCCATTTTTCCCAACAACTACCGAAGACAAATTTTTCAGGAAAAGCGGCGGTTCCCCCTTGACAAAACCCAGGGTGGGAATTAATATGAGCGCAGATTCATTTGGATTTTCCCAAAGAAATCAATTCATCCAACCTTAGGAGGGTTCACCATGAAAAAGATTTACCTCGGATTGATGATGGGCTTCTTGGCATTGTGCTTTGCCGTCCCGGTCTTTGCCCAGGGGGGCACCCTGGAAAAAATCGCAAAAAGCGGAGAATTCACGATTGGCACCCGCGACGGGGCCATTCCCTTCGGGTTCATCAGCAAAGACAACGAGCACGTGGGCTTCAGCGTGGATGTGGCCAAAGAATTTCACAAGGCCCTGGAAAAGAAGCTCGGAAAATCCCTCAAGTTTATCATCAAGACGACCAACCCCAAAACCCGGATTCCTTTAGTATCAAACGGCACCATCGATATCGAGTGCGGCTCCACTACCCACACGGTGGATCGGGAAGAGACCGTTGATTTCACGATTACGGTTTTCCTGACCGGGACCCAGCTCCTGGTCAAAAAGGGAAGCGGCATCAAGAGCTACAAGGACCTGCCGGGCAAAAAAGTCGGGGCCGCCCAGGGATCCACCAACGAAAAAGCGATTCGCGACCTGAATGACAAAGGGGAGATCAAACCCGCCGCCAACCTTGTCGTTTATCAGGAGCATTCCCAAGGTTTCCTGGCGCTCGATCGGGGCATCATAGATGCCTACTGCACCGATGGCATCCTGCTTGCCGGCATGAGGGCCAAAGCTCCCAACCCGGACCAGTATGAAGTCGTAGGGGGATTTATTACCTACGACCCCTATGCCTACATCGTCCGCGAGAACGATTCCAAGTTCCGGGATTTTATTAACATTGAACTCATTAAGATGATTAAGGACGGCCGTTACGCCCAGATATACGACAAATGGCTCGGCCCGAAGGGGGTCGTCCCTTATCCGATGAGCGAAGAATTCAAAATTTTCCAGAAGCTCGAAGCCTGGCCGTAAATCCGGGGTCCGACTCGTTCACCAAGGGAGCCAAAGGGAGGGAGAAATGTCTCTTTGGCTCCTTTTTTAACAGGGGTCATTTTTCATGGCGTTCGCCTACGAATTTCGCTGGTCGGTCCTTTGGCAACATCCCTACGGCGAGTGGATGCTCCAGGGGATTTGGACTACCCTAACCTTGGGAACCCTATGCTGGTTTCTGGCCCTCTTCCTGGGGATCATCGTAGGAACCTCCCGGGTGGCCCCCTTTCGACCCCTCCGCATTTTGGCTACGGTCTACACCGAATTTTTCCGGGATATCCCCCTGCTGGTCCAATTATTTTTCTGGTACTTTGCGGCCCCGCGGGTTCTCCCGGCGGCGATCGAGCAATATCTCTACCGCCAGGTCCCCAACGCCGAATTCTGGGTGGTGGTCATCGCCCTTTCGATTTACACCTCCTCCCGGGTGGCGGAGCAGATCCGGTCCGGGCTGCAATCGATCCCCCAGGACCAGTTTTTCGCCGCCCTGAGCACCGGGCTGACGCATTTCCAAATGTATCGGTACGTCACGATTCCCCTGGCCATCCGGATCATGATTCCGCCGTTGACGACGGAATTTTTGACGACCTTTAAGAACACCTCCCTGGCCATGACCGTGGGAGTTCTGGAAGCGACCTTTATGAGCCAGCAGATCGAGGCGTACACCTTCCGGGGCCTCGAAGCAACCACCGGGGCCTGTTTGGTTTATCTCGTCATTACGATGATGGTCGTTCTGCTCATGGGCTTTGTGGAAAAGAAGCTGGCCGTTCCCGGATTGATTGCGCGAGGGCGATAGCATGGGAGCCTTTGACTGGAAAGTCATTGTCGACAACTTTTCGTTCCTGATGCGCGGGTTGGGGATGACCTTTCAGCTGGCCATTATCGCCACCATCGGGGGGTTGATTCTCGGGACCCTGGTCGGCATGGCGCGAATCAGCTCCCGGTTTTATATTTATTACCCGGCGACGGTCTTTGTGAATATTCTCCGCAGCATTCCCCTCATCCTGGTGATTTTCTGGTTCTATTTTCTTGTGCCGATCATCGCCGGAAGGCCGCTGGGGGACTTTCTCTCCGCCGCGATCGCCTTCGTCATTTTTGAAGCGTCCTATTTCGCCGAGATCGTCCGGGCCGGGATCCAATCCATTCCCAAGGGGCAGATGCAGGCGGCGTATTCTTCGGCCCTGAGCTACCGGCAGATGATGCAGTACGTCATCATCCCCCAGGCCTTCCGGAACATGATCCCCTCGCTTTTGACGCAGGCGATCATCATTTTTCAGGACACCTCCCTGGCCTACGTCATCGGTTTGCAGGAATTTTTGCGGTCGGCCAGCATCGTGGATGCTCGGGAAGTGCGAAGTCTGGAGCTTTATACGTTTGTGGGAATCGTCTATTTTCTCATTTGTCTGACGATGAGCACGCTGGTCAAACGATGGGAAGCCAAGAAGGGAAAGATGCGATGAGCGAAAAGGATGTGATCATTGAAATCAAGGGTCTCAGCAAGTGGTTCGGGAAGTTCAAGGTCCTCGACAATATCAATGAGGTCATCCACCGCACCCAGGTGATCGTGGTGTGCGGCCCTTCGGGGTCGGGAAAAAGCACCTTCTGCAAATGTCTGAACGGGCTCGAGGAGTTCCAGGAGGGCGATATCCTCATCGATGGGACCTCGCTGAAAGACCCGAGGACGGATTTGATCAAGCTTCGCCAAAGGATCGGAATGGTTTTTCAGCGGTTTGAACTTTACCCCCACATGACCGCCTTGCAGAATATCACCTTGGCTCCGATCAAGGTGAAAAATATTCCGACAAAAGACGCGCAGAAGAAAGCCATGACCCTTTTGGAGAGGGTAGGGATCCCGGACCAGGCGGACAAGTACCCTGGAAACCTTTCCGGCGGGCAGCAGCAGCGGGTGGCCATCGCCCGGGCTCTGGCCATGGAGCCTGAAATCATGCTCTTTGACGAGCCCACCAGCGCCCTGGACCCTGAAATGATCAAGGAGGTTCTGGATGTCATGATCGCCCTGGCAAAATCGGGCATGACCATGGTCGTGGTCACCCACGAAATGGGTTTCGCCCGGGAAGTGGCCGATGAAATTATCTTCATGGACCAGGGGCGGATCATCGAGCGGGGAACGGACAAGAGCTTCTTCGCCAATCCCCAATCCGACCGGGCCAAGGAATTTTTGAACAAGATCCTGCTTTAAACTCCCTCTCCCCATTAAAAATTTAGATAACTATTTGATATTATTTATAATATGGAAAAAGTAATCGGAATTTTAGGCGGTCTCGGCCCGGAAGCAACCGTTCTTGTCTTTCAGAAGATCCTCATGCACACGCCGGCCTCCAGAGATCAGGAGCATCTCCGGATTCTTATTGACAACAACCCGAAAATCCCTGAAAGACTGCCGGCGATCTTAGGATCCGGCCCGGATCCGGTGCCGATGATGGTTTCCAGCGGCCAGGCGCTGACCAGAGCCGGAGCTGAATTTATCATAATCCCGTGCGTTTCCGCCCATTATTTTCTGCCCGAACTCCGCCGGAAAATCACGCTGCCGATCCTATCGATGCTGGACGAAGCCGCCATCGAGATTAAAGCAGCGCAGCCGGCCGTTCGGACGGTTGGGCTCCTGGCTGCCGAAGGCGCCATGAAGGTCGGCTTGTTCCAGAAGCGGTTTTCTGCGGCAGGGATTCAAACAATGATTCCCGAGGATGATGACCGCGCCGAAGTGCAAAACCAAATTTTTAAGGTTAAAGACACAAGAGCAAGGCATGATCGCGAGGAGATTTCGCGGAAATTCGGAGAGATCGGAGAAAGGATGGTAGCCCGGGGAGCGGAGGTAATTTTAATCGGGTGTACGGAAATTTCGGTCGTTGTGAATCCAGACAGTTTCACGGTGAGGGGATTCGATGCCCTGACCATCCTGGCGAAAGCCGCGATTCGCGAAGCGGGAATTATGATGGTTTCGTAAAAAGTCCATCTGCGGCGTTGCGCTTCAACTTCGTCGTTGCAGCGCACCAAGTTAGTGCGCTTCACTCCTCAGTTTTTTGCGCGCCTTGCATCTGAAGCTTTTTACGAAACCATCTTTCTAACGGCTTTTACGATAGCATTAAATACTTCAGGTAAATTTTTTTATTTCTTTTAGTTTACATAATATATCTTATCAGACGTTAAGAATATGCCACATGGCGCAAAGGGTATGGCAAGAATTACGAAAGACACTGGACCCCTCGAACCCTTGAACCCTATCGTTGTTGTGGATATTTATTGATTGCCCTTCTGAACCCTTCCAGGGAATTTTCGATCACGCGGTCGTCGACGCAGTACGCTAAGCGGAAATATCCGGGGGCGCCAAAACCTGTCCCCGGAACTCCTAAAATATTTTCCTGCAGGAGGGTTTGAACAAACAGGACATCGTCGGAGATCGGGGATTTGGGGAAAAGATAAAAGGCCCCTTCCGGCTTGGTGAATTTATAGCCGGCGTCCAAGAGGCCTTTGCACAAAAGATCCCGCTTGCGTTGGTATTCGCCGACATTTACCGAAACCCCGTCCAAATACGGCAGGATGCGCTGCATGAGCGCCGGGGCGTTTACGAAACCGAGAATCCGGTTGCAGAAGGTCAAGCCGTCGATCGTTTCTTTGAGATTTTCCATGCGGGGATTGACGGCTATAAAGCCGATGCGCTCGCCGGGCAAAGATAGATCTTTGGAATGGGAGGTTATCAGAAGGCTTGCCGGGTAAGCCTGAAAAACACTTGGGGTCTTGACGCCGTCATAGACCAATTTGCTATAGGGTTCGTCCGACAGGAGGTAGACCGTTTTCCCGTTTTTTTTGCTGTGGTCAGCGAGTATTTTTCCGAGCCTTTCCATGCTTGCGGAGTCATAGACCCGACCGGACGGGTTGTTTGGGGAATTGACAATGATGGCCTTCGTTCTCTCGCCCAAGGCTTTGGAGATCGTTTCGGTATTTAAAGAAAAATCTTCGTTTGTATTAACTAACTTACCGTTTCCATTATGATTACTTATGTAAAAAAAATACTCTACGAAATAGGGGGCCAAGACAAGGACCTCGTCATCCTTATCAAGGATCGTTTTCAAGGCCACGTTTAAGCCCCCGCCCGCGCCGCAGGTCATGATAATCTGCTCCCAGGAAAGATTCACCCCATGGTCCCGTGTCAAGTACTTGGCCACAGCCTCCCTGGTTTCCCTGAGCCCGGCATTGGGCATATATGCGTGAAGGCCGGGCCGCTCGCTGCCCAAAACTCTCATAATCGCCTTCCGGACCTCGTCCGGCGGCTCCAAGTTCGGATTGCCCAAGCTGAAATCAAAGACCTTATCAGCCCCGTATTTGGCCTTCAGCTCCAACCCCTGTTCGAACATCTTCCGAATCCAGGAAGCGTTTTCCATGTATTCTTTGATTTGGACGGAGATAGACATAAAACCCCCAAATTTCTCACCACAGAGGGCACAGAGATCACAGAGAATTCCAAAAGTAGGAAAAAATTTGAACCGTTGAGGCAGAGCTATGGCTTTTCAAAGCCCGGCGGTTCTTTTCTCTTTAATTCTAAAGCCTCTGTGTACTCTGTGCTCTCTGTGGTGAATATTTTTTTACGAAAATTCCGGGAGAATCTCCCTGAACACGCCCAGCACCCTCCCCATCTCCTCCCGGGTGCCGATGGTCAGCCGCACCCCGTCGCGCAGCCCTTCTTCGTCATAATACCGGGTTAGAACCTTCCGCCGGAAGAGGGCCTCGAAAAAGGCCTTCCCCCTGCCCTTCCGCGGCGGTTGGGGAAAAAGGAAGTTCGCCCGGGAGGGGACCATCCGGTAGCCCAAAGCCCTCGCTTCCCCGAAGAACCATTCCCGGGTGTCGACAATCTCTCGGGTTTTTTCCCGGAAATATTCCTGGTCATCCAAGGCGGCGGCCACGATCTCCTGGGTGAGCCGGGTCACGTTAAACGGGTCCTTGACCTTGAGCATCTCCGCAACCCATTTTTCATGGGCGATGGCATATCCCAGGCGGACGCCGGCCAGGGCATAGGACTTGGAAACCGTCCGAACGACGATGACGTTTTCCATTTCCCGGACTAAATTCAAAGCGTTCTCCTCGGCAAATTCGGCGTAGGCCTCATCGACGACGAAAATACCCCGGCTCTTCCGGGCCATTTCAGCCACGAGGGATAGCGGGTACACGAACCCCACGGGAGAATTGGGATTGGCCAGGAAGAACACCTTCGCTTTCTCCGGAGCCGGAGAGGGTTTGTCGTACGGCTCGCGAACGGCGGACGCAACGATTTCGTTGCCGTTGATCGCGGCCAGAACTCGATAAAGGGGAAAAGTGGGTTCATGAAAACCGATGACCTCCCCGGGACCCGCAAAGGTGCGGGCGATGATGTTGAGAATCTCATCGGATCCGTTCCCGCAGATAATCTGCTCCGGGGAGAATCCGTAAAGAGCGCCCAACCTTTGGCGAAGCCCCATACTCAAGGGATCGGGGTAGATGCGCAGATCCTCGTAGGCGGTCTTTTTCAATACCTCCCGAACGCGCGGCGAAGGGGGATAAGGGTTCTCGTTGCTGTTCAACTTAAGATAGTTCTCGCTGGGATCGGGCTGAAATCCCGGGACATACCCCTTTATCGAAGAAATGGCGGTTCGGACCTGAATGGTCATAGGAATCTCGCTTCAAAAGTTCGTTTCGGGTTTCGGGTTCCGGATTTCGAGTCCCGTCTTTGCTTTCGGCCGCGGATCGAAATCGGGACCAGATGCTGCCTTTATAACACCGGCGCCGGGGAAAGACAAGTCTGCGGCATTCGCTTCCGGTTCGGCCGGCTGCTCGCTGTGCCTTGCCTTTGTAGGGGCACGAGGCCTCGCGCCCCTACCCCGGTGAAAGATATTTCCCTTCCCCTCCCGGCCTCGGTTCTCAATCCATGAAATGCTGGGGAAGGAAAAGCGCCAGCTGGGGAAAATAGAAAAGCAGGGCGGCGCAGACGACCAGGCTGATCAGAAAAGGGTAGATCCCTTTGTAGATCACCCCCAGCGGAACCTTGGTAATATTCTTGACGACAAATACATTGATGGCCACGGGGGGAATGACCACGCCGATCATGACGGTGATGCTGATCATCATTCCGAACCAGATCGGGTCATAGCCCAACTTAATGATAACCGGGTAAAAGATCGGGGTCGCCAGGATCATGAAAGCCAGGTCGTCGATGAACGAACCTCCGGCCAGGTAGATCAGGGCAATGAGGATCATGGTGAGGTCCCGGTGCAGGCTCAGTTGGATGATCCAGTCGGCGGCGATCATCGGTATTTTGGTTACCGCCAGGAAGTGCCCCAGAATTGTGGAACCGGCGATCAGCATCAAAACCATGCAGGCGGTCCGGAGGGATTCCCCCGCGGATTTCAGGAACCCTTTCCAGGTCAGCTCCTTCTTGACCAGAGCCATGAGGAGGACGGCGAACGTCCCCACGCTTCCCGCTTCCGTGGGGGTGAAAAAACCTTTCATGAGGCCGCCGATCACCAGGAGAAAAATAACCCCGACCCAGAGAAGTTCGGGCAGGGAGGCGGCCCGCTCTCTCCAGGAGGATCGATCTCCCTTGGGTCCCAGGGAGGGATTGATTTTGCACCACCCATAGATGATCAGGACAAAAAACGAGGCGATGATCAGCCCGGGGATCAAGCCGGCGAGAAACAGTTTGCCGATGGACTGCTCGGTGATGATCCCGAAAACGATCAAGGTCACGCTCGGGGGCATCAGAATTCCGAGGGTCCCCACCGTCGCCACGATTCCCGTGGACAATTTCTTACTGTACCCGTACCGGTCCATCTCCGGCACGGCCACGCTGGCAAAGGTGGCGGCGGTCGCCGGCGAAGAGCCGCAGATCGCCTTGAAAGCCGTGGCCCCGCCCACGGTGGCCATGGCCAGCCCCCCGGGAATGTGGCCGATAAACTTGTAGGCCGTGTCATAGAGCCTCTTGGCGATTCCCGCGTTGAAGGCGATCTGCCCCATGAAAATGAAGAGGGGGATTACCGTGAACCCATAGGAAGAAAAGACATCAAAGATGTCCTTGGCGATGAGGTTGAGCGCGGCTTTGACCGAAACCACATAGGCAAAACCCAGGAACCCGACGAGGGCCATGGCAAAACCCAGCTCGATCCCCGTAAAAAAGAGGGCCAGGACCAGCAAAAGCCCCATGATCCCGGCGGCGACTTCATTCATATTTCCTCCGCATCAATTTGACGACGTCGCCGCAGAGAACCAGAAATTGCAGGGAACAGCAGATGCCCACGGAATAGACGATGGGGTAAAACGGAATCTGCAGCGTGGGCGAGACTTCCCCGGACTTTTGCAGATCCAGGCCCATTTTGAACAAATTCCAGGCGATCAGGAAAAACAGGAGCATGGCGAGAAGCCGGGTGGCCAGATGAAATCCCCGGCGCAGGGGGTCGGGGAGTTTTTGCACCAAGAAGTCAACGTAAATATGGCCGCGCACCCAGGAGGTGAAGGGCAGGGAAAACCCGACGACCAACGCTCCCATCAGGGCCACAATTTCGTAACTCCCCAGGATCGGCCTGCCGAGGGACCGCAGGATCACATCGGTGACCGTAAGACCCACAATCCCGTTCAGGGCGATCCCGGCGATTACCTGCGCGAATCGGCTCAGACGCAAGATGCAATCGAGAAACAGGTTCATTTTCAGGTTTCCAGGGCTCGAGGATTCGATGAGCCAAGGGGTAAAGGATCCGCTTGTTAAAATCGATGAGCGCTGCTCGAACCCTCGGCCCTTGAACCCTTGGACCCTTATTTTATTTTCTTCAATGTTTCCTGACAGAAGGCCAGGGCTTCCTCTCCGGGAAGGCCTTTGGCTTTCATGGCGTTCACGTAATCCTGAAGAATCGGTTTGACCGCCTCGGTCCAGCGTTTGTGCTCTTCCGCGGAAAGAGAGATGATCTTATTGCCGAGTTTTATGGTGAATTCTTTTCCTGATTTTTCAATCTCGTCCCACGATTTCCCGGTCTTATCGATCCACTCCTTGTTAATCCCCTCGATGGTTTTCTGGACTTCCGCGGGAAGGGCGTTCCACTTATCTTTGTTCATGGCCACGAAAAACCCTGTGCTGTAACCTGCCCCGAAGCTTTCCGTGGTAAATTTTACCACCTCCCCCCATTTCCATCCTTCCAGGGACTCCGGGGGGGCCATGGAACCATCCACCATACCCCTTTTTAAAGCATCATACGTTTCCCCCATCGGCATGGCCACGGGAATCCCTCCGAGAGCCGAAACAACCTTCGAACTCAACCCCGTGGAGCGGATCCGCATCCCTTTCAGGTCCTCCAGCTTTTCCACGGGCCTTTTCGTGTGCAAAATCCCGGGGCCGTGGGCATGAAAATAGAGAATTTTGACTTCCTCGAATTCCTTGGGTTGGAACTTTTGAAAATACTGGTTGATGAGCCGGGTCGCCGAAAGGCCGTTCTTGTAGCCCAGCGGCAGGTCAATCACCTCGCTCAGGGGAAATTTCCCCCGAGTGTACCCCAGGACCGACATGCCGATGTCGGAGATCCCTTTCACCACCCCGTCATAGCACTTGTCCGCCGGCGTCAGGGTCCCTCCCGGGAACACCGTGATTTTAACCTTTCCCTGGGTCCGCTTCCCGATTTCCTTGGCCCATTCGTCGGCCAGAACCGTGTTCTTATGCGGAGCCGGGAAGAAGATGGAGTAGGTCAATTCGATCGGCTTGGTTTGAGCCGAGGCCGTCGAGACGACAGCGAAGAGGATGAGAAAAAATGATAGGAAACAAGAAAGGTTCATTTTCCAGGTTTTCATATACAGTCTCCTTCTAAATGGTTATGGCCCATCTGTTTATCGGCCGGGAAAAGGGAATGGACTCGGCGCGCGGCGGCAAAAGGAAGGGGCGAGGGGCGCTCGCCCCCCGGATATACATATCTTTGCCGCCCCTTCGGGTACGGTTTTGCTTGGCCCATCATTTTCTTCTCCGGTCGACCACTTTTTGAATCTTTCCGTTCGCGGAGCGCAGGCTCTCCGGAGCCACCAGCTTGACTTTTGCGCTCACGCCGACGATTTCCCGAAGTCTTCCTTCGATCTTCGCCGCGATGTTTTGCAAACTCTTGATTTCGTCGGAAAAGACCTCTTCGGTGACCTCTACTTTCAATTCCAGACTATCCGCCCCTTCAATCCGGTCGGCAATGAGCTGATAATGGGGTTCCACGCCTTCCGCTTCCGCGAGAATTGCCTCCACCTGCGCGGGAAACACTTTGATGCCCTTGATGAACAAAATGTCGTCGCTTCTTCGCAGAACCTTCTTCATCCGCGCCAAAGTGCGCCCGCAAGGACAGGGAGAAAAGTCCAGGGACGTGATGTCCCGGGTCCGGTACCGGACTACGGGGAAAGCCTCTTTATTCAGAGTGGTGAGCACAAGCTCCCCTTCGGCGCCGGGCGGAAGGGTCTGCAGGGTTTGCGGATCGATGATTTCCGGGATGAAATGGTCCTCGTAAATATGCAGGCCGTTCTTGCCTTCGCATTCCGCGGCAACCCCCGGCCCCATGACTTCACTCACGCCGTAGTTGTCGGTCGCGCTGAGGAGGAGGCTTTCTTCGATTTCTTTACGCATGGGTTCCGACCACGGCTCCCCGCCGAAGAGCCCGAGCTTCAAAGACAGCGACTTGGGGTTGATCCCCTGCTTCTCGAGGGAGCGGCCCAGAAAAAGGGCATACGAAGGGGTGCCGACCAAAGCGGTCGTTTTGTAGTCCTGCATGATCATCACCTGCTTGCCGGTATTCCCCGTGGACATGGGGATCACCGAAGCGCCGATCAATTCGGCCCCATAGTGAAGCCCGAAAGCTCCGGTAAAAAGCCCGTACTTGAAGGTGATCTGCACGACATCGTCCTTGGTGACCCCTCCCGCGGTAAGCACCCGGGCGGTGAGCTGGCTCCAGTGCTGGAGGTCATTCCGCGTGTACCCGGTGACCGCGGATTTTCCCATGACGCCTGAAGAGGCGTGAATCCGCACTACATCCCGGAGGGTTAGGGCGAACATTCCGTACGGGTAGCTCTCCCGCAGGTCTTCCTTGGCCGTGAGGGGAAAACGGGTCAGATCGTTCATCGTCTGGATGTCGTCCGGAGAGATCTTCAGCCGGTCGAATCGGCTCTTATAAAAGGACACATTCCGATAAACCCGGTTCAGGGTGGACTGAAGCCGCTCCAGCTGCAGCTGCTCGATCTCCTCCCTGGGCATGCATTCGTGGCGCCGGTCCCAAATCATCGCTCCCCCCTCATTCCCATATCTCCCGATATTCTTTCCCCAAATACGCGCGCTGGACCTCCCGGTTGTTCAGCAGGTCCGAGGTCTCCCCTTCCAGAATAATCCGCCCCGTTTCCATGACATAACCCCGTTCCGCGATCCGCAGGGCCGCCTTGGCGTTCTGCTCCACCAGCAGAATGGTGGTTCCCCGGCTCGGCAGGGTTTGAATCGCCCGGAAGATGTCGCCTACGACTTTGGGGGCCAGCCCCATGGAGGGTTCATCGAGGAGAAGCAGTTTGGGCCTGGACATGAGCGTTCTCCCGATGGCGACCATCTGCTGCTCCCCCCCGGAAAGCGTTCCGGCCCTCTGCGTTTCCCTTTCTTTCAGGACTGGGAACAGGCCGAAGATCCCTTCCAGGTCCTTCCACACTTCTTTTTTTTCTTTGCCTTTGAACCGCACATAGGCCCCCAAAAGCAGGTTGTCGAGGACGCTCAAGGGGGCAAAAATCTGTCTTCCTTCGGGGACCTGCCCTATCCCCAGCCGGAGGATCTGTTCCGCTTGAAACCCGGCGATATTCCGCCCGCCGAAGATCAGCCGGCCTTTGGCAGGAGGATGGATTCCCGAAATAACCTTCATGAGCGTCGTTTTCCCGGATCCGTTTCCCCCCAGGAGGGCCACGATCTCGCCCTCGCTCACGTGGAGGGAAACATTGCGAAGCGCCTGGATCGCCCCGTGGGACGCGCTCACGCTCTCAAGCCGAAGCACCGTTCCCCTCCTCTCCCAGGTAGGCGGCGATCACTTCCGGGTTGCGCTGAATTTCCCGCGGCGGCCCCTCGGCGATCTTCCTCCCGTAGTTCAAAACCGAGACGACGTCCGAAATCTCCATGACCAAATTCATGTCGTGCTCCACGAGCAGGATCGTGATTCCCCGTTCGCGGATCCGCAGGATGGTTTCGGAAAGCTGGGCCGTGTCCCGCGGGTTTAAACCCGCCGCCGGTTCGTCCAGCAAGAGGAGCTTGGGCTCCGTGGCCAAGGCTCTCGCGATCTCCAGCAGCTTCTGTTCGCCCAGCGGCAAAGAAAGGGCCTCCAGAGCCGCCTTTTCGGAAAGACCCATGAAGCGCAGCTCATCGAGAGCCCGCTCCCGGCATTCCCGCTCCTCCCGGCGCATGCCGGAAAGACGGAGTCCCGCTTGAAAGATGCCGGCCCGCAACCGGCCGTGCCTTCCCAGCATGACATTTTCCAGGGCGGTCATGTGGGCGAAAAGCTCCACGTTCTGAAAGGTTCGGGAAATCCCCATCCGGGCGATCTCGTGGGGTTTCCGCCCGTTCAAGCTCTTCCCGCCAAAATCAAAATCCCCCCGGGTCGGCGGAAAGACCCCGGCGATAAGGTTGAAGAGGGTCGTCTTTCCGGCCCCGTTGGGCCCGATCACCGCCTGGATCTTGCCCGTTTGCACGGCGAGGTCGAGATCGGCGATCGCGCGAAGCCCGCCAAAGGATTTTTCGAGACCGGTGACGACCAGGATCTCTCCGCTCATGTCCCCTGCCTCTTTCGTTTTCCCAGCAGCCGCCGGACCCCCTCCAGGACCCCCTGGGGCATGAAGAGGAGGACCGCAAGCAGAATGGCCCCGTAGGCGAGGATTTCAAAATCTTCCAGGCTGCGCAAATATTCCGGGAGCAGGGTCAGGATGGCGGCGCCCACCACCGCCCCCCAGATCGTCTGGCTTCCGCCGATCACGACCATCATGAGCAGAAGGATGGAAAACATGAGACTAAAGGCGTTCGGGCTGATGAAGGCCAGAAAATGCGCGTAGAGGCTGCCGGCCATCGAGGCGTATACCGCGCTCAGGACAAACACGTTAAGCTTGTAGCGGGAGGCGTCGACCCCCATGGCGTTGGCCGCCAGTTCGCTCCCGTGAACGGCGCGCAAAGCCCGCCCGACCCGAGAATTGATCACGTTTAGGGAAAAGGCCAGGACCAGGAAAACCAATCCCCAAACCAAGTAGAGAAACGGAACTCCTTCGATGCTCGCCCCCCCGAAAGAAAGAGGCGGAATGTTGGACAGGCCCGACGGACCGCCGGTCAGAGCGGATAATTCGTTGAAGGCAATGAAAACGATTTCGCCGAATCCCAGGGTGGCCACCGCCATGTAGTGCCCCTTCAAACGCAGGGTGGGTTTCCCCACTAAAACGGCGATACCGGCCGAGAGGATGATTCCCGCCAGAAAGGCCGCGAGGGGATGAAGCCCGTATTTCGTGGTCAGGACCCCGGAAGCGTAGGCGCCGATCCCCAGAAAAGCGGCATGTCCCAGCGAGATCTGCCCTGCATACCCCATCAGCAGGGTCAGCCCCATCGTGGTGATGGCATTCAGGCCGAGAAAGACCAGCAGGCTGATGAAATACTGGTTGCCGCCGAATACCCAGGGGAAAACCGCAATCCCGGCGGCGATGATCAAGAGCGCTTTGAAATCTTTCCGCGTCATGACATGAATACCGTTTCAGGGTGATTATTCAGTCGTCACCCCGGTGAAAACCGGGGTCCAATTCATTTTTTCGTAACACTTTAGCTCTTTGAAAAAAGGAATTTCGTCAGGGCCAAGCGGTTCCAGGGCCCGGGGGCCAGACCGGCCCGCTTGGAATCATAAGGCGCTGATTTCTCCGTGGAGGGGGCGGGGACGATACCCCCCGCCCGCTCCGGCGGAAACAAGCTCTGATCTTCGAGGCCAAGGGCCAACCCAGCCGATGCTTCCGGCGCGTTCCGTTCCGGCCCCCGGGCCCCGACAGAGGCGGTCACAGGATTTTTTCAAAACTCTAAACTGATCCATTTTTTCCTCTTTGAAAATCATGGATTCCCGCTTTCGCCGGAATGACGGGAAAATGAAAATTTATCAAAATTTTTTCAATTCGCTTTCTTCGCGGCTGCCAAAGAGGCCGCTCGGCTTGATCCACAAAACCAAAAGGAGCACGAAAAGGGCGATGGCGTCTTTGTAGCCGGAAGAGATGAGCCCGGCCCCGAGGGATTCCAGGAGCCCGATCAGGAAACCGGCGGCGATCGACCCGGGGGCGCTGCCCAACCCTCCGAGAACGGCGGCCGCAAACCCCTTAAGGGCGAGAAGCGGCCCCCGGTCGTACTCCATGAGCGTGATCGGCGTAATGATCACCCCCGCGATCGCGCCAAAAGCTGCGCTGACTCCGAAGGAGATCAGCACCATTTTCCGCACATTGATGCCTACGAGCCTCGCCGCCAAGGGGTTGAAGGCGCAGGCGGTCATCGCTTTTCCGACAAGAGTGCGCTTGAAGAAGAACGTGATTCCCAAAACGACCAAGACGGTTATCCCGAGGACCCAGAAAATTTGCGGTTGAATCGCCGCCCCCCAGAGTTGGATCGACTGCTCAGAGCCGAAGGGAGGGAGCGTGTAGGGGTCTTTTCCCCAGAGGAACATGGCAATCCCGCGGAAGAGGATGGACCCGGCCAAGGTGATGATGATGAGCGTCAGCAGGGAAGCGTTTTTCAGGGGATGAATGGCCAGGCGCTCAAAGAGCGCCCCGATTCCCGTCACGACGGCCAGCGTGGCCAAGAAGGCCAGAATCATGGGGATTTTCAGAACGGCGGTGAAAAAAACCATGAGCAGCCCTCCCAGCATAACGAATTCCCCCTGGGCTAAGTTGAGGATTCCGGTCGAGTTGTAGATCATGGTAAAGCCAAGGGCCACCAGGGCGTAAATGCTCCCCAGGGTGAGCCCGGTAAAAACATACTGGATGATCTGACTGGCAAGATTCATGTTTTTCCGCTCTTGATGATCCCGTAAAAGGCCGCCCAAACGATGGGTTCGATCGTAGGGGCGCGATGATTGGTGATATGGGCACGCGCAGCGTGCGACTAAGAGGAAGGCGCGCATAACCTAAAGGGTAAGGGCGATTCATGAATCGCCCCTACGGGGGCGCCGCAACGTCGAAGTCGCCGCGCAAGGCCGAAGTCGCAGCGCAACGCCGCAGATGGACTTTTTACGAGACCATCATCCTTCGTTGGATAAAAAAAGAGCGCTGGGGCCTCCCGCACAAACATAAGGATAGGCGAGGACCCCGAGCGCTCTTAAAAGGTGTAATAATAAAAGGAATGACGCAGGAAATTCCCGTTTTCTCCAGGATGGCGAACAACCGAAGGGATTCCTTTTTTCATTTTCTCTGCGCCGTTCATCGAATACTCAAGAGTTCTTTATTCGGCAAATGCCCAATCGCCGTTTTTGACCACGATCATTTCGAAGGAGTCTTTGTTGAGCCCTGTATGGTCTTCGCGTTCATGTTGAAGATTCCGCTGACCCCCGGCCAATTTTTCACTCTTGTTTCCAGGAAGTCCCGAATTTTGGCCTTATTATATCCTTCGGCTTTCAGGGCGTCAAGAACTAAATACAAGGCGTCCCAGGCATACCCCCCGAAATTGCTCACGTCCGCTTTAAAACGTTTTTCATATTCGGATTGGTATTTCACGACGGCAGACTTCTGTGGGTGTCCGTCTTTTAGCTTTTCAGCCACGGCCAGGCGCCCCAGAGGGCAGAGGACGCCCTCGGCGCTCCCCCCCGCAAGTTCGATGTTCCGTTTCGAACCAAATCCATGGCTCTGGTAGAGGGGGATTTTCATGGCAAGCTGCTTCCAGTTTTTGGTGACGAGGACCTGCGGGGGCCGACGGACCAGTTGACCACGGCCTGGGCGTCCGTTCCTTTGATTTTGGTCAGCTGGGCGCTCATGTCGGAATCCTTCGGCCCATACCGCTCGTCGGCCACGATGGCGATGCCGTAGACCGGGGCCCGCGTTTCAATTCCTGCCGGCCGAAATCGCCGAAACCGGCGGTCACCGTGATCAAGGCGACCTTGGTGATGCCCCTTTTCTTCATATGATCGTAAATGGTTTCGACGGCGGACGTGTCGGTCTGGGCCGTTTTGAAGATCCATTTATTCTGCTTTTTCGGCATCTCGAAGGTTCGGGAATTCAGGATGCGGTCCAGTTCCTCCTTGGGCGTCACGATGGAGAGAGCCGCCGCGCAGGACACCATCGGGGTCTGGGCCTTTTCCAGGATCGGTCCCACGGCCATGGACTCCCCGGTGGTGGAGGGCCCGATGACGGCGATGACTTTGTCCTTCTCCAGGAGCTTCCGGACCGCCAACACCGCCTGCCCTTCTTCGCTCTTGGTATCCTCCACGATGACCTTTAGCGGGTGCCCCTGAACGCCCCCGGCCGCATTGACCCATCCTTCGATCATCCTTACGGTGTTCCGCTGGGTTCCCCCAAAAACGAAGCCCCCCCGGTGACCCCGAAGACGGCCCCCACGGCATAAGGCTCTTTTTGGGCCTGGGAAGTTCCCGAAAGGATCCCCGCCAAAAGAACGGCGACAATGACGGCAAATAAGATTTTTTTTGACATAACCCTCCCCTCCTTAGAAAAAGTGTCAGTGTGAGTGTGAGCGCCGGTTAGAGCATTTAGGCCGCGACGCGAGACGGTTCGCAGCCCTCCCCTTTTATGAGCTCTTCCTGCCCCCTACACCCGACTCCCTACCCCTTCTGTTAAAGAGAATAGACCTTTTTCCCCTCCAGAATGCGGAAATTCTTCTCGGAGAGAATTTTGATGGCGCGGTCGGTCTCATCGAAGCGGAAAATGATGATGGCATTGGTTCCGCTCTGCTGCACGAAGGCGTAAAGATACTCGACATTGACCCCGGCATCGGAAAGGGACTT
>CAVZNY010000012.1:0-439612 GCA_963776785.1 uncultured delta proteobacterium
TGGATGCCGTGCACCCCCAGATCGAAGGTCGCCCGCTCCCCGGCTTCCCGGATCTTCTGTTCGATCTCCTGCTCGGCCTTGGCCACGATCTCTTCGATGCGCCCCGGATGAATCCGCCCATCCGTGATCAACCTCTCGAGGGTAATTCGCGCGACTTCGCGCCGCACAGGATTGAACCCGGAAATGATCACCGCTTCGGGGGTGTCGTCAATGATCAGGTCGACGCCCGTGGCCGCCTCCAAGGCGCGGATGTTCCGCCCTTCCCTCCCGATGATGCGCCCCTTCATCTCCTCGTTGGGGAGGTTGACCACGGAAACCGTCTCCTCGGCCACGTAATCGGCCGCGTAGCGCTGGATCGCGGCCACGATGATCTCCTTGGCCTTCTTGTCCGCCTGGCCCTGGGTTTCCTCTTCGATCCGCTTGATCATCTTGGCCGACTCGTGGCGCATCTCGCTCTCCACGAGCTTCATGAAGCGATCCTTCGCCTCGTCCGCGGTGATGCCCGCAATCTGCTCCAGAAGGTGGCGCTGCTCCTCGATCATCAGGTTGTACCGCTTCTCCTTTTCCCCGACCGTCCGCTCCTGCTGTTGGATCGACTTTTCCCGTTTCGTCAGACCGCCCTCCTTCTGCTCCAGGAGGTCGACGCGTTTCTCGAGGTTCTCCTCTTTCTGGAGGAGGCGCTTTTCCATGTTCAGGAGCTCCTGCCGGCGCTCCTTGGCCTCCTGCTCAAACTCCGTGCGGGCCCGGAAGAAGTGGTCCTTAGCCTGAATTTCCGCCTCTTTCCGGACGGCCTCCGCTTCCCGTTTGGCCTCATCAACGGCCTCCCGGGCTTTCTGCGCGGCCAGGCGGGACCGCTCAGCGGTCATTTTTCGTTGTAGAAGATAGCCTGCCCCCAAGCCGATGACGAGGACGATCAACGCCCCCCCGATGAGGATCAAAAAATCCATAGGGTCCAATCCGTTTCCCTCCCCCGTTCTCCCTGAGGGGGGATCGTATCTCCGGCGGATCTTCCGCCGCCAATATTTCCTGTACGGGGGGTGCTTTCCCCCGGTTGTCGGCGTCCCCCGCCTATGCCGTGTGACGATTGATTTGAACCTAAGTGTCTAGGTGGGCGCCGTATTGCTGTTTTTGGCGTTCCCCGTTTCCCGGAGGAAGGGGACGGGCCGGCGGCAACAAGGGACGGCTCCCTGTTTTTTAGTGTTGGCTCAAAAAAATAACATCATCACGAACATCGCAGGGGAACTCGAATTCTCCCGTTTACTCCCGAATGCGGGCGTCGATCTTCTCGATCAAGTGCTCCGCCCTGGATTCGTATTCCTGCCGGTGGCCCCCTTTTTCATCCAGGACCTTGAAATAATCGTCGGCGATGTTCAACGCCGCCAATATCGCGGCATTGAGGGTCGAAACCGTCTGGGGACCTCCGGAAATTTCCCGGATTTTCTGATTCACATAGGCGGCGATCTTCTCGACCCGCCCTTGCTCCTCATCGCTTTTCACCATGTATTCCCGGCCCAAAATTTCCACGCGGACAATGTTTTTCATCTTCCGTATCCCGCAGGCTTCACCGGTTGGAAAGGATCAAGCGGTCAAGCCTCCCGAGCAGATTTTCCACCTTTTCCCGCGCCCGCTCTCGCTCCTGGCCGAGGCGAGTCATTTTTTCCTCGAGGCTTTTGACCACCGCCCGGTTCTCAGCCAACTGATCCCCCAAAGCGGCATTCTCGGCCTTCAGGGAATCGTAGGCTGTCATCAACTGGTTGATTTTCCCCTCTAAAATATCGAATGGATCCTGGTCGTGGCTCATCTTTTCCTCGCTCCCCGGTATTCGCAGGAGATTTTTTTCTCATTTATTGAATATCATAGAGGTTTTAAACAAAATGTCAAGGTCTTTCATCAAGCCCCGCGCTTCCGAAACCCGGGAAAATAAATCAGGAATCCGAAAGCCAAAATCTCCGGGATTCGGCGGGGTCGGAAAGGCTCGCTCCGCCCCAAGCCTCAAAGGAGGGCCCTCAAGAGGTTGAACGGCTTTGGCGGCCGCCAGCCCCCCGGCCCACGCTTCTCCCTATGGAAAGAATCAGGTTTTCAATTTCCTTAAGGTTCGTTTTCTCCTCCGCCCGCCCCGGATAAATTTCGTAGCGCCTCCGATATCTCCCCGGGGTCAGGTCCGGCATGATCACATTGGCGCCGCTCAGAAGGGCGTCCCGGCGCGCCTGCGCGCTCAGAATCCCGGTGGCGGTCGTGGCCGGGAGGTTGGTGTCGCGCGTGAGCAGCCGGGTCGCCGCCAGCACCCGCAGGGTGTCTTTCAGGCGCCCCCCTTTTTCCTGCGCCAAAGGGGTCTGGGGGTGGGGGATGAAAGGGCCGACTCCGATCATGTCGTAATCCCGTTCCTTGAACATCCGGATGTCCTCGGCCAGATCCGCCGCGGTCTGGCCGGGCAGACCCACCATGTTTCCGGACCCCACCTCATAATTCATCTCCCGCAGCCAATCCAGCCTCTCCAGGCGGAGACCCAACTCCCGCCCCGGACGAAGTTCCCGAAATCGGTCCGGCGAGGCCGTTTCGTGTTTGAGCAGGTAGCGGGCGGCTCCCGCCTGCCTCCATTCGCAAAGCTCTTCGCGGGCCCGTTCCCCGAGGGAGAGGGTAATCGTCAAACCCGTCCGCCTCCGGATCGTTTCCACCAGATCCGTGATTCGACCCTTCGTAAACCAGGCGTCCTCTCCGGACTGGAGGACCACCGTCGGGATGCCCGCCGCCTTGACCTCCTTTGCCGCGGCGAGAATCTCCTCCGGCTTCATGCGGTAGCGGACCAAGGACTCGTTCCCCCGCCGCAGCCCGCAATAGAGGCAGTTTTGGGAGCAGAAATTGGAGAATTCGATGATCCCGCGGAGGTGCACTTCCGGGCCCGAAAATTTCTCCCGCACCCGATCGGCCGCCTCCCGAAGGGCCGCCTCCGCCTCCCGGCTCGAGGGGGACAGGAGCGCGCGGGTCTCCGCCGGAGAGAGATTTCCCTCTTCTTCCGCTTTCTGAAGGATGAGATCATAGTCTCCCGGCGCCCTCGGTTTCATCGGTTAAAAGAACAGATCCCTCTTTCCCTGCAGGATTTCCTTGAGCCGCGATTCGGTTTCGCGCCGCAGGTCTGGGTCGACGATTCCCTGGAGATGCTCCTGGATCCGCCCCTCGCCGAATTTCCGGGTCTCCTCGGCGCCGTAATCCTCCAGATACTCCTGAAAGGTGAGCAGCGCGTTGGGGTGGCAGAGCGTCTGGATTTCCCCCGGTTTCGCCAGGTCCATGAAGTCCTTCCCCGTTCTCCCCCGGCGGTAGCAGGCCGTGCAAAAACTGGGGAGGTAACCCAAGCGGCAGATGGACTGGATGACCTCATCGGGAGGGCGATGGTCGGCGACTTGAAACTGTTCGTTCTCCTCTTCTTTTTCCGAGGCTTTCGGTCCATATCCGCCCGGCGAGGTCCGCGAACCGGCGCTGGTCTGGGTGATCCCCAGGCTGAAGGCTTCCGACCGCATTTCCACGCTCTCCCGGGTGGAGATGATCATCCCCGTGTAGGGAACTGCCAGCCGGAGAACCGCCACCAATTTTTTAAAGGACGCATCCGCTGTCGGGTGAGGGGGGACGAAGTCCACCCCCAGGGCCGGACGCCACCGCGGAACGGAGATGGTGTGCGGTCCCACCCCGAACTCCTCCTCGAGGTGACGGGCATGGTGCAGCAGGGAAAGGACCTCGAACTTATAATCGTAAAGTCCGAAGAGCACGCCGAGCCCCACGTCGTCGAGGCCGGCTTCCATGGCCCGGTCAAGGGCGAAAAGCTGCCGCTCGTAATCGCGCTTCGGCCCCGCGTGAAGCGCCTCGTAGGTGGGCCGGTGATAGGTTTCCTGGAAGAGCTGGTACGTGCCGATTTTCGCCGCTTTCAGCCGCCGGTAGTTCTCCACGGTGGTGGCGGCGATGTTCACGTTCACCCTCCGAATTTCCCCCCGCCCGTTCTTGGTCCCGTAAACGGCGGCAATGGCTTCCTCCACAAATTCCATGTCGGAAAACGGGGATTCGCCGCACTCCAGGAGGAGGCGCTTGTGCCCCTGGCCCTCCAACTGCAGCACCTGGGCGCGGATCTCCTCCGGAGGCAAACATTTGCGCGCGATCCGCGGGTTGTCCCGGCGAAAACCGCAGTACAGGCAGTTGTTCACGCAATGGTTGCTGAGATAAAGGGGCGCGAAGAGAACCAGACGCTTGCCGTAGATCTGTTCCTTCACCGCCCGGGCGGTAGCGAACATTTCGCCGCAAAGCGCTTCTTCCTCGATCTGCAGGAGGATCGCCGCCTCCCGCGGCTCCAGCCCCTTGCCCGCCGACGCCTTGATCAGAATTTCCCGGATCTCCTCCGTCGTTCGCCTCTTTCCCTCTTCCAAAGACCGTTGAATCAGATCGGCCTCGATAAACACGGTTCGATTTTTCATTATGTTCTCCATCGGGGGCGGGAAACGGTTTCCCTGCCGCCCCGTTTCAGTCCCGAATCAGGGAGGAGCAGACATGAACCCCTTTGAGCATCCCCAGTTTTCCGGTCAGGGATCCCAGTTCGTCGGTTGTCCCCTCCACGATCAGCGAGATCACCGCCACTTTTCTTCCCTGGTAGGGGATGCCCATTCTCCCGGCGATGATGCCTCCGTGTTCGCTCAGGATCTGGTTGACCCGGGGCGCCAAAGTCTTGCGGTCCTCGATGACGATGCCGACCACTCCCAATCTTCGCTCCATCGGCTTTTCTCCCATAAAAAAACCCGGGCCCTCAAAAGGATCCGGGTTTTCAAAATGCGCGGGATGAGCCTTTGGGCTCCGGGTCCCTACCCTGTATCCCTTTGGGGTCAGCCGCGGCCTTCCCGCAGGGGGAAACGTTCCACCCAGTTGGTTTCGGAAAAAGTCCATCTGCGGCGCTGCGCTTCAACTTCGTCGTTGCCGCGCACCTGTAGGGGCGATTCATGAATCGCCTCTACTCCTTACCTTTGGCGCGCCTTGCATAGTAAGGAAGTCCGGCAGGACGCCCCTACAAACAAAGCCATCGTTTGGGTGACTCCATACCAAACCATATTTATTATACCATTTCCGCCGGCAGAAGCACCCGAAAAACACTGCCCTCGTGGATCTTGCTTTCCACCTCGATGGCGCCGTTGTGGGCGTCCACGATCTTCTTCGCGATGGCGAGCCCGAGCCCGGTTCCGGTGATGTTCCGGGTTTCCTTGCTCTTGACCCGATAAAACTCGTCAAAGATCCGGCTCAGGTCGTTTTTCGAGATGCCGAGACCGGTATCCTCCACTTCGACGGCCACGTACCCCTCTTCTTTTTTCGCCCGGACCGCGACCTTCCCCCCCTCCCGGTTGTATTTGACGGCATTGTCCAGGAGATTGGTGAAAACGCGGATGAGATCCTCGCGGTTGGCCAAAACGGGGGGAAGGCTTTCCGGCAGTTCCATCTCCAAAGAAACTTGGCGGGAGATCGCCTCTCCCCTCATCAGTTCCCCGACCTCCTTCAGCAGAGGCGCGATCGACAGCTTTTCCTTTTCCCGGACCAATCGGCCCGTCTGCATGCGGGAGATGGCGAGGAGATCGTCGATCAAGGTTAAGAGCCCGCGGGTTCTCTCCCGCGATCGTTCCAAAATCTTCCGGACTTTTTGGGGGTCCTCGGCGCCGACGCCTTCCAGGATGACGTCCAAATAGCCCTCCACGGCCGCCAGCGGGGCGCGCAGTTCGTGGGCCACCATGGACACAAAGGTGGATTTGGCTTTGTCCAGCTCCTTCAATTCGGTGATATCCCGAAGGACCGTGACCGTGCCGATGATCTGCCCCCCTTCATCCTTCACCGGGGCGCAGTTCGCCATGAGCGTCGGGTCCTGGGGGGATCCGGGAAGGAGCTCCCGGGAAACCATTCGCTGGCCTTCCGGCAGGGCCATGGCTTCCTCCACCAGATCGGGGAATTCCGGATGGGGGACCACCTGCAGCCCCGCCTGCCCCGCGCCCGGATTCTTTTTGATCCGCAGGAGCCGGCGGCCGGCAGGGTTCCAGAAAACCACCTGCCGGTCCCGATTGGTGACCAGAAGACCGTCGCCCATGCACTGCAGGATCGTCTGCGTCCGGCTCTTCTCGTTGGCAAGCTCCAGGAGGTTCCTTTCCCGCTCCTCCGCCAGGCGCCGGGCTTCGCGCATGAGCGCCCTTTTCTCGAGCCCCCGGCTGACCCGCGTCCTGAGCTCCCCCGGCGTAAAGGGTTTGGGGATATAGTCGTACGCCCCCTTCTGCACCGCCTCGATGGCCGTCTCCAAGGTGGCGTAGCCGGTGATCACGATCTTGACCAGGTCGGGATCCATCTCGGTCAGGCGGGACAGGAGTTCCATCCCCCCCATCTGGGGCATCTTCAAGTCAATGAGGGCGAGATCGAAATTCCCGCTCCGGGCTTTTTCCAATCCCGCCGATCCGTCCTCAGCCGTCTCACAGAAGGCCCCCTCGGCGCTCAGGATTTTGGCGCAGGCGGACCGGATCGGCTGCTCGTCATCGATGATAAGAATTCTTGCGCCCGGGGTCATGTGCGTTGTTTCCTCTCAGGATCCGGCATCGCTCCTCCGGGAGAGCAGTTTTTCCACCTTCTCCAGAAGGAGTCTGCTCTTGAGCGGTTTGGTGCCGAAATCGTCCACGTTTAAGCTCCGGAGATCCTCCGCGCTCCGCGGGCTCATCTCCATCCCCGTATCCCGGGCGATGGAGGTGAGCATCAGGATCGGAATCGCGGCGTATTGGGGGTGGCTCTTGATTTTCCGGCTCAGAACCACCCCGGAATCAAGGTCTTCCATCATGAGGTCCATGAGGATCAAATCGGGCTTTTCCTTTTCCAGAACCTTCCATCCTTCCTTGGCGCTTTCCGCCGAAAAGACCCGATATCCTTTCGCCTCCAGGGAATAGCGACTGATTTCAATGAAGTCCCAATCATCGTCAATGATCAGGATTTTGGCGGGCAGGTCCATTTCTTCAGCCTCCTTGCGCTGCCGACGGGGCGCCCCTTTCCCCGGAAGGGGCCCCGATGAGTTCCTCGGGGGGCGAGGAAGACGGGCCGACGGGGAGCCGAACCGTAAAGGTTGTGCCCTCGCCGACCCGGCTGACCGCCTCGATCGCCCCCCGGTGCATCTTGACGATTCCGTAGGCGATGGCCAGTCCAAGACCCGTTCCCTTGCCTACTTTTTTGGTCGTGAAAAACGGCATGAAAATTTTATTCAAATTTTCCGGGGGGATCCCGTGGCCCGTGTCGTGGACGGCGACCTCAACCGCCTGGTTGCCGGGATTGAACCGGGACCGGATCGTCAAGCAGCCCCCCTCCGGCATGGCGTCCCCGGCGTTGAAAATGATATTTTGGAAGACCTCCCGCAGCTGCACCGGGTCCCCGCTCAGGAGCGGCAGCGAAGGATCGAGGTCCTCGCGGGTTTCGATCATTTGAAACGAGGGGTGTTTCCCGGCCAGAGCCGCCGTTTCCCGAAGGATCCGGTTGATTTCAATATTTTCGATCTGCAGCCTCCGCTGGCGGGCAAAATCGAGAAGCCCGCGGACGATGTCCCGACAGCGGGCCGCTTCTTTGGCAATCGTATCCAGTTCCTCCCGGCGGGGGTCCTTCTCGCCCAGCTTTTCCAGCATCATGTGGGAATAAAGCAGAATCGTTCCCAGCGGGTTGTTGACCTCGTGCGCCACCCCCGCGGCGAGCTGCCCCACCGAAGCCATTTTCTCGGACTGGATCAGCTGTTGCTGGGCCTCCCGTAGGTCCCGGTTGGAATGGGCCAGACGGTTCAGGTTCTCTTCCAGCTGTTCGATCAGATAGGGAAGGCACATTTCGTTTTCCGCCAGCCCCCAGTAAACGGCGCTGGCTTTCTCCTGACAGGAGCTATACCCGCAGGCGCCGCAGTTGAGCTCGTCCTCCGGATGGATCTTGTTCGTCCGCCGCAGGATCTCGCGGATGATGCTGTGGCTCGGCGTCGGGAGGCGATGGTCCTCCGGCGAAAAGGTGCGTTTCAGGTTCACCCCTTCGTATTTGGAATTCTGGGTCCGGCGTCGCTTTTTGCCTCCCTCTTTTTGCTGTTCCTGCACATACCGCGCGACCCGCTCCTTCCGGGCAAAGACGGAAAGATCGTTCGGAAAGGCGGGGCCGTTGATGCACCCTTCGCAAAAGAGGAGGTCCAGGAACCGCGCCTCCACCGACCCCTCCAAAAGCTCGTTCAGGATCTGGGTGCAGGCCTCTTTCCCTTCCGTGACCAGAATTTGGTTCTGGAGAATGTCTTCTTTCATAGCGGCGCTGCGCAGCAAACCGCCCGGAACCGGGAAGATCCGCCCCAACCCCGGGGTCGGGCCGTCGGGCTTTCTCTCCGGCAGCCCCGCCACAGAGATCCCGGCTTCCTTGAACATGGCCTCCAATTCCACGAAGGTGAGAACCGCATCGATGTCCCCGGCCACCTCCGGATCATCCGCCTCGGCTTTCTTGGCGATGCAGGGGCCGATGAAGACGACCTTGGCCCCGGGCCGGTAGACCTCCTTGACAATCCGCCCCATGGCCACCATCGGCGAGACAAAAGGAGTCAGGAAAGGAACCAGAGAGGGATAGTACTTCTTGACGTAGAGAACCAGCGCGGGGCACGGGGAGGAGATGCACAATCTCTCTTTGTTTTCCTTCGCCCAGCGGGCATGGGCTTCCGCGACCCGATCGGCCCCGAAGGCCACCTCCACCACTTCGGAAAACCCCAGGGCTTTGACTCCCGCCACAATCTGCCCGGGGCTGGCCTGGGGAAAAGCGGCCGGGAACGAAGGCGCCAGACAGGCCATGACGTTCTCGTGTTTCCAGAAGAGATCCTTCACGGCCGCGGTCGAGTCGCGGACGGCCTTCGCCTCCTGGTGGCAGACCCGGATGCAGGAACCGCAGGCGATGCAGCGCTCTTCGAGCACCTTCGCCTGCCCCTCTTCCACTTTAATGGCTTTGGCCGGGCACTTGCGCACACAGGTGTAGCATCGCCGGCATTTTTCTTTTATGGTTGAGACAACAGGCATAAATTTTTGAATCTCCCCGAAAGGTTTTCCGGAAGGAAGCCTCGATCCCCGATTTTCCGTTTTCCTTCCGGCTTGGGGTTCAGCGAAGCAATTTCGCGGCGCTGGGGAAAGTGCCGGCGCCGATGGTTCTCAGCCCCTCTTCGATGTCCCCGCGGACAAACTCAAGGACCGCCGGGTCGTCCAGAGGAACCGAACCCAGGACCTTTTTCATCTCCGGGGTTTCCAGCCGGTAGGCCTTCCCCTCCACGCGATGTTCGTAGACGAAGTCCACCTGGGGGTTTCCCGTGATCAAGACCCCCACCGTTTCCCCGATGTCGCCCAGGGGGGCCCGGTCGAGGTGATCAAGCTGGAAGCGGACGACGACGAGGGTTCCGCGGCCGATTTCCGAATGGACCTCCATTCCCCCTCCGCAACGCTCGGCCGCCTCCTTGAACAGGGAAAGCCCCAGCCCCACAGGGCGAGTCGTGCGGGAGGTGACAAAGGGATTCGTGACTCGGGAAAGCATCTCTTTAGGAATCCCCTTGCCATTGTCCTGGATTTCGACGGTGAGGCGGTCCTCCCGGAGAGACTCCTCGATCCGGATTTCCACCCGCGTCGCCCCGGCGGTCAGGGAATTTTGCGCCAAATCCATTATATGGAGAGAGAGCTCCAGCATCTTTTCAGCGCTTCCCCGAAATGCCCAATTGATAGAGGCGCCCTACCGCCTCGAAAGTCGGGAGGGAGGTCCGAAAAATCGGAACCGTCTTTTCCAGGGCTTTCTCCACCGTATCCGGATCCGGCTCCGCCCCGCTCACCAGGAGAATGCCGGCAAGATCGCGCATGACCGCAATGGCCACGATGTTCAAATGGGTCTGCCGGGTCACCCAAAGGTCTCCTTCGAGGGAATGGGCCAGAACATCGCTCAGCAGATCCGACGCGTACCCCGTCTTGACTTCCGCCTCCAAGGGAACGCCGGGGGTTTTCAGCTCCCATCTCAGGCTTTCGGCGATTTCTTTCAGTTTCATAAAGTTTTCACCTGTTGAATGTTTTTGATCGTCTCCAAATTCCGGGAACCTGCGCGGGGGGCGATTCCCGATAAAAATTCATGCTCCTGATTCGCGGAGGTTCCCGCGTTCAGGAAGATTCGTTGCTCAATCAGATCTGTTCTTTCGCCGCCCCGGCAAGTGGCTGGATAGGAGGAGGCAGGCCCCTTCCCCAGCCAACCCTTGGACAATATCCTCGGCCAGAGCCAGGCAGGTCGGGCTTCCGCACGATCCGCAGTCGATCCCCGGCAGCCTTTTGACGACTTCATCGAGCCGGCGAAGTTTATCCATGGCCGCCATCACATTTTCATCCAACCGCAGGCCGGGTCTTGGGCTCAGCGGCCCCCGAACCCGCAAGGAGATCCCTTCGGTTTCGCCCGCGGGGACGCCCCCGCCCTCCCCCTTTTCATGCGCCCGCATCCAGGAAGTCAGGTGGTAGGCGGCTACAGAAGAATCCTGAAGGGTGAATGGCCCGCTCAGGCACCCTTCGGGGCAGGCCCAGGCCTCGATATAGGGAACCTCCTCCAGCAATCCCGCTTCCACGCGATCGAGAACCCGCCCCACCCTCTCCAGCCCTGAGGCCATGAAGGGGGGAGCGATGCCCAGGGCCCTGCTTTCCCCGCCGGGGACCGCCCAACCCATCTCGCGCCGGAAGGCTTCCGAAACCTGCGATTCCGGTGCCGGCTCTTGGGGGCTTCGCAGCGCCGCCTTCACCCGGTTGAAAATTTTCTCGATCGGAAGAATCAGGGCGCCCCCTCCCGTATTCTTCGCGGAAAACCGAAGGATCTCGGCATGAGCCAGGCACGGGCTGACAAAGATTCCTTGCGGACTCGGGCTGTTGGAAGGGCCTTCCGGGGCCTCCAGAAGGGTCTCCGCCGGCGGCAGGAGCGGAGCGAGGTTTTCGATCAGCGAAGGGTATTTCACCCGGATGAATTCAACCACCGCCGGACAGGTCGCGCTCACGGCCGGCAGCGCCCTTTCCGGAGAGGAAAGATAGGCCCGGAGCTGAAGCCGGTAGTTTTCAAAAACCGCGCTCATATCCCGGACGCGCGGGAACCCGGCCCTTTCAAAAGCCCGGGCCACCTCGGCCGGGCTTACTCGGTCTCCGAACTGCCAATAAACGGCCGGATCCAGCCGGGTCCAGCCGGCGTTCCGAAGGGCGGTCTCCTCGTCGTCCCTCCCGGATACCTTCCACGCCTTCCGCGGGCATATCCGCAGGCATTGGCCGCAATGCACGCACCGGTGGGCCATCGCCCGGGCTTTTCCTTTACGGATCCGGATCGCCTCCGTAGGGCATACCCGCAGACAGTGCGTACAGCCCTGGCAACGATCCTGATCCAGCGTCAAGAGGAGGTCCGGCTGGGCCGGGATTTTCATTTCCCTCTCGTTTTCCCTTCGTTCAGGTGGACTTTGAACTCCAAGGTTGTGCCCTGATTCACGACCGATCGCAGATTCATCCAGTCGGCGTTTTTCTTGATATTGGGCAGCCCCATCCCGCTCCCATAACCCAATTGTTTGACGAACGGAGGCGCCGTGCTATACCCCTCCCGCATCGCCTCTTCAAGATCGGGGATCCCCGGGCCGAAGTCCGCCACTACGATCCCGATCTCTTTCCCGTCCAGCCGAAATTTCATCGTCCCCCTCCGGGCATGGCAAATCACGTTGAGTTCGGCTTCATAAGAGGCGGTGGCCACCCGGCGGATAATTTCAGGAGAAATCCCCAAGAGCTTCAGGCGGTGTTTGATGACGAAGGAGGCTTCCCCCGCTTTTTTGAAATCCTGCCCCGCGATTTCGAATTCCATTTCCATCGTTTCCAAAAAATGGCCCCCGCGAACGCCCCGAGACCTCCTCCGAGGAAAGCGCCGCCCCCAATCATCGCGGTCGTCCCTCCGTAACCTTTCGAATTGTTGATTTTTTAAGCTCGGGGCGCTGTTATGTTCAAAGGCAACCCTATTTAATCCAAATCAGGACAGCTTGTCAATGAAGAAAAGAACGTTTGAGGTGCGGCCAGGAACGGGGCCTTCTTGCCTGAGAGCGGCTTTTTATCATGACAACCGGCTTGTCGAAACGGAAGAGGAAAATGGCTTATTTCTTCGAAGACGTCCTCAGCTTTTTCTTGATTCCCCCCAGGATAAGATGCAGCTCCTCGCTTCCCAGAAAATAAGCGGTCAACCCATATACGGCGACAGCCGCAGCTATCGCTCCCATCAACAGACCGATCTTTTCCGGAGTCACCCCGGCTTGGCCCCACTCTCCCTGCCGGGTGATCAGGAGGGCAACGGCTCCCATGATCAGGGAGGCCCCCAGGCTTTTGAAAAACGACCGGGTAATCTTCCCGAGACCGATTTTCCCCATCTTTTTGCGGAGGAAAAAAACAAGAAGGGAGAAATTCAGGCCGGCGGCGAGCGACGTGGCCAGAGCCAGCCCTCCGTGCTTAAGCGGGTGCATCAGCAGGGCCCCCAGGAGGGCATTGGCGACGAGGGCGGCAAAGGCGACCTTGACCGGCGTCCTCGTATCCTGGAGGGAGTAAAAAGCGGGGACAATGATCCGCACCCCCGCAAATCCCGCCAGCCCCAGAGAATAATAAAGCAGGGCCTGCGCCGTCATCTCCGCGGAGTGCGCCGTGAACGCCCCCCGTTGAAAGAGGAGGTTGAGAATCGGCTGGCGAAGGACAATCAAGCCGATCATGGCCGGCAGGGTCACAAAAAACACCAGGCGCAGGGCGAAAGCAAGGGTTTCCCGCAGCTTCTCCCAATCGTCTTTAGCGGCCTGCTCCGCCAGGACCGGCAGAACGGCCGTGGCCACGGCAATGGCGAAGATGCCCATGGGGAACTCCAGCAGCCGATCGGCATAATAAAGGTAGGAAACGCTTCCCTCGGGGAGGTAAGAAGCCAGGAAGGTGTTGACCAGCACATTCAGTTGGGTCACGCCCAGACCCAAAACCGACGGAGCCATGAGCACGGCGATTCTTTTCACCCCCGGATGGGAGGGCTCGAATCGGAAACCCCAGGAGACCCCTTTCCTTCGCAGGAAAGGCCACTGAAAAACGAGCTGGGCGATCCCGCCCAAGAGAACCCCCAGGGCCAGGGTCAGGATCGGCGCCGAAAAAAAACGATAAAAAAACAGGACGCACAGGATGATGGCCAGGTTCAAAAGGACGGGCGCCAAAGCGGGGGCCAAAAAATGCTTCCAGGAGTTCAACACTCCCATGGCCAGAGCGACCAGCCCGATGAAAAAAATATAGGGGAACATCAGGCGGGTGAGGAGGACGGTCAGTCCCAATTTCTCGGGATCCTGGGAAAAGCCGTAGGCCATGACCTTCACGATCCAGGGGGCCAACAGGATCCCCAAGCCCGTAAGGATGAACAAAAAAACGGCCAGCACCGAGAAGGTCGCGCGAACGAAGTCGCGGGCATCCTCGGGCGGCCGCCGGGTGAGGTATTCGGTGTAGACCGGAATAAAGGAGGCGGTCAGGGCGCCTTCCCCCACGAGGCGGCGCAGGAGGTTGGGGATGCGAAAGGCCACGAAAAAGGCGTCCGTGGCCATTCCCGCGCCGAAGAATTGGGCCACGATCATGTCGCGGATGAAACCGAAAATCCGAGAGAGGAGGGTCGCTCCCCCCACAATTCCCGCCGCTCTGGCAATCGCCTTTTGTTCTCCCATGGCGGTCCGCTATCCGAAGAGGGCCGGCGGGGCGTGTCCGGCCGATTGGGCGGCGGGTCGAACCGGCGTTCCCGCAGAGGGCCAATTTGAGAAAAATCTTGACATTCGGCTCAATTTGTAATTAAATATTTATTTATCGTTGATGCCAACAAGGAGGTCCCTTGGCCACCCATGATTCCGCTCTCAAGAGAGCCCGCCAGAGCGAAAAAAGGCGGATCCGCAACAAGATGGTGAAGTCCGCCATTAAAACCCATACCAAGAAAGTCCTGCAGGCCATAGAGGAGAACAATCGCGCGGAAGCCGGCGCCGCGCTGCAAACCGCTGTTCCGGCCATGCAAAGGGCCGCTTCGAAGAAGATCCTGCATAAAAAAGCCGTCTCCCGGAAAATCTCTCGTCTCGCCAAAAAAGTCAACGCCCTCAAGGGGTAGGCCTGATTTTTTCGCTGCCTCTTGTTTTCCAGGCGGATCCACATCCGGCGCGGATCGCCCGAATTGCCTCGAACCCGCAAACCCCGGAAGAGCGCGGGGCTTTCCGCTCGGAAAATCCTTTTTCTCGGCCGGGCCTCAAGCCCTTCGCCTTCTCAGACGGCCGGATATTCGGCCGAAAGGACTTGCCCGCCTCTAAAAGCCTCCCAGGATGATCTCCTGAATCCGCTCCGCCAGCAACTCGGAAATCCTGCGAATGGCGTCCCGTTTGTTGTTTTCGGTGACCGTCAGATCGGGGGCGACCGGATAATTCCGCCACTCCGCAATCTCCTCCTTCCAGAGAACCTTGCCATCCCCTCTCCGCAGGAATATCACCTCGACCGTCAGGGTCGCCCGGTACCCGGTCGTGATCTGCGTGCCGGTGGTTACGGCCACCGAACTGGTGATGAACGATTTGACGGTCCCCTGCAAAACGGCGTCGGCTGCGCTTTGGGAACGAACCTCGATCCGCTGGGAGGAAGTGAACCTCTCCACCAACGCCCGGGTGACTTCGCTTTCGATCCCCGTTTCGGCGCTGCGGTTGGCAAAAATCGGAATGGCCACCGATTGGATCCCCGGATCGGAGGGCGTTCCCTTTCCCTGAAGCCGGTACCCGCAGCCTCCCGTCGCTCCAAGGGCGAGGAGAAGGATCCAGAGCAAGGATTTCGCGATCAGGCCCGGCATGGGTGGAACTCCGAATGTCCTCATTGGATTTCTGGGTTCAATAAAATCTCCGGAACGGAAGACGTTTGCCGGGAGAACCCTTTTTTAGACGACCAGATTGACCAGTTTTTGGGGAACGAGGACGATCTTCCTCACGGTCTGCCCTTTCAGCGCTTCTTGAATACGGGGGTTCTGGAGGACGGACCGTTTGATTTCCTCCTCCGCGGCCCCCGAGCTCACGTTCACCCGCCCCCGCAGCTTGCCGTTGATTTGGACCACGATCATCATTTCCGCATCCTGAAGGACCGAGGCGTCGTAAGCCGGCCAGGGGACCTGGGAAACGGAGCCGGAGTTTCCCAGGGTTTCCCATAATTCTTCGCAGATGTGCGGAACGATCGGAGACAAAAGGACCGCCACCGTCTCCAAGGCTTCCCGCAGGACTCCCTGGGTCAGAGAATCCGGTTGTCTCAGGGTTTCCTCCTGCTGGTAAAGGAAGTTCATGAGCTCCATGACCGCGCTGATCGCCGTGTTGAAGTGAAACCGATTTTCGATGTCCTCGGTAACCTTTTTAATCGTCCCGTGGGTCCTGCGCCGCAAGGCCTGGAGCTCTTCCGGCAGGGCCGCGCCCGGGTCGACGGCCGAGGCCCGGCGGGAAAGCCCGGGGCGGTCCTCGATGAACCGCCAGACCCGGCCTAAAAACCGAGCGGCCCCTTCGACCCCCATTTCGCTCCACTCCAGATCTTTCTCCGGCGGCGAGGCAAAAAGACAGAAAAGTCGAACCGTATCGGCCCCGTATTTCGAAACCAGCGTATCCGGATCCACCACGTTTTTTTTCGACTTGCTCATTTTTTCCGTCCGCCCGACCGTCACCGGCCCGCCGCATTTCCGGCAGATTCCCTCGCCGGTCGCTTCCTCGGGAAAAAGGAACCCGTCTTTGGCACAGTGCTGGGTTTCCTTGACCACCATCCCCTGGGTCAGCAGGTTGGTAAAGGGCTCGGGGAAATCCACCAGTCCGAAATCCCGGAGGACCCGGGTGTAAAACCGCGAGTAGAGAAGGTGCAGGATGGCGTGTTCGATGCCGCCGATGTACTGGTCCACCGGCATCCAGTACTTCACCTTTTCCCGGTCGAACATCCCCCGGTCTTCGGTGGGGCTACAGAAGCGCTCGAAATACCAGGACGACTCCACAAAGGTGTCCATGGTATCGGTTTCGCGCTTCGCCGGTCTACCGCAGCGCGGGCAGGTCGTATTCACAAAATCCGGAACCGCGGCCAGAGGCGAAGATCCTTTGCCGGTAAGCTTTATGCCCTGGGGCAGAACTACCGGGAGATCCTTCTCCGGGACGGGGACCGTCCCGCAGTCCGGACAGAAAACAATGGGAATCGGCGCCCCCCAGTACCGTTGGCGGGAGACCCCCCAGTCACGAAGGCGGTAATGGACCGTCTTTTTCCCGAGCCCCTTCTCTTCCAGGTGCCGCCCGATCGCCTCCCGAGCTTGGGCGCTGGTCATGCCGGAAAACGGGCCGGAGTTCGCCAGGACCCCGTCTTCGCAGAAGGCCTCTTCCAGGGTTTCCGCGCGGAGAGGAGGTTTTCCTTCGGGCTGGATGACGACCGCGAGGGGAAGATCGAATTTCTTGGCAAAATAAAAGTCCCGCTGGTCGTGGGTGGGGACGGCCATCACCGCCCCGGTCCCGTATTCCATGAGCACGAAGTTCCCCGCAAAGATCGGCATCTTCTTTCCCGTGAGGGGGTTCCGGCAGTACGCCCCGATGAAAAGCCCTTCCTTTTCGTAGTCATCGGCCGTCCGCTTGATCTTATCCTGCTTCCGAACCCGTTCCCCAAATTCCTTGACCTCCCTCTCCTGCGGGGTTCCGCGGGACAGTTCCAGCGTCAGGGGGTGCTCCGGAGCCAGGGTCATAAACGTGGCGCCGCACAGCGTGTCGTGCCGCGTCGTGAAGACCGGAATATATCCCTCCCGATCCCACAGGGGGAAATGAACGATGGCGCCTTCGGACCTTCCGATCCAGTTCTTCTGCATGGTGGTCACCCGCTCGGGCCACCCCGGAAGGCGATCGCAGTATTCCAAAAGTTCGTCGGTGTAGGCGGTGATTTTGAAGAACCAACCCGGCATTTCCTTCGGGAGAACCTCTCCGTCGCAGCGCCAGCATTTCCCCGATTCGACCTGCTCGTTGGCCAGGACGGTTTGGCATTTTTCGCACCAGTTCACCGAGGAGGTCTTCTGGTAAGCCAATCCCTTTGCGAACATCTTCAGGAAGAGCCACTGCTCCCAGCGGTAGTATTCGGGCCGAGAGGTGTCGACTTCCCGCTCCCACTCGTAACTGAATCCCATCCGTTTCAACTGCCGCTTCATGGCGGCGATGTTATCGGCGGTCCATTGGGCCGGGTGCACGCCGTGCTGGATCGCCGCATTCTCCGCCGGCATCCCGAAGGCATCCCAGCCCATGGGGTGGATAACGTTGAACCCCCGCAATCGTTTGTACCGGGCGACCACATCGCCGATCGAATAGTTCCGCACATGGCCCATGTGAATTTTTCCCGAAGGGTAGGGAAACATTTCCAGCACGTAGTATTTTGTCCGTTGGGGATCTTCCCAGGTCTGATGAATTTTTCGTTCTTCCCAGATGCTTTGCCACTTTCTCTCGATCTCTTGCGGATCGTATCTTCTACCCATTCTCGCCTCCAAATTCTATCTTTACGAAAATACCACAACCCATTTGGGGCTGCAAGATGAAACCTCGGCGATTCATAACCCTTCAGTCACGGGTGGTGCGGAACAAGTTCTGTTGTTGGCCTGGGGGTTCGGGCGGTACGCGCCGGAAGCATCGGCCGGGATGGGCAGGGACTCGAAGAACGTCCGGAACCTCCGCAAGCGGATCATCCGAATGGGCGCCCCGCCTCTTCCGTTGCCTTGGCGGCGCCGCGAATGGCGGAAAAGAGGAGCCGTCGGACTTTTCGCTGCCGTTCGGGGGCAACCCGCAAAAAAAAGGGCGCCTGCGGAGGCGCCCTGGAAATCGAGACAACCGGATTTACGATTCTGATTTTCCCTGAATGACCGACGGGGTGATGAAGATCAAGAGTTCTCGTCTCACATTCAGGGTTTCCTCGGCTTTGAAAAGCCATCCCAGACCGGGGATCTTCATGAACCAGGGAATCCCCGTGGTCGTTTCGCTGTTTTCCGATTCGTAGATTCCGCCGATGACGATCGTCTCTCCATCCTTCACCATAACCTCGGTGGAGGCTTCCCGCTTGTCCACGCTGGGGACCTGGTTGATTTGGGTGCGGAAGCTTCCCCGCGCATCCCGGGTGATTTTCACGATCATCTTAATCGTGCCGTCCGGGGTCACATGGGGGGTAACTTCCAGGAGCAGGACGGCGTCGATGAACTGCACCTGAGTCCCGGCCTGGGAGGTAGTTTCGTAGGGAATCAGTTCGCCCTGCTTGATATGGGCTTTGGTGTTGTCCAAGGTCGCTAATTTGGGCCGGGCGATGACTTTGGTCTGACCATCCGTTTCCCCCAGTTGCAGCCGCAAATCCAGGTTGACCAGGCTTCCCGTAAGCTTCCCGAAGGAAACGCCCATCCCTCCGACCAGCGTGTTCGCGATACTGGCCGGAAAGTTCACGATGAAGTTGGACGGCATGCTCAGGTTGGTGGGTGGAACCGAGGCGCCGGTTGAGGTCGTTCCTCCGGGGGAGAATCCCCATCCCGGGGCGGCCCCCGGATTATTCCCCGTCAACCCGTAGGCCCACTTGCCTCCCAGCGTTTGGTTGTATGCTCCGCCCCACTGAACCCCCAGAGAACGCGCAAAGGTCGTCTGGGCCTGGACGACGCGGGCTTCGATGAGGACCTGAGGGGTCGCGCTGTCGAGCTGTTTGATCAGCTGTTCGATCTCTTCCAGGTTGTTCCGCACATCCTGAATGATCAGGGTATTGGTCCGTTTGTCCGCCTTCACCGATCCCTGCGGGCTCAGAAACCCTTTGCCTTCATCTTTCTTTTCCAGGAGGAGCTTCTGGATGTCTTCCGCTTTGGCGTAATTCACTTTGATGATCTTTCTCCAGGGTTCCTCCAGCTTCAATTTCGTGTCCCGCGTCTTGAGCAGGGTCTCCTCTTCCTTTTGTTTTTCTTCCCGGTCCTTCCGGACGCTGTCCAGCGTCGTGATCCGCAGGACGTTTCCCTCTTCGATTTTGATGAGATTCTTGGTGGTGAGAATCACGTCCAAAGCCTGATCCCAGGGAACGTTCACCAGCCGGACGGTGACCTTGCCCTTTACTTCATCGGTCGTAATGATGTTGAGGTTGCTGACCTCGGCAATGAGCCGGAAAATGTTGTGAATGTCCGCATCTTTGAAGTCCAAGGAGATCTTAGCCCCTTTGTAGGGGGTCAGCTGGGTTTTATCCCCCTCCACGATTTTGATCTCGGTCGCGGCTTCTTTCTCCGGGCCGTTGCTCTTCGCGGTCGCGGGCACAGGAACCGCCGGGGCCGCGGGGAGCGCAGAGGGCGCAGGAACCGCCGGGGCCGCTTCGGGTGTCTTCTCCGCCGGCGCCGGGACCGCTTCTTTCCGGACCGCCGGCGGCGCAGCCGCCTGGGCGGTCTGGACAGGCTTCGCTTCCTCCTTCGGCTTTGCCTGACCCAGCAATACCTTCAACCCCTCCCCGTTCTTGGCCATTTGGAAGGGAGGAACGTGGTTGCCCGGGAAGGTGAAGACCAAACGCAGCTTTTCCGGATACTGCCCGAGGCGGATGTCCTTGAGAAGGGGGTTGCTCACCTCAATCATCTTCTTGGAGGTGGCATTGGTGACTTTGGGCAGGTCGACCACCAACCGGGGGGGGCGGTCCAGCTGAAAGTAGCGGTAGTCGGCCAGACCCTCGCCGCCTTTCAATTCCACTTCCAGGAAATCTCCTTTTTCCGAAACGGCCACTTCCTTCATGGCTCGACCCTCGGCCGCCGCTTCCTTCGGCTTCTCCGGGGCGACCGGAGCTGCGGCCGGCGTCGGGGCAGGCGGCGCGGCCTGGGCCTTTATTTCCGCCGGGCCCGAGAGGCTCGAAGCTGCCAATTCGATGTAGAGAGAATTGGCCTCTTCCAGCACCTGATAATCCACGGACTGGTCCAACCCGATCTCAACCCGCGCCCCGTATTCCGTCTGGCGACTGCGGATCACGTTGACCGTTCCGTTCCGAACCTCGATCGGCCCCGCCAGTTTCCCCAGCTGCGCTTTCGGCATTTCCACGATCACCCGAACCGGGTTGGATCCCTTGAACACCGTATATTCAAAGGGGGTGGATCCCTCGATCACGACCCGAGACCCGGGGCCCGAACCCGTCACCTCGATTTTTTGAACGGTCAGAGGGCCACCTTTTTCCGGCTGGGTCTGGGCAAAGGAGGGGGAAGTTAGAAGCAGGGCCAGCAGCGCTCCCCAGATGATGAAATGATTCGTTCTCCGCAGGTGTGTCTCTCTCATGTCTCCTCCTTCAATCAGCATACAGCTTGAGGGTGACCTCACGTGTTTTCATGTTTCCCGGTGAAGCTTCGTACTTTTCCGTCACGACGACGCCCGCGGAGTGGATGCGGGAGACCTGGCCGCGGTGTTTCCCGATCGGGGTCCCTTTGGTCAGGATATACCCCTTGCCGCCGGAGTCCTCCACCATCGCCTTCGGTTCCGAAATGTTCCACACCACGGCGACGAGTTTCAGCTTGTCCAGATCGATTCTCTCCAAGGGGGTGGCATCCGGCGGAATCTCCTCCACGGCTTTGGCCTTGGCCGCAGGAGCTTCCGGCTTTTCGACCACCAAAGGTTTGAACGGGTTCACCTTTCCCTTGGGGTTGTAGTTGTACGCCGCCGTCGGCGGCGGTGGTTCCGCTTTCACCTCTGCGGAAGGCGGAGCAGGTGCCTTGGCCGGCACCGGCCCGCCGACTTTCTTTTCCACCGGAGGCATAGGAACCTTTGTGGGTTTCGGAGATTCCCCTCCGCACCCTCCAATTCCCAGAATTACGGACAGGAGCAAGGCGGCCCCCCATTTTTTCACAGGAAAGACCTCCCTATTTTTTTTCGGGTGAAGTTCCCTTTTTAGCATCTTTTTCTTTGGCTTCTTTGGCCGCTTCGGCGGCATCCTTTTCGATGAACTTAAAAGTCGTGGCCGTGCAGCCGGTGATGATTTCCCATCTTCCCTGGGCCTCTTTGACATCATCCATGGAGACGCCGTTGATGTTCACGATCCGGGGCAGCTTGCCCACCTTGTCGAAAAACAAGGCGACGTCATGATAGCCGCCCCGCACTTTGATCTCCACGGGAATCTCCGCATAAAACTCGCGATTTACCTCCGGGGTGGGACGGAACAGGAGGAATTCCAGCCCCGCATCCTTTCCCAGGTTGGAGATGTTGGCCAAAAGGGACGGGATCTCCCGGCTGGTGGGCAGCTGGGTGATGGCGAATTGCAGCTCTTCTCTCAATTTGGCCGCTTCCGCCTGAAAGCGTTTGACGTTGGCGGCGATGATCCTGAGCTCGCGGACCTGCGTTTCCAACTTGCCCATCTCGGCGGTTTTTTGGGTCAGGACCTCTGATTTCGGAATGTAAATCAGATAGAAGTAAAGCCCCAAGATAACCGCCACGAAAACGGTCAGGATCAGGACCTTCTTCGCGGTCGACAATTTTACGATGCGATCAAACGTAATAGCCACGGCTTTCCCCTCAAGAAGTGGGCCCGCTGGGCGAGCTCCCGTATTGGACCTGGCAGGTCAGGGTGAACTCTTTGAGCTTCAAAATCTTTTTTTCCACCTGCTGGGAAACCACCAACTCCACATTTTTGACCACCCCCGATTTCTCGAGGTTGGTCATGAATTTGGCGATGGTCGGGTTATCCAGGGCCACGCCCTTGATTTCCATCTTTCCTTCTTTTTCCTTCACCGCGGTCAGCCAAAGCTTATCCGGGATCGCGGTGACCAGGTCGTCCAGAACGCGCACCGGGCCGGTTTTGGCCCGTTGGAGGGTATAAATCACGTTCAGGCGCCGCTGGAGGTCATCCCTCTCCGCCTTGAATTTTTCCACGTCTTTCGTATCGATTTTCAGCCTGCGAATCTCTTCGTTGTAGGCGGCAATCTGCGTTTCCACCTGGTTGATTTTGTTGGCAAGGGAGAGGTGGAAAAAGAGAATGACCAAAACGACCAGCCCCAGCGACAAAGCCAGGATGGAAATGGTCTGCCGCATGCTCTCTTTCTTCTTTAAAGCCCGAACCGGCAGTAAGTTGATGCGGATCATTTCAGGACCTCTCTCCGCAGGGCCAGCCCCACGCCGACGGCGGCCAGGGGAGCCATCTGTTTGATGTATTCCGGATCGAAACTCTCCGGATGGTAGTCAATTTTCGCAAAAGGATTGAAGACCTCGACGGGCGTGCCGATCCGCTCTTCGATCAGGCCGGGAAGCATTTGGATCTTGGCGCACCCTCCGCTGAGCAACACCCGCTTGATTTCGCTTCCGGAGGAGGAGGCGCCGAAAAACTCCAGAGAACGGCGGACTTCGGTGGCCAACTGCTCCGCCATCCCCTGGATAATCTTTTCCACTTCCTGGCTCTGGGGGCTCGGGTCCCGCTCCTTCACCTTCAGGGCCTCGGCCTCCTCGTAGGTCATCTTCAGCCTCTTCTGGATGTCCTCCGTGATCTGCCGGCCCCCGATGGAGATATCGCGGGTAAAAGCCGAAGTCCCGCCCTTGAGGACGTTGATGGTCATGACCCCGGCTCCGATGTTGACCAAAGCCACCACCTCGTCTTCGAGCGATTCGTAGCTGAGGTTGTAGGCATTCTCGATCGCAAAGGAATCCACGTCCACGATGACCGGGTGGAGGCCCGCTTCCTCGATGACCACGGTGTAGTCGTTGATCATGTCCTTCTTCGCGGCCACCAGGAGCACGGCCATCTGGTCCTGCCCCGCGGGTTCGTCGAGGATTTGGAAGTCCAGGTTCACATCCTCGATATCGAAGGGAATGTACTGCTCCGCCTCCCAGCGTATCGACTCCTCCAGCTGGACCTCGGACATGGCCGGGACATTGATTTTTTTGATGATCACCGAATGCCCGGAGATCGACACGGCCACATGCCGGGTTTTGATCTTAAGCCCGTCCACCAGGCTGCGGATGGATTCCACAATCGTGGCCGAGTCCATAAAAGCCCCGTCCACGATGGCTTCGGGCGGGAGGGAAATCATGCCGAAATGCTTCAGCCTCGGCGTCTTCTTCCCCCAATCCAGGCCGACAGCCTTGATGGAGCTCGATCCGATGTCCAAACCGATTAGTTCTTTTTTTGTTAAGATTCCCATGGTTCCCTACCGCTTCGGCAGAAATTCCAGGCCTTTGCCAAAAAGTTGATAGATTTGAATCCCAGGAACTTGTTTGTTCCGGATCCGCTCCTTCTCACTGGGCACGTAGAATGAAAGAACCACGACGGTGGTGGCGCCCGGATGGATCTGAATTTTCGCCCGCTCCGAATAGGTTTCGTTCGTTTTCAAATCCAGAAAACTGGTCGCCAGCCCGTACTCCTGGGAGGGAACGGCCTCGTCGAAATAAATCTCGTTGGTTCCGAATTTCCCGTGGAGGAAAGAGTATTCCACCCGTTCCATCGAGTCTTTGCGGAATTCCATGGGCGAAAGGACGAGATGTTCCAACCCCACCTTGATCTGCCCGGGCATCGTGACCTCTTCCTTCCCCAAAATCAGGACATAGGGCGCTTTGTCCCAAGGAAAAGAATGATCCACGCCGAAAGCCTGGGCATGGGCCGTTGCCAGAAGGTGATTTCCGCGCGTGTTGGCCAACACGACCAGTCTGCCCTCCCTGAGGTCCCGACTCAGGGTCGGGAGGGTCACCTCGGTGGCTTCCTGCAGGGCCTTCTCCGTGGGATAAGGGATTTCCGCCTGAACCTGCCGGACGTCAAGAAGGTTCTTCTCCATCTCAAAGGCCCCGAGGGGAGCCTCGAAGTTGAAAAGGGAAGCCGTAACCCGAAGATTTCGGCTCATGCCTTTCTGGACCTCTCCGGTCACCAGGGCATGAATGCCGTGTCCGGGGTCGAGGGTGTTCACCCGCCGCCGGAAACTTGAGAAAGCGGAGGCATCCAGCTTCCCCATCGTGTTCATGCCGTTAAAGGTCAAATAGCGCTGGAGCTTCCCCTGGCTGACCACTTCAAACTGGCTTTGTTGATGGAGTCGCCTGATGATCTTTTCCGCCAGTTCCTTCCCCGCTCCGACCCCGTTTCCTTTTCCGTCGGTGAAATCGAAAACGGCCACCCGGATGACGGGCCGCTGGCGGGCATCAAAAAATTTCTCGGCCAGAGAGGCCTCCAGAGCCGAGAAAAACTTCTCGGCCGCAATCTCTTGCTCGGTCGGCAGACGCTGCAAAGGCGCGGCTTCGGCCCCATAACCGTCCGCGCTCAAAACCAGCCCCATACCCAGCAAGCTCATCAGCGCAATCAGAACCGCAACTGGCCTCATTTTTCTATTCCTCTCTTTCTCGCCAAAATGCCTTTCTTTTTTCGGATCGTTCGCCTGCGGGGGACCGCCTCCGGGACCGGAAAACCGTTATTTTCCGTTCCCGAAAATTTTTTGCCCCTCGGACAAAGTGAGCCCCAGAGCCAGGATGATTTTTCTCTTGGTCTCGAGACGGCAGCTTTTCCCTTTTTCCACCCGGTCGATGGTCAAGGTGGAGATTCCCGCTTTGCGCGCCAACTCGGCCTTGCTCAGAAAAAGTTTTTCGCGGTAGCTTTTTAAAGGGTTCAGGTAAGCGCTCAATTTTCGGCTTCTCCGAAGATCCAAAAATTTTCCCCGAATGGGAAACACCGGCGAGTATTGCAAGAACAATTCCACAACCAGAAAAATTTGTCAACATTTTTTTTAATTGACATGTAATTAGGGTTCAATGACACATAATTTCATCTCCACGAATATTTTTAAGGCTTCAATTTTATTTCATTTTAAGAAAAGAAAGATTTTTCTAAAATTTCCCCCGAACAACCCTGCAAGGTCGCCTTCCGGCGCCTCTCTTCTTTGAATTTTCCCCGGGCGCAATCCGTTTCTTGTACATTTTTGCACCTTTCACCGCCAAATTCTGAGACCAAGGAGTAATTTTTGACACCTGCGGGCGGAAAAGACCGGAAGAGGAGGGTGCCCCCCTGCCCTTTCAGTTGAATTCCTTTGATGATCTTCTAAAAAGCCCCGGAGGCAAGGGCACGGGAACTGAGGAATGAGGAGTCCTTGCAGGCGCGCCGCCACGACGAAGCTCCGGGGCAACGCAACAGATGGACTTTTTTACAAGGCCGTCGCTCTTGATCATCTGGCCGCCCAAGGCGTCTCCGGAGAGGTCGTTTCCGGGGCGGGAGGAAGAGCGGAAGGGGGGTGTTTTCGGGGGGGTAGGGAAAGATCCCGATTACCGCTCAAACTGGTATATGATCTCGCCCTTTTTTACGAGCCCCAGTTCTTCACGGGCAATCTTCTCAACCTCTTCTTTATGATAACGCAAACGTTGAGCCTGCTGGCTCATCTTTTGATTTTCTTCACGCAGGCGGGCGTTGGAAAGATGGATCCGGTCTCTTTCTTCCTTTAAATGGTAGATCTGGAGCAGACCTCTGCCCCCGAATATTGTGAAGAGCAACATGGCCGCCACCAGCGCCCCGAGGCAAAGAAGATATTTTGTCGGAAGGGTGCGGAGAAAGAGCATCAGTTGTTTTTTATCCGTTTTGATTTTTTGCCATGATAAAAGCTTTTTACGCTTTTGTAAAGGTTTTTCAGGTTTTTTCCGGGTCTTCTCCTTTTTAAACCCTCTTCACGTAAATTTCCTTCGCAATCTCTTCATCGAGGGCCAGGGTCGTTTCGCCGATCTCGATCACGTAGGACGGCCGTTTTTGCGCCAGGCGGACCACTGATCCGGGGGTCAACCCCAAGGAACTCAGCCGTTCGAGCCGCCCCTTGGATTTCGGGGTAATGAAAACCACCCGCCCCTGCTCCCCCAGTTTCAATTCGGGAAGCGGCCGCACCAGGGGCTCTACGTCCCGTTTGAACCGGGAGCAGCAGGGCCCCGGGGGAATCGCTTTGCCGTGAGGGCACACGGGGGGGTGGCCCAAAAAGGCGCACACGCTCTCCAAAACCTGCGGGCTGAGAATGTGTTCAAACTGGCAGGCGCTGGTTTCCACATCCGTTTCCTCCAATTCAAAAACCTCGGAAAGGAGGCGCTCGGCCAGGCGGTGCCGCCGGATCACCTCCAGCGCCCGCCGCTCCCCCTCTTCCCGAAAAGCCACCCGCCCGCCTTGGACGCCGATCCATCCGTCCCGCTCCATGCCCCCCAGAACCTCATCGAGGTCTTCCTCTGGGGAGGATTGAAGGATCTCGTCCAGACGATCTTTCCCTCCCTCGCGCAGGGTCCACAAGAGCTCCAGAACCTCCTCGCGCAGCTGGGTTTCGTTTCTCCCCCGGGAATCCATCCATCCCTGACCGAATCTCCCCTGCCCCCGCGGGGGGGCGCTGTGATTCTGATTCATGGTTTCGGCTCCTTTTCGTATTTCCGGCTGAACAGGTTCTTGAGAAATTGGACCGTCTTGGATTCGGCGACAAATGAGTAACCGCAGCCGGGGCAGCAGATGAGGCCGCAGTTCCCGAGGAGACCGCATTTTCCTCCGCATCCCTGTTCTTCCCGGGAGAAAGAGCACCCGCAGAGAGGGCAGCGAATTTTTTCAGCGGGTTTTTCTTTCACAGAGATACCCCCCAGGCGCGCAAAATAAAATTCAAGGCCCCGCCGACCAGGATGGCGAAAGGAAAAATGAACCCGGCCATGGCCAGCGCCTGCGTCCACCCTCGTTCCTTGATGATCATGAAAAAATTGGCCAGACAGGGGATGAACAGCGTCAGGGTCACCAGGCTCACGACGATCTGCGTGGCGTCGAGCCTTCCCTCCTGGGCCAATACGAAAAGCCCCGCCGCCCCGTAGTCCCGCCGCAGGAACCCGAGGAGAAAAGCTTCGGTCGCTTTCCCGGGTAGTCCCAGAAACCCCGTGACAATCGGCTCCGCCCACTTCTGCAGAACCAGGAGGAAGCCCAGCTGGTCAAGGGCAAACAAGAAAGCCGTGCCGAAAAGAAAAAGAGGAACGGCCTCCCAGAGAAACCATTCCATCCGGGCCAAAGTCTTCATCAGGAGATTCTTAAGGGTGGGGACCCGCAGGGGGGGAATCTCCAGGAGAAAGTCCGCTTTTTCCCCGGGAAGAACCCGGGAAGCCAGAAGGCCCACCAGAATCATACTTCCCGCAACCGCGCCCAACCAGATCAGGACGGCTTTGAACGACATCCCGGCGAACATCCCCACCATGACCCCGATTTGGGCGGAGCAGGGAATTCCCAAGGCCAGGAGGAGGGTAACAAGAATCCGCTCCTTTTTCGTCTCCAGCATGCGGGCCGTGAGGGTGGCCATGGTGCCGCAGCCCAACCCCAGGACCATCGGCAGGACGGCTTTGCCGTTCAACCCCATGACCCGGAAGACCCGGTTGGCCATGATGGCCAGCCGCGGCAGATACCCCGAATCCTCCAAAAAGCCGAAGGCCAGGAAGAAGGTCGCAACAATAGGCATGACGATGGCCAGGGCGTACGTGAGACCCATGGGAATCATCCCGTAGGGCCCCACCAGAAATTGCTCCAGCGGCTTCCAGAGGGCAAGACTTTGCACTCCGCGAAGGGCCGCGGGGTTGACCCACCTTCCAAAGACCTCCTGCTGCATGAAGTCGACCGCAACCCCCGCTCCCAGGTCGCCCACGAATTTATACACGGCGTAGAGGATCAAGAAAAGGACGGGAACGCCCGCTACGGGGTGGGTGGTGAGGGTGTTCAGCAAGCGGTACGAACGCCCCCCGGCGGGGTTCGACTTGCGGAAAACCCTCTCCAGGATCTGATCCACAGCCTGCAGGCGCTTGCGGTTGATCCAGAACCCGACAGGCTCGGGGAGTTTTTCTTGGAGACGCTGACGAATCTCTTCCAGGGTTCGAATCGCCTGCGGATCCAGGCGGGCGTGAATCCACTCCCGGAGACTCTCGTCTCCGGAAAGAATCATCAGGGCGAGCGCCCGGCGCCCGGATTGTTTGGAGGGGAGGAGCTCCGCCACGGCCTGAAGGCTCTCCTCCACTTCGGGCGAATAAGGGAAAAACAAACGCGGGATTCGGTCTTCATTCAGGTTTTTCGTCAACCCCTCCAGCCCCTTGCGGCGGGTCGCGACCGTGGAGAAAACGGGAATTCCCAGGATCTCGCTCAGCCGCTCCCGGTCGATGGCGATGCCCCTCTCGTTCGCCTCGTCGGCCATGTTCAAAACCAAGACCACCGGTTTTTCCATCTCCGCCAGCTGCAGGGTAATTCCCAAAGCCCGGCGAAGGTTCTTGGCGTCCCCCACCTGGATGACTTTCAGGTCCCCTTCCTCGAGGAGGATATCCCGGGTGACCCGTTCGTCTTCCGACATGGGGATCAGGCTGTTCGTTCCCGGTGTGTCGACGAGGAGCGCCTTCCGTCCATCCAATTTGATGTTGCCCAGAGAAACCTCCACGGTCGTCCCGGGGTAATTGGAGACGGTCACGTACTTCCCCGTCAGCCACCCGAAAATCACGCTCTTGCCCACGTTGGGGTTTCCGACCAGGGCGATTCTCTCGATCTTTTCGGGATTCGGAGCGGAAGGGGTTTTCGGCCTATTCATGAGCCCCCGCCTTCCGCTTCCCGAGCGGGGGAGGGCTCTTTCGGCCTCCCGTGCAGTTCTGGCAGTAGCCATACAATTCCAGTTTGTGTTCCCGCACCCGGAACCCCTCCCGCCGGGCGATCTGCTCCTGCAAGGCTTCCAGGCGGTCATTTTCGAACTCCTGGATCTTCCCGCAACCCAGACAGATCAGATGGTCGTGATGCTTTCCCTCGACGCGGTGTTCAAAACGGGCGGTCCCGTCTCCAAAACGGCGGGCGGAGGCCCAACCGCTCTCCGCCAGGAGCCGCAGGGTGCGATAGACCGTGGCATACCCGAGGCGCGGGTTCTTCCGGCGGACCCGCTGATAGAGTTCGTCGACCGTCACATGCGCTCCGGCCTCCTGCAGAGCGCGGACGATCTCGTCCCTCTGGCGGGTGGCTTTGAGCCCCCGCTCCCGGAGAAGGTGGCGAAGGGTATCTGCGGGCATTCCATTCCTCGTGTTAAATATTGATTTTGATAATCATTATCAAAATATCTCAAAAGGACGAATTTGTCAAGGACCCATTGCCGTTGCTGCCGTGTCCCCCTTTACTCTTGATCTTTGTTTTTGGAATCAAGGCTTGGACTGGGCGCGGGCGCGGCGGCCCTCGCCCGGCCCCTGAAAAGACCAGGGCCTCGTGGTTCCGCAAAGCGTGGCGTTGGCCCCGCGCCCCTGCCGCGGCTCCGAAGGATCAAATCCCTTTATGTTTTTGGAAAAGTGAACAAGGGGGGCTAGCCTATTGCTGCCCCCTTCCGTTTTGCAGAAATTCAAGGGAACCAAGCCTCGGGACGGCAAGAATTCTTTTGAGCGTCAGCGGGAAGGCAGGATAAAAACTTGGTGGCAGGCGGCTTTCAGGAGGTCCATCTGCTCCTTCTCACGAAGGCTCAGCGGGCAATCGCCGAAATATCCCCCGTAGTAACCGTTCATGACCACGGTCGGGACAGGCTGGAGGCGCTCTAGGAGCCGATCCGCCCTACCGGCTTGAAGATAGATGGATACATCATTGAGAAAAAATAAATTCCATTTCCGCGCCGGAAGGCGGCCAAAGGCCTCCTCGATCCGCTGAAAATTTATCCCCGCCAGCTTCCAGGCTTCCTCCTCCGTTTTCGCCGTCAGCCGGGGCGGAACGATCCTCGGGGACTCCACCCACACCCTGCGCCGATCCTCTTCGGCGAGAGCCATCTTCCCCCCCACTTCCCCGATCCTTTCCGGGGCAAAATCGAACAGGGCGATCCCCTCTTCGCCCTCTTTCAGGAAGGCCTGCAGGATATCCCGGGTGCGGGTGGTTTTTCCGGAGTTCACCTCACCCAGGAAAAGGGTTCTACGGTTTCGATAAATTGTAGGACTCAAGGATCTTGGTCCGCCTCAGGGTTTTCAATAGGAAATACCCCAGGATTGACCCCGGGATGCTGGAAGCCATAAAAGCGGTGAAGAAAAAAAAGAAGGCAAACTCTTTCCCCATCAATGGCCCGATGAGGAGGGTGACGGCGAGCACGCCGATCCCCCCGGTGCCCAGGGGTTCCAGGAGACTCGCCCAATCCTTTCTCATATACCGGTAGAACAGCCCGACGACAATCGCCCCGGGGATCCCTCCCGGGAAGGCAAAGATCGTCCCTGTCCCCGTGGCATTGCGGATGACCGCGGCAATGAGGGCCGCGAGGGCGCCGTACCAGGGTCCGATGATCACGCCGGCCACCGCATTCACCATATGTTGAAACGGGAACACCTTCGTGGGTCCGATGGGAAAGTGAATCCCCGACAGAAGCACGGCGAGCGCGGCAAAAAGCCCGGTGAGAACGATTTTTCGGATGCGGGTGATCTGTCCCATATTGGGTTCAGCTCTTGGGAGAATCGGCCCGATCTTGACGGGAAAGCGTTTCGTTCATGGCGCCGGTCCGGTAGCCCTGCAGATCCAGCGTGACGTAAACAAAACCGGCTTCTTTGAGGCCCCGGACCACCACTTCCCGGAAATCCGCGTCCAGGAGGCGGGGAATCTCGGAAGGATCCACCTCGATTCGGGCCAAGTCTCCATGGTACCGAACCCGCAACTGTCCGAAACCCAAACTCCGCAAATGATCTTCCGCCTTCTCCACCTGCTTAAGCCGCGGGGAAGAAATCTCCGTCCCGTAGGGAAACCGGGAGGCCAGGCAGGCCAGAGAAGGCTTGTTCCAGGTCGGGAGCCCGAGTTGGCGGCTGACCTGTCGGATATCCGCCTTGGTGAAACCGGCTTCCATGAGCGGACTGCGAATACTAAGCTCCCGTCCGGCTTCCATGCCGGGACGATAGTCGCCCAAGTCATCGAAATTCGCCCCATCCGCCACATAACGGAGACCCATCGCCTCCGCCTTCTCCCGGCACTCTTGAAAAAGCTCCTGTTTGCAGTAATAGCAGCGGCGGGGAGAATTTTCCTTGAAGGCGGGAATCTCCAGTTCGTTGGAGTGGACCTCAACCAAGCGGACACCCCACTCGCGAAGGATCGCCTTGGCTTTCGTGATTTCAGAGTCCGGGTAGGTCGGGGAGGAAGCCACCAAGGCAACCGCTCGATCTCTTAACTCCTTATGCGCGACGAAAAGAAGGAAGGTGCTGTCCACGCCCCCGGAAAAAGCCACCAAGACCGATTCCATCTCCTGGAGAATCCTTTTGAGTTTCTCCATTTTTTCCTGGAGGAGGACGGGAAGCTCCCCCTGACTTGCCTTCGAGTTCATGATCCTCTCTTTTCTTGGTTTAAACCGCAGAAAACGGAAGGGCGGTTTGGAGCTTTGGAATCGAAACGTCTCGCCCTTGCTTTGGTTGAATTTCTTATGGAACCATCTTTCTTGGCATCAGTTTAGAGTTTTGAAAAAATCATGTGACCGCCTCTGTCGGGGCCCGGGGGCCGGAACGGAACGCGCCGGAAGCATCGGCTGGGTTGGCCCTTGGCCTCGAAGATCAGAGCTTGTTTCCGCCGGAGCGGGCGGGGGGTATCGTCCCCGCCCCCTCCACGGAGAAATCAGCGCCTCATGATTCCAAGCGGGCCGGTCTGGCCCCCGGGCCCTGAAACCGCTTGGCCCTGACGAAATTCCCTTTTTCAAAGGGCTAAAGTGTTACCTTTCTTCTAAATTATACTTTGGATCGGCAAAAATCTGTCAATAAAATGAGCCTGGCTGGTTTTCGGCAATTCCGCCCCGATTATCTCGTTTTCATCCGGAAACAAAAATTTCCCCTCCCCCTCTCCCCAGGGGGAGAGGGAGTTTCCGGATGGATACTATCTCAAGGAGGTACCCATTCAGTGACGGGGGAGCGGCAGACTTTGTTGTTGGCCTGGGGGTTTGGGCGGTACGCGCCGGAAGCATCGGTCGGGATGAGCAGAGACTCGGAGAACGCCCTGAGACTCCGATCTCAGCGGCGGGAGGCCTTGGCCCCCGTCCACGAAGAAATCAGCGCCTTGTGATTCCAAGCGTAGCGCCCGGACCCCCAGGCCAGGGCGCCTCCTGCGACTCACGCCGGACCTAAATCCGTAGCGGCTTCCCACCCTTGACTGAAGGGTTACTCAAGGAGCCAAAAAAGACTTGATTTCCAGCTTCAGATCCCTTAAAAATATGATGATATCATGATGAGTTCGTGAAACGATTTTCCCGAGGCGCGACCGTGGAACCCTCGACCCTTGATGCCTTTCTCCAAATCCCCTACGGAATTTACGTGCTGGCCACCGCAGAAGTGACAGGACCGCGGGCGATGGTGGCTTCCTGGGTTTCGCAGGCGTCCTACTCCCCACCCCTATTAATGGTGGCCCTCCGCAGGAACCGGCCGGCCATCCCCGCAATTCTGGAGCAGAATATTTTTTCCCTCAATTTATTAAAAGAGGCCCAGGTTGCCTGGGTGGATCGCTTCAAAGGGCCTTTCCCTTCGCAGGATTTGAGAGAGTATTTTGGGCAGATCTTATTGGGCGGGCAAAAGTTCTACCGATTGAAAGAGGGTCTGGCCTTCTGGGCGTGCCGGGTCGTTGCGAAAATCGATCCGGGGGATCACCTCCTGCTCGTGGTCGAGACGCTTGCCGCGTCGGCAGAAAAGGGAAGACCTCTCATCACCTCCGATTGCGGGAAAACCTATGTCGGACGAAGTTAAAGGAAGAAAAATGAAGCTCCGAGAAACCGCGGTCAAAGCGCTTGATATCCTGGCCAAGGAACACCCCGAAGCCCGGGTGACCCTCGATTTTAAGAACCCTTTGGAACTTCTGGTCGCCACCATCCTCGCGGCCCAGTGCACGGATGAACGGGTAAACCGAGTCACCCGGGATCTCTTCCGGAAATACCGGACCGCCGCGGATTATGCCCGCGCTGACCAAAATAAGTTTGAAGAGGAAATCCGCTCGACCGGTTTCTTCCGCAACAAGGCCAAGAACATAATCCTGTGCGCCCGGAAGATCGACAGCCAATTCAATGGCCGGGCGCCCCAGACCCTGGAAGAGTTGACCTCCCTCCCGGGAGTGGGAAGAAAAACAGCCAATATCCTTCTCGGCAACGCTTTCGGCAAACAGGCCATTGCCGTGGACACGCACGTCAAGCGCGTCACCCGCCGTTTGGGTTGGGCCAAGTCGGAGGACCCGGACAAAATCGAATTCGAACTGATGGAAATCGTGCCCCCCGAACGTTGGACCCTGGCGGGCCACCAGCTTGTTTTTCATGGGAGAAAAATCTGTATGGCCAAAAAACCCCAGTGTCCCGTCTGTCCCGTGGCCAAATTCTGCCCGAAAATCGGGGTAGCCGGGGAGAAATGATTCCTTTCCCCTCTTCTCCCGGTTGCGGAGGCGCTGGGGTTGGGCGATGAACGGAGGTTGAATGTTTATTCAGCAAATCGAAGTGGGAAGATTTTCGGTGTTCGCTTACCTTCTCGGCGGGGATGCGGGCGGGGAGGGTCTGGTAATCGACCCGGCGGACGAGGCGGATGAAATTATCGCTTTGGCCCATTCAAAAAATTTGACCATCAAGACCATCCTGAACACCCACGCCCACGTGGATCACATCATGGGCAACGCGGAGATGAAGCAAAAAACAGGGGCCAAAATCATCATTCATGAGGACGATGCGCCGCTGCTGACGCAGACCCCGCGAAGCATGCTGGCCATGTTCGGCGGCCACCCTTCCCCCTCGGCCGATCAAACGGTCAAGGACGGGGAGATCATTCACGTTGGGGAAGTCTCTCTGAAGGTCCTGCACACCCCGGGGCACAGCCCCGGGGGGATGTGTCTCTACGGGGAGGGAGTGGTTTTTACGGGGGACACGCTTTTCGTCGGGGGCTTAGGCCGGACGGACCTTCCCGGAGGATCCTGGCAGGTCATGCTCCATTCGATCCGAACGAAGCTTCTGACCCTGCCCGATGAAACGATCGTTTACCCGGGTCACAATTACGGTCCCGCTCCCCAATCCACCATCAAGAATGAACGGCTCCACAACCCGTTCCTGAAATAATTGGGGCGAGGGGGCTCTTATGGGGTTCGTTCAGCAACTCTTTGAACCCTGATGATTTCTTCAAAAGTACCCGAAACGATGTCTTCGATTATAGGGGCGTCCGGCCGGACGCCCATGATCGGACAAGGGCAACTCGCCCCCGAACGCAAGGCCCGCAAAAACTGAGGCGTGCGGCGCAACCCAGCAGATAGACTTTTTACGAGACTATCAAATCTTGACGGTTTTTCCCGCCCGGGTAAGGGCGTCCAAAATTTCATACATATTCGACACTCTGCCAACGCGCAGCTTTTCTTTCAGCTCAAAATAATTCAAACAGGTTCCGCAGGCGAGAATCTCACCCCCTTGGGAGGCGACGGTCTGTAAATCCTCCAAGGCGGGCGATCCTTCACAAGCCAGCTTCACCCCGCTATTTACCAGGATCAATTTCTGCGGCTTAACATCCGCCTCTCCCAGCGTATGGAGAAAGGCCCGTATCAATACCCTCCCCAGTTCCTCCGAACCCCTCCCCATGGAATCGGAATCGATGAAAAATACCAATCCCCCTTCGATGGAGACTTTCGGAGGGCTCGGTTTTTCTTTTCCCTTCCCCCCTTCCCCCCTGCGAATGGTGATCGCGGAATGGTCTTTCTCATCTTTCAGGCTTACCTGATATCCCTGGCTAACCGCAAAACGGGAAACATTCTCCCGGGACGTGGGGTTATCCACCAACACGACGATCTCCTTGTTCTCCGAGCGGTCAAGAGCCTTCTTGGTTTCCATGACCGGTTGAGGACAAGCCAGCCCCCGACAATCCACAGTCTTCATCTTTCCTCCGATGTTATTGTTATTTTTATCATACCAAATACGCAAGCGATAAACAAATCAGGCTTGCCCCGTAACCCTTCAGTCAATGGTGGGAAGCCGCTACGGATTCAGGTCCGGCGTGAATACCAGGAGGTGCCCTGGCCTGGGAGTCCGGGTGGGGCGCGGGGACGCCGCCGGGATTCCCGGAAGCACCGGCCGGGAACCCCGATTTATCTACGAACCAAAAAAGATAAATATCGTTTGGGTTTGTCCTGTCGGTGTTAAAAATTCGACCCCTGATAAATCGTAACCCTTCAGTCACGGGTGGTGCGGAACAAGTTCTGTTGTGGCCTGGGGGTTCGGGCGGTACGCGCCGGAAGCATCGGTCGGGATAGGCAGAGGACCGGAGAAAATACCCATTCTCCGCAAGGGGAGGCGGGAGGCCTTGACCCCCGCCTCGTCCACGAAGAAACCAGCGCCTCATGGTTCCAAGCGGACCGTCCGGACCCCCAGGCCGGCGCATCTCTTAGCCGTTACAACGGCTCCTATTCATAGCAATTCGCCACCCGTGACTGAAGGGTTACGATAAATCCCAAGTTTTGCTTGACAGAATTTGCAGTCTTGCTACCATTCGAGTGGCGGAGCGCATTCTCACAGGCGCCTATTACATATATTGCATTTCATTCAATAATGATCGTTTCCTGAATATGCTCGTTTCCTCCATTGCCTCCAACCCAACGGCAAAAACTCGGGAGATTTTCTATGAAATTTACGGGAAAGGAACAGTGTTGGGAAAGGATGCGGTGCGGCCGCGACCGGGATCAAAGCTGCCCGGCCTTTCCGGATTACGGACGTCTCTGCTGGCCGATTGCGGGGACGAAATGCCGTGGAAGCGTCGCCGGGACCCACGCCCAAAAGATCAAAGACTGCGAGTCCTGCGAATTTTTTAAGGCGGTGGTCTTTTCAGGTTTAGAAGAGTGATAATCTCGTAAGAGCTCACCGAAACGGTGGTTTCAATTGTAGAGGCGTCCGGCCGGACCCCCATGATCGGGCGAGGGCAACTCGCCCCTATGGCCGGCTGGTCCAGCGGGATTACGTTCTCAGAGACGGAGACGTCTTGGAAATGCACCTATAAAGGCCGTGAGGCGCAAGTCGCCGGGCGCAAGGAGAAGATGCCTTAGCGCTCTCGCGACTTGCGCTCTCGCGCTCTCACGGTCGTACGGAAGGAAGCAGCTGCTGCGCCTCGCCGAGCACGAACTCGCCTTTCTGGATCCATTCCTTCAAAATCCCGGCGATCTTTCTGGCTTTCGAGTAGCTTGACAAGGGCGTGGTGGGAATCTCCTTGCCATTGAATTTGATTTTCCCATTTTTCAATTGCTTGTAATTGACCTCACCCAGGCTTTGAATCGGTCCGCCTTCGGGGTAATCTTTGCTGTAATCGACGATCTGGGTATAGATGTCCTCATCTTTCACGGCCGTATATTGAACGATCTCCTCGTTGAGGATGGGGATGGGGACCCCCAATCCCACAACCAGCGTGCAGCCGTACCCCTGGAAACTGGCGCCCACAATCCATTCCGGACTCATCTGCTTGAGGTCGCCCAGGACTGAAAGGGTGCCCGCGCCCGCCCGCGGAACCTGGTTCGCCCCCCGCTTCGCATTGGGATTATGCTGGGTGCCGCGCCAGACGACAAAACCCTGCCCTCCCCCGAGAAAGATCCGGGTCCCGATCCCGGTGGTTTTGTAGAGCGGGTCATTCAAGAGGGGGCTCAGCTGGCCGGCGCTGCAATAATTGGCGTTCCCCCCCTGGGGCCGAAGAACCCCCATGTAGGTGTAAATCGTCTTTTCCGAAAGGTTGACGGCGCAATTGTAGTTCTGATAGGCGTTGCGCGGGTTAAAGAGATAGCATTCCGGCAAGGTCTTCAGGGTGATTTCCTTTTCCAGTTTCTTCAAGGGATAGCAGTCCGTCCCATAGGACTCGGCCCGCAGGCGAAGCGTCTTTCCCGCGACCAGATCCTGAAGCACGTGTCCGCCCCCGTATCGGAATTCGCCCGGGAATACTTTGTTCAAGGGGTCATCCTCCGCCGGCTCCGTCACCCCGATGTAAACATCTACGGCCGCCAGCCCGGCGAAAGCAGGAACATCGTTCACCCAAACTTTGGCGGCCTTGATCCGCGGCTGGGAGTGGCCGAAGTTCATAAAGGCCCCCGAGGAACACATGGGCCCGAACGTTCCGGTGGTGACCACATCCACTTCCTGGGCCGCCTTCACGGCCCCTTTTTGCTCGACAACGTCGATGATCTCTTCGGCGGTGACGACCACCGCTTTCCCTTTCCGGATTTTCTCGTTGATTTCGGCGATCGTCTTATTTACCTTGTACGGGTTCATTCCTTTCGGCTCCTTTCATGCTGCCTTTCCCCCGATCCATCTCGATCTGGACCGGTCATGTCCCCTTCAAACCCCGCAGGGAGGGGAGGTTGCGGGTTGAAAAAAACAGGTTTCCGCGCATGTCTCCTTCCGCCATGTCGCTTTCGCAATCCATTGCCTCCACCCCCTTTCTGCGAAAAAAAAAGCCCCTTCTTAGCTGATAAGAAGGGGCTTAGAATATTCTAATCCCATCTTATCTTCCAAGGTATTTCTACCTTGCTGGAGTTAGCACCTGCATTCCGCCTTCGCGGAACCGGTTGCTGTGGCTTCCTCGGGCCAGTCCCTCCGCCACTCTTGATAAGATGACTATTAAATTTTACTTAAAATGAGCCGTTCCTGTCAATGAAAAAATGCGCTTCCGGGTAACCCTTCAGTCATGGGTGGGAAGCCGCTACGGATTTAGGTCCGGCGTGAATAGCAGGAGGTGCCCTGGCCTGGGGGTCCGGGCGCTACGCTTGGAATCATAAGGCGCTGATTTCTTCGTGGACGGGGGCGGGGGCCAAGGCCTCCCGCCGCTGAGATCGGAGTCTCAGGGCTTTCTCCGAGTCTCTGCTCATCCCGACCGATGCTTCCGGCGCGTACCGCCCAAACCCCCAGGCCAACAACAAAGCCTGCTGCCCCCCCGTCACTGAATGGTTACGCTTCCGGGTCAGGAGGCCGCTTTGAAACCCGCCTCCTCGATCGCCCGGCTGATCTTCTCGGGGGAAACCTGGCCCGTGTTTTCAAAGGACGCTTCCCCTTTTCCCAGATCCACCTTTACGTCTTTCAATCCGCCGATTTGATTCAGCGCCTTGGTTACTGCCATCACGCAGTGCTGGCAGGACATGCCTTGGACTTTAATCTTGTCCACTTTTCTCTCCCCTTTTTTTCTTATCTCATTCGGTAATAAAATCCGCCAGCCTGCTTTTTCCCTCCGGATTTGAACAGGATCAGGATTTGATATCTCCCTTTTTCAGGGAGCGAAAAATCCCCGGCGTACTGATTCATCGCTGGAATGTGATCCAGGATTTTTACATCCTCTTTCCCCCCGGGCGAAATCACTTTCATTTTCACGACTGCCTCGTTCAGGGGCAGGTTCGAACGCACATCGATCAGGGTGACGCCGATATTGTGGGTGGCCCGAGGATCCACCTCGACCTTCATTTTCATCTCCTGGGCCGTCTTCCTGTGGTCGGCCGTGGACAGGATCGCGAAAGAAGCCTTGACGCTGTCATTCAGCAGGAAGGTCCGGTTGGAGGAAGCCTCATTTTCGGGGCGCGGCTCCGCTTTTTCCCCCCCCCGGCTGCCGGCGCGGGCGGTGGATGCGACCCATGCTGATGCTGGGCCCACCCCGGTCCGGCAAAACAAAAGACCGATAGGAAGAAAAGCACACCTATTTTCGTCATTCTCCTCATCCCCCCATTTCCCTTTCCCTCATCCCTTCGTTTCCCCATTCAGCCGGACTTTGCGCAGATCCCTCCCCTTCCAGATCTCGAAGATCACGGGGTAAATGACCAGCTCCAGGACGAAGGAGGTGATGATCCCTCCGATCATGGGGGCGGCGATCCGTTTCATCACGTCGGCCCCGGCTCCCTGGCTCCACATAATCGGCAAAAGACCCATGATGATCGCCATCACGGTCATCATCTTGGGGCGAATCCTTTTGACGGCGCCTTCGCGGATCGCCTCCCGAAGATCTTCCGGGTTGCGCATCCCCCCTTCCCGGCGCCGCTTGTCATAGGCCTGATCTAAATAGAGAAGCATGATGACCCCGGTTTCGGCGTCAACCCCCGCCAGAGCAATGATGCCGACCCAAACCGCCACACTCAGGTGGTACCCCAGGAGGTAGATGCACCAGAAGGCCCCGATCAAGGAAAAGGGAATAGCCAGGAGCACGATGAAGACTTTGCCCACATGGGCCGTGTTGAAATAGAGAAGGATGAAGACGATGAACAACGTCAGCGGAATGACGATCTTCAGCCGCTCCTTGGCCCGCTCCATGTATTCATACTGGCCGCTCCAGACCAGGTGGTAGCCAGGAGGGACTTGCACTCGTTCAGCGGCGACCCGCTTCAACTCCTTAACATAGCTGCCGAGATCTCGATTCGCGACATCAATGAAGACATAGGCGGCCAGTTCCCCCTCCTCGCTTCTCACCATCGTGGTCCCCGTGGACATTTTCAGGTCCGCTAACTGGCCGAGAGGGATCTGCGCCCCGCCCATCGTCGGGACCAAGACCCGTTTCAGCGGTCCCAGATCGCCGCGGAAATCTCGAAAGTAGCGGATGCTGACCGGGTACCGCTCGCGCCCTTCCACGGTGGTGGTCACGGTCATCCCCCCGATCGCCGTCTCCAGGACCGCTTCCACCTCCTCCACGGTCAGGCCGTACCGGGCGATCTCATCCCGGCGGATGACGAAATCCAGGTAGTAGCCTCCGGTCGCCCGTTCGGCAAAGATATTTCTTGTTCCGGGCACCTCCTTCAAGGCTTTCTCCAGCTGCTCCCCGATCCGCTGAATTTCTTCGAGTTTGGGTCCCAGCACCTTGATCCCCACGGGGGTGCGGATCCCCGTGGAGAGCATATCGATCCGGGCTTTGATGGGCATGGTCCAGGCGTTGGAGACGCCGGGCATTTTGACGGCCTTGTCCAGTTCGTCGATCAGTTTGTCCACGGTCATTCCCGGGCGCCAGGCCCCCTCCGGCTTGAGGTTGATCACGGTTTCAAACATCTCCAAAGGCGCCGGATCGGTGGCGGTGTTGGCCCGGCCGGCCTTTCCGAACACCGATTCCACCTCGGGAAAAGATTTGAGGATCTTGTCCTGGGCCTGGAGCATCCGGTTGGCCGTGGCGATGGAGGCTCCCGGCAAAGTGGTGGGCATATAGAAAAGCGTCCCTTCGTACAGAGGGGGCATGAACTCCGAGCCGAGCTTCAGGAAAACAGGAACGGTCGCCAGCAGGGCCAGCAGGGCAAAGACCAAAACCGTCTTCTTCCGGCGAAGGGCCAAGTGGACCACGGGCTGATAAACCCAGATCAGGAGGCGGTTGAGGGGGTTCTTTGCCTCCGGGAGGATTCTCCCCCGGATGAGGACGACCATGAGCACAGGCGCCAGGGTCACGGAGAGAAAGGCGGCGAAGAACATGGCGAACGTCTTGGTGAAGGCCAGGGGTTTGAAAAGCCTTCCTTCCTGCGCCTCTAAGGTGAAGATGGGCAGGAAGGAAACGGTGATGATGAGGAGGGAGAAAAACAGAGGCCGCCCCACTTCTTTGGCCGCCTGAATCAGGAGCTCGGTCCTCGGGATCGGTCTCCCCTGCTTTTCCCACTCTTCCAGCCGGGTGTGGGCATTCTCCACCATGATGATGGCCGCGTCCACCATCGCCCCGATCGCAATGGCGATTCCCCCGAGGGACATGATGTTCGACCCCAGGTTGATATAATGCATGGCGGCGAAGGAGAGGAGAATGGCCAGGGGCAGGGTCAGGATCGGCACCAGCGCGCTGCGGAAATGAAAAAGAAAAAGGATGATGACTAAGCTGACGATGAGCGACTCTTCGATGAGTTTTTCCGTCAGCGTGGCAATGGAGCGTTCGATCAGATCCGAGCGATCGTAGGTGGGTACGATCTTGACCTCTTGGGGCAGGGAGGGGGTGATCTCCTGGATTTTCTCCTTGACCCGCTTGATAACCTCATACACATTGGCCCCGAACCGAACCACCACGATTCCGCCCACGACCTCCCCGGTTCCATCGAGTTCGGCGGAACCGCGGCGAAGGTCCGGCCCCAAAACCACCCTGCCGACATTCTTCACCAGGATGGGGGTGCCCCGCTCATCCGTCCCCACCGCGATCTTTTCAATATCCGCAATATTTTGGATGTACCCCCGCCCCCGGATCATGTACTCCCGCCCGGAAAACTCCAAAACCCGCGCGCCTGTGTCCCGGTTCCCCTTGCGGATATTGTCGGCAACGGTCATGATTGGGATTTTGTAGGAACTCAGCGTCTCGGGGTTGAGATGCACCTGATACTGCTTTACGAATCCGCCGATCGAAGCGACCTCGGCCACCCCGGGGACGGACTGGAGCCAGTAGCGGACGGACCAATCCTGAAGCGAACGCAATTGCGAAAGGTCGTGTTTCCCGGAGTTGTCCACCAGGGCGTAGGAAAAACCCCACCCCACCCCGGTGGCATCCGGGCCCAGGGCAGGCGAAACCCCCGCCGGGAGCTTTGCCGAAACCCCCTGCATGTATTCCAAAACCCGGGTTCTGGCCCAGTAAATGTCGGTTCCGTCTTCGAAGATTACATAGACGAAGGAAACACCGAAAAAGGAGAAACCCCGGACGACCTTTACTTTCGGCGCGGCCAGGAGGGAGGTAACAATCGGATAGGTGACCTGGTCCTCCACCAGGGTCGGACTCCGCTCCGGCCATTCGGTGTAGATGATCACCTGGACATCGGAAAGATCCGGGATGGCGTCCAAGGGGGTGTTTCTCAAGGCCCAGATTCCCCAGACAACCGCAAAAAAAGTGAAGATAAAAACCAGAAAGCGGTTTCGGGCGCTATATTCGATAAGTTTGGTGATCATTGGATAAGCGATCAGCTTTCAGCGGTCAGCTATCCGCCCAAATTTTTTCATCCGGAAATTGGCAATTTGCATTTTGAAATTTCCATTCCCTTTCCTGCTCCCTAAACCCAACCCCCCACGCCCCGTTTCTAATGTTGATTCCCCTTGCGTCTTCTTCCCTGCTCCCCGCCCCCTGCTTTTTAGTGTTGGTGCCCGCCCATCCCCCCGACCGATTTGAGCTGGCTCTCCGAATCGATGAGGAAGTTGGCCGAGGTAACCACCGTTTCCCCCTCCCGCAGTCCGGAAAGCACTTCAAAATATCCCTTGACCTTGGAACCCACCTGAATATGCCGGGGTTCGAAATATCCTTGACCGCGGTCCACGAAGGCCATCTGCATCGTTCCGGTATCCAGCACCGCATCCTCCGGAACCACCAACTTCCGCCCCAGGGGAATTTTTATTTCCACGCTGGCCCACATCTCCGGTTTCAACCTGAATTCCGGGTTGGGAAGGTCAAAACGCACTTTGGCTGTGCGCGTCTTGGAATCCACCGCCGGATAAATGTAGGTTGCCGTTCCTTCAAATGATTCTCCGGGATAGTAAGACAGGGAGATCGAGCCTCTTTGGCCCACCTGGATAAAGGGAAGTTCATACTCATAGATATCCGCAATAACCCAGATGGAAGAAAGGTCTCCAATTTTATAAAGCGCGGCTCCGGGCAGGATGCCCATGCCTTTGAAAACCATCTTTTCCATTACGAATCCGTCCACCTGGGAATACAGAGTCAGATTCCTCTTGATTTCGCCGGCTTTCTCCAGGTTCTCGACCTGTTGGGGAGTAAGGTCCCAAAGGAGGAGGCGCTTTCTGGCTGACTGGAGAAGTTTTTCCCCCTGGGTTGAAAATTCAGCCGCGGATTGGGTCTCGTAGATCTTCTTGATCCTCAGCGCCAGGAGAAATTCTTCCTGGGCGGAAACGAGATCCGGACTGTAAATCGAGAGCAGGGGCTGCCCTTTCCGCACCATCTTCCCGGTGTAATCTACATAAAGTTCCTCAACCCAGCCCCCGATCTTGGGACTTACCATGGTTATCTTCTTCTCATCAAATTCCAGCTTGCCCACGGTTTGGATGACCTTCTCCAAATTTTGCACCTTCACCAACCCGAACCGAATGCCGCTGATCTGTTGCCGTTCCGGGGCGACGAACACGGAGTCGGGCGCAATTTCGGTTATCCGGACGCCCTGCTTTTTCAAGCTCTCCATGGTCAGCTCGCTTATATCCAGATCTTGCCCGCCTTGAGGGGATGCTTTTACGATTTCATGTTTTGTCTCCCGATCCCCCCAACGAAAGAGATCAACGATTCTTTCTCGTTGTTCGCCGCAGGCAGATAAGCTCAAGAAAAGCCCCCCGAGAACCATTCCGGGAAGAACCTTTCGCAACCATCTCCCCTCCATTGACGAGGCTCCGTTTTTTCTCATTTCAGAATCCATTCCTTCCAGGGACCGCCCACGGCTTCTTCCAATTCTGAGAGGGCAATGCCCAGGTTGCTCCTTTCCTTTTCCAGGGATAGACGGGTGTTGAGCCAGCCGATGTACGAATCGATGACATCGGCAAAGGAAATGTTGCCCGTTTCGTAGGCGCGGGTTGAAACTTCCAGAGCCGCCTGGGAAAGATTTACGACCCGTTGAGAATAGAGGGCCTCCTGCCGCTTGGCCCGGTCCAGGCGAAACCATGCTTCCCTGACCTTGAAAAGGGTTTCAGCCTCGGTTTTTTTTAGTTCCTCGCGCAGGGCGGCCAACTTTTGTCGCGTTTCGCGCAGATAGGAGTCATTGGTCCCATACCACGGCATCCGCGGAAGACCCGCACCTTTGGAGGCCGTGGTCTTCACCGGGAAAGTCTCTTTCATCCCCATGGTTCCCACTTGGGTTATCGCCTCGTCCGCAAAAAAGGAGAGACTCAAAGAGTAAGGCGGATAGATCATGGTTTCGGCCATCTCGATCATTCGTTCCATTTTACCAACCATGGCGCGCAACTGCTTTAATTCCTGCCTTCTCTCAAAAGCGATGGGAAACAAGCCTCCGAGGAGGGGAACCTCCACCTGGAGGATCTGGAAGGCGGGGGGGCCCACTTTGGTCTCAGGCGGCAGATTCAGAACCTCCAAGATCTTGGTTTCAAAGTTCTTCTGCTCCTCGCTCAGGGTTCTTAGATCTTCCCCCAGTTTATCCGTTTCGATCCGTATCTTAATCAAATCTTGAAAGCTTGTCTTTCCCGTTTCGTAGCGAACGGCGGCTACCGCTTCCAGTTGTCGGAGATGAAGCAGCATCTCCGCGGTTATTTTCTGGGCCCGGATGGTAAAGAGAAGCCCCCAGTAGGCCAGGCGACTCTGCGTAACCGCCGCTCTCTTGGCAATCGCCAGCAATTCTTTCGAAGCGGTCACCTCCTGGGTCACGACCTCGCCCTTAAGGGATAGAACACCCGGGAAAGGAAATTTCCCTTCCATGGATTCCCCCCCCTCCATGGAGCCGATTCCCGTCATTAATCCCTCGCTGAAAGCCGAATATTGCCTCAGAATTTCATCGAGATTCCAGACCTGGCTGTAGGCCTCAATGGAGGCCTGCAGATTTCGGCCCGCCGCTTTCACCCCCGGGTTTCGCAACAGGGCCACAATCTCCAGGTCTTCGAGGGTGAAACCTTTGGCCAGCATTTCTTGAGCCAACGAGAGCGCCTCCCCTAAAGGGAGAAGAGCGCTGAATCGGGCGGGATCGGGTCGGTAAAAATCAGCCTCCTTCTCCGGCGCCTTTAGCGAATCCTCCCACTTTTTCTTCCTTTCCTTGAGTTTCCGGACCTCTCCCTCAAAATTCCCATCCGGGGGTAGGGGAGAAATCGGCTTGGATAGGCCGGGCTTGGCGTAATCCTGATAAAAGGGAGATGGCTTGTATCCTTCCCAGTCCTTTTTAAGCTCCTGGTACCCGGTGCAGGCGGGAAGGACCATCGCCGCTCCGAGAATCCAAGGCAGAAAGCCCTTTCTCATCTTGCCCGCTCCTCCGGGCTCTTTTCGCCGGCATTTTCCATCCTGCGGGTCAAACTCAGTCCGCAAAGCCTTTCCGTCTGGGCCAAATATTTGCCATAGTCAGCCTTGGCCCTCGCCAGGGAAAGTTGGAAGTTGTAGTAGACAGCTTCGGTTTCAACGAAATCGGAGAAGCTGCCCTGTTTTTCCCGAAACCAGGTCTCGGAAATTTCCATGGCCCTGGCCGCCTGGGGCAGGAGTTGATCCCGGTAGAGGCGAATCAGCCTCTCCGAGTTTTGCAGCCGGAAATAGCTATTGCGAATCAGGGCATTGGTCTGGTTTATCTGGGCGGCTTTCATCGATAACGCCTTCTGTTCTTCGGCGCGGGCCTCGTCCAGACGGCCCGCACTCTTATCGAACCAAAGGGGAACCGAAAACCCGAATTGAACTCCCACCAAATCCCGGAACTCAGGGGGTACGGTTACCGGATTCCCTTTGGTATACGAAAGCCCAACCCGGAAGGAAGGCCAATATTCGTACTTGGCCAAACCAATCCTGGCCCTCGCCCGATTAATCTGGGTTTCGGCCAAACGGATCTCCTCCTGATATTTATGGGCCAGTTGGTACAACTCTTCAAGCTTGTAAACCACGGCAGGCAGTGCTTCTTCATTCAAGAGCTTGATCTCGGAACCGGGCGGGCGACTCAACAAGGCGTTCATTTGCGCCTTTTCCGCCTGTTCCAGATCTTCCAGAAGCACGGCATCGTACTGCAGCTGGGCCAGCTGGGATTGGGCTTTGACCACATCGAAAAAGGTCGCCCGATTCTGGGCGTAGGCCGTCTCCCCGACTTTGCGCAAATGTTCCAGAAGATCGCGGGTCAAAGCCACGACGTTTCGCGCGTCTCTGATGTAAATAAGTTCATGGTAGGACTCCCGGATCGCCACGATGACGTCCCGTAAAGATTTATCCAGCTCCAAATGAGCCATCTGGACCTCGACCTCCACCACCTCTCCGGCCTTGGAAAGCTTTCCCGGAAAGGGGATCATTTGGGAGATCATCAGGTCATACTCGACCATAAAGGGCTTCGGGTAATAATTAGAAACTACTTCGGGGTCGGGGTAAGCGGTCTCCACCCGGTAACGTCCGATGACTGCCCTCCATCCCTCACGCGCAGCCTTTATGGAAGGATTTGTCTGGTAGGCATACTGGAGAAGATCCGCCAGAGAGGCGCCCTTCGAGATTTTTTCTTCGAGAGCGGCGGTTTCCTCGGGATTCGCAGCAAACAGGGGACAGGGAAGGATCAGCGACGCACAGATGACGACGGAAATACATAAGAATAAACGCATAGAAATACTCCCCTTTCGAAATTTTTTCGTTTCCGATGAATTTCTATTTGGCCGCATATTTAAAAATCGCTTCTCGCTCCATCCCGCCGCTTTCAATTTTTAGTCGCACCTGATAGGTTCCCTTCTCCTTTGGATTAAAGCCTCCGCCATAATGGTCTCCGGACCAAGTCAAGTTGCCGGTTTCCTTCCCTCCCCCGGGGGCCGTAATCACGCACCGGACCTTGGCATCGCTGATGATTTCTTTTGAGGCCGTGTCCTGCAGGGTAACCATGAAAGAATGGGTCTTGGAATGATCCCCCTCTCCATGCGTCTGGGTAGTTTTCAAGTGTTTCATGTGCTCTTCCATGCTCATCACGTCAAAAGTGATTTTATACCCTTCCACCGTCAGGTTCTGGGCCGTCGGTTTCGAAACCGACGCCTCTTTGCCGCCGGATTTCTTGCTCGCCGGAGCTGCGGGAGCGCCATGTCCCTGGGAGTGTTGGGCGCCGGCCCACCCACCGAGCCAAAAAAACGCGATGATCACCGCCAGGCCGAACGCTCCTGCTTTCTTGCCCATATCATCCTCCTCAATTCCTTTTCCTCTCATTTGGTTTCCAGGATAACGACACGCTTCTCTTGAACCATTCAAATAAAAGGTCCACCTTTGGGGCGCCAACGGGTCTTACTTGCCGGCCGACCGGCAACTCCTCGCTTTCAGTCTAAATCTAACAGTTGCGAAGGGGCCGAGGAATGGGGTAAACATGGTATTTTAGAAGAGGAAATCATGTAATTAGGGGGGAAACCGGTTGGCCCGAAGAGCGGGGCCGACTCAAACCGTCACGGTCAGCATCCCATCCGCTTTTTCCCTCGGAATCGCCGAACCATTGCCCTTTTCACCCAAAACAGCCGCTCGTGCGGGGCGCTCCTCCGAGCTCAACACCCCATCGGCAATCCGTAACACCCTTCCGGCGTAACGGGCGCATTCGGAATTGTGGGTCACCATAACGATGGTCATCCCCTCTTCGTTCAGCCGTTTCAGGAGTTCCATGATTTCCCGCGTCGTTTTGGAATCGAGGTTCCCCGTCGGCTCATCGGCCAGCAGAAGGGGAGGATGATTGACCAGCGCCCGGGCAATCGCCACCCGCTCCTGTTCCCCTCCCGAGATTTGGCTTGGGAGACGCTCCCCTTTTTCCGCCAACCCGACTCTGCATAGAGCCTCGTCGGCCAGGGCGTGCTTCCTCGCCGTTTTCTCCCGCCCGGCCGCCAGAGGAAGCATCACATTTTCCCGCACGGTCAAATAGGGGATCAGGTGAAAGCTCTGAAAGACGAAGCCGAGAAATTTTCGTCGGAAGTCGGCCCTTTCTTCCTGCCCGAGGCCGTACACATCGATCCCGTCCACCCGGTATTTTCCGGAGGTTGGACTGTTCAAAGCCCCCATCATGGTCAGGAGAGTTGACTTCCCGGAGCCCGATTCCCCCATGATGGCAATGAGCTCGCCGCTTTGAATCGCAAAGTTCACCCCCCGCACCGCGGTCACGGTCGCCGCGGAGTGCCCATACTGTTTGCCCAGGTTTTCAACTTGGATAAAGGCCATATCAAACCCTCCTAAAGAGCCCGCAGCGCTTCCTGGGGATCCAACCGCGCCGCCAGCAGGGCGGGATAAAGGCTCGCCAGCAAACCCAGGATCAAAGCCAGACCCAAGGCGCCGCCGGCAAGGAAAGGATCCAGAGGGATGCTGATCCCCTGGCTTTCCGAGAAAAAAGGAAGGGCCAAGCGGGTCACCCCCAGGCCCAGCAGGTATCCGCCCACGCCGGCCATCGCCGAGACAATCCCGGCTTCGAAAAGAATGATTTGCATCACATGGCTTTTCCGGAATCCGATCGCCCGGAAGACTCCGATTTCCGACGTCCTCTCCCGGACGCTCCCCATCATCGTCACCAAAACCACCAGACCGGCGACAAAGGCCACGATCCCGGAAAGGACATAGGCCACCCGGCGAAAATGATCCAGGGCATCCATCCGGCCTTTCACCACCTGTTTGATCGCCATGACCTGGGCCCCCGGAAGAGCCCCGGAAATCTGCTCCACCATCTCCTCGATGGGGCATCCGTGGCAGAGGGCGGCCACTTCGGCCATGGAAATGCGCCCCTCTTTGCCCAGGATCGCCTGGGCCGTTGCCAGCGGGGCAAACAAAATTTGGTCGTCCTGGGACCCGGTGGGTTCCAGGATACCCGATATCTCCAGTGGACGTCCGCCCGTTTCGATCGTCTTGCCCCGAGAAAGCCCGAGGAGGCGGGCCGCCTCGGAGCCCGCCAGGATCTGCTCCTTCACCGGAAACCGGCCATGGGGAACCCACCAGGGGCGAAGCATGGGAACCTCGCCGAAATCCATCCCCGCCAGAAGCGCTTTTTTTCCGTTCACCTCCACGGCCCCAAGGACCATGGGGCCTACGGCGGCCACGTTCGCGGAGTTTTTAATGGTCCGGATCTTCCGGAGTTCTTTTTGCTGAATTTCCTGCATTTCATACATGACCCCGCCGATCGCCAGCCCGCCGTAATTGAGAGAGAGATTTTCGGTCTTCGGAACGATCAGGATATTGGCTCCGTACTGCTCCAGCTTGGCGTTGATGTCATGAGTCAGGGATTCGATCAGGGTGACGAAAGCCACCACCGAGGAAACCGCGATCAGAAGCCCGACAAAAACAAACGCCGCTTTGGTCTTCCGGCGCCACAGGTTCTTCAGGGCGATATCTCTTAAAGTCATCTCTTCCCTTTCTTGGCAAGTTGGAAAAATCTGGCGCCTTCCAGAATATCGGGAATTTTGATGACCACATTGCTATCCACAATCTGCCGGTTCAGAGGGTGGGGGTTGCAGCCTCCTTTTACCTCGTTGATTCTCGTGGAAGCAAACCTCTGTTTACAGTTGTTGCAGATCATGAAATCCCCTTTTTGGGAATATCCCTTCCCCTCGGCCCAGCACACCTCGCAGGCATCAAAAGCCGCCCGGATCACCCCATCGGAGCTTTTCAAAATGAAGTATTTGATGGTTAATCCCTCATCGGTTTTGTGTTCGTAGAAATGCGCCTTCCCCCCTTCGAAGGTTTTGGCGGGGTGAAAGACCAAAAGTTGTTGGGAAGCCGGGGGGGCAGCTTCCGCTCGAGAGGTAAGCATCGATCCGGCGCCGGCGACAAACGACGCCATGACCATGAGTCCAACCCCCCAAAGAAATAATCTGCAGTTGCCCTTGTTCATGAAACCTCCTTGAGTCTGAAACCTTCCTCTTTTCCGGTTCCTCTCTTTGGGTGCGAATTCTTCCCGACCTTTAGGATCTCTCGAATGTTTTTCCTGCCTGATAAGAGTGATGACTTCGTAAAAAGTCGCTCAATCAATGGTTTCAACTGTAGGGGCGCGATGCTTCGCGCCCGATATCGGGCACGCGCGGCGTGCCCCTACATGCAAGGCGCGCAAAAACTGAGGAGAGAGGCCCCTTAGGGTCCGCAACGACAAAGTTGAGGCGCAACGCCGCAGATGGACTTTTTACGAGACCATCAAGAGTAGGGCTTAACGGTCTTGCCGTCCTTCCGAATATCCACCTGCATGTAGCAGCCATAATCGGTCACTTCCGCGCTTACCCCGCTTTCGGCGGGGTTTCTCTTTTTGTAAGCCGCCAAAGCCGCTTTCTTGGCTTCGCTCTCCGCCTGAGAATTCGGTTTACCGCCTGCCCGGGATGGAAAATCTGATTCTTGCGGCGGTCCCCCCGAGGCGCGACAGCTTCCGCCAATAAGGGAAGCGGCTCTCCCCCGGTTTCCTCCATTATAATATAAGATGCGCTTTTCGCCTGGATTGGTTCATCCAAACATGGAAAAAGGCTTCCGGATCGGCGCCCGGGGGCGATTTCGCTTCTTTCAAGGCCTTATAGAGCAGGAGGTTACGGATATGATTCTGCAGCTCATCCGGAGGCATTCCATCTTCGCGAACCCGGTTGTTACCTTCTCCCCAGGCGCCGTAGATCTCCCGGCGGATCCGCTGCGTTTCCTCTTCGACTTGTCCGTTGGGGATTGCGATCTTCAGCTTGCTTGGCGAATAAAATTCGTTGCCTAATTCCGGAAAACTTGTTATGAAAAATATACCCCACGATTGGGGAAATCGAACCCTGGTGATTCCAGAAAAAGTCTGAAATGCCCTTTTCGGCCATTCCTAAGAACGGGGGAAACCCGCACTTTCAGACGCCCATGAATACTCTGAACTCCGGTTTTCACCGAACTGGCAACCCTTCAAGAGATCATCATTCTTCTCTTGAGTATTCCAAAGAGAAAGCGACTCAATCAAACAATGGATGAAAGACATATATCGAAGATTGCCGGAGAGCTTGGCCTCACCCTGCCCCAGGTTCAGGTAACCGCCGGGCTCCTCAACGAAGGGGCAACCATTCCCTTTCTTGCCCGCTACCGAAAAGAAGCCACCGGTTCCCTGGATGAAGTGCAGATCACAGCCATCCGGGATCGCCTGGACCAGCTGGCCGAGCTGGACAAACGCCGGGAAGCCATTCTTAAATCCCTTGAAGAGCGGCAGCTCCTGACCGAGGATCTGAAGGGAAAAATCCTCAAGGCCGAGACCCTGTCCGTGCTGGAAGACATTTACCTTCCCTTCCGGCCGAAGCGCCGCACCCGGGCCACGGCGGCTAAGGAAAGAGGACTGGAGCCGTTGGCCCGAATTCTCTTCGCCCAGGAAGAGAAGGATCCGATGGCGGAGGCGCTTCTCTTTGTCGATCCGGAAAAATCGGTATCGTCCGCCGAGGAGGCCCTGTCCGGCGCCCGAGACATTATCGCCGAGTGGGTCAGCGAAGACCCGGCGGCGCGGGCCGCTCTGCGGGAGCTCTTTGCGAATCGGGGAGTCTTTCGGACGAAGGTCCTCGCCGGCAAAGAAGAGGAAGGAAGCAAATACCGGGATTATTTCGACTGGGAAGAGCCGGTTCCCAAGGCCCCTTCCCATCGCATTCTGGCCATGCGGCGCGGGGAAAACGAGGGGGTTCTCATCCTCAGGATTCTCCCCCCGGAGTCTGAAGCGGTGGCCATCCTCGACCGCCTCTTTGTCAAGGGAGAGAATGCCTGCTCAGCCCAGGTCCGCCTGGCTGCCGAAGACAGTTACGCCCGTCTCCTTTCCTCCTCCATGGAAACGGAAATCCGCCTGGAAACGAAAAAGAGGGCCGATGAGGAGGCGATCCGGGTTTTTGCGGGCAACCTTCGCCAGCTTTTGATGGCCCCGCCTCTCGGCCGGAAAAACATCCTGGCCATCGACCCCGGTCTGCGAACCGGATGCAAGACCGTCTGCCTCGACCGGCAGGGGAAGCTTCTCCACAACGAAACGATCTTCCCCCTTTTGAGCGAAAAGGGGCGGGAGGAATCCACCCGAAGGATTCTCGAGCTATTCGCGACGTTTCAAATCGAGGCCGTCGCCGTGGGAAACGGGACGGGAGGGCGGGAGACCGAGGCCTTTATCCGCAGTCTGCCGCTTCCCGAAGCGATACCGGTGGTCCTGGTCAACGAAAGCGGGGCTTCGGTTTATTCCGCTTCGAAAGTGGCCCGAGAAGAGTTTCCGGACCACGATGTGACCGTGCGCGGCGCGGTCTCCATCGGCCGGCGGCTCATGGACCCCCTGGCGGAACTGGTGAAGATCGACCCCAAATCGATCGGGGTGGGCCAATACCAGCACGACGTGGACCAGCCCGCCCTTAAGCGCAGCCTGGATGACGGGGTCGTAAGCTGCGTCAACGCCGTCGGCGTGGAGGTCAACACGGCCAGCGCCCAGCTCCTCACCTATGTCTCCGGTCTGGGACCCCAGCTCGCCGCCAACATCCTTTCCTGGCGAAACGAGAACGGTCCTTTCGCCTCCCGGGAGGGGCTGAAAAAAGTGCCGCGCCTCGGCCCCAAGGCCTTCGAGCAGGCCGCGGGCTTCCTGCGCATCCGGGAAGGGGAAAACCCGTTGGATGCCGGCGCCGTCCACCCGGAAAGCTATCCCGTGGTCGAGGCCATGGCCGCGGACTTGGGCTGCGCCATGGAAGATTTAATGCGCGACGAAGCGTTCCGCAGAAAAATCGATGTTTCCAAGTATGTGACGGAAAAGGTCGGCCTCCCCACCCTGAACGATATTCTGAAGGAGTTAGCCAAGCCGGGGCGCGACCCCCGCCAGGATTTCGAGATCTTCCGTTTTGCCGAGGGGATCGAGAAGATCGAAGACCTCAGGGAGGGAATGAAGCTCGACGGGATCGTGACGAATGTGACGGCCTTCGGCGCCTTTGTGGATATCGGCGTTCACCAGGACGGCCTGGTTCATGTGAGCCACCTTTCCGACCGTTTCGTGAAAGACCCGAACCAAGTGGTTAAAGTGCATCAGAAAGTCAAAGTGGCGGTCCTCGCCGTCGACCTGGGAAGAAAGCGGATCTCCCTTTCGATGAAAAAGGAGCCGGAAAAAAAGCCGGAGTTCGAAACGAAAAAACAGGGGAACAGCCCCCGGGGGAAACCTCCCGCGCCCCATGAGAAAAGGACACCCGCCCCTTTTAACAACCCTTTTATCCAAGCCTTTAAGCGGCAAAAGTGATGGTCTCGTAAAAAGTCCATCTGCGGCGTTGCGCTTCAACTTCGTCGTTGCGGCCCCTAAGGGGCCTCGCTCCTCAGTTTTTGCGCGCCTTGCATCTGGACCTTTTACGTAACCATCGTTCCGGTGACTTTTTACGAGTTCGACAAAAGTAGATTTGAAAAATATTCGGAGCCTGATCCGCGACTGCCGTCGCCGGGTTTGTTTGCGGTTCAATTCTCGGGCAAAAAGAGATCAAAATCTCCATTTACCGGAACGCAGGTTCGAAAGTCCGCTCTCCCGAGAGAATTTTCAGAACTTCTCACCTCCCCGGCGTTTCCGGGGGGGCAAATTCAATTGAAACCCCGCCGGGGTCGTGATAATCTGCAAGGTAAGAGTAGAAAAAGGAGGAATGAAAAATGTTTGGGACTTCCGGAATTCAAAAAGCGATCTTCATTTTATTTTTCCTTGTTTGGACGATCCCAGCCCCGTTGGCATCGGCTCTGACCGACGATGAGAAGAACAACGTGGCGCTCTATCAAAAGGCAAGCCCTTCGGTGGTGAACGTCATCAGTTCCGTGATCACCCGGGATTTCTTTCTCAACCCCGTCCCCCGCGAAGGCAGCGGGTCCGGGTCCGTGATCGATTCCAAGGGGTATATCCTGACCAATAACCACGTGATCAAAGACGCGCAGAAACTGGAGGTGACCCTCGCCGACGGGAGCAAATGGCCGGCCAAACTGATCGGGGCCGACCCGGACAACGACCTGGCGGTAATCAAAATCGATGCTCCGGCCTCCAAGTTGAAACCCCTCCCCTGGAGCGATTCGCAAAAGCTCCAGGTGGGGCAGAAGGTTCTCGCCATCGGGAACCCCTTCGGTCTCGGGCTCACGCTCACGACCGGCATCATCAGCTCGCTGGGGAGAACCATCCGCTCCGAGGTGGGCACGCAAATCGAGGCCGTGATCCAAACCGATGCTTCGATCAACCCGGGGAATTCCGGCGGCCCCCTTTTGGATTCGGACGGCGAAATGATCGGCATCAACACGGCCATTCTCAGCCCCACCGGGGCGAGTGTGGGGATCGGCTTTGCCATCCCGGTTAACACCGCCAAAAGGATCGTGCCCCAGCTGATCAGCAAAGGATATGTCTCCTATCCCTATGTGGGGGCGACGGTGCAGCCTCTTTTTCCGCAAATTGTCAAAATGATGAAATTGGACGTCGAAAAGGGGGCGATGGTGGTGGAAGTCACGCCCGGCGGCCCGGCGGACAAGGCCGGGCTCAAAGGGGGCACCCGTCAGGCGCAAGCCGGAAACATTCTGATCACCGTGGGGGGCGATGTGATCACCCAGGTGGACCAGAAAGAAGTGAAAGACGCGGAGGAGCTCATTAAAACCATCCGCGATAAAAACATCGGAGACACGGTGGTTCTGAAGGTTCTTCGGGACGGAAAATTTCGAGATTTCAAGCTCACCCTTCAGGAAAGGCCCAAAAGCTTCCGCCGCTGAAAACCCATTGGCCTCACGCCACGGGTTATTTCTTATGACCTCGTAAAAAGTCAGCGCCCGATGGCTTTGTAAAAAGCTCCAGATGCAAGGCGCGCAAAAACTGAGGAGTGAGGCCCCTTAGGGGCCGCAACGACGAAGTTGCCGCGCAACGCCGCGGATGGACTTTTTACAGAGCCATCATTTCTCACTTCATCGAAAACCCGCCATTGATGGAAATCGTCTGACCGGTAATCCAGGAGCAGCGCGGCGAGCATAAGAAAACGATCATGCTGGCAATATCCTGGGTCTCCCCCAGACGCTTCAGCGTATACGCCTTCAGCCATTTTTTTTCCAGCTCCGGATTCAGGAAAGCGGTCATGGGCGAATGGACGAAGGCCGGGGCGACGGCATTCACCGTCACCCCATACCAGCCCAGGTCCTTCGCCAGAGATTTGGTGAGGGCGATCACCCCTCCCTTGGAGGCGGCGTACACCTCCAGTCCCTTCTCCCCGGAGATCCCCGCTTCCGAGGCCAGGGTTATGATCCGGCCCCCCTTCTTCGCCTTCAAGATCGGCATGACCGCCTTGCAGCAGTTGAGGGTGCCGATCAGGTTGATATCCAGGATGGGCTGCCACTCTTCGCGGGCGGCGGTTTCAAGCGGGTTCATGGCCCCGCCGATGCCCGCGCTGTTCACCAAGAAATCGACGGTCCCGAAGGACGCCACCGCCAGCTCCGCCATCCGGGCGGCGCTCTTTTCGTCCCGCACATCGCAAACGGTTCCTTGCGCCTCCCCGCCCATGCCCCGCAGGAAGGTTACCGCCTTTTCCACCGCCTCCGGCTTAACATCGGCAATCAGGATCTTGACCTGTTCCTGGATGAAAAATTCGGCCGTCTTCTCCCCGATTCCCGAAGCTCCCCCGGTGATCACGGCCACTTTGTTTTTTAAAAAAAGATCCATTCCCTGTTCCTCCCGTTTCTTGCTCTCCCCAAAACGATGGTTTCGGAAAAGTCTGAAAATACCCGTTTCTGTCTTTCCCGCAAAAACGGGAACCGGTCTTTTCAACAGATTAGGTAGGTCTTGCATCCCCGCCTGGGCGGGAATGACGGCCTTTTACGAAACCGTCGTTCCGCAGACTTTTTAGAGAACCAACCGAATTTTTTCCTTATTTCTCAATGTCCGCCGACGCCAATTGGATCCACTCTTTTTTGGCTTTTTGCAGATAACCGCCGGCCCCGCATTCCTGGAAGATCGCCATCGCCTGATTCAAATGCTCTTTGGCCGCTTCCATATTTCTCCGGCGTTTCTTTAATTCGGCATGGAGTAGATAATCCCGGCCCAGAAGAAGACGCATGCCATTATCCCGATGCAGACTCAGCGCTTTATCGGCCCAGGTCTCGGCTTTCGAGAAGTCTTCGGATTCCTGATGGAGGAGGATTTCCGCGATGTACTGAGCAATCCATCCGGCAAAACCCCGGTTCTTATTGGCGGCAAAACTTTGCGACAGATCCTCCAAGGGGCCTTCGATCTCGCCGTGCAACACCCTTGCCCGGACGATGGCCACGTCCAGAAGGGTTCTCCAGGAGGGGCTGAACTTCTCGTTCCCTACGAACAGCAAGGCTTTGCGGTACGCCTCTTGGGCCTGCGCATAGTCTCCCAGATCGAAATACATGTCCCCCATAAAAGCCGCCGCCCATCCTCCCCAAGTGAAATGCCTCGTCTTCTCGCAGAAGGAAATTCCTTTGAGCAAATGATCCTTCGCCTCTTTGTAGTCGCCGCGGTAGTAGCAGGAGGTCCCGTGAGAGGCATGGGCCATCCCTTTCAGGTAAATATCCCCGCTCTCTTCGGCCAAACGCAAAGACTCCTGGCTGATCCGATACGCGGGCGCGATTTTTCCCTGAAAGATATAGTTCATCCCCAGATTGATTTGGGCGGAGGTAATCCCCATGACATTTCGGGCGGCCAGACTCAGGTCGAGAGATTTGTAAAAAAACTCCTGGGCCTTTTCAAACTCGCAGTTCCACGAAAGGAAGCAGCCCAAGATGTAGCAAGCGTTCCACAATGAAAAGTAGTCCTTTGCCTCCTCCGCCAGACGCAGGGCCTCCTGGATATATTCCCTCCCCTTTGCCTGGTCCTCGTCCACAAAAAGACCATGGGAGCCGAGGATCGTATAGATCGTGGCCAGGGCCTTGGGATCGTTCCCTTCCTGCGCCCACTCGAGGATCGGCGAAATGGCTTCCTTGGCTTCGGCGTGATAATTCAGGTTCAGGCAGTAATTGGCAAGGGCAGTGCGGGCGCCAAGGATTTTCCGGCGATTGGCCTCGCCTTTGGGAAGGCGCTCCAGGCAGGAAACCTCCTTCTTGGCAAAACGGATCGCATCTTTATAGGCCGATTTCCCCCGGGCCCCTTTTGCGGCGGCCCGGGCATACTCGGCTCCCTTGGAAAAATTTTCGCTTTGAGTAAAATGCTCGGCAAGGGTGTGGGAATAATCCCCTAACTGGCGGGGGTACAAGGCCTCAATCGCCCTGCCAACCGCTTCGTGGAGAGCTTTCCTTTTCGGCGTCAGCAGGGAATCGTAAATCACCTCGCGGGTCAAGGCATGTTTGAAGACATAGCTCGTCTGCGGGTATATTCCCCGCTCGTACAGGAGCTCGGCGTCCTTGAGCGTGGAGAGCTGCGTGAGCAGGTCCGCCTCCGGAAAACCAGTGATGATCCGGATCAATTCATGGGTGAATTCCCTTTCAATCACCGACCCGACCTTCAGAATCTCTTTGGCCCGCTCGGGGAGGGCGTCGACCCGGGCCATGATCACCTCGTGGAGGGTGGAGGGGATCGCCCCCTTTCGGGAAGGGTCGGCCAAACGGTACGTAAGGCCGTCCACTTGCAGCACTTTCAAGTCTTTCCAGGAACGGAGGAATTCCTCGATAAAGAAGGGAACCCCTTCGGTTTTTTCCAGAATCATCTCTTCGAGGGCCGGATCTATTTCTTTCCCGTCCAGAAGATGGCTGATCATGGCCAGACTTTCCCGATTGGAAAGGCGGTTGAGGGTGATCTGGGTATGAAAGGATTTTCCCCCCCAGGAAGGGCGAAATTCCGGGCGGAACGTGCAGACCAGGAAAATCCCCGCCCCGGGAACGGCTTCAAGAATCGTCCTCAAGACTTCCTCGGAGCTCTGATCGATCCAGTGGAGGTCTTCAAAGGAAAGAATCAGGGGACGGCCGTCCCCGACCGCCAACAAGATCTGCTTCAGGAGGGTCTGGATCCGGTCCTTGCGGGCATCGGGGCTGAGGGAGAGTTTTTCGATCCCGTTTTCCGGCGCTCCCAATATTTCCAGGACAATGGAAAGGTTCGCGCCTTCGGGAATTTTTAAGCGCCGGAATCCCCTTGCCAGCTTCTCCCGTTCCACCCCCGGCTCTTCCTCCGGATTCAGGTCAAAGATGGATTTTAGAATTTCGACAATCGGATGATAGGCTGTTCCCCGGCCATAAGAAAGGCATCGCCCCTCGAAGAAGGCCACATCCTCGCCGACCACGGCCTTCCTAAGCTCATAAAGGAGCCGCGATTTTCCCAAACCCGCTTCGGCCAGGATGGATATCGCTTGGCCTTTTCCTTCCTTGCACCTGGCGAGACCATCCAAAAGCAGCTCCAATTCCCGTTCCCGCCCGATGAACGGAGTCAGACCCCGCTCGGCGCTGACATCGAATCGGGTCTGATGGTCGCCGGGACCGATCAGGCGATAGACCTTGACCGGGCGTTCCTTCCCTTTGATTCTCTTCTCCCCGAGGGATTCGAACCGGAAAAGCCCCTCCGTAAGTGAAAACGTGTCCTCCGTAACGTAAATCGTCCCCGGCTCGGCAAGCCCCTCCATGCGCGAAGCCAGGTTCACCGTATCCCCCACGGCATTGAACTCCACCCGCAGGTCGTTCCCCAGGCTCCCGACCACCACCGACCCGGTGTGGATTCCCATCCGCAATTTCAAGGGAGGAATCCTTTTTCCCCGGCGGAAACGGGCGCTGAACCGCCCGATTTCTCTCGAAATTGCCAGAGCCGAACGGAGGGCCCGAGCGGGTGCACCTTCCAAGGCAATCGGCGCCCCGAAAAGCGCCATGACGCCGTCCCCGATCATTTTATTGACCGTGCCGCCGTATTCATGAACTTTGTGAATGAGAATTTCAAGGAATTGATCCAGGAAGGAGTAGATCTCTTCCACCCCCAGCTTTTCGCCAAGCGCGGTGGATCCCACGAGGTCGCAAAACATCACCGTGACCTGCTTTCGCTCTCCTTCAATTTTATCCTTTTGGGAGAGGATTTTTGCCGTGAGACCTTGGGGCAGGTACTGCTGGAGGCGGGCCAGCTTTTCCTCAAAAGCAGGGTCTTTGATAACTAAAGGAAGCGAATCCTTTAATCCCTCCCCGCATTCCCCGCAAAATTTATCGCCCGGGATGGTTTCCGCACCGCACCGGGGGCAGGGGTGAGGAAAAGGCGCACCGCATTCAGGGCAGAATTTCTGATCGCGCAGCGTTTCGGTAAGGCATCGAGTGCACTTCATGGAGCCCCCTTGACGAACCTGAAAGGTCATATTGGATGGTTCCGCAAGAAGGCTCCCGCCTTGGCGCGATTGCGCCGCAACTTTTTCGTTGCCTTGTGCCGGGAGGGAGGTCCGGCGAACACCCGCGGAAGGACGAGCGCAGCCCGCCCCTTCACTCGGAACCAAGGGTTAAGACACTTTTCAGAAAACCATCAAATGCTCCTGGATATTATTGATCATTTTTAAAATTGTCAAGTAAATTTGATGACCTCGTAAAAAGCTCTCCCACCACTGGCGGGACTAGGCGCGCAAAAACCGATGGGTGAGGCCCCTTAGGGGCCGCAGCGACGAAGTTGAAGCGCAACGCAGCAGCTGGACTTTTTACGAGACCATCAAATTTAGTACCTGTCTTCCCGCAGGGATTCAAGAATCTTCCGGGCCCGGTGGGTGTAGGTGTGTTGGTCCAACACCCGTCTCCTGGCATACCGAGCCTTCTGTCTGCCCGCCGGGATTGACTGAATCAATTCCTCGCGCTTCCGGACCCCTTCTTCGATGGTGCGAAAACTGAAAAGCTCACGCTCCGCGTCAAATAGGATTTCCAATTCGGGGGTCCATTCCGTCAACACCGGAACTCCGCAGCTCCCGGCATCGAATACCCTCTGGGTCAGGCCGGTTCTCGACTGCGGCTGGCGCACATCCAGGACGAAAGAGCTGCCGGTGTAGGCTGCCCGAAGCTCGCCACCGTAGCCGATTCTTCCCCGGTAGCTGTCCGGGAGGAACTCCCGCCACCCTTCATCCCCAAAAACCAGCCCTCCGTTTAATAGGCGAGAGACAACCTCCACCCTTTTTCTTTTTCCGAGTCCGTGAGCATAGGTATGGATCCAGATTTTAGCCAGGGGATCAGACTTGATGCTGTCTATCGGTTTCCCCTGCCCTGCCGCCAGGTAGTCCCAAAGCAGGTCATGAAGGGGCCGGGTCAGGTTCCGGGAGTAAATTCTCCACAGCTTAGTCTCCGTTTCTTTGAATTCCGAAAGGGAAGCAACCGCCTTTTCGAGGAAAGAGTTCCCGTGCCGGGTAGACCCGACGAAAATTCCCACTTTACAGGCACACCCGGCTTGCAGGTTTTTAGGGAAAAAAATCTCCGGATCGGCAGCCAGAGGAAGGTGTCCTACGGGCCTTCCCCTCCAAATGCCCCCCGAAGAGAGACGGCGCGCAATCTCCTGGTCCCAGCAAAAGACATGGGTCCACTCCGGTTCGCATGAATCCGGAAAGTTATACCCCTCCGGGTCGTCCACGAACCAAATAATCCAAGGAATTTTTAATGTTATCTGAATTTCCCTGAAGTTTTGGATAAATGATGGATCGACCCCCATATCTAAGACAAACCCTGCGTCAAAACGGTTTTTCGCAGAACCGAGGAACGATTGAAGGCTTTCGGCGCCGTGCGGCACCTCGTGCTCGCCGACCTCCACCCCGAGAGATCGGAAAGCCTTTATGAGCGAAGAGTGGATAAAGGGGAGGGCGAGGCCCTTTGGCTTTAAGGCGAGAATTTTCATCGCGGTCTCTGTGAGCCCCTATGTTCCTTTTCCGTGCGGAATGCCGAAAGCCGACTGCTTCACCCGATCAGACATTCCGGCGGGCGCCCTGCCAGAATGTCCCGGGCTTGCCTCGCTACGGCCGCTGCCAGACGCTCCCCGGCCTCCCGGGACAAAGCGCCGAGGTGGGGGGTCAGGATCACCTTTTTCATTTTGACCAGAGGATGATCCCAGCCGATCGGCTCGTCGGCGAAGACATCCAGGGCCGCCCCTCTGATCTGGTTGGATTCCAGGGCCTCCACCAGGGCTACTTCGTCGAAAATTTTCCCCCTCGAGGTGTTTACGATAACCGCTCCGGGTTTGATCCGTTCCAGCGCGCGCCGGTCGATCATCCGCTCCGTCCGGACGGTGAGGGGCACATGAAAAGAAAGGATATCCGCCTGAGCGAAAAGAGCCTCCAGGGGAACAGCGGTCAGGCCGGCGGGCAAATTTTTCAGGAAGGGGTCGCAGGCGAGGACCTTCATCTCAAAACCGCCCGCAATCCTCGCCACCCGGGACCCGATCTGGCCGACGCCGACTATCCCCAAGGTCTTACCCCGCAGCTCCTCGCCCATCGCCCATTCCGGCAGGACTCTTCCGGCTTTCGGCCATTCACCCGCCCGAACCCAAGGATCCGCCAGGTCGATCCTCCGCATGAGGCTCAGGAGAAGGGCAAAAGTAAGCTCGGCCACCGCCTGGGCATTTTCCCCCCGGCAGTTGCAAACCTGAACGCCTCGCCGGGACGCTTCCTCCGCCGCGACATGGTCGTATCCCGCTCCGTAGGCAATGATTCCCTTCAACCCCGGGGCTTGGTCCATCACCCGGGCGTTGATCGGCACATATTCGGAAACGAGGATCTTGACCGAGGGGGAGCCTTGGATTTTTTCGGCCAGATCCCGGTCGTCGCGCGCATCCGCCCAGGCGAACCCGCCCAGGAGGGAGATTTCTTCCAGGGCCTTTGCCGACATATACACCCGGTCGGCCAAGACCACCGGAGCCATCAGTTTCAATGGGTTATCCTGCATAGCTCACCTTCCGAAAAAAACATTCACCACAGAGGGCACAGAGATCACAGAGCCACAAATAGAATCCTCATTTATCCCTCTCCCCCGTCCACGGGGGAGAGGGGAGGGAGATAATATTTTTACGTCGTTGTTTATATTTCTTAAAACTCCGTGTTCTCTGTGCCCTCTGTGGTGAAAAATATTTTGGCTTTACTATTCGGAATAAACGATTTTTCCCCCCACCACCGTCATCTTCACCTTGCAGTTTGGAATTTCTTCGGGGGAGACCTGGGTGGGGTCTTTATCCAGGACCGCCAGATCCGCAAATTTGCCCGGCTCCAGCGTGCCGCGCTCCCCCTCCTCAAAAGAAAAATAGGCGGCTTCCCGGGTGTAAAGGGCCAACGCCTGCTCTGGGGTCAGGCATTCGGCGGGGCCGAATTCTTTTCCGCCCTGGGTCCGGCGGCGGATCGCGTCGCGAATGCCGATCAGAGGGTTGGGCTCGGCAACCGGGGCGTCGGAAGAGAACCCCAGGCGGATCCCCCTTTTCAGAAGCGTCTGGAACCGGTAAAGCTCCCGGGAACGCTCGGGCCCATACGCTTCGATAAATCCATCCCCGAGGAGGGAAAAGAAATTTGCCTGAGATGCGATGTAAAGGTTCATCCTCTGCACCCAATCGATCTGAGAAGGAGTCAGGTTGCCCGCATGGACGATATGGTGTCGCAGGGGGTTTCCCGGGTCGATGACCCTTTCGAAAGCCTTGAGGAGCATGCCCAGCGCCCGGTCGCCCTGGGCATGAACCGAAATTTGGTACCCTGCCGAGTCGAATTTTTCGATTTCCCGGTTTATTCCCTTCTGGTCATAATTGAGAATACCCCTGCCGGCCCCGGGAGGATACGCATAGGACTTGGAAACCGCTGCCGTGCGGCTGCTCATGCCGCCGTCAAGAAAAATTTTGATGGCCCCGATTTTCACCCACTCGGACCCAAACCCCCGGGCGATTCCCGCCTTCATAATCGGATCGGCCCATTGATTGAGAATATAGGCATACAGCCGGAACGGAAACGCCCCGGCTTTTTCCGCAGCCTGGTAGGTCTGCAAGGTCAGGGAGTCCACAAAAGGATCGTGCGCCCCGACGATCCCCCACCGATGAAACCGGGATGCGCAGCGGGACATCACTTCGACCCTTCCTCCGGCATCATAGTCCGCCATCATCCGGGAGTAGATGGAAGGGGTCTGGAAGAACAAGGGCCCCATGAAAGCCGATTCGCTCAAAATGCCGTTGGGTTCCCCTTTTTCATCTCGGCCGATGATTCCCCCCGGAGGATTGGGAGTTTTTTCCGTAAACCCCAAATTTTTCAGCGCCAGACTGTTCACCACGCATCCGTGGACCGAAACGTGAACCAAACAAATCGGGTGTTTCTTGGAGGCCCGGTCGAGATCGAGGCGGGTCAACTCTTTCTTATCATCGAGCAGGTAGGAAGCGTATCCCCACCCCATGATCCATTTCCCGGGAGGAGTTTTTGCCGCCTGGGCTCGTAGGGCGGCGATCACATCATCGCCATTTACACACCCGGCTGCGGGGCGGCAATCTGCCTGATCGGAGAGAAGAGCATAAAGACAAAAATGATTGTGGATGTCGATAAATCCGGGAATCAGGGTTTGCCCTTTTAAATCCACGACCCGGGTTTTGAAATCCGCCAGCCTTTCCACCTCATGGTTCCCCCCCACCCCGGAGATCCGGCCGAACTTCACACCCAGGGCCTGGCTCTTAGGCGAAGACGTATTCATCGTAAGGATGTTGCCGTTTTTGAAGATGAGATCCACATTCCCTCCCATTCCTGAACCTTTAAAGGGCCTTGCTCTTACTCAGACCTTCCTTCTTCGCAAACAAAATAGCAGAAAAATGGAGGAGCGGTCAAGATTGATGATTTCGCAAAAAAGTTTGAAGTTACCAAATTCTGTCATGCCGTCAGAAGCCGGAATCCAGTTTTTTCAAGTCCTCATAAATCCCTGGATCCGTACTGCCTCCAACGCATCCGGAATTACCGGAGAGACCATTTTTTACTAAAGAATCGTAACCCTTCAGTGACGGCGGGCCCAGGGCAGGTTTGTTGTGGCCTGGGGGTTCGGGCGGTACGCGCCGGAAGCATCGCCCTCGATATCGAGAGGGAAGGAATCCCTTTATGACGGAAGAGAATATAAGCGCAAATATAAAGGAAGAACTCGAAGCGGCGGGAAAAATCTTCTTGGAATCCGAGCTGCTCTTTAAGAATGGTTTTTTAAAAGGGGCGGTTTCCCGGCTCTATTACTCTCCTCTTTATTGTATCCGGGCTCTTTTGCTGACCAAAGGGCTTGAGCCCAAGAGCCACGAAGGGGCCCTGAGGCTTTTTAGCCTTCATTTCGTAAAAGAGGAAATCTTCCCGCCCAAAGCGGCTCACCTTTTTTCCAAATTGATGAAATACAGGGAGGAGGCCGATTACAACCCTGTTTACACATTTTCCAAGGAAGATTTTATTGGATTGCGGACAGAAGCCGGCGAATTATCCGGACAGATTAGAACTCATTTAAAAGTGAGAGGCTATCTCTGAAGGAATGTCCGGTGCCTCCCCCTGCAGATTCCCCCCCTCTCAATCCTCCCTCGCAAGCGGGGGAGGAAGTTTCAATGAAATTTTCTTTTTTAACATGAAACTCGCAACTCGAAACGGTTTTCTTGAACCCTCGCCTCTTGATTCATGGAACCTTTTTTATATTTTTGCTTTAAATCGCCTGAGACGGAGGGAGTTGGTCACGACCGAAACCGAACTTAAAGCCATGGCCGCGGAGGCAAACATGGGATTGAGGAGAATTCCCCAGAAGGGATAAAGGATACCCGCAGCGACCGGGATTCCGAGAACATTGTAGAAGAAAGCCCAAAACAAATTCTGTTGGATCGTGCGGATCGTGCGGCGGCTCAATTGAATCGCCGTGATCACGGCCCGCAGATCCCCGGTGATCAAAGTGATGGCGGCGGATTCCATGGCCACATCGGTTCCCGTCCCGATGGCGATGCCGATGTCGGCCTGGGCTAAAGCCGGGGCATCATTAATCCCGTCTCCCACCATGGCCACAACTTTCCCTTCGTTTTGCAGCCTCTTCACCTGCTCGCTCTTTTGCCGGGGAAGGACCTCGGCCAGCACCCGGTCGATCCCGATCTCGGCGGCAATGGCCTTGGCGGTGGCCTCGTTGTCCCCGGTGATCATGATGACCTCCAACCCCAGGCGGTGGAGAGCCTCGACGGTCTCCCGGGAGTGGGGTTTTAAGGTGTCGGCAACCGCCAAAAGCCCCGCAGCTATTCCCTCGCAGGCGAGGACCATGGGGGTCTTCCCCTGCCCGGCGAGCCGCTCCGCCTCCTTGCGCAGGCCGTTCAGGGCGATCCCATTCTCCTCCATCCATTTCAGATTTCCCAGGAGAAAATCCCGTCCCTCGATTTTCGCGCGAACCCCGTGTCCGGGAAGGGCTTCGAAATTCTCCACGGGGGCGAGAGGGAGATCCTTTTCTCTGGCCGCATTGACGATCGCTTCCCCCAGGGGGTGTTCGGAGGTCTTTTCGATCGCGGCCGACCACCGGAGAATTTGCTCGCTTCCAAAACCGTTGTGTTCGACAACATCCGTGACCACGGGTTTTCCCTGGGTGAGCGTTCCGGTCTTGTCAAAAACAATGGCCCCGATGCGGTGGATCAGCTCCAGACTCTCCCCGTTCTTAATGAGGATCCCGTTTTCCGCCCCCCTCCCGGTTCCCACCATGATGGCGGTCGGCGTGGCCAATCCCATGGCACAGGGACAGGCGATGATCAGAACCGCAACGAAATTCAAGAGAGCGAGGGTGAAGGCCGGCTTCGGCCCGAAGAAAAACCAGATTGCAAAGGTGGCGACGGCGATAACGATGACCGTGGGAACAAAAATGCCGGCAACCTTATCCGCCAGCCTCTGGATGGGGGCTTTGGACCCTTGAGCGTCTTCCACCAGGCGGATGATCTGCGCCAAGGCCGTTTCCCGACCGACCTTTGTCGCCGCAAATAAAAATGAACCGGTTCTGTTGAGGGTGGCGCCCATGACTTCGCCGCCCGGATTTTTTTCCACCGGCATGCTCTCGCCGGTCAGCATGGATTCGTCCACCGCCGAATGCCCTTCCCGAACGATCCCATCAACCGGGATTCTTTCCCCGGGCCGGACCACCACCAGATCGCCGTGGCGGACCTCTTCGACCGGGATGTCTGCCTCCCGCCCCTCGCGAACGACGCGGGCGGTTTTGGGGCGCAGCCCCATCAGGCGCCTGATCGCCTCCGAAGTGTGTCCCTTGGCAACCGCTTCGAGAAATTTCCCCAGGAGGATCAGGGCGATGATCATCGCCGAGGTGTCAAAATAAATCCCCAGATGGGATCCGGCGGCATGAACGGCCCCGGGGAAGAAGGCGATTCCTGTGCTGTATGAATACGCCGCCGTCGTGCCGACGGCGATCAAGGTGTTCATGTCCGCGGTGCGGTGTTTGGCCGCCGCCCAGAATCCACGGTAAAATTGCCACCCGGCCCAAAACTGAACCGGAGTTGCCAAAATGAAGAGAACCCGGTATTCCTGGAGGAACCGGGGAACCCAGGGGAACCACTCGGGCATGCTCCCCAGCATGATGACGCCGGTCAAGATGGCGCTGAACAGGAATTTTCGCTTCAGTCCCCGAATCTCTTTCTTTCGGGTTTCGGCCTCCCGGTCTGCGGGAAATTCCCCTTCGAATCCACGAACCTCGTAACCCAAATCCTCGATGGCCCTCCGAAAATCCCCGCGGTTGATCCGATCTCCGTCAAAAACCACCGTCGCCCTTTCCGTGGCAAAATTTACGTTTGCTTCCGCAACCCCGGGAAGAGATCGGAGCGCCTTTTCCACGCGATTCACGCAGGCCGCGCATGTCATCCCGCCGAGGGAAACCGTCACCTTCTCCCCCCCGGGCGCAATCACCTCATAGCCGAGGTCGTGGATGGTTTGAACCAGGAAATTTTCCTCCACTTCTCTCGGTTTAAAGCTGATTTCCGCCCTTTCCGTGGCCAGATTTACGTGGACCTTCTCAACCCCGGGCACGGATTGCAGCACCCTTTCAATGCGCCCGGCGCAGGCGGCGCAGGTCATTCCGGAGATGGAAAACCGGGCCTTTTTAAGAAGTTGCTCTTTTGAAGGATTCATGATATTTTAGATGTGAAAAAAGACATTTTGGTTCATTTTCCTTTTGAAATCCAGCATTTTCCCCCATTTACAAGCCTGGAAAAACCTTGGAGAGCATTGAGTTTCCTGGCGGGAAAAATTTTTGGATCTCAATATTTTATTGACAACCCATTATATCTTAAATAGAATATTTATTTAAACTTGATTCTTTGGGGAAGTAGTCAAAGCGATGATTTCGTAAAGAGTTCCAGAGGCGAGGCGCACCTGCGAACTTGAAACGCAACGCCGCGGTTGAATTTTTTCCGAAACTATCGACCTTTTTCAAGAGGTACTCCATGTCAACTCCTATGGCAAAAAAGGGAGAGATCGAGCAGAAATGGCACTTGGTTGATGCCAAGGGCAAGACCCTCGGTCGGCTTGCTTCGCGAATTGCAATTCTCCTTCGGGGCAAACACAAGCCCATTTTTACGCCCCATGTGGATACGGGCGATTTTGTGGTCGTGGTAAATGCCGAAAAAGTGAACTTGACCGGTAAGAAATGGCAGGAGAAACTGTACATTTACCATACGGGTTATCCGGGGGGGTTGAAATCCACCAGCGCGGAAAAGGTGAGGAACACAAAACCCGAGCGGTTGATCACCATGGCCGTTCAGGGAATGCTCCCCAAAAACAAGCTTGGGAAAAAGATGATTAAGAAGTTGAAAGTATATGCGGGAGAAGACCATCCCCATCAATCTCAGCAGCCGTCAGTCTTGATGGTTTCGTAAAAAGCTCAAGATGCAAGGCGCGCAAAAACTGAGGCGTTGCGGCCCCTTAGGAGCCGCAACCACGAAGTGGAAGCGCAAGGCCGCAGGTGGACTTTTTACGAGACCATCATTCTTGGCAAAATAAGGAAGGGAATATGGCGGAAAAATCTTACTATGGAACCGGAAGAAGGAAATCCTCTGTAGCCCGGGTGTGGATGCGTCCGGGGGCAGGCAAGGTAACCGTCAACGATCGGGAATTGGAAAATTACTTCCGCGTGGATACGGCCCGGATGATGGTCTTCCAACCCTTGGAACTGACCGGCACCATGGGGCAATTCGACATTGCTACGACCGTCGAGGGAGGCGGAATCAAAGGCCAGGCGGGTGCCATTCGCCATGGCATAACCCGCGCCCTCCTCACTTTCAAGACCGAATTCCGGGAGTCGCTCAAAAAAGCCGGATTGATCACCCGCGACCCCCGATCCAAAGAGCGCAAGAAATACGGCCAAAAGGGGGCCCGCCGGAGATTCCAATACTCCAAACGTTAATCCCTTCGAAGGGAGAAAAGGGAAGGCCTCACCGCCTTCCTTTTTTTTGCCTGGAACTCCGCGGCGGAGTTCCAGCCTCTCGCCAACCGTCGTTCCCTGGGTTCGAATTTATCTTTTTCCCCTTTGGGCTGAATTCTCTGGGGCCTCGGTATCCTCCGCGGCAAAAGCTTTTGCGGCTTTCGTGAGGTGAAGGATGGAATGCGATCTCAAAAATAACCTGGAAAAATGCGCCTGCTCTTATGAAACTTGTTCGCGTCGGGGAAAATGTTGTGAATGCGTAGCCTACCATCGCCGGAACAACGAAATTCCCGGCTGTTTCTTTTCCCCGGAAGCCGAGCGAACCTACGACCGCTCGGTAAAAAATTTCATCGCTTCATTTAAGAGGTAAAACCCCGGGACTGACCTCTGAATTTCTTCCGCCTTTCATTTCCGAATCGTCTCCACTCCTGTAGGTTTTCAGACGGGTCTTTTTGTTGCCCTTCTGCCCGGGCATGGGACCGCAAGGCCATTGAATCCCCACGCCCATGGACGTTTTCTCAAACAACCCCCTCTTTTTTCATCTCCTCGATGCGGGCGGCGCTGTACCCGAGTTCCCGAAGGACCCCATCCGTGTGCTCCCCGAAATCCGCCGGAGCGCTCCGGATATCCGGAGGGGTGCCCGCCAGCTTGAGGGGAGAGGAAAGAAGTTTGATTTTTCCCTTGCGGGGATCGGGGAATTCAGTCACCATCCGGCGGCAAACGACCTGGGGGTCCCGGAGGGTTTCTTCCAGGCTCAAAACCTTGCCGATGCAGACATCCAGATCTTTTAATTCTTCCATCCACTCTTCCCGGGTTCTCGTTTTAAACGTCTCGCGCAGAAACGAAAACATCTCCCGTCTTTTTTCCCCTTCTTCATACTGGCAGGGGATCAGGTCTTCCCGCCCGATTTTCCGGCAGAGCGCCTCCCAGAAGCGTGGTTCCAGGGCGCCGATGGAGATGAAACCGCCCTCCTTCGTTTCATAGAGGCTGTAGCAGGGATACCGGCCGCTCAACAGCGTGTCCCCCCGCTGCGGACTCCGGCCAAGCCCCCAGAGCAGGCTGACCGGAAAAGGCAGCATAGCCACAATTCCGTCCAGCATGGAGATATCTATATATTGCCCCCGTCCGGTCCGCTGGCGGGCGATCAGGGCGGCCAGGATCCCCAGCGCCGCATTCATTCCGCCGGCGGCCATGTCCGCAACCTGAATGGGCGGGACAACCGGATTGCCCCCCGCCTCCCCGTTCAACCCCAGCACCCCTCCAAAACTCAAGTAGTTGATATCGTGGCCCACCATATTTTTGTAAGGCCCATCCTGCCCGTACCCGGTGACGGAGCAATAGATTATCTTACCATTAATCTTTTTTATGCTTTCATAATCGATCCCCAAACGCTCGGTGACCCCGGGGCGGAACCCTTCGAGGATCACATCCGCTTCCCGGGCCAAACGATCAAAGATGTCCTTTGCCTGCGGGTGCTTGAGATTCAAAGTCATATGCCGTTTGTTGCGCATGACCGTCGGCATACCGGGGCCTTCGCCGGCGAAACGCCGGTCTTCGATCCTAAGAACATCGGCTCCCAGATCCGCCAGGATCATGGAGCAGTACGGGCCCGGAAAGAGGCGCGAAAGATCCAGGATTCTGATCCCCTCCAAAGCTCTCATGGCAAACCCCATCTTTTTTCAAGGTCTTTTATCTTTGCTCTCCCTCTGCCCTTGGCTGGGCGCCCCCCCACGCCCGGCCCCAGGCCCTTTCGTCTATCTTCTGTCCCTATTTCTCCGTATTCAAAAAGGCCCTTCAGGGCCCTCGCGGCCCGCTCGGGAAGAGGGTAAACAGGAATCCCTCGACGCTCAAGTTCGGCCGCTTCATCTTCAATAAAACCCCGGGGAGAATTGGCACAGAGGACAATGGGTTTCGCGGATTTCTGCTTCTGTCTGAGAAGCGGGCCGGCAATCCGTTTGGGGGTCATGAAAGGATGGTGCAGGAGGAAAATGATCAGAGCGTCCACGTTGCCATCCTCCAGTAGGCATCGGACCGTATCCTCAAACGTCTCCTCGTTGCGGGCAAAGGCCATGTCCAAGGGGTTGGTCCGGATGGTGAACGGAGGGAGAAGCCGGTTGATCCGCGCCTGCGTCTTCTCCGATAGAACGGCCATGGACAAACCGTTGCGGACTACGGCATCGGTAAGCAAGATCCCAGGCCCGGCCTGAAAAGACAGAACGGCGATGTTCTTCCCCCTGGCGGATTTTAGAATGGTGAGAATTTTGGCTATATCCAGGAGTTCTCCCGGATCCTGCGAGACGATGGCGCCCGCCTGTCTCAAGGCCGCTTCAAAAATTTCATGTCTCCCGGCCAGCGACCCGGTATGGGAACGGGCGGCCCGGGCCGATTCGGCGGATCGGCCCGCCTTCATTGCCACCACGGGTTTGCGAGGCGCCGTTTTTCTGATCTCCGCAAGGAGCGCGCGCGGATCATCCTGGCCTTCCACAAAAAGGATGATGCACCCGGTCTCCTCGTCCTCGGTGAGGTACGGCAGCAAATCGGCGAAGTCCACATTGCACCGGTTGCCGAGACCGACGACTTTCCCCAAGCCCACTCTTTCATCAAGGGCTTGGTACGCAATCAAGTGGGAAACACCGCCACTCTGGCTGATCACGGAAATCGGGCCCGGTTGCAGACGGGAAAAAGGGGCGTGAAGGAAGCGTTCAGCTTCGCATGGACATTTGCCATCCCGAAAGTGTTGGGGCCGATGATTTTCATCCCGTGGCGGTTGGCGAAAGCGGACAGCTCCTTTTGGAGTTGATCTCCTTTGGGATCGTCGATTTCCCGGAACCCGGCCGTGATCATGACAATCCCCCGGGTTCCTTTTTCGCGGCAGGCCTCCAGGGAGGAAAGAATTTCCGCCGCCGGCACAACCAGAATGGCCAGGTCCACCGGATCCGGAATCTGCCTGATATCCGGGTAAGCAGCCAGTCCCATAATTTCCATTTCTTGGGGATGGACCGGGTATATGGGGCCTGGGAAAGAGCCCTGCTTGAGGCTCAGGAGGCACTGGTACCCCATCTTCAGCGGATTCCCCGATGCCCCGACGACGGCCACAGAGCGGGGGTGGAACAGGGAGAAAAAAGGATCCGTGGGATTTGCCAATGGCGCCTCGTCTGACAAAAGGATAGAAAACAGGCCCATGATAGCCTTTTCGCCCGGACCGGTCAAGATTTCTCCGGGGTTACAGCGTGCCCATTCAGTGACGGGGGGCGGCAGGCTTGGTTGTTGGCCCGGGGGTTTGGGCGGTACGCTCCGGAAGCATCGGTCGGGATGAGCAGAGACTCGGAGAAAGCCCTGAGACTCCGATCTCAGCGGCGGGAGGCCTTGGCCCCCGCCCCCTCCACGAAGAAATCAGCGCCTTATAATTCCAAGCGTAGCGCTCGGCCCCCCAGGCCAGGGCACCTCCTGCTATTCGCGCCGGACCTAAATCCGCAGCGGTTTCCCACCCTTGACTGAAGGGTTACGGTTACAGCCTCCTTGGCCCTGTGGATAGCTTTTAACAGCCCGGCAACACCCTTGACCCTTTTCCTTGATCATGTTACTTTTTTATCCGTAAACAGAATCCCTGAAACGAAATATTCAGACATATGCAGCCATCTCCTCGGAGAATTTTAGCCATCGACATCGGCAGCGGAACCCAGGATATCCTCCTCTTCGAGGAAGGGAAGCCGATGGAAAACTGCGTCCAATTGGTCCTCCCCTCCCCCACCCAGGCTGTGTCCTCCCAGATTCAAAAAGCCACTGCCGCCGGAAAGGATATCTATCTCTTTGGAAACACCATGGGAGGAGGCCCATGCTCCTGGGCCATGGAAAAGCATCTCGAGGCTGGGCTAAAGGTCTTCGCCACCGAGCGCGCGGCTTTAACCTTTCACGACAATCTCGAGGAAGTGAGGGGAAAGGGGGTAAAGATTATTGGCCGCCGTCCCCAAGGGACTCTTCCCATTTGCATGGGAGATGTCCAACTGAATCTTCTCTCGAAATCCCTGGCGCCTTTCGATATTCCCCTTCCGAAAACGCTGGCCGTTGCGGTTCAGGATCATGGTTTCAATCCCACCGGGAGCAATCGCCGGCTGCGGTTTCAATACTGGGAAAAATTCCTCGCCTCCGGCGGGCGGCTTCGCGAATTGATTTACCGGGCTCCCCCTCCTTATATGACCCGGATGTTGGCCGTCCAAAAGGACGCCCCCGGGGCGGCGGTCATGGACACCTGCGCGGCCGCAGTCTGGGGCATTCTCTGCGACCGCCACGCCGGGAAAATGAAGAAAGAAGGCTTTATCGCCCTCAATCTTGGGAACCAGCACACCTTTGGAGCGTTTGTCCGCGGCGATCGGGTCCTCGGAATCTTTGAACATCACACCGGAAGAATGACCCGGAAGAAAATTCACGGCCTGATCGCCCGCTTTGAGCTAAAACACCTTTCCAACGAAGAAGTGTTTGCCGACGGAGGCCATGGGTGCGCCTACGCTCCGACTTTTCCCACCCGCAAGAAGGGATGGCCGGTCGCCGTGACCGGGCCTCGGCGCGCTATCGTCGACGGTCTGGGCTATTATTCTGCCGCCCCTTTCGGGGACATGATGCTGACCGGCTGCTTCGGCCTCATCGCCGCTTTCCAAAAAAAGATGAAAGATATTTCACCACAGAGCATACAGAGAGCACAGAGAATTTAATGGTTTAAGAACTCGAACAGAAGTTATGTTTTAAGGCTCTTGAAAAAATGGGTTCCCGCTTTGGATAGCAGGAGAGAAAAGGATTTATTTTTTACATGATTTGACATCTTATGTTTCTTCTCTGTGTGCTCTGTGGTGAAAGTACTTGAAGATGAACAAAGAACAGGCCCAAAAGAAAATCGAGAAACTTCGCCAGGACATCAACTTCCACAACTACCGCTACTACGCGCTCGACGATCCGGTCGTTTCCGACGCCGAATACGACCGTCTGCTGCGGGATCTGGAAGGCCTGGAAAAGGACTTTCCCGACCTGGCCGCCCTGGATTCTCCGACCCAGCGGGTCGGAGCGCCTCCCCTCGCAAAATTCGAAGAGTTCCGCCATTCCCTCCCCATGCTGAGCCTGGCCAACGCCTTCGAAGAGGAGGAAGTGCGGGAGTTTGACGCCCGGGTCAAACGCTTTCTCAAAACGGAGCAGGATGTGGAATATTGTGCCGAACTGAAAATGGACGGGGTGGCGGTGGAGCTCGTTTACGAAGAAGGGCTTTTCACGACCGGATCCACCCGCGGGGATGGGGTCATCGGAGAAAACGTCACCCAGAACCTGAAAACTATCCGGTCCGTTCCGCTGAAGCTGTTCGCGCCTCCGGGAGCATCGGTTCCCGGCCGTCTGGAGGTTCGCGGGGAAGTCTACCTACCCACCAAGCCCTTCGAAGCACTCAACCGCCAGAGGGAAAAGGAGGGGGAAGCGCCATTTGCCAACCCCCGGAACGCCGCCGCCGGATCCCTCCGGCAATTGGATTCGGCCGTTACTCGGCGTCGTCCGCTCGACTTTTTCTGCTACGGCGTAGGGCAAATCGGGGGCCCCGCGTTTGAAACCCATTGGGACCTGCTCGACGCCTTGAACCGCTGGGGGTTCAAGGTCAATCCTCGGCGAAGGCGATGCCGACAGGTCGGGGAGGCTATCGATTTTTATGGCGAGATGGACGAGCACAGGGAAAAACTGCCTTACGAAATCGACGGCGTAGTCATCAAGGTGAATTCCCTCCGCCTTCAGGAAATCCTGGGAACCATCGCCCGGAGCCCGCGCTGGGCCCTCGCTTTCAAGTTCAAACCGAAGCAGGTTACCACTCGGATCCGGGACATCACCGTTCAAGTCGGACGAACCGGAGCCTTGACCCCGACCGCTCTCATGGACCCCGTCCGCGTGGGTGGCGTGGAGGTCAGTCGGGCAACCCTCCACAATCAGGATGAAATCGATCGCAAGGACGTACGCATCGGGGACACGGTGGTCATCCAGAGGGCCGGAGACGTGATCCCCGAAGTGGTGCAGGTGGTGCTGGAAAGGCGGACCGGGCAGGAAAAAAGGTTCCGCATTCCCGACCGATGTCCGGTTTGCGGGTCCGAGGTAGACAAACCCGAAGGGGAAGCCGTGGCCCGCTGCACCGGGGTCGCCTGCCCGGCCCGGCTCAAGGAAACGATCATCCATTTCGCCTCCCGGGAAGCCATGAACATTGAGGGTCTGGGAGACAAGATCATCGACCAGATGGTCGAACGGGGATTGGTCAAGGACTATGCGGATCTCTATGCCCTCGCTCGGGAAGAGATCCTGGGGCTCGAGCGGATGGGTCCGAAACTTGCGGGAAACATCCTGGCCGCCATTGAAAAAAGCCGCAAGACCACTCTTGACCGTCTTCTTTACGCCCTGGGCATCCGGCAGGTCGGGGAATCTCTGGCAAAGCTTCTGGCCCGGGAATTCGGCGGCTTGGAGGAACTGACCCGGACTTCCCCCGAACGCCTCGAGTCCATCCCGGGGGTGGGGCCGCAAAAGGCCGCCTCCATCTTCAAGTTCTTCCAGCAGAAAAGTAATCAGCGGGTTTTGGAAAAACTTCGTGAACAGGGCCTCGAATATTCCGCCCCGCCGAAAATTCCTCAAGGAAAATGGGAAAACAAGGTTTTTGTTTTCACGGGGGCCTTGAAAACCCTGAGCCGCAGCGAAGCGGAATCCCGCGTTGAGGCGCTCGGAGGGAAGGCGGCCTCCGTGGTCAGCAAGAAAACCGACTATGTTGTGGCCGGCGGAGATGCTGGGTCCAAATATGAAAAGGCCCGGGCTCTGGGGGTGAAAATCCTCACCGAAGAGGAGTTCCTCGACCTTTTGGGAAAGCACGACGGGTAAAACTCTATGGCCAAAACTCGAGTCAAATTGCTAATTAAAGGGGTTGTGCAGGGAGTGAATTTCCGCTATTATACCCGTCGGGAAGCCTTGCGGTCCAACGTCTCGGGGTGGGTCCGCAATCTTCCCGAAGGATCGGTGGCGGCGGTTTTTGAGGGCGAGGAAGAGGACGTGGAGACCCTGATCCGCTGGTGCCGTCAGGGCCCGGACTCAGCCCAGGTAACGGAATTGGTCGTTCAGCCCGAGGAGTACCGCGGCGAGTTTCAATCGTTTTCCATCCGGTTCTGATCGGTCGTCGGCGCCCTTGAAATAGAGTCGAAACCCGACCGGGGACAGCAATGACTGCTTTTGTTCTCCTCCTGATCTGCATGGCTGCCCAGGTTCTGATCGCGGCGGGATTGGGGATTTATTTTTTGAGGGGCTACCTGAAGAAGCGGCAGGGGAAAGAGGCTCCCCCGCCGGAATCCAAGGTTCCGCCTTCTCCCCGTTAGGGAAAGCGGACGTTCATTCTTCTTTCTTTTCTTCTTTTTCTTCTTTTTTCTCTTCCGCTTTGGCCTTCTGCGCCTTTTCCTTTTGCGCCTTCGCCTTCTTCGCTTTCTTCTTTTTCGGTATGGATTTCCCTTCCAGCTCGGCGAGCTTTCTCACCACGGTTTTTCCGGGGTGATGGGGAAAATCCACTTTCAGATAAACACTCTTGGGGAAAACCTTGACGACCACTCCTTCTTTCTCTTTCCCTCCGAATTGAAATTTAATCCGGTCTCCAACGTTCATGAACATCCCTCCTTCAATCGATCTCATCAAAACCCAATTCATTTCATTTTATCGTCTTTGCCGCCAGAAGCAAACCAAAAGATGAGGCTAAACAGCGGATTAAATCCTTGCTTTTCAGAAGGCTTATGGATAGAATGGCCGGCAAGGGGGGTACGCCGAAGATGCCGGAAATCGACGTTATCCAGCGGGAGCGCGATCGCAAGATCGTCACCATCGTTTATTCCTTTCTGCAGGCCATTCGAATTTTTCGCCAGATGGAAAACCGCTACAAGGCCGGTTCTCTCCAGTTTTCCGATTTGGCGAATTTCGTGGACGACCGGGGGCAGAGCTTCCTCTTCACCCTCAAAACGGCCTGCCACAATCTTTTCCGCCAGAATATCTCTTCCCCCACGGAAAGAGAGCAGATCTTCGACCTCACGGTCGGCTCGATCTTTCACCTGGCCATGAAGTTGCGCGAAGACCTTTACCAGATTCAATTTTACGGCCCCAAATACCGGGAGCTCGGCGGGAAAACGCCCCTAAATCCGGGGCAGGAAGCCTTGGTTTCGAAATTCAAGGAAGTTTTCTCCCGCGCGGATGAGAGCTTGAAGGAGGGGATGGAGGAAGTCGCTCTCCTAATGGAGGATTCCTTCCGCCAGCTCAAAGACCTGCTGGAAGAATACCGGGAAAACGGGCTGCTCCTGCGGTTTCTTCTGGAAGAGAAAAAGCTGGTGGAGGACACCCTCGGTGAAAAGGGGGTGGAAAGGGTTTTCCGCTTCCTTTATGGCCCGGATGAATCCGAGCCGTACCGCCTTGCCGGCGAGTCGTATTTTCAAAGCGGCTTTTACTCCCAGGCCATCCGCGCTCTTTTCCAGGCTCTCGAAAAAAAACCCGAGGACGATCCGCTCCGGTTCAAGATCTACCTGAGTCAGGGGTTGGAACAGTTTTATGCCTTCAATCTGGACGAGGCTCTGAAATTTTTCGAGCAGTGCCTTTCCTTATCCTCCAAAGTGGAATTACTGGAAACCCACCGCGGCCTGATCCGCAAAGTCTGCCAGAAAATTCAGGAGGAGTTTCCCGGGAAAAAAAAGGACGATCAGCACCGGGATTTGGTGCGAAAAGCAACGACCCTCCAGAAAAGGCTTCAGGACATTCCCCCCGCCGCCTCGGATCTTTCCCCCACCTGACGGAAGGGGCGCGATCTCAACTGGAACGGAGGGAGCAGAAGAGAGGGACCCGATCTCGAGCGGTCCTCAAAATCTGAGGGGAGCGACTTCCTCTTCGCGGGCGGGTCGCACGGTCAGATGGTGCGGGCAGTCATCCGGCCCGAGCCCGTAGACCACCTTGGCCGCATCTTCGTTTTTCGCTTTGCTGTACCGGACGAGAACAGCCGCGGCCTGCCGAATCTGGTCCAAGTCTCCTTTTCCCCGCAGAAGCCCCAGAGGGCCGGGGATTCCCTCCATTTTCAGGAAAAAATCCCCCTTCCGTCCCAACCCTTCCAGTTTGCTGTTTTCCGCCTCGTTTCTCCCCAGGATCAACCACCCCTGTTCCCCCAGGTGAAACTGTCTGCCCACCTGGAGCAGGAGAATTTCGTTCACGTTCACAACCGGATGATCGGCGAAATGATTCCGGATTCGCTTGGATAAAATCGGGTCGGTAAGGACGCAGCCACCCGCCGGGGCCGGATAGCTCCGGATGCCGAGCTCTTCCGCCAGTTTGATCTGCGGCTTCCGCCCTCTTCCTCTCAGCGCCAGAAGCTTTTCCCGGTTGACCAGCCCCTGAATTTCCGGCTGCGTGGGGTTCAGATTCCTGGCGGAAAGGGGCCGCAGGAGCAGACCCTCGGTCCCCGAATCGCGCTCCACGATCCGCAGGGTATCCCGCCTTTGAGACATCGGCCTTTGGCCCAGGACCTCTCCGGTCACCAGAAAGTCCGCCTTTTCCTCTTGAAGCATTTGTTTCGCTTTGGAAAAGAGGAGCACCTTGCAATCCACGCAGGGATTGAAGTTCTTCCCGTATCCATAGCGGGGGCGGCGCAGAATCTGAAAGTATTCTTCCCCCACATCGATCACCCGAGCTTCGATGCCGTACTCCCGCCGCATGGCCTCTGCGTAGTCCGCCTCCCGCCCTTTGCGGTCATAGCCGAAAAAAGGGGTGATGAAATGGAGACCAATCACCTCGATTCCCTGGGCCATGATCAGACGGGTGGCCAGCAGGCTGTCCAATCCCCCGGAAAGGAGGGAGAAGGCCTTTCTCTTCGTCATCCTCCGGTTCCCCTCCCCTTCTTCGACAGCCGGGGGGGACCTCCGCCCGGGCGCCTCGTTTTCTTGCTCATTCCTCTCTCCATCCCGATTCCCCCACCAGGGGGACAAAGACGCAGCCGGTGATCTCCTCTTCCTCGAAACGGGTTCCCGTCCGGGTGATTTTCAAAAGGTTTTGGCTGTAACGCGAACCCACCGGGATCAACAGTTTTCCTCCCTCGGAAAGCTGAAATTTAAGGGCCGGGGGAACCTCGGGCGCGCCGGCCGTCACGAGGATGCCGTCGAAGGGGGCCTTCTCAGACCAGCCCTTCGACCCGTCGCCCAACCGGCCATGGATGTTTTCGTAGCCCAGATCCCGCAGGCGGGATTCGGCTTTTTGGAAGAGCGCGAAAAGCCGCTCCACTGTAAAAACCAGTTTGGCAAGCTCGGCCAGGACGGCCGTTTGATAACCGGAGCCGGTGCCGATTTCGAGGATCTTCTCCCCTCCCCTTAACTCCAAGGACTGGGTCATGACCGCCGCCATGTAGGGCTGAGAGATCGTCTGCCCGTCCCCGATCGGCAGCGGCCGGTCCTCGTAGGATTCGGAATGGGAGCCCGAAGGGACAAAGAGGTGGCGCGGCACTTTGGCCATGGCGGCAAGCACCCGTTCGTCGCGGATACCGCGGCGGCGAAGCTGCTCCGCCACCATGGTCTGCCGCTCTTTGCTGAAGTCCTGCACCACCGCTTTCCTTAATTTAGAATTTCACCACAGAGACCACAGAGCGCACGGAGAAACAAATCCAATTGTCATAAAAAAAACGCAAGCTGCGGCTTCTGGGGTTAAAACGTTTTACCTGCCCGGTCCTTTGGTTTCAACCCGTCAAGGCCCGTTTCAAGTTTTTGTATTTATTAAAATGGCTCTGTGCTCTCTGTGTCCTCTGTGGTGAAGGTTTTTACGCGCCGAACTTGGTCAACCGCCGCGCATTCGCCAGCGCCAGAGTCATGAGCTCCACGGAGCGCATCCTGCCCAAGGCCCCGCCGATGCAGGAAACCTCGTCAAACTTCCGCACCGGATCAATCAGGCAATACTTTGAATGAAGAATCAACGGCAGGGGGTGCCAGGAATGTCCGGCCAGCTTCGCCGGGGTGGAGTGATCTCCCGTTACCACCAGAACATCCGGTTTGAGAGCCAGGACCTGGGGGAGAAATCGGTCCACTTCTTCGATGACCGCAACCTTGGCGTCGAAATTCCCATCCTCCCCCCGGGAGTCTGTTTGTTTCACATGAAGGTAGAAGAAATCGTATCCGGGAAAATGGTCGGTCAGAGCCTGGAATTCCTCCTGCAGATTGCCCACCTCGGGCAGCACCTTCATCCCCACCAGGCGGCTGATCCCCCGGTACATCGGGTAGGTGGCAATCGCCAGCGAATGCAAGCCGTATCGCTCCTCCATGGACGGATACTGGGTGTGCTTGGCGAATCCTCGCAGAAGAACCATGTTGGCTTTCGGTTCGTCCGCGAGAATCTTTCCGGTCTGAGCCACGATTTCGCCCACCAAGGCGGCGGTTCTTTCCGCTTCCGGCGCCGTGGCTCTGGGGGCCAGGGGCAAAACCCCTTCCCGCTCGGGGTCCGTGTCTTCGATTTCACCGCGCAGCCCTTCGCCGCGAAGAACGAGGATCGCCCGATGCTCCTTGACCGGTTCCACAATGACTTCCACCCCTTCTCCAACCCGCAGTTCCTGGCATATTTTCCTGCAGATCCGCCGGTTGGTTTCGGTGGGAATCCGGCCGGCCCGGCGATCCACGACCCTCCCGGATGGGTCAACCGTGGCAAAGTTCATCCGGGCCACCACATCCCGCTCCGTGAGCGGGAAATCGATGCCCGTGGCTTCCAGGATGCCCCGCCCGATGTTGTATTCGAAGGGATCATATCCGAAAAGGGCAAAATGGGCGGGGCCGCTCCCGGGGGTAATCCCCGGGCCGATTGGGTCCATGAGCCCGCAGGACGAGATTTCGGCCAGCCGATCCAAATTCGGCGTGCGGGCTGCCTGCAATTCCGTTCCGCCCTTTCCTTCCATCTGGATTCCCCCCAACCCATCCAGGATCAAAAAAACAATCTTTCCGGCGCCGGGAATCACAAGCTCTTTCAATATTTTTGGATCCATAGACCCCTCCTCCGCCCACATTTATTGGCAACGTTCAGAATCTAAAATATTTTGTTCAGGTTTGGGGATCCTCTCCAGTTCAGTTGAAGGGGAAACAGGCATCTTCCGATAAAAAGGGGGGCGTTCGACGGGGTCGGGAAATGGAGAACTCCCCTTGTTGAACAAAGGCCCCATGCCCGGGAAACGAGAAAACGGGGTTGATTCATCACCTCATTTGGAGAGGATCCCGCATTTTAATCTTAGGCGCTTTAATGCTCTTGGGGCAGTCGGGGGAACGGCTTTAGCCCCCGGTGAAGGCCGGCCGGTCAAAAAATCCGCCCCTCAGGGCGACCGAAGAAAACATTTCCAAATGGGTCGATGGAATTGTTTTTCTATCCGGGGAGACGGGCCATGATTCCAAATCACTTGGGGTCTTGGCGACGGCAGGGCTCTGACCGCCCTCCCGAGGCGGGACCAAAAGCGGGAAAGATCCTCTCTCCCAATCCCAACCCCTCCCCTCCGTGGGGGGAAGGAGAAATAGAGGTTGATCGTACCCATTCAGTGACGGGGGCCGGCAGGCTTTGTTGTTGGCCTGGGGGTCCGGGCGGTACGCGCCGGAAGCATCGGCCGGGATGAGCAGAGACTCGGAGAAAACCCTGAGACTCCGATCTCAGCGGCGGGAGGCCTTGGCCCCCGTCCACGAAGAAATCAGCGCCTTATGACTCCAAGCGTAGCGCCCGGACCCCCAAGGCCAGGGCACCTCCTGCTATTCACGCCGGACCTAAATCCGTAGCGGCTTTCCACCCTTGACTGAAGGATTACGGTTGATCCTTGAAGGATTATTTTGCGGCGTTTCGATTTATCCGTCGCCCTTCATGAAGCGGCCCCTCCATTGGTTGCCGGCGAAATCGGAACGCCGGTTCACGCTTTGGGAGGCTCTGGCGGCGGGGTTCCCGGGGCCGGAGCGGGTTTCACCGCGGCTTTCGCTTTCAGTCTTTCTTCACGCCGTTTCGCTCGTTGACGAAATTGATGTCTCTTCCTTTTGTGTTTGCTTTTGGAATTGGCCAAAAAAATCCTCCTTTTGGGCTTTTTAAGATAGAATATAGAATAAATGGCTTTTTATCAACTCAAAAACATCGTAATGCTTTAAATCTTTGAAGAATGGTGGATCACCGGGTCCAAACGGTTCCGGGGTCGGTGGCCAAACCGAGGCGTTGCCCCAATTTTTCAAAGGCTTTATACGGATCCCAAACATCTTTTCAGGGAAAATTGACGGAGAAAAGAGAGGCCATGGGTCGCTTGACCGTTTCTTCCAAAGGTTTAGCTTGGTTTCGAAAAGGCCACCCCTGGATTTTTCGGGACGATCTTGAAGAAGTCAAAGACGCCCCTCCGGGCGCCATTGTCGTTTTGGAAACGCGCCAGGGCCGGTTTCTTGCCCAGGGCTTCTACAGCGGCCGCTCCAAGATCGCCTTCCGTCTCCTCTCCCGAAGCTCCGAAAAAATCGATGAGCCGTTTTGGAAAAGACGAATCCAGGAGGCCCACGCGTATCGCCAGAGGGTGGTCGTCGGCACCAATGCCTATCGCTTGATTTATGGGGAATCCGACGGCCTTCCCTCCCTCGTTGTGGACCGATACGGAGATCATCTCGTTGTCCAGACTCTTTCTCAGGGTGCGGAAAACATCCTGGACCCCGTCGCCGCCGCCCTCCGGGAGCTCTTTCAACCCTCCTCGATTCTCCTTCGGAACGATTTATCCGTGCGGGGATTGGAAGGGCTCCCCCAGGAGAAGAAGGTTCTTTACGGCGAGGCCCCGGCCCGCGTGGAAGTCTTCGAAGGGGATATCCGCTACGGGGTCGATCTGTGGGGCGGGCAGAAAACCGGGTCCTACTTGGATCAGAGGGAAAATCGCTTGCGGGCCGGCAGGCTCCTCCGCGGAAAGGTTCTCGATGCCTTCTGCTATCAGGGTCTTTTCGGCCTCCACGCCGCCCGCCGCGCTTCGCCGATAGTGGCCGTAGACTCCTCCCAGGACGCCATTCAACAGGCAAGGGAGAATGCCCGGCTGAATTCCCTTGATCACATCCGCTTCGTCAGGGAAAATGTCTTTGATTTTTTGAAAGCGCAAACGGAGGCGGGGGAACGCTATGACGGGATCATCCTCGACCCCCCCGCCTTTGCCAAGAGCAAGGGGGATGTGGCCGGCGCCACCCGAGGGTACGGAGAGCTGAACCTAAGAGCCCTGCGTCTTCTGAATCCCGGAGGAGTTCTGGTGACCGCATCCTGCTCTTATAACCTCCTGGAAGAAAACTTCTTGGATCTTATCAGAAAGAGCGCCCGGGATTCCGGCTCCGAACTGCGGATCATCGCCAGGGAAACCCAGGGCGCAGATCATCCGGTTCTGCTGTCTTTTCCGGAAAGTTATTACCTGAAGTGTTTCTTCCTGCAGAAACGAAACTGACCGGGGATGCCGTTTCGTTCGCAACCGGAAACTCATTTTCCGGGCTACGAAATGGCGGACCCGGCGCCGGATCGAATGGACGGAGGATGATTTGTAAACTTTTTTCTCCGCAAAGCCTTATATGTTTATGAGGAGGCATTTGCGTCTTTCCTTTTCCACATTTCCTGCCGATAGGAAGGTTAAAAATGAGAAGGGAGAAAACGATGCGTATTCTTTTAATGGTTCTGTTGGCGTTGACGTTCGGCTGGTCCGCCCCGCAATATTCCTCAGCCCAGCCCCAGTGGAATCTGGGGGTTTCCGTGGGCAGCGAGGGGCTTCGCGACTTCTATTTTTCCATCGGCGATCATTACCGCGTGCCCGAAAGAGACATCGGGACCGTGCGTCAGAGAGGCATCCCCGACGAAGAGCTCCCGGTCGTTTTTTATCTGGCCGCCAAGGCCCAGGTCGCCTCCGGCGCCGTCCTGGATCTGCGCCTGAAAGGCTCAACCTGGATGGATATCACCCTCCGCTATGGCCTGAACCCGGAAATTTATTATGTGCCGGTCAAAACGGCGAAGGTAGGCCCTCCGTACGGCAAGGCCTACGGCTATTACCAGAAGCATCCCCGCAACGAATGGAAGAAAATCGTTCTCCATGACGACGAAGTCGTCAATATGGTGAACCTGAAATTCGCGTCCGATTATTACGGCTATGCTCCTGAAAGGGTCATGCAAATGCGCGGCGAGGGGCAGAATTTCGTAACCATCCATGACCATATCAAAAAGGAAAAACACGGGAAAGGCAAAGACTCGGGCGGGGATGACGATAACAAGGGCAAAGGGAAAGGAAAGGGAAAGGGGAAAAAGGGGAAGGATTGATGTCCGCCACATAAAAAAGGCAGGGCCTTGACCCTGCCTTTTTTATGTGAATTGCGGTGGGTTACCTTCCCCGGTGGCCCCTTCGGGCGGGGGGACACCCGACAACCTGAATCTTCTCCTGCGCCTGAAACGCCTCACCCTCCAAGGTCTTTCCTTTGAGCGTCCCCAGCGTATCTCCGCAATGAAAGCCCATCGGCCTTTCGTGGAAATAGCAGACGACGTCCTTCTTGCCGTCGTGGTTCACATCCCACTTCCAAGGCATGCAAAAGGCCAGGCTGTCTTCATCGCCGGTTCGCCCGAAGGTGAGGGACGTCCGTTTTAAATCCGTCTGAGCGTCAAAGCCCTCATCCGAAAGGATCGCGATAGGAATCAGACTCCACCTTGCCTGCAGGTTGATCTTGTTGTTGGAGTTCCAGGGGCGGATGTCGATATCGACCTCGAAAGGCTTTTCGACGGGGTCGTGGTTCGGGGGAGGGACCAAGAGAAAGGCGGTGGCGCCGGTGCTTCCCCCTTTATAGCCGTAGCCGACGATTTCCCCCTTGTTGTTGATGGCGTGCGCGGCAACCAGGAGCAGCCCCGAATTTTCAGCGAGCAGGGAATTCAAATCCCGCATCTCGTTGGCGGCATCCCAGATAAAAGCGCGCTGTTCTATTGTCTTCACCCCCGTTCCCGCTGTTTTTTCCACCCAATGCGTTCCCACGACCACATCCGCATCATTGATCCCATTGGCCTGGCTCTGCAGGATTGTTTCTAAAGCGCGCAGGGAATTTTTCTTGAGTTCCTGGACCCCATTTCCCCCCCACAGGCAAGCGCGATTCGTTTCATTCCAAAATTCATCGTATTTCAGGCTGTATCCGACCACCGTCCCTTTGTTGTTGATGCGCAGCCCGAAGCTGTCCGTAAAATCGCCAAGCACCCCTAAGTCGGCTAAGGGTTCATTCCCAAGGATCTTCTTCCAGCGAAAGGCCCGGTTGGACCCTTCCGCGGTTTGGCTGTAGCCTGCAATCTCGTCCGCATCGTTCACGCTGGTCGCGCGCGTATAGCCTCCCCCCAAGGTTCCAATGTCGCTGCCCGATCCGTCTTGCTCCCATAAGGCGCCTTTTTCCCAAACCCCTTCATTCCAGCTGTAGCCCGCGACCTTCTTCCCGCTGTTGATGCTCACCCCCCAGCTCGCCCCCGCCCCGGGAAGAATCCCCAGATCGACAAACGGGCTGCCCCCCCCCATCAGGAACCCCCTCCCGCTTTTGTACCCGGCAACGGTCCCGTCGCGATTGACGGCGTTGGCTGAGGATCTGCCTGTCTCCCCCGGAAAAAGCGGGGAGATCCCGTCCTTCGTTCCGGTGAAAGCCTGCCAAATCGTCCCTTCATTGTAAAGGTCCGTGTCCCCCACCCCGACAATCAGACTGGAGTCGTTGATGTCGTAGGCGTAGGTGTTGGGACCGCCCAGGGTCCCGAGTTCATAAAGGGTGTATTTCCCGTCCTGCCCATAGGAAGGAGAGTAAATCGCCAACCCAAAGAGAAGAAAGAAAACAAGAACGATTGCCTTTTTGCCGACTGATGCTTTCATAATGTCCCTCCTTGGTCTTCTGCTATTTTCAAAATCATTAAAACTGAAAATAAGCACTTGCTTCTTTTGGTTTGAATGGATCATGAATCCCTAACAAAATTCGATTTTTTAAAAACCCCCAGCTTCTCTATTAGCAAAATGTGTACCTCCCCCCGCAAAACATACAAATCAATAAAAACGAGCAGCAACTGGGTAAACAACTGATATCTTGCGCATTCCCGGAGGCAAACCATTTTTTTTCACCCATGAAAGTGACAGAAAAAGTCACCCCTGGGCAGCTTCATGTCCATAGAGAAAGCCCGCAAATGGGGGGGCTATGAAAAAATCTGAGGTGAATCGTTGATCTCGGTTGAAGTCACCGAAACAACGGCCTCTCGATAGCGAGGGAGGGCGCAAAGGTCGGTTTGCGGTCCGGCCGGAGAAACATCGGGTCGGAATTCTTGCGGGTCCGAGGAAAATGGCTCAACGGGCGCCGACGGAGGTAACGCCCAGGAGGTTGATTTGGAAGAGGAACTTCTTCTCTGCCGGCTGGCCGGCGTCGGCCGGTTTTTCGGAATAGGACAGGTCTACGGTCCAGCACTGGTGGCGGTACTGCGCTCCATAAAAGGTCTCCAGGCTTTGTTGGGCCTGCCGGGAGTATCGCTTGCCATACACAGCGTCCAGGGAAGAGTGGAGGCGGACCCGCAGCCAGACGTTGATCTGATCCTGCACCCCGCTCACCCAGGAGTATTCGAGGTTTAGACTGTCGCCACGGGAGTCTTTGAACATGAACATGGAATAGGAGGTCAAGAAGCGATTCATATTGGGATCATAACTCGTAACGTTTTCCGCGGAAAGGTACTGCAGGAAGTTGACCCGCAACTCCCCGACGATGGGCCCGAAAGGGCGCCGGGGAGGGCTTCCGGGCGATAAATCCCGGTTGGCCTCGGAAATATCGTAGGCTTCGCTCAATTTGAAGTAGACCAACTCCTGGTATCGGCTTTTCCCGTCTTTTTCCACGATTTTTCCGATCAGGCGTTGGCTGATCCCAAGAATCAGGGTATTTCTTTTGGCCACAATCGGATCGTAATAGGAGAGATACTTAAACGGAATCAAGAGTTGGTCCGTATCCGGCAGGTATGAGTAGGTGATTTCGGGGCGGATCCAATGTTTGAGTTTGGAAACCCCGGCAAAGCTGGTATCGTAAACCCGAGACATCTCCGTGGCCATTGTGGTCTTGAAATCCCAGGATTGCTGGCTCTCCGTTTCTTCACGGCCATTGCGAACCGAGTAAAGGGTCGCCCGCCCGCCCAACTCCGGAGTCACCTCCAGAAAGCTCCATTTTAGAGGGACGGTAAGGCGCGGATGAAGATCCGCCTGAGCGCCCGAATCCCCCTCCTCCCGCCAAAAATACCCGGCCCCCGAATGAAAACTGTAGTGGAGCGGGGAGCCCAGGATTTGCTTTCGCAGACCGGTGAAATTTATCACCGGATAATTTTGTAGCGTCGTTGGGTCCGCCTGGCGGAGATCCAGCGTATGGCGGGCTTCCCCGAATAGGCTGCTGGATTCCCAGTTCTTCGTCAGAGACAGGAAAGAAATCAATTGCTCGCTCGCCCGGTCCTCATAGGTGACGGAAAAGTCCTTGAAATATTGCCGGTCGCTCAGGGCCCGCAGGCGGGTCTTGGCGAAAAAGGAAGAGTCCAAGTATTCTGAGTGCTGGAAGTCCAGCTGCCATCGATCCGGCTTCCGGTCCAGCTGTTCGGTTCGATTTTCCCGGTATTCCTCCGTTTCCCGCAGGTGGTAGGCGTAAAATTGCCCGAAGCTGTCATGCTTGCGCACGTACCGGTACTCCAGCCCCTCCCCGATTCCTTTTCTCTGGGCCAGGTCGAGGAAAAAGGTGGCGTCCATATTCTTGGAGATCGCCCAATAATAGGCGGTGTTGAACTCCACCCCGCTGAGGTTGGAAAACGTCGCCCGGGGAATCAGGAAACCGCTCTGGCGCTGGGTCTTGACGGGGAAGACCAGGTACGGGGAATAAAGAACGGGCACGTTCTTGATCTCAAATGTGGCGCCCTGGATCGAGGCGTACTCATCCAGGGTAACCACCATCTCCCGACTGGTGAATCGCCAGTCGGGCCAATCCCCGTCGCATGTTGTCAGGCTTCCCTTGCGGAGGCGGTAGGTCTCCTCGCCGATCCGCTCGATTTCCTCGCCGCGCAGGTAGAAATGCTGCTTCTTCAGAAAAAGGCTGCCCCGCACAATAATCCCCAGGCTCGTATCCAGGTCGATTTTGATTCGTTCGCTGCGAAGGATATCCTCCCCCTGGACCAGGATGACGTTCCCCGAAGCTTCGACCTCATTCGTCTTCCCGCTGAGGGTGACCCGGTCGGCGGAGAGCTTTGCGGTCTCCCTGAAAGATCTCCACCTTCCCTTCCGCCGCATAGACCTCCTCCTTGTGGTCGTAGGAAACCTGGTCGGCCTGAATGCGGACGGGTTCCCGCACCGATTCGAACTTCAAAACCGGGACTTGCTGGGCCCTGCTTTCCGGGGTCAACCCCGTCAAGAAGAATACGAGAAGAGAAAGGATAAGGATGCTTGAGGGGCGGACAACGGGTTTCCCTTTTGTCGGTAGAAAGTTCATAAAGAGATGATTCCCTGATGGAGGAGATGGGCCCGCGCTTCGCCAACGGTATACAACGAACCGGTGACCAAGATCAAGTCCTCTTTTCCCGCCTGGTTCAACGCCTCATCGAGAGCCTCGGCAACATTCCCGAACTTCCGGTGAGGTTTTTCGTAGGAAGAGGACTCCGCTTCCAGGAGGTCGAGCGAGGCGGCCCGCTCGTTCCGAGCTCTCGTGAGGAACAAGAGATCCGCCGGGGGCACGAGGTCCTTCATCATGGCGGGGATTTCCTTGTCGGCCATGATCCCCAGGATGACAATCAACCGCCGGCGCGGGTACCCGGTCTCCAGGGCCTTCTTGAGAGTTTCGGTCGCCCCCGGATTGTGAGCGCCGTCCAGGAGGATGCGGGTTCCGGTCTCGATAAGCTCCAGGCGCCCCGGCCAGCGGGTTTCCGCCAGCCCCCGGCGGATGTGGTCTTCTTCGATCCGGTATCCGGCGTCGATCAGAACCTCCACGGCCGCCAGGGCCAGCCCGGCGTTTCGCGTCTGGTGGCTTCCCGCCAATCCAAGGCGCAAGTCGGACCGGCTATGCCGGCGCCCGCGGAAATGGATGACTCCCGGTTCCTGTTCCCGCGCCTCGAAGTCTCTCCCCCAAAGCAGGAAAGGGGACTTCAGGTCTTGGCACCGTTTTTCAAAAAGGGCCGCAACTCGGGGTTGGGAGGCCGAGGTCAGAAGCGGTCGGCCGGCTTTGATGATCCCGGCCTTTTCCCCGGCGATCTCCAGAATGGTCCCGCCCAAGTATTGGGCGTGCTCCTTGGAGATGGGGGTGATCAGGGAGGCTACGGGATCCAACACGTTCGTCGCATCCAGCCGCCCTCCGAGACCCGCCTCCACCACGGCAATATCCACTTTTTCCTCCCGGAAATAACGGAACATCATGGCCGTCGTGAATTCAAAAAAGGTCAGGGTGGCTCTTTCGGGTTCTCTTCCGGAACGGCCGGCGGGCGCCCCCCCTTCGGGCTGAAAGCACCCCCGGCGTTCCATTTCCCCCACGTGGGCGCGGATCTCCTCCGTAAGCGCCCCGATGCGGCGGGTGGGGATGGGTTGGCCGTTGATCTGAATTCGTTCGCTGAAATCAATCAGATGGGGGGAGGTGTAAAGGCCGGTCCGCAAACCGCTCCGTCTCAAAACGGATTCCAGAAAAGATGCCGTGGACCCTTTCCCGTTCGACCCCGCGATATGGATGGAAGGAAAGGCCCGGTGGGGGTTTCCCAGGATTTCGAGGAGGGTCGTTATATTTTCAAGCCCCAGCTTGATTCCGAAGCGCTGCAGCCCGAAAAGATAATCCAGGGTTTCTCCGTAGGTTTCTGCCTCTGCGTGTTCCCTCTTCACCCGGATTTCCTATGCCTTTGGTTTGCTGAACCCGTAAACATCCGCCCAAACGATGGCTTCGACTGGAGAGGCGTCCGGTGGAAGTCCGTGACCGGCCCAGCTTGCCAGGAACGCCAAGGTTCAGGTAGGTCCATGGGTTTGCAGTCGACTGAATGACGATCCAACTTTTCAGCGCGAAGCCGGGAATGGTCCCTTTGCGAAACCATCAGTTTGGGTCGCGCAGCAATTTGAGGATCTTGCCTAAAATTCCCTTCATCTCTTTCCGGTCCACGATTCGGTCAACCATCCCGTGTTCAAGAAGATATTCGGACCGCTGAAAACCTTCCGGAAGCTTCTGTTTAATGGTCTGTTCGATGACGCGCGCCCCCGCAAACCCGATGATGGCCTTGGGTTCGGCCAGGATGATGTCGCCGAGCATCGCAAAGCTGGCGGAAACTCCGCCCGTGGTGGGGTCCGTAAGGATGGAGATGTAAGGAAGACCCTTTTCTTTCAGACGCGCCAGGGCCGCACTCGTTTTGGCCATCTGCATCAGGGAAAGAATCCCCTCCTGCATCCTCGCCCCGCCTGAAGAACAGAACAGGATCACGCCGACATTTTCGGCTATGGCGCGCTCCGCCAGCCGGGCGATTTTCTCCCCGACCACCGACCCCATGGACCCGCCCATGAATTCAAAGTTCATGACCCCCACCATGACCGGCTGCCCAAGAATTGAGGCCTTCCCGCAGAGGATGGCCTCCTTCAGACGGGTGTTCTGCTGGCTTTCCTTGATCCGCTCGCCGTATTTGAGGCGGTCCTTGAATTCCAAAGGGTCCAGGGGCTCAAGATCCTTATCAAACTCCAGAAAACTGCCGGTCTCGACAACCATCGCCAAACGCTCCGCCGCGGAAATGCGGAAGTGATAATTGCATTTCGGGCAAACCTTCAGGTTTCTCTCCACTTCCCGCCGGTAGAGCATTTCCTTGCAGGCGTTACACTGCAGCCACTGGTTGTCGGTTTCTTCCATGTTTCCCGTTCGTTGGAGACCTTTGGGGGCGGGCAAGGGATTGGCCCCCCTCGGACCCGCGTGGGCACTTCCCGGTCTCCTTCAAATTTTTAAATGTATACCACAGGTTGGGCGCTTTATCAATCTGATTTTCCCTTTGAGGGAGGTTTTTTTCGCGGCCCGGAGGAAGAAGGTCGGCACGACCGGAGGGAGCAGGCTTTCCTCCGGGGAAACCGGCAATATAGATAACGTCACGGGTCGGTCTTTTCGGGCCACGGGAAAAGCGGTTCAGAAGGATAAGCCGGTGTTCAGCATGACTGCGGCGGGCAAGACCGCTCGGAGGGGAAGGGGTATCGGCGGGCGGAAAGGGGCTGGATCTGGGTGGGGATGGAGTGCCCAACAATCCCCTTTTCCCGGCTTGTTTTCTTGGCCATCCCCTCTCACGGGAGAAGGTTCTCCCCCGTGCGCCCGGCACTCTGGAAAACGCGCCGCGCCGGCTTCGAAAGATCCGGCAAGGCCTGCCGCCGTTTTGCTTCGGGCGGCCCCGCTTAGGCTTGCCTGGCGATCTCCAGGGCCAGCAAAAGGCTGGGGATCCGGCGGATGTCCCCCACCACCCGATCCGCTTTAGAAAAATCGCTGTCCGCAGTGAGGGGGGTGGGAATGACCCAGCAGCGCAGCCCCGCCCCTTTTGCCGCGCGCAGACCTCTTTCCGAGTCCTCGATGGCCAGACATTCATCGGACCCGTACCCGCAGCGCTCAAGGGCGATCCGATAAGGTTCCGGGTCGGGTTTGGAACGGCGGTAGTCACCCTCCCCCACCACGAAATCAAAATACGGGAGAAATCCCGTGCGCCGGTGGATGATCTCGAAGTGCTCCTTTTTGGAACTCGTGACGATCCCCATGCAAAACCGCCCGGCCAGCCGCCGGAGAACCTCTTCCGCTCCCTCCACGGCGATCTCGCGAGTCTGCAGGAGGCGGCCGTAGAGCTCGTTCCTGGCGGCCCGCAGTTTCTCTACGAATAATTCATCATAGCCTTGCGCCCGCACGAGATGCCAGGCGCCGCCGTTCTCCCTGAGAAAATACTGGCGATACGTCTCGAGGGAAAGCTCAACCTTAACCTCCCGCATGATTTCCCGGGTGGCTTCATAGTAAAGGTCTTCCGATCGGACCAAAATGCCGTCGTTATCCCAGAGAATGGCGCGGTACATCTTCCCTCATTCAAGAAAATGCGCTCGATCCCTATCGGGGGGCCGCTTCTCTCGCGGGATCGGCTGAAAATCTTTCCGGCTTTTCAATCCGGCTTTCCGGTTCTCCTTCTCAGCGAGGCGGGCCGCCTTTTCGTCCAACCGGCAACGGATGATTATTCCGGCGGGGGGAGACTTCGCCGGGGCCGAAGCCTTTTCCGGGGCCGCCCCCTCACGAATATTTCCCCATGATGTAATTGCTCAGGTTTTCAATGAGGATCTTCTGGTCGGAGATGACCGACTTCAGAACATCGCCAATGCTGATGAGGCCCAAGATCTGGTTGGTGTCCTTGGCGACCACCGGGATATGGCGAATCCGCTTTTCGCTCATGAGGGCCATGCACTCCTCCGCCGTGGTTTCCGGGGTCACGACGAAGAGCTTGGTGGACATGATCTCTCTCGTAAAGGTCTCTTTGGATGATTTTCCTTCGAGGATCACTTTCCGGGCGTAGTCCCTTTCGGAAACGATCCCGACCAGTTCCCCTTTTTCCACGACGACGAGCGCCCCGATCTTCTTTTCGTTCAGGAGCTGCAGGGCCCTGTAAACCAGCGTGTCCGGGGCCACCGACCAAATTTCTTTTTTCTCTTTTGCCTGCAAGAGATCCTTGACCGTCTTCATGGCGCCATACCTCCTCGTTTTTGGGTCATTCCGAAAGATGAGATAAACCGCAACAAACTCCCCTCTATTAAAATAGAGAAAAAACCGCTTTTCCGCAACCGGTATTTTCTCGCCTCGCCTCCCCGCCTCTACTCCCATTTTTAAAAACTTCAAACTTGATGAACTCGTAAAAAGTCGTCATTCCCGCGCAGGCGGGAATCCAGAATCTGCCAAGATATTGAAAAGACTGGATTCCCGTTTTCACAGAGGGAATGACGGAATAGCCCATTTTCAGACTTTTTACGAGACCATCAAACTTATAACTTACAACTTCGAACATTTTCTTCTCTTCCTTGCCATCAGTCAGGGCTTCTGCTACCATTTTTCTATGGAACCGTTTTATATCCAGTGGCACATCACCAATTTCTGCAACCTCCGCTGCCGCCATTGCTACCAGGAGGATTTCTCCAAAGAGGCGGATCTCCCCCTTGCCGGGCTTGTCCGAATCGCCGACAACTTCCTCCGCGCGGTAGCCGGATGGGGCCGGCAGGCCTGTATCCACCTCACCGGCGGCGAGCCCCTTTTGCAGCCGGACCTCTTCCCGCTTCTGAAACATTTGGATTCCCACCCGGTGGTTGCCGAAATGGGGATCATCACGAACGGTCTTCTGCTGGATGCCGCCACGGTGGATAGGCTTTCCATTTTTCCCAAGCTGAGAAAGCTCAAAATTTCCCTCGACGGCCCGGACCCCGAAACCAACGATGCCATACGAGCCGTAGGGGCCTTTCAAAGGGTGCGGCAAAACCTCCTTTCCCTCCCCCGGGACGGACGCTTTGAAACCCACCTGATGTTTACAGTGATGAAAAAAAACGCCCCCCACCTTCTTCCTTTCATTCAATTCGCGAGACAGGCGGGAGTCGGCGGAATGATTATAGAGAGATTCATCCCCTGGGGAAGAGGTCGGGAGACAGCGGAGGGAGTTCTTTCGCCGCCGGAATGGCGGCAACTGATCCTGTCCCTGTATGATTACTTCGGGCTGGAACTGGAAGAAAACGAAATCCCTCCCTACCAGGCCTTCCAGGTTCAATTTCAGGATCCGGAACCCGAGCTCCTGGGAGCGCCTTGCGTCCTGGGAACGGACGGTCTGTGCGTAATGCCCGACGGGACGGTCTTCCCCTGCAGAAGGTTCCCCCTTCCGATCGGAAACCTCCTGCAGGATTCCCTGAAATCGATCTGGGATAAATCCGAGGTTCTCGAAAAGGTCCGGCACAAGGAGAATTTAAAAGGGAAATGCGGAACCTGCAGGACCCACGGGTGCACGGGCTGCCGGAGCTTGGCCTACGCGACGACCGGGGACTTCCTGGCCGAGGATCCCCACTGCTGGCACTGCCCGTAGGGGAAGGCTCCCATCGGACCTCGAACCGGGCTCATCTGGAGGCAATTTCCCTCAAGTAAGGTTTTTCTGCGTAAGATAGACCCACCAGGTGCAAAAATATATGATGAGCGATCATGAAGACGCTTATCAGGATTCCGTTTCAAGGTAATTAGGAAGCTGGAACTGGAGATCACTGTTGGAGACCTTCAACATTCGTCATTCCGGGCTTGACCCGGAATCCAGGCTTTCTTTCTGGATTCCCGCTTTCGCGGGAATGACAACCGTGATTTTGGCGAACATTTATGCAACGTTTAGGTAGACGGAACAGGCAGACGCGCTGGGCTTAGAACTCAAAGATTAACATCATTGATTTCCCATCATTTTTAAACACTTAGATATCGATTTCTTACGAAATGGTTCTTGGTTTAGCTCGGCCTATTTCGGCCTTTTTCCGGTTAGGAGGGTTACAATTTCGGTTGCAGTTTTCCTTTGACTAATTTTTCGGTCAATCGATATTGGAGGGGAAAATATGCTTTTCGATCAATTAACAGAAGATTATAAAAATACCCACCTGAAATCATCTGAACTCCATAAACGGGCAGAAGCGGTCTTTGCAGGGAATGGAGCCACCCATTTCGTTCGAATGATGGAACCTTTCCGACCTTATATCGCTTATGCTTTGGGCTCTAAGAAATGGGATGTAGATGGGCTCGAGTATATTGATTACGTAATGGGGCATGGAGCGTTGCTCCAAGGTCACGGGTACCCACCCATCGTCAAAGCAATAAAAGAACAAGCCGAAAAAGGGATTCTTTTCGGCGATAATCACGGGATGGAGGTCGAATGGGGCGAGTTGATAAAAAGAATGGTTCCCTCGGCAGAGAAAGTTGAATTCTTTGCCTGTGGGCAGGAAGCGAATCTTATGGCAATTCGCCTGAGTCGAATTTTCACAGGGCGGAGAAAAATCCTCAGATTCGTAGAAAATTTTCATGGTTGGGCCGATGAATTAATATGGCCGCCTGTTTCTCCAGGCACCGTAAACGATACCATTGGGTTGGTGGGCTATGATCTCAAAGAGGTGGAAAAAGAGTTGGCTACGGAGGAATACGCGATTCTGATGATGGAGGGAGGCGGAGCGCACATGACCGGGCAGATTCCACTCGCGTCTAAATTTGTGCGAGAAATACCCGCCTTGACTCATAAATACGGAACCGTCTGGCATATGGACGAAGTTGTTACAGGATTTCGCGATTCGGTTGGTGGCTTTCAATCTCGGGTAAATGTCAAACCGGACTTGACAAGCTTTGGAAAGATAATCGCCGGAGGTTTAGGGGCTGGGGCCTTAGTTGGTCGAGATGAACTGATGGCTATTTTAAATCCCCGGACCTCGGCCGAAAGAAGGGTTCTGCATTCCGGCACTTGGAATGCCAATCCGCTAACCGCCGCTGCCGGTATTGCCGCCATGAAGAGTTTTCAGGACGGGAAGCCTCAAAAAAGAGCCAACGAGTCGGCTGCCGATCTGCGGAGGAGGGGAAATGAGGTTTTTCAAAAAAATGGTATTCAGGGGCGGCTTTATGGAAGAAGCATCACCCATATCTATTTAGGGCCTCTTGATTTGGACCCATCGGACGATCTTCTTCCTCCAACCCAAGACCCTGTTAAATTAATGGGCGCTATTCCTCAAAAGTCCCGATTATGCCACTATCTTCTTCAAGCCGGAGTTGCAATTTTACCAGGAGGGATGTTCATCTTGTCTTCCGCGCATTCAAATGAAGATATTGATAAGACCGTCTCTATTCTGGATAAGTCTATTCAATCTATGATTTCCGAAGGTTCTTTAAAACCAAATCTTTTTTGACTTGAGCCGGCACGAAATTTCTCGGCTTGCCGCTCGCAAAAAATAATTCAAGGGGCGCACCTTATTTTTTTTCGAGATTTTTAATCAAGTTATCCACGGCGATTAGCCCCATCTCGAGAAGCGCTTCGTGGGTATATGAGCCGATATGGGGAGTGGTCAAAATATTGTCTAAGGTCAGCAAGGGGCTTCCAACCGGAGGTTCGTTCTCAAAAGCATCGAGGGCGGCGCCGGCTATCTTCTTGTCCCTGAGGGCCTCGAAAAGGGCATTCTCGTCGATCAGCCCACCCCGCGCGGTATTGACCAAATAGGCTGTTTTCTTCATTAAGACCAGCTCTGGGGAGCCAATGATCCCCTTCGAGCCCGGGTTTAAATCGCAGTGCAAGGTGATAAAGTCCGCTTTGACCAAAAGCTCATCCAAGGGAAGGAATCGGATTCCTAAAGGCTTGGAAAAAACCTCATCTTTTTTTACGTCATGGGCGAGAATCTCCATCGAAAATCCTCTTGCGCGCTCGGCGACCGCCTTGCCAATTCGCCCCAAGCCAATGATTCCGATGCTCTTTTTATAAACTCCTCGTCCAATCAGTCTTCCCCAGCTCCCTTTCTGGGTCGAGACATGGGCCTGTGTTATTTTTCGACAAACCGCCAGCATAAGGCCAAAAGTCAGATCGGCAACAGCCTGGGTATTCACCTCCGGAGTATTCACCACCGAAATTCCGCGGTCCCGGGCGGCCTCTAAATTAATATTGTCCAATCCAACCCCGTAGCGGGAAATGACCTTAAGCCTCCTGGAACTGCAAATCGCCTTGCGGGAATATTCGTCCAACCCGGCGATAACTCCATCGACATCCTCTAATAAAGGGATCAAATCCTTTTCCTTTAAAGGACGGTTGAAGGGGTTATCGACAATCTCGCAGCCATATTGAAGGAGTCGTTCCCGGGGAAGCGGATCCACTTTATTAAAGGAAGTGGACGTGACCAATATTTTATATTTTGCCGGCATTATTTTTTCTTTCTTCGTGGATGAATTAGGGATTTCTGGAAACGGATATCGCCTCTAAATTGGGGATTACGACGTCGGCTTCGGCTGCCAAAAGAGATTCATTCGCGGCCCCGCCCAAGACTCCCACTGCCAGTCCGGCTCCTGCTTTCTTGGCCATCATCATGTCGGTTACAGTATCCCCGATGTAAACAATTTGCTGAGGAACAAGCCTTAGCCTTTTGCAGGCTGATTCGAACATTTCTGGATCTGGTTTCGGACGGTTCACCTCATTCCCGCCCAAAATGAGTTGAAAAAACTCTGCGATTTTCAGGAACTCAAGAATATCCTGAGCGCGTCGGTGCTCATCATTCGTAAGGCAGGCGATTGAAACATTTTTTCCCTGAAGGGCCTGCAAGAGAGAATATAGCCCCTTCACCGGCCGGATGAGCTCATCCAAACGCAGCTCCAAGTCAGCCAGCCGAAAGGATTCCCGGACAAGACTCTCCGCTTGCTCCAAGGGAAGTCCTTGCTGTGAAAGAAAATCCGCGGCAACTCTAAGGGTCTGGTCGCGAGTAGCGACGGCTAACGGGCCGCCGGGCGCAATTGTCCGGCAATCAACATCATAGCCAACGGCCCGGCTTAGGGCACGGCGGAATCCATCTTCTTGCGGATAACGGGCTAATATCTTTTCTACCCGTTTGTCCATCAGCGTCGAATATTGGTGGTGCAGATCCACCAAGGTACCGTCTTTATCAAAAAATAATCCTTGGGTCTCATACGGCCGTGTCCCGAAATAAATCTGCAAACGATGCTCCCTTCCCCATGCCCTCATCAGGGGATTTCAAGGCCGGATAGCGTTTCCCGACGAGGGACCCCGCTGTTATCCCAACCGCGAATCTGATAATATTCCGCAAGCATTTCATCATACATGTCCGGAGTGATAAATCTTCCCTTGGCCAAGCCTTCCGGAAGCGGCTCTTCCATCCGCTTCGGAAGAAGGTCGTCTTCTCGCCCAAGCCCCTCTCGGTTAAGGATAAGCCGTTCCAGCGTGTAAATCCTGCTGCCGATCTTCATCAAATCCGGGGTGAAATCGTATCCCGTTACATATTGCAAAACCTTGCCCGTGGGGGAGTCGCTGAAACCCAAGGCTCCCCGGACAACGGTGCAAATACCGAGAGAATCAACATAGGCCCGGTTGTCCTGGAGCGTTTGCACTAAATTCCCCTTCCCTTTCGTCGCAAAGCGGTCATACTTTTTAACCATCAGCTCATCGCGGATGGTCCATCCGCCCACGTTGTGGCAGGCCCCCCTGCTTGAAGTCCCGAATCCCAAACCCATCCCATGAAAACCGCGTGGTTCATAATGAGCAAAGGCCATTCCTTTCACGTGCATCATGTAAGGCCCAAGCTCGGGCCGCTTCCTCCGGATCTGCAAGAATCCATCCGCGAGGAGATCTCCCAGCCCTTCGCGCCTAGCGATCCGCCTGACCATCTCCACCATGGCTTCGGCGTTTCCAAACCGCAGGTCGAGCCCCTGGATCTCCGACCGGGAAATCAGTCCTCTTTCCACGCCTTCCATGGCGAAGGCAATCAGGGTCCCCGCCGTCATGGTGTCGATGCCTTCTTCGTCACAAATCTGATTCGCGGCGATAATGGCACCCAAATCGTTCACCCCGCATTGTCCTCCGAAGGCCCCAATGGTTTCATACTCCGGATCGCTTTCCGCTCCCTTGAAAGGTCCTTCCTTCACCGCACAAACCTGAGCGCAGCCTACCGGACACCGAAAGCAGGCCTGGTTGCGGACGAAATAATGTTCTTTCATATAAACCGAGCTGATCGTGTTGATCCCCTCGAATACCGCCGTCTGAAAATTGCGGGTCGGATAACAACCAAATTCGTTAATGATTTCCGTGTACTGCGGGGTTCCATGCGTGGAGTGGCTCCGCTTTGACTGCCGGACATCCTTCGTGGCGAGGGCAATGAACTCTTTCAGCGGAGCCGGGGCGGCCACTGGAACGGACTTGGTTCCGCAGGAAACCAGAACCTTGACATTCTTTGCGGCCATCACGGCCCCCGGCCCCGCCCCGGCCAAAGCTCCGTCCATCCACCTGAATACAGGCAATCCGGACCCCTTTCTCGGCGGCCGGACCAACGGACATGACCCCGATTTTCTTTTTCGCAAGGGTCTTCTTGAAATATTCGTCAACTTCGGTCGTCTTTTTCCCCCAGAGGTGTGCGGCCTCCTGGAAATGAACCCCTTCGTCATCAATGATTACAGCAACGGGAGAGGAAGCCCGACCCTCCAAGATTACACCATCGTATCCGGCAAACTTTAAATACGGGCCGAAATTTCCGCTGGAATTCGAGCAGAGATAATGTCCCGTATCCGGCGAGCGGGTGGCAAGCTGCATCTTTGTACTCGCCAGCACCGGCATGCCCGTCAATGGTCCGGTCACAAAAAATATTTTATTTTCGGGACCCAGCGGATCCAGAACTGCCGGCAATTCGCGATAATAAAGGTAGGCAGCCACCCCTCGTCCGCCGAGATATTTTTTCCTTAATTCTTCCGGATAATCCACCGTCGCGGTTTTTCGTCGACTGAGGTCAATCCGCAATATTTTCCCCGCATAGCCGCCTTGAAACATATATTTTTCCCCGCCTACCCTGCTCTTTCTTTAAAATCAATAGTGAACAGCTTTGAAAAGCAGTCATTGCGAGGAGCAAAGCAACGCGGCAATCGCAAGAGATTGCTTCACTTCGTTCGCAATGACATCTTTTGGATGTGAACTGATTTAAGCCGTTTATTTTAAAATGAAAAACGGCCTCATAAGACAACTTGAAATTGGAAATTCCGCTCCTGCCGCAGATTTTCAACCTGCAAATCCCCCTGCGCGGTTCCCTTTCGAAAAATGACCCAAAATACCGCCCTCTTCGTCACGGGAAAAGGAAGGGCATGCCATACCCCCGGGGGGAAGATAATCCCTTGCCCCCGTTCTATATGGTAGGCGTGGAAATCGGTCTCGCTCAATCCTGCCGGATCTTTGGGCCTTCCGATCAGACAGGCCGCCGCTCCCCGGAAACAGAGCAACGCCTCCGGAGTCAGAACATGCCGCTCTACCTCTTCTCCTATGAAGGGACGTCTTTGGAGCTCAAACCAGCCGATTCCGGTTTCTCCGGAAATCTGCCAGGAGGCGATCCCGTCCCAGTAGGAAAGGATATCCGCCGTAAAAGTGGGCGCCCCGGATGGTTCGGTAACCGCCTGTCCCAACTCGGAGGGCAATCGGGAAAGATCTTCACACGGGTATTCTTCTATTCGCATCGTTTTCTCGCTGCCGGAGCCGATCGGCAGGATCGCTCAGGCCTTGAGGTCAATCACGGCTTTCAGGGCCTTTCGTTCTCTCAAAAGGGTTAATCCCTCCTTAAGTCGAGGGAGGGGCAAAACGTGGGTAACAAACTTTCCCGCGTCCAAAACTCCCATCTGGATCCAGTTTAGGATCTGACTGTGGGTGGCGGATTCCTCTTGAAAAGTCGGCCATTGCAGGAAATGAAGCTTCCAGTTATAAGGCCCATTCTCCCAGACCAAATCCATCTGCGACCGGGGAGAAATTCCATAGGCGCAAATAGACCCGTTAAATTTAACGATATTCATTGCCTGGTTCAGCAAATCCGTGACTCCGACCGCATCCACGACAAAATCAAATCCTTCCGGAAATTTCTCTTTCGCCCAGATATCCGGTTTCGTCTTTTGCACATCAAGACAATCGTCAGCTCCCATTTCTCGGGCTAAATCCAGGCGCGGAACCTCCCGATCACAAGCGATAATAGGTCCGAGACCCAGGATCTTTGCAAAACGGACAAAAGATAATCCTACGGGCCCGAGGCCAAAAATCATGATGGAGGCATTGGGGCGCATGCCAAACCGATAGATCGCCGATAGGACCTCCTTGTACGTAATGAGCATGGTTCCCTGAATGGGATTCATCCCTTGGGGAATTTTCTGCTGGGATAGATAAATATCGTTCCACCCATCCTCGACCCGGACCTTGCCGTCCTCCAGCATAGCCTTTCCATCCCCGGCCACCCCGTATTCCGCAAAGGCCCCCCATCCGGAATAAAGGGAAGTTCCATCCCCGATGATCTCCAGCCCCGGGCGGAGCACGAGGTCGCCGATTTCAAAATTGCGGACCTTTTTGCCCCTTTTTACAACGCGGCCCACGGCTTCGTGCCCCAATACCGCCGGATAGGTTGTAAACCCTTTAAAATGGCCCTCCAATAGTTTCCAATCCGTTCCCGTGCAAATCCCGCAAGCCAGTTGTTCCACCAACACCTGGTAATCATTGAAACCCGGCATGGGAATTTCTTGAATTTCGAGTTGTCCCGGCCGGACAATTACGGCTGCTTTCATCTCTTTCCCTCCTTAAAGGCCCTGCAATTTGTCGTAAATGGGAACGAGGGCCGCGTATGCCTCCTGGAAAACGACATAGGTTCGGTCATATATCTCGCGGACTTCCGGTCGGGGGTGTTGGACCTCGGCAACCTGGGCGATCTCTTTTGCCACTTGGAAATTTTCGAAGAGCCCGAAGGCGACCCCGCCGGCAATTGCCGCTCCCAGCGAAGTGGCTTCCTCCAAAAAAGTAAGCCTTTCAATCGGCCGGTTGAAAATGTCCGCCATAATCTGTCGCCAGAGAGCCCCCCGGGCCCCGCCGCCGATTACCCGGATCGCGGGGATCTGAATTCCCTGGGCGATAAAGGCGTCCAGAATGATCCGCAGATTGAAGCTGACCCCTTCGAGCACGGCCCGGATCATATCTGCGCGATTATGGCTCAAAGTCAAACCCAAAAAAACCCCTCTCGCCGCTGAATTCCAATGTGGACTTCGTTCTCCCATCAGATAGGGAAGAAAGAGCAGGCCTTTGGCGCCGGGAGGGCTTTTCTCGGCTTGCCGGTTCATGAGCTCGTAAGGGCTGACTCCCAAACGGCTCCCTTCGGCAATTTCTTCTTTACACAGGTGGTTCCGTAACCATTGATAAGAGGCCCCTCCCGTCTGCATGGTCCCGGTAGGAGTCACCATTTCCGGATGGAGATGGTAGAAATTGACGGTCCTTCTGGCGGGGTCATAGACCGGTTTAGGATTTGCCAGAGCAATCCAAGAGGAGGAGCCGATATAACTGTACGCATCCCCTTCCGCCACAACCCCGGCCCCCACTGCCGCACATGGGCCGTCCCCGCCTCCGATGGCAATCGGCGTCCCCGGAGAAAGACTCAATTCGGCCGCCATCTGCGGATGAACCTCTCCGGCAATTTCCACGGAAGGTCTAGCCTCGGGGAGGATTTCTTCCGGAAGATCCAACGCCCTTAAGATTTCTGCGGACCATGCCTTCTTTTGGATGTCCCACAAGTTCATACTGGAAGCGTCGGAATAATCCGTCGCCATCTTGCCGGTCAGTCGAAACCTCAAGAAATCTTTGGCGTGGAGAATCTTGAAGGTCTTTCGGAAGATTTCCGGCTCATGTCTCCGAACCCAGACAATTTTTTCCCCCGAATAGGTAGGGCTGATCCGATGGCCGGTAATCAAATAGACCTGTTCTTCACCAACTTTTTCGGAGAGCGTGCGAGCCTCCCCGATGCTCCGCTGGTCGGCCCAAATAATCGCTTTCCGGAGAGGATTTCCCTCCCGGTCCACGGGAAGGCACCCCATCATCTGCCCGCTGAAGGAAATACCGGCGATCCGTTTCGGGTCGACCTTGCTGTCCCGGATTAACTTGACTGTGGATATTTTAAACGCTCCCCACCAATCTTCCGGGTTCTGCTCGGCCCAACCTGGATGCAGGTATTCCGTTTCATACGCGTAGAAAGAACTGGCCACAAGTTCTCCCCGGGCATTGAAAAGGGTCGCCTTGTTGCCCGTCGTTCCTAAATCGTGAGCCAGAATCAAGTCTTTTTCCATCTTTCGCCCCTTCTCGGCGCGGTTACTTCGTGGTATGCCCCCCATCGACGATGAAACTCTGTCCTGTGGTCCAGTTGGCTTCATCGGAGGCAAGATAAAGCACGATACCCGCAAGATCTTCCGGAACCCCCAGCCTTCCCAAGGGCACCGGGTCGATCAACGCTTTTTGGATGACCGGATCCGCAAGAACATCCTTGGACATGTCCGTTTTGGTAGTCCCCGGCAGAACGCAGTTCACATTGATCTGGTAAGGGGCCAGTTCCACTGCCGCCGCTCGGGTATAAGCCAGGATGGCGCCTTTCGACGCTGTGTAAACGGATAATAAAGGCTCCCCGACCACAGCAACGATGGATGCACAAAGGATGATCTTACCCTTCCTTTGTTTCATCATCTGGGCCGCGGCGACCTGGGTGCAGAAAATATTCCCCTTCACATTCGTATGGAAAATCCGTTCGATAACCTCCTCCGACTGTTCCAGGAGGGGGGCCTTGTGCACAAGACCGGCATTGCTGACCAGGACATCGAGACGGCCGTATTTCTGAACCGTGAAATCGACCATTTTCTGCACATCGGTTTTTTTCCCTACATCGGCCTGAAAAGCCAGCGCTTCTCCGCCGTCCTTCCGGATCTGATTGACCACCGCCTCCGCAGCCTTGGCATTCCCCACATAGTTGACAATTACCTTTGCCCCTTCCCGGGCCATAGCGACACAATAGGCAGCCCCCATCCCGCGTCCACCGCCCGTTACGATGGCAATTTTGTCCTTTAGTCTCATCTTCTCCTCCGTCCTTAAATATATTGCGGGAAGAGACGCGCGGTCTCTTCCCTAACAAAAGCAAAATTCCCCGACAAATCAAAAGGGGTGGATTAAGACACTACGCGTCAAATACTTCCCATTCTTTAAATTTTCCAAGGCCTCATTGATATGACGAATCGGAATCAATTCGCCGATATGCGGCTCCAGTTTCCCGCTATTGACTAAGTTCACCACTTCCCGGAATTCGCTGCGCGTTACGGCCCGGGACCCGATGACCTGTTTTTCCCGGATCACGATATCGTAGGAGGGGATTTCCAGGCGTGGGTCCACATAGGCCAGGGCAATGACTTTGCCCCCATTCCGGCACAACGTTACGGCTTCCAAAATGGATTCCCGGGTGCCGATTAAATCGGCGACCACATCGAACCCCCCCATCTTCTTCGCGATCTCCGGCAAATTTTCCCGCTTCGTATTGACGGTCAGATCGGCCCCGATTGATCTGGCCAATTCAAGTTTTTTGTCATTTCGGCTCGTACAGGTGACATGCGCGCCTAAGAGCCGGCCAACGCGGATGCCCTGCATTCCCAGCCCTCCGATCCCTACAATCGCCACTTTTGACCCGGCGCTGACTCCGCCGAGGGTCTTAAGCCCCCGATACATGCAGACGACCGCATCCGGGACAATCGCCGCTTTTTCAAAGGGGATTTGCGCGGATATTTTCTCTAAATTCGATTCCGGGACATGCACATATTCCCCCATTCCGCCGCTTCGTTCGAAGCCGATGCGCACTAAATTCGAGCAGCGGTTCGTCTCTCCCCGGAGGCAAAAATCACACCGGCCGCAAGAAGCATCCACGCAAACCACCACCCGGTCGCCGATGGAAAAACCCGTAACTCCCGCTCCCGTCTTGACCACGACTCCGGCAAACTCATGTCCCGGAATAAGAGGCAGCTTGACCGTGGGGATTTTCCCTTCGGAGATATGGACATCCGTCGAACACAGACCACAGGCCTTGACTTCAATCGTAACCTCATGGGGGGCCGGTTCCCCGATTTCCACATCTCGAATCTGCAAAGGTTTATGATAAACCTCAAGAACGGCTGCTTTCATCGTATCTCCTCCCTTTGAATCGAACCAGTCGCCTCGGGATGTTTTCCCGGAGGCCGTCAACTATTCAACCCTGACCCGAGCCCGTCTCTCCTGCTCTCCGTCCAGGAAGGACCGGTACTGAACTAAGAATAAAGATAAAGCCATAACCGCAGAGGCCATGGGGACTATAAAACCAAAGCCTACATCCGTTTTTTGCGAAATCGCCGCCGTCAGCCAGCAGAAGAACATCCCCCCGAATCCGCTCATCATGACCATGAATCCCATAGCCGTGCCCGACATATCGTGATAGATCTCCCCGGTCAAAGCGACCAGGGAGGGAAAAACGCCCGAAATCGCCAGGCCCGTTATCATGATCCCAACCGCAGAGATCCATCCCTCTCCCCGCCATCCGATAAAGCTGATGGCGACCAAAGAACAGAGCAGGATCAGAATGATGCGGGTGTTGGAGATGCGGAGCATTAACCAGCCGCATATCAGCCTTCCGAAAATCATAAGGATGAAAAAAGCAGAGAGAACGGCGCTGGCCGCGACCACCGAGAAACCTTTCGCTTCCTTTAGAAAAGTTACGGAAAGGTAGATGATCGAAAATTGAGTTCCCATCGATAAGAAATCCACCAAAACCATGAAAATAAAATCCTTCTGCCGAGCCAGACGGCCGATCAGCCTGAATCTGACTCGGTTTCTCCCTTCTCCCTTTGGGGCTCGAACGAACATCAAAAAGACGGCAAGGAGGAGAACGAAAAGCCCCAATCCTTCGTATCCTGATTGCCACTTCCCCTGGCGCGCGAGCAGATATCCGATGATTAAAGGAGCGACAAAGGAACCCAACGCGGCAAAAATGTGGTGAAAATTTAAGATGCTTCCTTTCCTCTGAGGGTGTAAGCCGACCAAGACCGCATGAGAACTTCCTAAGATGAGTCCGCAGCCGATCCCCATCAGGGTAACGAAGGCTAAATTCAGAGAATAGGATTTCCAGAAGCCAAAGAGCAAAGCGCTGCCGCCGAGAAACGCACAGCCGGCCGCCAACACCCTTTCTCCGCGGAATAAATCGGAAAGAATCCCTCCCACCGTGCCCATCAGACCGTAGCCAAACTGAATCCCCGAGGTAAAGAGTCCCGCGCTCTCGAAGTCAATCTTCAAAGAATCTCTCAACGAGGGAAGGCTCGGGCCGAGGAATCCCATGGACATCCCCATGCAGCTGACGGCAACAAAGTTGGCGGCCGTGATCACGCGGCGGTTTTGGATCAACCGATTCTCTCCCTATTCAAAGGCATTGGCTCTATGCCCTTGATCCGTATTTTCCTCTTTATGGGCCGGCATTCAAGCCGGTTTTCTGTCGGGGGAAAATATTTCCTCTATTTTCCCAAGCGCCTCCTGGGGCAGGGTAACCTCAAGGGCCTTTAGATTGTCTTCCAGCTGCGATCGATGGGTGGCCCCCAGGATTATGCTGTTAATGCCCGGCTGCTGCAGGATCCAGGCCAGGGCAAGCTCGTTGCGGTCGATTCCCAATTGGTCGGCAACCGGTTTCAACCGGCGAACCCGGGCGATATGGTCTTCTCTGTACCAGGTTTCCTTTACGAAACCAAGCCGTTCGAGGCGGCTGTTCTTAGGAATCCCGTCATCATACTTTCCCGTTAGGAAACCGGATGCTAAGGGACTGAAAACGACCAGCCCCATTCCGGACCCGGAGAGAGCGGGCAGGATCTCCTTTTCCACCCGCTCGCGGCAGAGAAGGCTGTATTGCGACTGCTCGACCAAGGGTTTATAGAGGTTATATCTGTCGGCTAATTGGATGGCTTCATCAATCTTTTCGACCGGCCACTCGCTGGTACCCCAATAAAGGATTTTTCCGGCATGGATGAGATCATCCATGGCGCGCACCGTCTCTTCTATCGTTGTTTCCGGATCGTGGCGATGGCAGAAATAAATATCAAGATAGTCAGTCCCGATCCTATAAAGCGATTTATCAATCGATTCCATGATGTGTTTTCGCGACAGTCCCTGATCATTCACATCCTCGCTCATGGGTCGAAACAATTTGCTCGAAAGAACCAAGGTATGGCGGGGAAATCCCTTCAAGGCCCGCCCCATCATTCGCTCTGATTCCCCTTTGGCATAGGCATCGGCCATATCGAAAAAATTGATTCCGCTATCATAGGCCGCCTTAACGATATCTCCTGCCAGAGACTCGTCTTTGACGCTGTCCCCAAAAGTGGTCCATCCGCCGAGGCTCAGGGAGCTGACCTTCAAGCCCGAATTTCCCACCTTTTTGTATTTCATAACGTTCTCCTCATGAGAGCCTTTCCAGGGAAAGAACGGCGAAGGCCGTTACTTTTTCAGGCTGACCGCTGAAAGCTTTTCCGCAAGCGCTGCTATGGCCGAAAAATCCTGATCCCCTCTTCCATCCGCCATCGCTTTAGGGGGGGCCAAAATCTGGTCGATATTGCGCCGTTATTGAATCGATTTTCCCGTTAGCCCCATCATCCTCGCAAAGAAATTCTCCTTTTCCAGCTGCAAAATAGGGCTGAGATCGGTGAATTCCTCCGGTTCGGGCAAACGCGGGATCTTTCCTAATTTGTAAAGAATTTGACCGGCCGTCCGAACCCCTTCCAGACTGGGAAACATCATCCCACCCATGAGGCGGGCAAATAAGACATAGGTAGGTTCGAGGATCGAGCGGTCCGCTTCGCCGCTGTATTTTTGGATCACCCTAATTCCGAAATCAGGATCGGTGCGGAAACGGTAAACCCCCTGGCTATAGGCTCGGACATACTTGGAAACGATATCCGGTTTGGCCTTCAGAAATCGCCTTGTGGTGGCGGCACAGCTATTCTGAAAAGCTACATCCAGGCGGCCGAAATCCTCTACGAAATTCCAGCCTCGTCTTATGGCCTGAAAGGGCTCGGGAGCATGCATGATAGCGACATCGACCTTTGCGGCATCGAGAAGGAGGTCCAACCGGGAGCCGCCGGAGCCTACGGCGACGATTTCTGCGTCTTTGCGAATATCCCAACCCCAGCGCTCGAAGGCCATGGCGATCGAACATTCATCCGCATCCCCCCTGGCCAAAACCCCCCATCGTTTTCCCCGCAGGTCATTGCGCTTCAGGAGACCGGGCCGGGCAGATACTTGTTGGGCGCTGCGGCTGATCGCCGAGGCGATGATCACCGCATCTCCCCTATTCTGAATATTAATCGTGATAAGCTCAGGGGATACGGCATTCGTGAAATCTGCTTCGCCGGCAATCAGGGCCGGTAAAGAGAGACCATGTCCGGCATAATAAATCAGCTCCGGCTCAAGACCATTCTCTTTAAAATATCCCCCCTCTACGGCTGAAAAGACCGGAGCGGTTCCCGCGCCCCGGTTGGCGCAGGCGATTCGAATTTTCTCCATAAATACCTCCTCTAAGTAATGTTAAACCCGGAATCAACATTGATCGTATGGCCATTGACCCACCGAGCGGCATCCGAGGCTAAGAACAGGGTCGGCCCTACACAGGCATCGTCGGGCAACACCTGTCCCAAGGGCATGCGCCTGAGAATCCCTTCAACCCGCTTTGGATCATTGAGGACTTCGGCGTTGAAAGGTGTCTTCGTAAAGCCAGGAGAGATCACATTGGAACAAATCCCATGCGGTCCCCATTCAACAGCCAAGCCCCGCGTTAAGGCAATCACTCCGGCTTTTGCCGGACTGTACGCTGGATAACCGGGAATCCCATGCAGGCCGGCATTTGATGAAAAATTCACGATCCTACCGAATTTCTGCTTAATCATGACTTTTCCTACCGCCTGGCAAGCCAACCAGCAAGCCTTGAGATTCACATCCATCACCCATTGCCATTCCTGCAAGGGATAATCAACAGACGGCTTGCGAATGATTCCCCCGACCAAATTTACCAGGATATCGATTTTCTGGTAACGTTCGCAAACCTTCTTGACGAAATCTTCCGTCTCCTTCGGATCGCATAAATCCGCTCGGGAATAAAAGACCTGGCCCTTGGATCCCTTGATTTCTTGGGCCAGTTTGACCAATTTCTCCTCTGTCCGTCCACACAATGCCAAATCAGCTCCGGCTTGAGCGAAGGCCATTGTAATCGGCCGGCCCAAACCGCCTGCGGCCCCTGTCAAGACGACTCTTTTCCCCGAAAAGTCAAACGGGTTCGTAAGTGGCATGTCTTTCTCCTTTCTACGAGTTTAGACAATTTTTCATGGCGGGTTCTTCACCCGCAAGCCAGAAAAACGGATCTTGTTTTCGGCGGTTGCGCTTTACGCCAGGCTCCATACGATGCGATGTTCGAGGTTATCCTTTTAGGCCGCTCATGGTGAATCCAGTCTTTAGGCTTCTTTGCAGAATCCAGAATATGAGAAATACCGGAATGGTCGCAAGGACCGTGATCGCCATCTGTTCGGTTGGAGGATTTCCATAATCCTCGCCAAAACGAACCAGACCCAAGGGATAGGTCCGATACTCGTTTAAGGAAACTACGACCAAAGGCCAAATAAATTGATCCCAGCTGTCCCGGAAGGAGAAAATAGCCATGGTGGCGATAGCCGGCTTGCATTGGGGAAGAATAATTTTCCAAAAGATCCGGAACTCTCCAGCCCCGTCAATTCGAGCGGCCTCAAGATAGTCCGTAGGGATTCTGAGCATAAATTGCCGCATCAAAAAGACCCCAAAGGCATCGATAAGCAGCGGGGCAAAAATTCCCTGGTAGGTGTTCAACCAATTCAGTTTGCGGATTACCAAAAAGGTGGGAACCAAAGTCACCTCCAAGGGTAACATTAGAGTGCTTAGGATCAACAACAAAAGAATTTTGTCCCCCCGAAAGCGATATTTCGCGAGCCCGTACCCGGCCAACGTACAGAAAACGAGATTGCCGATCATCACGGAGGCCGAAACGATAAAGCTGTTGAGAAAGAAGCGGGGGAACGCTTCGCGCGAGAGCGCATTGGGATAATTTTCCGGGTGCAAAACCTTAGGGATCCATTCGGTAACCAGCTGATACATCTTTTCCCCGCTCTGAAAAGATGTGGAGAGCATCCAGATAATCGGTAAAATAATTAAAAAGGTTAAGGCAGCCAGCGGCAATATCCCCAGCCATTCCAAACTCCAAAACTTTGCCCAATGTTTTCCCATTTAATTCTCCTCGGTTTTTGAGAAGAGTCGAATTTGAATGATCGTAAAAACCATCATAATCAGAAAGAGAACAACGGAAATGGCTGCTGCTCGACCCATTTTCAAGTAGGAAAAGCCGGTCTCGAAGATCAGCATGGACAGGACTCGGGTCGACCCGCCGGGTCCTCCCCCGGTTATGATGAACGGCATTAAAAAGATACGGGCGCACAGCAGCGCGGACACAACCACTACGAAAAATACAATTGGGGCAATCATCGGAAGCGTGATGCGGAAGAATCGCGATACCTGGGTTACCCCGTCGATATCTGCGGCTTCGTAAATCTCCTTCGGGACCGCCAAGAGGCCGGCGAGAAAGACGACCATAAAATAGGGCGCAAAACGCCACGCGGTGACTATGATAATTGCCGGCATTGCCAAAGCTGAATCTGTAAGCCAATCAATCCGACCAAAACCAAAGGGGCTCAGCAACTGGTTGACCAAGCCATGAGGGTGAAACAGAAAGCGCCATACCAGGCAAACAGCGAGGATCGGCATGATATTGGTCAGAAACATGCTGCTCATGAAAAAACGGCTGCCCCGTATGCCGGCATTTATTACCAGGGCGAGCCCAAGCCCTAATACGGTAATCGCAATCGTGGAGCCGACGATATACACCAGGGTATTATTGAGGGCCTGGAGGAACAGCGGGTCTTGGAAAATGCTGATGTAGTTGCTCATCCCGATATATCGGGGTTCCCTGACAATATCGTAATCGGTGAAACTTAAAAGAATGGCCCACACCATGGGTCCATATTTGAAGATCAAGAAAAAAAGGATCGTCGGCAAAATAAACAGCATTCCCCAGAGTTGAGTCCGAGACTGATAACTCAACCGCCAGTGGGATTTCGGGACTTGGGCTCGACCAATATTAACCACGGCTTCGCTCCTATTATTCAGTCTTATACTCCTCCATTGCCTTGTCGACCTGGGCAGCCGCTTCGTCCAGGGTTTTCTTGATATCCGCCTTGTCCAACATTATCTTTTGGACCGCCAGATGGACGATGTCTGCTAATTCATTAAATACGGGGGTCTCAGGATCGCGGACCCCATTCTGCTGGGCCTTGATAATCTCCCCAGGTGTGGAAAGTTCTTGACCGCGGGATCGTCAGCCCATCCGCTCTTCCGGGCTGTTGGAAAAGGCGCTGTATCTTTCCAACAGTCCATCAGGTCACTCATGATAAAGCGATAGAGCTCATGAATAATGTGCTGCTTTTCTCTCGACGTCTGATTATTGATTACGAAGTTAAATCCATACGCTTTAGCTCATAATAGCCTTTATAACCCAAAGACTTGCAAAATCTTACGACCGACGATTCGCTTGCCGAACTTTTTTCCGCCAACTCCGTGACCGAGAGATTGATCACCTCTTCGGGGTTTTGGAAAATGGCGTTGGCGATGCGTTGCTCTGCCTTTTTTAAGGTTGAATACGCTCCCCGGATTCTGATCAAGGTGGAAGGTTCGGCATTTCGGGTAAAGGTCTGGGGATGGTTGGATGATAAATTCTTCACAAAAGGTCGTTTCTATTCAAATTTTGGTATTTGAAGTAATCAGACAACCTTCGGGTGGTGAATAATGATGGAGACAATTTCCATAATTATTTGCAAAAAAAGAATTTTCCTCTAAAAAATGATTTTATAGAAGATATTTTATTTGTCAAGGAATTTATTTGTGCTTATAATTCTCTTGGGGAGGGAGCTCGGAAGGGCGCATTTTCCGCCCCCGGCGAAAACCGAAAGGGAAAGGGGAAAATGTTGATGAAACCTTTTTTTATGAACCTTGATTTTAAGTCTGGCGACCTAAAACCAAACGATCGAACCAATATCCGAAGGCTCAGCAATATGAAAGGAATGTTTCTTGATAAGGAACTGGAGAAGGTGAAGGTGGAAGTGCGAAACCGCGAATTCATAAACCGCGTCTGATTTTTCCACCTTTTCAGGCGCTTTTCAGCGGCCTTCAGCCGTTGTTCAGGTTGATTCAAATCTCAGGGAAAGGATGGAAAAAATGGCCTACGAAAAATTCAATTTGAAAGGAAAGAGCGGCATCGTGACCGGTGGCGGGACGGGTCTCGGGAAAGGAATGGCCACCGCCCTCGTGCAGGCCGGGGCGGAGGTCCTGATCGTGGGGCGGAGAAAGGAAGTCCTGGAAGCGACCGCCAAGGAGCTCAGCGCCTTTGTCGGGCCGGTGGTCCCCTTTGCGGCGGATGTCACCAAAATGGCTGAGATTCCGAAAATCGTGGATAAGGCTTTGCAGACCTTCGGCAAGATTGATTTTCTGATCAACAACGCCGGAACGATTCGCCGCGCGCCTTGCGAAGATTACAGCGAAGCCGATTGGGACCTGCTCATGCAGACCAATCTGAAGGGGCCTTTTTTCCTGGCCCAGGCCGTCGGCCGGACGATGATCGCCGCCAAACGTCCGGGGGCGATTGTGAACACCTCGTCCCTAATCGCGTTCATAGGCGGGAAGACGATTCCCGCCTATGCCGCCAGCAAAGGGGGACTCAACCAGGTCACCAAATCCTTGGCCAATGATTGGGCCAAGTACGGCATCCGCGTGAACGCCATTGCGCCGGGGTATTTCGTCACCGATGTGACCGAGGCCCTGCGGAAGAATACGGAGCGCAACGCCGAGATCCTTCACCACATTCCGATGGGGCGCTGGGGGAACCCGGAGGAACTCGGGGGAGCGGCCGTGTTCCTGGTCTCCGACGGCTCCAGCTACGTGACCGGGCAAACGTTCATCGTTGACGGCGGTTTCATGAGCCTCTAAACACTCCTTAAAAGCCTTCTCCCCGAAGCCTGCTGGCAAAAAGCGATTCGGGGAAGGCCCGGTTGATGCCCTCCAATCTCTCCATGGGTTCGTCAAATTGGGGTCTGGGGACCATCACGGTTCAGGCCTTGAAGGAATTTGGAAAAAGTGAACATCGGAGGCGAAATCGGGAGTTTAGCAATCGCGTGTAACCATCGCTCGCTTTCCCTGGATGGGCAATTGGTTCATCCAGATCGCCGAGAGAAGGTGCTTACGATATCCTTCCTCTGCCCAGGGGAGGGATATCTTATCCAGATAATCATAAAATGCGCGCATCCGTTTTGATTTCCCGGAGACGTCCATAGACAGTGGCAAGGGAGACCGCACGGGAAAGGAGATCCGGGCCGAATGGAGAAAAAATTGGTGGTCCCTTTGCGGGACGCGCTTACAGGTCCGATGGGTGAGGGGATGGGAACCTTTCGGATTTTCATCGATGAGGAAATCTGCGGGTCAAAATCCTTTTCCTTTCTTGTAAACACCATGAATAAAGGAAAAAAAGGCCCGGTCCATTCCCACGATAGTGAAAGCTGCTTCTATATCCTTTCCGGCAAGGGGATCGTCAGGATAAAAGATGTGTCTTTCGCCGTGGGGCCGCAAACCGCCGTTTTCATCCCGAAAGACTCCCTCCATGAGATAGAAGCAGACCAGAGAGAAGATCTCATCTATATTATGGTCTACGCGCCCCCGGGACCGGAAAAGCAATTGAGCAAGAAGAAGGAGGATTAGATTCTAAACAGGACGGCGTCGCTTCCTGCGCTTCGCCCCCTAAAAAGCTTTCTCTTTCCTGTCGATCATCTTCAAAACCCGTTCCTTCCACGACGGGTCGATTGTCTCTCCCTTGTCCAAAATGTCACCGAGAAACCCCTGCCCCCCTTTTTTATTCCCTTTTTCTTCTCAAAACCTCAATCCGCAGGACTTCTACGGGCCCCTTGCCCTTCCCGATGCGCCTTTCTTTCCCCCATCCACAGCCCCAGAGCAGACCCTTATTCCTTCTCCCGATCGCTTTCCCCCTCTTTTTCCACCTCAAAAGCGAGCCGGGCAAAACTCCAAATTCACAAGGGGTAACCCTTCAGTCAAGGGTGGGAAGCCGCTACGGATTTAGGTCGGGCGTGAATAGCAGGAGGCGCCCTGGTCTGGGGGTTTGGGCGCTACGCTTGGAATCATAAGGCGCTGATTTCTTCGTGGAGGGGGCGGGGGCCAAGGCCTCCCGCCGCTGAGATCGGAGTCTCAGGGTTTTCTCCGAGTCTCTGCTCATCCCGACCGATGCTTCCGGCGCGTACCGCCCAAACCCCCAGACCAACAACAAAGCCTGCCGCCCCCCCGTCACTGAATGGGTACCACAAGGGATCAAATTCCCTTGACGCATTATTGCCTTCCCAGTATACTCAGCCTAAATTTGAAAAGGAGCCATTATGAAATACCGTTCTTTAGGCAGAAGCGGGATTAAAGTCAGTGAACTGGGATACGGCTGCTGGCCCATTGGCGGAGGCTGGGGAAGCCAGGACGATGACCGTGACATCCGTTCCCTCCGGGAAGCTTATGACCGCGGCGTGAACTTTTTTGATACGGCTATGCTCTACGGGAAAGGCCACAGCGAAGAAGTAGTAGGCCGGGCCTTCAGGGGCATGCGCGATAAGGTGATCATTGCCAGCAAAATTGGCTCCAAGGACAAGGCTGAACTGCCAGTCGACCAGGTCTATCCTCCGGACTGGATTATGAAATGCACCGAAGACTCCCTGCGCCGGCTGCAGACTGATTATCTGGATGTCCAACAGATCCATTGCTGGCGTAGGCATTTTACCGACGATCCGAAATGGCATGAGGCCATGCTCAAGCTCCAGGAACAAGGCAAGGTCCGTCATATCGGCATTTCCGCGGAAGATTGGGAATGGAAGGGTTCAGTGCAAATTACGGAATCCGATAAAATAGACTCGGTGCAGGCCATTTATAACATTTTCGACCAGCAGCCCGAAGAACGGCTCTTTCCCAGCGCCATCCAGCATCAGGTGGGCATCATTGTCCGGGTGCCCTTATTCGAGGGTCTCCTCAGCGGCAATATCCGGCCTGGGCATAGTTTCGCAGAGGGGGATTGGCGGGCAAAATTCTTCAAGCCCGAACGCCTCGTAGAAGCTTCCCAGCGCCTCGACCGGTTATCGGAATTGTTGGATGATGAATCTCCGACCCTGGCGGCCCTCAGTCTCCGGTTCTGCCTAAGCCATCCGGCAGTTTCCACAGTTATTGTGGGGATGACCAACGCCCGTCACGTGGAGGCTAATTGCGCGGTTTCCGATGGTCATCTTCTTTCAAAAGCGAAGCTTGCCCGATTAAAAGAACATGCATTTAAGCATGGGTGGGTATACCCTTGGCGTGAACAGCCTGCCCAGGTCCGCCCTCCGGCATCCAAATCTTAGCGATACAGGCCTCTTACAATAAGGCTGTCATAAACCTTGATTGCTCTAATCCGCGGGTTATATATTAATTTCAAAATCTTTACTCACCAGGCGCATAAATGAATGGCCGGTGGTCGGGAAAGGAGCTGTTGGGATTGCGTTTTATTGAATTTTTGAAACGGCAGCTGGAGATCCCTTTGGGAAACCTCCAACTTCGTCATTCCGGGCTTGACCCGGAATCCAGGATTTCTTTCTGGATTCCCGCTTGCGCGGGAATGACGTCCCCATGGTCGCGAATATTTTTTGGTCGGAGTAGGAATCATGGTTGCCCATAACCCCCTCCACAGATCCCAGCGTGCAGGATTATAGGCCGAGACTCCAACGATCGGGGTCACATCGTTTCAGGCTTCAAGTGCCATCTATCGCTGATGCCCGGGTATTTGACTCGATTCATTCTATTTGGAAGGCTCACCCTCCCCTTCAAAGAAGGTGTGTTTAATCGTGTACCCGATAAAATTATCAGGCCTCGGAGGGCTGACGATTTCCAAAGCCTCCACATCCCCTATGTATTCCAGTCCATGCATGGTTTTTGAAGGCACAATCCAAATATCCCCCGCCTTTAATAACCGCTCCGGTTCCTTCCCGGTTGTTACCCGCGCCTCCCCTTTTTGAATAAAGATAATCTGTTCCGACTCATGGCAATGCCGCGGTATTTTCCCGCCCCCCCGAACCTGGATCTGCGTGGCCATCATTCTTTCCGTCGATAGAATTCTGATTTTGATTCCTTCTGAATTCGGAAGCCCAGCCAAGTAGCTAACGGTTCGCTGGGGAAATTCTTCCCACCGATGAAACGTTCCCATTTTTCCTCCTTTTGTTGGTATTGATACCCGATTTTCTATAGGCCGAATTCTCTCTTCAAGGTATTTGTCATCACGTCAATCGGCGCTTTCACGCCTGTCCACAAGTAAAAGTTCAAAGCGCCTTGATTGACCAGCATACCTAAGCCATTGATAGTCTTGGCCCCTCGTTTTTCTGCCTCCTGTAAAAAGAGACTGTGCGGATCGTTAAAAATAACATCTGTAACCACCATGTCGGAATGAATGGAATCATAGTTTATGTTTGGTTTTTGATCCACATCAGGATATAAGCCAACAGAAGTTGCATTAGAAAGGACATAGGTGTCGGCCGGTACTGCAACGGGTTCATCCCACATGATAAATTCTGCTTTTGCACCGGTACGCTTTTCTATCAAGCCGGCCAGCACTTCGCCCTGCTCTTTTTCGATGTTCGCAATCGTGATTTTCTTTGCCCCCGCCAGAGCGCACTCCACACTGATGGCCCGCGCCGCACCGCCGGCGCCAAGAATCATGATATTTTTCCCTTCCGGGGAAATTCCCGAATCCTTTAAGGATAGCAAGTAGCCTTTGCCATCGGTGTTTTCACCCCAGAGCTTGCCGTTCCTATTAACAACCATATTTACTGCGCCGATAATCTCGGCTGCCTCGGAAAGCTCATCGAGGTATTGAAGCACCTCGACCTTGTGCGGGATTGTCAGGTTAATGCCGCGCATATTCATGGCCCGCACGCCCTCCATGGCCATTTTCAGGTCCCCCTGGTTCACTTTAATCGTTAGGTAGCGGAAATCCAGTCCTTTGGCCGCAAAGGCTGCTTCCTCCATAACCCCAGTCGGATTTTCATCGATGGGGCAACCAAAAGCGCCTACCAGCTCAGATCGATAGTTCTTTCCCATTATAAACCTCTCCCGTTTCCTTCAGATTCTATAAATTACACCCGCTTGCCAAAAGGCCTATCGCCTCCTCCAGATGCGGAAAATATCTTCTTCGTCGTTTTCCATTCAAATCATTTACGGACAATCACCTTTTCTCGGGTGATGTCTTTCAGGCTCTTGCAGTTTGCAAGACGCATGATGTTCTGCAGCTCCCAGAATATCTTCTGGGTATAGATAGCCGCGCCGTCCTGTCCGCCGCCATAAACTGCCACCACGTAGGGGCGGCCGATCCCCACGGCTTTTGCGCCAAGGGCCAGCATTTTAAAGACGTCCTCGCCCGAGCGCACACCTCCGTCGGCAAAAATCTTAATGGAATTTCCTACTTCCCGACTAATTTCCTCAATCACCTCGCAGGGGGCAAGACTACCTTCCACAACGTTGCCGCCGTGATTCGATATCAGGATGCCGTAAGCGCCGGTTTCAGCTGATTTTACTGCGGCCTTCACTGACATGATGCCCTTGATGACAACCGGAACCTTGACGGACTGGACAAACTCCTTCAGTTCTTCCACATTTCGCGCGCAGACGCCTTCGTTCTTTGATCCGGCCTTACCTGAATACTGGTAGCCCAGACCAATTGCGTCTAAATCAGTGGCCATCGCCATGGCCCCCACCTCTTCAGACCATTTCACCCGCTTGTTGAATTCTTCTCGGTCAGCCCATGGTTTTATGGTTGGCACACCTACACCTTCTACCTCTTTGATCGGGGCGATCTGCCCGGGGAAATACCCCTCCGCCTTATTATCGCCCAACCAGGCCATCCCGCCCGCCCGGTAAGCGCCTTTAATTAACGCGTCGGCGTAAGCATCATTATTGTTGAAGTACGGGCTTTCAAACTTGTAATCGGTGAGAATCTTTGCAATCGGGGAAGCAAACACGGGAAGATCAAAGGTATGCCCAAATAGTTCGATCGAGGTGTCGGGGTTGTAGTCATCGTGCACGACGTCCAGTTCAATTCGGATGTTTGCCAGCGCCTTAACGGCATTGATAAAACCCAGGTTGTTGCCTTTTGCGCCAAATTCCAATGAATTCGTAAAGCGGCCGGCACACGCTATGCCGTTGCAGACCTTGCATACGCGGCAGGAGGGATTCAACACTTTTCTCGCCGCATCCTGATATTTTGCATACTGCCATAAAACGTCATTATAGTTTTTAGGATGTTCCGTCATCTTGGCTCCTTTGCTTATGGCTGCTCCTTTTCAGTTTACGTCCCCTGTCGGCAACGGGGCATGGTTTCCATACAGTTCTGGATCTGCTTTTCATTCGGCATAGCCGGGATCGCACCCTTTTTAGTTGTTGCCAGCGCACCCGCCGCGTTGGCGAAATCAAGCAGGGTATGAATCTGCTCTGGTGAATAGTTTTCCAAGGGGATCGGCTCTTTCAAGATGCGGGCTAATACTGCGCCCCAAAAGGCGTCCCCTGCTCCCGTGGTATCCACGCAGGAAACATCGAAAGTGGCCGAAGTAAAAACGCCTTGCTCCATCCGGCAGACGCAGCCGTCTGGCCCCAGGGTGATGGCCAGGAGTTTCATTTTGTATTTTTGATATAAGAGCTCCATACCCGTTTTTAGATCTGCCGAGGACAAAAATTCTAATTCCTCACCAGACAGCTTTACAACATCTGCAAGGCGCATTCCCTCAAGGATCAACTTTTTTGCCCGCGCAAGATCCTCCCAAAGCGGGGCTCGCAGGTTGGGATCATAGGATATCAGTGCCCCCGCTTCTTTTGCCCTGAGCGCCGCCTTTAGAGTTGCGCTGCGGGCAGGTTCCTTCGTCATGGAAACTGACCCAAAATGAAGGAGTTTGCAGGTTTTCAATAGGGTTTTATCAATTTCAGAAAACTCCAGCTGCCCATCAGCCATCCCATTTCTATAAAACCTGAAACTGCGGTTTCCAGTTGTATCCAATGACACAATGGCCAACGTTGTGGGCTCTTTTTTGGCCTGCACCATACCCGTGGTGCCGATTTTCGCTCTCTTCAATTGTTCTATCAAAAAGCTGCCAAATGCATCCATGCCGACCTTGGCTATCATTTGAGTGGAGCACCCCAATTTTGCCGCCATGGCCAACACATTCGCCGGAGCTCCGCCGGGATGCCCTTCCAGAACCAGGGTATCGGCGCGTTGTTCAGATACGAAATCAACCAGACATTCGCCCACAGCAACCAGATCTGTTTCTGTGTCTTTTTTGATCAAAACCTTTTCACCTTTACAGGTTACTTTTGCTCAAGATTCTGGATCAAGTTTTCCACGGCAATTAGTCCCATTTTGAGAAGGGCCTCTTGCCTGTTGGAGCCAATATGGAGAGTGGTCAATATATTATCCAAGGCGAGCAACGGACTTCCGACTGGAGGTTCATTCTGAAAGGCATCGCGGGCTGCCCCTCCAATTTTTTTGTCCCTGAGACTTCAAAAAGGGTATTTTCGTCGATCCGCCCACCTCGGGCGGTATGGACCAAATAGGCTGTTCTTTTCATCAAGGCCAACTCTTTGGCGCCGATTATCCCTTTCGAACCCGGGTTTAAATCGCAGGGCAAGGTGATCAAGTCCGCTTTGGCTGAAATTTCAACCAGGGAAAGGAATTGGATCCCCAACAATTGGGGATTTGTCAAAAGCGTATTGCTCAGGAAAAAACGGCTGGCCTTTATTCCGGCACTCATGATCAGGGCGAGCCCAAGTCCCAAGACCGTAATGGCTATCGTAGAACCCCCGATATAAACAAGCGGGTCATGAAAGGCCTGGGGAAATATCGGGTCTTTAAAAATAATTGACGCAGTTTGCTAACCCAATAAATTTAGGCTCGGTTACAAAGTCATACCCGGTGAAACTCAGTTAAATAGCCCAGAGCATCGGTCCATACTTGAAGGTCATAAGGAAATGGATCGTCGGCAAGATGAACAGGATCCCCTAAAGCTGAATCCGAGGCTCTTGGCCCAATTGACACCGGGATATGGAGATTTGGGCTCGCCCTATCCGGAGGACAACTTTTTACCTATTTTTTTGTCTTAAACTCGTCGGTTGCCTTATCGACTTGGACAGCCGCTTCGTCCAAGATCTTCTTGATATCTGCATTTTCAAGCGTTACCTTCTGCACAGCCTGATGCATGATATCGGCCAACTCGTTAACCACCGGTGTCTCCGGGAGAAGGGCGCCATTGTCCCGAGCCTTGATAATTTCATCGATATGCGGATAGTTCTTAACTTGGGGATCATCAGCCCACCCGCTCTTCCGAGCCGGGGTAAAGGGCCCGGTATCTTTCCAACAATCCACCAAGTCACTCATAATGAATCGGTAAAGGTCATGGAGAGCCTCCTGTTTTTCCTTAGAGGCGTTGATGTTTACCACGAAGTTAAACCCATAGGCGGTCGGATACCTCTTGTTGGGATCCACGCCAGGCATCTGCACCGGACGATAATACCCTTCCGCCGCCATTTTCTCATTTTGCGACTTTACTGCGGGGAGGGGAATGCAGTGGGTTGAGAACATCGACACTCTTTCCTTCAAAAAATCCATCATCGGCAATGGGGAGGTGGCAATCGAATCTGCCGGATCCTCGGCCTGATACTTTCTGATCATCGATGCCCGAATCGTCATCGCTCTCACCCCCGCATCGCTATTTACCGTGCATTTCCCGCTCTTATCAAACCAACTCCCTCCGCATTGAAGCAGGATGGGGTTGAACTGCACCATGGTCCACATCGGCGCATGCATGGCGAACTTGAATCCCTGGCGTTCAAACTTATTCCCTTTCTTGATCGCCAGCTTCCTGGCGATTTCCCCCAACTCCTCCCACGTTTTCGGCTGATCCTTGTCCGGATCCAATTTTGCCTCTTTAAATTGGTTCGTATTGAGGTAATTCAAAAACCCATAGACGTATACGGGATACCCATAAACCTTGTCATTCTTTACGGCCCCCTCAATAAAGGCCTTCGGATAATCATTCACGAAGCTCTGGAGCGAGGAGTAGCCTAATAGCTTGATATCCAAGGGAGCAATCATATTTCGGCTTAGCCACGTGGGCATCAGCCAGGTCCCGGTGGCAAATCCTTCGGGGGCCGTGCCCGTCGCGTAACCGACCGAAATCTTTTTTCCCAAGTCGGTAAATGTGAAATATTGCCAATCAATTTGAATCCCCTTGTTCTTTTCCATGAACAACTTCACCCGTTTCTGAATCCAGGCATGTTGCTGGGGATTCTGCCAGGTCCAAAACGAAAGCTTGATCGGTCCCTTTGGCTGGGAGAACGCCAGTTTATTCATTGATGATGTTGCCGCCAGCCCGATCCCCACGCTTCCGACCCCTTTTAGGAAGCTCCGGCGGGTAACTTTTTTTCCCACCAAATCGGAGATCCCTTCTTTTCTATCGGATTTTCCCATCTCGTTTCCTCCTTTATCATCGTGTGGACGCTATCAAGCGCCGAATTACTTAACAGCCTTCTAAATCTTTCCTCTCGTACCAAAGGCTTCGGACCCAACTGTCTGTTTTGATCCACCTCCTTTCTTAGGATAACTTTTAATATTTCTTATCGGCCAAGGCCTCCTGGGTTCTCTCAATGCTTTGAAGGGATTTGTCGTATCGCTTTAGAGCCACACTCACGTAAAGTACGTCCAAGATCGAAAGTTGGGCAATCCGGGAAGTCATGGCGTCGCTACGGAGGGCAGTTTCCCTGGCTGCTGTATAGAGTTTGATGTCCGCAACCTTTGTTATGGGGCTTTTGGTGTGATGGGTAAGGCAGATCGTGGTCGCTTTTCCCTGGCGGGCAATTCGTAAAGCATCGACCACATCTTTACTGCTCCCCGAATGGGAAATCCCGAAAGCGACATCCCCCTTTCCAAGCAGGCTCGCTGAAATCGCTTGCAGATGTGAATCCGAGTAGGAGACAGACCTGATATTAATTCGTAAAAACTTGTGGGCAGAATCGAGGGCTACTGCCGCGGAACCCGCCATACCATAGAACACAAGCAGCTTGCCCTGGCCGATTGCTTCGACGGCTCTTTCCAGCTCCTTTTCACTAAGAATCTTAATCGTTTCCTGGAGGGCAAGAATGTTCGATTGAAAGACTTTGTGCTTAACCGTCGAAACATCGTCCTTCAACCCGATCTCTTCGTAAATTTGCTGCGGAGTGATTACCAATTCCCGAGCCAAAGAAATCTTTAGCTCATAATAGCCTTTATAACCCAAAGACTTGCAAAATCTTACGACCGACGATTCGCTTGCCGAACTTTTTTCCGCCAACTCCGTGACCGAGAGATTGATCACCTCTTCGGGGTTTTGGAAAATGGCGTTGGCGATGCGTTGCTCTGCCTTTTTTAAGGTTGAATACGCTCCCCGGATTCTGATCAAGGTGGAAGGTTCGGCATTTCGGGTAAAGGTCTGGGGATGGTTGGATGATAAATTCTTCACAAAAGGTCGTTTCTATTCAAATTTTGGTATTTGAAGTAATCAGACAACCTTCGGGTGGTGAATAATGATGGAGACAATTTCCATAATTATTTGCAAAAAAAGAATTTTCCTCTAAAAAATGATTTTATAGAAGATATTTTATTTGTCAAGGAATTTATTTGTGCTTATAATTCTCTTGGGGAGGGAGCTCGGAAGGGCGCATTTTCCGCCCCCGGCGAAAACCGAAAGGGAAAGGGGGAAATGTTGATGAAACCTTTTTTTATGAACCTTGATTTTAAGTCTGGCGACCTAAAACCAAACGATCGAACCAATATCCGAAGGCTCAGCAATATGAAAGGAATGTTTCTTGATAAGGAATCGGAACGCCTGAATTTGGAAAACAAGGATCCGGTTATTTATTCTTTTTGCGAAAAGGTTTTACCGGAAGAGCCTGGGCATCTTCAAATTGCTATGACCACCATTCATTCAGGAAAGATAGGCGAAGAATACTTCATGACCAAAGGGCATTATCATAAACGCGCCCGGACCTCCGAAGTTTACTTAGGCTTGGAGGGGAAGGGCTGTCTCTTGATGCAAACCGTCGATGGCAATTTTGATACGGTAGAAATTCTTCCGGGTGTTTTGGCGTATATTCCCCCCTATTGGGGACATCGCATGGTGAACACGGGAAAAACCCCTTTTATCTTTTTTGCAGTCTACCCGGGGGACGCGGGTCACAATTATGGCGATATTGAAAAGACCGGCTTTGCAAAAATTCTCATTGAGCGGAATGGGATCCCGACCCTTGTGGATAATCCAAGGTGGCAAAAAGCATAAAAATTTTTCCTTTGCTTCAATCGCCATATCCCTATCACCTAATAACGCCCTAATTCCTCTCCCCCTATAGGACAACGACCCTTCTGGAGAGCCCAAAAGGGACAGTCCTAATTCCGGGAACCCTGGGCCCACTCAAGGATCCAGTAACGTCTGCCGGGGAAAACGCAAAGAAACCGAAGACGACGGGAGCTCCTGCGTCCTGGAAGTCGATAATCGTTCGAAGGAATACCGGAAGAACTGGGCGCGGCTCATTCAAAATATCTACAAGGTCGATCCCCTGACCTGCCCGAAGTGTCAAGGGATCCTGCGAAACATCAGCTTCATCGAAGGCCGGAAGGTCATCAAGGCGATCCTGAAACATCTGGGGCCTTGGTTCGTTAAATCACGCCCCACTCCCAAGGCCCATGCCCCGCCTCCCTTGAACCAGTGCGGTTCAGGGCCTGCCAGATAAATCCGTGATCCTTTCTCTCAACTCCCCAGTCACCCGATCGATCTCGATCACGGCTTCGTCCAAGGCCGTCTAGCTCTTCTTGAAGTCGGCGCTGGCGCGGTCGACCTCGGCTGCTGCCTCGTCAAGCGCCTGCTTGGGGTCGCGGTTGTCCAGCAGGACCTTTTGCATCGTGTTGTGCATTGCGTCGGCCAGCTCGTTCCAGACCGGCGTGCGCGGCAGGAACATCCCGGTGTCTTTCGACTGGATGATGGCGTCGATGTTCGGGGCGTTCTTGACCTCGGGGTGATCAGTCCACCCGCTCTTCCGGGCCAGCGTGAACGGCGCGGTCGCCCGCCAGCAGTCCACCAGGTCGCTCATCATGTACCGATACATGTGGTGGAGGACTTCCTGCTTCTCCTTGGGCGCCTGGGCGTTGACGACCAAGTTGAAGCCGTAGCAGGAGGAATACCGCTTGTTGGCGGTTATGCCCGGCATCAGGTAGGCCTTGTAGTAGCCCTCGCTCTCCATCGTCGGGTTGATCGGCTTGATCGCCGCCGAGCCGAGCGGGACCGAGCTGTACATCGAGCAGCGCTCCCGCAGCCAGTCCATCCACGGAATCGGCGGCGTCGCAAGCGAGTCGGCCGGGTCTTCGGCGCCGTATTTTTTGGCGATCGACGCCCGGATCTGCATGGCCTTCACGCCGGCGGCGTTGTTGACCGTACACTTGCCGCTATTGTCGAACCACTGCCCGCCGGCCTGGAGCAGGATCGGGTTGAACTGCATCATTGTCCACTGGGCGGCGTGCATCGCGAACTTAAACCCTTGGCGTTCGAACTTGTCGCCCTTCTTGATGGTCAGGCGCTTTGCAACCTCGCCGAGCTCGTCCCAGGTCTTGGGCTCGTCCTTGACCGGGTCGAGTCCGACCTCCTTGAACTGCTTCGTGTTGACGTAGTTCTGAAGCCCGTAGAACCACATCGGGTAGCCGTACGCCTTGCCCTCGTAGATCGAGCCCGCGACAAAGGCGTCGGCGTGGTCCTTGCGGAAGGCGTCGAGCGAGGAGTAGCCGAGGAGGCCCGGGTCGAGAGGCGCGATCAGCTTGCGGGACAGCCACGTAGGCATCAGCCAGTCACCCGTGGCGAAGCCGTCGGGCGCAGTGCCGGTCGCGTACCCGACGCTGACCTTCTTGCCGAGGTCGCCGAACGTGAAGGCCTGGAACGTCACAGAGATGTTCGGGAACTGCTGCATGTACTGCTGGATCCGTTTGTGCTGGTAGGGCCGCTGCAGCGGGTTCTCGAAGGTCCAGAACGTCAGTTTCACCGGCGCCTTCGTGGGTGCCGACTGTGCTGACGCGATCCGTGGCACCGACGACGCCAGCGCCGCAGCCACGCCGATGGCTGCCCCCCGGAGGACGTCGCGCCGACTGACGAGAGAAGGAGATGTCGACTCATTCTTCTCCATCTTATTCTTCTTATCCATGTTGCCTCCTGTCGGTTCGGGACCCCGTGGGCTGCGCAAAGCCGATCGTCGACCTCTTACCGCCACCATTATCCACCTCGCGGTCCCGATTTATTTTTCCTCAAAGGTTATCCTTTAGCTATTTTGGTGTCAAGAGAATTTTAGGACAGTGAATTTTAGTACAGAGAACTTTGGTACAATTTTAACTCAGATTCATAGCAAGGAACGAGCGAGGCGTTTTCCGGCTCCCATTCAGTGACGGGGGGGCGACAGGCTTTGTTGTTGGCCTGGGGGTTTGGGCGGTGCGCGCCGGAAGCATCGGTCGGGATGAGCAGAGACCCGGAGAAAGCCCTGAGACTCCGATATCAGCGGCGGGAGGCCTTGGCCCCCGCCCCCTCCACGAAGAAATCAGCGCCTTATGATTCCAAGCGGCTGGAAGATCGATAAAGCCGAATGGGAGGCCGCCCTGGAGGAGTACTACCGCCAGTCCGGTTGGGACATTAAGAAGGGAACGCCGACCCGTCAGACGTTGGAACGATCTGGAGCTGGGCTGGGTGGCCGATAAGATCGGATTATAAAATTATATCCTTCGGTGAACGGCCACGGATGTGCCGCTCTTAGCTTTTGAGCAGCAGCAGGAGGGTAAGTAAAAAGAATCTATGGACTTGCCGGGTTGGGGGCTATACACGTTCCCGAAACTTGCCCTGGCCGGTAATGTATCAGTTGAACCCCACATTGCCGGCATTTCCTATGGGGAAACTCTTCCAAGGGACCTATGATCTGGCCGAGGTCCATCGAATTTCCTTTAAAAGTTTCTCTGTGTAAAAGAGACGGAATCTGTGAACGCGCTGGACTTAGGACGCAAAAATTCACATCAGTGATTTCCTATCAATATTAAGTACTTAGATATCATTACCTTACAAAGCATATATTGTCATACGTTGGCCTATATTTGCTTTATTTCGGTTAGGACGGTTACAATTTTGGTTACAGTTTTTCGGTCAATCTATTTCGGTGATCTCCCAAACTCGCGAGTTGGAAAACCTTTGTTCATGGTTCCGCCAGAAGGACGTTTGACTATCGGAAGAAGGGGCTCGGGGGTGAGATACTTTAAAAAGCAGGCTTCGCCAGTTGCCTGATTTCCCGGTTCCGGGTTTCCGATAATCAAGGGAAACTCAAGAAGCCTTTATATGGAGATCATAAGAAGGTCCAACTTAACCGAATTGTAGTCCCCTGGCCAATGATTGAATCAAGCTGAAATTCCCCCCCGGACAACTCCACCCGTTCCCGCATGCTCTCCAGCCCCAAACCTTTCTGGACGTTTTCCACATCAAAACCCTGGCCATTATCCCGAATCACAAAGGAAAAGGTCTCGTCGGACTTTGAAAGAGAAACCTCCACCCGGTCCCCCTTCCCATGTTTGGCAAAATTATTCAAGGCTTCTTGCAAAACCCGGTAAATGACCACCTTTAAGGATTCGGAAATATCCTTTTCGGAAACCGCAATCTCCTTTTGAACCAAAATATGCGGATAAAACCGCTGATATTCCCCGCACAACCAGCCGATAGCCGCAATTAATCCCAATTCATCCAGAAGAGAAGGGTGCAGATTGTTCATAAGCCTTCGAGCTTCTCTCATGGTACCGGCTAAAATATCTGCCACTCGTCGTAAATCCCCAGAATTGATTTGTTTCCCGTTATCCAGGAGCATGATTTTCCCTTCCAGCAAAAATTTCGTGGCGGCCAGATCGGACATCAAGCCGTCATGAAGTTCCACGGCGACCCGCTTCCGCTCCTTTTCCTGGGCCAGGAGAAGCTGGGAAGCAAGCTGTTGAAGGCGTTGCTGGGACTTCGCCAACTCTTCTGTTCGCTCCCCCACCCGGATCTCCAATTCGTCCCGAGATGCCCGAAGCTCCTCTTCCATCCGCTTGCGCGCGGTGATGTCCTGGGTGATTCCAAAACCGCCCAGCAGCTTTCCTTCATTGTCGAATTCCAGGTAGGCCTTCTCGCGCACCCATTTGACCTGCTGGTCCACCACAATCCGGTGCTCGATGTCGTAGGGTTCGCCGCGCAACCCCGCCTGCCATTTCGTATCGACGTACCGGCGGTCCTCGGGGTGAACGATTCCCAGGAACGTCTCGTAAGTCAAAGCCGTTCCCTTGGGGACGCCGAAGATACGATGATTTTCGTCCGACCATGCCAGAACATTACGGCGAATGTCCATCCGCCAGCTGCCGATCTCCCCCACCTCCTGAGCACGGTCCGAGTCAATTTGGCTTTGGCGCAAACCTGCTTCCGCCGCCTTCAGGTCGTGGATGTCGGTGTTGGTGCCAAACCAGCGGACGGCATTTTGGCCGGCATCCCGTATAGGCCAGGCGCGCACAAGGAACCACCGGTACTGGCCGTCATGGCGGCGGATCCGGATTTCATTCTGGAAAAGCGAACCCTTCTCGCGCGCCTCCTGCCACTTCTTCAGCGTACGCGCCATGTCGTCCGGATGGGAGACCTTTTCCCAGCCCCAGCCCTCACCGACCGCTGGGGGTTCGCCCGTGTATTCATACCAGCGTTGATTGAACCACTCCACACCCCCCTCGGCGCCAGCCGTCCAAACGATCTGTGGCAGAGCTTCGGACAGCGCTCGGAAACGCCGTTCGCTTTCGCGCAACTCCTCCTCGGCCCTTTTCCGCTCGTTTATTTCATTGCTCAAATCTCTATTGGCCGAAACAAGTTGAGAGGTCCGATCGAGGACCCGTTGTTCCAGCTCGGCATTAAGCTTCGCAAGTTTATCATGGGCGGCTTCAACCTCCCGGCGAGCCGATTCTTCCTTTGCCACGCTCCTGTAAACAAGCCACGCGAGGGCGACCAATCCGCATAAACTTAAAGCCGCAATAACTGAATAATTTTTGACATTGGCGTACCAAGCCCGCATGATCGAAGCGCTCGGAATGCTGGTCACTACTAACAGAGGGAGCTCTTTCATTTTTTGGTAGGCGACCAGGCGTCCAATGCCATCCACCGTTTTATCGCTAAAAAAGACACCCGAAGGCGATTCTTGCAAGGAAGCCTGAAAGACCTTCAGATAGCTGAAATCCTTGTTTAGGTACTCGTCCTCCATGGGCTGCCGAAGGATCAGTCTCCCGTCCGTCCGCCAGACGGCTACGGCTCCATTCTCCCCGATAGCGATATTTTGAAGAAAATTCGTAAAATCATCGGTATCTATGGCCGCCACTAAAATACCGGCAAAAGCACCATCTCTTCCGGTAATCCGGTGGGTGATGGTAAAACTGAATTTTTGGGTGATCCTGCCCTTGACCACGGGCCCGATGTAAATTTCGATGCCCTTGTCTCTCTGAGGGGCAAAATACTCACGGTCGGCAAAATTCATGGGTTGGGAAGGATATCGGATCGAATCCATCAGAAGATCCGCTTTCGCATCCAATAACCAAAGCGACCCGACACCGGGCAGGGCTTCGGCGTAGCTTCGGAGCCTTTCCCATTCTCTTCTGGAGGAAACGGTCCTCTCAATGCCGATTTCTTGGATTCTTTCGGTTGCAAATTTGAGGATTAATTCTGTAGCTACAATCGTTCTCTTCATCCGCTCGTCCAACGAGGCCGCCGTTTTTTGCAGGATGATCCGCGCTCGATCTTCAGTCCTCTCGTAATCGAATTCGGCCGCCAGCCAGAGGCCCAAGCCGGTGAGGAAAAAGAATAAAAGGATAATCCCAGCCAAATGGGATCTGGATGAAATCCGAAATAATCGTCCAATTTCCATGGGGCTAATCCTCCCGAAGTAATCCCGCGTTAGTTATGCGAAGGGCGCCGATGCTGTTATCAAGCGGATGCACAACCCGCATTTCTCCCTCGGTTTTGAGGCTCGATTCCGGTAACTCCACCGAGGATATCGGCAGTAAAGATCTTAAAAGGGGATCTCCCTGCAAAAGGAGCACAGTTGAAAGTGCGGGACAAATATTTATGCCCATAAAGAAGGATGAGTCAGCGCTTATTTATTGCCGCCCTATTTCCGGCGGAGTGGGCCACCTGCTTATTTTCACAAAATCTACACCTTTTCTGCAACTCTTTCAATCGATATTTTCAAGGCATTTTCAAGGAAAAATGGGGGGAGGTAATTGAGGAAACAGAATAATGGTCTAAGATCCTTCCGGGTATTTTCATCATCCGGCGAGAACCTTAAAACTTCCACCAAGAATAGCGGAATAGTATGCATTCGTGCAAAAACGCAAATGCCTTCGATCTCGTTTTCCGCGAAAACCCCGATGCTGTAGGCTTGTATGCTTTTAGCGCCATTTATCTCCTTCGGTTTTAACAGCGCTCAATAGGCCGCAAGAGCGAAAGGACTCTGTCCCGGAATTCTCCCGGGATCTCGTTCCACCCTTCTTTTGCTTGGGCATATTGCGCTGCCCGGCTGAGTAGTTCCTCATCCGTTTCCGCGCAGATATAATCGCCCTCTATGCCGATATCCTCGCATTTTAATAGTCGGGCCATTTTTCACATCTTCCCGCTAAGTGGCTGTTTCAAAAATACCATTTTTATGGATTGGAAATACGAGGTTCACCTGATTGCCGGATGATTCCTCCTTCTGTAAATTAAAAGGAACAAAACCGGGAGCAGATTGGCTCAAAAGGGGCGAGAGTTTGCTCTCCACCCATAGAGATTGGGACATTCCAAATTCCGTTCTACGCGTCATGTCTTTGAAAACCGAATGGGGGAATAGGGAAAATCGTCTCTTGAAAAACAAGGGGGGAGAAGAAGTGGAAAAAAATCCATTGCCGCGAGAGAACCAGCTGGGCTCTTACGAAATGCGCTTTGAATCGGTTGGAGGCCTGGGGGCCAATGTAGCCGGACAAATCCTGTCCCAGGCCGCGGTATTGAAGCAAGGGTACAATGGCGCTCATTTTTCGTCCTGCGGATTTCATCCTATGTTCTCAATTTTCCATCCATTCTTCCCGGGGGGGGTTCGGTCCCGCCTCCTGGATATCACCGAATTCGCCTCCGCACCAGACGATTCTCATCAGGGAATTCATCCTGTCTCGATCCTCCGGGATGATTTCGCAAACGTTATGAACCCGGCAGCCGTGCTCGCTGGCAACACTGATTGCTTCTTCTGCCGTTTCGGCGCGCACCAGAAAATCGCAATCCGCCCCGGTTTCCCTGCAGCTCAGCTCCTTATATTCTTTTTGGGCCATGTTCTTTCTCCTTTCTTGAATATTCTTCATTTTTTAGATGAATCTATTTTTCGAAAGATCCCGGGAATGTCTCTGCCATTGGCTGGGTTTTCGGGTTGCAGGGAATTTCCACCGCTCGAAGGTTGAAGGAATGTGGGGTTAGGGGGCTGGGAAGGTTATTTTCCTGAAAAACTTGGAGAGGGAGGTTAGGACGATGAAGACAGAAAAGAACCTGGACAAAATTCCGTCAGGCAGTTTGGTAACCGAGCACCGCTTGCTGGAGCGTTACCTCCTGCTTATGAAAAAGCAGGCAGAGTTGATGGATGGGGGGAAAAACCCGGACCGGCTTTTCATCGAGCGGCTTATTGATTTTTTCAAAACCTATGCGCACCGGTGTCATTACGGGAAGGAGGAGGAGATTCTTTTTAAGCGCCTATACGGGAAGAGCCTTCTGCCCGATCATAAGCGGATCATCGATGGATTGGTGATAGAGCACATCCGCGAAAGAGGGTTCATGGACCGCTTGGAAATAGCTGAAGACAAGTTCTGGCTCGGGGAATCGCGCGCCTTCATGGAAATTTTAGAGAACCTGAAGGGCATTCTAAAGTTCTACCCGGCCCATATGCAAAGGGAGGAAAAAGAGCTTTTCTGCGCCGGCATGGCATACTTCAGCGAAGAGGAACAGATGGATATGCTCCGGGAATTCGCCGAGTTTGACCAAAATCTGATCCATGAAAAATACATCCGGATGGCCGACCAGTACGAAGGGTTTCTATCTCCTTCCGAATACGGGGGCCGCACAATCCAAAACATTCTGCAACCGGAAGTTGCGCCCCTTTCCGACAGGAAACCCGAAGGAGAGGAGTGAAGACTATCTAAAGTCGAGTTAAGAAGAAAAATCATTTTCTTTCTAAAAAAGACGTATGAATTTAGCTCTTTGAAATACAGGCTCAGAAATCCCTCCCGTCCTCCCTTTTCCAAAGGGAGGAGAGCTTTTCTGAATGTCTTTGCTGAGAAATCCCATTTTTCCCCCTTTTGAAAAGGGGGATCAAGGGGGATTTAATGGCTTTTCAAAATGCTAAAATGTTACAAAAAGGCTTATTTTCAAATGGAATATCAAGGCCATCCTTTCCCTCCGTCCCGGATTGCACAGCGGTTCTCAGGGAAATTTCCTGCATCTAAAGGATAAGGGTGCGCTTTAAGCACCGGTGAAAGGAGGGAATGAAAATGGCCAAAATCACGATTATATTGATGGCTGTGGTTTTCGCCTTAGGGTTCATGGTTACGAACGCCTTCGCGGATGAACAGATGGCGATGAGTATGGGTAAACCCTCCGCCTTGAGCAGCATGGTCGGGACCAATATCCTGGATCCCAAAGGGGAATATTTAGGGAGGGTATCGGATTTCGTGATCGATTCCCAAGGGCACGTGACCTTCGTGGTGGTTTCCCACGGGGGGTTCTTAAGAATCGGTGAGACGGAGGTGGCGATTCCGTTCGGTTCTTTCACCTATGATCGCCAAAAGAGCCACTTTGTCCTGGGCCTGACCCGAGACAAGCTGAATACGGCCCCGGTATTCAACAAACGGGATCTCTACAGCGAGAAGTGGGCTGAAGATGTGTACCGGCACTTTGGACAAGCCCCTTATTGGACCGAGGGCGAACTGGTCGAGAAAGGGGTCAAGCCGATGGAGGAACCCCTTAGCGATATCGGCGAATATTTTATGCCTTATGGCCATGTGCCCTAAGGGGTGATCGATGAATCTTTTCCAGGGAGAGGCGGTGCCCCTCTCCCTGTTTTTTGTCAAAATTCGACAAATATATCAAGGAGAAAGAGTGGTTGGATAGGGGCTCGAAACTTTGAAGGGAGGAGATTGCTCCCCGGGAGCTTTCCCTAACCGATTGAATCTCAAAAAGGAAGGGTCCTCAGCCAGCGTTTTGGGGATGAGGATGGAAACCCGGAAATTCTCGCGCTGGAGGTTTAGCTCCTGCAAACCGGATTTTTCGGCCTGCCGCGAAGAAAGCCGGATCCCGCCTTCGCTTAAATATTTCAAAATCGGGGGAATATGAGACAATCCGATAGTGAAAATGGCCTTCCGAGTTTTAATCCTTCCTTCTTCGTATTCCTTGCCAATAATTTCCGGAATTTTCTGGAGCATAACCGCTGTTCTTTTGTCCTGCAGGAAGTCCAATTCCGCTTGGGTGCGCGCGTATTCATCCGGAGAGCATCCCCTGTTGGAGAGTTTATCGATCAACGCGCCTACTTCCTCGTAGCATTTTTTATCTTCCACCTGCCGCAGAACAATCGGGTAGTCCCTTTTCAATAAAATCTCGGCGTTGAGGAATGCCGTTTTGTCGGCGAGTTTCGCCTCCAGGGTTTTGAGGTCGATCGATTCCAAAGGCTTCTTTTTTTCAGAATCAGGCGGAGCGGGGCTTGGGGTCTTTTGCGCTCCCGGGTTTTTGAAAAAACCCTCGGGCAAAACCAGCTCTACCCCTTCCTGCCGAATAAGCCATTCCCCTAATTTATACACTTCCGCCTGAATTTTGGCTGTCCGGCGGCCGTTGGCCCCGGTCAGGGCATCGCGGTGGCCCATGCCGATGATGAAAAGCTGTTTTTCTTGGGCGGGACTGCACTCGTAAAGGATCTTCCCGTATTCGGGAGGACAGGCGCCTGAACCGGCTTCGGCGGCGGATAGATACTTCCCTCCCAGAAGGAACAGGGAGAAAAAAAATACCCCTCTCATGCATTTCATGAATAAGGATCTTTTCGCCAAAAATCTGGAATCGAAACAGGAAAATCGAATCATTTTCATTTAATTTATTTTAAACGCAACAAAGGACCCAAGGCAATGATCCAAAACAGTTCATTTTTCGACGGAAGAAGCGTCTTGGATCATCCTCCGGGGAAAAAAGTAAATAGGCCCCTTTTCCCGTCTTATTGGTTTTTCTGCCAAGCCCAATTGAAGAAATACGGAATCCCCGCAGGAAGAATCAGGAATTCACCTGATGTTTTTCTCCCCCCGATCTTTCATAATGAGAGCTACCTTAAATAGGTTGCCAAATTCCATGAGGATCAATTGGGAGGGGGCGATGAAAAAGATCCTGGTTTTTGATGCTCACCCATCGATCCGGCAGCTGCTGGCGGAAGAGATCACGGCCGAGGGGCACGTGACGATGAGCGTCGGCAAAGGCGACTATGTTTTCAGTCGATATGAGAAAATGAAATTGTCTGAGCCACCCATAGCGGTTAAGAGGCGAAAAGAAAAGAATATTGGAAACGGCCGGAAGGCAAAGAGCTTCATTCGCGTCGCCGGAGAAGCCCCTCCCGTTTCCCGGGTGAGCCTCACTCGGGCCAAGCGCCTGCCGCAGGGAGGCCGGTTCCTTCAGGTTCAGGCAGAGAGGGTCCGCGGTTATATCCTCGGGAATCAAGCGGTGTGGATAGCCGCCATCGGCCTGAAAACGGGATTGTTTCGGGCCGTATCCGCCCGGTCGGAGAAGGGAGTATCGGAGGATGCCCTTTCGAAAAATATGGGATTTGACCTGGGGGCGGTTCGAGCGTGGTGCCGAAGCGCCTATGCCTTTGGATTTCTGGAATGGGAGGAAGAATCGGGATACCGGCTGGGTCCCTATATGGAGGAATTGCTGTTAAAACCGGACCACCCCGCCTACCAGGGAGGGCAAATCGGGTTTTACACGGCCTTGAATGAAAGCTACCGGCGCTACCCGCAATTCCTCCGGTCGGGGGAGAATGACGAAGGAGAAGGCCAGGACCCTTGGCTTCTTACCGCCCTGCGGAACCTCACCAGACCGGATGCCCGCATGATTACGGATTATGTCCTGCCTCAAGCCCCCGGGACCTTGGCCCGTGTCCTGGCCGGGGGTAAGATATTGGACATCGGGTCAGGGGAAGGATTCCATCTCATCCATTATGCCCGCCGTTATCCCCGATCACAGGTGAGCGGTATTGAACTGGATCACGCCAAGGTCGAAACGGCCCGAAAAAATATTGCTGAAGCCTTCTTGGGGGAACGCGTTTCCCTGCGGGAAGGAGACGTTAATCAACTGGACGAGGGGGGCGCCTATGATTTGATCACCCTAAACCTTACCCTTCATGATGTCTGTTCGTTGGAGTCGTGCCGAGAAGTGCTGGGCCGGATATTGCGAGCCTTGAAGCCAGCGGGGACCCTGCTTGTTTCCGAGATTCCTTATCCGGAATCGATCCGAAGCTACCGGGACGGGACGTTTTTCCGGTTGCTTTCGGGGATCCAACTCCATCTGGCAATGGCGGGATGCGGGATGGTCACCCAAAAACAGCTGCTCCGTTGGATGGAGGAAGGGGGTTTTGAAAACGGGCGGGTGGCGCCCCAGCCCAACCCGGCCCGTTTCGTAGTGTTGGGAGAAAAACCGGCAAAAGGATAAAGGAGGATGCGGATGTACAAAAAAGTATTGGTGCCTTTGGATGGATAGAAGCTGGCGGAATGTGTTCTCCCCCATGTGGAAGCCCTGGCAAAAGGCTGTCAGGCAGCGGCGATTCACTTTGTGCAGGTTTATGCCCCCTTTCAAATTCCGCCAAGCATGGAAGCCATCCCTTTGAAGCAGGCGGAGATCGACGCGATTTCCGCCCAGGGGAAGAAAGTAGCGGAGGACTATATCCGGGGGGTGGCCGCGCGATTTGCCTCGGGAACGGCCAAAGCCGAGGGAATCGTCCTCTCAGGGGCCGTGACGGAAACGCTTGCGGATTATATCGCCAAAAACGCTGTTGATTTGGTCGTCATAGCCACTCATGGGAGTTCGGGGGTCAGCCGTTGGGTCTGGGGAAGTGTGGCGGACCGGCTGCTTCGATCATCCTGTGCGCCGGTAATGATGGTGCGCGCTCCCGGGTGCTATCCCGGTATTTAGGGGGAACCCGGCCAAGGCGAATCCAGATGGATTCATTTGCTTCCGGAGGTTTCCATGGACCAGTTTTCATTTCCCCCCGGGTTTCAAGACCTGCTGTCCTTCAAGTTTTTGGATGCCCTTCTGGGCCGCCGCTCCCGGCGCTTTTTCATGGGGGCGGAGATCCCCGACGGGGTTTTCGCTTATAAATCCCCTAAGGCTCCCGTTCCGCTTTCTGAGCTGGAGAAGATTCTGGTCGCGGCCGCCTGCGGCGGCAATACCAGCTGGCACGATTTGATCTTCCGGGCAGAGCGCTACGCTCCGTATCTTTCCAATTATGCGGGGTCGGCCGGGGGACGAACCTTTCCGTCGTCGGCAGGCTTTCACACGAGCGTGACTTTTTTCACCGACGACGACGGTGTCTACGTCCTGGAGGCCAGAGACGCTTCGCCGTTTACCGAGAGAAGGCAGGATGGTTCCCTGGATCTCCCTACCCTTCTTGAAACCTTGAAGGGGCGCGTCCGAAAAATCAGACAGGGACGCCTGAAGGTCCCGCCGGAGGTCCCCATACGTCGAAGCCCACAATACGTGGGTTGTGAACCGGCCGGGGACTCTTCTGGTCATTCCGGTGGGAGATCTGGCCCAGCATCTGCTTCTCAATCTTTGCTACATGCTCCAGAACGGCCTAGTTCTCCGGGATGACATCTGTCACCGGTCCATCCCCGGAATCGAAAAGTTCCAGGGCCTGGTGGACGTGAACAACACCTGGAACCTGACCTTCGTCGAACAGTGGTCCCTGGCGGAAGTGACCACGGAACTGGCGACCAGTTGTTACGCCGGAACCCTTATGCTCCAGGCGATGGGACTCGGCGGCTGGATGTTCAACGGGGTCGACGCCTTCAGCGTCCTGGGCGCGAGCGGAAATCCGAAGGTTCCCGGGCTCGGATTTCGTTACGACACCGATGACCGCTGGCCCTATCCGAACCCCACGGGTTTAAAGGGGGTATTGGAAGGATTTTGCCCACCCCACTATGCGGATATGCGTCAAGCCGTGGAGGCGGTTTGCGAACGCAAGTTCGGCCCGGGCGGCCCCTTCCATCCCCAAACGCCCGGACCGTGGAAGGATTCGGCAAGAGCACGGTCCGCAGCCCAGGTGCATAGCGAGAAATTCCGCGATTGTGTGGCCCTGCAGGCTCAGTACATATTCGATACCTTCGGAAAGTTTCCAGGCACGGTTCCTTCCATCTTCCTTATCACCTATCTGCAGGCCCACCACCTGGACCTGGATTTTTACGATCGCTTTTATGAGCCCGGCTGCTACTTGAAGAGCCACGCGGAACACATGGCCAGATGGCACCCCCAGGGAGTACGGTGACAGCTGATTGATTGAAGGAGAAAAGCGGGATGAAAAAAACCATGTTCCCCATGCGCGGGGGGAAGGTTAAATCAAGGAACTCCCGGAGACTAAGCGCCCGGACCCCCAGGCCAGGGCACCTCTTGGTTTTCCCCACCTTAATTCGCTGCGGCTGGCCACCCGTGACTGAAGGGTTACCTATGGTCTCTTTCTCTTTGGTAGCATACGATACCGAATCCATGAACAATGGAAAGCAGAACCATGATCGATGTCTTAATGCCCACCCAAGAGGAATAGGGAAAGTTTGGTCATTCTGGTCGCCAGAGGCTCCGTAGCTCTCCCGACCGGATGCTGCTTTCATGACCGGCAGAGCCATCTGGATCTGCCGTGCGGCTTCTGACAAATCCGAGGAGGAACTCCATGAAGGAGTATGGTTCGTATCTGAACGGGGAATGGCGTAAAACCCCGCGGGCAAGACTTTGATGACCAAAAACATGACTACCGGAGAAACCCTTGCCTTCTTTGTCGGGGGAACCGAGATGAGGATGTGGATCAGGCCGTCGAAGCGGCCTCTCGCGCCTTCCCGGCCTGGAAAAACTATCCCCCTCCCAAGAGAGGTGAAATTCTGCTCAGGGCTGCGGCGGTCGTGCACCGGGGAAAAAACGAACTGGGCCAATTGGTGACCAAGGAAATGGGGAAAATGATCGCCGAAGGGAGGGGCGAGATCCAGGAAGCCATCGATTTTTTCGAATACATAGCCGGGGAAGGAAGGCGTCTTTTGGGTGAAACAACGCCTTCCGAGCTCACCAATAAAATTTACCTGACCCTGCGCGAGCCGATGGGGTTGTGGGAGGCATCACCCCCTGGAATTTTCCTGTCGCCGTTCTGTACCCAATAATGGGGAAAAGGGAAACATCTTGGAGGCCCTTTAGACCCGGAAATCATTATAGCGGTTGGCGGCGGCTGGTGCTTTTCGAAGAAGAACGATAAACGAAGGAAGTGGAAAGTGTTAAATTTGAATTCATTTCTCTTATCTTCCGAAGGGCCGAAAATGCTAGTTGATTTTTACAAGCAGGTTCTGGCCTGCGGGCGGAAGAGGGTGGATGGGGAATACAGCATATTCGCCACCGGAGCCTGCGTCTCGCTTATAGGGCTGCACAGCAAAGTGCAGGGGCAGAACAGGAATCCGGAAAGTATCATCTTGAATTTCGAAACCAATGAAGTTAAAGGCGAATTCGAGAGAATCAAAGCTCTGGCGCCAAAATGATTGCCGAACCGTATTCTCTGGGCGATGACCCAGATTTCTTGATCGCCACGCTCGCTGACCGATACGGCAATTATTTTCAGATCGTTTCGCCCATGGAAAGATAAACTGATTTTGTAAAAACCATCAAATAAAATCGGCCAAAGTGACCAAAGGAGGTTCAAATGAGCTATGTCGATGGTTATGTGCTGCCCGTACCCAAGAAAAATCTGAAAGCCTATCTCCGCATGGCCCGAATGGGGGAAAAAATATGGCGGAACGCACGGGGCGCTCGCCTACAAGGAGTGTGTTGGCGACGACCTTAAAACGAAGTGGGGAACTCCGTTCCCGGAAATGGACGAAGCTGAAACCCAATGAAACGATTATCTTTTCTTTTGTTGTTTTCAAGTCACGCACCCATCGGGATCGCGTCAACGCCAAAGTGATGAAGGAAATGGAGAAAATGTGTGGGCCGAAGGATATGCCCTTTGATGTTAAGCGCATGGTCTATGGAGGATTTAAAGCCTTGGTCGACGCCTGACCGCTTGGAATTTGAGAAGAAAATGCAAAGCAGACCAATGATGAAGATGCAACTGGAGATCACTTCGGGAGATCTTCAACATTCGGCATTCCGGGCTTGACCAGGAATGCAGGATTTTCTTCTGGATTCCCGCTTTCGTGGGAAAGACAACCCTGATTTGGGCGAATATTTAGGCAACGGGTAGGTAACTCAAGTGGTTTACGCGGAATTGGTGGGTTCTGCACATTTTAGCCGTGATGCTTTTATTTTGCATAGGCCATACAATCCGCTTCTGAAAGGAGGCCCAATGTACCAAAAAGTCTTAGTATCTTTGGATGGTTACGAGCTTGCCGGATGTGTTCTTCCCCATGTGGAAGCCCTGGCGCACGGATGTCAGGTAAAAAACGTGGTCTTAATTCGTGTTGCCGAACCTTTTCATCCGCCCGCCGGAGATTACGTCTTCAATTTTGAGGAAATGCAGAGGATGGAGGCCCAACAAAACCAAGCTGCCAAAGATTATTTGAGAAAAATTTCATCTAAGATCAGCCTGGCCGGCGCTGTCGTAAAAACGGAAGTTCTTTCCGGCTCGCCCGCGGAGATCCTGGCGGATTATGCCGCCAAGAACCAGGTGGATCTGATCGTTATCGCTACGCATGGCCGTTCCGGGGTAGGTCGCTGGGTTTGGGGAAGCGTCGCTGATCGAATTCTCCGTTCGGCTTGCGTACCCGTAATGATGGTGCGTGCGCCGGGGTGTTTTCCCGGAGTTTGATCCCCATTCCCTCAGGATGAATAGACCGGATTTTTCCGAGGACTCCGGTCTCCTTAGATTGAAGTCCCGGTCCCAGCAGCTGAAGGAGGAAAATCATGCTGCAAGACCTGTGGTTGCGAACCCTGTAAATGCGGAAGAGAAATCGTGGATGGAGTTTGCAAGGGCTGCGGCAAGCCCTACGATGAATGCTCCTGCAAGGTGTTTTCTACCAGAGAAGATCAAAAGACCTGATCTTTTGTCTTTTCTAACTTTCTTCCTCTTTTTCTTCCAACGTCCTTTTGACGATCTCTCTTCCGGCATTCTGGGCTCCGGAATCGTTTGATGGGACTTTCCCTTCCAAACTGGCCTCGCTGATCTGCGGATCAAGATAAATACTTCCCACGTTCTTTATTCTTTTTATCCCGATCTCGGCGATGATCCTTTTCTCGACTTTCTCCGATGGGATTTTGTTGAGAATGGCTCTGATCTTCTTGACCCCGATTCCTTCCGCCATGCAGCTGATTTTCTCGGCAAGGTTGAGAGATTCCAATGAGGGTTCGACCACGATGAATACGGTATCGGCCCCGCATTCCACACCCCGGCCAAAACTCTCGATCCCGGCCTCCGTATCAATGAGCAAAATCTCTTTCTCTTCCAGAAAAAGTCGGGTCACAAAATCCCTTGCAAGGTCGGCCATGGAACAGGCACAGCCCTGGAAAGGATCCGAGATTTTTCCAGCGACTAAGAACCTTAGGCTTCCCTATCGAGCCAGGAACTCCTCGGGAATCTGCTTTGGATGACGTCTTCTGTTTCAAATACTACCGGACGGTCGGAGCGGATAATGTGGCGGCCTTAGGAACGCAGCGGATTCAGATTCATCCTTGCAACGGGCGGCAGAATTACCATCGGGCGCGGGTGGAGATTCAGGAGCGGATGGATGGCAGCCTGGCGGTGTATTACCAGGGAAAATGTTTGGCCACAAAACCTGCCCCAGCCGAAGCCCCCGTCCTGCGGGTTCAAAGGAGGGGCCGTCCGGCTTCCCAGGAATCTCTCCTAAAACCCTCCTCTCCCTTACCGCAGAAAAAGGAACCGCTCCTCAAGACAAAACTGATTCGCCCCAAACCCGGTCCGGATCACCCTTGGAGAAAGGCTTTTAAGATAAAAATTCACCCATAAAAAATATTCACCCACTGACATTTTCAAAGAACAATTAACCTGACATTTTCACTAATCAACAACAGAGCCTTTTTGCCCGGCTGATAAGGATAAGCCCCTATCTAATGATCCGAGATAGCTCAAATACCGATGTCTCCTGTTCTTTGCCTTCCTTGAAGAGCGTCCATTTTTCGATGATGTGATTCTTATCGACAAAGGTAATCGTTAAGGAGCGCATGTAGGCGTCTTTCTTGGAATCAACATTTGTCCCACCGGCAAACATAAAATTCAGGTTCTGGGCATCCGCCTTCTGGAGCTTCATCCTCGGCTGATTTCTGAGGGCACAATAGTGAGTCATCGTTAGCTGCCCCTTATTGTCGAAATATACCGAGACCATCTCGTGAGGCGTTCCTGGAAAGTGGCTTTCAACGATAGAACTACCCCCGGAGCTCAGGCGATATTCAACCTTCACCTTTTCTCCTTCTTTGGACATGTTGGAAGTGCCCTCCCAAACCCCCGCGAGCTCTTTCAGGCGTTCAAATTCCTTGGAACCAGAATACGGACCTGAGGAATGCTCCCCTGCAAAAGCGCTCGCCAACCCAATGAATACGAGATAAACGCCAGCCATAAGAGCATATATCGGTTTTTTCATTTTCCCTCCTCCTTGCTTTCTTTTCGCGGCCTTAGCCTGTCACCAACCCCCCCACCAACCCAGGCCATAATCTTCCCGCACCTTCTGCTTCTATCTTCATTGGTGAGCAGATTTCCCAAAGGATTCCCGGAAAGAAAGAGGAGGAATTCTGAGAGGCGAAAAGCCCTGGGCCACAATTCCGAGGGAGGATTCCACATGATTCAAGCCATTAAATTCAGGCCTGAGTTTCAACGGTGACGGATACGATAAGAAATGGGAGCCATATTGGTAGGTTCAGGATAACTTTTTGCGGCTTCTCGGAATGCAGCCGGTCTACGATCTTTTCGGCGATCAGGGGGGCGGTACCGCCGGCCCGGTTGTTGATGATGTGATAGGCCTGGACCTCGTCCTTTATGGCTTCGTTTACGATTTTGGCCGTATCCTCGACCATCTCCGAATCCAGCATGCCGGGGACCATTTTGCCGAAAAAGGAGAGGCTTCATGAGTCAAGAGCAGATTTGACCCCTTTACAAGATGTGGATCACCAACGGGGGCTTTTCCCCTGGAAAGCGTTTCCCCTTGACATCCTTGTTTTTTTTTCTTAGAGTTGATCCATTCGGCGGGGCTCGGCTCCGCCTTTTGAAAGCGGGGAGGGAAGTCCCTTCTATAAGCAAGTCCTGTCTTTTAAGGAGGACGCCGGACCTGAATCCGTGGCGGCTTCCCACCCTTGACTGAAGGGTTACCCCTGGAAAGCGTTTTCCCTTGACATCCTCTCTCCTATTTCTTAGAGTTGATTCATCCGGCGGGGGGCAGCTCCGCCGCTTGACGGCGGGGAGGAAAGTCCCGTTTCTTTTAAAATCCTGATCTCTAAGGAGAAAGCCATGCCAAACGGATACCACGGCAAGATTCTGCACGTGAACTTGACGCTGCGAACGCTCACGATCGAAGAGCCGCCCGAGGGTTTTTACCGCACCTACATGGGCGGAAGCGCCTTGAATCTCCATTATCTCCTGAAAGAAATGCCTCCAGGCGTCGACCCCCTCGGGCCCGACAACATCCTCGGCCTCAGCGTGGGGGTGACGACCGGCGTATCTTTTTCCGGTCAAAGCCGGATGACAGCCACCGCCAAATCGCCCCTCACCGGTGCTATTGGGGATTCGCAATGTGGAGGGTTCTGGCCGGCGGAGCTAAAATTCGCCGGTTTCGATGGGATCATCATTAGGGGGAAGGCCTCGTCTCCCGTTTATCTGTGGGTCCACGACGGGAAAGCCGAAATTCGGGATGCTTCTCGCCTCTGGGGCAGGGTCACAGGCGATGTCGAAAAGGCGATCCGCGAGGAACTCGGGGATGAGAAGATCGAGGTGATGCAGATCGGCCCCGCCGGGGAAAAGTTGGTGCGGTTTGCCTGCCTGATCAACATGTGCAACCGGGCGAACGGGAGAACCGGCATGGGGGCGGTCATGGGCAGCAAGAACCTCAAAGCCGTCGCCGTGCGCGGCAGCCGGCGCCCGGAGATCGCGGGAAAAGAAGCTTTGTCGGAAATGAGAAAATGGGCGGCCGAGGTCTTCCCGAAATCGGCCGTAAGCGGGCTGGGGAAATTCGGCACCCCGGGCGTGGTCTCCGTGCAGCAAAGTACGGGGGGGCTTCCCACTTTCAATTTTTCCAGCGGCGTGTTCGCCGGCTGGAAGACGATCGATGGGCAGAACCTTTACGAAACGGCTCTCAAGGGCCGGGAAACGGGGAAACAGGATCAGGAGGGCCGGGATACCTGCTTCGGCTGCATCATCCGCTGCAAGCGCGTCGTCGAAATCAAAGAAGGGCAATACCCGGTCGATCCCCTTTATGGCGGTCCGGAGTACGAAACGGTTGCCACTTTCGGTTCCTATTGCGGCGTCGATAATCTCCCGGCAACCTGCAAGGCCAATGAAATCTGCAATAAGCTATGGATTGGACACGATCTCCTGCGGCGCGACCATCGCCTGGGCCATGGAAGCCTTCGAAGCCGGCGCAATCACCCCAAAGGACACCGGAGGGCTTGAGTTGAAGTTCGGCAATGCCGAGGGCCATGGTGAAACTCACCGAGATGATCGGGAAGCGGGAGGGTTTCGGAAACCTGTTGGCCGAGGGGTCGGAGCGGGCCGCCCAGCAACTGGGGCGGGGAGCGGAATTTCTCATCACCAGCAAAGGCCAGGAGGCGCCGGCCCATATGCCCCAGGTGAAACGAAGCCTGGCCCTGATTTACGCGGTAAACCCCTTCGGCGCCGACCATGAGAGCAGCGACCATGACCCATCCTACGAGGCGGCTTTCAATTTCTTCAAAGATCGGCTGGGAAAATTAGGCCTGAACCAACCGCAGGAACCCCGCAGCCTCGGACCGGAGAAAGTGAAGTTCGCCAGGAAAACCCAGCATTTTTTCAGCATGCTGGACAGTCTCAATTTATGCCAGTTCGCCTGCGGGCCCTCGTGGCAGCTCTATGGCCCGGAGGAAATCGTGAAGATCCTGCAGGCAGTGACGGGCTGGAACGTGACGGTCGAAGAGCTCCTGGAAGTGGGCGAACGCCGGTTAAATATGATGCGCGCCTTCAATGCCCGGGAAGGAATCGGCCGGACCCAGGACACCCTCACCGAGAAGTTCTTCCAAAAGCCCCTCAAAGGCGGCCCGAGCGACGGCTGGAAGATCGACAAGGCTGAATGGGAGGCCGCCCTGGATGAGTACTACCGCCAGTCCGGTTGGGACATTAAGAAGGGAACGCCGACCCGTCAGACGTTGGAACGATTGGGACTGGGATGGGTGGCTGACAAGATCGGATTATAACCTTATCGTTGCCCAAGCGGCCACGGATAAACCGCCTCTCAAGGCCCTAAAGGAAAGCTTTAGGACATATTGAAGGGAGATCATCTTGTAATCGGTCATGCTCGTGGGGATACAAAGCCCAGATGTTTTTTTCCGTATTTCCATGAGCACCTCCCTTGGGGCTCTACAGCGAAAGTCGCCAATAATAACCCCTCATCCATCCCTCTGCAAATTCCGATGGTGGTCTTTATGGCAACCGGTCATATCTTCATCATCACGGATAGTTTCTTTCGCCCGGCTGATAACGATAAGCCCCTATCTAATGATCCGAGATAGCTCAAATACCGATGTCCCCTGTTCTTTGCCTTCCTTGAAGAGCGTCCATTTTTCGATGATGTGATTCTTATCGACAAAGGTAATCGTTAAGGAGCGCATGTAGGCGTCTTTCTTGGAATCAATATTTGTGCCACCGGCAAACATAAAATTCAGGTTCTGGGCATCCGCCTTCTGGAGCTTCATCCTCGGCTGATTTCTGAGGGCACAATAGTGAGTCATCGTTAGCTGCCCCTTATTGTCGAAATATACCGAGACCATCTCGTGAGGCGTTCCCGGAAAGTGGGTTTCAACGATAGAACTACCCCCGGAGCTCAGGCGATATTCAACCTTCACTTTTTCTCCTTCTTTGGGCATGTTGGAAGTGCCCTCCCAAACCCCCGCGAGCTCTTTCAGGCGTTCAAATTCCTTGGAACCAGAATACGGACCTGAGGAATGCTCCCCTGCAAAAGCGCTCGCCAACCCAATGAATACGAGATAAACGCCAGCCATAAGAGCATATATCGGTTTTTTCATTTTCCCTCCTCCTTGCTTTCTTTTCGCGGCCTTAGCCTGTCACCAACTACCCCCCACCAACCCAGGCCATAATCTTCCCCCACCTTCTGCTTCTATTTTCATTGATGAGCAGATTTCCCAAAGGATTCCCGGAAAGAAAGAGGAGGGATTTTGAGAGGCGAAAAAGCGCAGGACCACAATTCCGAGGGAGGATTCCTCGTGATTCGAGCCATTAAATTCAGAGCTGATTTTCAAAGGTGACGGATACGATAAGAAATGGGAGCCTTATTGGCAGGTTCAGGATAACTTTTTGCCGCTTCTCGGAATGCAGCCGGTCTACGATCTTTTCGGCGATCAGGGGGGCGTTACCGCCGGCCCGGTTGTTGATGATGTGATAGGCCTGGACCTCGTCCTTTATGGCTTCGTTTACGATTTTGGCCGTATCCTCGACCATCTCCGAATCCAGCATGCCGGGGATCATTTTGCCGAAAAAGGAGAGGCTTCATGAGTCAAGAGCAGATTTGACCCCTTTATTGACCCCTTTACTTTGCGCCATCCGCACATACTGGCGGACGGTATTGCGTTCCAAATCCCAGGGAACGACGGATGGATTTGAATCCGGCTCCCTGGTGCCATTGGTAAATGATCTCCAAAATCTCGTTCATGAACACCTGCCTCCTGGCCACCGATATCCTCCTTCCACGTTTCAACACAACGCAGAAGATTACACCGGTTTTCTTAGTTTCTCTACCCAGAGGCAGGGGGGTAAATTATCGTGGTCCGGGGGGTGAATTACCTTGGTCTTACACTCCCCTTAGGGGGTGATATACCATGGTCCTCGACAAAACCATTTCCTTCATATAACTGAATGATTATCTGTTGTTACAAGACTTCCCCAACTCAACGTTGGGACACTACTGTCCGAGAATAGTAATTCACCCCACTTTACCCTTAGACAAAGCTTTTGAGCTGCGGAGGAAAATTTATCCCTTCTCCTCATCAAGGGTCTGTTTTTTTTGTTTAAAGGCAGGAAGGAGCGCAAAAATGAAGGCAATGAGGGCCAAGATAAGGAGGACGAGAGAAATGGGGCGACTCAAAAATATCCCCAGTTGGCCCTGGGATATTAAAAGTGATTGCCGTAGAGATTTCTCCATTATAGGGCCGAGCACTACAGCCAATATAAAAGGCGCCCCCTCGAATCCGATCTTTCGATTTAGATAGCCAAAAGCGCCGAAAATGACCATAATCAACATCTCATACACATTATTGCCCAGAGTGTATACCCCAATTAAACAAAACAGGAAGACCAGAGGAAAAAGGATTGTATAGGGGACCTTCAATACCTTCACCCAAATACCGAGCAAGGGAAGATTGAGCCCTACGAGCAGAACATTCCCCAGATACATACTGGCAATCAGCCCCCAGAAGATCTCGGGATGCTGTCCGATGAACAGTGGACCCGGTTGAATGCCGTGAATCATCAGAGCACCCATGAACAGGGCCATTGCGACATTGGCGGGGATTCCGAGAGAAACCAGAGGTATAAATGCCCCGCAAGTGGCAGCATTATTGGCCGCCTCGGGCCCGGCTACTCCTTGGATTACTCCTGTGCCGAATCTTTCTGGGTACCGTGAGATTTTTTTCTCAACCGCATAAGATGCGAACGTTGAGATGGTCACACTCGGTCCTGGTAAGATACCAATAAAAAATCCAATTACCGTGCCTCGAAGGATCGGCCAAAAGCTTTCCTTCCAATCCTGGAGTTTGGGGAATAACCCCTTAATCTTGGTCTCATAAATATCATCACTTTTGAGGGATCGTCCCACATTTTCTAAAACCTCTCCGATTCCGAACATGCCCATGGCGATCGGGACGATACCCAACCCGTCGATTAAGGTAAGGCTGCCGAAGTTGAAACGTTGATATCCGGAAACGGGATCCCCGCCAATTGTACCAGCGAAAAGACCCAAGGTAGCCATGATCAAGGCTTTCACAAGAGAACCATGAGAGAGAATAATGACAAGGCTCAATCCTAAAAGAGTAAGGCAAAAGTATTCTGGAGGACCAATGCTTAAAGCTGCCTTTCCCAGAAGGGGGGCCAGAAACATCATCCCTATTATTCCCAGAGTGCCGGCGATGAAAGAACCGAAAGCCGCAATGCCCAGGGCAGGGCCGGCCCGGCCCTGGCGGGCCATCTTATAGCCATCGAGACAGGTGACTACCGAGGCGGTTTCCCCTGGTATATTGACAAGAATGGAAGTGGTAGAACCGCCATACATGGAGCCGTAAAAAATCCCCGCAAGCAATATGATGGCGGTCACCGGGTCCATTTTATAGCTGACCGGAAGCAGAAGGGAAATGGCCGCGATGGGCCCCAATCCGGGCAATACTCCGACCAGGGTTCCAAAAATCACTCCAATCAAACAAAAAATGAGGTTGGAAAGGGTCAATACGACCGAAAACCCCATGAGAAGATTGGAAAAAACCTCCAAGCTTTTTCCTCCTTGTCAATCCCCTATAAGACTTTTCAGTAATCCCGCCGGAAGGGTGGCTTTCAATAGCTTATCAAACACCAGGTAGCAGGCCAGAGCGCTTACAACGGCTGTTCCGATGCTCATCCGCCAACGATGCCCCGCGGAATGAAATAAAAGAGCCATGAGAAGAAAGGCGCTGATCAAAAAGCCTAAAGATTCAAAAATAACTATAAACCCCAAAAGGCTAGTTATTGTGAAGACGACTCTCTTCCCTTCTCCCGGGTTACGCAAAAGCTTCCCGTTCTCCATTCGTTTGCCCCTGAGTGTCTGTCCCAAAAAAATCAAAGATAGGACCCCCAGGAGGATAGCAATCAACAAGGGGAAAAATCCCGCGTCGGGTTGGAGAAAATTGCCGATCGGCAACTTGTTTGTTTCCCACAGCGTCCCTACGGTCAGGCCCAGTAAAATGAGGCTTATTTTAATATCTCTTTTCTTCATAGCTTTCCGCCTTCCTCGGGCGATTATCTTAGACTGTCTATCCTCCGAATTTTCGCGTGGAGTACCTGGTTTGCTATGGGTTTAAAAATGTCCAGCAGCTTTCAAAATGTCCTTTCCCCTCCAGCGATTATTAGCGGGAAGGTAAACTTCGTCACCCTTGGTTTCTCCGCTACCAGAATTTAAATGCCTCCATTCTTGAAATCCTCTTAGGCGATTTTATAGGGTCAATCCGCCATCGAGAAAGACCATCTGCCCCGTTATGTAATCAGAAGCTGCGGAGGCGAAATAAAGCGCCAGAAGACCGACCTCACGGAGTCGGCCTTCACGGCCCATGGGAACCAGTCTTCGCGCCCTTTCTTGGACGTTCCGAACTCCCTCCTCACCGATGGTAACGATGTCAGGAAAAAGCCCCGGGCTTATGGCGTTGACCTGGATTCCCCAGGCCGCCCACTCAGCAGCCAATGAACGGCTGAATCCCCCAAGGCCGCTCTTGGCAGCGGCATATAGGGTTTGATTTGCCCGCCCCTGAATCGCAGCAAAAGAAGCGATGTTGATCACTTTTCCTGAGCGTCGTTCAAGAAAATACGACCCTGCTTCCCGCGAACAAAGAATTGCAGAAGTCAGATTGAGGTCCAGCACTTTCTTCAGTTCTTCATCCGAAATCGGATTTCCCGGCTGGCCGGGAATCGGAACTAGGGGTTTCGCAATATGGTCCCCCAGGTTATTAACCAAAATGTCCAATCTGCCGAAATCCTGCAACACCCTGCGAAAGAGATTTTGCACTTGGTCGGATCGGGTCACATCGGCCTCGAAAGCTAAAACTCGACGGCCGGTCTGCTTTGCCAGCCGTTCCGCATACTTTCCGACATACTGCAAGGTCAGGGCGTTGAGCGCCAGATCGGCGCCAGCCTCGGCCAGGACCTCGGCAATGCCCGTGCCGATTCCCCGGCCTGCGCCGGTGATTAGAGCAACTTTGCCTTCCAGATTATATTCTCGAATCATTGCCTTATTCTCCCGCGTGTTCAAGAAATTCGAAGCCAAAACCGAAGGGCCTCGATCGTCCTATTTGGGGGTCATGTTGATGGCCTTGGCCACTTCAGATTTTTTTTGATAGTCTTTTGCTAAAAATTCCGCCGCCCCCTTGATATCCAGATTCTCCACAATGAACCCCATTTTTTCCAGATTGTCGATAAGCCCTTTATCCTTCAAAGCCTCTCTAAATATCTTTTCCAGTTTTTCTACAATCGCCCGTGGCGTGTCCACTCGTACGGAAAATCCTCCATAATTCGAAGTGACCAGATCCGGAAACCCTTTTTCGACCGTAGTAGGAATATCCGGAAAATCCTTTAAACGTTTATCATGATTTACAGCCAGCGCTCTCAAGGAACCTGCCTGGAGGTATTTGGATGCGACTCCTATGTTAGGAAAGCTGATGTTGATATGCCCACCTAAAACGGCAGTCGTCGCCGTCGCTGTCCCGTCCATGGGAACTTGGGTGATATTGGTCCCTGTTCGTAATTTAAAAATCTCACCCGCGAAATGCTCTGTGGAACCGTATCCTGGAGTACTATAGGTATATTTCCCGGGTTTCGTTTTGGCATCCGCAATAAAGTCCTCCAATGTCTGCCAAGGAGATTCTTTCTTTACCACCATTACACTGGGACCGGTAACGGAAAGATTGAACGTGATAAAATCTTTAAGAAGATTGAACGTAACTCCTTTCGTGGTCAATTGAGCCGCAACCTGAGGTGGTTGAAACACGAGCATAGTGTAGCCATCTGAGGGCGCAGCCAATACACTATAGGCTGCGATCGTCCCTCCCCCGCCGACTTTATTAACCGGCACAATCGGTTTTCCCAAAAGGCCGGACACCTTCTCCGACACAAAACGCCCAGTTAGATCCGCGCCACCGCCCGGCGCATAAGGGATTACCAATTGGATCGGCTTTGTCGGATATTCAGCCGCCTCCGAAAAACCCGGGACCCCGGTGAAAAGAAATAAACTTAGGGCAAAAAAGAAGATTAGATCTTTGCTGCAAGCGCCCATTCTTTTCTCGATGCTGTTCGCTTTCATTTCGCCTCCTTCTTTCGAAATATTTTCTTAAACTGAGCAAAAAGGTCGCTAATCTTATCACATCTGATTTAATACGGCTTGGCCACCCAACTATTTCTATGTCACAAGATGGATTCCTAACTACCCTGATAAATTGCTCTTTTGGGACATGGGCTTCGCGATCTCAGTGGGATTTATTTCTGATCTCTCAGCTTTGCCTATTCTTTTCTTGCTTTTTCACAAAATCTAACCAATATCGAGCGCACGTATCAGGTTGAACGGCTGCAATGTGGTATGAATCGCTGGGAATAACAACCATTTCCGAATTTGCAATCTCCTTATGAACCTCTCGCACGGTTTCCACGGACTGAAGCGGGCTGCGGTCCGTTGTCATAATTAGGGTGGCAGCCCTAATTTTGGACAGCTGATCAAGAACGCTCAGTTGGTCAAGGGAACTCGCTATTCCAATGCAGGCCCCTGTATCCGATTCGGCCATCATAGATGTCCACCAATCCACTTGTTCCTGAGAAGCCTCGGTGCCTAACCGCGACCGCTGGGTCTCGGCTGCCCATGCCTTCAAACCGATAGCCCGGATTCTGTTGGGGACGGCAAGCACATTGAAGCTGCCTCCCGTGTTCCGAATCCGCACCGGTCCGCTCGCTACTGCGAGGGTGAGGGTGTTTTCCGGATACTTGGCGGCAAATTCATAGGCAATGCTTCCGCCCATTTTTGCTCCGATAATATGGACCGCAGGAATCTGCAATTTATCAATTAATTTCTTTAAATCATGCACAAAAACTTCATTTGACCATTTAAATCCCTCTTCTGGAACAGACGACTTCCCAGAGCCCCGCATATCCGGGCGAATCACGCGAAATTCTCGGCTGAGCCACGGCACCCAACCGAACCAAACTCGGCTGCTTTCAGCAAGGCCATGGATCAGAAACACTGCCTCCGGTTTCCGCCAAGGATCTGCAAAGCAGTCATCCTCATAATAAATATCGGTTTCCGGATCGATTGTTATCGTGGGCATAATTTTTTCCTCTTTCAATTTTACAGTCGGAGTCTTTTGTTTTTTACTTTTCTAAGCTCTTAGTTTTCCCCTGCCTCTTTTCTCGGATTAAAAAAAAATAATATGAAATTGGTTCTTTATGACGCGAGGGTTTTACCCTTAAATCCGCCCCCTTCGAGGGATTGCGTTGCTACCCGAAATGAAAGAGTAAATTGGGTTACCGAAGTAAATAATTTTTACTCCGCCCTTAACAAAGGAAGCCGGAGAGCCCCTCTATCGGACGGTCATCAACATCGCCTCAGACACGCTTTCTCGGAGCGACCCCTTGGCTTATATCAGCCCGCGAATTCTTCCTCGAAGCGTTGACGATCTGGGCTTTATCAGAATCTCAAATCGAATATTGGAAAGGGGGCAACATGATTTCTTTAACGCCCTCCCTCTTTTTTTATTTACGTTCTGGGGCAGAGATCCCAAATCCCTCGGGATTACGCCTCTTCCCGAGGAATAGGACGAACCTTGTATCCGGCCATCATTCCTCCATCAATATAGATCGTCTGTCCGGTAAGATAATCCGATGCCCGGGAGGCAAGGAAAACAGTTATGCCAAATAGATCTTCCGGGATCCCTGTCCGCCCCATGGGGATCATATTTAATACACCCCTCGCCCATGCCTCGTTGCGAAACATTTCATCGTTAAGCGGCGTACGGAACCATCCAGGACCAATGGCGTTGACGTTAATCCTGTAAGGGGCCAGTTCCAAGGCCAGTTGTTTTGTAAGCAGCATGATCCCGCCCTTGCTCGGGGCGTAAGCCGGCTGGTTCAAAGTAGTGACCACACTGCCAAGGGAACCTGTATTAATGATCTTGCCCCCTCCTTGCTCTTTCATGATTCGCGCCGCAGCTTGACAGCAGAAAAAGACCGCCTTCAAGTTGAGGTCGATCACGGTATCCCACTCTTCCTCGGTGTAATTCAGGGCTGAGTTCCTACGGTTGGTGCCTGCGTTGTTCACCAAGATGTCTAAATGTTTATGTCGAGCGCGCACCTCTGCAAAAAAGGCGGGGAGTTCTTTAATACGGGTGACGTCCAGAGATACCCCTTCAGCCTTCCCTCCTTGGGCACGTATTTCCTCCGCGGTTTGATCTATCACTTCTTGGCGTCTGCCGACCACAATAACCAGGGCCCCGGCCTGGGCCAATCCCTTGGCCATCCCCCGGCCAAGCCCGGTTCCGCCCCCTGTCACCACCGCTACCTTACCCCTAAGGTCAAAAAGATCTATAGCCATCCGTCCTCCTAAAGTATCTGATTGATCACAAGGAACACCATATTTTTAACGCGTTGCGACTTGCGGTTGTTAGGTCTGGTCAGGGATATCTCTCTTTCTTAAGTACCAGAGGGTCATGGCCCGGGAGGACCTTAGTGAAGTCCCCTCCTACAATTTCCTCAATCCGTTCAAAGCTCTTCCACATAGCCATCATGTCGGTGAAAATCCCGGTCACAAAATAGGGCTGTCCCTCTTTCCGGGAGCCTTCCAGGTTCGAATATTTGGAGACGGCATCCCCGGTGATCACATGGGGCCCTTTCTCGGTCTCTACCACCACCCCCATGGAGCCCGAGGTATGGCCGGGAAGCGGGATCATCTTCACCCCTTCCACGACCTCCTTCTCTTTCATCTCTATTGTCTTCAGGCGCTGAATCACCTTCATAAAAAGAGGCTCCGCACCCCATTGGAGCGCCTCATACCCTCGGTGGAGAGGGGGGATGGGGTCAAGGGCGCATCTCAATTCTTCCGCGGAACAGATGAAGCTGGCGTTCGTGAACTTTTCCACGGTTCCCACGTGGTCCCAGTGAAGATGCGTCAGGATGACGATATCAATCTCCTCTGGCTTCACGCCAGCCTTAGCCAGCTGAGCCTCCATGGTGTTTTCCGGGGTGAGCGGGTCTACCTTGAAATCCGGATGGTACTTCATCGTGCGTTCCAGGTCCAGCGCCCCTGCATCCACCACGATCTTCTTCGAGGCTCCACCGATATAGAACGCCAGCCACTTGCTGTGTTCCATTTTCCCCACGAATTTCCGAAAGAAGGATAGACTCATTTCGCCGATACATCCTCCCAAGTCCAAAGGAACTATGTACTTTCCGCCCATAAATACCCTCCTCTTATTATTTTTCGCCACCCTCGGGGGCGATTCATGAAACCCTGCTATGCTATCTTCTCCTTGGACCGACCCAGCTCTAACCTATTTCACTCTCATCAACGCAATGATGCCGCTTCACGGAACCGCCCCATAATCTTCATCTCCCATCTTCCATGCCAGCAATTCTTTTTCGAATACTGCCATCACGTGCTCAACGCCTTCCCGCAGCAGAACTCTCTTGGTCGCTGCATACCCTGGACCTGATACCTTTTGAAGCTCTCGGGCTATCTCTCGCGCCGATTTCATGATATTCCCGCTTTCCTCAACCAGTATATCCGGGATGCCCTTCTCGAAAGCTTCCCGTGGAGAATATGCTCGAGCCAGCAGCAGTGCCTCACGCCACCAACGGTTGGGAATCGATGACCGACAGATCAGTGAAATCCAGCTGGGGATCATCATCCCGTTGACGACTTCGTTCATCTGCATCTTGAATGGCCCGTCCTGAACCATAAAGCGATCGCAGGCGCAGGAGAGGATCAATCCCCCCGCAATCGCATGCCCCCGGTAAGCCGCAAGGGTCGGCATAGGAAACTCATAAACGCGCAACATGGTTGTAGCAAAGGTCTTTTGAAATTTGATTTGTTCCGCCAGTGACAGTGTCGGAAGAAGCTTCAGGTCGAGGCCGGCTGAAAAAACCCCGGGACGCCCGGTTAAAATCAGGACTGACGCTCTATCATTTTGGGTTTTATCGAGTGCCTGGTTGAGTTCGTCGAAAAACTCCAAGTTCATGACATTCATTTTACCATCATCCAGAGTGATCTGCCCAATTCCGCCTTCAATCGAATAAAACAATTTACCCACTGGCAATTCCTTTCTGGAAATAAAGGGTGAGAAGATGGAATAATAAAACGAGCCAGATCCTCCTCTCTTCGGGAATAGCATCTGTCCATGATGTTTCCCCTTCAAATGATCTGGAACGCATTTGAAAAATGCATTGCCGGAAAAAGAAGTCGATGACTGAGCCAAGGCTAACCCCAATGCTGGGTTGGGACGAATTTAATCGCCCGGGTGTAAATACTTGGCTCTACTGCATTTTCAAACTTTCAGATCTTTTTCTTCAGTCTCATTGTCGACACTTACGGTATCAGGATGGTTGAACCTGTCGTCTTACGTGCTTCGAGGTCTCGGTGCGCCTCGGCGGCCTCTTTGAGCGGATAGCGCTGCCCGATTTCGACCTTCACCTTGCCGGCGAGCACGATGTCAAAGAGGTCCTTTGCCATCGCCTCCAAATCCATGCGCGTGGCCGCATATGTGCCTAACGACGGCCGTGTGAGGAACAGCGAGCCGTGTTGCGTCAGGAGCCCTATCTCAACCGGGGGTACTACCCCCGAAGAACTGCCGAAGCTGACCATCATCCCCAATGGCTTGAGACTTTTAAGCGACTCCATAAAGGTGTCCTTGCCAACGGAGTCGTAAACGACCGATACTCCGACTCCCTTTGTTATCTCCTTGACCCGCTCGCTGATTTTCTCCGCGTGGTAGTCAATGCAATAGTCAGCGCCATGCTGCCTGGCAAGGGCGCATTTCATATTTGAGCCAGCTGTCGCGATTACTTTTGCCCCGAGTGCCTTCAACCATTGACACGCGATCAACCCCACCCCGCCAGCGCCGGCATGGAAAAGGACCGTGTCCCCCGGCTGTACCTTGTACGTCCTTCGAATAAGGTATTGCGCGGTCATACCCTTGAGCATCATCGCTGCCCCTTGCTCGGACGAGATGCTTTCAGGCAAGATACATAGGCGATCGGCAGGCATATTGCGCAGCTCGCAATAGGCCCCAATCGGCCCGCCATGGTAGGCCACCCGGTCACCCGGTTTGACGTGAAGAACACCGTCACCTACCGCCTCAACCACGCCCGCACCTTCGTTTCCCGCCCCTGATGGCAGTGGTAACTTATAAAGGCCGCTACGTTGATAGATGTCGAGAAAGTTGACCCCGCAAGCCTTATGGAGAACCCGCGCCTCCCCGGGCCCCGGATCGCCTACCCTGACCTCCTCCAATTGCAGCACTTCGGGTTCACCAGCCTTCTGGAATCGAATGGCCTTAGGCATACAACCTCCTTTTAATCCCCCCAGATTTAGGGGGAAAATATCTTGGATGAAATGAAGACCCAGTTTGTCGGGGTCTCTCCACCCATCCTATTTTTCTTGGTCTTCACAACCCTCGGTGTGGGTTTGGGATTTTCTGCCTTTGCGCCAAATCCCGAGTACTCAGTGCCTTCTGATTTGAATGCCTTTTGCTTTGCCCTATCTCCCCCGGAAAACAGGGGTGCGCTTCTCTATGAAGGCCTTTGCCCCTTCGATATGATCCTCTGTTTCTGCGCAAAGTGTAAAAGCCTGAGCATGCCACTCCATATACTCAGGAAGAGGCATATTGACTCCTCTTCGGATTCCTTCGATTGCCAATCGGACCGAGATCGGCGGTTTACCGGCAATCCTATTGGCCAGTTCCAAGGTCGCATCCATTAATTGTTCATGAGGCACCACTTTGTTCACCAGGCCGATACGCTCGGCTTCCCTGGCGTCGAGGATATCCGTCGTCAGGATCATCTCGTATGCCTTTGCCGTTCCCACGATTCGGGGGAGAAGAATCATGGCGGCATCAGGAATCAAGCCCACACGCAGAAACACCTCCCCGAAACGGGCTTTCTCCGACGCCACCCTCATTTGACACATGAGGGTCATATCGCATCCGTAACCGACTGCTGCGCCGTTCACTGCCGCAATCGACGGCTTGTTGATTTCCAGCAGACGATGGGCGCCCCCCATTGAATGCTTTTTCCTCTGCAGAACCTGAATGCGGAAATCCATTCCTTCCTTGAGATTATCTACCGGGTCCAAGAATATGCCCTGCACGTCATCGCCAGAGCAAAATCCCTTGCCGGCACCGGTGAGGACGATGACTCGGATTTGATCATCCTGATCAGCATGGTTTATAGCGCTCTCCAGTTCCCGATGCGTAAGCCACGTAAGGGCGTTCATCCGATCCGGCCGGTTCAGGGTGATAACGGCCACCGACCCCTTTACTTCATAAATAATCTCCTTGAATTCCATCTTCCCTCCCGCGCAGGTGTTCTGGATGGGTCTCGACTTCATCAGACCCTGCCCGTAAGATCAAATACCGATTTTCAAATCTAAGATATCTTCGTGACCTTTCCCACAGCTTCAATTCTATTCTCAGCTTCGGCAACGACGCGCTCGATAAGTTCTTTGCAGGTGGGTATGTCCTGAATGCCTCCTACGCACTGTCCGGCGAATAAAAATCCTTCTTTTTCGTCCCCCTCTCGAATCGCTTTCAAATGCTGGACTGCCCCATTGGCCTGTCGTGCCTGCATGAGAAGACTTTTCCCCTCTTCGGATTTCATCATGGACCAACTGAGGGCCATAAATTTTGAGAAGGGAAGGTTCAGGATGCGCTTAACTTCCAGGGCGGCCCGGACCGACTGCGCCAGCGAGAGCCCTGATTTCATTATCGCCTCCGCCCCTGGGCTTTTGAGCACCCGCCCCGGCATACCGTCAAAAACATCGGCGTATAAAGTATCCTGCTCGGTGGCCTTGAGGATGAGTTTCTTGAAATTCTCATGAACCCTGCTCTCCTGGGTCATAATAAATCGGGTGCCCATCGAGATCCCATCCGCCCCCAGAACTAAGGCCGCTGCGAGTCCGCGACCATCAGAAAAGCCCCCGGCGGCAATCAGGGGAACCTTCACCAATCCGGCAACCAGAGGAAGCAAAACCAGCGAAGTAGCAACATCCCCGTGGGCCGCCGCTTCATGCCCGGTGACGACCAGCAGGTCGCAACCCAATTGCACCGCCCGAACCGCATGCCGGGCCACCGCTATTGTCCCCATTACCTTTCCGCCATACGCATGGACCTGATCAATAAACCAGGGTTTTCCCAGGGAATAATTGATGATAGGAACTTTTTCCTCGATGGCGACGGCAATGTTCTCCTTCGCCCCGGGGCCGATGAGGATTTGATTGATCCCGAACGGCTTGTCGGTGAGACCGCGGATTTCGCGGATTTGTTTGCGGCTCTCTTCGGGAGTGCTCGCCGCCGTGGCAAGGATACCCAGCCCCCCGGCATTGCATACCGCGGATACAAGCTCAGGGGTTGTAATCCAGTTCATCCCCGCCAGAATAATGGGGTACTGAATTCCCAGCATCTCGGTCAATCGTGTGCTAAGCATTCTTCCTCCCTCGGGATAATCTCAGGCGAAGCATCTGGCATCGTCCCCCCCCCTTTTGCGAATAATATGGCCTTTGAGGATTACAGGAGAGCGATGAGTTTCCCTCCCTCTCCTTTGTTAGCTTTTCCGACGAATCTTCAATTAGCCTCCAAAATCTTTTTTCCGCGCCAAGACTTTCGTTGTTCTGCTATAGGGGATTCCCCCCAACTTCTTTGCAATGTTTTTTGAATGCTCGATATTATGGTCACGATAAAGCGCAACTTTCTCAATTACCGGTGACCCCCCACCATGCAAAGCATCGATGAGTTTATGTCCGCCCCATGCGGATGCCATCATATCTTGAAAAAGCCGGAAAGCCCGATGTTGATATTCAGCCGGAATATCAGGATTCCGCATAATATATTTATTTATTTTATATCAATTTCTTCGCCTGACTTAAACTGAGCTCCAAAAAATTGCCCCAAAATCTTTGACGTTACGGTGTTCCCATGCGCAATCGTTGTCCCAAAGGGAGTCTCCTTCATGCCAGGTTTATTAGTATGTAATTGATGATCCCCTTCCCATAAAATACCTAAGAGTAGGTCCCTTTCGGAAAAGATTATCGCTTCCGTTTCAATCATAAAGCTTTTTCCGTTAACAACGAAATCAACTATTACCCATAAATTTCAAAAAAGGGACATCTACGAGGTTCCGGTTAATACCCGGCATCCAAGGATCCCGGACGATGCCTCCGTTGCCCATGAGCACGGGCGGAAATCCTTCCTTGTTTTCGATCAATCTCGATATGTTTTACTCCGTTTCCTGCAATCCCTACGAACCGGCAGCCATGGCGGCCAGAACTGGATCTTCCGGGTCCAGGAAATACAGATTCTTTGCGTCTCGGCTCCTGAGTTTCAGATTTTTCACCGCAGTCCTTTTCTTGCCCAAGGAGGCGGCCTTCAGCTTGGGCAGATTTTCATCGGGTACCTTCCGGAACTCCAAAAGCCCCTTCTCCTTCGCCAGGTTCACAAGCTTCTGTCCTGCAGGGGTCCGCACGATGACCTGGTTCCACCCTTTGGCTTCCTCCCAGCCTTCGGACAGACGGGCCGATCCCACAGAAAGGTCGCTGAACTCGGCGGTCAAATCAGGACAGTACCAGCAGGCCCCCCGGACGGAGGGAGTCACCTCGTCCAGGGAAATATCGAGGGTTCCTTTCTTGGTGAAGACCTGCAAAACGTGATACTTGCTCGGGGGGATATCTATACCCTCGATTTCCGAGAGATCGATCTTTTTCCGGAGCACCTCCGCCAGGCCCCGCCAAGACAACGCCCATCCGCAGAAGATACCGATGACCAGTTTTAACTGGTCGATTCGCTCTGCGTATGTTTTTAGGGGCTTCATTCGCATCTTAGCCAGGGCTAGGGCTTGGCAGGGGGTGGCGACGGTCCCGATTTTCTTCCCTCCCTCCTTGGCGATCCGGTTGAATTCGGCCACGTTGGGGGAAACCACGAATTTGCTCCGGCCCTGCTTTCTTGACCGAAGCAGGATCTTGCACCGAAGTTCCCCGGGGCAGAAGATCCCGGCCCTCCTCTGCGAGAACGGCCGTATCGATGATCCCCTCCTGGAGAGCAAGGGTGACCAGGGTCGTTACGGTCCCGCCGTGCTGGGCCCCTGCCCGTACCTTCGGGTCCGCGGCCCGGGTGATGTAGAAATTCTTCACCGCCCCGAGTTCAGGGGTCAGATCTCTCGAATCAAAGAGGCGCTTCTTGAGGGTCTCCAGATCCGTGGGGGTGCGGGGGCAGAAGGCGTAGCACCCTCCCTCTTTCAGGTCGCAGGGATGAAGCATGACTACCTGGTCTCGATATGAGGCCTGATAGGGGCACAGGTTGATGCAGGCCCCGCAGCCCGTGCAGAAATGGGCGTCCCTGACCGCTTGGTTGAGCTCCTTTTGGCCCATGATCTTTATGGTCACGTAGTTTTCCTCCTAAAATTTCTTCGGCTCATAAAAACCCCTGATTTTTTTGAAAGCAGCCGATTAAATACCTGCCACGAACTTCAAATACATCCTCCTCAGGGTTACATAGGGAGCATTATATTGCTGCCTGTAATTTCGGATTATAAAGTTTCCAATCAGGAAACTCCGGGCACTTGTTGCCTTAGGACTTCGCCGAGTGTCGCGAAGGGCAAGTTCGGATCTGGCATCGGTGTGTTGAACGCCAGATGCACCGTCGGTTCCCTGCCCCCGTTCCAGTTGCGGTGAGGCACTCCAGCTGGGAATATTACTAAGTGTTCCGGCGCCAACTTCATACTCCTTGTTTTCGATTTCGATACTCATTGTGCCTTTCAATATATAAAATATTTGATCCACTTCGTGAGTATGCAGACCAGCCGGAGAGCCACTTCCGGCTGGCGTCTTGATACAATAAATCGTGCAGGTTTTCGCACCCGAAGTATGGTCAATTATTGTTTGGGTCAAGCGCTTTTCAGGACCGCTTTGTTCGATCGCCGCGAAATCAACCGGACGAATGTAATTCATTTTTTCCCCCATAATCTGTGGATTCATGGTTTCTTTCTGTCCCCCATTTTCTATCTGGCCCAAAAACAGCCAAGGAAAACCAGGATATCAATAGACTTGATGGAACGCTTTGTATGTCGTCAACCCCCGACCCCTTATTGTCTTAATTTGTCCTTTCCAATCTCAAAAGCCCGTCGATTCACCTCGACGACCTTCTCCGGAAACGTTTCCCGGATTGTCGTCCATAAAATCATCCAATCCCACAGGCAGGAGGCCCAGACCGCTGATCGCCCCAATCATGATGATGTTACCGAGAACGGGATTCCCCAGCTTCATGGCCTCATCCGTGGCGTCGATTAGCCAGACATGGCTGGAGAGACGATTCAAGGTGTTCTGGATTTCCTCAAGGGTCGGATAATTTTGCTCACCCGCAATCACGCTCACGGGTTGGATGGGCCGCATATTCGCCAGGACATTCACGTCCCGATTGCCATAGGTCGCCAAAACCCGGATTGCCTCCAAGGGCTCAAGAGCAATAACGATATGGGCCTTCCATTTGGGGATCTGGGGACTCCAGGTGGTTGTGGAGGATATCCGGATATGACTCATCACGGACCCCCCGCGCTGGGATGACCCGAAGGTCTCCCCGATCGTAACCCAATACCCTTTCAAGGAAAGCATGTTGGCGAGGACCCGGGAGGCCATCACATTCCCTTGGCCACCCACACCCGTCATGATGATATTGTATGGATCCTGGGGCAGCGGTTTCATGATTAAATCGCCTCCTCTCGAATAATGGCACCGGCTGGGCAAACGTCTGTGCAGACGCCGCACCCCGCGCAGATCACTTCGTCGATCCGGGACTTCTTTTTCTCACTATCCCAAGCCAGACCAGGGCATTTAAAAATGCGGGTGCACACGCGATTGCAGCCGCATGCTTCTCCGAGGCACCTCGTTTCCTCGATTCGCATTTTATATCGCCTCTTACCCCTTTTCTCAGGGCTCAAGGCGCAGATCTGGCGCAGGATAAGAACCTTGACCCCTTCTTGCTCCATCAGGTGATTGAGGGTTGACCTCGTCTCTTCCAGGTTAAAAGGATCCCGCGTTTCCACCTTCGCCCCCATGGACTCGCAGATTCTGGCGATGTCCATACTCGGCGCTTCTTGGCCCATCGCGTCGACAGGTAAGCCCGGATGGGGCTGAAACCCGGTCATGGCCGTGCCGCTGTTGTCAAATACGACCAGCGTCAGGTTGGACCGATGATGGATCGCATTGATCAGCGCCGGCAAAGTCGCATGAAAAAAGGTGGAATCCCCGCATACGGCCACGACCGATTGATCCATGCCGAAAGCATCTAGCTTGCCGAAGCCGCTGGCCAGACCCAGGCAGGATCCCATGGCATGGAGGGTTTTCACAACACTGTACCCGGAGGGCCATAGGCCAAGGGCATAACAACCATATCTCCGCAGACAAACCCCTTACGAGTTGTCCAGTTGCAAAGCCTTATTGATGCTCCAGAGCGAAGCCCGGTGGGGACAGCCCGGGCACAAGGCGAGATCCCGTTCGGCCATGGAGGCAACGGCACGCTGGGAGCTTTTTTCGTATTCCGGCTCCGCGGGCTCATAGGGAATGCCCAGGATTTGGGAGAGCGCCGAAGCCACAAGATCCGGGTTAAGCTCACCCTCCTGGGGATAGTGCCTTCCCTCTTCCCGTAAAAGGTCTTGTTCCCGACATCCTTCCACTCTTCCGCGGCGAGGATCTTGATATTCTCCTCCAGGAACGGGAAGACCTCCTCCACGATGAGAATCTTGTCGGTCATGGACAGATACTTTTTCACCAGCTTCGTTGGCAAAGGCCAGGTGGTGCCCAACTTTAGCAGTCCTACCCTGTCCTTCAGTCCCAAGAAGATGAGATGGCCTCCCGGCTGTACAGGTTGCAGGCGCTGCTGGTGATGAGTAGCAGATCAGGCTTCTCCGGGCCTTGGTAGGTGTTGAAAGGGCTTTTCTCGAAAACTTCCTGAGCAATTCCAAGTTTCTGGTGCTGAAGCTTATGTCGATGCATGATGGGAATGCCTGATACCGGCCCTGTCTCCGGTTCGAGCAGAGACCCTTCAAATTTAAAGATCGGCCTTGGCGGTCTTTTGGGGTTCGGGCAGCCCGCCCAACCAAACATTTCCGCTGGCATGGGACATCCGGGTAACGCTGCGCACCATGACAATGTTCTTGATTTCCTCCGAAAGCTCGAAAGCCCACTTGGTCATATCCTTGGCTTCTTGAAAATCCCCGGGCTCCAGAAGAGGGAATTCCATCAATCGGGCGAAATTCCGTGAATCCCCCTCATTCGCGCTGGAAAGGGCCCCGGGGTCTTCGCAGGAAACGAGGACCAGCCCTCCGCGTGTACCGGACCCAGCCAGGTGGAGAAGAAAATCGGAAGCTACGTTCACCCCGTTTTGCTTCATAGCGCACAAAGCGCGCAGATTGGAAAATGAGGCCGCCGCCGCCACTTCCAAGGCGACTTTTTCGTTGGTGGACCACTCCACATATAGGTTCCGTTCCTTCGCTGCCCGGGATAGATTTTCGAGAATTTCCGAAGAAGGAGTGCCCGGATAACTTGAAGCCACATTGACCCCTGCTTCCAAGGCTCCGCGGGCGATGGCCTCATTTCCCATCAACAAAACCCGCAGCCCTTCTTTGCTTTCAACCAGTTTCGACATCTTGCCCTCCATTCAATTCAATTATGCAGGACCTTTGATTCGCTAGCTCAAAAATGAGTCCTGGGGATCCAGGTTGAACAGATTTTCTGAACCGCGGTGTCAGAGGATCAGGTTTCCCGCAGTTTCGAGCCTTTTGAAATTCATTTCTGGCACATCCCGGAATTCCAGAAGGTCCCGATTCACGGCTAAGCCGACGCATTGTTCTCCCTTTAACATCCGGATGATGACCTAATTCCATTTCCTAACTTCCATCCCCCGGGCAAAGTTGGCGATCACGTTGACTTCCGCCGTATGCAGGAAGGCTGAAGAGCGAAAACGGTTCGGCGGTAGTCAGCGATCCGGACCGGCAGGTAGCATTTCCGTGAAGTCGGCGCTAATAGCGGAGGAAATTATCCGATTTCGTTGAGCGCCAGCAAGGATAAGCCAATGCCTCGGGCGATGGAGTCCCGGCGCGCCTTCTACGAGGCGCGGAATCCCCGTTTATCTTTCTCTGGCAGGGATGGCCAGGTATTAGCCCATTTTGCCGCCTTTAATGAAAGGAAAGAAATGCTTCCGCCATCCTGAATGCGGTCAAGACGGTTCAGAAAACTCAGGCAATTAGGTCATTGCGAAGAGCACTCTGAAGGGGACCACGAAGCAATCTTCGTGTTTTGAGAATACAAGGTTGCTTCGCTTCCCGTGCCATGATGGTCGCAGAGGGTTACGGCTTTCTTTCTGAGTCCAGAATACCGCCCGTGGCAAAATTTTCTTTCGGAATCTCATGAATCATGATCTTTACCAGTTCCGGCGCGATCCCCATCGATTTTACGAAGGCTTCGGTCACGGCGACGGCAATCTTCTTTTTTACTTCCACGGATTTTCCATCGTACAGGTTGATGTGAACGACTGGCATACAAGTCTCCTCTCCGATAGTTTTTCACTGCAATTTATGATAGCCCCCAAACAGGCTATTCTGCACCGCAAAAACTCGCATTTCTACCGCACTCAACACGGGGGCTTACATCAAGGACCTACTCAGGAGCCTCATTCATATCTCCAAGCTCAACCAGATCAAATCATTTGACTACCTGGCGATCCTTCAGAAACATTCCTGGAGCTGTTCAAAATCCTGGAAAGGCGCTCCCTGGAATTACCTCCAGGCGGCGACTCATGCTGCCTGCCCTCTCAGGTCACCTGGTCGATGCTCCGCCCGGGCCCTGCGTGCCCCTCTCCTCCCACTACGCAGGCTTATCAGAAGGACACGAAATGGAAACATTCCGGGATTTATTTTCCGATCCCTAACTTTTTGTTTAAATCCTTATAATACTCAGTTACAGTGGGGGCCTCTTTATTTAGTTCTTCTCCGTCTTTGTAAGTGTAAGGAAGATTAAGTTGAACTAACAGCTTCTGGAATTCCTCGCCATCTGCAACCGTCTTAAAAGCGCTTTTCAACTTCTTGACAATAGGCTCGGGAAGGCCTTTGGGGCCTGCTACCATCATGCCATCCCCGGGGTAGTCCGGGCAGCCGAGCTCAATTAAAGTCGGAACGTCTGGGAAAGAGGGATCTCTCTTATTGGCGCTGTAATTCATAAGCAATCTGAGAACTCCCTGCCGAACATACGGAATGTGGGCAGAGCCCGCATGGAGATCGATATGTTTCCCCAGTATGGCCGGAATCGACTCCGCTCCGCCCTTGTAAGGGATATGCTTTAAATTCAACCCCTTGCATTGGGAAAAAAGCTCTACAGCCAGATGATGAAAGCCGTTCGTCCCGGTTGAGCCAAAGGTTAGGCCCGGATGGGTTTTTGCATATTCTATGAGATCATTGACTGTCTTAATGGGCGATTCGCTGAGGACGCAGAGCCCCCCAATAAATTGGCTGAATTGAAGAAACGGGGTAAAGGCGTCTAAGGGTTTGTAGGATACTTTATACAGGAGGGGAACATAAGTCATCGCCCCGGTCGCAATAACGCCGATTGTGTATCCGTCCGGCTTTTGGGAGGCTAATAGAGCAGCGCACACCGTTCCCAATCCTCCAACTTTATTATCAACTACGACCGGAACTCCCAGAATTTTTTCCGCCCTAATGGCCAGTGCTCTTGTCAAAACATCCATCGTAGCACCGGCGGGAAAGGCGCAGTAAAGCGTGATGGGTCTCGTAGGATACTCCTGGGCAAAGGTGAACGAGGAGAGCCCAATCATAAAAACCAGAGTCAGTCCCACGATAACATTTACGGTTGAAAGATTTTTCATGGTTCTCATTTCTTTTTCTCCTTTCGTGACATTTTAATGGACCTAACAGAATCCAATAATTCACCCAGTGTCTTACGTCTCACCAACGAACTTCTTCCGGACGCCCGGGAGGGCCGCTATAACCAGGAGGATCGAGGCCAGGATTAGACATCCTAACGAGATGGGATGGGTAAAAAATATCATGAATCCTCCATCTGAAAACGCCAGGGATCGGCGCAAGGATGTCTCCAGCATGGAGCTCAAAACAAAGGCCATGATGAAGGGCGCGGGTTCGTATTCGAATTTGCGCATCAAGTACCCCAAAACCCCACAGAAGAGCATGATGGCCACATCCACAGTGCTCTTGTTGATCGCGTACGCGCCGATGAGGCAAAATAAGAGAATGAGGGGGAACAAGATGGGGTAGGGAACCCGCAAAACCCGCACCCAGAGGCCGATCAGAGGAAGGTTCAAAACGATAAGCATGACGTTGCCCACGTACATGCTGGCGATAACCCCCCAGAACAAGTCCGGATGCTGTTTCATCAACATGGGACCCGGAGTGATCCCGTGCAACATCAGGGCGCCCAGAAGTATAGCGTATGTCGGAATCACCGGGATTCCCAGCGTAAGCATAGGAACGAATCCTGCGCTGGCGGCCGCGTTGTTGGCGCACTCCGGGGACGCCACTCCTTCTATCGCTCCGTGGCCGAATTTCTGCGGGTTCTTGGAAACCATCTTTTCCACGGCGTACGCGACAAAAGTAGATAGAACCGCTCCCGCACCCGGCAGAAGGCCCAGCCCAAACCCGATTACCGTTCCCCGGACGAGGGCCCATTTGCTGTCCACCCAATCTTTCAGGGTGGGGAGTAAGTTGCCGATCTTCCCGTCGCGGATTTCCGCTTTGATGGTTTTCTCCAAATTCAGGAAGATCTCGGCAATGCCGAAAAGGCCCATGACCATGGGCACAATTCCCAATCCGTCAAAAAATTCCGGAATGTCGAAAGTAAACCTGGCAACGCCGGAGATGGTGTCCAGCCCCACCGTTCCAAGGAAAGTCCCCATTCCGGCTATCATCAATGCCTTCAGCATCGATTTCTCGGCGAGAAAAGTGAGAATGACGAGGCCCAGGATCATGAGGGAAAAATATTCGGGCGCGCCGAATTTCAGCGCGATGTTTACCAGGGGGGGAGCCAGAATCTGCAGGACGATGATCCCCACCGTCCCGGCGATGAAGGAACCAAAGGCCGCGATTCCCAAGGCGGGCCCGGCTCGGCCCTGGAGGGCCATCTGGTAGCCGTCGAGGCAGGTGATAACGGAGCCCGTCTCGCCCGGGATGTTGACCAAAATGGAGGTGGTGGAGCCGCCGTACTGCGCGCCGTAGGCGATGCCGGACAGCATGATGATGGCGGTGGTGGCGGGCATGCCGAAGGTCACGGGTAAAAGGATGGACAGGGTGGCTGAGGGTCCGAGCCCGGGAAGAACGCCGATCAGGGTGCCGATGAAGACCCCCAGAAAACAAAATAAGAGATTATAGGGTTCACAGGCCACGCTCAAACCGGTTATCAGGTTGCCGAAAAAATCCACGCCGGATATCCTATCGGATTCAGATGCCCAATATGCCTATGGGCAGGTTTGCTTTCAAAAGCCTTTGGAAAAGGAGATAGGTGCAGGCGGAGGCAGAAGCCGAGATCAAAAGGGCCTTCCCCCAGGAAAATTTTTCCACCCACCTCAGCATCAAGAAAAGAACAATAAGAGAAGTCAGCAGGAACCCCACCCTTTCCAGGATGAGGATATAACCTAGTATCAACAATGCCGCGGTGAGCGGCCGACGCCAGTTCACCCCTTTCCAGAGAGAAGAGACCTTGTTCTTCCGCCCCTTTCCCGGAATGAACGAACTTATGACTATTAGGAGCGCCAGCAGGCTAAAAAAACACCCTGCTATGAATGGGAAAAAGCCCGGACCTGGCTCTCGAAAGGACCCCAAGGTCAGCTGGGTTGATGCGTACATGCATACAAACCCGAATATTAGGCACAAAAAACCACTCACGCGATCAGCTTCCATTTTTAAGTCTCCATCTATACTATTCTTGTCCACAAGTCAGACACCCCCGCAGAGCGGGTGGCTTGATAAGTGGGGCCGCCTCAAAGGCGGTTGGCCTCTTTGCCCAACGCCGAGTAATCTGATAATCTTTTCTCCCTTTTGGAAGTTGAATCCTGCTTGTTTTCACGAATTGGGCCACATTTCCAACGGGGGAAAAAGGAATTGCCGGGTTTCTAATGCCATCGAAAATGGGCAAAGCCCTTTCTACCCTTTAAACATAGCTGTTTTTAATGCTCACTAATGGCTTTGATTCAAAAGGATTCTCATAGTCAACGGTCAAACCTTTTCGAGTCGCACTGGTAAAACCAGTGGTTTACCTAACGACTGAATTAGGTTTAAATAAAATAGGTCGCCGCCTGTAAAGACAGGCTCCCATCCTTAACTCATACAGTCAATAACTCGCTAGGGTTTTTCCAAACCATCATCTTAATTTCATCTCCGGTTATCCCCTGGGTCAAAAGAGAACTAATAAACATCCGCATCATCTCCGAATGAGGAGGTGGCCATTCAAAACCTGCATCGGTCGTAAGAATCGAGCGCTCTGCTCCGATCTCTTTGATTCTTTTACATACCTCCTGAATACTGATTCTCCAAAAGGCTGGAAGTAAGCCCAAAAAAGTAAATTCGACGAAGAAGTTCATTTCAGCCATCGCCTTGATATCCTCCATTTGAGCTCCGACAGCCTTACTATCTGGATGACCAAAAATAATCTTCTTTAAACCCATTTTTTTGGCCTCTCGACCAATAGCCAGACTTTCTTCCGGTGAGAGATGGCCGGTAGAGACGGCCACGTCATAATCTTTAGCCAAGGCCAGAATCTCTTTCACTTTCTGATCAATCTCTCCAGAATCATTGAAAACCGTTAGACCATCTTTGACGTCAGCCCGACTGAAGGTTGAAAGGTGTTTCTTCACAAAAACGCTGAAACCCCCTCGCTGGAGGTCATTCTTAGCACTGTACGTAGGCATCCAAATGATTTTTACTCCCTGTTTTAAAGCCGATTCTATTCCCCAGAGGCTGAACCCGCCGGCGCTGGGGTTTAGCGTAATGCTCGACCAGATCTCGAATCCCTTAATTTGATTCCTCAGCTGATAAACCCGACCTATCGTCGGCCACATGTGCGATTTGAGCACGAAACCCTTCATCCCAGCTTGGGCGGCCAATTGGGCAGCTTCCAAATCCTCGACCCTCATCTTTGCTTCCAAGCATATCTCCGGGTATACGTGGCAGTGGAGGTCAATGGCCCCTTCCAAAAGTCGATCTGCTTCCGTTATCACTTCTTCTCCTCCCCCTTTCACCCTATTCACCTTAATTTCAGTTGAAAAAATATTTCAAGCTGTGGCTTAGCTGAAAACAACAATGACCTTCCAAGGTATCAAAATACGCCATCGGGGTTAACAGAAATATGCCAGGGTCGAGTAGCGCGAAGTACTTACCCCTGCATTCTCCATTGAACTACCTTTATTCTTCTGGATTCATAACAAGGGCGAAAATAGATTTTTCCAGCCGTCGATTGATTTGACTAATGCTGTATCTTTTTAGGTTCCATCCTCTAAGAGGCTCGATTGCCAGAAGGTAAACGATAACATTGGCCGCAAAGAAAGGGTCTTTGATTTTGAACACCTTCTTTTCTATGCCATTTCTTAGGATCCGCTCATAATTTTTAACTAAATAACTCTCCTCGTTCAGAATCGTCCTCAGGAAATCTCGGGGTAACAATTTAGCCTCTGTATACATGAGGAAAACCATATCCCGCACTTGGTTAATCAACTCAACCCTCTTGCGGATTGCCATTCGCAATTGCTCCACGGGATCTTCAATATCGAAGACGCCCTCGTTTTCCAGTTGATGGCTCCATATGGAAAAGAATGTTTCGAACACCAGACAGAGAACATCATCCCTGGTCTTTATATAATTATAGAGGTTGCCAACGGTAAAACCAGTAGCCTTGCAAATCTCACGCATTGTCGCTCGGTGAAATCCCTTTTTAGCGAACAATTTAGACGCTCCTACGGCGATTTGGAGGCGTTTCTTTCGAACCAGCTCTAGGTTTTTGATTTCAATTCTATTCTTTGGGTATTCAATTTTGCCGCGGGATCTTCGTAACTTTTTCATATGGTAAATTGAAATCAGCGAAATATTAGAACGAACGTTCGTTTTTTTCGGCAAAATACCAGCTTCTCTTTCTTTTGTCAAGAATAATTTTATGAATCTTTTAACTCACTATATTTGTTAAATATTTTTTACATTCTGAATAATACTGGGAGTACTTCTTTGCACAAAATCCTGATGGGCTATTTCTTAAACACTTAGAATAAAGGAACTGGCTATTATCCACCGTAAAGCGGAATAACACCCTTGAATATCAAAACCAATAGGATTGCCTCCCTGAAATTGGCCATGTGAAATTATAAATTTATGAACGTCTCCCACTCCTGAGGGAAAATGAGCATCGGCATATCCTGCGGATACTGCAAAAAGCTGCTCGAAGAGAAGGGGAAATGGGGGAGCCGCCGAACTCCTGGAAATGAAACCCTCCACCTTTTCTCAGGCCTGAATTGGTCACGGCCATGGTGGTCTATTTATGCAGTGCTCAATGCCAAATCACGGGTGATATCTATTCCGCTGGGGGTGGTTATTTTTCTCGCGTTCAAATAGTCGAGGGGGAGGGAATTAGGTTAGATCCTAAACAAGAGGTCACGCCGGAAATGATTCATGAGAACTTCTCTCGTATTATGGATATGCAACAATCTAATTGAACTCAGAGCTGATTTTCAAAGGTGACGGATACGATAAGAAATGGGAGCCTTATTGGCAGGTTCAGGATAACTTTTTGCCGCTTCTCGGAATGCAGCCGGTCTACGATCTTTTCGGCGATCAGGGGGGGCGTTGCCGCCGGCTCGGTTGTTGATGATGTGATAGGCCTGGACCTCGTCCTTTATGGCTTCGTTTGCGATTTTGGCCATATCCTCGACCATCTCCGAATCCAGCATGCCGGGGATCATTTTCTCGAAAAAGGAGAGGCTTCATGAGTCAAGAGCAGATGTGACCCCTTTACAACCATGATTCCTTGCTCCACTCTTATATTCTTTCAAATACTGCGGCAATCCCCTGGCCTCCGCCAATACATAGAGAAGCAACTCCATACCTGGCATTTCGCTGGTGTAATTCTCGAATCAGAGTTAAAGCAAGGCGGGCTCCGCTCATCCCATTGGGGTGGCCCAAGGCTATCGCTCCCCCATTGGGGTTTAACTTGTCCATGTTTACCTTCATACCCTGATTCTCCAGCTCCTTGACTACCGCGAGAGCCTGGGCCGCAAAGGCTTCGTTGCATTCCACCACGTCCATCTGCTCAAATTTGAGGCCGGCCCGCTGCAGGGCTTTAGGGATTGCATATGCCGGTGCGATCCCCATGATCCTCGGATCCACACCCACAACAGCTGACGAGAGAAGCCGGGCCAAAGGCTTGTATCCGAGGCTCTTAGCCCTATCTGCGGACATGACCAGTAAAGCCGCCGCCCCGTCATTTAAGCCGGAAGAGTTTCCGGCAGTGACCGTTCCCCCCTTTTTAAAGATTGCCGGAAGTGCAGACAGCTTATTTATGGCCGTATCGGCCCTAGGGTGCTCATCCACGTCGAAGCGAACAGGTTCCCCTTTGCGCTGAGGGATCACAACTGGGATGATCTCTTCGTTGAAACGGCCCGTTTGGATCGCTTTCACGGCCCGCATCTGGCTGTGACAAGAGAATTCATCCTGCGCTTCCCGGCTGACTTTCCATTGTTCGGCCAGATTTTCAGCGGTCATTCCCATCACCAGGTTCCATTCCGGTCGGGGGGCCGTTTCCCAACTTATGAACCCCGGCGGATTAATCTGATAGGCCTGTGCAGGCCGGGAAATTTTGTAAGGATTCGTGGAATGGCTTTCCGTCCCTCCGGCGATGAAAACCTCCCCATCACCCGCCAGAATCCGTTGACCCGCAAGCACAACCGCCTGCAACCCCGATCCGCACTGACGCTCGACCGTCAACCCTGGGACCGAAAAGGGAAGTCCTGCTTTCAAGACTGCCCATCGGCAGAGGTTCACGGCGGTGTGCCATGAAAGAGCGATCCCCATGATAACGTCATCAATCGTCAGAGGATTTACATTGGTCTTTTTAACCAATCCTTCGATGGCTATCGCTGCCAAATCCTCGGCCCGGAAATTTGCCAAACTGCCCCCCATACGTCCGATGGCCGTCCTCACTCCATCAACGATTACAATTTCTACCATGTTTTCTCCCCGATCAAAGTTTTGGCGCTTACCGCAGAAATCCCTAATTTCTGCCGAATAACAAGCGGCCATCAAGGTTCAGGATAAGCGAATGATTCCCTTTTGATCCAAATCCTTAAGCTTTTCTTCCGGATATCCCAGAATGCCTTCAAGAATCTCCCGCGTATGCTCTCCTAACCCCGGGGGCCTTGGAAAAGATCCTTTCACTGGCGTCTTGCTCATTTTTAGCGGATTTCCTATGGTCTTAATCTTCGCATTTTCCAACGGGCCTTCCATCTCCGCAACCATTTCCCTCGCCAATACCTGGGGATCATTCAGGACCCGGTCAAGCGTATTGATCGGGCCTGCGGGTACCCCTGCCTTATGGATCATTTCGAGCCACTCGTCGCCATTCCTGGTCTGGAGGTGGTTTTCAATCATTGGGATCAAGACGGCCCGATTTTCAAGGCGGGCGGGGCGCGTGGCAAATCGGGGGTCCTGGGCCCACTCGGGCTTTTCTATGGCCTTGCAGAATCTATCAAAATGATGATCCTGATGAGCGACCACAACAATCATGATGTCTTTGGTTTTAAAGGCTTGATAAGGGACGAGTGACTGGTGACCCGATCCGATCGGGGTCGGAATAGCCCCCGAATGGAAAAAATATTGCGCAATATAAGTCAAGAGGTATATTTGCCCGTCCAGGAGAGAGACCTCGATCTTTTGCCCTTCCCCCGTTCTTTGCCTGGCAATATATGCCGCCATGATTCCCTGGGCCGCCAGCAATCCTCCCATGAGATCGCCAAGCGGAATTCCGGCCCTGACCGGGGTCCTTCCCGGTTCCCCGGTAATGGACATGCCCCCGCTCATTGCCTGGACAATCAAATCATACCCGGGTCTGTCCTTGTAGGGACCGGTATGCCCAAACGTGGAAACCGAGCAGCAGATAATTTTGGGATTGATGCCTTTCAGGGTTTCATAGTCGATTTTCAGCCGATTTAAAACCCCGGGTCGAAAATTGTCATAGACCACATCGGATTTCTTCACCAGATCGTAAAAGACTTCCAGGCCTTCCCGGCTCTTTAAATCAATCGCCAGGCTTCTTTTATTCCTGTTAATAGACCAGAAATAGGCGCTGTCTTTCCCATAAAAATATGGCGGGATCACCCGGGTTTCATCTCCCTGCAACGATTCAACCTTAATGATCTCGGCCCCCAGGTCTCCCATCAGCATCGATCCAAACGGGCCCGCCAGCATGATCGTCAAGTCCAGGATCCGGATCCCTTTCAAGGCCGAGTCCTGGACCTTGTCTGGTAATTCACTCATGGCATATTTCTCCCTTGCGTCCCGATTCGATTCTGTCGCCCTGCCCTCATCTCTCTGCCCATCAGGCCTCCGCCCGGTTCCTCTTTTTCCCCGGCAGCAGCTCTTAGGACTTGGTAACATGATCGTTTATAAACTTGGAGATTTCATCAAACGAAGATCCGACCGGAAAAACCTCTTTTACCCCCATTCTTTTCATCAGCGGAATATCCCTCCGGGGAATCACACCTCCGATGATGACCAATATTTCTTCAAGTTTATTCACTTTCATTTTTTCCAGGAGCTCTTCACTGATGGCCAAATGGGATCCGGACAGAATGCTCAAACCGATTACGTCCACATCTTCCTGAATGGCCGCGGAAATAATCTGATCCACACTCTGCCGCCTCCCCGTAAAAATGACTTCCATTCCGGCTTCCTTCAGGGCCATGGCAACGGTTTTGGCCCCCTTATCATGCCCGTCCAATCCCGGTTTTCCGATTAACACTCGAATCATTGGGAAGTCGCCTCCATCCTTTATAAAGCCATGGATTCTCGATGCTCGCCGAAAACTTCCTTCAAACAGCCACAAATTTCCCCCACCGTCGCATACTCTTTCACGGCCTCCTGAATAAGAGGAACAAGGTTGGCATTCCCTTTGGCCATTTCTTTAAGCCGCTTCAAACTCTCTTCCACCCGTTTTGGATCTCTTCGCTCCTTGATGAACTTCAATTTTCTCTTCTGCTTTTCCATGATTTGGGGATCAATTTCGGTGAGGTGTATTTCTTCTTCTTTCTTCTGATCGTCCACAAATTTATTCACTCCGATCACGGCAATTTCCCCGTTTTGTTTCTTCTTTTCCATTTCATAGGCATTTCTTAAAACATCCGCTTGGATTTTGCCGCTTTCGATGCAAGCCAGCATGCCTCCTTTGCCGTCAATCTCGGCAATCATTTTTTCGATTGCGTTTTCCATCTGCTTGGTCAGGTACTCCAGATAGTACGAGCCGCCCAAAGGATCCGCCACCTTCGCAATCCCTGTTTCGTAACCGATGATCTGCTGGGTTCTCAGGCTTAGCAGGGCAGATTCCTCCGTGGGGATCGTATAGGCCTCATCGTAACTCAAAATGCTGGCCGACTGGGCCCCCGCAAAAACGATTCCCATCATGTCAATCGTGGCCCGGATGATGTTGTTGAGGGGTTCTCTCGAAGTCGCTTCCCTGGCAGAGGAGCCGCAAAAAAGCCGCAGCATCATCGACCGCGGATTTTTTGCCTGGAATCTCTCCTTGGCAATTCTCGCCCACAACTTTCGGGTGGCCCGAATCTTGGCGATTTCCTCAAAAAAATCCAATCCCACAATCAGATGAAAAGCGATTCTAGGCGCAAAATCGTCGATGCCGATTCCTCTTTTGATGACCTCATTTACATAAGTAATGGCGCTTGAAAGGCAATAGGCGGATTCCTGAATGGCGTTCGCACCCGCTTCTCTTACATGATAGCCGGAGATATTGATGGTATTGATTCGAGGGGCTTTTTCTTTGCAGAATTCGATCACATCCACTACCAGGCGCAGCGAGGGCTGCGGAGGGAAAATATAGGTCCCGCGGGCAATATATTCTTTCAAGATTTCATTTTGCAGGGTTCCTCCCACCTTTTCGAACGGGACTTTTTGCTTTTCCGCAATCGCCAGGTACATGGCGAGAATGATGGGAGCCGTAGCATTGATGGTAAATGAGGTGGTGATTTTATCGAGCGGGATCCCCTCAAACAGAATTTCCATATCGTAAAGGGTATCGATGGCCACGCCGACTCTGCCGACATCAGGTCTAACCAGCGGATCGTCCGAGTCAAATCCCATCTGGGTGGGAAGATCAAACGCCACGCTCAACCCTGTTTGCCCCTGCGAAAGAAGGTATTTGAAGCGTTTATTGGATTCTTCGGCATCCGCAAAACCAGCATACTGTCTCATGGACCAGAGGTTTCCCCGATACATGGTCGGATAAACGCCCCTGGTAAAGGGATATTCACCCGGAAGTCCAAGATCTTTCAAGTAATCCTGATTCTCCAGGTCGCTTGGCGTGTAAACCACGCCGACCTCCAATCCGGAAGTCGTCCTTTCCGGTTGAATCCCGCCTTTCCCCAAATGTTTCGTTTCCCAGCGAGCTTTCTCGGTTTTAATCTGATCAGAGTTGTTCATTCCCAAACCCCTTTTGGGTTCTTAGGCCGGGCCTTTAACCCTAAGAGTTTCAGATCTCTCCCTATTTTTCGACGACGAGCATCTCTACGAATTCTGAAATATTGTTCAGGGACTCCAGACCCCATATTTTTTGAAAAATCCTTCCTATCTTTTCTTCCGGAAAGACCACCCCTAATAAATTTGCCGCCTTCGCTTCCAGCGCCCGGTTCGGCAACGGATTCTCTGGATTTCCCAAAGGGTTTGTCACTCTTGAATTCAGGATCTCCCCGTTTTTCAGGTGAATTATGATTTCCGACTCCTTATCGCTCAGCTCGGCATTTTGCTCAATCCTGACTTTTTTCATGATTTCGGTTATCAAAGGGTCCTTCACCAGATCGTCTTTGAATAGACCTTCGTCCGCCCGACCTTCTCGGAGCGCGATTGCGATGCAATAGGCGGTGCTGAACTTTCCTTCCAATCCGCTTTGGGGGACAGGAATGCAGGCGGCATCAAAGCAAAATTTGGCAACCTGGCAGGAAATACCCTCTATTTCTTTGGGATCAATCCCGTGTTCATTTCGCAACTGGATGGCCGCGTCAACCGTAGGATGGGTATAGAGGCAGGAAGCATAAGGTTTAAAAGATAAACCCTGCAGGAGATATCGGCTTCCCAAACCCTCCAAGCCTCTGGACAGCCGAAAGTCTCCCGAGAGGAGAGCGCCTAACCCCTTTTCGCCTTCGAGGATATTTTCCGAACTTGTATATCCTCGCTGCGCAAGGAGAGCCGACAGTAAACCATCAAAAGCCGCCTTTCCCGGGTGGAAGGATTTGGCCATGGATCCGAATACTTTTCGGACCCCTGACGCCTGGGTCCCCGCCAAGCCCAAGGCAAAACTCATTTTCCTGACATCGAGCTTCATCAGCTTGGAGACGCCGGCGGCCGCGCCAAGTCGTCCCATGGTCGCCGTCGAATGCCAGCCCCGATCATAATGGGAGGCGCCCATGCTTAAGCTTATTCGCGTCTCCGCCTCAAATCCCAGAACGAAGGCTGTCAGAAAGTCTTTGCCGTTCGTTCCCTCATACTCCCCAAAGGCAAAGATCGCCGGAAGCAAAGGGGCGCTGGGATGCATTAAAGCCGCCAGGTGCGTATCGTCGAAGTCCAGAACATGGGACATGGCCCCATTTACCAGGGCGGCGTTCACCATGGAGCTCTTCAGAGAGGTTCCAAAAATGGAAGCCTGATCTTTTCCGCCGAGATCTCTTACCAGATCGATCAAAATGGAGCTGGCCGGGTGCGCTACCCCCCCCACCGTTACCCCGACCCAATCCAGGACGCATCGTTTCGCTTGTTCAATGACCTCGGGGGGGATGTCTTCAAAGGATGTTTCTGCAATGAAGCGAAGCAAATTCTGGAACATGTTCTTTCCTCAGGTGGGACTGAGCCCGTGTTTTTTCCAGGCTCGCGGCGATTCCCTCTTGTTTTCTAAAATCATTAGAGCATCGATGAGTCTTTTTCGGGTTTCCTTCGGATGAATGACGGCGTCAATCACCAGCCTCGAGGCTGAATGATAAGGAGTTAAATACGTTTCCTGGTATTGGCGCACTTTTTCCTTGAAAAATTCTCCCTTGTTCTCGGCTGCTTTCATTTCCTTGCCAAACAAGACCCGGACGGCGCCCTCGGCCCCGACCATCTGCATTTCCGCGATCGGCCAGGCAAACACCTGGTCAAATCCAATCTGGTGGACCCCCATGGCGGGAATCGATCCCCCGTACATTTTCCGGATGATGCAGGATATTTTGGGAACCGTGGCCTCGGCCCAGGCGAAAAGCATTTTGGCGCCGTGCCGGATGATCCCTCCATATTCCTGCTGGCTTCCCGGAAGAAACCCCGGGACATCCACCAGTGAAATCATGGGAATATTGAAGGCATCACAGGTGCGGATGAAGCGGGAGCTTTTATCCGCCGCGTTGATGTCAATGCACCCTGCCAATACCTGGGTCTGATTGGCAACGATTCCTGCGACCCGTCCTCCCATGCGGGCAAAGCCGATGATGATATTTTTCGCATACTCCCCGGCGACCTCGAAAAATTCCCCGTTATCGACAATGGCCTTTATGACTTTCTTCATGTCATAAGATTTTTTCATATCCGCCGGAACGATTTCCAATAGCTCAGGGACTTCCCGATCCGGCAGGTCATTCGTCATTTTTAACGCGGGTTTTTCGAGATTGTTTTGAGGCAAATACTGGAGTACCCTGCGAATCAGATCGAGACACATCCGGTCATCCTTCGCCGCAAAATGAACCACCCCCGACTTGGAGCTATGAACTTTCGCTCCTCCCAAATCTTCAAAGGACACAACCTCGCCCGTAACCTCTTTGATTACCGCAGGGCCCGTTATAAAAACATGAGAAGTTTTTTCCACTTGCAGCATAAAATCGCAAAGCGCGGCCGAATAGGCGGATCCTCCGGTGCAGTCCCCCATGATGGCCGCAATCTGGGGAATAATCCCGGAATTCATCACGTTTTGATAAAAAATCTGCGTGATCCCGTAGACATTATCCATTCCCTCCTGGATTCTGGCCCCTCCGGAATCATTTAAGCAGATTACGGGAACCATCGCTTCCCGGGCCATTTTCAGGATGTAGTGGATCTTCGCGCCGTGAATTCTTCCGGTTGATCCTCCAAATACCGTGGCATCTTCAGAAAAAATAAAAACCTTTCTCCCCTCTATGCTCCCATACCCCGTGACAACCCCATCTCCAAGGTATCTCCTTTTGTCCATTCCGAAATCATAGCATTGGTGCTCTGCCAGCATATTCACTTCCCCAAAGCTACCGGGGTCCAGGAGATAATCGATCCTTTCTCTCGCGGTCATCTTTCCGCTCTTTTTTTGGTCGGCCAATTTATCAGGTCCGCCCCCGATCTTGGCCCGTTCCTCCATTTCTCGGAGAAATCTCAATTCGTCGTTTATTGACTTCACGGGGACCCGCCTCCTATTCCTCGGCTCTCTTGAAAGGTTGCATCAACTCGACCAATATTCCCGGCGTGCTCTTGGGATGAATAAAAATAACCAGGTCTTTATGAGCATTGAAATACGGTTTTTCGCTTACGAATTGCACTCCCTTTGCTTTCATCTCATTGACTTCCGCCTGAATATCATCCACTTCCAGGGAAAGATGATGAACCCCCTCGCCCTTTTTATCGATAAATTTTCTTATGACCCCCTCCGCCGAAGTGGATTCGAGCAGCTCGACGTGGGCGTTTCCAAAGGGAACAAACGAAAATTTCAATTCCCCAAAATATTCCGGATCCGAGCTCTTTTTTGAAAATATCTTTTGAAATAAACTCCTCCCGGTCTCAATATTGCTGACCGCGATTCCGATGTGCGCTATTCCCTTGATCATTTTACCCTCCGCTTCGCCCCTTTTTTCGTCGGAGCTCCTTTATCGTTTTCTCAATTCCTCCGTCTTAGAATTCGAAGATCTCCTCTTCCTTTTTCATACTGGCGATCATATTCTCCATGGCGGCACGAATATGCATCCGCATCTGGACTTCCGCCTTTTTCAAGTCCTTTTCTTTGATGGCATTCAATAGCTTTTGATGTTCCAGGTGAGATACCTCCATTCTTTGGGGGTGCAAAAATTCCACCCGAAACCGGAGATACAAATGTTCAAATATTTGCCTGAGCTGCTTCATTAAAACCTTATTCCCCGCCATCTTGGCAATCTGGAGATGAACCTTGGCGTCTAAAATCATCTTTTTCCGATCATATACGACGATGGCATAGCCTTGGTGTTCCTGAAATCTTTCTTCGAGTTCTTCCATGCCGTCGTACGATTTCTTGTTGAGCAGCAAAAAGATGGCCTGGGATTCCAGGGCTTCCCGGACTTCAAAATATTCCCTGATCTCCTCGGGGTCGATTTCTTTGACAAAATATCCTTGATTGGGGATCAAGGTTAAAAAGTTCTCCTGCTCCAATCTTCCCAGGGCATAACCGATGGGGGTTTTACTCATTTTTAATCTATTGGCAAGGTCCCCGTAAATAATCTTCTGGCCCGGCCATATTTTCTGTCTGAAAATCATTTCCTTGATCTGCCGGTAGGCCTTTTCCATTAAATTTTGGGAATCTTTTGTTTTAGCCATTTATGGAACTTCCTTCATAAATCGATGGGCCTTTACCGCTTGATCATGGCCGAAGGAAGCCAGGTGCTCAAGGCCGGGAACACCCCCAAAATTACCATCCAGATAACCATAATAATGAAGAATGGGGTGACGCCTTTTAAGATCTCGGCCAAGCGGGCGTTGCCGATCCCCTGAATGACATAGAGATTTAATCCCACCGGCGGCGTTATGAGGGCCATTTCCATATTCAGCGTAATCAAAACCGCAAACCAGATGCCGTCGAATCCCAGCTTGATAATGATGGGGTAAACGATCGGCAACGTAATCAGCATGATGGAGATTACCTCCAGAAACATTCCCAAAACGACATACATCGCCATCAGAAATATGATGATCTGGGTGGGAGAGAAATTTGAGGTGGTTATGAATTCCGTCGCCATGTCGGGGATCTTGCTCAAGGTCATGTAGTCCCCGAGCAGCATGGCTCCGACGATGATGCTTAGGATCATCGTGCTGTTATTGGTCGCCAATAGTGCGACTTGTCCAATTCCCCGTAATTTAATTTTCCCTCTTATTACTACCATTAAGAGAACATAAACCGCAGCAATAGCCCCGGCCTCCATGGGAGTGAAGATCCCGGAATAGATCCCGCCAAGGATGATCAGCGGCGCCAGCAGACCCCAAAAGGCCGAGAACGAAGCCTGCCTCCGCTCTTTCCAAGTCGCGGGTTTGACCCTTTCATATTTCCCCGTTCTTACGCAATAATAAACGGAGTAGCCAATAAAGAGCGCCGCCAGCAGAATCCCGGGGATGACTCCGGCAATAAACAATTTTCCCAGAGATTCTTCCGTAACCGCCGAGTAGATGATCATGGTCCCGCTGGGGGGAATCATGATCCCAAGCGTTCCTCCAGCCGCCAAAAGACCATAAGAAAAATCTTTGCTGTATTTTCGGGCAAGCAGAGCCGGGATGGCGATCAGGCCGATGGTCATGGCTGTGGCGACGCTGGAAGTGGAAACGGCCGCAAAAATACTGCACGCCAAAACCGTGGCCACCGCCTCGCCGCCGGGCAAGTGACCCACCCATTTTGAGGCCGCATTATATATTTCCTCGCTTACGCCGCTGCTTGAAATCGCCTGTCCTACAAAAATATAGAGCGGCAGGCATACTAACGCGAAATTTTCCAAAGAGCTATACGCCACGGAAGGAACGGACGCCCCCAAGGCGCCTTCTCCCCCGATGACCAGGTAATACCCTGCGACCCCGACTAACCCCAACGCCGGGAAAATGGGGACCCCGCCAAATAACAGCACCAGCATCAAGAGGACCATTCCCAGGGCGCCGTTTACGGTGTAGAGATAGGCGCTTCCCAAAACCAGGAAAATGTAGACGGGCATCAGGATCGGAATTCGGTTCAGGAAGCCGCTGCCCTCTTTCCCGGCGGCATATTTCGGGTAATTTCGAAATCCCAGAATGATCTGTTTCGCCAAGACAATGGCGATCAAAATTCCTCCGAAGGGCACCGCCAGTTTAACCGGCCAGATCAGAACCCTCCACATTGCCCAGCTGTATTCCTGATTGGAGTATGAATGCCAGAAGTAGCCGGCCCCATAATAAATAACCAAAGAAATAAATATCAAAAACAGGATGTTGGTTAGAATATCCCAGATGAATTGAGTTCTTTCGGTAAAATGAGAAGTTATGAGGTCCACTTTTACATGTCTTCCATGCTGCTGGAGAGATGCAATCGTCGCGTAGCAATACCAGACCAATAAATAAATGGAAAGGTCCAGCGTCCATTGGGTGGGGCTATTAAAGACATATCGCGAAACTACTTCAAACGTGGTTATAAATGCCATGACGATAACGATATTCGCAGCCGCCAGACTGATGAACCTGATCATATGGTCGATTATGCCCTGCGGGACAGCATCATTTTTTCCATGCATAGGTATTTCGTCCTCTCCTAAGATTTTCAGTGGCGAATCCCATTACTCCTGATTTTCGCCCCAATGCCTGTTTTTTCGTTTCAGCCCCCGAACGGCCATCGCTCCTTAGCCCAGCATTCTTTTCGATCCCAAGGTCCCCCGTTAACCGCAAATGTCAAAAGGAATAAGGCAACAAGGGGGTTGCCTTATTCCTTTCATCCCAGAATTTTTCACCATTTTATTGTTTTAAGGACATCCATCCAGGTCCGACTTCCATTTCGCGTGGCTTCATACATTTTTATATGGTCCTTCCAAGTCGCTTCCCCAACCGTAGGCCCCACCAATTTACCCAGGGCATCCAGGGTTGCCACCCTCATTTTTTCCCATTCCCCCGGAGCCGTCTTCTTCAGATCCACGACTTTCAGACCTTTCTCTTTTAAAAATTTTACGTCGTCGTCGGCCTCCTTGATCGCCTCTTGCCAGCTCCAGATCATGGCCCCGCGGAGGGATTCCTCAATGATTTTTTGATGGTCGGGTGAAAGGCTGTTCCACCATTTCAAATTTGCGATCAGGTCCAAAGATGTGACCATTTCCTCCAACAACTGGACATGATTGAGGACTTCGTACCATTTCCGGGAACGAAACGATGTCAAACCGCTGTTGGCGCCATCAATGGTTTGCCTTTGCAAAGCCATGTATACATCCGCCGAGGTCATGACAACGGACTTTGCCCCCCAACTGTCCACGGCAACTCCGGCGGCTCTTCCTGAGGTGCGTATTTTCAATCCCTTATAATCCCCCATTTTGAAGACCGGCTTATTGGTGATGGTGGAATGCTCCGGGCTGTAAAGGGCTCCCGGCATCAAGTGCAAGCCGTGTTTGGCAAATTTGGGTTTGATAATCTTGTAAAATGTTCCCCCGCCGCTCGCCTCATCGTACATCCTGCGCGCATACCAGCCCGGGTCATCAAAATAGGGATATGCCAGATCACCTTCGGGAATCGATCCCACCGCCCGTGAGGTGAAAAACTGGGCCATCTCTATGCCGCCCCGTTGGCACATTTCATAGGCCTTCACATCCATGGCCAGTTGTCCTGCCGGATAGTACGTGAATTTCAACGCCCCGTTGCTTCTCTTCTCTGCTTCTTTGATAAACATTTCGCAGGCGGTTGAGCAGACTTGGCCGACAGGCATATGGCCGGTTATTCGGATTTTTACTGTTTTAGCGGGGTCCGCCTGCCCCCATACGAATGTCGGCGAAAATAGGGGAACCGCCAGCAATACGGCAATCCAGATAATTATTCCTCTTTTCATAAACCCTCCTTCTTTGAGTTTTTGCAGCTGATCAATATATCGCAATACGTGTCAGCCGGAACACTCGCTAAAAAATGGAGAATAGAGTTTGTCCGGAATTTCCAAAATGAGAATGAAAAGGGAGACCCCTTCCGAATCGATGACCGGGAATTATCTTGCCAAACAGGATTCCCCGGAGTTTAAAAAATGATGATACTAAAGCCTTATAATAAAAATCCTTATCCCTGTCAATATTAAAATCTTAAATAAAATTATTTATATAATATTTATATTTTTCATTAATATTATTAAGCTCTTGCAAAACCATCAAATTAGGAAATATTTGAGCTATTTGAGGTGCCGATAAGCAAGGAGGAAGTTTTGGCGCGCTTAACCCCTCCGAAATTGGGACGGAGAATGAAATTATCCTTATTAGGAATTCCCACCAGGACCTAATGATAAGCACAGAAGGTAAATCGGGCTAACTTGTTTGGCGATGGAAGTCTGGAGAATCCGCCGCGAAGGCATAGCGCAGGAGGCTTGGCGCGAGGACTTTTTAACCTGGGGGTTGAAATCGTAGGCTTGCCTCCCGCCTTCGCGGAAAGATTTTTTCAGGGTTGGACCGGGATTTTTCGACTCCGGAATCCAGGGGTCTATCGCTGTCCTGCTTCCCTCCGGATGGGTTACAAGAAATAGCTCAGATAAACCTTTTGATGAAATGGACCCAACCTGCTGGGTCCGGAATGGATCGCGAATCCGGCCCAAATTCCGAATGAGGCCCCATCAATCTTCGAATTCGGCTTTTCTATGGGCGGGCGGGGATAGAGAGATTCCTTTCCAGAATCGGCAGGGCGTCTTCAGGGGTGAACGGCGGAGTCGGAATATTCCATCCCTCCTCTTTCAACTCGGACAGCAGGCGATAGACGGGGGGAACCAAAAAGAGAAATTTCTTTTCCCGGAGAAGAAGAGAAAAAACCTCTGCCGGAGCTCCGGCGGCGAAGATTTTTCCCTGCTCCAGGACGATCAGCCGGTCGATCAGGCCGAGAAAATCTTCCACCTGGTGAGAGACGACGATCAAGGTCTTTCCCCGGCTCTTCAGTTCCCGGATCTCGCGGAGAATTTCCTTCTTTCCCTCTCCATCCAGCCCCACGGTGGGCTCGTCCAGAATCAGAATTTTTGGATCCTGGACCAAAACCCCCGCCAACGCCACCCGGCGCATCTCGCCGCTGCTCAACTCAAAGGGGGAACGCCGGTGAAATTTTTCATAGTCCAACCCCACGCTGAGGCAGGTCTTCTTTACCCTCTCCTCGATTTCGTGGGGGGGAAAAACCGGGCGTTGTCTCAAGACGAAAGAGATGTCGTCGTAAACCGTTTCCTCGAAGAGCTGGTGCTCCGGGTATTGGAAAACCAGGCCGACCCGCCGCCGCAGTTCCGCCCGCGAAACAGCCGGCCCGTCCAGGTCGTTTCCTTCAACCCGGACGCGGCCCCGGGCGGGTTTCAGGAGGCCGTTCAGGTGTTGCACCAGAGTTGTTTTCCCCGACCCGGTCTCCCCGACGATGGCCAGGCATTCCCCTTCGCCAATCTCAAACGAGACCCCCTCGAGAGCAATTCTCTCCAGGGAGGTTCCCGCGTGGTAGACGTGGGTCAGGGTTTCGACGGTGACGATCGGCTGGGAAATTTCGGGCCTCAATCCACAACCTTGTAGACCAGATCGCTTTCTCGGACCCGGTCTTTCACCTTGATCCCGATCATCGCCCCCGCTCCGGCTTCCTGGACCGTCTTGTTCTCAATCTGCATGGACTGGATGACGTCTTCAAAGTCCGTGGTGTGGCCTTTGAACTTGATGCGGTCCCCCACCTTGAGCGCGCCTTCGGTGATCTTGATGGCTGCTACGCTGGGCTTCGAGAAGAACTTCATCACTTCCCCGACTTTTTGCTCAGGCATGGAATGGCTCCTTTCTGCGGCAGGCCGGGGCAAGGAGGGTCTTCCCGGCGCGGAATAGTTGTTTCCCCCTCTGGAGAGATGAACAGATTGAGGAAATTATATGAATTATCTCCCGAGAGTGTCAAGGGGAAACCCAGGGTAAAAAGAAAAGTGTCATTGTGAGTGTGAGTGACGGAATAAATTGTTACGGCGTGTGCCTGCTTTCCGCCTTCACCCTTAGGAGGAAGGATTTCAGCTCTGCAACCGAGGTGACTTCCGGAGGAATCTTGAATCCCCGGGCGCGAAAGGTCCCGGATGAGCTGTTGCAGGGGGGGGAGAGCCAACCCGTAATCCTCCATCCATCTTTCCCGGGCCAGAAACTCGGTCACCGGCGCGAAAAATTTGACCCGTCCCTGGTTGAGGAGAATCAGGGTCCGGGCGCGAAGGGCCTCCTCCAGGGAGTGGGTGATATGCAGGATGGTTTTGTTTCCTTGGGAGTGGAGTTTTTGCAGAAGGTCCAGGATCTCCCGGCGGTCCTGGAGGTCAAGCATGGAGGTGGGCTCGTCGAGGACGAGAATCTCGCTCCCCATGGCCAGGATTCCGGCCAGGACGACTTTTTGCTGCTGCCCTCCGGAGAGGAGGTGAGGGGCATGATACCGGTACTCCTCCATCCCCACCCAAGCCAGGCTTTGCTGCACCTTGCGGGCGATGTCGGCGGGCTCCAGGCCCAGGTTTTCCAAACCGAAAGCCACATCTTCCTCCACAACGGAGGAAATGATTTGGTTTTCGGGGTTGGAAAAGATGTACCCGACCCGGGGTGAAATCTCCCCGGGTATCAGCGGAACTCCCCCGATGAGAAGCTCTCCGGTCGTGGGGGAGAGCAGGCCTTTGATCAGTTTTCCGAGGGTGCTTTTCCCGGAACCGTTGGGACCCATGACGGCGGCGTAAGATCCCCGGGGGATTTTCAGCTGAATGGCCTCGAGGGCCGGCCGGGACGATTCCGGACGGGGAGGGTAAGAAAAAGATAGGTCGCGCAGCTCGATCATGGAACGGTCCGTCCAGGCAGGAAAACTTTTATGATAGTCTCGTAAAAAGCTCCAGATGCAAGGCGCGCAAAAACTGAGGAGTGCGGCGCACAAACCGGTGCGCCACAACGACGAAGTCGAAGCGTAACGCAGCAGATGGTTTTTTTAAGAAACCATCCAGGTTAAAAAAAAAGGGCAAGGCCTGCGCCTCGCCCTTGCGGAGTTCCGAAACCTCAGCTCTTCGGGACCGCCTCGGGGGCCGGCTTCAGGGCTGCGGCTTTTTTCGCTTTTTCCCGTTTCCGGTCGACCCGGGATCTTTTCCCCTTCTTGCCCTCTTTTTTCCCTTCGCCGATCAGTTCCACGATGGAAACAGGGGCGCCATCTCCGGGTCGGAAGCCGATTTTGGCGATCCGCAGATATCCGCCCACCCGGGTTTGGAACCTGGGCGAGATCGTTTCAAACAACTTTTTGACGATTTCCGCCTTTCGGACCACCGCCAGGGCCTGTCTCCGGGCGTGAAGATCGCCCCGCTTCCCCAGACCGATCAGGTGCTCCGCCAGGGGTCGGAGTTCCTTGGCTTTGGAGTCCGTGGTCTTCACCTTTTCATGTTCAAAAAGCGAGGTAACCAGATTGCGCAACATGGCCTTCCGGTGGCTCGTTGTCCTTCCCAATTTACTGCCAGCAATTCGATGACGCATGATTCGTTTCCCTCTTAGGCTCCCTTTTCCGTTTTCGCGGCCAGTTCCCCGGGAGGCCAGCCATCGAGTTTCATGCCCAGGCCCAGCCCCATTTCGGTGAGGATCTCTTTGATTTCATTTAGGGACTTCCGGCCGAAATTCTTGGTTTTGAGCATCTCCGCCTCGGTTTTCTGCACCAAATCGCCGATATAGCGGATCTCGGCGTTTTTGAGACAATTGGCCGAGCGGACCGAAAGCTCCAGCTCATCCACGCTGCGGAAAAGGTTTTCGTTGAGGCTGGTCTTCTCTTCCTTCGGCGTTGATTTGGGCGCCGCCTCCTCCTCATCGAAATTGATGAAGACGGCAAGCTGCTCTTTCATGATTTTGGCCGCGAAGGCCACCGCGTCTCGCGGCGCCAGGCTGCCGTTGGTCCAGACTTCCATGGTGAGCCGGTCGTAGTCCGTCAACTGCCCCACGCGGGTGTGGGTCACGTTGTAGTTCACCCGGCGGATGGGGGAAAAGAGAGCGTCGATGGGAATCGTGCCGATGGGTTGGCCTTCCTCCCGATTCCTTTCCGCCGGCACGTAGCCCCGGCCCCATTTCACGACCATCTCGATCTCGATCTCCCCGTCGCCCGACAGCGTCGCTAAGTGGTGTTCCGGATTCAGGATCTCCACGTTGGGATTCGGGTCGATGTCGCCGGCCTTCACCTCACCGGCCTTGGTCACCTTCAGGCGCAAAATCTCGGGCCCCAGGGAATGCATTTTCACCAGGATCTCTTTGATGTTGAGGATGATATCGGTCACGTCCTCCCGGACCCCCGGAAGGGTGGAAAACTCGTGGAGAACCCCTTTGATGCTTGCCGTGGTGATCGCGGCGCCCTGCAGCGAGGAGAGAAGAATCCGGCGCAGGGAGTTGCCGATGGTGATGCCGAATCCCCGTTCGAACGGTTCGACATGAAAACGCCCGTAGGTGGAAGTGAGAGTTTCCTCCTCCACTTCAAAGGCTTTCGGTTTGATGAGCGTTTCCCAATTTCGGTACATAGGAACTCCTTGATCCCGCTGATCGGGCGGGATCCGAGAAGAGGATTATTTGGAATAAAGCTCGACGATCAGCTGCTCTTTGATCGGCATGGTCAGGTCTTCCCGGGTCGGAAAGGCGGCCACCCGCCCTTGAAACTGCTCCTTCTGCAGATCCAGCCAGGAGGGGACGCCCCGCCGGGCAACGGCTTCCAGGGATTCCGTAATCTTCGCGCTCTGGCGGCTTTTTTCCCGCAGGGCAATCACGTCCCCGACCTTGACCAGGTAAGAAGGGATATTGGCTTTCCGCCCATTCACGGTGAAGTGGCTGTGCCGCACCAATTGCCGCGCCTCATTGCGGGAATTGGCGAACCCCAGCCGGTAGACCATGTTGTCCAAACGCCGCTCCAAGAGGACCAGAAGGTTGGTGCCCGTTATCCCCTTCTGCCTTTCGGCTTTGGCGAAGAAGTTTCGGAACTGGCCTTCGGCCAGGCCGTACATCCTCTTGACTTTCTGCTTTTCCCGGAGTTGGACCCCGTAGTTGGAAAACTTGGCCCGCCCCTGGCCGTGCTGTCCGGGGGGGTATCCCCGGCGCTCGACCCCGCATTTGTCGGAATAGCACCGGTCTCCCTTGAGATACAGTTTTAAATTTTCCCGCCGGCAAAGCCGACATACAGATTCAATATAACGTCCCAAAATCGTCCTCCTCTCTGCTGTGGCGCTTGGGAAAAAGCTCAGACGCGCCGGCGCTTCGGCGGCCGGCAGCCGTTGTGGGGAATCGGGGTGACGTCCCGGATCAGATCCACCTTGAACCCCGCGGCCTGGAGGGAACGAAGCGCCGCTTCCCGCCCGGATCCGGGGCCCTTGATGTAGACCTCGATGTTGCGGACCCCTTGCTCCATGGCGCGTTTGGCGGCCTGTTCCGCGGCCAGTTGCGCCGCAAAGGGGGTGCTCTTGCGCGACCCCTTGAACCCCACGCTGCCCGCGCTGGACCAGGCGATCACGTTTCCGCTCACATCGGTGATGGTGATAATGGTATTGTTAAAGGTTGACTGAATGTGGGCAACCCCATTCTGAATGTTGCGACGCTCCTTCTTCTTCGAGCCTGCGGTTTTTCCAGGCGGCATTCTTCCTCCTTTATTTTCTCTTCCCGCCGATCTGGCGCCGTGGACCCTTGCGGGTGCGGGCATTGGTGTGGGTCCTCTGACCCCGCACGGGCAGCGAACGGCGGTGACGCAGACCGCGGTAGGAGCCCATGTCCATCAGCCGTTTGATATTCATGGAGACCTCGCGCCGCAGGTCTCCCTCGATCTTCAGGTTCTTCAGGTCGATGACTTCGCGGATCTTGGCCACCTCCGCGTCCGTCAAGGCATCGGTCTTCTTGAAGACGTCCACCTGAGCCTGCTCCAGGATCCGGCGCGCCGTGGCCCGGCCGATCCCGTGAATGTACGTCAGCGCGATCTCCATGTTCTTGTTTCGGGGCAGATCGATCCCTGCAATTCTTGCCACACCAACCTCCTTCTCTTATCCCTGCCGTTGCTTGTGCCGGGTGTTCTGGCAGATCACCCGGATCACGCCTTTGCGCTTGACGATCTTGCATTTGTCGCAAATTCGCCGCACGGATGCTCGAACTTTCATGGTCTTCTTCTCCGATCTTCAAACGGTTCGGGCTCCCGGGGGATCTTCCCAACCCTCTCGCCCCCCGGCCCCTTCAGGTTTTGGCCCGGTACACGATCCGACCCCGGCTCAGATCGTACGGGGAAAGTTCCACTGTCACCTTATCCCCGGGCAGGATTTTGATAAAATGGAGCCGCATCTTGCCCGAGATGTGGGCGAGAACGCGGTGCCCGTTTTCCAGTTCCACGCGGAACATGGCGTTGGGCAGAGTCTCGACGACGCTCCCCTCGACTTCTATGGCATCTTCTTTCGGCATTCTCGTCCGTCCTAATCGATAGGGTTTAGGGGGTAGGGGGTAGGGAGTAGGATGTTCATTACCTCTATTTTCTGCCTACCCCCTACACCCTCCCCCCTGTTTTTCAGAGTTGGCTCAAAATATACGGGCCGGTCTCGGTCACCGCCACCGAATGCTCAAAATGCGCGGAAAGGCTTCGATCTTTGGTGACCGCCGTCCAGCCGTCTTCCAAAATTTCCACTTCATAGCCGCCGGCGTTGATCATGGGTTCGATGGCCAGGGTCATGCCCGCCTGCAGCCGGATTCCCCGTCCCGGAATCCCGAAGTTTGGGATCTGCGGCTTTTCATGGAGACGCCGGCCAATCCCGTGGCCCACAAAATCCCGAACCACCGAAAACCCGTTGGCCTCTACATGGTTCTGAATCGCCGCCGAAATGTCCTGGAGGCGGTTTCCGGGGCGGGCTTGGGCGATGCCTAGATCCAGGGCCTCCCGGGTCACCCGCAGCAACTTCTCGGCCTCCGGCAAAATCCGACCCACGGGCAGGGTGATCGCCGCGTCCCCGTAGTAATCCTCCCAGATGGCTCCGAAATCCAGGCTCACGATATCCCCTTCTTTCAAGACCCGACCGTAGGGGATGCCGTGAATGACTTCTTCATTGACGGAGGCGCAGAGGGCGGCCGGATAGCCGTTGTATCCCTTGAAAGCGGGGCGGGCCTGCGTCTTGGCCAGCAACGCCGCCGCCTTCTCATCCAACTCCCGGGTGGTGACCCCCGGCCGCACCGCGGACTTCAAGGCCTCCAGAATTTCCGCCACGATGAGGTTGCTGCGGCGCATCTTCTCGATCTCCTGGCGAGATTTCAAGATGATCCGCTCTTCCCCTCCGCGCGAATTCACCCCGCCCATCGTCTCCGTCTACCTTCTCCCTTTGATCCGCCCGGATTTCATGAATCCCTCGTAATGGCGCATCAGCATGTGCGATTCGATCTGGCCCACCGTGTCCAAAGCCACGCCGACCACGATCAGGAGCGCCGTCCCGCCGAAATAAAACGGCACGTTGAACTTCGTGATCAGGATCGAGGGAAGCACGCAAACGAGCGACACATACACGGCGCCGCTGAAGGTGATCCGGGTCAGAACGCGATCGACGAACTCGGCGGTCTTCTTCCCGGGCCGGATCCCGGGGATGTACCCCCCGTACTTCCGCATATTGTCCGCCACATCCGTGGGGTTGAAGGTGACCGCCGTGTAGAAATAGCAGAAGAAAAAGATGAAACCCACATAGATCAGCTCATAGAGCAGCTCTCCCGGCATGAGCGAATCGGAAACCGCCTTCATCCAGGGGTGATCTATAAAATTGGCGATCGTGGCCGGGAACATGATGATGGAGGAGGCGAAAATCGGCGGGATGACCCCCGCCGTGTTGATCTTCAAAGGAAGATGGGTGCTTTGTCCCCCGTACATGCGCCGGCCCACGATGCGCTTCGCGTATTGGACCGGAATGCGCCGCTGCCCCCGTTCCACATAAATGATGACTCCGACCACCCCGACCATCAGGACGGTGATCCCGATCGTCACTAAAATTCCCAGCTCCCCCGTGCGCAGCAGACGGATGCTGTTGCTGATGGCCAGGGGCATGCGGGCCACGATGCCCGCAAAAATGATCAGGGAAATCCCGTTCCCGATGCCCCGCTCCGTGATCTGTTCTCCGAGCCACATGATGAAAGCGGTCCCCGAGGTCAGGGTGATCATGGTCATCAGCCGGAACCCCCAGCCGGGATCCAGAACCACCAGCTCCCCCCCCGGTCCGGTCATGCGCTCCAAACCCACGCTGATCCCGAATCCCTGAATCAGGCTCAGGAGCACCGTGCCGTAGCGGGTGTACTGGGTGATCTTTTTCCGCCCCGCTTCCCCTTCCTTGGAAAGCCTTTCCAGGTGGGGGATCACCACGGTGAGCAACTGCAGAATGATCGAGGAGCTGATATAGGGCATGATTCCCAGGGCAAACACCGAGAGACGCTCGAAAGCCCCCCCGGAGAACATGTCGATGAAGCTAAAAAGCGTTCCTTTGGCCTGGGCGAAAAAGGCCGACAGGGCCGCGGCGTCGATTCCCGGCGTCGGAACATGCACCCCGATGCGGTAAACGGCCAGGAGCAGGAGGGTGATGAAAACCCTGCGCTTCAGTTCGGGAATTTTCGGTATGTTTTGGAATCCCTGGAACAAGGTCTACATGACCTCCACTTTCCCCCCGGCCCCCTCGATCTTGCTCTTCGCCGCGAGGCTGAAATGGTGCACCCGGACCGTAATCGCGTGGGAGATCGTCCCCTCTCCCAGCATTTTCACTTTCCTGCCGCCTCCCCGAACGAGCCCGGCTTCCTTCAGGGCCGCCACGTCCACCACCGCCCCCGCCGGAAATCGGGCCAAATCCTTGAGGTTCAGGATCTCGAACTCTTCGCGGAAGATGTTCTTGAATCCGCGTTTGGGCAGTCGCCGCTGCATCGGCATCTGGCCGCCTTCGTATCCGGCCCTGGCCTTGCCCCCCGAGCGGGCTTTGATCCCCTTGTGACCCCGGGTGGAGGTCCCGCCGTGGCCGGAGCCCTCGCCCCGCCCGATCCGCTTTCTCTTTTTTCGCGCTCCCTGCGGAGGCTTCAAAGCATCCAACGTGATCATGATTTTCCCCTACCCTTCAACCACTTCGACCAAATGGGAAACCTTGCGGATCATGCCCCGGATGGCGGGCGTGTCCTTGAGCTCTTTCGTCCGGTTCAGGCGGGTGAGCCCCAGTCCTCGGAGCGTCCGCCGCTGGGTTTCCGGTTGGGTGATTTTGCTGCGTACCAAGGTGACTTTTAGTTTTTTCTCTTCCATGTTTCGTTTCCTGCCCTGCTGGCCGAGAATCGCGGTTCCGCGGAGGATCCGAGATTCGGTTAGATGATCTCCGCCACGGTTTTCCCGCGTTTCCCCGAGATCTCCTCCGCCGTCTTCAGCTGCCGCAAGCCGTTGATCGTGGCTTTGATCAAATTGTGGGGATTGCGCGAACCCAGGCATTTGGTCAGGATGTTCTCGATCCCCGCCGATTCCACGACCGCCCTCACCGAACCTCCGGCAATGACCCCGGTTCCGGCGGAAGCGGGCTTCAGGACAACCTTGGCGGCGCCGAATCGCCCCAGAACCTCGTACGGGATCGACCCCTCCGCAAGGGGAATCTGGATCAGACTCTTCTTGGCCTGGTCAATGCCTTTACGGATCGCTTCGGGGACTTCGTTGGCCTTGCCCAGGCCGAATCCGACAACGCCCTTGTTGTTGCCGACAACCACCAAGGCGCTGAAGCTGAATCTTCTCCCGCCCTTGACCACTTTGGCCACGCGGTTGATGTGGGCCACGCGGTCAACCAGTTCCAGTTCTTCCGGATTTATCTGCGCCAAGACTCCTCCTCCTGTACAAGCGGCCGGCAGGCAGCAATATTTTTTGGCTTATCGCTGACCGCTGATTGCCGACAGCTATTAAAAATCTAAACCTTTTTCCCGGGCTCCGTCGGCCACGGCCTTGATCCGCCCGTGGTAGAGGAAACCGTTGCGGTCGAAGACCACTTTTTGGATACTCTGGGCCAACGCCTTTTCCGCCAGCAGCCGCCCGACTTTCTTGGCCGCTTCGACTTTGCCGGACCCCGGCTTGCCCCCCTTCAGCTCCGGGTTCAACGTCGAGGCGCATACCAAGGTGTGTTGCCGCCGATCGTCGATGATCTGCGCAAAGATGTGCCGGGCGCTTCGGAAAACGACCAGGCGAGGCCGCTCGGCCGTTCCCCGAACCCGGGCGCTCACCCTTTTTTTCCGCCGTTTCCGGGCCAACTCCTTCTCTCTTCGTTCCACGTCTCGTCCCCTTTTTTGTGTCCGTGCGAGTCAAATATGAAGAAGATTTGATCCTTTCATATCACGCTCACGGATACTCGCCCTGACCCTGTTCTTCTTATCCTGCGGCCGTCTTCCCGGCCTTGCGGTGAATGACTTCTTCGGCGTATTTGATCCCCTTGCCGCCGTATGGTTCCGGGGGGCGAAGCCCGCGGATCTTGGCGGCGGTGAGCCCGAGGAGGTGCTTGTCCATGGCGCGCAGGGTGATCCGGTTCTGTCTCTCCACCTCGGCTTTCATTCCCTCGGGCAGCGGAAATCGGATCGGATGGGAAAACCCGAGGCTGAACTGCAAAACATTCCCCTGCAGCTCCGCCCGGTACCCGACCCCGTTGATCTCCAGCACCCGTTCGAACCCGACGCTCACCCCTTTGATCATGTTGGCGACCAGGGTGCGGACCAACCCCTGGAGCGATTTTCCCCGTTTGGGGTCCTCCGGCCGGGCCACCACAACCTTGTCGCCTTCCACCGTAATCGCGGCCTCGTCCGGGACCCGCTCCGTGAGGTTTCCTTTGGGCCCGGAGACTTTTATGAAGGGCTGTTCCAGAACCACTTTGACCCCCTTGGGAAGGGGAATCGGCATTTTTCCTATCCGTGACATGATGATCTCCCTCGCAGACTTACCAGACCGAAAAGAGCAGCTCCCCGCCGACATTGAGCTTGCGGGCCTCTTTGTCGGTCAGGATCCCTTTGGAGGTGGAGAGGAGGGAAACTCCCAAACCTCTCAGAACCTGGGGGATCTGATCTTTGCCCACGTAGCGGCGCCGACCGGGTTTGCTCAGGGTGCGCAGGCCGGCAATGACCTGTTTTTTCGTCTCGCCCTCGAATTTCAGGTAAATCCGCAGGACGCCCTGTTTTCCGTCCTTGATGACTTTGTAGTTCTTGACGTACCCCTCATCCTTCAAGATGCGGGCGACATGAACCTTCAGGTTCGAAGCCGGCACATCCACCTTTTCGTGTTTGGCCTTGTTGGCGTTGCGCAGGCGGGTAATCAGATCGGCCAAGGGGTCGGTCATCCCCATCTTTTTTCTCCTCCCTCAGGAATTTCCCTTACCAGCTGGACTTGACCACACCGGGAATTTCGCCCCGGGAAGCCAACTGCCGGAAACAGATCCGGCACAAATCAAATTTCCGGTAGTATCCCCGCGGCCGCCCGCACCTTGGACACCGGTTGTACTTCCGGGCCTTGAACTTCGGCTCCTGTTTCGCCTTGAAAATTAACGCAGTCCGGGCCACAATTTATCCTTTCTTTACGCGACGGAAGCGAATGAGCGCGGTCTTCGGGTCTGCCTCTGGATCCTGAAAATCGGCGTCCATCTGCGTCCTATTTCGAGTCTAATTCCGGAAAGGCATCCCTAAAAGACGCAACAGTTCCTTTCCTTCTTCGTCCGTTTTCGCGGTGGTGACGATCGCGATATTGAGCCCCTTGATCTTGTCGATCTTATCGAAGTTGATTTCCGGAAAAATGATCTGTTCCCGGATCCCCAGGGCGTAGTTTCCCCGGCCGTCAAAGGCCTTCCCCGAAACCCCCCGGAAGTCGCGCACCCGGGGCAGGGCCACGTTGACCAACTTGTCGAAGAATTCGTACATCCGATTCCGGCGCAGGGTGACCATGACGCCGATGGGCATCCCTTCCCGGAGCTTAAAGGCCGCAATGGACCGCCGGGCCTTGGTGATGACGGCCTTCTGCCCCGACACGATCGACAGCTCCTCCACCGCCGAATCCAGGATCTTGACGTTCTGCACGGCCTCCCCCAGCCCCATGTTCAGCGTGATCTTTTCCAGATGGGGAATCTCCATGATGTTCTGGTAGCCGAACTTCTTCTTCATTTCCGGAGCGACGTCGCGCAGATAAATTTCTTTCAACCGGGTTGTATTCGCCATGCTTGTCCCCCTACTTCCGTTCCATCAGTTCGCCGCATTTACGGCAGACCGGGGCCTTCTTCCCGTCCTCCAGGGAGCGGTTGCCGATGCGCACCCCCTGGTTGCACTTCGGGCAGACCGGGAGAACGTTGGAAACGTGAATCGGAGCCTCCTTTTGAATGATGCCGCCCTGGCGCGTCTTGCCCGACGGTCGGGAGTGCCGTTTGATGAAATTGATCTTCTCCACCACCACCCGGTTCTTCTTCGGGAGGACCTTCAGGACCTTGCCCGTTTTTCCCTTTTCCTTGCCCGCGATGACCTGCACCAGGTCGTTCTTGCGGACGTGAAACCGTATGCTCTCCATGGAAAACCTCGCGCGTCCACCCCCGGGGTTCACAGAACTTCCGGAGCTAAGGATATGATCTTCATGAATCGTTTCGCTCGCAGCTCCCGGGCCACGGGGCCGAAGATGCGGGTGCCGACGGGCTCGTTCTGGGGGGTAATGAGAACAGCCGAATTGTCGTCGAATTTGATGTAGCTCCCGTCCACCCGGCGCACCTCCTTGTGGGTGCGGACGATGACGGCGCGCATCACATCCCCCTTTTTCACTTTGGCGTTGGGAATCGCCTCTTTGACCGAGACGATGATCACATCGCCCAGACTGGCGTACCTCCGCTTCGTCCCGCCCAGAACCTTGATACAGGCCAACTTCTTGGCCCCGGAATTATCAGCGGCTTCCAATATGGTCTGCATTTGAATCATGGTGATACCCTGAACCCTTTATTTTACCAACTCCGCGATCCGAACGGATCCGCGGTTGCGGAGGGCGGAAGGAAACCCGCGGGGAAGAACTCCGCCGGCCGCATTCCGGAATCTGAAATTCTAATGGGCTTTCTCCAAAATTTCCTTGACCCGCCACCGCTTATCCCGGCTGAGGGGCCGCGTCTCGGTCAGAAGAACCCGGTCGCCGATCTTGCATTCGTTCTTCTCGTCGTGGGCCTTGTACCGGGCCCGTTTCCAGACGAATTTCTGATACAGGGGGGATTTCACCAACCGGCGCACCACCACTACCACCGTCTTTTTCATCCGGTCGCTGACCACTTCCCCTACGATCTTTTTCTGAATCCCTCTTGTTTTCATTCCTCGATCCTCAACTGGCCTTGGCTGGGGCCGGGCTCTTTTGCCGCAGAACGGTCTTGACGCGCGCCAAATCCTTCCGCACCTGCGGAAGCCGCTGGGTGTTTTCCAGCTGGCCCGTGGCGTGCTGGAACCTCAGATTAAAGAGCTCCGCGGTGAGATCCTTTTCCTTCTGGCGAAGCTCCGCTTCGCTCATTTCTCTAAACTCCTGCGCTTTCACTAATTCCCTCCCGGGCGATGACTTTTGTGGCCAAGGGCAGCTTGTGCGCCGCCAGACGGAACGCCTCGAAGGCCGTTTCCCGGGTGACCCCCTCCATCTCGTAGAGGATCCGTCCGGGCTGAATCACCGCCACCCAGTCCTCCGGGGCCCCTTTGCCTTTGCCCATCCGGGTTTCCGCCGGCTTCTTGGTAATGGGCTTGTCGGGGAAAATCCGAATCCAAATCTTTCCGCCGCGCTTGATATGGCGGGTCATGGCGATTCGCGCCGCTTCGATCTGGCGCGTCGTCAGCCACCCGCATTCCTGGGCCTGAAGGGCGTAGTCGCCGAAATTCAGATCGTTGCCCCGCGAGGCCATTCCCTTCCGTCTCCCCTTCTGCTGCTTGCGGTATTTCACCTTCTTCGGTGCCAGCATGGTTCCCTCGACTCCTTACTGTATGGCTTCCCTTCGCCCGCGGGCGACCGGGAGAATCTCTCCTTTGTAAATCCAAACCTTGATGCCGATCGCCCCGTAGGTCGTCCGGGCCTCGGCAAAACCGTAGTCGATATCCGCCCGCAGGGTGTGCAGAGGAACCCGCCCCTCCCGATACCATTCCGAACGGGCGATTTCGGCCCCCCCAATCTTCCGGCGCAGGCGATCTTGATCCCCTGGGCACCGAACTTCAGGGAGGCGGTCACCCCCTTTTTCATGGCCCGTCGGAACGCCACCCGCCGCTCGAGTTGCAGCGCGACGTTCTCGGCCACCAATTGGGCGTCGCCTTCCACCCGCCGAACTTCCTGGATGTTGATGGAAATCTCCCGCTGGATTTTCTTCTGGATCTCCTTCTGGAGTTTCTCGATCTCGGCGCCCTTCTGGCCGATGACAATCCCCGGCCGCGCCGTCCGGATCGTGATCTTGACCCGATTGGCGGTCCGCTCGATTTCAATTTTGGAGATCCCGGCGTGGTAGAGTTTCTTCTTGATGAATTTGCGCAGGGCGAGGTCCTCCTGGAGAAACTTGCTGTAGTTCTTCTCCGCGTACCACCGCGAATCCCACGTCTTCACAATGCCCAACCGTAACCCTATCGGATTGACCTTCTGACCCAACGAACCGCCTCCTCTCGGAAGAAAAGAATGGTTATACTCCCGGCTCAGACTTCACTCAAAATCACCGTCACGTGACAGCTCCGCTTGCGAATCCGCCCGGCCCGCCCCATGGGCTTGGGTTGGAAGCGCTTCGCCGTCGGCCCCTGGTTCACGAAGATGGTTTTCACCACCAAGGTGTCCACATCGATCGAGGGGTTCTGCCGGGCATTGGCCAGAGCCGACTCGAGCACCTTGGACACCGCCTTCGCCCCCACCTTGGGGGTAAATAACAATATATGGACCGCGTCTTCCACCCGCTTCCCGCGGATCAAGTCCGCGCTGTACCGAACTTTCCGCGGGGAAAGACCGAGATATTTTCCCACCGCTCGTGATTCCATCCTTCCTCCTCGATCAGGCCGCCGGCTTCGCTGCCGGCGTGGCCGGGGCTCCCGGCGCCGTCGTCTTTACCTTGGTTTTGCGGTCTCCCGAATGGCTGAAGAAAACGCGGGTGGGAGAAAACTCACCCAGCTTCTGGCCCACCATGTTTTCGGTTACAAACACGGGAATAAACTTCTTGCCGTTGTGCACGGCGAACGTATGGCCGACCATTTCCGGCAGGACGGTAGAGCGCCGGGACCAGGTCTTGATGACCTTGCGGTTGTTCGTCCGGTTGGCTTCCTCCACCTTCTTCAACAGGTGCGGGTCGATATACGGGCCTTTGCGAATCGAGCGTCCCAATTTTTTCTCCTTTAAGACCAGATTCACCGCAGAGAGCGCAGAGACCGCAGAGAATGAAATCTTAAAATGTACTTATGAAAAATCTTTCAGTCTCATTCTCTGCGTTCTCCGCGTCCTCTGCGCTCGTAAAAATTCCGTTGTATTATTTTCGGCGTTTGATGATGAACTTGTCCGTCGCCTTGTTCCGGCGGGTTTTGTACCCCCGGGTCGGAACCCCCCACGGCGTCACGGGGTGGCGGCCCCCGGAGGATTTTCCCTCTCCGCCTCCCAGGGGATGGTCGACCGGATTCATGGCCACGCCGCGCACATGCGGGCTGCGCCCCAGCCATCGCTTCCGCCCGGCCTTGCCGAGAGAGACCTTTTCGTAATCCAGGTTTCCCACCTGGCCGATCGTGGCATAACAGTCCACATGGATCAGCCGGACTTCTCCGGAGGGCATCTTGACATGGGCGTAGGTCCCCTCTTTGGCCATGAGCTGTCCGGAGGAGCCGGCGCTCCGCACCAACTGCCCGCCCTTCCCCTTCTTGACCTCGAGGTTATGGATCTGCGTTCCCAGAGGGATGTTCTTCAGCGGCAGGGCGTTGCCCGGCCGGATATCCACCCGCTCCCCGGCCAGCAGGGTGTCCCCCACCTTCAGATCGACCGGAGCCAGGATGTATCGTTTTTCGCCGTCCAGGTAATGGAGCAGGGCGATGTTGGCGGACCGATTGGGGTCATACTCGATGGCCGCAACCCGGGCCGGGATTTCCCGCTTCTCCCGCCGAAAGTCCACCCGGCGGTATTTCCGCTTGTGCCCGCCGCCGATGTAGCGGCTGGTGATGCGGCCGGCGGAGTTTCTCCCGCCCGTCTTGGTCAGGGAGACCAGAAGGCTTTTCTCGGGCTTCTTCCGGGTCAGGTCCGAGAAATCCAGGACCGTTTGAAATCTTCTTCCCGCCGATGTCGGCTTGTATGCTTTCAAGGCCATAAAACGTTTCCCCTCTTCTTAAACCCCTTCGAAAAACTCGATCCGGTCCCCTTCGCGAAGCTTCACGATGGCTTTCTTCCAGTCCGATTTGCGCCCGACAAACCTCCCCAGGCGCTTCTTTTTCCCCGTCACGTTCATGGTGCGGACGGAAAGGACTTTGACTTTGAAGAGCTTCTCCACGGCCTGGCGGATCTGGATCTTTCCCGCTTTGGGATCCACCACAAAGGCGATCTGATTGCTCTCTTCCTTCTGCCGGGTGCTCTTTTCCGTAATCAGGGGTCGCTTAATGATCTGGTGCGCTTCTTTCATGAAACCAGCTTCCTTTCCACCTTCTCCAGGCTGGAACGCAGGAACACGATGTGGTCGAACCGGAGCAGGTCGTGGACGTTCACCCCTTCCCACCGGCAAACCAGAATCTGCGGGACGTTGCGGGCGGATTTTTCCAGGACGGGGTCCGGTCCGTCGATGACCAGGAGGGCCTTTTGAATGCCCAAGCCCTTCAGGGCCGCCTGAAATTTTTTCGTCTTGGCCTCCCCCAGGTCCCAACGGTCCAAGACCAGGAGTTTCTCTTCCCGGAATTTCGCCGAGAGAACAGAGCGCAAGGCCGCCTGGCGGACTTTTTTAGGAGGCCGGTAGTCGTAATCCCGGGGGTGCGGCCCGAAGACCGTGCCGCCGCCGCGCCAGAGAGGAGAGCGGGAATGCCCGGAGCGCGCCCTTCCGGTCCCCTTCTGCTTCCAGGGCTTGCGGCCGCCCCCGCTGATCTGGGACCGTTCCTTGGTGGCTGCCGTTCCCCGTCGGCGTCCGGCCAGCTGCATGCGCACCGTTTCATAGACCAAATGGGGCTTTTCCGCTTCCATAAGGAGCCGGTCGTCCACTTCCAGCTCGCCGACCTTCTGCTTCCGCATATCGATTACATCCACTTTCGCCATGGTGCACTTTTCCCTTCTCAACCCGCGGCCGGTTTCCTCTGTTTTTTCTTTTTGGTCTCCCGTACGAAAACCAGCCCTCGGGATCCGCCCGGAACCGCCCCTTTGATCAGCAGGAGGTTTTGCCGGGGGCGTATGTCCACGATCTCCAGGTTCTGCAGGGTCGCCCGGTGGTCGCCCATATGGCCGCCCATTTTCTGCCCCGGCCAAACGCGCGAAGGATAGGAGCTCGCCCCGATGGACCCGGGAGCCCGGTGGAACATGGATCCGTGGGTGGCCCGCCCTCCCCGGAAATGCCACCGCTTCACCACGCCCATGAAACCTTTCCCCTTGGAAACCCCGATCACATCCACCCGGTCCCCCACCTTGAACCCTTCCACCGTGATCTTCTCGCCCGACCTGAAAGGACGCCGGGATCGGCCACCCGGAACTCCTGCAGGTACCGGAAGGCGGGGACCTGAGCCTTCTGGAAGTGATTCTGCAAAGGTTTGGTCATCCGTTTTGCGTCCCGCTCCTCGAACCCCAGCTGCACGGCTCCGTACTGATCCCGCTTCGGGGTCTTAACCTGAACGACGGTGCAGGGGCCGGCTTGGACCACGGTCACCGGGACGACGACGCCGTCTTCATGAAAGATTTGGGTCATTCCCAATTTTTTCCCTATGATTCCCTTTAGCATGACAAATATCCCTCAAGCGGTCAGCGGTCGGTTTTCAGCGATCAGCCTGAAACAGTTCGAAAAGATGCTCTTGGCTGAAGGCTGGGGGCCGATCGCCGCGAGCTATAATTTAATCTCCACATCCACCCCGGCCGCCAAATCCAGTTTCATCAGCGCGTCGATGGTCTGCTGGGTTGGGTCCAAAATATCCAGGAGGCGCTTGTGGGTGCGCATCTCGAATTGCTCCCGCGATTTTTTGTCCACGTGCGGGGAGCGGAGGACGCAATATTTGCTGATCGCCGTGGGCAGCGGAACGGGGCCCGCCACTTTGGCGCCCGTGCGCTTCGCCGTCTCCACAATCTCCTTCGTGGACTGGTCCAGAAGCCGGTGATCGTATGCTTTCAGGCGGATCCGAATTTTTTGGCTATTGAGTACCATGCTTATATCCTATAAAAAAGCGATCAGCGGCCGGCTTTCAGCCGTCAGCTCCTTTGGCTGACCGCTGAAAGCTGAGCGCTGTATTTATTCGATGATGTCCGAAATGACGCCGGCTCCCACCGTGCGCCCCCCCTCCCGAATCGCAAACCGCAACTCCTTCTCCATCGCGATCGGCATGATCAACGCCACCTCCACATTCACATTATCCCCCGGCATCACCATCTCCACCCCGGAAGGCAACGTCACCACCCCCGTCACATCCGTCGTCCGAAAATAAAACTGCGGCCGATACCCATTGAAAAACGGCGTGTGCCGCCCCCCCTCCTCCTTCGTCAACACATACACCGACCCCCGAAACTTCATGTGCGGCGTGATACTCCCCGGCTTCGCCACCACCTGACCCCGCTCCACCTCGTCCCGCTTCGTCCCCCGCAACAACACCCCTATATTATCCCCCGCCTGCCCCTGATCCAATATCTTCCGAAACATCTCCACACCCGTACACACCGTCTTAAACGTAGGACGAATCCCGATAATCTCCACCTCGTCCCCCACCTTCACGATCCCCCGATCCACTCGACCCGTCACCACCGTCCCCCGCCCCGATATCGAAAACACATCCTCCACCGGCATCAAAAACGGCCGATCCACATCCCGCTTCGGCTCCGGCACATAACTGTCCACCGCATCCATTAACTTGAATATCGGCCCACAACTCTCACACTTCTCATCCCCACACCCATGCTGCATCGCCTTCAACGCACTCCCCCGCACAATCGGAATCTCCTCCCCAGGAAACTCATACTTGCTCAACAACTCCCGAAGCTCCAACTCCACCAACTCGATCAACTCCGGATCATCCACCATGTCCACCTTGTTCAAAAACACCACAATACACGGCACCCCAACCTGCCTCGCCAACAAAATATGCTCCCGCGTCTGCGGCATCGGACCATCATCCGCCCCCACCACCAATATGGCCCCGTCCATCTGCGCCGCCCCCGTGATCATATTCTTTATGTAATCCGCATGCCCCGGACAATCCACATGCGCATAATGCCGCTTCCCCGTCTCATACTCCACATGCGCCGTCGCGATCGTTATCCCCCGCTCCTTCTCCTCCGGCGCCTTGTCAATCTGATCAAACGAAATATACTCCGCCCAACCCTTCACCGCCAAACACTTCGTAATCGCACTCGTCAACGTCGTCTTCCCATGATCAATATGACCTATCGTCCCCACATTCACATGCGGCTTCGTCCGCTCAAACTTCTTCTTCGACATGCGCTCCTCCTTTGAATTCGATCCTCGTTTACGGCCTCAACGGGAAGCGGACCCGCTCTCCCGCTTCCGGGCCTCGGCGATGGCTTCCTCCGCGATCGCCCCCGGCACGCGCTCGTAATGGGAAAACTGCATGGTAAAGGTCGCTCGGCCCTGGGTGTTCGACCGCAGCTGGGTGGCGTACCCAAACATCTCGGCCAGAGGCACCCTGGCCTCGATGGCCCGCGCCCCGCTCCGGGCTTCCAAATTCAGGATCTTGCCTCGCCGGGAAGCCAGGTCGCCGCTGACCTCCCCGATAAACTCCTCCGGAACGACGACTTCGACCGCCATGACCGGCTCCAGTAAGATCGGCTGGGCCCTTCTCGCCCCTTCCTTGAACCCGATGGATCCGGCGATCTTGAAGGCCATTTCCGAGGAGTCCACGTCATGGTACGAGCCGTCCACCAGGGTCACCTTGATGTCCACCATGGGATATCCGGCCAGGACGCCGGTCTCCATGGCCTCGCGGATCCCCTTCTCCACGGCGGGGATATATTCGCGGGGAATGGTTCCGCCCTTGATGGCGTCCACGAACTGAAATTTCTCCCCGGCGCGCAGAGGCTCGACCTGCAAGAGCACATGCCCGTATTGGCCTTTTCCTCCGGACTGGCGGATGAACTTGCCTTCCGCCCGCGCCGCCTGGGTGAGGGTTTCACGATAGGCGACCATGGGTTTTCCCACCCGCACCGGAACCCCGAACTCCCGCAGGAGCCGGTCCACCAGGATCTCCAGGTGAAGCTCGCCCATTCCGGAAATCAGGGTTTGCCCGGTTTCGGCATCCGTCGTCCGCCGGAACGACGGGTCTTCCATGGAGAGCTTGTAGAGCCCCTGGTCCATTTTCTCCTGGTCGGCTTTCGACTTGGGTTCGATGGCCATGGAGATCACCGGTTCGGGGAACTCGATGGATTCGAAAAGGATAGGCGCGTCCTCGGCGCACAGGGTATCGCCGGTCGTGGTCCCCTTGAGTCCCACCGCCGCCACGATGTCGCCGGACCGGGCGGTCTTGATCTCTTCCCGCTTGTCGGCGTGCATTTTCACGAGCCGCCCGATCCGCTCGCGCTTGCGCCGGTTGGCGTTGTAGATGGAATCCCCCGAGTTCAGGCTCCCGAATAGATCCGGAGAAAAGTCAGCTGCCCCACATAGGGATCGGTCATGATCTTGAACGCCAGGGCGGAGAAGGGCGATCCGTTCAGGGGCGATCTTTCCTCCTGGGTGGTCCGCTCCGGGTGAACACCCGCAATCGGCGGCTTGTCCAAGGGGGAAGGGAGGAAATCCACCACCGCATCCAGGAGCTGCTGCACCCCTTTGTTCTTGAAGGCCGATCCCAACATGACCGGAACGATTTTGGACTCCACCGTCCCCTTGCGAATGAGCGCCCGAATTTCCTCTTCGGGAAAAATCTCCCCGGTCAGATACCGCTCCATGAAATCGTCGTCCAGATCCGCAAGTTTTTCAAAGAGGCTTTCCCGGTACGCCTTGGCGACGGCGAGCAGGGACTCGGGGATCTCCTCTTCATGGAATTCCGACCCCATACTCCCCTCGTCATAGACGACGGCCTTCATGGTGATCAGGTCCACGATGCCCCGGAAGCTCTCTTCTGCGCCCAAGGGAATCTGCAGGGCCACCGGGTTGGTCTTCAGCCGCTCCCGCATCATCTTCAGGACGCGGGGGAAATCGGCCCCGACCCGGTCCATTTTGTTCACGAAAGCGAGGCGGGGAACGCCGTACTTGTCGGCCTGCCGCCAGACGGTTTCGCTCTGCGGCTCCACGCCGCCCACGCCGCAAAAGACGGCGATCGCCCCGTCGAGGATCCTCAGACTCCGCTCCACCTCGATGGTGAAGTCCACGTGTCCCGGGGTATCGATGATGTTGATGCGGAGATCCCGCCAGAAGCAGGTGGTGGCCGCCGAGGTGATCGTGATGCCGCGCTCCTGCTCCTGCTCCATCCAGTCCATGACCGCGGTCCCGTCATGCACCTCTCCCATCTTGTAGGAGACCCCGGTGTAAAACAGGATCCGCTCCGTCGTCGTGGTCTTGCCGGCATCGATGTGGGCCATGATGCCGATGTTTCGGGTTTTTTCCAATTCTTCGCGATTCGTCAAAATCAGTCCTTACAAATAGGGTCCCAGGATTCGAGGGGCCGGGGGGGCAAGCGAAAAATTTCTTTCCCTTGAACCCCGGCCCCCTCGGCCCCTAAAATCCTTCTGAATCTACCAGCGGTAATGGGCGAAGGCCTTGTTCGCCTCCGCCATCTTGTGGACGTCTTCCCGTTTCTTGATGGATCCCCCGCGGTTGTTCGCCGCGTCGATCAGCTCCGCCGCCAGCTTTTCCTCCATGCTCTTCTCGGTCCGCTCCGCGGAATAAATGAGCAGCCAGCGGATGGCCAGAGCCGTGCGCCGCTCCTGCCGGACTTCCGTGGGAACCTGATAGGTGGCGCCTCCGACCCGCCGGGATTTGACTTCGATGATCGGCTTGACATTGTTGAGCGCCTTTTCGAAGAGCTTCAGGGGGTCTTCCTTCGTCCGCTCCTGCATGGCTGCGAAGGCATGGTAGAGAATCCGTTCGGCCGTGCTCTTCTTTCCCTGCTTCATGAGGTTGTTGACAAACCGGGCCACCAATACGCTCTTGTATTTCGGGTCCGGCAGAATCTCGCGTTTGACTACTTCTCTTCTTCTCGGCATGGAATCCTCACTTCGGTCTCTTGGCGCCGTACTTGGAACGGCTCTTCTTGCGGTTCTGCACCCCGGCGGAATCGAGGGAACCGCGGATGATGTGATAGCGCACGCCGGGGAGGTCTTTCACCCGGCCTCCACGCACTAAAACCACCGAATGCTCCTGGAGGTTATGCCCCACCCCGGGAATGTAGGTGGTTATCTCATAGCCGTTGGTCAACCGAACCCGGGCCACCTTGCGCAGCGCCGAATTGGGCTTCTTCGGCGTGGTCGTATACACGCGGATGCAGACCCCCCGCCGCTGAGGGCATTGGGTCAGGGCCGGCGAGGCGGTTTTGGGGTTCAGCCTTTCTCGGCCGATCCGGACAAGCTGATTGATCGTGGGCATTTACCCTCCAAATTTCACTAGTGTCAAAATTTTTTATTTTATATTAAATTTTACGATTTTGTCAAGGCCTTATTTCTAATTTTCCGTGTTTTCGTGGGCCGGAAGCTCTTTTTCCTCTTCTTCCCCCTCCACTTGAATCCCCAAGTGGCGGTACCGGGACATGCCGGTGCCCGCCGGAATCAGGCGCCCCAAAATCACGTTTTCCTTGAGACCCCGGAGGTGATCCGTCTTCCCGCTGATGGCCGCCTGGGTCAGGACCTTGGTGGTCTCCTGGAAGGAGGCGGCGGAAATGAAGCTCTCCGTGCTCAGGGAGGCCTTGGTCACCCCTAAGAGCATGGGTTCGGCGACGGCCGGCTGTTTTCCGGCCGCTTTCAGTTTCTCGTTTTCGTCCTCGAAGAGGTGCCGCTCCACATGCTCCCCGACCAGGAAGTTGGAATCTCCCACTTCCTTGATCATCACCCGGCGGAGCATCTGCTTGACGATCACCTCGATGTGTTTGTCGTTGATCTTCACGCCCTGGAGTCGGTAAACCTCCTGGACCTCGTCCACGAGGTAGCGGGCCAGGTCTTCCAGACCCAGGATGGAAAGGATGTCGTGCGGATTGGAGGAGCCGTCCATCAGGGACTCGCCCGCCCGGATCTTTTCCCCTTCCTGGACGCTGATATGCTTGCCCTTGGGGATGGAGTACTCCTTGGCATCCCCCACCTCCGGGGTAATGACGACTTTCCGCTTTCCTTTCGTGTCCTTGCCGAAGGAAACGGCTCCCGTGATTTCGCTGATGATGGCGTACTCTTTGGGTTTCCGCGCTTCGAAGAGCTCGGCCACCCGCGGCAGCCCCCCGGTGATGTCTTTGGTCTTGGTCGTTTCCCGGGGAATTTTGGCGATGACGTCGCCCTGGTGGACCATGTCCCCTTCGGCGACGACGATGTGCGCGCCCATCGGGAAGGAGGTACCGGCCGCCGGGATATCGGTCCGCCCCCGGTCGTCCTTGATGGACACCCGCGGGCGGGCTTCCGGGTCTTTGGATTCGGCGATGACCTTGGTGGTGAACCCGGTCACTTCGTCCAGCTGCTCCTGCATGGTGACCCCTTCGACGATGTCCCCGAACTTCACCCGCCCCGAAACCTCGGTCAGGATGGGGATGGTGTAGGGGTCCCATTCCGCGATCAGGTCGCCGCTCTTCACGGCCTTGCCGTTCTCCACCTTGATCTTCGCCCCGTAAATGATGGGGTAGCGTTCCCTCTCCCGGCCGCTTTCGTCGATGATGGCCAGCTCCCCGTTCCGGTTCATGACCACCAGGTCCCCGCTCTTGCTCCGAACCGTGCTCAGGTTGAGGAACTTGACCCGGCCGTCGTTCCGCGGCTGGAGGGCCGTCTGCTCGGCCCGGCGGCTGGCGGTGCCGCCGATGTGGAAGGTCCGCATGGTCAGCTGCGTTCCCGGTTCGCCGATGGACTGGGCGGCAATGATGCCGACGGCCTCGCCGATGTTCACCATGTGGCCCCGGGCGAGGTCCCGCCCGTAGCAGCGCACGCAGACCCCCCGCTTGGACCGGCAGGTCAGGACCGACCGGATTTTGACTTTTTCCAGCCCGGCGTTCTCGATCTTTTCCACCAGACGCTCGTCGATCTCCTCGTTGGCTTTCACGATCACTTCCCCGGTGAACGGGTCGCGGATGTCTTCCAGGGCCACCCGGCCCAAGATGCGCTCGCCGATCGGTTCGATAATCTCTCCGCCTTCGACCAGGGGGGTGACGAAGATCCCTTCCAGGGTGCCGCAGTCGACCTCGCTGATCACCACGTCCTGGGCCACATCGACGAGCCGGCGGGTCAGGTACCCGGAGTTGGCGGTCTTCAGGGCCGTGTCGGCCAGCCCTTTCCGGGCGCCGTGGGTGGAGATGAAGTACTGCAGGACCGTCAGCCCTTCCCGGAAATTCGCGGTGATGGGGGTCTCGATGATTTCCCCCGAGGGCTTGGCCATGAGACCCCGCATCCCCGCCAGCTGCCGGATCTGCTGGGCGCTGCCGCGGGCCCCGGAGTCGGCCATCATGAAAATCGGGTTGAAGGAGGGAACCTTCTTCTTTTTGCCGGCCGCATCCGTGACCGTGACCGTCCCCAATTCGTCGATGATCTCAAACCCGATGTTCTCCGTTACCTGGGCCCAGATGTCCACCACCTTGTTGTACCGCTCGCCGTCGGTGATCAAGCCTTCCTTGTACTGGTTTTCGATCTCCAGCACCTCGTGGTTGGCCTGGGCCAGGAGCTCCTTCTTGCGGGTGGGGATCACCATGTCGTCGATGCAGATGGAGATCCCCGCGCGCGGTGGCGTACCGGTACCCCAGGTCTTTGAGTTGATCGGCCAGGATGACCGTCTTTTTGTTCCCGGCCAGGCGGTAGCACTGGTCGATCAGGTTGGCCAGTTCTTTCTTGTTCAGAACCCGATTGACCAGCGGGAAGGGGATTTCCGGCGGCAGGATCTCCATCACCAGAATTCGCCCCACCGTGGTGTTCACCAGCTCGCGGTGGCCGTTGACGGCCATGCGCACCTTGATCGCCGCCTGGAGGTCCACTTCCCCGGCGTCATAGGCCATGCGCACCTCTTCCGGGTTGGAAAAGACATTCCCCTCCCCTTTCACCGATGGGCTTTTCGCGGGTCATGTAGTAGAGGCCCAGGACGATGTCCTGCGAGGGAACGATGATCGGCTTGCCGTGGGCCGGGGAAAGGATGTTGTTCGTCGACATCATGAGGACCCGGGCTTCCACCTGGGCCTCGATCGGAAAGGGGGATGTGGACGGCCATCTGGTCCCCGTCGAAATCCGCGTTGAAGGCCGTGCAGACCAGGGGATGAAGCTGGATGGCCTTCCCCTCGATGAGGACGGGCTCGAAGGCCTGGATGCCCAGGCGGTGCAGGGTGGGCGCCCGGTTCAGCATGACCGGGTATTCCCGGACGATCTCGCTCAGGGTTTCCCAGACTTCGTCCTTCTCCTGCTCCACCATTTTCTTGGCGCTCTTGATGGTGGTCACGTACCCCTTCTGCTCCAGACGGTTGTAAATGAACGGTTTGAACAGCTCCAGAGCCATCTTCTTGGGCAGGCCGCACTGGTGGAGGCGGAGGTCCGGGCCGACCACGATGACCGAGCGGCCCGAGTAGTCCACCCGTTTTCCCAGAAGGTTCTGACGGAACCGCCCCTGCTTTCCTTTGAGCATGTCGGAAAGCGACTTCAGCGGCCGCCCGTTGGAGCCTAGGATGGCCCGCCCCCCCGGCCGTTGTCAAAGAGGGCGTCGACGGCTTCCTGGAGCATCCGTTTTTCGTTGCGGATGATGATCTCCGGAGCGCTGAGCTCCTGGAGCCGTTTCAGACGGTTGTTGCGGTTGATGACCCGGCGGTACAGATCGTTCAGGTCCGAGGTGGCAAACCGCCCCCCGTCCAGGGGCACCAGCGGCCGAAGATCCGGGGGAATCACCGGAATGACTTCCAGGATCATCCAGTCCGGGTGGTTTCCGGAATCTTTGAAGGAGTCGACGATCTTGAGCCGTTTCGCGATCTTTTTCTTTTTCACTTCCGAGGTCGCTTCCCGCATTTCCACCCGGAGCTCTTCGGAAAGGACGTTTACATCCACCGCCCGCAGAATCTCCCGGATCGCTTCGGCGCCCATGCCGGCCACGAAGGAATCGGCTCCGTACTCTTCCACCGCCTTCCGGTACCGTTCGTCGCCCATCAGCTCCTTGACTTTCAGCGGCGTCTTCTTGGGATCGACGACGATGTAGGCCTCGAAATAGAGAACTTTCTCCAGCTCCCGCAAGGTCATGTCCAGAAGGCTGCCGATCCGGCTGGGCAGGCTCTTCAAAAACCAGATGTGGGCCACCGGGGCGGCCAGCTCGATGTGCCCAAGGCGTTCCCGTCGCACCTTGGATTGGATGACTTCGACGCCGCACTTCTCGCACACCACCCCGCGGTGTTTCATCCGTTTGTATTTTCCGCAGTTGCACTCGTAGTCCTTGGTGGGTCCGAAGATCTTCGCGCAGAACAGCCCGTCGCGCTCCGGTTTGAACGTGCGGTAGTTGATCGTCTCCGGCTTTTTCACCTCGCCGTAGGACCAGGCCCGGATCTTCTCCGGAGAGGCCAGAGAGATGCGGACAGCGTTGAACGCTAAGGGCGTTCGCGGTTTTTCAAAAAAACTGAAAAGGTCTTCCAAGGTCGCTCCCCTTTATGTGTCTTCTCGTTCCAGAAGCTCCATGTCCAGGCAAAGGCTCTGCAGCTCTTTCACGAGGACGTTGAAGGACTCGGGGACCCCGGCATCCAGGTTGTGGCCCCCTTTGACGATGGTTTCGTACATCCGGGTCCGCCCCAGCACGTCATCCGACTTCACGGTGAGGAACTCCTGCAAGCCGAACGCCGCGCCGTACGCCTCCATGGCCCACACTTCCATCTCGCCCAGACGCTGCCCGCCGAACTGGGCCTTTCCGCCCAAGGGCTGCTGCGTGATCAGCGAGTAGGGCCCCACGGAGCGGGCGTGGATCTTGTCATCCACCAAATGGTGAAGCTTCATCATGTAGATGAGGCCGACGGTGACCTTCTGGTCGAAGGGCTCCCCCGTTCGCCCGTCCGAGAGCGTCGCCTGGCCGCTCAGGGGCACCCCCGCTTCCCGCAACGCCCCCTTGATCTCCTCTTCCGAGGCCCCATCGAAGGCCGGAGAAGCCATGAAAATGCCGCGGGTAAGCGACCGGGCGTAATCGCGGAGCTCCTCGTCTTCCAGGCCGTCGATCATCTCGGAAACGGTCTTGGAGTTGTAAATCTTCTTGATCTTCTCCCGAAGCGCCTTGGGAGCGAATTCCTTGTCCATCATCCGCTGGATCTGTTCCCCGAGCCCTTTGGCCGCCCATCCTAAATGGGTCTCCAGGATCTGCCCCACGTTCATGCGCGAGGGAACGCCCAGGGGATTGAGGACGATGTCCACCGGGGTTCCGTCCGTGAGGTACGGCATGTCCTCTTCGGGAAGGATCCGGGAGATAACCCCCTTGTTGCCGTGGCGCCCGGCCATCTTGTCCCCCACGGAGAGTTTCCGTTTGATGGCGACGTCCACCTTGACCATCTTGATCACCCCGGGAGGGAGCTCGTCCGCCTTCTTGAGGCGGGCGATCTTCTTTTCGAAAACCCCCTTGATGACCGCCACCCGTTCGTCGAGCTGCTCCCAGATCTTCTCGATGTCGCCCTTCTTTTTGGGGTTGGGGACATTCACATCCCGCAGGCGCAGATCCGAAACGGTCGCCAGGATCTCCTTCGTAAATTTCGTGTTCTTGGGCACCAGCGTCTTGCCGGATCGGTCCTCCAAAACGCGGTTGACGGTGGTCTCGCCCAGGAAAAGCTTGCGGACCTTCTGCGCGGCCAGATGCTGGACGATCTGAACTTCGTCTTCCTGATCCCGTTGAATCCGGGCGATCTCCTCTTCCTCGATCGCTTTGGCCCGGGCATCCTTCTCCACGCCCCGGCGGCTGAAGATCTTGGTCCCGATCACCGTCCCTTCGACGCCGGGCGGAACCCTCAGGGATGTGTCCTTGACCGCCCCTGCCTTTTCCCCGAAGATGGCCCGCAGGAGCTTTTCTTCCGGCGAGGGTTGGGTCTCGCCCTTCGGCGTGATTTTTCCCACCAGGATGTCGCCCGGTTTGACTTCGGCGCCGATGCGGATGATGCCGCTTTCGTCCAGATTCCTCAGGGACTCATCCCCCAGGTTGGGGATGTCCTGGGTGATCTCCTCCCGACCCAATTTGGTGTCCCGGGCGATCACTTCAAACTCTTCGATATGGATGGAGGTGAAGCTGTCGTCCTTGACCACCCGCTCGCTGATCAGGATGGAGTCCTCAAAATTGTAGCCGCCCCAGGGCATGAAGGCCACCATGACGTTCTTCCCCAAGGCGAGCTCCCCTTCGTTCGTGGCCGGGCCGTCGGCGATCACCTGCCCCTTGGAGATCCGCTGCCCTTCGTACACAATGGGTTTCTGGTTGATGCAGGTGTTCTGGTTGGACCGCTGGTATTTGATCAGGTTGTAAATGTCGACTTCGGAGCGGCTGCCGTTTTTCCCGGGTCCTTCGGCGCGGACAATGATGCGGGAGGAGTCGACCTTCGCCACCGTCCCGTCGCGTTCCGCGACCGCGGTGACCCCGGAGTCGCGGGCCACCACCCCTTCCATGCCCGTGCCGACCAGGGGCGCTTCCGCCCTGAGGAGCGGAACCGCCTGGCGCTGCATGTTCGAGCCCATGAGGGCCCGGTTGGCGTCGTCGTTCTCCAGGAACGGGATGAGGGAGGCGGCGACGCTGACCAACTGGTTCGGGGAGACATCCATCAAATTGATCTCTTCCGGCCGAACCAGGGTGGACTCGCCGGCAATCCGGGCCGGAATGAGCTCGGCCGTAAATCTTCCTTTTTCATCGACAGGGGCGCTGGCCTGGGCGATGACCCGGGTCTCGTCCTCCTGAAGAGCGGACAGATATTCGATCTCCTTGGTCACCTGGCCGTCCTTCACCTGGCGGTAGGGCGTGACGATGAACCCGAAGGGATCCACTTTGCCATAGGTGCTGAGGGAGGCGATGAGACCGATGTTGGGCCCTTCCGGGGTTTCAATCGGGCAGATGCGCCCGTAGTGCGTGGGGTGAACGTCCCGGACTTCGAAGCCGGCCCGTTCGCGGGTCAGCCCCCCCGGCCCGAGGGCGGAGAGCCGGCGCTTGTGGGTGATCTCCGAAAGCGGGTTGGTCTGGTCCATGAACTGGGACAGCTGGGAAGAGCCGAAAAATTCTTTGACCACCGCCGACACGGGTTTGGGGTTGATCAGGTCATGGGGCATCAGGGTTTCCACATCCTGGAGGCTCATCCGCTCCTTGATCGCCCGCTCCATGCGCACCAACCCGATGCGGTACTGGTTCTCCAGAAGCTCGCCGACCGCGCGCACCCGGCGGTTCCCTAAATGATCGATGTCGTCCACCTCCCCGGACCCGTCCTTGAGCTCGACCAGGTACTTGACCGTCTCCAGGATATCCTCCCGTCTGAGAATCCGGGTGTCCAGTTCGATGTCCAGCTTCAGGCGGTGGTTGATCTTCAGGCGGCCCACCCGGGAGAGGTCATACCGGTCCGGGTTGAAAAACAGGTTTTCGAAGAACACCTTGGCGGTCTCCAGGGTCGGCGGTTCGCTGGGGCGGAGACGGCGGTAGATTTCCAGGATGGAATTGTAAACCGCGTTGGGCTTCCGGTCGTGGGGGTTCTGCTTGCGGTATTCCTCAATCGTCCGCGAATCCGCGTCTTCCGTGCGGTCGGCCGCCAGGGTGTCGCGCAGGGAGGAGGAGACGTTGAGTTGGTCGATGAAGAGGACCTCCACCTCCTTGACGCCCGCCGCCGCCAATTCCTCCACTCGTTCGGACGTGAGCTCGGCATTGGCCGGAATCCAGGGTTCCCCCGTCTTCGGGTTGCTCAAGGGGTGGGCCAGGTAGCGGCCGCCCAGGTCGTCGGCGGTGATGGTGACCGCCTTGATTTTTCCGTCCAGCAGCTTCTTGAGGGCGGGCCGGGTTATTTTCCGGTTCTTTCGGACCAAGACTTCGCCGGTGTTCGGGTGGGTGATGTCCTCCGTGGCCCGCTTGTTCATCAGGAGGTCGTAGTCCACGTTCTTTAAGATCTTCCCCTCCTGGAAATAGACCTTCTCGGTCTTGTAAAAGTACCGGAGGAGCTCTTCGGCCGTGTATCCGAGGGCCCGGAGAAGAATGGTCACCGGGAGCTTCCGCCGCCGATCGATGCGGACATAGAGAAGCCCCTTGGAGTCGAATTCGAGATCCAGCCAGGAGCCGCGGTGGGGAATGATCCTCCCGGAGTAGAGGGGTTTCCCCGTGTGGGTCTTCCCTTTTTCGTGCTCGAAAAGGATTCCCGGCGAGCGGTGGAGTTGGCTGACGATGACCCGCTCGGTCCCGTTGATGACGAAGGTCCCCTTGTCGGTCATGAGCGGAATCTCGCCGAAATAGACTTCCTGCTCCTTGATGTCCCGCACCCGGGGTTTGCCTTTCCGGTCTTCCTCATCCGTTTCGTAGGTGATGAGCCGCACGATCACTTTCAGAGGCGCGGCAAAGGTCATCCCGCGCTGACGGCACTCCTCCACCTCATATTTCGGCTCCCCCAGGGAAAAGCTCACAAACTCCAGGGAGGCGGTTTCGTTGAAATCGCGGATCGGAAATACGCTCTTGAAAACGGCCTGCAATCCGATCTCCTGCCGCTCCTCCGGAACTACGTCCTTCTGCAGGAAATTCTCATAGGACTGCCGCTGGACATCGATCAAATTGGGGATGTCTATGATTTTTTCAATTTTGGAAAAGTTCAAACGAAAGAGCGCTTGGCCGCGCTTCAAACTGGCCATTCCTGATCTCCTCTCCCCCTTTTGCCCCCCCGGGGGGCGAGAGGGGAATCGTTGGCGATGGAAACGGGGATGTTCCCCCAAAAAACGCGAAAAACGACGATCGCGCAAAGAACTCCGGAGGAGGGCGCGCAAAAACTTGAAGAGGGCGCAGAGGGCGGGGGGCGGAGCGCAGATGAAAACAAGAAAAACGTTTCTTTCCGACCCCCGACTCCCAACCCCCTACGCCCTTTCCGAAGTTTCCGCCAAACGCCGCAGACGGGATTTTTTTTACGCAACCATCATCGGAGTTACTTGATTTCGACCGTGCCGCCGACGTCTTCCAGCTTCTTTTTGACGGTCTCGGCCTCTTCTTTGGAAACGCCTTCTTTTACAGGTTTGGGGGCCCCTTCGACCAGATCTTTCGCTTCTTTCAGCCCCAGGCTGGTGAGTTCCCGCACCACTTTGATGACCTGAATCTTCTTCTCTCCGGCGCCGGTGAGGATGACGTTGAATTCAGTCTTTTCTTCGGCCACCGGAGCGGCGGCGGCGCCGGCCGGGGCCGCGGCCACGGCCATCGCGGCGGCCGATACGCCCCATTTTTCTTCGAGCATTTTGGTCAGCTCGGCCGCTTCCAACAGGGTGAGTCCGCTCAATTCTTCCACCAATTTCTGTAAATCTGCCATTTTTCTTCTCCCTTAGAGATATTTTTAGGGACCGGAAAGAAACTTTCCGATCAGGACGGTTGTTCGCTTCGCGCCTTCAGAACCTGCGCCATCTGCGTGCCGGGCGTGTTGAAAAGCCGGACCAGTCCGGTAGCCGGAGCCTGGATCATGCCCAGAATCTTCGCCCGCAGTCCCTCGAGGCTGGGTAGGGTTACCCACCCTTGAATGGCCTTGGCGTCCCAGATTCTCCCGTCGGACACGGCCACCAGGATCTGCAACTCTGAAAAATCCTTCGAGTACTTTGCCAGGATCTTGGCCGGTCCCACCGGGTCTTTTTCGCTCCAGGCGACTCCCAGAGGTCCTTCCAGGTGCGGCGTCAAAATTTCCTGGGGCGACCCCTGAATCGCCAGGCGAAAAAGCGTGTTCTTGATAATCCGGTATTCCACTCCCGCCTTGCGGAGTTCCCGGCGCAGCTGCGTCATTCGTTCGACGTTCAGGCCGGAGAACCGGGTCAGGATGGCCACATTGGCCCGGCGCAGACGCTGCTGGAGATCGGCAACGACCTCGCGCTTATCCTCTCGCTTCAAATCTCACCCTCCTTTCTCTTTTGGCCCTTCCCGTTGGGCCCCGAGAGGAAAACAACCCCGGATCCGAGCGATCCGTTTTCTCTAAGGTGGATTTCCGTCTCGGTAGGCCGGTGTCTTCCCGCTTAGGCCAGAGGCACCTACGGTCTTGGACGAAAAATATGACAACCGAAATGAAACTTCTTTCCTTGATGATCTCGTAAAAAGTCAGGGGAACGATGGCGTCGATCGCAGGGGCGTCCGGAGGACACCCAGGTCCGGCCCGCGCCAAGCGCGGGTTCGCTCCTCTCCCGCGGATCGCGGGGGAGGGCGCGCAAGAACGGGAAAGGGGGGCGCATATGCCGATGCGCCGCACCCGCCGAAGCGGCGGCGCAATCCCGCCTCCGGGCGGGACCGATCGACTTCTTACGAAGCCTGCCTATTTCGTCGCCCCGCGGAGCGAATTGGGATCCAGTTTGATCCCGGGGCCCATGGTCGTGGAGATCGCCACGCTCTTCAAGTAGGTCCCTTTACTCGAAGAGGGTTTCGCCCGGATAATCGTGTCCATCAGCGCCATCACGTTCTCCTTCAATTGATCCGCGCTGAAGGAGATTTTGCCCACGGTGGTATGGACGATCCCGGTTTTATCCACCTTAAACTCCACCCGGCCCGCTTTGAGTTCCTTGACGGCCCGGCCCACATCAAAGGTGACCGTCCCCACTTTGGGATTGGGCATCAGGCCCCGGGGGCCGAGGACTTTTCCCAGCTTCCCCACCGTCCCCATCATATCCGGGGTGGCGATGGTCTTATCGAAATCCATCCAGCCGCCGGTGATTTTTTCCACCATCTCCTCGGCGCCCACAAAATCCGCGCCGGCCTCCCGGGCCTCCTTTTCCTTTTCCCCCTTGGCAAAAACCAGGACCTTCACCTCTTTGCCCACGCCGTGGGGCAGGGCCACGGTGCCGCGCACCATCTGGTCTGCATGCTTGGGGTTAACCCCAAGGCGGATGGCCATATCGACGCTCTCGTCGAACTTGGCGTGCCCTCCTTCTTTCAGGAGAGCCATCCCGGCTTCCAGGTCATACCGACTGGCCCGGTCGACCTTCTTTCTTGATTCCACATACCTCTTGCCGCTCTTGCTCATGGCGTCATCCTTCCACAATATCAATGCCCATGGAACGGGCCGTGCCTTCGATGGTGTGCATGGCCGCCTCCAGGTTGGCCGCCGTCAGGTCCGGTTGCTTGGTTTGGGCGATTTCCCGCACCTGCGCCCGGGTCACCTGCCCGACTTTCGCCCGGTTCGGCTCCCCCGACCCCTTCACGATCCCCGCGGCTTTTTTGAGGAGAACCGAAGCCGGGGGGGTTTTGGTGATGAAGGAAAAAGAACGGTCGGCATAGATCGTGATGATCACGGGGATGATCATGCCTTCCTGGGCCTTCGTCTGCGCGTTGAAGGCCTTGCAGAACTCCATGATGTTCACCCCGTGCTGGCCCAAAGCCGGACCGACCGGGGGGGAGGGGTTCGCCTGTCCCGCCGGAATCTGGAGCTTCACCATGGCGATTACTTTTTTAGCCATTGGGTTCCCTTTCTTCTAATTCTTGATGGTTTCGCAAAAAGTCGAAATTCCATAGAATTCGTCATTCCGGCGAAAGCCGGAATCCAGTTATTCCAAGGCGTTCTGGACCCCGGCTTTCGCCGGGGTGACGGTCTATTTGACTTTTTACGAGATCATCAATCAGTTCTTCTTAACCTGGGCAAAATCCAGTTCGACAGGCGTGGATCGCCCGAAAATGCTCACCAAGACACGGACCTTCCCCTTTTCCAGGTTGACGGCTTCCACAAGGCCGTTGAAGTTGGAAAAGGGACCGTCCACCACCCGCACCTGGTCCCCTTTTTCGAAGGTCATGCGGTGTTTGGGCCGGAGCAGGCCCTCGCTCATCTGATTCTTGATTTCCTCCACCTCCGGATCGGGGATGGCGGTGGGGTTTGCCCGGTCGCCCACAAATCCCGTGACCTTGGGGGTGTCTTTGACTAAATGCCATGTCTCGTCGTTCAGTTCCATCTTGACGAGGATGTATCCGGGGAAAAATTTCCGGGACGAAGCCTTCTTCTTGCCCTTGATCATCTCGATCACTTTTTCCGCGGGCACCAGGATCTCGGAAAAGAAATCCTCCCTCTTCGCCGAGCGGACCCGCTCTTCGAGGACGGATTTCACCTTGTTCTCAAACCCGGAATAGGTATGGACGACGTACCACTTTTGGGCCATTCGGATTTTCCTTTTCTCACTCCAGAAAGATCTTGATCAAGCGGGAAAGGCCCAGGTCCACGATCCCCAGGAAAAAGGCGACCAGGAAGACCGTGATCAACACCACGGATGTGGACGCGATGGTTTCCTTCCGCGAAGGCCAGGTCACCTTCTTCAACTCCACCCGCACTTCCCGGAAAAACTGTTTGGCTTTCTGCAAGAATTCTTTAATTTTTTCCATATCCGCTTCCCGAGACGAAACCTTTTCCTTCCTGGCAGGCCAGGAGGGATTCGAACCCCCATCACCCGGATTTGGAGTCCGGTGCTCTAGCCGTTAGAGCTACTGGCCTGCTGCGGTAGAATTTTGGGGTTGTGCGCTGATGCGACTGCCGATAGAAGGAGGTAAAGCCAACGACCCGGAGATTCTCCTTCGCCGCTCTTACTTGGTCTCTTTATGCGGAGTGTGGGTGCGACAGAATCGGCAATACTTCTTGAACTCCAGTTTGTCCGGCGTCGTCCGCTTATTTTTCGTTGTGGTGTAATTTCGGCGCTTGCACTGCCCGCAAGCCAGGGTTACGATTTCTCTCACGATCAACCTCTATGAAAAGAAGCTTTCAGCCTTCAGCGATCCGCCCTCAGCAGGATCTCTTTCTTTTCCTCGCTGAACGCTGACCGCTGAAAGCTGAGCGCTGTATTTATTCGATGATGTCCGAAATGACGCCGGCTCCCACCGTGCGCCCCCCCTCCCGAATCGCAAACCGCAACTCCTTCTCCATCGCGATCGGCATGATCAACGCCACCTCCACATTCACATTATCCCCCGGCATCACCATCTCCACCCCGGAAGGCAACGTCACCACCCCCGTCACATCCGTCGTCCGAAAATAAAACTGCGGCCGATACCCATTGAAAAACGGCGTGTGCCGCCCCCCTCCTCCTTCGTCAACACATACACCGACCCCCGAAACTTCATGTGCGGCGTGATACTCCCCGGCTTCGCCACCACCTGACCCCGCTCCACCTCGTCCCGCTTCGTCCCCCGCAACAACACCCCTATATTATCCCCCGCCTGCCCCTGATCCAATATCTTCCGAAACATCTCCACTCCCGTACACACCGTCTTAAACGTAGGACGAATCCCGATAATCTCCACCTCGTCCCCCACCTTCACGATCCCCCGATCCACTCGACCCGTCACCACCGTCCCCCGCCCCGATATCGAAAACACATCCTCCACCGGCATCAAAAACGGACGATCCACATCCCGCTTCGGCTCCGGCACATAACTGTCCACCGCATCCATTAACTTGAATATCGGCCCACAACTCTCACACTTCTCATCCCCACACCCATGCTGCATCGCCTTCAACGCACTCCCCCGCACAATCGGAATCTCCTCCCCAGGAAACTCATACTTGCTCAACAACTCCCGAAGCTCCAACTCCACCAACTCGATCAACTCCGGATCATCCACCATGTCCACCTTGTTCAAAAACACCACAATACACGGCACCCCAACCTGCCTCGCCAACAAAATATGCTCCCGCGTCTGCGGCATCGGACCATCATCCGCCCCCACCACCAATATGGCCCCGTCCATCTGCGCCGCCCCCGTGATCATATTCTTTATGTAATCCGCATGCCCCGGACAATCCACATGCGCATAATGCCGCTTCCCCGTCTCATACTCCACATGCGCCGTCGCTATCGTTATCCCCCGCTCCTTCTCCTCCGGCGCCTTGTCAATCTGATCAAACGAAATATACTCCGCCCAACCCTTCACCGCCAAACACTTCGTAATCGCACTCGTCAACGTCGTCTTCCCATGATCAATATGACCTATCGTCCCCACATTCACGTGCGGCTTCGTCCGCTCAAACTTCTTCTTCGACATGCGCTCCTCCTTTGAGCCAGGCTCTGGCGGATTTCGGCTGGATTCCCGAACCGTGTCACGACTGAATAGTTAGATGGAGCCCACGACCGGGATTGAACCGGTGAACCTCATCCTTACCAAGGATGCGCTCTACCAACTGAGCTACGTGGGCTTGGAGCGGGAAACGGGATTCGAACCCGCGACCCACAGCTTGGAAGGCTGTTGCTCTAGCCAGCTGAGCTACTCCCGCCCGGAATTTTAAAAAATCTCCGATTTTTTAAAATTACTATTGGCTGGTAGCTAATAGCCAGTGGCTAAAAAATTTCTCAATTAAGCTACAGGCCAATAGCTAAAAGCCACAAGTAATTTTTGAAAACCGCAGGTTTTCAAAAATTCTGGTGGAGAGGGGAGGATTCGAACCTCCGAAGGCGATAGCCGACAGATTTACAGTCTGTTCCCTTTGGCCGCTCGGGAACCTCTCCACGGAGTTCCCCTGGAGCTGGCGATGGGACTCGAACCCGCAACCGGCTGATTACAAATCAGCTGCTCTACCGATTGAGCTACGCCAGCAAACGGATTTTTCCCTTAAAAAATATATTATATTACCCTTTCCGGCAGAACCTGTCAATATTTTTTTGTTATTTCTTCGCGCCGCTTTTTTTCACCCACTCCAGGTACCCCTTTTCCCCCCGGGCCGCCTGAAAAAATAGGACCTCGGGGACTTGATAGCTGTGGATTTCCTTGATTTTCTTTATCAGCTTCCCCGCGCGGCTCCGGGTAGTTTTGGCGATCAGGACCGCTTCTTTTTCGCGGGAGATCTTGCCCTCCCAACAAAAAAAGGATAGGGCCCCGGGAAGGACGGTGACGCAGGCGGCCAGTCTTTCTCCCACCAATTTTTCGGCTATCCGCTTGGCCTCCCGCAGAGACCCGGCCGTGGACAGCATGACCCAAACGCTCATTCTGCCTCCTGCTTTCCTCCCCGGCGGGCCATTTTTCCGGTGGCCAGCCCCCGGGAGAAGACGCTTTCAAAAACCTTCCTCATCTCCGGGTCGCCGAGCCTGGAGACCTCCTTCCGGATTCTTTCCTTCTCGCTTTCGGTTAACGTCTCGGCGGGCTCGGGGGCCCGATCCTCCCGGTTCCCCGTGTCCGCTTCCGGGCCGCCCCCGCTAAGCACCTCCCCGAGGAACAGACGGAGGTCCACCAGGTCCGCGACCCCGGTTTCCTCCCTCACCTTTTGGAGGATCATCCCCTTCATGAATTGAAGTTGCTGCATCCAGACCGAGTTGGAAACCCGCACCTGGAGGACCCCGTTTTGAACGCGGAGGGGTTGCGTCTGCTCGGCGATTCCCCTCCCCACGGCCTTTTTCCAGGAATCCAGGACCCTCTGCTCGGCCAGCCGCCGCTTCATCCCGGACCGGCTGAAATATTTTTCCAAGACCTCCCCCAAGGGAGAGGGGTTTTGGGTCCTTTTGCTCATGATCAGAAATGCGGGGAAAGCCCCCCCGCGCCCCTATCTTTCATATTTTGGCCGCCCCCGCAAAACCCCGCCGGAACGTAACCCTTCAGTGACGGGGGGCCCGGGGCAACGGTTCAAGATTCAGATGACAGGTGTCGTTGAGGCACCTAAGCGCCGCGCCCCGGTCCGAGAACTCGAGGATGCTCTTCGCGGTCGGATCCTGGCGAAAGCGGCGGAAGGACTGCAGCGGCAATTCCAGCGCCCGGCATAGGATCGCGAGAATGACAAAGCTGTGCGCCACGATCGCGACCGTCTCCTCCCTATGTTTCCCAACCAAAACCTCGACCACCGCCCAGGCTTTTCGCTGCAGATCCCCCAAGGACTCGCCCCCGGGCAAGACCGTCTCTCCGGGTTCCTCCAGCCATTTCCGGAAAAAGTCGGGAAAATCCCGGCGCAGATCTTCTCCGGTCAGGCCTTCCAGCCGTCCCTGGTTGAGTTCTTTCAAGTCCTCGACCACCAGCAATGGGCAGGAATGATGCCGGACGAGGCAATCCGCCGTCTGGCGCGCCCGGATCAGCGGGCTGGTGTAGATGGCCGCCAGGCGCTCCTTTTCGAGGGAACGGGCCAGGGATAAAGCCTGGGCCATCCCCTTGGCGCTCAAGGGAATATCCGACACCCCTTGGAACCGTTTCGTTTCATTCCATTCGGTTTCCCCGTGGCGAATAAGAATCAGACGGGTCATGGAGTTTTTTTCTTTTGTCTCCGCGAAAGCGAGATTCAAGGAGCCTCCTCCGGTCCCTTGATTGAAAAACCGGCTGAAGGACCATGGCCAGAGGAAAAGGGAAAAATCAAAAATAAGGGCGGACAGCTCGCGGGGACAGGATCTGCCCGGCGCCCTCAAAAGCAATTCCCTCTTGGCCCGGGGCTACTTTTTTGCATCAGTTTAGAGTTTTGAAAAAATTATGTGACCGCCTCTGTCGGGGCCCGGGGGCCGGAACTGAACGCGCCGGAAGCATCGGCTGGGTTGGCCCTTGGCCTCGAAGATCAGAGCTTGTTTCCGCCGGAGCGGGCGGGGCGTATCGTCCCCGCCCCCTCCATGGAGAAATCAGCGCCTCATGATTCCAAGCGGACCGGTCTGGCCCCCGGGCCATGGAAACGCTTGGCCCTGACGAAATTCCTTTTTTCAAAGGGCTAAAGCGTTACCTTTTTTTCCAGTTCGCCCCAGGAGGCATCGCCTTCGTCCCGAACCCGCACTCTCTTTTTCCGGGCGTTGTGGCCGCTGATGATCTCGATCCGGGAGGGGGCGATTCCCAGAGTTTCGGCAAGGAGCCGGCAGCAGAGACGGTTGGCCTGCCCCCCCTCCGGCGCGGCGGTGACCCGGACCCGGAGGAACTCCCCCTGGAACCCCGAGATCTCGTTCCGGGAGGCTCGGGGCTGGACCCAGAGCTTCAAAATTCTGCCCGGCGGGTCTTCGTCCCCTCTTTTCATGATCCTTCGAAACCGGGCGGAGCCTTGTCCGGCTCCGGAGAGGACTCCAGCATCCGGTGATGCATCTCGATGGCGGCCAAAAGCGCTGCTCGAAACTGCGCCTTCTGCCGTTGGAGGTGATTGATTTCCTCTTCGATCTTGAGCGCCTCGGCTTGGGCGTTTTGGATGATCTTCCGCCCTTCGGTCTTGCTGTCCTCGATGATCAGCTCCGCCTCCTTGCGGGCGTTGCTTTTCATTTCGTCCGTGATCCGTTGGACGGAAACCAGGGTCTCCCGGAGGTCTTTCTCCACCGCTTCCAGTTCGTTGATCCGGGCCAGCTTGCGCCGGTCCTCTTCTTTGAGCTGGTTGATTTCCTTCAACAGCTCTTCAAATTCTCCGGCGAGGAGTTCAAGAAAATTATCCACCTCCACCATGTCGAACCCGCGAAAACGCATGCGGAATTGTTGCTGCTGAATGTCCAGGGGGGTGATTTTCATTTTCCCTCTCCTCCTCCGTGCGCCTGCGTTTCGGGGGCTCTCACGTTCCCCCAGAAAATCAAATGTAAACCCCGCCATCCCGGGAAAAAAGAGATGAATTATGATTATCGTAGGGATTCTTCAAACAAAAGTCAAGCACTGCTTGTAACACTGCTTGTAACCCTTCAGTGACGGGGGGCCCAGGTCAGGTTTTGTTGTGGCCTGGGGGTCCGGGCGGTACGCGCCGGAAGCATCGGTCGGGATGAACAGAGACTCGGAGAAAGCCCTGAGACCCCGATCTCAGCGGCGGGAGGCCTTGGCCCCCGCCCCCTCCACGAAGAAATCAGCGCCTTATGATTCCAAGCGTAGCGCCCGGACCCCCAGGCCAGGGCACCTCCTAGTTTTCACGCCGGACCTGAATCCGTAGCCGCTTCCCACCCTTGACTGAAGGGTTACGCACTGCTTCCTATTTCTGCACGGCTTCCTACGCATGGCGCCCGGGGTCGTACGGCGCTCTTTTCAACGAACTTGGAGGGGATTGGGATAAAAATCAATTGACAAGCGGTTTTTCTCTCAGTAAACATAGGGGATACCGGTGGGGCATACCGGAGGCATCCACTTTCAGGGAGGAACCATGGAAAAATCGGTAGGGATTATAGGCGGCGGTAATATGGGCGAAGCCCTGATTGCCGGGGTCATTCAATCGGGCCTTTTGACCCCGCGGGAGATTCTTTTCCACGAACCGCGCCTAGATCGCGCGAAGTACCTTCAAGAAAAATTTGAAGTGACCCCCGTCGATTCGAATTCCCGCCTCCCCCCCGAGCCTCGACTCTCATCCTGGCCGTGAAACCCCAATCGGTTCCCGAAGTGCTCCCGGAAATCGCTCCTCTGCTCAAAACCCATCATCTTCTTATCTCTATCTGCGCCGGGGTCCCTTTATCCTATCTCCAAACTTTTTTTCCCCGCCCGGTGCGGATGGTTCGAGCCATGCCCAACACCCCCGCCCTCATTCAAAAGGGCGCAACCGCCCTGGCCCCCTCTCCCGAAGCCCGGCCTGAAGATATTTCCACCGCCGAAGCGGTCTTTCAAGCCGTGGGAATCACGGTTCTGGTCAAGGAATCGCAGATGGACGCGGTAACCGGTTTAAGCGGAAGCGGCCCGGCCTGGGTTTTTGCGGTGATCGAAGCTCTGGCCGCGGGCGGGGTCAAGGAAGGCCTCTCCCAGGATGTGGCCTTGAACCTCACCACCCAGACGGTTCTGGGGGCGGCCCACCTGATCCAGGCGACCGGCAAACATCCCGCTACGCTTCGAGACCAGGTCTGTACCCCGGGAGGTACGACGATGGCGGGCCTTTACGCCATGGAGGAGGGCGGATTGCGCCTGGCCCTGATGAACGCCGTGATTGCCGCGACCAAAAGATCCAAGGAACTGGGGGAAGCGCTGCAGCCTCCCTCCCCATCCCCGGCAGTTCGGCGTAAAAAAACAAGGGCGGCGAAAAGGAAATAGGAAAACTTCTTCGGATCGATGGGGAAGAAAACCGGCTTTTTTCAGGAGGGAGAGGAAACAGAGGGTTTCCCCGAATTCACCGTGTTCCATGCCCGGGCAACCATCTCGTTATCGAGAGGCCGCCCTGAGTTAGATGATGACTCGAAATGTTTTTTTGCGTCCTCCCCTTGTCCTCGTTCATGGAAAGCAAAACGCAAAGGCTTGGCGGTTCTTTTTCATTTCCACAGATTTTGTGGATAAGTTGTGAATAAAACAGCTGAGCTTCTTTAATTGTGGTATGAAATCAAGTTCTTTTTCATTTTGCTCCATTTTTGAGCAAAAATATTTATTAATATTTTCATACTGTTACAAGATACTTTCTCGTTTTTTTCAATCTTCTTTACATCCCTTTGGTCTGACCATTTTTCTATCCACAGAAGCCGATGAAAAATCGAAAAAATAGTCTCTCCGGCATGATTTTTGATTGGATATTTCCGCAGTTCTTCCTGCGAGAGCGGAAAGAGGACGCGTCCCCGCCCCCCGGGGCGAGAATCAGCCCCCCTGAGATTGCCTCAAAACCTTGATCCGGTTTTGCATCCGCTGCAGAAACTGCTGCATCTCCAGCTGCAGCGTTCCCAGGCCTTCGTGCTTTTTGGCGAGAATTTTTTCGATCTCCCCCTTCCAGTAGGAGATCATTTCAACTTCCTTCTTTGTCATTTCCTCTTCCACTTTTTTTTTCATTTTGTTCAACCAGGCGGATTCGTCCATCTTCGCCATCACCTCCTTTTTTCTCGTTTTCCCTCCGGCGCGACTTCGGAAGCCGGGGAGGCAGGAGTTGATCCCCGAACCTCCTTTCCAGCCCCTGCCCTGCGGAAAAGTTTCGGCCTGGGGATTTATTTTATCATGCCCCTGGATTCCCCTCTATAAAAAATGTTGAGGATCCCCCCGGAAAAGCCGAATTTAGAGAGGGGGCTTGGCCGGGCCTTCCCGGGCCGCCGGGCAAAACCCGTTTGAAATTTATGCCCCCAAAAAGCACAACATTTTTTTCTTGACTTGTGCTGAACGGCAACATAAGATTGCTGCTAATTCAACTGCTGGAGAATTCCATGAAAAGAACCACCGTAACCCTGCCCAAGGATTTAGTGGATGACCTTCTGGAGGTTCTTCCTGCCAAAAATAAAACTCAGGCTGTGACGCGAGCCGTCCAGGAGTGCCTCAAGCGTCGAAAAATGGAGGTTCTCAAAACGTTGGCCGGCCAGGGGCGGGCGGCCAAGACCTCCGGGAGCTGAAGGCATGACCGCCGAAGGAAAAAGAGATTCCGAGCCCGTCGTCCTGATCGACACCCCCCTTTGGAGGGAATATTTCCGCAAAGAGGAAAAGGTTTTTCCGCTCGTCAACGCCTTGATGGACGCCGGGCGGGTTTGTTCCCTGGGGTTCATTATTGCCGAACTCGTCGCCGAAGCCCTCACGGAAGAGGAAAGAAAGGCCTGTCAGGACTTCCACCGGATCTTTCCGGTTCTAAAGGAGCCTGAGAATGCCTGGATCGAGGCGGCCGGTTGGGTTCGAAAACTTAAGAAACGGGGGCGCAAGGTCGCCCTCCGGGATGCCTATGTCGCCTGGATGGCCAAGACGCATGGCGTGCAGATCTGGACTCGGAACCCGGGTTTTTCATCCCCCGGCAAACCCTCTGTTCCGGGTCTGAAAATTTTCGTTGGCCAGGGAGTTCAAAGATGACGGGATTTCGAAAAGAGAGGAAGACGGGGGAAGACTGGCGCTCTTTTCAACAGGCGCGGTCTTCCGTCACGGACCCCCCCCGACGTCGGTTGCGGGGCGGGCGGATCTTGATCCTGGCGCTCGCCGTTCTGGTCGTCAGCGGTTCCTTCCTCTATGCCGCCAAGGGCAATCCCCTTTCGCCCTGGAGCGGGCCGGCCCATCCCCGGGAGGCGGACCTGCAGCCCGAACCTGCTTTCCATCCCCCGGTGAACGGCACCCCTCCGAATTTCACCCATACCGTCGAAGGAAAATTCTTTGAGGACCGCGACGGCCACCGTCTTCTCTACTCCGTGGATCCGATCCTCCAAAAGCGGGTCCAGGAAGTTTTCCTGAAGCACCGCCCCCCCTACGGCGTTTTTGTGGCCCTGGATCCGCAGAGCGGCAGGATTCTCTCCCTGGCCGAGCACACCCGCGTCCGTTCCGAATCGGGAAGCGTCTGGCAGCGCGCCACCTACCCGGCCGCGTCGGTTTTCAAACTGGTGACCGCCGCCGGGGCCCTGGAAAAGGGGTTGCTGAGCTACGACTCCCCCGTTCTGTTCCGGGGAAACCTGTACCGCCTCGGGCCGCAGAAGTTGAACGAAAGCGCCCGGAGAGATCAGCGCACCCAGTTTGACGACGCGCTCGGCAAATCCAACAACGTGGTCTTCGGACGCGTCGCCTCGAACCTCCTGGGAGCCCAGGCGCTAAAGGAGTACTCCGAGGCCTTCGGTTTCAACCATCCCCTCCAGTTCGATTTCCCGGTGGACATGAGCCGCGCGTCCATTCCCGAGCAATCCTATGAATTGGCCCGGTGCGGGGCGGGATTCGGCGAAGTGACCCTGAACCCCCTTCATGCCGCCCAGATTGCCGCCACGATCGCCAACCAGGGACGGATGATGAAGCCCTACCTCATCGACTGGGTGCAGGACGCCCGGGGAGTGAAAGTGTATGAGGCGAAGCAGGAATTTCTGGGGCAGCCGATTTCGGCAAAAACCTCCCAGGACCTAACGCGCATGATGCTGCGCACGGTCGAAGACGGAACCGCCTCCAAAATTTTCCACCGCTACGGCAAAAACCTGGTGAAAAAGATGGCGGTCAGCGGGAAGACCGGATCGTTGAGCGGGGTCAACCCTCCGGGGCAGTATGATTGGTTTGTCGGTTTCGCTCCGGCGGATCAGCCCCAGATCGCCTTTGCGGCCATGATCATCAATCATGACCGCTGGCGGGTGCGGGGAGCTTTTGTGGCCCAGGAAGCCTTGAAGACCTTCTTCCGGGACCAGCTATGAAGGGTGCAGGGGGGCGGGGATAGGGAGTAGGGAAAAACATCGTTTTCATTTTTGTCTACACCCTGCCCCCTCTTTCGGTTTCGCGCGGGCGATTCAGCGGGTTTCCCCGGAATAGGGCTTCCCGCACACCTTGCATAGGCCCTGTTCGTTCACCACCCCGATGCAGTTTCCGTCGCTGCAAAGGATGCGTTTTGAGAAATCGTCTTCTTCGCCCTCGACGGGGGGCGGGGACGCGGCCGCCTCCAGCGAACGGCCGCAGCGGTGACAGAAGAGGCTTCCCTCCAGGACTTCGGCCCGGCAAACGGGACAGGACCGGTCCCCTAGGGATTGGCCGCAGTGAGAACATCTCATGATTCTTTCCCTCTCCTTTTTCCTGACATTTTCTCTACAAGATCTTTATCACACTTTTCCCTTTTGGACAATCCGGTTTCCATGATTATCGACGCCCATACCCATTTGTTTCCCGCCCCCGTCGTCAAGAATCGCCGCTCCTTTTTCCGGCGCGACGCGGCCTTTCGCCTCCTTTATGAAAACGAGAAGGCCCGGCTGTCCGGCCCGGAAGACCTCCTGCAAAACATGGAGCGGGAAGGGATTCATCGCTCCGTGGTCTGCGGTTTCCCCTGGAGCGACCCGGTCCTCTGCCGGGAAGGAAACGATTTTCTCTGGGAATGCCAGACCCGGTATCCGGGGCGGTTTGTGCCGCTCGCCTGTTTTTCCCTTCGTTCCCGGCGGGAAGCGGAGAAGGAGAGGGACCGCTGTTTGACGAAGGGGTTCGCGGGGGTCGGAGAGCTCGCTTTCTACCGGGACGGCCTATCCGCCCATAACATCCGGCAATTGACCGCCATTTTGGATCCCCTGCGCGGAAAGGGGATCCCGGTTCTCCTGCACACCAACGAACCCGTCGGCCATGCCTACCCCGGGAAAATCAGCGGGGGGCTGCTTCCGGTTTTCCAGCTGCTGAAGGCCCTGCCGGACGTCACTTTTGTTCTCGCCCACTGGGGAGGGGGATTCTTCTTTTACGAACTCATGCCCGAGGTGGCCCGCGCCGCCGCCGGGGTTCTGTACGACACCGCCGCCTCCCCCTTTCTCTACCGGCCCCTGGTTTATTCCCTGGCCCTCAGGATCATCGGGCCGGACCGGATTCTCTTCGGCAGCGATTATCCGCTGCTTTCCCCGAAGCGGTATTTTTCCGAGATGGCGGAAGCCCGCCTGCCCGCATCGGTTCAAGCCCGGATCAAAGGCCTCAACGCGGGGCGCCTTTTTCTCAAGAACCAAAGTATGGTGGTCGGCGGCAAGATCGGGTATAATGGCCTTGGCCATCGGCGAAAGACGCGGACGAAAACAATTTAACCCTTATCCCCTTTCCCTTCCCCCTCCCCCGGCGGGCGGCGGGGTGAGGGGAACGATACATTCGAAAGATCGGAAATTATGATTAAAAAAATGCTCATCAACGCGGCGGAACCGGAAGAGAGACGGATGGCCATCGTGGAAGACGGCATCCTCTCCGAACTGATCATCGAGACCTCTCTTCAAGAGTTGTCCCGCGGAAACATTTACAAAGCCAAGATCGTGAACATCGAACCGAGCCTGCAGGCCACTTTCGTCGACTACGGCGAGGCCCGCCACGGGTTCCTCCCCTTTTCCGAAATCCACCCCGATTACTACACCCCCGCCCCGGGCGGAGAGCCCCGCGAGGGGCGCCCCAGGGTCCAGGAGGCGATCAAGCGCAGCCAGGAAGTCCTGGTGCAGGTGGAGAAGGAAGAAAAAGGAACCAAGGGGGCCGCCCTGACGACCTACATTTCCCTTGCCGGGCGGTACTTGGTCCTTATGCCCGGGAGCGACGGCGGAGGGATTTCCCGCAAGATCGAAGGGGAGAAGGACCGCAAACACATCAAAGAAATCGTCCGAGACTTGGGGGTCCCCGAAGGAATAGGGCTCATCGTCCGCACCGCCGGCATGGAAAAAAACAAAACGGAGCTTTCCAAGGACCTGCAGTCCCTCCTCCGTCTCTGGGATTCCATCCAGACGAAATCCCGCGAAACCCAGGCTCCGGCCCTCATCTACCAGGAGCCGGACTTGGTCTTCCGCTCCATCCGGGATTATTTCACCGCGGATATCGAGGAGGTCCTGATCGACGACAAGGGGGTTTTCAACCAGGCCAAGGATTTCTTCCGCACCACCATGCCCCGCTACCAGAACAAAGTGAAGCTCTACGGGGAAAAACGCCCGCTCTTCTCCAAATACGAGCTGGAAAAGCAGCTCGAGACCATCTATGAGCGGATGGTCCCCTTGAAATCCGGCGGTGGAATCGTAATCGATCCCACCGAGGCCATGGTTGCCATTGACGTCAATTCCGGACGGGCCACCCAAGGCCGCGGCATGGAGGACACCGCTTACAAGACCAACCTCGAAGCCGCCGAGGAGATCGCCCGCCAGCTCCGCCTGCGGGACTTAGGGGGGCTCGTGGTCGTCGACTTCATCGACATGTGGGACCGCAAGCACAACCAGGAGATTGAGCGCAGCTTGCGCAACGCCTTGAAGCGGGACAAGGCGAGGGTTGAAGTGGGACGGATCAGCCGGTTCGGAATGCTCGAGCTTTCCCGCCAGCGCATCCGCCCGGCCGTGTCCGGCCGGAGCTTCATCGCCTGCGGGAACTGCGGGGGGAGCGGCTTGGTTAAGTCGACGGAAGCCGCCGCTCTGACCGTTCTTCGCCGCATCCAGGCCGGGCTGGCCAAAGGGGGATGCGTCCAGGTCAAAGTCGAACTTCCCGACGAGGTGGCAACCTATCTTTTGAACCAGAAACGGGCCGAGCTTTTCCGCCTGGAAAAACAGTACGGGCTGAAGATCGAGATCAGCGGCCAGCCGGGTTTGCCCAGCCACCAATTCAACCTGGAATTCGTGCGGAAGAACGCTTCCGGGGGGCGCATGGAAACCCCGGAAGGAAGCGTGAATCCGGAAGATCCCGACCGTCAGGCCATCGAAGAGCTCAAGGAGGAAACCAAGGAAAGCTTCATCAAGAAATACCTCTGGCCCCCGGCCATCCTGCGGGGGATCATGAAATCCTCGGGCTCTTCGGCCCGCCCCTCCCCGCCGGCGCCTCCGGGCCCCCCGGGGGCTCAGGTCACGAATAGGAACGGAGAGGACCCTTAAAACCCTCCCGTCACTTCAAGGCACTGGCCGGAGACGTAATCGGACAAGGGCGAAGCCAGGAATAGAATGGGGCCGGCGGCCTCCTCCGGGGTTCCCGCCCGCCCCAGTGGGATGAGGAGGGGCATGATGTTCCTCGTCCCGGCGGGAATGCCGATGGCAATGGCTTTCCCGTCCCGTTCGATCGTCTGCCCGGCCTCCTTTTCCTTGGTGAGACGCGTGTCGATCCAGCCGTACGAGACGGCGTTCACCTGCACGTTCAAAGGCCCCCATTCCTTGGCCAGGGCCCGGGCCAGCCCCACGACCCCGGCCTTCGCCGAAGCGTAGTTCGCCTGCCCCGAGTTTCCTCTCATCCCGGCCAGGGAAGACACGTTGATAATCTTGCGGTTGACCGCCTTCCCCGCTGCTTTTTCCTGCTTGGCGGCCTCCCGGAAAAAAGGGGCCGCCGCGCGGATGATGCGAAAGGGGGCGGTGAGGTGCACAGCCAGCATGGTCTCCCACTGCTCGTCGGTCATCTTGTGGACCACCGCGTCCCAGGTGAAACCGGCGTTGTTCACCAGGATGTGGAGCCCGCCCCACGTCTGCGCCGCTTTTCCCACGATGCCCTCGGCGAAATCCGGCCGGGCCACATCCCCGGCATAAACGACGGCCTCACCTCCGGCGGATTTAATTTCCTGCACGGTTTCACGGGCCGGCGCTTCATCCAGGTCGCTGACCACCACCTTGGCCCCCTCCCGGGCGAAGCGCAGGGCCGTCGCCTTCCCGATCCCCCGCCCGGATCCCGTCACGATCGCAATTCGTCCGTCCAAAAGCCCCATCCGAACCTCCTTTAATTTTTTCTCACCACAGAGCGCACAGAGAACACAGAGGGAAATGGAATTTCCAAATACCAAAATCGAAACCAAAAAGTCGCTTATTTTTTTGTTTTTCTTTTTGATATATATTTCTATTTTTTCTCTGTGCTCTCTGTGCCCTCCGTGGTGAAAGGTCTTTGAATCAGCGGCCGATGATCGCCACGCTGCACACGTTCGTCGCCGGGATCCCGCCGAGATTGTGGGTCAGGCCGAATTTGGGGTTCTTCACCCTTCTCTCCTCCGGCCACCGCTCCAGGAGCTGGCTGTACATCTCGTAGAGCATCCGCAGACCCGAGGCGCCGATGGGATGGCCGAAGCATTTCAGCCCCCCGTCCGGCTGGCAGGGAAGTTTCCCCTTCAGGTCATAAAACCCGCTCAGGATGTCTTCGCCCGCCCGCCCGCGCGGGGAGATTTGCAGGTCTTCGTAGACGGTCAGCTCGGTGATGGAGAAGCAGTCGTGAACCTCCATCATGCCGATCTCCTCCCGGGGGTTCCTGATCCCCGCCTCCTTAAAGGCCATCTGCCCCGCCCGGACGGTGGTTTCCAGATGGGCCCCGTCCCAGGTGTTGAACATGGACTTCCTCCCCGGAGGAGACGCTGATCGCCAGGGCCTTGACAAGAACCGGGTCGGTTTTTTTGAGCGAACGGGCGATCTCCGGCGTGGTCACGATCGCGGCGGCCGACCCGTCGCTAACCCCGCAGCAGTCGAAGAGCCCGAGCGGGTAGGCGATCATGGGCGCGTTGATGATCTGCTCTAGGGAAACCGGCCGGCGCAGGTGCGCCTTGGGGTTCAAGGCGCCGTTTTGGTGGCTCTTCGCCGAGATGTGCGCCATGGCCTTCTTTCCGAGAGCCGGGTCGACCCCGTAGCGGGCGAAATAGCTCGTGGCCAGCTGGGCGAACATCCCCGGGGCCGTGGCGTTCGGGCCGACCAAGGCCTGGAACTGGCCGAAGGCCGCCGTGGCGGGAAGCCCCCCGTAGCCGGTGTCCTTCAGTTTTTCCACCCCGAGAGCCAGACAGATATCATAGACCCCCGCGGCCACGGCGTAACAGGCGCCGCGGAAGGCCTCGGTCCCGGTGGCGCAGTAATTCTCCGTGCGGGTCACGGGGATGAAGGGCAGCTTCAGCGTGGTCGCCAGGGGAACCCCGCTCTTGCCCACGTTGACCTCGTCGATGTGGGTGCCGAACCAGGCGGCCTGGATCTCCTTCTTCTCGATGCCGGCATCGGCCAGGGCTTCCTGAAAGGCCTCGACCATCAGGTCCTCGGCCGAGGATTCCCAGCGCTCCCCGAACTTCGAGCAGCCCATGCCGAGAACGGCCACTTTGTCGCGGATCCCGGTTGCCATTTAAGCCACCTCCTTCTCGGGGTACGGCCTTCCAGAAATACCCGTGAATGTCCCGCTTGGCGTCGTAATATTTCTTGCGGAAGGTGAAGGTCACCGGCGTCCCCACCTTGAGGTCCTGGAGGGTGCAGTCGGTGAAGTTGCACATGATCCTTCCGCCTCCTTCCAACTCCACGTACCCGTAGAGGTCCGGCGGGTCGTAGGAGGCGGCCAGCATGTCGCCCGTGTAGCTCAGGATCTTCCCCTTCTTGTCCGCAAAGGCGTAGTCTTCCATGGCGTCCACGGCGCCGCAGGCGGGGTTGGCGCAGATCCGCTGGGGCGGGTACTGCGGGGTTCCGCATTTCTGGCAGCGCGACCCGACGAGCCCGAGAATTGCCTTGTTCTTCCGCCAGACCAGGCTCCAGCGGGTGAGCAAGTCCGCTTCCCCGCGGAGTCCGATATCCACGGGCAGCATGCCCCGCAACACGCAGTACTTGGGGTAGCTGGGGAGGTCGGCCTTGTTCGCCAGATACCCTTGAACGCCCATCCGCGCCTGGAAGTTTGGCGACTGGTCCGTCACTTCAAAACACAGGGCGTCGCAGCCGCTGCCGAAACTCACCAGGAGAATCCGGTCTCCGGGTTTCGCCTCTTCCAGGGCTTTCACGAACAGGAGGAGAGCGTGGGCCGTACCGGTCTCGCCCACGGTCCCGTGGAGAGGTTCCTGGATCCTGACCGGGTCCATTTTCAGGGCCTTGGCCAGGCTCTTGCGCTCGGCGTCGTACTGGCACTGAAAGATGATCTTCGAAAAATCGCCGATCTGGAGGCTGCATTTTTTGAGGAGACCGCCAATGGCTTTGGGGATGAGCTCGCCGAACCCCGCATCCCGGATCCAGCGGTCTTCCCACTGGCGATCGAACGAGCTTTTGGACCCGCGCACGTGGTCCACGAAATCCGCGGTCAGGGAATAGGACCCCTTGAATTCGGCGATGACGTTTTGACCGCCGACGACAAAAGCCGCACCCCCGTCCCCAAAGATCATTTCCTGGGGGCTGCCCATCCGGCCCAGGCGGCAGTCGGCGGCGGAGACCAGAACCTGAGCGAGGCTCCCTGATCCCACGGCTTCCAGGGCGGAAAGCAGGGCCGAGGTTCCTGATTTCAAGGCGCTCCCAAAATCCGCCGAGCGCAGATCCTCCCGCAGGTTCAGGGCTGCGGCCATGATGCCCGCGTTCTGCCGCTCCAAGTAAGGCATGGTCGTGGAGGCGAGGTAGGCTCCGCCGATGGCGGACCGGTCCATATTCCCCAGACAGTCCAACGCCGCCGCGGTCGCGATGGTGAGGCTGTCTTCGTCCTGGTTGGCCACGGCCTTCTCGCCCTGGGCGAGCATGATCGTGGTGGGGTTGATCCAGCCCATGGATTGAAAGATGGTCATCCGTTTCAGCCGATACCGGGGTATGTACGCTCCGTAAGAAACAATTCCGGCCATATTTTCCTCCTTGAGGTTGCAAGAGGCCTAAAGGAACTCGATCTGGGTAACCTGCGGGTATTTTTCTTTCAGCAGCCGGCTGACTTCTTCCTGGCCCTTGGCGTCCTTGATTTTCTCCACTTCGGAAATCATTCGTCCGGATTGATCCTTTTTCGTTTTCCATCGGTGAATGAAACCCGGCACCTTCGCGAACGCGCACCCGCTCCTTCCGCAGCAGGACGCGTCCAACCCGGCGACCCCGATGAAGTACAGCACCTCCTTTCCCTGGCAGGATAATTTTCCTTCCTCGCAAAAAACATAACTCCCGCCGAAAAACTCGACAGGTTGGTTCAATTCGGGATGAATGAAAATTTCCAATTGCAGTCCCCTTGCGTAACCCTCCCACCCTCTCCCCGAGGGGCGAGGGAAAAGAGAAACTCCCTCTCCCGTGTGGGAGAGGGCCGGGGTGAGGGAGAAGACCGAGAGCCAAACAGAGAACTCCGAATCAATTATGGCTAACCGTCAGCTTCACCCCGCCGATTTCAATCCAACTCGTGTCCGAGCTGAAGGCAAGTTCTATGGTCAGGTAGAGGATACCCGAATCGGCGGTAAGCACGTTGTTTGCCGTCAGGTCGAAATGGAGGGCGCAGCCGGTCGGGTTGTTTCCCACATCACATACGTGATCGGCGGGATCTTGGAGAATGCTGGCGAAACAGGAAGCCGAACTGCATACACCGGTCTGACGGCGGAGAAGAACCGCCGTAATTGCATCCAAATCCGTTTGCCCTGACCAATAGATGTCAAGCCCCGTGATCCTGACATCCTGACCCAGGAGAGGCGCCGTCATTGTGATCGGCAGCATTACGTTCTTGAATCCTGCCGTGGCGCCGCGGGTGACCCTGGCCCCGCCGAAGTTGGTCATGTCGATGACGGTCGTGTCGCTCTGACGGTAGGGTCTCACCCCGTTGCCGCTGACCCAGACTGCCGACTGGGCCCTTACCCGGACCGCCCCATTGACATCGAGCGCCGCCGCCGGGTCCGTGCAGTTCACACAGACCCTTCCATTGTCGAACTGGCCATAGATCAGAGTCGAGGTACTCGAGTTGGCGATATGAAGGCGGTCTGAGTCAGTTTCATTATACCCCGCCTGATAACCAAGAAATACACTGCGGCTTCCGTCCTGATTGACGAAACCAGCAGAATTTCCCATTGCCGTGTTCGCCATGCCGGTGATGTTGGAATAGAGGGCCTCGCGCCCAACCGCCGAGTTACCGTCCGAATTGTTGCTGCTGAGGGCACCTATCCCTACTGCAGCGTTATTACTGCCAGTCGTGTTTTGGCTGAGGGATCCCCTTCCCACCGCTACATTCGAAAAGCCCGTCATGTTGCCTAAAAGAGCACCTCGTCCCACCGCAGTATTGCTATCACCCGTAGTAATGTTATGCAAGGCTTGGTCGCCGATGGCCGTATTATAGTAACCTTCGCTACCTGAGCCATGAATCAAACCTGGTCCGCCAGCATTCATTCCGAGGAAAGTATTTCCCTCTGTATTGAGCCACCGGTCTGTTTTAAGGTTTCCATTCAACTTGAGATTACCGTCAACCTGCAACTTTTCGGTAGGGCTGGTTGTCCCGATCCCGACATTATCCGTGCCCGTCCCAAGACTGATCGTGTTCCCGCTGTAAATCCACCCCCCGGCATTGTCGGCGCTTTGCGCTCGAAAGGCGTAGCCTACGCTGGTCAAGGCGCGCCTTGGCGTCATCTCCCCGTCCGTCCCGACCGTGATCCCGAGGTAATAGGGGATATCAAAAGCGAGATTCAGGGGTGTAACCACCCCAAGGTTGACATTGTAAACCCCCTGGTCCACCGGAACATCCCGAGTCTCTGTCCATAGCGCCGCCCCTCCCGAAGGGGCACTGTAAATCCGAAAGGTCATGGAAACCGTCCCTTGATAGGGAGCTCCCCCGCTATCGGTCAGATACCCCTGGTACCCGATCTGCTGCGGAATCGCCGCCGCCGGGGTTGTAAAGAACAGGATGAACAGGATCGGAACAAACAACACGAGATACCCGGTTTTGCCCTTTTCAACGCTCATTACCTTTCCTCCTTGTGAGTGGGGATATTTTTTGATGGTCTCGTAAAAAGTCCATCTGCGGCGTTGCGCTTCAACTTCATCGTTGCGGCGCACCTGGAGGGGCGGTTCGCGAACCGCCCCTACCTTTTATTTCGTGCGTGCCCGGCATGTAGGGGCACGCTGCGCGTGCCCGATATCGGGCGCGAAGCATCGCGCTCCTACAATTGAAACCATCCTTCCGGTAACTTTTTACGAGTTAATCTTTTTTGAAATGTGCAAAAATAATGGGGCTATCTTCGATCTTCCGTGCTCCCCCTCACCCTCCCGCTCCCCGGAGAGAGAGGAGAAAGAGGTAGAAAAAACCCCATTCCTCAAGGGGTGAGAAACGGGGTCTTGCTCTTCCAAACCTGTATCATTGCGCCTCCGGTCAATCAGGAAGAGATCGCTATTCAGACAAGGGGGATGATCCTCGGCAGAAGATAATATATTTTGCGGGGTTTTGTCAAATCGAAAAAGATTAAAAGAAAAGAGGTAGATTAGAGGAGAATCCATCCTTTTGGGAACGGAGGGGAAGAGGATTTTTTTCTCACGACAATTCGGTTCGCTGGTAAACCACGACCTCGTACCCGTTTACGTCCACGACGTACTGGATGTTTTCGATTTCCAGATCGAAAAACCTTCCGACTTCCGCTTCCTGCCCCTTGAAGGCGCCCTTGTCGAGAAGATCATCCAGGATCGCCCGGACTTCCTTGAAAGCGAGGTCGTAATCGGTGATCAGGTTGAAAATCAGGTTTTTATGGTGAATCGGGTAAACGTCCATGGGCATAGCCTCGCCAAGGGGGCAACCGAGGGTGTATAAACGTGCTGCGGTGCGGAGGTGCTGCCGTTACTGCAGCACAGCAGCACGACAACACGTTCTTTTATCCCTTGCGCCTTGCGGCCTTTATTTCTTATAAATTTCCGGATTCAGAATATTCGGCGGGATTTCCCCGCGCAGAGCGGCCAGAATATTGTTGACGGCCCTCAAGGCCATCGCTTCCCGGGTCTCATCGGTGGCGCTTCCGATGTGGGGCGCGAGAAGAACCTGATCCATGGAAAGGAGCTCCGGGGACACCTTGGGCTCGGCTTCGAATACATCGAGCCCGGCTCCGGCAATGGTTTTGGCCTGCAGCGCCTCCACCAAGGCCTTTTCGTCCACGACCGGCCCCCTTGAAGCATTGATCAGAAAAGCGCTCTTTTTCATCACCCCGAATTGCTCTTTGCCGATGAGGTGCCGGGTTTCCGGGGTCAGGGGAACATGGAGCGTCACAAAATCCGCAGCCTGAAGAAGCTCCCGGAGCGGCATGAACTGCAGCTGGTGCTGTTGTTCGATGGCCGGGTCCAGGCGGCGGATATCGCTGTAAAGGATCTTCATATTGAAACCCTGCCCCCGTCTGGCCACCGCCGATCCGATTCTGCCCAGCCCCACGATGCCGAGGATTTTCCCATGGACGTCGCTTCCCAGCATCAGGCTTGGGGTCCAGCCCTTCCACTTTCCGGCCCGGACGAACCGGTCGGCCTCGGCAATCCGCCGGGCCACGCCGAGAATCAGGGCAAAAGTGAGATCCGCGGTCGTATCGGTCAGGACGTCCGGGGTGTTGGTCGCGGCGATTTTGAAGCGGATGGCCGCATTCAGATCGATATTATTGAAGCCTACGGCATTATTGGCTACGATCTTGAGGTCCTTGCCCGCCGCAAAGATCTCGGCGGTCATGGCATCTCCGCCCATGGCCAGCAGGGCCTGTGTCCCGGGAAGGGCTTCAATGATCTCTTGCGGGGTCAGGGCCCGGTCATGGGGATTCATGACTACCTCGGCCTGCTCCTGCAGAATTTGAAGGGGTCTCTCGTAGATCCGGCGGGTCACTAACACCTTGGGTTTCATCTCGTTCTTCTCTCCTTTATCTCTTCTGATTTCTTTAGCGTTCTCACGCCTTGCGCCTTACGACTTGCGGTATTTTCTTTCCTCGGCCGCTCGCCCTTACAGGTGTTTCGCAGCGAAAAGGTTTAAGCCAAACCCCGTTCTATCCTTCCTTCCTCAGGTCGATTCCGTAGCTCTTGATTTTGCGGTGCAGGTTGCTCCGCTCGATCCCGATCACCTCGGCGGTCTTGGAAATATTCTCATCGTTTTCCTGGAGCTTCTTCAGGATAAATTTCTTCTCGAACTCGCGCCGGGCGTCTTTCAGCAGGTTATAGTCGAAGAATGGGATTTCGGGCTGGCTCTTGGGCTGGATCCGGATGGGATCGGGGACATCTTTGGCTTCGATGGCCGGTCCGCGGGTCATGATCACCATTCGCTCCACCAAGTTCTTCAGCTCCCGGACGTTCCCCGGCCACGCATAGGCCGTCAGCAGCCCCATGGCCTCGGAGGAAACCCTTTTGGGCTCCTTGTGGTTCTCCACGCAGAACTCCTGGATGAAGTGGTTCACCAGGAGGGGAATATCGTTCCTCCGCTCCCGGAGGGAGGGAACCACCAGGGGAATGACGTTGAGACGGTAATACAGGTCCTCCCGGAACTTCCCCTTCTGGATTTCCTCCTGCAGGTCCCGGTTGGTGGCGGCAATGACGCGGACGTCGATAAAGGTCATCTCCGAGCCCCCGACCCGCTCGAATTTCTGCTCCTGAAGGATGCGGAGAATCTTGGCCTGCGTCTTTAGGCTCATGTCCGCGATTTCATCGAGGAAGATGGTGCCCTCGTTGGCCAGGTCGAATTTTCCCCGCCGCTTGTTCAAAGCCCCGGTGAAAGAACCCTTTTCGTGGCCGAAGAGTTCGCTCTCGATCAACTCCTCGGGGATGGCCGCACAGTTGACCTCCACAAAGGGCTTTGCGGCCCTGAGGCTCAGCTGGTGGATCCCCCGGGCGACCAGCTCCTTGCCGGTCCCGTTCTCGCCCGTGATCAGCACCCAGCCGTTCGTGGGGGCCACGATTTTGATCTGTTCTTTCAGTTGCTGGATTTCGGGCGAGGTCCCCACGAATTCGTATTTCCGCTGCACTTCCTGGCGCAGAGCCCGGTTCTCCTGTTCCAGCTTGGACATGGTCAAGGCGTTGTTTATGGTCAGGAGGACCTTTTCGAGGGAGAGGGGTTTTTCGATGAAATCATAGGCTCCCAACTTCGCCGCCTTGATCGCCAGCTCGATGTTGGCATGGCCCGAAATCATGACCACCGGCATCTGCGGGGATATCTCCTTGATCCGCCCCAGGGTCTCGATGCCGTCGATCCCCGGCATCCAGATGTCCAAAAGGACGAGATCCGGCGAGTCCGCCTCAACCATTTTTAGGGCTTGGGTCCCCTCTTTCGCCTCCCGCACTTCATATCCTTCATCCCGCAGGACTCCGTTCAGGGACTGGCGGATCCGATCTTCATCGTCAACGATCAAAATCTGTTGGCTCATACCTCACGATCCCGATAAAGGAATTTATTGTGAACGACCTTAATAAGTAGACATGACGGCAACGTTCTTTCAGAACCGAGCGAACGGCCAGCCCGAAATCGCTCTCGATCTATCCCCGCTTCACGGGCACTTCGATGATGAAGCGCGCCCCCCGCGGCGGGTTCTCCTTCACCCGGATGTATCCGTCGTGATCGGAAACGATGGTGTTCACAATCGCCAGCCCCAAACCGGTCCCGTGCTCTTTGGTGGAAAAATAGGGCTCGAAAAGCAGGGGCTTCACTTCCGGAGAAACCCCGCAGCCGTTGTCCGCCACCTCGATTTGAACCAGGTTCAAAACCGGATCGAGTCGCGTTTCGATCGCGATCTGCCCTTCCATCCCCGGTTCCGATACGGCGTCCACCGCCGCCACCGCGTTGTCCAGCAGATTCACGACGACCCGTTTCATCTGTTCCCGATCCAAGTCGAAGACGGGGATGTCGGAATCCGGCCGGAACTCGAAACGGATGTGTTTGTGCCCCTCCTCGAAAAGGACCATCGCTTCCCGGATAATGGCGTTGAGGTCGTTGGGGGAGGGGTTGGCCTCGGGCATGCGGGCAAAGCTGGAAAATTCGTTGACAAGGTTTTTCAGCTCCTCCACTTGGTTGATGATAATCCGGGTGCATTCGTCGAAAATCGCCCCGTCCCCTGCAAACTGGCTCAGGTACCTCTTGCGCAGGCGCTGGGCCGAAAGCTGGATCGGCGTGAGGGGGTTCTTGATCTCGTGGGCAATGCGGCGGGCCACCTCCCTCCAGGCCTCGGCCCGCTGGGCTTTTTGCAGCTGCGTCAGGTCGTCCAGCACGACGACCATGCCCAGGGGCCGGTTTTCCTCGTCCCGGAGCGGCGCCATCTTGACCAAAAGGGTCAGGGTTTCCGCGCCCACGTTGAGCCTGATCTGCCGGGTCAAAGAGTGATGCTCGGCCAGGTTGACCGCCTTGATCCACTCTTCCGCCTGGGCCAGGTGCGCCGGCGAAAGGATTTCCCGGTAGGCTTTTCCCAAAACCTGTTCGGCCTTGATGCTCAGAATCTTTTCCGCAGATTTGTTGATCGTGCGGACCGTTCCTTTTCCATCCAGCGAAATAACCCCGGCGCCGACGTCCCGGAGCACGATCTCCATGTAGCGCCGTCTCTGCTCCAGTTCGAGGTTGCTCTTGCTGAGTTCGGTGTGGGCCTTTTCCACCTGGATCCGGGTGCCCTTAAGATCCTGGGTCATCTGGTTGAAGGAATCGACCAGGGTCCCGAACTCGTCCTCCGAGGTCTTGCCGATCTGGAAGTCCAGGTTCCCCCGGATGATCTTCTGGGTTCCTTCGGCCAGCTTCTGGATCGGATCGGTGATTCCTTTGGCCAGGGTGAGGCCGAACCAGACGGCCGAAAAGATAATTAACAAGGTAACCAAAGAAAGGGTCGCCAGGTAGCCGGAACGAATGGGGTGTTTGACCATGCGGATTCGCTTGTGGTCCTCGAAGGCAGTCGAAATCTCGGCAATCCGGGAAACCAGGCTCTGAGGGATAAAGGCATCCACCACCAGAATCCCCATCACCTCTCTCTGGTTTTGCCCCGAAACGATGGGCACCAGTCCTCGGATCAGGTCCCCCTGGCCAATGGATTGGATCTTGGTGGTCTCCTCCCCGAGCTGCGCCTCGCGCAGAATCTTTGATTCAAGGGGGGGGAAGCTCGCCGGGGGGATGTTGACCCCGCTGACCCGGACCGGTTTGCCCAAATAATCCGAAATCAGCTCGACCGCTTCGAGGTTGTATTCCGCCCTTTTGGCCTTCAGGAATTCCTGGATCAAGGCTGGATTGCGCTTCTCCAAGAGCTGCTGCTGGATCAGGCTTTGCCGGATTTGATTTCCGAAATAAAGAGTATTTCGTGACGTATTTTGGTAATAAATCTGAGCTACTACAAGTGATTCTTGAAGCGATTTCTCAACCTGGCCGCTGAAAAGATTCTCGATGCTGCTGGTAATGAAAACCGTGGCGATGAAAAACAGGAGGATTGTGGGTACCAGGGCAAGGGCGATGAAGGAGAAAACCAGTTTGGTCCTTAAGCGGGCCCCCAGGACCTTTTTCTTCCGCTCGAAAAGAAGCTTGACTACATTGCGCAGGATGAGAAACACGACCAGGAGAACGAGGAGGATATTCAGCCCGATCAGGGAGATGATCAGGACGTTGTTGGGAAAAGGGATCTCGACTTTCCAGGTCGAAATGTGGGTTTGAAAGAAAAAAAGAAGCCCGATGACCGCCAGGAGCCCGAGAATGAATAGAATCTCACGGCTTCTCTTCGGATCGCCGGTTTTTCCGGGGTCATCGGTTTTGGGGGCCATCAGCCTTCTTTTACCTTTCACCGCAAAATGCGGCTGTCCCAACCTGAAGGTTTTGCATAGAGTCTCCCGCCTCGGCGGGATAACGCCTCTCTTCCTTCAAAAACGAGGAAAGGGGCGTTCTCCGGATGCCCTTACGCTCTTTGGCATCGCTTGTGCTGACTCTTCACGGAATCTTCAGGATATTTTACCCAATGAAAGCGAAAAAGGCAATCCGGATAGACCAAAGAAGGCATGATGGCTGGGGAAGGAGCCCCCTTGCAGGGTGAAGCCGCCGGGGCGGGGATTTCTCCCTAAAAATCAGCTCGGAAACTCGTGGGTTGGCGGGGTAATCTGGAACTTTTGAAACTCTTTTTCGTTGGTATACTCCAGCAGATCCCACCATTCCTTATGGTCCAGAAGCTTGTGAATCAGCTTGTGGTTCAGGGCGTGGCCCGACTTGTAACCCACGAAATGTCCGATCACCTGGGCGCCGAGGAGCCAGAGATCCCCGATGGAATCCAAAATCTTGTGGCGCACGAATTCGTCTTCAAAGCGCAGGCCGTCGGTGTTCAAAATTCCCTTTTCGCCCACCACCACCGCATTTTCCAGGGATCCCCCCCGGGCAAGCCCCTTGGCTTTCAGCATTTCGTATTCCCGAAGGAACCCGAAGGTGCGGGCCCGGCAAATCTCTCTCTCGAAATTTCCATTGAAAATCTGAATGCCGTAATGCTGGTTTGAAATCAACGGGTGCTTAAAGTCGATGGTATAGGTAATCCGAAAATCGCTCGCCGGGAAAAAGGTGGCTTCCCGATCGCCGTCCTTCACGGTCACCGGGTGCCGGATGACGACGAACTTCTTCCCCTTTTCCTGAAGCCGGACCCCGGCCTCCTTCAGGATGATATGGAAAGGCTCGGAGCTTCCATCCATAATCGGGACTTCCGGGGCGTCGAGTTCCACTTCGGCGTTGTCGATCCCCAGACCCGCGAAAGCGGCCAGGAGATGTTCAATCGTGGAGACGCAAACCCCGTTCTCTCCGATGGTGGTGGCCAAAGTCGCATCCACAACGTTGTCGATATGGGCCCTGATCCGACTCTTCTGGGGGCTGTCTTTTCGTATAAACACAATGCCGCTATCCGGGGTGGCCGGGCGTATAGTCAAATTGGAAGGCAATCCGGTGTGCAGTCCAACTCCCGAACAGCTCACGGCATTTGATATTGTTGTCTGAAATAACATTCCACCTGCTCCTTGGGAACACACAATTTTAGTTAATCTATTAGCAAATTTAATGCCATATAAAACAGATAGCTTGTTTTTTTACGGATCCCTTGAACCTTTTAAATTACAGCGCTTTTGCCTTCCAAGCCATCTCTTCCCAAGGAGAAAAAAATTGACCCCCTTTTCTTTTAAAAAAAATGTGGCAAAGGTGACACAATCCTTCATAAAGGTATTGTTTTTTTGCAACCTTACGGGGACGCCCTCCGATACCCCCTTTTTATCGCTTCTTCTTCGGAATCGAATTCCACTCTCTTCCCTTTTCTCAACTTTTCGTAATTTTTCATCTCCGGAAGATAGTAGGTCTTTGATTCCAAACTCCCCAGCACCTTCTTCTTGGGGTAGACCGCTTGCCCCCGCCCCGGATCATCCTTTTCTCCCTGCTTCAGCCCCCCTGTCTCCGCCTTCGGGTTCCCCGATGGTTTTCCTGCCGGGTTCCCGCTCTGAAATTTTTCAGCCCCCCCTTTGGAAGCCGATGGACCATTTCTCCCCTGTTCCTCCTGTTGGGCAGGTTGGATCGAGGAGGCTTCTTCGGCCGAAGGTTTGGGACCGTTATCCAGCTGTTTAAGGAACAGGTAAAGGTAAAAAGAGATGCTCAAAGCCGCCGCCAGGACGATGATTTGAATCAGAATGGAACGCGAAATCGGGAGCTTTGCTTTCCGCGAGGCGGGCGGGGACGTATCGGGGGGGCTCTTTTCTTCGGTTTCCGCTGAATCCCCGGGGGTGTAAAACAAGGGAAGCTGATGAAAATTTCCCTTCAGGCGGGCAAGGTCCAGCTGAATCTCATACCGTTTAAGAACCTCCCCCGGGTCCAAGCCGATATGTCTGGCGTACCCCCTCAAAAATCCCTGGATGTATTCCGGCCTGGAGAAAAACCGAAAATCGTTCCTTTCCAAAGCCTCGAGATAGGGACGGCTGATGCGTGTGCTCTTGGCAATTTCTTCCAGGGTCACCCGGCGGGACTCTCTCTCCCGCCGGAGGTATTCCCCAATGTTTTCTTTGGAAAACTGTCCGGCAGCCATCTTTCCTTTTGTCTTCTTTTTTTGCTTTCCGGCGGCCCCTCGGCCCCCGCTCACATTTTTTATAGCACAGCCGTCTCCCGGTTACAACCTGGAGCAAAAAAGACCTAACCGTTGCCTTAAGAGCGCTGCGAAAATCCCGCAATGACTTGACAAACCCGGCCGGTCCGGTTAACGTAAATTTTCGTTGTTCGGGCAACGCGGAGAAAAGGGTAAATCCCGAGACGCGGCGGGGCTCTTGGCATGCCGCTTTTGTAATTTTAGCTCCGCAACTGCATAAAACCAATACTGTTCTCAAGGAGGGGAGTCTTTATGGCTGTTCAACCGCAGATGGAAAAAATGATTCAAGAGCTTGAAAACCGCAAGGCCAAAATTCTGCTGGCCGGCGGTGAGGATAAAATCGAAAAGCAGCACCAATCGGGAAAGCTGTCGGCTCGGGAGAGGATCGACAGTCTGCTGGACCCCGCGACTTTCGTGGAAACCGACATGTTCGTCCATCACCGTTGCGACAATTTCGGGATGGACAAGGTGGAAGCCCCTGACGACGGGGTGGTGACCGGCTACGGAAAGGTCGACGGGCGGCAGGTTTTTATCTTCTCCCAGGATTTCACGGTTCTCGGCGGATCTCTGGGGGAAGCCCACGCCTCCAAGATCGTCAAAGTCATGGACTTGGCCGTTAAAGTAGGCGCCCCTCTCATCGGCATCAACGATTCGGGCGGAGGACGCATCCAGGAAGGGATCGACGCCCAATACGGATACAGCCGGATTTTCTACCGCAACTCGATCTATTCCGGCGTCATCCCGCAGCTCTCGGCCATCCTGGGTCCCTGCGCCGGGGGGGCCGTCTATTCGCCGGCCATTACCGATTTCATCTTCATGACCGAGGGGATCAGCCGGATGTTCCTTACCGGCCCGAACGTGATCAAGGAAATAACCGGAGAGGAGATCACCGATGAAGAACTGGGGGGGGCGAAGGTTCACAATTCCATCAGCGGCGTCGCCCATTTCTACTCGCGTTCCGAGGAGGAATGCTTCAAGCAGATCCGGCGCCTGCTTTCCTTCGTTCCCGACAGCAACCGGGAAAACCCGGCCGTCCGGTACGGCGGCGATCCGGCGCAGCGGAGAAACGACAAGCTTCTGGAAATCGTGCCCGTGGACGGGAAGCGGCCCTACAATGTCACCCGGGTCATTCAGGAGATCGTGGATGATGGGGATTTTTTCGAAGTCCAGCACCTGTGGGCACGGAACATGGTGGTAGGCTTTGCCCGCATCCTCGGCCATCCCGTCGGCATCATCGCCAATCAGCCGCAGTTTTTGGCCGGGACCCTCGATATCAACGCCTCGGACAAGGCGGCGCGTTTCATCCGCTTCTGCGACTGCTTCAATATCCCTCTCCTCACCCTGGTCGACACCCCGGCGTTCCTTCCGGGAAAAGCCCAGGAGTTCGGGGGCATCATTCGTCATGGGGCCAAGATCCTCTTTGCCTATTCGGAGGCCACCGTTCCCAAAGTCACCCTGGTATTGCGGAAAGGCTATGGCGGCGGATACGTGGCCATGTGCCATCGGGAGCTGGGCGCAGACGCGGTTTTCGCCTGGCCCATGGCGGAGATCGCCATGATGGGGGCCGAAGGGGCGGCCAGCATCATTTTCCGCAGGGAAATCGACAAGGCCGAGGATTCGGACAAGAAGCGGCAGGAGAAGATTCAGGAGTACCGGGAACAGTTTTCAAATCCCTACGCTTCCGGGCGGCGGGGATACGTGGACGACATTATCAACCCGGCCGAAACCCGCTCCCGGATCTGCCGGGCTTTCGAGATGCTCTGGAACAAGCAGGAAGACCGCCCGAAGAAGAAACACGGGTCGATTCCCCTGTAAGATTAAAAGCGCATAAGGCATGGAGCATGGAGAAAGAACATTGGTAACAGAGGTTCTTGCAAAACTCTTGAAAGCAGGAGAAAAACGTCATTCCGGGCAAGCGAAGCGCGACCCGGAATCCAGGATTTCAATGGATTCTGGATTCCGGCTTTCGCCGGAATGACGCAGTGAGCGACTTTTGCAAGAGCCTCAACATTTTAGCATTTTGAAAAGCCATTAAATCCCCCTTGATCCCCCTTTCAAAGGGGAAAAAATGGGATCTTCTCGTGAAAGCGGACTGAAAAGCTCTCCTCCCTTTGAAAAGGGAGGACGGGAGGAATTTCTGAACCGAAATTTCAAAAAGCTAAAGTGACACGGGGATTTTACCCCTCTTGAATTCGGATGAATTTAGAGACCCGCAGTCTGAGCCCGAAAATCTTTTCCTCTATCTTCCGAAGAGCCCCCGGATCCCCTTGCGGATGGAATCGCCGATCTCATCGGATATGGTCTGCTTCGTAGCGTCCTTGGCATCCTTGGCAATGTCCTTGGCATCCTCCTTCACGACGTTGGCCGCCCCCTCTTCTTTGCCTTTTTTTCCCTTTCCGGGAGAAGATTCTCCCAGGGAGACGCGGGCGTAGCCGCCGGGCACCTCGAACAGGTTGTCGCTGACTTTGCCCTCCTGGATGTTCTCAAGGAGGAACCACGATTTTCCCTCCGGCCCGCTGATCTCCCACTTCACCGGGTACTCAAGCTTTTTTGAGATCCAGTAGATGCCCTCGGAAACGGCTTTGTCTTTCGGGAGGTAGCGAATCTTTTCGCAGAGATACCCGCTGACCCGCTCCGTCCCCAGAAATTCCTTCTGGAAATTCGAATCGGCTTCCCCCTTTTCAACCAGTTGTTGCCAGTCTCCCGGCGCGAATTTCATTTCCAGATAGGTCTTCTCCTCAGGATTGAGGATGAACGAGGCGTTCTTAGAGGGGTTGAAGATCATGATCGCGGGGATCTGCTCGCCCTTCATGAACTCCATCCGCTGATTCTTTCCCTTGACAAAAATTTTTCCCCCCTTTTCCTTCTCCCCTTTCTCCTCCCAGCTCTTGAACTCCTTGAAGTCGGCGGAAAACTCCCCGGCGGGGGAGGTCTTAACACCCCCAAAAACCGCCAGCGACACGATAAAAAGGCATAGGCTCAAACGTTTCATATCCGTCCTCCTTCGCTCAGGGAGATTTTTCAATGGGTTTTCTTTCTGAAAATTTTTTATTATCAGTGGGTTCTGCGAATAGAGAAAACCAGGTATGGCCAAGGGGTCCCATGCCCGGGCAACAAAGAGACGGGTTTAAACGACCAACCAAATTAGAGATGATTCTCATGGAAAACTTATCCCTTCAGAAAAGAATATAAGCAGTTTTCAGGAAAGGGTCAACCGGAAACATTGGGTAAAACGTACCCATTCAGTGACGGGGGGGGCGGCAGGCTTTGTTGTTGGCCTGGGGGTTTGGGCGGTACGCGCCGGAAGCATCGGTCGGGAAGAGCAGAGACTCGGAGAGAGCCCTGAGACTCCGATCTCAGCGGCGGGAGGCCTTGGCCCCCGCCCCGTCCACGAAGAAATCAGCGCCTTATGATTCCAAGCGTAGCGCCCGGACCCCCAGGCCAGGGCACATCCTGGTATTCACGCCGGACCTGAATCCGTAGCGGCTTCCCCCCTTTACTGAAGGGTTGCGGGTAAAATCGCTTGAAGAAATTTTCCTCTGCCCTTCTTTCCCGGATCCTGCGGAGAAGTGCGGGGGCCCCGTTCAGGCGAGGATCGATTTCGGTTTCAGACAGACTCCTGGCAGAATCCGATCAGGTCTTCGACCTTTCGCGCCACCCGGACGCCCTTGGAGGAAAGGTATTCCATCTTTTCCTTTGCACTGCGGGCGCCTTTTTCCAAGATCGCCCCGGCGTGGCCCATCCGTTTCCCGGCCGGGGCCGCCTGTCCGGCGATAAAAGCGAAGATCGGCTTGGGGAAACCGGTTTCTTTCGCGTAAACGGCGGCATCTTCTTCCGCCGACCCGCCGATCTCTCCGATCAGGACCACGGCCTTGGTCTCGGGATCTTCCCGGAAGAGGTCAAGAGCCTCGATGAAGCTCATGCCCACCACCGGGTCCCCGCCGATGCCAACGCAGGTGGACTGGCCGATTCCCCGCAGGGAAAGGTTGGAAGCCACTTCGTGCGTCAGGGTCCCGCTCCGGGAGACGACCCCCACCGCGCCCTCTTTGTAGAGAAAGCCGGGCATGATTCCCATCTTGCTTTTCCCGGGGCTGATGATCCCGATGGTGTTGGGCCCGACCAGCCGGAGATTCATGGTTCCGGCCAGCTGCCGAAGCCGCAGCGTGTCATGAACCGGGACATTTTCCGCCACCATCACGGTGAGAGGGATTCGGTTTTCCAAGGCTTCAAAAGCGGCCTCCCTCACCGCGGAGGGGGGAACCAGAATCAGCGAGCCGTCGACTCTCCCGTTCGCCATCGCTTGTTTCACCGAATCGAAAACCGGAACCCCGTGAACGCTCTCCCCCCCTCGCCCCGGCACGACCCCGCCGACGACCTTAACGCCGTATTCCAAGCTGAGGGCCGTGTGCAGCGCCCCCTGGCTCCCCGTGATTCCTTGAACGATGATTCTCGTATCCCGGTGGATCAGGATCGCCATTTCAGTTCCCCTTTCTTTCATTTAGGAGCGAAAGAAGGGTCTTCACGGCCTCTTCCGTGGTTCCGAACTTCACCACCGGAACCCGGTTGCCCTCCAAAATGGCCCATCCTTCTTCCTGAAAATGTCCGCGCGTTTTGACCACCAGGGGGATACGGTGAGTTCCCTGCCGCTCAAGATCGCGCACGATTCCCCGGGCCATGATCTGGCAGTTGTTGATCCCCCCGAAGACGTTGATCAGCAGCCCTTTGACCCCTTCGGTCTGCCGGGCGATGCGCACGGCTTCGGCCATCGATTCCTCGGCCACCCCGCCTCCGATGTCGATGAAGGCCCCCGGTTTCCCGCCTTGGAGAAAAACCGCGTCCATCGTGGCCATGCCCAGACCCGCCCCGCCGGCGATCACCCCCACGCTCCCCCCGGGGATGGAAACATAAGAAAGGCGGGCATTCTTGGCCTCCCGTTCCAGCCCTTCGCCGGCTTCCAGTCCGAAAGACTTCATTTCGCGCCAGGCCGGATGGCGGAACAGGGCGCCATCGTCCAGGGTAACCTTGGCATCCAGCGCCAGGACTTTTTCCCCACCGGAAATACTTAGAGGGTTGATCTCCACGGACAAGGCGTCTTCCTCGAAGAACAGCTTTCCTAAGCCTCGCAGGACGGTCGCTGTTTGGACCAGGGTCTTTCCCCGCAATCCAAGGGGAAGCAAGAGATCCAGAAACCGGTGAAAGTTCCAGCCGGCCCCATCCGCGAAAGGAATCCGAACCAGGTCTTCGGCGGGCAGGCTTTCCACCTCCATCCCGCCCCGGTCGGTGAACATGAGCACGGGGGCGGCAAGCTTTCGATCGAGCGCCACCGCGGCGAAAAGTTCGCCCTGGATGGGAACCAGGTCCTCGGCCAGGATTCCCCTGACGTTCTCGCGGGCGAAGATCTGCTGCCCGGCCTTCACCGCCTCCTCGAAAGAAGAGACTTTCTGAATCAGCCCCGCTTTCCCCCTGCCCCCGGAAAGCATCTGCGCCTTGAAAAGGCAGGGGTAGGAGAGGGCTGCACCTTCCTTCTCCAGGTCCCCGGCGCTCCCCAGGAATTTCCCCTCCGGAACCGGGATCCCGTACTTGCGAAACAATTTCTTGCCGTCAAATTCAAGAAGCCGCAAAAATACCTCCTAAAACCGGGAATTTCTCACCACAGAGAACACAGAGCACACAGAGATTACCAATCATCAACGGCCCTTCCGTTTTACTGTGGTCCTTTTACCCTTCATTATGAGCATTCCTTTGGCAATGTTGATGGTCTCGTAAAAAGTCCATCTGCGGCGTTGCGCTTCAACTTCGTCGTTGCGGTCCCTGAGGGGCGAGGCCGCTCAGGGGCCTCGCCCCTCAGTTTTTGCGCGCCTTGCATGGTAGGGGCACGCTGCGCGTGCCCGATATCGGGCGCGAAGCATCGCGCCCCTACAATTGAAACCATCGATTGAGCGACTTTTTACGAGTTCATCAATGTTGCCGATACCCCAAAAGGCAGTGGTTTCTCTTTTTTTGTTTAGCAAATGTTTTCCTCTGTGCTCTCTGTGTGCTCTGTGGTGAATTTTAAGATTTTATTCCTTCCGAAGATAACGCGGATTAACCGGGTTGTTCACCACGTTCGGCGGGGTCTCCCCCCGGAAAACGCAGAGAATCCGCTCCGAGGCCCCCCGGCCCAGGCGATAGCGGGCCTCGTTGGTCAGCCCCGCCATGTGCGGAGCGGTGATGACCCGCGGGTGTTCCACCAGCTCCCGCTCAGCGGGCGGCTCGTTCTCAAAGACATCGAGGGCCGCTCCGGAGATGCCTCCGCCGTTCAGAGACGCCAGGAGGGCGCTTTCGTCCACCACTCCCCCCCGCGCCGTGTTGATCAGGTAGGCCGTCGGCTTCATCAGGGAAAGCTCCTGTCCCCCGATCATTTTGCGCGTCTCCGGAGTCAGAGGGGTGTGGAGGGTTAAGAAATCGGCCTGGGATATAACCCGCTCTTTTTCGGCACCCTCGGCCCCGGCATTGCGAAAGCTCTGTTCGGGGATATACGGATCAAAGGCAAGCACTTTCATGCCGAAGGCGTTTCCCAGTTTGCTCACTCGGCTGCCGATCTGGCCGAGGCCGATAATTCCCAAGGTCTTGCCCCGCAGCTCGGTCCCCCATAAATCCGGGCGGCGCCACCCCCCCTTTCGCATCTCCTCCCAGACCTGCGGGAAAAAGCGCACGAGAGTGAGCATGAAGCCGAAGGCGAATTCCGCCACCGCATCGGAATTCGCCCCCGGGACGTTGGTAACCAGAATGCCTAATTCATCGGCCGCGGCGACATCCACGTTGTTGTAACCCACGCCGTGGGCCGCGATAATCAGGAGATGCGAAGACCGCTCCATCATCGGCCGGGTGATGGCATTCAATCCGGGAACGACCGCCCGGGCCTCCCCGCATTCGGCGTAAAAAAGGTCTTCCCTCCCGTCGGGGACCTTCCTCACCTCCACGCCGTTCTCCTCCAGGAGATTCACTCTTTCCCAATACCAGGAGCCGGTGAGAACCAGGACTTTCTTTTTGTCCATGTTCATAAGAAACCTCGTAATGAGCCCGCCTTAGAATGGAAATGCGGGGGAAAAGGGCAAATGGTTAAAGCGGACAGAACCACTCTCTGGGGAGGGAGTTTTCCTTTTCCCTTTTCCCCTCTCTCTTTTTCCCCTAATTTTAGGCATTTTAGACACCTATTAACAGTCCCAAAATAGTAAAGACATTCCTGCATAAAATCCCTCCTAACCTCCCTTTGCAAAGGGAGGAATAATGCCCCTCTTTGGAAAAGAGGGGAGGGGGAGATTTTCGGAATAGGTCAATTCAATTATGAGGCCTTCGAGGCTTTTGCAGAACTCTGAAAGCAGTAGAAAGTCGTCATTCCGGGCAAGCGAAGCGCGACCCGGAATCTAGGATTTTAAAAGTATTCTGGATTCCGGCTTACGCCGGAATGGCAGAGCAAACGACTTTTGCAAGAGCCTCCTTCAATAAGGCATTTCTATGTTTCGCAGCTTTTCGCCACCAGCTTGATGGCTTCGATCATGGGACGGGGGTTGGCGATTCCTTTGCCGGCAATTTCAAAGGCAGTTCCGTGGCCCACGGTGGCGGCCGCCAAGGGCGTTCCGATGATCAAGCCCACAATGGAGTCGAAGGCAACCGTTTTGATGGGAATATGCGACTGATCGTGGTACATGGCCACGTAGGCGTCGAACTCCTGCCGATCCCGGATGCCCGCAAAGAGACTGTCCGCGGGAAGAGGGCCGAAGACCTCGAACCCCGCCTTGCGGGCGCCTTCGATGGCCGGTTTGACGATCGTTTCGTCCTCCTCCCCGAAGAGCCCCTCCTCCCCGCAGTGGGGATTCAACCCTGCAACGGCGATGCGGGGGTTGGGGATCCCCAGTTTTTTGACCGCCCCACCCGCCGCCTGGATCGTGGCTTGCACCAACTCCGCCGTCAAAACCCGGCTGACGTCTTTCAGGGCCACGTGAAGAGTCGCCCCTACGATGCGAATCGCCCCGGAAATGAGCATATTAAAGGCGTGCCGGCTCCCCGTCAGCTTGGCCACCAGAGGCGGATACCCGGCAAAAGGGACCCCCGCCAGATTGACGGAATACTTGTTGTGGGGGCCGGCGACAAAGCCGCCGATCTTTTTTTCCTCTGTCATCTTAACCGCCCGTTGAATGTCTTCGAAGACCGCCCGTCCTCCGGCGGCCGAGGCGCGCCCCGTCTCGATCCGATCGGGATCCACATTGGCCGTGTCGAAAACATTCACCCGGTTAGGCTCTAAAAGATAATGAGAAATATCGGGAAGGACCTTCATCCCCGCGCCGGCGCCGAAAGCTTCAAGAGCCTGTTTTACAACCCGTTTATCCCCGACGACAACCGGCCGGCAGATCCGAAGGATCTCCGGATGGAAAACGGCTTTGATGACAATTTCCGGACCGATCCCGGCGGGATCCCCCATCGTAACTCCGACGATCGGTTTTTCTTTGGAATCCATTTTTTGCCTCTCGAGAGAAAACGCTCCGCTCCTCTTCATTATTCTGATGGACACCGGCTTTCCGTTCATCTTCAAAAGAAGAGCCAAAAATCCTAAACCCGCAACCGGTTTTTCGCTCATCCCCCGCCGCGGAACTGGTTGATGCTCTGGGACTTGCGCCGGAGGAGAAAGGCGATCTGCATCCCGATCAGGATGATCAGAAGAACCATCAGGACCGCGGAGACAGGCCGCTGGAAGAAAATCAGGGGGCTTCCTTTGGACATCAGCAGGGACTGGCGGAAGGCGCGCTCTGAAATCGTGCCCAGGACGAAGGCGAGGAGAAGCGGCCCCGGTTCGAAAGCCAACTTGCGGAAGATGTAGCCGATGACTCCGAAAACGATCATCACCCAGATGTCGAAAACATTCGTTCTCGTGCTGTACACCCCGACGATGCAGAGCAGGACCACAAATGGCGCCAGGATGAAGTAAGGAACGCGGAGAACCTGAACCCAGATTCCCACCAGGGGAAGATTCAGCAGCAGGAGAACGCCGTTGCCGATATACATGGAAGCCACCACCCCCCAGAAAATTTCCGGCTTCTCGGCGATAAGCAGCGGCCCCGGGGTCACCCCGTGAATCATGAGGGCGGCGAAGATCATGGCAATGGTGGCGTTTCCGGGGATCCCCAGGGTCAGCAGGGGGATGAAGGACCCCGTGGCCGCGGAGTTGTTGGCGGCCTCCGGGCCGGCAACCCCCTCGATGGCGCCCTGCCCGAATTTTTCCGGGTGTTTCGAAACTCTTTTCTCCACCGCGTAGGAGATCAGGGAGCCGATGACCGCTCCCCCCCCGGGGAGAAGGCCGACAAAAAACCCGATGACGGATCCGCGGACCGTCGCCCACTTCGCCTCCGCCCAGTCCTCCATGCTCAGCCAGATCCGGCCGACCTTGCGGGTCACCAGCTCCGTTTTCATGGCCCGCTCGGTATTGATGAGAATCTCCGCGATCCCGAACAGCCCCATGGCCAGGGGAACGAAATCCAGCCCCTCCTGGAGCGGAAGGATACCGAAGCTGAAGCGGGGGATTCCGGCAATGGGGTCGATCCCGATCATGTCCAGGAGAAGCCCTAAGCAGACCATGATGAGGCCCTTGACCATGGAGGTCGAAGCCAGATAAGCCGCGAGAAACAGGCCGAAAAGCGTCAGGGTGAAATACTCCGGAGGCCCGAAGCGGACGGCAAAATCGGCCAGGGGGGGCGCCAGGAAATTCAGGCCGATGACCCCGATGGTCCCGGCGATGAAAGACCCGATGGCGGCAATGGCCAGAGCCGGACCCGGTCTCCCCTTTCTGGCCATCTGATAGCCGTCGATGCAGGTGACGACCGAGGCCGCCTCTCCGGGAATGTTGAGCAGGATGGAAGTCGTGGAACCGCCGTACATGGCCCCATAGAAGATGCCGGCCAGCATGATGATCGCGGAAACGGGCTCCAGTTTGAAAGTGAGGGGCAGGAGGAGGGCCACCGTGGCCGCAGGTCCGAGACCGGGCAGGACGCCCACCAGAGTCCCCACGAGGGCGCCGAGAAGACAGAAAAGAAGATTGGACCAAGTCAAGGCGACGGAAAAGCCGTATAACAGGCCGCTGATCTGTTCCATGGAAGGCCCTTAGCGGAGGATCCCTTTCAGCAATCCGGCGGGGAGCTGGACCGAGAAGAGAACATTGAAGGCATAAACCGCCGCCACGGCCAGGCAGGCCAAGGAGGCGGTTTGCAGCCAGGATTTTCTTTCAATCAGGGAAAGCCAGAGGATAAACGAAAAAAACGTAGTGAGAATATAACCCGCCTGGGTCACCATCAGGGCAAAAAAACAGAGGACCCCGACCGCCATGGCCGTCCGTCGATAATTCCCCCCGGGAGAAACCCCCTTCTCTTTCTCTTTATACGTTCGATTTTGCCAAAGGTAGAAGGCGGCCAGGATAACCAGGATGGCCCCCAAACCAAAAGGAACGAAACCGGCTCCCGGTCGACTCGGCGTTCCCAGCGAAAGTTCAATCCCCTGGTAGCCCACAAAAACCCCCAGGGCGAGGAGGATTCCCCCCATGATCTTCGAACCCGACATTATTTTCCTTTGCGTAAACCTTGAAAACATCGCCCCTACCCTGCCCCTCTCTTCGTCAAGGGAAGGGAAATTCATCTTCTTAATCCTAATCTTGATGAATTCGTAAAAAGTCGTCATTCCCGCGCAGGCGGGAATCCAGAACTTGCCAAGATATTGAAAGGACTGGATTCCCGTTTTCACGGGAATGACGAAATAGCGCATTTTCAGATTTTTTGCAGGACCATCAATCTTAATCTTATCAAAATAGATGGTCTCGCAAAAAAACCAAAACTGTCTTTTCCCGCCATTCCGGCAAAAGCCGGAATCCGGCCTCCGCCAGGAGTGACGCCTTTTCCCAAATTTACCCTCTCCCCCGCGGGGAGAGGGAAGGGTGAGGGTTCAGGTGGGAGGAAAAGTGTTACCCCTCTGTTATCACAGAATTCCCAAGGCCTTTGCTTCCTCTTTCATTTCCGTGTATTCCTTGACGCACATCGCTTTAAACTCCGCGGGGCCGAGATAACCCGGGATATCCCCCAACTTGAGGGCAATTTCGATCCACTCTTTGTCCTGCGTTACCTTTTCCATGGCTTGGACCCATCTCTTCACCACATAATCCGGCAGGTTGGGCGGACCGGCGATGCCCCGCCATCCCAGCACATCCGCCTGCGGAAGGCCCATTTCCGCGAACGTGGGGACATCCGGAAACTCTTCAACCCGCTTGGGTCCCACCGCCAGGGCCCGGAGCTTCTTGGCCCGGACCTGCGCGATCGGCTCCACCAAATTCGTGTAGGTGAAGTGAATGTTCCCGCCCAGCAGGGCGACCACCTGCTCGTTTCCGGAGTTATAGGGGACCATGGTCACCTTCTTCGGGTCCACTCCGATGGCTTTCAGGAACTTGATCCCCCCGACATTCTGCATCGACCCGATCCCGGAACTCCCGCGGATGAAACTATCCGGGTCTTTCTTCACGGCGGCAACGAACTCTTTCAAAGTGGGCCAGGGCGCATCCGCCTTCACCACCAGGGCCGCCGGGTTGATCTGGGTGCGGCAGATAAAAGTGATCTCGTCGTACTTGAAGGGAATCTTGGGCGTGAAGGCCGGCGTCAGGGTGTTGGAGCCGATGGAGGCCAGAAACATCGTGTACCCGTCGGGTTTGGATCGAACCAACGATTCCATGCCCACGGCGCCGCCGGCTCCGGGCTTGTTCACAACCACGATCTGCTGGCCGATATACTTGGGAAGAACTTTGGCGATCGCTCTCCCTGCCAGATCGGAAGCTCCCCCCGGACCCCAGGGAACGATCATGGTGATGGGCTCTTTGGGATAGTCTTGCGCCTTCGCCAGAGCGGGCAGAATTAAAAGTCCGGCCAAAACCAAAATCAACAATCTGGATATTCTTTTCATTTTTTCCTCCTTTTCATCATCGCTCCGTAGAGAGCGCTATGCGCTTTCCGGAGTTTTTTTCCCAAGCTCAAACCCCCGCTTCAGGGCGGCCAGGCCGGCAGGCAGGGATTTCGGGTTCAGCTGTTGTTTCAACGCCTTCTCGAACGATTCATACCCAATCCATCCGAGGCGGGCCGCGAGGAATCCGAGCAGAATCATGTTGGCCACCACCCGTTCTTTGAACTCCTCTTCGGCCAGGCGCGTCGCCTCGATCCCCAGGACGGGCGGGTTGTGCTCCGGGACCTTGGTCACCAGCGTCTGATCCACCAGCACGAGCGTCTTCCCTGCCCGCACTTCCGCCCAGTATCGGTCCAATCCCGATTGGGAAAGGGCCACAAACAAATCCAAGGAAAGGGGCTTGGTGTAGTCGATGGGTTCGTCGCTGATGACCACATCGGAGCGGCACGCGCCCCCCCGGGCCTCCGGCCCGTAGCTTTGCGTCTGGGCGACCTCCAGGTCTTCATGGATCCCGGCCGCCACGGCCACGATCGTGCCCAGCGTGATCACCCCTTGTCCTCCAAACCCGGCGATGCGAATCTCTCTTCTCATGTCTTCTCCTGCACCACGGTCAGGGCCATATCCGGGCAGGTCATCTCGCAGAGCGAGCAGGAGATGCATTCCTCCAGATTTTCGACCCGCGGCATGGGATACCCGGCCCGGCTCCGCTTGTCTCCCCGGGCCAGAACTTTTTTCGGGCAGACGGCGAGGCAAAGGAAGCAGCCCTTGCAGTACGTATCGTCGATGATGATTGCTTCAGTTGTTTTTTTCTTCGGGGAAGTTTTCATAGATAGCCTGGCTCAATTCCTTTTTTTCCGGCGCGTGGTGCAGCCTGCCCACGACGATCCGCCCTTCGAGCTCCCGGGGAGAAGCCTCCCTCGCCTGCTCCACCGGCAGCGCCCTCTTCTTCATGAGGCTGAACAGCTCCGCGGGATTGCTGGTCCCTTCCATGTATCTCCCCGCCTGCGTGGGGCACTGGGAGATCACCTCGAGAAAGGCAAAGCCCCGATGCTCCATGCCCTCTTTGATGAGGCCCAGGAGCGGCCGCGGGTGCGCGACCGTGGTGCGGGCCACGTACGTGGCCCCCGCGGCTTTGGCCAGCTCGCACACATCGAAGGGAAATTCCACGTTCCCGTAAGGCGAGGTCTGCGTCCGCTTCGAGACGGGCGTGGTCGGGGCCGCCTGCCCCCCGGTCATCCCGTAGATGCCGTTGTTCAGCATGATGACCGTGAGATCGATGTTGCGCCGGGCCGCGTGAATAAAGTGGTTTCCGCCGATCCCCACGCAGTCTCCGTCTCCGGTGAAAACGACGACCTTCCGCCGGGGGTCGGTCAATTTCAGCCCCGTGGCAAAGGGGATGGCCCGCCCGTGGAGAACATGGAGGACGTCGGCCTGCAGATACGTGGGGAGCCACCCCGAACAGCCGATCCCGCCCACCAGAGCCAGATCCTTGAAAACCCCCATCTCGTCTACCGCCCGGAGAAAAATGTTGAGAACGGTCCCGTCCCCGCAGCCCGGACAGAAGATCAGGGGCAGCGCGCCCTTCCGAAGATACTTCTCAGCCAAAGGATTCATAAAATTTTTCTTTCATTTTCTCACCACAGAGAACACGGAGATCACGGAGGAAAAAATTGATAATTATAAAAGAAAACGCCAAAAATAATAAATCTTGCCAGTTTGTTTTTTAAATATTGTGGGGTTCTTTTGCTCTGTGAACTCTGTGCTCTCTGTGGTGAAATTTTATTTCAGTCTTTCGAGGATTTCCGCCGGGGTGTGCAGTTCCCCCCCCAGCTTGGGCAGGGAAACGACCTCGCAGCGGCAGGCCGCGATCCGCTCCACTTCCCGAACGATCTTACCCACGTTCATCTCCGGAACAATGATCTTTTTGACCCTTCCGCTTATCTTCTCGATCACCGCGTCCGGAAACGGCCAAAGGATGCGGATCTTCAAACAGCCCGCCTTGATTCCCTTCTCCCGCGCCTCCTTCACGGCTCGCAGAGCGGACCGGGCCGGGCTTCCATAGCTGACAAGAGCCACCTCCGCATCGTCGAGCATAAACTCTTCCACATCGACCAGCTCGGCCCGGTGATCCCGGATCTTCCGGCAAATCCGGTCCACGAGTCCCGCCGCCACCTCCGGCTTGTGGCCGGCCCGGATCCCCATTTCGTCGTGGATCTGTCCGTCCACCAAAACCCCGTACCCCTGATTGAAAGCCGGCATCCCCTCCAGAAGCCCGTTGGTTCCGGGCCGGAAAGGGACATAGGCCTCCGGCGCCGCGGCGGGCTTCGTGCGCGCGACGACCTCCACCTTCCCCGGAATCCGGATCTTCTCCCGCGTGTGCCCGATGATCTCATCGGAAAGAACGATCACGGGGTTCCGGTAGATTTCCGCCAGGTTGAAAGCTTTCACGGTCAGGCCGAAAGCCTCCTGGACGCTCGATGGGGTAAGGGCGATGATCTCATAATCGCCGTGGGACCCGTATCGGGCCTGCATGACATCCTGCTGGGCCGAAGAGGTCGGCTGTCCGGTCGCCGGCCCGCCCCGCATGACGTTGATGACGACAACGGGGGTGTCCGTCTCCGCCGCCCACCCGATCCCTTCCTGCTTCAGGGTGAATCCGGGCCCCGAGGTCGCCGTGCAGGCTTTTACCCCTCCCCAGGCCGCCCCCAAAGCGGCGCAGATCGAGGCGATTTCATCCTCCATCTGCAGGAACACCCCCCGTTTTTTGGGGAGCAGGCGGGCCATGATCTCCGCTATTTCCGACGCCGGCGTGATCGGGTACCCCGCAAAAAATCGGCACCCGGCGGCAATGGCGCCCAAGACGCAGGCTTCATTCCCGTGGATGACCACCTTCCTGCCTTCGCTTTGCTCGTCAACCGTTTTTGCATTCATAACATTTCAATATTTTTTGTGATTTTTCCTTCAATCGTTTTCCGTATAATTTATACATTATACAAATTCGCAAGTCAAGCCTTTTCGGCTTTCCCCAAAGATTCCGTTCCTGCATACTCTATTCTTTCATAATTTCTAATGCTTTCAACAACGCTTTTTCATAGTTTGCTTTGAAATCGGCTATTCCCTCTTCCGTCCAGTCATAAAACCCTTTTTTGCTCTTGATTCCCAAATGTCCGGCCGCGACTTTTTCCGCAATGTAAGGGCTCGGGGACGAATCGTTGCAAAGATCCGGGTAAATCGTGACGGCGGCCGAGTACTGCGTATCCACGCCGGTTAAATCCTTTTGCCGAAGGGGCCCCGCCGCGATGTACCGGAACCCGAAACCGAAGCGGACCGCGTCATCCACGTCCTCCGGGGCGGCGATTCCTTTTTCCACCAGGGACAAAGCCTCGCGCATGAGGGCATGCTGGATGCGGTTGGCGAGGAAACCCGGGATGTCCTTTTTTACCAGAACCGGCTTTTTGCCAAGCCTTTTCATCAAAACACACACATCTTCCGCCAGGCGGGGATCCGTGGCCTCCGAGCAAACGACCTCCACCAAGGGCGCCAAGTGGGCCGGCATGAAAAAATGGAGGCCGAGCATGCGGCTCCGTGTTTTCAACCCTTTCCCGATTTCGCTGATGGGAAAGCCGGAGGAGTTGCTCGTTAGAGGGATCCCTGTCCGGCTCAGCCCTTCCATCCGGGCAAAGACTTCCTTTTTGATTTCCAATTTCTCCGGCACCGCCTCTACGGAGATCTCGATTTCTCCCCAGGGAATATCTTCCATCCGGGAAGCGATGGAAAAGCCCCCCTCCCCTTTTGTCTTCAATTTCCCGAGTCCGGATTTGATTCGATCCGGCAGCGCCTGTCTCGTTCTCTCGGACGGTTCGACGATATGAACCGACCACCCCCCGGATGAGAAAACAACCGCAATATCCGCTCCCATAACGCCGCCGCCGATGACGACCGCCTGTCTTTTTTCGAATGCCAACTCGCTCCTCCTTGGATGAAATGGCTTAGAACCCGCACAGCCTTATGCTTAAAAACGAAAATCCCTCTTCCCAGCAGGGGATGAGGGATGAATCACTTCCCGCCCCCAGGTCCATTGCACCCCTTCCGTCTCTACGGGGAGGATCAGGGTGGGGGTAATAAATGAAGAGGAAGTTTTCGGATAAAACCGAATGAAAGGGAAGCGGGGACTCCAGGAAACCAGCCGATTGTTGTTACTCCCCTTCAGACTCCCGCATTGCCTCTTTCGCTTCGACCTCCTCGATCCGCTTGGCGCCCATGAAGTGCAAGTTCGCGTAACGGCCGTCCAAACTGTCGATATCCACCTGCCGTTTTGTCAGCGAGGTGTGAATATATTTGTTGTCCCCTAAATAGATGCCCACATGAGTCGGCTCGCGGGACTTCGGGCGTTTAAAAAAAACCAAGTCCCCCACCTGCAGCGCGCTTTTGGCCACCGCGTAACCCATCCCGAACTGCTCCCTCGCCGTCCGGGGGAGGTCGATCCCGAATATTTTATAGACCCGCTGAACATAGGAGGAGCAATCCATCCCGTTGATGCTCCCTCCCCCCTTTGTATAACGGAAGCCCAGGAAACTGCTTGCGGCCCGGCCTAAGAGCTCCCGGCTCTTTTCCCCCGAAAGAAACCCATTGCCTTGGACAAACACGAGAGGGGCTTCCTGCCCTTCCGCCAGGGCCGTATTCGGTTCATTCTTTTCCGCCCGCAAATCCCCATCTTCCTCCTCTATGCGCAGGCGGATCGTCTGTCCGGCCTTTAGCTTTGATCCTTTCAGTTCATTGATCTCTTTTAACTCCTCGGCTTCCAAACCGTATTTCTTGGCAATGGCCGCCAGCGTCTCTCCCTTTTTCACTTTGTGCATCGTGGGGACTTTCGAGGCCCCAGCGGCTCCCCCCGCGGAGGGGGAAGTTTTCTTTGGGCCCGAGCTCTCCCCCTTCCCTTCGCCCCCCGGGATCACTAACTTCTGTCCCGCCCGAATCGTCCCGCTGCTCAACTGATTGGCCGCCAAGATTTGTTCCGGAGTTGCCTGATACTTCTTGCCGATGGCATATAGGGATTCGCCGGGTTTAACAGTGTGGGTCACATCGGCTTGGAGAACCGCCGGGCCGGCCAGAAAAAAAATGACGGCGGGGAGGATGGAGAATCCAATCAGAAATGCCGGATGCTTATTCACTTCGTCCTCCTGAAAATATCCGCGGTTTTAATAAGATAGGTTGTGATTATATTGGACCGGCCAACTAAATTCAACCCCAATTTGCCTCGCGGGGTACCCCCTCAGTCATGGGGGGCCAGCCGCCATGTACCCCTTCAGTGACGGGGGGGCCCGGGGCAGGTTTTGTTGTGGCCTGGGGGTTCGGGCGGTACGCGCCGCAAGCATCGGCCGGGATGGGTAGAGACTCGGAGAAAGCCCTGACCCTCCGCGGGGGGAGGCGGGAGGCCTTGGCCCCCGCCCCCTCCACGAAGAAATCAGCGCCTCATGATTCCAAGCGGACCGTCCGGACCCCCAGGCCATGGGACCTCTTTCCCCTTACCTCCGACCTCCATTCATAGCGCCTGCCCCCCCGTGACTGAAGGGTTACGCGGCAGCGCACATTTCCCTTGACGAAACTACCATTTTTGTTTTAAATAGGGCCAGATATTTAGCGGAATCTCTTTCCTGTTGGCAATAGGTTCATCCAAACGGTTCTGGGACTTCTCTCACCCCTGCTTCGCGGCGGCGGAAATTTCAGGAGGGCCCATGGGAAGAGCAAGACGAGCCCGGCTTTGCTACGGTGAGGTCGGGCTTTTTTATTTTGCGGAACCAAGAGGCTCAGCCGGTCAATCCGGAAAGCACGGCCGTTCTCCTTCCCCCCTTGTTCCCTTGCGCTGTTTCATTCGGTGGAATTTGAAAAGCCGAAACAACAAAAGTTTGTTCAACCTTCAGCCATAGAAAAGGGAGGGCGTATGAAAAAGCGCTTTGTTTTCTCTCTCGGAACTTTCTTCTTTCTAAGTTTCAGCTTCGGCCAGGCGGCAGTCTTTAATGTCTCCAATCCCGCGGAATTCCAAAGTGCCCTCACGGCGGCCGGGAGCAACGGCGAAGAGGACACGATCAATCTGGCGGCCGGAGATTACAATCCTACGGCGACTCTCACCTACGTCCCTATCGCCGCGGAAAATTTCCCTCTGACCATCATAGGGTCGGATCAGGGAAGCCGTCTTTCGGGGGGGAACGCACGGCGAATTTTGCTAATCGATCTCGATGGCGTGACCGACCTCCAAGCTCACATTACCCTTCGAAACCTATCCTTTTTAAATGGGAGGGTCACGGGGTCTGAGGAAGGAGCCGGCGTTCATCTCTTCGCCGGTAACGCCACGCTCACGGTCGAGGAGTGCGTTTTTCAAAGCAATGCGGGCCAGTACTACGGAGGGGGAATCTATGCCCGCTCGACCAACGGGGCCGTGAGGATCATCAACAGCTCCTTTTCGCAGAACACTTCCCAATACGGGGCCGGGGGATATTTCGTCACCTATTTCGGCTCCCTGGAGATTCAGGGAAACGCTTTTGAAAACAATTCCGCCGGCGGCCACCGCGGCGGTTTCTACGCCTCGGCCTATGATGGGACCGCCAGCGTCTCGGCCAATCTCATCAAAGGAAACACCGCCGCAACCTCCTCGGGCGGGGCGGGAGTCGAGATCAATACGGGCAGCGCGGTCATTTTCAACAATATCGTGAACGCCAACACCGCGAATTCCCTCCACGGAGGCGGAATTTTCATGCGCAGCAGCCGCACCGGCATATTTTATTTTTACAACAACACCGTAACCGCCAACACGACGGTCGGCAATGGAGGAGGCGCTTTTATCAGCCTGGAGAGCAATATTGCCGGCCACTTCTGCAATAATATTTTTTGGGGGAATGCCGCCGGCGGGGAAGGCGACGATCTATATGCCTTTTACAACAGCTCTGCCGGAAACGCGAGCGTAAATCTCTACAACAATAATTTTTCCCAGTTTCAATACAGCGCTCGAATCACCCCCAACCAGGGAAATAACCTCAATCAAAACCCCAATCTTACGGCTGAATTCCGTCTGCCCTCCGACTCGCTTTGTGTAGACGCGGGGAACAACGCCCCTCCGAATATTTCCTTGCCGCCTCTTGATTATGCGGCGCACCGACGGGTCATTGACGGCAACAGCGATGGGAATCCCATTGTTGATATGGGCGCCCTGGAGTACCTTCCGAATCGGGTGGAGGGTGATTTCAACCGGGATGGATCGACGGATGTTTCGGCGTTTCATCACCCGAGCGATCAGGTTTTCACGAATTATGCGGGCAATCTGGGCCAGTACGGCTGGGGCGGGGCCGACTGCATGCCCGTCGTCTGGGACTACGACGGGGACGGCCGGACGGACGTTTCGATTTATCACCTTCCCACTAACCAATGGTTCGCCCGGGGATACCCGGGCGACAACCTCGGGCAGTTCGGCTTCGGCCAGGATGAGTCCATCCCCGTTCCCGGGGACTACAACGGCGACGGGGTCATGGAGCGGGCCTTTTACCATTGGCCCACCAACCGCTGGTTCGTCGAGGGGGCGGCGGACCCGATCGAGTTCGGATGGGGGGGCGCGGAATGCGTGCCCTTTGCCGGGGATTACGACGGAGACGGGGTGACGGACATGATGCTGTATCACCTTCCCACGAACCAGTGGTTTGTATACGGGGTTGGCAATTTGGGGCAGTTTGGCTGGGGAGGGGCAAACTGCCTTCCGGTGCCCGGGGATTGGAACGGGGACGGGCGGACGGAGGTTGCGGTGTATTATGCGCCGGACAACGAGTGGATCTGGCGGGACGGGAATGGAGACCCACATTTTCTGGGGCAGTACGGTTGGGGGGGATTGGAAAGTTTTCCGATTCCGGGGGATTATAATGGGGATGGAACGATGGAGAGGGGTTTTTACCGGCATGCAGAGAACTGGTGGTTCATTGAGGAGCAAACTGATTTTGTGTGGGGTTGGGGCGGACAGGCGTTTATGCCGATCACGAGCCAGATTAATGTCTTCAATTGGTTTCGGTTTGTGCTGAACAGATTTTAATAGGACCCTTAAGAAACGCAAGTCGCAAATCGTGAGGGCGCAAGGGGAAACGAATAAAAAGGACCCAGCAAAGCGCAGAGCGAAAAAAAAGTGCGGCCGTGCGGAGGTGCTGCCGTAACCGCAGCACGGCAGGACGGCTGCACAGTCTTTACGCCCTCGCGGCTTGCCGCCTAATTGATTATTCCCCTTCTTTTTTCGGGGGATTTGGTCTAAAATATGAACGGTTTGATTTTTTGAAGAGATGGATCCTTGGCGGCAGGCCAAATCAATATGGGAAAGGAGTTTGGAAATGCATTCTAAAAGGAGTTCTCTATGGCTCATAATGGGCATGGTCGCTTTCTTATTTATGCCCGGCCCCTCGGCGTTCGGCGGCGTCTCCTACATTATGGATTCCAATGCCGCCTATAATTACCTTACCGCCACGAACAAAGTGACCGCCTGGGTGGGCGATCTCGACGAGGGGTATTACGATCTCTCCCTTGGGGATTTCGACTTTTCCTTCTATGGCTCGCCGGTCAGCACGGTGCGAATCACCACGAACGGCTACATCTCCTTCAGCACGGATGGGGTCGATTTTTTCAATACCCCCATGCCCGATCCCACGCCCCCCAACGCGCTGGCGGCGCCTTTCTGGTGCGATCTGGATTTGACCTTTTTGACCGGAAATGACGGGGTCTGGTGGGCCATTCAGGGCACAGCCCCGAACCGGCAGTTGGTGGTGGAATGGTTCAATGTCCCTTCCTGGGATAATAGTCCCACAAATCCGGAACAGTATAGGTTTGAAGTGATTCTCTATGAAACTTCAAATCTGATAAAATTTCAATATCAGAATGTCGTTTCCGGGACAGAATACGATTCCGGGGCTCTGGCGACCGTTGGCGTGGAAAATTTTTCGGGAACGGGCGCTTCCCAGTTCTCGGACTATTCCCCTTCCCTTTCGAATGGTGTGGCCATTGAATTTATTCCCATCATCCGGCCCGATTACGCCGACTATGACGGAGACGGAGCAACCGATGTGGCGGCTTATCATATTCCCACCAACCAGTTTTTCACCGATTACCTTGGCAATCTCGGCCAGTATGGCTGGGGCGGAAGCAATTCCATGCCTATTATTTGGGATTGGGACGGGGACGGGATCAGCGATGTATCGGTGTATCATATCCCCACGAACCAGTGGTTCGTGAAAGGCGTTCCGGGGGACAACCTGGGGCAATTCGGTTTCGGGGGAGACGCGTCGGTTCCGGTTCCCGGCGACTATGACGGCGACGGGCTCGTGGATCGGGCTTTTTATCATTCCCCAACCAACCGCTGGTTTATCGACGGCCAGCCTGCCCCCATCGGCTTCGGCTGGAATGGATCCGAATGCATCCCTCTTCCCGGCGATTATGACGGAGATGGGGTCACCGACATCGTCATCTATCACATCCCTACCAATCAGTGGTTCTGGTACGGAGTCGGGGCTTTAGGACAATTCGGATGGGGCGGATCGGAAAGCATCCCGGTCCCGGGGGATTACAACGGAGACGGAGTCATCGAGATCGCTATCTATCATGTCCCGACGAACCAATGGGTCTGGCGGGACTCTTTCGGGGCGGCTCATTTCCTGGGCCAGTACGGGTGGGGCGGGATCGCCAGCTTCCCGATCCCCGGTTACTTCACGGGCGGCGGCGCCATGGAGCGAGGCTTTTACCGCGGCGCTGAAAACCGCTGGTTCCTCGAGGGTTGGGCGGAATTCACCTGGGGCTGGGACGGGATCAACTTCGCCCCCGCCATCAACCAGATCGCCGTCAACAACTGGTATCGGTTTATCCTGAACAGGCTGCAGTGAACTTCGATAGTTTTGCAGTAGCCCCCCCCCGCATCCGCTTAGGGTGCAGGGGGTAGGGCGCAGGGGATAGGGAAGAATCGATTTTTCTCTCTTTCCCCCCTACCCTGTCCTTTGTTTGCGCCAAGAATTTTTTCAGATTGTTTCCCTATTGACCGGATCGCCGCTCGGAGACGGATTATGCAAGGGTAAAGGGAAAAGCCCGGGTTCTCTTGAAAAAGAAGCCGGGCTTTTTTATTTGTAAAAAGGGAGGAACCTCTCATGAAAAATCTCAGCCGATATTTTCTGCTTCTCGTCCTCATCCTCTTTGCTCTTCAGGGGGCAGCCTCTGCCGCGGTCCTCTACATCAAGACGTCCGGCAGCGACGCCAATTCCGGCCTAAGCTGGGACCTGGCCAAAAGGACCGTGCAGGCGGCCGTCACCGCCGCCAACCAGGGTGATGAAATCTGGGTGGCCGCCGGAACTTATGCAGAACACATCAAGAACAAAACCACCGGCCCCCAGGGAAGCGAAGTGGCGGTCGACGTGGCCCTTTACGGCGGGTTTGCCGGGACCGAAACGGCGCTGGACCAACGAAATTGGCAAACCAATGTGACGACCCTGGACGGGGGCGGAGCCACCGGAACGACGGTAAACGGTTCCGTTCTCATCATCGATGCCGGCGCCACCCAGGCCACCCGCATCGACGGCTTCGTCATCACCGGCGGGCACGGAATCGCCGCCGGGGGGATTTACATCGGCGGGTCCGGCCCGGTCATTGCCAACAACACCATCACCCAGAATTTTTCAAACGTGGGAGGAGGAATCCTGATTTCCAACTACAAGATCACCCCTCCGCAGGTTCATCCGGTCATCACCAACAACACGATCGCGTACAACTACGCGATCGAAGTGGGAGGGGGAATCGTCGTCGTCGGCTCGGAGCGTCTGGTGACTTACGATCCGGTTTCCCCCACGATAACCCGCAACAATATTTCCCGGAACGTCTCCGCCTTCCACGCCGGCGGTATTGGGATTTTCGGGCACGCCGCCCCTCAGATTGCCAATAATTACATCTTTGGGAACACGGCCGCCTACTCTGAAGCCACTTTCATGGGGAACGGCGGGGGCATATACGCGACCTCGCGGGACGTGGACGACGCGCCCCTGCAATTCACCGTCTGCGCCCCCGTGATTGTCAGCAACGTGATCGCCGCCAACGGAGCCAATTTCGGAGGGGGGATTCACCTCTGGGACACGGATGTGGACCACGGCGGGATCCCCGTGCTCACGAACAACACCGTTTTCGGCAATAATGGGACCGGGATTTCCTGGATGACAACCAAGCCGATCATCCAGAATAATCTGGTTGCCTATAACTCGCGGGGATTGGAACAGGGCGAATCCCAGGATGCGCCCCAGTCCTTGCGGAACAACTGCGTGTACGGCAACGAATTGTGGGAAGCGAACACCGACTACAACGGCCTCGGGGACCAGACCGGGATCAATGGCAATATTTCCGCCGACCCGAAAATGGCGAATTACAAAATCGGCAATTTCCGCCTGCAAACCGGTTCCCCGCTGATCGATGCCGGCTATTCGGCGGCCGTCGGCGGCGGCTGGACCGATTTCGACGGGCAGGCCCGGATTATCGGCAGCGCGGTCGATATCGGGGCCGACGAGGCGGACGGTGCGGTCGGACCGGCGGCGACCCCGATTTATCACGTCCGGACCGGCGGGAACGATGCGCCAGAACGGCTTGAGCTGGGCGACGGCCAAGAGAAGCGTGTGGGGCGCGATCAATGCTGCACAGAATACCGGCGGGGAAATCTGGGTAGCCGCCGGAACCTACACGGAAAGAATCATCCTTCCGGCTTTCCTTTACCTGTACGGAGGATTTGCCGGGACCGAGACCAGCCGGACAAATCGGGATCTCGCTGCCAACCAGACCATTCTGGACGGAGGCGGAGGCCAACCCACGGTTGTGAACAGCCTCTACGCCGGCTATTTCATGAGCGCCGTCGACGGTTTAACTGTCCAGAACGGGGGGATTTACACCGGCGGCGCTTATCCCGGCCTCACCGGATACGGAGGGCGCGGGGCCGGCATTTACTGCCAGGTTACCTCGCCGCTCATCCAGAACAACACCATTCGGCACAACTCCCTCGGCAATCCCTTTGATGCCCCCAACAGGACCGGCTACGGGGCGGGTATTTACACCTATCTGAGCTATGCCCTTATCCAGGACAACCTGATTACGGAAAACGAGATCTTGAACAATAACTCCGACACAGGCTCGGGCGGGGGAATCTACTTCTTCCGGTCCATGCCGACGATTTTGAGGAATACGATCAGCAACAACCGGGCCATAAGCGGAGCCGCGATCTCCGGAGTTAATGCGAACCCGCGGATTATAGGCAATATCATCGAAGGGAATGCATTTTATACGGGCATGCCGGGATACTACATGGGCGCGAATCAAGGTGCCATAACCCTGGCCATGTGCTGGGATTTCCTCATCGAGAGGAACCGGATCAAGGGCAATATCGCGGCCGCGACCGGGGCCATGGGCGCCGGCCTCAGCGTGTCCACCGGTTTCGCCGGGCGCATCCAGGGCAACCTGATCCTCGACAACTCGGCCACGGGCATCGGCGGGGGGATCTATGCCCAGGTTCCTCTGGAGGCAACGTCCAGTCTCTACATCGTCAACAACACAATCGTCGGGAACACCGGGTCCTACGCAGGGGTCCATCAGGGCGGCGGCATTGCCGTTTCCATCCCCCCTCCCATCTTCACCCCTCCGGACCCGATCCCCAACCGCGTTATCGTCGCCAACAACATCATCGCCTTTAACTCCTCCGGCATTTTCGAGACCCTGACCACCCCGATGGTCTACCCGACCATGGTGAAAAACGACGTCTACGAAAACGGTAGCAACAATTATATTTATGTTCCCGCCGGGGCCACGGACATCCACGTCGACCCGCTCTTCGTGAACCGGGCCGGAGGAAATTCCCATCTCCAAGCGGCTTCCCCCTGCATCGAGGCCGGCGACAACGCAATCCTTCCCGCATCCCTCGTCGCCGACTACGACGGAAGGCCGAGGGTCATCGACGGAAACGCCAACCGCGCCGCCGTCGTCGACATGGGGGCGTACGAGTACCCGGCGCCGACGAATACCTCCGGCCTCTTCGATTACAGCGGGACGGCCGCGACCGACGTGGCCGCCTTCCATTCGGGGACGAACCAGTTCTTCACTCTGGCGGACGGCAACCTCGGCCAGTACGGCTGGGGAATCCCGGGGGATTGCTACCCGCTCGTCTGGGATTACAACCAGAACGGGAAAACCGACGTCTCCATCTACCACATCCCCACCAACCAGTGGTTTGTCAAAGGATATCCGGGGGACAATCTCGGGCAGTACGGCTTCGGCCTGGATGACTCCGTCCCCGTGCCCGGCGACTACAACGGCGACGGGATCATCGAACGGGCCTTCTATCACTGGCCCACGAACCGCTGGTTCATCGACGGCCAGGCGGACCCGATCCAGTTCGGCTTCGGCGGCGCGGACAGTGTTCCCTTTGTAGGAGATTATGACGGGGACGGGATCGCCGACATGATGCTCTACCATATCCCCAGCAACCAGTGGTTTGTGTACGGAATCGGAAACATCGGCCAGTTCGGCTGGGGCGGCGCCGACTGCCTCCCGGTTCCCGGGGACTGGAACGGGGACGGGAGGACCGAAATCGCCGTTTATTACGTTCCCGACAACGAGTGGATTTGGCGGGATGAAAACGGAGCCCCTCACTTTATGGGGCGGTACGGATGGGGAGGAGCCGAGAGTTTCCCGATCCCTGGCGATTATAGCGGCGATGGGACAACCGATCGCGGGTTTTATCGGTACGCCCAGAACTGGTGGTTTCGGGACGGACAGACCGATTTCTTCTACGGCTGGGGAGGGCAGGAGTTTATGCCGATCACGAGCCAGATGGCGGTGTACAACTGGTTCCGGTTTGTGCTGAATCGATTCCAATAAGACCGCAAGTCGCAAGTCGCGAGAGCGCGAGGGGAAACCAAGAGGAAAGAAACAGCAAAGCGCAGAGTGCATAACAACCAAAAAGTGGTTCTGGGGTCAGGCTTGAATATTGAAATTAGGAGGGAGACAGGAATCTTTTAGGTCGACGCTTACCATCCAAGAGTTAAAAAATTTTCAGCGAATGTGCCAACAAAGGGGGAAATGGCCATGGAGAGATCTTTCCTCTGGTTTCGCAGGAAAAGTTCTTGCTCAATTCGGACAAGGCTCATGTTTTTTTCCCTATGTTTTCTCATTCTATTCCAGATCCCCCTTCTCCTCTTTCCCTCGTCAAATTCCGCCCTCCCGCCCGAAACCCCCAACGCAAACGCCTGGTTCGCAAACGGGTTCGTTTCCTCGATCCTCCCCTCGGGCCCGGTAACATATATTGCGGGGAGCTTTGACTATGTCGGGCCGAAGACCGGGGGCGGGGCGCCGGTTCACGCAGCGAGCGGGGAAGTTTTCCCATCCGATTTGAATATCAACGGCGATGTTTACGCCGCCGCGCCCGATGGCAGCGGCGGCTGGTATATCGGGGGAAGCTTCAGCCGGGTCGCCGGCATAGTCCGCAACAATATCGCCCATGTCCTGAGCGACGGCAGCTTGGACCTCTCCTGGAACCCCAATTCCGATTACGCGGTTTATGCAATTGCGGTGAGTGGGGACACGGTGTATGGGGGCGGTGGGTTTACCCAGATCGGGGGGCAAAGCCGCAGCCGGCTTGCCGCCTTGGACGCTTCGACAGGACTGGCAACCCCCTGGAACCCGGATGTCGACAACCCGGTTTACTGTCTTGCCTTGAGCGGCGGGGTGGTTTATGTCGGCGGCGGGTTCAGCAGCGTAGGCGGCCAGGGGAGAAACAATATCGCCGCCGTGGATGCCGCGACCGGAGCCGTGATCGGCTGGAACCCCAATGCTTCGGGATCGGTCTGGACCCTCGCCGTAAGCGGCGGCACCGTTTATGCCGGCGGGGGATTCGGCTTCATCGGCGGCCAACTGAGAGACAAACTGGCCGCCCTGGATGCCGCAACCGGGGCTGCTACCGCTTGGAATCCGGCCCCCACCGGTGATGTCTTTGCCATCGCCGTTAGCGGGAATGTGGTCTATGCAGGGGGATTTTTCACGTTTATCGGCGGCCAAGACAGGACTTATTTGGCCGCGCTCGACGCCACGACCGGCCTGGCCACTGCTTGGAATCCAAACTGCAATGATTATGTCCGTGCGATTCTAATGAACGGCGGCACCGTTTATGTGGGAGGGTACTTCACAAACATCGGCGGGCAGAGGAGGAATTACCTTGCCGCCCTTGATGCAGCGACGGCCCTGGCCACCGATTGGCAGCCCCTTTTGCCCTTTTACACCGGGACGGGCAACAGCGCGGTTTATACGCTTGGCCTGAGCGGCGACGCCGTCTACGTGGGCGGATATTTCTCCAGCATCGGGGGAAAAACCAGATACCGCCTTGCGGCCATCGATCGCGCAACAGGCAAGGCGACTTCCTGGAATCCGGCGGCGGTCAACGATGAGATTTCGGCCATTGCCTTGAATGGGGGGGTTATTTATATAGGCGGCCATTTCACCCGCGTGGGCGGCCAAACAAAGAACTACCTCGCGGCCATCGATACGACGACGGGCGCCCTGACGCCATGGGAAGCAAACGCCGACAATGTCGTCAACGCCCTCGCCTTGGACGGCAATACGCTCTATGTTTCCGGAGGCTTCAACAGCATCGGCGGGCAGACCCGACGGTATATGGCCGCACTCGACACGACGGCCGGCTTGGCAAATGATTGGAGCCCGGCCCCCAATTCCGGCGTTCTCACCCTGGCCTTAGGCAATGGGGTGGTTTATGCCGGCGGTTATTTTAGCGAAATTGGAGGAACGGTCAAAAACAGACTGGCCGCTCTTAACCCGGTGACCGGGGTCCCGACCTCATGGGACCCCAACCCAAACGGAACCGTTAAAGCCCTCGCGGTCAAAGACAACCTCGTTTGGGCCGGGGGGGAGTTCGGGCATATCCGAAATATCGAAAGAGCCGGGATCGCCGCGATCGACGCCTCGACCGGCTATCCCAATTCTTTCAACGCCGCCATGGATATTCTCGGTGTCCTCACCGTCAACTCCCTGGCCCTGGGAGATGGGGTTGTCTATGTGGGCGGAGCATTCACCAGAATCGGGGGTCAAAACCGATATCATCTTGCTGCTCTCGAGGAAGCGACGGGAACGGCCACATCCTGGAACCCCAGGGTCAACTCCGGCGGGCAGATATATAAAATCGCCGCCGCCGGGCCGATTGTTTACGTTGGCGGTTATTTCACCTCCATGGGCGGCGAAAGCCAGCCCAATTTTGCCCAATTCGGGAGATACCCCAAGCAGAATACCGACTACAACGGCGACGGAGCGACGGATGTCGCGGCCTTCCACCACCCCACAGACCAGTTCTTTACCGATTATGCCGACAACCTGGGCCAATACGGCTGGGGCGGGGCGGATTGCTATCCCTTGGTCTGGGATTATGACGGAGATGGAATAACCGAGGTCTCCATCTACCACATCCCCACTAACCAGTGGTTCGTCCGCGGTTATCCGGGTGACAACATGGGCCAGTTCGGCTGGGGCCAGGAAGACTGCCTCCCCGTCCCCGGCGACTACGACGGCGATGGCATCATGGAACGGGCCTTCTACCACACCCCCTCCAACACTTTCTTCATCGAGGACCCGGGAGGAACCATCCAGATCCAGTTCGGCTGGAACGGTCCCGATTGTATTCCCGTGCCTGGGGACTATAACGGGGACGGGAGGACGGATCTGATGATTTATCATATTCCATCGAACCAGTGGTTGATGTACGGGATCGGGAACCAGGGGCAGTATGGCTGGAATGGAGGGGAGTGTATCCCGGTACCTGCGGATTATGACGGAGATGGTTCTACGGATATTGCCGTTTATCACTACCCGAGCAACCAGTGGTTTGTGAGGGGATATCCTGGGGATAATTTAGGTCAGTACGGTTGGGGAGGGACGGAGAGTTTCCCGATTCCGGGTGATTACAACGGCGATGGGACCACTGAGCGGGGGTTCTACCGGTATGCGCAAAACTGGTGGTTCATCGAGGGCCATGCTGATTTCGTCTGGGGATGGGGTGGCCAGGAGTTCATGCCGATTACGAGTCAGATCAATGTCTTCAACTGGTTCCGGTTTGTGCTGAACAGATTTCAATAGGACGCGGATGAACGCAGATTGACGCCGATCAAAATAATCCAGGGGCAGGGACAAGAGGAACCATGATTTGTTTAAGAACCTTGAAATTCTCGATTATGACCGCAAGTTTTCTTTGAATGATTTCTATCTCGATCGGGCTCATCCGGGCACTCTCTCTCGGGAAAAATGTTGGATCAACATCCTGAGGGCTTCCCGCAATTTCTTTGTATCCACATAACGGCGGAAGGCAAGCGAGGAAAAGGAGGGGAAGAGACCCGGTTCGCGTTCGTAAAGCCGTTTGCCCTCTTTGGCAACGCGAAACTGCAAGAGAGGGTTTGCCCGCCTCAAATCCACGACTTCGACTTGGTCTGTATTTAAAAGCCGGATGACCTTTGCAGCAAGAGTCACGGTGTCCGCAGGTTTGTCGAATAAAAAGGCCAGATCAATATCGCTCTGGCGATGGGTTTTTCCGGAAACAAGGGAGCCAAAAAGGATTACCAACTGCAGTCCCCTGTCGGAATAGAGAGGCGATAATGATTCTTGAAGGATTTCGGCGGAATATTTCGTCTGCAAGCCATCCGTGTTCCCATTTTGGTATGAAACCCAAATTAAAGCCAAAGGATTTCTGAGTCCAGCGGAAAATATCGCGCCTCGCGGCCATCCTGGGGTCAGGCTTGAATATTGAAAATAGACATGGGAAACGACCCGCCGAGAAGGGAATTCGGCAGAAATAAATACCTTGATCATTGCCTCGCCTTGTTGTATGTAAGTTATATGCGCGAAAAAATCTTACCCTTTTGGCTGGCCGGTGTTTTGTTCTTCATTCCGGCCGGAGAAGCCCATGCTTACATCGACCTCGGCACAGGCTCCTATATTGCCCAGGCCATAATCGCCGGGCTGGTTTCCAGCATTTTTATTTTCAAGAATTTCTGGCGAAAGGTTAAGAGAAAGGTTCTCGGGGTTTTCAAAAAAAGCCAAGATGGAAAATGAGACCCGCCCTCATCCCGCCTCCTTCCGCGACCCCAGCGGATCCATTTTCCTCCATGAAGGAGCGCTTTTTCGCAAAATCAATCGATCCTATAGGGATGAGTTCGACGCCTTCCGGCGCAGCGGCCTTTATGAAAGACTGGTGCGGGACAACCTGATCGTCCCCCATCGGGAGGTTTCTTCTTTCCCCCTGGATGACCCCGAACTCTATCGAATCATTCAACCGGAGCGGTTGCCCTTCATTTCCTACCCTTACGAGTGGTGCTTCAGCCAGTTGAAAGACGCCGCCCTTCTCACCCTCCAAATCCAGAAAACGGCCTTGGAATACGGCCTAACCCTCAAGGACGCGAGCGCCTACAATGTCCAATACCGGCGCGGGAAACCGGTTTTCATCGACACCCTTTCTTTCGAGCGATACCAGGAGGGGGAGCCCTGGGTCGCCTATCGCCAGTTCTGCCAGCATTTTCTTGCCCCCCTTGCCATCATCAGCAAAAAGGATGTCCATCTCAATCAACTGACCCGAATTCATCTCGACGGTCTTCCCCTCGCTTTGACCCAAAAACTGCTTCCTTTTAGAACGCGTTTAAGCCTCTCTTTGTTCCTGCACATTCATATGCACGCCAAAGTGCAAAAGAAATTTTCCCGCTCGTTCTCCACGGAAGGCGTCTCCAAACCAGTCTCCAAATTTCGCCTCCGGGCACTTATCGACAGTCTTGAAACCGCGGTGGCACGGCTAAAATGGCGGGCCCAGGAAACCGAGTGGAATCAGTATGAGAAGGAAATGCATTACTCTGAGCGGTCCTACGATGACAAGAAGTTGGTCGTCCGGCAATTTTTGGAAAAGCTTTCTCCCGATTCGATCTGGGACCTTGGTGCCAACACCGGGGTTTTCAGCCGTATCGCGGCGGCCAAGAAAGTGCCTGTTATTTCCCTCGATGGCGACCCCGGCGCCGTGGAAGGCAATTACTTATGGTGCAAGGCAAACGGCGAGAGAAATATCCTTCCTCTGCTCATGGATTTCACAAACCCGTCTCCGGCGACAGGATGGGAAAACCGCGAACGGGCTTCCCTACTCGAGCGGGGTCCGGCTGATTTGGTTATGGCTCTGGCACTGGTCCATCATTTGGCCATAACGAACAATCTCCCCCTGAAAAAACTGGCCGATTTTTTTGCTCGCGTTGTTGGACGCTGGCTGATCGTCGAATTCGTCCCCAAGGAAGATTCCTGGGTCCGAAGCCTTCTTGCTTCTCGCCGGGACATTTTCTCCGCCTATACCCGGGATCATTTCGAAGACTGCCTGAAAACATATTTTCAAATCTTTGCCTGCAAGCGAATCGAAGGAACCGAACGCATTCTTTATCTCTTAGAAAAAAGATGGGTTCCGAAATGTCCTGGCTAAGAATTTTTTATAAGCGTCGACCCGGCACCTCCTCCCTTGTTCTTGTGACTTTTGCGTTAACGCTTTTTTTCTTCACCCCGGTATTTGTCTTCCTCCATAATTCGCGAGAAATCTACCTCCCTTTTAACGTTTTTTGTCTCTATTTCCTTCTTCTCGCTTTGAGCGGCCTATTTTCCCTTCGCTTCCTTCTCAACCGGTTTTCAGAATCCCTCCTGCAAAGGGCGCTTCCCCTTTTATTGGCGCTGTCCATCCTTTTCTGGATTCAAGTCAACCTCCTCCCCTGGGAATATGGGACTCTCGACGGCAGCGAAATCGATTGGAGCAGCCGATTTCATTACGGTTTGATCGACACCGCGCTCTGGATCGGGGTTATTCTGATTTTTTGGCACCGGAAAGCGGTGATTTACCGCCGCTTTCTCGGAATCGGGTGCGCGGCCATTCTCCTGATTCAAATTTTGGGGTTAGCCGTTCTTTCCCCGGCTGTTTGGAATACCCCGAGTTATAAAAGGTTTGTCTTGCTCCCTGCTTCCAAATTCTCCCTCGGGTTGGAAAATAACGTCGTCATCCTGGTTCTTGATTCTTTTCCTAGCGATCTTTTTCAGGAAATTATTGAAGAAGAACCATCTTTTGCCAGTCCACTGGAGGGTTTCTCCTATTTTCGAAATGCCGCGGCCGAATACCCTTTTACGGAGACATCCATCTTCAACATTCTCACCGGCGAACGGTTTGATTTCGGTATCCCGTTTCAAAGGCAGCTGCAGGAAATCTATTTAAACAAATCCCTTTTGGCAAAATTACGAGACAAAGGATATGTCGCGGATGTATTTCCGCCCATGCACGACCCTCTGTTTTTCGCCCCGGAATTGCTTTCCAACATCCGCCCCCGGCGCCTCCTTGAATTCTCCCATGACCTATCATCCTGCAATAAGCTCCTCCGGATCACAGGGTTTGTTTTCCTCCCCCATTTCGCCAAAATTGCATATTATCCTTTTCTGCAAAAAAGCATCCGGGGGAAGCTTCTTTCTGAAACTTGGGAATTCAACCACGCTTCGTTTGGCGCGAATCGTCAAAATCCGGCAAAGGTCTTCAAATATTTTCACCTTCCCATCCCCCATCGCCCCCTTATTCTCAACGAAAGCCTGGATCCCGAAGTCATGCCTTTTAACCGGGAAAACTTCAAAAGACAGGCCAAGGGGGCATTGCAGCTTGTCAAGAGCTTTCTTAAGAATCTAAAAAAGGCCGGGGGTTATGATCAAACGATTATTTGGATTGTCGGGGACCATGGGGCCGGTGCCCAGGGGCTTCGGATCCGGTTCCCGAAAGGCGCTCCGTTTAACGAATTTGGCGCCAACATCTACTGGTGGCAGGCCAACGGAATTCCGCTGGTTCTGGCAAAACCCTTCGGAAGCAAGGGGCCGCTCAAAGTATCCGACACCTCTTTCTCCTTAAGGGATATCAGGGATACGACCCTTCGCTACCTCCAGTCCGCAACCTCGCCCTTTTCAACGCCTGAATTTCCGCCGGACGACCGGGAACGATCCTTTTTCCTTTATACGGGTTACGACAAAACATCCGATCGCTACATTTTGAAACATAAATTCCAGATCAAGGGGCATTCCTGGGACAGCCGATCATGGATTCCGGATTACGCTTTTAATCCCGGCGAATTGAAATCCTATGCCTGGGGGGAAACAATCCGTTTCGGGAAAACGGGCAACGCCGAACGATACAAATTCTGGCACGGCTTTTCCGCCCCCGAAGAAGGGTTTACGTGGACGGAGGGAAACGTCGCCTCCATGGGTCTGAGAGTCCCCCCTCCTCAGAAGGATCTCGTCCTGAAATTGGAGATGACCCCGCTAATCGGGGGCAACACCCCCTACCAGGAAATTTCCCTTCGTATTAATGGCCGTCTTTTGGAAACATGGAGGGTGAAAAACGTTGGGGAGTATACGTTGGACATTCCCCGAGAACTTGTTGCTGGGGAAATTCTGGAGATCGTCTTCCACCTCCCCAACGCCGTATCTCCCAAGGAAATCGGGATCAACCGAGACGAGCGCCTCTTGGCGGTGGCAATCAAGTCTTTGGTCATCGAGGAAAGGGATACGGGAAGGCAGTAGCCAAATCCCAGGTTTTGTTCCTACTCGGAGCGGACCGGGACGAATACTCAAATTAAAGGGGAGGTGAAGGAGGTCCATTTCCGCTAATCTTTTCCCCCTATTTCCCCTTAATCAGTTACCCCCAACCCTTGCGCCCTCACGACTTGCGCCTTCAAGGTTTCTAATGTACCCTATGCTCTCTGCCCTATGCTCTCTGCCCTTTGCCCTCTACCCTAACCCCTACCCCCTTTTCTAATGGTAGCAACCCTCATTGATCATGGCCGTCACCCGGTTCTGAAACTCCGGGCTCTGGATATAGAACTGGCGTAGATATTCCCGGGTCTTTGAGCCGGTGGTCAGCTCATTTACCCAGTAATTCACTTCCGAGGCCGTAGCATAGCGCCGCATGAACGTGTAGTAAAGATCCTGGACATACTGCGCATTCGTTCGCGCCCTGGCAGTATACTCCGGGCTGGCGAAGAAATAGCTGGAGATGCTCTCCACCTCCGCCGTAACCGCGGCCGGTCCGACGCACTGCGCCGCCCGGAATCGGTTGAGCCAGTAGGCGAAACCGTCATCCTCGGGCAGACGGTTCATGATCCCCCGGTAGAAATCCACCACGGCGTAGTTCTCCGCCCGCGTGGATGTATCCCCGTAAACCCCGTTCATAAAGGAGTTGAACTCGGTGGAAAACATAAAAAAGTACATCACCATGTCCCGGCTCGATCCGGCAGACAGTTCGTTCAACCAGTAATTTATCCCCGTTGAATCCGGAGCCCGATTGAAAAAGGTGAGATAAAGATCGCCGATGTATTCCGTATTCGTTCTCCCCTTGCCTAAATACTCGGCGCCCGTATAAAAATTCCCCCACATGACCATATAGCCTTCTTTCACATCGATTCCCAGGGAGGTCGTTCTTTCCACTTCCTGTTCCCAGTAGTCCTTCCCGCCGGAATCGGGGGTCCTTTTTAGGATCGAGGTGTAATAATGATCGACCAGACTCTCGTCTTCAAGATTCAGGCGTCGGTAATAAATTTCCGAACCGTAGTTATTATCCCGGAAATCGGTCCAGATCACATGAACCCGGCCGTTGTGATAAAGGGCCTGCGGGGATACCGTTTGGGAACCTATTCCCAGGCGAAGGGAAGAATTCCAGGTTACGCCGCCATCGCGGCTCGTGTGATAGATGAGTTTGCCGACGGAAAGCGAGTCCCGGATGGCCGCGTGTTCGCTGAAAAATATCCTCACCGCGCCGGCCTCATCTTCGGTGAGGCCGGGGTTTGCGCGGTTGCTCGGCTCCGGCTCCAGGTGGTGAAAGGAGAGGGAGCTGATCTTAACGGGCCTCCCCCAACCCGCTCCGGCCGGAATTCCTCTGCGGTAATGGACCTGGTTCCCCGCCTTTTCGTCCCAATAGGCCACATGGAGGCGCCCGCCCGTCCCCGGCGGCGATGCTGCCGCTGTAATTATTGGAGTGTTCGGAGGGAAAACCGGGAGAAACCTTTTGCGCCGGGTGAAGCCACGACGTCCCGGCCGGGCAGCCGCTGGACCTGCTTCGCAAAACATACATGTCGTAAGGAGGCCAGCCTCCCTGCGGCTCGCCGTCCCGGCTGCTGCGGAAGAAAACGTAAATCGTTCCGTCGCTCCCCTGGGCGAGCTTGGGGTCCTCGTTGTCCACGATGCCGTCATATTGGGTCACCCATTGCTCCGCCGTCCAGGTTGCCCCGTGGTCGCAGCTCTGGCGATGATAAATGCCCGAGTATCCGGCCCGATGATCGGACCATACGATATGAATGTACCCCTGACTGTCGGCAAATACATCCGAAGCTCGTGAGTACCCTCCGGCGCTGGTTAATCTGCTGTTCGGTTTCCCAGGTTGCCCCGCCATCCGTGCTGCGGCGGAAATAGACCTCGCCGTTAAATACATCCGAGCTCCACAAAACATAAACCCCATATGACATCCGCGGCGATTGCCGGGTATAGATCTTTGCGCGAAGGGTTGTTGGTGAGGTTCAGGGGGAGGCTCCAGGATTCTCCATTGTCCAGACTGCGGCTATAGTAGATTTCCGGGTCCACGAAATCCGGGTATTCAAACCAGACAGCATGAATTGCCCCGTTATAGGCAGCCAGGCGCGGCGACCAGGACTGGCCGGGAATATACGTGAGTCGTGACCTCTTCATGCCACATCCCGCCGTTTGCGGCCCAAGGGCAAGTGGCCAATCAGGTAAGATGATAAAGAATAGGACTTGCCAAAAGGTTTTTCGTACTTTCATAGAAACTCTCTTTCATCCATTTCCAATAAACCTCTACACAGCAAAAATCTATTTGCTATATCTTAATCCCAGCTCCCTGCCCTTGTTCCTTGTGCTTTACGTCTTTTTACGGACAAGTCGGGGATGCATCCTTCAGAACTCCGCTGCCATCGGTAATCAGATACAAGCCCCATCGATCATTTCGAGATCGAGGATCGGGCTGCCCAGACAGGGGATCCGCTTTGGAAACCCAGGTGCTGCCGCTGTCGTTGCTGCAGTAATACCCGCCGCTCAAATCGACCGCCCAGATCCGCCCATTCACTGCCGGCGAGAAAACCATTCCCGTTAAAACCGCATTCGTCAATCCCGAAACCGGGTTCACACGCAGCCCAGTCATATCCACCATTGGTGGAAAGAAAAAGGCCTTTGTTGGTGCTCGGCCAGAATCCTGGCGGAATCCAGAGGATTCTCGGCCAAGGAATAAAAGGAAAGCCGCATGAAACCCGCGTGGGTGGCATGGGCTTGCGCCCAGCTGGCGCCCCCGTTTATGCTGAAATAGCGGAAGTTCGTCATACATGAGGGCAAAAATCCGGGCCGGGTACGCAAGGCTCTGAAAGACTTTGAGGCCCCTGCCCCCGTGAAGGGGCCGGCCAAGACGCGGACTCCAGGCCCCGTCACCATCCCTTTTGTAAACTCCCTGGTTGAGATCGAACAGGGAATAATAAACATACCGGTCGTCCGTCCGGTCGACCGCAAGCCCCATGGGTTTAAGAAAAGTGTAGGCGTCGTTGGGAACCCCCGTTTCGGCGACCCGGCTCCATTCCGTCCCGTGTCCATCGGAAAAGACCCCTTCCGTGCGTCGCCGCGTAAAGTTGTTTCCGTTCGTCGTGCTGATCGCCAGATGGGAAATCGTCAGATTATTCTCGACCCCGTGGACTTTCAGACCCGTATCGAGCTGGAACCAGCTCGCTCCCCCGGTGGTGCTTTTCATCACCCCCCCGCCGGTCAACCCAAGATAGTAGGTGGTCGGACTCGGACGGAGGATAAGCCGCCAAGGATTTGGCGCGGTCCGCCTTAAAGCCGTTGCCGGTCAAACTCCAGGAAGTCGCCGTCATTTGTCGTTAAATATAAGGCCCAACCCTTTCACCCCGCAAGAACCCTCTGGGGGTTCCCGGCAAAAGTCATGAGGGAATAAACGGAGCTGTAAACATCCGGATCCAGTGTCGGGTTCAACAGCCTGGCTCCAGGCTGCCCCCATAATTCGTTGTCTCCAGGGACCGAATGACCTTGTTCCGGCCCAATAGTTTCCCGGCCGTGCTTCGATCCGGGACGATCGTTTCCACGCCGTACACTTCCCGCCTGAGGGTCCATCCTCCCGCCCCCGATTGCTTGTATAGCCCTCCGGAATTGTTCCCGGGGATGCAGGTCCCGGCATGGATGCTCCCCTGGCTGTCAACGAGCAAGCGCGGTGATGAATTTGTTGCCGATCGCCCCGGCTCCGCCTGGGTTGTTCCAATCGGTCCAGGTTTGGCCTCCATCCGTGGATTTGAAGACTCCCGCCCCAGCCGCCGCTTACATTGCTGTTCAATCCGGCATATACGACGTTGTTTGAAACCGGGCTGAAAGCAATTGCGGAAATATCAAGGCTGTCTAAACCCGTGTTCACAAGCGCAAAAGTCGTCCCCCCGTCCAGGCTCTGATAGATTCCGGCTCCCGGAACGCCGATAAGCAAATGATTCTGGTTGAACGGGTCCACAGCCACAGCCTTCACGCTGTCAAAGGTCAACTGGGTCCAGGTCGTCCCCCCGTCCGCGCTTTTGAAGAGCCCTTTCCCGTTTGCTGCATAAACAAGCTGGTTGTTTGCCGAATGCCCGGCCAGACGCCAGACATAATGCTCCGGGAAAGAAGCCAACCTTGTCCAGTTTATCCCGCCATCCGTGCTCTTATAAATTCCACCCCCCTGGGTCGCCGCATATAGGGTATTGGCGGCCGTTTGGAGGAGATCACGCACTTCCCCGCTGTTGGCTGAGAACTGAATCAAAGCGCCCCAAGAAGCAGCCGGTAAAAAGATAATTCCGAACAAGACCAGGAACGTTGTTGACTTTTTTTCAATCATTCTTTTAAAACGCATGATATTCCCCCTCCTTGCAACATTCTAAGGGAAAACCCAAAGGATTGCGATGATGTGCATTCAGTGGCCGATGATTCCTAATTTTTATCGGAAGGAAGATTTAAAAGCTGAAGGGTAGAAATAACGAGGGCGGGTTAATAAGCCTATAATTTTAATTGGTTTTGCGGAATCCCTTTATGTTTTTTTGGATGGTTCCGCTAACAATAAATTATTCATTTTTTCCCCAATAACCGACCAACCAAAAGTTTTTTCCACGAAATCTCGTCCCGCGAATATCCTGTTTTCATTCTTGGGTTGGATAATTCTCTGATCAAACTCCTCGATTTCGCAAACGTCAACCACCCCGTCAGGAATATTCAATCCCCGGGCGCCGACCTTGGTACTCACCACCGGCACGCCGGCAGCCAAATAGTCCAGCATCTTCATGTTGGTCCCGGACCCGGTATTCATCGGATTCAAACCAACATCCGCAAAGCTCAAAACGAGATTCTTCTCTTTGTCGTCCACGGTTTTCAAGAACCCTATGTTGACTGGAAATGCTTTGCCGTCAAAATATTGCCCCACACTCCCGATGACGAGGAACTTCACCTTCGGCAGTCTCTCCGCCATCTGGAATATCCGCATGACCGCCTCGATGTTCGGCTGATGCCAGCTCCCGATGAAGAGGGCCGTCGCCCTGCCTTTCAAACCCATGGCTTCTTGGTTTTTCAACCGCTCCCCGGGACTCGTGAAACGAACGGATTCGAGATCCACGCCGTTGGGAACCTCGATTGTCCGGTCGCTTTCAAGCCCATACAATTCCTGCATTTGCAAACCGTCTTCTCTTGAGCAAACCAGGGTGCGATGCGACCGCAAACAGGCTTCTCTCTCCACTTCATATAGTCTTCTTAGGAGGGTCCGTGTAAATTCGTTTTCGGGAAGCATCTGTTTCTTTAATAGATATTCGCAATTCTGAGAATCGTGAATAACCCGACCTTCATCCCACCCTTTCAATAGGGGATAGGTATAAGGCTGGGCGCAGATCACGAATTCGGAGCCATCAAAGGCCCTTTTTACCGCTTCCACATAAACCGGGGTCTTTTCGTAAAAATACATCATCGCTATGTCGGTTACCGGAATTCCCGCCTTCTTCTCCATCGCCCACTCTTTTGCCGTGTGGACAAGGGATTTGGGAATCACCGTTTCCCATAGGTTAGGGGCGATCTCTTTACGAAGAGAACCGGCATTGACATTGGCCAGGCAAATCACCTGAACCGGAATTCTTTTGGCGACCTCACGGTAAAGGTAAAAAAGACGGTTCTGCCCCCCTCCCCTCGGCGGGTAAATCGGGTAGGTAGATAAAACCGTTATCTTTTTGGGTTTGGAAATCTTGGGTGAAGAAGAATCCTCTTCGAGCAGTCCTCGAATGGTATAATTCCAGGTTATGAATCCCACTTTTTCCCGCGCTCTATCCCCCATTTCCTTCAGCGCTCCCTCAGGTTGCTTGGAAACCGTCTCAATCACTTCTTTTAACTCAGAAACGGATGGTTTGCACACCCACCCTGTCTTTTCGTGTTCGACGAACTCGTTAACCCCTCCGGAATCCTGAAAGGTGATAACCGGCTTTCCGCTCTTCATTGCTTCGATGGTGATAAAACCATAATCTTCCTGGTAAGGGATAAAAATCACCGCCCTTGCTTTGGCATAGCAATCGACAAGCTCCTGGTCGCTGACGTAACCCAGGAGAATGATCCGGGGATCCTTGCGCGCGATTGCCCGCAGTTCCCCTTCCAAGGGCCCTGTTCCGCCAATTTTCAAGGGGATATCGGTCTTTGTTTTCCGGTAGGCCTTGACCAGCAAATCCACTCTCTTCGCCTGGTCCAGGCGGCTGGCAGTAAAAAAATAGTCATAGGGTCCGGTGTAAAAGTCGCCAAGGCTGGATGCAGGGTATACGACCCTGACCGAAGACCCTGGCGGAAAATACTCTTTTCGCAAAGCAACGGTTCTTGAGATGGCCGCGTAGGATCGGAGGGTCTTTAAGGCCTTCTGATCCATAAATTGAACAATCTTGCGGATCAATGGGCCCGGAAAATTTAAAACACTGGCGGGGATAGATGAATCGTCCCGCAAAGAAAAAATACGGTCAAAGGCCTCCGGGATCTCCGTCCTTTCATCTTCAAGGCTTTTAACCAGGCCCTGGATTTTGGAATGGGTTGAGGAAACCTCCCGAGGCATCCGCATCAGGTGGTACGTATCGTACAACCCCCTCAGGCAGTGAAGCATATAGATATGATGATTCGGGTGTTGTAGCATCCAGGCCGGGTACTTGCCGGAAATAACCAAATCAAAGTGGGAAAGGTCGGTTTGGTAAAACCGATAATACGAATCAATCAATTCCCAGAAGGATCTCTCCCGGGTCGCGATTTTAATCAATTCGCACGGGTGGGGGGTTAGGCTGTTGATATGGGTCTGCAAGCCCAACCAGAGTTTTTCCGCCCCCCCCATCTCAAAGGGGATGGGGCTCGGGGCTATAATTCCGATTTTCATAGATGCGTTTTGAACTAATACAATCGAATTGATTCACTTTACCCCCCACCCTCCCCTCCCCCTCAAGGGGGGAGGGTAAGGGAGGGGGTGATGTCAGTTTTCTTATTGCGTTTGCATTAATCGATCAACAAAGAGGTTATCTGGCTCCAGTGAATATTTATATCTGTATAATGCCTGTGGCCGTTCCTGCCCATTTCCGTGGCCATTTGCTTTTGGGAATAAAGGCTTTCAATTTTTTCGGCGATCAATTCGGGTTGGGGATCGACAATAAACCCGGATTCTTGATGGGTGATGAATTCCAGTGGGCCTCCGGAATCCGTGCAGGTGATAACCGGTTTGCAGGAAAGCATGGCCTCCAAAGTCACATACCCATAATCTTCATCGTGGGGGCCGAAGAAAACCGCCAGGGACCGGGCGTAGAGGGCTACTTTTTCCTCCTCCGTAATCCCACCCACCAGTCTGACTTTTTCCCGAAGGCCCAATTTCTCAACGAGACGCCGGCATTCTTCCCACTGACCGCCGATCCCGGCCAAAATGGCTTTGACGGGGGATTTTACAAATTTCATCGCCCGGATCAATAATTCCTGCCGCTTGTGGGGCTCGAAACGACTCGGGTAAAAAATATAGTTGTAAGGGGCGTCGCAATAAAAACGCTCTTCCCCGAAGGGGGGATGATACACCGGGGTCGATTCAAGGCCGTTGAATCGTTTCAGACGGTTGCTCACATTTTGAGACATCGTGTAGATGATTGGGTACCCCGCGAGATCTTTATTGTCCTGGGCAATGATTTTTTCCCGAAGGGAACAAAGTTCTTTTGAAGATCGGCTCTCATCGTACGCGTCGTAAACCGGACGATGCTGGTGCATGAGCCAAAGCGCTTTGCGTGGGTGCCGGACATAATACGCCGGGAACTGAAGGACGACAATCTTATCCACCTTATAGCCGTTGAAGTTCTGGAAATCCTGTTGCGACCAAACCTCCATCATCTGGCGAACGTAGCTTTCAGGGAAGAACTTGAAGGGCATGGTGACGATCTCAACTTCATGCCCCTGCTTGCGCAGGGCTCTGGCCAAACCTTCGGTCATAAGGTTGGCGCCACCCCAGATAAACGGAACCTGCACGGACGGAATGAGAATTCTCATGGTTGAAAAGAGTCTTCGAAAGGATGGTTTCGAAAAAAGCTCCAGATGCAAGACGCGCAACGCCGCAGATGGACTTTTTACGAAGCCATCAAGGTTTGTACCCGATCAGCGCGAAGTCTGTTTCCGAATAAAACCACTTCTTTTGAAACTCATCTGCATTTTCATCGACCGAATTGAAATCGCCGTATTTATGCAAACGGAGGATCTTCGTTTCGACAAATCCTCTCTGCTGAGCCAAAAAGTTCAGGCTGTCCGGGACCAGGGGGTTCCTGTGGGTCGGATCGATATAAAAGGAGTAAGCTCCCACAAAAAGATTCTCGGGGTTCGGGGTCTCGAAAATAATCAAACCGCGGCTTCTCAACACCCGCAGACACTCATCCAGAATGGCAACCAAGGTATGGGGGGGGATGTGTTCGGCGAATTGGAAACCTGTCACCGCCCCCAAACTGTTCGCTTTCGCTTTCCGCAAATAGTCGAGGGCATCTCCCTCCGCCGCTTCCAAATTCCGCTCCCGGCAGAGGTCGACCATGACCCGGTTCCGATCCACCCCCAGGGCGGTTCTTCCTTCCTCTTTCAACAATTCGAGCCACTCTCCGCGGCCGCATCCCAAGTCCAGGATTGGGTATTCCTCCGTGCCGATCGCATTCTGACGGACCAGGGGCAGATACTCTTTAAGACGCTCTTTGATATCTTCCCGGGTCCCGCGAAACTGATCCTCGAATCCGACATACAATGTATCCAGAAGGTGGTCTCTCTCAGCCTCCATTTTCTCCAGTTGCTCCCGGTCCATCTTCTCTGGGAGCCTTTTCCGGGCTTCCTCCAGCAGAATGGCCAGTCTTCTCTGTTGATCCGTAATGCTTTGTTTGTGCCCGCGGAGTTGTCGAACAATGGCCTGCATTTCCTGTCGTAAAGGATCGAGGCCCTGAGAATCAATCTTGGTTTGAGACAGAAGGGCCAGATCTTTCCCAAAGACCTGGACAACCTGCCCGAAATCCCTTTTCGTTTCTTCCAGCCGAACCGTTATTGAATCAATTATCTGAGCCTCTTCCGTTTTTTGCCGGGCCATTTCCCTCTTGATGGTTTCTTCATTTTGGCGGAACGTGCCGATTTGCCGTTTCAAATCCCCAAACTCTTTGTCTCGATCTTCCATCGCTTGCTGCAGGCTTTGGGCTGTTTCGAGCCAATATTGTTCAACCTCCTTTTGGATCCTTTCCCTTGCTTTGCCCAATTCCAAAAGCTCGTTTTGAATTGCCCCCACCTTCACATTCTGCTCGGACAATTCTCTCCTTAGGGCTCCGGCTCTTTCTTCGATTTGGTTGCGATTCGCCTCCGCCAAAAGTCGATCGCGTTCAAGGAAGTCGTTTGCGATCAGCTCCATTTTCCCCATTAGGATCTGCTGGAAAGCCTTTTGGCTTTCGATCCACTCACCTTTCAGATTCTGCAGATCCTGTCCCCATTTTCCTGCATTCTGTGTTAAAGCAGTTAGGCGCTGGTTGATCTCCTCCAGCATCTGATCTCGGGCAGTCAACTCCCCAACCAGTTCGGATACTTTCTGCTGGAAGGTTTCCTGCATTCCCCTTTCGACCTCGGCTATCTTAGTCTGCTGCCGGGTAAGTGCCTCGTAGAATGCCCGGTTGATGTGCTCCTGCCACCAAGCATAAAATCGGATCACCTTGAAAATTTGGGCCTTCACCCATCCTTTGACTCCCTGGCCGCCAACGTCCAGAAACCGCCGGGAACTTATGTACGAATCCAGGTTTCCCAAGGGAATGATCTCTACCTGGGTAGGATCGCCTTCCCCCCGGAGATTCATTCCGGCCGGGAGTGGAACCTTGCGGTATGAAGGGTGGGGCGGAGGAAGGAGAGGATGCCTTCCTGCGCTCGACTTCCGCTTTGATGCGTCTCATGATTTCATCGACGGAAATATCAGACGGGTCCTTTTCAGCCATGTTTGCTCCGCAGGGTCCCGGTGAAGAAGAGGGAAAAAGCAAAGCATTAAATGTGATCTCTTTACCCCCGCCTTCCCCCTCCCCCATGGAAGGGGAGGGAAAATGGGAAGAGTATTATTCGATCTTCACGGGAATTTTCGTCGTCTCGTTTCCTCTTTCCTGGAACCAGGCCACCCCTTCCTGGACCATGCTCAATTCCAGAATGAAATCCCCTGTCTGAGAGGGGGCGGCAACCTTTGCTTCCAACGTGGTTTCCTCATTGGGATTCACATCGTGAGGCAGGCTGGTGCGGATCCCATCCGGAATCGCCACCCGATTGTCCTTGTCCAACCAGCGGTAAGTGACATTGATTTTGAATTTCCCGTCCGCCTGGCCTTTAGCGGGCCAGACATGGCTTCCCGTATTTTTCAGTTTTACCTTGATGTTCATCGATGTGTTCATCTTCAGGGTCGCCGGGGCATTCTCCACGGAAATCTTCCCTTTAAAGCCTTCATCGGGAAGGGCTTTGTCGGCAACGGTCTGCATCTTCTTGGGTTCCTCTTTTTTCTCCGCGCATCCTCCCAGAATAAGCGCCGTTCCGAACAATATCCCGAACAGCATCGCCCCAATTTTTATTTTTCTCGCCATTTTCTCTTCTCCTTTCCTAAGCCGGCCAAGCCGGACCCAAAATCGCTTCCTTGAAGTATGGAGGGAGTCGCTGCAAATCCGCCCTCACCCCCACCCTCACCCTCGCCCTCTCCCGCCAGCGGGAGAGGGAAAAATGCGAGCTCCTCCCGGAGGGGTTGTTTCAAAATTATTCGCTCCAGATTTTCTTTACATAGATTCCGAGCTCCCGTTTGTCGCCGTTGTGATAGAAATGATCCGGAGACCAAGTGCCGCTGAGAACGATCTTCAGGCGAACAACTTGGTTGCGGAGTTCCGGAAGAAGAGGAAACTCGGAGATTTTCTCCCCTCTCGCAGGCAAATCCAGAGATCCGATCTTCTTGCCGTTTCCGTACATTTCACCGGTAACGGCACTTTCATTCCCCTCCGGGTTAGCGCTTCCGCAAGCCATAAGGATCCGCTCGCCCTTCGTCCGCATAACCAAGAGGCATTCCTTCCGGGTCCAGCGGACGGTTCCGCCCTCCCAAAGCTCGGGCGAATGCCATCCTTTCATCAGATATTTCTCGGATCGATCATCCATCTCCAACTGCGAGGGGGCTTCCGGAAATATTTGGTTGAGCGGGTTCTCCCCTTCTCCGTTCTCCTTTTCTTGTCCCCGGAATACGGTAATGGTCGGATCCAATTTGCTGAACCCGATGAATTTCGGCTCCGAGGGCAGGACCTGGAAAGAAAGAGCCTTGTCGACCCAGTCAAAATGCCCCTGGTGCCCGTATTCATCCGGATGGATCGCCGCAGTCAGAGAATAGTCTCCGGCGCCGATATTCAGGGGGAGAGTGAAATGAATCGCAATGGCCTCATTTTTGCGAAGGTCCCGGATGGGATTGCCCTGGAAGCCCTGTATTGGTGCCGTAGATTTCGTTGCCGAGCCGGTCCTGGATCATGATTCCCACCACGGCGCTATCTACTTTTTCCATGATCAGGGCACGGATGGCGATGATGCAGGTCTCTCCCGACGAGACCGCGGCAACCTCCTCCCCCGCAGCATTCAAGAGTTTGACTTCGGTTAGGGCGGCGTCGAAATTCCCATGCCGGTAACGTTTTCTCTGTCCGCCGTCTTTGTCCCCCTGAATGACCGTATAACGGTTTGCCTCCTGGGCGTATCTTTTCTGAATCAGAGCCCGGTAGTATTCGGTAACATCCCCCGGATTTCCTCTTTCCAGTAGGAGCCCTTGATCCAAAAGCATGGCTTCATCGCATAGGTTCTTGATCGTCCCCAAGTCGTGGGAAACGAAAAAGATCGTGACCCCCCGATCCTGGAATTCCCGTAGCTTGCGCACGCATTTTTGGGAGAAAAGGGCGTCGCCGACCGCGAGTACTTCATCGATGAAGAGAACCTCGGGGTCCACATTGACGGCGACGGAGAAGGCCAGGCGGAGATACATCCCGGAAGAGTAGGTCTTGGCCGGACGGTCGATGAAATCACCGATTCCGGAAAATTCCACGATCCGGTCGAACCGGGAGTCAATCACTTCCTTGGGAATCCCCAAAAGAGCCGAGTTCAAATACACATTTGCCCGGCCGGTGAATTCCGAATGAAAACCCATGCCCAATTCGATCAAAGAAGCCCGCTTTCCTTGCACGGTCAAGGTCCCCGAGCTTGGGAGCATGAGGCCGGCCAGGATCTTGAGCAGGGTGCTTTTCCCGGAGCCATTCTGGCCGATGACCCCCACCGACGTTCCTTTCTCCACGGCGAAGGAAAGATCTTTCAGGGCATAGAAACGCTGGTGGTACGACTTCTTCCCAAAGGTCAAAACTTCTTTGATCCGGTCGGAAGACTTGCGATATATATCGAATGACTTGGACAGGCGATTGATTTCGATACTGTTCATACTCACAGCTGGTCGACAAAATGATAGAATTTTTTCGTGTAAACGGCGTAGCCGATCAGCAGAAAGGCAACCGCTATGGCCCCAAAAACGGCCCCGTCGTAAAGGCTGGGAAGGTTGTTTTTCAGGAAGATTTCCCGAAACATGCGCACGATGTAGGCCATGGGGTTGTAATCCACGAGAAAACGAAACTCCGCCGGGATCATCTTCTCCGGGTAGAAAAGCGGCGTCCCGAACATCCAGATCTGTACGAGTACCGCGACGAACTGGGAGGTATCGCGTACGTAAACATGAAGGGTGCAAAGGATAAATCCCAGACCCAGCGCAAACATCAGTTGAAAAATCATCAAAGGGATGGCTGCCCAGATATAAATCGGGAAAAATCCCAGGAGGATTGCGACCACAATCACCAAGATAACGATGCCGATGACCTGGTGAATAATCGCATTGACTCCAATCGAAAGGGGAAGGACTTTTGACGGGAAGGACAGGTTTTTGATCAGGCTGGCATTGTCCAGGATGACGGTCGTGGACCGTTGGACCGTTTCCTGAAAGGCGTTCCAGGGAAGAAATCCGCAGAAGAGGTAGAGTCCATAGTCCGTGATTCCAGGTTCATCGCCCATGCGAATCTTGAGGATTGCCGAAAAGACATAGGTGTAAACCGCCAGCATGATCAACGGGTTGATCACGGACCAGTAGAAGCCGATCGACGACCCGGCATACCGCCCGTGAACTTCCCGGAGGACAAGCTGTTTTAGCAGGTCTTTCTGTTGGTAGATATAACGAATTTTGGATGAAAACGGCATGTCCACGATTCACCACAGAGCCACAGAGAACACAGAGTTTTTCTTTAGTTTTATGAAAATACCTAAAATTTTCCTGTTTATAAAATACCATGATTTGAATCTTCAAATCAATGCCGATAGGAACCTTATTATTAGTTCCCTCGCCCCCTGCCCTTTTGCCGTTTCCCCGCTCCCCTTTTTCCTTTTCCCCCGTTTACCCTTTTTCCTCTCTGCCTTTCGCCTTTTACCCTTTTCCCCCCTCTATGCTCTCTGCCCTATGCCGGTTTCATTCTATCCCTTGGCTTCGCAAAAACTCCAACCCCTTTTTGAGTTCCTCCCGGGTGGTCCGATGGTGGGTCTCCACAACCTTCACGGTATCCGCCTTCAGGAATTTCTTTAACTGAGAATAATCCTCCTCTCCGGTTCCCGGGGCCGCGTGGTCCTCGTATCCCCGGCAGCCGTGGAGATGAACCCCGATTAAGTGGCGACCGAAAAGATCCAGCAGTTCCCCCCGGGCCACCATCCCGAGATTTTCCTGGGTCGTGGCGTGCCCAAGGTCGTGCCAGTAGCGCACGGCTCCCCCTCCAAATTCCTTAAAAATGATTTTGAACTCCTCGATATTGGGGAAATCCTGAATATTATAGCGGTTCTCAACGCCCAAGAAGATTCGCCTTCTCTCTGCATCCGGCCCTAGTTTTTCGAGGCTCTGCAAAGCCGCGGTCAGATATTTCTCCCCATCCTTCCGTCGAAGCTCCATCTTCTCCGCGAGAAAAGCCATCCCCTCGTCCGTTCCAATCTTTTTTTGGTCATAGATGTTCATCAGCATCCGCATCGGGCTCTCCATCCGAACCCTGCCCAAGTGCAAGACAACAGCCTGAGCGCCCGTTTCCTCGGCCCACTCGAGGGTGCGCCGGGTGTATTTCACGGCCATCTCCCGCTCCCCGCGTTCCGGCGAGGAAAGGGAAACGAACTCCCCGTTGGCCGCTTGCCGGGCCATCCCATCCGGAAGAGGCATGATATTGTGGATGCTGCTGACCAGGATATCCCTTTTTTTTACGAAAGGAAGAATCTCCTTGAGCATGGATTCGGTAATGCGGTATTCCAGTTCGACAGCCTGGACCCCATAACTCAATATTTCCCGGATGATTTCTTCTCCGCTGTCGGAAACCTCAGAACGTAGGGCCGTGGATAGGGACAGCATATTTCTCCTTCTTAAATTGCCTCGTAAAACCAGGGCCTTAACCGCTAATCTATAAAGTAAATTATTCGTGAAAAATTCCGGACTAAGGAAGCCTGGGAGGCGGGTTTTCTGCCTATGTTTAATTATATAGAGGAGACTGAGGAAGCGTCAAGTGAATCGCATAGCGCAGAGCGCATGGCGCATAGCGGAAAAAAAGACATAAGGGGTGAAAAGAAAGTGCTGCGGTGCAGCAGTGCTGCTGTGTTGCCGTTCGGAATTTACTGCAGCACGGCAGCATTTCCGCACTTCGGCACTTTCCTTTAAACCCCTTTCGCCCTCGCGCCTTGCGCGCTCAGTCTGCTATGCGCCACTGGCTCGGCGCGATGCGTTTCTTTACCTTTCGCCTTTTACCTGTTACCCTTCCCCTTCATCCTTTCCTACCCCCAACCCCCTACACCCTACCCCCTGCCTTTCATCCGGTAATTCCCCCGGACGCCAATCCCTGAACGATGTATTTCTGGACGATGAGGGCCAGAAATAAAACCGGCAGGGTGATGATCGAAGCGGCGGCGCTGAGTGGGCCCCAGGCGATGGACTGATAGCCCAGGAAGTTGAAGACGGCCACGGGAAGGGTCTTGGTTGCCTCCCCGGCCAGCACAACGGAAAAGAGGAAGTTGTTCCAGGAGAAAATGAAGCAAAGGATCCCCGAAGCGGCCACCCCCGGAAGGGTCAAGGGAATGATAATTCGGACCAGAGAACCCCAAACCGTGCAGCCATCGACCATGGCCGCCTGCTCGATCTCCTTGGGGATGGCCTCGATGAAGCCGATCATCATCCAGAGGATCAAGGGAAGCGTGAAAATCAGGTGCGAAGTCACCAAGGCAAAATAGGTGTTCGTCAGCTTCAGCTGGACGAAAAGAACAAACCAGGGGAGCAAAAAGGCGATTCCCGGCGCCATGCGGGCGGCGAGGACGATGAGGGCAAACCCCGTCCGCTTATAACGAGCCACCGCGTAGGCCCCGGGAATCCCGAACAACAGGCCGAAGAAGGTGGTGAGGGCCGCCACGATCGTGCTGTTGACCGCAAAGGTGCCGAAATCGTTCTCGACGAAAACGGTGACGTAGTTCTCGATCGTGGGTTTGAAAATCCATACGGGCGGGTAGGCCATGAAATCCACCTCTTCCTTGAAGGAACCGAGCAGCATCCAGATGAAAGGAAAGAGGAAAGGAATCAAAACCATTGCGGCCAGGATAAAAAGGAACGCTTTGCGCAACGCGGGATTATGGCGCGCCGAAGTCCCGGCGCCTCCCCTCGAAGCTACCATGATGTCCTCCTTGCGCGGATAAGCATGAGGCTGGCGCCCAGGACCAAGGCGAAGATGACGACCGAGATCGAAGATCCATATCCGACCCGGTAGTAAAAGAGGCCCATCAGGAAGTTATACAGGTTGATGGTTTCCGAGGCAAAACCCGGACCGCCGCGCGTCATAACGTATATATGTTCGATTACCTTCAGAAGGTCGATGAAGCGGAAGAGAATGGCGATGAGGAGCGTAGGCCACACCATGGGCAGGGTCAGCCTCCAAAACCTTTGCCAGACGTTGGCGCCATCGATCAGGGCGGCTTCAAAGGGCTCGATCGGCAAGGCCGAGAGGCCCGCCAAACAGATCAGGGCCACCATGGGCGTCCACTGCCAGGTGTCCACTAATACCAGGGCGGGAATGACAAGATTGACATCCGAAAGCCAGGCCACGCCTTGGATCCCGAACCAGGAAAGGAAATAGTTGAGCACGCCGCTGCTGGGCTCCATCATGATGACCCAGATGAGGGCCATGGCGACCGGCGTCGCCACCATGGGCAGAAGGAGCAGGGTCCGCATGATCCCCCGCCCGGGAAAGTGTTCGTTGAAAAGGACGGCAATGAACAGCCCCAAAGGGACCTGGATCGCCAACCCGAAAACGATAAAGACCCCCGTGCGCCATAAGGACGCCATGAAGCGTTCGTCCTGGATTAAGGCGCTATAATTTTGGAGGAAAATGAACTCCGGCGCTTTTCCCCCGATCAGGAGCCAGTCGTGCACGCTCATATACAGGAGGTAAAACAGCGGGAATATCATGAGCAGGACCGTGACGATCATCGCGGGGAGAGGCATCAGCCAGGGGGCGTTGCGGTCGCAAACGCCCACGAATCTTTCCCAGAGGGAGGGGGAATCGGCAAGGGCCGATTCGGCCATGGTGTGATCTTTCATAATCTTCACCTGAGCGAGAAATGCGTTCGATAAAAATTGAAAGTTTGAAAATGCTCTTTTTCGTCATTTTCGTGAAAGCGAGAATCCAGTCCCGCTCGGAGCAGGATTCTATAGGTTGTCAAATTCTGGATTCCCGCCTGCGCGGGAATGACGACATTCTACAAACCGTCGTTCTGTTGACTTTTTGCGGGATCACCAAACTTAAAGGGGCCAACGGGCTCAAAAAACCCTTCGGCCCCTCATCATTCTTTTTCACTCATGAACTCTATCGCGATCTAATTCGGAACCCCCTTTCCCCTCCCCCTTGACGGGGGAGGGCCGGGGTGGGGGTGTTAAAGGACCTGAATCTCTTGCCGCCTTAGCTCATCTTCAGGATCTTCAGACAATCCTGCTGGGCCTTCATGGCCGCTTCCTTGGCATTGCCGCCCTGGATGACGGAAACGATGGCTTTGCCGATGGCGTCGCGGGTTTCAGGCACCTGAACGACCAAGGGGTTCGCTTGGTTAACCGCCGCTGTCGGAAGCTGTTTGGCAAAGGCATCCAGCCATTCCCTCGACATGGAGGACTGGAACTCCGGACTTTTCCACACAGACTCGCGGCCCACGGGCAGTTTCATCTTGGCTTGGCGCAGAACCATTTCTTTGCTGGCCAGCCACTGGAGGAACAGCCAGGTCGCCTCTTTGTTCTTGGACTTTGACCCGATGGAAAGACACCAGGCAATCAAAGAGCTTCTGAGCCCTGCAGGTCCCCTCGGGACGGGCGCGTAACCAACTTTCCCGACAAGTTTCGACTTCTTCGGATCCTCATAGGTGGAGATGAAGTTGGAAGAGTCCGTGTTCATTCCGGCGTTCCCCTGTCCGAACACGACCTGGCTCTGAGCCCAGGTCATCCCGGCAATCCCCGGAGGCCCATACTTATGCAGGGTGCCGCTGTAGAGCTCTAAGGCTTTTACAAAGGCGTCGCTCGTCAGGTCCGGCCGCCCGTTTTCATCCAGCCAACGGCCGCCCATTCCGAAAACAAAGGGCGCCAGGGTGTAAACGGCCTGGATCCCGTCGCCCCGGCTGACATATCCGGCATATTTGGTATTCTTGTCGTATAGCTTCTCAGCCGCCGCCGCAAACTCCTCGAAGGTTTCCGGAACCTTCAGTTTCTTTTCCTGAAATTTTTCTTTCGAGTAATAGATCATCTGGACTTCGGGGTAGAGCGGAACTCCCACGAGGGTGTTCTTGATCGTGGAAATTTGGATACAACTTGGAAAGAAGTCCTTGAAATCAAAATCGGGGCTGGTCAAATCCGGGGATTTGAGAAATTTTTCCACCGGTTCATACCACCCGGACTGATAGAAGGCCATGCCGTCCCACGAAGGCAGACTCATGTACCCATCAACCGACTCGGGGTTCGAGCTGAGCTCCAGGGTCAGCTTCTGGCGGAACTGGTTCTCGGCCAGGACTTCCCACTGCACCTTGATGCCCGTCAGTTTTTCGAACTCGGGCAGCGCCTTGGGAATCAGACCGGTGCTCCAGTCGTGGGTGTTGTTCATGAAACGGATCTTGGCTCCGGCAAATTTCCTCCAGTTGAACCCGCCCTTGGCCGGAGCCTGCCCGAAGGCCTTCGGGGCAGCCCCTGCTGTTAAAGCAACAGCCCCGGTCGCTGCCAGGCCCTTCAAAAATCCTCGTCGCGTCATCTTTTTCATTTTCATTTCCTCCTTTCAGGAATAACTACCAAAAGCATTTTTGCCACAGAGGGCACAGAGACAGAAAGGTGATGAACAAAAAAACCTGATGATCTCGTAAAAAGTCCTCAGATACGATTTCCCGTCATTCCCGTGGAAACGGGAATCCAGTCTTTTCCATGGCTTTGCAGACTCTGGATTCCCGCCTGCGCGGGAATGACGCCTTTTACGAGACCATCAAACTTGATATACGCAATGAAATTTATCAGCCTCCCAAAGGGAAGTCAACACAGAAAGCGGAGGTAACAGAAAAGGTGCTGAAGTGCTGCCGTGTTGCGGTAACGGCTGAACTGCAAAACCGCAGCACCACGGCACAATCGTTATTCATCTTTTCCGCTATGCGTTTTTTACTTGCCCCCTTGGCCCCTTGAATCCTCGACCCCTGTCCTTCATATTCTTCCCAAAGCCTTCAGCTGCAGGATCAGCAGTTTTTCCCGGGTTTTCACCAACTCCTGTCCGTCTTTCCCGGAATAATCATAAATCCCTTTGCCGCTCTTGATGCCCCAATCGCCCTTCTCGACCAGCTTCAACAAATCCTGGGGCAGCGGCCCGAGACGGCCTGGATCCACTTTGTTCGTGTACTCCCAGGAGTCGCGCACGTTGTCCAAACCGGCCATATCGAAAAACGCCAGAGGACCAACGATGGGGAGACGGAATCCGAACCCGGTGTTGACGGCCCGGTCGATGTCTTCCGGGGTGGCCACACCCTTCTGCCAAAGTTCCATGGCCGCCCGGCCGATGGCGCCCTGCATGTAGTTGTTCAGGTACGAAGTCGTATCCTTGCAGACGATCGGGGCCTTGCCGATGCGGGTCAAAAACGCCCTCACGGCAGCCACGGTTTCATTCGTGGTTGTGTCGCCCTGGACGATTTCCACGAGCTGCATGATCTGGGGCGGGTTGACCCAGTGCGTGCCGACAACCTTTCCGGGTCGTCGGGTCGCCCCGCCGATCGCAGTAATGCTGATCCCGGAAGCATTGGAAGCGAAGATCGTTTCCGGCCGGCACCACTGGTCGGCCTGTTTGTGAACTCGCTGCTTGACTTCCAGGACTTCGGGAACCGCCTCCATGAAGTAGTCGGCCTGGCGGCAGGCGGATTCCATGTCCGTGGTGGGATGAATCCGGGTCAGAACCAAATCCTTGTCCTTCTTCTGAATCACCTCGAGTTCGATAAAAAGATCTAACTGGTCCCGGATTTTCTTCATGGCTTGATCCAAAATCTCCTGGCGGAGATCGACCATGAAAACTTTCAGACCGGCCCGGGCAAAAGTCTGGGTGATGCCCGGTCCCATGGTTCCACAGCCGACGACGGTAACGGTTTTGTAATCTTTCTGGTCCATCCGTTTTTCATACCTCCTGAATAATAAATGCCTGTATGGGCACGAGGCATCGTGCCCCCACGCCGCTGCCGTTACGGCAGCAATTCCATACTTCCGCGCTTTCTTTAAACCCCCTGCGCCCTCGCGACTTGCGGGTCTTATCTGGCTCCTATTTCAATTTTTAGGAGCGCGGTCAACACAAAGGCCTTGCTCGCCCCTTCCAGGAAATCCAGCCGGTGATAGGCAGTGTAAATATCGGGCCCCACCACCGTGACTCCGTGATCCTGCATCAAGACGCAGATCACCCCTTCTTTGCGAAAGGGTTCGGAAACGAAGCGGGCGAGATCGTCGGAGCCCGGTTCGGCGTAAGAACTGAAGACGGCCTGGCGCAGAAAGGGGTAATTCTTCAAATCGCCCTCCGTCAAACTCGGCCGGATATTGCCGAAAGCCGTCGAATAAGGAGGGTGGGCATGGATTACGGCCCCAATATCCTTCCGGGTCTTCAGGACCTCCAGGTGAAGCGGTCCCTCCAGGCAGATCTTTACCTCGTTCAGGGCATTTCCCTGCAAATCGACCAGGGCAATATCTTGTTCCCTGAGGTCTTCCGAGGCTACTTCCCATCCTTTGATCAGGACCCTTTCGGAACCCGGGATCCGCAGGCTGTTCCCTCCTCCGCCTCCGAAGGTCAAGCCGCGCCTCGGGATCCGGCGCGATATTTCGATAAAGTCATCAATCCACTTGCGGTCAACGTTTTTGAGTGACATAAAATATTTCCGCTCCTCGCCGAATGAAATGAAAAATAGTCGTCATTCCCGCGAAGGCGGGAATCCAGTCAGAACAAATCATTGAACAAATCTTTCCAATTTGCATTCGACTTTTCAATTAGGGCTATCTTCCAGGCTCGGTTCCATTTTTTCGGCCCTTTTTCTCTGTTGATCGCACTCTCCATTTTTTCATGCATTTCATACCAAACGAGATTATGGACGTGATATGTCCTCGTAAATCCTTCCACTTCCCCGTTCTTGTGTTGCCAAACCCTTTTTGCAAGATCGGAGGTCACCCCTATGTAAAGGGTCCCATTACGGCGGCTGGCAAGGATATAAACACACGGCATTTTTCCCAATGTCGCCTTTCCTGGATTCCCGCTTTCGCGGGAATGACGACCGTCGGTCTGCTCCGCAGCAACCGGCATTAGCCGTGAAGTGGAAAGATTTAAATCATCAACCTTCCATCCTCAATAAACATCTTGCCATCCACGATCAAAGTGGGTCGGCCCATGACCCCGTCGAGGTGGAGTTTGCTCTTCAGAGATCCGCCGATGCCTTCGTCATCGCCCAGGGACATGTGAATCGTCCCGATCCTCTTTTTGTCTTCGCCGGCGCTGCCGAGAAAGAGCGCCTTGGGGTTCGTTCCCAGGGCGAATTCGCCGAAATAGTAGGAATTCTCGTCCCCATATTTTTCCACGAGTTCCTGGAGCTGCTGCGCCTCGATCCCTCCGCTGAAGCGGACGACCTTGCCCTTTTTGAGGTCGAAAACGATCGGCTCGCGCAAGGGCCCCACCCCGGTTTGAAAAACATCCAGAACGATTCTGCCCTCGAGGGTCTTTTCGTCCATGGCCACGATGGCTTCCCCGTCCGGGAACATGGCAAATCCCGTGGGGATCGGCGCCTGGGCATAGCAGGCAAAGGATTTCCCCCGGGATAGAAACTTGGCATCCGTCCCTTTGTCGCTCTTCAAAACAAACTCGCGCTTGCCGTTTAGGGCCGCGGCGACCTCGTTCGGTGATGGCTTTCAGTTCCTTCAAATCCACGGTCCCGCCGCCGTCGATGAAGGAGGCTTCCATAATCCCGGGCAGACTGATCAAGCGCCGGTGATTCTTCTCAACGGAGAAAATCTCGGCATGGGCTACGGATTTGGAGGTCGCCATCAACACCACCTCGGCCCCCCTTACGGCCTGGGCCACGGGAGCGGAAGCGGCGCCCCGGGGTATTCCGAGGGGACCATGTTCAGAACCGTGGGAATGCCTCTTGCCAGCAATGTGGCAGTGGCAATGGCTTCGGAAATGCGCGGGCTTACCTGAGGGTCGGTCAGGATCAGGACATTTTCACCCGCAGCAACAACCGCAACCTCTTCAATCAAGATTTTGGCCGCCTTGGCCAAAAGAGTGGTACGCACGATAAAACCTCCACACAAAATTTCAGCAAAGAATTTCACCACAGTTGTTCATGCCCTTAAGGGCACCATAAACCATGAAAAGCGCCCAGGCTCCATCCGGTTTTCCCCTCTCCCGTGAACCGGGAGAGGGCGTTCTCTGATTGAGAACCGATAAAGATCTTTTCGGAGCAGAGCGCACAGAGAAGAATTCAAATGCAGGAAAATAAAAACATCCCTCTGTATTCCTATTGTTTACAAAAATTTAACTCTGTGGTCTCCGTGTTCTCCGTGGTGAATCTATTATTTCTTCATCGTATCGACCATCTTCATGAACTGGTCGGTGATATAGCTCTTGGGATCGGGTTTGGCATCCAGTTTCTTCACCTCAACGAAGTATCCGGCAAGGGCATCCATCCAGTTGTCTACCGTGCTCATCCTGCCGTCCTTCCGCTCCATCATCCGCAGCTGCTGCTTCGCGCGGAAGACCGGGCGCAGTTCAAATTCCTTTAGGCAGATGTCATCGGAAAGGTTGATGCCGCATTTCTCCCGGTAGTATTTCCCCAGATGCTTGGCCGCCTCGCGGGGATTGTCGATCATGAAATCGATGCCCCGCATGTATACACTCAGCCATTTGGCCACTAATTCCGGCTTTTCGGTCGCAAATTTCTTGGTCGCCACGATCCCGCCGGGGATTACCACCCCGGCATCTTTCCCATGGGAAAGGACCTTCATCCCTTTTTCTTCCAGCTGATAGTTAAAGGGCGCCCAGGTTTGGGCCACATCGCCCTGCCCCGAAAGGAAGGCGGAGACAATAGCCGGCTGTTCCATATGAACGATTTTGACATCGCTTTCCGAAAAGCCCAGTTTCTTGAGGTAGGCCACGACCGCGTAATGCCCCGTGGAAATCGTGGAGCACAGAATGGTGCGCCCCTTCAGGTCTTTCTTCGGATCTTTCAGCCAGGTGTTGAACGACTCGGGCCGAACCATGAGGTTATTGGTCACAGACTCGTCGTTGGAAATGCCGATCAGGGGCTGCTGATACTTGACGCCGGCAAACAAGCAGGGCACCGTTCCGATGGCGCCCACATCCCATTCCCCCGCCTGCCCGGCTTCCACCTGAGGCATCCCGGATACAAAGTAATGGTAGGTGATCCGGATCCCGGCCTGGTCAAACCAGCCGAGGTTCATGCCTAAAACGGTGGGCAGAGCATGCATAGCCGGCTGATGGCTCGCCCGCACCAGGGGCAGTTCTTTCCCCTGCCCAAACGCCAGGCCGGTAAAGGCAACCATCATCATCAAAAAAATTGCTCCCAACTTCCAAGTTTTCCCTTTCATTTTCCTCTCCTTTCCTCTCGCGCTTCGCTTTTACCCTTGCCTCGAACTTCTATTCTGCAACCTATAACCTGCAATTTTTAACTTCTCCCCTTTCCTGCCCACCCCATCTCCCTCAGAAAATATGTTTGGCCAGAATCTCCGCCTTGATCAGGCTCCAGATCTCCGCCTTAAGGCCCAAAAACTCTTTCATGGCGATCACGTCGTCGAATCCCGTTTGCCGGCGGTTGGGGACCAGGTTTTCTTCGGTGATAGAAATGACTTTTTTTGATTTTCCCCGGGCGGGCGGTCATGACGACGACCCGGTCTCCCAAATAAATGGCCTCCTCCACGCTATGGGTGATGAAAACCACCGTTCGCTTCTCTGAGACGAACATCTCGGAGAGGTCTTCCTGCATGATCGTCCGGGTCTGGGCGTCCAGGGCCCCGAAAGGTTCGTCCATAAGCAGCACCTGCGGCCGGTTGGCATAGACCCGCGCAATCGCCACCCGTTGTTTCATGCCCCCGGACAGTTCATGGGGATAGGAATTTTCAAACCCCTCCAGTTTCACCATCTGGCACATATCTCCGGACGATTTCCTGCCCGCTGTTCTTTGCCGATGCCGCGGTACTTCAGCCCGAACTCGATATTCTCATAAACGGTCTTCCAGGGGAAAAGGGCAAACTGTTGAAAAACGACGCCGCGTTCGGCGGAGCGGTCCGTTGATTTCTGCTCCGTCCATGTAGAACCTTCCCGCTCATGGGTCTGACCAGACCGGCAAGGGTGTTCATGAAGGTCGTTTTCCCGCACCCGGAGGGACCCACGATGACCACAAATTCCCCCTCCTGGATCGTCATGACTCACGTCATCCACGGCAAGGAAGTTCTTCGTGTCTTTCTCGAACTCCACCGAAACACGCTCGGCCACAATTTTGTCCTTCGCCTGATTCCCGTTCACGGCTTTCTTCACTCCTTTTTCCAATAAATGACTTTGCGTTCGACGGTTAAAATGATCCGGTCGGCGATGAGCCCCAAGATCCCGATCAAGATCATGCCCATGATGGAAAGCTCGGGTTTCAGGTCGTCCCCGCCGAGCATAATCAAGTACCCGAGCCCGGAAGAAGCCGCCACCAACTCCGCCGCCACCAAGCACATCATCCCGACCCCGATGCTGATCCGGACGCCCGCCACAATCAGCGGCACCGAAGCCGGGAAGGACCACTTCCCAGAGGATATCTTTATCCCCGGCCCCCAGGGTTTTCGCCGCTTTGATAAGGAGGACATCGACAAACTTGACGCCGATATAGGTGTTGATCACCGCCGGGAAAAAGGCCCCGATGGCGATGATGAAAACTTTGGAACCCAGCCCGATCCCGAACCAGAGGATCGCCAGCGGGAATCCAGGCGATGGGGGGAATCGGCCGCAGGACTTCGATGAGGGGCGAGGCCACGCTGTCCAGATCCTCGTACCACCCCATCAGAATCCCCAGGGGAACGGCCAGCGCCAGAGCAATCCCGACCCCGACGAGGATCCGGACTAAGCTGATCCCCACATGGCCGAAGAGTTTTTCCTCGCCTACCGGGACCGTGATCTTTTCGTAGATGGTGAAAAATACCTTTTCCGGGGAGGGAAGGAAGAGCGGGGGAAAGAGCCCCAGGACATCCGTTAGCACGTGCCAGAAAAGGATAAACCCCAGGATCGAACTCAGGGAAAGGACGATTTTCTCCTGATAAATGAAAGCAAAAATTCTTTCCCCCCATCGATTCATGAATCAGTGATCCTCTTCCTTGACCCACGGGCAGATCCGTTTTTCGAGGGCGCGAAGGCCTCGCGCCATGAGCGCACCCAGGATTCCGATAATCAGCATGCAAAGAATAATGATGGAGGGCTCCAGGGCCCGCCGGGCCATCTGCATCATATAGCCCAGCCCCGCATCGGAAGCCAAAAGCTCCGCTGCCACCAGGGTCATCCAGGCGGCGCCTAAACCGATGCGCACGCCCCCCAGGATAATCGGCAGACTGGAGGGAATGGCCACCTCCCAAAGGAGGTCCCTTTGCTTCTTGACTCCCAGCCCAAGAGCGGCCTTGACCAAGAGAGGGTCCGTGAGGCGAATCGCCGTGTAGGAATTGATGACACAGGGAACGAAGGCCGCCAGCCAAATGACAAATATTTTGGATTTCAGCCCGATCCCGAACCAGAGCAGCGAAAGGGGAATCCAGGCCAAAGGAGGGATGGGCCGCAGCATTTGGAAAAGGGGATCGACGATGGCTTCGACCCGTTTGAACCAGCCCATCAGGATGCCTAAGGGGATGCCGATGAGGATCGCCATAAAAAATCCCCCCAGGACAATTTGCAGGCTCACCCAGGTATGTCCTGCCAGGGTGTTGCCCACATAGGGGGAACCGATGACCCGGAAGAAATCGGTAACGATGTATTGAGGCGGAGGGAAGAAACGCCGGCGGGACCATCCTGGCCCAGGAGGTGAGAACATACCAGACCAAAGATGACGGCGATGATGGATAGGATCGAAAGGACCAGCCTTCGGGAGGATTGCCTCCTTTTCCTTTCACCCATTCTCTCCTCTGCAATGAGCATGACGGAATCCGTCCGCCGGGTAGCTTGTGAATTGCTCAGCCTTCTTCACTTTTTAATTCCTTCTAGCCGGCATACCCCGCATAATAGGCTATTAGGAGGCTTCCAACCCCAAACTCAAGCACGCGAAATTTCTTAAACCGCTGCGCTTCCACCCTGGACTGTTCGGCGCTGCGCATGAGGTTGGAAAGAGTCCCGATGACCGTCAAACATCCCCGCCCCTCCTCCATCTGGCCCCGGGCCTCCTCCAGCTGGACGCGGAATTTTTCAACCTTCATTCCCTCTTTTTCGGCCTGATCGATCGCCGCCCGGGTCTGGTTGAACTGCCCCTCCGCTTCCCGCCGAAGGGCGGCCAACTGTTCGCACATTTTATCCAGGATGTATTCTCCGGGTTCCTTTTGGGTCTTCAGGACCTTCATCCGCACCTGATAGCCGCCCATCAAATCCGCAAACCGCTCCACGGCGCTCGCTTGGCCTCCCGAACTTTTGAACGCCTCCTCCTGCCTTTTCTCGGTGAAAAAGGCCTCCGCAATTTCCATCTCCAGGAGCCGCTGAGGGACCTCGATCTTCAAGGTCTCTTGATAGAATTCCTTCAGCCGGGAGGCGGCTTTGGCGGGATTTCTCAAAAGGATGCGGACCCCCCGGGCATATCCTTCGAGCCAACGGATCACCAGGGTTTTGCGCGTGTCGGCATAAACGGCGGAAGCGACCAGACACACAGGGAGAAACGCTTCCTGCTTTCGCAAATCCGGCCAGGCTTGAAAACCCTGCTGCGCCGCCAAAAGGGCTTGAGGAGAACGCAGAAGGGCAATTTCCCCTTGGCCCTTCAAAAATGATTCGAACGGCTCGATCTTTCCCGCTGAGGCCGGCGGCGGAAACTCGTGCGCCTTCCCGAGCAGAAGGGACAGAAAAAAATGCTCCGCCGACAGCCCCGGAGTCCAAATCTCCCGCCCCTGGAGCGCCTGACGGGCCTGGGGCAGGGAAGGAATCCGATTCCCCTTGCGGCTCATCAGATAAAATTGGCTAAGAAGGTTCCCGGCCAGTCCGACGATGGCCACATCCCCCTCATTTCCCGCCTTGACCGCGTAAAAAGGATCCAGCACTCCGACTTCCCAGTCGTTTCCCACGACTCGATCCGCCTGCTCTTCCCCGTTCGGGTAAACTTTCAGGTTTACCTGGATTCCGAAATCCTTCCATTCATTTTGATCGTTTACGAGGAGGATCGGCAGGACATAGGGGGATGGCGTGACGCCGGCAGTCATCGTAGGAAGGTGCGCCACGGGAGCCACGGCCGCATGCCCAGCGTTCGCGAGGAGGCAAGCGGCGATGATCAGAAGGAGCGATTATTCCGCAAAAATCGGTTGAACATCGAAAGAACGGCTCCATGGAAAGGAGACGACTCCTGGTTTTCTTCTCACCCTGCACACTGACAATTTTTCTATTTAATCACTCTTATAAATCGCGTTGCAGTCTTCCTTCCCGAAGCCTTTGGCGCTGGCTTCGCGGAAATACTCAAGGGCGGCCTTCATGGCCTTCGCCGAATTTCCCCAGCCTTCGCCATTTCGCAACCCAGTCGGACATCCTTCAGCGCTAAATCGAGCCCGAAGCGGTTGGCGAAATCCCCGCCGAGGATCCAGGGGCCGCGGACTTCCAGTTGAAAGCTCTTCCCCCCGTGTCCTTCATTTGCTCCAGAAACAGGTCCGCGTCGATTCCCGCCTTCTCCGCAATGCGCATGCCTTCGGCCAACACCGCAAGGTTCGTCATCCCCATCATGTTGCTGATCAGTTTGAAAGCGGAAGAGGCTTCCACCTCGCCCATGTAGACGACGGGTTTTCCGACGATCTCCAGGATCCCTTTCATCTTTTCAAAGACTTCCTTCTTCCCGCCGGCAAAAACCGGCTCCTCGCCTTTTTCCGCGTGGGCCGGGGTTTTTCCTAAGGGGCATTCCAGGAAATGGATTTTGAGGGCATCCGCCGCATCGGAAAGCCTCCTCGCGGTTTTCGGGTCGATGGTGCTCACATCGATATACGTGGACCCGGGCTTCATCTGATCTCAGAAATCCCCTTAGCCCCCAGCATCACCCCTTCCACGTCGTCCGGGAAGCGGCAGACTGGTGAAGACTACGTCGGCCCCGGCCATTTCCTTAATTTCCTTAACGGCCTTTCCGGTTTTGCCCGCCCCGATCGTTTTTTGGACGGCTTCCGCGCTGAGATCGAAAATTAGGACCTCTTTCCCGGCTTTGATCAAATTGCGGGCGAGTCCCCCGCCCATTCGCCCCACTCCAATAAATCCAAATAGCATGTCCCAGCTCCATTTCACCCCTCCCGCCCCTTCCCCCTTGTGGGGAAGGGTTAGGGCGGGGGAGAAGATATTTCCATCATTGATGATCTTTTGACAAGTCTGAAGTCCGCCACCGAGGTCATTCAGATCTCAGAAAAACACTGATGTTTTCTTTTAATCTCTCTGTGTTCTCTGTGCCCTCTGTGGCAAGTGGTTCTTACTTCTTGAACTCATCCAGCCAGTGCAGATTCAGTTCCGCAAGCTTTCCGCGGGTGGGCACGCCTTCCTTCGGGTCCCAACCCATGGCTTCGTAGTAGAGGGTCAGCATCTCGTCGAATTCCTTCCGGTCGATCCCCTTCCCGGCCAGCGCCCCGCCTTCCAGGGCCTCAAAGATACGGTCCGGAAGCGTGTCGTCTTTGCGCCCAAATCCCTCTCTCAGGTTAAAGACCCGGGCCATCGTGACCGTTCTTTCCCCCAATTTGCAGAGCTCAAACAGGCTCGATTCCCAACCCGTTGCCGCGTACACGACTTCCGGCCACTTGTTGAGGGGAAGCGACCACACCGGACCGGCCGTGAAGTTGCAGATCCCCACGGAGTTGAACATGGACCAGAGATACTGGAGGTAGACGAAATTCCGAACCTTCCTCGGCCCGTTTTCCCTTCCGGGAACGGGTTCCAGAATTCCTAAGGGAGCGATCTTCCCCATCATCGGGCCCGGCTGGGCAAAGGGGGTGTCATGGGGCGCCTCGACGTGGTCCGCTCCCGTGGGCGACAGGGCAAAGCTCAGGCCCTGGCCCGTTTTGCCGCGGGGGTCGTGCATGGGCAGCTCCTGCCCTTTGATCTCCATGGCGAATTTCTCGGACCCTTTGCCGATCTTCTTCGCCGCCCTCTTCACTCCCTCGGCCAATAGATCGCCAAGTCCTTTTTCCCGCTTGGCGATCCAGTGAATAGCCTGGATCATGGCGTCCGCGTTTCCGAAGCGGAAGTCCAAACCGCCGGTGTCGGCCTTCGTGAGAATCCCGTTCTCATAGCATTCCATCGCCAGCGCAATCGCCACCCCAACGGAGATGGTGTCCAGCCCGTACCGGTTGCAAAGCTCGTTTCCCTTCGAGACGGCGGTCAGGTCGCCGATGCAAAGAAGCGAGCCCAAGGAACCGAGGGTTTCATATTCCGGCCCGCCGTATTCGGGCGAGGTCTTGTAGGGGCCCGAGGTCACTTCCACGGCCCGTTTACACCGCACGGCGCAGGCGTAGCAGCCCTCTTCGGTTTTCAGAATGGTTTCTTTCATCTTTTCGCCGCAAATATTTTCGGCTCCTTCGAAAGCGCCGGAGTGAAAATTTCTCGTGGGCAGGATGCCCGCGGTGTTGAGCGGCATGACCAAGTTGGGCGTCCCCAAGTTCCGCATGACTTTGCTCGGCCCCCAGGAGGCGATCAGTTCGGACTGCAGCTTGGCCAGTTCTTTCATCTTTTCCGGGTCGTGCGCTTCCAGCCGCTGGCTTCCCTTGGCGGCAATGGCCCGGAGGTTCTTGGAACCCATGACCGCGCCCATGCCCGTCCGCCCGTTGGCGTGCTTCAACTCGTTCATGACGCAGGCATAGCGGACCATCTTTTCGCCTGCCGGACCGCACTGGGCGACCCGGGCGCGGGGTTCCCCGACTTCCTGCCGGATCTTTTCCTGGGCCGGCCCGGTTTCCAGACCCCAGATCGCTTCGGCCGAGCGGATTTCGGCCTGCCCGTCATGAATCCACAAATAGCAGGGCTTGGGCGATTTTCCTTTGATGATCACCGCGTCAAAGCCGGCGAATTTCAGCTCCGGCCCGAAAAACCCGCCCGCTTCCGCCTCGCCGTAGCCCCCGGTCAGCGGGGATTTGGCGGCCACGGTGAACCTCACCCAGCCCGAAATGGGAATTCCCGTGCAGGCCGTGGAGGCGAAAATGAGAATGTTCTCCGGTCCCAAGGGATCGACCCCGGGTTTCAGCTCCTTGAGCAGGTAGTAGGAGGACAATCCTCCTCCCCCGAAATAGGTCCGGTAAACGACCTCGCCAGGCTCTTCTACCTGGATGTTGCCCGTGGTCAAATCGACCCTCAGAATTTTTCCGTTGTACGCTTTCGGCATGTAATACCCTCCTTGTGTTTTGTTAGCGATCAGCTGTCAGCGAATGAAAAAAGACTTCGAGCTGCTTGCTGACCGCTGCTTTATTTTTAAATATTTTTGCTGGTTTCGTAAAAAGCTCCAGATGCAAGGCGCGCAAAAACTGAAGAGTGAGGCCCCTTAGGGGCCGCAACGACGAAGTTGAACCGCAACGCCGCAGATGGACTTTTTACGAGACCAGCATTTTTCCCGTCGACCCGCGGACAATCAGATTCGCCTCCAACACATGCTGCTGGGGCGCCTGGGATTCCCCGCGGATATTTTCAATCAATATTTTCGCCGCCGTTCTGCCCATCTCATAGGCCGGGACCGCCACAGTGGTCAGGGGCGGGTCGTAGTAGGCCGAGATCTCCATGTCATCGAACCCGACAATGGACAGGTCCTGGGGGATTTTCAGTCCGCTTTCCTTCGCTTGCACCATGGCGCCGATGGCCAGGACATCGTTTCCACAGAATACGGCGGTCGGAGGCGAAGGCGGGCGGAGCAAATGATCCAGGGCCTCCTTCCCGTCGGAAAAAGAATATCCCTTTTCCAGAACCAATTTAGGGTCGTAGGTCAGGCCGTGATCTCCCAGGCATTTGCGGTAGGCTTGCCAGCGCACAAGCGCCCGTTCCGAAACGTTAAACTTGCCGGCGATCATCCCGATCCGGCGATGTCCCAGATCGATCAGGTACTCGATGCTGCGATAGGCGCTTCGAAAATTATCGAAAGCCACGAAGCTCACATCCTTATCCTTGACCTTCTGCCAGGTAATCACAAAGGGCAGGTTCGCGCTCTTCATGCGCAGAATCAAGGGGCCGCTGCGCCAGGGGCCGTTGAAAATGACCCCGTCGATGCGCTTTTCCTGAAACAGGTTGATCAGCCGCAGCTCGTTTTCTTCGTTGTAATCGGTGTTGCCCAGGAGGATGGAATACCCGCTCCGAGCCGCATAATCCTGGATGCCTTTCGTAACCGCTGCAAAAATGGGGTTGGTGATCGTGGGGATGACCACGCCCAGCATCGCGGTCTTGCGGGCGGAAAGACTCCCGGCCAGAGCGTTGTAAACGTAGCGGCACTGCTCCATGGCCTTCAGGACCTTTTCCCGCGTGTCGACCCGCACCCGCGCGGGGCTGTTGAGCACGCGGGAAACCGTGGCCACGGAGACTTTGGCCTTCCGGGCGACGTCGCGAATCGTGCTTTGGGCGTAGGTGTTCATTTTTTTGTAACCGTTTACAATTTATCGCCTAAAAAAAAGCCTGTCAAGGAAAAATTGTGGATCTTGGGAAGGACAATATTCACCGCAGAGCACGCAGAGATCGCAGAGATTTATGGATAACAGAATCCCCTCTCCCAAGATTGGGAGAGGGTGAGGGTGAGGGTTGTTTTTTTAGGCATTTAAACCGCTTTAGGCACTGTCTTTTCTATCCCGCCCAGGAGGAGGATAGAAATCGGGAAAACTTCTCCATTCCTTCTTCCAGGATGGGCCGTTCCGCCGCGTAGCAGATGCGGACGGAACCCTCGCCGCCGGCGCCGAAGGCCACCCCGGGGGCGATGCCGACCTTGGTTTCCCGGAGTAGGCGCAGGCAGAACTCAAAGGAATCCTTCAAACCTTCGATTTTCGGGAAAAGGTAGAAAGCCCCATCCGGGGAAGGAACGGACACGCCCCGGATTTCACTCAAGGCGCGCAGGCAGAAATCGCGGTTTTCCTTCAAACGAACGAGCATCTCCTTCACCCCCTCCTCCCCCTGAGCCAAGGCCGCCTGGGCCGCCCGCTGGGTGAAGCTGGCGGCATGGGAAACGATGAATTCGTTGAGCTGGGCCGCCTTCTGCCCCACGTCCCGGCGCACGACGATCCAGCCCGCCCGCCAACCGGTCATGCAATAGGTCTTGGAAAAGGACTGGGCCACCATCACCGCGTCGTCCCGAGTGGCTTTCCTTAGGATCGAGGGCGCGGGCATCCCTATCTCCGGCGCCCGGTAATAAATTCGGTCGTAGACTTCGTCGGCCAGAATCCACAAATCGTGGCGACGCGCGAAATCCAAGATCCCGTCCTGCTCCTCCTCGGTGGCCACCCAGCCGAGGGGGTTTGAGGGCGAGGTGTAAACCAAGAGACGGGTTCGAGGAGTCACCGCCTCCTCCAGAGCCTGGAAATCGACCCGGTAGCGGCCGCTTTGGAGTGTAAGCGGGATTTCGTGAGGCGTCCCGCTGTCCATGAGAACCGTCGACGTCGCATTCGGCCAGGCGGGGGTCAGCAAGATCGCTTCGTCCCCCGGGTCGATGGCGCAGCGGATCGTCAGGTTCAAGGCCTGGACCCCCGAGGCGGTGATCACGATCTCGCTCTCCGGATCCAGTTCCACCCCATGCAGGCGGCGGTAGTAGACGGCCAAATCCTGCCGCAGACCGAGAAGACCCGCGTTGCTCGTATAAAAAGTGTACCCCTCTTCCAAGGCCCGGCAGGCCGCCTGTTTGATAAAATCCGGGGTGGGAATGTTGGATTCCCCGAAGTAGAGTTTGACCACTCCCTCCATCTTCATGGCCTCTTCGGCCAGCTCCCGGATCCGGGAGTAGGGAACCTGCATCGCTTTAGCGGCAATTTTAGCCATTTTGTCCTACCCTAACCCTTCAGGCTTCCTCTCCCCGCCGGGGAGAGGATTGAGGTGAGGGAGAAAATCAACCGGCCACCCTCACCCTCGCCCCTCCCGCCAGCGGGAGAGGGAAATATTTTCTTTCCTCGCTCTTAGTTGAGGAAAATATCTTAAGTGAATAACCGAATGCCCGTCCGGAACCTCTGAACTTCCCCTCCCCCTTTGACGGGGGAGGGTCAGGGTGGGGGTGATAAAGTTCAAAATCCTGGGGTCTTTCCTACTCCCTGCACCCTATCTCCTACGCCCTTCACTTCTCGGTCGAGTACATCCGCTTCGCCTTGGCCCGGTCCCCGATGATCGCCTGGACAACGACGGAGTTGTTGGGGGGACACCCCTTGACGTGAGTTTTCCCCCGCTTTCCCTCGGGAACGCATTTGCCCACGGTGACGATCGATTCGGCGGAAACGAAGGGGGTTCCTCCCGGATCCCCGGTTATGACCGTCACCCCGGGGAGGTACATGAGTTGGTCCGCGTTACGCATATCGACTAAGGCGCTCACCACGGTGTTCCGGCAGCCCGTGCAGGTGATCCCCCCGAAGATCAGATTGAACCCGTCCACCTTGACCGGGTCGTCTTCGACGGAACGCAGGAAGCGGCGCTGAACCTTTTTGACAGGCTCCCCCAAGACCTCGATTTCTCCCAGTTTCGCGGTCCCCATGCCCGCGCTTGGCGGCGGTCTGGGTGAGAAGAACCTCTTCCGGGGCAAAACCCATGACCGCCCCGCAGACCGCATCAACGGCCACCAGGTCCCTTCCCGCCACAATCAAATCCATTTCCACCGGTTTCCCGAAAACGGGCCCCAGCCCTTCCTGGCAATAAATACCGTCCACAATCGCTAATTGCGGCTTCACGGTAGAGAGCAGGTCCACGACCCCTTCGAACAGCCCTTCCTGGTGCATGAGCCGCTTGTATTTATCCGAAAGGAGCCCCTTCAACTTCTTGATGGAGCAGGTGATCTCCATTTGATCGTGGGTCTTCATCTTGGGTATGGAGATGATCACATCCGCTTCCTGAACGATCCGGTGGCTCTCGATTTCCGGGAAAACGACGCTGTTCGGGACCTTCATCATCACCGTTTCGGTCTTTTTCAGATCCACGACTTCATATCCCTTTTCCCGAAGCAGCCGGTACCCGGAGCCGTCGATGACCTTCTGGCAATCCACCCCCACCGCCGACGATTCGGCAATAATCGCCCGGGCCCCTTTCTCCCGAACGATGTCCGCGACCGCCTGGGTCACCTCCGCCTGCGTAATACAGCCTTTCTCCGGCTCCGTAGGGGGGGCAACCCAGCTGGGATTCAGAAGGACCGTTTTCCCGGGTTTGATCAAATCGTCCACGCCGCCGATCAGCTCCAGGGCCTTCTCCACGGCTTTGCGGATAGCCGCATAATCCGGCTTTGGGTTCGTCTTGACAATCGACACTTTGCTCTTGGCCATCTAACCTCCTCTACCAATTCAGCGTTTTACAAAAAACGCTGAATTGAATTGAAAAATGCAAACATTGATGATCGAGAGCCCGTAAAAAGCCTGAATTTATTCTTTTACGTCATTCCGGCGGAAGCCGGAATCCAGTATTTTTGAAAGCAGCGAATATCCTGGACTCCGGAGCCTGCCCGGACCCGATCGGGGTTCACCGGAGTGACGACTTCTTGCGGGACCATCAATATTCCGAACGTCCTATTTATAGAAGCAAACGTACGAAACCGTTTCCTGAATACGCAGCTGGAATTCCACTTTCGCGGGCACGATGGCCGTTTCCCCCCGGGAGTATTTTTTCCAAGGCCCCCCCGGAACTTGTATTTCCATTTCGCCCAGGGTGACGACGATATGTTCTACTTTTTCGGTTGAGAATTTATATTCTCCGGGCAGCATGACCCCGGCGGTAAAATATTCCCCTTTGTATTCCGCCCCCAGGCTCTTGACTTTCCCTCCCAAATACTCATTGACCTTGATCATTCCCGGCCCCTTTCATTAATTTTAATCTCACACTCACACTGATACTGACACTATTTTTAGTTTCCAATCATCTTTCCCGGAAGCCAAGTAATGATCTCGGGAAAAATCATGCACAAAGCAAGGCCGACCGCCTGGAGGGCGACGAACGGCGTAACCGACCGATAGATATCGGCCATCGTGACCCCTTCCGGGGCGATAGACTTCATATAGAAAAGGTTGTAGCCGAAAGGCGGGGTCAAATAGGACATCTCCAAATTCACGATGAATAAAACGCCAAACCAGAGAGGATCAAATCCCAAGCGCCTTGATCACCGGTATCCAAAGAGGGGTGCAGAGCATCACGATTCCCGCCGGGTCCATCAAGCACCCTAAGATGAAAATGACCAACTGCATCCCCAAAATGATGACCCAGCGGCTGAGCTTGATGCCCACCAAGGTATCCTTCACAAAATCGGCGCCGCCCACCCCGAAATAAAAAGAGACGAAGAGAAGAGACCCAATCATGATCCACATGACCATGCAGCTGCTCTTCAGGGTATTGATGCAGGCGGCCTTGATGACCTCCCAGCTCAGGCGCCCATAAATCAGGCCGCAGATAACGCTGCCGAAGGCGCCGATGGCCGCCGCCTCGGTCGGAGTGGCAACGCCCTCGAAGATGGACCCCAGCACCCCGACAATGAGAAGCGCCGGAAGAATGATTGCTTTCAAGGCGACGAATTTCATCCGCCAGGTGATCTGCTGCCGCTCCTCCAAAGGCAGGGCCGGAGCCAGGTCTTTTTGAATAAAGCTGCGGATGCCAATATAAAGAATAAAGAGCCCCGAGAGAAGCAGACCGGGGAATACCCCCCCCATGAACATTTTGCCCACTGAAACTCCGGCCATTCCCCCGTAAACTACCATGAGAACGCTGGGCGGGATCAACTGTCCCAGGGCTCCTCCGGCCATGGTCGCCCCGAGAACCATCGATTTGTCATACCCTCTCTTCAGCATGGCCGGGACGGCGATGATGCCCATCGTTAAAACCGCCGCGGCGCTCACCCCGCTCATGGCCGCCATGGCGGTACAGATGAGAACGGTGCCAATGGCCAATCCTCCCCGGATCGGTCCCATCCAGATGTGGAAAGCATGATAGAGGTCATCGGCAAGGCCCGAGCGTTCCAGAACGTTGGCCATGAACATAAACAGGGGGACTGCCAGCATGACATAGTTGAACATGGCGCCCGAGGTTCGACTGGTGAGAAGGTAAAGGGATTTGGGCCCCAGGAGAAAATAGGAAAAGATGATCGCGACACTGCCCAGGGCAAACGCCAGGGGCACGCCCAGGAAAATGAGGGCAAAAAGAACAATGAAAAGGAGAAGGGTGACCAGTTCGATGCTCATTTTGCCGTCCCTTCTCTCAGTTTTTCAAGGTTGCGAATGAAGAAGGCTGCGCCCTGGAGCAGCATGAGAAAGGCCGCAATGGGCACCATGAGATTCACATGAAAAATATATGGCCCCCAGGGGCTCTGGCTCCGCTCCAGCATGGCCACGGATTCCCAGGCCATATCAATCCCCTGCCAGAACAGGAGGCCCGTAAACAGGAAAAAAAACACCGAGGTATACAGCTCCAGGAGAATCCTCTTCCTTACGGACAACTTGGTCGTAAGCACGTCCACCCGGACATGGCCCCCCTGGGAAAGGGTATAAGCGCCCCCCAGAAGAAAAAAGATGGCAAACAGATGTTCGGAGGTTTCATGGACCCAGATCGTGGGCCGGTTGAACCCGTATCTCCAAAACACCTCCCAGATGGTGATCGCAATGATGCCCAGGATCAGATAGCTGGTCACTCTTCCGACTCGCCCGTTGAGGCGGTCAACCCAATCAAGGGTTGAAGGTTTCATAGAAAAGCCTTTCGCATTTCTGACAGATTGGCCGAAGGATCAGAGAGATTTCTTTCGAAACCCAAGGTTTTCCCTCCCCCTTGACGGGGGAGGGTTAGGGCGGGGGTGATAAGCTCCCCCCGCATTGACACTGTCACTGACACCCGATTCAGGGCTTATATCCTATTTTTCCCGCCAGTTCCATCATGGATTTGAATTTTTCCGCATACAGCGGGGAAGCTTCCGCGTATTTCTGCATGGTCTGGTACCGGGCCTTTTCCAATTTGCCCATATCCTCGGGGGTCCAGGTGAGGAAGGTCATCCCGTGTTTTTTCAATTTATCCAGGACCACTTCGGTTTCCACCCGCACCTTCGCCCAGTATAGGAGAGTGGTTTCCTTGATGGCGACGTCCACGATCAGTTTCAAATCGTCCGGCAGCTCCTGCCAAGCCTTGGAGTTTACCATCCAGTCGTACCACCCTCCCCCGGAATAGGTGGGCAGGGAGATAAATTTGGTGACTTCATGGAACCCATAGGAGTAATTTACCGTAGGGAAGGTAAACTCACAGGCGTCGATCACGCCCCTCTCCAAGGCCTGATAGATTTCCCCGCCGGGAACCGTCACTACGGAAGCGCCCAAGAGGGCAAAGCTGTCCGCGGCCACCCCGGCAGCCCGCATCTTCAGCCCCTTCAAATCAGCGACTCCTTTAATAGGCTTTTTTGACCAGATGTGCTCTCTTTCCATGGGGGTGGCACCGATGTACCGGATCCCGTATTTCTCGGTCATTTTATTGGTGATTTCCATTCCCCCGCCGTGGTAAATCCAGATCAATCCTTGCAGGGGGTCGTTGCAGGCCGGCCATTCCTGGGCCGCTTTGAAGCCGGGTTCTTTTCCGCTCCAATAAACGAGGTAATGCTGGGTCATTTCAAAAACACCCTTGCGCATGGCCTCCCAAACCTCGAAACTCGGCACGAGTCCTCCCGGAGGAAACACCTTGATATCCAGGCGCCCGTTGGAGAGCTGCCGCACGCGGTCGGCAAAGGCCACCGGGATCATTTTGTATTCCATCAGCCCGGCGTCATCCACGCTCTGCATCCTCCACTTGAAGGATTTGCCCTGGGCGTAAACAGAGGTCGAATCAAAACTAATCCAAACCAGTCCGAACAAAAGAATTATGAATAAACAGCAAAACCTTTTTTTCATTTTTTCACCCCCGGAAGTTATGAATTTTTCTGGTTGTGGGTCTTCCCCGCGAAAATGAATTATTCGCCTCTCCCGGCAAATCGACCGGCGCTGAAATTCCGGATAATTATTTCACCTCCCTTCTGATGCTAAAATTCCACCTCGGCGAGCAAACTTTCTTGGGTCAAATTCTGTTGGCATTTTAAATGGAAAAAAGGTGGCGGCGAAGTAATGGGTAATGCCGAACCGGCAGTCCGGGTCGCCTTGAGGATGACTTCTGAAAACCCTCTTTCCCAAAGAAATATCCGCGGAATCTATTCCTTCCGACAAAATAAATAAAAATAATAAATACTTAGTAAGAAATTTTATGACTTGGCGGGATTGCTGTCAAGGGAAAAAGCCTGCCTTCACGTAACGCTTCAGTCACGGGTGGTGCGGAACAAGTTCTGTTGTGGCCTGGGGGTTCGGGCGGTACGCGCCGGAAGCATCGGTCGGGATAGGCAGAGACCCGGAGAAAATACCCATTCTCCGCAAAGGGAGGCGGGAGGCCTTGGCCCCCGCCTCGTCCACGAAGAAACCAGCGCCTCATGGTTCCAAGCGGACCGTCCGGACCCCCAGGCCGGCGCATCTCTTAGCCGTTACAACGGTCTCCTATTCATAGCAATTCGCCACCCGTGACTGAAGGGTCACGCTTTCACCGCAGAGCGCGCAGAGAAAGACCCTGGGCAAAAAAAAGGGGCGAAGGAAAATCTTCCTTCGCCCCTGTACAAACTTCGATTCGGTTCCCTTTAGGACTCGGTCACGGTGATCGCCTTCGTCGGGCAAACCTCAATGCAGCTCTCACAGCCCAGACACTCATCCATATTGACCGGCTCGGACTTCCCGTCCTTGATTTCAAACACGCTGGCCGGGCACGTATCCACGCACTCGCCCTTGCCGTCACACTTGCTCTTGTCCACGGTTACGGTATACATCTATTCCTTTTCACCTCCTCCAAATGATCCATCCTTTGAATTAATCTTATCACCCACCGGGAATTTCGGTCATGACCCCGATCATAAGATCTGATTTGCGAAGGGATTTTTAAAGCAGAAATATAGCTTTCTTTTTGCCGGGCTGTCAATTAAAAAAGCAGGGGCTTCGTACCCATTCAGTGACGGGGGGGCGGCAGGCTTTGTTGTTGGCCTGGGGGTTTGGGCGGTACGCGCCGGAAGCATCGGTCGGGATGAGCAGAGACTCGGAGAAAACCCTGAGACTCCGATCTCAGCGGCGGGAGGCCTTGGCCCCCGCCCCCTCCACGAAGAAATCAGCGCCTTATGATTCCAAGCGTAGCGCCCGGACCCCCAGGCCAGGGCACCTCCTGCTATTCACGCCGGACCTGAATCCGTAGCGGCTTCCCACCCTTGACTGAAGGGTTACGGCTTGTCTCTTCACTTTCGCCTTCGTTTTTCGCATGAGAGCTGGGATCGGGCGCAGGGACAACGGCGCGATTCGCGGAAGGTCCGGCTGGAAACCTCGCTTCGGCCAGAAAAACCCAAGGTTTTCCCCAAAGAGGATCGGAAGGCCTGCGGCCCCGCCCCATGAACAAATCAGCTCCTCGTGGTTCCGGAAGGCGCGCCCCTGTCTCCGCGCCCTTCCCGATGCCTCGAAATGCCTGATTGCCGATTATTTTCGGAAGAGCGGAGCTCAATCCAATCTCATTCTTATCCTTGAATATTAAAGAGAAAATAGTTTGACAGGGTTTTTTTTTACGGTATGATTTTCGTATTGTTTTCTTTCTAATTCGCTCAAGGAGGCGCAAGAAATGAAAAAAATGCGGGGAACTTTTGTCGTGATGGTCACTCCCTTCAAGGAAAACGAGGACCTGGATGAAAAGGGGTTGCGGCAAAACATTGATTGGTACCTCAAAGAAGGAATCCACGGCGTCATCTGTAACGGGAGCACGAGCGAGTTTGCCAACCTTTCCAAAGAAGAGCGTAAACTCGTGATCGACATAACCGTGGACGAGGTAAAAGGAAGAGTACCGGTCATGAGCGGGACGGCCGCGCATTCGACCCGAGAGACCGTCGAAATGACCGCCTATGCCCAGAAAGCAGGATGCGATGCCGTTTTGCTTGTCCCCCCCTATTACGGAGGTCCCAACCAGGATGAAATTTACGAATACTATAAAGGAGTGGCTGAGGCCGTTCCCATCCAGATCATGGTCTACAATAACCCTTATACTTCAGGGGTAGACATTCAGCCTAAGACGGTGGCGCGGATTGCCGAAATCGAAAACATTCCTTATGTGAAGGAGAGTTCGGCCGATATCCGGCGGATTCATGAGATCATCCTGCTCTGCGGGGGCAAGATCGATGTCTGGTGCGGCTGGGAAGACCTGGCTTACGAGAGCCTGATCCTGGGCTGCAAAGGCTGGGTTTGCCCCACCGCCAACATCATTCCGAAAATGACCGTCCAGCTCTTCAACCTGGTTCAGGCAAAGAGACTTCGCGAAGCGGAAAAACTCTATTACAAAATACTGCCCCTTTTGATGTGTCTGGAAGCGAGTCAACTGGGGGCCAAAACCAAAGAGGCGATGAATATGCTGGGGCGGCGGGGAGGCAAACCGCGCAAACCCTTCCTGCCGTTAACGAAGGAGCAAAAGCCGGAGCTGCGGAAAATATTAAGAGCCTTGGGAGTTTTGTAGGGCTGCCTTTTGCGTTGCCGAATTTCCTGGGTAAAGCGTTATTTCGATGGCTCTTTGAAATATTGAAAAAAGGAGGGGTTATGAAGAGAAATGGGTGGTGGATTCTTACGGTGTGTCTGGCGCTGGCGGTGGTATTCGTGGTGACCGATTATGCCTCGGCCCAGCAGAAGGTAATCAAATGGCGGGCGGTCACCCATCAGCTCGTTGGAACATCTCGGTATAAGGGAACCGTGGTGCCTTTCTGCGAAATGGTGAAAAAAGCCTCCAATGGCCGACTGCTTATCGAGCCTTATGGAGCGGGAGTCCTATTCCCGGTCCCCGAATCGTTTGACGCCGTTCGGGACGGGGTCGTCCAGATGGCGATGGTCTGGGGGGGGTACTGGGCCGGCAAGGATCCGGTCTTTGCGCTTTCGGGAAGCCGCCCCGGTGACCCGATCATGGAGTTTGCAGAAAACTTTTATCATTCAGAAAAACAATATCCCCTTGTGGCCAAAGTATACGAAAAATACAATGTAAAATCTCTTGGCGGTTTTGATTTCGGTCCATCGGAAATTCTGTGTTCGGGCAAGCCCATTCGCTCCCTAGCAGACTTCAAAGGGAAAAAGATTCGCAGCGGTGGAATCGGGGCTACTTTCTATTCGGCTTTGGGGGCGGGCGCCGTAGCCCTCTCGGCGCCCGAAATTTACCAGGCCCTTCAACTCGGAACCGTGGATGCCGCCGAGTACAATGACTGGTTGGTCAACAAAGAAATGGGGTTGCACGAAGTGACCAAATTTGTCATCGAACCGGTTCTCCATATCGGAACCTGTGATGATAAGGACCTGCTCGTGAATCCCAAGGCCTGGGCCGAACTGCCCGATGATCTCAAAAATATCGTTATGATGGGCCGGGATTATGCGCGATATCTTTCTGCTAACGCCTATGGCATCGAAAGCAAGAAGGTAAAGCAGGAATGGCTCAAACGAGGGGTTCAGATCATTACCCTGCCCGAAAAAGATGTTAAAGAAATTCGGGGGATTGCCGCGAAAGTCATTCTCGATTTTGCGAAGAAGACCCCCCAAACCGCAGAATATGTAGCTACTTATGCCAAAGTATTGAATGACCTCGGATATGCTGAAGAGGCCAAGGCCCTCGGGTTTAAATAGACCTGCCCCAAGGCATGGATGGGAAGATTCCCCCTTTTCTCCTTTGGAAAGAAGAAAAGGGGGAATCTCGAAAATCTCGCTGGCGCCATTCGCCGGGTTCTGGCAACACTTTGGTCCGCGATCCTGCCGTTTTGTCAAGGGGACGGGCTTGAATTTTTCGGTGAGGGTGTAAAATGCAAAAATTTATTGCCTGTGCAGATAAGCTTTCGATGGGGACGGGAATCTGGACGAGCTACCTGATCCTGCCCATGATCGGGGTAATCGTCTTTACCGCGGTTCTCCGGTACTTCTTTGATATTGCGGTCGACTGGGGGTTTGAGGTCTCCGTGTTTATTTACGGGGTTCATTGCTTGCTTGGTGGTTGCTATACGATGGTGCTCAAAGGACACATCGCCGTTGATTCTATTCCCCGCCGTCTCCCGGTACGTTTGCAGAAATACATCGAGATCTTTTCCTTCATCATCGTGATTGCCGTTTGCCTCGTGGCCGTATGGCAGGGCTCCATCTGGGCCTGGAAATCGACAATAATATGGGAGCGCTCCATTCACCAAACCGTTTTCAATCCGCCCATCTGGTGGTTCAAGTGGACCATCCCCATCTCCGCGGCCTGATCATCATTCAATCCCTGGCGGATTTGTTTAAGGTTTTTCAAAGCCTATCCGCCGTGAAAAAGGATCAAGGAAATGGATAGCATTTATCCCCTTCTCATGTTTTTCTTTCTCTTTGTCGGACTGGCCGTCGGGAATCCATATCGCCTTTCTCTTGGCCGCGGTTCCTTTGGTGTTCGCCTTTTTCCTTTGGGGTACCCCCGGCATGCTGACCTATGTCCAGGGAGCCTGGGGGGCCATGAACAACTTTGCCCTGACAGCCGTTCCCTTGTTTGTCTTCATGGCCGTGCTTTTGGAAAAATCAGGGGTCGTGGAAGACCTTTACCTTGCCTTTTACAAATGGTCCGGCCCTCTTCGCGGAGGCCTGGCCGTGGCCACGGTCATTGTGGGCGCAATCGTGGGAGCGGTCTCGGGTGTCGTGGCCGCTGGGGTCATTGGGTTGGGCCTAATCGCTTTGCCCCGGATGGAACATTATAAGTACGACCGCGGCATCAATATGGGGTCCGTTCTGGTCGCCGGAACCTTGGGGCAGCTGATCCCGCCCAGCCTGGTGATGGTTATTTACGGAGCCGTAACCAACCTTTCGGTCGGCAAGCTCTTTGCCGCCGGGGTCAGCTCGGGAATCCTGCTCACGATCATTTTTTGCGCATACATATTGATTCGGGCTTGGATCAATCCGGCTGTCGCCCCGGCCTTGCCTCCTGATCAACGGGCGACCTGGGGTGAAAAATTTATCGCCCTCAAATCTGTCTTCCTTCCCGCTTGTCTGATCCTCATCTGTATGGGGGCAATCTTTAGCGGAGCCGCTACCCCGACCGAAGGGGCGGCGTTTGGCGCCCTCGGGGCAATCCTTTTCGCTCTCTTAACTGGCCGCTATCACTGGAAGATGTTACAAGAAAGTTGTTTCGTCACCCTCAAAGTCACCAGCATGGTGATGTGGATGATTGCCGGCGCGTCGGCTTTCGGTGCCGTGTTTTCAGGGATTGGAGGAAACAAGGTAGTAATGGACTTCGCTCTGGCCATGCCGGCCGGAAAAACTGGAGTCCTTTGCCTCTCGATTGTTTTCGTCTTTTTCCTGGGATGTTTTCTTGAAACCACCGCGATTATTCTGCTGGCGGCTCCGATTGTTACCCCCATGTTGATAAACCTGGGTTTCGAGCCCCTGTGGTGGGGTACTATTTTCATGGTCCTCCTCCAGACGGCCTATATCTCCCCGCCTTTCGGCATGTCCCTCTTTTATTTGAAAGGGGTCACCCCCCCGGGAATAACTTTAGAAGACATATTCAGGGTTACCCCGATCTGGATCGCCCTGCAGAGCATAGGAATTCTCTTGATCATCTTTTTTCCCGAATGGGGACTATGGGCTGCCTATTACTTTTACGGGCGATAAGAGTCGCCCGGTCATCATCGCGCCGGGTGCAATCGACAAATGATTTAAAGGGTTCGTGTGGCACGAGAATTCAAGTCTGTGTTTTGGCCGCCCTTACCCCGCATCCTCAGGTTGCCAATTCAATCAGGGGTGCAAATTTTAACTCCTCCCCCCTCTCGGCTCAAGCCTCGTGACTTTGTGAATCAAGCATAGGGAGAAAGGATGCTATGAGTAACGGCTACTATCAAAAAATGCTGCGGGTCGATTTGACTGCTCGCAAGGCCGTGGTCGAGTCCATTGCGGAAGAGGACCTGAAAAAATTCATCGGCGGGGCCGGTCTGGGCGGCGAAATCCTTCGCCGGGAAGTTCCCGCCAAACTTCCGGCCTACGATTCCCGTAACAAAGTGATCTTTGCAACGGGCCCTTTTCAGGGGCCGCCTATCGCCGGAGGAGCGAAGTTCAGCATCGTCGGTATCTCCCCGGTCACCGGAACCTTTGCCGACACGGCCGGCGGGGCCGATTGGGGACCTGCTCTAAAGGATGCGGGGTATGACCTGTTGGTCGTCGAGGGGGCGGCGGATGCACCCGTTTACTTGCGGATTGCAGACGACCAGGTGTATTTCGAGAACGCCTCCCACCTCTGGGGCATGGACGCCTATGACACCATCGATGCGGTTCACCGGGAAACTAGCGACCGAAAATTAAGCATTTCCGCCATCGGTCCGGCGGGGGAAAAAAGGGTAGCCATCGCCTGCGTGGTCATCGACAAGCACAGCTTTGCCGGCCGGTGCGGCCTAGGCGCGGTGATGGGGTCCAAAAACCTGAAGGCCATCGCGGTTCGGGGAACCCGGAAAGCCCCGTTGCATGACCCGGACGGGGCCAAAGCGCTGATGCAAAAACTTTCTCATGATATTCTGGAGGAAGTGAAAAAGAATGGCTTCCGTGAGCACGGGACCCCCAACCTTTGTGTGACCGCCGAAGGGCTGGGGGACATGCCGATCAAATACTGGGCCGGCGATGTCTGGCCCGAGGGCGCGAAGATGTTGGGCGCGCCGAACTATACCGAAGTCCTGAAGGCCAAACCGTATCCCTGCAAATTCTGCCCCGTGGGCTGCCACCGCAATATCAAGATCAGCGAACCCGGGCAATACGCTCTCGAAGCCGTCGGCCCCGAGTACGAAACTCTGGGGATGATGGGCACCAACCTCCTGATCGATGACCCGAAAGCCGTATCCATGGCCAACAACATCGCCAACCGCCTGGGCATCGATACGATCTCCGCCGGGGCCATGGTCGGTTTCGCCATGGAGTGTTTTGAGAGGGATTGGATCACGGTTAGGGATACGGATGGAGTCGAGGTGAAATGGGGGAACCCCCAAGCTCTGATCGCCTTAGTAAGACAAATCGGCAACCGGGAAGGATTCGGAGCCATCTTTGCGGAAGGGACCCTAAAAGCGGCCCGGAAGATCGGTCACGGAGCGGAAGAGATCGTCGTCCACTGCAAAGGCCTCGATCTTCCCGCCCATGACCCCCGGGCGTGCATTTCCCTGGCCCCCACTTATGCGACCGGGACCCGCGGGGCTTGTCACTTCCGGGGCGGATGCGAAGATGTGGAGATGGGGGGATTTTATATTCCCGAGGTCGGCATCCAGCAGGGCTTCGTGAAATTCTTCGAGCGAAAAAACCAGGCCATGCTGGCGGCAAAATGCCAGGATTTCTTCGCCCTCCTCAACTCTCTCGTCCTCTGCGCCTTTATGCCCGATGGCGGCGCGATGCCTTTTTCGGGAATAAGGGACCTCTTCAATGCGATTACGGGGTGGGACTACTCCTGCGAGGATCTGATGGCCGCCGGAGAGCGGATCTTCACCGCCCAGCGGCTCATCAACATCCGGGATGGGTATAGCGGCCAAACCGACGCTCTCCCCAAGAAAATGTTCCAGCCCGCCCGGGAAGGGTTCCGGGCGGGGAAAACACCGCCGCTGAGGGAACTGCTGTCTGATTATTATCGGGCGCGGCAGTGGGATGAAAACGGAGAGCCCACCGCGCAAACTCTGAAGAAGTTGGGCCTATCGAAATAACCCGGGTTGTTTCTCTATGGTGGTAAATGTCAAACTGATGTCGTTGTTTGAAAAGCACCGGAACAAGGTCCCCGGTGACAAAGCCTTTCTCCCTGAGGGGGCTTCGGTTCGCGACCTGGCCGTTCAAATCGGGCTCCCCCTCGAATATCTCCGCATCATCACGGTGAACGGAAAGCAGGAAACTCTTGACCGGGTTCTGGCGAATGGGGATCTGATATACTTTTTCCCCCCCGCCATCGGTGGGGGATGATTGGGATTATTTTTTCTTTTCCAAAGACCGGAATAGCTTCAGCTGAATCAGCAGCCTGCGATCCCGCTCCTTGATGGTCTTCTTCAAAACCGCCGGGGGATACTCATAAAACCCCGACCCGCTTTTCGCCCCCAACTTGCCCGAGGCCATCATTTCCCTCAAGATAGCCGGGGGCTCCTTCGCGTCGGAAAGGTGGGGGAAGAGATTCGTGGCCACGATTGAAAACGTATCCAACCCGCCCAGATCGCTCACCTTCATGGGGCCGATCTGAGCCCCCCGGAACCCATAGCCGGCGGTCATGAACAGATCGATGTCTTCCGGCGAAGCGATGCCGCTCTCGATGCAATGCAGGGCTTCCCGCCAGAGGGCGAAGTGTAGACGGTTATAAAGGAACCCCGGCGCCTCTTTTAATACCCGGATGGGAACCTTACCCACTTTCTTCATCAGGCGATAAGCGATTTCCGCCGTTTCATCCGCTGTCTTCGCCCCCCGGACGATTTCCACAATGGGGATGATATGGGGCGGGTTGATCCCGTGGACGATGACGGTCTTTTCCGGCCGCTTCGTCACCGCCCCTATTTCAGTTATGCTCAATCCGGAGGTGTTCGAAGCCAGGATGGCATGAGGCGGTGCCCACTGATCCAGTTTTCGGAAAAGCTCCTTCTTCAGCTCCATTTTTTCCGTAATCGCCTCCAGGACAAAATCCGCTTGTTTTGCCGCCTCCTCCAGATCTGTGGTGGGCGCGATTCGGCCCAGGATTATTTCTCTTTCGCTCTTTTTGACAAATCCGCTTTCGATGAAGGTGTCAATGTTGGCCTGGATGGATTTCATCGCCTTTTTCAGGATCTCTTCGCCCGTGTCGTTCAGAATAACCTTGTATCCATTCTGAGCAAAAACCGTGGCGAACCCATGCCCCATGATTCCGGCCCCGATTACGGCAATTTTTTTGATCTGCCCGAGTTGCATAATTCCCTCCTCCGCTTTCAATGTTCAGTTCTCTTTTTGTCGCCCTAAAATATACCGTTTGCCCTCGCGAAATTCAACCTTTCCTTTTCTTCCGGTGTACCCATTCAGTGACGGGGGGCGGCAGGCTTTGTTGTTGGCCTGGGGGTTTGGGCGGTACGCGCCGGAAGCATCGGTCGGGATGAGCAGAGACTCGGAGAAAACCCTGAGACTCCGATCTCAGCGGCGGGAGGCCTTGGCCCCGCCCCCTCCACGAAGAAATCAGCGCCTTATGATTCCAAGCGTAGCGCCCGGACCCCCAGGCCAGGGCACCTCCTGCTATTCACGCCGGACCTGAATCCGTAGCGGCTTCCCACCCTTGACTGAAGGGTTACCTTCCGGCCCCATTCGGAGAATTGCCTCTGCGCCGCAATAGGAATAGGCCTCCTGCCCTTGTATTTCCGTGGGGAACGGGGTAAATTAATTCCAAAAGGCTGCTCATGCTTTCACCCAACGAAAACGAATACATTTTGAAAAACGCCAAGGTCCCCGAGCATATCCCGGCGCTCATGGCGGGAATCTCCCAGGCCGATCTTTTCCTGATCGATCCGTTTCTCTGCCTCGCGAAAGACGACTGGCTCATCTTCGTGGGCTACCCTCTGGAGGGGGATTTTTCCGAGGACTCCTTTTCCCTTTCCCTGGAAAAAGCGATGGCCCAGGTCCACCCTCTTCACACCTGGTTCATCGCCCCGGAAATTCCCGCCTCCCTAACCCCGAAAACCCGATCGCGCGAAAGCGATTTTTACTATCGCCTCGGCCTGCAAAGCCCGCAAATCAGCAGCCGGTTGCTCCGCGCCGTCGAAAAGGCCGCCCAGGATTTAACGGTCAGTTCCTCCCGCGTTTTTTCGGAAGAACACATCGCGCTCACCGAAGAATTCCTGCAGCGCCAGGAACTTCCCCCGCGGGTTTATCAACTCTATTTGCGCATGAAAGACTATCTCGCCTTTTCCGAAAGTTCTCTTCTTATCAGCGCCTGGGATCGGGAAAAGCGCCTGTCCGCCTATTACGTTTTGGAACTGGGCGCCGAGAAGTTCCTCACCTATGTCGTGGGCTGTCACTCCAAGGCAAACGATGTCCCCCATGCTTCGGATTTTCTTTTTTGGGAAATGGTTGAGGTGGCCAGGAAGAATCAAAAGGAATATATTCATTTAGGATTAGGGGTAAACGACGGGATTGCGCGTTTCAAAAAGAAATGGGGCGGCGTGCCCTTTCTCAAATATGAATTCGGAGAAATCTCCCCAGCGGAAAAGAGTCCCTTTTCCTGGATCAGGGTTTTGGCCTCGCGATTATGAACCTCACGGAAAAAATCAACCGGCTCCTGAACCCTAAAGAAAAGGTTCTTAAAACCGTCTGGCGTGCGGAAAAGGACGGCAAGATCAATTATTTCATCGGGACCGCCCACTTCTTTCCCTATCACTTCCGGATCTCCCTGAAAAAGCTTCTTGGCAAGACCCAAAGAGCGCTGTTCGAAGGGCCTTTGGACTCCTCCAGCATGGAGCAGGTTGTCGTCCAGGGGTCGGGCGGGAAAGACTCCTTGGAAATTTACGAAGCCCTCGACCCGGAGACGATCCGGGAAATCAAGAACAAGACCGGCGGCCTCTTCGCCGACTTCAGCCCTTTCCCTCCTTTTCTCCCCCCCCGTCCAAACCAAGCCGACCCCCTGCGGGAACATTTTGCAAAGCTCAGCCCCTGGCTGGCCTTCTTTAACATTTGGACTTCCTATTTGAAGACCAAAGGCTGGGAGGGTTCCGTGGATCTGGAGGCCTTTGAGACGGCGAAGAAGGATGGGCCGGGAAATCCATTTTCTGGAAACCATCGAGGAACAGGTCCGGGTCCTGGAGAGAATCCCCCTGGAACGGATGATCAACTTCCTGAAAAAAGTCCGCCGCTGGGATGAATATTCCGACGCCTATGTTCAGGTTTATCTGCGCGGGGCCCTGGCCGATTGGATGTCCGGGACAAGCGATTTCCCCTCCCGCTGCTCGCCGGTTATCGACGACCGCGACCGGATCTTTTACGACAGGATGCAGCCCTTTCTTTACAAGGGGGAGACAGCGGTTTTCCTGGGCGCCCCGCACCTCTGGGGGGTCAACCGGATGCTGGAACAGGACGGCCACCTGGTTGCCCAGCTTGGCGAGGACGACGAATGATCACCCCCGGGGAAGAAGATTTCATCCGCGAGCACGCCTATCTCCCGGAACACATCATCCCCTATGGAACAACGGCATCCGGCCTGGAACCCTTCCTGATCGACGGTTTTCTTTATTTCTTTCAGGAAGGGAAAAACCTCATCTTCATCGGCTACCCCCTGGATCGGCCGCCGGGATCTGAAAAAATGGAGGAGACGCTTCGGGGGCTGATCCTCTCCCGAAGCCCGGAGCAGGTTGCCATCCTCGCCCCTGCGGTGCCCCCCGCTTATGGGCAGCCTCCCGGGAAAGACCACTACTACGCCTTGAACATCGCCGAGCTGAAGATTCCGCCGAAAGTCGTCAATATGATCCGCAGGGCTTCCAAGGGCCTGAAGATAACCCGACAGCGGACGGTCGACGCCGAGCATCTCGGCCTGATCCGCAATTTTTCCGAATCCCACCCGGTCGATCCGGACAGCCGGACCCTCTTAGAAAAAATCCCGGCTTACCTGGAGGCCGCCCGCACCGCCGTCGTTTTCAGCGCCCGCACCGAGGACGGAAGCCTCGTGGCTTTTGACATTGCGGATTTTTGGGCAAACCATTATGCTTTTTATATGTTCAATTTCCGGTCCCCCCTTTTTTCGTACCCCGGCGCCTCGGATCTCCTTCTCCAAGAGATCATCGTCGAAGCGAAATTGCAGGGGAAGTGCCGGATAAACCTGGGGTTGGGAATTAACGCCGGGGTAGCATTTTTCAAAACCAAATGGGGGGCCCGCCCGTTTCTCCCGCACGAATCCGTTTATTACCGCCGCAGGCCGCCCTCTTTCTTTGATTCCCTTTTGCGAGGATTGCGCCGAGAATGAAAAATTCTTTTTGGAAACAACTCTTCTGGGGAACCCAGGGCAAGCCTTTTTCCGCCTGGCAGATCGAGCTGACCACCCGATGCCCTCTCCGCTGCAAGATGTGCTGCCGCGAGGGACATCACGACATGGCCCGGCAGGACATGCCCCTCGAAAACTTTCAGAAACTCGCCCCCTATTTCAAGAACGTGGAAGCCGTGGTCCTCGAGGGTTGGGGCGAATCCCTCCTTCATCCACACCTGATCGACTGCATTCGGCTGGTCAAACGGGAAGAGGCCCAGGTCGGTTTCGTCACCAGCGGGAAGACCTTGAACGAGGCCTATATCACCGAACTCGTCAAGGCGGGTCCTGATTTTATCGGGTTTTCCTTATCCGGCGCAAGCGCGCAGACCCACGATGCCATCCGCGTGAATTCCAACCTCGCGGAGCTGACCCGGCACATTCATTTCCTCCAGGAGACCAAAGCGCGCCTTGGCAAGTCTAACCCCAGACTCCACATTGTTTATCTTTTGCTTCGGAACAACATTCACGAACTTCCCCTCCTTCTCCGGCTCGCCAAAGATTTGAAAATCGAGGAGGTAATCCTCATTCATATCGCCCTCGTGAGCAACGCCTGGCAGGAAGAGCAGAAGGTATTCGCCGACACCCCGAACTCGGAGTATGAAGCCATCCTGCAGGAAGGAGAACGTCTGGCCAAGGAGTTAAAGATTCAATACAAGCGCCCTTCCCTCACCCCCCGCGATGTGCCGGTCTGCTCGGAAAATCCCCTGAAGAATCTCTACATCTCCGTGAAGGGAAACGTCTCTCCCTGCGTGTACCTCAATCCCCCCCTTCCCACTCCTTTCACCCGCCTCTTTCAAGGGGGGAGCCATACCCTTGAAAAGCTCAAATACGGAAATATTTTCAGCGATTCATTTGAAGCCGTGTGGGAACGGAAGGAATACGCCGAATTCAGGAACTGCTTCACGGCGCGGGAGAAAACGTTTCAGGACTCCTACGCTTCGGTTCTCGACCCCGACAAAATAAAAGGGACCGGAGCAAATTTTTTCCCTCCCCCCCCGATCCCCTGTCAAACCTGCTACAAGATCCTCGGCTACTAAAAAATGGGGTCAGACTTGAATATTGAAAATAGGAGGGGAAAAGATTCGAAGTTACAAGTTAAAAGTTACAAGTCGGAAAACAGTAGGTTCATGTTAGAGGTTAAATACGTAGAGATAACAAATTGTTATTATTTATTTTATTTCTGTGTCGGCAGAAACTCTCCGCTTTTCGGGTTTAGATATCCACCTTCCACTTTCGGCAAGACCTCCCCTGTTCTGGGGTTTAAAACACCGCCGATGGTTCCCGGGTAGAACTCGCCGGTTCGAGGGTTGACAATACCTTTTTCCGGAACGGTTCCCGCAGGAGGTTTGACGACGGGAGGCGGAAGAGCGGCTGGCGCCGATGGGCTTGTGGGCTGGGGGCCTTCGGGGTTAACCATGAGCGGGGGCGTCGGTCCTCTTAGAATCCCTCCCTGGGAAAAAACCGGGGACCCGAATGGACCTAAAACAATCAAAATAGCTAATCCGCCGACCATCGCCTTCTTCATGGGTTTTTCCTCACATCTTCATTATACCCCCAATCCAAAGTCGGTCAAACCTCCCGAACCGGTTTCTCACCTTGCCAATTATCCCGTTATTGGTAAAATAACTTTTGAAGGATCATCTCCAATTTATTTGAAACGAAAATGGATTTTCTTTCTGAAAAGTTTTTATTATCAGTTGGTTCTGCGAATAGAAAAAATCATGCATGGCAAAGTGGTCCCATGCCCGGACAAAAAAGCATTCGCCTCGCCAAAAAAGGCGGTGGTTCCTCTTTTCTAAATGCGGGCTTCCGCCGTTTCAGCCCGGTGATCCCTTTGCCACCGCGTCTCTTTGCGGAAACGAAGAAAGGGCAACTTACAAGGTTTCTCCCGGCCCTTTTTGTCTTCGGCGCCTGCTTTCTTGCCCGGGCAACAAGAAAGCGGGTCTAAATGACCAACGAAATTGGAGATGTTTCTTTTTGAAATACTTCCACCGAGGAGAATGGGAATTTGTTAGCTATTCTATACCGTGAAGAATTGAAGGAATACGATTTCGGACCCTGGCACTCTTTTCGGGGGGACCGATATGAGACCTTCCCCCAACTTCTAAAGCTTCACCTCACAGAGGGGATTCACTATCGGACCTTGGAGGCGGATTGGGTTTCCGACGAAGAACTGCGCAGGATCTGCCGTCAGGACTACATCAACTTTACCCGGGAATACTATAAAGCGGCCAACATGGGGAGAGAACATTCCAGCCACTTTGACCGCTTTCATTCGATCGACAACCGCCCGCTCGGCCGGCCGGGAAAGGTCGAAGAAGCTGCCCGCTTAGTCATCGGGCAAGCGAAAAGGGCCTGCGATTTGGTCCAGGCGGGGGAGTTCGAGAAGGCGATCTGCATCGGCGGTGGGCTTCACCATGCGAAACCCGATTGGGGCGAGGGGTTCTGCCTTTACAACGATGTAGCCTTCGCCGGGACCTACCTCCTGGAGAATTTCGGCCTGGAACGGATCCTGATCCTCGACACGGACGCCCACGCCGGAAACGGGACCGCCGAATATTTTTACGGCGACCCGCGGGTCCTTTTCATCGATGTCCACCAGGATCCTCACACCATCTACCCGGGAACCGGATTCACTTTCCAATGCGGGGAAGGAAAGGGCCACGGATATACGGTCAACTTCCCGATGCCCCAGCGCGCCGGGGACGAATCCTACAGACTGGTTTTCGAGGAAGCGATTCTTCCTCTGGCCCACGAGTTCCAGCCGCAGATCATCATCCGCAACGGGGGGTCCGACCCCCATTTCGAAGATTCCCTAACCAATCTCGGTTTGACGCTAAAAGGATTTCGCCTGATCGGGGAAAAGGTTCGGGAAATGAGCGATGTTTGCGGCGGGAAGGGCATTGACATGATCGGGTCGGGGTACAATAAAGAGATCCTACCGCATGCTTGGCTTTCCCTGATCGCCGGCTTGGCAGGGTTCGACATAAGCCTCCCTGAACCGACCCTGGTCCCGGATTATCTCCGCAAAGATCCGGGGTACGAGAAAACCAAAGAGATGATGCGGGAATTGAAAAGATGCCTGAAGGGCTGTTGGAAATGCCTCGAGGACTGAAGGGCCTGCAAAAAAGCCATCTCTCCCGGTCATGCGGCAGTTGCGAAACTGGATCAAGCAGAAATCTCCGTTTCCCGTTGACAGGACCTGAGATCACCCTTAGAATCGTGACATGGAATTCATTTTTCCGGTTTTAATAGGGATCGGGTTGAGCGCGGCCTGCGGTTTTCGGGTCTTCGTCCCCCTGCTTGCCCTGAGCATCGCCAATCAATTGGGGATCCTCCCTCTTTCCCCCGGCTTCGAATGGATCGGCTCGGATACAGCCACGGCGGCTTTCGCCGCCGCCACCATCCTGGAAATAAGCGGATATTTCATTCCCTGGCTGGACCACCTGCTTGATACCATCGCGACCCCTGCCGCCGTTTTGGCCGGTATTCTGACCACCGCATCCCTCCTGGGTGATTTTTCCCCTCTCTCCCGCTGGGCGCTGGCCATCATCGCCGGGGGTGGGATTGCCGGCATGGTTCAGGCTTCAACGGTGGCCTTGCGCGGACTGTCTTTCACGACCACAGGGGGTCTGGCCAATCCGGCCTTCTCCCTTCTTGAAACCCTCGGCGCGGCCGGGCTCAGCCTTTTTGCCATCCTGATCCCCGTCGTCGCCTTGGTCCTGGTGGCCGCCCTGATCCTTTTCGTCCTCAGCCGTGTCCTTCGCAAAAAGACGAGAATAGAATAGCCCATAAAGCTTTTCAGTGCCCGGGCTGTTTATTTATGAACGTTTTCTTAACTTGACATCCTTTCTCCATTTCCTTATCATTCCTCCAGAAATGAGGCCCTCGTTCCCTGTTCGCGCGGGAATCAAAGTTTCGGTTCTTGGTGGATATGTGCAATTTTGATAAAGTGCGTACAGTGGCACGCTCTATGCTATTTTCTCCTTGACCGTCCCTCCACATAGGAGTAAATTTTAACCGTTGTTACCCTTTGTAGGTAATTAACCATTCAACCTAACCCCTCAGCTTTTGGTGTGCGGGAGAAGGATTATTCCCATGCACTGGTCCAGCATTTGGAGCCCTGCTTCGATCTTCGTTGCAATTTTTAAAAGAGATAGCCAAATCCTGTAATGCGGAAGGGAGGAATTTATGGAAAGGATCTACGAAAAAGTCCGGGAGAGACTTGATAAGTTTCCCCAGGGGTTTCCTAAAACCGATAGTGGGGTGGAATTGGAGATATTGAAAACCCTCTTCTCTCCGGAAGAAGCCGAACTCCTTCTTTTTCTAAGTCCTGCTGCCCCCAAACCGGCATCCGCGATAGCGGGAGAGGCCGGGCGTGAGGCCGAAGAAATAGAGGATATGCTTTATCGAATGTCCAAAAAGGGGTTAATTTTTCGCCTCCGACCTCCCGGGTCACCCAATTTGTATTTCTTAGTCCCCTGGGTAGTGGGAATTTGGGAATTCCAGTTAAAGAACTTGAATTTGGATAATATCAAATTATTTGAACGATATTTTGAAGAGGGAATGGTATCAGAACGAAAAAGATCAAAGACCGGGGGATTTAAAGTTGTCCCGGTGGAAAAAGAAATCCAACACATAGCCGGAATTGAGCCCTATGAAAAAGTATCTGAGATCATTAATTCTAACATTCGGTTCGCAGTCGCCGAGTGTATCTGCCGAAAAGAAAGCAAAATGCTCGGCAAGGGCTGTGATAAGCTTTTAGAGGCCTGCATGATGTTTGGAGCGGCTGCGGATTACTATATTGAAAATGGTTTCGGAAGGGAAATTACGAAAGAGGAGGCCCATAAGATCCTGGCCCAGACTGAGGAAGAAGGGTTAGTCCACTGTTCTTCGAATCATGCCGGGCAAAAGATGCTCATCTGCAACTGTTGCGGATGTTGTTGTAAGGCTCTGGGATATATCAATAAATATAATAATCCCACTGCTGTAGCCCATTCAAACTATTACGCTCAAGTGGACAAGGAAACTTGTTCCGGATGTGAAAGCTGCCTTGACCGCTGCCAGGTTAAGGCCATTCAAATGCAAAATGACCACGCCTTGGTAGATAAAGGTCGTTGTATTGGTTGTGGGCTTTGCATATCCTCCTGTCCAACAGAATCGATTTCCATGGTCCATAAACGGCCCGATGAGATACCGCCGCTGTTCTTGGATGGGACTGCTCTTATCCAGGCGATGGCTAAGGAAAAGAATAAGCCTTTCCCTTTCGCTTAAAACCTTTAAGCCGAATGTTATCGTTATTCAGATGATATATTCAATCCATCCGAAATTATTGTGATTTGAGTGATTGGCACGCTATGTGGCATCGGCAGGAGAGAACAAGGGGTAAAAAATGGCAAAAAATGGCCTTGACAGGGGTGCGGTTTTTGTATAACCTTCAGCCATCATAATTTCATCTTTTTGAATCAATAACAATTTGCCTTGCTCTTCTGGGGGATTTATGAAAATGGTTTTCCAGAACGATCTAACATGAAGGCTCAAAGGGGATTCAGATTTTCCCTTTGGAGCCTTTTTTTATTTCACCCAATAAGTCAAAAAAAAGGAGAAAACTGGTTAGATTTAAGCGATGTTGAAGACGGGGTTTTTCTGTTTTCTGAGGGGTCGGCCTTGCCGGAGTTAATCGGGGCAATCCAATTTACAGGGTACAGGAGGGATAGAATGGTGAGGATCGAGGGGAAGGGAAGGGAACTGTGGGTGTCCGGGCTGGCAGTTGTTCTAACCGGTTGCCTTGTTCTGGCGGTTTGTTCTTCGGCTTACGCGTTTCCGCGCGGAGTGTCCGCAGGTGCTGGTCACACGGTGGGATTGAAGTCTAACGGCACGGTGGTGGCCGTGGGATACAATGGTAGCGGTCAGGTGAACGTGGGCTCCTGGAGCAATATCGTGCAGGTGGCCGCAGGTAATCAACACACTGTGGGCTTGAGGTCCAACGGCACAGTTGTGGGCGTGGGAGATAATAGTAGTGATCAGGTGAACGTGGGTTCCTGGACCAATATCGTGCAGGTGGCCGCAGGTGTTAATCACACGGTAGGCTTGAAGACTGACGGCACGGTGGTGGCCGTGGGATACAATGGTAACGGTCAGGTGAACGTGGGCTCCTGGAGCAATATCGTGCAGGTGGCCACAGGGGGTTATCACACGGTGGGATTGAAAGCCGACGGCACGGTGGTGGCCGTGGGAAATAATGGTGGTGGTCAGCTGAACGTAGACTCCTGGACCGACATCGTTCAGGTAGCCGGAGGTAATTCTTACACGGTGGGATTGAAAGCCGACGGCACGGTGGTGGTCACGGGAGGGGTGGACGTAGGTTCCTGGAGCAATATCATACAGGTGGCCGCAAGTTCAATGAATGGTTACACGATGGGGTTGAAGTTCGACGGCACGGTGGTGGCCGTGGGAGACAATAGTCAAGGTCAGCTGAACGTGGGCTCTTGGAGCGGCATCGTGCAGGTGGCCGCAGGTTATGTTCACACGGTGGGTTTGAAAGCCAACGGCACGGTGGTGGCCCTGGGATACAATGATAGCGGTCAGCTGAACGTGGGTTCCTGGAACCTGGGGCAGGAAGAGAAAACAGAATTTGATTTTAATAAGGATGGCAAGACCGATGTAGCCGCCTTCCATCACCCCACCGATCAATTCTTTACGGATTCTACCGGTAATTTAGGCCAGTATGGCTGGGGCAGGGTGAACTGCTATCCCCTAATTTGGGATTATAACGGGGACGGGAAAACAGAGATGGCGATCTACCACATCCCCACCAACCAGTGGTTCGTGAAGGGGTATCCGGATGACAACCTGGGGCAATTCGGGTTCGGAGGGGACGAATCCATTCCGGTTCCCGGAGACTACAACGGCGACGGGCTTATGGAAAGAGCGTTCTATCATTGGCCGACCAACCGTTGGTTTATCGAGGGGGAAGCGGAACCGATTCAATTTGGCTGGGGCGGGTCGGAATGCATTCCTTTTGCCGGGGATTATGACGGCGATGCAATAACCGACATGATGCTGTATCATGTTCCCACCAATCAGTGGTTTGTCTATGGGATTGGGAATCTGGGCCAGTTTGGTTGGGGAGGGGCGGATTGTATCCCCATCCCCGGGAATTGGTATTCGGACGGGAGGATAGAATTTGCGGTGTATCACGCTCCGGACAATGAGTGGGTCTGGAGGGATGCGAATGAGAATGCTCATTTTATGGGGCAATACGGCTGGGGCGGAGGAGAGAGCTTTCCGATTCCGGGAGACTATGACGGTGATGGGATCATGGAGCGGGGGTTCTACCGGTATGGACAGAACTGGTGGTTTATCGAGGGGGAGCCTGACTTTTTCTGGGGTTGGGGCGGCCAGGATTTCATGCCGATTACCAGTCAGATGAATGTGTTTAACTGGTACCGGTTTGTGTTGGGAATGTTCCAGTAAACTTAGGTAAAGGCTTAAAGGAAAGTAAAGGCAGGGTTGAAATTCGCCCTGCCTTTTTGACCTCTACCTATTGGGGTGTGGGCTTTTGGGGAAAGACCTGCGAGAACTGCTGTTATTGGTAGATAATTTGAAACTCCAATAAACCATCGAGATACAAACCTTATCTGCAAAAAATGAGGAACGGAAATTGGTGGGAATAGGGCACGGACTTCACCCCACCGAATTCTTATCCGTACTATTTCTTAATGCGCCTCATAGCCTCAACATCGCCCGCCTTTTAACTTTTATCAGCCTCCAAGATGCAGGGGAACTCGGCGCCCTCGGGTTTTTAGAACCTTGGTGGGGGTCGCCTTCCTAATCGGCCTTGCGGCCCAATTCCATCAACTTCCGGGTGGTTTGCTGGAGTTCATTCATGTATTTAGCGTATTCCTCACCCACCATGATTTTGACGGCCAGCCCCGCCTTGTCCATTTTTTCCGTGTGCTGCGGATCTTCCATGGCCTTCTTGAAAACCGCCTGGAGTTTTTTCAGGATGGAATCGGGAATGCCCTTGGGGCCCGCGATGCCCCGGCTGGAAGACATAATGACGGCAGGGTATCCTTGCTCGACCGTGGTTGGAATATTCGGGTAGAACTTGGATCTTTCCTTGTCCATCACGATGAGGGGGCGGACCTGCCCGCCCTTCACCCGGGACGTCCAGGGACCCCCCACATTATCCACCCCTACATCGACCTGCCCGCCCATGAGAGCGGTGTTGATTTGGGCGCTCCCGTCGAAATGGACGATCCGGAACTTGACCTTGGCGGCATCCTCCAGCAAAAGGATGCCCAGGTGCTCGTTGCTGAAGATCCCCGTGGTGGTGACCGTGATCTTCGAGGGGCGTTTCCTGGCATCCTCCAGCAGGTCTTTGAAGCCCTTATAGGGGCTTTCCGGTTTCACATAAAGGCAGACCGGATCGACTACCTGGTTGATAATGGGGACGAAATTTTCGAGGGTGAAGGTGGCTTTCCGCTCGGGATCCAGAATAATGCTGTTCAGAGCCGGGGTGCCCACGAAGCCGATGGTATACCCGTCGGGCTTCTGCCTGGCCAAATCCGTCCATCCTAACTGTCCTCCGGCCCCTCCCTTGTTGACGACTATGATTGGCTGGCCAAGGTCTTTTTCGGCAATGGAGGCCACGATCCGCGCCCCGATATCGGTCTCCCCTCCGGCAGCGTAGGCCACAATCACGGAAACGGGTTTAGCGGGATATCCCTGCGGGTACGCCGGAGAGACGAGAAAAACAGCCAAAAACAACGCGGCAATCATCAAGAAATTTCTTTTTTGCATAGCACTTCCTCCATCATGGGGTTTACGGCCCTTAAGATAAACTGCTTTGGTCTGAGTCGAATATACAAAAGGGATAATTGTGTGTCAAGGAAATTCAGGCACAAGATCGTACCCATTCAGTGACGGGGGGAGGCGGCAGGCTTTGTTGTTGGCCTGGGGGTTTGGGCGGTACGCGCCGGAAGCATCGGTCGGGATGAGCAGAGACTCGGAGAAAACCCCGAGACTCCGATCTCAGCGGCGGGAGACCTTGGCCCCCGCCCCCGTCCACGAAGAAATCAGCGCCTTATGATTCCAAGCGTAGCGCCCGGACCCCCAGGCCAGGACACCTCCTGCTATTCACGCCGGACCTAAATCCGTAGCGGCTTCTCACCCTTGACTGAAGGGTTACCACAAGATCTTGGGTAGGTTTACGGGCTTTTTCAGGAGGAAACTAAGAGCTCGTCTGCAAACAAGATTCCCCCCTTTGTAAAGGGGGGATGGGGGGGCTTCCCTAAGGCGCGCCAAGACAAATCCCCCGATGTCCCCATTTTCAAAGGGGGATTTCATCGCCCCAGATTATTTAAGGATAAGCTCTAAGACTCTTTTCGGTCCCCCTGGCTCGGGCCGGCCTCGCCGGCAACGGCTCCGTACCGCTTCTTCGCCCTTCCGGCAATCAGGGAAACGATGACGAAAAATACCGCGGCGACGGCGAGATAAAGGACCGTCCGCTTCAGGGCTTCCGGCTGCCCGCCCGAGAGAATGACCTCCCGCGCCGAGCCGGCCGCGAAGTTGTAGGCAATCGTTCCCGGGAGGATAGTGGGGATAGTGACCAGGGCGTAGGTCCGGAAGGAAATATTGGTCAGTCCGTAGACATAATTCTGCAGGCTGAAGGGAAAAAGAGGGACGAAGCGGGTAATCATCAGCATCCGCCACCCCTGCTGCCGCACCCCTTCGTCGATCCTCTTCAGGGATTTATTTTTCTCGATCCAGCCCTCGACCATGCTGCGGGCGGCATAGCGTCCCACCAGGAAGGCCGCGCACGCCCCGATGTTCGCCCCGATCGCCGTGTAAACCGATCCCCAGACCGCGCCGAAGACTAAGGCGCCGGCAATCGTGATGGGCAGCCCCGGTAGAAGAAGCGTGCAGGATAAAATCCAGATGAGGATGTAAACCGCCGGCGCCCAGCCCCCGAGGGATTGAAACATTCCGTCCAGGCGTTCGACCCGCTCCTTGAGAGATCCCCCTTTGAGCAGATCGAAGAGCCCGAGCTGATTCGCGATCAGAGCGATCACGACGATGACGACCACCGCCAAAAGGAGGCGCCGCCAAGGCTTTCCTTTCCTCCGGCCGCCGCTTGATGGAGCCGCGTTCTCTCCCTTGTCCATTCAGCCTCCGCCACCGCCTGAAGTTGATAACAAAATGCAAGAACGATGATCTCACAAAAAATCAGGGGGACGATGCTTTCGTAAAAAGCTCCAGATGCAAGGCGCGCAAAAACTGAGGAGTGAGGCCCCTTAGGGGCCGCAACGACGAAGTTGAAGCGCAACGCCGCAGATGGACTTTTTACGAGACCATCAAAAAAAGGCCGATCTGCTGGAGCGGACCGGCCCACTGTTTTTCCCCTATTTTTTTTGCCAGGGCGCCGGCGTCGTGTCCGGGCAGTCCTTTTCGATCGGAAGCTTGCTATCCAAGGACCATCCGATCCAGGAACTATCGTAGTTAAAAAGCTTTTCCAGCGGCCAACCCAAAGCGTAAAGCGTGGAGATCAGCTGGGTCGTGCGGACTCCCGACTGGCAATAGAAGTATTGAGGCTTTTTGGAATCGAAGCCGAGCTTTTCGAAAAACTTCTGGGCCTCGGTCGCGGGCAGCCACTCGGCGTCATTTTCTTTCGTCTTCACATGCACCCAGTCCGCCTGAACGGCCCAGGGAACCCGACCGGGCCGGTGGGCGCCCGATTGGGTCTCCTGGCCGCAGAACTGTTTGGTGCTCCGCACGTCCCAAAGCTGGGCATCGGCGCGGTCTTTCAGCCCCATGATATCCGGGGTGTCGACCCGCATGGCTGGGTACGTTAGCTTGGCGACCCAGGTTCCCGGACGAGCCGCCTTGCCGCCGGTCACGAGATCCGTGAGGTATCCGGCATTCTTCCAAGCCTTAATCCCGCCGTCAAGAATGCGCACATCGGTCTTGCCGTAGTAATAAAAGGCCCACCAGAGGCGGGTGGCGTCGTACTTGTGATCGTACACCACCACTTTGGAATCCGCGTCGACGCCAAGTCCCTGCATCAGCTTGGTGTATCCTTCCGGTTGGAGGATATTGTCGGTCACCCCGCCTTGCGTCTTGGGGTCGGCTTCATAGTCCGGACGCCAGAGATGAAAGGACCCCGGGATATGGCCGGAGTAATATTCCGTTTTGCTCGCCACCGCAATGACCACCAGCTTGGGGTCCTTCGCCTGCATAAGCTGGTTAACCTCCTGAGCCGTAATGAAAATCTCCCCTCGCGAATAGCCTTTGTATTTTTCGGCGGCGAGGGCGGTGGCGGTCAAGACGAAACCGATGAACAGAACCATTGTGATCACAACATAAAGCTTGCGTTTCATGCTTCCCTCCTCGTGATTTCTAACGACATAAACAATTTCACCGCAGAGAGCGCAGAGGATGCAAATTCAAAAGTCATATTTTATGAAGCCCGCTTCTTTCTGTTTCTTTGCATCATTGAATTATTTTACTCTGCGCTCTCTGCGTTCTCTGCGGTAAAAATTTACTTCGACGAGTAGTCCCGCAGAGCCGGAGCCGTCAGCGACGGGTCCTCCAGCATCTTCAACGCCGCCTCGATCACGGCGGTCTGGCGGGCCGGGTCTCCCGGCGTATCCAGCGGGTACCCGTGTTTGAAAGGAACGAACAAGCGCCCGAGGCGGCCGGATTTTTTCGGCCACATTCCGCAGCAGTTGGATAGCCACCGTCGAAATTCCCTGGCGCTCCAACTCCGCGGCCACCAGACACACGGTCTGGTTGCACATGGGTCAGACCGGGACCAAAAGCGCCACATCCACCCCGTCTTCGACCAGCAGCCGCGCGGCCGGCGGCGCCGTATTGACGACCAGGCGGCCGGGCGCCGTGATCGATCCCATGCAGGAAAGATGGCGGTGATTCACGGAGCCGATGCGTCCCGCGGCCGCAAGCTCCCGAACCCGGTCGATCGGAAAGCCGACGTTGGGGTCTTTTTCGAGGCCCGCATGGTCAAAGGACTCGCTGCGGTGGGTTTCCACCAGGGTTTTGACATCGGCCGCGGCAGGAATCTCCCGGAAGCTGGGGTCGCCGCCTTTAAACGATTCGTCAAAATGCGGCTGCTCCGGCAGGACGAATCCCGCGCTGGAAACCAACGCCAGCTTGGCTTGGGAAAGAGGCTTCTTCAAAGGCGTCCAGGGAACCGGATCGATTTTCCGCCAGGGGTACCCTTTCAGGAACAGCCGCACCGTCAATGAAAATTCGCTCGTATCGCCCATACTCACCTCAGTATATTATTATCTTCTTCCGCCTGGGGGTCACGGCGTCCTTACCTCAAAAACGCAGGAACACCCCCGCCTCCAAACCCAAGTTTATTTCAGTTTGCAGGAATTCGCTTAAATTTTAAATTTTTTAGGAAAGACCCATTACGGAACAGGAAAGTATGACCCCTCTGTTAATTTTATTATAGCATGATCTCGCGGGTTTGCGGAAAGGAATCGCGTGGCCGCGGGTAACCCTTCCGTCACGGGTGGCCAGCCGCAACGGATTAAGGTCCGGGGTAAAGGCTAAGAGGCGCCCCGGGCCACCCGTGACTGAAGGGTTACGGCCGCGGTGCGAATAAAAAATCGGGTGCCCTCCTTTAAATTATAAACGCCATCAAAATTTGTCATTACAGATTGAGGATATTTTTCTTTGCCCCGTAATAAAGGGCCAGGCCCACGAGATAAGCCGCCCCCATATTCCACATGGCAAAACCGGCGGTCACCAGCATGATGGAAACATCCGCACGTTTGCTGCCAATATCCCGGACCATGGAAGCCAGCTCCAACCCGGTGAAAAAAAGGATGACACCCAGAATCGAGGGGGGAAAGAATTTAAAAATCGTGGCCACCGAGTCGCTGAAAAAAAGACCGAGGAAAAGCAGGATTATGCCCAGGATCACCAGCGCTCCGCCGGTGCGGGCTCCGAAGCGGACATGACCGGCCATCCCTCCGGCCCCGTGGCAAAGAGGAACCCCGCCTATGGCCGCGCTGAAGATGTTCATGACTCCATGATCAATCGCAATTGTTTTGACTTTGGCCGGACGGTCCGGAAAAAGCTCATTATTCTCTTCCGCCGTCCCGATGATGGCATTTCCCAGGGTCAACGGGGCCTGGGGCAGCCCGAGAACCAGGGTGCCGGCAATCAGATCCTGCCAACTAATCTTGCCTATATAAATATCCGGGAGCCTGAAGCGAAACGAGATTTGGGCGATCTCCTGCCAAAGTCCTGGGTTCATCACCAGGGCCGCTCCCACCCCAAAAGCCAGCAGGAGGAGCATCGTGGGAACTTTTTCCTTTGATAATAAAAAGAAAGTCCCCACCAGAGCGATCATGGCGATGACTGGCTGCCCCTTCATCATGCCGATGCCTTCAACAAGAAAAGAGAGCCCCAGTCCCAGCATGATACCGCGGATAATGGGCTTGGCGGTGATCTTATGCAGCCAAGAAACGGCTCCGGTGAGCCCCATGACCAACCAAAAAATTGCCGTAAATATCCCTGAACCCCAAATCATCCCCTGGGTGATCGTTTCCGGATGGGCAATCGCCATCCCGCCGATCGCCTTCATGGGTTGCACAGGGAAAGGCGTCTTGAAGTACTGCCCTACAATAATTTTGAAAACTCCAAAGGCTACCAGGATGCCCAAAGGGTCCATTTTGTTTAGCGTGATATACGCCGCCACAAAAGGGATAAAAGTACCCAAGTCCCCGAAGGCCCCGGCCAGTTCCATTCGATTATATTCGTTGCCTAAAATGCGCATAAATAAACGCTCTCAGCTGTGAGCAAGCCCCGTTTAGCTGTCAACACCCGATCGGTTCTCAGTCGGCGTGAAAATGGTCGTTTGGCGCGTAGTGCTGACCGTTGAATCGTCCCCTTTTCTTCATTCACTTTTTAAAGGCCTTTTGAAACTTCTTTTCGATGGTCTCGTCGAGTCCTTTGCGGAAAGAAGAATAATTATGCAGGAAGTCTTTTCCTTGCAAGGTCAAATTCGCGTTACCGCCATCCTTGCCCCCCACCTGGGTCTCGACAAATTTGAAACCCGTCCGCTTTTCAATCTTCTGGATCATTCCCCAGGCATGCCGGTAGGACATCCCATGGTTTTCCGCTGCCTTCTGGATCGATCCCAATTCATCGATCTTTTGCAGAAGGCCCACCTTTCCGTCCCCTACCAATACTTCCCCGTCTTTTTCCAGCCAGAATTTGAATTTGATATCCATTATCCCTCCTTTCAAAAAAGAGGCGATATGTTTTAATAAACCGATCGCATGCCTTTGTCAACCTTTTTTGCAGGGTTTATCGAATGATCGGCAATTAAGGAGCGGTCCTCCTGGGTTTGCCATTCGGGAATGGAGAATGAAATCTTCTGAGCGGATTCGTAACCCTTCAGTCAAGGGTGGGAAGCCGCTACGGATTTAGGTCCGGCGTGAATAGCAGGAGGTGCCCTGGCCTGGGGTCCGGGCGCTACGCTTGGAATCATAAGGCGCTGATTTCTTCGTGGAGGGGGCTGGGGCCAAGGCCTCCCGCCGCTGAGATCGGAGTCTCAGGGCTTTCTCCGAATCTCTGCTCATCCCGACCCGATGCTTCCGGCGCGTACCGCCCGGACCCCCAGGCCACAACAGAATTTGTTCCGCGCCACCCGTGACTGAAGGGTTACAGCGGATTCAGGGGTTGATACTTATCCGGAGGATAGAGCAAGGATTCTAGGCAGTTTTCATCGGCATACTCGGTTTGGTCCTCTTCAATTTCGGCCGGGCGGCTCTGGCCGATATCCCGAGCGTAATCTTCGGTTTATGCGCATTCTTGGCCTTGCTTAAAAAGGTCGATTTCTCTTACATCCTGTGTCGGGAGCAATCTTATAAATCCTGGTTTTTGGATTTCTTGATTGAACCAAGGGAAGTTTCAAGGCGTTTCCCCGGGTAACATCCTGGGACCCCATAGGGTCTCTGGTGATCTGCAAGCGGTGGCAAAAACGAGAATCTGATATTTTTTGATAATCGCGTTAAAATCCATATCGCCTTGAGTGGCCATTTGAATTAATGGCGGGCTGGATTCGGTATTTTTGATGGTTTTGTAAAAAAAGCGCGCTTGGCAAGATAGGGGCGTCCGGCCGGACGCCCCTACACCCGAAAGCATCGTTTTGCTGACTTCTTACGGGAGCCTCACTCTTCAATCTCAAGCGAGCAGTTTTTTTACAATCGTCAGGATCTCTTCCTGGTTGATGGGCTTGGGAACGAATCCTTCCGGGGCCGGAACCTGCTGGCGGGAGGAGATGAATTTTTTGAAGTCTTCCGAAACCCCGGTGACGATGACGACCGGGATTTTCTTCCAACGTTCGTCGGATTTCAGATCCCGGAAGAATTTGATCCCGGATTTCTCCGGCATGGAAATATCCAAGGTGATCAGATCGGGGATCTCCGTCTGAACCTGCTGCATCGCTTCCACCCCGTCCATCGCCCGGACCGTCGTATACCCTTGATCCTCAAGCAGAGTGGAAAGATAGGTGCGAATATCCTGTTCGTCATCCACAATCAAAATCCGCTTCGGGTCGGCCATCGCTTCCTCCCAAATCAGTTCTTGGCGGCGTCACCCGCCGGGGTTGGCCTATTTCGGGGCAATCTCACAATCAGGCGGGTCCCCTGATTCAGTTCAGATTCCAATTCAATCTGTCCCCCGTGGGCCTGAGTAATCTTGTTGGAAATAAAAAGCCCCAGGCCCGTCCCATTCCCGCGTTTGGAGGAAAAGAACAGCCCGAAGGCCCGCTCCCGGGTTTCCAGATCCATGCCGATCCCATTATCCGCCACCTCAAATTCGATGGCATCCGGTCGGCCTTTCATGGAGATCCGCACCCGATGGCCGCTCTTTTTGGAATCCACCCGGCAGGCATCCAAGGCGTTTTCAACCAGATTGATGAGGAGCGAACGCACGGCTTTGGCGTCCGCATCGAATTCCCCGGCGTTGCGATCGAATTCGCAATGAAATTCGATTCCCATCTCCGCCGCCTTCGCCCGCATCACTTCGCAGACTTCTTCCGCCACGGTTACTGCGGACGTTTTCTCCCACTCCGGAATTCGGTCCTTGGCGTAATAGAGCAGGTCCAGAACCATGCGCCGGATCCGCGTCACGTTTCTCTCCACCATCTTCCAGCCCTGTTCGAACCGCTTGCGGTCGTTTTTTGAAAGCCCGGTGTTGACTAAGTACATCCCCCCGTCGAGGCTCGTCAAGAGTCCTTTGATTCCGTGGGAGATGGAGCTAATCACCAAACCGAGGGAAGCAAGCTGAGATTGAAGCTGACGGATCTGGGTGATGTTGGTGCTCATCTCGATGACATTTTTGATCTGCCCCTCGCTATTGCGCACCGGAGCCGCAGAGACCAGCACATTGACATGGTCGCCCCTTTGAGAGGTGACCACTTCCTCCGACTGGTGAACTTGGCCATCCTCGAACGTTTGCTTCACCGTGCAGGGAACACACGGTTCGGCACGGTGCATATATACCTGGTGGCATTTGAGGCCCATGGAATCCCCGAAATCTTCCCGGAAGCGCCGGTTGGCCTCCACGATCTGGAGGTTCGAATCCTGGATCGAGATATAACACGGCACTTCTTCGAAAAGCTGGCGGTACCGTTCCCGGCTGTCCCGAAGCTGGTTTTGCAGGACCTTGATCTCGGTAATATCGGTGGCCATTTTCATGACGTGGGTGATCTCCCCCGCGTCATTGCGGATCGGCGTGGTGTAAACGAGAAGGGAGACTGCCTGTCCCGACAAATTTTTGAAATGTTCTTCGATGCCGTGTCGCTGTCCATCGCGGAAGGTTCGCTCGGCCGGACACGTTTCGCACCGTTCGGAGCGGTGGCGATTCACCTGGTAGCAGTAGCGCCCCTCAAAATCTCCGAAATCCCGGCGGAAACGGCGGTTTGCCTCGACGATCTTGAGATCCCGATCCAAAATCGTCAGGTAGGCCGGCATCATTTCAAAATAGTTTTTATAAGGATTCTCGGTCATGTCAATTTTTGATGGTCTCGTAAAAAGTCTGAAAATGGGCTATTCCGTCATTCCTCTGTGAAAACGGGAATCCGGTCTTTTCAATATCTTGGCTGATTCTGGATTCCCGCCTGCGCGGGAATGATGACTTTTTACGAAACCATCGTTCAGGTGACTTTTTACGAGTTCACCAATTCTTGATGGCCCTGTAAAAAGTCAAGGGGATCGCCAACCCGGCTTTCGCCGGAATGACGAAGTGAGCGACTTTTGCAGGAAGCTCCCTTTATTCTTCGTTCCCCGGCCTCTCACGCATGCCCTTCGGGATGTTTCACTTCCAGGATCTTTCGGATATTCGTCAACAGAGTATCCTCATTAACCGGTTTATCCAGGTAGCCTTCCGGCGGCGCCACGGGCCGTTCGTAAATCAGCCGCCGCAACTCCGGTTTCCCGGTAATAATACACACCTTGGTGGAAGCGATTTCCGGGTTTTTGCGGATCTCCTCAAACACATACCCGCCGTTCTTTCCCGGCAAGGAGAGGTCCAGAGTCACCAGATCCGGTTTTTCTTTTAGGGCGAGTTCCAAAGCCCTTTCCCCATCCGCAGCCTGGATCACCGTCGCCCCCTGATCCTCCAAAACCGTGGAGAGAAACGTCAAAATGTCCGGCTCGTCATCCACCACCAGGATTTTGAAGCCCTTCAAACCGAGCGCCTGGGCCGGCAGCAGCGCTTCAACCGGGAGGACAATCTTCTCCGGAACGACCATGGCCGTGGCCACTAAGTTGACCAACTGGGTCACTTTCATGCCGAGTTTGTAATGGCGGATCAGGTCTGTCAAGCCGTCCACGCAGTTGTGGCAGGATGTGACCACGGCCTTGGCTCCCGTCGCCTTCAGTTGGTCGGCTTTGATTTTCCCCGATTTCAGGCGCTGGGGGGTATATTCGGACATCGACATCGCCCCTCCTCCGCCGGTGCAGCAATAGTTTTCCGCCCGGTTCGGGTACATTTCCTGAAAAGCGGGAGCTACCAAATTCAAAAGCTCTCGCGGTTCTTCGTAGAAACCGCAGCTACGGGCGTTGTTACAGGAATCGTGGAAGGTCACCAGTTCTTTGTTTTTGCTCTTATCGACCTGAATCCGCCCCTCGTTGATGTAGCGGAGCATCGTCATAACCGAACTTTCCATTACAAAGGGAACGCCGTTTCCCGACCAGTTCGGCCCCTCGCAGCGGGTGGAGCGATACCCGTGCCCGCATTCGGATAATACCAGCCTTTTCCCACGCAGTTCAATGACTTTCTCGTAAACCCGCTGGGCCACCGCCCCTCCCAGTTCGTCATCTCCCGAAAAAAGGCCAAAATTGGTCATATCCCACCCTTCGCTGGGCATCGTCCAATTTTCCCCGGCAAGGTAGAAGATTCGGGCGGCATCCGAAATCGTCCGCGGATCATATTTCACTTCCCGAGGGTTGATGGCATAAACGACATCGGCATCCATTTTGTCAATGGGGATGCGCGCCGCCGGATCATTGAACTCGTTTTCCAATTCATCCGACAGCCATTCCAGAGTCTCCAGATAGTCCTGCGGCAAAACCCCCATCTGATTCCCGATTTCCCATTGGTCCTTGCTGACTACGGCTACGCCTTCGGGCATGACCCCGACGGAAACCAGCAGCCCTCGGGCCATGCGGTTGAGCGTGGCAAAATCCACCCCCATGGGACAGTTCATGGAGCACCGCCGGCAGTTGGTGCATTTCCCGAAGACGACATCTTTCAGCTTCTCCAGGTCTTCATCGGAACGGATGTCCTTCGCCTTGACCCACCAGGGGAAAACCTTGCCCGTCCAGTCGAAATTCCGCTTGAAAATCTTGCGAATCTGGTCCGCCTTATAGGCCGGAGCATAGGTGGGATCGTCCGGGTTGGACAGGACGTAATGGCAAGATTGAGTGCACATGCCGCAGTGAACGCAGGCAACTAGCGAACCGACTAATTGGCGGTTCAGTTTTTTCTGCATTCTCTCGACGACTTTGTTGGCTTTATGGGATCTTGCAGGCTGTGGCATTTTTCTCTCCTCAGCATCGATGGATTCAGAGTCAAACCCTTGTCGGTTTGGGCTGCGGGCTCCGTTTGATCGGGTAAACCCCGCGGTGGCCCATGGTCCTTCCGAAATAAAACCGAGTAAAAGGATAATACAAATAGTGGGAAATCTTGCTAAAGGGGACGTAAATCAGAAAGAAAGCCGTCAGGATGAAATACAACATCAACGCCCCCTCCCCTAAGTCGGGGCGGTTGGGGGCGGCGAAGAAAGAAACCAAGGACCAGACCGTGAGCAGAGCCAGAGAAAAAATATCGTCCGGCGTACTGATCAGCCGGATAGCCGGGGTGCTGAGACGGCGGTACATCCGGAAACATCCGATCAGAAAGGCCGAGGCGAACAAGATCTGCAGGGCCCTGACCACAATGAGGGGTTTCATCAAACCGGGGGCGTAGGGAATCACCAACGACATGGCGATATTGGCAGCCACCGCGAGATGAAAAACCACGAATTGGACGTAGAAAAAGAACATCTGCCGCGTGCTCTCCATGGACCACGGCATGGCAATGTTCGCCCAGGAATAAACGATCCCTTTAAACGAAGACGTGTTCAGCGAGCCGGAAGGCGCCTGCCGTTCCCGCGAGGCCTTGAATTTCAAAAGCCACCGGATGCGGAGAATGTAGACGATCGCCATAAAGCTCAAAGCCATCAGCTGCAGATCATCGGAAACAAAACGAAGGGTCTCACTCATATCAACCTCCTCAAACGGCTATCTACTTTTGATGATTTCGTAAAAAGTCATCATTCCCGCGCAGGCGGGAATCCAGAATCTGCAAACCTATGAGAAGACTGGATTCCCATTTTCATGGGAATGACGGAAAAACGGATTTGAAGACCTTTTCCGAAATCGTCATTTTTAGATTGGGTATTTCCCCTCCGGGAATCCCCTCTCGGAATTCCGGTAAAATACTCCAATAAAAACTTGGGTGATTACGGCGATTTCATCTTCTGGAGGTATTCCTGAAAGGGTTTATGCTCCCGGGAATCCCGGAGGCAGAAAACGACCTCCTTTAAACTGACCGCTTTGGGCAAGAACTCTTTAACAATTTCCATGGACATCCGGGCGCAGACCTCCAGGGGAACTCCATAAAAACCCGTTCCCATAGCCGGAAATACAACTCTTTGGAGTTTATGCTCCTCCGCTTTTTTCAAGGTGTTCAGAATCGTTGTTTGAAGCTTCTCCTCCAGATTTTCCTCTTGGAAACGGGGCCCCACGGCATGAAGGATATATTTGGCCTGAAGGTTGCCGCCCCCCGTTATCACCACCTCGGTCACGTTGGCGGTGCCGATCTTTTTCAGTTCCTCCTGGACCTTGGGCCCTCCCTGCGTAGCAATCGCCGAACCATATCCGGATCCCAGGCTCAAATCCGGACGGGCATAATACACGATGCCGTCCATATTTTTGGAGTCGATGATAAACCCAATCGTCAAAGCAATCTTCTTGTCATTCACTTTTAGTTCGTCCGCCATCTTTTATCTCCCCATTTTTCCAAAATTCGCACCCATTTAGCTTTTTGAAAATGTTTTCCCAAAAATCCCTCCCGGCCTCCCTTTTCCAAAGGGAGGAGTGCTTTTTTGAGCGCCTCCGCTAAGGGATTCCATTTTTCCCCCTGGAGAGTGGCGACAATCCTACTCCAAAGGGAGATTTGACGGCTTTGCCAAAGGCTAAAGGGTTACTCAAAATCGAACCGGATTTTTCCCATGAGAAATTTTTTCAAGACCGGGAATCTCCGTCAAACATTCGGCCGACTTTCCAAGCCCTCCAATTCCAGACAAATTCGTTTCATTGTTTCCGGATCGGAAAGATCGGCCAGGGAAATCTCGTCGAGAACCCGGTTGATCTTCCGGTTAATGAGGGAATAAACCGCCCGGCACTCGCAAAACACCGCCCGCAAACAATCGTCCGGATGAGCCACACACTCCACGATATTCACCGGACCGATGGCCGCCTCGAAAATCTGGCCGATCTTGATTTCCTGGGGCGAGCGAGCCAGCATATACCCTCCCCCTTTCCCGCTGAGTCCACGCAAAAGTCTTGCCCTTTTAAGGGCGATCGCCAGCTGCTCCAAGTATCTGCGGGAAATATGGGTGGTGTCCGCAATTTGATGCAGACTTGTAGGTTTTGATCCGTTGGTCGATCTGGCGATGGCGATCATCGCCCGGAGGGCATATCTTGCTCTTGTTGAAAGCTTCATAAAAACAAAATCGGGACCATACTTATTGAAAAAACTATAATACTACTAACACGATCGGAATTATCAGTCAAGGATCTTACCCCACAATTTTCCGCAAAAAACATGAAAAAATCGTATCACTTTAGCCCTTTGAAAAAAGGAATTTCTTCAGGGCCAAGCGGTTTTAGGGCCCGGGGGCCAGACCGGCCCCCGGGCCACGACAGAGGCGGTCACATGATTTTTTCAAAACTCTAAACTGATACAAAAAATCGAATTAGAAAAAACGGAAGGGCCTGCCTTCGGGTTCAACCAAAATATTATTATTAATTTTGATGGTCTCGTAAAAAGTCCATCTGCGGCGTTGCGCTTCAACTTCGTCGTTGCGGCCCCTAAGGGGCCTCTCTCCTCAGTTTTCGCGCGCCTTGCATGTAGGGGCACGCTGCGCGTGCCCGATATCGGGCGCGAAGCATCGCGCCCCTACAATTGAAACCATCGATTGAGCGACTTTTTACGAGTTCATCAATTTTAATTCTATAATATGAGGCTCTTGCAAAACTCATAAAAGCAGTAGAAGGGCGTCATTCCGGCCAAGCGAAGCGCGACCCGGAATCCAGGATTTTCAAGCGGTTCTGGATTCCGGCTTTCGCCGGAATGACGGAGTGACCGACTTTTGCAAGAGGCTCATATATTTACCCTTTTTAGTTTGCCCAACCATAAAAAAGCCCCCTGTAAACAGGAGGCTTTCCGAAATGAACCGGGGGATGGCCGGGCTTCTGCCTGGGGCCTTTTTCAGCCCTCGCCGAATTTAATCATTGGCTTTTTCATCCCTTCCATGGCGTTGACGATCAGCTCGACCAGGCCGCCGTAGTGGATATGGCTTCTTTCTTTCGCCCGGTAATAATCCAGGATATCCCGGATCGACCCCTTGCAGTTTGAGCAGGGGGCGCAAACATACTTGAAGACATCTAAGGGTTCCTCTTTGAAAGCGTCAAGAATCTGCAATAGTTTTTTCCGACTGCTCACCAAGGTCCGCCATTCGGCGAAATTGTAGGCGGACATGATGGCGAACCCCGAGCCCCCGCCGCAGCAGTAGTTCTCAACCCCATGGGGGGTCATCTCCCGGAATCTCGGAGCAATTTTCCGTAGAATCCGGCGCTGCGGTTCCACGATGCCCATGAGCCGGACTAAATTGCAGGGGTCATGAAGCGTCACCGGAAAGTTATTGCGGGAAGGATCTAATTTGAGCTTTCCGCTCTGCACGATATCGTCCAGGAGAACCACGGCCGATTCCCGGGGGACATTCAAATCCCCCGTCAGCACCCGATCGGCGATGATCGTCAGCGCCTTGTGCGCATGCCCGCATTCTCCGATGAGGATTTTCTTCACTTTCAGTTTTTTGGCAATTTCGGCGTGTTTGACGGCAACGCGGGCCAACTGCACATCGTCATACCAGACGCCGTAATTCACCCCGTCATAGCCCACGATTTCCGAGGAGAGCGTCCAGGAAATTCCCGCCGCCTGAAGAATAATGGCAAATGCGCCCACGTTCTCGGGCCAAGCCAGGACCTCCCCTGCATTATGCAGAAGGAGAATTTCCGCTCCTTCTTTGTCCCAGGGGATTTGCACCTTAAACCCGGCGAGTTCGGTCATCTCCTCTTCGATGAATTCAACGCTGTCTTTCACCGCCACGGGGTTCATCCCCGTGGACGAACCCACTTTAAGCTGTTGGACCGTCCCCTTGTCATGGATCTCCTTGGGGGCAATTCCTAATTCCTGAGAAAAGAGTTTGCGAATCTCATGGGTGATCAACCCATTGTCCACGCCCACTGGGCAAACGCTGGCGCACCGTCGACACAGGGTGCAGCGGTAGGCTAACTCCGCCAGCCTGGAGATCGTCGTCCAGTTTAAATCAATGTCGCCGGTAAGTTTGGCCGAGAGTTTCCCGAAGGGTTTGACATATTTCCGGTAGAGCCTCCGCAGAACTTCGGACCGAAAGTTCGGGCGGTAGATTTCCTTGCGTCCGCTGGTTTCGAAAACCGGGCAAGACTCGGAACAAGTCTGGCATTTCGCGCAGTGGTCCATGGACAGGAGAAGCGGCTGGAGAAATCCCCAGTTGTTTTCCTTCTGGAACAGCTTTTCCAACCCCGAGAGAAAGGCCCGCAGATAATGCTCTTCCTCTTCCTGGTTTTTGGGTTTGGGAATCCCGATCGCAATGGTATCGTCCAGCGAAGCCTCAACTTTCGCTATTCTCTCCTCTTTCAGCTCGGTGAGAGTCTTATGATTGAAATCCTCGTATGGAGGCGGCAGAGGAGGCAGGTCTTCTGCAGTAATGTGGGCCAATCGTTTAGACGGCTTGGATATATCTGACGGTTTCAGGGCCTCGGGCACTTTCAATTCTCCTTTGCCTTGGGGGCAGCAAGATCCGCCCAGGTTTTCTTTCCATCGGCGCCGATGTGCGGGGCAACCCAGGTCGGTTTAAACCCCAGATTGTTCAGAACCTCGGCCTCCACCCGGCTGCCTTTCACATTCGGGGTGTCTTCCCAGCGAATGGAATGATACATGAAGTACTTCATGAACATGTGGGACATGTGGGTCAAGGGGATGTAAGCAAACAGGAGCGAGGCGAGAAAGGCGGCAAAGCCTCCGGGAATGCCGATTTTGCCCCCGGTTCCCTCGGGCCGGCCTCCAAAGGTGATCAGCGAGTAGATATACCCGCGGGCACCCTCAAAGGAGGGGTCGAAGAGAAGCCCAACCGGCAAACTCACCCCCAGGAAGAGGAGAAACAGAAAAAGGTTTATGAAGTCCAGGGGGCTCGAATAATTTCGCAGGTCGGGATCGTTCAAACGCCGGCGAATGAGCCCGACTGCACCCAGGGTTCCCAGCATCAGACCTAAAAACCCCATCAGGATCGTTAGGTAATACACCAAGGCGGAAAAGGCTCCGGCACCGGGAAAAACCTTCCCGCCGAAAACCTGAATGAGGGCTCCCAGGACGAGCAAAAAAAGGGTCGTAAACAACAGGTAAAGCCCGAAATGAAAGGGGAAGGAAACGTTCCAGAGGCTCCGGTTTTCCTCGCGAAGCCCGCGGAGCAGAAAAATTTCCGGGACCATATATTTGATTTCGTTGGTTAGAGATTTTTGACGTTTCTTTTCCCACCAGTTGACCTCTTCCATGTAGGATCCGCCGTAGGAGGCTTTGTCTCCCGGTTCATGCTGAACCGGGTAGAGTTCCCACCGGAAGTGGACGGGCATTTTGAGTTGTTTGTTGATTCTCAAAGCGACGGCGACTAAGAAAACAACCAAACAAAGATAAGAAAAAATTTGGAGTCCCATTTTTCCTCCCTTAGGCCATTATGCTCCAAGCGATTACTCGGTCTCCTGATTCTGCTCCGGGGTGTCTCCTGCTCTTCCCCAAAGTCCGGCTCTCCATGGGCAGGGAATATAAACCTGACGCTAAGGATGAATGTGGGCGAAGACTTCGGTTGTGGGCTTCGGGAGACCGGCAATCTTCCAGGCCTGGATTGGGTCGAGGAACTGTTCGCTCAGACAGTTTTTCGGTTGGTGCACGTTTTTGCATACGGCCGGCACGATCGGAAACGAGTTGAATTTCTTATAATACTCCCGCATGAATTTGAGGAGGTTCAACCGCTCCTCGGTCAGGGGACACTGATTGAGAACGCCTTCCCGCTCGGCCAAAGCGCAGGCGACCTTTTCGTCCCACTCCTCGAATCGGACCAGATAGCCATCATCGTCGACTTCAACGCGCCTCTCGGCATATTCCAAAAAAGCCATTTTGCCGCCTCCGATCAAAACTCACCACAGAGGGCACAGAGAGCACAGAGATTTAAGCTAAAAGTTGCCTAAATCTTATTAAAGATATCACCCCTACACCCTTTCTTCTTCCACTTCTTCCTTCACGGCAATGGCGACCTTGTAAAGCACGGTGAGAATCAGGAGCCCTAAAGCCCAAACTCCCAGCGTAATCGCCACCTCCGGTCCCGTGGGTGTGTATTCGGTGATCTTGTCCAGCGGCGAAGGAATGAAACCCGTCACCACCAATCCGAGGCCCTTTTCGATCCACAGGGACACGAATACGGCGCCGCAAGCCAGGGCCAAAAGCCCCTCGTTTTTCCGCGTCTTCGGGTTGATCAGGAGAGCGACCGCCCCGAACGCCAGGATGACGGAGGCCCACATCCAGGGGACAAGCCCGCGGTGACCTTCCAGACCGACGAAGAGGTAGGTGAAATGCTTCATGTGTTCCGGGATCTGGCTGTAAAAGGCCGTGAAGATTTCCATAAGCACCAAGAAGATGCTGATGATCACGGCGTAGGTCACGATTTTCGCCAGGGCCTGAATGGGCTCTTTGCCGGCGTCGAAGCGGGTGAATCTTCGCAAAATGAAACAGAGAAGAATCAGAAGCGCCGGGCCGGAGGCAAAAGCCGAGGCCAGGAATCGCGGCGCCATGACGGCCGTCAGCCAGAAGCTTCTCCCGGGAAGGCCGGCGTAGATGAACGCCGTCACCGTGTGGATGCTGATGGCCCAGGGGATGGAGACGTAGATCAGGATCTTGACCCACTTGGGGGGAGCGATTCCTTTTCTTTCGGAATCGAGAACCGTCCAGCCGATCAGAATATTCAGGAGGAGATACCCGTTCAGGACGATCATGTCCCAGAAGAGGATCGAGCTCGGAGTCGGATAGAGGATCACATTGAAAGCCCGGGCCGGCTGCCCGAGGTCCACGATGATGAAGGTAAGGCACATGACCACGGAAGCGACCGCCAGGAACTCCCCGAGAATCGTGATGCGACCGAACGCCTTGTAGTTGTGCAGATAATACGGCAGAACGAGCATCACCGCCGACGCCGCCACGCCGACCAAAAAGGTGAACTGGGCGATGTAAAGAGCCCAGGTCACGTCTCGGCTCATTCCCGTTATGCCCAGGCCGTAATCCAACTGGCGCAGGTAGTTGGCCGCCCCGACCAAAAGGACCAGGAGCAGAAAGAACAGCCATCCCCAGTATTTTTTGCCGCCGACAAGCGCCTTCTCGATCATCTCTCCCTCACGCCTTAGGACAGGGTGCAGGGGGTAGGGCGCCGGGGGTAGGGAAGAACCTTTTTCCAATGTTCTTCTCGACCCTACCCCCTGCTCCCTACCCCCTTCAATCCTTCAAACCTGCGTTATCGCCCTCATAGAATATAATAAACCTGCGGATGCGTCCCCAGTTCGGGTTTGCGCCGCCAAGCGACCCGGCCCTGGACGATCTCCCGAATTTTAGACTGCGAATTTTCCAGATCCCCGAAAATCAGGGCTTTCTCCTTGCAGGCTTCCACGCAGGCCGGCAAAAGCCCCTGGATCAGTCTTTCCACACAGAAATTGCACTTTTCCACCACCCCTTTGGTGCGGGTGGGAAACTCCGGATTCACTTCCCGGAGGAAAGGCCGCGGGTCCCGGAAATTCATGGACCGCGCCCCGTAGGGGCATCCGGCCACGCAGAAGCGGCAGCCGATGCAGCGGTGGTAGTCCATCATCACGATGCCGTCCTCCCGGCGCTTGAAGGTCGCCTGGGTGGGGCAGACGCGGACACAGGGAGGATTATCGCAATGGTTGCATAAGACCATGACCGGCTTTTCCCGTAGCGGCTCCTCGAGGTAGGGATGTTCCTGCTCCGGGAAAACGGATTTCAAGGGCTCTTTCCAAATCCACTTGATCTCGTCCTTGGAGTTCTTGAAATCCGGGACATTGTGAACCCGGTGGCAGGCGTCGAGGCAATCCCGGCATCCCTCCCGGCACTTGCCCATTTCCACCACCATGGCCCACCGCTTCCCCTTCAGGGCTTTCGGGCCCTTTAGAAATTTCGGATTCCCGGTTCCCGCCAGGGCGTCCCAGGCCGGATTGGCGCTTAGTCCTAACAAGGACAGGCCGGTCAATTTCAGGAAGTTCCTGCGGCTCCGGTTCATCGCTTGGCCTCCTTGGGAACGTTATGGCAACTCCAGCAGTTCGGCTTCACCCCGGCGTAATTGTGGCAGGTGTCGCAGAACTGTTCCTTGTTTGAATGGCAGCCCAAGCAGTTCTGGGAAAGACTCATGGAAACGCTTTTTCCGGACGACGTCACATAGAAACGGTTTCCGTCCCGAACCACGGCTTCCCTCCAGGAGTCGATCAGTTCCATGTGGCTGGCGCGCATGTAGGCGGTCGGTTCGAGGCATTTTTTCTCCGCCAGCCGGACGATTTCCGGGGTGTCGATTTTCAGCTGCAGGGCCGGGACCGCCTTTCCCTTCCCGTACCAAAAGGGAAAGGTCAGCAGGACCAGGAAGAGGAAAATCCCGATGAAGACTTTCTTGGCGTCATACATTTTGACGCTCCTCCGTCATCTGCAAGGGCGCCCCCCGCAAATCCGTTTCGCGGGGTTTTTCCCCCTTCATCACCAGGGCATTGCCCACCAGTTCGTGCAGCCCGGTCACCTCCACCCCCGGAACCCAGTATTCCAACAGGGGAACGAAAACGGCCCGGTCGATGGCGCAGATGCAGGCGAGGCGGTTCACCCCGTGCTTCTCTTTCACGTGTTTCACGGCGTTCGCCCGGGGGAGCCCGCCGCGGAGCCGCATCTCCATGTTCTCATCGGTTCCCAGCCCCGCGCCGCTGCCGCAGCAGAACGTGTTCTCCCGAATGGTGTTTTCGGGCATTTCATAAAAATGATTGGTCACCTTCCGAAGGATGTAACGCGGTTCTTCGAAGAGCCCCATCGCCCGGGAGGGGTTGCAGGAGTCGTGGAAGGTCACGCGGAGGTGGTCGTTTCGCTTCGGGTCCAAGCGGAGTTTCCCGTGGCGGATCAGGTCGGCCGTGAATTCGGTGATGTGGACCATCTTGGTGGAACGGGCGTTTTCAAATTTGGTGCCGGTGATCGGCGAGACCGGTTCTTCCAGGAAGTCCGCCGGCCCGTTCAGGGTGTCCATGTACTGGTGCAGGACCCGCCACATGTGGCCGCATTCTCCCCCGATGATCCATTTCACGCCCAGGCGCTTGGCCTCCGCGTAGATCTTGGCGTTCAGCCGTTTGATCATCTCATGGGAGATGAACAGACCGAAGTTCCCTCCTTCGGAGGCATAAGTGCTCCAGGTGTAGTTGAGGCCGAGTTCGTGGAACAGCTGGAGATAGCCCATGCAGGTGTAGGTCCCCGGGTCCGCAAAATAATCCGCGGAAGGGGCCACAAAAAGGATATCCGCCCCCTTTTTATTGAGGGGGATATCGATGTGAATCCCTGTTTTGTCCTCGATATCCTGGGCAATGAAGTCCAACATGTCCTTGACGCCGTGGGGCTGGATCCCCAAGTGGTTGCCGGTGCGGAAACAGTTGGCCGCCGGCTCCATGGCCCAGTGGATGTTGCACCCCACCAAGTTGAGGAGCTCCCGGCCGAGCATCGTGATCTCGGCCTGGTCGATCCCGTAGGGGCAGAAGACCGAGCACCGCCGGCATTCGGTACACTGGTAGAAGTAGTAAAACCATTCCTTGAGCACGTCCTCGGTCAAGTCGCGCGCTCCGGCCAGCCGGCCGAGCACCTTGCCCGAATTTGTAAAATAGCGGCGGTAAATCGAACGCAGCAGCTCGGCCCGGAGAACGGGCATGTTTTTGGGGTCCCCGGAGCCGATGTAGAAATGGCACTTGTCGGCGCAGGCCCCGCAGCGCACACAGATGTCCAGGAACAGGCGGAAGGACCGGAATTTATCCAAGCGTTCTTTAAATCCGTTCAGGATGATTTCCTTCCAGTTCGGGGGCAGTTTCCAGTTTGCGTCCGCCACCTGCCACTCCCGGGCGTTGGGCATTCCCAAAGCCTTGAGGTTCTTCGCCGGGGCGGCGTAGCACCAGGTCCCGGGCCTGAACTGGACGGGCGTGTCCATCCAACCGCTTTGAGGAGGATGATAATCGATCCGGGTCAATTGGTCGGGCTTTGGGGCTTTGGCCAGCGACATGATCACTCCTTCTCCACGGGAATTCCGGCATCTTTCATCCGCTCCCGGAATTCGTCTTCATATTCCTCGTACGTGTGGACCCGAACCCGATAATTCCAGGGGTTGATATGCCGGCGGCTGCGGTTGTTGTTGGCCAGGTTTCGGGTCGGGGTGAAGAATACCCCGGCCAGATGCATCAGCTTGCTGAAAGGGAAATACACCAGGAGGCTGCAGACCAGGAAAAGGTGGATATAGAAGATGACCCCGATTCCTTCCGGGACGGCCGGCTGGAACGTAAACCAGCCGAGGGAGAGCTCTTTCACCCTCTGCAGGTCTACCTTGGAGACGTGGCGCATCAGGACGCCCGAAACCGCGATCCCCAAAAGCAAAACCAGGGGGAAATAGTCGGCTGCCAGGGAAATGTACCGGAGCTGCGGGATCGCCACCCGCCGCAAAAAGAGGTACGTGACCGCCAAAATTAGAGCCGCATCGCTGAGATAAAGGGTGGGGACGCTGATTTCGAAGAGACCGTCCAACGTGGCCAGGAGGTTGATAGGCAAGGGGACGGGTTCGGTAAAAAACCGCAGGTGCCGGGTCACGATCACCAAAAAGGACCAGTGAAAGGTCAGGCCGGCGAGCCACAGCCATTTGGCTCCGCCGTAAACCGGCCTTTGGTTCTTAAGGGAAACCTTGGTGTTCCGAAAAAGGGAGCGGAAGAAAAGAACTTCCAGCGCCATCCGCCCGATCACGCCCCAGGTGTTGTGCGGGTTTTCGAAGAACCCGGAGCGAATCCAGGGAAGGGATTTCTGCTGGCCGCAGCTTGCGGGAATCCGGAAGGGAACCGGAGTCTTCGCCCAGCGGACCACCCGGTAAATCGCTCCCCCGAGGAAAACCAACAGGGCCCCGTAGGGAAACCAGAGACCGAAAAGGGCTTGCCACCCCGCCTGACCCGCACCGACAAACGCGATCAGGATGAGCGCAAATAGGACGAAAAGGGAAAACCCGATGTTCAAATGGCTGCTCCTAAAAAAGAATTATTCACCGCGGAGAGCGCAGAGAACGCAGAGGGTTACCGAAATCAAAAAACTTTTAAATTTGTAACACTTTAGCCCTTTGAAAAAAGGAATTTCGTCAGGGCCAAGCGGTTCCAGGGGTTGGGGGGATTTAAAAGCGATCCTCCAATATTACGAACGAGGGGTTGAAAATGTTGCCCGATTGCGCAGCTCCCGGTTGCTGAGCTGTTGGATCTTTTCCCGGCATTCCATATAGATGTCAAAAGCCAGGAGAAGGAAATCGTCGATCCGCGACTCCAGCTCCAGCCATTCCTCATGGAGCCGATTCTGCCGAACTTCCTCTCCGATTTCTTCTTTCAACACCCCTTTCAACTGAGGGAGAAAAACGACCGCCTGCGAGGGGGAGAAATTCTGGATCGCCCGGATCCGCAAGATGTCGTCCAACAAGGACCGGGTTTTCTCGCAATCTCCCTTTCCCAGAAGTTCGGCAAACAACCCTTCCAGACCCGAGAAGATCGTAGAACCCACGGGGTTCGCAAAGCGATCCTCCTGTCGGCGAAAAAACCCCTGCCCCTCGAGAGGGTACGTCTCCAAAACCCGTTCGAACCACTTGGCGACGATGGCGTTTCTCTTTTTGTTCAAAAGGATTTTCAGGCTCATGACTGGAAAGGAAGGAGTTCCGGGTTTCAGAAATTCGAGGGCTAACCTAAGGGCACCAAAAGGATAAATTTCAACTCTTCATGGTTTCGTAAAAAGTCTGAAAATGGGTTATTCCGTCATTCCCGTGAAAACGGGAATCCAGTCTTTTCAATATCTTGGCAGATTCTGGATTCCCGCCTGCGCGGGAATGACGACTTTTTACGAAGCCATCAATCCTTGGCCCCTTGAATCCTCGAACGCCGAGGCATCGGTCCCGCCGATGCCTTTCACTTTTCAATAAGAGCGATATCGATCTCTGGCCCCTTCTCCAGGGTGTTGCGGACGATGCAGTTCTGCGCCGCCCGCAGGAGGGCCGCTTCCCGCTCCCCCAGGGTCTGGGGCAAATTCACGTCAATGGTCACCGCGCTGATCCGCTTCCGGTCCTTCTCCTGGACGAGGTTGTAAACCAGATTCATCTCCATCCCCTCGCAGGAAAGGCCCGCGGTTTGGCAATAGAGCGCCATGTGCATCCCCATGCAGGCGCCCAAGGCCGAAGCGAGCAGATCGGCGGGAGAAGGGCCTTGATTCTCCCCTTTGGAATCCTTCGGCATGTCCACGAGGAATTTGTGCCCCCGGACTTCAACCGAAAAACAAAGGCCTTTTTCATGTTTGAGGGTGATGAGATCCATCTTTACACCAGGAAACCCGAAATCCCTCTCGGCCTCCCTTTTCCAAAGGGAGGAGCGACTCTTTACGAGTTCATCAATCTTTCCCCTTTGGAAAAGGGGGCTGAAGGGGGATTTGACGACTCTACAAAGTTTGCGGCGTTTCGGATATTCGAATTTCGCCTAAAACCACCAAAGAGGCCGCAAAACCCCCTCGGCCCAGTAATTCCCCGATCAAACGCACCCGGTGGGTTTTGCCAACCCGGCGAGTTTACAGGCCCCTTTGGCCGGCCCCGAAGGGAAGAGCTCGTAGACCTTCTTCAGATCGAAACCCGTCTCTTTGCAGAGTTTGCGGATCATGGGGGCGATCCCGAATTTCTGATAGTAGTCGCGAAGATAGTTGATGAGCTTCCAGTGCTCTTCGCTTAACTGCCCTTCGATTCCTTCTTCTTTGGCATAGGCCTGGGCAAACTCCGGGTTCCATTTGTCCAACTCCTGAAGGAAACCATCCTCGTCCACATCGTACTGCTTTCCCCCTAAATCGATGATCGGCATTCCTTATTCCTCCTTTGCTGATGATGTCTTCAGATATTCGGTATTTTCCCGTTCCCGCCCGCAATGAGAAATCAGGAAGGAACGCAGGTGAATATATTAAACTTCTTAGCCACAGAGGACACAGAGATCACAGAGACATATAGGCTGCGAATAAAACAGCTTAACAAAGATCAAAGCGCAAACAAGCTTGCCAAGACGTTCGAATTGGCCCTTTAGTCTCTTGGTCTTGAACCTCTGTGATCTCTGTGCCCTCTGTGGCAAAGGCTTTTGAGATTTAGGTCTTTATGGATTCTATTTCTATCTTTGTGGCTGAGCTATTTCCCTTTTTCCCAATTTTTCAGTTGCTCGCGGTATATTTCCGGACGGCGTCTGTTCAGAAAAAACCCATGCGGATTTTCCCGAACTTTCAGGAAAGAATCCTTCCGGAGATCGGCGCAAACCACTTCCTCTTCCTCTCCTTGATTGGATGCGCAGACTTCCCCCTTGGGATCCACAACCACAGCCGCCCCGGGAAAGACGAACCCGTTCTCGGTTCTTCCCGTGGGATTGCAGGCGACAACAAAAAGGCTGTTGTCATACGCTCGGGCCGCAAGGTAGCGAAGCCATCTCCCCCGCTTCCCTTCCCCGGACTCCCGGGGCGAGGCATGAGGGATAAAAATAATTTCGGCGCCCTTCAGCGCCAGGATCGTGCTGAGTTCCGGGAAGTGGCCATCGAAACAGAGCTCAATCCCAATATTCGTCCCCCCGTATCGGAAAACCGGACACTCCCATCCGGCCTGAAAGATTCCTTCCTCCGGCGTACCCAAATGAATCTTGCGGTAGACGCCCAAGATTCCGCCGGGTCCTGCGGCAAAGTGGCTGATAAAAATTCCCCCGTCTTTTTTTTCCGCCAGGCCGGCCAGAATCAAAACTTCGTTCTTCTGGGCTATTTGCCAGACCGCTTCGGAGCTAGGCCCGGGAATCGTTTCGGCGTTCTCCGCCGCTTCATTTCTTAGGCTGTAGCCGCAGATGTTGAGCTCCGGGAAACAGATCGCTTGCGCCCCGCTTTGCGCCGCCTTGCGCACCAGGAATTCCATCCGGGAGAGATTCTCGGTCTTGTTCCCGATGGCGGAGAGCATACTGACGGCGGCGACCCGAAGATCTTCCATGGTCAGACCGTAACCGGCGTCCCCACCCGGACCGAATGATACCGCCGGGCTTTCTCCGTCAGGGCGGAGGCCCATTCGGGATGCCCCAGGGCATGCAAGTGCGAGTAGGTGGCCAGGGTTTCCTTAAAGCAGAGACCATCCCGCTTCCGGTCGATCCCTTCGCCGCGTTTTACCCGAAAGGCGAAGTAGGCTTCCCCTCCCCGGACGTAGAGCACCCGGGAATAGTGAAATTCATGGCCCCGGATTTCCCGGCCCACGGGGAAGAAGGGGTTTTCCTCCTCCACCTCCAGCAGGGTGTACCCATGCCCCTGCGGCTTCTTTTCCATGCCGAAGCCGATGGGCAGGACGCCCGCCATGGGGTAGTTTCGTTCCCCTATGTTCAGGCTTTCCCCCAGATACATCAAACCGCCGCATTCGGCATAGATCGGAAGGTTCTCCCGGGCAGCCTCGCGCAGGGACTGCCGAAAGGCGGTGTTCTCCGACAGGGCCTCGGCATGGGTTTCAGGAAAACCTCCGCCGATGTAAAGCCCGTCCACGTCGGGCAGTTTCGTTTCCCGAACCGCGCTGATTTCAACCACCCGGGCCCCTTGTTTCGTCAGAGCTTCCAAATTCTCCGGATAATAGAACTGGAAGGCGGAGTCTTTGATGACTCCGATCACCGGGGCCTCGCCTGAACTCGGGCGGTTCAAGGAAACCTCTTCCATTTTCAAAGACCAGTCGAGAGTCGGCGCCCCGCGGGCGATCCTCTCCAGGCTCTTCAGGTCGAGAAATCTTTCGGCAACTTCCTGAGCCCGGGTCAAAGCTTCCCGGACCCGTTGATGCTCCTGCGGCGGGGTGAGCCCGAGGTGGCGCTCGGGAAAGGGATAGTCTTCCAGACGGGGAACCGCCCCCACCACCGGAATCCCGCAGGCGCTTTCGACCGCCTGCCGCAGAACGGATTCCTGGCGGCTGCGCGCCACGCGGTTCAAAATCACGCCCCGAAGATCGACTCCCGGGTCCAGCTGCTGGCATCCAAAAGCCATGGCGGCCGCGGTCCGGGTCACCTTGTCGCAATCGAGGATCAAGACAACCGGGGCCTTGAGAAGCTTGGCCAGTTCCGCCGTGCTGTGGCTTCCCGCGGCGTCAAAGCCGTCATACAGCCCGCGGTTTCCCTCGACGAGGGAAATTTCGCCTTCCAGGGCATTTCGAAAAAAAGAAAGACGGACCTGTTCCCGGTCCTGCAAAAACGTGTCCAGATTGCGGCACGGACGCCCTGCCGCCAGGGAAAGCCAGGCGGCATCGATGTAGTCGGGGCCTTTTTTGAAGGGAACGACCTCGCGGCCCTGCTTTCGCCAAGCTGCCGCCATTCCGAGAGAGAGCGTCGTCTTCCCCGCTCCCCCCCGGAGGGCGGCCATAACCAACCGGGGTAAGGTCCAGCTCATGGGTCCGGATTACTCCTTGGGGAAATACTCGGCCAACATGACATAGGTCGTGCTGCCGCTGGACCAGTATTTCAGGATCTCCTCATCCAGGAGTTCCTTTACGGCCCCTTGAATCGCGAGGCGATCTTCCCCCGGAAGCCCTTTCACGATGTCCTTGACGTAGAACTTCTTCTTGTCCCCTTTGGATTTCTCCTGCAGGAACCCCAGGACCTTTGCTTTCGTCTCTGCGCTCATGATCAACCCCACTTAAACTGGGTAGTCGTGCGATAGGTGCTGGGCGCCATCGTGAAGTCGTCGATGTGCTTGTCCGTGAATTCGAACCCGGTCAGCCGGAAGAACCGCTCCCAGCCGACCCGCTCGATCCACTCGCCGACCCGCTCGTGCTTGCGGGCGTTCTTGGCGTAGACCTCCACGATCTTCTTAACGGCGGCGACCGTTTCCGGCCAGCGCGGCGGATTGTTGGGCAGGTAGGGAACCGCCAATTTGGAGAACATGGGCGCCGTGCGGGCGTTCGACACCTTGCCGCCCACCCAGATGGAAATGCCGTCGTTTTCCCCATCGGCCAGCGGCAGGGCCGGACAGACGGTGTAGCAGTTGCCGCAGTACATGCACTTCTCGTCGTTGATGGTGACGCTCTTGTTCTTGGGATCCGGCCGGATGGCGCCGGTGGGGCAGGAGGCCACCGTGGTCGGGATTTCGCACACATTGGGCACGCGGTTATGATCCGCCTTGGGAATCGTGCGGTGAATGCCCAGGATGGCGATGTCGGAGCAGTGAACGGCCCCGCACATGTTCAGGCAGCAGGCCAAAGCAATCCGGACCTGGGACGGAAGGGTCATGCTCGTGAAGTACCCCTGCAGCTCATCCATGACCGCTTTCACCGGTCCCGAAGCATCAGTTGCGGGGGTGTGGCAATGCACCCAGCCCTGGGTGTGGACGATGTTGGTCAAGGAATGTCCGGTCCCGCCCACGGGGTACTGTTTGCTCTTCAGTTCCGCGAGGAGGGGCTCCACCTTCGTCTTGTCGGCCAGCAGAAATTCGATGTTGTGCCGGCTGGTGAACCGCAGATAGCCGTTGCAGAACTTGTCCGCGATTTCGCAGATTTCGCGGATGCGGTCGGTGCTGATCAACCGCGGCGATCCGGCCCGAACCGAATAGAGTTCGTCCCCGGTTTCGCCCACGTGTTTCAGCACGCCGGGCTTTACAATTTCATGATAGCTCCACTTGCCGTAGTTTTTCTGAATGACCGGCGGTAAGAAATTCTTATAGCTTGGCGGTCCAATGTCGGTCTTAGCCATTTTACTTTTCCTCCTTCTTGAGATCTTCCGGCCAGAAGAACACGTAGGGGTTTGTCCGCGGCGTCTTGACCATCTGAGGCACGGGCTTGAGCCCCACGCCCCGGAGGAAGGTCCGCATGCCCAGCCGGTTAATCAGCTCGCCCACGCGCTCCCGCATCTTGCCGTTTTCATCCCACCAGTCGAGAATCTTGGCAAGCAGGTCCTTCAGCTCCGTGTACGGAGGCTCTAACTTCATGAAGGGCACGATGACCGTGGAAAGCTGGGCGCCCTGGAGAATGGGGGCCTTGCCGCCGATGAGGAGGGTGGCGCCCTTCTCTTTTCCCTGGCGCAGGGCTTTGGGCATCATGTTGATGCAGTGCATGCAGCGGGTGCAGTCTTCATCGGCGATCTTCAGTTCTTTCTTCCCTTCGTCCCAGTTCATGCAATGGGTCGGGCAGAGATCGACGACTTCTTCGCGGATATTGATCCCCGAAGCCGCATACGCCAGGACTTCTTTCTGATTGATATCGATTTTCCCCTTCCAGGTCCCGATGATGGAAAAGTCCGACCGGGCGATGGAAGCGACGCAGTCGTTGGCGCAAGCCGACGTCTTGATCTTGAATTTGTAAGGGAACATGGGGCGATGAAGCTGGTCCTGGAAATGCATGGTCAGGTTGTAGCAGATATCCAGGCTGTCGATACAGGCCCATTCGCAGCGAGCCGGGCCTACACAGGCGCTGGGGGTACGCAGAGCTGAGCCGGAGCCCCCCAAGTCAAATCCCGCATCCGAGAGATCGTCAAAACAGGGCTGCAGGTGGTCGGTGGTCGTCCCGAGGAGGATAATATCCCCGGTCGACCCGTGCATATTGGTCAGGCCGCTGCCATGCTCATCCCAGATATCGCAGACTTTCCGTAGGGCTGCGGTGTTGTAAAACCACCCGGTGGGATGGTTGACGCGCATGGTGTGAAAATGCGCGACCCCGGGGAAGAGGTCGGGACGGTCGGAGTAGCGTCCGATGACGCCTCCGCCATACCCCTTGACCCCGACGATCCCGCCATGCTTCCAGTGTCCGATCTTTTCCTTGTAGGAAAGCTCGAGCTGGCGCATGAGGTCGCGGGCCATGGGCTTCTTGGCGGCGGCCTGCTTCAGGTCCTTCACGAAGCTCGGCCACTCCCCCTTTTCCAGTTCATCCAAAAGAGGGGTTTCTGAATTTGCCATTTTTTCATTCCTCCGTTTTTTTGTTCCTGCTCTTATTTGAAATCTATCCATCCGACAGTCGAAAAACTTTCCGTTACACCCGGTCACCTCCTATGAGCCCGAAAAGGGCGTTTCAAAAAAGGAAAAAATCTCCCGCATTCCCTCGGCGCAAGGGATAAAGGGGAAGACGTTCATTTTTTACAATTCACGTCAAAAAGGAAGGTGCCTCGAAGCTGACGCCAGGTTTCAAGACAAACCGGGAAACGACCCCTTTTCACCTGCCCAAAAAAGGTCCCGCAAAAAAACAAAAGACCACCCCTTTTACCGGATGGCGACTCTTCATCTCTGCATACTGTATACAAAGGCAAAGTGCGTTTTAATCAGTATTATTGTACAATCCCCCTTTGAAGTCAACACTTTTTTGGATCTTTTCCAGGAGGTTTCGGGGAGAAGTGATCAAGCGGTGCAAGCCCAATTTTCGCGGCGTGAGCCCCAGGGCCAACCCCAGGAACTGCGAGAGGTACAAGACCGGGATCCCCATCTTTTCCCCCGCCTCCCGTTCCGCCGCCCGCTGTTTGGCGTCAAGCAAGAAGTGGCAAAGCGGGCACGCCGCAACGAGGCAGTCCGGGTTCAATTTCTTCGCCTCCTTGAGGATTCTGGCCCCCAGCTTCAGGGCGACCTTTTCCTTGGAAAGGAGGAGCCCACCCCCGCAGCACTCCATTTTCCAGGGGAAAGAAACCGGCTCCCCGCCGGCGGCGGCAATCAAATTCTCCAGGTTCTGCGGATTTTCCAGGCTTTCCCTGCCCCCGAGTCCGAAGGGGCGGACCACCAAGCAGCCGTAATACGGGACCGCTCTGATCCCCCTGAGGGGGCGGGAAATCTTCTTCCTGACTTCCTCCCAGCCCACCTCATATGCCAGCACCTCCAGAAGCTGCCTCACCCCCGGAAGACGGTCGAGGGAAAGCCCCTCTCTCAGGCTCCTTCCTCCCTGATCCGTCCTTATGACCTGAAGGTGGTTCAGATGACAGGAGGGGCAGAGCATCAGCAGATCGCGGCCCGCCTTCCCCGCCTGAAGGATGGCGGGTTCGGGCAGTTTTTCCGAAAGGCTCCGGTCCACGGATTTGGCCACGGTGGCGCCGCAGCAGATCCAATCCTTCATCTCTGCGAATTCGATTCCGAGGATGGGGGCGATCGCCTGGAACGACTCGTCGTACTCTCGGGCCGTGCCTTTGAGGCTGCACCCCGGGTAGTAGAGATATTTCATCCGATCTTCCCCCGCCGCCAAAGTTTGAAGAGGAGCAAGGCGTCTTCCCAGGGGTGAAGAGGCATCTTTCCCAGCGCCATTTTGAGCCCGAGGCGGAGCTCGCCGATCCTTCCCCTCGTCTCCACGATCCGTCGAAAGTGCCGGTAAAAAGAAAATTCCCTATCCGCTTCGCGGTACCCGAGGCGGCGCAGCCCCAGCATGATCCCGGCCACGTCCACGCCTCGCGGACAGCGGACCGTGCAGGCCTGGCAGGTGGCGCAAAACCACGGAAAAGGGCTCCGGACAGCCGTTTCGAGCCGGCCGAGCTGCAGAAAGCGGAGAACCTTCCGCGGGGTGTGCAGCGACTCGAAGGCCACCGGGCACCCGGAAGAGCAGCGCCCGCACTGGACGCAAACGCGCGAACCGGAAAGTTCGTCTATGGAAGAATCCCTATTCATGGAGTTTTTATGGTCACCCCGGGATATTAAAAATCGGGCGAACTTTACTGCGAGTTGAAAATATCAAAATGCAAATTGAAAAGTGCGGGCTTTTGGGAAATCGTCCTTTCTGCAGGGCGAATGAAACTCTCCGCGCTCTCTGCCCCGAAAAGCCCCTTACAAGTTCTCGACCCGTTACTCCCTCTCCCGGCTCACGGGAGAGGGAATTTATATTTATAGATCTCTGCGTCATCTGCGGTCTCTGCGGTGGAAATCCCCTTAGGTCTTAAATGGATTCGGCCCCATCTTTTTGAGTTCTTCCACGTATTCCCGAATTAAAGCGGCATAGCGGACCGAATCGCGGATCTCCAGCGATTCCAGGCGGACTCTCCCCGGGTCCATGACCATCTTTTTGAGCTTCTCCCCCAGGTCCTCGCTGCGGGTCTTCACGAGTTGGTTTCCTTTGATGAAGTGGCACTGGCCGTCCTTGCACCCGGCGATCAAAATGCCGTCGATGCCAAAGGCCAGAGCGTCGGCAATCAGGGCGTTGTTCACGGAACCCGCGCAGGGGAGTTTCAAGAAGAAAACATTAGGGGGCACCCCCAAGTTCATATCCATGGCGGCCCGCGCCGCAAAATACGCGTCGTTCCGGCAGAGGAAAGCCAGGATGACCGGCTCATCCTTGGGCAAAAAGGAGGTCTTGACCGCCCGGATCTGGGCCGCCAGCTGGGCGATGGTTAGGTTGCGCATCGAGATGGCGGAAAGGGGACAGATGCCCATGCAGTTCCCGCACTGGCGGCACTTGGTCAGGTCGAGGGCCGGGAACCCGTTGGGGTCGTAAGCATAGCTTGCGTAGGGACATTCCTCGATGCATCTTTTGCATTTGTCGCATTTCGTCAAATTCAGCACCGGGTAGGCCGGCGCCATCCGGATCGTCTCCGCCGCAAACGGCAGGAGATCCAGGGCCGCCCGGTGGCTCGACTCGATCGCGGCAGCGATCCCCATGGGACCGCGGCACGATCCACCCACCCGGATCCCGGTTTTCTGGCTCTCTTCCGGATGGCAGGGCAAATGGGCATCAAAGAACCCATGGGCAGTCCGGGGCAGATTGAGTCGTTCGGCGATCTCCCGGGTCCCCGCCGAAGGGACCATCCCCCCGGCCAAAACGAGCAGATCCAAACTCAAGCTGAGTTCGGAGCCGGAAAAGGTGTCTTCGGCCCGCACTTGAAGCTTCCCGTTTTCGCCCGGTTTCACGGTGGAGGGGTTCCCGCGGATGAAGAGAACTCCCTCCAGGGTTTTCACCTTCTGGTACAGCTCTTCGTCGAAGCCGGGGGTGCGGATATCCTGATAGAAGATGTAGCACCGGGTTGCCGGCCGGATTTCTTTCAAATGCAGAACCTGCTTCAGCGTCGCGGAACAGCAGATCGAGGAGCAGTAATTGAGGTGCCGCTCGTCGCGGCTGCCGGCGCACTGGATAAACCCGACTTCTTTCAAATCCGAGGGATCTTCGGCAATCGCCTCCATTTCCAGATTGCTGACCACATTGGGATAGCGCCCATACCCCAACTCTTCCACTTTTTCCAAGGGATACCCGTCCCACCCGGTGGTCACGAGCACGGCCCCGGTTTTAATCGCCGTCTCCCCGGGCTGGTCGTCCAAGTTTACGGCTTGGGTCGGACAGATTTCCGCGCACTTCCGGCAATCGGGCGGACAGAATTCGCGGTCCACGACAAAAGCGGAAGGAAAGGCCATCGGTTCGGAGGGATGGATCGCCTTGCGGCTTGCCCCCGAGGGGACGTTGTTGGAAAATGACACTTTCTGGGGACGGATCACCGGGCAAACTTGCGCGCATTCCCCGCATCCCTGACAGCGATCTTCGAAGACATAGCGGGGCCGCCGGCGAATGACCGCCTCGAAATTCCCCGGCGCTCCGCTCAGGCTTTTCACCTCGGACAGGGTCAGAATCTCGGCCCGGTGGGATTCCTGAAGTTTCTGGAGGGCGAACTCCAGCCCGCAAAGAGGATCGCAGATGCGCGGAAAGAGGCGGCGCAGAGAAGCGACCTTCCCCCCCACCCCGCTCTCCTTTTCCACCAGATAAACCTTTTTCCCCGTCTCGACCAGGGATACCGCCGTATGCAGCCCCGCAGCGCCGCCCCCGACGATCAGGACGGAGTTTGTTCCCGGCACGGTCACCGGTTCCAAAGGTTCCAACAGGCGGGCCCGGGCCACGGACATCTGGATCAGAATCAAGGCCTTCTGGGTCAACATCTCCGGGTCCGATCCTTTGCCGCCGACCCCCTGTTCTTCCAGATCGCACCACTCGTGGAGAAACCGGTTCAGCCCGGCCGCCTCCAGATTTTTTTCGATCTTTTCCCGCTGATTCTCGGAAAACCGACCCACCCAAATGATCCGGTCGAGCCGTCCCTCCTTGAAAAGGGATTCAACGCGGGGGATGCCTTTAACGATCTCCTCCGGCAATAGCTCGCAAACCGCGATATTTTTTATCTTTGCCAGGCGCGCCATCGCCGCCGGAAGGTCCATCCCCCGGCCCAATCTTCCCCCCGGGTCCGCAAAAAAAATGCCGACTTTTGGAGTAACCTTGGGGATCAATCCAGGGTCCCCCGGTTGATGTAATGGAACCGCTCCACCTTTCCGTGGATGTCAATCAGGGTCCAGGTAATGGTGTTCGTCCCCATCATGGGAATAAGTTTGGCCCCATGGTAGCCGATCTGATAGGGAATCCGGGTTTCCAGGGCGCCCTTGGGGCAGATCTTGATGCAGGACATGCAGTCCCAGCAATCCCGCGGCATCCGACAGCGGGCCTTTTTGTCTTCCCCCAAGGTCAGGAGATCCCCCGGGCAGATTTGTTCGCACAGCGGTTCCTTCTCGGCCTTGCAGCCGTCACATTTTTCGCGATCGACTTTCGGCGGCATAAATCCTCCTTACCGATTTGGCGTTTTCAGAAACGCCAAGTCTCATTGCCAAGTGAAAATTGCAGATGGAAAAATGCAAATTCGCTCACAGACCATTATCCTTTTTCAATTTTCATTTTGCATTTTGCAGTTTGAATTGTTCTTCATCCTTTCGTCCGATCCCCGGGGACTTTCTGCTCGTAGGGGCGGGTGAAGACCTTGATTTCTCCGGTCTCGGGATTGCGGACGCTTTCCACGAAGCAATCCAGCTTCGGGTCCACCTCCGGGTAGTCCATCCGGGTCTGCCAGCCGGGCCACCGCGTTTCCTTCCGGAACAGAAGGTGCTGGAGAAGAACCTCGGCCACATCCAGCCGGTCGATGACTTCATGGGCGCTCAGGAGGTCGTGAAGGTCCCCGCCGTAAAGGTACCGGGTCTCCTCCTGCAGTTTCTTGATATTCCGGAGAGCATGGTTCAAACGCTCTTCGTTCAGACGGTAGAACTGATGCACGCCCCCCGCGTATTCGTCCATGAGACGCTGCATCCTCTCCTCCATTTCGACGGCGGTCACCCCGTCGAACTCCCGGCCGCGAAGCAGGGGGGCGAAAATCCGTTCCTTTTCTTTTTGTGGCTGGGCCGAATCGACCCCTGGCGCCTTCACGCCTTTCAGGTATTCCAGCGCCCCCCGGGCCGCCAGCCGACCCTCGGCGCCGCACCCGCCGACGAATTTGTTCGGACTCCCCCCGGCCGTTTCCCCGGCAGCGAAGAGCCCCGGCACGTTGGACATGCGCGCTTCGTCGACCCAATACCCGCTGCCCGTGTGCCCGCCGACGATATAGGGGTCGCTCCCGTAAATTTCCACCGGTTCCTTGGTGATGTCGATCCCGAGACTGGCCAGAAAAAGAACGAAAGAGGGGCGCTCGTTGAGAAGGTCTTCGCGCAGGTCCTTGGATGACTGCTCATCCAGAACCGTGGTGTCCACGTAGGTGGGCCCCCTCCCCTCCAGCCATTCGTTCATGGGAGCGTTCAAGCGGTAGAAGCGGGGCGCCTTGTCCCCGCCCACGTGCGCATACCGCTTTTCCATGATCCGCTCCCCTTTTCCGTTGGTGATCAGGCATCCGTAAGCGACCGAAAGGGTGTCCACGGGACCGCAGAAATCCTTTGTGCGCACGGCCACCCAGCGCTGCTCGAAGGAAGTCATTTCGGCCCCAGCCCGGATGCCCATGGCATATCCCGACCCCACGTTGAAGGGGCACATCCAGGTTTGATGATGGGCGCCGGAATAATCCGTGACCGGAGATTTATAGATCCCGCAGGCCCCGCCGGTGGCGACGATCGTCGCCTTGGCCCTGACGATGTAAAACTTCCCGTCCCGGACGCCGAACCCCATGGCCCCTGCGCACCGGTCCCCCTCCATGAGAAAATTCGTCGCCGCGACCCGGTTCAAGACTTGGGCCCCCGCCTCCATGGCCTTCTCGGCAATGATGGGCTTCAGCTGCTCCCCCTGAATCGAGATATCGTACCGGCCCCGGAGCTTGTAGTACCCGTCCTCATCCTTGACGATGGGGAGCCCCCATTCCTCAAGCAGTTCAACGGTTTCGTTGAGGAGGCGGGCATTGCTCAGGGCAAGGTCTTCCCGGATGGGGCCTCCTCCCAACTGGGCCCGGCTCCATTGGACCAGCTTCTCCGGGGTTTCCCCCTTGTCCTCCCGGAGATAGGTGTTGATGGCATCCATGCCGGCGGCGAGAGCCCCGCTGCGGCTGATCTGCGCCTTCTCCATGATCGTGACCCGGAGGCTGGGGTCAAGGGCCTTGGCCTCGTAGGCCCCGAAGCAGCCGGCGTTCCCCCCGCCGATGATCAGGAGATCGGTCTCGATCGTTTCCGTCCGGATTTCTTCAATTTTTGTTATGGTTTCATCTGCCATAAGTTTCTCCTTTTAGGATAAACATAAAAATACTGTTCAATCTGCAATTTGAACTTTGCAATACTCGGTAATTTCTCTCTGCTCTCGGCCCTATGCCCTTAGCTCCTTGCTCCTTGCGCCTTTTACCTTTCGCCCTGAGCCCTTTTTTAAAGTTTATACCCGATCAAGGCCAGCCAGGCGGTCTGCACCAAAATAACGTATACGTTGGCAATGATCGTCAAGGGCGCCCCGAAGCGAACAGCGGTCCAGCCCGAAGCCCCGGAAGCGGCCCAGGCGATTAAAAACGCCGTAATCGAGATGGGCAGGAAGAAAGCGTAGCTGAGACAATTGATCGTCACCAGGGTGAAGGGCAACACATTGACCCCGAGGGTCTTGGCCATCCCGATGGTCAGGGGCACGAAGGCCGCCCCCATGGCCACGGCGCTGACCACTCCGGCGCGGGCGATGTGCATGGCGAAGACCAGAACGAAAAGCATGGGGATGGGAGAGAGGTTCCATCCCTTGAGGGGCCCCACGATTATGTCGGCCAGCCATTTGACGACCCCGACATCATACAAGACCAACCCTAACGAGATGGACCCGCCCAGAAGCATCAGGGTGTCCCACATGACATTCTTGTTGACATTTTTGAATTTGATTCCCCCCCAGGGCATAAACAGAAGCGCGGCGACAATCAGGGCCGTCATGCCCGAGTTGATTTTATGGATGACGTTTTCGGTAATCCATAGAAAAAGACCGATCCCCACGCAGATGAGGCCCCACACCTCCGGCCAGGTGATCTTTCCCAGTTCCGCGCGCATTTTGGGAATCTCTTCCGCGGCCCCGGGAATCTCCAGCTTCCAGAGTTTAAAATACCAGTACACATAGATGAACATGATCGGAAGCAGACCCCAGAGCGGGAGGTTCAACCAGAACCACTTGGCCCAGGTGATTTCGATTCCGGCCGCATCTTTCAGCGCGCCCGCCAGGATGATATTGGGAAAGTGGCTGGTTAAAATAAGGGTTCCGGTGAACAGGGGCGTCAGCCCTGGAGTCTGGAGCAGAAGGGCCGTATTGATCCTCTTGGCCTCGGGCAGGTGTTCCCGCCCCCGCATCAGGTTGCCGATGCTTTTGGCCACCGGAAGGAAGAGCGCCGATTCCGAAACCGTAGGCATGACGCCTCCCACAGCCACATCCGCCACCCCCAGGCCTAAGAGAATCCGGGTCACCCGATTGGATTTGAGCTTGGTAACGATCGTCAGGGCAATCCGTTTTCCCAGGGGCGTTCCCATCATGATCCCGGCGATCACAAAGGCCCCGGCTCCCAGAAAAAAAACATCGGAGGTGAAGGCCTTGAACGCCGCCGGAATTTTTTGGCCTCCGGCGAGGACGAGGAGGAGGGGCGTGGCCAGCCCGACAATCCCCCCCGGGAGGGCATCGGAGATCATGATGACAATAAACCAGATAAAAACCCCGAGGACCGATTGGGCTTGCGGCTTCAATCCCGCGAAAGGCGGGCTAAAATGAAAATAGGCCAAAAGGAGAAAAGCGATAACAAGCCCGATGATCTTTTTTCTGGTTTGATTGTCTTCGCCCTCCTCCACCCTTTCGATCTCCTTCATTTTCCCTTCGAGATAGCTGTCCTGCGGTTCCTTTTGGGGGCTCATATCGCCTCTCCTTTCGTTAATTTGCGGCCTAAATAAAAAAAATGCCCAGGGGAAGATCCCGGTTTCATCCTGGCAGCCGTGGCGTTCGGCCCCGTTTTACCCCACCCATGCCAACCCGGTCTTATTTTGGCTCTTTGAAGAAAGCCGGGATTTAGGGGCTGAGGGGTTCCAGGGCCCGGGGGCCATAATCCAAAAAGAAGCGCCGGGATGGTGGATCAAGTGGGGAGATTATAAGGAAGAAAAGGAGGCGGATTCTATCGGATAGCCGATAAAAAGAGGTTTTATATCAAGATTCGTTCAAATATTTCGCGCGGTTTTAACAGGGTGATTTCTTTGCCGGAGACTTCGATCAACCCCTCTTCCTTCAACTTCTTGAGGGTTTCGGAAACCGTTTGCTGGGTCGAACCGATCATGGCCGCGATTTGCTCCTGGGTCAGTTTGACGGAAACGGGGACCGGTTTGTCCGGCATCTTTGGGTCCGGCGCTCCCGGGCAGCAGAGACAAGTCAAAAGCCGCAGCAGGCGGGCGGGCACATCGCAGACGATCAGGCTTTCCAGCTGCTCTCCCAAGTAGCGGACTCTTCTCCCCAGGACTTCAATGACCCGTTGAGCCAGGGGAAAATGGCGCCGGAGCAGCATCTCGAAGTCCTTCCTTTTGATTTCATACAACCGGCACGGGGTGATGGCCTGGGCATTGAAGACCCGTTCTTGCTCCCCCAAAATCTCCGCCAGACCGAACATTTCTCCGCGATTGCGGATGAACACGATCGCTTCTTTGCCGATGGAGCTCACCCGGAAAATCCGGACTTTTCCCTCTCCCAGGTAAAACCCCGAACCTCCGATTTGGCCTTCCTGGAAAATGAAATCATTTTTGGCGACGGAACGAAGGGATGCCAAAGAGAGGAATTCGCGCTTTTCCTCGGGAAGCCCGGAAAAAAAATCCTTTTCGACCAAGTGCCATTGGATTTCCATTCGTTGCCTGCCGCGCGAATTTCCGGGGTGGAGAGAAATCAGAGGGCGCCCCCGAATTTCCGGGGGCGCCTGCGGATGGTTGGGTTAGGCCGCTTGCGCCGTCCGGGCCATTCTTCGCCGGAGGTAGATCTTTATGATCTCCGCCGCCGTGGGGGCGATGAACATGAACGGAATCATCTCCACCCAGTCGACCAGGCTGAGGGGCACCGTGTCCACGAAAGGCTGCAGGAAAGGAACGTAGATGAGGATCAGAAGGAGCAGAAAGGAGCCCCCGGTGGCCAGCACCATCCAGCGGTTGGAGAAGATCCCAATGGAGAAGATCGAGTAGGTCTCCGACCGGGAGGTGTAGGCCCGCAGCAGTTCCGAGCAGACCAGGGTGGCGAAGGCCACGGTCTGGGCCGCCACCAAATTTCCCGGAAAGCGGGAAAGGGCCCAGGTGAAGGACAACAGAACCGCCAAGGTGTCGGCGATGGCGATGACGATAATACTGAGCCTCATATCGCGGTTGATAACCGGTTCCGTCGTCGGCCGCGGCGGCCGGCGCATGATGTCCGGCTCCCCTTTTTCCAGCCCCAAGGCGAGGGCCGGGGCGCCGTCGGTCACCAAATTCAGAAGAAGAAGCTGGATCGGGCTCAAGGGGATGGGCAGGCCCGCGAGCATGGAAAGAAAAATGATCAGGATTTCGCCGACGTTGCAGGCTACTAAGAAGAAGACGAATTTCCGGATGTTGGAGTAGATGACTCTGCCTTCTTCGACGGCCGAGACGATGCTGGCGTAATTGTCGTCCGTGAGCACCATGTCGGCCGTTTCTTTGGTCACGTCGGTGCCCGTGATGCCCATGGCCACCCCGATGTTGGCCCGTTTTAGGGCCGGGGCGTCGTTCACCCCGTCGCCGGTCATGGCCACGACGTATCCCTTGGCCTTGAAGGCGTCCACGATCTTGGTTTTATGCTGGGGGGAAACCCGGCAGCAGACGCTGACCTTGTCCACCACCCCCGCCAAATCCTGTTCGCTCATCTTGTCTAATTCGGCCCCGGTCAACACTTTTCCGCCGGGGGTCAGCAGGCCGATTTCCTTGGCGATGGCTTCCGCCGTGTCCTTGTAGTCCCCGGTCACCATCACGCTCTTCAAACCGGCGCCCTGAGCGATCTTGACCGCCTCTTTCACCTCCGGCCGGGCCGGGTCGATCATCCCCATGAGGCCCACGAAGGTCAGGTTCTTTTCCACGATCTCGCAGGTGCACTCCGCCGGAACCCCGTTCATGGGGCGGTAGGCCACCCCCAGGACGCGCAGAGCCTGCCGGGCCATGTCCTGGTTGATGCCCAAAACTTCCTTCTTCTTTTCCTCCGTAATCGGCCACCGGTTTTCCGTTTTCGATGATCTGATCGCAGATCTCCAGGATCATATCCGGGGCCCCCTTGACAAAGGCCACGGTGGCGGGGCAGTCGAAGCAGAAGTTTCCTCCCGCGGTTTGCATCTGATGGATCGTGGTCATCCGTTTTCTCTCGGAATCGAAGGGGATTTCCTGGACCCGCTTCAGCACCTGCTCGGTTCCCGTCCGCCAGAGTCCCGCCTTGGCCGCGGCCACAACCATGGCCCCCTCGGTGGGGTCGCCCACCATCCGCCAGGTCTTGCCGCCTTTGTCTTCGCCGCTCTCCTCCAATTTGGCGTCGTTGCAGAGGAGGCCCCCATGGAGAAGCAGGGAGGCGTTCGGGTCCTTCCCGGGGTCAAAAACTTGTCCGTCGATGGAGAATTGCCCCGTAGGGCTGTACCCCTCCCCGCCGATTTTGAACCGTTTTCCCCCGGCCCAGGCTTGAACCACCGTCATTTCGTTCTGGGTGAGGGTCCCGGTTTTATCGGAGCAGATCACGCTGGCGCATCCTAAGGTTTCGACGGCCGGGAGCTTGCGGATCAGGGCGTGGCGCCGGATCATCCGCTGCATGCCGAGAGCCAGACAGATCGTGACCACGGCCGGCAACCCCTCGGGGATGGCCGCAATCGCCAGGCTGACCGCGGTCATGAAGAGGTGGACGATGTCCTTCTTTTCGGCGCTGAGATAGGCCATGATCCCTTCCTTGAGGATCATGCCCGGATGCGTGTCCCGCAGAATTCCGTATATAAAGATGATCCCGCACACGGCCAGGCAGACGATGCCCAGGGTCTTGCCCAATTGATCCAGCTTTTGCTGGAGCGGCGTCTCCTCTTCCTCGTAGGACTGGAGCATTTCGGCGATGAGGCCGAGCTGGGTGTGCATCCCCGTGGAGGTCACCAACCCTCTCCCGCGCCCGTAGGTGACGAGGGTGCTCATGAAGGCGGAGTTTTTGCGGTCGCCGAGGGGGATTTCCTTGTCTAAGACCACGTTGGCGTTCTTGTCCACCGGGACCGATTCCCCGGTCAGCGAAGCCTCTTCCACCTTCAGGTTCACGCTTTCGATGAGGCGCATGTCCGCGGGAATGTAGTTCCCGGCTTCGATGACGACGACGTCTCCGACCACTAATTCCCGGGAGGGAATGGTCACCTGGTGGCCGCCGCGGATGACCTGGGCGTTGGGAGTGGCCATCTTCTTCAAGGCGGCCAGGGCCGCCTCCGCCTTGGATTCCTGGACGACGCCGACCACCGCGTTCAAAATGACGATGACGATGATCGCGATGGCGTCCACATATTCGCCGAGGAGCAGGGAAACGACCGCGGCCACGATCAGGATCATCACGAGAAAGTTATTGAACTGGGCGAGAAGCAACTGCAAAAAACCCGGCCGGGGCTTCTCCTGCAACTCGTTGGGCCCGAATTTTTTCAGCCGCTCCTGCGCTTCCTCCTGGGACAGGCCCTTTTCCAGGTGCGTGGACAATTGGCTCTCTAATTCTCCAGCACCTAAGCAATGACACTCGCGAATTTCCATGAACCTCCTCCTTGCGATTTCGGCACGATCCAAATCCAGAGCTGATTTTGGGGAAAAATCTTATGGGGGCAGGGAATGGATTCTCCCACAAGTTGCCTGGTTTTATGAGGGGTATTCGATGCCGGTATCTTGGTTTGGATAAAAAAGCCCGTTTTCCTTGATGTTTTAATCTGTTGAAAAGGGTATTTCAACAAGCATAATTTGTCAAGGAAAATTGGAAATGGGGGGTAACCCTTCAGTCAAGGGGGGGAAGCCGCTACGGATTCAGATCCGGTGTGAATACCAGGAGGTGCCCTGGCCTGGGGGTCCGGGCGCTACGCTTGGAATCATAAGGCGCTGATTTCTTCGTGGACGGGGCGGGGGCCAAGGCCTCCCGCCGCTGATATCGGAGTCTCAGGGGTTTCTCCGAATCTCTGCTCATCCCGACCGATGCTTCCGGCGCGTACCGCCCAAACCCCCAGGCCAACAACAAAGCCTGCCGCCCCCCCGTCACTGAATGGGTACAATGGGGGAGAAAAATTGAAGGGGAGTTCCTTCGCCTTCGGGAACTCCCCGTTATCAAGTGGGTTTTACAGCTTCGGAGCCGGGAAAAGGATCCCGCCGAAGATGAGATACGCCAGAAGGAGGGTCCAGAGAATGTTAAAGAGCTGCGCCCCGAGGAAGGCGCCCGCCGGTCTCCCTCCGCCCATCCGGAAGAGGTCCACAAAACGAGTCTCCAGGCCGATGCAGGTGAAGGCCAACGCAAACCACCAGGTTCGGAGGGCCCCCAATTGCCCCTTGACGGCGTCGACGGTCTTTGTATCCAGCAGGAACGAGAAGATCAGGGAGGCCACCATGAACCCGAGAACGAATTTTGGGAAACGGAACCAGATCTCAATGGCTCCCACCTTCTGGCCGGGCACCGCCTTTTTAAACGTCCAGACGATGGCCAGAATAAAGGCCGCAAACCCGATCAGCACGTTCTGGGACATCTTGACGATGACTCCGATTTTCATCGCCCCCTCGCTCACCAAGGATCCGGCGGCGACGACGGATCCGCTCGTATCCAGGGTGCCGCCCATCCAGGCCCCTCCCACCATGTGGTCCATATTCGTCGCCTTGATGATCCAGGGCATGATGACCATCATGGGCACGGCGCAGACCAGAACCAGCGAGGTCACATAGCTCAATTTTTTGGGGTCGCCCTTGATCGCCCCGGAGGTGGCAATGGCGGCGGACACGCCGCAGATCGAAACTCCGCTGGCCAGGATGGCCGCAAATTCATCGTCCACCTTCAATTTCCGAGCGAACCAGTAACAGCCATACCAGACCACGCCGACGACGAGAATCCCCTGGACGATTCCATAGCCCCCGGCCTGAACGATTTCTTTGAACAGGATCCCTGAACCGAGGATCACCAAACCCGTCTTGATGAAATATTCGGTCTTGACCGCGGCCATCAGCCACTTCGGGGTGCCGAATACGTTGCTGATAATGAGCCCGATCACAAGGCACCACAACACGTATTCCAAACCGTAATAGAGAATGGTGTAATTGCCCGCCAAGAATTGGGCAACGAAGGTGATGATGAAGATGACGGGGAAACCCATAATGAATTTCCCTACCTCCAACTTCATGAAGGCCGCCCCGATCGTCGCCAGGATCCACAATAAAAGCAGGATATAAAACGCCGCCGTCATGTTGTCTCCGGAAAATACTTTATCCAGAGTGCGTCCGACCTGGCTGTTGATCGGTCGAACCACCGCAGGGGCTTTCTTTTTGAGCCCTTCATCTTTGGCGGTTTTGACGGCATCATTCATTTTTTTGATCGCATCGCCAACATTTTTCCGATTCCCGGATTCCAGGGCGGCTTTCAAGGCGGTCGCTTGGGTTGCCAACCCTTCTTCCCCTTTACCCCCCGCCTCTTTAATCAGTTTGTCCACCGCCGGAATTTGTTCGGCCGCAAAAGAGGCAAACTCCCCGTCCCCGGTCCATCGAAAATTCACATTGGTGAGTTTAAGACCCGCCAAGGTGAGAATGATGATGAGAAACCCGATCCAGACGGCTAACCATTCATCCTTTTTCCACAAAGAAGACCAGTCGATTCCCTGTTTCGCCATTCTGTTTCCTCCTTTTGGATTATTTTATTTGGGCAAAAACGAACCTTCCGACACTTCTTCCGTCTCTTCATTCATCATCTCCCGAGGCAATTCATTTCAGCCTACGGAAAGATTAGGTCTGCCGCCACAATTTAAGGCAGGAACTCCTCAATTTTTTTGCGTTTTGATCGGGAAGACAAATTAATCGGATTATAACACCGGGACGTAGAAGGTCAAGAAAAAAAACCGCAGGCGATACGGCGCCATGCCGGTCCTAAGGACTTGAATTAAAAAGGGTTAACCCTATTGTCACCTGAAAAACTCTTTACTTTTTCCCCGAAATCACCTTATGATGTTCAAATAATTTTGAAGACTAACTCATCGTCAAGAAGATTCGCAACAGAAATTCATGAAGCCCCCCTAATCCCCCGTGAATGGGGAGGGGGATGCCAGAGGAAAAGATGGATTATAAAAACACCTTAAACCTTCCTAAAACTTCATTTCCCATGAAAGCCAACCTCCCCCAGCGGGAACCGGAGTATTTGAAAAAATGGGATGAAAATCGGATTTACAAAAAGCTTAGAGAAATTGCCAAGGACCGCCCTAAATGGATCTTGCACGACGGTCCGCCTTATGCCAACGGCCACATCCACATCGGCACGGCGCTCAACAAAATTCTCAAGGATTTTATCATCAAATCCAGGAACATGGCCGGGTTCAACGGCGAATACGTTCCCGGCTGGGACTGTCACGGCCTGCCCATCGAGCACCAGGTGGACAAGGAGCTCGGGAGCAAAAAAGGGTCTTACACGATCAGCGAAAAGAGAAGGCTCTGCCGCAAGTTCGCCACGGAGTACCTCAATATCCAGAGGGAGGAGTTTAAGCGGCTCGGCGTCATGGGCGAGTGGGAAAATCCCTACCAGACCATGAGCTATGACTACGAAGCCACCATCGCCCGGGAATTCGGCCGGTTCGTGGGCAAAGGATCGGTCTACAAAGGAAAAAAGCCTGTTTACTGGTGCGCCTCCTGCGAAACCGCCCTGGCGGAAGCAGAAGTGGAATACGACGACCATGAATCCCCGTCCATCTATTTGAAATTCCAGGCGATCTCGGATTTCGGGGAACGCTTTCCGGCTCTGAAGGGAAAGAATGTTTTCGTCCTGATCTGGACTACCACCCCCTGGACGATTCCCGCAAACCTCGCCATCGCCTTTCACCCGGATTATACCTATGCGGCCGCCGAGGCGGATGGGGAAGTTTGGATTCTGGCCGAAGCCCTGCTTGAACAGGTCATGGCCAAGGGCGGAAAGAAGAACTATCGAGTTCTCGCCAAAATGCCGGGGAAGGAGTTCAAGGGCCTCAAATGCCGCCATCCCTTTATTGACCGGGAATCGGTTCTCATCCTGGCCAATTACATCACCCTCGACACCGGAACCGGCGCCGTTCACACCGCCCCCGGCCACGGTCAGGAGGACTACGAATCGGGTCTCGAGTACAACATCCCCATTTACTCCCCCGTGGACGACCAGGGGCGGTTTACCCCGGATGTCGCTTTCTTCGCTGGCAAATTCGTCTTCGACGCCAACGAGGACGTCATCCGGAAGACCAAGGAAGTGGGCGCCCTCATCCACACCGAGCCCTATAAACACCAGTACCCCCACTGCTGGCGCTGCAAGAACCCGATCATCTTCCGGGCCACGGAACAGTGGTTCATCTCCATGGAGCGGAACGAACTCCGCCGCAAGGCGCTGGCGGAGATCGACCGGGTGAAATGGATTCCCCACTGGGGCCATGACCGGATCTACGGGATGATCCAGAACCGGCCGGATTGGTGCGTCTCCCGCCAGCGCGCCTGGGGGGTTCCCATCGTCGCTTTCACCTGCAAGGGTTGCGGTGAACTTCTTCTCGAAGAACGCCACGCCGAGTATGTTTCCAAAATCTTCGAAAAGCACGGGGCCGATGCCTGGTTCGACCTCTCCCCGAAAGAGCTCCTGGCCCCCGGCACCCGCTGTCCGAAGTGTCAAAAAGACGATTTCGAAAAGGAAACGGACATTCTCGACGTCTGGTTCGACTCCGGGGTGAGTTATGCGGCCGTCTGCGAAAAGCGGCCCAACCTGAAGTCCCCCGCGGATATGTATCTCGAAGGAAGCGACCAGCATCGGGGCTGGTTCCACAGTTCGCTCCTCGCTTCCGTGGGAACGCGCGGCCGGGCCCCCTACGACTCCGTTCTTACCCACGGGTTTGTCGTGGACGGCGAGGGCCGGAAAATGTCCAAATCCTTAGGCAACGTCATCGTCCCGGACGAAGTGATCAGCCGGTACGGGGCCGAGATCCTGCGCCTTTGGGTTGCGGCCGAAGACTACCGCGACGACATTCGCATCTCCGAGGAGATCCTCTCCCGCCTCTCCGAAGCCTATCGGCGGATCCGCAACACCTGCCGGTTCCTCCTGGGCAACCTTTACGATTTTGACCCGGAGAAGGACGCCGTTTCCGACGCCCGGCTCCTCGAGATCGACCGCTGGATCCTTCTGCGCCTTCAAAAGCTCACCGCCCGGCTCAGGGAAGCCTACAGCGCTTATGAATTTCACGTCGTTTTCCACTCCCTGCACAATTTCTGCGCCGTCGACTTGAGCTCCCTCTACCTGGACATCCTGAAGGACCGGCTCTACACCGCCCCCGCCTCTTCCACCGAGCGGCGGGCGGCGCAGACGGCTCTCCACAAGATCCTCGACGCCATGGTCCGGCTCATGGCCACCATTCTCTCCTTCACTGCCGAGGAAGTATGGGAACATCTCCCGGGAGGCAAGGACCGCGCCGAAAGCATCCACCACACCCTCTTGCCGGAAGTGGAACCCCGTTACCTCGACGAAAATCTGGAGGCGAAATGGGACCGCCTCCTGGAGGTCCGCGGGGAAGTCTCCAAGGCCCTGGAAATCGCCCGGAAGGAAAAGCTCATCGGCAACTCCCTGGAAGGGGCGGTCATCCTGCAGGCCCCGCCCAAGCTGCAGGCTTTTCTGAAGGAGAACGAGCCGCTCCTCAAAGATCTCTTCATCGTCTCCCAGGTGAATATCGTCGACCCCCCGCCCGCCGGCGCGTATGCCAGCAAAGAGGTCGACGGTCTAAATGTCCTGATTCGCCGCACCGACGGCAGGAAATGCGAACGCTGTTGGGTCTATGATCCGAAAACCGGCGACAACCCGGAATATCCGGCCGCCTGCCCCCGGTGCAGCGCCGCTCTCCGGGTCATTGCCTCCGAAAGGAAAGCGTGAACCCGAAATACCGGCTGGCTCTGATCGTAAGCGGGCTCGTCCTTCTCCTCGACCAGATCACCAAGATCCTCGTGGACAAGCTGATGCCCCTGTATCACACCATCGAGATCATCCCGAATTTCGCCGCCCTCACCTACCTGCGCAACACGGGAGCCGCCTTCGGGATCCTGGCCGGAGAGCGCTCGGTTTACCGGATCGGTTTTTTCCTGCTGGTCTCCATTGTGGCCCTCGGCTGTATCCTTTATCTCTTGAAACTGACCCGCTATGAAAAGAAGCTTACCCTGGTGAGTTTGTCCCTGATCCTGGGGGGGGCGGTCGGCAACATGGTGGACCGCCTGCGCTTGGGGGAAGTCATCGATTTCGTCCTGCTGCATTATTATGATCTCCACTGGCCGGCCTTCAACGTGGCGGATTCCGCCATCAGCATCGGCGTGGTCCTGTTGATCATTCAAATGATTCGGCAGAAATCAACGGATTTCTGAGAAAAGGGTGAGTGAGAGTGTCGGTATCAGTCTTCCCTCACCCTCACCCTCACACTGACACAGTTTTTTTGTCATTTTAGGCACTGCTTATGTTCCCCATCTTCGCCAAATTCGCAGACATCACCATCCACACCTATGGCGTGATGCTGGCCCTCGGGTTCCTCCTGGCCATCCTCTTGGCCATGAGGGAAGCGCGCCGCACCGGCCTTGACCAGAACTTAATCCTGGATTTGTCTTTTTATTTTCTGATCGCGGGGCTGCTGGGTTCCCGCCTCTTTTATGTGGCGGGTCACTGGGGCGACTTTCGGAACAACCCCGTCGAAATCCTGATGTTCTGGCGGGGAGGCCTCGTTTTTTACGGCGGGCTGATTTTTGCCTTCTTGGTGGGCGCCTGGTATATAAAAAAGCACGGCTTGGATTTCCCCAGAATCGCCGACCTCCTCGCGCCCTCGATCGCCCTCGGCCAGACCCTGGGCCGGCTCGGGTGCTTCTCCGCCGGGTGATGCTACGGCGCTCCCGCGGAGGTTCCGTGGGCCTGCACCTTCACCGACCCGAACACCCTGGCGCCTCCCGGCGTCCCGCTACACCCGACCCAGCTCTATGAATCGGCGGCGACTTTTCTGATTTTTCTCGCCCTGATCGTCATGCGCCGCCGGGAGCGTTTCCAGGGGAAAATCATCTGGTTTTACCTGCTCTTCTATTCCGTCGCCCGTTTTGCAATCGAATTTTTCCGCGGCGACCCCCGGGGGTTTCTGATTCCCGGCTACCTTTCCGTGTCCCAGGCCATCGGTATCCCGGCCTTCCTGATCGCGGTCTTTATGCTGCTCAGAAAAAAATAGGGGAAAAGGGCCTTTTGCCCCCTTTCCCCATTTTCATATCCCTTCCCCCGCCCCCGTCTTCTTCACATTCTTTCAATCTTGAAGAACACCGGCCTCGCCCCATCCGAGCAGCAGGAATAAGTCGCTCCCTCGGTTTTCATCCAGGGAAAATTGCAGCCGAACCGTAGGCCGGTTACGGCCGGATAAAGGTCGTGCCAGGCCCAGGTGCAGAATCCGGCAGGCATGGCCCCGGTTTCATCCACCTTAAATTCCTGCCCCACCTGCAACCGGTCGCAATATGCGGCCATCTCCGCAGACAGGTCCGGCAGGGGTGCCCCATAAACTTCTTTGGCGCTCATCTTCTTCAACACCGTAATCTTCAAAGGGTTCCGTTTGGCCATTTTTTTCTCCTTCGCTAATTTTTTTCGCCCTCCCGCTTATGTATTAAACCAGATTTCTCCCAATTCGGCAACCGGGGTCGGGCCCTAGGTCATCAAAGCCGGATAGACCCGCCTCGAAGGTATTCCCGGGTTAATTAACCCTGATGACCCGGGGACGCCCATAAAACATGAAGATAATAAATATCTATTGCCTTTACGCTATGCGCTCGGCGATTTTCCGCGTTGGCGATGATTCTTATTTCTAAATAATTTCATAGCTATACCGATATTTATAAGCGCCTTTTCGAGGACCATAGGGAAATGGGTTCCGTTCCGAATCAACAAGAAACCGCCTTTGATTCCAAGCTCTTATCGGATTTCATCTACGGGCAGAATATTGCCCGCAGATGCGACCTCTCCTCCCCTGGGACGCCCTCGCATCCGATCTTCGACAAGAGAGACCATGAGTCCTCTCGGAAGACTTCTCGAATTCCGGGAAAAGATCACTCTTGGAATCGCCCGCGATGTCATCGTTGTGGGAAAATACCACCTGGATAAAAAGAACCCGGTCTACCGGGACTACGCCAAGAGCCTTTTCCAGCTCGGGATTGTCACCCTGACCATCGACCGATGCCTGAGCGACGAGGAGTTCTTGAGATTCAACGCTATCCTGGGGTTGAATCGGGAACGCTTGAAAAATGAGGGAGGATTGCCCGCCGTTATCCAATCCTCCGGGTTCGCCCACCTGGAGATTCAGCCCATCGATTACGGTCTGTTCCAAGTGAGCGAGGCCGCGCCGAAATCCGCCGACACTCCGGAGGGAAAGACCCAAAAGGAAGACACGCTCTGGGAAGAGTTCATCCAAGGGCTCCTGGAAGGGACCGTGGCCGACGGGGACATTTTCGAGATCCTCAGCGGAGGGATCGACCCGGCGGCGCTGGCCCGGATTTTGAACGAGAAATCCGGCGGCGAAGGAGACAAAGCGGAGCTTCAATACGACGAGGTCATCGTTTCCTATATCCGCCACGTTTTTGAAAAAGAAAAATCGGCCCCGAAACGGAAGAAGTACCTTCATCAACTGAACGATTTCGTCCTGAACCTCGACCCCAAGCTGCGGCGGCTCTTTCTCACGGATATATTCAAAAATCTGGCGCTCAGAAAGAACCTGTCCGCGGACTCCCTCACCTCCTTCTCCAAGGGGTTCATCCTGGAGGCGTTCGAGAAGATTAATCCGGAAAGCCCGTTTTACCTGCTGATCCTGGGGCTGTTGCAGAAGCTCGCCCTCATTGTGGATGACGGCTCCGGCTCGATCGACCTGGTGGAAATAGGCCGGGAAAAGGAAGCCGCCGTTTCCTCGAAGGTGGATACCCTCCTCCGGGATTTCAACCTCGACCTCGTCATGGAGAAATCCTATCAGCAAACGCTCCAGAATATCCTTGTCTTCCGAAACATCCGCCCCGATCGATTCCCGGGAAATGGAAAACCTCAAGGCGACCCTCGACGGTCACACTGTGGATGTGCAAATCTCTTCCATTATCCTCGAGCTTCTCAAATCCGGCATCGCGGGCGGGGATACGGCCGCACTCGAGCGCAACCTCAGCGATCTGTGCGGGTATTTCCTCGAGCTCGGGGATTTTCAGGCTTTGATCCGGCTGCACGCCAAGCTGGAGGAAAATGACGGCGTTTCCCCGGAGGGGGTTTCTTCCCATCCCAACTTATTCAAGGTGTTTGCCGACCCCGGTTTCATCGCCGAAATTCTCAACGGGGTGGAAATCTGGGGGAAGAACAAATTTCCGGAAATCAAGGAGCTCATCTGCAAGATCGGCAGGCCTTTTTTGGAAACGATGCTGGACCGCCTGGCCGAAGAGCCCAGCCTCACCATCCGGCGGTTTCTCCTGGAGACCCTTTCCGCCATGGGGCCCTCAGGTCAAGGAACTGATCATGAGGCGGATTTACGACAAAAGATGGTATTTCATCCGCAATCTGATCGTCATTCTCCGCAGTTCGGGGGATCTTGCACTTTTGCCCTTGATTCGAAACCTTCGCCGCCACGAGCACCCGCGGGTCCGGGAGGAAGTTCTGAAGACCCTTTTCTTCTTCAAGGATCCCGAGGCCGAACGGTTCCTTCTCGATGATCTTCAAAGCACCGACCTTGAAAATCGGCGGAATGCGGTGCAGATCGCCGAAATGAGCCGGAGTCCGATCGCGTTCCGCCGTCTCCTGGAAATCCTGGACAACAGCCCCCTGAGCGGTGCAGATGGGGAGCTCAAGCTGACGGCCGTGCGGACCCTGGGAAAAATCGGAAACCCGGACGCTTTCCCCCACTTGGAAAGAGCGCTTCGCGCCAAAAGCTTTTTTAACCCTCAGGCTTTGAGCGCTCTCAAGGGGGAGATCCTCCGGTCCCTGGAATTTTACCCTCCCCGGGAAACCAGGCTATTCCTGAAAAGGTCTCAAAGGAAGGGAAGAACAATTCGCCCCCCTGGCGTCCCGGGTCATGGAGAAGATCACCCAGAGGAGCCTGGCATGAATGCGGTGCAGAAACAGTCTTTCGGCGATTTCGTCAGGTGCGCGGTGACGGCCATCTCCAACGGATCCCTGTATTCCGGGGATCACCCGCAAGTCACCCGCCTTTGCCAAAAGGCGATTTATCACCTCCAGGAAACCATGGAAGGCCAGGCCGGAATATCGTTTATGGGCCTCGATGGCGCCATCGTCTGCGAGGGGGAGCGGATCGACGACAACCTCTTCATGAATCGGTTCGCTCAAACCTTGAAAAACAAAGGGGTCGAGCACATCGAAATTCAGCGCGGAATCACCTGCCAGGAGCTTCAGGCCTTCATCACAAGCCTGAGCAAAAAGAAAGGCGGACCGCCGGCGGCGATTTCCGCCCCGCACATCCGCCTGGGGAAAATGGACGCAGCCATGAGCCGGTCCGCAGCCTCCGACCTTCGCCGCCAAGGGGAGAAGGAAGGGTTGCTCGAGTGCCTCCTGGCCGAGCTGGATCTCTTGAAGGAAATCTTCAGACGTAAAAGGCAAAAGAACCTGCGGGTGGTGGGAATCCAGGAGATCGTGGCGGCCCTGGTCGATTCGGTCCGGCAGGAGGCCATTCCTCTAAACGCCCTCATTCCCATCCGGAACCTGGACGAATACACCTTCTCCCACTCGCTCAATGTCTGCATTCTCAATTTAGCCCAGGCCATGGCTATGGGGATCGAGGGGCGGTCCCTGCACGACATCGGGATCGCCGCCTTGCTCCACGATATCGGCAAGCTCTTCATTCCCGAAGAGGTTCTGAACAAACCCGGGAAATTGAACGAGGAGGAATGGACCCTCGATCCGCCAACACCCCCTGAAGGGGGCCCAGTATCTGATGGCCGTCAGCGGCACGCCCCGGTTGGCCGTGGTCACGGCCTTCGAGCACCACATGAAATTCAACCACACCGGGTATCCGGAGATCTCCGCCGATTGGAAACAAAACCTCTGCAGCCAGATGACCACGGTTTCCGATTTCTTTGATGCCCTGCACACCCATCGGTCCTATCGCAGCTCGCTCGATGTCGGCCGGATCCGGGCCCTCATGCAGGAGCGTTCGGGCCAGGAATTCAATCCGCTGCTGATGGAAAACTTCTTCAAAATTCTCCACCAGTTCAAACCCGAGGCGGAATGATCCCTTTGAATTAATTTTCATCCAAGCCCCAAAGCCGCCCCCCCGGAAAAGGCTCTTTCGGCAGCGGCGAAAAGTCCTCCTATGTTTTCCTGCGGCCTCTCACCAAATGGGTTGGAGATCCTCCTGAATCACAGCATCGTATCGCCGCCGTCCACGGTCAGGGAGCATCCCGTAATGTTGGGCGATTTGCAGAGAAACAGAACGGCTTGGGCGATGTCGTTCAGCGTTTGCGGCCGGCCCAGGGGGATTCTTTCCTTGATGATCGCCTCAAAGGCTTTCTCCGGATCCGTGCCCCGCTTTTTGCCGAAATGGGGCGCGAGAACCTCGCTCCACATCGGGGTGTCGACGATCCCGGGGTTCACGGGTTCACCTTATATTTACGGGGCCGCCTCATAGGCGAGAGATTTGGTGAAGCCCTGAACCGCGTGTTTGGAGGCCGAGTAATGGGCCAGCCCCGGACGCCCGGCTTTCCCGGCGATAGAGGCCACGTTGACGATCCGGGCCTCCCCCCGCTTGATCAAATGCGGGAGGGCCGCCTTGCAGCAGAGGAAGACCCCTTTCAGGTTCACATTCAGGATCCGGTCCCACTCCCTCTCCTCCATTTCCATAACCGGACTCACGGAAATGACGCCGGCGGCATTTATCAGGATGTCTAACTGGCCGAAACGGGCAAGGGTGCTTTGCACCATGCCCGTCACCGACGCGCTGACCGCCACATCCGCCTGGAGCGGGAGGATCTCCAACCCATCCGTTTTTGCTTCTTTCATCAATTCCTGGAATCCGGCGCTTTCGATGGCGGCAATATCCCCCGCGGCGACCCGCACTTTTTCTCTCGCCAAAGCCAGGGCGATTCCCCTGCCGATCCCTCGCGCCGCGCCGGTCACCAGGGCCGCTTTGTCTTTAAGCTCCATCCGTTGCTCTCATTGGAAATGAAAAAAGCCGGTCCCGCTCCCGCACAAACAGGCGGATATGAGTGGGCGTGGTCCCGCAGCAGCCGCCGACGATGCTGGCGCCGGCATCCACCAAGGCTTTCAGCTGGGAAGCCATCATCTCCGGCGTCTCGCGGTATATGGTTATTCCCCCCATCAGTTCCGGCAAACCGGCATTCGATTTGCACCAGAGGGGAAGTTTCGTGGCTCCGCGCATCTCCCGCATCAGTTCGATCATGTTGTCGATCCCCGCCCCGCAGTTCGCCCCGACGATATCCGCCCCGCTCTCTTCCAGTTTTTGGACCGCCTGCTCCGGCCGGACCCCCATGATCGTCGCATACCCCTTTCTGCCTTTGTCGAAAGTCATGGTTACCGCTGCCGGCAGTCCGGTATTATCCTTGACCGCCCGGAGCGCGGCTTTCGCCTCGGCCAGGTCCGTCATGGTCTCGATCACGATTCCATCCGCCCCTCCCGCCGCGAGGGCCTTCGCCTGCTCCGCGAAATCCCGAAACATCTCTTCTTCGGAAACCGGGCCGAGAGGCTTCATAAACTCCCCCGTCGGTCCCATGGATGCAAAAACCAGAGAGCGGTTTCCGGCGGCCTGTCTGGATATTTCCGCTCCCCGGAGATTGATGCCCTCTGTTTCCGAGGCGAGCCCCGCCTTGGCCAGCTTTATCCGCGTCCCTCCGAAAGTATTGCTAAGGATGATATCCGCTCCGGCTTGGACATAGGAGGAAGCCACGGCGAAGACGTCATCCCGCCGATGCAGGTTCCAGGCTTCCGGAGCCTCCCCCGGCCCCAAGCCTTTTTGCACCAACTCCGTCCCCCATCCGCCGTCGGCGATCAGGACTCTTTTTGTCTCCAGCCGGCTTTTCCAGGAGATCGATTTTTCCCCTTCTCTGCCCTTATTTTCAATATTCAAGTCTGACCCCATTTTCAGTTGGTATTAAAAATTTTATCAACGCCAAGGCAGATGTCAAGATTTAAGTTGCCGCGACTCTCCCCCAAATCATTCCCCTGAAACTATGTTATGATATCGGCTGATTCGAGGGTCTGGGGTCAGACTTGAATATTGAAAATAGGGGGAGCGATCCCGCCTTTTAGGTTCTTTCTCGCCCCGCCCTGTGCGGTTCTTCTGAGCCTTTCGGGTCTTTACGGTATGGTAGGCGTCTGATATGTTTTATGGCTGGTACATCACGATCGCAGGCCTCGTCTCCTACACCCTGGGTTATGGGGCGCGTTACTCCTTTTCCGTCATCTTCCCCGCCCTTCTCGAGGAATTCAAGTGGCCCCGGGATGTGACGGCGGGGATGCTTTCCGCACACATTCTGGCCTACGGCATAGCCTCGCCCTTTGCCGGTTACTTAGTCGATCGCACGGGGCCGCGAAAAACCATGGTTTGCGGCGCCGCCATCCTTTCCCTGGGGCTGATTCTTTCCTGCTGGGCAAATCAGCTCTGGCACTTTTACCTGACCTTCGGCGTCCTTTCGGGGGTCGGACTCTGCCTCATGGGATCGGTTCCCTTCACGACGGTCGTCCGCAACTGGTTCGAGCGGAAGCGGGGCCTGGCTTTCTCCATCATCTTCTGCGGCGGCGGCCTGGCTTTTATCTTTTACCCTCCCCTGGCCTGGATGATCGATTCTCTGGGTTGGCGCGCAGCCTTTCTCGCCGAAGGCATCGTCCTCGGCGGGATCATGATTCCTCTGATCATCGCCGTGGTCCGTTATCATCCGCTGGATAAGGGATTGGTTCAGGACGGCGGGCCCGCCGAGCAGAGAAGCAATCGTCAAGAAGCCCCCGCTGCGTTTGAAATCCTGGATCCCCGGTGGGCCGCCACCGATTGGACCCTGACCAAGGCGGTCAAGACCAAACGCTTCTGGCTGATGGCCCTGACCACGTTTTCTCTTTGGGGGGTCATGGAACACATCCTGGTGGCGCACCATGTTGCTTACGCCATCGATGTCGGCTACTCCAAAGTCTATGCCTCCTCCGTCCTTTCTTTGTTCGGGATTTTGTTCGCCTTCGGATCCCTTGCCGGATTGATTTCCGACCGCATCGGGCGGGAATGGACCATCACCATCGGAACGGTCGTCGGAATATCCGCCATCCTCGTCTTCATGCTTATCAAGGATGCCACCCAACCCTGGATGCTCTATTATTACTCCTTGATGCTGGGGGTCGGCATCGGCATCACCGCCCCCACGATCGCCGCCGCCGTCACCGACATTTTTCAAGGCCCCAAGGTCGGTTTCGTCATCGGGTCGATCTGGTTCGGTTTCGCCTTGGGCGGCGCCATCGGCCCGTGGCTCGGCGGCTGGCTCTTTGAGATTTACGGGAACTACTCCCTGGCCTGGATCGTAGCGATCGCCCTCTACGCCCTCGCCTGCGTGGCCGTGTGGTTGGCCGCCCCCCGGAAGGTAAGGAGGATGAGAAGACAAAAATCCTAAGAAAACGCAGGGGGCAGGGGAGCGGAGAGGGGGAAAGAAACCGCGTCAAAATCGGGAAGCAGAAAATCGGCAACGAGATTCGACGCAGACAGCGGCGCCGGCGGACATCCGCACTTTCCCTCTTTTTTTATTTATCCGATCCATCCCGGGGAAAAGGCCAGCAAGAATTGGCCGAGGTAATACAAGGGCAGACCGACGAGGCGGTTCAGAAACTCGTTTTTGACGAACTTGTTGCGGGCGACAAAGACGTCTGAAAAATAGAACGAGAGCGCCCCCAGGAAGATCAGCGCCCTGCCGGAAGCGGGGAGCGCGGTCTTCCAGAATACGGCCCAAGCTGCGGAGACCATCACCGTGATCACGACGACATAAATGAAAACGGGTCCGCGCATGACCCCTAAATGAGGCCGCAGCCGGAAAAATACGACTGCGCTGAGGATGAAAAAGAACAGCGCCCCGGGCGAAAACCATTGGCCGATGCGGGTCAGGGTTGTGAAGCCGACAATGTAAAATACATGCCCCAATAAAAACGCCGCCAAGCCGGCCTTGAAAAACTTCTTCGGAAGAGCCAGGCAAACGTCCCCGGCGAGGCAAAAAATCAGCCCGACAAACAGATAGAGATAATAATTGGAAATGGGGTGGGGTTGAACGGCGGCGGTGATGACAAAGAGCAGGGAAAGAACGGTTTTCGTCATCAAAACGGGTTTCGATTTTTCCTTTTTCTCGTGAACGAGAAGAAGGGGCAGAAGGATGGCGGCCAGAACGGGAATGAGGAAAATGATCATCTAACGATCCTTTTCTGAAAGTCCTTTCAGGCTTTTACAGGACCCTCAATCCTTACCAGTCCCGAAAGCGCTGCGGATTTCCTCCAGCCTCTCCTCCTGCCGCCGCAGGGCTTGGTGAGCTTCTTCCAGGGAGGACTTCCGGAAACGCAGGGGATCCCCCGGCATGATTTGAGCCAGGGTGTCCAGATCCGCGCTGATGACATTGGCGATCTTGGTGTACCCCCCCGAAACCTGCGCATCCCAGAGGAGGAGAATCGGCAGGCCATCGCCGGGAACCTGGATCGCCCCTCGGGGAAGGCACTCGGAGATGATGTCGGCCCCTTGCACATGATCGATCTTCGGCCCTTCCAGGCGGTAGCCCATCCGATCCGACCGGGCGCTCACCTTGTACTCCGAGGTGAGGAAGGTCTCAATGCCTTGCGGGGTGAAGCGGTCATCCTGCGGGCCTAAAATCACGCCCAAAGGCTTCTTTTGAAAATAATCGGGAATCATCTCCGCCGGCAGTATCCGCTGCCGCAGGTTCGAGGTTCCCGCCTCTTCCGTCTCCAGGACCGCTTTTGCCCGGAGCGGTTGTCCCATCAGTCCGCGGACAAAAACGGATCGGCTGCGCAAATATTCCTCGCCGGAAAATCCGCCCTGGACCGCAAGATAGGCTCGAAATCCCGTTTTCCTTCCCCGAAAGCCGATGCGGTCCCCCGGGCGAACGCTCACAGACCTCCACATGGGCAAAGGATCCCGGTTGATCGACGGGGTCAGGTTCCCGCCCGTGACGGCGATGACAAGATCCGATAGAGCCAGCAATTCCAAGCGGGCCAAAGCGGTTTCCAGCAGGGCGGCCCCCGGATCATTGCCGGCCAGCCGGTTCGCCGTCTCCGCCGCGAACCGGTCGGCAACCCCCGAGGCCGGGGTCCCGTATTTCATAAAACCTTTCCGGCCGAAATCCTGGAGGGTCGTCAAAATACCCGGGTTGAGAACTTGAAACGCTTTCATATAAAATCCATCGCCCGTTTTCCTCGGGCTTTCAGGGCCTCTTCTTCGGAGACGGGTTTGAACCGGACCTCATCCCCCGCCACGAAGGGGATGGGGGGAAGCGTCCCGGGGTGGTAGAGAGAAACGAACGTGCGCCCGAGGTAGTTGAAGCCCGAGGGCTGATCCGTGCTGATCGCATTGGCCTGTCCCCCCGCCATGCCCACGGACCCCCCGGGGACGAAAGTCCGCGGGGTGTTGAGGCGGGGGACCCGCAGGATTTCCGGCAGCCCTCCCAGATAGGCCAGGCCGCAGATGAAGCCGATAAAATAGACCAAGAATTTCGTTTCGGAAAAAATCCGGACGACTTCGGCCGCCGAAAGGCCCGTCATTTCCGAGACTCGCTGCAGATCCGGGCCATGCTCTCCGCCGTAGACCGTCGGCAGGGTGAAAACCCGGCCCGGGGGAAGGTCGACGGTTTTCGCTTTTTCCATCCAACCCCGCAGTTTTTCCTGCAAAACTCCGTGCTCCAGAATCAGCGGGTCGTACGTCACCAGGAGCGTGCGGTAGGAGGGAAGAACTTCCTCGACGCCGGCGGTCTTTTCCTCCTCGATGGTCAGCGCCAGAGAGCGGACCTGCCGGTTGATCTCGGGGTCGATCCGGTTTTCAAACTCGACCAGAACCGCCCGGTCTCCGGAAAGGCGGATCAGAGGGCAATCATTCATGCTTTTCCTCAGGCGGGCGCAGGCGACCCCGGGGAAAACAGGGTAGAATCGTTCCGCCCCGCTGATCAACCCTAAACCCTGCAGATAGAAAGGACATCCTTTGCCTCGCGAGCGGAAAATCGCCGTCGGTCAAAACCCCGCGTTTCCTTTGCTGCAAAATGAGAAAGTATATCATCCGCGTCTCATCTTGTAAATTTTTGCTTTCCTTTTTCCCCGGCAAAAGGGAAGATAATGACATGCAATTGGAAATCGATTTCCCCTCTTTAAAAAAGTCGGCGATCTTTTCCCTCGGTCATTTTATGACGGACATTTACCCGGCCTTTCTTCCTCCGCTTCTCCCGCTGCTGATGGATAAATTCCAGCTGTCGTTCACCCGCGCCAGTTTTCTCGGCATGATTCTCTCTTTCTCCTCCGCCCTGACCCAGCCGGTTTTCGGCTATCTCTCCGATAAGTTCGGGGGAAGACAATTCATGATCATGGGCCCTCTCGTCGCCGGCCTGGCGTTCAGCTCCATCGGCCTGGCTTGGGATTATTGGGTGCTTTTGGCCCTCATCGTCATCGGGGGGCTGGGCGGAGCCTCGTACCACCCTGAGGCCGCCGTCTCCGCGGTTTCTCTCGCCGGACGGCAGAAAACTTTCGCCATGGCCTTTTTTTCCCTGGGGGGAACATCGGCTACGGCGTCAGCCCCTTCTTCATTCTGGCCATCGTCACCCTTTTCGGATTCGAGTGGAGCCTTCTGGCGGCTTTGCCGGGTTTGGGCATGGCCTGGCTCCTCTACAAGAAAGCGCCCCCTCCGGAAAAAATGCCCCTTCCCTCTTCCCCGGCGGCCCTCCTCTTCGGGGCGGCGAGGAACCAACGTCTGAACCGCTTCTTGGTCCTGATGGCCGTCGTCATCCTGAGAATCACGACGGTCGTCAGCCTTTTGACCTTTCTACCCACCGTTCAGATTCTGCGCGGGTTCTCTTTGGTCGTCGCCGGAAGTTCTTTCACGGTTTTCATGATCTGCGGCGCCGCAGGCGGCATGACCGGAGGATTTCTGGCCGACCGGGTCGGCCGCAAACCGCTTATCGTAGCCTCTTTCATCCTGACCCTGCCGGTGTTCATCGCCTTTCTCTTTCTCCGAGGTCCCTTCAGCTTCCTCCCCCTGGCTCTCCTGGGGTTTCTGCTTTTTTTGAGCGAGCCCGCCGGCATCGTCTTGGCCCAGGAATTGGCTCCGCATAAAACGCGAATCGCCTCCTCCATGGTGATGGGGCTGGCCTGGGGTATCGCCGGATTGGGATTGCTCGGGACCGGGGCCCTTGCGGACCGCTGGGGAATCGAAAATACCCTGTTTTTTCTCATCCTCCTGCCGGCAGGGGCGCTTCTGTTCTCGCTGTTTCTGCCTCGGAAATGATCAGGAGACTTTGGGATTTCTGCGGTTGTAATCGCGCCAAAGAGGATTGGCGGGGGCGGGAACTTTGGAAATGATTTTGCGCCCAAATTGGGAAGAAATTTCAGCCCCCCCTCGCCCCCCTTTAACAAAGGGGGGTTGGGGGGATTTCCGGGGAATTAATCAATATGGCCATATAGCCTTTTGGTTTCCGGCTTGGCCGGGTTAAGAAGAATGGGGGGTCATTTTTTCGCTGGAATAAGAGGGGAGCGAGCCCTGGGCAAGGGCCCTTTTGGCTTCGGCCAAACGGCTCGAGAATTTATCCCGGGCAAAGTTGTAAATCCACTTCCGAAAGATCAGCCAGCCTTCAAATTTCGTCACCACGTTTCTCCAGCGCCGCGCCCACTTTCCCCACCCCTTTTCGAGGTCGTAAAGGTAAAACAGCAACGCCGGGAAGGCGAGAATGTGCAGCCCGATGTGAAGCATGTGCCGGGCGTGATAGAATTTTCCCATGATCCGCGTGAGGGAACGCTGCATCTCTTCCGGGGTCATCGGTTCGTCCGGAACAAAGAGCGGGAAGTTTCCGTCGTAGTATTCCCATCCGATGTAGTCTTTCGGAAAGATGCGATTTTCGTCTCTCAGCCGGGCGGTTAATTCCGTGCCGGGGGCGGGGACGGGCAGGAGCACCTGGATTGTGTCGATCTTCGCTTCCTTTATGAATCTTCGAAAATGCTGCACCCGCTCCCGCGCGCCCATACGGAAATTCACGCCTTTCGGAACGGGGTACCCGAAGATGAACATCCCGTGGATGAAAAAACCGGCCCGGGAGTAGAGGCGGGACAGGGCAATCATTTCTTCCGGCTTCAGGCGTTTGTCCATCGCCTTCAGCTCCTCGGCGATGGGGGATTCAAACCCGATGGCTACGGCAATCACCCCCGCCTCCCGCATGGCTTTCAGCAGTTCGGTGTCCTTCGCCTTGTCCAGCCGGATCTGAACGGTCACCCGAAACCGGGCTTTGACCCTTTTCTGATAATCGCTCAGGAGACGGCAGAGACGCAAGGTTTCCAACCGGTCCTGCCCGAAGAGGTCGTCGACGATGAAAAACTGCTTGGCCCCGTGGATTTCAAAAAGAGAGGAAATCTGGGCCATCAAATACTCGGGCGTGCCGTACCGGGCCTTGCCTTTGACCGTGCAAAACTCGCAATCCATCCCGCACCCGCGGACCCGCCCCACGGGATAAAGGCTGATCTTGGCGTAGCGGACCAAGGAAAAATCCGGGACCGGGAGATGATGAAACTCGGTTAGCAGGGGACGCGGCGGCGTTTTGACGACCTGCCCTTCCTGCAGATAGGCGAGACCGGTGATTTCCTCCTTCCGGAGTCCGCCGTCGAAGAAGCGGATGAGTTCCTTGACGGTCTCCTCGCCTTCGCCGAGGACCAAGATACCTACCCCGTTTTCCAGGGCCTCCGGGATGTTTTCGTCCACAAAGTGCTGCCCGCCGGCAATCGTGGGGACCCCCAGGCCGCGGTAGAACCGGGCGATTTCGTAAAGCCGGGGAATCGTGCTGGTCAGCCCGCCGTAAAGCCCCACCAAGTCCGCCGGTCTTTCCTCCTGGAGCCTTTTGTGGTCGGGCATCCCTGATTCGTCGAGCGGCCGCCCGGGCCGACGGTAGTTGTTTTCGTCGATAACTTCCACATCCCAGCCTTCGATCTCATGGACCGCGGTCGCCACGGTCACCGGCCCCAGGGCGGTGGTCATCCGGGCGATCCCGGAGTAGATGTTGAAAGCCGGATACTGGGGGATGACGATTCGAAGCCGGCGTCTCGCCCTTTTCTTTCCTTTGGACTCAGGATCCTGCCTTAAACGATTCAATTCCATGGTCTCTTTCCCCTTCTCCGCCTCATCTCGTTTCTTCCAGTCATTTTTTCCATCGCTCGCGCCGCTTCGGGCATCGTGAAGGAAGACAGGCGAAGGTCTAAAATTTCAATTTCTCCATCTTGATGATCTCGTAGAAAGTCACCGGAACGATGGTTTCGATTGTAGGGGCGTCCGGCCGGACGCCCGTTATCGGGCGAGGGCAACTCGCCTCTACATGCAAGGCGCGTAAAAAATATCGGTTCAGTTGCTCAACCACCCGCCGTCAACCACGATCGTTTGGCCGGTCCCTTGCCCAACCCCGTCCCCCCGCCGGTGACGATTCCGCTTTTTCCTTGAAGACTGAAACGACCCTCAGTCATAAATTTCTCCTCTCCGACCCTCAGACAATGTCTTTGAGCTGGACTTCCCGGGCGAAACGGGGATCCACCTTGAGACCCTTGACGGGGTTGCGCAGAATGCCGATCCCTTCGATCTCCGCTTCGATCACGTCGCCGGGTTCGAACGGACCGGCCGGAGGCGTGGCCGTCGTGATGACATCCCCCGGCTCCAGGGTCCAGAAGTTGGACACGAACTCGATGATCTCCGCGAATCCCAGGCGCATGTTGGCCGTGTTGGACTCGCATTCCACTTTGCCGTTGCGGCGGCGAAGCGTCTTGAGATTGTAAAGATCCTCGGGCATTTCCTCGGGGGTCACGACCCACGGGCCCATGGGGGCGAAGGTGTCGATGTTCTTGCCCCAGGGCTGAAACTCCCGGCTCGTCGCTTCCAAGGAGCGGGCCGTGATGTCGTTCAGAATGGTGTACCCGAAAATGACGTCCTTTACCTTTTCCCTTTCCACAAACTTGCACTTTTTAGAAATGATGCAGGAGAACTCCCATTCGTGATAAAAAACCCCGTACCCCTCCGGAAGGAAAATGGTTTCTCCGTGACCGATCACGGCCGAGGGGGACTTCAGGAAGACCAGGGGAACGGGAGAATAGGGGATGCCGATGAGTTTCCGATAATCCTCGTAATTCACCCCGGTGCAGACGATTTTCGGCGGGCGGTGGGAGGCCCGAAAGGCAACCTGGGAAACGGGGTAAAGGCAGCCGGGGATCTGATAATTCCCCTGCCGGACGAAATCCAGGGCCTGCCGGGCTGCCGGCAAAGCGGTCTCGCTCCGGTCAATAAAGCTCAATAGGTCGCCGGGAACAACTGCCTTCGCTTTTGATTCCGCGTCGGCATGGCCGCGGGCGGATAAAAACGCGCCATAGGCGGCCGAAAGGTCGATCGCCCAATCCTTCTCGAAGGCGCCCAGGTGTCTTCTGCCGTTGATCTCGAAAGTGCCGAGTTTCATCCCGCCTCCCCGGCCGGGTTTTTATCCGGAAATCTTTTTATAACTATATTCAACTATTATTCTTCCCTCTTGTCAATAAAAACCTAAACCTTGATGGTCTCGTAAAAAGTCTGAAAATGGGCTATTCCGTCATTCCCTCTGTGAAAACGGGATTCCAGTCCTTTCAATATCTTGGCAGATTCTGGATTCCCGCCTGCGCGGGAATGACGGCTTTTCCCGAGTTCATCAACCTTGCCTCCCTCACTTTTAACCTTTTTTTTGCGGCGAAAGCTTGGACTGGGCGCGGGGGTGGCGGGGCGATTTGCGAAAGCACCGGCCGGGATGGGTAGAGATTCGGAGAAAACCCTAACCCTCCACGAAGAAATCAGCGCCTTGTGATTCCAAGCGTAGCGCCCGGACCCCCAGGCCAGGGCACCTCCTGCTATTCACGCCGGACCTAAATCCGTAGCGCCTTCCCACCCTTGACTGAAGGGTTACCGGGCCGATTTCTTTCTCCTTGCCACATCCCCCCCCTTCATTTATACTTCAAAATATGATTGGGTCTTTACTCCCCATCCCCGCAAAGCAGAAAATCAAGAATTACGTGATCGCCACCCGCCCCTGGTCTTTCGCCATGTCCCTGATCTCCGTCTCCGTGGGGACGCTCCTGGCCGCGGACACCGGGCCGATTCACTGGGGCTGGTTTGTCCTGGTCTGCCTGGGCATCGTCTGCTTCCACGCCACGGCCAATATCTTCAACGACTACTTTGACACCCGCTACAAAGTCGATCAGCCCGACTCCCCCACGGCCCGCTACCGCCCCCAGCCGCTCCTGACCGGGATGTTTACCCCCCGGCAGCTTCTGACCGAAGCCATGGTTCTGAACCTCATCACCATCGCCATCGGACTCATCCTGACTTTCTATCGGTCTTCTCTGGTCCTCTGGATCGGTTTTATCGGATTTCTCGCCTGCGTCTTTTACACGGCCGGCCCGGTGAAATTCAAATACCGCGGCTGGGGAGAGCTCTTTGTCTTCCTCATGTGGGGCCCCTTGATGTTCGAGGGGGCTTACGCCGTGCAGCGGCAGGCTTTGTCCCTTCCGGTGCTCTATCTTTCCATTCCTTTCGGCGTCCTGGTGGCCCTCGTCCTGCTGGCCAACAATATCCGGGACATCGACTACGACTCCCGCCAGGGGATCAAAACCGTGGGCATCCTCCTCGGAAGCCGCCACAGTTTCCATCTCTACGCGGCGCTCATTATCGCGGCCTACCTCTACATCGCCCTGATGGTTCTTCTCGGGGTCCTGAATCTCTGGGGGCTCCTTGTCTTCCTTTCCCTCCCCAAGGCCGTTCACCTTCTTAAAATGTTTACCCAAAAAATCCCGGAAGCGGCGGATGCGGTCACGGCCCAGCTCGACACGATCTTTGGGCTGCTCCTGATCGCGGCCTTAATCCTCAACAAGACGGTGCCGCTGTGATCTGGGGCGCCATTCTCCTCCCGGTCGCATGCTGGGCGTTCACCTTCGGGTGGAGCGGGGGAAATTTCTGGGTCAAGATCGGCGCCTCGGTTCTCCTGGTTCTGGGCTACTCCCTGTTCTGGCAGAAGCCGAGAATGGCTCTGCGCCTCTCCTCTTTTCTGCTGGGCATCGTTTCCGCCGCTGTTCTCTATATCATCTTTTTTCTCGGAAATTCCCTCGCCCCCTATTTCATCTCGGGCGCCCAGGGGCAAGTAGGCGGGATTTATTCTCTGGGCGAGGGGTCCAGTAAAATTTTCGTCTTTCTCCTTTTGCTCTTTCTCACCGGCCCGGGGGAGGAAATATTCTGGCGGGGTTTCCTGCAGGATCAATTGATGAAAAGAACGGGCCGATTCCGGGGGTATCTGCTGACCACGGCGGTTTACGCCGGTGTCCATGTTTTTTCGGGCAACCCGATATTGATCCTGGCCGCCCTCGTGGCCGGGGCCTTCTGGGGGGCCCTTTATCTGTGGAAAAGGGATCTTCTGGTCCAGATCACTTCCCACTCCTTATGGAGCGCCTTCATCTTCGCCGTTTTCCCTATTCATTAAAATTCTCACCGCCGTTGTTCATGCCTCTCTGAGGCACCATAAACCATGAAAAGGCGCCCAGCTTCCATCCGGAAGGGGCTCTTTTCCCCTCTCCCAAGATTGGGAGAGGGATAGGGTGAGGGTTGGTTGGGCAGAGCTGCCTGGGGGCTTCTTTCTTGGGGGTCACCCTCACCCCGCCCCTCTCCCGTAAACCGGGAGAGGGAGTTAATGGGGCGAGAGCCTATAAAGGTCTTTTCGGAGCAGAGAGCGCAGAGACCGCAAAGAAAAAAAGCTTGACCGTAAATGAAGGACAAAAATGCCGGGGAGATTTCCCGTCATCCTGCGGTTGCTCCCCTCTTGGCAAGGTTTCCCCCCTCTTTTCCAGAACGAAGGGAAGACCGGCTGATCAAGTAACCCCTCTGGTGATCATTTGCTTTAAAGCTCAAAAAAGCTCTGCGTTCTCTGCGCTCGCGGTTAAGATTTCTTCTCGCGATTCATAGCAAAAAAGGGGGCATGATTTGAGGTAAACACGGGCGGATCACGGCGAATGATTTCGGCCACGGCCGGGTGGCGTTTAAAATCCTTGTCCAGGAACTGACGGACATGGCCTCGGTCCCAACCGGAGGGATGGGTGAATCCCGTGTAAAGGGAGAGATCCCCTTCGGAAAACTCTTCGGTTTGCAGATTTGAAACACCCTCGCCATGCAGGGGAAGGTTGAAAAGGGCCAGGTTCAAAAAGGAAATTTCAGCCCTGTGCCGCACGGTGAACTCCAAGGTCTTTCGGGCTTCCGGAAGCGTCTCCTGAGGAGTCCCGAAAAGAAGGTAGACATAAGCGGCGATCCCGGCGCGGCTCAAATTTTTTAGCGCCCTGGAAGCCGTGGCCAGATCGATCCCTTTATGAAGCCGGTCCAGAACGCCCTGGTCCCCCGATTCAATTCCCAACTGGAGCATCACACACCCGGAAGCGCGCAGGCCGAGGCAGAAATCGAGATCGGCAAGATGCGGCGTGACCCGGGCAAATCCGTACCACGGAACCCCGAACGGCTTTCTTATGATCCCCTCCATGACCCCCGGGGGAATGGCGTTATCCGTCAGATGAGCGAGAATCGGCTTGTGCTTCTCCACCAAAGCGGCCAGATCGGTTAAGATCCGCTCGGTGGAAAGGGCCAGGTAGAGGTTGCCCTCGGCCCTTTCGGGGCAGAAACGACACCTGCCCCAATAACACCCCCGGGTCGTGCTGTAAGGCAGGATGAAGCCCGGCGAAAGGTATTGATGGATCGGCAGACCATCGAAGTTTATGGGAAACGGGGGTTGAGTTTTTTCTCCGACGCCGCAGGCGGCAAGAAGAGCCGCCTCACCGGGCCCGGCGATAAGTTCATCCACCAACCCCGAGAACAAGTTCCGCCGGTTGGCCCCCCGAACCCAGGAGGTGACCAATCCGCCCCCGAGAAATACCCTTACCTTGGGAATTTTTTTTTTCAGAAAGCCCATCAGGGCGAAGGCCGGGATCGCCTGGGTCAGGAAATTCAGCGAAACCCCGACTTGTTCCGGGTTCATTTCTTCCACCCATTCCCCAAGGCGGATTTGATAAAACGAGTGGAAGGGGTCTTTCTCCGGCTCCTCGGCCGCCCGGAGCAGGTCCGCCGATCTCGTCGGCGAAAGTTGCGGATGCTGATAATTTGCCAGTCCCAGCCGGGCCGGCGACGTTCCCCCGATTTTCTCAAGAACCCGGTCGAGGTCCCGAACCGCCCTTGTGTAACGGGGAAGCGAGGAATAGGAGGCAAGGTTTCTGATGGCCGCCAAATGGGCCTCCTGGCTTTTCCTCGCCCGCTTCGTCCAGGTGTCCTCCAAAGCTGCGGAGAGGGGAGGATGCCGAAAGAAATGCCCCAGTCCTTCGAGGTTGGCGTCAAACAAGCCGTGGGCGACCTTGTGCGTCTCCAGAGCGCCGGACAAACAGGCGATCCCCAATGGAGGTTCGCAAGGTTTGACCACCGGCGGATGGATCAAGAGCATGGGGGTTTTGGGAGGCACAACCGGCGCAGAGATTTATTTCCTCCTGCCGGACAGCTTTTCAACACAGCCCCACCGACATTCTTTCCCGCTGTAATCGGCCAGGCCGGGATGATTGCAGCAGACGCTGTGCAGGATTCTTTTCCCTTTTTCGATCTTCCACTCGACCAGCAGGTCGACGGTTCGATCTTCTTCAGGGCACTTCAGGGGTCGAACCGCCCACTGTGATTTTCCCGCCATTTTCGCCCTCCCCGCAAACATTTGATTTAAGGATCATCTCCAATTTCGTTGGTCGTTCGGACCCGTCTTCATGTTGCCCGGGCATGGGACCCCTGTGCCAGTGGGGCAATCTTCTATTCGCAGAACCCGCTGAAAATACGCATTTTTCGGAAAGTATACGGCTTTCCCTTTCAACTGAATACGAAATGACCCTAATTTATTTTACCACAGGAAGGAAGGGGCGTCCAAGGTCAACCCAAAACCCAATGTAACCCTTCAGTCAAGGGTGGGAAGCCGCTACGGATTTAGGTCCGGCGTGAATAGCAGGAGGTGCCCTGGCCTGGGGGTCCGGGCGCTACGCTTGGAATTATAAGGCGCTGATTTCTTCGTGGAGGGGGCGGGGGCCAAGGCCTCCCGCCGCTGAGATCGGAGTCTCAGGGTTTTCTCCGAGTCTCTGCTCATCCCGACCGATGCTTCCGGCGCGTACCGCCCAAACCCCCAGGCCAACAACAAAGCCTGCCGACCCCCCGTCACTGAATGGGTACAACCCAATCCCCTGATTCGCTTTTGATCTTCGCTCTCGGGAAAGAAGGCTTGGGTTGGGCGCGGAGACGGACCCGCGCCCGACCCGCCTGCCAGAGCAGCCGACTTCATCTTCTGGAAAAGGCGAAAGGACTCAAGACCCCCCAAAAAAAGAGCGGGGGTCTGTCCCCCGCTCTGGTTCCAAAAACAAGATGTTCGTTTTTCCGGGCTGAAAGCGCGGCGCTAAATATACCGGCTCAGACAGAAAGGATCGAGCTTTTTCTTGAAGCAACGTTCGATTTCATACGGGCTGCCCAAGTGAAACTCCACCTTCTTCCAGGGCGGCAAAACCCGGCGGATTTCATCCAGGATTTGGGCGGTCGGTTCGGGAACCGCCAGTTTGATCACCGTTGAACTGTTTTCCATGACCAGGATTCGGTTTTTCTGCGCATACTTCTCCCCGATTGATCTCTGCAAAGAGGGGCACGGGATGAAATTGGCCAGGGGAGCAACGGGCATAATGAAGTGCTTGGAAAGGGCTTTCAGATAGACATCATAGGTCGTATATCCCGTTTCAACCAGCAGCATTCCCAGGGGTTTCCGGATTCCTTTTCCCTTTAATTCTTTCTGCTTCTCCAACACTTTTTCCAGCTCTTCGGCGGTGATGACCCCCAGATCCATCAAAATCTGCCCGAGGGGTCTTCTCTTGTTGGAATAAAGGAGGATTTCATTGATCTTTTCCTGGGGCACACCGATTTCCATCAGAATCTGTCCCAGATACTTCCCCTTCTCGCGGCTCTGTTTTTTTAAGGCGGCTTCGAGCTGGCTTTTGGAAATGATCCCTTTTTCCAGCAAAATCTCGCCCAACTGCTTGTTGATTTTCAGTTCCGGTTCGCTTGTGGCCATATCGTGTGCCCGGAGTTTCTTCCTCGATGGAATTCCGGACCGTTCCTCCTCTCCTGTGAATTTCCCCCCCCGCTGCTAAACCTATCGATTCATTCACAATAAAACTTGAGCGTTTGCGCAATAATTTCTGAAGCATCTCCAAGGTTGTTGGTCGTTCAGACCGGTCTCCCTATTGCCCGGGCATGGGACCCTTTGGCAGCAAGAAATCTTCTATATTCGCAGAACCTACTGAAAAAAAATTTTGTAGCACTTTAGCCCTTTGAAAAAAGGGATTTCGTCAGGGCCAAGCGGTTTTAGAGCCCGGGGGCCAGACCGGCCCGCTTGGAATCATGAGGCGCTGATTTCTCCGTGGAGGGGGCGGGGACGATACCCCCCGCCCGCTCCGCCGGAAACAAGCTCTGATCTTCGAGGCCAAGGGCCAACCCAGGCGATGCTTGCGGCGGGGGGCTTTCTTCAGCTGAATTGTGTGCGAGGTGAAGAATAACATTATTATTAATTTCAGATAGTTATATTAAATATGGTAAGATTTCAGATTATTCAGACGAGGGTTTTCTTTCCGTCTTCAGCTAATTCCATGTCGCCCATCGATTGCGCCCGACTTAACACTTCTTCCCCCATGTGGGTCAGGATGAGGCGGCGGCAGCCGAGATTCTCTTTTTGATCTTTCAGGATCTGGTAGTTCAAATGATAATTGATCTTTTTGTCAAAAACATAACATTCGCTGATAAAAAGATCCGTGCCTCGGGCCGCCTCGATCAGATTCTCGCTCCATTCCGTATCCCCGGAATACCCGATCTCTTTTCCTCCGCAGCGCACCCGCAGGGCATAGGAAGGGGCCCCGCTGGGGTGGACTACGGGAAAAGGCATCACCCGAATCCCGCCGAAGACGCTCTCGGTTTTTTCTTTCATCTCGGAAAATTCCACCGGGAACTTTCTCTGCACTCGCGAAGATCCCGGAAAAAAGACCTCCATGGCCTCGCGGACCCGCCCTTCCACTCCCGGCGGTCCGGCAACCAGAAGCGGCCGGGTGCGGCGGCTGAACTGCCCGTCCAAAATCAGGAAAGGGATCCCGGCGAAATGATCCCCGTGAAGATGGGAGAGCAGGACCAGCCCGATCCCCGAGGGATCCACGCCGTAGCGCTTCATGCCGACAAGGGCGGAGGCGCCGCAATCCAGGAGAAAGCGAAAGTCCCCGGTTTGAACCTGGATACAGGATTGGAGCCTTCCCCCGCTCCCGAAAGCGTCTCCCGTTCCGAGAAATTGAATTTCGACTTTTTCCATTACAAAAAATCCCCCGCAACATTTCAGCCGTTTGGAAAATCGGCTAAAGTGAATTGCAAATTGCAAACATCAAATTAAAAAATGAAAAAAGAATGGAGTTTTCCGAATAATTTACATTTTGCAATTTTGATGGTTTCGTAAAAAGTCTAAAAATGGGCTATTCCGTCATTCCCGTGAAAACGGGAATCCAGTCTTTTCAATATCTTGGCAGATTCTGGATTCCCGCCTGCGCGGGAATGACGACTTTTTACGAGTTCATCAATTTTCATTTTTCAATTTGATTTAACGTATCAGTTTAGAGTCTTGAAAAAATCATGTGCCCGCCTCTGTCGGGGCCCGGGGCCCGGGGGCCGGAACGGAACGCGCCGGAAGCATCGGTCGGGATGAGCAGAGACTCGGAGAAAACCCTGAGACTCCGATATCAGCCGCGGGAGGCCTTGGCCCCCGCCCCCGTCCACGAAGAAATCAGCGCCTTATAATTCCAAGCGTAGCGCCCGGACCCCCAGGCCAGGACACCTCCTGCTATTCACGCCGGACCTAAATCCGTAGCGGCTTCCCACCCTTGACTGAAGGGTTACCCGTATTCACCCCCCTCGCCCGGTCGCTTTTTTCCATCACGCCGGGGTCATCAACCTGAGGAAAAGGTCCTGCAGACGACGCAGGTGCCCCTTCTCTTCTTCCGCGAGGGAGGCGAACATCTCCCTGGCCCTCGAGTCCTTCATCCTTTGTTCCATCTTCAAATGGAGGTCGTAGGAGTTGACCTCGAGGGCAAGGGCGAATTCAAGGATTTCTTCCGGGGTCTTTCCACGGGTCCAGGCCAACGCCTTCGGCACTTCCACGCCTCCCTCCATGTAATCCGGCGACGAGAAGGCGGAAAGAACCGATTCCGGGAATTTCGGATCATCCTTCGCCCCGGAGAGGCCGACATAGATTTGATAAAGAATTTCTTTGTGCCTCTGTTCCGCGCCGGCCAGATCCCGAAATAAATCTGCCGCGTCAGAATTTTTCAACCCGGAAACCAGCCCGCTGTAAAATTTTTTCGTCCCGTCCTCCAAGAGCCAGGCCAAAGCGGTCAACTCGGAGAGAGAACTCTCAGGGGGGAAGTAAGCGATTCCGGCCTCCGGAGCCCCGCTGGCCGCCAGGCCTTTCCAGGCGCGGATCCCCCCTTCCATGCTGGATACCTCCGTGAATCCCCCGCGGGCCAGAACCGAGGCAGCCGCCCGGCTGCGAACACCCGCCGCTCAGTAGACGACGGTCGGTTTATTCGGATCCAATTCCTGCAAACGGGCTTCCAAATCGCCCACCGGGATCAATTTGGCGCCGGGGAGGTGGCCGCTTTCATACTCCTGAGGTTGGCGGACATCCACCAGGTTGTACTCGCCCGGTTTCTTTTCGTTCAGCAAAGCCCGGATTTCTTCTGCAGACAGTGTGGATACGGGGCGGAAATAGTCAAGGACTCCCATAGGACACCTCACGAGGGTTAGGAAGAGTTAGAAGTTCGAAGTGAATATTTGAACTTGGAACTCGCAACTTGTAACTTATAATTTTTCACTTGTAACTTTTTTTCTATTCTTCTTCATCAAGTTCCCCGGACACTTGAAACTTTTTCATGAACGCCCGGTCGATGTGATCTTTGAGGAGGAAGGCGAGCCTTCCTTCCCAGACAAAGCCTCTGCGCCAGAGAATGCCCCGCCCGTACCCCATGTTCAGAATCGCCAAAAAATTCCCTTGGGGAGAGAAAGGCTGCAGGGCCCCGCCCTCCAAGGCCGCCATGAGATTGTGAAAAAGGATCGGGTTCTGCCGCACCGCATATACCCCGACTTTGGCCAGTCTTCTCCCCTCGAGGGCAATGCAGTCCCCCCCGCCGAAAATCTCCGGATAAGCCGGACTTCGCAGGAAAGAATCTACAAGGAGTTCACCCCCCGCCCCCACCGGCAGGCCCGACTCCTCGAAAATCGGCGAAGGCCGGATGCCCACGGCCAGGAAAGCCGCATCAAACTCCAGGTTCCCCCCGTCCTGCAGGGTCGCCCCGTTTCCGCTGAATTCCTTCAGATGGGCGCCTTCCAAGACCTCGATCCCGTGAGCCCGGAAAAAATTCAGCGCCAGGGCTCGGACCTTCTCCTCGAATCCGTTGAGCAGCCTCGTTCCGCCGATCAAAAGGATTTTTGCGCGTTCTTTTCTCTCTTGAAGCAAACGGCTCAGATTGGCGGTCAGCTCGACCCCGGCGGGGCCCCCGCCGACAACCAGAAGGCGTTTCAACGATCTCGGCGGGGCCTGGAGAAGGAAACGGCGCCCGGAGAGAAAATGGGTGACGGGCTTGACCGGAAAAACATTATCCGCCTTTGTGGCCATAAATTTTTCCGTGGGGACCTCGCTGCCGGTGTTGAAGGAAACAACGTCATAGGAAATTTTGTTGCCCGACTTCAGGGAAAGGGCCCGCTCTTGCGGGTGGAGGGCGGTCACCGAGTCGCCGATGAATTCCGCCCCGCGATCTTCGGCCAGTTTGCGGACATGAAAGCGGACCTCCTGGGGGCGATAGATCCCGGAGAGCATTCCCGGGGCCATTCCGGAGTAATACTGGTAGGGAGAGGGGCTGATGAGGGTGACCTTATGTCCGCGCCGGACGTACTCCTGCAAGCGCATGAGGGCGGTCAGATGGGCATGCCCCCCGCCGACAAAGGCCAAATGTTTTCCCATATCGGAAGTCCTTGATGAAAATATCCAAAAGTTCTTCGTCTCCCGAAAACCACGTTTTTATTGTAGCGCAACCCAAATATTATGAGAAGATTCTTTGTGCCCAAGGGCTCGCTCGGATACCCATTCAGTGACGGGGGGGCGGCAGGCTTTGTTGTTGGCCTGGGGGTTTGGGCGGTACGCGCCGGAAGCATCGGCCGGGATGAGCAGAGACTCGGAGAAAACCCTGAGACTCAGATATCAGCGGCGGGAGGCCTTGGCCCCCGCCCACGAAGAAATCAGCGCTTATGATTCCAAGCGTAGCGCCCGGACCCCCAGGCCAGGGCACCTCCTGGTATTCACGCCGGACCTGAATCCGTAGCGGCTTCCCACCCTTGACTGAAGGGTTGCTCGCTCTGGAAATTCCCTGTTTTCATTCGCGTCAAAATCCCTTATGATTGGGGATGTCCGCTTTCAGCGAATGGAGGAAAATATGAAATTCGTCCGCTTTCGTCTGCAGGATAAGGTGAGCTATGGAATTCAGGAGGAGGATTTCGTTCGGGAGATCACCGGGTCGATCTTTGGGGATTTTCAAGTCAAACTCGAAAAATATCCCCTTGGCGCGGCGCGTCTTCTTGCGCCCGTGGAGCCGTCCAAGGTTCTCTGCGTCGGTTTGAATTTCCGGGACCACATCGCCGAGCTGGGAGATCCCACCCCGCAGGTTCCCAGCCATTTTCTCAAATCCCCCACCTCCCTCATCGGCCCCGGGGACCCCGTTATCTTCCCCCGGGTCGCGCGGCGGGTCGACTACGAAGGGGAACTGGCCGCCGTCATCAAAGACAAAATCAAGGACGTCTCCGAAGCGGAGGCGCTCCGGCACGTCCTGGGGTACACCTGTCTCAACGATGTGACCGAAAGGGACCTGACCCGGGTTCAAGGCCAGTTGACCCGTTCCAAGGGATTCGACACTTTCGGCCCCCTAGGTCCCTGCATCGCCACCGATTTGGATCCGACGCGGTTGACCGTGCAAACCTATCTGAACGGGAAGAAGGTGCAGGATGGGTACACGGGGAACATGGTTTTTTCGGTTGCCTTTCTCATCGCCTACCTTTCCCAGTGCATGACCCTTTATCCGGGCGACGTGATCAGCACCGGCACTCCCGGCGGCATCGGTCCGATGAAGGCGGGAGACACGGTGGAAGTAAGAGTCGAAGGGATCGGAACCCTGCGGAATCCCATCAAAGCCGCATGAGGAAAAAAGCGGTCGGCAAAAAATCGCTTTTGGGGCTGACCGCTCATGGCTTTCTTACCCCTTCCGATAGACCGCCTCCTCCACCCGCACGACGTTCCGCAACCGGCCGATTCCTTGGATTTCGCACTCCACCACGTCTCCGGCCTTCAGATACTGTTTTGTGCTGAAGGAGGTCCCCACGGGGGTCCCGGTGGAGACGATGTCTCCCGGTTCCAGGGTTACGAATTGGGAGACGCGCGAAAGGATCTGAGGGATCTTGAAGATCATCTCTTCACCCTTGCTGTCCTGGCGCAGCTCCCCGTTCACCCACAGACGCAGGCGAAGCTTGTGCGGGTCGGCAATTTCGTCTTTCAAAACCAGGCAAGGCCCCAGGGGCGCAAACGTGTCCTGCCCTTTCATGAAGAACCAGTTGATCAGCCGATGGCTGTCTTTTTGCCCCGTGTAATCCCGATCGGAGACATCGTTTAAAATCGTGTAGGCGGCGACATGGTCCATCGCGGCGCTTTCCGGAATGAACCGTCCTTTGCGGCCGATGACCGCGGCCAGCTCGACTTCGTGATCCAACTTGCGGCAGAACGGCGGGACCACGATGGCGTCGTCGGGGCCGATGACGGCCGTGGCGGGTTTCATAAAGAGGAGGGTATCGGGGGGCCGCGCCGCCGTTCCGGTCACTTCCTGGACGTGGCTGACGTAATTCCGGGCCAGACACAGGATCTTCGGCGGTTTGGAAAGCGGCGCAAGCAGCCGGGCTTTCGCGGCGTCAAAAAGGAGCCTTCCCCTTTTTGGAGGGGCCTGGCCTTGACCCAGGGGTCCCTTTTCGATGGCCGCCAAGGCCCTTCTCGCCCTGCGCGCCGCGCCTTCTCCCCCCTTAGAAAATCGAGGAGATCCGCCCCCAAACCTTCCTTTTTCCCCGCCCCCTTTTTCTTCTCCAGGGCCAGGCAGGCGGCGTTGAGGTCGATGATTCTTTCTTTCCACAAAATACCCGGGCGCGCCTTCTCCCTTCCCGGTTTGAACATGACCAGTTTCAATGCTCCCTCCTTAACCCAGCTTCCAGAAAGGCTTCTGGGCTTCCTTGACTTTCCGGATGATCGGACCGATCATCGGCTCGTCCGTTGCTTTGCGCAAACTCTCATCGCGCCCCTTCGCCAGGATTTCCCCCTGCAGGGTTTTCAAAACCTCCCGCGCCGAATCACGGAGGCCTTCCAAGTGATACCCGCCTTCCAGCAGGAAAACGACCTTTCCCTGGCTGCTCTTCCCCCCAAACTCCAGGATGATCTTGGCGAGATTGGCGAAGCCGGCGGGCGTCACCTGCATCCCCCCCAGAGGGTCCTGATAGTAGATGTCGAAGCCCGCGGAGACAAGGACCAACTCCGGCTTGTATTCCAGGGAGATCGGCTCCAGGATCTCTTCGAAGATGTTCATGAACTCCGCATCCCCGGGGCCCGGAGCCAACGGGACGTTCACCGTAAAGCCTTTCCCGCTGCCGTTTCCCACCTCGTTCACGGCGCCGGTTCCCGGATAATAGGGGAACTGGTGGGTGGAAAAATAGAGGACCTCCGACCGTTCGTAAAAGGAATGCTGGGTCCCGTTGCCGTGATGCAGGTCCCAGTCGATGACCAGGACTCTTTGGATCTTGTGTTTTTGGAGCGCATAGGCCGCGGCAACGGCCACGTTGTTGAAAAGGCAAAAGCCCATGGCCCGGCTGCTTTCCGCATGGTGGCCGGGGGGGCGGATGAAAGCAAAAGCATGATCCACCGCGCCGGACATGACCTGATCCACGGCCGCAAGAACGCCGCCCGCCGCCAATCTGGCGGTTTCATAGGACTTGGGACAGGCGTAGGTGTCCGGATCGAGCATGGCATAGTCCCGGCCCGCCGTGGCGGCGACCAGTTGGAGGTAACGGGGCGTATGAATCAGCCCCAGCTCCTCGGGGGCGGCCAAGCGGGGCTGAATCTCGACGAATTTCCCTTTCATCCCGGGTTCCTGCAGCATTTGATGGATGACTTCCAGGCGGTGATGCGATTCCGGGTGGTACGTATTGGCTTGGTGATCAAGATAGCGGACGTCGCGAACGATTCCGGTCTTAGCCATCAAAGTTGCTCCTTCTCGAATCCCCTTATGGGCCCGGTATCTGGCCGCTGCCGGCCCCTTTCCCATGCTCCCGCGTTTTATACTTCCAGTTTCCTGCCGGTCAGACGCTCGAACACCTCCACGTATTTTTCGGAAGTCCGGAGGATGACGTCTTCCGGAAGGCTCGGGGCCGGCGGTTTCTGGTCCCATCTCAGCGAAAGAAGGTAGTCCCGGACGAACTGTTTATCGAAACTCTTCTGGGCCCCCCCGGGGGCGTATCCGTCCTTCGGCCAGAATCGCGAGGAATCGGGGGTCAGCGCCTCGTCGATCAGAATCAGCCTCCCGGCTTCATCCAACCCGAACTCGAATTTCGTGTCGGCAATGAGAATGCCCTTGCTTTCCGCCAAGGCCAAGGCTTCCCCGTAGATGCGGAGGCTCACGGAGCGGACCTGCTCGGCCAGGTCTCTTCCCAGGATTTTGACCGCGGCGGCGAAATCGATGTTCTCGTCGTGGATCCCGATTTCGGCCTTGGTTGAAGGGGTAAAGATCGGCTCCGGAAGCCGGGCTGATTCTTTCATCCCCTTGGGAAGGGCAACGCCGCAAATCGAGCCTTCGGCCTGGTACTCCTTCCATCCCGATCCGGAAAGGTATCCCCGCACGATGCACTCCACCCGCAGGGGCTTGGCCTTTTTGACGATCATAGCCCGTCCGCCCAGCTCGGATGCGGCCTCTTTGGATATGCGGGGAAACCCCGCCAGCTCCATCGTCACGAAGTGATGGGGTACGATTTTTCCCAGGGTTTTGAACCAGAAAGCGGAGATCTGGTTCAGCACCCGCCCCTTGTCGGGAATGCCGTTCGGCAGAACCACATCAAAAGCCGAGATGCGATCGGAAGCCACAATCAAAAGGTGGTCTCCCAAATCGTAAATGTCCCGGACTTTTCCGCGGTTCAAAAGCGGTATCCCCGAAATTTCCGACTGCAAAAGTACCTTGGGTCCCATGCCTGACTCCTCATAATTTTTATATATTTCCTTTTAAGTCAATTCCCGCATTCTGTCAAGTGTCGATCTTCCGGAATCGAGATATTTTCGCCGTTTTCCGGAAGCCTTCCTTTTTTCGGCCCGGACCCCGGTGCCGAAAAGACCGCCCCTTGCGGCTCCGGGAAGCATGCCGTTGCCCGGACAAGAGGGGGGCGCCGAAAATAAAATCGGCCGGGAATTCATCTTTTCTTCTCCATCTCTCTCCCTTTCCGCGAAGAGACGCGCGGGGAAGGGGATCGCACGCCAGATGACCATGATTTTCTTAACCTTTTGTAAAAGTGAGAAGAGGCGCGAAAAGATTTTATTCCTTGACACCGGGGGGGAAAATTCCTATTCTAAAAATGAAGGAACCATAAGATGTTTGGAATCGGACTGCCGGAACTCATCATCATTTTGGTCGTGGCCCTGATTGTTTTTGGGCCCAAAAAGCTGCCGGACCTGGCGCGATCCCTGGGAAAAGGGATGGCCGAGTTCAAGAAAGCGACGGATGACTTCAAATCCAGCGTCGACAACGACCTGAAGGTCGATCTGGACAGAGAAGACACCCATCCGCCGCCGAAGACGCCCTATGAAATTTCGGCTTCCCCCGAGGCAGCTCCCGCGGAGGTCCAGGCCGGCCCCGGCGTTGCCCCCGAGGAAGCGGCCGCCCCGTCTTCCGACCCGGAAAACACGCGGACGGATGCCGCCGGCGTTCCGGACCCGGCCTTGGCAATTGCCGCCCCCGAACCACCCGGCCCTCCCCTGAAGGGAGAAAATCCCCCCCCTCAACAGAAGGAATCCGCCTGAGATGGCCGACCAGAAGCTCCCCCTTTCCGCTCACCTCGAGGAGCTCCGCAAAAGAATCCTTTACGCTCTCGTCTCCGTGGCGGTCGCTTTTGGGCTATCGTATGTATTTATCAAGCAGATCATCGATTTCCTGATGCGCCCCTTGGTCAAGACGCTCCCGCAGGGAAGCTCCCTGATTTTCACGGCCGTGCCTGAGGCCTTTCTCACCTTCCTCAAAGCCGCCCTTCTCTCCGGGGTCTTTTTTTCCGCCCCCTTTATCCTGTATCAGTTGTGGGCCTTCATCTCCCCGGGGCTTTATTCTCGGGAAAAAAAGTATGCCCTGCCCTATCTTTTCGTGTCTTCGGCTTTTTTCCTTCTCGGAGCCTCCTTCTGCTACTTCATCGTTTTCCCCGCCGTCTTCCGCTTTTTTCTGAGCTTTGCCACCGACTCCATCCGCCCTTTCCCGGCGATTCGAGAATACTTGACCTTTACGATCAAGCTCCTCCTCGCCTTCGGGCTCCTCTTCCAATGGCCCCCTCTGATCCTTTTTCTGAGCCGCATGGGGGTCGTCTCTCCCGAGACCTTGGCGAGGAATCGGAAATATGCCATTCTGGCTATTTTTGTGATCGCCGCCGTTGTGACCCCTCCGGACCTGGTTTCCCAGATTCTTCTCGCCGGACCGCTGATGGCCATGTACGAAGGCTCCATCTGGATGGCAAAGATTTTCAGAAAGAAGGAAAAGCCGGAGGGGGCGGGAAAAGAGGAAGATTCGTCCGCAGAAAAAAAAGAGGAAAACCGGGAATAGCGGAAACCTTGCGGCCAAGGCTCATCCCGGCGGTTGAAACCGGTTTTCTTTGGCCCATTCCGTTAGGATCTCTCGCTGCCGCGCCGTGGGGCGCCTGGGCATCTGCACCTTCACTCTGATCCTCTGATCCCCAAATCCTTCTCCGTTGAGAACGGGCATCCCTTTCCCTTTGAGGATGAAGACCTTTCCGGGGCGGGTCCCGGCGGGGATCTTCAGCTTCACCGCACCTGCAAGCGCCGGAGCTTTGATTTCGGCCCCCGCGATCGCGTCCTTCAGGGGGATGGACACTTCACAAAAGAGATCGTTTCCCAGTCGGGTGAAAACGGGGTGTTTTCTCAGGGAGATCACCACATAAAGATCCCCGCTGGATCCGCCGCTGTCGCTCTTTTCTCCGGCCCCTTTGACCCGCAGACGCGTTCCCTCATCCACCCCGGGGGGAATGCGGATTTTGACGGCTTGACGAATCTGGATCCGCCCCGTCCCCGCGCAACGGGCGCAGGGGTTCAAGACGAGCTCTCCCGACCCTTGACATCGGGGGCAGGCCGAATCGGTTACGAAAAATCCCCGCTGGGTCCGCAAAGACCCCCTGCCGCCGCAGCTCGGGCAGGGAACCGGATGGACCCCCGGAGCGCAGCGGCTCCCCCGGCAGGCGGGGCAAAATATTTTTTGAAAGATTTTAATTTCCTGCCCGGCTCCGCAAAAAGCTTCCTCCAGGCTGATTTCAAACCGGTAGCTCAGGTCGGCGCCCCGGCGCCGGCGCGCCGCGGTTCTCCCCGCGCCAAGGAAGTCCTCGAAAAAGTCCCCGAAAAAATCGTTGATGGCTTCTTGGCGGTAAAAGAAATCATTCGCCCGGCCGGGTCCGCCGCTCCGCCCCCCCCGGGAGAGCCCCCGAAGCGGTCATAAGCGGCTCGCTTTTGCGGATCCTGCAAGGTCCGGTAGGCTTCCGAAATGCGTTTGAAAAACTCTTCCGCCCGCGGATTGTCCGGGTTCTTGTCCGGATGGTACTGGTGGGCAAGGCGGCGGTAGGCCTTTTTGATTTCTTCGCCCGTCGCCTCCGACTCCACCCCGAGGAGATCGTAATAATCCCGCTTCAAGCTTCCGCCTTTATTTCTTCCTCCGCTCCGGCTTTCGCTTTGGAAACGATCACCTTGGACGGGCGAAGCAGGCGCTCGTGAAAGAGATATCCTTTCTGAACCTCGGAGACGACCCGGTTGGATTCGAATTCGCTCTCCATCTGGGAGACCGCCTCATGCTTCTCCGGATTGAAAACCTCGCCCACCGCGAGAATCGGCTTGACGCCGAATGACTCCAGGGAGCTGAAAAACTGTTTCAACGTAATCTCGACCCCGGCGAGGAGCGGCGCGGCCTCGCGGGCGTTCTTTGCCGTGTTCGATCGCCCTCTCCAGGTTGTCCAGACCGGGCAAGATTGCCCGCAGAAGCGCCTCGTTTCCAAATTTCATCTGGTCTGATTTCTCTTTTTGGATTCGCTTTTTATAATTTTCAAATTCCGCCTGAAGGCGAATCCATTTATCGAAATAATCCGCAGCCTCTCGGGTTTTCTCGTTAAGCTGCGCTTGAATTATTTCCCCGGGCGTGGGCTCTTTTTTCTCTTCGGCGCCTTCCGGTTGATTTTCCTTTTTCACTTTGGGTTCATGCTTGTCGCCGACGAGGATGTCGATTCCGGGATGATGGCTGTTCCCCTTTCCTTTCTTCTCTTCCTTTTCACTGCTCGGTTGTTTGTTTTTTCCGCTCACGGCTCTCCCCCTTCAATCACGGCGCCAGGACTGGCGATTGATTTCCGCGCTGCCGCCGGTTTTGTCACCGGCCCCGTTAATCCATTCTCTCGATGATTTTCCCCACCAGCCGGGCGGTGTAATCCACAATCGGGATGATCGCGGAATAGTCCATGCGGGTCGGCCCGATCACCCCCAGCGTTCCCAGAATAAAGTTGTCTTTCGAGTACGGGGCGGCGATCACGCTCAGGCCCTGCATCTCGTTGACTTCGTTTTCGGCGCCGATGAAAATTTGGATCCCCTGCGCCCTCAAGGCCTTGTCCAGGAGTTTGATGATTTTGGTCTTCTCCTCGAAGGCCAGGAGGAGGTGGCGCATTTTTTCGATGTCCGCGAACTCGGGCGACTGAAAAATAAACTCCTTCCCCTCGATGTAGAGATTCCCTTCCTCCTCGTCTGCCAAGGCCTTCTGGCTGAGTTTGAGGGCGCGGTACATCAGCTTGTCGAACAACACTTTTTCCCGCTGCATCTCTTCCATGATCCGCTTTTTGGCTTCGTGCAAGCTCAGCCCGCCCATGATCTCGGTGAGGTACCGGCTGAACTTGTTCAGCTCATCCTGGGTCAGCCATTCATCGGCCTCGATGACCTTGTTCTGCACCTCCCCCAGGTTCGAAACGAGAATGACGAGAATCTTCTTGTCTTTGAGCCGAATGAACTCGATGTGTTTGAACACGTTGCTGCTGAAGCGCGGAGCCAGAACCAGCCCGGTCTGCCGCGAAAGCAGGGAAAGAAGATGCGAGGCCCGCTTTAAAACCTCGTTGAAATCCAGCCTTTCCTCCTCGAGGTCGCGGGCAATTCGCGTCTGGTCTATGTTGCTGAGCTTGTAGACCTCCAGGATGCTGTCGACATAAAAACGAAACGCCTGGTCGGTCGGGATTCGGCCCGCCGAAGCGTGCGGTTGCACGAGAAGGCCCAGCTCCTCCAGATCGGCCATGACATTCCGGATCGTGGCCGGACTCAAATCCATCTCGGATTTTTTGGAAACGGTTCGAGAGCCCACCGGTTCGGCGCTCTGGATGTAATCCATGATGATCGCCTGCAAAACCTTCTTTTCACGCGGGCTTAACTCTTTTTCCATAGGATCCCTTTTTTAGCACTCGGCATGCGAAAGTGCTAAGTTTAAAATAACAATCCCGCCGACCTTTGTCAAGGAAGCAGGGCCCTTTGTCTCCCTTCGCTTATTGCCTTTCTCTGCGGCCAAAAACCGGATTGGGTTGCACGGCAAAGCGGGATCCCCTCCTTCTCCAATTCATTCTTCCCCTTGGCCGCCGGGGGGATTTGTGATACAAAAGGATCATGATCATTCGGAGAGGGGGCCGCCTTTGACCATAGAAAAACTCTGCTCTTTAAAAGGAAAAGTCGCCGTTGTCACCGGTGGGAGCCGGGGCATCGGCCAGGCGATCGCCTTGGCTCTTGCCGAGGCCGGAGCCGACCTTGTCGTTTCCAGCCGCGACAAGAAACCCCCGGAACTGGAAAAAGTGGCCGACCGGGTCCGTTCTCTGGGCCGGAGAGCCCTCGCGGTTCCGGCTCACGTGGGGAAAAGGGACGAGGTGGACCGCCTGGTCGGGAAGACCCTCGAAGAATTCGGTCGCCTCGACATTCTCGTCAACAACGCCGGCGCCAACCCGGTTCTGAGCCCCATGGTGGAACTCGGGGAGGAAGCGTTCGACAAGGTCCTGGAAGTCAACCTGAAAGGGGCTTTTCTGGTGAGCAAGACCGTGGTCCCGGCGATGATTCGGCAGGGGGGCGGCCGGATCATCAACATCAGCTCCATCAGCGGGCTCCGCGCCCGCGCGGACGGAACCGGGGCCTACTGCATCAGTAAGGCGGCCCTGAATATGATGACCCAGGTGATGGCTCGCGAACTGGCCCCCCACAACATCTTGGTAAACGCCATCGCGCCCGGGTCGATCCGCACCGATTTCAGCCGGGTGAACTGGACCGATCCGGAGAGAAAAGCCCAACGCCTTCGGGAAATCGAGCTGAAACGCTTCGGCGAACCGGAGGAGGTGGTGGGTCTCGCCCTCCTCCTCGCCTCCGACGCCGGTTCCTTTATCACCGGCGAAATCATCCGCGTGGACGGGGGGATGACGATTTGAAGAGGCAACCTAAAACTCATAATATTTTTTTCACCGCAGTTGTTCATGCCTCTCTGAGGCACCATAAACCATGAAAAGGCGCCCAGCTTCCATCCCGAAGGGGCTTTTTTCCCTCTCCCAAGATTGGGAGAGGGATAGGGTGAGGGTTGGTTGGGCAGAGCTGCCTGGGGTCTTCTTTCCAGGGGGTCACCCTCACCCCGCCCCTCTCCCGTAAACCGGGAGAGGGAGTTAACGGGTCAAGAACCTATAAAGGTCTTTTCGGAGCAGAGAATTTCGCTTCGGAAAAAGGGGAAAGGCCGCGTTGCCTTTTTTCCTTTGACCGTTTGCCTTTGGCTCTGAGCCATGAATCTAAAGATCCTGAAAGGAGACAGCGGAATGGCCATCCCGACTTATGAGATCTATGCGCTGAAGTATGCCGGTCCCTTCACCCGCCCGGCGTCCATGATGGTCTGGTTTCAGGACATGGATAAAACCGTGCAGACCGATTATTTTATCTTCGTGATTCGCGGCGGGGGCGAAACCGTTGTGGTGGATTGCGGAGTCAGGCCGGATCTGGCGGCGGAGCGCCGACTCGCCGGATACGTAAACCCGGTGGAAGTGCTCAAGAGGATCGGCGTCGAGGCCGGGAAAGTGAAACATCTGGTGGTCACTCATATCCATTTCGACCATGTCAGCGGCATCCGCCTCTTCCCCAAGGCAAACATATATCTCCAGGAAAAGGAATTCCGCTTCTGGATCAAAGACCCGATCGCCAAACGGGCCCCCTTCCTCCATGTTTCGGATTTGGGGGCGAATCAGTATCTGCAGAGACTGGAGGGATCGAAGCGTCTCCATCTGGTCGCGGGGGACAAGAAGATTCTTCCCGGGGTTGAACTGGTGCTCGCCCCCGGACACACCCCCGGAATGCAGGCCGTGGCCGTGAATACCGCAAAGGGGACGGCCGTTGTCGGCTCGGATGTCGCCCATTTCTTTGTCAGCTATCGGAACGACATCCCCAGCGCCATCATCACCGACCTGAGGGCCTGGATGAAAACCTATGACAAGCTTCGCGCCAAAGCCTCATCGATCGAGCTGATGTTCCCCGGCCACGATCCGGCCATGCTGGAGAACTTCCCGACGGTGGCCGAAGAGGCGGTGCGTCTGGCGTGACTTGCGGGGACGCAGATTTGCGCGAATCTGCGCGGAAAAAACCCTTGGAAAACTCCGGTATCTTTATAAGGAGGGATTTCGTCTCGGGGGTTCCCATCGTTTCGGAATGACGAAGAGTTTCGGACGAGGTCTTTTCCGGTATTTTTTCGATCCGGTTTTTCGGCGTTTATCCGCGTCCTATGAAACCGCTTTTCTGCCCAGTTCGTAGGCTTCTTTCTTGGCCTTTTCGTCCCGGGCGATATCCCCTTTGGCCGAGGCGGATGCCATCACCGGGCCGATAAAATTCAACTTGGTGAACTGGCAGGTCGACCGAAAGGCGTGGACGATCGGGTCGGCGGTGTGAATCTCCGGGTCGCCGCAAACGGTGATTAAACCAATCTTCTTCCCCTTCAGCTTCGGGTAGTAATGTTTGTGCCAGCGCCACTCGGCATCGAAGAAAGCGCACCAGCGGTCCAGGTAGGCCTTCATCTGCGCGGTCATGGACCAGAAATAGACCGGCACGCTGTGCAGGACCGCGTCGGCTTCCAGGATTTTCCGGTGGATCTCCGGCATGTCGTCCTGGATCACACACAGCCCGGATTCGTTGCATTTCCGGCAGTCCAAACATCCGGAGATTTTTTTCTGGCTGAGGAGGATTTTTTCGACCTCCGCGCCCCCCTCCTTCGCCCCCGCCAGCGCTTGATCCAGGAGGATATCGCTGTTTCCCCCCGCCCTCGGACTTCCTAAAATGCCTAAGACCTTCATCTTCCCTCCCGTAAGCCCAAGATCTTTCCTTGCCTTTATGACTGCGGAAGTATTATAGCATAATCAGGCTCCGCATCTTGGGGGTAAGAAACAAATTCCCCATCCCCGGCTGAACAACCGGGGATGGGGAATTTGAAACCCACTCCCTGAATGAGCTTTCCTGCTTCTAACTCTTATCTTGAATTTGGGTAAATTTGAATAAGCCTGCGTCCGTAACCCTTCAGTCAAGGGGGGGAAGCGGCTACGGATTCAGGTCCGGCGTGAATACCAGGAGGTGCCCTGGCCTGGGGGTCCGGGCGCTACGCTTGGAATCGAGGCGCTGATTTCTTCGGGGACGGGGCGGGGGCCAAGGCCTCCCGCCGCTGATATCGGAGTCTCAGGGGTTTCTCCGAGTCTCTGCTCATCCCGACCGATGCTTCCGGCGCGCACCGCCCAAACCCCCGGGCCAACAACAAAGCCTGCCGTCCCCCCCGTCACTGAATGGGTACCTGCGTCCCTCTCTTATTGGAACCTCCCGAGTCGAAATCGGAACCAGTTGAACACCGTTTGTTGATTGATCAAGGGCATGAAGTCTTCGCCCCCCCACCCCCAGAACAGATCCGCTTCGTTTTCAACGAACCACCGATTCTCGGCCAAGCGATAGAACGCCCGTTCCATGATCCCATCGCCGTCATAATCGCCGGGGGCCGGGAAGCTCTCCGCTCCTCCCCAACCAAACTGCCCCAGGTTGTCGCCGGGATATCCTTTCAGGAACCATTGGTTGGTAGGGACATGATATACGGCGATATCCACTGCCCCATCGCCGTCATAATCCCCCGGGACCGGAATCGACTCCGCTCCGTTCCACCCATATTTCCCCAAGTTCCCGATTCCGCGCATAAGCCACTGGTTGGTGGGAAGATGATAGACCATCATGTCGGTTTTTCCGTCCCCATCATAATCCCCGGGCGCCGGGATGCAGTCCGCCCCCCCCCATCCGAAGGAAATGGGGTCTTGTCCCTCGATAAACCAGCGGTTGGTCGGCCAGTGATAAAAAGCCCGCTCCATCAACCCGTCGCCGTCGTAATCTCCCGGAACCGGGATGGATTCCTCGCCTCCGATTCCGAATTGGCCCAAGTCTCCTCCGGGATATTCCTTCACGAACCAGCGGTTGGTGGGAAAGTGGTAAATGGATATATCCGTTTTCCCATCGCCGTTGGAATCCCAGATCAAGGGGTAGGAGACGCCTTCTCCCCAGCCATATTGTCCCAGATTTCCGCCATAACTCGTGAAGAACTGATTGCTGGGAAGATGAAAGGCGCTGACGTCCGCCGTCCCATCCCGGTTGAAGTCGAAATCCCTGTTTCCGGAAATCGGCACCTGATAGAAGATGGCGTATTGCCCGAACCCCACGGTGGAGTCGAGTTCCGAATAGCCGATTTTGAAAAATCCTGCTTCCCCCCAACCGGATCCCCAGCTGTTCTTGACGATGAAATACTCGCCGGCGTCATCGTAACCGACCAGCAGGACCGCATGCCCCCCCTGATACTCCTGGCTGGTTACCCGGTAAACCCCGCTTCGGTAACTGAAAAAATCTTTGTAGACATCCATGGTCGTTACCAAAGGTCCGTAGGCGTACAAGGCGTTCTTGAGAGTGTCGACGGTTGGGGAGCTGTAGGTCACATAGCTCCAGTTGGCAATTCGATACGCTTTGATATCCCATTGCAGACAGGCGGTTGAGCAGGTTCCGTTTTCGGCCGCATATGGATAGCAGGTCTCCCGGGGGAGGCCCTCGTTTTCAAAAAATTGGGAAGCCGTGCCGATCCACCCTCCCCCGCAATTTCCTGCGTCCCCGCAGGAAACCAAAATCTGCTCCGCCAGGTTCAGGTCAAAACCGGGAAGGTTGCGCGCAATCAAAGTTGCCGATTCCAACGCTGCCGTGCTGGCAAACGCCCAGCAACTCCCGCAGGATCCTTGGTTGCGGACAGGGGTCACAAAGTTGCCCCCGTGATTCCTCCAATCCAGGCTTGACGGAGCGGGAGAAACCTGGGTTCGGAAGGCAAGCAGCTTCCCCGGCTCCGGAACCTCGGGGCGGATCAAACCCAACATCCTTTGCCGCTCCTCCGAAGAAAGACGGGAAACGGTCGTGTCCCCGGCGACCCAGTTGATCCCCTTGGCCTGCATCGAAACCCGGATTTCCTCCAAATCGTCGGCTAACGTTGGGGAAGCGGGCGGCAGAAGGAAAAAACATAAAGCCGCCGCCCCTGCGAATCTCAAGAAACCGCCATTTTTCATATCCCTCCCCCTCTTTTGTGAAAGCCCCGAAAGGAATGATGATTTAGCAAGAACAGGATAAAGCAATTTTTCAGCCATTCCCGAACCTGCCCTTTAATTTTTTAACATATTGTTTTTATTTATAAATTTATATCAAAAAGGATTATTGCCTGGTTTCCTCCAAAAGCCGCGGCCGGGAAATGTCCCCGGATGGACATTTTTTGTAAAAAATCCCGCGGCTTCGGACAAGATGGCAGTCCGCAAAGATGTGCATTTTGTAATCCTGCCGACTCTCGCCAATTTTTTTTGGCAAAAAAAGAAGGCGGGATGTTAAAGTAAAAAAAATCCGGCTGACAGGCTATTTCCCCGCCCATGACCGATAATGGCTCTTCATCTTTTCTCTCTCTGCCCCTGATCCTGCTCGTAGGGATTTTTTATCTGAATTTTATCTCTCGGATCGCCTTGGCTCCCCTTCTTCCCATTGTCGAGATTGATTTGGGCCTCGGACACGGGGAGGCCGGTTCGCTATTTTTCTACGTAGCCTCGGGCTATGCCGCCGGCCTGTTGACCTCAGGGCACATCACGGCCCGAATCGCCCATCGGCGAATGATCACTCTTTCGGCGGGGATGCTGGGCCTCGCCATGCTTGGGTTGTCCTTGTCCCCGTCTCTCGCGGCGATTCACGCGGGGCTCTTCTTCGTCGGGGTCTTCACCGGCTTTTACCTCCCTTCGGGAATTGCCGCTTTGACGGAGCTCTTTCCCCGGAAGCTTTGGGGAAGGATCATGGCGATCCATGAACTCGCCCCCAATGTGGCCTTCATAACCGCCCCCTTGCTTGCCGAAGGCCTGTTGAAATTTTTATCGTGGCGGAGCACCCTGGGCTTTATCGGCGTCTGTTCCCTTTTGATGGGGGGCCTGTTCCTGCTTCTCGGCCGGGGCGGGGCCGAGAAAAGCGCTCCGCCGAGCGCCCATTCGCTGGGAGCGGTGATGGCCCGCCCCCAGTTCTGGACTATGGCCGTTTTCTTCATGGTGGCGATCGGAGCCAGCCTGGGGCTCTACACCATGCTCTCCCTTTTCCTGGTGGGTGAAATCCATTTCGAGCGCGGAACGGCCAACCTGCTGATCGGCCTCTCGCGGATCTCCGCCACTTTCGTGCTCTTGTTATCCGGGTTTCTCACCGACCGGCTGGGGGCCAAGAAGGCCATGATGGCTCTTCTCTCGGCAACCGGGGTCTCGATCTTGCTCCTCGGATTCTTCAAAGGGCCCATCGTCACCGGGGTTCTTTTGTTTCTGCAGGCCGCTTCCGTGGTGTGCCTTTTTCCGATCGGCTTTACAATGATCTCCATGATCTTCCCTTCCGAACTCCGCAGCGGGGCCGTATCCCTGACCATTTTTTTAGGATTTTTACTCGGCGGAGGCCTGATTCCCGCGGCCCTCGGACACTGGGCCGAGGCGTTTTCTTTCTCTTCGGGCTTCATCCTCCTGGGGTTTCTATTCCTGGCCCTTCTTCCTTTTTTTCACCGTTCCATTAAGGAAACGGCTCTCCATAAATAAAAAAACCCCGTCTTCCCCCTTCTTAGGGGCAAAACGGGGGAATAGAAAAAACGAGAGCGCCCGGGTCCTTTGCCTTCTGCTCCCGGCGTCGTTACTTGGGAGGCCACGTGGGTCTGGCGGACATAAACAGCTTCTTCAAACCCTCCGGGCTGAACTCTTTCGATTTGCAGAAATTGATCACCGGCCGCTCCCAGTCCTCCACCATTTGCGCGGCTTTGGGAACCTCCCGGGCAATCTCCGGGGGAACGGCAATGATCCCGTGCCGGTCGCCCATGATCAGGTCGCCGGGCTTGACCACGAGGCCCCCGACCCTCACCGGGATTCCGATCTCCACGAGGTGTACATAGGCGTGGGATACGCTGACGCAGCCGGAGAAGAAATGGAACCCTGCCTCCTCCACTTCGTCCATGTCCCTCACGGACCCGTCCGTAACCGTCCCCACGCAACCCAGGGCCTTGTGAATATTCGCGTTCACCTCGCCCCAGAAGGACCCGATGACGGGGTTATCGAGATCGTGAATCACCGCCACCCGGGGAGCGGGGATTCTCTGGATCTCCGCCCAATAATCCGGCGGCGGAACCTTGCGGCCGTCCGGCGACTGGGCCGTGATCACGGCCGTGACCGCATAGCCGATCATGGGTCCCAATTTCGGAAATCGGCACTGGATCTCCGGAAGCATGAACCCTTCGCTGCGGGGTTTGATGTTGAACAGCTCAATGGCATTCGCAATCGCCGGGGTGGGCCACTTTTTCAGCGCCTCCAGCTCCTCGTTTCTTAAGAACTCCGTCATCTTTCCCTCCTTCTTCTTGCCGTGGACTCCCGGGGAATAACATTCTCTTGCATTGTAGAGATATTCCCTGTCTCGGTAAAGCGAAAAATAAAAGGAATCAGTAACCATTCAGTCACGGGGGGGGGCGGCAGGCTTTGTTGTTGGCCTGGGGGTTTGGGCGGTACGCGCCGGAAGCATCGGCCGGGATTTCACCTGCTCTTTCCCGGCCGGTTCCCGCGGAGGCGGAAGCCTTTTAGGAAACCATCAGGCTTGACACCCGCCCGGACCTACGGATATATTTCTTCATGGCCCAGGGAATTACAATCATCGGGGGCGGACTCGCCGGTTGCGAGGCGGCCTGGCAGGTCGCCGGGATGGGGGCTCACGTTGCGCTTTGCGAAATGAAACCGCACCGGTTCTCCCCCGCCCACGTTTCCCCCTTGCTCGGAGAGTTGGTTTGCAGCAATTCCTTCCGTTCCAATTCCCCCGGCAATGCTGTAGGTCTGTTGAAAGAGGAGCTGCGGAGGCTCGGGTCTTTCCTGATGCAGGCGGCGGATGAAACCCGGGTGCCGGCCGGCGATGCTCTGGCCGTCGACCGGCAGGCCTTTGCCGAACGGATTACCGCCCGGCTGGAGGCCAACCCCCGGGTGGAGATCATCCGGGAGGAAATCACCCGCATCCCCCCTGAGGGAACGGTGGTGATTGCCTCCGGCCCCTTGACCTCCCCTTTGCTGGCCGATTCCATCAAAGAGATAACGGGGGAAAAGGATCTCTACTTTTATGACGCCATCGCTCCCATCGTGGACGGAGAGAGCATAAATATGAAGATCGTTTTCCGGGCCTCGCGGTACGGGGAAGGAAGCGATTATTTGAACTGCCCCATGAACCGGGAGGAATACGATCGCTTCCTCGCGGAAGTGATCGGCGGCGAGAAGGTTCCCTACCGTGATTTTGAAAAAGGGGTGCATTTTGAAGGGTGTCTGCCCATCGAAGAGATGGCCGAGCGGGGAAAGGAGACCCTCGCCCACGGTCCCATGAAACCGGTGGGCCTTGTGGATCCCCGCACCGGAAAAATGCCCCATGCGGTTGTTCAACTTCGGCATGAGGATCGGCAAGGAACATCCTATAATCTGGTGGGGTTTCAGACCAAATTGAAATGGAAGGAGCAGGAGCGGATCTTCCGCCTGATCCCCGGACTCGAAAACGCCTCCTTCCTGCGATTCGGGAGTTTGCACCGGAACACGTTTATCCACTCGCCCGCCCTGCTTTCCGGGAGCCTGCAGCTGAAAAACAATCCGCGCATTTTTTTCGCGGGTCAGATTACCGGAGTCGAAGGGTACGTAGAGTCGACGGCTATGGGACTTCTGGCCGGAATCAATGCCTGGCGTTTCGTCCAAGGGCATCCCCCCGTCCAGCCGCCGCCGGCGACCGCCATGGGGTCCTTGGTCCGCTATATTACCACCTCGGACCTTAAGAACTTTCAGCCCATGAACGTGAATTTCGGGCTCTTTCCCCCGCTGTCGGCTCGTTTGAAGGGAAAGGAGAAAAACCGGGCCCTCGCGGCGAGGGCTCTTCAGGAGTTGGAGACTTGGATCGGCTTGCATCTTCAGGACCTCGAGTCTCGCAGCTGAGTCTAAAGAAACGAAGACCCGAGGATCGTCAACCCTTTCAGCCTTAACTCCTTTGGGCCGATATTTAAAAATGATGGTCTCGTAAAAAGTCCATCTGCGGCGTTGCGCTTCAACTTCGTCGTTGCGGCCCCTAAGGGGCCTCTCTCCTCAGTTTTTGCGCGCCTTGCATGTAGGGGCGCGAAGCATCGCGCCCCTACAATTGAAACCATCGATTGAGCGACTTTTTACGAGTTCATCAAAAATGGATCATCTCCAATTTATGGTGAAACACCTTAATCAGCAGACATGACGGCAACGATCTTTCAGAACCGAGCGAACGGACAGCCCCAAATCCCCCCTTGCCCCCCTTTGCGAAAAGGGGGGAAGGGGGGATTTCCCGGACGATTTGGCCCTTTCACCATTCCTGCTTTCTTTTGCCGTTCACGATAGAGGTATTTTCAGCGGGGTCTGCGAATGGAGAAAGATCCCTATGGCCAAATGGCCCCATGCCCGGGCAACATGCAGACGGGTTTGAACCACCAAGGAATTTGGAGATGATTTAGGAATAGCAACTTCATCCGTTGGTACGCCATGCTCTATGCCCTCTGCGATTTTCTGCGTAAATGGAGATGAGCCTGTAATGTCAATCCAGCATGTTCCTTCCCAAGTGGAGGTGTTAATCGTCGGCGCGGGACCGGCCGGCGCCACCCTTGCCTATGAGCTGGCCCGCTTGGGAGTAAAAGTCCTCCTGATCGATAAGGCCCAGTTCCCCAGACGGAAGACGTGCGGGGGGGGGCTCAATCTCCGGACCGTGAGGCTGCTCCCCTTCGATCTCAGCCCGGTCATCGAAAATGTGATCAGCGGGATCCATTTTTCCCGCCGCCTCGATTACCCGTTCACCCGCCGCTACCCCGAACCTTTTATGATGACGGTTTCGCGGGAAAAGTTCGACCACTATCTTGTCCGCGAGGCCGAAAAGGCCGGCGCCTTTTTTTTGCCCGGGAATTCGTTCCTCTCCCTGGCCCCCCAAAATGATGGCCTCCAGGTAACGACATCCTCCGGATCTTTCACCACAAATTTCCTCGTGGGGACCGACGGCTTCAACAGCGCGGTGGCCCGGAAGGCCGCAATCCCTCTTCTGACCGCCCGGATCCTCGCCGTTCACAGCGAAGTCCCGGTATCCCTGCTTCCGGAGCAGGAACCGGATATGATTCACATCGACTGGGGCAGCCTGAAAAGGGGGTATGCCTACCTGTTTCCGAAGAACAGCCACCTCGCCGTGGGCGCGGGCGCCTTCGAGCCCGCTTCCCAGAAAATCAAGGATTATCAGCGGGCCTTCTGGGCGGTGCTCTGGCGGAAGGAAGACGCGCCTCCGTTCAGCGCCGCGGGTTTTTTTCTCCCCTTGCGGCGCCGGCGGAGCCCGATCCATAGGGGCCGGTGCCTCGTCTTGGGGGATGCCGCCGGTTTGGTCGACCCGTTTACCGGCGAAGGAATCTATTCCGCCGTGCGCAGCGCCCAGCTGGCGGCGCCCTATTTGGCCGATTTCGTGAAAAACGGATTCTCCTCCTTCCAGCCTGTCCAGGAGGAAATCGATCGCGCCCTGACGCCCGAACTGGAATGCTCCCGACTGTTCCGCGAGCTTTTCATGCGCTGGCCCTCGTATTTTCACCGGAGACTGGAGACCGGCGACCGCTGGTGGAATGCCATGATCGGAATTCTGAGAGGGGAAAGGTCGAATCTGGAACTGAAAAACAGGATGGGGGTCCTGGGCGACCTGCTGCTGCGGCTGGCCAGAAGATAAAGAAAGCAGGGGACAGGGAGCGCGGGGTATAGCGCAGGGAGCACAGGGCCTTGGATTCTTTTTATGACCCTATGCCCTTTGCCCTATGCCGATTTTCCCCCTCCTCCCTTGCGCTCCCGCGCCTTGCGGTTTTTTTTATCCCTTTCGTAAATCAACCTCAGGCCCTCGAGGGTCAGAAATTCGTCCACCTCCTCGATGGACTTGGACTCCGTGGCAATGAGGGGCGCCAGGCCGCCGGTGGCAATGACCCTGGGGTCCGTGCCCACCTCTTCCTTCATCCGGCGGACGATTTCATCCACCAACCCGACATAGCCAAAGATGATCCCGGCCTGCATGGAGTGAACCGTGTTCTTCCCCACGGCGTGGTTGGGCTTCACCAACTCCACCCGGGGAAGCTTCGAGGCTCGCATGAAAAGGGCTTCGCTGGCGATGCCCAACCCCGGGGCGATGGCTCCGCCCATGTACGCGCCGTCAGGCGAAAGGTAGTCAAAGGTGGTTGCCGTGCCGAAGTCCACCACGATGAGGGCCCGCCGGTGCTTCTGATAGGCGGCGACCGCATTGACCAGGCGGTCGGCTCCCACCTCGCGGGGGTTGTCCATGAGCACCGGCATGCCGATATCCACGCCGAATTCCACGATGAGGGGCTTCTTTTGAAAATACTTCTCCGACAGGTCAAGAAGCATGTTCAGCATGGGCGGGACAACGCAGGAAATGGCGATGGCCTCGATTTCATTCAGGGGAATGGAGCGGGAGGCGAACAGGTTGCGCACCAGGATCCCGTATTCATCGCTGGTGCGGTCCCTCTCGGTCCAGACGCGCCAGTTGTCCACCAGAACGTCCCCGTCGTAAATTCCCAAAACGGTATTGGTGTTGCCGACATCGATGACTAAGAGCATAGCCGGTTCCTCACTGTTTTTTGCTGTAAAATTTCACCACAGAGAGCACAGAGCGCACAGAGATAATTTTTTGTAAAGAAAATCAAAAAAATCCAAACAGAATGTTTTTCCCTAATTGTGAATTTTCGTTTTTCCGCCATTCCGGGCAAAAGCCGGAATCCCGCATTTTTTTAAGAAAAAATTGGGGAATTTGATTTGTTTGTTTCTTCTCTGTGCCCTCTGTGCTCTCTGTGGTGAATTTTTGCTGAAGTTCGGGAGTCAAAACCGCAAACTCACATCCCCGGCCATAAACCGCCGGGTGTTTCCTTCCGGGTCTATGAACAGGAGAGCGCCGTCCGAGTCGAGCCCCCTGATTTCTCCGGAGATCTTTTGGCCCGGAAAAGTCAGCGTCGCCCGTTTCCCGATCCCCAGCGCCAGACGGTTCCAATCCTCCCGCATCCCTTCCGAGAATCCTGCCTCCCGAAAAAGGCCGTAATCCTTTTCCAATTCCGCCAATGCCTCCCGGGCGAGGGCGGCCCGATCGAATTCCTTCCCGGCCTCGGCCCGGAGGGAGGTGGCCGTTTCCCGAAGGTCCGCCGGCATCCTTGCGGGATCCCAGTTCACATTGATCCCGATCCCGAGAATGACGAAGCGCAGGCAGGCCGTCTCCCCTTCCATCTCGGCCAGAATCCCGGCGACTTTTTTCCCTTGGATGAAAATATCGTTGGGCCACTTGAGACGGGCGTCAAGACCCGTGACCCGCCTGATGGCCCGGGCGCAGGAAACACCCGCGAGCAGAGTCATCTGCGGGACCCGCTCCGGGGGAAGCGGGGGGCGCAACACGATCGAAAGATACAGATTGACCCCCGCCGGGGAAACCCACGCCCGGCCCATCCGCCCTCTTCCCTGAGATTGGAAATCGGCGATGACCGCCAAACCCTCCGGTGCTCCGCGCAGGGCTTCTTCGCGGGCCCGGCGGTTTGTGGAAGGGGTGGATTCGAGGTAAAGGATCTCCCGGCCCAGGAGGTTTTCCCGGCGGGACTTTTGCAAATCCGTCACCCAGGCGGGATTCGGGCCCATGTCGCCTTTCGCCCTCCCGACCGCTCACGCGCCGAGCGCCTTGGCCGCGTCCTTGGCAAAGTAAGTGATGATGAGGTCCGCCCCCGCCCGTTTGATGGCCGTGAGGACTTCCATCATCACCCGTTCCTCCTCGAGCCATCCCTGCCGGCAGGCCGCTTTAATCATGGAATATTCGCCGCTGACGCTGTAGGCGGCCACGGGCAGGTCGAATTCTTCCCGGACGGCGCGGATGATGTCCAGGTAGGGAAGCGCCGGTTTGACCATGATGATATCCGCGCCCTCCTGAACGTCGAGGGCCGCCTCCCGGAGCGCTTCCCGGGCGTTGGCCGGGTCCATCTGGTAGGATTTGCGGTCTCCGAACCGGGGGGTGGATTCGGCGGCTTCGCGGAAGGGGCCATAGAAACCCGAGGCGTGTTTGGCCGCATAGGCCATGATCGGAAGGTGCTCAAAGCCCCGTTTGTCGAGCGTTTCCCGGATCGTCTTGACCCGCCCGTCCATCATGTCGGACGGGGCCACCATGTCCGCCCCGGCTTCGGCATGGGACAGGGCCATTTTGGAGAGGAGCGTCAAGGTCGCATCGTTGTCCACCTCCCCCTTCACGATCAGGCCGCAGTGACCGTGGCTGGTATACTCGCAGAGGCAGACATCGGTGATCACCACCAGCCCGGGGATTTCCCTCTTGATCGCCCGGATGGCCTGCTGGACGATGCCGGTTCGGGCGTAGCCTTCCGTTCCCCGCAGATCTTTTTTCCGGGGGATCCCGAAGAGAAGAACCGCCGGGATGCCCAGCCGGTGAGCTTCTCGGGCTTCTTCAACAGCGAGGTCCACGGAGAGTTGGGCCACCCCGGGCATGGAGCTGATTTCCCTGCGGACCTTGCGCCCGGGCGTGACGAACAAAGGGTAGATGAAATCGTCCGGGGACAGCTTGGTTTCCCGGACCATCCGGCGCAGGGTTTCGTTCTTCCGCAGTCTTCGGGGGCGATAGACGGGGAAATACATAGGAGACTCCGTTTGACAGGATTTAAAATTTTGGTATCCGTTTAGAGTTTTGAAAAAATATTGTGACCGCCTCTGTCGGGGCCCGGGGGCCGGAACGGAACGCGCCGGAAGCATCGGCTGGGTTGGCTCTTGGCCTCGAAGATCAGAGCTTGTTTCCGCCGGAGCGGGCGGGGCGTATCGTCCCCGCCCCCTCCACGGAGAAATCAGCGCCTCATGATTCCAAACGGGCCGGTCTGGCCCCCGGGCCCTGGAACCGCTTGGCCCTGACGAAATTCCCTTTTTCAAAGGGCTAAAGGGTTACAAATTTTAGAACCTTGGCCAGAGGGACCACAGAGGGTTTAAAGTCAAAAAAATGGAGGGTTTTCCGGCAAATACTCCCCTTCGCCCTCCCCTTGATATCGTGGGGGCGCGGGATGAACAAGGATTCTGCCCTTGGCTCTGTGTTCTCTGTGCCCTCCGTGGCTAAAACCTTCGAAGTTATTTTTTCGGAACCGGCTCCCGAGGTTATGCAAATTTCCTCAGACTTCTCTCCTCCACCCTTGGACTCTGGCCAGGCTCTCCTTCAGCTTGGCCTCCCGTTCCGAGAGAAACTGCAGCTTTTCCTTTTCCTTATCCACGGCCTCGGCTCTGGCTCTCTCCAGGAAATCCCGGTTGTGGAGTTTAAGATGGGCGCGGCTCAGGTCTTCGCCGATTTTCCGCAGCTCTTTTCGGATGCGCTGCTCTTCATCTTCCAAATCGATGATCCCCCGCAAGGGGAGGAAGACTTCGACCGCTTCGACGATGGCCGTGGCCGAACCTTTGGGCTTCTCGCCCCCCGGTTGAATCGTGAGGGCCGCCGTGCGCGCCAGGCTCTCGATGTAAACCCGGCTTACCTCCAGGAGGTTCCGGATCTTTTCCTGCCCGGAGTGCAGAATCACCTCGATTTTTTTTGCCGGGGGGATATTCAGCTCGCTGCGCAGGTTGCGGACCGCGCCGATCACATTCATGACCAGGCTCATCTCCGCTTCGGCTTCCGGCCGGAGCTCCCCTTCTTCGACTTTGGGGAATTCGGCAACCATGATCGATCCCTGATTCCCCGGGAGGCTCTGCCAGATTTCCTCGGTGATGAACGGCATGAAAGGGTGCAAGAGGCGCAGGGAAACGTCCAGGACCCGCGCCAGAACCTTCTGGGCCAGCCATTTCTGCCCCGGGTTCTTTTCCTGGTAGAGCTGGGGTTTGATGAGCTCGATGTACCAGTCGCAGAACTCGTGCCAGAGAAACTGGTATATGCCCGAGGCGGCTTCGTTGAACTTGTAGTCGTCAAGGCTCCGCCGAACATCCGCCGCCGCCCGATTCACCCGGCTCAGGATCCAACGGTCGGCCAGGGTGTACTCGGCGTTCCGGGCCCCCCCCCCGGGGTCGAAGCCCTCCAGGTTGCTCAAGGTAAACCGCGAGGCGTTCCAGATCTTATTGGCAAAGTTGCGGTACCCGGCCAGACGCTCTTCCGAAAGGCGCACATCCCGCCCCTGGGCCGCAAAGGCCGCGAGCGTGAAGCGGAACGCATCGGTCCCGTACTTCTCGATCACCAGCAGGGGGTCGACGACGTTGCCCTTTGACTTGCTCATCTTCTGCCCTTCCGCGTCCCGCACCAAAGCGTGGATATACACATCCCGGAAGGGAACATCGCCCATGAATTTCAGCCCCATCATCATCATCCGGGCCACCCAGAAGAAAAGGATGTCAAAGCCGGTGACCAAGACCGACGTGGGATAAAAGGCCTTAAGGTCCTCCGTCTTTTCCGGCCATCCCAGCGTGGAGAACGGCCAGAGGGCCGAGCTGAACCAGGTGTCCAGGACGTCTTTCTCCTGCTCCACCCGCCCGCTGCCGCAGGCGCCGCATTTCTCGACGCCCTGGGCGGAGACGCTGATCTCCCCGCAATCCCGGCAGTACCACGCCGGGATCCGGTGCCCCCACCAGATCTGCCGGGAGATGCACCAGTCGCGGATGTTGTTCATCCACTCGAAATAGGTGTTCTCCCACACCGCCGGGATGATCCTCGTCCGCCCCTCCTTCACCGCCTGGATGGCCGGGCGGGCAAGCGGCTCGGCGCGCACAAACCACTGTTTGGAGACCGTAGGCTCGACGACCGCCTTGCACCGGTAACAGTGCCCCACATTGTGGGGAAACGGCTCGATTTTGACAAGGAGGTTCTGCTTGCGCAGGTCCTCCACAACCTCTTTGCGGCAGTGGAACCGGGTCTGCCCCTTATACTTCCCCGCCTTTTCATTCATGTTTCCCGCATCGTCGATGACCCGGATCACTTCCAGGTTGTGCCGACGGCCGATTTCAAAGTCGGCGGGGTCGTGGGCCGGCGTGACCTTCAGCGCTCCGGTGCCGAACTCCCGGTCCACGTATTCATCGGCGATGACCGGGATTCGGCGGTTCATCAGCGGCAGGATCACGTTCCCGCCGACGTATTTCAGGTACCGCGGGTCTTGCGGGTGCACGGCCACCGCCGTGTCCCCCAGCATCGTCTCCGGCCGCGTGGTCGCCACCACGAGATGTTCCGTCTCCGCTTCCACCGGATACTTGAGGTAGTACCAATGCCCCTGCTCCTGGGCATGCTCCACTTCGAGATCGGAAAGAGCCGTCTGACAGCGCGGGCACCAATTGATGATATAATCCCCGCGATAAATGAGCCCGTCGCGGTACAGACGCACAAAGACCTCTTTGACCGCCCGGGAGAGGCCTTCGTCCATGGTAAACCGCTCCCGGCTCCAGTCGCAGGAGCTCCCCATCTTTTTCAGCTGGCGGATGATCTGTCCGCCGTACTGGTTCTTCCATTTCCACACCCGCTCGATGAAAACTTCGCGTCCCATCTCGTGCCGGCTGGTTCCCTCCTCCGCCAGCTGCTTTTCCACCACGTTCTGGGTGGCGATGCCGGCATGGTCCGTGCCCGGGAGCCACAGGGCGTTGAACCCGTCCATCCTTTTGTAGCGGGTCAGAATGTCCTGCAGGGTATTGTTCAGGGCATGCCCCATGTGCAGGGAGCCGGTGACGTTGGGAGGGGGGATGACGATCGAAAAAGGCGGCTTGCCGGAATTTTTTTCCGGCCGGAAGAGGCCGTTTTTCTCCCAGAATTCATACCACTTCTCTTCCACCTGGTGGGGGTTATAGACGGTATCTTTTTTTTCCATGTTCCTGTTCTTTCTTCATTGATGATCTTGTAAAAAGCCGTCCGAACGATGGTTTCGGTTGCCGGGGAACGCCGCAGATGGACTTTTTACGAAACTCTCTTCATTCGTTTTCCGTCGCCCGTCTTTCTTCCTTGAGCTTCTCGATTTCCTGGCGCAGGACCTTCTCGGCCATCTGCGGAAAAACTTCCCGGGCGACTTTTTCCAGGATCTGCTTTCCTTCGCCTGCAAACCACGCTTGCGCCTGACGGCTCAGTTCTTCTCCGCGGGCCTGAAATTTTTCGATTTCCGGTTGGAGCGCCTCGGCGGCGACCCGGGGGGCCGCCTCCCGGGTCGCCTGTTCCAGGGATTTCAGGCCTTCGGAGGAAAACCATTCTTCCATTTTTCGGGAGAAGGCTTCCTCGCGGGCGCGGAGAGCGTCCGTTTCGGCTTTGATCTTCGCCAATTCCGAGGACAATTTCTCGCCGACGATCCGCGGGATGAAATCCGCCGCCAGCCGCTCCACAAGCCGGGCTCCTTCCCGCGCGGCCCAATTTTCCGCCTGCCGGGTCAGGGCCTCATTCATCATCCTCGCGTTGGAATCCGGAAGAGCGGCAATGGATTCGTGGGCCGCCTGAGGGCGGAGGGCGGGTTTCTTGTTTTCCGGTTCGGGGGCCAAGCGCTCCGGCCGATCGTTTCTCGCCGCGAAGGCGGGGCCTTCTTCGAGCACGTCGGTCAGCTCAATGATCCCCTCTTGTTCCTTTTCCGAACCCATGATCACCTCTCCGATTCACCTGCCATTATCCCAAAAACCGCCCAGGAGTCAAGCCGAACTCCGGATAAACCGTAACCCTTCAGTCACGGGTGGCCCGGGGCAAGTTTTGTTGTGGCCTGGGGGTTCGGGCGGTACGCGCCGGAAGCATCGGCCGGGATGGGCAGAGAATCGGAGAAAGCACCGAACCTCCGCAGAAGGATGCGGGAGGCCTTGGCCCCCGCCCCCTCCACGAAGAAATCACCGCCTTATGGTTCCAAGCGGACCGACCGAACCCCCAGGCCGGGGCGCCCCTTAGCCTTTACCCCGGACCTTAATCCGTTGCGGCCGGCCACCTGTGACTGAAGGGTTACGATAAACCGCCATTCCCACGAATCTTCGCGCCCTGGAGGACACCCACGAATCCTGAAAATAAGGTATTATCCCTCTCCCGCTGGCGGGAGAGGGGGGGTGAGGGTGGGCCGTAGAGTTTCCCCCTCGCCTCGTTCCTCTCCCCGAAGGGGAGAGGATGTCTTAAAGAGCGACTCCCTGCGTAATCTTCACGACCCGGGTGACACCTACGAACCATGAAAATCGCAACTCATTCCTGCCGTTGCGCCATGATCTATGCCCTTTGCCCCTTCCGTTTTACACAATGATCCACGGCTGCGGCAGAAATATTTTCTCAAACAGACGAAAGGCGTAGCGGTCGGTCATCCCGGCGATAAAATCCACGATCCGCCGCTCCAGGGGGCCGTGGACGAACGCCTCCCCCGCCTCCCGATCAAATTCCGCCCCCTTCTGCAGAAAGTGCAGGTAAAGCTCCCGGATGATTTTAGCCGCCTTGATAAAATCGCCGTGCACCTCCGGAAGATCATAGACCCGTTCATACAGAAATTCGCGCAATTTGAGGGTGGCCTCCAGAACCCCTTGGCTCAGCTCTAATTTCAGGGGGTCGGCGTCCATCGCCCGTTCCAGGATGTTCCGCACCATGGTGTCGATTCTCTCGCTGTGGGTTTCCCCCAGACGATCCCGGCAGTCCCGGGGGATATCCCTCAGGGAAATTAAGCCCGCCCTTAAAGCGTCGTCGATGTCATGGTTGATGTATGCGATCACATCGGCCAGACGCACCAGTCGGCCTTCGTAGGTGGCCGGCATGTCCTCGGGGTCATCGGTCAGGAGATCTCCCTTGCCCTTCGAGTGCTTCAGGATCCCGTCCCGCACCTCAAAGGTTAGATTGAGGCCCCGCCCGTCTTTCTCCAGAAGGTCCACCACCCGGAGGCTCTGGGCGGAATGATGAAACCCGTCCGGCGAGATCTGCTTTAGGATCTCCTCCCCCGAGTGCCCGAAGGGAGTGTGCCCCAAATCGTGCCCTAAGGCGATGGCCTCGGTCAGGTCTTCGTTGAGGCTGAGGGCTTTGGCCAGGGTGCGGGCAATCTGGGAAACCTCCAGGGTGTGGGTCAGGCGTGTGCGGTAATGGTCTCCCGCAGGCGTCAGGAAGACCTGGGTTTTGTGTTTCAGCCGGCGGAAGGACTTGGAGTGGATGATGCGGTCCCGGTCATGCTGAAATGCCGGCCGGATGCTGCACTCCTCCTCCGGCACGGCCCTCCCCCGCGTCCGGGAACTCAGCTGCGCGTGAGGGGAGAGAAACTCTTTCTCCCGCTCTTCAAGCATCAGGCGAATGGATCCCATTGGTTTTCGGAGGCGGCGTCTTTGCCCGGCCGCCCGCCCCTCCCTCCTTTCCGGGTTTCAAAATGCGCGTGTCCGGGCGCGGGCGGGCAGCAAATGTTCCCGCCCTTTTCCCCGCGACCCCGCTTTCCCCCTCTTCGGCTTTCTCCCCATTTTCCCTCGCCTTCCTTCCCAGGATGGTTTATGGGGATTTACAACCCCCCGCCCGTAGGGTATGATCATCGCATGAAAAAAACTCTTTATTGGTACCTGCTCAAAGAGCTTTTTCCATCGTTTTTCCTGGGGCTGGTGGGCTTTACCTTCGTTCTTCTTACTGGAAGGATTTTACAGCTTACGGAGTTGTTCGTCAACAAGGGGATTCCTCTCTCCTATCTGCTCCAACTTGTTTATTACCTTCTGCCCTCGTTTCTGGTCTTAACCATTCCGATGGCCACCCTTCTGTCGGTCTTGACCACTTTCAACCGGCTCTCCAGCGACAATGAAATCACGGCTTTGAAGGCTTCGGGGGTCAGTTTGTACCAGATGACCCCCCCGGTGGCGATCCTCGCCTTGCTGGCCTTCTCGGCCACGGCTATGCTTTCGATCTATGCCCTGCCCCGAGCAAACCATGAGTCCCGCTCCCTTCTCTACCAGATGGCCAGCACCAAGGCCCACGCCGGAGTTAAGGAGCGAGTTTTCAACGACGATTTCGAAGGGCTCGTCCTCTACGTGGAGAAAGTCCTTCCTCACTCGGATCAATGGGAGAATGTCTTCATCTCCGATGCCCGCAACGTCTTCGAGACCGTCACGATCGTCGCCCCCGAAGGGACCGTCTTCTCGGACCCCTTGGGGATGACCGTGACCCTGCGCCTGAAAAACGGGGCCATACACAAACTCGGCCGGAATCGGGATTCCTACCAAAGAATCGCCTTCAATGCCTACGACCTGCGCTTGGACTTGAAGGCCGCCTGGCGGGAAAAACCGGGCGCCAAAAAGCATCCCGCCGACATGTCCCTGCCGGAGCTCAGCCGCGCGATTTCGCTTCTGCGGGCGCAGAATGCCGACACCAAGCCGCAATGGGTCAAGATCCACGAGAAGTTTTCCATTCCCTTTGCCTGCCTGGTGTTCGGGCTCATCGCCGTTCCCTTGGGTGTCCAGACCCGCAGCTACCGCGCCGGCAAATCCATGGGCTTTGCCTGGTCCCTCGGCGTCCTGTTGGTTTACTACCTGATGACCAACACGGGGACCTCCCTGGCCGAGCGGGGCGCGGTCCTCCTGGAAATGGGCATGTGGGCCCCCAATGCGCTCCTGCTCGCCCTGGGCCTTTACCTCCTGGTCAAAGCGGCGCGGGAGTCGCCCGTATTCTTCATCGTCTTCCTCAACCGCCTCATCGAAAAGATCCGCCGGACCGGACAACGCACCCTGGGATCGAAAAAATGGAGGTCCGGGGAATGAGCACTCTCACCCGATACCTGTCCCGGGAGTTCGCCCAGAACTTTTTTCTCTGTCTGGGGACCTTCGGCACGATCTATTTGATCGTGGAGTTTTTCGAGCGCATCAACGCCTTCCTTTACAACCGGGCCCCGCTGGCCATGATGGCCTCTTACTTTCTTAACAAAATTCCATGGATTGTTTCCGAAGTCGCCCCCGCCGCGATCCTCCTGGCCACGATCGTCACCCTGGGCACCATGTCCCGGCACAATGAAATCATGGCCATGAAATCGGGAGGCATCTCCCTCTGGCGGATCGTTTCCCCGATTTTGGGCGTGGCCATCGTCATCTACCTCGCCCTCCTCGGCCTCAACGAATGGGTGACCCCGGCGGCCAATCAAAAGGCCCGGGGGGTCCGCGAACTGATCATCCACAAGAAAAGTCCGGTTGCCACCTTTAAACAAAGTCAGATCTGGATTCACAGCCATCAGGCCATCTACAACATCAAGCTCTACCATTTGGAGCAGGATCTTCTGGAGGGGATCACGGTTTTCCGCTTTGGCTCCGCTTTTCAGCTGACCGAGCGGATCGATGCCCGCAGCGCCCGCTGGCAGGACGGGCGCTGGACCTTTTCCGAAGCCTCGGTTACGACCTTTTCCCCGGACGGGTTCCCGATCCGGAAATTTCACAAAGAATTCGTGATCTCCCTGCCGGAAATGCCCGCGGATTTCCGCATCGCGGACAAGCCTCCCGAGGAGATGAACTTTTCCGAACTGTGGGAATATGTCCGCAAAATCGAGAGGGACGGTTACAACTCCTCCAAATATCGGACCGCCATGCACAGATGCCTTTCGTATCCTTTTATCGGGGTCATTTTGGCTTTTTTGGGAATTCCCATCGCCTTGCGGAAGGAACGAGGGGCGGGAATCGCCGTGGGAATCGGTCTTTGCCTTATCATCAGCTTCGTTTTTTTAGTAGTCAACTCGTTCAGCATCAGCTACGGCCAAGCCGGAACCCTCCCTCCTTTCCTGGCCGCCTGGCTGGGAAACATCATCTTTGCTTTGGTGGGCGTTTACCTGTTCCTGGCGGTAAGACACTGAAGACAGGGCATAGGGGGTAGGGCTTGGGGGTAGGCCGTTAAATGGATTTTGGGGAGGTAATTCGGTAGGAAAGCGGCCTTATCCGCTTCCCACCGAATTACCGGAAGTGCCGGGGGCTTTTTCAACTTTAGGCACTTAAGGCATTTCTTATGTCCCCATTTCCCACGAACTGAGATATTTCTTCTGCACTTCGGTCAGGGAGTCGATTTTGATCCCCATGGCCTCTAATTTCAGGCGGGCAATCTCCTGATCGATGTCCGCCGGGACGCCGAAGACCTGTTTCCCCAGGGTGCCCCTCGTTTTGGCCAGGAAATCGACCGCCAGCGCCTGGTTGGCAAAGCTCATGTCCATGACGCTGGAAGGGTGCCCCTCCGCCGCCGCCAGGTTGATCAGTCTTCCTTCGCCCAGGACATAGACTTTTTTCCCGGATTTCAGAGTGTATTCTTCCACAAACTCCCGGACCCGGCGTTTGCCCTGGGAAAGCCTTTCCAGGGCTTCCAGGTCGATTTCGACATTGAAATGGCCCGAGTTGGAAACGATCGCCCCGTCTTTCATCTTAAGGAAATGCTCCTCCCGGATGACCTGGATATCTCCGGTGAGGGTGCAGAAGATGTCGCCTTGCCGGACCGCGTCTCCCATCGGCATTACCTGGTAGCCGTCCATCACCGCTTCGAGAGCTTTCAAGGGGTCAACCTCGGTGACGATCACGTTGGCGCCCAGGCCGCGGGCGCGCATGGCCACTCCCCGCCCGCACCATCCGTACCCGCTGACCACGAAAGCGCTCCCCGCCAGAAGCCGGTTGGTGGCCCGGATGATCCCGTCGACGGTGGACTGCCCGGTGCCGTACCGGTTGTCAAAGAAGTGTTTGGTATTGGCGTCGTTCACGGCGATGATCGGGTACTGCAGGATTCCTTTCTCCGCCATGGCCCGCAGGCGGATGACGCCCGTGGTCGTCTCTTCGGTTCCTCCGACCAGCCCGGAAAGGAGCTCGCGGCGGTCGGTGTGCAGGGTGGAAACCAGATCCGCCCCGTCGTCCATCGTCATGTGGGGCTTCAGGTCCAGGACCCCATGGATGTGCTTGTAGTAGGTCTGGTTGTCCTCCCCCTTGATGGCGAAGACGGGGATCCCCAGATCCTTCGCCAGGAAGGCCGCCACGTCATCCTGGGTGCTCAGGGGGTTGGAGGCGCAGAGCCTCAGCTCCGCCCCTCCGGCTTTCAGGGCCTTCATGAGCGCGGCCGTTTCCGTGGTCACATGGAGACAGGCCGCCAGCCGGATTCCCTGAAGTGGTTTTTCCTCGGCAAACCGCTTGCAAATGAGCTGCAGGACCGGCATGGATCTTTCCGCCCATTCCACCCGCAACCCTCCCTTTTCCGCCAAATTGATATCCTTGATGTCGTATTCCATTATTTCCTTTCTCATTTTATAGGACGCAGATTTCCGCGGATAAACGCAGAAACGACTCCTTGAGTTACCTCCCTGAAACCTGTATCCTGACTCCTGTTTCCTTGTACTTTTTTCCTTTCTCTTTGCCCTATGCCCTCTGCTCTCTGCGTTCTTACAGCCCGGCGGCCTTCTTCAAAGTTGCGGCCATGTCGGTCCGCTCCCAGGTGAAATCCGCATCGTTCCGGCCGAAGTGCCCGCAGCACGCCGTCTTCTTGAAAATGGGCCGAAGCAGGTTGAGATACTTGATGATCCGCGCCGGCCGCAGATCGAAATGCTCTCTCACCAACTTGGCGATCTGGTCCGGCGGAATCTTCCAGGTTCCCCCCGTATCGACCATGACCGACACGGGCTGGGCGACCCCGATGGCGTAGGCAATCTGAACCTCCACCTTCTCCGCCAAGCCGCCCGCAACGATGTTCTTGGCAATGTACCGGGCCATGTAGGAAGCGCTCCGGTCCACTTTCGAAGGATCCTTCCCCGAGAAGGCCCCGCCCCCGTGGCTCCCCACTCCGCCGTAGGTGTCGACGATGATCTTGCGCCCGGTCAACCCGCAGTCCCCCCGGGGTCCCCCCACGACAAACCGGCCGGTCGCGTTTATGAAATACTTGGTTTCCCCGTTGAGGTACTCGGCCGGGATGGCCTTTTTCACCACTTCCTCGATCAGTCCTTCCCGCAGGGTCGAATATTTCACCTCCGGGGTGTGCTGGGCCGCCAGGACGACGGCATCCACGTGAACCGCCTTGCCGTTGATGTAACGAATCGTCACCTGGGATTTTCCGTCCGGGCGGAGAAAACTCAGGATGTTCTTTTTCCGAACCTCCGCCAGCCGCGCCGTCAGCCGGTGGGCGTACAGAATGGGCATGGGCATCAGCTCCGCCGTCTCGTTGCAGGCATACCCGAACATCAGCCCCTGGTCTCCGGCCCCCTGCTCGTGATCGTTCCGCTCGTCCACGCCCATGGCGATGTCGGGGGACTGCCGGTCGATGGAGGTGAGGACCGCGCAGGTTTCCCAGTCGAAGCCCATGGTTGAGTCGTGGTACCCGATCTCCTTGATCGTCTCCCGAACCACATCCGCCATATGCACGTAGCAGGACGTGGTGATTTCTCCCGCAATCATGGCCAGACCGGTCGTCACCAAGGTTTCGCAGGCCACCCGGGCCTTGGGGTCCTGGGTGATGATCGCATCCAGGATCCCGTCCGAAATCTGATCCGCCACTTTATCCGGGTGGCCCTCGGTGACCGACTCGGACGTGAAAAGGAAATCCGTCATTGCCATAGTCTTTCTTCTTCCTCCTTTTATTGATGGTCTCGTAAAAAGTCCATCTGCTGCGTTGCGCTTCAACTTCGTCGTTGCGGCGCACTCGTAAATGCGCCTCTCTCCTCAGTTTTTGCGCGCCTTGCATCTGGAGCTTTTTACGAAACCATCGATTGAGCGACTTTTTACGAGTTCATCTTTATTCGTCGTTATTGATTTTCATGCCGAAATTTTCGCGGAATTCCTCCGGAAATTTCTGCCGCAGGCTGGTCCGGACCAGTTCCTCGATCTCCTCCGGCGTGGACAGATGGCTGGAGGCTTCCAATAACTCCTTGCACTCCCGGAACGTGTAGGCCCGCAAAATCTTCTTGACCCGGAAGATGGAGAGGACGTTCATCGACAGATCGTCCAGCTCCAGCCCGATCAGGATGGGGACATAAAGGGGCTCGCCGGCCATCTCGCCGCACATGGCCACCCGGATCCCGGCCCGGTGAGCCGCCTGCACGACCTGGCGGATCAGACGCAGGATCGCCGGATGAAGGGGTTCGTAGAGATGGGTGACCGATTCGTTCACCCGGTCGATGGCCAGGGCGTACTGGATCAGGTCGTTGGTCCCGATGCTGAAGAAATCGACCTCCTTGGCCAGAATATCCGCGATGGTCACGGCCGAGGGGACCTCGATCATGATGCCGATCTCAATCTGGGGGTCAAAAGGAATACCTTCGGCGGTCAGCCCCAGCCGAACCTCGTTGAGAATCTTCTTCATTTCCCGAATCTCGCTCACCCCCGAGATCATGGGCAGAAGGATCTTCACCTTGCCGTAAGCGCTGGCCCGCAACATGGCCCGAAGCTGGGCCTTGAAGATATCGATTCCTTGAGGCAAAACCGAATCGCCCTGAGGCCCATAGCCGGGTTCATTTCTTCGGCCAGTCGAGATGGAATGAACTTGCCCCGCCGATGTCCAGCGTTCGGATCACGGCCGGGTGGGGGAAAATCCCCTCCACCACCTGCTTA
>CAVZNY010000013.1:0-33093 GCA_963776785.1 uncultured delta proteobacterium
GTGCGTCAGGGTGGAAAGGGGACGAAGCTCTTTTTACCCTGATCCCTTTTCCCGTGAAAGGGCCAAAGAAAGAGGCAGGGTTAAAAATGATCTTGCCTCTTTTGTGTAGAGTCGAGGATGGGCGCGGTGACATGAGGACACAGGGAGTAGCTGTTACCGGCAGCTTTCGCCCGATACCGGTGCCTCAATCTGGACCATCGCTCCGTTTCCCATCCCCGCTCATCAAACCGTGCATGCGGATTTCTCGCACACGGCTTTCCGATTGACTTCACCTCAAGGCCCACGGCGGCTGGCTCACCTATCGGTCTTGGTAAGAACACCCCAAGCTCGCCGAAAACCCTCTCCGACGAATACCGACGGATGCCTCGTGCCCGCACCTTGTGCCTCTCACCAGGAATAACCTCACCCGATCATACACATTCCGCTCCACGGCCCGATCCGCCATCTGCATCGTGCCGTAACTAAAGTACGTAAACCAGCCCCGCAACAACGCATTTAGCTGATCCCGTACCTCCGGCCACGTCCCCACCTCTGAGGGCCTCAGGATCTGACATACTTTCTCCCTCAGCCGCCCGATACTTCTCAGGGACGGACGGGCACTCATATACCTCGTGCCCTCTTTCCGAAACCAAATAGACCCAAACGTGTATCCCAGAAAGTCAAAGCACTCCTTACGGGCATCCCGGATGATGGTCTTTGCCTCGTTGAGGTCCAGCCTCAGTCGCTCCATGACCTCCCGCGTCCAATCCAGCGCTCGGGCCGCATGACCCCGGCTCAAGATCACAAAATCGTCCGCATAGGAAATCACATAGCCCCCGAAGGCTTTCCCTTTCCCCTGGATCCTCCAGTACTTCAGGAAGCGATTGATATACAGGTTGGCCAGAAGAGGACTAATCACTCCACCCTGCGGTACTCCCCGGGTGCTCCTCTTCCCCCCGCTCATCCGCCGCTTTCCATCCTCATCCCGTTCCTCCACCGGTACCTTTAACCACAGTTTGATCAAACGCAAGACCTGGCGATCCATGATCCTGCGACTCACACACTGCAGAAGCTCCCGATGAGGAATCGTATCAAAATACTTGGAAAGATCCGCATCCACCACATCCGTATACCCTTTACAGAGCAGCTCATGTACTTTCCGCACCGCGTCCAGGGCACTTCGTCCCGGTCGATAGCCGTACGCATTCGGCTCTAAGTCCGCCTCAAAGATCGGTTCCAACACCAGCTTCGTAGCCGTCTGCACGACCCGGTCCCGGATCGTCGGTATACCCAGGGGCCTTTCTCCTCCCCCAGGCTTCGAGATCATCACCCGGCGTACCGGCTGCGGTTGGTATGTCTTCGCGCGAAGCTCCTCCCGGATCCCAGACAACCACCCTTCCAACCCCTCCGCCTCGATCCTCTCAAAGGTCACCCCATCTACCCCAGGCGCCCCTTTATTGGCTTTGGCCAACTGGTACGCATGGGCCAGGATGTCCTCCCGATAGACCTTGTCGTAGAGCAGATAAAAGCGATAGTCCGGCTCCGCCTTCGCCTTGAGGTAAAGCTTCTTCTGGAGAGTCCGAATCTTTTCCGGTGTCTTCAGGCTCATCGCCAATCACCTCTCCTCCTCGCCTTCCGAAGCATGCCAAAAGTAAGGGGCCTTCCCTCCATCCCGTTTCCGGAACTTCCCAGGTACTATTCCCCTCTCCGACTCCCGCCCAGGCCAGCATCTAAAATCCTGTTGTGGGCCACGACCCCACACCCAAGACGGGTCTCCCACGTTGCCCAAGATACCTTCCCAACGTGCCATCCTCATTACCCCGGTGGACGAAAACGAGTGCCTATATCGGTTTCTTCCTCGTCTCGCTTCGGCCTTCCCCGTATATAGGGCGGGTCGGCATCCACAACTTTACTTTCGAGGCCTGCTCAAGGTTCACTCTCGTTATGGCCCGTCGGTTTGCAGCCCGCCTATAGCGGACTTCTGTCCCCGGAGCTTCAGCCGGAAGGTCTCCCTCACCCAACTGTCCAGGTAGCTACCGAGATGAACCGACAACTTCTCGGGTGGAACTCTCATCCACTGGCATCTTGCATCTTCGTGGCGCACCTATATGTTGGGGTATGGGTTTCTAAAGGAAAGGTTGCCTATACTGCTGAGCCTGTCGAAAAAGGTCAACTTTTTCATTTTTAGACCCTCCTTAATATTTCTATCTTATCCTTGACCCCCACTTTGATCTATTTCACCGCTGACCGAAGAATCTTCATTCTGAAGGATGATTTTTATTTATGGCAGATAGGATTTATGATAGAAAGGATCGGCGCTGAGTTGATTTTCAGCTATCCAGGGCGGGGAAAAGCGATGGCCAAGTACAAACCATATGATTATTCGCAGCGGATGATGATTCCGGTATCCCTGGAAGAGCAGTTAGTTCCAGGAACATTGGAGTTTGCGATCCAGACGCTGGTCGAGGATCGGATGGACATGGCGGTATTCGAGGAGCGATACCAGAATGACGAAACGGGACGGATGGCCTACGATCCCAAGATTCTCTTGAAGGTGGTTTTATTGGGTTATGCCCGGGGTTTGATTTCCTCCCGGAAGATGGAGCAGGCGTGCCGGGAGAATGTGACGTTTATGGCCTTGGCGTGTGGGCAGAGACCTGATCATAGTACCCTTGCGGCGTTTGTTTCCTCAATGCAGGGGGAGATCAAGGTTCTTTTTCGGGATGTACTTTTGGTTTGCGAAGAGAGTGGGTTGTTGGGGGGGACGATATTTGCGTTGGACGGGTGCAAGCTTCCCTCGAATGCTTCCAAGGAGTGGAGTGGGAAGATTGCGGATTTGGTGCGGAAGAAAGAGAAGATGGAGAAGAGGGTTACGGAGCTATTAGTGCGGCAGGTAGAAGCGGACAAGAAGGATGACAAAGAGGAGGGGGATCCGGATATATTCAAGGGAGTAAATCGGGCGAAGCAGATTGAGCGGTTAAAGAGGAAAGCGGAGAGGATTCGGGAGTTTTTGAAGGGGCATGGGGAGAAGATTGGGAGGACGGGGAAGGAGATCAAGAGTAATGTGACGGATAATGAGTCGGCGAATATGATGACCTCCCATGGGGTGGTGCAGGGATACAATGGGCAGGCGATGGTGGATGGGAAGTTTCAGGTGATCGTGCATGGGGAGGCGTTTGGAGAGGGGCAGGATCATTATCACGTAGGGCCGATGGCGGAGGGGGCCAAGGAGAATTTGGAGGGGATTGGTTGTTTGGAAGATTGTTTAGAGGGGAAGGTTTTGGTGGCGGATAGTAATTATAGTAGTCCGGCGAATTTGGAGGTGTGCGAGGAAGAGAAGTTGGATGCGTATATCCCGGATAGGAATTTTCGGAAACGGGATCCGCGGTTTGCGACGCAGGAGAGGTGGAAGTCCAGAAGGAGGAAGAAGTTTGGTTTAGAGGATTTTCGGTATCAGGAGGAGGCAGATGAGTATATTTGTCCTCAGGGGAAAGGTCTTCGTCTTCGGGCGAGAAAGGCGGTGAATGATGGGGTGTTGTATAGAAGATATGTTGCCGAGCGGGAAGGTTGTGAGGGTTGTGAGTCAAAGGGCCGATGTCTTCGAGGGAAGGTCGTGCGGAGGCGGGTATTGTGTGTTCCCGTGGGGGTGGTTCCTGGGAACCGCTTGAAGGAGATGGCGAAGAAAGTAGATACGGAGAGGGGGCGAGAGATCTATCATCAGCGGATTGGGATCGTGGAGCCGGTGTTTGCGAATATTCGGGCGGTGAAGCGGTTGGATCGATTTACGTTGCGGGGGAAGATTAAGGTGAATATCCAGTGGATGTTGTATTGTATGGTCCACAATATGGGGAAGATTATGAGTTATGGGTTTGCGTAAGGGGACAATATTGAGGCAGAGGGATGCCGGGGAGGAAGAAAATTGAAGTCGCGATAATTTTGTAGATAATTTTTCGGAAAATATTTTTAACCCTTGGTGCGAATTTTCCACAAATGGGTTTTTCGACAGCCTCGCTATCTATACGTACCAAAGCTTTTCCAAACAGAACAGAAGATATCATGACCATATATTCAATCCCGATTCCACCAGTCCCAATCGTATCGGAATGTCCCCGCAGATTTTTAATTTCGCGAGAAACAGCTTGATACCCGAAGGCGCTTCTCATTAAGAGGGGGGCCTTTTGTTTAGCGGGAATTCCCGGAAGATCCTTCGGCTCGAAGCGCTTCGCGGAAACGAAATGGGCATCCGGCGGGAGGCCTATGGCCCCCGCCCCCTCTATGGAGAAATCGCCGCCTCATGCTTCCAAGCGGACTGACCGGACCCCCTGGCCGGGGCATCTCCTTGCCGCTAAGACAAACATGCATTCATATCGGCCGGCCACCCGTGACTGCCCGGTTACCCCAAAGTATTTGAAATTAATTGACAAAAATATATAATGGTGATATTTTGAATATGAGTTTCCTTCCGGGGAGGGGTTATGACTTCGAAAAAAATGGTTCTCCATTTTTCCAAGGACAACTGGAACAAACCGATCGTCTACAAGTTGGTGAAGGAGTTCAACCTGAGTTTCAACATCCTCAAGGCGAATGTTCTGCCCAAACAGGACAGCTTTTTGGTTTTGGAGCTGAGCGGCCCGAAGGCGGATTTCGCCCGGGGGATGGAGTATCTGGCCAAGTCCGGCATCCGGATCGAGCCGATTGAAAAGGAAATCATCCGGGAGGAACCCAAGTGCATCCATTGCGGGGCCTGCACCGCGGTCTGTCCCACCGGATCTTTGGCGATCCATCGCAAAACCATGGAGGTCATCTTCGATTCCAGCAAGTGCAGCGCTTGCGAGCTTTGCATCAAAGCCTGCCCGCCGCGCGCCATGGAGTCCCGGATCGTGTAGTCCTCTTCCCGCCGCCATAAAATCTTAGGCTCTTTTCAAAAAAGACAACCGGCCGAAAGACGGATTTCACCACCGAGAACACAGAGAACGCAGAGGGTATCCACGGCAAAAAGAAATTAGACAAAAATACACCAGCCAAAAATTTTTTTTCTCTGTGCTCTCCGTGCCCTCTGTGGTGAAAATATAAAAAGATGAAAATCGCCGTTGCCATGAGCGGCGGGGTGGACAGTTCCACCGCCGCCGCTCTTCTGAAAGAAGAAGGCCACGAGATCATCGGCCTCACGATGCGCCTCTGGGATTCCCCGGCGGATGACCCGGAAAAGCCCGGTTCTTGCTTTGTCCCCGCCCACATCGCGGATGCCCGCCGGGTAGCCGAGCAGATCGGAATTTCCCACCACGTAATCCCTCTGCAGGAAATATTCGAAAAGGAGATCATCGGCTACTTCGTAGATGAATATCTTCGGGGGCGCACGCCTAACCCCTGCGTGCTCTGCAATCAGCGAATCAAATTCCAAGCCCTCCTGAAAAAAGCCGAGGAACTGGGGGCCCAAGGTTTGGCAACCGGCCATTATGCCCGGATTCAGTGGGACCCGCAGGCCTCAAGGTTCAAGCTTTGCCGCGGCCTCGACCGCCGGAAAGATCAATCCTACTTTCTCTTTCTTTTGACGCAAGACCAGCTGGGGAAGATTCTTCTCCCCCTAGGAAACAAAACGAAACCCGAGGTGCGGGAAAACGCCCGACGCCTGGGACTGCCGGTGGCGCAGAAAACGGAAAGCCAGGAAATTTGTTTCATCCCGGATGACGACTATCGGAAATTTGTCGAGGCCCGCAAAGGGAAAGAGATCGCCGTTGCCGGAAAGATCGTCGACCGCCAGGGGCGGGAGTTGGGGAGGCATCAAGGGATTTACGCCTACACGATCGGCCAGAGAAGGGGCCTGGGAATCGCCGCCGCCCATCCTCATTACGTCCTGGACCTGGATGCGGAGAAAAATTTCGTCATCGCCGGGAAGAACGAGGAGCTCTTCTCCGCCGCCCTGGTGGCCCGGGAGGTCAACTGGGTTTCCATTCCCCCGCCGGAAGAAGAAATCGAAGCGGCCGTTCAAATCCGCTACCGTCATCCGGGGGCTCCCGGCGTTCTCGTCCCCTTGAAAGAAAGGCGAGTGCGGGTGGAGCTGAAAATACCGCAAAGGGCCGTCACCCCCGGGCAGGCGGCCGTGTTTTATCGGGGAGACGAGGTGTTGGGGGGAGGATGGATCGAAAAGACCCTTTGAAAATCTCCTTGATCACCCTGGGGTGCAAGACCAACCAGACCGATGCGGCCTCCCTAACGGCGGAACTGACGGCCCGGGGCCACGCCATCGTCTCCTCGAAAGAGAATCCGGATGCCTTTGTGATTCATACCTGCACCGTGACCCACAAAACCGATTACCAGGCGAGGCAGGCCATCCGGCAGGCCGTCGCCAGGAACCCGGAAGCCAAGGTCGTGGTGACCGGCTGTTATGCCCAGGTTTCCCCCGAAGCCCTTCAGGACATAGCCGGGGTCGATTACGTGGTCCAAACGGGGGAGCGGGACCGGATTCCGGAAATTCTTCTCTCCCGCGGGAAGGAGAAAAAGGCCCGGGTTCTTTCCTCCGCAGCGGGATCTGCAACCTCTTTTGTCGAAGAGCGGCTTCCTCTATTTACCGACCGGACTCGCGCGTACCTCAAGGTGCAGGACGGCTGTAATTCCTTTTGCTCCTATTGCATCGTCCCCCGGGCCCGCGGCCGAAACCGCAGCCTGCCATTCGGAGCGCGCCGTGGCGAAGGCAAGGGAATTGGCTTCTTCCGGTTTCCGGGAAATCATCCTGACGGGAATCCACCTCGGCGCCTACGGGGAGGACTTGCGCCCTCCCGTGTCGCTCCCGGACCTTCTCCTGGCCCTAGAAACAGGGGTGGAGATTCCGCGGATCCGCCTGAGTTCCATCGAGCCGGGGGAATTCACCCCCTCCTTGGTAGAATTTCTTTCCCGGTCGGGAAGAGTCTGCCCGCACTTGCATGTGCCGCTTCAGAGCGGCGACGACGAGATTCTCCGGCGCATGAACCGCCGTTATTCCCGGGGCTTCTTCGAAGAGCTCATTCGGCGCCTCGGGCAAGCGATTCCGGACCTGGCGGTCGGGGTGGATGTGATCGGCGGCTTTCCCGGAGAAGACGACCGGGCGTTTGAAAACACCTGTGATCTGATCTCCCGGCTGCCGGTTGCCTACCTCCATGTCTTCCCTTTTTCCAGGCGCGAGGGAACGCCCGCGGCTTGCTTCCCCGACCCGGTCCCCGGGAAGGTCATCAAAACCCGCTGCGCGGCCCTGCGGGAACTGGGGGCCGGAAAGCGAAAAGATTTCTATCGGGGCTTCCTGGGAAAAAGGGTCAAGGTATTAATTGAAAGCAGGCGGGACCGCGAGAGCGGCCTTCTGAAAGGGTTCTCCCGCAACTATATCCCCGTTTTTACGGACGGGGGCGATTCCCTCATGAACCAGGAGCTGGAAATCGAGGTGGCGGAAGTGCGGGGAGAAAAAGTATTCGGGAAAATCGCCTCACCACAGAGCGCACAGAGGACACGGAGGGGAAATTTTTAGTCAAAAAGGAATCGGCCACATCAAGATTCCTTGTGCAACAACAAGTGCCTTGGTGGTAAAATCTGGTTTGGGTTTTTTTTGATTTTTGATATTGAATCTGAATTGAATTTTTCTCTGTGTTCTCCGTGCCCTCTGTGGTGAAATCCTTATGGAAAAAGAACGGAAAAATGCCCTCAAGACCTTTCAGAAAAAGTTTCGCTACCGGTTCAAGAACCTTGCCCTCTTGGATCAGGCGCTCAGCCACCGGTCTTTTGCCCACGAAATCCACGACGTGGTCTACGAGGATAATGAACGGTTCGAGTTCCTCGGGGATGCGGTTTTGGACCTGATCATCGGGCACCTGCTCTTGGAGCGGCACCCGTACTGTGCGGAGGGCGACTTGTCCAAGCTGCGGGCCGCAGCGGTGAATACCTCCCGCCTCGCCAAAGTGGCCCGCGACCTCTCCCTGGGAGAGTATCTCCTTCTTGGCAAAGGCGAGGAGATGACCAAGGGCCGGGAAAAAAGTTCGATCCTGGCCGGGTCTCTGGAAGCCGTCATCGCCGCGGTCTATCTCGACGGCGGGTTCAAGAAGGCGTTCAAAGCGATCTCCGCCTTGTTCACCCCTTACCTGGAAGGCGGAGATCAGGAAGGACCCCATCAGGATTTCAAAACCAAACTGCAGGAGGTCTCCCAGTGGCACTTCCGAGCGGCCCCCCGGTACCTCCTGGCCAAAGAGTTCGGCCCGGATCATGCCAAGGTGTTCGGCGTGAAAGTGGTGATCGGGAAAAAGGTGGTCGGCATCGGATCGGGGAAGAGCAAAAAGGAGGCGGAGCAGAAGGCCGCCCAGAATACGCTGGAGCGCTTGGACTTCCCGGAAGGCGAAAAGGAGGCGGATGACTGAAAAAATTGATTCTAAATTCAAATCCGGTTTCATCGCCCTCATCGGACGGCCCAATGCCGGGAAGTCGACCCTCCTCAACCGGCTCCTGGGCCAGAAGTTGGCCATCATCTCCAATAGACCGCAAACCACCCGCAACCGGATTCTCGGGATTAAGAACCTGCCCGAGGGCCAAATCATTTTCCTGGATACGCCGGGAATCCATCATCCCAAATCCCGTTTGAACCAGGTCCTGGTGAAAACCGCTCTGGCCACATACAGCGAAGTGGACGGCGTCTGCTTCCTGATCGAAGCCGACCACCCGGAGAGTCCGGAAAACGAATTCGTTTTGGAAACCCTGAGGGAAGTCGGCAAGCCGGTTTTTCTCTTGATCAACAAAATCGATCTCGTCTCCAAAGAGGGTCTCTTGCCGGTCATGGAGCGGTTTTCCCGGCGGCGCCCTTTCACCCAGATCATCCCGATCTCGGCGCTTAAAGGAGACGGGGTGGACCTTCTCGTCCGCGAGGTTCTCGATGTGCTCCCGGAAGGACCCCGGCTGTTCCCGGAAGATATGATCACCGACCTTTCCGAGAGGTTCCTGGCGGCCGAATTGATCCGGGAAAAGATCTTCCGGCTGACCCGGGAAGAAATCCCCTACGCCACCGCGGTGGAAGTGGAGGAATTCAAGGAGCGGGAAGGGAAGAATCTGATCGCGATCCAGGCGACCATTCAGGTGGAGCGGGAATCGCAGAAAGGGGTTCTGATCGGAAAAAAAGGGCAGATGCTGAAAGAGATCGGCCGCCTGGCCCGGGAGGACATGGAAGCTCTCTTGGGCGCCAAGGTTTTTTTAGAAATTTGGGTCAAGGTGGAAAAGAATTGGCGCGAAGACCCCCGCGCTCTTCGGCGGATGGGTTTCCAGTGACCCTTTCCACCGCAGAGGTCCAAGAGGGGAAAGAACAGAAATGGGCCAATTTTTTGACGGAACTGGGTTTCGGTGCCGCTTCCTATAAAGATTTAAATATAAATACAAGAAGTTAAGTGGTGGCATTTTATTTGCTTACAATTAACAATGATGACTTCGTAAAAAGTCAAGTAGCCTGTCACCCCGGCGAAAGCCGGGGTCCAGAACGTCTTGAAATAACTGGATTCCGGCTTTCGCCGGAATGACAAATTCTATAGAATTTCCCTTTTTACGAGATCATCAACAATAAGAATATTGAAATCGAGTTTTAAGAGTTTTTTGGGATGGCGACGAGGCAGGAAATAATGAAGTCCAAGAGGCAGCGGCTTTTTCTTCTCCTGGAAGATGACACGGTCGGTTCGGTGGTATGCGAGCATTTTCGCTCCCCCGTCCGCTACCAGGGGAAAAGTGTGATTTTTGCCACGCCTAAACTGAACGATATCGATATCCTGCGGATGATGCTGAAATCTACGATGATCGGCAGCTGAATTCTATAGCTTTTTCCGAATGCGGCCCGAAGTTCTCTCTTCCCCCTCCCCCTCTCCCCGGTAAGAAAGAACCTTCGGGCTTTTTTATATCTCACCGCAGAGAGCACAGAGTACACAGAGCACCGCATTCAAAGGACAGAATATTGAATTCGTTTAGTAGTTTGAAAAAATGCCGTGACGCCTTGGTTGGGGCCAGGGCTACGGAACCGGAAGCATCGGGGTTCGGTGCGGCCCGAACCCCGCCCGTTTCCGCCGGAGGAGGCGGGGGCTCTCGCCCCACCAGGTCACGCTATGACAGCGGGCCGCAAGCCCGCTGCAGCTTATTTCCAAAGAGCCGGGGAATTCCGGCCTTCTTTGGCGCTCTGCGCTTGGCGCTTTCCGCTCTGCGTCTTTATGGTTATTCGATCCTTTTGAAATTTTCCTTGCTTCGCCCGGCACACCGGACACTGGTCCGGCAAGGCGCCGTCAAAAATGTACCCGCACACTTGGCAGACCGTGTATCGGGGCTCCTCCTCCTTGATCATGGCCTCGAGAGCGTCCTTGTAGAGTTTCGCATGCCGCTCCTCCACGTCCCGGGAGCGGCTGAAGCTCCAGGCCACATCCTCCCTTTTCAGGGCGACCGCCTCCTGGACAAAAGCAGGATAAACGTCATTTTTGGTTTTGATTTCACTCTCGAAAGCCGCTTTTAAATTTTCTTCCGTTTCGCCGATGACTCCTTCCAGGTATTTCAAATATTCGGCGGCGTGGACCCTTTCGGCTTCGGCGACCGCCCGGAAGAGCCGGGCAACCTGGGGAAAACCGTCATCCTCCGCTTTTTTCGCAAAGGCCAAATTGCGCAGATGCGCTTTGGACTCCCCGGCAAAAGCCTCGCGGAGTCTTTTTTCAAGGGCCGGCGGGAGGTCTTCGTACAGGATGAACTGCCATTTGTAGGCGCCGCAAACGGGACAGGCATCAGGCGGTTTCGGCCCTTCATGAAGGTAGCCGCAGATTGCGCACTTCCATTTTTTGTCCATTGGACCCTCCCTGAAAGAAAACTCGAAATTTTCAACGCGCCGGGTGTCGATTCAAGTCGGCGCCTGCCCCCGCCGCCCTTTCAGGCTCAGCCAGATGATGTAAACAATCATGAAAATCGTGGAGACCGTGGCCGGGAGGGCGGTTTTGTCGCCGAAGAGGGTCAAGGCCAGGCCCGCCGCCAAACCGGTGTTCTTGTGGGTGCCAAGGAGCACCAGGCTTATCATCTTCCCTTTGTTCACCCGAAAGAGCCGCCCGATCGCCTCGATGCCAAGCCCTAAAAGAAAGGTGCTCGCCAGGGCAATGAACGCCACGGGCGCAATCAAAAGAGGCTGGTTCAAGAACAGGTTCCGGTTGAGGCCCACAATCGTGTACGTAACCAGCGCAAAGCTCCAGTTGGTCAGGGCCCCTTTCCAGGGGTCCAGCCTCTTGGCGGCGCCGCTCCATCGCAGAACCCGGGAGACGACGAGGGGGGCGAAGATCAGCTCCGCCATGATCATGACCAGTTTCCGGCTGTCGGCAAAGCCTTCCCCGAGAAAAGTCAGGGTTATGAGGGGCATGATCACCAGGGCGCCGAGATAGCATCCGATGGTGGCAACGAGGGAAAAGGGGCTGTCGCCGTTGAGGAGAAACGTGAAGGGAATGACCGCCACCGCGGGAGGAACCGCCGCCATGATCACGAAACCGGCGCGCAGGGTCTCATCGCGGATGAGGGCAAAATTCAGCCCCAAGAGCACGCCGCCCAAAAGCCCATAATTCAGGAGCAGCCCCAGCAGAGCCGGAACCACCAAGGCTTTCGGAGAGCGGAAAACGCTGCCCGGGACGCCCATGACGGACAGGGTCATGACGAGGGCCAGGACCGGCAGAACCGCCCTTTCCGCAACCTGCGCGCCGTCGCCCCAGGCCAACCCCAGGGCGATGGAGAACAACAGGAGGAAGTCCCGGTTCCGCAGGAGTTTGAGAATTTTTCCCATAAGGAATTTATTATAATATCAAGAAGAATGATCTCGCCAAAAGGCTCCGCAACGACGAAGTTGCCGCGCAACGCCGCAGCCGGACTCTTTACGAAGCCATCAAGAAAGCGCCGTCTGGAGGTCGGCCAATTTCGAAACCGGAGCCTTGCAGGAACGCCCTTCGCAGATATAGATCGATACGCCCTCTTTTCCCGGCTTCATCGCCTCCAAGAACGGGCAGAGGGAATAAATCTCCCGCGCCCCTTCTCCGTCCGGCCGCAGCAGCAAAACTTTAAAAGGCAGGAATTTTCGCTGCAGGTGCGTAATCATTTCCCGCGTATCCCGATTCTTCGGGTCTCCGGCAATCACGATTTCCTGGGTCGGGCCCAGAAGGTAATCGAGCCCGATCATCAGGTGGGTGTAGGCCATCGGATACTCGCCGATGGAACCGGCAAAACCCCGGATCATCCGCTCCGCCATTTTTTCCCAATCCGGGTTGCCGCACATCCTTCCCAAGCGGAGGAGATTCAAAAAGGCCACGGAGTTTCCGGAAGGCACGGCCCCGTCATAGAGGTCTTTCGGGCGGGTGATCAGCTCTTCGCCGTCTTTGGCCGTCATGAAAAAGCCGCCCGAGGATTCGTCCCAGAAAAGCTCAATTTGGGTCCGGTGCAATTCCACCGCCGCCGCAAGGTATCGAGGGGCAAACGTGGCTTCGTACAGTTCGATGAGGCCCCAGATGAAACAGGCATAATCATCCAGGTAGCCGGGGTAGGCAATGTGCCCGAGGCGGTAGCGCCGCCGGAGTCGGCCGGAAGCGGTGCGCATCCGTTGGAGGATGAAATCCGCCGCCTTTCCCGCGGCCGAGGAAAATGCCGGGTCCTGCAGGGCGCCGGATCCCTTGGCCAGGGCGGCGATCATCAAGCCGTTCCAGGCCGTCAGGATTTTATCGTCCTTTAGGGGGTGAATCCTTTTCGCCCTGGCGTGAAAGAGCTTCTCCCGGGCATCCTCCATGATTTGCCTGCAGTCGGCGGCCGGAATCTTCTCCCGGGCTGCAAAAGATTCCAGGGACGACGAAACATGGGGGATGCTCAGGCCGTCTTCAAAATTGCCCTCCGAGGTAATCCCGTGGAATCGGCAGAAAAGGTCCCCCGCTTCGGCGCCTAAATGCTTCTTCACTTCCGCCGGGGTCCAAACGTAGAAGAGGCCTTCCCGGCCCTCGCTGTCGGCATCCTCCGCCGAGTAAAAAGCCCCTTCCGGAGAGGTCATGTCCCGCAGGACGTAGGTAAAGATCTCCCGGGCGGTTTGGGCGAAATTCTCTTGGCCAAGGGCCTGATACGCTTCGAGGTAGGCCGTCGCCAGCATCGCCTGGTCGTAAAGCATCTTCTCAAAGTGGGGGACCAGCCAGCGCTCATCCACGGAGTAGCGGTGGAACCCGAATCCGATCTGGTCGAAGATCCCCCCCTGCCGCATGGCCTCCAGGGTTTTTATAACCATCTCCCCGGCCTGGGGGTCCTGGTTCCGCTTCTGCCACCGCAGGAGATAGGTTAAATGATGGGGCGACGGAAATTTCGGGGCTTTCCCGAACCCGCCCCAGGTCACATCAAAGCTTCGGGAGAGCTGGGCATAAGCTTTGCGAAGATCCGCCCGGGTGGGGTTCCCTTCCGCCGCCGCCGGACCCGCCTCATTCCGAATCACCCGCCGGATCTCGGCGCTCCCCTGAAGAATCTTCTCTCTTTCCGTCTGCCAGGCCGCGGCGATCCGCTGGAGAAGATCGATGAAACCCGGCATGCCCATGCGCCCCTGCTTGGGGAAATAGGTCCCGGCGAAGAAGGGGTCGCCTTCCGGAGTCAGGAAGACCGAAAGCGGCCAGCCGCCCTGGCCGGTCAACGCCTGGCACACCGACATGTAGATCTGGTCCACGTCGGGCCGCTCCTCCCGGTCCACCTTGATCGCCACAAAGGACCGGTTCAAAATCCGGGCGACCTCTTCGTCTTCGAACGACTCGTGGGCCATCACGTGGCACCAGTGGCAGGTGGCGTAGCCGATGGACAGAAAGACCGGTTTCTCCTCTTTCTTCGCCTTTTGAAAAGCCTCCTCCCCCCAGGGATGCCAGTCAACCGGGTTTTCCACATGTTGAAGCAGATAGGGGCTTTTCTCGTGGATCAGGTGGTTGAAACGAACTTTTGTATCGGCAGGGGTCATGAAGATTTCTCATTTTTCCGGAACCGGAAAGCCGTTTGCTTCGGGTCCTTTGAAAAAGAACCCCTCTCTATGCGGTCCGGCAGCCAAGGAACCGGCGCCAGGACCGCATCAATCCTCCGGGGGGAATGTTTTTGGATGGCTGAAAAGGGTTATCCTTCCGGGGAAAAGTCCGCTTTGCTGGCCCCGCAGACCGGGCAGACCCAATCGGCGGGAAGCTTTTCAAAAGGGGTGCCGGGCTTCACGCCGCTGTCCGGGTCCCCCGCCGCCGGGTCATAAACATAGCCGCAGATATTGCATACGTACTTTTTCATTTTCTTTCTCCTTTCGGGAAAAATAAGGTGAACAGCAAAGCCAAACTGTCGGCAAACTTAATCCACCATAAATCAAAGGGTTTTCTCCCCCATCGGTCAGGGCCCCCTCAGGGCCTGAGGAGGCCGGGTGGAGAAAAAAATATCGGTATAACAAATTTCCGCCGTTGTCTGCGTGTGCTGCGAATTGATATATATCAGAACCGCTCCCACCAGAGGAGGATCCTCCCGCAAATATTTTTTATAATCTTCATATACGTTGCGGGTCTCGAAGACCCAATGGTTCAATTTCTCGGTTCCGCTCTGAAGGACTACATATTTTGCCTTGCTGTAGGCCGGGCTCGTTCCTGCCAGTCCCTTGGGAGCCTGAGTATCCCAGATATAGCCCATGGAGCGGAAGTTGATCAAAGAGGGAAATCTGGGAAAGATGACAAAAATCTGTCCGGATTGGTCATCGGTCTCCCTTTGGCGGATATCACCCCCTTTGGGAATCTGCATCGCTTTCCACCACCAGGAAAGGTAGGGATACTTGCGGATATCAAAGGAAATCTCCTTGCGCAGGCCGAATCCATCGTTAACGCTCAAAAGACGGAGGAAATAATCCTCCTTCTCTTTCTCAATGACGTATTTGGAATTCGGCCCGGCAATTTTTTCCGGCTTCCATCCTGTGGGAAGCCCTTCGTCGTCCACGCCCCCCTTGAACCGGTCGACCATTAGAATCCCGTTTTCCCCCCGGGTCGTTCCTCCAAGGGTCAGGCTTAAAAGGAGAAAAAGCGAAAGAACGATATAAAAGAACGCAATTCTATCCAACCTCATCATAAATTCTCTTCTTAAATCCCACGCCCAATTCCTCCTCGGCCAGGCGCCGGCAGGCCTCCACATCCACCCCGGGCATGGCCACCGCCGTGGCCACGACTTCCGGAATGACTTTTTTCGCCTCGCGGATGAAATTCAGGACCCCTTCGAAGGCTTTCTCGCCGAAAGGGGACCGGCACAGGCGGTTGTATTGGGCGGCGTTGTCGGAATTGAGGCTGACCGAAACAGCATCGATCAACCCCTTCAGCTCGGGCAAAATATTGCGGCCATAAACCAAATTTGCCTGGCCGTCCGTATCGATGCGAATTTTAGCCCCTATTTTCTTCAGTTCCGCGGCCGCGGCTTTAACCGTATCCAGCCGCAGCAAGGGCTCTCCAAAACCGCAGAATACGATTTCGTCATATTTTCTCGGGTCTCCCACTTCGCGGAGAAGCTCTTCCACGGTCGGTTCCCGGTCCAGCTCCAAATCGTGACCCTTGACTGTGTAAGATGCATTTTTCGCACAAAAGGTGCAGCGATTGGAGCAGCGGTTGGTCAAATTCAGGTATAGGGAGTTCCGGATGGGGTAGGAGATTTTTCCCTTGGGAATTTCCTCCCCGATGCCAAATAGACGGCGGGCGTTGACCGAGGTGATGCGGGCCACGTCGTTCAGAGTCAGTCCTCTCAGGAAAGCCACCTTTTCCGCCGTGAAACGCACAAAGGCCGGCTCGTTTCTTTTCCCCCGATGGGGCTCGGGAGCCAAGTAGGGGCAATCCGTTTCCAGAAGAACCTTCTCCAGGGGGATCTTCCGCACCATCTCCTGCTGAGCCAGGGATTTGGAAAAGGTCACGGTCCCGGGAATCGAAATGGAAAAACCCATCTCGATCACCTTCTTCGCCAGGGACGTGTCGCCGGAGAAGCAATGAAAGACACCCCGCCAGGTCCCGTCCTTTTCCTCCTCCAAAATCCGGAGCGTTTCCTCGTGGGCGTCCCGGTCGTGAATGATAATCGGCAGGTTCAGTTCTTTCCCCAGGCGCAGGAGCTCCCGAAACCGACTCATCTGCACCTCCCGGGGCGAATGGTTGCGGTGAAAATCCAAGCCGATCTCCCCGAAGGCCACGACTTTTCTCTCCTGCCGGGCCAGCCGCCGGATTTCCTCGTAGTCCCCCGGTTGAATGTCCTTCACTTCATGGGGGTGAATGCCCAAGGCCGCATGGACGCAATCATGCCGGCGGGCGATTTCCAGGGCGGTATGAATGTCCGGAAGGGTGGTGGCCACGGTGACGATCTGCGTCACCCCCGCTTCCAGGGCGCGGGCAATGACCCGGTCCCGGTCGCGGTCGAAATCCTTCATCTCTAAATGCGCATGCGAATCGACGAGCATATTAAAACCTACAGGGTTCAAGGGTTCCAGGATTCAAGGGGCCAAGCGAAAATTTTTTCCACTCGAACCCTTGACCCCTGTCCTTCACAGTTCTCCAAGCTCTTTCAGGAGCTCTCGCAGTTTGATCAGTTTAATATCCCGCTCCTTCATGATCTCCTCCGAGGAGCGGCCCCCGTACTCATAAAAGCCGGCCCCCGTTTTCACCCCCAGCCTCCCCTGCGCCACCAGCCGATCCACGCTCGGCGAGCGGTCGATGTCCGGCGGGGGGGCATACTGGCGGTTGCGAAGGACCTTCTGGGTCAAATCCAGACCTGTGAAATCAAACCGTTTCACCAGCCCGACGATCGGCATCCGCAACCCGAAACTGGCCTTGGTGGCCTCGTCGATGTCTTCGGCGCCGGCGTACCCATGGTCCAGGAGAAAGAGGACCTCCCGGTTGAGGGCGCTCTGCAGTCGGTTGGCGATGAACCCCGGAAGGAATTTGGATATGATGATCGGTTTCTTCCCGACGCGGATCATCAGTTCTTTGACCGCCTCGACCGTCTCCGTAGAGGTCTGAGGCCCCCTCACGATTTCCACTAAGGGGACGATATGGGGCGGGGCGAACCAGTGGGTGATGATCACTTTGTCCGGGCGGCGGGTTTCCACAAACTTAAAAATATCCAAGTAAGACGTGTTGCTGGCCAAAATGGCGTGACCCGGGCAGAACCGGTCGAGGGCTGCAAACATTTCTTTTTTTACGGCCGCGTCTTCCACAATCGCTTCGATAACAAAATCCGCCTCCCGGCCGGCCTCTTCGATCTTCGAGGTCGGGTGAATGCGGCTCATGGCCGCAGCCGCGTCCTTCTCCCCCAGAAGCTTGAGCTCGACCAGGGTTTTCAGGTTCGAAGCAATGAGACTTTTGGCTTTGGCCAGAACTTCTTCTTTCACATCATTCAGCCGGACCTGACAACCGGCCTGGGCAAAAACCTGGGCCAGCGAATGGCCCATGGTTCCCGCCCCCACGATGGTTACGTTTCGTATTTCTCCCATATCGAAATTCTCCTTATAAGGAATAAGGAAACAGAATTCAAAATCTTTTCTTTCTTCAAGATCCTGAATTCTGTCTTCCGTCTTTTCCTATGATTGTATGATTGTACCGAAAAAGATTTGGGTTTTCTATGCCTTTCTGCGCGGCGGGATGTGGACCGCGGTCCCTTCCACATCGAAAGCCGCCTCCATCAGGGCCTCGGTCAGCGTCGGGTGGGGATGAATCGCCTGGCCGATGTCGGTCGCCGTCCCCTCCAGGCGCATGGCCACCACGGCTTCGCCGATCAGGTCCGTGGCATGGGGCCCCACAATGTGGACGCCGAGGATCTCCCCGTACTTCCCGTCGGCCACGATCTTGACCATCCCGTTCCGCTCCCCGAGAATCGCCGCCTTGCCGTTGGCCGCAAACGGAAACCTCCCAACTTTGACCTCGTGGCCCTCTTCCCCCGCCTTCTGCTCCGTCAGCCCCACCGAGGCGACCTCGGGAAGAGTGTAAACGCACCGGGGCACGACCCGCTCATCCATGTGCTCTTCCTGCCCTAAAGCATTTTTCGCCGCCACCTCGCCCTGGGCCGAAGCATAGTGCGCCAGGAGCCACTTCCCGGTCACATCGCCGATGGCATAAACCCCCGGGATATTGGTTTCCATTTTATCGTTCACTTCAATCCCTTTTTTGCTGAACCTCACCCCCGCCTCTTCCAGCCCGAGCCCCTCCACATTCGGCTTTCTGCCAACGGCCATCAGGACATATTGGGCCGGAAACACCTTCTCTTCCCCTCCCGCCGCCGCCGTCACCTGCAGTTTTCCCTCCGGCCCCTCGACGATCTTCTGAACCTTGACTCCGGTCAAGGTTTGAATCTTGAACCGGCGCAGGGTCTTTTCCAGGGCCGACGCGATTTCGGGGTCTTCGCTGGGAAGAATCTGGGGGAGCATCTCTAAGACCGTGACCTTGGCCCCAAGGGCGGCGTAAACCGTTCCGAACTCCAGGCCGATCGGCCCGGCCCCGATGACGACCAACGATTCGGGAATTTGCTTCAGCTGAAGGGCCCCGTAACTGTCGATCACTCCGGGGAGCTTTGCCCCGGGAATCGGGATTTCCGCCGAAAGCGAACCGGAGGCAAGGATAATCCTCCGGGCCTGGTAAATTTCCTTCTCCTGCCTGGCATTCACAACTTCGATCTTCTGCGGGGAAACCAGCTTCCCCGTTCCCTTGATTACTTCGATGCCGTTCGCTTTCATCAACCCGGATACGCCGCCCACCAGGGTCTTGACCGCCCGGTCCTTCCGTGCCATCAGTTTGGCAAAATCAACGCTGACCGGTCCGGTCACAACCCCGTAATCTTTTCCTCCTTCGATGAGGTCCAGAATCTCGACCCCCCGAAGAAGCGCCTTCGTGGGAATGCAGCCCCAGTTGAGGCACGTTCCGCCCAGCTCCTCCTTCTCGATCAGGGCGACCTTCCCGCCCAACTGCGCCGCCCGGATCGCCGCCACGTACCCCCCCGGCCCGCCGCCAATGATAACAATATCCTTTTCAACCATAAAACCTCCGCCTTGCTTCTGCGCAATTTGTTTGGTGGGGGCGATTCTTGAATCGCCCTTACCGCTGCCCCTCAAATTCCCTTTTTCCGTCATTCCAGCTTTCGCGGAATCATGGGATTGGAGTTTTCAGAGCCTTTTTACGAGATCAGCAAATATTTCCTCTGTGTTCTCCGTGCCCTCTGCTCCGAAAAGGCCTTTATAGGTTCTCGACCCTTTATTAAAGGTCTCTTTATTGAATTGACACCGCCTAAAGTTCCATGGCTGTTTTTGCGTCATGCCCGCAGGTCTTAAGCGGGCATCCAGGACTTTTCTGGATTCCCCGGTCAAGCCGGGGAATGACGGGGTTTGAAATGGCCCTGTTGTCACAATTATGAGACTCTTAATAACTCCCTCTCCCGGCTTACGGGAGAGGGGCGGGGTGAGGGTGACCCCCTGGAAAGAAGGCCCCAGGCAGCTCTGCCCTAACCAACCCTCACCCTATCCCTCTCCCAATCTTGGGAGAGGGGAAAAGAGTTCCTTCCGGATGGGAGTTGGGCGTCTTTTCATGGTTTAGGGCGCCCCGAAGGGACATGGAGAACTGCGGTGAAATCCGCTTTTTACTGCTTCAATCTGGGATCGATCGCATCCCGAATCCCCTCTCCCAGGAGGTTGTAACCCAGGACCGTGATCAGAATCGCCATGCCGGGATAGAGGGAGAGCCACCAGGCGATTTCAATGTTGTCCTTGCCCGCCGTCAGGATGTTTCCCCAGCTCGGGGTCGGCGGCTGAACCCCGATCCCTAAAAAACTCAACGCCGATTCCGTGAGAATCGCCCCCGCCACTCCCAGCGTGGCGGAAACCAGAACCGGCGCCATGGCATTCGGCAGGATGTGCTTGAAGATGATCCGGAAATCCTTCGCGCCCAGAGCCCGTTCCGCCGTGGTGAAATCCCGCTCCTTCAAACTGAGAAATTCCGCCCGGATCAGCCGGGCCACCCCCATCCAGCCGGTGACGCCGATGATGATCATAATGTTCCAGATGCTCGGCTCCAAAAAAGCCACCACGGCCAGGATCAAAAAGAAGGTGGGAAAGCAAAGCATGATGTCGACAAAGCGCATGATTAGGTTGTCCACCCAGCGGCCATAGTAGCCGGCCAGGGCCCCCAAGAAGACGCCGATTACGGAGGCGATGCCCACGGCCACAAACCCGACCAGGAGGGAGATGCGGGACCCCCAGATCATGCGGCTGAGCACATCGCGGCCAAGGGCGTCGGTGCCGAAGAGGTGCTCCGGCGACGGCTCCTGGAGAACGATCTTGATGTCGATGGCCCCGGGGTCGTAGGGGGAAATATACGGGGCGAGAAGCGCGACGGCAAACAGCAGGGCGACGATGAAGGCCCCCGCCATGGCCAGATGATTTTTCCGAAACCTCTTCCAGAAGAGGTGCCGCAGGTTGTCCTGTTGCCCCTTGGCGGACGGAGGTTTGATTGTTTGTTTCCCTGGATCTGCCATTGCCGGAAGCCTTTCTATGTCGCCCGAATCCGCGGGTCGGCCAGGGCATAGGAGAGGTCGGCGATCAGGTTGCCGATCAAGGTGAGAACCGCCCCGATCACCAGGATCCCCATGATCGTGGGGTAGTCGCGGGCCATGACGCTGGCATAAAAAAGCTGTCCCATCCCCGGGATGGCGAAGATCGTTTCAAAGATGACGCTCCCGCCGATGAGGCCCGGAATGGAAAGCCCCAAAATGGTGATCACCGGCAGGAGAGCGTTCCGCAGGGCGTGCTTGAAAATCACGATTTTTTGCGAAAGCCCCTTTGCCCGGGCCGTGGTGATGTAATCTTGCCGGATTACTTCCAGCATGTTCGAGCGCATGTACCGGGAGAGGCCCGCCAGGCCCCCGGAGGCCGAGATGAAAACCGGAAGAATAAGATGGCTGATCCGGTCCCAGACCTGGATGGAGGCCGGCAGATATTCATAGTTGAGGGACTTCAGGCCGGAGATGGGCAGCCAGCCCAACTGGACCCCGAACAGGATCATGAGCAAAAGGGCGAGCCAAAAATGGGGCACGGCGAAACCCACGAAAACAAAAACGGTCATCACCTTGTCAAAGAAAGACCCCTGATACGTGGCCGACAGGACGCCGATGGGGATTGCGGCCAGGAGAATGATGGCCAAAGAAAGGAGGTTCAGAAAGATCGTAATCGGCAGGCGCTCCAGGATTTTGTCGGCCACCCGCCTTCCATCCTGGGAAAAGGACACCCCAAAATCCATGATGGCCATCCGGCTGACCCAGGTCCAGTACTGCAGGTAAAGCGGCTTGTCCAAACCATAAAGGGCCCGCATCCGCTCCTTTACCTCGGCCGTGGCCTTGGGATTCAGGTCGGTGGCCATGTCAATGGGCGAGCCCGGGGCGAGGTGAATGACCCCGAAGGAAATGATGGTGATGCCGATCAAAAGAGGCACCATCAAGCCCAGGCGTTTGATGAGATAAAGACCCACGGATCGAAAAGTCTCCCCTTTTTTAGCCGCTTCGTAGGGGCGATTCAAGAATCGCCCCCTGCTTTTTCATAATAATCTTTAAGGGTTTCGCGAGGCAAGGAATTTCTATTGCTAATCCGGATTGGGGATTGCAGCGGAATAAGACCCGCCGCCTCTTGAACAGGGATTCTCTCTTTTCACCTGAGGAGAAGGTCGTTCCCGCTCACGCCGACGCTGACACGGCCAATCCTTCTCCCCCTAACTCCGGGCCCTGATTTCCGCATACCGGCAAAGGGCGGCCATGGCGCCCACGGCCCGCTCCGGAGCCCGGAAGCAGGGGATGCCGTTGTCCTGCGTCATTTTCACGGCGTCGTCATCCCGGTCCGCAAAGGACGAGGCGATCACGGGTTTTCCGTACTGCTGCGGCAGTTTGATGAAGGCCTCCATCGTTCCCAAGAAGAACCCCCTCACCTGCTCGTACGCAGGAACCTTGACCCGTTCGCGGGCGATATCGGAAAGGGCCCGGAAAAAAGACGAACCCATGACGCCATGGATCAGCAGCCCATCGATTTCCGGATCCTCGAGAATGATCCGGGGAAGCTTTTTCATCATCACGCCCATATCCATGAAGAACGTGAGATCCACGGGGTTTCGGAAAGAGCCGGTAGACGGGAGAAGCTCCTTGATCCTCGCCTGCAGTCTCTCGGAGAAGAGGGGAACTTTCAACCCCCGGCGGTTGCAGGCGTCGGCCAGGGAGGATGCCGGCCCCCCGGAATGGGTCAGGATGGCCATGTTTCTCCCTTTGGGAATCGGCTGCAGGGACAAAGCCCCGGCCCATTCGAAAAGATCCTCGACCGTGTAAGCGCGAATGACCCCCGCCTGCCGAAAAAGGGCGTCATAAAGATGATCCGGCCCGGAAATCGATCCGGTGTGGCTCGCCGCCGACCGGGACCCGGCCTCGGTCCCGCCCACATACAAGGCCACGACCGGCTTGGCCCTGCTGGCCTTGGACGCCGCCTGGATGAAGTCCCCCGGCCGCTTGATTGCCTCGATGTAGACGGCGATCGCTTTCGTCTCCGGGTCTTCCGCCAGATATTCGAGGCAATCCACCAAATCCAAGTCCGCCCCATTGCCCACGCTGAAGGCCTGGCTGAACCCGATCTGCAATTTGGCCAGGTACGGAAGGATCTGGGTCACGTAGGTCCCGCTCTGGGAGGCAAGCCCAACCCCCCCGAATTGGTGCAGGTAGGGGTACATCGTCGGGTTGAGGTGAAAAGAGGGGTGAATGACGCCGATGCAATTGGGTCCTAAGAAGCGGATCCCGTAATGGCGGGCGATGCGGAGGATCTCGGCCTCCAATTCTTTTCCCCGCTCCCCCACTTCCTTGAACCCTCCGGAGATGACGATCGCCCGCTTCACGCCTCTTTCCCCGAGATCTTTCAGGACTTCGGGAACGGCCGAGGTCGGGATCGTCAAAATCGCCAAGTCGACGGGTTCAGGAATTTCCCGGCCGCTCCGATAGGCTTTCAGACCGAAAACCGTTTCTTCTTTTGGGTGAATCGGGTAGATCTTTCCCGGATAGTTTCCCCCCATGAGGTTCATGAGCTGAATCGTTCCCATCTTGGAAAAATCATTGGACGCGCCGACGATAGCTACGGAACGGGGGTGCATGATCGTGTACAGGGGGTGGTCTTCCAGCATGATTCTTCTCCTCAACAGCCAAATTCCCGATGTTTTGACCATAACACAAGTGAAATAAAATATTCAAATATTGATGGTTTCGTAAAAAGTCCATCTGCGGCGTTGCGCGGCAACTTCGTCGTTGCGGTCCCTAAGGGGCCTCACTCCTCAGTTTTTGCGCGCTTAGTCCCGCCAGTGGCGGGAGAGCTTTTTAGGAAACCATCGATTCCGCGACTTTTTAAAAAGCCATCAAAGCTCTTGATATTATTTTTATCTCTGCTAAAATCGAGCTGATTTTGGAAGTTGCCTAACTACCTATTTTGAATATGGACTTCTTCCTGAAAGTGAGCGTTTGATATTTTTTACTGCCCTGTTTTCTTTCGAATGGTATTCCTAAATCAGCCCCCTATTCTGTGGTTATGACCCTCTTGACACATAAAATTTCTCTTCATATACTCCCCCACTACAAAAAAGCGATGCTTTATCACTTAAATAGACCTAACCGTTGCCTAAATATTCGCCCAAATCAGGGTTGTCTTTCCCGCGAAAGCGGGAATCCAGAAGAAAATCCTGGATTCCGGGTCAAGCCCGGAATGACGAATGTTGAAGATCTCCCGAAGTGATCTCCAGTTGCATCTTCATCATTGCCCTGAAACGCAATCCGGATAAATGTTTTCATGATCACTCGCAATCTATTTATGCACCTGGTGGGTAGACAATGGAAACATTGAGATATAAAAAACTCTCGCTTTTCTTCATGAGCGGCACCGGCAATTCCTACCGCAATACCAAGTGGATCGAAGCCGCGGCTGTCAAGCGAGGTCTGGAAGCAGGCATAAACATTGTTCCGGCCACACATCCTTCCTGTGTCTCCGTGGAGCGGGAAACCCTTTGGGGATTTGTCATGCCCACCCATGCCTTCACCGCCCCCTGGCCCATGATCAAGTTTGTGCTGAGACTTCACCGGGGGGAAGGTGCCCACGCCTTTGCGATCGTCAGCCGCGGCGGCTCCAAGGTTGGCAATGCTTACATACCCGGTTTGGAAGGGACTGCTTGTTACCTGATGGCGTTTCTTCTCCTGCTTAAAGGATTCAAAGTGCAGGGTGTCCTGGCGGTTGATATGCCCGGCAACTGGATCGTAGCCTATCCGGCGCCATCGCCGGAAAAGGCAGCCGCCATTATAAGCCGCGCAAGGACCAAGACGCTCAATTTTTTCGCCATGATCCTGGAAGGCAAAAGGTCTTTTAGCGGTTGGATCGGGTTGTTGCTTGGATTTTTGCTTGTTCCCATTTCGACAGGCTACCTTTTGGCCGGGCGTTTCTTTTTGGCCAAGCTCTTTTTTGCCAACAACCGCTGCAACGGCTGCGGTCTTTGCGCCAGGAACTGTTCCTACGGCGGGGTCAAGATGAAAGGTCTCGAAAACCCCCGGCCTTACTGGACTTATAACTGTGAAAGCTGCATGCGTTGCTTGGCCTACTGCCCCGAGAAGGCCATTGAGGCGGGCCATTCCTGGGCGGCAATCCTCTATTTTGTCTCATCGACCGACGCCTTCATAAATCTTCTGGCTCCACTTGCTCCCTTCGCGTGGGGAATCATCATGAATCCCTGGCTGGGACGCCCGCTGAAATATGCATACCTGCTGGCATCCATGGCGGCGGCCTACTGGCTGTTTTGGCTTCTTCTCCGTGTGCCCTTCATCAACAACATCTTTACCTTCACGACCTTTACCCACATCTTTCGGCATTATCACGAGCCGGAAACAAAGGCAAGGGACCTTCTGGATAAGTGAGCAATCTGAATTCAATAATTGCCGGGATAGGGCAAGATAGGAAAGGATGGGAACGTGAGAAAGGTCTTGTTGCTTATTACCCTTTTGATTCTAACGGCCGGTTGGGCTTTTGGGCAAAGTGCGGAAATCCACATGGCTGCTTATAACGGGAATATGGTCAAAGTCCAGGAGCTTCTGAAAAAGGGGGTGGACCCGGATGAAAGGGATTCGTTCGGGGGGACGGCTCTTCATGCCGCCATGTTTCAAAAGAATATGGAGATCGTAAAGCTTCTTCTGGAATATCGGTTTGATGTTGATGCCGTAGGGCCCCAAAACGGATATACGCCCCTTCATGATGCAGTCTGGGCGGACAATTTGGATGCCGTGAAAATCCTTCTAAATAAGGGAGCCCAAACAAACATAAAGGGGAAGGATGGATTGACCGCGTATGGGAAAGCCAAAAGGGAGGGAAGAAAAGAAATCCTCGAACATTTTGAATCGAAAGGAATAAAGGATTAGTAGCGAAAATCAGATTTTGATCCAACGGGGCTTAAAAATTTTTGTTATTCACACCTTTTATGCAATAATGGGGGCAAATCTGGGAGTTAGGAGTCTGGCGGGCTTTGTTCACTTTTATTGGTCCTAATGCACCCCCGACATATTGTATCTCTCCCATTGCCGCCTTATGAATTTGACACTTTGGCGTGGGTGGCCATTCTATTTTTCTTGCAAGGGCAGTCCGCCCTAAGTTAAACTATTCCCATATTATCTTTAAATTCGAGAAAGGAGCGAAAATGATCGACGGATTTGATCATGTACACCTGATCTGCGGGGACGCCGAGGCGGCTGGCAAGTTTTTTGAAACGATATTTGGGGGAAAGATTTTCTTCCGCGGCGAAATGGCGGGCACACCGGTGGTCCGTATGGACCTTTATGGCGTGAACTTTTTCATTTTTGGGTCCAAGCCGGGCCAGGGGCAGTTCGAGCCACGCAAGGACCTGCGCGGTCTTGACCACATCGGGTTTAAGGTGAAGGATCTTGCGAAAGCGACCGCCGATCTGAAGGTAAAAGGCGCGAGATTCAGCGTGGAGCCGTCCACAACCCCCGCCGGAGTCAAGTATGCCTTTATTGATGGGCCGGACGGAATGGCCATCGAGTTGGTGGAGAGGAAGTGATTTGATCCAATGGAAGGCAAGGACGTTAGGTAAACGGCACAGCGATATATCGAGGAGAAAAGAACCTATATGATGAAAAAAAGGAAAAAAGATTCAGCCGTTCCTTACGAGTTCATCCAAGAGGTCAACAAAATGGCCAAGGATGATATTGTAAAACGGTTCATCCAGGAAGAAAACGATATTCTTGCCCTGAGAAAAGTCAAACGTGAGGATCACCAAATAGGAGAAGTAGGGGAACGGATTAAGGAACACGAAAATGGCCTTAAAGAACAGATTATGGCACTGCAAAAAAAAATAAGGGATATTAAAGACGAAGATGCGGAAATCGTGGAATTGCGGGGAGACAAAAAAGCTCTTGAAGGCGGATACCGTGATGAACTAAGGCGGCGCAAGGCTTATCGGGATTATCTTTACGAAGTTATGCAGACGGCTTTCCGGTAGTATAATCAGAGTATAAATCTACGATGAAATGACTACGGGAATTCAAAGATCCGCAATTATTCAAAAAAGTTACGTATGAAAATCCAAATAGTTGCGAGTTAGAAAGTATATCTGGATCAAATTTACAGAGTCTTGCAGTCAACGCACCGGCACATCCTCGCTTTAGAGATTTGCCTTTTATTGAGAACCGCAAAAGTAAAGCAACGGAGCTAATTCCTTTTAAGCTGTGTTTGTAAGCCTTTTGTATTCATCGAGCGTTGCATTATTTATGTTGCTCTCTATAAGTCCATTGTCCCTTAAAAAATGGGCATTCATAGAAAAATCGTCTTATGGATATCCGCTGGTAGCGGATTCCTTTAAACCTTCGGCCTATCGGGGTCTTACCCGTCTATTTATGCCATCCTCCAACATCTGCTGTATGAATCCACGGAACAGATGAAGCTTTCGCCAAGCGATCAGCCAGCCTCCAAAAATATTGGACCCCGCTGTAACCTTTTATCTCTTCCCGCCCACTATCTGATTAAATGATTTCAAATTTGATGGTCTCGTAAAAAGTCCATCTGCGGCGTTGCGCTTCAACTTCGTCGTTGCGGCCCCTAAGGGGCCTCTCTCCTCAGTTTTTGCGCGCCTTGCATGTAGGGGCACGCCGCGCGTGCCCGATATCGGTCGCGAAGCATCGCGCCCCTACAATCGAAACCATCGATTGAGCGACTTTTTACGAGACCATCAAATTTCACAATCACAAATCAACCGGGCATAACGCCCAATAACGAAGGGAGAATGTTGTGATGGGATTCGACGATAGCGGTCTATATAAAATGAACCGCCGGGATTTCCTGGCGCTGTCTGCCAGCATTATTACTGCAATGTCGCTCGGGGGTACGTCATGTGCGGGAGGCAGCCAGGCAGCGGACATCAAGTTCCCCGAAGGAAGATGTGGAGGCAAAATGGAAAAGAAATTATTGGTCACCTACGCCAGCAAGTATGGCTCCACTGGAGGAGTCGCTGATGCTATTGGAAAGGAACTGTGCAGCAAGGACGTGGCCACCGATGTGGTCTTGATCAAGAATGCCAGCAACGTCAGTTCATACCAAGGAGTGGTCATAGGCAGCGCGATCTATATGGGCAAGTGGATGTCTGAGGCGGCAGATTTCGTGGAGGAGAATCGAGACATCTTGCGCCAGGTGCCTGTCGCCTATTTCCTCGTCTGCATGACCCTGGCCGAACCGACGGAAAAGAAACGGGCCGAAGTATTGTCCTACATGGACCCCATCTTTAGAACCGTGCCGGAAATAAAACCTGTCGGTATCGGAACATTCGCTGGAGCGTTGGATTACAGCAATCTTTCCTGGCTCAAAAAGAAGATTATGAAGTCTAAAGGATCGCCGGAGGGGGATTTCCGCGACTGGAACGCTATACGCGCATGGGCACGGGAACCGGTATATTCGAGGTTAGCCGATATGGAACCGAGAAATAAGACGTCCGGGATTACAGACGACCGACGCGAAATAGAGAGATCGGGCGACGACAAGGAATGAGTTCAAAGATGAGAAATTGCCAACGAGTAGTTCCACCAGATCGATTACGCTTCCGATGAACTTTTTACTGCGCTTTTCATATAGTAATTCACAATGTCAGGATTTTTCAAGGTTGTTTGTTTGTAGTTGGTAACCCTTCAGTCAAGGGTGGGAAGCCGCTACGGATTCAGGTCCGGCGCGAATACCAGGAGGTGCCCTGGCCTGGGGATCCGGGCGCTACGCTTGGAATCATAAGGCGCTGATTTCTTCGTGGACGGGTCGGGGGCCAAGGCCTCCCGCCGCTGAGATCGGAGTCTCAGGGGTTTCTCCGAGTCTCTGCTCATCCCGACCGATGCTTCCGGCGCGTACCGCCCAACCCCCCAGGCCAACAACAAAGCCTGCCGCCCCCCTGTCACTGAATGGGTACTGCAGTTGCTGTCGTCATTTTTCGGTTCAAGGAAACTCCTATCTGTCCTCTATTCCTGCAAAATTCGCCACCGTATGATATTATTCCCATACATTCACTTCTGTCCTGCTGGAAAAAAATGGAATATTCATTAAACTGCTTGTGGGATAAAAGAGACAGACGTGGTTTCGGGTACCGGCGCGCAGGTTGATTTGGGATGTAGCGCTAAGGACCCTGAAAACTGCCTGGATGATGTCACCTATTTTCCTCCGTACCCCAGGATTTTTGGTAAAATAGCCTTTAACGATTCCGGGAAAAATCACCATTTGCTTTTGGACTTCTTTGCGGGAGGAAAGATCCATGACCAAAGAAATCGACGGATATCTTGCAATCCTGGATGATCTGAGAGGGCAAGTGAAAAAGGGGCTTGAAGGACTGGACCCGGAGGCGCTCGACTGGCATCCCCTTCCGGAAAAGGGAGATCTTTCCACGAACTCCCTGGGGGCGATCGCCACCCATCTTGCCGGTTCGGAAACATTCTGGATGAAAGAGATCATCGCCGGACAGCCCGTCCACCGCGACCGCGAGGCGGAATTCACGGCCAAGGGGACAGGCGTGGCGGAGCTGCAGGCAAGATTGGACGGAGCGGCCCGGGCTACGAAAGAGGTCTTGACTTCCCTATCGCTATCCCAGCTCGACGAGGAGCGAAAATTCCGGGACCGGAAGGTGACGGTGCGCTGGGCCATCCTCCATGTGATCGAACATACCGCCACCCACCTCGGCCATATCCAGCTCACCCGGCAATTGTGGGCGAGCCAGGTAAAGAGATCCGCCCCTTAGTTATTTTCCGAAATGCCGGGTGAAGGAGGCTGCGCGGGATCGCAGGCAGGGTTATTGAGCCAATGAAAAGGTGTCAGGCCTTGAAATATGAATTAAGCCTCTGGATTTTCTTCGAGGCGGAAAAAATCATCGCCCAGTTGGATTCTTGGGGATGCGGCCCGTGTGGATGCACTCTGATCGAAGGCGCCTGCCGAGAATGCGCTCCAGCATCTGGCCAATCTCTAAAACCCGGTCCACATTAATCCCTGTTTCGATGCCCATTTCCTCCATCATGACCACCATGTCTTCAGTGGAAACCAGGCCGACGATGTTAGGATCGGCATAATAATATTTTCCGGTTCCGGCAACCGGGCTGTCATCCACAAAATTAGCGGGTTGCCCTCCGATCCCCCCCAGGGTGGATTCGAAATGAGTGACCCCTGCCTGAAGCGCGGCCAGAACATTGGCCAAACCCCAACCGCGGGTTACATGAAAATGGGCGATGTGTCGTTTTGGGTCAGGCATTTCATCGAGGACCATCGAGAAATATTCAAAAACTTTGTTGGGGGGAGCGGACCCATCATGGTCGGCATGTTCGATGTCATCAGCTCCGATATCCAAGAATCTCTTGGTAAACTCCACGGCTTTTTTTAATTCCGTCGGCCCGATGAGGGGACATCCCCAGATGGTGGAAACCGTTCCACAGACTTTGATTCCGTTCGCATGGGCCTTTTTAATGTAGGTTTCGCACATCCGCCAATATTCATCAAGAGAGAGCCCTGAATTTCTCCGGTGGTGAGCTTCGCTGGTGGAAACCATGAACAGGATCCGGTCGGGGCCCCATCCTTTCTGACGGGCTTCGAAGGCTCTTTCTGCCGCTCTCTCCCGGATCGTCACGGCGGTCAGCTCAACATCGCGCAGTTTGTCTCTTACCCACTTGCTGCTATGGATGGCCTGCAGAAGCTGCTCGGCATCGGCAAATTGGGGCATGCCGGCCGGGTTGCCCAGATTGGTAACTTCCAGACGTTTAAAGCCCGCCAGAATCAATTGTTCCACACACCAAAGTTTCGCCCGCGTTGAGATAGTTTTTTCCTCGTGCTGAAAACCGTCCCGAACGGTGATGTCGCCCAGGACAACTTTTGTCTGATATTTCATATATTTTCCTCTTCGCTCCTTTCTATCCTGCCGAAAACGCTTCAGATTTCGCAGCGACAGCGTATCTTCTTTTCTGAAGAACAAAAATTATCCCCACCTCAGCCATGCCAATTAAATCCGTAACCAAACCAGGCCAGATGAGAAACACCGCCCCGGCAATTAGCAGGCACGACTCATACCATTTGCATCTATCCCCGAAATAACCGATAGCCCCTCCGGCCAAAGCCATGATCGCCAAAGCCGACACCAACGATTCCCACAGGATGACAAGGGGTGATGCTGCAAGCAACACGGCTGGGCGATAAACAAATAGAAAAGGGGCGACAAATCCCGCCAGCCCCATCCGGACGGCAAGCCAGCCTGTCAGCCAAAATTTTGACCTGGCGATCGCCACCGCGGCATATGTGGCAGCACAAACAGGAGGTGTGATGGCGGAGATGATGGCAAAGTAAAAAACAAAAAGCTGTGCTGCCATTGGAATAACGCCAAGCTTGATGAGGGCAGGACCTGCCACCGAAGCTGCCAGAACATAGGCGGCGGTGCTCGGTAAACCCATGCCAAGGATCAGGCACACGATCATGGTGAAGAAAAGCGCCAGGAATTCGATCCCCATGCTAAGACCAAGAATCATCTCCGTCAACTTGATTCCCAGACCTGAAAGATTGACCATGCCGATTACGATCTGGGCGCAAGCACAAAGGCTGGCTATAAGAACCATGGACTTGCCCCCGGCTTCCAAGGCCAAAACAATATTCCAAATCCTTCCTTTCAGAACGATAAGACTCCGAGCGGTCACAAAATAGAACGCTGCAGACGCTGCGGTGGCCCATAAGACAGAGGTCGTGGGATCATATCCGGTTATCATAAGATAGACGAGGATCGTAACCGGAACAAAGAGACAAGCGCTTTTCGGAAGGGTCTTTTTCACGGAGGGGATCTCTTCTTTGGGCAGCCGCTTTAGCTTTGATTTCCTCGCCTCGAAATGGACCGATGAAGCGACCCCGAGGTAGTAAAGAAGGGCCGGGATAGCGGCGGCAAGGGCTATTTGAATGTAAGGAAGACTAAGAAACTCCGCCATGATGAAGGCCCCCGCTCCCATCACCGGAGGCATGATCTGTCCTCCGGTGGAAGCGGTTGCTTCCACGGCTGCTGCGAATTCCGGCTTGTAGCCCAACTTTTTCATCAAGGGTATGTTGAAGACCCCGTCCACAACCACGTTGGCCACGGCGCTCCCTGAAATGGTCCCGAAGAGCGCGCTGGATAGGCAACTGACTTTCGCCGGTCCACCATAAGATCTGCCGGCGATTGCTTTGGCCAGATCGACGAAGACCTCTCCTCCCCCCGTGTAATAGAGGACTGACCCGAAAATAAGAAAGCCCGCCATAATGGTTGCAGATACACCCGTAACCGTCCCCCAAATACCGGACGTGGACAGATAAAGGGTCTCGATGATGTATTCCAAGCTGAAGCCCCGATGGGCAAATACGTCAGGAAGGTATGGCCCAAGGTAAGCATAGAGGATCGTGATCAGGGCGATGACCGGCAGGATCCAACTGAGTAACCGGCGGGTCATCTCCAGGACCAGAAGGGCGGCAATGATTCCGAGAATCAGATCCCAGATATTGGATACACCGGGATTCATCATGATCCGGTCGTAATTGAACGCGGCGTGAACGCAGACCACAACGCCCAGAATCATCCCCATGAGGTCGATGATAGAGAAGCGGTCTTTAGGGGAACGATTCGCGGCGGAGTAGAGGAAAAAGGCCAGGACCATCGCAAATCCGACGTGAATACTGCGTTGAATGAGATCCGGGAAGGCCCCGAAAACGCCGGTGTAAAGCTGAAATAACGCAAACAGGACGGCAATTACGGAAGCAATCACAGCCGCCGGCCCTTTGAGGCTTCTGGCTACGGCCTCGTCCGGGTCCTTCACATCGACTTTTCTGGACGAGGTTGGTCAACTCAGTCGTATCCACCTGGTCTTTGCCTTCAGGCATAATCTTCCCGATTTATTTGGGGATCAGATTCTCCGGTATCTTTAATCCCAGCTCTTTGTAATACCTAATCGCACCCGGGTGCAGAGGCACCGTGCAGGTGTCGAGGGTCAGTTCGGGCAGATTGTCCCCTTTGATAGATGGATAAGCTGCAACCTGATCGGCGAAATGCCCATGAGATGCCTTCACCATTTTGTAGACCAAATCTTCGGGGAGATTCTTTGAGGCCATGACTCCAATAATGGCAAAGGTCTTATAGGGAGGTGAATCTTTATAAATACCTTTTGGAACGGTGACGGGACTCAGGTAGGGATATTTTGCTTGGACTTTGGCGATATCTTGATCCGAAAACCCAATGAGCCGGATGGGGGTGAAGGTAGCGATGTCCAGTGAGGATGCGTCCAGGGTTTTCACCCCTGCTCCGGACTTGGCGTACCCCACGATCCGCTTGTCCTTGATCGACGCCACAGTGTCATCTGTTCCCCCCCGGTAAAAGTTCGGGGTCACGGCAAGCGCGCCTAGAATTGCTTCCACGGTTTTCTCCGTCGCCGAGCCTCTCATCCCCGGGTTGAAGGCCTTACCGGCCAAATCATAGACCGACTTCACGCCGCTGTCTTCCCTGACCACAAAGTTCTGAGGCGCCGGTTGATAAATCCAAGCACATACTGATCCTTGAT
>CAVZNY010000014.1:0-96846 GCA_963776785.1 uncultured delta proteobacterium
ACCGTGCAGTGTTCCAGACGGTGGCGATGGTTCTTTCGGGGAAAGGCGGCAAGGGCTTTTTCGAACCCGTTCAGGGCCATTTCAATGGTCCGGTCCCCGTTGGCATGGACACAGACCTGGTACCCGGCCTCGTGTCCCCGGCGAATCATCTCGTGAAGCGCCTCCTCGGATTCGACGGCCAGGATTCCCGGTCTTCCGTTCCCACATACGGTTCGGTAAGATAAGCGGTCCTTCCGGCGATGCCGCCGTCGGCCAGGATCTTGACCCCGCCGAGGCGCAGCCACTCGTTGCCGAACCCGGTCTGCAGCTTGAGGGCCTGGAGCTGGGGAAGATATTCGATGGCAACCAGCATGTATACGCGGACCTTCAGGTCCCCGCTCTTGAGAGCCTCCTGATAGGTTTGGATGGTCTGGGCGGAAACGAGCGCGTCGTTGACGCTGGTCAAGCCGGCGGCCACGTAACGGTCGCTGGCCGAATGAACCCCTTTGGTCCTTTCCTTTAAAGAGAACGGCGGCATGATCGGCGGCTGCCCGGTGGTTCCCTCATAGACAAAGGCAAACTCCGCCTGCTCGTAAAGGATTCCGTTCAGCCGGCCGGTTTGAGGGTCCCGCCCGTAGGAGCCCCCCTTGGGATCGGGGGTATCTTCCTTTACGCCTCCCATTTCCAAAGCGCGGGAATTCACCACGGCCCAATGCCCGCTCACCTGCTGGATGAAAACCGGATGGTCGGGGGCAACTTCGTCCAAATCCCACCGGTTCAACGAGCGGAGGGCCGTCGTCTTCGTGTCGTCGTAGCCCACCCCCCGGATCCACTCCCCCGGCGCCTTCCGCCGAGTTTCCTTGAGGACGATCTTTTTGATGTCGGCAATGGAGCGGCCTTTTTTCGGGCTGCAATCAAGCTGGAGCAGATTGGTGCCGTACTCGAAAAGATGCTGGTGGGAATCGATGAACCCCGGCAAAACGGTCTGCCCCTTCAGGGCGATGACTTCCGTGTTCCGTCCGGCAAGCCTCCGGACCTCCGCATTCCCTCCGGCCATCAGGAACCGTCCGTCTTTGATGGCCACAGCCTCCGCCTCGGGCTTCCGCGGGTCGACGGTAATCACCTTCCCGCCCCAGAAAACAAGATCGGCAGCAGCTTCGGCGGAGATTTTACATCCCTTCCCCTCTTTCTCTCTCATAAAATGTCCTCATGAAACGCAATGGCAGAAATGATTGGCCATGCTCGTAGCGGCGATTCCTGAATCGCCCTTACAGGCAATCCGCGTTCAGCCAAAGCATTCCCCTGCTGAGCGCTGATCGCCAATCGCTTATTTCGCCAACGTATCCGCGTAATCCAATGCCCGGTCGATCACCTGCAGACCTTCCCGCAGCTCCTCCTCGTTAATGCAAAGCGGGGGAGCGATGAACAGGTAGTTCCAGCGCACCGTCGTAAACACCCCTCCCGCCAGGAGGCGTTTGTTGATCTCTTTGGCCGCGGCCGCGTCCGCGCCCATGGCGTTCCATTTGACCAGCGGCTCCCGAGTTTTCTTGTCTTTCACCAACTCCAACGCCCAGAAAAGGCCGAGGCCGCGCGCGTCGCCGAGGCTCTTGTGTCTCCCTTTCATGGCCTCGGTTTCCTTCCGAATCACCTCCCCCATGGCCACCGCATTGGCAAACATTTTATCCTCTTCATAAACCTTCAAGGTGGCAATGGCCGCGCCGCAGGCCAAAGGATGGGCGTTGTAGGTCAATCCCGCCCAGAGCATCTGTTTGTCCAGGACGTCCATGATCTTTCGGGAAATAGCCACGGCCCCCAAGGGAACGTATCCCGAGGTGAGCCCCTTGGCCATGGTAATCATGTCCGGAACCACGCCCCAGTTATCGACGGCAAACCACTTTCCGGTCCGGCCGAATCCGGACATCACTTCGTCGGCAATCAGCAGAACGTTGTTCCGGGTGCAGATCTCCCGCAGCCGCTGCATATACCCATCCGGAGGAACGATGAGCCCGTTGCTCCCGACCACGGATTCCACTAAGACCGCGGCCACCGTTTCCGGGGTTTCGTACCGGATCACTTCTTCCACGGAATCGGCGCACCTTAAATTGCATCCCGGGTAGGTGTGGCCGAACGAGCAGCGGTAGCAGTACGGGTCGAAGACCCGGACCACGCCGGGCATGGCCGGTTCCACCGGAGGCCGCCGGGGATCGCCGGTCAGGGCAATGGCCCCATAGGTGGCCCCATGGTAAGAGCGATAGCGGGTGATGATTTTCCACTTTTTGGTGTACTGGCGGGCGATTTTCACCGCGTTTTCGTTGGCGTCGGCTCCGCCCAAGGTAAAAAAGAACCGCTTCAGATCGCCCGGGGTGACTTCGGCCAAGGCTTTCCCCAGCAGGGAACGGGACTCATAAGCCACCCCGGGGGCCACAAAGCACAATTTGTCGGCCTGGTCTTGGATGGCTTGCACCACCTTGGGGTGCTGGTGGCCGATGTTCTGGTTCATGAGCTGGGAAGTCATATCGATATAGCGCTTTCCATTCTCATCCCACATGTGGACCCCCTTGGTTTTGGTGACAACCAAGGGATCCAGGGCGCTCTGGACGCTCCAGGAATGGACCACGTATTCCTTGTCATATCTCTTCGTCTCACTCTGGCTCATGGCAACTCCTTTAAGAGGCAAAATCCTCCAAAATGACCGTAGGGGCGCGATACATCGTGCCCCTACATCGTAAATTATCGAATTTTATGACAACGGCCCCCCGGTTGATTGAGTCAATACTCGACCTTCACCAGGAAGAGCCCTTGCGGGGGAGCTGTCATCTTGGCCTGGCGGCGGTCCTCCGCCCTCAGGATCCTTTCGAACTCCCCTATGGAAATCTTTCCCCGCCCTACGTCGATCAGGGTCCCGACGATATTGCGCACCATCTGTTTCAAAAATCCCCCGGCCTCGATGGCAAAATAGAGAAAGGGGGATTTTTCGGCAAACCAGTCCGCCCGGAAAACCTCCCGGACCGGGTTGTTCGTGTCCGCATTGGCCGCCTGGAAAGAAGCGAAATTTTTCTTCCCCACCAATCGCTGCGCAGCCCCCTGCATGGCTTCCGGATCCAGGAAAACGGGGTAATGCCAGGAATAATTGCGGTGCATTGCCGAGGGAACTTCCCGGTTCAGGATCACGTAAAGATAGGTCTTGCTCCTGGCCAGCAGCTGGGCATTGAAGTCGGGCGCCGCTTCTTCCACCGATTTGACGATGATATCGGGCGGCAGGAGGCTGTTCAACCCCCGGTGAAAACCCTCCAGGGGAATGGAGGCGGAAGTTTGAAAATTGGCCACCTGGCCCAGGGCGTGTACGCCCGCATCGGTTCTGCCGGAACCGACCAGCCGCACACGCTGCCGGGTCATGAGGGCAAGGTTCTTTTGGAGAACCTCCTGGACGGTGACGCCGTTCGGCTGGATCTGCCACCCGTGGTAATTCGTCCCATCATATTCAATGACAAGTTTGATGTTGCGCATGGGATCCGGGCAGCGGGTCCGCCGGCCCCTTACATCCTCTCGACGATCAGGGCCCCGCCCATGCCGCCGCCGACGCAGAGAGTGGCCAGTCCATACCGGGACTGGCGCTTCTTCATTTCATAAAGCAAGGTCACAAAAATGCGCGCCCCGCTGGCGCCGATGGGGTGGCCGAGGGCGACAGCCCCGCCGTTGACATTGACTCTCTCGATATCCCAGCCCATCGCCCGGTTGACGTAGGCGGCCTGCGCCGCGAAGGCTTCGTTCGCCTCGATGAGGTCCAGATCCTTTGCGGTCAGCCCGGCCTTCTTCAGGGCCGCCTGACTGGAAGGCACGGGGCCGGTGCCCATGATCTCCGGGGCCACCCCGGCCGTGGCATACGATTTGATCCGCGCCAGCGGCTGGATTCCCAGGGCTTTGGCCTTTTCCGCGGACATGACCACCACCGCGGCGGCGCCGTCGTTGATCCCCGAAGCGTTGCCGGCTGTAACCGTTCCGTCCTTCTTGAAAGCCGGCCGCAGACCGGCCAGCGCTTCCCTCGTGGTCTTGGGGCGGGGGTGCTCATCGGTATCAAAAACAACGGGGTTCCCCTTTTTCTGCGGAATCACCACGGGAACAATCTCCTCCTTGAACCGCCCTTCCTGGATCGCCCGCCCCGCGTTCTGCTGGCTCCGGAAAGCCAGTTCGTCCTGATCCTGCCGGCTCACGCCGAATTTCTCCGCCACATTCTCCGCCGTAATGCCCATATGGTAGCGGTTGAAAATATCCATCAGCCCGTCATGGATCATTCCGTCTACGACCGGGCCGTCGTTCATCCGGTAGCCCCAGCGGGCGCCGGTAAGCAGATAGGGCGCCTGGCTCATGGATTCCATGCCCCCGGCCACGACGATGTCGGCGTCCCCGGCTTTGATCGCCTGGGCCGCCATCATCACCGATTTCAGTCCCGAAGCGCAGACCTTGTTGATGGTCGTTCCGGGAACCTCCTTGGGGATTCCGGCCCGAATCAGGACCTGCCGGGTCGGATTCTGTCCCTGCCCGGCCGTCAAGACGCAGCCCAAAATGACCTCTTCAACCAGCTCGGGTTTGACGCCGCCCCGTTTCAACGCTTCCATCACGGCGACCTTCCCTAACTCCACCGCGGAAATGTCCTTGAGACCCCCGCCAAAACTGCCTACGGCGGTGCGCGCCGCGCTTGCAATCACCACGTCTCGCATGTTTTCCTCCATTCCTTAATTATCACCGCGGAGAACGCAGAGCACGCAGAGGAAAAGAATAAAAACTGAATCTCTAAATCCCCAATCCAAATCGAGCCCCAAACAAACATTTCAAAACCGAAAACCCTTTGGGTTTACTCTTTTGAACGTTTAAATTTTCTTGAATTTCGTGTTTAGGGTTTAATTTTACTCCTCTGCGTCCTCTGCGCTCTCGGCGGTGAATCCAAGTTTACTTCTTTTCTTGAATCTTCGCCAGTTTCTTGGCCATCTTCTTCTTCTGCTCAAGGTTTCCCATGCGCATGTACATAACTTTCTGGGCCTGCGGGGAGCCCGCCCCGTGCATGGATTCCGCCAGGGCCGTTCCTCCGGTCATGTTCTCGATCAGGCGCAGGATGCGGATCCGGTCCTCCGTGGAGACATCGGCCACGCCCTTGAGATATTTTTTCACATATTTGCCCACATCGGGGTTTTTCAAATCGTCGTCGAAGGGCATGGTGGCGATGATCCCCCCGGCCACGTCGTGGGCCAGCCGCGCGACCTCGTAAACATTCTTGGTGACGTTATACTTGGTGGTGTTCGCCAGAAGGATATCCGGTTCCCAGTTCCCGGCCTTGGTCTTGTGCCCCATGGCCGAGCAGGCGATGCTCCCGGTGTAAATCGTCTCGGCCAGGTGGGTCATCTCGGCCAGTTTGTCCTTCACATGCGAAGCCTGGGAGGTCCCCTGATAATCCGCCGCCAGGGCGCTTGCGCCCACGATGATATCGGCCAGGCCTCCTTTGCACCCCCCGTAATTCTGGCGGTGGAGCGTGGCGAACCGTTCGACCAACGTGCCGGCGAATTCCGTCTCCCCGAGCATGAAGACCCGCTCCCAGGGGACGAACACGTTCTCGAGAACGACCAGGGCCTCGCCCCCGACCAAACCGAAATCCGGATTTCCGGCGTCCACCCCCGTGGCATCGAACTTGCGTTCTTCGTTGGTCTGGCGGCCGAAGATCATGGTCACCCCGGGGGCATTCACGGGCACGGCGCAGGCGATCGCGAAATCCTTGTCCTCGGGCCGCAGGGCCTGAGTGGGCATGATCAGCAGGAAGTGGGAATTTATCGCGCCGGTCTGATGGGCCTTGGCGCCCCGAATCACGACCCCCCGGTCGTTTTTCTCCACCACATGGGTGAAGACATCGGGGTCGGCCTGCTGGCTCGGCCCTTTCGAACGGTCGCCTTTCGGGTCGGTCATGGAACCGACGACCATAAAATTGTTTTCCTGGATAAATTCGATGAATTTCTTCAACCGCTGGTGGTAAGGGGTCCCATATTTCTCATCGATCTCATAGCTCGTGCTGTACATGGAGTTCATCGCATCGAATCCCACGCAGCGCTGGAAACAGGAGCCGGTCTCGTGGGAGATCAGCCGCAGCATCTGGACCTTTTTGATGAGATCTTCCCGGTTCTGATGGACGTGGGTGAAGCGGTTGATTTTTTTGCCCGTCAAATGCGACGTGGCCGTCATGAGGTCTTCATACTGGGGGTCCAGAGCCAGTTCGTACGTCTTGGCCGCGGCATTGATGTGGGGCCGGAAGGCGGGATGGGCCGTCACGTCCTCCACCTTTTTGCCCCGGTAGTAAACGACATGCTTCAGCTCTTTGAGGCTCTTAAGGTAATCATCTTTGGTTCGTATCATCTTTCAATCCCTTTCTTTTTTGGTTCTCGCCTTTTGCTTTCCTTGTTCTGATGATCCTGCAAAAACATATAGGACAATGGTTTCGTAAAAAGCTCCGGATGCAAAGCGCGCAAAAACCGAGGAGAGAGGCCCCTTAGGGGCCGCAAAGATTCACCCCGTTAGATAATTTTCAAAAGGGGTTTCCTCTTCGAAAATCAGGAGGATTATCCCCGAATCCCAAAAGCGGGATCGTTATCTAACGGGGCGGGGTTGAAGCGCAACGCGGCAGATGGACTTTTTACGAGACCATTATTTTCCCTTCAGAACATTGTTCGAAATGACCAATCTCATAACCTCCGAGGTCCCCTCGTAGATTTCCGTAATCCGGGCATCGCGGAAATGCCTTTCCACGTTGTATTCCTGGATATACCCGTAGCCCCCATGGATCTGAATGGCTTTGGTGGCAATGCGGCTCGCCGCCTCGGAGGCGAAGAGCTTGGCCATAGCCGCCTCCTTTTCGTACCGCATCTTGTGATCCTTCAGAAAGGCCGCCCGGTGGGTCAACAGCCGGGCCGCGTCCAGCTCCGTCGCCATGTCGGCGAGCATCCATTGAATGGCCTGAAGTTTGGCGATCGGGGCCCCGAACTGCACCCGGGTCTTGGCATACTCAACGGCCGCCTCCAAGGCCGCGCGGGCGATGCCCAGCGCTTGGGAGGCGATGCCGATCCTCCCCCCATCCAGGGTGTTCATGGCCACATAGAACCCCTGCCCTTCCTCTCCCAGGAGGTTTTCCTTGGGAATCCGGCAGTCTTCGAAGATCAGTTCGGCGGTCCCCGAAGCCTTGATGCCGAGTTTCTTTTCCACCACCCCCACGGAAAACCCGGGGGTCTTGCAATCCACGATAAAGGAGCTGATCCCCTTGTATCCTTTGGCGCGGTCCGTCATGGCCATGAGGACGCAGGTGTCCGCCACGTTGCCGTTGGTGATGAAATTCTTCTTGCCGTTGATCACATAGTGGTCCCCCTTGAGGACCGCGATCGTTTTCTGGGCGGCGGCATCCGAGCCGGCTTCTGGTTCCGTAAGCCCGAAACACCCGAGCTTCTTCCCGGAGGCCAGGGGAACCAGGTACTTCTGCTTCTGTTCTTCCGTTCCAAAGGTTTTGATGGGGTCGCAAACGAGGGAGTTGTTTACCGACATGATCACCCCCACGCTGGCGCAGCCCCAGGAGATCTCTTCGAGCGCCAGGGCATAGCTGACAATATCCGCTCCGCCTCCCCCGTACGTATCCGGAATGGCAATCCCCAACATGTTCAAATCCGCCAGCTTTTGGACGATTTCGGCAGGGTGCCGTTCAGTTTTGTCCAGCTCCGGGGCCTTGGGTTTCACCTCGTTTGCGGAAAAGTCCCTGGCCATTTGCTGAATCATTTTTTGCTCTTCCGTCAGCTCAAAATCCATCCGCCCGCTCCTTTCCAAGTCTTTGGTTTCCCCTCTGCTGAAAACCTGCCCTTTATTAAAATTTCTTCTTGTTTCCTTTGGCTTACAGACCGCCGTTATTTTATCACTCCCCCGTCGAAAGTCAAAGGCAAATTCCTGCTTTTCGGGACCCGGCCGGAAGTTTTCCCTTGACAAGGATATGAGACGAAATGTATTTTTAGAAGCAGATCGGGCATGAATTTTGCCTTTCTTTTTCCTTTTTAAGTGTTTTTAAGGGGCGGCCCGCCTTTTTTTGTATCCCCAAACCGTTTCATTCCATTTCGAAGGCGGGGGGTTGAATGTTTTTCTTAAAGATTACCGTCTTTTATCCGAAACGGTGATCATGGGAACCGCCCGAGGGGAACCGCGGTTTTTGATATTCCCGATGTTCCCCGGCATTTTTCCCGAAACCGACACGAAACACTTACACCGTTTAAAGGGGGTGCGCAATGGGCCGACAAAAATCTTTCTGGAGCCTTGCTTTGGCCGTCTTTTTTGTGGCCGGGATCTTTCCTTCTTTTTCCGCCGCCCAAAATGTGCAGGTGCTCGATCTTTCCTCCCGAAACTTGCGAGACCGTGTTTACGCCAGCGGGTTCATCGCCTCCCAGCCGGTTTCGATCTGGGGGAATATCGTGGGCACGAAAAATCAGGTTTTTAATCTGAGCGCCGGGGAAATCGTCTTCATCAAAATGGCCCCCGGGAAAGCAGTAAAGGCGGGGGACCGTTTCGCCATTGGGCATGTGGCCCAAGAAGTATACCTTCCCGGGGCCCAAAAAAAGATGGGGGATTTGATGGTTGTGCCCGGGGAAGTCATGATTGTCAGCGCCGAGGGGCCGATCGTCACCGCAAAAATCGAAAAATCCTATAAGACTTTTTTCATCGGGGATCTGCTTCTTTCGCCCCTCCCCGCCCCCCCGGCCGCCATCCCCATCCGCTCCCTGAAGAGCGTCGCAGGTTCCATTCTCCTCTCCTGTGAGGACAGCAAGAATATTACGGAAAAGGAAATCGTCTTCATTGACCGGGGAAGCCGGGATGGGCTCATCCCGGGGGATCTATTCTCGATTTACCAGACCGGTTTCTCTACCCCGGAGACCCTTCCCGAAAAGGAGCAGCTCCCCAAATTCAAAGTGGGGGAACTGGTGGTTGTTTCCGTGCAGGAGCAGACGTCCACGGCTCTGGTAACGCAATCCTCCCAGGAAATTCACGTGGGGGATAAGGTGGCTTCGGGCCGATAGGAGCTCCGGCAAATCGGGAGCGCCCGCACAGCGACCGGCCGGGCAAGAAATCCAGGGATTGTGGGTCTGTTTTAACCCCGATCCCTTTTTTGTTGAGGGAGAGGCAGGTGGGGGATCTCTACCATTGGCTGGCCCTTTCCATGGCTCCCGGCATCGGCTGCGTCCTCTTCAAGCGCCTCGTCGAGGCTTTTGGCAGCCCCGCAGGGGCTCTAAAAGCCTCTTCGAAAGATTGGGGCCGGATTGAGGGCATCGGCCCGAAGATCCTGAGCTCTCTGCGCCGCTACGATTGGAAATCCGCCGCGGAAAAGGAGCTGCGCTCCTTAGAAAAAATCGGGGGGCGGATTCTGACCTGGGAAGAGGATGAGTATCCTCCCAGTCTGAAGGAGATTTATGACCCCCCTCCGGTGTTGTACCTCCTGGGTAAGGTTGTCCCCCAGGACCGGCGGGCGGTCGCCGTCGTCGGCTCCCGGTATCCCACCACCTATGGGAAGATCGCGGCCGAAAAGATCGCCTTCGGCTTAGGAAAATTTGGGATCACGGTGGTGAGCGGTTTGGCGCGGGGCGTGGATTCCGCCGCCCATCAGGGGGTCCTTTCCGCCGGGGGGAGAACCGTCGGGGTTCTCGGATGCGGGATCGATCTTATCTATCCCCCTGAAAATCAGGACCTCTTTCAACGGGTGGCCGAACAGGGAGCGGTGGTCTCGGAGTTTCCCCTGAAAACCCCTCCGGACAGCGACCATTTCCCAATCCGCAACCGGCTCATCAGCGGGATTTCCCTGGGGGTCGTCGTGGTCGAAGCAACCCTCCGCAGCGGTTCGCTGATAACGGCGCGTTTCGCGCTGGACCAGGGAAGAGAGGTTTACGCCCTTCCGGGAAATGTGGATTCGGCGCGAAGCGAAGGGACCAACCGCTTGATCAAACAGGGGGCGAAGCTCGTGATGGCGGCGGAGGACATCGTCGAGGAAATTTTGCCCCATCTCAAGCAGGCCCCTCCGCCGGACCCGCCTCGCCCGCTGCTTACGCCGGAGGAAGGCAAGCTTCTTTCGATTCTGGAACGGGAAGCCCTGCACATCGATGCGATCGCCGTCGGGAGCGGGTGGCCGATCGCCAAGGTTTCGGCGGTTTTGCTGTCCCTGGAGCTCGCCGGACACGTGAAACAGCTTCCCGGCATGAGGTTTTTAAAGGCGTAATTTCACCACAGAGCACACAGAGACCACGGAGATAAAAGAATCAAAAACTAAGGACCTCAAAAAAATTAGGATCAAATCAGCTTTATAATATTTCTGACAAATGTATCTATATTTTTCTCCGTGCCCTCTGGGCTCTCAGTGGTGAATAATTAGGAGATAAAATGGCCAAACCGTTAGTCATCGTGGAGTCGCCGGCCAAGGCCCGGACGATTACCAATTATTTAAAGGATCAATACCTGGTTATGGCCTCCGTCGGGCACGTCAAAGACCTCCCGGAAAGCCGCCTGGGCGTGGATGTCGAGAGCGGCTTCGTCCCCGAATACAGCGTCATCAAAGGGAAGATCAAGGTCCTCAAGGAAATCAAGAAGGCCGCCGAAAAAGCCGAGGCGATCTATCTGGCCACCGACCCGGACCGGGAGGGAGAGGCCATTGCCTGGCACATTGCCGAGGAGTTGAACCGGCCTGCGCAGAACATCCACCGGGTCCTCTTCAATGAGATAACCCCCCGCAGCGTCCGGGAAGCCATCGCCCACCCGGAGCGTCTGAACCGCAATAAATTCGAAGCCCAGCAAGCCCGCCGCATCCTGGACCGTCTGGTCGGCTACCTCATCAGCCCCCTCCTCTGGGAGAAGGTGCGTCGGGGGTTGAGCGCGGGCCGGGTCCAGACCGTGGCCGTGCGTTTGCTTTGCGAACGGGAAAGAGAAATTCAGGCTTTTTTGCCCCAGGAATACTGGACCCTCGACGCCCTTTTGGAAGGGGGCAACCCGCCCTCCTTCAAAGCAGCCTTGTTTAAAATCGACTCCAAGAAGCCCGACCTCACAAAAGAGGAAGAGGTTCAGGCGATTCTCCGGGATCTTTCCGCCCTCCCTTTCTCGGTCAAAGAGATCGAAAGGAAGGAGCGGCGGAAATTTCCTCCCCCCCCCTATATCACCAGCCAGCTCCAGCAGGAGGCCTGGCGCAAGCTGAGGTTTACGGCCAAAAAGACCATGGCCCTGGCCCAGCGGCTCTACGAGGGGGTGGAAATCGGCCAGGAAGGGCCCGTCGGCCTCATCACCTACATGCGCACCGATTCGGTCCGTCTCTCGCCGGAGGCGGTCCAGGAAGTCCGCCGGTTCATCGGGGAAAAATACGGGGCCGACTATCTTCCCGAGAACCCCATCGCTTACAAGAGCCGCAAGACCGCCCAGGAAGCCCACGAGGCGATCCGGCCCACTTCCCTGAAACACGACCCGGAAACGGTCAAACCCTACTTGAGCCAAGACCACCTGGCTCTCTACGAGCTTATCTGGAACCGGTTCGTCGCCTGTCAGATGAATCCCGCTGTTTACGACCAGACTGCCATCGATATCGAAGCCGGGAAATACCTGTTCCGCGCCACGGGATCGATCCTTCTTTTCGCCGGGTTCATGACCCTCTATATCGAAGCCACCGAAGAAAACGGCGACACCCAGGATCAGGAAGGCAAACTGCCCGAGCTGACCCCGGGCGAACCGCTGAAAATTCTGAATTTGACGCCGGAGCAGCATTTCACCCAGCCTCCGCCCCGGTACACCGAGGCAACCTTGATCAAAGACCTGGAAGAGAAGGGCATTGGCCGGCCGTCGACGTACGCCGCCATCCTTGACAACATCCAGGAGCGGGAATACGCCGCGAAGGAAAAGGGCCGGCTTTTCCCTACGGACCTGGGTTGTCTGGTCAATGATCTTCTGGTGGAAAACTTCCGCGATATCTTCGACATCCAGTTCACGGCCCAGATGGAGGACGAACTGGACAAGGTGGAAGAAGGACAGCTGCCCTGGACCCAAGCCCTGCAGGACTTCTACGACCCTTTCCAGAACGATCTCGTCAAGGCCAAAGACCAGATGCAGGATCTGAAAGGCAAAGGGATGCCCACGGAGCTGACCTGCGACAAATGCGGGGCGGCGATGGTCATCAAATTGGGCCGGCACGGCCAGTTCCTGGCCTGTTCCAACTACCCGGATTGCAAGAACACCAAGGAATTTCTTAAAAAAGAATCAGGAGAAATCGCTGTGGTCGAAGAAAAACCGCCTGCAGAAGTCTGCGACAAATGCGACGCCCCCATGGTCCTCAAGACCGGACGGTTCGGCAAGTTCCTCGCCTGCTCCAATTACCCGAAATGCAAGAACACGAAAAAAATCCTGGTGAACGGCGAGGGAAAGATGGAAGTGGCCCAGGAGGAGAAGACCTCCGAAACCTGCGAGCAGTGCGGCGCCCCCATGGTCCTCAAAACCGGACGGTTCGGCAAGTTCCTCGCTTGCTCCAGTTACCCGAAATGCAAAACGACCAAAAGAGTCGGAGCGGTCGGTGGCGAAAAGGGGGAAAACGCCAAAGCCGAGCCGACCGGGGAGACCTGCGAGAAGTGCGGAGCCACGCTCGTGCACCGGAAGGGACGCTTCGGCCCCTTTATCGCCTGCAGCAATTACCCGAAATGCCGCTTCACCAAAAAATTATCCAAGGACAAGGAAGCGGCGGGGTCGGAAGAAGGGCCCCCCTCTTCCGACCAACCCCGCCCCGCCACGAAGGCCCTGCGCAAAAAGAAAGCCTCCCCGTGAGGAGGGGAGGAGGGGGGTTGTTGTATGCCGGCGCCATTTCAGGAATAAAAAAGCCCAGGTCCTGCGGAGCTGGGCTTTTTTATTCCGACCCTCAAAGAAAATTCAGACTTCGGGGAAGCGAGCGGAAAATTTCAGCTGGGATCTTTTTCCCCCAAATAATCATCGGCGAATTTTTTTACCCCTTCCTCCTCCTCTAAAATGCCGCAAAGAATTTCACATTCGCAACTTCCTTCATACATGTCGAGCAGAGAAAGAAAGCGAATTTGCTCTTTCACTTTTATCCTCATTTTGTCCAATATATTCCGGGATAACGTTTTGGAGCGGTCTCCCGGGCATTCCCAGGTCAGAGAACCGTTTGCATCCCGGATCCTGAGGTGGACGGCGGATAGCAGGCATATGCTCCGCGTACTGCATCCCTCCGGCCCGTCGAACCTCGAAAAAAATTCATAAATCTGTTCCCTCGTCATCTGCCCCCCCCTTCCCTTGTCAAACTTTGGCAAAACAGCCCTGCAAGTTCGCAACCCTGGGAAGCCACGACAAAAAACCTCTCCGAAGGCAAAAAGCCGCCCCCGGGGAGGTTTCAAGGCGCCACCTTTTGGAACGGTTTTTCATCCTTTTCTCCAAAAGGCAAAAGGGTTGTGGTCGGATGAAAGAACGGGTCAAAACATCGTTCAGGCTACGATGGCAGTCTATGAAATTCCGATAAAAAGGTCAAGAGAAAAAGGCCGCCAAAACACTTCACCACAGAGGGCACAGAGCACACAGAGAAAAGAAAATACCAGAATCCCTTGAAAGGCATTTTTGATGATCTGGTAAAAAGTGCCAGATGCCCGGCGCGCAAAAGCTGAGGAGGGAAGCGCAACGCCGCAGATGGACCTTTTACGAGACCGTCAAAATCTATAATTTCTTCCTGGCTGCCAGGGTTTTGCGCTGGGATTTGGGCAGACGCCGGGATGGGCCTTTTTTTGCCGTGTCCCCGCCGCGCCCAAAGACTTCCGGCTCCTCCTTGCCGCCTTTCAGGTCGTAGAGCATCGCCATTTCCATCCGCTCCGCAAACTCCGCCGCCGAAATGACCGCGGCGCCTCTTTTTTCCGCATAAAAGGCCACCTCGTTGTCGGAGGTGACAATCGTAACCCCTTCCCTCTTCTCCGCGGAAATCCTCTTTAGAATGTCGTCCGCCTTTTCCCCCGTTTTTGAAAAGATCACCTCGATTCCCCTGGACCGCTCGCGGCGGTCGGTCGATCCTCCCGCCTGCCAGCCGTCAAAGACGATCAGGATCGCATGGCCCTTCACCCTTTTGTATCGGGCCAATTGTTCGATCAGGCCTTCCCGCGCCTTTTGGAGCTCGACCTGTTCGAGCCGGCGGAGGTCCGGGGACTGTTTGATAAAATTGTATCCGTCGACGGCGATAAACATTTGGAATGCCTAAAATGCCTTGAGTGGCTAAAGTTGATGGTCTCGTAAAAAGCTCCAGATGCACGGCGCGCAAAAACTGAGGAGAGAGGCCCCTTAGGGGCCGCAACGACGAAGTTGAAGCGCAACGCCGCAGATGGACTTTTTACGAGACCACCAAGAATACGTAGAAAATAACCCCCTAAGACCTCCTGCTCCCCTCCGGGGAGAGGATTGAGGTGAGGGGAGAAACCGACGCTCCACCCTCACCCCCGCCCCTCTCCCGCCAGCGGGAGAGGGATAAAACCCAATTTTCATGGTTCGCGGGTTTCTCCTGGGTCATGAACATTTAGGAGAAACCAGAAAAGCAATTTTGTCTTCGCCCAATAAAAGTTACAAAAGCGGAGACCTCCTGTCAAGGGCCAAAAGGCACTTGCCTCCACTTCACTTTTAACATTTGTTTTTGAGGCGAAAGCTTGGACTGGGCGCGGGGGTGGCGGCGCGATTTGCGAAAGCACCGGCCGGGATCTCGGCTTGCATCAGCGAAACCAAAAGAGTTTCCGCAAAGAGAGGCGGAGCCCTAAGGGCCCGCCCGATCCCAGGGAAAGACCACCGCCTCGTGGTTTCGCGAAGCGCGACGCTGCCCCCGCGCCCCGGCGGGGGCTTGAAATTACTTGAACCCCTTATATCTTTTGAAGAGTGCAGGGAGGGCAAGCCAAAAGGCAATTGTGAAGGGGGGGGGCTTCTGGTATACTTCTTTAGCCCTTGCTGATCACGGGCCCAAAATCCATCTTCACTTTAGGAGACAAAGAACATGAGCCCGAGAGGAAACCCCGGAACCCCGTTTCCCCCCCTTCGCAGCGCCATGGGGATTATGCTTTTTTTCGCCGCCATCGTGCTGCTCTCCCTTTTCTGGCGCGGCATCGAAATGCTCACCGACTGGTGGTGGTTCCAGGAGGTGGGGTATGAGAATGTTTTTTGGATCACCTTCCTGACCCAGATGAAAGTGGCCGCTCTCTTCGGACTCGCCTTTTTTGTCATCTTGTATGGGAATCTTTTTCTGGCCAACCGCCTTTCTTCCCGCGGGTACTGGGTGGACAAAGACGATTTAATCCACACCCCCCCCTGGGAGCTGGGGAATCAATCCCTCGGCGCCCTGATTCTCCTGGCCTCCGTTCTTTTCAGCCTCTTTGCCGCCCTGCGCGGATCGGCCCATTGGGAAGACTTCCTGCAATTTTTTAACGCCACCCCCTTTAAGATTTCCGATCCTTTATTCGACCGCGATATCGGTTTTTACGTATTTCAGATCCCGTTTCTGAAAACCCTTTACCGTTGGGCAATGACCCTTCTCGCCATTTCCGCCGTGGCCTCCGGTCTTCTTTATTTCCTTCGCCGTTCCTTTCAGTTCATTCCCCCCAAGGAACTGCGCGTGGCCCCGCCGGCGCGGATCCATCTATCCATTCTGATTGCCTGTCTTTTCTTTGTCGGCGCCGGCGGCGCCTGGCTCGAACTCAATGAAATTCTGTTCGCTAAGCGGGGGGTTGTCTTCGGCCCCGGTTATACCGAAGTGACCACCCAGCTCTGGGTCCTGAAACTCCTGATCGTCGTCACCGGACTGTGCGGCCTTTCCTTCCTCGTGCTCATCTTCCGGCGCGACTGGCGCATCCCGGCGGTGGCTTTCGCCGTTTTCCTGATCGTTTCCGTGGTGGGGACCGGCATCTTTCCTGCGCTGGTGCAAAAGTTCCAGGTCGTCCCCAATGAAATCGTTCTGGAAAAGCCCTTCCTCGAACGCAACATCAAATACACCCGCATCGCCTTTGGGCTGAAAGACGTGGAAGACCGGGAATTCCCGGCGGAGGAAAACCTCACCCAGGCCGACCTGCGGCGGAACGACCTGACCATCAAGAACATCCGCCTCTGGGACCACGCGCCCCTTTTGACCACCTATGGCCAGCTCCAGGAAATCCGCACGTACTACAAATTCGTGGACGTGGACAACGACCGCTACTTCGTAAACGGGGAATTCCGGCAGGTCATGCTTTCGCCCCGGGAGCTCTCCTACCCCGCCCTCCCCGCCCGGACTTGGGTCAACGAGCATCTGAACTATACCCACGGCTACGGAGCCGTTCTCGGGCCGGTGAACCGCATCACCAAGGAGGGTCTGCCGGAATTCTTCATCAAGGATATCCCCCCCGTCTCCACCGTCGATATAAAAATCACCCGTCCGGAGATCTATTTCGGGGAGATCTCCAACGATTATACCTTTGTCCGCACCAAACGGCCCGAGTTCGACTATCCGGTCGGAGAGAAAAATGTTTATTCTCAATATGAGGGGAAAGGCGGAGTCCCCCTCTCCTTCTTCCGGAAAGCGGTTTACGCCCTCCGTTTCGGTTCTCTGACAATTCTCCTGTCGGATGACATAACCCCCGGCAGCCGGGTCATGTACTATCGGAAAATCAGCGAACGGGTCTCGCGGATTATCCCCTTTATCCGCTTGGACAGCGACCCTTATTTGGTCATTTCCAAGGAAGGCCGTCTCCTCTGGTTTCTCGACGGATATACCACGACGGACCGGTTCCCCTACTCCGAGCCTTTCCGGAACATGGGCAACTACATTCGCAATTCGGTCAAGGCCGTGGTCGATGCCTACGACGGCACCGTGGAGCTGTACATCAGCGATCCCACGGACCCGATCATCCAGACCTTCGCCAAAATATTCCCGGGGACCTTCAAAGATCTGAAGCAGATGCCTGCCGACCTGCTCAGCCACATCCGTTATCCGCCGGGCTTTCTCTCCATCCAGGCCAAAATGTACGCCACCTACCACATGGAAGATGCCCAGGTTTTCTATAACAAAGAGGACCTGTGGTCGATTCCGAGGAGATCCGGCACGGGCGGGGACCGCGAAATGGAGCCCTACTACACCATCATGAAGCTTCCCGATGAAAAGAAGGAGGAGTTCGTTCTGCTCCTGCCGTTCACCCCCAGCAAAAAAGACAATATGTCCGCCTGGCTGGCCGCCCGTTGCGATGCCCCCCATTACGGCAAGGTCGTGGTCTACCGCTTCCCCAAACAAAAGCTGGTCTACGGGCCCCGTCAGATCGATGCCCGCATCGATCAGGAAGCCGAAATATCCAAGCAGCTTTCCCTCTGGAACCAGAGGGGTTCGCAGGCCATCCGGGGGAACCTCCTGGCCATCCCCATCGAAAAGTCGATTCTTTATGTCCAGCCCCTCTACCTGGCCGCGGAAAAGGGGCAGCTCCCGGAGTTGAAAAGGGTGATCGTGGCCTTCGGCAACTCCTTGGCCATGGAAGAAACCCTGGAGCTTTCCCTCCAGCGGGTGTTTGGCGGCGAGCTGATCCGAGAAAAGGACGTCGCGAAAGCGGGCGCCGTCCAGGTTCCGACCCGGGATCAGACGGGGCGGCAGATGGCCGCCGAAGCCTTGGCCCAATACCGCAAGGCCCAGGAATTCCTGAGACAGGGCAACTGGACCGGCTACGGCGAGGAGCTGAGAAAATTGGAGGAGACCCTGAAGAACCTGGAAAAGAAACCTTAACGGCGTTCACCACGGAGCGCACAGAGGGCACAGAGATATAAAAATTTGGGTAACAATTTAGCATTTTGAAAAGCCATTAAATCCCCCTTGATCCCCCTTTTCAAAGGGGGAAATAATGGGATCTTTCCGTGAAAGCGGGCTGAAAAGCTCTCCTCCCTTTGAAAAGGGGAGGTGGGGAGATTTATCAGGGGATTTTTTATTCTTTTTGATTCGTTTTAATCTTTAAAACCCTGTGTTCTCTGTGCTCTCCGTGGTGAGAAGGTCTTTATGAAAAGAGTGGTCTTAGGGACGGCGGGACACATCGATCACGGGAAGACCACCCTGATCAAGGCGCTCACCGGCGTTGACTGCGACCGTCTCAAAGAGGAGAAGGAGCGGGGGATCACCATCGAGCTCGGCTTCACCTCCCTGGTCCTTCCCGGCGGGCAGGAAATCAGCGTCGTCGATGTCCCCGGCCATGAAAAGTTCGTCCGCCACATGGTTGCCGGCGCCACGGGCATCGATCTCGTTGCCTTGGTCATCGCCGCCGATGAGGGCATCATGCCCCAAACCCGCGAGCACCTGGATATCTGCCGCCTCCTGCGCGTAAAGAAGGGGCTGGTCGCCCTCACCAAGATCGACCTGGTCGAAAAGGACTGGCTGGATTTGGTCAAGGAGGAAATCCGCGAATTCGTCAAGGGGACTTTCCTCGAGGGGGCGGCTGTTCTTCCCCTCTCTTCTTTGACCGGGGAGGGCCTGCCGGCGCTTTTGACGGAGGTCGAACGCCTCGCGCAGGAGGTGGAAGAAAGGTCTGCGGAAGGGCTCCTCCGGCTGCCCATCGACCGCGTCTTCACCATGAAGGGTTTCGGAACCGTGGTGACGGGAACGATCGTCTCCGGCCAGGTGTCCGTCGGCGACACCCTGGAAGTTCTCCCGAAAGGACTCGAGGCGAAAGTGCGCGGGATCCAGGCCCACGGGAAGCCCGTGGAGTCCGCCATTGCCGGCCTGCGGGCGGGGATCAACCTGCAGGGTTTGGAAAAGGCGGGGGTCGATCGGGGGAATGTTCTCGTTCAATCCCAGACTTTGAAACCCACCCTTCTCGTGGACGGAGTCTTTCAGCTCCTCCCCGGCGCCCCGAAACCCCTGAAAAACCGCACCCGGGTCCGTCTGCACGTAGGCACGGTGGAAGTCTTGGGGCGGGCCGTTCTTCTGGACCGGCAAGAGATAAAAGCGGGTGAGGAAGCCTACTTGCAGATCCGAATCGAGGAACCGATCGTCGCTCTCCCGGGAGACCGCTTCGTTCTCCGCAGCTACTCCCCCATCTTCACCATCGGAGGCGGAGAAATTTTGGACGCTTTCCCCCCGCGCCGCAGGCGTTTGACCGCCGAGACCCAGGAGGAACTCACGATTCTCGAACGGGGCTCCCCGGAGGAAAAGCTGGCCTTGCGGCTTTACAAGGCAGGCCCCGCGGGCCTCTCCTTAGCGGAAATGATCATGCGGTCCAATCTTCCCCCTTCGAAACTCAAACCCGTGGTCGGGCGTCTGACGTCCGGCGGCCGGATTCTCCTGTACGATCCGGAAAGACAGAGGTATATCCATTCCGGAGTGGCCGCGGACCTCAAGCGGTTTTGTGTGGAATTCCTCCAGGAGTTTCACCTCCAAAACCCGCTTCAAGCCGGGGCCATGAAGGAGGAACTCAAAAGCAAGCTGCCGCCGCAGGTCGATCTCCGCCTTTTCAACTATCTTCTCTCCGCGCTGAGCACCGAAAAAAAGATTGCCGCCGAAAAGGAAACCATCCGCCTGGCATCCCACAAAATTTCGCTCCGGGAGGAAGAGAAAGCGCTTCATCAAAAAATGGCCGCCTATTACCTCCGGGGTGGCCTTCAGCCTCCCACCGTGAAGGAGGTGGCGGCGGAGCTCCGCGTCCCCGAAAACGAACTGAAGCCGGTGCTCCAACTCCTGACGAAAGAGGGCGCCTTGATCAAGGTGAAGGAGGACCTGTATTTCCCCCGTTTGGCGGTGGAGGATCTGGAACAGAAAACGATCTCTTTTTTGCAGCAGAACAAAGAATTGACTCCCCTGCAGTTCAAGGAAATCTCTCAGGTCTCGCGGAAGTTCGCCATCCCGCTTCTGGAATATTTCGACGGAAAGAAACTGACCATGCGCATCGGCGACAAACGCGTCTTACGGAAATAGGGACTCACCACAGAGGGCACAGAGAGCACAGAGAAAGAAATATATCAAAAGGCCGATTGCCAAAATCCAAAATCGGCGACAAGGTTTTTGCATTTTGATTTTCTTATTCTCTGTGTCCTCTGTGCCCTCTGTGGTGAAGAAATAAGGAAACTTCGATGGACCGGAAAATCCGCATCTTGGTGGCCGAGGCCGATTCGACCTTCAGGAGAATGGTGGAAGAGTCGCTGCGCGAGTCCCGCAGCTTTTACCTCCTGAAAAAGGTCTCCACCGGTGAAAAATGCCTCCAGGAGCTCAAAAAGGAGAAGTTCGATGTCCTGCTCCTGGACCACACCCTCCCGGACGGAGACGGGCTGGACTGGCTCCGGAGATTCAACGACCAGGGACTCGGCATTCCGACGATCTTCGTCACCCCGAAGGGCGACCCTCGCCTGGCGGTCGCGGCCATGAAGGAGGGGGTCTTTGATTACATCAACCGTTCCGCCGAGTGCGCCAAGGCTTTTCCCTTTGTCATCCACCGGGCGGTGGAAGGCCACAGCCTCATGGTTGAAAAGGTGAGGCTTCAGAAGGAGCTGATCGAGACCAAGAATTTCCTCGAGTCGATCGTGGAAAAAGCGGGCGACGCAATTTCCGTTGTGGACCTGGAGGGCAGGATCCTTTATTGGAATGAGGGGGCGGAGAGGATTTACGGCTACGCCAAAGAAGAAGCACGGGGAAAGAACCTGGCCGACCTCCTGGCCCTGCAGGATGAAAAGGCGCGATCCGATGAGGAAAAACTCTTTCAAGGTCTCATGGCTCGGGTGATGGGCGGAGAGTCCGTCTCCCAGGTGGAAGTAAGGCGGAGGGCCAAAGACGGCCGGGAAATCCTGACCAGCATGACCCTTTCCCCCCTGCGGAATGCCGAGGGCCAAATCGTGGGGGTCTCCCGGATCTGCCGGGACATCACCGACCAGAAAAAGGCCGAGGAACGGCTTCTGCTGACGGAGCGGTTGTCCTCCCTAGGAGAGCTCACGGCCGGGGTCGCCCATGAACTCCGCAACCCCCTGGCGGGAATCAAACTGAACAACGCAGATTCTATCCCGCCGCAAGGATCTTCCCGACATGGAAAAGCGGCTCCTGGAGAGCACGCAGGAAGGGATCGACAAGATCCAGAAAATCGTGGAGGACATGCTCCATTTTGCCAAGCCCAAACCCGCCCACTTCAAGGAGGAGGCCGTCAACGAGGTGGTGGAAAAGAGTCTCCTCATCCTTCAGCCCAAATTGAAAAAAACCAGTATTCAACTGTCCTTTGAGAAAGAGGAAGATCTTCCGGCGGTGCGGATCGACCAGCACCAGATCCAGCAGGTTCTGGTCAACCTCATCCTCAATGCCATCCAGGCCATGGAAAAGGGAGGCACCCTCGGCATCCAGACCTTTGCCCGGCCCGGAGGGATCGGAATTTCCGTAAAGGATACGGGAATCGGAATTCCCAAAAGCAACCTGAAAAAAATCTTCGACCCCTTCTTCACCACGAAGTCCGAAGGGACCGGATTGGGGCTCTCGATCAGCCTGAAGATCCTGGAAAAGCACGGCGCGACCCTGGAGGCGGTCAGCAAGGAAGGGAAAGGATCCACCTTCACCATCCACCTTCCCCGGGGAAGCAAAGCATGAACTTTAAAATTCTGGTCATCGACGATGAACCCACCATTCGGGATGCCCTCCAGGTCGCCCTGACCCATTCCGGATATGAAGTTTTCGCCTGCCGAACGGGCGAAGAAGGTCTGGATCTCTTTTCCCGGGAAAATCCGGATCTGGTTCTTCTGGATCACTGGCTTCCCGGGATCAACGGCGATGAAGTCCTGCGCCGGATCCGGAATCTAAGCCCGGAAATCCCCGTCATCATGATGACCGCCCAGGGATCCATCGAGCTGGCCGTTCAGCTCATGAAGCTGGGCGCCTTCGATTTCCTGGTGAAGCCCTTTGAGCTCGAACAAATCGAGGCGCTCGTCCGGAAAGGTCTGGAAAAGGTGCGGCTCAAAAAGGAAGTGGAATGGCTGCGGGCGCAATACCAGGAAAAATTTCGTTCCGGCGGAATCATCCGGGTCAGCCAAAAGATGGAGGAGGTTCTGGGGCTGGCGGAAAAACTGGCGCAGAGCTCCGATACCACCGTTCTCATCGAAGGGGAAACCGGAACGGGCAAGGAGCTTCTGGCGGAATACATCCACTTCCTGAGCCCGCGGGCCAACTTCCCTTTCATCCCCATCAACTGCGGCGCCATCCCCCGGGACCTTTTCGAGAGCGAGCTTTTCGGGTATGAAAAAGGAGCCTTCACCGGAGCCGTGGAAAAGGGAAAGGTGGGCAAGGTGGAAGCGGCGCAAAAAGGGGCTCTTTTCCTCGATGAGGTGGGGGAGCTCCCGTCGTCCGCCCAGGTCAAGGTCCTGCGTATTCTCGAGTCCAAGGAATACTCCCGGGTGGGGGGGGTGGAAAAACGGAAAGCCGATATTCGCATCATCGCGGCCACGAACAAAGATTTGGAGGAGGAAGTCCGAAAAGGGAATTTTCGAGACGACCTGTACTTTCGCTTGAACGTAGTTCGCCTTTACGTCCCCCCTCTTCGCGAGCGCCGGGAGGACATCCTGCCTCTCTTCCGGTTTTTCATGACCCGCTTCAACGACCAATTTCAAAAACGGTTCAGTCAAATCTCCAAAGAAGCCGAGGCCTACCTTCTCCAATACGCCTGGCCAGGAAACGTGCGGGAGCTGCGGAACACGGCGGAACGCGCGGTCCTCATGGAAAAAGGGGACACGATCATCCAGAAACATTTTTCTTTTTTGACGGGGAAAGAAAAAGGTAGAAGAATCCAGCCGTCCTTGACCCCTTCCATCCCGCCCCAGGGCATCGTTTGGGATGAAGTAGAAAAGGCCTACATCGAGGAAGCCTTGCGTCTGAAGAAAGGGAACAAAATCCAGGCCGCCAGAATTTTGGGCATAACCCGTTCGGCCCTTCTTTACCGGATGGAAAAACACGGTTTGAAATGATGATGGTTTCGTAAAAAGCTCCAGATGCAAGGCGCGCAAAAACTGAGGAGAGAGGCCCCTTAGGGGCCGCAACGACGAAGTTGAAGCGCAACGCAGCAGATGGACTTTTTACGAGACCATCAATATTCATTCCCGCAGATTACTTCGACAATTTTCAAACTGCTACCCCTTTCCATCCCTGTTTGTTTTCAGACAACCTGTCTGTTCCCGGACATTTTCCGAATTCCTGATTGAATTTCTAATCTTGTAAAACAAGCCTGCCCTTCTGTGTCTGTTTTCAGCGATTCCGTCTCTCAAAAAAATCTTCTCATCTCTTCATGCCTCCGGATATTCAACTTTCAAATAAAATAAAAGGTGATTGCAATTTCTCGTATTTATTGAAATTAGTAATTTAAATTCTCTCCCCAGTCCCAAGGATTCATCCATTTTATTTATCTCGGCACACCCTTTGCTAACCACCCAACGCTGTATGCGTGTTTTAATTATCGAACAGGAAAAGACGCTTCAAAATTCCCTTGCTTTGTTTCTGGGCAGCCAAAGAAACTACCAGGTTTTAGCGGCCAACTCGAAAAAGGAGGGAGTGTCTCTCTGGAGCGCATTTCCATGCGACATGGTCATTTGCAACGACCGTCTTCCGGACGGCAGCGGTTTGGAGATGCTCAAGGAATTTTCCCGGCAGGTCCCCAAGGTGATATCGATCCTCATGACCGTCCGTAGCGACGAAGGCCTGCGGCAGGAAGCCTTGAAAGCCGGAATCAAGGCCTATTTGGAAAAACCATTTGATTTGCAGCAACTGGAAGAAGCCATGGGCTTCATCCGCCCATGAATTGTCGGCAACCCCAAGAAAGGAGAAACGTAGATGAAGAAGGTAATCGGTGTGTCGGTGGCATTGGTATTCGTTCTTTCCATGCTCAGTTTCGCTCTGGCTCAGGAGAAGAAGCCTTCGGGCCCCCCTCCGGTTGTCCAGGAGATGGTGGCCAAAGCCCGCGCGGCGATCAAAGTCGTTCCGGCTGCGGACGTGAAGGCGCTGATTGACAAAAAAGAGAGCCTGATCCTGCTGGATGTTCGCGACGGCGGCGAATATTCCGCCGGCCATCTTCCCGGCGCGATGAATATTTCCCGGGGAACCCTGGAGTTCAACGTCTTCGGCAAAATCCCGGATCAGAACGCCAAGATTTACGTATATTGCAAAACGAAGGCTCGCTCCACCTTGTCTACCAAGACCTTGAACGATCTGGGATACAAAAACGCGGTTTTGGTCGATGCAAGTTACGAAGACTGGGTCAAGGCAGGATATCCTGTGGAGAGGTAACGACCGAAGGAATGGGGAAAGGGGGGAAGGGAAACTTCCAACCCCCCGCACCCTTTCAAAAGCTGAAGCATAACCCCGCTCGGAGCGGGACTGATAGACTTTTTACGGGACCATAAAAGATCTTTCGAAATCAATGAAAATAAGCGGATCCAAAATTACCCGGCGAGGATTTCTCAAGGCGACCGCCCTGAGCGCCGGGGCCCTTTCTTTGAACCCGGGGATCCTCGATTTCAAAACCTGGGCAAAAACCCAAACCGATGCTCCCGTTACCCGGATTCCCACCTTCTGCAACGGATGCGGGAACCGCTGTTCCATTTTCGCCTACGTCCGGAGCAATCGCATTTGGAAAATCGAGGGCAATCCCGAAGCCAACGGCAACCGGGGTGTCGTCTGCCCCAAAGGGCATGGTTATATTCACGACCTTTACAACCCGAACCGCATTCGCTCCCCTCTCAAGAGGGTGAACGACCGCTTCGAACCCATATCCTGGGATCAGGCCTACAAAGAAATCGCGACCCGGATCAACCTGATTCTCATGGATAACGGGCCCCAATCCATTTTCTGGATTAATTATCCCCAGTCAAACCATGCCTATGCCCTGCGATTCATGCATGCTTTGGGAAGCCCTCATTACTTTACCCATGGATCCACCTGTTATACGGCCCGAAATGCCGCTTGGAATTTCACCACCGGGGCCCTTCCCTCCAATGATCTCGCCAACTCGAAGTATATTCTGATCATTGGCCGCAACCCGGCGGGAGGGATCGACCTGGGACAAATCAAGGATATCGTCAAGGCCAAAGAAAGAGGCGCTAAGGTCGTGGTCATCGATCCCCGCCACAGCGAAACCGCCATTCTCGCCGATGAATGGCTGCCAATAAAGCCCGGGAACCGACCTGGCCTTTCTTCTCGCCATGATCAATGTAATGGTTAAAGAGGAACTGTACGACCCGGATTTTATTGAGAAGAAGACCATAGGCTTTCAGCGGCTGGACGACGAAATCATCAACTATCCGCCGGAGTGGGCGGAAAAGATCTGTGATATCCCTGCGGCCACGGTTGTTCGCATCGCCCGGGAAATGGCGGCGGCCAAACCCAAAGCTCTCCTTCACCGGGGCTATCATGGGGCGTTCGGGGCCCAATACCTCAACAGCTTTCAAACGGCCCGCGCTCTTGCCACGGCCAACGCGCTCCTCGGGAATATCAATCGCGAAGGGGGCCTCTATTTCCCCCGGACGGCGGAATTCGGGGAACTCCAGCCCGCGCACCCGGCGCCGGAAGGACCGAAAGTTCCGAAGTCCGACGGAACGGGAATTCCGGGGAGATATCCCCTGGGCGCTTACGGGGATGGAATCTCCCATGCCATCCCGGAACTGGCTCTTAGGGGGGAGGTGAAAGCCGGGTTTGTCTATCATAACAACCCTCTGCGCACCAACCCCAATCCCAAACGGGTAATGGCGGGGTACAAAAAACTCGATTTGCTGGTGGTGATCGACACCGTTTTATCGGAAACCGCCTCCATCGCCCACTATGTCCTGCCCGAATCTTTCTATTTGGAGAGAGATGAAGCGGTAGATAACAAACACAGCGGCAAAAAGGCCCAGGTCACCATCCAGCAGAAAGCCGTCGCTCCTCTGTTTGACACCCGCCCGGGGATGCAGATCATCATCGAACTGGCCAAACATCTCGGCGTGGGAAAATATTTCCAATTCAGCCCTGAAGAAGCCAACCGGCTGCGCCTCAAACCGCTCGGGGTCACTCTCGAGGATTTGAAAACCAGGGGCGTCCTCACCGTCGGCACCCCCTGGAAGGAGGGATTCGAAAAACTGAGCACCCCCTCCGGAAAAGTGGAGATTTATTCCCAGACCCTGGAAAAGCTGGGGTATCCCCCCATTGCCCGTTGGGAGGAGCCTCTCGTCTCCCCCGACCCCAAAGATCCCCATTCTTTCCGTCTGCTTCACGGCAAGCAGGCCATGCACACCCACGCGATGACCGCCAACCAGCCCTATCTTCTGGAGGTCAGCCACCGCTACGATCTGATTCGACTGTGGGTGAACCGGAAGCGGGGACAAAAGCTTGGACTTAAAGACGGGGATTGGGTGCAAATCAAATCGCCGATTGGGGAAGGCCGGATGCGGGTCAAGCTCACCGAAGGGTTGCATGGTTCGGCCGTCTGGCTGCCCAGCGGCTACGGGGCTTTTTCTCGGCATTTGACAACCGCTTTTGATATGGGGTTGTCGTACAATGATTTTTTACCGACGTACTTTGATCCCACCGTGGGACACTGCATGTCCTCGGAGATTGTGGTTCAAGTAACTAAAATTTGATGGTTTCGTAAAAAGTCCATCTGCGGCGTTGCGCTTCAACTTCGTCGTTGCGGCCCCTAAGGGGCCTCACTCCTCAATTTTTGCGCGCCTTGCATCTGGAGCTTTTTACGAAACCATCAGGCGAGGAAAGAACGGATGCCGCGTTATGGAATGGTCATCGACGAAACGAAATGCGTGGGCTGTTACGCCTGCCGGGTGGCCTGCCAGAACCAGAACGGATTGCGGGCGAACGAGGCCTACAATCACCTGGAAGAGCGGGAATACGGCCAATTCCCAAATTTCACGCGGGAATTCCTGCCCGTCCAGTGCCAGCACTGCGACAACCCGCCCTGCGTCTCCGTCTGCCCCACCGGGGCTTCCCACAAAAGAAAAGACGGAATCGTTTTGGTCAACGAGAAGGACTGCATCGGCTGCAAATACTGCATCGCCGCCTGCCCTTACAACGTTCGGATCATCAAAAAGGAAGGATACATCGAAAAGTGCCGCTTCTGCCTCGAGTTCATCGAGAAGGGGGAAAAACCGGCCTGCCAGACCACCTGCATGACCGGCGTGCGGATCTTCGGCGACCTGGATGACCCCGACAGCGAGGTCTCGCGGCACATCGTCCGTAACAAAATGAAACAATACAAGGCCGACATGAACACCCGGCCCAGAGTCTACTATAAAAAAGCCTGAACCCCATGACCCAACCTGAAAAGGAACAGTTTTCCGCTCTTCTGGCCGCCGTCTTTGCGCCGCCGGATGAAACCCTTCTGGCTGACCTCCAAAGAGCAGAACCTCCGATCCCCGGGGACGGGGAAATCTCCCTCGGGATTTTGCAGAGGGATTATGCCCGTCTCTTCGCGGATGTAACCGGGAAAAAAATTTCCCTGGTGGAATCTACCTACAAGCCATGGACTTCCGATGGGAATTGCCCCCTTGGCTTTTCCGGGGAAAAGGGCCTGCTCATGGGCGACTGCGCCCTTCATATCCAGAATATCCTTCAGGCATTATCCCTAAGAGTTCCCCGGATTTCCAGGGGACCCCGGACCACCTGGTTCTGGAGCTCGAACTCCTTTCTCATCTCTACCGTTTCGCCTCGGGGGATCAAATCCGGCAGTATATCGCGGACCACCTGGACTGGATCCCGAGCCTCCGGGACGAAGTTCAAAAGGCCGATCCGGGTTTCTACGGCGGGGCTGTGGAACGGCTGCTCGATTTTTTAAACCAGGAAATTCATTTTTCGAAGGAAAGGCAGAATGAACCGCAGAGCCTTCATTGAAAAATTCATCGCCCCGGCCCTGGCGCTCGGCGGGGTCCTCTTCTTGGCCGGCTGCGGGAAAAACCCCGAAGTCCCCCGATCCGGCAATCAGGAAAAGCTCTGGAAACTTACGACAAGCCCGGACAAGGTCGAAGAACCGCTGGAGCTGAACTATGCCAAGGACACGCCGGCTTTCTTTCGGGATGCCTCCTTGGGCAAAGTGGATCCCTCCTTTGCCCCCAAAACCGGCGGCGGGTGAAGCTGAACAAAAATCCGCCGGCGGCGGATTCAAACAACATTCACCACAGAGGACACGGAGAACACAGAGAAATAATAATTTCGAATATCGAAATCCAAAATAAAAATACGATTTAAATGGCTCGCAAAAAGCCGTCATTCCGATCGCAGTCAGGAAACATGAAAAGTATCTTGCCTAGACTATTCGTGGACATTTTTTTTTGATATTTGATTTTTGATTTTTTCTCTGTGAACTCTGTGCCCTCTGTGGTGGAAAAGGATTTTCTTATGGAAGGGAAAATTTTTGTTTTTTGGAACTGGACGGTAGCCCTCTACCTCTTTATCGCCGGGGTCAGCGCCGGGGCCTTTGCCATCTCGGCAATCGCCTACTTCCTGGGCCGGAACAAATACGAAAACATCTCCCGCCTGGGCGCCTACATCGCCCCCTTTCCTTTATTGTTCGGGATCCTCTGCCTGATTTACGACTTGGAAAGGCCGGCCTATTTCTGGAAGCTTATGGTTACCCTCCAGCCTTTCTCGGTCATGTCCTTGGGGGCCTGGCTTCTTCTGATCTTTTCGTTTTTGAGCTTCTTGCACTTTTACATCTGGCTCCCCGAGAAGGTCGACGTCTGGAAATCTTTTCAGAACCTCTCTTCCCGCTGGTCAAAAAATCCCTTGATCCGCGCGCTGCAGCAATCCCCCCTTTTCGCCAGGCTGCGCCGGGAGAATTTGGACTCCCTCCGCGACTGGGTTGCCTTTATCGGGATCCCCGTCTCGCTTTTCGTAGGAATTTACACCGGGGTTCTGTTGGGCGCCCTCGTAGCCAGACCCTTTTGGAACAATCCCATGCTGCCCATGGTCTTTCTCCTCTCGGCCATGAAAACAGGGACCGCCTCCATCTGCTTCTGGGGGTGCTTTGTGAAAGGTTTCCGCGGCATGTCCCGGGATCAGATCGACACCAACAAATTCATGATCCACGCCATCGATTTCATTCTCATGGTTTTCTCCATTATCGCCATATCCCTCTTTATCTTCGGGCTCTACGTTTCCACCCGCAGCTCCGCCGAGGCCGTCCGCCTCATCATGGGGGGCGAATTCACTTTTCTTTTCTGGGGGCTGGTCGTGGGAATCGGCATCCTCCTTCCGTTGGCGCTTGAACTTTACGAATTATCTCCCCGCCTCCTCAGAAAAGGCGAGATGAGACCCCACAGCCCCTGGCTCTCGGGAGTCGTCACCGCATCGGTCCTTTTGGGAGGGTTCATGCTCCGCTACGTGGTGGTCTACGCCGGGCAGATGGCCAAAATCGTTTCGTGAACCGGGCGTCTTTTCCCATTTTCTCCCCCCAAAACTTGCTCCTACCCAGAGTTTAGAATATAATCAAGCCTTCTTGAATTGAACCCATCCCTGATAATAGAACAAGGAGGGACTTCCATGCCTGATGCTGTAATCGTCGAAGCTGTCCGCACCCCCATCGGCCGCCACGGCGGCATCCTGAAAACCGTCCGCCCGGATGACCTCGGCGCCTTGGTCCTCTCCGAAGTCGTCAAGCGGGCCAAAATCGATCCGGCTCTGGTGGAGGAGGTCTACATGGGCTGCGCCAATCAGGCGGGCGAGGACAACCGGAATGTGGCCCGCATGGCCACCCTCCTGGCCGGGTTTCCCGTTTCGGTCGCCGCCGTAACCTTCAACCGTCTCTGCGCCTCCGGCCTGACCGCCATCAACGCCGCGGCCCGGGCCATCAAGGCCGGCGAGGGCGATGTCTATGTCGGCGGCGGGGTGGAAAGCATGACTCGCGCTCCTTATGCCCTGCCCAAGACGGTTCCGGAGTTCGCCTTCGGAAATGTGACTGTTTGGGACACGACGATCGGGTGGCGGTTTCCCAACCCCAGGATGAAGGAAAAATACGGCCATGACTCCATGGGGGAGACTGCGGAAAATATTTACGAACTCACGCGGACCATCTCCCGGGAAGAGCAGGACCGTTTCTCTTTAGAAAGCCACCGCCGGGCCGTGGCCGCGATCGAAACCGGGAAATTCGCCCAGGAAATCGTCCCGGTGCCCGTCCCCCAACGAAAAGGAGATCCCATCTTGGCAAGCCGCGATGAGCATCCCCGGGCCGACACCTCGATGGAAATTTTGGGGAAGCTCTCTCCCGCCTTCCGCAAAGGGGGGACGGTGACGGCCGGGAACTCCTCGGGCATCAATGACGGCGCCGCGGCCGTTCTCCTGATGAGCAGGAGCAAGGCCAAGGAACTGGGGATCAAACCGCTGGCCAGGGTGGTGGCCGCCGCGGCCGCGGGCGTGGAGCCGAGAGTCATGGGGCTGGGGCCGATTTACTCGACTCGCAAAGCCCTGGCCCGGGCCGGTCTTTCTCTGGACCAAATCGGCCTCATCGAGCTGAATGAGGCCTTCGCCGTTCAATCCCTGGCCGTCATGAAAGAGCTCGGGCTTCGTCCGGAAATTACCAATGTGAACGGAGGGGCCATCGCCCTGGGGCATCCCCTGGGATGCAGCGGGGCCCGGCTGACCACCACCCTGATTCACGAAATGCGCCGCCGCGCCCCGAAAGAAAAGCGGCCCTACTATGGGGTTGTGACTCTTTGCGTCGGAGTGGGCCAGGGCGAGACGATGATCGTCGAGTGGATCGGGGATTGAACAACCGCAAGGCGCAAGTCGTGAGTCGCCAGGGGTTCAAAGGAAAAATGGGGAAAACGACCATAAGGTCTAAAGATGCGAATCTTGTTTTGATCGGAATGCCCGCCGTCGGCAAGAGCACCATCGGGGTGCTTTTAGCCAAGGCCACTTCCCGGGATTTCATCGACACCGATGTTTACATCCAGGCCCGCGAGGGGCGCTCCCTTCAGGAAATCATCGACCGCGAAGGGCTGGAAGAGTTCTGCCGGATCGAGGCGCGGCATCTCCTGTCCCTTGCCTGCCGGGGAAAGGTGATGGCCACGGGCGGAAGCGTCGTGTATTCGGAAGCGGCCATGAAACATCTTGGGTCCTGTGGCGTAATGGTTCATTTGACCCTGGATCTTCCGGCCATCAAGAAAAGGCTTACCAACCCGGACTCCCGCGGTCTTGTCATGGGCCCCGGGAAAACCCTTGATCTCCTCTATGAGGAAAGACTTCCTCTTTACAGGCAGTACGCGGATTTTACCGTGAATTGCCGGGGAAAAACCCATGAAGAAATCGTAGCGGAAATCATCAAGGCGGTAAAAATATCTGTATCGGTTTAGAGTTTTGAAAAAGTGGTGTGACTGCCTCTGTTGGGGCCCGGGGGTCAGAACGGAACGCACCGGAAGCATCGGTCGGGCTGCCCCTTGGCCACGAAGACAAAAGCTTGTTTCCGACCGAGGGGGCGGGGGTATCTTTCCCGCCCCCACCACGTAGAAATCAGCGCCTTTGATTCCAAGAGGGCCGGTCTGGCCCCACGGACACATCTTTCTTCAAAGAACTAAAGTGTTTACGCCCCTTTTAGTTTGTAAGCACCGGGATCTTTTTCGCTCGGTCAGCTCCTTTGTTCCAAAGAGGGCCGGAAATGTCACCCGATCTGACCCCGGTAGAGCCTTACTTTCAGCCCTCCGTGAAAAACCGGAATTCCCGCGTCGAAATCGATTCCAATCAATTTTGAAAGAGAAGGGCTGTCGCATAGCATCGCTATCTTCCAACCCCGGCACTTCTCCCTGAGAACCCGGCCAAAGGCTATGTACAGAGTCTGGAGATCCTTCCCGGATTTAGTGCGCAACCCATAAGGAGGGTTGGTAACCACCCAGCCCCGTCGGGCAGGCGGTTCAATTGCGGAAAAAGACCGGCACGAGAAAGAGATGAACTCGGCCATTCCCGCCCGGCGAGCATTTTCTTCCGCTGCTTTTATGGCTCCCGCATCCCGATCCGAAGCCAGGATGACCGGAAAAGGCCCCCGGGAAATTTTCTCTTTTTCCCTTAAGACTTCCCCCCACATCTCTGAGGAATAATTCGGCCAATCCATAAAGGCAAAATGCCTGGCTTTGCCCGGTTTCATCCCCCGGGCCATCATTGCGGCTTCGATGGCAATCGTCCCCGCGCCGCAAAAAGGATCCAGGAGCGGAGATTTCCGATCCCATCCGGATGCCAGCACCATTCCGGCCGCAAGGGTCTCGCGAATCGGCGCCTTCGCCGTTGCCAGACGGTATCCCCGTCGATACAGGAGGGTGCCCGATGAATCCACACTTAAGGTGCAAATATTGTCTATGATTCGAACCCCAATCAATTGGGGCGGCGCCGAGGAAGCTTCTTCCTGCAGTTTGTGAATGGGCGGCTCCATTCCCAGACGGTCCGCCAGCCCTTTGGCCACGTATTCAGCTACCGCTCCCGAATGATAAAGGCGAGAGCGATGACAGGTAACCCGCAGGGCAATTGGCTGGCCGGTTCTTAGAAATTGTTCCCAGGGGAGATGAGCTGCCTTTTGTTGCAGGGCCGGGAAAGCTCGCACGGGAAATTCCCCGATGGTCACGAGGATGCGGGTCGCCGTCCGGAGGTTAAGATTGGCGCGGTATACATCGCGCAGGGTTCCATGACACTCAATCCCTCCCGTTTCCTCCGCCGCAGGGATCTTTTCCTTTTTCTTCTCCAGAGCGGGGGGGGGTATTTTAGAAAATATCCCCAGCGTTTGAAGCTCCCCCTTCGTAAACGGCTCCAAGCCGGGGGTGCAGACCACATATATTTTATGCATATGCATATCCTGCCGTTCTTCTGTCAAAGTCATAGAGGATTTTCCGGTCGAAGCCGGAGCTCAAAAAATTTCGCTCCGGGAACAGGATTGAAGCAATAGGAAGAAATCTCCTTGAATCCCAAAGACAGGTACAGATTTATTGCGGAAGTCATGGAGGGCACCGTATCCAGCCGCATCCGGTTATACCCCAACTTTTTCGCCTCTTGGATAACGGCTTCAGCCAGAAGACGGCCGATGCCCTTTCCCCTGTGTTGCGGGCTGACAAACAGCCTTTTCATCTCGCAAATTCCATCTCCGATCTTCCTGAGAGCGACACACCCGCCAGTTTCGTTCCCTTCCTGGGCCAGAAGCAAACCCCCTGCAGGAGAGCTGTAGTCCCCGGGGAGACTGGCTAGTTCCTCGGCGAAACCTTGGAACGAGAGGTCAAAATCGAGGAACCGGGCGTACTGCCGGAAAATTTCCCGCGTTTTCTCGATCTTTTCAGGAGTATCCACATGGACAAGTTCAATCATGGCCTAATCATCTTTCAAGAAAATTCCGCGATCCGCCGGAAATGTTTTCGAGTCGGGACTTCTCCATATTTTCCGAATTTGGCCCTGGTTGCAAGGAAAAAAAATGGGCGATGTTTCAAAAGCTCTTTCATGTCCACAAACTGGCTCATGAGCTGGGAGTGGTGATACCCCCGCTTGTCTTTGATTTCAGGTTTCTTGGTAACCCCTTCGCCAATCGCGGGGTTCTCAGAAGGGATATGAATTTCCCACCTCAAGGGGAGCTCGGCGTATTTGCCCCGGGCTCCCCTTTTGCGCCTATCGCCATCATCAAAGATCACCTGGGCGGCAAGGTGTAGGTGAAGGTCAAGTCGTTGAAAGATTTAACAGCCTCGCCCTGAACACTGAAATTTTTCCCGGCCCCGGTCGCCGTTCCCTTGATGCCCGCATATCGGCCCGTTCCTTTTTTGATCTCGCTGACAACTTTGGTAGAGGCCACTCCTTTTTCGTCTATGATGCCGCGCCGGTCCAGTTTGAGTACGATTGTCGCCCCGTCATCGAAATAAAAAGAAAAATACGCGATCGCCAGGAAACCACTCGATTTTGTCAGATCGACGATGGCCTTAACCTTCGTGCGCGCGATTTCTCCGTTATCAAAAATGGCCAGACCTTCGATCGTCTGCAAACCGAGGGTATGCCCCTCTTCGCCATCAACGGTCACCCTTTCCATATTAAGAGTAACCCCGACGGCTTTGCACTTCATCGTTTCGGCATGGGTCTCCATGGCAAACCCGAGAAGCAACCCGATCACAACGAAAAACCCCCAAATACCTGACAGCCACTTTTTTGTATGCATGGTCATTCCTCCTTTCAGTCAATATTCCCACTCACCTTCACATTTTGCAATGTCCTCTTTTGGAGTTCTTTTTCCTCTGCAGGTACCTTCCTCCCTTTATTTCGTTATACTTTCCAGTCCCACCGATAAATTGGAACTTCGATTCAGATTCATCTCCCAATTAACGAGGTCTCTGCTTCGTGACTTTAAAAGTGGACTCCCATGCTGGTGTAAAAACAATCCCCATTTTGCTCCGGGTAATGGTGATTCCTCTTTCGATTAATGCCGTATTCCAATTGCGCGCGATATAAAGCCAATAAGCCGTTTGTTCGGCTCCGATGAGATTAGGGTCGGTATGAATCCGTAATGATATACAGGCTCTACTCCTTGTTTAATAACATTCTTGAAATCCCCGGAAACCTGGAGCAATTTTTCGGATAATATTTTTTCATTGCTTCAAACTCACGGAAAACTTCTTTTTCTCCGCCGCCAGAGCTGTGAAACTGCAAGAAATCATTACGAATGCCATAATGATCCCGATGAACAGCAAACGTTGATAAATGTCTTTTCATAAAAAACTCCTTTTGATGGAATAGGTGAATTGGATTGCGATTTGTTTCACAATAAACTTGAAAGAGATAACAGCCCAAAAGGATTGGGAAAAATCCTTTTGGGGCTTTATATCGGTAACTTTGAAATAATCATTTTCATGATCCCTCCTTGGCGTGAAGAATTTTTCCAAATATTTTGGACTCAGGGCTTGCCGCAGAAATTTCTTGCAAATATTACCTCTCTGATATAAATATGACGGTACGGACCGTCATATTTTTTAGGATTAACTCCAACCCGCTAAAAAACCCCGATTTGCAGTCGGCTTCGGTGGGTGAAAAATGATCCAAAGTCCGAAATCCTCCATTCAGATTGATCTGAATGAATTCAAGATCCATCTTCATCTCAGAGACAAGACTCATCTAACTCTTCATTTCAACTCACCTTCCCGGAAGTTTTATCTTTCCCTGATCGCCCTGGTCGTTAACGAGATGAAAAAAATGGGGAAAATCAAATCCATTCCCCTCCGGGAACACCTCGATCTTCTCGCCTTGCTGAACGAATCCGTCGGCGGGGCCGCCGGGTCTTCAGAGAGGGAAAATCTCCTGCCGCGGATTTACCGGAAATGGAAAAACGCCCTTCCGAATCTGGAGGAAGCTCCTCTTTTCAAGGTGCTGGGAAGGAAAAAGGAAGAAGGGGATGGGGCCGCCGGCAAAATCTACTCCTTCAGCGACCAGGAAAAGGACAGTTGGGCGAATTTATTTGAGTACATGGGCAGTGATGAGAATGTCAGGTTGAAGTTCGCTGCAGATAAAATTGGAGTCCCTCTTGAGGAAATTGCAATTATTTTCGAGGATTCCCGAAATGTTGAGGCGTGGGATCGATTTATTTCCAGTTTGAAAAAGGGAGAGCAAGGGGAAGAGGAAGGCGCGGTTTCCGAACCGGCACCCATTCCTGTGGACGCCTCCCGGGGAAGGAAAAATTTCCCGGGGATCGGGTATCGATGGGCCGGGGTATTCACCCTGATAGCGATCTTGGCCGCGGGAGCGATGATTTGGAAAGTATATTTCAGCCCTGGGCGGTTCAAGGCTGCCTCCGTCGGGCGGATGGAGCACGCTCTGCCAGATATGCCGTCAATTGTGGTCCTCCCTTTTGTGAACATGAGCGAAGACCCCGGGCAGGAATTCTTCAGCGATGGTTTGACCGAGGAGATCACCACGTCTCTCTCCAAAATTCCGAACCTTTTCGTGGTCTCCCGCAATTCCGCCTTCACCTATAAAGGAAAGCCCATCCGGGTTGACCGGGTGGCGGAGGAGCTGGGGGTTCGTTATGTCGTGGAGGGAAGCGTCCGCCGGGCGGGTGAAAAGGTAAGGATCAACGCGCAGCTTATCGATGCCATCAAGGGCCATCACCTTTGGGCGGAAAAGTACGACGGCGTAATGAATGATGTTTTTGCCCTGCAGGATCAAATCACCGGGAAAATTGTTTCCGCCCTGGCCGTGAAGCTGAGCGGAAGCGAGAAGGAGTGGCCGGCTGAGAAAGGAGCGAAGGATGCCGCTGCTTACGATGCCTTTCTGCGGGGATATATGCATTACCTGCGCTTTACCCCCGATGATTTCGCCAAAGCCGCCGCTTCTCTCAATAAGGCCATCGAGCTGGATCCGAACTACGGCCGGGCATATGCCGCCTTATCTGCGGTTTACTACGAGGCTTCGAATATGCCGTCCCTGTTCAAAGGCCTGGGAATTTCCTGGCATGAAGCCCGGATGCGTTCGCTTCGCTACCTGCCAAAGGCGGCGAAAGACTCCATAACGCATACGGTCAAATCCCGGATGTATCTTTTCAGGCGCCAGCATCAGGAAGCAATATCAGAGCTCGAACGGGCAATAGCCCTTGACCCCAACGACCCCGCCTGCCATTTGCATATGGGATACACCTTGACTCTGGCCGGAAAGCCGAAGGAAGGGATCGATTTTATCAAGAGGGGGATGCGGCTCGACCCCCACAACCCGGCCCGGTATTTGGTTTTTCTGGGCGTAGCCCGCTTCTGCATGGGGGAAATGCAGGAGGCGGTGGCTCTGGTCGAGAAGGCCATGAGGCTCAGCCCGGAAAATGCCCCGTCGTGGGGGGCTTGGCTCGCGTCGTTTTATGCCCTCGTCGATCGCGACCAGGAGGCCCGGGCCATGATTGAAAACTGGAAAAAGGAAAAGTACGACAGTCCGGGGGTCGTCAACCTGCGATACTTTATGAATGGCTTCCCCTTCAAGGAACGGGCAGTCGCCGAGCGGTTTGCCCGAGGCCTCCGCAAGGCCGGAGTCCCGCCGGCCCCGATCCCCGGCGGGTATTTCCCGGCATTCAAAGAAAACCAGTTGACCGGGGAAGAGATCAGGAACCTGCTCTTCGGTTCGACGATCACCGGGCACATTTTTTATCCCCGGCAATTTTGGATGAGTTCCCAAAAAGGCGGGGAAACTACCTGGCGCGGGTCGGAGCCCGACTCGCTTGACACCGGACTCAGCCGGATTGAAGGCGATACACTCCGCCAGCAATATAAAAAAAACTGGGGGGGAGTCGAATATTCCGCGACCGTTTTCCGGTATCCCGGAGGCACGTTCGAGGAGAAGAACGAGTATTTCTTCTGCAGCGACTTTGGATTTTCGACTTTTTCCGTGGCGCGGTGAGCTACGATTGCTTTTCTCTCCCAGACGGTTTTTCACTCCCTCATGCCCTGCGCCAACCTCTGACCCCGATCCCGCTCAATTCTGCAAACAAATGGGGGCAGGTTTCGTTATAGATTCCGGGTACGGGAAGGGGGACGCGGGAGGGGGGACGTCCCCTATTTTTTGGGGTGTCCGGGTATTTTCATACTTTTCGAATTTGGATTTTGTTGCAAGAAAAAAATAGGCGGGATCAATGACGATGATCTCGTAAGACTCAAGAGGAAAGATGGATTTGTAAAAAGCTCCAGATGCAAGGCGCGCATAATTTAAGAAGTGGGGGCGATTCAAGAATCGCCCCCACGGATGCGCCGCAACGACGAAGTCGCCGTGCAATCCCGCTCCGAGCGGGACAGATGGACTTTTTACGAGACCATCAAAGACCGCGGGAGACCAGCTCCCACTGGCCTCCCAGGTGGTTGGGGGTTAATCCAAAGGGGGGCGAGGGGATGAAGCCCGCCCCCCACCGCTTGGATGAAGTGTCCGCCGGGCGACATCTCTGCCTTCCCAGCAGCCCTTCGTCCATATCATCGGCCCCGGCCCCCTGAACCTTTAAAAACTTTTGGACGTATTACAGGGAAAATAGCAGAGCGCATGGAGCATAGGTTCGCGGGTGTCCGCCAGGGCCTGAAGATTTCAAAAAATATATCCTCCGGATCCTCATTTCCCCTCCGGGGAGAGGATCAAGGTGAGGGAGAAACCAACGGCCCCCCCTCACCCCCACCCTCTCCCGCCAGCGGGAGAGGGAAATATTTTTTCCGCCGCTATGCGCGCTTCCCCCTTCTCCCATAACGCGCAAAGCGGCCCAATGCTGCCAGGCATCTTTCCGGCTGGAAGAACAGCGGAATTCCTGCCTCTTCCAATATTCGGAACCCCCGGCCGGCCCTGCTCCCTACAGGCCAGCAGACAATCAGCGGTTTTCGCAGGGAAGGAACGATGGCGGCGATTCGTTCCGCGATCTCTCCGCTTTTGTCCGCCGCGGAGAACGTCAGCGTCAAGATCAGAAAATCGAATCTGCGATCATCCGCAAAGGCCTGCAGATAGGCGGCTATGGCCTCCGGGTCATTCATGAACTGGGTGGTGATGTCCATGGGGTTCGTGATCGCCGAGACGGCCGGAGTCCAGTCTTTGAGCCGGTTTCGAGTTTGGTTCGACGGCAGAGGAAGCTCGACCCCGTGGTCCGAGGCCAGATCCGCGAGCAGGGCCCCGCTTCCCCCGGAGGTGGAAAGGACCGCCGCCCGGTTTCCTGTCGCCTTCCCGCAGCGGACGAAAAGATTCCCCGTTTCAAACAAATCATCGATGGCCTCGACCCGGCAGAGGCCTCTCCGGCGAAACAAGGCCTCATAAAGGGAATCGGCCCCCGACATCGCGCCCGTGTGGGAGGAAGCCGCCAGCCGGCCCTTCTCGGAACGCCCCACTTTGAGAACCAGAACCGGCTTGCCCGCCTTCCGGGCTTTTTCCGCCACCCGGGAAAATTTCCGAGGATCTTTCAAATCCTCGAGCAGAAGGGCGATCGCGTGAGTCTTGGGGTCGGTCAAGAAATATTCCAGGAAATCCGCCGCCTCGAGATCGAGCTCGTTCCCGGATGAAACGAAGCAGCTCAGCCCAATCGAGCGATCCTGGGCCCGGGTCAGAATGGCGTTTCCGATCCCCCCGCTCTGGGTGATCAACGCCAATCCTCCCGGAATGATCTTTTCCATCTCCAACCCGCTCACAAAGGAAGCCGCCATGTGCTCCTGGGCGTTGATGATTCCGATGCAGTTTGGTCCGACGATGCGAATCCCTGCCCGCCGGCCAAAATCTTTCAGCTTTTCCTGTTCCGCTCTCCCCGCTTCCCCCATCTCGGCATATCCCGCGCTGAAAAGAACGGCAAAGGGCGTTTTCTTGGCGGCGCATTGCCGCAGGGCGTCATAGACGAACGCCCGGGGGATCCCGATCAGAACCAGATCGATGGAATCGGGAATATCGGTTACGGCTGCGTAACAGGGAAGACCGCGGATCTCTTTGTATTTGGGGTTTACGGGATAAATCCGGCCTTTGTACCCATGGCGCAGGAGAAAATAAAGGGTCAAGCCGCCGAGTCGCTCCAGATCCTCCGACGCGCCGAGGATGGCGATGGAACCAGGATGGAACAGTTTTTCCAGCGAAATTCGCATGGTTATGTCTCCCCCATTTTTCCGGATTTTCGTTCTGCCCTGCCAAAGAGGTCCGTTTTACTCCCTCGTCCGGCGCCGGCTCCAAGCCGCCGAGCCAAAAATATCATTGCCAATCCTCATCTCTCTTGATATTTTTTCATGAGGATGATTCCCAGCGATCTTCGAAAAAAACATCCGCCTGGCAAATCTAATTTTCCCCGGGGAGATATTCTTCTTTTCCTCGTCGTATCCTTGTCTTTTCTTCTCCTCGGGCATTCACTCTCTTTCGCCTCCAAAAAAGGGGTCTATCATTCGATTGGCAAGGGCGTTACTCTTTACCGGATCAGTTTAGCCTATAAAATCCCAATCGCCAAGATCTTGGAAGCAAACGGCTTGTCTTCTCCTTCGGCTCTGAAGGTAGGACAGAAGGTTTTCATTCCCGGAGCCACGAGAGTTTTATCCGTCGAGCCCTCCGCCCCCCTTTCTCCAAAAGAGAGGCAGGACTTGGAAATTTCTCTCCAAAACGAGGAGAGGACCCTGTCGCCGGATCTCCCCGGCCCAGGGGAAAAGGAAAAACCCCCTTGGCATGGAAAGGGATTAGATCTTATCTGGCCCATCCAGGGCAAGATCAACTCCCCCTTTGGACCCCGCGGCAATCGACTCCATGCGGGAATCGACATTGCTTCTCCCTCCTACCAGGAGGTAAAAGCCGCCATGGATGGGGAAGTCATCCTGGCCCGCAGTTCGGCAACCGGCTACGGAAACGTGATCGTGCTCCGCCACGAACCGGCGTTCAGCACTATCTACGGCCACATGAGCGTCATCATCGCCAGGGAAGGAGATACCGTAAGACAAGGGCAGGCCATCGGAGGGGCCGGCAGCACCGGAAGGTCGACCGGCCCCCATCTTCATTTCGAAGTGCGTCATAATGGGAAGCCTCTCGACCCCATGCCCCATCTGCCCATGACGATTGAGCAGCTGTTGGAAAAAGCGGCCCCAAAAAAGTGATCGTTCCGCAAAAATCTCCAGATCCAAGGGGCGTATAATTTGAGAAGCAGGGGCGATTCATGAATCGCCCCTACGGGTGCGTCGCCACGACGGGGTTACAGGGCAATCCCGCCCGAGCGGGGCAGATGTACTTTTTACAAAACCACCAGAAGCGAGGAGAGGATATGAAACTCGACACGGATCTTTACGCCTACCCCTGGAAATCGATGCAGGAGAACAACTGCAACAGCTACCTAATCGGCGGGGACTTTCCCGTCCTTATCGACCCCGGTCATAAACATCTGGCAAAGAACCTGCTCACCCAGATGGAAAAAGACGGAAACCCGATGGAAAGCCTCCGGCTGCTCATCACCACCCATGTCCACCCCGATCATTTCGAAGCCGCCCAGATCTTTTCCAAAGCGGGCATCCCGTTGGCCATGCATCCGGAAGAAGAATCTTTTCTCCAGGAGGTCGGCGGAGATTTTTTCCGCGCCTTCGGCCTGGAGATGCCGAACTTCGAGGTGAATTTCCACCTGCAGGAAGGCGATTTGAAGTTAGGTTCGAAAACCTTCCAAGTTCTTCACACCCCTGGGCACTCCCCCGGCTCGATCAGCCTTTACTGGCCGGAGAAGAAGGCTCTTTTCACCGGGGACGTGGTCTTCCCCATGGGGGTCGGAAGGACCGATTTCCCCGGGGGCGACGGCGCGCTCCTTCGAAAATCCATCGAGCGCCTAGCCCAACTGGATGTGGAATGGCTCCTCTCCGGGCACGGCGAGGTTCTTAAGGGAAAGCGCAACATCCAGCGCAATTTCAGTTACGTTAAATCAAATTATTTTGACTATCTCTGAAAGCAAAACTATTTCACCACAGAGAGCACAGAGGACACAGAGAATTTTTTTTAAAAAAAGGACCTCCGTCTGTTTCGGTTGCGAACCCCCAAAATTCGCTTTTTTATGAAATTAACAATGATCCTTTTCTGTTTTTTGAAAGGCATTTCCTTCTCTGTGCTCTCTGTGTTCTCTGTGGTGAAACAGTCTTACCCCCTTTTGACAAATCCCAAAAATTTCATTATGATGGTAAAAACACGAGGAGGTGGGAGATCATGAAGATCTTGCTTGGCGGAATCGCGGCTTTGGTCCTTGGAGTCATCGGGTTGATCATCTGGTTCTTTGATTTTCTCATGATCTTGAAAGGGATGGTTCCGATCGCCCTGATCCTGGGAGGCGCCTTGGCCATTTATTTGGGAATCGAAGACATCAAGACTTCCGCCTCTTCGGAGGAGGAACCTCCGCCTTCCTCTTCGCCGGACAAAGCGGCGAAAGAATAATGGTCTCGTAAAAAATCCATCTGCGGCGTTGCCCTGCAACCCCGTCGTTGCGGCGCACCCGTGGGGCGATTCATGAATCGCCTCTACTTCTTAATTTATGCGCCGCTTGCATCTGGAGTTTTTTACGAAACCATCGATCTGCTGACTGTTTGCGAGATCATCAAGAATAAATCCCGGGAGGTTTTCCATTCATACAAAACCCGAAGAGGCCTCATTGGACCGGAAAAAACTGGAAGAAACCTTTCACCGCCTTTCCCATCCTTTTCCGGCTCTCCTGATCGACCGGATCCAGGAAACGGATCCTGGCAAGAGGATCCGGACCGTCAAGGGGGTCACCGCCAACGAATTTTTCCTGCCGGGCCACTTTCCCGGAGAGCCCATCATGCCCGGCGTCATGACTCTGGAAGGCATGATCCAGAGCGCCCTTCTTCTCCTGGACGAGATCCACAGTCGGGGGAAAATCACCGCCATCCTGGAAAAGGTCGACCGGCTCAAGTTCAAAAAGCCCGTGCTGCCGGGCGATCGCGTCGAATTTCAGGTGCAACTTATTTCCCAGGACAACCCGCTGCATAAATTCAAGGGGAAAGCCTTGGTGGGAGAGGGCACCGCGGCAGAGGCGGATTTCACTTTAAGAGTTGCGATCCGGGAAGTGGGGTTTGAACTATGATGGAAAGCCGCGACATCCAAAAACTTCTGCCTCATCGGTATCCCTTCCTTTTGATCGACCGGGTCATTGAAATCGATCCCGGAAAAATGGGGGTGGGGTTGAAAAACCTCACCGGGAACGAATGGTTCTTTCAGGGACATTCCCTCTATCCCCCTAATCTGCTTTTGGAATCCTTGGCCCAGGTGGGGGGCGTTGTCTTGGCCAGCAAAGCCAGGGAGGAAAACCCCCAAGCCACGGTGCAGGGGCTTTTTGCCGGGGTTTCCGATTTTACGTTCCGTCGCTGTCCCGTCCGGGGAGAGCAAGTCCGATTAAAAATGGAGGTCGTTCAGAGCCTCTCTTCGATCTATAAATTTTCCGCCGAAGCGTTTGTGGGGGAGGAAAAAATAGCCGGGGGCCAGCTCCTTCTTTCCTTCGTCCGCACCTCCTGAGTCGGAAAATCAATACATCCTTCATGCCCCGGGGAAAACCCGCGAACCATGAAAATAGGACCATTCTCTCTCCCCAAACGCTGATCGCGTTACCTTCAGCTATTAGCTATCGGCTAATAGCCAATCGGTAAGCGTTTTTCGCTTCTGAGAGGGTTGGGGTGAGGGTGAACCGTCGGCCTTCCCCCTCACCTCATTCCTCTCCCCGGAGGGGAGAGGAGGTTTAAGGAGCGATCTGCCCGGCCAATTGCGAATTCCCTAACTCTTGGAGAGGACGAGATGGAGAAGAAAACGCACAACGTTCGAGATGTTTTGGATGCCCTGAATGAGATCACGGGCGGGCGGGTCATCACCAAGGCCGAAGACGCCTTCGCCCAGGGAAACCCGTTTGTGGTGGTCAAGACCTCTCACCTTCCGGGGAAAGCCGTCCTGGAAACCCCGGGCCTGGTATGCGGGAACCCCAAGCAGGAAGTCCGCAAGCTTGCCGTAAGCATGACCCTCACGGAGAGCCAGATCGAGCTCGCCGGCGGGACGGGGGTCGATGCCATTGTAGCGCACCATCCGGTAGCCGACGCGGCCAGCTGCGGCGGGGTTCCTCTGCGCGGGTATGTGGGTCTTTACGGCATCGCCATCTTCGAACTCCACGAGGCCTTTCACGGCCGCCACCCCGGCATAGCCTTAATCCATGGGCACAAGCCCTTTCGCGTGGAAGTTGCTTACGGGGGGATCCCGGGAAACATCATGTTCGTGGGACACCCCTTGCCGGAAATTCGCAAGGCCGGGGATATCCTCGACCGCTTGAGCGCTTTCTCGGATTTAGCCCGCGAAAAGTCTTTCCTCGATCTCGAAAGGGAAAAGCGGGAGTGCCCGGAGCTGATGGAAACCAACATTGCCGTGGCCGCCGAAATTCTCAACGGCTCAGGGGAGGACCCGGTCGGGACGATCCTGCATTTCTTCCCCCACACCGGTTTCACTCCCGCCCACCTGCGGCAGGCCAAGAAAGAAAATCCGGAAATTACCACGGCCCTCGTTTCCATCAGCCGGGTGAAAAAATCGAGCCCCCTGGTGGAAACGGCCCGCGAACTCGGTTTGACCCTGCTCGCCGGAAATTCCCACGCCCTCGAAATTTTCGAAAATGGAATCCCTCTCGCCTATGCGCTGCAAACCCTTTTACCCGGCGTAGAAATCGTTCTCTTTCGGGAAAGGGTGACCTCTATTCCCCTGGAAAAAGTGGGATCGAAGATGATGCGGGAATATGGGAAGGAAATGGCGGCCAACCACCTGCTAACCAAAAAGGCATGAGGAATGAAGGTGTAAGGGCGATCCCTGAATCGCCCTTACGAGTGCGGGGCAACGACGAAGGTGAAGCGCAGCGCAGCAGATGGACTTTTTACGAGACCATTAATCTTTGATGAACTCGTAAAAAGTCGCTCAAGCGATGGTTTCGTAAAAAGCTCCAGATGCAAGGCGCGCAAAAACTGAGGAGAGAGGCGCACTTTGGAGTGCGCCGCAACGACAAAGTTGCAGCGCAACGCCGCAGATGGACTTTTTACGAAACCATCATTCTTTGAAGGTGCTAAAGAACTTCTCCAGCGTCTTCTCGTCAACCGGCTTGGTCATCAGGCTGACGACGATGAAGAGAACCACCCCCAGGATCATCGCCCACACCCCGTTGTGAATCCCCGCAATGGGCATCTGAATGACTTTCAACCAGAGGAGAACCAGGAAAGCCTCAGAGGCAATCATGGAAATGATGGCCCCTTCTTTTGTCGCCTTCCGCCAGTAAAGCGCCCCGATCAGCACAACCAACACCTGCAGCATGATCGGCCCTGAGGCCGCGATCAGCAGGTCCACTAAAGTCGAGGGGCCCCAGAAGACAAACGCCAGGGCCCCGGCCACCACGAGGAGGAGAACGAAACGGCTGAGGCTGGTGATTTTCGTCTGGGCGGCCGATTCCGGGTCGAAAAACCGCACATAGAGGTCGCGGACGATGATCGAAGTTAGGCTCAGGATTTGCCCGGAAACGGTGGACATGATGGCCGCCAGAATGGCGAGGACGATGATGATCCCGAAAACCGGGTGAACCAGCTCATTCAGCATCATCGGGAAAACAAGATCGGCGTTTTTAAGGGCGGGATATTGCACCTTTCCCGCCAAGCCGATGAAGATCGGCGGAAGATTGACGAAGAGCGCCGCCAGGGGAAAGACGAAGGCCAGCATTTTTATGGTTTTGAGGCTCTTTGTCGCATACATCCGCTGCGAGATCTGCGGCCAGGCGAACCCGCCCAATCCCACGACCATGCAGGTGGTCAAAACCATGGATGGCGTCCAGACGCCGGCCGGGCCGGGAAAGGAAACCAACTTGGGGTCCATGGCTGCCGCCTTCTGGATCACCCCCCCAAGGCCTCCTGCCACTTTATCGGCAATCAGGAACATGGCTCCCAACATCCCCACCAGCATGATGACTGATTGGACCACATCGGTCCAGACGACCGAACGGAACCCGCCGAGGATCACATAACAAAGGGTAACGATCGTGATATAAAGCAGGCCCATTTCAAAGGAGATCACGTTGTTGGTGACCCCCTGCAGGGTCAGCCCCGCCCCCTTGACCTGCAGGCCGATGTAGGGGAGGAGGGAGCCGATGCTGATGATCATGGCGAGGACGCAAACCAGGTTGCTGCCGTAGCGTTCGGCAAAGAGGTCGGTCATGTTAATGAACCCGTGCTTCTTACCCAGGACCCACATTCGACTTCCTAAGAGGTACATGCACAGAGAGTTGAGAAGAATGTTCCCGGCGATCCCAAAAAAGGAGACCCCGGTCCGGTAATACGCCCCCGGGAGCCCAATATAGGAATAAGCGCTGAACAAGGTCGACCAGACCGTGCAGAGGACGACGAACAACCCGAGGGTCCGGCCCCCCAAGAAGAAATCCTCCATGCTCGGGCGGGACTTCTTAAATCCCCAAAAACCGATGGCGAACATAACCACCGTATAGACGGCGACGCCGACGATGACTAAGGTCGGACTCATTTTCCCACCCCCTTCTCGCGGCGGATTTCGGCCAGAAAAGATTCCTCGTCTTCGGCCCGTCCGTGCATCCTCGTGCCGAAGGCCAAGTACCCGATGAACGCCACGAAAAGGACATGGGCGATCAGCAGGTAAAAAATGGGCGCCGGGAAAATACCCCAGTAAATCGGCTCTGAAACCTTTTGAAAGGGAGCCGAAATCCCATAGGCCAACAGCATAAAAACGACCACCAGCAAAACCTTCTTTCCCGCCGTCATACCGAGCCTCCTTTGACCGCCTTTTTGAAACGCCTCGTTATGGCGGAATGCTACTTGGGGCTTTTCCAAATGTCAAGAAAAAATCAGGGGTAACGGTACCCATTCAGTGACGGGGGGCGGCAGGCTTTGTTGTTGGCCTGTGGGTTTGGGCGGTACGCGCCGGAAGCATCGGTCGGGATGAGCAGAGACTCGGAGAAAACCCTGAGACTCCGATCTCAGCGGCGGGAGGCCTTGGCCCCCGCCCCCTCCACGAAGAAATCAGCGCTTATGATTCCAATCGTAGCGCCCGGACCCCCAGGCCAGGGCACCTCCTGCGTATTCACGCCGGACCTAAATCCGTAGCGGCTTCCTCACCCTTGACTGAAGGGTTGCGGGTAACGTCCACTGGGTTTCGGGAAAGGTAACTTCGCGAAACCTGTTAAAACTCTTAATAAAATTCCTTGACAGGCAGACGTTTCCATGAGTACAATTTTCATAACTTTTCGCCAGGGTAGTTTTGGCAGTCCGGGGATAAACGGTTGCTCTCCGCATTACGTTTCACAACTGCATCTCAGGTCCATCGTTTTACCCACGGGAACAAGCCCCACTTCTTTTGGTTATTCACCAAATCTCGTTAAGGATAAATCGGTTGAAACGCCTGCTGTAAAGGCAGGTTTCATTCATAGAAGAAGCAGCCGTAAAATCAATAAAGGGAAAGGGAGGAAGAGAAATGAAGCAGGTTGCCAGGATCACATTCGTAGTCATGGTGGCGGCATTTTTGCTCGTGTCAGGCACCGCCTGGGCGGAAACGTTCCGTCTCACCATCGGCGCCGGCCATCCCGTCGACGCATCCACCTGGATCACCTCGATGCGGGACTACATGCAGGTGGAAGTCAAGAAAAGAGTCGAAGCCACGACCCCCCACAAGATCGAGTGGGTGGAAGCCTACGGCGGGTCGATTGCCAAGCTTGGGGAAGTGCTCGAAGCCATTGAAAGCGGCCTGATGGACATCGGCGATGTCCACATTCCCTTCGAGCCCGCCAAGTTGATGGCCCATAATTTCTCGTATTTCATTCCGTTCGGCACCCCGAATATCCTGACGGCTTCCAAGGCCGCCAAGAAGGTCTATGACGACAACCCGCAGCTCAAAGAGGTCCTGGAAAAGAAATACAACCAGGTCTTCCTGGGCCTTGGCGGGGTAAGCTGCTACAACCTCGTCACCACCTTCCCCTGGGAAAAGGTCGAGCAGTTGAAAGGCCGCAAAGTCGCCGCCGCCGGTCCGAACATTCCCTGGCTTCTGGCCGTCGGGATCGTGCCGGTCCAGTCGAACCTGAACGAGGCCTACACCTCGATGCAGACCGGCGTGTATCATGGCTGGGTCATGCACGCCCAGGCAACGGTTTCCTTCAAACTCCACGAGGTGGCGAAAAACTTTACGGTCACGGACTTCGGGGCCATTCCCAACGTTCTGATCACGATCAACCGCAACACCTGGAATAAATTCCCCAAAGAAGTCAAGGATATTTTCATCGACGTGGGCAGCAAGTATCATTTAGTCCAGGCTCCCCAATCCATCATGAAAGATGAGCAGGCCATGAAGGCCATGAAAGACGCCGGTTGCTACGATGCGCGTCCTGACCTGGGAAGAGAAGGTGAAATGGGCCAACGCGATTACGGATATTCCCAATGAAAGAGCGGCCGAGATCAATAAAGCGGGGTTGCCCGGGGGCGTGGTGAAGGCTTATTACATGAACTTGAAGGCGGAAGGGTTCAAGTTCCCGCGGGAGTGGTTCAAGTAGGTCGTCCAATTAGGGTTCCAGGGAAAGATTCAGCAACGGTTCCTTTCCAAATCAGACCTCCCTTTCGGATATTGAACGTAACAACGTTCCGGACCCGGAGCGAACTCAGAGCTGATTCCCGGGATCCGGTCGATATTTTTTTGAAGAGGAACATCATGGAAGAGTTTTCTGCCGCAAGAAGTCAATCCAAGGGATCGAGGCAGGCCTTTTTGCCCGCTTGATCCATGGAGTCATGGGAGTGATGAACGCCATCGGGACCGCGTGGGTCGGCGTTATAACGGTTCTCATCTCCTGCGACATCATCGGGAGAGTGGCCTTCAATTCCCCCATCATCGGGGTCCCGGAGATCGTCAAGGTTTCGATCGTGGCGATCGCCTGGATGCAGATGGCCCATACGCTCAAGATCGGCGCCCATCTTCGCTCCGAAATCATCCTGGACCGCCTTCCTTCCAGAGGCAAAGCGTTCGTTAACCTGTTGGCTTACAGCATGGGCGCCTTCATCTTTGCCATGGTGGTTTTTTCCGGATGGCCCAACCTGATCGAATCCTGGCGGGTTGGCGAATTCGAAGGGGAACTCCCGTGCGCGTGCCCACCTATCCGGTGCGAACCATTCTGATCCTCGGCGCCGCTTTGACTTCCATCCAATTTTTGTTATTCTTGGGACAGACGATTCGTTTCCTCCTGAATCCTGCCGGAAAAGGGAAAAAGTAATGGATCCTTTAACAATTGCCATCATCAGCGTGGGTTTTGTCTTCTTTTTCATCCTTATGGGCGTTCACATCGGGGTCTCCCTGGCTACGGTCAGCGTGCTCGGAATCTGGGCCATTACCGGTAAAGCTTCGGTCGCCATCAACATTCTCCAGACCACCTCTTATAGCGCCGTCATGGATTACGTTTTTGCCGTTATCCCACTTTTCGTTCTGATGGGGCTTTTCTCAACTCTCTCGGGAGCCACCAAGGAGCTTTTCGATTCGGCCCAATACTTCCTCGGGCGGCTTCGAGGCGGGATCGGCATCGCCACGGTTCTGGCCAATGCCATCTTCGCCGCCATCACCGGCGTCTCGGTCGCCTCGGCAGCCGTTTTTTCCAAGATCGCCTTTCCGGAAATGCAGCGCCTCCAGTACGACCGAAAATTCGGCCTCGGCATCATCGCCGGCAGCGCCATCCTGGGCATGTTGATTCCCCCCTCCATCCTTATGATCATCTACGGGGTTCTCACGGAGATTTCCATTGGAAAGCTCTTCATCGCCGGCTTTCTTCCGGGGTTTGTCGTAACGGGAGTCCTCTCCCTCGGCATTTGGACGATGATCGGGTTCAATCCAAAGCCTGGGCGGGATCCGGGAGAAACCACCCAAATTCACGTTTTCTTCGTTTATTAAAGCCGTTGCCACCCCTTGGGCCGTTGTCGGCTTGATCGCCCTGGTTATGGGCGGGATCTGGGGCGGTCTCTTCACGCCTACCGAGGCCGGCGCCGTTGGGGCCGCCGGAGGATTCCTCTTGGTCGTAATCAAGAGAAAGTTCACCTTTAGCGGCCTCTGGCAAATTCTCATGGACGGGGGGCGAACCTTCGCCAGCATCTTTCTCCTCCTGATTTGCGCCCAGATGTACAGCCGGATGCTGACGATTTCCGGACTGGCCACCAAAATCAGCGTATGGGCGACCTCCCTGCCGGTTCCTCCGATGGTGATCATTGCCGGCTTTATCGTTGTTTTTTTGATCCTCGGCTGTATCATCGATTCGGCATCCATCATTCTTCTGACGATTCCCATCATGCATCCGGTGGCCGTAAAGCTTGGCTACGATCCGATTCATTTTGCAATCCTTTCGATCGTGGCCATCGAGATCGGTCTTCTCACCCCGCCATTTGGCATGGTCGTGTTCGCCATGAAATCATCTCTGGGTGACACAGCGACAATTGAAGAGATTTTCCAGGGCTCCGCTCCTTTCCTGTTCATGTTATTTTCGTCTCTTCTGATAATCTGGGCCGTTCCGATCCTGAGCACCTGGCTGCCGTCGCTGATGTGAAAGTGTCAGGTGAGTGGCAACAAATTTTCTAAATCGCCCCCATCGCCCCCCTTTTCGTAAAGGGGGGATGGGGGATTTTTAGGAGTCTAAAATGAGTAAATCAGCGGGAATGATCGGCCTCGGAATCATGGGCATGCCCATGTCGGCGAACATGCTCAAAGACGGGATCATGGTTTATGGCTACGGCGGGCCCAGGAGCAACGCCGAAAAAATCGCGGCCCTGGAAAAAGTCGGCGGGAAGGGCGCCCAATCTCCCCGGGAAGTGGCGGAAAAGACAGAGATCGTTTTGACCTGTCTGCCCAGCGTGGCTTCTTTGAACGATGTAATTTCCGGGAAAGACGGGATTATATCCGCGGGCCGAAAAGAGATCATCGTCGTGGAAACGAGCACCTTCCCGATCGAGGACAAGCAGAAAGCCCGCGAGACCTTGCAGGAAGCGGGGATCGTGATGCTCGATTGCCCCTCGAGCGGAACCGGCGCCCAGGCGGCCCGGAAAGACCTTGCCGTCTTTGCCAGCGGCGACAAGGACGCCTACGAAAAATGCATCCCGGTTTTCAAAGGCTTCTCGCGGGTGATCTACTACCTCGGCGAATTCGGCAACGGCAGCAAGATGAAATATGTAGCCAATCTTCTGGTGGCAATCCACAATGTTTCGGCGGCGGAGGCGTTTGTTCTCGGCATGAAGGGCGGACTGGACCCGCAGATGATCTACAAGGTCATCAGCGACAGCGCCGGGACTTCGCGGATGTTCGAGGTGCGCGGACCCTTGATGGTGGAAGAAAAATACGACGAGGCCACGATGAAGGTGGAAATCTGGCAGAAGGACATGCACATCATCGGCGATTTCGCCACCAAGCTCGGCGTGCCGGTCCCTTTATTCGCCGCCTCCGCCCTTCTCTACACCGCGGCCATGGCCCAGGGCCGGGCCAAGCAGGACACGGCTTCGGTTTGCGAGGTTCTGGAAACCTGGGCGAATTTTAAAAGAAAAAAGTGAAAAGGCGCTGGCGGAGGGTTCAAGGAGCCAAGCGAACAACGCTTTTCTGTTCATTCCTGATCCCTTGGCCATGCGGCTCTTTTGCTTCCTTCCCCCTGTTTTAGCCCACCCTTCCCTCCATCCTCGACTTCGAACAAAACCTCAGACCCATCAACCTCGGATGTCAATTTTCCTTTCGTTTTTCTTTCAGGGTTTTCATCTTGCCCACCATCACTTTTCAAAAAACAGAAATGGTTCAAGGAGTTCCAAAGCTTCCCCAGGGCGCGGGGGCAGCGCCACGCTTCGCAAAACCACGAGGCGCCGGTTTTTCCATAGGAACGGGCGGAGGACGCAGGCTTCCGCCTTTCTTTGCGGAAACCCATTTGGTTTCGCTGAGGCAAGCTGAGATCCCAACCGGTGCTTTTGCGAATCGCGCCGCCACCCCCGCGCCCAGTCCAGGTTCTCGCCCTAAAGATAAACGGCAAAAGTGAAGGGAGGCAAGGGGTTTTCATCCCTTGACATTTTCCGGAATTTTAGCTATTTTCCGCATATCAGGGCTGGGGATTTTGAAGGCTGAGTTGCGGATGGTGGCGCAATATGTGCCATGGGCAGAAGGAAAAAATGGTCTTGATAGGGGCTTATTTTTGTCTAAATTTCAGCCGTTGTAATCTTGATGAACTCGTAAAAATTCGCTCAATCGATGGTTTCGTAAAAAGCTCCAGATGCAAGGCGCGCAAAAACTGAGGAGAGAGGCGCACTTACGAGTGCGCCGCAACGACGAAGTTGAAGCGCAACGCCGCAGATGGACTTTTTACGAGACCATCAATCTTGTCGCTTTTGATTCAATAACAACCTGCCTTGCACTTCTGGAGGATTTACGAAATGGATTTCCCAGAACAATCTAATGTGGAGGTTCGATTGCGTGATTGCCCATGTGGAAACGCGGCAGCTATAGGGAACGACCTTAATAAAGTAGACATGACGGCAACGATCTTTCAGAACCGAGCGAACGGACAGCCCGAAATCCCCCCTTGCCCCCCTTTGCAAAAGGGAAGGTGTGAAAAAAATGAAATACCCCCCCTCATCCTACCCTCTCCCGCGCGGGGAGAGGGTAACCATATTGAAATAGAAAAGAATTTCCCTCCCCCTTGACGGGGGAGGGCGAGGGTGGGGGTGATTTATAGGATTTTTTCACACCTTCAGGGGGGATGGGGGGATTTTCCGGACAATTTGGCCCCTCACCATTACTACTTTCTTTTGCCGTTCACTATAATATGCAAAAGGTTTACCCGACACCCCACCCTGAATGCCTCAGGAAGGCCCATTTTCGAAAGGACATCATGCGGTTCTTGTTCATCTTTCCCGAGTGGCCCAAAATTCCCGAGCAGACGCCGTTCAACCTCCCCCCACTCGGTGTCCTCCAGGCGGCCGCCTGCGTTCCCGAGGGGATCGAAGTCAAGGTGGTCGACGAGAACGTCGAGCCGGTCGACTTTGCGGCCCCCTGCGACCTTGTGGGCATTTCCATCCTGCTAAGCTGCCAGGCCCCACGCGCCTATGAGATTGCCCAAGCGTTCCAGGATCGGGGGAAGGTTGTAGTACTCGGTGGTCTGCACGTTGCCCTGTGCCCAAAGGAGGCGCAGCAGTATGCCGATGCGGTCGTGGTGGGCGAAGGAGAAGGGTTGATCCAGCGGCTGGTGGCGGATTTTCAAGCCGGTCGGCTCCAGAAGGTGTACCGGCAGGAGGGCTTTCCGGACCTCACCCAAGCGCCGCTTCCGCGCCGCGAGCTGTACGACAAGAAGCGACACTATTCTTACAAGGGCTGGGAACTTGTGGATTTGGTGGAGACCTCGCGGGGTTGTCGCTTTAACTGCTACCCTTGCTGCACGCCGTTCTTGGGCGGGCGCCGGCACCGCCTCAAGCCGATGGACCGAGTGCTGGCCGACATCCAGAGGTGCTCCAACCTGCTGTTTATCATGGACAACTCCCTGGAGCAGAACGTCGAGTATGAGCGGGAGCTGTTCCGGAACCTGGCCGGCTGCGGCAAGAAATGGGTTTCCCATCCCATCACCTGTGAGCCCGACGTCCTGGATCTGGCCCAAAAGGCCGGCTGCTGGTACATCTACCATGTCATCTTCGACATTTCGGACAAGATTAAGGAGCGCATCCGGAGGTACCACGACCACGGGATCGCCGTGGAGGGGACTATCCTGCTGGGGCTCGACTGGCACACCGAGGACTTCGTCCGCCGGCTGATCGACTTCCTGTTCACCTTAGACCTTGACGTGGCTGAGTTCACCGTGCTCACTCCCTTCCCGCAAACCGAAGCCTATCGGCAGTTGGAGCAAGAAAACCGCATCCTGGATCGCGACTGGCGGCACTACAACGCCTCGACGGTGGTCTATCGACCGCGGCACATGACCCCGGAGAAGCTGCAGCAGCTATACGACTTGGCCTGGAAAGAATTCTACCGCCAGGAATCACAGACGATAAAGATGACCAGGCTGTTCCTCCAAGTGCTGCGGTCTTCACCCGGCCGCAGCATCCTCCGGGAGAGGCGGATCGAGCGGCGGGAAAAGTGAACCAACCTTCGGAAAGAGCTCAGGGAGAAGCTGATGATTGATTGATTGAATTGATAAGAATTCACTTGGGTGAGTTGAATGCAAGGAGTCAAGTCTATTCTTGACTCCTGAGCACTTTCCTTCTGATAAATTGCTCTCTGGCATGCTGAATTCGGAGATGATCGAAGACACGGGAAAAATCGTCAACGAGGCCATAAAGGACAGGCTCCAGGTCTATCTCATTATCAACAACCGCGCCGGCGGCAACGCCCCCTGATCGCCGAGGAGATCGCAAACCGGCTCCGCTCGGAAAGAAAGTAAGGGCTTTTTTGATCCCATTTCCATGCCCGTTTCCAGCTGATTCTCCTGCTTTTTCAGCCTGTTGAGTTTCCGTAAATTTCCACATATCTTTTGCATAGATTCATTCGAACGCAGTAATTCTAAGGTGCAGTCAGTGGCACGGTAGCTGTCATTTTTCTATTGACCAAATATGAGAGGTTTGGTACCTTGACATCGTCATTTTCCTACCCCGTAAATTTGTAACCTTAAAACTTGACCTTGCACTTCTGGAGGATTTTTGAAAAGAATTTTCCAGAACGACCTAATGTGAAGGCTCCAAGGGGATTCAGATCTTCCCTTTGGAGCCATTCTGCGAATATTTCTAAAGCTAATTAATCTAACTAAAATCGAGCAGCTACCAAGCTGCCGAATAGGAGGGAAAAATGATTATAACATCTACTCTTTCCTATCCACTGGAAAGTGTAAATGAAGTGGTTAAGCGTTTTAAAGATTTACCACCGCAACCTTCCTTTGTAACCTGGAAAGGCCCATTTACGAAAAGTGAAGTAGGCGTTGGGTATAAAGTATTTTCCATTTATGAGTTTGATAAATCGAAATTGGCAGAGGCATTGGAGTCCCTAAACAAGCGTATGGCCAAATTTATTGGAGTTCCTGGTTTCACATATTCCTTGGACGTTTGGTTAGAAATCGATGAAGCACTTAAATCAGTAGGAATGGGATAGGATTTCTGGAAGGCAGCTAAAGCCCAGGATGAACGGCCTGGGCTTTCTTGCTGAAGGGAATTACTCGGATTTCGTTAACGTTTGCAAGTGTTTTCCATTTTAAAAGCGTTGAAAATACCTAAATTGAAAGGAAGGAGGCAGTCATGTTTTCGAAGAAAGCGGCAAGGCAGGATGCAATGCGAAAGACCACTGCTTGTTATTTCTTCCTTTTGCTTTGTGTTTTTGCATTTCTATCAATTTTCATTACTTTCGTCGAAGCACAAACCTCTTCTGGCGATGTCGATAAAATCAAAGCCCTTTTGCTTAGACCCAGTGGATGGATGGTTCATATTAGCAAGGGGCCATCTGGAGAAACCGGGGAAGCCGAGTTTTTATTCGAGGAGCGTGAAGGAAACGTTACAGTGAAAACTATCAATTATCTCACAACCCCCAAATCTGGCGATGCCGTTGCAAGAAACGACTTTAAGGTCACAATTACCCCAGATGCTATCAAAACTCATGCCTCTAACGAGCCCAATCTCACCATTCATTATGATGCTAACGACAGGGCTTATCCATTCAAGGGCAGGGGTGGGTATGGGTGGGAATATAAGTTTGCACCAAAATAAATGAGTCCTTTTGTCAAACCCAAAAAGGTCAAAAGGCCCAGGTTTGAACGGCCTGGGCTTTCTGTTTGAGTGGAATTAGGAGGATTTCGATTACTGCTATGTTGTTAGAATATTTAGGAATCTGAAATTTATCGTAATCCGGATGATATATTCAATGCAGTCCGGATTTTCGAGATTCGAGTAATTGGCACGATAGTTTCACTTTTTTTAATGAAGAAGCACCCCCAAGATGTTGTGGCCTTGCTTACAACCTGGAAGCTGGAATTTAACCCCCATGATAGGGTAAAATGTTCTCGAATTTCTGTCCACCCTGTTCTTCTTCTCCGGCTTAGAAGCAGCTGCTCAACCGCCTGAAAAGCCCAAGATCTCAATCTAATTTTCGCCAAACGGGGGGTGCACATAGGCAATCCTGGCCGAAATCGAAGTAATCCAGGGGGCCAATTTGTTTTCCAAACCGCAGCCTTTTGGAAGAGCCTCGTCTTGGCAAGAAAATTTGCTTCCGGCTTTTTCGGGCATTGGGTGATAGCCATCCATCGTCTACTTTCCCTCTTTACGCGACCGCAATGAAAATGATAAAAATATGGAAAATGGAAATAAATTGGAAAGGGCTCTAAAGGCCCGATGACCAAGGAAATCGTTTTCAACACAAGCGATGGCGATTGAGGGCAGAAGGTTTGAAGAATGCAAGAATCGATTGAAACCTTGCGCACCGAATTGGAGGAACGGTTAAGGCTCCAGACGTTCCTGGCCGAAAGATCGGCGCGCTTTGTCAATTTGCCCGCCAACCAGATAGACGGCGAAATTGAAGGCACCTAGCGCCGCATGTGCGAATTCCTAGACCTTTATCGCTCCGCACTCTGGCAAGTCCCTGAGCTAGACCCCGGGACCCTGATACTGACACATGTATATCAGCTACAGGGAGGCCCATCAACTCCCAAGCGGCGGGGATTGAGACCATCGAAAGGGCAAGAAGTTCTACCCGCTGAGGAGGGAAGCCCCGATTTACTGTTTCGGTACGGATCCCTCAAAGATGCAAGAAGGCGACAAAGCAGAGAATGAACGCAACCATCGCGAACCAAAGGAGGCAAGTATGAGCGCAGAAACTGTACAGGCCCTGTCAGCACAGGAACAGGCCATTGAGAGTGGGAAGAAGGTTGTTCATGGGACAGTGACCGACCGGGTCTTGAGGATGTATGAGGGCATCCGCGCTTACGGCCCGCCGCGGGTTACATTGCATCGAGCGGTTCTGTTCACCGAATCCTTCAAGGAGACCGAGAATCAGCCGCTGGTATTGCGCTGGGCCAAGGCGCTGAAGCACTTTGCCGAGAAAGCGCCGGTGACGATCTTCCCAGACGAACTTATCGTCGGCCGGCCTAATACCTGGCTCGGCCGATGGGGTATCGTCTATCCTGAGCTCGACGGAAACGTCATGCCCGCAGGAGTGGAGATGTTCCGCAAGAACAAGGGCAAGCCCGGCGAGGTCGCCGTCACGGGCGAGGATGAGAAGATCATCAACGAGGTCCTCACGCCATACTGGGAGGGCAAGGACTATGCGACCAATTTCATTCGGTCATTGCCGCAGGAAACGCGGTTCATGATGTACGGCCCGGACCCCAAGAACACGATCATGATGACGATTGTCGTCATGGCTACCTCTCCCATGCGGCATTCACAGAACTGGACGCCGGACTTCAACAAGATCCTGACGCGCGGCGTCAAGGGGATCCGCGAAGAGGCCCAGGCGAAGCTGGCCGCGCTTTCAGAGCCCCGCGACATCGTCTACAAGAAGCCGTTCCTCGATGCCGTTATCATGACCTGTAACGCCATGACGATCTGGTCAAGGCGTTATGCGAAACTTGCCACCGAGCTGGCCGCAAAAGAGAAAAATCCCCAACGAAAGAAGGAACTGGAGGAGATCTCCGAGGTCTGCGAATGGGTGCCGGAGAATCCGGCGCGTACGTTTCGCGAGGCACTCCAGGCGCAGTGGTGGGGCCAAATGTTTAACCGCATCGAGCAAACCTCAAGCGCAATGGGACAAGGCCGGTGGGACCAGTATCTGTGGCCGTTCTACCAGAAGGACCTTGCCGAGGGCCGGATCACGAAGGAGTCAGCTACGGAACTCTTGCACTGTGTTTGGCTGCAGATGGCGCAGTGCGTGGAGCTCAAGCTGAACCCCGTTGCTGCCGCCGGCACAGAAGGGTTTTCCAAGTTCGAGGATATTTGCCTCGGCGGACAGACCTCGGACGGCCAGGATGCGACCAATGACCTGACATACCTGATCCTCGAATCGACCCGGGCTCTGCAGATCACATGCCCCGAACCATGCTTGCGAATCCATGCCAAAACTCCTGACCGCCTTTTGCATTACATTGCGGAAGTCGTCAAGGACGGGAAGGGTTTTCCCAAGCTGCTCAACGATGAGATGGTCATTCCTTTTTACCTTGCGAACGGTGCCACCCTCAAGGAGGCGCTGGATTGGACCATCTCGGGTTGCTGCGAAAACCGCTTGATCAACCGGGAAACGAATGTCACGGGCAATGGGGGTATCAACTACGGTTCGGTAGTCGAGATGACATTCCGGAACGGCAAGCTCAAAGTGTTTAAGGACCTCCAGTTCGGGGTGCAGACCGGCGATCCCCGGTCATGGAAAAACTATGACGATGTCTGGAAGGCGTTTTGCACACAGCTCGAGCACATGGCCAAGCATGCATTGATCCAGCAGCACGTTGCGCTGCGAATGAAGTCGCAATATTTCGCCGCGCCAGCAACGTCCATGCTCCACGACCTGGCCATGAGCGAGTGCCGCGACCTGCATACCCACGGCGACTACATCTCTGGAGCGATTGACCACGGCTGTTTCGAGGCCATCGGCAAAGCCACTGCAGTCGACAGCCTGGCTGCCGTCAAACACCTCATCTTTGAAACCAAGAAGCTTACCTGGGACCAACTCCTGACAGCGATCGAGAACAACTGGGAGGGGCACGAAGCCATCCGGCAGATGTGCCTGAACGCGCCAAAATATGGCAACGGAATCGAGTGGGTGGATGCCATTGGCTTCGAGATCGAGCGATTCGTACTGGAGTTTCTGCACAAGCATCCCAAGCCTCACAACCAGGCCTTCCTGCTGCGCCAGATCCCGATCACGTTCCATGTTCCGATGGGCAAGGTGACCTGGGCCACGCCCAATGGAAGGAAGGCAAGCGAGTATCTCTCCGAAGGGATCTCGGCCTCACACGGCATGGACGTGAAGGGACCGACGGTCTCGCTCAACTCCATGGCCAGGGCTAGGAACCTGAGCTATCGGGAGAAGGGAGGCGATCTGATCAACCTGAAATTCAGTCCAGCCAACGTGGCAGGCGAAGAAGGGACGCAGCGGCTGATGCAGATCATCCGCACCTGGTGCGACCTGAAGCACTGGCACATCCAGTTCAACATCATCAACAAGGAAACGCTGCTCGCGGCGCAGAAGGACCCGGAAAAGTACCGGAACCTGATCGTGCGCATCGCTGGCTACTCCGCGTACTTCGTCGACCTCTCGCCAATGCAGCAGGCCGAGGTCATCGCGAGAACGGAAGAATCTATGGGTTGAACGATTCAACCATTCATATCAAAAGGAGAAAATCATGGAACTCAAAGGTAAGGTAGCAATCGTGACAGGATCAGGAAGGGGAATCGGTGAGGGGATCGCCCTCGTCCTCGCCCGTGAGGGCGCACGCGTCGTCGTGAATGCCAGAAAAGCGAAGGAATGCGAGGGCGTTGTCCAAAAAATTGTGTCCTCGGGCGGAAAGGCCATCGCCGTCGCGGCCGACGTCAGCAAGAAAGCTGAGGTGACCGCGATGGCTGCCGAGACCGTCAAGCAGTTCGGGGCCATCGACATCCTGGTGAACAACGCCGGAATTGAAGGCACTCCGTGCCTGACGAAGGAACTTTCGGAGGAACAGTGGGACCGGGTGTTGGGCGTGAATTTGAAAGGCGTGTTTCTCTGCTGTCAGGCGGTCATTCCGCAAATGATGAAGCAGAAAAAGGGTCGCATCGTGAACATCGCCTCCACCGCAGCGATAAGAATGACCTTTTTCGGAAGTCTTGATTATACGGTCTCCAAACACGGCGTGGCAGGCCTGAACGAGCACCTTGCCTGGGAGCTGGCGGATTCCCATATCACGGTCAACACGGTTTGTCCCGGCGGGGTTCAAACGCCGCTGATGGAGTCGGCGACCACGCCTGAGTACAGGGAGATGACAGTCAAGAGACTGATTCCTCTGGGACGTTTCACCATGATCGAGGAGATCGGAGAGGCCGTGAGCTTCCTCGCGAGTGATCGCGCCGCCACGATCACCGGTCAGATGCTGGCCGTGGACGGAGGCTTGCTTACGGGATTCGGAGAGGACCTGCGGGCAGTGGTGCGGAAGCGGATGGAAGCGATGAAAGCCGGTGGCAAGCATTAGCAGAAACTCAGACCGCAGACCTCAGACCATAGACTTCAGACTTTAGAAGAAGGAAATGGCCCGTGATTAAACAAAGTTTTGGGTCTGGAGTATCGGGTCTGATTGCTGGGGCCTGATGTCTGAGGTCTGTTTTCTGATCCCTGATGTCCAGTGTCTGAAAGGAGTCCGTTTATGACAGCACAGAAACGCATTGCCATCAATTTTGGCGGGGGCTATGTCCCGGGGCTCAACGCCTTCATCACGGGCGCAGTCCTGGCGGCGAGCGAACTGGGGTGGGAACCTGTGGGCATCCGTGATGGATTTGAGGGGCTTCTCTTCCGGGACCGCTACCCCGATGGCGGGCTGGTGAAGCTTACCCCCCAAATCGTGGAGAACCTCGCCGGCGCCACCGGTTGCATCCTGGGTACCGCGGCCCGAAGCGACCCCTTCCACGTCCGTACCATCAACGCTGAGAATATTGTCGAGGAGGTGGACCGGTCCGATGAGCTTCTGAGGATGATCAAGAAGGAGAAGATCGATGCGGTCATCTCTGTCGTCGGCTCCAGGGCGCTCAGCATCCTCTGGAAGCTCAGCCGCAAAGGGCTCAAAACGGTCTGCGTGCCAAAGTCGGTCGAAAACGACGTGCCAACCACGATGCTGTCGTTCGGTTTCAACAGTGCCCTGAGCTTCGTGGCCGAGATGCTCGAACGGTGTCGGCAGGCGGCCCAGTCTTCCCGGCGAATCGGCGTGGTCGAAGTATTGGGGGAGCACTCTGGGTGGCTGGCTCTACAGTCGGGAATGGCCGTATGCGCCGATGCCGTGCTCATTCCGGAGATTCCTTATGATCTTCGCAAGGTAGCGGGGAAGCTGCGGGAGAAGGCCAAGGCGGGGCGAACATTCAGGCTGGTGGTGGTGGCCGAAGGCGCAAAGCCGTTGGCCAGTCTGAATGTGTCTGCCAAGGCCTCAGATCCAAAATTGAAAGCCGCGCTCTCTCCCGGAGCCACAGGCAATGAAGGGGTCCATGTCATTGAGCGATCCGGTCAGGTTGCTGCAGAGGTAGCCCTTGAGATCCAGCGGCTGACCGACCAGGAAACCTACCCCCTCGTCCTGGGCCAGCTGGCCAGAGGAGGAACACCGACCGTCGTCGATCGGCAGCTGGGGTTGGGGTACGGCGCAGGCGCAGTGCGCGCCCTGAAGAACGGTCAGAGCGGCGTCATGGTGGTCTTCCAGCCGCCGGACTTGAAGTTCGTGCCCATGGCCGAGGCCATCAATAAAGTCAGGACCGTGCCCGCGGACAGCGAGTTCGTTCAGATCGCGCGGTCGCTGGGCATCTCGCTTGGAGATTGAGGGAGATAAGACATGGAGAATCGGCAGGTGAACCCAAAGGCCTTGACGGGGATGGTCCTGAACATCCAGCATTTTTGCACCCAGGATGGCCCCGGAATCCGGACGACCGTTTTCCTCAAGGGCTGCTCCCTTCGGTGCAAGTGGTGCTCCAATCCCGAGAGCATCAACCTGAAGCCGGAACTTGCCTACAAGCCCGGTCAGTGCATTGGGGAAAAGCAGTGCGGCTTCTGCCTGAAAAATACCTGCCCGGAGTCAGCCATCTATGTGGTCGGTTCAGGCGATCGGGCAGACGACAAGGTGCGAATCAACTGGGACCTGTGCACGAATTGTGGCAAGTGCGTTTCTGTCTGCCCGACCCATGCCCTCTACCTGTTTGGTGAGGAGATGACCGTAGACCAGGTGCTCGACGAGGTGGAGCAGGACAGCACCTTCTACCGCGAATCCGACGGCGGCATGACGGTGAGCGGCGGGGAGTGCCAGCTTCAGCCTGATTTCCTGGCGGCCCTCCTGGCCGGAGCCCACCAGCGCGGGATCAACACGGCGATCGAGACGGCGAGCAACGTGCCCTGGGATTTCATGGCGAAGGTCCTGCCTCATGTCGATACCGTGCTTCACGACATCAAGCTGACCGATCCGGAGCGACACAAGAAGTGGACCGGTGCGGACAACACGCGCATCCGCGCGAACCTCAAACGGGCCTACGAGACATTTCCCGATACAAAGTTCATCGCCCGGACTCCGCTTATCCCGGGTGTCAATGATGATGAAGAACACATCCGGGCAACATTGGCGTTCATCAAGCCTTTCAAGAACGTGGTTAATTACGAACTGCTTCCCTATCACCGCTTCGGCGAAAGCAAGTATGAGTTCTTGGGGGCGATTTACGAGATGGTGGACTTCACTTCGCCGAGTCTGGAAGCCCTCAAGCGGCTGCGGGCGATCATCGACGAAGCCTTCGGCTGCTGTGTCCAGACAGCGGCGGCCGACCGAGGAGCTAAGACATGAGAGACAAAGGCGATGGCAAAACGATGCGGGCAAATAGCCCGGAGTTGGAAACGGGTCCCTGGAACGAGGCATTGAACAAACTGCGAGAATGGGATCCGAAGTGGGCCGAGGCGTGCCTCAAGATGTCGACGAACCCATGGACTTCGGGGGTTTTGCCGCGTAGATTGGTCGAGTTAATCGGCGTGGCCCTGAACGCGGCCTGCACGAATCTCAATCCCGACGGCACCCGTCGCCACATTCAAGCCGCGCTGGAGGCAGGGGCGACGAGGGACGAAATCCTGATGGTGCTCAAATGCGCCTCGGTCATGTCGATCCATTCGTGCAGCCTGGGAGTGCCCATTCTGCTGGAGGAAGCTAAAGCCATGAGTGTGACACCCAGCCCACGATCGAGCAAGCTGAAGACACCCGCTTGCGACAAGATGCGCGCGATCGGCCAATGGAACGCAGCGTGGGATCCATTTTACGAGCTCGACCCGGGCTGGACAGAGGAATTCATGACGACCGGTATTGGGATTTACGCAAGCGGTGTGCTGCCCGCCAAGGAGGTCGAACTGCTGAGCATTGCCTTCGATGCCTCCTTCACACACATGTACGCGCCGGGCACGCGACGGCACATCAAGGCAGCGCTCAAGGCGGGCGCGACGATGAAGGAGATCATGGAGGTATTGAAGCTCTGCGTTGTTCAGGGCGTTCAGGCCTGCAATCTCGGCGTGCCGATCCTGGCCGAGGAACTGGAGGAGCTCGATCACCGTAAGAATATTGATCGTCAGGGAGATGAAGGATGAGTGAAACAAACAAGAAAAAAGGCGGATGGAAGCAAAAAATCGTTCACGAAGCGGTCGAGTATTACATCAATTTCGCGTACCTTGCCGCTGTTTTGATCGCGTTCATCTGGTATCGCCGTTTAATTCTGGCTGAGTATCAGATTCAGTACGAGGAATATTGGGTGCCTCTGGTCGAGGCAGCGGTATTGGCCAAAGTCATGATGATTGGAGGTCTGTTGCGCCTGAATCGGGGGCTGGAACACAAACCGTTGATCCTGCCCACCCTCTTCCGGACGGTGGTTTTTAGCGTGTGGGTGGGGCTGTTCAGCCTCCTGGAGAAAACGGTCCGCGGATTGCTGCACGGAAAGGGATTGATGGGAGGCTTTGAGGCTCTCGCGAGTAAAGGACGGTATGAATTGCTCGCCAGTTGTATTGTGATTTTTGTCGCCTTCATCCCTTTTTTCGCTTTCAGGGAATTAGGCCGGGTGCTGGGCGATGGTAAGATACGTGCACTGTTTTTCCGGAGCCGAGTGACCGCAAGCGCAGAGAACTTGGAGCAACCGAAGGAGGTTTGAGATGGCGAAGAACGAGATGACTGCAGAGCAAAGGCGCCTCACTGAGGCCTACAAGGGCACGCCGTGGAAGAAGTGGGGCCCCTACCTGAGCGAGCGGCAGTGGGGCACGGTCCGAGAAGACTACAGCGAGAATGGCGACGCCTGGAACTATTTCACGCACGACCAGTCCCGCTCCCGCGCGTACCGTTCGGGTGAAGACGGGCTGGCCGGTTTCTCCGACGAGAAGCAGCGGCTCTGTTTTGCCCTCGCGCTATCGCGAATCGTCTCATCCGCATCTTCCTCCGCGACCCGAACGGGCGGAAGCCGGTGTACGGAGGCCTGGAAAAGTTCCAGACGGACCCCCACTGGCGGGACCACATCCTTTTCCACGAGTACTTCCACGGGGACAACGGGGCCGGGATCGGCGCAAGCCACCAGACGGGCTGGTCGAGCCTTGTGGCGACGCTCATCGAGCTCTTCAGAAGCCTCGACGCCGTGAAACTCCTCGATGTGGGCAAAAAGGCAGCCTTTATCCGGGATGGGGCCGCATCCAAATTGCCAAAACGGAAGGTCTAAAATGAAGGAGGTTATAAAATGAAGGCAATCACCGTTGAACCAAAAAAACAGGGGTCTGTACGTTTTGAAGATGTCCCGGAACCTGACATCCGGAGCGGATCAGTGCTCGTGGAAGCCATCGCCGTCGGAGTATGCGGAACCGACGTGGAGATTGCAGAGGGCAAGTATGGCTGGGCCCCTCCAGGCAAGACGCGGCTCGTGCTCGGCCATGAATCCCTCGGCCGCGTGGTCGACCCGGGGCCGACGAGCGGATTAAAGAAGGGTGACCTGGTGGTGGGCATCGTTCGGCGGCCGGACCCGGTCCCCTGCCCAAACTGCGCTGTGGGCGAGTGGGACATGTGCCGCAATGGCCAGTACACTGAGCGTGGTATTAAGCAGATCGACGGCTTTATGTCCGAGCGCTGGAGGGTTGAGCCCGAATACGTGATCAAGGTTGACCCCAGCCTGGGGATTCTTGGCGTACTGCTGGAGCCCGCGACAGTTGTCACGAAGGCATGGGAGCATATTCTTGCGGTGGGCGCGCGCGCCTTCTGGGAGCCGAAAACCGTGCTTGTGACAGGCGCAGGGCCAATCGGACTCTTGGCCGCCCTCGGAGCCGCACAGCGCGGGGCAGAAGTCCACGTCCTCGCTAGGACCACGTCGGGGCCCAAACCCGAACTCGTCCGCGCTCTCGGCGCGACCTATCACTCCTGCAGCGTCGCAGACATAGGGTTTGAGCCGGACGTTATCATGGAGTGCACCGGCGTCGGACAGGTCATCTCCGAGTCGATCGCCGTCATCGGGGCGAGCGGTGTTGTGTGCCTTACGGGTGTCGGGCATGGCGGTGTGGTACCCAAGATCCCCACGGCGACTGTGGCGTCTTCGGCGGTGCTGAAAAATAACGTGGTGTTCGGCAGTGTCAACGCCAACAAACGACACTGGTACAAGGCCGCTCAAGCCTTGGCTCGCGCGGACCGCTCGTGGCTGGCACGTCTTATCACTAAGCGCGAACGTCCGGAGAACTTCGCCCAAGCACTGGCTCGTAATTCGGAGGATATCAAGGTCGTCATTCAGTTCGCGGAGATGTAATCATCATGACAGCGGAGGCATTGGAAAGGAGGGTATGATAGCTTCCATCTGGATCGACGTTTCGGTAACGCTAAAAACCGGTATGGTCACTTGGCCGGGCGATCCGCCGGCCCGAATTAGTCACGCCCTGGATATGGACCGGGGCGACCCTTGCACGGTGTCTCTCCTCGAGATGGGCGCGCACACAGGCACCCACATGGATGCACCCGCGCACTTTGTCCGGAGCGGCATCGGGATTGACGACATGCCGCTAGGTGCAGCCATCGGTTCGGCGCGGGTCATCCTCATCCGCGACCGTAAGTTCATCAAGCCCGATGAGCTGAGACGGCAGCCCATCCGGCGCGGCGAGCGAGTCCGACCGGGTCGAGTACAGCTGGTCTGCCTGCCTCTCAAGATCCACGGAGGCGACGGCGCGCCAGCCCGGGCGCTCGTGCATCCTATGGACCGTTTGGGCAGTAACAGGCGGTGATGGAGACCCTTTACAAGAAGGGGTAACATCGAATGATCAAATGGACTTTTAAAAAAGACATCCCGGGGGTGCGGATAGCTGCTGAGCCTGTCGAAAAAGGTCAACTTTTTCATTTTTAGACTCTCCTTAATATTTCCTTCTTATCCTTGCCCCCCACTTTGATCTATTTCACCGCTGACCGAAGAATCTTCATTCTGAAGGATGATTTTTATTTATGGCAGATAGGATTTATGATAGAAAGGATCGGCGATGAGTTGATTTTCAGCTATCCAGGGCGGGGAAAAGCGATGGCCAAGTACAAACCATATGATTATTCGCAGCGGATGATGATTCCGGTATCCCTGGAAGAGCAGTTAGTTCCAGGAACATTGGAGTTTGCGATCCAGACGCTGGTCGAGGATCGGATGGACATGGCGGTATTCGAGGAGCGATACCAGAATGACGAAACGGGACGGATGGCCTACGATCCCAAGATTCTCTTGAAGGTGGTTTTATTGGGTTATGCCCGGGGTTTGATTTCCTCCCGGAAGATGGAGCAGGCGTGCCGGGAGAATGTGACGTTTATGGCCTTGGCGTGTGGGCAGAGACCTGATCATAGTACCCTTGCGGCATTTGTTTCCTCGATGCAGGGGGAGATCAAGGTTCTTTTTCGGGATGTCCTTTTGGTTTGCGAAGAGAGTGGGTTGTTGGGGGGGACGGTATTTGCGTTGGACGGGTGCAAGCTTCCGTCGAATGCTTCCAAGGAGTGGAGTGGGAAGATTGCGGATTTGGTGCGGAAGAAAGAGAAGATGGAGAAGAGGGTTACGGAGCTATTAGTGCGGCAGGTAGAAGCGGACAAGAAGGATGACAAAGAGGAGGGGGATCCGGATATATTCAAGGGAGTAAATCGGGCGAAGCAGGTAGAGCGGTTAAAGAGGAAAGCGGAGAGGATTCGGGAGTTTTTGAAGGGGCATGGGGAGAAGATTGGGAGGACGGGGAAGGAGATCAAGAGTAATGTGACGGATAATGAGTCGGCGAATATGATGACCTCCCATGGGGTCGTGCAGGGATACAATGGGCAGGCGATGGTGGATGGGAAGTTTCAGGTGATCGTGCATGGGGAGGCGTTTGGAGAGGGGCAGGATCATTATCACGTAGGGCCGATGGCGGAGGGGGCCAAGGAGAATCTGGAGGGGATTGGTTGTCCGGAAGGTTGTTTAGAGGGGAAGGTTTTGGTGGCGGATAGTAATTATAGTAGTCCGGCGAATTTGGAGGTGTGCGAGGAAGAGAAGTTGGATGCGTATATCCCGGATAGGAATTTTCGGAAACGGGATCCGCGGTTTGCGACGCAGGAGAGGTGGAAGTCCAGAAGGAGGAAGAAGTTTGGTTTAGAGGATTTTCGGTACCGGGAAGAGACGGATGAGTATGTTTGTCCGAAGGAGAAGGTTTTGCATCGTATCGCCAAGAAGGCCATTGCGGATGGGATTATTTATCGGAGGTATGTTGCGAAAGAAGAGGATTGTTTGGGTTGTGAGTTGCGGGCAGGTTGTCTTATGGGGAAGACGGTGAGGAGGAGGCAGTTGAGTGTTCCCGTGGGGGTGGTTCCTGGGAATCTGGTGAAGGCGATGGCGGAGAAGGTGGATACGGAGAGGGGGCGGGAGATCTATCATCAGCGGATTGGGATCGTGGAGCCGGTGTTTGCGAATATCCGGGCGGTGAAGCGGTTGGATCGATTTACCCTAAGGGGAAAGCTCAAGGTGAATATCCAGTGGGTATTGTATTGTATGGTTCACAATATCGGGAAGATTATGAGTTATGGATTTGCCTAAGGGGAGAAGATTGAGGCAGATGGATGTCGTGGAGCAAGAAAATTGAAGCCGGGATAATTTTGTAGATAATTTTTCGGAAAATCTTTTTAACCCTTGGTGCGAATTTTTCGCAAATGGGTTTTTCGACAGCCTCGCTATCTTGTTATCAATCCATTTTTCCAATAACAATTGCAGATATGTTTGGTATCTCCGAAACTCCTCCTTTTCAAAAAACCAAAGCCGGGGTGATAGCTCCCGGCTTTCTTGCTGAAGGCCGCTCGATTCTTTTTAAATAAGGAGGAATCTCACATCCTCCCTCTTTTTAATCTCCGGTGTCTGCTTTGAATCCTGCTGCCTCAATTCCGTAGACTGCGCAGACCTCGTCGTTCTCCGATGTGTCCCCACTGATCCCCACCGCTCCGAGAATTTCTCCTGAAGCTGACCGGATCAGGACCCCTCCGGGGACGGGAACCATTCGGCCTCCGGACATATCAGACAGGGCGTTAAAAAAGGCGGGCATCTTGGCGGCGCGGCGAAATAACTCCCTTCCCCCAAAACCCAAGCCCAATACGCCCCAAGCTTTCCCCACTGCAATTTCGGGGCGAAGCAGGCTGGAGCCGTCCTCCCGTTTAAGAACCCGGATTTGTCCGCCCGCATCGAGAACCGCCACCGTTAGGGGCGCAAATCCTTTCTCCCTCCCCTTTTCCAAGGATTTATCGGCAATCGAGTCAGCCGCAACAAGTGTTAACACCGGCATAAATTGTTTCCCTCCTTAAAAAATATGCTTTATCTATCTTAGGCATCCAATCCGTCCGGTGTCAAGAACCATAGGGAAAGAAGGAAAGCCTTCCCCCCTGGTTCCCTAACCATCCTCCATCGAGGGGGAGGGAGAAATAGGGGTTGCGGATGAAGGCTACTCAGCGGCGTGATGATCGCGTCCAAGGAAATAATTTGCCCAGGATGAGGTTTGGTCGAGCGCCCAATTCCTCGGAGGGAGGTACCCTTCCTTCGAAGATTCTTCTTCTCCGAAAGATTTCAGCCGCTCGTAGGCCCGCACATAAATGCATTTCTTTTTTCCCGGAAACACCTCGCACCACCCCTCCGTTGATCCTCCGCATTGGCCGTTGAAAAGAAACTTGGCGCATTGGGATTGCGGGCAGAGAAAAGCCATCTCCGCGAGGGTGCAGTCGCCGCAGCGCCGGCAACGCGAAGTCAGAAATTTCATAAAATATTCAACTTCGGTGACCGGCACCTCGGCCTTGGTTCCATCGATTAAGGAAAAAAATTTATGGGCGGCTTTGTAAAGAGGGGCCCCCGGCAAGAACATGAAATGGTGCATGAAACGCATCGTCCGAAAGCCCATTTTTTTCCGTGGCGCAGGGGAGAGATCGTTCGGATTGCTGGCATTAAGCCCGGTCCGGGGATCCTTTTCGAATAAATAAAATCCTCCTTTTTGCGGATAATCAAACTCCCGAACCCATTCCTCCCAGTTGCCGGAGAGCTCTTTTGATTTCTCCACCACCCACTCCACATCTTCGTATTTTAAATTGGGCCCCCCGAGATGAACCCCGCGAAATCCAAGTCCTCTGAGGACAGCAATGAGCTTAGCCGCCCGCAGGAGGCGGGCCCCTTTCCCTTTGTCGGCGAGCCTCGGCCTCTTTTTCAATGAGATAGCGGAGCTCATCCGTGACCACGCAACCGGGGACATCCCCTCGGTTCATAACTCTTGCGACCGGCCGGTTCAAGATGTAAACATTACCCAGAACAGGCACAGCAGGAAATTCCCGGCGCATGAATTTTAGGAGTTCATCGAATTTGCGGGCGTCAAAACCGACCTGGGTAATTACGAAATCCGCGCCCATTTTCAGCTTTTTATGGAGTTTGAAGTACTGGGCAAATACTTCCGCTTCGAGCTTCTTAAAAGGGGAGACCGCCACCCCTTTGAAAAACTGGGTCGGCGGGCATTCTTTTCCGCCCCCGGGGGCCTTTTCGTCGAGGCAGCGCCCGGCATTCATCAGGCCGATCAAACGGAGAAGCTGAACCGAATCTAAATCATAAACCGGCTTAGCCTTTCCCTCGAACCCATAAAGAGGGAAATCGCCGGTCATGATCAAGAGATTCTGGATTTCGATCCGATCGAGGGCATAGAGAATGGATTCGATTTGATTGCGGTTCTTGTCCTTGCAGGTAAAGTGAATAATGGGGTTCAGACCCAGACGACAGATTTCCCTTCCCAAGGTGTTCGGGAAAAGGGCCGGATGCCCTCCTGCGTTGTCCGTTATAGAGAGCGCCCGGATGAGCCCCCCCTTAACGGCTTTTTCAGCAAGCGTCAAAACGTCTTCTTGAGTCTTGCCCCTGGACCCTCTTCCCGGGACGAGTTCGAGGGTAAACACAAATTCTTTTTTTCCCAGCAAAGCATCCTTAAATGGATTTTTTACCATACAAAGTCCCTTCCCTTTTCATAAGCCCTCCCCTAAAAGGATAGGGGAACGACTCGGGAACGTCAAGGGGAAGAAAAATCTTGCCTCCCTTCACTTTTAACCTTTATTTTCGAGGCGAAAGCTTGGACTGGGCGCGGGGGTGGCGGCGCGATTTGCGAAAGCACCGGCTGGGATCTCGGCTTGCATCAGCCAAACCAAAAGAGTTTCCGCAAAGAGAGGCGGAAGGCCTGCGGCCTCCGCCTGGCCCTATGGAAAGACCACCGCCTCGTGGTTTCGCGAAGCGCGCCGCTGCCCCCGCGCCCCGGCGGGGGCTTGAAACTACTTGAACCCCTTATATCTTTTGAAGAGTGAAGGGAAGCAAGGAAGAAAAATTGGGAGCTGGACCACCTGACTTCTTTATTCATCTGAAAAGGTGAAGACAAGGAAGCATTAGATATTGATCTAAAATTCCATTTGTGAAATAATCCTACCGACCCCCGAAAGAAAAAGTTTCAAATTCCCGCTGAGAACGGTTCCGCCATCGCCACCTGAGCGATGGAGATTGGCCAGATAGGGAGGTTGGATTCTGGGGTTGCTTTTTTGCTTGGGAGGTTTTTCTATGAAGATCATCGTTATTGGAGGGGGATGGGCTGGCTGCGCGGCCGCCCTGGCAGCGAGAAAGCGCGGAGGGGAAGTCCTTTTGTTCGAACGGGCGGATATGCTTCTCGGGACCGGCCTCGTGGGCGGGATCATGCGCAACAACGGGCGCTTCACGGCGACCGAGGAAATGATCGCCATGGGCGGCGGGGAAATCTTTGAGCTCATCGATCAAAACTGCCTTCACCGGGATATCGAATTTCCGGGGCACCCCCATGCTTCTCTCTACAATGTCGCCACCATGGAGCCCATTGTAAAAAGATATCTCTTGGCGCAGGGAATTGAAATTCACCTCTCCACCCGCATCGACGATGTGGAGAGGAAGGATGGGAAAATCCAGGCCGTAACCGGGAAAAAGGGGGAAGAGAAAGTCCGCTTTAGCGGAGACGCCTTCATCGACACAACCGGAACCGCCGGCCCGCCGGGCCAGTGCTCCAAGTACGGCAACGGGTGCGCCATGTGCATCCTCCGCTGCCCCACTTTCGGCGGCAGGGTCAGCATCGCGGCCAAGTGCGGGATTACGGAAATGATCGGCAAGAAAGGGACGCAGATCGGGGCCATGAGCGGCTCCTGCAAGCTCTTAAAAGAATCCCTTTCCCCGGAGATCGTCGCCACGCTCAACCGCAAAGGGGTGGCCGTCATTCCCATCCCCGGCCACATTCAAAATGAGGTGGAACTCTCGATTAAAGCCTGCCAGCAATATGCCCTCCCGGAATATCACGATAATCTCGTTCTTCTGGATACCGGCCACGCCAAACTTATGGTCCCTTTCTTCCCCCTGGAAGCCTTGCGGAAAATCCCCGGTTTTGAAAACGCCCGGTACGAAGACCCCTACGCCGGCGGTCTGGGGAATTCGATCCGGTACATAGGCATGGCCCCCCGCGATGACTCTCTGAAAGTGCAAGGGGTAGAGAACCTTTTCTGCGCCGGCGAAAAAGCAGGCCTCCTGGTGGGCCACACCGAAGCCTTGGTCACCGGGACTCTTGCCGGGCATAATGCCGCCCGCTCTGCAAAGAGGGAAAAACTTCTGGCGTTGCCCCAGACCCTGGCGGCCGGGGACGCGATTACCTTCGTGCGCACCCAGATGGAAACCGCCGAAGGGCTTGGTTACAAGTACACCTTTTCGGGGTCTATTTATTTCGAACGTATGAAACAAAAGCGGCTCTACACCACAGATTCAACCGCCATTCGGGAAAGAGTCGCAAAAGCAGGGATGATCGGAATTTTTTCCTGAAAGCCCTTTCATCCAATTGTGGCCGCTACGGAAGGAGAGGAGATTCATGGCTGGTTCCCCAAAATTGAATTTGGCCCCCGATCGCTATTTTGATCCCGATCCCAGACAGCGGCGTATCGCCCGCAATCTTTATGAAAGCGTGGCTTCTCTTCCCCTGATCTGCCCCCATGGCCATGTAGACCCGAAGCTTTTCGCCGATGAAGGAGGCTCCTTCGGAACCCCCGTGGACCTGCTGATCCTTCCCGATCACTACGTGGTGCGGATGCTCTATTCCCAGGGGATCTCCCTGGAGTCCATTGGAGTCCCCCGGCTGGACGGGCGGCCGGTGGAGAAAGATCACCGCAAGATCTGGCAAATCTTCGCGGAGAATTTTCATCTGTTTCGAGGAACCCCGAGCGGAGTTTGGCTGACCGAGGAGCTTTATTCTTTATTCGAGGTTAAAGAAAAGCTCACCGGCGGGAATGCCCAGAAAATTTACGACCGGATCGAAATCCGTCTTGGGAAACCCGAATTTCAACCTCGGGCCCTTTTTGAGCGCTTCAAGATCGAGGTCCTCTGTACCACGGATGCGGCCACGGATCCCTTGTTAAACCACCAGGCGATCCGGAAATCGGGGTGGAAAGGGCGGATCATCCCGACTTTTCGGCCCGACGGCGTGATCAATATCTTAACCCCGGGTTGGAACGACAATATTCAAAAGCTCGGCGCCCTGAGCGGGATGACTATAGATACCTACCCGAAATTCGTTGCCGCCCTGGAAAACCGCCGCGCCTTTTTCAAGACAATGGGCGCCAAGGCCACGGACCATTCCGCCTTGACCCCCCGAACCGAAGAATTGTCTTCCGCAGAAGCCGAAACGATCTTCGAGGAAGCCTTGAGAGGACGGGCCTCCCAGGAAGACGCGGCCCGTTTCACCGCCCACATGCTCATGGAGAGCGCCCGCATGAGCATCGAAGACGGGTTGGTCATGCAGATCCATCCCGGATCTCTCCGAAACCACAATCCCCAAGTTTTCAACCTTTTCGGGTCAGACCGCGGCGGCGATATCCCCATGCAAACCGAATACACGCGCAATCTGAAACCCCTTCTCAACAAGTACGGGAACCACCCCGGCTTCACCTTCATCGTTTTCACTCTGGACGAGACGGCTTACGGCCGCGAACTTGCCCCCCTGGCGGGCCATTACCCGGCCATGCGGCTCGGACCGCCGTGGTGGTTCTTCGACAGCATCAACGGGCTGACCCGTTTCCGGATGGAGACAACGGAGACGGCCGGGCTCTATAACACGGTGGGTTTCAATGACGACACCCGCGCTTTTCCGTCTATCCCGGCCCGCCATGACCTCTTCCGGAGGGTGGATGCCAACTGGATCGCCGGCTTGGTCGTCCGGGGGATCGTCGATATGGAAGACGCCAAGGAAATGATCCAGGACACCGCCTACCGCCTGCCCAAAAAGGCGTACAAACTTTAAGCCGGCACATCAAGAAGCGGTCTGGTGGCCCCTGAATTCGACTGCGGTATTTTTCGGATCGACACATCCTATATCATTTTGAGATCGTCAAGTTGCCAAGGAGTTTCCGAAAAGCTCTGTGTGAAGGCCCGAAGAAATCATTAAAATTCTGTTTGGGGCTTGATGCCGTTCGTTACGAGTTGGTGTGAGTCCGTAAGGGGAATGCTACCGTCCCATATCCTGGTATCTCGTATGGACTGGCCGGCGGAATGATTAATCTTGCCAAGACAAGCGCCAGGGGATAGGCTGAGGTCTTTTCCTCAAAAGGAGATAATTTTATGAATAAGTCAATTCGTAAAGGGACGAGAATGTTTGCAAGCATTGCGATTGTCGGAGGTGTGCTCCTGTCTGGGGTGTCCCAGGGCTGGGCCCAGCAAACAGCGGCGATCTCAACGAAACAGCTCGTAGGAGCCTGGACGCTGGTCTCCTGGGAGAGCCTGAACAAAGATGGCATTAAAGAACCAACGCTGGAGGGCGCCAATCTCAAAGGTCTGCTCTTCTTCGACGCCAACCGCTTTTCTTTGCAGGTCATTTCCGAATATCCAAAACTTGCATCCAAGGACCGGATGAAGACCACCCCGGAGGAAGACAAAACGGTCGCCCATGGGGTGCTCTCTCTTTTTGGCATTTACTCAGTCAGTGAAGCCGACAAGGTCCTGACGTTTCGAGTAGAGCGCAGCTCGTTTCCAAATCAGAATGGAGAGAATTTAAAGCGAGTCATCACGTCTCTTACTGCGGATGAGCTGATCTATACCACCCCCGCAAGGCTGGCCGGAGGCTCCAACACCTTCGTTTGGAAACGGGCCAAGTAGACGGCATTCGACTCGATTTTATCGAGGGTCCAGCCGCTGCGGAATGGTGCTTGAGGTTGTCGGGCCAAGGGATAAATGAGTGTTATTTTTACAGATAGAGGACATCGATAAAATACTTTGCCGTCAATCGTTCGGTTCCCGCTAAGGAAAGGGAAGTTGGGAGATACAATCCATTCCTTGATAAAATGGGCGGGATTCGGGCGGTTACGGGCTTGGCACGACCTTCGCTATTGAGGATGACGAGAAAAGGAAATGGGTAATATGTCCCCCGATTTCAGGCTTGCTGGCCGAAATTTTGGGATTTGAAAAGGGAGGATGACCATGAAGAAGAAACCCGTGCCTTCTTTGACTCCTGGGGTGACCGGATCGTCGCCATCCGGTGCAAAAGGAGACGACTCGTCGCCTGCGGCGAAGCCGCCGCGTTTTCCGCTGCTCACGATGCAACAGCTGAATGAGCAACAGAGGCCGCTCGGGGAGCAGGTAATGAAGGTGTCAAGCGTGGGACTGGGCGGCCCCTACAATTCATTGCTGCGCAGTCCGGTGCTCGGACAACGCATTTTCGACCTCCTCCATTATCTTCGGTGGAATACATCCGTACCGTTGCATCTCAACGAATTTGCCATCCTGATTACGGGACGGCTGTGGCGGTCTCAGGTGGAATGGTTCGCGCACGCGCCGATCGCGATCAAGGCGGGGCTCTCTCCGGAAATCGTAGCGGACCTCAAGGCGAATCGGCGGCCGTCGAATATGAAACCGGACGAGGCGGTGGTCTACGATTTCGTTATGGAACTCTCCGCAAAGCATCAGGTCTCCGACGAAACATTTGACCGGGTTAAGAGCCTTCTTGGGGAGCAGCAGATCGTGGACCTTGCCGCGGTCACCGGAACCTACGTGACGCTCGCCATGTTAATGGCCGTGGCAGAGGAATCCGTTCCTCCCGGCAAGGAACCGCCATTCAAGGTCGGCGAGCCGTAAGCGGATTCGTAATTGGGCCTGCGCGCAGGAGAAATGAAACTAAGGGACGTTGGTTCATAGCGTGCATAACTTTGGTGATCTGAGGGGCGCCAGATACTTTGTTCCCGTTGCCTTAGCAAGGGGGGGCTATCGGTCTTAATGTGGAACCCTATCCTATCTCAGGTCCCGCTGCAGTACCAAGAAAGGTTGCGTTTGAACGAAGCCGGCGGTTGATGTCACGGAGCAACTGGACGCAGCGAACGCGGCGTTTCAGGTCGGCTATGAAAGCCCCTCCCAATTCAGCCGCGAGTGCCGTTTTTTTGGCATAGCCGCCATTACGCAACATCACATCCTTGCGTCAAATGGCTGACCGTGCGAGAGTCCATGGCCCCCAACAATTCACTTAACGGATCCTGCAAAGGCTTCAACGAGGGGGCGAGCATATGGCCATACGCGACGGGTCATGCAGTTTCTCCGTGATCGGGCACCTTTAATCGTGTTGCCTGGAAGCGAAGAAAGTGCAAAGAGGGGAAAGGTTATCGATTCATCGCTTCGCGGCAGCGGCAGGTTATGTGCAGGGTTTCGAGGGTCTCTTCGAGGGGAAGGAAAACGGGGATGGATCGCTGCTCCAGGTAAGATCGGATCTGTTCGTACACATTCCGGTCGCCCGTAAAGGTCGTATAAATCGGCTTGTGGGGATACCGGGCGGAGAGTCCCGGAAGATACGAGTAAGCTTCGGGGGGAATCTTGGGGGAGGCCAGCAAAATTGCCGCGATTGCATCCACTCCTTCGTCCTTCAGCAGAGTTTCCAATACAATTTTGTTTCCTTCCACCGCCCCGGTGATCGGGGTCACGGCCGACATGTCCACCGGGTTGGAAATGTTCACCCAGGAGGCGCTGATCTCCCTGAGCTTTTTTCGGGTCGCCTCCCCGAATCCGGCCATTTGCAGATCGAGGGACTCGCAGGCATCGGCCACGACCACGCCCAGCGCTCCCGAAGGCGCCAGGGAGCCCAGCCTTCTTCCCGCCGGCAGAGGCTGAAACGCCAGGGCTTTGGCCGCGTGGATCAAATCGAAATAGCGCCTCACCCGCACGACCCCCGCCTGCCGGCAGGCGGCGTCGAAGATCGCATCGTTTCCCGAAAGAGAAGCCGTGTGGGAGAAAGCCCTCTCGGCGCCGGCTTTTGTCCGTCCGCCTTTAAGCAGGATCACCGGCTTTTTCCTCGTGACCTCGCGGGCCGTTTCAAAGAATCTCCGGGGGTTGCGGAAGCCTTCCGCATACATGAGAACCGCCTTTGTTTCCGGATCGTTCCCTAAATACTCGAGCACTTCCGCGTCCTCCACATCGATCTTGTTCCCCAGCCCCGCCACGCGGGCCACGCCGAAATTTTCCGCCGTGAGAATCCATTTCATCGTGTGGGTGGCAAAATTTCCGGTTTGCGCGATATAGCTGATCGGCCCGCGGCGAACTTTGCCAAGGGGGAAGAAGGTCGTGGTGAGAGAGGCCGGGGTACTGGTCAAGCCGCTGGTGTTGGGGCCGATGAGGCGCAGGCCGCCAGCTTTGGCCACCCGGCGGATTTCTTCCTGGAGGTCCGCGCCTTTCTGGTCCACCTCGGCATACCCGCCCGACGCGATCACGGCCGCCGGGATCTTTTTGTCTACGCAGTCCTTTACGGCAGAAAGGGTTCTTTCCGCGGGAACGATAAAAACGGCCAGATCCACCGGTTCGGGAATCTCCTTCACCGATCGATAGGCCTTGAAGCCCATGATCTCTGCTTCATTCGGGTTGATAGGAAATATCCTGCCCGCATATCCGTTTGCCAGCAGGTTGACGAGGATCTCGTTCCCCGCCTTCCCCGCAGAGCTCGAAGCGCCGATGACGGCCACACTTTTGGGTTCAAAAAAGAAATTTAATGACATATTAGTCTCTTAAGAATGATTTTGCGCTCAAATTGGCAGGAAATTCCAGAAATCCCCCCTCGCCCCCCTTTGAAAAAGGGGGGTTGGGGAGATTTCCAAGGAGTTCATCCATAAGGCAAAATAGCTTTCTTGGTTCCGGCTCGGCCGGGTTAGGATCTTGCTCTTTCCTCTTTGCTCTATGCTCTATGCGTTTTTTATATCCCCAGCGTTGCATATTGGGCTGCGGCGTCAAAGCTGAAATCTGCGGCGGAGCTGACCGAATACGGTTTGGGCAGAGTGACTGCAGGCTCTCCTTTTACGGCTTTGGCGATCGCAAACGCCTTCTCCACCTTCTCTTCCTCACCTTCAATGGCGAGCGCCACGCACCCTTCGGACCCCCCCACTCCCCCTGAGGCAAGGTGATAGGCCTTAACCCCGGCCAGGATGGCAAAGGCCTGGATCTCGGTCACTACTTTGCTGGTGGTAACGGGAACGATTCTTCCGGGAAGACCCATGCTGTATTTGAAATGGTAGATGCCCGAATGAGCGGCCGCCTCGGCTACGGAAGGCACCAACTTTTCCAGACCGATAGCCTGGATAAGCTGGGACCCCCGCGGGGTCATGATGGGCCAGCACATCCCGATCGTCCCCCCCTTACTTCCCGAAGTCCAAATTCCCGCGGTCCCCTGCGGATCGACGGCATTGCCCCCCTTGATCATCACGTCCTCGGGCCCGAATTTCAGAATTTCCACAGTGGAATCCGCGTTTTCCACCGGCTTTCCGTTCCGGATCACGTGCCAGGCGCACACCGGCGGGCCGGAATGGTTGTTGGCGATCCCGTTGCAGATCAAACCCGCGGTCTGCCCCGCCTTGGGCTCTATGGAAATTTTGAAAAGCTCCTCCGTAACATAGGCATTGGTGATGCCCCGGGCGATGATGATCGTGCCGTTCTTCCAGGCATTCTGCACTTCCGGCAGGGCCACGGTGGCTTTGGCCAGGAGGCGCCGGGATTCGGAAGGGTTCAAGATGACCAAGGCAGACATTTTCTTCTTGTCCGGGCGGGGCTCGGGAACATTGACTTCGTAGAACATAAAAACCTCCGGAAATAGATTAGTTTTCACCCGAAAACCAAATTTCCCCCCCTCGATGAGGGGGGTTAGGGTGGGGGTGATAACGGCTGAGGATTTCAGCGCTTTTCATCTCCATTCCCCTCACTTCCTCCCTCTCCCGGAAGGGAAGAGGGGGGTTCCGGATGGAGACGAGCTCAGTTGTCAGGCGTTTTCTGAATCCGTGCCCTGAACCCGAGATTCAAAACGATTTTTCATATTATCACAAGGGCCCGGAGGCGACAAATTGGAAATAAAAAAGCCCCCCCTCAGGAAGAGGAAAGGGGCTTTTTTCGGAAAAGAAACCACTACCGGCCGATGATGTAGCGGTTCGGGTCGACCTCTTTGCGCAGGATCTCCAGCTCGTGGGGCGTGGGAACCGGTGTTTTCACGATTTCCTTGGCCTTCAGCAACTGGAAGCCGCAGTTCTTCTGCACGTCCTCGAAAGCATATCCCTCATGGATCGACTCCACCCGCATCCGCTTGGTCTCTTCGTCATACCCGAGGATGGCCATGTTGGTAATGACCTTATAGGGCCCCGTGTTCTTGGGCAGGCCGGCCTTCTCCCTCGCGCCCGGGCCGGTTAGATATCCCGGCGTGGTGATAAAACTCACTTTTTCCACGAACCGCCTGATGTCCTGAGGGGTAATGACCATGACGCGCCAGCAGAAAGAGGCGAAATCATTGGCGCCCCCGGACCCGGGCAAGCGCGCTTTGGGCTTTGCCCAATCGCCGATGACCGTGGAGTTGAGGTTCCCGTACATGTCGATCTGGGCCCCTCCCAGGAAGGTGTAGTCCACCAGGCCGCGCTGACTGGTCTCCATGATCTCGCACATCCCGCTGGCCATGATGGCCCGGTGGATGGTGCGGGAGTCGCCGACGGAGATGGGCATGGTCGGCAGGATGGGGGAAATCCCTCCGGCTTCGAACATAATGACCAATTTGGGGGCATGGGTCTTTTGCGCCAGCATGGCCGCCGCGCAGGGGGCCCCTGTCCCGACTCCTACCGTAGCCCCATCCTCCAGGTTGCGGGCCGCGGCCACGATCATCATTTCCATGGTATTGTATTCAGCCATAGTCATGACTCCTTCTTGTTCAGTTCAATGAGGTGTTCCTGGGCCCGCAGTTGGTTAATCCGCTGAATGCCCCCGCAGAGATCCAGGTACTCATTGAAATCCTTGGTTCCATAGATGTATTTGTCCAGGAACTCTTTGAACTTCCCGGGATCCTCTTCCACCTTCAGCCAGAGTTTCAGATGATCCTCATCGGAGAAATATTCGTAGGCCATATTCCCCGGATAGCTGCCGAAAGGAACCTCGCACACGGCATCCACTAAATAGTAGGGGATGACGGTGGCCGTTGGATCGCGCCGGATTTCCTCGTTGTGAACCAGTCGTTCGCAGGTGATGATAAGGTGCTTGGAGGCCCGGGCCAACTCGAAATCGGCGATGGAAATCCCTTTCACCCGGCAGTTGCCGTAGATGTCCGCCTCATGAACATGGATGGCGGAGACGTCGGGCCACAAGGCCGGGAAAAGGGAGTAATTCTGCCCCGTGAACGGGCACTTGGCCACTTTGATGGCGCTGTATTTGAACGTATCCGTCCCCATGACGTTTCGTCCCGGCAGAAACGAAACGCCCATGGCTGCGGCTTTCAGCCGCAGGGCCATCGAGTAGTTCGTCCATTCGCAGCTCTTCACCTTCCCACTCTCCATGTACCGGCGGGCATTCGGGGAAAGACCGCGGGCTTCCAGCCCGATGATGTAGGCGATATCGCAGCGGTCAAAAACCTCGCCCGCCGCCAGGATCTGGAAATCGTGGGTGGAAGTGTGGCCGGCAAAAATCAGGTTCTTCCTTTTTTGCCGCAGGATTTCGTGACAGACAGCGGTGGGGATCCGATTGGCCCCGAAACCGCCGATGGCGAGATATTCCCCGTCATGGATGAATTTCTCGACGGCTTCCTTGATCGTCATGAGTTTGCTGACCAGGGCTCTATTCTTATGGCGGAAAAACTCCCGCGCCTTGTCGGCATCGGGATCCATAAAAAGAGGGCCCTCACCTTGAGCGACAACGTCGAACATGGACGTCCCTCCTTCTCTTCGATATTCCAAGAAACCCCGTTAGGGGTGAAAGCCTCTTTTTATCCTGGTCTTAGATTGACCCAAGCTTTTCGAGGCTGTCTGCCTTGGATGAATTTCGTCCCAAATTTACCATTGAATGAATGGAGATTCAATCAAATTTTTTCCGGGGCTTGATAAAACGGTAGATTGGAACAGGATGGAAACATCCCTCACGGCATTGCCGGCGGGAGGAAGAGATGCGGAGAGGAGAAAATGATGGGGAAGAAAGAACTTTCCCGGGGAATCGTGGAACTGGATGAGGGGGTGAAGGCCGTGGCGCGTATTGTCGGCGTCGAGGCCAAAAAGCCGAAGAAAATAAAGGTCGGCACGGAAATGCCGACGGAGTTCCTGACGAAAGAGGGGGGCGGTTCGTATACCGCCCTTGCCTATGCGCCGAGATCTTCAAGAATGGGGCTTTTCCAGAGCCTTCACCAGATTCATCAGCATCCAATTAATCGGCGTTTCCATCCCCAAGCCAGCCCCCTCCAACACCACCGCCCCGTTGATAAAATCCACCTCCGTTTCCCGGGTTCCAAGGATGTCCTGCAGCATGGAGGAGTAATTGTGGCGCGTCAATCGACAGGCCTCTTCGGTCTTTTCCACCGGGTCCGAGTAAGGCAGACGGATTCCTCGGCGATCGGCGATTTCCTTGGCCTCGAGAACCGCCCCCCGCAGGATCTCTCTTGTTTCCGGGCAATCCAGCAGGTCGCCGTTTCGCAGGCGGGTGACGGCGCTTAGGGCGTTGATTCCGATGCTGACGATGAGTTTTCCCCAAACTTCGTTCCCGATCTCGTCGGAAACCCGGGTCGCGATTGCGGCCCGGTTCAAAACATGGCCGATTTCCTCCGCCCGTTGGCTGAAACCTCCGGAGATTTCCCCAATGATCGTTTCCCCTGAACCGGCATGGAGGATTTTCCCGGGACTGATCAGGGTAGACCCATGGCTGGTGACCCCGGCCAGGACCCGCCCCCTTCCCAAGACCGACTCAATCACCTCGGGGTTTCCCAGGCCGTTTTGCAGAGTCAGTCCAGTGGTCTTCGGGCCGAAAAGAGGCCGGGCATCCTCGGCCGCCTGCCGGGTCTGTCGGGACTTGGGAAGAAAAATGACCAGATCGGTCTCGCCGATCTCCTTGGGGCTTCGCGTCGCCCGGAGCGGGATTGCATTTTCCTCTCCGGAAGTTTCCCGGATTCTGACGCCTCCGGCCCGGATCGCCCCCACGATTTCGGGCTTGATATCCACCGCGAAGACTTCTTCCCCGGCGCGGGCCAGATACCCGGCAAACAAGGCCCCCAGAGCTCCCGCACCCATGACTGCGATTTTCATGTTTCCCTTCATTGTAAATATTCACCACAGAGGGCACAGAGCTCACAGAGATCTCATTTGTGGCTTTCGTGCCCTTGGTGCCATGGATTTCGATGGTCTCGTAAAGAGGCCATCTGCCGCGCAGCGGCAAGTGCGCCTCCCGCCTAAGTCTTTGCACACTTTGCATGGTAGGGGCGGCCCCGCCCTTCCCCCGCCCGCGGTGAAGAGGAACGAATAAGATTTCTGTTTTTGGCTCGGTGACCTCTGTGTCCTCTGTGGCTATCAACTTTTATTTCTGCAATTCCGGGAGGATTTTTTCATAATAATTCAGCGCCTCGGGGTTTTTCAAGGCGTCCCGATTCAAGACCGGGCGTCCGTTGACGATATTCGTCACCGAGCTTTCGACTTTTTTCATGTTCAGGGTATAGGGGATATCCGGGACGGCTATGATGAACGCGGGAATATGGCGGGGCGAGGCCTGTTCCCGCAGGCTCTTTCGGATTCGATCCTTCAACTCCTCGGTCAAGGACGCGCCGGGGCGAAGCTGCACGAAAAGGAGAACCCTCTGATCGCCTTTCCAGTTCTGCCCGATGACCAGACTGTCGGCCACCTCTCCGAATTTGTCCACCACGTTGTAAATCTCCGCGGTCCCAATCCGCACCCCGGACGGCTTCAGAACCGAGTCGGATCTTCCGTAAAAGGTAATGCCCCCCGTATCCTTGTGGAAAACGACGTAATCCCCGTGACGCCAGACCCCGGGATAGACTTCAAAATAGGCGCTCTTGTATTTTTCCCCAGTCGGATCATCCCAGAAATAGAGGGGCATGGGCGGGGCCGCCGCTTCGCAGACGAGCTCCGCCTGCCGGTCGAAGATGTGATTTCCCCCCTCGTCATAAGCTTTCACCTTCATGGCCAGGGCCGGCCCCTGAAGCTCTCCCGCATAGACCGGGCTGATGATGTTTCCCGCGGCAAAGCAGCCGTTGATGTCCGTTCCCCCGGAGATGGAATTGAAGTGGAGGTCCTGCTTGATTTCCCGGTAGACGTACTCGAACCCCTCCGCGGAGAGGGGGGACCCCGTCTGGGAGATCTCGCGCAGCGCGGCCAAGTCGGATTTTTCCCGCGGACGGAACCCCTGGCTCTTGAGATAATTGAGGTAGCTGGCGCTCGTCCCAAAAATGGTGACCGCTTCCTCCTGGAGCAGCCTCCATATCGCCCCATCGTCGGGGTAGCTCGGATTTCCGTCAAACAAAACGACCGTCGCCCCCGCGCCCAATGAACTGATCAGCCAGTTCCACATCATCCAGCTGCAGGTGGTGATGTAGAGAATCCGGTCCTCCCTCTTGAGGTCCGTGTGCAGGAGCAGTTCTTTCAGATGGTTGAGGAGAATTCCGCCCGCCCCCTGCACCATGCACTTCGGCTTCCCCGTTGTTCCCGAGGAAAACATGATATACACGGGGTGGTCGAAGGGAAGCTGTTCGAATTCCAAGGAAGGATTTGGCTCTTTGGAGATGAAATCCTCCCACCGGACGCCGTTGGGAAGGGAAGCCAAATCCGCAGGTTGGTCGATATAGGAGGCCACGATGACCTTCTTCAGAGATGAAATTCCCTTGGCGATCCCCGCCGCATTCCCGAGGGACCCAAAGGCCTTGCCCTTGTAATAATATCCATCCACTGTAAAAAGGACTTTGGGTTCGATCTGCCCCAGGCGGTCGAGGGCCGCCTGCGAGCCGATGTCGGTGGCGCACGAGGACCAGACGGCCCCCACGGAGGTCGCCGCCAGCATGGCGATGGCCGTCTCCATCATGTTCGGCATATAGCCGGCCACCCGGTCCCCCGGTTTGAGCCCAAAATCCCGCAGCGAACGGGCCATCCGGGCCACGGCGGCATAAAGCTCGGCATAGCTCATTTGCGCCTTCTTCTGAGCTTCCCCCCGGAAGATAAAGGCCGGGCGGTCGTCCCGGTAACGCAGGAGGTTTTCGGCGAAGTTCAGCCTCGCCCCGGAAAACCATTTCGCCCCCGGCATCTTTCGGGCGTCGTCGACGACCTGGTCATATCCCCGCGAAGCCCCGATGCCTGCAAATTCCCACATACGGGCCCAGAATTCCGGCAGGGCTTCGATGGACCACTGATAGAGCTCCGCATAGGTACGGAGATGCCGGCCGTTTTTTTTATGCACATATTCGAGGAAGCGGGTGAGGTTGGCATTCTTGATCTTGTCTTCCGACGGAATCCAAAGGGGGGTCTTCATGGCTCCTCCTGGAGAGGGCTCACCGTATTCAAGGTGAGAAAAGATGGCTTCGTAAAAAGTCCATTTCTATCATTGCCGAGCATCGGCCCGTAGGGGCGATTCACGAATCGCCCCAACACTCATCCGTTTTTCCGCGCCCTGTCCCGTAAAGGGCGAGATGGGGGCGTCCGGCCGGACGCCCCTCCAATCAAAATCATCAAGGGATGGTGGAAAACGATTTCAGCCGGCCTGCAAAAGAAGGTTTTGCTTCACCTCCTTTCATAAAAGGGAAAAAGAAGATCTGCTGAAGTCTGAAATGAGAGGTTGCCGGATACAACGACCGATATTTTTATTCTATCCCCAGAGTCGCTCGGTCAGGAAATTTTCCGGATCCGGACCGCGCAAACTTTATAGCCGGGGATTTTGGCCACGGGATCCAGGGCGTCCAGGGTGAGGAGGTTGACCGCGGCTTCCTTGAAATGAAAGGTCATGAACACCACCCCCGGAGGAAGCCGGTCTGAAGTTTTTGCCTTGACGCTCACTTTCCCCCTTCGGGAGGCAACTTCCACCAGCCCGTTGTCAGCCCCGAGGCCGAGGCGGCGGGCATCATCGGGGTTGATCTCTACGGTCCCCTCCGGGTAGATAGCGGAAAGCCCCGGCGACTTCCGGGAAAGAACCGTGTGATAGTGGTAGAGAACCCGGCCCGTGGTCAACAGGAACGGGTAGTCCGCGTCGGGAAGTTCGGGGGGCGGGGCGTATGGCGTCACATGAAATTTCCCCTTCCCGCGAACAAACACGTCTTTGTGCAAATAAGGAGTTCCGGAGTGGTTCAGTTCGGGACAAGGCCATTGCACCCCTTGCGCCTCGATCCTTTCATAGAGAATTCCCCCGTAGGAGGGGGTCACGGAAGCAATTTCCTGCATGATTTCGGAGGGGGAGTTGTAGCCCAGCGGATATCCCAGGCGGGTGGATAGGTCGCAGATGATCTTCCAGTCCGGACGGGCGTTTCCGATCGGATTCAGCGCCCGGCGAACCCGCTGGACCCGGCGCTCGGTATTGGTAAACGTCCCGTCTTTTTCCACAAAGCTTACCCCTGGAAGGATCACGTGGGCGAACTCTCCGGTGTCGGACAGGAAAATGTCCTGCGTCACTAAAAGATCCAGGTGCTTAAGCTCCTCTTTCACCCGGTTGGTATTGGGGTCGGTGAGAATGGGGTTTTCGCCCATGACGTATAGGGCTTTGATTTTCCCTTCGGCGACCCCTTTCATCATCTCCATCAGAGTCAGGCCGGGTTTGGGTGAAAGGGAAACACCCCAGGCTTCCTCAAACTTCCGCCGCACCCCCTCATTATCCACCCTCTGATACCCGGGGTAAACGTTGGGAAGGCCGCCCATGTCGCAGGCTCCCTGGACGTTGTTCTGACCCCTCAGGGGGTTGACTCCGGAGAAAGGCTTCCCGATTTGCCCGGCAACCATTGACAGATTGGCTAAAGCGAGGACATTGTTGGTTCCCGTCACATGCTGGGTAATGCCCATGGCGTAAAGGATCGTCGAGTTAGGAGAGGTGGCGTAGAGCCCGGCGGCATCCACCAGCTGACCGGCGGGAACGCCGGTGATCTTTTCCACGGCTTCGGGAGTGTATTCGCGAACCGAATCGGCCAGAGTTTCGAACCCCTCCGTTCGCTCCTGGATAAAGGTTTGGTTTTGCCACCCCCGGGCCAGGATGGTATAAATCATCCCGTTGATCAGGGCAACGTCTGTTCCCGGCCGGTGCTGCATCCAAAGATGGGAAAAACTCACCAGTTCGATCTGCCGCGGGTCAGCTACGATCAGCTTCGCCCCCCGCTGCCGGACCGCGGCCTTGACCTGAAGGGCAATGATCGGATGGTTCTCCGTCGTATTGGACCCGATGACAAAGATGCAGTCGGCGTTGCGGATCTCCCCGATGGAGTTGGTCATGGCCCCGCTGCCGAATGCCATCGCCAGACCGGCGACGGTGGAGCTGTGTCAGAGACGGGCGCAGTGGTCCACGTTGTTCGTGCCGATCGCGGCCCGAGCCATCTTCTGGAGGAGGTAGTTTTCCTCGTTGGTGCACTTGGCCGAGACCAGAACGCCGATGGCGTCGGGGCCGTGTTCCGTCTTGATCTTTTCGAGGCGGTCGGCCACCCGGTCCAGGGCTTCCTCCCAGGAGGCCGGGCGAAATTTCCCTCCCTCGCGGATTAGAGGATCCGTCAAACGGTCCGGGCTGTGGACATAGTCAAATCCGAATTTCCCTTTCACACAAAGATTTCCCTGATTCACCCCCGCCGCTCGATCGGTTGTGACCCGGACGATCTGCCCGTCCTTCAGATTCAGGATCAGGGTGCACCCCACGCCGCAGTAGGAGCAGGTGGTTCGAACCTTCTGGAATTCCCACTCCCTTCCTTTCCCCAACTTCGACCGCTCGGTCAGGGCGCCGACCGGGCATACGTTTACGCACTGGCCGCAAAAGACGCAATCGCTTTCGGTGAGGCTGCGGTGAAAGGGAACCCCGACTTTGGTGTCGAACCCCCGATGAGCGTATTCAATAGCAAAGCTTCCTTGAATCTCATCGCAGATCCGCGTGCATCGTTCGCAGAGGACGCATTTGTTGTAATCCCGGACAATGAAGGGGTTGTTCTCATCGACGGGGTAGCGGTGCTGGGCCCCTTTCAGGCGGGATCCGGTAAGCCCCATCTCATAAGCCAGGTCCTGAAGCTGGCAGTTCCCCGTCTTCTCGCAGGTCATGCAGTCCAGGGGATGATCGGATAAGAGCAGCTCCATCACCAGACGGCGAGCCTGAAGAACGCGCTCCGTCCGGGTCTCGACTTTCATTCCGGCGGCCACCGGGTAGGAACAGGCCGGCACCAGATTCCGGGCTCCCTCCACCTGCACGAGGCAGACCCGGCAGGCGCTGCAGGGAGTCAACTCCCCGTGATGGCAGAGGGTCGGAATTTTGATTCCCAACTTCCCGGCCGCCTGTAAAATCGTCCAGTTCTGGGGAACGGAGACTTCCCGCTGGTCAATGGCGATTTTTACTTCACTCATGGAACTTCCCCTAAAGAACCTTGATGGCGTTGAACTTGCACTCGCTGTAACAGATGCCGCATTTGATGCACAGCGAGGGGTTCAGGGTATGAACCTCTTTCGCTTTCCCGGAGATGGCTTCCTTCGGGCAAACCTTCCGGCAGATCCCGCATCCTTTGCAGGTTTCAGGGTCGATCTCATAATGGATCAAGGCCTTACAGACGCCGGCTGGGCACTTCTTTTCCTCGATGTGGGCCCGATACTCATCCAGAAAATAGTTCAGGGTGGTCAGGACCGGGTTAGGCGCCGTCTGGCCCAAGCCGCAAAGGGACGAGTCTTTGACCATGGGGGCGAGTTCCTTCAAGATCTCTAAATCCGCCGGTTCGCCGTCCCCTTCGGTGATCCGCTGGAGGATCTCCAGCATTCTCTTCGTTCCGATACGGCAGGGCACGCACCGCCCGCAGGACTCGCTCTGGGTGAAAGTCAGAAAGAACTTGGCCAGGTCCACCATACAGGTATTTTCATCCATGATGACCAGCCCGCCGGAGCCCATGATGGCCCCCGCCTGGGCGAGAGAATCATAATCGATGGGAAGGTTGAGCAGGGAAGCCGGGATGCACCCCCCGGACGGCCCGCCCGTCTGGGCGGCCTTGAATTTCTTCCCCCCCGGCACTCCTCCCCCGATGTCAAAGATGATCCGTTCGAGGGTGATGCCCATGGGGACTTCCACCAGACCCGTGTTGTTGATCTTCCCGGCCAAGGCGAAGATCTTGGTCCCCTTGCTTTTCTCCGTTCCCAGCCCGGCGTACCAATCCGCCCCCCGGTGGATGATCGGGGGGATATTGGCAAAGGTCTCCACGTTATTGATATTGGTCGGCTTCCCCCAGAGTCCGGCGGCCGCCGGGAAAGGCGGCCGGGTCCGGGGCATGCCCCTCCGCCCCTCGATGGAAGCGATGAGGGCGGTCTCCTCGCCGCAGACAAAGGCGCCGGCCCCTTCCTTGATCTTGACGTCAAAGTCAAAATCCGTTCCCAGGATGTGGTTTCCCAGGAGCCCCAGGGCCCGGGCATCGGCGACCGCCTTTTTGATATGGGTCACGGCAATGGGGTATTCGGCGCGCACATAAAAATATCCCTGAGACGCCCCGATGGCGTAGGCCGCGATGAGCATCCCCTCGAGAACCGTATGGGGATCCCCTTCCAGAACGGCCCGGTCCATGAAAGCCCCCGGATCCCCTTCGTCGGCATTACAGATGACGTACTTCACGTCCCCCTTGGCGCTCCGGGCAAACTTCCACTTGGTCCCCGTGGGGAATCCGGCCCCGCCCCGCCCCCTCAGTCCGGAACGCTGGACCGCTTCAATGACCTCTTCCGGTTTCAGGGAAGAAAGAACCCTGGCTATGGCTAAGTAACCGTCCCGAGCCAGGTAATCTTCCATCCGGGTGGGGTCGATCTGCCCGCAGTTTCGCAGAACGATTTTCATCTGCTCCCGATAGAAGGGCACATCCTTTTCCATGATCACCGGCTGGCCATCCTGGGGATGACGGTACAGAAACTTTTCCGCAGGCCTCCCCTTTCCCAGGCTCTCCTCGACAATGACCGGCACATCTTTCGGCGAAATCTGCTGGTAGAAGAAGCCGTAAGGATCGATGGCCGCTACCGGGGCCCGCGCGCAGAACCCATGGCATCCGGTTTCCACAATGTCGACCTTCGCGGACAGACCGTTGTCGCCGATCGATTGGGTGAAAGCATCCCGCACTTCCACCGCTCCGAAAGCCCGGCAACCGGTCATGCAGATGCGCACCCGCAGACGCTGAGGGTCCCGTCCCTGCTGGATCGATTTCTGTAATTCCCGAAGTCCTTCGATCGACGTCAATTTACCCATTTTTCAGGCTTCTTCCTTTTTCTCATTCCGTGAGTATTGACGATCTCGTAAAAAGTCACTCAATCGATGGTTTCGTAAAAAGCTCCAGATGCAAGGCGCGCAAAAACTGAGGAGAGAGGCGCACTTACGAGTGCGCCGCAACGACGAAGTTGAAGCGCAACGCCGCAGATGGACTTTTTACGAAACCATCAGTATTTCTTCAGGGCGTCCACCGCCCGCTTGGGTGTCAGCTTGCCGTAATAATCCTGATCGATCATGATCACCGGAGCCAGAAAGCAGGTTCCGACGCAGGCTACCGTCTCCAAGGAAAACTGGAGATCGGTGGTTGTTCCCCCCGGCTCCACCTTCAGCTCCCGGGAAAGCGACTCGAGGACGCCCTTGGCCCCGCGGACATGGCAAGCCGTTCCCTGACAGGACTTGACTACATGCTTCCCCCGGGGGGTCAGATAGAACTGGGCATAAAAAGTGATGACCCCATAGATCCTGCTCATGGGGATGTTCAGTTTTCGGCTGATCCGCCGCAAAACCCCCTCGGGCAAATACCCGTACATATTTTGCGCTTCCTGGAGAACCGGGATCAGGGCTCCTCTCTCTCCCCCGTAATGGGTTAAAACTTCGTCAATTTTCGAAAGATCCAAAGATTCAGGCATCCCTCCTCCTCATTTGCTCAACGATCCCCCTCATCGCCTGAAGAAATTCGGGGTTTTCTTCATAAGACGGTTTTCCCGCGAGATCCGCTTCCACGATCCGGGGATCATAGGGGACAAATCCCAAAAAAGGAAAGGCGGCCATGTGGCTGCGGAGAAACCCCTCGTCCCTTTCCCCCCGGACTTTGTTTCCCACCAGGCCGATATTTTTCAGGCCGATGTCACCGGCCAGCTGATGAATCCTCCGGGCCACCTCCAGGCTGCGCTGTCCGGGTTCGACCACCACAATCAGCTTGTCAACGGCCTGGGCCGTGGCCCGTCCCAAGTGTTCGATCCCTGCTTCCATATCCAGGATTACGACCTCTCCTTTGCGCAGCAGAAGATGCGCCACCAGGGTTCGCACCAGAACGTTCTCCGGGCAGACGCACCCGCCCCCGCCCTTCTGGACCGTGCCCATCACCATGAGGCGGACTCCCTCCTTTTCGAGAAAGTATTTTTCGGGAAGGTCATCCACCTTGGGATTGAGTTTGAAAAACCCGCCCATGGACCCGGGTTTGGATTCGGTTCTCTCCGCGATCAGATCCTTCATCTCCGCAATGGGCGTGAGGCGCTGGTCCGGGGAAAATCCGAGAGCCTGGGTGAGGTTGCTGGCCGGGTCCGCGTCAATGGCCAGGACCCGATCCCCTTGATTGGCAAAGGCCCGGGCCAATCCGGCCACGACCGTAGTCTTTCCCACGCCGCCTTTTCCGGTGACTGCAATTTTCATTACTCACCACAGAGAGCACAGAGCTCACAGAGGAAAATTTTACAGTTTAAGAACATAGAATCAAAATAGATGGTTTCGTAAATAATCTGAAAATGCTGGATTTCGGGTCGCGCTCTGCACGGCCGGAATGACGATTTTTTCGTTCGAGGTTTTTGCCAGAACCATAATTTATTTCAAAATTCTATAATTCTTTTCTCTGTGTGCTCTGTGCTCTCTGTGGTGAAAAGTTTTTTTTCTTGACGAGCTTCCAGACGACGGTCTCGGCCAGCACCACGATATCTTCCACCGGAAGGTAACGGCTCACCGAGGAATCAAAAAGCACTTTCCCTTCCGCGGGAAATTCCGCGTCTCCCCGCCACAAAATGAGCCCGAGCGGGAGTCTTGGCAGGACCGGCACCCGGATCCCGACGTCCCCCAGGCTTAAATTTTCCCCTTGCCATTCTCCGGCAAGGGACCGGATCTCCTCCGGGTCCTCCCCCAAAAATTTTGCCAGCGCGGATTGGCAGCGCTGGGCGAACACCGGTTGGTAAAAAGCCCCCCCGGGGATCTCCGCAAAAGAGATCCACTCCCCGGTCAGCGGGCTTCCCGAGGCCCTTTCCAAATAATGGAACAGGAAGATTTCCTCCCGCAGGGAGAGAGGGGAGCCGGAAGCCGCTTCGATGGTCCCGCCAGGGAAAGTGAGGAATAAATCCCGTTCCAGATACTGGATCTCGATCCGCTCCTTCCCCTCGGGCTCGCGCCGATAGACAGCCCCGCCACAGAAAGCCCGGGTCCGAAGATCGGTTTGCCGCAGGTTTTCGACGGCGAGTTGCCGGGCGAGCTGATAGTTTTCCTGTTTTGGAAGCATAGGAAAAAGTGTCAGTGTCAGTGGTTAGGGTCAGTAGGCAGGGTCTTGCATTGGGAAAATACTTTTTCAGATTTCTCTACTGATCACTGACACTGAACTCATCACTCGTTTACAATTCCAGCCACGAATGGGAATACAGGGTCTTTCCCAGAAGCACTTTCGTGGACTTATAATATTCCCGTTCCTTCGGAGTCAGGCTTTTGGGGTCGGGGTCGTCTCCATCCATCAGCCGGTGGACCAGGCTGACGATCTCGGGAAGCCCGTCTCGGCAGATGCGGAGAAGCTCCTCGTCATAGGCGTCCACGATGGCCGAATAAAGGCCGTATTTCATCAACATGATCAGGTAGGTCCGGTTAAGAACCGGCCGCAGATGGATCGGGGTCCCGTTGGAGATGTTGGACAGCCCCACGATGGATTTGGCCTCGGGGGCGATGTCCTTCAGCATGGACATGAACTCCAGGCAGGAAAGAACCTGGTTGATCTCCACGCTCACCGGGCTGACGATCGGATCGATCCAGATGTCCTCGGTGGGGATTCCCAGGTTGTTGGCCTGGTAAATGAAATCCACGGCCATGGCGGCCCTCTCATTCGCATCCCGGGGCATCCCCTCCTTCCCCCAAAGGAGGCCGATGACATGGGCATTGTAGGTCTTGGCCATGGGCAGAGCTCTCTCCAGACGCTCGGGCTGGAGGGACACGGAATTGATCAGCGCCTTTCCCTTGTGGACTTTCAGGCCCGCTTCCATGGCATCGGGGTTCGTGGTGTCGAGCGACATGGGCTTATTCACCACGCCCTGGACCAGCTTCACGATCCAATCCATGATCTCCTGCCCGGCTTTGCGGGAGGGCCCGATGTTCAAGTCCAGGTAGTCGATTCCCACCTTCTCTTCATGCCTGGCCATCTCCATGATGGGTTCCGCTTTGCGTTCCTTCATGGCCGGACCGATGGTTTTGGACATGATATTGATGTTCTCGCCGACGCAGACAACCATCTCTTTCCTCCTTTAAGAATGGCGACCGGCTATCAGCGGTCAGCCATCAGCAAAATATTTCCACCGCCCGAATTTGGCTGAAAGCTAAAAGCTGAACGCTGTTTTTTCTATTCCGCTTTCCAGACCTTCAGGAACGCCGGGATGTGCGCAGCCTCCCGGGGCCCGATCAGGATTTTCCAATCCGGCAGTTCTTCTTCCAGCTCGCCGCTGATGACCGCCGCATACCCTGGGACAATGAGTTTGCGATGTTTGACCTTGTCGGCGATCCCGCATTTCTTGACGAAGGGGGCAATGACGTCCGCCCCGAACTTTCCGGCGGCCCAGGCGGTCATGACGGACAGCCCTTCCGTATCCTTGATCAGGAGCCAGGCCGGAACCCGGCTCCCCTCGATTTCCCCGGATACGATGAAGTAGGTAAGGGAGAAATTGGAGGAGAGGAGAATTGGAGAGTTCTCGTTGGGCCCGCCGATTTCGTAGATGCCCTCGCTGGTAGCCATGGGACGCTGCGGGTCGGTGAAGAGGTTCATCCGTTCTAAAAGAAGCGGAAAGAGGCCATGGCCTTCCAAATCGGAGAGGACGACGATCCCGCCATATTTTGCGATAAAGAGGGAAGCCAAGAGCACTTCTTGCATCGGGTCCGAGGTCATCTCGCAGGGAAAGGTGATCGTCGGAAAACCGAGGGGGCGGAATTTTTTCAGCAGGGCCGACCGGCGGATGACAATTTGGTCGTTCAAGGCTTCCCGGACGGTCCGGCTTCCGGAATCCAGGACTAAGTCCTTCAGGCCCGCGGCGGAAAGCTTGTTGGCCAGTTCAATGAGCTCGTCCAGATTGCCGGCTTTGACGGCCACCGGCGCCGAAGTCTCCTTGGCGATGGCGACCACGGCATCGGCGTTGGCTTTCGTGGCCCCATAAAGCAGGGGCCGGGAACCGGCGCAGGCCTTGGCCCCGGCGGCGAGAACCTGGGGGTTCTCGCTCATCAGGATCAGGCCCTTCCCGTCGCTCTGGCTTTTTACCCTTTGCACAAGGGCCTCGAATTTGGCCGGGTCCCCCGAATCCGCTTTGATCGCCACGAGGTCCGCTTCCAGGGTAAGACCCACCCGATGGTAGCTGAGGTCCTTCAGCCTCTGGAGCCTTCCCCCGATCTCGGCCTCCGCCATCTGGTCGGAAATCAGGACGGCGATCCCCGTTGGGCTCACGAACCGCTTTTCATGGCGGAACAGGACCGTCTCGCCCCCGGTTTTAAAGGCCTTTTCTCCGGCGCCGATGCTAAAGGGCCGGATCGGGGGCGCGGAAGCCGCGTCCAGCTCCGCCTTGGCCTGTTCGGAAACGAACGGGCAGGCGCCGAGTTCCGCCTGCCCGGCGGCCAGCTTCATGGCAAAAGCCAAACAGGTCGGGACCCCGCATTTTCCACAGTTGGTCTTGGGCAGTTTCTTGAAAATTTCGATTCCGGTCAGGGCCATGGTTTACTCCTTTGGGAAAAGTGTCCGTGTCAGTGTTTAGGTCAGTTGAAAGGATAATATCATCTCTTTTACTCACCCTCACCCTGACACTGACACTGTTTTTTTAAAACAAGGACGGCATCGTCAGCGCCGGGTGATTCTTTTCGGTCAGGAAGGGGAGGATCTCCTCTTCCGTGGTCCCGATGGTCTCGTCGGCGATCATCTCCGGGAAGTTCGGGATGCCGATTTCCGCCGACAGCTTCTGCAGCCGGTCCATGATCTCTTCCTTGAGCATCTTCGGCATCCAGACCAGCCGTTTGATGCCCCCCTCGGCCATGATGAATTTCTTGCTGCTGATGTAGTGCTTGCTGTGGCCCACGAATCCGGGGGTCACCGGCCGCCGCCCACGGAACCGGCCAGGGTGGTAAACTTCATCCCGCAGGGGGTCATGCCCGGGAAATCCCGGTTGACGGTCATGATCCCGTTGCACATGGGCAGCACGGCGGCGATGCACTCGAAGCAGCCGCAGGAGGTCATGGGGTCGGTCATAATGCTGTAGGCGTTGTACTTCTCCAGTTTCTGGCGGGAGGCTTTGAAGACAAAATCGTTGACCCCCTTCCATTGCCCCAGCAGCGGGTCGATGACCTCGATCTTGGGCACGGGCTGGTTGGGCCCGGTGGGGTTGATCTCAAAGGAGGCTTTGCAGTCCAGCCAGTTGTAGGCCCCGCAGAGCCCGGTGCGCTCCGGGGTGATGATGCAGACATGGGTGGGGGCAAAAGACTGGCAGAGCGTGCAGGAGTAAAAGGTCTCTTCGGTTTCGTCGGTCATGCCCTCGATCCGGGCGTCGCGCTTACGGTAGATTGCCCGGGCCTTGTCCGGATATCTTTCACCTTGGCTTCCTCGGTGTAGATCTTGACCTGCACTTTGTCGAAGATGGTCCCGAAATCCTGGTGGAACTTGGCGTGAAGAATATCCCCCATATGCCGCAGGGTGAAGCCCTTCTCCACGGCTGCCTTGCCGACGCGGACCCAGGCGATGTCCCTCTGGCCGATGTGCATGAGGCCCTGGGCATAGTTGATCAGGTGGTGGATCTGCCGCTCCAGGATCGGCTCGAAGTCTTCCTGCATCTGCCGGCCGGCCACCTCCGCCACGATCGCCAGGGGCAGCTTGGCCGGAGCCTTGACATCTTTGATGTCGGGGCCGATGACTTCGATTTTTCCGTCTTCGACCTCGTCCATGTCCTTCGTCGTACCAACTCCACCGCGATCGTCCTTCCGCCGCCGCACTCCAAGTAGATGTCTTCGCCGCGGACCCGCTCGCCTTCGAAGGCGGGGCCGTAGGCCACCGGAACGGGAACCTTGGCCACGGTGACCTTGAGGCCCCGCACCTCCACGGCCTTCTGCACGATCTGGTCGTGGGGAATGTTGGAAACCACATGCTCGTAGGTGCAGATGCCCGTGGGCAGGACCTGGGGAATGGGCGTATCGGCGATGACCGGGAAGCCCCAGTTGATGGCCCCGGCGGCGTTGGCATACCATTCGTCGGTGACGAAGCCCAGGGCAGGGCAAAAGCGAAGACCCGGTCCTTGTTGTAGATCAGGATCTTGCGGAAGTCCCCGGGCGCGATGCCGCCGAAGGACATGGCGGCGCGGGTGGCAAACCCCATGGCGAAGACCGTGGCCGTGTAGTCCGGCCCGAAGGGACCAGGCGCGTGGGCCAGCCGATCTGCACGCCGGCTTCCACCAGCTGCTCGGAAAAGCGCTTGCCCTCGTGCTCGGCGGCCATGAAGACGTAGAGGTTCTTCTCCTGCAGCTCCTGGGCGATCTTCGCCGCGATCTCCTTGGTCGGAGCCGCGCCCAGAATCGCGGCAAACCCGGGGCGGTGCCGTCCACGAACTCGATCCCCCTCTTCCGCAGGATGATGTCGTCGGCCGCGCCCAGCCAGAGTTGTCCGCCGTGGGATCTTCCCCCTGGACGTAGAAATTCGGGTCTTCCAGGTAGCGGATGGCCTCGATGATCTCCTCGGCAAAGAAGGTGGCCATCCCCGCATCCAGGGCCGGCGCCAGATACGGCAGCAGACCTTTTCCTTGACGAGCGGCGGGATCAGGGACCGGCAGCGATCGAGAACCGGCTTCATGTCCCCGAGCTTCTTCACCGGGATCCCCAGAATCCCGTAAATGATGGGAAGGTAGTAGCCCGTATTGGGAAACCCCACTTCCTGGTCGGGTCCCTATTTCTCCAGGGCCTCCTGATATTTCTTTTCCGCCCGCTCCATGATCTTGTGACCTCCCCGAATCGCGGCTGCCGCAATGATCTTCGACACGTTCTCAACCCTCCTCTTTGGTAGAAAGTCAGGGGCACGAGGCAAGTCGTCGCCCCTACCGGCTTGTACTTAAACGGCATCCAGCTCCCGCCGCATGGCCATGTCGTAAAGCACCCGTTCGCGCGCTTTGTCCAGACCCAGGGCTTTCCGCTTCTTATCGATGTGGTCGATCATCAGCTTGGCCGCCTTTCCGGATCCGGCTCAAAGGCCCACTTTCCTCCCACCACTTCCTCCATCTCCTCAAACAGAAGCTTGCTCACTTCCTCGCTTCCCGTGGTGGGGAAGGTCGTCCCGAAGACCGTGAAGACGCCGGAGGCCACGAAGTACTGGCCGATGGCGATGGCTTTTTCGCTCATCCACTCGGGGGCGGCTCCGGCTGCCGGAAGGTCGCTGATGTCGTCTCCCAGCCCGCCGTCCTTGACCACCGCCGTGGCGGCCATCAGGATCCGGCTGTTGTCCACGCAGGCCCCCATGTGCAGAACCGGCGGGATGCCCACGGCCTCGCAGACTTCGGCCAGCCCCGGGCCGCAGTACTGGCCGCCGCTTCGGGGGTCAGAAGTCCGGCCTTGCCGCAGGCCATGGCCGCGCAGCCCGTCGTGAGAACGATCACATCATTTTTGATCAGTTCCTTGATCATCATTAGATGGGCGCCGTCGTGCGTCGTCCGGGCGTTGTTGCAGCCCACCACGCCGGCGATGCCTCGGATCCGGCCGTTGATAATATTGTCGTTCAGCGGCCGGTAGGAGGCCCGGAAAAGCCCGCCGAGAAGATAATTGATGGTCTCATGGCTGAACCCGACCACCATCTCCTGGGTCTCGGAAGGGATCTGTACGGGTTTCCTTTGCGTTTGGGGAAGTTGTCGATCGCTTCCCGCAGGATCTTTTTGGCAATGTCCGGCCCGTGGTGCTCGTCGAACTCGATGTGCGTCGCCCCCTGCATCTTGGCCCGGGGATTGGTGGTGATGACTTTGGTGTGGTAGCACTTGGCCACATCGGCAAGGGACTGCATCTCGCACTGAACGTCCACGACCATGGCGTCGACGGCGCCGGTGATGATCGCCAGTTCCTGCTGGAGGAAGTTTCCGGCGACCGGGATCCCGTGGCGCATGAGGACTTCGTTGGCCGTGCAGCACATGCCGGCCAGGTTGATCCCCTTCGCGCCCTTGGATTGGCATAGGCCTGCATCTCCGGGTCTTGGGAGGCGACGACGATCAGCTCCGGCAGCAGGGGTTCATGGCCGTGCATGACCAGGTTGACCTCGTCCTCCTTGAGGACCCCGAGATTGATCTCCCCGGCAATGGGTTGGGGAGTCCGAACAGGATATCCTGGAGCTCGGTAGAAATCATGGATCCGCCCCATCCGTCGGCCAGCGCGCAGCGGGACCCTGGAGAATCAAGTTCCGATATCCTGGTCTACGCCCATGTGGGTGCGGTGCATCAGCTCCACGACCTCGCGGTCGATCCCTCGGGGCACGATCCCGAGCTTCCTCCAGATGTCCTGC
>CAVZNY010000015.1:0-156370 GCA_963776785.1 uncultured delta proteobacterium
CTGCGTACGATTATTTCCGTTTCGTGAGCAGACCCCTATGTAGAACGATAGTTTAGGGAGGTCAAAACGGAAGGTGTCATCTGGGCGGTCTGATCAGGAAAGTGCTCTTTAGTAAAAAAAGATAAAGAGGAACCATTCGCCAGCATTTGGCGAGAAAGGAGCCATGATGGGAGAAACATACAAGACTGGTTGTGTTTTATGCGCCCAGAATTGCGGCCTGGAGGTGGGGGTTGAAAACAACCGCATCGTCAAGGTAAAAGGAGACAATTCCAACGGGAAAAGCGAGGGCTACCTCTGCCGCAAAGGGATGAATATAGCGAATCACCAACATAATGCCGACCGCCTCAAATACCCTTTGAAGCGGGTGGGGGATCGTTTTGAACGAATCTCCTGGGAGCAAGCCATTGACGAAATCGCTATGAAATTGAAAAGCATTGTCGGCCAATATGGGCCTCGCTCCTATGCATATATGGGGGGCGGTGGCCAGGGAGGTCACTTCGAAGCCGCCCTCGGCGTACGTTTGCTTCGTGGACTCGGTTCCCAATACCATTACAGTGCCTTGGCCCAGGAATTTTCCGGCGTCTTCTGGGTATGCGGTCGAACTTTAGGCCGCCAGTACCTTCATCTGGATCCTGATATTGCGGAAACGGATCTCCTGCTGGCGATCGGCTGGAATGGGATGCAGAGCCATCAGATTCCCCAGGCGCCACGACAACTCCAGCGGATCGTCAAAGACCCTGACAAATTACTCATCGTCATTGATCCCAGAGTATCCGAAACGGCGAAGATTGCCGACATGCATCTGCCTATCCGTCCCGGTACGGACGCCCTGCTTTTGAAAGCGATGATCGCCATTATTTTGGAGGAAGGCTGGGAAAACAAGGCTTACATGGCGCAGCACACCTCCGGCTTCGAGCAGGTCCGGGCTCTGTTTTCGAATTTCGACGCCCGCGCCGCCGTCCGGACCTGCCGGCTCGATTTCAATCAAGTGCGGAAGGTCTGTCACCTCTTTGCCACCCGAAAATCTTCCCTGCGTAATGACCTTGGCATCTACATGGGGCGTCACAGCGGATTGTCTTCCTACCTGATCATGATCCTTCAGGCTATTTGCGGCCGAATCGGCGTACCCGGAGGGGTAATCATTCCCGGTCATATGATGCCCATGGGTGCTCATACGGATGAACGGAGCCCCAAGACCTGGCGAACAGTGGCTACAAACTCTTTTCCTGTTTGCGGTGCTTTTCCCCCCAATGTGATGCCGGAGGAAATTCTATCCGATCACCCGGAGCGATTGCGGGCGGTTTTCGTCTCCGGGGCAAACCCCCTGCGCTCCTATGCGGATACGACAGCCTATGAAAAGGCCTTCAAATGTCTTGATCTCCTTGTGACGTCGGAAATCGCCATGACGGAGACGGCGGTTCTTTCCCATTACGTCCTGCCCACGCGGTCGGGCTATGAATCGTGGGATGGTACGTTCTTCCCCCTGACGTTCCCGGGCATTTACTTCCAGATGCGGCGGCCGATTATTGAACCCGAGGGAGAGCCCTTGGAATCCGGAGAGATCCATCTGCGGATCGCCGATAAGCTGGGATTAATTCCGCCCATTCCCGAGAGCCTCTACAAGGCGGCCGATGCAGGGCGTCCCGTTTATGGCAAGGCCCTGATGGCCTACGCGATGACGGAACCGGCTGTCACGAAGAGCATGCCTTTTATCGTCGGCAAGACGCTGGGCAAGGCAATGGGGTCGGTTCATTTGGCTACGTTATGGGGCATGCTGCAGGTCGCTCCAAAATCCTTCCAGGAAAATGCCGTCAGAGCCGGTTTCCAACCAGGACCGGGGCTCGGAGAGGAGATCTTTCAGAAAATCCTCGATCATCCGGAGGGCATCTGGGTAGGCCGGACCGATCTGGAAAAGAATCTAAGTCACCTCCAGACCGAAGACGGCAAGGTCAACCTGTTCATTCCGGAGCTGCTGGATGAACTTAAGGCCGTTGATGCGGAGCGGGAAGAAGCGGCATTAGTACCCGATCCCCAATTCCCCCTGGTGCTCATGGCCGGGAGACATATCTCCATGAATGCCAATACACTCATGCGAAACCCCGCCTGGAATGAAGGGAAAAGGGATTGCACGCTGGCCATGCATCCCGCTGATGCAGAGGTCTTGAAACTGGTAGACGGGCAAAGGGTTCGGGTAACGACGGAAGCCGGTTCCGAGGAAATCGAACTGGAGTTGACTGATACGGCCTACAAAGGTCATGTAGCCATCCCGCACGGGTTTGGCATGGTCTACGATGGCAAGAAATATAAAGCGAACGTGAACCGCCTGACGAAGAACACGAACCGGGACTGGTTCGGGACGCCTATTCATCGTTATGTTCCATGCCGGGTAGAAACTATTGATTGATTATCTGCTCTCAGTGAGATCAATCAAAGGTGGATTTTAAACACCCATTGCCGCAATGGAGCCATTGACCTGCTTCCTAAAGCAAGTAATATGTCGGGATAACTCAGGTGATAAAGCCGGATAGTTCAAGGAAAGCTGGCGTTTTAACAAATCGAATTCGTGATTATGGATTCAAACATCAGAAGGAGGGGGCAGGATTATGGAAAACAAAATACGGGAGAAGGCTCTACAACTTGGATACGAAGACTGCGGTATTATTAAAGTCGGCGCCTTGGCCAGTTATCGAGAAAAGCTGGAGGAGCGCATCTCGCGGATATCCATGGGAGAGAAAATATACGGGCGCTTTAGGAGCTATGCCGATCCCTCAGTAGACAATCCCGAGATAAGATCCATCATAGTCGCTATCGTCCCTACTTACCGTTACAACGTGCCCGGCGAATTCGATGGCGTCTACGGCAAATCTTACATGTTCGACCCCAGGACGGACGAAAACGCTCCGTTTTTCAGGGCACGCAGAGAATTCTCCACGTTTCTCGAAAGCCTCGGTCTCAAATGCATGTTGGGCGGCGCTCACGGAATCGCGGCGCCAGCCCGCTGGGCAGCGTATCAGGCAGGGCTCGGCATCATCCGTCAGAATAATTTTTTCTACACCAAGAACGGGTCGTATATTCGCATAGAGATGTTCGCGGTAGACCGAGAGCTTGAACTTATTCGCGACGTAAAGCTCAATGACTGCCCTGAGAAGTGCGGCAAATGCGTTGAAGCCTGCCCGACCCATACGCTGTGCGCTCCGTACACCATGTCGATGACTGAATGCATCAGCTTTCAGACTAGCTTGTCGGCGAATATGGGAATGGGCGTGCCTTCTCCTGAGATGACGGAGCAGATAGGTGGCAGGCTGTACGGCTGCGACGCGTGTCAAGACGTATGCCCCTTTAACAAGGGCAAATGGACAGGCGGCAAGGAGTTTCCGGGGCTTGACGCGCTGGCTCCGTCAATGCGTCCGGAAAAGATTATGGAGATGAGCTATGATGAGATTGGGCGCACATTGGCTCCTAAGTATTGGTACATAAAGCCGGAGAACCTCTGGAAATGGAAACTGAACGCGCTGACCGTGATGATGAATGGCTACAAGGAAAAATATGAGGCGCCAATTAAGCTCGGGCTTGAAGACCCCAACGAAAAGGTGCGCGAGTTCTCGCATAGCATTTGCGCGAAGCTCCGAATATCGTTTTAGGGCGTGGGAGGACGCCATGGAAGTAGTTGATTAACGTGACAAAGTATGACCATAGAGGCAGTGAGCAGCCCTAATCGGCAGGTTCGACTTTATCCTCGACACAGTCTCCGCGGCTTAAGACATGGACGCATATCTGAGCCTGCTCGGTTGCGACGGCAATCTCACTCTTGTCGGCATAACCGAGAGACCGTTTTTAATGCCTACACTACATATTGGGGTGTATCTATTTGGGTAAAACCTATCGACGGCTGCTATTTTACACATAGTGCCATTCCCTCAGCAGAATTCCACATATCTCCTGTATCTCAAAACAAAAAACCCATGCCAGTTTCAGCATGGGTCGGATATCTCCCTTCTTCTCATACTTGGATGGTACTCATAATATAAGGAGGAGGGGCGGTTCGCGAACCACCCCTCTATGGGGCGGTGACAACGAATTTACACTGAAACCCGCTCCTGGCGGGACGGATGGGCTTTTTCCGAAACCAGCCCTACTTCAAGAGCTCCCGCGAAATGACCAGTTTCATGATCTGGTTGGTCCCTTCGTAGATCTGGGTGATCTTGGCGTCCCGCATCATGCGCTCGAAGGGGTATTCGGTCATATATCCGTAGCCGCCGGCGATCTGGAGCGCATCCGTGGTCACCCGCATGGCCACATCCGAGGCAAACATCTTGCAGCAGGCCGACATGTAGGATTTCCGCGGATCATTGGTGCTGACCATGTTTGCTGCCTGGTAATTCAGGGCGCGGGCGGCTTCAACCTGCGCGGCCAGATCCGCCAGCATCCAGCTGATTCCCTGAAACTGCCCGATCGGCTTGCCGAACTGGACCCGCTCCTTGGCGTACTTGATGGCCAAGTCGAGGGCCCCCTGGGCGCATCCCACGGCTTGCGAAGCAATCACGGGTCGGGAGGTGTCCAAGGTCTGCATGGCGTAGACAAAGCCTTTCCCCTCCTGTCCGATCAGGTTTTCCGCCGGGACTTCCACATCCTCAAAAACGAGCTCCCCGGTCGGCGAACCCTTGATCCCCATCTTGGACTCCCACTTGGCGATCGAGAACCCCTTGAATTCCTTCTCCACGATGAAGGCGCTGATCCCCTTCACCCCCTTGGAGCTGTCCGTCATGGCAAGAACGCTGATCACATCCGCGATGGGGCCGTTGCTGATGAAGCACTTGGACCCGTTCAGGATATACCGGTCGCCCTTCTTCACGGCCTTGGTCTTCATGGCGGCGGCGTCGGAGCCGGCGCCGGGTTCGGTCAGCCCGAAAGCCACGAGTTTTTCCCCAGAGGCGATGGCCGGGCCGTATTTCTTCTTCTGGGCGTCGTTCCCGCCGATGAGGATCGTTTCCCATCCCAAGGACTGGACCTGCACGATCAGCGAGGAGCTGACGCAGGCCCGGGCGATTTCTTCGACCGCCAGGCACACATAGATGTGCCCGCGGTAAAACCCGCCGTACTCTTCGGGGACGCTGAGCCCCATGAGCCCCATGTCTTGGAAAACCTTTTTCAAATCCCAGGGGAACTCGCCCTTTTTGTCGATATCGGCCGCCCGGGGGGCCACTTTCTCCGTGACCATCCGGCGGACCTGATCGATGAACATTTTTTGATCTTCATCCAGCTGGTACATTGATTTCTCCTTATCGGTTAAGATCGCAAAGCGCAGAGTGCATAGGGCATAGCGCATAGCGTGACGGCTAAACAAAAAATTATGACGCCGCGTTTGCCAGCGTCAAATTTTCATAAAAATGGTATTAATTTAGCTTTTTGAAAAGGCATTCCCAGAAATCCCTCCCGTCCTCCCTTTTCAAAGGGAGGAGAGCTTTTCTGAATGCCTTCAAATGAAAGATTCCTTTTTCCCCTTTGAAAGGGGGACGAAGGGGGATTTGACGGCTTTTCAAAAAGCTAAAGTGTTACAAAAAATGTAACACAACCCTGCCAGAAATGCAAAATGGAGCGCACAGTTCAGAAGTTTTTATCCTTTCGGCAAAAATATCCCTCTGCGTTCTCTGCGCTCTCCGCGGTGAAATTAGGCTTTTATCCGCGCATTTTTTTCTCAAAGACGCGGACGGCGGCGACAAAGCTGATGACGGCGGAGCCGGCGAGGATAAGCAGATAGACAGGATCCACTTTCCCGGTCAGAAGGGCGATCCGGGCGCCGTCAAAAAGGGCGGTGGTCGGGATGGCCTTCATGAAGGGCAGGATGGTTTCCGGGTAAGCGGAAATGGGGAAAAAAAGACCGGCCATGAAAATGATCGGGTAAATGACCACGGCTTCGAAGCGCCCCAAATTTTCCGGTTTGTCGATGACCGTGCCGCACAGGGACCCCAGACAGGAAAAGGTGATGCACCCCAAAAAGATGAACAGGAGATAGGAAGCCAAATGGGCGAGGTGGAATTGGAACCCCGTTAGAATCAAGAGTGAAACCCCCAACGCGAGGCCCTTGAGAATTCCGGAGGTGAACCCGGAGATAATTTTCCCGATGATAATCTCGGTTACGGTGATGGGATTGACCCGATATTCCTCGATGGTTTTCTGAACGATGCGGTGAAACCACATGCCCCAAGATCCGTCGTCAAAGGCGGCAAGGATGGCGGTCATGGAGATCAGGCCGGGAACCACAAAAATGGCGTAGGGAACCCCCTCAACATCGGTCATGTATCCTTTGAGCCCGAGACCGAAGGTCAGAAAGAACGTCAGGGGGAACGCCAACACGCTCAGGATTTCCGAAATCCAGCTCCTGCTCAAAACGCGCATATCTCTCTGCCAGACACAAACCGCCCCGTGCATCATCCCTGCGCCCTCTTCGCCTTTCCCCGGGTTCAAAACGTTTCTTTTCTTCATCTTCGCATGAAATCGCGGGAGAGGCAAGAATCTCGCTCCGCCTGCCCCCTCCGCTTCCGGCCCAGGTTTCCGCAGAGAGACGCGGGGGGACGGAGGGTTCGGCGGCAAACATCGAAAGGACGCCTCGAGTCATAGAGGAATTTCTTTGGAATTATTGGGAAAAATATTGCCATTTTTGGCGATTCCGATATAATCCGATCTAAACAATGCGCTTTCATCACAAGGCCTTATGAGCGCACCCCTTTCGGAATGAGAATTGCTGTATCTATGCGCGGCGATTTCTTAGCCGCTTTTCTTCACGCCCGGCAAAGGGCAGGGATCCGAGCGGGTTCGGGGTTTTCCATCCGCCCGAAACGCTCCCGCCATGGTTTACCAAGAGAGAGGAGGAAGGTATGAAAAAGAGGTTGGTAGGGACAATATATATTTTATTCGTCCTTATGGTCACCGCAAGCCTTGTCTCTGCTCAAGACCTGGGTATTATAACCGGCAGCAAGAAAGGGACGTATTATCAATTCGGATTGAATCTATCGGAGTTGGTCAAATCGCGGGGGGTCAAACTGAAAGTGGACGACTCGGCGGGGTCCGTGCAAAACGTATTCGCGGTTTACAAGACCCCCGGCACGCAGATGGGGATCGTCCAATCCGACGTTTTGGCGTTTGTAGCCAAAATCGAGAATGATCCGGTCCTAAAGAGAATCGCCACCAAAATCAAGATGGTTTTCCCATTGTACAATGAAGAAGTCCACCTCCTCGCCAACAAGGACGTCGTGGATTTCGAAGATCTGGCCGACCGGAGCGTAGCCATCGGGGAGGAGGGAAGCGGGATCTATCTCACCGCGCGGCTTCTGTTCGAATCTTCCGATGTAAAACCCCGGGATATGGTTCCCGTTGGCCCCGTTGAGGCCTTGGCCATGCTGAAGCAGGGGAAGATCGACGCCATGTTTTATGTGGCCGGGTACCCGGTCAAGCTGTTTGCCGAAGATGTCTCCCCGGCCGACGGACTCTCCCTGGTTCCCATCACCAGCAAGAGCATTCTCGAGTTTTATCCGAGCGCCCAGATTCCGGCAGCCACCTATAGCTGGCAAGAACAGGCGGTCAGCACGGTGGCCGTGAAAGCGGTTCTGATTTCCTACGATTTTCGGGGAGGAAATTGCGAAAACGTGGGCAAGGTCGCCAAAATTATTAACGAGAATATCGAGTGGCTCAAGGCAAATGGCCACCCGAAATGGAAATCGGTGGATCTGAATTACCCGCTGAAAGGGTGGGAACAATACGATTGCGTGCAAAAGGTGCTCCAGCCGGCGCAACGCCGGGCCGCCGAAAAAGCGCGCCCCGTGAACCCGGTCCTGGACGCCATCAAGAAGATGTTTTCCGATTAGAACACTATTCTTGCGCCCGGGGGCTTCCCTGCCCGGGTAAAAGCGTATTCGCCTCGGCCCCAAAGGCGGGGTCCCTCAAAAAAATCGGCGCCGCGAACGCGTATGTATTTAGCGCATTTCGAACTGCAGGAAAAGCCTTTTAAAATAAGCACCGACCCCAGGTTTCTATGGCTCGGGGAGAAGCATAAGGAAGCCCTGGCCACCCTGCTGTACGGAATCCTTTACAACGACGGGTACGTGGTGGTGACCGGCGATGTGGGCACCGGGAAGACGACCCTGGCCAGCGCGCTCATGACCGAATTGGGGGAGAAGGTTCTGGCGGTAAAGGTTCCCTTCCCGGATTTTGACAGCCTGGATTTTTTCAAACTGATCTCCACGGCGTACGGCATCGGCGACGGGTTTCAGACCAAGGGTTCCTTTTTCGGCCTTTTCGGATCCTTCCTGCGCAGTTCTGCTGCCGCGGGGAAAAAAGTGGTTCTGATTCTTGATGAAGCCCAGAGACTTACGCCCGAACATTTAAAGGAGCTCCTGCATCTATCCAATATCGAAGAGAACGGCGCCCGCCTGCTGAATCTCGTTTTTGTAGGGCAGAACGAATTCAACGATATTCTGCTGGAGGAGCCCAATCGGGCGCTCAGGCAGAGAATCACGATCAATTATAATCTGGGCACCTTGACCGAGGGGGAGACCGCACAATACATCGCCCACCGTCTCTTCGTGGCTCAAGGGAAAAAGGAAATTTTCCCTCCCGAAGCCATTGCCGAGGTCTTTTCTTTTTCGGGGGGGATCCCCCGTTTGATCAACATCGTGTGCGATCTCGCTCTGCTGCTGACTTTTTTCGAAGGCGAAAAGATTGTCAGCGGAAAAACCGTGAGGGAATGCGCCCAGCGCCTGCGCCTGCCCAGCGAGAAAGCGGCCAGGGAGGAAAGAAGCGGCCCGCTTACGCCGGCAGGGGAAGAAGCGGTTCAGATCGAGATCGATGGCAGGGAGGACGATGAGGGGCCGTCCCCGGCGGAGAAGGAAGGGGGGCGGAAACGTTTTTGGACCAGGGCCGTCTGGGGCACGGGTTTTCTTTTCCTGATCCTGGTGGTGGGGATGCTCTTCTTTTTCCCGGGAAGGAGGTTTCCCGGCAGGAGGCGAAGGTTCCGGAAGCGAAGCCGGAAGGGGATCCGAAAGCCATTCCCGAGCCAACGGAGAGGGAAAAAGTTGACGATAAGAGCAGTCCCGCCCTTGTTTCCTCGGCGATGAAGGAGATGACCCCGCCAACGGAGAGGGGCGCCGGCGCCCAACTTTCTTCCAGCCGGAGCGAGGCCAAGGCTTCCGGAGCGACTCAGCCCGGCAAGAAGCCGGGCGTCGAAGCTGAAAAACAGAAGAAAAAGGAGACGACCGGATCGAAGCCGGCGCCCGGCACTGTCCGGCCGGCTGCCTCGATATCCTTGCCGGACAAGAAGGAACCCCCGGTAGAAAAGCCCCAGGAAGGCCGCGAGAAACCGGCCTCCACCGAGATGAGGGCCGGAACGAGCCCGGCCTCCGCATCCCCGGCCGGCCGCGACCCCGCAAACGAAGTCGCCGAGGATGTGGATCCCAACAAAGTGATCGAATGGCTTATCGAAAGGCGCTCCGAAAAAAAATAGCGGCATCTCTTGCCGGGTCGGGGTTTGAGAAACTTTCAGTGAGAATAAGCCCCTCGGGGCGTTAGGCTGGAGGATATGTACCTTACTCACTACAAGTTGCACCATATGCCGTTTCAAATCAGCCCGGATCCCAGGTTTCTCTGGCTGGGTGAGAAACATAAGGAAGCCCTGGCCGTGCTGAGATACGGGGTTCTCAACAACCAGGGTTTTTTGCTTCTCACCGGGGATGTCGGAACCGGCAAGACGACCCTGATCAACACCCTGGTGAACAGCCTTGGGCCCGAGACGCTCTTCGTCAATGTCCCCGACCCGCGCCTCGACAAGCTGGATTTTTTCAGACTTCTGGCCCATGCCTTCGGGTTGGAAAGCCGGTTAAGCACAAAATTTGATTTTCTCATCTCCTTCCGGGACTTCTTGAATCGAGCCCATGATGACCAAAAGAAGGTGCTGCTGATTGTGGATGAAGCCCAGAAGCTGTCCCTCGACTCGCTTGAAGAAATCCGCCTTCTGTCGAACATCGAAAGGCCCGACACCAAGCTCCTAAATGTTTTCTTTATCGGCCAAAACGAATTCAACGACACCCTGCTGCGCCCTCAATGCCGGGCCCTCCGCCAGCGAATCACGGTTGTGCACAATATCGGACCGCTCCATGAGACCGAGACGGCCGAATATGTGAAGTATCGCCTGCGGGTCGCGGGCGCCCAAAGGGAAATTTTCACGGGCGAGGCGGTTAGAAAAATTTTTCAATTTTCCAAGGGGTACCCCCGGCTTATCAATACCCTCTGTGACTTGGCGCTGTTGTCGGGTTATTCCGACAACCTACAGACAATCGGGCCCAAGATTATCCAGGAATGTTCGCAAGACCTTACCCTGCCCGGGGAAATGAAGCAACAACCGCCGGGCCCAACGGGGAGCAGGGCGAGGCAGAGAAAGAGAGCCCGGCCGATCCCGCTGAGAAAAGCGGCCCTCTTCGCCGGGTCGGGGCTTCTTCTTGCCTTTTCCGTATTTTTTCTCGTTTCCGGGGGTCTCGGCGATGCCCGGGCGAATTGGCAAAAGATCTACGGAGCCCTGGCGAGTTTCGCCGATCGAAATTTGCCCAAATTCTCTCCGGGAAGAATTGAAAAGCAGGAGCCGGATCGTTCCTCTCTTCCCGGCCCGTCGGCGGCCGCCCCTTCAAGCGGATCCGTCGGCGCGGGACCGACGGATCCTTCCGGGCAGGAGAACCGGAATTCCCGACTCGAAAAATCCGCCGGGGGCGAGACTGCGGCCCAGGTCGACCCTTTCCGGGGGGGCCGTCTTATCATCCCTTTCGGTTATAATGTGAACGAGTTGCCTCCGGAGGTTATGGTTAGGCTCGACGAACTTGCCGGATACCTGCTTCGCAAACCCCGGACGGAGATCATCATCAAAGGGTACACCGATGCCCAGGGAAGCAAGGACTACAACCGGAACCTTTCGGCTTTCCGGGCGAATGTGGTCAAAAGCTACCTGACGGGTAAGGGCGTTCATCCAAACCGGATGAAGGTGATCGGCATGGGCGACGAGGGGGCCCGGATGCCCAATACGACCGCGGACGGCCGCAGCGCCAACCGTCGGGTCGAGATCGAACTCGCCCCGCCCAGATCTTGAGGGGTTCGGAAAAAGTCCATCCGCTTAAAATGTGCGCGCCTCGCATCCGGAATTCCCCGAAAAAGTGTAACCCTTCAGTCAAGGGTGGGAAGCCGCTACGGATTCAGGTCCGGCGTGAATACCAGGAGGTGCCCTGGCCTGGGGGTCCGGGCGCTACGCTTGGAATCATAAGGCGCTGATTTCTTCGTGGACGGGGGCGGGGGCCAAGGCCTCCCGCCGCTGAGATCGGAGTCTCAGGGTTTTCTCCGAGTCTCCGCTCATCCCGACCGATGCTTCCGGCGCGTACCGCCCAAACCCCCAGGCCAACAACAAAGCCTGCCGCCCCCCCGTCGCTGAATGGGTACGAAAAAGTTTCTTGCCGTGCCTTCCCTCCTTGGGTAAGATGGAAAAATAAAACCGGGACTGACGCCCGAGAGGCGAAAGAATTTTTGCCGGTCGTCGACAACGGCAAAACGAACGGAGAACAAAACGGTGGCGGACGAATATCAGGTGGGTATCGACATTGGCGGAACGTTTACGGATGTAGTCATCCTGAATCCGACTTCGGGCCGGCTTTTTCTGGGGAAACGGTTGACCTCCACGGACAACCCCGCCCGCGCGGTCACCGAGGTGATCCGGGAGATGCTGGAACGGGAAGGAATCGCCCCCGCTCAGGTCGGGAAAGCCATCCACGGCACGACTCTGGTGACCAACTTGATCATCGAGCGCAAGGGGGTCCGGACGGGGCTTCTGACTACCCGCGGTTTCAGGGACGCCCTGGAGATCGCACGGGAGATGCGCTACGACATTTACGACATCTTTCTTGAACTGCCTCGCCCCTTGGTTCCCCGCCACCGGCGGCTGGAGGTAACCGAGCGGCTGGACCACAAGGGCGAGGTCCTGGTCCCCCTCACGGCCGAGGAAGCAGAGCGGGCGGTCGACCAGCTTCTATCTCTCGGGGTGGAATCGGCCGCTATCTCCCTGCTGCACTCCTTCCGCAACCCAGTCCACGAACGGATGCTCCGCGACCTGATTCTGGCCAAACGCCCGGGATTTTCTGTTTCCCTCTCCTCCGAGGTGGCTCCCGAAATACGCGAATACGAGCGCACCTCCACGACCGTGGCCAACGCTTATACGATGCCTGAGGTCCGCCGGTACATGGAAATTCTGGAAAGGGGTCTCGCGGAAATCGGGATCGGGGGGCGGCTTTACATCATCCTTTCCAACGGGGGGATCACGTCTCCCCAAACGGCAACCCAGTATCCGATCCGCCTGGTCGAATCCGGGCCCGCGGGGGGGGCCCTGGCCGCCGCTTGGGTCGGGAAGCAGACGGGGCAGGCCGGAGTCATTTCCTTCGATATGGGGGGAACCACCGCCAAGACCTGCATCATCCAGGACGGCGACCCCATCCGGGTGAACGAATTCGAGGTGGCCCGGGTCTATCGCTTCAAAAAGGGGAGCGGCCTGCCGGTCAAGATCCCGGTCATCGAAATGATCGAGATCGGCGCGGGAGGCGGAAGCGTTGCCTCGATTGGTCCCCTGGGTCTCCTCAAGGTCGGCCCGGAAAGCGCCGGGGCCGACCCGGGACCGGCCTGCTACGGCCGCGGCGGCCAAGAACCCACGGTGACCGATGCCGACCTCGTTCTGGGATACCTGAACCCGGACTTTTTCTTGGGCGGAGAGATGCAATTGGACCGGAAGCTTGCGGAATCCGCCCTGCGCGAAAAAATTTCCGGGCCGCTCCATCTGTCCTTGGAACGGGCCGCCTGGGGGATCCATGAGGTGGTCAACGAGAACATGGCCAACGCCTCCCGGATTCACGCCGTGGAGAAGGGAATCGACCCGCGCCGGTTTTCCCTGGTGGCCTTTGGAGGCGCCGGCCCCGTGCATGCCTACCAAGTGGCCGAAAAACTGAGACTGGAAACCATCATCGTCCCCCCCGCGGCCGGTGTCTGCTCCTCCTTCGGATTCCTTCTGGCCCCCATGTCTTTCGATTTGGGCCAAAGCTACATTACGCGCCTGGATGAGCTGCCTTGGGAGGGCTTGAATTCTATTTATGCCGCGCTGGAGACCAAAGGCCGCGAGCTTCTCCTGGACGCCGGGGTCGCTTCGAGGGAGATGCAGTTCATCCGCTCGGTGGACATGCGTTATGCCGGACAGGGTTTTGAAATCAGCGTGGGGCTCCCCGGGGGAGAATACGGACCGGAACATCGACTTGAGTTTCGCCGGGCTTTCGAAAAGGAGTACTTGGCCATTTACCAGCGCCTGTGTCCGGAGATCCCCATCGAAGGGGTGAACTGGCGTCTGGTCGCTACAGGACCTCGCCCGCAGATCGGAGCGGGGACTTGGTGGTCCAAGGAGGCAGGCGCCGCCGCGGCTCTGAAGGGGAGGCGGCCCCTCTATCTTCCCGGGAAGAAGAAATTCGAGGAGGTTCCGGTCTATGATCGCTACCGTCTCCCCGTGGAAGCCAAGATCGAGGGTCCGGCCGTGGTGGAGGAACGGGAGAGCACCATGGTCATGAACGGCCCGGCAACGGCCTGGGTGGACCGCTCCGGCAGCCTGGTCGTCCGCCTGCCGAGAGCGGCCTCGAGCCACCCCGACCTCGGACCGGCTGCGTCCGACCCAATTCCAGGAAAGGAATAGCGGGATCGCGATATGAATAAGAATCTCTTTGACCCGATCACCCTCGAAGTTCTCTGGAACCGGCTGATCTCCATCACCAACGAGCAAGCCGCGGCCCTCATGCGGGCCAGCTTCACCACGGTCGTGCGCGAGGCGGGCGACCTCTCCGCGGGCGTCTTTGACGCGGCGGGAAACATGATCGCCCAAGCGGTGACCGGAACCCCCGGGCACATCAACTGCATGGCCACGTCGGTTCGGCATTTCCTGCGCGAATACCCTCTAAAAAGCCTGCGGCCGGGAGATACCCTGGTCACCAACGACCCCTGGCTGGCCTCGGGCCATCACCATGATTTCACCATTGTGACGCCCGTCTTCCGCGAGGGAAAAGCCGTCGGGCTCTTCGCCAACACCTGCCACGTTATGGACATCGGGGGCCGGGTCTTCGGGGCCGACGCCCCATCCATCTATGAGGAAGGGTTGGCTATTCCGATCCTGAAGCTGGCCGATCAGGGGCGTCTGAATGAGGACCTGATCCGGATCATCCGGGCCAATGTGCGGGTTCCCCAGACGGTCCTGGGAGACGTCTACGCCATGATCGCCGCCAACGAAGTGGGCGGAAAGAAACTGCTGGAGATGATGGAGGACCACGACCTGTCCGACTTGGAAGGGCTGTCGGCGGCCATTATCGAGCGCAGCGAGCACTCCATGCGGGAAGCGATCCGGGCCATCCCCGACGGGACCTACCGCCACGAGATCGATATGGACGGGTTTGACGAACCCATCGTGGTCAAGCTGGCCATCACGATTGAAGGGGACCGCCTGACCGCCGATTACAGCGGGACTTCCCCCCAGTCCGGGAGGGGAATCAATGTAGTCTACAGCTACTGCCACGCCTACACCACCTACCCGATCAAATGCTCGGTGAGTCCGGAGGTTCCCAACAACGAGGGAAGCTTCCGCCCCCTAACCGTGACTGCGCCGGAGGGCTGCATCCTGAACTGCCGGCGTCCGGCTCCGGTGGGGGCGCGCCACATCCTGGGGCATTTCCTTTCCGCGGCGGTCTTCGGGGCGCTCAGCCACGTGATCCCCGACCGGGTCGTCGCCGAAGGCTCCCAGGGCCTCTGGAACACCCAGTTCGACGGCATCGATGAGCGCGGAGAACCCTTCTGCTACGTTTTCTTCTCCGCCGGAGGGACCGGCGCCCGGCCGACCCAGGACGGTCTTTCGGCCACGGCCTTTCCCAGCGGCATCCACGGCGTGCCCGTGGAGCTGGTAGAAAACGTTTCCCCCCTTTTCATCGAATGCCGGGAATTCATCCCGGACAGCGGCGGGCCCGGAAAATTCCGAGGCGGGCTGGGCCAGCGCATGATCCTCAGAGTTCGCGGAGGGCATCCATCCCAGCATTCCCCCATGTACGACCGCATCCGCTTTGCCGCCAGGGGCTTTGCCGGGGGGCGCGACGGGGCCAAGGGCCGGATCTATCTGGACGACGGGAGCGTCCCCCATTCCAAGACCAAGTATATTCTCAAGCCCGGTCAAAGGGTCACCCTGGAACTTCCCGGGGGAGGAGGTTTTTACCGACCCGAGGAGCGCGATCCCGCCGCGGTCCAGGCGGATGTGGTCGACGGTTTTGTGAGCCTTGCCCGGGCCGGGGAGGATTACCGGGTGGCTCTCGACGCGGCGACCTTGGAGGTCGATCCAAAGGAGACGGCCCGGCTGCGCCGATGATGCAAACGGGTTCTTTGAGGTAAAGGTTCGGTCTCCGAATGCGGGGGATCTTCCCTCTGCGGAGCGGTTTCATGTCCGGGCGAGGTCTCGGTGGGTTGTTTATGCGGGCGTTTTTCGCTCGAGCCCCTGAATCCTTGGCCCCTTGAACCCGATTCTTCCCAAATTCCCTTTTGATGAACCCGTAAAAAGTCGTCATTACCGGGCAGGCGGGAATCCAGAATCTGCCAAGATATTGAAAGGACTGGATTCCCGTTTTCACAGAGGGAATGACGGAATAGCCCATTTTCAGACTTTTTACGAGACCATCCCTTTTAACTTCTCAAGTTTCTTCCGGTGAGCTTTAGAAACACATCTTCGAGGGACGGCTGGCGGGAGGTGATTTTTTTCAAATCCTGGAGGTCGATTTTTTCGACGAGGCCCCCCAAACTTCCTTCCTTTTTCAGGCAAACCGAAATGACCCCGTCCTGCAGGGAGAGACAGTCGACAAAAGGAAGTTCTCCGAGCTTCCGCAGATACTCTTCGCCCCGGGCGCCCACTTCGATCTCATAAAACCGCGAGCTTTCCGCCATTTCCTTCAGCTGAGCCGCCGTTCCCGAGGCGATGGGGGACCCGTGGTCGATGATGGCGATTCGGTCGCAAAGGAAATCGGCCTCCTCCATGTTGTGGGTCGTCAGCAGAATTGTGCGTTTGCCTTTCAGCGAAAGGAAATAATCCCAGATGGCCCGCTTGGCCTGGGGGTCGAGGCCGGTCGTGGGCTCGTCCAAAAAGAGGATTTGCGGGTCATGGACGAGGGCCCGGGCCACGACCAGACGGCGCTGCATGCCGGTGGAGAACTTGTTGGGGAAATCTTCCTGCCGCTCCGTCAGACCCAGCAAGGATAGGAGATCGTCGATGCGCGGGTTGTAGCGGGCAGGATTCATCCGGTGCATCTTGGCATGGAGGACGAGGTTTTCGCGGGCCGTGAGATACCGATCCAGGTTGTTTTCCTGGGGAACCACCCCGATGAGGGCGCGGATTTTTGCGGCTTCCCGAAGGAGGTCGTACCCCCCCACCCGGGCCGAACCGGAGGCGGGCTTTGACAGGGTGGTCACCATGTTCACCAGCGTGGTTTTTCCCGCGCCGTTGGGTCCCAGGAGCCCGAAGATGGTCCCTTTCCGCACGGCAAAAGAGATTTCCCTGACGGCCACCAGATCCCCGTACGCTTTGGTCAAGGAACACAATTCGATGTCATTTTCTCCCGCGATGGGCATGGGGAGCGAAAACCTCCGCGATTCTTTGCTGCTCTCTTTGCTTTCAGGATAGCAGAAGAATTTTTAATCGACAACAAAAGGCGGAGGAAAGGGGAAGAAAATCAGCTTCTATTTTCCCTTGACCTCTGCTAAAATCCGAGCTGATTGGCAGCTTGTAATAAATCGCAACGCTTTCGTCCTTGGAAAAAGGAATGTCGTAAAGGCCATGTGGTTCCAAGGCCCGGGGGCCGGCGGAAACAAACTTTGATCTTCGAGGCCAAGGGACAACCCAGCCGATGCTTCCGGCGCGTTCCGTTCCGGCCCCCGGGCCCCGACAAAGGTGGGCACACGGGTTTAAAACCATTTCGGGCGGAACGAAAATATTCGGTGGGAAATCATCTTGGGAACGGCCCCAATCCGCTTTTTCAGCGTTTATCTGCGTCCTATTTTTATTGGTGAGGGAGGTCATTAATGGCGGAGTTGAAGCAGATGTACCGAACCGTGATGGACGACCACTTTCCCGAGCGCATGATCATCCAGTTCGGAAATCAGGTGCTCGTCTATCGCAAGAGAAGCTGGAGGATTCCCGACGACAAGACCGGGGAGATGATCGAGAAGGGGCTGCGGTACGGGGAAAACCCCGGCCAGGAAGCGGCGCTCTATGAGCTGACCAACGGCAACCTGGCGTTCGGCGGGTGTGAGTTCATCGGACCGGGAAAAGGATTGGTGAGCGCCGTCTCCGAGGCGGACATGATCCAGTCGGGCAAGCATCCGGGAAAGATCAACTTCACGGATGCGGACAACGCCCTGAACATCCTCAAGTTTCTCATGGACCGGCCGACTGCGGCCATCATGAAGCACAATAATCCCAGCGGGGTGGCCCGCGGCCAAACGCTGGCCGAGGCCTATAACCTGGCCGACATGGCCGACCGCATTGCCGCTTTCGGGGGGTGTCTGGCCGTCAACCGGGCCATGGACAAGGCAACGGCGGAGATGGTGAGCGCAAACTACCTGGAAGTGGTGGTGGCGCCGGAATACGAAGAGGGCGCGGTGGAAATCCTGAAGCGGCGGGTGAACCTCCGCATCGTCAAGGTTCCGCGGATGGACCGGTTGGCCGATTACCGGGAGGAGCGATTTGTGGATTTCAAATCCCTCATGGACGGCGGCATCATCGTCCAACAGTCGTCCGTCAACCCGATTCGGGCGAAAAAAGATTTTCAGAAAGCCCAGGCGACCTACAAGGGGAATGTCTACGCCATCGAACGCGAGCCCGCCGAGAAAGAATACGAAGATATGATCTTCGGCTGGGCGGTCGAGCAGGGCGTTTCCTCAAATTCGGTCCTTTATGTGAAGAACGGCGTGACCGTGGGCATCGGCACCGGGGAGCAGGACCGGGTAGGCGTGGCCGAAATCGCCGTTTTCAAAGCCTACACCAAATATGCCGATGCGGTCTGCTTCCGAAAGCACGGGATCCCTTACAAGACCCTGGAGATGGAGATTGCCCAGGGAAAGCGGGAGGCGGGGGCGAAGAAAGAAATCGACAAGGAAACCCGGGAAGCCCGGGGCGGCATCAAGGGCGCGGTCATGATTTCCGATGCTTTTTTCCCGTTCCGGGACGGCGCGGAGGTGGGGATCAAAGAGGGAGTCACGGCGATCGTCCACCCGGGCGGTTCGGACCGCGATTTCGAATCCATCCAGGCCTGCAACGAAGCCAAGCCCCAGGTGACCATGGTTTTCACTGGGCAGCGGGCTTTTAAACATTAAAAATGCATAGAATGCCTTAAATGCGCTAAAATGCCTAAAATGATTTTTTTGGATTTCGAAAAAAGTCACGGGAACGATGGGTTTGTAAAAAGCTCCAGATGCAAGGCGCGCAAAAACTGAGGAGTGCGGTCCCTGAGGGGCCTCGCCCCTCAGGGACCGCAACGACGAAGTTGCCGCGCAACGCCGCAGATGGGCTTTTTACGAAGCCATCAAGAAAGGAGGTTGGCAATGAGCGAAGCTTTGTTTTTTACGGCCTCGACCTTGAGCGAGGCCATGAAGCTTCTGGGCCGGCACGGGAAAAAAGCCGTGATCCTGGCCGGGGGAACGGATTTGGTTCCCCGCATCAACACGTATGGACTCAAGCCCGGCGTGCTGGTTTATGTCGGCAAATTAGGACTGGATTACATCAAGGAAGAGAAGGGACGAGTGGTTATCGGGGCCGCCACCCCCATGGCCAAGATCGCCGGCAGCAAATTCGTGGCCAAAAGGGCCGCGGCCCTATGCGAGGCGGCTCAACAGGCGGGAACGGCCGCGGTGCGCACGGCGGGCACGATCGGGGGAAACTTGGCGAACGCCTCCCCGGCCGCCGACCTGGCGACCCCTCTTTTGGCCATGGACGCGGATCTTTCGCTCGTGAGCCAGAAGAAAAAAAGAATGGTGCCCTTGAAGGATTTTTTTAAAGGGCCGGGGCAGACCGCGCTGCAGCCGGGCGAGATGATCAAGGAAATATCTTTCCCGATTCCCAAAGGGAAGACGGCGTTTGTCAAACTCGGGCGGCGCAAGGCTTTGACGCTTTCGGTGGTCAACGCGGCGGTCCGGCTGGAGGTGAACCGGAAAAGATGCCGGGAGGCGCGCATCGCCCTGGGCTCCGTGGCCCCCACCCCTCTGCGCTGCCTCAAGGCGGAGGGGCTGTTGCAGGATCAGGAGATCAGCGGAGATTTAATCCGTCAGTGCGCTTTCGAAGCCATGGCGGCGAGCTCTCCGATCGACGACCAGCGGGCGTCGGCCTGGTACCGAAAAAAGGCGGGCGTGGCGGTGGTGGCCAGAGCTTTGGCCAAAGCCGCCGGCCTGGATACGGACTAAGGAGGGAAACATGCGATATCCGCTTACATTTCATTTGAACGGGTTGCCGGTGGAAACCATGGCGAAAGCGACGGACACCCTCCTCGATGTCCTGCGGGAGAAACTCGGGGTGGTGAGCCCGAAGCGGGGCTGCGACACCGGGGAATGCGGGACCTGCACCGTGATCTTGAACGGGGAGCCGGTCCGCGCCTGTCTGACCATCGCCTTAACCGTGGAAGGAAAGAAGGTGGAGACCTTGGAAGGACTGATTCAGGACGGCCAAATGCACCCCCTGCAGCAAGCCTTTCACGAGCATTACGCCGCCCAGTGCGGCTTCTGCACGCCGGGGATGGTGATGTCCGCCAAGGCGCTCTTGGACAAGAAGCCGAAACCCAGCCGCGAAGAGATCGTGGAGGCCATCTCGGGCAATCTCTGCCGTTGCGGCTGCTATAACGAAATCGTCGAGGCTGTTGAATCCGTGGCCCATGGCCGCAGGAAGGAGTGAGGACCATGAGCGATTATGTGGGAAAACCCATACTGCGATACGACGGGATCGGGCATGTGACGGCCCGGACCACTTATGTGGACGATGTCCAGAAGCCGGGTATGCTCTACATCAAGGTTTTGACCAGCCCGGTCCACAAGGGGATCATCCGCCGCCTGGACACCTCGGCCGCGGCCAAGATGCCGGGGGTGGCCGGGGTCATCACGGCTAAGGACGTCCCCGGAACCAATGCTTACGGCCTGATTGCCGATCAGCCCGTTTTTCCATTGGAAAATATCCGCTACAAAGGCGAACGCCTCGCCGCCGTGGCCGCGGTGGATGAGGACACGGCCGTGGAGGCTCTCGGCAGGATCAAATTGGAGATCGAGGAACAGACGCCGGTTTTCGATCCCTATGAGGCCATGAAACCCGGGGCGCCGCCGGTGCGTCCGGAAGGGAACATCTTCCAGTTCGACAGCGGGCCGACGCGCAAGATTCGCCTGGGAGATGTGGAGCAAGGATTCAGGGAAGCGGATTACGTCATCGAGGGGAAATACACCAACGGGATGAACGATCACGCCCCGATGGAGCCGCAGGTTTCCGTGGCCTACATCGACGAGACGGACCGGTTGTCCATTCATACGGTCAGCCAGGACCTGTACTTTCACTTGGGGATGCTGTGCGGGATCTTCAATCTGCCCATGAACAAGATCCGCTACATCGGCGGGACCGTGGGGGGGGCTTCGGGGCGAAGAACGACATCCACTGCGACCACGTGGCCGGGATCATGGCCCTCAAGATCCGCAAACCGGTGAAGTACTGCCACACCCGGGCGGAAGAAACCCTCTACACGACCAAACGAGGAGCCTGGTACTTCGAGTTCAAGGACGGGGTGAAGAAAGACGGCCGAATCGTCGCCCGCCAGATCAAGACGATCCATGACACGGGCGCTTACTCCGGCATGGGCCCCTACGTGGTGGATAAAAACTCCATCCTCATCGGGGGGCCGTTCTTCGTTCCCCATATCTGGATCGACGGGACCTGCGTCTACACGAACAAGCCGGCGGCCAGCTCCATGCGGGGATTCGGGATCATCAACGGGACTTCGGCCGAACAGCTCCAGATGGACCGCATTGCGGAGACCATCGGCATGGACCCCTGGGAGATTCGGTTTATCAATGCCTGGCGGGATGGGGACCTGGGGGCGACCCAGTTCAAGGTGGAAGCCGCCGGTTTGCTGGAAGCCATGAAACGCGCCGCGGAACTGGCCGGGGTCAAGCTCCCCGCCCGTCTCCAGGCCATGAGTTCGCGGGGGAGGTAAGAAACATGAAAAAAAGAGGAAGCGGAATATCCTGCAACACCCACCCGGCCGGTTTGAAGGGCGGGGGCGATCCGAGCCAGGCGCAGATCCGCCTGAAACCCGACGGAACCATCGACCTTCTGGTGGGCGCGGTGGACATCGGCCAGGGGAGCAAAACCATCCTGCGGCAGATCGCGGCGGATGAATTAGGCGTGCCCCTGGAAGCGATTACGGTGAACAACTTCGACACGGACATCGGCCCCATGTGCACCGGCACCTTTGCCAGCCGGGTGACGTTCATGGACGGAAACGCGGTCATCCGCGCTTCGGCCGACTTCAAGAAGAAAATCCGCGAATGGGCCGCCGAGGCCATGGAAGCCAATCCCGAGGACATCGAGATGGCCGACAACAAGGTCTTCGTGAAAGGCGTTCCGGCAAAGGCCAAAACCATGGCGGAAGTGGGGGGCGCGGTCAACTGGGGCGGCCAGTATATCGTGGGAGCCGGGGCCTATATCCCGGGGGCCGGCCAGGGTTTTGACCCGGCCACGGGAAAGATGACGGCCATTGCCTCCTTGGCCTTCGGCGCCTGCGTGGCGGAAGTGGAAGTGGATACGGAGACCGGGTTGGTGGACGTTTTGAAGCTCGTCCAGGTCTACGAGATCGGGAAAGCGATCAACCCGCTTCTATGCCGCGGGCAGATCAACGGGGGCGCCATGATGGGGATCGGTTTCGCCCTGACCGAGGACTTTGCGCCTTATTACCCCGCGATGGATCATGCCCCGGAAGGGTTGGCCGACTATATCATCGCCACGGCGGCGGATATGCCCAAGGAAATGATCTGGGACATCGCGGAGGTCCCCCATCCCAACGGACCCCGGGGCGCGAAAGGATTTTCGGAGATGACCGCCAGCGCCGCCCCGCCGGCCATCCTTTCGGCGATTCACGACGCCATCGGCGTCTGGATCACCGACTACCCGGCCACGCCGGAGAAGATCCTCCGGGCCCTGGAGGCGGCAGAAAAAAAATAAAGGGTAGGATCCCCCTTTACCCTATCCAAGGGCATTCCCTCCCCCTTGACGGGGGAGGGATAGGGTGGGGGTGAAGAGCCGGAAAATGCTGAGAAGGCAGGCAATTCCTGAATTGCCCAAAATAAGAAAAAGAGCAAGGGAGAAGCGAGATGGATTTGAAAGGAAAGAAGATTATCGATCTGAGCCAGGAGATTTACACGGGCATGCCGGTCTACCCCGGCCATGCCAAGACCGTCATCTGGGAGCACATGTCCCACGAGGAAACCGGGCGGATGCTCGGGACGGGGTTTTCCTACCGCTCCAGCGGCATCATGATGTGCGACCACGGCCCGACGCACATCGATTCGGTCAGCCACCTGTCCAAAGATGCGGATGCGCCATCCGTGGATGAGATTCCGTTGGAACACTGCATCACGCCGGCGATCTGCCTGGACATGAGCGATTGCAAGCCCCAGACCCAGTTCGGGAAGGATAAGATCGAGGCCGAACTCAAACGCTGGAAGTTAGATATCCGGCCGGGAGACACGGTTCTTTTCTACACCGCCCACTACGACCGCTATTACGGCACGCCGGAATACGCCTCGCATCAGCCGGGCCTCACCAAAGACGCGACGGAATTCATCATCGACAAGGGAGCGGTGAACTTCGGCGTGGACAACACCAGCCCGGACATGTTCCTGGATAAAACCTATCCGTGCCACATGACCTGCCGCAAGCGCCGGGTGACCCACATCGAGAACCTGTGCAACTTGGACAAGCTGGTGGGAAAACGCTTCACCTTCATCGCCCTGCCCCTGAAGATCCGCAAGGGCACCGGCTCCCCGATCCGCCCCGTGGCGATCGTGGAGGCGTGATTTTTTAGATCCCGCCCAAGGGCAAAATAGGGGGTCGCGCCCTTTGCGGCGCGGCCCCAAATCCCTCCTCCCTGCCCTTTACAAAGGAAAGAATTACCCGCTTGAAAAAAAGGACAGGGAAATTTCCCGAAGGTTCTTTGCCAATGGCGTAAAGGATCGCTTATATCCGGAACCTCCTCCAAAGTATCTGACAGCTTGGGATGTTCGGTCTGAAGAAAGACTTCGCGACCCGTGCCCACGACTCTTTGACATGAATAATCATTTTTGATATCATGCGCTTACATTTCTCCCTTCGCTTGAATTTTATTGAAGGTCTCAATATTGAATTGACCTATTCCGAAAATCTCCGCCTCCCCTCTTTTCCAAAGAGGGGTATTATTCCTCCCTTTACAAAGGGAGGTTAGGAAGGATTTTATGCAGTAATGTCTGGATGACGAACGGTTGAAACAAAGGGGGGGCGGAAACTACTTTGATGAATTATTATCCCGCATCCGCGATATCCGTTCTTCGGAGAAAGTATTTTGGCGCAAAGCCCTCGCAATTTATGATTTATGCCTCTGCAGGAAATCTCTTGGGGAACGGATGGGAATGGTTTGATATTCTTTGACCTTTAACAAATGAGCATCTCCCGAGATGATGCATTCGGCCCCTGCTGCCAGGGCGCAGTCAATGAATTTATCATCCTCCGGATCTTCCCGGATAATAGTATGGCGGCTGTCTGGAGAAAACCATTCGATATTCTTCTTCTCCTGAAGAATGGCAATCAATCCTCTCTTGGTTTCCGGATCGATGGGTAGTCTGGCTATTACGCGTAGATATTCTTCGAGGATCTCATCACTAAGACAAAGAGTGATTTCTCCTGCTTTCCATAAATCGATCACTCTCTTGGGGTTTCCTCCAAAGAAGCTTGAGATCAGGATGTTTGTGTCAATGACCAAGCGGAGCAAAAATCCTCCATAGCGGGAATAGCGTTTAGATTCCTTTGCTCCAGAGACTTCCTCTTATTATTTTTTGGCGTATTTACCCCGGATCTCGGCTATGAGGCCGGATACATCCTTCTTTCTAAACCCCGATTTTTTGAGCTCATTCCCGACCTGAACCCAGATCTTTTCCACCCTTTCGGGAAAATCATCGACATTCTCGACCCTGGACTGCGCTTCCTTTCGGAGCCACTCATCGATGATATCTTTTGGGAATCTCCACTCTTTCCCAAATTTTACGGCCGGTATCTTGCCTTTTTGCGCCTTCCGGTAAATGGTATCCCGGGATGTCTTGAGATATTTGGCGAGCTCTGGCAAGGTTAAAATATCCGCCATCTTTGTCCTCCTTTTCCCCGGGGGATATTGAATTTAATTTCGCATTCCGGTCAGGGAATATCAAAAACTGAACGTTACAGCTATCATTGTTGATATTATGCTTTATTATGCGTTATTTGTAAATAATAATGATTAATGAAATTTTTAGATGAGCCTTCCTATTGAATTTCGGGAAAACTGATATAACCTACCGCATTTTATTCGACCGCCGCCAGATTTTCATTGTCTCGGCTTCGCGGATCAATCCTTCGCGAAAAGCGGGATGGGCGATGGAGATGATATCTGCCGCCCGCTCCCAGGTGGATTTCCCCCGCAGGTTGACGATTCCGTATTCCGTGACTACGTAAGAGACCAAATTGCGGGAATCGGTCACGATCGAGCCGGGGGGGAGGGTGGGGACGATCCGGGAATGAATTTGTCCTCCTTTGTCGCTCCGGGTGGCACTCAGGCAGATGAAGCCCTTGCCCCCTTTTGAGCGGTTGGCGCCGAACATGAAGTCCGCCTGGCCGCCAGTGCCGCTGATCTGCCGCGGACCGTAGGATTCGGAGCAGACCTGGCCGAAGAGATCCATGACCACGCAGTTGTTGATGGCCACCACTTTGTCATTCCGGGCGATGACAAAGGGGTCGTTCGTGTAGTCTACGGCATAAGCGGCGCACTTCTCGTTCCGATGAAGAAAATCATAGGTCCGCCGGGTTCCTAAAGAAAACGTATAGACGCTCTTTCCGCGGTCGATATTCTTCCTGGCGCCGGTGACGCATCCCGCTTCGACCAAATCCACCATGGCGTCGTTGAACATCTCCGAATGGATGCCCAGGTCTTTCAAGCCCGATTTTGAGATTAAGGCCCCCACGGCGTTGGGAAGCCCGCCGATCCCAAGCTGCAAACAAGCTCCGTCCTCGATTTCTTTCAGGATAAACCCCGCGATTCTTTTGTCCACTTCCGTGGGCACGGCCGGGTGAATTTCGGGAACGGGCCAGTCCGCTTCCACGATAAAATCCACTTCGGAGATATGGATCTTTTCCTCCCTGCCCCCCAGGCAGACGGGCAAGTGGGGGTTGACTTCGAGAATTACGATCTTGGCTTTCTCGCAGATCGCCCGGCTGTAGGAGACGGAGACGCTGAAATTAAAGAAGCCCTGCTCGTCCATAGGGGCGGCCGCAATCATGGCCACATCCACATCCAAAAAGTTGCGATAACAGAGGGGGTTTTCGTGATAAAAAATAGGGATATACCAGCAGAGCCCCTGGTCGTGGGCCTGGCGGTCGTGGCGGCTTAAAAAATGGCTATTGTAGACGAAGTGCTCGGCCTTGGCGTCGACCCGGACGACCTCGGGGATGTTCATCGCCCGGGTCGACGATCGGATCTTCACGTCCCAGAGCTCATCTTTCCTTGCGGCCAAGGCTTTATCCAAAACCACGGCTTGGGCCGCGAACTGGCCATAATCCACCCAATCCCCGGACCTGACGACTTTAACGGCTTCTTCGGCGGTCACCCGCTTTTTTCCGTATTCATTGCTTAGGCTCACAAAACGGCTCCTTAAAATAAGCGAAAATGTAAGAGAAAGGGAGAGACGATGCCCCTTTCATCGAAGCGCAAAAAATGACAGCGACCATTTTCATTTTTATCAGGAAACGGACAAAAAATCCAATCCGTTATCAGGGGAAAAGCAAAGATTGAGATTAGATCGTGAATCGCACCATCATAGACTTACAGGGGAAGTTGAGATAAAATATTATCGAAAAGTAGTTGTTCCTATGGGGCGGCTTCCGAAAATTGGAAGATGATTCAAAAGGCTGGATTCCCGCTTCGTAAGAAATACGCCTTTAAATCCCCCCCTTTGTCAAAGGGGGGCGCGGGGGGGCATGCCTTCGCGGGTGCCCCGCCCCAAGCGGCGGCAGGGTAAATTTCGCGGGAATGAAGATTTGATGAACTCGTAAAAAGCCGTCATTCCCGCGCAGGCGGGAATCCAGAATCTGCCAAGATATTGAAAGGACTGGATTCCCGTTTTCACGGGAATGACGGTAATAGCCCATTTTCAGACTTTTTACGAGACCATCAGATTTCAAGAGGTTCATTTTAAAGGGAATTTATGCTAAAGAAAATCCAGGTGGAAGACGCCGTGGGAAAACGACTGGCCCACGATCTTACCCAGATCATCCCGGGAAAATTCAAAGGGGCGGCTTTCCGCAAAGGGCATATCGTTAAAAAAGAAGACCTTCCCCGTCTTCTGGACATGGGGAAGAAACAGGTGTTTGTTCTGGAGCTCTCCCCCGGCGAGCTTCACGAAGACGAGGCGGCCAAGCGGATGGCCAGGGCCATGGCCGGCAAAGGGATTGGGCGGCGCGGCCCGCGCGAAGGAAAGATCGACTTTTTGTCCAAGAGCTTCGGTCTTCTGAAGATCAATGTCGCGGCGGTTGCAAGAATCAATTCAGTGGGCGCCCTGATTCTCTCGACCCGCCACAATTTTTCCACGGTTTGCCCGGACGAAGTGATTGCGGGAACCCGCACGATTCCCCTGACGATTCGGGAATCGAAGGTGAGGAAAGTGGAAGAGATTTGCCGCCGGAGCGCGCCGGTTTTGGAGATCCTGCCTTTCAAGAAGAAGAAAGTGGGGGTTGTGGTCACCGGAAGCGAAATTTTCGAGGGGAGGATCAAAGACACCTCGGCGGGGATCGTGGGGAAGAAGGCTGCGAATCTCGGCTCCAAAGTCACGAGGGTGGCGGTCACACCGGATGATCCGGAATGGATCGGCCGGGAGATTCAAAAAATGAAAAAGGAAGGCTGCGAAGTGATCGTGACCACCGGCGGGCTTTCGGTCGATCCGGACGACGTCACCCTGGAGGGAATTCGGCGGTCGGGGGCGAAGATCCTATTCTACGGAGCGCCGGTTCTTCCCGGGTCGATGACGGCCTATGCGCGTCTGGGAAAGACGGAAATTCTCGGGGGGCCGGCCTGCGTGGTTCACGATCCCGTCACCGCGCTGGATCTCCTCCTACCCCGCATCCTGGCCGGAGATCCGATCTCCGCGGGAGATTCCGTCCGCCTCGGCCACGGGGGATTGTGTCTGAAATGCTCGGTCTGCCGTTTCCCAGTCTGTCCATTTGGGAGAGGATAAGGGGGAGCGCAAAGCGCATAGCGACATCCGGCAAACTTCATCCACCCTCACCCTGGCCCTCTCCCGCCGGCGGGAGAGGGTAAGAGGGAGTGAAAGTTCTCTCTTTGATAGATAGGGAAGAGGATGTTTTTGCGGATCCCTTCGCGATCTCCGGAGAATCTGAGGAAATGGAAAAATTGATTGTGCTGATCAAAGGGGCGGGGGAGATGGCGACGGGGGTGGCCCATCGTCTTTTCCGCTCCGGGTTTCGCGTCTGTCTGACCGAGATCGCCCAGCCTGTTGCCGTTCGGCGCGCCGTCTCCTTTTGCGAAGCGGTTTACGAAGAAGAAAAAGAGGTGGAGAACGTGAGGGCCAGAAGGGTTGGCGGGGGAGACGAGATCCGGCGAGGTTGGAGGGAAGGCTGGGTGCCGGTGATCGTCGATCCCGAGGCGAAGATCCGCAACCTGCTGAAGCCCCAGGTGATCGTCGATGCGATTCTGGCCAAGGAGAACATGGGAACCCGAATCGACGACGCGCCCTGGGTGATCGGCCTCGGACCGGGGTTTCGGGCCGGAAAAGATGTTCACGCAGTCGTCGAAACCAATCGCGGCCACAATCTGGGCCGGATCATCGAAGTGGGGGAAGCGGAACCGAACACCGGGATCCCGGGCAACATTGGAGGATATACCTGGGAACGGGTTTTGCGGGCGCCCGCCGAGGGAGTCTTCCGGGCGCGGAGGGAAATCGGAGATTCGGTCCGGGCGGGAGAGACGGTCGCGGAGGTGAACGGGAACTCCGTGAACGCGGGGATCTCCGGGGTCCTTCGCGGGATTCTCCGCGACGGGGTCCGGGTCACGGCGCAGATGAAAGCGGGAGACATCGATCCGCGGGGAACGCGCGAAAACTGCTTTACTATCTCCGACAAGGCGCGGGCCATCGGGGGAAGCGTGCTGGAAGCGATTTTGATGAGATACAATAAATGATGAACTCGTAAAAGGTTGCTCAATCGATGGTTTCGTAAAAAGCTCTCCCGCCCCTGGCGGGACTAGGCGCGCAATAGATCAAGAGTAGGGGCGGTTCGCGAACCGCCCGAACCCCCAGGCCACAACAGAATTTGTTCCGCACCACCCGTGACTGAAGGGTTACATTGTCTTGAAGGCTTTTAGGAGATTTTTAACCTTCGGGGTTGGGTAGAAAGAGGTTTTCCAGGAGAACGGAGCATGTCTGATTTTATTGAAGAAATTTTGAAGATCAAAGAAGAAGGCAAGAGCGCGGCTTTGGCTACGATCATAGGGACCAAGGGGTCAACCCCCCGGGAAGTGGGCGCGAAGATGCTCATCCTGGAAAGCGGAAAGATCTTGGGGACGATCGGGGGCGGGTGCCTGGAGGCGGAGGTTTGGCAGGAGGCGATGAAGATTATCCAGGAGGAGAAGCCGCGCACCGTCCACTTCGATCTGACCGGGAAAAAAGCCGAGGAAATCGGGATGATCTGCGGGGGAGTCATGGATATTTACATCGAGCCCGTCGTTCCCACGCCGAAAGTGTTCATCTTCGGGGGCGGCCATATTTCCCTTTCCTTGGCCAAGATCTGCGCCATGGTGGGGTTTCAGGTGGCGGTGATCGACGACCGGCCGCAGTTTGCGAACAAGGAGCGGTTTCCGGAAGCGGGGGAAGTGATCGCCGAGGAGTTCCCTTTCGCCCTGCCCAAGCTGAAAGTCAACCGGTCCAGCTACTTGGTCATTGTAACCCGCGGGCATGCCTATGACCAGGAAGTGCTGGAATGGGCCTTGGGCACCGAGGCAAAATATCTCGGGATGATCGGCAGCCGGAGAAAGATTAAAACGGTTTACGACAACCTGACGGCCAAAGGCATCCCCCCCGAAAAATTCCAGAGGGTGCACGCCCCCGTGGGCTTGAACATCGGGGCGCTGACGCCGGAAGAGATCGCCGTGGCCATCGTGGCCGAAATGATTCAAGAGAGAAGGAAATGATGGTTTCGTAAAAAGTCCATCTGCAGGGGCGGTTCGCGAACCGCCCCTACTCTTTATCTATTGCGCGCCTAGTCCCGCCAGGGGCGGGAAACCTTTTTACGAAACCATCTCCCCCGATGAGTCTTAGAGGATTCTGAAGCATGACGGTGAAGGAACCCGAGAGAAGGAAGAAGCAAGCAATGTTTAAATCCATCGAAGAAATACAGACGGCCTTGGAAGGCGCGAAGTACATCGTCGACCGGGATACGGCGACGGTCCTTTTTCTCTCCTTGAAATTGGGAAAACCCATTTTGGTGGAAGGGGAAGCGGGGGTCGGCAAGACGGAGATTGCCAAAGTCCTGGCCCAGATTCAGGGCACCCGTCTGATCCGCCTCCAGTGCTACGAGGGGCTGGATGCGGCCACAGCCCTGTACGAGTGGAACTATCCCAAACAGATCCTCTGGATGAAGCAGGCCGAGGTCTGCGCCTCCCCGCGCGAGGAGATCGGGAAGGAGATCTTTTCCGAGGAGTTTCTCATTCGCCGCCCCCTCCTCGAGGCTATCCAGGCGAACTCCGGAAAGCCCGTGGTTCTCCTGATCGACGAGATCGACCGGGCGGACGAAGAGTTCGAGGCGTTTCTCCTGGAAGTGCTTTCGGATTTTCAAATCTCGATCCCGGAGATCGGGACGATCCAGGCGAAAATACGGCCCCAGGTCATCCTGACCTCGAACCGGACCCGGGAACTGCACGACGCCCTGAAACGCCGCTGTCTTTACCATTGGATCGACTACCCCTCGATCGAAAAAGAAACCCGGATTGTTCTGGCCAAAGTTCCGCAGGCCAAAGGGACCCTGGTTCACCAGGTCTGCGCTTTCATGCAGCGGGCGCGGGAGAAAGACTTCTTCAAGAAGCCGGGAATCGCCGAGACCCTCGACTGGATCCAGGCCCTGATGGCCCTGGGCAAAGAAGATCTGGATGCCGAAGCGGTCCGCGAGACCCTGGGCTGCATTTTCAAGTACTACGAGGACCTTAAGCAAATGGAAGAAGCCGGCATTTCCACCTTTCTGGGGCTCCTGCCCCGCAAAGACGACCTGACCGGTTCTCGCCTGCCCTGCGCCTGAGCGGAAGGGGGATTCTGTGGTCGAGTTTCATCGGGGGGATCTCTTTACCAACCTTTTCCTTTTTGCCCGCCAATTGAAGAAAAGAGGGATAAAGATCACTCCCGGCCGGGTTACGGATGCTTTCCGCAGCCTCGAATGGATCGACCTGTCCGACCGCGGGGATTTTTTCGAAGCCCTCAAAGCCAATTTTGTCTCGTCAAATAAGGAGACCGCCGTTTTCAAGGAGGTCTTCGGATATTTCTGGGGGCGGCTGGAGGAACGCCCGGCCAAACACGTCCTGCCCGCCGATGAGGGGTTGCAGGGGGATGGGGACCTCGAGGAGGGGCCGCTGGCCGAGGCCCGCGAGGATTCCCCTGCGCCCTCGGAAAGAAGCGACGAAAAAAGCGTCAGCGCCGGATACAGCCCGCAGGAAGTGTTCCTGGTGAAGGATTTCAGCCGCTACTCCTTTGAAGATCAAGCGATGATGGAAAAGGAGACGGCCCGCCTCCTGTCCCGGTGGATTCTGAAGGTGAGCCGGAGAAAGAAGGCCGCTCCCCGGGGAAGGGAAATGGATTTTCGCCGCACGATCCGCAGGACCGTTCGCAACGGGGGCGAGATCCTGGACCTGATCAGGAGGCGCCGCAAGGTGAAACCGCTGAAGGTCATATCCCTGTGCGATGTCAGCGGGTCCATGGAGGCATCGACGCGATTCACCCTCCAGTTTATTTTCGGGCTGCAAAAAGTCTTCCGGCGGAGCGAGTCCTTTGTCTTCAGCACGCGCCTGACCCGGATTACGGACGTCGTCAAGAGGAACCGTTCAGCCGGCGCTCTGCCGGTCCTCGGGCGGATGGTCCAGGACTGGTCCGGAGGGACCCGACTGGGGCCGTGCCTGAAGACTTTCAACGATATTTACGGAAATGGGATGGCGGCCGGGTCCGCGGTGGTGATCCTCTTCAGCGACGGCTGGGATCGGGGGGATCCGGCCGTGCTCGACGCCGAGATGAAGCGCCTCAAGAGGAGGGCGCGGCGGATCATCTGGATGAATCCTCTCAAGGGGACAGCGGGGTATCAGCCGCTGACCCGGGGAATGCTTGCGGCTTTGCCATACATTGACGATTTCCTCCCGGCGGGCAATCTGAAGGACTTGAAGGATCTGGGCAGCGCTTTGGCGGACCCGTTGAGCGAGGGGATAAAATGATCTCGGCAATCATCCTGGCCGCGGGCGAATCCAAACGCATGGGGCAGGCCAAACAGCTCCTGGGGATCGAGGGAAAGGCTCTGCTGCAGCAGGTTCTGGATTCGGTTCTCGAAGCGGATGTGGACGAGGTGATTCTCGTGCTGGGGCATGAGGCGGAGAGGATTCGCAAAGCGATGGATGTCCGCGGGGCCAGGGTCGTGGTCAATGCGGATTATGCCCGGGGGATGATCACCTCGATTCAAGAAGGCCTGAAGGCTCTGGATAAGAAATCGGAGGCCTTCTTCGTTGTCTTGGGCGATCAGCCGGAAATCCGGCCCGCCGTTTATAACCGGCTCATTCGGGAATTTCGCGGCCTGCGTCCCTCCCCGGGCATTCTTCTTCCCGCCTACCGAGGGAAGAAAGGACACCCCGCGCTTTTCAGCATAAAATATCTTGCCGAGAGTTTCAAAATTACGGGGGACGTGGGGTTCAGGGAAATCGTTCAAAGGCACCCCGAAGAGGTCCTCCTGGTCGACGTGGGTACGGCGTCGGTCCTCATGGATATCGATACGCCGGAAGACTACCGGGAATATCTTCAGAAGAAATCAGCGGAAAAATGACTTTGATCCTGAACAAGGCTTTAGAGCTGGGAGACCGGGAGATCATCAGTCTCGCGGGCGGCGGAGGCAAGACCACCCTGATGTTCGCCCTGGGGAGAGAACTTTCAGCCGATAAGAAGGGAGTGTTGCTTACCACGACGACAAAAATCTGGGATCCGGAGTCTTCCCCGGAATTCTCTCTTTTCTTATCCAAAGACCTCAAGGGACTGAAACAATGGGTCGGAGAAAACCTCGGACGCGATCACTGCCTGGTCGTCGCTCAGGAGAAGCTCAACAACGGCAAGCTTGCCGGAATACCTCCTTTCTGGGTTGACGAACTGTTATCCATCAAAGATTTATCCTATGTTGTCGTGGAAGCGGACGGGGCGGCCGGGCGGCCTCTCAAGGCTCCCCGGGAAGGAGAGCCGGTCCTGCCGCAGGCGACGACCTTGATGATTCCGGTCGTGGGCATTGACGCGCTGGGATGCCCTTTAAACGAGAAGCATGTATTCCGGGCCCGGATCGCCATGAAGATTCTTGAAGCAGAGGAAGGGGCGGTTATCGATGAGGGGATGATTGCCCGATTGCTTGCGGCAACGCTGGGGAATAGGCCGGCCGGCGCCAAAGTCATTCCCTTCATCAACAAAGTCGATCTGCCCGATGGGCTGGAGAGAGGAAGACGTTTAGCCCGGGTCCTTCTTGAATCGATTCCCTGCACTTTCAAGAGGGTGCTTCTGGGTCAGGCCTTACGATCGCCAGCCGTCGAGGAAATAGCCATCCGATAGAAAAATGATCGGAGAAATTACAGAGCTGACAAGCGGTTTTGCCGAGAAATGGCATATTTCCCGATAGAAGATAACGACAATATATAGAAACTTTAACGGATTTTCCTGAAGTAAACGCTATAGCAGTAATCACAAGATCTGATAATCTCATCATTAGCGATCCCGCCCCTGCCCCTCCTCCTTCGAAGCGGTTGTTAAACGGTTACCTTTTGAGACGAAATGCTCTCGCAGAAGCAAAATAATGACTAACCCCAAAAGATTTACCCATGACACAGCCATCGCTCCAATAACGAATGGGCCGTCGGTTCCGAGGCGAATCCCCTTTGTAATGGATACTGCATCGGTTGAATTGCGCCACATTATCTGAGCAAGCCAATTTAGGCCGTATCCAGCCGCCCCACGTAGCCACCAAGATTTAATGCCTACCCCGTCTATCCCCCACGCAAGGAGCAAACATAAAGGCAACGCCGGAAACAGCCCTCTAAGGTAGACCTCTGAGTTTGCGCCTCCATCGCAGGCTCAAATATAAGACAATAATTGCCCACCAGAAGAACATTCCCGCAAAGAATGTGAGTGTGATATTCCCCTTTCGCCATTTCATCAATCAGGGCCCTTCAAGCATTTTCCATGCAAGCTAACGTGCCAGTTAGGCAACTCTCAAAATCAACCCGATTTTAGCAGAGATAAAAACAATATCAACACTTTTTATGTAGTTGATTTTTAAGGTAAAATAGCAGAATTGGGAATTATGGTAATGCGTAGCTGATCATGCCAAACAGATAAGGATAAATTGATTTATGGATTGGGCCATCTTTAGAAGGATCACTTGCAAATAGGTATCCTATTCATAGCTGTCCGCACCTGTGCAGGATTTTTCACTACATCTTTGAATTCCTCTGGAGTAAGAACTCTTGGTATTCTGTCGGCGATCCAATAGCGGAACCCGCTGCTGGGGATGAACTCGACGAAAGGGCTTACCCCAATCGGCAGAATGTCTTCGTATGCACTTATATCATAGTTCTTCCCCTTCGGATTTTGGGCGAGCCAGCGTCCCTTCTCATCAGCCTTGTCCAATGTGGCCTCAATTACCTTCTCGTTGCGATATTTAATGGCAGCGGGATCCCCGCGATCAAAAGCAATCGACCGGCCCACCGCCTTGCATTCGGCAATTACTAAGTGTTTTCCAACTGCATGGGCATAATCAATCTGGCGTTTCTGTCCACTCGTTGCCTCACAGCCTTTATTGGGAAGCAACGAAGGCACGAACTGGGTTGCTTGTTCCAGTGCTGTTCCTTTAAAATTTTGATCTTTTATGCTGACTCCGAAGAAGAGATCATACAACCTTCGGAGAATCCAAGCATAATCAATAAAAACATAATTATCATCGTAGGGTAAAAAAATTGAATGCGGGCAGGAGTAAACCAAGTCGAGATCATTTCTGATTGACTTGGACAATGTCCAGTAATTAACTGCCGCCCCAATATCAAGACCTGATACGTTTGTTTCCGAAAGACCAAGGATCCTGGCTGCTGAAGGGAGAAAATCTTGGATGATTTGGGGAATATTGGTCTTTATGATCGGTTAAGTCATAAGCCCGCTGCCAGTATCTAAATATTGCAAGACCTTTAGATTTGCTCCACAAAAAAAACACTCTGAATGCCAGTGCTGCGATTATTGCAAGGGTAAAATCAAGAGTAACGCCATGCTTAGAATTGAATGCGTCAGCAAGCGGAAGGTGTATATCGCGAAAAGCGCGCAGATTAAATGGAATCCAGATAAAGTTTGGCTTTTGGCCTTCGGGAAGGGAAATTCCGAAAATCTTTCTAAAACCTTCATTGAGGAGATCGGTGGATATTTCTGCAAGGTTATAACTTGGCAAAAATATGATACCTTCTCTGATGCTGCCGCCTTGAGATGGGAAAAAACTGCACCGATGGATGACACCTCTGTGACGCCGCCTAATCGCTCATCGTGGATCTCAAGGAGTATGTTCAATTCAGCGGATCTATCATCCCCGGAATCTTTCCTCTGTATTCTCGACAACAAAGGGTGCTCCCTTGCCAATGGTTCGCGGTGTTCCCAACACGCCAAATTTCATATGCGAGCTTCTCAAGATCATAAAATTCTGCCAATTCCTTCTTGGAGAAGTTCGTTAGAACAAGTTGATTGGGTTCCCTTTTATTAATTCACGCTCAATTTCGAAATCCTTGGCCATAAGTAGCCCCCCAAGATCGAATTCAAAGGTATCTCTTTGCTTAGGCCCACGCGATTGCACGGGGATAGACGAGCGTACTTCTGTATGGCGGCTTCCAGTGCACATCGCGTAAGGCCTATTGTTGGAGGGTCGGTATCTTTACCGATTGGGCCAGGATAGAGACGACGATAGAGATGAAGCCAATATGCAAGGGAGGCTTGGGAAATGACATTATGGATTTTGGACTCAAGAGTGGCCAAATAAGTTCTTAATAATTCACACCCTTCGTATTGCTGGTAAATGTCAGGCAGAACAAATTGCCAAAAACGTTCTCGCACGGGGTGAGGGGATCGAGAGCAGCTTGGGCTTCTTAAGTAATCCAGGTGCATAAGGGATAGTGGTCGGTTGTAATATTCCACGCATAATGTTGTTCCATCCACCGGCAGAGACGGTGGTTGATCCACCAATTGATGAATGTGGGTTCGGGGTTCCTTTTGGCCCTGATTTTTTTTGGGGGAGGCTTGGTCATTTAATATAATAATTCATGCTATCGTGCCACTCTACGCACCTTGGGAAAAGGCAATCCGATTGCAGATATGGTTTGGATAGAAAATCATTCCCGGCGCTGAGTATTCTTTGTATCTCCAGAGAATATTTAGTACCAATCTTCTATTTTGAGCCCTTCTATTCTTGCGAATTCTTCTTTGTTATGGGTGACAAGGATCCAATTGTTCGCTAAGGCGGACGCGGCGATTAAGACATCATAGGGGCCGACAGGTATCCCCTTTTTCTCCAATTTTACTCGAATTCCTGCCGCACATTTCGCTTCCGCATGCCCCAAAGGAATGATATTGATGAGGGAAACAAGCTCCTGAAGCTGCTCGATTCGTTTTTGCGGAGATTGAGATTTTCCCACCCATACCTCCAACTCATAGAGCACTATTGTGGGGATAGCGATTTCACCGGGGGATTTTGCGAGCAGGTTCATCGCAACCTTACCCAACCCTTTAAAAAAATAGATCAGCGTATTTGTATCCAAGACATACTTCATAACTTCTCCCGAGATTCATCCCGGCCCACTTTCTTCCTTATTTCCTCGGCCGTGGGCAGGTCTGCCCACGCGCCTGCAAGTTCTGATATGCTTTCAGGCCAAGTACTCACGGCTTTTTCCCTGATGAGAGCAGAAATCCATTTACTCTTCGATATACCTCGCTTCCTAATAATATTCTTCAGCTTCTTTTCTGTGTCAGCATCCAGATAAATTGTGACCAGTCCCATAAAAAGCCCCCCCTCCAAATATTATGAGCCGTCTGATGCTCGGAGAGCGTGCCGGCATCGCAACCCGGGAATGTGCTTTGCGGATCAATAGGTCTGAATACCCTAAGCTTCCTGCGGAATTCTTACTTAGCCAGCGACTTTCTCGGTTTTCGCATAGTGCTACGGCACTTCCTGCACGTTACGGATTTTGGGGTGTTGGTGGCGATGCCTTCGACCTCAGCGCGAAGAGGTGCGGGGGGTACAGGATGCCATCCCATTGGTCCAGGGGCGCCTGACGCCGGCTCCAGGGAGGAGCAAGACTCCTCCCTGGAGCTCGGTTTGCCCTTAGAATTGCATCCGCGGAGCGTTCATCTCGGGCGGCAGGGGCGATACGTAAGGCTTTCCCCCTGTATCCTGGAGAAAGGCCTCTTTCACCTTCTTGAGAACATCGGGTTTGGTCATCAGCTCATAACCTGCTAAACCCATCGCCTTGGCCGCGGCGATCATGGCCCTTTGGCCGATCCCCATACCCGAGGCTGCCGTCGCCTGCCAGGAGTGGGCGGGGGTGCCCATGACAAAGGTTGCGGCTGTAAGCTGGGCGGTGGGCGTGATCCAGCTCACGTCGCCGACGTCCGTGGAGCCGGGCATCGGCTTGCCCCAGTCGAAGATGGGGGCCACCTCTTCGTGAAGGGTCAGCTCGGCGTACTCCGGCGGGACATTATTTGCCGTCAACACGGAGAGCTTCGAGCCGGGGGCAAAGGATTTTTCCAAGGCCTTGGCAAAAGCCCATTCATCCGCGCTGAATTTGGGAGCGCCCACCTTGCGGAAGCTATCCAGGAGGAGTTCCGAGAGCACCCGGTTGGGCAAATAATCGTAGCTCCCCACTTGGAATTTCACTTCCAATTGGGCTCCGGTCATCAACGCGGCGCCCTCGGCGATTTTAAGGATGCGCGGATAGATCTCTTCCACCTGATACCGGCGGGGCGCCCTGCACGTAATACCAGACTTCCGCCTGGGCCGGGACCACATTGGGCTGCCCCCCGCCGTTCGTGATCACGTAGTGGATTCGGGCTTCCTGGATGACGTGCTCGCGCAGGAAGTTAACCCCGACGTTCATCAGCTCGACCGCGTCCAGGGCGCTGATCCCCATGTGGGGCGCCGAGGCGGCGTGAGCCGTCCGCCCGGAGAAGGCGAAGCGGACGGAGTTCATCGCCAAATGCCGGCTGCCCCAGACGCCATTATATACCCACGGGTGCCAGGTGAGGGCCGCATCCAGGTCGTGGTAGAGCCCGGCTTTGGCCATGAACACCTTGCCGATGAGCGTTTCCTCCGCCGGACACCCATAGAACCGGACGGTTCCTTTGGCTCGGCCGGACTCGATCTCTTTTTTCAAGGCAACGGCAGACCCCAGAGCCCCCACGCCCAAAAGGTTGTGGCCGCACCCGTGGCCCGGGCCGCCGGGGACAACCTCTTCCTTGGTGGGAATCGTCTTCTGGGAGACTCCGGCAAGGCTGTCGTACTCCCCGAGAAAACCGATGACCGGCTTTCCTTCGCCGTAGGTGGCGACGAAGGCCGTGGGCATGTGGCCGACGCCCTTCCGGACGCTGAACCCTTCCTTCTCCAGATAACCCGCCAGGGCCGCCGCCGATCTTTCTTCCCGCAGGCCCACTTCCGCATAATCCCAGATCTCCTTGGAAAGAGCGTTCAGCTCCGGCGCTTTGTTGTCAATCCACAAGATTCCATTCTGCACTTAGAAATTCCTCCTCTCTCCGGTTGGAAGTTATCCGGTTGACTCCGGCAACGCGAACTTCGCGGGCAAAACCTTGGCGAATCCGGATCGGTTTTCCCTCCGGCCTTCACCGATTCGCCCGCAGGCCTCAACGAGAAACCCTATTCTGGTGACGAATGGCTGCCGGAGACAGCCGGAAGGAATCGCCAATAGTCAGGGTTTGCCTCCTTTTCCTGCGGGAGCCGCTTCCTTTTCGGCGATGAGCCATAATTTTTTGCTATATAGTTTAAGAGCGAGAATCGCCATAAAGAAAACGATGATCGGAACGTGCGACCACACAGGCAGAGGGGAGTAGACATCGATATAGATCGAGAAGAGAATCGCCACCACCGCATACTGCCACTTGCGCAGGGCAAATTGGATCACGATGGCGCCCCAGATGGACGGCAGCAGCCAGTCGAAGGCGGCCACAAAGCTCTTCGGCAGGTATTTCACCACCATGGTCACGAAAATGGCCCCGCTCAAGGCTGCCAGGGTCAGCATCACCTGGGTGGCTACGATGGCCAAAGTCGAGATGATCTCTCCCTCATGGGACCCCTCGCGGACCCCGGCCACTTCCTGGGCCACGGCCGATACGGGCAGGCGGAAGTTGGAGATATTGCCGGCCAGGAAGCTGATGTAGGTCCCGGAGATTCCTAACACCACGAAGTAGGAGATGGGCTCGATGAACCAGAAGGGCGCACTGAACCCCAAAACGGCGATGGTTCCTTTGCCGACGGCCACCCAGTCCACAGGAACGTTGAAGTAGAACATGATATAGAGGGGCGGCAGGAAGAAGATCGCGATATGGATAATCGAGACGGTCAGCCCTAAGCGGTGGGCTTTGGGCGCATATTCCTTCTGGATGATTTCCTCTTTCTCGGCCATGCTGAGAGGACTTTCGCCAGCCAATTTATTTATCTTTTCCATTTTTTGGGTCTCCTTTCCTTGCTTATGGGGTCAGCGAAAGCCGGGTAATCTGCCCGCAAAGCATGCCCACAATCAGCGCGATGATCAGAAAATACTCCTTCATATTGGGTTTGCCGAGTTTGTCCGACATCTTCAGCCAGATCGCAGCCGCTATGCCGGCGCTGATGCTGGCCACGATGGCCGGCCACTGTCCCTTGGTGATGAGCGGTTTGATGGAGGAGTTGGTAAGCATCCGACCGAAAGCTCCCAACATCATCGCCACGGTGATGATCTGGAGCCGTTTGGCGTCTCCGCCGCCCAATAACTCCTTGAGCTTGGGCAGCCAGCGGGTGAAGACGCCGCCGGTGAGCACCCAGCCGAAGGAGCCGATGGCGGCGATCCAGAAGACGACGGGCAAAGCCGCAACGGTCATTCCTTCGCGCGTTAGCGGGACCCCGGCAGCCTCAGCGCCGAAGCGGGCCGCAATCAACTCGTACATAATGGATCCGACGGCCGCGGACTCGCGGGCGAAGGCGTAGGCTCCGCCAAGAGCGATCACCAGGACCGTCAGGCCTACAAAGGCGCCCATTGCGGGACCGAGCGAGGTGATAAAGGAGGCTTTCAGGGCCTCGTGCATGATTTCTTCCTTCATTTTCATCCTTCTTCCGGTCTTCTTGGCCAACCGGTAGAAGAGATAAGACGCTCCCAGGGCATTGCCGGCGAAGATAAAGCCGATGATCCACATGCCCGTACTCGATGCCATCTTCAACCATTCAGGTTCCACTGTTTCATCCTCCTTTTCGTTGAAAATCGGATCCCAATGCGACCCGGTGCCTTTTCCTTTCGGCGAGAAAAAAGCCCACCGACCCCTGCCTGGGGATGCGGGTCAGGAGACAAATTCAAACCATGAGGGAAGGACCCCTCGATCCTGGGGGGCCACGCCCTTCACTGATCTCTATGGGAAACAGGGGGGTTACATCCGAAGGAAAAATGACTCTCATATCCTCGGTCCTCAAATCCGACACAGAGCTCAATCCAGCCCCACCTTCTTTTTAACGACGGTCCGGGCCAAGGTTCTTTCCCGGCAGCGTACTCCGGGAAACATCGGTTCGTCAAATTCTTTGGGGAGAAAAAAAGAAAAGGGCTCCCCGGGCTTGACCAAACCCCCGTGGCGCCTGCGCCGAAGAAGCTTCTTGAAAATTTCGGACATGAAATCCCCAAGAAAAGACCGATGAAAGATGCCCAAGAACCGGCATGGAAGGCTCTTGCGTCAGGATGAAAAAAAGTTAGTGCATTTTACCAGGGCGGAGTTTGTTGTCAAGCGATTTCTGTGGGCTTGCCTCCCTTCACTCTTCAAAAGATATAAGGGGTTCAAGTCGTTTCAAGCCCCCGCCGGGGCGCGGGGGCAGCGTCGCGCTTCGCGAAACCACGAGGCAGTGGTCTTTCCATGGGGCCAGGCGGGCCCTTAGGGCTCCGCCTCTCTTTGCGGAAACTCTTTTGGTTTCGCTGATGCAAGCCGAGATCCCGGCCGGTGCTTTCGCAAATCGCGCCGCCGCCCCCGCGCCCAGTCCAAGCTTTCACCTCGAAAACAAAGGTTAAAAGTGAAGGGAGGCAAGATTTCTGTGGGTTTCTGCGGGCGGTGCGGATGGTCTTGGGAAGGTCTCTTCCCCGGAATCGTTCTTTAACGGGCAAAGGCAATCGGCAATGGCGAAAAAAAATCCCCCGGCGGGGACGGGGAAATCCTTATCGAGGGTTCCATTTTTTTCTTTTCTATCCTGGAATCCGCGATATATTCTTATTTTAACGCTGAAAAAGACACGATTCTCAGGGGGGCGTTTTGGATCATCAATCGGAGGAGAAAAAGACGGTGGATTATCGCGCCCTGGTCCTCTTGTGTCTGGGACACATGGTTGCGGACCTGAACACGAATGCGCTGCCCGCCTTGCTTCCGTTCCTGAAAGACGCCCTCGGCCTTTCCTACGCCATGGCCGGGACGATCGTTCTCTTTTCCAGCCTTACCTCCTCGGTGATCCAGCCGATATTCGGATACTTAGCGGACCGCAGGTCGCTCCACTGGTTCCTGCCGGCCGGGTGCTTTCTGGCCGGGCTCGGGATGGCCCTGCTGGGATGGGCGCCCAATTACCCGACGATTTTGATCCTGGTGATCGTCAGCGGTGTGGGCGTGGCCATCTACCATCCGGAAGGCTGGCGGATTGCGAATTTCTTCGCCGGGGAGAAAAAGGCCACGGGCATGTCGATTTTCGCCGTGGGGGGAAATCTCGGGTTTGCCTTCGGTCCGCCGTTGGGGATTTTTTTTGTGATGCAATTCGGCCTCAAGGGGAGCGCCATCTTCATCGTGCCGGGAATCCTCATGGCCGCCGTCTTCCTCTTCAGCCGTTTCTGGCGAATTCGCCGCCCGTCTGCATCCCCGGCCGCGGCGCCTTCGGGTTCCTTTCTGGCGGCGATCCGCCCGGCCCTCTACCCTATGTCGCTTCTCCTGGGGATGATCATGTTCCGCTCCTGGACCCACATTGGGCTCATCACCTTCATCCCTTTTTACTACATCAATTACATGAAGGGAGACCCCATGCAGGCGGGGACTCTTCTATTCGCCTTTCTGATGGCGGGCACCGTGGGAACCGTCGTGGGCGGGCCTCTCGCCGACCGCTTCGGTCACAAAAAGATCATTCTCTTCAGCCTGGGGTGCACGGGGCCCCTGCTGGTTCTTTTCCTTCTCAGCAGCGGCGTCTGGTCTTTTTTCTGGCTGACCCTGGCGGGGTTTATCCTGATTTTTTCCTTCTCCATATCCATGGCCATGGGCCAGTCGTTTTTCCCGAAGAACGTCGGCATGGCTTCCGGTCTGATCCTGGGCCTGGCCTTCGGCATGGGCGGGCTGGGAGCGGCCCTTCTCGGACTTTTTGCCGACCATTTCGGAGTTCCGGCCACGCTGTGGCTGATCACCTTTCTCCCCTGGGTGGGATTCCTTCTGACGGCGCTGATTCCCTATCAGATGAAAAAAAGCGGTTCCTGACGGTTCGGTAAAAAACCCATTTGGGTTCGACTAAACTTCGTCGTGGCAGCGCACCGGGAAGGGGAAACCTCTTCCCATTAGAACCTCTCCGCAAATCGTCTGGATGGGGGAAAGGGGAGGGAGTGGAAAAGGATAAGCCCTCCTGAAATTGTCACGAGGTTTTTGTGTTGAGATGCGAAAGATAGGTTGAAAATTTTCTCGATGAAGCGGAGTGAAATCTACATAGCAGATTCATGCACCATGAAAGTCAAGATTTCTCTTACCAAATTAGCCACTTTTTCACATCGAAGTCGTTTTTGATTTGGCCATGGCTCAGCATTCAGTTCTTCCCAATCTCAGCGCCAGGTCACATCGACGGGCTTTCTCTAGGAATCCGATGGTATCTTTCGGATGGATATCCAATCACGAAAGTTCCATACGGAATATATCCCTCAGGTAATCCAAGGGCTTCAATCAGGGGTGGGTAACATTGACTGGCTGTGTTGATGCTACCGGTAAAAGTGGTTCCCAAACCGAGTGCGGGCGCCGCAAGTTGAATTTGGTGAATGGCAATCATGGCAGCCGGAGGCGCCGTCCGCTCATCTTTCGGTGCATAGGCCATGATAACGCAGGGCGCCCCCCTGGAAATGCGATCCTGACCTAACTCCCATGGCTCGACAAACAATTCAAGTTTGGCTTCCTGGTATAGTGCGGGGTTCTTTTCTTTCACGATTTTCATCCAGTCGATGGTCATCTCGGCAATCCGGTGAACCTTCACAGGATCGTTGATCACGAACCAGCGTACGATCTGACGGTTCGCTCCGTTTGGGGCATAGCGGGCAATATCCAGCAACTGCAAGATCTTTTCTTTTTCAATGGGTTTTTTTATATAGCCGCGAATAGAACGTCTTGAAATAAGATACTGTCTCACCCGGTCCCATTCGGGGATCAGATGAATATCGATCGGTTCGCAATCCTCGGGCCCATCGAGCGCTGATGCATGGCCCCGGTAGGACAGATGGCCACGCAATGGCCGCAGTCAATACAGAGGCTCCACCCGTTTTCGATGGGAACGGGGAACTCCTTCTTGGTAATCAAACCACCCGGGACAGGCCCTGATGCAAGCCCCGCAGCCGATACAGAGACTCTCGTCCGCCTTGATGATCGTCTTTTTGCGTTGGAGGTCATTCATGTCCATCCCTTCCTTTTCTTGACGGTGGCGAGTCCGCGTATTCGCGCGTCAGAAGTCAGGATCCTTGAAGCTCGGCTCCCGGCCTTCGGTGAAAGCGGATTCCCTCGACCCGGTCGGGATGGACCACCGAGCGCCAGTGCTCGTCCATCATGATCGCGACGGCCTGTTCGACAGGCTCGCCTTGTCCCATTCTGAACGGCGCGCTTGACCGACTGGACCGCCGTTGGAGAGTTGCTCGCGATCTTCTCCGCGATGCTAAGCACTCCGGCCATCAACTCGGTTCTGGGATAGATTTCGTTGACCAGGCCAAGCCGGTGCGCCTCTTGAGCCGTGATCGGTTCGCCCGTCATCAGCATCTGCATGGCCTTCCCCGGAGGGAGGACACGGGGGAGGAAGATCGGCCCGCCGCCGCCGGCGCTCAAGCCGACCATGGCTTCGGGTTGGCCGAAGACCGCGTCGTCGGACGCGATGATGAAGTCTGTGCTTATGGCGATCTCGCAGCCGCCGCCATAGGCCATCCCATGGACTGCGGCGATGATCGGCCTGCGTAACTGGCGCAAGGTGTAGAGAACGCGATCGAAGATTTGGCGCTGGCGCAGCCATTGCTCCTTCGTCATATTCTTGCGCTGGTACAGGTCGCCGCCGACGGAGAAGGCCCGGTCGCCGGCTCCGGTCATGATGGCGACGCGCATGGAGGAGCGGGCTGCGATGGTCTCGAGTACCTCGATCAGTTGTGCCGCCAGTTCCGTTGTGATGGCGTTGTCGGCGTGGGGCCGGTTGAGGGTGATGATCGCCACGCGCCCGCCGGAGACGTACTCGACGAGCACGAGCTGATCAGGCTCCGCGACATCTGCCGGCTTACGGTAGCCGAGACGCTGCATGCGTGTCTGGGGATTGCTCATTCTTGATTTCTCCTTCGGCGATGTTTAGCGACGGAGGACGGCCCGGTCGACGCTATCGGCCAGGCGCCAGGCGGAAGCGTTCTGCCGCCTGGCGCCCGCACTTCGCTTCATTTCATCTACTGGATGATTGCCCGGACCGCCTCGGGCTGAGCGCCCTCCCGACTATCCGATCCGCTTGGTTTCCTCAAGCAACTTCGTCGCTAATATTTTGGGAGTGGCACCGACCTACTAACAGTTGCGAGAGCCAAACTCTGGAAATCAAAAACCCAAAAAGCCATTTTCGATATTTGAAAGATATCTAAACTTGGGGGTGAAAGTCAAGAGGCATGAATAAACCGGCCCGTTAGATTGGAGTGAGTGAGAAGGGGAAGGTTGGGAAGCTCAATCGGCGATGAATAGAAATAACTCGAGGGGTAAGTTTCACAGGACGAGATTTGCAGCAGGTCCGTGATCGGAAAATTTCAGAAAACCGGGAATTTACTCCCGAAGCAGGTCGTATTCTTTTCCGCCGAGAAGCAGAAAGAATCGTCTGCCTTTTTCATCGTGGCGGATGAGAGGGAAGAGCAGTTGGTAGGCGCCGCGGGAGAAGCGGGCGGCAAACAAGCCCCCGCGCACCCGGCAGTAAAGAACATTTTCCTCCCCGACCCTCAGGGTTTCCGGCTGCAAAGGCTCGCGGGTTTCGTCGTTCAGGAGGAGATCGATGGATTTTAAGGTTCCTCCCTCCGGGCAGAGGAAATCCACGCTCTTGACGACGAAAGGGGCGTCTTCCGCCTCAACCCGGCATTCCTCTTTGCCAACCCGGAGGAGAGGCCGGCCGTTTGCGTCGAGCGTCAGATTGCGGGAGTAGAGAAGGTAGGTCCGGCGATGGGTGATCTCCTCCCCCTGGTAGAACCAGCGACCTTCCTTATCAATCCAAAAAAGAGGTTCGTTCATTTGCCGACGCAGAATTGGCTGAAGATTCTCTCCAGGATGTCTTCCGAAGTGTGCGTCCCCACAATTTCCCCCAAGGCCGCCTGGGCTTCCTGCAGGTCCATGGCGATGAATTCCGCCGAAAGGCCGGCCGCCAGGCTTTCCAAGGCCTGATTCAAAGCCCAGACGGCCCTTTCGAGGGCCTGCTTGTGACGAAGGTTGGAAAGAATCGCCTCACCCGGGGATTCGGTCTTCCCGGCGAGGATTAGCCGGCGAATCTCTTCCTTCAAGTCTTCGATCCCCGCGCCGCGGAGGGCGGAGAGGGAAACCAACGGGGCCTCAGGGATCTTTTCCCGCAGGCTCTCCGAAGGGAAGCGGGGGGGGAGATCGTTTTTATTCAAGGCGATCACGGTCTTCCGGGCCCCGACCAGAGGGAGAATGTCCAGGTCTTCCTTTTTGAGAGGTTCGGATCCGTCCACAACCCAAATCGCCAGATCGGCCCGGGAGAGATGCTCCCGCGTCCGCCGCACCCCCTCTTCTTCGATGGCGTCCTGGGGGTGGCGGAGGCCGGCCGTGTCCATGATCCGGAGGGGGATCCCGGAAATGTTCAGGGTTTCCTCGATGACATCCCGGGTCGTTCCGGGGATGGCGGTCACGATGGCCCGCTCCTCCCGCAAAAGGGCGTTCAACAGGCTGGATTTGCCCACATTCGGCCTGCCCACGATCACGACGGCCAGGCCTTCCCGATAAAGCCTCCCTTCCTCGTACGTTCGCAGGAGGGATTCCAGCCCGCTGCGGTTGGCCTCGAGGCGCCGGCGAACCTCTTCCCGGGGCACTTGCGGCAGGTCTTCTTCGGGGAAATCGATCTCCGCTTCCAGAAGGGCCAGAAGGTCGAGGAGCTCATTCTGGAGGGCCCGGACTTCTTGGGATAGGCGGCCGGCGCGCTGCCGGTGGGCAATTTCCAGGGAGCGCTGGGTTTTGGCCTGGATCAGGTCGATCACGGCCTCGGCCTGGGCGAGGTCGAGACGGCCGTTGAGAAAAGCCCGTTTGGTGAACTCTCCGGGTTCGGCTAGGCGGGCCCCAACGGCCAAGACGGCCTTAAGGATTTCCTGCAGCACCAGAATTCCGCTGTGGCACTGGATCTCCACCACGTCTTCCCGGGTATAGGTTTTGGGGGAGGCCATATAGACGAGCAGGACTTCGTCGAGGACCCGGCCGTCGGAGGGATGGATAATCTCGCCGGTATAGAACCGCCGCGAAAGAAGAGCGGGAGCCCCCGCTCCTTTCCGGCGGAAGAGACGCTCCGCAATGGCGAGAGATTGGGGGCCGCTGACCCGCACGATTCCGATTCCTCCCGTGCCGAGAGGGGTGGAAATGGCGGCCATCGTATCGCCCCGTTCTCCCGAGGTCATCAAGGTTTTTTGTCCGGGCTGATGATCACTTTGCGGTACAGGCCGGTGCCTATGGATCGGGTGTGCAGGGACCGGTCGCTCTGCAGGGCTAAATGAACAATCCGCCGGTCATGGGCGTTCATGGGGCTGATGGTGACCGGGCGGCCGAGTTGCCGGGCTCTTTCGCCGAGGCGCTGAGCGAGCTTCACCAAAGACTCCTCGCGGCGGGTGCGATAGTTCTCCGTGTCCACCACGATCCGCTTCTTTCCTTCCTGGCTCTTGTGGACCATCTTGTTGACCACGTATTCGAGCGCGTCCAGGGTCTGGCCCTTCCGGCCGATCAGGAGCCCGCCTCCATCTCCCAGGATATTCAAATAAATCCGTTCGTCATCTTCCTTCATTTCGACCCGGGCTTCGACATCGAGACGCTCGAGAAGGCCGCTCAAGGCGGTTTGGGCCCGCCGGGCGAGCCCGTTTTCGCCGGCCGAATCCGCGAGGGCCTCTTTTCCGGAAACCGGCGCCTTTTCTTTAAGGGCGGCTCGAATCCGGGCCTTGCGGGCCCCGATTCCCAAGAAGCCGCTGGATCCGTTTTCCAAGATTTCGACGTCCAGGTCTTCCCGGGGAACCTGGAGCATTTCACCGGCCCTTTGAATGGCCTCTTCCACATTTTTACCTTCGGCTTCCACAAACTTCATACGATCCTCTCACGTCTGCGCAATCGTTTGCATCCAGTGCGCGCGCTGAAAAAGAGCGCCGGATTTCATGGAAAAACGAAAAATGCAAATTGCCGAATGCAAATCTTCTCCCCATTTTTCAATAGGCAAATTGAGATCTGCATTTTGCAATGTTTCCAAAATTGATGGTCTCGTAAAAAGTCTGAAAATGGGCTATTCCGTCATTCTCGTGAAAACGGGAATCCAGTCTTTTCAATATCTTGGCAAATTCTGGATTCCCGCCTGCGCGGGAATGACGATTTTTTACGAGGTCATCAAAATTGATGGTTCCGTAAAAAGTCGAAATTCCATAGAATTTGTCATTCCGGCGAAAGCCGGAATCCAGTTATTTCAAGGCGTTCTGGACCCCGGCTTTCGCCGGGGTGACGGTCTATTTGACTTTTTACGAAGTCATCAAAATTGATTCGATTAGGTGGTTTGTCTATTGATATAGATTTGCTGGCCGATCGAGAGAAGGTTGTTGAAAAGCCAGTAAATCACCAGACCGGTCGGGAAAGTCAGGAACATGAAGGTGAAAACGACCGGCATGATCAGCATCATTTTTTGTTGCGTCGGGTCTCCGGTGGTCGGCGTCATCCACTGCTGGACGAACATGGACGCGCCCATGAGAATGGGCGAAATGTAGTAGGGGTCCATCGCCGAGAGATCCTGGATCCACCAGTAAAACGGGGCATGGCGGATTTCGATCGAGTAGAGCAGAACCTTGTAGAGGGCGAAGAAAATGGGGATTTGGATGGCGATGGGCAGGCAGCCGCTCATGGGGTTGACCTTGTAGCGGCGGTACAGGTCCATCATTTCCTTGTTCAGCTTCTCCTTTTCGTCCTTGAATTTCTCCCGCAGCTTGGCCATTTCCGGCTGGAGTTTTTTCATCTCCTTCATGGACTTGTAGCTGATATGGGTGGGGTACCAGAAAAGGATCTTGATGATGATCGTGAGCAGGATGATGGCAATCCCGTAGTTTCCCGTGTACTGGTAGAAGAATTTCATGGCGTACAGCATGGGCTTGGCCACGATGTCGAACCAGCCGAAATCGAGAGCCCGGTCCAGGTCCGATCCGAAAGCCTTGAGAATATCCAGGTCCTTGGGGCCCAAATACAGGGCGTAGTTCTGGATGTGCTGGGTTTGCGGGGCGAGGGCGATCTTGGGTCCGGCCAGGCGCATATCCCCGGCGGTTTCGGAGACCCTTTTATAAATCAGTTCGGTGCCCTCGGTCTTCTGAGGGATCAGGGCCGCCAGGAAGTACTTGTCCTGGAACCCGGCCCACTGCACGTTCTGCGAGAACCGCTTCTCGTCTTTGACGTCGCTGAACTCAATTTCCTGAAGCTCCTTTTTGACCAGCGCGGTGAAAGGAGGAACGCCGGCCCCGGAGTTGGCGTCGGATCCGGGGATGCACGCCATCCCCCCGCCTCCGGCGGCCGCGGGGACTTTCCCCGCCCAGACATACATGGGCCGGCCTTCATAGGCGGTGGGGGAAGGGTTGGCCAGCTGGAGCTGAATGTCCGCGCGGTAGCTGTCCGCATGAAAGGTGATCTGCTGGGTTACCTGGAGTCCGTCCGCCGATTTCCAGCTGAAACGGAGGTCGCCCTTCCCCTGCTGCGGGCCCAAAGTCAGTTTCTCAGTATTCACCTGGTAGAGGGCATCGGCGGAAAAAGGGAAATTCGCTTCCTGGATTTCCAGACCGAAGGGCAGATCTTTTCCCAACTCCCCTTTGGCCAAATCCAAGGGTTTCCCCCCCTCTTCGATTTTGTCCAAGTATTTTTTCACCTTCCAGGATTTCAGGCGCGCCCCGCGGGTGTCAAAGACGGCGGTGTACAGCGGCGTATCCACGGTGACGTCTTTGCCTGGCTGGGCTTTCAGGGCCGCCGCCGGCGCGGCGGACGGAGAGGACGAAGGGATGGATTCCCCTTTTTGAACCCCGTCCTTCGCCGGGACCTCGGGCTTGGTCGCGGTCGCGGGTTTTTCTTTGGCCGGGTCGGGGAGAGAGGGGGCGAAATACTGCTGGTAAAGAACCAGGATGACCAAAGAAATAACGATTGCCAGCAAGGCGCGTTTTTCCATAAACAACCTCCGTCGATGAAACGTAAATCTTATCCCCGGGGCCTGGAGGCAGCGCGAGAGGGATCGGGGGATTTTACCACCGGGTCATAGCCGCCGGGATGAAACGGGTGACAGCGCAAAATCCGCCACAGGGCCAGAGATATTCCTTTCAGGGGACCGAACCGCTCCACCGCTTCCAGGGCGTAGGCTGAGCAGGAGGGCACAAAACGGCAAGAGGAGATGTTCAGGGGGGAGAGAAAATAGCGATAAAAACGAATGAGTCCGATGATAATTTTCGTCAACATCCAAGCCCGGCGGGCTACCGCTCCTTTAAAACCCCTTTTAGTTCGTTCGCCACTTCCCGGTAACCCAGGCGTCCGGCGCCCTCTTTGGCCGTAATCACAAAGTCCGTTCCCTCGGGGAAAAGCCCCTTGTTTTGCCGGTAGAATTCCCGAATCCGGCGTTTGAGGCGATTGCGGACAACCGCCGACCCCACCTTCTTCCCGACGGCGATTCCCAGGCGTCGATGCGCCAGGCCGTTTGGGAGAAAAGAAATTCGGAAATGCGCGGCGCGGGACTTTGTGCCTTCTCTGAAGATCTTCAGAAAATCAACCCGGCGGCGGATCCTCTCCTCTTTGGGAAAAGCATAAAGACCCACCATTCCGGTGCTCCGCGCTCCTTGGGGAGGAGGATTAGTACTCCTTCGCCTCGACGACAAGCCGTTTGCGGCCTTTGGCCCTCCTCCGCTTCAGAACCAGACGTCCGCCCTTGGTCGACATGCGCTCCCTGAAACCATGCGTTCTTTTCCGCCGAATGTTGCTCGGTTGAAATTCCCTTTTCACCGATAGCTCCTGCTCGAATATTCTTGAGTGTAGTGATTCTTGGTGGAATGAAGTAGAACCGCTATAATGTAAAAAATAATTATATTCTTTCCTTATTCGCTTGGCAAGTTTAAAATAGAAATCAAAGGTAACCCTTCAGTCACGGGTGGCCGGCCGTAACGGATTAAGGTCCGGGGTAAAGGCTTAGAGGCGCCCCGGCCTTCGGCGGCCAACGGCAGAATCGGAAAGGAGCCTTCCATAAATAGGATTTGCTTTTTTGACATGGACAAGACCTTGATCGCCGGAAACTCCGGCGTTTCTTTTATGCGGTACTCCTTCCGGCGGGGGAAGACGACGCGCTGGAAACTCATCAAGTCCCTTTTTGACTATGTGCGCTATCGCTATGATCTGATCAATATGGAAAAGGCGTACAAGGCCTCTCTCCGGCCCCTCATCGGGGTGAGGGAGGAGGAGTTGGCCCAATTCTGCGAGGAATGGTTCGAAGCGGCAGTGAAAAGGGTCATTTATCCCGAGGCGGAGATTACGGTGGAGCGGCACCGGAAAGCCGGGGAGACTGTGGCCATCATTTCCAATGCGGTGACGTATGCGGTCGCCCCTTTGGGGAAATATTTGGGGGTGCCCCATGTGCTGGCCACCCGTTTAGAGGTGAACGGGGGGTTGTTCACAGGAAGCTATGTGGAGCCGTTGTGTTTTCGGAAGGGGAAGGTTTTCTGGGCGGAAAAACTGGCGAAAGACCTCGGGGGAAGACTATCGGAGAGCACCTTTTACACCGACAGCATTACCGACCTCCCGCTCTTGGAGGCGGTAAAAGATCCCCGGGCGGTGAATCCCGACCTGAAGCTGCGCAGCGTCGCTCGAAAACGAGGCTGGCCCATTCTCACCTTCACCTCGCCCAAGACTCCGGGAGAGGCACGATAAAAGAAAAAGGCATCCCTGGGGGATGCCTTTTTCCATCTGCCCGCAAGCGAGAGGCGTTGCGAAACGAGATAAATCCGCAGATTTTTTCTTAGAACACCTTTATGATCTTGGTGATTGTCTTCCCGGAAACCCAGATATCAACGGCGTCTCCCACCTTAAGGCCCTGCAAGAACTTTGCCGTATCCTTGGCTACGCTCAAAGTCACCTTTTTCTGTGACTTCACCGAATCCTGTTTAACCGTAACCTTTTTGGCATCCGCGTCGATCGCGGCTATGGTTCCGCCCATCCGATAGACGACCGGTTTTGGGGCTTCCTTTTTGGGTTCGGCCGGCTTGGCCGCCTCAGCCGGCTTTGCCGCTTCGGCCGGTTTGGCTGCCTCCGCAGGTTTAGCGGGCTCGGCGGGTTTTGCCGGTTCCGCAGGCTTAGCCGGCTCGGCCGGCTTGGCCTTTTCCTGCGCCACGGCGAACCCGGTTAAAGAAAGGACAAAAATCAGCCCGAGCAACATCACGAAAAACTTTTTCATCATCTCTTTTCACCTCCTTTCCTGAAAATTTAATAGCGAAAACCTTGCTTTTCAATTTTCTTCCTCATACTATAATAATGAGAAAAATATTTCAATCATTTTTTCGAAGATCGAAAATTCGTAACATTTTAGCCCTTTGGAAAAAGGAATTTCGTCAGGGCCAAGCGGTTTTAGAGCCCGGAGGCCAGACCGGCCCGCTTGGAATCATGAGGCGCTGATTTCTCCGTGGAGGGGGCGGGGACGATACCCCCCGCCCGCTCCGGCGGAAACAAGCTCTGATCGTCGGGGCAAAGGGCCAACCCAGCCGATGCTTCCGGCGCGTTCCGTTCCGGCCCCCGGGCCCCGACAGAGTCGGTCACATAATTTTTTCAAAACTCTAAACTGATACGAAAATTCGGGTTTCGGCATCAATACGGCTTTTGGAAAGGGCGTTTGCGCGCTCCCCCTTCCGCCTCCTTTTTCCGGAAGAGGGAAGGCTTTCCTCCAGGCCTTCGGGAGGCGATTTGACGGCCCTCCAAAAGGCCGAGGAGTAACGGGTTCTGATTTTTCAAAGGGAGGATCAAGATGCCCCGCATAAGAGGTTTTTCCGAGGGGAGGAGGTTGTTCCAGGAATTCGTAAAAGAGGCCGTCGAGTCCCTTCCCGAGGAGATGAAAAGTGAACTCGAAAATGTGGCCATCTTGATCGAAGATGAACCTCCCGAGGGCTGGGAAGAGGAAATAGGGCAGGGTGGGGATCTGTTGGGCTTATACCAGGGAATATCCAAGAAGGAGAGGGGATTCTGGTATGGCAACGTCCTGCCGGACACCATCATCATCTATCAGCGGCCTTTGGAACGGATGAGCACGACCCGGGAGGACCTGAGGGAGAATGTTCGCCAGACCGTAGTTCATGAAGTAGGCCACTATTTCGGGCTTGATGAAGAAAAGCTGCGGGACCTGGAGGAGGGAGATTGAATCCCGGGAAGGGGAACCCGAAAAGGGGGGCCTTGAGCGGAGGATGAAAAATCCTTTCTAAATTCCTCAACCGATTGAATTAATTCATATTCGTGGAGATTCAGGCAAAAGGACAGCAACAGGGGTTGGAATGGCAAAGAGAACAGGTGCAGGGGTATTTCTTTGAGAGTTCCTGCTCCAGGTTCACGCCGAGGAGATTGGCCATCGAAGCGAGCCAAGCCATGACGTCGGCCATCTCCTCCCCTATGTTTTCCCTCTCTCCGCGACGGTAAGCCCGGGTCAGCTCCCCGACTTCCTCCAAAAACCAGAGAAAGGTTCTATCCGGTCCCCGCTTCGCGTCGCGAGTCAAATAGATCTGGCGGATTGAATCCTGAAAATCACAAATCTCCACAAATCCCTCCGGGCGCGGCAAGTGTTTTGAATTCGTAATAATTTTCAATTATTACCATGAAATGGATTTTTTTGAAAGAGCGCCTTACGAAATGTCCCCCCGGAAAGGGCCGCGGGGGGCTGGGAAAAGCGATCCGATATGCCGGTTTTGCTTCTCCGGGGATTGAATGGGCCTTAGTCCGGGCGATGAGGAGGGGATATTTTTTCTTGACAAAGAATCAAATCATTATATATTTAAGCTTTATTGTTTAGTTTGCCAGCGAGATCAGCCTTGAAGTTTCGCCTTGAAGATATTCCCCGGGAAGGGCGGGAAATGGAATCCGAGCAGGTTCCCGGCTGGTTGGATGAGCGTCTGGCCAGGGAAGAAGGGCAACCCCTTCGTTTCCTGGGACCGATCCGGATTCATTTGACGCTTTCCAGGTCCGGGCGGACGGTTCTGGTTGAAAGCCGAATCCGGGCTGAAGCGGAATTTTCCTGCGACCGCTGCCTGGATCCTTTTCCATCCGTCCTGAGTTCGGCCTATAAAGCCACCCTAAAGCCAAAGCCGCAGGTTTCCCCTGACGAGGAAGTGGAGTTAGGGCGGGACGACCTGGAGACGGAATTTTATGAAGGGGACGAAATCGATCTTACTCCGATTCTCCAGGATCAACTCCTGCTGGCTTTCCCCCAGAAATCCGTTTGCCGCGAAGATTGCCGGGGGTTGTGTCAACGATGCGGCCAGAATATGAATCGGGGAACCTGCCAGTGCGCGGACAGGGAAATCGATCCCCGGTTGGAATCCTTGAAAAAATTTCAGGTTTAGACCTGCGGAGGTAACATTTTATGCCCAATCCAAAAAGAAGGCATTCGAAAACGCGAAGAGACAAGAGAAGAACCCACGACGTGCTGGCAACGCCTCAGTTTTCCACCTGCCAGCAGTGCGGAGAACCCAAACTTCCCCACCGGGTCTGCCCCCATTGCGGCAGTTACCGCGGGCGGACGGTCGTCGAAGTCGGAGAAGGTTAAAGGGATTTCGAGTCCATGAAAATCGCAGTCGACGCCATGGGCGGGGATTTTGCCCCCCAAAGCATTGTGGAGGGGGCTGTATTGGCCGCCCGGGAACATGGGGTTCCGGTAGTCCTGGTGGGGGACGAAACGGTCGTCCGCCGGGAAACGGCCAAGTTTCCGGGAGCGGAATCCCTGCCGATAACCTATATTCATGCTTCAGAAGCGGTGGGCATGGATGAATCCCCTCTCACCCCCATTCGGAAGAAGAAGGACTCCTCGATCAAGGTGGCCTTCGACCTGCTCAAAGAGGGGGAAGTCTCGGGGGTGGTGAGCGCTGGAAATTCAGGGGCGGTCATGGCTACGGCGGTTTTTCTCCTGGAAAAACTGGTGGATCGCCCGGCCATCGGAACGATCTTCCCTACCCTCAAGGGCTGGACGATCATGCTTGACGGCGGAGCCAATGTGGACTGCAAACCTTCTCATTTGGTACAGTTCGCCCTGATGGGGGAGGCTTACGCCCGGTATATATTGAAAAAGGAACGCCCGCGGGTGGGACTCCTGAGCAACGGCGAGGAAGAATCCAAGGGAAACGAATTGATTCGGGAAACCCACGCCATTCTAAAGACGAGCTCGATCGGCTATATCGGGCCGGTGGAAGGGCGGGATATCTTTAACGGCCGCGCGGATGTGGTGATCTGCGACGGGTTCGTCGGCAATGCGGCTTTGAAAATTTGCGAGGGGATGGCCGAAGCCATCGGTTCCATGGTGCGGCAGGAGGTCGAAGGCAGTCTCCTGGCCCAAATCGGATACCTTTTTGCCCGAAAGGCCGTCGGCAAGATTAAAAAGAAGCTGGATTATTCGGAATACGGGGGCGCTCCCCTTCTCGGGGTGGACGGGGTGGTGATCATCAGCCATGGTCGTTCCTCCCCGAAAGCCATGAAAAATGCGATCCGGGTCGCCCATGAATACGCCCAGATCAACCTCCCTAAACTCCTTCTTCGCAACCTGGAAGAAAACGAAGACCTCCAACGATTCGGCACAAAGAACCTGGCCAAGGTTTGGGGTCAAATCAAGGAAAAACTCGTCAACTGAGGAAGTTTTTTGGCGCGCCCCCTTTGTTGATTCGTCAGCATGAGGAGCGCTGTCTAAGAGGGAAATTCATATGATTCGGTCGCGGATCATCTCCACGGGGGCTTACGTGCCTCCCAAGGTCTTGACGAATTTTGATCTGGAGGGGATGGTCGATACGTCGGACGAATGGATTGTCTCCCGCTCCGGGATTCGGGAACGGCGGATTGCGGAAAAAAATGTCACCACCTCGGATTTGGGGGCCGAAGCCGCCAGGCAGGCCTTGGAAATGGCGGGATTGGCCGCGGAAGATCTGGATTTCATCATCGTGGGCACCAACAGCCCGGATATGATCTTTCCCTGCACGGGATGCTTCATCCAGGCAAAAATCGGGGCCAAAAAGGCGGCCGCGTTTGATGTCTCAGCCGGTTGCACAAGTTTTATTCACACCTTATCCCTCGCGGACAAATTCATCAAAGAGGACCCGCGGCGGAAGGTGATGATTCTGGGCGCCGAGATCATGTCGAAGATCACGGACTGGACCGACCGGGGAACCTGTGTCCTCTTTGGAGACGGGGCCGGAGCCCTCATCCTGACCGGGGAGGAGGGCGAACGAGGAGTGCTCTCGACCCACCTCCACTCGGACGGGTCCCTTTGGGAACTCCTTTATATCCCCGGAGGGGGGTCGGCCAACCCCTCGTCCCTCGAGACGGTCGACGCCAGGATGCATTTCATCAAAATGGCGGGCAACCAACTGTTCAAAGTGGCTGTGCGGGCTTTGGCCGACGTTTCGGTGGAGGCCTTGAAATTCAACGGGTTGACCAGCGAGGACATCGATTTGATGATTCCCCATCAGGCCAACACCCGGATTCTGGAAGCGGCGGCGAAGATGATCAATTTTCCGATGGAGAAGGTTTATCTGAACATCGAGAAATTCGGCAACACCTCCTCGGCCACGATCCCCATCGCCTTGGATGAAGTGAACCGGGCGGGGAAGCTGAAGGGGGGGAGCGGCTTCTTCTCTGTTCCTTCGGGACCGGTGTGACCTGGGGATCGGCCGTGATTAATTGGTAACAACAGGGCGAGTGTCAGTGTGAGTGCAAGGGGGAAAGGTCACCGGGTCGTTCCTCATCCTCACCCCGATACTCCACGCACACTGTATTTACGGGGTGGAAAATGGATTATTTTTTAAGTGAAGACCAAAAAGCCGTCCGCGATTTGGCGCGGAAGATCGCCGAAGAAAGAATTGTTCCGGTCCGGGCGGAGCTGGACGAAAAGGAAGAGTTCCCCTGGGGGCCGTTGAAGTACCTGGCGGATGTGGGGCTCTTCGGCGTCTACATCCCCGAAGAATACGGGGGGTTGGGGTACGGGGCCTTCGAGAACTGCCTGGCCGTCGAAGAAATTTCGCGGGCCTGCATCGGCGTTTCGGTTTCTTTTGCCGCTTCGGGTCTGGGTTCGTACCCGATTCTGCTCTTCGCCAGTGAAGAACAGAAAAAGAAATATCTCCCGGACGTAGCCTCCGGAAAAAAGCTGGCGGCCTTCGGATTGACCGAGGCCGGCGCCGGGAGCGATGCCGGGGGGATCCGCACCACGGCCAAAAAGGACGGCGATTATTATATCCTCAACGGCACGAAACAGTGGATTACCAACGGCGGGGAGGCAGAGACCTACTCGGTGATCGCCCTGACCGACAAATCCAAGGGACCTCGCGGGGCCACGGCCTTCATTCTCGAAAAGGGGATGGAAGGCTTTACGTTCGGGAAAAAGGAAAAAAAACTCGGCATCCGCTGTTCGGCCACCCGCGAGTTGGTTTTCGAAGACTGCCGGGTCCCCAAGGAGAACGTGATCGGCCGGGAAGGGATGGGCTTTGTCGTGACCATGCGGACCTTCGACCGGACGAGGCCGGGAATCGGGGCGCAGGCGGTGGGGCTGGCCCAGGGCGCCCTTGAGGCGGCCGTAGCTTACGCCCGGGAACGGCGCCAGTTTGAAAAACCCATCATTTCGTTCCAGGCGGTTCAGCATATCCTGGCGGATATGGCCGTCCAGATCGAGGCCGCCCGGGCCTTGGTGTATGCGGTTGCCCGCTGGGTGGACACCAATCCCAAAGACATCTCCAAATACTCGGCCATGTCCAAGGTTTTCCCGAGCGACGTGGCCATGAAGGTAACCACGGACGCCGTACAGGTCTTCGGCGGCTACGGGTTCATGCGGGATTATCCCGTCGAGAAGATGATGCGGGACGCCAAAATCCTGCAGATCTATGAGGGGACCAACCAGATCCAACGCAACGTCATCGGCCAGGCTCTGAACAAGGAGTATGCGAGCAGATGAAAAAGGTCGCCTTGGTTTTTCCGGGACAGGGGTCCCAGTATGTGGGCATGGGCAAGGACCTCTATGACCGCTCGCCGGCAGCCAAGCAGGTTTTCCAGGAGGCCAACGAGGTTCTGGGGTACGACCTGTCCACCCTCTGCTTCCAGGGGCCGGAAGAAGATCTGAAACTTACCGCCAATACCCAGCCGGCGATTCTAACGGTCGCGGTGGCGGCCTGGCGGATGATGCGGACCGACCGGGAGGTTTCCCCTTTGGCGGCGGCCGGCCACAGTCTGGGCGAGTACGGGGCGCTGGTTGCCGCGGGCGGGCTGCGTTTCCGCGATGCCGTGCGGCTGGTCCACCTCCGGGGCAAGTTCATGCAGGAGGCCGTCCCGGTGGGGGTGGGCGCCATGGCCGCGATCATGGGTTTGAGCCCGGCGGAGGTGGAAGCCCTCTGCCGAGAGGCCGCCCAGGGGGAAGTCCTTTCCCCGGCGAACTTCAACAGCCCCGGGCAGATCGCCGTCTCCGGCCACGCCGCGGCCGTGAAGCGGGCGGCGGAGATCGTCTCCAAACAGGCGGGAAAGAAAGCCGTGCTCCTGCCGGTGAGCGCGCCTTTCCACTGCTCCCTGATGAAGCCGGCGGCCGAGAGGCTCCGGGAGGCGCTCGCCCCGGTGGAGACGGGAGACCTGCAGTTCCCCGTCATTTCCAACGCGGAAGCGGATGTCTATCCGGGAAAAGACCGGATCAAAGAGCTTCTCTTCCGGCAGGTGGACCATCCGGTTCGCTGGGAGGAGAGCATGCAGAAAATGATTGCCATGGGACCGGAATTCGTTCTGGAAGTGGGGCCCGGGAAGGTTCTTTCGGGACTCCTGCGCCGGATCAGCCGGGAAGTTCCCACGGCGAATGTGGAGGATGGGGCGACCTGGGAAAAAGTACGGGGACTTTTATAGGACGCAGATTAAAGCGGGAAAAACGGATTAAATAACAATATCATTCGTGAGAGAGGATGGCGCAAGGCGAGAAGGGGAAAAGATTTTGACCTTTCCCCTCGCGCTCCGGTGTCCTCGCGAGTTTTAATTATCCTGGGAATCTGCGTTTATCTGCGTCCCCTTAATAAAGGAAGGAAACGATGAAACTGGAAGGGAAAGTGGCCCTGGTCACGGGCGGGGCCCAGGGAATCGGGCGGGCCATTGCCCTGGCGCTGGCGCGGGAGGGGGCCAAGGTCGTGGTTTCCGACATCAACTTGGAAAAGGCCGAGGAAACCTGCCGGGAGATCGCCGCCATGGGAAAAGAGGCTGCGGCCGTCAAGGGAAATGTGGCGGAGGCCAAGGACGCGGAGGCCATGGTCCAAAAATCCCTGGAACGATTCGGCCGCCTCGACGTCCTGGTCAATAACGCCGGAATCACCCGGGATCAGGTTCTCCTGCGGATGAAAGAAGAGGATTGGGATTTCGTGCTGGGGGTCAACCTGAAGGGGGCGTTTCATTTGACCAAAGCGGTTCTCCGTCCTTTCCTGAAACAAAAGGGGGGCAGGATCGTCAACATCGCTTCGGTCACCGGCCAGATGGGGAACGCGGGGCAGGCGAACTACGCTTCCTCCAAGGCGGGGTTGATCGGATTCACCAAATCGGTGGCCCGCGAGTATGCGAGCCGAAACATCCAGGTCAACGCCGTGGCTCCGGGGTTCATTGACACGGCCATGAGCCAGGCGATCCCCCCGAAGGAACGGGAGTTTCTCATCAAACAGATCCCCCTGGAGCGGCTGGGAGCGCCCGAGGACATCGCCGAGGCGGTCCTTTTCCTGGCCGGGCCGGGAGCGGATTACATCACCGGGCAGGTTCTCAATGTGAACGGCGGGCTGTATATGTAAATTTTCCGGGGGCAGGCAATTCTGCCTTGACACCGGAAACCAAAAAAAGTACAAAGGAAACGGATTCAAAACGATTCTTTTTACGAAGACCGGATAAGGAGGTGGATTGTGGAAAAGACCGTAGAACGCCGCGTAATCGAAATCATCGTGGAACAGTTGGGGGTCAGCGAGGAAGAAGTCACCTTGGAGGCTTCCTTCATTGAAGACCTGGGTGCGGACTCTTTGGACCTGGTGGAACTGATCATGGCCATGGAAGAGGAGTTTGGCATCGAAATTTCGGATGAGGACGCCGAAAAGATTCAGACGGTTCATGACGTCGTCAACTACATCAACGAACACATGTAACCAACCGACTGCCGCCCTGCGGAGGTGAAGGGGTTTGAAATCTGGCGCAGAGCCTGACAACCAAGGTCAGGCGAAGAGGTCTTGCGTTTGAATGGGAGAGGTGCGATGTTGAAGCGCAGAGTGGTCGTCACCGGGATGGGCATGGTGTCTCCCTTGGGGACGGGGGTGGAAAAAACCTGGAATGCCCTGATTCAAGGGAAATCGGGGGTCGGTCGCATCACCCGATTCGATTCCACGGGATTCGACACCCAAATCGCCGCCGAAGTCAAAGACTTTACCCCCGAGAGGTTTTTCGATAAAAAAGAGGGCCGGCGCATGGATATTTTTATCCAGTACGCCATGGCCGCGGCCGTCATGGCCATGGAAGATTCCCGGTTCAAGATAACCCCCGAGAATGCGGAACGGGTGGGAGTCGTTGTGGGGGCCGGGCTGGGGGGATTGACGACGATCGAATCCTTCCACAAGGTCCTCCTGGAAAAGGGGCCCGGGCGGATTTCGCCCTTTTTCATCCCCATGCTCATCGTGAACGAAGCGCCCGGGCAGATCTCCATGCGCTTTGGGGCCAAGGGGCCCAACAGCTCCGTGGTCACCGCCTGCGCCACCGGCAACCACAACATCGGGGAGGCCTGGAAAATGATCCAACGGGGGGACGCCGATGCGATCCTCGCCGGCGGGGTGGAATCCACCATCACGCCCCTCGCGGTCAGCGGGTTCAACGCCATGAAGGCCCTTTCGACCCGCAACAGCGAGCCGGGGAAGGCCTCCCGGCCCTTCGATAAAGATCGGGACGGATTCGTCATGGGCGAGGGGAGCGGGATCCTCCTTCTCGAGGAAATGGAGCAGGCCCGGAACCGCGGGGCGAAGATTTATGCGGAGATCGTCGGCTACGGCCTGACGGGCGACGCGTATCATATCACCGCGCCGGCGCCGGACGGGGAAGGCGCGGCCCGCTGCATGGCCATGGCCCTCCGGGATGCGGGGCTCCGGCCGGAGGAGGTGGACTACATCAACGCCCATGGGACCTCGACGGATTACAACGATCTCTACGAGACCATTGCCATCAAGACGGTTTTCAAGGAGCACGCCCGAAAGGTCCCCGTGAGCTCGACCAAATCCATGACCGGGCACCTTTTGGGAGGGGCCGGCGGGGTGGAATCGATCTTCACGATTCTGACCATCTGCCAAGGCGTGATCCCGCCCACGATCAACTATGAGACCCCGGACCCGAACTGTGATCTGGACTATGTTCCCAACGTGGCCCGGAAAGCCGAGGTGCGGGTGGCCCTTTCGAACTCCTTCGGGTTCGGGGGAACGAACGCAGTTCTGATCTTCAGGAAGTTCGAGCCCTGAAATGAAAATCGCGATTGGCTGTGATCACGCCGGATTCGATCTCAAAGAGGACGTGCAGGGATTACCTGCGGGAAAGAGGCGTCGAAGTCCTCGACTTGGGAACCCTTGACGGGGCCCCGGTTGACTACCCGGAAATCGGCATGGCGGTGGCGGAAAAGGTTTCCACGGGGGCGATCCCTCGTGGAATTTTAATCTGTGGGACCGGCATCGGAATGTCGGTGGTGGCCAACCGCTTCCCGGGGGTGAGGGCCGCCTTGTGCCACGACCTTTACACCGCCCGGATGAGCCGGGAGCACAATGACTCGAACCTGTTAGTCCTGGGGGGCCGCCTTTTAGGAAAAGGGATCGCCAGGGAGATTGTAGGGGTCTGGTTGGAAACCGAGTTTCAGGGGGGCAACCACCAGCGGCGCCTGGACCAAATTGCCCGCCTCGATGAAAAGGACCGGGAGGCGCAAGTCGCCGGTGGGGCAAGGACTCCCCCGGAAATTCCTTTTCGCAAAAAGTAGACAAAGGGTAGGGACGCGAAGCGCCGCGGACCCCCGCAAGTCTTTTAAAATTCAACCGACAAGAGATTTTATTTTCTTCTATAGACGAAAGAATACCGGAAAAGAAGGAAGATGAACCGCCCCACCTGGGAAGAATACTTTATGGACATCACCCGGTTGGTCGCCAAACGCGCCACCTGCCTGCGCCGGCAGGTGGGGGCGGTCCTCGTGTTGGACAAGCGGATCCTGGCGACGGGATACAACGGGGCTCCCTCGGGGCTGGCCCATTGCCTGGAGATCGGCTGCCTTCGGGAGCTGAAACAGATACCCTCCGGGGAACGTCATGAGCTTTGCCGGGGGCTCCATGCCGAACAAAATGCCATCATCCAAGCGGCCTTCCATGGGATCCGCATCCAGGGGGCGACCCTTTACTGCACGAACCTGCCTTGCGTGATCTGCACCAAGATGCTGATCAATGCCGGAATTCGAGAGATCATCTACGAGGGCGGTTATGGGGATGAGCTTTCGAGAGAGATGCTGATGGAGGCGAAGATCCGGCTGAAGCAGGTCCTTCCCAAATAGATTCCCGGTTGGAAAATTTCTTTCGCCACCGAGAACACAGAGTTCACAGAGGGGGAAAGACCCGGAACGACGATCCGGGGGGGAGCGGAAAAGTTTTTTCGCTTCTATCTCTGTGCCCCCGGCGCCCGCTGTGGCTGCAAGGTCTTAAAATTCTTTTTCTTCTCTTTGCGCCTATTTTTCGAAGAGCTTGACCCCCCGGCACCCCTCGGCGAGACCCAGACTGCAGGCCTTCTGAAAATCCTGTTTGGCTTTTTCCTTCTGCCCCTGGTCGAAAAAAGCCTGACCGCGGAAATAGTATCCTTCTCCGGCGTTGGCGGAAAGTTCGATCGCCCGGTTATGATCTTCAACCGCCTTGTCCGGCTGCCCCTTTTTCCGGTAGACGACCCCGCGTTGGTTATAAGCCTGAGGGTTCTTTGGATCCAAAGAAAGAGCCCGGGACAGGTCTTCGATCGCGGCATCCTGGCGGCCGCTCCGGGCCTGAAGCAAGCCGCGCTGGAAGTATAGATCGGGCCGGGCCGGGTTGAGGGCGATCGCCTTGGAGAAATCCGCCAGGGCCTTGTCGTCCTGACCTAAGAGACCGTAGGCGAGTCCCCGGTTTAGGTACGCGTTGAAATCATTGGGATTCAGAGAAAGCGCCAGGCTGTAATCCTCCACCGCCTGTTGTCTCTGCCCGGCGCGATCTCGGGCCACCCCCCGATTGTAATAGGTTTCGGCATTCTTTGGATTCAGGTCCAGGGCCTGGGTGAAATCGTCGATGGCCTGATCCCATTGATTCAATTGGACGTGCGCCGAACCGCGATGCCGCAAGGCGTCCTCATCTTTGGGGGCCTGGGAGAGAAGCTGGTTATAATTCTCAACGGCGCGGTCCATTCGCCCCAGGGCGGCATAAGCCTTCCCGCGGTACCGATAGGCTTCGGTCAGGGAGCCCTTGAAATCCAGGGCCCGGGTGTAGTCATCGATGGCCTGATCGTATTCGCGCTGTTCGGCATAGGCTAAGCCCCGATAGAGGTAGGCTTCGGCGAAATTGGCTTGCCGGAGGATGGCCCGGTTGAAGGACGCGATGGCTTTTGGGTAATCCTGCCCGTTGAGATCCTGGCGGCCCTGTTCGTACCACTTGTAGGCTTGAGCATCCTTGATTTGGCCGCGGCTCAAAGCCGGCCAGAGCCCCACGGCGGCGACGAGGAGGAGAATAAAACCGAGGCGCAATTTCATTTTGTGCCCCCCCTTTCCCTTGGTTTCAGAGCCCCCGGCGCCCCGACCTTCAAAGACAACCCGCGACAGAGGAAAGGCGAGCTCTGCCGGCCTTCAGTCGATCTCAACGATGGCCCGGATCCCCTGCTTGTTGAGCAAAATGAATTCGGAGAAACTCTGAGACCATTCAGAGGGAACCACCGCATTCTGGATCGATAAAAATGTGCGCTCATCGTTGACCATATCCGAAAGCCGGGCGTTCGGGCTGGGAATGGTTACCGTCCCTTCGATATATCGCAAGGGATCCAGGGAGAGAAACAATCGAACTTGTTTGGTAAGTTTTCCCAAGTCTTCCTCTTTTTTCATCGTCAGATCCCTCCTGAAGATTAAGTAAAATCATTGCCCGAAAACGGTCGAAAACCTCCATCTTCGAAACTATTTTCCCTTCTTTTTCCGAAACCGGATCGAAACCACATCATTCGTCACCATGGTTGTTTCGTCGGTGAATTCGATTTCCCACCAAGGGGAATCGGCGCGGGGGGGATTGACGGCTACGACCCCGAACATCTTGGCGTCATATTCCTTTCCCCGGACGGAAATTGTGGCGAATTCCACCTTTTCTGAATCCCACATGTTCACCTCCTTTGGAAGAATCAGGAAGAGTTGAGCAAAACCGGGTCTTGCGGACAAATGTGCATTTTCTCCGGGGTCTTGAGGCGAGCGGGTTTTCATTCCCGGAATCCCCTCGGAGAGGCCCCCAAAGTGAGTGTATGAAGAAAAGGAGGGCGGTGTCAAGGAAATCAACAGGTCTATAGGGGAGGTTGTTGCATAGGTTGCCCTATTTTTGACAAGATTTATCGGATCAGGCAGGATTCGGCCATGCCCGGACAGGCTCGAGTAGATACAATTGGGGCGTTGCCCCCGATCATGGGGGGGTCACTCGGTCCCTGATTTTTCGAGACGAAGATGACAAGAGAAGTTTTCTAAAGCAGCGGATGGCCCATTCCGAGGTCAAGGAAAGGTTGAAGCTGTCCAACCGACTCTTCCCGATTCCGGGATCGACAAGGCCTTCCAGGAGACGGATCGGCGGTACTGGGGCCTCAAATGCCCCCCTCTCCAATCCCCCGAATTTCCGATATTGATGGTCTCGTAAAAAGTCGAAATTCCATAGAATTTGTCATTCCGGCAAAAGCCGGAATCCAGTTATTTCAAGACGTTCTGGACCCCGGCTTTCGCCGGGGTGACGGTCTATTTGACTTTTTACGAGTTCACCAATATTTATTCATTCATTATTTGTGTTCTTGATCCAAAATCAGGCTTGTGGTATTGATGGGAGAATTGCAGGTCTGCCAAATCGATTTGGGGAGAGGAAAAAGAAAATTGCGCTGCCCATTCTGCCAGCATATCGAAGACCGGGTCATCGATTCGCGTTTGAGCAAAGACGGGGACATTATTCGCCGCCGCCGGGAGTGCGCCCAATGCCAGCGCCGGTTTACGACTTACGAGCGGGTCGAAGAAACGCTTCCCCTGGTCGTTAAAAAGGACGGACGGCGGGAAACCTTCGACCGCGGGAAGATCCTGGCGGGGATCCACCGCGCCTGCGAGAAGCGCCCGATCAGCGTGGAGGTGCTGGAGAAACTGGTGGAGCGGATCGAGCAGAGACTTCAGGAGATGGGAGACCGCGAAATCCAAAGCCGGGTGATCGGGGAGCAGATCATGAAGGAACTCCAAAGCCTGGATGAAGTGGCCTATGTCCGGTTCGCATCCGTGTACCGCTCTTTCAAAGACGTGAATGAATTCATGAGCGAAGTGAAAGAGCTCCTGGAGAAAGGGCAGAAGAACAAGAAAGAATAGGGTTCAATGGGCCGCGGGCAAGAGCCGCCAGGCGCAAGTCGCGAGAGCGCAAGGGAAAAGAACAACGGCCCCAGGAGCATGGGACGCAGATAAACGCAGAAATTCAGGATACAATTTAAACGAAGCCGGCTATGTCGAGCCAAGCGGATTCCAGCCCTTTTGGGGGAGCCATCTGAGCCCCGTTTGATTCTGTGGACCTCATGGATATGGCGATGCGGACAAAAGACGAAAAATACATGCGCCATGGCTCTACGGCTGGCCCGCCGGGGGATGGGAACGACAAGCCCCAATCCCATGGTGGGAGCGGTGGTTGTGCGCGGAAACCGGATCGTCGGGCAGGGGTACCACCGTCGCGCCGGGGAGGCGCATGCGGAAGTCCTGGCCCTGCAAGACGCCGGGGAGAAAGCGCGGGGCGCCACCCTGTACGTCACCCTCGAACCTTGCAACCATTTCGGGAAGACCCCGCCCTGCACGGAAGCGGTCCTGAAGGCCGGAATTCGCAAGGTTGTGGCCGGGATGAGGGACCCGAATCATCGAGTCTTCGGCGGCGGGATTCAAAGACTGCGAAAGGGCGGAGTCGAGGTGGAGGTGGGAGTGTTGGAAGAGGCCTGCCGGGAGTTGAATGCCCCTTTTTGTAAATACGTAACCGCCCGGATGCCGTTCGTCACCTTGAAGGGGGCCTTGACCTTGGACGGAAAAATCGCCACCGCCTCCGGGGATTCACGGTGGGTGACGAGCCCGGAATCCCGGCAAGAGGTCCACCGTCTTCGCCAGGCTGCGGATGCCGTGATGGTCGGGATCGGAACGGCCCTCAAGGACGATCCCCTGTTGAATGTCCGCCTCTCCCGAACGAGAGCCAAGCGCCAACCCCTGCGGATCGTGGTGGACAGCCGCTTGCGCATTCCTCTGACCTCGCGGCTTATTCAAACGGCCTCCCAATACCCCACCTTGATTGCGGCCACGAGGGCGGCTTCCCCCTCCAAAGCCCGCCGTCTGGAAAAAAGGAATGTCGAAGTTTGGACGCTGCCGAAAAACTCCCGGGGAAAAGTGAACCTCCGGGTTTTGATGAAAAAGCTGGGGGAGCGGGGCCTCGTCTCGGTTCTTCTCGAGGGGGGCGCGCAACTGAACGCTTCCGCTGTCCGGGAAAGGCTGGTGGACCGGTTCCTTTTCTTCTTTGCCCCCAAGGTCGCAGGCGGGGCGAAGGCCCCCGGGGTTATCGGGGGGGAAGGCGTTCGGCGGATGCGGGCGGCGCTCCCCCTGGAGCTCCTCCGGGTGCGGCGGATCGGTCCGGATTTGCTGGTGGAAGCAAAACCATCCGGGGTACCCATTCAGTGACGGGTGGCGGCGGCAGGATTTGTTGTTGGTCTGGGGGTTCGGGCGGTACGCGCCGGAAGCATCGGTCGGGATGAGCAGAGACTCGGAGAAAATCCTGAGACTCCGATATCAGCGGCGGGAGGCCTTGGCCCCCGCCCCCGTCCACGAAGAAATCAGCGCCTTATCGATTCCAAGCGTAGCGCCCGGACCCCCAGGCCAGGGAATCACTTTTCCTTTACGCCCGACCTTAATCCGAGCGGCTGGCCACCCGTCACTGAAGGGTTACCATCCGGGAAAGAATAGCTTTGGGCAAGCGCGCTGGGATGTGGTAAAATAAAAAATTAGGGGTAAGTCGCAACTCCCCCGGTTTTTTGGAGAAACAGATTGTTTACCGGTTTGATCCAGGACCTCGGCAAAATCCAGTCTCTCGAACGGAGGGGAGAAGGGGTATTTTTAACCGTGGCGACCGGGCTGACGCTGAGTGACGTGAAGATCGGGGACAGCATCGCGGTGGACGGGGTCTGCCTGACGGTCGTCCGGCTGTCCAGCCGAACTTTCACCGCCGAGGTTTCCCCGGAGACTCTGAATCGCACCACGCTGTCAAAAGCGGCGGGCGGGCGGCCGGTGAACCTGGAAAAATCTTTGCGGGTTTCCGATTTCCTGGGCGGGCACATAGTCTCCGGCCATGTGGACGGGACCGGAGAAGTGGTCCGCGTTTCCGTGGAAGGGAACGCCTGGCGGTACCGTTTCCGGGCTCCTCAGGAGATCAGCCGCTATCTGATTGAAAAGGGATCGGTGGCCGTGGACGGAATCAGCCTGACGGTGGCGGAGATCGAAGAACCGGAATTCGCGGTCGCCGTTATCCCCCACACCGCTCAATCCACCACGCTGGGGATGAAAAAGGCCGGGGACCCGGTCAACCTGGAAATCGACCTTCTTGCCAAATATGTGGAGAAATTTCTGCGCCAGACCGAACGGCCGGCGAGCAAAGGCTCGCGCCTCGATGCCGGCTTCCTGGCCCAACACGGCTTTTTAAAACCGAGGGAGTAGGAAACATGCCCGTAAGCACCATCGATGAAGCGCTGCTGGATATCCGCAAAGGGAAGATGGTCATCCTGGTGGATGACGAAGACCGGGAAAACGAAGGAGACCTGTGTCTGGCCGCGGAAAAGGCGACGCCCCAGGCCATCAACTTCATGGCCAAGCACGGGCGGGGGCTGATCTGCCTTTCCCTGGCCGCGGATAAAGTCAGAGCCCTGCAGCTCCCCCTGATGGTTTCCGACAATACCTCGGCTTTCAAGACGGCCTTTACCGTATCCATCGAGGCCAAGCGGGGCGTCACCACCGGGATTTCCGCGGCCGACCGGGCCACAACGGTGCTGACGGCGATTGCCGACGACGCCAAGCCCGAGGATTTAGCGCGTCCGGGCCATGTATTCCCTTTGGAGGCCAAGAGCGGGGGGGTGCTGGTGCGAACCGGGCAGACCGAGGGGTCCGTGGATTTGGCGCGGCTTGCCGGCCTGAAGCCTGCCGGTGTTATCTGCGAGGTCATGAACGACGATGGCACGATGGCCAGGATGCCCGATCTCGAAATCTTTTCCAGGAAACACGGGGTCAAAATCGTCACCATCGCCGATCTGATTCGCTACCGCCTGCAGAACGAGAGCTTAGTGCGGCGCGCCGCGGTTACGAATTTGCCCACGGTCTACGGGGGGGATTTCACGGCCATCGCCTACGAGAATGAAGTGGATAAGCAGCAGCACTTGGCGCTCGTAAAGGGAGATCTCCGATCGGAAGATGCCGTTCTCGTGCGCGTCCATTCCGAGTGTCTGACCGGGGACGTTTTCGGGTCCCAGCGCTGCGACTGCGGGGATCAACTGCACACCGCCATGCGCATGGTGGCCAAAGAGGGGCAAGGGGTCATTGTGTATATGCACCAGGAGGGCCGGGGGATCGGCCTCATCAACAAGATGAAGGCCTATGCCTTGCAGGACCAGGGGCAAGATACCGTGGAAGCGAATTTGGCCCTGGGGTTCGAACCGGATCTGCGGGATTACGGGTTGGGAGCGCAGATTCTTCGCGATCTGGGGATCCGCAAGATCCGCCTGATGACCAACAACCCCAAAAAAATCGTCGGCCTCCAGGGATACGGGCTCGAAGTAATCGAGCGGATTTCCATCGAGTGCAAACCGGGAAAGAGGAATATCAACTACCTCAAAACCAAGAAGAAGAAAATGGGGCATCTGCTGAACATCGAGTAAAAAAGCCGATAGCTCACAGCTGACAGCTCGCTGCGGACTGCTGATTTGGGGAGGGAAAAATGCCAAAGGTGATCGAAGGGAAACTGAACGCCAAAGGATTCAAGTTTGGGATCGTGGTGAGCCGGTTCAACGATTTTGTTTGCGAACGCCTTCTCTCCGGGGCCCTGGATGTTCTGATCCGCAACGGGGCGGAGGAGGGGGAGATCGAGATTCTACGGGTGCCGGGCGCCTTTGAAATCCCCCAAGTGGCCCGGAAGATGGCCTTGTCGAAGAGATACGACGCGGTGATTTGCCTTGGGGCCGTGATCCGGGGCGCCACGCCGCATTTTGACTATATCGCCGCCGAGGTGTCGAAGGGGGTGGCCATGATCGGGCTGGAGAGCGAAATCCCGGTTTCCTTCGGCGTCCTGACCACGGACAACCTGGAACAGGCGATCGAGCGCGCGGGCTCCAAGGCGGGGAACAAAGGCTGGGACGCGGCCCTCTCGGCGATCGAAATGGCGAATCTCTATCGGGAAATGAAAAAGAAATAATTTTTACTCACCACCGAGAACACAGAGACGCACAGAGAAAAATTAATATAACAACCTGAAGCTCAAGGCGTTTTGTTTACGGTAATTTTATTATTTATTTTCTCCGTGTTCTCTGTGCTCTCTGTGGTGAGTTATTTGGGAATTTTTATGAGCACGCGGCGGAGGGCGCGGGAGATCGCTCTCCAGGTTCTTTATCAACTCGATATCGATCCGGGAGATCCCCAGAAGATTCTAACTCTTCACTGGGAAAATTTTCAGCCTTCGGAGCAGGCGCGGGAGTTTTGCGCCCGTCTGGTGGAAGGGGTTCTCCACAACGGAACGGAAATCGACCGCCTGATCGAGGGGAACTCCGAAAATTGGACCCTGAAACGCATGGCGGTGGTGGATCGCAACATCCTGCGGCTGGCGGCCTTCGAGCTGCGTTATTGCCCCGATATCCCTTTCAAAGCGACCCTGAATGAGGCCGTGGAACTGGCCAAAAAGTTCGGCGCCGACGATTCCGGCGCTTTCATCAACGGCATCCTGGACAAGATCCACACCCTCCTGAGCGAGACCCTAAAGGACGACCCGAATACCCCCTGGGCGAAAGCATGATCTGGGCGATTCTCTCGGACGTTCACGGGAACTTGGAGGCCCTCCAGGCCGTGATCGAGGATTGCCGTCGGGAAGGGAGCCGGCGGACGGCATTTTTGGGGGACGCGGTCGGATACGGGGCCAACCCCAATGAATGCCTTGCCCTTCTAAGGGAGATGAGCGACCTGCGGGTGGCCGGCAATCATGATTACGGGGCTGTGGGGCTGACCGATGTCTCCTTTTTTACCTCTCCCGCCCGCGCCGCGATTGAGTGGACCGCAACGGTCCTGACGGAAGAAAGCCGGTCCTCGCTCCGCCTCCTCCCTCTGGTCCAACGGGCGGGGGAACTCACCCTGGCGCATGCGGCCCTCCATCAACCCGGCGAGTGGGATTACATCTTGACGGCAGGCGATGCGGAGGAGAGCTTCCAGGAACTTCGGGGAAAGGCGCTTCTTATCGGCCATTCCCACCGGCCGCTGATTGTAGTTAGGGCGAAGGAAGGCCGGCTTAGGACCCGGGATCAGGAAGAGATCGTCATGGAGGAAGGCGTTCAGTACCTCATCAGCTCGGGGAGCGTGGGCCAGCCGCGGGATCACAACCCTATGGCGGCTTACGGGCTCTATGATGACGAATCCCAAAAATACCGCCTCAAACGAGTCGCCTACGATATCCAGACGGCCCAGGAAAAAATCCTCCGGGCCGGACTCCCGCCTTCCCTGGCCCGCCGCCTGGCCTATGGACAATAAAGAGACTCGGCATAGCGCAGAGCGCATAGGGCATAGCGTTACGGAAATTGTTGCCAAGGCGAAGGGCTGGGGTTCCGCCTATTTCTTTCCCGAAATCTTCCTCATCAACCCCGTAAGCTCGATCGCCTGGCTGGAGCAGAGTTCGTAACAGCAGTAGCAGGCGAGGCACTTGCTGGAATCGAGCCGGGGGAATTCGTCCAGGGTCAACGCTCCGGCGGGACAATGGCGGATGCAGACTTCGCACTGAGTGCAGAGATCTTTCCGAACTTTGATCCGAGGTTTCACCAGGGGACGATACAGCATCCGGTTCAGCGCCTTGCCGATTCGTCCCTCGCTGGCAAAAGTCCAAGGCATCTTGAATTTCTTCAGGGGAGACCAACGGCCTTCGATCCGCATCATTTCCGGATCGATCTCGCCAAGCCCCGTTTCCTGCGCGGCGCGCAGGGTGTCAATCCTCTGCGGCGCCACCCCCATCATCGCCGCCATGACCCCGTCGACGCAAACCCCGTTGCGGGAGGCGAGGATTTTTCCGATCGGCCGCAGGTCTTTCCCGGAAGGACCGTTTCCCTCCATGCCCACCACCGCGTCCAGGATCGTCAGATCCGGAATCCGGATCCGGTAAATGCCCACCAGCGCTTTGGCGAAATCTTCGGGGTGAGGGGCAGCCAAGTGGACCCTGGCCTTCTCGGCGCCCACGAGCAGGCCGAACAGGTTTTTGACGGCGCCGGTCATCTTGGTCTGCATATGGGTTTTGAACTTGGGGACGTTGATGACGAGATCCGCGTCGAAAACGGCCCTGGAGACGACCACCTTTTCCGGCCAGGGGGATTTCGCCTGCACCGGAACGGCGTCCTTGCCCAGATAAATAAAAGACCCGCCGGCCGCCTCCGCGAGCCCGGTGACCCGGGCGCACCGTTCGTTGGCTGCATAACCGCTAAGCCCGGGGTTGTCGCCGACCCAACAAACCGCCTCGCGTTTATTCAGGGAGTTCACGAGGGAGCGGATGAGAGCCGGATGGGTGGTGACTGCTTTTTCCGGCGGGTAAGGGCCCAGCATGTTGGGTTTGATCAAGACCCGCTTTCCTTTCCACGGGAGAGGAAAGGTCTCCAGGATTTGTTCCACGGCCTCGTCCATGCGGGCGTAATCGGAATCGACGATCAGGACGTCGGGGGTATTGGCCATAAGGGGTTCAGTTATCAGTGACTGGGTTCGATGGTTTGAAGGTATTTAAACCTAAATGCAAATTGCAAATTTCAAAATGAAAATTGAAAAATGAGAAAGAAAGGCTCAAGAAAATTTGCCTTTTGCAATTTGAAATTTTCAACTTGCAATCCAAATTGGGTCTCCCTTATGGTTTCGGCCCAAGAGTTTTCGAAAAAGGGGGATCCCAAGGGCCTCTTCGCACCACCCTGCCGCCGCAAGCAGGGGGCCCTCTTCGAACGGTTTGCCGATGAGTTGAACCGCCAGGGGAAGCCCCTCAGGGTCGAGACCCGAGGGCAGCCCCACGGTGGGGAGGCCGGAAAGGCTCCAGGGAACCTGAAACCAGGGGTTTCCCGGTGGAGGACAAGGCCCTTGGGCGCGGCGGATGAAGTCGCGGGGGAAATGAGGCAATCATAGCCTTGGCAATACGGTTTCCATTTCCCTGCGGAAAAGGCCCTTGATTTTCTGGGCGCGAAGGTAGTCGACGCCGGGGATGAGAAGGCCGACTTCGATGAGCTCCCGAAGCTTGGGGCGGTAAAGATCCGGGCTTTTTTCGAAGAGCCTTTCGTGAAAAGAGGCGGCCTCGACCCTTTGAATGATATGGTGGGCGTCTTGGACGGCGGCGAAGCTCGGCGGCATTTTCACTTCTTCCACCCGCGCCCCGGCCCGGGATATTTTCTTGGACGGCGTCTTCCGTGTTTTTCCAAACCTCTTTTGCATGAGTTCCTCTCGTAAAAGGCGCGGATCAGGCCGATCCGCAGAGGGCGGCGGGCGGGCCTGAGAAACCGGGAATAATCCGGCACAAGCTCCCGGCTGGAAGCCGGGTCATGGGGGTCGATAACCGGCGAGGGAGGTCAAAAGAAGGGCGGCGTCTTTCACCGTCCGCGTCAGCACCCCCACATGGTCCAGGGTGTAGGCCAAAGGAAAGACCCCGTAACGGCTGATCCGCCCGGCGGTGGGTTTCAAGCCCGACGACCCCGCAATAGGCCGCCGGACGCAGGACCGAACCCCCGGTCTGGGACCCCAGGGCGCCTGGGCACATGGAAGTGGCCACGGCCGCGGCGGAACCGCTGCTCGAACCTCCCGGGGTGTGAGCCGGATTCCAGGGATTGCAGGTGGGGGCCGGGTCGGCCATGGCAAATTCCGTGGTCGCGGTTTTTCCCAGGATCAGGGCGCCGGCTTTCTTGAGCCGGGCCACGGCCATGGAATCGAACTCCGGAACGAATTTTTCGAATATTTTCGATCCTCCGGTCGTCCGCATCCCCGCCGTGTAAAAAATATCTTTGACGCCGATCGGGATGCCGTGCAGGGGCCCGCGGAATTTGCCCGCGGGCGGCTTCCTGCTCACAGCGCCTGGCTTCCTTGAGGAGCGAAGTCCGGGGGATCGTCACCCAGGCTTTCACCGTGGATTCGAGGGAATCGATGCGCTTCAAAAGGGATTGGGCCAATTCGACCGGAGAGAGCTTTTTTCTGCGGATGGCGGCGATCATCTCCGAAAGGGTCAGGGTATAGGGTTCGCTCATGGGCTCTCCTCAATGGCAAAGATGGGCCAGGGTGCATGGACAAAAACATCTATCGGATTCGGGTTGACCGGGAGAAAAATGCCGGCTCGTCCTCAAGGGCAAGCTCCTGATTTCTCGTCCCCAGGATGGCCTTCGCCGTTTCGCGGAGCGCGGGCAGGAGCTGCCGGGCATAGGTGTCGCCGTACCGCCTGGCGGCCGCTTCCCTGAGCATTTGAAAAAGCTGGGCTTCTGTCATTTTTTTCATGCGTTTCTCCCTTTCAACTCAGCGGGTATTTTCCGATACTCCGCCGCCGCGGAAAACAAGGCCACAATATTCTGCGGGGAAACATCCGGCTGAATGCTGTGGCAGGAGGTGAAAAGATACCCTCCGCCTTTTCCCAAAATTCGGATCATCCGGCGGACCTCCTCTTTGACTTCCTGCGGAGTCGCCTTGGGCAGGAAATGCTGGGTGTCGATTCCGCCGTGGAAAGAGAGAACGCTGCCGTATCGATCTTTCAGACGCTGCGGCTCCATGTCCCGGGCGCTGGTTTGAACCGGATTGAGAACGTCCACTCCCAATTCCACGAAATCATCGAGAAACGCCCACGCCGATCCGCAGATGTGGACGCATAGCTTGGCGCGGTGTATTTCCGGATTTCCTGAAAAATCCGGCGGTGGCAGGGTTTCACGTATTTCCGATACATGGCCGGCGAGATCAGACGGGCCGTCCTGCCCGCTCAGGTCTTCGTAATAAATCAGCATCTGGATGAAATCGCCGACGGTCTGCATGTAGTTGCGGTAAATGGCCACATAAAAGTCCGTGAGCCGTTGAAACAGGGCCTCGGTGAATTCCGGATGGAGGATCATGTCCATCAGGAGGTCCTCCATCCCCCGGAGGCGCCAGGCCATGTCGAAAACCCCCACGCCGGTCAGCCCGTCGGCGACGATGGCGTAGTCCGTTTCTTCGAACAACCTCAGGGTTTTTTCGCGCAACCCGTCGAATCGGCTCTTCTCGTCGGGGTCCGGCCACGGATGTTTTGCGATCTCTTCGAGAGCCGGGTTTTTCAAGGGGGGAAGAACCGGAGAGGTGTAAAGGGATCCGGGAGGTTTGGACCAGGGGACCCCCCATTCGTCCACAATCGTATAAGGATCCAGCCGGACCTTCTGCCAGGTTTTGGGGGTGTTGAGGCGGACGTACCAGGTGTCGACGTGGAGGGCCTTGAGGATCTCCTCGTCGGGGACGATGTGCTCATCGGCAAAATGGCGGATCCTTTGGTCGAGGGCGATCCCGAGATACTCCTTGAGCCGGTCATAGGCCTCCACGGTGCGGATCGTGGAGGTGATCGACCCCAAGTCGATGGGCACCCGGTCGGGCTCCTTATGGTCGAGAGCCAGAGTGAATCGTTCCCGGGAGGTGAGCTTTTCCATCTGCAATCTCCTTGCTGCCGCCAAAGTTGGACACCGTTCTCGGCCGTTCCCCCGGGTTTCGAAGGCGCTTTCGTCGCTTTCACCGTTTGCGCCGATGGATTTTCTTCCCGGCGAGGTTTGCCTTCGCCGGGGGAGTCATTTTCACGCCTTCAAGCCGAAGGCGAAGGTCGACATAAGATTTGGATGGCGATCGCAACGTCAGTTTGCATAATTTACCCCGCCCCTGGGTTTCACCCCGACAGATTTTTTCTTCCTTGCCTCCCTCACTCTTCAAAAAATATAGGGGTTCGAGTGTTTCAAGCCCCCGCCGGGGCGCGGGGGCAGCGTCGCGCTTCGCGAAACCACGAGGCGGTGGTCTTTCCATAGGGCCAGGCGGGCCTCTCTTTGCGGAAACTCTTTTGATTTCGCTGATGCAAGCCAAGATCCCGGCCGGTGCTTTCGCAAATCGCGCCGCCGCCCCCCGCGCCCAGTCCAAGCTTTTGCCTCAAAAACAAAGGTTAAAAGTGAAGGGCGGCAAGATTTTTCTTCTTCTTGACTTTCCAGAGAATTCAATATATCTTTCGGCCATCTGGAATCGTTTTACCGCAGGGGAGTTCATTATAACCTATAAAATTGGAGGAGGTAGAAAAATGAGGGGAAAAGTATCCTTATTCTCGACGATCGTCCTTTTGGCTCTCATGCTCACAACCTCTCCGGTCCAGGCCGGGAAAGCCAGCGACACGCTGAACATCATCCACCCCGTAGAGCTCTCATCGGCGGACAACTACTTCAACACCGACCGTTTGGGCGTGGTTCTGTGCCACCTTCTTTGGGACAGCCTGCTCTACCGCGACCTGAAGACCGGCGAATACAAACCGAATCTGGCCACTTCCTGGAAATTTGTCGACGGCAAAACCCTGGAGTTCGAATTGCGGCAGGATGTGAAATTTCACAACGGCGACGAATTTGATGCCGATGACGTGGTTTACACCTTGAACTGGGTGTCCGACCCGAAGAATGGCGTTAAGAGCCAGAACAACGTCAATTGGATCGAGAAGTGCGAGAAACTGGGGAAGTACAAGGTCCGCTTGCAGACCAAGAAAAATTTCCCGGCCGCTCCCGAATACATTGCCGCGGTTATGGCCATCTATCCCCACAAGTACTATGCCAAAGTGGGTCCCGACGGAATGGCCATCAAACCCGTGGGGACGGGCCCCTACAAGGGTGTGGAGGTGGTCCCGGGGAAGAGCATCACTCTGGCCAAGAACGATGCCTACTTTGGCGGAAGCCCCAAGGGGAAACCGAGCATCGGCAAGCTTCATATCCGTTTCATTAGCGAAGTCAACACCCAGATCGCCGAGCTCATGTCCGGGCGGGCGGACTGGATCTGGCGGGTGCCGCAGGACCAGGCCGAGAAAATGGCCAAGATGCCCAAGATCACCGTGGAAAATTCCGATACCATGAGAGTCTTTTTCCTGCAGTTTGACGCGGCCAATAAAAAGGGGCGAAATTCCCCGCTTAATAAATTGAAGGTCCGCCAGGCAATCGGCCACGCCATCGACAAAGCTACCATCCAAAAAACCTTGGTCAAAGGAGCCTCCCAGCTCATCCACTCGGCCTGCTATCCCAGCCAGTTCGGATGCACCGGCGACGTGGCTCGGTACGAGTATGACCCGGCAAAGGCCAAAAAACTCTTGGCGGAAGCGGGATACCCAAACGGCTTTGAGATGGATTTCTACGGCTGGCGGGAACGGCCCGAGATGGAAGCCATCATGGGTTACCTCAACAACGTGGGGATCAAGGCTAAGATCCAGTATATGACCTACGCCGCGGTGCGAGAAAAGATCCGGGTCGGCGAAGTGGATATGGCCCATAACAACTGGGGGTCTTTTTCAATCCACGACGCCTCCGCCTTCACCGGCAATTTCTTCGGGGGCACGACGGACGACAACGCCCGCGACCCGGATGTGATCAAATGGCTGGAAATCGCCGACAGCTCCGTCGACCCGGAAGTGCGAAAGACAAACTACAAAATGGCCTTGCAGCGCATTGCCGAACAGGCCTATTGCCTTCCTCTGTGGTCCTCGAACATGAATTACGCCTACACAAAGGAGCTCAATTTTAGCGCCCAGCCGGACGAGATTCCCCGTTTCTTCAACACTTCTTGGAGATAAAGGGACGAATTTTGCGTGAAGGCCCGGCCTCCTGGAAGACCGGGCCTTTTCCCGGGAAAGGAACCGGCGGGGAAGCGGAATGCTCATCTATACCCTGAAGAGACTTGCTCTGGCCGTGACGGTAACGGTGGTCGTCTCCGCCCTGAGCTTCGGGTTGCTCTACCTCTCGGGCGACCCGGCGGCGGCCATCGGCGGGGAAGCCGCCACGGATGCGGACATCGCCAATATCCGCAAGATCTACGGGCTCGACCGGCCCATTCATATCCAGTATCTGACCTGGATCGGCAAAGCCCTGCAGGGGGATTTCGGGATGAGCTATTATTTCCGGCTGCCGGTGAGCCGGATCATGGCCGCCCGGCTTCCGGCGACCCTGATTCTGGGATGCTCGGCCATTGTCTTCGCCCTTATTTTTTCCATTCCCCTGGGGGTGGTTGCGGCCATCCGTCCGAACAGCTGGATCGACCGGACGGCCCTCTTTTTATCGGTCATGGGGCAGGCCATGCCGAGCTTTTGGCTCGGCCTCATGCTCATCGTCGCCTTGAGCGTCTGGCTGCCGCTCCTTCCCCCTTCGGGGACGGAGGGCTGGGAATACTTCGTCATGCCCACAATTGTCTTGGGCTATTTCGCCATGCCGGCCATTATGCGCCTCACCCGGGCCGGGATGATGGAGGTCCTGGCCTCCGATTACATCCGCACGGCCCGGGCCAAAGGCCTTCTCCCCGGATCGATCCTTTTTAAACACGCCCTCCGCAACGCGGTCATTCCCGTGGTCAGCGTTTCCGCCGTTCAGTTCGGCTTCATGCTGGGCGGCTCCATCGTGATCGAAACGGTCTTTGCCATTCAGGGAATGGGGTACCTGGCCTGGGAGTCCATCAAGCGGTCCGATTTCCCCACGGTGCAGGCGGTGATCCTGGTCTTTGCGGTCATCTACATCGTTCTCACCTTGCTGGCCGACCTCCTCAACGGCTGGCTTGACCCGCGGATCCGGGTGAGCTGAAATGGAACTCCGCCCGATTCCGCCCGGCGAAGAAATCCTCGGCCCCTCTCCCCGGCAGATTCTGCGACGCCGCATCTTCGGGCACAAAGGGTTGATGATCGGCGGGATCATCCTGGCGGTCATCATCCTCTTCGCTCTGCTGGCCCCGGTCCTCTCGCCTCACGACCCCTATGCTCAGAGTCTGACCACGCGCCTTTCAAAGCCATTCTGGCAAGCGGAGGGCAGATGGAACCATCCTCTCGGAACCGACCATGTGGGCCGCGACTATTTGAGCCGCCTTTTGTATGGGGCGCAGATCTCCCTGCTCATCGGTTTTTGCGTTGCCCTGATCTCGGGGGTAATCGGCACCGCCCTGGGGGTCGTGGCCGGCTATTTCGGAGGCCGGGTGGATATGGTGATCACCTTTATTATTACCCTCCGCCTCAGTATTCCCTTTGTGCTGGTGGCGGTGGCGGTGGTGGGGATCGTCGGGGGCTCGCTGCAGGTGGTCATCATCGTTCTGGGGCTTCTGCTGTGGAACCGGTACGCCGTGGTCATGCGCAGCGCCACTCAGCAGATTCGCAATCAGGATTACATACCCGCCGCCGAGGCGGTGGGCTGTTCCACCACCCGCATCCTGCTTTCCGAAATCATGCCCAACATCGTGAATAACCTGATCGTGGTGGCGACGCTGGAGATGGCCAACGCCATCCTGCTGGAGGCGGCCCTTTCTTTCCTGGGACTGGGGGTGCAGCCGCCCACGCCCTCCTGGGGGCTCATGGTCTCGGAGGGGAAAGACTATCTTTTCTTCGAGCCGTGGTTGATCACCATTCCGGGGGTGGCCCTGTTTGTTCTGGTGCTGGCGATCAACCTCCTGGGGGATGGAGTTCGGGACGTGACGGCGCCCGAGAATCGATAAACAATTCCGAATTAGGAAATATAAGATTGGAGGCCGGGAGGAACGCGTTTAAAGGCGAACTCCTGACCCCATTGCCCCAAACATCATTATGAGTGCCTTGCTCGAGGTTGAAAATCTTCAAGTCGATATTCCCATTCCCGGCGGCGACCTGCACGCGGTGCGGGGAATCGACTTCACGGTTGGAAAAGGGGAGACCCTGGGACTGGTGGGCGAGTCGGGCTGCGGAAAATCGATGACCGCCCTCGCCCTCATGAACCTTCTCCCGAAAACGGCCCGCCGGAGAGGGGTTCGTCTGGCTTTCGGGGGTAAAGACCTCATCGCCCTGAGAGAGCGGGAGATGGCCGACATCCGCGGGGACCGCATGTCCATGATCTTCCAGGAGCCCATGACCTCGTTGAACCCTTCCTACACCATCGGCAATCAACTCATGGAGACGATGCTTCGCCACCGCCGGGTAAGCCGGTCCGAAGCCCGGAACCGGGCGGTGTTCCTTCTGGAGAAGGTGGGCATATCCGCGGCCAAGAGCCGGCTGGGGCAGTACCCCCACCAGCTATCCGGGGGCCTGCGGCAGCGGGTGATGATTGCCATGGCTCTCATGTGCGATCCGGAACTGATCATTGCCGATGAGCCGACCACTGCCCTGGATGTCACCATCCAGGCCCAGATTCTTCATCTCCTGCGGGGCCTTCAGCGGGAGTTCCGCATGGCCATGATCCTCATCACCCACGATTTGGGGATCGTGGCCCGGGTCACAGACCGGGTGGCGGTCATGTATGCCGGGCAAATCGTGGAAACAGGCACGGTCAGGGATGTCTTCACCCAACCCCTGCATCCTTACACCCATGGCCTTCTAAACTGTATTCCCATCCCCGGAAAGACCCGGCGCGGCGAGTTGTTAGGGTCCATCCCCGGGATGGTTCCGACGCCGGTTGGAGCGCTGTTGGGCTGCACTTTCCGCAACCGTTGCCCTTTCAGTTTTCCGGATTGCGCCGTTCAGGATCCGGGGTTGCGCAGGTTCAGCGAAACCCACGGTTGCCGCTGCCTCCTGGAGTTGGAGAAATTGCCAAAAAAGGCATGGGGCAAAGAGCATCGGGCCAAGGCAGAAGAACGCGCGGGTTAATAATCCCAGCGACGGATTGAGGTTGAATTTGTGTAACACTTTAGCCCTTTGAAAAAAGGAATTTCGTCAGGGCCAAGTAACCCTTCAGTCAAGGGGGGGAAGCCGCTACGGATTCAGGTCCGGCGTGAATAGCAGGAGGTGCCCTGGCCTGGGGGTCCGGACGGTCCGCTTGGAATCATAAGGCGGTGGTTTCTTCGTGGAGGGGACGGGGGCCAAGGCCTCCCGCCGCTGATATCGGAGTCTCAGGGCTTTCTCCGAATCTCTGCTCATCCCGACCGATGCTTCCGGCGCGTACCGCCCGGACCCCCAGGCCACAACAAAACTTGCCCCGGGCCACCCGTGACTGAAGGGTTATAGGGCCAAGCGGTTTTAGAGCCCGGGGGCCAGACCGGCCCGCTTGGAATCATGAGGCGCTGATTTCTCCGTATTTTTTCAAAACACTAAACTGATACGAATTTGTATATTTTGCAGGGGCGGCCGGCGGGCTGGTTCGGGCGTCCGATCATCCAGTCTGCTTCATAAGTCAATTCGGGAATGGCCCCTTGGCTTTCGCGAAGCGCATTTTTGAGAATGATTTTGTCCTTGGATAAATATGAATGATTCTCCTGTTCCCGTCCTGGAATTAAAAAACATCCGCCGCACCTTCAAGGTGGCCCGGGGCTTCTTCAAGGGCAAGAGGGACCTCCATGCGGTTAACGGGGTTTCCCTCCGAATTCAGAAAGGGGATGTCCTGGGGCTGGTGGGGGAGTCGGGCTGCGGCAAGACTACCCTGGCCCGGATTCTCCTGGGGCTTCTGCCGCCCAGCAGCGGGGAGATCCTGCTCGATGGAAAGGCCATGAAAAAGGAAGAGCGCCGGACCATCGCCCGCAAGATTCAACCCGTCTTCCAGGATCCGTATTCCTCGTTGAATCCCCGTAAGACCATCGGCTCTATCATTTCCCTTCCCCTGCGGGTTCACAAAGTGGGAGATTCCTCCACCTGGCGTGGCAAGGTGGAGGAGATTCTGGACTTAGTGGGTTTGCCGAAGCGGGTCCTTCACAGCTACCCCGGCCAGTTGTCGGGAGGGCAGCGCCAGCGCGTGGCCGTGGCCCGGGCGCTGATCATGCGTCCCGAAGTGGTGATCTGCGACGAGCCGACTTCTTCTCTCGATGTCTCCGTGCAGGCCCAGATCTTAAATCTTCTGATTTCTTTGCGAAGGGAATTGGGCCTTACCTATCTTCTGATCAGCCATAACCTGGCGGTGGTGGAGCACCTGGCTACGCGGGTCGCGGTCATGTACTTAGGCCGGATCGTGGAGGAAGCGGAGACGGACCGGATCTTCAAGAACCCCCGCCACCCCTATACGAAAGCTCTACTGGAATCGGTGCTGACCCCGGAGCCCGGCCTGGGAGTGCCGGAGCTCCACCTGGGAGCCGGCTTTCCGAACCCCCTCGATCCCCCGTCCGGCTGCACGTTCCATCCCCGTTGCATCCATGCCAAGCCGGAGTGCGGCGAAAAAGCGCCACCTGAAAGATGGGATGACGAAGGATATGTGACCTGCCATCTGCACTGAAATTGCTCCTTGGGAGGTCAATAAATGATTTTGAACAGGATTCGTAGGGGCGGTTCGCGAACCGCCCCCGCAGGTTGCAGAATCGATAGGAGAAAAATTTATGCCCGCAAGAATTCTTTCCGCCGAGATCAGCCACGAAACCAACACTTTCAGCATCCTGCCCACCACCCTCGCGTTATATAAGGCGCGCCGATATTACCGGGGGCAGGAGATCGTCAAAGCCTTTTCCGGAACGCAAACGGAGATGGGGGCGCATCTCGACGCCGCCAAGAAATACGGGTGGGAGATGGTGCAGCCCATCGCCGCCGCCGCAACTCCGGGAGGAAAGACTCCGGCCAAGGATTGGGCTCATCTCAGCGGCGCACTGCTCGACGCCTGCAAAGAAGGACCCTTCGATGGAGTGCTCCTTTCGCTCCACGGGGCCATGGTGACCGAAGACCAGGATGACGCCGAGGGAGACCTTTTGCGGCGTTTGCGGGAAAGACTTGGGCCGGAGGTTCCCATCGCCATCAGTCTCGACATTCATGCCAACGTGTCCGAAGCCATGGCCCGGCTGGCCAATATCGTCATCGCCTACCGGACCTACCCGCATATCGATCAATACGAAAGGGGGATGGAAGCCGCTGATTTGCTCCAGCGCGCCATGCAGGGGGAGATTCGACCCCGTTCCCTGGTTTGGCGGGCCCCCGTTCTGGAAGGATTGGATTACGGACGCACCCAGGGGGGCCCCATGTCCAGGGTCCTGGCCCGAGCGGATGAGCTCCGCCGGGGAAATCCGGGGGTATTGAACATTTCCGTCTGCGCGGGGTTTGTTTGGGCGGACATCCCCGACGCCGGACCTTCCGTCACCCTCACGGCAGACGGGGATGCCTCCCGGTTCCGGGGCATTGCCGAAGAATTAATAAAAGAGGTCTGGGAAACGAGGCGCGAAATATCGGTTCCCCTCTACACCCTGCAGGAGGCCATGGCCGAGGCCGGGAAGGAATCAAAAAACGGCAGGCCGCTCATCCTGGCGGATTTCACCGACAATCCCGGTTCGGGGGGATACGGGGATTCGGTTCGGCTGCTGGAGGCCATGATCCGAGAAAATTTGGGAAACGCCGCCTTTGGCTGCGTCCCCGACCCGGAAGCCGCCCAAAAATGTATCGCTGCCGGAGTGGGGAAAGAGGTGGAAGTGGCTTTGGGGGCTAAAATCGACCCCAAGACCTATGGGCCGGCGCTCAAGGTCCGGGGAACGATAGAGCATGTGAGCGAGGGAGTATTCACCGCTCAGGGGCCGATGAGCAAAGGAGTCCGGCTTTCCCTGGGTCCCACCGCCGTTCTGCGCTCAGGCGGGGTGCGGGTGCTGGTGACCACCCATAACCTCCAGGTGTACGATCTCCAGGTCTTCCTGAGCCAGAAGATCGACCCCCGGGCCTGCTCGGTGGTGGCGGTCAAATCCTGGCACCACTTCCGGGCCGCCTTCGAACCCGTCTCCCGGAAAGTCATGCTGGTGGACAGCGGCGGACTGGCGTCCAGGGATCTCAAACGCTTCCCCTACCACAAAGTGCGCCGTCCCATTTATCCATTGGATATGGAATAAAACGATCCCTGCCGGTCGGGGCTCACGGCTAACCCATTCTGAGGGAACGAATAGCCGGGGAAAAGCACCAATTTTCAGGCCGGAATTCAGGGGCAAGAGGAAAAGGAAATGAGGCTGGCAGGGATTTTAATGTTTTTTTTAACTTTTTTTGCATTGAACGGCACAGATGGATTTGCCCAGGAAAAGCCGACCCACCCGGAAGCATCGCCGCCGCCGCCCGTGACCGCGGCTCCTTCCGAAGGATCCCGGATGGGGGGAATTATCATAGCAATCGACCCCGCCAGGCGCAAAGTTTTGGTCCAACAGTATAAAGTGAGCGAGGAAAAAATCATCACCTTGAATTTGGACAAGGAAGGAATTGATAAGGTTTCCGCTTTTCGCAAGGGAGATGCCGTCAACATCTGGGTGAAGGGCAATACTCTGATGAAAATCGAAAAAATCCCCGACCCGGCCTGGGAGGAAATAAAGAAAGAAGGAAAGTAGGGTTTGCTGTGCCTGAATGGGGCTGCTCTTCTAAACCGTTTGGTGATATTTTGGCAGGTAACCACCGGCAGGAAGGCATGTCAACGGAATTCTCTCTTGGGCATTTTAAAATGCAGGCATCATTTCCAAGAGCCAAAAGCAGACTTGACCCTAAGACTATCAAGAATAGACCTGCTTCCTATCCTTTAAGTTTTATCAGACAAATCTATGCCATTCTCTTCGCACCACCGCCGCAGGGCTGATTCTTCCCGCTGATCCGAAAATTTGTGCCAGCGGTCCAACATCCCTTTGGATTCAAGGAAATCCTTGAGACGCCCGTACGCTCCTCGCTTTTTGAAGATTTGCCGCACGGCCTCGTATTCATCGGGCAAATTTGCCTCGATAAATTCAAAAACAAGCGATTGACCCAAGTCGATGTCGTTTCGGTGAGGGATTGATACCCATTGATCCGGATCCAAATCCCTTTCGCCGATCTCGTCAGTACCCAACAATTCCGACCGATACAGAGCCTCTCCGGAGTCCTTCCGAACCACTGCGGAGTTCAACCCATAAGCGGCCGAGCTGACAAACAGAAAGGCGCTCTGAATATCATCGAATCTGGTCATGGCTCTTTCTTCCCTCCAATATGCTGACCATTTGGCTCAAAAAGAGAGGGGTCAATATCGGTTCCAGTGTACTTTGCTCTTTTGATATTTCGTGTTCGGTGGAGGGGCCTCGGCGGGGTAGCCGATGGGGATGATGCAGAGGACTCCCAGTTTGGACGGGGCGCCCAGGATCTTTCGGACCGCTTCTTCCTGGGGTTCCTTGATGCCGCACCAGACCGCCCCCAAACCCAAATTGGCTGCGGCCAGGAGAAGGTTTTCGGTTGCGGCCGCGCAGTCGTGTTCCCACCATTCCGAGCTCTTATCGCCCAAGACGACGATGGCCGCTGCCGCTTCCTTGGCCATATAGACCCAGGGATGAACGGTGGAAAGCGCTTCCTTCACTTTGGGGTCCTGCACGATGGCGAACTCCCAGGGCTGGACGTTGTTACCGCTGGGCGCGGCCATGGCCGCTTTCATCAGGGTGTCCAGGATTTCGGGAGAGAGGGGTTTATTCTGGAACCGGCGGACGCTCCGGCGCCGGCGGAAGAAATTTAGGATTTCCTGCGCATCCATCCTTCACCTCTCGATGAGTTTAACGCAACGGAATCCCAGCCAGTGCGCCCCGTTGACCTGATCTTCGGCGGACCAGCGCACGGTGGTGCGCACGAAGGTGGCGCTCCCGAGGAAACACCCTCCGCGCATGGGCAGATGGCCTTCGATCCAGGCGCCCTCGCACATCTCCCAGACATTTCCGGCCATGTCGTAGCATCCATAAGGGCTCAGACCCATGTGAAACCGGGTTACATCCGTAACCCGGTTGATGTTCATCTCCCGGGAGTTGCAGTAGGAAGGGTAAAAATCATTTCCCCAAGGCCACCAGCGGCCATCGGTCCCCCTTGCCGCCTTCTCCCACTGCGGTTCGGTGGGCAGGCTTTTCCCGGCCCAGCCGGCATAGGCGCGGGCATCGTTCCAGCCCAATCCGACGACCGGCTGAAGAGGATCGCTCCATCCCTCTTTGCCCCAAAGCAGGGGTTGGCGGTGCCCGGTTTCCTCGATGAATTTGCCGTATTGGTAATTGGTGACGGGGTGGATGTCAATGTAATAGTCTTCCAGCATCATCTTTCGGGCCGGGACCTCGGTCATGAAAACCGGATTTTGCGACCCGTCCAGGATGAAAACCTGGTTTAGCTCGTTTTCCGAGATCCCCATGGAAAATTCACCGCCGGGGATGATGACCATTTCCACCGAATCGACGGGCGAGACGATGCGGGGAGGGAAGGGGGGGCCTTGAGTCAAATGATTAACGGACCATAAATGATTTTTGTGCATGTTTTTTAGCCTGGGTAAAATCGTTGTCCTATTATAGCGCAACTCCGAAAAGCAGGGGTATCAGAAAGAAAGGGCAGGAGGAAAAATCTTGCCTCCGCAAAACGCATTTGCTACATTGCTTAAGAATGATGGCTTCGTAAAAAGCCCATCTGCGGCGTTGTGCCGCAACTTTTGAAAGGGTGCAGGGGGTTGGGAGTAGGGGATAGGAAAAAACATAATCTTCTATTTTATTTTTAACCCTACCCTCTATCTCCTGCCCCCTCTTCCACTCACGCGGACACGGGTGTTCAATATGGGACGGCCCGCTTGGCAGATTAAAATCATCACCCTCTTTTGGCCTTTGCGAAATTTTATGGCGCGCATGGTCGGGTGGCCTCTTTTCGGGCGCTGGATGCGCAGGACCTTCGAGGGGGACCAGGCAAACTTTATCCCGGTGAAGGTGGAAATTGCCCGGCCTGAAAATGTTCCCCTCCCGAGCCTGGTCGTGGAAAAACTCATTCGGGAGACTTCCTTCCGATTTATCCTCAACCGCTGTCTTTGCCGCTCTCTCGAACCCTGCCAAAGCTTTCCCCGCGACATCGGATGCCTCTTTTTGGGGGAAGGGGCCCGGGAGATCGAGCCTAATCTTGGGAGGGAAGCGTCGATCGCAGAAGCCCTGAACCACCACCGTCAGGCGGTCGCCCGGGGATTGATTCCCATGGCGGGAAAACTGCGCTGGGACTCCCTCTGGCTGGGAGTGAACCGGGCGGACCAGCTCTTGACGATCTGCCACTGCTGCGATTGCTGCTGTTATTTCAAACTGTACCGCTACCTCCCGCAGGAGGCTGCCCGGGGATTGAAGAAACTGGAGGGGCTGGAGGTGCGGGTGGAGGAGAAGGCCTGCGACGGGTGCGGCATCTGCGTGGAACGCTGTTTCATCAAGGCCATGATCCTTCAGGACGGCAAGGCCGTCGTGGGGGAAGCCTGCCGGGGGTGCGGCCGCTGCGCCGTGGTTTGTCCGCGGGAGGCGGTGAAGATCACGATAGGAAAGGCATAGAGCAGAGAGCAGAGAGCAGGGAGCAGGGAGCGGGGAGAGGGTAAACCCGTTGAAATGAAAATGAGATTCCCTCCCCCTTGATGGGGGAGGGGCAGGGTGGGGGTGATTTTGGGAATTATTTCACAGCTTCGGAGAGGAGAGGGAGTTTCCGGCTGGAAACCCCCTCAGGGTTATGCGCCTTCCAGAAAAGCCCGGTAGGCCTTGTAGGTTTGATAGATGTCGGCTTTCGAGGTGATTTCATAAGGGGAATGCATCGACAGCACCGGGGCTCCGCAGTCGATGATGTCCATCCCGTAAACGGCTAAATATTTGGCCACAGTGCCGCCCCCGCCCTCGTCCACCTTGCCGATTTCCGTCATCTGCCAGGCCACGTTCGCGGCATTGAAAATCCTTCGGATTTCCCCCACATATTCCGCGCGGGCGTCGGAAGCCCCGGCCTTGCCGCGGTGGCCGGTGAACTTTTCCAAACAGACCCCGTACCCTAACTTGCCGGCGTTCTGCTTTTCATGCACTTCGGGATAATTGGGGTCCAGAGCCGATTCCACGTCCGCGGAAATCGCCCAGGAGCGAGCCAGGATTTCTTTTACCCGGCCTTCGGAAACGGGCGTCCCGGTTTGCTCGACGAGGGCCCGAAGGACGCCTTCGAGAAACAGGGACTTCGCCCCCGTGCTGCCGTCGCTCCCGATCTCTTCCTTATCCACGAACCAGACGACAACGGGGCGGGGGGGGGCGGCAAGCGCCAATACGGCCTGCAACGAGGTGTAAGCGCTGGCCCGGTCATCCTGGCCGTAGGCCCCGATCAGGCTGCGGTCAAAGCCCACATCGCGGGCTTTCATGGCCGGGACCAACTCCAGCTCCGCGCTGGAAAAATCTTCCTCCACCAAACCGTACCTCTGATGCAGGAGCTCCAAGAGGCGCAGCTTGACCCTTTCTTTTGCATCGGCATCCGGGAACGGCAAACTGCCGGCCAGGACCGTCAGCTTTTCGCCTTCAATGGCCTCGGCGATTTTTTTCTGGTCCTGGGTTCTGCCGGAAAGGTGGGGCAGGAGGTCGTTGATCACGAACACCGGGTCGCCGGGATCCTCGCCGATGCGGACCTCAAGAGGGGTGCCGTCGGCTTTGACGATCAGGCCGTGCAGGGCCAGGGGAATCGTGACCCATTGGTACTTCTTGATTCCGCCGTAGTAATGGGTCCGCAGGAGAGCCATGTCTGCTTCTTCGTAGAGCGGATTTTGTTTTAAATCGATGCGGGGGGAGTCGACGTGGGAAACGACGATTTTCACCCCCTCCGTCAGAGGCGCCGCTCCCAGAACCGCCAAGGCCACAGATCTGCCTTTGTTTTCGAAAAAGAATTTTTTCCCCCGGGACTTCTTCGAAGGTTCCCGGAAACCCGCTTCCCGAGCCAACCGGATGACCTCCTGCACGGCCTCTCTTTCGGTCTTGGCCAGATCCAGGAAGGATTTGTAGCCCTCCGCAAAGCGAAACGCGTCATCCCGCTCCCGGTCGTCGAGGCGATCCCAGGCCAGCTTCCCTCCCCATTTCAATTTTTTTTCCAACTCCCGGACCGCCAGGGTTTGTTTTTTCTCGGAATCTTTTTTCATCGGCGTTTCTCCTCCAAAGAAATGAATTTAAAAACTTTTTGGGCCACAGAGGTCACAGCGCGGCGTAGCCGCAACCAAAAACCATTAGCCACAGAAGGCACAGAGATCACAGAGCCACAAATAGAATCCTCATTTATCCCTCTCCCCCGTCCACGGGGGAGAGGGGAGGGTGAGGGGGCGTTTCCAGAGAAAAAGATTAACAAAATTTGATGGTCTCGTAAAATGTCTGAAAATGGGCTATTCCGTCATTCCGTGAAAACGGGAATCCAGTCTTTTTAATATCTTGGCAGATTCTGGATTCCCGCCTGCGCGGGAATGACGACTTTTTACGAGTTCATCAAATTTAAAGATTCTGAACATTCGTAGTACAGAGGACATAGAGATTCATAACTTAGATTTCTCAAATAAAGGGTCTATCCTAAAAATCGGCATCCGATTTTAATTTCCGCTTTGGAAAAGGAAGGCATAGGGAGCTTCGCTTTGCCTCACTTTGAAAAAATCTCCCAATTCCTCCCACCCTTCCGCTCCCCCGTTAGGGCGGAGGGGGGCTATGATTGGCGGACAAATCCTAAGGATATCGGTGTCGGCTCTGTGTGCTCTGTGTCCTCTGTGGCAAAAGTTTTTTTCAAACTTGCCGAATCGGGGAAAATCAGGACGTGAGATGCTCAAGCAGCGTATTCCGGACCTGTGCGGACAGCTCGGCCTCTTTGTCGGTCGAAAAACCCGCCGTGGGGATGGGCGGGAAGATGCGAATCTCCACGTGCCCGGGGTAGGCTCTCCAATCGTTTTTCCGCATGATGTCCCGGGTGCCGCGGATGGCCACCGGCAAGATCGGGGCCTGGGATTTCAGGGCGATGAGAAAGACCCCTTTCTTAAAGGGCTGGAGAATGCCGTCTGGGCTTCGCGTCCCCTCGGGGAAAATCAGGATGGAGACCCCGTCACGGACTTTTTCGGCGGCCCGGAGCATGCTGCGATAGGCCTTTTTGGGGCTGTCCCGGTCAATCCGGATATAGCCGGTGCGGGTCATGGCCCAGCCGAGGAGGGGGATGCGAAACAACTCCGCCTTGGCGATCCATCGGAACTGAAGAGGGAGATGCCCGAGAAGGGAAAAGATATCAAAAAAGCTCTGGTGGTTGGAGACCACAATGTAACTCTTTCGGGGGTCGAGATGCTCCAAACCCTGCAGGGTCACGCGGCTTCCGGTGGTTCGAAGTTGGATCTTTCCCCAAAGGCGGGCGGCGAGGTGGGAAGCGTTGCCCGAGGAATCGAAAAAGGAGAGCAAGATGGCCGCGATTCCCATGATTACCGTGGCCATTAGACCCACGGCCCAGGCAAAAATCGTTCGAATCATTCGTTCCCAACCCCTGGTGGAATTTTTCGTCTTCTTCTATTCATACTCAATTCCGGCGTGCCTGTCAACTTTTTGAAAAGGATCTAACGGGGTGAATCGTTGCGGCCCCTAAGGGGCCTCGCTCCTCAGTTTTTGCGCGCCTTGCATGGTAGGGGAACGCTGCGCGCGCCCATTATCGGGCGCGAAGCATCGCGCCCCTACACTTGAAACCATCGTTCCGCTGACGTTTTACGAGGTCATCAAAATTGGAGAGGATCAAAAAACAAATCGTCGGTGGAAAGAAAGGCCCTTGGATTTTGCTTGATTTCCTCCTTTGGGGTGATAAAATCCCTTTGTCCCTGCAAAAACCCTGAAATCAACCCCGAGGCAATCGTTTGGTGATTCATCGCCTGTGGAAGGAGGAGACCGGTGGTCAATAAAGTAGTCTTGATCGGCAGATTGGGCGCGGACCCGGAGATTCGATATACCCCGAGCGGCGCCGAGGTGGCGACCTTCCGCATCGCCACGAGCGAGTCGTGGACGAACAAGAGCGGGGAAAAAGAAGAGAAAACCGAATGGCACCGCATCGTGGCCTGGCGAGGACTGGCCAAGATCTGCGGGGAGTATCTGAGCAAGGGGAAGCTCGTTTACATCGAGGGCAAGCTGCGGACCCGAGCCTGGGAGGACCGGGATGGGAACAAACGGTCGACCACGGAGATCGAGGCCACCGAAATGAAGATGCTCAGCGGACCGGGAGACGGCCCCAAAAAGACCAAAGAAGCGGGGGAAGAGTACACGCCCCCGGCCATGAAAGAGGAAGAAGACATCCCCTTTTGAGATCCGGGGATTCGGGAGAACCTCATTTGAGTATTGAGAAGATCTTTCCCTTGGTGGAAAAGGAATTGCAGGCGATCGAAGAGGAGATGACCCGCAACCTGATTTCGGAGATCCTCATGATCCCCACGGTCAGCAAGTATCTCATCTCCAGCGGAGGGAAACGGTTCCGCCCCATGCTTCTGGTCCTCTGCGCCAAGCTCTGCGGGTACTACGGCCCCCGGGCCGTGCCCCTGGCCGGGACGATCGAGTTTATTCACACGGCGAGCCTGCTCCACGACGACGTGGTGGACCGGGCCTTCATGCGGCGGGGGCTGGCCTCCGCCAATTCAGTCTGGGGGGACGGAGCCAGCGTCCTGGTCGGGGATTTTCTTTTCACGAAAGCATTCTGGCTCATTACCCAAGACGGGGACCTGCGCATCCTGGACACCGTTTCCCAAGCCGCGAACCGGTTGGCGGAGGGAGAGGTGATGCAGATGACGAAGATGGGGGACCCGGGCATCAGCGAAGAGGACTACTACTTTGTGGTCACCAACAAGACCGCGGTCCTGATTGCCGCGGCCTGTCAGATCGGGGCGATCCTCGGCGCCGCCTCTCCGGAACGCGAGAGGGAATTGGCCGGTTTCGGCCTAAACCTCGGAATCGCCTTTCAGCTGATGGACGACGTTCTCGATTATGTCTCGGCCGCCGAGGAGCTGGGGAAAACCATCGGCAAGGATTTAAGCGAAGGGAAAATTACCCTCCCCCTGATTCACACCTTGCGAACGTGCTCCCCGGAAGACAAGAATTTTCTCATCCGCGTCATTCGCGACCCCAAAGGCAAAGAAGGGGATTTGAGAAGTATCCTGGACTTGGTCAGGCGGTCCGCCGGAATCGATTACACCATCCGCCAGGCGGAAATCTTTGCCGGGAAGGCGACGTCCGCCCTGGCCGGATTTCCCGCCGGACCGGAAAAAGACGCCCTCTTGACTCTCGCCCAATACACCATCCAGCGAAAAAAGTAGGCCGGGAGCCACCCCTTCCGTTTCCCAGGATCCTCTTTGAAGATTTCGGAAAAAACCACCGGACCCATGATTCCGATTGGAGGGGCGTCCGGCGGCCGACCCGCGGATGTCCACGCCTCCCACCGTTGCGGGAGGGCAGAGGATGACGGCGCAGCCGGTTGCGGCCTTTGGATCCTGGGCGTGTCCCACCCTGAAACCCGACACATCGGTGATGACGTTGTTCCTGGAAACGCTCCTCCAAGAGAAGGCGATGATTCCCATCGTGTTCTTCCGGGGAGGTCAAGGCGTACCTGCCAGAAAAAAGGTCAGAGTCAGTGTGTACATGAAAAAATCGGAGGGAAAGAGCGGCGAAAAGGGCTTGACGGTTCAGGGAGATGTTTTTTAAAATTTATAAAGGAATTCGAAATGTTTTCCGATTTTAGAAGTGGATAGTGCTGAAGAATGAAATTCCGCAACGGGAGAGGGATGCCTGAGATTTCGCGGGCGGTTTTCCGCTGGCTCGAAGACCGAACGGCGGATTTGCTGATCACCTTGGCCGGGTTGACGGCGGTGTTGCTGGCCGTCGTCTATGTGCACTTCTTCGCGCCGGCAAGCCTGGAGCGCCATGTCAAAGTCGTGACCATCCAGGCGGGGACCGCCTTTTTCGAGGTTGCGCGCATCTTGGAGGGCAAAGGCATCGTCCGTGACCGCCGCAGTTTCTATCTCCTGGCGCGGATTCAAGACGCCCTTCCCAAGGTGAAAGCCGGAGAGTACGAGGTCCACACGAGCATGACCCCCTCGGAGGTCCTGGGCAAGCTCGTCCGCGGCGAGGTCATCAAATATCCCATCACCATCCCCGAAGGGTTCAACCTCTTCCAGATCAGCGAAGTCCTGGAAAAGGCCGGAGTCAGTTTGCAAAAGGTCTTTTTGGATAAAGCCCGGGATCCGCTCTTGATCTCCGCTCTGGGCCTCGAGGGGGAGAGCTTGGAAGGATACCTTTTCCCGGATACCTACAATTTTCCCAAGGGGTTCGGCGAAGAACCGGTGATCCGCCAGATGGTTTCGCGCTTCCAGGCCGTTTACGCCCCCCTGGCGAAGAGGGCGCAGGAAATGGGTCTTTCCCGGAAAGACGTGGTCATCCTTGCCTCGATGATCGAGAAGGAGGCCATGGACGACCAGGAGCGCCGCTTGATCTCGGCGGTGTTTCACAACCGGCTCCAGCGCGGGATGGCGCTCCAGAGCGACCCCACGGCGGTTTACGGGAGGCAGCGGGAAAAGAACCGCGGGGAGAACCGGATCACGCGCCAGGATTTGCTGAAGAAGACCCCCTACAACACCTACCAGATGGTCGGCCTGCCGAAAGGCCCCATCGCGAACCCGGGCGTAAAATCTCTGCAGGCGGTGCTGGACCCGGCGGATGTGAATTACCTCTACTTCGTCTCCAAGAACGATCGGACCCACTATTTTTCCAGCACCCTCGAAGAGCACAACCGGGCCGTTGACCGGTATCAGAGGCGGCTGAAAAAACCCGGGAGCCCGGATTCCGGAAGCGAGGGGAAAAGCCGCCAACCCGCCCTCCAGAGTCTGAAAACCCAGGGATAGAGACTCCTTCCCACCTGCCCTTGAGTTTCCGCCTTCCCATCTTGATGGTTTCGTAAAAAGTCCATCTGCTGCGTTGCGCTTCAACCCTGCCCCGTAAGATTACAACCCCGCCCTTGGGATCCGGGGATAAAGCTTTTAAGATTCGAAGGGGATCCACTTTTTGAAAAGGATCTAACGGGGTGAATCGTTGCGGCCCCTAAGGGGCCTCGCTCCTCAGTTTTTGCGTGCCTGGCAGGGTAGGGGCGCGCCGCTCGTGCCCCTACAATTGAAACCATCGTTTCAACGACCTCTTACGAGGTCATCAATCTTCAAAAAAAATAAAAAAATATTAGTTTTTCCTTGACATCTTCTTTCTAAACTTCTATATTGGCAAAAAATGGAAAAAAGTGGAAAAAAGTGGGTAATTGGAGCATGTAGAATATGTTCCGTGGAAGGTTTGAATATACCATAGATCCCAAAGGGCGGGTTTCCATCCCGGTGAAGTTCCGCGAGCTTCTGGCGGAGAAGTACGAAGACCGTTTGATCCTGACCAATTTCGATCGATGCTTGGTGGCTTACCCCTATGAGGAGTGGCGGATCCTGGAGGACAAGGTGAGCTCGCTTTCCATGGTCAAGAAGGAGGCCAAAGCTTTTCAGCGGTTCTTCATCTCGGGCGCGACGGAGTGTCCGATCGACAAGCTGGGAAGAATCCTGATCCCGCCCACGTTGCGGACCTATGCCCAGCTCGAGAAGAATGTGGTCTTCGCCGGGCTCGTGAAGAAGTTTGAAATATGGAGCCGGGAACGGTGGGCGGAGGAGATCGGCCGCTCGCAGGAGAATTTTGAAGGCATCAGCGAGGCCTTGGCCGAGCTGGGGCTGTAAGACGAGATGGAAACGGGAACCCATCTTCCTGTCCTGGTTGCTGAGGTTCTGAATTATTTGGACTGCCGACCCGACCGCATCTATGTCGATGCGACGGTGGGGAGCGGCGGGCACGCCCGCCGGATTTTGGAACAAAGCGCTCCCACGGGGAAACTGATCGGGCTGGATTGCGATCCGGCCGCCATCGCCCGGGCGAAGCAAAACCTGGCTTCCTTCGGAGAAAGATTTCTCCCGTTCCAAAAAAATTTCCGGGATCTGAAGGAAGTCCTGTATGCCCTTTCCATTCCGGCGGTGGACGGCATTCTGGCGGACTTGGGGGTTTCCTCCGAACAGCTGGATGACCCCGAACGCGGGATCAGTTTCCGCTGGGAAGCCCCCCTGGATATGCGTCTGGATCCGGAAGGGCCGCTCACGGCCCAGGGGCTGATCCAGCGACTTTCGGCGGAAGAGATGGAAAAGATTCTCCGGGAGTTTGGGGAAGAGCGGTGGGCGGGCCGGATCGCCAAGGCGATCGCCCGGCAGCGCCGCCTTCGGCCGCTGCGGACCACGGGGGATCTGTTGAAGGTCGTCCAGGGGGCGATTCCGGCCTATCGCACCCGCATCCATCCGGCGACCCGGACCTTTCAGGCCCTGCGCATCGCCGTGAACCAAGAACTGGCCAATCTCGAAACCTTCCTCCGGGCGTGTCCGGACCTGCTGCAGCCGGGGGGGCGCTTAGGGGTCATCTCCTTCCATTCGCTGGAGGACCGGATCGTCAAAGAGCATTTTCGCAAATGGGGGAAAAGGGCCAAAGGGGAGACGCCGCCGTTTCGCATTTTGACGCCGAAGCCCGTGCCCCCCTCCGCCGAGGAGATTCGCTCCAATCCGAGGGCGCGAAGCGCCAAGCTGCGAGCGATCGAAAAAAATTTTGAACTGACAGAGAGGGGAGAATATGGCGGAGCTCGTTTCTAAGACGGTGGCCATCGGTCATGCCGGTTCGGCGCGGGAGGCGAGCGTGCCGGCAAGGGGGATCGATCGAGGTCTGGTGGGCGTCACCCTGGCGGTGGCGGCGGTTTTCATCGTCTGCGCTCTCTTCTCGGTTTGGGCGCACCACCAGGTCCTTTCTCTCGGCTATGAAATTTCCCAGGCGAATCTGGAGGAGCAGGAACTGCTCCAGACGAGCAAGAAGCTGCGCCTGGAAATTGCCTCCCTGAAATCCCCCGGGCGGATCCAAGGGGCGGCCCTGAGAGATTTGGGTTTCACCAACCCCCAGAAGGACCAGTTGATTATCGTCCGATGAAGCCGCTTTCCGAAAAATGGCTCCGGGTGCGCATCGCCTTCCTCCTCTGCCTTTTCTCGCTTTTTTTCCTGATCGTCGTCGGGCGGGCCTATCAGCTCCAGGTGCTTCAGAGCCAGAGACTCGCCGTTTTGGCCGAGCGCCAGCATCAGCGCGTCGTTCCCTTAGTTCCGAAGCGGGGGATTCTGTACGACCGCAAGCGGGAGGCGCTGGCCATCAGCATGGACGTGGACTCGGTCTTTGCCCAGCCCGGGAAGGTGGAAAACCTCCCGGAGGCGGCGAAAAAGATCGCCCCGGTTCTGGGCAAGAAGCCGGAGGCGGTGCTGAAAAAACTAAAAGAGGAAAAGCCGTTTGTCTGGCTGGAAAGGGGCATCACCGCGGAGCAGCGCGCGGCCATCGAAAAACACGACCTCGAGGGGGTGGGTTTCTTGAAGGAAGCCAAACGGTTTTACCCGCAACGGGAAGTGGGATCGCACGTGATCGGGTTCGCCGGTCTCGACTCCCAGGGGCTGGAGGGGATCGAACTGGGCTACGACGAATTCCTCAAGGGAGAACCGGGGTACATCCTGATTGCCAAGGACGCCCTGGGCCGCCCCATTTCTCCGGAAGCCCCGGGCGTGCGGCAGTCGCAAGAGGGCTGCGAGGTGGTTCTCACCCTCGACCGGAACATCCAGTACATCGTTGAAAAGGAGCTGACCAAGGCCGTCCGGGATGCTTCGGCCAGAGGAGGGATGGCGGTGGTCATGAATCCGAAAACGGGGGAGATCCTGGCCATGGCCGCGCAGCCCTCGTTTGACCCCAACCGCTTCTCCGCCTACCCGGCCCACCTCCTCAAGAACCGGAACCTCACCGATGCCTTCGAGCCCGGATCGACCTTCAAAACTTTTCTTCTCGCGGCCGCCCTGGAGGAAGGGGTCGCCTCCCCGAAGGATGTTTTTTTCTGCGAGAACGGGAGCTACACGGTCGGGGGCCGGATCATTCACGATGATACCCACAAGTACGGCTGGCTTTCCTTGAGCGAGATCATAAAGGTGTCCAGCAATATCGGGGTCAGCAAGGTAGGGAAGAAATTGGGCCGGGGAAAGTACCACCAGTATCTGAAGAGCTTCGGTTTCGGGTCGAAAACCGGGGTCGACCTCCCCGGGGAAGTCTCCGGATTCCTGGCGGGCACGCAGCACTGGTCGGAGGTCGGGCTGGCCAACATCAGCTTCGGCCAGGGGATTTCGGTCACCGCGCTCCAGTTGACCAACGCCCTGGCGGCCATCGCCAACGGCGGGGCGCTTATGCGCCCGTATGTGGTCAAAGCGGTCTTGGACCACGAGGGGACGGTGCTCAAGGAAAACCGGCCGAAGGCGATCCGGCAGGTGATTTCCCCGGAAACGGCCCGAACCGTAGCCATGATCCTGAAGACCGTCACCGAGGAAGGGGGCACGGGCAAGGCGGCGAGCGTCCCCGGCTTCGAGGTTGCGGGAAAGACCGGGACGGCGCAGAAGGCCCTGCCCAACGGCAAGGGGTATTCGGATAAACGGATCGGGTCCTTCTTCGGCTTCGCCCCGACGGGAAATCCCCAGGCGGTGATTACGGTCATCATCGATGAACCGGAAAGGATCCGCTACGGCAGCGTGGTCGCAGCCCCGGCCTTCAAGGCCATCGCCGAACAGATTCTCCCGTATCTAGGGGCTTACCCGAAGGGGACGACCTATCTTCTGGCGGACTCCAAGGAGAAAGGGATCCCCGTGCCGATAGCCGAAAGCCGGCCGGCCGAGACCGCGTCCCAGGCCGCTCGCGGGGACCTGGGTGAGGCCCCGGGAGTGATGCCGGACTTTTCGGGGAAATCCATCCGCCAGGTGTTGCAGGCGGCCCAGCGATTGGGGCTGGAACTGAACTATGTGGGGAGCGGAAAAGCGGTGGCCCAGACCCCCCCGCCGGGCCAAATCCTTCAGGGGGAAATGAGAGGGGTGGTGCGCTTCCAGCCGTCGCTTTGAAGGGAGAAGCCGGGATCGGGGAAGATACGCCCCGCCTCCCCGGCCGGGAACGATCTTTGATCTCTGCCGCCAAGGAGCAGCCCGACCGAAGCTTCCGACGCGTTCCGTTCCGGCCCCCAACAGAGACGGGCGCGCATCTCTTTTCAAGGCTCCAAACCGATACCGGCTTTTCATCTGGTCAAAAGCCGAACCGCATTGCATAATAAATTTGAAGATCAGGCCAAGGGAAAAAGTTCATGAAGCTCGGGGATCTCGTATCCCGTTTACCCGACAAAGTTATTCTGGGCGATCCTTTAGTCGAAGTCACCGGTCTGGCCTACCATTCCCGAGAAGTAAAAGAAGGATACCTGTTTGCGGCCCTGCGCGGGCTGCGGGCGGACGGAAGGCAATTCATCCAGGAAGCCGTATCCCGCGGCGCCCGTTCGCTTTTGGTCGAGGAGCCGGCCGAGGGGTCCGGGGCAACCCAGGTTGTGGTTCCTCGGGCGCGGGAGGCCTTGGCCCAAGCGGCTTCCGCCTTTTTCGGCGACCCCTCCCTCTCTCTGACCGTGGTCGGCATCACCGGGACGAACGGTAAAACCACGACCTCCTACCTCCTGGAAGCGATCCTCACGGAGGCGGGGAAAAAAACGGGGATCGTAGGAACGGTCAATTACCGGTACGCGGGCCAGGTTCGGCCGGCCGCGACCACCACACCGGAGTCCCTGGATCTGCAGCGATTGCTGGCGGGGATGCGGGAAGAGGAGGTGAGCCACGCGGTCCTGGAGGTTTCCTCCCATGCCCTGGACCTGCGCCGGGTCAAGGGCTGCCATTTTGACGTGGCCCTGTTTACCAATCTGACCCGCGACCATCTGGACTATCACGGGTCCATGGAGAAATACTTCCGGGCCAAGGAACTCCTGTTTACGGAGTGCCTGCGCGAGAGCCGAAAGAAGAATCTCTTCTCGGTCATCAACAGCGACGATCCGCGGGGTGAGGATCTCCGCCGGTCGGCCCCGGGAACGATTCTCCGCTACGGCGTCAAAAGCCGGGGGGAGGTTTATCCCAAACGCTTTTCCGAGGACCTGGACGGAATCCGGGCGGAGATCGTCACGCCCCACGGCGAGTTGGAAATTGCAAGCCCCCTGATCGGCCTCCACAACCTCTCCAACCTGCTGGCCGCGGTAACCGTGGCCGAGGCGCTGGAGATTCCCCGCGGGGTCACGGCCCGCGGGGTGGCGAGGCTGAAGCGGGTTCCGGGAAGGCTGGATCGGGTTCCGGGGGGGGAGGGGATCCGGATCTTTGTCGATTATGCCCACACCCCGGATGCCCTCGAACGGGCCCTGGAAACCCTGCGCTCCGCCAAACCGGCGCGCCTCCTCGTGATCTTCGGTTGCGGCGGGGACCGGGATCGGGGCAAGAGGCCCGCGATGGGCAAGGCCGCCGCTCTGGGAAGCGACTGGGCCGTGGTCACTTCCGACAACCCCCGCACCGAAGACCCTCTGAAAATCCTGGCGGAGGTTGAAGACGGGATTCGGGGAACCGGGCGCCCGCGGTTGACCCCCGGAGACCTCGCCGCCGGCGAGGCGGGGGGAGGGTACTTTGTCATCCCCGATCGGCGGGAGGCGATTTTTCAGACGGTGGGCGCCGCCCGTTCCGGCGATGTGGTTTTGATCGCCGGCAAAGGACATGAGGATTACCAGATTCTCGGCGTCCGCCGGATCCATTTCGACGACCTGGAGGAAGCCCGGGCGGCTCTCAAGGCCAGGGGGGCATAACATCTTATGAGTTCTTGGTAGAATGTTTTATGGTCAAGGCCAGGGAGGTTTCGGGGGCCGGACCGGCCCGCTGGGAATCAGAAGGCGCTGATTTCTCCGGGAACAGGTCGGGGTTGACTCCCCCGCCTCCGGCGGCGGAAACCGGTCTTGATCTTCGCGACCAAGGGGCAGCCCAACCGATGCCTCCGGCGCGTTCCGTTCCGGCCCCGGGCCCGACCCAAGCGGGTGTCCCGTTTTTCCAAAACTCCACACGGTTGCAGGAAGGAGAAGAAAGATCTTTAACCTTACGGCCGAAGCGATCGCCCGGGCAGTGGGGGGCGAGCTGATTTCCGGGAGCCCTTTGCGGCGGGCGGAGGGCGTGAGCAGTGATTCCCGCACGATCGGGGGGGAAGAACTTTTTGTGCCCTTGAAAGGCCCGAATTTCGACGGTCACCGGTTTATCGCGGCGGCGCTCCGGCGAGGGGCCTGCGGGGCCCTTCTGGAGCCGGGGGAAGAGGCGGCGGCCGCGTCTTTCCCGGAATCATTTTTCATCCGCGTTCCCGACGCCCTGCAGGCCTTGGGCGATCTGGCGCACTTCTGGCGGGAAAACCATCGCGTCCAAGTGGCGGCCATTACCGGCAGCAACGGCAAAACCACCACCAAGGAAATGACCGCCCGGATTCTGGGGAGGCGATTCCGGATCCTCAGGAACGAAGGCAACCTGAACAACTTGATCGGGCTCCCTCTGTCGCTTTTGAAGCTGTCGGCGGAGCATGAAATCGCGGTTGTGGAGATGGGCATGAACGTGGCCGGGGAGATCCGCCGCTTGAAGGCCATCGCCGACCCCCAGGTTTCGCTGATCACCAATGTCGGGCGGGCGCACCTGGAATTTTTAGGAAGCCTGGAAGGCGTGGCCCGGGCCAAAGGGGAACTCTGGGAGGAACTGCGGGAGGACGACTGGATCGCGGTCAATGCCGACGACGAGAGGATCGTGCGCTTGGCCGCCTCCGCCCGCTGCCGGAAAAAAACCTTCGGGGTCGAGAACCCGGCCGAAGTCCGCGGAGAGGACATCGGCATCGACGAGGGGAGGGGGGTTCATTTTGCGCTTCGCACCGCGGCCCGAAAGGTGCGGGTGAATCTATCGGTCTTCGGCCGGCACAACGTGTATAACGCCCTCGCCGCCGCTTCTCTGGCCGAGATCATGGGGATGGATCCGGAGGAAATCGCCGCGGGTCTGGAAGCCTTTCAGCCGGTTTACGGCCGCGGAAAGCCGGCCCTTCTTCCCGGCGGGATTCATCTGTTGGACGACTCCTACAATTCCAACCCGGACTCCCTAACGGCGACGCTGGCGGCTTTTGCCGAGATGAAGGGGGGAAGCCGGGGGCTCGCGGTCTTGGGGGACATGCTGGAAATCGGGCCGTCGTCCCCGGAGTTCCACGAACAGGCGGGAAGGCGGGTCGGGGCGATGGGGTTGGCCCACCTTTTTGTCTTTGGGGAGGCGGCGCGCCGGATCGCGGAAGGGGCGCAGGCGGCGGGAATGGATGAAAAGCGGATTCATTTGCCACGCGACCCGGAAGAACTTGCAGGGGCCCTGGAAAACGTCTTGGCGCCGGGAGATTGGGTCTTGGTCAAAGGATCTCGCCGCATGCGGATGGAGCGGGTGGTCGAGGGGTTGAAAAGCCGCCGCGGGAAGGGGTAACCCAAAACCCGGGTTGACGGCTCTTCAGAAGTCCGCCTGCCCCGCTCAAAGCGGGAGAGCTTTCCACAGAGCCGCGATTCGGCTGAATTTTTGCAGGATCATCATGCTTGATGGTTTCGTAAAAAGTCCATCTGCTACGTTGCGCTTCAACTTCGTCGTTGCGGCCCCTAAGGGGCCTCTCTCCTAAGTTTTTGCGCGCCTTGCATCTGGAGCTTTTTGCGAACCCCTCGATTGAGCAACTTTTTACGAGTTCATCATGCTTTATTATCTGCTATTTTCTTTGCATACATCGTATTCGGTTTTCAACGTATTCCGCTACATCACCTTCCGGGCGATCCTGGCGATCCTCACGGCGGTCTTCCTCTCCTTCCTTTGCGGCCCCTGGGTCATCCGCAAGCTGAAGGAGCTGAAGGTCAAGCAGTATGTGCGCGCCGACGGGCCCCAGTCCCACCTGGGCAAGGAAGGAACGCCGACCATGGGCGGGGTCCTGATCCTCGGCTCGATCCTGATCTCCGTGCTTCTGTGGGCGGATTTGACCAATTTTTACCTCTGGGTGATGATCCTGGTTCTGGTCGGGTTCGGGGTGATCGGTTTCGTCGATGACTACCGCAAGCTGACGCGGAAGAACTCCAAAGGCCTGAGCGGCAAGCTGAAATTTCTGAGCCAGATTGCCGTGGCCCTCACCGCCGCGCTGCTGCTCTATTATTACCCCACCTTCCGGAGCACCTTCAGTGTTCCCTTTTTCAAGGGAATTCTCCCGGACCTGGGTATTTTTTATGTATTCCTCGTGGTCTTTGTCATCGTGGGGACCTCCAACGCCGTCAACCTCACGGACGGGCTGGACGGCCTGGCGATCGGCCCGGTGCTGATCACGGCCGCGACCTTCATGGTTCTGGCGTACTTGGCGGGCAATGTGAAAATCGCCAGCTACCTGCAGATCCCCTATGTCTCCGGGAGCGGGGAGTTGACGGTTTTTTGCGGGGCCATGGTGGGCGCCTCCATGGGTTTTCTCTGGTTCAACACCTATCCGGCGGAAGTCTTCATGGGGGACACCGGATCCGTGTCTTTGGGCGCGGCCCTGGGGGCCGCCGCGGTGGTCGCCAAGCAGGAGGTCCTCCTGGCCATCGTCGGCGGGCTCTTCGTTCTGGAGACGCTTTCGGTGATCTTCCAGGTGACGTCGTATAAACTCCGGGGCAAGCGAATTTTTCGCATGGCCCCCCTGCACCATCACTTCGAGCTGGAGGGGTGGGCGGAGCCCAAAGTGATCGTTCGCTTCTGGATCATCACGATCTTCCTGGCGCTGATTGCCTTCGGCACCCTTAAGCTACGCTGAAGAGGGGAAACGGGGAAAAGAGGTAAATGGTGAAGGAAGAAAGGGAAAGAGGGGAAAGAAAATAACCCCCTTACGCTCTCGCAACTTGCGACTTGCGGTTCTTCCGGATTCTCGGCCGTCGGTACGGCAGGGTTAAAAATATCGGCTATGGACTTAAAAGGCAAAACAGTTCTCATTGTGGGGCTGGCCCGGACCGGGCTGGCGGCGGCGCAGTTCCTGGCGAAGCGCGGCGCGAAGGTGAAAGCCTCCGATGCGAAGACCGCCGCCGAGTTGGCCCCTTTTATCGAGCCGCTGGCGGGGCTCGCGGTGGATTTGGAGACGGGCGGACACACGGATTTCTTTTTTTCGGACGCCGACTTGATCGTGGCGAGTCCGGGGGTCCCCCTGAACCTCCCGCCCGTGGAAAATGCGAGGGCGAAGGGGGTCCCGGTTATCAGCGAGGTGGAGCTCGCCTTTCGATTCCTGCGCCGCCCCCTGATTGCGATCACCGGGACCAACGGCAAGACGACGACCACGACCCTCATCGGCGAGATGCTCAAAGAGAGCGGGAAAAAGGTCTTCGTGGGCGGGAATATCGGCAATCCCTTAATCTCCTATGTCGAAGGGCCGCAGGACGACGATTGGGTCGTGGCGGAAATCAGCAGCTTCCAGTTGGAGGGGGTCAGCGAATTCCGGCCGAAGATCAGCGCCCTTCTCAACCTCACCGAGGACCATTTAGACCGGTATGAAACGTTCGGGGATTATGCCGCGGCCAAGGCGCGGATCTTTGCGAAGCAGAAGAAAGAGGATTATGCGCTTCTCAACGCGGACGATCCGCTCACCTTCGCGCTGACCCGGCGTCTGGAGCCCCAGGTGCTTCTCTTCAGCGCCCGGCGGGCCGTTTCCTCCGGATCCTTCCTGACCCCGGAAGGCATCCTATTCCAGGGTCCAAACGGCAACGGCACGAGGGAAAGGTTTGAACTGAGCCGGCTCAAAATTACGGGCGCCCATAATATCGAGAACTTGATGGCCGCGATCACCGTCTGTAAAATGTGCGGCTGCCCGCGGGAGGCTCTCCAGCGGGTTATGGATGAGTTTCCCGGGATCGAACACCGGCTCGAATGGGTCCGCCGCCTCGATGGGGTGAGCTATTTCAACGATTCCAAGGGGACCAACGTCGGCTCCGTGGTCAAATCCCTGCAGAGTTTTGAGGCGCCGGTTATTCTCATCGCCGGCGGAAAGGACAAGGGGGGGACTACGGGCCGTTAAAAGAGTTGATCGCCAAGCGCGTCAAGGGGATGGCCCTGATCGGCGAGGCGAAAGACAGGATGTTTGCGGCCTTAGGGGGGCTGACCGATTCCGCCAAACTCGGGAGTCTCGAAGAGGCGGTGCGCTGGGCAAGTTCCAAGGCGTGTCCGGGCGAGATCGTCCTTCTCTCTCCGGCCTGCTCCAGCTACGACATGTTCGTGAACTACCAGGAGCGGGGGAGGCGGTTCAAGGAGATCGTCCACGGCTTGGGGCAGCCCGACCTGGCTGCAAGGAAAGACTATTAGCCAGAGAGGGCAAAGCGCGACAGAGCCGCAACCCAATGCCTAAAATTTAAAATAGGAAAAATCGTAACCCTTTAGCCCTTTGAAAAAAGGAATTTCGTCAGGGCCAAGCGGTTTTAGAGCCCGGGGGCCGGACCGGCCCGCTTGGAATCATGAGGCGCTGATTTCTCCGTGGAGGGGGCGGGGACGATACGCCCCGCCCGCTCCGGCGGAAACAAGCTCTGATCTTCGAGGCCAAGGGCCAACGCCAGCCGATGCTTCCGGCGCGTTCCGTTCCGGCCCCCGGGCCCCGACAGAGGCGGTCACATAATTTTTTCAAAACTCTAAACTGATACGAAAAATCTTAAAAAGATTTTAAAACTTTACCCATTCGTAGGGCAGAGATACAACCGGAATCCTTAAAAGAGCTCAAAGGTAAGGATTCTGAACGGGCGTCATTTCGGAAGGCACCCAGGGCCGGAAAAGTCGGCGGAAACATGAAATCAGACAGGCACACGGATTTTTTTATCTTGTTTTCCGTGCTGACCCTCCTGGGGCTCGGCATCGTGATGGTCTACAGCGCGAGCTTTGTCCTGGCCGGACAGCGGTTCGGGGATCCCTATTATTTTCTCAAGAAGCAGGCGGTGGCCGCGGCGATCGGCCTTTCCTTTCTATTTTTCGCGGCGCGCCTGGACTACCGCCGTTGGCAGGTTCTGGGGCTCCCCCTTCTGCTCCTAAGCGTCGCGCTGCTGGCCGTCCTGATCCTCCCGGGGATGCGCCACGAGATCGGCGGCTCGGCCCGGTGGTTGAGAATCTCGTTTTTTTCCTTCCAGCCGGCGGAGCTGGCGAAGCTGGCCCTGGTCATTTATTTGGCGCGCTCCCTGACGAAAAAAGAAGGGCGGATGAAGGAGTTCACCGTTGGCTTTCTGCCCCACATGGTCGTGCTGGGGGTTTTGTTCGCGCTCGTGCTTCAACAGCCGGATTTCGGCACCGGAATCATTTTCGGCTCCCTGGTTTTTCTGATGCTCTTTGCCGGGGGGGCCAACTTCAAACATTTGGGGGCGACGGCCCTGGCCGCCCTGCCGGTTTTGCTTTATATCGCCACCCGGGCGAAATACCGGCAGGGGCGGCTGCTCACCTTTCTCAACCCCTGGAGCGATCCGGGGAACGCCGGGTTCCAGATCATTCAGTCGTTTTTAGCGTTCGGATCCGGAAACGTGTTCGGGGTCGGCCTGGGCGTGGGCAAACAGAAGTTGTTCTACCTTCCGGAGGTGCACACGGATTTCATATTTTCGGTCATCGGCGAAGAGCTGGGTTTGATCGGGGTCGCGGTGGTGATCGGGCTTTTTGCCGTCCTGATCTTTCGCAGTTTCCGGGCTTGCTTCCGGGCGCCGGATCTTTTTGGGACGTACTTAGCGCTGGGAATCACCTGTCTTCTGGCCATCCAGGCCCTGCTGAACATGGGGGTGGTCATGGGGCTGCTTCCGACAAAAGGATCCACCTTGCCTTTTATCAGCTACGGGGGCACTTCGCTTTTAGTGAACCTCCTTGCGGTGGGGATCCTCTTGAACATTTCTTCGCAAGGGCTCAGGAAACGCAATGAAAATATTGATCGCCGGAGGGGGGACCGGGGGGCACCTGTTCCCGGCTCTGGCTCTGGCGGAAGCGTTTAAAGAACGGGACTCGCGAAACGAGATCCTCTTTGTGGGCAGCCGCCGGGGGTTGGAAGGGAGCCTGGTGGAAAAGGAAGGCTATACCCTGAAGACGATCGACCTGGCGAGTTTGAAGGGAAAGAACTGGTTCCAGAAGGTCCGGGCGCTTCTTGGGGTTCCGCGAAGCCTGATCCAGGCCGCGGGCGTCCTCCGGGCGTTCCGGCCCGGTTGGGTCGTGGGCGTAGGGGGGTATGCCTCGGGGCCGGTGGTCCTGGCCGCCTGGGCTCTGGGTTATCGGACGTTCCTGCAGGAGCAGAACGTGTTTCCCGGGCTCAGCAACCGCATCCTCGGGAGGTTCGTCGATCGGGCCTTTATCTCTTTTGCGGAATCGGCCGAGCGCTTTCCGGCGGGGAAGGCCGTCCTGACCGGCAATCCCGTGAGGCGCCGAATCCGCGCGGAAAAAGGATCCGCCGCCCCGCACCCCTTCACCCTTCTGGTTTTCGGCGGGAGCCAGGGGGCCCATCGGTTGAACCAGGTGATGGGGGCGGCCCTTCCTTTGCTGAGAGACCTGAAAGGGAGGATCCGGATCATTCATCAGACCGGCGAAAAGGATTTTCCGGAAGTTCGGGAGGCCTATCAACGGGAGGGGTTTGAGGCCGAGGTGCGCCCTTTTTTCCACGACATGGAGCGGGTCTACGGCTTGGCGGACTTGGTGCTGTGCCGCGCCGGGGCGACGACCCTCTTTGAGTTGATGGCCCAAGGGAAGCCGGCGATCCTGGTGCCCTATCCGTATGCGGCCAACGATCATCAGACCTTGAACGCCGAGAGCCTGGTGAGGGCGGGGGCGGCCCTCCGGGTCGCGGACCGAGAGCTTTCGCCGGAAATCGTGAATCGGCACCTTCGGGAGCTGGCCGCGGATCCTCTGCGGTTGAAGAAAATGGGTGAGCAGGCCTTGGCCCTGGCCCGACCGGATGCGGCCCGGGAAATCGTTAACCTTTGCTACGAAATGGCAGGCCATGGATAATCTTCGATACGGCATGAAGAGACGGGTGAAGCGGATCCACTTTGTGGGGATCGGGGGAATCGGCATGAGCGGAATCGCCGAAGTCCTTCTGAACCTCGGATACCGGGTGGGCGGTTCGGATCTGGCGGAGTCGGAAACCACGCAGCGCCTCCGAAAAGGGGGGGCCGAAATTGTCATCGGGCACCGGAAGGAAAACCTGCGGGATGCGGACGTGGTCGTCACCTCCTCGGCGGTGCGTCCGGACAACCCCGAAGTCGCGGCGGCCCAGGAACGGGCCATTCCCGTTATCCCTCGGGCGGAGATGCTGGCCGAACTCATGCGCATGAAATACGGGGTGGCCGTGGCCGGGACCCACGGCAAAACCACGACCACGTCCCTGATCGCCACGGTGCTGGCGTGCGGGGGGCTGGACCCCACGGCCGTGATCGGCGGCAAACTGAACAGCTTCGGCTCCAATGCCAAGTTGGGGCAGGGGGAGCTCTTGGTGGCCGAAGCGGACGAAAGCGACGGTTCTTTCCTGAAACTTTCCCCGACCATCGCGATCGTGACGAACATCGATCCGGAGCACTTGGACCACTATCGCAACCTGGAGGAGATCCAGGCGGCGTTCCTCGAGTTTATCAACAAAGTTCCCTTCTACGGCCTCGCCGTGCTTTGCCTGGACCACGAAAACGTGCAGGCGCTCATCCCGCAAGTGAAGAAGCGCTACGTCACCTATGGCCTGAGCTCCCAGGCCAACTACCGGGCCGGCAGCATTTCGTTCCAGGGGGTGATGACCTCCTTCCGCGCGTTTGAAAACGACCGGGAGCTGGGCCGGATTTCCATTCAGATGCCGGGTCTCCACAACGTGTCCAACGCCTTGGCCACGATCGCCGCGGCGCGCGAACTGGATCTGAATTTCGGGGTGGTGCAGGAGGCCTTGGGCTCGTTCGGCGGCGTCCAGCGCCGTTTCCAGATCAAAGGGGAGTGGGCCGGGATCATGGTGGTAGATGACTACGGCCACCATCCCGCGGAAATCAAAGCCACGCTGAGCGCCGCCCAGAGCGGCTGGGGAAGACGGACCGTCGTGGTTTTCCAGCCTCACCGCTATAGCCGCACGCGGGACCTCCTGAAGGAATTCTTCACGGCTTTCAACCAGGCCGACGTCCTCTTCCTCCTGGACATCTACCCGGCCGGGGAAGATCCGATCCCGGGCGTGAAGGCCGAAAATCTTTATGAAGGCATCAAAGGCCATGGGCACAAGGACGTCACCTTGGTTCCGGACCGAAAAGAAATTCTGGAACGCCTTCTTCCCCGGCTGAAAACGGGTGACCTGGTCATTACGCTGGGGGCCGGTGATGTTTGGAAAATCGGGGAGATTCTGGCGGAAGAATTGAAAAAGCGGCCCGGCGTTTGAAGGGCCGGGGTGGGTTGCGAACGAATGATGGCGAAGAAGGGGCCCTTGGACGGGCTGATCCGTGGGGAGGTGCTCTACGGCGCGCCCATGCGGGAATACACTTCCTTCCGGGTGGGCGGACCCGTGGATTTCTTAGCCTTCCCGGCGGATCTCGATGACCTCCGGGCGGTTCTCCGCTGGTGTCGGGACGGGGGCGTGCCCTGTTTCATCCTGGGCAAAGGCACGAACCTTTTGGTTCGTGACGGGGGAATCCGGGGGATGGCCATCAATCTCGCCCGGGGGTTTCAGCGCCTCAGCGTGATCGACGAAGGCGCGGGGGAATCCGCCGTGGTCGCGGAAGCAGGGGAGTCCCTGGCCCGGTTTGTGGATTTTTCCTGGCGGAACAACCTCTGCGGACTCGAATTCGCCGCCGGGATCCCCGGATCCGTGGGCGGGGGCATCTTCATGAATGCGGGGGCATTCCGCCGCGAGATGAAAGACGTGCTGGCGTCGATTTCTTTGATGAACCCCCTCGGGCAGGTCAGCGAAAGAAGAATCGAAGAAACCGGATTCTCCTACCGTTCCCTGGGCATCCAAAAGGGCGAGGTCATCCTCGGGGGAAAATTTATTTTGCCGAGAGGAAAAGGGGAGGAAACCCGGTCCCGGATCGAGGAGATCATGCGCACCCGCTTGATGAAGCAGCCTTACGACCTGCCCAGCGCGGGATCGGTTTTCAAAAACCCGGAACTCGCGCCGGCCGGAAAGCTCATCGAGGAGGCGGGGCTGAAAGGGGCGCGGGTCGGTGACGCCCAGGTTTCCGAGAAACATGCGAACTTCATCGTCAACCTGGGGAAAGCCACAGCCCGGGATATTCTTGAGCTCGCGACCCGGGTCAGGGAAAAGGTTCAGCGGGAAAAAGGAATTTTCCTGGAGATGGAAATCCAAATCGCCGGGGAAAATTAAAAAAATTTCAAGATTTTAGTTACAACTTTTTTGAATATATGGTAAATAGATTTATAAATATAAATTCAAACTTCTACACCTGTAATAAAAATTCGAAATGCGCTAAAGCTCCTAAAATTAAAAACCAAATAAACATTATAACTATTTGAAAATACTATTAATTTTATTTTATTGCAAAACCATTGAAAGCCGTCATTCCGGGCAACCCCGGCGAAGGCCGGTGCCGACCCGGAATCCAGGATTATAAAAAATTCTGGATTCCGGCTTCCGCCGGAATGACAGAGGAAGTGGTTTTTGCAGGAAGCTCTATTTAAACAAGTGGAGCAACTGTTATTTTCATTCATTCATTCTTTAATTTTAGGCATTTTAGGGCATTCAAGCGCATTTTAGGCATTCTTAATGTTCTCTCTTGAAGAATTAAAAAAGAAACGCATCGGCGTTATCATGGGCGGGCTGTCCGCGGAAAGAGAAGTCTCGCTCATGTCGGGGGGGGCGATTCTGGAAGCCCTGCTGAGCCTGGGGTACGAGGCCTTGGCTGTCGAGGGGGATGAAAAACTCCCTGAGCGACTGGAAAAAAACCGCATCGAAGTGGCCTTCATCGGCCTCCATGGCCGATTGGGCGAAGACGGCGCAGTTCAGGGTCTTTTGGAAATGATGCGCGTTCCTTACACCGGGTCGGGGGTTTTGGCCAGCGCCCTGGCTATGAACAAAATCGCCTCGAGGAAAATCTTTCAACACAATGGAATTCCGGTTCCGAAACACGTAGTGTTGACTCGGGGGAAACAGAACCTCGTGGATCCGACGGCGTGGCCTTTCCCCATGCCGGCGGTGGTCAAACCTTGTCAGGAAGGCTCCAGCGTGGGGGTCACCATCGTTTCCGGAGCGGAGAACATTCCGGCGGCCCTGGAGACGGCCTTCGCCTATGATGCCGAGGTTCTAATCGAGGAATACATCCCGGGCCGGGAGATTCAAGTCGCGATTTTGGACGACCAGGCCCTGGGGGCCATCGAGATCGTTCCCAAGAGGCAGTTTTACGATTACGAAACCAAGTACACGGATGGCCTGGCCGAGCATCTGTTTCCCGCCCCCCTGCCCGGGGAGGATTACGCCCGGGCGCTGGCCTTGGGGCTGAAAGCTCACCGGGTTCTGGGGTGCGAAGGAGGAACCCGGGTGGATCTTCTCTACGGCGAGAAGCAGGGCCGGGCGGAAAAGTTCGTGGTCCTGGAGGTAAACACCCTGCCCGGGATGACGCCCCTCAGCCTTTTCCCGGAGATTGCCAGAGGAGCAGGCTTGGATTTTCCGCATTTGGTGGAGCGGATTCTTGCCGGAGCCGATTTGAAGGTCCGCCTGAGGGGCCGGTGAAGCGGGGCCGGGACAGGTTTTATCGTTGAACGGAAAACATGACCCAAAGAGGCCGAATTCGGGGAAAGCAAAAAATCCGCCGGGGCAAAAAGCATCGGGGCGTTTGGCTTGGCGCCCTCGCGCGGCGACTGGGGCGGGGCGGGCTCACCCTGGCCACGATGGGCAGCCTCGTCCTCCTCGGATATTTTCTGTACCAGTATTCCCAGCGGGTTCCTCTTCTCAATGTGGGGGAGATCCGCATCATGGGCTGCCTCAACGCCACGGAGTCGGAACTGCTGAGCCTGGCGAAAATTGATTTCAAGGACAGCCTGATGAATTTGAACCTGGAGGATCTCAGCCGCCGTCTGAGCCGGCACCCGTGGGTGGAAAACGCGCGGGTGCAGAGGGACTGGTCGCGCAAGGCCCTGATCATCGAGGTCCAGGAACGGACCCCCCGGGCCCTCATCCTTTTTGAAGACTTCTACCTCATCGACCAGCACGGCGAGGTGTTCAAAAAGGCGGACCCGCGGGAACGGATGGACACGCCGGTGCTGACCGGGCTGAACCACAAGGATGTGGCCAGAAAGGACCCGCAGAGCGCGCGGTTGATCCTCAAAGCTCTGGAGCTCTTGGGGCAGATGCGCGAGCGCAGGGTGTTCAACGCCAAGCAGGTGTCGGAAATTCATTTGAGCCAACAGCATGGCCTGACGGTTTTCACCATCGAAGGAGCGATTCCCATCCGCCTGGGTACGGAGTCGTTTTCCGAAAAATTGGACCGGCTGGAGAAAATTCTGCCGGATCTGGCGCCCAAGGCAAAGAGCATCGAGTATGTGGACTTGAACTATCCCACCAAGGCGGTCGTCAAAATGAAGGTGGAGGACAAAGGGCCTTCGCGCAAATCCTGAGCCAACGGAAGGTGGGGGAAGGGAGGGGCCCCGTGGCAAAGAAAGGGAAAAAAGAAAACATCGTCGTCGGGCTGGATGTGGGCACGACGAAGATCTCCGCGATCGTGGGCGAAGTCAACGAGAACGGCGTGGAGATCATCGGGATCGGGACCCAGCCTTCCCGGGGGATGCGCAAAGGCGTCGTTATCAACATCGATGCGACGGTGGAGTCGATTCGCAAGGCCGTGGAGGAGGCGGAGTTGATGGCCGGAGCCCAGATCGCCTCCGTGTACTGCGCCATCGCCGGCAGCCACATTCGCGGATTCAACAGCCACGGGATCGTGGCGGTGAAGAACCGGGAGGTGCAGGAGAGCGACGTCAAACGCGTCCTGGATGCGGCCCGGGCCGTGGCCATTCCTATGGATCGGGAGGTCCTCCACGTTCTTCCCCAGGAATACATCGTGGACGAGCAGGACGGGATCATGGAGCCGCTCGGCATGTCGGGGGTGCGGCTGGAAGCCAAGGTCCACATCGTGACGGCCGCCGTCACCTCCACCCAGAACATCATCCGCTGCTGCAACCGGACCGGGCTGGAGGTCAAAGACATCGTGTTAGGGCAGCTGGCCGCCAGCGAAGCGGTGCTGATCCCCGATGAAAAAGAGTTGGGGGCGGTCTTGGTGGATATCGGCGGGGGGACGACCGACCTGGTGGTTTTTTCCCAGGGGGCCGTGCGCCAAACCGCTGTTTTCGGCCTGGGCGGGAACCATCTGACCAACGATATCGCCGTAGGCCTGAGAACGCCCTTGGTGGAATCGGAGAAGATCAAAACCAAATACGGGTGCGCCCTCACCGCCATGGTGAAAAAGGAAGAGATGATCGAGGTTCCCAGCGTGGGCGGGAGGCGCTCGCGCAATCTTTCCCGGCAGATTCTGGCCGAGATCATCGAACCCCGGATGGAGGAAATTTTCAGCCTGGTGCACCGGGAGATCCTGAAGTCCGGGTATGAAAATCTGATCCCCTCCGGGGTGGTGCTCACGGGAGGAACCGCGTCGCTGGAAGGCCTTCCCGAATTGGTGGAGCAGATTTTCAACCTTCCCGTGCGCCGCGGCTATCCCGCGGGGGTCGGGGGGTTGATGGACGTGGTCAACAACCCGATGTACGCGACCGGCGTGGGTCTGGTGCTCTACGGGAAGCGGTACGGTTCCGAAGGCCGGGTTAGAAACAACGAACGCGGCCTCTTCGGAAAAATGGGGCAGGGCGTGAAGAGATTTTTCAGCGAATTATTTTAGGAGGGGCCGAGGGTTCCAGGGTCCAAGGAACCGAGGGCAAGCCTTTTTTCCTTGGATCCTGGAACCCTTGGATCCTTGAACCCTTTTTGGCAGCGGAGGTGGCGAATGCTGGAATTGGAAGAGACCCGGGTCTTCGGCGCGAACTTGAAAGTCGTGGGCATCGGCGGGGGCGGCTGCAATGCCGTCAACACGATGATCCATTCCAACCTCAAGGGCGTGGAATTCATCGGCGCGAACACCGATGCCCAGGCCCTGGCGGTCTGCGCGGCTCCCATCAAACTGCAGTTGGGCGCCAAGCTGACCAAGGGACTGGGAGCGGGGGCCAATCCCGAGATCGGAAAAAACGCCACTCTGGAAGACCGGGAGCGGGTCCGGGAAATGCTGGCCGGCGCGGACATGGTCTTCATCACCGCCGGGCTCGGGGGCGGAACCGGGACCGGGGGAGCTCCGATTCTGGCTTCCATCGCCAAAGACGCCGGGGCCCTCACCGTGGCCGTGGTGACCAAACCGTTTCTTTTTGAGGGGAAGAAGAGGCAAAAGCAATCCCAGGAGGGTCTCGCGGAGCTGCGGAAATGCGTCGACACCCTGATTACCATCCCGAACCAGCGGCTCCTCAACATCGCCGGGAAGGACATGTCTCTTTTAGACACCTTCCGGAGAGCGGACGAGGTTCTCCTCCAGGCGGTGAAAGGGATCTCCGATTTGATTACCGTCCATGGGTTGATCAACCTGGATTTTGCGGACGTGCGCACGGTCATGTCGGAGATGGGGCTGGCCCTCATGGGAACCGGAAACGCCAGCGGGGAAAACCGGGCGATTGAGGCGGCCCAGCGGGCGATCTCCAGCCCCCTTCTCGAAGACATCACGATTTCCGGGGCGCGCGGAATCCTGATCAACGTGACCGGCGGTGTAGACCTGACGCTCTACGAGGTCAACGAAGCGGCGACTCTGATCCAGGAAGAAGCCCACGAGGAGGCCAACATCATCTTCGGGGCCGTCATCGACGAAAGCCTGCGGGACGAAATGCGCATCACGGTCATCGCCACCGGGTTCGGCAAGGCCGAGGAGTCGGCCATGCCCCTTCCGGAGTCCTTGGGAACGGCGCCGGAGCGGGAAGCCCGGGTGGTGAACTTTGCCCAGAAGGAGAAGGAGAACAACCGCGATATTCCGACTTTCATCCGGCAGGAAAAGAACGACAAGGCCGCCGAAGGAAAAGAGAAGGGCGGCCGAGGGCTGCGAAGCCGGTTCTCCGCGAACCTCGGCGACGATGAGTACGACATCCCCACATTTTTGCGGAAACAGGCGGATTGAAAGAAGCCATCAGCGGTCAGAGATCAGCTTTTCGTGAAAATCCGCGTTTTATTTTTTGCAAGTCGCTGAAAGTCGACAGCTGATTGCCGAAAGCTGGGTTTTTTTGTGTCTGGCAAATTATTTGAAAAGGCGAATCGGCTCCTTGCGGAAGAAACGCGGGTAAATCCCGAGGAGCCTTTTCCGCTCCGCCCCCGGCCAAACGAAAAACTCTCCATCGCCCTTGCTTTTCCCAACCGCTACTATACGGCGATGTCCAATTTGGGGTTCCACGCCGTCTACCGGCTTTTTAACTCCCAGCCCGAAACCCGATGCGAGCGCGTTTTTCTCCCCGATCCCGAAGACCTGGAAGAATACGCGCGCGCGAACACGCCCCTTTTTTCTCTGGAGACCCAAAGACCCGTCCGCTCCTTTGATGCGGTGGCGTTTTCGATTTCGTATGAAAACGACTACCCCAACCTTTTGAAAATCCTGGAGTTGGCCCGGATTCCCCTGCGGCGCCAGGAGCGCACCGAAAAGGATCCGCTGATTATCGCCGGGGGGGCGACGGTGTTGCTGAACCCCGAACCGCTGACCGATTTTGTGGATCTGTTTTTTGTGGGGGAAGCGGAAACGGCGGCGGGTCCGCTCGCCGCCTCGCTTCGGGAATGGCGGGAATCGGGAACAAAGAAGGAAAAAGCCCTGGAGGAGCTGGCGCGGCTTGAAGGGGTCTACGTTCCCCAATTTTATGAAGCGACCTATCGACCGGACGGGATTCTAAGATCTTTCACGCCCCGGGGAGCTTTTCCCGCCCGGGTAAAGCGGGCCTGGCTTCCCAACCTGGATGATTCCCTGACCCTTTCGGCGATGACGACCCCCCATACCGAGCTCTCGGGCATGCTGCTCGCCGAACTCAGCCGCGGCTGCCGCCGCGGCTGCCGCTTTTGCGCCGGGTCCTACACCTACTTCCCCCACCGGGTGCGGAAAGGCGTCCGGTTGGAAGAGGCGATCCTGCAACGGGCGGTTCCGGGGGAAAAGGTGGGATTGGTGGGGGCCGCCATTTCCGATTACCCGGACCTGCTTCCTTTGGGAAGAAAAATTCTGGGATCCGAAAAGGTTCCTTCCTTTTCTTCTTTGCGGGTGGATTCTCTAACCCCCGATTTGGCGAAGCTCGTTGCCGAAAGCGGCCAGAAGACGGTGACTCTTGCGCCGGAAGCCGGCTCGGAACGAATGCGGCGGATTGTCCGGAAAGGATTCAGCGAAGGGGAAATCCTCCAGGCCGCGGAAATCCTCCAGGACGAGGGGATTCGCAGCTTCCGGCTGTATTTCATGATCGGGCTTCCGGCCGAAGGCGCGGAAGATGTGAAGGCCATCGTGGAGCTCGCCAAAAAAATCCGCCACACTTTGGTGAAAAGGAATCGTGGGAAAATGGGCAGCGAGAGGATTACCCTCAGCGTCAACTCCTTCGTTCCCAAGCCCGGCACCCCTTTTCAGTGGCATCCCTTTGAGGATGTCCGCCGGCTGCAGGAAAAGATCAAAGGCATTCGCAACGGGTTGAAGCAGGAACGAGGGATCGAGGTCGCCGCCGACGTTCCCAAGTGGGCCTATCTGCAGACCCTCCTCTCCCGCGGGGACCGACGGGTCGGCAGACTTCTATTGACCGCCCACCGGCTCGGCGGCAACTGGCCCCAGGTTTTTCGGGCGGCGGATCTGAACCCGGATTTTTATGTGTACCGGCCCCGGGCTTTCGAGGAACTCCTCCCCTGGGACTTTATCGACCACGGGATCAAGAAGGAGTACCTATGGAAGGAATATCAGGAAGCCCTGAAAGAAGGGGAAAAAGGGTAAACGGGGAAATGAAAAATATGATCGGGGAAGTTAGGGGAGTTTAAGAAAGGAAAAAATGCTTTGAAATCGTGCGTTGTGATCATTCATCTGAGTTCCCGCCTGTTTTCTTTACGGATCTGACTTGCTGTAATCCCGTATTTCTTCAGACTCTTCGAAATTTTTAGCATCTTCAAATAACTTCTCAGTCGAACCGCCTCTTGGTAGTCTTTGTAGGGGATGAGTACAGCCACGGACTCTCCTCTTCGGGCTATGAAAATGTTCTCCGCCTTTTTTGACATCCGGACCCTCATTTAACCCTTGGCAATAGCGATTTAAGCCCTGAAAGTCCTGATATTGAAATATATCAGAATGATTTTAACGGGCTTTCCGTAGTCCGACCCATGCGTTGATCCTGGAGATGAAAGGGGAGGAGAACGAACAGGACCGGGCGAAATATCAGGCTGCGTGGCGCTGGGTTACGGCCGTGAATAATTGGGGCCGCCTGGGCCGGTGGGATTTCAGGCTTTGCCGGGATCCGCATTTATTGCCGGGATTATTTGTCTAAAGACCTGGGGTCAGGCTTGAATATTGAATTTAGCCGACACCAGGAGGATTGTTCCTCTTCGCCAATTTCGCTGGACTCCTCGAATCCTGGCGCTATAGCTTTTCAAACAACCCCTGCAACTCTTTGATCAGGGCAATCTCCATCTCCATGTACCGGTCATCGGCCAGAACGAATTCGATTTCGTAGTAAATGTGCGACTCCACGGCGCTGGTCGGGTGCTCGACGACCTGGGTCATCCGGATTTCCTTGAGACCTTCGTAATCTTTGCCTTTGGCGATCTCGGTGCGGCGCAAGACCAAGCCCATGGCCTTCCTGGCCTCTTCGACATTTTTGAAAATGATGTCGATTCCCTCCAATTTTTTGATCGCCCGGATCAATTTTTCATCCCGTACCTTGATGCGCATAGAAACCTCCAAGAATTAAAAAATCCAATTTTTAGCCACAGAGGGCACAGAGAACACAGAGAGGTGAAGCTTCAAAAATGCCTAAAGCAAAAAAAACAATATATTTGTGCTCTCTGCCCTTTGCCAATCTTTTCGCTCCGTCCTACATCCTCAGCATCAGCCCCACCACTTCGGTTTCTTCGGGAAACTCCTCGATGTAAGAATAGTGGGTGTCCAGAAGATAGGCCTCGCCGGGGGAGATTTCCAGATCCTCCCCCCCCTGTTTGATTCTCATTTTCCCTTTGAGGACGATGCCGCCTTCATAGCCTTTCCTCTTCTGGGGATCGACCATGGCGCCCTGGTTCGCCTGGAAATGGAAGAGCTTGACGTTCACGGGTAATATTTCCCGGGCCGGGGCGACCCGGAGCGTTTTGTTCCGGTCCTTGATCACCTTGAAATCTTTGTTGCGGATCAAAGAAAAAGTGCTCTTTTTGTCCGCCAGATAGGAGACCACCGGTTGCTGAAGTTTAGAGGCGATCTTGACCAAGAGATCCACCGCCGGGCTGACCGCTCCGGTTTCGATGCGCTGAAGCGTGGCCAGACTGATATTCACCTTGGACGCCAACTCCTGCAGCGTCCACCCCAGCCCCTTCCGATCTTCCCTGATTTTTTCTCCGAGGCGTTTGCCGGGCATACGGGTCAAAATGAACGAGAAAATTTTTTCGTATCATGGCACAGAGCGGATGGGTTGACAAGGGGGAAAAATCACTCGTTTCGGGGTCCCTTTTCCGGGCTTGCTTGGGAAAATGGTGGCCTGTCTGGGGTTCTCCCGGGGACAGGAGGAAGAAGCTGCGCTGCGAATTATTTAAACTATTCCCTTGACAAGTATGTTGAAATGTTAGTATTACTAACATACTAATGATTTTATCCTTCTTCGGGAAGGGGCCGAGCTTGGCGCCGGTCAGAAAAAGAAAACTCTCGGATGCCGTAATCAAAGAGATCCGGCGGATGATTCAGGACGGCGAGCTGAAAATCGGCCAAAAGCTCCCGGACCATACCCAGTTTGCCAAACATCTCCAAGTCAGCCGCACCACCCTTCGCGAAGCCCTCCACACTTTATACCTTCTCGGCGTGATCCGGCAACGTTCCGGCTCTGGCACCGTTTTAGTGGGCGCCATTCCGGCCCGCTACGAGGAGAGTTTCCTCCAACCCCAGTTCGAAGGGTCCGAATCGGTTCGGGACCTTTTGGAAACGAGGAAAATCATGGAAATCGGGGCCATGGAGTTGAGCGCGAAGAATGCGACCGAGGAGGAAATCGACCGGATGGGTGCGATCGTTGAAGAGATGCGGCGGACCCTGGAGGAAGGCCGCACCGATGATTTCATCAAAAAAGATCTGGAATTCCACTTGGAAATCACCAAGGCGACCCATAACCGCTTTCTCGTCAAGATCTTCGAGAACCTGCGCCGTTTTACGGAACAATTTATGTTTGCGGGATTCCGAGTGGCCCCCGGAGCCATGAAACCTTCGTTGGAACAACATGGCCGCATTTTCAAGGCCCTCAAGAAAAAGGATGGAAAGGCCGCCCGCCAGGAGATGGAAAAGCATGTTGCGGAGCGCCGCCGCGTCTTCGGACCCATTCTCAAGGAAGGAAATTAGCATAGCCGAAACGTCCGAAATTTTGGGCATAACCAAGAAAGGAGGATAAAAAGATGAAGAAAAAGGTTGGAAAAGTGTTGGTGCCAGCGATCGTCATGGGGATGATTGTCTGTTTTCTTGTTCTTTTAATTCCCTCATCCACGCCCGCCCAGGATAAGACGATCCGATGGAAAGTCCAAACCCCCTACCCGACTGCGGTTCCGTACGTGGCCCGCACGGCCAAGATGTTCGACCGCATCAAGGTGATGACCGGGGGCCGGCTGGATGCGAAATTTCACGCCCCCGGAAGCATCGTTCCCGCCTACTCGGAATGGGACGCCATGCAGAAAGGGACTTTGGATGGGGCCTTCACGGTTCCCGCCGACGTCCGCGGGATCTTCGGCCCGGTGGGGGACCTTTTCAACCAGTACCCGGCGGGACCGACGGCGATCGAAACGGTTTCCTGGATGCTTTACGGAAACGGGGGCGCCCTGCTCCGGGAAGCTATGGATAAGGTCGGGTTCAAGGATGTCATGTTGGTCGCTCCGGCCAACCTTTCCGTGGCGGAAGATGAACTCTGGACCAAAAAGAAAATCGATAAGCCCACGGACTTCAAGGGGTTAAAAATCCGGACTTTCGGTTACTGGGGACAGATCCTGCAGGGGATGGGAGCATCGGTGGTCACCATTCCCGGAGGGGAGCTCTATCAGGCCCTCGAACGCGGCGTCATCGACGCCGCCGAGTATGGGACCACGGCGGACAATCTGGCGATCCACCTTGAGGAGATTACGAAAATCTGCTATTACCCCGGGGTCCACTCGCCGGGGAACGTTCATTACTTTCTGGTGAACAAGAAATCGTGGGATAAGCTTCCGCCGGACATTCAGATGATCGTGAAGCAGGAGTGTTTGGCCACGGCCATGGAAAACTACGCGGCGGGGGCCGTGGAATCGGCCGAAGCCCGGAAGAAGATGGCGGCCAAAGGGGTTCAATTTCTCCCCTCGTCCATGGAGGTCCAGGCTTTCATCGTGAAGAAGTCGGAAGAACTGTGGACTGAATTCACGGGTAAGGACCCCCTGTATGCCAAAACGTACAAGGATCAGAATGCTTTCCTGGACAACTACCGGAAACTCATGGGGGAAATCACCCCGGACTTTACCAAGATTCAGGACCATATGAAGAAAAAATAACCCGACCCGGGAAATCGGAAGCAGGGGCGCCTTTGCAAAGAGACGCCCCTCTTTTGGCCTCGAAGATTGTATGAAATTTTCATCGCGGGGAGACAAACCAAGGCTTGAAGGTCATCCGGGGTTTGGCCTCAAGATTAATGATCTCGTAAAAAATCGCAATTCCATAGAATTCGTCATTCCGGCGAAAGCCGGAATCCAGGGTTCCCGGTGAAAACCGGGATCCAGTCTTAGAGATGGTTCCCGACTTTCGTCGGGACAACGTCTGGACCTCGGCTTTCGCCAGGGTGACGCTCCAAAGACTTTTTACGAGACCATCAAAATTGTTTCTTCCTTTTGGGGCCGCTCGGCAAATCATTCTCATGGCTTTTTCACCGGCTTGGAGAGGAAAAGATTATGGAAAAGCTTCTGAAATGGATCGATGCCCTGAGCCTATGGAGCGGAAAGGCGGCAAGCTGGATCATCTTTCCCCTCATGTTCGTCATCACCTATGAGGTGATCATGCGTTACGGCTTCTCCGCTCCGACGGTCTGGGCATTTGATATGGGTTATATGCTCGGAGGATCCATGGTCACCCTGGGGATGGGGTATGTCCTCCTGCAGAAGGGGCATGTGCGCGTGGATATCCTCTATGACAAATTCTCGACGCGCACCAAACTGATCTTGGATTTCATCCTGACCCTGCTTTTATTCTTTCCTATCATGGCCGTTTTTCTCTACACTTCGGCGCAATATTTCTTGCTTTCCTGGGCCCGGGGGGAACGTTCGGGGTACGGGATCTGGGAACCTACCCTGATCCCTTTCCGCTTCGTGATCATCCTCGCCTGGGTCATCCTAACTCTGGCCGGAGTCGCCTGGTTTCTTCGGACCACCACCGCGATTTTTAAGGGGAAAGAGCTATGATTGATTTCAGCCCGGAGATGGCCACTCTGATGATGTTCCTGTTCCTGATCGGACTTCTGACCACGGGATATCCGTTGGCTTTAGTCCTGGGAGGGTCGGCGCTGATCATGGGCCTCCTCGGGGTCGGCTGGGGGATTTTAGACACCTTTTATCTTCGCTCCTATGCCGCCATATCGGAATACACCTTTTTGGCGATTCCTCTCTTCGTCTTCATGGCCATCATGGTGGAGCGGTCCGGAGTTTCGGAAAAGCTCTTCAGCACCCTGTTCATTCTGATGGGCCGGATCCGCGGGAGCCTGGCGATCGTCACCATTCTGACCGGAACGGTTCTCGCGGCCACCATGGGGATCTTTTCCGCCGCGGTGGTCATGCTGGGACTGGCCGCCCTTCCGCCCATGATGGCGCGGGGCTATCAAAAGGAGATTTCCTGCGGGGCCATCTGCGCTTCCGGGTGTCTGGGAATCCTCATCCCTCCGAGCATCATGTTGATCCTTTACGGGCCCATGGCCGGAATTTCCGTAGGCAAGATGTTCATGGCCGCCATACCTTCGGGATTGACCCTCTCCGTGTTGTACATTGCGTATATCGTCATTCGCTGCTGGATCGACCCGAGTCTCTGCCCGGCGCCTTCAAAAGAAGAAAAGAAAGAAATTCCCTTGGCGGAAAAGATGCGCATGCTGCTCACGACTTTTGTGCCCCCCGTCATTTTGATCGGGTCGGTCCTGGGGAGCATTTTTTTCGGGGTGGCGACGCCCACGGAAGCGGCCGGAGTGGGGGCCACGGCCTCGCTGCTCCTGGCGGCGGGTTACGGAGGACTAACCCTGAAGACCTTGAAGGAAACCACGTATCACACCCTGAAGGTCAGCAGCATGATCATCCTCCTGGTCATCGGCGGCTTTATGTTTTCCGGGGCTTTCATGAGCCTGGGCTGCGGGGATATTGTGGAGAAATTCATCCTGGCGGCCCCCTTCGGGCGGTGGGGCTCCTTTGCCATTATCATGTTTATTGTTTTCATCCTGGGGATGTTCATCGACTGGGTGGGGATTCTCCTGATCATGATTCCCATCGTGACGCCCATCGCCGCCAAATTGGGGTTCGATCAACTCTGGTTCGCGATGATGATCTGCATCAGCCTGCAAATCGCTTACCTAAGCCCGCCGTACGCGCCGGCGATCTTTTTTTTGCGCGGGGTCTGCCCCCAGGAGTACGGGATCAATACGAACACGATCATTCGCGGTTGTGTCCCGTTTATCGGCCTGATTGCCTTGGGGCTTGGGTTGATGATTCTTTTCCCCGGGATCATCACTTGGCTGCCCAATGTGATGATCAAGTAGGAAAAGAAACGCTTTGCTTCTTTGAAGAAAGGTGGATCAGCGGGGCCAAGAGATTCCGGGCCCGGGGGTCAGACCGGCCCGCTTGGAATCATAAGGCGCTGATTTCTCCGTGGATGGGGCAGGGAAATACCCCCCGCCCCCTTCGGAGGAAACGTGCTTTTATCCTCTGAAAAAGTGGAAACCCAACCGATGCTTCCGGCGCGTTCCGGCCTGGCCCCCGGGCCCAAACAGAGGCTTTTCCAAGATTTTTTCAAAACTCTAAACGGAAGTAAAAAGAAAATTAAGGGAGCGAGAAACTGCAGAAATGAAGAATTAAGGATTTGGGATCTGGGGCCGAAAGGGTTGGAAAAACGGACGATTTTTTCTGAAAACGGAAAGAGGATAGAGGAGGGAGTATGGATGAAGGGAAGCATATAGCCGCTCTTAAAGAAGCCGTTCTCAACATGGATTACGAGCTCATGGACAAAGCGGCGAAGGAAGCGATGGCGGCGAAAGTGGATCCGCTCAGGGCCATTACGGAAGGAATGTCGCCGGCAATGGCCCTCATCGGGGAAAAATTTCAGGGCGGTGAATACTTTCTTCCCGAACTGATCGTGGCCGGGGATGTGATGAAGGAGGGATTGAAAATCATTCAACCCTACCTGAAAGAAAAAGGCGGCCGAGGCGGAGAAAAAATTCCTGATCGCCACCGTGCAGGGAGACAACCATGATATCGGGAAAAACATCGTCGGCATGCTCCTCTCCCTCCATGGGTTTGAAGTGATTGACTTGGGGTTCGATGTTCCGGCCTCAAAAATCGTCGAAGCCGTCCAAAAGCACGAACCCAGAATCGTGGGGCTTTCCGCCTTGCTTACGGTGACAATGCCTATGATGGGGGAAGTTGTCAAGGCGCTGAAAACGGCGGGGCTGCGGGACAAGGTGAAAGTCATTGTGGGAGGGACCTCGGTCACGCCCCAGTTTGCCCGGAGCATCGGGGCCGACCATGCCTCCACGAACGCCGCCGAGGGTGTGGAAAAATGTCTGGAATGGGTGAAACCATAGAAAGGGGAGGGGGGAGATGGGGGAAATGACCCGAAGAGAAAGAATCCTGGCAGCAAGCCGAAAAAAGATGACCGACCGATTGCCCTTCCTCCACTGGTGGCGGCACATGCAGGTCGGCTGGGCTGAGCGGGAGTGCCGGAATCGGGGGATGGGCCTCGCTTGGACTCGACCGTGCTACGGGGTCAAGATGAACCAGGTGGTGGTTACGGAGGAGAAGGACCCCCGCCGGGAGGGAGGGGTTATCCGGATCACCTATCATACGCCCAAAGGCAGCGTATATATGGACGAGAAGAGGGAGCCGGGGACCTTCCAATGGCATGCCGACCGAAGCTGGAAGGATGTTACCCCCTGGGCCTTGAAACGGCTGATCCGCGAGCCGCAGGATTACGAGGTAATGAAGTTCATCGTGGAGAACACCGAATACGTCCCCGACTACTTCCCTATCAAACAAGTGAACAATTGGCTCGGCGAAGAAGGGGTCTCCTATGCGACCTTACCAAAGACTCCCATGGCCCGGATTATGATCGAGTGGATCGGAAGCGAGGAGGGGCGTTTCTACATTCACCATCGGAAATACCGGGACAAGGTGGATGAGCTCTATCAAGCCTTCTGCAAAAGCATAACCCCCCTTTACGAGATCGTGGCGAAATCGCCCGCCGACATCATTTTCTGCGGCGAAAACATTGAGGGGCTGCTGATCAGTCCGCCCCTTTTTGAGAAATACTTCCTGCCCGAGTACGAGCGGATGGGGAAGATCTTTCACGCCCATGGAAAACTGATGGCGGTGCACATGGACGGGCGGCTCAAGGTTCTCAAAGAACTCATCGCCCGGACCCCGATCGACATCGTTGAGGCCTTTCACCCGCCGCCCATGGGAGACCTTCCTCTCGGCGAGGCTTTGAAAGTTTGGAAGGATAAAGCGATCTGGATGGGATTCCCGGGGGCCATTTACGAGCTTGGCCCGGAGGAAGTGAAGAAGTATACCTTGGATCTGCTCAAAGAGATCGGGACCGGGGAGCGCCTAGTCATAGCCATGTCCACGGAGAATATCGTCTCCAATGAGAATATGCTGGCTCTCACCTCGATTTTCGAAAAGGCCGATCTACCTTTGACCCCGGAAAAAATCGAGAGGATCAGGAAGGAAGTCCGCTGAGAAAGAGCTAAGAGAAGATTGGGGCTGCCGTCCCCGCAGGGGGGGAAAACGCGGGTTGAAAAAATATTCGCCTAAATCAGGGTTGTCATTCCCGCGAAAGCGGGAATCCAGAAAGAAATCCTGGATTCCGGGTCAAGCCCGGAATGACAGATGTTGAAGGCCTCCAAGGGTGATCCCCAGTTGCCGCTTCATAAATGCCCTAAGACGCAACCCGGATAGCTGTTTTCATGATCGCTCCCAATTTCTTTATGCACCTGGCAGGTAAATCTCTGCGGTTAGTTTCTTTGATTTGGCCTCGAATAAAAAAAGGAGGAGCCTTTTGATCACCGCTGCCGACCACACCAGCTTTACCGTCAGCGAGGTGGAGCGATCCGTCTCTTTTTATCGGGATATCCTGGGCTTCAAGCTCTTATCCCTGGCCGAGAGGCCGCCCGCATTTTCCGAATTGGCTACCGGAATCCGTGGGGCCCATCTGAAAACCGCCTACCTGGAAATTCCCGGGGGGCACCGCCTGGAATTGATCCAATACCTGAGCCCTCCGGGGGTGAAACTTGACACCCGGACAAACAATGTCGGCTCAGCCCATTTGGCGCTGATCGTGGAAGATCTGCGGACGATGTACCGGGAGATGAAAGAGAAAGGGTTCCGTTTCAAAGGGGAGCCAATCGAAATCCCCGCCGGACCGAACAAGGGGAACTGGATGGTTTACCTTTTGGATCCGGATGACTTTACCCTGGAACTGATCCAAATCGGCTCAGGTTCTGGGAAAAAATAGTCAAAAGCGCTTACGGAAAGGAGTAAGGATGAACTTCCCTGGAGAAAAATTTTTTGATCCCTCGCAGCTTTGCCAAATCGGAATTGTCGTCAAGAGCATCGATGAAACCCTCAAATATTACCGGGAAAAATTCGGGATGGGGCCGTTTGAGGTCCGGCAGGTCGACTACCCCACGGCGAGTTACTATGGAGAGGTGGGAGGTTACCGGGGGAAAAGAGCCTTTTTCCATTTAGGACCTATCCAAATCGAACTCATCGAACTCGTGGACGGGAAGACCATTCACGAGGCCTTTCTCAAGGAAAAAGGCGAAGGACTCCACCACATCGGCTTCCGGGTAAACGATCTCAGCCGGGCGATGGAGCTTGCCGCGAGCCAGGGATTTCAAGTCACCCAGCACTTCCGGAGGGAAGACGGAAGCGGTTTTGCCTACCTGGATTCGGATAAAACCGGCGGGGTGGTTTTCGAACTGATCGTCTATCCGACCCCAAAGTAAACTCCGCGCATGTCGGTCCGGCCTATTTTATTTACAACCCCGATAACGGATGATATAAAATAAGCGCTGGCGATTTGGCGCTTTCGTCATGCCGGACTTGATCCGGCATCCAGGTCTTTCCTGGATTCCGGCTTTCCCCGGAATGACGGCAGGGGCCATAAATTATGAAGTTCTATATTATTTGGAGATGACCCGAAAAATTATTGGTGAACTTTTTGAAGGTCACCAAGTTTGGGAGGAAAACCGCATGGATGCAAAAATCTTGGGGCAAAAGGAGCTGCAGAAAGAGGTGAAGGACGCCTATTTCTGCACGGGCTGCGGCGCCTGCGTCAACCTGTGCCCCTATCAGGCTTCCTACAAAGATCAGGTCGTCATGCTCCATGCCTGCGACCTCAAGGAGGGAGGATGTTACGCCTTCTGCCCCCGCACCCCAACCGACCTGGAGGCGCTGAAGAGGCGCCTTTTCGATCCCAAAGATTTGATCGCGGAAATCGGCGCGGTGAAAGGGTTCTATATTACCCGCGCGGCGTCCCCGGAAATCCGGGCCAAAGCCCAGCACGGGGGCACGGCCACCACCCTGATCGCCCTGGCTCTCCAGGAAGGAATCATCGACACGGCCATCTTGGCGGATGAGGGAGAGAATCTTCTGCCCGAGGGCGCCGCCGTTCGGGACCCGGCCGGGATCGGGAAACGGAGCAGGAGCAAGTTCGTGGTCGCCCCCAACATCGCCGAATTCAACCGGATCGCCAAAGAGGGAGGGAAAAAGATCGGCGCCGTGGTGACTCCCTGCCAGGCTCTGGCCCTGGCCAAGATGCGCGCCAAACCTCTTAAGACGTACGCCGACCGGATCGATCAACTGAAACTTGTCATCGGCCTCTTCTGCGGCTGGGCGCTCTCCTGGAAGAACCTGACCGCTTTGCTTCGCGAGAAGATCGACTTGGCGGAAATCGAGGGGATGGATATCCCGCCGAGCAAATACCACACCCTGAAGCTGTTTACCAAAAAGGGAACAATTGATGTTTCGCTGGATGAGGTGACTTCGGCGGTTCGGGGCGCCTGCTGGTATTGCCCGGATCTAACGGCGGAGTTCAGCGACCTTTCCGTGGGATCGGCCCGGTTGCCGGAAGGGTGGGAGGAGGCCAAAGGCTGGAACCAGGTCATCGTCCGGACTTCCCAAGGCGAACAACTCCTGGATCTGGCCAAAAAGAAGAGGTCTCCTGGAGTTCCGGGAAGTCCCTGAGGGAAATTTTGCCAAGCTCAAGACCGCGTCCCTGGGGAAAAAGAAGACGGCCGTCAAGAATTTGAAGATAAGAAGCCGCGACCCTAAAAATCTATATTTCCTGGATCCCGAGGATCCGGTTCTGGGCCCCCTTGCCAGCGAGGCCTAATGTACGCATAGGGCAAAGAGCAGAGGGCATAGGGCCAAGATATGAGGCGCGGGGAAAAATGAAAGAAAAATGCAAGCGCGCGGGCCCTGTGCACATCTGCAGAAAAAGTCCCCCATAGCGGATGATCTGGTAAAAAGTCGCAAGAGGATGGTTTTGTAAAAAGCTCCAGGTGCAAGGCGCGCAAAAACTGAGGAGTGAAGCGCACATACAAGGTGCGCTGCAAAGACGAAGTTGAAGCGCGAACGCCGCAGATGGACATTTTACGAAACCATCTATACTGACACTTTTTTTATAGGAGCAGGAGATGTCGCGGTTAATCGAAGAAAAAGAGGGGTTCCCGGCGGTCCTCATGGGAAACGAGGCCATCGCCCGCGGAGCCTTGGAGGCCGGCATCGATGTGGCCGCGGGTTATCCGGGGACGCCTTCTTCCGAAATCGTGGAAAATTTATCCAAAGTCGCGAAGGAAAGAAATTTATACGTCGAATGGTCCGCCAACGAGAAAATTTCCCTGGAGGTGGCGGCGGCCGCTTCGTTCTCCAACCTTCGGGCCATATGCGCCATGAAACAGAACGGGGTGAACGTGGCCTCCGACTTCCTCCTGCATTTGGCCGGGTCGGGAACCCGGGGCGGCTTAGTCTTAGTGGCCTGCGATGATCCCGGCGCGCTCTCCAGCGTCAACGAAGGGGAATCCCGCCATTTCGCCCGCTTGGTTGAGGTCCCGCTGCTCGAACCTGCGGATTTTCAGGAAGCGAAGGACATGACCAAATGGGCCTTCGAACTATCGGAGGAGCTCAAGACCTTAGTGATGATCCGCAGCGTGACGCGCATGTCCCATGCCAGCGGAAACGTGAAGTATGGCCGCCTTCCCGAAAAAGCCTCCCACGCCTCTTTCAAGTTTGACGGCCCCTTCCTGGATTCGCAAACAGGGCCCGTAATCAGTTTCCCGGTTGACTACAAACACAAAATCATCCACGAAAAGCTCAAGAAGGCGCGAGAAATTTTCGATGACAGTCCTTTCAACACGTACGAGGGCCCCAAGAAACCGGAACTGCTGATCATTACCAGCAGTGCCTGCACCCTATATACCCGGGAAGCCATTCATCTCCTCGGGGCTGAAAAACGGGTGGGGGTGCTGAAATTAGGCACCACTTGGCCCCTGCCCCCGAAGTTAGTCAAAAAGCACCTGTTTCTGACGGACAAAATCCTAATCGTGGAAGAAGTCGTCCCTTTCATCGAGGAGACCGTGAAGATTCTGGCCGCGGAAGAAGTTAGGGAAATCGGGATCAAAACCTTTTATGGAAAAAACGACGGCACCCTCCCGATGACCGGCGAGCTCAACCCCGACTTAGTGATTTTGGCCCTGTCTAAGATTTTAAATATTCCTTATCAGGCCATGGCTCCCGAATTCGAGAAGAAGCTGGAAGCCGTCACCGCCTCCCTGGCCCCCAACCGGGAGCTGACTTTTTGTCCGGGATGCCCCCACCGGGCTTCTTTCTGGAGCATCCATGCGGCCTTGCAGATGGACAACCGCAAAGGATTCGTGTGCGGCGACATCGGGTGCTACGGGATGGGCATGTTTCCCTGCGGGTTCAATGTGATCAAAATTCTGCACGCCATGGGGTCGGGTTTGGGGTTGGCGAGCGGGTTCGGAAAACTGAATACCTTCGGCATGGACCAGCCGGTTCTGGCGGTTTGCGGAGACTCCACTTTTTATCATGCCGTCCTACCTCCCTTGGTGAATGCGATCCACCACCGGGCGAACGTAACCCTGATCGTGCTGGACAACAGCGGAACCGCAATGACCGGGTTCCAGCCTCACCCGGGACTGCCCGTCAATGCCGTGGGCGAGGAGGTTCCCAGCGTGGATATCGCCGGGGTCTGCCGGGCCATGGGGGCGAAGGTGGAGATCGGCGACCCCTTTGATCAGGACGGAACCCGCAAAGCGATTAACCGGCTCATGGAGGAAGACGGGGTGAAGGTGTTGATCCTTCGTCAAAGCTGCGCCTTGAGCCCGGAGAAAAAGAACAAAAAGAAATTCGAGATGCGGGTCGAACCGTCCAAGTGCCTGGGGGATGAATGCAGCTGCAACCGCTTGTGCACCCGAGTTTTCCGCTGCCCGGGCCTGATGTGGGATAAAGAGCAGAAAAAATCCCGGATCGATGAAGTCCTTTGCGCGGGTTGCGGTTTCTGCGCCCTGATCTGTCCGGCCGGCGCCATTGGGAGAGAGGAGGCGGTAAATCAATGAAGAAGGGCGGCAGCCTGAAAGACCCCTTGAACATTATCCTGGCCGGGGTGGGAGGACAGGGGAACGTCATGGCCTCGCGGGTCCTGGCCAACATGTTGTCCTTGAAGGGTTACTGGATCACGATCGGCGAAACTTTCGGGATGAGCCAGAGGGGCGGGTCCGTCATGAGCCACATCCGGGTTTCCGGGACATCCACCTGGAGCCCGCAGATTCCCAAGGGAAAGGCCGATATCCTGATCGCCTTGGAGCCGATCGAGGCGGCGCGGGTCATGCGGATTTACGGGAACCCGGAGATACGGGTGTTAGTGAATACCAGATCCATCCATCCTGTCGGGGTCATCGCCGGAGATTTAGATTATCCCTCTCTCGAAAACATCCAGAAGGGCCTGAATGCCCTTACCCCCCATCTCTGGATGCTGGACGCGACAGAGGAAGCAATGAAGCTGGGCAACCCCATTCTCAGCAACATCATTATGATCGGCGCCCTCTGCGGGTTGAACCTTCTCCCCGTGGGGATCACTGAGTTTGAAGCCATCATCAAGAATTTTTTCCCGGAAAAGCATCTGGATATTAACCGGAGGGCCTTTGAGATTGGGAAGGAGAAAGTTGCAAATTAGATTCGACATAGATTCCGATCCCCTCTGATAAAGGCGGCTGGCCATTTTTTTTAGAATGCCGAACGGATAAGAAAAAATCAGTCTAAAACTGGGCTCTCCTGTCGTAATTTCGGAAGATGGGTTTGCTCAGGAAGAAGAGAAAGGAGAAAAAGGAAATGGATGGAAAAAAAATTGATCGGGCCAAGATGGATCTCTACGCGGAAAAGGCAAAGAACTGGGGGAAGTGGGGTCCCAGCGACGAGTTGGGCACCGTCAACTACATAACCCCCCAAGATATCGTCGCGGCCGCTCATCTCGTGAAAAGAGGAAAAGTTTTTTCGCTGGCGATGCCGTTTGGTTCCGAGGGACCGCAGTTTGGAGACAAGGGAAGAATCAATCCTGTCAAGACCATGATTGCCACCGGCACGGATGCCATCTGCGGCCGGCAGGATGCGATCCGGATCCGGTATGCCGACGACATGGTGACAATGCCCACCCAATCCGCGACCCACTGGGATGCCTTGGGGCACATCTTTTTCGAGAAACGAAATGAAAAAGGGGAAAGAAAGGTTTATATGTGGAACGGGTATTCCGCGGAGAACGTAAATTGCGGCGGGTGCGAGAAATGCGGAATCCAGAACTATAAAGATAAAATGGTCGGACGGGGAATCCTGCTGGATATGGCGCGTTACAAAGGCGTCGAAGCGATGGCGCCGGGGGAAGGCATTACCGGGGAAGATCTCGACAACTGCGCCAAGAAGTTCAACGTCAAAGTGAAACGCGGAGATTTCGTTTTGTTGCGCACCGGCCAAATGGGAAAACATCTGAAGACCGGAACGTGGGGACAATTTGCCGCCGGAGACGCTCCCGGTCTGGAATTCGAGACGATAACCTGGCTCCATGATAAAGAGGTGGCGGGGATTTCCACGGACACCTGGGGCGTGGAAGTCCGTCCCAACCGGAGCGACGAGTTTCATCAGCCGTGGCACTGGCTGGCCATCCCGATTCTGGGAATTGCCATGGGCGAGATGTTTCATCTGGACGAGCTTGCGGAAGATTGCGCCAAGGACGGGGTGTATGAATTTCTCCTGGCGGCCCCGGTGATTCCATTTACCAACGGGGCGGGATCGCCGGTGAATCCTCTGGCCATAAAATAAGGGCGTAGGGGGTTGGGTGCAAGGGGTGGAAAGAACCTTGTTTTTTGGTAACACTTCATAGGCTCTTAAAACCTGCCAGCCGGCTGGCGGTAAAAAATCAAAGGAGGGTATCCGATGAGAAACGGGAAATTTCGATGGGCAATGATCGCGTTGGGGATCCTGGTCTGGATCGCGATGGGAACAATAGGGGGGCAGGAAGCTGGGGCGAAAGAAACTCTAAAACTGAAAATCGGCTCGGGCCATGCTCCGGTGGCCAAGTGGATCCATTTTCTCAGTACCTATTACGTCCCCGAAATCAAGAAAAGAGTGAACGAGAAAACCAATTACACCCTGGAAACGTCGGAGCATTACGGCGGAAGCGTGGCGAAATTAGGGGAGGTTTTGGAAGCTACCGAAATGGGGATCCTGGATATCGGGGCGGATATCATCGTGTTCGAACCGACAAAACTTTACCTCCAGAACTGGCCGTTTTTTATCCCCTTCAGCGCTACGGACCCCGGAGCCGTGGCCCGGATTTCGGCCAAGCTCTTCAAACAATTTCCGGTCTTCAACGACCAAATGAAAAGATATAATCTGCAGCTGCTTACCGCAGCCTCCGCCGGCGACTCCTACGAGATGAATACAAATTTTCCCCTGCGGAAAGTGGAAGACATGAAGGGGCACAAAATTGCCGGAGCGGGCGCCAATCTTCCCTGGATCTCCGGCGTGGGGGCGGTTCCCGTGCAAAGCAATCTGAACGAGGCTTATACTTCCCTGCAGACCGGCGTTTACGAAGGCTGGATCATGACCGTGACGGGCGTGCAAGCCTATAAAATGCACGAAATTTCCAAGTACCTCACCTATATGGGATTCGGGGCCGCCAGCCAGCTTTTGGTTTACATGAACCTGAAGAACTTCAACAAGCTTCCCAAAGATGTGCAGAAGATTTTGGTAGAAACGGCGGAGGATTTTACCGTCAAGGAGACCAAGTACCTCCTCGAGGAACGGGAAAAGTCGACCAAAATCATGAAGGATGCCGGGACGACCCTTTACGAGATGCCTTATGAGGAAAAGGTCAAGTGGGCAAACATGATGGAAAACCTTCCTGAAAAATTCATCAAAGAAGCAACCGCGAAAGGCTGGCCCGGGGCGGAAATCGTCAAGACGGCCATTAAGCTGAATGAAGCCGAAGGAGTGAAATATCCGCGGCAATGGGTAAAATAAATTCCGGCCGAGCCGGGGCGGAGTTTGGATGCGCCCCGGCTCGGTTAACCCAATCCGGGAAGATTCGAACCGGGAGTGAAAAACATTTATAAAAACCGGCAACCGATTTTTGAGGTAATTCATGAAAGATAAGACCCTCTGGGGGCTAATCTTTGAAAAGATCATCGTCGGACTGAATGTGGCCGCCACGGCCTGGATTTTCGGGATGATCCTGTTTGTGGTTCTGGATGTCGGCGGCAGGGTTCTTTTTAATTTCCCTCTGACCGGCGTTCCTGAGATCATAAAGATTTCAAACCCGATGATTGCCTTTCTGCAGATTACCTATGTTTTGTATACGGGGCGACATATCCGCACTGACATCCTAATTGATCGAATGTCGACCAAAGGAAACGCCTGGATCAATATTGTCAATGCGGCGATGGGCGTTTTCATTTTCAGCCTGAATTTTTTTGCGGGTTGGGGTCTGACCGTCACGGCTTTTGACATCTGGGAATACGAAGGAGAAGGGGCTCTGCGGGTGCCTACGGCCCCCATTCGTCTGATTATTCTGGTCGGGAGCGTTTTGATGATTATTCAGTTTTGTCGAATCATCCTGGGGAACTTATCCCTGCTGTTTGGCTCGGCGAAGGAGGAATAGGAAATGGACTCCTTAACCATCGCCGGGATCATGGTTCTCTTGCTGTTTGTGATTGTTGTCTCCGGGGTGTTTGTGGGCATCGGGTTGTCTTTCCTATCCATCGTAGGGCTATGGTGGATTTCGGGGGATCTGTCCGTCGCCGCCAACCTGGTTGGGAGTACGACCTACAACGCTCTTATGGATTATATCTTTGGGGTGGTCCCATTTTTCGTGTCCATGGGGCTTCTGGCCAATATTTCCGGGGCAAGCACGGATCTTTATGCCGCCTTTAACTTAGTGACAAGAAGAATTCGCGGAGGGCTGGGGGTGGCGACGGTTTTTGCGAATGCCGTCTTTGCCGCGATTACGGGGGTCAGCGTGGCCTCGGCGGCGGTCTTCAGCAAGGTTTCCCTCCCCGAAATGCTCAAACACGGGTACAACAAGAAATTCGCCCTCGGCGTGGTGGCCGGAAGTTCGGTTCTGGGCATGCTGATTCCCCCGAGCATCCTTTTTGTCATTTACGGGGTTATTTCCGAAGAGGCCATCGGGCGGCTCTTGATCGCCGGCATTCTTCCCGGCTTAGTCCTGACGGCCATTTATTCTGTGGGAATCATGATCATGGTGCGGCGAAAGCCGGAGCTGGTCATGGCGGAGGGTGCAAACGGCGCGTTGCGGTTACCCTCCTTGTCGGCCCGCGAATATTTCCGGGCTTTTTCAAACTGCTGGGGAATCGTGGCCTTAATCCTGATCACCCTGGGGGGGATTTGGGGGGGCTTCTTTACCCCTACGGAAGCCGGAGCCGTGGGTGCTTTTGGAGCCCTGGTGCTGGGTCTGGTAAAAAGGAAGGTAAGCGCTTCCGGTTTTTGGGAAGTCCTTCAGGAAACGGGAATTGTCACGGCCGGGATCTTTTTCCTCTTGATTTCCGCGCAGATGTATTCCCGGATGCTGGCCTTGAGCGGTTTGGTGGAGTGGACTTCAAAATTCGTCATTTCTCTGCATTTCCCTCCGCTGGCGGTCATTTTGATGTTCATCGTCGTCTGGCTAATTTTGGGTTGTCTCATCGATTCGGCCTCCATCATGCTCTTGACCCTGCCGTTGATGATTCCCATCGTCAAGGAGCTCGGCTTCAGCCTGATTTGGTTCGGAGTCGTGAGCGTGATCGTCATCGAAATGGGGCTTTTGACCCCGCCCTTTGGAATGGTCGTCTTTGCCATGAAATCAGCCTTGGGCGGCGAGGCAAAAATTGAGGATATCTTCCAGGGCTCTTACCCGTTTTTATTGATGATGGCCCTGGCGACGGTGATTATCATCGCCTTCCCCATCTTGAGCACCTGGCTGCCCAGTTTGATGTAAGCGGGATTTACGGAGAGAAAACCATGGATTTACAGATTCATCACATCGGAATCGTCGTCGATGATATCGATCGGGCGAAAGCGGTTTATGAAAACTGGTTCGGATTGAACGTAAAAGGGCGTTACCGGGTAGGGGAGTTCAATGCGGAATGCGCCTTCATTCGAGTGGGAAACACCTATATCGAATTGGTAAAACCTTTGGGCGAGGACGGATTGAAGAAGTTTTTGGAAAAGCACGGTTCCGGGACCCTGCACCACATCTGTTACATCGTCGACGACTTGGAGGAAGGCTGGAAATACCTGAAGGAAAAGGGTCTACGCAGCATAACGGGAGAACCCCGGTCCACCTGCACCTTCGACAAGGCCATGTTTTTCCATCCCAAAGACACGGGAAACGTGCTCATCGAGTTTGTTACCAAGGCGGCGTGCCCCCTCCCTAAATAGCTATTAAGGTAACCCTTCAGTCACGGGTGGCCGGCCGCAACGGATTGAGGTCCGGAATAAAGGCCAAGAGGCGCCCCGGCCTGGGGGTCCGGTCGGTCCGCTTGGAATCACAAGGCGGTGGTTTCTTCGTGGAGATGGCGGGGGCCAAGGCCTCCCCCCTCATCTTGCGGAGGTTCGGTGCTTTCTTCGATTCTCTGCCCATCCCGGCCGATGCTTCCGGCGCGTACCGCCCGGACCCCCAGGCCACAACAAAACCTGCCCTGGGCCCCCCGTCACTGAAGGGTTACTATTAAGATCTGAAAACTTGCGGTCTTCAATTCTGCAAGAACAAAAAGAGAGCGGATCCTTCGAGGCCCGGCGGCCCGCCCCCCCCCAAAAAAATTAAAAGTGAAGGTGGGCAAGTCCTTGAAAAATCTTGACAAGAAATTGCCGATATGTTTAAATGTTTTCCGTCTGGGCGTTCCTCGATTGCCATAGGGGAGAATTGGAATCGAGGGAACGTTGCCCTCCTGCCTTACGTAGTCGGTTGCCAATTATAATGATTTATAATTATAAATAGATCGGTGGGATCGATTTGGGCACCCCAAAACCCCAGAAAAGGTGTTTTTGGGACTCGATATTTCCCCCGTTTTTATAAGTCGATGGGTTTTTAAAAGGGGCCGATGGTATCCACGTCTTGGTGTCTTTCCCTATTCGCACTTCCTTTTTTTCATCCCTCTTGGAAAACTATTTCCTCCGCAAAGTTTTTGGGCTGGGGGATTGACTGAGTGGCGAAAGGATATAAAAAGCCTGAATACTGTCTTAGGAACCGGGGTTCAACAAAAGCCGCGGGAATGAACAAGAAAGTGTTGAAAATTATTTAATATTGATGAACTCGTAATAAGTCGCTCAATCGATGGTTTCGTAAAAAGTCGAGATTCCATAGAATTTGTCATTCCGGCGAAAGCCGGAATCCAGTTATTTCAAGGCGTTCTGGACCCCGGCTTTCGCCGGGGTGACGGTCTATTTGACTTTTTGCGAAGTCATCAATATATAGTATTTGGAAATTCAGGAGAAAAATAATACAAGGAGGGATCGGGTATGCCTTACGACGCGGTAAAGATGGCAGACTGGCAGATTTCGGAGGCGGCGGAAGAACACCTGAAGTCGGTTTGGGATCTGGGGCGGGAGATGGGGGTGGAAAAAGAGGAAATCCTGCCCTATGGAAGGATCGGCAAACTTGATTTCATGAAGATCATGAGCCGCCTGGGGAACAAGCCGGATGGGAAATATATCGATGTGACGGCCATCACTCCGACCCCCTTGGGCGAAGGAAAGACTACCACCACCATGGGGCTCGTGGAGGGCTTGGGAAAGCGAAAGAAGAATGTAGGAGGGGTCATTCGCCAGCCCTCCGGCGGGCCGACGATGAATATCAAGGGAAGCGCGGCCGGGGGAGGAAATGCCCAGGCCATTCCCCTGACGGAGTTCTCCATGGGGCTGACCGGCGACATCAACGACATCATGAACGCCCACAATTTAGCCATGGTGGCGATGAACGCCCGGATGCAGCACGAGGCCAACTATACGGATGAACAGCTGTCCAAGAGGGGGCTGAAACGGCTGGATATGGACCCCAAAAACGTGGAAATGGGCTGGATCATCGATTTTTGTGCCCAGGGGCTGCGGAACATCATGATGGGTATCGGCGGGAAGATGGATGGGTTTCTGATGAATTCCCGATTCGGGATCGCGGTCAGTTCGGAACTAATGGCGATCCTCTCCATTGTCCGCGATCTGGCCGACCTAAGGGATCGGCTGGGGAAGATCACCGTGGCCTACGACCGGAAAGGGAACCCGGTGACCACGTCCGACCTGGAAGTGGCCGGGGCCATGTGCGCCTGGATGCGCAACACCATCAATCCCACGCTCCTCCAGACGGTGGAAGGACAGCCGGTCATGGTCCATGCGGGGCCCTTTGCCAATATTGCCGTCGGCCAGTCCTCCATCATCGCCGACCGGATCGGACTGAAGCTGTTCGACTATAATGTCACCGAGAGCGGTTTCGGAGCCGACATCGGGTTTGAGAAATTCTGGAACGTGAAGTGCCGCAACAGCGGCCTCATTCCCAACGTGGCCGTTCTAACCTCCACGGTGCGGGCCTTGAAGATGCACGGGGGAGGGCCCAAGGTCGTTGCCGGCCTCCCGTTGGACGCCTCCTATACGAAGGAAAACCTGCCTCTCCTGGAAAAAGGGGTGGCCAACCTCATCCACCACATCAGCATTGTCAAACAGGCCGGGATCAACCCGGTGGTCTGCATCAACTCTTTTCACACCGACACCAAGGACGAAATCGCCCTGATCCGCCGGGAAGCCGAGAAGGCGGGAGCGCGATGCGCCTTATCGGAACACTGGGCCAAAGGCGGGGAAGGGGCTCTGGAATTGGCCGATGCGGTCGTTGACGCCTGCAACGAGAAAGTGGACTTCAAGTTCCTTTATCCTAAGGAGGTGCCGCTGCGCCAGCGGGTTGAGCTCATCGCCAAGAAAGTATACGGCGCCGATGGGGTCTCCTGGGCGCCGGATGCCGCCGCCAAGGCCAAGAAGTTTGAAGCGGATCCGAAGTTCCAGGACTTCGCCACGATGATGGTGAAGACGCATCTGAGCCTCAGCCACGACCCCGCCCTGAAGGGCGTACCCAAGGGGTGGACGCTGCCCATCCGCGACGTCCTCGTTTATTCGGGGGCGAAGTTCCTATGTCCTTGCGCCGGCGCGATCACCCTCATGCCCGGGACGAGCTCGGACCCCGCCTTCCGGCGGGTGGATGTGGATGTGAAGACGGGGAAGGTGAAAGGATTATTCTAAAAATTTTCACCACAGAGGGCACAGAGCACACAGAGAAATAAATATTTGGGTTAAAGACTAAAAAGAGATAAAATTAAGTTGTTTTTTGCCTAATAATTCTCTGTGATCTCTGTGCTCTCTGTGGTGAGTATAAGGAGTTTAAAATGCCGGCGAAGATTATCAGCGGAACGGAAGTGGCCAGGCAGATCCGGGAGGAATTGGCCAAGGAAGTCGCGATGCTGAAGGAAAAGTACAACGTGGTTCCCGGGTTGGTGACCATCCTGGTGGGGGAGAATCCGGCCTCGGTGAGCTATGTGACTGGAAAACAAAAGACGGCGAAAGAGCTGGGATTTTATTCGATCCAGGACAATCAGCCGGCCGACATTCCGGAAGCGAAGCTTCTGGAGCTGATCGACCGATACAATCAGGATCCCAAGATCCACGGAATTCTGGTGCAGCTTCCCCTGCCCAAGCATGTCAACGAAACCAAGGTCCTGTATGCCATCGACCCCAAGAAGGATGTGGATGCCTTTCATCCCGTCAATGTGGGCAAGCTGATGATCGGCGAAGCGGATTACCTTCCCTGCACTCCTGCCGGGATCCAACAGCTCCTGATCCGCTCGGGCGTGAAAACCGACGGGGCCGAGGTGGTGGTTCTGGGGAGATCGAACATCGTCGGGAAACCGATCGCCAATATCCTGCTTCAGAAGCAAAAGGGGGCCAACGCCACGGTCACCATCTGCCACACCGGAACCAAGGACACGGCCTTCCACACCCGGCGGGCGGATATCCTGATCGTGGCCGCCGGCAAGCCCAAGGCGGTCACGGCCGACATGGTGAAAGAAGGGGCGGTAGTCATCGATGTAGGAGTGAACCGCATCGGCATGAGCAAGGAAGGGAAGGCGATCCTTTGCGGCGACGTAGACTTCGAAACGGTGAAGGAGAAAGCAAGCCTCATCACCCCGGTCCCGGGCGGGGTGGGCCCCATGACGATCACCATGCTCATGGCCAACACCGTCAAAGCCGCGAAGCTGGGGAGAGAATTCCCCTCGGGCAAATGACCTATCTCATGGCAGGATAAAAAAGCGGGGATTAGATTGAAATCGGGGGGGCAACGCCCCCGCCCGTGGGCGGTTGCCGGGTCCAAGGAATGTTCCGTGGGCCTATCCGATGAGGTCGTAGCCTTTTTTCTTGCCCCGTTCACACCCGATGGAGAACCCTTCCGTCGTGAAGGAGAAGATCGTGTCCGCCAGAGAAATCCAGCCGACATCCGCCGATTTGGGCGACCTGTTTCCCGAAGAGAAGGGGATCCATGTCCAGGACTGCTACCAGTGCCAAAAATGCTCTGCGGGCTGCCCGGTCGTCTTTGACATGGATTACAAACCCAACCAGGTTATGCAGATGGTTTCTCTGGGAATGAAAGAGCGGCTCCTGAAATGCAAAACCATCTGGGTCTGCGCTTCCTGCTATACGTGCAGCACCCGCTGCCCCAATGACATCGACATCGCCGGGGTCATGGACCGGCTGCGGCAGGCGGCTCTCCGCGAAGGGGTGGAAGCGGCGGAAAAGGATGTTCCGGCCTTTCACGCTTCCTTTCTGCAATCCATCCGGACCCACGGCCGGGTGCATGAATTAGGCCTGATGGCGCGTTATAAAATGAAAACCGGGAAATTTCTGGACGACTTCAAATTGGGATGGAAGATGTTCACGAAAGGAAAACTGCGTCTGTTCCCGGCCGGGATCCGGAAAAAGGGAGAGATTAAGAAGTTTTTCAGGGAATCGAAAATATAGAATGGCTTGCAAGTATCAAAATGAAAAATTTTGATGACTTTGTAAAGAGAGAAGTTGTCTATCACCCCCGGCGCAGGCCGGAATCCAGAACGCCAAATAATGAAAACTGGCATTCCCGTCTTCTTTGGAATAGCCCATTTTCGACTTTTTACGAGATCATCAATTTTGGAAGAGAAAATATTGTCCGAACCAATTGCTTTTTATTATTTTCATTTTGCAATTTGACTTGGCTTTTTTCAGAGAGGTTTGATCCAAGGAGGCTTAGCCATTTCAACCGAGGAAAAGAAGAGTAACGGTTTCCTATTACCCCGGATGCGCGCTCCACGGAACGGCCCGGGAATATGACGACTCCACGAAAACGGTGAACCGGATCTTGGGGGTGGAGCTCCGGGAGCTGCCCGACTGGAATTGCTGCGGGGCCAGCGCGGCGCACAGCACCGACGACGTTCTGGCTCATCAGCTGGCGGACCGCAACCTGAAAATCGCCGTGAAAGAAGGGAAGGATCTGGTGATTCCCTGCGCGGCCTGCTACAGCCGTTTGAAAGCGGCGGAAAAAATAGAGGAGGCGGCCACCGCGCCCGCGATTTCCGGAAAGATCCGGGTGCTCAGCATTCTCGAATTCCTGGCCTCCCCGGAAATGGCGGAGAGGATCCGGACTTTGCAAAAGCGCTCCCTCGAAGGGCTCCGGGTGGTCTGCTATTACGGGTGCCTCTATTCCCGGCCTCCGCGGGTCACGGGCGCAAAAAATCACGAGAACCCGGAGGAGATGGACCGCCTGATGAAAAGGATCGGGGTGGAGTCCGTCTCCTGGTCGTATAAAACCGACTGCTGCGGCGGGAGCCTGGTGCTGACCCGCACGGATATCGTGCGGCGCCTGACCCAAAAGCTCTTCGACCGCGCCCTGGAAGCGGGCGCCGAGGCCATCGTGGTGGCCTGCCCGCTCTGCCAGGCGAATTTGGACACTCGGCAGGAAGAAATCTCAAAGGAGGCGGGGAAATCCTACGAGCTGCCGATTTTTTATTTTACCGAGCTGCTGGGCATCGCTCTGGGTCACCGGGGTCCGGGAAAGTGGTGGAAGAAGCATTTTGTGGATCCCTCGGGGCTTCTGGCGAAAAAAGGAATGAACTAAGGGTATGAAGAAAGAACAGGATCATCCCGGGAACGGCAACGGGAAAGTCGGCGCGGTCATGGTCGTGGGCGGCGGAGTCGGGGGAATGCAGGCGTCTTTGGATCTGGCCAACTCCGGCTTCAAGGTCTACTTGGTGGAGGAAGGAAGCGCCATCGGGGGGCGGATGGCTCAGCTCGACAAAACCTTTCCCACGAATGACTGCTCCATGTGCACGATCAGTCCCAAATTAGTGGAGACCGGGCGCCATCTCAATATCGCCCTGATGACCGACACCGAAGTGATGAAGGTCGAAGGCGAGGCGGGGAATTTCCGGGTCACCGTCCGCCGCAAACCCCGGTACATCGACGTGACCAAATGCACGGGCTGCAGCGAATGCGCCCAGGTCTGCCCGGTGCCCATCGTGGGGCGGTTCGACGAAGGCATGGCCCAGCAGCGGGCGGCCTTCAAACTCTACCCGCAGGCCGTTCCCAACGCCTATGCCATCGAAAAGCGGGGCATCGCCGCCTGCCGGGACGCCTGCCCCACCGGCCAGCGGGCCCAAGGGTACATCGCCCTCATCCGTGAAGGCCGTTACGAAGATGCGATGCGGGTGATCAAAGAGGACAACCCCTTCCCCGGGATCTGCGGGCGGATCTGCAACCACCGCTGCGAAGAAGCCTGCAACCGGAATTCAGTCGACGAGCCGATCTCCATCGCCTCCCTGAAGCGGTTCGTTACCGACCAGATCTACTCCCAGCCCTACAACCCGCCGGATCCGATTCCGTACAAGTTCGAGGAGAAAGTCGCCGTCATCGGGGCGGGGCCGTGCGGGCTCACCGCGGCCGGGGACCTGCGCAAACGGGGGTATCCGGTTACGGTCTTCGAGGCTCTCCCCCTGGCCGGGGGAATGCTCCGGGTGGGAATCCCCGATTACCGCCTCCCCCCCATGATCGTGGATCGGGAGGTGCGGGAGATCATCGACCTCGGCATCTATTTGCGGCTCAACACCCCCGTTACCAACTTAGATGAGGTCATGAAGGAAGGGTTCAAGGCCGTTCTCATCGCGGTGGGCGCCCACGAGGGGAGAAAACTTCCCATTCCCGGGGCGGACCTGCCCGAAGTTTTGGTCAACACCCAGGTCCTGCGGGACGTAAGCCTCAGCAATATCGGCATCGAACCCGAAAAAGGGAAGACCCACCCAAAGGCGATCATCGAAAAACGCCGCGTTCTCGTCCTGGGCGGAGGAAATGTGGCCATGGACTGCGCCCGCACGGCCGTGCGCTTGGGCGCGGCCAAGGTGGAGATGGCCTGCCTGGAAAGCCGGGAGAAGATGCCGGCTGACGCCGTGGAAATCGAAGAGGCGGAGGAAGAGGGAATCCGCATTCACAGCAGCCGATCCTTCCGGCGGATCTTAGAAAAGGACGGCCATGTCGCCGGCGTGGAAGCCGTGAACGTGACCTTCATGGAATTTGACGGCGAAGGCCGCCTGAATCTGAAGACTGAAGAGGGGAGCGAACACCTTTTGCCGTGCGAGGTGGTGATTTTCGCCATCGGGCAGAGGGCGGGGCTCGCCTTTATCCCGGAAAGCGCCGGGGTGGGAATCACCCGCGCCTCCACGATCTCCGTCAATCCCAACACCTTTGCCGCAACCCGCCCCGGGGTTTTTGCCGCCGGGGACGCGACCACCGGCACGGGATACGTCGTCGAGGCCATTGCCGCCGGACACAAAGCGGCGGCGAGCATGCACCGGTATCTTCGGGGCGAAGAGATGGAGCCCGCGGTCCAACCGGAATTGCCGGTGGTGAAGATGACCGACGGCGAGATCGAAGAAAAACTGACCCGCGGAGAAATCCGCGTCGCCCCGCGCGTCGTCATGGAACACCGTTCGGTCGCCCAGCGGGCCTCCTCCTTCCAGGAAGTGAACCTCGGGTATTCGGAAGAAGAAGCCAAGGCGGAAGCGGCCCGCTGCCTGTCCTGCGGGGTCTGTTCGGAGTGTCTTTGCTGCTATTACAAATGCGGCGTGGGCGCGGTGCAGCACGACATGGTGGAGCGGGAGGAAGAGATTCACGTCGGCTCCCTGATTTTAGCCCCCGGGTACGATATCTACAACGCCCGGCTTTCGCAGGAGTACGGCCTGGGACGCTACCCCAACGTCGTCAACGCCCTGCAATTCGAGAGAATCCTTTCCGCTTCCGGCCCCACCATGGGCCACGTGAACCGGCCGTCCGACGGAAAAGTTCCGCGAAGGATCGCATTCATCCAGTGCGTGGGCAGCCGCGACCAGGAGCACCCGTACTGCTCGGCGGTCTGCTGCATGTATGCCACGAAGGAAGCGATCATCGCCAAGGAGCACGAGAAGGAGCTGCAGCCGACCATCTTCTTTATCGACATCCGCGCCTACGGCAAAGGGTTCGACAGCTATTACGAGAGGGCCCGCAAGGAATACGGCATCCGCTATGTGCGTTCCATGGCGTCCCGGGTGGCGGAGGATCCGCGGACCCGCAATCTGCGGATTTCCTACCAGGATGAAACCGGAGAAGTCCGGGAAGAAGAGTTCGACCTGGTCGTTCTTTCGGTAGGGATGGTGCCGGCGGCGTCCACGAAGAATCTATCTCAGACCGTAGGGATCGATCTCGACGCCTACGGGTTTGCCAAGACGGATCGATTTGCCCCCCTGGCCACTTCGCGGCCCGGGGTGTATGTCTGCGGGGTCTTTCAGGGGCCGAAGGACATTCCCGAAACCGTGGCCCAGGCGAGCGGGGCGGCGGCGGCGGCATCCGCCATTCTTTCCGAGGCGCGCGGCACCGAGGTGACCCGCAAGGAATATCCTGAGCCAAAGGACGTAAAAGCGGAAGAGCCCCGGATCGGGGTTTTTGTCTGCCGCTGCGGGAATAACATCGGCGGGGTCGTCAATGTCCCCTCGATCAAGGAGTATGCTAATTCGCTGGGAAATGTCGTCTATGCCGATGAAAATCTTTACACCTGCTCGCAGGACACCCAGGAAAAAATCAAAAAAGCCATCGAAGAACATAAGCTGAACCGCGTGGTCGTGGCCTCCTGCTCGCCCCGAACCCACGAGCCCCTGTTCCAGGAAACCATCCGGGAAGCGGGCCTCAACCGCTTTCTTTTCGAGATGGCGAACATCCGGGACCAATGCTCCTGGGTGCATATGCATGAAAAGGAGGCGGCGACGGGGAAGGCTCGCGATCTCGTGCGCATGGCGGTCGCCAACGCCCGGCTGGTTCGCCCCCTCGAAATGCTTACGAAGAGCGTTACCAAGAAGGGACTGGTGGTCGGCGGCGGATTGGCCGGAATGGCGGCGGCCCTTGGTTTGGCCGACCAGGGTTTTGAAACCTTCTTGGTGGAGAAAGAGGAAGAATTGGGGGGCAACCTTCGGCATATCCAGAATACGGTGGACGGGAAGAATGTCCAGGAATATCTGGGGGAAATGCGCCAGCGGGTGGGGAGTCATCCCAAGATCCAGACGTTTACGAACGCGGTCATCGCGGACTTCTCCGGATATGTGGGCAACTTCAAGACCAGTATTATGGTCGGTCCGCGGATGTTTACCCGGGAATTGGAGCACGGGGTGATCGTGATTGCCACCGGCGGCCAGGAGCTGAAGCCCAAGGAGTTTTTATACGGAGAAAATCCGCGGGTGCTCACCCAACTCGATCTGGAAAGGATGCTGGCGGCGGACGGGAAAAAAGCCGTGGACCTCAAGGAAGTGGTTATGATCCAGTGCGTGGGGTCGCGGAACGAGGAGCGGCCCTACTGCAGCCGGGTTTGCTGCGCTTCGGCGGTGAAGAACGCTCTAAAGATCAAGTCCCTGAATCCTAAAGCGAAGGTCAAGGTTCTCTACCGGGATATGCGGATGTACGGGCATCTGGAAGAGCACTATGCCCGGGCGCGTCATGCCGGAGTTCTGTTTCTCCGTTACGAGGAAGACCGCAAGCCGGTCGTGAATCAGAAAGACGGGAGTCTGGAACTCTCCTTTTACAATCCCGTGTTGCGGGAGGATATGACCCTGCGCCCCGATCTTCTGGTCCTTTCCGCCGCGGTCCTTCCTTCCGATACCGAGGAATTGTCCAAAATGCTCAAGTGTTCGCGGACCACCGACGGTTTCTTCCTCGAGGCGCATATGAAACTCCGGCCGGTCGATTTTGCCACGGATGGAATTTATCTCTGCGGTTTGGCCCATTCCCCCAAGACGATTGATGAAAGTCTCTCCCAGGCAGCCGCCGCGGTTTCCCGGGCCTGCACGATCCTCTCCAAGGACCAGATCCAGGTCGGGGGGGTCGTCTCCGTGGTGGATCCGGACAAGTGCGCCGCGTGTCTCACCTGCGTGCGCGCCTGCCCCTACAACGTGCCGGTCATCAATGCCGAAGGGAAGGCGGAGATCGAAGTGGCCAAATGCCAGGGGTGCGGGATCTGCGCTTCAGAATGCCCGGGCAAGGCCATCAAGCTCCAACACTTCACCGACGAGCAGATCATGGCGAAATGCGCCGTGCTTTTCGACATTCCGGCGGAAATGCTGAAAGGGGAGGCCGCCTGATGGACAAGTTCGAACCGACGATCGTGGCCTTCTGCTGTCACTTTTGCGCCTATACGGCCGCCGATTTAGCGGGGACCATGCGTCTCCAGTACCCTCCCAACGTCCGCATCGTCCGCCTCCCCTGCACCGGAAAGGTGGACGTCCGGTTTCTCCTGGAGGCGTTTGAGAAGGGAGCCGACGGGGTCTATGTGGCGGGGTGTCTCGAAGGGGACTGTCACTTCCTCACCGGAAACTTCCGGGCGAAGAAGCGGGTCGCCTATGCCAAAAGGCTTCTGGATGAAATCGGATTCGGCGGGGAACGTTTGGAGATGTACAACATGTCCGCGGCCATGGGCCCCCGTTTTGCCGAGGTCGCCCGGGAGATGACCGAAAAAATCCGCAAACTGGGACCGAGCCCCATAAAAAAATTTGCAGAGGGCGTGGAGCATGGGGCAGAGGGGAAAGAAAAAACAAAAAAGCCGGACCCCGCGCCTCAGGAGAAGAGCATTGGGGCCAAGGGACCGTAATCAAAAATCAGAATCAAGTTACGCTATGCGCTATGCGGTCTGCGCTTTGCGTCCTTGGAGGTTTTGATGATCATTGCCGACGGGAAACCGATCAAAGAGATCCTCGCCATGATTGCTTCCTACCAGAAGATCGTTCTGGCCGGGTGCAAAGGGTGTGTGACGGTCTGCTCTGCCGGGGGCGAGAAAGAAGCGGGGATTCTGGCTTCCGCTTTGCGACTGGCGAGGCAGGCGGAAGGGAATCCGATTGAAATAATGGAAATTTCCTTAGAGCGCCAGTGCGACACGGAATACTTGGAGCCTCTGCGCCGCGACATCGACGGTTATCAGGCCGTCCTTTCGATCGCCTGCGGCGCCGGGGTCCAGTTTCTGGCGGAAAAATTCCGCAAGCACCCGATCCTGCCGGGAGTGAACACCACCTTCATCGGGGTCACCGAGGAGCAAGGGGTCTGGACCGAACGGTGCCAGAGCTGCGGGAATTGTCTCTTGGACCAGACGGGGGGAATCTGCCCGATCGCCCGGTGCTCTAAGAGCCTCCTGAACGGCCCCTGCGGCGGTTCGAAAACCGGCAAATGCGAGATCGACTCCCAGGTTGACTGCGGGTGGCAGCTGATCTACGACCGACTGAAAGATTTGGGGCAGCTGGACAAGCTGGAACAGGTGATGCCGCTCAAAGACTGGTCCAAAAACCGCGACGGCGGACCGCGGAAACGAACCCGAGAGGATCTGAAAATATGAAAGCGGGGAGCAATCTCGAAAAGATTTTGACCGGCGGCCAGTTTGCGGTAACGGGGGAACTGGGCCCCCCAAAAGGCGCGGACGTGGCGATCATCGAGCGCAAAGCGAAGCTGCTGAAGGGGAACGTGGACGCCATCAACGTGACGGACAACCAGACCGCGATCGTGCGCATGTCCTCCATCGCGGTCAGCGCTCTCCTGAAGCAGATGGGGGTGGAACCGACCATGCAGATGGTCTGCCGGGACCGCAACCGCATCGCCATGCAGAGCGATATTTTCGGGGCCTATGCCTTAGGGATCCGGAACATCCTCTGCCTTTCCGGGGACCACCAGAAATTCGGGAACCACCCGACCGCCAAAAACGTCTTTGACCTGGATTCCATCCAGTTGATCCAAACGGTCAAGAAGATGCGGGATGAGCACAAGGTTCTAAGCGGCGATGAAATCGAAGGAGCCCCCCAGATGTTCATCGGAGCGGCCGCCAACCCCTTTGCCGATCCTTTTGAATTCCGGGTCGTCCGGTTGGCCAAGAAGGCCGCGGCGGGGGTGGATTTTATCCAGACCCAGTGCATCTACGATATGGACAAGTTCGAGCGGTTCATGCAGATGGCCCGGGACCGGGGCCTCCACGAAAAGATCTTCATCCTGGCCGGGGTGACCCCGTTGAAATCGGTCGGCATGGCCCGCTACATGAAGGAAAAAGTGGCCGGCATGGAGGTCCCCGATGAGGTTATCAACCGCATGAAGGCCGCCGGCAAAGAGAAAGCCCGGGAGGAGGGTCTCAAGATCTGCGTGGAACAGATCCAGCGGCTGAAGAGTATTCCGGGGGTTCACGGGATTCATCTGATGGCGATCGAGTGGGAAGAGGTGGTCCACGAGATCATTGAACGGGCCGGGCTTTTACCTCGCCCCATAATGTGAAAGCAGGGGAAGAGTTTGGCCCTTTGGAGAATCGGTAAAACAGTATTGCAAATTGCAAATATCAAATTGAAAACTGAAAAATTAATTATTTCCAAAAATTTGCATTTTGCAGTTTTGTCACATTTGATGGTTTCGTAAAAAGTCTGAAAATGGGCTATTCCGTTTTAAACGCAAAATTGGCAAAAATATGATCGTCCGTTTTCTGCCGCATAACCAGGAAATCGAAGTAGAGCCAGGTGAGAACCTGCTCCGCGCGGCCACGGAGGCCGGCGTTTATGTCCAGGCGTCCTGCGGCGGGGAAGGGGTTTGCGGAAAATGCCGGGTCACGATTGAAAAGGGGGAAGTCGACGGCCCCTGTCCCGCCTCTCTGCCGGAGGAAGATTTCCGGCGAGGGGTCCGCCTGGCTTGCCAGACCCGGATCCTCGGCGACTTGGAGGTCCGGATTCCCGTGGAGGCGTTCCTGGACGCCAAAACGCTGCTCCGGGGGCGGGGAAGAGTCTCCGCCGGCCGTAAGCTTTCCCATCAAAAATTGGAGTCGGCTGTTCTGGGGGAGTGTTTCACGCCCACCTCGGTGAAGCGGTTTTTGGAGATCGGGCCTCCTTCCGTACAGGAAAACCAATCGGATTTGGACCGGGTCCTGCTCGCTCTGAAGCGCCAGGGGGGGATTGAGGAGATATCCGTGGATCCCCGCATCCTGAAAACTCTGCCGAAAGTCCTGCGGCAGGACGGCTGGAGAGCGACAGCCACTTTACGGCACAACCGGTCAGGATCTTTCCCTGGGGAGTGCCGGGAAAAGGGCTTGCGGCGGGCTAAACTGATCCAAGTCGAGGCGGGAGACACCACCCGGGAGCATTATTCCCTGGCCTTCGACGTGGGCACGACCAGCATCTGGGGCCAGATCCTCGACTTAAACCAGCGGAAAGTGCTGGCCGAGGCTTCCGCCTACAACGGCCAGGTCCTGCACGGCGACGATGTGATCACCCGAATCGTTTATTCGCAGAAACCCGGCGGGCTGAAAAAGCTTCAGGATGTTGCGGTCGCCACCATGAATATCCTCATCGGGGAGCTGATGGCGAAGGCACGCGTCCGCCCCGAGCAAATCACCCATATGGCGGCCGCCGGGAACACGGTCATGACCCATCTTCTCTTAGGTTTGGACCCCAAATATATCCGGGAGTCCCCCTATACGCCCGTGGCCAGCCTCGTTCCTCCGGTTCAAGCCCAGGATCTCGGCCTGGAGGTGGCGGATCACGTCTCTTTGTATACCTTTCCCCAGGTGGCTTCCTATGTGGGCGGAGACATCGTCGCCGGCGTGCTCGGCTCGGGCATTTACAAACAAAAACCCCTGACCCTTTATATCGACATCGGGACCAACGGCGAGATCGTTGTGGGGAACTCCGACTGGTTGGTGACGGCGGCCTGCTCGGCCGGCCCGGCCTTCGAAGGAGGAGGAATCAAGCACGGCCTGCGGGCGGCCCCGGGGGCTATTGAAGATTTTCACTTGGATCCGGAGACCTTTGAGCCCGCTTTGCAAACCATCGGCATGGTCAAACCGCGGGGAATCTGCGGGTCGGGTCTGATCAACATCGTGGCGGAATTTCTGGAAGCCAACGTCATCTCCCCCAACGGGAAATTTAACACCGATTTGCCGACCCAACGAATTCGTCGGGGGCCGGACGGAACCGAATACGTGCTGGCCTACGGGGCGGAAACGTTGAAAGGGACCGATATCGTCATCACGGAAGTGGATATCGACAATTTAATGCGGGCGAAGGCGGCCATGTACGCCGGTTATGCGACGCTTCTGCAGGCGGTGGGGTTGTCCATTGCCGATCTGGAACGGGTGGTGATCGCCGGGGCGTTCGGTTCCTTTGTCGATATCGAGCGGGCCGTAACCATCGGCCTGCTGCCCGACCTCCCCCGAAATCGCTTTTTATTTGTCGGGAATGGGTCTCTTCTGGGTGCCCGCCTTCTTTCGTATTGCTATGAAATGCTGGATGACGCCGAGCGCATCGCCCGGATCATGACCAATGTAGAGTTGAGCGAAAACCCCCTATTCATGGACAACTACGTGGCCGCCCTTTTCCTTCCCCACACAAACGGGGCTGAGTTCCCTGAGGTGAGCCGGCGGCTTCAGAAACGAAAGAACCAGGCGTCATCGATAAAAGGCAACATAGCCGCAACCAAAAACGTTTAACCGCAGAGAGCGCAGAGACGCAGAGAAAAATATTGAATAGTCAAAAATAAGTTGGGTACCTGCAAAACCCCTGGGAACAGGGAAAATCGTCATTCCGGGCAAGCGAAGCGCGACCCGGAATCCAGGATTATGAATGAATTCTGGATTCAGGCCTCGCCGCAAAGATGGCGCGAGCGACTTTTGAAAGCGCCCTGAACAATTAGGATTTTCTTTATTTAATTTTAGGCATTTTAGCGCATTTTAGGCATTTAAGGCATTCCTCTATGGGACAAGTTATCGCCGTAGCCGGAAAAGGAGGGGTGGGGAAAACGACATTTTCCGCTCTCCTCATCCGGGAGCTGAAAAGGAAAAACCGGGGTCCGATCCTGGCGGTGGACGCGGACCCGAACGCCAATCTCGCCGACGCCTTAGGAATCAAGGTCGACCGCAGCCTGGGAACGGTTCGCGAAGAATTTTTTGAGACGAAAATGACACTGCCGCCCGGGATGACGAAGGAAACCTACTTGGAAATGAAGCTTCACGAAAGCTTGGTCGAATCTCCCGGGCTGGATCTTCTCGAGATGGGGCGCCCGGAGGGGCCCGGCTGCTACTGTTATGCCAACAACATCCTGCGGCGGCACCTGGATGTCTTGGCTAACAATTATCCTTTTGTGGTGATGGACAACGAGGCCGGGATGGAACACTTGAGCCGGCGGACCACCCAAGGGGTCGATCATCTTTTCTTTCTTTCGGACTACTCCCTTAAGGGGATCCGGACGGTCGGGCGGATCCGGGGTTTGATCGCCGAACTGAAGCTGACGGTCAGAGAAAAGCACTTAGTGGTGGATCGGGCCCCGGGGGAGCTGGCCCCGGAATTTCTGGCGGAGCTTAAGGAACAGGGCGTCAGCCTGCTGGGAGTGGTTCCGCCGGACGAGCGGATTCTGGAGTACGACCTCCAGGGCCGGCCGCTTTTGGATCTGCCCGAAGACTCTGCGGCGGTCCAGGCGGTCAAAGCGATGGTTGCGAAGATTTTCCCCTGAAGGGGCCAAGCCGGAATCGCTCCGCGGATTCCCGCGGAAACGAAAAGGGGCGGCCGGGTTTCAAAAGAGGGATATCGGTTTTTGCGATTCTCAGAAAGGATAAAAGGGGGTGAAGGAAGTGGTTGCAAAATTGGAAGATAAAAAATCGTTCAGCGGGGAAGTGGTAAAAGTGGTGGGTCCGGAGTACGAATCGGGGACTCCCCGGGAACCTCACATCTGGCGCGGAAAAATCCGGGGGCGCGAAGAAATGCTGAAGTATCTCCAGAGCGGAGAACGGTACTGGTACAGCAAGGATTGGTACGGGAGCGAAAAGCGCAAGACCCCGGCATGATAAAAACAGTGTCGGTGTAGAGTGTCAGAAAAAAATAAAAAGAATAGACCTCGGAAATCACACGCCGACCAAACCTCCACTGACACTGACACTGACACTATTCTTATGGAGGTGGCTGTGGATATTCCCAAAATCAGTTACACCGGCAGAATCAAAGAGGTGACGATCGGCTTAGGAGAGCAGGCTCTTACGGTCGGGGGGGAGGAGATTTATCCCTTTCACTTGTTTGAAGGCCAAATGAAACACCCCCCGCGGATCGCCATGGAGGTTTATGACGCCCCGCCGGAGGACTGGGCGGCGGCGGCCTTGGATCCCTTTCGGGACGTGGCGGCGGACCCGGTGGCCTGGGCGCAGAAATGCGTGGCGGCCTACGGCGCTAAGATGATCTGCCTGCAACTCGCCAGCACCGACCCCAACGGGGCCAACCGGCCGGCGGAAGAAGCGGCCGCCATCGCCAAAAAGGTGGCGGAGGCGATCCCGGTCCCGCTCATCGTCTGGGGGTGCGCCAACGACGACAAGGATGCGGAGACCCTGCGCCGGGTGGCGGAGCTCTGCGCCGGGAAAAACCTGGTTATCGGCCCGGTGAGCGAGAAGAATTACAAACAGGTGGGCGCCGGAGCCATTGCCTATAAGCACACCTTGGTGGCTTCTTCCCCGATCGACGTCAACCTGGCCAAGCAGCTCAACGTCCTCCTGGGAAACCTGGGGGTTCCGGACGGGCAGATCCTCGTGGACCCCACGACCGGAGGGCTCGGGTACGGAATCGAGTACAGCTATTCGGTGATGGAGCGCGACCGGATGGCGGCCCTAACCCAGCAGGACGAGCGGCTCCAATTTCCGATCCTCTGCAATTTAGCCCGGGAAGTTTGGAAGACCAAGGAGGCAAAATTGTCTGCGGTGGAGGACCCAACCCTCGGAGACCCGGCGAAACGGGGGATCCTGATGGAGGCGGTTACGGCGGCCGTTCTTCTTCTGGCCGGGGCCAATATCCTGGTCATGCGCCATCCCGAAGCGATCAAATTAATCCAAGGAATGCTTGCCGACTTTTTGAAAAAATAGCTAAGCGCTTTCAAGGATCAGCAAGGGGAGATGAAAATAAGCCGCTTTTTCCGACAAGCGGGCTGCTGAGAGATGAAAGCCGGATCAAGAGGAGGAATTTCAATGGCAGGAGAAAAGAGTGTAGACAAGGCCACTCTGGAAATTTTGGCGAAAGCCAAGGCCGACGGAGTGAGCACCGTCTTTGACCGCGCGGAAGAAATGAGACCGTGCCCGATCGGCGCGGAGGGGAGCTGCTGCAAAAACTGCGCGATGGGCCCTTGCCGCGTTCCGGCGCCCAAGAAAAAGGGGGAAACCGAGGCGGACCGGGCCAAGCGCCGGGGGGTCTGCGGAGCCACGGCCGAAACCATCTCGGCGCGCAATTTTGCGCGCATGGTGGCGGCGGGAACCTCCGCCCATTCCGATCATGCCCGGGGCGTGGCCGAATCCTTTCTGGGTGCGGCCAAGGGAGAGGTCCCGGGGTTCGCAATCAAAGACGAACAGAAGCTCTATCAGGTGGCGTTGGATCTGGGCGTTGAAATCGGCGACCGGTCCGTAAAGCAAATCGCCATCGAAGTAGGGGAAAAATGCCTGGCGGAATTCGGCCGCCAGAGCGGGGAACTCCTTTTTGTCAAGCGGGCGCCCCTGAAACGGCAGGAAATCTGGAGGAAGCTGGGAATCGTCCCCCGAGGAATCGACCGCGAAGTGGTGGAGCTCATGCACCGCACCCACATGGGCGTGGACCAGGAGTATCGGGATTTGATCCTGTCCAGCGCCCGCTGCTCGTTGGCCGACGGCTGGGGCGGCTCCATGATTTCCACCGAACTCCAGGATATCATGTTCGGCACTCCGCAGCCCATCGCCGGGGAGATCAACCTCGGGGTGTTGAAAGAGAACGAAGTGAACCTGGTCATGCACGGCCACGAGCCCCTGCTGCCGGAACTTCTCGTCGTCGCCTCTCAAGACCCGGAGATCCAGGCCTACGCCAAGTCCAAGGGCGCGCAGGGGATCAACTTGGCCGGGATGTGCTGCTCGGCCAATGAGGTGCTCATGCGCCACGGGATCCCGGTGGCCGGAAACTTCCTCCAGCAGGAATTGGCGATCGTCACCGGGGCCGTGGACGCCATGGTGGTGGACGTGCAATGCGAGATGCAATCCCTGGCCGATGTGGCCAAATGCTACCATACCAAAGTGATCACCACCAATCCCCGGGCGAAGATGCAGGGGGCGACGCACATCGAATTCGAGGAGCACCATGGCCCGGACGTGGCCAAAAAGATCCTGCGGGAAGCCATTGACAATTTTCCCAAACGGCAGGGGAAACCCGTACAGATCCCTTCGGAAACCCACCCCATGGTGGTCGGGTTCAGCCACGAGACCATCAATTATCTTTTAGGCGGGCTCTTCCGGGCGTCCTATCACCCGCTCAACGACAACATCATCAACGGCCGGATCCGGGGGATCGCCGGGGTGGTGGGCTGCAACAACGCGCGAACGACGCACGACGGCGCCCATCTGACGATGATCAAGGAACTGATCAAAAACGACGTCATCGTTTTGACCACCGGCTGCGCGGCCATGGCTTGCGGCAAGGCCGGACTTCTGACCCCCGAAGCGGCGGGCCGGTACTGCGGCCCGGGGCTGGCCGAAGTCTGCGAGGCCGTCGGGATCCCGCCGGTTCTGCATATGGGCGCTTGCGTGGACAACAGCCGGATCCTGATGGCGGCCACGGCGGTTGTGAAAAACGGCGGGCTGGGAGACGACATCAGCGACCTTCCCGCGGCCGGAGCGGCCCCCGAGTGGATGAGCGAAAAAGCCATTGCCATCGGCCAATACTTCGTGGCTTCCGGGGTCTTCACGATCTTCGGCACGACCTTCCCCACCACGGGAAGCGAGGAAGTGAGCAAGCTGCTGTATGAGGAGCTGGAGGAAGTGGTGGGAGGAAAATGGGCCTTTGAGCCGGATCCGGAGAAGGCGACCAAACTGATGATCGACCACATCAATAAGAAGCGGAAGGCGCTGGGTCTGGACAAATCCCGCGAGCGAGTGCTTTACGACATGGCCATGCGCCGGGAGCTGGATGCCGTTTAAGACAAGCCTGTAGGGGCGCGAGGCATCGTGCCCCTACTTTCCACCCAAAGAGGAGGGTTGAGAAGTGTCAAAGATCATTGCTGCCGCCGCAATACGCGGCGGTCATAAGATCATGGAGCAGGCGGAAAAAAAATACCAAGAAGCTCTGAAGAAATGGGGCCCCGACCAGGAGGTGGGGTTCCCCAACACGGGCTACTATCTTCCCGTCATTTACGGGATTTTGGGGATTCCGGTGAAAAAGCTCGGCGATATGAAGCCGGTTCTCGATCGCTGCCGGTCCCTGATCCCGCCGCTCGTCAAGGAAAAGGCCTGGCTTCCGTATCTTGCGCCGGCCCTGGATGCGGGGATGGCGACCTTCTTTGCCGAGGAGATCATCGAATCCATCCGCTACTTAGAAGATCCCAACTTCTATGTCCAGGGGGAGGATCCCACGGCGGACCGGCTCTGGCTGGGCGCCGCCGACGACGTCATCCTGCGCAAGAGAGGGATTGAATTCGTGGACGGGACCGCCCCGGGATTCGCCGCGATATTGGGGGCGGCTCCGAACAAGGAGATTGCGGCCAAAATCGCCCAGGAACTGCAGGAGAAGAACCTGTACGTCTTCATGGCCGCGGAAAACGGCGGCAAGCGCTTTTCCGAGCAGTTGGTGGAGGCCGGGGTGCAGGTAGGCTGGCCCACCCGCTTGGTTCCCTTTGGGCCGGACTACACGGCCACGGTCTTCGCCATGGGGTTTGCCACCCGGGCCGCCATGTCCTTTGGCGGGATCGCTCCGGGGGACTACCGGAAAATCCTGATTTACAACAAGGACCGGGTCTTCGCTTTTGCCCTGCCCCTGGGCTTCGTCAGCGACGAATGGTATGCCAACGCCGCCGGGGCCATCAACTGGGGCTTCCCGGTCATCGCCGACACCCCCATTCCCCAGGTCCTGCCCACGGGAATCTGCACCTACGAGCATGTGGTGTCCAATATTCCCCACGACCAGATCGTGCAGAAAGCCGTGGAGGTGCGGGGCTTGAAGGTTACCGTGGCCAAGGTTCCGATCCCCGTGGCTTACGGCCCCGCTTTCGAAGGGGAGCGGGTCCGCGGCGAAGACATCTACTTGGAGTGCGGCGGGGGAAGGACGACCGCGGTGGAGTTGGTCACGACGAAGGACATGGGCGAAGTCGAAGACGGCAAGATCGAGGTGATCGGCCCCGATATAAAAGATGTCAAGGCTCCGGCCAAGCTGCCCCTGGCGATCCTGGCGGAGGTGGCGGGCCGGCAGATGCAGGAAGATTTCGAGCCCATCCTGGAGCGCCAGATTCACCACCTCATCAATTACGCCCAGGGTCTCATGCACATCGGCCAGAGGGACATCGCCTGGGTCCGCATCGGCAAGGCCGCCGTCGATAAGGGTTTCACCCTGCGGCATTTGGGGGATATTCTCCACGCTAAGTTCCACCAGGATTTCGGGACGATCTTCGACAAGGTGCAGGTGAAGATCTTCACCGAGGAGGAGAAGGTGAAAAATGTCCTGGGCAAGGCCCGGGAAGCCTACCGTCGGCGGGACGCCCGGATCGAGGGCATGACGGACGAAACCGAAGAGACCTTTTACTCCTGCACGCTCTGCCAGTCTTTCGCCCCGACCCATGTCTGCATCATCACGCCGGAGCGCACCGGGCTCTGCGGGGCCTACAACTGGCTGGACGGAAAGGCCTCCTTTGAGATCAACCCCACCGGGCCCAACCAGCCGGTGCCCAAAATCGAGGTGATCGACCCGATGCTGGGGCAATGGAAAGGGGTCAATGATTTTGTCTTCAAGGCGTCCCGCCAGAAATTGGAGAAGTACAACGCCTACAGCATTATGACCGACCCCATGACCTCTTGCGGGTGCTTCGAGTGCATTGCGGCCGTGTTGCCCATGTGCAACGGGATCATGACGGTCAACCGGGATTTCCCGGGCATGACCCCCTGCGGGATGAAGTTTACGACCCTGGCCGGTTCCGTGGGCGGCGGCTCGGTGACCCCCGGATTCGTGGGCCACAGCAAGCATTACATCTGCAGCAAGAAATTCATCATGGCCGAGGGGGGCATCAAACGGCTCGTTTGGATGCCGAAGATGCTCAAGGAAGAGATCCTGGACCGGTTGCAGAAGCTGTCGGCGGAAATCGGCATTCCGAACTTCCCGGAGATGATCGCCGACGAGACCATCGGGACCACGGAAGAGGAGATCCTCCCCTTCCTGACCGAAAAGAATCACCCGGCGCTGACGATGCCGTCCTTGTTTTAACAAAAACAGGGTCAGTGTCAGGGTGAGGGTGAGTAAAAGAGATAATATTATCCTTTCAACTGACCCTAAACACTGACACGGACACTTTTCCCAAAGGAGTAAACCATGGCCCTGACCGGAATCGAAATTTTCAAGAAACTGCCCAAGACCAATTGTGGAAAATGCGGGGTCCCGACCTGTTTGGCTTTTGCCATGAAGCTGGCCGCCGGGCAGGCGGAACTCGGCGCCTGCCCGTTCGTTTCCGAACAGGCCAAGGCGGAGCTGGACGCGGCTTCCGCGCCCCCGATCCGGCCTTTTAGCATCGGCGCCGGAGAAAAGGCCTTTAAAACCGGGGGCGAGACGGTCCTGTTCCGCCATGAAAAGCGGTTCGTGAGCCCAACGGGGATCGCCGTCCTGATTTCCGACCAGATGGCGGAGGCCGAGATCGGGGGAAGGCTCCAGAGGCTGAAGGACCTCAGCTACCATCGGGTGGGTCTTACCCTGGAAGCGGACCTCGTGGCGATCAAAGCGGATTCGGGGGACCCGGCCAAATTCGAGGCCCTTGTGCAAAGGGTAAAAAGCCAGAGCGACGGGAAGGGCCTGATCCTGATGAGCGAGAACCCCCAGGTTCTCGCCGCCGGGGCCAAGGCCTGCGCCGGTTCCCGGCCCCTGCTTTATGGGGCCACGAAAGCCAACGCCGATGCCGTGGTCGCCATCGCCAAGGAGACTTCGGCGCCGGTGGCCGTCAAAGCCGGCAATCTGGACGAGCTCATTGAACTGGCCAACAAGCTTTCCGCCGCGGGCCTGAAGGACTTAGTCCTGGATTCCGGAAGCCGGACCGTCCGGGAAGCCTTGAACGACCAAATTGTCATCCGCCGGTCGGCCCTGCTGAAAAAATTCCGCCCCCTCGGTTTTCCGACGATCACCTTTCCCTGCGAGATGACCTCGGACCCGATGCAAGAAGTGCTCTTGGCTTCCCTCTTTATCGCAAAATATGGCGGGATCGTCGTCCTCTCCGATTTGGAAGGCCATGGCCTCTTTCCGCTTCTTTTGGAACGGATGAACCTCTTCACCGACCCGCAGCGTCCCATGGCTACCAGCGAGGGCATCTACGAAATCGGCGGGCCCAACGAGAACTCTCCAATTCTCCTCTCCTCCAATTTCTCCCTTACCTACTTCATCGTATCCGGGGAAATCGAGGGGAGCCGGGTTCCGGCCTGGCTCCTGATCAAGGATACGGAAGGGCTGTCCGTCATGACCGCCTGGGCCGCCGGAAAGTTCGGGGCGGACGTCATTGCCCCCTTCGTCAAGAAATGCGGGATCGCCGACAAGGTCAAACATCGCAAACTCATTGTCCCAGGGTATGCGGCGGTCATCAGCGGCGAGCTGGAAGAAGAATTGCCGGATTGGAAAATCCTGATCGGGCCCCGGGAGGCTGCGCACATCCCGGCGTTCCTGAAGGTCTGAAAGCGGAATAGAAAAAACAGCGTTCAGCTGTCAGCTTTTAGCTTTCAGCCAAATTCGGGCGGTGGAAATATTTTGCTGATGGCTGACCGCTGATAGCCGGTCGCTATTCTTAAAGGAGGAAAGAGATGGTTGTCTGCGTCGGCGAGAACATCAATATCATGTCCAAAACCATCGGTCCGGCCATGAAGGAACGCAAAGCGGAACC
>CAVZNY010000016.1:0-95647 GCA_963776785.1 uncultured delta proteobacterium
TGACGTTGGGCTTTTTGCTTCTTTTCGGGTGCGGGGGAAAGGGGTTTTGGGTGGTGAGCGACCCCCACACAAAGGCCGTCTACTACACGAAGCAATTAGGTATTTTGGCAAGCGGGACGGTGACGTTCACCGATGCCCAGACAGGAAAGATGGTCCATCTCCAGAGTTCTGAAGCAAAGAAGATCACCGAGGATGAATTCAAGGCGGCCGTGGGGAACGTGGAAAAGAAGTAGCATATGGGGGGACGGAAAGCCCGGGAAAAAGATTCGACCCCGGGTACCCGGGGAGGTCGAGGATAAGAAGGAAAAACTTTTAACCTTCCGGAGGAAGCGATGATTCGAGCTACCATCATGATTTTCCTGTGGGCCTTATTGCTGCTGTCCGGTTGCGCGGGATTCGGCCCTTCGACCGTTTCCCGGGACCGGTTCGATTACACGGAAGCGATCTCCGAATCCTGGAAGAACCAGATGCTTCTGAACATAATTAAAATTCGCTACGCGGATGCCCCGATTTTTATGGATGTCTCTTCGGTGATCAGCCAGTACCAGATTGCGGGTCAAGTCAATTTGGGGGCGACGGTCAACAACAATCCCTGGAGCACTTCGCAGTCCCTCGGGGCGATGGGGCAGTATGTGGACCGCCCGACCATCACTTACACCCCCATTTTAGGCGATAAATTCGCGCGCAGCATGATGGCCCCCATTCCTCCCCCCGCCATCCTCAGCCTTCTTCAGGGTGGCTACCCGGTGGACCTGGTCTTTCGGATCATGGTCAGCGAGGTGAACGGAATCCGCAACCGCTTTGGAGGGGTGGCGAGGGCTCGCAGCGCCGACCCGGCGTTTTATGCGCTGATCGGGAAAATGCGGAGGATTCAATCGGCCGGAAATATCGGGATGAGAATCACCAAAAAAGATAATGAACAAACGGCCATGATGGTTTTGCGAGGCCCGCGAGACCCGGAAACGGAATCCTTGTCCGCCGAGATTCGGACGATTCTGGGTTTAGATCCTGCGGAAAGTGAGTTCAACGTGGTATACGGGGCCATTCCCAGGAATAAACAGGAGCTCGCGATCCTGACGCGGTCGTTTTTCGAAATTATAATCGACCTGTCTGCGAACATCGAGGTCCCGGAGGCCCACGTGGCGGAAAAGCGGGTGAGCCCGACTTTTGTGGAGAAAACGACGAACGGCGAAAAGATGCTGCCGCTGATCCGGATTCAGAGTTCCGTGGAAAAACCCGCAGACCCCTTTATTTCGGTTCGCTATCGCAATGTTTATTTCTGGATCGACGACCGGGACTTGATGTCCAAGGGTATCTTTTCCTTTTTGATGTTCATTTCCACCCTGATCGAGACCGGCGACAAAGGGACCGCTCCCATTGTGACGATTCCCACCGGGTAGGCAAATTACCCGAAGGGCATGGGTCCGGTCCGTCGGCCATGAGAATTCATTTTGAAATGCCCAACCGGCAGCCATCGCCAAAGGTATTGCCCTCCAGCATCAATAACTGGGCTTTCCCTGGAATTGTTCCATGCCCCTAATAAAATCCCCGGAAAGAAAGCCGTTGTATAAAATATAACTTTGGGCATATGGAGGAACCGTGAAAAGGGTATGGGTGACCACAGTCCTGATGTTTCTGTTTGCAGTGCCCGCCGGCCAAGCGGCTGACAACATGAAAGCCTTCCCGCCACCTGAAATGGGAATGGTCCGATACGTCCTGCAACTGCCGAAACAGGAGGACGAATCGGCTTTCAAAGTAGAACTGATCATCGGCAGGACAGAAATGGTTGACGAAAGGAATCGATATTTCTTCGGCGGCAAAATCCAGGAGGAACCCATCGCGGGCTGGGGGTTCACACGTTATATTGTGAGCCAGCTGGGACCCATGGCCGGCACCCGGATAGCGATCGATCCGAACGAGCCGAAGGTGAATAGGTTCATCACCCTTGGCGGCGAACCTTACCTGATCCGCTATAACAGCCGGCTGCCCGTCGTAGTGTATGTCCCCGAAGGCGTCGAGGTGCGTTATCGAATCTGGACCGGCGGAACGGAGGTAAAAGCAATGGAGATGGGCTGAGAAGGGTACCCATTCAGTGACGGGGGAGGCGGCAGGCTTTGTTGTTGGCCTGGGGGTTTGGGCGGTACGCGCCGGAAGCATCGGTCGGGATGAGCAGAGACTCGGAGAAAGCCCTGAGACTCCGATATCAGCGGCGGGAGGCCTTGGCCCCCGCCCCGTCCACGAAGAAATCAGCGCCTTATGATTCCAAGCGTAGCGCCCGGACCCCCAGGCCAGGGCACCTCCTGGTATTCACGCCGGACCTGAATCCGTAGCGGCTTCCCCCCTTGACTGAAGGGTCACTGAGACGGCGCCATTTTCCAAAGGGGGCCTGGTGGGTGGGCGAATGGGAACGGGAGAAAGGGGTAAAAGCTTGGTTGGGGCGCGGCGCTGTCCCCGCGCCCCTGTGGGCGCTTCGAATTATGCGATCCCCTTGTGTTGAAGGTGGGCAAGGTTGTGCTTAATCTTTGACACACAATTCCCCTTTTTGTATATTCAACCCACACCAAAGCGAATTTTTATCAACTCGCAGACAGGGAAAACAGCCGCTTTCAGATTTTTTCCGTGGTGAAGCAGGATCCCATTCCTCATCACTCCTAACTTGGCGGGATTTTGACGAAGAAGCCGGGCGAAAGATAAAACACCCCGGCAAGAACAGAGCAAGAAAATGCAGCGCAGCACGGAATCTATACCGCGTGAAATGAACGTATCGTCACTTTATATTTACGTGCTTGCCTTTTTCTCCGGCATGTGCATCATGGCTATCGAACTGTGTGCCTCCCGGCTCATGGCGCCCTTCTTCGGAACATCCACCTTTGTCTGGACAAATATCATCGGTGTTATCATGATTGCCCTATCGGTCGGCTACATTCTTGGGGGAAGGCTCGCTGACCGGAAACCGCGAATCGACGTCCTTCTGAAGCTTCTCCTGGCTGCTTGTGCCTTTCTCCTCGCGCTTCCATTCGTGGCGCCCCCCTTTGTCAGGTGGCTCACGTCGATCATTAAGAACCTCGATTCCTCCTTCTCGTTCATATTTTTCGGCTCGCTCTTTGCTGTAACTCTATTGTTCTCCCCGCCCATCGTGATCATGGGCATGACGAGCCCGTTCCTCATCAGGATCATTGCCCGGAGCGGCCACGTGGGCGATTCTGCAGGGCGCATCTTCGGGATTTCCACCATCGGCGGCATCGTGGGCACTTTTTTGCCTGTCCTCGTCTTCATCCCCACCTTCGGAACCGCCAGGACGATACTGTTTTTTGCGGCGGCACTCTTTGTCGTCAATATATTGGGCTTTGTCAGGAGGAGACATGCGCTCCTTACCGTCGCAGCGGTGGTGCCGTTCCTCTTCCCGATACCCTCCGCAAAGGATACCCCTGGAAGGATCTACTCGACGGAGTCGGCCTACCATTTTATAGAGGTTTTTGACGAAGGTCCTTACCGCTGCCTGGCATACAACGACGCGGTAGGAGACCAAACGGTTGCCAATAAGACAAGCATCCTCACCGGCTTCTACTATGACTACTATGCGCTCCTTCCACTCTATCTTGACCCTCCCCCAAGAAGGGCCCTCATTATCGGCCTCGGTGGGGGTATCATCGCGAACCAAATGAGCTATTTTCACCCAGAGATGGGTCTTGACGGCGTAGAAATCGACCCCAAGGTAATAGAGATTGCTCGGGACTACTTTGCCCTGACGGACACGGTGAGGGTATTCAATCAGGACGGGCGTATCTTCGTGAGCCTGGGAGAAAAAAAATATGACATCGTCATCATCGACGCCTACACGCAACAGATCTATATCCCTTTTCACCTAACGACAATGGAGTTCTTTAGCCAAGTGAAGAAGCGGCTCTCCGCTGAGGGCGTTCTTGCCATGAACGTTTCCTCGGCAAGAGAGGACTCAATGCTCATTGAGAGCATCAATAACACGCTCCGGCTCGTGTTCGGTCATGTCTACCGGCTCAGAATCCCCGAGTCCATTGAAAATCTCCTGGTTGCCTCCGACAGGAGCATCGACTTTGCGTTTCCCGTGGGTGCTGTCCCAACAGAATTAAGGGGCATCGCCCAGCACAGCCGGCAATCCTTTAAGGAGAGCCCTTATGACGGCAGACACAAACCACTCACCGACGACTGGGCGCCGGTAGAGCACATGGTGGACTGGCAGATACTTAAAAAGGTCATTCGATGATGAGTCCACTATAAATGGGGTGAAGTAAAAGAAGGCGGGGAGTAAATCAAGTGGAAAAGAAACGCGGGAGTAACCCTGCAGTCAAGGGTGGGAAGCCGCTACGGATTTAGGTCCGGCGTGAATAGCAGGAGGTGCCCTGGCCTGGGGGTTTAGGCGCTACGCTTGGAATCATAAGGCGCTGATTTCTTCGTGGACGGGAGCGGGGGCCAAGGCCTCCCGCCGCTGATATCGGAGGCTCAGGGTTTTCTCCGAGTCTCTGCTCATCCCGACCGATGCTTCCGGCGCGTACCGCCCAAACCCCCAGGCCAACAACAAAGCCTGCCGCCCCCCCCGTCACTGAATGGGTACGCTCGGGAGATGGAAGAGCATCTCCATGGTCACAAGGTATGCTCACCACTATCCTGAAAGTCTGCGGGCGGGGGTGGAGGTCCTGGATAAGGTCGGTAAAAAAAGTAGTACAAAATTAGGACAGGACCAAAAAACAAGGGGTTACAGGCTTTTTAAAATCCATGTAACCCCTTGTTTTAGATGGTGCCGAGACCCAGAATTGAACTGGGGACACGCGGATTTTCAGTCCTCGTCAAGCCAAATTTTCCCATCCTCTAACTCTTCAAAATTATAGCCAAAGCCCTATTATCGTTTGACTTTGAGCATTTGCTCAAGTCAGCTGGAGTCAGGTGGAGTCAGCTTGAAATATAGGGCCACGGGCACATTTTGGGCACAATTTTGCGGAATGAAACGCTCCCCAAGGAAAAAGGCGATAGTCAAGAGGCCAAACCCTAAGAAAGCAATTGTTTCATCAGAGAGGTTCGCCATGTTAGAAGTAATCGAGAAATAGGATAATAACCCCAGGGTGCAAATAAAAAACAAAAGCAATGCTATTTGTTTATTCATATTTCGCCAATCATTTTGATTTCACATTTGCCATATTCCTTTATCGTCTAAAGATCCTAATAAATTAAAAAAAGGCAGGGCCATTTCTGATCCTGCCTTGCTCTTTGAAAACCGAATATTTCTTTTCCCTATTCGGCTGTCGCGGTTATGAGAATTTGCGAGAGAGCGGATTCCTTAATGAGGCGTAACGACCCCTCCCGTGTAGGCAAAAAAGATCCCGGCCTCCTCAAAAAGATACGAATCGGCATCCCATCCAACCATCGTGCGACCATTGCAGTCAACGTCGCTGGATAGAACGAGCCAGATTTTGGCTCCTTCGATGCACGTCGAATTCAAAACGCAGTTTTCGTGACCTGGGTTCGCAGGATTATTTAAATCCTCCGGAATGGGTAAACTCGTATCAATATCGGCAGCTGTATTGAGATGAATATTCCCACCACCATTGGCAGTCCCAGAGCCCAAACAGATCAATCCTGTGCCAGGCCATGGATCGGGATAGTAAATCAGAGTGTAATTTGCGGATGGGACCAACTTATGGCCATTGAAGACATATCTAAATAAGGGGCCGGATTGTCGGAACGCCATTTTCGCCCATGCACCATCCTCATCAATTTCCCAAGGGGTATTGGGCGGGTAGGGCTGGACAGGTTCTATTTTTTGATAATCGTAAAGGTGTCCTATATTCGATTTTCCTGCAGGCCCACTGCGCACTCTTTGATTTTGTGCCGATGCCAAAGAAACCATCACCAAAGTCATAACAAAACAACAAATCAAGGCCATCAATATTTTTCTTTTCATCCTCGCCTCCTTGTTAGATTAATTTTGTGATGTATCCGCCCACAAATATATTCCATGATAGGGGTATGCCGAACTCACCTCCTTTCGGCGGTCCAATGGGGGGTAACATTTTCCCCCATTTTTTGGACTCCCAGCATATCCTATAAATATGGCGGATGCTATATTTTCGCAGAGCAGGACAGAGTTTTCCAAACACTCTTAACCCACTTGTCACGTGAGTTATTTAGCGGAAGATTGGCAAATCAAAAAATATCACTTGATTATTAAGCACTTTTTGTGCCCATTTATTTGTTTTCTGAAACCTCTCAGATTTGTTCATTAATCCTCGGTGCCATTTTGTGTTTCTTGCTTGACGGTGGTAATTATTTTCTCAATATTGCCCGGCGATTTCCATTTTCTTTCGAAACATTTTCCGGATTTGAAAATCCTGATTTCCAAACTGGGAACTCTCGCATCCTTCGCCCTTGCTTTTTGTTCAATCCTTCATCTTTTGCTGTTCCTAAGTCTAAAATGTTTCTGGACTTTGACTCTCCTGATTCACCGCCTTCCGCAAAATTGCGCTGGGCTTGAACTTCAGGACGCGCCTTCCGGAAATCATTATTTTCTCACCCGATTTCGGGTTTCTTCCTTTTCGGGGCCGCTTCTCGCGGGTGACGAAATTCCCAAATCCGGAAATTTTTACCATCTCTCCCTTTTCCAGGGTCTCCTTGAGGATCCGGAAAACCTGTTCCACGATCTGAACCGATTCTTGCCTCGAAAAAGAGCATTGATGACTGACGATCGAAGCAAGTTCCGCTTTTGTTATTGCCACGAAAACCTCCCAATGGACATAGGGCATAGAGCAGAGGGCATAGGGTTAGGAGCCTTTCTTTTTCCCTTTTTCTTTTTTGGGATTTTCCCTTTTCCCCTTTCTTCCTTGTCCCTTTTTATCCCTTCTCCCTTGCGCCTTATTGTCTTTATTCTTTTCCCCTTCCTTCTCCGCCAGCATCTTCTTCACGTCCCGCTTTCTCACCTTCCTTAAGGCAACCAAAGCGGCTTTCTTTTCCCCCTGGGGCTTGAATTTCCCCTTTTCCCATGAAAGTACAGCCCCTGTGGTTGCCCCGACCAGAACACCCAGCTCCCTTTGCGAGATCCCGAGTTTCTCTCTGAGATGCCGGATCCTTTCCGGGGTGAACCGGGAAGCCTTCACCTCCTCCGGGGAAGCCCCCAACTGGGGTTCAATGGCCTTGCTTTCCGATATTTCCTTTGCCAAGCGATTCATTGGAGCGAACGCCTTCAGCAGGTTGGACAGCTTGAGCCTTATCCCCCAAACTTCTTTGCGAAGCGGACGAAAAACTGTTCTCACTTCATGCTTGGCCAGCCGCTCGATTTCCGATTTGATGGTAGATTCAATTTTTCCCAATTTGGTCTCCTCTCTCTGATCATAGATTATCGTTGAATATTTTCCCGGATTCGGATAATTCAAGCCCAAGAGCCAGGATGATTTTTCTTTTTGTTTCCAGGCGGCATTTTTCGCCCTTCTCAATGCGGCCAATAGTCTCCTCCGAAATTCCGGCTTTTCTCGCCAGTTCTGCCTTGCTGATAAATACCTTTTCACGGTAGGATTTCAGATAATTCCTTTTTCCTTCCTTCTCCATCCGAGCCTCCACCTCCATCGCCGCTCCAATCTTCTTACTTCCCTGAGTAATAATTCAAAATATCCATGCCCTCATTTAAACCGAATTGTAAGAGATTGGGGATTTTTAGTCAAGGTGCTTGATTTCAAAGGGTTAACGCTATTTGCCTCACAGGGTGAGGACCGATCCTTCTTTGAGCAGGACGATTGTTATTTTACGAAACCTTCAAGCGGACATCCGTTTCTATCGATAAGAAATAAGGAGATTGAGTTAAACCTTCGCCGGATGAATGGATATGGGAACGAATTTCGGAACGGTCAATTTCGAGAGAAGGAAGCATCCCAGAATTTCGGTCAATCTGCCCGTTGAATATCGAAAAATGGAAAATCCTAAGCCTCACCCGGCACACACGGCCGATCTGAGCGAAGGCGGCTTGCTTCTGTATATTTCGGAACCGATTGAATTGGGTCAGGAACTATCTCTGAAGTTATTTTTCACCTCGGCCCGCGTTTTGACCTCTGTTACTGCCCTGGTGCAGGTCGCTTGGAAAGATATTCGTATCGGAAATGACGGGGTCTATCGCATCGGGGTAAAATTCCTTGATATTTCCTCCGAAGGTTTAACCCTGTTAAAGGGATTCTTAAATAATTTAAGCAGCCTAAAATCCGCCCAGGAATTGATCACCTCCCCCAGATTGTTTCCTGCCAATTAGCCTCCGTATCTCATCCCCGCCGATTTCCTCCCGCAAGTTGAAATTCTCCATCCATTGATATTTCGGCAATCGAGGAGTCGGCGCGATTGCCTTGGCGGTTACCGGAAATCATATTTCATTACGGAATGAAAAATGAGGTGCCGATAAAACTATAAGCAAAGGCCGATAACAGCAAGAGGAGGTAATGATTGAACGGAATTCATAAGCCAAAAATGCCCTGCGAAAAATGTCTGAATGATTTAGAGGCAAGAAAAGAGACAAAAGGGTATGTCCTAATTTACTGCCCTCATAATCGGGCGGGATTGATAACCTCTGGGGGCGAAGAAGAAGGACAGAATCTTGATGTGGTAATTTCTCCCGTGGATGAAAAACAATTTAAGAAAACAGTCGTCTCCGTTTTGTTGAACAGCGTCTTAAGGGAAAACCGGCAGATGGATCAAATTTTTGACGCCTGCGAAATCAAAGGTAAATTAGGGTCAGCATAAGGGTAAATCTGAGGTAGAAAGACCAAAATTTGTCCGAGGTGCCTGGCGTTGTGAGACGTCGGGGCGGTTTCTCCTGAAAATTCCGCAAGGATCGCCTCGGGCATCCCTTTAAGCTAAGAAACCTAAAATTCATGAGATCCCACATCAAAATCGAAGATTATAACAACACTGAATTAGTCAAAGCAGAAGCCAAGCTTCGGGAGCAGGGATATCGCCGTGTGCGCAAGAAAAGTGAAAGCGATTTGCTTCCGCAGGAATATATCAGGCAGGATTTTTCGAGGTCAATGAATTCTTCTGGCGAGCAACGCAGCTGGACACTCCGCTGGCGCGTAACCTGAAAATAGGGTTTCAGAATAAACTCGCCTGCTTCTCCTTATGCAGCCGGTTGACGATCTTCTCGGCGATCAGGGAGGCGTTGCCGCCGGCGCGGTTGTTGATGATGAGATTGACCTGGACCTTGTCCTTTTGAGCTTCGTTTACGATCTTGGCCGTGTCCTCGACCATCTCCGAATCCAGCATGCCCGGGACCATTTTGTCAAATGGGAAGGCTTTGGCGTAGGATTCCTCGTAGCTCATCCGCAGGGGGGTGATGAGGCGGATGACAACCTGTTTTCCCGCGTTGAAAAACTCCGTTCCTGCCTTGGCAAACTGCTTCCGAAGGGGCGGCAGCCAGGTCCAGTGGGAAAAGACCAACCCCACCCCGTGCTTCTTCAGGACATCAAAGACAGGGGCCACCAAATAGGCTTCGGTGCGGAGCTCGATTTGGTACCGCTTATCCTTCGGAATCTTGCCGAAGAATTCATCCAAATCCAAGGCTAATTTGGAGATCGGAATCCGGTCGTTCTTGACGTGGTATTCCTGCTCGAAGATGATTCCCTGCAGGCAGGGGCCGAGGATGTCCACGGCGGGTTGGTGGAACTGCTTGGTGAAAATATCCGCATTCAAGTAATATTCATTCTCGATGAAGGCACCGCCCCTCCGAAGTTTCCTGGCGATGACGATCTGGGGGGCCTTGAGAAGGACCAGATCCCCCTTCTTCATTTGCTGGCGGTAGCTTTTCAGGACATGGAAATTCGGGGAGGGGCTTCCTTTTGATTCCAGGAGGGGGCGATAAAAGGTGTAATCGATTTCGAGGATGGGAAAATGCTCAAAATATTCCGCCACGCTCCCGACCGGCAGGGTTTCTTCGGTGAAGGTCTGGTCCCCGACCCTATGGCTCCGGCGGGTGATCCCTTTTTCAAACCGGCCCGGGGTATAAATCTGCCCGATCCACCCGGCATACCGGTCGCTGGCTGTGCCGATCAGGATATTTTGGGGGAGGTCGCGGAATAGGAAACTTTTCGCCCTGCTTTCGGTCGTTTTAGCCATAATATTATTTTATCACGGGGATTAAATAGAGAGCATCTGCAATACGAGGGCAAAAGGAGCCGTCAACAGACAGGAAGAAAGGAATCGGGCTTAGCCTTAAAGATAATCTATAAGTTCACTCAGAAACAACGTCCCCCATTACGAGTCTCTGCTCATCCCGACCGATGCTTCCGGCGCGTACCGCCCAAACCCCCAGGCCAACAACAAAGCCTGCCGCCCCCCCCGTCATTGAATGGGTACGCTCGGGAGATGGAAGAGCATCCCATGGTCACAAGGTATGCTCACCACTATCCTGAAAGTCTGCGGGCAGGGGTGGAGGTCCTGGACAAGGTCGGTAAAAAAAGTAGTACAAAATTAGGACAGGACCAAAAAACAAGGGGTTACAGGCCTTTTAAAATCCATGTAACCCCTTGTTTTAGATGGTGCCGAGACCCAGAATTGAACTGGGGACACGCGGATTTTCAGTCCGCTGCTCTACCGGCTGAGCTATCTCGGCAAGCGTTGTCGGTGTCGGTTATTTGTATCGGGAACCCTTCGGATCCCTAACATTTCTTATATCTCGTACCCTCTCTTAAGTCAAGATTTTTTTCTTCCCCAACCCGGCACGCCCTTTAATTCTCCAGAGGATTCTTCTGGGGGCCTCCCAAGCGCAAGTCCCTTGAAACATCTTGATTTTTTGTTTTAGGCCATGGGCTGCGCTCTCTTGGCCATGTAACCCTTCAGTCAAGGGGGGAAGCCGCTACGGATTCAGGTCCGGCGTGAATACCAGGAGGTGCCCTGGCCTGGGGGTCCGGGCGCTACGCTTGGAATCATAAGGCGCTGATTTCTTCGTGGACGGGGGCGGGGGCCAAGGCCTCCCACCGCTGATATCGGATTCTCAGGGGTTTCTCCGAGTTTCTGCTCATCCCGACCGATGCTTCCGGCGCGTACCGCCCAAACCCCCAGGCCAACAACAAACCCTGCCGCCCCCCCGTCACTGAATGGGTACTTGGCCATCTGTTTTTTCCCTGACCCCTTGCCCCTTGCTTCTACTGTTCCCTCACGACAATGGTTCCGGAAATCCAGTCATGCCAGGCGCGCTTGCCGGAGGTGAATCCCGTCCAAATAAAGCCGAGGAAAGCCGGGAGAGCCGAAAGGAGATAGGCGAAGGTCCTGAGCAGCGCCAGCGGAAAGGTGAGAGGCTGGCCGCCGGTCTGGACCACGCGCACGCGAAAGATCATTTTACCGATGGTTTGCCCCCAGGCCGCATGGAAAAAGCTGAAATAGACGATCGCGAGAATGACGCCAAGGGGAAAAATCAAGGGGGCAATCACTTGCGCCTGTTTCAGAAAAGACAGCACCCCTGCTCCAGCCCCCCATTCGGCCGCGATGAAACCGGCGACGACGAAAAAGGCCAGAAGCAAAACCAGAAGGAGGAGATCGACCTCGAAGGCGAACAACCGCCGCCAGAACCCGCCGCGAAGCGCATGATCCCAGGGCGGGGATTGGGGGGGGGCCGAAGCGGGCTCCTCCGCGACGAGCCCGTCGGTCATGGAAAAGGTGACTCGGTAGTCGGCGCCCAAATCGATCGGATCGGAATTCAAAATAACCCGTGGCCCCCCGGTTTTTCCGGAAGGTTCTTCCCGGGTTTCTTTGACCGGCTCCTCGGAGGAGGCGGGGGAGGGTTGAGGTTCGCCCGGCTTCGGGTCTTCATCGTAGACGCTTTTCAACAATTCGCGAAGAAACGTCAGGTCTTCTCCGCACATGGGACAGACATTGGAGTCATCCGGCACATAGGCACGGCAGCGCTTGCATTTCATTTTGCCTGAAAAAGGATCGTTGTTCTCATCCATATATTTGTCTTCCCCGGGACGGGCGGATAAAGAAGGATCCGGAAAAAAATTCAATTACGGAAGCTGAAAGAATTATAGATTCCAAGAGATGGCGAGGCAAGGGAAAAATTCTACCCGCGCAGGTCGCCGCAGAGATACTGCAGGAGAACCGCGACGGCCAATCCGGCGGTTTCGGCCCGCAGGATGCGCGGACCCAGCCGAACCGGGGAGAAACCGGCCGCCTCGGCCTGCTTCGCCTCTTCAGCGGAGAACCCTCCTTCGGGCCCGACGAGCGCATAAAGGCCGGGAGACGGTGTTTTCAAAACGTCGCTCAAAGTTCGGTCATTTTCCTTTTCCCAAAGGAAAAATTTGCTGGACTCGGGGAAGGCGGCCAGAGCCTCGTCAAAGGAACAGGGGGCGTGAAGCCGGGGGATCCGGCTTCGGCGGCACTGTTTGGCCGCTGCGGAGGCGATCTTTTCCCAGCGGCCGAGCCGATTACGGGCGGCGGCCTCTTCCGGCCGGGGCACTACCCGGAGAGAATAAAAAGGAAGAATCTCGCCGACCCCAAGCTCGGTGGCCTTTTGGATCAGCCACTCCAGCTTGTCCGATTTGAGAAGCCCGATTCCTAAGATGATCCTCACGGAGGGTTCCGGAATTTCCCGAAGTGGTTCCCGGGTCAGAGCGAAAGACGCCTGACGTTGGGTAATGTTCTCGATGGTCGCCCGATATTCTTTCCCTTGACCGTCAAAGAGGATGACCGGATCCCCCGGCTTCAGGCGGAGGACTCGGGTCAGGTGACGAAGCTCCGCCGGATCGTCAAGGACCGCTTCCGGTCCGTGAATATTCCCTTGGGAGATTTTAAACCGCCGGATTTTCATTTCTTCGATTCCCCACGGATTTATCAACCAAAACCATGTTGATACCTACCTTCCCTTTAGAAAAATGAGAAATTCCCCTCTTTGAAAAAGATGCGTTAGGGGAGATTTTCTAAAGATACGTCTGGCGCATTATGGATTCTTCGCCAAAACCCAGGCAGCCCAGCCCTTTTGACGGCGGGCTTCTTGTTTCCCGAATCCCTGTCTTTGAAAAGCGGCCGCCATTTCCTTCTCCTGTTTCACCAGAAAACCGGAGATAATCAACTTTCCCGAGCGGGCCCCGAGCCTCGCCAGATCCGCGGCAACGCCCAAAAGCTCCTGGGGCAGGAGATTGGCGACCACTAAATCATAAGAGACTTTCAAGTTATGGGGAGACCCGCTGCGAAAGGAAATTCCTTGCCCCACCCGATTTGCCCGGGCGTTGGCGCGGGCGCATTCTATCGCCACCGGGTCGATATCGATGGCCGTGATTCTTTTCACCCCCATCTTCCGGGCGGCGACGGCCAGGATTCCCGAGCCGGTTCCCACATCGAGAACCGACGGGATTTTGGGAAAGGAAGGGATGACCTCTTCCATAAACTGCAGGCACATCTGGGTGCTGGGATGGGTCCCGGTGCCGAAGGCCATCCCGGGGTCGATTTCGATGACGATTTGTCCTTGTTGCTTCGGCCAGTTTTCCCAAGGCGGCTTGATCACCAACCGGGGAGTCACCAGGATGGGTTTGAAATTCTCCTTCCAGGCCTCGGCCCACTTTTCTTCCCGGATGGTTCGCGCGCTCAATTTATAGTCTGGGCGATGGGCTTTGCAGATCGCGCGAAGATAGGTATGGATCCTCTTCCGGGCGGCGGGGAAGGCTCCGTCATCGGGGTAATAGGCGATAAGGCGCTCCCGTTTTCGCCCGGCGGCCCCTTTGACCGCTTCCTGAGTGATGCCCGGCGACCCCTGCTCGATCAGGAAATTGGACGCGGCCTCGGCGAGGGAAGGGTGAATTTCGACAGCCAATTCTTTCCAGGATTTTTTCATGAGGGAATTCTATCAGAGAAAAAGGGGAGGAGCAAATGAAAGTCCCGAATAAGGAAGGCCTTGGGTTTCAAATCAAGTGGGGGATCGCCTCCCCGGGCCCTTTCAGTGCTTTTCGCGGCTGTCCCTTCGAGGAGCAGGATCGTCGGTCCGGGCTTCGTGGGGGCTGGAAAAAGCGGATGGAATCTCACCTGCGGATTAAGCCCCGTTCCAGGGCCACCTTGATCAGCGCCGCGGCATTGTGGACGTTCAATTTGGTCATGATCTTGTAACGGTGGGTTTCGACCGTTTTCACGCTGATACAAAGCCGATCCGCAATCTGCTTGTTGGTCTGCCCGTCGGCGATGAGGGAGACGATCTCCCGTTCTCTCTTGGATAGAGTTTCGAGGGGGGATTTCCTGCGGGGGTTCCTTTCCCCGTCCAGATAGACCTGGATGAGATTCTCCGAGATTTCAGGGCTCAAATAATGTTTCCCCCTGAGCACGGTCCGGGCAGCCGTGACCAACTCCGAATAATTGGCTTCCTTCAGGATGTAGCCGTCGGCCCCCGCCTTCAGCGCCGATAGGACATATTCATCGTTTCGGTGGACGGTGAGGGCGATCACCCGGATTTCTGGATTCTGTTTCTTGAGCGTGGCGATCAGGTCGATGCCGTCCATTCGGGGCATGGACAGATCGGTGACGACCAGGTCCGGGCGATGCTTCTTCGCCAGGCGCAGGGCGGCCCCCCCCTCTCCCGCCTCGGCCACCACCTCGAAATCTTTTTCCGAGGAAAAAAGCGAACGGAGCCCTTCCCGAATGATGGCATGGTCTTCCACGAGCACGATCCGATATTTTTGATTCATGGATCTCCCGGGTTCCAGGGGGCGGAGAAAAGGATTCCGACTTTCAGTACTATTTAACCATAACCCAAATTTGATGGTCTCGTAAAAAGTCTGAAAATGAGCTATTCCGTCATTTCGTGAAAACGGGAATCCAGTCTTTTCAATATCTTGGCAGATTCTGGATTCCCGCCTGCGCGGGAATGACGACTTTTAACGAGTTCATCAAGGTTTCATTCCCCTTTAAAAGCAGGTTTCCTCTTTTCCAGGAAGGCATTCACGCCCTCCTGCAAATCGCGGCTCAAAAAGGCCTCGACAAACGGTCGGGAAGGGTCTTCTTCGGAGGACAAAGACGGGTCCTGAACGACCCGGTCGATTGTCCGCTTGATGGCCCGCTGGGCCAGGGGGGCGTTGGCGGCGATTTCTTCGGCCAATTCGATCGTCCGCTTTTCGAGATCCACCTTGTTCACCAACGCCGTGGACAGCCCTATCCGGAGAGCCTCTTCGGCCGGTATGAACTCCCCCGTATATAGCATCTTCTTGGCGTTGGCAGGTCCGACGAGAGAGACCAAGCGAACGGCATTTCGGAAGGGGATGGGGAACCCGAGGCGGGACCCGGTGATTCCGAACCGGGCATCCGGGGCGACTAACCGGATATCGCAGGCCATGGCGATCTCGCACCCGGCGCCGGCCGCCGGGCCGTGGACCATGGCGATGGTTGGAACCTCCAGGTTGTAAACGCTCTCAATGGCTCCGACGAGGGTTTCATGCCATCTTTCGGCATTCTGCCTGCTCTCCGCGTGATGTTTGAATTCGGTGATGTCGCCTCCGGCGCAGAAAGCCGCATCCCCGCCGCCGCGGAAGATGATCACCCGCAGATCGGAGTTTTTCCCCAATTCCCGGAGAATACCCGGCAGCATTTCCAGCATCCGGAAGTTAAGGGAGTTTCGCTTTTCCGGGCGGTTGAAAACGATGAACCCTAAATGCCCGGTTTGGGAAGTGAGAATAAGGTTTTGATCCAATTGATTCCTCCGAAAAAAACGCCCGAGTTTTTCGAAGACCGTATGGAAGGATTATATCCCTTGTGACGATTTGCGTCCAACACGTTCTCGGTTCCTTGCCCCCTCGACAGGCCCATTTTGTTTGGTTATCAACCATTGACGGTCTCGTAAAAAGTCCATCTGCTGCGTTGCGCTTCATGCGGCCCCTAAGGGGCCTCACTCCTCAGTTTTTGCGCGCCTTGCATTGTAGGGGCACGCTGCGCGTGCCCGATATCGGGCGCGAAGTATCGCGCCCCTACAATTGAACCATCGTTCAGCTGACTTTTTACGAGTTAATCAACCATTAGCGGAAGTGGAAAGGGCACTGGTGGCCCTCCCGGACTTCAAAACAGCAGATCAATCAGGCGGTTCCCATTTAAGATCAAACACTCAGCCTACTTACCCAACGACCCAAAATATTCAGAAATATACCCCTTTCGCCAAGTTTCGCCACCGGACAACTACGAAAATAACTACGTTTGGGGGGAAGGTGTTTACGGATTTCTGAGGAGCATTTTTCCCACAAAATCCGATACTCCAAAGGTCCTCGGTGGGATGTAAAGAAGATGTGTTCTAATGGTCTCGCCTGCAGGTTTTCAAACCGTCGCTAACCGTCTTTTTAAAAGCAATATAATACCCTTCCACAGGATGGGCATAATCCTATCTTCAAAGAATATCTGCGGTTTTTCCTCCACCGCTTTATTTTGAAATGCATTCCTTTTCGATTTGGCAATCCTTTTATTAATTCTGTATAATATAAGACTCTTGCAAAACTCTTGAAAGCAGTAGAAAATCGTCATTCCGGGCAAGCGAAGCGCGACCCGGAATCCAGGACTTTCAAGCGATTCTGGATTCCGGCTTTCGCCGGAATGACGGAGTGACCGACTTTTGCAAGGGGCTCATATGTAACATTTTAGCATTTTGAAAAGCCATTAAATCGTAACCCTTCAGTCACGGGTGGCCCGGGGCAAGTTTTGTTGTGGCCTGGGGGTTCGGGCGGTACGCGCCGGAAGCATCGGCCGGGATGGGCAGAGACTTGGAGAAGGCACCGAACCTCCGCCGAAGGATGCGGGAGGCCTTGGCCCCCGCCCCCCTCCACGAAGAAATCACCGCCTTGTGGTTCCAAGCGGACCGACCGGACCCCCAGGCCGGGGCGCCTCTTAGCTTTTACCCCGGACCTTAATCCGTTGCGGCTGGCCACCCGTGACTGAAGGGTTACATTAAATCCCCCTTGATCCCCCCTTTCAAAGGGGGAAAAAATGGGATCTTTCCGTGAAAGCGGGCTGAAAAGCTCTCCTCCCTTTGAAAAAGGGAGGACGGGAGGGATTTCTGAACCGAAATTTCAAAAAGCTAAAGTGATACTATAATATCAATAGACCTGAAGTTTGGATTTTAAAGATCTGAAAATGACCCGAGAAGGAGAGGTTATGAAAGGGAAGGCCAAAACAAACCAGCAACTTCTCCTTGAAATGGAAGAGCTTCGGACGAAGATCGAGGCCACGGAACGGCGCTTGCAGGAGACGAATGAAAGGCTGCATGCTCAAATCGCCGAGCGTAAGCGAGCCGAGGAAACCTTTGAGAGGGTTCAAAAATATGCCGAGAGCATCGTGGAAACGATACGGGAACCCCTTCTCGTGCTTACTCCCGACCTAAGAATCATCACCGCGAATCATTCCTTCTACCGGACCTTCCAGGTGACGCCGGAAGAGACCGAGGGACGATTTCTCTACAGCCTGGGCGACCAGGCGTGGGACATTCCTTCGTTGCGGGAGTTATTAGAGAAAATTATTCCCCAAAATACCCACTTCAATGATTTCGAGGTGGACCATGAGTTTCCAGCCATCGGGCGGAGAATTATTCTTCTCAATGCCCGCCGGATCTATCGAGAGGGGCAAGGCACGGAGAGGATCCTCCTCGCTCTGGAGGACATCACCGACCACAAGCGGTCGGAGGAAGCGCTGAAGATTTCGGAAACTCGTTACCGGAGACTATTTGAATCCGCGCAGGACGGCATATTAATCCTCGATGCCGAGACAGGACAAATATCGGATGTGAACCCATTCCTGGTGGAAATGCTGGGTTATTCCCATGAGGATTTTTTGGGGAAGAAACTCTGGGAAATTGGCCCTTTTAAGAATATTGAAGCATCGAAAGCCGCCTTTTTGGAATTACAGCGCAAAGGATATGTCCGCTACAAGGATTTGCCGCTGGAGACGAAAGACGGACGGCCCATTGCCGTGGAATTTGTCAGTAATGTCTATCTGGTCAATCATCATAAAGTGATCCAGTGTAACATCCGCGATATCACCGAACGGAAACTGATCGCCGAGGCTTTGCAGCAAGCTCACAACGAACTGGAACGACGGGTGGAGGAGCGGACGGTCGAACTTCGGACGGCTCTTTCGGAAATCAAAACCCTGAAAGACCAACTCGAGGCCGAGAATATTTACTTCCGTCAAGAAATAAAAATGAAACATCAATTCGACCATATTCTCGGGCAAAGTGATGGTCTCAAGTATGTTCTCTATCGAGCGGAGCAGGTCGCTCCTACGAACACAACGGTCCTCATCCTTGGCGAGACCGGTACGGGAAAGGAGCTGATCGCGGCCGCCATCCACAATCTGAGCCCGCGGAAAGATCGGCCGCTGATCACCGTCAACTGTGCCGCCCTGCCGGCTAATTTGATCGAGAGCGAATTGTTCGGCCGGGAGAAGGGGGCATTTACCGGGGCCGATAGCCGGCAGATCGGACGGTTCGAGGTTGCCAACGGTTCCACTCTTTGCTTGGACGAAATCGGGGAACTGCCGCTGGAGACGCAGGCCAAGCTGCTCCGGGCGATCCAGCATAACGAGTTTGAGCGCCTGGGTTCGTCCCATACCATCAAAGTCGATACCCGGATCGTGGCCACGACAAATCGAAACCTCGAAGAAGAGGTCCGCAAGGGCCGATTCCGGCAGGACCTCTACTATCGGCTCAACGTCTTCCCCATTACTGTCCCTCCATTGCGGCAGCGGAAGGAGGACATCCCCTTGTTAGTCCAGGCCTTCATAGAGCGATATGCCAGAAAATTGGGTAAGCAAATCACATCGATCCAAAAGGAGACGATGAAGGCCCTGCAGGATTACCCGTGGCCCGGGAACATCCGAGAGCTGGAAAGCATCCTTGAACGGGCTGTGATCTTGTGCCCCGGGCCGGTTTTGCAACTGGCGGATAAACTGGATACTTCCTCCCCTCCCTTGTCCTCCGCCGTAAGGACCTTAGAAGAGATGGAGCGAAACCAAATCCTTAAAGTCCTCTCGGAAACCCGCTGGCGCATCGAGGGAAAGGACGGGGCCGCAGCAATCCTGGGCCTCCACCCGAGCACCTTGAGAGCGAGGATGCATAAGCTCGGGATAGTCCGGCCGGAGATCAAGGACCCAGATTGAGCATCCTGGCTTCCCTCAAGGGGTCCCTCAATATCCTGAGGTTCCACCAAATATTGAGGTCAAACAAATCGTTTCCGTCGTTTCCCCTCCCCTCTCGTATTCCTCCAACCCTCTGTTCTCAATAGCCGATTCCTATCTTTGGATTTTCCTGAATGTTGGCAGACCCCTTGCAATACCCTTTGCATGATTCTGGTCATCATCCGCATGAAGGTTCTTAATGAGAAGCGCCTGGAGCTGTCCCAGACGATTGCTTCCCTAATCGGTTTGATAAGGTCGGAGAGGGGATGCCGGCGATGCGACTTCTGCCAGAGTATGGAGGATGAGAATCAACTCTGTTTGGTTGAAGAATGGGATACCCAGGGGAATCTGAAAGGACACTTGCGGTCAGGGCGTTTCAAGATACTTCGTGGAGCCATGAATCTTCTCCAAGAGCCCTGTGAAATGATATTCCACACGGCTTTCCAACCGGCAGGGATGGACGAAATTTAATGGGGAAATGGCTGTTAATTAAATCAAGGGACGCATTCTGTCGTCGGAAAGGAGCCGAATATGCTGTAAGCCAGGCCTGTAGTTCTTGTCGTTTTGATGAGTCCTATTCGCATTCGTCCCCTAACCCAATACTTCTTGGAGGGTTTTATGAAAGGAAATTCGCTGAAGAGGCCCAGAATAAGCCTCCAAAGGGGAAGATAAATTTCTTTGGAGGCTTATTAGACGTTTATCTTGCGGTATTTCTCCGGCGAATTTTAGTTGTCGTACCCCAAGAGGCAATTGTCCAATTAAGTTAAAAATATCACCATAATTCAGGGAGGTATCAATGAAACCGGAAATGAAAGGGAAGGCAACGTTTGGAGTTTGGGGCCTCGTTATTGGGGCTATCGTCATAGTGACCATCGGCTTTGCATGGGGTGGTTGGACAACCCAGAGCTCTGCTCAAAAGATGACGGACGAGGCGGTTTTGGCAAATCAGGCGGCGATCTGTGTCGCCCAGTTTGTGAAGCAGCCGAACCATGAAGAGAGACTTAAAGAATTGGGGAAAATTGATTCCTGGAAGAGATCGGAATTTATTGAAAAAGGGGGCTGGGATAAAATGCCCGGGCAAGAAAAGGCTGGCTCTCAAGTATCCCAAGCATGCGCCAAGGGGCTTGAAGTGCTTATCGCCAAATGAGATGATTGGGATAGTTGTTAAGGGTGATCCATAATTTATTTTAATGGGTCACCTCTTTTCATTTTTCCGGGTGAAGCCAAACAATGATCCGGTCGAAAAGCTTTCCTTGTCCAGGCTCGCGTTTTTCGGTGTTCCTTGCTTCAACCCGGAGTTGGCTTTCGCGCGAACTGAATTAAACCTTTTTGCCTTGACAGCCTGCCGCTATCGGGACACGATATAATATATAGCCTTCTAACCCGTTTCTAATAAACTCAGCAACCTAACCCTTTTTTCTTTTTGATTTTCTTGCCGGTTGTGAAACAACCAACAACCCAACCTTCAACCTTTTGAAGTTTCAGATCAAACTTTTTGCCCGATAAAGGATTCGCATCGATGAAAAGAAAGGAAGCGGAAAATGGCCAATACCAACTTGGACTGTAGCCGGGCCCAGGACTTCCATCTTGATGAGGAAGGGGCGGATAGAAAGCCGAGAAAGAGGCGCAGGTTGAGGGTTATTATCCCGGCCTATCCTGCTTTCAATGTTTATTCGCGAATTGCCCGCACGACAACGGCTCTGGGGCCGGTCAGTGTGGCTACCTCCGTCCATGAGATGGAAGGATGGGATGTGGAAGTCATCGATGAGAATAATTACCAGCGATTCGCCCCCAGAAATGAGTCCGGGTTGCCGGACCACGAAACCCTGCAGAAATTAAGGCCGGCAGACGTCGTGGGGTTTTATGGAGGGTTGAGCAGCACGATCCGGAGGGTATATGACCTGGCCCGGTTCTATAAGGAACGGGGTGTGTCTACTCTTGCCGGCGGCCAGCATTTTATCGAAGAGAATATCGGGGAAGCCCTTCACAACGGAGTTGATGTCGTTGTGAGGGGGGAAGCGGAAGAAACGATCAAGGAAGTGCTTTGCGCCTTCGGAGGACCACTCCCCCGCGAGACTATCAAAGGGATCGCTTATCTGGATAACGATCAGGTCATCCAGACACCGGAGAGGGACCTTTTGACGGAATTTGACCATCTTCCCCTTCCCGATTTCTCTCTGGTGCGTTACGCCAGGATTCGTATTTTTCCGGTGGGACGGGTTCGGGGATGCGGGATGGATTGTGAGTTCTGTACCGTCAAGGGCAAGCCGCGATATGCCACCCCCGAGCGTTTATTGGCCCAAATTACCTCTCTATACGAGACCTTTGGAGCCAAGCGTTTTTTCATTGTTGACGATCTTTTCGGCCAGGATCGGCAAGAAACTCTGCGCTTTTGCCGTCTTCTGCACGACTACCAGATCGGGATCAAGAAACGATTCGAACTGACCGTTCAGATCCGCCTGGACAAGGCTAAAGATCTGGAAATGCTTCAAGCCATGCGCGATGCGGGAATAGATGTGGTAGCTATCGGATTTGAATCGCCCATTCCCGAAGAACTCAAAGCCATGGACAAGCACCTCAAACCGGAAGACATGATTTCCCTATCCAGGGTGTTTTATCAGGCCGGATTCCTGATCCACGGGATGTTTATTTTTGGGTACCCGTTTGAAAAAGATGTTCCCATCCGGATGTCGGCTAAGGAACGGGTACGACATTTTCGGAGATTTATCAAGCAGGCCAGGATAGACACAGTTCAGGTTTTGCTGCCGGTGCCCATACCAGGCACAAAGCTGACCCAGAGGCTCGAACAGCAGAACCGGCTCTTTCCCAGGGAGAGCATCGGGTGGGAGTACTATGACGGCAATTTTCCTCTCTTCGTTCCCGACGAGCCCCTGACTCCCGAGGAAATGCAAAACTCGATCAAGACGATTATGGGGCGGTTTTATCGATTTCGGCATATGTTTCAAGTCGGGCTGAAGATTCTTTCTTTCCCGGTCGTCATCTTCTATCTCCATGACCTCAAGAGGGGATGGTGGAAATGGTATCGGGGCTGGCGGAATAACTTAAGAAGATTTGGCGGCTGGGTGATCATCCGCGGGTGGGTGGCCAAATTGCGTAAGGACAATTTCTTTGACAAGCTTGGCGAGGCCAAAAGAAAACTTGCCGAGGCATCTCGCCCGGGTTTGCGAACCTAACGAAACTTTCGAGGAGATAGATATGTCGTTCCATGAAGGGAAAACGCCGGGGGATAATTTTAAGGATAAGCTGATCTCTTTCTTCAGCTTCCAAGCCCCCTCAGGCAAGAAGGGGGGATTACCCCCGAAGGCCCACTTCAGTATTTGGTATTTCGTGATCGTCTTCCTCCTATTTACCCTGGCGCAGCAATACTTTCTTTCCCCAAAAGTGGAGACAATCCCTTACAGCAGGTTTAAACAATACTTGGGCGAGGGACAGGTGAACGCTTTGACCATCGCTCCAGAAAGCATCATCGGAACGATAAAAGGAAAAGAGGGTCAAAAGGACCAAAATTTCACCGCGATTCGAGTGGAGGATCCCAACCTGGTAAAAGAACTGGATGACCGCAAAGTGAATTATTCCGGTTTTTATGAAAGTAAATTCCTGAGCACCATACTTTCCTGGATACTGCCCATCGGCATTTTTTTCCTGATCTGGCGGTACGCGATGAAAAAGATGGGACCCGGCCAGGGAGTGATGTCGTTCAGCAAAAGCAAAGCCAAGCTTTTTGCCCAGGGAGGAGCCAAGGTAACTTTTTCGGATGTGGCCGGAATTGATGAAGCCAAAGACGAACTTCAGGAAGTGGTGGAATTTTTGAAGAATCCGGGCAAATTCCAGAAGCTGGGCGGGAGGATCCCCAAAGGGGTACTCTTGCTCGGTGGACCGGGAACAGGCAAAACCCTGCTTGCCAAGGCCGTTGCCGGAGAGGCTAACGTGCCCTTCTTTAGTATAAGTGGATCCGAGTTTGTGGAAATGTTCGTTGGGGTTGGGGCGGCCCGCGTCCGCGATCTTTTCTCCCAAGCGACGGCCAGCGCTCCCTGCATTATCTTTATTGATGAACTGGATGCCCTCGGCAAAGCCCGGGGCATCAACGTGATGGGAGGAAACGACGAGCGGGAACAAACCCTGAATCAACTCCTGGTGGAGATGGATGGATTTGAATCCAACAAAGGGGTCATCATCATGGCCGCCACGAACCGCCCGGAGATCTTAGATCCGGCCCTGTTACGCCCTGGACGGTTCGACCGGCAGATCCTGGTAGATCGGCCGGACATTAACGGCCGCGAGGCCATCCTGAAAATCCATTCCAAAAAGGTCTTGCTTTCCGCGGAAGTAGACCTACGTCAAATCGCCGCCCGGACCCCCGGCTTTGTGGGAGCTGACCTGGCCAACCTGGTGAACGAGGCTGCGCTGCTGGCAGCCCGAAAAAGCAAGGAAGAAGTGGGTCTGACCGACTTCGATGAGGCTATCGACCGGATCATCGGCGGGCTGGAAAAAAAGAAACGCTTGATGAACCCGAAGGAAAAGGAGATCATCGCCTTCCATGAGTCCGGGCACGCCCTTGTGGCTGAATCGGTTGAGCATGCCGACCCTGTGCACAAAATTTCCATCATTCCCAGAGGGATCGCGGCGTTGGGGTATACCCAGCAACAGCCCACCGAGGACCGCTATTTGATGACCCGGTCTGAGTTGCTGGACCGGTTGGCTGTTTTTTTAGGGGGCAGGGCAGCTGAAGAGTTGGTCTTCGGAGAGATTTCTACCGGAGCCCAGAATGACTTGCAGCGGGCCACGGAAATCGCCCGTTCCATGGTCACGGAATACGGCATGAGCGATCGCCTGGGTCTCGTGACCTATGAACGCGAACGGCGGCCCATGTTCCTCCCGGAGAGCTTTTCCTCCGGCAAATCCTACAGCGAAGAGAGAGCCGCCCAGATCGACGGAGAAATCTCCAGGATCATCGGGGAAGCGCATGCCAGGGTGCGGGGAATTTTATCCGAACGCCGGAAGGTCCTGGGTGATTTGGCTCACCTTCTCTTGGAAAAGGAAGTGGTGCAGGGGGAGGAACTGAGAGAGATGCTTGCAAAATCTAAGACTGGAATTGCGGCTTCATTGCCCGAGCAGCCATCCTTATCGCAAAAGGGGGAGGCTGCTTAAAGTCTTAAAAAATGAATTAGGCGGCAGCGTTTTTGAGCACATTGCCACATTTCTCAGTCCATCCGCGCCTTGAAATGACAATGTCGAAAAAAGCAGGCCTGAGCCGGAAACCTCTTCAAAGAATTCAATAGATCTTTTTGAAATCAATAAACCCTTTTTCTACATCTGTGCGGATGAGCTGCACCTTAAGCCGGTTGCCCACCTCGACGCCTTCGTACCCGTAGAGTAATCGCCCTTCAATGGGTGGATGAAAGATACGCACCCAAGTCCCTTTGTCGGCAGCGCCTGTACAGATCGCGTCAAACCGTTCTCCGATCCTTGAAGCCAGCAGCATAGCCGCAGCCGATTTGGCAACGAACCGCTCAACCTTATTGGCATCGTCTTCCTTTTCCGTGCAATGCCGGGCTAATTCCGCCAGTTCATCCCGGGGGTAGGACAGGGACGTCCCGCGCAGGGCTGCCTTCAAAATGCGCTGGGTAATCAGATCCGGGAACCGCCGGTTGGGCGCCGTTGAATGCGTATAATCTTTGACCGCGAGGCCGAAGTGGCCGGACACCGTTTCCTCCGGAAATTCGACGACATATTCACCGGGGCCGAGCAGTTTGATGATGCTGAGAGAAAGATCGGGAAAACGGAGCGGGTCGGCTGCCTTCTGCGCGGCCAGGAAACTCGCGAGGGCCCCTGAATCCGGCTCCGGTGGAAGCTGGAAATTATGCTGGGCCGCGATCTCGACGATCCTGCCCCACCGCTTCGGCGTACGGACCATTCGCCTCAGGGAGGGAACCTTTTTCCCCTGGAGAAACCGCGCGGTCACGCCATTGGCCGCGATCATAAAATCTTCGATGATTTCTTTGGCCCGGTTTCGCTCCTCTACCCGAAGATCCTGGAGCTCGTCTCCGGCAAAGACCGGACGGGCTTCCCGCGTCTGCAGATCCAGGGCCCCGTGCTCATGCCGCCGGGCTTTCAATTGCTGCGCCACCCGGTCCTGGAGACGGAGATTCTCGGCGAGCCCGGGGATCGCGCCTACGGCCTCCGGCATGGGCCCTTTGCCTTCCAGCCAGGCCCCTATCCCGTTGTAGGCCAGCTTGGCGTGGTTGCGAACGAGGGCCCGATAGAGATCCGAACCCAGGATCTTTCCCGTATCGCTGATTACCATCTCGATGACCATGGCCGGGCGGTCTTCCCGATAATTGAGAGAGGTGAGGTCGGTGGAAAGTCTCTCCGGAAGCATGGGAAAGATCTTCCCCGCGGTGTAGACCGAAGTCGTGTTCTGCCGGGCGTGCTCATCAATGGCCGAATTCCTTTTTACAAGGGAATCCACGTCGGCGACGGCCACCAGAATTTTCACCTTCTCATCCGGCAGGGTCTCCGCCACCGTCAGCTGATCCAGGTCCAAGGAATCATCGTTGTCAATCGACGCCCAGAGCAGGTGGCGCAGGTCTTTCCCGGGAGATTCCGCCCGCCCGTCGACCTGCTGAATCTCCTCCAATTCGTTAAGCGCAGCCCTTGAAAAATCTGGCAGAAAACCGCGTTCCTTCATCACCCGGTAAGCGATCCGCTCCAGGAGACCTTTTGGTCCTTCATTCGGGGCAGTTAACATGGGTTAATGATAATCCCTGCCTTTCAAATATTTTAATCCTGTTGGATTATTCAATATTTTTTCACCCAAGGCAACCCCTTAATCGCCTTGCCTTCTGTGGTTCTTCCTTTTCCGGCGTCAACATATTTTGGTTCAGGTCTTTACGCCCCCTTCCCATTGCCATCCGAAGAAGGATTCTCCTCCGTTATAGCCGGCCAAAAATACAGTATTTTATCTTTAAAAATACGGGTTTTACCTCATATCGTTTCTCATAGGCGATAAGAGATAATTAATTATTACAGTTAGAAAAGAGTGCCTTCTTGGTATTTCCTTACGGAACGGAAAAGCCGAAAAATTGACAAAAAGACAGCAGGGACCCCACTCGTGGCGATAAAGGCAGACAGTCAGAGCCTCGCAAAGAGCAAAGCAAGATGGCAGGTTGTTACGCTATTGACCGGGCCATTCGCCGCAATCGGCAGGGCGGCGATCGCCTGGACCGGCAATTTAGGCGCCTCGACCATTTTCCTCCTCTTGGCCTCCCTGAAGATATTTGGAACCAAGCAGGTATCCAAGATCGTTCAACAGGTCTATTACATCGGGGCAAGGTCCACGATGATCATCATGCTCGTCGGCCTGTTCACCGGCATGGTCGTGGGCCTCCAATCCTACCATGCCTTGGTTAAATTTGGCGCGGAAGGGGCGCTCGGCACCCTGGTGGCTCTCTCGCTGGTCAGGGAAATGGGGCCTGTTCTCACGGCCATCATGATTGCGGCCAGGGCAGGCTCGGCGATCACCGCGGAGATCGGCATCCAACGCATCTCCGAGCAGATTGACGCCCTTGACACCATGCGTATTGATCCGCTCCGGTACCTCATCAGCCCGAGAATCGCCGCTTCCATCATCAGCTTTCCCCTGCTCACGGCTTTGTTTGACCTCATCGGCATTATCGGCGGCTACATCTCCGGGGTATTGCTCCTGGGAGCGAATGCCGGCACCTATCTCCATCGCGTTCAGGCAAGCTTGGAGATGAAAGATGTCGCCGACGGTTTCATCAAGGCTATTGTTTTTGCGGTGATCGTCTCCACGGTATGCTGTTACCAGGGATATTTCGCGCACATGCGCACGGATAGCCATGGCGCCAAGGCCGTCGGTCTCTCCACCACCTCGGCCGTCGTGATCTCCTGCGTGCTGATTTTGATCGCAGACTATGTGGTGACTTCGCTGCTGATATAGAGAGACCTATGGAACCCCGTTGATTGAATTCAAGGACGTCACCAAGCGCTTCGGACCCCGAGCAGTCCTCGAGCGCGTTAACCTGCAAATCTATGAGGGACAGGTCACAACGATAATCGGTCTCAGTGGTTCCGGCAAGAGCGTGCTCCTCAAGCATATCATCGGGCTGCTCAAACCGGATGAGGGGGCCATTCTTTTCCAGGGCAAACCCCTCACCGAGATGAAAAAGAAGCGAGAGGGATGCCTTCCTCGCCAAGATCAGTTATATGTTTCAAGACAACGCTCTCTTCGACTCCATGACCGTCTATGAAAACATCGCCTTGCCCCTCCGGGAAACGACGAACCTGAAAAAAGCCGAAATCGACCACAGGGTGAAGAGCCAGAATTGAACAGACAGAACTCGGCGATGCGGCCCACAAGTACCCATCCGAACTCTCCGGGGGAATGCAGAAACGGGCGGCCCTGGCGCGGGCCCTGGTAACCGATCCGCAAATTGTCCTTTTTGATGAACCCACCTCCGGCCAGGATCCGGTTCGGAAAAACGCAATCCTGAGAATGATTGCCCAGTATCAGAGAAAATTGGGTTTTACCGCGATCCTGGTCAGCCATGAGATCCCGGATGTATATTTCATCTCCAACCGCATTCTGGCCCTCTACGATCGAGCGATTGTTTTTCAAGGCACTCCGGAGGAGCTGGAAAATTTCGACCACCCCTTCAAAGATGAAGTCATCCGTAGTCTCGAAGGGCTGCAGGAAGAATTAACGGGCCTGTACTCCAAACGACAATTCAAAGTTCTGTATCAGGCTCAGTTGAAGCAAAAAACGATTGGGGAAACTTACTCGGTTGTGGTATTTACTCTGGACGAGCTGGACGCCATCATTACCAGCTTAGGCTACGAAGCGGCCCAGGAGGCAATCCGAAGCATGGGTGTATATATCGGCAAACACTTTGGGACCATCGGGGGTTTTTCCACCCGCCGCCGGAGCAACGAATTTGTTACGGTGCTCCCCTATTCGAATCTGCACTGAGGCGGAGAGCATCCTGAAGGATTTTGTCGAGGATTTCCAAGGGCAGGGAATTCAGGACATTTGGGCTGGCGCCCGCAAACAGGCGCCCTCGGAGGTGTGTGTCGAATTTACTATCCTCGCCGGAATTGCCCAGGGCCAACCGATTGTGGAAATAGATTCCGTCATCGATTCGGCAAAAAATCAAAAAAAGGAAATTGCCCGCCTGCGGTGCGACGGGAGGAGTTAGGCAAATGAAAAAATACACCATGGAAACAACCGTCGGCGTCTTTCTCGTTTTCGGGCTGCTCTGTATTGGGTATATGACCGTAAAACTCGGCCATGTTTCCTTGTTCGGCGACAATGCCTATTCTCTCTTCGCCCGATTCACCACGGTGAGCGGCCTGAGAACCGGCAGTCCTGTGAATATGTTGGGGATTGAGGTGGGGCGGGTGGGGCGACTCACCATGGACCAGAAGGACCAGAAGGCGGTTGTGGAAATAAGAATCCAAAAAGACATCAAGGTCTATGCCGACGCCATCGCCTCCATCAAGACGGAGGGTTTGATCGGGGACATGTTTCTCAGCATAGATCCCGGGGGCTCCGGAAAAGTCCTTGGAACCCGGAGGAAACCATTACCGAAACGCAGGGGGCTGTAGACATAGCCGACCTCATCGCCAAGTATGCCTTCGGAGAGATAAAGAAGCCGTAAGGGTGTAAAAAATAAAGAGGTAGAAAAAATGAAAAGACATATTATAGGATTGAGCATTTTGATGTTCTTTCTGTCTGCTCTTCCAGTATGTGCCGGCGCCCCGCTCGACACGGTTCAGAAAAATGTCAACCAGGTGCTCGATGTGTTGCGCGACCCGAAGCTCAAAGACGAGTCGACCAAAGGGATCAAAAAAGAGAAACTCGAGGCTATTTATGAGCGGATGTTCGATGAAGTCGAACTTTCCATGCGCACCTTGGGGGGGAATTGGAGCAAACTGAATCCCGTTCAGCAGCAGGAATTCACCCAGCTCTATCGCCGGGTACTGGAAAAGGCTTACATCGATAAGCTCCTTTCTTATACCGACGAGAAAATTGTTTTCTCTAAAGAAAACATACTTTCGAACAACCAGGCCGAGGTTCAAACGAAAGTCATCACCTCCTCAAAGGAAATCCCGATTTTCTACAAAGTAATCCAGAAGGACGGCACCTGGAAAGTATATGACGTTGTCGTGGAGAATGTGAGTCTTGTTCAGAATTATCGCAGCCAGTTCAACTCCATCCTGGCGAAAAATACCCCCGACCAGTTGCTTGAGATTTTGCGGAAAAAGGTTAAGGGGCAATAGAGGTTTAGAAATCTAAGGACGCCGGGCTCGTGCGGATCTCCCAGGGTCCATGCCTCCAGAGGCATAAACCATGGAGTAATCTGCGTATTCACCTCATTCGTCAGAAAAAACAAAACAGGGGTGCAGCCATTCCATGAAACATTCCTCGTTCCCAATTTTGCTTCTGGCGTTTCTCGCCGTGGGTTGTGCGCACCGCTCCTCCCCGTTTCTCCCACTTCCTGCAGATGGGGCCATGGTAATTTCCAATATCAGAGCAGATCTCGAGTCTGGAAATCCTCGGAGGTGTCGGTACCCTCCGGAAAGGAGAACGCCGATCGCAAGGAAACTCCGGGAGAACGGGGAGGAGGAAGAGATTGCCGCGATTTCAGACCCCCTGGAGCCCTTCAACCGAGCCATGTTTGGCTTCAACGACAAGCTGTACTTCTGGGTTCTCAAACCCGTGGCCCAAGGGTACAAAGTAGTCGTTCCCGAGGCGCCACGGGTAGGCGTAAATAATTTTTTCTCCAATCTCAGATTCCCGATCCGTTTTGTCAGCAGCCTCCTCCAGGCGGACTTCAGCGGTGCGGCCACGGAATTTGGCCGTTTCGCGGTGAACACAATTTGGGGAGTGGGGGGGCTATTGGATCCGGCATCGAGCAAACAGCTGAATATCCCGAAAAATGAAGCGGACCTGGGTCAAACTCTCGGAGTATATGGCTTGGGACAGGGATTCTACATTGTCTGGCCGATCCTCGGACCTTCCAGCGCAAGGGATTCCATAGGAATCGTAGGCGACTATTTTCTGTATCCGGTCAGCTACATCAACCCCTGGTACGACTGGTTAGCCGTGCGGGCATATGAGGAGGTGAACGATACCTCCCTGAGGATCGGCGACTATGAATTTATCAAAGAGGCGGCCATCGACCCCTACGTGGCGCTCCGCGACGCCTATGGTCAATATCGGCAGAAGAAGATTGAAAAGAGGAGCGATAAACTAGAGGCGCCCAAACCAGGGGGAGTGAGGTAGGTGGAAGTAACCGGGTATAAACAGGTTTTATATGGGGGGCTCATAATTTTCGGGGTTGCGGAGAGAAATGCACCAAGAAAAAGGGGGGGGTTCATACGGACTACCTTAAAATCATTGGGATATCCGCTTTCCTGATATTTGCGCTTCAGGAAACTTCGGCCGCCGGCGGCTTGTTCGGTCCACCGGAACGCATTTCCAGAGAGGCGGGAGGAATCCATACCGGCATCGGTTATTGGTATCAGGAGGATAAATACACAAATGACCCAGAACACGTAACCGGGCAAAACCAGGTTTATTCACAACTGGGGTATGGATTTGACAATTGGGAAATGTATGCGCGAGTCGGAATATCGGATTTGAAAATCTCCGACGCCTTTCGTCCCAACCAGGCTTCGACTGCGACTTCCAAGAATGATTTTGAAGATAACTGGAAATTCTTCGGCACTCTGGGGGTGAAGGGGTTTTATCCTTTTAACAAAACCTTCGGAGTGGGCGCCTTTATACAGGGATCCTATTATTTCAGTGCTTTCACCGATCAGGTTTCGGGGACTCATAATGGCGCTCCGTTTACCGCTGAACTTAAGGTAAATAATTTATGGGATGTGAAATCCGGAGTTGGTTTTCAAGCCACGGTTCCACACGGTATAAAGCTGTATATCGGACCCTATGCGTATTATTCGGAAGCAAAAACATCTCTTTCTGCAAACATTCCGGGCCTTAAATTTGGAACCGCAAACGTCAGGCTTGAGAACAAGACAAATGCAGGGGGATTTGCAGGGGTTGATCTACCCCTCGCCAAAGGATTCCATCTGGATGTTGAAGGACAATATTCCGCAAGGTTCTCGGTTGGGGCTATTATCACCTATTCATATTAATTGTCCCCACGGCCGAATACTGTCAATCCATCTCCAATAGGGTCTGCCCAAAAATACGTTATCTTTTCCTTAATAATACAGTTTATACCGGATTGAGTTTCTCATGGGCGATAGTAGATAATTGTTTTGGAATTTTTGGGAATTCAGCGCGCCGATAGGTTTATTCAGACTGGGCTGATGAATTAAAAATAATGGGCGCCACTTTACAACGGAAGGGAGCTTCGTATGGCTATGACAGGACAAGAGTCGGCAACAGAGGCTGAGGTGGAGAAGGGCACCAGCGGAAAACTGGTGGAAGACCTTAAGGCGGTATTGGCCGATGCGGAGGAACTGCTGAAGGCCACCGCTGACCAGACCGGGGAGCGGATCGCGGCTCGGCGCGAGCCAAGGCGGAGGAATCGCTGAAGGCCGCTAAGGTTAGGCTCGCCGAGGAAGAGGTGGCGGTGATGGCAAGGACCAGGGCGGCCGCGAAGGCCGCCGAGGACTACGTGCGGGCGAATCCCGGCAAGGCCATGGGAATCACCGCGGCGGTTGGCTTTGTCCTTGGCATTTTAGTTGCCCGCCGTTGACCCGGGTTTATGGCTTTTAAAGCGCAGGATTCCGCCTCAGGCCGCCGTATCTCTGCTACAAGTCAGGTTTTAAACTGGAGCATCTCCCTGAAGTCCTGAGCAGGAGGAAGGAATCCTTCGATAACATGAACCCTCATTTTCGAAATAAGCTCATTATTGTTTCCGCCGCCTTTGTGGTTGCGATAGGGGTGGTAATCGTTCTCCTCATCCCTCTGTCGAACTACATCATAAAGCAGCAGCTGGAACGGGTAATGGGAGGCAATTTCAGAGGGGGAAGGATATATCTAAGCTGGGGCACTGTCGAGGTCTTCGAACCAAAGTTTCTAATAAACGGCCAAACCGCAGCTTATGCGAAAAGAATTATCTTGAAGGCTCATCCGCTCACCCTCTTAAAACCGGGTTTATCCATTTCCAGCGTATTCCTTGAAGAACCATCCCTCAATCTGGAAGTCAGTCCGAGCGGGGAGTGGGTGGGACCAATCGCCATCGAAAAGAAACAGGAAGTCCCATCCACCTCGAGGCCCCGCCCCCTCGATATCAAGCAGATCGTGATCAAGGATGGGACGCTCCTTTTTCAAGATCACCGGCTCCAGGACCCAAATAGCATCGAGGTGAAAAAAATCAATTTAGGCCTGGAGGATTTTTCCATCCCGTTCAAGAATTCGCCCTCGAAGTTTACCCTGCAGCTCCAGTTGGTCGGGAAGTTGATTTCTGGGTTCATGACCAGCAGCGGAACATTCAATTTTGGAACCTTAGGGATCAACGTCAAATTCGAAGGGCAGAATCTGACCCTTCTTGATACGAGTACCGCCGGGCCGGTATCCCGTGTTCAGAGCCTAAGCTTCACGGCGAGTTCTGAAGGATTTCCGGCGAAACCCTTGGTCTTTTCGGATTTGGTTTCGACAAGACCGTATGTCCGGTTGGAAAGAGATCGGAAAGGGAACATTACCAGCCCGCTCACGGGCGTCATTCCGAAACAAACCAGCCCGGAAAGGCAACGAGGAACCACTGCTCAGGTCGAAATGAAGAACCTCAAAGTTGCAAACGGGGAACTGCTCTTTCTCGATGGAGAGATCAGGAAACAGCCATTTCCCATACGGCTCACCGACATTTCGCTTAACGCGGATTTCCTTTCATTCCCACCCGAAAACCGATATACAACCTACGAACTTTCCGGTCACATACCCGGGAACGAGAGCACGGGCGTGCTGATCTCCTCCGGAAGAACCGACTTGAAAACGCTCGATACAAATGGCAAGGTATCGCTTTCTGATCTCGATCTTACCACCTTGAAACCCTACATAGTGAAACAGGGGGACGTTGACGTATCCCGGGGCTTTCTCGATCTGAGCATGGATCTCCGCATAAAGGAAAAGGCGATTTATGCGCCTGCCCATGCCGTTATCAAGGATCTGGTATTCGTTGCCGGCAGGGGCGTGAAGGACGAGTTTCTGGGTATACCCCGGTCGCAGATCGTGAAATCGCTGGAGACGAGTAACCACCGGATCGGCTTTGATTTTATCCTTGAAGGAAATCTGGAGAACCCGCAATTCAATTTCCGGGGAAGCCTCGTCAAACGCTTCACGGTCGGGCTTGCCAAAAGTCTCGGGCTGTCCGTTATAGATGCGGGGGAGACAGTGATCATTCAGGGTGGCCGGGGTATACGGGACGTTGGGAAGGAACTGCAGAAGCTCTTTAGATAGTATCGCCGGCTTGGTTCAAAGCCTATCCTCAAATGCGGAGATGAATACCCTCGCACCCTTTCGACCCTTGCCGGAGAAGGTGAGAGGTCACAAAAGGAGGTGGTTAGCAGGTCAAAAGAGAGATTTAATCGATCTACAATGCCTTCGCCAGAAGAAGTTTTACAACCATTCATTCCACCACCAATGACCAAAAAGGAGCAACCGCCATGAAAAAGATCGAGATCTTTATCCGCTATTTTGTGATTCTTATGTTGATAGCCACCTTTGTAGCCTGTGCCTCGACACCCAAACAGGAAAGCACTGGTGAATACGTCGACGATTCGGTCATCACGACGAAGGTAAAGTCCCTGCTGGCAGAAGATGATTTTCTCAAGTCATTCCAGATCGGGGTTGAAACCTTTAAGGGCACCGTGCAACTGAGCGGCTTCGTTAATTCGCAAAAGGCCGTCGATAAAGCGGTTGAAATCACAAGGAGCGTCGGAGGGGTAAAATCCGTAAAGAATAATCTGATCGTGAAATAGGCGGTCGTTATCCTTTTCCGGACGGAGCTTGGCGGCCCGCTGTTGACCCGGATCCTGGATTTCCGAGAAACCCGAGGAGGGAACCCCTCCTCGGCCCAACTTCAAAGAAAGTCCTGGTAGCCATCGCTATCGTGATCATTTGCTTAGGATCGTTCGCGGGCCAAAACTTCCATGACCCTTTCGTGGGGTCTGGTATGAAAATCAAAAGGAGGATTTTTCCATGAATCGAGCGGTTTCGCTGGCAATTCTTGCCGGGGGTATCCTTCTCATGATCTATGGGGCCGCTGCGTCAAAATCATTTAGCTCCGATATTTCTCGATTTTTCACCGGCTCACCTACCGACAAGGCGATGTGGATGCTTATTGGCGGTGTTGTCGCGATCATTATCGGGCTGGTGGGGCTGTTGCGTGGATCAAAAGGAAATTGAAAAAATCTTTTAATATGGTAACAATTATGATCCATTGGGAGGATAAGGAGTTTCGCCTATGGAAATCAAAAATGCAGCCTGCAGGAGTGCAGATAGCCTACCAGCAAGATAACGACTGCGGATGGGATTGAGCATTGACTCAACTGAGGTGAATACCGGGACTTAAAGTTGAAGGTGTAGAAATAGAAGAACAATCATCAAGGGGGGTCGGGCCATACAGGTCGCCGAGAAGGAGGCGCAGAAGCTCTTCCTGTAGGGTCGCGGCTTGGTCCAAAGCCCATCCCTTAAATGCGGAATGGAGAAGGTAGATCAAGGAAGCGTTGGAGTTATCACCATAGAAAGGAGCCGAACATGCTGTGGACCATATGTGTCATCCTCTTGATTTTGTGGCTGCTGGGATTAGTCAGTGGCTACACGATGGGCGGAGTCATTCACATCCTCCTGGTCATCGCCATCGTGGTGGTGCTGGTCCGCGTTATTCAGGGACGCAGACCCTTTTAGCCTTTTTGATCCTTGCCGGAGAAGGTGAAATATTTGGGAAGGAAAGGTAAAAACTCTGCTTGCCGCGGATGATTTTCTCAAGTCCTTCCAGATCGGGGTTGAAACCTACAAGGGTATCGTTCAACTGAGCGGCTTCGTTAATTCTCAAAAGGCCGTCGATAAAGCGGTTAAAATCACAAAGAGCGTCAAAGGGGTCAAGTCCGTAAAGAATAATCTGATCGTAAAATAGCTGGAGCGGCGTCGCTCACTCTTTGCCCAGGGTGTCCTTAAGTTTAGCAATTTGTGACCGGAGACTCCCGTCATATACGAAATTACCGATTTTCACCAAAACCCCACCGATCAAAGCAGGATCTTTCTCTAAGGAAAGGATGGCCTCTTTCCCCGTCATAAACTCGATTAAGCTCTTTATCTCCTGTACCAGATCGGAGGGAAGATCCAGGGGAGTAACGAGGGTGACCCGGGTACGCCTGGCAACCTCATCGCAGAGCTCTCGATAGGTCTTAGCGATCATGAAAAAATGATCCATCCGCTTCCGGTGGATCAAAAGCTCGATAAACTTAACGGTCGTCGTCGTCAGGCCGAGTCTTTCGCCGACCTTTCTGGCGATCGTCTTCCGGGCAGACTTCGGAAATGCCGGGCTTCGGAGGACGACGCGGAGGTCTCTGCTTTCCCCGAGCAGATCCGCCATTTTATCTAAATCTTGCCCGAGGGCTTCATAATTCCCGTCATTTAATCCAATTTCCAAAAGGGCCTTTGCATATTTATTAGCAATGATTCGGCTCAGCATCCGACATCTCCTCCTGTGGTCTTCTGCATCTCCCTGTTACAGTTGGCGGGGTTTGGGATTAGCGTCTTCTCCAGCCGCTCCAAACTGGGAAGCCAAGAATGGAAATCACGGCCATTAAAGTTATTCTCTTTTCCATATTGCCCTCCTTAGACCTGAGCTTTTCATTTATTAACATTATACGCGCGGATAGAATAAATCTCCAAGCATGGAAAAAGGCCGGTTGCGGAGCAAAAGGAAATGCGCTCCCAATCAAAGGGCCCGGATTTTTCACAGAGGAGGAGCCGACCTCACCCCCTTTGAACAGAAGAGATAGGCTGCAACTTTCTCTCCCGTGAGCTTTAGGCGGGGGCGCTTCCATGACCGCTGAAATTTGATTGGTTGATTCTGAAAAGAGTTGTAAACGTTGACGGAATGTGCTATAAGAATTGATAATTATTGGCCTTCCTTTGATTGAGATTGAGAACGAACCTCAACATTTCGGATTGCCCTCATTCGATCGCCGCCATTTGTAATTAACTTTCAAAACCGCGCCCTAACTAAAGAAGGAGACCGCAAACTTGCAGGTGACCAGCAGGACCATTCAGCGGGACCTTGCTTCATTGGAAGGCACGCCTCCGCGGAAACAGCTTGGCAAAAAAGTTCGCCGCTACCGAGCCACCGCTGCGATCGGAACTGTTCAGCAGCGACCAGATGAAGCAGCATGGCAAGGCCCTGGCAGATTCGCATAAGTTGGATTCGGGACGCGCTCCGGACCAGCTTCTGGCGAGGCTTGCTGAGAACGAAGGCGTCCTGATGGGAGCCTGTAATCTGCTGACGGAGGCAGTCAAGGCGAACCGCCGGATTGTTCCGGCCGGGGAATGGCTGCTCGACAACTTCTATCTGATCGAAGAACAGATTCGCACGGCCAGGCGACACTTGCCCAAAGGGTACAGCCGGGAACTGCCGCGCTTGCTGGACGGCCCATCGGCCGGGCGTCCGCGCGTGTACGACATTGCGCTGGAGATTATCTCGCACGGCGATGGACGGGTGGATCCGGAAAATCTCAGCAGTTTCGTAGCCGCCTACCAGACGGTGACCGCCCTGAAGTTAGGCGAATTGTGGGCCATCCCGATCATGCTGCGTCTGGCTCTGATCGAGAATCTCCGCCGCGTTGGAGCCCGGATCGCCGCCGACCGGACCGACCGCAACCGCGCCGACTACTGGGCGGACCAGATGACGGAGATCGCGGAGAAAGACCCGAAGAGCCTGATTCTCGTGATCGCGGATATGGCGCGGTCGAACCCGCCACTGGTGAGTTCGTTTGTCGCCGAATTTGCGCGCCGGTTGCAGGGACAAAGCCCCGCCTTGGCCTTGCCGCTCACCTGGATTGAACAGCGGCTCTCCGAATCCGGCCTGACGATTGCGCAATTGGTTCAGTCGGAGAACCAACAACAGGCCGCCGATCAGGTTTCCATAAGCAACAGCATCGGCAGCCTCCGATTTCTGGGGGCGATGAATTGGGATGAATTCGTCGAGACGATGAGCCTGGTCGATCAGGTCCTGGGTGAGGATCCGGGGGGAGTCTATAATAGAATGGATTTTGCCACCCGGGATCGCTACCGTCACGTAGTGGAGGAGGTGGCCAAGAGCAGCCGGCGATCCGAAAGCGAGGTGGCCCGCGAAGCGATCCGGTTGGCCCGCGAGGCCGCAGCCAAGGATGACAGCGACGATCGAGCGGCCCATGTCGGGTTCTACCTGATCGACAGGGGATTGCCGCAGCTCGAACGAGCGGCGGAGGTGCGCCGATCTCCCCTTGAGGCTCTTCGGCGAATGAGCCGTCGTTTTCCTTTGCTCCTCTATCTCGGCACGATCGCGCTGATTACGGCGATTTTCACCGGGAGCTTATTGGCAAAGGCGCATGCCAGCGGGTACCAGGATTGGCTGGTCGCGCTGATTGGGTTCCCCTTGCTCCTGGGCGCGAGTCATCTGGCGGTGGCGCTGGTGAACTGGCTGGCGACGTTACTGGTGACGCCCCATATCCTCCCGCGAATGGATTTTTCCGGAGGGAATTCCGCCGGAATCGCGCACCCTGACCGTGATCCCGACGATGCTCACGAGCGCCCAAAACATCGAGGATCTGGTCGAGGGGCTGGAGGTTCGGTTTCTGGCCAATCGGGACGAGAACCTGCACTTCGGGCTGCTGACGGATTTCCGGGACGCACGGGAGGAAACGATTCCGGAGGACGAACCGTTATTACGGCTGGCCCGGAAGAGGATCGAAGAGCTGAATGAAAAGTACCGGAGCGCCAAAGGCGACACTTTCTTCCTCTTTCATCGTCCGCGCCGCTGGAATCCAGGGGAGCGGATTTGGATGGGTTACGAGCGGAAGCGAGGAAAGCTGGCGGAATTGAATTCGCTTCTGCGCGGCGGCTCCAGAGATCCCTTTTCCCTCATCGTTGGGGATATTGCCGTGTTATCGAACGTGAAGTACGTGATCACCCTGGACACGGATACGCAGCTCCCCCGCGATTCGGCATGGCAGTTTGTGGGAGCCATGGCCCACCCGCTGAATCGGGCGCGGTACGACGAAGACAAGCAGCGGATCGCTGAAGGGTACGGCATCCTTCAGCCCCGCGTGGCCGTGAGCCTGCCGGGAATGAGCCTATCGCGGTACGCCCGATTGTTCGGAAGTGAGCCGGGCATCGACCCGTACACCCGGGTGGTCTCCGATGTCTACCAGGATGTGTTCGGCGAAGGCTCGTTCATTGGCAAGGGGATCTATGATATCGATGCGTTCGAGCGGGCCCTCAAGGGGCGCTTTCCCGAGAACCGGATCCTCAGCCACGACCTTGTGGAAGGATGCTACGCGCGGGCGGGGCTGCTCAGCGATGTCCTGTTGTACGAGGAATATCCATCCCGCTACAGCGCGGACGTGAGCCGTCGGCACCGTTGGATTCGCGGGGATTGGCAAATTGCCCGCTGGCTGCTGCCGGGTGTTCCCGGCCTCGAGGGAAGCCGCCGGAAGAATCCGCTCTCCGGGCTCTCCCGGTGGAAGATCTTCGATAATCTCCGTCGCAGCCTCGTGCCTTCGGCGTTGACCCTGCTGTTGCTGCTGGGCTGGACGGTCTTGTCGCCGCCCTGGTTATGGACCCTGGCGGTGATCGGAACCATCCTGATTCCTCCCTGGATGGCCTCTTTTCTGGATCTGTTTCAGAAGCCGGGCGATGTGCTGCTGCGGCAGCATCTTGCTGCCACGTTGCGCTCGGCTGGCCAGCACTCCGCTCAGGCGGCCTTTACGCTCGTGTGTCTCCCCTACGAGGCTTTCTTCAGTCTGGCTGCGATTGGACGCACGGCCGGACGGATGCTGCTGACCCACCGGCGACTTCTGGAATGGAATCCGTCGGGCAACTCGGATCGCCAAAGCCGCACGGACCTCGCCGCCTCCTGGCGGGCGATGTGGATCGCTCCCGTTTTGGCCACCGCCGCGGCGATTTATCTGACGCTTTCGAGGCCGGCCGCGCTCGCCGTGGCTGGGCCTATCCTGGCTCTCTGGTTTGCCTCTCCTGCTATCGCCTGGTGGATCAGCCGGCCTCTGGCTCGCCGCGAAACAAGGCTGACGGCTGACCAGACGCTCTTTCTCCGGAAGCTTGCCCGAAAGACTTGGGCGTTCTTCGAGACTTTCGTCGGCCCGGAAGATCATTGGCTGCCGCCGGATAATTATCAGGAGCATCCCGCTGCCGGGGTTGGGCATCGCACGTCGCCCACCAACATGGGACTGGCGCTTCTCGCCAATTTGTCCGCGTACGATTTCGGCTACATCTCGGCCGGACGACTCCTCGAACGCACGGCGAAGGCCTTCCACACCATGGAAGCCTTGGAACGGCACCGAGGCCACTTCTACAACTGGTACGACACCCAGTCTCTGAAACCGCTGCTCCCCATGTACATTTCGACGGTGGACAGCGGGAACCTCGCGGGCCATCTGCTGACCTTGCGGCCGGGTCTGCTCGCCCTTCCCGATCACCGGATCCTGGAAGCGCGATGGTTTGATGGACTCGGCGACACCCTACAGATTCTCGTGGACGCTGCGGGAGGAGACCGCCCCGGCTCAGCTTGCTCAACTTGCAGAAGGATCTGGCAGTCGGTATCCATTTCCCGGCCAACTACGCTCGGGGCGGCGCATCAGCGCCTCGACCGGCTGGCGACATCCGCCGCGGAGCTGTTGGGCAGCCTCGATGGGGACCCTGCAGGCCAGGCGAACGGGTGGGCCCGCGCCTTCGCCCGGCAATGCCAGGATGCCCTCGATGAGCTGAGGTTTCTTGCTCCGTGGATTTCGCTGCCGGCCTCTCCGGACAGGCTGAGCAACATTCTCAGCATCGATGAGATTCCCACGCTGCGCCAACTGGCCGGATTTGAGGTGGAGTTGCTGCCGGCCATGGAGGACCGCTTCGGCTCGGACGCAACCCCCGAAGAAATCGAGTGGTTTGGTGAGCTTCGCCGGTGCATCGGGGAAGCAAGCCGGCGTGCCAGGGCAAGGATTGCCGCCATCGAACGCCTGGCGCTGCAAGCCAACGAACTCGCCGGCATGGAGTATGACTTCCTGTTCGACAAGGCGCGCCATCTCCTGGCCATTGGGTACAACGTGGGTGAGCGCCGGCTGGACTCGAGTTACTACGATCTGCTGGCATCGGAAGCGAGATTGTGCAGTTTCGTGGCCATTGCGCAGGGACAATTGCCGCAGGAGATATGGTTTGCCCTGGGACGCCTGCTCACCACCGCCGGCGGAAAACCGGCTCTCCTTTCGTGGAGCGGTTCGATGTTCGAGTATCTTATGCCGCTGCTGGTGATGCCGACGTATGAGGACACGCTGCTCGACCAGACCTACCAGGCGGCTGTGGAGAGGCAGGTCGAGTATGGGAAGAGCCTAGGGCTACCGTGGGGCATGTCGGAATCCGGCTACAACGCGATCGACATTCATCTCAACTACCAGTACCGCTCGTTTGGCGTGCCCGGCCTGGGGCTCAAACGGGGATTAGCCGATGATTGGGTCATTGCGCCCTATGCCTCGGCGCTCGCGCTGATGGTGGCGCCCGAGGAGGCGTGCCTGAATTTGCAGCGACTCGCCGCTGAAGGGCTGGAAGGAGAATACGGCTTCTATGAAGCGATCGACTACACCCCTTCGCGCCTGCCGCGTGGAAAATCGAATGCCGTGGTTCGGTCCTTCATGGCCCATCACCAGGGCATGAGCCTCCTCTCTCTGGCCTATCTGCTCCTGGACCGTCCGATGCAGAAGCGATTCCAGTCGGACCCGCTGTTCCAGGCGACCCTGCTGTTGCTCCAGGAGCGGATTCCCAAGGCCACGGCGTTCTATTGGCACAGCGCTGAGCACTCCGAAATACGCACGACTCCCAGCGGTTCAGAGACGCCGGTGCGGGTTTTCAGCAGTCCGGACACCCCCATACCGGAAGTGCAGTTGCTGTCGAACGGCAGATACCACGTGATGATTACCAACGCCGGCGGCGGGTACAGCCGTTGGAAAGAGATGGCCGTCACCCGCTGGCGCGAAGACAGTACCTGCGACAACTGGGGCACGTTCTGTTACCTCCGCGACGTGGCCAGTGGGGAGTTCTGGTCAACCGCCCATCAGCCGATCCTCAAGCAATCGGACTCTTACGAAGCGATTTTCTCGGAGGCGAAAGCGGAGTTCCGCTGTCGCGACCACGAATTCGACACGCATACGGAGATCGCCGTTTCGCCCGAGGATGACATCGAGCTGCGCCGAATCCATATCGCCAACCGTTCCCGGACCCGCCGGGAGATCGAGATCACGAGTTACGCGGAAGTCGCTCTCTCCTCGCCGGCCGCGGACGCCCTGCATCCGGCGTTCAGCAATCTCTTTGTTCAGACCGAGATCCTCCGCCCGCAGCGGGCGATCCTCTGCACGCGCCGCCCCCGCTCCCTGGACGAGCACGCGCCATGGATGTTTCATCTGATGGCCGTGCACGGGGCGGAGATCGGAGAAATTTCCTATGAGACCGACCGCATGCGGTTCATCGGCCGCGGGAACACCGTCTCCCACCCGCAAGCAATGAGCGGTCCCGCGGCGCTCTCGGGCAGCGAGGGCTCCGTGCTCGACCCGGTCGTCTCCATCCGGTATCGAATTACCCTCGACCCGGAGGAATCGGCGACGGTCAATATAGTCTCCGGCATCGGCGGGACCCGCGACGCGTGCCTGGGTCTGGTCGAAAAATACCAGGATCGGCGCCTGGCGGATCGGGTCTTCGACCTGGCGTGGTCTCACAGCCAGGTGGTCTTGCGGCAGCTCAATGCCACCGAGGCCGACGCGCAACTCTATGGACACCTGGCCAGTTCGGTCCTTTACGCCAATTCCTCGCTGCGCGCTGACGTGAGCGTTCTCAGAAAGAACCGCCGCGGGCAATCCGGTCTATGGGGTTACGCCATTTCCGGGGATTTGCCGATCGTGTTGCTGCAGATCGGCGACCCAGCCAATATCGAGCTGGTGCGCCAACTCGTCCAGGCCCACGCTTACTGGCGCCTGAAAGGACTGGCGGTGGACCTGGTGATCTGGAACGAAGATCACTCCGGTTACCGGCAGTCACTCCACGAACAAATCATGGGGATCATTGCCGCGGGGCTCGAAGCCAACGTGACCGATCGACCCGGCGGCATCTTCGTAAGACCGGGGGACCAGATATCGAACGAGGACCGCATTCTTCTCCAATCGGTCGCCCGGGCCATCCTCACCGACAGCCGGGGGACGCTGTGGGACCAAATCCACCGTCGCGGCCTTGTGGAAGCAACCGTGCCGCGCCTTACGCCAACCCGACCCCGCCGCGCCGAACCCTCGCCAACGGCCGCGTTGCCTCGCCACGATCTGCTCTTCTTCAATGGGCTGGGAGGATTCACGCCTGATGGGCGCGAGTACGTGACTACGACTGCGCACGGGCAAGTGACGCCGGCGCCGTGGGTGAATGTGCTCGCGAACCCGCAATTCGGAACCGTCATATCGGAGAGCGGCCCGTCCTGCACCTGGAGCGAGAATGCCCACGAGTTCCGCGTCACCCCCTGGGGGAACGACCCCGTGAGCGACTCGAGCGGAGAAGCCTTTTACCTCCGTGACGAAGAGAGGGGCCACTTCTGGTCCCCCACGCCGCTGCCCAGCCGCGGATGGACGCCTTACGTCAGCCGGCACGGATTTGGCTACAGCGTCTTCGAGCACACGGAGCGCGGCATCCGCTCCGAGATGTGGGTTTACGTGGCCCTGGACGCGCCGATCAAGTTCACAGTGTTGAAAGTGCGCAATGAGTGCGGCCGATCCCGCCGGCTCTCGGCCACGGGCTATGTGGAATGGGTGCTGGGAGATCTGCGGCCGAAATCGGCCATGCACGTGGTCACCGAAGTCGACCCCAAGAGCGGAGCGCTCTTTGCGCGGAACCCCTACAACACGGAGTTCGCCGACCGGGTTGCTTTTTTCGACGTGAACGATGCGAATCGGACCGTAAGCGGCGACCGGACGGAGTTCATTGGGCGTAACGGCACGCTTCGGAATCCGGCGGCTATGACTCGGTCGCGCCTTTCCGGCAAAGTGGGGGCCGCTTTGGATCCCTGCGCTGCGATCCAGGTTCCCTTCGAGCTGGCCGACGGACAAGAGCGTGAGTTCATCTTCACGCTCGGCGTAGGGCGAGACGCCGATGACGCCGGCAACCTGGTCCATCGCTTCCGGGGATCTGCCGCGGCGCGTCGGCGCGCTCGAAGCGGTGTGGCAGTACTGGAATCACACGCTCGGCGCCGTGCAGGTGGAAACACCGGACCCGTCCCTCAACGTGCTGGCCAACGGCTGGCTCTTGTACCAGACTCTTGCGTGCCGTCTTTGGGCGCGGAGCGGATACCTACCAGCCGGGGGGCGCCTTCGGTTTCCGCGACCAGTTGCAGGACGGGATGGCGCTCGTCCACGCCGAGCCAGCACCTTTTGCGCGAGCACTTACTCCGCTGCGCCGCCCGTCAGTTTCGGGAGGGAGACGTTCAGCATTGGTGGCACCCTCCCTCGGGCCGGGGCGTGCGGACCCACTGTTCCGATGATTACCTCTGGCTGCCGCTGGCGGCCTGCCGCTACGTTCTCACCACCGGGGACGGCGGAGTGCTGGATGATCCCGTCCCCTTTATCGAAGGCCGCCCGGTAAACCCGGAGGAGGACTCGTATTACGATCTGCCCGGCCGGTCTGAAGAAACAGCCAGTCTATACGAACACTGTCGGCGAGCCATCCTGAGGGGGCTCAGATTTGGAGAGCACGGCCTGCCGCTCATCGGCTCCGGGGATTGGAACGACGGCATGAACATGGTGGGCGAACAGGGCAAAGGCGAAAGCGTCTGGTTGGGGTTTTTCCTTTACGAGGTGCTCAGGCGGTTCACGGAGGTTGCCCGTATGCGGGGCGACCTGTCTTTCGTCGAACGCTGCCAGAGTGAAGCCGGCCGGTTGCAACGGCAGATCGAGCAGTTTGGCTGGGACGGCGAGTGGTACCGCCGCGCCTACTTCGACGACGGTTCGCCGCTGGGGTCGGCGACGAATCCCGAATGCCAGATTGATTCGATTGCGCAAAGCTGGTCGGTTCTATCCGGGGCAGGCGAAGCTGAGCGCTCGCGCCTGGCCATGGAAGCGGTGGATCAGCGCCTCGTTCGCCGGGACCACGGGCTGATCCAGCTCTTGGACCCGCCGTTTGACAAATCGGATTTGAATCCCGGCTATATAAAAGGATACGTCCCAGGGGTGAGGGAGAATGGCGGGCAGTACACTCACGGAGCAATCTGGGCGGCCATGGCCTTCGCTGCCTTGGGCGACAGCCGACGCGCGTGGGAACTGTTGGCCATGATCAACCCCGTGAACCATGCAAGGTCTCCGGAGGCGATCGCCACTTACAAAGTGGAACCCTACGTCGTCGCCGCCGATGTGTATGCGCTCTCGCCGCATATCGGCCGCGGGGGATGGACCTGGTACACGGGCTCGGCCGGCTGGATGTACCGGCTGATCGTGGAATCACTCTTAGGGCTCAGGCTGGAAGTGGACAAACTGCGGTTTTCCCCGTGCCTCCCGGCGGATTGGAAGGAATTCAAGATCCACTATCGGTATCGGGAGACAGTCTACCACATCGCCGTCCTGCAGATTTGCGCCGGGGAGGGAGCGGCTATGGTAACCGTAGATGGCGCCGAACAACCCGACCGGGAGATTCTTCTTGTTGACGACCACCTGGACCATGCGGTCGAGGTGAGAATAGCAGTTCCCTAAAGACAAACCCAGCGGCGGGTTTAAGATTCGAGCCGACTATGCAGGAGGAGGATAAATATCCTTAATCACCTATGGCTGACCTTATGGAAGAGACTGCTTTATCCAAGAAGAAGGGAAATAAATAAATGATTAAAGGACTCATCCACAAACAACCTATTCCTCAAGGAGTTTGTCTGAGGAAATACCGAAGAAGACAAGGAAGATGTTATCAACTTGTCCTGCTTTTTGTATTGGATAACCAGGAATGGAATGGGGTTCATGGTAAAGTAATACCCACCTTCGGCCCGTTTGCAGGAGAGAATTATTATCATGCTTGGGCGGAAAAAGGTGAATTTTTGTACGAGGCAGTTTTGAATGAGTTTTGGTTGAAGAAAGATTATTACCGAACTTTTCGCGCATCGGAAATGAAAATATACAATAGGAAAGCATTAGGGGCAAATTTGCGGAAGTTTTACACTTGTGGTCCCTGGAGGCGCACGTCGGACTGATAAGCCTTCAGCGCAAGGCTGACGAATCTGGGGGGCGGGTCACTCCCTTCGGCCCCGTTCCTTTTTTCCGGGCGGTTGAAAACGACGAAGGCTACATGGCCGGTCTGGGAAATAAGGATCAGGTTCTGTTCCAAGATGTTCCTCCCGGGGTCCGCGTTCCGAATGATCCGTAAACGTTAGGGAGGGATTATATCTCCCGGGGAGATTTCCGTCCAACAATTCTTGGTTTTGCACCCTCAAATCCTTAGCCTCTTTCCTTCAAAGCTTTCCCCTCGACAGCCTTTCGGCAATTGGCTATACTGAATTTTAACGGAAGTGGAAAGGGCACTGGTGGCCCTCCCGGACTTCAAATCCGGTGTATCGTCTGAGCAAGGCGATAGGTGGGTTCGATTCCCATGCACTTCCGCCAAAGATATTTTCCCCCCCCTTTTTCCTTTCTTTCCAGGTCTTACATAATTTAAAATAGGCCTGGTTGATGGAATCGATCCCCGCCGATAGTTCTTTTCTCTCCGAGGTGAAAGATGAAGGCCAACCGAAAAAACGGGATGTTCTGGGCGGCGTTTGTTCTTCTATTCGCCGGTTCAGCCATGCCGGCGCAGGCCGAGCTCGGGGCGCCCTTCTGGTCCATGTACGTCGGCAATTACTGGAGATTCAACGGCTATGACGCCCACGGAAACGCCTGGATCTACTGGAACCAGGTTTCCCGGAAAGACTCGACTTCTTTCCCCGGGGTCGATACCTATGTGGTCGACAGCTATCAGAATGGGTATTCCCTCGGCAGCGTATGGTTCTCGTTCGATCTTGCGGAGATCAGGGAGTGGCGAGAGGTCTTTTGGGATGACGGGCGGCAGGAGGCGGTTACCGTCTCCGCAAACTCCGGACTGACCTGGAGCCGGAACCCGCTTTATGCGGGGGCGCACTGGAATACCGCCACGACCGGAACCATGAGCGGGGCCACCGGCTGGAGTCGTCCGGTTCAAATCACCCTGGATGTGACCGTTTCCGGCCCTGAAACCGTCTTTGTTCCTTTGGGGGAATACCCGGCGTACCGGGGACATTTTGTCTTCCGCGTGTGGAATACTCAGCAGGGCATCGATTACACCCGGACCGATGACCGGTGGTTCATTCCTCACCTCGGAGTCGTCAAGATTGAAACCCTCCTCGGAACCTACACCGCCTACAACGAGCTTTCCCTGATGGGAATCCGGAAAGGAATTGCCGATTACACCGGGAGCGGCGTCAACGAGGTAACCGCCTATCATATTCCCACCAACCAGTTTTTCGCCGAACCCCTCGGAAACCTCGGCCGGTATGGATGGGAAGGGGCCAACTGCCTGCCGGTGGTGTGGGACTACGACGGGGACGGCGTCATGGAAATCTCCATTTATCACATTCCGAGCAACCAGTGGTTTGTAAAGGGATACGGGGGAGACAACCTGGGCCAGTTCGGCTGGGGGGAGAGGACAGCGTTCCCGTCCCCGGGGACTATGACGGGGATGGGATTATGGAGCGGGCCTTTTACCACACCCCCAGCAACCGCTGGTTCATCGAGGGCCGGAGCCCGATCTCGTTCGGCTTCGGGGGGGCGGACTGCATTCCCCTGCCGGGGGATTACGACGGGGACGGGATGACGGACCTGGTTTTGTATCACCTTCCCTCGAACCAGTGGTTTCTAAACGGGGTCGGGAATTTAGGCCAGTTCGGGTGGAACGGGGCGGACTGCCTCCCGGTGCCGGCGGATTACGACGGAGACGGGAAGACCGATATCGCGGTTTATCACCTTCCTTCAGGGCAGTGGCTCGTGAAGGGTTTGGGAAATTTGGGCCAGTACGGCTGGGGAGGGTTGCAGAGTTTTCCCGTTCCGGCGGATTACGACGGCGGAGGGATCGCGGACCTGGCTTTTTATCGGGGGGATGAAAATGCCTGGTTCATCCAGGGGAATCCGAATTTTGTCTGGGGATGGGACGGGTCCGATTTCATGCCCCTCACCAGCCAGATTGCGGTTTTGAACTGGTACCGGTTTCTGCTGAACCGCTTTCCATAAAGAGGCCTTCCCCGTTTTTGGGGAATTCTTTTCCTACGCATTCATCAAAGATTGTATCACTTTAGCTTTTTGAACTTTCGGTTCAGAAATCCCTCCCGTCCTCCCTTTTCAAAGGGAGGAGAGCTTTTCAGCCCGCTTTCACGGAAAGATCCCATTTTTTCTCCCTTTGAATAAAAGGGGGATCAAGGGGGATTTAATGGCTTTTCAAAATGCTAAAATGTTACCAAAGATTTATGCGCCGGTCCGGCGCCTCCCGGGCGCAAAAAAAGCTGGATGGTTGAGGCGCGCTGTGGCATAATGTCTCCGTTCTTATTTCGTTTTTCTTTGCGAAGAAAGGAGTTTCCATGTATCGGTTCAAAAAAATCCTGGTGGGACTTGGAAACAATGAACATGATTCGGTCATTCTGAAGTATGCCGGTTGGATCAGCCGGATGGCGAAATCGCAAAAGATGATTTTATTCCATGTCCTCGAAAGCCCCGATTCCTTCTCGTGCCTTCCGAGCGAATATGCGGAGTGTCTCGTCAACCCGGACCCGTTTTCCCAGGGGAAGATGGAGGAACTCGCCCGCAAATCCCTGGAGGGGCATCCGGAAATGGCCCAAGAGTGCCAAGTGGTCGAAGGCGACCCCTTTGTGGAGATGATTCAAAAGATCCGCAAGGAAGATATCGACCTGGTGATCCTGGGGAGAAAGACGGGAAAAGAATCGAACCGCAATCTTCCGCTGAAATTGGCGCGCAAGGCCCCCTGCTCCGTCTGGGTGATTCCCGAAGGAGCGGAAGGCTCCATCGGCGGCATCCTGGCCCCGGTTGATTTTTCCGAAAATTCCAAGGACGCCCTGGAAATCGCCCTCTCCATGGCGTCTACGGGCAATCTCGGCACGCTTTCCGTCCCCCACGCTTTCAAGATCCCCATCGGTTACCACAAAAGCGGAAAAACCTATGAGGAATTTGCCAAGGTCATGAAAAAAAACGCCCGGGACGAATTCAAGGAATTCAAAAAGGGGATCGACTTGAAGGGCATCAAGATCGCCCCCCTTTTCATTTTGAATGAAAACCCCGCCAAGGCCATCAAGGCCGTGGCCAAGAGGAAAAAGGCGGACTTGATTGTCCTCGGGGCAAAAGGAAGGAGTTTTGCGGCCCTGGTCTTGCTCGGGAGCGTGACCGAAAAATTGATCGAAACAACCCATGTCCCGATCCTTGCGGTCAAGAAGAAAGGCTCGGGCATGGGGTTCCTGGAAGCGCTGCTGGCCCACTGAGCGGTCCTCTGAAATCCCCTCGGGATTGAAATTGCGGGGGCCGATCGAAAACGGCCCCCGCAATCGTTCTGACCCGGACGATTCCCGCGAATGCCTCTCCTTAATCTTCTTCCTCTTCCCCCTCCAGAGTCTCCCAACCCTCTTTTATCAAAAACCCGACAACCACGAAGCCGATGATCGGATCCGCCTGCCAGAGACCGAAAAGATAATTCAACCCCAATCCCACCAGAAGCGCCAAGGACAGAAAGGAGCAGGCGAGGGTTTCCTTCGAATCGGCCACAAGGCTGCGGCTTCCCATCTGGCGGCCGGTGCGATATTTCAGAAAAAAAAGAACGGGCATCGTGATCAGGGAGATCATCGCGATGAGGATCCCGAAGAGGCTGGGGTCGGCGACTTCCCGGAGATAGAGTTTTTTGACCGACTCATAGAGGACATAAACGGCGAGGATGAAAAAGGTGTAGCCGATGAACCGCGCGGCTTTTCGCTCCGCCTTCTCCTCTTCTTCCTCGGATATTTTTCCATGGAGTCGAAACCGCCAGATCACGATTCCTCCGGATATCGACTCCACAAAACTGTCCAGACCGAATCCGATCAGGGCGATGCTGTCGGCCATGGATCCGGCCAGGAGGGATAAGATCCCTTCAAGGATATTGTAGAATACTGTGAAGTACGATAAAAGGAGCGCTCGGCGATGCAGCTGAGAGGCCATTTCCCCTTCGATTGAAAATCTGAATGATTTCAAATTTATAATTTTATTATAGCACAATCCAAACATATTGGTGAAAAGACACGTTTGCATAAATATGGTTTTTAGATCATTTTGGCGTATAATTTTTATAAATAAAATTGGGATGTTAAGTTACAAATAAAAAATTTAACAAAATTTTATTGACATGTTTTTTAATTGTGAATATAATCACAGTAAATGGTCGCGATGAATCGAAATGGGGAAAATTTAAAGGACAAGGCAGACCGGGAGAGGGGAAAAAAGAAAATCTCTCTTCAGACGGTTGAGCGCCTGAGTCTTTACCGCAAGATATTTGAAGAGCTTCACAACGAAGGAGTCGTTCACGTTTATTCCCATCAGTTGGCTAAGATGGTGGGGGTTACTTCCGCCCAGCTCCGCCGCGACTTCGCCTCGTTCGGGTCGTTCGGGAACATATCCAGAGGGTACAATGTGTATCAAATGATCCTGACGATCAGCCGCCTCTTAGGGACCGACACGATCCAGGCGGTGGTTATCATCGGGGTCGGAAACTTGGGCCGGGCGCTTCTTTCTTACCGCGGGTTCGAGGAGCGGGGTTTCCACATTGCCGCCATCTTTGATCTCGATCGGGAGAAGGTCGGGAGGGTCTTTGCGGGAAGAAGGTGCTACCACATCGAAGAGCTCGAGCAGGTCATTCCGGAGTTCAAGCCGGCAATCGCGATTCTGGCCTGCGGACCCCAGGGCCTCCAGGGGATTGTGGAAAGGCTCCGGAAACTCGGCGTCCGGGCTGCCTTGAATTTTGTTCCCAAGAAAGTTCAGGCGCCGAATGACATGTATATAGAAGATATCGATATTTCAGCAAAACTTGAAAAACTTTCTTATTTGAGCCGGTTTAAGAATGTTAATGGGAATTGATTTTTTTTGATTATAATAGTGAAAAATTTCACTGTTTAACAAATCACAATAGTTAATCTGTGATGGTCTAGTAAAAAGTCGAAATCTCATATAATTTGTCATTCCGGCGAAAGCCGGAATCCAGTTATTTCAAGACGTTCTGGACCACGTCTTTCGCCGGGGTGACGTTCTATTTGACTTTTTACGAAGTCATCAATCTGTGTTTGATTAAAGTTGATGAACTCGTAAGAAGTCGTCATTCCCGCGCAGGCGGGAATCCAGAATCTGCCAACATATTGAAAAGACTGGATTCCCGTTTTCACGGGAATGACGGAATAGCCAATTTTCAGACTTTTTACGAAACCATCAAAGCTAAAACAAAACCAATTGTTCGGCAAGAATCCCTCCCGCTCCGGGCCAAGCCCCTCGATGGCGGGAGACCGATTACGAAACCACCCAATGCTTTCAAACAAACAAAGGAGGAAGAAGACAATGAGCGCTGCGAGCAAAAACATCCTGATGGTAGACGACGACAAGGACTTCGTTCTTTCCACCAAAACATTCCTGGAAGGGCGCGGGTACCAGGTCGAGACGGCCCACAATGGAACCGAAGGTTGGGAGAAGATCCAAAAGGGCAAAGCCAACCTGATCATTCTGGACATCATGATGGACACGGACACGGAAGGCTTCAACCTGGCTTATAAAATGAAGGACATCGAGGCCACGCGCCGGATCCCCATCGTGATCGTCTCCGGCTATCCCCAATACCTGGACGAGAAGTTTGAAAAATTTGAGTTCATCCTCGGGAGGGATTGGCCGGCGGTTGCCCAATTGGAAAAGCCCATCGATCTCAAGGAGCTGGCCAAGATCATCGAGCGGTTCGTCCCGGCTCAGTAGAAATTTTCACCGCGGAGAGCGCAGAGACCGCAGAGAAAAACGGAAGATTTCACCACAGAGGGCACAGAGATCACAGAGCCACAAATAGAATCCTCATTTACCCCTCTCCCCCGTCCACGGGGGAGAGGGGAGGGTGAGGGGGCGTTCCCAGAGAAAAAAAGTTAACAAAATTTAAAAATTCTGAACATTAGTAGTACAAAGAGCACAGAGAAATAAATTTTCAAAAAACGTATCAGTTTAGAGTTTTGAAAAAATCCTGTGACCGCCTTTGTCGGGGCCCTGGAACCACTTGGCCTTGAAGACATTCCTTTTTTCAAAGGGCTAAAGTGTTACCAAAAAACTACTTAAATAGATTCAATCGGTCGTACGGCGGCCGGATTTTGATCCATAAAGCTCTGTGTTCTCTGTACGCTCCGGGGTGAAAATATTTTTAGCCTTTGCCGCAAAAGGTCAAATGTGACATAGAAAGGATTTTTAAAGGATATGCGCACGACGAAAGAGATCATTTTCAACCATGGGGCCCTGACCGGGGACAGCCTCATCCCCCTTCTCCAGGAGGTACAGGGGGAGGTGGGCTACCTTTCTTCCCATTCCCTGGAAGAAATCGCCGAGGCCGTCCGGGTTCCCGTGAGCAAAGTGTACGGGGTCGCCACGTTCTACCGCCAGTTTCGTTTTGCCCGCCTGGGCGAGCATGTGATCGAAATCTGCCGGGGCACGGCCTGCCACGTGAAGCAAAGCGCCCAGCTCAAGGATCATTTGAAACGGCGCCTAAAGCTGGGCAGCGACGGGAATTCCAAAGACGGGCGGTTCTCCTTGGTGACCGTGGCCTGCCTGGGGGCCTGTTCCATCGCCCCGGTGATCCGCCTGGACGGCGAATTCTTCGGGCATTTAACCTCTGAAAAGATCGACCGGCTCCTGGACCGCATCGAGGTGAAGCAATGAAAAAGATTGAACTCACCGAACCCTGCTGTCCACGGTGCCGTCATTCCAAGACAACCCCCTGCCGCGATTTGATCGACTGCCTTTCCGGGGGGCCGATTTGCCACGAGGATGAAAATTGCCGGTCCCTCCGGGCGAAGCGTCGGGACCAGGCCCGCCGAGGAGGGGAGGGCCCCCTCCTTTTCATCGGCACCGGAACCTGCGGTCTGGCCAACGGCGCGGCCAAGATTCTGGCGCAGATCCGCTCCTTCCTGGAGGCAAGAAGCCTTTCCGCCGGCCTCATCGAGGTGGGCTGCGTCGGGTTCTGTCAACGGGAAGTTTTTGTGGATTACCTGGCCGCCGGCGGACCGCGCCTGACCTATTGCGACCTCACTCCCGAAAATGTGAACGAGTTTTTGGAAGAGGTCTTTGGCCGCGGCAACCTGCGAAACCGCTTTCTTCTGGGCCGAACCGGAAACGGGAACGGCTCCTGGGGGGAAATCCCCGCCGTTGAAGAGGTCCCGTACTTCCGCCATCAAAAAAAGGTGGTTCTGGAAAACTGCGGAATGATCGATCCCACTTCGCTGGATGCCGCCCTGGCCGCCGGCGCTTTTCGGGCGGCCACCCGGGCGCTCCTCACCCTGACGCCGGCGGAGGTATGCGACCAGGTGCTGGAGTCCGGCCTGCGGGGACGGGGCGGCGCCGGTTTCCTGACGGGGCAGAAGTGGCGCGTCGCCCATGACACGGTCAGCTCGCAGAAATACTTGATCTGCAACGCGGACGAGGGCGACCCGGGGGCTTTCATGGACCGGGCGGTGTTGGAGGGGGATCCTTTCCGCGTCCTGGAGGGGATGCTGATTGCGGCTTATGCGATCGGGGCCGGCCAGGGATACATCTACTGCCGGGCCGAGTACCCTCTGGCTCTCGACCGCCTGGCCAACGCCATCTCCCAGCTGCGCCAAGCCGGGCTGCTCGGGCCGAATATCCTCGACAGCCTCTTTTCCTTCGACGTGAAAATCAAGCAGGGGGCGGGCGCTTTTGTGTGCGGGGAAGAGACGGCGATCCTTTCGAGCATCGAAGGGGGGCGGGGAATGCCGCGGGCGAGGCCCCCGTATCCGGCGGTGAGCGGCCTCCACGGCAAGCCCACGGTTTTGAACAATGTGGAAACCCTGGCCAACGTTCCCCTGATCATCGAGCGGGGGGCGTCGTGGTACAAGGCCATCGGCCTTGGAAGCTCGGGGACCAAGGTTTTCGCCCTGAGCGGCGCCATCCAGAACACCGGTCTGGTCGAAGTGCCGATCGGAATCCCGCTGCGCCGGATCATCTACGACATCGGCGGCGGGGCGCTCCCGGGACACCGAATCAAAGCGGTCCAGATCGGGGGGCCCAGCGGAGGCTGCATTCCGGAGGAGCATTTGGATGTGCCCGTGGACTACTCCAATCTGCAGAAGCTCGGCGCCATGATGGGGTCGGGCGGGATGGTGGTGATGGACGAGCGCTCTTGCATGGTGGATGTGGCCCAGTTTTTCATGGAGTTTCTCCGGAACGAATCCTGCGGCAAGTGCTCGCCCTGCCGGGAGGGGACGACGCGGATGTTCGAGATCCTGCACAGCGTCGCCGAACGACCGGTGGGAGACGAGCTCAAGAGGCTCGAGCGTTTCCGGGGGATTCTGCACTTAGAAGAGCTGGCGGAAACGGTCCGGGAAACCTCTCTTTGCGGGCTCGGACAGTCGGCCGCCAACCCGGTCCTCAGCACCCTGCGGTTCTTCCGCGACGAGTACGAGGCCCACATTATGGAGAACCGATGCCCGGCCGGGGTTTGCCAGGGGCTGAAGGCGTTCCGGATCGAGACGGACCTTTGCGTGGGCTGCACGGCGTGCAAGAAAAAATGCCCCAGCGGGGCCATTGTGGGCGAGAGAAAACAGGCCCACTACATCGTGACCGACCGCTGCCTCGGCTGCGGCGCCTGTATCGACACCTGCCCGCAGAAGGCGATTTTCGAGGTGCGCTGAGAAAATCGCCGCGAGCCGGTTTCCATCCGGAAGTTCAATTTACCCCCCCCTTTGATGGGGGAGGGTCGGGGCGGGGGTGATCGGGAGGCCAAATTTCTGTTCTCCGCATCCCCCTCACCCCTGCCCCCGCCCGCAAGGGGAGAGGGAGTTTCCAGAAGGAAGGAAAAAATCAATGATCAACATAAACGGAAAACAGGTTGAAACCAAACCCGGCGAAACCGTCCTCAAGGCGGCGGAGCGGGCGGGAATCCGCATTCCCCACCTCTGCGCCTTCGAGGGGGCTCCTTCCCCGGCGGCTTCCTGCCGGGTGTGCGTGGTGGAGGTGGAAGGAATGCCCCGCCTGCAGACGAGCTGCACCCTGCCGGTGCGGGAGGGGATGGGGGTCAAGACCCACACGCCCCGGGTCCTGAAGGCGCGGCGGAATGTGGTTGAGCTCCTTCTGGCCAGCCACCCGGACGACTGCCTGGTCTGCCACCGCAACGGGGACTGCGAGCTCGCCCGGATCGCTTCCGATTTGGGGATTCGGGAGAAACGCTACTCAGGGATCAAGAAAAACCACCCGCTGGATCTATCCTCTCCCTCCTTGGTTCGGGACCCCAATAAGTGCATCCTCTGCGGGCGGTGCGTGACCGTGTGCCACCAGATTCAGGGGGTGGGCGCCATCGATTTCAGCGGGCGGGGGTATGAAACGCGGATCGACCCGGCGTATCACCCCGGGCTGAACGTTTCCGGCTGCATCTTCTGCGGCCAGTGCCTCCGGGCCTGCCCCACCGGGGCCCTCGGGGAAAAGGATCACGTGGAGGCGGTGATCAAGGCGCTGGCCGATCCGCAGATCCACGTGGTCGCCCAGGTGGCGCCGGCGATTCCGGCAACCCTCCTGGAGAAGGCCGACACCGTTTCTCCGCTGGAAATGCTGGAAATCCTGGCCGGGTCCCTCCGCCAGATCGGCTTCGATGCGGTTTTCGACACCTCGTTTGCCGCCGACCTGACCATCCTGGAGGAGGTTTCCGAACTGGCGCGGCGCGTTGCCGAGAAAGGGCCTCTGCCCATGTTCACCAGCTGCTCCCCCGGGTGGATCCGGTACGTGGAGCTGTATTATCCGGAGCTGATTCCTCATCTCTCCACCTGCAAGTCCCCCCAGCAGATGACCGGCGCCCTGATCAAGGAGTTCTACCCTCGGAAGGCGGATCTGCAGGGGAAACGCCTGTTCTCCGTCTCCATTATGCCTTGCACCGCGAAGAAATTCGAGGCGCAGGACTTGGGCGACATCGACGCCGTGCTCACGACCCGCGAGACGGCCGAACTTCTGCGACGATTCGGAATGAAGCTCGAGCCCAAAGGCCCCCGGGCCCCCCTGGATTCGCCCTTTGCCGAAGCCACGGGCGCAGGGCGGATCTTCGGGGGGAGCGGGGGCGTCATGGAAGCCGCCATCCGCACCGCCCACAAACTGCTCACGGGCGAGGAGCTGAAGGACGGGTTGAAGGTGGCCGAGACCCGGGGACTGGACAAACTCAAGGTTTTCTCCCTGCCCATCGGGGGAACCACCTTCCAATTTGCGGTCGTGAACGGTCTGGGGGAGGCCAAGACCCTGATCGAGCCCGTGCTGAAAGGGACCTCTCCCCTCCATTTCATCGAGGTGATGACGTGCCCCGGCGGCTGCGTCGGGGGCGGCGGCCAGCCCTACGACACGGATACGGAAGCGGTGAAAAAAAGGCTTCGCCGCATCTATGAAGTGGACCGGGGCGCCCAGAAGCGGCAGTCCCATGAAAACGAACAGGTTCAAGAGCTCTACCGCGCCTATTTGGGAAAGCCCCTGGGGCCCCTGAGCCACCGGCTGCTCCACCGGGCGTACACGGACCGGAAGGCCGCCGCCGCCGCGGCCTCCCGGGCGGCGGCCTCCTGAGGAACCCATGAAAACCTCGAACCGGTTTGAGGCCATTCAAACGATCGAGCAGAACTGCCGGAGGTGCTACACCTGCGTGCGCGACTGCCCGGCGAAAGCGATCCAGATCGTCGATGGTCAGGCCTCGGTGGTCGCGGAGCGGTGCGTGGCCTGCGGCAACTGCACCGTGGTCTGCTCGCAGCACGCCAAGACCTATGTGAGCGGGCTGGACCTCGCGGCCAAGTTTCTGAGCGAGGGGGGCCCGGTCGCCGCCCTCCTCGCGCCCTCCTTCCCGGCGGATTTCCCGGAGGTTAACCCGGGGCAGGTGGTGGGGGCGCTGAAGGACGCCGGGTTCCGCTATGTGGTCGAAGTCGCTTACGGGGCGGACGTGGTCAGCAACGCCTACCGGGATTTCCTGAAACAGGATCCGGAGGGGCCCTGGATCGCCTCGGCCTGTCCGGCCGTCGTGGAGTATGTGCGCAAGTATTTTCCCACCCTGACCCCGCGCCTGATCCCGATCCTCTCGCCGATGATGGCCACGGCCATGGCCGTGAAGGAGATGTACGAAAACACCCTGTGCGTTTTCATCGGGCCTTGCATCGCCAAAAAGCTGGAAGCCTGGGAACCGGGCGGGCCGCCCTACGTGGATGAAGTCCTGACTTTCAAGGAGATGCGCCGGCTGCTTATCCAGCGGGGGGTTCACCTCGAACGGGTTCGCCCCCAGCTTTTCGATCTGCCCCGCGCCGGAATGGGCCGGGCGTTTCCCCTCGTGGGCGGCCTCCTGAAAAGCGCCAACCTGGAGAAGGATCTGCTGGACTCCCATCTGATCGAAGTGAGCGGCCACGAGGAAGTGGCCGAGGTTTTGAGCGATGTGGTCCGGGGAGAGATCCGGCCGCTTCTGATTGAGGCCCTCATGTGCCACGGGTGCCACGACGGGCCGGGGATGAGCCATCGGGGCCACCGCCTGAACCGCACCGATACGGTCAAAAAATACATCCATGAAAGCCAGAAGGCTCCTCCGGTGAAGAGGGAGAGGGGGGCGGAGGAGGCAGCCGCGAGCCGGAAGACCGCGCCCCTGCGCCTGGACCGGGCGTTCCACCCCGACGACCGACGGCTGCGGGAGCCAGAGGAAGAAGAAATCCGGGCCATCTTAGCGCGCACCAACAAGTTCCTGCCGGGGGACGAGCTGAACTGCCGGGCCTGCGGCTATGACACGTGCCGGGCCAAGGCCGTGGCGGTCTACCACGGGCTGGCGGAAGAGGCCATGTGCCTCCCCTTCATGATCGAGCAGGCGGAGCGGGTGTGCCACGAGCTGAAGATTCCTTGGCGGGAGATCCGCCAGGTCCACCGCCACCTCATCAACACGGAAAAATTGGCGTCCATGGGCCAGCTGGCCGCGGGGGTCGCCCACGAGCTGAACAACCCGCTGGGCACGATCCTCCTGTTTACGAACATCCTCCAGCGCAAGCTCAACGAGCGGTCCGACCTCTCCCACGACCTGAAGCTCCTCGTCGACGAGGCGCAGCGCTGCAAAAAAATCGTCGGCGGGCTTCTCGACTTCGCCCGCCAGAACCGGGTGCGGATGGAGGCTCTCAACCTCGGGGAGCTGCTGCGCAAGGTCCTGTCGGATTCCTTCGACGCCGCGCGCCTGGCGGAGAAGAACATCCATCTGATCTATGAAGGCACCGGCGCGGACCCCTCGGCCGACGTGGACCGCGACCAGCTGACCCAGGTGATTGTGAACCTGATCAAAAACGGCGTGGAAGCCATGGAGAACAAAGGCGGAGAAATCCGGGTGAATGCCGTGGAGCTCCCCGAGCAGGGGAGGGTGCAGATCACCGTGAGCGACCAGGGGTGCGGGATCCCCCCGGAAGACCGGGAACGGATTTTTCAGCCGTTCTTCACCACCAAGAGCATCGGCAAAGGCGTGGGGCTCGGCCTGCCCATCTGCTACGGCATCGTCAAGATGCACCGCGGCAACATTTGGTACGACTCGGTCGTGGGCGGGGGAACCGTTTTCCATATCGAATTGCCGAAAACCCAGTCCGTTGCAGGAAGGAGCATCGTATCATGAGTTCAACCAAGAAGATCCTTTTCGTAGACGACGACCGCGATTTTTTGCGGAGCCAGTCCATCTTTTTCACCGCCCGGGGTTATCAGGTTCTGACCGCGGAGAGCACGGAAGAGGCCCTGAGGGTCCTGGAGCAGGAGACGCCGGACCTGATCTTCCTGGATCTGATGATGGAGCACTTCGACACGGGTTTCACCCTCAGCCACCAGATCCGAAAAGACCTCCGGTTTCAGAATGTCCCCTTGGTCATGCTGTCGGGCGTGGCCTCGGCCACGGGGCGCCGGTTCGACCAGGAGGCGGACGGGCTTCGGAAATGGTCCAAGCTGGATGCGTTTCTCGACAAACCGGTGACCGGAAAAGAGCTGCTCAGGGTCGTGGAAGAAAAATTGACGGTTTCGTAAAAAGTCTCCCGCCATGGCGGGATTGCGATTCAAATCAAAAGGGGCGTAGGGGATTGGGGGTAGGGCGTAGGAAAAACATTGGTTCCTGTTTTTTCTGCCCCCTGCGCCCCACCCCCTGCCCCCTCTTCTTTCTATGGGGCGGGGCGGATCGTCTCCGCCGGGGGGCAGGAAAATGAAAAAGGGCAGGGTCCTGGTGATCGACGATGAGTACGGGATCCGCTCCGGGGTCCGCGAGATCCTGGAAATGGAAGGGTACGAGGTGGCGGAGGCCGAGACGGGGCGGGACGGGCTGGCGGCCTTGGACCGTAGTCGGTTCGATATCGCCCTGATCGATTATCGCCTGCCGGACATCGACGGGTTGACCCTTCTGCAGGCCGTCAAAGGGCGCCGGCTCGACCTGATGACCTGCATGATCACGGCTTACGCCAATATCGAGACGGCCATCGCCGCCACGCGCCAGGGGATCGATTTTTTCCTGCCCAAGCCTTTCTCCCCCGACGATTTGATCGGGGTCGTCGAGACCCTGATCCGGCACAAGCTTCTGAAGGAAGAAGCCGAACAGTTGAAGAGGGCCCACGAGGCGAGCCTTTTAGCCTTGGCCTCGGAAAAAAGCCAAACCCATTCCTTGGTGGCCAGCCTGCGCGATGCTGTTTTGGTGATTAACCGGGACGGGGAAGTCGCTCTCGCCAACCGGGCCATGGCGAACCTCCTGAAGAAGGAGGAATCCGCCCTTCTGCGCCGGCCCGCCGCCGAGGTTCTCGAAGCCGCGGAGTTCGCGCCGGTGCGGGAGGCGCTGCAGGGGGAAGCAAGGAAGAGTTCGGTGCTGGATTTGGAAATCGGCGAGAACCAGCACATGGTCAGCCTGACCCCTTTTCACTCGGAAAAGGGGGAGATCCTGGGATTTATTGTGACCTTCTCGGACATCTCCGAAGTCCGGCGCCTGGCCCTGGAAAAATCCCGCTTCATTCGCACCATGATTCACGAGTTCCGCTCGCCCATGGGAGCGGTCAAGGGGCTCCTGGAAGTCGCCCTGGATAAAAGCCTGGGCGGCGGGCTGGACCCCTATCTGCCCCTGTTGGAGCGGGCCGAAAAACGCCTGGACGGGCTGGTGGAACTGATCGGAAACCTTCTCTCGCTTTCAAAAATCGAATTGGAGCGGAGAAAGAAAGGCACATTCGAGCCCTGCGATCTTTCGGCGGTCGTCGGCGAGGTGGTGGAGCTGTACCGGGAGCGGATGACGGCCCGGAGCCTCGAACTGAATCTTTCCCTGGACCCCGGCCTTCCCCGGCTGGAAATCGCCGGAGAGGATCTGCGGACGATTCTTTCCAATCTCATCGGCAACGCGGTCAAGTACAACCGCGACCGCGGGCAGGTCAAGATCCTGGCTTCCCGGGCGGAGGGGTTCGTGCGCCTCGAGGTGACGGATTCCGGTTTGGGGATTCAGGCGAAAAATATTCCCCATGTCTTCGACGAATTCTTCCGGGAAAAAAGAAAGGAGACCCGGGAAATCGAAGGAAACGGCCTCGGACTGGCGATCGTCAAACGGCTGGTGGAGCGGGCGGGCGGGCGGATCGAAGTTCGGAGCGGCGAGGGGGTCGGATCCACTTTTTCGGTTCATCTGCCCGTGGTGTAAGCGAGGGTCAGCGTGAGGGTGGGTGAGAAAAAGGAGAACCTCAATGTTCCAATAACCTCAATGACCCCTGTAGCATCCATAAACCGCGCAAATCCCCTCTCGCCCCTCTTTGGCTTTCGGGGGGGGAGGGAGATTTAAAAGCCATTTTCTGTGTCTCTTCTCTGCGCCGAATTCTCCTCCGCCTTCAAGAAAGGGAAGGGGGATTTCCCCTCTAAAACAGGAAGGCACCCTTTCCCCTCCTTGCAAAAAAACAAAGTCCCGTTTAAAATTTTAATTAGGGTGCAAGGTGCGCCATTTTCTGCCGAAAAGATGATGGTCTCGTAAAAAGTCGAAATTCCATAGAATTTGTCATTCCGGCGAAAGCCGGAATCCAGTTATTTCAAGGCGTTCTGGACCCCGGCTTTCGCCGGGGTGACGGTCTATTTGACTTTTTACGAAGTCACCAAAAGATAAATGAAAAAAATTTTATTTGCGAGGCCAGCCGTGAAAAAATCCACGAATAAAAAGTTTTTCCTCGGGTCCGCCCTTTTTCTTCTCGGGTTCGCGCTCCTGGTCCTGATCGCGCCCCAGAAACCCATTCAGGCTTTCAGCCCGACCGGTTGCGAGGGGGACTGCACAAAGTGCCATACCCTCAACAACCAGGATGCAAAAGGAATCCTTCAAGGGTTGAAGATCGCCCAGGCCGAGGTTCTGGGGATCCAGATGAGCCCCATCAAGGGGCTCTGGGAAGTCACCATCAATGACCGGGGCAAGCGCGGGGTTCTGTACGTGGATTTCTCCAAGAACTATATCCTTCCCGGTCCGATCATCGAGGTCAAAACCGGCGCGAATAAAACGATGGAAAAGCTGGGAAAGGCCCAGGAGAAACAGAAGGTCGATTTTGCTAAAATCCCCCTGCCCAGCCCCTTAATCCTGGGCAATCCCCGTGCCTCCCAGCGGGTCGTCGTCTTCACCGACCCGGACTGCCCCTTCTGCGGGAAACTCCATGTGGAGTTGGAAAAGGTCGTCCAGGAGCGGAGCGACATCGCTTTTCATATCCTCCTTTTTCCCTTGGCCATGCACAAGGACGCCTACTGGAAATCCAAGAGCATCGTCTGCAACCGTTCCTTGAAGATGCTCGAGGAGGCTTTTGCCCAAAAGCCCATTCCCCGGGCGGAATGCGAAACGAAAGACATCGACCACAACATCCGCCTCGCGGAATCGCTGGGGATTTCCAGCACCCCCACCTTGGTCGCCCCGGACGGACGGGTTCATGTCGGGTACCTGGCGGCCAAACAGGTCCTGGAATTCATTCAGGGCACACCGTAATTTAGAAGCCAACTGCGGGTAAATTGCTCGAGTCGGCCAAAAGGCGATGGCGCCCCCTCCGCCCGTAACCCTTCAGTCACGAGTGGCCGGCCGCAACGGATTGAGGTCCGGATTAAAGGCCAAGAGATGCCCCGGCCTGGGGGTTCGGTCGGTCCGCTTGGAACCACAAGGCGGTGATTTCTTCGTGGAGGGGGCGGGGGCCAAGGCCTCCCGCATCCTTCGGCGGAGGTTCGGTGCTTTCTCCGAGTCTCTGCCCATCCCGGCCGATGCTTCCGGCGCGTACCGCCCAAACCCCCAGGCCACAACAAAACTTGTTCCGGGCCACCCGTGACTGAAGGGTTACCTCCGCCCCTTCTCCCCGTTTCCCTGCCTTCAGGATTTGTGGTAATATAAATCTGATGAACTCGTAAAAAGTCAAATAGCCCGTCACCCCGGCGAAAGCCGGGGTCCAGAACGTCTGGAAATAACTGGATTCCGGCTTTCGCCGGAATGACAAATTCTCTGGAATCTCGACTTTTATGAGACCATCAAATCTTATTCAAGAAGGCTGATCAGTCGGACTGGAAATGCTTTGGCCAGGAGGAAAGAATGGCGGAAAAGATTTGCCGGGGCGAGCATTCCTGCCACCTGTGCGTGCTTGCCAGCCTGGAAAAAATGGACGAAATCAAGGAACTGACCAAGCGCCCCCGCTTTATCTGCTTCATCTGCGGCCGGGTTGCCGACTCGGATAAGAACCTGTGCAACCCGATGCCTCTCGATTAAAGGGGCCTCGTTTTGCGGTTCAAGAAAGAAAACCGATAAGGAGCCGAGAATGATTTCGTTAAGAAACCGAATGCAGAAGGGAGACCTGGCCGTGGGCATCATGGTCTCCGAACTGCGCAATCCCAACTTCGTTCACCTCCTGGTGCAGGGCGGATTTGACTTCTTTATCATCGACAACGAGCACGGGGCCTACTCCCCGGAAACGGTATCGGATATCATCGCCGCGGCCCGGGGCGCGGGAATCGTCCCGATCGTGCGGATTCCCGAGATCCGCCGGGAGACGATCCTCAAGCCCCTGGATTCCGGGGCGGCCGGCCTTCTTGTCCCCCTCGTCAACACCGCCGACCAGGCCCGGGAAGTCATATTCCATGCCAAGTACCCTCCGCTGGGCAATCGGGGGGTGGCTTTACGGCGCCCTCACAGCCTGTACCGGAAGGTCGCCGCGGCGGATTATCTGCGGCAGGCCAATGAGGAGACCTTGATCGCCGTCCAGGTGGAAACGCCCCAGTCCATTCAAAATCTGCCCGAGATCGTCGCCGTGCCGGGAATCGATGCGGTTTTCGTGGGGCCCTTCGACCTTTCCGTCAGCCTGGGGATCCCGGGAGAGGTCAACCACCCGCGCGAAATCGAAGCGATCGAGAAGGTTCTGTCGGTGTGTCTTCCCAAAAAAATCGCCGTGGGGATCCAGCTTTTTGACGTGCCGTCCATCAAAACCTGGGTGCAGAAAGGAATGCGCCTGATCTCCTACAGCAGTGATTCCGCCCTTTTGGCGGACGCGGCGGCGGCCGGGGTCGCCGAAATAAAAAAAAGCGGAACCGTTTAGCCACAGAGGGCACAGCGCGACGGAGCCGGAACCAAAAAATGCCTAAAGTTAAAACAAAAAAATCTTAACGAGATTTTGAGATTGTGCACGTTAGGAGCACAGAGATTACAGAGTCACAACCCAAGAGGGTTTCACCCTGAGACTTTTCTCAAGGAGCCAGCTATGGCGAATCCACAGGATCCGTTCAAAATCGCAGCCGTTCAAGCTGCCCCGGTGTTTCTAAACCGGGAAGCCACGCTGGAAAAGGCCGGCGCTTTGATCCGCGAAGCAGGCAGCACCGGAGCCAGGCTCATCGTTTTTCCGGAATCGTTCATCCCGGCTTATCCAGAATGGGCCTGGGTGGTTCCTTCCGGGCGGGATCGAATTCTCAGCCAGCTCTACGGAGAGCTGCTTGAAAACGCCGTAACGATCCCGAGTCCGGCCACCGAACGAATCGGACAGGCGGCAAAGAAAACGGGTTCCTATGTTGTAATGGGCGTGACGGAGAGAGACACGGAAGCAAGCGGCGCCAGCCTCTACAACACCTTGATCTATTTTGGTCCGGGAGGGGAAATCCTGGGCAAACACCGGAAATTGGTCCCCACCGGAGGCGAGCGAATCGTCTGGGCCCAAGGGGACGGAAGCACGCTGGAGGTCTATGATACCCCCCTCGGAAAACTCGGCGGTCTCATCTGCTGGGAAAATTATATGCCTTTAGCCCGATATGCCATGTATGCCTGGGGAACGCAGCTTTATGTAGCTGCAACCTGGGATCGGGGAGAACCCTGGCTCTCAACCCTGCGGCATATTGCCAAGGAAGGGCGGGTGTACGTAATCGGCTGCTGCATCGCCATGCGCAAAGAGGATATTCCGGATCGTTTTGAGCACAAGAAATTCTACGCCCCCGAGCGGGATTGGATCAACTCCGGCGACAGCGCGATCATCAATCCCCATGGGGAAATGATTGCCGGGCCGGCCTCCAATAAGGAAGAAATTCTTTATGCGGAAGTTGACCCGCAGCTGATGCGCGGCCCCAAGTGGATCCTGGATGTGGCCGGCCATTATGCGCGGCCCGATGTTTTCGAGCTGATCGTCCACCGAGACCCGCGACCGATGATCAAGGTGGCGGGAGAACCGGGCTCTGCAGTGCCAAAAAAGGATGTAAGCTAACACTAAAAATGCCTTAATTGCCTAAAGTGCCTTGAATGCCTAAAATTAAATTCAAAGAAAACGGAGCGCACTGACTCGATTATTTCAAGGAGATTTTCTTGTTCGGTTTAGGAACCACGGAGCTGCTGATTATTTTGGCGATCATCTTTTTCTTCTTTGGGGCAAAGAAGATCCCGGAACTGAGCCGGGGGTTGGGAAGGGCGGTCCGCAATTTCAAAACCGGCCTCCACGAACCGGACGCCATTGATGTGACCCCCAAGAAAGAAGAAAAGCCGCCGGAAGAAGAGAAGAAAATCCCCAAATAAGGGTCCTGAGGCGAGAGGCAAAGGGGAAAAGGCAAGGAATCTGGAAGAAAAGGGGAGCGCAAGCCTTAAGCGGAAAGCCGAGAGCTGAAGGCTTCAATGCTTTTTCACTCCCCCGGACCCTGTTTTCATGAGGGCAAAATGAAAGTCGCGGTTGTAAGAAACATCCTGGAAGCGAACCGGCGAATTGCGGAGGAGAACCGGCAGGTGTTCGACGAAGGAGGGCTCCTGGTGATTAACCTCATGAGCTCCCCGGGCGCCGGGAAAACGACCCTTCTGGAAAAAACGATCCACCTGCTGAAAAATGAGTATAAAGTGGGGGTGGTGGAAGGGGATATCCAGTCCACCTATGATGCCGAACGGATCGGGAAGACCGGGGCGCCGGTCGTGCAGATCAACACCGGCGGGGCCTGCCACTTGGACAGCAACATGGTCCGGGAGGCGCTGAAGACTCTGGAACTTCGAACCCTAAACCTTTTGTTTATTGAGAACGTCGGGAACTTAGTCTGCCCGGCGGAATTCCAGCTGGGGGAACATTTCAAGGCCATGATCCTGAGCGTGGCCGAAGGGGACGACAAACCCCTGAAATACCCCCTCATGTTCCAGGAGAGCCGGGTTCTTTTGATCAGCAAAATCGACCTTCTGCCTTTCTGCGACTGCGACGTGAACCTCATGGAAGAGAGAGCGCGGGCCATCAATCCCGCCCTGCAGATTTTCCGCGTCTCCTGCCGCACCGGGGAAGGCCTGGGGGATTGGATTTCCTGGCTGCGGAGGGAGATGAACAAACAAGACCGGCCCTGAAATGACTCTCCCCGGGAGCCGAACGCCCGGAGAAACCCCTGCCTTGGCGCCCATGCCCCTCGGAGCCGGAGCCTGGCTACGAAACCAGGCCTGACCCGTTCCGAATCCTTCCCTCCCGCAATCGTTTCCAGGGATTGAACAGCGGAAAAACGGGATGATCCCTCGGGTTTTTCCTAAAAGAAATTCCAGATAGCGTAACCCTTCAGTCACGGGTGGGAAGCCGCTACGGATTCAGGTCCGGCGTGAATAGCAGGAGGTGCCCTGGCTTGGGGGTCCGGGCGCTATGCTTGGAATCATAAGGCGCTGATTTCTTCGTGGACGGGGGCGGGGGCCAAGGCCTCCCGCCGCTGATATCGGATTCTTAGGGTTTTCTCCGAGTCTCTGCTCATCCCGACCGATGCTTCCGGCGCGTACCGCCCGAACCCCCAGGCCACAACAGAACTTGTTCCGCACCACCCGTGGCTGAAGGGTTACCAGAGAGCAAGGAATTCTGTTGACATTTTTCCCGAAAATTTTCTATGGTTAGGCTGAAAAAGGTCGAATTCTCTTTTTGAGGTCCGCGAACCTGAGTTCGCGGGGGTGATTTGATCTCTTGACATGTATACAATATTGAATATATAAATAAAGTCGGATCATGCAATTTCATTCCCACAGAGTCCGCAGGAAATCTTCCCTTTCGTTTTTCATCCCGAAAAATGTTTTTTTTCCGCTCGGGACTCCTGCGCCCCTTTTGGGACGCAGCGGGGGATAAGAAAGGAGCCGCAGAATTATGGAAACGCGCGATCTGTCGCCTGATCATTTGACGGATCTGGGAGAAGACGTCCACCGTCTGATCAAGTACGAATCGGAGCTGGACCGGGGATTTGGGGCGGAGATCGCCCACCTGGCCCACGGGGAAAAATTTTACACCTGCATCCAGTGCGGAACCTGCAGCGCCACCTGTCCGGTGAGCCATTTCATGGATTTTACCCCGCGCCGGATCATCGCCATGGTGCGGGCCGGATTCAAGGAGGAAGTCCTCCGGAGCTTCACGATCTGGCTCTGCTCCTCCTGTTACTCCTGCACGGCGGACTGCCCCCGCGAGATCAAGATCACGGACGTCATGTACGCCCTCAAACAGCTGGCCATCAAGGAAGGGATTTATCCGAAGCGATTTCCGATCCCGGTGATGGCCCAGGAATTTTACAAAATCGTGGAGAAGCAGGGGCGGAACAGCGAAGGGAGGCTGATGATGAACATCGCCATGAAGACGAATCCCTTCCGCCTGTTGCGTTATGCGAAAGTGGGGCTGAAATTGTTCCGCACGGGGAGGGCCTCGCTCCATGAGGAGAGCATCCAGAATAAGGATGAAATCAAAGCCCTGCTGCGCGCCGTGGATCGCGCCAAGGAGGCGGCAAAATGAAATACCTTTACTTTCCCGGGTGCTCTCTGAAGAGCACCGGCAAGCCGTATGAAGAATCCATCCTGAGCGTTTTCCGGGCCTTGGACGTCGAAGTGGAGGAACTCAAGGATTGGAGCTGTTGTGGCGCCACCGCTTATATGGCGGTGGATGAGAAAAAGTCCTTTGCCCTCTGCGCCCGGAATTTAGCCCTCGCGGTCAAACAAAACGGATCCGGGAAAGACAGTCCGGTTCACATCATTGCGCCCTGCAGTGCCTGTTATTCTCTTCTCTTGAAGACCCAGCACTACATTGAAGAAAATCCGGATGTGGGCCGGGTGGTGAAAACCGCCTTAAAAGAAGTGGGCTTGGAGTCTGAGGGATTGCACGAAAAAGTCCGCATCCGCCACCCTCTGGACGTTCTGGCAAACGACATCGGGATCGAACGGGTCAAAGAAAAGGTAAAGAGACCGCTCAAGGGAGTGAAGGTTGTGCCCTACTACGGTTGTCTATTGGTCCGGCCCTATGCCACCTTCGATGACGCCTACAACCCCACCTCCATGGACCGGCTGATCCAGGCTTTGGGAGCCGAAACCGTGGACTGGTCTTTAAAAACCCGGTGCTGCGGAGGGACCCTTTCCGGCACGATTCAAGGCGTGGGGTTGCGGCTGGGTTATCTTCTCTTGAAAGAGGCCAGCCGCAAGGGGGGCGACCTGCTTCTTACCGCCTGCCCGCTCTGCCAGTTCGACCTTGAATGTTTTCAGGACGACATGAACAACCGCTTTCAGGACAAAGTTCATATGCCGGTGGCCTACTTTTCCCAATTGATGGGCAAGGCCTTTAACCTTTCCGACCGCGAGGTGGGAGCCCAGAGACTGTTCATTCCCATGAAGCTGGAAGCCGCAGCCCCATAAGGAGGAAGTTCCATGAGCGAGAGATCCGGTAAACCCGGAAACGGCTACCCCCGGGTGGGGGTGTACATTTGCGATTGCGGCGCCAACATCTCCGGCACGGTGGACGTTAAGGCCGTGGTGGACGAGACGGCCGCCCTTCCCGGCGTGGTCCTGGCCCGGGAGTACAAGTATGTCTGCTCGGAGCCGGGGCAGGAGCTGATCCGCCAGGACATCCAGGAGCAAAAACTGGAACGCGTGGTCGTGGCCTCCTGTTCGCCGCGCATGCACGAGACCACCTTCCAGAACGCCGTGGCCAAGGCGGGGTTGAACCCCTTCTACTTCGCCATGGCCAACATCCGCGAGCACGTCTCCTGGGTGATCAAAGACAAAGAGCAGGCCACGGCCAAGGCCAAGCGCTTAGTCCGCGCCGCCGTCTCCCGGGTGATCCTGCAGGAAGAGCTCTTCGCCCGGAAGGAGCCGGTTACGGATGCGGCCTTAGTGGTGGGGGGCGGCATTGCCGGAATCCAGGCGGCCCTGACCATCGCCGAAGCGGGCCACCCGGTGTACTTAGTGGAGCGGATGCCCTCCATCGGCGGACACATGGCCCAGCTGGACAAGACCTTCCCCACCCTCGACTGCAGTACCTGAATTCTCGGTCCGAAGATGATGGATGCCGGTCGGCATCCCAACATTACGCTTCTGACCTACAGCGAAGTGACCGGGGTTTCGGGGTACATGGGGAATTACAAAGTCGCGGTCAAAAAACACCCGCGCTACATACGGGAAGATCTGTGCGTTGGCTGCCTCCAATGCATCGAGGCGTGCGTCTTCAAGAAGCCCCGCTTCCCCGATGAATTCAATATGGGGTTGAACCAGCGGAAACCCATTTACCTGCCCTTTGCGCAGGCGACGCCGCAGGTTCCCCTCATCGACCCCAAGAACTGCTTCCAGCTCAAAACCGGGATGTGCAAGCGGACCTGCGTCGAAAAGTGCGACCGGAACGCCATCGACTTCGAACAGAAGGAAGAGATCCGGGAGCTGAAGGTGGGGACGATTATCGTCGCGACGGGCTTCGAAACCGTGGACCCCCGAAAAATCCCCTATTACGGGTACGGCAAATACCCCAACGTCTACACGGCCCTGGAAGTGGAGCGTCTGGTCAGCGCCACCGGGCCGACGGGGGGAGAGGTGGTCCTCCGGGACGGCCGCAAGCCGGAGAGCGTGGGGATCATCCACTGCGTGGGCTCCCGCGACGAGAGGACCAACCGCTGGTGTTCCCGGGTCTGCTGCATGTACTCCCTCAAGCTGGCCCACCTGCTCAAGGACCACACGGGCGCCCGAGTCTACAATTTCTACATCGACATGCGCACCCCGGGCAAGGGATACGAGGAATTCTACAACCGGCTCTTAGAGGAAGGCGTGCTCTTCATCCGCGGGCGCGTGGCCGAGGTGACGGACTGGGCCATCAAGACCGAGGAGGAAGGCAAGTTAGTCCTTCGGGTGGAGGACACGATGATCGGCCAGGTGCGCCGGGTCCCCGTGGACATGGTCGTCCTCGCCACGGGGCTGGAACCCCAGGCCGATGCCGCCGCGGTCGCCTCGCTCTTCGGGATCAGCCGGTCGCCCGACGGGTTCTTTGCCGAGGCCCATCCCAAACTGCGGCCGGTGGAGACGAACACGGACGGGGTCTTCCTCGCGGGCTGCGCCCAGGGGCCGCGGGATGTTCCCGACACGGTGGCCCACGCCGGGGCGGCCGCTTCCATGGCCATCGCCCTTCTGGACAAAGGGGAAGTCACCATTTCCCCGACCATCGCCAGCGTGGACGAGAAGCTCTGCTCGGCCTGTAAGACCTGTCTTTCCATCTGCCCCTACACGGCGATTACGTTCGATACCGAGGCCAACGTGGCCAAGGTCAACGACGCCCTCTGCCGCGGTTGCGGGACGTGCGTGGCCGCCTGCCCGGCCGGGGCCATTCAGGGGCGGCATTTTACCGATGAGCAGATCCACGCCCAGATCGAAGCGCTTTTGCGCGAACCCCAAAGAAAAAGCGCAGAAGGAGTGCCCGCATGAGCGAGAAAAACTTTGAGCCCCGAATCATCGGGTTTTTGTGCAACTGGTGCACCTACACCGCGGCCGACACGGCCGGCGTCTCCCGCATGGAACAGCCGGCGAATGTGGACGTGATCCGGGTGATGTGCACCGGGCGCATCGAGCCTTCGTTTATCCTCAAGGCCTTTGCCGAAGGGGCCGACGGCGTCATCGTCTCCGGCTGCCACCCTCCCGGCGACTGCCACTACACCAACGGAAATTTCAAGACCTTCCGCCGGATGCCCTTGGTGGAAGCCCTTCTCTCCCAGTTCGGCATCGAGAAAGAACGGTTCCACTGGGGCTGGATCTCCGGCGCGGAGGCGCCCAAGTGGGCCCAGCTGGCCAGGGATTTCACGGCGCAGGTCCGCTCCCTCGGCCCCCTGAACTGGAACCGCCAGCTGGCGAGCAAGGAGGATTGACATGGCTCCCCAACCGAAACTCAAACTCGCCCTGTACTGGGCCGCCTCCTGCGGCGGCTGCGAGATCGCCATCGTGGAGCTGCGGGAAAAGATCCTGGTGGTGGACGAAGTGGCGGATATCCTCTTCTGGCCGGTGGCCGTGGACGCCAAGTACAAAGACGTAGAGGCCATGCCGGACAAGAACATCGACGTCTGCCTGTTCAACGGCGCCATCCGCACCAGCGAAAACGAACACTTGGCCCACTTGCTTAGGAAAAAGGCCAAGGTCCTGGTGGCCTTCGGGTCCTGCGCCCACGAAGGCTGCATCCCGGGCCTCGCCAACCTCTATGACCGCGAGAGCATCTTCGAGTACGTCTACCGGGAATCCCCTTCCGTGGACAACCCCGGGAATCATGTTCCCCAGACGGCGTACGCTCTTCCCGAAGGAGAGATCCAGATCCCCAAGTTTTACAACACGGTCAAGACGTTGGGCCAAACCGTGGACGTGGATTATTTCCTTCCGGGCTGTCCGCCCCAGCCCCACCAGATTTGGGCCGTCATCGAGGCCATCCTGGGGGGAAAGCTTCCGCCGAAAGGAAGCGTGGTGGGGGCCAACGAAAAAACCGTGTGCGACGAATGCAAACACACCCGGCAGGAAAAAAGGATCAAGAAGTTTTTCCGCATCTACGAGATGATCCCCGATTCGACCCAATGTCTCTTCGACCAGGGGATCATCTGCGCCGGACCCGCGACGCGGGGCGGCTGCGGCTCCCTCTGCACCAAGGTGGACATGCCCTGCCGCGGCTGCTACGGACCGCCGCCGCACGTGGTGGATCAGGGAGCCGCCCTTCTTTCCGCCGTGGCTTCGGTGGTGGATGCGGACACGGAGGAGGAGGCGGCGCGGATCGTGGGGGAGATCCCGGACCCGGTGGGCACGTTCTACCGCTTCGGCCTGCCGTCGTCGCTGCTCCATCGGACCCAACTGAAGAAAAAAAGCGCATAGAGCATAGAGCAGAGGGCATAGAACAGAGGAAATTGCCGAGGAAAAAATTAAAAGGTTCCCTCTCCCAAGATTGATGAACTCCGTAAGAGGTCAAATAGACCGTCACCCCGGCGAAAGCCGGGGTCCAGAACGCCTTGAAATAGCTGGATTCCGGCTTTCGCCGGAATGACAAATTCTCTGGGAATTCGACTTTTCACGAAACCATCAAGATTGGGAGAGGGAGAAAGATATCGCCCATTTATCCATAAAACTCAGGGGAGATGGTTATGCAAAAGATCAGCATTGATCCGGTGACCCGCCTGGAAGGCCACGGGCGGATCGACATCTTTTTGAACGATGCCGGAGAGGTGGCCAACGCTTACATGGTCATCCCCGAGCTGCGCGGGTTCGAGAAGTTCGCCCAGGGCCGCCGGGTGGAGGAGCTGACGGACATCACCCCGCGGATCTGCGGCGTCTGCCCGGAGGCGCACCACTTAGCCTCGACGAAAGCCTGCGACGCGGTCTTCCACGTCGATCCCCCGCCCACGGCCAAGAAGCTGCGCGAACTCTTCTACTCGGCTTTCTACGTGGCCGACCACATGGTCCATTTCTACATCCTGGGCGGGCCCGATTTCGTCATGGGGCCGGATGCCCCGGTGGCCGAACGCAACATCCTGGGGGTGATCCACAAGGTCGGAGTCGAGACCGGGACCAAGGTCATCCAGGCCCGCGGCAAGGCCATGGACATCATCGGCATGCTGGGAGGGCGGAAGATTCACCCCACCTTCGGGCTCCCCGGCGGGGTGGGCAAGGCGCTCAGCGAGGAGGAACGGAAGCAGGTCGAGACCACGGCCCGCGAGGAGATCGAGTTTGCCCTCTTCACCCTCCAGCTCTTCCGGGACATCGTGCTCAAGAACCAGGGCTATCTGGACTTGATCCTCTCCGAGGCTTTCACCCTGCCCACGTATTACATGGGCATGGTGGACGCGAAAAACCGGGTCAACTTCTACGACGGCCAGATCCGGGTCGTGGATTCGGACGGAAAAGAGTTTGTCAAGTACAACCCCAAGGATTACCTCGAGGTGATCGCCGAGCGCGTCGAGCCGTGGACCTACCTGAAGTTCCCCTATCTCAAGAAAGTGGGTTGGAAAGGGCTGGCTCCCGGGAAAGACAACGGGATCTATCAGGCCACGCCGCTTTCCCGCCTCAATGCCGCCGACGGCATGGCCACGCCCCGCGCCCAGGAAGCGTATGAGGAGATATACAAGACCCTCGGCAAAAAGCCGGTTCATAATTTGTTGGCAACCCATTGGGCGCGGTTGGTTGAATTGCTTTACGCGGCCGAGCGGCTCCTGGAGCTATCCACGGATCCGGAGATCACCAACCCCCATGTGCGCAATATTCCTACGGAGAAGCCGACCGAGGGGGTCGGGACCGTGGAGGCGCCGCGCGGCACCCTGACGCATCACTATGTCACCGATGAAAAAGGCATCGTGACGAAAGCCAACTTGGTCGTGGGCACCACCAACAACTACGCCCCGATCTCCTTGGCGGTCAAGAAGGCGGCCCAGGCGGTGATTCAAAAGGGGCAACCCATTTCCGAAGGCATGCTCAACCGGGTGGAAATGGCCTTCCGTCTTTATGATCCGTGTTTCGGGTGCGCCACGCACGCGCTCCCGGGCCGGATGCCTCTCGAAATCCGCCTTTTCGACGCGGCGGGGAATTTACAGGATGTGCGGAAGCGAAACGTAGATTAACCAATTGCGCCAGTTTCTTGAATGAATGGGGGCGAACACCGGCGGAGATCGGTATAACCGTTGTTCGTCCTTTGCTTTTCCCACGCGGGGCTCCTTGAATCCTGGAACCCTTGGCCCCTGTTCGGAAACGAATTCTTCACGGCGGGCTCGTCCCCCGCAAACCATGAAAATAATTATTTCCCTCTCCCGCTGGCGGGAGAGGGCGGGGGTGAGGGTGGACCTTTGGGTCTGCCCTCTCACCTCAATCCTCTCCCCGGAGGGGAGAGGAAGATCCAAAGGAGCCGTTTTTCCCATAATTATGAAAAAGACGTTGATCCTCGGCTTGGGCAACCCCATTCTGACCGATGACGGAGTCGGCCTCCGGGTCGTGCGCGCCCTGCGGGCGCAAGCCCTCCCGCCGGGAGTGTTGTGCGCCGAGGCCGGCATCGGCGGTCTGCGCCTTTTGGAGACGATTGCCGGCTATGAACGGATCATCCTGGTGGATGCGATCTTGACCCCGGGGGGGCGGCCCGGAGAGATCTGCCTCCTTCAGCCCCGCGATTTGCGGACGTCCCTCCATTCCGGTTGCGCGCACGACCTTTCCCTGACCGCCGCCTTGGGCTTTGGCCGCGCGCTGGGGATGAATATCCCCGAAGACCCGCACATAATAATTGTTGCCATCCAGGTGGAGGATGTGCAAACCTTGGGGGAAAAGATGACCCCCGCGGTCGAAGCCTCGGTCCCCCGAGCGGTGGAAACGGTCCTGAGAGTCTTGAAGGATCGCAGGGAATCCCCCTGAAACAGGAATATTCAAACTTGATGATCTCGTAAAAAGTCAGCAAAACGATGGTTTTGTAAAAAGCTCTAGATGCAAGGCGCGCAAAAACTGGGGAGTGAAGCGTAACGCCGCAGATGGACTTTTTACGAAACCATCAAACTTACCCTGGCACGGATAAGAGATTGGCCATGCATGAATTGGGCGTCACCCAGAACATTTTGCAGATCGCGCTGGAGCACGCGCAGAAGGCCGGCGCCAAAAAGATCCACCGCATCCACTTGGTCATCGGCGGCCTATCCGGGGTTATCGACGAGAGCGTCCAGTTTTATTTCGATTTCGTGAGCAAGGAAACCCTGGCGGAAGGGGCCCAGTTGGTGTTCAAAAGGGTCCCGGCCCGCTTTCGCTGCCGGAATTGCGGGGAGGAGTTCGAGTTTCACGGGGAAAACTGGATCTGCCCCTCCTGCCAGTCCCCCGGCCCGGAAATTGTCACTGGGCGGGAGTTCTATATGGACAGCATCGAGGTGGAATAGGGACGGTTCCGCAAAAAGTCTTCGCAGATCATAGATTTCCGCCTGCGCGGGAATGACGACTTCTTGCGGGACCGTCAAGAAATGGGGACAAAGGATTTTCACGGAGGCTGGAATGAACGAACCGATCATTTTGAAGAACGCCTTTTTGATTGACGGGAACGGGGGCGACCCCGTGGAGGATGGAACGGTCGTAGTCGTCGAAGGGAAAATCGCGGAGATTCTTCCGTCCGGGGCGAAGGCGAAGATTTCGGGGCGGGTCTTTGACCTGCAGGGGAAAACGGTGCTGCCGGGGTTGATCGATGCGCATGTGCATGTGGGCAACATCGAGGTCCTGCACGAACGCACCGCGGCCTTGCCCCCGGCTGTCTATGTCCACCGCGCCACCCGTAATCTGGAGACGGATTTGGGTCTTGGCTTTACGACCCTGCGGGATGCGGGCGGGTTGGACTGGGGCTTTCGGGCCGCCATCGACCAGGGTTTGATCCGGGGCCCCCGGCTGATGCTTAGCGTGAATATGCTGACCCAATCGGGGGGGCATGGCGACAAACGCGGAAAAGCCCGGGAAGACCAGCCGCCCCGCAACAGCATCGGGATGTATCCGGAAGTGTGCGACGGCCCGGAGGAGGTTCGCAAATCCGCCCGCGAGGCTCTGCGGCGGGGAGCGGATCAAGTCAAGGTCATGGCCGACGGAGGCGTGGCTTCTCCTTCGGACAAGCCCGGGCAATGGCAGTTCACCGTGGAGGAGTTACAAGCGGCGGTGGAAACCGCCGAGGCCGCCGGGACCTATGTCATGGCCCACACCTACACCCCCCGGGCGATTCAAAATTGCCTCGCCGCCGGGGTCCGCAGCATAGAGCACGGCAACCTGCTGGATGATGAAACGGCCCGGATGATAGCCCGCAAAGAGGCCTACTTAGTTCCGACCTTGACCGTCTTTGATATCCTGGCGAAGGAAGGAAAAGGGGCGGGAATGGACCCCTTTGTTCTCTCGAAGCTGGACCAGGTTCGGAAAGGGACCTTCCGGGCTCTGGAATTTGCCAAGAAGGCGGGCGTTAAAATTGCCTCCGGCACCGATATTATCGGCCCGTTTCAACATCTGAAAGGGAGGGAGTTCGTCCTGAAGGGTGAAGTCATGAGCCCCATGGAAACGATCGTGTCCGCCACCCGGACCAATGCGGAACTCCTCTGCTTGGAAGACCGTTTGGGAACGTTGGCGGCGGGGAAACTGGCGGACCTGATTGTGGTCGACGGAAACCCTCTCCAGGATCTGACCCTCTTTGAACAGGGGGCGAAGAAAGTCCTCCTGGTGATGAAAGAGGGCCGCATCATGAAAAACCTGCTTTGACGGACCGCAAGTCGCAAGGCGCGAGGGGGGGCAAGGCCCAAAACCTCTCCCTCTCTCCGCTCTCGGCCCTATGCGCCGCCCTTTTGGGTCTCTATTTTTTCAAACTCATATCGAACACAAACAGCCGTTCGTCCGGTCTGGGCTTCCAGTTCAGGCGTTCGCTCACTCCGTAGATATCCACCTGCTGGTAGATGAATGCGCAGGGGACCTCCTCCTTGATGACCTTCGATGCTTCCGCGTAGAGTTTGAGCCTTTTCGCGCGGTCCATGGTCACCCGGGCCTGTTCGAGGAGCGAATCCAGTTTGGCATGGGAGAAGTTGGACAGGGCCTGCCCGGTGCGGAAAAGGGGGTAGAAGGTTCCGTCCGCATCGAAGGTGAGCCCCCCCCACCCGAGGAGATAGGCGGGTCCCAGGTTCCGGGCGTAGAGCTTCGTCATGTACGTTCCCCACTCGTGAACCTTGATCGTGGCGTTGATCCCGACCTTGCGCAGGTCTCCGCAGATGGCTTCCACGACCTCTTTGTCTTTCAGGTAGCGCCCGCTCGGCGAGTTGATCGGCAAATCGAATCCGTTGGGGTACCCCGCTTCCGCCAGGAGCTTCTTGGCCGCGGCCGGGTTGTAATCGTAGGGTTTGATCGCGGGGTCGTACCCGAACTGGTATTTGGACAGGGGCGACGCCAGTTTGAGCCCGTTTCCCTCGAGGATGTTCTTGATGATTTTGTCCTGGTCGATGGCTTGGGCGATGGCCCTGCGGACCCGGACATCCGCGGTGGGGCCCCCCTTGGTATTTTCCAGGACCAAGAAGATCGTGCGGGCGCTGGGGATTTTGGCTACCGACGACCGTCCCTTCCAGTTCATTAGGTTGATCAGGTTCGGGGGGATGTTCACAATGATGTCCAGCTCCCGGGTCTGAAGACCCGCGACCCGGGAGGTGTCTTCGGGGATCGGGCGGAAAACCGCCTTTTTGATCCGGGGCGCGCCCCGCCAGTAGCCGGGGTTGCTCTCCAGTTGAAGCTGATCATCCTTTTGCCAGCGGACGAGCTTGTAGGGGCCGGTTCCGACCGGGTGCAGCCCGAAATGGGAGGGCCCCTTTTCCTGGAAATATTTGGGGGGAATGACCGCTCCCACATTTGTCAGCTGGGCGTCCAAATAGGGAAAAGGCTTTTTGGTGATGATGTGCACCCGGTATTCGTTGACGACCTCGACCCGTTCGATGATCTGGAGGGCGGTTTGCTGGAGCTTGTTTTTCGGGTCGGCGAGCCGCTCCAGGCTGAACTTCACCGCCGCCGCGTTGAAATCCTCCCCGTTGTGGAATTTCACGCCCTGCCGAAGGTTGAGTTCCCAGGTGGTGTCGTTGATGAGCCTATAGGATTCGGCCAGGAGGGGCTCGATTTTTGTGTCGGGGGAGCGGGTGAGCAGGAAATCATAGATGTTCATCAGGATGTTGATGGCCGCCGTATCCCAGCGCAGATGAGGGTCCAGGGTGGTGGCGTCGATCCCCTGGGCGATGACGACCGTGTCCGGAGGGGCTCCGGAGGCGGGCGCGAAAGAAGAGGTCAAGAGGAAGCAGACCAAAAGCCAAAGGCGGCGTTTTTTCATTTTATTCTCCGGTTTCTGCGGTTCGGAAGAAAGCAATCCCTCCAACCTGTAACATAGTACAAATCCCCCCTGCCTGTCAAAACTAAAAAGGTGTCAGGCCTTGAAACTTGACTTATTGGCTAAAATGGGTAAAATGAAAAACTATGGGACGCCCTTTGCGAATCGAGATGCAAGACGGTTTATATCACATTACCAGCCGGGGGAATGAGGGGAAAGCCATCTTCCTTGAGCGCGGCGACCGCCTCAAATTCTTGGAAATCTTAGCGGATTACCACGAGCGGTTCGGGATTCTGATCCACGCTTATGTATTGATGGATAATCATTATCATCTTATTTTGGGCACCCCGCGGGGAAATCTATTGAAAGTGATGCATGGGCTCAATAGCGCTTATACGGGCTATTTCAATCGGAAATACAACCGGAAAGGACACCTCTTCCAAGGGCGGTACAAAGGGATCCTTGTTGAGAAGGAGGCGTATCTGCTTCCTTTGAGCCGATATATTCACCTGAATCCTTTTCGCGCCGGATTGGTCAAGAAACCGGAACAGTATGAATGGAGCAGCTATCCCGGGTACATAGGCAAAGCCAGAAGAACGAAATGGATTTATCAGGTATGGGTGTTGGCTCCTTGGGATGGAGGAATGAAGGGGGTGGGAAGGAAATATCGGGAATATGTCGAAGAAGGCACCGGGATGGCGGAGTCCCTCCTGTCAAAAGTTATTGGGCAAATCGTCCTGGGGGGGGAGGGTTTTGTCGAGACGGTGAAAGGCATGGTTAAGCAAAGGGTTTTGAGCCGGGAGATTGTGGAGAGGAAAAAGCTCCAGGCGGGAATATCCCTTGAAAAGGTGGGTCAAGTCATCACGGATGCATTCCGGGTAAAGGAAGAAGACATTCTGGGAAAAGGGAAAAGGGGGAATTTTCCCCGGAAAGCTGCGCTGTATTTCGCCAAGCGGTTCACCGAGAAGGGGAACCGGGAGATTGGAGAGTTTTTCGGCGGGATCCAGGCCAGTGCCGTGAGCAAGGCGTCGGCTTGGGTCGAAAAGGAGATGTCTCGGAATCGGGATTTACGAAACCAGATTGAAAGCCTTAATTCATATTTCAAGGCCTGACACCTATGGAGGGGGGAGATGGGAGGCAGGAAGATTCTCAGGGGGGTGGCGGGGATCGGGTTGCTGGCTTTTCTTGCGGCCTGCGCGATGAACCCCGTGAGCGGGCGGCAGGAATTCATGCTCCTTAGCGAGCAGGAAGAGATTCAGCTGGGGGGCCAGACCGATGCCGAGATTGTCAAACAATACCGGCTGTACCCGGATTCCAGGATAGCGGGGTATATCGATCCCCTCGGCCGGCGGCTGGCGAAGACCTCGCATCGCGCCGAATTGCCCTTTCAGTTTAAAATTCTGGACTCCGCGGTGGTCAATGCCTTTGCCGTGCCGGGCGGGTATGTCTACCTGACTCGCGGGATCCTGGCGAGCCTGAACAGCGAGGCGGAGCTGGCCGGGGTCTTGGGCCACGAAATCGGCCACATCACGGCCCGCCACTCGGCCCAGCAGTACAGCCGGGCGCAGGTCGCCCAGGTGGGCCTGGGCATCGGTTCGATCGTCGGGGCGGTCTTTCCGGTAATCGGCGGCCTCGCGACCGGCCTGGCCCAGGCCGGGGTGGGGATGCTCTTCCTGAGCTTCAGCCGCGAGAACGAGCGGCAGGCGGACTCCCTATCCGTAGAATACGCGAGCAAGGCGGGATACGACGGGGCCCAGCTCGCCGCCTTCTTTGAATCCCTGGAGCGGATGAACCCCGGGGCGGACCGGAGCGGCCTCCCGAGCTGGTTCTCCACCCACCCGAGCCCGGAGGATCGCCTGCAGGCCGTCCGGGCCCAGGCCAAGGAGTGGCAGATGCGCATCGGAGCCGGGGAGCTTAGGGTCAATCGCGAAGAGTACCTGAGGCGGATCGAAGGGATCAGTTACGGGGAAGACCCCCGCCAGGGATACGAGGCCGACGGAATCTTCTACCATCCGGAGCTTCGCTTCCAGTTTCCCGTGCCGGCAAAATGGAAAATGAATCATTCCCCGGCAAGCGTTCAAATCGTGAGCGAACAGAAGGACGCCTTGGTTCTGCTGTTCGCGACCAATGAAAAGTCCCCTCCGGAAGCGGCCAGCCTTTTTGTCTCCAAATCGAAGGCCCGCGTCGTCAAAGCCGAAGCCGTCCAGGTCAACGGCTTACCGGCGCAAAGGGTTTTTTCGGACCATGCAACGCAACAGGGGAATATCCGGCTGGTTTCTTATTTTATCCAAAAGGATCACCGGGTCTTTGTCTTTCACGGGGTCTCCGCCCTGACCGCGGCGCCCAAATACGAGAGTCTGTTCGTGACCACCATGGGAGGATTCAGGGAATTGACGGCTTCCGAAAGGATCAACGTTCAGCCGGACCGGATCCGAATCCGGATGGCGCAAACGACCCAAACCCTGGACAGCCTCCTCCGTTCCTTCGGCGTCCCCGAATCGAGGTTGCAGGAAACCGCCCTCCTCAACGGGAAAAGACTCACCGAGAAGGTTCCGGCCCAAACCTCCCTCAAGGTGGTGGAGAGGGGACGCTGAGGCGGAGAGACTTTCTTGCCCGAGGAGCGCACATTCCGCTGCCGGGGATTCTCGGCAGGCGACCTTGCAGAAACTGGAGCAGGCCTTCCTAAACTTCGGGAGAATGATGGAGGCAAACCCGTGATAAATTTACGTTGCCGCTCCTATGTTTTCTGCTATCGTGCCCTGCGCCGGCGCCGGTACAGCGAGCGCGGACACGTCTGAACGGTGTAAATACATCCGATCGATCCGAGGATCGGCAGCGGGAGCGGTTCCTTTAGTAGAAGATTTGTAACCCTTTAGCCCTTTGAAAAAAGGAATTTCGTCAGGGCCAAGCGGTTTTAGGGCCCGGGGGCCAGACCGGCCCGCTTGGAATCATGAGGCGCTGATTTCTCCGTGGAGGGGGCGGGGACGATACGCCCCGCCCCTCCGGCGGAAACAAGCTTTGATCTTCGAGGCCAAGGGCCAACCCAGCCGATGCTTCCGGCGCGTTCCGTTCCGGCCCTCGGGCCCCGACAGAGGCGGTCACATAATTTTTTCAAAACTCTAAACTGATACAAAAATTTAGGTTGTCATGACGGGAGTTATTCTGGCGGGATGAGATTACAACTCGGTAATCGTTCCCGGTTTTGATGGTTTCAGGCAGTAAAACTAAAAATATGTTAGCATATTATGAATCATTATCCAGAGAGGAGGTGAGCATTGTCCAGATCGAGAAGGGCCAGCCGAAAATCCTGAAGATCGCCAACCGGGTGGTTTGGGTAAATGCGCGCGACATTCGGATGAAATGAATTTAACAGCGAAAGGAGAAATACACCATGAAAAGAGTATTGAGAGGGGTTGTCTTTCTGTTTGTGATTGCCATTGGCGTACCATTGCTATTTTCAGGGAGCTTGTCCGCGGCGGAATCAGGAGGTGCGGGACCGGCTAAGATTTTCCAGAGCGGAGCGATTTTCACGGTAGCCGAATCCAAGAGGTTGATCGCCAAGGCTGTGGCCCAGATGCCGATCGTCAAGAATGCCCTTGCAAACGGGATGGTCGTTATCATCAAGGGGACAACCAATGCCTACGTGGCAGAGGAGATCACTGGGCAGAAAGTCTCGCATGCAGCCTATGTGACGGGAAGAGTTGAACCCGAAAAAGGGGCTAAAATACTGCCCCAGGCGAAACCCGTGCCCCACATAGTTTTGGAGAAAGGCAAGATCGTTGATCTCTCGCTTGGCGATGCCATGAAGAAGCTGAAAGCCGGCGACGTTGTCATGAAGGGGGCGAATGCCCTGGACTATAAGAACAAGCTGGCGGCGGTCAATATTCTGGACCCGTCAGGGGGAACGACAGGGATCACAATGCCCTTCATCGTGGCCCGCAAGGCGCACCTCGTCATTCCGGTCGGCCTTGATAAGTTGGTTGCAGGGGATATAGCGGATCTGACCTTGAAGATGCGTGAGCCGATAGAATCCTTGCCTGCCCCCCCCGGCCCTTCGCCGACGCCATTTCCCGGTTACGTTATTCCCTCCATGTGGATCCTCACGGGTGAGATTGTAACCGAGTTGGAGGCCATTAAAATGCTGACGGGAGCAACTGCCATTCATGCCAATTCAGGGGGTGTCAGCGGTGCGGAAGGGGCTGTATGGCTTGTTTTCAGGGGTACCCAGGATCAAGTAAAGAAGGCCCTCGACCTGGCAAGATCCATCCACGGGGAACCGCCCTACACTGAATAGAAAATTATTGGTGAACGGACCAGCCCCCTTCCAAAAAAAGCTCCAGATTTTGGGGGGCTGGTCTTCGGAGAGGATGACCTATCCCAATAAAACAAATCGCAAGAAATGGCCGCCAGGAGGGAAAAGGAGATACCGGCAACGGTCAATTTCGACGGCTTCACCCCGTATACCCACGAATGCGGATGGGTCGAGAACGGCCTTAATTTATCGCCTACCCGATCCATTCTGGCCGGAATGTCGAAAAATCCCAATGCGGCCGGCGTCCTTTTCGCCGGTCTGGGGTGCGAGATCAATGACCTGGCATCCTTTAAACCGAGCCTCGGAGTTTTTGTCACGACACGCGTCAAGTTCATCGCCTACCAGGACGTTGAGGATGAATTTGAAGAGTCTCTGGAGCTTCTGATAGAACTACACGCCCACGCCCTGACCTATCAACGGGAAACGGTTCTAATGTCCAAACTGATTGTGGGCAGCAACTGCGCGGGAGCGGACGGTTTTTCCGGTCTGACCGCAAATCAGCTGGCGGGGGAGATTACCGACATCCTGACCGCCCAGGGCGGGACATCGGTGATGACGGAAGTACCGGAGATGTTCGGCGCCGAGCGGATTCTAATGGATCGGGCGGTCGATGAAAACGATTGAAGAAATAGCCTCAGATGCTTGGATTTAAACGGGTACCCCATGCTGTCTAAAAAAGTATCTTTCCGGAAAGAAGTCAATTATGTACTGAACCCTGTGAGCGCGGCAAAGAACCTGACCCATCAGCTTGGCACAACGAATTCTCGGCGAACCAAGACCACGAATATAAGAATATTTCAGCAAGCTGATACCCTGCCGGGATCAATAGAAAAGGAGACTGTTTTCATATATCAATCTGTGGCGCCGAGAACTTCTTCAATGAACCTATCCGCCTAAAAGGCAGAACTATTTTTAGCAAAAGGAGAAGATCAGTTTGAGGCATCGGGCCATGCCAAATAAAGCAAGATTTTTCGTTTGTCCGAAAGATGGAATTTGCCGTGAGCGATGAAGTAAAAAGAAGCGCTTACCGAGGGCTCTTTGTTATCAACTTCATGATTTCCCTTGGGTTCGGAATAGTTGAGCCTTTCTTCCCGATTTACGCTGTCAGCGCCGGGGCAACCGGGTTTCATATTGCCCTGATTTTTTCAGGATATGCATTTGCCAAGATGCTCATGTCGCCGCTCAGCGGATGGTGGGCAGACCATCGAGGACGCCGCGAACTCATCATCGCCGGCCTTTGCACCTGCCTGACGGTCTCTCTTTGCTATCTCCTCACCCCAGGACCACTGGTCTTAATTGCCCTTAGGATTATACAGGGTATAGGTGCTGCTCTGGTCCGGCCGATCACTCTCGCATTCATAGGTGATATGGCGCCGGCAAGAAGAGAAGCCCAGACCATGGGGACCTTCGATATTTCCTTTTACAGTGCCCAGGCAGTAGGTCCTATGATAGGGGGGGTGGTAAAAGACATTGCCGGTTTCCCGGGTGTTTTCTTGAGTCTCGCTGTTCTCTGCTTCCTTTCGCTGCTTTCGGCCTTGTTTTTTGTGATGATTGTTCCCACCCATACGCCAGACAATGTAGCCCGTACGCGACCTCGTCTGAGTGGTCTTAGAATGGGTAGTATACTTGTTGGCCTGTCGGGTTTCATCCTCACGCGATCTTTCTCCATTGCGCTTTTTGCGGTTTTTATTCCGATTTTCATGTATGACAGCCTGAAACTGACGGGTCTTGAGATGGGCATAATCATGTGTTCTGGCACGGTTGTCACCGCGCTCCTTCTGAGACCCATGGCAAGCATGTCCGATAAGCTGAACTGTCGTTGGTTGGTTATCTTTGGCGGTTCTATGACGGCCCTCCTTACCTTTTGCCTTCCCTTGGCTCAGAGTTTCGGTCACCTTCTGGCCTTGAGCGTCGCCATAGGCGCATTTAGAGTGGTTTCAATACCTGCCAGTTCAGCCCTTCTTGTCCAGGAAGGGAATCTTTATGGCATGGGGCTTGCCATGGGCATCTTTAACGGGGCCATGAACTTTGGCACGGTTCTAGCCCCTTTGGCAGGTGGATTTGCTTTGGGATTTTTCGGAATCAAGACAATTTTCTATGGAGCCGCCTTCTTGGGACTTATAGGAATCGTTTTCTTCTGCTTCTGTACTTGGCCGGTCGCAAAACTGAGAAAGAAAGAGAAGAAAGTCTCTACCTGCATTTAAGAGTTGGGTCTCCGCCCTTGTCTCAAGATCAAGGGGGAAAATGTATCTTTTCAGGCAAGGCTTGACGAAGCGAATACTATAGGGAACGGCAAAAGAAAGTAGGAATGATGAAGGGGCCAAATTGTCCGTTCGCTCGGTTCTGAAAGATTGTTGCCGTCATGTCTACTTATTAAGGTCGTTCCTATAAGATGGAAAATTTAAAGGTGAATTATCTCTGGCTAAGAGGTTGTCAAAGATCAGAGGTGTCCACCTGGCTTGCCGGCCACGGGCGTGCCTTCGAGTTTTTCAACGCCGTCCCCGTAATTGCCGGAGCAATAGAATAATTAGAGGTGTATGAAAATGATTAGAAAAAGAAGGATTTTTGCGAAGAAGTTCGAGTTGCTGTTATCGCTGCTTCTCCTCAGCGTGTTTGCAGTGCAGGTGCTTTTTGCTGCGGACGTATTCAATTCTGACAAACACATTAAGACAGGGCTTAACTGCGACAGCTGCCATGGGGCGGCGAAAGTGGCTGCGGGAGCAGAGGTCGGCACGGCCAAGTGTCTGAGTTGTCACGGGTCGTATGAAAAACTTGCGAAGCGGACGGAAACAGCGAGCCGCAACCCGCATACAAATCCGCATGACCTATATCTCGATTGCAATGCCTGCCACCACGGACACAGAGCTGACGAAAACCATTGCGGCAGTTGTCATAGAAAATAGGGTTCATCCGGTAAGCAAGCATTTTACCCAAAAGGAGGCATCTATGAAGTCTTCCAGCTGCGTCACACCTTCGCGACCTTGATGCTGGATGCTGGAGAGCTGCCCGGGTGAGTCCAGCAGATGGCGGGACACCAGACGCTGCAGATGGTCCGCGAGAAATACTATTCGTTTGTCAAAAATTACCAGAGAGATGATGGGGGGGCTTTTATGGGAAAGGTATACGGTCCTTCCATAGCATCGAGCACGAAATGACCGCCATCGGCTCAGGGGTGATCCCTTCGCATTTTCCCCCTTTCGCCACAGAGAACACAGAGAATACGCTAACGTCTGCTAACAGAAAGAAAGACTGAAAACCTCCATTTCGAAAAAATTTGCCTCACCGCAGAGATCGCGGAGAGCCCAGAGAAATATTCATACCTTCAAACCCTCCAACTCTCGCCCATATGTTTTCATGATTAACAGTTTCTTGAATCCCCCAGGTCCTCAAGCATTTTCAAACAGGCCTTTCCCAATGGTTCATGTCTGTTCTGAATAATATCCCAGAGGATTGGAATACTGATTCCGAAATATTCATGAATCAGAATATTTCGTAAGGCGGTGATTTTTCGCCATTCCACTTCAGGAGTGGCTGCCTTGATTTCTTCAGGAAGATTCCGCGCCGCTTCGCCGATGACTTCCAAATTTCGGATGACCGCATCTTGGGTCTTCCGATCTAAGGCGAAGGATTCCTGGTCATAACCCTCCCCATAAATACGAATCTGCTTTGTGGCTTCCAACATGTCATCGATGTAAAGCCGAAAATCCCTAGGCATAGGCCACCTCGCGGGCCAGTATCGGCTTCAGGCGAGGTTTCACTGTTTCTTCGAGGACCAGATCTACCGACCGATGCAGATGCTCCTCCAGAAAGAATTTCAAATCCATATAATGATCAAATGTCGGCTGATCCATTGCGACCAGGATGTCCACATCGCTTTCGTCCCCGCTTTCACCCCGGAGGAAGGAACCAAATAAGCCGATTCGCCTGACCGAAAACCGCTCCGCAAAGTCCTCCTTATGTTGTCTCAGGAAATTTAAGACTTCATCCCTTGTATTCATAAGATCACCTCACATTTTTCGAGCATAGAGGTCGAGGAAATTGCAAAAAACAATTTCATCCTAAAAAACCTGTACTTTTAATCACTTACAACTTCTTCCAGATTGCCTGGAAAATGAGACGTTTGAGCCCTTTCTTGTGGACCCCGTTGTCCCAATTATCTCCTGTTCAACAGACGCTCTCGCGTCCCTTAATTCAGCCGGATTATACAAGAAAAGGAAACTTATTGAAACCCCTAAAATTACGTGAAAAATCGCATAGCGCAGAGAACAAAGCGCATAGTGTCTAATATGAAACCGCTGAAAGTAGCTTTATCCAATCGGTTCTTTGCCCAAATGGGATTCATCGGCCTGTTGAATGGTATCGGGCGTTAGGCAAGGCTATGTGAACCGCCGGGTACGGACTCGTATGCCCGGTGGTGTGGGAGGGCGAAGGTCGGGAGACCTTCCCCTATCCCGATTGAATGTTTCCCCGGTATAAGAAGATTTTAAAAAGAAGGACAATGGTCCAGGCCGATGAGGAAACCGGCTTTTCGGAAAGAAAACTTAAGATTTCTTATCAGGCGTTTTTTCCTTTCCTTCGGCTTTCTTCATAAACGTTAATGAAGGAAGGAGGGCCCCCACGGACCACGGGAGCTAATTGTGATCACAAAATCTCTGGTCGCTGAGCACAAGATGGAAGATCCGCCTATTTGTGCCAGTTCTTCAACTTCCTGTTCCGGGAAAGCAGGATCTACGGTGAAGAATCCCACTACTCAATCTTCTCCGCGATCGCGAACTACCTGGTCCTAAGGCTGAACGAAGCGGACGCCAAGGCGCTTGTGCACAACGTCGCCAGTTCCGATCAGGAACGGGCGCTCGTTGACAAGACAAACGAAATAACCAGCGACCCGAAGGCCGGGGAAAAAGAGATCAAGCCCGAAAACCTGCCCGTACTGCTGATCGATGACATCCGACGCAGGAAGATGCAGATCGACGAGCAGAGAGAATATTTCATCGAGAGGAGAATCAATCCTTACCGGGAAGCCTTTGAAATCCTTTTGTCTTTTTTTAACAAATTTGATACAGTAGCCGGCATGAAGGCCAAAACTTGATGGGCAATTTGGAGTATCATGAGTCAAATAGCATCTTGTTTCCCGCCAACCCCCGGGCAGTTGAAAGCGATCAGCGAGAATATCCGGGAGGAAATTAAGAAAAGGCAAAAGGATTGCCAATTATGGTGTAGAGGAACCATTCCCTCGGATTTCAAGCCATATTATGCGGATGCGAATTCGGGGGACATGTTACTCAATTATTGAGTGTCTTCGAAAATCGTTTTACATAGGGACGGGAAATGGCTATGCAACATAGGCAACAACGTCCCGGATTAATCATTCCCGACAGGGATGTCGAAAAGATGCTGAAGACCAATTCCCGGAACTTCTTGTATCGAAATGGCCTCAAGGTTTGAGTTGTTGGTGTATAGTGAAAAGGCGGATTTCCGAGCCTTTATTTGCCCTAAAGACCCAGGAGGGATAAAGACATGAAAAGCCTGCTCCCAATCGGCAGATTGGTGTTTGGGATCACTGTCTCCTTGGTTATGGCCGCCGGTGCCTTCGGGCAGACGTCGGCTCCGGCCCCGTCCGGCTCGGCCTCGAAGGAGAAGGTCCGGCAATTGGACCTTTCCAATAAGCCCTGGACGGGCGATTTTGACGCGATGCTCCAGCGCCACATGATCCGGGTATTGGTTCCCTACAGCCGCTCCCTCTATTTCAACGACAAGGGACGGGAAAGGGGCCTTTCCGCCGAGAATATCCGTGACTTCGAGCGCTGGGTCAACAAGAAGTACGCGCAGAAGCTTGGCAAACGCCCACTTACCGTCTACATCGTCCCCACCACCCGCGACAGGCTGCTTACGCAGATCGTCCAGGGCCTGGGCGACATCGCCGTGGGCAACCTTACCGTCACCGAAGAGCGGCTGAAGAGCGTGGATTTCGCCTCGCCGCCGGCGCAGGCCGGCATGAAGGAGCTGGTCGTCACCGGACCGAAATCGCCGGCGATCTCCGCCGTGGAAGACCTTGCCGGCAAGACCGTCCACGTCCGCAAGACGTCGAGCTATTATCAAAGTCTCGAGGCGGTCAACGGCCGATTGCAGAAAGAAGGCAAGCCCACCGCGAAGCTGGTGCTCGTCCCCGATGCGCTGGAAGACGAGGACATGATGGAAATGCTCAACGCCGGTCTCCTGGAAGCCATCGTCGTGGATGACTGGAAAGCAAAGATGTGGGCGCAGATCCTGCCGAAAATAAAGGTGAACGAGCGGGTGGCCCTCACTGAAGACAGCAAGGTCGGCTGGGCGATTCGGAAGGGAAGCCCGAAGCTGGCGGCAGAGATCCTTGATTTCGATCGAGGCTTTCTGCAGAAGCAGGGCGTCACCGCCTCCCGCCTGAAGCAGCACATGTCCCGGATCAAGCAGATCAAGAACCCCACGGGCACTTCGGAGTGGGAGCGTTTCGAGGAGATACTTGTTCTCTTCAGGAAGTACGGGGAGAAGTACAACTTCGACCCGCTCATGCTTGCCGCACAGGGCTACCAGGAGTCCAACCTCAACCAGAATGCAAAGAGCCACGTGGGGGCCATCGGCGTCATGCAGATCATGCCGGCCACCGGCCAAGAATTGAAAGTGGGCGATATCAACATCATCGAGCCCAACATCCACGCGGGCGCGAAGTACATGGACCAGCTCATGACCAGGTTCTTCCCCGGTGCGAACTTTACGGAGAACAACCGCACGCTCTTTGCCTTTGCCAGCTATAATTGCGGTCCGGGAAACGTCTCTAAGATGCGCAAGGAAGCCGAGAAGCGCGGGCTCGACCCGGACAAGTGGTTCAACAACGTGGAGATCGTGACCGCCCAGAGAATCGGGATGGAGACCACGACCTATGTGCGGAACATTTACAAGTATTACGTTGCCTACCGGCTCCAGCTCGACGCGCTGGAAGCGGCCAAAAAAGCACGCCAGCAGGTGGCTCCGAGTACTGGAAAATAGGAAGGCGTTTCCCAGTTGGCAATTCGGGCGATTCTAATTCGGGGGACATATTACTCAATTGTTGAGGGCCCTCGAAAATCGTTTTCCATGGAGACGGGAAATGGCAAGGCAACATAGGCAACAACGAATTATGTAAAGGAGAAAGAGAATGAAGCACCCCATGAAAATCTCCCCTATTTTTTTTGCAGTCCTTGCTGTCCTGGTGTTGGTCGCAGGGCCGGCCAGCGCAGCGGACAAGAAACCCAACATCGTCTTCATCATGTTTGACGCTCCGGAAATTCAGGGGACACAGTACCAATTTTTGAAATAGATCCTCGTTCCTGCCTGCTTCGTTTCCCAGGTTTATCTTTCTTCTTGTCATCTTCCAATGTGTGGTTGATACAAATACTTCTGAAAACCGGCAAAGAATAACCCGATTTTTTCTGGCCTGCCAAGATCGGCCACAGCGTCGGCGATGGAGTTATAGTGCTTGAGCCGCAATAGGGGCGTGAGCTTCTCCTGGTCAAGTTCCTCTACGCCGACCGACACGTTCCCCAAAACCTTAAAGAAATTTTGCCCAAATGATTGAAATGGGCCCCCAAAATTTTCCAGAAAAAAATTTTTGAAGGGCATTCTCTCTGCTTTCAGGTTAAGATCGATCCTCAACTTTTGAGCCTCGCCTTGCCATCATTATATATTATAAAATATTCCAGACCTACACCAGACACAAAAAAAGGGGGCTATTTTTCATAACCCCCCTTTTTCGTTGAGGAAAGTTGGTGCCGAAGGCGGGACTCGAACCCGCAATTCTACTTGATATTATTTAGTAAATTATGACCCCTTGACTATTATTGACATTTGCTCACCTGTACTTTTGATTTCAGGGACTAAATTCCAGGAAATTCCAAAACCTGGCGCTGTGAGGTGTCAGGGCGGTTTCTCCTGAAATTTCCGCAAGGATCGCCTCGGGCATCCCTTTAAGCGAAGAAACCTAATTCATGAGATCCCATATCAAAATCGAGGATTACGACGAAGCTGGGTTGTTCAAAGCCGAAAGCAATCTTCAGGAGCAAGGTTACCGCCTTGTGCGCAAGCAGAGTGAAAAGGATCTGTTCCCGGGCGAATATATCAGGCAAGATTTTTCCTGGTCAAGGAATTCTTCTGGTGAACAACGAAGAACACTCCGCTGGCGAGTAAGCTGAAATGGGAAAATTAGCATTTGACTTTGAGGCCGTTCGATCAAATGCCAACTCTTGCATATGGAAGGGGTTCGACTTCGTCAGACACAGTCCGTGAGGGAGATCAAATACTGATTTCCCCAATTTTATTTCAATATGATAATTCTCCGTTTGGTTTCTTCGATAATCACAGAAATTAACCATGAAGTTTTTTTAATAACCACGCCATCCTTTGCCCAAGCGATTTCACCTGCTCAATACCCTCCATGTCTTTTTCCACCTCTCCCTTTTCTCTGCCAAAACCGATACCCCGGCCGACAAGAACCATCTCGTTGGCAAAAAAGAAATGGTCTATCGTATCAAGAGTATGAACCGCGCCCAACCGACGCACTGCGGCTACCCCCGCACCAACCTTGTTCCTAAACATTCTTCCATTGGCCCGAGCCACAAAACCCGTACGGTCGATAAGGGCTTTCATTTCAGGGGTAACGTCAATAAAATAGACAGGCGAACCCAGGATAATCCCGTCTGCCCCCAGCATCTTTTCTATATACTCATTCGCGGCGTCACTTTTTACCGAACATTGTTTGTCTTTATTTTCAATACACTTGTAACAGGAAATGCACCCCCGGAGTTCCTTTTCCGTGAGTTGCACTATTTCGCTTTCAATTCCTTCCTTTTCGAGTTCATTTAAAACGTATTTGATAAGGATAAATGTATTCCCGCCCTTACGAGGGCTGCCATTAAACGCAATAACCTTCACGTAAATTCTCCTTTTGACTTTGACCGTTTTTATCTTTTAGGCCTGTGTTCAGCAATAAGTGGATTCATTAAAGGTATAACGAGACAAAAATATATTCCCTAAACTTCAGGCCATCGGATCAGTTCCCCTCTTGGTCCATCATCCACAGGGCGTTTGTCCTCTTTTTATGGATTTATTGATCCTGTGCTAATCCCACCGCTCGCGACCGCCGAACCCCTCAGGGAGCGATCCGCGACCGAATCCATTTCAGTGGGACGAACATGGACACCCGCCCTTGGTAGCTGCGGTATGCGTCACCGAACTCGTGGACGAGCTTCCGCTCCTCAAGGAGCGTGCCGACGACAATGTAGACGGTGAGCACGCTGTTGCCGACCAACGCTGCCATGTCCAGGTTGCCCGCCCACAAGAGCAGCACGACCGCGGTGTACCAGGGATGCCGGACCAGACCGAGGACACCACTCGAATCGATCCCACCCCCGTCGCCAACCCGCCGGAGGATGCCCCCCGCAACTGGCTGATCCCGATGAACTGTCCGAGACTGTAGTGCCTTCCGCCAGCGACCACGAGCAGGATACCACAGGCCTGGAGAAGGTATTGGGGGACCAGCCATACGCCCTCCCAGCGGAAGATCGCCTCTTGCCTAAGGGAGTGCGAGTACCACAGAACCGGGATGAGTGTGAGCATCGCGATAGCGTTGAAGAAGAGCCGGTAGAACTGAAAGGAGTCGCCCAGCCTGCGCTTTAGGAAGCCGGTCGCTGTCTCCGAGATCATTGCGCTGTGCAGCGTGCAGTACGCCGTCCAGGCGAGGGCAAGGAGGAGGTATTTCAAGGATTCCCCCATCTCGGCTCAAGAGCCTCGAACCAGAGAGGACTTGCGCCAACCGCCGCCGGAGCCAGGGGCCATTCGCCACACCTCTCGCCAGCGGTCGATAATTAGATGGATCCGCATAATACCCGGGAAAACGTTTCCGGGTCGGTATAACACTTTTGGACGCTACGACGAGAAACCAATGAATATCATCAGCTTACATCCATTTTGCTTTTATCGTTATGTCTTATACGGATCGGCATAAAACCCTATAATTTAGGTTTTGGTTTCGTGCCAGTACGTTGAACTCAGGGTCGCTGTCATTTCCCACCAGATATACTTTGTATCTCGTAGCTCTTTGGGCCTTCGAATTTATCACCAACATAGCAGAAGTCGAGCGGTTTTGCCAATACAGGTATACCCTAATCTGTAGTGGAGGCATCAAAAAAAAGACAGAGCCATTTCTGACCCCATCTTTCCTCCTTGATCATTTGATAACGATCTCTTTCTTTAACTTCCTTCTCATCGTTTGGATAAGAATTGCCTGATAAATTCCAGCACATCTGCCGTGTCTATACGGTTTGAATAATTGATGCCCGTACAGTTGTAGTTAGTCCCGAATGAATTTATCGCTAAGATTGTTACCAGCCCTCCCATTTCCAGGAGATCTGGCCCACCAGAGTCACCAAAACAGATTCCGCCCTTCCCCTGCGCGGGATTCGCCGTTAGCTTGATGTATTCGTCGCTAATTCCATGCTCACTTGCAACCAAAAGAGTCGGGGCATAGTACCTCGTTCTTAAATAAACTGGCTGGCGTGGGCCACCTCCGGGAACATAAAACTGAGCGCCATAGCCGACAATAGTCACCTCCGTTCCCATCGCCAACGTATCAACCAAACCCTCTGCGGGCAACTGGGCGTACTCATCCTGGAAAACGGGGCGATCGAGCACGACCACGGCCACATCATTTGTGTCGGTTCCAGGAAGCCCTGGTGCACATCCAAGGCAAAAATCTGGATGGGGATACCAAGTCCCCGTATAGTATTTAGCTATATTTCCAGGCGCAAAAGGTTCGGGATCAAATGTTACCCATACTCCCTCGCCTGAGTAATTAAAACAGTGAGCGGCGGTTACGAATATGCGCGGAGAGATGGCTGAGCCAGAACAGAAGACCTCTCCATTGTGGACCGCCCCCACGTATGGGTGACCATTCCCATCCGGTTGCCCATTGGTAATGGCGTGGGAACCCTCAATAGTCCCTAAAAGCGTCCCCAGTAAAAAGGTCGCTATGAACAGAAATCGCCCCAGGGTCCTCCTTTTTCCTTCCATTTGCATACCCTCCTTTCGTGAAGCTCGTCATGAACATGAAAAGGATCGATGAATTCCTCTTGGAATGTCGAACAATTTTGGATTTTTCGATATGAACTCGATTTTTGGCGCTGCGAGTTTGCACTGGGATGGCACCCCCAAAGGGAAATCCTAAGCCCTTTGGAGGCTTCACTTGATCATCTTCCGATAACCCCACCTTCTCATTTTACGCCTCAGAAGGATAGAGGTTAGGTTGGGAGGTTTTTTGTGAACGAGGGGAAAATCTACGCCTTAATTATAGGGAGATCAAAACTTTTGTCAAGCTGATTTTAGGAAAATGTGGGAGATCCAAACAGCGTCAAATATTTAACACGACACCATGGGGGCGCACTATATCTTGGGAACCCATGCAAACGCCAAAAGTGAAGGTAGCCCAACCCGATACCGCCCAATTCCCTAAAAAATAGCATGAATGGTTTGCATGAACTAAACGCTTCGCGTAGGTTCCGGGCTGCCAAGTGAGTCAGTAGATCCTGCCTTGTAAAGTCCTTCCTTCTTTTCCCGAAAAGATTTTCCTCGTGGACTGATCGGTTTCCCGGTATGGTTTTTCTCAAAATCTCTCATAAGGAGGAAAACCATGGGAAAACTTCAAGAACAAATGAAGGCCGATCTTTTACTCAAACGTTACAGCCCCCACACTTCCCGCGCTTACGTGAGATGCATCCGGAACTTCGCCAAGCATTTCATGCGCCCGCCCTCAGAAATGGGCGAAACCGAGGTGCGCCAGTTCCTGCTTCATCTCGCCCAGGATCGCAAAGTCTCTACCTTCGTTCAAGACATGCATGTCAATGCGATCAAGTTTTTATATCGGATTACCCTGCGCCGCCCGGAGGTGGTTACGCATCTCCTTCACCCCAAAAGACCTAAAACTCTTCCCAAAGTCCTCACCATGCAGGAAGTTCTCGCCCTCTTTACCGCCATCAAATCCCCAAAGTACAAAGCCATCCTGGCCGTTGCCTATGGAGCCGGGCTGAGAGTCTCCGAAGTCTGTGCCCTCAAACCCGCAGACATTGACAGCCAACGGATGCTCATCCATGTCCGCGGGGGGAAAGGAAACAAAGACCGCTATGTCCTCCTCGGCGAAACCATGCTGACCCTCCTGCGTGAATACTACCCAACCGCCCGCCGAAAAGGGGAGTACCTGTTTCCCGGGCAAAAACCCCAAAATCCCCTAACGACCTCCTCCATCCGGCAGGTTCTCAAAAAGATCGCGGTCAAAGCTGGCCTCTCCAAAAAAATCACCCCCCACACCCTGCGCCACTCCTTTGCCACCCACCTCTTAGAAACCGGCTATGACCTCCGGGTAGTGCAAACCCTCCTCGGCCACACCTCCATTCAAACCACCCAACGATATACCCACGTCACCGACCGTCTTCTCAGTCTCACCCGCAGTCCCCTGGATCTGATCCAGAAATCCGACACCCCCCAGCAAAACACCGCAAAACAATAAGGCACTCCCATGCCGGAGTTTCACGCCCCAGGTCCCAGCACAACGGGGTCTCGATTCTCCCTGGAGGTCGTAGATATCTTTCGCCTCCACGGCGAAGACTACCGGAACCATCATCCCCTCTCTCCGGAACAGAAAAAAGCCTTCGCCGATATCACCCGCTGCCGAACCGCAGGGCTGGGAGGACACGTCGATGTCTGCGACCAGGATTGCGGATTCACCCGCATCTCCTACAACTCCTGCCGCAACCGCCACTGCCCCAAATGCCAAAACCTAAACCAAGCAAAATGGCTCGAAGCCCGCAAGGAAAGGATCCTCCCGATCCATTACTTCCATATGGTCATTACTCTCCCCCATGAACTGAACCCCCTCATCCTGCAGAACAAAGAGGTTTTATATAACCTCCTCTTCCAAACCGCCTCGCAAGCCCTTCAAAAGTTGGCCCGGGGATACTCACGATTACAAGCTCAAGTAGGTTTCACCACCGTCCTGCATACCTGGGATCAGGACCTGCAATTCCACCCCCATCTCCATCTCGTGGTCACCGGCGGAGGACTCGACCCCTCCGCCCAGCACTGGGTCCCCGCAAAAAACTCCTTCCTCGTCCCCGTCAAAGCCCTCTCCCTGATTATGCGAGGGAAGTTCCTTGATGCCCTCAAAGAAACCTTCCACCAAGGAAAACTCTTGTTCCGGGGGAACACGGAGGACCTGAAGGAAGAACCAGCCTTTCATCGTTTCCTCAAAAAACTCCGGCGTCAGAAATGGGTGGCCTACTCCAAAGAACCTTTCGACGGCGCCCAACATGTCTATGCCTACCTCAGCCGCTATACCCACCGCGTCGCCATCTCCAACCACCGTTTAATCAGCTGCGACAACGGCCACGTGACCTTCAAAGCCAGGAATAATCAATCCCCCGAAAATCCCAGACTGGTGACACTCCCCGCCCAGGAGTTTATCCGCCGCTTCCTCCTCCACGTACTGCCCAGAGGCTTCGTCAAAATCCGCCACTACGGGCTCCTCGCTCCCTGCAACGCCAAAACCAAACTCGAAAAAGCCCAAACCCTTCTCCAACTACAGCAACCAGAAGTGAAAAGCCATCGGAAAAATGAAATCCTCCCCCGAACCTGGCAGGACATCCTCTATCAACTCACCGGCTGGGATCTGAAAACCTGCCCCCGCTGCAAAAAAGGGCTCCTCCTCCGAAAGCCTCTCTCTTCTTCTTTCGCAACTACCTCTCCGCCTCCCAATCAAAAGGCTTATCTGGATTCCTCATGATGGAACCAATCTGCCTAAAAAACCAATCCCGCAATGCCTTCATCCAATGGCCTCCGGGAAAGCTCTGCCCAAAATCAGGGATCCCAAACGATTCGTTTCCCGTCCACTTCGACAGAATCGATTCCCTATCCCCCATCCCCGATCACAGCCCTCTCATACCCCCGGGTCTACGACAAAATGACAATCGAAAAACCTACCTCGCAAAAAAACTTGCCTCTTTGAATCCCCATAGCTATAATCCCAAAAATAAAACCCATTCCTCTTCGTTCATGCGGCCGCTTATGAGAATGCGCTTCGCGACTCTCACAAGCGCCT
>CAVZNY010000017.1:0-334282 GCA_963776785.1 uncultured delta proteobacterium
ATTCCGGAAAGAAGTTCGGGGATCGGGCGAGTATCTGCTGGTGGGGATCGATATCGCCAAAGAGAAGCACTATGCCTTTTTTGGGACGGCCAGGGGGAAGACGTTTTTGCGGCGGTTGGTTTTTGAGAATAATCTTGAAGGGTTTCGGGAGCTTTTGGCCCAAGCGAAGGCGTTGAGGGACCAGAACGGGTTGAAACGGATCGTCTTCGGGATGGAGCCTACGGGGAATTACCATAAGCCCCTGGGGGAGCATTTGATCCAATGCCAGCATCTGGTGGTATTGGTTTCGGGGGTGGCGGCCGTGAGAACCGAAAGACCCTGGATGGGCGGTGGGACACAAATGATACCCGGGATGCGGCGAATGTGGCAGATCTGATGTCCCAGGGGAAGTGTTTGTTTTATGAGTTTCCGGTGGGGCCGTTACAGGATTTGCGGAATTTGTTGTCGTTGAAGAGGCGGTTCAGGAGGGTGGAGCACGGGTATCAGGTGCGGATCCGGAATCATCTGTTGGCGAAATATTTTCCGGAGCTGGACCGGTATTATCAGCGAGCTACCCCAACGAACTTGGCGATTGTGCGTTGGTGTTTGGATCCGTCGGTGATCGCGGGGTTGGAGTATAAGCGCTTTGCCGAGATGGTAAGTTCAAGCCGGGGACGATATTCTCAGGAGAAACGGTTACAGGAGATCTGGAAGTTGGCGGTGGATTCGGTGGGTTGTGAGGCGGGGCCGACGGTGGAGTTTGAGGCGAAGGTGATGGTGGAGGGGCTTAAGCAGATTCGGGAGAGCATTGGAGAGATCGAGGAGAAGATCCGGGAAATCTGTTCTCAATTTCCGGAGTATGAATATTTGTTGAGCATCCCGGGATTTGGCCCGGATGTGTCTTCGAAGGTATTGGGGGCGGTTGGGAATCCGTTTCGGTTTCAGAATGGGCGACAGGTTTTAAAGCTGGTCGGTTTTGATCTTTGTGCGAAGCGAAGCGGAAAGAGCTCGGAGAACGTGGTTCCGGTGATATCGCGGAGGGGAAAAGCGGATCCGCGAAGTGGGTTGTACCAGGCGGCGTTGATTGCCTCGATTAAGAATCCGGGTTTTATCGCGTATTACAGGGCTAAGCTTCGGGGTCGGGAAAGGGAGCCGGGGATCAAGTTCAAGATGCGGGTGAAGCTGGCGGCGAAGCTGTTGCTGATTGCCTGGACGCTGATGAAGAAAAAGGAGTCCTATAATCCAGATCATTTAGTGATCGAATAAAAGCACATTTAGATTCGACGAGAGAGCCCGCAATGAATGCGTGGAGGCCGATTCTGGACCTCGAGTGGCACAATCACGGGCCTTTCACTTGAACTTTGAAATCTGGATTAAGGATGATGGATGGCTCCCAAAGTGGAGCATACCGGATAAACGTAACGTTTAGATTCAAGGTTCGTCGAAGTGAGATTCGTCGAAAACCGAAAGCCTGCCTTCAGGCTGAAAGGAACCAGCTTATCCTCAAAATCGCTCCATCTGCATGTCTTGATTTTGACTCGATTTTAACTTTTCTCTTGACAGGAGGATTATAGGATGTGCCAGTTAGGAAAATTACCAGATCCCCAGCATTTTATCAAGGAATGTTCCGCATAACGATAATTTTTGATTTCCCAAATATTCCAAGAAGATAGCAGTGTACGAACCTTTTTGTTCAGATGCCTAACCATTATATGTAGGGGGAAAAAGGCAGAGTCATTTCTGACTCCGCCTTTCTGTCGTTTACCTTTTCAATCTCACACTGACGGCAAAAGAAATCTGGAATCTATACTCTGCTATCCCCCTACAATTGAATAATTTGGATTGGGAAGGGCCGGAAGATCGGCTATGTCGATGAGCGTCGCCCCGTCCATGTACCAAATAGCATTTTGTCCGTCGAAGTGTTCCTCCAGACAATATCCGGTTTCCCATCCCCATTAAAATCAACCACGTAGGAGTTTATAGGTATTCCCTCCAAACTGTAAATGAACCCCGGATAATCGTAATACCCGATGCTGTTGGATGGGCCGAGGGGGAGGACTGACCGAGGGTGGAGAGAGATCGGTAGCTTGTGGAAGTTGATTCACCCCCGCCACCTGCTATTACATCCATCCAGATCCGGTCAGTGAATGTCAATATCTATCCATTATTTTTTCTTGGAGATACTTTTTCTCTTGCACTTTCCAAATGCCTTTCTCAATTATGGATTCGTGGTTGTATATTCGATCCTGACGCCTCTCAATTTTCCGGCCCCTGCGTTGGCAGGAATATCCACCCATAAAAAATAAAAAAAATTACCATTATCAATTACGGGGTTGGTAATGCTTGAGGTTTCAGATGATCTAATCCCAACCGCGGCTCCAAATGAATCAACTCTTGCCATATCTATACCGGCAAATGTATCCATATCTTTCATTATTAGAAATATTCGCAGATCATAATCAGGATCAGAGTCTGCGTCTTCCCAATATGCAGTTAATTTTGTTACAGTTGCACCTTGAGGCAGAAACACAGGTGCATAAACGCCAACCATCATCATTGCTGTAGCATTTACATAGAGAGATGTTTCACTAATTATCATTTCGCTCTTGTTGTCTATACGAAAAGCTCCGGCGGGGACTGATAGCCAACGAGTTTTTGGAGACCATGTGATGTCCCCCACCCCGATCCTCGCACCTATCCCCGTCCGCGCATTCCAGAAACTTATGGTGTTTTTCACATCATCGGTGGGATAAATGCTTATCTCCAAATCATTTCCCACGTTGTCTCCCCCAATCGAGATCGTGTCCCCTAATCCGTTCCTCGCCTGCATCCACCTGTAAGACTGAATGGTCCCATTCGGAAGGGCCTCTAAAACTGTCCTCTCATTAGTCCGGTCATGCACAATGAAGCCGCCATCCTTACGGGCCTGAAGCTCATATATTATGCCCGGAGTCCTTGGTACAGGCTCCCCTGATACTAACTGAATTCCTCCCGATGAATCCGTACTCTGGAAAATTGCCTGCAAATAACCCGCACCGAGGACATGGAGTTCCTCGGCGGGATCCGGGTTTCCAATCCCAACCCTGTCTGTCGACGTCGCCAACCGAACATTTCCCCATCGTCGACCCATCCCATGCCCGTAGAAGGAGCCTGCCACACCAAATTCGACCCATCCGTCCCCAAAACCTGGCCCGCCGTCCCCCCAGCCGCACTCAATTTGGGCTTGGTGACCGAGCTACTTGCAAGATCAGCGGCTGCAACCGTCCCATCCACGATCATGGCCGAGGTTACACTGCTTGCCTGGCCCACCCCCACATAAACTCCTGCATGATCGTGAACTGCAGGAGCTGCCCCTGCCTGTGCCGCTGTAGTGCCATGAGGGTTATTCATATTGGCAGTATGGGCAATCAAAGGTGTCAGAGCGGAAGTTCGGGCGATTAAGGGATCAATCCGTCCCTCGGCAACCGTACCCGTAGTGATGTCAGCTCCACTGTGAGGATGAGAGGGGACGACATCCGCCGTGTAGGCCCGGAAGGCATAACCAACACTGGTAATGGCCTTCCGAGGCGATAACTCCTCCCCCCAATACTCATCCCCAAATAATATGGAGTATTAAAAGGAAGATTGATCTCGTTCACGCTCCCGAGAATCACGTTATAAATTCCGTTGATCACAGGAACACTCGTCTGGGTCTCATTCCATAAGGGTGCCCCTCCGGAGAGGACATTGAAAATGGAAAATACCATCTCAATGGTCCCATTCACCGGGGCTCCGGTGGCATTCGTCAAATACCCCTGGTAGCTGATCGTGCGCGGAATTGTCGAAACCTGCGCATCGGCCGAAAAAGAAAAACAAGACAAGAACATCAATACCGCCAACAGGAAAATAATTCCTCTTCGCCTCATCCACCCAGTTCTCATTTTTCATCCTCCTTTTTCTGATTGATCTATATTTTTTGAATGAAAAGAATTCATAAAAAAAGGCTCCCCGGAATTGGAATCCCAAGGAGCCTTCACACAAGTCTCTTGCCAAAATATCCGGTCATGCCAACGTCCCGAGGTTGGGGATTAGGCTGCTAATTGATATCCGGACTGCAAGCGTCCTAATTTATGAAAAGGGATTCTTGAAGCCCAGGGAAACATGAACTATAAAATATTTAGATTTTACGGACAGTTAGCCGGGGTCGAAACCGCAAACTTGGTGTTGCCGATATAGATGCAATCCCCCCCGCAACGCCGATAGCGATACTCCGTAGGCTTTCCCTTAGAATCAATCGTCGTCAATGTCCCCTCGTTGACGTTCCCTTGAACCCGCCAGGTGCCCTGACCAGCCCGTTGACCGGCAGCACCCCAAGCCCCGGAGGTCCCGGCCCCCGCTGAATAACTCGACTCACTTCCACTGTAAAACGTGCCATTGGGACAAAGGACCACCTGTCTTTCTGTCCCTCCGCTGTAAGAAGGCCCGGCGCTTGAAAAACTATAGTAGACCCCCGACATCTGCTGCCTCAGAGGGCTGGCCGTTTGCTGCCGAGGAGATTCCCCCTGCGGACCCCTTGGAGAACCCGAAAATCCTTTCGGGGATTGCGGATCGGTTACTCCTTTATCCGTTCTCGTAAACATCAATTCCTTGGCCTTGCTGTAATCCGGCATGTTGTTCGCGCCGGGTTCGATCAGGGCCAAGAGAAGCTGGCTCCCTTTGGGATGAGCCTCGAAAAAAGATCCTCCCTCCTTGCTTTTACATACGCCCACCCCTATCCCGTCTTGTACTATGCCCTCTACCTGATATTGGACCCCGGTCGTGCTGGACAACGTTCCCTTGATATTTCCCTGCGGGTCTTGTTTGAGAGTGAGGGTAAGGGTTACGCCCTGGGAAGAGAGCGTGTAAATCCCAGAGAAATTCTCGGCCCAAACAAAGCCTGGCAATATTCCCAAAAGCAAGAGAGCCGTTGAAACCATCTTCGCCATCTTTGCCTCCTTGAAGAATCAGAAATTTAGGCGTAGATATCTTCGCGGGAAGCCTCCGGGGGAATTGAAAGTTCTCCGGAGCTCTATTAAGGCACCTTTCGGCAACGCTCTTTCATTTCATCCTCCCGAAGGTTTGGCAAGGCTTGAACTTAGGCAGCTTTCTAATCAGCCTAACGGGACCAAGCGAATTTTAGCAGGATGGGATTTCTTGTCAACTGGATTTTGGTATTGGAATTTTTCAACATCCACATGGTAAGGAGACACAACATATAGGGGGCAATCTTAGAGGTTTAAAAGTGAAGGTTGCGTGCCATGATCAGCACCTCGGAATTTGTCGCCGTTATTGCATAGATGGAAATATTATCAACACTTTTTAAGTCATTTGATTTTCAGATACCAGAAATCACAACCTGTAAAAACGGTCGGCTGAAACTCCTTATTCGCACGTTTACGAGCTGGTCACCCAAGTTCGCGCTGAAAGTGCGGGCGGGATCCAAACCACGAGTAGCTATACTTTTCCTTGATTTTACCCTCAGCATCGAAATGGAACACATCGACGCCTTGCCACCCGAATTTTTCTCCGTAGACCAAGCGTAGGACGATTTTCCCGAGACTCATAAAGAGCCCTCTCGGCTTCATCTTCGAGATATCGTGTCGGCACACATAGCGTATCGTGAGCTTGCGATTTTCGACATCGATTATCCGGTCAAGCTCGTCGAATCGCATCGCTCCAAACGCATAATCGAACTGTGGCTCGAAGGCAGCGCGTATCTCCGCTTTTCCCTTGTGAGTTTTGCCGTCACCGGGTTGATAAATTGCGTCATCACTGAAGAAGGTCATAACGGTATCAAGGTCGTTGGCGTTGAAGGCGTCCATGTACTTGTTGATCGTGTCTACGATCTGTGCGGCAGGTTTAGCCTCAACTGGCTTGGCTTCCTCAGCCTTCCTCTCCGGCTCCGGCGGCTTGGCCATCTTGGCGATGGGCTTGGTTGGCTCCTCTTTCTTGGAGCAAGCCCCTGCTATTAAAACGGCCGTGGCGAAAAACAGGCATACAAACAGAGTAATCCATTTCTTCATTTTCCATTCACCTCCTTTTCATTAAATTTCCGAAAATGTATATTTACGGAATCCGCTGCTTAAGAAAGTCTCCAAAGGGGGTTGAATCCCCTGCGGAGGCCAAATATTGGCAACTTTCGGTTGCTCCTTCTCATGCAACACTCCAGAAGGCTAAAGGTTAGGTTGAAGGGTTTTTTGTGAACGAGGGATATTCTACAACTCGAAGGGTAGCAGCCCTGCCCATTCTGTCACGCGGGTTTTTCGGCTATTTGCAGAGGTATCATATCTTGTGGGTACCTTGGGACCGCAAATAGTGAACGAATCGTGCCAAACTTCTAATCTCGGAAAAAACATGGCGTAGTGAATGTATCATTCGGATATCGACAGCTTTCAGTTGCAGAACTTTTCGGAAACAGATAACCAATCCTCCAAGGATTTCAAAATGATTATTTAGCGGGTTGTTCCATTTCCCGGAGAATGGATACGCCAAACATTCAGAATAGGATTCTCTTCCCAACGGGATTGTACTCCAGGGCCATCAATGTTTTCTCACCCCCCAAACATAATATTCTTGATCAGGGAACGGTTTATTCACTTCCCCAAATTCTTTGAGTGCGGCCTCCCGTACCTGTTCATATCCCATGAACCAATCTTCAAAATAACAGGCCCCACAAAATTCCCCATTCCGGAACAAATACTCGCTTTTTCCCCAGGCCGTCCGCATAGGCAAGGGGCACTTCCCGTATTTCGATAAATGGCAATTCCTCCATAACTTGGATCTTTCCGGCAATACTCCAGATTTTTCATGGTTACGATATCGCCCCCAAATATATCTTCCCAAATGCATCCGGTTCAGACCCCGGCCTAAATATTTTCAATTTCTGGGCGAAACCCGGTTGAAGAAAAGAGAATAAGATTACAATAATTCCTATCAATATGACGGTTTTTGATGATGGTATAAAGCGGCAGTTGATTGTCTTGAAATGCGGTACACATACCCTCTGGGAAATCGTTATCATAACTGCCTCCAGAAGGTTAGAGGTTGGTTGGGAGGTTTTTTATGAACGAGGGATAGTCTACAGCTCAAATGGTAGCAGGACTGCAAATTCTGTCAAGGAGATATTTTAGAAATTATGGGGGCCCAAAAAGGGGCAAAATTTTACCACTTCACCGTGTGGGATACTATATGTGTGGGTCCTGTCGGTCCTTAAAAATGATAACAAGCGTGCCAATCTCAGAACTCGCCCAAAATTCAAGGAATAAAAAGAATATCGAAACCCAGGATTATGGCTGAAATCTACAATTTTCAGAATAAATTGTCAACCAGAGATTTCCAGAGATTTCAATCAAAGAACGATGGCATGGTTGCGCTCAATAGTTGGAGATCAGAAGTTCGTTTACCCTCTTTTTGCTCTCCTTGCTTACGCTATAGACCGTCGACACCGACTCCATTTTAAATCCATCGAACAGGGCCCGGATTTCCCGAACGTCATTTATCGACAGAATAAATTTCCCCTTCATTCCCGCGAGCAGATTCCGCAACCTGGCAAAATCCTCCCTCTCGAAAATCCCCTTCCCATAATCATTCTCGCAGCCCCGTGGACCATCCTCCTTCTTGTTTGCTGTGGCGGTAGAAAGCTCTATTCCCTTCAAGAAAAAACTTGCGGAAACTGTTCGGGACCTACCGTGCCGCTGTGTGGAGTGGCGCTACCCTCCCGTCAGCGCAGAGGAGATGCGGCTGCAGCAGCCGATCGTGCCGTGATCATGTCAAGCAGGATATTGACTGTCTCCGCCACGTACGGTGTTTCCTGATCCTTGGCCTTCCGCCGAAATTCTTCCCCGGTCTTCCTCCCGGCGTTCTCCTTTTCGTTCTCTTTGCGCAAATCGGAGATCCGGACGGTGCCCTTCCTTCCGGCGATCTCTTTGCTGGCCTTGATAATCTCGGCGAAGGTCTCGTCTTTGGTGATTCTTGCCGCAGATTTTTCGGCGAGGATTGAAATGAGGGATGAGTCGACTTGGTGCCACGGGGAATACGAGCCCGGGAATCCGTCCGTCGCATAGACAAAGGGGTCGATCGTTTGGGTTGGAAGGGAATAGTCGAGGGCCGACTCACCGATTCCTTCATAACTGAACAGCCCGGGAAGAACGATGTCCGCGGCGACTCCTGCCTTCTGGGTTGACGTGCCGCTGGGGAGGAAGTACAACGCTACGGTGACCCGCATTCCACCGAGTCCCAAGGGGTGTTGCGTGATCATCTGGACGGAGCCTTTGCCAAAGGTGTGGTCTGCACCCACGATGACGGCCCGGTGATAGTCCTTCAACGCCCCGGCGACAATTTCACTCGCCGATGCGCTCACCCGGCTCGTAAACACAACGAGGGGGCCCGTGTAGATTGCGGCCTGGTCCTCCTTGGGGAAGGAGAGGATTTTCCCCTTATCCTCTCGGTACTGCCCCGAGGAGATGCCGTTGGCAAGAATGGTGATGTTATTTTGTCCGTCTTTCGTCGCCACGACGCCGCCCTTGTCGAGGAAAAGTCCCGCGATGCGGACGGCATCATTAAGACGGCCTCCCCCATTGCGCGAAAGGTTCAAGATAATCCCGTCCACGCTTTTTCCTTTAGCCTTCTGGAGAAGGCCTTTCACGTCTTCGTAGCACGACTTTTCATCTGTTGCCCCGCCGTAAAAAGAGGGCAGATCGATGATGCCGAAGACATATTCCCTCGGCCCTACGTGTCGCGTCTCATATGTGAGCTTTGCCTCTTGCTCTTTGATGTCTATTCTGTCACGCACGATTGTAACGGCGAAGCGGTCCGTCTGATCGGCTTGCCGCAGGATCGTCAGGGTAACCTTAGTACCTTTTTTCCCCCGGATCATTTTGATCACTTCCCGCAGATCCATGTCGATCACGTTGAGCGGCTTTTCTCCTTCCTGAGCCACGGCGATTATCTTATCTTTGGGTTTCAAAAGACCTGTGCGCTCTGCGCCACCTCCGGGGATCAGCTCCTCGATGACGGTGAACCCGTTTTCATTACTGAGAGCGGCGCCGATTCCTTCGAGGGACAGTTGCATCTGAATGCGGAAGTCCTCCATGTCCTCCGGGGACAGGTAGGAACTGTGGGGGTCCAAGGACAAGGCGAAGGCTTTGGCGAAGGATGTGACTAACTGGTCCGCATTGCGCTCGCTCAAGCGCCGGGTCTGCAGTTCGTAGCGATGGATCTGCTGCCCTTTAGCTTCCTCCAGGCTCTGTCCCGCCAGCAGGGCATTGGCGATCTGGAAATGAACGAATTTTCTGAGGAGCTCTTCCTTTTCTGCCTGTGTCTTTGGGTACGGTTGCTTGTTCAGCTCGGTGTTCAGCTCAACTGTCTCATCGAACTTGTAGTCCGGCCCGAGGAACTTCTTCACAAACTGCTCGTTTTCGCTCGCCCGCGTCAAGAATAGGACATGGACGTCCTGCAAGGCGGCGCAGTTACCTTCCCGCATCGTACCGAACATACCCATGAGGTTCTGCCTGAGCCTCATGACGTCCGATTCATACAGGAGGGTCTTGGTGATGTCGAAGCGTTTGACCATTTGGTCGACAGTGTGCGTCTTGATCCCGTCGTCAAGGTCCTTCATGGCATAGTGATTGGCAAGAAAGTCCTTCATGATACCGGGTAATTTGGTGCAGGTGAGGTCCTCTGCCTGCGCACAAACCGGCAAAAGGAAAATCAGCAAGATGATGAGGAGCCAACATCGGATACTGTGATATCTTTTCATGGTATGGATCTTTTCTTTCTCGCCTGTCCGCGTTATGCAAAATGCGTAAGTAGATATTATTACTCCGGCAATTGAGCATGTCAAGATTGTGCAGCGCCGGTAATCCGCGAGAAGGCGCGTGGTGCCTCGGGGTAAAGCACGAACTCAGCCGTCTTTCCAGCTGCCTTGAGGGCTGCCTCCATCCGCGAATTACACAATTTTTGATTTCCCCGGCGCCGCTAATACCTATTTTACGGGGATAATTGGTAGCGAGATCGTGGGATGGTATAGAGATGCGTTAGGAGTCCGTCATGGTTTGATAATTGACGGCTTGCAATACATCACCTTTGATTTCCCCTCCGCCGTGGAAACGATTCCTTTGGGATTAAATGACATCAGCAATATTGTGGGAACTTGCTATGACGGGGTTACTTATCGCGGATTTCTGGCTTCGCCCGTCCTCGAACCATCCACCATGCTTCTTCTTGGGTTTGGCTTGATTGGGCTGATTGGATTTAGGGGAAAGTTTAAGAAATTGGCTTGAAGGGGATAGCCAGAAATCATAGGCAGGGTCTTAATGGCCTGCCTGCTTTGCCCTCCCTGCATATTGTGGTTCAGGTATCTCAACAATTGTTGCGTACACTGCTATCTCTATTTGTCCACTGATTTTCGGAAAGGTTTTGATAATAAGATCATTTATTGAATCAGAATCCCCCTCTGTTCACCTCACTCGTTCACCTCTCTTTCATCATCCCCTTAATATTATTATTCTTTGCGTTTTTAGAAATCCAGGCAATTTGGCGAAAAAAAAGGGAAATCCACAGGTTCGTCCAGAACCGGGTTCCCCCTTTATGTTCGCCTTTCTCCGCACTCAAAATATTTTGATTTATTAATTATTTCGTAAAGATCCCTTCAACCATCCGTAAAGTTTTTGTGTCTAATTCTTAATAATTCCCGAATCCTAAACCACCTACCCCCCTATACGAGACCATCAAAATTAGTTCCAAGTATTTGAGAGTTAAATGGTGCCTGGGACCGGAATCGAACCGGTACGGTGCTAAGCACCGAGGGATTTTAAGTCCCTTGCGTCTACCAATTCCGCCACCCAGGCACCGGGGAAGATAGGACTTGGGGCTTCTCCTTGAATAACCTCCTGCGATTGAATCTCCCCGACCCCTATTTACAAGGGGGGAAGGTTATTTCCAGACACGTTCTCATTATATTGTGTCGGTGTTATTTTTCAAAGGGTTTTTCTCCCCCGGTTCTCTCCTTTGATGGGCGCCGGCCATTTTTGGAACGGGCGGTGGAGGATCCCTATTGCTTGACGGGGTGCCCTCCGCCTCCGCCGAGATAGGCCTCCTGCACCTGTTTGTTGTCTCTAACCTCTTCGAGGCCGCTGCGAATGATGGTTTGGCCCGGGCGGGGCGGGGGGGAGACGGGCTTTCCGCTTGAGGTTGGACCAAGGGGAGGCTTTCGATGCCCCCTTTCGAAGGCGAAGGGGGGGCAAGAAATTTAAATCTGCCCGACAAAACAAAGGGGTCGCTCTGGTTTCCCACCTCGTCCTTTGCTTTGATGGCGATATGGTAGGTTCCCGGTTGGGTCGGGAATTCGGGCCATTCATCCGGGATAATCAACTCCGTCTTCCCCAGGACGGATTTGGAAATGACCCCGGGCACGGCTTCCCAGGCCACCTTGAAGGGGTCCAGGATGGGATCGCCCTTATATACCTGGACCACATAGCTCACGGCCTCGGGAACGGGTTCCCACCAAAGACGTCTCTTGCAAATGAAGGGCATGTTAATCTCCTTTAGAATAGGGGGTAGGGGGTTGGGTATAGGGCGTAGGGAAAAAATGTTCTATTTTCGCGCCCTTTGTCCCGCCTGCGGCGGGATAGCCTTTTTCTTCAGATATTCAGGATGGAGTCGAGGGTCCCGAACACATTTGGCTCCTGTTCGGGATTTTTCGAGTCCAAGATCCACTCCCCGTCAACCCAAAATTTATAGCGGTACCTGCCGGACGGCAGCGCCACCCGCTTCTCCCAGCAGCCACTTTCGCCGCAGGAAAGCATGCCTTCATTATTTATTTCCCAGCCGTTGAAATCGCCGGCGAGATAGACCCCTTTCGCTGCCGGAGCTTCGATCTTGAAGGTCACTTCTTTCGCCGCCGAAGCAAAGGGTTTTTCGAGTCCCGCAGGTGAGGGGGGCATCCCCTCCCATGTTTCCGGCGTCCGGGCGGGGAGCCAAGGCGCAGGCGGGTTCTCCGCGTCTTGCGAATGATCCGCCCTCAAAACCTCGAGGGAAAGGGCGGAATAATCCTGGGCCCCATTTGAGGTCTTGTCGAAATCGATGATCGAAACCCCTCCGGATACCGCTTGCTTGAGGGTGACGTTAGGGCGGATGACGGTCTGGAGCATCCGCTCCCCGAAAAAGCTCCTGATTTCCTCGATCATCGCCTGGGCATACTTGGTGCGTTTGTCGAAAAGGGTGGCCAGGGCGTTCACCCGAGGGGCGTGTCCCGTCTTCTTTTTGAGGAGTTCCAACATCCCCAGGAGCTTGCCGACGCCCATCAGCGTGAACGCGCTCATATCGATGGGGATGATGACCCGGTCGGCGGCTCTCAGGGCATTGAAGGTGAGAAACCCGAGACTGGGCGGACAATCGAGAATGACGTAGGTGTACCTTTCTTGGAGTTGGGATAAGATTCTGGAAAGCGTCGAGACCGCGTCCTCCTTATCTTTGAGTTCCTGCTCCAAGGTACTCAACTGGCTGTGGGAAGGCACGACATCAAATTTGGGAGAGACCGGAATGGTGCAAGCCGTGAGCGGCTGCCTCTTCTCGGGCTGGTCCGTCAAAAGGTTATATGCGGATTTTTCCGCCGATCGGTTGTTTGCCCCTAAACCAAAGGAAGCATGAGCCTGGGGATCCAAATCGATGAGGAGGGTTTTCCACCCGGCAGCGGATAGGGCGGCGCTTAGGTTGATGGCCGTGGTCGTCTTCCCGCATCCGCCCTTCTGATTGGCGATGGCGATCGTTCGCATACCGCACCCCCTTTTGGTATTCCAAGTTACACCAGGTCCACCCTTTCCATCCCCGGAGGCCCCAGATTGCCGCCGGGTTCGCCCGGACAGCGGTTTCCAATTTCATCGGAAATTTGGTCGGCAACTCAAAAGGTGGTGTTGGCTCCCTCATCGTTTTTTCCAAAGGTTGGAGGGTTCGGGCATCAGGTTAAAAGACAACAGGCAGGAAACGACGATTCAAAAATACTCTTTTCATAAATTGCCGTCAAGTGAAAATTGAAGATCCGCTGTAACCCTTCAGTCAAGGGGGGAAGCCGCTACGGATTCAGGTCCGGCGTGAATAGCAGGAGGTGCCCTGGCCTGGGGGTCCGGGCGCTACGCTTGGAATTATAAGGCGCTGATTTCTTCGTGGACGGGGGCGGGGGCCAAGGCCTTCCGCCGCTGATATCGGAGTCTCAGGGCTTTCTCCGAGTCTCTGCTCATCCCGACCGATGCTTCCGGCGCGTACCGCCCAAACCCCCAGGCCAACAACAAAGCCTGCCGCCCTCCACCTTCACTGAATGGGTACGATCCGCTCCAAAGTTTCTGCGAGCCTTAAAACGGCCCGGCAACAAGGAGGAGGGTCTGAACGACCAACGAATCCTCATGACCCAGCCCCCGGCCGCGAACCATAAATATCCCCCCTTGCCTCCCTGAAGGTGTGAAAAAAGAGAGGAATTCTCCCTCACCCTTCCCTCTCCCCGCAGGGGAGAAGGTGAACCTGTTGAAAGGAAACTAAAATTTCCTCTCCCGAATTACGACACAGTCTCTGATGGGGGGGGCAGGGCGCGGGTCATTGAACGGATTTTTTCACACCATCTATCCCCGCCGGGGAGGAGGGGGGGCGAAGCCTTCATCCCAGAGGCGGTTCGGCGGAGTCCGCGGTTTTTCACAGGAGACGATCCCCATCCGGCAGAGAGTCGGGCGCCACTCGTACTTGATCAAAACCGTTTCCACCGGCTTTGCTTCCGGCTCGAAAGCGACCACGCGGATCGGGGAGTGCTCCTCCCGGCCGAACCCCGTTCCGGCGCTTTCCATGGCCCGCCCTGCCGGGGCCGCTTTCTCGGCTTTTGGGGCTTGGGCGGCGGAACCGGCCTGTTCCCGGGAGAGATCGGCTGCCGGCGGGAGGGGTTCTTGACGGGGCAGCTCCGGATAAACGGCTACGGCGACGATTCCCAGAGCGCTTCTGTCGCCGAAGGCGGCGGCATAAGAGTCCCCGACATCGGTGAAATAGAATCGGTTCACCCGGTCGCTCCCGGTCCGCCAGCCCCGGTACTCGCAGGATTCGTGGGGTTCCAGGATGTACATTCGTTCCTGGTTTTTCAGCCACGATTTCTTGCCGCTGATGATGTTCCGGCCGTCGACCGCAACCACGACCCCAACCCGGCGAGGCAGGAGGTTCCGAATCCAAATGGCGTATTCGCCCCCCTTCACGGCCTCCGCGTAAACTCTCTTTTGATCGGGGGTTGCCGAAGCCGGGTAGAACGGCAGGCTGCGGCCGTCGCTGCCCCGGATTTCCACCTGCACGCAGTCCCCCACAGTCGCCGCGGAAGCTACCCCGGACCCCCAAAACATCAGCATCCCCAAAAACAAAAATAGAATGTGTCGCATCCTTTACCTCCTTCAAGTTTTGAAGAACCCTTGCTGATTGGTTAGACAGAGGAGGAGAAAAAAAGTTCCCTGAATTTTTCCAAAAATGAGAAAAGGGGGGAGGATGCGGAAGTCGTCTCTTCAGAGAACGGAGGGGACGGAAAAGGGTCAAAATGAAAAAGCCGGATCCAAGGTTGACCCGGCTTTAGAGAAAAGCCCCATGAAAGATAGGGGCGCTTGTCATTTCCAAACCAGCTCTCTTTATGAGCCCCTTTTTCCCGAGGCGGGGAAATCGGGGGCCGGTTAAATTTCCTGGGCTTTGGGTTCTATGGGGATTACGTTCGATTCTTCCTTCCGCATTTGGACCCGCCCGTTCAGGGTGCCTCCTTCGATTACAAAGAATTTATTCGTGAAGATCTCGCCCAAAACAACTCCTTTGGGCTTGATCTCGATCATCTCCTCGCCGATCAAGTTCCCTTCGACTTTTCCGCCCACGATGATGGCCCTGGCCTTGATATCTCCCTTGACCATGGCGCTTTCGCTGACGATCACGCATTCGGCGTTCAGCTTGCCGTGGACCATGCCGTCCACCCGCAGGGTCCCGCTCACATTCAACTCGCCGCTGATATCGGAGTTCTTCCCGATGATCGATTCCAGTTTTTTGTTGTGGTTTTGAAACATCAGGAGTTCCTCGACAGGAAGTTTTTCGGGTTCACGTTTCTCCCTTTTTGCAGGACCTCATAATGCAGATGGGGGCCGGTGGAATTCCCGGTGGAGCCGACGAAGGCAAGGGTTTCGCCCCGGCTGACCCGCTGCCCCACTTTGACCAGGTTCTTTTTGTTGTGGGCGTAAATGGTAGAATACCCGCAGCCGTGCTCCAAAACGACCACGTAGCCGCTGCCTTGGGTCCAACCGGCAAAGCTCACGATCCCGTCCGCCGAGGCTTTAATGGAGGTTCCCTCCCGGGCGGAGATATCCACGCCGGCATGGTGCGCTTTGCCTCCGAAAGGATTTTCCCTCATCCCGTAAGGAGAAGTAATCGGACCGGAAACCGGGAATCCTTTCGGGGTGGCCTGGTAAAGATCCTTCTGGGCCCGGAGATAATCCTTGATTTCATTGACCTCGGTCACGGCTCTTTCAATCTCCTGCTTCAGGGAATCCCAATCGATGTCCCCGGAGAAGGAGGTTTCCATTTTTTCGAGAACCTTTTCCTTGGAGCCCAGGGCGAACAACCGCTGGAAATCCTGCTCTGATTTTTTCAGCCCCATCAGGGTGGCATTCCATTCCCCGAATTGCCGGGAAAAAAAGTTCGCTTTTTCCGCCATCAACTGGTAATCCAAACCCTTGGAGGCGAGAGAAAAAACCTGGAGGCTCCCGATGGCGCATAAGAGTATCGCCAGAAAAATGGCCGAAATCGGAAGCTTGACGCTGAGCGATTTTATATTCTCGTGAGGAATCACCATAATGGTGATCGGAGTGAAGGCTTTTTTTAAGAAATACAATATCTTGAACATTTTCAACCCTCTCCTCTCTTGTTTACCCATTGCTGCCGAGCTCGCCGGTTCGACTTTATGCTCTTCCCAAGGATACCCATGCCCGTGCAATTTTGTACCGTTTCTGGTGGAAAACGATTAGTCTTTTTCATCCTCCTGTCTTTTATCCTGAAAAATAGTTAATGGTTTTGTATGGTTGTCCGGATATTAAATTTTTTTACAGATTTAGCCTACATGGGTAAAGGCAGCAATTCTTATGCCGGGGGAAGGGATAAAAGAAAATGGGGCAAAGGGGAAACGGGTAAGGGGGAAAAGGGCAAAGGGGGAGAACGAGGAATCTTTCAACGTGGGCCCGCAGAAAAGCTCTCCTCCCTTTGAAAAAAGGAGGACGGGAGGGATTTCCGGGCCGATATTTCAAAAAACTAAATCAATAAAAAAACGTAACACTTTAGCCCTTTGAAAAAAGGAATTTCGTCAGGGCCAAGCGGTTTTAGGGCCCGGGGGCCAGACCGGCCCGCCTGGAACCATGAGGCGCTGATTTCTCCGTGGAGGGGGCGGGGACGATACCCCCCGCCCGCTCCGGCGGAAACAAGCTTTGATCTTCGAGGCCAAGGGCCAACCCAGCCGATGCTTCTGGCGCGTTCCGTTCCGGCCCCCGGGCCCCGAAAGAGGCGGTCACATGATTTTTTCAAAACTCTAAACTGATACAAAAAAACAGAATCGGAGCGTCCACTTGGAGAGGCAGCCTCCTTCAAGGTGTCCGGTTTTCGCGGAAGCCCAGCCATTCGTTGAAGAGCAGGGCGCCGATCACGGTCAACCCGCCGATCAAAGCGATGTCGGTGGGGCGCTCGCCGATGCCCAACCAGACCCAAATGGGCCCGAGGGTGGTTTCGAGCAAGGCCAGAAGGCCCACCTCCCCGGCGGCGAGATAGCGGGTGGCAACCGTCATCAGCAGACATCCCGTTCCCAGCTGAATGCAGCCCATGACCCCGAGCACCGCGAGATCGGAAAGGGCAGGGGTGAGGGGCCAGGCCAGCGGCAGGGCGATCAGGATGGAAAAGATCCCGGCCAGCAGGACCGAAGGGACCATGTCCACATGGGCTTTGGCCCGGCGGAGGATGATGATGTTCAGAGAAAAGGCCGTGGGCACGCCGAGAGCCAGAAAATTCCCAAGACTTTGCCCTTTGTCCAGCCCTTCCGAAAACATCAGGGTGACTCCCGCAAGGGCCACGCCGATCGCGATCCAGGTTCTGGGGGGGATTCGTTCGGTGAGAAAAATCTTGCCGAAAAAAGCCACAAAAAAGGGGCCGGTGCTCATGAGCACCAACGTGTTGGCCACGGTGTTGCGGGTTACGGAGAGAATAAAGAAGAAAAACGTGGAGGCCAGGAAAAGCCCGCTCAGCGCCCCCTGAAACCCGACCTCCGCGATCTTGGTGAAAACGTTCTTCCGGTGCCAGAAGGCGAGGACCGCGAAAAGAAAAAGAACCATGAAAACGGAGCGCCACAAAACGATCTCCCAGGAATCCGGGATGGATACATTCCGGATCAGGATTCCTCCGGTGCTCCAGCATACTCCGGCCCCAACCATGAGCAGGATCCCGCGGCGCCGGAGGCGGGGGTCGGCCTTTTCGCCGGGAGCGGGGGTTGAAGGCGGGCGAGACGAAATCCTATTGTTTTCAGACGGTGGCGGCTTTTTCATCATTTTCAGCAGGCGGAGATTTTTCTTGAAAATTTCATTATGAAATACGAAGATTCAATTGACAAAACGTTCTTGCTTCCTTCCTGAGTCAGCTTGGCGGGTAAAACCAAGAAATCGGTGCGAATCGTATCCAGCGTGGCATAAAGATACTCTCTGGGCAAGCAGAGACGTTTGAACCAATGAACCAAGTTGAAGGCAAAGAGAAGAATCTGGAAAAAGGCTACATTGGCTACCCAATCCTCGGTAGGAATTTTCCCCAGAGGATAATCGTAAAGTAGTTCGCGGATGTTCTTTTCGATCGTGGCCCGTTGGGCGTAAAATTGCCAGACGCGCCAGGGGTAAGTTTTCAGATTCGTAACCAAGACGTGATAGGCATATTTCCGATCTTTGAAAAGGGTCAATTGCTGAGCTTCGATCGGATCTTGGGGAATCGGCCGCCGGACGACAACAAACCGATGCGGTCTTTTCCAGGAACCGGGCTTGTAGACGAACTTTCCGACCTCCCAGCCATTCCGGAGTTTCTGGAAACGGCATTCGCGGGCCCGGGTTTTGATCGTTCGATATTCTTTGGCCACAATGGCATAGCCGCAGCCAACGGAATCGAGATACTCGATCACTTTTTTGGCGAAGAAGCCCGAATCTCCCCGGAAACGGATCCGGGAGCGACCCATCCTGGCAGGCGCCTTGGCCAAGCAGATTTTGAGAAACGGAACCACTCCGGTATGGGTGGCGGCATCTCCACGGCGTAGAGACCCATGCCAGAACTCCTGCAAATGGGCTTCGAAGCACAGAAGAGGATGGTAGGATCGACGGCCGTGTTTCTTGGGGTTGTAACCCACTTTGGCAAACTGGGGTTTTCCATAGACCGTGAGCACGACCGAATCCAGATCGAAGATCAGGGTGGTTCGGGGTTTGGGCAAAGGAAACAACTGGGTTCGGAGTTGATCGTGCAAGGCGACGAGTTGACGAATGGCTTTTGGGGGAAGCCGTTTGAGAAATCGCCGGAGGGTGGATTGATCGGGGAAACGAGAGAGACCCAGGAGCGCAAGGAAAACGCCGTTGTATTGCAAGATTTCGGTCTTGTTGATTCTTCGCAATCCCGCCATGATGGCATACAGGAGAGCGAGAATGAGATCGGAGGGTAGGTAGCTGGCATTGCGCTGAGGGATTTTGACATATTTCTGAATGAGCCATCTCAGCTTGAGCTTGCTGCAAAAACAAGCAAGAAAACTTTTCACCGGGGAGGAATCACGCGATGACGGCTGAGGAATTGAGCGCCAACTGGCCGGTCCTGCGACAACAGGTGCGATCCTTGAAACTTCCCTGGATCGATCAGATGACGATCCGCAAGCGGGATCCCTTCCAGGTGCTGATCTCCTGTATCCTAAGCCTGCGGACCCAGGACAAGACGACGGAAGCGGCCTCCCGGAGGCTTTTTCGAATTGCCCGCAGGCCTGAGACGCTGGGCGAAGTCCCGGTTGAGAAGATCGAGAAGACCATATACCCCGTTGGATTCTACAGAGTGAAAGCCATCCGGATCCGGGCGATGAGCAGAGAGATTGCCGCGAGATACGGCGGGCGGGTGCCGGACACCATCGAGGAGCTGCTGCGTTTGAAGGGAGTCGGGCGGAAAACCGCAAATCTGGTGGTGACCGTCGGCTACAACCGCGACGGGATCTGCGTCGATACCCACGTTCACCGGATCACGAACCGGTGGGGGCTGATCAAAACGAAGAACCCCACCCAGACCGAATTTGCGCTGCGGGAGGTTCTTCCCAAAAAATACTGGAAGGCCATCAACAGCTATTTGGTGGCGTTCGGCCAGGGGGTCTGCAAGCCGATCTCGCCTCTTTGCTCACAGTGCCGGGTGAGAAAGGCCTGCGGAAGAATTGGCGTGGGAAAAAGCCGATAAGGGCCCATAGGCAAGAGGCAGAGGGCAAGGAACTTAATGCAAAGACGAAAGGCAAATTGAAGAAAGATCAAAAAAGCCATTTGACGATGAGGACGGCGAGAAGGAAGCCGACGGCGTCCGCGACCAGGCAAACGGGGACGAGATAGCGCGTTTTCTTAACGCCCACGGCGCCCAAGTAGACGGCCAGAACGTAAAATGTGGTTTCGGCGCTGCCCATGATGACCGCCGAGAGCCGGCTGGCGAGGGAATCCGGGCCGGTTGTCTTGACGATATCCGTGAATAACCCGAGGGAAGCGCTTCCGGAAAGGGGCTTGATGAGAGCCATGGAAACCGCCTCCAAAGGAATATCGAAAGAGCCGAGCGCCACGCGCAACATCTCTCTTGCGAAATCGAAGGCTCCGGAGGACTGGAAGGATTTTATGGCTACGAATATGGCCAGCAGGTACGGGAAGATCCTGACGACCACCCGGACGCCTCCCTTGGCGCCGGTGACAAAGGAGTCGTAGACTCTCACCTTCTTGAACACGCCGTAGAAGATCGCCCCGAAGATGAAAACCGGGATAAAGAGCTGGGAAAGGATCTGGATCGCCTTCATTTGAGGACCTTCCTGCAGACCCAGAGGGCGCCGACGGCAAAGGCGGCGGAAAGGATCGTGGCCAAAAAAGTCGGGAAAACGACCCAGGAGGGGTTCTTCGAACCGAAGTCCGCCAGAAGACCGATCACGGTGAAAGGAATCAGCTGGATACTGGCGGTGTTGATGACGATGAAAAGCATCATCTCCGCGGTGATCTTCTCGGACTCCTGGTTCAGGGATTGCAGGTCCTGCATCGCCTGGATTCCGAGGGGGGTCGCGGCGTTTCCCAAACCGAAGAGGTTGGCCAGGAAATTCAGGGTTATGGAGGTGATGGAGGGGTGATCCTCGGGGATATTTTTGAAGAGACGGCATACGAGGGGGCGGAAGACTCTGGACAGCTTGTGAATGAGCCCCGAGTCCTCGATGATTTTGGCGATCCCCATCCAAAGAGCGACGATGCCGAGCAGGAACAGAGAAACCTCCACGGCGGATCGGGCGGCGTCGAATATGGATTTGGTGAGATCCTCGAGGCGGCCGTTAACTCCCGCAAAGACAATGCTGATCCCAATCAGGAAAACCCAGATTGCGTTCATAAGACCACAAGGGATTTTTCAGCCGTATTCAGCTCCACCCGGGCGCCGACGGGCAGGGTGATCTTGTCCCGCAGATGACCGATGTAAGGGCAGTGGACGACGGGGAAATCGAGGGTCAGCTGATCGGCCAAAATTCTGTATATCTCCCGGTGGCCCAGGCCCTTGAAGTTCCCCAGGATCAGGCCTTTGACCCCGCGAAATTTTCCCCCCAGGATCCACTGGGTCAGGTGCCGGTCGATTTTGTGAAGCAGCTCGTCCACCTCTTCGAGAAACAAAATGGAGCCCCTGAGATCGAGCTCCCATTCGGTGCCGATCAGGGCGGTGAGCGTCACCAGGTTTCCTCCTTTGAGGACGCCCCGGCCGGTCCCGGAATCGTAAACGTCCACAGGGGCGCCGGCTAAGAGATTGCGCTCGGGAAACCCGCGGAGGGCGTTCAGAAAGGATGGGACGGTGATTCGGGAGGGTTTGGCAAAGTTGATCACCATCGGGGCGTGGAGAGTTACCAGGCCGGTTCTCTCGTGGATGGGGTTGAGCAAGGCGCTCAGGTCGCTGAACCCGGCGAAGATTTTCGGGTGTCTCCGGATGAGCCGGAAATCCAAATGGGGGAGGACCTTCATGGCGCTGTAGCCGCCCCGCTGGGCGAGGATGACTTCCACCTTCGGATTCAAGAAGGCATCGTGAAGCTGGCGGGCCTTGGCCGCGTTGGAGGGAAGGCGCGCGGGCACCCTGCGGTTGAGCACGGTAAACCCCAGCTTCTCCAGATATTTCACCCCGTCCGTAAAATCCTTTTTTTTCTTGATCAGCCAGCTGGGCGTAATGGTGTAAATAACCGGCACGGCCGTTCTCCTCTTTTGCAGAATCCTCAAGAGAAAACCTCTCCGAGAAGAGATCTCGGTTTGGAAAAGCCCTCGACCTTCTTCCCCCGGCCCTAAGACTATCACAAGCGATGGCCCCAGGCAATCCAAGAGCGGCGCCGTCTCACAGGGGGAATGGAACGTCCAACTCTGCGGCGAGGCCCTTGAGATCCTCGTACACCTTGAAATGCAAGGGGATGCCTTCCCGCCGGTATTTCCGCTCCAGTTCGAACTCCTTTTCCCCGTGAATGTAGATCCGCTCCCGCCCTTCAGCCTTGGGAGCGTTTTTGAGGCGGCGGATCAAATCATCCATATCCTTTTTGAAACCATCCAGGGGGCGGAACAGATCCACGCGCAGGGCGCCGAGAAAGTGGCCGACCCGGGAGGGGAGGGGTTTGCCTTCGGGGGTTTTGGGATATAGCAGCGTGGTATTGGCGGATGCGGAAAGAACCCCGCTGAAGATATCGACCAGGAGGCCCAATCCGTAGCCCTTGTGCCCGCCGAAATCTTCCCCATTTCCGCCCAGAGGAAGAAGGCCGCCGCCGCGCTTGGCGCGCATATTGGCATATACCCTGGCCGGATCGTCGCAGGCCTCCCCTTTCTCATCCAGCGCCCAGCCGAGGGGAATCTTTTTCCCCATCCGGCTTCGAGCTTCCAGCTTCCCCGAGGTGATGACGGCGGTGGACATATCCAGGACATACGGCCTTTCCCCGCCGGCAGGGACGGCGACGCTGATGGGGTTTGTCCCCAGCAGAACCTCCCGGCCGAACGTGGGGACGACATCGGGAGTGGAGTTGGTCATGGCGATCCCGATCAGGTCGTGCTCCAAGGCCATTTGGGCGTAGAAACCGGCGATGCCGAAGTGGTTGCTGTTTTGCACCGCCACAAAGCCTGCGCCGGCCTGCAGAGCCTTGGCCACGGCGGTTTCCATTGCGCGCCTCCCGGCCACCTGCCCCAGGGCGGCGCTCGCGTCGAGCAGGGCCGAAACCGGGGTTTCCCGGACGATGCGGAGGCCGGGGTCGGCGAAGATGACCCCCTCTTTCAACCCGCGGACATAACGGCGAAGGCGGGCTACGCCGTGGGAGTCGATTCCGCGCAGGTCGGCGGCGACGAGAACCTCGGCCACGGTTCGGGCATCCCGCGGGGGGACATCCAGACACACAAAAACATCCCGGCAGAAGTCCCCAAGAGGTTCAGCTTGAACCGTTACGTATTCGGAATTCATCCCTATCCTTTCCGGAGGGGAATTTTCCCCCCGTTGGCTCAGACCCAAAACATTTATTTTAATCTATAGTGATGGTCTCGCAAAAAGTCGGAATTCCTTGACCCCCTTTTATGCGAAAGGGGGGATGGGGGGATTTTCCGGACAAATCGGCCCTTTCACCAGTACTACTTTCTTTTGCCGCTCACTATAAAGGAGACGAAGGGGAAAAGTCAAAGCCCAAAAAAAAGTTGACGCCGGGAAGGATGTCCCGTAGGATTCTTATAAAATGAGCCAAAAGAGGATCCGCCGTGGCTGAAGAAGATATAATTCTGCTCACCGTCCCGCTCGGAGCGGGATTGTGCTTCAACTTCGCCGTTGCGGCGCACCGATCAGCGCGCCTCGTCTCTCAGGGGCGTCCGGCCGGGCGCCCAATTGTCGGGGCGAGCGGCTGCTCGCCTCTACAATTGAAACCATCGTTTGGGCGACTTTTCCGAGATCATCAATGTTGGAGGAAGGAATGAACTTTCGGGAAATTTTTCCAGGCCCCAAGCCCCTCGTGGCCTGCATCCACCTGCTGCCCCTCCCCGGGGCGCCCCTTTACGGCGGATCCATGGCCGAGGTTTATGAACGGGCTTTGGAGGAAGCCGCCATTTTCGAGCGGAGCGGGGTCGACGGCCTTATTGTGGAAAATTTCCGGGACAAGCCTTTCTACCCGACGAAGATCCCCGCGGAAACCCTTGCCGCCCTGACTGCGGTCACCCGGGAGGTCGTCCGGAAGGCAAGGCTGCCTGTGGGGGTGAATGCTCTCCGCAACGACGCGGGGGCGGCTCTGGCGGCGGCGACCGCGGCGGAAGCGCATTTTATTCGGGTGAACGTGCACATGGGAGCGGTGGTTTCCGAACAGGGGATCATCCAGGGCTCCAGCCACGAGACCCTGAGGCTTCGGGCCGCCCTCCGATCCGGGGTTTTGATCTTCGCCGATGTGGGGGTCAAACATGCGGCCCCGTTGGCGGATCGCGGTCTGGCCGCGGAAACCAGGGACCTGGCCGAACGGGGGCTGGCGGATGCGGTCATTGTCTCCGGGGAGCTGACCGGCTCGGAAACCAAGACTACAGACGTGGAGACGGTGCGGGCCCATACCTCTTTGCCCCTATTGATCGGCAGCGGGGCGACCCCCGAAAATATTCATAAAATATTCGGCCAGGCGGACGGGTTCATTGTGGGCAGCTATTTTAAGCGCGAAGCCAAGGGAAACAACTTTGTCGAAGAGGAGCGAGTCCAAAGATTTGTAAATCGCCTCAAGGATTTGCGAAGATGAATCGCGGAAAGCGGGAGCCGGACATGGCGGAGGAAGACCTTATAAGACCCCTCCTGAAGCATGGGGAGCGGAAAGTCTGGGATTCGCTGACTTCTCCCGTGAAAATTCAGGAATTTTTGGACCGCGCAACTTATTCTTGCGAGGAAACGTACCGCTCTCCCCTCCGTGTTCTTCGGGAAAGACAGGCCCATTGTTTCGACGGAGCGATCTTTGCGGCGGCGGCGCTGCGACGCTTGGGTTTCCCTCCGGTGATTTTGGAAATGGTCCCCAACGGCCGGGATGATGAGCACCTGGTGGCGATTTACCCTTATGACGGATTCTGGGGCGCGGTGGGCCAATCCAATTTCGTCGGTCTTCGCTATCGGGAGCCCGTGTACCGGAGCCTGCGGGAGTTGGTCATGTCCTATTTCGAACCCTATTACAACATCAAACGGGAAAGAACCCTGCGCGGCTACACACGCCCTCTGAATCTGAGTTCTTTCAACAAGTTTGAATGGCAGGTGAAAGACGAGGCCCTGGACCGGATTTCCAAACGATTGGATGAGATGGGAAAAAGGGTTTTAATCTCCCCCCGAATGAGCCGGAGGTTGACCGCGGTGGATCTGCGGTCCTATCAGGCCGGGCTCTTGGGCGCCGAGGAACGCGGGCTCTTCCAGCCGGGCCGGCAAAAGGAAAGTTAATTCGCCCGAAGGGATTTGGGTTTTCTTCGGGTTGGGTGGAAAATAAAACTTTCAGAGCCCTCTCCTCTCCGGGGAGAGGATAAGGGGAAACCCAGCGTTCTACCCTCACCCTACCCCTCTCCCGCCGGCGGGAGAGGGAATTATCCTCTTTTCATGGTTCGCGGGTATCGCCCAGGTCATGAGGAATGGATAATACCCCCCAACACTCCACCCCCTCCGAGGAGAAAAACGAGGTGAGGGGAAAAACCGGCAAGAGGAATTGGCCGGCGCTTATTTTAAGGCGGCCAGAACGGCGTCGTAATTCGGCTGTTCGGTGATCTCTTTCACATACTCCACATAGCGGATTTTGTCATCCGGGCCCACCACGAAAACAGCCCTGGCGGTGAGGCGATCCAGGGGCCCGCCGCCGATCAGCACCCCGTAGTTCTTCGCAAAAGCCCCTTCCCGATGATCGCTCACAGTGGTGACCTTGTCCACGTTGGCCGCTCCGCACCACCTCTTTTGAGCGAAGGGGAGATCCATGCTTACGCAAACGATCTCCACGTTTGGGAATTTGGCCGCTTCCTGGTTGAAGCGCCTGGTTTCCAGATCGCACACGGCGGTATCCAAAGAGGGGACCGACACGATGACCCGCATCTTGCCGGCAGATGATTTGAAGGTGTAATCGGAAAGATCGTTTTTCTGGGCCTTGAAATCGGGAGCCATTTGGCCGACCTTCACCTCGCTTCCGAGCAGGACCACGGGATTGCCTTTCAACGCCACATTTGCCATAACAACCTCCTTTTACGAATCAAATAGGATGGTCTCGTAAAAAGTCCATCTGCGGCGTTGGGCTTCAACTTCGTCGTTGCGGCCCCTAAGGGGCCTCTCTCCTCAGTTTTTGCGCCCCTTGCATCTGGAACTTTTTACGAGTTCATCATTTAAGTTATGATGAAAAATTTCAAGATTCGTTTCCGAGGTTTGCGGATGAGAAGGAAGAAGGAACCAGATTCCCGGCTCATGAAGTTGCTCGGAGCCGCCTTCTTCTCCCGCATGTTCTCCTTTGTTCCGCGACTTCTCCCCGGCGGCTTTACATTTTTGTAGAAAATGGATCGCTTTTGTATGGTCGCGCTCAGACGGGGGGTAAAAACATATGTAATTGTTACAGTGTGTTAGGGTAATAAGGGCCGAGGCACAAATTTTGATCAATATTTCCTAAAAATCTCCGAAAACATTTTAAAATGGTTCTTTCCGGAGGAGCGATGCTATTCAAGAAGCGGCATTTGGTTCTGGGATTTGGGTTGATTTTCTTTTTCCTCTGGGCGAATGCGATTTCATGGGGTTTGGGCTAAAAGGAATCAGGGAAGCGGGTATACAGGGAAACTCCGGGTTTCATCCGGCGCGAAGATCAGCAGACGGTTGGGTTTCCACGCCGGGAAAGGCAGAGTCCTTCGGGATTTTGCCTTTTGTTTTCAAGAGGTGAAGAGAATGGCGAGAGGGGGCAGGAAAGCGAACAGATTTCCCGGAGGCCTTTCCCGGAGATGAGTTTCGTCGGCAGAGCCATCCTTCGGTTTTTCTTCCCCGCCCTTACCGCCGGATTTTTCATCCGGGCAGGACTGGTTGCCCTTGGCGCCTACCTTTTTTTCGGCTATGTATGTCTTCCTTTCCGGATTCAGGGGGCCAGCATGGAGCCTGCCTATCGGGATGGGGCCTTTCACTTCTGCTGGAGGGGTCGGTACCTCCTTTCCGAGCCGAAGCGGTACGAGGTGGTCGGTATCCGATTTGCCGGGCCCCAGGTCATGCTTCTCAAAAGGATTGTGGCCCTGGAAGGGGAGGAGGTCGAATTCCGGGGCGGGAATCTTTATGTGAACGGCGAAGAGATCGAAGAGCCCTACGTGCGTTTTAAGCGGGATTGGAATCTGTCTCCCCGGCGGGTGGAAAAAGGGAACGTCTTTGTCGTTGGAGACAACCGGGGCGTAGCCATTGAGAATCATTATCTGGGACAAACTTCCCGGGGAAGGATTATCGGAGGGCCCCTGTGGTGAAGGGAAAATGGATTGGCATCGTCCTGATCGTCGCGGCCGGGTCGCTGGCGGCCGTCTCCCTCTTTCCCGGGGAGGAAAAGAAGGTCAAGAAGCAATTTTCATTGCTGGCGCATTATACCTCCAAAGACGAGGAGGAGAAAATTCCGGCCCTGGGCGGGAAGATGAGGAAACTTGAGTCCTTGTTTGCCGAATCCTGCGAAGTGAACGCCCCCCCGTATTCGCTGGCCGGAAACTTCTCCCGCCCCGAGATCGTGACCTTGGCGGCCCGGGCCCGCCTTCATTTTACCCATCTCGCCTTGACCTTCCACGACCTCTCCGTTTCTTTCCCGGATCAGGAAACGGCCCGGGTGGTTTTGACCGGAGAGGCGCGGGGAACCTCATCCCGCGGGACCCCGGTGCAGGAAGCGCGGGAGATCGAGTGCCTTTTGAAAAAACAAGGAGACGCCTGGCTTTTCAGCAAATGGGAGACCGTGGAAGTCTTGAAAAGGTGAACGGGCGTTGCCACCGACCCGACAGGAGGTCGCTTCTCTGAACCCGGGCGCAAAAAAAGAGGGATTCCCGAAAGGGCGCCCCGGCGGCCTCAATTTTTTGCCGCTGTCTGAAAGCCTCCGCGGGTGAAAGCGCCGCCGCGCTTCCGATCCAGATCATCCGGCCGGTATTGCCCGGAAAGAGGCGGCAGCTTCCTTCCTATTCTTTCCCCCTTCCTCTGCCCCCGTTCCTGAATGGGTCGCGTTTTTCCTCAGGGGCGCCCTTGGGCCACTGCCGGCGCAGTTCCCGCCGTTCGGGCTCCGGCAGCGACTGCCACCGTTCCTTGAGCTCGCGGCGCTTTTCGGGAGGGAGCTCCCGGAACCATTTTGACCGATCTCGAATTTTTTCCTGTTCTTCGGAGGGGAGCTTGCGGAATTCATCATAGCGCTTGCGGATCTGATCTCGTTGATCGGGAGGAAGATCCTGCCAACGTCGGAACCCCTCCTGGGCCTCCTTGCGGTCATCGGGGGTCATATTCCGCCACCGGTCCGCTCCTTTGCGAAGGCGCTCCTGGCGCTCGGGGGCGAGGTTCTCCCACCGGTCTTTAAAAGGTTTGAGAACCTGCTGCTCCTGCGGACTCAGCTTCTCCCAGGAAGAACCGGAGGGCTGCGCCCAGGAGAAGGCGGAAAAACCGAGGATCAAAACAAACAATCCCCATCCAAAGAGCTTCTTCATCTCTGGTTCCCTTTCCGTTCGTTCTTTTCCTCTGCCGATTTTCCGGGTGGCGGCTTCTTCGGGGCCTTCCGTTCCTCGCGGAAGGCCATGAGGTCCAGGGGGTCGAAAGCTTTGCCGCCGGGCCCCTCGAAAGCCTCCAGGAACTGGAGAAAATCGAGATCGGGTTCCTTCCGTTCCTCTTTCGCCGCCGGGTTTCCGGCCGGGAAAAAAGAGAGAAGAATCAGCCCGCCGCAGATAATAACCCTACCTCCCATTTTCTTTCGCGGCCAACCAGCGGAAGAATTCGAGATCGTTGTAAAAATCAATCTGTTCCTTAGAGGTAAGAATTTCAAAATCCTCCACCTGCTTGGCCGGGATTTCCACGGAGGGGACGTTGAACCAGAAGAAAATGGCCAGGGTGGCCGTGGTTGCCGTGGCCAGGCCCCCGACGGTTATCCATCGCGGGAAAGAAAGAAACCGGGGTTTTTTCTCCGCGGCTTTTAAAGCCTGGAATCGGGCTTCTTGGAGGCGCAGGCGGATCTCAGGGGACAAGCTCTCCGCGCTTTCATCCAGAAAGCTCCGGATCTTTTCCACGATTTTCTTTTCTTTTTCCTGCTCATTCATGCGCAAAATCCTCCAGGAGCGTGCGCAGGGTTGAAACGGCGCGCGAGTAGTGGGTCTTGATGCTTCCTTCCGAGCAGCCCATCACGGCTGCGGTTTGGGCGATATCCAGTCCTTCCCAAGCGCGGAGAAGAAAGGCCTGCCGCTGCCGCAAAGGGAGGGAACGGACCGCTTTTTCCATGGCTGCCCCCGCTTCGGATTGGAGAACCTTTTCAAGAGGGGTCGGGGTCTTGGGGTCGGCAACCCGCCCCATCGGGTCGTTTTCTTCCTCTTCTCCGTAACCCATTCCCAGCCAGCCGAAAACCCGCTTTCGCACGGCGTTTCGGCGGTGCCAATCCGTGATCCGGCTCTGCAAAACCCGGTAGAAGAGTACCGGCCACTCTCCTTCAGGGCGCGCAGCATATTTTTCGGAGAACTTCATCATGGATTCCTGAACTAAATCGATAGCTTCAGAGGAGTTCCGAGAGGCGAACCGGGCCATCCGCAGGGCTCTCCTTTCGACACTCGCCAGAAAGCGGTTTAATGATTCCTTGGAATCCAGGGGAAACCCCGTTGCCGCTTCATCTTTTCCCCGGGGAGGAAAAGAGAAGCCTCTGTAGGATTTAACGCGCAACCCTCCCGGGAGTTGACAAAAGGCGGAATCTTTCCCGCCCTTTGGATAAATCAAGGAGGAAACTGATTTCCCGGGCGGTATTTTTCCGTTCCAAGTAGGGTATCACCCCTGAGGAGAAAAAACAATTGGTTCATCTCCAAATTATATGGGATTTCTCAGATAAAAAAACTCCCGCTTTCGCGGGAGTTTTGGGGTTCTCCATCCTTTTCCGGGGGCCGGGGGAGACTATTCGCGGGTCATGAGGGAATTGTACTTGGACTGGTTCTTGGCCTTCAGAGAGTAACTCCGCCTTTCAAATAACTGATGGATATAGTTTATCAATTCCATGGAGTTAAAAGGCTTGCAGATGAAGGAGCGAGCGCCGAAACGGTTGGCTTCCTTGACGTTTTGCGGCGATCCGTACGCGGTTATGATTACGACTTCCACATCTGTGTGATATTTGCGGATTTCCCGGAGGATGTCCAGCCCGGAAAGCCCCGGCATCTTGAGATCGAGGGTTACCACATCGATCTTGCTCTGCCTGAGGATGGTTAAGGCATCCTTTCCATCGCCTGCAGTAAAGACCTCATAATGGGGCTTGAGAATCATGCGGAGGGATTCCCGCGGCCCCATTTCGTCGTCGACAATTAGAATTGTCCCCTTTTTTTCGTTTGCTGATTGTTCCATTGCGTATCCTTTTCTGCCGGTCTTAATAATGCAAATTATGTGCCCTTATCCAACACGAAATATCAATTTGTAAGATTTTGAATTTATGCGTTAAATTATTTTGGGCCGGAGATTGGAAGAGAAACGGAGTCCATTTTTGAACACGAATAGGAAAAAATTCCAACACCGGGGCGGTCAATCGAGTTGAAAAGAAGATCCCTGCTGCAAAACATGCCCTATATGGGGGCTACTTTACTCCATCGGTGGAGCGGGCGCATGGCTGAAGATGAAAAACGGCGGGTTCGCAAAAAGACCATCGGCGGCGTTGCGCCGGACCTTCGTCGCTGCGGGGCGCCTGGTTGGGCGCCCCCTCCCCGGCTTTGGCGCGCTTTGCCTCAGGGGCTTTTTGCGAAACCATCATCCGCCCAAACCCCCAGGCCAACAACAAAGCCTGCCGCCCCCCCGTCACTGAATGGGTACTCCGGCTTTCTAATCCTCTGGAAATTTGAGGGAACGGGATGCTATGATAGGAACCAAAAGAAGACATCTTTTCTGCGGTCAGCATGAAGGAGGAATATTATATGGATTGGGGAATGCAGAATCGTTTGGGGCAGTTGATCCGTAAAGACGGCCGCTGCTTCTTTTTGCCGATCGACCACGGCTATTTTCAGGGGCCCACAACCAAGTTGGAAAAACCGGGGGAGACCATTCGGCCGCTGATCCGATATGCGGACGGGCTTTTCGTGACCCGGGGGGTTCTCCGGGCTGCCGTCGACCCGCGAAATTGCCCGCCGATCATCCTCCGGGTGTCGGGGGGGAGCAGCATCATCGGGAAAGACTTGGCCCGCGAGAGCATCACCACCTCCGTCGAAGAAGCCTTGCGGCTGAATGCGGCGGCGGTGGGAATGTCCGTCTTCGTGGGGAGCGAATATGAATTTGAATCTCTGACGAACTTGGGCCAGCTGGTCAATGAGTGCCAGAAGTTCGGGATCCCGGTGATGGCGGTGACTGCGGTGGGCAAAGAACTGGAGAAGAGGGATGCCCGCTATCTGGCGCTCTGCTGCCGGATCGCCGCCGAGCTGGGGGCCACCATCGTCAAAACCTACTGGTGCGAGAATTTCGAGAAAGTGGTGAACGGATGTCCGGTGCCGGTGGTCATGGCCGGCGGACCCAGGTGCGAGACCGAACGCGAGGTTTTCGAATTCGTCTTCGACGGAATGCGGAAAGGGGCGATTGGTTTGAACCTGGGGCGAAACGTCTGGCAGCACGCCTATCCGGCGGCCATGATGAAAGCGCTGCGGGCGATCATCCATGAAAAGGCGACTGCTCAGGGTGCGGAGGAGATCTTTCAGGAAGAAAAGCGCAAGGCCCAAGGGGCCTGATAAAAAGCAGGGCGCACGGAGCAGGGGGCAAAGGCGATTTCATCGCGGAGACCGCAGAGATCGCGGAGAAAAACCATTCAAAAGGGAAAGATTACGATCGCGAAAAGACTGAGGGAAAAAGTCGAAAACCAGGGGAAGTCGGGTAAAAATATTTGAGAAGTCTCTATATCGAAAAAGAAGCTAAGGGGATGGCGGCGCAGTATCCGGGAATCCCTCCGGAATTGGCCCTGCGGGTTTATACCTCCCGTTTGCTCGGAGGCGATCCGAGCCTCGTTCTTCACGGAGGGGGAAACACCTCGGTAAAAATTCCGATTCAAGATATCATCGGAGAAAAGCAGGAGGCTCTTTTCATCAAGGGCAGCGGGATTGATCTGGCCGGGATCTGCCCCCCGGGTTTTGTCGGCATGGAGCTGGAGCCCCTGCGCCGGCTCGCGATCCTCGATTCTCTTTCCGATGAGGACATGGAGAACCAGCTTCAGGTTCACAAAATTTCCGCCCGCTCTCCGGACCCCTCAGTCGAGGTCCTCCTCCATGCTTTTCTTCCTCACCGCTACATCGACCACACCCACGCCGAGGCGATTCTCATCCTTGCCGGCCGGACGGGCGGAGAGGGGATCGTGAAAGAGGCGCTGGGCGCAAAGGCGGCCTTTCTTCCTTATTGCCCCCCCGGCCTCTCCCTGGCCAAGGCGGCTCTATGGGAATATGGGCGGAACCCGGAGCTGGAAGCCCTGGTGGTGGCCGGGCACGGGATTTTCACTTTTGGGGAAGAGGCCCGGACGGCTTACGAGCGCATGGCGGCCTTTGTCGCCAAAGCGGAGGGTTATATCCGCAGGAAGACAAAGGGCATCAAAAGCCGGGCGCTCCCCCGCCAACGGCCGATTCGCAGGAAGGATGATTTCTTTTATGCCCGGCTCGCCCAGATGATCCGCGGGGCGGCTGCGCTCAAAACCGAGGAGGGAGGTTTTCGGCGTTTTTATACGGAGGTCCGCGCCACGCCCGAATTGACCGGCGCCTCGCTCCTCCCGGAAGCGGTCGATCTTTGCTCCTCCGGGGTCCTGACGCCCGACCATGCCATCCGGACGAAAAACAAGTGGGCGTTCATCGGCCGGGCGGGGGAAGACGACGCCTCTTGGAAGGATGAGATCGTCCGAGTCATCCGGGAATACGGGGAGGAGTATGACCGGGCTTTTGCGGCCCAGGCAAAGATCCGCGGCGCTTCCTGGAAAAAGCTGGATTCCAGCCCTCGGGTTTTCCTGGCGGCGGGGGCCGGACTGATCGCCCTCGGGTTCACGCCGCAGGAAGCGCGGATGGCGGCGGATATTGCCGAGCGGACGCTGCGAGCGAAGATTCTGGCTCGAAGGCTGGGAGGATACGAACCCCTCTCCGAGGACCATGTGTGGGCAATGGAATACTGGGGTCCGCAGCAGAAGAAACTGGACCTGGAGGCGCCGCCTCTGCTTCGGGGGCAGGTGGCGGTCGTAACGGGCGCCGGCGGGGCGATCGGCTTGGGGATTGCCGACCGGCTTCTGGCGGCCGGCGCCGCCGTGGCGCTTGGCGACATTGCGGAAAGAAGCCTGGAGAAAGTGTATTCCCGCCTGGCGGGAAAATACGGGGAAGACCGGCTGGAGCGGGTTTCTTTTGATGTGACCCGCTACGAATCGGTCGAGCGGGCCTTCGCCGAAATCAGCCGCCGCTTCGGAGGAATCGATATCCTGGTGCCCAATGCCGGGGTTGCCCATGTGGCCAAAGTGGAGGATCTGGATTCGGAAAAATTCAAAAAGGTCATCGAGGTCAACCTGCTCGGAACCTTCCACTCCCTCAAAGCCTGCGTGCCCATTTTCCGAAGGCAGGGGACCGGCGGCAACATCGTCGTGGTCAGCTCCAAGAACGTTTTTGATCCCGGGGCTTCTTTCGGCGCCTACAGCGCTTCCAAGGCCGGCGCCCATCAGATCTCAAAAATTGCGGCCTTGGAGCTTGCGGACCTCGGTGTTCGCGTGAACTTAGTCAATCCGGATGCGGTTTTCGGGGATGAAGAAGTGCCTTCCAAACTCTGGGAATTGGTGGGACCCGAACGCATGAAGTCCCGCGGTCTGGACCCGGAGGGATTGAAGGAATACTACCGCCAGAGAAATCTGCTCAGGGTGCGCGTGACCGCCGAACAAGTCGGGAACGCCGTGGTCTTTTTCGCAAGCGGGTTGACCCCGACCACGGGGGCGACCCTGCCCATCGACGGGGGCATCCCGGCTGCATTTCCCAGATAATTTTTTACCACAGAGACCACAGCGCGGCGTAGCCGCAACCAAAAATAATTAGCCACAGAGGGCACAGAGATTCACAGAGCCACAAATAGAATCCTCATTTATCCCTCTCCCCCGTCCACGGGGGAGAGGGGAGGGTGAGGGGGCGTTCCCAGAAACAAAAGTTAACAGAATTTAAGGATTCTGAACATTAGTAGTACAGAGATCACAGAGGAAATTCAGTAATAAAAATATTTATCCCAAATCTTCCCTTTTTCCCCTAAATCTTCTTGTCCTGTTGTCATCTTTTCTGCCGGAAAATCTCTGTGTCCTCTGTGCTCTCTGTGGTGAGATGTTTAACCCAGCCGGAAGAACAGCGCCGCCGTCGTCCGGATCCCGCCGTGAAAACACTCGATGGACAAATTTTCGTTGGGGGCGTGGTTGCTCTCGTCGTGATTCCCGTACGGGACGGAAAGAATCGGGATGTTGAGAACGCTGCGGATGGCCGCTCCCGGAAAGCTCCCTCCGCCCGCGGGAATCTGAACCGGCTCCTGTTCAAATCCCTGGCGGATGGCCTCGGCGAACCTGGGCGCGAGGAAGTGGTCCACGGCCGTGCGCGAGGGGTGGTAAAAATGATGGAGACTGATATCCAGGTCAGCGAACCCGTGTTTTTGGGCATGGTGGATGTATTTTTGATAAATGTCATGCGGGTCCTGGTTCACCACGAGGCGCATATCCATTTTTAGCAGGGCCCGGGAGGGGAGAACGGTTTTGCTGCCCTCGCCCCCATAGCCGGAGGTGAACCCGGCGATGTTCAGGGTGGGCCGGAACATGATCTTTTCCAGGTAGCCGATCTCGCCGGGAGGGGCGAAAGTTTTCAGGCCATATTTCTCCTTGAATTTCATTTCGTCGAATGGAATCAGCGCCATCATTTCCCGCTCCCGGGGGGTCGGAGGAACGATATGGTCGTAGAAACCCTCGATGGCCACGGTTCCGTCGGGCCTGCGCAGGGTGGATAGAAAATCGACCAAACGCCAGGCCGGGTTGGGGATGGGGCCGCCGAAGTTGCCGGAATGCAAATCCTGGTTGGCGCCGCGCGCCTTGACCTCCACATAAACCACTCCGCGGTTTCCGAAACTAAGCCGGGGTCGGCCGGTGGGATCCATAGGCCCATCGGAATTCAGGGCGATGTCCGCGGAAAAAAGATCCCGATGATCCCGGCAAAAATCCATCAGGCTGGGGCTGCCCACCTCTTCCTCCGGGTCGAGGAGAAATTTCACGTTGACCGGAAGGTTGCCGTGGATCCGGCGTACGGCCTCGATTGCCTTCATATGGGCAAAGAACTGTCCTTTATTGTCGGCGCTCCCGCGCCCGAAGATCCGTCCGTCCCGGATGGTCGGTTCGAATGGCGGAGAGATCCAAGCCTCCAGCGGTTCGGGAGGTTGGACATCGTAATGGCCGTAAATCAAAAGGGTGCGCTTGGCTTCCGGGTTCAGGACTTCCCCGTAAATCAAAGGCGGATTCCGCTTCCCGCCCATGGGGAGAACCCGGGTGCGGATCTGGATTTTCTCCATTTCCCGAACGAGGAGACGGGAGCACTCCTCGACCCCTTCCCATCGGGCGCTGATCGAGGGCTGGCGGATAAGGATGCAGAGCTCATCCACGAACCGATTCAGGTTGTCTCGAATGAAGCCGAAGATCTTTTCCATTTTCTCTCCTTCTCACAATCATACTGGAAAGCCTTTTCCTCAACAAGGATAGAGGCGATGGCCAGGGTCCGATAATCAGAATACCGTGCCCTTTTTATTATGGAAATTACCTTGCACGAAGGCTAACAGATACTGCCCAAAATGGAAAGCAAAAAAATCCCAACCGGATTCATCCGCATCTTTGTCCCGCCCAAACCTACAGCTTTCAACCGGTATGAGTTTCGTTATTGAGTACTTGATCCTAAGGGGGTAAAATACGACTCGAAAAAGGCCGGACAGAGGAGCGTTCTATGAATTTCTTGTCCAAACTTTTTGGCCGGGGTAAAAAACATCCATCCAAGGAAAAACCTATTCAAACTCCGGACGGGGTCAAATTACATCCAGTTGCCGGGGTTCGGGAGGGCGAGGTCACTCGTCTTCCTGACGATAAGACCCAGTTGCGCCAGGAGACCCTTCTGCCCGGCGAGTCTCGTCCCCCCGATTATCCCCTGCAAGCCCCCAAACCGGATCCCGACAGCCTCAATAACCGCGGTGCCTCCTGTCTTAACCTGGGGAAGGAGGATGAAGCGAGCCTTTATTGGGAACAGGCGCTGAAGGAAGACCCCCACCATCTTGAGTCTACTTTTAACCTTGGATACTACCGCTGGATTAAGGGTGCGCCATATCAAGAGGTGTTGGAAGAGCCGATGTCAAAAGCTAAGGATATTCATAAAGGCAGCGCGGAATTTTGGAAGTTTCTGACCTGGCTCTATTACGAGCGGGCGGAGATCGAGGCCTTAGAACAGATCCAGAAATCGGAACATAGAGTTACGGAACCGGAGTTCTTGAAGTTATACGATGACTTTGTCCGTACCTTTAAAGGGCATAGCGATTTCGTTTTCTCTGTCGCCTTTTCGCCGGATGGGAGGTACGTCCTCTCGGGGGGCAGGGATACCACTCTCAGACTCTGGGAGGCAGAAACTGGCAGGGAGCTTATGCGTTTCGAGGGACACAGCGGTCCGGTAACCTCTGTCGCCTTTTCTCCTGACGGCAAAATTTTCCTTTCTGGAGCGGATGACAAGACCTTGAGACTCTGGGATGTGGCAACCGGAAAGGAACTCCGGCATTTCGGAGGGCCTAACCACTGGGTGCAATCCGTCGCCTTTTCTCCCGATGGCAAATATGTCCTTTCGGGAGGCTCGGAGGGCTGGGATGGGACGCTCAAGCTCTGGGATGCGGTCACTGGAAAGGAACTCGTTTCTTTCGACGGGCATAGAGGTACTCCGGGCAATGCTGAAACCGTGAATTCGGTTGCCTTTTCCCCTGACGGCAAATATGTCCTCTCTGGAAGCAAAGACAAGACCATTAGGCTGTGGGATGTTGTAACAGGCAAAGAAGTGAGACGTTTTGAAGGTCATAGCTCGTTTGTAAACTCCGTCGCATTTTCCGCGGACGGAAAGTCCGTCCTCTCGGGAAGTGCGGACAAGACGGTCAGGCTCTGGCAGATGGCAACCGGTACCGAAATGATCTGCCTGAAGGTGGCCATCGGGTCCTCTTTGGATGATGATAACTTCAGCGGATGGATAAGTTCGGTCGCCTTCTCCCCTGACGGCAGATATGTCCTTGCGGGAAGCGATAACATCATGAGACTCTGGGATGTGGCGACCCGCAAACAGCTGAGGTATTTCCCTGGCCACACCGACCTTGTGTTTTCGGTTGCCTTTTCCGCCGACGGCAAATACGTGCTCTCAGGAAGCAGAGATAAGACGCTGAGACGTTATCGTTTGGAAAAACCGTCGGCAAAAGCATCAGATGTCGGCCTTTTTCCCGCCCTGTCCCGCATTCGGCCTGCCACGGAGCTAATTGCCGAGGCAAAAGAGGTGCAATCCCTGTTCGCTTCTGCCCGTTCTTCAATGCAAAAAGGCTCCTTCAAGGAAGCCTACACGATTCTTCGACAGATCCAGGCGGCCCCAGGATACGAAAGAAACAGGGAGGTCCGCGACCTCATCACCACCTGTGGTCTGGAGGGACAAGGAATACGCCGGAATTTTCGTTCGGCATGGCAAGTTGTTTCCTTTAAAGGGCAACACGACTTCGTGGAATTGAGCGCCATTTCCCCCAACAGCAAGTATGCTCTTTCGGGAAGAAAAGACAGGGCAATCAGACTCTGGGAAACGGCGACCGGCGAGGAACTGCATTGCTTTGAGGGCCTTAACACCGCTGCCTTTTCTCCAGGGGGGCAATCCATAATTACGGCGCACGAGGACAAGACCCTGAGACTCTGGGATCTGGAAGCGGGCAAGGAAGTGCAGCGTTTCAAGGGGCATACGGCTCCGTAACTCCATCGCCTTTTCCCCTAATGGCGGGCAGGTCCTTTCGGGAAGCAGGACAAGATCGTCAGGCTCTGGGAGATGTCCACCGGCAAGGAGTTGGCTGTTTCCGGGCATAAAGAGGGCGTCATTGCCTTGCTTTTTCGCCTGACGGCAGGTATCTTCTCGGGAAGCCGGGACCGCGCTAAATCGAGATGCGCAGAGCGCATAGAGCAGAGCGTAATAGCGCAAATATTCTGTGAATTCCGTCGTTTTCTCCCCCAACGGCACGCGCGTGCTCTCAGGCAGTTTTGGCCCCCTCACTCTCTGGGACGCTGCGACCGGAAAGGAGATGATGTGGTTCGAAGGGCATTCCGACCCGGTGAATTCCGTCGCCTTCTCTCCTGATGGCAGATACGTCTTATCGGGTAGCGGCAGAGATCAAGGAGCAGACAAGACCCTCAGGCTTTGGGAGGAAAAACCGGCCGCGAAGTGAGGCGTTTCGTGGGCCACGCCAAAAAGCATATCGCCCTTTTTCTGACGGCAGGTTCATCCTCTCGGGAGGATCTGACGCGACTATGAGGCTTTGGGAGGTGGAAAGCGGAAAGGAACTAATGTGTTTCAAAGGACAAGGCTCTTTTGTGAGCTCCGTCGCCTTTTCCCCTGACGGGAGGTATTTTCTCGGCACGTTTGAAACCATCCGCTCTGGGAGGTAAAAAGCGGCAGGAGCTGAGACTTTTCGAGGGCGACATCGAGCCATGCATATTCCGTTACTTTTTCCTGATGGCAAGTACCTCGCGGCAGTAGTTTAATAGATGGCACATCAGGCTTTGGGAGGTGGAAACCGGAAAGAAGCTTCAAGGTTTCAAGGGGTATGCGGCGGTGTATTTTGCGTCTGTTTTTCCGGGGGGCAAATACATATTGGCGGCGCACGAGGACAAGGCCTGAGGCTCTGGGAGATGGAGACGAGCAAGGCGGTGCAGTGGTTCAAGGGGCATACCGGTCACGTGAACTGTGTCACTTTTTCGCTGATGGAAAGCAGGCCTCTCGGGAAGCTTGGATTATACATGAGGCTCTGGGACGTTGGACAGGCAAAGAGCTAAGGCGATTTGAGGGGAATACCGGCGGGCTGGAATTGGCTGCTTTTCTCCTGACAGCAGACATATTCTGCTAATGTCGAAGGAGAGCGAAATACCTTTAACCTTCGCGATATCGAAGCCGGCAAAGAACGAAGGCGTTTTCGAGGGCCACACTCGCGACGTGAACTCCATTGCTTTTCTCTGATGGCAAATATATCCTCTCCGGAAGCAATGACCAGACCTTGAGACTCTGGGAGGCAGGAATGGGCAAGGAACTCAGGAATTTTGAGGGATATGACTCTCCTGTTTACTCCGTCGCGTTCTCCGACAACAGGTATATAGTTTCGGGAAGTATGCGCGAGGGTGTAAGGCTTTGCGATGCGGAGACCGGCAAGGAACTCATATGCTTCAAATGGGAAGGCGATTTTGTTACTCCGCGTCTTTTCGCTAACGGCAGATATATTTGGGCGAAGCGGGATAAAACGGTCGCTGTGGGAACTTGACTGGGAATGGGAGTTTCGCAAGAGCAGCATCAAAAAGGTGAAATATGAGCTTCGCGCTTTTTTCTTTGGACGAGGTAAGCAACAACCGCTGAGGATGAGCATGCCAGGCTCCAGCAGCCGCTCCGAGCGGCTGCGAGCCGGGGGGGGTGCTGTTCCATCTTCTGATGACGACCAACTTAGGGGGGAGGTCTCTCTACCGCAAGAGGCTCCATCTCCGCAGCGCCTCTCCTCTCTCAGCGTCTCTCGACGGGCGTTTCCGGACACAAGCTCGGCGATACCTTCAGTTGAGGGCGGGGCAGACGGCTGAATAGCCGGGGTGTGGCTAACGCGGAGCTTGGGAGAGGGGAAGAGGCGGCCCGCTGCTGGGAGCAGGCCCTTAAGGAAGACCCGCAGCATCTGGAGGCCACCTTCAACTACGGGTACTACCGCTGGAACAGGGGGGAGCGCTATGAGAAGGTGCTGCAATCACAGATGGCCAACCTCGATGGCGCCCAAGGAAATAGACCGGAATATTGGCGGCTCCTCGCGTGGCTTTATTACGAACGAGGTGAGGTCGAGGAATTGAAGGGGTTGAAAAATGTAGGCGGCAGGTTTGATGACCCAGAGTTCTTAAAATGGGTTCAAAATCCCGACAACCCCACGCGCACTTTTGAAGGGATGGTTGTGGGGCATTGCGGCCGCGTTTTCCCCGGATGGCAGATCCGCCCTCTCCAGGAGTAGGTACTATGACATCATCCTCTGGGACCTTGAAAGGGGAGAACAACGGAAAAAAATCGGGAAGGGCGAGGTAATGGATTCCGTGGCCTTTTCCCCGGACGGCAGATTCGCTTTGGCGGGGAGCCATGACGGGACCCGCATTTACCTCAGGCTTTGGGAGGTGGCGACCGGGCAGCAACTCAGGGTTTTTGAAGGCCATAAGCATTTCGTAACATCGCTCGTCTTTTCCCCGGACGGCAAATATGCTCTCTCCGGCAGCTGGGACAAGACCCTCAGACTCTGGGACATGGCGACGGGCGAGGAACGGAGGCGTTTCGAGGGGCATAACGACCATGTATATTCGGTCGCCTTCTCTCCCAATGGGGAATTCATCCTTTCAGGCGCCAGGGACGGTATCCCGAGGCTCTGGGAGGCACCGACCGGCCGGGAACTCAGACGGTTCGAAGAGCATAGCGGGGCGGTATTTTCTGTCGCGTTCTCCCCTGACGGTAGATTTATCCTTGCCGGGAGTTGGGACAAAAGCATCAGACTTTGGGATATCGCAACCGGTCAGGAACTCAGGCGATTCGGGAGGCATGGACATGCTATAGGGTCTATTGCCGTCTCTCCCGACGGCAGGTATGTCCTATCAGCAGGTGATGACCGGACGATCCTACTCTGGGAAGTGGCCACCGGCAGGAGACTGGGGCTTTTTGAAGGACATAAAGACCGGGTTTCCTCTGTGGCTTTTTCCCCAGACGGCAAATATATCCTTTCGGGAAGCGCAGACAAAACGATCAGACTCTGGCAATGGGCGCCAAAGGATGTCGGCCCTTATCCGGTTCTTTCCCGTATCCGGCCTGCGAGCGAGTTAGCCGATGGGGCAAGTAATTTTCGCTCTCTCCTCGCCTCGGCCGACTCCTTCATTCGAAAGGGTTCCTTTCCGCAGGCTTATGCGCTTCTGCGGCAAATCCATTCTATCCCCGGTTGCGAGAGAAACAAAGAGATGCTTGATAGGGTTGCTCTCTGCGGGCTCCAGGGGCGTGCTATCCGGCGGCACCTCAAAGGCGGGTGGCACGCCGCTACGTTCGTGGGCCATAGCGACGAGGTAACCTCGGTCGCTTTCTCCCCCGATGGAAGGTTTGCCCTGTCCGCGAGCCAGGACAAGACTTTAAGGTATTGGGAAACAGCAAGCGGCAAGGAATTGAGGCGGTTCGAGGGGCATAGCGATCCTGCGCGCTCCGTGGCATTTTCACCGAACGGGAAGTATATTGTTTCGGGCAGTATCGACAAGACTATAATCCTCTGGGAGATAGCTACGGGCAAGGCGATGAACCGGTTGAAAGGACATGAGATCGAGGTGGGCTCCGTTGCGTTTTCTCCCGACGGCAGATACATTGTTTCCGGCAGCGGCGACATGACCGTCAGGCTCTGGGAGACAGAGACAGGCAAGGAACTGAGGCGTTTCGATGACGCGAGCATGCGGTTTTTGTCATGGATATGGGCCGTCGCCTTTTCTCCAGATGGAAGGCAGGTTGCTTCGGGCGGTCATGATACGACGGTCAGGATCTTTGAGACGGAGACCGGAAAAGAAATAAAGCATTTTGATGGGCATCAGCAGGCCATCACCTCCCTCTCCTTCTGGCCGAATGGCAGATATCTCGCCTCAGGGAGCAAGGACGGAACCGTCAGACTCTGGGATTTGAAGAATGACAAAGAAGTCAGGCGTTTTTGCATATCGGGGCCGATTTTGTCCGTCTCTTTTTCGCCCGACGGGAGGTACATCGTTTCCGGCAGCAAAAAGTGGGGCCGCGTTCCCGTACTCATAATCTGGGACATCGTGGCCGCCAAGATGGGGAGGGGTTTTGAGGGACAGGAAGAATCTATGAACTCCGTCGCCTTTTCCCCCGACGGCAGATATGTGCTTGCGGGCAGCTCCGCGAAAACCCTAAAGCTCTGGGAACTCGACTGGGAATGGGAGTTCCCCGAAGGAAGCCGATAAGATCCTGCAACCATGATCGATGAATAGGAAAATTCATAATGGAAAAGAAAATGCTTTTTCCCGTCCTGACCTTGCTTAAATCCGAAGACGCATCGCATGGTTTTGAAGCCCGCGGATCCTTTCGGCGAGCGGCGGATGGGAATAATAGAACCAGGCATAGAAAGGATGAGGGGTCAGGTTGGCCAGATTGTCGGCGGCGAGCCGCCGGAGGGCCCTCACCATCGGCTCGGGATTTTGCGTGAGGAGCAGGGCATAATCGTCGGCCTCCCGCTCGAACCTGCGGGAGAGAGCGGCTCCAAGGGGTTCGGCGAAATAGAGAAGAGGGCTGAACAGGGTCGTGATCAAAAAGAGGCCCACATAAGCGACGGGCCGGGAAAAACCGAAGGTTTGATAAATGAGGGGGATATCCAATACCTTCGAGAGCCCATAGAACCCCAGCAGGGAAAGAGCTTCCAGGGCGAGAACCTGTTTGAGCGCATGCCGCTTCTTCCAATGCCCCGCCTCATGGGCGAGAACCGCCAGAATTTCCTCTTCGGAGTGCGAGGCCAGGAGGGTGTCATAGAGGACGATGCGCTTGCTTTTCCCGAGACCGGTGAAATAGGCGTTGGTATGCCGGCTCCGGCGGCTGGCATCCATCTGGAAAACCCCCTGGGTCTCGAGATCCGCTTTCTCCAACAGCGCTGAAATTTTCCGAACCAAATCCGGGTTGGCGATGGGCTCGAATTTATTGAAGAGAGGAGCCAGAAGGACGGGGTAGAGCCATAGGATTAACAGCTCAAACATTCCAACCACGGCCCAAGCCCAAAGCCACCAGAAATCCCCTCCGTTCTCGACAAGGAAAAGAAAAAGAGCGAGGAGCGCCCCTCCGAGGATCGCGGACAGGAGCACGCCCTTCAAAAGATCGGCCCCCCAGACCTTAAGCGTCTTGGTGTTAAAGCCATGGCGGGCTTCGATGACGAAGTTAGAGTAGAGGGAAAAAGGGATATCCAGGGTGAAACCGAGCAGGGAAAGGACGGCGAAAAAAAACAACCCCCCGGTGACAACGCCCAGCCCCCAGTGGTCGGCGGCGGCTTGAATCCACGGTAAAATCCCCGAGAGGAGGAGGGCCAATAATAAGATCTGATCGGCGAGAGTGGTTAGAATTCCAAACCGGGAGGAGTCGATGGTGTAGGCGGAAATTTTCTTCAGTTTCTCCCCATCGATCGTTTCTTGGAAGGCCTCCGGGATGCCTCCTTCGTGCTTCCGCAAATGGGCGATATTTAGGCGGTCGAGCAGGATCTGCGTTGCCGAATGCAGCAAAAAGACGCTTAAGAAAATTATAAGCAGAGGGTTGAATTGGATCATCGGATCGATTTGCGGTTTTCCCGCCCTCTCCGTGTCGTTGCCAGGGTTTGTGAGTTTGGGAACACCACTTTCTGCCCGGCCTTAAAAGCCCGAGGGGGCGGAGGATTTTGATCCGCTCGATAAAGGGTAACCTCGCCGGCCCCCAACACCTGCCAGGGCGGCCCGGCAAGGGCCGTGGCTTCGTCAATGCCCGCCAGAAAAAATCCGGCCGGGAGAGAAAGGAGCATTTCCCGAACGTCCCACCGGGAAGCAAGGGACTTGTGGTGCGGGATCACGGCCAGGCGGGGCAGCAGCCCAAATCCCTTGCGCCACCCTTCGCCGGGGGCCCACATTTTTTCCCCCAGGACCATGGCTCCGGCGCTTGATCCGGCAAGCATCCGCCCCCCGCGCCAAAGCCTCATGATCTCGTCCAAAGCGGGGGAATCCTGGAACACCTCCGACAGAAAAAGCGGATTACCGCCGGCGAAATAGAAGAGATCGGCTTCTTCCAGGAGGGGAATAAAGGCTGGGTTGTGGGCATCCGACCGGGTGAGAATATTCACGGCCCCCGCGTCGGCGCCCAATTTCCGGAAATATCGAATCCCGTTTTGCGCCGCCAGGCGCGGACTTTCTTTGGCAGCCGTAGGCAGGATGCGGACTCTTGGCAGCTTTCCGAACAGGGCCAAAAGGGCCCGATCCATGGGCTCGCAATTTGGCCGGAATTCGTTGCCGCCGACGAGGGCAATTTTCGCGAACCTGTCCTTCGGGTTCGAAGTCGGCGATCCCGAAGGGCCGTTTCCCGTCACTTGGGGGATTTCCCGCCTCCCCTGTAAATTTCCGTTACTTTTTCCACATCCCTTGGGGACCCGATGAAAAGGGGAACCCGGTCGTGCAACTCGTGCGGTTCAATGTCCAAGATGCGGCTTTTCCCGTCCGTGGCCATGCCGCCGGCGGCTTCGATGACCATGGCCAGAGGGGCGGCCTCGCACAGCAGGCGAAGTTTCCCCCGGGTCTTTTTCGGATCCCGCGAATCGGCGGGGTACATGAAAATCCCGCCGGTCAGGAGGTTGCGGTGAAAATCCGCGACCAGAGAACCGATGTAGCGCAGGTTGTAGGGCTGACCGCGGTGGTTTTCCGCGCTTTTAAAATAGGAGATGATCTCCCGAGTGGGTTCGTCCCAGTAATTCCAGTAGGATTCGTTGACGGAGTAAATGGCGCCGGTTTCCGGGACGCGGATGTCCGGATGGCTGAGGAGAAACTCGCCCACGCTGGGGTCCAACGTGAAACCATGCACGCTTTTTCCCGTGGTGTAAACCATGATCGTGGAGGCGCCATAGACGAAATAGCCGGCCGCAACCTGTTCCGAACCTTTCTGAAGGATTTCTCCCAGGTAGAGGTTTTTCTTTTTTGGTTCCTTGCAGCGGTAGATGCCGAAGATCGTGCCGATCGAAACGTTGGTGTCGATGTTGGTGGAGCCGTCGAGGGGGTCGAAGATCAGAAAATATTCGCCTAAAGGGAAAACCGGGGGGATCTCGATGAAATCCGCGTTTTCCTCGGAAGCCATGGCGCAGAGGACGCCGGCCCTTTCCATGCGGTAGATGAGAATCCGGTTGGCGAACTCGTCGAGCTTACGGACCTCTTCCCCCTGAACGTTGACCTCTCCCGTGAAACCGAGGATGTCGACCAACCCGGCCTTGTTGACCTCCCGGGAGATGATCTTGGCCGCCAGGATGAGTTCGTTAAGAAGACTGGTGAGTCGGCCGGTTGCCTGGGGAGCCTCTTTCTGGTGCAAGAGGAGATGTTCGGTTACGGTGACTTGCGGCATACCCACCTCCTGGACCGGCGGACCCGGTACCGTTTGCGATGGTTTCGTAAAAAGTCCATCTGCGGCGTTGCGCTGCAACTTCGTCGTTGCGGCCCCTAAGGGGCCTCGCTCCTCAGTTTTTGCGCGCCTTGCATCTGGAGCTTTTTACGAAACCATCCCTTTTGAGACTTATTGCGCGTTCATCACATTCGATTCCTATCTAAAGTTTCCGGTGATTTCCTGTGCCCACTATTTCTTATAGTACGCCGGCATGGGCTCGCCGAGCTTCTTCCACTGCTTGACCACCGCTTCGGCTTTCCCGACGCTGTTCAACGCCTGAAGCTTGCGCCGCACCATGGTGACGATGGCTTCCCTCCCGGGGCCGAGATAATGGCGGGGGTCGAACTCCGAAGGTTTCGTGGCGAAGACCTCGCGGATCTTGGCGGTCAGAGCCAGGCGGAGGTCCGTATCGATGTTGACCTTGCAGACGCCGTACTTGGTTACGGCGGTGTAGATCTGTTCCTCGGGGACGCCTTTGGCGTTGGGCATGCTGCCGCCGTACTTGTTGATCAGGTCGATGAATTCCTGGGGCACGCTGGAGGACCCGTGCATGACTAAGGGAAGCCCCGGGCAGGTCTTCATGATCTGCTCGATCCGGTCGATGGCCAGTTTGGCTTCCTGCTTGAATTTGTAAGCCCCGTGGCTCGTGCCGATGGCGATGGCCAGACTGTCCACCCCGGTGCGCTGCCAGAAGTCCCGGGCCTGGTCCGGATCGGTCAGAAATTTCTCCACGTCCTCGGCCTTGACCCCCACCACATGCTCCTCGATGCCGCCCAGGATGCCCAACTCGGCCTCGACGACGACACCCGCCGGATGGGCCGTCTTGACAACCTGCGCGGTCAGCCTGACGTTTTCCTCATAGGGTTGGTGGGAGCCGTCGATCATGACGCTCGTGAACCCGTCGTTGAGGCAGGCCTGGACAAGGTCCATCGTGTCTCCGTGGTCCAGATGGATCGCGATCGGCAGATCGGGGTGCTCTTCGACGGCCGCGTTAATGATATGCCGGAGATAGCGCATATTGGCGTATTTCCGGGCGCCCTTGGAGATCTGGAGAATGAGCGGGCTCTTCTCCGCCGCGCAGGCGTCGATGATGCCCTGGGTGATCTCCATGTTGTTCACGTTGAAGGCGCCGACGGCGAAACCGCCGTCGTAGGCCAGGTCGAACATCGGCTTGGTGGTCATGAGAGGCATGGCGAACCTCCTTTTATTTTATGGGACGCGGATGCACGCGGATAAACGCAGAAAAAATCTTCAAAAAATGACAAATATTTGCCCGGGTCCGGGTTTCACGATTCCCAGTATATAATAAACCTCACAGCCCTTTCAACCCCTTTGAATTTAAACTCCAGTTGTGTTAATGATTGGATGAGAGAAAGCATCACGGGTTCCTGTCATCGAATCCACCTTCCGGACTTTTCTTGCCCCCTTTGAAGAAGGGGGCGGGGGATTTCTCTGCCGATGACGGATTGCGGAGTTTTACCGAGAACCTGGCGGTTATCAAGGAATTCATGAAGAGGGGTTGAAGGGATGGAAAATAAAAAGCAGGCAAACATTCAACAGCCGCCGCCCTTGAAAGGAATCCGGGTCCTTGATCTTACGCGGATCATCGCCGGGCCGTACTGTGCCATGGTTCTGGGCGACTTAGGGGCGGAGGTCATCAAGGTCGAGCAGCCGAAGATCGGAGACGAGAGCCGCGCCTGGGGGCCGCCTTGGGTGGGGGAAACCGTCAGCGCCTATTTCACGGCGATCAACCGGAACAAGAAAAGCCTTACCCTGAACTTCAAAAAACCCGAGGGCCTCGAAATATTTAAAAAATTGGCGGCAAAAGCGGATGTCGTCCTGGAGAACTTCCGGCCAGGGACCCTGGACGAGCTGGGGATTGGGTATGAGGTTTTGCGAAAGATCAATCCCCGCCTGGTCTATTGCGACATGACCGGATACGGCACGGATGGACCCTATAAAGACAAGCCCGGCGTCGATGTGATCGTGTCCGCAATCGGGGGCTTGATGGCCATCACCGGGTCGGCGGAGGGGGAACCGGTCAAGGTCGGGGTTCCTTTAACGGATGTCCTCACCGGGATTTACTCTTTCGGAGCCATTTCTTCGGCTCTTCTTCTCCGGGAAAAGACCGGTCTGGGCCAGCGGATTTCATGCAACCTTCTGGCTATTCAACTGGCCACCTTGATCAATATCGGCGCCAATTATCTGGTGGGCGGCGTTATTCCCCGGCGCTGGGGAAGCGCCCACCCGAACATCGTTCCCTATGAGGCCCATCAGGCGAGCGACGGGCACCTCATCTTCGGGATCATCAACGAACGGATGTGGAAATCCCTCTGCGAGCTTCCGGAGTTCTCGGAGCTCGGAAACGACGATCGCTTTGCCGATAACGGGAAGCGGGTTCAGAACCGCGGCCCCCTGAAGGAAATTCTCGACCGGATCATTTCCGCGAAGCCGATCGATGAATGGATTCCGATGTTTGACCGGGCGGGGATCCCCTGCGGCCCGGTCAACACCTTTGACCGGGTCTTCAAGGATCCCCAGGTTCTGCATTCGGGATTGGTGCAGGAGGTGGAGCACCCGCAATACGGAAGGGTGAAAATCGTAGGCCCGCCTGCCTCCTTTTCCGACAGCCCCATCGGCATCCAGAGCCCGCCGCCCATGCTGGGAGAACACAACCGGGAGATCCTGACCGGGATCTTGGGCTTGGCCGAAGACGAGGTGGAGAAGCTGAGGCAGAAGGAAGTAATATAATAATTTAAAAATTTTTCCTCTCCCCTTGAGGAGAGGGGCAGGGGAGTGAAAAGTTATAAAATTATGAACGTCCCTGAACTTTTGGGGATTCGGTTCGATAAACTTTTGAATCGCAGATTTTATTTTTCATGACCAGGGATTTTTTCAAGCCGCAATAGAGCCCCACAAAAGTCCGGCAGCTTCCCGAACCGTCGATGGCGTCCGACTTGGGAAACTCGGCGTATTGACACCGCAGATCGCAAAAATCTAATTCTTCCATGGCAAGGACCCCTCCTAAATATCCTATCATCGGCCGTATTTTTCTTCCGTCTTCTAAAAGAGTCGTCACTGGTGAAAACCGGAGTCCAGGGTATTCATAAGTTTTTGAAAAAACAGGATTCCGGCTTTCACCAAGGAATGACGGGCAACCTCAATTCCAAACTTCTTACGAAACCATCATAATTAGAAGACGCCGCGGTAGTAGGCCAGCTTCCGGGCGTAAGGGCGAAAGAAATCGATAATCCGCTCCTGCTCCTCAAGGGAAAAAGGCTCCCAAGCCCGACCCGCATTTGCAATCGTCTGGACCTCTTTGCGGGTTGAGCACCCGGCAATCACCACCGTAACTTCTTGAGACAGAGCGAACCGAATTAAAACCTCGGGCGTGATTCCCTGGTCGGGAAAGATGTAGTGTCCGGCGCCGAGGACCTTCATGGCGATAACCGCCAATCCCTTCCTTTTGGCCGCAGGCAGAGCTGTGTCCAGAAAACCTTCCAAGGCGGCTTCCACCGGGTTAACCGGCAGGAGGACGGAATCGACCGGCCACTCGTTGATCGCCTTGGTCAGAAGATACGGGTCGTGATGTCCGGTTACGCCAATGAACCGGGTTCGGCCCTCTCTCTTGGCTTGGAGAAACGCTTCCAGGGCGCCGCCGGGTCCGGAAATGGCCGCATAATCGTCCTCCGTTCGCAGGTCGTGAATCTGCCAGAGGTCCAGGTGGTCCACGCGGAGGGTTTCGAGGGATTTTTTCAGGTCCGCGAGCGCCCCCTTTTTATCCCGGCTGGGAGATTTGCTGGTCTGGAAAACCTTGTTCCGCATTTCCGGGTGCCGGGACCAAATTGTCCCGTAGTATTCCTCGCTCCCGGCATAGACGCGGGCGGAGTCGAAATAGGTGATGCCCTGAAGAATGGCCTCCAAGATCACCTGCTCGGCCTCCCGATCCCGCCCGAAGGTCCTCAGGACCCCCTCGCCGCCGAGGCCGACCGCCGTTACCTCCGGGCCCCCGTTGCCGAAAACAGATGAAGAGATTTTCCGATCGCCCATTCCCGCAGGATTTTCCTTTCAACTCATTTTTCGGATTAAATCTTCCGCCGCTTCGATTGCCTTTCTCTCCAACCGACTGCTGACGACCCCTTTTTTGACCAACAGAGCCAGCTCTTCGCGGTCCGAGATCGAGGGCTTTTCCCCGGCCCGGCAGACCACGTCGATTTCCAGATCGACATACCTGGCGCCGAAAGGGTAAATTTCGACAGACGTGTTGATGTTGAAACATTCGCCCTTTAGCTTCCCCTGCTTGGAGAAATAGGCATGTTTGACATACCCGGCCCCTTCCTGGACTTCCGTCAGTCCGTAATCCCCCTCCTCAATGGGGAGATTCAAGCCGTCATACCGGCCTTGGGTAAAGGACCGCTTCAGAATCAATTTTTCCCCCTGCCTTTCGACGAGAATCCCCTCCCGAGGGCGAATGGCCTTCCCGGAGGCTTTGACCTGCTCAAGCCTGACCGCTCCGGCCTTTTGGAGAGGCGCAAGAACCCATTGGGCGAACAGGTCGTTTTCCAGCCTCTCTTTTTTCCCGGGGTTTTTGAGCAGCTCCGCTTCGACGCGGCTCAGATTTTTCTCCTGAAGGATTTTCAGACGGTGATGGTTCTTCAACGAGGGGACGACGGTGGACCGGATGGCGTCCAGATAGGCTTTGGATATTCCGGGGAATTCAAAACGGGCCTGGGCAACGTCCCGGGCTTCTGCATCTTCCTCGACCTCCTCCGGCGCCTCCGCCCGCGCGGAAAATTCCAAAAGAATTGCATCCAGGAGCGTCTCCTGGAGAAGGCGAATCAACAGGCTGAGCTGATCGGATTCCCCGGCGATCTCGACGCCTTGATGGTTTTCCCGGTCCTGGATGAAGACGTCCGGCGCCTCTTCCGCCGCTGGCAACGAGAACCGTTGACGGGTTTCGGGAGTAGGGTCGACGATGGTGTATCCTGAGCTCAAGAGGAGTTTTGTGAGGGCCGTCGTGTAAATGCCGCGAATCTTGACTCGATGGGCCATATTCTCTCCTCCTTTCCCATCCATTTTAGCCCAGTCCGCTACGAAAACCAACCCCCCCTGGGGGGGCGTATTTCCCGGCGGGCGGACAGGTTTTAAAAGGCGAACGAAAACCTCATTTGCCGGCCCCTGAATCTGCACTATAATGAAAAGAAAAAATACTCCAAATCCCCCCCTTGCCAAAGTAGGGCGAGGGGGGATTTTCACGGTTCGTTGTCGGCACCCGAGGCATGAAGAGTGGGGAGATGGATGTTTTTCTGGTAACATCCTTCAAAAGGAGGAGGGCTGGTATGAAAAGGAATTTGAAATCCGTTTTGCTGGCGTTGGGGATTTTCCTTTTAATGATGGGGTGCGCGGCCACAAGGCTGCAAATTCCCATGGAGCAGACTTCGAGCCAGCCGGGGGGAACGGTCACCCGGGGCGGGGCGCAGGTCAAACTCTTAGGAACGGCGATTTCGTTGGGGCAGCTGCTTCCTTCCGGGAAACTAATTGAGGCCATGACCCTGAAGGAGGTCGACCTGTCTTTGGAAAAGGGGGCCGTTTTATTCCTCAGCATCGTGCCCTCCATCGACACGAAAGTTTGCGAGGAGCAGACCCATTACTTGGGGGAGGAAGGGGAGGGGCTGCCGAAAGAGATACGCCGGATCACCGTCAGTCGCGACACCCCGTTTGCCCAAAAACGGTTTGCGCAGGAGGCCAAGCTGACGAACCTTCGGTATTTGTCGGATTACAAAGAAGGGGCTTTCGGAAAGGCGACCGGCCTCCTCATGGAGGGATCCATGCTTCTGGCCCGTTCGGTTGTTTTGGTGGACAAGAAGGGGGTCATCCGGTATATTCAGGTGGTTCCGGAAATCACCCGTCTGCCGGACATGGAAAGGGCGTTTCAGAAAGCGGTTGAACTGGCGAAAGAATGATTATTCACCGCGGAGAGCGCAGAGAACGCAGAGAAAAAGACTATTTTCGCCTCGAAGGGAGGAATGCCGTGAGCGAACCCAAATTGTTGGATCAGGCGTTCCATATTATTATGAAGCGCATGGCGCAAACGGGGCAGGCTCCCCACTTCGCCGAAATCGCCCGGGAGCTGAAGGTCCCCGTGGAGGAGGGACGGAAGACCCTGCAGACTCTCTTTGCCGCCGGCGTTCCCGGGTGGCTCCATCCGGGAACGGATCTCATTTCTTCCTTCGCCCCTTTCAACAACCTTCCCACGCAGTACCGCATCACCGTCGACGGCCGGCAGAAATGGTTCGGCCAGTGAGGGTTCGAATCGCTGGCGGTCTGCTGGCTTTTCCCGGGGAAAACGGTGCGGGTGGACGCGCCTTGTCTGGATTGCGGCGAGCCGCTCTTCGTGGAAATCCGGGACGGAGAAATCTTGGCCAAGGACCCTGGCGGGATTATGGGTTATGTCGCCGTCCCGTTCTGGAGGTGGGCCGAAAACCTTCCCTATGCCTGAAGCACCATGAACCTCTTCCGGTCGGAAGAGCACATCCGCAACTGGGTTCAATTCGACCCGGCTCATGAAGAGGGAATCATCAATCTGCCGGATCTGGTGAAATTGTTTTCGGGGAGCTACTTCCGGCGCCGCCTCGACCCCGACTGGCTGTCCCGCAGCCACGAATACGGCAGAGAGTGGGTTATGACCCTGATCGAATTGGGGAAAATCGGGCCGTTCTGGAAAAAACCGAAACCCGGTTAAGCTCCGGAAGGCAGCCCTGATCCAAGGAGGAAGGCAAAAAATGATTCATATGGAAGGGAAGTCCAGGCTTGCGCCTGAAGAGGTGCTCGGGCGGTTAAGGAAATTCTTCGGCAAGGGGGGACAGGGGTTGGAATTAACCGAAGAGAGCGCCTCGTGCCTCACCTTCACCGGCGGCGGCGGGCACGTTACCGCCTCCGTCTGCCTGGAGGGGGAACAAACGAAAGTCGATCTGGTTTCCCAAGAATGGGAATACCAGGTCAAGGAATTTTTGTCCAAAATTTAACCACAGAGAACACAGAGCGCACAGAGTCATAAATCAAAAGGCGAATTAAAAATATGGTAACACTTTAGCCCTTTGAAAAAAGGAATTTTGTCAGGGCCAAGCGGTTCCAGGGCCCGGGGGCCAGACCGGCCCGCTTGGAATCATGAGGCGCTGATTTCTCCGCCGGAGGGGCGGGGACGATACACCCCGCCCCCTCCGGCGGAAACAAGCTCTGATCTTCGAGGCAAAGGGCCAACCCAGTCGATGCTTCCGGCGCGTTCCGTTCCGGCCCCCGGGCCCCGACAGAGGCGGTCACATGATTTTTTCAAAACTCTAAACTGATACAAAATATGAAGAAAATAAAGGCTCTTGTTTTAAAAATTTGGATGCTTTTTCCTCTGTGCTCTCTGTGGTTAAAGACTTGAATAACCTCTGGGCGTTTTTGAGGAGGATTTTTTCTTTCACCGCCGGTTTCAGCGGCAAGGTTTCAAAATCGGCCAGCCAGCGCTCCGGCGACAAGTAGGGATGGTCGGACCCGAAGAGACATTTGTCCTGCAGGAAGGTGTTGGCGTATTGCACGAGAGACGGGGGGAAGTATTTCGGGGACCAGCCGGAAAGGTCGAGGTACACATTTCCCTTGTGCATGGCCACCGCCAACATCTCCTCCTGCCAAGGCCAGGCCGGGTGGGCCCCGATGATGGTCAACTCCGGAAAATCGGCGGCGAGATCATCGAGATCCGGGATCGGGCGGCAGTATTTCAGACGAACCCCGTCTCCGCCGGGGACCCCCGCTCCATACCCGGTATTCCCCATGTGGAATAAAACGGGCACTTTCAATTCCGTAATTTTTTCCCATAAAGGGTAAAACCGTTTGTCGCCGGGAAAGAAGGCCTGAGCGGCCTGCTGGAACTTGACTCCCCGCAAACCCAGATCTTTGATTGCCACTTCCACTTCCCGAATGGCCACCTTTCCCTTCCAGGGATCAACCCCCGCAAAGCCGAGGAAGGTGCGAGGATATTTTTTTACCAACCCGGCGATGTACTCATTGGAAACTCGCTTGGTCCCCGTGCTCGTTTCCGAATCCCAGCCCAATAGGATCCCCATGATATCCAAAGACCGGTACCGTTCGGCCAGGGCCTCTTCGGTGAGGACCTCGATTTTTTTCCCGAAATACTGAAAGGCATGGGCGATGTATTTCCCGCCGCAGTCGATTATGTCTTCCTTTGTTCCCGGGTGGACATGGGTGTCGATGGCGCGCATGGTTTCCTCCCTTTATGATGGTTTCGTAAAAAGTCCATCTGCGGCGTTGCGCTGCAACTTCGTCACTGCGGCCCCTAAGGGGCCTCACTCTTCAGTTTTTGTGCGCCCTGCATCTGGAGCTTTTTACGCAACCATCGTTCGGCCGACTTTTTACGAAATCATCTTTTATCACCCCGGCATACAGATCTGCGGGGGGTATCCCGCGTCGTTAAGCGTCTGTTTGATTTCTTCGATGTGGGCGTGACCTTTGGTCTCCAGGGTGAGAGAGACGTCCACGAATCCAAAGGGGGCCGGCGATTCCAGACGGTGGTGCATGACATCGAGGATATTGATCCGCATCTTTTTGACGATCTCCAGGACGGCCAGCAGGGAACCGGGGAGGTCGCGGATCCGCAACGTGAATTGAGCCACCCGGCCGGCGGCGGCGAGGCCGCGGGTGATGATCCGGCCGAGAATATTGACGTCGATATTTCCTCCGGAGACGATGGCAATGACTTTCTTGCCCGCAAACTCGGCTTTGCGGCTCAAAATGGCGGCCAGGGGAATGGCCCCCGCCCCTTCGGCCACGATCTTTTCCATCTCCAGGAGCAGCAGGATCGCGTTGGCGATTTGGTCTTCGTCGGCGGTGACCACTTCATCCACGTATTTCTGAACCAGGGAAAAATTCAACGGCTCGACCCGCTTGATCGTTATGCCGTCGGCGAGCGAGGAGGCAGCCGAAAGGTGGACCGGGCGGCCTTCTTGGAGGGACTGCTTCATGGAGGGGCAGTTCGCCGCCTGGACGCCGATGATCCGGATTCCCGGCATGGTCTCTTTCAGGTAAAGGGCGATCCCGGAGATCAGGCCTCCGCCGCCGAGCGGGCAGACGACCGCATCCACGCCCTTGGCCAGATCCTCCTGCAGGAGCTCCTTGCCGATGGTGCCCTGCCCGGCGATGACTGCGGGGTCCCGGAAGGGGTGAATGAAGACGAGGCCTTCCTTTACGGATATCTCCAGGGCCAGGTCGGAAGCGTCGTCTACCGTGCTGCCGTGCAGGAGGACTTCCGCGCCGTAATTCTGGGTGGAGAGAACTTTGATCAGCGGGGTCCCCTGGGGCATGATGATTTTGGCCTTGATGCCGAGGCGCCGGCAGTGATAAGCGACGGCCTGGGCATGGTTCCCTGCCGAGGCGGCGATGACCCCCCGGGCTTGATCGGGAAGAGAGAGGCTCAGGAGTTTGTGAAGGGCCCCGCGCTCTTTGAAAGAACCGGTCATCTGGAGGTTCTCGAGCTTGAAAAGGGTTTGGCAACCGCAGAGTTGGCTCAGCTTCTGGGAGTAGACCAGGGGCGTGCGAGAGACCTGGTCGTGAATGGCCAGGTAGGCTTTCTCAATATCGAGTTTGGTGATCAAATTAAGTCCTCAAAGGCACTCACCACAGAGGGCACAGAGAACACAGAGATTAAAAATCAAAAAAACTATAGCCAGATGCAGCCTGTCCTCAAAATGTTTTCATTAAAGTTCTTTTGATTCACTATTCCTGTTCTCCGTGTGCTCTGTGGTCTCCGTGGTGAAAGTTAAGGTTTCTGCCAGCAACCGCAGTACACGTCCCAGCCCTGCGGGTCGGTGGTCACCTCTTCCGGACGGCAGAAGGTTTTCAGGCGGTGGCTGAAGAACTTCTCTTCCGCGAGAATGAGGCCGGCGCAAAAATCCCGGAGCATCGCGTGGCTGTAAATCCGGTGGGCGTTGAAACCGATTGCCGGCCGGGCGCGGGTGATCGTGGTGGAGAAGATCAGATGGCCGCCCGGTTTTAGGACCCGCACCATCTCCCGGAAGGCTTTCCCATCGGCCTCAAAATCGAGGGTGTCGCCGTACCGACCTAAACCCAGATGCTCCAGGGTGCAGAGGGAAAGAACCAAGTCGAAGGATCGGTCCGGAAGGTCGACTTTTTTGGCATCCCCGGTCAGGACCGTTTCGTAGGGGGAGAGAGGCTGCCGGTTGCGCACATCCATTGTCGTCACCGGGAAATGGGCCTGCAGACCCAGAAGGAAATGCCGGTAGGACCCGACATCGAGGATGGACCGGGGGGAGAAGCGCCGGATGTTCCGGGCGGCAAAAGCGCATTCGTGGTCGACAAAATTTTCGGGATGGCTTCCGGTTTCAAACACGGGCTCCGAGAAGACCTGGAACCGCCCCGGGTTTCGTTTCAAAGCCTCCAGATTCCGCTCGTATTCCTCTGTCCATCCGGCCGACGGTTCCGAACTTGAGACTCCAGGGGGATTGGGCGCCATTTTTTCCCCTTTTGCGTTGACAGGTATCCATGATCCCAGCGGGATTTTTCCATTATTAAAAAAGATCGGGCATTTTGCAACTCAATTCCCTGGCGAAGACCTAACAGTTTGCTGAAAAAGTTCTTATCGGCCCTATTTCGTCATTCCTGCGGAAGCAGGAATCCAGTCTTTTCAAGGCATTCTGGACTCCCGCCTTCGCGGGAGTGACGGCGATTTGGAGTATTTCCGCATCCTCCTGGTAACCCTTCAGTCACGGGTGGTGCGGAACAAATTCTGTTGTGGACTGGGGGTTCGGGCGGTACGCGCCGGAAGCATCGGTTGGGATGAGCAGAGACTCGGAGAAAGCCCTGAGACTCCGATCTCAGCGGCGGGAGGCCTTGGCCCCCGCCCCGTCCACGAAGAAATCGGCGCCTTATGATTCCAAGCGTAGCGCCCGGACCCCCAGGCCAGGGCACCTCCTGGTATTCACGCCGGACCTGAATCCGTAGCGGCTTCCCATGCTTGACTGAAGGATTACTCCTCCTGCTAAAATCCCCTATTCATAGGCCTTGATTCATATTATGATATTCTCCAAACCTGAAAATGGAGGGCCGTTTATGGAAACCCGGATCTTGGATGCCGTCCCCTTTCGAATCGACATGGAGCCGCTTGCCAAACAGCTGCGGATAAAAGAGGGAAGCGGCCACTTGGAAAAATTGGGGAAATTGGCCGAAGAGGCCCGGGCGGTGGGAAAACCGAAAGCCGTTTTCCGGGCGGCCTATATCGAGGAACGGACCGATGACCAGGTTCAGGTAAAGGGGGTCGTTTTTTCCAGCCGGGTGCTCCGCGTCAACTTGGATAAAGCGCATCGGGTTTTCCCCTTTGTGGCAACCTGCGGGCAGGAACTGGAAGAGTGGTCCCAAAGGGTCACCGACATGCTGGAAAAATTTTGGGCGGACGCCATCAAGGAAATGGCGGTGAGGCAGGCCGTCAGGTATTTGAACGAACTCTTATTGGAGGAGTTTCAACCCGGCAAACTCTCGCGGATGAACCCGGGATCCCTTCCGGATTGGCCCCTGCCCGAACAGCGGCCCCTTTTCAACATCCTGGAGCACGGGCCCCGCGCCATCGGGGTTCATCTGACCGACCACTTCCTGATGATGCCCATCAAATCGGTTTCCGGGATCTGGTTCCCCACCGAAGAGAGCTTCGAGAGCTGCAAACTGTGCCCGCGGGAAAGATGCCCTGGCCGCCGGGCGGCTTACGACCGGGAGCTTTACGACCGAAAGTATCGCCGCGCAACCTGAGACTTTTTGTCGGAGAAGTCTTTTCGGGCTCCGCGGCGGATTCCCATTTTTTCCGCAAGCGCGGGGTCACAGCCTGAAATTCGTTCGCCTTCTCCCCTCCCTGGAGACAAGGGGAAAACCAGCCGATGCTTCCCGCGCGTTCCGCGCCCGGCCCCGGTCCCAAATAGAATCGTTGCCGCCTTTTTCCGAAAACTCCAACCTGATCCAAAAAGAGAAATTCCCCCTCGTTGGAAAAGAGGGGGCAGGGGGGAATGGGGGGATTTCCCGGACAATTTGGCCCTTTCACCATACTACTTTCTTTTGCCGTTCGCTATAATTTGGCGAATCGGGGGGTTCTTAATACGATCTCCAGTGTCCCGGAATCCAAACTCTTTCCCACGCCCGGTAATAGCCATTCCAACGCTTTGCCCAATGCCCTGGGATCCAGACCCTTTCCGACGGCGGATCCCCATAAGGGCTGTACCCCGGCGCCGGAGCGGGCGGATAATGAGGTTCATGGACAACCGGCGGCGCAGCCGCGTGAATCAGGGGAGGAACAAGCAAAATCCCCAGCCCGAGCCCGAGAAGGAAAGCCCCTCCGCGTCCATGTCCGGCTTCGGCCGGCTGCGCAACCGCCCATGCCAACAACGCTGCCAACAAAACAACTGCGATTTTATTCATTTTGTTTTACCTCCCGCTGTAACCCCGATTGGGTTGAGCGTTTCATTTTGCTTCCTCCTCTGCCGGCTCGCCCCGGCGGGGTTTGGTCAACTTCCCTTTCCTGATGGGTAGAACGATCGAGGGGGGATTCGGTTGACAGGAAACCGGAAGGCTGCAAAAATATTCAAAGAAGGCGCCCCTACCCCCCAGGCCATAGAATTTCCATGCCCGGGCGACACCCGCGGACCATGAAAATAGAATATTTCCCTCTCCCTGAAGACTGCTCGCGTTACCTTCAGCTCGGAGGCACCGGCTCATCGCCGATTGGTTATGGCTAAGCGATTGTCGCTTCTGAGAGGGGCGGGGTGAGGGCGGGCGGGTTCGGTTTTTTACCCCCCTCAATCCTCGCCCCGGAGGGGAGGGGGGTCTTTACGGTCTATTTCATACGTAATGGGGGGAGCTCCCAATCCTTTCGGCGGGAATCCAGCGCTTTTGACTTCGAAGCGGGGAGGCGATAAAATTTTACCATGAAGTTCGTTGCCGATCGGACGCTGGGAAAATTGGCCCGCAAGCTGAGAATCCTCGGATTCGACGCTCTTTATTGGCGCGGCGGGAACCTCGGCGGGGCCATGGAGGCGGCCCGATCCGAAGGGCGGGTCCTTCTGACCCGCAGCCGAAAGACCCGGGGGAAGGCCGAGGGACTGAGGATGGTTGTCGTTGAGGCCAATGACCCCAAGGAACAATTTCGGGAGATCGTTCAAAACCTCTCTTTGGGAGCGCAGGGGGAAAAATTCTTCCGTCGCTGCCTTCTTTGCAACGAAGAGCTGCGACTTCTGGAACGGGAGGAAGCGGAAGGGCGGGTTCCGGACTTTATCCTGCGGGCGTACAAAGTTTTTCACGCCTGCCCTCGCTGCCGGCGCATTTACTGGCCGGGAACGCATTACGAAAAAATGAAGCAGGAGATGGACGGGTTGACCGGCAGACGGGAATGATTTCGATTTTGGGGATCGGATTCCGCGGATTTTTTTAGAGTTGGAGTTGAGTTTGTTTTCAAGGGGGGATCAATGGCTCTCTGGGATCACATTAAAAAGGGTGCGGAAGAAGGGTTGGAAGCCCTGAAAGAAGGAATCGCCGTTTTCGTGGCCGAGGCGGGCAAGCAGAGCAAAATCATCAAGAAGCGAGTCGAGCTTTCCGCGGTGCAGAACAGCGTGCGCAAAGCTTTCATCCGTTTGGGAAGCGTGATTTACGATCTTCACTGCCGGGGCGAGGGGGAATTCCCGGACGACGCGGAGGTGAGGGATCTGGTCGCCCAGATCGATGAATACCGAGCCCGGGTGCGGGAGATCGAGCTGGAAATCGAGGAGATGAAAAAAGAGGAGGATTTCAAGAAGTCCTCCGGAAAAGCCGGGAAAGGTCCGACCCCACCCAATTCCTGAACCGACGTCCGGACTTCAGGGTGATGGTTTGTAAGAAGTCTCCCGCGCTTTGCCTGCAGGGGCGCGAAGCATCTCGGGCATAAGAAATAAATTCTTTTTGCCGTAACACTTTAGCCCTTTGAAAAAAGGAATTTCGTCAGGGCCAAGCGGTTTTAGAGCCCGGGGGCCGGACCGGCCCGCTTGGAATCATGAGGCCCTGATTTCTCCGTGGAGGGGGCGGGGACGATACGCCCCGCCCCCTCCGGCGGAAACAAGCTCTGATCTTCGAGGCCAAGGGCCAACCCAGCCGATGCTTCCGGCGCGTTCCGTTCCGGCCCCCGGGCCCCGACAGAGGCGGTCACATAATTTTTTCAAAACTCTAAACTGATACTTTTTGCCGGATTCAGCAGGTCTCTGTGTGCTCCGCGGTTAAGGTTTTTGCAATCCGCAATCGGCAAGCTGCGTGGCGCAGTCCGCGGGGTCGCCCTGGGCTTTTTCCATGGCGTGTTTGAGGACGGGAAGAATATAGGAGAGATTTTCCCGGACGGCGCGCGGGCTTCCGGGCAGGTTGATGATCAGCGTCCGGAAGCGAAGCCCGGCGACGGCCCGGGACAGCATGGAAGTAGAGGTGGCCTTCATTCCTTCCGCCCGCATCGCCTCGGTGATCCCGGGGATTTCCCGGTGCATGGCCCGGCGGGTGGCCTCCGGGGTCACGTCCCGGGGGCTTAGCCCGGTCCCCCCGGTGGTGAGGATCAAATCCATTTTCTTCTCGTCCGCGTACTCGACCAGCTTGCGGAAGATGAGGTCTTCTTCGTCGGGGATGATTTCGTAGGCCGCCACCTGAGCCGGCAGGGAGGCGATGATCCGGCCGATTTCCGGGCCGCTCCCGTCTTCCCGCTCCCCCCGGGAGCCCTTATCGCTGATCGTCAGAATCCCCACGGCAAACAATGATTTCATCTCCTACTTGAATTTCCCCGCCTTCCAGAACCTTGGCGAAGATTCCTTCCTTGGGCATGACGCAATCGCCGGCCTGGTAGAAGATCGCACACCGGGTGTGGCAGATTTTCCCGATCTGGGTCACCTCGAGGAGAGCCTGGGGCCCCATCCGGAAACGGGTGCCGATCGGCAGCGCGAGGAGGTCCAGGCTTTGGGTCGTAATGTTCTCGGCAAAATCCCCCGGCCCCACCGTTAGCCCCAACCGCACCATCTTTTCGATGGATTCCAGAGCCAGGAGGCTAACCTGCCGGTGCCAATCGCCCGCGTGGGCGTCGGCCTCGATCCCGAACCCGGGGATCAGGCGGGATTTCCCGACATTTTTTTTCCGGGTTCCTTTGGCGGAGCTGGTGTTGACGGCCACAATTTTTCCGCGCCGGGTCATGCCGGTTTCCCCCTTTTTTGCAGGATATTCCGGGCGGAGTGGGTCAGCACGGAGGAAACGTTTTTGTTGCGCGACAGGGCTTTCAAGTCCCGCTCGGCCAGATACTCCATGAACCGCATGGATATGTTGAGCGGGGTTTTCGGGTTGTTCACCAGGGCGAGTTTGACCGGGTAGTATTTGGTCCACCGTTTGTTTTTCCCGAGCACGGCGAACACGTCCTGCGGCAGGTTGCGCTGCTGGGCATAGGAAAGGGCGTCGTTTTCGGAAAGCTTCGGACTGCGCAGGACCGCCATGGAGATGACCTTGTTGCGATCCTGGATCAAAATGTTGCGGGCTTCGCGGTTTCCCAGCATGGCCAGCCGGATTTTTTGCGGGATCGTCATGCGGAGGATCTGCTGGTAGAGGTTCTGCCGCTGGGCGTCGTTGAGGTGGGCCTGGGTTTCCAGGATCAACTCCGAGGGGAACTGGGAGGAGTCCTCCGGGGTGACCGTGATCTGGTCGAGGAGGGCTTCCTCCGCATTTAGATCATCGCTCTCCTGGTCTTTTTCTTCGGGAATCGTTTCGTCGGTCATCGGAACCTTGCGCAGCAGAAGGGGCTGCCCCCTTTTAGCGCCTTGAAAAAACGCTAATCGGGGTTGAAAATTGCCAGACCTTTTCGCCGACCCTGGGAGAACCGAAACCGGCCCCAGGGTTCTATTCTTCTTCCTTAGGCGGCATTTTCGCGGCGGCCACGATCTTCTCGGTCAGATGGGCCGGAACTTCTTCGTAATGGGACATCTCCATGGTGAAGGACCCGCGGCCGCTGGTCATGGAGGTGAGGTCCGGGGAGTATTTGAGCACCTCGGCGAGCGGCACCTGCACCTTGATCAGCTGCCCCTTGGGCCTCGGTTCGACCCCCAACACGCGCCCGCGCCGGCTGTTGAGGTCTCCGATCACGTCGCCCATGTACTCGTCGGGAACCGCCACTTCCACGTTCATGATGGGTTCGAGAAGAACGGGGTTGGTTTCGAGGACGCCCTTCTTGAAGGCCATGGAGGAGGCGATCTTGAAGGCGATTTCCGAGGAGTCGACTTCGTGGGACTTCCCGTCGTAGAACTTCACCTTCACGTCCACGACCGGGTAGCCGGCCAGGACCCCGGAATGCATGCCTTCGGCCACGCCTTTTTCCACGGCCGGGACGAAGTTCCGCGGCACGTTCATGCCGACCAGGGCGTTCTGGAATTGAAACCCCGTGCCTCGCGGCAGGGGGGACATCTCGAAATGGACCTCGGCGAACTGCCCCCGGCCGCCGCTCTGCTTCTTGTGCCGGTAGATGATTCCGCTCTTGGTAGATTTGATCGTTTCCTTGTAGGGAATCTTGGGGGTTCTTAGGTTCACATCCACCCCCAACTTGCGTTTCAGTTTATCCACGGTCACTTCGATGTGCACCTGGCCCATGCCGTACAGGACGAGCTCCTTGGTTTGTTCGTCACGGGCCAGTTTGATGGTGGGGTCTTCCTCGATCAGCCGGGCCAGCGAAGAGGTGATCTTCTCTTCATCTCCCTTGGATTTGGGTTCGACGGCGAAAGACACGGGCGGAATCGGCAGGGCCATCGCCGGATAAACGATCGGTTTTTTTTCTTCGCAGAGCGAATCCCAGGTGGTGGTTTCCCGAAGCTTGGCTACGGCGACGATGTCGCCCGCTCCGGCGGCTTCGACCGGCTTTTGGGCCTTGCCTTCCAGTTGCAGAATCTGCCCGAACCGTTCTTTGACCTTTTTGTTCGCATTGAAAATCGTGGAGTCCGCCTGGAGGGTGCCCGACCAGATTCGGAAAATGGTGAGTTTCCCGGCATAGGGGTCGGCCAGGGTTTTGAAAACGAAAGCGGAGAAGGGCCCGCTTTCTTCCGGTTTCCGAATTTCCTCGGCCTGGGTCACGGCGTTAGCCCCTTTGACAGGCCCCCGGTCCTCCGGGGAAGGCAGGCACTGAATCACCGCGTCCAAAAGCTGGGGAATGCCGATATTTCTCAATCCCGTTCCGCAGAGAACCGGGAAAAGGGATTTGTTGAGAACGCCCTTTTTCAGACCCTGGGCCAGCTCTTCCGACGAGAGCTCTTGTCCTTCCAGGTATTTCTCCAGGAGGGCGTCATCCGCTTCGGCGATCATCTCGACCAGTTTTTCCCGGGCGCCCTTGGCCTCTTCCTTTAGGTCCGCCGGAATTTCCTTTTCCGTAAATTTGCCGCTCTGGTTGCCGTTGAAGTAGAAAGCCTTCTGGGAGAGAAGATCCATGACGCCGACGAAAGAATCCTCGGCGCCGATGGGCAGATTCAGAGAAACGGCCTTGGGCGTGAGAATCTTCTGGATATCCGCCAGAGTTTGGGCGTAGTTGGCCCGCTCGCGGTCCATCTTGGAGACGAAGAAAACCCGGGGCAGATTGAACTGGTTGGCGTATTCCCAGACTTTTTCCGTGGTCACTTCCACGCCGGAGATGGCGTCGACGACGACGACCGCGCCGTCCACGGCCTGAAGGCTGTTTTTGGTGTCGAGGACGAAATTGGCGTCTCCCGGGGTGTCGACGATGTTGATCTTGTGCTTCTCCCATTCGAGATGGTTGAACGAGGAACTGATGGTCAGACTGCGTTTGATTTCCTCCGGCTCAAAATCCATCACCGAGGTTCCATCGTCGACGCGGCCGACGCGGTCGGTGGAACCGGCGTCAAAAAGCATGGCTTCGGCAAGGGAGGTCTTGCCCGCTTTTCCGTGGCCGATCAGGGCGATGTTTCGCAGGCGGCTGGGTTCGTATTTCTTCATGGCGGCTCCTTAATTTTATTGAAACTTTAAGATAAATTATATTAAGATAAAAAGTCAAGTCAAATTCGGAATTTGAAATCGGCCGAAAGGAAGGAAACGATGAGACTTTTTTCGGGTGGAACGGGGAATGAAGGAGCTCATCGATAAATTCCGGGATCACCTGCGGGTGGAGAGGAACGCCTCCGCTCACACCCTTCGGAGCTATTCCGCCGACTTGGAGCAGTTCCGCGGCTTTCTTAAGGAAAAGAATCTGGCCCAGGGAGACGGGGGGGAGGTGGCGGTGGCAAAGATCGACCACTTGGCCATCCGGGCTTTTCTGAGTTCCCTTTACCGCGACCACAAGAAATCCTCCCTCGGCCGGAAACTCGCGTCCCTGAGAAGCTTTTTAAAATATCTGACGCAGGAAGGGTACCTGCGCCAAAATCCCGCGGAGATTGTGGCGACCCCCCGTCAGGAGAAGCCGCTCCCGAATTTCATGCCCGTCGACGAGGCCTTCGCCCTGATGGAAACCCCCGACCCCTCCCAAACCTGGGGCGCCCGGGACCAGGCGATTCTGGAAACGCTCTACTCGACGGGAATGCGGGTCAGCGAATTAACGGGCCTGAGCGAAGGGGATCTCGACCCCTCCCTGGGGATCGTCCGGGTCTTCGGCAAAGGCGGAAAAGAGCGGATCGTGCCGATCGGGGAAAAAGCGCTCGAGGCCCTGAGAAATTATTTCGAGAAGCGGGAGCTTGCGGCGCGGAAGGCCGGGGAAAAGGGCCGGAAGGCGCCGATCTTCATCAATACCCGCGGGGGGCGGCTCACCTCCCGCAGCGTCGCCCGGATCCTGCAGAAGCATCTCGTCCGGGGGGGGATCTGGCGGAAGATCAGCCCTCACGCCCTGCGGCACTCCTTTGCCACGCATCTGCTCGACGCCGGGGCGGACCTGCGCGCCATTCAGGAACTCCTGGGGCATGCCAGCCTTTCCACGACCCAACGCTACACGCACGTGAGCGTGGACAAACTCATGGAGGTCTACGACCGGGCGCATCCCCGGGCAAAATAAAGAATATTCACCACAGAGAGCACAGAGAACACAGAGGAAAAATGAATAATAAACAAAATAAAACGCCGCAGCGGACCGGGGGCGATTAACGGTTTGAAACTGCACCTTGAACAGTACTCTATGGTTTTTTTGTAACATTTTAGCATTTTGAAAAGCAATTAAATCCCCCTTGATCCCCCTTTTCAAAGGGGGAAAAAATGGGATCTTTCCGTGAAAGCGGGCTGAAAAGCTCTCCTCCCTTTGAAAAGGGAGGACGGGAGGGATTTCTGAACCGAAATTTCAAAAAGCTAAAGTGATACGTTTTTTTGAATTTCAATTATTGATTTCTCTGTGTTCTCCGTGCCCTCTGTGGTGAGGAAATAAAAATGGAAAAAATGCATCGGACCACGGTCATCGTGGTGCGGCACAAGGGAAAAGTGGCCATGGCCGCCGACGGGCAGGTGACCCTGGGGAACACGGTGATGAAACACGGCGCCAAAAAAGTGCGCCGCCTCTACAAGGACCAGGTGCTGGTCGGGTTTTCGGGGGCGACGGCCGACGCCTTCACCCTCTTTGAGCGGTTCGAAAAGAAACTGGAAGAGTACCGGGGAAACCTCACCCGCGCGGCGGTGGAGCTGGCCAAAGACTGGCGGACCGACCGGATGCTTCGCCGCCTCGAGGCCCTTCTCTTAGTGGCGAACCGGGAGGCGACCCTGATGCTTTCGGGAACCGGGGATATCATCGAACCGGACGACGGCGTGGCCGCCATCGGCAGCGGCGGGCCGTACGCCCTGGCGGCCGCGCGGGCCCTGCTCAAATATTCCGGGCTGGAGGCCAAAGCCATCGCCGAGGAGGCCATGAACCTGGCGGCCGAGATCTGTATTTTCACGAACCGTCAGATTACGGTCGAGGAATTGGAATCGGAAACCTGAAGAGGTTGCCGAAAAATCCGGGCAAGATTTGCGCCGCAGAGCGCGCAGAGAACGCAGAGTTTGCATTTGCAGACGACCAAGGAAGAGAATGGACACTGAAAAGAAGGAAATGCAGGATTTTCAGCCCCTGACGCCGCGCGAGATTGTCGGCCAGCTGGATAAATACGTCATCGGCCAGAAGAACGCCAAGAGGTCCGTAGCGATCGCCCTGCGGAACCGGTGGCGCCGCCAGCGCGTGGCCGAGGATCTGCGCGACGAGATTGCCCCCAAAAACATCATCATGATCGGCCCCACGGGGGTCGGGAAAACGGAGATCGCCCGGCGGTTGTCCAAGTTGGCCCAGTCCCCGTTTTTGAAGATCGAGGCCTCCAAGTTCACGGAAGTCGGCTATGTGGGGCGGGATGTGGAATCCATGGTGCGGGACCTTACCGAGATCGCCGTCAACATGGTCCGCGCCGAGGAAACGGAAAAAGTCCAGACGAAGGCCCGGGAGCTGGCCGAGGAGCGGATGCTGGACCTCCTCCTTCCGCCGGCGCGGAGGGAACCGCCCCTCAAAAACGGGGAGGAGGAAATCCCGGATGCATCCCCGCCTCCGCCCTTGCCCCAGCTTCGCCCGGCAAACCAGCAGCCAGAGTCTTTCCCCACGCGGGAGAAATTACGCCAGAGGCTGCGGGCCGGAAAGATGGACGACCGCCACGTGGAAATCGAAACCGCCCAGCGCGGTTTGCCGATGGTGGAGATTTTTTCGAGCGCGGGCATGGAGGAGATGGACATCAACCTGAAGGAGATGTTTAACAACCTTCTGCCCAAGAAAACGAAGCGCCGGAAAGTGAAGGTCCCCGAGGGTCTGAAGATCTTGGCGGAGGAGGAGGCCCAGAAGCTGATCGACATGGACAAAGTCACAGGTCTGGCCATCGAACGGGTGGAACAGGCCGGCATCATTTTCCTGGACGAAATCGACAAGATCGCCGGGAGGGAATCGACCCACGGGCCGGACGTCTCGCGCGAGGGGGTTCAGCGCGACCTCCTGCCGATCGTCGAAGGGACGACGGTGACCACGCGGTACGGCATGGTGAAGACCGACCACATCCTCTTCATCGCGGCCGGTGCGTTCCATGTGTCCAAACCGTCGGATCTGATCCCCGAGCTGCAGGGGCGCTTCCCGATCCGCGTGGAGCTGGATGCCTTGACCAAGGAAGACTTTATCCGTATTCTGACGGAGCCGCAGAACGCCCTGAGCAAACAGTACACGGCGTTGCTGGCGACGGAGGGGATCCGGCTTTCTTTCACCCCGGACGCCATCGGGGAGATCGCCGAGATCGCGAGCCTCGTGAACCAGCGGACCGAAAACATCGGGGCGCGGCGGCTGCACACTATCCTGGAAAGGATGCTGGATGAAATTTCTTTTGACGCCCCCGACCGCCAGGAAAAAAATATCCAGGTGGATGCCGTATACGTCCGCGAGAAGCTCTCCGAGATCATCAAGGACGAGGATTTGAGCCGGTACATATTATAAAAACCGCAAGGCGGAAGCCGCGAGAGCGCAAGGGGAAGAGGCATAAAGCTTAGGCGCAAAGCGGAAAGCGCCCAGCGTTCGGTCCAACGGCGCTTGCCGCGCCGCGCTGAGGACCAAGCCTTTTCAAGGGGGAAGAAAAAACAATGATGCAGAATGTGATTGAAAAGGCGGACGTGCTCCTGGAGGCGCTGCCATACATCCAGCGTTTCGCCGGGAAAACGATCGTGATCAAGTACGGCGGCCATGCCATGGAAAAGGAGGAACTGAAGGCCAGCTTTATCCGCGACGTCCTCCTCATGCACTACATCGGCCTGCATCCGGTTATCGTCCACGGAGGGGGTCCGCAGATTGACGCGATGCTGCAGAAGGTGGGCAAAAAGTCGAAATTCGTGGAAGGGATGCGGATCACCGATGAAGAGACCATGGAAATTGTGGAAATGGTGCTTGTGGGCAAGATCAACAAAGAGATCGTGGCCCTGATCAATCATTTGGGCGGACGGGCCATCGGCCTTTCCGGTATCGACGGGAATCTCATCCGGGCCAGGAAGCTGTGGATCCCGAAGAAGAAAGCGGAAGGAACCGAACCCGAGCTCCTGGATATCGGGCTGGTGGGAGAGGTGGAGAGCATCCATCCGGCGGTCCTCGAGGGGTTCACCACGCAAAAGTGGATTCCGGTCATCGCCCCGGTGGGCGTAGGCCCCGCCGGCGAGATGTACAACATCAATGCCGACTTGGTGGCGGGGAAGGTCGCGGCCGCGCTGCCGGCCGAAAAATTCATCCTCCTGACCGACGTGGAAGGGGTGCTGGACGGCGAAAAGCGGCTGATCTCCACCATGAATGCGGACTCGGCCCGGCGCAACCTGCGCGAGGAAGTCATCAAGGGCGGCATGATTCCCAAGGTGAACTGCTGTCTCGACGCTTTGCGCGACGGGGTGAAAAAAACCCACATCATCGACGGCCGGGTGAAGCACGCCATCCTCCTGGAGATCTTCACGGACGAAGGGATCGGGACGCAGATTTATTAATTTTTTTTCACCACAGAGAACACGGAGGACACAGAGGCGATTTCACATCAAGTGAAAAACAAAATCCAGAAATTCAAGAGAAGAAGAGAATTGATGACTTCGTAAAAAGTCAAATAGACCGTCACTCCGGCGAAAGCCGGAATGACAAATTCTATGGAATTTCGACTTTTTACGAGATCATCAGAAAATTGTTTTTTCATTTGATTTATGGTGAACGGCAAAAGAAAGTAGTAATGGTGAGGGGCCAAATTGTCCGGAAAATCCCCCCATCCCCCCTTTCGCAAAGGGGGGCAAGGGGGGATTTCGGGTTGTCCGTCCGCTCGGTTCTGAAAGATCGTTGCCGTCATGTCTGCTTATTAAGGTCGTTCACTATAGTTTTCTCTGTGTACTCTGTGCCCTCGGTGGTAAAAATTTAAAATATGGGCTCGGCCCGGAATCAGATAGGAGAGGAACATGAAAGAAAAAGTCAAAAAAGTGGTTTTGGCCTATTCCGGAGGGTTGGACACCTCGGTGATCGTGCGCTGGTTGGTGGATACCTATGGCTGTGAAGTGGTGGGCTTTGTGGCGGATGTCGGGCAGGAAGAGGAGCTGACCGGACTGAACGAAAAAGGCGTCAAAAGCGGAGCGAGCAAGATCCTTATCGAGGACCTGCGGGAAGAGTTCGTCCGGGATTTCGTTTTCCCCATGCTCCGGGCCAATGCCGTTTATGAAGGCGGGTACCTGTTGGGGACCTCCATTGCCAGGCCGCTGATCGCGAAGCGCCAGGTGGAAATTGCCGCGGCCGAAGGGGCGGACGCCGTCTCCCATGGGGCAACGGGGAAGGGGAACGACCAGGTGCGCTTCGAGCTGACCTACATGGCCCTCAACCCGCGCATCAAAATTATCGCCCCCTGGAAGATCTGGGACTTTAAGTCCCGAACCGACCTCCTTGCCTATGCCCAAAAACACGGCATCCCGGTTCCGGTGACCGCCAAGAAGCCCTACAGCAGCGACCGCAACCTCCTGCATATCAGCTTCGAGGGGGGCATCCTGGAAGACCCCTGGCTGGAGCCCACGGAGGAAATGTTCCTTCTGAGCCGGTCTCCGGAAAAAGCGCCGGATAAGCCCGTCTACGTGGAGGTCGATTTCGAAGCCGGCAACCCGGTGGCCGTCAACGGGAAGCGGCTGAGCCCGGCCCAGCTTCTGACCGAAATGAACCGCCTCGGCGGCGAAAACGGCATCGGGCGTGCGGACATCGTGGAGAACCGGTACGTGGGGATGAAGTCCCGCGGGGTTTATGAGACTCCGGGCGGAACCATCCTCCATGCCGCCCATCGGGCGGTGGAGTCGATCACCCTCGACCGGGAAGTCATGCATCTCCGCGATTCCCTCGTTCCGAGGTACGCGGAGATGGTTTATTACGGGTACTGGTATTCCCCGGAACGGGAGGTTCTGCAGAAGATGGTCGACGAGGGCCAGCGTCCCGTCAACGGCACCGCCCGCCTCAAACTGTACAAGGGGAATTGCACAGTCGTGGGGAGAAAATCGACCCAGTCTCTCTACTCGGCCGACTTCGCCACCTTCGAAGAAGACCAGGTTTACAACCAGAAGGACGCCGAAGGCTTCATCCGCCTCAACGCCCTGCGCCTGCGGATCCAGGCTTTGGTCAGGGAAAAACGGGGGAAGTAACGGAAAAAGTGGATCCAAGGATTCCGGTTTTTAAAAGAAAAAAAACAGCCTTCATCCTGCTCTGGGTCCTGGCGGCCGCTCTTTGGGGGTGCGGGAAAAAAGCGCTTCCCGTTGCCCCGGAGAGCTCCGCGCCGGAAGCGGTGACCGATCTTCGGGCCTGGGTGAAGGAGGAAGGGGTTTTCCTAAGCTGGAGCTTTCCCTCCCGGAACAAGGATGGGACGCGGCTGGATGACTTGCAAGGGTTCCGGGTTTTGCGCCTGGTTCGCCCGCTGAGCCCGGATTCCTGTCCGGATTGCCCCCGGAAGTTCGAGGTGGTGAGGGAGATTGACTTGAAATTCCCGAGGGAAGCGCGGCTGGAGGGGCGGAGAGTGTGGTGGCAAGATCCAAACCTCAAAGCCCAGAGCGAATATAGCTACGCGGTTCTTGCGTACAATCGGTATCAGACCTCCGGGGCGGAATCGAACCGGGTCAAAATCTCGTTCGACCAGCCGCCCGGGGCGGTGGCCCAGGTGAGGATCAAACCGGATGACCGGCTCCTGGAGATCAGCTGGGATTTTGCCCCGCGCCTCAAGAGCGGGGAGATCCTGGACGATCCGGGTGGATTCAATGTGTACCGCAAAAGCGAAGGAGGGGATTTCGGATTTCTGCCCGTGAATCCGGAACCGGTTTCCCAACCCCCGTATCGCGATCTGCGGTTGGAAAACGGGAAACGATATGAATATACTGTTCGGGCCTTGAGAAACTTCCGGGGAACGCTGATCGAGGGGCCCGGTTCTTCGGTCGAGGCGGGGATCCCGGAGAAGACAACCCCCCCTTCCCGACCGACCGGCCTCATCGGGGTTATCCGCAGGGAGGCGGATAAAAAAGGTGTGGAACTTCGCTGGAACCGGAACCCGGAACCGGGGGTAAGCGGATATGACCTATATCGGCAGGAAGAAGGAAGAGAGGCCGGGGGCAAGGTGAACCTTCAGATCATACCCGAACCCTATTTTTTCGACGCCACGGCTGATCCCTCCAAAATTTATATCTACCGCCTGAAGGCGGTCGACAATTCTCCCCGCCGGAACGAGAGCGAATTTTCTCAAGAAGCAGAAGTGCGCCCTTGAAAATGAGCCTAACGGCTTGCCTTTCTGGGCTGCGGCGTCTTGGCGGTTTTTTCTCCGCGCCGCTCCCCCGGCGGTTGGAGCCGATTTTCCCTATTCAAGTCTGGCTCCAATCTGCGACTGCCTACAAAAAAACCAGCCTGCAAACAAATCGTGCAAAAAACCGTTGCAAGTCTTTAAAATTGCCATTATACTACCCGAAAATAAAAATTCTCCAAAATCAAAAATGAAGGAGAGATTGGAAATGCCCGACACCAATCCTTTTACGACGGCCCAAGCCCAGCTTGATCAGGCGGCGGTGAGGCTGGGACTCGATGAAGCCACCCACGAACTTCTCCGCTGGCCGCAGCTGGAGCTTAAGGTCACCCTCCCCGTGGAGATGGACGACGGGAAAATCAAGATTTTTCACGGGTATCGCGTCCAGTACAACGGCGCCCGCGGACCGACGAAGGGCGGGCTGCGCTGGCACTCGGGGAAAGGGGGCATGGACACGGTTCGGGCTCTCGCCGCCTGGATGACCTGGAAGACCGCGGTGGTGGACATCCCTCTCGGGGGGGGGAAAGGCGGGATCACCTGCAACCCGAAGATATTGTCCGATCGGGAAAAGCAGCGGTTGGCCCGCGCTTATATGCGGGCGGTTGCCAAAATTCTCGCGGTGACAAAGGATGTGCCTGCTCCCGATGTTTACACGACGCCCCAGATCATGGCCTGGATGATGGATGAGTATGAAACCCTGGTGGGCGAACATCGCCCGGGGGTCATCACGGGCAAACCGATTCCGCTGGGAGGGTCCGAGGGCCGGGGGGACGCCACGGCCCGGGGCGGGGTGATCATTCTGAGGGAAGCGGCCAAGGTCCTCGGAATGGACCTGAACGGAAAGACCATGGCTATTCAGGGCTTTGGAAACGCAGGGCAGTTTGCCGCGCTTTTGGGCCAGGAAATTCTCGGCTTGAAACTTGTGGCCGTCTCCGACTCCTGCGGGGCGATTTATAATCCGCGGGGTTTGGATGCCCGGAAAATGGTGGACTATAAGCTGAGAACCGGGTGCGTGGGAGATTTCCCGGACGCCGAGGGGATTTCCAGTGCCGATCTTCTGGAACTCGACGTGACGGTCCTTTTCCCCTCGGCCATGGAAAACGCGATCACCGGCGAGAACGCGTCACGGATCAAATGCCGGATCTCCTGCGAGCTGGCCAACGGTCCGACCACGCTGGATGCCGATGAGATTCTGCACCAGAACAATGTATTTGTCCTGCCGGACTTCCTGGCCAACGCCGGAGGGGTGACGGTCTCGTATTTCGAACAGGTGCAGAACACGTACAATTATTACTGGTCCCTCGAGATGGTGCACGAGCGCCTGGATGAAAAGATGACTCGGGCGTTTCAGGGGGTCTACGAAATGTCCCGGCGCGAGAAGGTGAACATGCGCCAGGCCGCCTATTTGGTGGCAGTCGCCCGGGTGGCCGAGGCCTGCAAATTGCGCGGATGGGTGTGAGAAAGGTCCGGGCGGGGTGGTCATGAGCGAATACCGCGATGTCTTCAGGGTGCACCAGCTTCTGAAAAAGAAAAGTCAGTTTACCTATCTGGGGGACCTGATCAACGCCACTTTCTTGGAGGTGCTGGAAAAACGAAAGATCATCAGCCGGGAGAAGCTTCGCGACCTCGCTGTCGAAGAACTGCGCCGGGAGGCCTTGCCGGACAATGAGGAAAATCGCCGGGACTACCTGGAGGCCCTGGCCGACTACTTCTTTGCCACCCGTCTTTCCCCCGCCGAGATCGAGAACTACATTAATCTGGCGAGGAAGCGGGAAAAGTCCCAGACCCTCTCCATGGTTGTCAACCGCGACCAGGCCACCTCCATGGAGATCTACAAGGCCCTCCGGGAATTCTGCGACATTCCCATGGGGGAAGTGTATATTTCCCCGGAAGAGGCGATCGGCATCCGCGTGGCTCTGATCAGCCGCTTCATCTCCAGCCAGCTTCCGTTCATCACCCTGGCCAAGAATCACGTCACGATCCGCGACATGGACCTCATCCTGCAGAAGAGCCTGTGGAGCCGCAAGCGCCCGGGGAGGCTGGGGGGCAAGGCGGCCGGGATGATCCTGGCCCTGAAAATCCTCCTCCCCCTTCTCGAGAAGCACGAAAGCGAGCTGGAAGAGTACATCCGCGTTCCGGAGACATGGTATTTGAATTCAGGCGTCTTTTCGGAGTTTTTGGACCGCAACAACCTCTACCTGTTTCACACCTACAAGTACAAAGAACGCGAGGAAATCGAGAAAGAGTTCCAACACATCGAAGAGAAATTCCGGCACGCGACCTTTTCTCCCGAGGTGGTCGAAGATTTTCGGAAGATCCTGGAAGAGATCGGCGAGCATCCCATTATTATCCGCTCCTCCAGCCTTCTCGAGGACAGCTTCGGCCTGGCGTTTTCCGGAAAATATCTCTCGGTTTTCCTCGCCAACCAGGGGGATATCGAAAGCCGGTTGGCCGAATTCATCAAGGGGCTGAAACGGGTCTTTACCAGCACCTTCGGCCCGGACCCGATTCTCTACCGGCTGGACCACGGCCTCCTGGATTATGACGAGCGCATGGCCATGGTGGTTCAGAAAGTGGTGGGCCGCCGGTTCGGGGACTATTTTTTCCCCTTTGTCTCCGGCGTTCTGTTTTCCCGCAATGTTTATGCCTGGAACCCGAAGATCAAAAAGGAAGAAGGGTTGGGGCGCCTGGTTTTCGGGTTGGGGACGCGGGCCGTGGATCGCGTGGGGTCCGACTACCCGCGCATGGTTCCCCTGAGCCACCCCCTCCTGCGGCCGGAGGTGACCGCCTCGCAGATCAGGAAGTATTCCCAAAAGATGGTGGATGTGCTGAATTTAAAAAAGGGATGCTTCGAGACCGTCGACTTCCGCACGCTGACGGCCACGATCCGACATCCCGATCTTTTCTATGCCATATCCATCGACAAAGACGGGCATCTGGCCCCCCCCCATTTCCGGACCCAGGATCTCAGTCAGGGCGAATCCTGCGTGACCTTTGAAAATCTGTTGACCCGGACGCCCTTCGTGAACCTGGCCAAAAAAATCCTCTCGAAGGTGGAGGCCGCGTACGGGCGGCCGGTGGATATGGAATTCACCTGGGACGGGGACAAGTTTTTTATCCTCCAATGCCGATCCCTTTCCACGCGCAAGGAACTGGAGAGCGTGAAGGTCCCCGAAAACGTCCCCCAAGATCGGATTCTCTTCACCACCTACGCCGGGCTGACGAACAGCATCGTGGAGAATATCGAGTACATCGTTTATGTCGATCCCAGGGCCTATGATACTCTGCCCACCTTTGAAGCCAAAATCGCGGTGGCCCAAGCGGTCAACCTCCTGAACAGACAATTGACGGGGAAGAATTTCGCCCTCATGGGACCCGGGCGATGGGGGAGCAGTGATATCAATCTCGGGGTCCGCGTAACCTACGCCGACATCAACAACGCCAAACTTCTGATGGAGATCGCCTTTGCCAAGGAGGGATACACGCCGGAGGTTTCCTACGGCACCCACTTCTTCCAGGATCTGGTAGAGGCGGACATCGCCATTGTTCCCATGTTTCCCGACGACCCCCAGGCGATCCTCAATGAATCGTTTCTCCTCAGCAGCCCGAATCTCCTGACCGAAATCGCGCCGGAAGCGCAGGCGTGCCGGGAAGTGGTCCGGGTGATCCATGTGCCTTCCGTCTGCGGCGGCCACTACCTGCATGTGTACCTGGATATGGGCACGCCGAAGGGGCTGGGGTTTTTCGGGCCCCAGAAATAAAAAAACGCAAGTCGGGAGGGCGAAAGGGGAAAAGGCATGGGGCAAAGGGAAAAACGATTATTGCAAATTGAAAATTTCGAATTGCAAAATACAAAATGGAAAAACAAAGGGGCCTATTGCTCGGGGTTTTACTCTATGCTCTCTGCCCTCTGCTCTATGCTTTTTTGCCTCCTGACCTAAATCATTCCCCATCCTCCCCGCCCGGATAAAATAGGATAGAAAAATTTTCGTTGTTCCCGCGATTTGCGTTCCGTCTTTTTCCCTTGCGCTCTCGCGACTGGCGACGTACGGAATTTTATTTCTTTCGCTTTGCGCCTACCGCCATGCGCTCTGCGGTTTTTTCGGAAGGAGCATTTATGGGCATGACCCGAAGAGATTTCGTGAAGGGGACGATCGTCGCCGGCGCGGCGTTCACCGCCGTCCCGACCCTTTTGATTCGCAAATCGCCGGCGGAGTGGGCCAAGAAATCAATCGTCCACCCGGACGTCGATAACCTGCGCGTTGTGGGGGTCACCGACCCGAGAATGACCCGGGCCCAAGAAGTGGAAACCTCCTGGAAGCGCCAGCAGGAGCTGGTTGTCTCCGAGCCGGTCTGGGAGAACATCGACAAATTGGCCTGCGCGCTCACGGAAACGAAAGACCCCAAAGACGCCTGGAAAGGGATTTTCGTCAAGCCCCCGGAGAAGTCCTGGGCCGACGCCATTGTGGCCATAAAGACCAACAATATCTCCCAACAGCACACCCGCAGCGCGGTCATGGCCAAGGTCTGCCATACCCTGGTGGAGGTATTGGGGGTGAAGGCGGCCAACATTTTTATTTACGACGGGGTTCACGGGAGCAAAATGGGCCGGGACACGCCGTTTGGCGGCCTGCCCAAAGGGGTCAAGATTGCGGACCAATGGGGCGGGATCTCGACCCCGGTGGCGGTTCCGAGGCCCTGGGACGACCCGAGCGGGAAATCCGAGATTGTGAAACCCCTCGCCGACGGCACTGTGGACATCCTCGTAAATATCGCCCTGTGCAAAGGGCATTGGACGAACTACGGCGGGTTCACCATGGCGATGAAGAACCACATGGGTACTTTTTCCCCCAGCCCCGTCCACCGGGATGGGGCGCAGGACTACCTGCTCGCCGTCAATAAGACCCCCGAGATTTTGGGGCCGATGGACAGGAAGACGGGCAAAGTCCTTTTCCCCCGGCAGCAGCTCTGCCTGCTCGACGCCCTCTGGGCGAGCAAAGGAGGGCCGAGCGGGCTGCCCGGCGCCCAGCCCAACTTCTTGGCCATGGGGGTCTTCGCCCCCGTCTTCGATTACATCCTGGCCACCCGCTTCCGGGGGGAGAAGATGGGCTGGAAGCCCAACATGTCCGCCACCAAACGCTTCCTTACGGAATTCGGGTACGAAGAAAAGGATCTGCCGGGGGGCGGGCGGATCATTGAAATATAGAGACCACATTTCCTCCCCCCGTGCGGGGGAGGAAAAAGATGGGGGGGAATCCTCCGGCCCTGTTCTTCCTTCCCGCTTTGAAAAGGGTGGGACAGGGAGGAAATCCTGAAGAACGGTTTTGTCCAATAGTGGTATTCGCCTTCCTTTTTTCCTGCCGGTTTTCCGCAAACCCAGGCTTTTTTGATACATTCCCAAGCACCTTCCTTCGCCCCGTTTTTTGCTCTAATTATTGAAATTACTTGACTTCATTTTCGATTTCTGGCTTCATAGGGGAAAAGCTTTTCCTTGAATCCACGATTCCCAGAATCCTTGCCTTGATTTCATTTTGAAGCCGAAGAAAAGGGTCGGAATGTCGAAGCTGGTGGAAGAAAATTCGAGGGAAATTTTAAGCCTGGGGTTTGAAAAGAACCGCCCCGGGCTTTTCTTTTTTTTAAATGGGGTCAGGCTTGAATATTGAAATTATCCGTTTTCCAATAACTCCGGAGCCTGATAAGACCGGATCGTGAATTCTTTTTTCGAAGGAAAACCACCCAAAGAGGAGAACACCGATGCTGAATCAGAGCCGTGTCAAAGTGACAACGTTCTTATCCCTTTCTCTTTTTCTTTTGGCAATCATTCCTTCAATTGCGCGTGCGGAGATCCCGCAGAAGATCAGCTATCAGGGGTATCTGACGGATGGTTCGGGCGCACCGATCAACGGATTCGTCAACATGATTTTTGGGATTTACGGCGTTGCTTCCGGGGGCAGGTCTTTCTGGTCGGAAACCCATAACAATGTGCCGGTCAGCGGCGGCTTATACAATGTCATTCTGGGGGAGAGTAATCCGATCGATTTGAAATTTGACACCCCCTATTATCTTGGAATTGTCGTAAACAGCGACCCGGAAATGACGCCCCGAAAAGTATTGACCAGCGTCGGGTACGCCTTTCGGGCCTCGGAAGTTGATACTCTTCAAACGCACCAGCATAGCGGCGCGGATATCACCTCCGGGACGGTGGCCGATGCTCGTATCGATGCGGCGATCGCGCGCGATTCCGAGGTCGCCTCCGCGATCGGCGCCCATTCGGCAAACGCTTCCGCTCATCACACCCGTTACACGGATGCCGAGGCTGTGGCCGCCATCAAAGCCAACGATGGTCCCGGGTCTACGCTCAATGCAGATTTATTGGACGGATTGGATTCCACTGCCTTTGCCTCATCCGGTCACAACCATGGAACTATATATTACACTAAGGCCGAGGTGGATTCCCTGGTAAGCGCTCTTCAAAACCAAATCGCTGCTCTACAAGACATGCTCCAGCATTTCAGCCGGTCCGGAAACAACATTTATATCACCGGCGCGAATTTGAATATTCGAAGCGGGAGCGGAACGACTTGGGGGACAGTCAACGGTCTTGGAAATCTGGTCGTCGGCTATAACGAAGGGAGAGGCTCCGGAGACGATAAAACAGGGTCCCATAATCTGATCGTAGGCCCCCGACACAATTACAGCAGCTATGGGGGCGGCGCAGTCGGTTATTGGAATACAATTTCCAACACCTACTCCTCAGCGGGCGGCGGGTCTTACAACACAGTTAGCGGCAACGCGGCTTCGGTTGGGGGCGGATATCTGAATGAAGCAAGCGGGAATCACGCTTCAATCAGCGGAGGACGAAACAATAAGGCAAGTGGTGATTATTCTCATGTGGCAGGAGGGGGTGGGAACACTGTCGAGGAGGGAAACGAAGCTTATAGCAATTATTCCGCCATCCTCGGCGGGCAAAGAAATATAGCCGGATCTCCAGCAAGCGGAGACCGAACCATCGGCGAGAATGCGGCTATCGCCGGAGGTTATAACAATAACTCAAGGGGATATTCATCCGCAGTTGGCGGAGGATACGGAAATACGGCGAGCGGGCAGTATTCTTCTGTGAATGCCGGTTACCAAAATACGGCAAGCGGAACCTACTCGACGACCAGCGGCGCTCGGCCGGATTATGACAGTGGCTGGGTTTCCATACCAACCTGCGATGCAGCACACTTCCTTCATAACTTGGGCGGCGATCGTAATAAATATAAAGTTGATGTGTCCTTCAGAAGATCCGACGGGATTACTCATCATATAGGCTACGGCGGTGGCGGAGGAGCAGGTGGAGGGGATGGTGCCTATTGGCACACCTTGACCGAGAACCAGGTTTATGTGGCCCGGAACTGCGATGACTCGTGGGTTGATCAAGTTCGAGTAAAGATTTGGGTCAACAACTGAATTGGATGCTAATTTGGGGTCAGACTTGAATATTGAAAATAGGCTGCCTCGGCCGGCAGGATCGACCGCCGGCATTGAGGATCGGCCCGAATAAACCGCTTAAAGGAGGAAAAGCAATGGCTACACCAAGAGGGGGAAGGATCGGTTTTTTTTTGGTTATTTCGTTTTGTCTCCTGTTGTTTTCCCCCAACCCTGCGGCAATGCCTCCCGATACGATCGATTACCAGGGGTACTTGACGAATGCCCAGGGCTCTCCCTTAAATGGAAACGTGGACCTGCTTTTTTCCCTTTGGGATGCGCCTCGGGCGGAAATGAATTGTGGAACGAGGCGATTTCAGGCATGGCGGTTAGCAAGGGGGTATTTCGAGGCTGTCCTCGGAAACGTTTCCGCTGCCCGACGCTATTTTTGCCAATCCCCTGTATCTCGAAATAAGGGTGGACGGGGAGAATCTTTCTCCGCGAAAGCCTTTCCAGCACCCCCTACGCGCTGCGGGCCGGGCGCGCGGATCTGGACAACTTCACCCTTCTGGGGTCTTCCTGTTCCTCCGGTCAAATTCCAAAGTGGAACGGAATTGCCTGGGTCTGCGCCGACGATCTTTCAGGAACAGGGGACATAACCGCCGTGATCGCCGGCCAGGGGCTTGCAGGAGGGGGCCCTTCCGGAGATGTGACCCTGAGCGCGGACACAAGTTATCTGCAGCGAAGGGTGAGCGGGTCATGCACGCCCGGTTCTTCAATTCGAGCCATTGACGCAACCGGGGCTGTAATCTGTCAGCCCGACGCCAACTCGGGGGGAACCGTTACCCAGGTCGATTCCGGCTCGGGGCTGACCGGCGGCCCGATCACCGGCTCAGGAACCCTGAGCGTAGACTTTGCGGGAACGGGAACGGCCCAAACCGCGGCGAGAAGCGATCATCACCACGACAGCCTTTACCAAAAGAAATACGGTAAGGTCGCCGTTGTCGCGAAGAGCGGAGGGGATTACGCGGATCCCGTCTCGGCGATGAGCAACCGGGCAACCTGGTGCGGAGCCCCTTCGGCGGCAAACCCGTGCCTCTTGAAAATCATGCCCGGAGAGTATGATCTCGTAACCGGCAACCTGACCATGCAGCCTTACATCGATATCGAAGGATCGGGAGAAAATGTCACCAAAATAAGGAGCGGCCCAAGCTCTCAGGGGGTTGTCAACGGCGCGGACAATGCCGAAATTCGATTCCTGAACATAGAACATGCGGGCGGAGTCACGCTCGCCCGCGGGTTTTATAACGATTCCACCTCGCCGAAAATGTTTCGTCTGACCATATCGGTTTCGGGGGGAACGAGCGGAAATTATGCGGTATACAATCGTTCCTCTTCTTCGCAGATGAGCCATTTAACAATCACGGCTGCGGGGCCCTCCACAAATTACGGAATCTTCGTCGACTTGTCGACGCTTACCTTGAAAAATCTTAATGTATCCTCCATAGGGGGAACCTTGGGAATGGCAGTTCATGCGCAAGCCTCGACTTTGAGTATCGAAGACAGCACCATAACGGCATCCGGCGCCCCTTCCAGTATTGCCGCAGATTCATCGAATTCGTTAATATTTTTGAAGAATCTGAATTTGAAAGCGAACGGGGGTGCGAATTCGAACTACTGTTTGCAGACGTCCAACGCGTCTACCGCAAATGTTTTCAATAGCACCTGCACCGCCTCCGGGAATGGAACCAACATGGTGCTTTCCAACAACAACTCGTCGATCATCTTGACGAATGTGGCGATGGAGGCGAAGGAGGGGACATACAATCATGGAGTCTGGAATTATTCGGATTCGGGATTGCAGACCATTAAAGTCAACCATTCGGTCATCAAAGCCTCAGGGTATACCATTTACAACGGGACAAACTGTTCGACCTATGTGGGCAATTCCCAGCTGGATGGGGGAGCCTCGGCAAATAGCGGGATTCTCGTTTGCGCGGGCGTTTACGATGAGAATTACGCTTTTTATGCTGGGCCGAACTGTCCGTAGCAGTGTCGGTACCGGACAACTTATGGGAGATAAGCCCCTGTTATCATTCAATACGGGTTTCGGGTTTCGGTATTTTGGTACCGTATAAGGTTCAGTCATGGATTTGGGGAATGATTCCAACCGCGGGCCTTCCGAAGATACCATTCCCAATTTCATGGACTGACCCCTTTCGGATGGGAATGTTTTCCACTTGAAATATCAAGTTCTTTTTAATACACTTTGACTACCCAAAGGAGGCGGATATGCGGCATACATTTATGGGCAAAGCGTTTTCCCTTTTATTGGCCTGGATCGCCATCGGCCTCGTCGGCTTAAGCGACCCTGCGAATTCCCAGATGTCCAGCACCAACTACCGCATTACAACCGATGTGCTTGCCGGGGGGGGAGGGGCCAGCGGCTCGACCGGGTACAGCCTCCTTTCGACCCTTGGCCAACCCACCCCCAGCGGCGCGTCCGGCAGCACCGGGTTTTACAATTATGGCGGATTTATCTACACCCTCCCGCTGGGAGGATTGCCGTTCTCCAGCCTGGCCGATTATGACGGCAACGGAGCCACGGACGTGGCCGCCTTCCACACCGCCTCCGACCAATTTTTCACAAACCTTCTCGGCAACATGGGACAGTATGGCTGGGGGGGCGCGGACTGCTACCCCATCATCTGGGACTATGACGGGGATGGGAGCACAGACATTTCCATCTATCATATCCCCACCAACCAGTGGTTTGTTAAAGGGGTGCCCGGGGATAACATGGGCCAGTTCGGCTGGGGCGGGGACGAATGCATTCCCGTGCCCGGGGATTACAACGGCGACGGGATCCCGGAGCGGGCTTTTTATCACTGGCCGACCAATCGGTGGTTTGTGGAGGGTCAGCCGGCAGTCGATTTCGGCTACGGCGGGTCGGCCAGCATTCCCTTTGCCGTGGATTACAACGGGGACGGGCGCACGGACATGATGATTTATCATATTACCTCGAATCAGTGGTTTGTTTATGGAATTGGGGAGTTAGGGCAGTTTGGGTGGGGAAGCACCAACTGTTTGCCTGTACCCGGGGATTGGAACGGGGATGGGAACGTGGAGATCGGGATTGTTTATTATCCGGACAATGAGTGGATCTGGAGGGATTCGGGGGGCGGAGCCCATTTTATGGGACAGTATGGATGGGGAGGGTTGGAGAGTTTCCCGATTCCCGGGGATTACAATGGGAATGGGACGATGGAGAGAGGGTTTTACCGGGCTGCCCAGAACTGGTGGTTCCTGGAGGGGCAGGCGGATTTCGTGTGGGGATATGACGGGGCGACCTTCATGCCGATCACGAGCCAGGTCAATGTGTTCAACTGGTTCCGCTATCAACTGGGGATGTTTCAGTAAAAAGCTGAAGATCGCGAGGCGAACTTTATTTACAAACATAATGAGTGGGGAAAGGGGTGCCTCAGATGGGAAGACGGGCGGGATTTTGGTTGCTGTCATTTTGCCTGGCGGGCGGGATTTTCGCGGGGGCGGCCTTCGCCGATGTAGGCGACTCGGGCCTGCCGTTTTGGGCAATGCAGTTTGGAAGCAACTGGGGATACAACTTCAGCGGTCCGTCCGGGTCCGGGTCGGTGACCCACGCAATTACTGAAAGAAGCGCAGGACTCTTTCCGGAGACCGTTTTCCAAATGACCCGCTTCAGCGGAGGAGACCCCGTTGATCGAAGATGGTATTCCGTTTCCCTCCAGTCCCTGAAACTCTGGCGGGCGAGCTCGTGGGACGATGTGGATTCGACATGGCTGACCTATACCTTCGATACGGGCGTAGTTTGGGCGAGAACCCCCCTTCTTGTCGGGGACAGCTGGGTTTCGAACGGGACCGGAACCTTCACGGACAATACGGGGAGTTATTCTTTCTCCATGACGATCAACAGTTCGGTCCTGGCCCAGGAAGCCGTCTCGGTTTCTCTGGGGAATTATACGGCTTATAAGATCCGTCATATCGTCGCCATCGCCGGAGGGGAGACTTTTACCGAAATTTACTGGGTGGTCCCGTATTGGGGAATCGTGAAGAGCGAAAACACGGATCTTGACGGGACCGTTACCGCCGACCTTACCTGGGCCAGATCTAAAAAGTGGCTGGTCGATTACGACAACGGCGGAGTCACGGATGTCAGCGCCTATCATCTGCCGACCAACCAGTTCTTCAGATACCCGCTTGGGAACATGGGGCAATATGGCTGGGGGCAGGACGCGAGCATGCCCCTGGTGTGGGATTACGACGGCGACGGCCTAACCGAAGTTGCGTTTTATCACATCCCCACGAATCAGTGGTTCGTAAAAGGGTACCCGGGGGACAACCTGGGGCAGTTCGGGTGGAACGGGGACGAGTGCGTTCCGGTTCCCGGCGATTACAACGGCGACGGGGTCATGGAGAGGGCCTTTTATCATTCTCCCTCCAACCGGTGGTTTATCGAGGGGCTGGGGTCGTATGAGTTCGGCTGGGGCGGGGCGGACTGTATCCCACTCCCCGGCGATTACGACGGGGACGGCAGGATCGACATGGTGATTTACCATATACCCTCGAATCAGTGGTTTATGCACGGGATCGGCAACCTGGGGCAGTTCGGCTGGGGCGGAGCGGATTGCATTCCCGTGCCCGGCGACTACAACGGCGACGGAATCATGGATATCGCGGTTTACCATGTTCCGGACAACGAATGGATCTGGAGGGATGCGAACGGCGATCCCCAGTTCATGGGGCAGTACGGGTGGGGGGCGCTGGACAGTTTCCCGGTTCCCGGGGATTATGCGGGCGTGGGTATTTTTGACCGGGCCTTTTACCGGGTCCAGGAGAACCGGTGGTTCATAGAAGGGTACGGGCCCTTCGACTTCGGGTGGGGCGGGGGCGATTTTATGCCCATCACGGGGCAGACCGCGGTGTACAACTGGTTCCGATTCCGCCTGGGGATGTTTCAATAAATTATGACCGCGGGGCGCCGGTTTAATGGACAAGGATTTCCAATCGGCGCCCTTTTCCATTCAAAGATCCTCCCTCTTTGACATCCAGTCCGGCAACCGCCTATAATCAAGACTGCAACAAGCGAGAGAAAAGAGAGATACTGAAAGCCTAAAAAAAGAGTCGACCTTTTGGCAAGATCTCTCCAACCCTTCTTTTTCAAAGAGGGGGAATTCCTCCCTTTGAAAAGGGAGGTGAGGAGGGATTTTTTTGGGGATGCCGTTTCAATTGTGAGACCACGAATATTTTGAGCCAATTTGCGGCAGGGAGGCTGTTTGAATCTGCAGGACAGGGTTTTCCCGGAGGCGGCGGCCTTTCTCCGGAGGCAGCAATGGGACTGGAAGGTCACGGTCGCCAGGACCTCGCTCGATCGGTTCGCCTACCAGATCGTTTTCCCGTATTTGTCCATTTACATCGTCGCCTTGGGGGCGACGGCCACGCAGCTCGGATTCGTGAACAGCCTGGGGATGATCGCCGCCGGGATCGTCAGCCCGCTCACCGGCTGGTTCATCGACCGCACCGGCCCCAAGAGGATTTACCTGCTCGGCATCGGGCTTCTCGCCGTCTCCTATTTGACCTACGGCATCGCCCAAAGCTGGCTCTTCACGGTTCTGGCCATGGTGGCCTACTGGCTCGGGTTTTCGGTGAGCATCCACAGCTGCGCCACGGTTTGCGGAAATTGTCTGGTCAACCGGGATCGGGCGACGGGGATGATGATTTGCGAGACCGTTGCCGCGGGGCTGCTGGGGATGGCGGGTCCCATGCTGGGGGCCTGGCTGGTCAGCTTTTCGGGAGGGATCAGCGCCGGAGGCATCCGCCCGCTTTTCTTTGTCAGCGCCCTTATCAGTGCGGCAACGTTTCTGGTCATCTGGACGCAGCTGTCGGAGAAAAAGCCCGCCCCGCGAAGTTCGGCGCGGCCGCGCGTCTTTCACGATCTCCGCCAGGTCTTGAAAGAAGGGCGGCATTTGAATCGCTGGCTGGTCATTTCGGCGGTCAATTCCGTTCCCCTGGCCATGGTCTTTCCGTTCTCTCAAGTTTTCGCCCACGAAATAAAAGGCGCCGACTCTTTCATCCTCGGAGCCATGGTCACGGGTTCGGCTTTGGCCTCCATCGTTTTTGCGATTCCCCTGGGCCGCCTCGCGGACCGGGTGGGGAGAAAGAAAATCCTGTATTTAACGATGCCGCTTTTTTGGGTTTCCAACCTGCTGCTGGTGTGGGCGCCGACCTCGGCCGTCCTATTGATTGCCGGGGTTTTGCAAGGGTTCTTTTACATCGGGTCGCCGATTGCGGCGGCGATGGAAAGGGAGCTGGTCCCCCAGGAACAGATGGGCAGATGGCTCGGGATCGTGCGTTTTTCCCGGATGATTTTCAACGCCCTGATCGCCGTCCTCGCCGGCTTTATCTGGGACCGCATCGGCCCCGCTTACGTTTTCCTGGGGTTCATCGCGCTGGATCTTTTCATCCGAGCCCCGCTCCTGGTCCGCATGCCGGAAACACTCGGCCTGCGTATTGGCGGAGAGGAGCCTGAATCGATGAGGTAAACATCTTGCTCCCCCTCGGGTCTTAAAGGAGGGGAAAATAGATTAAGAGAACCCGGCTGGTTTTGTAATCACGAAAAGGAATAATAAAGCGATGAAATATTTCAGGAAGCATTATAATAAATTTAAGATTCGGATTTTCTTTTCCGAATGAGGAGAAAGGGCAGTAAAAACATAACTGAAATGCAAGGAGGAAGTTTGAATGAAGAGACGTTTTTTGTCTTTCACTTTAGCGATCCTGATTACCTTGGGGGCCGGCTGGCCTTTGGCGACAGCCGATGTAGGCGATTTTGGCCTTCCGTTTTGGGGTTTTCAGGTGGGAAATCAATGGGCAAAGAATTTTTCGGGGGATTTCGGAAATTATTCCCTTTCTCAAGAAATTTCTCATAGAGATACGACTTCCTATCCTGTGCCCACGTTTGTGATGGATTCCTGGGGGGGAGGGACTCTTTGGGATCAAAGATGGTTTTCCGTCACGCTTGACGACCTCAAACTCTGGAAGGTCAGGAATTACGACGATGTGGATGGGTGGGTTTCATATGAATTCGCCGCTGGGGTTGTCTGGGCAAAGAATCCGCTCACCGTGGGAGACAGCTGGGTGTCGAACACCACCGGGACCTACACCGTGGGGGGGTCGGCTACCCGTTCAGCGCTTCCATGACCAGCACGGTCCAAGCCAATGAGTACGTGACCGTGCCGCAGGGGACATACAGGGCTTACAAGATCAATCATTTGATCAGCCTGAATGGCGAGGACCCTTTCAGCGAGACCTACTGGGTGGTTCCCTACATCGGCGTCGTGAAAAGCGTCCAGGTTGAAACCGAAGGGACGGACACGGGCGTTCTTGCCTCCATGGCCGTGAAGAAGTGGATCGTGGATTACGAAGGTGCCGGTTACACACCCTCAGCGCCTACCACCTGCCGACGAACCAGTTTTTTTCAGAGGATTTAGGCAACTTGGGGCAGTACGGATGGAACCAGAGCGAGAGTATGCCTTTGGCCTGGGATTACGACGGCGACGGCATAACGGACGTTGCGATTTACCATATCCCGACGAACCAGTGGTTTGTAAAAGGATACCCCGGGGACAATTTGGGGCAGTTCGGCTGGAGCGGTGATGAGTGCATTCCCGTCCCGGGAGACTATAACGGCGATGGCGTGATGGAACGGGCCTTCTACCACTGGCCGTCAAACCGGTGGTTCGTGGAAGGGCAGGCGCCGGTCACATTTGGGTACGGCGGGGCGGCGAGCATTCCAATCGCGATGGATTATGACGGGGACGGGAAGACGGACATGATGATTTACCATGTCGAGTCCAACCAGTGGTTCGTGAATGGGATCGGGGAGTTGGGCCAGTTTGGCTGGGGCGGGGCGGATTGCATCCCGGTTCCGGGGGATTGGAACGGCGATGGAAAGACGGAAATTGCGGTTTATTACCTGCCCGACAACGAGTGGATCTGGAGGGACGCGAGCGGGACGGCCCATTTCATGGGGCAGTTCGGCTGGGGCGGCGCAGAAAGTTTTCCGATTCCCAGCGATATTGAAGGCGAGGGAAAATATGTCAGACTTTTTTACCGTCCTGCGGAGAATTGGTGGTTTGCCGATGGTTTGGGAGACATGGTTTGGGGCTGGGGCGGGGCCGAGTTCACGCCCATTGTGAACCAGACGGCAGTTTACAATTGGTTCCGGTTCCGACTGGGATATTTTCAGCCATAGGACGCGGATTGGCGTAGAGGAACGCAGATTAAAAAAAGCCGCGTTAATCGCGAGGCAAACAGAAAAAACAAAACGCGGGAGTTCCAATAACGAGTAGTAAAGCGGATATATGAGGAAGAAAGGGGGGGCCGGCGGTCCCCCTTTTCTTTTTTGCTGGGATTTGAAAAGTGAAGAAAATGAACAACGTCCCCTCCCTATGTCTTGAATCTTTTCACAAAGACAAACGACATCTTTTCCCTTGACTTGCTCGAAACATTTCATTACTCTTCAGGTAAAGAATCACCGTAGACAGGGAAACCCGACAGTCTAACCTCTAACCTTCTGGATGTGATTATGAGAGGGATTTCCCGGAAGGTGCCTTTTGAAGCTCCAGGGAGAAGCTTTTTCTCTCGGGGGCTTTTTTATCTTTTGGATCGAGGCGAGGTGCAAAAGTCAATTCTCGGAATGAAAGGAGGGGGCGCTATGAAGAAGGGGTTGATGGCTTTATTCGTTTCATTTTTTATTCTTATGGGTGTTGGTCTCCCTTCGGCCGTTGCCGATGTAGGCGACTACGGACTGCCTTTCTGGGGGATGACCCTTGGAAACTCCTGGGACTACAGCTTTACCAGCCCTGGAGGAGGGGGGACATCAACAGAGGTAGTTGAGGTAAGAGATACGAGTTCCTTTCCGGGAGCAACAACCTTTGTCATCAACTCTTATGAAGGGGCGGCCCTGCTGGATCAGACGTGGTATTCGGTGACCCTTCAGGCTCTGAAACTCCACCGGGTGCGGACATGGAACGAAGCTGACAGTTTCTGGGAGGTCTATACTTTTAGCCCGTCGATAACCGTTGGAAAAAACCCGATCGTCGTGGGGGACCAATGGCCGGAATCCATCTCTGTAACCTTCACGGATATCGATGGAACTTACACTGTGCCGGCAACTGTGAATAGTACGGTTTTATCTCCCGAATTGGTAACAACCCCCCAGGGCACCTATTTAGCTCATAAGTTTCAAAATCTGATTCAAATCCCTTTGATTGGCACCATTACCGAAATCCATTGGTTTGTCCCCTACCTGGGGTTTCTGAAAGCCCAGATTACTGACACCGAGGGGACCGAAACAGCGACTCTTACAGGGATGAGTGTCAAGAAATGGTTTCTCAATTATGAAAACTTGGATTACACGCCTCTGAGCGCCTATCATCTGCCGTCCAACCAGTTCTTCTCCGAGAATCTGGAAAACCTGGGCCAGTATGGGTGGGGGCAGAGCGACAGCATGCCGCTCATGTGGGATTACGACGGCGACGGCGTGGCCGACCTTTCCTTTTACCATATCCCGTCGAATCAATGGTTTGTGAAAGACAAAGGGATTCCCGGAGACAACCTGGGCCAGTTCGGCTGGGGCGGGGAGGAGTGCATTCCCGTTCCCGGGGACTACAACGGCGACGGGGTGATGGAGCGGGCTTTCTATCATTGGCCGAGCAACCGTTGGTTTGTGGAGGGGCAAGAGCCGGTTCAGTTTGGGTACGGGGGGTCGGCGAGCATACCCTTCGCGGGGGATTACGACGGCGACGGGAAGACGGACATGATGATTTATCATGTCGAATCCAACCAGTGGTTTGTGTATGGAAAAGGGATTCCGGGGGATAATTTGGGGCAGTTCGGCTGGGAGGGAGCGAACTGCATGCCGGTCCCGGGCGATTGGAATGGGGACGGGAAGACGGAAATCGCGGTTTATTACCTGCCGGACAACGAATGGGTGTGGAGGGATGCCGGCGGGACAGCCCAGGCTATGGGGAAATTCGGATGGGGCGGGTCCGACAGCTTTCCGCTTGCCGCGGACGGCGACGGAATCGGGACTTTCGGTCGGGCGATTTACCGCCCTTTGGAGAACCGGTGGATCGCCGAGTTTGGGGGAAGCGGGGGGATGTATTGGGGCTGGGGCGGAGCCGATTTCATGCCCGTTATAAACCAGATGGCCATTTACAACTGGTTCCGGTTCCGGCTGGGGATGTTTCAATAAGAGAGCATAGAAAATAGGGCATAGGGCGCGGAGCATAGAGCGCAGAGCATAGAGCATAGAGCATAGAGCATAGAGAAAAAACATCTATTGCCAACTGAAAAATTGCCCTATGACCCGAGCAATGGAAAGATAGAAAGAGGGGGCGGCCCAGGGCGCCCCCTTTCTTTCGGAGGGCAAAAAGTGAAAAAAATGAACAACGTCCCCGAATTTTATATTCCTGCCTTTGAAGTCTGATCCAGATCATTCCTTTCTTGCCGGCAGGCGTCGGTACAATTGATCCTGAAGGAAAGACACCCTCCGCTTTCCCCATTGAAATGTGTGTTATAATTTCTGATCATACGGTTGCAAATGATGGGCGGACACCGTCGTCCCTGCGGAGAGGGACGGCTTTGAACGTTAAAATGCCGGGTTTAAGCCCCGGACCTTGTTTCTTCCCCTTGCACTTTCACAGGTTCTTAATTTTGGAGGCGGGGAGTGCCGCTCCTAAAGAAAAATCCGAGTGACTACGAACGCCTCGCGGGTTTCCTGAAGGGGCTTTCCCTTCGTTTCCAATTCCTTGCCACCCTTGAGTCCGTCCTTTACCTTGCTTCCGGAATCATCTTGGTCATCCTGGGGAGCTATTTCGCCCTCGAGCTTAAGGAGGATGTCCCCTACCTTGCCTTTTCCTATGCCCTTGCCGCTCTTTCTTTCGTCGGCTATTTGGTTTTCAGCGGATTCAAGCGGGTTCTTTCCCGGCCGGGTCTCAGAAAGGTCGCCCGGGGCTTGGAAGAGAATTACCCGCAACTCCGGGACGATGTCACCAATTCCCTCTCCCTTTTCGAGGAGATGAAAAATGCCGGGAAAGGCCTGGTTTCGGAAGGGCTGGTTTCGGCGCAGATCCGCAAGACGGCCAAGGAGGTCTGCGCCTTCGACCCTTCGCGGGTGGTGAACATCCGGAAGGCCCTCCGCCACCTCAAAATCCTCTTGCCGCTCTTCGCCGCCCTGATCATCGTTCTGGGCCTCGATCCGCATTTTCTCAACCGCTCCTTGGCCCTCATCACAAACCCCTTCTCCACTCTGCCGCAGAAAAAGACGACCCTGACGGTTGAGCCGGGGGGGGCCACGATTCTGCGCGGCGCCCCCTTCCTAATCCGGGCGAAGGCCGAGGGACCCATCCCGGAAAAGCTCCTGATCGAGATCCGCCCGGAAGGCCGGGAGGTTGTACGGGTGGAAATGAAAGCGGAGGGTGAAGGCAGATTTTCCTACCGCATTCCCTCGGCCCAGTTTTCCTTCCGCTACCAGGCCTACAACGGACGGGCAACATCCGCCGCGCACCAGGTGCGGGTGGTCGATCCCCCCGAGGTGGAGAGGGTTAAGTTGACCCTGATCCCGCCCGACTACACCGGCCTTGCGAAAGAGGAAAAAGAAGGCGGGTACATCGAGGCTTTGAAGGGAACCCTGGTGAACCTGGAGATCCAGGTCAATAAGACCGTACGAGAGGGAAAAATCGTGGTGGACCAGAAGAACCAGCTCCCCCTCGAAATCCATGAAAAACGGCTGAAAGGGAGCATGCTGGTCTTCAACCCCGGGAATTATTTCATCGAGGTGCGGGACGATCTGGGGTTTGAAAACCCGAATCCTGCCCGCTACCCCATTCGTCTGATCCCGGACAAATACCCGGAAGCGGAAATCCTGACCCCCGATGAGGACCTGGAGGTTTCGGGAAACGAGACCATACCGATCGTCTATTCGGCCAGGGACGATTTCGGGCTTTCCACCGTGAAACTGAGCTTGCAGACGAGCGGAAGGGAGAAGACCCTGGCCCTGAAAAGCTCGGCCAACCAGCGGTCGATCGGGCCGGAAACCTTCAAGTGGGACCTTTCCGGCTTGGCTTTGGCGCCCGGGGAGAGGGTTTCCTACCGCCTTGAGGCGGGGGATAACGATTCGGTTTCAGGCCCCAAGTTCAGCTCCTCGCGCACCCTGCATCTTTACGTGCGGGACGACCGCAGCCGAGCCGCCAAAGAGGGGGAAGAGGCCCAGCAGCTCGCCGACGCCCTTTTAGACCTCCTGGCCGATCAGCTTGAGGAGCTGAAAGACCCCGACTTTTTCAGGCAGCGGATGGAAGAGATCCTCGAACGCTTGGACCGGAAGCTTGCCCAAAGGGAAAACCGGCCGGACCGGCTCGACCTGGAAGCGTTGAAGAAAAACCTGGCCTCCTTGAAGAACCGCCTCCCCGAGGAGCAGCAGGAGAACGTGACCCGGGAGATGGAAAGGCTGGCTCTCCTGGCGGAGGACATCGCCAAGAAGGCGCGCATGAACGAGCTGGAGGCCATGGCCCGGGAGCTGAAGAACCGCCAGAGGAGGCTTTTGGACCATCTGAACGATCTAAAAAATCGATTCGGCCAGAAGGAGCTGGAGGCGGTCCTGAAGGAGCTGAAGCAGCTGGAGGATCTTCTCCGGCAGGTCATGGAAGCCATGACCAAGCTGGCTAACCGGCTCCCCGAAGAATTCGTCAACAGCCCGGATCTCCAGGGGATGGACTTTCAGGACCTCTTCCAGGACCTGGACGAAATCCGCAAGAGGCTGATGGCGGGGGATTTGGCCGGCGCTCTCGAAGCGGCCCAGCGGCTCATGCAGGCTCTGGCGCAGATGATGGCCTCGCTGGGGAGGGCGGGCTCGCAAGCCAACATGGGCGGCATGGACCGGATGCAGGGAGAGATGAACCGCCAGGCGGGCGAACTCGGCAAGATCCTCGAGGAACAGCTGGAGATTCTCAAAAAAACCGAGGAGATTGAGCGGGAAGTCCGACGCCGAATGGAGGAGGAGATCCGCAAGCGGATCGAGGCGGAGCTCCCGGTCCTCCGTCAAAAGTTGGAGGAGCTGGCCCGCTCCCTTACTCCCGAACAGAGAGAGATGACCGAGGAGCTTTCCCGCCTCTTGAAGGATGAAAAAATGAAGATGTTTTCGGAGCGGGCAGGGGAGATGGAAAAGGAGTTGGGCGGGCGGCCGGCGGAACAGAAACGCCTCCGCGAGCTCAAGGAGATGGCGGATCGGCTCTTCCCCGACCTCGAAAAAATCCTGTCGGCCAAAGACAAGGAGAACTTCCCCGACCTCGCCTCCCGCGAAAGAATGCTCCGGGAGCGGACCCAGAACCTGAGGGAAAAGTTGGAGATGCTGTCCCAGCTCTTCCCGGGGATGGACTCGGAAATCCTGAAGGACCTGCAGGATGCCGGCAAAGCCATGGGCGAAGCTTCAGGGAGGCTCACCGGGGAGGACGCCCCGGGGGCGATCCCGCCGGAGCAGGAGGCGATCCGGGGCCTTGCGAAATCGCAGCAGGCCATGCAACAGATGGCCCAGCAGATGGCCATGCAGATGCAGGCCATGCGCTACGGATACCCCGGGTATGACCCTCGGCCGGGGTGGTACTACGGCCCCTGGATCCCCATGCCGACCCTGCCCCAGCCGCAGATCAACCGGCCCATCGAGAGGGGGTACACCGGCCTCGACCGCGAGGAGTTCGAGACGCCCTCGAAGGACGCCTACCAGGTCCCCAAGATCTTCCGCGAGAAGGTCATGGAAAGCCTGAAAGAGGAAATTCCCTCGCAATATAAGCGCAAAGTGGAGAAATACTTTCGAGGTCTTACGGAATGAGAAGCCTCAAACAGCTCTTGTTTCCAACAAAAAATGTAATCCGAACCCGGGATAGCCGGAATCAAAAAGGCAAATGTCCGTATTCAAGAATTTCCCGGAAATCCCCCCAACCCACCTTTGTCAAAGGGGGGACAGGGGGGATTTCTGAAATTTGTTACCAATTTTCGCATAACGCAATTTCTAAGCGCCCGAGATCATCCTGGTTTTTTGTCTTCTTTTTTTTCTTTTTTCTTTTCCCTTTTTCCTCGTTTGCCCAACCGGTGTCTTCGGAGACCCTGCGCGCCCTGACGGAGAAACTGGAAAAGTGGGAGGTGGAGGAAGCATGGGTCGAAGTGAAAGCACCTCTCTCCCGGGAACCGAAGAACCCCCAGCTTCTTGAGGTTGCCGCCCAAATTGCCTTCCACCGCGGGGATTACCCGGAGGCCTTGAAGCTCATGAGGGGGTCCATTGAGGCCGGGGAGGAGGACGAGCGCAAGAGGGCCTTTGCCCTTTTCGTGGAGGAAACGATCGGGGTCGTGGGCTCCTACGCCAGATTCGAAAGCCCCCATTTCTCCATCCTCCTCGACGAGAAGCAGGATGGGGTTCTCAAGGACTACCTCATCGACACCCTGGAGAAGACCTATGGGGCCATGTCCCGGCAGTACGCCTTTGCGCCCAAGGAGAAGGTGCGGGTGGAAGTCTTTCCCGACACCAAGGCTTTCTACTATGCCTCCACGCTCTCGGCGCGGGATATCGAAGTCACGGGGGCCGTGGGTCTCGCCCAGTTCAACAAGCTCATGCTCCTCTCGCCCCGGAGCCTAGTGTACGGCTACCGCTGGCTCGACGCCATCAGCCACGAATACCTGCACTACCTGATCGTCAGACAGACGGCGAACAAGGCCCCGATCTGGTTTCACGAGGGCCTTTCCAAATACGAGGAGACGCGCTGGCGGGAAGGTCCTTCCTACCTTTCGGCGGCCTACCAGAGCCTTCTGGCCCGGGCTCTTAGCGCGGACAAGCTGATCCCCTTCGAGAAAATGGAGCCTTCTCTGGTGAAGCTCGAAAACCCCGAGGACGTTCATTTAGCCTATGCCCAGGCCGCCTCGGCCATCGAATTCCTCATCGGCAAGGCGGGTTACGAGGGGCTGCGGGAGGTCATGAGCCGCATGTCCGCCTCATCGACCCGCGGGGCCGGGGAAGCCTTGAAGGATGTTTTGAACGTGGGCTTTACGAGGTTCGAGCGGGAGTGGAAGGAATTTCTTGCCGCCAAGGGGCTGAAGGAAGCCGGGGGGGCCGGGGTGCGCCGCTACAAGATAAAGGAGGGAAAGGCCAACGAGGAGACCGTGGACATGGAGGAGATCAAATCCTTAGTGGCGCGGAACCGGGCCCATTTGGGCGATCTCCTCAAGGAGCGGGGGAGGGTCGGGGCGGCGGTCGTGGAGTATCGCCGCGCGCTAAATGAAAACAAGCAATCCATCCCCATCATCAACCGGCTGGCCTCGGCGCTGATCCTGATGGATCGGCACCGGGAGGCCCTGGAGATGCTTCTCCGGGCGAAAGAGCTTTCCCCGGATCACCCGACCGTCCTCACGCAGTTAGGCCAGACCCACCTGAAGCTGGGAAATTTCAAAGAGGCCAAAGAGGCTTTTCAGGAGGTCATCGAGGTCAATCCGTTCAGCCCGGAGGCGCACCGGGATTTGGCGCTGGCTTACGAGGCCTTGGGCGAAAAGGAGTCCGCGCAGAAGGAGAAGGAAGCGTTTCGAAAATTGACGCAGAGGTGATGTCTCCTTGGAGATTATTTCTCCCCCCGCCCCAACCCTCCCCCGCAGAGGGGGGAGGGTGTCCAAAATCAAAGATCCCTGCCTTGCGGGTGGGGAAGGATGATCCAAAATAAAAATCCCTCCCCCTTGACGGGGGAGGGTAAGGGTGGGGGTGACGTTCTTGAGGAATTGCTTTCAATATTTCAACTCATAAATATAGGAAGGAACAGAAGTGACGGATCAAGAACACCCGATAACCGATGCCGACCTGGCCCAGGCGCAGGAGATGGGCCGCAAGAAGCACGAGATCACGGCGGAGATCAAGAAGGTGATCATCGGCCAGAACAAGGTGATTGAAGAGATTCTGATCGCCCTTTTCTGCCGGGGCCATTGCCTCTTGGTGGGGGTCCCGGGTCTGGCCAAGACCCTGCTCATCTCCACCCTGGCCGGGATCATGGACCTCAACTTCAACCGGGTCCAGTTCACGCCGGACTTGATGCCCTCCGACATCACCGGGACCGACATCCTCGAGGAAGACCCGGCCACGCGCAAGCGCACCTTCCGCTTCATCCGGGGGCCGATCTTTACCAACATCCTGCTGGCGGACGAGATCAACCGCACGCCCCCCAAGACGCAGGCGGCGCTGCTGCAGGCCATGCAGGAGTACAAGGTGACGGCCGGCGGGGTCACCTACAGCCTGGCCCTTCCTTTCTTCGTTCTGGCGACCCAGAACCCCATCGAGCAGGAAGGGACCTACCCCCTGCCGGAGGCGCAGCTGGACCGGTTCATGTTCAACATCGGCATCGACTACCCGCCCTTGACGGAGGAGATAGAGATCGTGGCGACCACGACCTCGTCTTACAAGCCGGCCCTCAACAAGGTGATCAACGGGGAGAAGATCCTGGAGATGCAGGAGTTGGTGCGCCGGGTCCCGGCGTCTTCGCCCGTGATCGGATACGCGGTGAACCTCCTCCGGGCCACGCGCCCCAAAGAAACGGAAGCTCCGGGGTTCGTGAAAGACTGGGTGGAGTGGGGGGCGGGACCCAGGGCCTCGCAGCACATCATCCTGGCGGCTAAAGCCCGGGCCATCCTCCAGGGGAGGTATGTGGCCTCGGTGGAGGACGTTCGGGCGGTCGCCCCCTCGATCCTCCGCCACCGGATCCTCATCAACTTCAAGGCCCAGGCCGACGGCATCACCTCGCTGCAGATCGTCGACCGCCTTCTCCGGGAGGTCGCCCCGTGAACTACTTCGACCCCAAGGTTCTGGCGAAACTGAAGAACCTTTCCCTCAGGGCGAAGTTCGTGGTGGACGGGTTGATGATCGGGATTCACCCCTCGCGGTCGAAAGGGTTCAGCTCCGAGTTCGAGGAACACCGGGAGTACACCCAGGGGGACGACATCCGCCATATCGATTGGAAGGCCTACGGCAAATCCGACCGGTACTTCATCAAAGAGTACCGGGAGGCCACCAACCTGCGGGGGCACATCCTCCTGGACGGCAGCTCCTCCATGAGCTATGCCTCCAACGGGTGGAGCAAGTTCGATTACGGGGCCACCCTCGCGGCCTCCCTGGCCTACCTTATGCTGAAGCAGCAGGATTCCGTGGGCCTGATGATTTTTGCGCAAAAGATCGACCGGGTGGTCCCGCCTTTGGCCGCGCCGGGGCATCTCTTCACCATTCTCAAGGAACTGGAAGACGCGACGCCCCGGGGGGAAACCTCGGCCGGGGCCATTCTCCAGGAACTGGCCGGCTCCCTCAAAAGGCGGGGGTTCATCGTCCTGATTTCCGATCTCCTGGACCGCTCGGAAGAAGTGCTTCGCGGGCTGAAGCAGCTGCGGTCGAAGGGGAGCGACGTGATCGTCTTCCATCTTTTGGACCGGGACGAGCTGGATTTCCCCTTCGAGGATTCGACGCTTTTCGAGGACCTGGAGGAGGACCTGAAGCTTCTCACCGACCCCCCGGCCATCCGCCCGGCCTACCAGAAGGCGATCCAGAATTTGATCGAGGGGTACCGCCGGTCCTGCGCGGCCTACCGGATCGATTATTCCCTTTTCGACACGGCCACGGGGCTCGACCGGGCGCTGGTGCGGTATTTGACGTGGAGGGAAAAATTCCGTAGAAGCTGATTAAAAAAATTATTCACCACAGAGATCACAGAGGGCACAGAGTTATCACCATCAAAAGTTTCCAATTCTGTTAAATCATGGCGTTTACAATTTAAGGGAATCTTATCAGTGTTTGTTTGCCCCCTAATTTGCTTTTTGATTTAAGTTTTTTTTTGACTCTGTGTTCTCTGTGGTGAATATATTTAGAAGTTGGCGTTAATCTATGAATCTCAGTTTCATTAATCCTCTCTTCTTATTCGCCCTGGCGGCGGGGATCCTGCCGATCCTGATCCACCGCCTCACCCGGCGGAAAGCCCTGACCAGGAAGTTCTCCGCCGTCCGCCTCCTCATCCAGTCCCAGCAGAACCTGGCACGCCCCCAACGGCTGAAACATTTCCTCCTCCTGGCTCTGCGGATCTTGGCGGTGGTGACCCTGGTTTTCCTAATTGCCAGACCCATCCTGATTCAGCCCGGGCTCCTGGCCATGAGCGGGGAGGGGGCGACCGTGGTCCTCCTCGACAACTCCGCCAGCATGGGTTATCGGGACGAAGGGGGGGAGAGATTCGAGGCGGCCAAAAGGGCGGGAAAAGAGATCCTCCGGAATCTTTCCGGCCGGGTTCTCCTGGTCCCTCTTGTTCCGAGTACGGGAAGAATTTCGGAAAAAGAGGAAGCCCGCTGGATTGGGGCGGAGGAAGCGATGCGGAGGATCGATGAAATCCCTGTCTCCTACGGCCGGGGCGATGCCGCCTCGGCCCTGAACCAGGCTTTCCGCGTCTTGAAAGAAGCCAAAGGAACGGGGAACATCTTGATTCTCACGGATCTGACGCGGGGGGACTGGGAGGGATTGGATCTTGGCAGGGCGGAGCGGGTCCCGGCTGAGACCGGCATCACCTTTCTCCGGGTCGGCGGCCCCCAACGGGACTCGAACGCCGCCATCAAGGAAGTGAAGCTGGCGGAAGGAGACGCGGTGGCCGGCGCCTCTTCCCGCCTGGAAGCCGCCTTGGTCAACTATTCCAATGACCCTGTTTCCTCAACCGTCTCCCTGTTTCTGGCGGGGGTGAAGCAGGACCAGAAAAACCTGGAACTCAAAGCCGGGGAGGAAGGGAGAATATCTTTTGACGCCTTCTTTGAAAAATCCGGCTGGGTCGACGGGGAATTGAGGCTGGGAGGGGATTTCCTGCCCCTTGACGACTCCTTTTATTTCGGGCTGAAAGTGAAAGATAAACTCAAGGTCCTCATCGTGGACGGCAACCCCAAACGGGCCTTGAAGGGAAGCGAAAGCTATTACCTCGTCAACGCCCTGAGCCCGGGGTGGGGGGAGGAAACGCCTTTCCTCCCCCGCGTGGTAACCGAGAACGAGTTGGGCGGCCTGGATCTTCGGTCCTTTGACGCCCTTTTTCTGTTGAACGCGGGCAGGCCGCAGGGTTCCCGGATTGCTTTCTTCCTGGAGAGCGGGAAGCCGGTTTTCATTTTTGCCGGGGATCAGGTCGTCCCGGCGGAGTACAACCGCATTCCTCTCTTCCCGTGGCGCCTCAGGGAAATCCAGGAAAGGGGGGATTTGAAACCCCAGCGGATCGGCCAGATCGATTTCGACCACGAGGCCCTGAAGGGTTTCTCTACCGGAAAAGGGGAGAGCCTTAGGAGCGCTCTCTTCCGGCGCCACCTGCGCCTTGAAGGGGCGGGCAGAAATCTCCTGACTTTGGAAAACGGGGATCCTCTTCTCTCCCAGGCGGATATAGGCAAGGGCAAACTTTTTCTGTTTGCCTCCAGCGCCGACCTGGATTGGAACGATCTGCCCCTGAAGGGGGGGTACCTCCCCTTGATCCACGGCCTTCTCAAGGAAGCCACGGCCATGGGCAAGGATTCCTCTCCCCGGAGCGGGCGCTACGGGGAAGACCCGGAAGAGAACCTTCCTCCGGTCCAGGTCAGAGGGCCGCAGGGAGGGTTGGGGGTTTATCAGCTCTTCGGGGAGGGAGGGGAATCGTGGCGGGGGGTGAACCTGCCTCTCGAGGAATCGAACTTGGCAAAACTGACAGAGGCGGAAGTGGGCAGGAAATTCGGGCCCCTTCCCGTGAAGGTTGCGGAATTCAAGGAGGGGGAAGGGGGGAATCTTCGAGGCGGGCGGAAGGAAGCTTGGCCCTACCTTTTGGGATTTCTGCTGGCCGTCCTGGCCGTGGAGATGGGGGTCGCGGCAAGAATTTAAAAAAACGCATAGGGCATAGGGTAAAAGAAAAAAATCAAAAGGCAGGGGGCCTGGAGCACGGGGTGACGGCTGAAAACAAAAAGGTTTTTTTCCAACAGCAGCGCTATGCTCTTTGGGCTCTGCGTTTTCCAGAATAATCAAGATGATCATTACGAGACGAAATTTTCTTTCTTTGGGGCTGAAGGCGGCGGCCGGGTTGGGGCTGTTCGGGCCGGGCTTGGCGTGGGCCAAAGCCCTCCCGCAGTTCTTCTTCACCCAGATCCAATACCGCGGCGGAGAGTGGGATCCGAACCCCCGGTTCGTAAAACCCATGGTCGAGGAACTGGAACTTCGGACCAGCATAAAAGCCTTGCCCGAGAGGCGCGTCACGGGGATTGCGGACCCGGACCTTTTTTACTCCCCGTTCCTGTACATGGCCGGAAAATACGATTTCGAACCCTTTCCGGCCGAGGAACAGCAAACCCTTCGCCGGCTGCTCACGTACGGCGGGTTTCTGCTGGCCGAAGACGCCATGGGGGCCAAAGGGTTCGGGTTTGACCGCGCCTTCCGGCGGGAGATGCAGAAGATTTTCCCGAACCACCCCTTGCGCCGCCTCCCGCCGGATCACTCGCTCTACCAAAGCTTTTACCTTCTCGAGGCCATCGGGGGCCGGCAGAGAGTCAACCCCTTTCTGGAAGGGATCGTCATTGACAACTGGACGCCGGTGGTTTACTGCCAGAACGATCTGGCGGGAGCCTGGGCCAAAGACAAATTCGGGAAGTGGGTCAACGAGTGCGCGCCCGGCGGGGAAATCCAGCGGCTGGCCGCCTTCAAAGCCGGGGTCAACATCATCGTCTACTCCCTGACTTCGGATTACAAGAAAGACGTCATCCACCACCCGTTCATCAAGAGGCGGCAGAATTTATGAACCTCAGTCAGCTCAGCTTCGCGCCGCTCCTCCCCCTTTGGCTGATCCTGCTCCTCTTGGCCGCCGGCGCCGCGGCCTGCGCCTTTCAGTTTCGCCGTTTGCGAAGGAGACTTCTGCGAAGAAGGGCCGTCCTCATTTCCCTCCTCCGTCTTAGTGCTTTTGCCCTCCTCGGGCTCATCGCCCTGAACCCTTTTTGGACGGAAGAAAAGGAAATCGGTCTCCCCCCCGCCCTGGCGGTCCTGCTGGACGCCTCGCCGAGCATGGGCCTTGCGGGAAACTCCGGCAAGGGCACCAGGCTGGATGAGGCCCGGGAGGCGCTCCTTGGAGGTTCCGCTCCCCTTTTGGAAGCCCTGGCGGAAAAGTATGAGGTGCGGTTCTTTGAGCTGGGGGACTCTTTGAAGGCCTTTCCCGGAGGGGACTTTTCCCAAATCAAAGCCGGGACAAAAAGGGGAGACCTGAACGAAGCCCTCAGAGCGGTCGCGGGAAAAAATCATTTCGCCCTGTTATTCAGCGATGGGAACGTGAAATGGGAAAACAAAAAGGCGGGAGACCTGCCGCTTCTCGCTTACCCCCTCGGCAGCCGGGACGAGTACCGCGATGTTTTCGTCAAGAGCCTGAAAGCCCCGGGGGTCGCCTTCCGGGGGAAAGAAGTGGTCGTCGATGCCGTGATCAAGGCCTATGGGTATGAAGGGCTCCAGGTTCCGGTGATCCTGAAATCAGGGGAGAAGCTCTTAACGACGAAGAGCGTCCGGCTCCAAAGCGGCGCCGGAGAGGCGGCCGTCACGGTGTCCTTTACCCCCGAGGAAATCGGCGCCTGCACTTTGTCGCTAACGGTTCCGCCGCAGGTGGGGGAGGCCCTTGCCGGGAACAACAAAAGGGAGTTCTCCTTGAAGGTGGTGCGGGACAAGATCCGGATCCTGATGGTGTCGGGAGCTCCCAGCATGAATTACCGTTTCCTGCGCTCGGCGCTCAAGAACGACCCGGCGATCGACCTTCTGTCCTTTGTCATCCTGCGCATGCCTTCCAACATCCTGAACGTCCCGGTGCAGGAGCAGAGCCTGATCCCGTTCCCGGTGGACACTCTGTTCACCAAGGACTTGAAGAACTTCGACCTCCTGATCTTCGACAATTTCCTGTACCACCCTTTCCTCCGGACCCAGTACTTAGGGAACATCCGGGATTTCGTCCGGGAGGGCGGCGCTTTTGCCTTCATCGGCGGGGCGAATTTCCTGGGGGAAGGGGGATATGCGGGAACGCCCCTGGAGGAGATTTTGCCGACCCGCTGGATCGGGCGGGAGAGCTATCGCCGCCCGGCCGCTTTATCCGTGAGGCCCAGCCGCGCGGGGGCGAATCATCCCATCACCCGCTTTTCCGCCGACGAGGCGGCCCAAAGAAATCTCTGGCAGGAGATGCCTCCTCTCGGGGGGTTCAACCCCCTCGAATCCAAGAACAGCGGCGCCGTTCTCCTGGAAGGGGCCGAGGGAGGCTTCTGGCCCCTTCTGACAGTCGGAACCTACGGTAAGGGCCGGGGCCTTGTTTTGGCCACCGATGATTCCTGGAAGTGGTACATGGGGATGGTGGCCAAAGAGAAAGACCATTCCGCCTATCTCCGGCTCGTGGAGAGGATGGTCCGCTGGCTTACCAAGGACCCCAGCCTGGATTCGGTTCAGATCGCCCTGCCGGAAAAACGGGGAGCGGCCGGGGAGGAATTTGAATTCCGGGTGAAAACCGCGGCGGAGAATCCGCGGGCCGGCCGGAAGGAAATCATCGCCCTCTCCGTATTCAACCCCTCCGGGCTCAAAATCGCCTCGCAGTTCAAGCCGGGGGGACAAGCCGGGGAGCAATTGGGCGGTTTTGTCCCCGACGGGGCGGGAACCTACAAGATCCGAGTCGAGGGCGGGCAGGGGGTCGTGGAAGAAACGGTTCTCATTCCCAACCCGGCGGAGGGGTTCGACGGGGCGCCGAATCACGAACCGCTGAAACAGGCTGCTTCGGCCGCGGGCGGAAAGCTTGTTTTCACCAGGGACGAAATCCTTCGGGAAATCGATGACCTGGCAAAGAAGAAAGAGAGCCGTTTGGTGGAGGAAAAGACCATACCTTTTTGGGCGAACCCATATTTCCTGGCGGTGGTTCTGGGATTCCTGGCGGGGGAATGGTATCTCCGGAGGAGATGGGGGTTGATTTAAAAATGCCTAAAAGAAAATTCACCATATCGGCCTTATTTTATCATTCCTGCGGAGGCAGGAATCTTGTCTTTTCAAAGCATTCTGGACTCCCGCCTTCGCGGGAGTGACGGCAATTTGGAGCATTTCCGCACCCTGTCAGATTCAATTTGAGCTTCTTTTCATGGAAGGGGGAATTGTTATGAGAGAAAAGCCTATTTCTGCGGTCTCACTTCTGCTCCCGTTTCTCTTAACCTTTCTCTTCAATTCTCTCGGCCACTCCGCCTGCCGGAACCCGAATGTGGCCGGGGACAGCCCCTTCATAACCTACGCCGCCGCCTCGGGCCCGGTGGAGATCAAATGGTTCGGCCATTCCTTCTTTCAGATCACCTCGAGCCTGGGGACGAAGATCATCACCGATCCTTTCGGATCGATGGGGTTTCCCATGCCCGAGGTGTGGGCCGACGTGGTGACCGTCGGGCGCGAGCACGGAAACCACAACAATGTCGCTTTGGTGAAAGGGAAGCCGGTGGTCCTGCGGGGGCTGAAAGAAGGGGGGAACGAGTGGGACGACGTCAATCTGACGTATCGGGACGTTTTGATTTACAATGTCCCCGTCCACCAGCGGGGGGTGCCGAACTATGCCACCAGCCTGAAGGGGGCCGCCTTTGTATCGAGGTGGACGGACTCTGCATCCTCCACTCGGGGGATATCAGCGACCCTTACAATGAAGACCAACTCCAGCTCATCGGCCATGTGGACATTATTCTGCAAGTGATCGGCGGCGTTTACACCATCGGGCCGGAAGGCGCCCTGAAGATCATCGAGCAGCTCAAGCCGAAGATCATAATCCCCATGCATTTCTGGTACCAAACGGGGCGGTTGGAACTATTCCTCGACGGGACCCACCGGTCCCGTTTCTTGGACACAAACACCATCACCGTGACTAAAGACACTCTGCCCCCGGCCACGGAAATCATCGTCCTGAAGGTGAACCGGGTAGGGGACCTATAAAGAAAAAATGCAAAGAGCAGAGGGCGTAAAGTGTATGGGGTCAGACTTGAATTTTGAATCTAACAAAATAAATGCGATCATGAGAGGCAAAGATTGGGTGGAAGAACATAGCAAAATCGAGGGCAGACTTGAATATTGAATTTGGAAGGAAAAGAGATCATAAAAATACAGGGGCAGGGCATAGGTAAAAGCAATCTTCAAGACAAAGTGAAATGGTGAAAAGGTTCAATGTTAAAGGGAACAGGCATGCTGCGAAACGCATTTGGAAAAAGGGAGAGTTTATGACGATCCAAACCCGCCGGCCGCTGGCGGTTGGCTTGATCGGGCATGGGGCGATCGGCCGGGCGGTCGCTCAGGCTATCGCCGAAGGGCGGGCAGGGAATATTGCCCTAAGAGCGATCCTGTGCCGGGATGTGGCCAAACACCGGAAAGAAAATCTTTCTTCCGCTCATGTGAACCTGCCCTTCACGGACGACCCCGAAATGTTTTTCCGCACCCCTCTCGATTTGGTTGTCGAAGCGGCGGGCCAAGATGCGCTCCGCCGGTACGGCAGCCGGGTTCTGGATTCCGGGCGCCACCTTCTTATTACGAGCATCGGAGCCTTGACGGACGATGCGTTCTTTGGGCGGTTGGTGGAAAGCGCGCAAAAAGGCGAGGCACGAATCTTTTTGATTTCCGGGGCGTTGCCGGCGGTGGACTGGATGGCGGCCGCGGCTCTGGCGGGCCCCTGTTCGGCGACGATAACCCAGGCGAAACCGGTGGCGTCGTGGAGGGGGACTCCGGCAGCGGAAATAATCGATCTGGGCGGGGTGAAGGAATCGGCTTGCTTTTTCGAAGGAACCGCCCGTGAAGCGGCGAGCCGCTTTCCCAAGAGCAGCAACATCACCGCCCTGCTGGCGCTGGCCACCGCGGGGCTGGACAACACCCAGGTAAGACTCGTTGCCGATCCGACCCGGTCGGAGATGCATACGATCATCGATTTCAAGAGCAGAGTGGGAAATTTGCGGGTGGAATGGAGCGGCGCGCCTTCAGCGGCCAATCCCAAAACGAGCGCGGACGTACCCTTTACCGTGATCAAAGCTCTTCGGAACTTGGCGGAGACGGTTTGCTATGGCCTGTGATTCGACAATCGGGCCCGGGAAAAATACCCCCTGGGTAACTCTCCCCCGAGAACCCTCCGAATCCTTGCTGAAAAGTCGCTAAACAAACAAAGGACCTTGACACCCAATTTCCACTTTTGTATATTCAACCCACCCCCAGAGCATTTCTTGTCATTTTTTTTAAATCCGAAACGGGACCCCAACCACAAGGAGAAGGAATCAATGACAAAACAGGAGATTTTATTAAGAAAAGAGGATGGGATCGCCACGATTGTCTTGAATTGTCCGGAAAGGAAAAATTCCTTTTCAATGGAAATGATCGATCAATGGGCGAAGGCATTAGATGAATGGCGGACGGATCCGGAAGTAAAGGTAATTATTTTGACCGGGGCCGGAGATGCCTTTTGCAGCGGTGTCTTTTTTGCGCCGCCGCCGGAAGGAACCGCAAGCGAGCGGACCGCCTACGACCGGAAAAGCCAATTGTGGGATAGGATCCATCGCATCCCCTTAACTCTGGAGGATATCGACAAACCTGTAATCGCCGCCTTAAACGGGGTGGCTGTCGGTGCCGGGTTAGACATGGCCTTGATGTGCGATCTTCGCTTTGCAGCTGAGTCGGCGCGATTTTCAGAGGGATATGTCAAGGTGGGGTTCGTTCCGGGCGACGGCGGCGCCTACTATCTGCCCCGTCTGGTCGGCGTAGCCAAAGCGCTTGAGCTCTTCTGGACTGGTGATTTCATCCATGCCGCCGAAGCAGAGCGAATCGGCATGATCAACCGGGTTTTTCCGGACGACAGGTTAATGGAAGAAACCTATAAATTTGCCAGGAGACTGGCGGATGGACCGACCCAAGTCATTCAATTGATCAAGCGCGCCGTTTACCAGAGCAGCCGCGTGGATTTGAGGACGGCCCTGGATTTGATCTCTTCCCACATGGGTGTGATTTGTACGACTCAGGATAGCCAGGAAGCAATGAAAGCCTCGATGACCAGACTCAAAGGCAATAAAAAGTAACAACCCATCCGGCGCCAAGGAAGAGAAGCCTTTTTGGGAAACTGCGAGCATTGGGGCGGCTATCCTAATGAAAAAAGGCGGTTCGGATCATTCCAACCGCCTTTGCCTGATAGCCGGCAGACGAGAGATTAGGCCTTCGTCTCGACCATTTTGATCGCCTTCTTCGGACAGATGTCGATGCAGGTCGAACAGCCGTGGCAGAGATCCGGGCTGATCTCGGCCGAGGCATCGGTGAGAAGGATGGCGTTGCAGTGGCCGATCTCCGCGCACAGGCCGCATTTGGAGCACTTCTTCGGGTCCACCTGGGCGTAGCCGGCCCAAACGGTCAGCTCTGCCGCCGATTTGAATTCCTGAATGAGGACGTCCCGGAAATCCCGAAGCTTCGAGAAACCCATCTTCTGCATGTACTCCCGCAGCTCTTTCATCCACTTCTCCAGGAACCCGAAACCGGCGATCATGGTCTGGGTGCAGACCCCGATGGAATCGGCCCCGCACATCATCATCTGGATAGCGTCTTCAATGGTGGCGACCCCGCCCGTCCCGTTGATGTGCGGAGCGGGTCCGACCAACTTGCGGATCTCGAAGACATCGCGGAGGGCGAGAGGCTTGATCCAGGGACCGGAGAGGCAGGCCATGGAGTTCTGCCCTTGAAGGTTGTAAATGGGTTTCTTAAAGTTCCAGATGTCGATGGGAGGCACGCCCAAACGGTTGGCCACGCTGCAGACCGCCGCGGCCCCGGTTTGATAAGCGACCCGGGAGACTTCGGCGATCCGCCCGCCCTCGGGAGTTATCTTGGCAATGATCGGGAGTTTGGTGACCTTCCTCGTCTCCTCGATCACTAAGCGGACGGAGTTCTCATCCTGCCCCATGCTGGCCCCGGAGGAGGGACGGGCGTCTTTGCTCATCCGTTCGGAAACGTCCACGTTGAAGGACATATTGGGGCAGCAGAAGTTCAGCTCCAGGATCTGGGCGCCGGCGGCATCGAAGCGGCGGGCGGCATCCTTCCAGCCTTCCAGGTCGTCCTTCACGTAGGAATAGTTGGCGATCAGAACCAGGTCCTTGCATTTCTTGCGCCCTTCTTCCATGAGGCGCAGACCGCTTTCCATGTCCAGCCGGAATTCAGCGGTGAAGACATGGAGCTTTTCCTTCTTGAGCCAACGGTAGCGGGGTTCGTAATTGATGTAGGGGTAGGGGTTGAAGGTCTGCTTGATGGATGCCGCTGCCCATCCGCACTTCTCGGCGAGCTCCAGCTGCTCGACGCGTTTGGCCGTGGGGCCCGAAGCCACGATGAAAGGATTCCGCAATTCCAGGTTGCCGATCTTAATGGGCATGGAGAAGATATCATCTTTCATTTCAACCTCCTAAAGAACGTAAGGCGCAGGGCGCAAGGCGTAAGGCGCAAGTAGCAAGCAGCGAGTAGTTAACCACTCACTCCTCACTACTTACTCCTCACGCACTATAATGTTATTTTTCTTCCTTCTTCGAGCGATACGTACCCGGCATACAAGACCTCTACGACCTGTTTGGCCAAGGCGAGTCCGGTGAGCGGCGGGCGGTCGTAGGAAATCGCCTCCATGAAATCCTGGATTTCGTGGGGGTACCCGAGGAGCCATTCCTCGTTCGGGTTCGGGAAGGAGAGGCCGGCTTTGGTCTCCTGCTTTTCGTTGAAGTACACGTCCTTCACCGGGGCCGGGTCCACCGTGTAGAACTGGCAGATCCGCACGGGGCAGAGGTCAAACTTGATCCGGGCGTTGGAGAGGCGGATATCCATGTTGGATTCCATCCCGCCCATAAGGTCGTCGGCGGCAAAGAAGGTGGCCTTCGACCCGTCCGTGAAGGTGATCGTGATCTGGGACCAGGTTTCCACGTCCCCCCAACCCTTGACCAGAGGGCTGTCCTTGGCCCCGGCAAAAGCCGCGGTCTTGGTCAAATCGGTTCCGTCGGCCCAGACTTCCTTGGCCAGGATGGGGCGGCCGGATTTTTTCTCTCCTTCGTACTGCTTCAGGAACAGACCCGAGGCGATGGGGTGAGCCCCCAAGCGGGCCATGGCGCCCCCGCCGGCATGGCGCCACCATTTGGCATAGGGGGCGTGGGAGCCGCTGTGAGATTCCTCGCCCCGCATGTCCAGAATCGACCCGGTTTGGAAGCATTTTTCCATGAGCTCTATGGCCTTCTTGAAGGCCGGGGCATGGACCCAGTTTTCGGCGTAGCAGAACTTCACCGGATGAGCGGCCATCACCTTCTCGACTTCCTTAAGGTCCTCCCGGACTTTTTTGAGCATGGCCTTCTTGGGGGTTAACCCGACCTTGTCGTCCGGTTCCCCCTGGCCGAAATATCCGGTCAGGGGTTTTTCACAGATGATATGCTTGTCCGCCTGGGCGGCCTGAAGGACCATGGGCAGGTGGAGAGCGTTGGGGACCACCAGGTCCACGGCGTCGATCGCCTTGTCGTCCAGAAGGCGCCGGTAGTCGTCATAGTATTTTTTGATTCCAAACAGATTCGCCAGGTTTTCGGCCCGCCCCTTGTCCACATCCACGATGGCGGCGACTTCCACGGGAATCCCCTGGACCTGGCGATAGGAGCGCAAATGGAAGGCCCCCGCGAAACCCGCACCCACGATGCCTACACGCACTGTCTTGCTCATACGGTTCATTCCTTTCATGAAAGAATGGAAGGGAAGATGCAAAGAGGTTCTGAATTTAAGCTAAAAGTTTGAAGGATCTTTGTCAAGGAAAAAGAATTGGAAGGCATGGCGGCAAAGCGGGTCCCGGCAGAAATTATCTGATTCAGATTCTTTTCCCCGGACAAGGATATAGATTCCTGCAGGCCTCCGATAGTTTGATGAAAAACTCCTTTTCAGAGGTACCTTGTCATTCCGGCGGAAGCCGGTCTCCAGTTTTTTCAAGAATTTCTGGACTCCCGCTTTCGCGGGAGTGACGACAAATTGGGATTTTCCCGCATCCCGCTAAAATTTCACAAAACATTGGGCCGAATGCTATCTTTTCCTTTTTGGAGCCTTTTGGAGTTCTTTCGCGGTCGCCTCGATCGCCTCCACAATATTTTCATACCCGGTGCACCGGCAAAGATTCCCGGAAATTCCTTCCCGGATTTCCGGGCGGGTGGGGGATAAATTTTTCTTCAGCAGGGCCTGGGCGGAAAGGATCATGCCGGGGGTGCAAAAGCCGCACTGGATAGCCCCGTATTTTATGAAATTTTCCTGCAGAGGGTGGAGTTGATTGGGTTCGCCAAGCCCCCGAACCGTCATCACCTCTTTTCCCTGAACCTGAGCCGCGAGCACAAGGCAAGCGTTCACGGGGCGATCGTCGAGAAAGACCGTGCAGCAACCGCAGTCGCCCTTTTCACAACCGTTCTTCACTTCCGTAAAACCCAGCTCCCGCAACGCCCGAAGGAGAGTGAAATGCGCAGGAAACTCGCCTTGCATCTCCTTCCCGTTTACTTTGAACCGCAGGGAAATCTTTTTCATCGATCCTCCTAAAAAAGCAGGGAACTATTCATTCGCCAGGCCGACGCTCCGGCAGATTGCTTTTTCGACGTAAACCGCGCACATTTTCCGCCGATAATCTCCAGAAGCGCGAAGGTCATCGATCGGTTGCGCGCTTTCCGCGGCCAATTCGCCGCAGTTTTTGGCAAGGGCCAAATCGACTTTCTGGTTCCGGAGAAGGGATTCAACCGCCGGAACCCGGATCGGGGTGGGGGCAACCGCTCCCAGAGCGACCGCCGCCTCGCTGCAGATGTCCCCTTTCATTTTCAGCAAAACGCCTACACTGACCACGGAAATAGCCATGGCGTTCCGGCGGCCCATTTTATGATAGGCGAACTTTGCCGTCCGCTCGGGGATCGGAAAGGCGATTTCCGTAAGAATTTCTCCCGGACGTAAGGCTGTTTTCCGGTAATCGGCAAAGAACTGCTCCAACGGCATCGTTCTTTTCCCTTTCAAGCTCTGCAGTTTAACCTGGGCTTTGAGAGCGAGAAGAGGGACCGCCGAATCGGCGGCCGGGGAGGCGTCAGCCAGATTTCCTCCCACCGTTGCCCGATTTCGGACGATGGGCCCGGCGAAGCGGGATGCCGCCTGCCAAAGAAGGGGAGCCCGGTTCCTGATGAACTTGGAGTCGACCAGGTCCGCCATCGTCGTCAGGGCGCCGATCCGGATGAGTCCTCCTTCCTCCTTGAGGAAACGGAGAGTTTCGACCCCTCCCAAGTCAATCACCCATCGGGGGGAAATGCTCTGGGAGCGCATATCGGGGACCAGGTTTGTCCCGCCCGCGATTATTTTGTAATTGCGCCCTTTGGTGCTTATGGCCCGGAGCGCCGTATTCAAAGATTGGGGAGATAGAAATTCAAAATCATTCATGGGTTCTCTCCTTTTGCAGATTTGCCGGAGCCCCCCTTTTCCAATTTCTTGCTCCGCAGGTTTTTGAAGTCATCCGTAGGCCTTAGAGCGCGAGTTTATCCCCTGCTCCTAAGACGGCCATTTTTCCGATTGCCGGGCAATGAGGATCTTCTCCGGAGTGATCGGCAACGAAGTTACCCGGACTCCGATGGCCCGAGAGACGGCATTGGCAATCGCGGCCGTGGTCGTATTGCAGGGGGGTTCGCCGATTCCGCGCGCGCCGAAAGGCCCCCGTCCCTCTCCCGATTCCAGGATGGCGATTTCCATGGGCGGAATATCCAGGGAGGTGGGAATCAAATAAGTGGAAAAATCATGGGCCTCGACCTTCCCCTTCTTCACGTAACAATCCTCGAAAAGAGCAAGGCCGATTCCCTGAACAATCCCTCCGTGGCACTGGCCCAGGATAATCTGGGGGTTCACCGCGGTTCCCACATCATGGGACAACCCCAACCCGAGGATTTGGACCTCGCCCGTTTCGGGGTTGACCGCCACCTCCGCGGCCATGGACCCAAAGGTATAGTCCGCCCAGCCCGCGTCGTGGCAGGTTTCCGCCCCGGGATAGGGGTGCTCTTCGACAACAAACGTTCCCAAATGGGTGAGCGCGCCGCCGGCGGCGCTCACCCGGGCCACGAGCTGAGGGTGAGCCACACTGGGTTCGGGCGAGTTTTTCACAAAGGCCTTTCCATCCGCCAAAACGATATCTTCCGCCTTCGTTTCCAATATTTCCGCGGCCGCCCGTTTCAAAGCGGAAACGATGGGCTCCGCCGCTTGGAGAATCGCATTTCCCGTGTTCATGAACTGCCGGCTGCCGGCGGTCATTCCCACCAAAGGGGTTGTCTGGGAGTCCCCGCTTTGAACGGTCACTTTTGCCACCGGAAGGCCCAAAAGAGCCGCCGCCACTTGGCGGGCCCCCGCTCTTTGTCCCGACCCGAGGTCGGGCACTCCCACGGTTACGACCGCCGTGCCGTCGAGCTGCATGGCGATGGAGGCATGGGAAATCGTGCCATGCCGACGGCCATAACCCGACATGTTCGAGGTGTGGCCGCGCCCGCGAAGCAGAGCAGGGCTCAGGTTTGCATACTTCTCCTTGTTTTTGGCGAGAGCTTTTTCCAGAGCCTCCTCGGCGGCCTTCCAGGTTTCCGGAAGAAGAACGGCGTTTTGGAGGGGTTGCAGGGTGGGCAAGGTGCCTCCCTTGGCCACATAATTTTTCCGGCGAAGCTCAAAAGGATCCATCCCCAGCTTTTGAGCCAAGGAATCCATGGCCCCTTCCATACCGTAGGTGACCTGAGGACAGCCGACGCCGCGCATGGCCGTGGTGACCGGATTGTGGGTGATGACCATGCGGGAATCCACTTGCACATTCGGGCACCGGTAGGGGCCGGCGAGCAGGCTCAGGGAATAATGGCAAATAACCGCGCTGATATTGGTGTACGCCCCGGCATCGCCGGTCAGTTCCGCCACGAGGGCCGTCAAATTGCCGCCCGCATCCGCCCCGATTCGATAATGCAGGATGTAGGGATGGCGTTTGGTGGAGGAAAGCATGGACTCCTCGCGGGTGAGGGCCAGACGGACGGGGCGTCCGGTGGCCTGCGCCAGGAGGCCGAGAAAGGGTTCGACGGTGGTTGAAATTTTGCCGCCGAACCCGCCCCCCATAGGGGGGGTCTCCAAACGCACTTTGCTGTGGGGAAGGCCCAAGACGCGGGCGACAAATCGATAATTTTCAATGAACTGGGTGCCGCAGCGGATGTGGATCACGCCGCCCGGTTCGGGCCAGGCCGCGCCGGATTCAGGCTCCAGATACGCATGCTCGGCGAATTGGGTGCGAAAGGTCAGGTCCACAATCGCGGCGGCTTTGGCAAATCCCTCCTCGATATTGCCGCGCGTATAACCAAACTGTTTGGTGATATTTCCCTGGTCGTCAATCAGCGGGGCCCCCGGTTTGGCCGAAGCCAAAGGGTCCTCCACGGGCGGGAGGCGTTCGTATTGAACGTCAATCAACGACAGGCCTTTTTCGGCAATTTCCGGCGTTTCCGCGGCAATCAGGGCGATGGCGTCGCCCACGGCGCGGGCGTGATTTTTCACGAGAACCGGCTGGTCATCGCGGTCCCCGGGGAAATTTCCCCGCAGGTTGACGCCGGGGATATTCTCGGCGGTAAGGACGGCGTGAACGCCGGGGAGGGCTCTGGCCTTGCGGACATCTACCTTCCGAATCCGGGCGTTGGCATGAGGGCTGCGCAATACCCTCCCGTGCAGCATCCCGGGCATGAGGATATCATCGCTGAACGGTAATATCCCCGTGGCTTTTTCCAAAGCGTCCGGGTCAGGGACGGATTGGCCGACCAGAGGAAATCTTTCTTTTTCCGCGGACATTTCAACCTCCCTACGAACTCGGGTTCAACTCCTGAACGGAGACGGCGAAAGGAACCATAAAATGTTTGCGCTTTCCATTCACGCCGGAGGATCGCAGCTTAAGGAATCGACCGAAACACCCAATTGGCGATCAAGGATTTCCCGTTCGCCAATCAACTCTTTTGGCGACCCATGGTAAACGATCTTCCCCGAAGTGAGAATCTGGATTTCATCGGCCACAGACAGGGCGAGAGCGAAATTCTGTTCCACCAGAAGGACCGCGTGCCCCTGGTCTCGAAGGTTTTTCATGAGTTTTTCGATTTGCAGGACCAGCATCGGGGAAAGCCCTTCCGACGGTTCGTCCATCAGGATCAAATCGGGGTTGGCCATCAGCGCCCGCCCGATGGCGAGCATCTGCTGTTCCCCTCCGCTCAAGGAGCCGGCGAACTGTTGGGTCCTCTCGGCGAGGCGGGGGAATTCCTGGAGAACGTTCTCCAAAGACCATCTTGGCGCCGAGTCCTTTCCTTTAGCCTTGCGGCCCGTCAAGGCGCTGGTGGGGACCAGGAGGTTTTCGCGAACCGTGAGCGAGGGAAAAATCCTCCGCCCTTGGGGAACCAGCGAAATGCCCCGCTGGCCGATTTCGTAAGGCGGAAGGCCGGCAATCGGCTGCCCTTTGAAATGGACGGTCCCGCGGCGCGGGGGGGTCAAGCCCGAAATGGAGCGGATGAGGGTTGTCTTGCCCATGCCATTGCGGCCCAGAAGGGTCACAATTTGGCCGGGACAAACACCCAGGCTGACCCCTTGAAGCACATAACTATCTCCATAATAGGTATGAATGTCCTGGACCGTGAGGAGAGAATCAGACTTTCCCAAGGTAGACCTCCCGGACCTCCGGGTTCAGCTTGACCTCGTCCGGTGTTCCTTCAAGGATCAGCCGCCCCCGGTGGAGGACGGACACTTGGTCCGCCAACCCAAGAGCGACCTGCATATCATGTTCTATGCATACGATGGTGATATCCCGCGGCAGCTGGGTAATGATATTGAAAATCCGCTGCCGTTCGCTTGGCGAAAGTCCCGAACAGGGTTCGTCCAGGAAAAGCGCCCGCGGTCGGGAGGCCAAAGCGAGGGCAAGTTCAAGCTGTCTCCGCTCGCCGTAAGAAAGAAGGCGCACGGAATCCGCCTGGCGGTGCTTCAGCCCGACCCGTTCGAGTTCCGCGGCGGCCCGGTCCAGGATTTCAGAAAAAGACTTCACGGGACGGTGCAGAACCCATTTTTTCCGGGTGGTTCCCTGGATGGAGAGGATAATGTTTTCCAGAACCGAGAGGTCCGGGAAGACATTCGTAATCTGATACGTGCGGCCGAGGCCCATGCCGGTCCGGAGGTGCTCGGCCAGATGGGTGACTTCTTTCCCAAATAAAAAGATCCGCCCCGAAGTCGGCGGGAGGCTCCCGGTGACGCAATTAAAAAGGGTCGTCTTCCCCGCGCCATTCGGGCCGATTAGCACGCGACGCTGGCCGACAGGGACTTTCAAGGTGACCTTTTCTACGGCGTGGACCCCTCCGAAAGTCTTGGTCAGCTCCTGGATCTCTATGGCACTGGGCTCCATTTACTCTTCTACCTCGGCGTTCATCCAGCTTTTCCGGTTTGGACCCGGGGATTTGGATTTTTGGGTCGGCTTCGATATTTTTTGAGGAGCCCCAGAAATCCGTTGGGCGCCCAAAGAACGGTGGCGATGAAGACGAGCCCCGTGATCGTCATCCATTGATCCAGGTAAGCGCTGACATAATTACGCATAATCAGAAAAACCGCGGAACCGATGAAGGGGCCCACGACGGTTCCTACCCCGCCGATAATGACCATTAAGGCCGCTTCCACGGAAATCGGGAAAGCGGAGGTGGCCGGAGAAATGAACCGGTTGAAATAGATATAGAGGACCCCGGCAAAACTGGCGAGGCATCCGGAAAGCACAAACGCGGCGTATTTGTGCCGGCCGACATTATATCCCAGGGATCTCATCCGGCTCTCGCTGTCACGAATGCCCCTTAGGGTCAGGCCGAAGGGGGATTGGATCAACAAGCGGTATCCGCTTACCCCCAACCCGGTCATGATCCAAACAACATAATAATAGGAAGTGAGATTCGTGATCGCCAGCGAGCCGACGGCGGGAAAGGGAATATTTCCAATCCCATTGTCTCCTCCCGTGAAGGACCCCCACCGCACCGCTACCCCCCAGATGATGTAGCCCATGGCGATGGTCACGAGGATGAAGTAGACCCCGCTCGTCCGCACCGCCAGTCCGTAAATCAGAGACAAGATAAACCCGGCAAATATGCCGGCGGGGGCGGCGATCAGAGTTGGCTGACCATAACGGACCTGAAGAATGGCCGTGGTATAGGCCGCCACGGCAAAGAAAGACGCATGGCAGAGAGAGAACATCCCGGTGTGTCCCAGCAAGAGGTCCACCGACAGGGCCAGCAATCCGAAAATAAGGATCTGCATGATCAAAGTTGCCCAAAAAGCCCCCAGCAATTGGGGGGCAAACAAGGCAAGGACGGCTCCAACGAGGAGCAGGATTAGACTTCGCGTAGCCATAAAGTCAGGTTTTCTTTCCGAAGAGGCCGGTCGGTCGAAAAAGGAGCAGCACCGCCATAGGCCCGAATATGACAAAGTAGGAGAACTCCGGCAACAACCATCGCCCGTACGAGTCGATTAGGCCGACGATCAGACTTCCGATCATCGCCCCTCCGAGGCTTCCCAGCCCCCCCACAATCACAACGACCAGGGCCAAGACCAGAATTTCCCATTCGGCACCGGGATAAAGGGTTAAGAAAGCGCCGCCCGCCACTCCGCTCAAGCCTGCGAGAAAGGCGGCTAAAGCGAAAACCAGGGCGAAAAGGCGATTGATGTTGATGCCCATGGCGCTTACCATCTCCCGATCATCGACCCCGGCGCGGACGACAGCGCCAATCTGGGTTTTTTTGTAGATGAGCCAGAGGAGAAGCCCGACGATCACGCCGAACACGATGAGCAAAAAGCGATAACGCGGATAGTAAAGCCCCGCGGCGAGTTGAATCGGCCCCTGGGTAAAAGCGGGAGCCGGAAGGCGGCGGGCATCCCCGCCCCAGATGAGGAGAGCGATATCCGCGATAACAAAAGCGATTCCCACGGTGAGAAGGACCTGGGCGAGATGGTTTTCCCCCGTCCGGCGAATGAGAAACCGGTCGAGAAAGTAATACAAGATTGCAATCCCGAGTCCCCCGGCAAAAAGGGCCACCCAAAAATTCTTCGTGGCCAAAACCATGCTTAACCCCAAATATCCTCCGAGGAGGTAGAGAGCTCCATGGGCCATGTTGACGACGCGGGCGAGCCCGAAGGTCAGGGTGAACCCGCTGGAGAGCAGAAAAAGGAGGGCCCCCATAGAAATCCCGTTGAGGGTCTGAATGGCCCAATTCACGATTCGTTCTTCCTTTCGGAACTCTTGGAGGTGAAGGGGATCAAGGGATCATGGAATTCCCTTGGAGAGCCACCCCTATGCTCACATCCGGGCCTGAAACCCCCGTCCGGAAAAATTTCGGTTGGCTCATTCCAAATTCCAAGGGGAGTTTGCAAATCCGGGCTTTCCGGCTCCTGATTAAGCCGGCGAGCCGGAACGCCCGGTGATCTCTATCGCTTGTAAGGCCCACGCTTCAGAAAATCTTCCGGGTTCCACTTCCAAAACTGGGAGACTTCCGTATAGGTCTTCACCGGCATATTCATGAGAATATTTCCGAGAACCGGATTGTTCACTTTGGCAACTTTGGAGACATACACATTTTGGATGGGATTGTCATACGCATCCATGTAGAGGGGGCCCCGCGGGGCTTTGATTTTGGCCTTGCGGACGGCATTGAGGAAGGCCTGACGATCCTCCACTTTTCCGTCGATCGCGTCGATGGCCGTTTTCGCCCAGAGAGCCGAGCTGAAACCGCTTTCCGCCATCCAGGAGGGGACGGTTTTATACTTTTTGATGAAGGAGTCTACGAAGGCTTTGTTTTCAGGGGTGTCGATCCCGGTGGAATAGACCAGACAGTTGCTGATCAGGCCCAGGGCCCGGTCGTCCACTTCGGGGAGAGCGTCGGCATGAAGCCAGTAGTTTCCGTAAATTTTGTATTTCTTTTTGTCAAATCCGAAATTGAACCAGGCTTCGAACAGGCGAATCCGGTCCGAACCGACGATCACCGCCGAAACGCCGTCGGTGTTCTCAGGAATGGCCCCGAGAGTGGGGCCGTAGTCGCTGGTCCCCATGGGGACCCAGATGAGTTTGGCAACCTTCCCGCCCGCCTCGGTAAAAGTTCTGACCGCCCCCAGGGTCACCTCTTGACCGAAGGTGTAATCCTGCCCGATAAAGGTCACATTGCGAAGGCCCAACTCCTTGTAAAGGTAGTCGCCGAATGGATGGCCGATCTGGCTGCTCGAAAGGGCCGTTCTGACGACCGTTGGGGTCCGGTCCCACTTGGTCACGGTGTCGCCGCCGGCGGGATCCATGATTAAGGGCACTCCGGTTTCCCGGCTCACCTGGGCTACGGCCGGCCCCTCATGCCCTGCCAGCGGCCCCCCCAGGAAATGGACTTTCTCGTTGTGAATGAGCCGCCTTGACAGAGCGATGGCTTGGTCTGGGTTCGCCTGGCTGTCCACATAAATCACCCGGACGGCGCGGCCTCCCGCCTTGTTTCCCATTTGTTCCCAGGACAGTTTGTACCCATCGATGAGATCTTTCCCCGGTTTGGCCAAGGGACCGGTCAGGGGAGCCAAAAAGCCGATGCGAATTTCATCCTTGGTCTGGGCGGATGCGGAATGGAACGAGAAGACGAGTGATAAAACGAGCAAAAAAATGAGCGTAACTTTTTCCCTTCGAGCCATTGTCGTCCCTCCTTTTTTTCCTGGTTTGAGGTTGAAAAAATAGAAATATTTTTGGAAAAAGGCTAAGGTGAAATCCCCCTCCCGCTGTCGCATCAAAATTAGAAAATTTGGAAATGCAGAAGGAATTATTGAATCGTGATGAACTCGTAAAAAGTCAAATAGACCGATCACCCCGGCGAAAGCCGGGGTCCAAGAACGCCTGGAAATCAACTGGGATTCCTCTTCGAAAATCAGGAGATTATCGCCGGATCCAAAAGTGGGATGTTACTAATTCTAAGGAATTTCGACTTTTTACGAGACCACCAATCTTAATTTAAATATTTTACCGGTGTCAAGCTCTTTCTATCTTTAAGAGGTAATCGTTCAGTCACGGGTGAGCAGATGCTATGGATGGAGGTCCGAGGTAAAAGCAAGCAGGTGCCTTGGCCTGGGGATCCGGACAGTCCGCTTGGAATCATGAGCGCTGATTTCTTCGTGGACGGGCGCGGGTGCCAAGGCCTCCCGCCGCTGAGATCGGAGTCTCAGGGCTTCCTCCGAGTCTCTACCCATCCCGGCCGATGCTTCCGGCGCGTACCGCCCGGACCCCCAGGCCACAACAAAACCTGTTTCGGGCCCTCCGTCACTGAAGGGTTACCTTTAAGAGAGCGCAAGGGGAGCAAGGGGGAAATGAGGTGATTCGCTTGCCCGGGCAACGGGAAGACCTGTCCGATCAACCAAGGTAATTGCAGGTGATCCGAACAAGGAGACAAGGCTGGACAAGCAAAGACGGGAGAAACGGAATCGCGGAAAAGGTTGGTTTGGAAGGCTGAACTGTGTTATAGAGATAGGTGAAAATTGCGGGCTAAGATGGAAAGGATTGCAAAGGGAAGAGGAGAAATGAAAAAGAAACTCGCCTACCTCCTTCTCGCCCTGGGATTCTTGGGGCCCCTGGCTTGCTTTTTCTTTTCCGAGCCGTATGAAGGGGAGGGGTCGTGGATCACCCGGATTTATGAAGGGGAGATCGTCCTCAAAGAAGGGATCCGCGTCAAGGATTTTCGGCGGGCCGGGATGACCGCTGTTCCCCGGGTTTCCCTGGAAGAGGCTCGCAGGAATTTGGGGCGGCTGGCGGATCCGAAAACTCCCGTGGGCGAAAAGGCGGAAATCCTCGCGCGCACGGACCAGGAATTCGGAGTCTTGCCGCCGGCCGAACGGGAGAAGGTTCTGGGGGTCCTGACCCAAGGCGAGTTGGCGGGCGCCTACCTGTCGGCCGCCGGGTACCGGATCGACCAGGTCTTAGGCCCGAGTCCGTATCTGGGCCAATTCACGGTTCCCTATCGCTATATCCTCGTGGCGGGGATCGTTTTGATTTTCCTGGGCGTCTTGGTGCGGATCCTCTGATCCGAAAGGTGATGGCCTCATAAAAAGTCCCCAAATGCCTTTTTCTGTCATTCCGGCGGAAGCCGGAATTCAGTCCCGCTCAGAGCGGGATTCAAAAGCTCATAAAAATCCTGGACCACGGTTTTCACCGGGGCGGCGATCTCTTGCGGAATCATCCGGGGAGACTCCTCACGCTTTTTTCTTCTTAACGGCGAGCTTCAGCATCAAAAACAAAGAGAAAGAAGGCAGGGGGCAAGTTCGGCGAACTCCTTGCGCTCTCCCGTTGTTAATGTTATAAAAAAACCGCATTCGATAAAACATCTAAGCGAGGGAGAAATGAGAAAAGAAAAAATCCGAAAACCGCCGACTGCGGCTTCTCCCGGGTCTGGAAATCTGAGCCCGAAAGAAAAAAAGGCCCTGAAAAAATCAATTCAAGCGCTGAACAGCCAGGCCGATGCCCTGGGGGTTCTCGATCCTCTGGACCTCGAACCGGTCCTGATTTACGCTCTCAAGGAGGGGCAGGAATGATATCCTCCGATCCCCAAAACTGGACCATCGCCGGCTTGTCTTTGGCCCTTCGCCAAAAGCTGATTTCGCCGGTTGAAGTCACGCGGGCCTATCTGAAGCGGATCGAGGCCCACGACGGGAAGGTCAACGCTTTCCTCACCCTTCTTTCCCGGCAAGCTTTGAGGGCCGCCCGCCGGGCCGAGCAGGAGATCGCCAGGGGGAAGTATCGGGGGCCCTTGCACGGGGTTCCTTTTGCGGCCAAAGACCTCTTTTTTACGAAGGGGATCCGCACCACCTGCGGCTCGAAGATCCTCGCCGATTTCATTCCCCGGTATGACGGCGGCGTGATCGAACGCCTCGCCGCCGCCGGAGCGGTTCTGCTCGGCAAGCTGAATATGCACGAGTTCGCCTATGGGACTACCTCGGTGAACCCGCACTACGGGCCGGTCTACAACCCCTGGGACCGGGAGAGAATTACCGGCGGGTCCAGCGGCGGGTCCGCGGCCGCCCTGGCCGCCTCTTTCGTCCCCCTCACCCTGGGCACCGACACCGGGGGCTCCATCCGCATCCCTTCGGCCCTCTGCGGGACCGTGGGTTTGAAGCCCACCTACGGAAGGGTCAGCCGGTACGGGGTATATCCCCTCTGCTGGTCCCTGGATCACCCGGGCCCCATGACGAAGACCGCGGTCGATTGCGCCATCGCGCTGAACGTGATCGCAGGTCACGATCCCAGAGATCCGGCCGGCGCCGCGGTTCCCGTTCCTGATTACACCCGGAGCCTATTCAAGGACTTGAAGGAGGTTCGGATCGGGATCCCGGATTCTTATTATTTTGAACGGGTGGAAGGGGACGTCAGAAAAGCGGTCTGGAAAGCGATCGGGGATTTGGAAAAGCTGGGTGCCCGGATCCGGTCGATCTCCATCCCCGATTTGGAGGAAGCGGCCATGGCCTCTTTCATCGCCTTGGTGGCGGAAGGAGCGGCCTCTCTGGAAAAATGGCGCCGCACCCAGCCGCAGAATTTGGGGAAGGACGTGCTCTCGCGTCTGAACGTGGGGGCGGCGGTCACGGCGACGCAATATCTGAAGGTTATGCGGATCCGCCGCCGGATCCTGGAGAATTTTCAAAAGGCTTTTTCAAAAGTGGACGCGATCGTGACACCGCAACTCCCGGTCACCGCGCCCCGGATCGGGCAGGCCGGCGTCACCTTCGGCAAAGCCGAGGAGGCGGTTCCCGCGGCCCTCACCCGATTCACCCGAATCTACAACCTGATCGGGATCCCCGCCCTGACCGTCCCCTGCGGTTTTTCCGCCGAGGGAATGCCCATCGGGCTGCAGATCGCAGGCCGTCCTTTTGACGAGGAGACGGTCCTCGGGATCGGGTGCGCCTACGAGGTGGTCGCGCCCTGGTCCGCAAGGCATCCGCTCTTGGGATGAAGGGTCGTTGAATACGGGTTGAAGGTTGAGGCCGGTGATGATTCGGTCTGCCGAGAAACCTGATGTCTTGTGGCGCGGCAAAGGATGTTGACCGGATTGTTTCTCCGTGGTAACGTATTTTTCATTGCCCGGAATTCCTTTTGATCCTTCTAACATCTTGTTTATATGAGGAAAAGACATGAAAGAAAGAATGGCCAAACTTCTGGAGGAGCTTTCCCTTTTAAACGGGCTTCCCGGGCAGGAGCAACCGGTGACCCGGTACCTCCGGGACGCCTTTGGCCCCTTTGCCGACGAAGTCCAGGTGGGGGTCAATGGGAACATTTACGCCCGGAAAAAAGGGAAAAAACCGGGAATGACGGTTGCGGTCTCCGCGCATATCGATGAGATCGGCTGCGTGGTGCGGGATATCGATCCTTCCGGGATGATTCGCTTCGACAAATTGGGCTGGTTCAGCGACTCCTGGCTTCCCGGAACGCGGGTGCAAGTGGGGAAGATCCCGGGAATGGTGGGGATCAAATCCGGACACCTGATGACCGAGGAGGAAAAACGGACCGTCCTTCCCCACCGCAGCCTGTATGTCGATGTCGGGGCCGGGAGCGCGGAGGAAGCGGGGCGCTTGGGCATTGCCATCGGGGATCCGATTTCCTTCGAAGTCCCTTTTGGACGGTGGCAGAATCCCGACTTCTGCTGCGGCAAGGCCATTGACAACCGGGCGGCCTGCGCGGTTCTGGTCGCCCTTTTGGAAAAACTCTCCGACGGAAATTTCCCGGGCACGTTCTGGGCCGTCGGCACGGTCCAGGAGGAACGGGGTCTGGGGGGCGCCCGAACCGCGGCTCATTTCACCCGCCCCGACTGGTTCCTGGCTTTGGACGTGGCCCTTTCCGGGGACACCCCCGAGAGCCCGCCCACCAGCAAGCCCGTGCGCCTCGGCGGCGGCGTGGTCATCGATTTGGGGGACTTCCTGGAATTTCCCAAAAAGGGATACTTCATTCACCCGGGGCTGAAAAGGGCCGCCCTGCAGATCAGCCGGAAGAAAAAGATCCCGACCCAGCTCCAGGCGGTTTACGGCAACTCCTACACCGATGCCGCCGCCATCTCCCAGGAGTTCAGCGGAATTCCCTCCCTCTCCCTGGGCATCCCCATCCGCTACTCGCATGCCCCCTCCTCCGTTTGCCACCTGAACGATATGGAGCACTGCCTGCAACTCTCGGAGGCCTTGATCCGGCAGAATATGCGGCAGGAGGATTTGAGTTTTCTGCAGGAATCGATTTGAGGTGATGCCTTGAAATACTGGGAATGGGGCCGGAAAAACAGCCAGACGATTCTGATGTTCGTTTTCGTTCTTTTGATCTGGCACTTTCGGGGTGGTTTTGCTGGGGATCAAGGAGTTCATCCTGCCCACGCCCTGGGCCGCCGTCAAAACCCTGTTCGACCCCAAATACCGCTGGGCGTTCAACTTCATGGCCACTTTTTACGAAGTGGTGGGGGGCTTCATCCTCTCGGCTGTCGTCGGCGTGGTTCTCGGGGTCGCAATCGTCTGGTCCGAGTGGCTGAAGCGCACCATCCTGCCGTTTTTGGTGTTTGTGAACACGCTCCCCAAGATCGCCGTGGCGCCGCTTTTTTTGGTCTGGTTCGGGTACGGGATCCTTCCCAACATTCTTATCGTCATCCTCATTTCCTTTTTCCCGATGGTGATCAACACCGCCACCGGGCTGGTGGCGGTGGAAGAAGACCTCCTGGATCTGGTGAGCTACCTCCACGCCACAAAATGGCAGAAGCTGCGCTTGGTCCAGCTTCCCAACTCTTTGCCCTATGTTTTTTCAGGCCTGAAGATCACTTCCACGACGGCGGTGGTGGGGGCCATTGTCGGCGAGTTCATCGCTTCCGACAAGGGGCTGGGTTCGGTCATCATCTCCTCCCAGACCACCCTCTCCACGCCGGCGATTTTCGGCTCCCTGATTCTGATTACGGTAATCGGTATGGGTTTGTTCTGGGGGGTTGAGGTTTTGGAAAAGGTCTTGATGCCTTGGGAGAAGAAGAGTTAAGGGGAAAATGGGAGAAGAGGATGAAGCGAAGCGCAGAGCGCACGGCGGAAAGCGCAACCCGGAACCCAGGATTTGCAAACAGATCGGCATTTGTGGATTCCGACTATCGAAGGAATGACGGATGAAACGGCTTTTGCAGCGACTAAAGGGGATGGAAAGAATTCGGAATCGTGAAAATTGATTACTTCGCAAAAAGTCAAGTAGGCCGTCACCCCGGCGAAAGCCGGGGTCCAGAACGTCTTGAAATAACTGGATTCCGGCTTTTGCCGGAATGACAAATTATATGAAATTTCGACTTTTTACGAGTTCATCAAAATTGAAAAAAGGAGGACGGGCATGGAAAAGAGAATTTGGGCAGTTCTAACGGTTGTTTTCTTCATTCTGGGGGTGAGCGGTTCGGTTGTCGCCGCGGACAAGGTGACCCTGATGTTGAACTGGTTCTACGTGGGCGATCACTCTCCCTACTTCGTGGCCACGGAAAAGGGATGGTACAAGGATGAAAACCTGGAAGTGAACATCGTTCCCGGGAAAGGTTCGGGGGACGTGGTCAAGAAGATCGACGTCGGTTCGGCCGAATTCGGGATCGTGGATGTGGGCGTGCTTATCGTGGCCCGGGCCCAGGACGCCAAGGTGAAGGTCGTTTCCCAGCTCTTCGACAAGAGTCCCTATTGCATGTGGATGTGGAAGGACTCGGGGATCAACAGCATCAAGGACCTGGTGGGAAAAAAGATCGGGGCTCCTCCCGGAGACGCTCAGAGAACGATTTTTCCCGCCCTGGCTGCGGCTAACGGGATCGATGTGAACAAGGTTACCTTTGTGAATATCGGGGCGGAAGCGAAACAGAGCGCGTTGGCCTCCAAACAGGTGGATGTGGTTTTCGATTTTTATTCAGGGGCTCCTTTCTACTATAAATCGCTGGGGCAGGACAAGGTAAAATATATGATGTTTGCGGACAACGGCGTGGACGTTTACTCCAACGCTCTGGTCGTGACCGACAAGTATGCCAAAGAAAACGGCCCGCTCATCAAGAGATTTGTCCGCGCCTCCCTGAAGGGGTGGGAATTTACGCTGAAGAACCCGGAGGAGGCAATCGACATCCTGGCGAAACACCGGACGGAAATCGACAAATCTTTGATGCTGGCGAACCTCAAGCTCATCATCGACCTCTGGCGCACCGACCGCTACAAGAACAACGGGATCGGCTGGGTGGACGACAAAAAGATGGCCGACTCTATCAAGATTATTTCCCAGTACCGGGACATCAAAGTGAGCATGAAGTCCAGCGATGTCTACACCAACGAGTTCCTGACCAAGATCGCGCTGCCGATCCCGGTGAAATAATTTTTTCACCACAGAGGGCACAGAGCACACGGAGACAGAAAAAATCTAAAGTTAAAAAAAAATTGGAAAAAAGGAAAATTTTCATTTTAAATATTTAATCTTTTCTCCGTGTCTCTGCGCCCTCTGTGGTGAGCATAGGTCTTTCATGAACGAACGAAAACCTTTTATCAATATTCGGAACCTGAGAAAAGTCTATGCCACCAAGACCGGGGAAGTGAACGCGCTTCAGGACGTGACCTTCGATGTCTACCGCGGGGAGTTCATCACCCTCGTGGGGCCCTCCGGGTGCGGGAAGACGACTCTTTTGAAGATTATCTCCGGCCTCCTGACAAAAACGGACGGCGCCCTGACGTTTTCCGCGGAAGGGGATTTCGATCCTACGCGGCAGGTGGGAATGGTTTTTCAAAAGCCGGTTCTCCTGAAATGGCGGTCCATCGTTGACAACGTTCTCCTGCCGGTGGAGATCCTGCATTTGCATCGGCAGAATTATGTGGCTAAAGCGATGAAGCTGCTCGATCTGGTCGGCTTGAAGGGGTTCGAAAAGAGTTACCCCAACGAGCTTTCCGGGGGCATGCAGCAGCGGGCCTCCATCAGTCGGGCCCTGATCCACGACCCCCAGCTTCTCCTGATGGACGAACCCTTCGGGGCCCTGGACGCCCTGACCCGGGAGAAGATGAACCTGGAGATTCTGCGCATCTGGCAGGAAACCCAAAAGACGATCCTGTTTGTCACCCACGGGATCCAGGAGGCGGTCTTCCTGGCGGACCGGGTGGTCGTCCTCAGCGCCCGGCCGGCCCGTATGGTGAAGGCGATTGAAGTGAATCTGCCGCGTCCCCGAACCATTGAGATCAAAGCCGAGAAGGAGTTCGGGAAGCTCTGTCTGGAGATATATAGACTGCTGGAAGAAAAATAAAAAAATAGGGTTCGAGGATTCCAGGGTTCAAAGGGGCGAGCGGCAAGGCGCCGCGCACGTTTGGACCCCTTTCCAAGGAGCGCTGAAAATGAAACAAACATTTCCGGTTCGACGTTTGCTTGAATTGAACGTCTACGAGACGCGCAACGAAATGGGCAAGGCCGCGGCCAAGGATGTCGCGGCGGCCATGAGAAGATACATTAAAGCCAAGGGAAAAGTGGTCATGGTTTTTGCTGCGGCCCCTTCGCAGGATGAATTTCTGGCCCATTTAGCCGGGATGCGGGACATTGACTGGGCCCGGGTCGTCTGCTTTCACTTGGACGAGTACGTCGATCTTCCGCGGAATCATCCCAACACCTTCGAAGGGTATTTGCGCGAGCACCTTTTTGACCTCGTGAATCCCGGAACGGTCTATTTCTTGAAAGGCCTGAAGGGAAATGCCCGGGACGTGGCCCGGCGGTACGCAAGGCTTCTGCAGCGACATGGGGGGGTGGATATCTCCTGCATCGGGATCGGGGAAAACGGCCACATCGCTTTCAACGAACCGGGGTCCGACCTCGATGATCCCGACATGGTGCGGATCATCACCATCGATGAGCGCTCAGTCAAACAGCAGTACCGCGATTACAAGGACCACCCCAACCCCGCGGCCCGGTATGCCTCCCTCAAAGCGGTCCCGCGGAAAGCCTGGACGATGACCGTGCCGGCGATTCTCTCCGCCCGGGAGGTCTACACCATCGTCCCGGCTCCCCAGAAAGCAGAGGCGGTTAAAAAGATGTGGGCGGGGCCGATCTCCCCGGTCTGTCCCTCTTCGGCCCTGCGGCGGCATGCATGCGTGAAAATCTATCTGGATAAGGACTCCGCTTCCGCTCTGAAGTAGAATTCTCCCATCTCGAAATGATGCGCACAACCTTTTCCAAAAAAGATTCCCCTCCCTTGAGCGGGACGGGATGAGGGAGTCTTTTGGGTTCATCACTTTCACGAGAACAACGAAAGGCATGGTTTTTTCATGAATCAAACCGCGAAATGCGCCGACATCGCCATTATCGGAGGAGGGGCTGCCGGCTGCCTGGCGGCCATTGCCGCCAAGGAGGCAAATCCGGCGGGCGATGTCGTAATCGTTGAAAAGGCCTCGATTCGCCGAGGGGGGTCGATCGCCTGCGGCATGGACGCCATCAACGTAGTGGTGATCCCCGGGATCAGCAAGGTGGAAGACTTGGTGCGGGCGCAGATGTCCGCGGCCCAGGGAATTCTGGATCCGGCGGTGGTCCGGGCCGTGGGCGAAGAGAGCTTCGGGGTGCTCAAGGACCTGAAGGCCTGGGGGGTGAAATTCCCCCGGGACGAAAGCGGGCAATACGAGACCTTTAGACAATGGTCCGCCCGCGACAGCGCCGCCGCCGTGACGAGCATCTCCATGGAAGGGGATGTAAAAGTGATTCTCGACCGGGAGGTGGAGAAGCGGGGGATCCGGCGGATGGAGCATGCGCCGGTCACCGCGATTCATGCGGCGGGGGGGCGGGTTACCGGCCTCAGCGGCCTCAACATCCGCAGCGGCGAGTTTTTCACCTTCCCGGCAAAGGCCATCATCATCGCCGCGGGGAGCGGGGCCCGGTTCGGCCTTCCGGAAACCGGGGTCCTGCACGCGATCTTCGATTGTCCGGCCTGCGCGGGCGATTCGTATTCCCTGGCCTTCCGGGCCGGCGCCGAGTTGGTGAACATGGAGTGTGTGAAGCACTATTTCACGGTCCGGTATTTCAACGGGCCCGGCCTGGCGCCGCTTTCCCATGGGAGCCGCTTAGTGAATGCTCTGGGGCAGGCGTTTCTCGAAAAATCGGCAACCGGCGATCTGGAGCTGCAAAACTACATGGATCTTTTTTCCGCGGTCCAGCGGGAATACAAGGAAGGGCGGGGGCCGGTTTACATCGATACCCGCCCGCTTTCTCCGAAGATGGTCGAGGAGTTGGAACGCTGCTTCTTCACCACCGAGCGGCCCACCTTCAAGAAGTTTTTCGACGAACGGGGTTTGAAGATCGGGCGCGACCTGATCGAGGGAAACCTGAGCGAAGCGGTCCTCTGCGGCGGCCACGGGATCAACGGGATCAAGGTCAACGCGAAGGCGGAGACGAATGTCAAAGGCCTTTACGCCACCGGGGACGGGGCCGCCAACGCGACCAGCCTGATGGGGGCCTTTGTCCTCGGGCGGATTGCCGGAAGGGAGGCGGTTTCCCTGGCGAAAGGTTCGGCCGCTCCCCAGGTTGCGGTGGGTGAGGCCGAAGCCGAGAAAAGGCGGGTTCTGGAGCCGCTGAAGCGAGAGGAAGGAATCCCGCCCGCGCTTCTGGAACGGAAAATCCGCCAAACCGTGAATCTGTACGTGGACAACCCGAAGTCGGAGCCCAAGCTGATCTCCGCGCAAAAGCATTTGGAAAAATTGCGGAAGGATGTGTCCGAAATGAAAGCCGCCGATCTTCACGACGCCGTGAAAGCGGTGGAAGTCCAGGCGATCCTGGATTGCGCGGACATGGTGACGGTCGCGTCGCTGGCCCGCAAGGAGAGCCGCTGGGGGATTTATCATTACCGTGTGGATTTCCCCAAACGGGATGATGAAAATTGGAAAAAGTTCGTGGTTGTCAAGCGTGATTCATCCGGTCGCGCCGCGACGGCGATTGAACCGATTCCCGGAGGGTGAAATGCAGATTCGAATCGATCCGAAAAGATGCAACGGCTGCGGCGTATGCGCCGACATTTGTCCTGTCGATGTTTTCCGGGTGGATGAGGAGACCCGACTCGCGAAGGCGCGGTATGAAACCGATTGCTGGTACTGCGGGGCCTGCGAGGGGGACTGTCCGACCCAAGCGATCTCGGTCCGCCTTCCCTATTTGCTCCCTTGACGGCTTCTATTTGCTTTTCCGTAAGGAGAAAACAGCGGGGATGCCCTGAAAAGGCGAAAAGCCCGGGCCATCAAAGCCTGGACTTTTCGCTGCCCACAATTAAAATGGGCATCAAAGTGGGCAGTCAATATAACTGGAATATATCGAAACCGAAATTTTTGAAATCAAGATTCAGGAGATATAGCAGATCTACGCTACGACGTATAACTTTTTATAAGCTTCGTCTGTTCTGATTGGTATTTCCGAAATTGGATTCCTCCGGGGTACTTCAGTGGGGACTCTTATTCACAATTCCTGAGACTTTTCCAACTCGGAATTTATGGATATAATTTAAAGCCAACAATTTTAAATGTTCCATTAATCTTTTTTACCGTGAAAGTATAAACCCCTCCCAATATAACACCTGATGGCGGTTGTTTGGGTTTAAATCTTACTATTACAAGTTCTCCCTTATTAAAAAAATCGACATCATTCTCTTCTCTTACAATAATTTCCTTATTAGCCCTTGCATGCTCAAGTGACAATAAAATTAATTCTTCCTTATCCGCCTCTGAAATTTCCAAATCTTGGCTATTTAGCAAAGAGGCGTTCCCCAAAAACAGAAAGATGATTGTGCTTCCTAAAATGCAAAGGACATATCTGTTCATAGTTGAATGCGTGCCAGTTTATTCAATTCAATCCCTCAGCCGTTTTTTGCCAGATATGTTTTGCATTACGAAAAAATTTAGATTTCGAAGGATTCTAACAGATAGCAGGTAACGCAAATAGTGTAACGCTGCGACTCATCAGCGGGAGCCGGATCTACCGGTAATCCGCTGGAGACGCCTGTTGGATGATCTCATTTTTTAAAGAGGTCACTGTGCGTACCGGTTCGTTCAAGCCGAAGCGATTCCTTATCGATCGTATAAATCAAGACCCAGTCGGCTTCGATGTGGCAGTCACGTGCTAGCTGCCATGGCCCCGTGAGCGGATGGTCTCTGTAGGTTGGTGGAAGCGGAGTACCCTCAGCTAAGAGCTTGACAGTTTCCCGGAGTTTCTCCAGGTTCTTTCCTCGTCTCCGCATGCGTTTGACATCCCGGGAAAACTGCCTGGTCTGGGAGACGTTCTTCATTTCTCCCAATCCTTGAACATTGCCTCTAACGACTCGAATTCCTGAATGTCCTCGCCCCGGCGGCTCTTCTCAAGGGTGGAGGTCGTAAGTTTGTTCGGAATCGCAACAGGGAAAGGGAGACCTCCACGAAGAGAGATTTGCCTGTAGAAAATACGGATAGCCTCCGTTGGAGTAAGGCCAAGTTCCCGAAGGACCCCTTCTGCCTTTTGCTTTGTTTCCGGTTCAATCCGTGCGTGGACGACTGAAGTTTTCATGGTCTTAATGTATCACATTCGCAACACAGATGCAAGATGTATTTTATCTCCCATTTCTTTTTCGTCCAATGATTAGATGGATCCGTATAAAATGCCGGAAATCGGTTTCCGGTCCATATAACAAAATATTATCAACACCTTTTAAGTTATCGGGTTTTTAGTTAAAATAGCGAGGCTGTCGAAAAACCCATTTACGGAAAATTCGCACCAAGGGTTAAAAAGATTTTCCGAAAAATTATCTACAAAATTATCCCGGCTTCAATTTTCTTGCTCCGCGACAACCATCTGCCTCAATCTTCTCCCTTTAGGCAAATCCATAACTCATAATCTTCCCGATATTGTGAACCATACATCTGCGCGTTTTTCCTGCTCCTTTTCCTTCCAAAGTTCATTCAGGGGAATTCTTATTTCATTATATCGGCTTTCATCATATCGGTACCATTTTATTCTTGGGCCATGTACTCTAACCTGAGAAATATCCGTCCATATTGTTGGGCCAAGCCCTACTTGGCTATGTTCTTTTCCCTTTCGTGTGAAATCATAAAACTTAATCAGCGTTCCTATTTCCCGCGAAGTTTAATCTTCCCACAACTAATTTCCTTGACAAAAAATGGGAAAATTGGGTTGAGGGACATTTTTCTTTACAAAGCCTATGTCTGGGCTATACAATTTGGATAATGTTTCCTTAAGGAGGACCTCATGTCAAGAAAGGTTTTTTCGTATGATAAAAGGAATGTCCCTTCGCTGATTCTTATTTCGGCTTTTTTGTTGATATTATTCGCCTCCATAGTTGTATCCGTTAATGCTGCAGAGAAAACATTTCCCACGAAACCCATAAATGTGATCGTCCCTATGGCGCCCGGAGGAGCCTTGGACCTTGGAGGGAAGATTATCACAGAGAGAGTATCTAAGATTATCGGCGAACCATTTATTAGTGTTTACAAACCCGGCGGTGGAGGATCACTGGGGGCCGCTTTTGTCGCAAAATCGAAACCAGATGGTTATACCGTGCTTTCGGGGAGTTCATCTAATCTAGTTTTGGCGCCCATCGTGAAGAAGCTTGATTATCGATTTGAGGATCTCCTTCCGATTGGGATTTATGGCAAAACGCCTCTTTGGTTGGCTGTAAAGAGTGATTCCAAGTGGAAAGGCCTTAAAGATTTTATTGAGGAAGCCAAAAGGTCTCCTGGCAAATTAAACGTAGGGTCCTATGGGAAACTGACGGCCGTAGATTTTATGATTCAATTATTAAACAAATATGCTGGGATTCAGCTAACCCATGTTCCCTATAAATCCACTGCGGAAGCCCTAAGCGCAGTCATCGGTGGACACGCAGATGCTGCTATGGTTTCAGGAGCTGGCGGTCTTTTGGAAAGCGGGATGATTCGTATTTTAGCAGCAGGTGAAGAGAGACGACTTGAAGGGCTTTCCGATATTCCCACCTTCAAGGAGTTCGGATACCCCATTGTTTTGTGGGCGTCTTATTCTGTTTGTATTCCCAAAGGGACTCCCAAGGAAATAATTGAAATTTTGAGCAACGCTCAGAAAACTGCTCTTGAAAAAAATCAAAGGGAAATAAAGGAATCGCTTCGTAAAGTGGAAATATGGGCATCCTTTTTAACACCCCAGGAATCGATTAAAGAGCTTAAAGGCCAAGCGGATCTTTTTTTAAGACTTGCCAAAGAACTTCAAATCGTTCCCCAATAGGAAATTATTGGCCACGTCGATGCCGCGTTTCTTTCTGAAGGAAATTGAGTATTATCGAGTTCGGTGCGGTTTTAATAATGATCTGAAAAGGACGAAGGGGCGAAGAATTCTGCCGTTAGGTAAACCACTTATTTTAGCAATGCGCCTCAAAAAGCTGGAGGTTTCATATTGACGCGGGATAGGCCACAATGCATATGCTATCAAGACTGCAAATTCTGCCAAGCGGATTTCCGGGATTGATTTTTGGATAGTTAGGCACCAAAATATATAAATCAAAATGAGAAGGGGCCACAACCCATTGGGTGTGGCTCCTGGCAGCCAAAAGTTGCTACTTCGTGCCACCCGAAACTTACCAGATCCCCAATATTAATTTAAGGAATGATTCGAATAACGATAATTTTTGATTTCTAAAATGTTCCAGATACCAGCTATCGAAAGTCCTGTTATCGCCAAAGCTCAGCCTACAGAACCACGCGAAATTGGGCCGATCGACTGGAGTGCCATGTGGGCTGGCCACTATTCAAGTGGGGCAATCTTCTGCATCTCCTGCTGAGCGCGCGCTCTCTCCCAGTCAGCGAAGAGCTCTTTTTGGTGGATTGTTGCCCACTCGATAACGAGCCCCATCACGCGAGGCGGCAAGTGGCCAGAGAAGGAGGACAGGTTGCGGATGTCGATCAGAGCCAAGTAGCCGCTGTACTCCGCATGGGAATGGGGAGGATTGTGATCATCAAAGAACATCTTGATGACAATGCCGAAGAAACAACTGATCTCAGGCATGGGCGGACTCGCAGCGCAAGGCGGGGAAAACGTCCTCTGGTTGCTTGCCTGTTGCCTTAAGATACAAGGCATCTGGACAGAGATCAATTTGATCGCCCCAGATAAGCTCGCCAAATGAACCGATCCGAACCTGCTCGAAAACACAACGGTCGCGCCAAATGGCGAAAACGCCTTTCCCGACTAAAGCGGAGAGATCCACCACTCCACGTGCTCCGTCATCAAATACCAATTCCAAACGATACTCCGGTAACACCTTGACCTCGGAAATTTTGGTCATTTCCTTTTCCCTCCTTGCTGACTATCGTATCATAGATGAGGATATCCGGGAAGAGGGCTGTTTCTCTCCAAAAAGCTTCAAAATTTTAACACTACTCCATAAAGGGCATACCATATGTAAGGGACGCCATGGGACAGCCAAAAGTAACGAATCGTGCCACTGGCCGCAACTTGGTATTTTTCCACCGTGGTTGCGATTGCCGAACGTTATCTACAATTTAAGGAAATGTCAAGGGGCGGCATGAACCAGGGCGGCATGAACCGGTGTTCCCTGTTGAGCCTCAAAAATGCCTGACGAGCCTCACCCGATCGTTGAAAGCGTCCCCTCTCCAGCTCTAACTCCAAAATCCCCCGAATACCCACTGAGCACCAAACAAATCTAAGCGCTTGTACCAAAATCCCTTGACGCACAATTGCCTTTTTTGTATATTCAACCCACCCCAAAGCGAGTCCTTATCAATCAGAAAGGTATTGAGAAGTTTTCGATGGAACAGATCAGAACAGAATCGTTGTTCAAGAATCTCGCGGAACTCACCGCCCACGGTCAATCCGCCGTGCGCAGGGATGCCCTTCAGATCATTCAGGCCGGAATTCGGGGGGCGGCCCCTGATCTGGGGACCCGCGCCTTGGTGAAATTAACGGGAGATTCCCTGCAGGTGGGGGACATCTCTTTTGATCTGAAGGCCTTCGAGAACATATACGTCGTCGGGGCGGGGAAGGGGTCTTTCCCGATCGCCGCCGCCTTGGAGGAGCTCCTCGGTGCTCGGATCAGCGGCGGGGTGGTGGTCGTGAAGGAAGGCGAGCGAAGGCGCCTGAAGCGGATCGATATCCTGGAAGCCGGCCACCCCATTCCGAATGAAGATAGCGTCATCGGCGCCCAGAAGGTGCTCGACATGGTCCGCCGGGCCGGTGAAAAGGACCTGGTCTTTGCCGCGGTGACGGGGGGGGCCTCGGCCCTGGTGACCCTTCCCCCGGAGGGGATCAGGCTGGCCGATATCCAAGAGATGAACGATCTGCTGCTGAAATGCGGCGCCACCATCAAGGACATCAACACGGTTCGAAAGCACCTCTGCCTGTTGAAAGGGGGGCGATTAGTTGCCCATATCCAGCCGGCGCAGGCGGTGACCTTGACCCTGGATACCGCTCCGGAGGGGCTGCCATGGCCGGATCTTTCCCTGGCGGATCCCTCCACCTTTCAGGATGCCATCGATGTCCTGCATCTTTTCGATATCTGGAAGTCCGTTCCCACCCCTATCCAATCATATCTCCAAGAAGGCTTGAAACACCCCGAATGGGAAACCGTGAAGAGCCTGTCGGGATTCAAGGCTTCCCTGCTCAGTGTCGGAAGCCCTGTGTCCGCCTGCGAGGCGGCGTCAGCGACGGCGGAGAAACTGGGGTATCGGCCGGTGATCCTCTCCAGCAATCTGGAAGGAGAGTCCATCGATGCAGGCATCTGTCTGGCCGGGATTGCCAAAGAGGTGATCCGGTACGACCGTCCGTTTCTCAAGCCCTGTGCCTTGATCTCCGCAGGGGAAACGACGGTGACGATTCGCGACCCCCATGGAAGCGGCGGTCCCAACCAGGAATTTGCCCTCGCGTTTGCCTCCAAGCTGGGGAAAAAACCAAACGTCTGCTGTCTCTCGGTCGATACTGACGGGACGGACGGGCCGACGCAGATTGCCGGCGGCATCTCCGACGGGGAGACGATGGAGAGGGCGCAAGCGATCGGATTGAACATCGCCGAGCATCTTCGGCGACACGACAGCGCCGGAGCCCTGACCCGGCTCGGCGATGCCGTTGTCACCGGGCATACCGGCACGAACGTGATGAATCTGAGGGTCATCGTCATTGGAAAGGAAACGGAAGTGAGGACGACAGCATGACCGCGGTAATCCGGAGCATCGAAGCGTATGAAATTCTGACGGGGCCCGGTCGGCCGACCGTCGAGGTGGAATTGACGACCGACAGCGGCATTCAGGTAACGGCGTCGGTTCCGAGCGGAACCTCCACCGGATCGCATGAGGCCAAGGCCCTGTTCGATGGGGGGACTCGTTTCCGGGGATATGGGGTGCGCAGGGCCGTTGAAAACGTGAACGGCATCATCGCCCCCGCACTTCTCGGGGAGGGGGTGACCTGCCAGGAGAAGATCGATCGGCAGCTTATTGACATGGATGGCACCCCCAACAAGGAGAAGTTGGGGGGGAACGCCATCCTTGCCGTTTCCCTCGCGGTTGCCAAGGCCGGCGCCGCCTCTTTGGGATTGCCCCTGTACCGATACCTCGGCGGGTTCGGGGCCAATCGGTTGCCAGTACCCATCGCAACCCTCATCGCCGGTGGAAATCATTCCCCCGCCCCTCTGGATTTTGAAGATTACCTGATCGGTCTCGACGGTTTTACCGATTTTGTCTCCGCCGTGGAGGCGCTCTCGGAGATCCATCACTGCCTGGGAAGCCTGTTGACGAAGCAATACGGCGATGTCCCGAATTCCGGCGGCGCCTATGCCCCTCCGCTCAGCGGAAATGCCGAGGCCTTCGAGAAGATCCTGGAGGCCGTGGAAAAGGCAGGTTGCACGGGTCGGGTTTCCCTCGGACTGGATGCTGTGGGAAACGACCTCTATCTTCCAGAGAAGGGTCGTTACCGGGTCTCCGGCAGGGAGCTGGACGTGGATGAATATATCGCCTATTTCCTGGAATTGACCAGGGCCTATCCTTTGGAATTGATCGAAGATCCTTTTCACGAAGACGATTTCGACAGTCAAGCGAAACTGACGGCCCTGTTGCCGACCAAGAGGATCGTTGGCGACGACTTGTTCGTCACGAATTCGGCCAGGCTCTCTCAAGGGATCCGGTGCAAAGCCGGGAACACCTTACTGCTGAAGGTGAATCAGGCCGGAACGGTCAGCGAGGCCTTCCAGGCGGGGATGCTGGCGAAGCGCAATGATTTCGGGGTGATCGTTTCCTTGCGGTCGAACGATACGAACGATTCCTTTATCGCCGATCTGGCCGTTGCGCTTGGCGCCGAGCGAATCAAGCTGGGCGGTCCGGTCCGAGGTGAGCGGAACGCCAAATATAACCGACTGCTGCAGATCGAGCGGCAATTGGGGGCTGGCGCCCTGTTTGCCGGTTCCTCCGCGAGACTGGCTGCGCCGGCGGGACCCCAACCATAATATCGGCGGAAATGGATCAACTGCTATCAGCGGAAAGGTGATTTATGAAAATCAAGAGGGAAAAGGATTTCTCCTCCGGCCTGTTATTCGTAGGGTTCGGCGTGGCCTTTGCCTGGGGCTCCTTTTCCTACCAGGTGGGCGTCGCTTCCCTGATGGGACCGGGCTATTTTCCATTGATGCTGAGCATCCTGCTGACCGTTTTGGGCGTCGCCATTATATTCCAGTCGGTGGTCACCAAAACGGGTGATGAGGAAAGGATCGGCCCCTGGGCCTGGAAACCCTTGGTTTATATTCTGGGCGCCAATTTGGCGTTTGGAGCGTTGTTGACGGGTCTGCCCTCGATCAAGCTGCCGGCCATGGGCGTGATCTCGGGGATTTACGTTTTGACCGTCGTTGCCAGCCTGGCCAGTCACCGGTTTAAAATCCGCGAGGTGTTGATCCTGGCGACCATTTTAGCCGTGGGAAGCTATGTGGCGTTTATTGCCCTGCTGAAATTGCAGATACCGGTGTGGCCCGCCTTCATCACCGGGTAAGGAAAAAAATGGATTTCCTTGCAATCCTGTCTTTGGGTTTTGGGGTGGCCTTTACGCCCATCAACCTTCTGTATGCCTTCATCGGGTGCTTTCTGGGCACCCTGATCGGCGTCCTGCCCGGCCTCGGACCAACGGCCACCATCGCCATGCTGCTGCCCGCGACCTATGCCTTGCCGCCGGTGTCAGCGCTGATCATGCTGGCCGGCATTTACTATGGCGCGCAGTACGGTGGTTCCACGACCGCCATCCTGGTTAACCTGCCCGGGGAGGCGTCGTCGGTGGTGACCACGCTTGACGGTTACCAGATGGCCCGCCAAGGCCTTGCCGGGCCGGCGCTCTCCACCGCCGCGCTGGGTTCGTTTTTTGCCGGTTCCGTAGGGGTCCTGATTCTGGCCGCATTCGCGACGCCGTTGACAAAAGTGGCCTTCAAGTTCGGTCCTGCCGAATATTTCTCTCTGCTGGTCCTGGGATTGATCGCGGCGGTCGTGCTGGCTTCCGGTTCGCTGCTCAAGGCGATTGCGATGACTGTGCTGGGCTTGCTGCTTGGCCTGGTGGGTACGGACGTGAACTCGGGCATCCCGCGATTCAGCTTTAACATTCCCGAACTGACCGATGGCATCGGTTTTGTTGTGATCGCCATGGGTGTTTTTGGTTACGGCGAGATCATCAGCAACCTGGGACGGACGGAGAAGGATCGAGAGGTATTCACCGTCAAGATGCAGGGTCTGTTGCCCACCAGGCAACAGCTCAAGGATATGGCGCCCGCGGTCGTGCGGGGAACGGCTTTGGGAGCCATGCTGGGCATCCTGCCCGGCGGTGGGGCGACGCTGGCCTCTTTTTCCGCCTATGCGCTGGAGAAGAAAATCAGAATGAAACCGGGCGAAAAAACCTTCGGAAAAGGCAATATCCGCGGCGTCGCCAGTCCGGAGGCGGCCAACAACGCAGCCTCACAAACCTCGTTCATTCCGCTCCTGACTCTTGGCATTCCCCCCAACGCCGTGATGGCGCTCATGCTCGGCGCCATGATCATCCACAATATCCAGCCGGGCCCCCTGGTGATGACCCGCGACCCGTCACTGTTCTGGGGTCTGGTCGCCTCCATGTGGATCGGCAACCTGATGCTGGTCATCTTGAACCTTCCCCTGATCCGGATTTGGATCAAGCTCCTGACCGTGCCTTACCGCTACCTGTTTCCCGCCATTGTGTTGTTCTGCGCGATTGGCGTGTACTCCCTCAACAACAATACATTTGACATCTGGTTGCTGGCGATTTTCGGCTTCGCCGGTTACCTTTTCTACAAGCTCGGTTGCGAGTGCGCCCCTTTGCTGTTAGGCTTTATTCTGGGTCCGATGATGGAAGAATATCTGCGCCGCGCCTTGCTGCTCTCACAGGGGGACTGGAGCACTTTCGTGACACGTCCGTTGTCGGGAGGCCTGTTGGCCACTGCTGTGCTGCTGCTGCTCATCGTGCTGCTCCCGGCCGTTAAAAAGAAGCGCGAGGAGGCATTTACCGAGGAGAAAATCCACTAGGGAAGGGGAAATCGACCGCGGCGATTGCTGGCCACGGTGACGAGTCTGTTTTTAAAAGGGGAACTGGGTCAGCGCCCCGCCACTTTGAAAACGAAAGGAGAGACCCTATGTATCATTTCATCAAATCGGCATTCCTGGTCACGTGCATGGCCATTACGGTCGTGCTTTGCGTGGCTGCACCCAGTGAGCACAATCCAGGCGGCGAGCGATTATCCGGCCAAGCCGGTTAAGATCGTCGTGGCCTACCCCGCCCGGTGGCCAAAACGATGTCGCGGCCAGGATCGTGGGTAAATCACTGACAACACATTTGACCCAGCCGGTTGTCGTCGAGAACAAGGCAGGCGCAGGCGGCATTATCGGCGCCCAGTTTGTGGCGAGTTCCGCGGCGGATGGATATACGCTTTTTCTGGTCGCGATCAATCACGCCATACTGACCACCCTCAAACCCAATACGCAGTACAAATTGGAAAAGGATTTCGTGCCGGTCGGCATGGTTGCTGCTTTTCCCATCATTTTAGTGATCGATCCATCGCTGCCTTTCAAGTCGGTACAGGATCTGATCGCGTATGCCAAGGCCAATCCGAACAAGCTTACTTTCGGTTCATCAGGCCCGGGCGGTGGCACCCACCTTGCCGCCGAACTGTTTTGCAGCATGACGGGCATCAAAATGCGCCATGTGCCGTACAAAGGCAGCGCCCCGGCAATGATTGATTTGCTCGGCGGTCATATTCAAATGATGTTTGCCGATTCAACCTCGGCCTTGCAGCATATGAAAGATGGCAAGCTGCGGGCATTGGGTATCTCTTCTCACCAACGCTCGTCCCTGGTTCCTGAATTGCCGACAATCGCCGAAGCCGGCGTGCCGGGATATGAATCCAATTCATGGGTAGGTATTATTGCGCCCGCTGGCACCCCTGCAGCAATCGTCGCCAAGGTGAATGCGGACCTGGTGAAGTCATTGAACGATCCGGCGGTGAAATCCCAGTTGCTTGCAATTGGCGGAGAGCCAAGGCCGGGCAAGCCCGAACAATTTGGAAATTTCATCCATGCGGAGATCGCAAAATGGGCAAAAATCATCAAGGAAGTCAATCTCCCATTGATGGAATGATATGTGAAAAACAAAAGCAGGAAGGCGGCCGCGGGGAATTCAACCCGCGGCACACCAATGACTTTGCGAAGGAATCTATCGTTCGATGAAATCTATTGTTTTTTTATGAAAATCAGTATTTGACCTTGCGGTTACGGGTAGATCAAATAACTTTTATCAGTTCTTGAATTGCCCCTTAAAAATAATCGCATTTAAGGGTATAAAATGCGGTCTAAAAATGTGACGGTAATAAGGGCGGTTGAAAACTATGAGATCCCCAACTAAGCTGCCTCTTCAAGCTATATGTTGGCAGAATAGGTGAAACCAGGGAATCCAAAATATTTGGCAAGACGGGTTCCAACATATTCAGCTTGGAATCAGGTGTACTTTCGGGAGAACTCTTCCCAGAGGCGTTCCGTGGTGTTCTGGGCCCGGATCAAGAGCTCTGCTTCATTTATGGTTTTGACCTGGCGGTTTTCCATGAGGATCTGACCATCGACGATGACCGTATCCACATCGCTGGCCAGGCCGGTGTGCACGAGATTTCCCAGAACATTCACCAGGGGCGCCAAGTGCGGCTTTTTCAGATCTATTAAAATGACATCCGCTTTTTTCCCCTTTTCGAGGGAACCGATCTCCTCTTCGAGACCGAGAGCTTTCGCGCCGTTTCGGGTCGCCATTTCCATGACATCCTGGGGCATGAAAGCCGCATAGTTGCCGGTTTTAATCCGTCCCACCATGAGGGCGACGCGCATCACCTCGAACATGTCTTCGGACATGTTGTCCGACCCGACGCCGATGTTCGCCCCCGCATCCTTCAGGGCGCGGATCGGGGCGATGAATCCCCTCCGGGCGTTGATGGCCGCGTTGTGGGAGACATGGGTTCTGGTTCGGCCCAGGATTTCGATCTCCGCCGTGCTCAAGTGGACGCAATGGCCTCCGATAACCCGCGGGCCGAGGAGCCCTACCGAATCCAAATACTCCACCGGTCTCTTCCCCTCCCGATTGACCACCTGTTCGACTTCTCCGGGAGACTGGGCAATGTGCATGGTGATGCCGAGGTTTCTCTTTTCGGCCAGGGCTCTGATTTCTTTCAACAGCCGGGGGGAGCAGGTGTCCGGGGCATGGGGGCCGAAATGGCATAGAATTCTTCCGGCGTCCCGCCCATGCCATTTTTCAACCAGGTCCACGTTCTTCTTCAGAAGCGATTCCCCGATCCGGGTGTCGAACCGGTAATTCCCCTTGCGAATCTCCAGCAGGTCGGCGTCGTTGACGATTTCGCTTACCACGGCCCGCAATCCGCTTTGATCCACCGCCGGGACGATATCGGCCATGTTGTTGAAATTGTCGACGATCGTTGTCGTCCCCGACTTCAAGGCCTCCAGGGAGCCCAGAAGGCCCATGGTGTACCGGTCCTCGGGGGTCATGAGGTCCGTCATCGGCATCATCTGCTCGTAAATCGATTTGATCCCCGCATCTTCCGCCACGCCTCGCAGGACGGTCAGGACCGTGTGGGTGTGGAGATTCACCAGCCCGGGAATAGCCGCTTTGCCGGCGGCGTCCATTTTCGGGATGCCCGGGTGGGATTTCAAGAGGTCGTCTTCCTCACCGATATCCTGAATCCGGTCTTCCTTGATCAGCAGGGCGCCGTTTTTCCAAATTTTCCCCTCCGGGTTCATCGTGACGATCATGCCGCCATGGATCAGCAAGTCCATTTTCTGCCCCCTATTTCAAATCAGAGTTTTCTCCGAGTCTCTGCTCATCCCGACCGATGCTTCCGGCGCGTACCATCCAAACCCCCAGGCCAACAACAAAGCCTGCCGCCCCCCCCCGTCACTGAATGGGTACATTCTCCCTTGCTATACCTCTTGACCCCTGGGCCCATCGGCTCCTATAATTTGCACACACCTTTATCCAGCACCAGCTTCCCGTCAAAATACACGCTGGCGTCCTTGAACATGGCGTCGTGGTGGTTCGGGGCGAGAATTTTGCCGCCGATGGCGAAGTTGCTGCCGATGCCGCAGTGGCAGTTTCCCAGCCGCCCGAGGTCTTCGAGGTTCGTGGCGCAGAGGCGGGCGCAGGGGTTGAGGCCGATGCCGAATTCGGCATAGTTGAAGGCTTTCTCATTTTCGAGGGCGTCGAGCGTCTGGCGGAACTTTTTCGCGGCCACCCCGCCCTGGATATCCACGATTTTCCCGCCTTTGATGAACAGCGTGACGGGATCGTACATCGTGATGCCGATGCTCATGATGCTGACGTCGATAACGGCTTTTCCCTCGGCGGTTCCTTCCACCGGAGAGATGTTGATTTCGCTGTCCGGGAAGGCGGCAAACTGGCCGGGGTTTTTGAAGAGGCCGGTTTCATATTGCACGGGCCGCCCCTTCACTTCCCCACAGAGATCGGTTCCGAGGGGCGAGGTGATGCGCACTTCCTTGCTTTCCGCCAGAACCGCCCCGAGTTTTCTCCCCAAGCGGTCGCAGGCTTCGAAATCGGCTTCGATGGCGCCGACACAGAGGGCGTCCTCGGTGATCTCGCACATGGTCGATCCTCTTTTCCCGGCCTTGATGGCTTCGACGCGCGCCTTGGTGTGGGTCTGGGACCAGGTGGAGGGCTGGAGGAAGACATCGGCTTCCCGGAAGGCGGCTACGATCGGTTCCGGGAGCTGGGCGCCGTGGGTCTTTACCGGGGGGATCATGACGATGATCGGTGTCGCCCCGACGGCGTAAGCGGCGCCGGCCAATGACTCGGCGATGCGCAGCTTGTTGGTATCGGTGGAGATCAAGACGTTTTCACCGGGCTTGACGCCCCCGCACTGCATGCACTTCATTGCCCCCCGCGTCATCTGGATGGTGCTCGACGGTCCGGGGGTATAGTGCCAGTATGAAATCGGCCATTCTCTGGTGCTCATGCAAACCTCCTGGGGGATTGTATCCCATCAATATTTTTTGAACCGGCGATAGCCATTCTATCGCATATGATCTTGCGGAAAAAGGGAATATTGCAGAAAAATTTACCCATTCAGTGACGGGGGGGCGGCAAGCTTTGTTGTTGGCCTGGGGGTTTGGGCGGTACGCGCCGGAAGCATCGGTCGGGATGAGCAGAGACTCGGAGAAACCCCTGAGACTCCGATATCAGCGGCGGGAGGCCTTGGCCCCCGCCCCCGTCCACGAAGAAATCAGCGCCTTATGGTTCCAAGCGTAGCGCCCGGACCCCCAGGCCAGGGCACCTCCTGGTATTCACGCCGGACCTGAATCCGTAGCGGCTTCCCCCCCTTGACTGAAGGGTTACAGGAAATTGAAAGCGCGTGAAAATGGGAGGGGGGTGGAAAAGGCGGGAGGACTTGAAGCAGCCTTGGAAACGATATCCTTTGGCGGCAGGGAAGATGGGAAAGTGAAGAAAATGAACAACGTCCCCAGCTTGGCCTTAATGCTCGATTCAGGGTTTCGTCGCTAAAACAAAGGGTAAAGCGGAAAGGCGCCGGCATTCCTTTTCGCCCGGTTCCTGTTGACAAATTTGGAAATCGCTTTTATGATCAATTTTCCGAATCTGAAGTCCGGAAAAGCTTCGGAAACGGACCGGCAATCGGCAGGGAGTCTTTCGGCCTTCCGGCGCTTTGCCGAGCGGATCTCCTGTTCTGAAAATATTCATTTCGAGGATCTTTCCTGAATGCACAACGTTGAAAACGGGGCCGAGGGGGAGCGGCACAGAAATCGAACCTTGGGGCTGGCAATCGGGTCCCTCGGGGTCGTTTACGGGGACATCGGGACGAGCCCCATTTATACGGTCAAAGAGTGCTTCTACGGGAAGCATGCCATCGCCCTGACACCGGAAAATATTTTTGGGGTCATGGCCCTCATCTTCTGGTCCTTGACCATCGTGGTGAGCATCAAGTACATATCGTTTATTCTGCGCGCTGATAACCATGGGGAAGGGGGGATCTTTGCCCTTCTTGGGCTGGTTTCAGCCCAAGGGGAAAAGATGTCCCCCCGCGTTCGGGCGGTGGCCATAGGCGCCGGGATCCTCGGCGCGGGGCTTCTCTGCGGGGAGGGGATCATCACCCCGGCCATTTCGGTTCTTTCGGCGGTCGAAGGGCTGGAAGTGGCGACCAAGGCGGCTTCCCCGTTTATTTTGCCGATCACCTGCCTGATTCTTTTTTTGCTGTTCTTGTTTCAGCACCGGGGAACGGCGGACATCGGCCGGCTCTTCGGTCCGATCATGACCGTGTGGTTCCTGGCCATCGCCATTCTTGGCTTGGCCGCTGTCGCCCGGGCTCCCCAGATCTTAAACGCCATAAATCCGATTCACGCCTACCACTTTTTTGCGACCAATAAGTTCCACTCCATCGTGGTTTTCGGTTCCGTTGTGCTTTGCTTGACGGGGTGTGAAGCCTTGTATGCCGATCTGGGGCATTTCGGGAAGAAGGCCATCCGGGTATCCTGGCTCGGGTTGGTTTTTCCCGCCCTGCTCTGCAATTATTTTGGCCAAGCGGCTCTTCTGCTGGTAAATCCGGAATTGGCCTTCAACCCCTTTTATGGGCTGGTCCCCCCATTCCTTCTTTACCCGATGGTGGCCTTAGCGACGATCGCCACGGTGATTGCTTCCCAGGCGTTGATTTCAGGGGTCTTCTCTCTGACCCAGCAGGCGATTGACCTGGGGTACTGCCCGCGTCTCATGGTCGTCCACACTTCCAGAGAAATCAAAGGGCAGATCTATGTCCCCGTCGTGAACTATGCCCTGATGGTCGCCTGTCTGGCTGTTGTGATTGCCTTTCGGGAATCCAGTGGCCTGGCCGGAGCCTACGGAATTTCCGTGACCGGGACCATGAACATCACCTCCACCCTCTTTTTTCTCCTTTCCACCCGAGGGTGGGGGTGGCCGGTTTGGAAAGCGGCCCCGCTGGTCCTCCTTTTCCTTGTCTTTGACTTCTCCTATTTCCTGGCAAATCTTCTCAAAATCGTGGACGGAGGGTGGTTCACTTTGTTTATTGCCGCCCTGATAACCTTGTTTCTGACCACGTGGCGAAGGGGGCGGTCGGAGCTGTACCGCAAGTTAGGGACGCGCCTGCCTTTGAAAGTTTTCCTTGAGGATTTAGCCCGGCACGACATTCCGAGGGTCAAGGGAACCGCGGTGTTCCTCTCCGTCAACCCGGAAGGGACCTCCCCGGTTCTCTTGCACCACCTCAAGCACACGAAGGTCCTCCATGAAAGAGTAATCCTGCTTTCCATGAAGACGGCCAACCGCCCCAGCGTCAAAGCGAGCGAGCGAGTGGAAGTGGAGGATCTGGGGCAGGGCTTTTTCAGCGTGGCGGCCCATAGCGGCTTTATGCAAAGACCCGATGTTCCGGAGATTATGAAAATGGCCGCAAAGCATGGTCTGCAGATCAATCCGGCGGAAACGACCTTCTACTTGGGCCGAGTGACGCTTTTCACCCACGGTGATTCGAAGATGATGCTTTGGCGCAAAACGCTCTTCGCCTTCATGGCCAGGGCCGCCGGAAGCCCCACGGCCTATTTCAACCTGCCTGCCGACCGGGTCGTGGAGTTGGGGGCTCAGGTCCAGCTTTAAATTCCCTCCCGGTAGCTCATCAGAAAGGCAAAAAGGGCGCCGTCAGGGCGCCTTTTTTGCCGGCGATGAAATATCACCTTGCATACAGAAAGTTAGGGAACCAGAGAACGAGTTCGGGGAAGAGGATCATCAGGACGATCAAAATGCCGGTAGGGATCAGGAAGGGGACCGTGCCGGCAAAGATGTAGGTTATTTCGTATTTGGGAACGACGCCCTTGAGAACGAAAAGGTTGAGGCCGAAGGGGGGCGTAACCAGACCGATTTCCGCCAGAACGACATAGAGCACGCCGAACCAAATGAAATCAAATCCCAGGCTCTTGATGATGGGGGCGACAAACGGGAGGGTTAGCACCAACATGGAAAGGGAATCGAAGAAGCATCCCAGGATGAGATACAAAACGCAGATCAGAAACAGCATCGTATATTTGCCGATGTCCAGATTCACCATAAAAGACGCCGTAGCTTCGGTAAGACCGATGTATTGAAAGACCTGCCCCAGCATCCGGGCCGTAAACAGGACAAAGGCGATCATGGCGCTGATGTTTACGGCCGAAAGCATGCTCTCCTTGAGCGCTTTGTAAGTCATCCGCCGAAAGAGCAAAGCAAGGATGATGCTCAGGAAGGCCCCCAGGGATGCCGATTCCGTAGGAGTCATGATTCCGGAAAAGGTTGTTCCCAAGACCATGGTTATGACGACTAAGAAGGGAAAGATATCCCAAAGGGCCGTGAATTTTTCCAGGGGAGTGTATTTCCGGGAAGCGGCTTTGGGCGCCAGGGATGGGTTACGCAAAACCAGGATGGTTACGGTGATCACGAAGAAGATTGTCAGAATGATGCCTGGAACGACGCCTCCCGCGAAGAGACGGGCCACGGAAACATCCTGCCAGCCCCCGTAAACGATCATGATGAGACTCGGGGGGATGAGTACGCTCAAGGTTCCGGAAATGGCGATGGCGCCAAGGGACATCTTGGGATCATATCCCGCCTTTTCCATCTCCGGAAAACAGATCCGTCCGAACGTGGCTGCAGCCGCCAAACTGGAGCCCGAAATGGCCCCAAAGATAGCGTTGGCAACAATCATAGCCGAGGCCAGGCTGCCGGGAAGGCTTCCCAATATTTTTTCGGCGCCCCGGAAGAGCCCGCCGACGATACCGGTCGTGGCGTAAATGGTTCCCATGAAAACAAAAAGAGGAATGGCGGTGAAGGTGAAGGAGTTCATGATATCGAAAGCAGCCCGGGCAAAGTAATCCATGGGCTGATTTACGAAAAGGATGAGACCAAGGCCGGCCACGATTCCCATAGCCGGGGCGATTTCAATTCCGATGGCAAGAAGAAGGATCAAACCGCCGAGAATAACGAGGGACATCCATTCCAAACTCAAAGCCTTATTCCTCCACTCTTTCGCCTGCCTTAATCTTTCCCGCGGCCCGGGCGATATCCACAACCAGCATCAGGGTCAGCATGACAAAGCCGATAAAAACCGTCAACTGGGGCCAGAACAAAGGAAAGGTAAGCCACGTTGACGATCGCAAGTTGATTTGAAGAGCATAGGTGATCATTTTCCAGGCCGCCCGATCCATTTCGAGCATAAAAATCAGAGTCACAATCAACCCGAGCAGTCTGACCCAGCTGTATGTTTTGGGGGGTAGACGTGTCACGAAGATTTCGATGCGCACGTGCCCCTTCTCCCTCCAGGTGTAAGCAAAGCCGAGATAGGAAAGGGCGACGAGCATGTAGGCGCTGAATTCGTCGGAGACCATGAGCGGCTGGCGCATGACGTACCGCATGAAAACGTCCACCACAACAAGCATCATCATGATCGGCACCAGCCAGCCTGACAAGTACCCGCCCCAGTAGCAGAATTTATCAATAAGGTTGCCGAACTGCTTCATGGCCAGAAGAGGTCCTTTCGGCGCCTAAAAATGCGCTGAGCAAACCCGACCCAAAGACCGAGCTTGCTCAAGCGGTGGTGATTTCGTGAGAGTTACCGAAACGATGGTTTCAATGGTAGTGGCGCGATGCTTCGCGCCCCTACCATGCAAAGCTTTTTACGAAACCATCAGGGATTTACTTCTTTAGCATGATTTTGGCGCCGCCGGCGTAATTGGCGGCGATATCCAAAATCTGCTTGCCGTTCGGTCCCGCGATCTTGAGCCACTCGTCGATGGTCGGCCGGGTGATTTCCCGAGCCTTGTTGATTTCCGCCTGGGTGGGCTGGGTTACTTTCATCTTGCTGGCCTTCAGGCCGACTTCCGCCTCCAACTCCTCGACCTTGGCGCCGAAAATGGTCTGCCCCTGCATTTCCCGCCCCGTATCCATGACGATCTTTTTCAGGTCGGCCGGCAGGGCGTCGAACTTGGCCTTGTTCACCACTAACATCCCCCCGAACACCGACTGGATTCGCCAGAAGCTCACGTGGGTGCAAACATCCGCCAGGCCGAACCCCAATGCCCAGCCGCGCGAGGTCTGGATGGCGTCTACCGTGCCTCGCTGCAGGGCTTCCATAATTTCCGCAGTTGGGATCGTCAACGGGGAGGCGCCCATAAGCTTCATAGCCAGGGTGGTGATCAACCCGGACGTGCGAACTTTATACCCCTTGAAATCATCCACCGTAGCAACGGCCTTCTTTCCCCAAATTCCATCCAAGGCTTCGACGGCGATGTCCGCGATTTTTACCAGTCCTTTGTCGCCGTAGGATTTTTTTTCGATTTCGATTAGCCTGGGATCGTTAAGGAAAGCCTCATATTCAAAGATATTATCCCAGAAGAAAGGCAGGGCATAATCCCACTGGGGGAAGGTCCCGGCGACCCAGGGGATTCTCTCCCAGCCGATGTCGGCCCGTCCGGCGATGACGGCGTGCACAACCTCATTGACCGGGAAAAGGCTCATTTTGGTGTCCAGAACGAGCCGACCGCCGGAGTTTTTCTCCAAAAGCTTCTGAAAACGGGGGTAGGGATGGAAAGTCCAGGTGTTCGCCGCAGGTCCGGGGTTGGTGGCGAATACCCACGTTGTTTTCTGCCCCGGCTTGGGGGCCTGTGCCGCGGCGTCGGGTGCGGAGAGATAAGCCCCGAAGGCCGCGAGGATGCCCAAACTGATCAAGACTGCCCAAATTTTCTTCCCTTTCATTTCCTTTTACCTCCTGATGGTTTTTCCAAGGCGGTTTCTTCGATTTTTCGGCCTTGGAGCATATCTTCTATCGATGATCCTTAAGCTGAAAAGTAGAATATATTGAACCTTCGGCCCTTGTCAAGCCTTCTTGGATAGAAGATTGAAGATTTGCGAAGTCGCGGATGAAAGAACCCCGAATTCCCCGATCCCCGGAACCGCTTGGCCCTGACGAAATTCCTTTTTTCAAAGGGCTAAAGTGCTACCAAAATTTAAGATTCTAAAAATTCGAAATACAGAGCTAATTCATTAAGAAATAAAGGCATTTCTCTGGGCTCGCGGTGCCCCCTGTGGCTAAAAAAGACTTTTTGCAAGATCGTCGTCACTATCGATCCATGAAAAAGTCTTTCTTGGTCCCGAATTTCCTTTTCTCCCCCAAGATCTCCCGAATCTCGTCCGCCATGAGAAAGGTCGGGGGAGGGCAGCCGGGGACGAAGTTGGGGAGGTGCTTGTACTGGTTTTGACAGTTTCCAATGGGAACTTGCACACAACCTTCCGAATCCTCCAAGCTCGCCTTCGATCCCAGGCTTATTTTAACCTCGGGCAGTTTGTCCAAATCGACTCCCGAGGCCTTGAGGCGCTCCAGGGCGATCCGCAGCCCGTCCCGGCAGGCGTTGCAGGCTTGACCGTCGACGAACTCTATTTTTTTGGCGTCGATCTTAAGGGGGGCGCAGGAGCGCTTGAAGGGTCGGAACACTTCCGAAATGGAATTTCCGAGGATCCTGATTTCCTTTTCATCCCCAACCCCAAACCCCATCTTTTTCGCCCAGACGATCGGGGCCACCTCTTCAGGGTCGATATCCATGATCCGGGCGCAGATCGTATCCACGGCCACGGCGTCGGTCCCCCCCATGACCAGGTTCAATCCCACGGGCGTTCCGGCAATCGGTCCGTCTCCCTCCATGGCGATCGTTCCGTCGATGACGATCAGATTAGGCTTCAGAACCTGGTTGAGCTCGGCCACCGCCTGGTTCAAGTTCAGGTAGTGGAAGCGCTTTTTTTCGTCGTAGGTGGTCGTGCCCTTCAGGTTCTTCATGGCCGCGGTGAGGGTGCTGGCGAAATGGGTTTTCAAAACCGGGGCGTTGATGAAAAAATCCGCCTTCAAAACCTCCTTGGAAATTCTGACGGTCTTTAAAATTCCGTCCGGCGCGGTTTTCACTTCCTCATACTCGCCGTCGTAAAGGTCCAGGAGCCGGGCCCCGGTTGCCTTGGCCACCTCCGGGTACCCGTTGGCGGCGAAGGCCTTTTTCGTGTCCTGGCCCACGGCCGTTCCCTCGGCGATGATCACCTCTGCGGGCCGGGCCTTCTGCACCTCTTCCACCAGGGCCTGAGTGAAAAGAGGGCTGGTCAGGATCCCTTTGTCCCAAAGCTTACCCTCGGAGGTGAGGTTGACTTTGATCAAGACCCGGCTTCCTTTCGGAATGATCTTGGAAGAAGGCCCGATCAGGGCGAAAAGGCTCGTCATCATGCGCCGGACATCGCCCAGATCCCTTCCGTTATTCCCTTTGACAATTGCGACCGAAGTGGGCACTTTGAATCTCCTCTAAAAATTAAAAAACGTTAGTGGCAAGTAGTAAGTAGCGAGTAGTTGATGATCTCGTAAAAAGTCTAAAAATACCCTTTTCCCTCATTCCGGCGAAAGCCGGAATCCAGTATTTTCAAAGGCTTATAAATACCCTGGACTCCGGTTTCCACCGGAGTGACGACTTTTTACGGGATCATCAGTAGTTTACGCCTATAAAGTATTTTCTGCGTTCATCTGCGAAAATCTGCGTCCTATGCCTGTAAATAGAACTCCGCGGCCCCGTGAGCGCATAACCCTACGCACAGGCGGCAGCCGTCGCATTTGTTCGGGTCCACCGCCAGTTTCTTGCCGACCACCGCAATCGCCCCATAAGGGCAGGCTTCCAGGCAGCGCAGACATTTCTGGCAGTTTTCCGGCTGGATCCGGGCCTTGTAGGGTTTGTCTCCCGGGATCTGGCTGGGGGGGATGATTTTTGACACGGACCGCCCCCGGAAATCCTCGATGGAGTTGTAACCCTTCTTCTCCATCCATCCTTCCAGCTGGCGCAGCCAGCGCTTGATGATTTTATGGCCCTCAACGATCACCGCCGTGCAAACCTGAACCGCGCTGGCCCCGCAGAGGATGTAGGAGACAAAGTCCTCGAAGGTGCCCACTCCCGCTCCGCCCAGGAAGGGGGCTCTTAATTGATATTCGCTTGCCCGCACGAGCCATTTTCGGGTAATTGGGGCCTGCCAGTATCCTCCGTACCCCCCCATTCCTCCCCAATGGATCGGTTTTTCCGCTTCGATATCGATGTAAACCCCTTGATATCTTCCCGTCAGGACGACCGAGTCTGCCCCTCCCTCGATCATGCGCTCCGCGACCCGGATCGGATCCACCCCTTCCCCCAGAATCTTGCCGATAACCGGAAGGGAAGTTCGTTTTTTCACGAGTTTCAGGATGGAGAAGCAAAGCTCGGGGTCCCGGCCGGCCACCATGCCCGTGGGCTGGCCTTTTTCCACATGGGGGCACTGGAGGTTGAGCTCGATCATATCCGCGCCGTTTTCCGTCACTAAATCCGTGAGTTTAACCCAGGTTTCCGGGTCGGTCCCGGCAATGGAGGCGATGACCTTGACCTCGAAATCGTGCGCCTCTTTGATATATTCCCTCATCTTTTTCCGGGCGTACTCCTCGGGCGGGGTGGGATTCAGCCGTTCCGTCGAATGAAGGGAAAAATACCCGCCGCTTTCGATGGCCTCGGGGCGGTCGATATGCCAGCGGGGGCGGGGTTGTTTCTGCAGCCATTCCGTGTAGCAAAGCGTCTTGGTGACAAAAGCTGCAGCCCCGCTCTGGATGCATTTTTTCACCATGGTCGGCCCATAGGTCGGCGTGCCCGAGGCGATGATGAAGGGATTCTTGAGGGTGACGTTCCTTATTTTTACGCGCAAATCAGGCATTTCTTGGAAATTCCTTTCTTTCTTCAAAAGCGTATAGACCATTTTCCTTCAAAAAACCCGAAAGGGCAAGGGGAAGAAATTCATGAAGAGCTTGTTTGCGGCAAGAAGAAGAGCCGGAAATCCTACAGCAAGGGCGTCGCTTGGGAGACGCGAGGCAAAGGGAAAAAGCCAAAAGGCTCTCGCCCAAGGGCGAGAGCCGGTTCAATGCTGAATCGCTCTCGGGGAAAACGGCTTCCCGGGGCTTTGCCGGGGGATTCTTGGCCGCTATTTCCCCTCCAAGCGCGCAAACCAGGTTTCGGAATCGATAACCTCGGCCATATAGAAGGTTTTCATATATTCCAGTCCGTACTGGTGAGCCTTCTCGTCCGGACAGGAACAGCAATCCTCCAGTAAGATCACATCATATCCCCGGCACCAGGCGCCCATCACGGTGTGTTGAACGCAGGCATGGGTCCAAGTTCCGGTGACAACGCATTTTTTGATTCCCAGCTCTCGGAGAATGGAATCCAGACGGGTGTTGTAAAAACCATCGTAGAGCTTCTTGGGGACGATGAAGTCCCGATTTTCATCGTATTCCAACTCTTTCACAACCTCGGCTTCCTTTGTCCCGATGATGGCGTGGGGACCCGAGATTTTGAAATGACGGTCGATGGGGATTTCCGTCTTCTGAAAGCTATCGTTGACAAAAATTACGGGGACCCCTTTCTCCCTTGCCTTGCGCACGGCGCTCTGATTGTTCTTCAAGAGTTTTTCCATCTTTACAGGGGCGGGAAGGCCGGGTTTCGCGATAAAGAAATCGGTCAGCATGTCAACCACTAACAAGGCTGTCTTTTCCATACAATCACCTCTCTTGCTTTAATATTTGCCGCCAGATCCCCCTTTAAAGGGGGAAAGAGCGGACCTGTTAATCCATCCATTCCCAAAAGGCTCTCCTCCCTTTGAAAAGGGAGGCCGGGAGGGATTTCTGGGAAGGTATTTTCAAAAAACTAAAATTTCAAATCTCCGCTACCCCCTCTTTTCCAAAGAGGGGAATTCCTCCCTTTTAAAGAAAGGAAAAAAAGGATTTCGGATTCAAATGCCGAGGTGCCTGTTGAGAATTTCTTTTTGCTTCGCTAATTCCGGGGGAAGACCCTGGTAGACGATTCGGCCGGTAGAAATGATATAGACGAAATCGGCCACGGTCATCGCCAATTTGAAATTCTGCTCTACGAGAAGGATGGAATGACCTTGCTCCCGGATATTTCTCATGATTTCTCCGATGTGGCGAACCACTACCGGAGCCAGCCCTTCCGAAGGCTCGTCCATCAGGATGATGTCCGGGTTAGCCATCAAAGCCCTGCCGATGGCCAGCATCTGCTGCTCTCCGCCACTCAACGTGCCTCCAAATTGTTTGAGGCGCTCAGCGAGACGGGGAAATTCCGTCATCACTCTTTCCAGGTTCCAGCGACTCGCCCCCCCCCTTGTCCCAACCTGCTGGCCGGCCAAGGAACTGGTCGGGATAAGTAGGTTTTCCCGAACGGTGAGGGACGGAAAGATGCACCGTCCCTGGGGAACCAGAGAGATGCCGAGTTGGGCGATTTTGTACGAAGGCAGACCCATCAGGGAAGTACCCTTCAACTTTATAAGACCTTGTCGGGGAGGGGTCAATCCGGCAATGGAACGGATAAGGGTGGTTTTGCCCATTCCATTTCTTCCGAGGAGGGTTGCGATTTGCCCTGCCCCCACATCGAGACTGATTCCTTGAAGGACATAACTGTCCCCATAATAGGTATGGATGTCCTGGATTTCGAGCAGCTTGTCAGGCGTCGCCAAAATAAACCTCTCGAACTTCGGAGTTGGACCGGACGACATCGGGCGGTCCCTCCAGGATGATTTTGCCCTGGTGGAGAACGGTGACCTGGTCGGCGATCCCCAAGGCCACATCCATATCGTGTTCGATGAAAATCACCGTGATGTCCCTTCTCAATTTCAAGATGATTTCACCGATGCGCTGGCGTTCCGCCGGGGAAAGACCGGAAGCGGGTTCGTCTAAGAGGAGAACCCGGGGATCCGAAGAAAGGGCCAGGACGATTTCCAGCTGCCGGCGCTCTCCGTAGGAGAGCTGGTGAACAAAATGGTCGCGGCGGTGATCCAAACCCAGGGATGAGAGCTTTTCCATGGCCAAATCGATTTTTGATTTAAATTTCTCGAGCGGGCGATACAGAACCCATTTCTGTCTCTTGGTCCCCTGCTCGGCAATAAGAACGTTTTCCAGCACCGAAAGCTGGTGGAACACATTGGTAATTTGGTAGGTGCGCCCGATCCCCAGGGCTGTGCGTTGGTATTCGGCCAGTTGGGTTACCTCCTTTTCAAAGAGGAAAACCCGCCCGGAAGATGGGGATAAACTTCCGGCAATACAATTGAAGAGGGTGGTTTTCCCTGCTCCGTTCGGTCCGATCAGGGCCCTTCGCTGCCCCAGCGGGACCTCAATCGAAACACTATCCAAAGCATGCAACCCACCGAAGGTTCTGGTAACATTATCAACTTTGACGGCGATTGGGTTCATTATTTTTTGGGGACCCCTGTTGGCGGAGGAGGAATGCCGGGGGAGGGGCGCCGGCCGATCAACCCCATCAAACCTTTGGGGGCATAGAGAACCGTAAGGATGAAGACGACCCCCATCACGGTTGCCCATTGCACGAGATAAGCGCTTACGTAGTTGCGAATGATCAAGATTACAATCGAACCGAGAAAAGGCCCGAGAATCGTCCCGGACCCGCCGACGATGGCCATCAACGAAACCTCGGCCGAGAGGTGGAACGCCGCCGTGGGGGGAGAAACAAAGCGATTCAAATAGATATAAAGAACCCCCGCAACTCCGGCGAAGCCGCCGGATAACAAAAAGGCGGCATACTTGTGGGCGGCCACATGATACCCGAGAGAACGCATCCGGCTTTCGCTCTCGCGAATTCCTCGGAGGGCAGTACCGAAGGGAGATCGGACGATCACCCGGTAGGCCAGGGTGAAAATCACCACCACGATCAGAACAACATAATAATAATCGCGGTAACCGGAGACGGCCAGGGATCCGATTTTAGGAAGGGGAATGTTTCCCACCCCGTTGTCCCCGCCGGTGAAGGAAGACCACCGCGTCGCCACTCCCCACACGATATGCCCCATGGCCATGGTGACCAGGATAAAGTAGACCCCTTTGGTCCGCACGGCCAATCCGAAAACAAGCGCCAGAATCAGAGCGGAAGCGACGCCGGCAAAGGCGGCAATGATCGTTGGTTGAGCATGCCGCGCCTCCAGGATGGCGGTGGTGTAAGCGGCCACGGCAAAAAAAGCGGCATGGCCGAGGGGGAAAATGCCCACATGGCCGATGAGGAGGTCGACCGCCAGGGCGAGCAGACCGAACACCAGGATCTGCATAATGAGGGTTACCCAAAAAGTATCCAGAATTTCGGGGGCGATCAGGGCAAAAATCGTGAGAACCAGAAAAAAGGCGAATTTTCTCATTTTCAAAGATTTCATGCTTGATGATCTCGTAAAAAGTCAACCAAACGATAGTTTCAAATGTAGGGGCGTCCGGCCGGACGCCCATTTTCGGGCGAGCGGCTGCTCGCCCCTACAATGCAAGGCGCGCAAAAACTGAGGAATGAGGCTTCTTAGGGGCCGCAACGATTCACCCCGTTAGATAATTTTCAAAAGGGGTTCCCTCTTCGAAAATCAGGAGGGTTATCCCCGGATCCCAAAAGCGGGATCGTTATCTACCGGGGCGGGGTTGAAGCGCAACGCCGCAGATGGACTTTTTGCGAAACCATCATACCTCCCTTCCGAACAGCCCGGTAGGTCGGAAGAGCAGCAGAACGGCCATAGGGCCGAAGACAACAAAATACGAGAATTCCGGAAGCAGCCAGCGCCCGTAGGCATCCACAAGGCCGACGATCAGACTCCCGACCATGGCGCCTTCCAGGCTTCCAAGTCCTCCCACGATAACCACGACGAGGGCCAAAACGAGAATATCCCATTCGGCGCCGGGGTATACTGTCAAGAAGGCCCCTCCCGCCACCCCGCTCATTCCCGCGAGAAAGGCGGCGAAAGCAAAGACCATGGCCAGCAGGCGGTCAATGTTAATGCCCATGGCGCCCACGGTTTCCCGGTTATCCACCCCGGCGCGAACAATCGCTCCTAATTGAGTCTTGCGATAGAGGAGCCATTGCCCTGCCCCGATGATGATCCCGAAAAGAATCAGCAGAAATCGGTATCGAGGGTAAACGATCCCAAAAGGCAGATCAATGGAACCGCGGGCGATTTCGGGTTGGGCGATCCGGAGCGGATTTCCCCCCCAAATAACCAGGGCGATATCGGCGATTACATAAACGATGCCGACCGTAAGCAGAACCTGGCCCAATTCGTTTCCCTGCGTCTTGCGGATCAGAAACCGTTCACAGAAGTAATTCAAGACCACGATGCTCAGGCCGCCGGCCAAGAGGGCGAGCCAAAAGCTCTTTGTGACCCACAAAATCGTCAAGCCCATGTATCCGCCCAGAAGATAGAAAGCCCCGTGGGCCAGATTAACGACCCGGGCCAAGCCAAAGGTTATGGTAAAACCGCTGGCCAGAAGAAAGAGGAGGGCGCCCATGGAAATGCCGTTCAGGGTTTGGACTACCCAATTCATGAAATGCTCCGCGAGAAGGCGACGAGAAATTCCGTCATCAAAAAATCTGCCGGGCCGAAGGAGCGGAAGACCGGATAGACGAACTCATTCCTCTCTACAAATTCGCCGCCAAAGAATTCTTGGCCCGCCGCTGAAGGATGGGGAACGCCGAAATATACGCTCCGATCCGGCAAATCTTCTTTCCGGACCGGAACGCAAAAGGAGGACTATCGTTTATAGGGACCGCGAGCAAGATATTCCTGCGGCGTCCATTTCCAGAATTGGGAAACATCTCGATATTCTTTTACGGGAACATTGATCAAAACGTCACCGAGAAGAGGATGTTTAACTTTGGCCACTTTCTGGATATAGACATTTTGAACGGTGTTATCATATTCATCCAACCGCATCGGACCCCGGGGCGCCGTGACTTTTGCCTTGCGAACTGCGTCCAAAAATGCCTTCCGGTCTTCCGCATTTCCATTGATCGCATCCAAAGCGGTTTTGGCATATAAACCCGACGTATAGGCCATCTCCACAATATAAGAAGGAATCTTCCGGTGTTTTTTCACGAAGGCATCCATAAAGGCCTTGTTTGTGGGCGTATCGAGCCCCTGACACCAGGGGAGGGCTTGACTGATCAGACCGACGGCGCGATCATCCAATTCCTGAAGAGCATCGGCCTGGAGCCAATGGAGCCCATAGATTTTGAATTTGCGATTATAACCAAAGTCAAACCATTGCTCGAATAAGCGGAGGCGGTCCGTCCCCACGAGACAAACGACGACGGCGTCGGAGTTGGCGGGGATTCCGGCCAGCAAGGGACCGTAATCATTGGTCGGAAGGGGTGCCCAAATTTGTTTCGCCACCTTTCCCCCGGCCGCCGTATAGGTGGCGATGGCGCCCAAGGTTTTTTCCTGCCCAAAAGTATAGTCCTGTCCGATAAAGGTGGCATTTCGCGCCCCGGCCTCGTGGTACAGCCATTCTCCAAAGGGATGGGCGTCCTGGCTTGAGGACATGGCCGGGCGAATGGCGGTCGGAACCCGGTTCCATTTTGTCAGATCGTCGGCCCCGGAGAGGTAAATGAGAAGCGGGACGCCTGTTTCCGCGCTTACCTGGGCGACGGGCTTGCCGACATGCCCGCACAAAGGACCGACGAGGAGATGGACTTTTTCGCTGTGCACGAGGCGGCGGGCCTGGTTCATCCCTACATCGGGGTTGCACTGCTCATCGGCATGAATGATGCGAACCGGCCGCCCCCCGGCCTTATAGCCGGCCTGTTCCCAGAAGAGCTCGAAACCCATGCGGGCTTCCTCGCCGGGTCTGGCCATACTGCCCGTAGCCGGCGATATAAATCCGATACGGATTTCCTGTTGAGCCTGTGCCGGGGTTAGAAAAAAGATGAAGAACAAAGTCAGACCCAAAGCCCATGCCAATCCCAATCCTCTCGTCTTCATTCTTGCCCTCCTTTTTTTGATTACCTATCATATTTAGGATAAATTTTCTCATTAGATGATTCTTGGTGTCAACCTTTTAATCTTCCATTTTCCGACGGACTTCTGCTGAGTTTTTATTTGTTTGACATATTTGAAGAACCCGCGTTATCTTTTCCCTGGGTTCGAATTGTCTTAAATTTTTGATATCGAAGAAATCAGAAAAATGGGCTGTTTTGTTGAGAAGTATGCTTTCATCATGGGCAGAAAGGGTTAGCCATGAAATCGATCGTGATCGAAAAGCCGGGATCCTTTGCCCTTCGCGACCTTCCTGACCCGGCGCCGGGGGAGTCCGAAGTTGTGGTGGAGGTGAAGGCCTGCTGTGTCTGCGGGACCGATATCCATCTTCTCCAGGGAGAGTTCAAGGGGGCGGAGTACCCGCTCATCCCGGGCCATGAATTTTCCGGGGTGGTGCGCAGGACCGGCGCGAAAGTCGACCAACGTCAAACCCGGCGACCGGGTCGCCATCGAGCCTTTCATTTTTTGCCAGACCTGTCTATTCTGCAAACAGGGCAAGACCAACCATTGCCTGAACGGGATGGTGATCGGGCACACCAAGTCAAAAACCATAAAACTGGATGGAGGGTTTTCGGAGCAGGTCGTGGTCCCGGCCCGAAACCTGATTCTTCTGGCCGACTCGGTCTCCTTCGAAGCGGGCGGATTCATCGCCAATATCGGGACCCTCGTCTATGCCATCCGGAGAACCGGTCTCCAGCATGGGATGAAGGTCCTGGTGTTTGGAACGGGGGCCAATGGCCTGATCCTGGCGGAGTTAGCCAAAAAGTCCGGGGCATCGGTGGTGGCGGTCACCGGCCGGACGAAAAGCCGCCTGGCCGTGGCCGCGAGAATGGGGGTGGATGAGACGGTCCTGGCCGACGAGAAACAGGAGATGAACCTGCGCCGTCTCGCCCCGCAGGGGTTCGATGCCGTCTTCGAAACCACCGGGGCCGCCCCGATCGTCGAACGGGCCTTCAAGTATGTTACCCCGGGCGGTAAGATTGTCCTCTATGGGATTGTTCCGCCCGATCAGAACGCGAGCGTGAACCCCTTCGATATTTGCCGAAAAGACCTCCAGGTCATCGGCAGCTTTTCCTCCGTAAACACCTGTATCGTGGCCCAGGAGCTCTTGGCAAGCGGCGTAATCCAGGTGGACCACTTAGTTTCCCATCGGTTTCCCCTGGAGGAATGGGGGAAAGCCATCGAGACGGCGAAGGATCTTTCCAAATGCATGCGGGCTGTGGTACGGATGGGGTGAGCTGGTTGTTCATTGAAAACGCAACCCCGTTTCGAACTGGACCCCGAAGCTGTGAAAAAATTAAATTTAAGCCGTCACCCCGGTGAAAACCGGGGTCCAGACTTCGTTCCGACAAGAGTCGGGAACCATCTAAAGACTGGATCCCGGCCTACGCCGGAATGAGAAATTATAGGGAATTGCGACCTTTCACGAAACTCCTAAGATTCATTGCCTCTTTTTTTAAAAGCGTATATTATTATGCCGTTAGGTGCATTTTCCACAATCAAGGAGAAATCCCATGAGTACGACAAAAGACGAGGTAAGGAGGCTTCTCCAGAAATTGCCTGAGGATTGCACGATTGAAGATGTTCAGTACCATCTCTACGTACTTGAGAAAGTCAGGAGAGGTGAGGAGCGGGCTGAATCAGAAGGATCACTGTCATCGGAAGAAGTTGCGGAGCGAATGGCCAAATGGGTCATAAAGTAGTATGGTCTCCCGAAGCGGTGGATGATCTGGAATCGATTGCGGAGTATATCGCCAGGGATTCAAGATATTACGCGGGGGCCGTGGTCGAGAAAGTGCTTGAGGTTGCCCGCAATATCGCGAAGTTTCCGCAGGCGGGGCGCATTGTACCTGAATTGGGAGAAGAAACCCTACGCGAGCATTTTGTGTATAGCTATCGGCTTTTATATCGAATCAAACCGGAAAGAATTCTCATTGTTGCGGTGATTCACGGGAGGCGTTTGATGGCATCATTCGGACAGCGATTTGAGAAATTATAGGGTAGAACCATACAACGGTCTCACAAAGAATACATCCACCCAGGCCGAGGTCAAGGTATTTATTCTCGATAGTCTATGGCGAAGCCTGCCGCGTCCGCCTTTCACGGACGGGGATGCCGAAAGTCTGGCCGATCGCGTTTACGGTTATGTCTGGCAGCGGAGCGTGAGCGGCCCTTCTTTAACAATTTGATGATTCCGGCTTCGTTAGAAATCACCTTTTAAATCCCCCCAACCCCCCTTTTATGAAAAGGGGGATCAGGGGGGATTTAATGGCTTTTCAAAATGCTAAAAATTTACGAGGCTCCTTTATAACCGATGGGAAGACAAATGCTCAGAACTGTTTGTAAGAAGTTGATGTGACTCTGTTTTGATGGTTTCGTAAAAAGTCCATCTGCGGCGTTGCGCTTCAACTTCGGCGTTGCGGCCCCTAAGGGGCCTCTCTCCTCAGTTTTTGCGCGCCTTGCATCTGGATCTTTTTACGAGTTCATCTTTTTTTCTTCAGAATAAATTTACCCTGACCGGAATGTAACCCTTTCGTCACGGGTGGCCAGCCGCAACGGATTATGGTCCGGGGTAAAGGCTAAGAGGCGCCCCGGCCTGGGGGTTCGGTCGGTCCGCTTGGAACCACAAGGCGGTAATTTCTTCGTGGAGGGGGCGGGGGCCAAGGCCTCCCGCACCTTCTGCGGAGGTTCGGTGTTTTCTTCGAGTCTCTGTCCATCCCGGCCGATGCTTCCGGCGCGTACCGCCCGAACCCCCAGGCCACAACAAAACTTGCCCCGGGCCACCCGTGACTGAAGGGTTACACCGGAACCTTGATTGGGCTTGACAAAGAGCGGTAAAATGCCTACTATAAATTTTTTAATAAATACAATGGTTTTCAAGAAACTGCGATCATCTGTCAACTGGCAGCCCCAAGTTCGCGGCGGCAGTCGAAGGATGAGAGTTTATCGCCGAGAGCTTATTTTATGGCTTCACCCAAAAAAGGGCGTCTGACCCGAATCCGCAACATCGGGATCATGGCCCACATCGATGCGGGCAAGACCACCGTGACGGAGCGAATCCTTTACTACACCGGCCGGTCCCATAAGATGGGGGAGGTCCACGACGGCGAGGCGGTTATGGACTGGATGCCCCAGGAGCAGCAGCGGGGCATTACCATCACCTCCGCCGTGACCACCTGCCCGTGGAGGGGGCTTGAGATCCATCTCATCGACACCCCCGGGCACGTGGATTTCACCATGGAGGTGGAACGGAGCTTAAGGGTTCTGGATGGGGCGGTGGCGGTTTTCGACGCCGTGAACGGGGTGGAGCCGCAGTCGGAGACGGTATGGCGCCAGGCCGATAAGTATCGCGTCCCGCGGATCACTTTTGTCAACAAAATGGACCGGGTCGGGGCCAGTTTCCTCGGAACCGTGGAAAGCATGAAAGAAAAGCTGGGCGCTCATCCCCTCCCAATCCAGCTTCCCCTGGGAGTCGAGGAAACCTTCAAAGGAGTCATCGACCTTCTCAAGATGAAAGCCGTGGTCTGGGACGTGGAGACCCTGGGGGCGACCTTCGCCGAAGTCGACATTCCGCCGGATCTTCTTCCGGAGGCGCAGAAGGCCCGCGAACGGATGATAGAAATCCTGGCCGACCGCAGCGATTCCTTGATGGAAAAATACCTGGGAGGGCAGGAAATATCCATGGAGGAAATGAAGGAAGTTTTGCGGGAAGCCACCCTGAAATTTGAGCTGGTTCCGGTGCTCTGCGGGGCGGCGCTGCGCAACAAAGGCATCCAACCTCTCCTGGATGCGGTCGCGGATTTCCTCCCGGCCCCCGCCGATGTCCCCCCCATTCATGGGTTCAACCCGAAAACCGAAGAACCCGAAACCCGGGCCAGCTCCGACCAGGAGCCCTTCTGCGCCCTGGCCTTCAAGATCATGACGGATGAGGGGAGAAAGCTCACGTATGTTCGCGCCTACTCCGGGGTTTTGAAGGCGGAAGAGGAAGTCTACAATTCCACAAAGGGCAAGAAGGAACGGGTGGCCCGAATCTTCCGCATGCACGCGAACAAAAAGGAGAGAATCCCCGAAGCCCGCGCCGGCGACATCGTCGCCATCGCCGGTTTAAAGGAGACCGCCACCGGCGACACCCTTTGCGACGAGGACCGGCCCATTACCCTCGAACGGATCGATTTCTACGAACCGGTGACCTCGATCGCGGTGGAACCGAAATCCCGGGCCGATCAGGAAAAACTGGATCTCTTCTTGGGAAAACTGGCGGATGAAGACCCCACTTTCCGGGTGAAATTCGACGAAGACACGGGCCAGACCCTCATCTCCGGGATGGGGGAGCTGCACTTAGACGTCATTGTCCGACGGCTGCTCGATGACTTCAATGTGGCCGTCAATGTGGGCAAACCGCAGGTCGTTTACCGCGAGACCATCACCCAGAAAGCGGAGGGGGAAGGAAAATTCGAGCGGGAAATCGAAGGCGTCCTTCATTTCGGGCAAGTGCGCCTCGGGGTGGAACCGCGGCCACGAGGGTCCGGGGTCGAAATCCAGAACCAACTGCCGGAGGGAACGATTCCGGCGGACATGGTTCCGAGCATCGAGGCGGGCATCCGGGAATCCTTCGGCAACGGGCCGGTGGCCGGATACCCGATTGTGGACCTAAAGGCGGTGATCCTGGGCGGATCCTTCCGGGAAGGACAGTCCACCCCCCTGGCTTTTCAGGTGGCCGCCGCCATGGCGTTCCGGGATGGCTGTCAGAAGGCCCAGCCGGTTCTTCTGGATCCCATTATGAAGACGGAAGTGGTGGCGCCGGAGGATTTCCTCGGCGAGGTGATCGGCGATTTGAGCGCCCGCAAGGGAAGGATCGAGCAGGTTCAAGCCAAGGGCAAGATCAGCGTCGTGGATGCCTTCGTCCCCTTGCGGGAGATGTTCGGGTACTCCACCGACCTCCGGTCTTTATCCCAGGGGAGGGCCACCTTCACCATGCAGTTCCATCATTTTGACTGGATCCCGGACAAGAAAAAATCGTAAGGCGCAAGGGCAAGAACGCATAGGGCATAGCGCATAGCGTAAAGAAGAGATGGCAAAATGAAAATTGAAAAATGCGGGCTGCAAAATAGCCGCCTTTTTATCAATCTGCAATTTGCGCTTTGCATTTTGCAATGGGCAATACTTTTTTCGGCGATATGAACTCCTGGCATTTAGATTGCCGATATTTCCTCGGAGACCGGCCCTGCCGGTTCAAACGAATCTGCGCGGGGTGCCCCGAATACAGCCCCATGGAGAAGCGGATTCTCATCGTCAAACTGGCGGCGATCGGGGACGTTCTCCGGACGACGCCCCTGCTTGCGGGTCTGAAGAGGGCCTATCCCCGGAGCTACATTACCTGGGTCGTCGACAAAGAGGCTCTCCCCCTTCTGAAGAACAATCCCTTGATCGACCGCCTTTTGGCTTTTGATTATTCCGCGCTTCTGCCGCTCGAATTGGAATCCTTTGACCTCATCCTCGGATTGGAGAAGGAGGCGCGAGGCGCCGCCCTCGTTTCGAAAATCAAGGCCATGGAAAAGCGGGGCTTCGGACTGGGAGAAAACGGGAATATCTTCCCGTTGAACCCCGCGAGCGAATACGCTTTCTTCCTCGGCCTTTCCGATGAACTCAAGTTTCGCGGGAACGAAAAGAGCTACCCGGAGCTGATTTTCGAAATTGCGGAGATTGAATACCGCCGGGATGAATACCTTCTTTCCCTGGGGGAAGAAGACCTTGCGTTCGCCGACCGGTTCGCCAAAAAGGCGAGACTGAAAAAAGGAGAGGCGGTCATCGGCCTCAACACGGGGGCGGGAGAGGTGTTCGCCAACAAGGCTTGGACTCTCGAAGGGTACGTGAAACTGATCCGGGCGTTGAAGAAACGGCCCCAAACCCGCCTTCTGCTTTTGGGGGGACCCAAGGAAAGGGACCGCAACCGGGAAATCCTTAAAAAGATCGGGGGAGCCGCGATCGATGGCAGGTGCGACAACACTTTGGGTCAGTTTGCCGGTCTGGTCAACCTCTGCGACCTTGTGGTGACGGGCGATACGACCGCCCTGCATTTGGCCATCGGGCTCAGGAAAAAAGTCGTCGCCCTGTTCGGACCCACCTGCGCCCAGGAAATCGAGCTTTACGGAAGAGGGGAGAAAATCGTTTCGTCGTTTTCCTGCGCCCCCTGCTACCGGCGGGTCTGCGCTCAGGATCCGAACTGCATGGAGGCGGTTTCGGTGGAAGAGGTGCTGAGAACCGCCAACCGTCTCCTGGACCGCCCCCAGAGAACAAAGCGGGTTTAAAGACCCATGGCCTCCTCCCGCCGAACCTACCTCCATCTTTTCCTGGGGCTAATCATCAGCGCCGCGGCTGTTTATCTTTCGCTGCGGAAGATCGATTTCAACGCCTTGAACGCGGCCCTCAGGTCGGCGAATTATCTCTATATTCTGCCCGCCATGGCCGCCCAAGCGGCCTGTTTCTTTCTCAAGGGAACGGGATGGCGGTACCTGCTCCTGCCCGCAAAAAAAAATATCTCACCGCTCTCCACCACCGCCGTTTTAATCATCGGTTTGATGGCGAACAACCTCTTGCCCGCCAAAATGGGGGAATTGGCCCGCGCCTACCTGATCGGGGAGAAGGAAAAGCTCCCGAAAAGTCTTTGCCTCTCCACGATCCTGGTGGAGCACCTGCTGGACATTCTGGTCCTGCTGGCGTTTCTTCTGATCCTCCTGCCCATGGTCTCTCTGCCGCCCTGGCTGCGGACCACCGGAATCGCGGTCGGGTTCTGCGCCCTGACCTGTATCGTCGCGCTTTTTTTCCTGATGCGGCGGGAGGAGAAATTTCTGAATTGGGTCTACCGAGTGGCGGGCCTGCTTCCCGAAAAGATCCAGGAGAAAATCAGAAGTTTCGCCCGGAATGTGTTTCAGGGTTTGCGGGTTGTCACCGGCCGTTATCTTTTTTATTCCTTCGCCTTTCTTGGGGGGATGTGGTCCATGGTGTCCCTAATCGCCTATTTGGTGATGGCGGCCTTCGGCCTGTTCCTCCCGATCCAGGCGGCCGTAATGGTGACGGTGTTCACGGCTTTCGGCAAAATCATTCCTTCCTCCCCCGGGGCCATCGGCACGTTTCACTACTTGGTGATCCTGGTGCTGGGGTCTTTTGGCGTCGGCAAGGAAACAGCCCTGGCGTATGCCCTGGTGCTGCATGCGCTCTCCTTTTTGATGGAGATTTCCTTGGGCATCGCCCTTTTGCTGGCGGGCAATCTGTCCCTGGCGCGGATCACGCGGCAGGCCGAGGAGACGACATGAAGGCCATCGCCATGGTGCCAACGTACAACGAGGCTCTGAACATCGAGCCGCTTCTGCGGGGGATCCTCAGCCAGGGGGCGGACGTGGGCGCCGTCGTGGTCGATGACAACTCCCCGGACGGGACCGCGGCCATCGTGGAGCGCATAGGGAAGGAGGATCCGCGCGTCCGCTTGATCCTGCGCAGAGAGGAGCGGGGGCGGGGTACGGCCGGGATCGCGGGGTTTCGATACGCGGTTCAGCAGGGCATCCCTTTCATCATCGAAATGGATGCGGATTTCTCCCATCAGCCCTTCTACATCTCCTCTTTTTTGCAGCGGATGGACGACTGCGATCTTCTGATTGCCTCGCGCTTGGTTCCGGGGGGCGGGGAGCAGGGGAGGCATTTCCTGCGCAAATGGATCACCCGCCTCGCTAACTTTTACATCCGCCTGGTTCTCGGTTTGCCCGTCCGCGACTGCACTTCCGGCTACCGGGTTTTCCGCCGGGAAGTTTTGGAGGCCATCGGTCTCGATCAAATCATGTCCAAAGGCCCCTCGGTGGTGGAGGAGGTTCTCTACAAGGCCTACAAAAGGGGGTTCCGCATCAAAGAGGCGCCGTATATTCTGGAAGAGAGGAAAGCGGGGGAATCCACCTTCAACCGCAAAATCATGCTGGATGCCTTAAGAATGATGCCCACCATCCGATGGCGATACCGGAATTACCCCAACGCCGAATAACGGGCGAAAGGGAACGAACCGGCAAGCGCCATTACAATGGTTTTCTCCAGCCCCAATTCAGATCGTCCGCCATATGCCCGCGGTTGAGGCGATTCTCCAGGTTTAGGCGGGCGGCCTCAAAGGCTTCGAGATCCATTGTCTTCGGCACCAAGATCGGGTCGTCCCAGCGGATGAGAATCCGGCTAAAGGGCTTGGGGATCAGGAATCGGTCCCAGCTGCGGGTGACCCAGGCTCGTTCCACGGAAATATATAGCGGGTAAATCGCCGCCTGAGACAACTGGGCCATCCGAATCACCCCGGCTTTGACCATTCCTTTCGGGCCCTGGGGACCATCGACGGCATGGATGGCGACCGGGTGATTGGACAAGTCGGCGACCATCGCCGCCAAAGCCTCTTTTCCTCCCCGGGAACTGGAACCGCGCACGGGGCGAACCCCCAGACGCACGGCGACCCGGGAAATCAATTCGCCGTCCCGGCTCTTGCTGATGATGGCCGAGGGGGCCAGCGCGCTGAACGTCTTGGCATAGCCGATCGCCCCGAAGAAACGCTGGTGCCAAAAAGCCACGATCGCCTTTCCTCCCCGTTGCAGGTGGTTTAAGAGAAGCTCCTCCCGATCAACCCGGATCCGCATGAGCGAAAGGTAAAACCGTATCGCGCCATAGGCCGCCGGGACGCCGATGATCCGGTTGAAGGCGCTTATGGGAGGGTTTTCCATCATCGTTGTTTTGGGGGAGAAAGAGAGTTTTTAAGCAATAAAATCCAATTATACCCCATGCCCCGGGAAAAAAAGAAAATTATTTGTAACACTTTAGCCCTTTGAGAAAAGGAATTTCGTCAGGGCCAAGCGGTTTCAGGGCCCGGGGGCCAGACCGGCCCGCTTGGAATCATGAGGCGCTGATTTCTCCGTGGAGGGGGCGGGGATGATACCCCCCGCCCGCTCCGGCGGAAACAAGCTCTGATCTTCGAGGCCAAGGGCCAACCCAGCCGATACTTCCGGCGCGTTCCGTTCCGGCCCCCGGGCCCCGACAGAGGCGGTCACAGGATTTTTTCAAAACTATAAGCTGATACAATTATTTTAAGTTGCCGGCAGGCCGAAAATGGCATATAAAAAGGGTGCGCCGCTGCGGTTGGGGGAGATGCGAATCCGGCGGGCAAAACGATTTCCGTAAACGGTGCGTCTCTAAGATGAAGGCCGAATGAGAGAAGAACCGCTTGTCGCTTCCAGAGATATGACGCCGGATCCGGCCGCGAACGGGGGAGGAAAATACCGCCGGGCGCTTTTCGTTCTCCTGGCCGCCACCACGATTTTCCGCCTATTCTACATCCAAACGGTGGAGCTGGCCCCCGATGAGGCCTATTACTGGACCTGGTCCCGGAATCTGCAATGGGGCTACTACGATCATCCGCCTCTGGTCGGCTTTCTGATCCGGATCGGGGCGGTCATCGCCGGGAGCGGGGAATTCGGGGTCCGTTTCCTCTGGGTGGGGATCGGCTTTCTGCTGACCGTGGTTTTATACGCTATGGGAAGGAAAATGTTCGGAGAGCGGGCGGGTTTCTATGCCGCCCTGCTGATGAATATTTCCCTTCTGGGGTCAACCGGGGCGGTGATCGTCACCCCGGACGGGCCCCAGGGATTGTTTTGGGCTTTGGCGATTTTCCTCGTTTTCAACGCGGTCGAATCCGGGAAGGGCCGCTGGTGGTATTGGACGGGGCTCGTCTTCGGCCTGGGTCTGCTCTCGAAGTACACGATGGTCCTTCTCGTCCCCTGTCTCTTCCTTTTCCTGCTCTCCACAAAAGAGGGGAGGGGATGGCTCCTCCGGAAGGAACCGTATCTGGCGCTGGTCCTCGGGCTGATCCTCTTCTCCCCGGTCATCTTCTGGAACTCGGCGAACGACTGGGTCTCTTTCAAGTTCCAATTGGCCCACGGTCTGGAAGTGAAAAAGGCCGCGGGTCTGAAGACCTTCGGGGATTTCTGGGCGGGGCAGGCCGGAGTCGTGACTCCCCTCCTGTTTTTAGCGTCCCTTTGGGCGATGGCTCAGGGCGCAATCCAGGGGTTTAAAAAGCGCAGCCCGAAGCTCCTTTTGCTCTTCTGGACCTCCGCCCCCGTTTTCCTTTTTTTCGCCTATGCCAGCCTGCGGTCGAAAGTGGAAGCCAACTGGCCGGCCCTGGCCTATTTTTCAGCCGTGGTCATGGTGGCCGGAATTGTTGCCGGGAGATGGCCGGGGTGGGGGCGGGGGAAAAGAGCCCTTGCCTGGGCGGTTGGCGTCAGCGCCTTGATCGTCACGGCGGTTGCCCACCTGCAACCGGTTTACCCCGTTATCCCCATTTCCCCCCGGAAAGATCCGACGAGCCAGCTTCAAGGCTGGCGGGCCCTTGGGGAGCACATTCAAAAGACGGCTCAGACCCTGGACCCAGGAAAAGGGATTTTTGTCCTGGCCCTCCGGCATCAGTTCGTGGGGGAAGGAATGTTTTACACCCAGGGGAAAATACCGACTTACCAATGGGATGCGCCCCTGCGCATCAACAACCTATCCGCCCAAAATTCTCCCCCCGGGGGAAGCTCCGCGATTTACTTCGACGAGGGGGGGCACACCCTGCCCCCCCGAGTTGCCTCCCTGTTTTCCGCCTGCGAGCAGCTGGAACCCTTGGTTGTTAAACGCTATGACGTCCCGGTCAGAACCCATCCTTTCTGGAAATGCACCGGATTCAAAGGGATCCAATAAAATGATTCACCACAGAGGGCACAGAGACCACAGAGCAAGATTTTGGTAACAAGCAAAAGGCAAAATTCAAAATCAGAAGAATTTGATTTCCCTATCGAATTTTCTCTGTGAGCTCTGTGTCCTCTGTGGTGAAAATATTGATGAAAAATCTCGTAACCGTTAAAATTGAGAAGATCGTTTACGGCGGACTGGGCCTGGGGCGGGCGGATGGAAAAATCGTTTTTGTCCCCTTGACCGCCCCCGGGGACCGGGTGACCGCCGAGATTTTGAAGGAGAAGAAGAACTACCTTGAGGGGACGCTCCGAACGATCGAGAAACCATCCGCAAAGCGAGTCCAGCCATTTTGCAGTTTTTTCGGTCACTGCGGCGGGTGTCAGCTGCAACATCTGAGTTACGCCGATCAGATTTCCGTCAAGGAAGAAAACCTGCGGGGTTTCCTCCACCGCTTATTGGCGAAGAGCCATTTTGAAGTGTTGCCGACCCTTACGGCCCCGCAGGATCGGGGTTACCGAATTCGGGCGCAGCTGAAGGCCTTCGTCTCTCGCGACCGGACGACCCTGGGTTTTTACGAGAACAAAAGCCACCGAGTCGTGGGGATCGACCAGTGCCCCCTGCTTCACCCGTTGGCCAACAGGATTCTGGGGCAATTCGGGTTGAAGATTGAGAGGTGGAAAGGAAATATCCGGCTGCGAAGCGCGGATATTTTCGTCAGCCCGGAAGAAGAGAAAGGAACAATCCGGTTGACAGGGGTTGGGACCGGCGACTTGAAAACCCTGAGGGAACTGGTTTCAGGGATCTCGATCCTGAAGGGAGCCCAATTTCAAGCGCAGAGCAGGATCTCTTGGGGAGACCTCCTTTTGCGATTCCGCCTGCCGGTTGGGTCCTCAAAAAAACCTGTCGAGGCGGACATCCCCGCCGACTCCTTTTTCCAGGTAAATCCCGTTCAGAACGAGAACCTCATTCGGAAAGTCAGCGAATGGGCCGCTCTTACCGGCGGGGAAAAAGTGCTGGATCTCTTCTGCGGGGCGGGGAATTTGACCCTCCCTTTAGCCCAAGCGGCCGCAAAAATTTGGGGCGTGGATGCCGATAAAAAGGCGATTTCCGCGGCGGAAGAAAACGCGCGGAAAAATCTCCTGAAAAATTGTTTTTTTCGGGCCGCGAGGGCGGATGCCGGGGTCTCCCGGGTCCTCGAAGAAACGAACGGAGTGGATCTGGTGGTTTTGGATCCTCCCCGCGCCGGGGCCGCGGAAGCTCTTGAACCCATCGCCAAGCTTCGTCCTCAAAAGATCATTTATGTATCCTGTGAGCCGCCGACCCTTGTGCGGGATTTGGCCCGGCTCGACGAGCTGGGGTATAATATTACCCGCATTCAGCCCTTGGACATGTTTCCGCAAACCTACCACCTGGAGGTGATTGCGGAGTTGGTGAGAACCGGATCAAAGGGAGATCAATAAAATTATTCACCGCAGTTATTCATGTCCCTTGGGGGCACCATAAACCATGAAAAGGGGCCCACCCTCTATCCGGAGGGCGCATTTTTCCCCTCTCCCAAGATTGGGAGAGGGATAGGGTGAGGGTTGGTGAGCAGAGCTTCATGCAGCTTTCTTTCCGGGTTGTCACCCTCACCCCGCCCCTCTCCCGTGAGCCGGGAGAGGGGGTTCCAGGGCGGATTCCGAATAATGGTCTTTTCGGAGCAGAGAAAGCGGAGAGCGCAGAGAAGACCAATTTCAAATCGGGGAGGCGCAGACTGCGACCCTGGCCGAATTGGTCCGGATGACCGAAAAACGGGTGGGAAAAAAGGCGGTAATGGAATATCTTCCGGCTCAGCCGGGAGACGTGGAAAGAAGATTCGCGGACGTTCGCCGGGCAAAAGAGAAGCTGGGATATCATCCGCAAACGGACATGCGCATCGGCATCAAAAAGTTCGGGGAATGGTACGTAACCCAGGAAAAGCAATAAATCGAGGCAGGGCGCGGATCACCCCGCACCTTTTTCATTTTGGGACAGGTTACGAGCTGCCAAATCCTAAAAAAAATAACATTTAAAACCGGAGGATATTTCCCCTCTTAATTGGTTCGCGTGTAAAGGATCGAGGCGATGGAGCTGCTTCACTGCGACAAGCCGATTGCGGCCTTGGCGCGGCGGATTTCCTCTTCGTCCTCTGCGGTAAGCTTGGCGTCGGTGAGTCCGATGAGAACCCGCTTCAGGTTGCCGGTGAACTTGAACGGGACCTTGTAGTCCTCGCTGACGGGCGTGCCGGTGTCCTCGCCGATATCCAGGGTTTCGTCAATTGACATCCGGATGGCAGTGGAGCGCTCGACGCGTCCCTCGGCGACCGGCTTGTTGTCCACGGTGATCTTGACGGTCGCTCCCTTGCCGATGCCGCCGCCATCGTAGGCGAACTCCACCACGATCACGTGTTCACCCGGAGACAGCTTCTCCTTGGCGGCGATGGTGAAGCGGTGCACGCCGGCAAGGTTGTAGTGGAAGACCGGCTTGCTGTCGAGCAGATAAAGTCCCCAGCCATTGAACCGCCCGCCGTGGGTGGCGATCACGCCCTCGGCGCCCTTGGCCGGAATGATCACGTCCGCCCCGATCTTGAATGACTTGTTCTTGGTGTCGGGCGCCGCGCCCTCGGGGATGCGCGTCTGGCCGGGATAGTAGGTAAAGACCGACCGGCCCCGGGTCAGGCTGGGCCGCGTGGAAACATCCATTCGTTCCGCCCGGCTGTTATCAAGCGGGATCACGTTGTATTTGGCTGCCTCGACCCAGAAGAGGTCCTGGAGCGCCCGGAGTTTGGCCGGCTCCTTGGCGGCGAGATTCACAGACTGGCTGAAGTCCTCGTCCACGTGGTAGAGTTCCCACTGGTAATCATCTACGTCCGGAACTTTGCCTCCCAGGTCCCACGGAGTCACGGGCGGTGTCGTGGCGGCGACCCATCCGTCGTTGTAGATCGCGCGGTTGGCAAACATCTCGAAGTATTGCGTCCTCCGTTTCGAGGGCGTCTTGGCGTCGTCGAAGGAATAGATCATGCTCACGCCTTCGATGGGTTTTTGCGGCACGCCATTCAGGACGGCGGGAGCTTGGACGCCGCAGGCCTCGAGGATGGTCGGCGCAATATCGATCACATGGTGGAACTGGGGGCGGATGCCTCCCTTGTCCTTGATCCGCGCGGGCCACGAAATGACGAGGCCGTTGCGGGTGCCGCCGAAATGGGAAGCGACCTGCTTGGTCCACTGGAACGGAGTATCCATGGCGTGAGCCCAGCCGATGGGGTAGTGGTTGTAGGTGTTCGGCCCGCCGAGTTCGTCCATGCGTCTTAGGACCTCGCTGAAGGATTCGGGGACCCCGTTGAAGTAGGTCAGTTCGTTGAGAAGCCCCTGCGGTCCACCCTCGGCGCTGGCCCCGTTGTCGCCCTGGATGTAAATCACCAGCGTGTTGTCCAATTCGCCCATCTCCTCGACGGCGTCGAGGATGCGCCCCATCTGGTAATCGGCGTGGGCCAGCGCCGCCGGCATAGACTTCCATCATGTGCGCAAAAACCTTCTTCTGGTCGGCGTTGAGGCTGTCCCAAGCGGGAATGCCCTGGGTCCGTTCCGTCAGTCTGGTGTTCGGCGGGACGATGCCCAACCGTTTCTGCCGGGCCAGCGTTTCCTCGCGCAGCGTGTCCCAACCCTGGTCGAACTTGCCCTTGAATCTTTCGATCCACTCCTTGGGGGCGTGATGCGGCGCATGGGCCGTGCCCGGCGCGTAGTATTGCAGCCAGGGTTTGTTGGGCGCGACCGCGCGAAGCATGCGGATGCGCTCGATGGCGCGGTCGGCCAGGTCCTTGTCAAGGTGGTAGTCCTTGGCGTCATGGGGGGGTTCGATCGGTTTGATGTTCTCGATGAGCGCCGGCGCCCACTGGTTGGCATCGCCGCCGATGAAGCCGTAGAAGTACTCGAACCCGAGTCCGGTCGGCCACAGGTCGTAAGGACCGGCCTGACTGCCGTGCCAATCGGGAACGTTGTGATTCTTGCCGTACCACGCGGTGTTCCAGCCGTTCTGCTTGAGCACCTCGGCAAACGTGCCGGCGCTTTTCGGCATGAGCGAGTTGTAGCCCGGGAAGCCGCTGCCGAGCTCCATGATGACGCCGGTAGCTGCCGAATGGTGATTGCGCCCGGAGAGCAGCGCCGCCCGTGTGGGCGAGCAGAGCGCCGTGGTGTGGAATTGCGTGTAGCGCAGCCCCGCCTTCGCCAGCCGGTCCATGGTCGGCGTAGGGATCGGTCCGCCGAACGTGCTGGATGCGCCAAAGCCCACGTCGTCAGTGAGGATGAGCAGGACGTTAGGCGCGCCTTTCGGGGCGGTCACCTCTTGGGGAAAGTCCTTGACGGAGTCTTTGGCCTTGCGGCTGATGAACCCGCCGAAGGGCTGTTCAGGTCTGGGCAGGACTTCTTGAGCAATCGCCCCAGTCTGTACGGTAACGAGGGCGAGCAGTGCAAGACTTAGGATCATGCGTGTCTTCATCGAGTTTCCTTTCATCGGTGATCAAGATGCCAACCGCCCACTGCCTGCAACCAAATAGGTTCTATCCCGGTTATGCACGGACTGGTGATAATTTATCTGGATTACCTATTTGCCGTATTAGTATACATTTTTTGGGTAGATAGGGAAAGCAATACTTTCAGGGTTCCCTTCACTAAAAAGGGACAAAGGCTTATGAGCCCCGCACCCTATGTTCCCATATTTGGACATTGTTCACCGGGAATTGCATACTCCTCTTCCTGCTTTTTGCTGCGTGGCCACATAAAAGCGGATTTTTGTCGAAGCCAACCTTGTCGAACATAGAATCCATCTTTTTCAGGAGCCGCAATAAGACTCGTAAAAATATATCCTGTGAGGGCATCTTTCAATTCTTTGAGAATCTGGGTCCCTATACCCATCCCCTGATATTTAGGGTCCACAACGAGATCGGCTATGAGGGCATAATATTTTCCATCATCGACCGTTCGACCGAAGCCCACTATCTTGTTACCAGAGTAGGCAATTCTCACATATGTGCTCTCACGGAAGGCATTTTCGATTTCGTTGGGTAAGCGTGGTGCCCAACCAACAGCACTGAAAAGGTTTACAATTTCCTCCCATGCGATATTTTCGATATTGGATGAATATTTGATTTCCAAATTATTCCTTTCTACCGAAAATTAACGACCCAATCGGAGTTCGCAAGAGATGTGCCAGCATCGCACCATTTCTTCAAGGAAGGTTCTGAATTACGATAATTTTTAAAATCCCGACACCAACAACGCCTGGAGGGCATTCAGTCCTCGGAGCGTTGGCGCTCTCCCTTCGCCTCTGCTTGACGACGGCGGCGTTCTTCTCCCTCTTGAGCAAGTTTTTCGCGATTGCTGTCGTCTACCCGCATGAAGGCATCACGCCACTCGTCGTTGCCCCAGCGAAATGGCGTCTGGACCGTGGTTCTCGGCATCCAGGCCCGCCCGAGCATATCGAGAGCCGTTCCCACTATCTTGCGCTGCATCTCAGCGTCCCATGGCTTCCCACAAGGATTTCCCAGCGGGAAGTCCGTAAAGACGAAGCGAGCAACGCCGCATTCCTCGACAATGTCGCGCGCCGAACCCATAACTACGGTAGCTATGCCGTTTTCCTCAAGGTGCCGGGCAACCAGACTCACGGTCTGGTGGCAAACCGGTCAAAGCGCCGAAAGGAGGATGGCGTCGACACGATCCTCGCGGCACCATTTTAACAACTGTGGGGCATCCTTCCGGATCGTCTTGCCCTGGCTGTAATCCGTGGGTACTCCGTAGAAGCGGGGGGAAACTGAAGCGATCCGTCCCTCGGCGGCAAACTCGGCCAAACGCTTCAGGGGCAGGAAACTATCGAGATCGTCGGTGTGGGTTGCCTTTTTATCCCAGGCAAGATGGGCCGTGTACAGGCGGGGCGCCGTGGGATGGATAGACATTGCGTAAAGCTCCCTGCTCCGTCCTTGACTCGCTCCCTCCAATTCTTCACGGCCTGCGGTCGTCACCAACCCCATTCGGCATTCTGAAAGCGGCTTTTGGAGCGGAGTGAAAGGAACATCCTGGTGGGTAGCCCAAGCATACGGCTGGGGGTAGCCCTGGGCGGCATAATACTCCCGGCTGCGATCCATGTAGCTGACAAAGGATCTGTATGGCCGACGCTGATTCATAGGGAAACCTCCGGTAACTAAAAATTTCGTAACACTTTAGCCCTTTGAAAAAAGGAATTTCGTCAGGGCCAAGCGGTTTTAGGGCCCGGGGGCCAGACCGGCCCGCTTGGAATCATGAGGCGCTGATTTCTCCGTGGAGGGGGCGGGGACGATACCCCCCGCCCGCTCCGGCGGAAACAAGCTCTGATCTTCGAGGCCAAGGGCCAACCCAGCCGATGCTTCCGGCGCGTTCCGTTCCGACCCCCGGGCCCCGACAGAGGCGGGCACATAATTTTTTCGAAACTCTAAACTGATACAAAATTTCATTCCTCTGCCATAACCTATCTCTCGCGGGAGAGGGCTACTACGACGATGGCGGCATCGAGAGCGGCCGTCCCGAGCAACCCGACAATCATCTGCAAAGAATCATATTTCTGAGCATAAATGTACAAACCCACATTCGCGATTGCGAACAGGAACCAAGTCGAAATGCTGACTCCCTTGGCTGTGTCCTCCTTCCAGATCTTGTAAAGCTGCAAGGCCGTGGCTCCTGGAAAAATTATACCCGGAAGCCAGCCGGCGAGCTCCATTACGAAATGAGGGACCATTCAACCTCCTTTCTGAGTTTGATTCGGTGGAAGGCAAAGCCGATTTTCTTTCCAATCCGATAGCGGAAAGGGTGCCAGTAAGACAACTTCCAAAATCAGCCCGATTTTAGCAGAGATGGTTTGGATTAAGCAAATTTGTTGAGCTTTAGCAGTCTCCTTTTCAAACAATTGATCGCTGCTTGTTAAGGGATGAAAAAAGGCATAAACCGGTGAAGAACCCATAAAAACTTACATTTTTCCCCGAGTCCTGTCAATTCTGATGGTCTCGTAAAAAGTCTGAAAATGGGCTATTCCGTCATTCCCTCTATGTGAAAACGGGAATCCAGTCTTTTCAATATCTTGGCAGATTCTGGATTCCCGCCTGCGCGGGAATGACGACTTTTTACGAGACCATCAATTCTTATCCTTGAAAGAAAATAGCGGAGTTCCAACATCCGTCTCCTGCCATCCTTCAGGGCTGGAGAAAAAATCGTTTCATACCTGCAAATTTTGGAGATGCCAAGAGAAACAAAATCCGGTCCATGAGCGCCGGGGTTTGAAGTTTTTTCAAAATAGGGTATTATGAACATAAAAAAAGTGAACCCTTGGCTATCGGATCTTATCATCCGGCAAGGAACCGGGAAGCGCGGAAGAGGGTTTGCGGTTGCGGCCGGGAAAGGTATTCAGCCCGGCGGCGGACTTTTGTTGGAACGAGGGCGAGATGGAAAAACCTTGGCTGAAATTTTACGATCCTCCGGTCCCCCGGACGATGGAGATCCCGGATATCCCCCTTTTTCGGATTCTCGAGAACACGGCCGACCGAATTCCGAAAAAGCCGGCGATTTATTTCTTTGGCGGGAAAATGAATTACGGGGAGCTGCGGAACCAGATGAACCTGTTCACCCAGGCTCTGATAAACCTCGGATTTCAGAAAGGGGAGCGTCTGGGGATGCTCCTGGCCAACATGCCGCAGGGGGTCATCGGGGCCTTCGGGGCGATGAAAGCGGGGGTGACGCCCGTTTTTATCGATCCCTTGATTGAAAATGAAGAAATCCACCGGCAGTTGAATGACTCGCGGGTCGAGACCGTGGTCGTTTTGGATATCATCCTGCCCCGGGTGGCAAAGGTATTCCCCCAGACGCGGGTCAAGAAATTTATCATTGCCAGCGTGAAGGAGTATCTTCCGTTTCCGCGCAACTTCTTTTTTTCTCTGGCGGCGAAAGGGAGGGGGCTCAATGTGAGCATTCCCCGCCAGGCGAACTTCTTCTTCTTTCGGGAGATGATCCAGAACACCCTCTTGGACCGCTCCTCTCAGGCCGGGGCCTCGATCGGCGGATCCGCAGAGGCCGCGATCCAGTACACCGCGGGAGCGGAAGGACCACCCAAAGGGGTCGTTCTGACCCATGGGAACCTCGTGGCGAACGCCATGCAGGCCGCGGCGTGGATGGGAGAGAGGGAAAAGGGGAAAGAGGCCTTTCTATCCATCCTCCCCTTCCATCACCCATACGGCATGACGCTGGCGATGAACCTTCCCATTCTTCGGGGCGCGTTAAGCGTGCAGTTGCCGCGCTTTGAAACGGGGCAGGCCCTGGCCACCATTGATAAACAAAAAATCACCTTCTTCCCTGCATCCCCTTCCATGGTTGAGACTCTGGCGGCGTACCGGCTGGTCAGTCTCAAGAAAGTTGCCTCGCTGAAATCCTGCTGGGCCGTCGGCGCGCCCGTATCCGAGGAGGCGATCCAAGGATTCGAACGCACCATGGGAGTCCGGTTGGTTCCCTTCTACGGGCTGACGGAGGCATCCCCCCTGACCCATGGCACGCCGGTTTTTGGCAAAAGGAAGGAAGGCTCGGTCGGCATCCCCCTGCCCAATACCGATGCCCGAATCGTCGATCCCCAAGATCCGGCCAAGGAAAAACCGATGGGGGAAGAGGGGGAGCTGATCATCCGGGGACCGCAGGTCATGAAATCTTACTGGAAAAACCCCGAGAAAACGGAAAAAACGCTGCGGGAGGGTTGGCTGCGCACCGGAGATTTGGCGCGGATGGACGAAGAGGGATACCTTTATATTCTGGGCAAGCGTAACCCCGCCCCGAAAGCTTCCTGATCATTTGCTACTTCCGGAGGCAAAGCCGTGGAAATTCGTTTCTTCAAACCTTTTGATGAAATTGCCGGAACCGACCTGCGGCGCGGCCATTGCCTTCGCCATGGAGGCCTATGAAAAGGGGCTCCTCACCAAGAAAGACACGGGCGAGCTGGAGCTCCTCTGGGGGAGCGGGTCGGTCGGGATGAGCAGAAATTCGGAGAAACCCCTGAGACTCCGATATCAGCGGCGGGAGGCCTTGGCCCCCGCCCCGTCCACGAAGAAATCAGCGCCTTATGATTCCAAGCGTAGCGCCCGGACCCCCAGGCCAGAGCACCACCTGGTATTCACGCCGGACCTGAATCCGTAGCGGCTTCCCCCCCTTGACTGAAGGGTTACATCCTCCTGATCAATTTCATTGAGAAAAAATAAAAGGTTGGGTACAATGATCCCGCCATGGCAAGAAAGGGCAGGAAAGGGGACAAGAGGACGAAACGGGATTGGCCCCTCCTCCTTCTGCTCCTTCCTCTCCTTCTCCTTGGCTCCCTGGTTTTGCTCGAGGCCCTTTTCGAGCGTCCGCTCCAACGGCGGCTTTCGAAGATTTCGGAAACAAAACCTTCCAAACCCCCGCGGCTGGCCATTATCATAGACGACGGGGGGTATCATTTGGACCATTTGAAAGAGATCCTAAGGATAGGGAGGCCGATGACCTTCGCGATCTTGCCCAACACCCCTCATACCCGGCAGGCTGCCCTGTTGGTTCATCAGAAGGGCGGGGAGGTCATGCTGCATCTGCCCATGGAGCCCAGAGAAGAGAATCGTTTGGCTCTGGAAAAGGACATGGTGAAGACCGACATGGCATCTCCGAGCATTCAAAAAATCCTGCGCGACGGTTTGAGTCAGGTTCCTCATGTGCGCGGCGTGAATCCGCACATGGGCTCAAAAGCCACGGAGGACCCGAGGGTCATGGAAGCGGTCATGGAGGTTCTGAAGGCCGAGGGACTCTACTACATCGACAGCCATACCAGCGCCCATTCCGCCGGGATGAAGGCCGCGCAGGTTAGGGGGGTCCCCTCGGCTCAAAACGACAAATTCATCGATGCGGTGAAAAAAACCGAGAATATCAAAGAGGCCATTCGCGCCGCCATGGCCAAAGCTAAAAAAGAGGGGAAGGCGGCCGCCATCGGCCACCCGGATCCATTGACCTTGAGGTCGCTCCAGGAGATAGCCCCGGAAATCGAAAAAGCGGGGATCAAGTTTGTGTTCGCCTCCGAGATCGTGCGATGAAAAAGGCGTGTTTTCTTCTTTCCATTTTTTTGCTGTCGCTTTCCTTCCTGAGCGAAGGGGAAGCGGCAGTCCCGGTCCTGAAAATTCGGCATTGGTCCGATGCGGAATTTACCCGGATCGTCATCGACCTGGGAGGACGGATTCGCTATCAAGATCAATCAACCTCCGGGTCGGAAACCTTGATCATCCGAATCAAAGGGGTGTCTATTGCGGAGGGGAAATCGGAGATCGCGATCCAAGATCGGGTGATTCGGACGGTGGCCGTCGTTCCCGGGGAACAAGAGAACGCCGAGATCCGAATTTCCCTCGCCAAGCCTGCCCGCTACAAGATCTTCACCCTGACGGCCGCCGGTGGTAAACCGGACCGCTTGGTGATCGATGTATTCCGACCGGGGGCGGAACCGTCTCCGAAAACCGAGATCCCGGCAGCGCGATCTCCTCAGCCCGGGTCTGCCGACAAACCCCGCGAAACCGCGCCAGCGCCGCCGGAAAAACCGAGCTCCGGCGAAATCTCCAGAGCCGCGGAAAGAGAAGCCGTTGCGCCATGGCCCAGGGTTTTGGAAATTCGCCAGTGGGCCGCGCCCGATCATAGCCGGGTCGTGGTCGATCTGGAGGGAACCCCCGCCTATGAAATCATCCCCTCGACGGATCCCTTGACCTTCGGCCTTCTCCTGCGGCGAACGACCCTCGCCAAGGGACGGCAGGAAATTTCCGTGAGCGACCAGATCATCCGGAAAATGGCGGTCGAGCCGGCGGGTACGGACAGCGTCCAGATCTTCCTTTCCTTGATCAAACCCGGCCGGGCCAGCGTCTTCACCCTGAAACCCTATCAGGACAAGCCGGACCGGCTGGTGATCGACGTCTACCGGCCGGACCTGGAGGAAAGGGAAAAGGCGGAGCGGAAAGGCAGCCAGGAGCTCAAGGCCAAAAAAAACCGGATCGTGGTGATCGACCCCGGGCATGGGGGCGAGGATCCGGGCGCCATCGGGCTCAACGGAACCCGGGAGAAGGAAGTCGTTTTGGCGGTCGCCCGCAAGCTGCAGAAGGTCTTGGATGAGACCGGGGAATTCAAAGCGTATTTGACCCGGCGGGGAGATTATTTTGTCGCTTTGTACGATCGGGTGCGAATCGCCATGGAATACGGGGCGGATTTGTTCATCAGCCTCCATGCCAACGCGAATACCAGCCGCAGCGTCCGCGGCACCTCGGTTTACTGCCTCTCCCCGCAAGGAGCCAGCGATAAGGCGGCCCAGCTTCTGGCGCAGAAGGAAAATGCCTCGGACATCGTGGGCGGAGCCTCAACCGGCGCCGTCCGCAAGGATCTCGAATCGATTTTGTTCGATCTGGAATTGACCCATACGATCAACGAGAGCCGGCAATTAGGGGGGATCATGCTGGCGGAACTCCGTCGGATCAACGTCGTGCACACGCCCCATCCCCTGCAGGGGGGATTCGCGGTTCTTCGAGCCCCGAGTTTCCCCTCCATTCTGGTGGAACTGGCTTATGTCACCCACCCGGTCGAAGAGAAGAATTTGAAACAGGATAAGTTCCAAAGCGAAGCCGCCCAGGCCATCACCAGCGGGGTGAAGAGATTCATGCCCGTGCTGGCCGTGAAAGAGGGAGAAAACAATTCCGATCCGAAAAAACTGAAGGGGGTCCCCAAAGGGGGCTGAAAAGAGGGAAAGATGAAAGAATCATTGAATCCGAAATGCGCGCTCTGCGGCGTGGAGGTTCGAATTTGCCGCACCAAAAGCGGGACCGCGCCCAAATTTTGCCCCACCAAGAACAAAGAGCGGGAATTGAAAAAGGCGCTGAAAAAATATAAAACCCGGGGAACCATGCGTTTTGCCAAGGCGGCCTCCCTGCAGGAGGCCGAATGCTATGCGCGCCGGGGCGAGAAGCCTTTCGTGATGCGGCCCACGAAGACGCGGGTCGAGGAGGTCATCGAATTCGCCCAAAAAATGGGGTACAAGAAACTTGGGGTGGCCTTCTGCGGCGGCCTTTTCGGCGAGGGCAAAACCCTGGTTCAGATCCTGGAGAAACACGGTTTTGAAGTGGCTTCGGTCTGCTGCAAGGTGGGAGGCGTGCCCAAGGAGTTTCTGGGCCTCAAGGACGAAGAAAAAGTCCGGGTGGGGACCGACGAGACCATGTGCAACCCCATTACCCAAGCCGAAGTCCTGAACGAGGCCGGAACGGAGTTCAATATCCTGGTCGGCCTCTGCGTGGGCCACGACGCCCTGTTCCTGAAACACGCGGAGGCCTTGACCACGGTCTTGGTAGCCAAAGACCGCGTCCTGGGACACAACCCGGTGGCGGCCCTCTACGGGGCGAAGGGGTATTTCCAGCGGCTGCTGAACCCGTAAAGACCATTCACCACAGAGAACACAGAGAAAAATACTTCTAAATTTTAAAAGACCAAAAAAAATACATTGATTCTTAAGGTTTATTTTTTTGCTTCCGATATTGATCTCGTTCTCTGTGATCTCTGTGCTCTCTGTGGTGAGTAGAATTTAAGAAAGGAAAAGCTTGGACGACATACAATTTGAACGGGCGATGGTGATCTTCGCCCACCCGGATGATGCCGAGGTCCAGTGCGCGGGAACGCTGGCGGCCTGGGTCGAAAGCGGGAAAAAAATAACCTACGTGTCGTTGACTCGCGGGGACAAAGGGACCCAGGACCCGGAGATGAGCCCGGAGAGGTTGACGCTGATACGGCGGGAGGAGCAGTTTGAGGCCGCGCGGGAGCTCGGGGTGGAAAAAGTCATTTTCATGGAAAATGACGACGGGGTCCTGGAGGCGACTTTGGAACGAAGGCGGGCCCTCACGCGGGTGATCCGCGAACACCAGCCCGAGGTGGTCGTAACCCACGACCCCTGGATGCGGTATCAACTGCACCCGGACCATCGCGCTTCGGGAACCCTAACTCTGGACGCGGTCATCTCCGCCCGGGACCGGCTCTACTTTCCCGAGCAGCTCCAGGATGGGGTCAAACCCTGCCGGGTCAGGCGGGCCTTGCTTTTCGCCACGGATGCTCCCGATTACTGGGTGAACATCGAAAAAACCATCGAAAAGAAGATCCAGGCTCTGGGCCGGCACAAGAGCCAGGTGGCGCAGTGGCCGAACTGGGCGGAGTGGATGCGCAAACGGGCCGAGACGGCCGGCGCCTCGCAGGGAATCAAATACGCCGAAGCCTTTAAACGGCTGATTTTAAGCTAAAAGAATTTTCATTCTTTCCCACCTGACCCCTGGAGCATTTGGAATATTTCTTCGTGGTTTGCCAATTTTGTTCTTAGTTCTCTTATCAATTCCCCCGAATTTTTGCGAAAAGCATTGGCCAGGGATTTGCGGGTGTTGGATAAAGTTTGCTTTGATAGCCAAAGAGCGGTCCTGCCCTCTTTCGATCTTGCGTTCACTTCCGCGTTCTTTTCCAACAAAATCTCAACTCCTTGCGGGGAACCTTGAATAACCGCCCACATCAGGGCCGTGAATCCTTTATCGTCTTTATCATCTATGCGAGCGCTGGCGGCAAGAAGGGTTTCTATGTTTTCGGTCTGCCCCACAGACGCCGCCGCCATCAGGGGTGTCAGGCCGTTCTGGTCCATCGAGTTGATGTCGGCCCCGTGGGCAATCAGCAAACGGGGTATCTCCGCTTCGTCCTTTTTGACGGCTCCATGAAGAGGGCTCGTCCCCATGACCGTCTTGGCGTTCGGGTTGACCCCTTTCGCCAGCAACTCTTTAACGGCGGAGATGTCTCCCTTCCAGATCGCTTGAAGAAGGCTTCCTATCTGAAAAGAGTATGAAGCGGCCCCTTGGTCTTCGGGGCCAAGCGGCTGGGCCCCGGAATCATCGCGAAAAATCGGTGAACCCGCCCCCTTTTCGGCGAGGCGATTTTGGGGGGACTCCGGAGCGAGAATTTTTAAATTATTGCACAGCACGAACCCTAAAGGTTCGTATTTCCCCTTCTCGGAAATAAGGCACCATTTGTCTTCAACCCCCGTTATTTCGATTTGGATCCAGACAAGATCCCCCTTACCCAGGACCTTTATGATGTCGCTTTTGGGTGAATTGGCTGAATACACAGACAGTGAATCCTCCGCTACCATGGCTTCTCCCAATCCCGAGAGGTCCTGGGGGCACAACGGAATTGGAGAAAAAGCCATTTCAAGAAAAGCGAAGAGAATAAAAAATCTTGTTTTCATTTTTTGTGATTGTGATACATTTTATAAGATTTCTATCAAGAAAAAAGGTTTAACGCAACCAAAACCGCGAAATAGAATAAAAAATTATAAAATAGTTGTTATATTTCAGTATGATATGAAGGGATCAATAAAATTACATAAACCGGTCCCCCAATTTTCTTCATTTAGAATTGGGTTTTTTCCCCCGATAAGTCTGTTGAAGGCCTCAAAAAATACAAGGAAACAATTCTAAAAAGAGGAGATGCGCAAGATATGTCAACCCCAAATATCCCCCCGCCCGGCACCATCGAGGAAATGGGAGTTCGAAGAAACCTTCTCGAAGATCTTTCCCTTAAGACCCTCTACTTGGTGGGCGAAATGTCGCTTCACGAATTGGGGGGCCACATGGAGGTCAGCCTGAGTATCGTGGATGAATTGTTCCAGAGGCTTCGCAAAGAGGCGCTCTGCCAGGTGACCGGAATGGAAGGGAGTGTGCATCGCATCACCACTACCTCAGGGGGGAAGACCCGCGCCCTGGAACTCCTGAGTCAAAACCAGTATGCCGGGCCTGCGCCCGTGTCGCTCCTTGATTATGTCGGCCGGGTCCGAGCTCAAACCGTCGGCGGGATGGAGATTACCCCCAAGGATATGAATCGGGCTTTCGAACACTTGGTTCTCGACGGCCAGACCTTAAACCAACTTGGTACCGCGGTCGTTTCCGGCCGGTCTATTTTTCTCTATGGGCCGACGGGGACCGGTAAAACCACGATCGCGGAAACGTTAACCCGCCTCTTTTCCAACGACCAGGTCTGGCTCCCCTACGCCGTGGAGGTCGACGGGCAGATCATTACGGTTTATGACTCGGTTCTGCACCAGCGGCTGGAAAAGGAGGAGAGCCACGACCATGACGGCCGCTGGGTTCTGTGCCGACGGCCGCGGGTTTTGGTGGGCGGGGAATTGACCATCGAGATGCTCGACCTGCAGTTCAATGCCAGCACCAAGTTTTACGCCGGGCCGGTCCAAATGAAGGCGAACAACGGCATGCTGATCATAGACGATTTTGGCCGCCAGCGGGTCAGCCCGGAGGAACTGCTGAACCGCTGGGTGGTTCCTCTCGATCGGCGGATCGACTTCCTTACTCTCGCCGGCGGGAAAAAAATCGAAATTCCCTTCGATCTTTTCGTCGCTTTTGCCACGAACCTGGACCCAGCCAAGATGGTGGACGAGGCATTCCTGCGCCGCATCCAGACCAAGATCAAGGTGGACTATGTCAGCCCCGAGCAATTTCGCGAGATCTTCCGGCGCGTCTGCCAGGAATTCGGCCTCAATTATGATGAGGGCGTGGCGGATGACTTGGTCCGGATGATCACCATGGAATACAAAGAGCCGCTGCGAGCCTGCTACCCTCGCGACATAGTGCAGCAGATCATCTGGGGGGCGCGCTACCTGCAGAAGGAGCCCCGCCTTGACCGGGAGGCTGTAGCCCAAGGTTGCCGCAACTACTTTTTAGCGGCGTAGCGTTCTTTTCATGGATGATTGTTTCCCGACAGTATTTGTCCTTAAAACTCATTTGAGGAGCGGGCAAAAGTCTGGCTGGATTAGAACCCTTTCATTCAACTGCAAAGGGGCTGCAATCATGCCCCACCAAGGAATAAAATCTTAACGAACTCAAAAAATAACTTATAAAATTTTCTCCTGGAGCGTATGCTAATGGCGTGCTTCGCTCCCCTCTAAAGTGAGTAGTTTCAGGGTGATTATTAATGCGAGATTTAGCTATGGGAACAAATGAAAAAAGGCCTGACCTTTCCATAATAGTACCCGTTCATAATGAAGAAGATAATTTGCGAGAACTTTATGAAAAACTCAAGTCGACATTAGATAACCATAAGATTTCATTTGAGATTGTTTTTGTGGATGATGGGTCTTCGGACCGGTCTCTTGAAATCATCAAGCAGATAAGCCGGAGCGATCGGCGAGTAAGATATTCCAGTTTCAGTAGAAACTTCGGTCACGAGTCGGCTTCAAGCTGTGGGTTCAAGATGGCGGAAGGGAAGGCGGCCATTCTTATGGACGCGGATTTGCAGGATCCTCCAGAAGTCATCCTGGAACTGGTTGCCAAATGGCGGCAGGGGTATGAAGTCGTGAATGCCCGGCGGCTCTCAAGGGAAGGGGAAAGCACTTTAAAAAGATTTACTTCTTACGCCTTTTATCGGATTATGAACAAGTTCAGCGATATCGAAATTCCCGTTGATGTAGGGGATTTTCGCTTGGTAGATCGGAAAGTAATCGATTCCTTCAACGGATTACGGGAGCGCAATCGTTTTGTAAGGGGACTTTTCAGCTGGGTCGGGTATAAAAAGACTGTTATTGAATATCGGCGCCCTTTCCGGAAAAGCGGTATTACGAAATATAATTTCCGCAGACTCTTTTTGCTTTCTATCGACGCCCTTTTCTCTTTCAGCCTTGCCCCGCTCAGATTGTGTATTCTTTTCGGTATCGGCACGGTTCTTCTTAGTTTTTCAATTGCTTCCATTATTGTGTTTCAGCGTCTTTTCTTGGGGTTGGAGCTGCAAGGGTATGCGCTCTTGACAACCGGCATGTTTTTTTTAGGAGGTGTCCAATTAATATTTATGGGGGTAATTGGCGAATATGTTGGAAAAATTTATCGGGAGGTCCAATCCCGACCTTTGTATATTATCAAAGAAAGCAGCGATATCCGGGACGATTGATAAATTCTGAAATTCGATTTCCGACAAAGGAGATATTGAAGCTGAGGGGAAGACCGTTTACCCCTTCCTTAAGGGGGAGAAGTGGGGGTGCGGAAGGTATTTAAGAATTGCAATTCTTGTTAAAGATTTAAGTAAAAGGTGACGAAACCATTAATAAATTAACCGTTCCATTCGTGAAAAATATGATTAATAAAAGGAGGTGAATGGGGATGAATTATATTGACACCATGTTGCTTATTGTTATTGTTGTCGAATTAGCTTTGATCTATGTGCGGGTCCGCCCAAAATAATTTTTACTTTTCCGAACATAGTACCTAATGGGAAAATCTTTTTCTCTGCAGACCTGGAAACATAGAAATCAAAGGGCAGAGCATTTTGGCTCTGCCCTTTGCGTTAGGCAAGGAAAGAAGCATCCGGCGAATTTGCATTTCGATTGGTATTTTTTCGCCCTCTCTTTCCTCTTAAACCCTCTTTTTTGCCGCACCTCAATCCGTTTCCTGACCGAAATATTCCTAGCCCTTGAACTTGCGAAACAGCCTTAACGAACTAATTGAGGGTGGCAGGACTTGTTTAGCGGCCATAAAGCCAGCGATAGCAAACCGGGGGTCTTTTGTGATATATATTCAGCAGTTAATCTTATCGTTTTGGTTCGAACGGCTTTCCATAAAAGGGAAGGTGAAGATGAATTTGTTATTCCCCAAAAGCTCTATTAGATCTCTTCATTTTCAATTGAAGGCCGGATGAATAATGACGATAAACAAAATAGAACAATAAAAACAGATGGATACCTCAGAGTTTGAACTTCACGCAAGGATTGAAGATGTCCACTGGTGGTTCAAGGCCCGCAGGGAAATTCTTTTTGAAGTGTTGAGGAAATATCTCCCGCCGAATGAGGGGAAGACCATTGCTGAGATCGGGTGCGGGACGGGAGGGAATCTAAAATATTTTCAAAAATATTATCAAGTCATCGGTTCGGACATCTCTTCCAAGGCGGCAGGGCTTGCTTCCAAGAGGGTGGATTGTCCTGTTTTCATCGGGGATTTTAGGGAGACGTTATCCGGTTACTGGAAGAGTTTGGATGGGGTAATTCTCGCCGATGTCCTTGAACATATCGAGGAAGATAGAGTTTTCCTGGGACATATTATTAGGAATTTGAATCGCTCAAGTATCGTACTTCTTACCGTTCCGGCGCATGGGTTTTTATGGAGCGAGCATGATGTCGTCTTGGGTCACAAACGGAGATATTCAGCCAAAAGTTTTCATAACCTATGGAAGGGGCTTCCTGTATCTGAGGTATTTTTTTCTCCTTTCAACAGCTTTCTTTTCCCGATAATTTCGTTATGGAGGTTATTGGGAATCGGAAAATTCAAAGGGAATCGGAAAAGCGATCTGACTCTTCCATCCCGAGGACTAAATTGGATTCTGCTTCAAATATTTTCTCTTGAGCGCCAATGGCTGCGAGTTTATCCTCTTATTATCCCAGGAGCCAGTTATTTATGTGTATTAAAGAAAAATTGAATCTAAAAGCGCATTCAATTTTGAGGATCGCGTAAAAAAGCTGACCACCCGCTTTCAGTCATTCCTGGCGAAAGCCAGAGGCAAGGATTTTCGCATAGGTATAAATATTCTGGATTCCAGGTTTCACCGGAGTTACGATTATTTAGAAGATCATCAAGGTTGATGGGCTCGCAAAAAGTCCCAAAATGAGTCATTGCGAGCGAGGCGAAGCAATCTCGTCTTTTCTTACCCATTGATTTCATGAGATTGCTTCGTCGCTATGCTCCCCGCAATGACGCGACTGGGGACTTTTTACGCGATCATCAAGATTGATTTCATCATCAAGGGAAAAATAGCTGCTAAACGTGAGAGCACGGGGAAAATACTCTTATGATTCCAGCAAATAAGATTTTATCCCATTTATTTCCATCTGTTGGGAATATCATTTTTTTAGTTTTTTTCCTTTTTCTTCTTATGGTTAGAGGCCAGGGGCTTCTGGATGATGGCGATACCGGCTACCACATCAGGGCAGGGGAATATATAATTGAAAATTTATCCATTCCCAAGCACGACATCTATTCATATCATACCCCTCCAATTCCCTGGATCGCGCATGAGTGGCTTTCCGAAGCAATAATGGGCTGGTTTCATATCTATTTTGGCCTAAATGGCGTAATTTTTCTCTTTTCGTTGCTTATCGCTTTTATCTTTTATTTTTTATTCAAATTTATCCGGTTAAATGATGGCAATATAATCATTTCGACTTTGCTCGTTATCTTTGCGGCCGTGACATCTTCCATGCATTGGTTGGCTCGCCCCCATATTATGTCATTATTGTTGATGCTCAGCTGGTATTTTATATTGGATCAATTTCAATATCGCAACCGAAAATGGCTATTTATTTTACCACTTATAATGCTCTTATGGGTTAACCTTCATGGAGGGTTCATTACAGGAATTTTGTTGACCGGGGTCTATTTTATAGGGAATTTTATCCAGACCTCTTTTTCGGATGGAGAAAAAAGAAAAATATGCAAGGGAAAAGCGAGAATACTTTTTCTTATTCTCAGTCTTTGCGTAATTTCAGCCCTCTTGAACCCGAATGGTTATAAAATTTTATTATTCCCTTTTTCAATTATCTCCGAAAAAATATTCATGGATAATGTTTCCGAATTTTTATCGCCCAATTTCCATGATCTTAGTTATATCATTTTCGAAATATTTCTTCTTATGAGCATATTTATATTCATGGTATCAATTAAAAGATGTACGCTTATTGAGATTATGTTGGTTATATTATTTATCCATATGTCGCTATATTCCCGCCGCTATATACCTTTGTTTTCGATAATTTTATCTCCAATTATTATTAAGCATATAGGGTTTTTATTGCAGGAAAGGAAAGGGAGACTATTTAATCGATTTAATGAGAAGGCAAAGAGTTACGCCGAGCTTGATCGGATTTCGAAGGGTTATCTGTGGCCTGGAATCGGAATCGTGATTGCGGTTTTATGGATGCATTCGGGATCCGTTAATTATGGGATAAACGAGAAAATAAAGCCGGTAAAGGCTGTTGAGTTCTTGAAAAGGGAAATCATAAAGGGAAATATGTTCAATAACGATGAATTCGGGGATTACCTCATTTACAGCGCATTCCCAGAATATAAAGTTTTTATAGATGGAAGACTGGATATGTACGGGCCAGAAAAAATACGGGAGTATCGAAAGATATCGGAATTCAAATCGGGGTGGCAGGAAATTATCGATAAATATGAGATCCATTGGATTTTTTATGACAGCGATTCCCCTCTCTCACGATTCCTTTTGGAAAAAAGTGATTGGAAACTGATTTATTCTGATAAAGTCGCCAATATATTTGTGAAGAATATTGATGAATATGGGTATTTAATAAGAAAATATATGGATGTCGTACCAGTTATTAAGGAAGAAAAGGGTGAAGAAAATTAGACAAGAAAATGGCTGCTTGCAGAGAAGCGAATTTCGTATAGCTGGTCCAAATTATCCGAAAGAGACGCGCTTTTCAAATTTGCCCCCTTGGATAGCGATCTGCATAACCTTATCCATATTATTTTTATCGGTTTACGGCTTTTTTACTATAGAAAGCGGGAATGATGCTCCAGGAAAGAAAGGGGTAGATTTAGCCTGTCAGAGGTCAATTGTAGAGAGAATTCATGATGGAGAAGGGTACTATGAAGCGGCAGGAAAAGAACTTAGGGAGCGGGGATATGCTACTCAAAGTGTCTTCAATTGGAGGCTGCCCTTTCTTGCCTTATTTTTAGGGTGCCTACCAACCATTGAATTGGGGTATTTTATCGGAATCATGATAGCCGGTGGAACCCTATTTTTGTGGATCTGGTTATTGAGAAAGGAAAAAGCGCTTGGTCAAACTCTTATTGGCAGCCTTCTATTAACCGGTATTGTTATTTATGGAGGGATCCCCGACCTTTATTTCGCCCATGAATTTTGGGCGGGAACATGTATTGTTCTATCCGTAATTTCCTATACGCGAGGTTGGGTTATTCTTTCATTAGCAGCGGGGGGCATCGCCTTACTCATTCGTGAGCTATCCTTTCCTTTCATAATGGTCATGATGATGGTGTCTTTATTTGAAAAGCGTTGGCGGGAAAGTTTGGTTTGGCTATCGATAACGATTGGGTTTTTTTTCATATTGGGTATTCATGCTTATTATGTTCAGACCTTTACGGGTAATGTACCTTTGATTCAAAAAAATGAATGGATCGGACTCGGGGGGTGGTCCTTCGCACTGAAAACTATTCAAATGCATCCATTTCTCATATTAATCCCTCCTCGGCTAAATGCCTTATTGGTTCCATTCCTTCTACTTGGGCTCACAGGATGGAAAGGCAAATTGGGGTCAAGAGTGGCTTTATCGGTTTATGCTTACATTTTGTCTTTTGTATTTGTAGGGCAACCCTTTAATATTTATTGGGGAACGATATTTAATAGTTTAGTGCCTCTGGGAGTTTTGTATATCTTACCGTGCCTTAAGGATCTTTGGGGATCGATATCGAGGCCCCCCTTTCATCCCCGCCCTCTTCCCTATTTTGGGGGGAGAGGGGAAGAGTGAAGGGGCTTAACCCGAAATTCACGTGAAGGAACCGATGCTTTCTCCTTTCCAAGAAAAAGAGAAGCGTTCCATTATTGAAAAAATTACCAGTAAAAATAGGCTGCGTTTATTGGCAGTAATATTTTTCGGAATATGGATCGTAAGTTATATCGGTTACCATATTTCGACAAAAAACCTTGTAAACAATCAAGGAGTTGTAATAGGTGGGGATTTTATAACTTTTTATTTGGCAGGGAAAATCATTCAGGAGGGAAAGGGGTCGATAATTTACGATCCGGAATATCAAAAACAGGTGCAAAATCAAATCCTTGCCCCTGAAAAAATGAAAGGCCTTCTCTATTTCATTAATCCTGCGTCGGTAGCTGTCATATGCAGCGTTTTCTCTTTCCTCCCTTATCGAGTTTCCTTTCACATCCACACCTTAATGATGGCTATTTTATTCGTTCTGGGGATGGTGATTCTTAAACCCCAGCTAAGAGGAATGTCCTCTGATTGGTGGGTAGCAGCATTATTGGGGATGTCCTGGATGCCCATGATGCACACCATTATAGGGGGGCAAAATGCAGCATTAAGCTTCTTTCTATTATGCTGGGGGTATGCTGCGATCGTGAAAAATCAGCAGAAAATCGCCGGGTTGGCATTGGGGCTTTTGCTTTTCAAACCGCAATATGCCCTTCCTTTGCTTGGGTTATTGGTTCTCAGAAAAAAATGGCAAATGGTTGCGGTGGCTCTCCTGATCGGAGTGGGGCACTACCTTTTGGGAGCTTTTTACTGCGGTTGGGATTGGCCAATGAAGATGTGGGATTCGATGAGCGGTCTGTACCGGGCGCAGGAAAGAATCGCGGGAGGAGCAACGCATATATCGGTTATGGAGGTTCTGGATTTCTCAATCATTCAGCCCCTGGAAAAATCTAAAGGATATGAAACTTTGATTAAATTTATTCAATATTTTGGCTATGGAATTATCGGTAGCTTGGTATTATTTCTAATTATTATTTGGAGAAAAGCCAACCCCCAACATGACGATTTTAGATTATTTTGGTCATTAGCCATTTCGGGCTCTTTGTTGATCAGCTTGCATACGCAATATTATGATTTATCACTGCTGGTTTTACCTGTTTTATTAATTATAGATTATCAGTTAGTGAGAAAATATTTCTCCAATAATTATCAGCGCATAATTTTGATAGTGCTATTTGTAGCTTACCCTGCCCATAGGATTTCAAGTTATATTCACATCCAACTGCTCTTTTTCATTCCAATTTATATATTTTTATGGGCCCTTTGGGACTTGAATTATGAAAGGAATTCTTAGTGTTTTTTGACGATTAAGCAGCAGGGGGAGTAGGTGTTATTCTTGAGTGATCGTATTTGGGCTTAAATATTTGGGACTTTCGATATATTTTCTTTGCGTTTAACGGATAGAACCATTTTATTCTACTTCTCTTCTATCAGGAATACTATATTCCTGGTTATTTCCCTATATCCTTGTTTACCAGGGCAACGGATTTTGAAGGATAAATAAATGAATAATAAAAATAATAATATCGCAGGATTAGATATAGGGCCGGCGAATCCAACATTATCAATTTTTCTAATCAGCATATTGGGACTATTTCTCGAAATGATGATCATTCGCTGGATCTCAACGGAGATTCGCATTTTTGCGTATTTACAAAATACAATACTGGTCGTGTGTTTTCTCGGGCTTGGCCTTGGATGTTTTACCTCCAATGAAAAAATCGATCTTCGCAACACCATATTACCACTTCTAGTTATAACATTATTCCTCGCCATTCCCATAGGGAGAAAGGGTTTGGCTATGATCAGTGAACTGCTAAGTGTAATGAGAGACCTGCCAATATTTTACAGTGCTATCACAACAAGCAGTTTTCAAAGCGTCTCCTATGCATTCTTGGGCCTAATCTGTTCATATTTTCTCCTTTTATTGATTTTAGATATGTTTATACCTATTGGTCGCATTTTGGGCCGGCTTCTAAACAATCATCCAGATACCATCTGGGCCTACTCCATCAATCTAATGGGGAGTCTTATAGGTACTTGGTTGTTTGTTATTGTCAGTAGCCTATACGCTCCGCCTTTCGTTTGGTGCTTTATATTTGTTTTGCTACTGATTTTATTTTTAAATGCACCCAGACGGAGCAGAATGATTTAACCTGTCATTATGCCTCGGTATAATTATTTTATCATGGTTTGCCGGGATAGAAAATGGTTCAATGGAAGTGACATGGTCACCTTATCAGAAACTCGTAATAAGAGCGGCTGATCCAAATAAAGGAGAGATTGGAAGATATTATGTTAATGTTAACAACGTAACATTTCAAGAAATCGTCGATCTGCGGCCAGATGTTGAAAGAATAAAGAATAAGGCATCAGGATCAAAGGTTAATGGCCATAGTCAATATGACATTCAATTGATCCTGCATCCGAATCCAAAGAAAATGCTAATTGTTGGATCAGGGACGGGCAATGATGTTGCTGGCGGTCTTCGACACGGAGTTCAGGAAATCACGGCTGTCGAAATTGATCCAGCTATATTATCCATGGGGAAACGTTTTCATCCTGAGAAACCTTATGATTCACCGATAGTAAAAATGGTGAACAATGACGCTCGCTCTTTCTTTGCGACCTGCAATGATCGCTTTGATATCATTTCCTTTGGACTTTTGGACTCCCACACTTCTCCCGTTATGACAAATACTCGACTTGATGAATATGTATTTACATGGGAAAGTATCGGGCGGGCAAAATCTTTACTTGCAGACGGGGGAATCATTGCTCTTCATTCGAGTGCGATGGATTTCTTTATTGCTGACCGGATTGCAAAGCAATTGCGTGACATCTTTGGGGAAGAACCCACAAGTTTCGCCATTCCCAAGAGCGATTCAGGCTATGGTGGCATAATGTTCGTGGCGGGTAATCTGACTTCAACAAGGGATCAAATTGCTAAGGATGCGACATTAAGGGCCCTTATCGAAAAATCAAAACAACAGTATCCGCTTAACTTTACATATATTACTCCGATATCGACAGACGATTGGCCCTATCTTTATCTAAAAGCCCCGGGAATTCCCTTATTGTATTTTCTTTTAGCCGGGGTAATGATTATACTTTTCGTTCGATCCTGCGGGAATTGGAGGGGTTCAGAGATATTCAGTGAATGGAATCGTTCGCATTGGCATTTCTTCTTTTTGGGGGCGGCATTCATGCTATTGGAGGTTCAGAACATCAGTAAAGCAGCTGTGGTATTTGGAAGTACCTGGGAGGTGAATGCCATTATTATTTCAGGAGTTTTGGTTATGATCTTGGTGGCAAATTTAATTGTTTCAAAATACCCGAAGGTACCTCCGATACCCGTTTATATTCTTTTATGTGTCATTTGCCTATTATTATACGCCCTCGACCTTGCAAGTTTTGCTTTCCTATCATACCTTCCTAAGGCTATACTAGTTGGTAGTTTGACAACCATTCCAATGATATTTAGCGGAATAATATTTATCCTTTCTTTCGCTAACGTGGAAAACAAGAATCAGGCACTTGGTGCTAATCTTTTCGGTGCATTAATTGGAGGATTGTTGCAATCGATCACTTTTATAACTGGCATCAAAGCATTATTGTTAATTGTGATAAGTCTTTACATATTGTCATTGCTATCGATGCCTCGCTCACTTGTAAAAGAAAGCTAAACTATTTACATTGGCGTTAGAATTTGACTTCCCATCTATCACGCAAGATAGCTGGCGACATCGGTGCGCTAAGGAGGTTCCATTGTTCTTCGGCCTGGTGCCGGATAATTTGCGAAAGCATCAGATCTTATCTTCAAAAGTTTTATACCATCCCTTTGAGGCTATGTTCGAATATGGGAACAAATATTAAGTCTGGATGGAATGTCTACCTCGGCACCGCTTAATTACATTCAGCATGCTTCCCTCCAAATAACAATGTCGAGGCTATTGAGTGTAATAAGCTGGTATCACTTGGCATTTTTGGCAATCTCCACCTCAATGCCTGGGATGACTGCGGGCGCAATGCAGGTGTACCTGAAGCCAGAGCGCTTCGCCGAAAATCTTCTTGATAAAAGCATAGCAATCGCTTGTCTTAGCTGTTCCATCGCCATTCCTTTATCGTTAGCAATATTGTGCCTCTTGCCGTTAGCCCTCACCCCCTTTCCGCTTGTTCTGAAATACAGCGCTCTCCCCATCGCTATATTCGCCTGTGCACTTCCATACTATTTCTCAGGCATTGCAGTAACTGCCGTTCTTACGAAATACCGTCTGCCGATCGGCAAGCTTTACGCAAGCGATCTCATTTGGGGCGTCTATAGGGTGCCTATTCGTCCTCAAAGGGCTGAAATTCTTGATGCCCCAAGTCTTTTCATTTTTTGCGGTGCATCTAGCGCACTTGCTGGCTTGAGCTTTCAATGGCGAAACCGGAATGCTGCCCTTCGTCGCGTTGGTTGGTTGGCACTCAGTTTTCTCTTGGTTCTTTCAGTCGTTAACTCCTATACGATATATGGGATACGACCCTATGTTGTTAAGGGTTTTATCGAACCTGTAAGCCAAAAACTCTTTGAAAGGTGGAATTCATTCTCTCGGGTGGTGGTGTATAAGGAAACAAAAGGGCCTCCTCAATACTGGGGTACGAGCCCGATGGCGCCCAGAAATGAACAGGTGGTTCAGCACTGGATGAATATCGATGGCGATGCTGGGACATCGCTTTGTAGGTTTTTTTCATTTCAGGATATTTCCCATCTTCGCCACGATGTGACGAACATCGGATATTACTTGCGGCCAAGTGGAGGAGCATGCATCATCGGGGTTGGGGGAGCACGGGATATCCAAAGCGCGATTCTTTTCGGACATAGAAAAGTTGTGGGCATAGATGTGAATCCGATTTTTATAGGCCTCCTCGAGCGTGAATTCAGAGACTTGGCTGGAGTGGCTGACCGAAAGGGGGTGGAGCTTCATGTTGATGAGGCGAGAAGTTTTCTTTACTTGGACAACGGATCGGTATTCTGTAATCCAAATGTCGCTTATCGATACTTGGGCAGCAACGGGGGCGGGGGCTTTTTCACTGTCGGAAAATGGACTATACACCATTGAAGCATGGCAGGTGTTTATAAATAGGCTCGCTGATGATGGGATCTTTACCGTCTCTCGCTGGTATGATCCGACCAACCTTGGAGAGACCGGTCGCATCGTGAGCCTCGGGTTGGCAACCCTCCTTCACGCCGGAATCAAGGATCCCACGCGGCATATTGCAATGGCGACAGTTAACAGAATCTCTACACTTCTACTCAGCAGGCGTCCCTTCAGCGATTATGATGTTGCGACGCTAAAACGGACTACTTCCTCTTTGGGGTACGATCTTGCCATCTCTCCGGGTGAATTGCCCAACAACCCTATCCTACGGGAGATCGTCTCCGTTCGTTCGGTCGATGAGTTGCGGCAGGTGGTCATGGGAAAGGATTTGAATTACGCACCACCGACTGACGAGAATCCATATTTCTTTAATATGCTTCGCCTGCAGCATGTGGCTCAGGCCTTTCATAGAAACTCCGGAGTGGCGCAAGGGAATCTGGTAGCATCTATCACTCTTATTGCGCTAATATTAACGCTTCTTTTGGTCGCGTACGGGGTGATCGTCATTCCGTTGAAACGCGGAACAAGGTCCTGCGGACAGTATCAAAATATCGGAAAAGCGCACTTTTGGGCGGGGGCGCTATACTTCGCGCTTATCGGCGCGGGATTCATGTTTGTGGAGATGGGGCTTATTCAGAGGCTCTCTATCTTCCTCGGTCATCCCACATATGCGCTGGGCATATTATTGTTCACGATTATTCTGAGTAGCGGGATTGGCAGTTACCTGAGTGGCTATCTGCCGATTACTCGTACGCCCTGGGGGCATGGGTTTCCTGCATGTGCGGCCATTGTCATCATGCTGATGCCTGCGATCCTAACAAAATTGATTTCAGAAATGATCACTTCTCCCATTATCTCCAAAATCATTGCCTCCGTCATCGTGATATTTCCTCTGGGCCTGCTTTTGGGTATTTTCTTTCCGGCCGGCATGCGATTGATGTCGAGGGCGAGTGCTTCAATCTTCACGCCGTGGTTCTGGGCACTCAATGGGATCTTTAGCTTGCTCTCCTCGGCATTAGCAGTTTTTTTCGCGATTTATTTTGGGATATCGACTAACTTCTACATTGCTGCAACTTGCTATGCCTTCCTAAGCTTCTGCCTCAGAAGTCTGGGGCGAGGGGATCAACCTTCATGATTGATTCGTTGTCTATTCCGGTGATATCGGCCACCTAATCCGATTGGAACCGGTCACTCAGTCCGGGGGATTCCGGCCACCCCGTCGGAGCGGAGCGACGCTGGAGTTGAGAGATATATTACTGTGATAAATTACTTTTCTTAACCCTTTCAGAATTGAGGGCAGCTTTGGCCTTTTTAATGTTTTCATGAGCGCCAATGTAAAAATCCGGTTTAATGTCTATGGCTTTTTGAAAAGCTTCGATCGATTCTGCGTATTTTCCCTGCATCATATATACACAGCCCAGATTGTAATAGGCGGAAGCCTCATCTCCGCCCCTCTTAAAGGCCGCAACCGCCTCCTGGTATCTGCCCAATTTGGAAAGCGCCAATCCCCGGTTATTATTAATTTTAGAGTTTGAGGGTTCAATTTTCAGCGCCTCACCAAAGGCGAGAACCGCCTTCTCATAGTCGCCCTTTAAGTATAAGCAGATCCCCAAATTATTATATAAGTCGCTTGCATCCGGTTTTATATTGAATGGCAGCGAGAAAATGATTCATCGCCTCATCATACTGATCTTCTTTGTCAAAAATAATCCCGAGAAAATTATGAGCTTCCCATAACTTAGGGTTATATTTGAGAGCTTGGACGAAAATGGTTCTTGGCGGCGGCATAATCACGGCCAATGAAAAAGACTCTTCCCATCCCTTCATGAGCCAAAGCATGATCGGCATTATTTCTGAAGGATCTCCTGAAATTCCGTGCTTTGCTTCCTTCGATGATTCCCTTTTGGAGGAAAAGGCGGCCCGATTTTGTAGTGGAGACGCTCCTGATTTTCCTGGCCCGGGTTTAAATTCAAAGCCTCGAGATATTGCTGAAGGCAAATTCAGGTTTCCCTTGAAGCAGGTAACGATCGCCCAGCCGTTCATGCCCTGCGGCATCTAATGGAGGCAATTTCTTTTCCATCTGTGCCTCCGCAGAGGCCTTTTGCTTTTCAATCATTTGCCGGTATTCGTTGTTTTTTTTGAGGGAGGTTAACTGGGGGTCCTTGGAGGCGCATCCCCACAAACCGAGGAGGGGAATAAAGGAAAGAAGGAAAGCGATAAAAAACATCTTCTTAGTCATGAAGCTTTACCGGGCTCCTGCAGCCTATTTCTCCCGAGGAGATCTTTCCCAATAAGGATTTTGACCTTCACCATCTCCCGGTCGAATTTTTCGATCTCCTTCAAATTATCGCATCCCGGGAAATAACCGGCTAGATATTGAGCCTCCTGGCGGTATCCTTTTTGATAATAAATGGTTGTTGCCGCATGATTGAAGTTAGACGCATTGGTTAGGCGGCAGACATTTAATCCATCCTCGCTCAAGCAATTCCCAAGCATTTGGGCCATTCTATAGATCCCGTTTCCGTTTGAGATTTCTATGCCAACCGCTTTGGCCAGTTTCCCTTTCTCCTCCGATACCTTCCCGCCCGGTTCGGCATTTTTGGGCGAATCAATCTTTGTCGCTGCCAACTGAACAAAGGCGTTTCGGGCCCTTCCCGCTTGCAGCTAATTCTTCCTTTTGGCAAGCGCTTCCTGAGAAGTCACAAAAGGTCCCAAGACAATGCGGTGCCATTCATAACCCCGCTTATCTTTCCAGGGCTTTATGGTTGCGGAATATCCGGCAGCCTGCAAGTTATCAACTTGAGATTTTGCTTGTTTCAGAGATCGGAAAGCGCCTAATTGCAGTTCATAACCCACTGCGATTTTAAAAGAGGTTTCTGGATGGGATCCGGCGGCCTTTTTTGAAATTATCAGAAGGAGCTTCATTCTTAGCCTTCGTTTCCTGTTGTGAAAGGAGGGGCTGGGGCGCAGATATTTCCTTCTGCGCCGAGGGAAGAGGCGAAGCCGGATTATCGATGCGGCCGCTTCCCACAGCTTCTTGACTGACCGATGGATGATACTTCTTTTAAAGGGGCTTCGATGATCTCGGCTTTAAATTTCTTCTCTATCCTTGCCCTGCTAAAATGGTGAAGACGATGGGCGGGGATTGGGAAAATATCCGCTGCAAAGAGGGTGGGGCAGTGGAAGCGGCTTCCGGAGTCTTCGCCTTATGGGTTTCTTCTGTTTTTGATTCCAGCGGGGATGGAGAAAACTGGGGCTGGGTAATTTCGACTTTCAATGAAGGGGAGGATGGAATTATGACAAGGTCCCTTCTATTATCGCGATCAGGATGGCTGTCAGATTTCAGAGCGGCTTCCGGAGTTTTGGCCTTATAAGTTTCCTCCGATTTGGATTCCGGCAGATATGGAGGAAACTGGGGCTGGGCAATCGCGGCTTTCACTGAAGGCAGGGAAGGCATTATAACAGGTTCTTTCCTATTGTTTTGGTCAGGATGGCTGTCAGACTTCAAAGCGGCTTCCTTGCCTGGCGAAATTTCCGGAATCTAGGGGTCCGTAAGTCCTGATTCCCATCTTTTGCCTGAGGAGAAGACTCTGCTGGAATGGAGGCGATCGAGGTTTTTTGCTTTTCGGGCTTTGAGTCGAAAACCGCTGCCAGGGCGCTTGCCGCTCTGAAACCTGATCTAAAGGCTTGGGAAGATGGGTTCAATTCAAGAGCGATAGCGTAATGACTCTTAGCTTCCTTGTACAGGCCCTTTTTGAAGTAGAACTTGGGCGATGTTATAATGGGCGATTGCCTTCTTCCCCGGCGTTTTTAAACTCATTCAAAGCGAGGTCAAACTGGCCTTTTTCGGCATAGGCCAGGGCGAGATTATTATGAAAGCGTTTGTCTTGAGGATTGAGCGCCGAGGCTTTCTGGAAAGCCTTGACTGCCTCATCAAAGTTGCCCGATAAAAGATAGGAGTAGCCCAGATTGTTCTGGACGTAGTCGAGATCAGGATTTAAAGCCAGAGCTCTTTTGTAGGATTCGATGGCCATGGAATGAATTTTCAAATTATCGAAGGAAACGCCGAGGCCGTTATAGGCTTTCACGTGATTTGGGTTTATGGAAATCGATTTTCTAAATTCTTCAACAGCCTCCCGATGCCGATTTCTTTCCTGATAGTGGCAAGCTAACAAATAATGTGATTCGGCATTGCCGGAAGCAGGGCGGATATTTTCAAAAAAATTATTTACCTTTTTTTGATCGATCCCCTTTTCCTCTTTCTCTCCCCCACCAGTTCCCCCAATTTAACGTTTTATTGATGGAAGCTGCAGGCGGGCAACGGGAAAAGCATTAGAAAAACCGAAATAATTGCCAATAATTTTCTTGAAAGCCATGGTCTTCGTGCCCCCTTTTATTATCGCCCGGTGAAAGCTCTGATAAATGCCAATAACGGCTGGCCCAGCGGCAATCAACAAAAAAAATGGAAAAATAAAAAGGACCAACGGGAAAATCATTTTTAACGGCATCTTAGCCGCGATTTCCTCTGCCTTCTGAAACCTTTTGACCCTCATGAAGTCGGAATGGACTCGAAGGGCTTGGGCGATGCTTGTTCCAAATCGTTCGGTTTGGATTAGCAGCGAAACAAGGTTATTGACATCATCCAAATTTGCCCGCTGGGCAAAATTCGTAAGGGCGTCTTTCCTTGATTTTCCGGCTCGCAGTTCCAGAGTTAAGAACTTGAACTCTTCGCTCAGAACCTTATTATCCAGCCGCATTTCTTCGCTGACACGGGTAATGGCGGCGTCCAGACTGGATCCGGCTTCGACGCAAACCACCATCAAATCTAAGGCGTCTGGAAGGCCCTTTTGAATTCTTTCCTTTCGATCCAAGGTTTTAATCAGCAGGTAGAGATTGGGAAGATAGAAGCCAACGACGGCGAAAGCGGCACCCAGAAGCGTAAAATCAGAGGGGAGATCGTTATAAAGACAAAAAGCTTCAAACCAATAGCGATGATTACAAATGCGAGGGCCAAAAACGTCTTTATCCCGAAAAAAAAGTCGCATTTCCCTTTCGATATCCCGCCCGTACGAAAAAGAGCCGCAGACGCGACTGGTCTTCTTCCTTTCGAGAGGTAAACCAAGCCCCGAATTTCTCAAAAAAAGGGATGATTTTCTTATTGATCCAACCTGAATCGTCCTATCCTTTTCGGCGGTGGTAGGTTCCGCAAAATCATCAATCCTTTTAAGCAAGTCTTTGCCGATTTTGCCGATATTGAAAGTAAAAATAAAGTCCCAGAAAGAATAAAAACACCGAAACGAAAATTAAAATAAAAATAAAAACTATGTTTTCCATAGTCAGACCTTTATGACAACCATTTTCCTCAACACGATAATCCCAACAAGCATCAAGAGCAGACCAAAAACAAGGGCCATTTGCCCGACAGGATCCAGGATCAGGTGGTTTAAATAATTAGGGTTTAAAATTGACAAGTAAGAAAGCCAACACAAAGGGCAGGATTGTGATTACGATGGCAGATAATTTTCCCGGAGCCGCCAGGACTTTCACTTTTCCCTGAAATTTAAAACGTTCTCGAATGATTTTGCCGTTGTTTTCAAGAATTTCAGCCAAATTTCCGCCTGTTTCCCTCTGAATGATTACGGAAATGGTAAAAATTTTCAGATCCGGGCAATCGACCCGATTGGAAAGATTCTTCAGAGCGTCAGGGACGCTGACTCCGAAATTAATCTCGTTGAGAGTTCTATAAAATTCCGTTCCGAGGGGATCCCGCATCTCATCTGCGACAGTTTTGAGCCCTGCCGAGAAGGCATGCCCGGCTCTCAGCGACCGGGCAATCAAATCCAACGCCTCCGGCAGCTGGGAATTGAATTTTTCCATCCTTTTCGCTCTTGCCACTAAAACAAACAACAAAGGAAGAAGACCCAGTAGAATCGATAAACCAACCTGGATAAGAAATCGATAAAAAAGCAACCGTTCTGGAATGATGAAGGTACCAAATAATAACCCTATGGCGGCCATGGCTAAGGACATCAGGACAAATAAAGCAACATTCAGTTTCAATCCCGACTGGGCGATGAGGAGAAGAATTTTATCGGTAACCGGGAATTTCTGAAGGAGACGCCGCAGCCAGGCTATCCCGCTCAAAGATTTCTTTCTGACGATATCGATTTCGGGATCTTCCAACTTCGAGGAGGCCAGAATTCTGAGGCGCTTTTTAATTTCCCTTTTTTCAGGAGTCCAGATAGACGTTGCCGTATAGTATCCGAGTTCGATTAAAACAAGAATACCCACAAACAAGACGATCCAGAGGATGTTATCCAGGTCCATAAATTCCGCCGGAATTTTATTTTAAATTGCAAATTGTAAAATGCAAAATGCAAATTTTCATGAAAAACACATCTTTTCCGAAGAGGCAAACTATGATGGATCCATAAAAAGTCGTCACTCCGGTGAAAACCCGGGTCCAGGATTTTATAATATTCTGATTTGTATTTTGCAATGTTACATTTTGAATTTTGAACTTTTAATTTTTTTAAATCTCTCTGAACCTTGCTCGGATCAAACAGATCGTAGGGAATCGGAATCCCGAGAGGTTTGAATTTCTCGATGAACTTTGGCCTGATTCCTTTGGCGCTGAATCTTCCTTTTACTTGGCCGTCCTGGCCGATGCCGGTCTGTTCAAAGGAGAATATTTCCTGAAGGGTAATGGTCTCCCCTTCCATGCCCGTCAGTTCCTGAAAGCTCACCACCTTCCTGCTGCCGTCAACCATGCGCGACAGCTGAATGATGATATTGAGGGCGGAACTCACATATTTACGAATAAAGATGCCGGGAATATTCAACCCCGTCATGGCCGAAAGAGTTTCCATCCGCATAAGGGCATCCCGGGCTGAGTTGGCATGGATGGTCGAAAGAGAGCCGTCATGGCCGGTGTTCATGGCTTGAAACATATCCAGGACCTCCGCTCCCCGCACTTCACCGACGATGATTCGGTCCGGACGCATTCTCAAGCTGTTCCTTACGAGGTCTCGCTGGGTTACCTCCCCTGCTCCTTCGATATTGGGCGGCCTGGTTTCTAGACGGACGATATGCGGCTGTTTGAGCTGCAATTCGGCGGAGTCTTCGATGGTTACGATTCTTTCGTTTACCGGAATGAAGCGCGAAAGAACATTCAACATGGTCGTTTTACCGGTGCCGGTTCCTCCCGAGATTAGAATGTTCAATCTGGCCTTTATGATGCCTTTGAAAAGTTCGCCGATTTCGGGAGTCAGCGTCTTTAAGCTCAAAAGGTCTTCCAATTCAAGCGGATCGGCGGCAAATCTCCGGATGGATAAAACGGGCCCGTCCAAGGCTAAGGGGGGAATGATGGCGTTGACTCGCGAACCGTCGGGAAGACGGGCGTCCACCATGGGGCTTGATTCATCGATTCTGCGGCCAACCGCAGAAACAATTTTATCGATGATCCTCCTCAGATGATTGTCATCTTTGAAACTCGCTTCCGTAATCTCGAGTTTCCCGAATCTTTCCACATATATTTGCTTGTGGGTGTTCACTAAGATGTCGGAAACCGTCGGGTCTTTCATCAAAGGTTCAATGGGCCCATATCCCAAGACCTCATCCTGGATTTCGCTGTACAGCTTTTCCCTTTCAAGGTAATTCAGAGGAACACTGTTCCCATCGTCCCCCATGATCCTTTCCACCAATTTCTTGATTTCCTGCCTTAAGGTTGCTTCGTCCAGGGAATCAAGGATCGACAGATCGACCAGGTCCAACAGCCGATTATGAATTTTGGCCTTCATTTCGTGGTATTCTTTGATAATGAGAAATCGATTAACATTCGCCAAAGATTGTTTTCGGCCCACGATATCAAGAAGATTGCCATTCAAGGAGTTTATTTCTGCCATGATGCGTCTCACTTCTTTCATTCAAAAATAGTGTCCAGCCGGAAATTCTATCATTCCCCTCCCCCTTTGATAAGGGAGGGAAGGGTGGGGGTGATAAGAATTATGAATTCCAAAGTTTTCTTTTTATTGTTTCCCACGCCGCGTGGACAATAGTTAAGCTATTCCCTTCTCTGGAAGCCGATCGAGGTCCAGCATTTTTCCGGCCAATTCCTTGAAATTCCTCGTTATTTCCGCCCCCCGGTCGATCGCGGAGAGGGTCTTGCCCTGGTTGATCGCGGACATCGTGGTCTGGTAATCATTCGTTATGAGGCAGTAGATTTTTTGTTTGAGACTTTCTTCGGCCTCCTTCAAAGAAATCAGCGATTTTTTGTGGTACCGATTCATAAGAATTTTCGTCTTTTCCGGTTTCGGGAAGCCGAGCCTGCCGAAAGTCCACAAGAGCTTTTTGACATTTGCCAAACACGGCAGACTTAATATGGCTATCACAAAAACAAAATCGGACATCTCCAGGATTTTCAAGGATGTTTCATCGAGGGACTGCCCTCCGTCGATGATGATGAAATCAAAGACCTGGGCCATCAAATCCAAAATCTGTTTAATAACATCCGCGTTGGCGACATTGATGCCGTCTATCCCGGTAGGGGAGGGAAGGACATAAATTCCCGAACTGTGTTTGGAAAGGATGCTCATCAAATAAGTCGCGTCAGCCCTGGAAATGTTTTTCGCAACCTCGCCCCAGTTGAAGGGGGAATTCAAATTTAAAAAGATTGGAATTTCTCCAAAAAGCAGATTCATATCGATCAAGGCAACCATGGGAGAAATTTTCGATTCAGCCAGGCTGATAGCCAAGTTTACTGCAACCGTTGTCGTTCCAATTCCCCCTTTACTTCCGATGACATTGATGATTTTCCCCTTCTTAATATTCTTGGATTCCAGAACGATGATTTCCTGGTTGTCGCGGAATTTCTGAAGGGCTGCTTCGACTTCCTCCTTCTTTATCGGCTGAATAAAAAATTCCTTGACCCCTAACCTGAGGGCCTGAATCATGAAATCGGATTCAAGCTTAGAGGATGTTAGAAATATCTCCTTTGCCGAACCGGATGTCTTCACGGCATCAATCTTCTGAAGATCCCGGCTGGTATTTTCACCTGCATCGATGAACAATATATCGCATGGTTTTGATTCCGAAGAATTAAGGACGCGGAATCCTTGGCGAGAAGAAACAATGCTGTTCAAATTGTTCCAAATTTCAAGGTTTTCAATTAAGAATTTTATGGTAACTATTTTTTCTGCCATTAGTCAAAAGCCTTCCTTATTGAACCAATCCGGGGATGCTGCCCAAAGTTCCATAACTTCCGCCGCCGCCGCGACCGGGCTCAACATTGTTGCAAATAACATATCCATCAATTTGATGGACCGGAGAATCCTGAACGTTCGTTATGACGATGGTTGCAAATCCAACAATCGTAATCGATGTATTAGGGTTACTACAGTCTTCCCAGTCATATACGGGGACAGCAGCTGTCCATGTAGTGGGGTCATTGTCACTGTCAATAATTCCATCATTCAGAACCTTTCTTGCATCAAAAAGCGACTTCATCGCCGCAAAAGTTTGGGTGGACATTGTCCCCCCCCGAAACGGAATTCAGTTTCCCCAGCGGTTACCCATGGACTCTGGTACGTCCCATCTTCAAGATTACCGATAGTTGTCCTCAAATCACGATCATTCATATTGGAATATCTGTCAAATACATGCCACCCCGCACAGCTCGTAGGGTCATTTGTTGGATAAAAGCGGATAGGCTGATTACAGGAATTGTTTACGAACCAATACCGCGAAATGCCAACGGGAACTGGAAGCCCTCCGGGCCCTGCCGTACTTTCTGCAGTCAAGGCGGCAGTGGCAATTCCTGCAACGTCGAAGGTATTCCATCCGAATATTTTTGCGAAGAAGGTTGGGGCGCCGGGCCGACGGGCAATGACCCGAACGGCATCGGGCCGGTCAAATCGAGGTTCAATATCAGGGGGCGTCCATTCAGGGTGCCATCTTCCGATTATAATGTCAGCATCATTGAGAACAATATTTTGCTGGGCGGCTACATTGCTCAGGGCTACATCAAGAGCCGCCTGTTTGATCACAAGTACATCACCACTGTCTTGGCAATTATAGATTTGCTGATTCTGGTAAGTCATCGATTCGTAAACGAAGCCAAGCCGCCTCGTGGCCGCTAATGCAGATCCATCTGCCACATTTTGAATTTCGTTTCGGGAGACCCTTACGTATCCTACATCAACAGCGAGGGCGACGAAACCTAATAATACGACTATCGCGACGCCAACGTAAACGATTACCGTCCCTCGAGTATTCTGGATTCGCCTAAGAAAATAATGAAATGTTTTCATAAATTCAACCTCCTTCCTGGCTGCCGTCTTTAGCTGGGTCATTCACATTTCATTATCGTTTCAGCAGTTAAATTGATGGTGCTTCCAAATGCAGACATTAGCCTTGAAAAAATTAAAAAATCGTATGGAAAAGTTACGCTGACACGAAGATCGTCCGCAAAATTTACACACCCATCAGGATTGCCATTAGTAGTCACAGAGATTGTCAGATTTGGGGTTCCTCCTAAGTTAAACAACCGGCCGGTGCAATAAGTTTGAACGACCGTTGCTATTTCCCCTGGGGTTGGTCTGGTAAGTGCCTGAACTATTCCTGCCCTTGCCCCCTCTCTGCTTGCATTGGTGATGACTTGTCGATCGTAAAACATTACTCCAAATTCTACAATGCCAAAAACCAAGATCAGCAAAAGTGGCAGAACTAACGCCATTTCAACGATTGCGGTTCCTTTTTCACTTTTAAAAAATTTTCTTTTCATTTAAGTATCATCCATAAACCAGAGAAAGCAATTATTTCATCCCTCCCCCGCCCCCCCCACCGATGGATATATTGTAAACGGGTGATTTTTCGGCGGCGGTGAAGCCTTTCTGGTACTGCCCCACAATTCCGGCGGCGGCATTTCCGTCCAGTCCTTCGGCCAACTCGAGGTTTTTCTCAGCCTCGGCATCTAATATTTGGTTGAATTTCTGCAACTTGAAGGAGGTCCCATAATCCATTTCCACCCGGGTCGGCGCCGCACATCCGAACAACAAGAAAGAAAATATCGTGATCGCCCCTATTCCCAAGATAACGTTTCTTATTCACTGGTTCCTCCTTATTTAGGAATTGCATGGCCGAATTCTCCCTCGAGTTTAACATCCTTTTTCGCGTCCGAGTCGGAAGAAGTCCGGACGCTTTTTCCGCCCTGTCTTTTCCTTCGAGAAGGCCGAGCAGGTAAAATTCAAAATCGTCAGGTTCGATATACTGGTCTGTTGGCAAAGACTGCTTGGCCATATCCAACGGTTTTACCAAGTGGGGGGTAACGATGATAATGAGCTCGGTCTCGTTCTTCTGGAAGTTAGAGCTTCGGAAGAGGGCGCCAAGGATGGGAATATCTCCGAGAATCGGGAATTTTTGAACTACTTCACGAACATTTTCTTGTAACAGGCCTGCAATCGCAAAACTCTGACCGTCCGCCATTTCAATGGAGGTTGAGACACGCCGCGTCGTCAGGCCAGGGACGACAAATCCCCCAAGTTGAACGGCATTTGTAAAGTCAAGTTGGGAGACTTCCGGGGCCACCACCATGTTGATCCTTTTATTGCTCAAAACGGTGGGTGTAAAGTTCAGCCCGACCCCGAAAGCTTTATATTCTATAGTAATTGCGATCCCTGTTCCAACTCCTCCCGGCTGTGGGACAGGAACGGGGAATTCTCCCCCTGCGAGAAAATTAGCCGTTTTCCCGCTCAAAGCGATGAGCGTTGGTTCGGCCATGACCTTTGCCAGCCCTTCTTCCTTGAGAGCATCGATAAAAGTTGTCCACGTGCTTCCCCCCTGGCCGGTAAAGCGGAAAATAGCATTAATAGCCGGGCCGGCAGTCGAGATGCCTGATATGCCGGCGAATGAAGTCAGACTATTTAAGACAGACACGCCAAAATTCGATCCACTGCCGCTGACATAAGCGAAATTGAATCCTATCCTTTTTAAGAGACTCCGCGACATCTCGGCAACCCGGACTTCCAGCATGACCTGATGGACGCCGGAAACCTCCAGCAGGTTGACGACCTTTTTCGGATAATAAGACTCGACTATCGCCAAAACTTGAGACAAGTTTGCCGCGCTCGAAACCGTGCCGGAGAGCATGACGTTTTCCTGGGTGGCCGTGATCCTGAGATCCTTCTCTTCCGGCATAAGTTTGTAGAGAGCTTCTTTCAGTTGAATCGAAGCATTCCTGACACCGAGGAGGTTAATAACTTTCTTGGGGAAGAAGGTCTCGGCTAAAGCCAAGACCTGATCTTTGTTTGCCTTACTCGAAACGGTTCCGGATAATGTTACTCGCTCGGGGGTATAATAAATTCCCATATCGGTTTCTTCAGGCACAACTTTTTGAAGGGTGTCTTTAAATTGACGGATATCGTCGGCCTGAATTTTGGGAACCGGCTCCCCCATCTCTTTGATTCGTGAAATTGGAGCAGAAACATCCAATTCGAAGAGCGTGAAAGCATATCCGCTCTTAGCCCGTAAGACGATGGCGGTTTTTCCGGGGCTCTTGGCTGTGAGATAAAGCTGGCGGGGATTCAAAACAAGAATATCCGCGATTTTAGGATCGATTAATTCAATCTTCCCCAGGGGGCCCAGTCTTTCACTTATATCAAGGATCTTGGAGTCTCCCGCGTCTAATATCAATTTCTGGGGAACTACGGAGGCCGGCGGGGTCCCTTGGGCGAGGCTTTCAAAGGGAAAGATCAAAGAGAAAATAGAAACGATGATCAGGAGGCCAAAGACATTAATTTTTTTGATCAAGGTATTCATAGGATTTCTTATCTCCCTTCGAAATTAACTTTGCTGCTCTGGCCTCCCCTTACGACCTCGACCGTAAGAGCTGCCGGTTTGATTTGAGAGGGCCCTCCCACTGCCGAAACCTTTTTCCCTTGTTTGGAGGGGACTTTGGGAGCTTCGCCGACTCCCGAATAAGAGGCGAGGAGGGCGGGAGTTTTGACTCCCCTTGTCAAGACATCTTCCGTATCCTGGTAACTCCTCAAGGCCAATTGCAGTTTGCCCTGAGTTGCCGCATGGGCCAATTTTTCGGTTTCTTCCGGAGTGACTTCCAGGGTGATCACATCAACCGGGGAGGCCTGTGCTTCTTTTCCTGTCTTTTGGACTTCGGGCCCGGCCGCCAGAACAAGGATGTTTTCGAGGACGATTTTTGTAATGGCTTGAGGAATGCCCTTTCCTCCCTCCACTGTCACCAGAACGTCGACGCGGTTTCCAGGATGGACAAAACCCGCAACGCCTATGACTTTGTCCACCCGAACTGCGACAGCGCGATTTTTTGGCTTTACCACGGCAGCCACTCCGCCGGTTTTGAGATCAATCGGCCCCAACCTTGATTGCAGAATGGGCTCATTCGGCGCTATGGGGGATATCACGACTCGTCCCTCAAGGACAGTGGCGTCACTGAAATAGCCGTTTGGCAGGCTCCTTTTGAGATACGGCTCAAGCTTAATCATTTCTTTTTTGATGGAAGTTCCCCACGGGAGGTTAACGATTGCCACCGCCACCGGTTGCGTTTCAAGCGCCGCTTCTTTTGGGGTGGTCCTTTTCTGCAAATAATTGTAAATCAAATAGCTTGTGATAAAAGCCACAATGATTGCCGCGCCTAAAAAAAAGATGGGTCGGTATTTTCCCATTATATTCCCTCCTTATATAAAAAATTTTCATCAAAATTGATTAAAAAGAGAATGAAACGGTAAAAAACTGCCATAGAGTTCCGTAATCAAAGTCCCAAGGGCCACCATGATTCCAAATCGGATCTTGAGCCCTTTTTCCCGGGATAAAGGAGGAATATATACCAATTGCCGAGCAAAGAATAATGTTTTAAGGATGGTGTAATACCTTTTTAGCGTGTGCAAAATAAAACCGTGGATGGATAAAAGTATTATGGCCCAAATTCCGCTTAAAAGGGAGGAGAAAATGAAGATGATAAAAATTTCTTTAGGTCCGACAAGGCTTCCAATTGCTGCCATAAGCTTTACATCCCCGGCCCCAAAGCCGCCGGCCAGATAAATAATAAAAGGTATAACAAATCCTATTCCAGCCCCCTGGAGGGAAAAAATGAAGCCGTCATATCCTCGAAAAACAGATTGAAAAATAATTCCAAAAAGTAAAGACGAAAAGGTTAACCAATTGGGGATTTTTTTGTAAAAGAGATCATTTATTGAGGCCAGGATTAAGATCGCAAGTATGCAAAAAAAAGAAAAATTATCAATGCTCATAAAATCTAACGACCTCGTAAAAAGTCACCCGAACGGGGGGTTCGTAAAAAGCTCCAGATGCAAAGCGCGCAAGAAATGGGAGAGGGGGTGGGGTACTAGGGCGCAAGCTGCAGAAAAGAACAAGAAACAAGGTTCTTCCCTACTCCCAACCCCCTTATCCGTTGCAATTAAATCTACGGGTTCAACCCATTGGCCGCGCTGCTCCATGCATTACTTGTGTTCTGGCCTACCAAGGTGATGGCAACGATGGTTAGCACAATAACCAAAACGAGAATCAAAGCCCACTCCACCACTTCGGTTCCTTCTTCCTCCTTCACAAACTGCCTCAATTTGCTTAACATGTTTTCACCTCCTTCCTCATGTTTAGTTTTTTGTTCGTCATCCCTTGTACTATCGAACATTTTTTCTATCATGTAAAGCAAATGGCATGCCAGCCATGATCTTTCTGAAAGGTCTTTAGAATCATAAATCTTATTTAAATCATTATCTCCGTCTTCGTATAGAGAGCATGAAAAAAATGACAACTTTCCGGTAAAAAGTGGAATTTATCTTCCCTTTTTTGGCAATATTCAAATAAAATAGAATCTATTTTCTCATTTTATATCGACACATATTATAAACTCCTGAATAAGTTTGTCAAGGTGAAATTAAAATAATGACAATGGTCATAACCGGTTGATAATAATCAGAAAATTATCTGGAAGCAATTATACCTTTTTTGATTTTAAAATCCCGGGCCGAATCCAATTTGCTATCACCGGCTAAGGATGGACCCGCCCCCACCGAGATGTGGACCCATTAATCGGTTTTTGACGGACGGAAGGATCACCGGAATAAGGACCCACCGTTAATTCATAGGGTTTCTCATATCGAACCTACCCGTCTGGCTTTTTTATTTCTTCGATGATCTTCTATGCTTTTCCATATCGACCCGTTTTGGAGGAGATATGGAGAAGAGGTGCCTATGCTGCAAGAGAGCGCTTTCATCTCATCCTGCGGTGCGTAAGCAGCGGTATTGCAGCGATCCTGGAATGTCAAAGGACACGTAAGAGAAAGTGGCAGAAGGAGAAGCTGGCAAGCGACAGTGACTACCGAGCGAACCAGGCAGAGGCGCAGAGGCAGTGGCGGAGCCGGAACCCAGGGTACTGGAAAGAGTATCGGAAGAGTGCGCCGCAACGACGAAGTTGAAGCGCAACGCCGCAGATGGACTTTTTACGGAACCATCAAATAGACCCTTGCTGGTCATCTCTGGTGGGTAAAAAATGCAACATAAGCAATCCATTACGTTTTGGCGAAGGGGGAGCGGAGGAGGAAAAGCAGCGATGCCACGTATAGCCCAATCACAATAAGCAATAGCGCTTTAATACCAGTCATGAAAGTAATAGATTGGAGTAATGCTCCAACCAACGCTCCAAGAAGATTAGCGCCAAGAGCTTGATCCTTTTTTTCCACATTGGCGAAGGAATGAATGAAAATCATGCCGCTGAAAATCATGGGTAGAGTTGTCAAAGCACCAATGAGAATTGCCTTGGGAAGATAAGGTAAGAAGGCAAACCGGGCGAGATCAACATAGTATAACAAGAGGCATATAGCGAATAAAGTAATGTAAACGGGAAGGAGAGGTAACTTTCGAAATTTTGCAGTAATCATATTAGCCACCAAAACCATCATTAAAACACCAGAGATAATTATAGCGTTCACGAGCCACGTGCTTCCCAAAACGACAGCCGCCTTACTGATATTTTGAACTTCCAATAACATAAATCCAGTTCCGAGAAAGAAAAAATGCCAATGGGAATAATTCCAACGAACAAAAATTCCCGAGACTTCCCAACGCCAGCGGGATCGAATGAAAAGTAAGATCATTAAACCCGCCAATAGGTAAAAAAGCATAGGTATGCTGGAATCTTTAAGATATAAATACGGCCAGTCATCTGTTAAAACAGGAGTTGTATAAGTAAATTTCAGAGGAGTCTGCTTTTGCCACTTCTCAATAAGTGATTTTAATATGGGGTCTTTAGAGATCTGTTCCTTCACACCAGTCAGGTTGCCAACCACGAACATAATTCCGCTGTGCCCAAAATCACTTTTCGGGATAAAAAAACTCAGAGGGGCTTCACCGAAAACAACATGCATGGTATTAGCCAACCGATTTGCTATAAAGTATTCTTGTGCTCCAAAAATAATTGCTATAATGCCACCATCTCTTAATAAAGATTTAGCTTTCTCTAAACTTTCCCGAGTATAAACATACTCATCCAGGCGTGTGTTAGTCATAACGGATGAAGTGACCGAATCCAAAAATCCGAATGAAATCACGTCAAAGCGATCATTGCTGGTAGCCAAAAAAGAACGAGCATCGTCATTCACTATCTTTACCAGAGGTGAGTTATAGGGGTTCTGTGGATGATAACGACGGCCCATTGAAATTATTGCCGGATCAATATCAACCGCTGTTATTTCTTCAACCCCATTCCGCAACCCCCCTGCGGCATCATTACCCGTGCCCGCGCCCAGAATTAAAACCTTCTTTGGATTCGGATGGAGTAGCAACTGAATGTCGTATTGACTATAACCATCAATACCTGTCTCAGATTCTTTTCTTCGGGTTTCTTTAATATTGGGACTAAGATCGATCAACTCTTGGTATCGGATATTATTAACACTCACCCGGTATTTACCTAATTCACCTTGTTGGGGGTTAGCTTCTCTTAGAGTAAGTTTTTGATAAGGAGACCATACCACTTCCATCGCACCTTGTTCGATGCCCGCAAACCAGGAGAGAACAAGTATTCCTGAGCATAATGTGAGGTTGATAACACGTGCACGACCGGTTTCGTTGATAAAAAAGAGAAGTAATACAAACAATACAGAGCACCAAACAAATGGAGGGGCATACAGGCGACTGACAATTACAAATAGCCATGTGCCTGCGAGACTGCCCGCAATATTAACAGAGTAAGCCCAAATAGGGTTAGGATGCCTGTTTAAGAGACCGCCTAATATTCGGCCAATAGGAACAAACATATCCAGGATTAATAACATAACAAAGAAAGTACAACTTAAACCAAATATCACATAAAAAATGGTCTGGGAGGTACTGGTCGTGACAATTTGATAAAATATCGAATAATCCCTCAATGCACTTAACATCAAACTGATATTACCTAATCCTTCTCGAGTTATGGGGATGGCTACAATCAGCGTTATAGCAAAAAGGGGAAGAATTGTGCTTCGCAGATTAATTTTAAGATGGGAAGTAAAACATCCAAGACCAAGGCCCAAAAAACAAACTACCAAAATTGTATTCTGCAGATACGCAAAAATCCGTATCTCCGTTGCTATCCAACGAATGAGCATCATTTCTAAAAAGAGACCTAAAACGCTTATTAGAAAGATTGATAAGGTTATATTGGAAGGGCCTATATTTGGGATTAAACGGATATCGTTCCGGGTTTCTTTAAACATAAAAAAAAGGCTCCAATTATGATGCTGCAATCTTTAGGGAAAGGGCAATCTCCAATCCTGCCCTCTGTGAAGACGTCGTCGTATTCAACTCCGAATTGCAGATTTCTGCAATATGATTACTTATTGGAAGGGGGGTATACCCTTTGGATTTATGAAGCGCCAAGTGCCTACAATGCAATGTCAAAATATACCTGGGAGAAATCGATCAGTTCTATCTTGATAATTATGGTATTCAGAAAAAACGCCGGAAAGGATTTTTTCTTCCTGCAAAGAACGGTACACTTGACACCCAAGCATGCAAAAGAATAGGATCAGCCGCTCGATTGAAAAGGAGGCCAGAACCGCCCCTAATGAGCATAGTAATTCGCCGGAATAAAGAGGGTGTCTTATGAATTTGTAAGGGCCGGTCTGGATCAGATTTCTCGCTTGGGGAATGATGCTGAAGTTTTTTCCCAAATAGCTCAGGGAATAAATGCTGAAAGCAATGCCGAATATGATTAATAAATCAGCCGTGAGGATTCCGATCAGATTTATTGCTTCCGGTCTGCTTAAATAGGCTAATAGAAGAGGGAGGAAAGTCCCCAAAATAGCTATTGCATTTGTGCCCAGCGATTTTGAAGTTGATTTGGGCCGGGTCCTTAATAAGTAAAGAATTATTATCAGGGCATTGAAGCAGACCATAAGACCGGTGTGGGTAATTTTGAAAAGCTTATTTGCGTCCGCCGGGAATAAGTCAATGAATTGATTATAAAAAAGATAAATATTCATTGTCAGAAAAAAGGCGAAAATCGGGGCCATTATCAGTCTTCCAATGTCCATTTTAAAGGATCTCATCGCTGGTTCCAAATCTCGCTGATTCTTAAGACTCCTGCCAAACTCCGAAGTCCTGTAACCTTCGTGAAAATGGAGGGGGAAAATATCTTAAAAGGAATAGATTCCGGCTGTTGCCGGAAAGACGGAAAAAAGTATTTTGGGCCCTTACGAATTCATCAACAAGTCAAAAGGGTAATAACCCTTTTAGGTAAAGATAAAAACAGGTTCCGATCCCAAAGGCTATAAACCCTCCCCAGACGCCCTTGAGAATATATCCAACAAAAATCAGAGCCAGACCGGAGAATATCAGCGTTAAAATTTCCCACAAGGAAGTAAATCCCCAAAGCGGCTCCGTCCAAAAACCCAGCAACCAAAGGTATTCAATCATACCCACCTCTCAATTGCAGGTCTGATCGATTAAAAAAATAAGAGAATGGATGATATGGTTTCTTTTCTCCTGGGGAATTCCTTTCAGCCAAGCCAAAGTCTCTATACGATCACTTAACATTAGTAATATAGCACCATTTAAAGGAAGTTTAAACATCGAGATAGGCGAAATCCATTTTCCAGAAAAATCTTGTTTGAAAGGGAGAGGGAACATTCCTTTGAAAAAAGGGAGGAAGACCAAATATTGGTTAATAAGCATGGTCTAATGATCGGTGGTCTCGCCCTTTGGTCCGAAATCACCTGGATGGTTGTCTGAAGAATTTTCCTTGCTTCCCGACGACTCTCCTTCAGCCGGCAAAAACCGGTCCCGGAGGGAAAGGATATCATTTTCGATGACCGTATCGACGCCACTTGCCGTTATCGAATACCCGCCGCTTTCATCCCGCTGGATCCAACCCTTTTCTTTGAGATACCAAATTTGAAATTCCAGATGATTTTCCGGGAAACCCAAGAGCCTTTCAAGTTCCACAATCCCCACCCCCGGGTGGGAGCTATCCCTTTTGCGGGCGATATAAAGCAGATAGAGAATCCCTTGATAGATCTTTCTGTCCTCCGCCGCCCCATCCGCCGGGGAGGTCTTGAAGAACAGGCTCCACCTATGAGTTTGATTATTGGAATATTTGGCATCGTAGGCAGCCCGCTTTTCCGGGTCGGAAAGGGCCCGATAGGCCTTTGTAAGGGCATCAAATTTGACTGAATCCCCTGTCCCAGTGTTATCGGGGTGGTAGCGCTTGGCAAGGAGGCGATAGACCCGGTCGATTGTCTCCCGATCGGCATTGGAACTGACCTGGAGAATTTCATAATAGTCAAAGAAGGGATCGTTTTCCATTGCCCAGGAATCTCTCCTGTATTTTAGACCCGTAAAGATTTTATCAACTTGGCGGAATTTATGCATCATTTTTTTATAAAATCCTTTTATTTTTTAATAATTTATTTGAAATTAAAGGGAATTCAGAAAAGAAAAGCGTTTCCCTTTGGTATGTATCGACAACTATATTCTAAAAATGAAATAAAATTAGATGGTTCCGTAAAAAATCCATCCGCTGCACTTCGTCGCCCAACACCTTAGGCCTTACACCTTGCGCCTTGAACCTCAAACCTCACTCCTTACTCCCTATCAAAGTGCCGCGGCCGGCGCGGAAGAAATATGTTAAAATATTTCTGGTGATTGACGAGGATAGTAACAGTTTGGCTGTTTGAAGAATCGGATAAACCGTATTGGAAGGTGCAAATATCGTATCGATTTAGCTTTTTGAAAATCCTTTCTCAGAAATCCATCCCGGCCTCCCTTTTTCAAAGGGAGGAGAGCTTTTTGGGAAGGATTTGATAAAAGATTCCGCTTATTCCCCCTTTGGAAAGAGGGACCAAGGGGGATTTTACGGATTTTTAAAAAGACCAAAGTGTTACCAATTATCAAATTGAGAATTGAAAAATGAAGGGTTTTCTCGAAAATTTAAATTTTGCACTTTTCATTTTGTAATGAAATCTATCAGGAGGCCTGGTGATCGAACTTAACTCGCTTAGCAAGAAATTTGGCAACTTTTTTGCCGTCAAGGAATTAACCCTCCAAGTGAAACCGGGAGAGGTATTTGGATTTTTAGGCCCCAACGGGGCCGGCAAGACGACGACGATCCGGATGATGGCGGGGTTGATGAAACCAACCTCGGGGCAAATTCTTCTATGCGGAAGGGATGTATTCGCGGGAGCCGGAAAAGGCCAAGGCAATTTTAGGCTACATTCCTGATCGCGCGTATCTTTACGAGAAGTTAACCGGCGATGAATTTCTGGAATTTGTTGCCGGTCTTCATCATCTGAAGCGGGAGGACGGGTGGCAGAAGAGATCCGCCGAGCTTTTGGAGATTTTCGATCTTTCGGATTGGCGCCAGGGAACTGATTGAGAGTTATTCCCATGGAATGCGGCAGCGATTGACCATCACCGCGTCCCTCCTTCATCGTCCCCAAGTGCTCGTCGTCGATGAGCCCGTCGTGGGATTAGACCCGAAAGGGACGCGGCTGGTCAAGAACCTCTTCAAGGACCTGTCCCAAAAAGGAATGACGATTTTCCTTTCGACCCACGTCCTGGGGATTGCCGAAGAAACATGTCGGCGAATCGGCATATTAAATGGCGGGCAGATGATCGCCTTAGGGACCATGGATGAGCTTCGAAAGCAAGCGAAGATTAACGATAGCAGGCTGGAGCCCCTTTTCTTAAAGTTGACCGAAGAAGAAGTTAAGGAAAGAATTGCAAAATGAAAATTGCACAGTGCAAAATGCGAATTGTCAGGAAGGTCTGATGAGAGACTGGATAAATCTGCTTCGCCCGATTTTTCTTGGTTTCAAAAACCGGGTGAGGGGGTCCTTTAGGAACTCCCCCTCGAAACTGCTGGTCACAATGTCGATACTCATCGGTTTTTGGGCAATGATATTTTTTCTCTTTCAAAAGGCTCTGTATACCTTCCGTTCCATAGGGCCATTAGGCGAAATCCTGGATGCCGGACTCTTCGCCCTGTTACTCTTCGTTTTTTTTGGCATTCTTCTTTTCAGCAGTCTCATAACCTCCTTATTAACCTTTTTCCTGTCAGAGGATTTATCCCTCATTCTTTCCCGCCCGGTCTCCCAAGCGGGTCTTTATTGCGCCCGGCTGGTGGAGACGATCATTTACAGCTCCTGGATGGTCCTGTTCCTTTGCGTGCCGGTTTTTGCGGCTTATGGATGGGTTTATCGGGGATCAGCAAGCATTGGATTCTTTTTGATTACACCCGCCGCCTTCATTCCTTTTTTGATTATCCCGGCGGCTATCGGCGTTCTCATCACCATGATTTTAGTCAATGTCTTTCCGGCGCGCAGTACCAAGGATGTCCTCATCCTCATTCCCATTTTCTTCGCGGCCGGCCTCTATTTATTTTGGCGATTTATGAAAATGGAGATCCCGGCCGATCCTTTATCTGCGGCAGGGTTAGTGGAACTTTTCAAGGTCGGGATGAATGTTTCCTCCCGGCCATTCCTGCCCAGCCATTGGGTTTCGGAATCGTTGATGCCATTCCTCAAAAATACCCCAACCCAGGCCGGGTTTTTTCCTGGGCAGCCTTTGGCTCGCAGCAGGAGCCGCGGTTGCGGTTGGTGCGATTGTTTCCCGGATGATATTCTTTCCGGGCTGGACGAGATCGCAGGAGGCCCGAAAAGTTTACCTGAGTCGAAGCCATTTCTTTAATCGCCTCCTTGGAATCGTTAGTTTCCCTTTGCCGGCGGCGATCCGGGCTTTGGCCATAAAAGATTTCAAGATCTTTTTTCGGGACCCCCTCCAATGGTCCCAGCTTATCTTGCTGACCGTGCTGGTGGTGGTGTATCTTTCCAGCTTTGCCGTCCTTAAATTTCATAAAACCCCAAGCTACTTTATTCAGAACCTGCTCTCGTTCATGAATATTGGGCTGGCCGGCTTTGTTCTGGGGACGATTTCTGGCAGGTTTGCCTTCACCTCGGTCAGCCAGGAAGGATTTCCTTTCTGGGTCATACGCTCTTCCCCTGTTTCTCTGCGTGCTTTTTTATGGAACAAATTCTGGACAAATCTTGTTCCGCTCCTGATCCTCGCCGAGGCCATAAATTTCATTTCCGGCTGGTTTTTGAGAGCCAGCCTATTTATGATGATCCTGTCTTCGGTGACCTTGTTCTTCATGATGTTTGGGATTGTGGGTCTCGCAGTAGGGATAGGAGCCGTCTATCCCCGCTTTAAATTGGGGAATGCCGCGCGAATGGCCATCGGGCTCAGCGGAACTCTTTACATGATTCTGAGCATTCTTTTTATCGGGGCGGTGTTGGCCTTGGAAGCCTGGCCGGTCTATAAGATCCTCAAGCCGGGGGATCTGTCCGCCTCCTTTTCTTTCCTGCAGTGGGGCGGGATCATCCTTTGTTTTTGCGGGGCGGCTGTCTTAATTGCGGCGGCGACACTCGTGCCTATGAGATTAGGGCTGAAGAAACTGACAGAAATGGACTTTTAACCGTAATCCTTTGGCGCGTTGAAAAAAAGTGGGGTGCAGAGGCTGAGGGAATCCAGGGCCCGGGGGCCAGAGCGGCCCGCTTGGAATCATAAGGCGCTGATTTCTTCGTGGATAGGGCGGGGAAGATACCCCCCGCCTCCTCCGGAGGAAACAAGCTTTGATCTCTATGGCCAAGGGGCAACCCAACCGATGCTTCCGGCGCGTTCCGCTCTGGCCCCCGGGCCCCAACAGAGGCGGTCACACCATTTTTTCAAAATTCTAAACTGATACAAAATCCTGGATTCCGGCTTCCGCCGGAATGACGGAGCAAAGAAATTTCAGACTTTTTACGAAACCATCAATATTGAAAAATTGAAAAGTCAACATCCTTCAAATGAGCGGCGGACAGATCGAGAAGCTTATGGGTTCTCAGAAGACCCGTTTGCCCTCAATCCCGACCCCAAATTCTTATACCCGGGCCCAACTCATTCGGAAGCTCTGTCCTCCATGCTGTCCGGCATCAAAGACAAACGGGGGATTATTGTCATCACCGGAGAAGCGGGGGTTGGCAAAACCATTCTTATTTATGCGCTTCTCAATGACCGAAGCGAAAGAATCAGGACGGCTTTTGTCTTCAACCCCACCCTTGACCTAAGAAGCCTTCTTGAAACCGTTTTTCAGGAGCTGGGGCTGCCCACTAAGGAAACGCGGGGGAATCTATTTCCTCTCCTGGTCGGTTTCCGAAAAACCCTCAAGGAAAGCTTTCAACACGGCGAAACCCTGGCGATTGTCATCGATGAAGCACAGAGTTTAGAGGAAGAAGTCCTGGAAGGTCTGTTCCGGCTTGCCACCCCCGACTCGCCGGACACAAATTCACTCCAAATCGTTCTCGTCGGACATCCGGATTTGGAAAGGAAACTGCAATCCGGGAGATTCGATGCCTTCCGGGAAAGGATCACCGTCAACAAACGGATCAAGCCTTTGTCGCCGGTTGAAAGCCGGGATTATATCAGTTATCGGTTGAGCCTGGTCGGCAGGAATGTTGCCGAGGTCTTCAGCGCTGAGGGTGTAAGTAAGATTCTGGAGTTTGCAAAGGGAAATCCCAGGGTGATAAACCTGTTGTGCAGCCGAGCTCTTTCAGTCGGGGGCCAAACATCCACCCCCATCGTCGATTCGAAGGTCGTCAATAAGGCAATCAAAGAGCTGAAATATCTTCGCGTCAAAAAATCAAAAATCCCTTCGCAAGTATTATTTTTGCAGAAAGAACCCTGGCCGAGGATCACTAAAATTTTATTTTTTATATTTTCAACTGCGGTGTTTTTCCTTTCCCTCAATGAAATTATTTCCCGATTGCTCCAAGAGTGATGGTCTCGTAAAAAGTCCGCATGTCAGTCATTGCGAGGAGCGCAGCGACAAAGCAATCTCATAAGTTCTTGCACTGCCTGACCATTGGATTGCTTCGCTACGCTCGCAATGACGGAATCTGTCGTTTTTCCACAACCTGCTAATAAAATCAGCTGGTTAGAAAAATCAGATTGCTTCGCTTCGGTCGCAATGACGTGTTTTTTGACTTTTTGCGAGTTCATCAAATCTTCATGCCCCGGGCGACACCCACGAACCATGAAAAGAGGATATTTCCCTCGCCCGCTGACGGGAGAGGGTTGGGGTGAGGGCGGGGAGTTAGGATGTCTCAGGGGGTTATCCTCTATGTAAATGATAGGGAAGGGGTTTTTCGAAGAGCCAAAATCTTGCGGCTATTTTAAGGTCAGGAGGAAGAAGATAATCCAAGCCAGGAGGGAATAGGCCAGCAGCAGAAAAGAGATTTTCGTGATGAGAGGGCTCTTTTCCAGGCGGGCTGCGGAGGGCCGCAGCGTGTCCCTCAGGCGCCGCCACTTGCCTATTTGTTGTCCTCCAAAAATTGGGACAATTTTATGGACGAGGGGAGAATCAATGATTTTTTGATTCAGAGCATATCCGGCGGACATCGCAATATAGCAGATTGTATTCAGGTAACGGGGTATCCCTTTCGCATTCCGGCAAATCAAGGAAACCGCCTCGGGAGTGAAAATTTCGGAAATGTTTTTCCCGACCGCATTTAAGCGGTGCACGAGGTAATGCCATGATTCCTCCTCGGTCAAGGGTCTGAGCTGGCGGCGGATCGTAATCCGCTGATTGAGCTGCCGCAATTCCGGGGAGGTCAATTTTTCGTGGATTTGCGGCTCCGCGACAAAAACCTCTTTCAACAGCCGTGGCTTTCTTGGGTCGGGGTTGCAGAGCAGGCGCAGCTCTTCCATGACTTCGGGGCTCAGGTTCTGGGCTTCATCCACGATGATTGCCAGGGTCTCGTTTTGAGCAGACTTTTGATGCAGATAGTCATTAAACTTTGAAAGCATGTAACCCTTGCTTTTTTCCTGCAAGGGAAGGTTCAATTGGAGAAGGATAACCTCCAGCAGGTCATCAAAAGTCTTTGGAGGACGGAGAACAGGAATCGGGGTAATATGGGGGGGAAGGCTTTGCAGCAATTGTTGGATGAGCGCGGTTTTTCCAAGTCCGCCCTCTCCTGTAAGGAGGATCAGCCCCTCTCTTTCCCTGATCACGTAGATGAGAGAATCTATGATCTCTTTGTGATATTCCGTTTCGAAGAAGAATCGGGGGTCAGGATTGAGCCCAAATGGTTCTTCTTTGAAGCCGTAAAATTTGTTATGCATTGCAACTTCCCACCCAAATAAGCGAAACCAACACCTGTTCCTAAACCCACTTAGTCTGATGATAGCAAAACCAACAAATCAGTCAAGCGAATTACTTTTCGGCAGGGATCAAAAAAATGACGCTGGCAAGTAGCCAGAGGAGCCCCTTTTCGTAAATTCTGTTTGATATCAAAGGGTATAAAACTTCCATTGTTTGGCATTAAAATTGCTGCCCACAATCAGTATCTTAATTAGGAGCGATCATCTCAAATACCAGGGAGAAAGATCAATCGCATCATGATTAAAAAATTACTTTTGAAATTCAGGCTTTCGAAGGATAAGAAAAAGGATAGGGTGCAAATGGAAGCGGCCTTGTTGAATCAAAGGCTGATCGACCTTTGCAAACAATGGCCCCCTCAGGGGGAAGGAGACAACTGAGAAAAAACGGATTCGCAAAAAGTCATCACTCCTTCTGGTGAACCCCAAATCTGGTCCGGGGCAAGCTCCGTAGATCAGTTGGTCTTAGAGCCATCGAAGGTGTGCGTTCCGGATTCCTGTGGTATGACGGAAAAGCGGATTGGCGATTGTTGCGAAAGCATCAAAAATGTTTGGCAAAGGGAGAATGAAAACGGGTTCCCTGCCCGGCTTTTTTTACGAAGGCGGAAAAACCGGCAAAAGCCCCATTGTCTTTAAAGTGCGGATTACTTTTAATCCCTCTTCCATGTTGACAAAACTCCCCACGAAAATGCGGTACCACGTTTCCTGGGGAGAAACTTTGCGCGGAATTATTTGCAAAATCTTGCCCTTTAATGAAGGGTGATTTTCAAGGTTCTTTGGTAATTTTGGATGTTTGAAAGTTCCCAGGTGAATTTTATACGTCCGATCTATGGAAGGGATAAGAAGTATTTCTTCTTTAACCCGCGGGATTTTAATTTCATCGTTTACATGTATTAGGTTCGCATTGGTGATCTGGGGATTGAATTCCAAAAGAAGGTCCAAGAAATAGAGATCTGTCGATTGATAATACTGCTGGGCGAGCGCTGACAAATTCCACCCTTCTTTTACCTTGACGAACTTCCAATCTGTCTGCGATGCCGAAATAGCCTTTAAAGGAGACTCTTCAGCGCGTTTTTCTCCGGGAGGGTATCCCATTTTGACGGCTGGAGGTTCTTTCGGGGGCGGACGGTAACTCCAATCTCGATTGATTAAATAAAAGATCCCCACGCCCAAGACCACGAACCCAAGAAAAGCGACTGGCAGGTAAGCAGTTTTAATGTAGGGGAAATACTTGTTCCTGGACGAAATGACCGGAGATATCTCGACCATTACTTCTTTGACAATTTTGGCGTCGATTTTCGTGATAGAAAGGGCATACCCCGTCAAAAAAGCATGGTCGCAAAACTGATTGATCACCCGGGGAATTCCATTCGCATTTTTACAAATTAGGTTTATGGCCTCCGAGGCAAACACTCTCGAGATAGCGCTTCCCGCGATCCTAAGGCGGTGATCTATATAGCCTTTGGTTTCAGCATAGGTGAGAGGGGAAATCTGGCTGCGGATAGCAATCCTTTTTTTGAATTCCCGCAGTCCGGGGGAATCCAAATTCTTTTCCAATTCCGGCTGCCCAACTAAAATGATCTGCAGCAGCTTTGAAGCGGGAGTTTCCCTTTTGGAAAGCCTATTTACCCCTTCCAGCACCTCCATATCCATATTCTGCGCTTCATCGATAATAATGGCGACAGTTTCGTCAAAGGGAAGTCTCTCCTTGAGGTAAAGGTTAAACATTTGCATAAGCGCATAAAGGCCCGTTTCTTTTACGGGGATCCCCAAATCTCGTAGAATAGATTTGAGAAAATCTTCAAAACTGAGCCTTGGGTTGAAAATAAAGGAGGTTTTTATTTTCTTGTCAAGGTTCTTCAAAAGGGTATAAATAAGCGTGGTTTTTCCGGTGCCTACCTCTCCGGTAATCGTAATCGTCCCCAACCTTTCCCTTATTACGGTGATCATCGAGGACAGGGCTTCTTTATGGCTGGGGGATAAATACAGAAAATTAGGGTCCGGGGTAAAACTGAAAGGTTCTTCTTTGAAACCGTAAAAATTCAGATACATCGGGGTCCCTGTCGAAAAAACTATGAAGGCAAGGTTTTGTTAGGTTCAGGATGAAAAAATAACGGAAAATAGGAGAATTTGTGTAAATAGCATAAGCAAATATCAGCCTTTGCTCCCCTTGCAAATTATTGTCAGATTGCTCCTCTGATACCCGAATAAGGTGAACACATCCAGGCACATAGGCGAAGAGCTAAGCGCAAGGAAGAATTTGTTTGAAGATAATTTAAAAATACTCTATCATATAACCCTTCGGTTTGCAAACGGAGGGAGTGGTTTTCGGTTTTGCCGGTGAGTCGACCTATAAGGTTGTAGACAGGGGCGACCCCGCGCGTTGCGCTGCCCGGCTATGGGCGCCCCCTGAGCGTCCAACCCATGGAAACCATCGTTTGGCAAAATTCTCCAATTAGAACGGGATAAAAGAAGAGTTTATGAATGACCGGGACATCTCAGAAGAAGGCTTGCCAATCATCCAAATCCCGCCTGCCGTTCCCCAAGCATCCACCTGAGGATTGGAATCATCAGCCCAGTTGGGGCCGCCCCGAATGGATCAACCTTTCATCATCGGCACGGTTGACACCGCGCTCGGAAAAATCCCCCGAGTCGCTTCGGTTTTGAAATGGGCGGACCGGCTTGGCGCCATCAAAGCCCGCTGGGGGATCAACCGCCTGGATTACAAGGTCGATCCGGGTCTTTACGCCCTCGGGGATTCCGGACCGCAATCGCCCGTTTTCGTGACGGCGAATTACAAAATGAGCTTCGACTGTTTGCGGGAGGCCCTTGGAAACCTGGAGGCCTGGATCCTGGTTTTGGACACAAAAGGGATCAATGTCTGGTGCGCCGCAGGCAAGGGAACCTTTGGAACAGAGGAGTTGGTCCGGCGAGTTCAGGCAACCGGCCTGGAAAAGGTGGCGGCGCACCGGGACCTGATTCTCCCTCAGCTCGGGGCTCCCGGGATTGCCGCCCATGCCGTCAAAAAGCTTTCAAAATTCAGGGTGATCTACGGGCCGATTCAGGCGGCGGATATTCCGGCCTTTCTGGCCGCCGGGATGCGGGCCACGCCGGAAATGCGCCGCAAGAGTTTTGGTTTTCGGGAAAGAACCGTTTTGATCCCGATTGAACTCGTTGCCGCCCTGAAACCCCTCGCGGGAGTGCTGCCGGTCCTTATCATCCTGGGAGGGCTGATGGGATCTGGAGATTTTTGGACGGGCGCCTGGAACCATGGTCTTTTTGCCGTCCTGGCGGTCATCCTGGCCGTGGCGATGGGCGCGGTGGCCAACCCGCTCCTCCTGCCCTATGTCCCCGGGAGGGCTTTTGCGACGAAAGGACTGATTTTAGGCGTGGCCGGGACTTTCCTGCTGTGGATTTTGGCCGGCGGGTTTGAAGGAATTCGCTGGGGGGAAAAGATCTCCTTGGGGTTCATTATCTCCGCGTTCTCCGCCTTCCTTGCCATGAACTTCACGGGGGCGTCGACCTACACCTCCCTGTCAGGGGTCAGGAAGGAGATGCGGTGGGCCGTCCCGCTCGAAATTGCCGGAGGGGGAATGGGAGCGATCCTTTGGCTTGGGGCCTTGGCCTTTAAATTTTAGGCATTTGGATGGCTTTGTAAGAAGTCCGTCGCCAGGGCGATTCGTGAATCGCCCCTACATTCGGAAACATCTGTTGGACGGGCTTTTTACGGGATCATCGAGGGTAGACATTTTAGGGCATTTTTGGCAGTTTAGGCATTTTCGGAGGTTTCCCATGAATCGTTTCATATATCTCAAAGATGTGACCACTCTTCGGATTTCGGAGGAGAAATGCATCGGTTGCGGAATGTGCGTGACCGTCTGCCCCCATGAGGTTTTAAACCTTCCGAATGGAAAGGTTCAGATCGTCAACCGAGACGCCTGCATGGAGTGCGGCGCTTGCGCGCAAAACTGCCCTGTGGAGGCCATTGCCGTGAAAGCAGGGGTGGGATGTGCCGCGGCGGTCATCAACTCGGCCTTGGGGCGGAAGAATGCCGCCTGCTGCTGCGTCGCCGAAACCAAAGATTTTTCATCCGACGGTGCGGGGAAAAAGAACCCCTGCTGCTGAAAAACCCAACGCTCCCCCGGAAAGAAATTTCTCGTTTCTCCAAATCGTGAATCTTTGGCCTTTTGGATGTAAGATTTAAAGAAATCCTTCGCCCTCTTGGGCTGCAAAGATCTCGCGCAGAAAGTTCAAAGCCCGATCGTGAATCCCCGGAGCCTCGCTTTCCCTCGGCCCCGCTACATTCAAGATCTGAATGGCGCTTTTTTTCATCCATTCCCGGACCCTCATCGCATCTTCCCCTTCGGCTAAATCAATGAGCTGGTATGGTTTGTGATGTTTTCGGGCCAGCTTCAAAGTGAGAAGCGTTCCCCCCAAGGGCGGACCCCAGGTCAGGATGAGGGTCCCATCGGAATCCTGGATATTGAATTCGGTCCGCTGAGGGTAATCCGGAGAGGAAGTTTCCTCCAAAGGATACTTTAAAGGAATTATCCCATCTTCGGCCCGCCGTCCCTTCGGGCACCACCCGCCGCAGGGGAACCCCAACTCCAGGGCCGCATCCAAGGCGGCCCGGTCCACGCCGGTCTGGCCTCCGGAAATGATTTTTTCGATTTTGGCTCCGACCACAAATGCCTCGGCAACAGATATACGGCAGCCCGATAACGATCCTTTCTTACCATAGAACCCCTGCGGGGCGAAAGAAAAATCATGACTCCACAGTATCCATTCAATGACGGGGTGGCGGCAGGCTTTGTTGTTGGCCTGGGGGTTTGGGCGGTACGCGCCGGAAGCATCGGTCGGGATGGGCAGAAACTCGGAGAAAACCCTGAGACTCCGATATCAGCGGCGGGAGGCCTTGGCCCCCGCCCCGTCCACGAAGAAATCAGCGCCTTGTGATTCCAAGCGTAGCCCCCGGGCCCCCAGGCCAGGGCACCTCCTGGTATTCACGCCGGACCTAAATCCGTAGCGGCTTCCCACCCTTGACTGAAGGGATACACTCCACAGCAGAAGCAAAAGGGAAATAAATGGAAACTTCTTTCCACTATTTCACGGGAACCCTCCAATGAAGAGAAGAAAAGTGAACAATTTTCGCTACTCCTTTGGAAAGAGGGTTTGGTTTCCTTTTTGCTATCCTTAAAAGCTATGTTTCGCAGATTTGATGAAAAAGCTGGGGGGTGAATATCATTTCAAGGTCCTGCGGGCGTCTCGAGGAATCGGCAAAATAGAGGCGCCGGATTAACAGCGAAAGAAAGGGAGGGAAAAATGTACTACATAGACGAGGCGGATCACAAGGCGACGGTCAGGCGGGTGCACAGATTTTATCTCAAAATCATGGCGGTCGTGATCATCCTTTTTGGGGCTTCCCTGTATATCCCGTTCCAATATAAACTTGAGCGCGACGTGTTGACTTCGGTCGTGGGGGTTTTTCGTTCGGAATATCTGACCCTAAAGGCAAAACAGGAAATGCTGAGCCTATTGCGAACCAAACCTCTGACGGTTGCCCAGGCTCTCGATATTTCCGACACGGTTCTTCAGCAGCGAAACGTTCCGGTGCCGGTCGTTCTCGCCGTGATCAAGCAGGAATCACAATTTTCGACGGCGGCGGTCAGTTATAAAGGGGCGAAGGGATTAATGCAAATCATGCCCGAAACCTGGAAGATTTTCACAAAAGCCGACTATAAACAGGTGCATGACCCCATTCAGAACATCGATGTGGGCACTCGTTTCCTGGCAGACCTCTACAAACAATACGGGGACTGGAAGATGGTGTTCCGGGCCTATTTCGCCGGGCCGGAAAATGCAAAGAACCCGAAATTCGATTGGTATGCCAACGCCGTTTTGAAAAAGGTGGAGGATTTTGAAAGGGGGAACTGACATCCTGAGGAAAAATGATGGTTCCGTAAACAATCCATCTGCCGGGCTTCCTTGCCGGGAATTAGGGGCGGTTCGGGAACCGCCCCTAATTTTTTGCGAAACATTAAAATCGCGCGAATAAATTCTCCTCACAACCAGCCAATTTTGATGAACTCGTAAAAAGTCACCGGAACGATGGTTTCAATTGTAAGGGCGCGATGCTTCGCGCCCGATATCGGGCACGCGCAGCGTGCCCCCACATGCAAGGCGCGCAAAAACTGAGGAGAGAGGCCCCTTAGGGGGAGCAACGATTCACCCCGTTAGATAATTTTCAAAAGGGGTTTCCTCTTCGAAAATCAGGAGGATTATCCCCGGATCCCAAGAGCGGGATCGTTATCTAACGGGGCGGGGTTGAAGCGCAACGCCGCAGATGGACTTTTTACGAGACCATCAATTTTCAGCAAATCCCTCCGTCCGCCCTCTTTCTAAAAAAACGACCCCATCTCCGAGGTGAGAAGGCTGAAAGTGGGAGAATTTGTCCCCGCGGCCCTCCGGAAGTAACCCTTCAGTCAAGGGTGGGAAGCCGCTACGGATTTAGGGCCGGCGTGAATAGCAGGAGGCGCCCTGGCCTGGGGGTCCGGGCGCTACGCTTGGAATCATAAGGCGCTGATTTCTTCGTGGACGGGGGCGGGGGCCAAGGCCTCCCGCCGCTGATATCGGAGTCTTAGGGCTTTCTCCGAGTATCTGCTCATCCCGACCGATGCTTCCGGCGCGTACCGCCCAAACCCCAGGCCAACAACAAAGCCTGCCGCCCCCCCGTCACTGAATGGGTACCTCCGGAAGGCAAAAAACCTTGATCTCACGGGAATTTTTAAGGATAATACAAAAAAGGAAGAATTCAGGAGCCAGGAGCCAGGTGAAAGAACCAGCAAGGGCCGGCATTCACAGTGGATCCTGGGTCTGATCCCTGAGTCCTTGATTCTTTTTTGTGGTATTTGCTGTATAGGGGATTATTAAAAAAATTGTAACACTTTAGCCCTTTGGAAAAAGGAATTTTGTCAGGGCTAAGCGGTTCCAGGGCCCGGGGGCCAGACCGGCCCGCTTGGAATCATGAGGCGCTGATCTCTTCGTGGACGGGGGCGGGGACGATACGCCCCGCCCCCTCCGGCGGAAACAAGCTCTGATCTTCGAGGCCAAGGGCCAACCCAGCCGATGCTTCCGGCGCGCTCCATTCCGGCCCCCGGGCCCCGACAGAGGCGATCACATAAGGTTTTCAAAACTCTAAACTGATACAAAATTTTGTCGTTTATTCTATTTTTGCGGACTTCCTTGGGGAGGAGCACATTTTGGGAAAAACCGTTATTGATATTTTGGAGGAACGAGGCTTTGTTGAGCAGATCACCGACACGGGGATGCGGGATGCCGCAGCCACTCAGACCATGAAATGCTATGTTGGCTTCGATCCGACCGCGAGGTCACTCCATTTAGGGCATGTCATCCCGGTCATGGGGCTGGCGCATTTTCAAAGAATGGGCCATATCCCCATCGCCTTGGTCGGCGGGGGCACGGGGATGATCGGCGACCCGAGCGGCAAGACGGTCGAGCGGCAGCTCCTGTCCAAAGACGACGTGGAGGAAAACGCCGGGCGCCTGCGCGGGCAGTTGTCGAAATTCTTCACCTTCGACGGCCCCCACGCCGCGCTCCTTCTCAACAACGCCGAGTGGCTCATGCCTCTCAAATTGGTTGATTTCCTCCGCGACATCGGCAAACATTTTTCGGTAAATTCCATGATCGCCAAAGAATCGGTGCGTTGGCGGCTGGAAGAAAGGGGGCAGGGCATATCCTTCACGGAATTCACCTACATGCTGCTGCAGGCTTACGACTTCTACCATCTTCACCAACACTACGGGTGCACGGCCCAGGCCGGGGGAAAGGATCAGTGGGGCAACATTACGGCCGGCATCGAATTGATCCGCCGAATGAGCGGCGGAACCGCGCACGGCCTGACCTTCCCTTTGCTGACGACCGCCTCGGGGGTCAAGATCGGCAAGACCGAGGGCGGGCAGGGAACCGAAATGGTATGGCTGGATCCCCAGCTGACGTCCCCCTACCGCATGTACCAGTATTGGATCAATACCGACGACCGCGATGTGGTCAAGTTCCTAAAACTTTTCACCTTCCTGGACTTGGAAACGGTCGGCGGACTGGAAGAAACCCTTCGGCGAACCCCCGAGAAAAGAGAACCCCACCGGTCCCTCGCCTTCGAATTTACGAAACTGGTTCACGGAGAGGGCGCAGCCAAGGCGGTCCGGGAAGTCTCCGAGATCCTGTTCGGTCGGGAGGTGCAGGAGATCTCGCCGGGCGCCTTTGACGCCCTGACGGCGGAAGTGCCCGCCACCCGGATCTCAAAAGACCGCCTGCAGCAGGGAATACCGCTGGTCGACGTCCTCATCGAAACCAAACTGGCCAAATCCAAAAGAGCCGCCCGCGATCTGATCGGACAGGGAGGGGCTTACGTCAATAACCGCGCCTGGAAAGATATGGAGGCCAGGATTGATTTGAACCAGACGCTTTCAGGACGCGCCGCGCTCCTTCGCAGCGGCAAGAAGACCTACCACTTGTTGGTGGCGGAGTAACCCCCCGGGGCGGAAAGGGATCAAAAGCGTCTCTCCGTCGGTTGAATCCCCACCCCTCTCCCCGGGAGGGAGGACAAGGGACGGGTTGGGAGATTCTTACTGAAACCTTCCCTGGACGAACCGGAACCAGTTGAAGGCGCTTATCTGGGTGGTGGCGGGCATGAAGTCGTCCGCACCCCAGCCCCACCCCAGCTCGGTTTGCCCTTCCAGAAACCATCGGTTCTCCGCCGGGCGGTAAAACCCCCGTTCGATTATTCCGTCGCCGTTGTAGTCTCCGGGAATCGGAAAGCTTGCTTCTCCCCCCCACCCGTATTGTCCCAGGTTCTCCCCGGGATACCCCAAAACAAACCATTGGTTGGTCGGCACGTGATAAACGGCGATGTCGATCAGGCCGTCGCCGTTGTAATCCCCCGGAATGGGCAGACAGTCCGCCCCGCCCCACCCATATTGGCCGATGGCGCCCAGGCCGTACACAAACCATTGATTGGTGGGGATATGGTAGAGGATCATATCGTCCCTGCCGTCACCGTCGATATCGCCGGCAAAGGGGACACATTCCGCTCCGTTCCACCCGAACCCGATTGGGTTTTGGCCTTCGATGAACCAGCGATTGGTGGGGGAGTGATAGAAAGCGCGCTCCGTCAGGCCGTCGCCATTGTAATCGCCCGGGACCGGGACGCTGGCGTCCCCACCGAAGCCGTATTGGCCAAGGTTTTCCGCCGTTAATCCCTTTACAAACCATTGATTCGTGGGAATGTGGTAAACGGAAATTTCCGTTTTCCCGTCTCCGTCATAATCCCAGATCAAAGGCAGGCAATCGTCGCCGCCCCACCCGAACTGGCCGGCGTTGCCGGCATAATCGAAGAAGAATTGATTTGAGGAGAGATGATAGCCGGCCACATCGGTTACCCCGTCGTTGTCGAAATCCATGGTTTGGGGCCATTTTCGAGGAGTGAATTCGATCGTCAGATCATCGATCAGGGCCTCCTCGAGATAAGAGTATGAAATTCCGAGGGTCCCGGTGAAATTTTCGATTCCGACCGTAGACCGGGCTCCGAAATCATAGGCCGTTCCGGATTCAACAATAATGTATCGGAACTTGATCAGGTCCGTTGATTCCTCGAGGATAACTTCGAACCAGTATGTCTCGGCATCAAACTCTTTAGAAGGAATGGAAAACCACTCGATGGCTAAACGCCGGTTGGGCTTGGTTCCCACCAGATCCCAATACACCCCCTCTATGCCCGAGAGGTTTGTCAGGTTCAAATCCGTCCAGAAGGGAGCGACGATTGCGTTAGGGAGCCCGGCCCCGGGGATGGAATCGTTGACAGGCTGGGGCGGGTCGGTTCGAAACGTCAAATATCCATTGATGTGGACGCGGAGATTCTCGACCGGGCGCCCATAGAAGTTGAAATCAAAATCCCCCCAAGGGAGGTCGAAATACCCATCATCCAAGCCTCCCTGCCATTGCCCCGGGTCGATAAAATTTTGGGCTTCGATATAATCCAAGGCGGCGTTGGGGTTCAACGCGTAGGATACTCCCTGAGAGGTGACCGGCGCCGACTGGATGGTGGAGCCGTTCGTTCCGACCGCTACAAAAGACCCGTCTCCATCCGCCCAGCAGGAGGCGTCCCGGAAAGTATCGTTCGGAAGCGGCTGATTTCGGCGGATCCAGGTAATTCCGTCCGCGGAAGTGAGAACCGTTCCGGCTTCCCCAACGGCGATGAAGATCCCGTTGCCGAAGCTAACCCCGTGGAGATTTTGGGAAGTGCCGGAAGTTTGCGATATCCAGGAAACTCCGTTAGGGGAGGTTAGGATGGTTCCTCCGTTTCCGGCAGCCACGAAAAGGGTTTTCCCAAAGGCCACACCGCGAAGGTCAAACTGGGTTCCGGAGGCTCGCGACGTCCAGGACCCGGTTCCGGAAGAGGAAGTGAAAACCGCTCCGCCGGATCCGACGATTACGAAGGTGTCGCTCCCGTAGACTACTCCGTAGAATGTTGCGCCGCCGAGCGAGGAGGCGGAAGACCAGGTTGCGGCGTCGGCAGAGGAAGAAAACATCCCATTGGAACCGGCCGCAACATAGGTTCCGTTGCCGTAGCCAACCCCGTAAAAGGAGAAGGAGCTGCCCGGATTGTGAACATTCCAAGATGTGCCGCTCGAAGAGGTGATGATGGTCGCCGCATCCCCAACGGCGACATATTTCCCGCCTCCGAAGGTGACTCCCCAAAGAGAAGCCTGGGTCGAGGAATTGACAGTACCCCAGGTGGCGCCATTCGAGGAAGTCAAAACAGTTCCCCCGCTGCCCACAGAAACGAAGAGATTGTTTCCATATGAGGCGCCGGTCAGAAGATTGGACACTCCCGATGTCCCGGTGTTCCAATTATTGAGGGGGTGGCCGAAAAGATGGCCGGGGAGAAACAAAAGACCGGACAGGATGGTGATGGGGAGCCAGAAATATAATCTCTTATTGTTTCGCATGCTTACTCCTCCGAAAACCAATATTTAGAATATTAAATCAACAACCCGGAATAAAAAGTTACCCATGATTGTTCAGGTTATCCATATTTTTATGCATTATATGTGCCAGAAATTTCTAAATTTCAAAAAACCAGGATCATCTCCAGCCTATTTAAAAAGGAAACAGGTGAGGCTTTTGCAAAACTATGAAAGCAGTAGAAAATCGTCATTCCGGGCAAGCGAAGCGCGACCCGGAATCCAGGATTTTAAAAGCATTCTGGATTCCGGCTTTCGCCGGAATGACAGAGCAAACGACTTTTGCAAGAGCCTCAGGTTGTCTTCCTAAAAAGCATTTGTTTTCATTTGGTTCTGCGAATAAAGGAGAATTCTGATTGCCGAGTGGTCTCCTGCCCGGGCAAAAAAGCATTCGTCTCGTCAAAAAAAGGGGAGGTCCCTTTTCCCTCCGCGTCTCTTTGCGGACACCAAGAGAAGGGAACCCGGAAGGTTTCTCCCGCCCCTTTTTGGCTTCGGCGCCTGCTTTCTTGCCGGGCAGCAAGGATCATCTCCGACTTTACGTTTTCGTAGATATGGTTTTTTTGTATCAGGTTAGAGTTTTGAAAAAATCTTGTGACCGCCTTCGTCGGGGCCCGGGGGCCGGAACGGAACGCGCCGGAAGCATCGGCTGGGTTGGCCCTTGGCCTCGAAGATCAGAGCTTGTTTCCGTCGGAGCGGGCGGGGGGTATCGTCCCCGCCCCCTCCACGGAGAAATCAGCGCCTCATGATTCCAAGCGGGCCGGTCTGGCCCCCGGGCCCTAAAACCGCTTGGCCCTGACGAAATTCCTTTTTTCAAAGAGCTAAAATGTTACGGTTTTTTTTTATTTCAGGAGGTAGTCGTCGTCGGTGAAGGCGATGAAGTCGTATCCCCGGTTGCGGTAGGCGTCGGCCGTTTGTTGGGGGGTTAGGGGTCCCCGTCCGAATAGGTCGTATGCGTGTGCAGACAGCCCTTCAGAAGCATGCGGGGCCCCTAAAAAGATCCGGAAGGAAATTTGATGGCTTCGTCAACAGCTCCTCTGCGGCGTTACCCAGCGGCTAAAGGGTGTAAGGGGGCGGGAAAGAAACCCATTTCTTGTTTCCATCTGCACCCTCCCCCTGGAACCTACCCCCCTCTGCCCATTATTGCGCCCCTTGTATCCGGAGCTTTTATGAAGCCATCTCATTTCGCACCCGTGGAATCGGCAATTTGCCGACAGAGACCCCGGGTCAACAAACCTTTTCAATAGGCTACTTTGGAAATCCCCTTAAGCCCGAGCATTTGCCGGGCTTCGGCCGGAGTGGCCGGTTCGATGTCGAACTCCTTGGCGATCCGGATGATCTTGGAGATCAGTTCGGCGTTGCTCTTTGCCGGAGTCCCCCTGCCGATGGAAAGGGCGTCTTCCATCCCCACCCGGGCGTTCCCGCCCATCAGGAGACCGTGGGTGCACATGGGCATTTCGAACCTGCCGGCGGCGCAGACGGACCAGACGAAGTTCTTCTCTCCGATCATCCGGCAGGCCGAATCATAGAGGAAAACCAGATTTTCCACCGTGGCCGCCATGCCGCCGAGAATTCCGAGAACAAATTGAATGTAAATCGGAGTTTTCATCAGGCCGCGCTGGACCAGGAAAGCGATGTTGTTGATCATGCCCGCGTCGTACACTTCCAACTCCGGCTTGGTCTCGTTTTCATAAAAGATCTTCAGAAATGTGCGCATGGACTTGAAGGTGTTGGGGAAGATGGCGTCTTCGCTGGCTTCCAAATACATTTTTTCCCAGGGGAAATTAAACTCCTTCATTTTGTCGAGAAGCGGAAAGATCGCGAAATTCATGGATCCCATATTGAAAGAGGCGGCTTCCGGCTTATACTTCGAGACGACGGCAACCCGCTGCTCGGGGGTCTGGCCCAAACCTCCGCCCGTGGTGGTGCAGAGGATTATGTCGCATTTGCTCTTGACTTTGGTCAGAACCTTTCCAAAGAGCTCCAAATCCGGGGTGGGCATCCCCGTTTCCGGATTGCGCACATGGACATGGGCCACAGCCGCCCCTGCCTCATAGGCGGCTATGGCGTGATCAGCCAACTGGTCGGGCGTAATCGGCAGATAAGGGCTCATCGTAGGCGTATGGATTCCTCCGGTCAAGGCAGCGGTAAAAATGGCTTTCGGCATGTTACCTTCCTCCTTCAATTGAGATTCTTTTTGACGTTGTATCCCCTAAGGGTTTTTCATCGAACCACCCGGATGGCGGTTCGCTTTTCTACTAACACAAAATCGAGGGACATTCAACTCAAAAAGGGTGAGCACTTTAACCCTTCAGTCAAGGGTGGGAAGCCGCTACGGATTTAGGTCCGGCGTGAATAGCAGGAGGTGCCCAGGCCCTGGAACCTCTTGGCCCTGACGAAATTCCTTTTTTCAAAGAGCTAAAGGGTTACAAAGAAATAAGGAAGAAGATGGTCAAAAAAAACAGTGGGAAAAGGGCAGGAGCGGGAGGAAGCAGCAGGGGGGAATTTCCTCCCGGCTCAGGAAGAGCAATAAGTCTTGATGATTTTTTCAATCAAATTTGTGCTTGAGGAACCGGGGACCAGAGGGAGGCGGGCGACCTTTCCGCCGGCCTTTTCAACCACTTCCCGGCCAATGATCTCATCTTTTGACCAATCGGCCCCTTTCACCAAAATGTCGGGTTTTAAGATGGTGATCAAACGGAGGGGGTCGGGATCATCGAAAAGGACCACGAAATCCACGGTTTCGAGGGCGGCCAAAACCTCGGCCCTTTCCGTTTCGGAAACAATCGGCCGTCTATCGCCTTTGATCGTCCGGACCGAATGGTCCGTGTTTAGACCCACGATCAGAAGGTCGCCCATTTTCCGAGCCTGGGTCAGATAGCGGACATGGCCGACATGGAGGATGTCGAAACAGCCATTTGTAAAAACGATTTTTTTGCCTTGTTTCTTCAGGCTGCTTAGAATTCTCTTCAACCGGGGGACGGGCTGGATTTTTTTGGGGCGCATGATTTTTCTCAGAAAAGGAAATGGAAAACAGGGGAGATAAGATTCAGGAAACTCAGGGATTGCCCTTTTCTCCGCCTTTTTCAAATCTTTTGAAATTTTATCATCCCCTCGAGGGCTTTGCAACTTCAAAGCTGTATGTAACGTAGCCCTTCAGTCACGGGTGGCGAATTGCTATGAATAGGAGACCGTTGTAACGGCTAAGAGATGCGCCGGCCTGGGGGTCCGGACGGTCCGCTTGGAACCAGGAGGCGCTGGTTTCTTCGTGGACGAGGCGGGGGCCAAGGCCTCCCGCCTCCCCTTGCGGAGAATGGGTATTTTCTCCTGGTCTCCGCCTATCCCAACCGATGCTTCCGGCGCGTACCGCCCGAATCCCCAGGCCACAACAAAACCCGCCCTGGGCCCCCCCGTCACTGAAGGGTTACAGCTGTATATAAAAAAAGGTTGACACATCTTCGCGGGGTGTGGTATTCAAAATTGTTAATTGTCTGAAAACAAAGATGATTTTCCTCATTTTCAGAAACCCTTTTCATAGGAGATAATGAAAACATGATTGAGGTACGGTTTCATGGCCGCGGTGGACAGGGGGCGGTCACTTCGGCCGAAATGGTTGCCTTGGCGGCCATTGAAGAAGGAAAATTCGCCCAGAGTTTCCCGAGCTTCGGACCGGAGCGGCGGGGGGCGCCCGTGGTTTCTTTCGCGCGGGTGGATGACAAGCCGATCCGCCTTCGATCCAAAGTCTACCAGCCCGATGTCGCCGTCGTCCTGGACCCCAGCCTGCTGAAAATCTTAGACCCCTCTCAGGGGTTGAAACCGGGCGGCATCCTTATTATCAATACGAACAAGACGATCGACCAGGTCCGCTCGGAGTTCGGTTTCAAGGTTAAACTCGCCGTGGTGGATGCCGACGTGATCGCCCGGGAAGAATTGGGTCTCCCGATCACCAACACCACCATGATCGGCGCCTTGGTGAAGGGAACCGGCGTTGTGCAGATAGAATCCCTGACCCCGCCTCTGCGCACCCGTTTTGGAAGGGGGGCGGAAAGGAACATCAAGGCCCTTCAGCGCGCCTTCAATCAGACCCTTCTGAATCATTAGCAATCAGCGGGAGCCTGCCCTCCGCGTCGTCTCTTGCCTTTCGATTCGGAGGATGGCCTTTGCCGTGAATCCCTGCTTTGGAGGAGAAACAACGTGTCAAAACCCATCGATCAATTTACCTGGAAGGATATTCCCATCGGCTGCGTCGTTACCGAAGCCGGCAACGCCCGGGAGTACAAAACGGGCGACTGGAAATCCCAGAGGCCTATCGTCGAAACAGCCAAGTGCATCAAATGCGGGGTCTGCTGGGTTTTCTGCCCCGATGCCGCCATTTATAAGAATGAGGAAGGTTATTTTCTGGCCAACCTGGATTACTGCAAGGGGTGCGGGATCTGCGCCCGGGAGTGCTGGACCGGCTGTATCAAGATGGTGGAGGAAGAGAAATGAGCGAAAAACGAGTCGGGATGGAGGTTTCCATAGCGATGGCCGAGGCGGTCAAATTGGCCAACGTGGACTGTATTTCCGCCTATCCCATCACGCCGCAGACCCATATCGTCGAGCACCTTTCCGAATTAGTGGCGGATGGGGAGCTGGACGCGGAGTTCATCCCCGTGGAGTCGGAGCATTCCGCGCTTTCGGTTTGTGCCGGCACTTCCGCGGTGGGCGCCCGGACCTTCACGGCAACCAGCGCCCAAGGGCTGGCCCTGATGCATGAGATCCTCTTCATCGTTTCGGGGATGCGCCTTCCGATCGTCATGGCCGTGGCCAACCGGGCCCTTTCGGCGCCGCTCAGCATCTGGAACGACCATAGCGACGTCATGGCCTCGCGGGACTGCGGCTGGATCCAGATCTTCACCGAGAACGGCCAGGAGGTTTTCGACCAGACGATCTGCGCTTTCAAGATTGCCGAAGATCCCCGAGTCCTAATCCCCACCATCGTCAATCTCGACGGGTTTACCTTGAGTCACGTGGTGGAGCCGCACAAGATATTGGACCAGGAAGATGTCGACAAGTTCCTTCCGGTTTACAAACCCCTCTACACCCTTCACCCGGACAAGCCGCTGACCATGGGGGCCTTTGGGATGCCCGAAATTTACAGCGAGGCCAAAAAAGCCCAGGATATCATCCTGCGCGAGTCCTACCCGGTGATCTTGGAAGTGTGGAAAGAATGGGGGAAGGTGACGGGCCGGAACTACGCTCCTGTGGAAACCTACCGGATGGAGGGAGCCAAAATCGCCATTTTGGCCATGGGCAGTTTCTGCGAAAACGCCATGGAAGCCGTGGACCATCTGCGGGAGCAGGGGCTTCCGGTGGGGTTGCTGAGACTCCGCCTCTGGCGCCCGTTTCCCTTTGAGGATATCCGGGAGGCGGTCAAAGGGCTGGAAACTCTTGTGATCATGGACCGGGCGATTTCGCTGGGAGGAATCGGAGGGCCGGTCTGCTCCGAGATCAAGGCTGCCCTGTACGGGCAGACCAAACGGCCGAAAGTCTTCAGCTTCATCGCCGGTCTGGGCGGACGCGATGTTCCCCCGGAGCATTTCGAGCAGATGATCCACGAAGCCCAAAAGCTAAAAAAGAAGAGAAGCGTAGAAGAGTTCATGACCATCGGAATCCGGGGATAAGGAACAGGGAAAAGGCATGAGGATTAAGGACCAAATTAAAGAAGAATAAATTCCCCTGACACTCACACTGACACGGACACTGTTTTTTTTCGGAGAAAGCCATGGATAAATACCAAGTCTTTGTTCCCAAGCTTCTGAATCAGAAGGAGCCGATCGTTTCCGGGCACCGCGCCTGCCAGGGTTGCGCCGAAGTCTTAGCGGTGCGTTATGTTCTGAAGGCCCTGGGCCGGGACATCGTAATTGCCAATGCCACGGGCTGCATGGAGATCATCTCCTCGGCCTTCCCCAGCACCGCCTGGGAGGTTCCCTGGATTCACGTGGCCTTTGAGAACGCCGCCGCCGTTGGCTCCGGGGTCGAAGCCGGCCTCAAGGCGCTCATGCGCAAAGGGCGCATCCCTTCGAAGCCGATCAAGGCCGTGGCCATGGCCGGCGACGGGGGTACGGCCGACATCGGCCTGCAGGCTCTCTCGGGAGCTCTGGAGCGCGGGCACGACATGATCTACTGCTGCTTCGACAACGAGGCCTACATGAACACGGGAATTCAAAGGTCGAGCTCCACGCCTTTCGGAGCCATGACCACCACCTCGCCTCCCGGTCACGCCAGCTTCGGCCAGATGACCTGGAAGAAGAACATGGCCGAGATCGCCGCGGCCCATGGAATTCCCTATGTCGCCACGGCGTGCTCCAGCTACCCCTTCGACCTGATGGAAAAGGTCAAGAAAGCCAAAGCCATCCAAGGGCCGTCCTACCTGAATATTCTCTCGATTTGCCCGACCGGGTGGAGAATCCCCTCGGACCTGGCGATCCGGTACGGCCGCTTGGCCGTGGAGACGGGCGTGTTCCCCCTTTATGAAGTGGAGCAAGGAAAATACAAGATGACCATGGATTTTCCCAAAATCCGGCCGGTCGGGGATTATCTCCAAGGGCAGGGGCGCTTCCGCCACCTGACGCCCGATTTGATCGCCAAAATCCAGGCACGGGTGACGAAGGAATATGAGACTCTGAAGGCGAAAGTTAGAATGACCCAGGCTCAATAACAAAAAAATTTAACCACAGAGAGCACAGAGAACGCAGAGATAAATATAAAATGTCAAAGACATTAAAAGCAAAAACATATCTTTTTGTTTTTGAAAATTTGGGACCCTCTGTGGGCTCTGTGGCTCTGTGGTGAATATGTTTTCGGCTGAGAATGGAGAAGAAAATGGATTTGACAAGGGTTGATGAAATCATCGATAAGTACCACGCCGAGAAAAGCTCGCTCATCGGCATCTTCCAGGACATCCAGGCGGAGTACCGCTACCTGCCGAAGGAGGCCATCACCCGGGTGGTGGAACGGCTGGATATCCCTTTGACCCAGGCCTACATGGTGGCCACGTTTTACAAATCGTTCAGCCTGGTGCCGAGGGGAGAGCATGAGATTCATGTGTGCTTAGGAACGGCCTGCCACCTGCGCGGGGGCCAGCGCTTGGTGGAAAACTTCGAACGGATTCTAAGCGTGAAAGCCGGCGGGACGACTCCGGACATGAAATTCACCCTGGAAACGGTGAACTGTCTGGGGGCCTGCGCTTTGGCCCCCTTGGTTCGCGTGGACCAGAAGAACTATGCCAAGGTAACGGCCGATAAGATCGCCAAGATCGTCAAGGAGTATCGACCGGACGGGGAAGGAACCACTCATGGAAAAGATTAAAACCCCTAAGGAGTTGGAAAAACTTCGCCAGGCGACCCTCGCCGGGCAAAAAAAGGATGCCCTCGAGGTGACGGTTTGCGGCGGAACCGGTTGCCTTTCCAACGGCGCCGAACAGGTGGCCGCCGCCATCTCCGAGGAGATGAAGAAGCAGGGTTTAAACGGGAAGGCGGTCCTGAAAAAAACGGGCTGCCACGGGTTCTGCGAGCGCGGCCCCTTAGTGACGATCAACCCCATGGACATCTTCTATCAGCGGGTCGCCGTGAACGACGCCGCGGAGATCGTTTCCGAAACCCTGGCCAAAGGGAAGACCGTGGACCGCCTGCTTTACACCGATCCGGCGTCCCAGAAGAAGATCGCCCGCCACGATGAAATCCCCTTTTACAAACACCAGTTCCGGATCGCTCTCAGGAACAACGGGCGGATCGACCCGACCGACATCCGGGAGTACATCGGGAACGGCGGGTACGCGGGGTTGGCCAAGGCGGTAACCTCCATGACCCCCCCAGAGATCATTGCGGCCGTCGAAAAGTCCGGGCTGCGGGGGCGCGGCGGCGGCGGGTTCCCGGCGGGGAGAAAATGGCGCTCCTGCCGCGAGGCCAAGGGGGATGTCCGCTACGTGGTCTGCAACGGCGACGAGGGCGACCCCGGAGCTTTCATGGACCGGTCGATCATGGAAGGAGATCCCCACAGCGTGATCGAAGGGATGACCATCGCCGCTTTTGCCATCGGGTCCCACCAGGGATACATTTATGTGCGCAACGAATACCCCCTCGCCGTAAAAAATCTGGGCCTGGCTCTGGAGCAGGCCCGGGAGTGCGGATTCCTGGGACAGAACATCTTCAACTCCGGGTTTGACTTTGACATCCGCATCAACCGCGGGGGCGGGGCCTTCGTCTGCGGCGAGTCCTCGGCCCTCATGGCCTCTCTGGAGGGCCGGGCGGGTGAGCCGCGGGCCAAGTACATCCGTTCGGTGGAACGGGGCCTTTGGGACAAACCGACCAATCTAAACAACGTGGAAACGTACGCCAACGTCCCCGAGATCATCGCCCGCGGGGCCGACTGGTTCGCTTCCTACGGCACGGAAGGCAGCAAGGGGACGAAGGTCTTTTCCCTGGTCGGCAAGGTGAAAAACACCGGCCTGGTGGAAGTCCCCATGGGCATCACCCTGCGGGATATCATCTTCAAGGTGGGGGGGGGCATTCTGAACGACCGCGAATTCAAGGCCGTGCAGACGGGCGGCCCCTCGGGCGGCTGCATTCCCAAGTCCCTGATCGACATGCGCGTGGATTTCGACGAACTGACCAAGGCCGGGTCGATGATGGGCTCGGGCGGCATGATCGTCATGGACGATACGGACTGCATGGTGGATGTGGCCAAGTACTTCACCAAGTTCCTGGAAGAAGAGTCGTGCGGCAAGTGCACGCCCTGCCGCGAGGGCACCCGGCGCATGAAGGAGATCCTCATCGACATATCCGAAGGGCGGGGAACGGAGGAATCCATCCCGGTCCTGGAGGAGCTGGCCGAGGCCCTGACCCTCGGCTCGCTTTGCGCCCTCGGGTCCACGGCGGCTAATCCCATCCTTTCCACGCTGCGCTATTTCCGGGACGAGTACGAAGCCCATATCAAGGAAAGACGATGCCCGGCGGGCGTCTGCAAGGAGCTGATTACCTACCAGATTTTGGAAGAGGTGTGCACGGGATGCCGCCGCTGCTTCCGGGAATGCCCGCAGCAGGCCGTCTCCGGCGAAGTAAAGAAGCCCCACAAGATCGACAAGGACAAGTGCATCAAGTGCGGAATCTGCTTCGACGTCTGCAAATTCAACGCCGTCGTTAAAAAATAAAAACTTTCACCACAGAGGGCACAGAGAACACAGAGGTTAATGGCCAATAGTAAAACATTAAAAAGTAAAAGAAACTATTTTTAATGGCCTTTTACTGATCATTTTTCTCTGTGTGCTCTGTGGTCTCTGTGGTGAATCATTAGGAGAAAAAATAAAACCATGGTCAACATCACCATCAATGGCCGGGAAATCAAGGCGGAAGAGAACGCCACCATTTTGGAGACCGCTCGGGAGAACGGGATCTACATTCCCACCCTCTGCTACAATGAGTCCCTCGGCCCGGAGGGGAGGTGCCGTTTGTGCATGGTGGAAATCAAGCAAGGGAAACGGACCCGCGTAGTCACGTCCTGCCTCTTCCCGGTCGAGGAGGGGCTTAAGGTCCAGACCGAGACGGAACAGGTGAAGCTGGTCCGCAAGACGGTGCTTGAGCTGCTCTGGTGCCGCGCCCCGGGTTCCGAAGAGATCCGGGAGTTGGCGAAGAAGATGGGCATCGAGAAGCCGCGATTCAAGCAGGACCATGCCCAGCAGCGGTGCATCCTCTGCGGGCTTTGCGTCAAGACCTGCGAAGAGGCCGTGGGCGTCAGCGCCATCGGGCTTTCCCACCGGGGAACGGACAAGAAGGTCGGGACCCCTTACCTGGAGCCCACCCTGGTCTGCATCGGCTGCGGCGCGTGCCATTTTGTCTGCCCGACCAGCGCTATCCGCATGACCGAGAAAAACGGCGTGCGCAGCATCTGGGGGCGGGATTTCAAACTCCAGGCCTGCCCGGTCTGCGGAAACCAGTTTGCTCCCGAGTACCAGCTGGAGTGGATGGCCAAGAAAACCGGCGTATCCCTCGACTTTCTGCGCGTTTGCCAGAACTGCCGGAAATAAGACGGAAAGAACCAAATCGAAACCTGAAGAAAAAGGGGCTCCCGGCGAGCCCCTTTTTCTTTCCCGCCTTTGATGAACTCGTAAAAAGTTGCTCAATCGATGGTTTCGATTGTAGGGGCGCGATGCTTCGCGCCCAGTATCGGGCACGCACAGCGTGCCCCTACTATGCAAGGCGCGCAAAAACTGAGGAGAAAGGCCCCTTAGGGGCCGCAACGAACCAAAAAGGCCCCAAAGCCGGGGTTGAAGCGCAACGCCGCGGATGGACTTTTTACGAGACCATCACCTTTGTCTCCCCGTTACTCTTGCCGATGCTGCCGGTAGGCCTTCCCCATGTCGCCGAGGACGGTTCCTATGACGACGAGGAGGCCGATCGTCGCCACGAGGTAAACCGTGGTGAATCTCCAGAGGAGATTGTAGTAGGGGGCATAACCATGGGGCACGATGCCGGACATGATGGAAAGGGAGGCGAGCTCCGCGATTCCCGCGCTTCCGGGCGTGGGCGCCAGATAGGTCAGAAAAACAAGGATCATCTGGATGGAAACGACCTCCCCCAGCGAGGAATCTTCAATCCCCAGAAAACGGACGCAGAGAAAAGCCAGGATGAACCGCGAAAAGAAAAATCCAAGGCTTAAGAAACAGGTGACGGCAAAAACGAGCTTCCCCTGACGCAGAAATCGCCGCAGGTCATCCCGGTACGTGTAAAGAATTTCCGCCAGCCAGATGGCCCAGGGTCCCATCCGGTCGGCAGGCGGTTGGGTTGGGTTTTGTCTGGGGCCCCACCAGTCCTGCAAAGCGTATTTCCGGCCGCGCACCCGCCACAGAAATCTGGAAAACCCGGAGATGAGGGATCGGAAGAACGCCGGCATTGTAACCGACAGGACCATAAGAGCGGCGATCGTGGTCAGGGTGATGACCGCGCCGACGAATAGGGGCCCGGTCCGGTCTCCCCCCCGCAGGAAAAGAGCGTAAATACCCAAGCCAAACAGGGCGATCATCGTGCCTACAAAGGTCAGAAGGCTGATGGTCAAAGCCGTCCCCACTTTGGATCCTCCCCGATTCAGGATATAGATCTGGCCGGGGCCTCCCCCGGTTTGGGAAGGGGTGAGGACCGCGATCCCCGAGTTGGCAAGGTCGGCTTTCAAACAGGTCGCGAAGGTGAGCTCCGGTTGAAGAACGCGGCAAATCAACCACATGCGAAAAGTAGAAAGAAGGGTTTCGACGGGGAGGAACGGAATGGCCAAAACCAGGTAGATCCACCGCAGTTTGCCGAAACTGGGGGTGTCCTCCCCGGGCTCAAGGGAGTGGAACAGGTACCCGAAGATCCCGATGGTGATGGCTAAGAACAGGATTCCGCCGATGATCAGCTTGCCTCGGCCGAAACCTTCAAAACGATTCTTGGCAACACCATTTTGCTCAGTAGGAGAAGAATTCAGGTCGGTCATAATGCGGTTTTGGTTTCTTGGCAGCTCAAGTCAGATAAAAGTTTAGAACGAGTTTTCGTATTTCGCAACAAAATTGATGCCTGGGGCGTAACCCTTCAGTCAAGGGTGGGAAGCCGCTACGGATTCAGGTCCGGCGTGAATAGCAGGAAGTGCCCTGGCCTGGGGGTCCGGGCGCTACGCTTGGAATTATAAGGCGCTGATTTCTTCGTGGACGGGGGCCAAGGCCTCCCGCCGCTGATATCGGAGTCTCAGGGTTTTCTCCGAGTCTCTGCTCATCCCGACCGATGCTTCCGGCGCTTACCGCCCGAACCCCCAGGCCATGGCGCCTTTTTGCCCTCACTCCGAACCTTCACTCATCAGGTGCAAAAACAATCTCCGCAAAGTGATCTTCGCCCTTGTTCCTATGGGGTTCAAATTGCTTTTCCCCTTGGTCGCTGAACATTACCTGCGGTGAGCTTTGGCCCCTCACCCCTACCCCTCTCCCCGCCGGGGAGAGGGAAGGGTGAGGGGGATTTTTGGAGAATAATTTTTGCAACGTTTAGGTTCATTGATCGCGTCTGGCCACCCGTGACTGAAAGGTTATCCCTCAAGGTCCCTTAAATCCCCCGGGGTGTTGATATTCAGGAAGGCTTTCAGGTCCGGATCGAACGGGAGGATCTCCTCCGTGGGGACTTCACGCACGTCCACGCGGTGAAAGAAATCGATGATCTTGAGGTTGTTCCGGCGCAGCAATTCTTCCATGAACGGGAGGCAGTTTTGAGAATAGACGGCATGGAGCGGTTGCAGACCGTCCTTCGTCTTGGGGATAACGATATCGAATTTCGGAGCCAGTTGAATCAGGCGCCGGATCAGGGAGCGGTTCAGAAACGGCATGTCGCAGGCGGCCGCGAAGGCGTGCGCGTGGGAGGAATGGAAAAGCCCCGTGTAAATTCCTCCCAGCGACCCCCTCTCCGGGATCAGGTCGGCGACCATGCGCAAGTTCAAATCCACATACTCCAAGGGGGAGTTGGTCACCAACAGGACTTCGTCAAAGACCTCCAGAAAAAGATCTTTCGTCCGGTCGATGATGCGCCGGCCGTTGATCTCGAGAAAGGCTTTATTCTTTCCCATGCGGAGGTTCTTGCCCCCCGCGAGGATAATCCCGGTGGTTTTCACGGATGACCGGAGGAGAGGCGGTTACCTCTTCTTCCCTTTGATCTGGGATTTCAGCTTGTCGATTTCGTTCTGCAGGTTTTGGTTTTGCGTCTGGAGATTGGCGATCTGCATGTTCAGGTCCGCCATCTGGTTGTGCAAGGTCGAGGCGTCCCCGCGCAGCCGGCTGACTTCGCTCTTCAGCTTGTCATTGTCTGCCGAAAATTCCGCGATTTCCTTTTTCAGCTTTTCATTTTCTTCCTTCAATCCGGGTCCGCAACCTCCGGAGAAGATTAGGGCCGCCGCAAAAAACACGGCCATGGCCAGGAAAAGCATTCTCCGGGAATCCATCCTCTTCGTCATGTAAGCGCCTCCAAAAGTTGATAATCTTTCAAATCTATTATCATCACTTGGAGGATAAATTGTCAATTCAATATGCAAGGTACCCATTCAGTGACGGGGGGGCGGCAGGCTTTGTTGTTGGCCTGGGGGTTTGGGCGGTACGCGCCGGAAGCATCGGTCGGGATGAGCAGAGATTCGGAGAAAGCCCAGAGACTCCGATCTCAGCGGCGGGAGGCCTTGGCCCCCGCCTCCGTCCACGAAGAAATCACCGCCTTATGATTCCAAGCGTAGCGCCCGGACCCCCAGGCCAGGGCACCTCCTGGTATTCACGCCGGACCTAAATCCGTAGCAGCTTCCTACCCTTGACTGAAGGGTTACATATGCAAGATCGATTGAAACGAAATTGAACCACGGACAAAGGGCCGGGAGCCGGGGGATTCACAGTGCCGCCTGTGGAGCAAAGGGCGAAGTGTTCTTCGCCCTCGCGGTCTCGCGCCTTGCGCTCTCCCGAGACCCTCAGCTATTTCATTGCGAATGAATGATCTTCTCCAGGTAGGTGGCGTAATTGAAATGCGGGCTGTTGGCATTGTTGTGGCACCGCAGGCAGACGGCTTCACTCGTCTTGGGGAAACTGCGGCCCAGATCGGGGTGCCCCTCGGCGGGGCCATGGCAGGCTTCGCACTGCACGTCTTTCATATACCCCCCCGGCAGCGAAGAAACCCCATAGCCGGTGGTGTGGCAGGCAAGGCAGAGAAAATCGTTTGCTTTGCCTTTGTCCACCAAGGTTTGATAAGCCCGGGCATGGGCAGAGACCGCCCATTGGCGGTGCTGTTTCTGGTGGCAGGGCTGGCAGCTCTTTTCCCCCGTGTAGCCGGGGGTAACCGGGACCACGACGTGCCGCCGGGAGGACTGCGGGGAAACCCGCGGGGCCGGCTTCGGCTGGGATTGAAGGAGGCTCTGGAGACTGCTTTTATATTGCTGGAGCATTTCCTGAACCTGGGGTTGGTCGGGATATTGGGGGTTGAGAGGCGCGAGCCGGTACCGGGTCTGGGGATCTTTTTGCTCCAGGGAGAAATCCACCTGCCCGATGTTTTCCCCCCGCGACCCGGCCATGAAAATCTTGGCGCCGTTCACGGGGTAGGCGTCGAGGTGGTGATGCGTGTAGTGGCCGCTGAGGATAAAATGAATCCCCGGCGCCGACTCGGCTAGCTTCTCCTGGTCGTTGAGATCCATATGGGCTACAAGCACGATGACCTGGCAATTTTTCTTCTCCAGCTCGGCCACCCGCCTCTTGGCGGTTTCGACAGGGTCGGCCACACGATACTTTGCCTTCTCTTCGGCCGATCCCCCCAGGGCAAGCCGGTTGGAAATGAGGCCGACCAGGCCCACTTTCACCCCCCCGACATTCTTAATGAGGTATGGGGTGAAAACCGGCTCGGCGGAGGAAGCGTGAAGAAGATTGGCGAGGAGGAATGGAAAATTCGCCTGACGGCGCAGACGGAGGATGTCTTCCACGCCGAAGGCGAAGTCCAGTTCTCCGGGCGTAAAGGCATCGTACCCCATCAAGTTATACGTTTTCATGTACAAGTCGCCGCGGATTTCGCCGATTTTTCGGGCGTTGGAGGCATGAACCCCCGCATAGGAGTAGAGAAGGTCTCCGGTGTCCACGAGGAGAACGCCTTTTCTTTCCTTGCGGAGCTGTTCGACAAAAGTTGCACGCCTGGCCAGACCGCCAAGCAGGAAATCTCTTCAGCCGCAGGGCTCCACTTCGCCCTGCACGTTTGCAGAAAAGGCGATGGCAAGGGGCTTGGCCATGTCGGCGGCAGGCGTTTGCGGCCATCCCGAAATGGGCAGCAAGCAGATGAGCAGGAAAATTCCGAAAACCTTGGGCAATGGAACCTCCTCAAAAGAGATGATCTCGCCCCAAGCCGCCAAAGCGGGGGGCTTGATTGTCCGGATGAAAGATAGATAGTTTTCAAAAAGTTTTCCGAGTTAGGGTTTCGGGGACTTCATCCCTGCACCTCAGAAACCGAAATTCTCATACACCAGGACAGGGTTGCCGCCCAATCCTGCTCCGAACAGGATCCCGCTAAGGCGGGAGACTTTGGGAAACCATCAAAAGAGAGTTTCCAGGGTTTCCTCCACGGAGCGGATCCCGACGATTTCCATGTCTCCAAAGTCGCCGACGACGCGGCAGCGGTTCGTTTCCGGGAGAAGACAACGCCGGAATCCGAGTTTGGCCGCCTCGCGCAGGCGGATCTCGGCCTGGTGGACCCCGCGCACTTCCCCTGCCAGCCCGACCTCGCCGATCACCATGGTTTTGGAGGGGATGGATTTGTCCAGAAAAGAGGAAGCTACGGCGGAAACGATGCCCAGATCAACGGCCGGCTCGTCCACCCGGACTCCGCCGGCCACATTCACAAAAATATCCTGGTTTGCAAGGGTCATGCCAACCTTTTTCTCCAGCACGGCTACGAGCAGGGAGACGCGGTTCTGGTCCACGCCGATCGCCGTCCGCCGGGGCATGCCGTAGGAGGTGGGGGTGACGAGGGCCTGGAGCTCCACAAGAATGGGCCGGGTTCCCTCCAGGCTGGAGATGACCACAGATCCGGGCACATTGATGGGCCGTTCGGCCAGGAAAAGCTCGGAGGGGTTGGCCACCTCCTCCAGCCCCCCGTCTTTCATCTCGAAAACCCCGATCTCATTCGTGGAACCGAAACGGTTTTTCACCGCCCGCAATATTCGGTAGGGGTGGCCGCGGTCGCCTTCGAAGTACAGAACGGTGTCGACGATGTGTTCCAAAACGCGCGGCCCGGCAATGGCGCCTTCCTTGGTCACGTGGCCGATGAGAAAGGTGGAAACGTTGGTGGATTTGGACACGACCATGAGCCTACCCGCCGATTCCCGGACCTGCCCGATGGAGCCGGGCGCCGACTGGAGTTGGAGGGAAAAGAGGGTCTGGATGGAATCGATGACCACCACCTGGGGTTTGAGCTTCTTGATTTCCTCGAGGATTTTTTCCAGGGAATTTTCCGCCAGGACAAAGAGATTTTGGGCCGCCACGTCGATCCGGTTGGCTCGGAGCTTAATCTGGCGAAGGGATTCCTCCCCGGAGACATAAAGAACGCCGGTGCCTTTTTTCGCGAGCTGGTCGAGGGCCTGGAGGAGAAGAGTGGATTTGCCGATTCCCGGATCCCCCCCAATCAGGACGACGGTCCCGACCACGAGACCCCCCCCCAGGACGCGGTCGAACTCGCCGATCCCGGTTTTCATCCGGCCTTCTTCCGAGGTGACGATGCTCTGGATGGATTGAGGGGGCAGGTTCTGCTCGGAGATGGTCAGGGGCTGGGCAGAGCGGTCTGCCGCCGGAGAGAGCTGTTCTTCCACAAAGGAATTCCAGGAATTGCACTCCGGGCATTTGCCCAGCCATTTCGGTGACTGGGAGCCGCAATTTTGACAGGCAAAGACGGTTTTTACTTTGGTCATGGGCGAGGCCATTTATTGATCAGAAAAAATTATAGGCTAAAATTTTCCTCAATGTCAATGAAAGAGAAAAGGGCGAGGATCGGTAACCCTTCCGTCAAGGGTGGGAAGCCGCTACGGATTTAGGTCCGGCGTGAATAACAAGAGGTGCCCTGGCCTGGGGGTTCGGGCGCTACGCTTGGAATCCAGAAGGCGCTGATTTCTTCGTGGAGGGGGCGGGAACAACGGCTTTGTAAAATCGCCAGAGGCAAGGCGCACAAAACTGAGGAGTGGAGACCGCTTAGAGGTGCGCCGCAGCAGGCGGACTTTTTACGAAGCTATCAAATTTTTGAGGAACCCTTTTGGCGGGAGAAGGCATCTAAATAAATATTTGGCGAAAGAGGCTTTCGTAATATAATAGGAGCGGGAGGACGGATAAAATGGCTGAAGGCAAAAACCTGATCAATGTGACCGATGACAGCTTCAAGAAAGAGGTCCTGGATTCGGAGATCCCCGCATTTGTCGATTTCTGGGCTTCCTGGTGCGGTCCGTGCCGCATGATCGGTCCGGTTTTTGAAGAACTCTCCAATGAGTATGCCGGGAAGGTGAAGTTCGCAAAGGTCAATGTGGACGAAAATCCCAAGACGCCTTCCAATTATGGCGTGCGCGGCATCCCCACCTTGATCATGTTCAAGGGCGGGAAAGCCGTGGAGCAGATCGTGGGGGCCGTGCCCAAAAGCCAGCTGGACGGGGCGGTGAAAAAAGTTCTGTAATGAAACGGGTGAAAAATGATGGCCAGAGTTGCCTTGGGTTTGGTTCTGGGAGCGGTCATAGGGTATGGGGTTAACCTGATCACTTCCCAATTGGGGATGGGGTGAGGGTTGACCTGCAATCCTTATGTGAGCACCGGGTTGGGAGCTTTCATCGGGGTTCTGATGGCCTTAGGGTAAGGCCGCAAGAAAAAAAAGGGTTGGGTGTAGGGCGCGAAAGAAGAAGAGATTTATTCACCGCACCCTCCCCATTTGATTTTTGATCAGGAGGTTTCAAATGCCGATTTACGAGTATCGATGCGGAAAATGCGGTCATTGCTTTGAACAGATCCATGGGGTTAGCGAGAAGGCTCCGCAGACCCTTTGCCCCCGTTGCGGCGACCCCAAAACGGAAAGGGTCCTGTCCACCTTTTCCTGCGGCGGAAATAAGGGGGTCGATTCGGGGATGGCTTCGGGCGGGTGTGGGTCCGGAGGCGGGCGGTTTACCTGAGGGTGAGAATCAATCCGCCGGGTGCGGAAAAAAAGAAAGCCAGGTTTGACCTGGCTTTCTTTTTTTAGGGATCTCTTGGGTTTGAAACCGGGGGGCTCACTTTCCTCCCGTCATCTTTTCCTTTAACGTGAATTCGTCCTTGAGCAATTTATCCAGGCTGTCTTTGAAGACCTCGTTGATCATCTCTTCGGCATTCTCCGGCGAATACCAGGGGCGCTTGGTTTCTTTGCCGCTCCCCTCGATCATCTTGCGCAACCACGTTCCGTCTTTGACCAACCCCCAGGCGACGGCCAGCTTGATCTGGGCGTTCGTATCCGTGACCTGGTATGAAGATTTCTTTGCCTCCACCCACAGGGCTTCGATCTTTCCGCCAAAGGCCACATCGCCGGGGATGTCTTTGAAATCGATCTTCTGGGGATCTAAGTACTGGTTGACCGTCACGACCTTGAATCCCGCTTTTTCGAGCAGGCGGACCGTGGATTTGGTCACCACCTGTTCCACTGTGCCCGCGTCCGGCTTGTAAAAATCCGCGGTCCCGTCCGGGTAGACCCGTCGTCCGAGGTAGAGGCGATCCGGCCTCACGTCTTCGAACTGGTAAACCGCAACCGTGACCGGCTTGTCCGAAAAGGCGATAAACGGCTGAACCGCCGACGGATTGTAGGTGAAGTTTAGAAGGTAGGTTTTGCTGGCGGTTGAGCACCCCCCCGCCAGGAAAAGGACCAGCAGGGTGCAAACGATCCAGAGCGCTTTTCCGGTTTGCTTCTTCATGGTTTTCCTCCGTCAGACTGTTTTAAAAACTTGTAGCTCTGCACGACTCCGTTCTTTAGAACGACCTCGAAGGTTTCGTCCACTTTTCTCTCGATCGCCTCAATGACCACCATTCCGCTGAAGGTGGGATTCGAAACCCTCGTGTCGGTATACTGCCAGACCTCCGTTCCCTCCGCCCGCCGTTCCCTTTTCGCGGGGGGCCCCAGCAGACGCCCGAGGTCGGATTCGGTTGTTTGCCCGATTTTCAGCTCCTGAATCCTGGCCGATGATATTTGGGTTCCCTCGGAAGGCCGGGAGGTGTAGGTGCAGCCGGTGACGGCCAGAACCAGGATCAACAAGGTCGCGAATCTCTTTTTCATTTCTCTCGCTTCGATTGGACAAAGATTGTTCCCATTATATCCGCCGCCGAAAGGGATCGCAATTGGAAATTTCGACGAGGCAAAAAAACGGGGGGTTCATCCTTTGCCCTGGAGGTATTTTTTCGCCTCCTCTACGTCCTTGCGGGTTCCCATAAGGGTTACCCGGTCGCCTTCCAGGAGCTCGGTCTCTCCATGCGGGATGATTAGATCTTTCCCCCGGGTGACCGGCCCCAACAGCACTTCGCGGGGCAGAGCCAGATCTTTGACCCGTTTCCCCTTGGCCGGCGAGGAGTCGGCAAGCCGGATCCGCTCCAGCGTTCCTCCTCCCTTTTCGAGGCTCGCCTTCAACTCCTGCGATTCTTCCTTCCAGATCTTATGAAAAGCCTCCCCGAGTTCCTCGAGTTCCTTCTTTTTCGCGGCGATTTCCGCCAGGAGGGACTGAAGGCCTCCGTTTTCCGCTATCGGCTGGGAGGTCTTGCTGAGGTCGTAGACCCGGCTCCCGAGACGAAGAAAGAGAGACTCGATGGTGTTCTCCAGGAAAATCATCTTCAGCTTGATGGGCGCAGCTTCGGTTTTTTCTTTGATCTGTTCCCAGAATGACATGCTTCCCTCCTGCGGCCAGGCCCCCATTTTTCGCCGCCGGAACTCCGGACTTCCGTTCCGGGCCCGCCCTCTTCCCCGCATGATATCATTCTCGGTTTTCCGGTTCAACGGATTTTCTGGGGGCGGCCCGGTTCAGCAAGCCTCTTGTATTTCAGCTTACGCGCCTTTGGAAGAAACTGGGGTCAGGCTTGAATATTGAAAATAGGAAAAAAACGGCAGCGCCCGGACGGCAGCGGGCAGAGAACAGGGCCGATCCGAACCCCTCGGGGCAGGGCAAACTCCTAAGCGCATCTTTTTCTTTCGCTTATGGGCACGTAGTTCAAAAGGTCCGTCAAGCGATCCAAGACCGCGGTCGGTTTGGCCTGTTCGAGAGCTTCGCGCTTGGTTGTTCCGCTGGGAACAGCAAAAACGCGGATTCCCGTGTTTTGGGCCGCTTGGATGTCGACCAGGGAATCTCCGACCATGACGACCTCTTCCTTGGGGAGAGCCAATTTCTCGATGGCCGCAAGGAGCATCTCGGGGTCAGGCTTGTTGAGGGTAACGTCTTCGTCTCCCAGGACGGCGACAAAAAGGTCTTCCATTCCGAAATGCCGGATGATGGCGCGGGAGAAGCGGCCGAGTTTATTGGTGGCGATCGCCTGGGGGATCCCGCGGCGGTGGAGCTCGGAAGCCAGCTCTTTGGCCCCGGGCAGGAAACGGGTGTGCTCCGGGAAGACTTCCCAGTACTTTTTTCGAAAGAGCCCAAGGGCTTCGGGGGTCCGCTCTTTGCCCAACAGGTCGTTGAAGGTGAGGGTCAGGCCCAGGCCCACAACTCGTCGGGCCTCCTCATAGCTCAGCGGCGGGAGCCCCATATTCTCGTAGGCATATTGAAAAGAAAGATAAATCGCCTGATAGGAGTCGATCAAAGTCCCGTCGAGATCGAAGATGACCCCTTTGATATCTGGATCCTTCATTGTCTGTCCTTCCACCATGTTTTCAATTTGACCAACAAATCGTAATGGTTATCCCCGCCCTGACCCAGGTCCACATCCGGCTTAATGGCCGTTCCATGGAAATCCGATCCTGCCGTGATCACGAGTCCGTGGGTGACGGCGAAATTTCTAAGCCTCTTTTCCGCCTGCTCGATTTTTTTCTCCCGGATGATTTTCAGCCAATCTCGTAGTTTGCGATTCTCGGGATCGATGAAATAGGCGAGGAGGTGGAGGTCGCGGCCGTTGTGAAAGGTGTTCAATTCCAGACAGGGGATGAATTCTACGCGGAATTCCTCGGCCAGAGCGAGGCCTTCGGCAACATGACCGATCGAGTTGTGGTCCGCGAAGGCAATGGCCCGCAGCCCTTTTCCCCGGGCCATCTCGAAAATTTCCCGGGGGGAGGGCTCCCCGTCCGAGGAAGCGTCCGTATGGATATGCAGGTCGATCACAGATTGATCTTATCAAAAACGACCGGAAAATCCATCAAAAATGAGCGGGGCAGGAATTCAGGCGGCCGAGGATCTCGGGGTGACCGTTCCTCCCCGGGGAAGATTTCCCTTGCGGACGAAGGAAAAAAATTGAAATCGCCGGACAAGGCGCTATAATGAAAAAAATCCTTACCGGCAGGCTATGGACTCTATAACCAGCATTCCAGCTTTTCACCGATTCGAGGTCTCCGCGCCGGCCGGGGGAGAGACGACCCTGGCCGTTTCCGGCCGGATTTCGCTGGAAAACCTCGGAAAATTCCTGGACGACGTTGAGCGGGTTTTTCCGCAATCCGCTCCGCAGGGGCTGCGGGTGGATTTGTCCGGAATCCAGTATCTCGACAGCGCCGGCGCTCTGGCCCTCTTGAGCCTTCGGGAGCGGGCGGTGTCTCAATCCATTCCTTTTCGATTCGTGAATGCCGCCGAGGAGGCCCGCCGGATTCTGGCCCTGCTGGACCGCCCGACGCTGCATACTCCGCCTTTGATCACCGGGCGGAGGTCGGCAAACCTCTTCGAACAGGCGGGCGAGGGCAGCCGGGCCTTGGCCGGAGATTTTTGGGCGGTGATGGAGTTCGTGGGCGAGCTGATCCGGGGGTTGGCGTATTCCCTGGTTCACCCCCGCTCCGTCCGCTGGGATGACGTTTTGTTCTACATGAAACGGGCGGGGATGGACGGGCTTCCCATCGTGAGCCTCATCAGTTTCCTCATCGGCTTAGTCATCGCTTTCATGTCTTCCCTACAACTGAAGCAGTTTGGGGCGTATTTGTATGTGGCCTCTCTGGTGGCCATTGCCATCGTCCGCGAGCTGGGCCCGCTCATGACCGGGATCATCGTGGCCGGGAGGTCCGGCTCGGCATTTGGAGCGGAGATCGGAACCATGATGGTCAACGAGGAAGTGGACGCGCTGCGCACCATGGGGTTCGATCCCACCCGCTTCCTGGCGGTCCCGAAGGTTCTCGCCGCCATGATGGTCGTGCCGATCCTCACCCTCTACGCCGATGTCTTTGGGATCCTGGGCGGCCTGCTGATCGGGGTGATGTTCCTGGATCTGACGGTCTATTCCTATGTGGACTGGACGCTCTGGAGCATCACCCTGTTCGACATCGTGGCCAGCCTGATCAAGTCCATGATCTTCGCCGCCTTAATCGCCGGGATCGGCTGCCAGCGGGGGTTCGGGGTTCGCGGCGGGGCCGCCGCCGTGGGGAGCGCCACGACCTCGGCCGTGGTCGCGGGCATCTTCCTGATCATTGTGGTGGACTCGATTTTTGCCGTCATCCTGCATTACGTCCGATGAGGCGCTTGGGAGAAGGGGGAATAAGCCCTTTGCGGTCCCGCAATCCTGAAGAACCTATTATCTCCGTGGAGGGGATCACCGCCCGCTTTGGGGAAGAAACGATCCTGGCCGGCGTGACCTTTCAGGTTCGCCGGGGGGAGAGGTTCGCGATTTTGGGGGGGAGCGGGTGCGGCAAGACGGTTCTCCTGAAACACTTAGTCGGCTTGTACCGGCCTTACGCTGGAACCGTCAGGGTCATGGGTACGAATATGGCGGAGGCCGAAGAGTCAGATCTCATCAAATTGCGAAAAAAAATGGGGGTTCTGTTCCAGTCGGGGGCCCTGCTGGGATCTTTGACCCTTTATGAAAATGTGGCGTTGCCCCTTCAGGCCTACACGGATCTTTCCCCGACGGCCATTGACCGAATCGTGAGGATGAAATTGGCCTTAGTGAACTTGGAGGGGTACCAAAATCATCTTCCCGAAGAACTCTCGGGGGGAATGAAGAAAAGGGCGGGGCTCGCCCGGGCCATGGCTCTCGACCCGGAGATCCTTTTCTTCGACGAGCCCAGCGGGGGATTGGACCCGGTCACGGCGGCCGAAATGGACAACCTGATCAAAAGCATCAACACCGGCATGGGGACGACCCTGGTGATCGTGACCCACGATCTGCCCTCCATTTTCGGCGTGGCCTCGCGGGTGATCATGCTGGACAAGGGAGTCCGGGGAATCATCGCCGAAGGAGACCCGACCACGCTTCGGGAAACGACCCGAGACCCCCGCGTCCTCCATTTTTTTAACCGCCAGATGGCGGGGCGGGATCAGGAGGAAAGATAAAATGGCCAAGACCTCCAATTTCATGCTTGGACTCTTTGTGACGATCGGGATCCTGCTGGGTGCGGGAGCGATCCTCTGGTGGGGGGCCTCCAAATATTTTCAGAAGGGGTCGCCCTATGTGACGTATTTCGACGAGTCGGTGCAGGGCCTGCAGGTCGATTCGAGCGTGAAATATCGCGGGGTGGATGTGGGCCGGGTCGAGCAGATCCGCGTGGCGCCGGACAACAAGCTGATCGCGGTGGTCATGAAAGTCCAGTTGCAAGGCGATGTGGAAAAGAACACGGTGGCCCAGCTCAAGGCGGCCGGCATCACCGGAATTGTTTTCGTGGAATTGGATCGCCGCAATCCCGACGACCCGGATCTGGCTCCCAAACTTGAGTTCACGCCGGACTACCCGGTCATTCCTTCCCGCCCGTCCCAGATCAGCCAGATTCTAACCAGCATCGATGCGGTCATGGAAAAGGTGCGGGCGATCGATTTGGGGGCGATATTTAGCGAGGCGAAAAAGGAGTTCCGGGAAATTTCCGTCCAGTTTCAAGGGACGGCAAAATCGATGGAGGAATTTTTCAAGGGGCCGACCACCCAGAGCATCCTGAAAAACGTGGAATCGGCTACAAAGAGGGCGGACGAAAGCCTGTCCCGGATGGAAAAAATCCTGGCGGAGGGGGGTCTGGAAAGAATTCTCGCCCGGACCGAATCCGCCGTCGCCCAAATGGACCGCGCCATGACCCGGGTGGACAAGGCTCTCGCCGAAGCAAACGTGGAAGAGGCCATGCGGGATGTGCGGGGCGTTCTCCAGGAGTCGCGGAATGTCTTGACGGCCCTGAAGGAAGAGATCCGCAGCATGAAACTGGGGGACACAACCCTGCCGATCAAGGAATTGGCGGAAAATTTGGACAAGAGGACACGAACGATCGGAAAGGACATTCGGGCTCTGAGCGAAAACCTGCGGCAGGCCACGGAGAGGCTTGGGGTCATTTTGGAGAATGCCGAGACCAGACCCTCTGATTTTATTTTCACCACCCCGCCGCCCTTAAGGCGGGAAGAATAGGGGGAGGAACGGGACATGAAGAAAGAGCGGTTTGTCCAAATCCAGCGAATTCGGAAACCCGTTTTCCTTTTCCTGGCCGGCTGGCTGGTTTTTTGTCTCACCCTCTTCGCCGGGTGCCTGAATCTGCAACGGCCGGCCCCCTATGTGGAACAGTACAACCTTGAATACTCTCCCCCGGAAGTTTCCGGGCTCGCCTTCATTGAAGCGTCCCTGACCCTGGATCGGTTTCACGGGGCTCGGGCGTTCAACACCTCGGCCATGATCTACCGCCCCGAGCCCTTCAAGCTGGATGCCTACCAGTATCACCGCTGGCGGGTTCACCCCGCGGACTTGGTTGGAGACCATCTGCTTCGGGACTTGCGGAAATCCGCTCTTTTCAGAGCCGTTTTTTCCTATCTGGATCCTGAGGAGGGAAGATTCGTTCTGGAAGGGGGGGTGGAGGAGTTTCTCGAAATCGAGGAGCAGGGCCGGCGGCAGGCAGTTCTCGCGCTGAGCGTCACCCTTCTCGACTCCTCCGCCAAGAACCTGCCGGATCGGATTCTTTTCCAGAAGCGGTACCGTTTCCAGGAGCCCCTCGAGGAAAAGACCCCTCAGGGGCTGGCGAAAGGCCTGAGCCGGGCCATGAGGAAATGTTCCGAAGCCCTGATCCGCGATGTCCATGAGGCCGTCGGGAGCCGAGAGCCGTAGACGGATTTCGGAGGGGCGCCGGCATTTTATCCCTGCTTGGGTTCTTTGATCGTGAGGCCGGCGACGAAGGTGACCGCGATGAGGATGGCGCCGGTGAGGATAAAAATCAGGGGAATCCCGAAGAAGGCGCTGAGGTAGCCGCCCAAGACCGGTCCCAGAATATGACCGATGAGGAGGCCGCTGCGCGCAACCCCCATGACCCCGCCGCGGCGGGCCTCCGGGGCGTTCAGGGTCACGAGGGTGTTGAGGGCCGGCAGAATCCCTCCGGTAAACAGGCCGTGAACGAACCGGAGAATAAAGAGTTGATAAACCTGGGTCACGATGGCCTGGGGGAGACAGGTGATCCCGGACCAGAGGAGGGTCAGGGACAGAGTTTTTTTGTACCCGCTTTGGTCGCATTTCCGGCCCCAGAGGGGAGCGGCCAGGAGACTGGCGACCCCCGTGATTGCAAAGACCCCGCCGGCCACCGTCGACAAATTTTGAGTTCCCGCCCACAGATTTTCCACGAAAAGGGAGAGGACCGGCTGAATTGCCAGCAAGGCCGCCTGGGCGATCATCCCGCCAGCGAAGATCGTCATGAGCGTCGATGAGGCAAAGACGAAACGGAAATTCGAAAAAAATCCGGGAGATTTTGATTCCTCCGGAGAGACCCGATCTTCCTGGACCAGAAAGACGACCAGGAGGGTCGCCAGACCCGCAAACAAAGCCGTGACAAAAAAGATGTTCCGGTAGCCCATCTGGTCCGCCAATAGACCGCCGATAAACGGCCCGACGACGGCGCCGGTGGTGAGGGATGTCTGCAGCACTCCCATGGCGTACCCCATGTGCTGCCGAGGGGTGGTCGTGGCCACAATGGCGAGGGTGGCGGCGATAAAGCCGGAAACGGCTCCCTGAATGATCCGCAGGACGAAAAGCTGCGCGGCGCTTTGGGCAAAGCCCATCAAAAAGGTCGATACCGCAAAGCCGATCAGGGCGCGGACGAGCATGGCCTTCCGGCCGTACCGGTCCCCCAACCAGCCCCAAAGGGGAACGGTGAAGGTGGCGGTAAGAAAGGGGCCGGCGTAAATGAGCCCGCTCCATTTCTTCACCTCCGCCGCCTCGCCGACCCCCAGCTCCCGTAAAAAGAAGGGGATGAAAGGCAGAACAAAGGCCATTCCCAGGGCGGCCAGGAATTCCGCGGTCCAGAGGGTGTAAAGATTTTTCCGCCAGGGTTCCATAGGAAAATTTTACCGTCGAGGGCGCGGCGCACGCCGGGAAGAAAAAATCAGGAATCGCAAAAAAAGCATGGGGCCGGATGCGCGGCCCCATGCTTTTTAGGAAAACGACCGGGCAACTTTTCTTTAACTCTGCGCCTTCCCTTTATCTTCCTTCGGCAGCGCCGCCTGCAGGAACGGTTTGATCAGATCGATGGGCAGGGGGAAGATCGTCGTGGAGTTCTTATCCTTGGCGACTTCAGTCAACGTCTGCAGGTAACGCAAGGTCAAGGCCATGGGGTGATCCCCGATGATCATGGCCGCTTCTTTCAGTTTCTGCGCGGCCTGGAATTCTCCCTCGGCCCGGATGACTTTGGACCGCCGCTCGCGCTCCGCCTCCGCCTGTGTGGCCATGGCCCGGCGCATCTCTTCCGGAAGATCGATGGCCTTGACTTCCACCGTGGAAACTTTCACCCCCCAGGGGTCGGTGTGTTTGTCCAAAATTTCCTGGAGCTGGGAGTTGATCTTGTCCCGCTGGTAGAGGATATCATCGAGTTCCACCTGCCCGCACACCGACCGGAGGGTGGTCTGCGAGAGTTGGGAGGTTCCATAGAGGTAGTTCTCGATTTCAAGGATGGCCTTGTTGGGGTCCATGACCCGGAAATAGATGACCGCATTGACTTTGATGGAAATGTTGTCCCGGGTGATGACGTCCTGCGGAGGGACATCCATGGTTACCGTCCGCAGGCTCACCTTGACGAGCTTATCCACTACGGGAATGAGGAAAATCAAGCCGGGTCCCTTGGCCGCCGGCTTGCCCCCGATTGTGCGCACCCGGCCCAAGCGGAAAATGACGCCGCGCTCGTACTCGTTGAGGATGCGCAGGGAACTGCCCACAATCATCAGGATCAGGACCAATAGGACCGCAAGAGAAATCAACGACATGACAACCTCCTCGAGGAATAGAATGGGAATGGCAAAACAGAACGCAATAAATCTCTATGAACCTTGGGCTCCTACGGTTAAGCTTTCAACCTTGAACCGGAAACCCCTATTTTACCCTTTCTACTTTCAACTTCAGCCCTTCGTTTTTGAGAACGCGCACTTTTTCTTCGGGCTCGATCTCTTCATCCGCATAGGCGTTCCACCATTCGCCGTGAACAAAGACCTTCCCTTCCGGGGCCAGGCGGGTCTTGGCCACGCCGGTCTCGCCCACGATGCCTTCCGATCCGGTCGTAGGCCTGGCCAACTGGGCTCGCAAGGCCGCAGCCACGACGAAGATGAAAAAGGCCGCCGTAGCCAGGACGGTGGGGATGATCACGGTAAAGGAGGCCCGCAAAAACGGCGCCGGGGAATCAAAGAGCATGATCGAACCGATGGCGAGAGAGACGAGGCCGCCCATGGTGAGCAGGCCGTAACTCGCGATTTTAATTTCGGCAATGAAAAGGAAGACCCCCAAGACAATGAGCAGAACGCCGGCATAATTCACGGGAAGCGTGCGGAAGGCAAAGAAAGCGAGGATCAGAGAAATGCCGCCGATAACGCCGGGGAAGATGGCGCCCGGGTGGGCCAACTCGAAATAAAGCCCCACCAGCCCGATCATCATCAAAATATAGGCGATGTTCGGGTTGCTCAGGGTCGCCAAGAACCGCTGGCGGAAACCCATCTCGAGCTCTTGGATCTTGAGGCCCTTGGTGGCCAGTTTGATGGAGCCTTTGGGTTTTTCCACGGTCTTCCCGTCGATTTTTTCCAGGAGTTCATTCAGATCTTTAGCAATGAGGTCGATGACTTTGAGTTTGAGGGCTTCCGTTTCCGGGATCGAGACGCTGTCGCGGACCGCGCGAACCGCCCAATCGACATTCCGTCCCTTTTTCTGGGCGATGGATTTCACGTACGCCACCGCGTCGTTGACCACCTTTTCGGCCATGGTCCGGTCCATCTTGCCTCCGCCCACCGCGACGGGGTGGGCGGCCCCGATATTGGTGCCGGGGGCCATGGCGGCGATGTCGGCGGCGATGGTGATGATGGCCCCGGCCGAGGCCGCTCGCGCGCCGCTGGGCCCCACGTAGACGACGACGGGAATGTCCGCATTCATGATGTCTTTGATGATGTCCCGCATGGAGAGGTCGAGCCCGCCCGGGGTATCCATCTGGATGATCAGGCAGGAGGCGTTTTCCTTGGTGGCCCGCTCGATCGACCGGCTGATGAACTCCGCCACCGCCGGGGTTATGACGTCGTTGATTTTGATGACGGCCGCATGCTTTTCCTGGGCGCCGGCGGGCGCGAAAAATGCCGAGGCCAGAAGAAGCGAAAGGAACAAGGGCAAGAACACGGATTTTTTCATTATCGGAACTCCTGAACGGCCTTGATACGGACGGGGGGATTAAAGCTTTTCGTATTCGGCCTTGACCTTCTTGACGTCCTCCCAGACATCCCGCTTGTAATTCGGATTCCGGAGAAGAAAGGCGGGATGGTACGTCGGCATCAAGAGAATGTCCTGGTAGGAATGAAACCTGCCCCGCAGGGCCGAAATTTTTACCGTCGTCCGGAGCAGGGTCTGCGCCGCAAAAGCGCCGAGGGCGCAGATCAGCTTCGGCTGAATGACCTTGAGCTGCTGGACCAGGAAGGGTTCGCAGGCCGCGATTTCTTCCGGTTCCGGATTGCGGTTCTCCGGGGGCCGGCATTTGACGATGTTGGCGATGTAGACCTCTTCGCGGGTAAGCTGGATGGCCTCGATGATTCGGGTCAGAAGCTTTCCGGCCTGCCCCACGAACGGTTCGCCCTGGAGGTCTTCATCCCGTCCGGGACCTTCCCCCACGAAGACCAGCTTCGCCTCGGGGTTGCCGCTGCCAAAAACGATGTTCGTCCGTTTCCGGTGAAGTTTGCAGCGCTTGCAGTCGCCCAGCTCCTGGCGGACCTCCGCAAGCGTTCGAACCCGGCGTTTCCCTTCCGTTCGGACCGGGTCAGGCACTCGCTTGTTTTCACTCTTCACGGCCAACGGCCACCCCTCGAACCCAGATTTCTTTTCTTCTTCCAGATAGCGGCGCAAACCCGCCACCAACTGCCGTAAGGAGTCCCGGCTGAAATCCCGTTGTCGGTCCACAGCAGAATTCACTTTCTCTTAAGGTCAAGAACGCGCTCCAGGATGCGGTCGGCCAAATCCTCCTTGCTCATCAGAGGGAGTTTCTCCGCCCGGCCGGAGCGTTCGATCACCTTGACAATGTTGGTGTCCACCCGGAAGCCGGCCCCGGGGAGGGAGAGGTCGTTGGCCACGATGAGATCCAGATTCTTTTTCGCCAGCTTTTCTTTGGCGTTCTTCAGGAGGTTCTGAGTTTCGGCGGCGAAACCCACAAAGATTCGTTTGCCTTTCATCCGGCCTGCTTCCAGGAGAATGTCCGGGTTCCGTTCCAGCTCCAGGACAGGGGGGATGGAGGTCTTCTTGATCTTGTGGGCGGCCGCTTGGCGGGGCCGATAATCGGAAACGGCGGCAGCCATGAGGAGGACGGAGGCCTTCTCCAGATGATGAAAAACCGCCTCCCTCATTTCCAGGGCCGACCGCACCGGAACGAGCTTCACCTTTGCCGGGGGAGGCAGAGAGGTCGGTCCGCTCACGAGGATGACCTCAGCGCCGCGCCGCCGCGCCGCTTTAGCCAGGGCATAACCCATCTTTCCCGAGGAGTGGTTGCCGAGGAAGCGGACCGGATCCAGGGCCTCCTGCGTGGGCCCGGCGGTGACCAAAACGGTTTCGTGGGCAAAGTCCTGCGGGGCGAGAAGGGATCGGATTTCCTCTGTGACGGCCGGGATTTCCGCAAGGCGGCCTTTCCCCTCGTAACCGCAGGCCAGTTCCCCGGCCTCGGGGTCGATGAAATGATACCCCCGGGACCGGAGCTTCTGGACGTTTTCCCGGCAGATGGGGTTTTCCCACATGTGGACATTCATGGCCGGCGCCAGGAGCACCGGGGCCTTGGCGGCCAAAACCACCGTGGAGAGCAGGTCGTCGGCAATGCCCCCGGCGATTTTTCCGATGATATTCGCGGTGGCGGGAGCAATTACCAGAAGATCCGCGCGGTCCGCCAAGGATATATGGCCAATTTCCGACTCCTCAATGAGGCTGAAAAGGTCGGTGGAAACGGGGTTGCCGGATAAAGTCTGGAAGGTGAGGGGGCTTACAAATTCCTGGGCGCTGCGGGTCATGATGACGTAAACCTGAGCCTTGGCGCGGACCAACTCGCGCACCAATTCGGCGGCTTTATAGGCGGCGATTCCGCCCGTCACTCCCAGGACAATTTTTTTGTCAACCAGCATGTGATTTCCCAGGTTGGCAGAAAATATGTAACAATATCAATGTCTTCTTATACCAATAATATCCTTGAATGTCAAGGAATTTAGAGGGCTTAGTAATCATTCAGTGACGGGTGGCCAGCCGCTCGGATTAAGGCCGGGCGTAAAGGCAAAGTGATTCCCTGGCCTGGGGTTTCGGACGGTCCGCTTGGAAGCATGAGGCAGTGATTTCTTCGTGGAGGGGGCGGGGCCAAGGCCTCCCGCCTCATCTCGCGGAGGTGCGGTGCTTTCTCTGATTCTCTGCCCATCCCGGCCGATGCTTCCGGCGCGTACCGCCCGGACCCCCAGGCCACAACAAAACTTGCCCCGGGCCCCCGTGACTGAAGGGTTACGGCTTAAGCGTGAAACTGGAGACCAAAGAATAATGTTCAAAAGGGGAAAAGAACGGCGTAAAATACCATGGAAACAAAGTATTTTTGTAGCACTTTGGCCCTTTGAAAAAAGGAATTTCGTCAGGGCCAAGCGGTTTCAGAGCCCGGGGGCCGGACCGGTCCGCTTGGAATCATGAGGCGCTGATTTCTCCGTGGAGGGGGCGGGGACGATACCCCCCGCCCGCTCCGGCGGAAACAAGCTCTGATCTTCGAGGCCAAGGGCCAACCCAGCCGATGTTCCCGACGCGTTCCGTTCCGGCCCCCGGGCCCCGACAGAGGCGGTCACAGGATTTTTTCAAAACCCTAAACTGATACGTATTTTTGAATTTGGGTTTTGCGCTGAGGGAATCGATGAAAACCAAAACGGTTCTTTGCCCGAAATGCGGCGCTTCGGTGAGGCAATACCTCAACCCCGTTCCCACCGTGGACATCATTATCGAAATCGAGGAGGTCGGCGGGGAGAAGGGGATCGTCTTGATCCGCAGGAAAAACGACCCGCCCGGGTGGGCGATCCCAGGTGGATTTGTGGATTACGGCGAGACGTTGGAACAGGCAGCCATGAGGGAGGCCAAAGAGGAAACCGGTTTGGAGCTTGAGAGGCTTCGGCAGTTTCGCGCCTACTCCGACCCCCGGAGAGACCCCCGACGCCACACCATCTCGACGGTTTTTATTGCCCGAGGGAAGGGCGCGCTAAAGGCGGGGGACGATGCGGTTGGGGCCGAGATCTTTGCCGAGGGCCGTTTGCCGGCGCCCTTAGCCTTCGACCATGCGGAGATTCTTAAGGATTACTTCAGCCAAAAAAAAATGGTCTCGTAAAAAGTCCATCTGTCCCGCTCGGAGCGGGATTGCGCCGCACTTCTCGGTTTTTGCGCGCCTTGCCTGGCAGGGGCACGCTGCGCGTGCCCGATGTCGGGCGCGAATCATCGCGCCCCTCCAATCGAGCCCATCGTTTCGGTGACTCTTTACGAAGCCATCAAAAAAGGGGGAACAAGGGTAAAAAGGAGAAAGACAAAGAGGGAATGGAAAATTCTTTCCCCCATTCCCTCTTTGTTGTCTCTTCGATTTTTTACTGGAGCTTCTTCAGCGCCTCTTCCAACCGGTTCATCCCGGTCTCGATGTTCTTCATCGAGGTGGCATAAGACAGGCGCATATAGCGATCGTCGCCAAACCCGATTCCGGCCACAAGGGCGACCTTCGCTTCCTCGAGGATGAAATCCGTCACTTCGATGGAGTTCGTTAAGGGTTTCCCCTGCCATTTTTTTCCAAAAAGCCCGGAGATGTTCGGAAAAACATAGAAAGCCCCGGGAGGCACGGAGCAGGTGATTCCGTTCATCCGGTTCAGCCGATCCACAATGTAACGGCGCCGCCGGTCGAACTCGGCCACCATTTTCTGGACGGCATCCTGGGGGCCGACGAGCGCTTCCACGGACGCTTTCTGGCAGAACGCGGTGGCGTTGGTCACATTTTGGGTCTGGATTTTGGTCAGGGCGGAAATCAGGTCTTTGGGGCCGGCGGCATAACCGATCCGCCAGCCGGTCATGGCATAGGTTTTGGAAACTCCGTTGATGATGATCGTCTGGTCCTGCACCTCTTTCCCGAGGGAGGCGATGCTCATTGAGGATTTTCCGTCGTACACGAATTTTTCGTAGATGTCATCGGCGATAATCAGAATGCTCTTCCCGGCCAGAACCTCGGCCAAGGCCTGCAACTCCTCCGGGGTGTAGATGGCCCCGGTGGGGTTGCAGGGGGTGTTGAGCATGAACGCCTTGGTTCTGGGGGTGATGGCCGCTTTCAATTTCGCCGGCGTGATTTTGAACCCCTCCTGCTCGGTCGTCGGCACCACGACCGGTGTTCCGTCGGCAAGGAGCACGATGTCCGTGTACGAAACCCAGTAGGGCGAGGGAACGATCACTTCGTCCCCCGCCTCGATCAGGGCTTGGGCCAGGTTGTAGAGGATAACCTTGGCCCCGGCGGAAACGATGATCTGGGAGCGGTCATAGGCCAGCTGGTTGTCGCGCTTGAACTTCTGAAGGATGGCGTCCTTGAGATCGTCGTATCCGGCCGGCGGGGTATATTTCGTATAGCCCTTCTGGATGGCGCGATAGGCCGCCTCCTTGATGTTGTCGGGAGTGTCGAAATCCGGTTCTCCCTGGGCGAGGCTGACCACCTCGATGCCGCTGGCCTGCATGGCCATGGCTTTGGCCGCCGTGGCGACGGTGGGCGAAGGTTTGATGCGGTTGACCCGCGCAGCCAATTTCATAATTTCTCCTTTCACGCTCAAAAAATGTTTCACCGCAGTTGTTCATGCCTCTTTGAGGCACCCTAAACCATGAAAAGGCGCCCAGCTTTCATCCGGAAGGGGCTCTTTTCCCCTCTCCCAAGATTGGGAGAGGGATAGGGTGAGGGTTGGTTGGGCAGAGCTGCCTGGGGTCTTCTTTCCAGGGGGTCACCCTCACCCCGCCCCTCTCCCGTAAACCGGGAGAGGGAGTTAATGGGGCGAGAACCTATAAAGGTCTTTTCGGAGCAGAGAGCACAGCGCGGCGTAGCCGCAACCAAGAACCATTAGCCACAGAGGGCACAGAGATCACAGAGCCACAAATAGAATCCTCATTTATCCCTCTCCTCCGTCCACGGGGGAGAGGGGAGGGTGAGGGGGCGTTCCCAGAGAAAAAAAGTTAACAAAATTTAAAAATTCTGAACATTGATGAACTCGTAAAAAGTCGTCATTCCCGCGCAGGCGGGAATCCAGAATCTGCCAAGATATTGAAAAGACTGGATTCCCGTTTTTACGGGAATGACGGAATAACCCATTTTCAGATTTTTTTACGAAACCATTAACATCAATAGTACAGAGAAAAAGATCCTTTCGTTTTAAAAAAGGAAATTTTCCGGACTTTTCATTTTGACGAAACATCTCCCTCCGTGCTTCCCTTTCCAGCGAAAAATTTTCAGCCCCAGAGGAACGAGTCTTGGATTTTTAAAGCGCCTCCTTCTTTTCGCCTTCAAGATAATCCCCTCCGTGGTCTCTGTGCCCTCGGTGGTGAATTTCTTTAGGGAACGGGGCGGTAATTCGGGAATTTTGCTTTCAGCCGCTGATGGACCGCCTCCGGAACCAGCCCCCGCACGGACCCGCCCAACGAGGCGGCCTCCTTGATGATTTTCGAACTGGTGTAGAACCATTTGTAGCCGGTCATCAGGAAGAGCGTGTCCACTTTGCGATTGAGTTTGCGATTCATCAGGGTCATTTGGAATTCATACTCGAAATCCGAAACCGCCCGCAGACCCCGGATGATGACGTTTGCGCCCTGTTTCTCCACGAAATCAACGAGCAAGCCTTCGAAAGAAACCGTTGTGATCCGCGGGTCGTTCTTCAGGGCCGTTTGGATCATCTCCATCCGCTCCCCCACGGAAAAAAGCGCCGACTTGTTGGGGTTGTAAGCTACGGCGACGATGAGCTTGTCAAAAAACTCCAAAGCCCTTTCGATAATGTTCACATGGCCGTTGGTGATCGGGTCGAAAGACCCGGGGTAAACGGCGATATTTTCTCTCATCTGCGTACCCTCATGGACATTTCCGGCCGGGGCCGGCGAACCGGCTCCGGCCGGATTGAAAATATTCGTGTTCTCTCAAACCGGTCCCGAGGTTGCTTCGCAGTCCCGGAACCATGGGCCGCCATGGACGCACCGGGCCCTAATTCCGGCCCTCGCCATGGGATTCCTCAACGCATTTGGAGACGTCATCAAAAGATCAACCCCCTTTGCGGAAAAAAGAGATGCAGGTGCCGCCGTATTTGCGAAAATCCGCTCGTTCCAGGGGGAAAATCTCCCCCACCTCTTCTGCGGGGGAGTGCTCGGCCACGATTAGGGTCTCCGGCTTGAGAAGCCTGCTCTCGGCAAGTCCCGCCAGGGTCCGGCGGGCCAGCCCTTTCCCGTAGGGAGGGTCCAGAAAGATGAGGTCGAAACTCCTCCCCCGCCCCTCTAAAACGCGAAGGCCTTCTTCGGCTTCTTGGGCCAGGACCTCCGAAATCCCTTCCAGGCGGCAGGTCGATAGGTTCTTTCTCAGCGCCTCCAGCGAGCTTTTTTGGTTTTCAATGAAAACGGCGGCAGCGGCGCCGCGGCTCAGGGCTTCAATCCCCATGGCCCCGGTCCCGGCAAAAAGATCCAATACCCGGAGCCCTTCGATGGTTCCCTGGAGAATGTCAAAAACCGACTCCCGGACACGATCGGATGTGGGGCGCAGACTCAACCCAATGGCGGAGAAGAGTTTTTTCCCCTTTAGGGTTCCGCTGATGATTCGCAAAAAGTTGAGTATCCTCTCTCCATCTCCCCACAAAAACCTGATTTTAACACGGGGAATTGGGTTGTCAAGAACCGATCAAACCCCGCTCGTAACCCTTCAGTCACGGGTGGTGCGGAACAAAATCTGTTGTGGCCTGGGGGTTCGGGCGGTACGCGCCGGAAGCATCGGCCGGGATAGGCAGAGACTCGGAGAAAATACCGATTCTCCGCAAGGAGAGGCGGGAGGCCTTGGCCCCGCCCCCTCCACGAAGAAATCACTGCCTTGGTTCCAAGCGGACCGTCCGGACCCCCAGGCCAGGGAATCACTTTGCCTTTACGCCCGACCTTTATCCGAGCGGCTGGCCACCCGTCACTGAATGGTTATCCCCGCTCCTCCGCCCCCCTTTAAGGTTTGTTTCCGAGGGGTTTGCGCGGGTCCGTCCCCGTGGGAAGGGGGCGTTTTACCTTTCGATTCCCACCCGGCTTTCAATTCCTTTCCGGTAATAGTGTTTCTTCTCTTTCATTTCGGTTACCAGGTCGGCGCGGCGGATAACCTCCGGGTGGGCATTTCTCCCGGTCAGGATCAATTCCACATCGCCGGGTTTGCTTTTCATCAAAGCCGTAAGGTCCTTTAAAGGCACCAACCCGTAGTCCACGGCCACATTGATTTCATCCAGGATCACAAGCGGATATTTCCGGCTCTGGACCGAACGTTTGGCCAATTCCCAGCCTTTGCGGGCCCAGCGCGCATCGACCGGGTCCGGATTCTTTTTGTTGACAAAGCACTCCCGGCCCATCGGGACGATTTTCAGGTAAGGGGCCAGTTTTTTCGCGCTCTCTATCTCGCCATAGACAACCCCTCCTTTGAGAAATTGAATCATGAGGACTTTCAAGCGATGCCCGGCGGCTCGGAGGGCGATTCCCAAGGCGGCCGTGGTTTTCCCCTTCCCATTTCCGGTGTACACCTGGATCAGGCCCAGGCGGGGTTCTTTCGTTTTCATAGGGCTCCCTGAAACCAAGAATGGCGAATACGAATAAAGGGCCGAGAGCAAAGGGGTCGGGTCCGGATAATTTCAAGAAAACCCAAAGAGGATTTCCAACCCCCGGCCTCCGCGCCCTCGGCACCGGCAAAAGGATTCGGAAGCCTGTCCCTCTTTCTTTCCCGTCGGTTAAAGATTGATGGTCTCGTAAAAAGACCATCTGCTGCGTTGCGCTTCAACTTCGTCGCTGCGGGCCCTGGAACCGCTTGGCCCTGACGACATTCCCTTTTTCAAAGGGCTAAAGTGTTACCAAAGATTCAATTCCAAAATGAAAAAACCCAGCACCACCGTTAGGGCGCAATAGTCCCTTCCGGCCATTTTTAGTTTCTGCATGTGGGTCCGCGGCCTTCCGCTGACGAACCCCCGAACCAACATCGCGACGGCCAGGTCATCGGCCCTCTTGAAAACGCTGTGAAAGAGAGGCGTCAGAATCGGGACGAGGTTTTTCGCCCGGCGGAAGAAATTTCCCGACTCGAAATCCACCCCCCGCGCGCTTTGGGCTTTGATGATCCGGTTGGTTTCCTCCAAGAGGATCGGAATGAATTTTATGGCCACCAAGGTCATCATGGAGAAGTCCTCCACCGGAATGCGGAGGCGCTTTAAGGGGGAGAGCATCTTCTCTATGCCCTGCGCCAGGCGGAGCGGGGGTGTGGTCAGGGTTAAGAGGGAGGAAATCAAAATCGCCAAGAGGAGCTGGGCCGCCACAAAGGCCCCTTTCTCGACCCCCGTCCAGGTGATGTCGATGAACCCGATGGGGAAAAACGGCAGGGAGGGGCCGGGGGTGAAAAAGAAGTGAACCACGGCGGTGAAAAGAAAAAGGCCCAGGAACGACCGGACGCCGCGAAACACGTACCCCCAGGAAAGCTGAGACAACCCCAGCGCGAGCAAGAAAAAACCCCAGAGAAAGCCGAGAGCCAGAGGGCTCCGGATCAGGAAGGTCGCAATCATCAGCAGGAACAGGGAGATAAACTTTGTCCTTGGATCCAGCCGGTGAAGAAAGGAGTCTCCCGGCAGGTACTTTCCGAGGGTGATGTCCTGAAGAAATTTCATCCGAGATATTCGGCGGCCAGGATCTCGGCGATCTGAACGGCGTTCAAAGCGGCGCCTTTGCGAATATTATCGGAGACGATCCACATATTGATCCCGTTCGGGATCGACTCGTCCTCCCGAAGGCGCCCGACGAAAGTTTCGTCCCGCCCGGCGGCATAAATGGCTAAAGGGTATTCGGCCAGGGACGGGTTGTCGACCACTTTCACCCCCGGCGCCCGGGAGAGCAGGTTTTTCACTTCCGGGACCGTGAGCTTCCTTTCCGTTTCAATATTCACGGATTCGGAATGGCTGTAAAGAACCGGAACGCGCACCGTCGTGGCCGTGACTTGAATGGTGGGATCCTCCATGATTTTTCGGGTCTCGTTGACCATTTTCATCTCTTCCTTGGTGTACCCGTTTTCCAGGAAGGAGTCGATGTGCGGGAGGCAGTTGAAGGCAATCTGATGGGGGTACACTTTTCGCGGGATATCCTGGGAGGTAAGAATTGCCTTCGTTTGCATCAGAAGTTCGTCGATGGCCTTCAGCCCCGTCCCGGAAACGGACTGGTAGGTGGAGACCACGATCCGTTTGATCCGGGCGGCGTCATGGATCGGCTTCAAGGCGACGACCATCTGGATGGTGGAGCAGTTGGGGTTGGCGATGATCCCGCGCTTCGTGTACTGGGCGATGGCCCGGGGGTTGACCTCGGGAACGACCAAGGGGATTTCCGGATCCATGCGAAAGGCGCTGCTGTTGTCCACGACCACGGCGCCGGAAGCGGCGGCCGCCGGTCCGAATTCCAAGCTGCGGGAAGCTCCGGCGGAAAACAGGGCGATATCCACGCCCTTGAAGGAATCATGGGTGAGTTTCTCAACGCGGACGGGCTGGCCGTTGAATTTCAGCTCTTTTCCTTCCGAGCGTTCCGAGGCGAGGAGTCTCAGCGAAGCGACCGGAAAATTCCGCTGCTCCAGGGTTTTGATCATTTCCTGCCCCACCGCGCCGGTCGCCCCGGCGACGGCGACAGAATACGCTTGTTTTCTCATCGCGGCCCCCTGCTTTGAACGGTTTTTCTTTTTTTCATATTAAAGGATAGGGAGAAAAAATGTCAAGCATCCTAAATCATCGGAGAAAATTGATGCCCTCGTAAAAAGCCGCTCAATCGATGGTTTCAATTGTAGGGGCGCGATGCTTCGCGCCCGATATCGGGCACGCGTAGCGTGCCCCCACATGCAAGGCGCACAAAAACCGAGGAGAGAGGCCCCTTAGGGACCGCAACGATTCACCCCGTTAGATAATTTTCAAAAGGGGTTTCCTCTTCGAAAATCAGGAGGATTATCCCCGGATCCCAAAAGCGGGATCGTTATCTAACGGGGCGGGGTTGAAGCGCAACGCCGCAGATGGACTTTTTACGAAACCATCAATATTAAGCCGATAAAGATCCGAAGGCGGCAAGGAAAAGCGCGAGGAAAAAAAGATTGCAGAGGGAAAAATCAGGAGGGGGTAGACTCGCAATTCGCAACGAAAATGGTGTCAAAGGTGGAGAGGGAAGGTTTCCTGATTTGCGGGGGCGGGGTTGTCCCCCGGCAGAAACGAAATGGCTCGATAGACTTGGAGGGATAAAACATCGCCGGGCTGCCTGTTGTGTTGGATGAACTTGCGAATCCATTCCAATTCCCAGGCGTGAAAATTTCGGGCGCAGCTGCCCAGTATTTTTTCCCAGCGCTCTTTCTTCAAGGCGGCGTAGATGAACCGGGGGGAATCTCCCTCCGAGGTCGCTTCGATTGCTTCGGAAAGGCGGCGGGGGAGAATGGTGGCAACCTCTTTGCTGAGAGCCTCGATGAATTCGGAGACTTTTTCGGGGGAGAGGACGGACGGGCCTCCATCGGCAGAAATCTGCCTCCGCAAATCGGCCTCCTGAATTTTTAACGCCAAGTTTGATATTTCCATCTGCCCGGGGAGGATTTCGTACCTTGCCGGGCGCTCCAACCCCGGTTTCGTCCTTTTGATCAGGAATTTATCGCGGCCGTTCGTAGCTTCAAAATAGCTTGTTTTGACCGGCTCGAAGCTGGGCTTTTCGCTGAAGATCGTTTCGGGATCGATCCGGAGTTCTTCCTGGGGGTGATCCCCGTGGAAGCCGATAAACTCGCGGCGAAAAATAGAATCCTCGGGCGACCATTCCACTCCCGGAAGCAGGGCGGGGTCTTCAAAGTCCCCGAAAAGGCGGGGCACGGGAAGGATTTGGTTACATTGGCGGCAACGGATGAATCTTTCAATCATAGAACATTCCCCGATTCCTAATTCAGCGAAGGCGTGGGAGCGGCGGGGGCTTGAAGGGCCCCGCCGCGAAAATGCCGGGCAAAAACAGCGACCATGTCCGGGTCAAATTGGGCGCCGGAGTTTCGTAAAATCTCTTCCTGGACGTTCGAAAAGGCCAGACCGGATCGATACGGGCGGTCGGAAGTCATGGCATCGTAAGAATCCGCCAGGTTAATGATTCGGGCCAAAAGGGGGATTTCCTTTTCCGCCAGGCCGTCGGGGTATCCCTTCCCGTCCCACCTTTCATGATGGTGGCGAATCGCGGCGGTCACGGCGGGGGGGAAAGATAGAGGCTCAATCAGATGAACCCCTTGAAGGGGATGCCTGCGGATATCCATATTTTCCCCTTGGCTCAGATGGACCTTTTCCAGAAGCCGGTTGCTCAAACCGATCTTGCCGATATCGTGCAGCAAAGTGGCCAATTGCAGATTGGCTCTTTCTTCGGACGACAGATTCAAATCCTGAGCGAGGATTTCCGCATAGAACGAAACCCGTTCGGAGTGCCCGTAGGTGTAAGGTTCCTTGCTTTCAAGAACATAAACGAGAACCTTGAAAAAATCCATGCAGTCAACCGCAACCTTCGGCCGCGCGGCGAGTTCCAAGGGAAGCAGGGATTCGGGCGTCTCGCGGGTGGATGGAACGCCCGGGTGGGAAGCCACGATGCTTTTCTCCAAATTTTCCAATGCTTCCCCGGCCCCGTCGGGCCCCAAGAGATGATGAGCTTTGATTTTTTGGAGAAGGGTTTTTATCTTCAGGTTGAAGCTTCTCCTCTCCATCGATTTGCCGACAATCGAGAGAATTTCAGCCACATTGAACGGCTTGGAAATAAAATCCATCGCGCCGTAACGAATCGCCTCCACCGCCGTGGCAAGGGTTCCGAACCCGGTCACGATGATTACTTCGACATCCGGGCTTGTTTTCTTTATCTCTTTTAGGACTTCAATCCCGGGAATTCCCGGCATCCGCAGGTCGAGGGTCACGAGATCGATCCTGTGGGTCCCCATGATTTCGAGGGCTTCCTCCCCAGTGCCCACAGTCATAACGGGGTAAACAGGTTTGAGAATCATCCGCAAGGATTCACGCGGGCCCAGTTCATCGTCGACAACCAAAACAGTTCCGTAATACGCCATTTCCCGCACCCTGTAAAACAGCCTGGTTTTGCGCAAAAAAATACTTATCCATCCAATTGAGCAATTTCTATGCCCCTAAGTTGAGCCAAAATACTATATTGGTAATTTATTGAAATCATTTCGTTTTAAAATTAGTTAGCCGAATACACTCCGGACCAAATGTTCATTTTTGTTAAAAATGTATTTTTTCCCGTTCAATTTTGAACTTTCATGTCACGGCGATCTTCTTCGTTTCGCCCTGGCGAGGAGACAAGGCGCGGCCGGATTTTCCTGGTGGATTTTCAGCACCGGAAGAGCTTGCAGAAACGTGGCCTGGTAAAAAAGAATCATTGGCAAAAAAATTGCATCTAAAAATTAAATTTTATGAAGGGAGAATGGAGAGTTAAAATGGCCACGCGGACTAAAACAAAAGAGGTTAAAGAAATAAAAAAGGAATCCATGCACTGCCAGCGCTGTGGCGGCAGGATGATATTTGAAAAATTCTACGATGTGAACAATGTCTTTTTCGGCTGGCACTGTGTAATTTGCGGAGAAATTTTAGACCCAGTGATCCTGTTGCATAGGTTGACCCAGGATGCGGATTTGAGAATTCCTGAGGAAGAAGAAGAACTTATGAACATGGTGAAAAAGTACCTGCAAATGAAGCCGAAGGAATTAAAAAACAAAGAAAAAGGCGCGAAAGGATTGGGGACAGGCTCGTTCAAAGCGGATTCCAGGTTGAATTAGGAGAAAAAGAGAGCAAAAATAAAATCTCAGGTCCAACAATTTTTCCCTTTTTAAAAACCAAATGCCTGGGCTGAAAAAGACCAGGCATTTTTTTTTAAATTAAAAGTGAGTTAAAATGTACACATTTACTTAATTTATATGGAAAAAATTCAACACCATTAAAATTATAGCTTGTCTTGTAAAAAGACCTCACAGCGGTGAAAAAATGGGTTTATGTTATTTATAAAGCTATGAAAATACTTGATTCCTTATTTATCCTGGATGACGGGAACTATTGATGATCTCGTAAAAATTCGAAATTCCATAGAATTTGTCATTCCGGCGAAAGCCGGAATCAAGTTATTTCAAGGCGTTCTGGACCCCGGCTTTCGCCGGGGTGGCGGTCTATTTGACTTTTTACGAAGTCATCACTATTAATTCGATGTTTTTTTCGAAACCGGGAAAATTATAAGCAGATTGAAAATCGTTTTAAGGCATCAATTTTATTAATTTATTAAAATCATCCCCAATTTAGTTGGTCGTTCAGACCGGCCTCCTTGTTGCCCGGGCAAAAAAGCAGGCGCCGAAGCCAAAAAGGGCAGGGAGAAACCTTCCCGTTCCCCCTTCAACTAAATCGGAGATGATCCATTTATTATAATATTTGAGTATTCCTCAAGAGTTTGGGCAAGACTTAAAATCCCCATAGGAAGGGGGGTACCCATTCAGCGACGGGGGGCCGGCAGGCTTTGTTGTTGGCCTGGGGGGTTGGGCGGTACGCGCCGGAAGCATCGGTCGGGATGAACAGAGACTCGGAGAAAACCCTGAGACTCCGATATCAGCGGCGGGAGGCCTTGGCCCCCGCCCCCTCCACGAAGAAATCAGCGCCTTATGGTTCCAAGCGTAGCGCCCGGACCCCCAGGCCAGGGCACCTCCTGGTATTCACGCCGGATCTGAATCCGTAGCGGCTTCCCACTCTTGACTGAAGGGTTACGAAGGGGGAGAAATTCATCTTGACTTTTCCCCGCCTGTGGTCAATGCTAATTTTGTCAAGAACAAGATCCACTTTGTGCCCTCAAGAGTCATCCATTGCGCTGAAATTGTTGCCTCGGAAAAGACAAAATCTTTTCCTATTCATGTTTCCTCTCCCCGGGTCGCAAAGAAAGTTTTTTTCCCCTTTTGTTTTTGGGCGGGCTTGGGGTTCCTGGCTCCTTCTTCCATGCTGGAGATTTGTGCCTTATGAAATGGACCATTTTTTCCCGCCTGGTTTTCGGGTATTTACTGATTGCCTTTCTCGTCCTGGCCATGAGCGGGTATGCCGTTTTTGAGCTTGGGCAGGTGGAGAGGCTTACCTATTCCATCATGCAAACCGACAACCGGATTATGGATCTCGAGAAGAAAATGACCGATTCCATGCTTTCCCAGATGCGGTATGAACAGAAGTTTGTGATTACCAAAGACCGGGAGCTCTATCAGCAATTTCTCCTGGCGCGGAACGACTTCCAGAAATACGCGCGCGAGGCGATGATCGCCGCCGGGTCCTCCGACCCCAAAGACCTGGTGGACGCCCTGACCGTCAAACAGAAAACCTATGAGGCCCTGTTTGAGGAAGAGGTCAAATTTATCCAGGCAAATCTGCCGTATGATCTCCAAAAATATAAAACGGAAAAAGAAAAAACGGTGGATCTCATCATGACCGATCTGCAGGCCCTCGAGAGCGCCTCCCAGCAGGGGGCTTTCGAAAAAATTCAGAGGCTGGGGGAAGCGGGGGCCAATGCCAGCAAGGTTGCCATGATTTTGGCCATTTCCGCCCTGATCGGGGTCATCTTGGTTTCCCTTTTTATCACGCGCTCCATCACTTTACCGGTGGCGAAATTGATCGATAAAACCCGAGAGATTTCCAATTGGGTTTTCAAAGCCGATTTGAACCTTGCGTCCCCGCCGGAAATTCAGGAGTTGGCCCAAGCGATCAACTCGATGTGCGACAAATTGAAGACCGTTGACAAAATGAAATCCGATTTTTTTTCGACGATGGCGCATGAACTGCGCACGCCGCTCACCTCGATTAAAGAGGGCACCAGCCTTCTTCTCGAGGGCGTTGGGGGGGGGACCACCGACACCCAGAAGAAGCTTCTGAAAATCATCGCCGTGGAAAGCCATCGCTTGATCGATTTGGTAAACGCTTCCCTGGATCTTTCCAAAATCGAGGCGGGGATGATGGCCTTCAATTTCACGCCGGCCGAAATTTCCCCCCTCCTGCAGCGCGTTGTGACCGAAGTCCGGCCCTGGGCCATCGCGAAGGGGGTCCGGGTGGAAGTCCACAACCCCCCCGGTCTTCCCCTGGTCCCGATGGACACGGAACGAATTTTACAGGTTTTTAGAAATTTGATCGGCAACGCGATCAAGTTCACCCCGGATGGGGGAACGGTGACGGTCCTAGCCCGGGAGGAGGATAAAAAGGTTTTCGTCACGGTGCGGGATACGGGGATCGGCATATCCAAAGAAAGTCTCACGGATATTTTCGAAAAATATCGGCAGGGCAATTCCAGCCACTCGGAATACATCAAAGGGACGGGGTTGGGGTTGGCGATCGTCAAACACATTGTCGTCGCTCACGGAGGAAATGTATGGGCCGAAAGCGATCCGGGTCAAGGCAGCTCGTTTACTTTTTTTCTGCCGGCTTGATTTTGTCCATTTTGCTCGGCTGCCTTCCTGAAATGCGCAGGGTTGCCGTTCAAAAGGAGCCGGCGGCGCCGAATCTCCAGGAGGAAAAACCTCCCGGAGATAACCCCTGGGAAGCCCTTCAAACGGCCCGGAGGCTATTCCGGCAGGGGGAATATGAGGCTGCGATCCGGGAGAATCAAAAAGTGCTGGAATGGACGGGGGAAAATTCTCCGGCCGACCAAGCGCTATTCAATATGGGGCTGATCTACGCCCACGACGGAAATCCTCAGAGGGACCCGGGAACGGCTCTGGAGCATTTTCGCCGGATAACCGATGAATTTCCGCAAAGCCCGTTGGCGGCGGAGGCCAAGGCCTGGATTTCCCTGCTCCAAAAGAGCTTGGACCTGGCGAAGGATGTGGTGGATTTAACTCAGGAAAATGTTTCCCTGATTACGGAAAATGCCCGGCTGGTCCAGCTGGCGGAAAAACACAAGGTTCAAGAAGAAACGGTCCCGCCGCCGCGGGATCCTGTCCCCCGGGCCAGGATTTCTTTTGAGCAGGGCAACCTTGAGGCGGCCCTGGAGGAAAACCAGAGGGCGCTTTCCGCCTCCGGCAAAAATATTTCAAAAGATCGGGCCCTCTTCCAGATCGGGCTGATCTACGCTTCTGCCCGGAACCCGAAGCGGGACCTGGATAAGTCCCTTTCGTTTTTTTTGCGGTTGGTGAAGGAATACCCTCAGAGCCCCTTTACGGATGAGGCCAAGACCTGGATTGACCTGCTGCAGGAAAACCAGAAACTGAACCGGATGATTGAAAAATCAAAAGAAGTAGACATCGCCATCGAAGAGAAGAAGCGCGAGAAAGGAAGATAGGGGAACCATGGGCGCAGGAAATATCTTAGTCGTAGACGACGACCCGAATCTCCTGGAGCTGTTGCGGATCCGACTGGAATCCGGCCATTACCAGGTGACCACGGCCTTGGAGGAAGAAAAAGCCCTCAAAGCGGCCCAGGAGCAGGTTTTTGATCTGTCTATCGTCGACCTCAAACTGGCCCATGGAGACGGGATCACGCTCATGCAGGCCCTGCATTTGATCAACCCCCAGATGCCGGTCATTATTCTTACGGCCCACGGGAGCATCGAAAGCGCGGTGGAGGCCATGCGCAAAGGCGCCTACAGCTATCTCACCAAGCCTTTCGAAGCCCAGGACCTCTTTTTCCAAATGGAGAGAGCCCTTGAGAATCGGCGCCTCTCCTCGGAAGTGAACCGTCTGAAAAATCTCTTAAAAGAAAAATACGACTTTGACAATATCGTGGCCAAGAGCGGGAAGATGCAGCGGGTCCTGGAGATGGTGGCCCGCATCGCCCAAACGGATTCCACCGTTTACATTCACGGGGAAAGCGGGACCGGTAAAGAGCTGATCGCCAAAGCCATCCACCTGGCCAGCACCCGGAAGAACAACCCCTTTATTGCCCTGAACTGCGCCGCCCTGCCGGAAACGCTTCTGGAAAGCGAATTGTTCGGGCACGAGAAAGGGGCCTTCACCGGGGCGATTCGCAGCACCAAGGGCTTGTTTACCCAGGCGCATGAGGGGAGTATCTTCCTCGATGAAATCGGGGACATGCCTCTATCCCTCCAGGCCAAGTTACTGCGGGTTCTCCAAGAGCGCCAGTTCTACCCCGTGGGGAGCGAGAGACCCGTGGAGGTGGATGTGCGCGTTGTCGTGGCGACGCAAAAGGATCTGGAGGAAGCGGTGAAACAAGGGGGGTTCCGGGAGGACCTGTTCTATCGCATTCATGTCATTCCCATCCGTCTTCCCCCCCTGCGGGAGAGAAAAGAGGATATTCCCCCGCTGGTCGAGCATTTCCTGAAAAAGTTCAACCAGCAGATGAAAAAGGAAATCGAAGGGCTGACCCCCGCCGCCATGCAGCGGCTCATGCTCCATGAGTGGCCGGGAAACGTTCGCGAACTGGAAAACACAATCGAGTATGCCGTGGCCATGACCCAGCAGAACTGGATCAAGGAGGATTGGATTCTGCAAACCCGGACCGTCCAGGCGCCCGAGCCCCTGAAACCCCTGAAGGAATCCAAAGAGGCCTTTGAAAAAGCCTATCTCACCAACCTCCTGCAGATTTCAGAAGGCAATGTCAGCCGGGCCGCCAAATTGGCGGGGAAATATCGGGCGGATTTTTACGACCTATTGAAAAAGCATGGGTTGAAGGCGGAGAAGTTTAAAAAGGCGCGGCCCGGGGAACCAACCTGAGGAAAGTTGCTCATCTTCAAACTGCCTTAGAGAGGATATTTTTCACCCCAACTATGATGGACTTTTTACGGAACCATCAAGGGTGGGAAGCCGCTACGGATTCAGGTCCGGCGTGAATCCCAGGGGGTGCCCTGGCCTGGGGGTCCGGGCGCTACGCTTGGAATCATAAGGCGCTGATTTCTTCGTGGAGGGGGCGGGGGCCAAGGCCTCCCGCCGCTGAGATCGGAGTCTCAGGGTTTTCTCCGAGTCTCTGCTCCTCCCGACCGATGCTTCCGGCGCGTACCGCCCGAACCCCCAGGCCAACAACAAAGCCTGTCCCCCCCGTCACTGAAGGGTTACGGGCAAGCCCCCAAAAATCATTGCTAAAAGAATGAAAATTCGATAAGCTTTCGCCTTATCGTGCAAGACATAAATTCGAGGCGGTGGAAATGCCAAAAATTTCCGTGCGGGATATCGAGATTCATTACCAGGAAGAAGGAACGGGCTTCCCTTTGGTCCTGATTCATGGGTTGAACGGCGACCTCACCGGGTGGGGGCTGGTGATTCCGGAGTTCGCCCGTCATTTTCGAACCATCGCCCTGGACGTTCGCGGGCACGGAGCCTCCGGGAAACCGGACCAACCCTATTCCATCAAGGGTTTCTCGGAAGACCTCAAGGCGTTCTTGTCCGAGCTTGAGATCCCCCAAGCGAACATCTTGGGTCTTTCCATGGGCGGGGCGATTGCCCAGCAGTTTGCCCTGGACAACCCCCAGACGATCCGGGCTTTGGTTCTGGTTTCCACTTTCAGCTACGTAGATGATTCCACGAAAAAGGCCTTCGAACATTTGCGCCGGAGTTTGGCTGCCGGCGGATATCCGTCTTTCTTCGATGAAGTGATCAAACTGGCGTTTACGCCACGATATATTGCGGCCCATCCGCTCGCCATCGCGGATTTGAGGGAAAAGCGCATTCGGACCAATTCTCCGGCGGCCATCGGGCGCGCGACCGACGCCTGCTTAGCCTTCAATCTGAAAAACGACATCGCCGGAATCCAACATCCGACGCTGATTGTTTCGGGGCGGGAGGATGTTTTTACGCCTCTTCACCTGGCGGAGGAAATTCACAAGCGCATTCGGAAATCCGAGTGGAAAATTATCGACGGGGTGGGCCACAACCTTTACATCGAAAAAGCCCCCGAGATGGCCCGGATGGTTCTTGACTTTTTTGGGGGGCTGAAAGAGCCTTAAAAACGAGCTGTCTACGAAAAGGAGGAAAAAATGATCCGCCTTGTTTTAGGGGGAATGATTTTTCTGATGGCGCAGATTTTAGGGGCGCCTGCCGATCTTTGGGCCCAGGAAGACAAGATCGGACAGGCGGCCATCGAGGCCATTCGCAATCAAATGCGGGTGCCGAAAGAGATGGAGATCAAATTCGTGGAAAAACAGGAAAGCGCGATCCCCGATTTTTATGCCGTGAAAGTGGTGATCGTGACCGCCGACAAAGAAGTCCCAAAAGTTCTCTATATCGATAAGACCGCCGAGAAAGTAATCTTCGGCGACCTTTTCCTGAAGGGGGAGAACGTGACGCGAAAAATGGCCGGCGACTCGAAGCCGCGGGGGCTGGACCCCGCCAAAATGGAAATGGATCAATCCCCCTCCCGCGGCACGGTGGGGGCCAAGGTCACGATTGTCAAATTTTCGAATTTTCAGTGTCCCTTCTGCATGCGTTCGTGGGCCAACATGCAAAAAGTCATGGAAAAAAACCCCAAAGACCTTCGCTATATCTTTAAACATCTGCCCCTGCAGACCCAGGGGAAATCATTCGAGGTCTCCGAAATGGCCGCTGCCGTCCAGGAGGTAAACCCGGAAGCTTTCTGGATGATCCACGATTTCCTTTATAGCCAGGAAGGACAGAATCTGATCAAGGGGGAAAAAGAGTCGATTAAGCAGAAGTTTGTGGAAATGCTGAAGGAGAAAGGGTACGACGCTCAGGCTTTCCAGAATGCCCTGGATACGGGGAAAGGAAAAATGCGGCTGGAGGCCGACATGGCGTTGGCGAAAAAGCATCAAATCAGCCGGGCCCCGACCGCCGTCATCAACGGGCAGTTTCACACCGGGCTTCTGACCGAAAAAACTTTGGAAGGATTTCTCGGGAAATAAAAAAAGCCCCCAAACCGTTCGGGTTGGGGGCTGGAGTGCAGAAGGGGCGGGGGTTAAGAAGTCCGCGGGTGACGGGCGACGATGGGGGCGTCTCCCCGTGAGCCGCCCAAGGCATCTGTGCAGACATCCACCCCGCAACCGTCCCAAACGCCGTTGCCATTGAAATCCAAGAGCCATTGCCCCAACCTGTAGATTCCGACTTCATCTTTTCCGTCATTGTTCCAGTCGCCCACCACCGGGATATCCCCGCGGTATCCCCCGAGACCCTCGATGCAGAGATCCACCGTGCAGCCCTCCAGAATCCCGTTGCCGTTTTTATCCAGAATCCAGTGGCCGTTGCGATAGATCCCGATTTTGTCTTTCCCCTCTCCATCCCAATCGCCCACCACCGGAAGATCTCCCCGGTTCCCTCCGAAGGCGTCGATGCAGATGTCGGACACGCAATTATCCAGGGTTCCGCTGCCGTCGGCATCCAGGTACCATTTGCCGTTGCGGTAGACCCCGATTTTCGAAATTTTGTTGCCGGTCCAGTCGCCGGCAACGGGCAGATCTTCGCGGGATCCGCCAAAGGTTACGCAGAGGTCGGTCTGGCAGTCTTCCAAACTGCCGTTGCCGTTGGCGTCCAATATCCACTGGCCGTTTCGATAGACGCCCAATTTCACGCTGCCGTCTCCGGACCAATCTCCCAAGACCGGAAGATCATCCCTTCCGCCTCCAAAAGCGCTGATACAGGTGTCGGTTTCACACCCTTCCCACAGGCCGTTCCCGTTGTTGTCAAAACGCCAGCTTCCTTTGTTGTACACGCCCAAGGAGGGGTGGAGCATCAGGGTCTTGGCGATGAAGTTCGCAGAAACGGTTTTGGGGGCGTCCAGGATGATCGTGTCGGGGTTTGTCGTCCCGGAAAGGGCTCCGGCCCATCCTTCGAATTGGAACCCGGAATTTGCGGCGGCCGTGACGGATAGGATCTGCCCCCGGTTATGCCAGGTTGTCCCGGCGGGATTCATACTCCCCCCGCTGCTGGGGGCGGCGGTCAGACTGTACTGCGTGGTGAAACTGGCGCTGTATGTCGAAGAACCCGCAGGGGTCATGATGGAATGAGCCGGGGCTCCTCCATCGCTCCACGAGGAAAATACATGGCGGACGCCGTTGGTTCCTCCCTGGAGGTTGGCTATCGAAAGATTATGAGAGGACCCCACGGTCCAGTTGAAGGTCCGGGGGGTTGTATAAGCGGTGCCGTCCACGATCACCTGCAGGCCGGAAGGGTTGGTGTTGACGGTGTAGGCGAACGTGTTTGCCGAAACGGATAAGCCTACGGATCGAGTTGAATTTCCTGCCCCGTTTGTAGTGTTGTTGAAAGTGATGGTATCGGCGTAAGTCCCGGCGCCGAGGGTGTTGGCATTGGTGTTGATGGAGGCGGTGACGGTGGCCGTGGCGCCGGCAGCGAGCGCGCCGGAGGCGGCGGAAAGAGTCAGCCAGTTTTGCCCTTTAGAGGCGGACCAGTTGATCGAAGTCCCGCCGGTGTTTTGGAGCGTGTACGCCCGGTTGGAGGGGCTGAATGGCCCGCCCTGGTTTCCCGAAGAGCTCAGACCCGTGGCCGGGCTGACCGTGAGCACGCCGGGCGAGGAAAAATTGGCCGTAATGGTCTTGGCCGCATTCATGGTGACGGTGGAAGGGTTTGTGGACCCGGAGAGGCTTCCCGCCCAGCCGGTGAAGGCGTATCCGGAGGCGCCGGTTGCGGAGAGGGAAACATTCTGCCCGCTGTTATACCAGCTGGTACCCGTCGGGCTGACGGATCCGCCGGTGGAAGGGGTCGCCGCCGTGGTCAGGCTGTATTGGGTTGTGAAGTTGGCGGTGTACGTGGCGCTTGCGGAAGGAGCGGTAATTGTGTGAGTCTGGGCCCCCCCGTCGCTCCAGGACGAGAAAGCATACCGGGTTCCGGCGGTCCCTGAAAGCGGGGATGCCACGGATATCGTATGGGATGATCCCACAGCCCAGGTGAAAGTTTGAGGAGAGGTGTAGGCGGTCCCGTCCGCTATGATCTGCAGGCCGGAGGGGGTGGTGGCAACGGTGACCGAACCGGGTTCCGTGGCCACGCCCGACACTTCGTTGGAGAAGCCGCTTTCATTGTTTGAGCTGTCGAAAGCCTTGACGGCAATATAGTATGTCTGGCCGGCGCTTAGACCGGTAATTAAATAGGTTGTGCCTGTGCCCGCACTTTGGGGGGTCCCATAATTTCCCGAGGCGGCGCCCCAATAAACCCGGTATCCTGCCAGGTCAGGTTCCGTGTTTGCATCCCAGGCCACCCGGATTTGAGCGGCGAAGGCCGGAGCGGCAAAGAATAAGAATGTTAAGAGAAGAGCGAGGGAACCAAGGAGCAAAGATCGGGATGAAGAGCGAAAAGGAGAGAGGGATTTTTTGGAATTTCCTTTGTTAAACCTTATATTTCTTATCATTTCAGCACCTCCAGGGCCCATTGGGCCGAGCAAATACCGCCTCGAGATGCTGTATTCGCCCGGCAGCCCCGCCGCCGTATGCCGCTTTCCGCGGCACGTAGGCCGGAGACTTTGCGTCCCACCCTTTCGAGTGGTTTGCCTTTTTCGGGCTTGGGAAAATTTCTCAATGTGTTTATTTATTTTCCTGAGACAGATTGCAACGGATATGCCATCCGTTTTTCACGGTTGGGATCGCCCAGATGATGGTTACCCAAGCTTTCCCTTGCCTTTGGTTTTTTCCCGTTCTTGGATTTTCTTTCTCGTTCCTTGATTATTTCAAAACGATTTTCGGGCGGTTTAAGAGAAAGGGGAGCGGGCGATAACGCACATTTTTGTTTTGGCGCCAACGAAATTGTTTTCATGTTCACGAGTTTCAAAAGGGAAAAACCTTCCTGCTGATCATTTCAAACTCCAACAATGATGGTCTCGTAAAAAGTCCATCTGCGGCGTTGCGCTTCAACTTCGTCGTTGCGGCCCCTAAGGGGCCTCACTCCTCAGTTTTTGCGTGCCTTGCATGTAGGGGCACGCTGCGCGTGCCCGATATCGGGCGCGAAGCATCGCGCCCCTACAATTGAAACCATCGATTGAGCAACTTTTTACGAGTTCATCAACAATGGATTAAAAAGTTTCTATGGCAAAAAATGAGCCAAAAACTGATTCTTGTTTAACTCATTGAATTGATATGACTAACTTTGAAAGAGGGATCGGGGTGGAAATGTGAAATGAAGGCAATACCATACGAGTGGAAGAAGATATTTCAAAAATAAAGGGAGATGCCCTGCCCGACCGCGTTTTCCTGCGAAGGGAAAATCATTCATCTTTGAAGGGACTTTGTTCAAAATCGGAAAATGGGGGCGTAAAAAATAGGGTTGATCCTCCCCAAAAATACATTATCGACTGTATTTATTTCTTTTCCCATTTCTCCAACAATGGGAGAACAAAGAAGATAGATTGAAAAGTCTCAAATCAAAATCGCGGGTCTTTAAAAGGGATCGATGATGATTTGGTGATGACTTCGTAAAAAGTCAAATAGCCCGTCACCCCGGCGAAAGCCGGGGTCCAGAACGTCTGGAAATAACTGGATTCCGGCTTTCGCCGGAATGACAAATTCTATGGAATCTCGACTTTTTACGAGACCATCAAAAAGGATCAATGATGATTTGGTAAATCGTCGAAAAAATCTTCTCGGGGGTTAAAAAATGGGTTCTTCCCCATATCGGTTTGAAGAGGATTCCTTGGGAAGGGTCAAAGTGCCCGCCGGGGCATACTGGGGCCCGGAAACCCAAAGGGCTGTGGAGAATTTTCCGGTAAGCGGTCTTCGTTTCCCCAGGGAGTTCTTGCGCGCCCTGGGAATGATTAAATTTGCAGCGGCGGGGGTAAACCGGGAGCTCGGGCTCCTGCCCCGGCGAGAGGGAGAAGCGATAGAGAAAGCGGCCTGGGAGGTGATGGCGGGAAAGCTGGATCTCCAGTTTCCCGTGGATATTTTTCAAACCGGCTCCGGCACCTCCACGCATATGAATGCCAATGAGGTGATCGCCTTTCGGGCCGCCCGCATCCTTGGAGGGCGGAGAAAAATTCATCCGAACGACCAGGTCAACCTCTGCCAATCCAGCAACGACGTCATTCCCAGCTCCATCCATATCGCCGCAGCGGAGGGGCTCAAGAACAATTTGCTGCCGGCCCTAACCGGGCTCGAAGCCGCCCTGAGGAGAAAAGAGAGAGAATTCAAGGCGGTTCTTAAAATCGGCCGCACCCATCTGCAGGACGCAACCCCCATCCGCCTCGGCCAGGAATTTGGCGGCTATGCAAGCATGATCCGGCACGGGAAAACGCGGGTCAAGAACGCCCTGCCGCACCTGATGGAGCTTGCTCTGGGGGAACCGCCGTGGGCACGGGGGTCAATGCCCACCCCCGTTTTGCCCGGCTGGTTATTAATAGAATCAGGCAGCTCACCGGGCTGCCTTTCCGGGAGGCGGAAAACCATTTCGAAGCCCAGGGGGCAAGAGATGCGGTCGCGGAGGCGAGCTCGGCCCTAAAAATCCTTTCCGCAAGCCTGACCAAGATCGCCAACGATATACGCTGGCTCGCTTCTGGCCCCCGCGGGGGTATCGGGGAGATCCGCCTGCCCGAGCTTCAGCCGGGGTCATCGATCATGCCCGGGAAAATCAACCCGGTCCTTCCCGAAACAGTGATGCAGATATGCGCCCAGGTGATCGGCAACGATGCCGCCATTACTTTGGCGGCCCTGTCCGGAAATTTTGAATTGAATGTTATGATGCCGGTTATGGCGCACAACCTGCTGCAGTCCATTTCGCTTCTGTCAAGCGGGGTGAACCTGTTTGCCCAAAAATGCATCCGCGGAATTACGGCCGACGAGGTGCGATGCCGGGAGTTCGTGGAGAAAAGCCCGGCCCTGGCCACGGCCCTCTCTCCGCGAATCGGGTACAGGGCCGCAGCGGAAATTGCCCGCAAGGCTTATGCCTCCGGAAAGACGATTCGGGAAGTTGCCGCGGAGCGGAAGGGCATCTCGGAAGAAGAGCTTGGCGCTCTTCTGGATCCGTGGAAAATGACCGGATCGTTGGGGAACCCCAAAATCCGGAGACAGAAGAAGAGATTGAGATCATGATTCGATCGGGCGGGCGATTTCCTGATAAAACAGGATTATAGAAAGGAGCTCGGGATGGAGATCAAGCGAATCGGAGTCGTGGGGGCCGGACAAATGGGAAGCGGAATTGCGGAAGTGGCCGTTTCCTCCGGTTTTTTTGTGTTGATGAGGGATGTTTCCCCCGAAGCGGTGAAACGAGGGGAAACCCGAATCGCCGGCGACCTGGAGAGGCGGGTGGAAAAGGGAAAACTCTCCCGGGAGGAGAAGGAATCCATCCTCGGTCGTTTGCGGGGCACAACCAGCCTTGAGGACTTCGCGGAATGCGATTTTGTAATTGAGGCGGCAACCGAAAATATTTCCCTCAAAAAGGAAATTTTCCAGGCCCTCGACCGGGTGACCCGGCGTGAGGCCATCCTGGCCAGCAACACCTCGTCGATTTCCATCACCCGGATTGCCTCTTTCACAACCAAACCGGACCGGGTCGTGGGGATGCACTTTTTCAATCCGGCCCCGGTCATGAAGCTGATCGAGCTCATCCGGGCCATGGCGACTTCGGATGTGACCCTTGAGCTCACCAAAGATCTCTGCGTAAAAATGGGGAAAATCGCGGTTGAAGCCCAGGACCTTCCGGGTTTTATCTCCAGCCGCCTGATCTTCAGTTTCATGAACGAGGGGGTCTTCACGCTTTACGAAGGGCTCGGGAAAAAGGAGGAGATCGATGCGATCATGAAAATGGGGGCCAACCACCCCATGGGTCCCATCGAACTGGCCGATCTCGTGGGACTCGACACGGTTCTATCGGTCATGAAGGTTTTGCAGGAAGCCTTCGGGGACAAATATCGACCCTGCCCGCTTCTTTTCAAATATGTGGAGGCCGGTTATCTGGGGGTGAAAACGGGTAGGGGGTTTTATCAGTACGGGTCCGGAGGGAAAAAATGATCGGATTCGACCTAACGGCCGAGCAGACAAGCCTTCAGGAAAGAGCGCGAAGGTTTTCCCAAGAACATATTCTCCCCGTGGCCGCGAAGCATGACCGCGAGGGGACCTTCCCTCAGGATGTGATCCGGGCGGCCCATCAGGCGGGGTTTCTGACGCCTCTCGTGCCGCGGGCCTACGGCGGGGGGGGATTGGGGGTGCTCGACACCTGCCTCGTTTCCGAAGAGCTGGCCGCCGGAGACATGGGGATCTTTGTCTCCATTTTCGTCAGCACCCTGGCCCTTTACCCCATCATCATTTTTGGGACCGAGGAACAGAAGGAGCGCTTTCTCCGCCCCTTCTGCTCCCAATTTTCCCTGGCCTCGTACTGTCTGAGCGAGCACCAGGCGGGTTCGGACCCGGCGTCGATGCACACCACAGCCTCTCTTCGGGAGGACGGGTACGTTCTCAACGGGACCAAGATGTGGATCACCAACGGGGGATTCGCCGACCTTTACTTGGTGTTCGCCACGACCGACCGCAGCAAAAAGCACCGCGGGATCGTGAGCCTCATCGTGCCGGCCGGCCTGCCCGGCATCCGACATGGGGAACCGATCGACAAGATGGGCCAGCGCGCTTCCAACACCACCGCGGTGACGTTCAAAGAGGCGCTCGTTCCCAAAGAGAACCTTCTGGCCGGAGAAGGGGAGGGGTTCCGGAAAGCCATGACAGCGCTCGACATTACCCGGCCGATGATCGCGGTGGGGGCGGTGGGGCTGGCGCGGACCGCCATGGATTTGGCTGTCCGATACGCCAAGCAGCGGGTCCAGTTCCAGGTTCCGATTGCCGACCATCAAGCCGTCCAATTCCTGCTCGCCGATATGGCGATCGGGATCGAGGCGGCGAGGCTTCTGGTGTGGCAGGCGGCGGCGATGGCGGACCGGGGGTTGCGAAACACCCGGGAGGCGGCGATCGCCAAAGCCTTCGCCGCCGACGTGGCCATGAAAGTGACCACGGACGCGGTTCAGATTTACGGGGGAATGGGATATACTAAGTGGCATCCCGTGGAGAAGCTCATGCGCGATGCCAAGGTCATTCAGATTTACGAAGGGTCGGCCCAGATCATGCGCCGCATCATCGCCCGTTATGTAATGGAAGAGGCTGGACCCTGAATAATGAAGGTGACCCAAGAAGGAGCGGAGGGAATCCCGAACCACGCGCAATAGGGCAGGAAAATCCCCCCCATTGGGAAAGAAGATTCATCCCCAATTTGGTCGGTTGCTCAGGCGTGTCTCCTTGTTGCCCGGGCATGTGACCATTTGGCCATAAGGATTCTTGTCGATTCGAAGAATCCACAAAAAACCACCCTTTTCAGGGAGAAAACCAGTTTCCCTATCAACGAAAGTGGAGATGATCCAGAAAGGCTTTAATTTGCCGGTCTTTTTTTCAGGAGGTTCCGAATGATTGAAAGATTTGATCCTCTGAAGGGGGAAATGCTGCGGATTTTGCATCCGGACGGCCGCTTGGAAGAAGGCCTCCGCCCCGACCTCGGCGACGAGAGAATCCGGGACCTCTTTCAGGAGATCCTTTTTATCCGGATGCTGGACCAGAAGGCCTTGTCTTTGCAGCGCCAGGGGCGGATGGGGACCTATGCGCCGGTTCAGGGGCAGGAAGCAGGACAGGTTGGCAGCGCTTTTGCCCTGGGAAAAGGGGATTGGGTCTTCCCCTCCTTCCGGGAGACGGGCGTTCTCTACCTGCGCGGGGTGCCGGTGAGAGACATTCTTCTCTACTGGATGGGCGACGAGCGAGGGGCGAAAGTCCCGGAAGACGTCTTCGTGTTCCCGATCTGCGTCCCCGTGGGAACCCACCCCCTTCATGCCGTGGGAGCGGCCTGGGCCGCAAAGCTGCGGAAGGAAAACATCTGCACCATCGCCTATTTCGGTGATGGGGCGACTTCCGAGGGCGATTTTCATGAAGCCCTGAATTTCGCCGGGGTCTTCCAGGTCCCGGTGATTTTTTTCTGTCAGAACAACCAGTACGCCATCTCCTTTCCCCGCAAAAAGCAGACGGCCTCGAAAACCATCGCCCAAAAGGCCATTGCCTACGGATTCGGCGGCATCCAGGTCGACGGGAACGATTTGCTGGCGGCGTATGCTGCCGTCCGCGAAGCCAGGGAAAAGGCTTTGTCGGGCGGAGGGCCGACCCTGATCGAGGCGGTCACCTACCGTTTCGGGCCGCACACGACCGCGGACGATCCGACCAAATACCGGAAGGAAGAAGAAATCGAAGAGTGGAAGGGCCTGGACCCCATTATCCGGCTGCAGAAGTACCTCGCCGGAAAAGGCCTGTGGGACGAAGGTCTGGATAAAAAATTTCGGGGGGAAGCGGAGGAAAAGATCAACCGGGCGGTTCAGGAGGCCGAGACAGTTTCTCCCCCTCCGTTGGAGGATATTTTCCGGTACACGTATTCGCAGATGACGCCGGTTTTGAAAGAGCAGCTGGCCGATTACCATGCCTTTTTGCAGGAAAAGGAGAGCTGATCCATGCCCAAGAGGAATCTGGTGGAAGCCATAAATCGGGGTTTGATGGAGGAGATGGAGAGAGACCCTGCGGTTGTCATCCTGGGGGAGGACGTGGGGCGCGAGGGAGGGGTTTTCCGGGTGACCGACGGCCTGCAGGAGCGATTCGGGGCTGACCGGGTGATCGACACCCCTCTGGCCGAATCCGGAATCGTGGGCACGGCGTTCGGCATGGCCGTCAAAGGGCTCCGCCCGGTGGCGGAGATTCAATTCGAAGGTTTTCTGGCTCCGGCGATGGATCAAATCATGTCCCACATTGCCAGAATCAGGACCCGATCCCGGGGAAGATTCACCTCGCCGCTGGTGATTCGGTCGCCCTTCGGCGGCGGGATCCATGCCCCGGAACACCACTCCGACAGCCCGGAGGCGATTTTCATCCACACCCCCGGGATCAAAGTCGTGATTCCCGCCTCTCCCTATGACGCCAAAGGGTTGATCAAGGCCGCCATCCGGGATGCCGACCCGATCCTGTTTTTCGAACCCAAACGCATCTATCGGGCCATCAAAGAAGAGGTGCCGGACGAGGATTACACGGTTCCCATCGGGAAGGCGAAGGTTCTCCGGGAAGGGGAGGACCTCACGCTGATCAGCTGGGGGGCGATGGTGCGGGAAAGTTTGCGGGCGGCGGAGATGGTGGAAAAGGAGGGGGTCAAGGCGGAGGTCATAGACCTGCGGACCCTTTCGCCCTTGGATGAGGAGACCTTCCTAACTTCGGTGCGGAAAACCGGGAGGGCCGTTGTCGTTCAGGAGGCGCCCCGCACCTGCGGGCTGGGAGCCGAAATCAGCGCGCGGATTCAGGAAACATCGCTCCTCTCCCTGGAAGCTCCGGTGGAGAGGATCACCGGGTTCGATACGGTTGTTCCTCTGCTCAAACTGGAGAACCACTATCTTCCGACTCCGGAACGGATCGTCCGGGGAATCCGCAAGGTGATGGCGTTCTAAGAGAAGGATCCAAGGGGTCGAGGGTTCCAGGGTTCAAGTGAAAAATTGGTGTGCTTGAACCCTGGAATCCTGGATCCCTTGAACCCTTTGTTTTTGGGAGGTCTTTATGGCTTATGAATTCAAGCTCCCCGACCTGGGCGAAGGTTTGACCGAAGGGGAGATCGTAAAGTGGCTGGTGAAAACGGGAGATCCGATCGAGGAGGGGCAGGTCTTCGTCCAGGTGGAGACCGATAAGGCGGTGATTGAAATCCCATCCCCCAAAAAAGGGGTAGTGCTCAAATTGGGGGCTGCCGAGGGGGACACGGTTCAGGTTGGGTCCGTGATCATCGTGATCGGGGAAAAGGGCGAAAAAATCCCGGCCGCCGGCAAACCCTCCGCGGAGAAGCCGCGCCCCTCGGTCGGCGTCGTCGGCGAGCTGGAAGAGGCGCCCGAGGAAGAAGAGGCCGGAAAGACCGAGACACCTCCGAAAGAGCCGGCGTTGGCGAAGGGGCCTGTTTTGGCGGTTCCCATGGTGCGCAGGCTGGCTAAGGATTTGGGACTGGATCTCCAGACCCTGAACGGGACCGGGCCGCAGGGGCGGATCACGAAGGAGGATGTTCAGAAAGCGGCAAAAGAGAGAGAACGGAAACCAGGGGAGGCCGCACCCCTTGAAAAAGCCGTCAAAGACATGGGGAAATCCGATCCGTACGGATATGTGGAGCGAGTCCAGCTTCGGGGAATGCGCAAGACCATTGCCCAAGCCATGGCCAAGTCGAAGGCAACCATTCCGCACGCCGCCGGCATCGACGAGGCGGACATCACCCAATTGGTGGCTTTAAAGGCTCGCGCGAAAGAAAGGGCGGTCCAGAAAAAAATTCACCTGACTTTCCTCCCCTTTGCCATGAAAGCGGTTGCCGCCGCCCTTCAGGAACACCCCTACCTCAATTCCTCCCTGGATGATGAAGAGGGCGAGATCATTTTGAAGAAGTACTACAACATCGGGGTGGCCGTAGACACCAAAGACGGCTTGATGGTCCCGGTGGTGAAAGATGTCAGGGCAAAGAATATTTTCCAGTTGGCCCAGGAACTGACGGATCTTTCCGATAAAGCCCGTTCGCGGAAGATCGATCTGGCCGATTTGAAAGGGGGCACCTTCACCATTACCAATTTCGGGGCCATGGGGGGGATTTTCGGCTTTCCGATCATCCATCACCCTGAAGTAGCCATTCTCGGGCTGGGAAAAATCATGGAAAAGCCTTTGGTGATGGACGGCAAGATTGAGATCCGGAAGGTTTTGCCTTTATCTTTGTCCTTCGATCACCGGGTGGTGGACGGGGCCGAGGCCGTGCGTTTCATGAACACAGTGATCGGATTCCTTGAAGATCCCGGGATGATCCTCCTGGAAGAGTAGCAGGCGTTCATTTCCGGGATGGGTCCCCCTCGCATCTCTTCAAGAAGGAGGAATAGAAACCACGGGTTTCCGGCTGTGTTGCTTTGTTAACCCACCAGGTGCATAAATAGATTGCGAGTGATCATGAAAACACTTATCCTGTTTGCGTTTCTGGGCAAGGATGAAGATGCAACTGGAGATCACTTCGGGAGATCTTCAACATTCGTCATTCCGGGCTTGACCCGGAATCCAGGATTTTCTTCTGGATTCCCGCTTTCGCGGGAAAGACAACCCTGATTTGGGCAAATATTTATGCAACGGTTAGGTTAATGCGGATTATAAAATGGTTGCTCCCAGCCGCAGGGTGCCAAAGAAGCCGTTGCCGATGCTCAGGCGGTTTTCGTAACGATCGGCATAGCTTTCCCCCTCAAAATAGAACCGGTCGAAAGCATAGCCGCCGGCCAGGTCCAGGAAAAACCCTTTAAAGAAACCCCACCGGATCCCCGCCGAGACCTTCTTTTCATAGTAGGAAAGACGTTTGTCGTCGTCTTTGCGGTCGTAGCGGAAATAGTGTTCGTTATTCCAGTCGAACCCCCCGTGCAATTGCAGATCGGGGAGGATTCGGTAAGACAGCTGCGCCCGCACGTTGCGGACGGCGAAATAGCTCAGCTCCGCCGTCAGGTTGGGAGTCGCTTTCCATTCCAGATTCGCAAAAGGGATTCCCACAATAAGCCGGAGTTCCGAAGAAGGCTCGAACCAGTAGGCGATTCCGGGAATCGGGACGTTCGGCAGAAATTCTCGGTAGCGGGAATAGTTTAAAAGAAGAATCCAGGCGTTCCGCCCGCTGTCGGGGATCCGGGTGAAAACGGTCGCCTGGATGCTCACTTCCGCCTCGCTCTTAAAAGGCTTGTCGCTGGCCGACCCGAGGGTCAAAATACCTCCGCCGATCCAGCCGTTGGAGAATTTGTGACGATACTGGGTTCCCAAGCGGATGTCCCAAAGACTCTGGGGAAAAACTTCGCCGGTATCCGGGAAAATAGCACTGGTTTGGATATCTTGGAACCTGAATGCTCCCAGAAGCGACCACTCGTCGCTTGGGCTTTGAAAAGCCGGGAGCAATAAAAGGCCGCTCATTTGGGTGACTCCGAAATCCGTGTTCTGCCCCTCTACTTCCTCTTTTGAGTAGGGGGAAACCTGGTATTGGAAAACGGGTTTGGCCTTGCCGATTTCGGGTCCCAGAGAACGGACGAATTCCATTTGGGCCAGACCGGCAGAGGGCAAAAAGAAAAATACAGCCAAAACATAAACAATAACTCGGATCATTCAATCCTTCCTTTTCAACGGAGGTTTTTTCCTGATTTTCTGATTCCTTACAGGCCCGGAACCGATGAGGGCGAAGATCCCCGCAGGGCGATACCGGTTGGAGTTCAAACGCCTGGCTTTCATCCGAAAGCCACGTCGAGGATCATCATGACTACGAAACCGGCCATGGTCCCCATCGTGGCCAGATCCGTGTTCCCTCCGCGCTGCGATTCCGGAATGAGCTCCTCCACGACAACAAAGATCATGGCCCCGGCGGCAAACGACAGGGCGTAAGGCAGAATGGGTTGGGCGATCATGACGGCGGCGGCCCCTAAGACTGCGGCCACGGGCTCGACAACCGCGGAAAGCTGACCGAACCAAAAACTCCTCCACTGGGACAAACCCTCGCGCCGCAGAGGGATGGAAATTGCGGTCCCTTCGGGGAAGTTTTGCAGACCGATTCCAACGGCGAGGGCAATGGCCCCCGCCAGAGAGGCGGAGGGAATCCCGGCGGCGGCCGCCCCAAAGGCCACGCCGACCGCGAGCCCTTCGGGAATGTTGTGAAGGGTGATGGCCAGCACCAGGAGGGTGCTTCGCCTCCAGGAAGTTTTGACGCCTTCGGACTCCTCCATGGAAAATCCGAGATGGAGATGGGGGAGGACGGCATCGATTCCGCGCAGAAAGATTCCCCCGAGGATGAAGCCTATGGCTGCGGGGAACCATTCGGGGAAAGGCTTGTTTTGGGACATCTCCAGAGCCGGGGAAAGAAGAGACCAGAAGCTGGCTGCGATCATGACCCCGGCGGCGAAACCCAAGAGGCCGTCGAGGGCTTTGCGGCTGAAATTTTTAGTGAAGAACACGAGCCCTGCGCCCAGGGCGGTCATCCCCCAGGTAAAACAGGTTGCCAGAAACGCCTGAAGAACCGGATGCAATGACTGCAGATATTCAACGATCCCCATCAATCCTCCCGGATCCCTCCGCAGGAGACTTCTTTGCGCCCTTCCCGACCCTTTTGCTCCAATGTCATTATACGGCATACGCCGAATCTTTTTAAATCTTTATCCTGATTGCGTTTGCGAAACCTTCCTGTTTTGACAATTTCGTAAAAGTCACCGGAACGTAACCCTTCAGTCAAGGGTGGGAAGCCGCTACGGATTTAGGTCCGGCGTGAATACGAGGAGGTGCCCTGGCCTGGGGGTTTGGGCGCTACGCTTGGAATCATAAGGCGCTGATTTCTTCGTGGAGGAGGCGGGGGCCAAGGCCTCCCGCCGCTGAGATCGGAGTCTCAGGGTTTTCTCCGAGTCTCTGCTCATCCCGACCGATGCTTCCGGCGCGTACCGCCCAAACCCCCAGGCCAACAACAAAGCCTGCCGCCCCCCGTTACTGAATGGGTACACCGGAACGATGGTTTCGATGGCCGGGGCGCGTAAAAATGGAGGCGTGAGGTGGGCACACGAGTGCGCCGCAACGCCGCAGATGGGCTTTTTACGAAACCATCAATGCGGCCCCCGTAAAGCCGGGCAAGCAGAGGAAAAGAAAACAAAGATTATATTGAACTCGCCCGGTTGAGTCGGTACAATGAAAACAAATTCCCCAAAGCGCGGGAAGAGATTTTTTAACAAACGAAACGAGGAATAGCGGAATGGAAGAGAAATCCCAGGAGATGCGGTTTACCGGCGGTTCAAAATACGTGTTGGATTCGGAACTGGCCCGGATTGTCAACATATCCATGGCCCTCGAACTTCCCCTGCTCTTGAAAGGGGAGCCCGGGACCGGGAAGACGATGCTGGCCCATGCCATCGCGGAATCCCTGCAGATGCCCCTAATCGTCCTCAACGTGAAGTCCAGTATGAAATTGGTGGATGCCCTCTACCAGTATGACACCCTGACCCGCTTGAACGACAGCCGTTTCGGGGACTCCAAGAGGGACGTGAGCAGCATCGAGGAATACATCAAGATGGGAAAAATCGGGCAGGCTTTCGCGTCCGAGAGGAAGGTCGTCCTGCTCATCGATGAAATCGACAAGGCCGACACGGATTTTCAGGACGACATGCTCGACGTGCTGGACCAGATGAGCTTCGACATCATCGAGATCGACAAAACCATCCAAACCAAGCATCGCCCGGTGGTGGTGATCACCAGCAACGCCAAAAAGGATCTCTCCGACCCCTTTTTGGGACGCTGCAATTTTCACCACATCGCCTTCCCGACCCCCGATTTCATGCGCGAAATCATCCATGTCCATTTCCCCCAGCTGGAGAAGGACCTTTCAAAATCCTGCGTCGAGACCTTCTACCGCCTCCGGGAAATCCCGGGGGTCGAAAAAAAACCGGCGACCCGCGAGCTGATCAACTGGATCCGGGCGGTGAGATGCGATCCGGACTTCCGGTCCGCCCGGATAGGGAAAGGGGAAGTACCTTATCTCGGGGTGCTCTTCAAGAAGAGCAACGATTACGTCGCGGCCAACCAGCACCTCGCCCGCGGGCGCGTTTGAATGCGGGCCTTCCCCTCTCTATCCGCCCTGGGTGACGGGAGGGGCGGGGTAACCGGAGAGGAAACAGACAGGGTGATCTGGCAAAGCGTTACTCAAACCATGGTTTCGTAAAAAGTTCTCCCGCCACAGGCCGGAACTATGCGCGCAAAAACTGAGGAGTGAAGCGCACGTATAAGTGCGCTGCAACGACGAAGTTGAAGCGCAACGCGGTAGATGGACTTCTTACGAGACCATCAGTCAAGGAAGGATCCTTGTTCGCCACTTTCTTTTACAGATTAAAAGACGCAGGCATCCCGGTGAGTCCCACCTCTTTTCTCCGTCTCCAGAAAGCCCTGGGTCTCGGCTTGATTGGCAGTTTGGAGGACTTTTACACGGCGGCGCGGACGGTGCTCATCAAGAGCGAACGGTACTTTGATCTCTACGATCAGGTCTTCGCCCATTACTTTAAGGGGGTGGAGCTGCCCGAGGGGGAGGCGGTCGAGCTGGATGAAGCCGCGAAATTGCTCCTGGAGGAGTGGCTGCGGGACCCGGAGGGAGTGGCTCGGGCCCTGGGCGCAGACGTCGAGGCGCTCTTGCGTCTCACCCCCCAGCAATTGATCGAGTATTTCCTGGAGAGGTTGAAAGAACAGACCGAGGCCCATCGCGGGGGCAGCAAGTGGATCGGGACCAAGGGAACCTCCCCGGTGGGGCACTCGGGGTATCACCCCGGAGGAATGCGCGTGGGCGGCCGCTCGCAGGGGCAGAGCGCCGTCAAAGTCGCGCTGGACCGGAGATATCGGGACTACTCCCAGGAAGGGCCTCTGACCATGGCGCAGATCGGCGAGGCTTTAAAAAGACTGCGCCATATGGTCCCGGCGGGGCCGAAGGACCAAGTCAATGTCGAAAAGACCATTTACGAAACCCTCCGCAAAGCCGGGGAAATCGAGATTATCTTCGACCGGAGTCTCAAAGACCGGCTGAAGGTGATTCTGCTCATCGACAACGGCGGATGGTCCATGGACGCTTATGTCGAAGTCGTGCAGGTCCTCTTCAATTACGCCCGGGCGCAATTCAAGGATTTGAAAACGTATTTTTTCCACAACACGATTTACGACCACGTCTGGGCCGATCCGCCGCGGAGGCGGAAACCTCAGAAGGTGGAGGAGTTCTCCCGGTTTGACCCCGAGACCCGCTTGGTGATCGTCGGCGATGCGAGCATGGCGCCTTACGAGCTCATGGCGGCGGACGGGTCGATCCATATCGAAGAGCGCGCGCTGAAACCATCTCTCGACCAGCTGCAGTTTCTATCCGCGCTCTTTCGCCACGCCGTATGGCTGAACCCCCGCTCCCAGATGGAGTGGTCCTACGTCCGCACCGTGCAGACGATCCGCATGATCTTCCCGATGTTTGAGCTTTCCCTCGACGGGCTGGAAAAAGCGGTCCGCCATCTCATCCGGAAAAATTGAAGAAGCCTTAAACGGCGAAAGCGTGAGTCCGGGAGCGGTACGGGAAAAATCGGAATCATCCGCCATGGAATTGAAATTGGCAAAGCCTTCTCTCCCCTTGTCCCCCGCGTCTCTTGCGGAAAAGGATCGGGAGGAGACTGGGAGCCGGTCGACACCCACGAACCATATAAAAATTTCCCTCTCCCGCTGGCGGGAGAGGGCAGGGGTGAGGGTGGACCATTGGGCGCCCCCTATGGATCATTTCGAGGGATAAACCAACAAACTCAAAAGGCAGCGGGCGGCAAGAAGGCGAAATCCCCTCTGCCCAAATCCCGGAGGAGGGTGGGGTGGTGGCTTGTTAGGGCAAATTTCAAGAGGGGGTTAGGGTTCTTTTGGCAAAGGAGAGGGTCAACTTGCCGATTTACCCTCGGCCCGCAGCGCTTCCAATTCCCCCTTGGAAAAATCATATTTCGATCGGCAGAACTCGCAGGTGACCTCGGCCCAGCCCTGCTCGTCAATGAGTTTTTGCAGCTCCGCCGCCCCGAGAGATATGAGAACCTTCTCGATTCGCTGGCGGCTGCAGCGGCATTGAAAAGAGAGCTCGCGCCTCCCGAGCGGGTAATAGGGAACCCCCGCAAAAACCTCCGTTAAAATGTCCTCGGGCGTTTTCCCCTGTCGGAAGAGTTCGGTTACGGTCGGGATTCTGCGGATGTTTTCGATGAGAAGGTGGATGACCTTTTCTTCGGAGGGGGGCAAAGACTGGACGAGAAACCCCCCGGCTGCCGACACCCGCCCATCCAGATTGACAAAAACTCCGAGCCCCATGGCCGAAGGGATTTGTTCCGATTCGGCGTAATAGCAGGCAATGTCCTCGGCGATTTCCCCGGTCAGCAATTTCACGACCCCCTGGTACGGTTCCTTCAGACCCAGATCTTTGATGACGGTCAGCAGCCCTTGACTGCCCAAGGCGCCGGAGACGTTCAGCTTCTCGTCGCGAAGCGGGACTTCGGCCCGGGGAAAACCCGCAAACCCCCGCACCGTTCCCTCGGGGTCGGCTTCCACAAGGATCTTTTTGAGGGGGCCGTTCCCCTCAAATTTCAGGGCGATCCGCTGGCCGCGCTTCAAAAGGGCGCCCATGAGCAACCCCCCGGTGAGAGCCCTCCCCAGCGCCGCCGACGCCGTCCGGGAGGTTCCGTGGATCCGGCGGGCCTCCTCCACCAAACCGGTGGTCACACAAGCCAACCCGATCACATTCTTACCCCGACTCATGACCCGAACCAAATAATCTTTGGGGACGTTGTTTAAAATATTCATTTTCTTTTGCAGTGGAATATGTTACAAGAGGGTATGCCTAGGCAACCAAGATTGGATACCCCCGGTACACTCCATCATATCATGATCAGAGGAATGGAAGGTACCCCGATTTTCCGGCAGGATTCTGACCGGCAGACTTTCCTGGACCGCCTGGGAAAACTCACAAAAGCCACCGGCACAAGGGTTCTCGCTTGGGTTTTGATGGATAACCACGTTCACCTTTTGATTTTCAGCGGCCCCAAAGGGATATCGCAATTCATGCGCCGCCTTCTGACGGGTTACGCAATCTATTACAACCACAGATATTCGAGAAAAGGACACCTTTTCCAAGACCGGTACAAATCAATTGTGTGTGATCAAGACTCGTACCTTTTGGAATTGGTCCGATACCTTCATTTGAATCCCCTGCGGGCCGGCATCGTCGGGAATCTGGAAGAATTGAACAGATATAAATGGAGTGGGCATTCGGTTTTGGTTGGGAAAAACCCAAACGAATGGCAAGAAAAGGATTATGTCCTGAGGCATTTCGGTGAAAATTCCCGGAAGGCGATTCGGAATTATCAAAGATATATGGGGGAGGGGAAAATACAAGAACACCGTCCAGACCTGGTGGGAGGAGGGTTAATTAGAAGCTTGGGCGGGTGGTCTCGAGTGGTAACGTTGAGAGATAAGGACGAAATGGTAGAACATGACTTGAGAATCCTTGGGGATGGGGATTTTGTTACCCGGATATTGGCAGAAGCGGAGAAGGGGCTGAGGCGGCAGATCCATGTGAGAGAAAAAACAAATATTATAGCCCGGGTTGTGGAAGATTATTGCGCGAAGGAAGGGATCTCCGAAAGAGAAATCGTGCAGGGGGGACAAAGGTGGAAAGTGTCGAAAGCCCGGGGATTGATTGCTCTTCAATTGAGTCGGGAGTGGGGAATTTCGTTGGCCGAAATTGCCAGACATCTGGGGGTGTCCACCTCGGCGATTGCTAATGCGGTCCGAAAACTGGAGGCGGACAAAAAGTGAATAAATTAAACAACGTCCCCAAAGTTGTCATCATGGGGGCGGCGGGGCGGGATTTTCACAATTTTCTGGTTTGCTTCCGGGACGATCCCTCCGTCCGGGTGGCGGCCTTCACGGCGGCTCAGATCCCCGGGATCGAAAACCGCATCTTTCCCCCCGAACTGTCCGGGCCTCTTTACCCCCAAGGGATTCCCATTCTGCCGGAAGAAAAGTTGCCGGAGATCATCCGCGACCACCAGGTCCGGCAAGTCGTCTTCGCGTACAGCGACCTCGCCCACGAGGAAGTTATGCACAAGGCTTCCCGGGTCCTCGCCCAAGGGGCGGATTTCGTCCTGTTGGGGCCGGAACGGACAATGATGAAGGCCGCGGTGCCGGTCCTCTCCGTTTGCGCTGTCCGCACCGGCTGCGGCAAGAGCGGGGTTACGGAATATATTTGGGAAGTTTTGAAACGGCAGGGAATCAAGGCGGTGGTGATCCGCCACCCCATGCCCTATTGCGATCTGAGCCGCATGCGCGTGGAGCGATTTGCGACAATGGAAGACCTGGACAGGTATCTCTGCACGGTGGAAGAGCGGGAGGAATATGAGCACTTCGTGGCCAAGGGGATCGTGGTTTACGCCGGAGTGGATTACGAGGCGATTCTCCGGGAGGCTGAAAAGGAAGGGCAGGTGATCCTCTGGGACGGGGGGAACAACGACTTTTCGTTCATAAAGCCCGACCTGGAAATCGTGGTTCTGGATCCCCACCGTCCCGGGCACGAAAGCCGCTATCACCCGGGGGAAACCAATTTTTTGCGCGCCCAGATTCTGGTCGCGAACAAAGTGGACAGCGCCCGGAAAGAAGATGTCGAGGCGCTCAAAAAAACAGCCAGGGCCCGCAACCCCCGCGCTGCTTTCATCCAGACCGCTTCCCGGATTCGGGCCGAAAAGGGGGACCAAATCCGGGGAAAAAAAGTTCTGGTGATCGAGGATGGTCCGACGGTCACGCATGGGGGAATGCGGTATGGAGCCGGATTTCTTGCGGCGCAACAGTACGGCGCGGCTGAATGTGTTGATCCGCGTCCCTATGCGGCTGGGTCTCTGCGGATCATTTTTGATCATTACCCGCACCTGGAAAAGGTTCTTCCCGCGGAAGGTTATTTCCCTCAGCAGTTGACCGATCTCGAAACAACCATTCGTCGGGTCCCTTGCGATTTGGTGATCATCGCCACCCCGATCGATTTGAGCCGGCTCATCAAGATCGAACAGCCGAACCTCCGGGTGACGTACCGGGTGGAAGACTGGGACGGACCGAAGCTGAGCGATTTGGTCAAAGATTTTCTCCGGGAACAAAGGCTGATCGGGTAAAGGTGAGAAAACAAGGGGGGATGAAAATTGATGCCCTCGGAAAAAGTTGCTCAATCGATGGTTTCGTAAAAAGCTCCAGATGCAAGGCGCGCAAAAACTGAGGAGAGAGGCCCCTTAGGGGCCGCAACGACGAAGTTGAAGCGCAACGCAGCAGATGGACTTTTTCCGAGACCATCAATATTGATGCCCTCGGAAAAGGGCGTCACCCTGGGGAAAACCGGGATCCAGGAACTTCTGAGGCTTTTGAGCCCCGCTTGGAACGGTACTGGATTTCTGCGCCTGCCCCCGCCCCGATCCGGGGTTCGCCGGCATAACGAAGAGGCGTATTCCCAGAGTATTCACGACTTCATCGATACTTTCAATTTGTAAGGGCGATTCATGAATCGCCCCTACGATGGGGTTCTTTATAATCGGAAAGAAGTACCCATTCAGTGCCGGGGGGGCGGCAGGCTTTGTTGTTGGCCTGGGGGTTTGGGCGGTACGCGCCGGAAGCATCGGTCGGGATGAGCAGAGACTCGGAGAAAGCCCTGAGACTCCGATCTCAGCGGCGGGAGGCCTTGGCCCCCGCCCCCGTCCACGAAGAAATCAGCGCCTTATGATTCCAAGCGTAGCGCCCGGACCCCCAGGCCAGGGCATCTCCTGCTACTCACGCCGGACCTAAATCCGTAGCGGCTTCCCACCCTTGACCGAAGGGTTACGGAAAGAAAGGAATTGTCCTTGCATCGCCGGCTCGAAAACGATAAATTGAAAAGAATAAAATTATTTAAGAAGGGAGAATTCATGAAAGGAAAAAAGCTGTTCGTCTTTTTGCTTTCGATTTTTCTATTGTTTGGCGGAACTGCCTTTGCCGCTCCGAAAGACACGGTGGTGATCGCTCAAGGCGTGGACCCCTCAACGTTGGATCCTCAGGATCATTATGAAACGCCGGCTTTTAATGTTTTATTGAACGTTTACGAAACCCTCTTTCTCCGTGACGATGAAATGAAACTTCAGCCGTTGTTGGCCACCTACTCCAAGCTCATCAATGATACGACCTGGGAGTTCGGCCTCCGGAAAGGGATCAAATTCCATAACGGCGAGGACTGCAACGCGGCGGCGGTCAAGTACAGTCTGGAGAGGATTGCCGACCCGAAGAACAAGCTCAAGCAAACGACCCTCCAAGGCATTATCAGCAAAGTCGAAATCCTTGATGAAGCCACCATCCGGGTTATTACCAGCAAACCCTACCCTTATCTGGATGCCCAGTTGGGGCACATCGGGGCCGTCATGCCGCCCAAATACACCCAAGAGAAAGGGGCGGCCCATATGGCCCGCAATCCAATCGGCACCGGGCCGTACAAATTCGCCAGTTGGGCTAAGGACGATCAGTTGGTCCTCGAGGCCAACCCGAATTACTGGCGCGAGGCCCCCAAGATCAAAAAGATCATTTTCCGGCCGATCCCCGAAGCCACGACCCGGGTTGCCGGTTTGCAGACCCAGGAACTGGACCTGATCGTTAATATCCCCCCGCACCTTTCTCGGCTCATGGATTGGAAAGGCCGATCGGCCGTTGCCAAAGTCCCCAGTTCCCGGGTGATTTTCATGGGCATCGATACGACCAAAGGGGGGCCGGTGACAAACAAGAAAGTGCGGCAGGCGATTGCCCAAGCCATCGACCTGGACACGATCATCAAAAAGGTCCTCGAGGGCAACGGCATCAAGCAGGGTGTTCCCTTCACCAAATATCATTTTGGATATAACCCCGAGATCAAGCCCTACTCCTATAACCTGGAGAACGCCAAAAAACTCCTCGCCGAAGCGGGGTATCCGAAAGGGTTTGACCTGGTTTTGAATTCGCCCAACGGCAGATACTTGAACGACAAAGAGGTAGCGGAAGCCGTGGTCGGGGACCTGCGCAAGGCAGGGATCAATGCCTCGGTGAAAATCAACGAATGGGGTACCCACATGACCATGCTCTATGCCCATAAGGGCGGCCCGGCTTATGTCCTGGGATGGGGAGGTGCGACCTTTGATGCGGATGCCACGCTTTTCCCTATGCTGCGCACGGATCAAGTTCTTTCCCACTACAGCAACCCGAAGCTCGATGCCATCATCGACGAAGCCCGGGCCATCATGGACAAGGGCAAACGCCAGAAGCTCTATACGGAAGCCTCCCACCTATTCAAAGAAGAAGTGCCCTGGGGGTTCTGCTACCAGCAGATGGATATTTACGGGGTGAGCGAGCGGCTCAACTGGAAACCGCGGCCTGATGAGAAGATCGTGGTCTATCAAATGTCGTTTAAAAAGTGAAAAAGGTCCAAACCGCGGAGAGGCAGGCGCAAAACGTCAAACAATTTATTCTCATGGAATTGATATTGCTCTCAACTGGGCAAAAAACGCAGAAATCTCCCCATGCTCCCCTTTGGAAAGGGGGGTTGGGGGGATTTTCCGGATATTCATCAACGAGTCAACATTGATGACTTCGTAAGAAGTCAAGTAGACTGTCACCCCGGCGAAAGCCGGGGTCCAGAACGTCTGGAAATAGCTGGATTCCGGCTTTCGCCGGAATGACAAATTCTATGGAATCTCGAATTTTTACGAGACCATCAACATTGATGATCTCGTAAATAGTCACGGAACGATGGTTTCAATTGGAGGGGCGCGATGCTTCGCGCCCGATATCGGGCACGCACAGCGTGCCCCTACATGCAAGGCGCGCAATAACTGAGGAGCGAGGCCCCTTAGGGGCCGCAGCGATTCACCCCGTTAGATAATTTTCAAAAGGGGTTTCCTCTTCGAAAATCAGGAGGATTATCCCCGGATCCCAAGAGCGGGATCGTTATCTAACGGGGCGGGGTTGAAGCGCAACGCCGCAGATGGACTTTTTACAAAGTCATCAATATTGCCTTTTTGGCACCGGTTTGACCGGGTTAGGAGGAAGGGATGAAAGGCAGAAAATCTGTTTGGTTAGGAATTGTTTTTCTTCTACTCTGGACTCCCGCCCTGGCGGAGATGAAGGATAAAAAATTTACCCCCGAGGAGATCAAAAAGATGAGTGAGACGAAGGCGGTCATCGAGACGAAATTTGGAAATATCGAGCTGAAGTTCTTCCCCGAGGCGGCGCCCGGGCATGTCAGCAATTTCCTGGAATTGGCCAAGAAGGGGTTTTATGACGGGACGACTTTTCACCGCGTGATCCCCGGGTTCATGATCCAGGGGGGCGACCCGAACACGAAAAGCCCGGACCGGTCCAAGCACGGCATGGGCGGTCCCGGTTACACCATTAAGGCGGAATTTGGCGAAAAGCCGCACAAGAGGGGGATCTTGTCCATGGCCCGGGCGCAGGACCCCAACAGCGCCGGGTCCCAATTTTTCATCTGCGTGGCCAATGCCTCCTTTCTGGACGGGAAATACTCGATTTTCGGCGAGGTGGCCTTGGGGATGGAGGTGGTGGACCAAATCGTCAGCCAGCCGCGGGACAAAAAAGACAACCCCAACGACCGGGTTGAAATGAAAGTTAAAATTGTGGAAAAGCAGTAAAAGAAGGCAAGCGATGAGGAAAAGGGGGTTACCTCATGCCCCCATTCCTCACCGTACTTGAGCAGCTTTCGCAAGAAGCCCGAAGTTGCGTCATTCCGAGGAGCGCAGCGGCGAAGCCATCTCATAAAATCAAATGGTTAGAAATCATTGGATTGCTTCGCTTCGCTCGCAGCGACTTGTTTTTGGACTCTTTACGGAGTTATCATTTTTGATGATCTCGTAAAAAGTCGAAATTCCATAGAATTTGTCATTCCGGCGAAAGCCGGAATCCAGGGTTCCCGGTGAAAACCGGGATCCAGTCTTAGAGATGGTTCCCGACTTTCGTCGGGACGACGTCTGGACCCCGGTTTTCACCGGGGTGACGGTCTATTTGACTTTTTACGAAGTCAGCATTCTTCACGCCTCAAATTTTTTCTCTACCCCCAATCCCCTTCACCCTTTCTTTTTTCATTTCTTCTTTCGCCATTTCCATGGCTCTAAGCTCTTTCCGGAGGATCTTGCCGACGCCGCTCTTGGGCAGGGAGGCCAGGAATTCCACTGTTTTGGGGATTTTGTATTTGGCTAACTTGGTCGCACAATATTGAATAACTTCTTCTTCCGTCATCTTTTCCCCTGGTTTGAGGACGACATAAGCCTTGACCGTTTCCCCCCGATAGGGATCCGGGATTCCTACAGCGCAGGCTTCCAGGACCTTGGGGTGCTCGAAGAGAACCTCATCGATCTCACGGGGGTAAATATTGTATCCGCCGGCAATGATCATGTCTTTCTTGCGGTCCACGATATAGAAATACCCCTCCTCGTCCATCTTCCCGATGTCGCCGGTGTAAAGCCAGCCATCCTTGAGGGCGTTGGCGGTTTCCTCCGGCATCTTGTAGTATCCGCTCATGACCTGCGGTCCCTTGATGAGGACCTCTCCGGCTTCTCCCACGGGCAGATCCTTCATGCCGTCCGATAAATCAACGATTTTCAGGTCCGTATCCGGCATCGGGAGCCCGATGGAGCCCGGTTTGGTTTTTCCGCCAAATGGGTTCGTGGTTGCGACCGGGGTGGTTTCCGAAAGGCCGTAGCCCTCGCAGATCTGAGAACCGGTCTTGGCCTCGAAGTCCCTGATGACCTCCACGGGGAGGGGGGCCGCGCCGGAGAAACAGCCCTTGATAGAGGTCAAATTGAATTGACTCGCCTTGGGGTGATTCAGCACGCCCACATACATGGTGGGCACGGCCGGGAAGAAGTTCACCTTGTATTTGTCCACGGCCTCCAGAATGACCTGCGGCTCCGGCCTGGGAATCAAGACATCCGCCCACCCCATCCAGATGCAGATGTTCATGCAGCAGGTCAAGCCGAAAGAATGGAATATGGGCAGGACGGCCAGGTGGGTGATCTCCCCCTGGTTGAAACCCGGGAACCAGGCCACGATCTGCTGAACGTTCTTGGAGAGGTTGGCGTGGCTCAGCATGACGCCCTTGCTGACCCCGGTGGTGCCGCCGGTGTACTGGAGGCAGGCCAGGCCTTCAAACGGAATGGGGATGTTCGGGTCGGTGGCCGGGTACTTCTTCAGAATATCCCACCACTCATGGACGTTGGCCGTGGGCGGGATGTTGCGGTGTTTGTCTTTGGCCACGATCGGCAGCAATTGCTTTTTGGGAAATTTCAGGTGGTCGCGGATATGGGCCACCACAATCTTTTTGATCTTCGTCTTAGGTTGAAGAGCGATCATCCGGGGACAGATCAGGTCGATCGCCACCAGGATGGACGACTCGGAGTTGTTGAACTGGTATTCCAGCTCAGTGTCGGTGTAAAGGGGGTTGTTCATGACCACCACGGCTCCCGCCTTCCAGGCGCCGTAGGTGGCGGCCACCAGTTGGGGCATGTTCGGCATGAGCATGGCGACCTTGTCGCCCGGCTTGACCCCCATGTCCAGGAGGAAGTTGGCGAACCGATTGGCCATTTCATTCAGCTGCCGGTAGGAGATTTTCGAGTCGACGAAAATCAGGGCGGTCTTATCGGGAAAGTTTTTCACCGTACGAACCAGGGCTTGGGGCATCGAGGTCGGCTCGTAGTCGATATGGAACGGAACCCCCTTAGCATAGGATTGGTACCACGGTCTGTCCATTGTTTCCTCCTTTTTTAAATTCAGATCCTTTGATTTTGAATGGTGGTTCTATTGCTTTCCCGCCCAGACTTCCTCAACAGACGTGCAATCCTTATAGCCTAAACGAAAAGATTTTTACAAGATAAAAAAACGCATCAGCGGGAAAATCGTAAAAATGCCTGTTTTCCCTGTTTTTGACCTCTGTTTTTCAGAAAAGGCGTCGAGTTGGATGTGGGAAAGTGGCCGGGCCACGGTAGAACCATGTCGCATCAATAATGTCGCTCAGGGCAGTCTCATTCCTTTGGAAAAGCGAAACATCAGGCAAACGGTACCCATTCAGTGACGGGGGGGCGGCAGGCTTAGTTGTTGGCCTGGGGGTTTGGGTGGTACGCGCCGGAAGCATCGGTCGGGATGAGCAGAGACTCGGAGAAAACCCTGAGACTCCGATATCAGCGGCGGGAGGCCTTGGCCCCCGCCCCCTCCACGAAGAAATCAGCGCCTTATGATTCCAAGCGTAGCGCCCGGACCCCCAGGTCAGGGCACCTCCTGCTATTCACGCCGGACCTGAATCCGTAGCGGCTTCCCACTCTTGACTGAAGGGTTACGGCAAACGTAAAAAAAATATTGATTTACGATTGCGGTCATATTAGAATCATGACCAAACCGCATTTTTGAAAGATTTGCGGGATTTGTGAAAAACGATTCTGGCAGGGGCAAATAAAATGAAAACCTTCATTTACCTCAAAAACTTGGTGACGGATGGGTATGTCGCCTCCGTTACCCCGACTTCGAGGTTCGGCGTCGATCGAGTCTGCAACAAGATTGATTTTTCAAGGGCGAATTTAATTGTGGAATACGGCCCCGGGACCGGGGCTTTTACCCTTCCTTTCCTCCGAAACATGGGGAAAAAATCAAAACTGATCGCCATCGAGAGAAACCCAAGTTTTTGTCGTTACCTGAAAAAGCACATCAAGGACCCGAGGCTGCTGGTGTTTCAGGACTCTGCCGAGAATGTCTTGAACATTCTAAAAACCTGCAATGGTTCCAAAGACCTGCAGGCCGACTACATCATTTCGGGCATTCCTTTTTCTTTTCTTCCCCGCGATACGAAGACGGAAATTTTGGAAAATTCCTATTCCGCCCTAAAAACAGGGGGGAAATTTTTGGCCTACCAAAACTTTTTCCAATTTCAGTTCCCGGAAATTCTCAAACATCCGGTGGAAGGGATTTTCCATAACGTCCGGACGCAGTATGTCCTTCCCAACCTGCCGCCCATGATGGTCCTGGAGGCGGTGAAATAACCCGAATGCTGCCTAAAAAGTCCCTGCATAAGGCCTTTTTAACCGCTCCTTATTTGTATGGGAGAACAGGATAAGGGAGAAGGCGCCTGCACATCCGGATTTGAACAGGGATTGGCTATCCGACTCTAAAGGGAGGAAGTGGGGAGGAATTTAGCAAGATCCATGGCTTCCGAGGCTTTTATCGTTCAAGCAACCGAGGCAGACGTCAAACGGGAGAAAGAAAAAGCCCGGGTTTTACGCAAAAGCCGATGGTGGCAGCAGAAAATTGCCAAGGGCGAGTGCAGTTATTGCGGGCGGCGGTTTTTGCCCGGGGAACTGACCATGGATCATGTGGTCCCGTTGATTCGGGGGGGGAGAACCACGAAAGGAAACGTGGCCCCGGTCTGCAAGGAGTGCAACACCAAGAAAAAATACCTGCTCCCCATGGAGTGGGAAGCCTACATGCAGGAATTTCGCGAGAAGAAATAGCCGCCGGGCATTTTTCTTTTACTCCATGCCTCTCTGCCCTTTACTCCTTGCTCCCTGCATTTCGCAATGAGTCACGCCGGCTGAAGGATCTGGAGCTTTACCCCGGCCACCAAATCCTTGACATCCTGCCGGTACTCCAGCATGTGAGGGGCGGTGAGGTGTGCCTCCAATTCCTTGATCCCCTCCCACTTTTCGATCATGACCACAAAATTTCCGCCCAATGGAATTTGAGCCTTGATGGCGGTGGGGGCATCGACAGCCGGACCATATTCGAGGCACCCTTTCTCCGCTCGAACTTTGGGGACCAACTGGTGAACTCTCTTTAATAATTCCTCGCGCTTCCCCGGCTTTACCTCGACGGTCGCAATCACATAAATCATTTTTTTCTCCTTTTAAATTGGACAAAGATGAACGCGAATTCTCGCCGTTAATACCTTTTAAATCCCCCCTATCCCCCCTTTGTGAAAGGGGGGGATGGATGGATTTTCATCATTCGCGGAGGCAAACATGCCGGGTTGCTGATTCTACGCTCCCGCCCGCAGGCCAATGACGTCTATTCAGCATCTATATTATTTATCTGCGTTCATCCGCGAAAATCCGCGTCCCATCATTTTATTTTTTAATTTCCTTGGCCACTGCCTGGCCCAATTTTCGACAATTCCCAAGATCTTCCGCATTGGGCTGCCACTTGGCGCGGACCCCGGGAACAGACACCGGGATTTTGCACCGGTTCAAATGATCTTCGATGACTTTGACGGATTCCCCGCTCCAGCCGTAGGTGCCGAAGGCGGCGCCGATCTTGTTCTGGAATTTCAACCCGCGGAGATCTTCCAGGATCGGGGCCACGGTGGGCAGGATGCCCTGGTTGAGGGTCGGGGAACCGATGATGAGCCCCTTGGTTTTGAAAATTTCGGTTATGACATCGTTGCGGTCGGAAACCGCCATATGGAAAAGCTTGGAGGATACGTTTTCTTGGGCGAGACCATCCCCGATCGCCTCGGCCATCTGCCTGGTTCCCTCCCACATGGTGTCATAAAGCACCACGGCGGTTCTTTCCGGAACCTGAGCCGCCCATTCCTGGTATTTTTTGACGATCTGCAGCGGGTCTTTGCGCCAGATTACGCCGTGGCTCGGGGCGATCATTTCCACCGGCAGCTTGAGCCCCAAGACCTCATCGATTTTCCTGATTACGAGATTGCTGTAAGGGGTCAGGATGTTGGCGTAGTATTTGAGCGCCTCCTCGTAGAGCTCTTCCTGGTCGACTTGGTCGTTGAAACGGAAGGCCGTGGCATAGTGCTGCCCGAAGGCGTCATTCGGCATGAGAATATTCTTGCCGGTGAGGTAGGTGAACATGCTGTCGGGCCAGTGGAGCATGGTGGCTTCCACAAAAACCAAATCGCTCTTCCCGATGTTGATCCGATCGCCGGTTTTGACCTTTTTGAAATCCCAGGGCTGGTGATAATGACCCTGGACACTCTCCTCCCCGCGATTGGAAACAACGAGGGCGGCCCGGGGACAATGCCGCATGACCGCCGGCAGGCTGCTGGAATGATCCGGTTCCGAATGGTTGGCCACCACAATATCGATCTTCGCCGGGTCGATAATCTCGCGGACGTTTTTCATAAATTCATCCTGAAAGGGTTTCCAGGCGGTGTCCACCAGGACAACCTTTTCATCGACGATAAGGTAAGAATTGTAGGTGGAGCCGCGATGGGTGGAGAGCTCATGACCATGAAATTTCCTCAAACCCCAGTCCACAATCCCAACCCAATAAACCCCAGGCGCCATTTCCGTAACCATTTCATATCCTCCCGTGATGAATTACGATTCTTAAAAAAATATGTGCAGGCATGCGAAAGGCTCTATATAATTACCTTAAGCGAGGGTCGGGAACTTGTCAAGAGAGAGGCTTGCTTCGTCCGCTCTCCCGAAATCCCCCCTTGCCCCTCTGAAGGTGTGAAATAATTATTGATAGTCTCGTAAAAAGTCCATCTGCGGCGTTGCGCTTCAACCCCGCCCTGTTAGAAAAGAACTTTCGATCCCGGATTTTGCGGATCATTCATGAAAGATTCAAATGAGAGCGCCCGTTTGGCAATATCTAACAGGGTGAATCGTTGTGGCCCCTAAGGGGCCGCAACGATTCACCCCGATCGATACTTTTCAAAATGGTTTTCCTCTTGGAATATCAGGAGGAGTTGTCCCCGAATCCTAAGAGCCGGATTGCGATCTAACGGGGCAGGGTTGAAGCGCAATCCCGCTCCGGGCGTGACAGATGGAGTTTTGCGCAACCATCCGGATCAATAAATCAGAAATTCCCGGATGGATTGGAAATATTTCTCCATCCCGTAGTACATGACGCTGTTGTGATCCGCATTTGGAATAATCACCAATTTTTTCCGGGTGCTGCCCAAATGTTGAAGCAAATCCTTGCCTTCTTGAAGAGGGACCAGATTGTCCCGCTCCCCGTGAATGATCAGCGCCGGCAGATGGATATCCCGGATCATGGCCAGTCGCTCCTCCTCGATCGCCTTGAGGTCAATGCCCCGCGAAGGAAGTCCGAGATGTTTGATCAACCGGGTCACGCTGGCAAAACCGCTTTCCAGGATCAACCCTTTTATTTTATCCGGAAAACGATGGGCCAGATCCAGGGCGGGCACGCTGCCCATGGACCTGCCCATGACCCATAGGCTTGGGTTGAGGCTCTTTTCCCGCAGTGTTTCTGTCACTGCCCTCAAAATCTTGCGCCCATCGTCGATCAGGTGAGTGAATGTGGGGGACCCGCCGCTTGCCCCGTACCCCCGGTAGTCGGCTACGATTAAGTTTACCTCCTGCTGATGATACAATGGCGCAATTTCGTCATAATCGCTTACCACCTCGCCATTTCCGTGGAAATACAAAATCCAGGGCCAACCTTTGTCTTTTTGGTAAAACCGGGTCGAGATTGAAATGTCCGGGGCCACGGGGACGAAAAAATCTAAGGCGCCCTCCGGACAGGGGTTGAAATCCCTCCGGGGATAGAAGAGAAACCCGATGAGAGGCGACTGATCGATCGAGGAATAGTCTGTCATGAAGCCTCCTTTTGTCCCTTGAGGCGTTTCTTCAGCGGGGAAAATCCATGGAAAAATCAACTGACCCGAATGTAACCCTTCAGTCGCGGGTGGCGAATTGCCATGAATAGGAGACCGTTGTAACGGCTAAGAGATGCGCCGGCCTGGGGGTCCGGACGGTCCGCTTGGAACCATGAGGCGCTGGTTTCTTCGTGGACGAGGCGGGGGCCAAGGCCTCCCGCCTCCCCTTGCGGAGAATGGGTATTTTCTCCGGTCTCTGCCTATCCCGACCGATGCTTCCGGCGCGTACCGCCCGAACCCCCAGGCCACAACAGAACTTGTTCCGCACCACCCGTGACTGAAGGGTTACACCTGAATCGCTTATATCATAGCTTAGCCGCTAAAACTATGGTACCTTGTTTTCATCCGGAACCCCAATTCTCCCCTCACCCGCGATGGGGGAAAGCGTGGAAAAATCGACATGGTTCTTTTCCACGTCATTCCTGGCGAAGGCCGGAATCGAGTGTTTTCATGCCCTTGGCAATGGACTGGCCCCCGGTTTTCACCGGGGTGGCGGCAAAGATTTAGGACTTATCCGTAAATGAGCTGCGATGATTCAATCCCCCTTTGAAAAGGGGAAGATGTGAAAAAATTGAAATATTCCCCCCTCACCCTCCCCTCTCCCGCGAGGGGAAAGGGTAACCATATTGAAATAGAAAAGAAATTCCCTCCCCCTTGACGGGGGGGGAAATTATTTGCGGATAACTCTTAATTTTTTCACACCTTCGGGAAAGGTTAGGGCGGGGGTGGTGAAGATATGATCCGGAAAATCAATCGTCGAAAATTCATAAAAATCTCCGCCGCAGCCATGGGGGCTTGGATAGGCGCGGAGAGAGGAGGTTGGGCCATGGCTCATAGAGGGAGCTCGGTCATCCTGGCGAAAGCCGAGGACAGAAAAGACGGCGTGCAGAAAATATTCAAAAGCCTCAAAACGAACCTCGTCAAGGGGAAAAATGTTCTGATCAAACCGAACTTCAACACCGCCGATATTGCCCCCGGGTCGACCCACAATGAAACCCTCATGGCGCTCATCGAGGAAATATGGAAACGGGGGGCCAAATCCGTGAGCCTCGGGGAGCGCAGTTACCCGGTGACCCGGCAGGTCATGGAACAAAAAGGCGTTTTGCCGATTCTGCAGAGATTGGATGTCAACGTCCTCGATTTCGACGAGCTGAAGGAGAAAGACTGGGTGGAATTCAAGCCCGCCCAAAGCCACTGGCCGAATGGGTTCCGCGTCGCCCGCCCGATTCTCGAATCGGAATGCCTGATTTCCACGGGGTGTCTGAAGACCCACCAGTACGGGGGAATTTTCACCCTGTCCTTGAAGCTCCATGTCGGCGTCGTGCCCACCTCCAGGCACGGTTTCGAGTACATGCGTCAACTCCACAGCTCCCCTCATCAGCGCAAGATGATCGCCGAAATCAATGAACCCTTCAAGCCGGCCCTCGTCGTCATGGATGGCGTGGAGGCCTTCGTGGACGGCGGTCCCGCAACCGGCAAAAGAGTGCGCGGGGATGTTTTTTGGGCGTCTGCGGATCGAGTGGCGGTGGATGCGGTCGGCGTGGCCCTCCTGAAGCATTTGGGCGGCAACGAAAATATTATGACCCCCAAGATCTTTGCCCAGGAGCAGATTGCCCGGGCCGGGGAATTGGGTCTGGGGGCGTCCTCCCCCTCCGCGGTCGATCTCGTGCCGGCCGATGATAACAGCCGCGATTACGCGAACCGGATCGCCGAGATCCTCAGAGAGGGGTAGGCGATGACGGAATCCACTTACCCCGTGCATCTCTGCCAGCCGGATGGCCGCAAGTCCTGCGGAGCCTGCTGCGGCCTTTACAACTATCAGGATCATTCGCGGTCCTACCTCCAAGACCTGCTGGGAAAACGAACCGAGCTTTATGCCTCATTTGGGGACCAGTTTCAGCGGGAAGAGTACCAAAGGGAGGAGGCTTCTTTTGAAACAAGCCCGAAACTCCTGGAGGCGATCTGCAACTGCGAGTTCCTGGGCTTCTTGGACCCGGGGAAGAAAAGAGTCGGCTGCCTTCTTCACCCCTCCCAAAACCAGGGAGAGGAATTGCGCTACCACTCCTACTATGGGCCGGCCTTGTGCGCCGACCACTTCTGCCCGAGCTACTCCCATTTGACCATCGCCGAGCAGAAAGCCGTGGTAAGTGTTCTGGACGACTGGTATCTTTACGGGCTGGTGGTCACGGACATCGACTTGGTCAAGGAATTTTTCCGGCACGCCCAGGAGCGATTGGGGGACTGCCTGGATCCGAAGCGACTCAACGGGGAGTCTGTCCAAGAGACGGTGAGGGCTTTTTTTGCCCTCAAAGAAAATTGGGAATTTTCGGCCCGAACCAATCGCTTGGGGAAATATTTTTTTTCCTTTTCCGAGTACCAAATTGCCCGGATTGAATACGAAAAGAAATGGAAGATCAAACCCTCCCGGTTCGACAAAATCCTGGTCAGCCTGTCTTCCGAATTCTCATCCCTCGAGGATGTCAAAAAAGCGGAACTCGATATAGACGGGAAGATTCAGAATTTCGTGGATGCCTACCGGAACGAGAGAGAGCCTAAATCGAAAATTATTAGTCAGTCCGTATCCGTTTACCGTTTTGAAAAGGAACATAAGTAGGGAATTCCCCTCTCCCGCTGGCGGGAGAGGGCGGGGGTGAGGGTGGACCGCGGTTCCTTACCCTTCACTCCCTTTCTCTCCCCGGAGGGGAGAGGAGGTCTCAGGTAGGCTATTTTCTGAATCAACGCTTCCGGTTTCCGGGGACATGCGGGGTCGGGAAATTTCATTGGTTTTTCGCAAAGCCTTCGCTATAATATTTTTGAAGGTCTCATCTGCGTAAATCCGCGTCCTATGAAAATAGTAAGGAGGAAACATGAGTTCCAATACCGAAGAGCGGATCAAAGCTTTGGAAATCGCCTTGAACAACGAATCCAAAGAGCGGGATTTTTATCTGCAGCACAGCCAGCGTACCCAGAATTCCATCGGCAAGCTGATGTTTGCCTCCATCGCCGCCGATGAAGACGAGCATTACCGGCGGATTCTGGATCTGCACAAAAAGCTGATCAGCGACAAAAAATGGCCGGAAACCATTCCGATCAAAGTCAAAGGAACCGAGGTTAAAGCGGTGTTCAACAAGATGGGGGAATGGATCGAGAAGTCGGCGAAAGCGGACGCCGATGACATAGAGGCGGTCAAAATCGCGATCGGCTTTGAAACCAAGGGGGAGCTCTTCTACGGCAAATTGGCGAAAGAGGTGGAAAACCCCATGGAGAAGAAATTCTATGAGTTTTTAGCCGGCATCGAAAGGGAGCATCGTCTTTCCCTTGAGGATACCTATGAATATTTCCAGGACCCGGCCGGCTGGCTCCGCATCAAGGAAAGACACCACATCGACGGCGCCTGAAGAAGAAGAACGAGACTTTGGGCTGACCGTTCGCTTCAAAAAATCCTGCCTTCACTTTAGCTTTTTTAAAAAGAACTCAGAAAATCCTTCCTGCCTTCCTTTGTAAAGGGGGGGTGGGGGGGATTTTTTGCGTCTGCCCCTGCCAGCCTGTTTCTTCCTCAAACGAGGAGATGGGCGCGATGTGCCCTAACGGATCATTTCTCATTTCGTTCGCGGTTCGAACCCGCTTTGACGTTGCCCGGACAAAGGGGCAGGCGCCGAAGACAAAAACGGCCGGGATTTCACCGGATTATGAAAAGAGGATATTTCCCTCTCCCGCTGGCGGGAGAGGGTGAGGGTGAGGGTGGACTGTTAGGTTTCCCCCTCACCTTAATCCTTTCCCCGCAGGGAAAAGGAGGCCTTAGATGGGCATTTTCTACATAACTTGGAGATGATCCCCCTCAGCCTACCCAGTAAGAAAGCCCCAAGAAAATCAATCCCGTGACAAACACGATCGCTACCGGCAGGATCAGCAGGCGGTACAGTTTTCCCATATCAGCCTTGAAGTATTCGCGGGTCATGACCAAACAGGCGTGCATGGGAGAAAGGAGAACGGCGCAAAAACCGCTGCAGTAAGCCATCATCACATAGGAGTAATTGGGGGCGCTGGCCTGGAAGAGGGGCAGCAGGATCGGAAAGCTGAGGCCGACATAGGCATTGGAATAGCCGGTGATGAGGCCGAGAATGGCGGGCAGGGTGAGAATCAAAAAGAGCGGGGGCAACCCTAATTGGATGAATTCCCCGGCGACGGAGTTCATGGCTCCGCTGACCATGAGAACTTCTTTGAAAATCATGATTCCCCAGATGAGGAAGACGATTTCCCAGGAGAAGCTGATTTTCGCGAGCCGCCAGACCAATTGGCGGGGAGGACGGTAATAAAGAATCGTCCCGCAGACCGCGATCGCCAGAGAATAGGCCAAATGGATTTTAAAATATAGGGTAAGCAGGAGGACGGCGAAAAAAGGGAGCAGGTTCAGGACAAACCCGCCGAGATTTCTGCGGACGTGCCGAAAAGTCAACGGGCTCGAGGAGGAAAAGCTCGATTTGACCCCCTTAAATCCGAAGAGAATTCCGGCGGCGATGGCGGCGATCGTCAGCGGCAGGTTGATAAGGGCGACCTGCGAAACCGGGATCCCCACGATGGTGGCGATCAGGATGATTCCCGGATAGGTGGGCAAGGTGTACTCCCAGACGTGGCGGAACCAATAGTTGTTGAAAGTCCGCTTTTCGGGGGAAAGCTTCAGCTCATCGGAGGCTTCGAGCACCAAGGGAGCCGAAAGCATGGCCCCCCCCATGATGGGGAGGATGCCGATGATCGCCGGGATAATCGCCACCGTCGCCCGCGCATCGCGGAAGATCTCCTGAAGGGCCTTGATTGACCGGGTCATATTCCCCGTTTCCTTCATGATGGCGCTGAAAAAAAGAATGAGCAGGAGGCTGGCGGTCAGGAGCAATGTTTCCGGGTCGCGGGCCCCGTTGAAAAAAGCAACCGCGATTTTCGGCGGGGAAAGATTGAAAAAAAAGCCCAAAACCGCAGCGCTTGAAAGCAGGGTGATGCTGAGGGCAACTTTGAAACGGATCAGGACCAAGATGCCGATCAGGATCAGGATGATTTTCAAATAGTCGGGCATAATTATCTCAAAACGAAAAGATTCTCCTCACAATTTTTCTTAACACAGAAAATGCAATTTTCCCAGTGGAAAGAATGGTCTTATGGGTTTAGAATGGCGAAGAAATAAATCACGAATCAAATTCCCCAACCCAGGGGTAAGAAATTATATTTTCATCTGAATAGACCCACCAGGTGCATAAATAGATTGCGAGTGATCATGAAAACACTTATCCTGATTGCGTTTCAGGGCAAGGATGAAGATGCAACTGGAGATCACTTCGGGAGATCTTCAACATTCGTCATTCCGGGCTTGACCCGGAATCCAGGATTTTCTTCTGGATTCCCGCTTTCGCGGGAAAGACAACCCTGATTTGGGCGAATATTTATGCAACGGTTAGGTAGATTAACCCTCTCCCCTGCGGGGAGAGGGTAGGGTGAGGGTAAAATTCCGGATATTTCAAAAGGTAATGCCGCAGATAGATTTATACTACAATCGGATTATTTTGTTTTACAAGGCAAGGTGTTGAAAAAAAATGGACGAGAAAATAAAGAAAAACCTTATCCGCCGTTTCCAAATCATCAACGGCATTCGGCGGTTCTTTACCGGGGCGGGCTTTGTTGAAATCGAGACGCCCGCTCTTGTCACTTCTCCCGGCATGGAACCGCATCTCTCGGCCTTGGAGGTTCTTTGCACGCACGCGGATGGAACCCGCAGCAAAAAGTGTCTTCATACTTCCCCGGAATACTGTATGAAGAAGCTATTGGGAGAAGGCTGGGAAAAGATTTTTCAAATATGCCGGGTTTTCCGCGATGGGGAAATAAGCCAAACGCACCAGATCGAATTTACCATGCTGGAATGGTATCGGGCCCATGCGGATTACAGCAAAATCATGGAAGATTGTGAAAAATTGATTGCTTTTCTTGCTCAAGAGATTCTCGGGGTTCAGGAGTGCGCCTATCGAGGCCTGCGGATTGACCTCTCTCCGCCTTTTGAAAAAGTAACCGTTGCCCAGGCCATGCGGGATTATGGCGGGGTGGACATCGATAAGAACCAAGATGCCCCTTCTTTGCTCCGGGAAGCAAAAGACAGAGGGTACCGGTTTGCCCGGAGCGAGGGATACTCGTTTGACGATATATTTTTCAAAGTCTTTTTGGAGGCAGTCGAGCCGCGCCTCGGGAACCCGCGGCCGACGATCCTTTATGACTATCCTTCCAGCATGGCGGCGCTGGCCCGGCTGAAGCCGGAAAACCCAAATCGGGCCGAGCGGTTCGAGCTTTACATCGCCGGACTCGAGATGGCAAATGCCTTCTCGGAGTTGAACGACCCGATTGAGCAAAGAAGAAGGTTTGAAGAGGAACAACAACTGCGGGCGCACTTGGGCAGACCCGTTTACCCTGTCGACGAAGAGCTCTTGCTGGCGCTCGCAAAAATGTCCCCCTCCGCCGGAATTGCTTTAGGGGTGGACCGGCTGGCCATGCTCTTCTGTGACGCGGCCTCAATCGAAGAAGTCATTGCCTTCCCTTTCAAGTGAGCGCAGGGTAAGTGACAAGGGTGCCGCAAATCCCGGCCAGGCGTTTTCCAAAGTTGATGATCTCGTAAATGGTCATCGGAACGATGGTTTCGATTATAGGGGCGTCCTGCTGGATGCTCCTTACCATGCAAGGCGCGCAAAAACTGAGGAGTGAGGCCCCTTAGGGGCCGCAACGACGAAGTTGCAGCGCAACGCAGCAGGTGAAATTTTTCCAAAAGCATCAAAGTTAACTAATTCATCAACGTCCCCTAAATTGATCTTGAGCGCTCAACCCCTTGGCCCCTTGAATCCTCGGCCCCTGTTTCGGTTGGGTTATCTTTTCCCCCTTGCGACTTGCGCTCTCGCGCCTTGCGGTCGTCAATTGGGTTTCCCGCTATCCGCTTCCGCTTTCCGCTATGCGTTTCTTCCGCTTCCGCCTTGCGGTCTTTTCCTTTTTCTCCTATAATTATTTCATGGATCCGGCGAAAATTATTTCTCTCCTGGAGAAGTTCAACCAGCACCATATCCTTGACCACCTCCATAAATTAAATCCGGGGCAACAGGAGGAATTGCTGCGGGAGGCTCAGAAGCTCGACCTTCCCCTTGTTTTTGACCTTTTTCGCCTCCATTCCTCGGACCGGAAAGCACAGAAGAATATCGGGGAAATATCCCCTGCCCCAATCATCGGGATTCCCAAGACCGCAGAAGATATTCGACGTCTGGAAAAGGCCCGCCTTATAGGGGAGTCTTTGCTCCGTGATGGGAAGGTGGCTGTTTTGATTGTCGCCGGGGGACAGGGCTCCCGCCTTGGGTTTGATGGGCCCAAAGGCAAATTCCCGGTTTCGCCGTTGGTGAACAAACCCCTGTTCCGGCTGTTTGCCGAGGCCCTAAAAGCCCTTTGCCTCCGTTATAAGGTCGACATTCCTTTGGTCCTTATGACCAGCAAAGAAAACGAAGAGGAGACAAAGGGGTTTTTCAAAGAAAATCATTTTTGGGGGCTGGCCCCCCATGTCCACTTTTTCAGCCAGGGGATGCTGCCGACTCTGACTCCGGATGGGCGGCTGATTCTGAGCGAGGCAACGCATTTTCTCGCCAACCCCGATGGGCACGGCGGTTCCCTGAAGGCTTTCCGTGAATCGGGGCTGTTGTCGAAGCTGCAAAAAGAGGGCTATTCTCAGCTTTTTTATTGCCAGGTGGACAACCCGATCGTCAAAATGGCGGACCCCGTCTTTCTGGGGTATCACCAGATGGCGGAAGCGGAGATTTCCACCAAGGTGGTGCGGCGTCAGAGCCCGGATGAAAAGGTCGGGATTTACGGCCTCTTGAATGGAAAGCCGGGGATCATCGAGTACAGCGATTTCTCCCCGGATGAATATCGGGCTTTGGATGAGAACGGCAGGATTCGTCATTGGGCGGGCAATATCGCCGTTCATGTCGTCTCCTTGTCTTTTATCGAACGTTTGAACCGCCATGGCTTCGCCTTGCCCTATCACCGTGCCGTCAAAGAGGTGGAAGGAGTCGGGAGAGGGGGAAGACTCGAAAGGACCAAAGGGTTGAAGTTCGAAACCTTTGTCTTCGACGCCATCCCTTTGGCCGAACGAACATCCTGCATGGAGGTTGTCCGCGAAGAGGAATTCTCGCCGGTGAAGAACAAAGAGGGAATGGATTCGCCGGAAACGGCGAGAAGGGCGATGAGCGACCTTCACCGGAGGTGGCTCGAGGAGGCCGGCGTGGAGGTCGCCGCCGGCGCCAAAGTGGAAATCAGCCCGCTCTTTGCCCTGGATAAAGAGGAGCTTGGGGAAAAGGTTAAGGGAAAAAGTTTTAAAGTTAAAGAAGATCTCTACATGGATGAGACCTTCAAAATCTGAGTGGTGCCCATCCCAAACCTCCCTCTCCCCTTGCGGGAGAGGGGCGGGGTGAGGGGAAAGAAAAAATGAAACTCTCAGGATTCCCGATCCTTATCACCCCCACCCTAACCCTCCTCCATCGGAGGGGGAGGGGAAGCTCAGAGTTTCCGGATGAAAACCAATCGGAAAATCGTCTACCATTCTATTTGCAGTTTGCAATCATGTTTAGTCATTTTTTTCACGGTTAATTGGTCGTTTTCAGTAACCCTTCAGTCACGGGTGGCCCGGGACAAGTTTTGTTGTGGCCTGGGGGTTTGGGCGGTACGCGCCGGAAGCATCGGCCGGGATGGGCAGAGAATCGGAGAAAGCACCGAACCTCCGCAAAATGAGGCGGAAGGCCTTGGCCCCGCCCCCTCCACGAAGAAACCACCGCCTTGTGGTTCCAAGCGGACCGACCGGACCCCCAGGCCGGGGCGCCTCTTGGCCTTTAATCCGGACCTCAATCCGTTGCGGCCGGCCACTCGTGACTGAAGGGTTACCGTTTTCATGTAACGCTATGCGCTCTGCGCTATGCGAGCTTTTCTTGCGCCTTGCGGTTGTTCACATGGAATATCGCCTCGAAAAAGATTTCCTCGGAGAGAAAAAGATTCCCGCCGGCGCCTACTGGGGCATTCATACCCAGCGGGCGATCGAGAATTTTCCCATCAGCGGCTACAAGGTCAACCCCTCCCTGATCAAAGCCCTTGCTCTAATTAAAAAGGCCTGCTGCCAGGCGAATCTGGAATTGGGTTATTTGCCATCCGCCAAGGGCGAAGCGATTTTGGGCGCCTGCGACGAGGTGATTGAAGGAAACCTGTCGGATCAGTTCCCGGTCGATGCCCTGCAGGGGGGAGCCGGGACTTCAACCAACATGAACCTCAACGAAGTCTTGGCCAACCGCGCCATTGAAATTCTCGGCGGGGCAAAAGGCAATTATGAAATCGTCCATCCCATCGAGAGCGTCAACCTCCATCAGTCCACGAACGATGTTTATCCCACGGCTGTAAAGGTGGCCGCCATTTTTCTCTTGCGGGACCTGAGCCGGGAGATTGCCAAGGTTCAAGGGGCTTTTCAGCAGAAAGAGAAGGAATTCGCGAAGGTCGTAAAAATCGGAAGGACGGAGCTGCAGGAGGCGGTCCCGATTACCCTGGGGGCCGAGTTTTCGGCTTTCGGGGAGGCCTTCGCCCGGGACCGCTGGCGGACTTTCAAGTGTGAAGAGCGGCTGCGGGTCGTGAACTTGGGCGGTACTGCCGTGGGGACGGGGTTGGGCTCCCCCCGCAGCTTTATTTTCCAAGCGGTGGAGAAACTCCGCGAGCTGACGGGTCTGGGACTCTCGCGCGGGGAGAATCTGCTGGACGCGACAGCCAATGCCGACCCCTTTGTGGAAGTGTCCGGGATTTTGAAGGCCCAGGCGAGCAACCTAACCAAAATCGCCAACGATTTGCGTTTGCTCCATTTCCTCGGGGAGATCGAGCTTCCGAGACTTCAGCCCGGTTCGTCCATCATGCCGGGGAAAGTGAACCCCGTCCTCCTGGAGGCGCTGATTCAAACCGGCCTCAAAGTCATGGCCAACGACTTTTTGATCACCGAAGCCTGCTCCCGGGCCACGTTTCAGATCAACGAGTTTCTGCCCCTCCTCGCCCATTCATTGCTGGAGTCGCTGGAAATCCTGATTCGGGCGGACGGGCTTTTTGCCGAGCACGTTGAGGGGATTGCGGCTCGGGAAGAAAAATGCGCGGAATACTTTTCCCAAAGCCCCATGATCATTACGGCGCTTCTGCCTCATATCGGATACGAGAAGGCGCTATCTCTTTTGGAAGAGTTCAAACTCTCGGGAAAGAAAAACATAAAGGAATTCTTGGCGGAAAGGCTGGGCCGGGAGTTCGTGGAAAAGGTTCTTTCCCCCTACCGGCTCACCGCTCTGGGATATCGGGAAGATGAGAAAAACCCCTAAATCGCTCCGCCTGCAGATCGGCCTCTTCGGCCGGACGAACGTGGGCAAATCCAGTTTCCTCAATTTCATCGCCGGTCAGGATGTGGCCATCACCTCGCCGATTGCCGGGACCACCACCGATGTGGTTGAGAAGGCCATGGAGCTTCTCCCGGTCGGCCCCGTAGTTTTTCTGGACACGGCCGGTCTTGACGACACCTCGGGGTTGGCGGAAGCCCGCCTGAAAAAGACGGTCAAGATCTTTGACCGATCCGATGTTTTAGTTCTCGTGGCGGAGCCGAATATCTGGACGGCCTATGAAGACCAAGTCCTCGAAGAAGCCCGCCGGAGAAAAACCCCCTCTGTCGTTGTGGTCAACAAAATCGATCAGGGGCTACCGTCCGAATCCTTTTTGAGCCGGGTGAGGGAGAAGTCGGAGAAGGTTCTTCTCTGCTCGAGTCTTGACCTTGAGCACCGCGATCCTGCGGTGAACGCCTTCAAGAAATATTTGATCGAAGTCTGCCCGGAGGAATTCCTGAAACCGCCCCCTTTGGTAGGCGATTTGCTGCCCCCGAGCGGGCTCGCGGTTTTGATCGTCCCCATCGATCTCCAGGCGCCGAAGGGGAGATTGATTCTCCCCCAGGTCCAAACGATTCGGGAAGCCTTGGACAGCGACGCCGCGGTTTATGTGGTGAAAGAGCGGGAATATGCCCACGCCCTCCGGAATTTGAAAACCCTGCCCGATTTGGTCGTCTGCGACTCGCAAGTCGTCCTGAAAATGACGGCCGACACCCCGGCGCCGGTGAAATGCACCACGTTTTCGATCTTGTTTTCTCGGAATAAGGGCGATTTGATCGAAATGGCGAGGGGGGCGGCGGTCATCGATACCTTGAAGCCCGGAGACAAGGTTCTGATCGGCGAGGCCTGCAGTCATCACGCAATCGAGGATGATATCGGGAGAGTCAAAATCCCGCGGTGGCTCAGACAGTATGTTGGCGGCGATTTGCAGATCGACGTCTCCTCCGGGCGGGATTACCCGGACAACCTCAGGGATTATAAACTGATCGTCCATTGCGGCGGCTGCATGCTGACCCGCAGGGAAATGCTCGCGCGAATCCAGCGCGCCAAAGAGGCAAAAGTCCCGATCACCAATTACGGCCTGGGCATTTCCTTCTCCCAGGGAGTGATCAAAAGGGTCCTCTCCCCGTTCCCGGCGGCCTTGGACGCTCTGGAGGGGGAATTGAAAAAAGTAAAGGTAAAGGCAATTTGAGTTTGCTTTCTTCATCCCGCTTCCACCAGGGCAAGGGAAGGGAAGAATTTATCAACCCTCACCCCGCCCCTCTCCCGCCTCGGGAGAGGGAGAGCACGGGAGGAACTAAACCTACCAGGTGCATAAATAGATTGCGAGTGATCATGAAAACACTTATCCAGATTGCGTTTCAGGTCAATGATGAAGATGCAACTGGAGATCACTTCGAGAGATCTTCAACACTCGTCATTCCGGGCTTGACCCGGAATCCAGGATTTTCTTCTGGATTCCCGCTTTCGCGGGAAAGACAACCCTGATTTGGGCGAATATTTATGCAACGGTTAGGTTTATCAACCCTCACCCCGCCCCTCTCCCGCCTCGGGAGAGGGGGAACACGGGGGGAACTAAACATTCTCCCCTCTCTTGCGATGCGGGAGAGGGGGGTCATAGAAGGGGCTAACTGCAGGTTTCTCTCCCATGCTGGGAAAAGGGAGATCAAACAAACCGTCTCATTCTTCCCTCTCCCAAGTTGGGAGAGGGTTAGGGTGAGGGTTGAGGAAATAAAAAAATGAACCCCCGTGCCAGGCAACTCAGAAATGACATGACCGAAGCCGAAAAATGGCTTTGGGAAAAACTTCGCAGCCGGGAACTGGACGGTTTTAAATTTCGCAGACAACGGCCTATAGGGCCGTTTGTTGTAGATTTCGTTTGCTTGAAGAAAAAAATTGTTATCGAGGTCGATGGCGGGCAACATGCGGAAGAATTAGAACAAGATAAAAGGCGCTCAGAATTCCTGACAAGAGAGGGATATAAAGTTCTCAGATTTTGGAACCACGAAGTTCTCCAAAATGGAGAAGCAGTACTGTCGGCCATCCATTGCCATTTGATCCAAAAGTAACCCTCACCCCACCCCTCTCCCGCCTCGGGAGAGGGGGAATAAGGCATTATCCCTGCTTCCCCCAAAAGGGGGGGACCAAATTCCCTCTCCCAATTTGGGAGAGGGTTAGGGTGAGGGTTAATAATTCCGTGCTTTTTTAAAAAAATCTCGTTAGAATAGAAGTCTAAATTTCTCTGCGCTCTCTGCTCCGAAAAGACCTTTATAGGTTCTCGCCCCATTAACTCCCTCTCCCGGTTTACGGGAGAGGGGCGGGGTGAGGGTGACCCCCTGGAAAGAAGACCCCAGGCAGCTCTGCCCAACCAACCCTCACCCTATCCCTCTCCCAATCTTGGGAGAGGGGAAAAGAGCCCCTTCCGGATGGAAGCTGGGCGCCTTTTCATGGTTTATGGTGCCTCAGAGAGGTATGAACAACTGCGGTGAATAGGGAAACAGAATTCCTATGGCCCCTTGGGTACGGACGAGCAATGAGGTTGGGTTTTGTTCTTCGTTTTTAACGCTATGCGCTATGCTCTCTGCGCTATGCGATTTTTTTACAGGGAGGTTTCTATGAAAATCAGCGAGTATTTCAAGACGGCGAAGGGAACGGGGATCTTGGCGACGGCGGATGCCAAGGGCCCGGTGGATATGGCGATTTACGCGAAGCCTCATGTGATCGACGATGAAAACCTTGCTTTCATCATGGCTGAAAAGCTGACCCATGAAAACCTGAAGTCGAACCCCTACGCCGCCTACATGTTCCTCGAAGAAGAGGAAAAATTGAAAGGCCTCCGGATATTTTTGAAAAAGACGAAAGAAGAAAAGGACAGCGCCAAACTCGACGAGATCCGCCGCAAGGAATATCCGAACCTCAAAGGAAAAGAATATTTAGTCTATTTCCATGTCGAAAAAGTCCTGCCCTTAATCGGGGCCGGGAAAGAATAAGGGAGACTGCACCCTCACCCCCTCCCTCTCCCGCCTCGGGAGAGGGAGAAAAAAGGTTTAACCAAACATGATGACCTCGTAAAAAGTCGAATTTTCAAAGAATTTGTCATTCCGGCGAAAGCCGGAATCCAGTTATTTCAAGACGTTCTGGACCCCGGTTTTCACCGGGGTGACGGTCTATTTGACTTTTTACGAAACCATCAAACATTATTCCCCCTCCCATTTTAGAGAGAGGGGAACAAGGGACCAACCAAATTCCCTCTCCCAATTTGGGAGAGGGTCAGGGTGAGGGTTAAAATTTTTGGTGTGTTTCTCCGGGGGAAAGGCGTTGCTTCCCGTCGGGGCAGGAAAAAGGGCGCAAAAAAAGGCAGAGCCGTCTCCGACCCCGCCTTTTTCTTTGATATTTGGTATCAGTTTAGAGTTTTGAAAAAATCATGTGACCGCCTCTGTCTGGCCCCCGGGCTCTAAAACCGCTTGGCCCTGACGAAATTCCTTTTTTCAAAGAGCAAAGTGTTACGATATTTGTTGTTTCCGGTGCCCTGTGCGGCTTTAATTCCCCTGGCCACTTGATCACTTGACCACTCGATCACTGTTTTTCCGCTCGATCACTGTTTTTCCGCGCCATGCGTCTCTTCCGTCTTTCGGGTTTTACTCTATGCTCTCTGCTCTGTGCCCTTTGCGCTTTTTTCTAATTCCCCAAAGTCCCACAAGACCGGAACCCAGAAGCAGCATTGTCGAAGGTTCGGGCACCGGCGCAGCGCCTTCGATCACATCATTCCCGCATTGCATGGTCCAGTGAAATCCGAGGGCTTCGTTTCCCGTCAGGCCCATCCCGGAAATATCCAAAACGTAAGTGATCGTGCCGGAGACCCCGTCGATGGTCATTGAGGCATTTCCCAAGCTTGCAAGTCCTTCAGAATTAAAGGTCCATTCCTGGCCCGCTCGGTAAACCCATCGGCTCGGGTCATAACCATTTATGAGGGTTGAGTTTACAATTGCGCTTTCCTTGCCCGAAAGGCCATAAACGCCGGATCCATTGACTCCAAACTCCCATCTTTCACCGTATCCATGCGTATCGGCGGTGTATTGAGGGCCGGCTCCATAGGGGTTCCATCCGTTCGTACTGATGAACAAATCGCCGGGGGCAAACCCGAAAGTTTTGCCTTCCGTAAAAGATCGGGCATAAGGGGTGTTGATTATCACCGTCATAGAATTTCCCGAAACATTGACGCTGAGGGAATCCACTCCAAACCTGGAGTAGTCGCCGATGATATCGCGGTCGTATCCGGAGTGATTGGGCACTCCACCCCAGTAATTGTCGGTGATCGTATACGCCTGAGCGCTGACAACAAATATCAGCAGGGCCAAAATAATTCCCAGAATTCCCGGCCATAACTTTTTCATCTTCAACCCCCGATCGGTACAACGTTAAGGTTTCAAGAATTTCTTTCTTCCCAATTTTGCCAATCCGATAATCCCTAACCCTAAGAGCAGCAAGCCGACAGGTTCAGAGATGTAAATTCCGGGGTTCGGAAGGGAAATCCCGGAAGCAAAAACTTTGGCGCTCTCAAAATACGGAGCAACCAAATTCGCCAGCGCTGCAAAAGGGAGGAGGAATAAAATTATGGTGATGATTTTTTTCATAAGTACTTTCCATTACGCAATTCTTATACCAGCAGCCTTGCACCTTTTAACAGATGGAAAAAATTAAGGTTTTTAGAATCTTGTCATCGGCACATCCCAAAGGCATGGAACCCATTTTCCACTTTTCCCCGCTGTCTTTCTACTTTCCTCCGTGGCCCTTGGCGAAAGGATGATAGACCGAAAGAATTGAACCTTGGTCCTGAAAGGTTTTCTTCCGGGTTTCGACCACGACCCCATGATTTTCCGCCATGTACTTTTCAAAATCCCTCAGGTGATTTTTCATCTGGGATGCCTCCGTCACCCCGACCCTCTTCAGCTGGAGCAACACCTCGCGTCTCGTAAGCATGTCTTCAGATTAGGCAAAAATGAAGCCAAAGGCCGAGCATTCACTAAGGCTTGAATATTACGAGAATTTATTAAAATCGGTCATGAACCCCATTCGGGAAAAGTGGAAATCTTTTTCTCTTTTTTCCCGTCATGCTCCGAGGATAAAGATTTCGCCTTCAGATCTCCCTCTCCTCCGCCGAAAAGTTTAAAAGGTTTCGCAATGTTAGTCTATTTTACATAGAACCGGTTTTTAAATCCCCCCAACCCCCCTTTGTAAAAGGGGGGCGAGGGGGGATTTTTATGGTTTGCCGGTGGCAATCTTGCCAAGAGCAAATAGTTCCGGTTCTATTTCTCTTGAAAATGTGCTATAAAAACAAATCATTTGCATGGGAGGCGTCATGAGGGTTGCCCCGTCTAAAAAACTCCGCCAGGTCGTTTTGGCGATCTGCATTCTCATTTTGGCCTGGAGTTTCATGGGCTGCAGCAAGGAGGCCAAACAGGAACGCCATTGGGGCAGGGCCGAGAAATATTTCGCCGAGAACAAATTCAAAGAAGCCATCATCGAATATAAAAACGTTCTGCAGATCGAACCCAAAGACGCGAAGGCCCGCCACAAACTCGGGCTTGCTTACCTGCGGGTCGGGCAGTTTCGCGAAGCCTTTTCCGAGTTTATCAAAGCCGTCGATTCCGACCCGGAAAATGTCGACGCGCGCATCCAGCTCGGCAACCTTTATTTGTTGTCGAAGGACAACCCGAAGGCAAGGGAGCAGGCCGAAAAGGCCTTGGCCAAGGAGCCGAACAACCCTTCCGCCCGGCTTCTCATGAGCTCCGTTTTTCTTGCGGAGAAGAACCTGAACGGCGCCGTGGCCGAGGCCAAAAAGGCGATCGATCTCGATCCCAAGAAGATCGATTCCTACCTGCACTTGGCCAACCTTTACATCATTCAAAATGATTTCGGCAAGGCGGAAGCCGCGCTCAAAGAGGCGATAAAAATTGATGATAAATCCACGAAGGCCCGCTACTCATTAGGGGAGTTCTATCGCCGGACCGGAAAGGTCAAAGAGGCCGAGGCCCAGTTTGCGGAAGTCACGATCATCACCCCTAAAGATGTAAACGCCTGGATGAACCTGGGGAACTTTTATGTTTCCTTGAGAAGAATGGACGAGGCCGAGAGGCAGTTTCTGAAGGGGGTGGAAGTCGAACCCAAACGGATTGCCTCTCTGATTCACCTCGGCGATTTTTACCTGCTCTGGGGCAAGAAAGAGAAAGCCCTGGAAGCCTATAAAAAAGGGATGGAGATCGATTCCAAGGACGTTCCCTCCCGGGCGAAGCTGGCGGAGTTCTATTTGAACGAGCGAAAATACCCGGAAGCCCAGGGGATGGTCGATGAGATCCTGAAAATAAATGCCAAGAGCCACGAAGGAATGCTTCTGAAGGCGCGGCTTCACTTGGCCAAGAGGGAGTTCAACGAGGCGGTCGGGCATCTCCAGCAGTATTTGAGAGACAACCCCAAATCTTTTATGGGCCAGCATTACTTGGGCCTTGCCCATATGGGGAACAAGGATGTCCAGCAGGCGAAGACGGCTTTGGGGGAGGCGGTCAAGCTGAACCCGAATTGGAACGAGGCGCGCCTCCTGCTCGCCGATATCAATCTCAAGACCGGCGGTTTTGATCTTGCCATCGAAGGGGCGCAGGAAATCCTCAAAAAGGACTCGGGTTCGATCCAGGCCCGCCTCATCCTCGGAAGCGCCTACTTGGGGAAGAAGGATGCCGGCCGGGCGAGCAAGGCGTTCGAGGAAGTCGTCAAAATCGCCCCAAACAACCCCCTCGGCTACTACCAGATGGGGGTTGTGGCGCTGATTCAAAGAAGAGATGGGGAGGCGTTGAACCACTTTGAAAAGGCCTTGTCCCTCCAGCCCAATTTTTTGGACCCGCTCTTCCGGATTGCCTCTGTTTACGTCCAGCAAAAGGACAATCGAAGGGCCATATCCAGGGTCGAGGCCCAGATCAAAGCCGTTCCCGACAACCCCCTATTTTACAACCTTTTGGGCCGGCTTCAGGAAATGAACAAAGACCAGAACAAAGCGGAAGCAAACTACAAAAAGGCAATAGAAGTGAACCCCAATATCCCGGAACTGTACGTTTCTCTCGCGGGTTTTCACGTGCGCACGAACCTGATCGACAAGGCCATCGATGAATACAATGTGGCCATTCAAAAAGACCCGAATTCCCTCTCCGCCCACATGGGGCTGGGGATGATATACGATTCCCGGAAAAATGTTCCCAAGGCCAAGGAATATTATCAGAAGGCCCTGAAGATCAACCCCAAATTCCCCCCTGCGGCCAACAACCTGGCCTATCTCTACGCGGAGGACGGGGAGAATATTGATTTGGCCCTGAACCTGGCGCAGGATGCCAAGGCCCAGGTTCCGGATGATCCCCACATCTCCGATACCCTCGGCTGGATTTATTACAAGAAGAACATTTACGGCCGGGCCGTCAGCTATCTGAAAGAGGCCAGCGAAAAAGTCCCGGATAACCCGGTGATTCGCTATCATCTGGGCATGGCCTATTTCAAGAATGACAACAAGGCGATGGCCAAGAAGGAATTGGCCAAGGCCATTGAACTCAACCCCAAATTTCCAGGCGCGGATGAAGCAAGAGCGACGTTGAAAGGGATAATTTAAAAGATGGTGGTCTGTAAAAAGTCGGAGTTCAGGAATGTGTCATGAGAAAGCCGGAATACAGGGTTCACGGTGAAGACGGGATCCAGTTTAGAGATGTTTCGCGACTTTACGTTGACGACGCATGCACCCTGGCTTTCGCAGGCGGTGACGGTCTATTTGACCTCTTACGGAGGCCTCAAAGATGAGGGTTGATAGCAAGAGTTATAGTTGCGATTTTTAAGCTTGCAAGTTACAAGTTATAGGTTACGGCTTCGTATTTACGCTCTGCTCTATGCGCTCTGCGCTATGCGATTTTATGGACAGATTTTCCATATTGGTTATTGACAACGATCTCAATTCTGCGGAGAACACCGCCCGGTTGCTGCGCGACCAGGGGTATGAAGTGCGGGTTGCCCGGGATGGGTCAACGGCCTTGAGTATTATTTCTAACGTGTCCTTAGATCTTGTTTTCTTGGAGTATCATCTCTCGGATGGAAAAGCCGGGGAGATCGTCGACGCCCTCTTGAAGCGCTCCTTGAATTCCCCCAAAATTATTCTAACGAATTGCGACGACGAAAAAATTCGGGCGGATTTGCTGGCGAACCGGGCGGTTGATTTTCTCTCGAAACCTATTGAAATTGATGTTCTTTTAAGGGTTGTCAGGAACGCCTTGAAATCGAAGCTGCCGCTGCGGGAAGAGGAGGCTCTTGACCACTTCACTTCCCTCGAAAAATTCTTTCCCTTCCTTGCCCATGAAGTCCGAAACCCTCTCCACGCCATCAGCGGGGCTCTGACCATTCTGCAAAAGCGGTGCGACTTGAAGGACGATGTGGTCAATCGCGCGGTCGGGATCATCAAAGAGGAGGTGGGGCACCTCAATGGTTTCGTCCAGGAGTGCCTGGATTTTGTCCGCCCGCCGGTGAAAAGCCGGTTGACCGAAGTTGACGTCAACGAAGTGGCCGGGGTGGTGATCAACGTGGTCTTTTACATGTTCGAAGATCTGTCCAAAAAAATTCAACTCACCAAGGATTTTGACCGGAATCTTCCCCGAATAACGGCGAATTACGAAGAGCTCAAGAGGGCCTTTCTGAATATTTTGAAAAACAGCTTCGAAGCGATCCGTGAAAACGGGGAAATTCATGTCCAGACGAAATTCATCTCCGATCCCGCTCCCGGGGCGGTCGAAATCTCATTCTCCGACAATGGGGCGGGGATCAGGAAGGAAAATCTCAAAAACCTGTTCACCCCGTTTTTTACTACCAAACTCCGCGGGACCGGGCTGGGGCTGGCCATTTGCCACCGCATCATCGCCGAGCGCCACGGGGGCAAAATTTCCATCGAAAGCGAGGAAGGAAACGGGGCGACCGTAACGGTCCAGCTGCCTGCGGGCGTGAAGCCGCAGCGATCCGGGGGGCAGACGACATGAACTTGCCGAATATTCTCGTCGTCGATGATGAGCCCAATTCCCTCTTTGGAATCTGCCAGGCGTTGAACGAGGAGGGGTTGAAAACAATCCCCGCTCAGAACGGAAAGGACGCCCTGGAAAAAATCAAGGTCCGACTCGATCGACCTCCTCATAACCGACGAGAGAATGCCCGATTTGAGCGGCATGCAGCTCCTCTCCGAGGTCAAGAAAATGAACCCCCAAATCCCGGTCATCCTCATCACCGCCTACGGGTCTGTGACCTTGGCCGTGGAAGCGCTGAAGCAGGGGGCTTTTTATTTTTTTGAAAAGCCGATCTTCCCCAACCTGGAACGGTTCGTCACCATTGTTCGGCAAGCTCTCAAGACCCAGGAAATGGAAAAGGAGCTTGACCATCTTCGGAAGGAAGTCTCCGAGAAATATGCCTTTCCCAATATCATTGGAACCCATCCGAAGATGCTCGAAATTTTCGAGATCATCAGCCGGGTGGTCAAGACGGATAGAACCATCCTGATCCAAGGCGAGAGCGGAACCGGGAAAGACCTGATCGCCAAAACGATTCATTACAACAGCCGGAGAAAAGAGAAACCTCTGATCACGGTCCCGTGCGGGGCTCTGACCGACACCCTCCTCACCAGCGAACTTTTCGGCCACACCAAAGGCGCCTTCACGGGCGCGGTCAAGGAAACGGTCGGGCGCTTCCAGGCCGCTAATGGCGGCACTCTCGTCCTCGATGAAATCGGGGAGGTTCCTCTCCACCTTCAAAAAACCCTCCTGCGAGTCATCGAAGAGAAGGAATTCGAGAGGGTCGGGGACAACCGGCCGATCAAAGTGGATGTGCGCATTCTCTCCACCACCAACCGGAATCTTGAAGAAGAAGTGAAGAAGGGGAATTTCCGCAAGGATCTTTACTATCGCTTGAGCATCGTTCCGATCACGATTCCGCCTTTGCGGGAAAGATTGTCGGACATCCCGCTCCTGACGAATTATTTTCTGAAAAAATTCCAGGAAAACGAAACCCCTGTCCGGATCGACCCGACCGCCATGGACCAGATGGAAAAGTACCTTTGGCCGGGAAACGTCCGCGAATTGGCCAACGTGATTCAAATGATGATGGTCTTTTGCCGGGGAAACCGAATTACCATCGAGGATCTTCCCCCGCATTTGGGGCCGCAAAGCGCAGCGGCGCAGACAATCCCAAAAGGTGAAATCGATCTGACAAAAATGGTCGAAGACCTGGAAAAGAAATGGATCGCGGCCAAGCTGGAAGAAAGCGGCGGTAACCAGGAGAAAACCGCCAAGCTTCTCGGAATGACCAGAAAAATGCTCCTCGGCCGCTTGAAAAAATACCAATTAACAAAATAAAAGTCGCAAGTAGTAAGTAGCAAGGAGTGAGTAGAGGGGCAATGAGCAGGGAGCATGGGGGCAGGGGGTGGGGAAAACGGCTGTTGCCAGTTGCGGGTTTCAGGTTCTTGTGTTTAACTCTTCTAATCGCATTTGTCAGCGATGCGACTCGTGAACCAGCGCTTTGCCTTCTTTTAGGGTGTTGGGGGTAGGGAAAAGATAGGGACTGTTCCGAGTTGCGAGTTCACGGTTCTTATTTGCTCTCTGCCCTATCTTTGCCCTTTGCCCTTTCCCCCTTGCGCCTCACGGTTCTCAATATTTTTCACTTTCATTTTGCATTTTGCAATTTGAAATTTGCAATACAAAGCATTATCCTCCGCTCCCCGCCTCATGCTTCGTTTTTTGTCCCTTTTGGCACTCTTCTTTGTCCCTAAAAGACCAATAAGACTTTTGATCAGCTCCTTTCCGTTTTCAAACATATAAAAATACTATTAAATTCATTATGTTATAATATAGTCATAAATTCCAAAAAATGGAACAGGAATTGCAGGATTTTTCCCCTTCATGAGTAACATATTTTTTCCATTGATCTTTGATGAACTCGTAAAAAGTCGGCAAGAAGATGGTTCCGTTTGTAGGGGCGCGAGTCTTCGCGCCCGATATTGGGCATGCGTCGCGTGCGCATGCGACTTTTTACGATTTCTCTCTTTGCTCCATCCTCAATTTACCTCACTAGTGCAGGCGCGCAAAAACTGAGGCGTGAGGCCCCTTAGGGGCCGCAACGACGGAGTTGAAACGCAGCCTTCCTCCTTCACTTTTAACCTTTGTTTTCGCGGCGAAAGTTTGGACTGGGCGCGGGGGTGGCGGCGCGATTTGCGAAAGCACCGGCCGGGATCTTGGCTTGCATCAGCGAAACCAAAAGAGTTTCCGCAAAGAGAGGCGGAAGGCCTGCGGCCTCCGCCTGGCCCTATGGAAAGACCACTGCCTCGTGGTTTCGCGAAGCGCGACGCTGCCCCCGCGCCCCGGCGGGGGCTTGAAACGACTTGAACCCCTTATATCTTTTGAAGAGTGAGGGAGGCAAGGAAGCGCAACGCCGCAGATGGACTTTTTACGAGACCATCAAAATTTATAAAGAAAACCAAGGATCTTTCCGATGTCAAAAGAAGGAATACTTATCCTCGACGAGGAAGCAAACGCCCAGTGGGCGCTGAGGGAGTTTCTGGAAAGCGAAGGCTTTTCGGTTGAAACATTAAACTCCATCAACCAGGCGCTCGAAAGGTTTAAAGGGAACCATTTCGCGGCCTTGATAACGGAATACCGGGTCGATCAAACTGCGACGCTGGACGTAATTCGAGAGTTCAAAAAAGCTTCCCCCGAGGCGTACGTAATGATGCTTTCTTATGGCGAGGTTGGGGAGGGGGAATACGAGAAGATCCTAAACTCCGGAACCGATGATTTCTTTTATAAGCCCATTGCTTTCAAGAAATTAGCGCTGCACTTGGGAAAAGGATTAAGCTATCGCCGAGAATTGCTTTTGAAAAATGAACTCGAGGAAGAACTGAAAAAATTAAGTTCAAAAGCCCCGGCCCGGGAAGAGGGAACAACCCCGAATCTGCACCAAATGACGTAGAAATTCGCATAGCGCATAGCGTAACTGCAGAATGAAATGGGTATTTTCATGATTCAGGGGCGTCCTTCGGATCACTCGGCCACCCGGCCACTCGATCACTGTTTTTTGGCGTGTCGCGCCTTGCGGCAGTTGTTTCAACGCTCTGCGCTTACCGCTCAGCGCCATGCGAATTTGTTGGTATTCAAAGTGTTGATGATCTCGTAAAAAGTCGAAATTCCATAGAATTTGTCATTCCGGCGAAAGCCGGAATCCAGGGTTCCCGGTGAAAACCGGGATCCAGTCTTAGAGATGGTTCCCGACTTTCGTCGGGACGACGTCTGGACCCCGGTTTTCACCGGGGTGACGGTCTATTTGACTTTTTACGAAGTCATCAAAGTGTTTATTTTACGAATTTTCTTCTTTATGCTCTATGCCATTCTTTACCTGGGAGTTGACTGATGAATCTCAAAGGCTTTCCTGAAAGCTCCGAAATTTCTGGGAGCAATAATTTCTCCAATATCGAAGCGGATAAACCTGGAGAAAACCGCGAATTCCTCCTTTTCCGCCGCGTGCAGGGAGCGATGCGCTACGCCCCCGATTTTGTGGAAACCTGTAAATCGGTCTTGAACGCGGTAATGGACGGAATCGATGCCGAAAACTGCTCCATCATGCTCAAAGACCCGATTTCGGGGGAGTTGACGGTCCGCGCAGCTCGGGGAAAGAGCGATGGCAAACCGGCATATTACGGGGATTCTTCTTCCAAAGGGAAAAAATTCAAATCCGGAGAGGGGATTGCGGGTTGGGTCCTGAAAGAAGGCCATGCCGTGATGACCGACGATGTGAAGGACGAACCCCGGTTCGTCCAGGTCAATGGTTTGGACAATAAAGTCCGCTCCCTGATTTGTTTCCCCATCCGTGAAAAGGATCAGGTTGTCGGGGTTTTCAACCTCAGCCACTCCCGGAAAGGGGCGTTCTCGGACGGGGACAAATTGGCGCTGTCCTACATCTCCACCCAGCTTGGGGCGGCCCTCACCTCGGCGAGGTTTTTCCTGAAAATAAGCGACTTGAACCGCATGATGGGAGACCCGACTGTCCAGACCTTCCTCGAAAAAACCCCGCCGGCCTCGAAAGCCAAGACCTCGACTTTTGTCGAAGTCGGCGAGATGATGGCCCAGGAAAACGGGATCTTCATTTACGCCGGCGAAAAAATGCAGCGCATCAAAGAGATCATCGATCAGGTGGCCAACACCGATGTCACCATCCTGATCCAGGGGGAAAGCGGGGTCGGCAAAGAGGTCGTGGCCCGTTCCATTCATTTGAACTCAAACCGCAAGGACAAGCCCTTTGTGAAAGTCAATTGCGCCGCTCTGCCGGGTGAGCTTCTGGAAAGCGAGCTTTTCGGGTACGAGAAGGGGGCCTTCACGGGCGCCTACCGCCAAAAGCCCGGGAAGTTCGAGATTGCCAATGAAGGAATCATTTTCCTCGACGAAATCGGGGATGTCAGCCCGTCTCTGCAGGCCAAGCTCCTCCAGGTCCTGCAGGACCACGAGTTCTCCCGCCTCGGCGGCCGAAAGGATGTGCGGGTGAATGTGCGCGTTCTCGCCGCGACTAACCGAAACCTTGAAAAAGCGGTGGAAGATGGACAGTTCCGGGAAGACCTCTACTATCGGCTGAACGTTGTCAATGTGACCGTCCCTCCTTTGCGTGACCGGAAGGAGGAGATCCCGTTTTTCATCCAATATTTTTTAAACAAGTTCGAAACTAAATATCAAAAGAGGGTAAAGCCGTTTCCGGAATCCCTGAGGGATGCCTGCCTGCGCCATGAATGGGTGGGCAATGTCCGGGAACTCGAAAACCTCATCCAGCGTTATGTGGTCTTGCAGAATGAGGAAGAAATTTTAAAGGAACTGTCTTCATTGGCAAAGGAAACCAAAGGCCCGGAAAAACGAGAAACCGAAGAAGAGAAAGGTGAAAAGGTTCTCTGAGAGAAGTGCACAAAACAGCCGTTCGCCAGGCGGAGACGGAAGTCATCTGCAAAGCCCTGCAAAGAACCAACTGGAACCGGAAAAAGGCGGCAGACCTGCTGAACATAAGCTACAAAAGCCTGCTAAACAAGATCAAAGAGTCCGGCATCGACCAGGCCACACGCGGGAATGGGCATAGGGCATAGCGCATAGAGCATAGAGAAAGAATCAGGGGAATTTCCACTTTTCTTCAGCATTTTCTTTTCTCTCTTCGCTTTGCGCAACATATGGAAAGCAACTTTCGTTTTACGGGAATTCACTTGCTTTTAACCCAATACTCCATGCCCCAAACCCTACGTATTTTATTGTGTGGTTAAATACTTTTCCACAAAATCCAAATGATATTTACAAGTGGCAATAATTTACTATTTTTGCCAAATAATTGCCACTTATTCTCCATAATTATAACCAGGAAGGTGAAAGATAATCCCCAAAAATTATAAATAAACAAATAAATTAGGTAGTTGCAATATATATAAAATATTCGCCCCAAGTGGCATCTTGCTTGCGTATATAGAACTAAAGAGCATAGGGCATAGAGCAGAGGCCAAGGGGAAAATGAAATTTCGATTTCAAGATTTAAGAATCTGGCAGCTGGCGATTGATATAGCTGACGAATTATTCAATATTGCTGATGATCTGGAACAGAAGAGGCTTTTTCGCTTTGCTGAACAATTGCGCGGGGCCTGTATGTCGATGTCCAATAATATCGCTGAGGGCTCTGGATCAGATTCCAGGAAGGAATTTAAGCAATTTCTAAATGTGGCCCGAAGGTCAACGTTTGAAAATGCCAATATCCTGATTTTCCTCCATAAACGAAATCTAATCGACCAGGAAGTCCTCAACAAGCATTTGATCCAATTAGATCAACTTTGCCGACAAATCACCAATTTTCAAAAAACTTGGTTTAGGGAGTTTAATGGCGATTGGGTTGTTTAGAGAGGGAAATAAAAAGAGGAAAATGGAGTTTAGGGTTTTTACTCTATGCCCTATGCTCTATGCCCTATGCATTTGGAATTAGCGATGAGCGACATTTCAAACATCTTTTTTTCCGGTTGCCCCAAGATGCGGGGCGTCAAGTCTGTGATCGAGGAGATCGCGCAGACCGATATCACCGTTCTGATCAAGGGCGAAAGCGGGACGGGGAAAGATCTGGTCGCCCAGGCTGTCCATCAGACTTCTTTGCGCCGCGACAAACCCTTCATCAAGGTGAACTGCGCCGCCATACCCAAGACCCTCTTGGAAAGCGAGCTCTTTGGTTTCGAGAAGGGGGCCTTTACGGGCGCCGATATGAAAAAGCCCGGGAAATTCGAACTGGCAAATGGCGGGACAATATTGCTTAATGATATCGGTGAAATGGACGTCTCGATCCAGGCCAAACTGCTCCAGGTACTTCAAGATGGGGAATTTGCCCGTTTGGGCGGCGGCGGGAACGTCCAGGTCAATACCCGCATAATCACCACCACGCAAAACCACCTCGAAAAATCCATGATGGAAGGGAGGTTCCGGCAGGACTTGTTCTTCCGCATCAATGTGATGAGCATCACGGTTCCGCCTTTGAGGGAGAGAAGGGAGCAGATTCTTCCCCTTGCTGAGTATTTCTTTGACATTTACAAGAAAAAGTATGAGAAAACCGTTCCTTTTCTCTCCTCTCGTACTCTGAATTTGTTCAAAGAATACGAATGGCCGGGAAATATTCGGGAACTGGAGAACATGATCAAACGGGCCATTCTCTTCGGCGAAGAAGAGGTGCTCCGGGCACTGCTCGGTGAAAATGGAAAAGATACTGAAAACGGGATTCTTCCCGATTCTCTGCCCGCAAGAACCCTGAAAGGAATGGAGAGGGTAAATCTGCGGCAGATTGGCAAAAAAGCGGCAGAAAACGCCGAAAGGGAGGTGATCGAAAAGACACTCAACGAAACCCACTGGAATCGGAAAGAAGCCGCGAAGTTACTGAAAGTAAGTTACAAAGCATTGTTGTACAAAATTCAAAAATACCGCTTGGATGAAATTAAAACAACTGTTTGATAGAAGATGTTCCGCGTTGCGAGTTACAGGTTGCGGTATGCGAGGTTCTCGTATGCGGTTATATGTGGCAGTTGCCGTCTGCCCTATGCTCTATGCCTTTTTCAGGGGTAGGGTGTTGGGGGTAAAGGGTAGGAATAGAATAAAGACGGTTCCGAGTTTCGGGTTGCGAGTTACCGTTTGTGGTTTTTGACAATTTGCATTTTTCATTTTGCAATTTGAAATTTGCAATACGATATTTTATCGCTCTATGCGCTATGCGGTTATAAGTTTTGGTAGTTCACTATGCCCTATGCTCTATGCGTCTATGTTATTTTTTTGGGGGGAGGAGATCAGGGATGACTTACTCATACGAAAGACCCGGGAAAGGGTTCGGCGGGGGAACAGGACGGATCCTGGCCCGCGATATGTTTTTAAACCTTTTGGACCTCGAAGTGAAGCGATCCCGAAGGTATCAGAATTTCTTCTGCATCCTGGTCATGAGACTCAACCAGCTGTCCAGCCATGACAATGGAACCCATCAGCTTTCCTGCTACCAAAAACTGACCCATCTGTTAGAGGAGGAGTTGCGGGAGAGCGATATCCTCGGGTCTCTCGGCGACAACTGCGTAGCCGCAATTCTTCCATATGGGGATTATACCGCGGGCGATATAACCCGCTCCCGTTTCGAAGGAAGCCTCAAATATTACGATTTTAAACAGGATGGTTACGAGGTAAAGATCGAACGAGTCTGCTTCCCGATGGATGGAACCG
>CAVZNY010000018.1:0-114482 GCA_963776785.1 uncultured delta proteobacterium
TACTGTCAGTAGCTGACTACACAGGATTCCTGTATGTACGTACTGGTACACCGGAATATGTGCGCTTGATTGAACAAGGCTCACTGCGTACGTTTGGTGGACACACTACGGTGATTGCGGCCTTCTTTGGAGCTTTTGTATCCATGCTGATGTTCTGTGTATGGTGGTACTTTGGCAAACTATATTGCACCGCTTTCTACTATGTTAAAGGTGAAAGAGGTCGTATCTCTATGAAGAACGACGTAACAGCTTTTGGTGAAAAAGGCTTTGCACAGGGGATCAAATAATGAATATAAAAAGCATTTTTAAGCTGGGCATATTAGGCCTGTATGGAGCTGCGATTGGAGCGGCATCACTGGCGGTGACGCTGGTAGTAGACGTAGCACCGGCAGCGGCACACGGTGAACGTTCACAAGAACCGTTCCTACGTATGCGTAGTATTCAATGGTACGACTTGAAATGGCAACCAAAAGTCACCAAAGTCAATGACATTGCTACCATGACAGGGAAGTTTCACTTAGCGGAAGATTGGCCACGTGCGGTGGGTAAGCCAACCCGTGCATTTTTTAACGTAGGTAGTCCTAGCCCGGTGTTTGTACGTTTAAGCACCAAGCTGAATGGCGAACCGACCTTCATATCAGGTCCATTGGAAATTGGACGTGACTATGCATTTGAAGTGAGACTGAAAGCACGGATACCAGGACGTCATCACATGCACGCGATGGTGAACATAAAGGATGCAGGACCTATTGCAGGTCCAGCCTCTTGGATGAACATCTCTGGAAGTTGGGATGACTTTACCAACCCAATCACCACACTGACGGGTAAAACCATTGATCTGGAGAATTTCAACTTCAGCAATGGCCTATTCTGGCATGCATTATGGTTAAGTTTGGGTTGCATCTGGATTGGCTACTTTGTAGCGAAACCGATGTTCCTGCCACGTAGCTATTCCTCGCGCAACAGGAAGTCTGGCTGTCCCCAAAAGGGTCATCGAAAAAAAGATAACCATGATTCCATGCTTGAATCTTTTGAAAAGGTCTTGTCGAGGACTCTATTGATTTTTGCCTCGATCTCCAACTCAGCCGCGCCATAAAGATATCCGCCTATCATTCAGGATGCTCCCTAAACGCTGTAATAACGGGATTCCATCACTGCCGAGAAACCCGTTCCCGCCCCGGGTGAATTATTTTGCCACGGCGCTGACTTCCGTTGAAAATTTACTCTTATTGTTATTGCGGTCATAAGCAATGATGGATATATAATATCTTTCCCCTTTGACAGGCCTCCCAGAGTGTATTGGATGACGCCGGGAAACGCTTCGGTTAGGTTCCCAATATCGGCACAACTTTTATATCGCCCCGGCGAAGGTCCATAATAGATCCTATAACCTGACAAATTGCGCTCCTTATTGGGTTCCCAAGCGATTGTTAGCTTTCCGCTTTCAGCGCTTGGTGTATCGACCGTAGGCCTGGCCTGACATATGATTTCTGCTCCGCGGCAGCCTAATATGCTCAACAAAAATATCCCCCCAACGAGTCCAACCCTCCAATTAGGTTTCATGGCGCCGAAAACTCCTTTCGAGATTATTGAGATAAAAAAGAGGAGTGCCGGACGGTATCTCACAGCTCTCCAATCCGTCCGGAAAATTATACCATGTTTTTCTCGGCAAAATAATTCGAAATGGGTTTTTAGACATTTCAAAAGGGCAATCCCAATTTATGGAAATTTTCTCCTTCGTCTACCTTGATGGAGAAAAACTGCGTTACCCTCCAAAAGTCGCAGATGGTCTGTAAAATATCAAATGATAATTAGTCTTCATCCGGAACCCCCTCTCCCCTCGCGGGAGAGGGCGGGGGTGAGGGGGATGGAGAAGAAAAGAACTCAAATTATTAGCCCTTATCACCCCCACCCTAACCCTCCCCCGTCGGGGGAGGGGAGAATGGGGTTTCCGGATGAAAACTAATTAAAGAACAAGACTGAAAAGACAATTGCAAAAAACATAAAGGCCCTTGCCGAAGTTCTTGCCAATCGCCCTAACTTGTCAATTCCCTTTACAACTCCCAGATTATTAGAATATTCAATGAAATTATCTTATTATCAAATCGGAAAGATACTCCTTATTTTTCGGTGTCGAGTTAATTTACAGAATGCCATATTTAAATACTTTAAAGTCAATGAAATTATATAGTTAAGAAGAGGCATATTTAATGCAAAAGTATTAAAAAATACAGGGTAATTTAGGCCCCACCCACCCCGGCAAGGGTTTTGTTTTATGTTGCGGGATTGAATTTCCCAACAAATGCCTTAAATCCTTTCGCTCCGTGGTTTGAAGGGGAGGGGGGGCATCAAATGATGAAGTGGTATTACTTAACCAGAGGGTAAGCATTCCCACATCTGGGTGGGTTAACCCTGAGATACCGGTTGTTATGTTAAATCAGCAATATGACGCCCTTGTGGTTGTTTTTATCTTCGGGGATGGGTTGGCTATCCAATAAGTGGATAATTTGACAGTTGATGCAACAGCCCCTGTACCCGAACCCGCGACCTTGGTTCTGGATTTGCTGGGCTTATTGGTTTCAGGGAAAAGAGAAAATGCGTTCCGTTTGGAAAGAGTAAGCGAAGCTTAAAATCCCGACTTTCTCATGTGTGCGATTATGAATAACGGAAAAATTACTGCCTACGAATTTTACCACCGGGTTGGCAATGGTCGAGACCATTTTGTCGGTGTTTTGCCGGAGAGGAGAAAAGATCAGACCAGGATAACCCCAAATTCGATTATGAATTGGGCAAAGCTTCTCTTCAGCAGATTGAGTGAAGAGGAATTTAGAAGGGATGTATATTTCGTCCAGGTGGAGATTTAGATAGCCGGATATTATTTCCAACCTCTTCCAAAGTGGCGCGTTTAGGAAACCAATAGCCGATTTTTTTTTGATGAGATATATTTTTTGCTATACAAGGTTTTACTTCCCCAACAGTTTTTATCCGCTCCTTAATCCCGGGATTGCAAAGTGGAAGTAATATTCGTATTGATGGTTATATACCGCGATTTGCGGAAAGGAAGCAGGAGGTAAAAATGAAAAAGCATTTTCCATATCTAATTATTTGGGTTTTGATAGGGTTATTCCTGCTTTCGAGCAGTGCCTTCGCATCCCATGTGGTTACTTACTTTCGGGATAACAAGAGGGCTGCAGTATCCATCTCCTTCGACGATGGCAATCAATCTCCAGTCACTAACGGCGTTCCGCAATTGAACGCTCGAAACATCAGGGAACATTCTTTCCACAAACTTCATTTGGCGAGTTGTCATTCGAAACCCTGCGTGAACTTGCAAGCCAAGGTCATGAAATTGGTAGCCATACGGTAACCCATCCTTTCCTTACATCATTATCAGAAACGGAACTGAGATGGGAACTCAGCGAGTCGCAGAGAATAATCAACCTGAACATCCCTGCTCAATCCTGTGTTTCTTTATCCTATCCCTACGGCGAGCAAAATGAATTAATTAGAGCAGTTACGAGCGAGTATTACATCGCAGGCCGAATCGTAGGGTCTCCCTTGAACTTCTCTGAAAAGAGCCCCGAGGGATCCGGCTATTATTGGAATGCGGTCGACTTCTATAAGGTGGGATGCTTACGGCATGGATAGCATGAATTTTGGGCAAATGGATGGCTATCTGGACTTCGCCGAACAGTTTAATGCCTGGGTTCCCATCAACATCCACTATGTCGAGGATCCGGGACTGTTTGCTCAACTTCTCGACGACCTCCTCATGAGAGACCTGTGGATCGACACCTTCGGTTCAGTCGCCCGATATATGCGGGAAAGGCGTTTTTCCACGGTGACTGTTCTTTCAGAGACCTCTACTGAGATCCAATTAGATCTTACTCATTCGCTTGATAATACTATTTATAATGAACCGTTAACCCTTCGGAGCACAGTGCCATCGAGTTGGCTCAATGTGGACGTTCGGCAAGGGGAAAATGTCGTTACCCTGAATACCCTCTCTGAAGGTTCTGAGACTGTGGTTTACTACAATGCTTTCCGAACATGGGGATAATAACCCTTGCGGAAAGCCAATCCCTTGAAACGGTGTCTAGCCCCCTCTTTCCTGAGTGGCCCGGACACCGGGACGACAGGGAATCCCTATGTTTATTCCACCGGAGGTTCTGACTCAAGTCTCGGTCATTCCGTCGAGTACCAATTTGACTGGTTAGGTGACGGGGTAACGGATCTCTCTCCCTGGGGGGCGGCCATCCAATCTAAAACCTGGACTGTTCCCGGTACCTACAACGTCAGCGCTAGGGCCCGATGCGTGGTAGATAACAATGTGGTCTCATCTTGGTCAACACCTATTATTGTAAACATCGATCCAACTTCTGTACCAACCTACACCCTGACAGTGAACGTCACGGGCAGCGGCTCGGTTACCAAGGCTCCTGACCAGGCCCAGTACGCTTCGGGGACCGTGGTGCAGTTAACAGCGGTCCCAGCTGCAGGGTGGGTTTTCAGCGGATGGTCGGGGACCTCACCGGTAGCACAAACCCCGCTTCGATTACCTTGAGTGCGAACCGGACTGTGACGGCGACCTTTGTCCAGCAAACCTACACATTGACGGTGAATGTGACGGGGAGCGGATCGGTGAGCAAGGCCCCTGACCAGGCGCAGTATGGTTCGGGGGCGGTGGTGCAGTTGACGGCGGTTCCGGCGGCGGGGTGGGTTTTCAGCGGATGGTCGGGGGACCTGACGGGGAGTACGAATCCGGCTTCGATCACGATGAGCGCGAATAGGACCGTGACCGCCACTTTTGTTCAGCAGACCTACACATTGACGGTGAACGTGACGGGGGGCGGTTCGGTGACCAAGGCGCCTGATCAGGCGCAGTATGGTTCGGGGGCGGTAGTGCAGTTGACGGCCGTGGCGGCGGCGGGGTGGGTGTTCAGCGGTTGGTCGGGGAGCTTGACGGGGGAGCGCGAACCCGGCTTCCCTGACAATGGACGGGAATAAGACCGTGACCGCCACTTTTGCAGAGGACGGGGTGACGCCGGGTTCTTGTGGCGATTCTTCCTGCACAGGTTTCTTAATCTGTCAAAATTTTGAAATCGCTACGAGCGGGTATGATAACTCCGAATCTTGGTTGGAAGTTACGGATGGCGGTACGGTAGAGGCGGCCTATACAACCTCCCCATTGAGAGGAAATCAAAGTCTACAGATCGTTGGAAGTGCGGGAAGACCACGGACGGCCTTTAATGTCGATTTGCCGGCAGAAGGAGAAGTTTATATACATTTCCTGTTTAAAGCACCGTCCGTGACACCTACTAATGATACGGAAATTTTAAGAATTTACCGTTCAGGAGCAAATACTTTAGCTTATGTCTATATCGGGGGAACAAATATTGATGCCGGCGGACAGTCTAAGTTGGTAATTTTTGTTAATGGAGACACATATCCTAATGATTATGTCAGAACTACCAATGCACTGTCTGCCGGAACTATTTACCATATATGGGTACATTATAAGAAGTCAACTGGATCAAGTGATGGTGTATTCTCTGCGGAATTCACGGCTTCCGGAATAAGGACTCCAACGGGTTCTGGAAATGCCTATATTGCCGTGACAAACCATAACAACACAAGCAATTTCTATAATCTTGGGCCAAGAGTTACCACAAACAATGGATTTGAGGTTTTTTACGATCAAATTCTTGCCAAAACAACACCGATAGGTACGGTATGCGAATAATTTTGTTTAGGTAAACACTGGTTTTAGCCGTGCGGCTTGGAAAGGCTTGACCATTTCTGAATGCCTTTTTTAGGGAAGTCCGACGGCTGTGTATCACGATTCCCCTGAAGCTCCCGGTTTCTTCCGTGATTGGGTTTCTCCGGAGGAAAAGCGCCATCGCCGTGACTCGTCAAGACGAGAATGGCTGAAATGCAAGTAATATTTGCATCTTACCCCAACCACTCCGGTAGCTTCGCTCAAGGCTGGTGAAGTTTATCAAAGACTGATAGCCCCGTATCGCCACCTCCAAAATCATCCCACCGAGCATTATTTGAAAACATTCCGAAGGCTATCTTCCCGCTTTGGATGTGAGCACTGTTCGTAACGCTGATAATTTCGACCCAGGTAGACGTCCCTGCCGCCATAGCAAAGCACTTAATTGAACTTCCATCATATTTGACGCCGAATTTATCTCCAACCTGCCAAGTGTTCCAAGGGTAGGACCCGAGCAATGCACCGAAGTTCCAGGCATCGTACTGGAACAATCTTAGTTCATTCTGCAGCGCGCCTTCTGCCCTACGCTCAATCTGGAAATCATACCCATTCCCGGTAGCGGTGTTGAACCGGCCGAAAAGGCTGACTCCCTCGTTTATCCCAGGAAGCGCGGTGAGGGTAAGATACGCTTCTTGTTTTTCAGAAAATATCACGTTATAAACAAGAAGATTTTCTCCGGTGGTAAGACCTCCGACCTGGTTATTAACTACTCCCGCACTACCCTCCAACATATAATAATCCGACGAGGGGGGAGCCTGGTCCACTCGATCAAAGTCGTCCAGAATAACGCCATGGGGCTGAAGCCTTCCCAGGATGAAGCGGAACCAGTTTAGGACAGCCAGATGGTTCGTGATAGGCATAAAGTCACTACCCTCCCCAGCCCCAGACAAAATCACTATGTCCTTCAACAAACCACCAGTTTGACTCCCAGCGATAGAATCCTCGGTCGACTTGTCCGTCCCCGTTATAATCGCCAGGAATCGGAAAAGAAAGTCCCCAGCCATACTGACCAAGATTTCCCCCTGGATACCCTTTTACAAACCACTGGCTTGTGGGAACATGGTAAACAGCAATATCTACGGCTCCATCCCCATCATAATCCCCCGGAACGGGATGCAATCTTCCCCTCCCCAGCCATATTGTCCCAAATCCCCAACCCCATGCATAAACCATTGGTTTGAAGGAATATGGTAAATCACCATGTCGGTTTTGCCATCCCCGTCGTAATCGCCGGGAAGCGGAATGCATTCGGCACCACCCCAGCCAAACTCCACCGGAGCCGCTCCCTCGACAAACCACCGGTTGGAGGGGAAATGATAGAAGGCCTTCTCCATAACACCATCTCCGTTATAATCACCAGGAACGGGAACACTCTCATCAGCCCCCCATCCAAACTGACCAAGGTTTTCTCCGGGTGCCCCCCTAACAAACCATTGATTCGATGGGAATGTGATAGAAAGAAATGTCGGTTTTCCCGTCTGCGTTCCAGTCCCAAACCAGGGGCAGGGAATCATTTCCTCCCCACCCAAATTGGCCAAGGTTTCCCGATCCTCTCAAAAAGAATTGATTGGTGGGAAGATGATAGCCGGAAATATCGGTGACTTTGTCTCCCTCGTAGTCGAAGAGATTTGTAATATTCGCCTGGAAATTGGCCTCATAGGCTCCCATGTCTACCTTTGCCCTTATGATTCGAGGATTGCCTTCGATGTCAGTCAAAGGAAGGCTTGGGGCATTATTATTCCCGGAATCAATGCAGGGAGAGCCGAGTTGGAGGCGAAAATTGTGCATTCTCGGGATCGAGAAATAATGGATCGACATGGTTAAGATTACTTGGGTCAAAAAATAATTGTCGATCCCGAAATCCCTCCGGGAGTTTGGTCAATATCATTATTGAAAAGAGCTAAATTTGACCCCAAAACTTGGTGAAAGGCAATATCTCTTCCTGTCTGACCAGTGTTTCCCCAAAAAATATTATTGTAAACATGGGCATAAGAAGAATAATAAATCGATGATTCCACCACCCCAGCAGCAGCTGGATTAGCGGTATTTCCAACAACTGTATTATTTATGAAATTGACCGGGCCATAAGTACTAATATGCGCTCCGCCCCCATGCCCTCCGGAAACATAGCGGGTAGTCGCATTGGAAGAAATCACATTATTAATAAAATTGACCGATGCGTTTAGCCACTTAATGTGAACAGCTCCCCCTTCGGCAACATCCGCTTCATTATGGCTTATCTGATTATTTATCAGGGTGACTTCCTCTGCGATATCTTGAATATCAATCGCCCCACCAACTCCGGCATAATTATAAAGAAATGAATTGTTCGCAAGAGTTATCTTTTTGGCTGAGAGCTTGGCCCCTCCTCCAATTATGCCTTGGTTATTTTGAATGATGCTGGCGTTCAAAAAGAAGCCTCCATAATTTAGACTGACATATAGGCCCGATTCATCCCCATTCTGCAAGGTTATTCCGCTCAGCAAAAAATCCCGTGTCGAGTTGCCTTGGATGAACAAGGCCCTACCAATGCGTTCACTATCTAAAACAGTATTTGCAGGATTCAGCCTTCGATTAGAACACCCGGCTGAATATCCCCCTTCAATGGTTAAACTGAAATCCTCATTAGAATTGTATGAAAAATTGCCGTTATAATTCCCCTGCGCTACCTGAATCAGATCGTTTTCCCCGTTGGACTGGGCAATCGCCAGGGCAGTTTGCAGCTGGTTCGAATCCGAGACGCAGAAAAGCGCTCCAAAGCTGAGGCCATATATAGATAGATAGACAATTAAAAAGAATGGAATAATCCTGTAAACCATTTGGATTCTACCCTTCATTTTTATTTCCCAGTTGTTTGATGATCGATTAGAGAAATTGGGGTCCGAGGTTCAAAGACAAAAGAGCCTTCGAAGGAATTGCTGAATCCTCAGGCAGCTCACTTTGGTGATATAAATAAACCCTTGCTCATCTACTGCTCCCGATGTTTGGGGGTTAATGAAAGAGTTTCCGCGGTCGACTCGAGACCTGACCAAATTATAGCAAGGTGGGGGAAAATGTCAACATGCTCGAATAGACCAACAGAAAAGGGGAATAACCGATTTATAATCACGGTCATTGTTCTCCAAATTAGCCAGGAATCAGAACAACAATATTTGAAGTGATTCTGCTCTTTGCGGTAATGTCCATATCCTGTGGTTGTTGAATTTTGATCGTAAGCAGCAGAGGGATGGTCACATTGCCTATTTTAGGGGGCAATTTTAAAATATTGCATGCTAATATATAAAAGTTCTGAAGAAAAAGAGAAGAGTTGATAATATTCACAGCTCCAATCCGCCGGCGTTCCATCCGACAACCGACCAGGGGCTTTCAAGTTCTACATAGTGGAGAGAATTTAAGAAAAAAGAGAAATCAAATTCCACTCCTTTCCAGCTGTTTGGGGAATAAATTATTATAAGTTATTAAATTTCTTATACATTGCAATTAAGAAAATATGGCGTAAATATTGCCTATTAGAGTCGAGGGTCCCATAGCATTAGCGATAAAAATAATCCTAATCTGAAACCTATCAACCACTCAATAGGGGGATGAAGTGGCGGGGGGGTCGTAAAGAGCCTGACCTTTGGGTTTCAAGGTTGTTACTTTCTGTTTTCTGAGGAAACAATTCTCTAAAGATTAATCGGTGCCATAATTTCTTTTTAGACCAAAGGAGATATGAGGTGATGAGAGCAAAGGGGGAAGAGTCGAGGATACAGGGGTTGGCCGTTGTCCTAATCGCTTGCCTTGTTCTATTGGTTTGTTCTTGGGCTCAAGCCGTTCAGCCCGAGGTGGCCGCAGGTTATAATCACACCGTTGGATTGATGTCCGCCGGCACGGTGGTGGCCGCGGGAGACAATGAATACGGTCAAATGGCGGTGGGCTCCTGGAGCGACATTGTGCAGGTGGCCGCAGGGCATTTGCATACCGTGGGTTTGAATTCCGACGGCACGGTGGAGGCCGTGGGAGATAACACTTACGGTCAGCGGGATGACGTAGCCTCCTGGAACGACATCGTCCAGGTGGCCGCAGGTTATTATCACACGGTGGGATTGAAGTCCGACGGTACGGTGGTGGCGGTGGGGTTCAATGGATACGATCAGCTGAATGTGGGTTCCTGGAACGGCATCGTGCAGGTAGCCGGAGGGTTTTATCACACGGTAGGTTTGAAGTCTGACGGCACGGTGGTGGCCGTAGGGGAGGAAGCTCACCGTGAGCTGGACGTAGGTTCCTGGAACAGTATCGTGCAGGTGGCCACAGGTAGTGTTCACACGGTAGGATTGAAGTCCGACGGCACGGTGGTGGCCGTGGGAAACACGGGCGACCGGCTGAACGTCGGTTCCTGGAGCGGCATGGTGCAGGTGGCCGCAGGGGGCTATCACACGGTGGGATTGAGGTCCGACGGCACGGTGGTGGCCGTGGGGGAGAATACCGCGGGTCAGCTGGATGTAAGCTCCTGGAGCAACATCGTACAGGTGGCTGCAGGGTATTATGCCACGGTGGGATTGAAGTCTGACGGCACAGTGGTAGCCGCGGGACGGAATAATTATGGTCAGCTGAACCTGACTGCCTGGAATTTAGGGCAGAGAAAGACAACGAAGAATGATTTTGATTCCAATGGAGATGGCAGGACTGATGTGGCTGCTTTCCATCACCCCACCAACCAGTTCTTCATCAATTACGGCGGTAATTTGGGCCAATATGGCTGGGGCGGAGCGGACAGCTACCCCTTGGTCTGGGACTATGACGGAGACGGAAGCACGGAGATATCTATTTATCACATCCCCACGAACCAGTGGTTCGTCAAAGGGTACCCCGGAGACAATATGGGCCAGTTCGGCTGGGGCCAGGAAGATTGTATTCCCGTTCCCGGAGACTACAACGGCGATGGAACCATGGAAAGAGCTTTCTATCACACCCCCTCCAACACCTTTTTTATCGAGGAACAAGGAGGCGTAACCCAGGTTCAGTTTGGATGGAACGGAGCGGAGTGCATCCCGGTTCCGGGGGATTACGATGGGGATGGGACAACGGACCTGATGATATACCATATTCCCACGAACCAGTGGTTGATGCACGGGGTCGGGAATTTGGGCCAGTATGGGTGGAGTGGTCCGGAGTGTATCCCGGTTCCTGCGGACTACGACGGGGATGGGGCAATGGATATTGCAGTGTACCACTACCCCACGAACCAGTGGTTCGTGAAGGGGTATCCCGGGGATAACTTAGGGCAATATGGCTGGGGTGGAACGGAGAGTTTCCCGATCCCGGGGGATTACAATGGCAATGGCATAACGGAGCGGGGTTTCTATCGTCAAGCGGAGAACTGGTGGTTTATCGAGGGAAGATCTGATTTTACAATGGGTTGGGGCGGGCAGGAGTTCATGCCGATTACGAGCCAGAGCAACGTGTTCAACTGGTTCCGTTTTATGTTGGGAAGGTTCCAATAAAACAACCCTAAGAGCTTAATGCAAAGGCAGGGTCAAAAATGACCTTTATCACATATCCCTTTCCTGGATCACTTTTACTTAATCGAAATAAGATGCGTTTAGAGCTATAGTATCGCATTTTCACGTTTCAAAGATGGCCCGGCGATCGTGTCGCCCTATAAATAAGGTCTTTTCAAAGGCAAAATACAGTGCGCACCCCAGTATATCCCCGGAAAAAATTATGGTAAGCTATAATATAAAAATAGAAAGCCAAAAAATGGAGGAAAATTTGAAAAAAAAGATAGCGATTGTTCTGCTTTTTGTTTGTTCTTTAGCCATGTTCGCCTTTTTCCCGATAATCAGTCAAATAGGGAAATTCTCTGATGCAGCAACCTTAGCTTTATTAGGGTTTGGGATTTTAACCAGCACTTTTTTCCTTAAAAGATTTATAAAAGGACAATAATATTTAGATCATACAGGAAATTTAGGCGGGGTCATCGACCTCAGCCTTCTTTGTCTAACTAAGCAGTTTATTTCGAGTTTTACAGTCACCGGCAGATCAAAGCCCTTCCCTGATAGATACGGAAAATTTCCATTAATTCAAACAGAGTAGCCCAGGCCAATCAACCTGGGCTTCTTCTTGATGGTTTCGCAAAAAGTCGTCACTCCGGTGAAAACCGGAGTCCAGAGTATTTATAAGTCTTTGAAAACAAAGGATTCCGGCTTTCGCCGGAATGACGAGAAAGGGCATTTTCAGGATTTTTACGAGACCATCTTCAATCCGAACAGGCCAGCCAGCCCAATTCTTAACCCTGCCTTTACATCACAAGTTGGGTCTTATGGGCTGGTATTACCGAAACTTTCCCAGCATAAATCGAAACCAATTATAAACAGCCATCTGGCTGGTAATCGGCACGAATTCCTGCCCCCCCCAACCCCAAACGAAATCAGATCGCCCTTCGATGAACCACCAATTTTCCGCATGACGGTAGAATCCCCGTTCGGTTATCCTGTCGCCGTTATAATCCCCTGGAATCGGAAAACTCTCCATTCCTCCCCAACCGTACTGACCGCGGGCATCCCCTGGATATCCCTTCACAAACCACTGGTTGGTGGGATAGTGATAAACAGCAATATCCGTTGACCCATTCCCGTCATAATCCGCCGGTACCGGAATACACTCCGCCCCATTCCAACCATACCGCCCCAAATTTCCGATCCCGTGCATCAACCACTGGTTCGTGGGAATATGGTATATCATCAGGTCCGTTGTCCCATCCCCATCGTAATCCCCCGGAACCGGGATGCACTCCGCTCCGTTCCATCCAAACTGAACCTGGGTTACGCCTCCTTGTCCCTCGATAAAGAAGGTGTTGGAGGGGGTGTGATAGAAAGCTCTTTCCATGGTTCCATCGCCGTTGTAGTCTCCGGGAATGGGAATACAATCTTCCTGGCCCCAGCCGAACTGGCCCATATTGTCTCCGGGGTACCCTTTGACGAACCACTGGTTCGTGGGGATGTGGTAAATGGATGTATCGCCGATTCCATCACCATTATAGTCCCAAACCAGAGGATAGCAGTCCGAACCACCCCAGCCGTACTGCCCCAGATTGCCGGTGTCGTATGAAAAGAATTGATCCGAGGAAAGATGGAAAGCAGCAATTTCAGCGAGGTTGTTTCGTGAATCCAAATCAATCTTAATATAATTTATATTCAAGTAGCGTTGATTGACAGGATTATCCCAGTGCTCGTGAATTCCAAGGCCAAGCAAAGCACCGGCATGCAATTGTTCATGATGTTCAACGGGGTCTGGCCAATGTGCCTCGGGAATATTGCTCCTGGATCTTTCATAATTTAACGAATCAGCCATTACTGAAGAAACTGCAATAGGATCAAAACCAAAAAAATAAATATTGGGATCATCATTATTGAACGTAACGTATGGAATGGGGGATTCCATGTTATTCCAACTGTGTCCGAATATCCCCTCGCCAATAATTAATCTTGTTTTATTTCTGATATGTGGATTATTATTGATGTCGGCTAAGATGTTTTCAGTATTAAGATCGCAACCCCACTGGTTATCAAGCGGATTAAAATAGCTATGCATACTATTCTGGTCATTTAAATTATAAAAAACAGAACCATAATGGTTTTTTAAAGCAAAAGATGCCATTCCTCCGTGACTTCTGAATATCGGCACGTTTATTAAATGCTCAGCATCTACCAGAACCCGGGCAGGTCTTATTACATCCTGTGGCAGAGTACCCCTCTGGCATGTGAAACCTGACACGTCCGGAGAACCTGGATCAACAAAACGGGTCTGGTAATAATTGGGAGCGCAGGCTCCATCTTCCAAGGCTCCAAAAAACTTGACATTTTTATTAGCAACTCTTGATATAAACCGGGTAGGTATAACCCTTCTCATCGCATCATAAATCCATATATTTCCGGGTGGAACACCGATTGATATTAAACCATCAATAATCGCATTTGCTGTTTCTGATAATCCGTCCAATTGATAGTCATTGCCGGACCTGCAGGATGGAGAATTATTGAAGTTGAATTTTATTGCGACCTCATCACCAGGGTGATATGGAATTATATATTTCCAGGCATCAATTGTATTCGTTGTCCTTGTTAACGCCATTAGTCCAACGGCAAACATATTGTTAACTGCGTTCTGATCAATATATTCCCAGTGCTGTCCCGTTGCATGGTTCCAATTTGACGCGTTGGAGTCATGAACGGAAACTACCCTGGGGCCGATGCTTTGTGCTGAAGCAGGCGGCATTAAAAAACCTGTAATATCTGATAAGCCTAAAACCCCATGTTTGTTATTTACTCCTAATTTCTTTTTATTACTAAACATTGCATTTTCCCGGGGCAAATGGGAGAAAGAAATCATCGCCACGGCAATAATCAGACTAAATATTAAAGGTCTAAAAAGAGCCTGCCACGAAAGCCTGTCTTTGATAAAATGCACGAATTTCTTTAATCCGAGCATCGGTATAACACAAATAGCATAGATGGAAAACTGCGTAAGAGCAACTCGCTGGCACGGATAAACCGCCCGGGAAGGGTTTTCCCCGGTCCGCATTAAAAACCAGAGAAATGAAATTAAAGAAATTATAAAAAGATTACTTCTAATTTTATTATAAAAAATATTGCCTTTTGAAAAATTCATCGGATTACCCAAACCATTTTAAAAATAGCTGGCCGAATTATTGAGTGATTTAATAGTATCACATAAAGAGGGATAAAGAAATGAATTGGTTGATAAAAAAAACTGTTAATTATGAGCGATTATGCGAAAAAGAGGTTAAGGGTGAAGAAAGAAAGATGACAATGTAGATTACGCTTTCGGTATCATAATAAAAACTTCCACTTTTAAAATCGGTAAACTTCATGTTGGAAGAATGGAGTAAATGCTTAGCAAGATCCACCGATTCCTGTCTTTTCCCTATTTACCCTTTTTCGACGACTGTTCTATTATCATTTTCTTCAGGTCACTATATTCTTTCTCGTTGATAATCCCCTTTTTGTAGGCAGCCTCGAGATCTATTAGCTCTTGTCCCAATGTAGGTGAATAAGTTGGCTTGTCGGTTTTCACTTTATCACCTCCGCTGCCTTTATAATCTCCGCTACTTTTATAAGACCCACTACCGTAAGAGCCGGGGCCGGGACAATAGGCAGCTTGGGCAGTCCCAATAATAAATATGACGGTCATTATGAACAGGCCCAAGTATTTCATGCTGAAACCTCCTTCCGGTCTATCGAAATTTGCACCCTTTCGAGATATGGATATCTTGAAGGTTTTGCAAGCCTCTAATGGCCCCGCCAAGGCCAAAAACAGTCATCCGATCCATAAAGCGAAAATGGTAACCCGCTTTGTGGAAACCGTGCGAGATCGTTTTCGGCTTTTTTTCCTGCCGCCTTATTCGCCCGAATTGAAGAGCTGGTCTGGAAAATCTGGATAAGTCAGAAGGCGATCTTCAGGATTTCAGTCTATTGCCCAACCAAAGCCTCATTTCTTTCCGTGCTCGTTAGAACCTCATTGTCGGCGTGGGTGGTAGGTTCCTTAGGGGCTCTGTTGCTTCTCGCTTCCTCTCGATATCCCGCCAGGCGCGATTGAGCTGGTCCATCGTGATTCCGAGCGACTTCGCCGCTTCTTCTTTGGGGACCTTGTGCTCCATGGCGTAGAGGATGAGATCGATCATGTCGTAAGGGATGACTGAAATAGAATTCCTTGTCGCTCACCACAAAGCTGTACGTGTCCGGGCTCGGGGTCCGGTCGATGATTTCCTGGGGCACGCCGAGGTGGCGGCCAAGCTGAAACACTTGGTCTTTGTAGAGGGGCACCAAGGGTTCGATGTCGACCCCGCCGTCGCCGTATTTCACGAAGAAACCCTGGAGTGCTTCGGGGAGGTTCGTCGTCCCACAGACGATGTAGTACCGCTTATCGGCGGCGTAGTAAAACTGAATCATCCGCGTCCGCTGTTTGATGTCGTTCGCGGCAATAATGCCGAGATAGTCCTCGCGGGAGAGGCGCGCTGACTTTACAAACCCATCGTCCGTTTTCACTTCAAGGGTATAAAAGCTGATTCGATCGCGATCGAGGAGGTCCTGCGGCAGCGTGATCCGGAACTGGTAATCATCTTTCAAATCGGGGAAATAGTTCTTTACAATCTCGTCGCGCCGCGAATAGACGCCGAACACATCGAGGATCGGCGTGAGGTCGATCTCTTCCCAGGTGATTCCGAGCGACTTTGCCGACAGGATGCCATACTCCCGGCTCAAGGGGTTGGAATCACGTTCGGGGAGGATAAGCCCGTGGACGCGTTCCTTCCCGAGGGCCTTCACGCAGAGGGCCCCCGCAACGGCTGAGTCGATGCCACCGCTGAGTCCGATCACGGCTCCTTTCCTCTTGAAGTAGTTCCTCACCTTGTCGCGGATGAACCCGGCAAGTTCGTCCGCCACCTTCGCCGCATCGATCTTCAGGACATCCTTTGAAAATTCCATAATCCTTTACCCCCGAAAAGCCAATCTAAGAGAAGCCTATTTTGAAATCTACCAAAAAACAAGAGGCCAAGGCAATACCGAAATCAAAAATGAAAATGGGGTCAGACTTGAATATTGAAAATAGATTATAAGTGGTTGAATTGGCAAGATGAATTGTGTTGAATGGGACAGGCTTTTTTGAGATTTCAGGGCTTTTAACCCTCACCCCCGGCCCTCTCCCAAATTGGGAGAGGGAGAAAGTGGGGAACTCTCAAATTGAAGAGACCTGGGGTCAGGCTTGAATATTTAAAATAGCCCCCACCAACCCTCACCCCGGCCCTCTCCCAGATGGTAAAGAATGGCGTGAGGCCCAGGGTTCACCCCCAGCGGGGGCCTGATGCAGGAGGCGCAAGGAGAGAATTAAGCCTCACTCCGGCCCTCTCTAAGATTGGGAGAGGGAGAGTTGGGGGATGTGAACAGCCTGAAGGAAGGGATTGCCCAAATGTCGGGTTCGGCCAGCTTTTTTAGGGTGCTGCCCCGGTAAACAACCAGTCCTCCCAGCCATTCTCTCCCCAAACGAGCGGAAATATCTATCATTGTTTTGTAGTCAATCGGGGCGACGGAGGTCCTGGCCTTTATTTCCAGGCCGATGATTCCTCTTTTGGTCAGTAAAATGAGGTCCAACTCGAGCCCGGAGCGAGTCCGGTAAAAGTAGAGGTCAATCTCTCTTTGGGCGGTCTTTATCCATTTGAAAATTTCAGCCACGACCATGGTTTCGAAGATTTGCCCCGAGGCATCCCCCCTGAGTCCCCCTAGCTGTCTTAGAAGCCCGATATCAAGCCAGTAAATCTTCGGCGTCTTAATAACTGTACTGGTTATATTCCTGTAATAGGGCTGGAGGAGGATTGTTTGGTAGGAGAGCCGAAGGTATTCGAGGTATCTGCGGGCGGTGTCGACGCTTATGGCGGCATCGCGGGCAATTTCGGAATAATTCAGGAGCTGTCCGGACCTCAGAGCAGACAGCTTCTGGAAGGTTCTGAACGGCTCAAGATCGTCAAGCCTCGCTAAGTCCGCAAGATCTCTTTCCAGGTAGGTGAACTCATAGTCCCTAAGCCATTTCCATCGCTCTTCATCCGAAAGGGGAAGAAGTGCAGGCATTCCTCCCCATTGGAGGAGAAAATTTTCGGCCTCACGATATTCGCTGTCTATGCGGTCGAAAAGCGCTTCGGGCTCGCTTTTGAGAGCGTCGCCGACGTCTTCAGAGAGTAAGATCCGATCGATTAATGGAAAGGGGACGTTCACCTGGCCGGCTTCCCGGCAAAGCTCTCCCATCATGAGAGGCCATAATTCGTATATGGAAACCCGTCCGGCCAAGGATTCGCGAATTTTTTTTAAGAGGAGGATTTGGCTCGATCCCAATAAAAGAGAGAAGGAAATACTTCCTTCGTCGAAAGCGTATTTAACCTTTTCGAAAGTAACCGGTTCCTTCTGGGCTTCATCAATAATTGCGTTGCCGACGCTTCTGGGCCATCCTGAAGAAGAAATTCTTCTAACCGATTCTCGATTTTCCGGCGAATCGAGATTGATGTAGTTCAGATGTGGATATTTGCTTTTCGCGAGAGTCGTTTTCCCGGTTTGTCTTGCTCCGGTGAGGAGGACGAGGTTCTTCCTCTCCGCAGCCGGCATAAATTTTTCCAAAAAGCGATATTTCATCACTTTATCGCTCATCGACGTAAATTTTACAGGATAATTAACGCTAATGTCAAGGGAAATGAAGGGACGGTAAAAAATTAAGAATTGGGGTCAGGCTTGAATCTTGAAACTAGCAATAAGGAATGGCGTAAGGCGCAAGGTTCACCCCCAGCGGGGGCCTGATGCAGGGAGGCGCAAGAGAGAGAATTAAGCCTCACTCCGGCCCTCTCTCAAGATTGGGAGAGGGATTTTTTTGGGGGGAGGGCGAATATGCCTTCTCTCAGTTAAACCGGTTCAGTAGGAACTTAAACCAGTTGAAAATTGAAATATGGCTGGTGACCGGCATGAAATTCGCCCCATCCCACCCCCAGCTGAATTCCGCCAACCCCTTCGATAAACCACCGGTTCTCAGACGGCCGATAGAAGGCCCTTTCTATAACTCCATCCCCATCGTAATCCCCGGGAATCGGGAAGCTCTCCCAGCCTCCCCAGCCGTACTGCCCCAGGTTTTCCCCCGGGTAGCCTTTGACGAACCACTGGTTCGTGGGCACGTGATAAACGGCGATCTCCATTTTTCCATCCCCGTCGTAATCCCCGGGAACAGGAATTGAATCCGCTCCGCCCCAGCCATATTGTCCCAGCGCGCCAAGACCATGCATAAACCATTGGTTCGTCGGGACATGATAGACCACGAGATCCGTTTTGCCGTCCCCATCATAATCCCCAGGGAGCGGAAGGCAATCCGACCCGCCCCACCCAAACTGAACCGGGTCCTTGCCCTCGACAAACCAGCGGTTGGAGGGGACATGATAAAACGCCCTTTTCATAAGGCCATCCCCATCATAGTCGCCGGGGACGGGAACGGAATCCTCTCCTCCCCAACCGAACTGGCCCAGGTTTTCCCCGGGAATCGCCCTCACGAGCCACTGGTTGGTTGGAATATGATAAATGGATATTTCCGGATTGCCATCCCGGTTGTTATCCCAGACGAGGGGCATGGAGTCGCTTTCGCCCCAGCCATACTGGCCAAGATTCCCCGAATCATATTCAAAGAATTGGTTGGTCGCCAAATGGTATGCTCGGATGTCCGTTCCTCCGCGCGGGGGCCTGTTTCGATAGGCGGCCCACATCTCGTCCACGAAAGTCCGGTGCGGCTGGTAATAACCTCCCCCGCTCAGGATTTTCCATGATTGGCCCTGCTGAAAGTCGGAATCAATGGCCATGCCGGTGGCAATCTCGGATGGCTTCGAGATCTTGGGGTGCATCCGGGGTTTGCATCCAGCGGTCCACATACGCAAAAAATTGCGGATGGTCCCAGGCTTCCTGCATTCCCGGAATAAGCCTTGCGGCAAGCGCTTCCCCCACCCAACTCACGCTGGTGCAGCAGCGGCGGTAGGATTCGCCGAGGGTGCTCTCCCAGGCCGAGGGCGCTAAATGTTCATAGGGTCCCCAGCCCGGGTTTACCGATTCCCCGTTTATCCCTACATGGCCTCCGTAAACAACCGTTTCCGGGTTGGTGTGCCAGGATTCCGTGAAGGTTCCCGCGGGCAGGGTTTCGCTGACCCAGATAGTCTGCATGTCTTCGCCAAAATTTGCCTGGACGCTTTTCATCTTTTCTTCATTCAACATCATCCCGGCCAGAACGATGGGAAATTTTCGGCCGGTGCCGTGCCCGCCATGGGCCTGCCACCCCGAATGGCCTTGCTCGACGAGACCGTACAAATCGATCCCGTACTGGGTGAGATAAACAAGGAGCGGCTCCTTTTGTTCGGGCGGAACACCGAGGGTCAGAAGAAGGCCGGCGAAGGACATCAGATACCCATTCTCCCGCCCGTAACTGGCCATATATTCGGCGGGCACATCGAAACTGAAAAAGACAGAATCCACCCAGGGGCGTTTCAAATACCCTTCGAACTCAGAAAAGGGAGGAACATGTTGGACGGGAGGGAGCTTGGGGAGGAGATTCCTCCTCAAGTTTCTCGCCAAATAGATATCTGTGGACCCTTGGGCATACGAGGGGCGGAAAGCATCGAGAGGTTGAGGAGCGGCCACGCTGGTCAGGATGGAAATCGAGGCTACCGGGCTTACCGAAGTGTCAAAGGGGCGCATCACGGCCGGGAGATTTGAAGCGGCGCTTCGGGAAGAAACCAATTTATTTCCCGGGGTCAAGGTGATCGGCGGGTAGACCCGCAAAGTTGAATCATAGCGGCCGGATTGAAGGCGGCTGTCGAACCCGCTTCGCTGAATGTCGGGGCGGATATTCAGCATCGACCCGTGGCGCCCGTTTGCCGGCGTGGGGAGAGGCTGGATGTCAACGATAGAAGCCGATCCCACCACGTAGTAATCCCCGTTCACAAACCGGCCGACTCGTTGAGGCTGGGCAAAGGTCCAGGTAATGCCTTGTTGGGTGATCTGAGAAAGAAGGGGGAGGTCCTCGATGGCCGGGGTGGGAGGTGGGTCGATAGACGTGTAAAGAACCACCGGAAAGTCATCCCCTTCTCTCTGGCATATGCTTGAGCACCCATCCCCATTGGTCAGGTTACCGTCGTCACATTGTTCAAATTTTTCCAACACGTTATTTCCGCACGTTCCGAAGGCGGCGGCCACTGGCAAGATCAGGAAGGCGCATGAAAATAGAAAAAGCCAAAGGGAAATGGAGTAGGTTCGAAAAAGTTTTGTTTTTAAAGGGTTAGCCGGGAGTTCGGGCTTTAAGTTCCCCAGATTGCGCGTGTTCATGATTCTGCCCTCTCGAATTTTCCTGCTCTTCTGCAAAGTCATTTTTCCCGTAGGTCACATTGAGCAATTATGATGCCACGGCATTCTGAATGGGTCAGACTTGAGTCTTCCATGCGCGCTTTCTCTGGAGTTACGCCATGGATTGGGCTTTTTAGAGTTCAGACTTGAATATTGAAAATAGCTCAGAAAAAATAAGGTCATTATTAAAAAAACTTTAAGATCTATAGGCTTATGCCGATTTAAGAAGAATGTCACTCTCAGAAATCCCCCCCACCCCCCTTTAGCAAATGGGGGCGAGAGGGGATTTCCGGAAGTTGTTGCCAAATTGCGCACAAATGCATTTCTAAGAGACTAAAACGCAGAGGCGAAGAGCATAGCGCATGGTTGCTCTCATGGTCTGTGGGCTTCGTCCATGGGAGGAAAATTAGGGGAAAGGTTGAAAGTTGCCCTTGGGCGTGGGTAGGATTAAAGGCCTGTCCGTAAATAATATCAGCGTTTTAAAGGAGGGAGACTTTTCCAAAGCGGCCTTAAGAAAATCCCTTTGAATCCCCCTTTTCAAAGGGGATTCAAGCATAGAGCATATTTGAAGACCACCTTCATCTGTGGTGCCACGACAGGTATTCTGGGTTTTGAAAACCAAAATCATAAAGGAGGATGCCATGGAACCGAGAAAGGGAAAGTATGCAATGGGATGGCTGCCGGATTTTCCGGATTTCAGAGATTACACGGAAAAGACCGGCGGCGTCAGGGAAGTCCTTGAACCGACGGGCGTCATGAGGGCGAAGAGCGTCCCGCCTTCTTCAGTTGATTTGCGGAAGTGGTGCTCGCCTGTTGAAGATCAGAGAAATCTTGGGTCGTGCACGGCGCAGGCAGGGGCGGGGATCATCGAATATTATGAGAGGAAAACCTATGGCCGGCATATCGAGGCTTCGCGGCTGTTCCTTTACAAAGTGACGCGGAATTTGATGAAGATGAAGGGGGACACGGGCGGCTTTCTGCGGACGACGATGGGGGCCATGATCCTATTCGGCGTCCCTCCCGAGGAATACTGGCCGTACACGGACGATGAAGCCGCTTTTGATCGGGAACCGCCCGCGTTCTGCTATGCATTCGCCCAGAATTTCCAGGCGATCAAATATTTCCGCCACGATTTTCCGGGGGTGAAGCCGGCGGAAGTTCTGAGCAAGCTCAAAACATATCTTTCCAAAGGCCATCCGGCCATGTTCGGGTTTACGGTATACAATTCAATCGAACAGGCGGAGAAGACGGGGAGCATCCCGTTTCCATCTGCGAAAGAAAGGATCGAGGGCGGGCACGCGATTGTGGCGGTTGGGTATGACGACAAGATGAAGATCAAGAACAATTTCGGGAAGCTCGAAACCACCGGGGCGCTGCTCATTCGAAACTCCTGGGGGAAAGTCTGGGGAGAGCAGGGGTATGGGTGGCTGCCGTATGAGTATGTTTTGAAGGGGTTGGCGGAGGACTTCTGGTCGGTGACGAAGAAGGAGTGGATAGATACCGAGGAGTTCAATGAGTAAAGGGCATAGAACATAGGGCAGAGGGCATAGAGCATAGAGTAAAAACCTCAAGACCCAGGGAGCAGGAGGGAAAGAGAATTATTGCAAATTGGAAATTTCAAAATGCAAAGTGCAAATTTGAAGAACGTGAGGGCGCAAAGAGAAGAAAAAACGCAGAGAGCATAGGGCAGAGGGCATAGAGTATAGGGGCAAGACGCAAGAGGGGAGGTGAAGAGAAAAGTATTGCAAATTGCAAATTTCAAAATGCAAAATGAAAAATGAAAGAGCGGTAACCCTTCAGTCACGGGTGGCGAATTGCTATGAATAGGAGCCGTTGTAACGGCTAAGAGATGTGCCGGCCTGGGGGTTCGGACGGCCCGCTTGGAACCATGAGGCGCTGGTTTCTTCGTAGACGAGGTGGGGGCCAAGGCCTCCCGCATCCCCTTGCGGAGAATGGGTATTTTCTACGGGTCTCTGCCTATCCCGACCGATGTTTCCGGCGCGTACCGCCCGAACCCCCAGGCCACAACAGAACTTGTTCCGCACCACCCGTGACTGAAGGGTTACAAAGAGCGTAAGGGGAAGATCGCAAAGCGAAACGAAAAATGAAAAGGGCATAGAGCAGGGGGCATAGGGAGACGACGCCCTCACCCCGGCCCTCTCCCGGGGCGGGAGAGGGGGAGGCGCAAAGCGCGAAGAGAACGTTCCATGCCAAATGGCCGGAGGTAACGTTGACGTTTTTCTTCTTGTTGGTAAAATAGAGATCATTGCTAAAGGGGTTCCCAAGAGATGAAGATATTGACAACGGGCGGGGCGGGGTATATCGGCAGTCACACTTGTGTGGAGTTGCTCCAGGCCGGGCATGAGGTGACGGTGGTTGACAACCTCTGCAACAGCAAGCAGGAGGCGCTGAATCGGGTGCAGAAAATTGCGTCCCGTCCGCTTACCTTCTATCGGGTTGATTTGCTCGACAAGCCGGCGCTAACTGAGGTTTTTCGGAAGAATGGCTTTGATGCGGTCATTCATTTTGCAGGATTAAAAGCCGTCGGCGAGTCCACCCGGATTCCTCTGCGATATTACCACAACAACATTACCGGCACGTTGAACCTCTGCGAAGTCATGAAAGAATTCGGGGTGCGAACGATCGTATTCAGTTCATCGGCCACCGTTTACGGCAACCCGTATAAGGTCCCCATTACCGAGGATTTCCCGTTATCCACGACCAACCCCTACGGCCGAACCAAGCTGATGATCGAGGAGATTCTTCGCGACCTCCACGCCGCCGAAGCAGGCTGGCAAATCGCGCTTCTCCGATATTTCAACCCCGTGGGCGCCCACGAAAGCGGTGAGATCGGCGAGGACCCCAACGACATCCCCAACAATCTTTTCCCGTATATCGCTCAAGTCGCCGTGGGAAAGCTAAAGGAACTCTCGGTTTTCGGCAATGATTACTCGACGCCGGATGGGACCGGGGTGCGGGATTATATCCACGTGGTGGATTTGAGCCGCGGCCATCTAAAGGCCTTGGAGAAATTGCAGGAAAAGCCCGGGTTAGTTACGTATAACCTGGGAACAGGCCGCGGTTACAGCGTGCTGGAATCGGTTGCGGCGTTCAGCAAAGCATGCGGCAAACCAATCCCCTACAAAATCGTAGCCCGCCGGCCGGGGGATGTGGCGAGCTGCTACGCCGATCCTGCTCTGGCGCGACGCGAACTCGGCTGGGAGGCGAGAAAAGGGTTGGAGGAGATGTGCGCCGACACCTGGCGGTGGCAAAGAAACAACCCGGAAGGGTATCGGGGATGAAAAAGAACGTGAAGGCCTGAGGGAAAAAGAGAAAACGGAATGTTGGAATAATGGAAGGATGGAATGCCGGGAATAAGGGGGAAAAAAGAGGATTGCAAATTTCAAATTGCAAAATAGCCGCAAAATTTGGGGTCAGGCTTGAATATTGAAAATAGACGACCGGCAAACGAATTCAAATCCCCGCCACGTTCTTTTTTTGTATTTCAGAGCCCCGGTTGAAAAGTGTTCCTACTCCGACCAAATTTGAAGAACGTGAGGGCGCGAGGGGAACGGGCAAACCAAAAATGACACTGCAAAATGCAAATTTCAAAACTTAAAATGAAAGAGCGTAATAATCATTGTGGGGCACTTAAATGGGGGGTTCTGGCAAAAAGAAGGAAAAGATGGACTTCCTGATTCAAATCAGCTTGACTGGGGCGTAAGAAAAGCCGCCCTTTTCTTTTTAGCAACGGATAAAATGAAATGCCTTGTTTTTGTATCAAATCGGGAGTATAAAAAGAGAAATGGGCAAAGACTTTTTCATTCAAAACCGTGAATTATTATGGGAATTGTGGATAGAGCTCAATTCTGGATAAAATCCGCCAATGATGACTGGACTGTATCCAGGCATCTCTTTGAGAAAGAAGACTATTCCTATGCTCTTTTTTTCGGACACCTTACGTTAGAGAAAATATTAAAAGCCCTTTATGTTCATTTCCGAAATGAAACCCCGCCACACACCCACCGCTTGGTCTTCTTGGCGGAAAGCTTATCTCTTGATTTGAATTCAGCCCAACTGGATCTGATGGAAGCCGTAACCGATTTTAACCTTGAGGCAAGATACCCTGATGAAAAGTTTTCGTTTAAAAACAAATGCACAAGGGAGTTTGCCGAGAAGTATTTGAACGAAATTGAGGAGATGAAAGAATGGTTGATGAAAAGGCGGCGATCATAGCGATCATTAAGCAATACATAGGGGAGCTGGGGAAGAATAATATCCCTATTTCGCAGGCCATTCTTTTTGGATCTTTCGTCAAGGGCGGAGCCAAACCGGAAAGCGATATCGATGTGGCCGTAATATCGGAAGTTTTTACAGGGGACCGATTCGAAGATCGCAGGCGGATCGTTCCCATCAGAAGAAGCATAGACAGTAGAATTGAGCCTATGCCATTTAAGCCTGAAGATTTCAACGATGGTGGAATCCTGGCCGAAGAAATAAAGAAAACCGGAATAGTAATATTATAGATGTGTTTGGGATCAAAAGCAGGAAACCAAGCAGCTATGGTATTTCCCCCATCCCTCCCGCTTAAGAAATAGGGCAAGATGTGTTTTCCTGAATTGAATATTCAGCGGTTTTCCCCTTCGTTAACCTCGTACCCAATGGCCTTGTATCCCCTCAGCCGCTTTTGATACATTCGGGCAAGCAGGGAAACTTCCGCGTCGACGTAATCGTAAACTTGCACGACCCGCTTGTTATCGTGAATCCGATGAAGACGTCCAACATATTGCTGCAGGGTTCCCCGCCAGGAAATCGGCAAGGTCAGGAATAAAGTGTCCAGCCGGGCATCATCGAACCCTTCGCCGATGTATCGCCCCGTGGCAAGGATGAGTCGTTCCTGGGTGTCCGGGATGGATTTTATTTTTCCCATGACCTCCTTTCTTTGATTCTTTCCCATCCCGCCTTTGAGGATAATGACATTCCTAACAAACTTCTCCACCCGCCGGGCAAAATATTCCAAGTGATCCTTTCGCTCCGTTAACAACAATGGGGACCGCCCTGCTTCCAAGGCTTCGAGAAGGTCGTTGAAAATCAGCGTGTTGCGATCTTCATCGGCGGTCAACGCCGCATAAAGGCCCTGGATTTTTGATCCTGAAAGCTCCGCCGGAACAACAAATTTTGTGAATCTCGGAATGATTACATGTTTTACGGAGGCCGTGTCCGATTTCTTTTGGGGGCTGACTTTGTGCCGAATCGGTCCGCACTGCATCTCGACGATCGGATGGTGGCCGTCTCTCCGAATGGGCGTGGCCGTGAGCCCGAGAACATACTTTGCTCTCACCTTTTTCAAAACCTGCTCGAAGGTGAAGGCCGGCAGGTGATGGCACTCGTCGACTATGACCTGCCCATATTCTTTGACAATCTCACTCACATTCCCTTTGCGATTCAGGCTCTGCATGAGGGCAATATCAATAAACCCCGTTCGATTCTTTCTGCCTCCGCCAATAAGGCCGACCCTCTGAGGAGAGACATTCAAGAAGGCACTCAACTTCTCCTGCCATTGCTCCAGAAGATGCTGGCGGTGAACGATGACGAGCGCATTGACTTTTCTGGCCGCGATGATCCACGAAGCCACGACGGTTTTGCCGAAAGCCGTAGGGGCGGATAGGACTCCGAAATCATGGGCCATCATTGCCCGAGCAGCCTCTTCCTGTTCCGGGCGCAAAGCCCCATGAAAAGCGACATCTATGAAATCTCCGACGAAACGCTCATCGACCCAATCCATGCAGATATCTTGAGAACTGAAGAACCTTTTCAGGTCTTCCAAGCATCCTCGGGGCAAACCGAGATGATGCGGGAATTCTTCCGCGCAGTGGATTACTCGGGGTTTTCCAAACGTTGAAAGCCTCATGGCCTGGGCTTTATAAAACTCCGGGTTTTGAAAGGCTGCCATTTTCAGGAGATGATTGATCACCGCCGGGGGAAGACCTTCCTTTGCGATGTAAACCAGGTTTGCCAGAGTCATGGTGATTTTTTCGGGAAGCGCGGCATCGGCCGCATTCATGGAGATTTCGGCGGAATTCAAAGTCCACGGGTCCTCTTCAGCGTCTTCGGCAGTAGGGCAGGGGCGTATGGGGATGATCTGATTTTGCCGGGCCGCTTGGCCGACAATATCTTTAACTTTTTGAGACGGGATTCTTTTCAAGGAAGATAAGAATTGCCATTGGTCTTCAAAAGGGCGGAAATCATCGTCCACAAAAACACTATTCCCTTCCTGCCGTGGGGCCTTTTGGAGAGGGAGGGCGATAAGGTTCCCAAAACCGCCTTTGGGCAATGTATCCTGGTTGGGAAAAAATCGATCGTAGGAATCCAATCCGATCTGGTGGCGCTTTTCCAGGGCCCGGGTCAAAACAAGGGATCCGAGCTTTCGGGCTAAGGATGCCCCTATGGGCTCTTGGAAAAAGATCCAAAGGTGGGCGCCATTTCCTGAGCGGGATCGCTCCATAGCCGCCGGGATGCTCATCTCTGTGCATGTTTTCAGAAAAATCAGGATGTCGTCCTGCCAATGCTTCTTGTCAAAATCGGCCGCCAGAAACCAACAACGATCATCCGTTAAAAGAGGGTAAAGACCGATAGTATGCTTCCCCCGGAGGTGATCCCGGATAACTTCCTCGGTTACCGGCAGCAGACTTCGATTCTGACAGTTTGTGCATTTCCCCTTCGGTTTGAGACAGAGGGATCGGTCCCACTCGTTGGCGCAGGCGGGGGAGTATCCGGAGCGTCCCTTCCGGTCTTCCCAGCGCAAGGGATAAACATCATCTCTTCCATGAAATAAACTCCAAAAGAGGCGTATTTTGTCCGGCGAAGAGGAGGCGTTTGTCACATATTTTGCGGGGAATTCATGTATTTCAAATTGCGCATTTTTTGGGGTTTCGGAAGGGGTTTTGTTCTGCGGCGAAGTTAGAAGCTTTTGCAGGCGAATATTTTCTTCGCGCAACTGGGCGCATTCGGCCAAAGCTTTTTTGAGCCGGTTTTGCAGATCATCGCGGTCTGCCATTCTTGCTTTTCCTTATGGGGCAGCCTATGAAAAAACGCCCAATTTTTCAGTTCTCCGGGTTGGAAAGCATAATATCCATTATATTCCAAAACAGCTATAGTGAACGGCAAAAGAAAGTAGTAATGGTGAAAGGGCCAAATTGTCCGGAAAATTCCCCCATCCCCCCTCGCAAAGGGGAGGCAAGGGGGATTTCGGGCTGTCCGTTCGCTTGGTTCTGAAAGATCGTTGCCGTCATGTCTACTTATTAATGACGTTCACTATAAATGGATAAAAGTCGACCCACCAGGTGCAAAAATATATGATGAGCGATCATGAAGACGCTTATCAGGATTGCGTTTCAAGGTAATTAGGAAGCTGGAACTGGAGATCACTGTTGGAGACCTTCAACATTCGTCATTCCGGGCTTGACCCGGAATCCAGGCTCTCCTTCTGGATTCCCGCTTTCGCGGGAATGACAACCGTGATTTTGGCGAACATTTATGCAACGTTTAGGTCGATTATGGTTCCAGGGTTTACGTTAGGGAGAAGGGGGGGCATGAGGCGGGAGTGAAAAGAAAATGAGTAGATTGTTATTTCGATAAAGACTCAGCGGACAATTGGGATGTCGCGCAGGTTTCCGCCGAAGGGGCCGGAGGATTTGTCGATGGCGGGGCCATCCCAGCGGCCGTTGCCGTTTAAATCAAGGTGCCAATAAGCGTTCGGTGGGGTAAGACGGAAGATCCCGATTTCTGATTTGCCGTCTCCATTCCAATCCCCCACAACGGGAATGTCAGCAGTGGCGCCCCCGAATGGGCCCAGGCACAACAAATCGGTTCCGCAACGGCCCCAAATCGAATTCCCGGTTCTGTCCAGATACCAGACCCCGTTCCGATAGACTCCGACCTTCGTTTTTCCGTCCCCGTTCCAATCGCCGGCAACCGGAACATCGTCCGGGTCGCCGCCAAAATTTGCAATGTGCCGATCGACCCCCGAATCCCACCTGCCATTGCCGTTGAGGTCGAGAAACCACTCCCCGTCGCGGTAGATCCCGATTTTGGAAATTCCATTGCCGGTCCAGTCTCCCACGACAGGCACGTCTCCGAACTGAAAGGGGATGAAATTGGTTATGCAGTAATTCAATCCGCAGTCATCCCATGTCCCATCGTTGTCATGGTCGAAAAACCAGCGCCCGTTTCGAAAAATCCCGATCCTCTTGCCGTTGCCGGTCCAATTCCCGATTACCGGGATGTCTTCGGGGTTTCCGCCGAAGGGGCCCAAGCAATCATCGTCGTTGCAGGAATCCATGCGTCCATTCCGGCTGCTGTCGAAATGCCAATAGGCTAATCGGGAAGTCCTTTTCTGGTCTCTGGTGCTGGGGGTTGTCCGCGTGGGCGGCGTTTTGGCGACTGGGGTGACGCTTCTCCTATAAATTCCGAGTTGAGGGGGAGAAACCACTTCGTCCGAGTAATCGCTTTCCAAGTTGCCGGCGACGGCGGTCACGGCAAAGTAATAGGTTTCCCTTTTTGAAAGACCGGTAATGGCGCAATTGGGAGTGCTGGTGGATATTGCATTTGAATAACTTCTTGAAGCGACACCGTAATAGACTTTATACCCGGTAATGCCAGGAACGGAATCCCAGGCCAGCGAAACGCTTATCTGAGCGAGAACAGGGGCGGGGAAAATAATTAGGATCAGGAAGAAAATAGGAAAAGCCCATAAAATAAATTTATTGAACGGGCATGAATGAGAGGGGCTATTTTTTTGTTGGTTGAGAGGGCAAATTTTAGGGTTCATTTGTGAAAAAAAGAAAATATTAGCAAAATTACCAAAATGAAAATAATATATATATAATATAATATGTAATAGTAAATATGTTAGCAAATTATGTGCCTCGTCGGGTAATTCGTACTAACTATATGTATTTATTAAGTAAATAAGCTTTGTGTATAGTTTTAGATTTATACTTGTAATGTATGATATTTACTTCAACAATCTGGATAAAAAAGGATAATGTATTATAACAATTTAATATTATTGTTTAAATTTATGAAGGGATTATCCTTCAAGTGGTGGTCATATTTGGGGTCAGACTTGAATATTGAAAATAAAATTTGAATATGGTATAAAACGCCATGCCAAGGAAACCAAGATTGGAATTTGAAGGGGCTTTTTACCACGTTTTGACCCGCGGGAACCAGAGGCAGGAAATCTTTCGGGACAAACTGGATTTTAAGAGGTACCTCCAGATTCTTGGAAATTACAAGAGTCGCTATCCGTTTTTGCTTTATGGTTATGTCCTGATGCCCAACCATGTGCATCTGCTTATTGAAACCGGGAAAACGCCCCTTTCCAAAATTTTGCAGGGCATCAACCAGCGCTACACGATGTATTTCAATTGGAAATATGAAACTGTTGGACACCTTTTCCAGGGAAGATACAAAGCTATTCTCTGCGACAGGGAAGAATATTTATTAAACCTGATCAAATATGTTCACAACAACCCTGTCAGATCCAACCTGGTTGAAGATGCGGATGAATATCCCTGGAGCAGTCACCGGTTTTTTATAAAGCCGCGCACCACAGGAATTGCGGATGTGCAGATTGCCCTGCGTCTGTTTGGCGAGGATTTGGGACGGGCTGAGAAGGCTTATCGGGAGTTTATGGGACAAGAAGGGATTTCGAAAAAGGAACTGGAGAAGACGGTTGATCAGAGAATCCTTGGGGATGAAGAATTCGCGGGACGAGTTTTGGAAAGCGAACAGGAAAAGGTTTTCCCGAGGAAGAGAAAACATGCATTCAGTTTGGAGGAAATTTCCGGCGGAATTTTTGAGGCCCTTGGAATTCGCGCAGAGGAATTGAAGGGAAAGGGGAGGAGTCCCGAAACCAAGAAAGCGAGAAGTGTGTTCAGCCTGATAGCCGGCAATTATGATTATAAAGGAGTTGATATTGCGAAATTCTTGGGGAGAGACCCGGCATCCATAACGAAGTATTCCTATCACCGGGAGGATTTGGAAGAATGGTTGAAAAGGGTACTTTTTTTGTTGGAAAAAAAGATTTAGATTCAATATTCAAGTCTGACCCCAATAACATGCAAAAACCAAGAATAAAATGGAAGAACACATAGCAATAACCAATTGAAATTAAAATGGAAAAAATATGCGAAAGGCTTTTTTTCTGCTTGACCTTTTCCTGCCTTTTCTGGTATTTTTGGTTCCAAAAATTTAACCTACAGAGTACCTGCCCGTTCATTTAATCGTAAGTTAGGCGTTGTGTGAATACTGTGCTTTGCCTTGGCCTTTAGAGGGTCGGGAAAAGAGGCGGGCCGATTTTTCCCAAAGGAATATGGGAAGAGGAGATACGCTTTTTCCGTAATCCGGCCAGCGCCGTTGCCTTCTCTCTTCCCTACATGACTTCTTAGGATCAACCTGTCAGACGGATTGATAGAGATTTCGAATTCCGGCAATAAGAAATACCTTTTGGGTTTTTACATTGCGGGAGGGCGCGTATGGAATCTTTTCGTCTCGGCAAGAACCTCTTTGTTTTCAGCCCATTCATCTTCGCCTTCTTAATCTTTGCCGCCCCCATCCAAGCAGACCTTGCCTCTCCGGAGGCCTCTGAATCCGTCGAGGAACACGCCTTGCTGCTTGCAAACCCGGACGGTTCGATTCAGGGGGTCAAAGTCAAAATGAAACTCTCGCGCCTTGCCCCTGCCGGGCCCGGGCAACTTCGCGCCCACCTGCAATACGAGCTTGCAAACATTTCAGGAGAGTGGAGTCTCAATCAAGCGGTCTCCAAACCTTTGCCCATTGATGGCATGATCATTGATGATGAAGCTTCGGTGGGGTTTGATTTTACGGAAAACCCTGTCTCGGGGGAAGCAAATCCCGTCTACTTGAAAGTCTATCATCAAAGCGATCTCCAAAGCCTGCCTCGGATGGTTGCGGAATTCGGCCCGGACCGGCTGCTTCTGGAAGGAAAGGGACCTCCGGTTCAAACTCCGCCTCCCCCTGAAGGCGGCGTGCTCATCTGGGGACCGGAAACTTTTCTCAGGGAACGGGGAAAACCGGGGTCGGAACAGGTATCCATCCCCGTTGTCGAGGCAACCGGGCCGTTTCTTCTTCGGCTCACCAACGGGACGGCTGATGGGGCAAGGAGGGTTTCGAGCGCGGTGATAACCCTGAACGGCGGGGAGATTTTCAGGCCTTCCGAGTTCAACCAGCAGGTGGCGAGAGTTAAGGCGGCAGGTTGTCCTCCTGCCCGGCATGAATCTTATGGAAGTCAGCCTCAGGAGCGCGCCCGGCTCTCAAGTCACCCTTGAACTTTTTCGTCTGGAGAAACAAGCCTGCATGGTCTATGATTCCCGCACATTCCGCCGAAGCAAGGGAAAGCCATTCAAGGAGGTTGATGTTTTTGAGGTGAGTCCGCAGTTCCATGGGCCCTACACCTTGAACCTTACCAGCGGCAATCCCGATGGCAGCCAGCGGGTCGATTCCGCGGTCATCGCTCTGAATGGCGAGGGTGTGTTCGAGCCCAATGATTTCAATGAACAGATTGGGTTTGTAACCCGGGAAGTCCCGCTGCAATCGCTGAACACCCTGAGCGTGGAACTGCGGGGGGCGCCGGGGGATTTTCTGAGCATCGGAATTATGGGCTACGATGATAAGCCTCCTGTGGTATCCATTACGAGCCCGCAGGACGGGGATGTTTTTACGCAGGGCCCCATTACGATCAGCGGAACAGTAGATGATCCTCAAGCCTCGCTCACAATCAATGAAATTCCGGTTTTGATTGCGGCCGATGGTTCCTTTATTCTGAAGGAAGCATCTCTGGCAACAGGAAAAAATGTAATCCGAGCGGTCGCCGTCGACCGCTGCGGCAACCGGGGGGAAAATCAGATTTCGGTTCACCTCGGACCCATTCAAGAAGGCCCGAATCTAACCTTCTGCATAGGATCGGCTTTGCCCACCATTGCCGCCCGCGCCCAGAGCTGCCGAGTGGAAGCATTTACCCGGGAAGCTGGGATGGTTCGGGGCACTACGGACAGCACAACGACCGAATTGATCCTCGACGGCATATCGATTCCATATGGGGAATGGATTGAAGGAAAAGGAAACATGGATTGGGGGATGTGGGACGGAGCCTATTTTTCGGCTTTGCTGAATTTTCCCGATCCGGATGGGGTTTACCTTATCAAGGCTATTGCCAAAAATGGCCAAGGGGGCACGACCGAAGAAAGAGTGACATTTATCAAAGACACAAAGCCGCCGAAAATCACCATCTCCTCGCCTAAGGATGGATGGACGACAAACAATCGGGTCATCACGGTTACCGGCGCCGTTAATGATCCGGAGGCATTGGTTTATTGGGGTTGGGAGGATATCCAGATTCCCGTAACGAACGGCGAATTTAGCGCGGAGGTTACCCTGAACGAAGAGGAGCCCAATTCTGTAATCATAAGCGCCTTCGATCCGGCCTGGAACATGTCGTATGCGCAGATTTGGGTTACCCTTGACTTGACTTCCCCGGAGATCATAATCGCCGATGTGGTGGACGGAATGGCTGTGAACACCTCGGTATTAGCGATAAACGGAAAAATCATCGATGAGACGCCGGAAGCGGTCAGGGTGGCCGTAAACGGAGGGGAATCTCAAACTTTCGGCCTGGACGGCATGAATTTCCGCGGGACCGTATCCCTGACCCCGGGGTTCAACATACTGGCCTTTACTGCTGTCGACCGGGCGGGGAACACAAGCCAATTGTCGAAATCCGTCCTTCTTGATCTTGAACCTCCAAACGTAGCCTTCAGCTCGCCCGTCCCCGATGCGAATGTCTCCGGGATGATTTCGATCGCCGCAAATGCGAGCGATGCGGGGACCGGGATTGCGGGCGTGACTTTTCTTGTCGACGGACAATACCTGATCACGCTGACGCAGGCTCCTTTTGCCTATTCTTTGGATACGGCCAATCTCTCCATGGGCAGCCATACGATTACGGCGAGAGTCACCGATCGTGCAGGAAATCAGGCGGAAGCCGCGGTCACCATTTTGGTTTCCCGTTTTATGATCGAGATCGTTTTCCCGCCCAACGGAGCAATCATAAACAAGTCGCAAGCGATTGTTCAGGGAAAGATCCATAATCAGCCAGGGGAGATCGGGGTGGTTGTAAATGGGGTCCTTGCCGAGGTTAATGGGAGTGATTTTGCCGTTGTCGTTCCTTTGCGTTTGGGGCAAAATATTGTGACGGCGACGGCAAATATTGTAGAAGGGATGCAGGCTCAAACGTCGGTTACTATCACCACGGAAGGACAGGAGGAAAATGTCCGCCTGACGGTTTATCCCGGCAGTGGTATTCTGAAATTTCCGACAAATCTGCTCAATATTCTCTTTGAGGCAGAGGCCTATCTTCAGAACCCCATAGCCAACTACTCCTGGGATTTCGATGGGGATGGGATTCCGGAATTCTCCGGGACCGAGCCTCAGATTACCGGGCAATATCAAACACCAGGGTTCTATTTCCCTCGAGTTACGGTGACGGATAATCAAAGCAATACTTATACGGTGACAGGTTTTGTCAATGTGCTTTCCCGGGAAGAGATGGATTCTCTCCTAAGATCCAAATGGGAGGGGATGAAGGCCAGACTTCTCGAAGGAGACGTTGAGGGGGCGATGGACTTTTTCAATGAATCAAAAAGGGAGGCTTATCGAAGGCTCCTAAAAGCCCTCTCCGCGAATTTGCCGGCAATCGTTTCGGAGATGTCCGATATCCAATTAATCCAATATACGGCCGGTGCGGCCATTTATGATCTTAGAGCGGTCAGACAAGGCGAAGCATATTCCTTTCCACTTATGTTTGAAAAGGACATCAATGGGATTTGGAAGATCACTTCTTTTTAGGGGAAGAACATGAGCAAGAGACTTATTTATCTTTTAGCCGCCGTATTTGTCCTTGGGGTGATTCTGCTGATCACTGGCGCATTCGGGAAGGACAAGACTTTTTATGGCCGAGTCATTGATGCGGAAACGAAGAAGCCGATAGAAGGCGCAGCAGTAGTGGTTCATTGGGTCGAGGCGAGAGGGACGGTGGCAGGGGAAAGCACGCGATTTAAGGATGTCAAAGAAGTCCTGACGGATAAGGATGGGAAATGGTCTATTACCGGACCGGAAGGGAGCCAAGGCGACGATCTGACCGCATACCTGACTTTCTTTACAGGAATTCATTACACGAGAAAACCTGATTTCATAATATTCAAACCGGGCTATTGCTCCTATCCCGGAGGGTTATCGATTGAATGCGTGTAAAGGAATTAAGTTTAGCGGAACAGGAGAGACAATGGCAGGGAAAACCATCGAGTTGCCGAAACTCCCGGATATGATGAGCAGAGAGGATGTACTAATGGCTATACCAGGGCCCGTGATTGGGGAAGGTTCGTTAGAGAAACAAAAAGAATTCATTCGGTTAATAAATGAAGAGAAAAAGAATCTTGGATTGCCAGAAGTGCATATACGGGAGCGAGGAGACATGAAAAATGAACCAGGGGTCTTTATCCTCTATTTTGTTTGTATTATTTGGATGGGATTTCTCAAGGATATAGCGTTAGAGAAAATAACCCATGAGGCAATCAATCAAAATATTGCGAGAAGTAACATTAGATGACTTTTCTTTAGACATCTTCCTTGAAAAATAATCTCAAATTTAAAGATGGGAGTTGGAGAGCCATTATCTGGATTTTCGGGTAAGACTGGAAAACAATATTAGACAAGAAATATGGCAATGGCTTGGAGAAGGCGGATGGGATGAGGACGAACCGGATGGTCTCGCAATGACCATTGGGGGTAGCGGACGCTCGAACAATCATTTCCATAACCCCTTGCAAGAAGACTGGGAAGAAGCAGGTCTTTATGATTTTGTTGGACCGTTTCGCTATTCGGGGCAGTCATCCGCTATCTGGGCTCAAAATTCGGAGCAAGATGTTGGCGGGCAATGGTCCTGGGAAGATACGAGAGGATTTTATTACAAAGCTCTTACAGCCGGTTCTCGCCAGGAGAGAGAAACGGCTTTTGCCAACACGTTCAGAGGGCTTGGGCAAGTTTGCCATCTGATTCAAGATGCCTCTGTCCCCGCTCACGTCAGAAATAGTATTCATATTGGACTCCACTACGAAAAGTGGGTCGAAAGCATACAAAAGCATGAAAATCCGGCGGTCCGAAACAAGTTTTCTGAATTTATCGCTAACCCGATCGGTTTTGATCCGGGCCTTCTGGGCGGCCCATTTTACCTCGGTGTGCCGATACCGATTTCCAAGATCATTGATGCCGACAAATACAATGGCACCAATCCCAATATAACCGCTCCTGCTCCTGATAGCGGGATGGGTTTAACGGGAATAGCCGAATATACGAATGCCAATTTTTTTAGTGAGAACACTATCTTTAGCTCCGTATTCCCTTACCCGAAATTAAACAATGCGGTCCTTCAAAGGAAAGAATATATTCCCAACCCAAGGAATCCCAGTGAAGAAATTGCCGTCGCTTATTATGAAAAGACCGGCGACGGAGACAAGGGCTATCGATTGGCGGTTGTGAGTTTCCTGGAGAGTTTTAAGGATGAATTCGCCCCGGAATATGGCGATACGGAAGTGCACTCCCTGGATGGCCTGGTTTATGAAGACTATGCAAGAAAACTTCTTCCCAGGGCAGCAGGATATTCGGCCGGGCTCTTAAAATACTTTTTTCGGGGAAATCTTCAGATTACTGCGGTTCCCATTTTTTACCGAGGATCCCTGCATTTCATGAAACTCAAAATAAAAAACCTGACCGCCAACGAGGCTATGCGAAACGGCGATCTCACCCTCAACTATCGATACACACCGGTCGGAGGGAATAGCGACGGCTCCAATGATATTTTCGGACAGGCCCTGGCGATGAATGGGTCTTTTTTTGTCCCTTGCAACAGGCTTGATTCAGGCATGGAAATGGTTGCAGATTTCCGGATCTATCCCCCCATCGCCAAGAAAGATTATGCGGATATTCAATTTGACCTTGCCTTTAAGGGGGTCCTTGGGGATGAAGGCGGGGCGGTTATCGGCAAGACATTTAAGCCGGGATATGTGGTTTTTGAGGAGGAATGGGACAAACCCCTCCCCGGAAATTATGAATGGGCGCACACGGCTTTTAATTACAGCTCCCAGAACCCTGCCAACGGTGAAACCGTAAATTCAATTGCAGGAGACTTCTTGCTCAAAGAGAATCGGCGTTTTGCGGGTTATCGCCTTTCCCGGGTAAATGAATCTTTTCTGGGCCATGAGATCGATGGGCATTTTAAGGGGCCCTTTCCCATCCGGATTACCCCGGACACTTATTTGGTATATGAAATTGATGAAATGTCTATATCTCAGCCCGGGGCGGGATACCAATTCATGCTTTTGAGTTTCACGGACAAGCTTGCTGTGCAGATATCGCAATTGGGGCAGACGATCAATTGGAACGAAAAAACGGTTTATCGTAGTTTCACTCCGGGGCAGATTACCATTGAAAATCTTTATGATCTTTTCCTGGAAGCCGGGATACCCATGCCGGATCCCTTTGAAATGGTCTATCTGGGGTTAGACCAGCATTTGTATGAGCTGGCGAGCCCAGCGGCGGAAAGCGATGTCCAGCGGATGAAGGTGGATTTTATTCATATTGTTGAAGGGAATGTTCAATAGAAGTTCTGGCCGCTGTAAATTGCGGATTAAAAATCGCAGTGCTCAAAATGGATAATCCTGAAACCATTTCTTGATGGGTTCGTAAAAAGTCAATTGAGTCGTCACCCCGGCGAAAGCCGGGGTCCAGAAGTCTTTGAAAAAACTGGATTCCGGCTTTTGCCGGAATGACGGAAAAGCTCATTTCCACACTTTTTACGCGATCATCATTTCTAAGCTTCCCTTGATTTTTCCCCGCCGATTTTATAAACTTCCTGTTGGGTATTTTCACAAAAAGCGCAAGAAAGGAACGAAAATGAATCCGCAGGGATACATCGATAAAATGACACCTCAGGATTGGGGGGTGGTGCGGGCGATCTACCAGGAAGGGTTGGAGACTCGCAATGCTTCCTTTGAGCTGGAAGTCCCTTCCTGGGAGGAGTGGGATAAGAAATATCACCGGGAATGCCGGTTGGTTTATCGAGACGGAGGCCGGATATTGGGGTGGGCGGCGCTTTCGCCGACCTCGACGCGCTGGGTGTATCGCGGTGTGGCGGAGGTGAGCATTTACATAAAGGAGGGGCAGCATCGCAAAGGCCTGGGGCGGAAATTATTGAAGGCCCTGATCGAATGCTCCGAGGAAAAAGGGTTCTGGACCCTTCAGGGCGGTATTTTCCCGGAGAACGTAGCGAGCATCAGGCTCCATGAGGAATGCGGCTTTCGTTTAGTCGGGAGAAGGGAGAAAGTAGGGAAGCATTTCGGCGTTTGGAGAGATACGGTGATCCTGGAGAGGCGAAGCAAAGAAGCCGGAATTGATTGAACGAGGGCCGGTCAACTTAATCCCCGACCTGAAGAATATCTTGATAACCAGTCGAAATCATTGGCGCGCCCGGCCCGGCTCGAACGGGCGACCTGCGGATTCGAAGTCCGACGCTCTATCCAACTGAGCTACGGGCGCAGGAAAAAGGATGGGGTGAGTGAAGGGATTTGAACCCTCGACCGCTGGGGCCACAACCCAGTGCTCTAACCAACTGAGCTACACTCACCACAGAAAGATTGACAGAGGCGGCTGAACCTTCCAAGCCAATGGCGCGCCTGGAGGGACTCGAACCCCCGGCCCACAGCTTAGAAGGCTGTTGCTCTATCCGGTTGAGCTACAGGCGCCTTTTCTTTTTTTACCATTCTTGTATTTTGTTGTCAAGGATGAGACTATGTAAAAAGCAAATGCAGAGGGCATAGCGGGCAGAAGGCCATGGGGTAACTACCGGTGTCACCGGGACGAAAGCATCAAGGATAGTTGTAAGAATGGAAATTTAAAGACCGCGAGAGCGCGAGTCGCGAGGGGGCAAGGGGGAAGGGGAGATGTATTGCAAATTGCAATTTGCAAGACCGAAAACAGGATGGGCAAAAGGAAGGTACTTTGCAAAAAGAAAAATGCAAATTTCAAAATACAAAATGGACAGGGTTTGAGGCACGGAGGTGAAAAGGCCCGATGTAACCATTCAGTGACGGGTAGCCAGCCGCTCGGATTAAGGTCGGGCGTAAACCTAAACGTTGCATAAATGTTCGCCAAAATCACGGTTGTCATTCCCGCGAAAGCGGGAATCCAGAAAGAAAGTCTGGATTCCGGGTCAAGCCCGGAATGACGAATGTTGAAGGTCTCCAACAGTGATCTCCAGTTCCAGCTTCCTAATTACCTTGAAACGCAATCCAGATAAGCGTCTTCATGATCGCTCATCATATATTTTTGCACCTGGTGGGTAAAGGCAAAGTGATTCCCTGGCCCGGGGGTCCGGACGATCCGCTTGGAACCACAGGCGGTGATTTCTTTGTGGACGAGGCAGGGGCGGGCCTCCCGCCTCCCCTTGCGGAGAATCGCTATTTTCTCCGAGTCTCTGCCTATCCCGGCCAATGCTTCCGGCGCGTACCGCCTAAACCTCCAGGCCACAACAGAATTTGTTCCGCACCACCCGTGACTGAAGGGCTACGGTCCGTTGACATTTTTGTTTGATTTTTCCGAGTGGGGTGTGTTAAAAAGGGCGATCCGTGCGATTATGTCCAAAGACGGCTTGGAGTTTTCCGGAGGAATTGAATGACCTGTATTTTTTGCCAGATTGTGTCCCGACAGCTGCCCGCGGAGATTGTCTTTGAGGATGAAGACTTGGCGGTGTTCAAGGATATTAACCCATCTGCGCCCATTCATTTGTTGATTGTTCCGAAGAAGCATTTTGACTCCCTCAACGGCCTGGATGAGAAAAACGCAGGCATCATGACGAAAATGTGGATGACGGCGAAACGGATAGCCGAGCAGCAGAATACGCAAAACGGCTACCGGCTTTTAATGAACACGGGGCGCGAAGCCGGGCAGGTTATCTTTCACATGCACATGCATTTGATGGGAGGGTGGGGAAGCCGAGCGAAGCCCGGGAAGAGATAACAATAAAAACATATTGCAAATTGCAAATATCAAATTGCAAAATGAAAATTGAAAGACCGTGAGGCGCAAGGGAAAAAACGCACGGCGCTTGGCGGCCTATACGTTTTGATTTTTCTTGGCTCCTTGAATCCTGTCGTTAAATAAACTGCGGCAGGATTTTTACTTTGTAGCTGTATTTGATCGAGCGGTTCAAGACGGGGTCTGCCATTTCCAGGTCGTAAAAGTCGCCGAAAACCAGCCCGCCCTTCGTGGCCAGGGTCCCTGAAAAAAGGACCAGGCCATTCTTTTTGTCTATCCCCTCCATCGGAAGCTTTTCCAGCAGTTCCTCGGGGCTTAGGATTGCCGCCAAAGGGTCCTCCTGATAGAGCCTTTTCTCCCTGCCCTTGTTGACCCAGCAGCCGATATGGCCTTGCAGCGAATGGCGCACTCCGAGATCAAGGAATGGCTGAAATTATCAAACCCGACCCTTCCCTGTGAGTCAGCAGAGCATGGTCGATTTGCAGGAGAATTTGAAAAGGATCGCTCCTTAAAGAACGGGGGGGCTTGCTTGGTATCCTTCGGGCCTGCTGGGAAAATTCCACAAACACCTCATCAATTTTCAAGAAAAGCCTGCGATATTTTTGTGTCGGGTAAGTGTTGATTTCCGCTATTTTAGCTGAAAATCCGAAGACTTAAAAAATGTTGATAATATTTTCGTGCAATAATGGTGACAAATTTCCAGGTTGCGATGCTGGCACGCTGGCAAAACTTTAGCCGGTCATTAGGTCCGATTCATCCCGGCACCTGTGAATGTTGTTAAGGCAACAGTGGATAATGCTTCAAGAGCCACCTCATTTCTTCCCTCGCAAAGGGGGTATTATTATGGCCCCTGACGGCATGGAGATATCTGGCAATTACAGATCAAATAGTCCCGTCTAACCAATACGCTTATCATCAATTTCCGAGAGATTCTTGCACCCGGTCACACTCATGATTCGTCGCAACTCAGCCGTCAAAATATCGACTATTTCCTGTAACTCCCTGGCTCTCGTTAGCGGCAAGGCCCATAATCAAGGCCCACCCAACAAGAACAGCATCCGCGCCTAAAGCCAAGGCCTTCATAACATCGGAACCACGCCGAATGCCGCTGTCAACAAAAATGGGCATCCGATCCCCAATCACTTGCTTTTATCTCCGGTAATACCTCCAGCGCGTGGGCGGCATAATCGATAACCACGCCCGCATGGTTTGAAACAACGATTCCTCCCGCCCCAATTTCAAGGGCTTTTTTGGCATCGTGAGCACTGAGCACTCCCTTTAGGATAAACGGAAGTTTGGTAATACCCGCTAACTTTTTCAACTCAACCATACTCTTTGGCCCCATGGCCTTTGGAGCGAAGGTCCGATCCCCCCTTTTGCCTCCATAGAAAAAATCAATATCGGTCCCAACAGCGATCGCTCCGCCCTCTTCGGCCTCTTTTAGCTCCCTCACCATTGTCTCGCTGTCCTGGAAGGGCTTAACAATCCTAACCGTCGGTACTCCAATATCGAGAACCTCTTTAAGATTTTCTGAGGAAACTATTCCGAGCCACATCATGGATCCACTGTCTTTTATTCCGGCGAGGCGATTTTCGCCAGAGGCTTTTCGGTAATATCGACCATCCCGGAAAGAGCCCCGCTAAGGATCGGGGTCTTAAAGGTTTTCTTGAAGAGGGTGATCTCTGTGTTCGCCTCCTGCGAATCAATCATCCTGAATTTGAACCCGAAGCGTTCGAAATACCGGTGGTTAAAGGCGTTTACAAAATTTGTTTCCGCCCCTTGCCGTAAATAGGATCCTTCTCCCACCGTATAGTTTTTCAATATTCCCTTGGCGATTAAATTTGCTTCCGCCTTACGGACGAGTTCCCCGTATTCCATAAACCCTCCTTAATTTTTTATATTTGGTATTTATTCCGCTGATCAAAGAATTTCTAGCCCCTTATCAGCCAAAGGTCCTAATTCCCCGCTTTTGCCTTTTCCAAGGGAAAAAACGAGGAGAGATCCCACGAAAATCCGGGTCTTTGAATTCCTGTGGCGCACTATTTCTCGCATTCCTTCCGATACGCAATAAGTGGATCCGCTGCTTCACCCGCGACGGTACAGGGTCTTATCCCCCAGATGAGCATCTTCTTTACCGCTTTGGGAGCCTGAACCGCGACCCGACGGACCAGGTTATGCCAGGGATTATCAGGCTTGTTCCAGGGGCAGGCTACGATGCACCGGCCGCCGCAGGTCGACCATTTCTTCCGGTTGGCTGTCCAGAAAGTCAGACAGCGTTCGGCATTGACATACCATTTGCGGTAACCTGGATTGTTGTATAAAGGATCGGCGACTTCTTCGGTGGGCGGGCCGAAAGGAATCGCCTTGCCCGGGCAGTACTCGGCGCATTGTTCGCAGGCCATACAGAATTCATGAGCGCCGAAAGAAATGGGTTTGTCGGCCTCCAACGGCAGATCCGTAGTGACGGCCTTGAGGCGCATATTGATGCCGAATTCTGGGGAAAGGACATGTCCGTTGCGGGCGAATTCCCCGACGCCCGCGTCAATGGCCATGGGCACCATCAGCATTTCAGGCTTGTACATCCCCAGGGTCTCGCGGTACATGGCGTCATACCCCAGGAGGCGGATAAAATCAGTCAGCTGAACCGAAATAAATTTTAGGCGGGAGTAGGTGTCCGAAACGGCGGCTCCGAATAGTGCGATGGGGCAGTCTCGTTCATACTCCGGACATGGGGGACAACGGCAATGATGGCGAATGGATGTGGAGATTTCTATGTCCTGATAAACCCACCGGGGATCCACCCGGGTGATACGCACCATCTCGGCTCCGAAGAAAAGCGCGACTTTTTTGACCAGGCGGGACATCTGCCGCCGGTCGGTGACTTCAACCCGGCCCTCGCGGGGCGTTTGTGGGAGCGGCTGGGGGTGATATTCCTGGCAAAGCCTCCGGGCGGCAGTGTTCAGGCTATAGCCAATGCGGTCCTCCGGCTCCAGTTCGTTGAAGGGAGGAGGAGGAAGGGGGATTCCCCCTTCAATGCCTCGGGCTTTAAGTCGCTGGCGCATTTCCTCTCCGAAGGGGTTCCCGGGTATCGAAGCCATGAAACCATTCCGCCGATGATCGAAGCGCTCGATGGGGCCGATGATATATTTTTCATAAGTGGGCCGGTCGACTTCCCGGACCCCGATCCGTCTTCTCAATTCTTCCTGCGCCAGCAATTTGGCCTCGAACGGCAGGAAGGCTTGATCGAATTTCCTTAAATCCATCGTTTAACTATCCTTACACGCCACCCTGGCCCTTCGGGTTAACCGGCAAAAGAAATTGGGTTATCTTTAACGGGTTTTCAAATTTGGCCAAAGGCAATTTGCTTATATTTTTGAATATTTTAACCGTTTTCCAATTATTAATCCATCCATAAAGACCTATGTTCTGAGCAAAAGAGGACGGATTTTTTCAAGAAAGTGATATATTATTTTAAAGATAGTGCTTTAAATTTCGTGCAGATTCCATGGGAAATAACTTGCCTGTTTAGATTTGGGGAGTGGAATGAAAAGAGGAAAACCCAAAATGCCAATAATTGTTATGATAATTCATTTTTTCATATCGGCATTCTATGTAACCTTGCTTTCGGCCGCTGAATTCAACCCCGGAATTCCTGTCGGAGCAAAGATCCCGCAATCTAAAGCCGGTCCTTTTCCAACAGCTATTCTATTCCCCCGTTTGTCGTAATTCCGCCACAATCAACAATCCATGTTGGCGGCAACCGGAAACAATATGAATAATTATATTTTTAAAAAGAGGTTGACAGGTTATTTTCTATAATGATTACGTTACGTAACGTGTAATAGAAATATGAATTTAAGATATGAGAATAGGCTTATGGCAGATGGAATATTGATTGGCGAGATTTGCAGGCGCACCGGATGTACGCCTCGGACCATTCGACATTATGAAGCCGAAGGGCTTCTTGCTCCGTCTCGCACTACTCCCGGGGGACGAAAGATTTATGGTGAAGAGGCTGTTTCGATAATTAATTCCGTTCAAGTTCTAAAACGTATCGGCTATTCCATTAAAGAGATCCGGGGTATCCTTTGCCTTGACCAAATCCGAAAATACCAAGGACCAGAAGCTTACCCGAAAGCTGCGAAAGACCCTTTCATCCTCCATTTCCCAAATCCAAAATGAAATAGAATTATTAACTGCCGCGCAGAGACAAGATCTCAGAATTGCTTGAAAAAACAGAAAAATGTGAAGGGTGTGGATGCCCCAGACTGTGCCCCCTGTGGAAAGCTCAGAGACTCTGCGCACGCTTGGGTTACTTTCTTGACAAATGATTTGAAATTCAGAAAGTGGATGGGCATTTTGCTCCTAAAAACAGAGTGGGGAAGCACGGTCATTTTGAGCAAAGGCGGATACGTTCTATTTCGCCTTTTGCCAAGTGCCCCGAAAATCTATACCGATAGACGGTGAAAAGGAGCCGGAGATGAAGGCAAAAATCTTAGGGGTAAGCGCATCCCCGCAGAAAGATGGTAAGGTTGAAACGTTGATTCGGGAGGTTTTATCAGCCTCCCGCCTGCCTTTTGAATTGGTTCGTCTTCACGAGCTCAACATCAGGCCATGTAAAGCCTGTAACGGATGCCGGGGAAACAATATATGCATAATCGATGATGATTGGCCTGAATTGCGTAATAAGATCATCGACTCCAGTGCTTTGGTTATCGGGGGGTGGGCTTTTTCCGGGATGATCGATTCAGCCACCAAGGCGATGATGGAGCGGTTTTGGTCTTTCCGTCACCACCGTCAACTCACCCGGGGCAAAGTAGGAGCCGCCGTGGTTGTTGGAAATAATGGGGAGCTTTCCGAAAGCCTTGCCGACGCCTTGCTGCAGTTCATGCGTAACAACGGAATGAATCCTTTAGGAAGGGTAACTGCAGCAGGCGCGAATCCTTGTCTGGGCTGTCCCGATTCCTTAAGCTCCTGCGAATTCAGCGGAGTGGTAGCCAGCTACGGGATGCTGGAAAGGATCGGCAAAGGCATGTATAACCCGATAGAGAATCAATTGGCCGCCCTGAAATCGGCCCGGATCCTCGGAGAGCGGTTAGGGCACAAGGTGGAGCACATGATCGCCCGCGGCTTCGGCAGCGAAAATTGAATGACTTTGCCCGGAATAAGAGGGAAAAATGAACGAAGTCAATCAAGGATGGGAACGATGGACGGAATCAAACGGCATTCACCGGCAGAATTAACACGGGCGGTAAAGGAGAAGGCCATTTCTTTAGGGCGCCCATTTGGTGGGAATTGCCCCGATGAAACGGATGGAAAATGCTCCGCCGGATCTCCACCCCAAGAGACTATTGCCGGAAGCCAAAAGCCTGATCTCCATGGCCTTTAGAATCAACCGCGGCGTCCAGCAGCTGCACCTACGCGGCATAAGCCCTATGCCTTTCTCCCGCTTTGCCGGCTTGGAGCCCAAGGTCCGATTGGACGAGATGGCTCTCGATCTGGCCAATTTCCTGGAAGATTTGGATTACGTAAGCCTTCCGATCCCCGCCAATCAGTACTATTACCAGGAAAAAGGAGTGGGAGAGATTTCCCACAAGCACGTGGCCATGGCCGCCGGCCTGGGACGGCTGGGGCGGGGAGGCTTCCTCGTGACTCCCCAGTACGGCGGCGCTGTGCAGTTGATCACCATTTTGACGACGGCGCCTCTTTTGCCGGATCCCATGCTGGAAGAAGACCCATGTCAAGGGTGCCCCCAGCCCTGCGTTTCGATTTGTCCCGTGCAGGCCCTCCGCAAGGACCGGGACCGTGTCATGGTAATGGATGGCAAAGAGTATCGCTACGGCTGGCTCTCGTACCTCCGTTGCCAATGGGGTTGCGGCGGAATGGTGATGGGGGACCGGTTTTATGCTCTTTCAGACCTCCCTATGCCGAAAATTGACCAGGAGGACGATGCGGCAATGGTCCGCCTGGAATTTCTCCTGGCAGGGGAAAAACGATTCCCGTGGGACAAGGCCACCCGGGGGGCTTTTCAATACTTTGCCTGCTCCAAATGTTACGTGGTGTGTCATCCTGAGAAATTTAAAAAGGGTATAAAGGAAAGCGGGAAACATAATTAGGAAGGGGAATTCTTACCGGTCACCCAGGGTCGATTTTGGAAAACGGGGCATTGACAGAGTAAATTTTTCTTCAAGAAGGCTAAGGACAATCGACAAAGTCTCAAGGTCGTCAGGACTCTGGAATAAATGCTATCAGAAGTTATTATTTTAAGAAAGGGAGGCTATCATGGCGGAAAGTCTGTCCGGCATCAAGAAAATTTACGGAAATTTCCCGCGCTCTTCCATGTTTCCTCCAGAAGTCATGGCAGGTCCTCACGGCGATGGTGGAGATCCAATGCTGAAAGTTGCCCCCGCCTTCAAAGGTCAGCAATGATTGGTAAGCCCGGATAAATGTCTCCTGGGTAAGGTCCTTTGCCTGGTCACGGGGTGCATGTTTTTTTACTATTCTCAGCACAAGATTTTGATATTTTTCCAGCAGGTGCTCAAAGGCATTTACATCGCCAGCGATAACCTGGCTGATGATTTCGGCATCTTTGCAGTTGCAAACATCATTTTCCATTATAATTCAAAGTACATACCAGAAATCTAACCTCAATAAGGCAAGTGAAAATAGAAACGGAGTGCCCTTCGGAAAGGGGTTTATGACTTTCAGGTCTTCTAAAAAGAGGGTTCTTGACCTTGCCGGATCTGATCCTTCATTTTCTTCTTAATCCAAGAGGGCGGAAAAATACTCCTACAATATAATTCGTGTATCCAGTGCAAAAGGTTACAAATTATTGATGGAGATTGGGCAAAAATCCTTGGCAATTCATGAATCCCAACCCTATTCAATCCCGAAAAATGAAGAAATCGAAGATGAATTGATCCGTAATTGATAAGAACTTGCTTTTTAGTGTTGTGAGTTTACTGGGAAGGCAATTGGGTGTCAAGCGCAAGGGGGGTTGCAAGGGGGGTTGCACCCAACAAAATAGCAGACAGCCAATGTCCGCACCTTGGAAATACTTCAGCCGCGTGAAGATCTGGGAAAGATATATTGAAATTTAAGAAAAGTCAACAAGCCGGTAAATTGGCTGGAAACGGGTACAGAAACAGGATCAAAACAATCCCTGTTGCTTCTCCTTATGGAGCCTGTCCGCGATCTTCTCGGCGATCAGGGGGGCGTTGCCGCCGGCGCGGTTGTTGATGATGAGATTGACCTGGACCTTAAACGACTTTATCGCCTTTCGCGAAGAAAATATTTTCGGCTACGACCCTCCCGCAAAAAAATAACTTTATCTGGCATCATTTCCAAGCCACAAAAAATTTGAACGCTCCCTAAAATCTCCACCTCCTCTTTTAATCTCGCCATCCTTCTCAAAAAATAAAAAAGGCTCCCTTGTTAGGGGGAACCTCTTTGGATTCGCAACCAAAGTCGCAACCAGAATTAGGGGTGCGAATTTGTAACTTATTGATTTTATTGGTCGGGGCGGCCAGATTTGAACTGGCGACCCCCTGCGCCCAAGGCAGGTGCGCTACCAGGCTGCGCTACGCCCCGACAAGACCGTAACTCTCACCACAGAGGGCACAGAGAACAAGGAGAAAAATATAAATTTCAAAAAAAGCAAATCAGTTCACCGCGGAGAACGCAGAGACCGCAGAGAATTTAAAAGCTGCCAAAAAATTGTTTACAACTATTTATACCACGGGTTTTTTGAGGATTCAAGGCATTGATGCAAGAAACGTTGGCAGAATATGTTTGAGCTTTTCGAAAGCCTGGGCCCGGTGGCTGATTTTATTTTTCACGGCCGGGGCGAGCTCGGCGACGGTTTGGTTTACTTCCGGAATAAAAAACACCGGGTCGTAGCCGAAACCGTTGGCGCCTCTCGGGGCGAAGGTGATCGTTCCCCGCCAATTTGCTTCGACAACATCGGCCTCTCCGCCAGGCGAGGCTAACGCCGCGGCGCACACGAAAGCCCCCCCTCTTTTTCCCTCCGGGATCAGCTCCATTTCCTTTAAGAGTTTTCGGCACCTGTCTTCGTCGGAGGCGTTTTCCCCGGCATAACGTGAAGAATAGATTCCCGGTCTCCCCTGAAGGGCGTCAACGGTCAAACCCGAATCGTCCGCGACGGCGATTCGCCCCGTCAACCGGGCAACGGTTTTGGCTTTCTTGCGCGCGTTCTCTGCAAAGGTTTTTCCATCTTCGACGATTTCCGGGATGTCGGGGAAATCTTTCAAAGAGAGGAACCTCACGGAATCAACCGTTAGAATGGCCGCGATCTCTTTGAGCTTCCCGGGGTTGCGGGTGGCGACGACAATTTCCAGGAAAGGAGGTCCCTTGCGGTCTTTCATTTTTTCCACAACCCTTTTGGGGGTTTCAGCGAATCCATTTGAAGGCGGGTGAGCTTGAGAGTGGCTTTCCGGGCAGCGGCCATCATCCGGTTCAATTCGGCGGGGGTGAAAGGGTTGCGCTCGGCGGTCCCCTGAACTTCCACCAACCCGCCGCTCCCGGTCATGACGAAGTTCATATCCACATCGGCGCGGGAATCCTCCTGGTAGTTGAGGTCCAGGTGGATTTTTCCACCGAGCATTCCAACCGATATGGCCGCGATGGAGTCCCGCAAGGGGGGGGAGGTGAGGAGCTTCTTTTCCTTGAGAAAGCGGAAGGCGTCGGTTAGGGCCACAAAGGACCCGGTGATGGCGGCGGTTCGGGTTCCGCCGTCGGCCTGAATGACGTCGCAATCGATCCAGATGGTGCGCTTGCCGAAGGAGGTGAGATCGACGACCGACCGCAGCGAGCGGCCGATGAGACGCTGGATCTCGTGGGTCCGCCCCCCGATCCTCCCGGCAGCCGATTCCCGAGGGGTGCGGGTCAGGGTGGACCGGGGAAGCATTGAATACTCGGAAGTGACCCACCCCTGTTCGGAATTTTTGAGAAATCTGGGAACGTCCTCCTCGATGCTGGCCGTGCAGATTACCTTGGTGCTCCCAAATTCGATCAAAACAGAACCCTCCGGATGTTTCAAGAATCGGCGGGTGATTTTAACGGGGCGCATTTCGTTGTATTTGCGGCCGTCGGAACGCATAGAACCTCCCTTAATAAACGCATGGGGCATAGGGCATAGGCAGAGAAGAAAATGCCTAAAAGTGAAAAAACCTACCGCTAAACTGCCGTAAGAAATGAGACCGCACCCCATAAAGTCGGGGCGGTAGAACCGAGGCGCGAGAGCGTATAAAAATAGAGGTAAAGGAGTTGTGACGCAACAAAACGTCAACTGATATCGTACGGCTCAAGCGAAGGGAGCGCAAGGGGAAAAAGGGTAAGGAACGGGAAAAGAAAAGTATTGCAGATTGAAAATTGCAAAGTGCAAATTGGAGAAACGCAAGGCGAAGGGGAAGGGTAAAGAGGGGAAAAGGCAAGAGGGGAAAGGAAAAAGGGGAAGGGATCAGGGAGGAGAAAAGTATTGCAAATTGAAAATTTTAAGGCCATCAGGCGCAAGGCGGGTTTGAAGGGTTGGTTGTATTAGGGGCGGGTTCGTGGTAAATTGTTAAAAAAGTTGGAATATTTTTAACAAGGGGGGGTTCCATGAACAAGGCGGTCATTATCCTCATCCCTTTGGTGATCCTTGGAGTCTTGGTCATCGGAGCGTTCGGAATTTACAACGGCCTCGTCAGCTCCCAGGAAGAGGCCAAAACGGCCTGGTCTCAGGTGGAAAACCAATACCAGCGCCGGGCCGATTTGATCCCCAATTTAGTGGAAACGGTGAAGGGCTTTGCGGCCCAGGAGAAAACGGTCCTCGAAGAAGTCACCCGGCTGAGGAGCCAATGGGGCGAGGCCCGGCAGACCGGGGACATCAGCAAATCTTTCCAGGCGGCTCAAGGCCTGGAAAGCGCCCTTTCGCGGCTGATGGTCGTCGTCGAGCGTTACCCCGAGCTGAAGTCCAACCAGAACTTTATGAAACTCCAGGATCAGTTGGAAGGGACGGAAAATCGGGTCAGCGTGGAGCGCCGCCGATACAACGAAACGGTTCTGAATTACAACCGCAAAATCCGGACTTTCCCCGGGGCGCTTTTGGCCGGGATCTTCGGGTTTGAGCGCCTGCCCCTTTTTGAAGCGGAGGCCGGTTCCAAGAAGGCCCCGCAGGTGAAGTTTTGATGGTTTCGTAAAAAGTCCATCTGCGGCGTTGCGCTTCAACTTCATCGTTGCAGAGTACTTGCATGTACGCTTCACTCCTCAGTTTTTGCGCGCCTTGCATCTGGAGCTTTTTACGAAACCATCGTTCGGGGCAACTTTTTGCGGGGTCGGCGAGCCGAATGATCCCGCAAAAAGCTGCCAAACAGCGGCTTCCGATTATGATCGATTCCCTATTTTCTGGCGCCCAAAATCCTCCCTTGCCTCCCTTTACAAGAAGGGGAAAGCAAGGATCTATTGATGTGGCCTTGAAAAAAGTTGTTTTCCTTTTTCTTTTGTTCATCCTTTTTTCGACGATCGCTGCCTTGGCTCTGGAAGTTCCCGTCAGACCGGAGGGCCGGGTCACGGATCGAACAGGCACCCTGAGCCGGCGGGAAGTTGCCGCTCTCGACCAGAAATTGGAGGCTTTTGAAAAGGAAACGACAAACCAAATTGCGGTCCTTTTGATTCCGTCTTTGCAGGGGGACAGCCTGGAGGATTTTTCGATCCGCCTGGCGGAGAAATGGAAGATCGGGCAAAAGGGAAAAAACAACGGCGCCATCCTGCTGGCTGTCAAGAACGAAAAGAAGCTGCGCATCGAGGTCGGTTATGGGCTGGAAGGCGCCCTGCCGGATGCCGTGGCCGGCTCGATTATCCGCAACGAGATCGGCCCGCAATTTAAGGAGGGGCGGTTTTACGCCGGGATTGAGGCCGGGCTCAATGCCATCATGGCGGCCACGAAGGGGGAGTACAGGCCCGTAAAGAAAGGCCCCCAGCGCTCTCAAGGCCTGCCCCTTTGGGTCCCGCTGTTATTGATTCTGATCGTCGGCTCCGTTATGGTGATGAGCGCCGTGGGAAGAAAGCGCCACTACCATTCGGGCGGGTCGGGAGGCTGGAGCACGGGCGGGGGGTACTGGGGGGGAGGCGGCTCCTTCGGGGATTCGGGGGGAGGTTTTTCGGGAGGGGGGGGAGACTTCGGCGGCGGGGGCGCCAGCGGCGAATGGTAACAGCAGTTTCACCACAGAGCACACAGAGCACACAGAGAAAAATTTTTGGCTCGAAAAAACAATTTAAGAGTGGAATTTTGAAGGGTGCATTTGAATCGGTTCAAGGGATAATTATTTAAGGCTTTTTGAATATTTTAAGGATCAAATCTCTGTGCTCTCTGTGGCCTCTGTGGTGAGTAATAGTGAATAAAATGTTTTGGAAAAGGCATCCGAAAAAATTTTTTACCCCCGAGGAACAGCAGCGGATCGTGGAGGAGATCCGGAAGGCGGAGGATCGGACTTCCGGGGAGATCCGCCTCCATCTGGATTGCTGCGCCAAAGCGGATGTGCTGGAAAAGGCGAAGCAGGTGTTTGTAAAATTGGGGATGACGAAAACCCGGCAGCGCAATGGCGTTCTGATTTACTTGGCCACGGACCATAAAAGATTCGCCGTCTTAGGGGACGAAGGCATTCATCGGGTTGTGCCGGAAGATTTTTGGGAAACGGTGAAAGATAAAATGCAGGAAAATTTTCGACAGGGGAAGTTCGGCGAAGGCATCTGTCTCGGGGTCCGGGAAATCGGGGAGAAGCTGAAGGTCCATTTCCCCTTTGAAAAGGGGGATGTCAACGAGCTCCCCGATCAGATCAGCGAAGGATCCCAACCATGAGCTACGATGCGGCGGCCCGCCACAAAGAGACCGAGGCCCGGGTCATCCGGAAAAGGTTGGGGGGGACCAGAAAAAATACTCGCGATTCCGCTTCGACCGGGGGGGCGGCGGAATGATTACCGCGGACTGTGTCGGGTGCGGCCTGACCTGCCGATTCTGCTGGATTCGCGATGAAAAACTCCTGAGCGGGGAGGGCGGGGAGGATTTTTTCAGCGCCGCCCAGGTTGCCGAGACTTTTCTCAGAATGGCGGCGGAGAATAAAATTCGGCAGGTGCGAATCAGCGGAGGGGAGCCTTTGATCGGAAGGGATCACCTCCTGAAAGTTCTCAGCGCCCTGCAGCACAAGAAGATCCATTTTGTCCTGGAAACGAACGGGATTCTCCTTGGGGAGGAGGAGTCCTATGCCCAGGACTTGGCGCTGTTCCCTTTTGTTCACGTGAGGGTGTCGCTGAAAGGGACCAACGAGGAGGAATTCGCCCGTTTGACGGGAGCCGACCCCAAAGGGTTCCAGCTTCAGCTTGCGGGTTTGAACAATTTGGTCAAGGCAGGCGTCAGCGTGCATCCCGCGGTCATGGCCTCTTTTTCCGGAAAGGAGTCGATGGACAAACTCTATAACCTGATCTGGAAGATCAACCCCCGGATGCAGAGCGAGATCGAACGGGAGGAGGTCATCCTCCATCCCCACGTTCTCGAAAAGCTGAAGGCGGCGGGGGTCCGGCATTATTCGGGGCACAAGCCAGAACGCTAACCGCGTTACCATTAGCTATTGGCTGCTGGCCGGTTGCATAAGTGCGTTTGAGATGAAATATCAGTCCGTTGAGGGGGGATAGAATAATGGCAAACAACAGAAAGAAAAAAGGAGTCATCGGGATTTTGACCGGGGGGGAGATGTCCCCGGGCTGAACCCGGCGATTCGGGCCGTAACCATCCGGGCGATCCGGGAGGGGTTCAAAGTGATCGGCCTTCGCAACGGATGGAAGGGGCTGGTTTCCATGACTCGGGACCGGAGGGACACGGAGGAGGAATACTACCAGGTCCTGACGGAAGAGATCGTGAATAAAATCGGGAGGACCGGAGGCACCTTTCTGCACACCTCCCGCACCCGGCCCAGCCATGTTCCGAAGAATGATGTGCCGGGGCACCTCAAGGACAAATACAAGGATGACATCAATGATTTGACCCCGGAGGTGCTTGAAAACCTGGATTTCCTGGGGATCGACTATCTGGTGCCCATCGGCGGGGACGACACGCTGAGCTACAGCGTCCACCTTTCGAAGAAGGGCTTCAAAGTCATCGCCATCCCCAAGACCATGGACAACGATGTTCCGGGAACGGATTATTGCATCGGCTTCAGCACATGCATCACCCGGACCATCGAGATGACCCACAACCTGCGCACGACCGCGGGTTCCCACGAACGCATCTTAGTGATCGAGGTCTTCGGCCGGTACGCGGGGTTTACGGCGCTCCTGCCCACCATGGCGGGGGCGGCGAGCCGCTGCGTTATCCCGGAGTTCAAGTTCAACGTGGAACGCCTGACCGAATTGCTGGTGTCCGACCGCTTCACCAACCCGAGCCATTATTCGGTCGTCCTCGTTTCCGAAGGAGCGGCGTTTGAGGGGGGCGAAATGGTCTTTGAGAAGCAGGAGCAGGACATGTTCGGCCACAAAAAATTGGGCGGGATCGGCGATCGGGTTTCGGACCAGATTCAGAAACTCTCCGCCAAGTTCAACAAAGGCCGGCCCATCAACGTGATCAACCAGCGGCTGGGCTATCTCGTAAGGTGCGGAAACCCGGACGCCATCGACTCGATCGCCCCGATGGCCTTCGGCAACCTGGCTCTGAACCTGATTTTGAACCATTCCCACGGGCGCCTGGTTTCCCTGCGGAACGGGCGCTATGACGACGTTCCTCTCGAGGTTGTCACCAGCGTTAAAAAAGTCGTGGACGTGGAGAAATATTACAATTGCGAGCGGCTGCGGCCTTATTACGAGAGCTTCGAGTCTAAACCCCTGTTTATCATGACCAGCGATTATTGATGGTTTCGTAAAAAGTCCATCTGCGGCGTTGCGCTTCAACTTCGTCGTTGGGGCATACCCGTGGGGGCGATTCGCGAATCGCCCCTACAATTGAGATCCCAAATCTGCCTTTCCAAATTTTGAGGAAAGGAAGGGTTCCAACGAATCGAATTGCTTGGGGAAACATCAATAAATATAGAAAGATGAGGAGTTAAATTCATTTGAGGAGGGCAATGTTATGTATAACAAGATTCTGGTTCCCTTAGACGGGTCGAAATTGGCCGAGTGCGTCCTTCCTCACGTGGAAGCTTTGGCAAAAGGATGCCAGGTCAAAGAAGTTGAATTCGTTCGTGTATTTGAGCCTTTTCGTATGCCGAACGCCGGGGAGTTCGTAATGAGCGAAAAGGAAATAGGCAAACTGGATGCGGAGCACAAGGCCGATGCAGAGAAATACGTTCAGGAGGTGACGAGAAGTCATCAGACGAATGGCGTAAAAGCAAGCGGGCGGGTTATCAAGAGAACCGAAGGGGTAGCCGAAGATGTGGCCGAGTATGCCAAAAAGAGCGGATCGGACCTGATTGTGATTGCCACCCATGGCCGATCGGGGCCGAGCAAGTGGGTCTGGGGCAGCGTGGCCGACCGTATTTTGAGATCTTCCTGCGTGCCGGTTTTGATGGTTCGGGCGCCGGGATGCGTCGCCGGGATTTAAAGCCAAAAAATATTTTGCCACAGAGCCCACAGAGAACACAGAGGTAAATAAAATTTTCGAAAAACCAACACATCTTCAAGATGTTTCGATATAGTATGGTTTTTTTTAGCTTAGTTTTTAATTTTCTCTGTGTACTCTGTGCTCTCTGTGGCAAAAGTTATTTTAGCCTCACTTTTGATGTTAAAAGTGAGGCTTTTTTTTATGGGGAAACGAGGAAGCGGATGAAAGAGAAACTGGATTTCAATCTGAACGGCAAACCCATAAACCTTGAGGCCGAGGGGGGCATGCGGCCGCGGACCGACTTAAGGCTTACGGGGGACGAAATGCGGAGGCGGTGAGGGTTTTGCGGGGCCGGCACGATCCTCTTTACTATCTTCGGGTAATGTTTTATAAATAAGCTTATTCCCTTGGTACCTTGGGAAGTCAGAAAGGTGTTTTATCGATGAAGAATTGGCGAGAGGACTACAAACGGAAAATCACCACTGCGGCCGAGGCGGTGAAGCTGGTCAAGTCGGGGGACCGGGTCACGTTTTCCCATGCCTGCGGGGAACCGCGGACCCTTCCCGCGGAGTTGGTGAAAAGGGCGGGGGACCTTCGGAACGTCCAGGTTCTCCACCAGGTGCCCATGGGCGAAGCGCTCTACTGCCGGCCGGAATATCAGCAAAGCTTTCAGCACATCGCTCTATTCGCCGGGGGACCGACCCGGCAGGCGATTTGGGAGGGCCGGGGGGATTATATCCCCCGCTTCAATTTTGAGATTCCATCGCTCTTCGAGTCCTTGTGGCCGGTGGACGTGGCCATGGTCACGGTCTCCCCTCCGGACAAGAATGGGTTCTGCAGCCTCGGGGTCTCCGTGGACTGGACGAAAAAGAGCGCCGAGACCGCCAAGGTCCTGATCGCCGAAGTGAATAAAAACATGCCGCGGGTCCACGGAGACTCCTTCATCCACGTTTCCGAGATCGATCACATCGTGGAAGTGGACTTGCCGATTTACGAACTCAGCAAGAAGAAGATGACCGAGGTGGAGGAGCGGATCGGGCGAAACGTGGCCGAGTTGATCGACGACGACTGCTGCCTGCAGTTGGGAATCGGGGGGATCCCGGATGCGGTTCTGGCGAACCTGGCCAATTTTAAGAACTTGGGGATCCACTCCGAAATGATCGCCGACGGAGTGATGCACCTGGCGGAAAAAGGGGTTATCACCGGGGCGAAGAAAACGATCCACAAGGGGAAGATCTTGGTTACGTTCCTGATGGGGACCCGGGCCTTTTACGACTGGCTCGATGACAACCCCATGATCGAGATCCACACGGTCGATTACACCAACGACCCCTATGTGATCGCCAAGAACAAAAAGATGATCTCCATCAATTCCGCCCTGGAGGTGGATTTGCTCGGGCAGGTTTGCGCCGACAGCATGGGGCCGCAGCAGTTCAGCGGGGTGGGGGGGCAGGTGGATTTTGTTCGGGGGGCCCGGATGTCCGAAGGGGGAAAAGCCATCATCGCCCTGCCGAGCACGGCCAAGGAGTTCAGCCGGATCGTCCCGGTTTTCAAGCAGGGGGCGGCGGTGACCACTTCCCGCAACGACGTGGATTACATCGTGACCGATTGCGGAATTGCGGCTTTGGCGGGAAAGACGATTCGGCAAAGGGTGAAGGCAATCATTGCCATCGCCAATCCGAAATTTCAGGAGGAGCTCGCGAAGAAAGCGCAGGAGATCTATAACATCAGGGTGTAGGGAGTTGGGGGTAGGGGGTAGGGAAAAACGCGCGGAGCAGGGGGCAGGGAGCAGGGAGTACATGGGGGAAAAGGAAAAAAAGAAAAGTAATGCAAATTGAAAATTGCAAAATGCGAAGTGCAAGAATAGCGTCAACTGGTGATCTCCCCTTCCGCAGTCGCGAGTTGCAGTACTTGCAGACGGCAGCACGGCAGCACAATTTATTATACCCCTTGCGACTTGCGCTCTCGCGCTCTCACGGTATTTATGGAGGTGGGCATGAAAGAGCCTGTCGGGTTTATCGGGCTGGGAAACATGGGAATGGGGATGGCCGGGAACCTTTTGAAGGCCGGATTTCCGGTTGTCGGTTTTGATGTCAGGAAGGAGGCGCTGAGAAAAAATTCGAGGATTAGGAGGCCAGGCGGCGGGGAGCCCCTTTGAAGTCGCCCAAAAAGCCCGAGTCTCGATTCTCGTGGTTTTGAATTTTGATCAAATTGAAGAGGTCGTTTTCGGCAAAGAGGGGATGAAAGAGGGGCTGCGCGCGGGGGACATCCTAATTGTAAGCAGCACCATCGCTCCTTCGCAGATCCGAAACCTCGGGCAAAAATTGGAGCCGAATGGCGTCCAGGTTTTGGATGCCCCGATCAGCGGCGGGAAAGAAGGGGCCGAGGCCGGGACTCTTGCCATCATGGTCGGGGGCCAAAGGGAAAGCTATGAAAAATGCCTCCCGTTGCTGCAAGCGATGGGGAAGAACATTTATTATATGGGGGGGCTCGGAAACGGACTCAGCCTGAAGTTGGTCAACAACCTCTTGGTGGCGGTGAACAACCTGGCCGTGGCGGAGGCGGTTTCTTTGGGGACGAAAGCCGGTCTGGATCCCAAGCTCATTCTGGAGGTGATTCCCAAGAGCGCCGGGGACAGCTGGATGTTCCGAAACCGGGCCTATCGGATGGTGGACCGCGATTTCGCCTGCCGGGGCGAGCTGGATATCTTGGTGAAGGATTTGGGGTACGTGCTGGAAATGGCCAAGTCGATTAAGCTGCCTCTTGGTTCTGAGCTCGCTGGCGCGGGAGATCTACCAGATGGCCAGCAATTTGGGTTACGGGAAAGAGGATGATTCCGCGGTGGTGAAAGCCGTGGAGACGATGGCGGGGATGGGAAAAAAGCAGCGGCATGAATGACGGTTTTTGCTGCGATTCTGGTTGCTGTCAATACAGCTAACACTTTGGAATGTTAATGCGAAAAAGAGAATACAAAAAAAAACTTGACTTCTTTGTCTGGTAAAAGTAGATTGCTAAATTAAGCGGTAGTGAAGTAAAAATTTAAAGGGAGGAAGAAAGTATGAAAAAGGCGTTTGTAGTTGTTTTCGGATTCGTTTTCATCCTTAGCTTTTGGGCCCTGGCATCCGCGCAGCAGCCGATCGTCTGGAAGATGCAGAGCACCTGGACGGCGGCCGATAACCACCAGGTTTCTGCAAACAAATTTGCCGAAAAAGTCAATGCCATGGCCGGTGGCCGCCTGAAAATTGAAGTTTCAGCAGCCGGCGCCATCGTCCCGGCGTTCGAAGTCCTGGATGCTGTTCACAAGGGAATCCTGGATGCCGGGCATGCCTGGCCGGGCTACTGGTTCGGGAAGCATCCCGCCTGCACCCTCTACAGCAGCGCGGCGGGCGGACCTTTCGGGATGGATAACCTTGACTGGCTCTCCTGGCTATACCTGGGGGACGGCCTGAAAATGTACAACGAATTACTCCAAAACGATCTGAAGATGAACGTTGTCGCTTTCCCGGCCTCGGGTGAAACCGCCGAGCCCCAGGGCTGGTTCAAGAAGCCCATTACCGATGTTAAAACCTTCAAAGGGTTGAAATTCCGGGCCGCGGGTGCTGCGTCGGAAGTTTTCAAAAACCTGGGAATGAGCGTGGTGATTCTCCCCGGCGGTGAAATCGTCCCGGCCATCCAGAGAGGCGTTATCGACGCCGGCGAATTCAGCGATCCTTCGGCGGACATGAAGATGGGATTCCAGGACGTGGCCAAATATTACTACAATCCGGGCGTGCACCAGCCCACGGGGATGATGGAAATCCTCATCAATAAGGCCAAATGGGAGGCCCTCCCCGCCGATCTCAAGGCAATCGTCGAAAATGCGGCTTATGCCACGCAGGGCTTCTTTGACTGTTTCATGATCGATCAAAACAGTAAGGACATGCAGACCCTGATTACCAAACATGGCGTGAAAATCATGGAGACCCCCCGGGAAATCCTGATGGAAGTCCTGAAAGCCTGGGATAAAGTGGCTGAGAAATACGTGAAAGAAAACCCAACCTTTGCCAAAATTTACGCTTCTCAGAAAGCCTGGGCGGAAAGGGTTGTTCCCTATCGGCGCATTGCCCATCCTCCCTACGAACTGTCTGCCGATTACTACTGGGGAGCGGCGAACCCGTACAAAGTAACGAAAGCCGGAAAGCTGCCGATGGCAGCCCCGGCAGCTCCTGCTAAAACTCCTGCAAAGAAGTAGGAATTTCCAAATCTTATGGACATGACTCCTTTTCTCTCTTCCCCCCTGATGTCAAGGGGGGAGGAGAGAAGGGTGACGATGTATAAATCTTGGCTTTTTTCTTTTATGAAATTTCCAAGAACTTTACACTCCCGGAGACGATCCGGGATTTCTGTTATAAAGGAAGGAAACTCGTATAGATTGATATAGATTGGAGGAGAATTTTTGGAAGGATACTGGAAATATGTGAACGCCATCGACAAGTTCTCCGATTTTATCGGGAGGCTTGTCTCTTATCTCGTTTACCCGCTTATAGGCGGGGTTGCCTATGAAGTGCTGGCGCGTTATTTATTCGGAGCCCCGACGGTTTGGGCTTATGACATAACCTATATGCTCTATGGAACCCTTTTTATGCTCGGAGCGGCTTATACCCTTTTAAAGAAGGGGCACATCCGCACGGACCTCCTCTACAACAACTGGACACCCCAGAGGCAGGGCAAGATCGATGCGATTTTGTATCTTTTCTGCTTTTTCCCGGGGATGATCTTTTATCTTATCTCCGGCATCGATTATGCGGCTCATTCCTGGGCTACCAATGAAAAGTCATCCAACAGTCCCTGGATGCCCATCATTTATCCCTTCAAGACCGTTATCCCGGTGACGGCCGCTCTCCTCCTGGTCCAGGGGGTTTCGGAGTTTATCAAGAGCCTTCATGCCTGGAAGAAGGGGGAATGGAAATGATAGGCAACGAACTTCTGGGCCTTATCATGCTGGCTTTCATGCTCGGGGTGATTTTCGTCGGGTTTCCCATCTCCTTCACCCTGATTTTCGTGGCCCTGATTTTTGGGTATTACTCCTTCGGGAACATGGTTTTCCACCTCATGGTCTCCCAATCCTTCGGCTTCATGCAGGAGGAGGTGTTGGCCGCGGTTCCGCTCTTTATCTTCATGGGCTACATGACGGAACAGGCGGGTTTGATGGAGAGGCTGTTCGAGGCCTTTCGAAATATTCTTGCTCCCTTAAAAGGCTCCCTCTATTTGGGGGTCGTCCTGACGGCCACGGTTTTTGCCATGGCCACGGGGATCGTGGGGGCCGCGGTTACCGTTTTAGGAATTATGTCCGCCCCGATCATGATCCGGTGCGGGTACAGCCCGAGACTTGCATCAGGGGCAATCGCCGCTGGAGGAACCCTTGGCATTCTCATCCCTCCGAGCGTCATGCTCATCGTGATGGGGCCAGTGCTTGGCGTTTCGGTGGCCAAGCTTTACGCCGCCGCCTTCGGGCCCGGATTCCTGCTGGCGTCCTTGTATATCATCTATCTTATCATTCGCTGCCAGATAAACCCGAAGCTCGGTCCTCCGGTCCCTAAGGAGGAGAGGATCACGGATGTAAAGATTCTCCTGAAAGAAATTTTCTTCGGCATGGTCCCCTTGGGTCTCCTGATCACCGCGACCTTAGGAAGCATCTTGGCCGGTCTGGCGACGCCAACCGAAGCGGCTTCCATGGGCGCTGTAGGATCCGTTCTCCTGGCCCTTGGTTACCGGAAGCTCACCTGGGAGAAATTTCGAATCGCGGGCATCGGAACTCTTCAGACGAGCAGCATGGTGATCTTCCTGGGGGTTGCCTCGAACGTCTTCGGCGCAGTTTTTGCGCGCCTCGGGTCCGCCGATTTGATGACGAAAACTCTGCTCGCCCTGCAAGTTTCTCCATTCGTAATGCTTTTAGTTCTGATGGTCTTGATCTTTCTTCTCGGGTGGCCCTTCGAGTGGCCGGCGATCATCTACCTGTTCCTGCCGATTCTCATGCCCATCGTTTTGGCCATGAAGTACGACCTGGTCTGGTTCGGGACCCTGGTGGCGGTGAACCTTCAAACGGCCTTCCTCTCCCCGCCGGTGGCGATGTCGGCATATTATTTGAAAGCCGTCGTGCCGGAATGGGAGTTGGGGACGATTTACAAAGGGATGATGGATTTCATGGTCCTGCAGGTAATTGCCATCTTTATTCTCATGGTATTTCCCGAACTCGCCACGTGGTTCCCCAGTTATCTTTTTGATTGAAGCCGCCGGGCCTCCGGCTTTGCCGCCGGAGGCCCCCGCCTTGACAAGCTTCCCCTTTTTCCACTTTCCCGGGTTTCCCAATCAAGATTCTTTCCTGATGTTTTCGCAAAAGGCAGCCCTGTCTGAAAATGCTCTTTCCCGTCATTCCCTCTGTGAAAACGGGAACCCAGTCTTTTCAATAGCTTTTCAAATTCCGGAACGATGGTTTCGTAAAAAGCTCCAGATGCAAGGCGCGCAAAAACTGAGGAGAGAGGCCCCTGAGGGGCCTCGCCCCTCAAGGACCGAAATGAAAGCGCAACGCAGCAGATGGACTTTTTACGAAACCATCATGCTTGTAAGAAGAAAAGTGGGCCGTAGGGGCACGAGGCATCGTGCCCCTACAAGCTTCCCCGGAATGAGGGAAAACAACATTTTTCGTATCACTTTAGCTTTTTCAAATTTCGGTTCAGAAATCCCTCCCGTCCTCCCTTTTCAAAGGGAGGAGAGCTTTTCAGCCCGCTTTCACGGAAAGATCCCATTTTTTCCCCCTTTGAAAAGGGGGATCAAGGGGGATTTAATGGCTTTTCAAAATGCTAAAATGTTACCATTTTTCGATTTTAAGATTTCAGCTTTACTATCTCGGTGGATTTGGGTATAAATGGGGAAAAATAAACTCCTCTTTTCTTGCAGCCGAAAGAGGATGAATGGGGCAGCGAATGGGGAATGTGAATTTGCGGAAAACCGGAGAAGTTTTTGTCCTCACCATGGAAGCGGGAGAGAACCGGTTCAACCCGGCTTTCATCACGGCCGTGAATGAGGCTCTGGATCAGGTGGAAAGGTCTTCCGGCCCGGCGGCCTTGGTGACGACGGGGGGGGAGGAAAAGTTCTACTCCAATGGCCTGGATTTAGGATGGCTGATGGGGGAAGGCAAGAATGAATGGAAAACGTTCATTCCCGAGGTGCTCAAATTTTTGGGAAGGCTGGTGGCCTTTCCGGTGGCCACGGTAGCGGCCATGAACGGCCATGCGTTTGCCGCGGGAGCCATGCTGGCGTTAGCCCACGATTACCGGGTGATGCGGGGGGACCGGGGTTTTTTCTGCCTTCCGGAAGTGGACATCAAAATCCCCTTGGCCCCGGGGATGAATTCGCTGATCAAATGCCGGATGTCCCCCGCGGTTTTCCGCGACACCGTTTTGACGGGTAAGAGAATCGGCGGCTCGGAGGCCAAGGGTCTTGGCATCGTGGACGAAGCAGTCCCGTCGGAGCAGGTTCTGCCGAAAGCGATGGAAATCGCGGCCGGGTTGGCGGCCAAAGACCGAAAGATTTTCGGAACGCTCAAGAGGGAAATGTACCGGGAAACGGTCGATCTCCTCGAAAGAGGGGCGGTGGACTGGGAAGCGTTTAAGCCCCTGAAAGAGGCATAGGGCAGAGGGCATAGAGCATAGGGTAAGAGACCAGCAAGTCGCACCCCATAAAGTCGGGGCGGTAGGACCGAGTCGCGAGAGCGCAAGGGAGAGAGTAGAGCAAAGCGAAGGGAAAACGCAAATTGCAAATTGAAAAGTGCAAAATGCAAAATGGAAAAATGAAAGGCCTATCGCATGGAGAAAAAATCGCAAGTCTAAGAACGCAAGTAAGGCAAAGGGCAGGGTGACTGGCGGAAAAAATGCAATTAGACCGTTTAACCGCATTCGCTTCTTGACGCTATGCGTCTTTACCCTATGCCCCATGCTCTATGCCCTCTGCGTTCCCTACCCCCTTTTCTTATTCCAACCTTTTCCTAAACCGCAGGGAGCTAAAAGTGAAGACGGCCGAGCCCAGGATGGCCAGGGCGAGCATTTGCGGCCAGAGGATTTCAAAACCGTTTCCCTTCAGGAAGATCCCCCGGATGATGATGAGAAAATAGCGCAGAGGGTTGAGGTAGGTCAGGTATTGCACCGCCTCGGGCATGTTGGCGATCGGGAAAATAAAGCCCGAGAGGAGGATAGCCGGGACGAAGAAGAAAAACATGCTCATCATGGCCTGCTGCTGGGTCCGGGAGATGGTGGAGATGAAGAGACCGATCCCGAGACTGCTCAACAAATAGAGGGAGGTTGCGAACAAGAGCAGGGGAAGGGAACCCCGAATCGGCACCTCAAACAAGAACACCCCCACGATGGTGACCAAGGCGACATCCATGTACCCGACGATGGCGAAGGGGATCGTTTTCCCGAGAATCAGCTCTATGGGGCGGATGGGGGAGACGATCATCTGCTCCATGGTCCCGATCTCCCTTTCCCGGACGATGGCCATGCAGGTTAGAATGAGGGTTACCAGCATGATCAGCAGGGCGATAATCCCGGGGACGTAGAAATTGCGGCTCTCCAGGTTGGGGTTGAAAAACGCCCGCGAGCGGATTTCGATGCCCCCGCTCTTGAAAAACGGGCGCTTGATTCTGTCCGGCACCCCCGGCAGCCGGTTGAACCGCTCCAACAAAACGAAGCGGGAGTACTCGGCCACGATCCGCTGGGCATAGGACATGACAACCGATGCCGTATTGGAATCGGTTCCGTCGATGATGATTTGCACCGTGGTCCCGGCGCGCTGGCGAAGTTTCCGGGCGAAATCGTCGTTGATCTGTAAGGCGGCGCTGATGCTCCCTTCGTCGATCCAGCGGCGAATGTCCGCCGGGTTGGCAGCCTCCGCAGCGACCCGGAAATAACCGGATGATGAGAAACGGGACACCAACTCCCGGCTTTCAGGGGTGCGGTCCAAATCGTATACGGCCAGGCGGATGTTGCGGATATCGGTGTTGGCCGCATAGCCGAAAACGATGAGCTGCATGACCGGAGGAATGAAAAGAATCACCCGCATCCGCGGGTCCCGGAAGACCTGGATGAATTCCTTGATGATCATGCTTTTTAGACGCTGCCACATCAGGCGATCCTTTTTTGAAATCTTTTCAAGGCCCAGATGATCATCGCGGAGGCGTAGACCGCGAAGAAGAAGGGCCTCCAGCCAGAGAATATCCAGATTCACGCCTTTGGAAAAAATTCCCTTCAAAACCGTGACGATATATCGGCTGGGAATGACGTAGGTGATCCCCTGGATCAGCTTCGGCATGTTGTCGATCGGATAAATGAACCCGGAAAGGATGAACGTGGGGAGATAAGAAAGGACAATGGAAATCTGGCTGGAAAGAAGCTGGTTCTTGGCAATGATGGAGACCACGACGCCCTGGGAGATGGCCCCTAAGAGAAACAGCCCTGCCAGGGAGAAGAGGAGGAAACCGCTCCCGCGCAGGGGAACTTCAAAGAGAAAAGTGCCCATGATCACGGTGAGGGCGAGGTCGAACATCCCGATGGCAAAATAGGGGATGAGCTTTCCTAAGATGAGCTCGCTGTTGCGGACCGGGGTGGAGATGAGCTGCTCCATGGTCCCCCTCTCCCACTCGCGGGCGATGGTGCTGGACGTCAGGATGGTGGCCAGGATGACCATGATCACGGCGATCAGGCCGGGAACGATGAAATTTTTCGACTCCATGTCGGGGTTGAACCAGATGCGGATGCGGGGTTCCACGGGCGGGGAGATGCTCCCGATTCCCAACTGATTCATTTTGTGGGCCAGGAGCTCCTGGGAATAGAGGGTTACGATGGCCTGGGCGTATCCTAAAGCGATGGTGGCCGTGTTGGCATCCGTCCCGTCCACGAGGATCTGGATCGAGGTCGCCCGGTCGGCCTCCAGGTCTCTGGAAAAATCAGCGGGGATGACGAGCCCCATGAGGGCCTGGCCCCGGTCGATCTTGTCCTGGAGACGGGCATAGCTGTCGGCCACCCCTTCCAACTGGAAATATTTCGAGCGCAGAAAGCGGTCGACGAGGTCGCGGCTCTGGGGGGTCCGGTCCAGGTCGTAAACCACGGTGGGGATCCGGTCGACATCCAGGGTGAGCGCGTAGCCGAAGAGAACGAGCAGGAGAACGGGGATCGAAAGGGCAAGGGCCAGGCTCGTCGGATCCCGAAAGATCTGAATGAATTCCTTCCAGGCGATGGCTTTGAGGCGGATGAGTTTCATATCGGAATTCGGTGGACGACCTCTACGGGCGGTTCGCGAACCGCCCCCACAATTTCATTTTCCCATGTTAGCTGGATGATTTTCGTCTTCCAACCATTTCAAGGGGTTGTTTTGAATGTATTCCCGGATTTCTTCCAGGTCGGTTTCGTTGCGGATGACGTGTTCGTAGTAGTTGCGTTGCCAGACCGGTTGAGCCGGGTTTCTGTGGATTTCATTAATCCTTTTTGTTGATACGGTTTTGAATACCCCAATCAGACGTCCCAGCGATTTGGTTTTTGTAGGGGCGGTTCGTGAACCGCCCATAGGATCGTTGAACAAGAAAACAATTCCATGAAAATGGTTGGGCATGATTACCCAAACGTCCAATTTCACGTAGGGATATTGATCGGATAACCATGGCCATGTTGCTGCAATTATAGAACCTGATTTGTTTAATTGAACAGATCCGTTGATAATTTCACCGAAAATTGATTTACGGTTTTCGGTGCAAATCGTCACAAAATATCCCCCGGCCTGGGTGTAATCGTATCCTTTTAATCGAATTGAGCGACGATTTGATGTTCGATTTTCCTTAGGCATGACTTTGATTCCTGCAGATATTAAGACGGGCGGTTCACGAACCGCCCCTACAAAAAGCTTCGCTTCTTTTCCTCCACTAAAGCCACAAACACATCCTCCAGCGACGGATCGATTTTCTCTAAACGGCTAATGGATATTCCTGCTTCGGTCAGATGGACGGGGAGGGAGAATGACAGGTCGGCGCCCCTTGCGGTCACCAGGTGAAGGGTGTTGCCGAAGACCGCGACTCCCTTTAAACGCGGTTCGAGGGCCGGCCCTGCTTTTTCTTTCAAAAACCCCATCGCCTCGACCAAGCGGTCGGTCTCCAGCTCCCACACATCTTCCTGCATGTGCCCGCTTTTCAACTCGGCCGGGGTTCCTAAGGCGATGATCCTGCCCTGGTTGATCAGGGCCAGACGGTCGCAGTACTCGGCTTCATCCAGATAATGGGTCGTCACGAAAATGGTGACGCCTTTCCCGGCCATTTCGTAGATCAAGTCCCAAAACTGGCGGCGGGAAAGAGGATCGACTCCCGAGGTGGGTTCATCGAGGAAAAGGATAGACGGCTCGTGAAGGATCGCGCACCCCAAGGCCAGACGCTGTTTCCATCCGCCGGCCAAATTTCTGGCGAGGGTAAGCCTTTTTTCCCGCAGATCGGCCATCTTGAGAGCCCATTCCTTCCGCTCCGGGATGATCCGCCTCGGAATCGTGTATATCCCCGAGTAAAAATTCAGGTTCTCTTCGACGGTCAGATCCTCATACAGCGAGAATTTCTGGGACATGTACCCGATATTCTGTTTGATTTTTTCAGCCTGGGTGAAGATGTCGAACCCGGCGACTTTCCCCTGGCCGGAGGTGGGGGTGAGGATGCCGCAGAGCATGCGGATTGTGGTCGATTTCCCGGCGCCGTTCGGCCCCAAAAAGCCGAAGATCTCCCCGCGATTGACGGTCAGGGAAATATGATCGACGGCGGTGAAAGACCCGAAGGTCTTGACCAGGTCGTTGATTTCTACGGCCCAGATGTTGTTCGCTGCGGTTTCGGTTGATAAATTCATATGGTTCAGACGCTTACACTTGTTAAGGGCATAGAGCATAGAGAAAAAACCCTGTTGCTCTATCAGCCGGGATATTACCCCTTGTCCGTTGGAAACTTATGATTTCTTAGTTTGCTTCTTGCAATTTCCATTTATTTAATTTGCAATCAAATCTTTGCATTTTCCGTTCCCTATGCTCTCTGCTCTTTTCCTTTGTTTTTCAAGGTTGATATAAAAACGTCCTCCAGAGAAGGCGGGATTTTTCGCGTGGCAAGGACTTCGATGCCCCTCTCCCTCAATAAGTCTATCAATTGAACCTTAGCCTCTTCCCGATCGAGAATCACGTGGATTTTGTCCCCGAAAACCCCTGAACTTCGAACGTTCGGATGCTGTCTCAGGATATCATGGGCTCTCATCTTCTCGGAGCAGCGGATTTCCCACAGCTCTCCCGGCAGGAGCTTTTTGATTTCACCCGGTGTGCCGACGGACAGGAGCCTGCCCTGGTGGATCAAACCGATTCGGTGGCAGCGCTCCGCTTCATCCAGGTAGGCCGTAGAAACGAAAATGGTCACCCCTTCTTTCAGAAGATCATAAAGGATGTTCCAGAAATCCCGGCGGGAGACGGGGTCGACGCCGTTCGTGGGCTCATCGAGCAACAGAAGCTCCGGAGTGTGAACCAGAGCGCAGGCCAGGCCCAACTTCTGCTTCATCCCCCCGGAAAGGTTTTGGGCCAGGCGGTCTTGAAAGGGCGCGAGGTTGCTGAAAGAGAGAAGACGGGGAATCCGGGCGGAACGCTCCTTTTTCGAAACCGCATAAAGATCGGCGTAAAAATGGATATTTTCCAGAACGGTCAAATCCCCGTAAAGGGCAAACCGCTGAGACATGTAGCCGATGCGCTCCTTGATCCGCTCCGCCTCTCTCCCGACGGAATGGCCGAGGATGGAGGCTTCCCCTTCAGTCGGGGGGAGGATCCCGCTGAACATGCGCATGATCGTCGTCTTGCCCGAGCCGTCCGGACCGACCAGGCCAAAAATTTCTTTAGGCCGGACTTCCAAATTCAGGCGGTCGACGGCGAGGAGCGGGCCGAAGGCCTTGGTAAGATTGTCAGTTTTAATTGCCGGCATTTTATTAATTTTCACCGCAGAGGGCACAGAGAGCACAGAGAAAAAGGAACCCAAGGTTAAAATAAAATATTTTGGAAAAGAAAAAAATACTTTCTTGTCGTTCGCCAATGCCCATTTTTGCTCTGTGAGCTCTGTGCTCTCTGTGGTGAAAAATTATTCGTTTGTTAGGTGAATCTGGGCGTCGGCGGGCATTCCCGGCTTCAATTCCTGTTTCGGGTTGGGCAGGCTCACTTTGATCCGGTAGACCAGCTTGACCCGTTCCTTGGTCGTCTGCACATTCTTGGGGGTGAATTCCGCCTCCGAGGAGATGAAGGTGATCGACCCCTCATAGACCTTTCCCGGGAAACTATCGGTGGCGACCGAAACCTTCTGGCCCAGCTTTACCCGGCCCAGGTCGGTTTCGGTGATGAATGCTTTCAGCCAGGGCTTGTCCAGATCTCCGAGGGTGACAACCGCCCCGCCGGGAACGAGATATTCGCCGATCTCCGCGTTCTTGACCAAAACGATTCCGGAAACAGGAGCATACAATTTGCTGTACTCGATCTGCGTTTGAATCACCTCCGTGGCCGAGACTGCTTCTTTGATTTGGGCTCTTGCGGTTTCCAACTCCCGCCGCAATACGTCCACCTGGATTTTGCGGGTTTTCGCCAGGCGCAGAGAAGCCTGGGCCTGATTCACTTGGGCCCGGGCCGTATCGATTTCTTCTTTCCGGGGGCCTTCCACCACCAACGCATAATGCTCCTTGGCCTTGCGATGATTGGCCAGGGCCATTTCGTAAGCCGTGCGGGCGGCATCCCATTCCTGCGCGGAAATGAACTGGCTTTGGTGGAGTCGCTGCGCCCTTTCCATGTCCGCCTTGCGCTTTTCAATATCGGCGAGGGACTGATCCACGTCGGCTTTGGCCGCCTGGACCTCCTGGGGGCGGGAGCCGCTCAGAAGCTGCTGAAGGCGCGACTCGGCCGCCGATAAGGCCGCCTCCGCCTGGGAAATTTCCTGGCTGGAAGCCTTGTCCTGAAACTCGATGTTCTTCTGCAAGCTGGGGAGGCGCGACTGCGCCGCCTCGAGGGAGGCTTCGGCTCTGGCTTTTTGAGCCAGGAGGTCTTTGTGCTCGAGAACGGCTACGAGTTGACCTGTTTTGGCGAAGTCCCCTTCCTCAACCAGGAGGTGCTCGATTTTCCCCGGGATTTTGAAAGAAACGTCGACGGTTGTGGCTTCAATGTTACCCGAAACGGCAATCCGCGTTCCCCGGTTGTTTCGGTTCTGCCAAAACTGGTAGTAAGAGATGACGGCGGCGAGGATCAAAATCGCGGGAATGAGAATGAAGATGCGCTTTTTCATCAGTAGGTTTCCTCCAGACCCAAGGAAAAACAGGGGCCAAGGATTCAAAGGGCCGAAGGCTTAACGAGCCATTAAGGACAATGTATCAAAAAAAGCTTGACATAGGGAAGTATTAAATTATCCTATAAAAAACTTCATAAGCCTCAACCCGATTTTTGAGGAAATGCATTTGCTCTGGAAACGAATTCTCGCAATTTCCCTGCTCCTAAAGCTCTTAGGCTGCGTTCCGCCGCCTCCCCTGGAGCCCCTCCGCAAGGAAGAGCCTCCCCCCGCGCCTCTGGGGAGAGAAATATCTCCTTTGACCGATGATGGAGACAAGAAATCCCTCCTGACGGCCATCGATAAAAGCCTCGAATTCCTGGAAAAGAAAATTGCGGGAGGGAATTCATTCCGCCCTATACCGGGTCCGTTCGGGACCCTCTTCACCCCGGAAAAAGCCCACCGCACCCTGAAACTCTTCCGGGATATTTACTTATTCTCCGCCGACCAGTCGGAGCTGGAGGCAAAGGTCAATGAAAAGTTTGCTTTTGTCGGGAGGCCGGAAGGAGATGCGGGGCCGCCCCTCCTTCTCACCGGATATTACGAACCGGTTCTCGAAGGCAGCCTGGAACCTCGGGAGGGATACAGCTACCCGATCTACCGGCTTCCGGAAGACCTGGTGGGAATCCCCGATGGCAATTCCTCACTCGGAAACGGAAACGGGAAGAGAAAGATCGGGCGGATGGAAAACGGGAACTTCGTTCCTTATTTTTCCCGGGAGGAAATCGACAGCCGCGGGGTCCTGCTGGGCAAGGGGTATGAGCTGGCTTGGCTGAAGGACCCCTGGGAAAGATTTGTTCTCCACATCCAGGGGTCCGGGCAGATCCGCACGCCCGAGGGGAAAATTATCCGGGTGGGATTTGCCGGCTCGAACGGACGATCCTACCGGGGGATTGGCCAGTACCTGGTCCAACTTGGGTGCATTCCGGATCAGGACCTTTCTCTGCGGCGGGTGCGGGAATTTCTTCGCGAAAACCCGGAAAGAGCGGAAGAGATCCTCAACCAGAACGAACGGTACATTTTTTTCCGTTCGATAGAAGGCGGGGATGGCCCCTACGGGTCGTTGGGCGTTTCCCTCACGGCAGGTCGATCCATTGCGACGGATCACAGCGTGTATCCCCAAGGGGGCCTTGCCTACCTGATCGCGCGCCGGCCGGTTTTGAACGGGGGGGAAAGACCATCGGAAAAGCGCCGCTGAGGCGCTTTGTCCTCAATCAGGACACGGGGGCGGCCATGAAGGGGAGCTGCCGGGTCGATTTTTTCTGGGGGACCGGGGAAAAAGCCGGTTGGATGGCCGGGGAGCTGCGGGACGAGGGGGAGATATATTTTTTGACAGAGAAAAGTAGGGATTGAAGAGTTGAGATCATATCCGAATGTTTACCCTCTCCCGCTGGCGGGAGAGGGTTAGGGTGAGGGGGGACTGTGGAATTTCTCCCTCACCTCAGTCCTCTCCCCGGAGGGGAGAGGAGGGTTAAGAGGAGCTATTTTTTACGTAAGGATAGGGTTGAGCAAATTGGGTAAATCTGATATTCGGATTATGAAGACGGATGTTCTCGTCATCGGGGGCGGAGGGGCCGGGATGCGAGCGGCCATCGAGGCGGCCTCCCGGGGCTGCGAGGTTATCGTAGCGAACAAAGGCCCTGTGGGCCGGTCGGGAACGACCCCCATGGCCATGGAGGCCTACCAGGCGGTTTGTTATCCGGGGGACACGGAGGAAACGCACTTCCGCGACACCGTAGAGGGCGGCCACTTCTTAGGGGATCAAAACCTCATCGAAGCCCTGGTGACCCGGGCGCGGGAAGGGGCCAGGACCCTGGAGTCCTTTGGGGTCCATTTCAAGAAGAAACCGGATGGTTTGTTCGATCCGATGCACCACCCGGGGCAGACGTTTCCCCGGACCCTCTTTATTCAAGGGGGAGGGTTCGGGATGATGATGGGGCTGGTGAACGAGTCCCGGAAATACCCGCGGATCCGGCTGCTAAGCGACTCCGTGGCGGTAAAACTGGTTCAGGATGGGGATGGGGCGCCGACTGCGGCGGTTTTTATCGATTTGAAAGACGGGAACCCGAAGGCAGTGCAGGGCAAGGCGGTCGTGATCGCTACGGGCGGCTACGAAGAGCTTTGGGCGCACAGCGACGCCGCATCCACGGCTTGCGGAGACGGCCTGTTCCTCGCCTATGAAGCGGGCGCCGAGTTGGTCGATCTGGAAATGCTCCAGTTTTATCCGACCATCGTGATTCACCCGTCCTACCTCAAGGGAACTCTTTTCCAGTACGAGCTGATCATCCACCCGGACTATCTGGGGGGCCGCCTTCTAAACGGCCAGGGAAAAACCTTTTTCGAGGGAATCCCGCTTCGCGACGCCATCACCCGATCGATCTGGAAGGAAATTAAAAGCGGACGAGGCACGGAACACGGCGGGGTTTCCATCGACCTCACCGGGACGACGAAAAGCCGTCAGGACCTCACGACGGCTCTGGAGAAGTGGCAGCCCAACCAGTTTCATTACCTGCAAAGCATGGGAATCGACCTGAGGGATACCCTCGTGGAAGCGGCCCCTCACGGCCACTACTGCATGGGCGGGGTGGCCATCGATGAAAAAGCCGCCACGGCGGTTCCCGGTCTTTTTGCCGCCGGGGAGGCGGCCGGGAATCTTCATGGGGCCAACCGGGTTTCGGGTAACGCCCTGGCGGAGACCCAGGTGTTCGGGGCCATTGCCGGAGGTTCGGCGGCTGAGTTTGCGGGGGGACGAGGGTTTTCCGAAACGGGAAGTGCGGCCGCCGCCATAGAGGAAGTGCGAGAGGCAGGCCGGAATTTGCGGACGGCGAAAAGCGGAGGGGTGCGGCCGTTTCAGATCCGAGAGCGGCTTCGGGAGACGATGTGGAAAACCTGCGGGGTCGAGAGGGAGGCGGAAGGCCTGAAGCAGGGAAGGAGGGACTTGGAAATTCTCCGAAGAGATTTGATTCCTGCCCTGGCGGTTTATCCCGGGGGCGCCGAAGCGATCAGGATCTACCCCCAGGAACTGCAGGATGCCTGGGAAGTGAAGATGATGGCCGGACTGGCCGATCTTGTATTGTCCTCGGCCCTTGCCCGCGAGGAAAGCCGGGGGCACCACAACCGCGCCGATTTCCCGGAGACCGAAAAGGAATCCCGCCATGTTCTTGTTTCCCGGAAGCAGGGGGTGCGGTTTGGGAAGGTGAAGAGGTTGCCGCGATGAACGGGACGATCCGAATCACCATCCGCCGCGAGGACCGGGAGAAAAGCTCCCCTTCCGGAATCCAGACCTACGAAATCCGGAGGGACGACAAGATGACGGTCCTGGAAGCCCTGGATTATATTTTTTATCGGCTGGATGCGACGCTGGCCTACCGCCGCTACCGCTGCGGGCGGAAGCTCTGCCGTTCCTGCGAGGTAAAGCTGGACGGAAAGGTGGTCCGCGGATGCGCCGCTCTCCTCCGCCCGGGCGAGAGCTATACTCTCGAACCCGCCCGGCCGGAGGCCTTGATCCGGGATTTGGTCTGCGATTTCGATTCGCCGGGCGACAATTCGGCTCTTTAATGAAAGAAGTGACGTAGGGGCAAAGCGCTTCCCGGGGCCGGGAACCAGGCCGGTCCGCACCCCCAGGCCAGGGCACCTCCTGGTATTCACGCCGGACCTGAATCCGTAGCGGCTTCCCCCCTTGAATGAAGGGTTACCTCATATGTAAGATTCTGCTGTAATCCGGAAAAAAATCATGCTACATTCATTCCTAATCGCCACACCTGACGGTTTCGTAAAAAATCAATAGACTCGCTTCAACTTCGTCGTTGCGGCGCAACCGTAGGGGCGGTTCAGGAAACGCCCCTGCAATTATTATTTATTGTGCGCCTTGCTTCCGGAGCTCTTTACGAAACCATCCCAAAGGATAATCACGATGAAAAAACTCCCCCGATGCCCGCGGAAAGGAAAACGCGAATGACCCGCGGGGAAAAAATGATTATCAGTCTTGCGGGCTGCTCCCACGCCCTTACGCATGCCTACCTTTTGATTTTCCCGGCCGTGCTGCTGCTGTTGAAAAAGGACTTTGACATGGGGTATCTCGGCTTGGGGGTGGTCAGCAACATCATGAGCTTTTCTTACGGCCTGGGGGCCCTTCCCGGGGGGATGATTTTCAACCGCTTCGGCCCCAAGAAACTTTATCTCTTCTGCTTTTTAGGATCGACCCTGACCTGCCTGCTGATTGCCGCTTCTCCCAACCTTCTGGTTTTCACGATCGGCCTGGCGATCCTCGGGGCCCTCGGCAGCGTGTATCACCCCCTGGCCAATGCCTTGATCAGCGCGAAAGTGAAAGAGTTCGGCAGAGGGCTCGGGATTCACGGGGCGGCGGGGAACATCGGCCTGGCCACGGCGCCCTTTCTTGCCGGTCTTATCGGATCCCAGTGGGGATGGCGGTATGCTTACCTCGCATTTATGGCGCCCGGGATCGCTCTTTCGATCTGGTCCCTTTTCGTCGACATGACGATCGACAAGCTGCAGAAGCAGAACCAATCGGCAGGTGCGGATTCCCCATCGGTCCAAGCGGACCGGGGGTTTTGGGTTTATTTTTCCGTCCCCCTGATCCTCCTTTACGTGGTCAACATGCTTCAGAGTTTCAGCTTCCACGGCGTGGTCACCTTCCTGCCGACCTACATGAGCCAATACACCTCCTTCCAGATCTTTTCCTGGGACAGCGTGGCCATCGGGGGGATGCTTTCGGGAATCGCCTTGTTCATGGGGGTTTTCGGGCAATACACGGGCGGCGTCCTGGCGGAGAAAAAAAACCTGAAGCGGAACATCGCCGTGATGAGCGTTTTGAGCTTCCCCTTTATCCTATCCATGGCTTTTGTGAAAGATGCAATCCTTCTGGCCATGGCTCTTTCCTTCTTTTTCTTCAATTTTGCTTTACAGCCGATGGTCAATACCCTTACGGCCCGGTATACGACGCTGAAAATGCGGGCTACCGCCTTCGGAATTTTCTTTTTTGCCGCCTTCGGCCTCGGGTCCATGGCCGCCAGCTTCTCGGGGTTCATCGCTCAAAACTTCGGTCTGCCCTTGGTGTTCGTCGGTTTGAGCGCAAGCAACCTGTTTTTGATCGTTCTTGCTTTCATGCTCATAAAAGTCCGGAACCCTCTGGAAGCAATGGGGCTTGCCGTTTCGGATCGGGCGTAGGGGGGCAGAGGGCAGGGAGCGTTCTTCCTCTCTTCTCCGGGGAAAGGATTAAGGTGAGGGGGGAACGCAATGGACTACCCTCACCCTACCCCTCTCCCGCTAGCGGGAGAGGGGAATAACTCTTTTATCGTTCATGGGTGTCGCCCGGGGCATGAGGATTATAGGGGACGGCCTAAAAAGCCTGACCTCCAAAAGGGGTCATTGCGAGCGCAGCGAAGCAATCTAAATTAAGATTGCCGCGTCGCCTTCTGGACCCCGGCTTTCGCCGGGGTGACGGTCTATTTGATTTTTTACGAAGTCATCATATTTTGTTCTGTGCAGACGCTATGCGCTCTGCGATTTTCTAACCGAGGAGGAAAGTATGATTACGGGGCTGGACCACATTCACTATATCTCCAACAATCTGGAAGAAATGGTGAAATATTTCGCGAACATTTTCGGGGGAAAGGAAATTTCCCGGGGCGAGGCGAGGGGTTACCCGATGATCCGGATGGATGTCTTCGGGGTGACGATATCCTTTCTGGGGACCGACCCGGGGGCGGTCCAGCTCGAACCCGGAAAAGGATTGCGGGGTTTGGATCATATCGGCTTCAAAGTAAAAAACATGGAGGCGACGCTCGGGGAGTTGACAAAAAAAGGGGTTCAGATCCTCTCGGCCCCAACGTCACCCCGGCCGGCGTGAAGTTTGCCTTCATCGGAGGGCCTGAAGGCATCCGCATTGAGCTGGTCGAAAAGGATTGATGGCTTCGTAAAAAGTCGATCTGTCCCGCTCCGAGCGGGATTGCGCGGCAACCTTGGAAAGAGGGTAGGGGGTTGGGTGGTAACCTTCAGTCAAGGGTGGGAAGCCGCTACGGATTCAGGTCCGGGGCGAATACCAGGAAGTGCCCTGGCCTGGGGGTCCGGGCGCTACGATTGGAATCATAAGGCGCTGATTTCTTCGTGGAGGGGGCGGAGGTCAAGGCCTCCCGCCGCTGAGATCGGAGTCTCAGGGTTTTCTCCGAGTCTCTGCTCATCCCGACCGATGCTTCCGGCGCGTACCGCCCAAACCCCCAGGCCAACAACAAAACCTGCCGCTCCCCGTCACTGAATGGGTACGTTAGGTGTAAGAATGCCCTTGACTTACGGCCCGTCTGAGTGATAATTTCTTGAAACTTTGGAAGGTGTTCCGCTTTTCTTGCACCCCGTTCCCACGGGTCGGGGGGCGGAGCTTCTGCTGCAAACGGGCGCTAAACGGAAAATGTCACGAGGTTTACGAGGATTTTATGGACCCTACGAAGGTTCTTCTGGAAAAAGAAGTTGAAGCGATAGCAAATGACCTTTTGCGGTGAGCGAATACCTTTATGAGAACCCGGAAATCGGGTTCCAGGAATTCAAAGCCGTGGAGTATCTTGGGCGGTTCCTGGAAGAACGAGGGTTTCGGGTGGAAAAGGGAATCGGCGGGCTCAAGACCGCCTTTCTCGCCCGCCCGGCCGGACAACCCTTGAAACGCCCTGTCTTTGCCTTGCTTGCCGAATACGACGCTTTGCCGGCCGTCGGCCACGGTTGCGGGCACAACCTGATAGCTGCCGCCAGCCTGGGGGCGGCAGTGGCTCTGTGCAGGCATTTGGACGGTTTGCAGGGGAGTTTAGCCCTCGTGGGGACCCCTGCGGAGGAAGGCGGGGGCGGGAAGATTCTCCTTGCCGAAGCCGGGGTCTTTTCCGAAATGGATGCGGCTATGATGTTCCACCCGGGACGTCTCAATCTGCCGGGGGAGGATATGATCGGCCGGGTCAAATTCAAAGCGGAATTTTTCGGGAAATCGGCCCATGCCTCAGTCTCCCCGGACCAGGGGATCAACGCCCTGGACGCGATCGTGGCGGCATACAACAACATCAGCCTGCTTCGTCAGCAGATCCTCCCCGAGGCCAGAATCCACGGAATCATCACCCACGGGGGGGATGCCCCCAATGTCATTCCTGAATACACCGCGGGCATGTATTATGTGCGGGCGGCTTCCCGCAAGTACCGGGACGAGGTTTTGGAGAAGGTAAAAAAATGCCTTGAGGCGGGGGCCCTGGCCGCGGGCGCCACCTGCAAAATCGAAATAGGGAAGCCCACCTTCGACCCGATCCGCCACAATCCCTCTCTGGAGGAAGCGGCCCGGGCGAACATGATCGCCTTAGGGATCCCGATCGATGCGGACGACGGCCGCCGGGGGTCTTCGGACATCGGCAACCTGAGCCAGATCCTGCCGGCCCTCCACCCGTCCTTAGCCATCGTGGGTCCCGAAATCCCGGGGCATTCGCAGATCTTCGGCGAAGCGACGGTGAGCGCCCGAGGAAAGGAAACCCTGGTCAAGGCGGCCAAACTTCTGGCCATGACCGCCTGCGATTTTTTGACCTCAAAGGAACTTCGGGAAAAAGCTCGACGGGATTTTGAAAAGGGGGAATAGCGACGATTCCGGTTTCGCTGAATGACCCCAAATGGCATTTTTGTGTTTTTAGCAAAGCCTAAAGGCTATTGCAAAATTGCCATTTCCGTCATTCCCGCGAAAGCAGAATCCAGAATGTCTTGAAAAACTGGATTCCGGGTCGCGCTCCGATTGCCCGGAATGACAGACTTTCTAATTTTCAAGAGTTTTGCAAGAGCTGTTCCATAGAATTATGTATCCGGTTTCTACGCTATGCGCTATGCTCTATGCGCCGGGCGATTTTCTGATTTCGGGAGGGAAGCATGAAAAAATCAGTGATTCTCGTTTTCCTGATTCTCGGTCTTTGCGCCCCTATGGTTGCCTGGGGCCAGGAAAAACCCCTGGTGATCGGTTTCGAGGGGGATGCCGCGACCCTCGACCCCCACGGACGGAACGAAACGACGAGCACCACGATCCAGCGGCACGTTTATGAGAACCTGGTGGGGTTCGATGCCGATCTGAAAATCCAGCCGGAGCTGGCGGAAAGCTGGAGATTGGTCGACGATCTCACCTGGGAGTTCAAGCTGCGCAAAGGCGTCAAGTTCCATAACGGAGAGCCCTTTAACGCCGCGGCGGTTCAATACTCCTTGGAGCGCTGCAAGACCCACCCGAAAAGCCAGTACAAACACATGGTGCCCGATTACCGAGAGATCAAGATCGTCGACGAGCACACGGTCCGTTTTATCACCAAGGCGCCGACCCCCGAAGCCTTGTACATGCTGGAAAATATCAGCATCGTTCCGCCGAAATATTTCCAGGAGTGGGACAAGAAAGACTATGCCCATCTGACCCGGAACATGGTGGGGACCGGGCCCTACAAATTCGTGGAATGGGTGAAGGACGATCACGTCACGCTCGTTTTCAACAAGGAATGGTGGGGGAAAAAGGTGGATTTTGAAAGAGTCATCCTCCGCCCCATACCGGAAAACGCCACCCGGGTGGCGGCTTTGATCACTGGGGAAATCGATGCCTGCTGGGGCGTCTCCATTCCGGACATCCCTCGCGTGGAGAAAAACAAGAACACCTATTTGAGCCGGGTCCCCAGCCAGCGGGCTATTTATGTCATGTGCGACGTCTTCGCGGAAAAAGGAGGGCCGCCTCCCAAGGACAGCCCCGGCCTCCCGGCGGGAAAGGCGAACCCCTTCAAAGATTTCCGTGTCCGCAAGGCCGTCGCCCATGCGATCAACGCGGAGGATATCATCAAATTCGTGATGGAAGGGAGCGCTTATTCCGCGTCGCAGATCATCAGCCCTTACGCTTTTGACTACAGCAAGAGCATTCAGCGGCCCAATTATGACCCCGCGCTGGCGAAAAAGCTCCTGGCCGAGGCGGGTTACCCCAATGGTTTCGAGGCCAATTTCGATACGCCCAACGACCGGTATGTCAACGACCAGCAAGTGGCCGAGGCGATTGCCGCGCAGTTGGCAAAGGTGGGAATCAAGCTGAAGGTCATCGCCACGCCCAAGGCGGTTTTCTTTCCGAAAGTGGACCGTTTCGAATCCCCGTTTCTCCTGGCCGGATGGGGAACCCTTTCCTGGCAGGGGACGATGAACTCCTTTTTCCGGGAGCTGAAAGGGACCTACGGCAGAAACAACCGGGGCCGTTTCTCCGACCCGGAGGCGGAAAAGATGATGGATATTTCCAACACGATCATGGACGACGCCAAGCGGAGAAAAATGAGGGATGAAGTCGCCGCGAGGATCTACGGCAGCTATTACGTGATCCCCCTTTATTTCCAGGAAAACGTGTTCGGTTTCACCCGGCGGATCAAGGACGGCAAAGCCCGGGTCGACGAACGACTCTTTGCCCATGAGCTGAAGAAAGCCAATTGAGATGGCTTCGTAAAAAGTCCATCTGCGGCGTTGCGCTTCAACTTCGCCGTTGCGGCCCCTAAGGGGCCTCACTCCTCAGTTTTTGCGCGCCTTGCATCTGGAGCTTTTTACGAAGCCATCCTCCCGGCGACTTTCCCCGGAATCATCAGTTAGGGGGGGGTGAAAAAAGTCCGTCTGCGGCGTTGCGCTTCAACTTCTTGGCGTCAACGCACCCGCGGGGGCGATTCATGGATCGCCCCCACAGTTGACGCTGATTCAGGCATTTAGGGGATTTTCTGATTGAGGGAGGGAACCATGAAAAAGCTCTTTTCTTTTCCAATGATTCTCGTTTTTCTGGCCGTGGTTTTTTACGCTCCCGTTGTTGCCTGGAGCCAGGGGAAACCCTTGGTGATCGGTTTTGAAGGAGACGCGGCCACTCTTGACCCCCATGGGCGCAACGAGACGACGACCACGACGATCCAGCGGCATGTGTACGAAAACCTGGTGGGGTTCGACGCCAATTTGAAGGTTATTCCCGAACTGGCCGAGAGCTGGAAACTGATCGATGACTACACCTGGGAGTTCAAGCTGCGCAAGGGCGTCAAATTTCACAACGGGGAACCCCTGAATGCCGAAGCCGTAAAGTTCTCTCTCGAACGCTGCAAAACCCATCCCAAGAGCCAGTACAAATACGCCGTCCCCGACTACAAGGAAATCAAAGCCCTGGACGATTATACGGTCCGGTTTGTCACCAAAGAACCCACTCCGGAAGCCCTGATCATGCTGGAAAGCATCAGCATCGTTCCCCCCAAATTTTTTCAGGAATGGGACAAAAAGGACCACGCGCATCTGACCCGGAACATGGTGGGAACCGGGCCCTACAAATTCGTGGAGTGGGTGAAGGACGACCACATCACCCTGACCGCCAACAAGGATTGGTGGGGGAAAAAGGTGGACTTCGAGAAAGTCATTCTTCGGCCGATCCCGGAGGGCGCCACCCGGGTGGCTGCCCTGCTTACCGGAGAGATCGATGCCTGCTGGGGGGTGTCGATTCCGGACATTCCGCGAGTGGAAAAAAACAAGAGCACCTATGTGAGCCGGGTTCCCAGCCAGAGGGCGATTTACGTCATGTGTGACCTATTCGCGGAGAAGGGGGGCCCGCCTCCCAGGGATAATCCCGGGCTCCCGGCGGGGAAGCCGAATCCTTTCAAAGATTTCCGAGTCCGAAAGGCCATTGCCCATGCCATCAACGTGGATGACATTATCAAGTATGTGATGGAAGGGAGCGCCTACCCGGCTACGCAGGTCATCGGTCCGTATGCCTTCGACTACAGCAAAAACCTGAAGAGAACCCAATACGATCCGGAACTGGCGAAAAAGCTCCTGGCGGAGGCCGGCTATCCGAACGGTTTCGAGGCCAACTTCGACACGCCCAACGACCGGTATGTCAACGACCAGCAGGTGGCCGAGGCCATCGCGGCGCAGCTGACCAAAGTCGGCATCAAACTGAAAGTGGTCGCAACCCCCAAAGCCGTTTTCTTCCCCAAAGTGGACCGCTTTGAATCCCCGTTTTTTCTTGCGGGATGGGGCACTTTTTCATGGCAAGGGACCATGAACTCCTTTTTCCGAGAGCTGAAAGGAACTTACGGGCGGAACAACCGCGGGCGATATTCCAATCCCGAATTGGAGAAAAAAATGGATGTCTCCAACGCGACGATGGACGACGCCAAGAGACAAAAACTGAGAGACGAAATCGCCGAAGTCATTTACGGCAGTTATTATGTGATCCCGCTCTATTGCCAGGAAAATGTCTTCGGATTCACGCGGCGGATCAAGGACGGAAAAGCGCGGGCCGACGAAAGGCTCTTTGCCCACGAGCTGAAGAGAGCCAATTAAGATGGTCTCGTAAAAAGTCCATCTGCGGCGTTGCGCTTAGGAAAGGGTGTAGGGGGTTGGGGGGAGGGTGTAGCCACGACCTTGTTTCTTGGTTTGTCCTATTCCCTATACCCTGCCCCCTCTTATAGTTTTTGTGGGCCTGGCATGGTAGGGGCACGCTAAGCGTGCCCGATATCGGGCGCGAAGCATCGCGCCCCTCCAAACGAAACCATCCTTTTTAAAAAAGCATGGGACTTTATCTTCTCCGCAGAATTTATCAGGCCGTTTTGGTTTTCCTGGTCTTATCCGGGATCGTCTTCACGATCCTGCATATCTCCGGGGACCCGGTTGCTCTGCTCATGCCGGCCGATGCCACCCCGGACCAGATGACGGAGATGCGAACCACCTTAGGGCTGGATAAACCCCTGTGGATGCAGTATGGAATCTTTCTCAAAAACGCCGCGCAGGGAAATTTGGGGGTGAGCTACCATCATGGCCAGCCCGCCCTGAAACTCGTCCTGGAGCGGTTGCCCGCTTCTCTGGAATTAGTGGTTGCCACCATTCTCATCAGCCTGATCCTCGCTGTCCCGATCGGGGTTCTGGCAGCTTCCAAACGGGGGTCCATCGTCGACCGGGCCAGTTTGCTCGGTTCCCTGATCGGGATTTCGGCGCCCCCCTTCTGGATCGGCATCGCCTTCATCCTGATCTTCTCCGTGGAATTGCAGTGGCTGCCCTCGTCGGGCCGCGGAACGTGGGCGCATCTCATTCTCCCGGCTTCCTCGCTGGCCTTGTATCGTTTGGCCCTTTTCATCCGCCTGATTCGAGCCGGGATGCTGGATGTCCTCACCATGGATTTTATCCGGACGGCCCGGTCGAAGGGGGTCAGCGAACAAAAGGTCGTTTATAAACACGCCTTGAAGAACACCCTGATTCCCTTTGTGACCATCGCCGGGATGCAGATGGGCTCTCTGCTGGCGGGGGCGATCGTTACCGAGAAAGTCTTCGCGTGGCCGGGGATGGGCCGCCTCTTCCTGGACGCCATCGGGGTGATGGACTTCCCCGTGATCATCGCCTGGGCGCTGGTCACGGCAACGATATTCCTGGCGATTAATTTCGCTGTCGACGTGATTTATGTCTGGCTTGATCCGCGGATCCGTCATGAATAATGACGATGGCTTCGTAAAAAGGCGGCGGCACTGCTGTGCGTCCCCCATGTCGGACGCGAAGCATCGCGCCCCTACAAACGAAGCCATCGGTCCGCTAACATATTCTGCGCGCCTTGTCCCGCCTGCGGCGGGAGAGCTTTTTGCGAAACGATGAACGATTAAAGCATGGAAAACCCTTCTCCGGGCATATCCGAATCGACGCAAACGACCTACTCGCCTCCCAAGGCGCGCTTCTGGGGATACGAGTACGTTCCTGCGGAACGTCAGCTCCTCCACTCCTTTCTCAGCAACAAGCTGGTGTTGGGGGCCCTGGGGATCCTTCTGCTTCTGGCCCTTTGTGCCGTCTTTGCCGGCTGGGTCGCGCCGGCGGACCCCTTGGAACAGATTCTAAGCGCCCGACTCAAGCCCCCGATCTGGAACGAAAGGGGCGTGAGCCCCTTTTACCTCGGCACGGACCGATTGGGCCGGGATGTCCTGTCCAACATCATCTTCGGGCTGCGGGTTTCCCTGCTCGTGGGTTTCATTGCCGTGGGGATCTCCATGGTCATCGGCCTGACCTTGGGGCTCATCGCCGGCTACTCGCGGGGGTTCTGGGAAAGTTTCATCATGCGGGCGGTCGACGTGCAGCTCTCTTTGCCCCTCATCATGGTTGCCCTCTGCTTCATGGTTATTTTCGGACAGGGGCTTGGCAAGATGATCATCGTTCTGGCCATCACCGGGTGGGCGGAGTATGCGCGAACGGTGCGCGGCACGGTTTTATCCATCCGCGAAAAGGAATATGTGGAGTCCGCCTACGCCCTCGGTTTCGGCCCCTGGACGATCATGACTAAGTACCTCCTGATGAACGCCATCACTCCGGTGCTGGTTCTATGCGCGGTTCAGGTGCCGCGAGTGATCATTTTGGAAGCGACGCTGAGCTTTCTGGGCGTGGGGGTTCCCGTAAGCACCCCTTCGATCGGGCTGGCGATCGCCCGGGGGTATCAAGTTCTCTTTTCCGGCAGTTGGTGGGCGTCCATCTTCCCGGGCTTGGCTCTGATGCTGCTTGTGGCCTGCATCAACGTTGTGGCCGACTGGTTGCGGGATGCCCTTGAACCGCGTTCGCGGGAGCAGGTTTGAAGGCCTTGCCGGGAGTCTCCTGCTAACTCCCTCTCCCCTTGGAGACTGCGTCGTAATGAGGGCAAACGCCGTCATTCCCTCGGAAGCGGGAATCCAGGTTTTTGAAATTGTTGAAGTTTACAACATACTGGATGCCCGCCTTCGCGAGCATGACGAATTAGGACACAGTCATTTGCGGGGGAGGGGAGATTTGGCTTATTGATGGAAACGAATGCGTCCTCGGCCTATAGTTTTGCCGGCTGTTTCGCAAGGTGACGAGAGAAAAATATTAAAATGAATCGGCTGCTCACCGTAGAAGACCTGCGCATTCACTTCCATATCCTTGCCGGAACGGTCCGAGCCGTGGACGGGATTTCCTTCCATGTGGACTCGGGCGAAACCTTGGGGATCGTGGGGGAGTCGGGGTGCGGGAAGAGCGTGAGCGCCATGGCTCTCCTGCAGCTGATCCCCATGCCTCCCGGAGAGCTGGTCGGCGGCCGAACCGAGTTCGAAGGCAAGGATCTGCTTTTCTTGAAAGGAGAGGAAATCCGCAAGGTCCGGGGAAACCGGATTTCCATGATCTTTCAGGAGCCCATGACCTCTCTCAACCCCGTATATACCATCGGCAACCAAATTATGGAGACCATTCTGCTGCATCAGAGCGTGAACCCCCGGCAGGCGCGGGAACGGGCCGTGGAGATGATCGACCTGGTCGGCATCCCCGATGCGCGCCGGCGGATTCAAGAATACCCGCATCAGCTGAGCGGGGGGATGCGCCAGCGGATAATGATCGCCATGGCCTTGAGTTGCAACCCGGCCCTCCTCATCGCCGATGAGCCGACCACGGCCCTGGATGTGACCGTGCAGGCCCAGATCCTCGAATTGATGCTCGACCTCCAGCGGAAAATCAACATGAGCATCATGATGATCACCCACAACCTCGGGGTTATCGCCGAGGTCGCCCAGCGGGTGATCGTCATGTATTGCGGGCGGATCGTGGAAGAGGCCCCGGTTCGGGCCATTTTTCACACCCCCCTGCATCCCTATACCCGCCAACTCCTGGCTTCGGTCCCCCGGCTGGAAGCGGAGCAGACGCGGCTCCAGGAAATCCCCGGGATGGTTCCCAGCCTCTATGACCTCCCTCCGGGCTGTGATTTCCACCCCCGCTGCGCCGAGGCGACGGCAGACTGCAAACTTGCCCGCCCGGAGCTGCGGGAAATGGAGGCGGGACATCGGGTGGCCTGCAATCGGGTGACCGGGAAGGGGGCAAAGGGAAAATCGGCATGAATCCGGCGCCGCTGCTCAGCATTCGCGATTTGAAAAAACACTTTTTCCTGAAAAGGAGGAAGGTGTTCAGCCCCCGGGAGCGGGTCTACGCCGTGGATGGGGTGAACCTCGATGTGGCGCGGGGGGAGACGCTGGGGTTGGTGGGGGAGTCGGGGTGCGGGAAGTCGACCTTAGGGCGCACGATCCTCCATCTCCTCGAACCAACGGGCGGAGAAATCCTTTTCGAGGGGCAGGATATTACCCGCCTGAAGGGCGCCGACCTGAAAAAGCTGCGGGCGGAGATGCAGATCATCTTTCAGGACCCGTATTCCTCTCTCAACCCCCGGCTCACGATCGAGCACATCGTGGGCGATGCCCTGAAAACGCACGGCCTGGCCTTGCGCAGCGAAATTCCGGACCGGGTGGTCGAAATTTTGGACAAAGTGGGAATCCACCGGGAAAAGATGCGGTGCTTCCCGCATGAATTCTCCGGCGGACAGCGGCAGCGGATCGGGATCGCCCGCGCCCTAATCCTCCGGCCCAAGATCATCATCTGCGACGAACCGGTGAGCGCCTTGGACGTGTCCATTCAGGCCCAGGTGATCAACCTGTTGGGAGACCTGAAGGCGGAGTTCAATCTCTCCTATATTCTGATCGCCCACGACCTCTCCGTAGTCAATCACGTCAGCGACCGGATCGCGGTCATGTATTTGGGAAAGGTGATCGAGTTGGCATCCAACAAAAAGATCCTGGCGAAGCCCCTCCACCCCTACACTCAGGCGCTTCTATCCGCCGTGCCGATCCTGGATCCCGATCAAAAGAAGAAGCGGATCGTGCTGACGGGGGACGTTCCCAGCCCGGTGAACCCTCCGCAGGGCTGCCGCTTTCACCCCCGGTGCTTCAAAGCGATGGAAATCTGCTCGCAGAGAGAGCCGCTTTGGGCAGAGGTGGAGCCAAGCCACTTTGTGATGTGCCACCTGTTTGCTCCCTGCCGGGGAGCCAATTCGTAACCCGGACCCCAGTTTTGTTTTCTAACCCTATCCCTATGATTTTGAGGAGATGCGGCAATGTTAGATCGGAGAACCTCGGAAAGAATTCAACGAGTGCGGCTTTCAAAAATCCGGGAAGTGACGGCGAAGGTCGACGAGGCGGAACGGAAGGGCGTTGAAATCGTCAATTTTTCAATCGGCAGGCCGGATTTTGACACGCCGGAACACGTCAAGGAAGCGGCCCGGAAGGCCTTGGACCAGGGTCTTGTCCATTACACGGCCAGCGCCGGAAGAATCGAACTCAGGGAGGCCATCGCCCGCCGGCTGAACGGAGACTATGGGTTGGCGGTTCGGCCGGAGGAAGTCATCGTCACCGTCGGAGCGGCGGAGGCCGTCTACATCGGGATCCTGAGCGTCCTGAACCCCGGGGATGAGGTTCTCGTTCCCCACCCGATGTATGTCTATTACGAAGGGTACGCCGCCATGGGCCTTGGGAAACCGGTCTCCGTTCCCTTGAGAGAAGAGGACGGGTTTCTTCTGAAAGCGAGAGACATCGAGAAGCATCTCACCGAAAGAACCAAACTCCTGATCCTGAACTCGCCTCACAACCCGACCGGGCAGGTGTTCGAGGAGAAGGACCTGGGGGAGATTGCGGCCCTGGCGGTGAAGCGCGATTTCCTAATTCTGGCGGACGACATTTACGACGCCATGGTCTACGACGGGATGAAGCACCACCCGATCCTGCAAGAACCGGGAATGAAGGAGAGGACCCTTCTCATCGGGAGCTTTTCCAAGGCTTACGCCATGGACGGCTGGCGGATCGGCTATCTGGTTGCCCCTCGGGACGTCCTCGCCGAATCGCTCAAACTTCATCAGCACATCGTGAGCTGCCCGAATACGTTCGTGCAGGTGGGGGCCGAGGCGGCGCTGAACGGCCCGCAGGACAGCCTGCACGCGATGGTGGCCGAGTTCGACCGGCGACGCCGCCTGATGATGTCCTGCCTGGATCGGATGCAGATCCCGTACGTCCGCCCCCGGGGAGCTTTTTATGTTTTCCCGAACATCAAAAAATTCGGCCTGACTTCGGACGATTTCGCGAAATATCTCTTTGAAAAAGCGGGCGTTGCCGTCGTGCCCGGCGACGCCTTCGGACCCACGGCCGAAGGCTATGTCCGCATCTCCTACGCGACCTCCTACGAAGCGATAGAGAAGGGGATGGAGCGGGCGGAAAAAGCGCTGGGGAATTTATAGAAGAGAAAAGGGAATAATATTTGGGGTAACACTTCAGCCCGTTGAAAAAAGGAATTTCGCCAGGGCCAAGCGGTTCCAGGGCCCGGGGGCCAGACCGGCCCGTTTGGAATCATAAGGCGCTGATTTCTCCGTGGAGGGGGCGGGGACGATACGCCCCGCCCGCTCCGGCGGAAACAAGCTCTGATCTTCGAGGCCAAGGGCCAACCCAGCCGATGCTTCCGGCGCGTTCCGTTCCGGCCCCCGGGCCCCGACAGAGGTGGTCACATGATTTTTTCAAAACTTTAAACTGATACTATTTGGTGATTTTGTAAAAAGTCAAATAGACCGTCACCCCGGCGAAAGCCGGGGCCCAGAGCACCTTGAAATAACTGGATTCCGGCTTTCGCCGGAATGACAAATTCTATGGAATTTCGACTTTTTACGAGATCATCATATTTGGGGACACGGGCGGGCAGCCCGTTTGGGGCCGGCCGCAAAATAAAAATCCCCCCCGGTCCTTTCCTTCCCCGGCCCTTCCTCCATTTTTAAGGGGCGTATTTCCTGATGAAATCCTTGACCCTGTTTTTGCGCGCCGTGTTTTCCGAACTCATGTAGCGGATCTTTCCGAAAACGGGCCGTTCGGGGCCCCAGGGGCGGTCATAGCGGCCGAGGACCCAGAAGATTCCGCTGTAAGAATTGGGGTCCCGGCCGTCCAGGGCGTATTTGTTGTTCAGCTCGATCATGTTCCGCAGCGCTTCCTGCGGGCTCTCCGACCATTCCAGGATCTTTTTGCCCCAGAGCATCCGCAGATAATTGTGCAGGCGGCCTTCCCGCAAGAGCTGCACCTGGGCGGCGTTCCACAAGGGGTCGTGGGTTTCCCCCGACTCAAATTGTTCCAGACGATACCGGTAAGGTCTTCGATCCCCGGCATGGTCCGCAAGGGTTTTTTGCGCCCAGGGGGGAAGGGATTCATAGCAATCGTAATCCTCGCGGACGGCACACATGTTGGACCCCAGCTCCCTCCAGGTGACCAGTTGGTCCAAAAACATCTCCGCTCCTTCGCTCACGCCCCACCAACCGCGGGAACCCGTCGCCTTTGCCGGGAGCCCTTCCCGCAACCAGCCTTCGGCATCCGTCAACTCCTTGAAGAGCTGGTGCGGGGAGATGTGCCCGAAATGGAGGTAAGGGGAAAGACCGCTGGTTCCTTCGATTTCCGGTTCGTTACGAAATTCGAGATAATGAGGCAGGCCCTTTTTTAGGAATCGTTTCCACTTGGCCTGGGCGGCTTGCGAGCCCCCTCTTTCCTCAACCGCCTTGACGCCGTGATCGATCGGCATATCGGCTAAAAAGGGGGCGGGGGATTTGAGGACCGCGGCCGCGAGGCTGGGCCATTGCCGGGTTATGGAGGAAGGCACAGCCTTAAGAACTGGCGGCTGCACTCGATCCAGGGGTTTGGCCTCGGGAAAGGAGGTCAAGTGCCCGCCGATGTTTTTCTGGATAAAGCGGCGAAACGCATAGGCCGTAGGGTAGGCATGATCGGAGGATCTGAGCGGAAGAAGACCGTTGGAATCCACCTGGATGAGGCGGACCGGGACTTTCCGCGCCGCCGCAGCAACCATGCGCGGAAGAAAAAAATTCGGGAAATGGTCCGTAACCACCAGACAGGCTTCGCGGGCCAAAGCCGGCAGGAGACCTTTCCCCTCGCCGGGTTTCCGCTCCAAATAGGGGTAATAAGCGACCCCGGCCTTGCCGAAGCTCTCGGCGTTGTCTGCCATGCCGTCCATGATGAATTTGTGGAGCCGGTCGCTTGCCCATGGATATCCGACCCGGAGAGCTTCCAGGACCAGAATCGGCCGATTCAATTTTTCCGCCCAGGAGACGGCTTCATCCAAACTGAAATTCCAGGTCGTCCTGCGGCTGGCGACCATCCAGTAAAGGATGTATTCACCCCGGGGATTCACCGGGGCGTCATTTAAAACCTGAAGGCGCAACGCGGGAACGTGAGGCATTGGTCCCTCCGAGGAGGTATCCCGGCAATCCGTCTTTAAAATTGCGGGTCGATGTCAATTATTCTGCATTTATTCTACATTAAAAACCCGACGACAGGGAGTTTTGGGAAGCGGGAACGGGGTTGCTGTCTGCAGAGGGGTATTCAGGCAATGCAAAAACGAACACTGGATCCCCGACCCTCCCCCGTCAGAAGGGCAGGGGGATCACAGAGTTTGCCAAAGGAAGCAAACTACCGCTTCTGGTGGATGAGCCTCATGCCCGGGTGGGGAACTTCGAAATAGGGAATGCTCGTTCCCTCGAGGCTGCCGATAAAAGCTGTCTTTCTTCCCTCCCAACCGAAACAGATGTTGCTCGGGCGCCTGAAGACGACCCCCTCCGGGTCTTCTATGGCCATGGTCAGCTCCTGCCGGGGGGTGAGGTACCCGACGGCATTCCCCATGGGAAAAGTGATCCACAGATTTCCGGCCTCGTCGAAGGCGATCCCATCGGGAAAGCCCAGCCGGCCGAGGAAATCCGGTCCGTAGACTTCGGGGCCGGATAAGGAGCCGTCTTCGGCTACGGCATAACGCAGAATTCTTCTTTTCATGGTCTCCGCGACGTAAAGATTTTTTTCCGCGGCATCCAGGGTCAGACCGTTGGCAAAACAGATTCCCTCGGCGACGATATGCGGTTTCCCGTTTTGGATAAGCACCACGCTGCCGTCCGGGATGATTTTCTGGAGGGCGTCGTTCAGATCCTCGTGGGCGGTTGAGTTGGAGACCCAAATCCGATCTTGGGAGTCGATAAACGGGAAGTTCGGGGTGGGCATCCGTTTCCCGCCGGCCTCCGTCATAAGCACCTTGTGCGTCCCCCGGGGCGGCAGGGATTGAAGCCGGCCGTTGCCGATGTTGGCGACAAGGCAGTTCCCTTCTTTGTCGAGGCAAATCCCGTTCGGCACGCCGTCCAAATCGCCGAAGAAGACCGTTTGTCCGCCTCTTGGGGTTCGGGAACAGCAGCCTCTTCCATCGCTCGCGTAAACCGTCCCGTCATCCGCTGCCATGACCCCCTCCGGCCTGACAAGGCCGGCGCCGAGAGTCTTTATTTTGGAAAAATCGATTTTCATTTGGACCTCCGAATCTTTCAAATTGCCGCCGGCCGATGCCGAAAACCGGGGGCCGAGATTCATTTGTTAAGATTTCATTTTTTCCATCCGGCAACCCGCACTCTTGAAAAAAAGGACCCTCTCGGATTTTGGGGGCCGTTCGGGCCCGTCTCCTGGTTGCCCGGGCAAAAAAGCAGGCGCTGAAGGCAAAGAGAGGCGGGAGAAACCTTCCCGTTTCCCCCCTCTCTTTTTGAAAAGCCACCAAATCCCCCTGATTCCCCCTTTTCCAAAGAAGGAAATCGAGGAGTGTTTCGGCGTGGGCATGCAGAAAAGCTCTCCTCCCTTTTATAAAAAAGGGGGGAGAGGATGGATTTTTGAGCCGATATTTCAAAAAACTAAATGAAGGGAATTTATCAAACCTTGACACTCCAAAAGGGCTGTGGAATATTATTATATCCTTGTGATTTGGGATTGAAAAGCCTTTGACGCGACTTTTCTCGCGCAGATTCAAATTCAAGCGGAAACCCACATATTTTAGGGGAAGGGAAGCTCCATGAAGAGAGTTTTGTGGATCATGATCCTTGTATTGGTTGCCATCATTCTGGGGGCGGGGGGATATATTGCCCTGGTGAAATTCGAAGGGGAGAAGCCCGCGATCAAACTCGTCTCCGAGTCCCGCTACATCACCCAGAAGCTTTCTTTCCGGGTGGAGGACCGGAAGAGTGGGGTGGCCGAGATTAAATTGGATATTGTTCAAGAGGGCAGGGCGATTTCCATTCTTTCCGAAAAGATTCCCAAGGGAACGCCCGCGGTTGAAAAAACCGTCGTCATGTTCCCGCTTCCGAAGGGATTGAAAGACGGGGACGCGCAGATCCGCATCACGGCCTGGGATTACTCCTGGAACCAGGGGAACCAGGTTTCCCTGGAAAAATCGGTGGTCATCGACACCAAGCCCCCCCAATTGAGCGTCCTGGGAGCGCAGCATTATGTCAACGTGGGAGGAGCCGGCCTCGTCACGTACACCGCCTCCAAGGAGCTGGCCAAAAGCGGAGCCCAGGTGGGAGACCTTTTCTTCCCGGGGTTTCTGATCGGCAAGGACAGGTACTTGGCCTATTTCGCTCTCCCCCACGATTTCCAGCGCGACGTGCCTTTTTCCGTGATGGGTGAAGATCATCCGGGGAACCGGGTCAAAATCAGTTTCCGGCCGATCATCAAGGCCAAGGTTTTCAAAAAGGACCAGATCCAGATTTCCGACGGGTTTCTTAACAATGTCATTCCTTATTTCACGGAACGAGACGCCGATCTGAAAGGCTCTCCGGTCGAAATTTTCCTTCACTTGAACCGGAAGCAGCGCGAGATCGACCATCAGCAGGTCAGGAAAATCTGCCAGGAAACCACCCCCCAGCCCCTTTGGTCCGGAACCTTTCTGCGGTTTCCCAACGCCAAGCCCATGGCCTCTTTCGCCCAGGACCGAACGTACCTCTACAACGGAAAGGAGATCGACCGCCAGACGCATCTCGGGGTGGACTTGGCCTCCTTAGGGCAAAGCCCGGTCCCGGCGGCGAATGCCGGCAGGGTCGCCTTTGCCGGGCCGCTGGGCATTTACGGGGGCACGGTGGTGGTTGACCATGGCTGCGGATTGTTCAGCATGTACTCCCACCTCAGCCGCATCGAGACGGAGGCGAAGAAGGAAGTCAAAAGGGGGGATATCCTGGGGCGCAGCGGAACGACCGGAATGGCCGGCGGCGACCACCTTCATTACGCCATGATGATTCACGGGGTCTTCATCAACCCGATCGAGTGGTGGGATGAACACTGGATCCAGGACAACATCGAGCTGAAGATGAAGCTCTTCGACGCCCCGGCCCAGGCGGCCGTCCAGGTTCAGGAAGTTCAACCCCAAAAAGCCGTTCAAAAGCAGACAAAGACGAAGCAATCTGCGAGGCGGTAGGAGAATTATTCGTGAGGGTCAGGAGAGAACCGGCAGAGAGGGTATTTCAGGGGGCTTCCACCGGAATAAGGATCTCGTTCCTCCTCAAAAACCACGGGGTGAAAGGGGGATTGTAGCGGGCCCAAACCGGCTCCCCGATCGGCTTCAGCCCTTGAGCGGCCATCCATTCGACCAGGAGGGCCTTGTGCTCTTCATAGCGGGTTCGGCTCCAGGTCCCCGAATAAGTGACGGCGGCCATGTATCGGCCGGGGACCTCTTTGATTTGAACCATTGGATCGAGAGGCTCCGGAAGGGTTTCCATGGTATAGGCGGAGGGCATCAGAAAGGTAATCCGCCACTCCCCGCCGGCTTTTTCCTGATTCACGGGGGCGGTCATGGTGATTTTTTCCGATCTCCCCTCCTGGGTGAGCGGGGCGGTCATGGAAATCGATTGTTTGGTCCTATTTTCTCCGGAGATATAGCGGAACAAGCGGCGGAACCCCTCGTTGCCCGCTTCCTTGAATTCTCCCCCCACCATGGTTTCCGCGACGATTTGCGTATCGGATTTGCGGAGTTCAAAAGCGCTATCTTTTTTGAGAATGGAGTACTTTGCCTCTTCGATGGCCAATGCCTTTCCTCCGAAAATACCGAGAGCGATAAGAAAAAATAACAAAAGATTTCGTTTTTTCATAGAGATATCCTCTGGGGAAAGAGCTTGCTGGGGTTCTGCTCGGCCGGATCCTTTCTTTCAGGAGGTCCCTTGATCCTATTATAACCCGGATCCTGAATCACGGCACTCCATTTTCCCGAAAGCGATAAGACTGGAAAAGTTGGTGTTGATTATTTCGGGAGGGAGAAGAGAAAACAAAAAGAGGTTGCTTTTTCCCAGATAATCAGATATTTTTCCCGCAGGCCGCAAAGAATTGAAATCATTTTCAGGGGAGGCTGCCGGATGAAGCGATTCACAGGTAAGATTGTGGGCATGGCGATGTCCGTGTTTATGGTTATGATCTGGGTTATGCCGGGGACGGCAAGCGATTACCCTGCCAAACCGATCACGCTGGTCATCCCCTACCCGGCGGGAGGATCCACCGATCTTACGGGTCGGGCTCTGGCGAACGCGGCCAAGAAGGTTCTCGGTCAGCCGATCATCGTCGAGAATAAATCCGGCGGCGGAGGGACGGTCGGCCCAAGCCTGGTGATTCCCAAACCTCCCGATGGCTACACCCTCGGGGTTTACCCGGCCAACGCCGCCTTCATCGGGGCCCACATGGGTAAGATCAATTTCCATCCCCTCGACGACATGACCCACATCGTTCGGTACACCGGCTATCTGTTCGGGTTGGTGGTGCGTGAGGACGCCCAATGGAAAACCATGCCGGATCTCATCCAATATGCAAAACAGAACCCCCAGAAAGTCTCCTACGGCACCCCCGGCATGGGGACCAGCCCCCATCTGGCCATGGAGGATCTGGCCATGCAAGCCGGGGGAATTCAGTGGATCCACATGCCTTATAAGGGCGGAGCCGAAACCAACACCGCTCTCCTCGGCGGCCACGTGGATTCGGTTTCCGACTCCTCGGGCTGGGGCCCCTTTGTGGACAGCGGCAAATTCCGCCTCCTCGCCATCTACAGCGGGGTGCGCTCTCCCCGCTATCCTCAGGTCCCAACGCTGAAAGAGCTGGGTTACGACGCGGTTTATCCGTCCCCGCTGGAGATCATCGGCCCCAAGGGAATGCCCAAGGCGATTGTGAACAAAATTCATGATGCCTTCCGGAAGGCCATGGATGACCCCGAATATCAGGCGATCCTAAAAAAATTCGACATGCCCCCCATCTATTTGGGCCCGGAGGATTTAGAGAAAGCGGACCGCGAGGAATACGAAAAAATCGGCAGGGTCGTTCAAAAACTGGGATTGCAGAAAAAGTAATCCGGCTGTCCAAAAATTTTGATCCCCGGCGACTACCCATGCAGTCACGATCGGCCGGCCGCAACGGATTAAGGTCCGGGGTAAAGGCTAAGAGTAGCCCCGGCCTGGGGGTCCGGTCGGTTCGCTTGGAATCACAAGGCGGTGATTTCTTCGTGGAGGGGGCGGGGGCCAAGGCCTCCCCCTCATTCTGCGGAGGTTTGGTGCTTTCTCCGATTCTCTGCTCATCCCGGCCGATGCTTCCGGCGCGCACCGCCCGAACCCCCAGGCCGCAACAAAACTTGCTCCGGGCCGCCCTTTGCTGAAGGGTTACTCCCCGCGATTCGGTTTTAAGGCCGCCCGACGGGGGATGTGATATGATAAAAATATCCGGGGGCCGTCGTTTCCCTCCGGCCCGTTGAGAAGCCGGTTGAGAGATATTTGGATGGTTTCGCAAAAGGTTCAAAAAGGAGTCATTGCGAGCGAAGCGAAATCAAACCAATAACCGCCAACCGGTTGATTTTTGAGGCGCTCCTCGCCATGGCGCGCCTCCAAACTTTTTGCGAGATCATCGATTTTGAAAGGAGAAAAAATGCTGGGGATCTTATTGAGGGCTCTTGGTTTGGCAGGTCTTTTTTGCTTTTGTGTTGCCGCGGCCGGGCCCGCGTTCGCCGCGGAATTTCCCACAAAACCGATCACCCTTGTTGTTCCCTACCCGGCAGGGGGGTCGACGGATGTCACGGGCCGGGTCCTGGCGGCGGCGGCCAAGAAGTATTTCAACCAACCTGTCATCGTAGAGAACAAGGGCGGAGGAGGCGGGACCGTGGGACCCAATCTGGTCATCGCCAAACCGGCGGACGGCTATACGATCGGGATCATGGCCAGCACGACCGTGACCATTTCGTGGCACATGGGGAAATGCAATTTTAACCCCATCGACGATGTGAACCACATCATGCGCTACACGGGCTACCTTTACGGGTTCGTCGTGCGCGCGGATTCGCCTTGGAAGACCTTTCCTGATTATGTGAAGCACGTGAAAGCCAACCCGGAAAAGGTGGCGTACGGAACCACGGGGGTCGGCACGGGGCCCCATTTGGCCATGGAGCAGATTTCTTTCCTGACCGGGATGAAAATGACCCACGTCCCCTATAAGGGAGGAGCGGAATGCAACTCCGCTTTGCTGGGCGGCCACGTGGATTCGGTTTCCGACTCCACGAGCTGGGGCCCTCTCGTCGATGCGGGGAAATTCCGCCTGCTGGCGGTTTACACAGCGACCCGCTCGGCCCGGTATCCGAATGTTCCCACCCTGAAGGAATTAGGGATCGACATGGTTTTCCCATCGCCCCTGGAGATTATGGGGCCGAAAGCCCTGCCGCAGCCGATTGTACAGAAAGTGCAGGATTCGTTAAAAAAAGCGCTGGATGACCCGGAGTATCAGGAAGTGTTGAAAAAATACGACATGGCCACAACCTATTTGAACTCCGCAGACTGCGAAAAGGCAGTTCGCAAGGAAGCGGAGGATCTCAAAAAGATCGTCACGCAGTTGGGCATGTACAAGAAGTAGAACCGATCGGGAGAGGCTGAGCTATAGGGCTTCGCCTCTCCCCGGTCTTATATCTCTCCACGGGCATCTTGTCCCGAGGCCCTCCCCCCGCATCCCGCAGAGAAAAAGTCCCTCAATCTCCACGAAAAAATTAAAGAAAACTCAAAAACCGTCGATCATAATAGGTGGAAAAAAGAAACGGGAGGTGGATCATGGCCGTTTGGCTAATCGCCGTGGCTTTCATTTTTTTCTGCGGATCGGACTCTTTCGCGCAGGTTTACAAATACAAAGATAAAGACGGGAACATCGTTTTTACGGATAACCCCTCGGGAATGGTGAAAGGAGGGGGCGCGCCCAAAGAGGAAAAATTGAAAGAGGAGGCGGCTCCCAAAAGACGATCCAGTGCGCCCGTTAAGGATGTGAATGAATTGGGGGAAGAGATGCTCGCCCAAGAGCTGGCCAAACCCCCGGGGAAACAGGACAAGCGGCTTATTCAGGAACTGCAGGAAATTTTATACGGAGACGCGTCAGGAAAAAATCCCCAGACGATCAAAGAACCGGAGTCGAAGGAGTCCGGCCTTTCCCCCAAAACGCCGGGGGCTTCAACCAAAAAACAATAAAACCCTCAGATTTTCAGGGGTCTGGTTCCATTTTGCGGATGAAAAAAGGGGAGGTTCGGTTCCGAGCCTCCCCTTTTTATTATCAGAGCTATTCCCTGCATAAGAAATTGCGCTGTAACATTTTAGCATTTTGAAAAGCCATTAAATCCCCCTTGATCCCGTACCCATTCAGTGACGGGGGGGCGGCAGGCTTTGTTGTTGGTCTGGGGGTTTGGGCGGTACGCGCCGGAAGCATCGGTCGGGATGAGCAGAGATTCGGAGAAAGCCCCGAGACTCCGATATCAGCGGCGGGAGGCCTTGGCCCCCGCCCCGTCCACGAAGAAATCAGCACCTTATGATTCCAATCGTAGCGCCCGGCCCCCCAGGCCAGGGCACCTCCTGGTATTCACGCCGGACCTGAATCCGTAGCGGCTCCCCACCCTTGACTGAAGAGTTACTTGATCCCCCTTTTCAAAGGGGGAAAAAATGGGATCTTTCCGTGAAAGCGGGCTGAAAAGCTCTCCTCCCTTTAAAAAAGGGAGGACGGGAGGGATTTCTGAAACCGAGCTCTTAAATCTCCCTTTACAAAGGGGGGAATAGTATTTATGAACAAGCTCTTAGGCTTTTCTATTTACAAGACGGCCCTGGGAATATTTCTTCCGAATTCCGCAAATCTCTGCGATCTCTGCGTGATCTGAGGTTCGTTTTCTTAAATGCAACGTGGCCGAATCCCGGCCCCGTCGAAAAATTGCGTCCTATTCGTCGTTCAGGCCTTTCGGCAGGACCCACTTTCCATAGGGGAAAACCCCCACCTTCGCCTTCGGCCCGTGCTTTTTCAGGGCCGAGCGCAGCGCATCTTCCATCCGCGTGACCGCCGGGAGCTTCACCTGCTTGAAAGCCGGGAGGTTCTTCTCCTCCGTGACCACGATGATTTCCTTCTTTGCCAAAGTCTGGAGAACCGGGAGCCAGAGGCAGGCATGCCAGAAGGGCTGTTTGCCGTAGAACATGTCGTCGAAGAGGCGGCGGAAGGAATCCTTGTCCGGAGGCATGTAGTCTTTGGCGTACGCGTAGTGAGCCAAGCCCCCCGGGGCGGGGGTTGCCAGGATGATGGTCCCCCCGTCCTTGGTAAAGAAATCCAGATTGGCCGCCGCCCAGCAGGAATGGGCGAAAAAACGGTCTCCCGGGAAGGAGCCGCTGATGGCGACATCCAAAGCCCCGCCCGGGATCGCGGCTTTGTCAACCGTGTAATGGCGGTCATATTTTCTCACCGAAGCGCGGTGGGCCGCGACCGTTTCCCCGGCCGTGACTTCGATGACTTGAAGGTCCGGATTCAGGACCACGAGCAGAGACATGGATAACCCGGACAGGCAGGCCGCTTCTTCGATATCCTGCCGCATGGTGTTTCGAGGCGGTTCGTACCCGAGTCCCGAATAACGCCCGGTGGTCAGGCGGTGGTTCCATTCAATGCTCTCGTAGGAGCAGACGCCGGGCAGGATCATCGATCCCCCTCCGCCATAGCCCCACAAGGTTGCCTGGGTCATGGTTACGGCCAGGGAGAAATCGGCCTGGAGGAGTTTGCGGTGAACATTGACCGGGGTTCCCAGCGTCGTCAACCCGATGAACTCGAAATCCCAGGAGTCCTTGCAGCGGCTTTGGGTGATGGGGATGCCGCTCTGCAAAATTTCATCGCCGACCTTTCTCTTCAGCTCGGCTTCGTTCATCTCCCTGAGCCCCCCGCCGGCCACGAGGATTTCTGCCTGAGCCCCCGCCTTCTCAATGATTTCCAGAACCGGAGGGAGAATCCGAGAGGCCGGAGTCAAACGGGCAAAATTATCGATGAGAAGGACGACCTTTTTCCCTTTGCCTAGCGTTTTGGAAAAAGAAGGCCCGGAGACGGGAGATTCCAGGGCTGCCTTGATTTCCCTCGGGAGGTCCCGGATCGGGGGTGGGAAAGGGGGGGTGAAAACGAGCGCCAGATTTTTATCCGGGATCCGGAAGGAAAGGCCCTTTTCGCCATAGGGGATCCTGACTTCTGCCATATCAGCCTCCGGCGATGTTGAGAATAAAAGACAATTCGTCCCCTGCGGCAATCTCCGTACTTAGAGCGTTGGGTTGGTTCAGGGGAATGATCTCGTGGTTCAGGAATACGGCCCAGGAGGGAATAACCCGGTCTTCGAGGTCGTAGAGGTGCCGTTTCATTTTTTCCCCGAACCGGGCGGCGAGGGTTTCGATCACGGTTTTCAAGGTGGCCGGCTCCTCCAGGGCGAGCGTGAGCTCGCTTGCCCCGGCCGCATCGGAGAGAGGAGAAAAGAGCTTCAGACGAACGATCATAGGCAATACCTTACGGCGAAAAAACAGAACGCCCTTAGGTTTTTGAAAAAAGGACTGCCCTGCGGGCCAAGCAGCGCCGGTCACGCCATTCTTTAAAAAAAACCTCAAACTGATCTGATCTAAAATCTGCGCGAATCTGCGTTCATCTGCGTCCTATTGCCGTTATCCCAGACGCTTTCGTTTCCCCAAATCTTCGGCGATGTCGGACAAACCGAGCTTTTCCAGGGTTTCCTTCTTCGGCAGCCCGGTCTTTTCGTTCCAGCCCCGGGAGCCGTAGTATTCATTCAGAATCAAATCGAATTTCTCCCGGTCCACCACGGCGCCGTTGCTGGGGCCGCCGCCGGCCAGGGCTTCCTTGAAGAAGCGTTCGGGGATGATGTCCTTTTCCCGTCCCGCGCCTTCGCGCACATTAAAGGCCTTTTCCATGTTGAAGGCGCGTTCGCCCGCCTGGAGCATCTCCTCTTCGGAGACCTTGGTCCCGTTGCAGGCGTTGTAAAAGCGGGTCGCCAATTCCACGCCTTTCCGGCGCAGGTAGCCGAAGGTTGCGGAACGGTAGTAGGCGAATTTGCAGAGCCCGAGGAGATCCCCAATGGTGACGAAATTCTCGCTCCAAGCCAGGAGCCTGCCTTTCCCTTTGAGCCCTTGAAAGATGTCGGCCGCTTCCCTGCTGCCGAAGTGTTCGAGCCCCTCCTCGGGGGTAATCAGCTCCTCCACGTAGGGGTTGGAACGGAGATGGTCGGAGCCGCGGGTGCTGGTGGCATAGGATACGGCCCGGACGGGCATCCCGCGGGGATCGGCGGCGGACATCTCCGAGCCCTTCACCTGCATGGCGTATTTCTCGGCCCCTTTGCCGATGGCCCGGGCGGCGCGGAGGGAACCCTCCGCGAGAAGGTCTCCCAGCCCTTCTCGGTAAGCGATCCTGCGGGTGATCTCCATGAGGGCGTCGGAGTTGCCGAACGTGAGTTTGAGCCCCTCGGTCTCTCTCTCCGAGATCAACCCCTTTTCGAAGCACTCCATGGCAAAGGCGATGGTGTCGCCCATGCCTTCCACATCCAACCCGTACTGGTTGCAGAGATGGCTGAAGTAAATCACCGCCTCCGGATCGTTTACGCCGCAGGTCATACAGCGGGCGATGGTTTCCCATTCCAGCTTGGTGACGGTGCCCGCATACTTTCCGGCGGAGATCCGGTATTCGCGCCGGCAGCGGACCGGGCACATCGGGCAGGCGCTGGCCTTGATCTGGTAATCGCTGCGGAAAACCTCCGGGTCCAGGGGTTTCCAGTCGAAATCGCCCAAGCGCCAGTTGTTGGCCCCGTGGATCCCGAATTTCACCCGGTGGTACATAAATCGGCAGGTGCCGTATTTGGTGGCCGGAGGCACATAGGGGTCGACGGCAATGACCTGCAGGTAGTCCTGGTAGGCCTTTTTAAAAGCATCGATGTCGGCAATCCCCACATCCCCGGTGCCGCGGGTCGCCACGGCCTTCAGGTTCTTGGATCCCATGACGGCCCCGATCCCCGTCCGGGCAAAGGTGCCCATGATGCCGTCCGAGAAGATACAGGCCAGGCGAACTTTCTTTTCCCCGGCGGGGCCGATTGAGAGGGTCCCGATTTCCCGGCTTCCGTGGGTTTCGAGCAAGGACTCGTTTGTCTCCATGTTGGATTTGCCCCACAGATGCTTGGCATCCCGGATTTCAACCTTGTCATTGTCGATCCAGAGGTAGACGGGTTTTTCGGCCGCGCCCTGGATGATCAGCTGGTCGTACCCGGCGGATTTCAGAAGGGAACCCCAGTGTCCCGAGGAATGGCCGTCGCCGAACATATCCGTTGACTGGGAGATTTGGCGGTGGCCGTGGTCCGGCTGGCGGCGGGAACCGCCGTTCCGAACAGCGCCCCCGGCGTGAAGATCAGACGGTTGGCCGGATCCAGCGCTCCCACTTCGGGGGGCACTTCGTTGTACAGAACCCGGGAGCCGAACCCCCGGCCTCCGATGTATTTGTGGGCGAAATCGAGATCGAGATCCTGCTTTTCCACCTTCCCCGATGAGAGATCGACGCGCAATATTTTGCCGGCATAGGATCCTTTTTTCCTGGCCATGATCATCTTCCTCCTTCCGTGATCGCCTTCGATGCTTGGGCGGCGAGCAGGGTCAACGTTCTCGGAAGGGTTTTGATCTGTTCGGCCCCGGCGACGTTGTTGCGGGCGGCCATATCTTCATTGGCCAGAATCGAGGCGAACCGGCGGCGGTTGATTTCCGCGCTGCGCTGGGGACCGGCCAGCTCCAGGACCTTGCTGGGGCAATATTGCACGCAGGCGGGATTTCCTTCGCAAAGATCGCACTTCAGGGCTATTTTCTTCTCCGGGTCATAGGCCATGATCCCGTAAGGGCAGGCCCCCACACAGGCCTGACAACCGGTGCATTTCTTTTCATCCACCACCACGAGGTTCAGTTTCGGATGGGGGACGATGGCTTTTTCGGGGCAGGCTTTTTGACAGGCCGGGTCTTCGCATTGCTGGCAGGTGACGGGGATGGTGATGCCCACCGCGAGGGGGAGCACTTTCACCCGGGATTTCTTGGGGTTGAAGGCCCCGGTTTTTTCCAGGGAGCACATGAGCTGACAGGTTTCGCAGCCGGAGCAGATCCGATCCGGCTGATCCGGCAGGGACACATAGAGGACGCGCCGCTTGGCCCCCTTTTTGGCGGCACCCGCCGCGGGCACTCGTTCTTGGCATTTTCTTTCTCCTTTTATCCCCGCCGGCTTTTGACTGAAAAACCCTCCCCCGGGACGGAGGAGGGCAAGGGCGGGCTGCTGAATCGGCAGATATAATCCATAAAATATTTCTAACACAACCCCCCTGACCCGTCAAATTGCAATTTTGGTATCAGTATAGAGTTTTGAAAAAATCCTGTGACCGCCTCTGTCGGGGCCCGGGGGCCGGAACGGAACGCGCCGGAAGCATCGGCTGGGTTGCCCTTGGCCTCGAAGATCAGAGCTTGTTTCCGCCGGAGCGGGCGGGGGGTATCGTCCCCGCCCCCTCCACGGAGAAATCAGCGCCTCATGATTCCAAGCGGGCCGGTCTGGCCCCCGGGCCCTAAAACCGCTTGGCCCTGACGAAATTCCTTTTTTCAAAGGGCTAAAGTGTTACCAATTTTGATAACTTCCTAAAGAAGTCAAATGGGCTGCGCTCAACCGCCGTGCGAAAGGCCTCTCTCTTGCGCGCTTCCAGACCACGTCCGGTTGAAAAATTTTGAAACTGGATTCCGGCTTTCGCCGGGATGACGAGAGGCTGCCTTTTCAGAGTTTTTACGAACTCATCAATTCCGGGGGATAGGAAATGAAAGCTTGGTGGAGCAGGTTGGAACCAGGGGAAGAGCACCCGGATCTGAAAAGCCCTGCTTTTCCGCTTAGGCCCTCGAACCGTGGCGCTCACATCTCCTGCATGTAATCCTTGTCCAATTCGGCCTGCAGGATCTTAAGGTGCTTCGTCTCTTCTTTGACCAGAAATTCGAACATCTGTTTCGTGCCCGGGTACTTGGCAATTTTGGCCGCGAGGGTGTAAAAATCCTGGGCGGATTTTTCCCGTTCGATGGCAAGACGCACGGCTTCTTGGGGAGTGGTGCTCTCGTCGATCATTCCTCATCCTCCTGAAAATTATTCCGTCACGGATACCACCCGGTATCCTTTTTCTTCCAGAGACTCGGCGATGGCATCCACCGGGCATTTTTCACAGCGAAAATAGTAGACCCGCCTTTTTCGGTCCTTGTGGCCGGACATCCCGACGCTGATGATGGCCGCGCCCTGGTCTTTGAAGATTCTGGAAACGTCCTCAAAAGCCTGCGGCTTGCTCCCCAACACCACGTCAATCCGCGAACTGGATCTCAAGAGGCCCATCATTTCCACAAAGGCCTTGAGAATATCTACGATCGTAAGGATTCCCACGAGCTTGTGAGCCCGGATTACCGGTAGCCCTCCGATTTTGTGTTTGAAGATGAGTCTGGCCGCGTCCTCCACGCTGGCCTCCGGGGAAATCGACACCGGATTTCTGATCATGACGTCTTCGATGGAAATCTTGTCCACCATCGAGAGAAGGGAAGCCTGGCGGAGATCGCCCTCCGTCAAAAAGCCGATGAATTTTTCTCCATCCACAACCGGCAGGTGGCGGATGGAGTGCTTCCGCATGACTTCCATGGCTTTCAGAATACTGGTTCCCGGCGGGATCGTCACCAGTTTCTTGGCCATCAATTTCCTGACTTGCATGACCTTTTCCCCCATTGGCGGGTTAGAGCGCCTCGAAAAAGAATGTACCAGTCTGAAGAGGGTTTGTCAACCGGCGATGGATACTTGCCTCCCTGCACTCTTCAAAAGATATAAGGGGTTCAAGTCGTTTCAAGCCCCCGCCGGGGCGCGGGGGCAGCGTCGCGCTTCGCGAAACCACGAGGCAGTGGTCTTTCCATAGGGCCAGGCGGGCCCTTAGGGCTCCGCCTCTCTTTGCGGAAACTCTTTTGGTTTCGCGGATGCAAGCCGAGATCCCGGCCGGTGCTTTCGCAAATCGCGCCGCCACCCCCGCGCCCAGTCCAAGCTTTCACCTCGAAAACAAAGGTTAAAAGTGAAGGGAGGCAAGGCGATGGATACCGGCCATGGATATCGCGCTGAACACCGACCCGGGAAACTTTTGATGGAAACTCGCCCCTGCCTGATCGGACAGAATCTGCGTGATCCCTAAAGGCCGCAGGTACCCATTCAGTGACGGGGGGGCGGCAGGCTTTGTTGTTGGCCTGGGGGTTTGGGCGGTACGCGCCGGAAGTATCGGTCGGGATGAGCAGAGACACGGAGAAAGCCCTGAGACTCCGATATCAGCAGCGGGAGGCCTTGGCCCCCGCCCCTCCACGGAGAAATCAGCGCTTATGATTCCAATCGTAGCGCCCGGACCCCCAGGCCAGGGCACCTCCCGGTATTCACGCCGGACCTGAATCCTTAGCGGCTTCCCCCCCTTGACTGAAGGGTTACGGCCGCAGCCGTTTTTCCCTTGTAACCATAGATCTTTTCGTGATATGAAAAATCAACTTAACCGAAAAAGGAGTTCCCTATGTTTTGGGAAAAAGAGATCGAAACCGCCTCACGCGGCGAGCTTAGGCGCCTGCAGCTCTCCCGGCTTAAAAAGACGCTCAAACAGGCCGCCCAGTCTCCGGCTTATGCAAAAGCGTTCAAGACCCACCGGGTTTCTCCGGACAGAATCGAGAGGCTGGATGACATCCGGCGCCTTCCCTTCACCACCAAGGAAGACCTGCGCAAACACTTTCCCTACGGCTTTGTGACCGTTCCCCGCGAAAAGCTGGTTCGCGTCCATTCCTCTTCCGGCACAACCGGGAGGGCCACGGCGGTGTTCCACACCTCGAAAGACCTGGCGGCCTGGGCCAACCTGATCGCCCGCTGCATGTATATGGCAGGGGTGCGCCGGGGGGACGTCTTTCAAAACATCGTCGGCTACGGTCTTTTCACCGGGGGGTTGGGTTTTCATTACGGAGCCGAGCTGCTCGGGGCGCTGACGATTCCGGCGGGAGCCGGCAACAGCAAGCGGCAGGTTTCGCTGATGCGGGATTTCGGCACGACGGTTTTCCACATCATCCCCAGCTACGCCCTGCATCTCTGGAAGGTCTTCGGCGAGATGAACCTCGACCCGAAAAAGGACACCCGCCTGCGGATCGCGCTGATCGGGGCCGAACCCCACTCGGACGCCACCCGGCAACGCATCGAGGAGATGTACGGGGTGAGCGCCTTCAACTCCTACGGGCTTTCGGAGATGAACGGGCCGGGCGTGGCCTTCGAATGCCCGGAAAAATCCGGCATGCATTTCTGGGAGGACGATTTCTACGTGGAAGTGATCGATCCGAAAACCCTGAAGGTTCTCCCGGATGGAGAAGAAGGGGAACTGGTCTACACGACCCTGAATCGCGAGGCCATGCCTTTGATCCGCTACCGGTCGAAAGATCTGGCCGCGATTTTCCCCGAACCCTGCCGCTGCGGCCGGACCCACCGGCGGATCAGCCGGATCAAGGGGAGAAGCGACGACATGTTCATCCTGAAAGGGGTGAACATTTTTCCGCTGCAGATCGACACGGTGCTGATGAATGTGGCGGAAGTGGGAACGAACTATCTGGTCGTTTTGGAGCGGGAAAACTTTGAAGACCGGATGGTCGTGAAAGTGGAGGTTCGCCCGGAGCTCTTCAAAGGGGATCTGCGCCAGTTGGAAAATTTGCGCCGCCGGGTCACCGAGGCCCTGAAATCAGAACTGCTGGTGACGCCCAAAGTCGAACTGGTGGAGCCGGACTCCCTTCCCAAGAGCGAAGGCAAAGCCGTGCGGGTGGTGGACCGCCGGGAAATGTGACGGCGCTCACCACAGAGAGCACAGAGATCACAGAGCCGCAAATAGAATCCCCATTAAGAATATCGAAATTGAAGTTCTTTATTACATAAAGCCAAATTACTTCTCTGTGAGCTCTGTGCTCTCCGTGGTGAATATATCTTTTCTGGAGGCATTATGGCACATCAGGTTTCGGTCTTTGTTCAAAACAGGCCCGGCCGTCTGGAGCGGGTCACGGAGGCCATCGCCAAGGCCAAGGTCAACATTCGGGCCTTCACGGTTTCGGGCACCTACGAGTACGGGGTGATGAAGTTCCTGGTGGACAAGCCGGACAAAGCCCTCGAGGTCTTGAACGCCCAGGGAATTTCGGCGAACAAACGGGAGATCCTGGCCGTGCTCATGGACGACCGACCCGGCGGCCTGCACCGCATCGCCAAGGCTTTTGCGGAGCGGAAGACGAATATCGAAGATGCCTATGGCTTCGTGATCGAGAGCAAAAAGCAGGCGGTCATGGTCCTGGACGTGGAAAAAATCGAGGAGGCAAAAAGGATTCTGCGAGAGGAAGGCTTCACGACCCTGACCGACCAGGAAATCTATTCGCTGTGAATCATCCCGCACCGCGCCCATGCTTTTCAAGCGGGTGGAATTGGAATTCCGTTTTTTCCCCTATGCTGGTCCTGGTTTTCCTAAGCATGGCCGCTGCGGAGGGGTTTGCGGAGAATGCCCGCGATTTGGCCGAATGTAGTAAAATCGAGGGCGACGCAAAAAGGTTGGAGTGTTACGACAGCCTGAGCGGCCGCAAACCGAAGGATCCGGCCCCGGCGGAAGAATCGGGGGAAAAGGCTTCGCCGAAGAAGGGCGAGGAAAATTCTTATTTTTCAAAGCTCTGGGAGCTGGATCGAAAAACGCGCCGCGGGAAATACACCATCGCCCCCCACCGGTCCAATTACGTTCTTCCCTTCACCTACAACGACTCGCCCAATGTCGCCGCCGTGCAGGAAGCTGACCCCGGGAAGGATCTTAAAAAAGCCGAAGTGAAGTTCCAATTGAGCATAAAGACAAAACTCTGGGAGGATGTTCTCGGCAAGGAAATGGATCTCTGGTTCGGCTACACGCAGCAATCTTTCTGGCAATTCTACAACTTCGAGGACTCCTCTCCTTTCCGGGAGACGAATTACGAACCGGAACTCCTCCTCAATTTTCGGACCGATTACAGCCTTTGGGGATGGAAAGGACGGTTTTTAAACATCGGCTTAAACCACCAATCCAACGGCCAGTCCGAACCCTTATCCCGGAGCTGGAACCGCATCGTCGCGAGCGCGGGCATTGAAAAAGGCGATTTTTCGCTCCAATTAAAAGGATGGTACCGCATCCCCGAATCTGCCGAAGACGATGACAACCCGAACATGGAAAAATACCTCGGATACGGGGAGATCTGGGGCTACTATTTCTGGAAACGGCACCGGTTCGGGGTTATGCTCCGCAACAACCTTGACTTCGATACCAATCGCGGCGCCCTGCAAGCCGAATGGAGCTTTCCCCTTTTCGAACGAGTCAGCGGCTACGTTCAGTACTACAACGGGTTTGGAGAGAGCCTTCTGGACTACAATTACCGGGTGAACCGAATCGGCATCGGTTTTATCATGCAGGATTGGGACTGACAAGAAAGGGCTTCTTTGCCTGCCCGGTTGGATAGGAGGATCGGCTGACGGGGGGCTGAAAAATCTCAAGGCAATCTCTGCCGTTTCTCCTCCTCCCGTCTTGCCTCCTCCTTGCCGTTTATCAACAGAATCCGCCTTTTTGTAACCTTCCAATTTTGATGATCTCGTAAAAAGTCGAAATTCCAGAGAATTTGTCATTCCGGCGAAAGCCGGAATCCAGTTATTTCCAGACGTTCTGGACCCCGGCTTTCGCCGGGGTGACGGTCGATTTGACTTTTTACGAGATCATCAATTAGGATGGTCTCGTAAAAAGTCCATCTGCGGCGTTGCGCTTCACCCTCGTCGTTTCCGGAAAAAGGGGGCCTTTTCGAGAGAGACCCCCCGGGCATCCCAGATCGCTATTTCGTTTTCACAAATTCAACGCGGCGGTTCTTGGACCGATTGGCCTCGTTTTTGTTTGGCGCCAGGGGCTTCTCCTCCCCATAGCTGACGGTGGCAATCCGATTGGGGTCGATTCCGAACCCGGTTAGGCGTTTTTTGGCCTCGCTTGCCCGACGTTCTCCGAGGGCCAAGTTATACTCCGAACTGCCGAGATTGCAGGTGTGCCCTTCGATCCGAATTTTGACCTGCGGATTCCGTTTCATCCACCCGCCGAGTTTCTCCAGATTTTCTCTCGCTTTTGTGGATAAATTTTTGTCATCGAAGGCAAAAAAGATCCGCAGGCCGGCCAAATCAATCGCCTCCTCTGCCTTGGGAGTCGGGGCCGGTGCGGGCGCCGGAGCGGGCGTCGGCGCCGGCGCCGGAGGGGGCGGAGGCGGGGGTGGGGGTGGGGGTGGGGGAACCGGGGTTGGAGCGGGAGCCGAAACCGGGGCCGCGGCGGGCATGGCCGCAAGCGGCTGCCCAGCCGATTCCTCCCGCACCACTTGCTTTTTTGAACAGCCGGCCGCTATAAAAGTCAAGGCCGCGACGGCAATCAGGACCACCCCCCAAATCAACCATTTTCTTAGCATTTGTCTATTCTCCTTTCCATGTTTTCGTCACCTTCGCAAGCCATACCAAACGACACAACTATTTGCGCACCGCCCCTGCGGGCTGGAGATTTATAAAGCCCAGGGTGTCAGTTTAGAGTTTTGAAAAAATCATGTGACCGCTTCTGTCGGGGCCCGGGGGGCGGAACGGAGAGCGCCGGAAGCATCGGCCGGGTTGGCCCTTGGCCTCGAAGATCAGACCTTGTTTCCGCCGGAGCGGGCGGGGGGTATCGTCCCCGCCCCCTCCACGGAGAAATCAGCGCCTTGATTCCAAGCGGGCCAGTCTGGCCCCCGGGCCCTAAAACCGCTTGGCCCTGACGAAATTCCTTTTTTCAAAGGGCTTAAGTGTTACAGCCCAGGTAATGTTGCAGCGAATCCAATAACGTCGCTGTGTATAAATCCCAATATTCCTCTTTCAAAATAAGAACGTCCCCAAATCCTGATCTCATTTTAATCCCTGTGAGGGGGCAAAAAAGAGGTCCGTTTTGGGAGAATGGATAACCGCGGCGATATGCATGATTGCATGAGTGATCGGCGACCCAATCGGATTTGCCGTGACCAATGTCGGAACGGAAATGAGGGTATTTCCTATATTGGGCTGGATTATCTTCTTCGACCTGAAATCTGCATAGCCTAAATGATAGGCTGTGGTGACCACAAGAATGAAAAGCCAAGTTAGAAAGCCAAAGGCTATCCTCTTCCCCAAGGGCTTCTTGCCGACCTCGAAAGCCCGCCAGGTGACAATCCAGGGAAACGATGACAAGAACAGTCCGTCAATCAACCCATAAACCAGCCCTCTCCAAAATATCAGCCAAGCCAAATAAGCTCCGCTAAACCGATCGCTCTCGGGCCTTGATAATACATTCTGCGCCATCAAGGCCCCAAAGATCAAGCCAAGCAAGATGCCCCAAACCAATCGCTTGGAAAACCATTCCTTGATATTTAAGTTTGTCTTCCGGATATAGACGGAAAAAAATATGAAAATGACTGCAAAATAAATCAGATAATATAAGTCAACGGGCAAATTCAGTAAATCACCGAAAATAAAAGAAGAACCGAATCCAACCCCCGCGCCAAGAGCTATCCACTTCAAGTGCCCGGAATGATTCATTTGAATTTCTCGTCGATTCACACGATGTAGCTTTATGCTCCGCTCTTAGCCAAAATGGCGATATGTGGAGCAAGACCCCAATTCCTGATAGAATTTACATCGTTTGAAGAAATTTTTCAACCGGCATCTTGAGCCAAAGCCGGGGAAGAAGGTTGCGGGCGGGCCAAACTCCACGCCCCCGCGGCGGTTTAGAGCCCATTCCTGGCCGCTGGGAACAATTTTTCTTTCCATCCTCCTGGAAGGTGAGAAAACGCTTGGGGATATCCAGAGAAAGCCCAAGGAAAGAGAAGGGGAAAAAACGAACGGGGCGTCTTAATCCACAAGAAGAACCCTACGGCCAGCCGCCGGCAGTTTGAGGAATCCCGCCCGCCCCCCCCATTCGTAAAGGGGGGGATCCACTCGAGATCATGGCAAAGACCTCCTATGCTGAAAGGCCTCTGGTTGGGTTTAGCCGATCCGGGGAGGATGAGTTTCGATTAACTCGTCTGCTCCACCAAATAGTTCTGGATTCCCATCTGTTTAATCTGGTCAAGCTGAGCTTCGAGCCAGTCGATGTGGGCTTCCTCATCTTTAAGGATGGATTCAAGCAGTTCGCGGGTTCCGTTATCCCCCAGCTCCACCGCCCTCTTGATTCCATCATTGTAAGACTTTATGGCGCCATCCTCGGCAGCCCAGTCGTTTTTGTGCTGGGCTTCGACCTCCGCCCCGATGGAGATCTTTTTCAAATTGTTGACGAGAGGCCGTCCCTCAAGAAACAATATGCGGGCAATCAATTTTTCGGCATGCTTCATTTCGTCCACAGCCCGTTTTTCATCCGTCTTGTGGAGCTTTTCATACATCCAATTCGCGCACATCTCCGAATGGACGATGTACTGGTTGATCGCGGTTAACTCGTCGGCAAGCAAGTCGTTCAGCTTTTCGATGATCTTTTCGTTTCCCTTCATTTTGCCCTCTCTTAAAATAGATTTTCCGTCTAATAGCCAAACCCGGATTTCATTTTGTGCGCCTTGCCTCTCCTTCTCTTCCATTATTCTTACACAATTAGCTTTTGAAATCCATCCCCTTTCGGAGCCGGCCTCCACCCGAGCATGTCCAGGGCAATCGTGGCAAAGGGAGCGTCGATCCCGGCCACGGCCCCGTCCTTCTTCCGTCTGATCTCGAACTCCGCCATTGGTTTCACCCCCCTGGGCCTGGGGGTTCTTGGTTGTCAATCCGCCGAACCCTCCCAGGCCCGTGGAATTAGGGCCTTGCGGCCCTCAAAAAAGCCGTTGCATTTTGGGAAAGAAAGCTATATAAGGATTTCATTCACTTGAACTCAACTACTTGAATTTGCGGGAGGCCGGTTTCCTCGTCCTGGACTTTTTCCCCTGGGCTTTCTGAGCCCGGGCGATGGTCTTCTCTACGATTCTTAAATTCTTGCTGGTCTGATTGCCTGGAAATTCTCCCCAAAGAGCCTTAAAGGAGGACCCCATGCCGCCGGAGCGTTTCTGGTGGGGCGGATTTTGGTTCTTTCGGTATGGAGAGTTCTTTTAAGTTTCAAGCAGATTCAAGCGCTGGTTCGCAATGGAATCTATTATCTCACGGAGCATGCCTACGACGAAGCGGCGGAGGAAGGCTTCGACATCTACGACGTGGAGAGCTGCATTTTAACTGGTAAGATTAGAAAAACCTGGCCTCGCGAAGGAAAAATTGAAATCGTGGGTGTTGCGCTGGATGGCCGTCGGATGGGAACGGTATGCCGCCTCACGCTAACAAGCAAACTCCGGGTTATCACGGTTTACGAAGACAGGGCCAAGACATGAAAACAGGAGAGAGAGGAATGAACTTTTGGGAAGGCGAAAGGTGCGAATGCTGCGGCGGGGAGATCGTGGAAAAGCGGGTAACCCTGCATCGCAAGATCAAGGGAAGCTATGTTCTTATTGAGGACGTTCCCGCCGGCGTTTGCAAGAAGTGCGGCACGCGCCACTATGCGGCCAACGTGCTGAAGACGATTGAGGAAAGCATCCGCGGGCGCCGGAAAGCCGAACGTAAGGTCCGCGTGCCAGTGTATTCTTTATGAATGATCGGAAATAGAAAAAAGGGAAATCTCCTTGACATCCTTTTCGCCCCCTTATATTTTTATCCTGTCAATCTGCCGAATCCCCCCAGGCCCATCCGGAACCATAGGAAGGGCCAAATCTCCTTCTTGCCCTTTTCTTGAGAAAGCTTTGTTACGCATAGATAGCATTTCTTGAATGCAAGAATTACGACTATCTTTAAGGAGGTGAACAGAGATCTATAAGAAGATTACACGGGCTTGATTGGGTCGCTGAATTGCTCATGCGGCCCATTTCAATTTCAGTCTCTTTTGAGACAGAGCGCAATCCCTTAGATATAGGTTGATGAGGTTTTGGTATGGCATGCCCAGTTCCTTCGCCAGCACTTTAAAGTAGGCAACGGTCGTTTTGTCCAGGCGAATCGTAATGGGCTGCTTTATCTGCTTGATGTAGGGGTTCTTTTCCCCTTTCATCTTTTCAAAATCGTAATGATCCCTCATGATTTACCTCCAACGTTCCCAATAATGTCCGGCTTCCTTCCTGTTCGCTTTTCGGGCAGAGATTATCCGGACCACGGAGTCATTCACCCGATAGCAAAGGCAAACGACTAAAACTTGATGAACTCGTAAAAAGTCGTTCAATCGATGGTTTCGTAAAAAGCTCCAGATACAAGGCGCGCAAAAACTGAGGAGAGAGGCGCACTTACGAGTGCGCCGCAACGACGAAGTTGAAGCGCAACGCAGCAGATGGACTTTTTACGAGACCATCAAACTTGCAATTAGAAACTAATCCCCAGCATCAAGAAGCGATCTTCGTCGGGCGAATGATCTGGGTCAAAATACCGAATGGCATTCTATTCAAAGAAAACGCTTTTGGCCTCCTCAAAAGCCCCCCCATGTTTACGTCTGTTTTCCCGGCCCTTTGCTTCATCCCATTCGAAAAAAATGCTATCCATACGCACAGTGTACGTATTTTTGAGAAAAAAAGCGGATTTTGTGGAGCGAAGTGGTCCTGCAAAAGCAGGGTAAGATTGGGGATTAGCTTTGGTGATATCTGATTAAAAAACTTATAGCAATCGCCGGAAAAAAATCGAGGGAATGTTCACTGTCTCGGAATGACATAAAGCATGCCACTCTCCGCCGCTCAAGCGGAGCTCCGATATCGACCGAAAAATACACCTTTTGGAAAAAACAATCAAATTGGAGAAGCCAATTTGGGGGGAGGTATTGAAGAAAGCGCATAAAATTATGGTAAAGAAAAACCCCGGGTGTGACCGGGGGTTTTTCTTCTGGTGACGGTCTGGTGACATACTTTTTATTGGCAAAAATCTTCCAGATACTTGAAATTATTCAAGATTGATGGTGGAGGCGGCGGGAGTCGAACCCGCGTCCGGAAACCTTCGGCAAGGAGCATCTACGTACGTAGCCGTTGTTTTGAATCTCGTTCCCTTCGACTCCCAGCGGCAGGATTCGGAAGGAACCAGCTTATTAAGTTTCGCTTCCCGCTTATAAGCGTGGGCAGGAACCTATCCCGTTGTGTCGACGCCCCGGCCCGGCCTTACGGGAGGCGGCCGGCGGAACGACTACTGGCTATGCAGTAGCGTAAGCGTAGTTGCTGTTTCCGCTTATCATTTCCCGACTTTTTTTACGAGCCCAGTCGGAACCTCGGTACGCAGCCCTTACCTCAATGATCCCCGTCGAGACCGTGGCGCCCCCCTTTACAGTGTTCAGTGTCGGTTGTGAGTGTCAGGATTGTTTAAAAAATATAAGGGAAAATCATTTTGTTAATGCGCAAATCAAATTCCCGTCCACCCTGAATTTATCGGCTACAATCCGGGAGCGCTTTAGCGCCTCTCTTTCATCGCCTTTTCCATTTCCCGGTCGGCGGTGCGTTTTTTCAGATCTTCCCGCTTGTCGTACAGGGTTTTTCCCTTTGCCAACCCCACTTCCATTTTTATTTTACCTCTTTTTAGGTAAATCTTCAAGGGAATGAGGGTATACCCGCGTTCCTGGGTTTTTCCCAGGAGGCGTTTGATCTCGCGCTTATGGAGCAGGAGTTTCCTTACCCTTTCCGGTTCGTGGTTGAACTGGTGGCCGAACGGATAGGGGCTGATGTGCGTGTTGAACAAAAACGCCTCCCCGTTTTCCACCTGAACATGACTGTCTTTTAAATTTCCTTTGCCCAGGCGGAGGGATTTCACCTCTGTTCCTTGGAGCACGATTCCCGTCTCGTAGGTTTCCTCAATCGAGTAGTCGTGCCGGGCTTTCTTGTTCAGGCAAAGAATTTTTTCTTCGCGCATATGTGAGAACCGTGTCAGGTTGAATGTCAGGGTCAGGAAAAGGTACAAAATTATTATAGCATACAATTCGAGCCCGGATGGATGGAGAAAAGACGGAAAATGGTAAACCTTCATTCCTGGGTGGCCGACCGTTCCGGATGAAGTTCCGGCGCAAGGGCAGAGAGGCGCCAGGGCCTGAGGGCCGGACGGTCCGCCGGGAACCCTAAGGCGCTGATTTCTTCGGGGAGGGACAGGGGGTTCTCCGAGTCTCGGCCTATCCTGGCCAATGCTTCCGGCGCGTACCGCCCGAACCCCCAGGCCGCGCTAAAGTTGCCCGGGCTCCCTTCACCGAAAGGTTACGGGAAAGTCATGAAAACTCTTGACAAAACCTCGTTTTGACCGATAAACTTACTTATCAGGCAGGCCATGGGAAGATCGGGCTTCGGAAGAGAGCGGGAAGATCCCGCTCGTGTATTTTCGTTGTCGGGTTAGGAAGTCTGCGGGCACCTGGAATCTATTCATCTCTCGGATTGACCCGTCGTTCCCTCTTTCCCCTTGGGCGGCCTATCTTGGGGTTCTTTTTCTCCTCTGAAGTTCAATTCAAAAAAAAAACAGGATCCCGGGGGTCCTTTTTTCGGCAATAGGGTTATGTTCTCGAAAACCTTCCTGATTCAAAATAAATTCGGGCTCCATGCCCGGCCCTCGGCCTCTTTTGTGCAAACCGCCATCCGCTACCGTTCGGAAATCAAAGTGGAAAAGGACGGACAGGTGGCGGATGGGAAGAGCATCCTGGATTTGATGACTCTGGCTGCGGCTTACGGCACGTCCATAACCATAAAAGCCAACGGGGAAGACGCCCAGGAAGCCCTAAGGGCACTTGGAACGCTGATCGACGGACGGTTTGGAGAAGATTAGGGTGAAAAGGGAGTTGAAGAAAACCCAGTTTGTCAAGGGAATCGGGGTCACTCCGGGGATCATCATCGGCAAAGCCTACCTTTTGGACCGGGGGAAGATCGAAGCCCCGGCCCGGGTTCTCCCCGAATTCCAGGTCTCTCAGGAGGTGGAGCGGTTTCTGGACGCGGTGGAAGAGTCCAAAAAGCAGCTTCGCCTGGCCAAGGAAAAACTTCTTCACGAAGACGCCGCCGGCCCCTCCTACATCATCGACACCCACCTCCTGCTTCTGGAAGACAAGAAACTGATTGACAGCACCGTGGAAACCATCCGCCAGAGCTGGATCAACTCCGAATGGGCCCTGAAGATCAACCTGGACCGCCTGCGCAAGGTCTTTGAGAGCATTGACGACGAATACCTGCGCAGCCGCAAAACCGATGTGGACTATGTGGGGGAGCGAATCCTCCGAAACCTGATGGGGAAAGAGACGGAAACCCTCAGCCAGATCAAAGAGGAAGTGATTGTTGTCGCCCACGATCTTTCCCCCGGCGACACGGCCCAGATGGCCAAAGACAAAGTCGTCGCCTTCGTCACCGACATGGGAGGCAAGACTTCCCACACGGCCATCATGGCGCGATCGCTGGAAATCCCGGCGGTGGTCGGGACCGAAACCTCTTCCCACACCATCAACAACGGCGACAGCCTGATCATCGACGGGTTTACGGGCGTAGTGGTCGTCAACCCCAGCCCCGAGATCCTGCAGGAGTACAAGGAGCGGCAGCTGATCCGCCAGAAGATGGAGCGGGAGCTTTTTCAGTACCGCGACCTTCCGGCGGAGACGCTGGACGGCTTCCAGGTCAAGGTCCTGGCCAATATCGAGCTGGTGGATGAAATCCCTTCGGTCCTGCAGCACGGAGCGGAAGGGATCGGCCTCTACCGCACGGAATACCTGTACCTGAACCGCAAAGACCTCCCCGCCGAGGAGGATCATTTTCAGGCTTATAAGCAGGTGGTGGAGGGGATTTACCCCCACCCGGCCGTGATCCGCACCCTCGACATCGGTGGGGACAAGTTTATGTCCCAGATCGTGGTGGCGGAGGAGATGAACCCGGCTTTGGGCCTGCGGGCCATCCGGTTGAGCCTCAAGGAGATCGACATCTTCAAGGCTCAGCTGCGGGCCATGCTTCGGGCCAGCGCTTACGGCAAGGTGAAGATCCTCCTGCCCATGATCTCGGGGGTGAGCGAGATTCGGGAAGTGAAGAAGATTCTCAACGAGGTTCGGCTGGGGCTGACCGCCGAAGGCATTCCTTTCGACCCCAAGATTGAGATCGGGATCATGATCGAGGTCCCCTCGGCCGTCACCATCGCGGATATTTTGGCCCGGGAAGTGGATTTCTTCAGCATCGGGACCAACGACCTTATTCAGTACGCCCTGGCCATCGACCGGGTGAACGAATCGGTCACCCACCTCTACGAACCCCTTCATCCGGCGATCCTGCGTCTGATCCGCCAGGTCGTGCAGGCGGCTCACCAGGCCGGGATCCGGGTGGCCATGTGCGGCGAGATGGCCGGCGAGCCCCTTTATGTCCCCATCCTGATCGGGCTGGAGCTGGACGATCTGTCGATGAACGTCCTCTCCATCTTCCGGGTCAAGAAGATTTTGCGGGCCTACACGTTCCGGGAGTGCAAGGAGTTATTGGAAGCCTCCAGCCATCTGTCCACGCCGGAGGAGATCGAGGAACTGGTCCGGACCAGCCTGCGGCAGAAATTTCCGGAGGAATTCCGCGAAAATTTCGGCATGAAAATCAATAACGACGAA
>CAVZNY010000019.1:0-126541 GCA_963776785.1 uncultured delta proteobacterium
TTTCTGCATTGCATGAATCTGCTATCTGTACGTAATAAAGGTTTTTCAAGAAAAACAGAAGATATGGTGACCATATATTCAACGTGAATCATTTCGAAACTTATCGCTTCGGAACCCGCCGACCGATGCCAATTCAAAAATTGAGGGCGCTCCTTTTTTACTTAGCCTTGTGGCAGGCGACATAGCTGTCGCCCGATTTCATCAGAACGGGCGCCTCGGCGCGGCAGCGTTCGTGGACATTCGGGCAGCGGGGGTGAAAGGCGCACCCGGGAGGCGGGTTGATGGGGTTGGGCACTTCTCCTTCCATGGGTTGACGCCCTCTCTTCTGTAGGCTGAGATCGGGAATGGTGTCCAAGAGCAGCCGGGTGTAAGGGTGCCGGGGACCGCTGAACAAGGCCTTTTTGGGAGCGACCTCGCACAAGCGGCCGAGATACATGACTCCGATATGGTCGGAGATATGATCGATGATCGCCAGGTCGTGGCTGATGAACATGTAGGTCAAATGAAGCGAGTCCTGAAGCTCCTTCATGAGATTGAGGATCTGGGCCTGGACCGAGACATCGAGGGCCGAGGTGGGCTCGTCGCAGATCAGGAATTCGGGGTTGCTGGAAAGAGCCCGGGCAATGGAAATCCTCTGACGCTGCCCCCCGCTGAACTCGTGGGGGTATTTCTCTCCGTCGCGTGGGCTGAGGGAAACCTGCTGAAGGAGCTGGGCCACGCGGTCGCGAAGCTCGGTCCGGCTCTTTACTAAATTAAAAGCCCGGAGGGGTTCGGCGACTATGTCAAAAACCCGCCAGCGCGGATCGAGGCTGGCATAGGGGTCCTGGAAGATGGCGCCGATCTTCGCCCCGCGGATCCGGCGCATCGTCTCCGGGGCGAGCCCCACAATATTCCGGCCGTCGAGGGAAATCTCTCCGCGGGAAACGCGTCCGGGAGGCTCCAAAAGATCGATCACCGCCATTCCCGTGAGAGTCTTCCCGGCGCCCGATTCGCCCACGAGGCCCAAGACCTCCCCTTCCTCGATGGACAGGGAGACGTCGTCTACGGCCAGAAGAACGCCCCGCCGGGTCGGGAATTCGACGCGCAGATTTTCTATTCTTAAAAGGGAAATTTCGGGGTCGGTATCACTTTAGTTTCATGAAATTCTGGCTCAAAAATCCCTCCCATCCTCCCTTTTCAAAGGGAGGAGATCTCTTCGCCCACCTTCGCTGAAGGCGCTCTCAAGGCGGAAAAAAGAGAACAGGGTACCCATTCCGTGAAGGGGGGACGGGAACAAATTTTGTTGTGGCCTGGGGTGCGGGCGGTACGCGCCGGAAGCATCGGCCGGGATCGGCGGAGATTCGGTGAACCGACTCAGCTTCCCAGATGGGAAGGGGGAGGCCTTGGCCCCCGCTCCCTGCCGCGGAGAAATCACCGCCTATGATTCCAAGCGGACCGTCCGTACCCCCAGGCCCCGGCGCCTCTTGGCCCTTAACCCAACCGGGATCCGGAGCCGCTTACCACCCTTGACTGAATGGGCACGCGAACAGGTTCCCAGCGATCGGGAAGGATAAATCACCCTTTTAAAAGAAGGGCGATGGCGCTCAGAGAGGCGACCGTGAGAATAGCGACGCGGAGCCAATAACCGCGATCGAGTATTTTTGTCGAAAATCGAGCGACGATATACCCGGCGATCACTCCCGGCGACAGGGTGAGGCCCATGAGGAATTCCTTTTCCCCGAAGAGCCCGATCAACCACAAGGCAACCAGAGCGACGGTATAGGCCATTACAAAAAACACCGCCAGGGTCGCCCGGACGATATCTCCCTTCTCCCTTTGGTAGAGAAGGGCTATGGGCGGCCCGTGGATGCCCGAGATGGTGCCCATGATCCCGGAAATGATCCCGGCGGCCACCAGATTCCTCCCGGTCACGGGAAGGTGAATCCCGGAGGCGCTCAACGCCACCGCCAAGAGAATGAGGACGGCGAAAAGCTTGGGCCATTTGTCGGCGGCGACGACCAGGAGGCCCAGAGCGCCGGCCGCCGTTCCGACGAAAAGCCCCACCCCGGCCAGGCTCAGCTTCTTGGGGTCGATGGCGCTCCAACCGCGAAAGGCCATGACGGCAGCAAGAAAAAGGGCGGCGAGGATCATGGGCCCGGGAACAAAGGCCGGGTTCAATAAAACCAGCAGAGGGACAACGAACAAGGCGATTCCGAAACCGATGGACGCCTGCAAGAGGGACCCCGCCATCATGATGAGGGTTCCCGCGATCAATTGAAAAGTCGTTGGCTCAGGGCTTGGCATGTGAGGCGGCTTTCAGCGGTCAGCCCTCGGCGATGGGGGGCCGCTTGTCCTGCCAGGGGGACAAGGCTTCGAAAGCCGCCGCCGCCTTGAGAACGGTCGTTTCGGCGAGTTTCCGCCCCACGATCTGCAAACCCACCGGGAGCCCTTCCTGGGTAAAGCCGCAGGGGATCGAAATCGCGGGATAACCCGTCAGGGTTATGGCGTAAGTCATCAGAAGCCAATCCGTGTAGTTGTCCATGGCCTTGCCGTTGATTTCCTGCGGATAGGACATTTCGACCGGAAAGGGCGGGACGGCCACGGTGGGGGTGAGCAAAAGATCGAAGCGGTTAAAAAATTCCCGGACGCGGCGATAGAGGTTCGTCCGCTCTTTTTCGGCTTCGGCGATGCGCTGCGGGGTCAAGGAAAACCCCTGTTCGATGTTCCAGACCAAGTTGGGATTCATCTTTTCGCGCCACTGGGCAAGCTTTTCGCCGTGGCTGGCGAGCATGCGCATAGAGCGGGTCACATAAATGACTTCGCGCACGCCCTGCAAATCAGGTTCGGCCTCTTCCACCGAGCACCCCAGCTCCGCAAAACGCCCCGCGGCCCGGGCCGTGATCTCGCGGACTTCCCGGTCGACCGGGATGATTTTGAGATCCGGGCTCCAGGCCGCTTTCAACCCGCGGATTTCGGGGGAATCGACGGCGGACAGAAATGCCCGGCGATCGCTGGGAAAGGAAAGCGGCGCCCGGGGATCCTCTCCGGCGATGACCGAGAGCATGAGGGCGGTATCCCTCACGGTTCGGGCCATGGGACCTTCGACCCCCAGAGTGTCGTAGGCCAGGAGGGTAGGATAAATGGGAATGAGCCCGGCGGTCGTGCGGAAACCGACCACCCCGCAGAAAGCAGCGGGGATCCGTAGGGAGCCCCCGAGATCGCTCCCGGTAGCCAGGGGTCCGAGGCCGCAGGCCAGAGCGACTGCGGATCCCCCGCTGGAACCGCCGCAGGTGTGGGTCAGCTTCCAGGGGTTGCGGGTAGCCCCGAATAGGGCATTATAGGTATTGGCGCCGGCGCCGAATTCCGGGGTGTTGGTTTTCCCGATCAGGATCGCCCCGGCGTTTTTCATGCGCTCCACAATCAGGCCGTCTTCCTGGGGGATGAAATGTTCGAAGACCTTGGATCCGAAGGTCGTTCGAACCCCTTTGGTGAGGGTGAGATCCTTGACGGAGAAAGGAATTCCGTGGAGCGGGCCGAGGTCCTCCCCCCGTCCGATTTTTTCTTCGGCTTGACGGGCAGCCTCCCGGGCTTTTTCTGGAACGACGGTGCAGTAGGCGTTGACTTTGGGGTTGATCTTCTCGATTCGCTCCAGGACCGCCTCGACGACCTCGCGCGGGGAGATCTCTTTTTCCCGAATGACGGCTGCCAGCTCTTCGGCCGGCAGGAAACACAAATCCGCAGAGTTCACGTTTATCTCCTCAAACCGTTTGGGGAAATATTCACCGCAGAGAGCGCGGAGACCGCAGAGAGAAATTAAAATATGAAGAGACAAGATAGGACGGGCCGTTCTCGCTCCGAAAAGACCCTTGCAGGGTTTCGACCAGGTAATTCCCTCTGCCTGTTCCGGGAAGAGGGAGAGGAGTCCTGGGCTCGCCAACCCTCACCCTATCCCTCTCCCAATCTTGGGAGAGGGGATTTCCTGTTTCGAACTATAAATCTCTGCGTCCTCTGCGCTCTCTGCGGTGAAAAATTAAATTCAGAAATTACCCTATTTGGCCGCGACGGGGAATTGGGCTTTTTTCCACTCGTTCCATCCGCCTTTCAGGGCGTAGGCCTTTGGATATCCCATTTCCACGAATTCCTGTGCCACCCGGGCACTGGTTCCTTCGCCCTTTCAGGCGCAGTAGAAGACGAGAGTTTTATCTTTCGCATACTTGTTTGCCCAGTCCTTCACCTTCTTGGGATCTTCCCGGACGGCGCCCTGGATCTTTTCCTTGCTTTCCTCCCAGTCGCTTTGGGCCCGGACGTCGATGATGATCACCTCCGGCTTCCCCATCAGATCTTTGAGCTCCTCCTTGGTCATGCGGGGAGCCTCCTTAGCCATAGCCTGGCCGAGAAAGGCGCCGAGAAAAATCAAGGCCGCTGCCCAAACGAAAACCACCATTAGGTTCGACTTGCGCATTTTCCCCTCCTCTTGTTATTTCTCTTTCCCCATTTATCCGGATATGGGGGAAAGGGAATCGAATTCGAATAAAAATCACATCGCTAAGAGCCAAGCGAATCGTTACCCCAGCGAAAGCCGGGGTCCAGAACGTTTGAGATGACTGTATTCCGGCTTCGTTAGAATCACTGCTTTAAATCCCCCCATCCCCCCTTTGCCAAAGGGGGGCGAGGGGGGATTTTTATGCCTTCGCGGAGGCCACTGGCGAGGACATCAGAATTACTTTGCCAATTTTGCGGCGATCGTGGCTACATGCTTTCCCTGGAAACGGGCGGCATCCAACTCATTGGCGGTTGGGGTCCGTTCTCCCTTGGTTCCGGCGATCGTGGAGGCTCCGTAGGGGGATCCGCCGGTGATTTCGTCGTTGCGCATCTGGCCGGCGAAAGCGTAGGGCAACCCCACAACCATCATTCCCTGGTGGAGCAGGGTGATGTGAAAACTCAAAATCGTGGACTCCTGCCCGCCATGCTGGGTGGCGGAGCTGGCAAAGACGCTGCCCACTTTTCCGACTAAGGCCCCTTTCGCCCAAAGCTGGCCGGTGGCATCCAGGAACTGCCGCATCTGCCCGCACATGTTGCCGAAGCGGGTGGGCGTTCCGAAAATAATCGCGTCGGCTCCGGGCAATTCATCCACGGTGCAAACGGGGATATGGGCAAAAGCCTTCTGGGCCTCCACCGCGCCCATCTTTTGCAGAACCTCCGGCGGAAGGGTCTCCGGGACCCGGCGCAAGACTGCTTCTGCGCCCGGAACCGCCCGCACCCCCTCGGCGATCGCCTCCGCCATTTTGTAAACATGGCCGTACATGGAATAAAAAACAATTAGAGCTTTCATCGATTCCTCCCTCCCCTGTATAAAGCAAAAGGGTTAGTGGAAATGAAAAAACAAATAAGAAAGATGGATGCCCTGTCATCAAATTTAGGCATTTTGGCGCATTTTGGGCATTACAGGCATTGTCCTTACCCGGTCGCCCTCATTCCCTTCTTGATTCCTTCCAGATGGGCCAGAAGATTGTTGTGCTTTTTTTCATCCTCGGCGAGGTAATTCAAAAGGTACTCCTGAATCACCATCTTTTTGCCTTTGATGGCTTCCAGGGACTGCTGAGCCATGGCAACCGTCTTTTTTTCCAACTCGATGTGCCTCTCGATGAGGCTCCAAACCTTATCCAGTTCTTCGTAAGTCAGGGTTACGGTCTTGCTTTCCAGGCTGTCCGCGATCCACTCCTGGAGGCGATAGTGCATCTGAGAGTCGCGCTGGATGATTTCCATGACCAGGTGGACGACCGGGTTGTCGGTTTTCTCGATGATCATGCCGGTCGTGGCAACCGTGGCGTCTTCGATCTTCTGCCACTTCTTCATGTTGGCGACGATCTGCTGCTGAATCTCTTTCGTGGACATGGTGTTCCTCCCCCTGAAAAAATTCTATATTCTATTATAAGCGCATAAATTTCATTTCGAAAATATTTTTTGCTGGGAAAAAACCAAAGCGGGCCGGGCAAGATTCGGATAGGGGTTAAGTGGCAAGGCCGCAGACGGACTTTTTACGCGTTCACCGAGACTTAAAGGCTGAGACAGACCTCCACGACCGCCTTGGCCGCCTTTTTGGAGGTCAGCCAGAAGGAGGGGTTCAAAAAACCTGACTTCCACGAAGGGCGCGCAAGCTCGTCCGAGACAACCAGCAAGCCTCCGAGCGAAATCCGGCGATAGGCCGCCACCGTGAAGAGGGCGGACATTTCCATTTCCACCGCCAGGATGTCCATCTCCGCGTACCGGCTGACCTTGCTTTTTGTCTCGCGGAAGATAGCGTCGGTGGTCCAGACCCTTCCGTCCGCCCAGGGCAGATGCTTCTCGAAACAACATTTCCTGATCAGCTGGGTGATGCTTTCGTCGGCTTTGGGGTGGAGACCATCCGGAAGCGGATAATGGGCCGAGGTTCCTTCTTCGCTGAGAGCATGGGTGGGGATTACCAGGTTGCCGGTCCGCAGGGTGAACTGGAGAGATCCGCAGCACCCGAAGGTGACGACCTTTCTGGCCCCCATGGCGATCAGCCGTTCGAGAACCAGCGCCGCCTGGGGCGACCCGAGCGGGGCCCCGAAAACGGAGAGAGATTTCCCCTCAACTTCCGTGGTGCCGTAAGACAGGGAGGGGAAACGCATGCGCTTCCAGGATTTTTTCAGTTTAAGGGTTTTACCGAGGGTTTCCAGGTAGGGCTCGAAAAGGACCAGAACAATCGGGTGGTCAATTTTGGGATCCCCGGGAATTCTGCGGGGTTCGATCAGGGGAGCATCATCGGTCATAAATCACCGGGCGATAGGGAATTTACTGCTTCCGATACCAGCGGGGCCCATCGGGCGTATCCTCGATGAGGATCCCCGCCTGCAGGAGTTGATTTCTGATTTCATCCGCCGCCGCCCATTGCTTGGCTGTGCGCAGCTTTCCGCGCACGTCCAGCAGGATCTTCATGAGCGGAGCCAAAACGGCGGGAACGTCTTTTGGACATTCATCGAAGCGAAGCCCCAGATGCACGACCAGGGTGCGAAAAATTTCCCGGGCCTTGGCGATCTTTTCCTCGTCTTCAAATTCCTTGCAGGATTTCCAGATCAGCTTGTCGAGCTGGATCAGAACATCCACCACCGCGGCCCCTTTGTTTTCCTGCAGCAGGGATTCATAATCCCGCTGCAGGCGGTCGAGTTTCTCTTGGAAAATTTCCGGCGGGGGAGGGGAGGTTGAAGCCGGCGAAAGAGGCCCGGCAGAGAGGCCTGAGAGAGGCGAGATGAATTTTCGGAATTCGGGCAGGGGCAGCGTTTCCCCATCCTTGAAGCATTTCTGGTTTTGACCCTGGCGGATCGTAACGGTGCCGACCCCCTTGACCAGGACTTGAGCGGCTTGGAAATCCAGAATACAGGCGGTGTGCTCATCGATCCCGAGGATGGAAACCTCCGGGGGGAGCATTTCTTCCAAGCGGAGAAGACGCGGTTCGCCCATGTAGCAAAAGCGGGTGTCATGGGTGCCGCCTTCGGCATTGTTCCAGTGCGGAATCACGGCCAGGGGGAGGCCGAACCGGCCGAGCAGATCGAGGCCCTCGGCCCAAAAAAGATCCGCCCCCACCTTGTAAATTTCGTAGACGGGAAGGGTGAACCTGCCGAGGGTCAAAGCGGCGGCGCTGGCGGCGACGAAACAGCCGCCGGCCTGGATGCGCTCCCGGAGAATTTGGGGGATCGGCGTCTCCAGCCAGTTTTTGAGGGCGTAAGTGGGGCTTCCCGGCCCCACAAAAATGTAACCCGCCTGGCGAAGGCTCTGATAGGTTTTTTCGGCTTCGAAAGGAGAAATTTGTCTTGAGGATTTTAAAGCCGCCCGTTCCATCGGCTGGCCAAGACGCTTTTGAAAATATTCCCTGGCCTTGTCATAAAGGTCATCGGCATTCATCTGAAACCCGGCGGGGGTATCCAGGAAGGCCGCCTTCACCGGAGAGGGGAGTCGATCCAGAAGGTAACGATGCACCCGGACCATCGAGTCGGTGGTCTCCCCCGACCCCATGATCGCTATCATTCCGCGGGCCACCGTCATCTCCTCCCTCCATTTCCAGTTTAAAGGCGGAGGATGACAAAAGCAAGGGCAACGTGCATCTTGCCTACTTCACTTTTGAGATTTATCTTTGAGGGAAAGCTTGGACTGGGCCCGGGGATGGCGACGCGATTTGCGAAAGCACCGGCCGGGATCACAGCTTTCATCGGCGAAACCAACGGGTTTACGCAAAGAGAGGCGGAAGGCCGGCGGCCCCGCCTCGACCCATGGAAAGACCACCGCCTCGTGGTTTCGCGGAGCGCGGCGCTGTCCTCGGGCCCATGCGCCGACTTGAAAGGATTCGATCTTCTTGTGTTTTTTGAAAAGTGAAGGGAGGCAAGCAACGTGCATCAGAGTCGGGAGACGGGCACCGCCAACCTTTTCCCATCCCAGGAGGAACTCAACGGTCAGGAGTTGACCGTCCGGGCCTCCTGTAGGAAGAGACGGCGGCGTCCTAATCAGGAATGTTTGGTCACGAACCCGATCAGGATGGTAAGGAATTCGTTCATCCTTTCCAAAAAGGCTCCGTGTCCGGCGTCGGGAATCATGATGAATTCGCAATTCGGAATGTTTTCGTGAATATCCTTCAGGGAACGGGGCGAGATGATGATATCCAGGTCCGCTCCGACAAGCAGCGTGGGAACCAAAATGGTTTTCAGTTCTTCCCGGGAGATGAAATAATCTCTGACGCTTTTGGATAGGCGGATAAAACCCTCAAACCACTCCTGGGTCAATAAGGACTTAAACATCTTCTGCCGCTCTCTCAAGAAAGCCAGATTTTTTTCATAAAACGGCTCCGAATAGATGAAAGGAACGGCGAGCTGAAAAAACCTCTCCCCGTCATTGAGCGCGGCAGCGGTCTCCCACGCCCTGCCGATTTCCCGCAAATGGTTGGTGACCAGGCTGGGGGTATTGAAAAGGCAGAAAGATTTTATTCTCTTCTGATGCCGGAGAGCAAACCGCAGGGCCACCTGCCCCCCATAGGAAAGCCCCATCATGTGGACTCGGGGGAGGTTTAACGCGTCGAGCAGGCTGACGATGTCTCCCACATGAATGTCTTGACCGTACTCTTCCTTCATCCTGGAGGACTGGCCCTGATCCCGGAAATCGACCAGGATCAACTCAAATCTCTTGGACAGTTCGGGGATAAAAGCCAGCCAGCTCAAGGTGCTCATCATGATCCCGTGCAAAAAGATGACCGGCTCCCCTTTCCCATGCACTTCATAGTAAAGCTTTGCCCCATCCTTCAGAATCAGAAAAGGCATGGCTCCTCCTGTATTTCCGCGCTTCCCCGGGATAATCCCCGGCGGCATTTCTTGATTTCCGGGTTTCAAGGGAAACAAGGGGAGGTCGGGGAGAAATCCGCATTCAGGCCGGGCCCCACTGAATGAGGGCGGAAGCATAGGTGAAGCCGATCCCTGCCGCGGCCAGAAGCACTCGCGACCCATCCTTTACGGCTGCTCTCTTCAACCCTCTATCCAGGGAGATGATCACGTCATTGGGACCGTGGTGCCCCACGTCCGCAAGATCATCGGTTGCTTCTCCCCGGAGTCCCAATCCTTCGAGAACCCGCGCCCGCTCCTTCGGGGGAAGATGCCGAAGCGCCAGGTAGTCCGGATTTTGCCCGGGGAATCCCGCCTGGGCCAGGTTTCGTTTGATTAACCCCACAAGTTGCGGGGCCAGGCGCTCTCCCAGATAGGCGTCCACCTCCTGCGTGCGGGCTACCTGGAAGAACATCGCCTCGGTATTCAAAATTTCCAGGCTGAAAGGCCGGACGGTTCCCCCTCCGGGCACAAACACTTCGTCGGCCATCTCCGGGTCCACGGAAAAAGATGTTCCCCATAGTCGGTTGCGAGGATGCCGGCGCCGGAGGAGAAGGGCGGCGCCGCTCGCGGATGCAGGAAGCATCCAGCGGGTGCTTGGGTTTAAGTAATCGACCAGGTCGATGTTCCGGGTCCCACCGGCCAAGAGAACGGTGCGGACCGCCGGGTCTCCGATCATCAGGGCTTGGGCCGTCTGCAGTCCGACCAGGAAGGCGGTTCCCTGACCGATCAAATCAAAGGCCCAGGCATTGCGGGCCCCCACCTCCTCCTGGATGCGGATGCCGGCGGTCTGGGCGATATAGTCTTTGTATTCATCCCCCGTCCAGATGACGACATCGATTTCCCCGGGGTCGATCTCCCGAGCTCGCTCCAGCGCCCGGCGGGCGGCCTTCGTCGCCATGACCACCGGCAGGTCTTCGGCGGAAGGGAGACATTTTCTCTCCACCCCCAGTTCCCGGATGACCTGTTCTCTGGAAAGCCCGCTCCGCCCAGCGATCTCCTCGGCCGTCTCATACCCGGAGGGGAGATACAACCCATAACTGACCAAGCCAAGCGAATACTCATCCATGAAAATCTCCGGGCCGGATCGCCGGTCTTTTTATTCCGGGATTTGAAGCCGAAACCCGGAATCCGAAACGTACTTATTCAGAATCATCTCCAATTTAGTTGGTCGTTCAGACCGGTTTTCTTGTTGCCCGGGCAAAAAGGCAGGCGCCGAAGACAAAAAGAGCCGGGAGAAACCTTCTAAACTCCCCTTGCCTTATTTCCGCAAAGAGACGCGGTGGCAAAGGGATCACCGGGCTGAAACGGCGGAAGCCCGCATTTAGAAAACAGGAATCACCGCCTTTTTTGGCGAGGCGAATGCTTTTTTGCCCGGGCAGGGGACCACTGGGCAATACATGGTTTTCTCCATTTGCAGAACCCCCTGATAATAAAAACTTTTCAGAAAGAAAATCCATTTTCGTTTCAACTAAATTGGAGATGATTCCTTATTCATTATCCGGCTTCCCGTGCTTCTCCTTGAGGATAAACTTCTGCACCTTGCCCGAGGCCGGGGTCCGGGGCAATTCCTTCACCGCCGCCGCATACTTGGGAATCTTGTATTTTCCCAGTCGGTCGCCCAGGAAGCCCTGCAGCTCCTCAAGGGTAAGTTTCTCCCCCGGCTTCAACTCCAGCAAGGCTTTCCCCACCTCTCCCCATTTCTCGTCGGACACCCCGATGACTGCTGCCGCAGCCACCCGGGGGTGACCTTCGATCGCCTTCTCGATCTCGGCCGGATAGATGTTGATTCCCCCGGAGATGATCATGTCTTTTTTCCGCCCCACGATCGAAACGTGGCCGTCTTCATCCATCCGGGCTAAATCCCCCGTATGGAACCATCCGCCCCCGATGGATTCCGCCGTTGCCTCGGGCTTTTTCCAATACCCGCCGCAAATATGGTCTCCGCGGAGGAGCAATTCCCCGTCCTGCCCCGGCGGCACCTCTTTCCCTTGGGGATCCGCCACCCTTACGTCTACGTGGGGCATGGGATTTCCCACGGTCCCGGGTTTGCCGTTGGCCATGAAATTATTTGGGCCCACCTCGGTCAATCCGAACCCTTCCCACAGCCGGATGCCCTTCCGGGTTTGATACGCTTCGATGAGTCTTTTCGGCAGAGGGGCTCCTCCGGAGACCAGGAAGCGGATGGAGGAAAAGTCGGTCTCGGCAAATCGGGGGGATTCGAGGAGCATCTGGAACATGGTGGGGACCCCGAAGAAGAGCGTCAGACGCTCGCGCTCGATGAGGTCCAGGATTAAATCCGCGTCGAAGCCCTTGACCAGGACATTCGTTCCCCGGAGGTGAACCAGGGGAAGGGTGAAGACATTCCAGCCCGCGGTGTAGAATAGAGAGGAGTGCAGAACCGTGCGGTCTTCCGGGCGAAGTCCCCAGCCGAGGTTGGTATTGATAGAGTTCCAGGTGATCATGCCGTAGGTCAGGATGACCCCCTTGGGGACCCCCGTGGTCCCTGAAGTGTAGATAATCAGCTGGGGGTCCGAGGGGGAAAGGTCCACTTCCGAAGGAGGGGAGGAGGGAAGTCCTTCCCAGAGGGCAGCGAGACTCCGACCCACCTCATCGCGCCGGTCGAAACATACCGGTTGCTCCAGCCGGACTCTTGATTTCATCTTCTCCACGATGGGCTGATGGTCCTCATCGAAAAAAATGCTTTTGGGGGCGGAGTCTTCCAGGTAGTAGGTGAACTCTCCCGGCGCCAGGCGGGTGTTCAGCGGGACCAGGACGGCCCCCAGGCGGCCGGCGGCAAAGAAAAGGGTCAGATATTCCGCCCGGTTGAAGGACAGGACGGCGATCCGGTCCCCTTTCCGGATTTCCAGGGAAATCAGGAAGTGAACCAGGCGAGAGACTTCTTTCGCCCATTGACCGTAAGTGTAACGACGGTTTCCGACGATATCCACCAGGGCTTCCCGGTCCGGGCAGCTCTTGCCCCAGCGGCCGATCCAGTCTCCGTAAAGCATTTACCTTCCTCCTTTGCCCTTCCCCTCTTCCCCCCACCGGAGCACCAGGGCGTCCCAGGCATACCCGATGCCCGCGGAGATCATCAGGACAAGGTCGCCGTCCCGGAGCCTCCCCTCCTCGACGGCCAAATCCAGAGAAAGAATCTGGTCATTCTGGCCGTGGTGGCCGAGGTCGGCCAGGTAGCGGGTCTGCTGGGGCCGCAAACCCAGTTCGTTCATTAAGGCGTCATGGGCGCTCCGCTTGACCAGGAGCGTATCCAGGTAGGAGACGTCCTTGCGGGAATATCCGCTCTTCTCGAGGGCCTTGTCGATGCAAAGGAGCCAGTTGGATAGGGATTTTTTTTCCAGGCGCTCCTTCATCCCTTCCGGATCCGGGAGGTCCAAGTACTGGCGGCGATTTTTCAGCCCGTCGGCCGTCATCGGCTCGGCGGCCCCCCCGCCGGGACGTAGACGTCGAAGGCAAACGTACCGTCGGAGATGAAATGGCTTTCCAGAATTTGGTTTTTGGGATAATCCCGCTGGATGATGCAAGCGGCCCCGCCGGCGGCGAGGTAATACATCCAGCGCAGCCGGGGGTTTTGGTAGTCGATCAGATCGCTGTTCCGATAACCCATGACAACGAGGACATTCCGGATCGAGTCGTCGGCGCGGATCATGTCCCGGGCGAGCTTCAAGGCGACCAGACTGGTGCCGCACCGCTGCTGCATGTCGAAAGACCAGGCGTTTTGCAGCCCCAGCTCTTTTTGAATCTTGGGTCCCACCGGCCAACTGCGGTATTCCTTGATCTCTTCCCCGCACCAGATCACGAGCTGGATTTCTTCCGGCTTCAGCGCGGAATAGAAAAACGCCTTGCGGGCGGCCTTCAAACCCATGGCGACGGTGTGGTCTTCGGGGCCCGGGACCGTTTTCTGATACCACCCGATCTTGGTGCGGATGACCTGGGCCGGGGTTTCCGAGTGCGCGGCCACGTATTCGGCGGAGTGAAAGGATTTGGGAATGTAGGCGGCGAGGCTGAGAATCCCCGCCTGGGCCTGAGGGTCCGGCATTTTTCTTCACAACCCTAAGTACGATTTGCGGATGTGATCGTTCCCGGCCAGGCTCTGCGCCTGCTCCTGCATGACGATCCGGCCGTTTTCGATTACATATCCCCGGTCGATGGCTTTCAGACACTGGCGGACGTTCTGCTCGGCGATCAGCAGGGAAACCCGCTCCTTGAGTTCGCGGAGGCGGTTGAAGAGGTCGGAAACCAGGGAGGGCTGCAGTCCGCAGGAAGGCTCGTCCAGGATGAGGAGATTGGGATCGGCCATCAGGGCCCGACCGATCGCCAGCATCCTCTGGCCGCCTCCGCTCAGGGTGCCCGCCGACTGCTTGAGCCGGTCCTTGAGCGGCGGAAAAACCTGGAACACGACTTCCAGGAGCTCCGGGACCTTGGTGCGGGCCTTCTCGATGTAGGAGGCGCCGGACCGCAGGTTTTCGAGGACGGTCATCTCCGGGAAAAGCTCCCGTTCCTGGGGAACCACGGAGATGCCCCGGCGGATCCGCTGGTAGGTTTCGAGGTCCAGAAGAGAATCGCCTTCGAATTGGACCTGCCCGCTTGCCGGCCGCACCAGACCCAGAACGGAATTGATGAGCGTCGTCTTTCCCGCGCCGTTGGGCCCGAAAAGCCCCACGGATTCCCGCCCCACCGTTAGGGACAGATCCCAGAGGATGTGCAGTTTGCCGTAAAAGATATTGATCTTTTCAACCGTCAGCATTATGCTTCCTCGCCCAAGTAAGCCTTGATCACCATGGGATCGCCGGAAACCTTTTCATAGGGGCCTTCGGCGATCACTTCCCCCCAGTCCAAGACCACGCATCGGTCCGTCAGCTCCCGGATGACCCGCATGATGTGTTCCACAATGCCAATGGCGATGCCCTGCTTGTGGATTTTCCTCACCAGCTCAATCATCTGCAGGGTCTCGTCGCTGTTCAACCCGGCCATGACTTCATCCAGAAACAGGAGTTTGGGCTGCGTGGCGAGCGCCCGGGCAATCTCCATTTGTTTGATTTCCAGGGCAGTCATCCGGCTGATATCTCGGCTAAGGTCGGCGAGCCCCAGGAATCCGCACAGCTCTTCCGCCTTCCTCCGGGCCTCCTTTTTGGCCAGCCCCTTCCCAAAGAGCGACCCCACCATGACGTTCTCCACCAAGCTGAGCCCCGGCAGGGGACGAACCAGTTGAAAGGTCCTCCCGATGCCCAGGTGGCATCTTTTATGGGCCGGCATTTCGCTCACCTCCTGGCCCTCAAAAAAGATTTTTCCCTCCGTGGGAAGGTAGATGCCGGCGATGACGTTGATGAAGGTCGTCTTCCCCGCCCCATTCGGGCCGATGATGCCCAGGATCTCGTTTTCCCGGAACTCCATGCTGACCCCGGACAGAGCGGCCAGCCCGCCGAAGTGCCTAGCTAACTTTTCAGTCTTCAAAATCGCCATGGGATGTACCTTCTATTGACGGCCCGTCTTTTTCATCTTGGGTCCCAGAGTTCCCACGATCCCCTGCGGGAAAAACAGGATGGCCGCGACGATGATGATTCCGTACACCATGAGATGGCCGTAGGGAATCTGGAGCTTCAGGAACTCGGAGACCACCCCCAGCACCACCGCCCCCACCACCGGGCCCCAGGTGGAATGCATCCCCCCCAGGAGGGCCATGGCAATGGGCAGAAGCGTGAAATCCACGGAAAAGCTTCCTTCCGGCGAAACAAACCCGTAGATGTGGGCATAGACCCCGCCGGCGATTCCCTGGATGGCGGAGGTCACCGCAAAGAGGAACACCAGGTATTTGAAGACGTCGATTCCGCTCGACTTGGCCACAATTTCATCGTTGCGGATGGAGGTGAGGGCAAAATGGATCCGGGTATGCCGGAAGACCTCGGAGACCGCCACGCTCAGCGCGGCCGCGGTCAGAACCAGCCAGTAGGTGTAGGTAGAATTCCCGGCGAAGATCGCCTGAGGAAGAATCGTGCCCTCCGGACCCCCGGTGAGGTCGGGCAGGTTCCTCACGATCACCCGGAAAATCTCCGCCAGGGCCAGGGTCACGATGGCAAAGTACATGCCCCTGAGCTGCAGGACCGCGGAACCGATAAGCCAGGCGAGGACCCCTGCCAACAGGCCGCCCAGGACGATGCTCACCAGGGGATGGACCCCCGTGTTCAGGAAAAAAAGCGCGGCCCCGTATCCCCCCATCCCGAAAAAGCCGGCCATGCCGAAGGAGATCTGCCCCGACCGGAGCAGCATGTCCCAGCTCAGGGCCAGGGCCATGTAGATCAGGATGATGCCCATCACGTTGAGAGCATAGACCCCCGTGTAGAAAGGAAGGGTGAAGAGGACCGTCAGGACAATGAAGTAGAGAAGGGGGCTCGATTTCTTCATTTCACCTCCCTTTGACGGGAACGGACCATGATCACCAGAACAATGAGAGCGAAGAAGAGAATATCCGCCCAGCCCGCGTACCCCCGAAAGGAGAGGACGAAGTTCTCCGCCAGCCCCAGAATCAGGCTGCACCACAGGATCCCCAGGAGATTCCCGATCCCCGCCATGGCGATGAGACAGAAGGACTTCATGGTGAAGGCCCCTCCCACCAGGGGAAAGATGGAGTGGCGGGTCATGAAGATCGCGCCCAGGGCCCCGATCAGGGCGATGGAAAGGCTGAAGACCAGGAGATAGGTTCGATCCACATGGATGCCCACCAATTTTGCCCCCCGGGGGTTCTGCCCCACAGCTAAGGCAGCCTGCCCCATGCGGGTCCGTTTCAAGAACAGTTGGAGCCCCACCAGCACGACCATGGCGGCGCCCACGTAAATAAATTCATAAGTCCCGAAGGTAAAAGATCCGATGGTGGCCGAGGCCGAGACATATTGCAGGGGCAATTTGATGGGCCGGGAGGTCCATATCAAGTTGGCCATTTGTTGCAGCACCATGGCCAGGCCAAAGGTCAAGAGCAGCTGATTCAGCTCCGGGGTTCCCAGGACATACTTGATGATGACCCGGTAGCTGGCCATGCCGATCAGGAAAAAGGCGATCAAAACGGGCACGATGGCCACCAGCGGGTCCATCCCGAAATAGACATTGAGGCTGTAGGCAAAGTACGCCCCCAGCATCATGTATTCCCCATGGGCCAAGTTGATGATGCCCACGATCCCCAGAATCAGGGCCATGGGCAGGGCGATCACCGCATAAAGACAGGCCCGCTGCAGGCCTTCGATGAGAACATGGGGTTTCCAGAAGGCGAGGATCAACACCAGGACGGCGGTGACGATGGCAATCTGGTAGTTGCTTTGTTTTAACTTGCCGATGAGACTCATGACCGACTCCGTTTTTTACCCTGCTCCTTTTCCTGAAAGGCCGGGAGCCTCACCCCCAACGTGGAAATGAATCCCATAAATCACCCCCACCCTCGCCCTCCCCCGCCGGGGGGGAGGAGATATTTTTATTTCAGTACTTTTCCCCTCTCCCCCGGCGGGAGAGGGGAGGGTGAGGGGGATTGGTTTCTCTTTGAATTTTCCCTCTGCTCTCCAATTTATGCCCCAGGCATTTCTTATCTTTTATCCCACCCCGGGAAGGGATGGGCGAGCTGGGCGGTGGAGAATTCGAAGGGCCAGATGACCTGTTGCACCCCTTTCTGCCACTGGAGGATCTTCTGCTTGGTGAACCCCTGGTTTTTGATCACCCGGCTTGGACTGATGGTGAGGGTTTCTCCCACCGGTGAAACGTACTTGGTCTCCCTCAAAGCCTGGATCAGCGCAGCTTTCTCAAGGGTCTTGGCCTTCTTGATGCCCTCGGCGACGAAATAAATGTTGGTGTAGGCCAGGGGGGAAAAATAGGTGGCAGGTTCCTGGTTGTACTCTTTGTTATAGGCATCCCAGAAATGTTTGCTCACCGGGCTGACTTCCTTGATGGAGGGGGCCCACATTCCGTAGAGGGCCACCCCTTCCGCCAGGGGTGATTTGCCGAAGCCGACGGGCCACCCGGGAGGGGAGCCGATGAATACGGGGGGCGCGAAGCCGACTTCCTTGGCCTGCTCCATGATCGGCAGGGCGTCGGCATCGTAGCCGGTCCAGAAGAAGATGTCCGGCTTCATCTCTTTCGCATGCCGAAGGACGGTGCGGTAGTCCCCTCCGCCCAGAGCGGCACTTTTGAATGGTTCTCCCTCGATGGTCACCTGCTCGCCGCGGGCGGTTTTCCAATCCTTATACAGCGCCTGGGCCGCCTTGTAGGAAGCGGTCCCAAAAGCGCCTTCCTCATAGGAGTTGAACCATTTGGCGATTTTCACTTCCGGCCGCTTTTTCGCCATTGCCGACCAGCCTTCAATATAGCTGGCCCCCTGCTGGTAGTCCCAGGGGTGAAGGTGGAAATACCAGTCCACGGGTCCCATGGCCTGTTCGGCCCGGGAGGAAGCGGCCCCGATCCAGACCGTGATCTTTTCGTATTTCTTCATGATCGGGATCTGGCCTAAGTGCACCCCGCTGGCCATTCCGCCCACCAGGATGTCCACTTTATCCACGGTGACCAGCTTTTCCACTGCCGCCGCTCCCTTTTCCGCCTTCATCTCATCGTCGACCACGATCAACTCGATCTGCCGTCCCAAGAGCCCGCCGGCCCGGTTGATCTCCTTGACGGCCAATTTCATGGCCTTGGCCCCCTGGTCGCCGGTGATGTCGGCGAGGGGCATGATGGCTCCCAATTTGATGGGCCCCTGGGCGGTTCCGGGCGAAGACCCCCCCAGGATCAAAACGAAAACGGCAACGAGGATCGCTAACGGCTTTGTGTTCATCTCGGCACCTCCTCCTGAAGAATTAGGTTTCGGGCTGAGGTTTGAAGATGGGACCCTCAGCCGGAAACTGAAAACGCATAATCCTAAGAAAACTTTTCCCGCAGGACATTCTTGAGGACCTTGCCGGCGGCGTTGCGCGGCAGCTGGTCCGTGAGAACCACGCTCCGGGGGACCTTGTATTTGGCCAAGCGCCCTTTCAGGGAGTCGAGCACCTCGGCTTCCGTCAAGGCCTGCCCCGGTTTCAGGACCACGATAGCCCGGCCCACCTCGCCCCACTTTTCGTCGCGGACCCCGATGACCGCCGCCTCCGCAACTTGCGGGAGTTCGAAAATGGCGTTCTCCACTTCGGCCGGGTAGACGTTCTCCCCCCCGGAGATGAACATATCCTTCTTCCGGTCCACGATGTAAAGATCGCCTTCCGGGTCCATGCGGGCCACGTCTCCGGAGTGGAACCATCCGCCGGCAAAGGCTTCCGCGGTCGCCTCCGGCCTGTTCCAGTATTCTTTCATCACATTCGGCCCCCGGATGACCAGCTCCCCGACCTCGTTGGGGGGGACATCTTTCATGGCCCGGTCGACGACCCGGGCTTCCAGATGGAAAAGAGCCCGGCCGATGGACCCCGCTTTTTTCAGCGCGAGTTCCCTGGACAGGGTGGCGATGCTCGGGGCCGCTTCGCTCATGCCGAATCCCTGCTGAAGGACGATCCCGGCCTCGTGGTAGCGGTGGACCAGACTGACCGGCAGGGGCGCGCCGCCGCTCATGACCAGGCGGACGGTTTTGAAGGCCTCGGCGCTGAACCGGGGGTGCTGGATCAGGAAAAGGAAGATGGCCGGGACGGCGAAAAAGAGGGTGATCTTTTCCTCCTCCAGGAGGCGCAGCGTCTCGCCGGCATCGAAGGTGCGCTGAATGACCACGGTCCCGCCCGCATGGATCATGGGCAGAGTAAAGAGCCCGATCCCGCCGATGTGAAACATGGGCAGGATGAGAAGGTCGCGATCGGAAGGGCGAAAGCCCATGTCGAGTTCGAGGTTGACCGCATTCCAAAAGCTGCACGCCTGGGTGAGGACGGCCCCTTTGGGAAGGCCGGTCGTCCCGGCCGTATACATGATGATGTGGGGGCAGTCCATGCCGACTTTTTCCGCACCTTCGGGTTCCAGATCGGGAAAACGGGAGAGGGTTTCCTCGTAGGGTTCGGCGTCCACGGATAGACCGCCGATGACGATCCGCCGCTTCAGGGCCAACCCCTTTTCCCCCCTGAGACCCTCGACGGTTTTCGTGAAATCGGCATCGAAGAAAAGCGTCTCGGTCCCGCTGTCGGCGAGGATGAAGGCCAGCTCCTTGACGGCCAAGCGCCAGTTCAGGGGCACGAGAATCAGGCCGAGCTTGGCTGCGGCGAAGATCAGCTCCGCCACCTCGATGCCATTGTAGGCAAGGTACGCTAAACGGTCCCCCGTTTTCAGACCGGTCTGCGAGAGCCAGGCGGCCAGGCGGTTCACCCGCCGGTTGAGCTCCCGGTAAGTCAGCCGGCGCTTCCCCTGCACCAGGGCTTCCTGGACGCCGGAGAGCTTTTCCCTCTGGGTCAACCAAAAACCGATTCCCTGCATAGGCATGGCTCCTCGGGTTAGAAGATCTTTTTCATCAAATTGGCCATATTCAGGGCAAAATTCGTAACCGTTTGCAGACCTTCCGTGTCCTTCTCCGCATCCCGGGCCCCGCCTGTTCCGGCTGTGCCCACGTTCCAGTAGGTGGAGCCGGGGACGATGAGGCCGTTGATGAAAAACCAGAGGAGGAGCTGCGAGAACGCCAAGTTGTGGCCCGCCCTCCTCGCCACAGTGATCGGCCCCCCGACCTTGCCGGTGAAAAACTTGTTATTCCAGTAGGCCACGAAGGTCGCCCGGCCCAAAAGGGCCATCATCTGGGGCACGACCGAGCTGAGGTAGACGGGCGAGCCTAAAATCAGACCCTCGGCCGCCCGCATCCGGGAGATGATCTCGTCGAAATCGTCCCCCACGATGGTGCAGCGCGCCTGTTTGACGCAGTCGTAGCAGCCGGTGCAGGGTTTGATTTCTTTTCCCTGGAGCGAGATCAGCTCGGTTTGAATTCCCTGCTTTTCCAGAGCTTCCAAGGCGGTCTTGACGTAATGCAGGGTGTTGCTCTGGGGCCGGAAGCTCCCGGCGATGCCGACGACTTTCATCAGGTCGCCTCGCTTTCTTCCAGGAACCCTTTGGGAAGCTTTGCCGTGGTTTTCAAAACTCCCTCCCGAAGCTGGCGGCGCATGACCCGGGGAAAGTAATCGTTTGTAAAACAGCGGCCGAAAGCCTCGCTTTCCGCCCTAAGCCCGCCGGCCAACGTCATCCGCGCCGAGGCGCGGACGGCTCTTTTCGCCTGGGAGAGGGCGTGCTGGGGGTTGCGGAAAACGGGCTCCAGGATCCGCTCGGCTGCGGCCCGCAGCTGGTCCGGAGGGACGACGGCATGGACCAAACCCATCTCGAAAGCTTCCTTTCCTTTGTAAAGCTTTCCGCCAAGGATCATTTCCATGGCCCGCCCCATTCCGACGAGGCGGGGGAGGCGCTGCGTTCCGCCTCCGCCGGGGATGATGCCCACCTTGACTTCGGGGAGGCCGATCCGCGCTTCCTCGGCGGCCACCCTGAGGTCGCAGGCCATGGCGAATTCAAAACCGCCGCCGAAACAGAGGCCGTTGATCGCCGCCGTGAGGATGAGCGGGGAGTCCTCCAGGCGGTTGAAGAGCTTCTGAATCCGGGCCGAGAAGGCCCGGGCTCCCGCGGGGCGGCACCGCATCATCTCGATGCCGTCGGCTCCGCCGATGAAGTACTCGCTTCCGGCTCCGGTGAAGATGACGGCCCGGGCGGGGCTTTTCTCAGCAGCGGAAAGCGCCTGTCCCAATTCCTTCATCAGGGCCGAGTCGATCGAATTGCGGTCTCCGGGCCGATCGATGGTCACCCAGCAGATATCTCCCCGGTTTTCGAGAAGGATCCCGGAATATTTCTTCCCCATTTTTTCGTTCCTCAAATTCCCCACCCGCTTTGCTTTGTAGAGGGAAAGCGGGAAAAACCCCACTTCCTCACCCCCACCCAGCCCTCCCCGAAGCTGTGAAAAAATTAAGTCGGGTCTTTAGTTTGTCATTCCGGCGAAAGCCGGAATCCAGTATTTTTAAAACTTTACATAATTCCTGGATCCCGGTTTTCACCGGGGTGACGGTTCAAATTCAATTTTTTCACACCTTCCCCCGTCGAGGGGGAGGGAAATCTCTTTCTTTCCAAGATATTTACCCTCTCCCCTCGGGGGAGAGGGGAGGGTGAGGGGGATATGCTTTAAATCACCAGCCCGCCGTTCGGGCTGAAGATCTGGCCCGTGAAAAAATCCGCCTCGGGGGAGGCCAGGAAAGAAACCAGCCCGGCGATCTCCCGGGTTTCGCCGAGACGGCGGAGAGGGGTCCGTTTGAGGATGTAATCGGAGAACCCCTCAGGCAAGCCGTCCAGCATCGGGGTGGCGATGTAACCGGGAGCGATGACGTTCACCCGGATGTTGTCTTTGGCCACCTCCTGGGCGAGGGTTTTCGCCAGCATGTTGATGCCGCCCTTGGCCGCGCTGTAATGCAGGGCTCCCGGGGTGGGCGTCAGGGCAGCCACGGAACTGAAAAGAATGATGCGCCCGCTTTGCTGGAGCTTCATCCAGCGAACGGCTTCCCGGCAGCAATAAAAAACCCCGTCCAAGTTGACGGCCATCATCCGGCGCCACTCTTCATCGGGAAGATCTTCTATGGGAACGGTGCGTCCCAGAATCGCCGCCGTTTGCACCAGAAGGTCCAGGCGCTCGGCGCTTTCCCGCAATTTTTGGAAGAGCGCGGAAACGGAGGAGCCGGAGGAAACGTCCACGGAAAATGCCCCCGCCTCGCCTTTTGCATCGAGGATCTCCTGGGCGGTTTCCTTCGCCTCCGCGAGGTTCAGGTCGGCCACGAAGATCCGGATCCCGGCGCGGCCCAATTCCGCGGCCGCCGCCCGACCCATACCGGACCCGCCCCCGACGATTAGAGCGGTTTCGATCTTCTTGGTTTTCACGGATCTCCCTCCCGGGAGGTTTTATATGTCTCTTTGCTTTTCGTAAGCCTGCGCCGGTTTGGCCGTAGGAAAGACAACCAGACGATCCGAATCCAATTGGTTGATGATGCCCCGGGCGACGTCTTCCGGGGTGTCCATAAAGGATTTGAATTTTTCCACTTCCGGAGCCATTTCCTCCGCTCCCGGGGAAAAGCGGAAAAATTCCGTATCAGTGAGGTGCGGGCAGGCGGCCAGAACGCGGATTCCCGTTCCGGCCAGGTCCCGCGCCAAGCCCCGGGAAAAGCCTATCACGGCGTGCTTGCTGGCCACGTAAGCGGTCACCTTCCGGGCGTGGGCGATCAACCCGCCGATGGAGGCGAGATTCAGGATCAGTCCCTCGCCGTGAGCCTGCATGACGGGGAGGACGGCTTGGGTCAAGAACACCATGCTGAAGAGATTGGTATTAAAGATCTGCCGCCAGTCGGTTTCGGGGGTTTGCAGAAAAGACCCGTACATCCCCATCCCCGCGTTGTTGACCAGAATGTCGATGCGGCCGAAGCGGGTCTGGGTTTCCCGGACAAGGGTTTCCCGGTCGCGGGGGCGGAGAAGGTCGGCCGGGACGAGGAGGGTTTCATGGGGGCAGGAGCGGGCCGTTTCCCGGAGGCGGTCCCCGCGGCGGGCCGCCAAGGCCACGGAGGCGCCCGCCCGGGAAAATTCCCGGGCCAGGGACGCGCCGATGCCGGAACTGGCGCCCGTGACGATGACCACCTTGCCTTTCAACGCAATCATGGAAAGGCTCCGCTTTTCAGATATATGAATCAACTGTCACATTTATAGCCAAAAGCCAAAACACTTGTCAAGACAAAAATGGGCGCCGGCAAATTTATTTTTCCTTGAGACCCAAGAGCACGAACCGGAGGAGGTTTTTCAAAAGCCTCGGGGGCATTCCCGGTTTGGACCCGACGCCCCAGACGGCCCATCTGAGCCCGATGAAGTGGGTGAAGCCCATGAGGGAGCGGGCCAGGAAAACCGGAGGGAGACCGCGGATTTCCCCTTTCTCAATGCCCTCTTTCAGGCCCTCGATATACCCCCGGGCTATTTTCCCGTAGTACCAGAGCCCGACCTTGCGATCGATCATCTCGCATTCCGGGACGACCCGATAGATCCGGCGGTGCTGCCGGAGGAACTTGAAAAAGGCGAGAATCCCCACTCTCTCGAGGTCGCGCCGGTCCCGGATCCCGGCGGTGGCCCGCTGCAATTCCCGGCGCAGTTGGTGGTTGATGTATTTTACGAAACCTTCGATCAGGTCCCGTTTGCTGCTGAAATGGATGTAAAAGGTCCCCTGCGCCACCCCCGCCTCGCGGGTGATTTCGGAAATGTTGCCCCGGTTGAACCCGCGCTCCCCGAAAACGGTTTCGGCGGCCTGGAAGATGGTCTGGCGGGTCTTCTCACCCTTGGTCAGGGGGGCAACCTTCGCGGAGCGGAGCGGGCTCGGCTCCGGGAGCCAGAGAAGGGTGGAGTCCGTCGGCCTCTTCCAGGGGGCGGACCCGGCGATGCCTCGGAGGACCAGCTCGGTTATGGAATCGACGGTCTTCGCCGGGGAAAGGTTTTTGCCGTCCGGTCCCCAGTCGAGAGAGTTGAAATAACAGACGCCGATGAGCCCGTAGGCGATCAGGGCGGGGTCCAGCGGACGGATGCGCCCCCGGCGGGCTTCGGCGCGGAAGAAATTCTGATAGAACCGGGCCAAGGTTTCGTAATAGGCGATCGTCACCCGGTCGGTGAGCTCGGATTCGCCCAGGATCCGGTGAAAGGCAAAGTTCTCGCAGGTGTGGTCGTAAAGGAGGCGAACAGCCTCGCGCAGGCGTTGGGGAAAGGGGTGGCTCTGCGGAGGCAAAGATCCGGTCCGGGCCAGGAACCGGGAGATGATGAGATCGTTCAGCTCGAGGAAGAGCTGTTCCTTGTTTTTGAAATAAAGATAAAAGTTCCCCATGGAAATCCCGCAGCGCCGGGTGATTTCCGAAACCGAGGACCCGTAGTACCCACTTTCCTTGAAGACCTGATGGGCCGCCTCCAAAATAGCCGCGCGGGTGGCCATCCCCTTTGCCTTCAAGGATCGTTTGGGAAAAGGAGTTTTCTTCAGTCTTTCCATCGTTCCGCCAGAATCATGAATCAGCTGTCACATTTTCAGACGATTATAAACAGCCTTTCGGAGGAAAGCAACACCTTCCTTTTTCTTCACGGGCAAGGGACAGAAAACGTTACCGGGGTGACACGGAATGCCCCGGTCATGGTCAAAAAGAATCAGTTCTTGGGCTCCTTCAATGTCAAAAAGGGAATAGCAAATGATAACGGGCCATTAAATAACTCTACCCCCCGCCTTCCCGGGTACAAATCTTGCTGAAGTATTACCGGATTCCAGAATGGACGAAACGCCATCCGCAAAAGCGGGGCTGCCAGACAGGGTCTCCGGGACGGGATAAAAGGGATCCTGCTTCAATCAGAAAGATCGAAAATGGGCTTCATGAAAAAAATGGGAGACCTTCTGAAAAAAGGGAAATCGCACCCCGATCCCAAGGAGGTCGATTTTCGCGATCTTGCCCAACAAGAGCCGGAGAACGCCAATGCCCACCTGAAGCTCGCTGAGGTTTATCAAAAAAAGGGGGCAAAACAAAAAGCGGCGAGCGAATACCTTCTGGCGGCGGATCTCTTTGCCAAAGATCAATTTTATAGCCGCGCTTTGGCCATCTACAAACAACTTTGCCGGCGGGATCCGTCCCTAGACCGGGTGTATGGGAAGATGGCGGAAATTTACCGGGAAAAGGGGTGTTTGGCCGATGCCCTTCATCAGTACCGGATCTTGGCGCAGCATTATGAGGATTCGGGGCAAAAAGAGAAGGCCCTGGATATTTTGAAAATCATGGGCGAGATCGACCCCCAAAAGATCGCTGGGAACGGCGGCAAAGAGAGCCGGGTCATCCCCCGGGGCAAAGCGGAGGAGCCTTTCCGGCCGGCAGAGGCCTTTGCCGAGAAGGGCTTTGATCTCGGCGCCGCCCTGATGACCGCCGAACCCCTGGAGGCGGGGATTCCCCCCAACGTGTCCGTTTTGGAAAAGGAGATTGGGGTGGAAGAGATTTTCAAAGAACTGAAAGAGATTGGCGGCCCCAGCGCTGCCGATCCCCACTTCAACTACAACATGGGAGTCGCCTATCGTGAATTGGGTTTTTTCGATGAGGCGATGGAGCAGTTTGAAACGGCGGTGAAAAAGGGGCAGAAGGCCTTTGAGGCACTGAGCATGCTCGGGTTCTGCCAGTGGGAGAAAGGAATGTGGGCTGACGCCCAACAATCTTTCGAGAAAGCCTTGAGGGCAGAGAAAATCCCGCAGGAAAAAATCCTCAGCGCCAAGTATATCTTAAGCCTCCTCTACCAGGAAAGGGGCCAAATCGAGAACGCCCTGAGACTCCTGCATGAAATTGCGACGACGGACAAAGGGTTCTTACAGGTGCCGGAGGAGATCACCGAACTTGTGAGCCGGGTGGAGTCGAGAAGCATCGTCAGGCTGTCAACTTGCGCCAGAGCTTGAAAAAGCGAACCGGCGTCCCTCGGACCTTGAGACCGGGTCGGCATCGCGACGCCTCTCTCGATCGCCGACGCTTGGATCCGAATTTCGCCGAGACCCGCGCCGCCGGGCTGCCGGTAAGCAAACGGCCTACCCGGGACGATTGGGGGGCAAGGGGAATCCTTTTTCCGCCCTCTTCCTCAGAAGAAAAGGGCGGAAAAGGAGGCGCAGATCACCTGGCGGGGACGAGGGGCAGATCTTTCAGAGATTCCTTGATTTTTTCCTCCGGATATTCGTAGTCTTCCAATTTCTTCGCCAGGAAAGCGTCATAAGAGGCCAAATCGAAATGGCCGTGGCCGCTGAAATTGAAGACGATGACCTTTTCCTCCCTGTTCTCCCGGCATTTGACGGCCTCGTCGATAGCGATCCGGATGGCGTGGGCGGTCTCCGGAGCGGGAATCGTGCCTTCGGTCCGGGCGAAGAGCATCGCCGCTTCGAAAACGGGGTTCTGAGGGACCGCCACCGGTTCGACAAATCCTTCATCGACCAGGAGACAGATCAACGGCGCGGCCCCATGGTAACGCAAACCGCCGGCGTGGATGCCGGGGGGGATGAAGTTGTGGCCCAGGGTGTGCATCTTCAAAAGCGGGGTCATCTGCGCCGTGTCTCCGAAATCGTAGCAATAGGGTCCTTTTGTCAGGGTGGGGCAGGCCGTGGGTTCGACGGCCACGAAACGGATCGGTTTGCCGGCCTTTTTCTCTGGGAAGAAGGGAAAGCAGAACCCGGCAAAGTTGCTCCCGCCGCCGACGCAGCCGATCAGAATATCCGGTTGGACGCCGATTTTTTGGAGCTGGGCCTTTGTTTCCAGGCCGACGATCGTTTGATGCAGGAGGACGTGATTGAGAACGCTACCCAAGGAATATTTCGTGTCGTCCCGCTTGGCCGCATCCTCGACCGCCTCGCTAATGGCAATCCCCAGGCTTCCCGGGGAGTCGGGGTCTCGGGCCAGGATGGCTCTGCCCGCGTCGGTCTGACTGCTGGGGCTGGGGATGACCTTTCCTCCCCAGGTTTCCATGAGCATGCGGCGGTAGGGCTTCTGGTGATAGCTGACCTTAACCATGTAAACCAGGCATTCCATCCCGAAAAGATTGCAGCCGAAGGAAAGAGCGCTGCCCCACTGGCCGGCGCCGGTCTCGGTGGTGAGACGTTTGACCCCCTCCTTTTTGTTGTAGTAGGCCTGGGGGACGGCGGTGTTGGGTTTGTGGCTGCCGGCCGGACTCACGCTTTCGTTCTTGTAATAAATCCGGGCGGGGGTTTTCAAGGCCTCCTCCAGCCTCTTTGCCCGGCAGAGCGGCGTGGGCCTCCAGAGACCGTAGATGGAAAGAATTTCTTCCGGGATGCTGATCCAGCGCTCCTGGCTGACTTCCTGTTCGATCAACCCCATGGGGAAGATCGGAGACAGGGCCTCCGGTCCGATCGGCTGCCCCGTCGCCGGATTCAGAGGGGGGGGCAGGGGTCTGGGCAGATCGGCCTGGACATTGTACCAAGCCCTGGGCATTTCGTTTTGACGCAAATCGATTCGGGTCTCTTCCATTTTGTTCCTTTCTGGCGATATGATTTTCTTAGAAATGGGTTTGCGCGCAAATTGCCAACAAATTCCAGAAACCCCCTCTCGCCCCCCTTTGCCAAAGGGGGATTGGGGGGATTTCTGAAGGACTCAGCGATGCCGCCATAAAGCCTTTTTGGTTCCAGCGCGGCAGGGTTAAATCTTTTTCGATTTCTTTATCGGATTCTCTGCGTCTATCTGCGTCCCATCCAATTTATTCAATCCTCTTCCATTGCCCCTTCTCGATCTGCACGAGCACCATGGAATCGAGACCCAGGCCGTTGTGGTCCTCCGGCGTTATATTGTAGACGCCGCTCACCCCCACATATCCTTTGGTGGCTTCGATGGCGTCGCGCAGCTTTTCATTGTTCGTTCCCGCCTTCTTCAGGGCGTTGGCGATGATGTAAATCGCGTCCCACGCATATCCGGAATGGGTGTTGATGGGGAACTGGCGGTCGTACTGGTAGACGTCCTTGTAGAGCCGGATAAACTCGACGATGACCTTCTTCTGGGGGTCCGAGTCCGGAAGCTGGGCGGCGACCATGAGTTTTGTGGAAGGCATGATCGACCCTTCCGAGGCCGCCCCCGCCAATTCGATGTACTTGGGATCGGGGAGGCCGTGACATTGGAAAAGAGGGATTTGGATGGCGAGCTGCTTCACGTTCTTCGCCACCACGGCCCCAGTCTTGCCGATGGCCCAGCAGATGATGGCTTCGGGGGAGGTTCCCTTGATTTTGATCAATTGGGTGGTCATATCGTTGTCCGTCGGCTGAAAGGACTCGCTGGCCACGATCTTCACGCCGAATTGGGCGGAAAGCCTTTCCAGTTCCGTCCGGCCGTCGCGCCCGAAACCGTCGGCCGCCGAGATGACGGCGATCTTCTGAATGCCCTTCTTTTTCAGATGGGCATAGATCTTCTGCACGGCCACGGAGGTCCGCTGGGGGGATTTGAAGGTCCAATGGAAGGGGCCGAATTTCCCCCCCAGGATGATCGCATCCCCTCCCACGGTCATGACCGTAGGCACCTTCATTTGTTCGATGACCGGTTTGGCCGCCATGCCGGTGTCGGTCCGGGTCGGGCCGATGATGGCGGTGACTTTTTCCACGTCAATGAATTTCTTGGCGATGATCGCCGCTTTGGTGGGATCGCCTTCGTCGTCGGCGATCGCCAGTTCGAGGGGGCGCCCGTTGATCCCGCCCTCGCCGTTGATCTTCTTCACGACCATTTCCGACACGAGCTTCGTCGGCGTCCCGATAAACGAGGAAGGCCCGGTGAGATCAAAAAAGGCCCCCAGTTTGATGGGGTCCGCAGCCTGCCCCGCCGCGCCCATCGTCAGCAGAAATACCGCCCCCAACAACATGACTGACAACCGTCTTTTCATTTTTCTACCTCCCCTTTTAATTAAGGATTCAAGGGTTCCAGGGGTCGAGGGTTCCAGTTTTTATTATTGCCTTCACTTGAACCCTTGGACCCTTGGGCCCTCGGCCCTTATCTTTGATCAAACACTCTTTTTGATTTTCTCTCCGTCCGCGGCAGACTCTGGAAGGGGACGACCTCGACCTTTCCGCTGACCAGGATCTTATGGCTGAGCTGGTGCTCTAATTTGGCCGCAAGAGTCCTGTCTTCTTCCGGGGCTGCGTTTTCGTCCCGCTCCACCTTCACGGTCATATAATCTTTGCCGTCCCGGCCCCTTTCCAGGAGGACCTGAAATTCACTGCCGACCCCCGTCTCCTGGGAAAGGAGGTGGTCGATTTGGCCGGGATAGATATTGACGCCCCGGATGATGAACATGTCATCGGAGCGCCCGAGGATCTTGTCGTGCCGCGGCAGCATATTGCCGCAGGCGCATCGGCCCGAAAGCAGCCGGGTGAGATCCCGGGTCCGATAGCGGATCAGCGGGGCGGCCTCTTTCCTGAGCGTCGTTACGACCATCTCCCCGATTTCTCCGGGGGCGGCGGGCTTCAGGGTTACGGGATCGATGATCTCCAGGATATAGTAATCGGCCCAGTAGTGAATGCCGTCATGCGCGCGGCACTCCAGCCCCGTGCCCGGGCCGTAGAGCTCGGTCAACCCGGGAATGTCGAACGCGTCTTCGGCTCCCAGATACTCCTTCATGTTCCGGCGCATAGCCTCGCTGTGCCGCTCCGCCCCGAAGATCACCTTGCGCAGCCGAATCCTGTCCCGCAATCCCCGCCGCTTGATTTCTTCGGCCATGAGCAGCCCCATGGAGGCCGTGCAGCAGAAGACCGTGGTTCGAAGGTCCACCATGATCTCCGTGTGCATGTCGAGGTTGCCCGGGCCCACCGGAACGGCCATGGCCCCGAAGCGCTCGCATCCGAGCTGAAACCCGGCGCCGGCCGTCCACAATCCGTAACCCACGGCGATTTGCACCCGGTCTTCCCGGGAGAGACCGGCCATCTCGTAGCAGCGGGCGAACATATCGGCCCAATCCCGGATGTCTTTTTCGGTGTAGCAGAGGACTTTCCTTTTTCCGGTCGTGCCGGAGGAAGCGTGGATGCGGACTACCTTTTCGAAGGGGACCGAAAGCAGGGGAAACGGGTACTCCTCCCGGAGGTCGTCCGCCGAGGTAAAAGGCAGCCGGCGAAGATCATCGAGATTGCGGATATCCTCCGGGTTTACGGCGGCTTCCTGCATCCTTCGTCGGTAAAAGGGAGAGCCGGTCCAGGCGTGTTTCACGGTCCACTTCAAGCCTTCGCGCTGAATTCGCTCCAGCTCCGCTTCAGATTTCAAATCAGGTATAAAAGTTTCCATGCTGGTGATCATCTCCTAATAAATAAGGGTATAAGGCTCAAGGCGTAAGGCGTAGGGGAAAGACACGTTCCTTGCCTTACGCCCCTTTGATTAGTTCCACCTCCACCCTCAGTCCCAGGGCGCGGCGGAAGGCGAGCTGGAGCGTTTCCTGGAACGCGGTTCTTTGCTCCTCGCGACCTTCCAGGATCTTCGCCGCCGTTTCCACCTGCACGGTCAGCTGGTCGTTCATCCCGTATTTGGCCCGGGCTTTCAAGGCATACGCCGGCCCGGCATCCGGGACGGCCGCCAAAACCTCGGTGATTCTTTCGGGGAAAACGTTGATCCCGCGGATGGAAATCATCTGATCCGTTCTCCGGAGCACCCGGTCCATGCGCGTCAGGGTGCGGCCACAGGCGCAGGGCTCGGAATGCAGGGCGGTCACATCACTGGTCCGGTAGCGGAGAAGGGGGTAGGCGCTGGTGGTCAGGGTGGTGAGAACCAGCTCGCCCTCCTGTCCCTCGTCCAGAACTCTCCCGGTCTGCGAATCGATGATTTCAGGCAGGAAGTGATCTTCGAAGATGTGCAGGCCCTTCCGGGCCGGGCACTCCCCGGAGACACCGGGTTCGATCAGTTCCATCACCCCGTAGATATCGTAGGCTTGAATCCCCAGATTTTCCTCGAGCGCCTGGCGGACGGTTTCGGGCCAAGGCTCGGCGCCGAAGAGGCCGGTTTTCAGGGAGAGACTCCGGGGATCGAGCCCCTTTTTCTGGATGGTTTCCATGATGTGGAGAGCGAAGGAAGGCGTCGAGGTCAGAACCGTGCTCCGGAAGTCCTGCATGATCCGGATCTGGACGTCGGCGGAGGCGATCGAAGAGGGAACCACCGCCGCCCCGATCAGCTCGGCGCTCTGGCTGAAACGGATGGCGCCCATGAAGAGACCGTAGTTGAAAGCCACCTGGATGATATCGTGCTCGGTGACCCCGATCCCGACCATGACGCGGGCCACGAGCTCCCGCCAGATTTTCAGGTCTTCCCGGGTGTACCCGATGACGATGGGGTTCCCGTGCATGCCCAAGGGGAACTGCAGGCGCACCACGTCCCGCAGGGGCACGGCGAACATCCCGTAGGGATAGTTGTCCATCAAGTCCTTCCGGGACGTGAAAGGAATTTTCCGCAGGTCATCCAGGTTTTTGATATCGTCCGGGCTCAAACCGGCCTCGTCAAACTTTCTCCGGTAGAAATCCACGTTGGCGTAGGCCTGGTTGACGACAATCTGCAGCCTTTCGATCTGCAATTCCTGGAGGTCTTTTCTCTCCAGGGTTTCCACGTCCGGCTTGAATATGGGCATGACGGCCTCCCTTAACGCTCCCATTTTCCCCGATAATCTTTACCTAAAAAGGCTCTCTTGACTTCCTCATTCCCGAGGAGTTCCTCCCCCGTGCCGGTCAGGAGGATTCGCCCGTTGTCCAGAACATAGGCCCGGTGCGAAATCCGCAGGGCTTCGCGGGCGTTCTGCTCGACCAGCAAGATCGTGGTCCCTCGTCCGTGCAGGGAGCGGATGGTCTGAAAAATTTCCGCCACCACGGTCGGCGCCAGCCCCAAGGAAGGCTCATCGAGCATGAGGAGCCTCGGCTTGCCCATCAGCGCCTTCCCAAGGGCGAGCATCTGCCGTTCCCCTCCGGAGAGAAACGCGGCCGGCTGCTCCTTTCTTTCCCTGAGGACCGGAAAAAGCCGGAAAACCTCCTCCAGGTTTTCCTTCCAGGAGCGGGGATCGCCGCGCCGGAGATAGCCCCCGAGCTCCAGGTTTTCCACGACGCTGAGAGGGTTGAAAACCTTGTCGGTTTCCGGGACCTGGATGAGCCCCAAGGCCACGATCTTCTCCGGGCGAAGCCCCCGGGTCTCCGCTTCGAGAAAGACCCGGCTCCCGTTGGGGGAGGGATGGATGCCCGAGATCACGTTGAGCAGCGTCGTCTTCCCCGCCCCGTTGGCGCCGATGAGGGAGACGATTTCCCCCGCCTCGATGTGGAGAGAGACGTGCCGGAGGACCTGGATCTTCCCGAAAAACGCATCGATGTTTTTAATTTTTAACATAAATAATATTCACCACAGAGGCCACAGAGAACACAGAGAAAATATATTCAAAAGGCCAATACAGAAAACAAAGAAAAATAACCAAAGGGCAAAATCTTATTTACCGCATTTTTTTTGGATTCATGTTTTGCTTTTACCCTTTGAAATCATTTTATCTCTGTGTTCTCTGTGTGCTCTGTGGTGAGAAATTTATTTCCCTAAATAAGCTTCGATAACCTTTGGGTCCCTCTGGATTTCCTCGGGGCGGCCCTCGGCGATCTTGGACCCGTGGTGAAGCACGATCACCCGGTCGGAAATGCCCATGACCAGGTGCATGTTGTGTTCCACCAGGATGACGGTCCGTCCCGTCTGTTTCACTTTGAGAACGAACTCGCCCATGACCTCGGTTTCCCGGATGTTCAGCCCGGCAACCGGCTCGTCCAGCAGGACAAGCCGGGGCTCGCCGGCCAGCGCCCGGGCGATTTCCAGGCGCCGCTGTTCGGCGATGGAGATGTGGGCGGCCGGCCAGTCGGCTTTCTCGCGCAGTTCGAAAAAATCCAGGAGCTCTTCCGCCCGGGTCCGGATCGCTTTCTCTTCCCGGCGCTCCCGGGGCAGATGGAGCATGCCCAGAAGGAAGCCGGACCGGGTCAGCGGATGCATCCCGACCATGACGTTTTCGCGGACCGTGAGATTCGCAAAAAGCTGGATTTGCTGATAGGTGCGGTTGATGCCCAAGGCGGCGATCTGAAAAGGCTTCAACCCGAGCAGGGAGGCGCCATCGAATAAAATATCTCCCCCGCCGGCGGAATACACGCCCGAAATGACGTTGAGAAGGCTTGTCTTCCCGGCTCCGTTGGGGCCGATGATCGCCACGATCCGCTGGGGCGGAACCGCGAAGGACAGAGCGTTGAGCGCCTCCAGCCCCCCGAACCGAAGGGTCAGGTTCCGGCTTTCTAATAAAGCCCGGTTCTCGGACAAGCCCGTCTCCTTGCTTTTCCCTGTTTTCATGCGGCCGGCTGCTTTCGGATCCCCGGGGGGTCTTCTTTCCGTCGGGAAAGAATTTCGGCGATTCCGGGAAAAAGGCCCTGGGGGAAGAAGACCAAAACGACCATCAGGATCAAACCGTAAACCAAGACATTGTATTCCTTGACGGCGTGGAGCATCTCCGGCAGAACCGTCAGCAGAATCGCGCCGAAGGCGGCCCCCCAGAGGGAGCCCAGCCCGCCGATCAGAACCATGGTGACGACCTGAAGCGAATAGAAGATGCTGAAAGACCCGGGGCTGATGAAGGTTAGGTAGTGGGCATAGAGGCTCCCGGCCAGGGAGGCGAGGACCGCGCTGGTCACAAATATTTTGATCTTAAAGGTCTCTACGTCGATCCCGGAACAACGGGCGGCGATTTCGTTGTGGCTGAGCGCGGCCATGGCCCGGCCCGCGCGCGAGTGAATCAGGTTTAGGGCCAGCAGCAGGACGGCGCAGGAGACGGCCCACAGGAGATAATAGACTTTGAGATCCGAGTCGAGGACCCAACCTCCGAGCGCGAGCCGGGGAATCCCGGGAAAGCCCGAAGGCCCGCCGGTGACGGAATCAAGCTGGATCATGACGATATAGACGATGACGTTGAATCCCAGGGTGGCCATCACCAAATAATGGCCTTCGAGCTTCAGGGTGGGGATCCCGATGACATAGGCGATCGTTCCGGTGAGGATCATGGCCAGAATTAGGGTCGGCCACAAAGGCAGGGCATAGGTGGTGGTAAGGATCGCCGACAGATAGGCTCCCAGCCCGAAGAAGGCCGCGTGGCCGAGGGATATCTGCCCGGCATAACCCAGAAGCAGAGTCAGCCCGACGACGATGATGATGTTCAAGGCCGCGATGTTCAGGACCATGAGGTGATAACTGTTCCGCAGAACCAGGGGCAGCAGGCAGATGATCAGCGCGTAAAAGAAGAGATAAATTTTGTTCTTTTTTCCCATGATGGCTCAAACCCTCTGCAATCTTCCCCGGCCCAGGATCCCGCTGGGCTTGAAAAACAGGACCAGAAGCAGGATCAGGAAGGCGATGGCGTCCTTGTATTCGGAGGAAATCAGGCCGGCGGCAAGGGACTCCAAAACCCCCAAAAGCAGACCCCCCAGGACCGCCCCCGGCATGGAGCCGTACCCGCCCAGGATGGCCGCCGAAAACCCCTTCAGCCCGAGCATCACCCCCACGTCGTAGGAGGTTGTGGTGATCGGGGTGAGGGTGATGCCGGCAACCGCCCCCAGCGCCCCGCTGAGGGTGAAAGAAAGGAGGATCATCCGGTCCACGGGAATTCCCGTGAGCATGGCCGACCGCCGGCTGGCGGCCACGGCCCGCATGGCCTTGCCGACCAGGGTTCCCTTAAAGAAATAGTTCAAAGCGACCACAACGGCGAGCGTTATGCCGAAAATCCACAGGCTTTGGGGCATGACGGCGGCGCCGAGAAAGATGAAGGGGGCTTCCCCCGATAGCGGGGGAAGAGTCATGGGGTTCTTTCCCCAGACAAGCATGACCAGCCCTTTGATAAAAATGGAGGCGCCCACGGTGATCATCACGAGAATGAGGATTTCCTTCGACCGGGCCCGCCGCAGGGGGAACCGTTCCAGAAGCAGACCCACGGCGGCGACGGCGCCGATGGTCAGGAAGAAGGCCGGAAGCATGGGGAGGCCGAGAAAACTGTGGAAGGTGATCATGAACATGCCGCCGAGCATCACGAATTCGCCCTGGGCGAAATTGACGATTCCCGTGGAGTTGTGGATGAGGGAGAAGCCGATGGCGGTCAGAGCGTAAGTGCTGCCGGTCGTCAGCCCCGAAAGAAGAAATTGAAAGATTTGAAGGGTCAAGGTCATTCTGTCACTTCGTTAAAAACGGCAAAGCGCAAAGAGCAGAGCGCATAGCGTAAATACAAGAAAAATTTTTGTTTTCATGGTTTGGGGGTGTTTCCCTTGTCGTGGAGTTCACTTGAAAAAGAATATCCACGCCGAAGCGCCTGGAGGTTTGCTTCCCGGAACCGGGGCGGGGATATTTTCTCCGTCACGGATTCGACCAAGCGGGAATCACAAAAAAGCTTTTTCTTCTCGAGGGCGAATCCCAGAAGAACCAGATTGGCCATGAGCGGGGAGCCCATGGCCGCGGCCAAGCCGGTGGCGTCGATGGCGGGGTAGGATGGGGACGCGGGCGCATTCAGCAGGAGCGTTCCCTCCGGCGAAAGCAGATGGATAAACGTCTCCATCGAGCCTTCATCCAAAACCAGCATCACCTCCGCCCGGCCGCTGCCGATCAAGGAACCCTTGAAGGGGCCCACCTTGAGGGTGGAAATGACCGACCCTCCGCGCATGGCCATGCCGTGGGTTTCGGAAGCCATGACCTCCAACCCCATCTCCAGGGCGCACTCGGTGAGAATGCGGGTGAGAAACAAAACACCCTGTCCTCCCCGGCCGACAATCGCAATCTGGCTTTTCATAATCAAAGACCTTTCCTCACCACAGAGAACACAGAGACCACAGAGAAAATATATTCAAAAGGCAGGTCCAAAAACAAAGAAAAAATGCCAAAGGATAAAATCTTGTTTGGCGCATTTTTGGGTTCATGTTTTGCTTTTAAACCATTTATCTCTGTGTTCTCTGTGCTCTCTGTGGTGAGTTATTGTCGTTTAATAGCCCCCTGGGGGCACACGTTTACGCACACCCCGCAGCCGGAGCAGAGGTTCGGGTCGATCCGGGCCATCCCCGTCTGAGGGTCCGGGCTGATGGCCGGGCACTCGAAATCCTGGAAACAGATTCCGCAGGCGATGCAGTCTTCCGTGACTGTCAGTTGAAACGAAGCCTGGGCTTTGGCAACGCCGGGGCTCATCAGGCAGGGGTGCTTGGAGATGATGACGCAGATCCCTCCGTTTTCGGAACGCAGGTCCTGCCCCGCTTCCCTGATCAACCGGGTCAAATCTTCCAGGCGATACGGGTCGATGATTTTTACTTCGCGGACTCCGCAGGCTTTCACGAGGTCTTCGATGGGCACGGCCTTGGCCGGTTTGCCGTCGGCCAGACGGTCCAGCCCCGGGGTCGGCTGGTCCCCGGTCATGGCCGTGGTGGAATTGTCGAGAATCAGGAGGATGAATCTGGCGCCCGTGTGGACCGCGTTGACCAAGGCGGGGATGCCGGCATGGTAGAAGGTGGAATCCCCGATGGTGGCGACGATCGGGCGGTCCTCGCCCTTCATCCGGTAGGCATGGTAGAACCCGGACGCCTGGCTGATTGCTGCGCCCATGCAAAGGACGGTGTCGACCGCGTTGAGATTGAGACCCAGGGTGTAGCAGCCGATGTCGCTGGGGTAGATCGCCTCCGGCAGGGCTTCGCGGACCGCGTAAAAAGCGGCACGATGGGGGCAGCCGGGGCAGAGGGTCGGCCTCCGGGGTTTGCCGACCGGTTGCGGCCTTTTCTGGGGCGCCAAGCCCGAAAATTTCCGCAAGAACCTCTTCGATCACATCGGGGACGAGCTCTCCCTGGGGGGGAACCGAACCGTCCCATCTTCCGCGGATGCGGTCCCGCCGCCCCAACTGCATTTCGATCACGGGGGCGGTCTCCTCGATGATCAGAATATCTTCGAAGGGCTCGATGGCCTTGAAGACCGCGGAAACCGGGAGCGGGTGGGGCATCCGGACCTGGAAAAGGGCAAGCTGCTCTTCCAGACCGAGTTCGAGGATCAGGTCATAGGTATGGGCAAGGGCGACGCCGGAAGACACGACGGCTCGGGAAGCCCTTTTGCCGCCCAGGACCCGCTTGAAAAAATCCTGTCTCTGTTGGGTGCCGAGGTTCTCAATTTTTTGGTTGAGCTGCTGGTGAAGAGTCAGGCGGTAGCGGGGGGTCGCCGCCCAGCGCTGGGGGTTTTTGGGAAAACCGGGAAGCGGGGAGGGAGGGGTGACCGGCCCGAGGGCGACTCCCTGGCGGGCGTGGCAGACCCGGGTGGTCGGCCGGATCATGACCGGGATCTCGAATTCCTCGGAGATCCGGAACCCTTCGGCGATCAGGTCTTTCGCTTCCTGAGGAGTGGAGGGGTCCAGGACCGGGATCTTGGCCATCAGGGCCATGAGGCGGCTGTCCTGCTCGGTCTGGGAGCTGTGGGGCCCCGGGTCGTCTGCGGAAACGACCAGGAACCCGCCCTTGACCCCGGTGTAAGCCGAGCTCATGAGAGGGTCGCAGGCCACGTTCAACCCCACCTGTTTCATGCTGACCGCGGCGCGGCCGCCGGTGTAGCTGACGGCCAGAGCCGTTTCGAAGGCCACCTTTTCATTGATCGACCACTCGGCCAGGGCCGGGCTCTTCTCCGCCCGGGCCATCTGCAGGAAAGAGGAAAGAATTTCCGAGGCCGGGGTGCCGGGGTAGGAAGCGGCGAAGACGCATCCGCTTTCCAAAAGCCCGCGGGCAATGGCCTCATTTCCCAAAAGAATTTTCTTCATTTTTTCTCCGTCGGGATGCACCGCAGAGAACGCAGAGGGCGCAGAGAGACAAATAATCAAATTCAAAAAACCGAAAGGAGTCTTTCAGCCATTAGCCTGGTTACAAGGGCTTCGTCTTTTGATAACAAATATCTTTCTCTGTGTTCTCTGCGGTCCCCGCGGTGAAAATTAAAATAAAAAAGCCGCGGGCAACTGAGGCTGCCCGCGGCTTTTGGTTGGTTCAATTTATATCAGTTTATGGCCGGTTTACGGGCAAACCTCTCCTTTCTTTTTGTTCCACCACCACCACCAGTTTGAAAGGAGCTTTTTGCCCATTGAACCTTTTCCCGGAAAAGATAATTCTTTTTACTACAACCGGGCGAAGCCTGTCAAGATTTTTTTTCGTTTTTCTCAAACCTCGGCGCTTTCGTCCCCCGTCAATGGCCTTTTTGCCCATGAAGAACCCTCCCGTGGGGCCATCGGGAGTTAGCGGCGCAAGCCAGAGGGTGGTCTCGGCCGCTTCCTCCAGCGAACGCGAGGCTTCAGGGCCGCCAAGGGCCGTGCGCGTCCACCCGGGACAGACGGAGTTCTCACGCGCATTTCCGGCATGGGCAGCGCCGGGGACCATTAGAACAAGGCGAATATTTCAGTTCGCTTTTGGGGAATGGCGGGATTTAGGAGATACGAACCTTATCCGCAATTCTGCTCGGAAAAATTCGATGATAATAAGATAGCAGATAGTGAAATCGAGGGAATCTTGGCCGACACCACTATATACAGGGCTGCAAAGAAGGCAGGGCCATTTTTGACCCTGCCTTCTTATTCGACCCTTTCATTGAAGAAGAGATCATGAGGGAGAGGGCCAACGCTCTTTCCCTCATTCCGAGTTATGATCGGTATTGGCAAGTCAAGGCTGGAGTTCGATCTCTCCCGGCCGCCAGGTCTTATCGAACCATGGTTTGAGCGGACCGTAGATACGCAGAAGAGTGTTCCAACCTTTGCCGGGGATGGTTTGCACCCAGTTGTCTTCCTTGCCCGGCGGAGGCTTCGGTCCGAAATAAACGTCCACCGAACTGTCCGGATTGACCTGGAGTCCTTTGGTCTGGCTGCTGACAGCCGGCCACTGCTGGTCGGTCTGGAGCATCGAGCGGGTCTGGTTGTCGTAGAGGATCACCGACCAGAAGTTGGCGACCGGGATATTGGGCGGCAGGTGAAGCTTGTAGCTCTTGCCTCCATCAAGAGGGTTGCCCTTGGAGTCGACGAATGCCGCCATATATTGAGACCCTTCTCCGACCACCTTCGAATCCATAGCCGGTGTTACGCCGGTGGCATAGAAGAAGAAGATGAGTAAGCATCAAGGATGAGCGCGCCGTTGTCCTCGAACTTATACCCGCCGATGAACCCCTGACGCCACGCGCTGTTCGGGTAGTAGTAAGCCTCCTTGAGGCGCATCCGGAAAGTGATGGCACGTGCGGTTGCGTCCCCCACGGCTGCGGCTTCGGTCAGGATCTTCTTCATCCTGGCATCGGGTGCGAACGGCTTGCCCTTCTGGATTCCGATGGAGGCATAAAAACCCAGTGTAACCGGATCAATCGACTCAGTCGGCTCCTCCTGAACCACATGGTTGAGATATTCCCAGAAAGGATAATCCCCCGGGGCATCGGTGCAGAAATCCCTGCTGGAAACGTTCACAAAATTCAATGCCAGCGGGTTGGCGGCTTGGGACAACGGGTAGATTTTCGTGAACCGCTTTACCCTGTCTACGCCCGGTTTCGGGTCGCCGTTTTCCAGAAAGGTTCGCCACGGCACCCAGACACTGAACGTCGCCGGCCGCACGACAAAGTACCCCCCGGGACGTCACCTTTATATCCTGGGGGAAGGAGCAGATACTTGCCGCCCTCACCTTTGTCGGGACCCACGAAGCCCACATCGGTGACAAAGCGATACCACATATCGTTGATCAACCCGAGGACCTTTGGCGGAACCTCCAGGACCAGAGGGCCGTTGCGAAGGTCGAGCCAGAACCATGTGTACGGCGTATTATTGTTCGGCGTAAGGAAGATCGACCGTGCGTTCATCATTTGCTCGAAGATCGGCACGGTCGTGTTGGCCGGTCCCACCTCAAGGATCCCGATGGATGGCTCCGGAAGTGGGGCATACCGGATAAACGTAACGATTAGATACAAAGTTCGGCGAAGGGGGAGATCCGTCGAGAATTTCAAAAAGCCTGTCCCGGGCTGAAGGAACCCGTTTATCCTTAAAATCGCTTATTCTCTATGTCTTGATTTTGACTCGATTCTAAATTTCTCTTGACTGGAGGATTATAGGATGTGCCACTTGGGAAACTTACCAATCGCCAGAATTTTAACAAGAAATAATTCGGATATCGACAGCTTTCAAATTCCGGAACTTCTCGGAAACAGATAACCAATCCTCTAAGGATTTGAAAATGATTATTTAGCGGGTTGTTCCATTTCCCGGAGAATGGATACGCCAAACATCCAGAATAGGATTCTCTTTCCAACGGGATTATACTCCAGTACCATCAATGTTTTCTCACCCTCCCAAACATAATATTCTTGATCGGGAAACGGTTTAGTCACTTCCCCAAATTCTTTAAATGCATCCTCCCGTACCTGTTCATATCCCATGAACCAATCTTCAAAATAAGAGACCCCACAAAATTTCCCATTCCAGAACAAATACTCGATTTTGTCCCCAGACAATCCGCATAGGCAAGGGGCGCTTCCCGTATTTCGATAAATGGCAATTCCTCCATAACTTGGATCTTTCCGGCAATACTCCAGATTCTTCATGGTTATGATATCGGCCCCCCAACAGATCTTCCCGAATCCAGCCGGTTCAGACCCCGGCTTAAAATTTTTCAAGTTCTGGGTGAAACCCGTTTGAAGAAAAGAGAATGAGATTGCAATAATCCCGATCAAGATGACGGTTTTTGATGATGGTATAAAGCGGAAGTTGCTTATCTTGAAATGCGGTCCACATACCCTCTGGGAAATCGTTATCATAACTGCCTCCAGAAGGTTAGAGGTTGGGTTGGGATATTTTTGTGAACGAGGGGTAGTTTATAGCTCGAATGGTAGCAGGATTACAAATTCTGTCAAGCGGATTTTTAGGGTCAATTATGGGTCCAAATACCGGCGAAAAAAATACGAAGCACCACAACATCTTGGGGGTGTCTTAGGGGCTTCAAAAGTGAAACAAGCGAAATGGGGGACGTTGTTTCCGAGTGGACTTATCTTTGCGATTTCGGCTACGGTCAGCCCGCTGGGGCTGGTTTCGATGGCCCGAATAATTCGCCACTGGCGAGATAGCTGATCCTCCAGCATTTTTCTCCTTTTACCACGGAACGCACAGAGAACTCGGAGGTTATACAATATTCCGCCAAAGAAGATCTCCCTGGCTGATTTGGCTAAACAATAAGGGATGAGTTTACCGAGGGTTGATTATGCAGCGGGAAGAGGGGGGACTGTAGTGAGGGAGAAAAAAATCCGTCTCATGGGATAATTTATTTATTTAAGGGCGTCCCCCTTCCCTCGTAATGGGATTGCCTAACTGCCGTCACCAACGCTGATAGTTATAAGCGGATACCATCAATAGGATATCATAGGGAAAGGAGATATTGCGAAAGATCAGGAAAAGGGATGCCGACTTCTTAATGAACCCGACCATGCCCTTCAGGAGGCTATGGGGGTGGACCGCAGGGCAACCGGTGGGCTCTCCGGGAAGAGAATCAAACTGAGCATAATCGGACTGCCTCCAGAAAAAAGGAATTTCTCACTTCGGCAATTTAAGGGAAGAGGGGGTTAGGAGATACGAAATATATCTGCAATTCTGCCTGGAAAAATCTGATGATAACAGATAGCAGCTAGTGCAAAGAGAGGTAACATGAGAAATATCGCTGAGCCGTGGTGACTCTGTCTTTTTGAGAAGCCCCTACTGGAACCGTCCCAACACAAACCGGAACCAGTTGAATACGTTGATCTGACTCGTAATCGGCATAAATTCTTGGCCACCCCAACCCCAGACAAAGTCGCTTTGTCCCTCGATGAACCACCAATTCTCCGCATAACGATAAAATCCACGCTCAGTTATCCCATCTCCGTTGTAATCTCCAGGAATCGGGAAACTCTGCGTTCCTCCCCAACCATACTGTCCAAGATTATCCCCCGGGTACCCCTTCACGAACCACTGGTTGCTCGGGTAATGATACACCGCAATGTCGGTGGATCCATCCCCATCGTAATCCGCAGGTACTGGAATACACTCTGCTGCATTCCAGCCATACTGACCTTGGTTTCCGGCTCCGTACATTAACCACTGATTGGAAGGAATATGGTAAATCATCAGATCCGTTCGGCCATCCCCGTCATAGTCCCCCGGTGCGGGAATACATTCCCCTCCGTTCCATCCGAATTGGATCGGGGTTACTCCTCCCTGTTCCTCGATGAAAAAGGTGTTGGAGGGGGTGTGGTAAAAGGCCCGTTCCATGGTTCCGTCGCCGTTGTAGTCTCCGGGGACGGGGATACAGTCTTCCTGGCCCCAGCCGAACTGGCCCATGTTGTCATTGGGGTATCCTTTAACGAACCACTGGTTGGTGGGGATATGGTAGATCGAAACCTCGGTTTTCCCGTCTCCATTGTAATCCCAGATCAGGGGATAGCAATCCCCTCCTCCCCAGCCATATTGGCCCATGTTGCCAGAATAATCCGTGAAGAACTGGTCACTAGGATGATGGAAGGCAGCCACATCGGTCTTCCCATCCCCATTAAAATCAACAAACCGTCCGGTGGGGGTCGCAAGGAACCCATGTATCCCAGTCTGATCCTGGTAAGATCCTACGAGTTTACCACTGCCATTAATACCAAAGAGATAGGTATTTGTGGCCCCCGGGAAGTCAAAGGTCGTCCACGCTCCATTTCTGTAGAAGAACCCATGAAAAATCCCACCCGCACTATAGTACCCGATGAGCGTTCCGTCCTTAAATCCGTGAATCGAAGTCATATCTGCGCCCGGATAATCCAGAGTTAGCCAAGTACTTCCATCGTAGAGAAAACCATGAATGAAGGCCATGCTATCTCTATAATCTCCAACAACATTGTAACCTTCAAAGTTCCTTGGATGAGTAGCCGTCGCTCCGGGATAGTCTATTATTGTCCAGGAACCGCCGGTATATAAATATCCGTGGGTGCCAGGCCCTATAACCCCTCCAAAACTTCCCGCAATTCTGCCTCCGTGGATTGCAGTAGCCCAAGTATCCTCTGCGCCAGGGTAATCTAATGACGTCCATGTGCTTCCGTTGAAAAGGAAACCATGGTTTCTGCAAGAGCCGTCATACCACCCCCCAACGATATTTACCCCATCTATACCTTCAGCGACGGTTTGTAAGGACCCCGGATAATCCATCGGTGTCCATAAGCCACCGCTATACTTATACGCGGTATGGGGAATATCTGATTCACAAGGACCGAAAGGTCCATAGCCACCAACAACAGTTCCGCCATCAATTCCTACGGCAACGGTCCCATTCGAACCCGGGTAGTCCAGAGTGGTGTACTGATAATCGGCCTGCGCTGTGAGAGACCAAATAAATACCGAATACAAGATCGCAAGAATCAAAGGCAGGTTTTTTTTCATAGACCTTATCCTTTCTTGAATATTAATGCTTGCAGGGTCTATGCCCCTTGGTAAAGGTCAGCCAAGTACCCTGAATGCCCCTTTCAAAAAAGGCCCAATTCAACAACCTGTTGGATCGGGCTTTCTGTTACCCTAACGGGTCAGCAAAGGACCATTACAATCGATCAGAACCTGCCTTGTGGCGAGTCAAATATACAAATTAGAAAAATGTGTTTCAAAGGAATTTTAGCACAATTTATGGGATCAATTCTTAGTTTAGTTTGTCCTCACATTATGCCCAAATAATAAGGAGAACCCACAAAATATTGGCCATGGCACCGACCTCGTAAAAATTGCGGTTACGCCACCTGGAAAAACTCATCCCGGAATCCTGCTTTCGATATGCGAAAGATAGCGAAAATCAAAGGGGTTGTCAATAGCCCTAAAAAACCCAGAATGATTGCGGATGAGGGGAAGGGGAAAAAGAAAAATCATCTTGATGGCGTTTCTCTTGGGGGATTTTCTTTTCATCCCTACCATCAAAACCGCTCTTGACAAACTTTTCCGCCCTGCTACAATTTAACCGGTAATTTCCTTAGCATCCGGTTTCAATCCTTACCGTGACCCTTCTGGAGAACGAAAATGAAAGACAGTTCCCGGAAGATGCCCATAGGAAAGCCCCGGGGGAATTTGGTCTCCTTCCGGGACGATTGAACTACTCCCGCGTATCCAATCCGCAAAACGAATCTTTTTTCCGTTGCTGCAGGCCCTGAAGAGAAGAATTGCATGGACCCGGAGCATCTGAAACGCAAATTGGTCGCCCTCCTCAGCGCGGACGTGAAGGGCTACACCCGCCTCATGAGCCTGGACGAGGAGGCGACCGTCCGTACCCTTGATTCCTACAAGGAAGCCATGGGAGATCTCATCCGCCGGTACGACGGGCGGGTGGTGGACTCCATCGGGGACAACCTGCTCGCGGAATTTGGAAGCGTGGTGGACGCGGTGCAGTGCGCGGTGGAGATCCAGAAGGAGATCGGGAGAAGAAACAAGGATTTGCCGGAAGAGCGGCGGATGGAGTTTCGGATCGGGGTGAATCTTGGGGATGTGGTGGTGGAGGGGGAGAAGGTCTTCGGGGATGGGGTGAACATCGTGGCCCGGATGGAGAGGCTGGCGGAGCCGGGCGGGGTATGTATTTCGGGGACGGCGTATGACCAGGTGAAGAACCGGTTACCTTATAGGTTTAAGGATTTAGGGGAGCAGGTAGTCAAGAACATAGCGGAGCCGGTTCGGGTGTACCGGGTCTTGGTGGACCCCAAGGACAAAATTGCTCCTAAGAGAGGGAGGGGTAAGGGACGGAAATTCTATGTTATGGCTGGGTTGGGAATCCTGGTAATAGTTGGAGTATTCGCCCTCTGGAAATTTATCCTTTTTCCCACTCCACCCCCGATCGAGGTTGCATCCGTTGAGCGCATGAAGTACCCCCTGCCTGATAAACCCTCTATCGCCGTGCTTCCATTTGTAAACATGAGCGAAGACCCAAAACAGGAATTCCTCTGCGACGGGATGACCGAGGAAATCATCACCGCTCTCACTAAAGTTCGGGATTTGTTTGTCATATCAAGGCAGTCAACTTTTTTTTACAAGGGCAAACCGGTGAAGGTCAAGCAGGTGAGCGAAGAACTGGGCGTTCAATACGTCCTGGAGGGGAGTTTGCGGAGGGCAGGCGACCGCGTTCGGATCACTGTCCAGCTGATCGACGCTCTCAGAGGAAATCACCTTTGGGCGGAGCGTTATGATCGCGATCTGAAAGACATGTTTGCCCTGCAAGATGAAATCACCATGAAGATCTTGACGGCCACCCAAGTTGAGTTGACGCTGGGGGATCAAGCCTCAAGGGTTGAAAAATATTTTAAAGGGAAGCAAGGTCTCGATTGTTATTTGCGGTATTTGGAAGGTTGCAAATACAATTTAGGCCATAATATCGATGACAACAGAATGGCTCGGCTGATTGCCGAGGAAGTTATTGCGATGTGTCCAGAGAATCCAGCGGGTTATGTCCTCCTGGCATGGGTACACCAGATGGGGTTTTGGGTGGGCTCCGGGAAATCCCCTCAGGATTCTATTGAAAAAGGCATAGAAACAGTCAAAAAAGCTATTGCCATGGATGATTCCATAGCCAGGGCCCACGCCTTGTTGGGTAATCTCTATGCCTTAAAAAGAGAGTATGACAAGGCGATTTTTGAAGGGGAACAGGCTATTGCGCTCGACCCAGGCGAGGCAGAAAGCCAGTTGTGGTATGGCATGAGTCTGGTATATGTAGGCCGGCCGGAAGAAGCCATTCCATTGTACCAAAAAGCAATCCGACTCAACCCCTTCGCGTCGACTGGTTACTTTATACACCTTGCCAATTCCCTCCGGGATGCGAAGCGGTTTGAAGAGGCGGTTTCGGCATATAGAAAGGCAATCCTGCGTGAGCCTAATAATATTTTCGCCCATCTTAACTTGGCGGGTACATACATTATTATGGGGCGCGAGCAGGAGGCTCGCGCTGAAGCTGCAGAAGTTCTCCGAATAAATCCAAAGTTCTCACTGGAATTCTGGGCAAAGGTTCTTCCCTATAAGGATCGGTCTGTATCAGATAATCTTATCAGCGTCTTGCGTAAAGCTGGGCTGAAGTAAAAATTAAAATTATCAAGGTCATTTACGAGGCCATTAAATTGAATAGCATCGGATTTGGGCTTACCGGTTTTGAGGAGGCAAACGAGGGGTTGCGAGGATGTGGATTTTGAAATTTTCGGCGATGTCTTTACAGATGTGTTCCGTATCCTTGCCCGATCCAACCTGCAAAAGATGATCCCTGTAAATTTGAGTCTTGGCCAGATCTTCGGTTATCTTGAATCCTTCTTTGTCGCTTTTGCAATTCGAATAAAAATCGGGGATCCCCGAGCGAAGGAAGGGGCTGAGAAAAACCGTGGAAAAGGCGATCCCGGAATTCTCCTTGTCCTTCGCCGCCGACCCCATGACGATGACCCGGATTTCGTAATCCGGCTTTTCATTGACCAAGGAAACATCCCCCAGGGCCCGGAGTTCTTTCCGCAATAGATTTTCAATCACTGCTTGACTCTCTTCATCCGCTTGAATCATGAGTTTCACCCGGATGAGCGACTTTTCCACGGCGCCGGCGCCGGAGGCCGCCCCCAAGAAAACCAAAGAGAAAATGGATACCCAGATCATAATCCGTCGCATGTTCCCTCCAACAAGAACGAGATGTCCCATAAATTTCTCTTCGGAAGTCGGGGCACTCTTCTTGAAGATCTTTAATCGGCTTGCCGGTGCCGCGGGAGGATATCGGAGAGATGGGCGTGTCAAAAGTTCACCCGCTCCGAGCGGGGCGGCGGACTTTTTCAGGAGGAATCAAAATACCTTTGACCGCATTCGTAAGCCTGTGTTATAAATTATGAAAGACAGAATTCAGGGGAAGAGCATGCACGATTTTCATTACCGTGAAAACATCCTTTTTTGTGAAGAAATGGCCATCCCGGATATTGCCGCCGCCGTTGGCACCCCTTTTTATCTTTACAGCCGGCAGACGCTGGAGAACCACTTTCGAGCCTTTGACAGCGCTTTTTCCAAGACGGACCACCTCATCTGTTTTTCGGCCAAGGCCAATTCCAATCTCGCGGTCCTTAGGGTCTTCATCCGCCTCGGGGGCGGGGTCGATGTGGTCTCCGGCGGAGAAATCTACCGGGCCATCCAGGCGGGCGTGAGCCCGGAAAAAATCGTTTACTCGGGGGTGGGGAAGAGACCCGATGAGATCGAATACGCGTTGAAGCAGCCCATTCTTATGTTCAACATCGAATCTTCGCAGGAGCTGCTGGTGATCGATCAGATCGCCGGGAAATTGGGCATCCAAGCCCCCGTTTCTCTGCGGGTTAACCCGGATGTGGACCCCAAAACGCACCCCTACATTTCCACCGGGTTGAAGAAGAACAAATTCGGGATCAACATCCAGAAATCGGTTGACGATTACATCCTGGCCAGCACCCTCCCGAACACCCGCGTGATCGGAGTCAGCTGCCACATCGGCTCGCAGTTGACGGAGGTCGGCCCTTTCGTCGAGGCCGTCCAGCGGATCAAGGAACTGGTGGCGAAGCTCCGCGCGCAGGGGATCCAAATCCGGTATGTGGATCTGGGCGGCGGCCTGGGGATCACGTATCACCAGGAGGACCCTCCGCACCCGCGGGAGTACGCCGAAGCCGTCATCAAAGAGGTCCCCGGCCTCGATTGCACCCTGATCCTGGAACCCGGCCGGGTCATCGTGGGCAACGCGGGAATCCTGGTGGCCAAGGTCCTGTACACCAAAGAAGGGGGCGAGAAGAATTTCGTGGTCGTCGATGCGGCCATGAACGATCTCATCCGCCCGAGCCTTTACGGTTCTTATCAGAGGATTCAACCGGTTCACAAGAAGGACCGGATCGAAACCACGGTGGATGTGGTCGGGCCCATCTGCGAGTCCGGAGACTTCCTGGCCAAGGACCGCAAGGTTCCCAAGGTCGAACCCGGGGAGCTGCTGGCGGTCATGAGCGCGGGGGCTTACGGATTTACCATGTCTTCGAACTACAACTCCCGGCCGCGGGTCCCGGAAGTCATGGTGGACCAGAACCGCTTTCACGTGATCCGCAAGCGGGAAGAATACGGGGACCTGATCCGGGGCGAGTCGATCCCGGATTTTCTTACGTAGAATGTCGGACGCGGATGGACGCAGATTTTCGCGGAAACGGCATGACCCTTAAACCAGCATAAAATTCTGCCGCAGAACCGGATAGATTTCATCCAGAAACCCATTTCCCCCCTCACCCTGCCCCTCTCCCGCGAGGGGAGAGGGGGGGCCGGATGGGAACCGGATAACAGGAAGCTTGAATTAAAGTCAGATGTCTGATGAGGCTAATTTTGAAAATCTGTGTTCCTCAGCGTTCCGTATATGAGGTTTGTTCATGATCAAAATTCCTTTTTCCAAGATGAGCGGGAGCGGCAACGACTTCATCCTCATCGACAACCGCGGCAGGATCTTGGATCCGGACCGGCTCGAGAATTTTGTTCCTCGGGTTTGCGCGCATAAGGTTTCCGTGGGGGCGGACGGGGTGATCTTGATCGAGGGCTCCCCCAACGCGGATTTTCGTTGGCGGTTTTTTAATTCCGACGGGAGCGAGGCGGAAATGTGCGGGAACGGGGGGCGCTGCGCGGCCCGCTTCGCCGTTCTCAAGGGGATTGCCCGGGAGAGGCTTTCCTTCGAAACTCTGGCCGGGGTCATTGAAGCGGAGGTTTCCGGGAGAAGGGTGAAATTGCAGATGGTAAAACCGTTCGGCCTGAGGCTCGATTTTGCGGTCCAGATCGACGGGGGCGGCCAACCTCTGCATTTCCTCAACACCGGGGTTCCCCACGCCGTTCAGTTCGTTCCCGAAGCCTCGAAGGTCAATGTAAAAGATCTCGGGAGAAAGATCCGCTTCCACGCTCATTTCCAGCCGGTGGGAACCAATGCCAACTTCGCCCAGGTCATCGACCGAAAAAGCATCAAAGTCCGGACCTACGAACGCGGCGTGGAGGACGAAACCCTGGCTTGCGGAACGGGGGCGGTCGCCTCGGCCCTGATTTCGGGCGCGAAAGGGTATGTCGATTCTCCGGTGGCCGTCGAAACATCGGGCGGCGAAATCCTGAACATCCACTTCCAGAAAAAGGGAGAAGGATTCGACCGCGTGTTCCTGGAAGGGGACACCCGCCTGGTATACGAAGGGGAACTCTGGGAAGAAGCCTATAAATAAAGAGGTTCAAGGGGGCGAGCGGGAGATATTTTTCAAAACTCAATATGGATGGTTTCGTAAAAGGCCGTCGCCCCGATGAAAACCGGAGTCCAGGAATTTTATAAGCATTTGAAAAAACTGGATTCCGGCTTTCGCCAGGAATGACGAAATCCGCTCTTTTCAGACTTATCAATTTTATATTATTCTCCGTGTGCTCTGTGCTCTCTGTGGTGAATCATAAGGAGAAAAAATGAAAATCATCAAGGCCATCGTGATCGGGGCGGCGGGAAGGATGGGAGGGCGGATTCTTTCAGCCATCCATGAGACCGCGGATATCCACCTCGGCGGGGCGGTGGAGCGCAAGGACCACCCCTACTTAGGGCGGGATGCGGGGGAAACGGCCGGGATGGAAAAGTGGAACGTTCCCCTGGTCGGATCTCTGCAGGAGGTTGTCGCCTCCGGAGACGTGATCATCGATTTCACCAACGCCGAGGCTTCTCTGAAAAATCTGGAGATTGCCGCCGAGGGAGGAAAAGCGGCGGTCATCGGTTCGACCGGGTTTACTCCACAGCAGGTGGAAGAGGCGCGGGCATTGGCCAGGAAAATTCCCTGCGTCCTTTCACCCAATATGAGCGTGGGCGTGAACGTCATGTTCAAGGTGGTGGCGGATTTGGCCGCCGTTTTGGGGGACGACTACGACCTGGAAGTGGTCGAAGCCCATCACCGGATGAAAAAGGACGCCCCCAGCGGGACGGCAATGAAATTAGGCCAAGTCCTGGCGGAAGCGGTAAATCGGAACTTTGGGGAAGTGGGCGTCTTTGCCCGCAAGGGGTTGATCGGGGAAAGAACACGCAAGGAAATCGGGATGCAGACGATTCGGGCCGGAGACATCATCGGCGAGCACACGGTCATCTTCGGGGGCCTTGGAGAAAGGTTGGAGGTGACGCACCGCGCCCACAGCCGCGATAACTTCGCCCGCGGCGCGATTCGGGCGGCCCGCTGGGTCGTCGGCCAGAAACCCGGCCTTTATGATATGCAAAACGTGTTAGGGCTTAAATAAAGGGACCCGGGGTTCAAGGGTTTCAGGGTTCAGACGCAATCGCAATACCCGGAATCGTTGGCTCCGGGACTTATCAAACGGAAGGAGAAATAGAGGAGCATGAAGACACCTTGGAAGACAGAGAAGTGGTTTACGAGTCCTTGGAACTTTGAGCAGGAAGTGACTTCGGGTTACCAGTTTCCCCCGGCGAAGCAGATCAAGATCCACGACATCACCCTTAGGGACGGGGAGCAGCAGGCGGGGATTTCCTATACTTTTGAAGACAAGATCCGAATCGCCAAGGCCTTGGCGGACGCGGGCGTGCACCGGATCGAAGCCGGGATGCCCGCGGTTTCGAAGGTGGACGAGGCGGCCATCAAGGAAATCGTTCAGCTGGGCCTGAAATCGGAGATTTTTGCCTTTTCCCGGTGCATGGTGTCGGATGTGAAACTGGCCAAGCAGTGCGGGGTGACGGGCGTGGTGGTGGAGATCCCCTCGAGCGAACACATCATCAAGCACGCTTATGGCTGGGAGCTCAAGAAGGCCATCGATCTTTCGATTGAGGCGACGCTTTTGGCGAAGGAATTGGGGCTTTACACCGTCTTTTTTCCCATCGACGCCTCGCGGGCGGAGTTAGGCTGGTTTTTGGACTTGATCGAACAGATCGCTACGAAGGGACACATGGACGCCCTGGCGGTGGTGGACACATTCGGAGGGTTGTCGCCGCATTCGGTTCCTTACCTGCTGAAGAAGGTTCGGGAGCGGATCAAGAAGCCGCTGGAACCCCATTTCCATGACGATTTCGGTCTGGGGGTGGCGAACACCCTGATGGCGTTGGCGGCGGGCGGCAGCGTAGCCCACACGACGGTGACGGGCATCGGCGAGCGGGCCGGGAACTGCGCCATGGAAGACGTGGTTTTGGCGCTGCTGACCATGTATGGGATCGATATCGGAATTAAAACCGAGAAATTTTTCGCCCTCTCGAAATTGGTTCGCGAGCTTTCGAAGACCGAGATCCCGTCGAACCGGGGGATCGTGGGCGAGCGGCTGCTGAACGTGGAGTCCGGGATCGTGGCCGCGTGGGTGCGGCGGTGCCGGGAGCAGAATCCGCTCGAATTGGGGCCGTTCGTTCCTTCCTTAGTGGGCCAGCCGCCGGTGCAGATCGTGATTGGAAAGAGCAGCGGGGTGGACACGGTGGTGGAATATTTGGAGAAGCTTGGGCTGGATGCTTCGCAGGAGCAGAAGGAAGCGATGGTCCAGAAGATCAAAGAGGCTTCCATCAAGAAGAAAGGGTTGCTCACGATCGAGGAGTTCAGGCAGATTTTTAACAGCGTGGTGCACGGTTAAAGAAGAACCTATCCAAAATGTGGAGGGCGGAACGCCGCCCTCCACACCCATCTTTACCGACCCTCCTTGTTGATATCCCCATATAGAGTCCGATTTTTTCCTCAGCCCGAAATGCGGCTTTCTTTGCGGTTTATTATAATTGCAACCAAATCGAAAAAATGGAGTTTTATGGTATAGAATATTCGATGAATTCGTAAAAAGTCAGCTAAACGATGGTTTCGTAAAAAGTCGTCATTCCCGCGCAGGCGGGAATCCAGAATCTGCCAAGATATTGAAAAGACTGGATTCCCGTTTTCACGGGAATGACGGAATAGCCCATTTTCAGACTTTTTACGAGACCATCAATATTCGATATCTGCAGAGGGTGGACAGACAGGGGAGACAACCATGGGCAAAACCCGGCAGGCCGGGAAAGATCAGGAACTATCCCGGGCCTTGAGTGAAAATGTGGACGGAAATTTTGAGAGAATGGTCCGGGTTTTTCAAGACCGGCTCTATTCCTTTTCCCTGCGTCTGACGAACAACCGGGCGGATGCGGAAGAGATCGTGCAGGAGGGATTTGTCCGCGCCTACCGGGCGCTGAAGGCCTACCCGCCTCAACGGGTCGAGACGATAGATTTGAGCCCCTGGCTTTACCGGATCGTCCTAAATGTTTTCCGGACTCGGTGCCGGAAGGCGCCCGCGCGGCTTTTTTCCTCAGGTGAAGCCGACCCGTCCTCCGGCCAACCCGGGGAAGTGGCGGCGGGCCCGGAGGAATTAGTGGAACGGGCCGAAGTCCGAAAGCAGCTCGAAAAAGCAGTGGCTTCTCTCCCTGAGAGGTATGGGGCCCCACTGGTGCTCCGGTACATAGAGAATCTTACCTATTTGGAAATAAAGGACATTCTAAAACAGCCGGAGGGGACTGTTAAGTCGAACGTCCATCGGGGTATCCAGTTGCTGAGGGAAAATTTCTCAAGAATGAACAGGAGAGAAAGACAATGAAAAATCGGCCTGCCGAGGTATTTAGTGAATCGCGCTCCCTGTTGCGGGAACTGGAGAACTTGGGAAGGGAAAAAGCTCCCCGGAGCTTGCTTCCGGCGGTGCTGCGAAAGCTGGAATTGGGGGATTATTATTTTCGCTGGAACTCTCCCCTGGGGCCGGTTTTCGTCGCTTATAACAAGAATGGAATTTCCGCGGTTATGCGGGCGCGAAGCGGCGGAGCCTTCGAGCGGTCTTTCCGGAAGAGATTTTCCCGCCCCGCCTATCCCGCGCCTGATTCTCCTCGAAAAGGATGGCAAAATGAAGCCAATTGGGCTGCGCCCGGAAAGGGGAAAAAAATTCCCTTCGACCTGGGATCCCTTTCCCCGTTCGAACAGGCGGTCCTCAGAAAGGCGCTGGAAATTCCTTCGGGCGAGGTGCGGCCCTATGGCTGGATCGCGCGGGAAATCGGCCGGCCCAGGGCGGTAAGAGCCGTGGGAACGGCCCTGGCCAAGAACCCGATCCCGATCTTGATCCCCTGCCACCGGGTCATTCGTTCCGATGGGCAAATCGGGAATTATGCGCTTGGCGGGAAAGAGAAGAAAATCGAGATTCTTGCGGCCGAAGGGGTGGATGTGGCCGGGCTGAAAGAAATGGCCGATTCAAAGACGCGCTATCATGGCAGCGACACCACCCGCATCTTCTGTTTTCCCACCTGCCGCCACGCCGGGAGGATCTCGGCTCCTCACAAAGTCTTTTTCCCCTCGGAGCGGGCGGCTCTCGAGGCCGGATACCGCCCCTGCAAGGTCTGCCGCCCGCTCCAGGCAGCCTGATGGAGGCCCGTGAATTTCTATAAAATCTCCCCTAACCCCTCTTTTCCAAAGAGGGGAAGTCCTTTTGGCTTCAAAAAGGCGCCCTCTCCCATCGGAGACTGAGTCGCAATGGGGGGAGGAGACCGTGAAGTGAAACGCGAGACCCGTAACTCGTAACCTCCAACTTTTCCCAACAATCCAGATTGATGATCTCGTAAGAAGTCGAAATTCCATAGAATTTGTCATTCCGGCGAAAGCCGGAATCCAGTTATTTCAAGGTGTTCTGGACCCCGGCTTTCGCCGGGGTGACGGGCTATTTGACTTTTTACGAAGTAATCCAGGTTGACTATTCCGGGGATTTTCCTATATATTGCCGGAAGGTCATGAAACCCCGGCAGATGATTTTTCATGGCCCGGACAACACTCTCGAACCACCCAAGAGACAGTTTTCTGTCGTCAGGCTATGCCCATGCGCCCTGCGACTTTCAAGGGGCAACCCTTTTTAAGAGAGGAAGGTAATATGGATCCAAAAGACGTTCGGAAAGTGGCGGTCATTGGGGGCGGCACGATGGGGCATTCCATTGCCCAGGTTTTCGCCCAGGCGGGAATCGAAGTGAATCTTATGGATGTCAAGGCGGAGGTCTTGGAACAGGGGCTGCGCCGGATGAAAGGGAACCTGCAGACCCTGGCCGATTACGGGAAACTGGACGCCAAGGAAATCCCTTACATTCTGGGGAGAATCCGGACTTCAACCGAGATTGCCCGGGCGGCAAAGGGAGTGGATTTCGCCCTGGAAACGGTGGTGGAAATCCCCGACATCAAGAAAAAGGTCTTCTCCGAATTGGAAGAGGCCTGTCCGCCGAATGCCGTTCTGGCCAGCAACACCTCCGGCCTGGAAATTTTCAAAATCATCGAGGTCAAAGACCCATCCCGCACGGTTGCGGCGCACTGGTTCGCGCCCCCTCATATCATTCCCCTCGTCGAAGTCGCCCCCGGCCCCCGGACCTCCCCGGAAGTGGTGCGGTTCACCGCCGGCCTGATGGAGCGGATCGGCAAGAAGCCGATCGTGATGACCCAGTTTGTCCAGCGTTTCATTGTCAACCGGCTCCAGAATGCGGTCATTTTTTCCGCCATGGAAATCGTATCCAATGGGTGGGCGACCCCGGAGCAGGTGGATTTGGCCGTCAAATCGAGCCTTGGCATCCGCATGCCGATCATCGGGGTGATTCAAAGCCTGGATTTCACCGGTCTCGGCCTCGTCCGTGACATCAATAAAAGCTTGGGCCTGAAAATCCCCTTGATTGAAGACCCCGTCGCCAAAGGTCACCTCGGGGTCAGCACTTCGAAGGGGATTTATGATTACAGCGGGCGGACGGAAGAGGAAATCCTCCGCAAGCGGGACCTTCTCTTCCTGCAGATGATCGACCACCTGGAAAAGGTCGGCGCCTTTAAACCGGTCTGATAAAAATCCTTAAGCGCAGAGAGCGCAGAGAGCGCAGAAAAATAGGAAGTAGGGTGTAGGGGATGGGGTGTAGGAAATGGCAACCCCCTCTACCCCCTATGCCCAACTCCCTACACCCTGCAATATTTAGACGGGGATCGGGGCGATAACCTGCGAGGAAGCGAACATCCAGGCCACAAGAGCCGCGTTCAAAAAGGCGCCGAGATAGATTTGCCCCGTGAACACATAGAACCACGTGGAAATGACGGCCGTTATGGTCAGAAGGGCGAGGGTATGGAAAAGGCTGATCATGAAAACCACGAACAAACCTCCCGGCCCCTCAAAAGGGATATACCCGTTTGTGAACAAAGGGATGTATTGGACCATGAGAAAGAGGATCAAAGGCGCGGTCAGGGCAAAGACGTTGTAGGCCGACCAAGAAAAGAAAGTTCCCACAGGCGAGGCTTTCTCCGGTCTCCGGATCTGCCCGTGGAGAAACATCCCGCTCAGGAGGAAACAGAACAGAAGAAAAGGGTAGTAGAGGAAAAACATCCGCCAGCGGTAGGGCGTCAGGTCGCTGGCAAAAGGCCATACAAACCGGTAGTCCACGAGAAACGTCTGCTCCAAAACATGCTCGCAGCCATAAGCGAAGGCGAACAAAATCCCCGCCAGCAGGATTGTTTTAAAGAGTTGCTCCCCTCCCGAGGTCTGGCGGTCGCCTTTCAGGGACATCCCCAAGTCGACCGGCGTCAACCCGGTTCGAATGTGCTCCTTCCGATACCATCGCCAGAATAGAAATCCCCCGATGAGGTTGACCCACAGAAACCACCAGACGATGCCGTTCACCATCATCATGGGAAAATATTTATCGATCGGCAGCACATATTTATGCAGGCCGAATAAGACCAGAATGAGGGGGAGGTAAAGCCAGAGCAGAAGGCCGTTGATCGCCGAAAATTTGAAATATTCGCCTGCAGAGCAGAAATACCGCCAACGGGCCGAACGCCGGATCACCCGGAAGAAATTCGTGCGCAGGAGGATGAGTCCCAAGGGGAGGATGGACGCGAGGCCGGCCAGCATGGCGATCAGCGTGGCGTATTCCTTGATCCACCAGGTCTGGCTGTTCTTGTCTACCCAGTGCCTGGGATTGGGACGGAGGGCGGAACGTATCCATTCCACGGTCTCGGCGATGGAGGCAGAGTCGTGGGATTCCTGGACATGGGTGATGCGGGGAATGAAGACTCTGCGGGCCGTACCCTGCCCGAAATCCCCATAGGTCATCCCGATCTGGGGGGAGGGGACGGGAAAGACCCGCTTGGTTTGTTCCGTCTGCATCCATTCGTTTTCGATGTCCCTCGTGCCGGTCATCCGCCGGCGAAATTCGTCCCATTTGCCGATGATCATCAGCATGTTCTTAGGCCGGGTGTCGGATGATTCCCGGGTGTAGGCAAACCCCGTGATGACTAAGGCCTGGATCGCTGGGTCGCCGATGGCGACCGTGTACGCCATTTCCGCCCCCAGGGAGTGCCCGAGAATCCCAACGGAGCCGCCTTGGACAAAAGGAAGCTGGCGCAGGTATTGAACCGAGGTTTTTCCCCCGTAGGTGGGGTCGAACCCGGGCAAGTTGGGGTCGCCCGGTTCCCCTGAGTTCCCCCTGCCGATAGCGTCGATGTTCAAAACCACGAAACCGCGCCTGGCCAACTCGATGCTGTAGGCATCCCCTGTCTCGCGGTTGTTCTGGTAGCCGTGGATGTAAACCGCCCCGGGGGCGGGGTTGCCGCGCGAAACGCCCACCGGCTTGAAGAGCTTGGCCCGGACGGGAATTCCATTGGAGTTAGGGTAAGCGACATTGGATACTTCGACTCTGCCGAAATCGGTCTGGACGGAAGAAGCGAGAATGACGGCGCCGAGGAGGACGATCAGAAAAAAAATAAAGGCAAGAAAATCTTTGATGGAACCCGTGCGGCCGGCGGGATAACGCGAATCCATAAGGTCCCCCCTCATGAGAAGAGTGATCGGGACAAAATCGCTGGCCCTAAATTAGCAGAAATATAGAGGGAGATCAATAAACATTTGGGGGACGTTGATTCTTACGGTGCATAACTTATAACCCTCGGGTATGATTTATTTTCGCTAAGGCTCTGTTTATGCTCGAGGTATTAACCCCCAAATGACGGGCGATCTCAGCGCCAGCAATCCCGAGTTCCTCCTTACTGCGGTGGGCGATCACTGCCCGCACCTCGCTAACAAGGATCCTTCTGCTTCCTTTCCTCAATTCCTGCTCACTTACCTTTCGCTTTCCGCATTCCTCCTGAATAATATCTTGAATACTTTTCCCCTTCCGGCGAAGCTTCATTTGTCTTAGCTGCCGTTCCTCCGCCTGCTGAAGGACTTGTTCGGCAAAGTCCCCGCTCCCCAAGATGCGCTCATCGGACAACACCTTTCCCCCTTTGCTGCGCAAAGCGAGAACCTGCGACCATCCTCCCTGACTCCGAATCAATCCTCCCCCGGTTAACTCGGGTTTATGCCCCTCGTCCATCCCTTCCTGGACAAACTGACAATATGCCCGGATCGCCGTTTTCTTTGTACTCGCGAATTGGCCTAAAATATATGTCCGGTCCATCCACGGATAATCTTCTTTCCCGATGACGATTCGGTGCCCGCTCCAAGGGTAGCGATCCAACTCCCCCATCGTTTTTACGATCTTGGCCCGTATCGGGTTCAAATGGATATATCTCACAAGGGCCAAAAGGTAATTCTCTTCCTCGCATAAGATTGATTTATAACGGTTTTCAAATAAGTGTCCCGTTCGCTGATGGCGCCGGTTGTAGTATTGGGCGTACCAGGTAAGAAGCTTACGCATGAGAGTGGAGATTCCCTGCTGGCCACTTCCCACCAATAGATGGACATGGGTTTCCATCAGCACCCACGCATAGAGTGAGGATTGCGTTTCGAGGATGTTTTGGCCAAGGCGGCAGAGAAAGCAGGACCGATCTTGGTCGTCCTCAAAAATAGCTGACCGATTGATTCCCCGCACAATGATATGGTGAAGGGCGCCAGGAGTATCTAATCGGGCTTTTCGAGGCATGACGCGATTGTATAAAAATGAGAGAAGGATGTCAAGTGCAATGCACTCTAAGAACCAACGTCCCCAATGTTCTGAGATTCAAAAAGGAGTGAAGAAAAGAGGTTCCGGCATTTTGGGGTCACATTCTCAATTGTCACGCAGAAGTTCTTTTCTAATATCGGAAGTTCGGCCAATCATGGGAGAAGGAAAAACCTCCTTTTCTCTCCTTTGGCGGCGGATAGCCATGAGGCTGAACTCTGTCAAGAAATATTGACAATAGAAGATGTGACCCCATTGATACTCATTTTGCCTGGGGCCATTGGATGCCCGGTCTTGTCGATCCCTCACTGCCGGTCACATTGTCCCCTGCGTATACAGCCGCTCCCAAGCTTATACCCGGTCTTGTCGATCCCTCACTGCCGGTCACATTATCTCCTGTGTATACTGCTTTTCCAAAATCTATAGGTTGTTTTGCTGCGCCTTCATTGCCGGTCACAAAGAACGCTTGGTAAGCCGCATCATCAACCGGTTTTTCGGCGGCAAACGCGCTTATCATCATTACTGCCATGAAGGCCAACCCGACACACAACCCCACCAATAACCTTTTCATTTGCCTCCTCCTTTCATTGCCTTAAGACGGCCAAGTGATGGAACCAACCGATATTATTTGAGCCAAGAAATCTTTGTTTCTTTCCTAATTATGCGCACCCGGCGCTTCCTTCATTCTCAGCGAAATAATCAAGCCATAGGGAAATCACCTCCTTTTAAAGTCCAAGGAAACTTCTTGATTTCATCCGGACCCCCAATGCTTTTTTCTCCCCCGGCTTCAGTCTCCCCATCTCCCGCCGGGGGAGAGAGCGGTTTCGGATGGGAAGTGATATGGGCTTGTTCCAGGAGGCATTTTCGTAAAATTCCAAGGGCCAAATCAAAAGATATTCACCAATTCACAAAATAATTAAAATTGGCATCAATCTTGATATCAAACTTTATGCCAATATTTTATTATTCCCAAAAAATAGTTTATGTATTCAATATTAAAAGATTATTTATATTTTACGAAGATCGAATAGATTCACAAAACGGCAGGAAATTAGTAATAGCGGCAATTGTGGTTAATTTATATTAGCCATATTCGTGAAATTCGTGATATTTAGTTTGCATTTTTCCCGTTTTTATTCTTTAATTAACCACCGAGCTTGAATCGGGAATTTGCTGACTTGGTGACCCATTGAGGGTGCACCGGAAGAAGGAAGACATGAAACCAGGAATTTCCTTTTCGGAATCGGTCCGGTTTTTTCAGCAGCCGCCGATCGGAATTCCCGGCAGCCCCGAATACAACTCGGCCTTTTGCCGTCTGCTGGCCGAATCCGCTTCCGCGGATGCGGCGTCCATCTGGCAGGTCGGGGCGGACAACCGCTTGCACCTCTTTTCCAGCACCGATATTCCCATTGAAAAGGCGGAGGATATAACCCTGCGCGAAGGAGAGGGAATCGGCGGTGCCGCGGCCCTGTCGCGTCAAGGCATCTTGGTGATTAACGCCCAGAAACAGAGCATCCATGACTCGCGAATTGATGAACGATTCGGCCTCAGAACCTACGCCATGGTTTCGGCGCCCATCCTTTTCGAAAATCGGCTTTTCGGGGTCGTGAATATCATCAACCATCGTTCGGAAACGGTTTTTGCCGCGGAATGGAAGGATCGGCTCTCGGCGCTCGGTGTGATGTACGCAGCGGCATTGGCGGGGGCAGGCAGATTGGTCCCTCATCGCTTTTTCTCAAGGAAGGAAACAGGGGCGGAAGCGAAAGCTCCGGAGGTTGCCGAAGGTAAGACGGTCATCGTGGGCATAAGCCGGGCCGTGCAGGAGGCTCTCCACCTCTGCCTCAAGGCGGGGGAAAGCGACATCCCCGTGTTGATTTGCGGCAAGACGGGAACAGGCAAAGAGCTTGCGGCGCGGCGCATTCATGAAGCCGGCCCCCGGGCGAAGGGCCCCTTTCTCGAAGTGAACTGTGCGGCGCTTTCCGAAACGCTTTTGGAGAGCGAGCTGTTCGGCCATGTCAAGGGCGCTTTTACCGGGGCAACCCAGGATCGTTCGGGGAAGTTTGTCGCCGCTTCGGGGGGACGCTCTTTCTCGATGAAATCGGGGAGATGAGTGTTGCCTGCCAGGCGAAAATACTTAGGGTTCTGGAAGAAAAAAAAGTAACGCCCTTGGGTTCGGAGAAACCGATTCTCGCCGACACCCGGATTATCGCGGCCACGAATAAGAATCTGCCGGAGATGATGACTGAAAAGAAGTTTCGGGAGGACCTCTACTATCGGCTCTGCGGGATTGAAATTATGATTCCTTCTCTATGCGAGCGGGTGGAGGATATTCCCCTTCTGGCGCTTCATTTCTTAAAAAGGGCCCACATCCATCAGAAAAGGACCTCTTCGAGTGATCACCCCCTGCGCCTTTCCTCGGAGGCGTTGAATATGTTGATGGTTTACCCCTGGCCGGGAAATGTGCGCCAGTTGGAACAGGCCTTGTTCGCCGCGGCGGCTCTCTGCGAGGGAAACGAGATAACCCCGGCCAATCTTCCTGCCTGGCTTAATCAGTCTGTTACCTCCGGGGGAAAAGAGCACGCTCAGCCGCTCCCCGTGGGCCATCACCCGGACTTGGAACTCAGCCCGGGAAGAGACCGCCGCCATTTTAAAAACGTCGAACGCATGCGTTATTTGGAGGCACTCCAGGCCACTCAATACCGGGGGTCGGGACGATGGAACGTGAGCTCCGCGGCGCGCCGGTTGGATATCCCCAGGGAAACCCTGGTTTACCACCTGAAAAAACTGAGCCTTTCTCGCTGACGCCCATCTGGCAAATATCGAAAATCCGCTTAATTTACAGAAGCAAAAGCTGCAAATGCAATATCGCTACTAAAGAAATACTCGTTTTTGCTCTCGCAGCTTTCTCTGTGATTCCTAAAAACAGTCGCGCAAAATTCGACTCCCCATAGCCCTTTTTGGTACTTCGTGCAGACTATGTCGCCTTCAATGCGGCTTATACAGGAAAATAATCCGATGGCCCTTTTATTCACTTAAGTCCCGCCTTGCGAAGGGCGGCAACGATCTTATTATTGAATGACTGGTCCTTATAGAAAAATGTCTTTGCCGCATAATCCACTGAATACTTGGGATTTATCCGGAGAACCTCTGCCGCGGTTGCGCGGGCTTCATTCTCTCGGCCCATCCAAATGTATGTAACCACCAAGCCAACATGGGCATTAAAGTGATCAGGCGCAATCTGAATTGCTTTCTTATATGCCGAAACCGACTCCTCAAACCGCCCTGCATCCCTGAGGACATCGCCGAATGCATTATATATGGAGGCTGGACCGAATGGGTTCTGCCGGATGGCTTTCTGCAACAGCGGAATGGCCTCCTCCGGCCTGCCTGTTGCCCTTAGGGTTCCGGAATAATTGGTAAGGACAGGTTGGCTCCAGGGGTCGAGGGCGAAAGCCCGTTCTCCCGCGGCAAGCGGCCTTGTCAAACTCCCTTTTTATCAAATAGAGTCAGGGCTAATAAACCGTGGGCACTGCCTATGGAATCATTCATGGCAAGGACTTTTCGTGCCATTTCCATGCTATTCTCAATCGTCTCCTGCGGGGACTTCGTGTTGCCCAGGATATAATCCCAGTAGTAAATCCAACCGAGTCTTAAGTAGGCCAATGGATTTTCCGGGCACATTGCAATAATTTCCTCGGCAATCTGCCGGGCCAAGTTGATACCCTCGATATTGTAACGCTGAAAATAACCCCACGCTTCCGCTAACTTCAAATAGCAATCCAGACCCTGCTTCCCCCGGTAATATTTGTCGGCAAATTTTTCAACCCCTGAAACTCCTCCCTGCCCCGTCAACATTACTTCCAGCGTAGACAAGATCTTTATGGTGATTTCATCTTGCATGGCAAATATGTCTTCCAGATCACGATCGTACCGCTTTGCCCAGAGGTGATGCCCCGTGAGGGCATCAATCAATTGGACGGTGATCCGGACCCGGTCCCCCGACCTCTGAAGACTGCCTTCCAGCACATGCCGAACCCCCAATTCCTCGCTCACCTGCTTGACCTTGACGGGTTTTCCCTTATAGACAAACGTAGAATTGCGGGCAATCACAAACAAACGCGGGATCCTGGAAAGGGCGGTGATGATGTCCTCGGTCATGGCGTCGCAGAGGAATTCCTGCTTTGGATCCCCGCTCATGTTCACAAACGGGAGCACGGCAATCGATGGACTATCCGGCAGGGGGTACTTCATTCGCTCAACGGACGCAACTTCCACCTTGGCCGGAGTGGGAAAAAGGACTAATTTCCAGAGGGCTACGAATCCAACTATTACAAGGATTCCTACCCCGGCCATAGCATAGATTTTTTTTCCCTTACCTCTGCTCCTCATAGGGGCAATCTTATCCTTGGGGTCCATCAAGATTCGGTACACCCGGACCGGTTCCGCTATGTTCTTGACTGCCTGCCGCCCCAGGTCCCTGAACCCATAAGGCAACCGGTTCCTCACCTGGTCATACGCCGTCCCCGAAATACATACCCCGCCCGGCTCTGCCAACTTCTCCATCCGGGCCACAATGTTCACCCCGTCTCCGAAGACCTTCCCCCCCTCCACCACCACATCCCCAAGATTCACCCCGATCCGAAACTCCATCCGCCGCTCTTCCGGCACATCCTTGTTTCTTCTCCCGATCTCCTTCTGGATCTCCACCGCGCACTGCACCGCGTCCACCACGCTGGGAAACTCAGCGAGCAGGTTGTCCCCGATGGAGTCCACTACCCGCCCGTCGTGCCGGCGGATGAAATCTCCCATGACTTCCTTGTAGGAATCGAGGGTGCGGACGGTCGCCTCTTCGTCCAGGCTCATGAGGCGGGCATATCCCTTTACGTCCGCGCTGAGGAGGGCGATGAGCTTTCGTTTCAGGTGCTCCGGGTCCATAGTATTCTTCTCTTCAGGGCCTGCAGCAACAGAAAAAGGATTCGTTTTGCGGATTGTTTGCGTGGGACAGTTTTAAGCGTCCCGGGAGGGTACCAAAATACCCCGGGACTATCCTATGGGCATCTTCCGAGAGTTGTCTTTCATCTTTTCCTCCAGAAGGCTCGGGGGAGGGCCGGGGTAGAATTGGAAATGAATTCTTATCGGCGAAGCATGGAAATCTTTTCGCATTTTATCAGAATGGGCATTTATGTCAACGGGATTTTGGAATTTGGAGAAGCTGGTCAAAGATTTAATTTTTTGTAACATTTTAGCATTTTGAAAACCCATTAAATCCCCCTTGATCCCCCTTCAAAGGGGGATTTAATGGGATCTTTCCGTGAAAGCGGGCTGAAAAGCTCTCCTCCCTTTGAAAAGGGAGGACGGGAGGGATTTCTGAACCGAAATTTCGAAAAGCTAAAGCAATACAATTTTGTTGGTCTCGTAAAAAGTCTGAAAATGGGCTATTCCGTCATTCCCGTGAAAACGGGAATCCAGTCTTTTCAATATCTTGGCAGATTCTGGATTCCCGTCTGCGCGGGAATGACGACTTTTTACGAGACCATCAATTTTTGATGCCTTGGAAAAAACATAAAGGGAAAGCCAAGAAAGCGGCTTTCCCTTTGGGTAAGAGAAGGTTGGGTGACGTCCCGACCCCGATCGAGATCGGTTCGAATTTCGGATTTATCCTTTCAAATATTTATTGAACCACGCCGTGCAGCGTCCCCAGGCGTCCTTAGCGGCTTCGGCCCGGAAGCTGGGGCGGTAGTCGGCGTAGAAAGCGTGGGGGGCGTCTTTGTACAAGACGAATTCCGCGGTTTTGCCGGCCGCCTTCAGGGCGGCTTCAATTTCTTTTACGTCCGGCTACGGGGATTCCCGCGTCCGCCTCGCCGTAGAGCCCGAGAACCGGGGCGGTGATCTGGGAGGCCACTTCGATAGGGCCGACGGTCCGTACTCCTGCGGTCTTGGCCGGCTTAATCTGGCCGTACCAGGGGACGGCAGCTTTGACATCGCGGTTTTGGGCGGCAAAGAGAAGGGTGTACATCCCGCCGCGGCAGAACCCCGTCACCCCGATGCGGTCGGCCCGGGCTGCCGGGTGTTTTTTGACATAGGCCACGATGGCATCCAGGTCGGCCATGACCCGCGCATCGGGAATCGGGTCCACCACTTTCCGGACAGCGGCGATATCGGGCAGGCCCAAAACCCCGCCCTCGCGGGCGTAAGGTTCAAAAGTGATTGACAGGAAGCCTTCTTTGGCAAAACGGCGGGTCACATCCTTGATGTGCTCGTGCATTCCGAAGACTTCGGGGATCACGATCACAACCGGGTGTTTTCCGGCCCCGGCAGGGTGCGCCTCGTAAATGGGGACCTGGAAATCCCCGGAAGGCACTTTTCCTTCGGCGGTTGTAAGGCCCTCAGCGGGGGTCGTGATGACCTCCCCCGCCACTGAACCGGCGGCCGCGGCAAACCCGACAAGGCCGACTCCGGCCGCGCTCATCCGGGCCATGAACTGGCGCCGGGACATACCTTCGTAGGCATTCACCAACCAATCTTCAACCATGGGCAACCTCCTTTAGAAAAATCGCATAGCGCAAAGCGCATAGCGTTAGGCTTGTCCTGTGAAACGCGGGGCCGGAAGGGGCGTCCGGCAGGACGCCCCTGCAATCAGAACCATCGTCACCCCGGCGAAAGCCGGGGTCCAGTAAATCTTGAAATAACTGGATTCCGGCTTTCGCCGGAATGACATAAAAAAGATATTTTCGAATTTTATGAAATCCCGCTTCTTCGGGAAAGACGATTTGGGTGGGATTTATCGCAATAAATATTAGATGCGAATTTTGGCAAAGAGGTTCGGGAGAAAAATGGAAATGTCAGGCATACGATAAAAGATCTGCTCCGGCCCTCACCCATTCCTCTCTCCTTGGAGACTGGGTCATAATTCGTCATGCCCGCGAAGGCGGGCATCCAGGATGTTGTAAACTTCAACAATTTTAAAAGCCTGGATTCCCGCTTCCGCGGGAATGACGGCGTTTGCCCCCATTACGACACAGTCTCGGCGAGGGAGAGGGCCTATCTGCCGGATTGAAAATGGAAACCCTCCCCCTTGGCAAGGTGAGAAAGCAGGGTGGGGGTGAAAGGGGGGGTTTTTCACATCATCAAACCATGTAGCTTCCGCCATTGATGTCGATGCAGACTCCGTTGACATAGCTGGCATCGTCGGAGGCCAGGAAGGCGATGACCGAGGCGACTTCTTCCGGTTGGGCCAATCGGTTTAGGGGGATCCCGGCGAGGACGTTTGCGCGGTCTTCTTCCGTGCGGGCTTCCCATCTTTTCGCGACCCGCTCCGTGAGAACGATGCTGGGGGCAACGGCATTGGTGTTAATCCCGAAAGGGCCCAGTTCCACGGCCATGTGTTTGGTGAACCCCTGCAGCCCGGCCTTGGCGGCGCCGTAGTGCGGGCCCGAAAGCCGGCCGTGACTCCTCCCGGCAAAAGAGGAAACGTTGACAATGCGCCCGTATTTCTGACTTTTCATGAACGGCGCCGCGGCCCGGACGCAGAGAAAGGCGGATTTGAGATTCAGGGCCACGGTTTGGTCCCAGTCCGAGGGGGGAATCTCCTCCACGGGCATTCTGGGAGTCCCGATGCCGGCGTTGTTGACCAGAATGTCCAGACGTCCCCATTTTTGCACTACGGTCTGAACCATCTTTTCCACCTGGTCTTGATCCGTCACGTCGCAGGGGATTGCGATCGCCTCCCCGCCGTTCCTTGCGATCTTGGCGGCCAAATTTTCCAGATCGGAAAACGTGCGGGCGCTCACGGCGACGCGGGCGCCGCGGCCGGCGAGAAATTCGGCAGTGCAGGCGCCGATCCCGCGGGATGCCCCGGTCACCAGAGCGATGCGGCCTTTCAGGTTCATGAATCCCCCTTTAAAGGAATAATGGTTCTCTCTGTAGGGGCACGAGGCTTCGTGCCCCTACGGCAGCGAGGAAAGAAATTTCTTCTGAAAATGATGGGGGTTTACCCCCGAAACCAAAGGGCTAAACCAGCAGGTATTTTTTCCGGACGTCCTCGTTGGCCCGCAGCTCTTCGATGCTCCCCTGGTACCGGATCTGGCCGTTGTCGATGATGTAACCCCGGTCGCTGAGCCTCAGGGCCGATTTGACGTTTTGTTCGGCCAGCAGGACGGTGAGCCCGCTTTCCCGGAGCTTCTTGATCTGCCCCTCCAGGGAGCGGACCAGCGCCGGGGCGAGGCCTTCGGTCGGTTCGTCGAGGAGCAAGAGCTCGGGGTTCCCCATCAAGGCCCGGGCGACGGCCACCATCTTCTGCTCCCCGCCGCTGAGGCATCCGCCCTTGCGGGATTCGATCTTAGGCAAAGCGGGGAAAATCTCATACACCTTCTCTTTTCCCCAGCCCGCTCCCTTCTTGGGCTTGCGGATGGCGATTTCCAGGTTTTCCCCGACGGTCAAGTCGCCGAAGATGCGGCGATCGTCGGGAACGTAGCTGACCCCTTTGCGGGTGAGAAGGTGAGGATCCAGACCGGTGACGTCTTCCCCCCGAAAACGCACGGCGCCTTGCCGTGGCGGGTTCAGGCCGATGATGCTGCGCATCGTCGTCGTCTTCCCGGCGCCGTTTCGCCCCAGAAGGCAGACCAGCGTTTTTTCCTCCACTTTCATCGATACGCCGAAGAGGATATGGCTCAAACCGTAGAAGGTATGGATTCCCTCGACTTCCAGCATCACTCCCCTCCCAGGTAGGCGGTCTGCACTTCGGGATTGTTGCGAACCTCCTCAGGTTCGGCCTGCAGAAGGGTCCGGCCTTGGTGCATGACCATGATGCTGCGGGAGATGGAAAACACGATGTCCATGTCGTGCTCGCAGAACAGGATGGTCAAGCCGCGGGTGCGGGCCAACTGCAGGATGAGCTCGATGGCGGCGAAGGTCTCCTCCGGAGACATCCCCGCGGTCGGTTCGTCGAGAATGAGGAGCTCCGGTTCGTTCCCCAGGGCGATGGCAATCTCCAGGATCTTCTGGTCGCCGTGGGAAAGGGAGCCGACGATGCGCCGCTCCTTGTCGACCAGACCGACGCCCTCCAGAATCCTGCGGGTTTCCGCCACAGCCAGCGAGCTGGCAGGGCGAAAGAGGGTGTTGCTTTTTCGCTGCTGAGACAACACGGCGACTTGGACGTTTTCAAAGACCGTCAGGCGGTGGAACACGTTGACAATTTGAAAGGATCGCCCGATTCCTTTCCGGCAGATGTCGTGCGGGGGAAGCCGGCTGATGTCTTCTCCTTTGAAGAAGATCTTCCCCCGGTCTCGCCGGAGGTGGCCGGTGATGAGATTGAAGAGGGTGGTTTTTCCCGCTCCGTTGGGCCCGATAACCGCAACAATTTCTCCCTTCCGGACCGTGAGTTGAGCCTCGTCCACCGCCATGAAGTCGTCGAAGCACTTGACCACCCCTTCCACCTGGAGCATTTACGCCTTCCCCCTTTCCCCGGATTCCTTCCCTTTCGGCTTGAAGAGGTTTACAAAATACCCCATGACCCCTTGGGGCAGGAAGAAAATCAGCAGGATGAGGAGGACCCCCAGGATCAGGGTCCAGTACTCCGTGTACTTGCCTACGAAGGTCCTAAGGCCCACGGTGATGGCGGCGCCCAGGATCGGCCCGGCAAAGGTGAACCACCCTCCTAAGAGGCACATGATGAAGATCTCCAGAGAGAGAACCCAGAAGAGCAGATCGGGAAAAACCGAGCGCTCCAAAACCACGAAAAGGACCCCGGCGATGCCGGCAAAGAAGGTGCCGACCGCGATGGCCCGGAGCTGGTGGCGTTTCACGTTGACGCCGACGGCCGCGCAGCGCTGCGGGTTGTCGCGAATCGCCTGGAGGGTGCTGCCGAAGGGGGATTTCAAAATCAAATACAGGAGAATTAGGGAGATGGCGAGAACGATCAAAATAAAGTAATAGGACTGATTCAAGGTGGAAAGAAACCCGGGCATGGGAATGCCGTGGATGCCGTCGTCTCCCCCCGTGAATTTATACCAGCGGTAGACGATCGCCCAGACGAGGGACCCCAAGGAAATCTGCAGCATCCCGAAATAGAGCTGGGTGAGGCGGACGCAGAACCAGCCGATCCCCACCCCGAAAAGGGCGGCGACGATCGGCGCGGCCAGGAATCCCACCCAAGTCGGCAGGGAGGTTTTCACAAGGATCAGGGCGAGGGTGTAGGCGCCCACCCCGTAAAAAACGGCATGGTGAAACTGGAACAACCCGCCGTGTCCGACCAGGAGGTTCAGGCTCATGGCTAAAAGAGAGGTCACGTAGATGAGACCCAAAATGTAAACAAAAAACCGGGGCAAAAAAGAGGGCAGGGCCAGAAGGACGACGAAAAGGAGAAGAGAAAGGCCGATCCCCGGGGCGGAAACAAGTTTCTTAAACAACGCCGGTTCCTCTCTACCAGACGGATTTCAACAGCCCCTTGGGCCGAAGAAGAAGGACGATCACCACCGCGGTGTACGGGAAGACGATGGCAAATTGGGGAAAGACCAAGACGCCTAAGGATTGGGTGATCCCGAAGATCAGGGAGCCCACAAGCGCGCCCCACATATTCCCGAGCCCGCCGATCGTGACGATCAGAAACGCCTCGATAATCAGGCTGTGGTCCATGCCGAGGGTGATGCTGACGGTCGGAGCCACCAAGGCCCCTCCCAACCCGGCCAGGCAGCAGCCGATCACGAAGGCGGCGGCAAAGACCCAGCTCACGTTGATCCCTAAGAGACCGACCATGTCGCGGTCCACGGCGGCGGCCCGCGCGATCTTTCCGATCTTCGTGCGGGTGACGAAGAGCCAGAGAGCGACCGCCACGGCAAGGCCGACAAAAATCAAGAAGAGATTGTAGCGGGGAAAGGAAGCGCCCAAGACCGAGACCGACCCTTTCAGGAGGTCGGGGGCGGGAACGGAGCGGTATTCCGCGCCCCAGAAGATCTTCACCAAATCCCCCAGGATCAGCGCTAAGGCGAAAGTGAACAAAAGGAGCATCAGGTGCTCGCGCTGGTAAAGGTGCCGGAAAAGGGTCCTCTCTGCCACTAAGCCGATCAGGGCCACCACGAGCGGCGCGAGGATTAGGGCGATCCAAAAGCCCGAGGCCCCGCCGAAATACTTGGAGAAACTGAACGTGGCGAAGGCTCCGATCATGTAAAGGGTCCCGTGGGCGATATTGGGCACGCGCAGAACCCCCAGGACAAAACTCAACCCGGCACAGATCGTGAATAAAATCATGGCCCGGCTGAGACCCACGAGCAGCTGCGAAAGAACCTCGGCCGGGCCGATATTTGGCAAAAATCCCACTTGGAAACGCTCCTATTTTCCCCGGACCTTTTTGATATCCTCGACGCTGGGAATCGCATCCTTGGCCGGGATGGTGATGATCTCGCTGGCGATCAGGAAGGGGTATTCCGGGACCTTTTTGGTTACGCCCATGAACATGGGCAGCATGAGCTGATGGTCAAAGGCCCGCATCTCCAGCTCGCCCACGGGCGTGTCGACCTTCATCCCCTCCAGGGCGTCGATCAGCTTTTCCCGGTCCATCTTTCCCGCCTTGATCAACCCTTGGTGGATGAAATAGGCGGTCACGTACCCGTAAAGGGCGCCAACCCTGGGCTCTCGCTTGTAGGCATCCTTAAAGGCCTTCGCAAAGGCTTTGTTCTTGGGGTTGTCCGGGTAGTAAAAATGGTAGTTCGAGGTGCCGATCACCTTCTCGGGCGCCTCCGCCCCCAGGGGGGCCAGGGTGCTGAGCTCGGTGGCGGTGTGAATGAAGATCGGGATTCTTTCGGCAAACCCCGTGGCCTTGGCCGCCTTCATGACATTGACCATGCTGCCGCCGCCGGTGGCGAAAATAACGGCGTCGGGTTTGGCCGCGGAAATGGCGGTCAGATAGGGGGTCAGCTCGGGTTCCCCCACTTTCCACCAGGACTGGCCGGCCAGTTCCACGCCGGGCTTGATTTTCTTGAGATTCCCCCAGACACCGTCGGCGAGCGCATGCCCGTATTCATAGTCATCGCCGGCGATCCAGTACTTTACAAAGGGGCGCTTGGAAAGGCCCACGGCCGCGGCTTTGCCGATCATGGCCGTGTTTTCGGTGATGGAGAAAACATAGCGGTGCCCCTTTTCCCCGGTGATCTTGTCGCTCTTGGAAAAGGTGACCAGGAAGGGGATCTTCTCGGTCTTGCAAAGCTCCGAAACGGCAAGGGCGCCGGCGCTGTTGATGGTCCCCACGATGATGTCCACCTTTTCATTCATGATCAGCTCTTTGGCCATGCTCAGGGCGAGATCCACTTTGAACTTGTCGTCGCGGGTGGTGAACTCGATCTTTCTCCCAACCACGCCGCCCTTGGCGTTGATTTCATCGATGGCCAGTTTGAAGGCGTCCCGGACGTCGTTCGTGAAGGTCGTGGCCGGGCCGGTGTACGTGTCGAGGAGTCCGACCTTGATCGGACCCTGGGCCGGGGCGGCCCCCGGAAAGAGAATGAAGCCTAAGGTTAGGATGGAAACCCAGATTGCCAAACTGCGGGGAAAAACGTTTCGGTTCATTTCCTCTGACCTCCTTGGTGATTTAAAAAAATCGGAAATATTAAAACCGCATGGCGCCAAGCGCATAGCGCAAAGCGAATTCTAATCCCGCTTTTGGGATCCCGAGCCGCAAACCTGCCGTCGCCATGGGATCCTTTTGAACTTGGCTTCCTTCAAATGCTAAGGTTCAAGATCCTCCACGAATCTTCTTGACCTCTTCGCAGGTAGGTAATATATCCTTGCCCGGCAAAGTCACGATGTCCGAGGAGATCAGGAAATTGTATTGCGGCGCCTTCTTGAGGGTTCCCATGTACAGGGGCAAAACCGCCTGATGGTCGCAGGCGCGCATTTCGATTTCCCCCACCGGACTGTCGACCTTCAGCCCTTCCAAGGCGTCGACGAATTTTTCCCGGTCGATCTTTCCCGCTTTTTCATAAGCCTTGGCAATCAAATGGGCGGTCAGGAAGGCGTGGAAAGCCGGAAAACCGGGAGGGTTTCCATACGCGCTCTGGAAAGCCTTAACAAAGGCCCGGTTCTGGGGAATATCCGGGTGATAAAAGTGATAATCCATCGTGCCCATGACCCCTTCCGGCGCCTCCAGACCCAGAGGGCGGATGACGGAATGATCGGTCGCCGTGTGAATCCAGATGGGAAGCTTTTCCGACATGCCCGTGGTCTTAATGATCTTCAGGGCGTTGGTCATGCTGGCGCCGCCGGTGGCGAAGATGACCGCATCGGGCTTGGCGGCCTGGATGGCCGTGATGTAGGGGACCAAGTCCGGCTCGCCCACTTTCCACCAGGACTGGCCGATCATTTCCACGGAGGGTTTGAGCCGCTTCAGGTTGCGCCAGGCGGCGTCCGCAATAGCATGGCCGTACTCGTAATCGTCCCCGGCGATCCAGTATTTTTTATAAGGCTTTTGGGAAAGGGCGAGGCCTCCGGCTTTGCCCGCCATGTAAGTATTTTCGGCGGTCGAAAAGGCGTAGCGATGGCCCTTCTCCCCCGTAATTTTTTCAGTCTTGGAGATCCAGACGATAAAGGGGATTTTCTCGGCCTTGGCGAAATCCGATACGGCGAGGGCGACGCCGCTGTTGATCGTCCCCACCAGAAGGTCCACCTTCTCGTTCATGACCAACTCCTTGGCCATGCTCAGAGCGATGTCCACCTTGAATTTTTCATCCCGGGTGGTATATTCGATCTTGGTTCCCAGAACTCCCTTCTTGTTGATCTCGGTCAAGGCCAGCTTGAACCCGTTCAAGGCATCCTGGCCGTAGACCGCCGGCGGGCCGGTGTAGGTGTCGAGGATTCCGATCTTAATGGGGCGCTGGGCATCGGCGGCGAGGGGTTGAAAAAGGAGCGCAAATCCGAGAAGGACCATCAAAAATGGTAAAAGCCTGAGCCAAAAAAATATCCGTGATTTTTTCATTTTTCCGCCTCTTGCCTCCAGATAATTCTCGCAAAGATTGGATCCCCGACGAGGACTTTGTCTTCATAAAAATCGAATTATTGCACAAGGATAGATCCATTGTCCATAAAAAAGAAATTTTCGGCATTGCCCTTTGCGCAAAGCGGCAAAGAAAAACAGAACCCTTTGGTTTATCCCCTCCGCCAATTCGGCCTTTACCCCTTTAAGTGTTGACAAAGTTATGAAACGATTGGTAATAGTTAAGAATGATGGTTTCGTAAAAAGTCCATCTGCTGCGTTGCGCTTCAACTTCGTCGTTGCGGCGCACTCGTAAGTGCGCCTCTCTCCTCAGTTTTTGCGCGCCTTGCATCTGGAGCTTTTTACGAAACCATCGTCTGGGTTCTTTTTACGAGAACATCAAGAATAATTTATTGTCAAGAGGGGGGGATAACATGGCTCCGCAGATTCTGGATGATGCCCGGAAATACCTTTTTCTGCACAATACGATGAAAAAGGATATGGACGAAGGGCGGGTCCCGACCATTCTCCGGGGAGAAGGGAACTATGTCTTCGATGAGGAAGGCAACCGGTATTTGGATCTGGTTGCGGGAAACACCCGGCCCAACGGGATCGGCTACGGCCGGGAAGAGGTCGCCCGAGCCATGTATGAGCAGGCCAAAACCCTGCACTACTATACGCCCGCTTTTTACGTAACCGAACCGGCCGTTCGGCTGGCCAAGAAACTGGCTTCGCTTTATCCGGGCGATCTGCAGGTGACCTGTCTCGTCTGCGACGGTTCGGAGGCGGTGGAGAGCGCTTTCAAAATTGCCAAGCAGTATCATTATTTCGCCAACAAGCAACGGCGGTTCAAGATCATCTCCCGGCAGATGGCTTACCACGGTCAGACCATGGGGGCGCTGAGCGCGCTGGGATATTTGAACCACATGCGCAACATCGTTGCCCCTCTCGTTCCGGGGCATGCTTTCCTGATCCCTCCCTATTGCTACCGGTGCCCGCTGAACCTGACCTACCCGGCCTGCGACCTGGCCTGCGCCGACGCTCTGGACTCCCTGATCCAGTTCGAGGGTCCCGACTTGGTGGCGGCTTTTATCGCCGAGACCTTTATGCAGGGCATGGGCGCGCTCCCGGCCCCGGAGGGATATTTCGAGAGGATCCGCAAAATCTGCGATCAGTACGGGGTGCTCCTGATCATCGACGAGGTGATCTGCGGATTCGGGCGGACCGGAAAGATGTTCGGCATCGAGCATTACCAGGTGAAGCCCGATATCATGACCATGGCGAAGATGCTGACGGGCGGGTATGCGCCCCTCGGGGCGGCGGCGACCACGCAGAAGATTGCCGAACCGATCCCCACCTTTCTGCACCTTCATACCTACGGCAACCACCCCGTTTGCTGTGCTGCGGCCTTGGCGAACCTGGAAATCATCGAAAGGGAAAAACTGGTGGCCAACGCCGCGGAGTTGGGCCGATATTTCCTGAACGGTTTGAAGGAGATCGAGAAGAGGCATCCCATCGTGGGCGAGGCCCGCGGAGTGGGACTCTGGTTAGGGCTGGAGATTGTTCAGGATAAGAAGAAAAAGACCCCGTTCCCGGCCCAGGAAAACGTAATCGCGCAGCTCACCATCGCCGGCCGCAAGCGGGGGGTCATCTTCCGGGGGATGCATCCTTTCATCGAGTTCGCCCCGCCCCTCACGATCTCCCGATCCGAGGTGGAAGAAGGACTGAAGGGCCTCGACCAGGCCTTGTCCGAGGTCGAGGTAAAATACGGGTTTTAAGGATTTTTATTTAATTTTTTACCGCAGAGGGCACAGAGAACACAGAGACAATAAATTCAAGATTAAAGATTCAAAATTCGAAAAGAGTTTTTTTTTGAATTATTGAAAGGCATTTTTTAATTATTTGCCTCTGTGGTCTCTGTGCTCTCTGTGGTGAATATTCTTTTCTGAGAGGAGGAGGCAATGAACGCCGAACAGAAATTGAAGGAGATGGGAATCGTCCTGCCGGAGAGCCCAAAACCATTGGCCAATTACGTCCGGGCGGTGAGAGCGGGGAACCTGCTTTTCGTTTCGGGACACGGGCCCTACAACGACGGCAAGGCCATCCTGGTCGGCAAACTGGGAAAAGAGGTTACGATCGAAGAGGGGTATAAAACCGCGCGGAACGTCGCCGTGAACTGTCTATCTTCGATCCGGGCCAGTTTGGGCAGCCTTGATAAGGTGAAGCGGGTGGTCAAGCTCTTAGGGATGGTGAACTGCACCGAGGATTTCAAGGACCAACCCAAGGTCATGAACGGGGCTTCGGATTTGCTGGTCGAGGTCTTCGGGGAAGCGGGCCGCCACGCGCGGTCGGCCGTAGGCATGCAGGCCCTGCCTAACCAGATCCCCGTTGAGATCGAGATGATCCTCGAAGTGGAATAGGATAAGGGTTTAGGGGGTTGGGAGTAGGGGGTAGGAGAGAACTTTGGTTCTTGTTTTCTTCCATGTCCCCCCGACACCCGGCTCCTTCTTCCGGCTTTTGCGCCTCTTATCCCGCGCATCGTGGGTCCGATAAGGGCGTCCGGCAGGGCGCCCTTACAAAATATTGGGGGAACCTATGGTCAAGAAAAATTTTGCGGATATTAAAATCGGGGACAAGGCAACCTTCGGCAAAACGATCACCGAAGCCGATGTCTTTGCCTTTGCCGCGGTCACCGGGGATTTCAATCCCATTCATGTGAATGCGGAGTTCGCAAAGAATTCCATGTTCGGGAGAAGGGTGGCCCACGGGATGCTGACCGCCAGCCTGGTCGATCAGACGCTCACGAACTTGGGCGGGTTGGGGACCATCCACATGAGCCAGATGGTAAAATTCATGGCACCGGTTTTTGTGAACGATACGGTTACGGTCGTTTCGGAAGTTGTGGGCAAGAATGAGGAAAAGAACCGGATGACCGTAAAATCCGTGATCACCAATCAGGAGGGCAAGACCGTCCTGGAGGGCGAAGCGCTGATCATGATGCCCCGCGAGAAATAAGGGTGTGGGGGGATGGGGGTAGGGTGTAGAAAAGGAGCCAGAGTTTTATTCCACTCCCGACTCCCAACCCCCTACGCCCTGTTGTTTTTGCGCGGCTTGTATGGTGGGGGCACGTTGCGCGTGCCCGATATCGGGCGCGAAGCATCGCGCCCCTACAACTGAAACCATCATTTGTCTGCCTTTTTATGAGATCAGAATAAGGAGGAAACCGATGGCCAAATACAAGGTAATCGCCAGAGCCAAAGAGAGCGGATGCCCCAACGTGAAGGTGGGCGACCAGTTTGTTATCGAAGGGACGATGGTCAATCTCAAGGAGACGACCAGCCTTTGCGCCGTGGCCCTCGGCGCCATCCAGTACTCCTTGTACATGATGGGCAGGGCGAAAGACCCGAAGGACTTCGGAAGGGAGGACGTCTACACGTTGCAGTGCCCGGACCCCGAAACCAGGGTCATCTTCGAGATTTCCCGAAAACAAATTGCTTAGGGGAACGCCCGGCCTCAGTTCACCATGAATTTCCCCTCATACACATAATTCATCACGAGGGTTGTGGCGAGGGTGGTCACTTCGATCAGCTTCCGGGATTGACGGCGGGGGCTGAAATTCAAATCCAGGTCTTTTGCCCGGGTGATCAGCTTGTCAACCAAAGGCTCCACGGAGGAGCTCTTCTCCCCCGTCCTTTGCGAAATGATATCCACCAAAACATCCCGGTTTTTTTCGATGAACCCGCCCGCCGGAATGCGCTTTTCCCCATTGCCGTTCGTGCTGAAGATTTCCAGCAGCACATCGTCCACAAATCCCTGGGCTTTGGTTCGATAGCGCTCCTCGTTCTTGTTGTAGTGTTCGAGAAGCGTAAGGTCGAGCTCTTCGATGGGATGAAAAAGCCCCCCATTCGTCACCAGGGGTTTCTGCCTCCCGGTCTTCTTCATCAGGCCGTCCACGAATTTCAATTTTTTAATGGCGCTCCAGTGGCGGTATTTCTTCCGCCAGTTGGATTGCGGCGTCACCCATACGGCAAAAGTCTCGGCAAAGTCTTCATCCGGGTGCTTCTGGGCGTAAATTCGCCCGGCGAAGGGGCCGACCTGCTGATGGAGGTGTCTGACGAACTCCCGGGAGCGCGGGTTGGGCAGGAAAAAATCCCGGTAAGGTTCGGTGAAGTTGCCGAAGATCTCCTTCCACTCTTCGGTTTCATAAAGGCGGTAGGCGTAGTTGATCGCATGGCCGGTTTCATGGCGCAGGGTCATCATGAGCTCGTGTTCATCCTCCACATCCCCGTTGAGCTCGTCTTCGATTTCCGAAAGAATGGGGTTGGCGTAGTAAAAGGGGATGCCGATGGCCGGCACTTTGTTCGGGCAGCCCCAGGTGTCCGTCAGGTAAAATTTGGGTCGGAAAAGAATGTTCTTCCTTTGCAGCTCCCAAAAAAGCCGTTGGATCAACCTGTCCAGGATGCCCCCCTCAATTTTCAGTCCCAGGGTGTTGAGAGGCCGGTTCATTTCCATCAACTTGGTTTCTAAATTGTTTAATATATCTTTAGCGTTAGCCATTATAAATCGTTCCTTGAGGCCTAAGGCCTTTGATTTAAAAAGGTTTTTTAAAGCGGGGCGGAGGCTGGGAAAAATCTTGCAGCGGGTGGATTTTTTCTCTGCCTATTCAAAGATTAATCAGTTACCGGCCTGCTGTCAATGATAAAAAATAAAAAAATATGTAAATTATTTCAAGGTGTTAATATTGATGAACTCGTAAAAAGTCACCGTAAGGTGGTTTCGTAAAAAGCTCCAGATGCAAGGCGCGCAAAAACTGAGGAGAGAGGCGCACTTACGACGTTCGCCGCAACGACGAAGTTGAAGCGCAACGCAGCAGATGGACTTTTTACGAGACCATCAATGTTGAAAAAGGATGAGCCGGCGCCGGATGGGAACCAAGATGACGGCTGCTACGATCGTTTTGATGATATCGCCCGGGATGAAGGCGAGGAGGCCGATGGTCAGGGTGGCGGACAGAGAAATCGGTTTGTGGATGATGAAGCTGAAATTGAAATACAGGTAGGAAATCCCAATCAGGTAGATCGCTGCCTGTCCCAGCAGGAGGGCAATGAGAACGCGGGGGAATTTAAGGACCGGTTCCTTTTCCACGATTTTCCCGATGATGAACGCCCCGGGAATAAAGCCCACCAGGAAGCCAAAAGAGGGCTGGAGAAGATATCCCGGACCGCCGCCCTGGGCAAAGATGGGAAGGCCGATGAGACCGATGGTCAGGTATAGGATCTGGCTCAAAGCGCCGCGGCGGCTCCCGAGAACAAGGCCCGCGAACATGACCATCAGGGTCTGGAGGGTGAGGGGAACATAGGGGATGGGAATCTTGATAAACGCGCCCACGGCGGTCAAGGCCGCGAAGAGGGAAATATATGTCAGATCGGAAACTCGATTTTTCATGGAGATATTTTCAATAAAACCATCTTAGTTGAACGGGGGGGGTCTGTCAAATCCGGCGGTTTGTCGTAACCGTTCAGTCACGGGTGGCCGGCTGCAAAGAATTCAGGTCCGGCGGAAAGGCTAAGCGGCGCCCCGGCCTGGGGGTCCGGGCGGTCCGCTTGGAAACAAGGCGGCGGTTTCTTCATGGACGAGGCGGAGGCCAAGGCCTCCCGCCTTCCTTGCGGAGAATCGCTATTTTCTCCGAGTCTCTGCCTATCCCGGCCGATGCTTCCGGCGCGTACCGCCCGAACCCCCAGGCCACAACAGATTTTGTTCCGCACCACCCGTGACTGAAGGGTTACAGTATGCCAAGTTTTTCCCTTGACTATAGAGTGAGCTCTTGATTACCATGAAAACTCTACCGGTTGGGATAAATCCGTCAAGGGAGGAATGGTCGATGAAAAAGATCGGGATCGCGAGTCTGATGATCGGGGCGTTTTTGTTCGTCGCAGCCGCCGGCGCCAATGCCGCCACTTCATGGGATCTGGCCACGCCTTATCCCGAACAGAATTTTCACACCCAGAACATCCTCATGTTTGCCAAAGAGATTGAACAGGAAACCGGCGGCCAGTTTAAAATCAAGGTTCACTCCAATGCCTCCCTGCTGAAGATGCCCGACATCAAGCGGGGCGTGCAGACGGGCCAGGCGGCCATAGGAGAAATCCTGCTCTCCGCCTATGGAAATGAAGACCCCTTCTTCCAGCTGGATGGAATCCCCTTTGTCTCCACCGGGTACGACACCGCCAAGATCGTTTGGGACAAGACGAAGCAGTTCATCGATGCCCGATTCAAAAGGCAGGGGATGGCGGTTTTGTACGCGGTCTCCTGGCCGGGGCAGGGGATCTACACCAAGACGCCCATGGCGTCTGTGGCCGACTTCAAGGGGCTCAAATTCCGCACCTACAACCCGGCAACGGCCCGTCTGGCCGAACTCATGGGCTCCGTTCCCACCACCATTCAGGCCGCCGAAGTGCCCCAGGCCTTTGCCACGGGCGTGGTCAGCGCCATGATTACCTCGGCCATCACGGGCGTGGATTCCCAGTCTTGGGATTTTGCGAAGTATTTCTACGATGTGGGCGCCCTCAACAACAAGAACCTGGTTTTCATCAATGCCAAGGTTTTCGACGCCCTGGATAAGAAGACGAAAGATATCATCCTGACGGCGTCGGCCAAGGCGGAAAAACGCGGTTGGGAAATGAGCGCCAAGGCTCACGAGGCATCGCTGAAAACCCTTGCCGAAAAAGGGATGAAGGTTGAGAAACCGAACGAGAAATTTTACGGGGAACTGAAGGCCATCGGGGAGAAGATGATTCAGGAGTGGTTGGATAAGGCCGGGCCGGACGGAAAAGCCTTCTGGGAGTCCTACCGGAAGAAGTAAATGAAGAAAAGGGGGAAGGGGGTTGGGAGTAGGGGGTAGGGAAAGATTTTGATTCTTTTTTCCCGGCCCCAACCCCCTCCTAATTATGCAATCAGCAAGCGCCTAAACGACTCGGAAAGAGATATGGCTTCATTGCGCAAAGGGTTGGACAAAATCGTTCAAATCGGCGGATGGATCGGGGGGTGCTCCGTGGCTCTCATTGTCGCACTCATCGTCCTTCAGATCGTCTGCCGGGAATTGGGCTACCAGGTTCGAGGCGCCGACGATTTCACGGCGTGGTCGGTGGCGGGGTCCATTTTTTTCGCCCTGGCTTACACCTTTAAAAGGGGGGGGCACATCCAGGTAACCCTGTTCACCGACCGGTTGCGGGGCCGCAGCGCCCGGGCCGCGAGTCTGCTCAGCCTGTTCATCGGGACGATGGTGACGGGGATGCTGACTCTGTCCGCGGCCCACCTGGTTTATGACAGCTATCAATTCGAGGAGGTCGCCCAGGGCCTCCTCAGTGTGCCCATGTGGATTCCGCAGATCGTCCTGCTTCTGGGCGCCCTCTTGCTTTTTCTGGCTGTCCTGGACTCCTTTCTGGGGACAATTTTCATGCCGGCAAAATCGGACGATAGCAAACAGTGATGCTGAGGAGGTTTCGCACGGGTGGGGCTTTCTGAACTGAGTTTGATTCAAGTCGGGATGGTTTTTTTGGTGATTCTTTTCGCCACGCTGGGCATCGGAGTGTGGATTTCGATCGCTCTCCTGGGCTTGGGCTGGTTTGGCGTCGCTCTTTTCAGCAATGCGCCTGCAGTCAAGGCCATGGCCACGGTATTTTGGGCCTCCTCGGCCTCGTGGACCCTGGCCGCCCTGCCTCTGTTCATCTGGATGGGGGAAATTCTTTTCCGGACCCGGCTTTCCGAGAACCTTTTCCGCGGCGTGGCTCCATGGGTGGGATGGCTGCCCGGGCGCCTCTTGCACGTCAACGTCATCGCCTGCGGGATCTTCGCCGCCGTATCCGGGTCTTCGGCGGCAACGGTGGCCACGATCGGCAAGATGTCCCTTCCGGAGCTGGAGAGACGGGGATACGACCGGGCGATGAGCCTGGGGAGTCTGGCCGGATCCGGCACTCTGGGTTTCATGATTCCGCCCTCATTGATCATGATCGTTTATGGGGTTGCGGCGGAGGTTTCCCTGGTCCGCCTGTACCTTGCCGGGTTCGGACCCGGGATTCTGATCATGGCCCTTTATTCGGGATATATCATTACCATGGCGCTTCTCAAGCCCGGAATCGTCCCGGCCCGGGAACAGAAATTTACCTGGGAGGAAAGATTGGCTACGGGCAAGGAGCTCTTGCCGGTTCTGCTGCTGATGCTGGCGGTCATGGGCGTCCTTTATTTGGGCGTGGCCACGGCCACGGAAGCGGCAGCCGGCGGAGTCATCGGCGCTCTCCTGGTGGCGGCGATCTCCCGATCCCTCACCTGGGAGAACTTCAAAGCCAGCCTGATGGGGACCACCACCTTGTCCTGCATGATTTGTTTCATCCTGGCGGGGGCCTCGTTTCTCACCTCCGCCATGGCCTATACGGGGGTGCCGCGGGCTTTCGCCCAATGGGTTGTGGATATGCAGCTTCACCCGTATGTTCTGATGGCGGCCCTTTGTGTCCTGTACACCATCCTGGGCTGCTTTATCGACAGCATGTCCATGATCGTCCTCACGCTGCCGGTCGTGCTGCCTCTCATCACCCACGCGGGCTTCGACCCGGTTTGGTTCGGGATCTTCATGGTGGTCATGGCCGAAATTGCCCAGGTGACTCCTCCGGTGGGGTTCAACCTCTTCGTTCTCCAGGGGATGACGAAGCGGGACATCTTTGAAATCGCCAAGGACTCCTGGGTTTTCTGCGTTTTGCTGATCGTCGCGGCGGCGATGATTACGGTTTTTCCCGCCATCGCCCTGTGGCTGCCGGCGAAGTCTCTCGGCAGCTGATCCCTCAGCCTCGATGCCGGAGGATTCCCCATGAAGCCTGAGCCCTTTGAGCAGTTCGTTACCTTCGTTTATTGCGAAGACATAGAAGAAACATGCCGCTTCTACGAAAAGATCTTGGGCCTGAAGATGGTTCTGGATCAAGGGGGGTGCCGGATCTACCAGGCGGCCCCCAATGCCTTTCTGGGGATCTGCCGCAAAACGCCTCCTCCGCAGGACAAAAGCGCAGCCATCCTGACTTTCGTGAGCGCCGATGTCGATGGATGGTATGAATATTTGAAACCGTACAGCCTCAATTTCGAAAAAACGCCCCAATACAACCCCCAGTACAACATCTACCACTGCTTCATCCGCGACCCCGCGGGTTACCTGATCGAGATTCAGGAATTCAAAGACCCCGCTTGGCCGAAGCCGGAAGTCGGGCGCTGATCCTCCCGGGTCCGAGTATTGAACATCTTGAGGATCAAAAGAGAGAGAATTTGAGCCGGGAGAAGGGGCCCAGCCAACCTCCTCCTTTTTCATTTCAAACACCTTGCCCCCCTGGTTCACTTTTCAAAAAAATAAAGGGGGCTAAGTACTTCGGAGTCACCGCAGGGCACGGGGACAGCGCTGGGCTTCGCGAAATCACGAGGCGGTGTTCTTTCCACGGGACCAGGCGGGGCCGCAGGCCCTCCGCCTTCTTTTGCGGAATCCCTTTTGGTTTCACCGATGAAAGCGTGGATCCCGGCCGGTGCTTTCGCAAATCGCACTGCCATCCCCTGCCCAGTCCAAGCTTCCCCTTCAAAAACAAATACTCAAAGTGAGGGGGGCAAGTTTCAAGCACTCATTGATCGCCCGTATATTTTTGTTATAAACTTAATGCACTCCAGATGAATTTCTCCTGGAGAAAGGAGGGGAGATGGCGGAGCTGAAGAGCGCCTGGGAATTGGCCATGGAGAAGACCAAGAAGATGGCCGGGGAGGATGTTGCAGCTTTGACCGCGGACCAGAAGCAGGAGATCGCCGAGATCCGGAAAAAATACGAAGCCAAGATTGCGGAGGCGGAGATCATTCTTACCGATCCGGAAAAACGGGAGAAGGAACTGGATTACCTGCGGCGGGAAAGGGACCGGAAGATCGAAAGCGTGCATGAAAAAGCCCAAAAGAAATTATAAGTAGCAGGTAGGAAGTAGCAAGTAGGAAAATAACGCAGATCGCGAGTCGCAAGGCGCAAGGGGAAAATCAGACATGCGCTACATGACCGGTGGCCAGGCGGTTATCGAAACCCTGAAGCGAGAGGGCGTCGAGTGCCTTTTCGGAATTCCCGGAATCCAGATCATGGCGATTTACGACGCCATGCACGGCCAACAAGATATCCGCCCCATCACCGTGCGCCATGAGCAGACGGCCGTTTACATGGCCGACGGGTATGCGCGGATCAAGGGCAAACCGGGCGTGGCCTTGGTAGTGCCGGGGCCCGGGGTGCAGAATGCCTCGGCCGCCCTTGGAACGGCTTACGCCTGTTCTTCCCCCGTGCTCTTGCTTGCCGGGCAGGTAGAAACCTTCAATGTGGGAAAAAACAAGGGGTCCTTGCACGAAATCGTCGATCAACTGGATGTTGTCCGGCCGGTGACGAAATGGTGCCACCGAGTGATGGATCGGGATAAAATTCCCTCTGCCATTCAGGAAGCCATGCGGCAGATGGCTGTCGGTCGGCCGCGACCTGCCTACGTCGAGATCCCGTGGGATACCGTGGCCGGGAAATCGGATGTCGAATTCCCGGATCGAGAATATTTCCCTCGCCTGAAACCCGATCGGGAAGAGATCAAGAGAGCGGCGAGGCTCTTGGTTTCCGCCAGAAGGCCGCTCATCTGGTCGGGTGGGGGGGTCATTTCGGCCGAGGCCCAGGAGGAATTGAAAACGCTTGCCGAGAAGCTCGGCGCTCCTGTGGCCACGACTGCGGAGGGCAAAGGAGGGATTCCGGAGAGTCATCCCCTGTCTCTCGGGGGGGCCTATTATGGTTTCGGCGCGGTGAGGCGGGCGGCGGCAACTGCGGACATTATCCTGGCGGTGGGCACGCGCCTCACCTGGCAGATGAGGCCGGGCACGGCTCCGAACCCGAGGCAGCGCCTGATTCATGTAGATGCCGATCCCGAAGTGATCGGAAAGAATTTCCCCGCCGAGGTGGCCCTTGTCGCTGACGCCAAGGAGGGCCTGCGGGCGCTTCTCGAAGAAATTGAAGGGAAGGCAATTTCCAGAGAACGCTGGGCCTTTCCGGAGCTTGAGGAATACCGGGAAAAGCATCGGGCGTGGCTGCGGCGAGAGGCTCCTTTGCAGAGTGAGATGATTGCGAAAATCAGAAGCGTCTTGGGGGAAGAGGCGATCCTGGTGAGCGGAATCACCAATATCGGATATTGGTGCAACCTGGCGTATCCCGTCTTTCGACCGCGCACCTACCTGACCTCGTCGTATTTCGCCACCCTCGGTTATGCCTTCCCCACCGCCCTGGGAGCAAAGGTGGCCGCTCCGGATAAACCCGTTGTCTGCGTCACCGGGGACGGGGGATTTCTCTATGCCGCCGGCGAACTGGCTACGGCGGTTCAATACGGAATCAACTTGGTGACGATCGTCTTCAACGATCAGGCCTTCGGCTCCACCAAGAGCGACCAGCAGAGGAATTACCAGGGGAGAATCGTGGAGACGGACCTCCAAAACCCCGACTTCGTGAAATTGGCGGAGGCCTTCGGGGCCAAAGGAATGAAGACCGATCCGGAAAAGTTGGATCGAGTTCTCACCCGAGCGTTAGAATGCAGACGGCCGGTGGTGATCGAAGTTCCGATCCCCACGCTGGTTCCGCCCTTCCAGCTATCTTCGGAAAACGAGGAATGAAATAGCAGGGAGCGTGGGGCAGGGAGAATAACGGCAACAAACATTGAAAAAATCAGAAGCCTTTGCCACAGAGGGCACAGAGATCACAGAGGTTTAAGGGACAACAGATAAAGGGGAGTCCAAGAAACGGGGAAAGCTTGTTGGGGTGTTACTAAGGCACTTATTTTCGCAATTCTTCACTTTCTGGACTACGAATGTTCAGAATCTTTAAATTTTGTTAACTTTTTTCTCTGGGAACGCGCCCTCCCCCTCCCCCTCCCCTCTCCCCCGTGGACGGGGGAGAGGGATAAATGAGGATTCTATTTGTGGCTCTGTGATCTCTGTGCCCTCTGTGGCTAAACGGTTATTGCGTCGTTATCCCTTGCGCCCTCGCGACTCCGTCCGACGGCCCCGTTTTGGGGTGCGCCTTGCGGCATTTTTCGCCGGTTATTAACTTTACAAGACCCTTCGGCGGGAGTATGATCGGGCAGATGAACATCGGGGCGCCCATAGAAGTGCGGGTGAAAACCCTCATCTTCTACAAGGAAAAGGAAGTTGCGATCATTCTTCTTGAAAACCTGGAGGGATCCTGGGGACTTCCGATCCTTGCCAAGGCGACCGAAGTGACCGCGATTTATTTATCCCTCGAAGGGAAGAACCCGCCGCGCCCTCTTTCCCATGATTTGATCGCCGGCATCCTAAACGGGCTGAAAGCCCGCGCCCTCCACGTTTTGATCGACATTCTCGAGGAGCCGATCTGTCATGGGATCATCGCGGTTGAGGTGGCGGGGAAGGAGCGGGATTTCGACGCCCGCCCCAGCGATGCGATCTCCCTGGCTCTGCGCGCCCGGGTGCCGATTCTCGTTTCCCCGGCGGTGGTGCGTAAAGGAGCGGTAGCTTTCAGCCGAAACGATTGGGCTGAGGGATTGGAAGAAAAAGCCAAACTGCAAAACTGAATATCTCACCACCGAGGGCACAGAGAACACAGAGATAAACTCGTATAGAAGCAAAGGAAAAAAGTAAAATCAAAGAACAACGCCGAGATGGATTGAGGGTTTGATTTTTGAACTCGATATTCTCTGTGTGCTCTGTGGTGAAATGTCTTTAAAATCAGGAGGAAGGAATGGCATCCACCAACAAAATCAAAAAGATCGGGATCCTGACGGGCGGGGGGGATTGTCCGGGATTGAACGCGGTGATCCGGGCGGTTGTGAAAAACGCCATTTTCCACTACCAACTGGAGGTCATCGGCTTTCTGGAAGGGTATCTGGGCATGATCAAAAATATGACCCGCCGCCTGGAAGCGACGGACGCCTCCGGGATTCTGCATCAAGGAGGGACGATTCTGGGGACCTCGAACCGGGACAACCCGTTTCGGTTTCCGGTGACGGTGCGGGGGAAAAAGACCTTCCGGGATGTCTCCGACCAGGCCATCCGGAATCTGCAGCGGAACAAGGTGGATGCGCTGATCGCGGTGGGGGGAGACGGGTCCCTGACGATCGCCTACCAGCTTTACAAAAAGGGGATCCCCATCGTCGGGATCCCCAAGACCATCGACAACGATCTCTGGGGGACGGATGTCACCTTTGGCTTTAACACGGCCTTGCATACCGCCATGGAAGCGATCGATAAGATCCAAACGACGGCAGCGTCCCACCATCGGGTCATGGTGGTAGAGGTCATGGGCCGATATGCCGGGTGGATTGCCTTGGAAGCCGGGGTGGCCGGCGGAGGCGATGTGATCCTCATTCCGGAGATTCCCTACGACATCGAGAAAGTCTGCGAGGTCGTGAGGGAGAGATATCGCTATGGGAAACGGTCCAGCATCGTGGTCGTGGCCGAGGGGGCGAGACCCCAAAAGGGGGAGGTGGTCGTCCAGAAAATGGTGGAGGACAGCACGGATCCGGTGCGCCTGGGAGGGGTGGGTTATAAGGTCGGAAATGAGATCGAAAAACGAACGGGCCTGGAAACCCGGGTCACCGTTTTGGGGCACATTCAGCGAGGCGGGTCTCCGATTGCCTACGATCGCATCCTGGCCACCCGATACGGAGCGGAGGCGGTGGAATTGGTGATGCGCGGGAAATTCGGAAGGATGATTTGCCTGCGCGGCCTGAAGATTGACAGCATCTCCCTGAATCGAATCCAAGGCGACCAGCGGAAGGTTTCTCCCGACGGGGACTTGGTTAAAACGGGGCGCTCCATCGGGATTTCCTTCGGGGATTGATCTTGGGGATAAGCGCCGCAAGGCGCACCCCAAAACGGGGCCGTCGGACGGAGTCGCGAGAGTGCAAGGAGAAAAGGCAAAGAATTCGCTCATAGGGGTTTACAGATCAGGCATACACGGAAAGGAAATAAAAGGGCATAGGGGACCTGACCGGTAAATCTTCCCAAGCCGTCCAGGGGGGGAAATGGATCTCAAAAAATATGAAAAATGTTATGATTGGCTGGGCCTAAAAGAACACCCGCTTGGAATCTATTATACGAATCATCAGCCGGAGAAAGGGCTGACGCCTAAAGAAGGCACGTATGTCTGCATGATCGGCCTCTTGAACAGGGCCAGGCGGCGGGGGGAAACGGTTTTTTTCGATACGGATCACACGGGCTGTTTCGGGGGAGCCTACTACATGGGATTTCGGGATCAAGCCCGACCCAATATTGAATATTTTCTTTCCTGCGGGATCCCCGGGGAGATGGATGGGGAACGATATATCAAGACTCCGGGATTGGCCAGGGAATATTTTTCAGCGGTCAAACCTCGAAAGGCCCCGGGGAAGTTCTGCATTTTCAAGCCTCTCCATACATTTCAATCCCCGGAAGAACCCGAAGTCGTCGTCTTTTTTGGCTCCCCGGATATCCTTTCGGGATTGTTCACCCTGACGAATTATGCCGCCGAACGCATGGACGCGGTCCGCATTCCCTTCAGTTCCGGATGCGGTTCCATCCTGACCCACCCTTTGAAAGAAGCGGAAAAGGAGAAGCCCCAGGCCATTCTGGGGATGTTCGATGTTTCCGCCCGGCCCTTTGTCGAGCCGAATATTCTGACCTTGGCCATGCCGATGAAATTATTTTTCATCCTGCTGGATAACCTCGACGAAAGCTTCCTAATTACGGAAAGCTGGAAGAAAGTAAAGGCACGAATCAAAAAGACGCAGGGAGCAGGGGGCGGGGAGTTCGAAGGGAAGGAATAAAAAGCGCAGAGCGCAAAGCGGAATAATCCAAGAGACGGCGCGTGGGAAAACGATGAGCCTAATTAAGAAAATCTCGAGGTTTTTCGCCGGACCGAATCAGGGGAACAAAACCGGTTCTTTGGAGATCACGGTGGCGTGCTCCCGCTGCGGCGAGGTCATTCGCTCCCGGATCGACCTGGCCAATGACCTGAGCGCGGAGTACGGCGAAGGAGATCAAGAGACCGCGTATCTTTGCCGGAAGGTTTTAATCGGAAAACAGGGGTGTTACGCCCCCATCGAAATCCTCCTGCGCTTCGATGCCGGCCGAAAATTCATCGACCGGCAAATCACGGGTGGAAGGTTTGCCGAGGGCGAGGGGGAAATCGAGAAAATATCGGCCGGAGAAAAGGGCTGAAAAAATAGTCTTGAATTTCTGCCGAGACATTCCCAGAGGCAAAAAAAGCACGAGAGGGGATCCTATGGAGAAATATTTTTGGCTGATCGGTGTGTTCATGGCGCTCTTGGCGGTTCATGCGGCAGCTCAAGATGCGCTGGATGCGGACATTGTCAAAACCTCCGCCGGGGACCTGAAGATCACGTTCATCGGTCACGGCACATTGATGTTCACCTTTGGCGGAAAGACGATCCATGTGGATCCGGTAAGCAAGGAAACGGATTACACCAAGCTGCCGAAAGCCGACCTGATCCTGCTAACTCACCACCACGGGGATCATCTTGACCTGAAAGCCCTCGAGATTCTGCGCACCGAGAGGACCGAGCTGGTCCTGACTGAAACTTGCGCCCGGCAGGTAAAAGGGGGCGTGGTGCTGAAAAACGGCGAAGTGAAAAATATCGGCGGGCTAACGATCGAAGCCGTGCCGGCCTACAACCTCGTCCACATGCGCAGCCAAGGCAACCCCTTCCATCCGCGAGGGGAGGGCAACGGGTATGTGATCACTTTTGGAGATAAGAGAGTGTATGTGGCCGGAGACACCGAGAACACTCCGGAAATGAAGAAACTGGAAAAGATCGACGTGGCCTTCCTGCCGATGAACCTCCCCTTTACGATGACCCCGGAGATGGTGGCGGATGCGGCAAAGGCCTTTCGGCCAAAGGTCCTTTATCCGTATCACTTCGGGGAGACAGACCCCTCCAGACTGGTTGAATTGCTGAAAGATACCCAGGAGGTCAACGTTGTTATCCGGAAAATGAAATGATTGAGGAAAAATAAGTTCGGCCGATACGATTGCGGGGTGGACGGGGTTGATCCCGCAGCGCGCCCCTTAACGGATTTGCTTTGAATGCTGCTGACCCCCGAGGGAAAAGACTCTTCCCGTTTTCCTTTTGAATAGATACCTCAACTGTGCGGAATGTTGTCCGCGTGATGTCTCCCGGGGTTCGGCCTCCTGCTGCTTTGCAAGCCCGTTAGCCGATTAGAACAAGGCAGAAGAAAACGTTGCGCTTGACATAAAAGTCCGGGGCTTGGCTTCGATCGCCGAGGGTTTTCGTTTTCCTATTGTGAAAAAAGTTTGCCATACCTCGGTCTATACGCTCCACCTCCTGTAGGGTTTCCCCCTTTGTTGCCTGCCCCAGGACCGCTTTGCCTTTCATAAGAGAGGGGCTTGGTTTACCATTTCCACCAGGTGCTTGGCTTCGGTTTTCAGGCCGGCCTGGTGGATTCCGTCGAGGAGTTGGAGCAGGCACCCGCTGCAGGAGGTGGTGACGATGTCGGCGCCGGTTTCCTGGATGGCTTGGACCTTTTTATCCAGGATCTTCAAGGACAAATCATAATTGGCGATATTGAAGCTTCCTCCCTGGCCGCAGCAGCGATTGGCCTCCCGCATTTCCACGTACTCCACTCCCGGGAGAGACCTCAATACATTGCGCGGTTCCTGAAAGATCCCCAACTTGCGACGGAGGTGGCAGGGGTCGTGGTAGGTCACCTTCAGGGTCCTTTTCCCGGTTTCGTTTTTGCGGGGAGACGGATCGGGAACGCGGTCGAGAACCACCGAGGCGTCGGAAATCTTGTCGGCAAAATCCTGGGCCTCCTTCCGGAAAGGATCCGCCTCCTCATAAAGGTGCGGATAATCGAGCTTGAGCATGGCGGCGCAGGAGGCGCAGGGCGCGACGATCTTATCGATCCCCTCCTCCCGGAAGGCTTCGATGTTTTTCCGGGCGAGCGACTCGGGGGTCTCCTCGTCGCCCGAGCCGAAGGCCGGCAGGCCGCAGCAGTACTGTTTTTCGGGGATATATACGGAGATTCCGCGGCGCACGAAAACATCCACCGCGGCTTTGCCGATGTCGGGAAAGAGATAGTTGGTCACACAGCCCACGAAAAGGCCCACGCGCATGACCTCTTTTTCCGCCCGGAACCAACCGGATCGAACCTCGAGAAACGAATCCTTCGCCAGGGGGGGAATGTAGCGCCGCTCGTCCAAATAGGGGAGGGGAAACCGCAGGCGGAGGCCGCTTTCCTCGGGAACCTTTTTCAGAAAAAGGCCCTGCAGGGCGGCCCCGCCCTTCAGCAGCATCGGCATCAGGTACCTGCTGTCGAGAAGATACTGAAAGATCGCCTTCTTGGGAAGCGAAAGCCCCTGGTCGTTGACCAGGAGGGAACGGGCCTGGCGGATGATGTCGTCCGCCGGAACCCCGTTGGGGCAGTTTTCCGTGCAGGTCCCGCAGAGAAGGCACTGGGAGAGGATTTTGCTGAAACGTTTGTTGAAATCCCCGGCCCCTTCGCCGAGGTTTTCGATCAAACTGATCTTGCCCCGGGCCACGAGGGGCTCCTCCAACGTCTCGATGTAGACCGGGCACTGGGCCATGCAAGTGCCGCATTTCACGCACTTGTGGGCCTGTTCCAGTACTTCATTCATGGTTTTCATAACAAGTAAGTGTCAGTATCAGTGCGAGTGTCAGTGAAAAAAGTGCATAGGGCTAACTGCCGTAAGGCGCACCCCAAAACGGGGCCGTCGGACGGAGTCGGGAGAGCGCGAGAGGGATAACCGAAAACAAATACCGGGAACCTGTAACCCGCAACTCGTAACGGCATTTTTACCCCTATACCCGACCCCCAACCCCCTGCCCCCTATCTTAATGGCTCCAATGCGCCTTGAATTCTTTCCCCTCGGGGAAGACCTTGCCGGGGTTCAGGATGTTGTTCGGGTCAAAGGCCTTTTTGATCCGCTTCATGACTTCCAGCCCTTTGTCTCCCAGCTCTAAGTGAATATAAGGCATTTTGGTGATACCCACGCCGTGTTCCCCGGAGAGGGTCCCCTCCAAATCCAGCGCCGCCTGAAAAACTTCCTTGACCGCGAGCTTGGCCCGTTCGACCTCGTCCGGGTTGTCCTTGTTGATCATGATGTTCACATGGATGTTGCCGTCCCCCGCGTGTCCGAAATTGACGATGATGAGCTTGAACTTCCTGGCGATGGCCTCCAGCCGCCGCAGAATATCCGGAACCTTGGATCGGGGGACCGTGATGTCTTCGTTGATCTTCGTGGGATTCAACTTGATGACGGCTTGGGAAACGGAGCGGCGGGCCTTCCAGAGATCATCCGCTTCCTTGCTGTCCTTCGCAATCTTCACCTCCATGGCCTTGTTGCGCTGGCAGATTTCCTTGATTTCCTCCACCTCGCTGGCGAGGGCCTCGGGCCGTCCGTCCACTTCGATGATCAGAAGGGCCCCGGCATCCACCGGAAGGCCCAGGTGGGAATAGTGCTCAACGCACCGGATGGTGGCGTTGTCCATGAACTCGAGGGTCGTGGGGATGATCCGGGAGCTGATGATCTGCGAGACCGTGTTGGCGGCGGCGTCAAGGGTGGGGAAAATCGAAAGCATCGTCCGTTTGGCCTTTGGCAGGGGCAGCAGGCGGAGGATGATTTTGGTGATGATCCCGAGGGTGCCCTCGGAGCCCACCATGAGCTTGGTCAGGTCATAGCCGACCACACCCTTGACGGTCTTCCCTCCGGTGGTGACGATTTCCCCGGTCGGCAGGACGACTTCGAGGCCCATGACATAATCTTTGGTCACCCCGTATTTCACCGCACGCATTCCGCCGGCGCACTCGGCCACGTTTCCGCCGAGGGTGGAGCTTTTCAGGCTGGCGGGGTCGGGAGGATAGAAAAGGCCGAGTTTTTCCACTTCCTTTTGCAGCTCCGCGGTCACCACGCCGGGCTCCACGATGGCGATCAGGTTCTCGGTGTCGATCTGGAGAATCTTGTTCATCTTGGTGAGAACTAAAACGACGCCCCCCTCGACCGGGAGGCTCCCGCCGGTAAACCCGGTTCCCGCCCCGCGCGGAATCACGGGGAAACGATGCTCGTTGGCCAGCTTGACGATTTCGGAGATCTGGCGGGCCGAATTCAGAAACACGATAACATCCGGGAGGTATTGAATGTTCGTAGCGTCGTAGGAATAGCAGACACGGGTCTCTTTATCCAGGGCCACGTTTTCCTTGCCCGCGATTTCTTCGATGCGGGCTATGATTTTTGAATCGATCATGGGATTCGCAAACCTCATTGCCTATAAATACGCAGAGCGCATAGCGAAGCTACTATAAAGCGCCAATGTCAGCGCGAAGAAGTTACAGAAATAAATAGAAATTAACGTTTCGATCATTTTCCTGGTTCCGGGGTGTTTCCCGGCTATGAGGATTTTTGGGAAACCTTTCCCATTTTATATCTTGACCTTCGGAATTTGAAATGATCACGGTCATCTTTCCTTCTCCCTCTCACCCCGGAGCTCTTTCCGAACGGCGAGGGAGGTTATGGAAAAGAAAGGCCCAATGGAACCTGGCGGCTTAGGTCAAACGCATCCTTTGTCGGCGCTGCTGACCCGTTCGGCAAAATGTTTGAGATAACCGCGAGCAACTTTTAAGGGCGGCGGCGACCAGGTTTGCCTTCGTTTTTCCAGTTCTGCGGGAGAGAGCAGAATCTCCAGCTTGCGGTTCGGAATATCGATGCTGATCTTGTCCCCTTCGCGAACCAAGGCGATGGGGCCGCCTTCCTGGGCTTCGGGGACGATGTGCCCGACGCACGGTCCCCGGGTGGAACCGGAGAAACGCCCGTCCGTCACTAAGGCGACGGAATCGGAAAGCCCCATGCCGACGATGGAAGCGGTCACGCTGAGCATCTCCCGCATCCCGGGGCCGCCTTTCGGGCCCTCGTAGCGGATGACGACCACTTCGCCGGGTTTGATCTGGTTGGCCAGCACCGCTTCCCGGGCCGGTTCCTCGTTTTCAAAGACTCGGGCGGGGCCGGTATGAACCATCATCTTTTCGGAAACCGCCGACTGTTTGATTACGGCGCCGCCGGGCGCCAGGGAGCCGCGCAGGATCGCGATGCCGCCTTCCGGGCGCAGAGGTTTTTCCCGGGGGTAGATAACGTCGGGGTTGAGGTTCCGGGCGCCGGAGATGTTTTCCCCCAGCGTTTTTCCGTTGATCGTGAGGACGTTCAAGTCGAGAAGATCCCGAATTTCATTCAGCACCGCCGGGATTCCGCCGGCTTCCTCCAATCCCAACAGGGGATGCTTTCCACTGGGGATGATATTGCAGAGGAACGGCGTCCGCCTGCTGACCTGGTCGAACGTTTCCAGGGAAAGGGGGATGTTGAGCTCATAGGCCAGAGCCAGGAGATGGAGGACTAAATTGGATGACCCGCCCAGCGCCATCTCCGCGGTGATGGCGTTTTGCAAAGCGGTCGGCGTGAGAATCTTCGAGGGTCGCAGATCTTTTTCAAAGGCTTTCATGATCTCCTCCCCGCTCTTGTAGGCGAGGCGGAGTTTCTTGGAATCGACCGCGTGCGCGGTTCCGCAGCCGGGGAGGGACAGCCCCATCACCTCGGTGACGCAGCTGGTGGAGTTGGCCGTCCCCATCATGGCGCAGGAACCCGGCCCGGGGCAGATGCTGCCTTCGAGTTCGTTGAACTGCTCGGCCGTGAGTTCGCCCCGGCGGAAACGGCCTACCGCTTCCCGGGCGTGGGGGAGAGCGAGGAACTGCCCCTGGAAGCGCCCGGGCATCATTGGGCCGCCGGTGACCAGGATGGCCGGAATATCCAGCCGGGCCAGGGCCATCCAGCAGGCGGGGACGATCTTGTCGCAGGACGCAAGGAGGAGAATGGCGTCGAAGCGGTTTGCATCCACGGCGAGTTCGATGGTGTCGGCGATCAGGTTGCGGCTGGGCAGAATCCGCTTCATGCCTTCGTGCCCCTGGGCGATGCCGTCGCAAAGGCCGATGGTGTTGACTTCAAAGGGGACCCCGCCTCCGGCGCGGATCCCCTGTTTGGCCGCCTCGGACAACGTGCGCAGATGGATATGCCCGGGGTTGATTTCGCTCCAGGTGTTGATGACGCCGATAAAAGGCTTTTCAAAATCTTCGTTGGTGAGACCGCAGGCGCGCAGCAAGGCCCGGTTTGCCCCCCGGGCGTCCCCGCGGGTGACCAATTCGCTTCTTCTGGGCATTTTGAATCCTTTCTATAAGGTCAGGCCGTGTTCATAAAAATCCCCCCTTCCTTCTCTGACGGAAGGATTGGGGGGTAAGAGACTGCTGCCTAACTGCTTATTAAAATAACATAAAACAAAAAAAGTGCGCAAAAAATGTGAAGGGGTTCCTCCCAAGAGGTCCGGACGAAAAGGAGAAGGCATCGGAAAGGGTGGGGGGCTGCAATGAGATCATAAAAAATGCGGCTACGCTTTGTACCCATTCAGTGACGGGGGGGCGGCAGGCTTTGTTGTTGGCCTGGGGGTTTGGGCGGTACGCGCCGGAAGCATCGGTCGGGATGAGCAGAGACTCGGAGAAAGCCCTAAGACTCCGATATCAGCGGCGGGAGGCCTTGGCCCCCGCCCCGTCCACGAAGAAATCAGCGCCTTATGATTCCAAGCGTAGCGCCCGGACCCCCAGGCCAGGGCACCTCCTGGTATTCACGCCGGACCTGAATCCGTAGCGCCTTCCCCCCCTTGACTGAAGAGTTACCTACGCTTTCTGGAAATATTTTTGACGTAGGTATATGAAAAGAAGAAGAACATACCCGGCGGCGTCGGTGGAAAGGCCGGGTTTGATCAGCAGCAAGGCCGCGACCACTAAAACGCCCCGCTCCCACATGTTCAATTTTTTCACGAAGAACCCCATCATCCCTGCGGCGAGGGCGATGACTCCAAAGGAAGCGCTGACGCAGGAAGTGATGATATCAAACCACGGGCCGATGAAGAGCAGGGAAGGGCCGTAGACGAACATGAAGGGAACGATGAACCCCGTGGCGGCGATGCGCATGGCCCACAAGCCCGTCGGCCAGAGCTTCGCCCCTCCAATTCCCGCGGCGGCGTAAACCGCCATGGCCACCGGCGGGGTGATGGCCGAAATCGTGGAGAAATAGAAGACGAACATGTGGGCGGCTACGTTCAGAACCCCGAGTTTGATGAGGGCCGGGATGAGCAATGCCGCCTGCACGATATAGGCGGGAGTCGTGGGCATGCCCATGCCGAGAACGATTCCCGCCAGCATGGTCAAAACCAGCGCGGGAATGAGGGAATCCCCGGCGACGAAGAGAACAAAGCTCGTGAATTTAAGGCCCACCCCGGTTAAGTTGATGACCCCGATGACGATGCCGGCGCAGGCGCAAGCCGAGGCGACTCCCAGGGTATTTTTGGCGCTTTCTTCAAGGGCTTTCAAAAAGGTCTTGAAACTCATCCGAGTTTCCGGCCGGATGAAGGAGAGAACCACCACGGCGATGGTGGAAAAGATGCAGGCATACATGGGGGTATAGCCCTCGATCATCATGTAGACGATGATCCCGAGGGGGATAAACATGTGGCCCCGGCGGGCCATGACGACCTTAAGCCGGGGGAGCTCATCTTTGGGAATCCCCTTAATGCCACTCCTTCCGGCTTCGAAATGGATGGAGCTGAAAAGGGCAAGGTAATATAAAAGGGCCGGGATCAAGGCATAGAGGCAAATCGTGATGTAAGGGATCCCGGTGAATTCTGACATGACAAAAGCCGCAGCCCCCATGACCGGAGGCATGATCTGGCCGCCCGTAGAAGCCGTAGCCTCTACGGCGCAGGCAAACGGCGGCTTGAATCCGGTCCGCTTCATCAAGGGAATGGAGAGCCACCCGTCCACCATGACATTGGCGACGGCACTACCGGAGATCGTTCCGAACAGGGCGCTGGAAATGCAGGAGATTTTTCCCGGTCCCCCCCGGGTCCATCCCGTAATAGACGAGGCGAAGTCCATGAAGAGCTGACCGGTTCCGGTTTTTTCCAGGAATGTCCCAAAGATAATGAAGAGGATGACATAGGTGGCCGAAACCCCCAAAGGCATGCCGAAGATTCCCTCGGTGGTGAGATAGAGCTGGTCGATGATCATTTCGGTGGAAAAACCACTGTGGCGGAGGATTCCGGGAAGGTAGGGGCCGATGTAGGCATAGGCCAGAAAAAATCCGGCCGTGATGGGGAGGGCGGGTCCGATCGCCCGGCGGGACGCCTCGACCAGGAGAACGGTGAACAGGATTCCCAGGGCTAAATCCCAGGAGCTCAAGGGATGAACCAAGGCATAACGGGTGACGATGTATTCATAATTGACAAACAAATAGCCCAGGCAGCCTATGGTCAGGAAAATCAAAACCGCGTCGGTCCAGCGATATCTTTTGGCCCAGGCCTCCTTGGAAAACGGGGAAACAAAGAAGATCAGGACCATCGTGAAAAGAAGATGGATGGAGCGGTGCAGAAAGGCCTCCGGCGCGCCGAAATAACCGGTATAGAGATGGTAGACCGACATGGCAATGCCGATTCCGGCGACGGCGAGGACACTGAGTCGGGAAAGATCCTTCGCCTGTAAACCCTCGCCTGCATCCAGCTCTTTCATATACGCTCCTTGGGAAAAATGTCGAAGTTTAGCGCTTCAAAATAGGACTTTTCAAAAATCCCTCCCGTCCTCCCTTTGCCAAAAGGAGGGGAACCCTTGCCATTTAAGGAATAATTTCTTTCGCTCCTCCCCTCTTAGGGAGGAGGGGACTCAGGGGGATTTTAACGGCTTCTCAAAAGCCCAAGCAGGGGAATATGACGGAGCAGGGAAGAGAAAATCCCTGCTCCCGAAATATCCGAGGGGGAATCGCAAGACCTCTATCGGGCGCCAATTTCCTTATAGTATTTTAAGGCGCCGGGATGGAAGGGGACGCCGATATCCAAAGCCAGGTCTTTGGCGGTGACTCCTTTCATATCTTTGACCACATCGGCAAAGCGGGGAAGATTCTTCGTGAAGGTTTTGGTGATATTATAAACGAGATCGTCGGGCAGTTTGGCGCTCACGACCAGATGGGCAAAATAACTGACAGCGGCCACATCATAATCGACTCCGGGATAGGTTCCCTTGGGGATGATCCGCTTGAGATATCCGGCATTGATCTTCTGAAGAGCGGCGATCTTGTCGTCCGGAAGGGGGATGAGGCGGATTTTGCGGTCCGCGGCCAAGTCGATGATCGAGGAAGCCGGGATCGTCGTTCCGGGGGTGTAAATATCCGCATGTCCGTCTTTCATCAGGGAAACGGCGTCGCTGTACCCGACGAAATTGACCTTGGCCATGTCCTTAAATGACATTCCGTAAACCTGCAGGACCTGTTCGGTGAGGATGGTGCCCGTGTGGCCCCGCTGGGTGGTGGCGATGATTTTTCCTTTCAAATCGGCGGGGGACTTGATCTTGGAGGTGTCCACCACGACCATCTGAAAATACTGCGCATAGAGATTGGCCAATTGACGCATGTTTTCCATCTTCTTCTTGAAAGGATCGCGTCCGTTCAGACCATCAACGGCCGAACTGGAATTGGAGAAACCAAGATCGCACTTCCCGTATTCCACCCCTTCCACATTTGCAACTCCGCCCCCCGGCATGACCGCCACCGTAACCCCGGGGATTTCTTTCTGGAGCGCTTCGCCGATCGCTCCCCCGAGAGGGTACCAGGATCCGCCCATAGGGCCGGTCATGAGTTTCAAATCGAATTTTTGGGCAAAGGCCAAAGTGGAAAAAAGAAACAGAACGGAGAAAAAGACGGCGACGGGGACCAAATTTCGTTTCATGACTTCCTCCTCTAAAGTGGGTTACGGCAATGACAGGAATTTGGAAGAAGATAACAAAAATCAGCCATCGAATCAAGAGAATTCGACTCGATTTTGTACCCATTTAGTGAGGGGGGGCGGCAGGCTTTGTTGTTGGCCTGGGGGTTTGGGCGGTACGCGCCGGAAGCATCGGTGGGGATGAGCAGAGACTCGGAGAAAGCCCTGAGACTCCGATCTCAAGGGCGGGAGGCCTTGGCCCCCGCCCCCTCCACGAAGAAATCAGCGCCTTATGGTTCCAAGCGTAGCGTCCGGACCCCCAGGCCAGGGCACCTCCTGGTATTCACGCCGGACCTAAATCCGTAGCGGCTTCCCACCCTTGACTGAAGGGCTACTCTATTTCCTTCTCTCCATCGCTTTCCGGCACTGGGCCAGGATCGAGAGAATGTCGAAAGGCTCTTCGATCAACGGGAACGTGGGCACGCCTTGGGGTTCGAGAAACGCCTTGCCGGCATCCATGTGTTTCCTTTCCCCGGTAAATGTCGCATAAATCGGTTTCTCGGGGAACTCCCGGGCGAGATCGACGATAAACTGCAAGCTGGGGACGCCCGTTTCGTCGGTCAAGAGAAGGATGGGGACGACGGCATCGATATTGGGGTCTTTCAGAGCGGCGCGCATCCCTTCGCGATAGGCATACTCAACGCCGTGAAGACCGGCCGCAAACCAGATGTCGACCGGGTTGCGCATGCGGACGATCGAAGGACTGATGTCCTGGAGGAATTTCCGGGTGGGTTCGGTGAAATCCGGAACTTTGAGCCCTAAGGAGAGGCAGTGGTCGGTGAGGCAGACCAACATAGCCCCGGATGGGGCGAAAAAACTGACGCGGTCTCCCTTCGGCAGGGGCATGGTGGCCAACGCTTTCGCCGCGAGGAAGAGGTGGGAATACTTGTAAAGGGGGGTTATCCCGCCTTGTCGGATCAGAGCCTCGGTGACCCGGTACTCCGCCGCCATGGCCGCAGTATGGGCGACCGCCGCTTTGGCCCCTTCCGTGGTGCGTCCTCCCTTCAACATGAATACGGGTTTGTGGGGCGTCACCCGCCGGGCGACTTCGAGAAAACGCCTCGGCTTCTTGAGGCTTTCGAGATAAATGAAAATCGCGTTGGTTTCCGGGTCGTTCCCGAGATATTCCAGGGCTTCGCTTTCCTCGATGTCCACCTTGTTTCCCAACCCGATCACGCGGGCCACCCCGTAGTTTTCAGCCGTGGCGATGTATCGCATGGTATGAGTGGCAAAATTCCCGGTCTGGGCAATGTAGGAGATTTTCCCCCTGGGAATTCTGCCAAGGGGGAAGAAGCTCGAAGTGAAGTCCGCCGGGGTCGAAGTATGGCCCGAAGTGTTGGGGCCGAGGACCCGCACCCCGGTTTCCCGGACGGCGCGGAGGAGATCGGCCTGAAGCTCCTCGCCTTTTTCATCCACTTCCGAAAACCCGCCGGCAGCCAGGACGACGGCTTTGATCCCCCGCGCGGCGCAATCCCGTATCGCCCGGGGATTGGCGGCGGCCGGCAGAATGATCACGGCCAGATCCACGGGTTCCGGGATTTCCTTCACCGAGGGGTAGGTTTTCATGCCCAGGATCTCTTCCCCCTTCGGGTTGACCAAATAAATTGCTCCTCGGAAACCGTTGGCTTGAATGTTTCGGATCACGTCGTTGCCGGGTTTGTGCGGGGTGGCGGAGGCGCCTACGATGACAACGCTTTTCGGGTGGAAAAATTTATCCAAAGAATGGGACATCTTTTCTCCTTTCGGTTTTCTGAGAGCCAAACCAACTATTAGCATATCTTATTATAGAATTCGCGGCTTAACAAGGGCGTATCCATTTTTTCTTATATCAAAAAAAATCTTGACACACTGAAAAAATGGCCTTAACCTGAGAGAAAAATTCGATATTAGTTTATTTCTTCAAATTTTCTCTCCAGGCACGATCTATGGAAAATCTCGGGTCGCGAATTCGAGATGAACGACGGAAACGAAAGCTTACTCTCGAGGTTCTTTCCCAGAAAACGGAGCTTTCCAAAAGCTTTTTGAGCCAGATCGAAAGAGGTCTGGCCCAGCCTTCGATCAGTTCCTTAAAGAGGATCGCCCGCGAATTCGGGATGAGCGTGGTGGATCTTTTCCCCAGCGAATCAGGTCTGGAAAATCAGGTTGGGAACATCCTCCCGGTGAAAAAAAACGGTCATTCCTATGTCGCCGAAGTGCAGGTGGTGAGAGCCAACCGGCGCAAGCGGTTGACCCTGCCCGGCTCTTACGTGTCCTACGATCTTTTGACGCCGGACCTGGACCGCCAGGTGGAAGTGATGTTCATGCGCATCAACCCGGGAGAACATTCGGGCGAGGAACCCATGGTTGACCTTCCTGGGGAGAAATTCGGGTACGCGTTGAAAGGGCTTCTGGAATTGAGGGTGGGGGAAAAGGTTTACCAACTGGCGGCCGGGGACAGTATCTACTTCCCCGCCCATTTTCCCCATTCCTGGCGGGGACTGGGAGAAGATTCAATTGAAGTTATCTGGGTCCTGACCCCTCCGAGGTTTTAGAGGCCGTTGAAGAAGATCGGTATTGATTTTGGCCAAAATTTCATACAGGTGAGAAAGGAGAAAAAAACATGTCCATGAAGCAGGAGAAAGTCGTCATCAACTGCGCCGTGACCGGCTCGATCCACATCCCGAGTCAGTCGGAATTTCTACCCCTTACCCCTCAGCAGATCAGCGCCGAGGCCATCAAAGCCGCCAATGCCGGCGCGGGAACCGTGCATATCCATGTCCGCAATCCCCAGACCGGCCAGCCCTCTTCGGACCTGGGCCTCTTCAAGGAAGTCTGCAGCGAAATTCATCGTAAAAGCAACGTCGTCGTCTGCCCCACCACGGGCGGGGGATTGGGTATGACCCCGCAGGAACGGGTGCGGGTGGTGGCCGAGCTCCAGCCCGAGTTGGCGACCTGCAACATGGGGTCCTTCAACTACGGCCTCTACCCTCTCCTCGATAAATTCAAGGATTTCAAGTACGAATGGGAAAAGCAGTACTTGGAAATGACGCGCAATTTCATCTTCTCCAATACCTTCCAGTCCCTGGAGGTTTTCATGAAAACCTTTAATGACGCGGGGACGAAACCGGAGATGGAATGTTACGACATGGGGCATCTCTACAACATCGCCCACATGGCGGATCGGGGATTCATCCAGAAACCCTTCTTCCTCCATTTCATCATGGGGATTCTGGGAGCCATCCAACCCAGCCTGGAAAATCTCCTGCACATGAAACACGTGGCCGACGGGCTGTTCGGCGAGGATTACGCCTGGTCGGTGCTTGCGGTGGGCCGATTCCAGTTTTCCTACAGCACCGTGGCCGCCGTGGCTGGAGGAAATGTGCGGGTGGGGATGGAAGACAACCTTTATTTAGGCAAAGGCCGTTTGGTGAAGTCGAACGAAGAGAGCGTGAAAAAGATCCGGCACATCCTCGAGGAGCTGAGCATGGACATAGCCACGCCGGATGAAGTGCGGAAGATGCTGAAGCTGAAAGGAAAAGACAAGACAAAACTCTAAGAATTAAGGGGTCAAGGGGCCCAGAGTTCCAGGGGGAGACCGAGAGGAGCAAGTCGTCGGGCGCGAGCGGATGGAAATCATTCCTCGGTTTTTTCCCTTGGATCCTGGAATCCTCGGCCCCTTTCTTTTTGATGAACTCGTAAAAAGTCACCGGAACGATGGTTACAATTGTAGGGGCGCGATGCTTCGCGCCCGATAATGGGCACGCGCAGCGTGCCCCTACCATGCAAGGCGCGCAAAAACTGAGGAGTGAGGCCCCTTAGGGGCCGCAACGATTCACCCCGTTAGATAATTTTCAAAAGGGGTTCCCTCTTCGAAAATCGGGAGGATTATCCCCGGGTCCCAAAAGCGGGATCGTTATCTAACGGGGCGGGGTTGAAGCGCAATGCAGCAGATGGACTTTTTACGAGACCATCCTTTTTGAAAGGACCCTACTCGATGAGCTCCTGGCAAATCAAAGTCCTCTACTACGGCAAAATCAGGGTTCCGAAATCGGGCCTGACGCCGAACCTCGACCCGGATCTTACCCTCGATTTTCCCTATCTCGGGTTCCTTCTCCAGCAGGGAAAGCGCAATATTCTTGTGGATACCGGGATCTCCGACAGCTTTATCATCAACGGCCGGGCCTGGGGAGGATACCCTGCGGAGGCGGGCAAGGCCTACCTGGAAAAATCTTTGGCGAAAGCCGGGGTCGATCCCCTGGATATCGACACGATTTTGTTCACCCACCTGCACAACGACCACGCGGCCAACACTACGATGTTCAAAAAGGCCCGCCTGATCTTCCAGAAGGATGAGTGGAAGACGCTCCTCGACCCTCTGCCGGTGATGAACATCCGCCGCGATTATGATCCGGCCCTCATCGAAGAGCTGCGGTCCATGGACTGTCTGAAGGTCGAGGGGGATTTCGAATTGACGGAAGGGATCAAGATCCTCAAAACCCCGGGTCACACGCCCGGCAGCATGTCGATTGCCGTTCAGACCGCAAAAGGGATCAAGGTCCTGACCGGGGACCATTTTCACCTTTACTGTATGGCCTTTTCCAAGCAGGACACCCTGACGGACATGGAGGGCAAGACGCACCGCATCACTCCGGCGCCGGATGTCTACGGGCCGTTCATCCCTTCGAGTCTCATTTACAACTACTATGATTATTACGACAGCAGCTACAAGATCAAGGCGGTTTTAGGCAGTTACCGCCCGGAGTTCCTTGTCCCCGGGCACGAGCCTTCGCTCCTGGTGACGGGAGTCGATTGATTATTGGATTCCGGCTTGGTTAGAAACACCTCTTTAAATCCCCCCAACCCCCCTTTTATCAAAGGGGGGCAAGGGGGGGATTTCATGGCTTTGCGGGTGCCCCGCGCCAAGCGGGGGATGGGAATTTCCGAATCTCCGTGTCTCCTCGCCCCCCATCCTGGATTTCGCCTATGACCGCCATCATTTATTCTTTGACAACCGAACTTATAATGGAATAGAAAATAAGGGTATTTTCAAAGGCATAACCCAACCAAGGAGAGTTTCATGGTTTCCCAGATGATGATCCGCCAGCTCGAAGGAATTGTGGGCAAAGAGCGCTGCCTGACCGCTGAAGAGGACCGGATGGTCTATTCTCACGACGTGTTTTGCGAAAGCAAACCCGAGGTCGTGGTTCTGCCGGCCAATCGGGAAGAGGTGTCCCAAGTCCTGAAACTGGCGAACCAGGAAAGGATTCCGGTCACGCCGCGCGGTTCGGCTTCGGGGCTGAGCGGAATGTGCGTGCCCGCCGAAGGCGGAATCGTGATGGCCATGTCGAAGATGAATAAAATCCTGGAAATCAACAAGGAAGACCGCCTGGCCGTGGTCGAACCCGGGGTGATCACCAACGATCTGCAGGTGGCGGTGGAGGCTCAGGGGGTGTTTTACCCCCCGGACCCGGCCAGCCAGACGATCTGCCAGATCGGCGGGAATGTGGCCACGAACGCCGGCGGGCCGCGGTGCGTGAAATACGGGGTTACCCGGGACTACCTCCTGGGGCTCGAGGCGGTGCTGCCCTCCGGGGAGTTCATCAAGGCGGGGGGGCGGCCGATCAAGAATGTGACCGGTTACGACGTGACCCGCCTGCTCTGCGGCTCCGAAGGGACCCTGGCGGTCATCACCAAGATCATCGTGAAACTCATCGCCAAACCGGAGGCCCGGCGAACGCTGCTGGTGGCCTTCCGGTCCATCGAAGACGCGAGCACCACGGTTTCGCGGATCATGGCCGCCGGCATCGTCCCCCGCGCCCTCGAGCTGATGGACCAGCGCTACGTCCAGAACTGCGAGAGGATGTATCACCTCGGCCTGCCCACCGAAGCCGCCGCGATGCTCATCATCGAGGTCGACGGTTTTGCGGAGACAGTGGACCGGCAGGCGAAAATCGCCCGGGAGTTCTGCGAGAAGCAGGGGGCCTTCCAGATTAAAGTGGCCCAGACCGAAGAGGAAGCGGACAAGATGTGGTACGCGCGGAAGATCGGGTCCGTCGCCCTTTACCGGCTCAGCAAAACCATGGTGACCGAGGACGCCACGGTTCCCATCAGCCAGATCCCGACCATGGTGCGCAAGCTGAGCGAGCTTGAGAAGAAGTACAATATGGTCATTTACCTTCTGGCCCACGCCGGCGACGGCAACATGCATCCCCTGATGACCTACGATCCGGGCAACAAGGACGAAGCGGACCGGGTGGAGAATATCGTCCGGGAGATCTTCGAGGCCTCCATTGGTCTTGGCGGGACCATCACCGGCGAGCACGGGATCGGCTTGGCGAAGAAGGAATTCCTCCCCCTGGAGTACGGCGAAACGGAAAGAACGCTCTGGCGCAACCTCAAAAAAGCCTTCGATCCCAAGGGGATTATGAATCCGGGGAAGTTCGTTTGAAAGAATAATAGGACGCAGATAAACGCAGATTTTCAGGATTAGAAATAAATAGAAATTACGGAATAAATCCTCAAAATTGAAGCGCCTCAGCCTTTATAAAGGCCTCCTCCCTTTGAAAAAAGGAGGCCGGGAGGGATTTCCGAGAATTCCAGTTCCCAAAGCCAATTTGATAACAAAAAATTTCGTATCAGTTTAGAGTTTTGAAAAAATTATGTGACCGCCTCTGTCGGGGCCCGGGGGCCGGAACGGAACGCGCCGGAAGCATCGGTTGGGTTGGCCCTTGGCCTCGAAGATCAGAGCTTGTTTCCGCCGGAGGGGGCGGGGCGTATCGTCCCCGCCCCTCTACGGAGAAATCAGCGCCTCATGATTCCAAGCGGGCCGGTCTGGCCCCCGGGCCCTGGAACCGCTTGGCCCTGACGAAATTCCTTTTTTCAAAGGGCTAAAGGGTTACAAAATTTCAAGGGGTTGGTAGCAGGTTGGCCGATGGAGATGATTTGGCTTAAAACCGAAAACAAGACGCAAGGCTTTTAAGGATTCGAGAATAGCATTTTCTGCGTGCATCTGCGGAAATCTGCGTTCTATAGTAAAATTGGAGTAGTCATGTATTCAGAAAAGATGATGATCCAGGAAGCGGAAAAATGCTCCAAATGCGGGGCCTGCGCCGGGCACTGCCCCGTCTTCAAAGAGCTCCAGGTCGAGACCTACAGTTCCCGGGGGAAAACGGAAGTGGCCAAGGCCCTGGCCGAAGGGAAGATCCCCTATTCGGAGTACACGGAGGATCTCTTTTCCAAATGCCTGCTTTGCTTGACCTGCAAGGCGAACTGCCCGGCCGGGGTGGACCAGAGCAAGCTGATCCTGGGGGTCCGGGCCGAGCTGGCCAAGAAGCGGGGGCTGCCCTTTTCCAAGAGAATGGCCTTCAAATACCTGATGAAAAATCGGGCCCTCTTCGGCAAGGCCCTGAAAGCCTTTTCCTGGCTGCAGAAATTCACCCAGACGAGCGGCGACGGCAAGTTGCGCCATTTACCTTTTTTCCTGTCCGCCTTCGGCAAAGGCCGGCTGATCCCGGATCTGAGCGGCACCCCGCTGCGGAAGGAGTTCCCGGAGGTCATTCCCCCTGCCAAAGGGCCCGCGAAAATGCGGGTCGGCCTCTTTTCCGGGTGCTTCATCGACTTCGTGGATCCGGAAATCGGGCGGTCCCTCCTGCGCGTTCTCGGCCGCCACGGAGTGGAGGTGGTCTTTCCCAAGAAACAGACCTGCTGCGGCATCCCGGTCTTCATGTCCGGGGACGTGGAGAACGGCCTGGATCTTCTGAAGATAAACATCGAGGCCTTCGAGGCGCACAAGGTGGAGGCAGTGATCACCGCCTGCGCCACGTGCGGGTCGGCGCTGAAGGAGAGCTACCCGGCCCTGGTGGACGGCGAGAGCCAGGAATGGAAAGACCGCGTAAAGGCCTTCAGCTCCAAAGTCATGGACATTTCGGAGTTTCTGAAGGAGAAGATCGCCCTGACGAAAGGCGAGAAAAAGTCTCTGACGAAAGTCACCTATCATGACCCCTGCCACTTAGTCCGGGGCCAGAACATCACGGCCCAGCCGCGGGCGATTCTCCAGGACCTTCCGGGGGTCGAGTACACGGAGATGCGCGACGCCCAGCGCTGCTGCGGGGGCGGAGGGTCGTTTAGCTTTTACAACTACGATCTGTCCAAACAGATCGGCAAGAGGAAGGTGGACAACATCGAAGCGAGCGGGGCTTCCGTGGTGGTTACCGGCTGCCCCGGGTGCATGCTGCAGATGAAGGATCAATTAGGGCAGAAGGGCTCCGAGGTGAAGGTGAAGCACATCATTCAGGTGGTGGACGAAGCGGGCGCCTGAAGAAGGGAGGCGCCCCGAAAATCCCGGGGCGCCTCCCTTCTTCCCTTCCTACTTTTTTCCCGCGGGGATGTATTCAAAAGAATCCAGGACCTCTTTGAGGGCTTTACGGTCGTCCGCTCCTTCCTTTTCCATGACCAAGTAGAGAATAAAAATCTGATAGGGTTCGGCAAAGGCATAAATCCAACCCTGTTCCCGCGTCTGGCCCTGAACCTGGAAGGCGCTGTATTTTTTGGCAGCGAAAGGAACTCCCTTTAGGGTAACCGATTCCGTGGGGCCGTGGGCGACCTTCACCTCTTTGCCGAAATGTTCTTTCACCTCGTCTTCGACCTCGCCGGTAACGGAATTGACCAGACTTTCCATTTTCCCCTGGTCGAAAGTCGCATATCGGCCCGCGGGAGTGAAATCAATCTGCAGGTTGGACTGGGTTTGGGGGTTGAAGATAAAAACCTCCGATTCCTCCAACCCCTCCTTGTGGTATCCCAAATCCACCATGAACTTCGGATACTCCGTGGTGATTTTCCAATTGGCAGGGGCGGAGACTTTAAAAGGATAACGGGCCCCCGTGAACTGATTGCCCTCGACGGCTCCCACCGGAAGCTTCAGGTCGACTTTGACGGCATCCCGGACCGGCGTCCCCGCGCAGCCGGTTAGAAAGGCCAAAAGAAAGATAACCGCCGCAATCCCCCAAAATCTTCTTGTGCTCATATTTCCCTCCCGCAAAATTTGGCGCGGCTTAAACCCGGCACAAAGAATATGATGCAAAACAACCCATGATTCATTGTATCCCAATCGGGCTTTCCTTTGTCAAGGACCAAGGCGTTGAAGGTTTCGCAAAAAGTCCGGGGCCGCGTCCTTGCGGGGAGCGCAGCGGCGAAGCAATCTACGGGAATCAGGAAGAGAAGGGCAATAAAATTGCTTCGCTTCGCTCGCCAGGACTCCTTTCTTTCTTTTTAGGAGACCATTAGGATTGATGATCTCGTAAAAAGTCTGAAAACGGGCTATTCCGTCATTCCCGTGAAAACGGGAATCCAGTCCTTTCAATATCTTGGCAGATTCTGGATTCCCGCCTGCGCGGGAATGACGACTTTTTACGAGTTCATCAGGATTGATGATCTCGTAAAAAGCCGGTAACGCTTTAGCCCTTTGAAAAAAGGAAATTCGTCAGGGCCAAGCGGTTTTAGAGCCCGGGGCGAGACCGGCCCTTTTGGAATCATGAGGCGCTGATTTCTCCGTGGAGGGGGCGGGGACGATACGCCCCGCCCCCTCCGGCGGAAACAAGCTCTGATCTTCGAGGCCAAGGGCCAACCCAGCCGATGCTTCCGGCGCGCTCGCGAAAGCGCAGGCAATAAAAAACCCCCCAGAAGGCATTCTCCTGGAGGGTCTGGAGATCGAACCGGAAGGGGGGCTCAGCCGGCCAACGTGGCCATATAGGCGGCGCCCATCTTTTCGATGTGGTCCTTGATGTTTTCAAACTGATTCTGATGTTCTTCTTCTTCCCCCAACAGTTTTTCAAAGAGCTGCTTGGAAATCTGGTCTTTTTCCTGGGCGCAGACCGAGGCGGCTTCGTTGTACATCTTGACGGCCTGGGCCTCAAGGGCGATGTCCGTGGCGAGCATGCCGGGAATGTCCTCGCCCTTCTTGGCGATGGCGTCGGGCTTAGAGGAGGGGGTTCCTTTCAGGAAGAGAATCCGCTCGGCCAGGGCTTCGGCGTGCTTCATTTCCTGGATACCGATGTCCTTCATGACCTTGGCGAGTTTCCCGTAATCCTGATCCTCCAATTCGTAGTGCTGAGCCATGTACTGAGTAATGGCGCTCAATTCCCGGGCCCGCGCCTCATTCAACAGATCGATAACCTTTTTGCTCATCCTTTCCTCCTTTCCCGTCAGGGAATGCAAAGTTAAAAATCCTGCCTTCATACAATAAAAGATATTTTATAACCCCCGAAGATACAGTGTCAAGGCGAAAACGGGTATGGTCGTAACCCTTCAGTCACGGGTGGTGGGGAACAAGTTCTGTTGTGGCCTGGGGGTTCGGGCGGTACGCGCCGGAAGCATCGGTCGGGATAGGCAGAGACCCGGAGAAAATACCCATTCTCCGCAAAGGGAGGCGGGAGGCCTTGGCCCCCGCCTCGTCCACGAAGAAACCAGCGCCTCATGGTTCCAAGCGGACCGTCCGGACCCCCAGGCCGGCGCATCTCTTTGCCGTTACAACGGCTCCTATTCATAGCAATTCGCCACCCGTGACTGAAGGGTTACGTATGGTCCGTAACCCTTCAGTGACAAGGGGGCCAGGCCAAGCATCCCTTTTGCCTTTGCGCCCGACTTTAATCCACGGCGGCCGGCCACCCGTGGCTGGAAGGTTGCGTTTGGCTCCTATTCTTTTGTCATTTCCATACCCTGGCGAAAAGCTCTGAGATTCGCCTCGTGGGTTTTCTCGGGGAAGGTTTCCCGGATGACGGCCTCGAAGGTCTTTCGGCCGACCGGAATCAGGCGGGCGCCGGCAAGGGCGCCCACCATGATGATATTGGTGAAGATGGGCGATCCCAAGGCCATGGCGGGCGTGGTGGCGTCTACGAACCAGAATTTTTGGGCCAAATCCTGGATGGCGCCGCGGATCTTCTCCGGGGATGGATACTCGGCATCCCCCACGGTGACGGCGGTCGGAAAGATGGGCCGGGAGTTGATCAGGGCGCAGACGGAGGGGTTGCCGTACTGGCCGATGACCCTCAGAGCCTCCACCGGTTCCAGGGCGACCACGATGTCGGCTTGGCCTTCGGGGATAAGCGGGCTGAACTGCGACTCTTTGGAGATCCGCAGGTGGCTCATCACCGCCCCCCCGCGCTGGGTGGCGCCGTAGGTTTCGCCGATGGTGACATAAAAATTTTCCCGCACAAAGGCCTTTCCGATCAGCTGGGACGCCAGGACGTTCCCTTGTCCCCCCACGCCGGTGATAATCAGATTCAAAGGATCTTTGGAGAGGTTCATCTTAGTTTTCCTCGCGGATGATCGCCGCTCGGGGGCAAATGTCCGCGCAGACCCCGCAGCCGTTGCAGATCACCTCGTCGACCTGCGATTTTCCTTTTTCCTTGTTCCAGATCAAACCCGGACATTTGAAGATCCGGGTGCAGATCCGGGCGCAGCCGCACGATTCCCCAAGGCACTTCTCCGGATCGACCCGCATCCGGTAGGCCGCCTTTTCTTCCTTCGCTTTGACGAGGGCGCATTTCCGCCGCGAAATGAGCACCCGCACGCCTCCCGCGGCGTCGATCAGATCCAGGAGTTTTTCCGTCGTGGCCTGAAGGTCGAAGGGGTCGGCGGTTTCCACGCGGACGCCGAGAGCTTGGCAGAGCTTTCCGATGTCGATCGTCGGGGCGGGCGACCCGGTGGCCGTCTCGCCGGTGCCGGCGTGGGGCTGGAACCCGGTCATGGCGGTGGCGCTGTTGTCGAGGACCACCATCACGAAATTGGATTTGTTGTAGACCCCATTGATCAAAGCCGGAATGGCGGCATGGAAGAAGGTGGAATCTCCGCAGACCGCGAGAACCGGTTGATCGAACCCGAATTTCTGGAGCTGGCCGAGACCTGTGGCGATTCCGGTCCCCGACCCCATGGCGTGCATGGTCTTCAACTGGTAGAAACCGGCGGGCCCGAGGCCAATCGAGTAGCAGCCGATATCCCCGGTGACGAAGCCCCCGCGGCCGTCCAGTTTGAGGGCCGTCTTGATGGCCCAGAACGTGGCGCGGTGCGGGCACCCGGCGCAGAAGCCCAGGTCCCGGTTGGGCACGAGGGCCTTCGTCATTTCCAGGGCCTTTTGGCCGTACCCGGCCTCGCGCGGGGCATACGGCCTGTCCATCACTTTGGACAGGGCGTTGATGATCAGGTCGGGGTTGATCTCCCCGAAGGCGTTCACGTGCCCGGAGCTCTTGCCGAAAAAGGTCCAGGAGCCGATTTCCGGCGACCACTCCGCCGCCAGTTCCTTCACGTTGTTTTCCAGAAATGGATCCACTTCCTCCACGAAAAGGACGCGCTTGGCGTTCGCCAGGTGTTTGGCCAGGAGCTTGGGGGGAAGGGGCCAAGTGGTCCCGATCTTGAGGATCCCCACTTTGTCCCGCAAGCTCAGGGCGTTCACGGCTTCGAGGGAATAAAACCATCCGGACCCGGAGGTGATGAGCAGGAGCTCGGGCTTTTCCGGCCCCCGGTACCAGTTGAAGGGTGAGGATTCGTATTTTTCCTGGACTTTTTTCAGCTTCAGGTGCAAGGCCAGATGGCGCAGGGGGGCGGACACAGGGATGAAGATCTTGGAGGTGTCATAGCGGGCCGTTCTTCTTTTCCTTCGGGAGCTCTCCCAAGATCACGTTGCCCCGGGCATGGGAGATCCGGGATACGCTGCGGACCACGACGAGGCTGTTGATGGATTCGGACAGCTCGAAAGCGGACTTGGTCATGTCCTTTGCTTCCTGGAAGGTGGCCGGTTCCATCAAAGGGAGATCGCCCAGCTTGGCGATGAAGCGGGAGTCTTCTTCGTTGGTGGAGGAAAGGGCCGCGGGATCGTCGGCCGTGACCAGAACCAGGCCGCCGGCGCCGACCCCGGAAAGGTTCAGGTTCAGGATGAAATCCGAGGCGACGTTGACGCCGTTTTGCTTCATCGCGCTCAGGGCGCGCAGGCCGGAAAAAGAGGCGGCGGAGGCGGCTTCAAGCGCCACCTTTTCGTTGACCGACCATTCCACGTAAATTCCCAGGTCCTCGGCCGCCTGCGCCAGGGTTCCGATGATCTCCGAGGACGGGTTTCCGGGGTAGGCGGCCGCGAACTTCACCCCGGCTTCCAGGGCTCCCCGGGCGATGGCCTCGTTCCCCATCAGAAGCTCGTTGCTTCCCGGAGCGTCTTTATTGATGACGGACATTTCCACCTCCCAAATAATTTCACCACAGAGCACACAGAGAACACAGAGAAAAAATGGAAATGATAAATCAAAAGAAAAGAAGAACCGGGAACTTTCCCAAATCGACAAACCCTGAGATGTTATTTTCACCAGAAAAATCTCTGTGCGCTCTGTGCTCTCCGTGGTGAAATTTCTATCACCCCGGAAGAAGAGACAGAAGCGCCTCGCATCCCTGGAGGTACAGAAGGTCCTCTTTTTTTCCCGTCCTTTTGACGATGTTTTCCAGGGCGCGTTTCTTCTTCAATAGGGCCGCCTCTTTCAGGTGCGCGAGATTGGCTTCGGGAATTTCGCGCACCAGGATCCTCTTTCCCTTTCGCGCCTCTTCGAGCAGGTCTTCCCCTTTTTCCGTGCGCACGATCACGGTGTTCCACCCCGGGACCCCTTCCACGGCCCCGATGGAGAGGTCGGAAAATTCCGCGGTCATATCGAGGCAGACCGTGCAAGTCGGGCGGATGCACTTGCGGACCTCGTCCAAGGAAACGGATTTTTTGCCCCCCGGCAGTTTCATCTCGAAGACATTGGCCGGCGGGGGAGGGATGTCCATTTTCCCGATCTTCTCTACGGGGAATTCCTCCTTCAGAAAAGCGACCGTTTCCCGATAAGAAAGCGCCCAGGTGCAGAAAAGGCCGATGACCAGGGTGAGCTTTTCGATGTGATTTTTGTTCTCCAGGGGGCTGGTCCGCATTTTCGCCAGCGCCAGGACCTGGCAGGGGGTGCCCACGGCCGCCAGGCTTCGGAAGGATTGCTCCGCGCCCCGGTTGAAGGCCTGCAGGGTGGGGGCGGCGATGTAGTTCGACCCGGCGCAGGCGAGGGTCTGGGCCTTGGTGGTCGCGACCCGCCCGGTGGACAGCAGGTCTTTTTCTCTCCCGGTCAAAACGGCGCCGTCGATTCTTTTCTTCTGCAGAGCCGCCGCCACGAGGGTGGAGGCGAGGCCGCCGTACTGGGCTTTCGCGAGCACAGCCTTGTCTTTTGAGCGGGCCATGACCACCCGGCGGTGTTCTCCCAGGGGGTCGCGGGAATACGGTTTCCCGAAGGTTCGCCGGCTCAGCGCCTCCAAGTCGGTCGGGGTCCGAGGGCAGAAGGCATAGCACCTTCCCTGGGTGAGGTTGCAGTTGTCCGTCAGCACGATCTTCCCGCGGTAGGCGCGGAAGTAGGGACAGAGCCCCAAACAAGCCCCGCAGAGAGCGCAGAGATCCGCTTTAATGACGTCTTTTTCAAGATCCTGCGCTCCCTTGATCTCCATATTCATGTTTTCCCTCAAATGCTGAGAACTATTCACCGCAGAGAACGCAGAGAGCGCAGAGAAAAATATAACCCAAAAGTCACTTCAACAAATACCCGGAAACGACGGCGAAAAATTTAGGCTGGGATTCTTAATTTCGAAAACTGGGTTTCCCCGAAGCCTGCGTTCCCTTGCGGTTCATTTCTTGTTCTTGTCTTTCGATTGGGGCGCCTCAGCGGTCTCTGCGCTCTCCGCGGTGAAAAGTTTTCTCTTTGTCTTTTGAAAATATCTCTCCGTGCGCTCCGTAATGAAAGTCCTTCAGAAAGGCGGGTGGACGGTCATGAAAGTGAAGACATCCATGCCATTCGTCTCGGCCTTGGTTTTTTCGCCGTTGATGACCCGGGCCAGGAGGTCGATCATCTCCTCTTGGAGCTCTTCCCGGGATTTCCCCTCCACCAAGATTCCCGCATTTACGTCCATGTCGTCTTTCATCGCTTCATAGATCCGGGAATTGCTTGCCACCTTGATCACCGGCAAGATCGGAAACCCCGCCGGAGTGCCCCGGCCCGTGGAGAAAAACATCACCTGGGCCCCGCTCACGGCCAGACCGGCCATGGAGTCCCCGTCGTAACCCGGGCCATCCTGGAGGATGAGGCCTTTTTCCGTGGGGGTTTCGCCGTAGTCAACCACCTGGTTGATGGTCGTGGACCCGCCTTTGAAGATGCACCCCATGGATTTCTCGGCGATCGTGCTCATGCCGCCGTCCATGTTCCCGGGAGAAATGACCAGGCCGGCCATATCCCCCATGATGTCATGGGCGAGTCTATCGGCCCGGTTGACCATCTGGACGATGCGCTCGGCGACCTTAGGATTCCTGGCCCGCCGGGCAAGCACGTGGTCGGTGCCGATCATTTCCGTGTTTTCCCCGAAGAGGACCGTTCCCCCCTTTGCCACAACCCAGTCCGAAACGGCTCCCATGGCCGTATTGGCCGTTACCCCCGACATGGCGTCCGAACCGCCGCACTCCATGGCCACGGAAAGCCGGTCCCAGGAAAAGGGCACGCGGGGTTGGGCTTTGACGGCAGAGAGGAGCCGGCGGGCCGCTTCGGCCCCCTTTTTGGCGGTCTTTAGGGAGCCGCATTCCTGGACATTGAAAATCTCAACCGGCTTGCCGCAATCCTGGAGCAGGGTGGAAAGGTTTTTGGTATTCGAGGCCTCGCATCCCAATCCGATCAGGACGGCCGCGCCGACATTGGGGTGCCGGACCATTCCGGATAGGGTTCTGAAGAGGATCTGCAGATCCCGCGGGCCGCCGCGGCCGCAGCCGAAGGCATGGGGGACGCAGACCGCCTCGGGCGCCTCCCGGGAAATCCGCCGGATGACTCCATTCACGCAGGAAACCGTGGCTAAGACCAAGACGTGGTTGCGAACGCCGACTTTCCCGTCGGGCCGCAGGTAACCGGCTATCCCCGTCATTTCTTCCACCTCTTGCTTTCCAGGTTGTGCGTGTGGACCCACTCCCCTCTTGTAATCACCCGGGTTGTAACCGCCACGACTTCCCCGTATTTGATAATCTCTTCCCCCTGGTCAAGGTCGCGGAGGGCGATCTTATGGCTGGCGGGGATTTCATCTATGACCTTGATACCTGAAACTCCCTTTCCCCTGCCTTCTTCCCCCGGAACAAGATTTCGCAAAGCCACCGCGACATTGTCCCGGGGGTCAATGATTAGAAGATTGTCGTCCATGCCTCCTCCCTCCGGCAAAAATCTCAAACCTTCGAACTTGTCCCCAACACAGATTCCCCCTCTGTAAAAGGGGGCAGGGAGGATTTTCGCCAAGCGATCCAAGGCAACCCCCCCCGGTCTCCCTTGCCAAGGAGGGATTCAAATCCGGGCCGTTATCAAAGAATGAGGGCGTAAACTCGTAGCAAAAATCCCCATGTTTCTCCCTAAACGTATAATAAATAAATGGAAACCTTGTCAAGGGTTTTTCCAGGAATCGGGGATGATTCCGAAAGAAGAAAAGGGCGGGGGAGCGGAAAAGGATTTTTGGCGTAGCGCCCGGACCCCCAGGCCAGGGCACCTCCTGGTATTCACGCCGGACCTGAATCCGTAGCGGCTTCCCCCCCTTGACTGAAGGGTTACCCAACGAGGAATATTTCTATATACACGCCTTTCAGGTTGAATTAAAATATACCTTTCGGCCTTGAGAGCAGCCCTTTGCAGGGACAAACCGTGGAAATATGAAAGCCTCAAAACTGGTTCTTTCGATCCTGCCCGAAACCCTGGCGATCTGCCGGTTGGAAAAGGAATCGCCTATACCCGAATGGGCCCCGGAAGCCAGTTTTTTTTCCATCACCCGAACCGGCCAGGAGCTTTCGATCGTTTGCACGGAACTGAATGTTCCCGAAGGTATTAAATTGGAGGGCGGGTGGCGCTGCCTAAAAGTCGAAGACACTCTGGACTTTTCTCTCACCGGGGTGATTGCCTCCCTAACAATGCCCCTTGCTTTTGAGGGGATCAGCGTTTTTGTTCTGTCCACTTACGACACGGATTACCTGCTTGTCAAGGAGCGGAGCCTTGACAAAGCCGCCTCGATCCTTTCTCAAAACGGGCATCTCGTGATTGACCAACAGAAGAAAATGTGAAGAATCCGAGGGGTGGGTCCGTCCCTCTCCCGCACGACAGCAGATTCCAATAATCAGCATATTAGGGGACGTTGTTCATTTTATTCATTTTTATCTTCCTTTAGAAAAAATTCCCAGGAAATAAAAATAAAACCAAGAAACCAGCTTTCCCGAGATGCCCTTAAAATGATTTCTAACCCTCAATTCATTTTCCGGGTTAGCAGAGGCGGCGGAGGAGGATTCGATAGATGCGCTCTATTCCTGGGATCCAGACCGGCGGCTATTGCAGATAACTAAAAAATGAATATTTTAAACAACGTCCCTCATGTTGCGAAGAGCCGATTATGGGGGTGTTTTTAATCAGGGGGTTGGAGATTTCAGGTATTGCATGGTTCCGTCGGGAACCACGGCGACTCTTGCCAGGCCGGGAAAATCCTTTTCAAGAATGGCCAGAACCTCGGGCCAGGTTTTCACGGTGACGGCGTCGTCGGGATGGCAGATCAGATCGAGGCTGGTTCGGTCCGGGTGCGGCGTTAGGACGATCAGTTTCTTCATCAATCGGGAAACAAAACCTTGCGGCTTGGGCTGATAATGCCGCCCGCCGTAATCGCTTCCCCAAGCCCGCATAACGTAGTGGGGGACTTGGCCTTCGGGGGCGTCGGAAATCAGGACAAGGGTCCCTTCCTTGGGGCGAATCAGCATCAGGCCCAGCAAGGCGGCGATAGCCGATTCATTCGCCTTGGCGTAGGCATTGGCCACCACGAGGTCATAACCGCCAGTATAGGGGATTCCGTAATGCTCCTTGCCCTCGTCGGCTCCGGCCTGGTGGGTAGTTCGGAAAGGTCCCGCATACAGGCTGGTGATCTGTCCGCGGCGGTTCAAAAGGCAGTCCACTTTGAAATTCAACCCCACCATGTCCCCGGCCGCGTCACATTCCTCGCGCATGATGTTCTTCTCGAAATTTCCAAGTCCCGTGCGGGTCCGGTCCCGGTAGAGTTGGTTGTGGAACTGGTTGATGGTCTCGATCCCGGCCACTCCCGGAAGAGCGATCTTGGCGCCTCCGCCGTAGCCCACATGCACATGCGGGGTGATGCACCCAATGCCGATCTTCAAATCGCAGGCCATGAATTCCCGGTTGAACCAGAGCTCCACGCCCGTGGGGGTCCGGCCCACCCGGACCGTGTTCTGAAAAGGATCGTGGTTGTAAACGGCATAATTCTCCACGATTTCACCGCCCAGTTTTTTGCGGGCATTGATCATGTCGTAGGCGGCATGGGTGCCCAGAGCCCAGATAAAGCGGATCTGGTCCTTCTTCAATCCTGCCCGGAGCAGGATTTCCAGAATGGGCGGGGCAACGTCTTTCCCTGGGGTGGGGCGGGTCATGTCGTCGAAGACGATGACCGCCTGTTTTTTCCCGCGGGCCAATTCTTCCAATGTCGGCCCGGCAAGGGGATGCTCGATTCGTTCCCGGATTTGCGCCGCCGGCAGCGCCGGTTTGTCGAATCCGGGTGGGTTCAAATTGTCGACTTGCCATCGATCGGGGAAGGTTAGGTCCCATTCTTTGTTTTCGTACCACAGTCTGCTTGGAATCGGAACTCTCTGCATTTTCCACCCCTTTCATTCGCCAAGCGAAGAACGCAGGGCGCATAGCGTCCGAGAACTCGCCCCTTCGAGAGCAGAAACCCGGAAATGCTTGACGGTACGGGAGTCCCTCTTTGGCGGGATGACGCCATTGGGACCCAAAGAACAAGTAGATGCACCCAACTGATTGTTTCCTTGCTCTGGGCTTGGGGCTATGCGCTTTTATCCGACCAGAATCACGATCACTTTTCTCGGCCCGTGCATCCCTTTAAATAGGACGCCCTCGATATCTCCGGTCATACTGGGGCCGGTTATGAAAACGAACTGGCCGGGATACTTTCCCTTTTCCCCGAAAATCTTCTTGAGCCCCTGCTCATAGTAGGCGAGAACCCGGTCTACGGGGACGATGGCAATGTGGAGAATGGGGGCAAGGGAAACCATCCGGGCCTGATCCTTGTGAAAAGCGAGACCCAAGGATCCTGATTCCGCAACCGCAAAATTCGCGCCGGTGATGCCGGCATCCGCTTGGTCGAAAACCGCATCGCGGAAAGAATTGCGGTCCGAATAATCCTTGGGGGTCATCACCTTGATTTGGTTCTTTTCTCCCCAGGCTTTCAGGTTGAGCGGGGCGACGACCTCGTCATCGGAGGCCATCACTTTTTTCAACCCCTCTTCGGCGGCGATTTGGGCAAGTTTGGCGAGAGCTTCTTCCGACGTCTTGACCCGGTGGACAACCCCGGTTTCCTCGACCAGGGTTTTGGAGAATTTCTCGATAACCGCTTCCCCGGTCAGGGAATGTTCGTGCAGCTTCGGCTTCGGGGGCCGGGGGGGACAAGAACCTTGGGCGCGGCTTTGAGCCTGCCCAGGATTTCATCGCGCGCATTTGCCGACATTTTAACCTCCAGTTAAATACCGCAAGTCGTAAGTCGTAAATCGCAAGGGGCCTACTCTCGTCTTCCCGGATCTTGCGGCTCAATACCCGGGGGAGCGCCGGTCGCCCTTACGCTATGCGCTAGGCGATTATTTTACACCCCTTGCGCTCTCGCGCCTTGCGACTTACGATTCCTTTAAATTTTTCCAGCGCTCATGGAACGTTTTCGCGGCCATGGCCGGAAGGTCTTTGGTCTGGAACCAGCCGCGGAACGGACCCTTCATCTTGCGGATGAATCCGTTTTCCGCATTTTTATTCAGGAATGGCCGGGCCATCTTCACCCCTAAGTTCCAGACCCAGGAGCAGTTGACGGCGAAGGCGAATCCTTTGAAAAAATGCTTTTCCATGGTCGGCCGGGGCTTGGCCTTGAAATCGGGGTCCGCCAGCACGTCTTTGGACCGGTAGTAGAGGAACATGCCGGGGTGGTCGATTCCCACCGGGCACACGCTCTTGCACGCCCCGCAAAGCGTCGTGGCGCGGTAAAGGTCTTGAGTTTCATCCAAGCCGAGAAGGAGGGGGTTGAGAACCTGGCCCATGGGTCCGGAATAGGCGAAGCCGTAGGCGTATCCTCCGATCGTGCGCCATACCGGGCAGATGTTCAAACAGGCGGCGCACCGGATGCACCGCAGGGCCTCCCGGGATTTCACATCCTGGTAGATTTTCGTCCGCCCCCCGTCGACGATGATGATGATGAGCTCTTCCGGCCCGTCGATTTCCCCTTCCTTCTTCGGGCCGCTGTCCATGGAAATGTAGGCGGAGAGCCTCTGCCCGGTGCAGTTCCGGCAGAGGAGCCGGAGCATGTGCAGGGCGTCTTCCAGGGTGGGCACGACCTTTTCTATGCTCATCACGGAGATCTGGGTTTTGGGCGACGACTTCGTGAAACGGATGTTCCCCTCGTTTTCCACATTGATGATCGTCCCGGTTTCGGCGACGGCGACGTTCACGCCGGTGATGCCGACCTGGACGTGGTGAAATTTTTCCCGGAGGAAAATGCGGGCCGCGTAACCCAGGGCGACGGGGTCGGTGGTGCATTCCTTCATGCCGGCCTTTTCCATGAAGATGTCGCAGACCTCCTGTCTGGGAACGTTGATGGCCGGGCCGACGATGTGAAATGGAGGCCGCTTCAGAAGCTGGGCGATAAACTCCCCGAGGTCGGTCTCGAAAGGCTCGATCCCGTTCTCGCTCAACACGTCATTGAGCCCCGATTCCTCGGTGACCATGGATTTCCCCTTGGTCACGTAAGACGCCCCCCGCTCCTGAATCAGTTTTACAATGGTTTCATTCAACTCCTTCGTATCGCGGACCCAGATGACCTTGGCGCCGTTGGCCGTGGCGTTCTTCTCGAACTCCTCCAGGAGCTCCGGGAGGCGGGCCACGGCCTCGGCCCGGATGACCGCCCCGTAGGCCTGGGCTTCGGGAATGTCCGGAAAAGTCTGCAGGGCGTTCTCCCTCTTGGCGGACATGATGTAAGGGCCTTTTCTCAGGAAGGCGGCGGCGGCGGGGTCTTTCATCCACCGGGCGGCGAGCTCCTTGAATTGACGGGTTTTAATTTCCATAATTTCCCCCCCTCCCGTTTTGGTCCAGGAAGCTGGCCACATGCAAGGCCCTCTTGCCGGGGTGGTTCCGGTTCAGATATCCGCCGATGTTGAGCAGGCACCCGGGTTCGCAGAGGAGGAGGGTGTCGGCTCCGGAGGATAAAAACCTCTCCACTTTCAGACTCACCATGCCTTCGGAGATGTCCGGGAAATCGTTGGCGAACTCCCCCCCGAAACCGCAGCAGTTTTCCGCCGCTTCCATGGGCACGAGCTCGGTTCCTTTGACCGCCCGGAGCAGCTTCTTGGGCTGTTCCGAAATCCCGAGACCTCGGAGAATGTGGCAGGATTCATGGTAAGCCACTTTCCCGCTGAAGGAAGCCCCGAGATCTTCCACTTTGAGCACATCGACCAGGAATTGGGTCAGCTCGTAGATCCTTTTTCCCAGATCCTCGGCCCGCCGCTGCCAGTCGGGTTCGTCCTCAAAAAGCTCCGGGTAATGGAACTTGGCCATGCATACGCAGGAACCCGAGGGGCTGACCACGACCTCATCGTCGCCGAAGACCTGGATGAAATGCTTGGCCGCGACTTTGGCCTCTTTTCGGTAACCGGAATTCAGAGCCGGCTGCCCGCAGCAGGTCTGCTCCTCGTGATAAATCGGCTTGACCCCCGCCCGGCGCAGAAGGTTGACCGTTGCTTCTCCCACGTGGGGGAGGAAGAGGTCGATGGTGCAGGGGATGAACAAGGATACCTCTTTCATCAGGACTCTCCTTTTTAATCGTTGCCTTGAATCAAAAAACACCTCCCCGATCCGATTCTCGGGGAGGGGCACACTAAGGGCACTTTACAAAATCCGTTGCCTTACGTCAAGGGCGGAAAACAGGAAAGGGCAGGAAGCAAGAGGGCCGGGATTCAAAGGGCAAACTTTGAACGCAGACCACGAAACCTGCCCCCGCCCAACCTTCTGGGCGTCCTTTCCATCTTCAAGGGAGGAAGGCCTGATGGTTCCGTAAAAAGTCACCCGAACGATGATTTCGTTTGTGGAGGCGCGAGGCTTCGCGCCCCTACCATGCCAGGCGCGCGGAAAATATTAAATGCCGGGGCAATTCATGAATCGCCCCTACGAGTTCGCCGCAACGGCGATGTTGAAGCGCAAGGCCGCTCGAAGGGGGAGAGGTGGACCTTTTGCGAAACCATCAAGCTCATTTCAGCCTGAAATCCACGCGGCTGTCTTTGACCTTGTCCCTTTTTTCCGGGGAGAGAGATTTGGGTTCCACGATGAACAGACGCCCTCCCTCGATCCCGTTTTTGACGAGGGTTTCCCGCACCCGGGCGGACCGCTGGGAGGCCAGGGCCCGCAAATCTCCGTCATTGATCACGATGTTGGTGAGCATCAGTTTTTCCATCTCCGGGTCGGGGAGGTCCTTGGCCATCCCGATGAAATTTTTCGGTTTGGGGAACTTCTCCTCCTTGTAAGCCAGCTTGAGATACTTGGGATATTCGGGGGGGTCGATCTTCACCTCGTCCACGGCGAGGGAAGGCTCCCCCCTTTTCACCATTTCCTTCAGCCTCTGGGCCTTGAGCTTCCTCTGGAAAAACAGCTGTTTCAGCCCCTCCCGGTCCTTTTCCAAGTCCGCGTGGCCTTCGATTTCGAGGCTCACCCCCGGACGCTCCTGGAGGGCTTTCAGGAGAGTTTTGATCTTCTCTTCGCCGGCGCCGGCAACGGCCGCGCTTCCGGAATCGAATTCCAGAAAGTCCAGCTGTTGTCCCTCGCCCATCATGGCGCCGATCAAGGCAAAGGGGGACGTTGCGGCCTTGGCGATCAGATTGCCGAGCACCTGGAGGATAATCCCGAACACGCTGAACTTGGGGTCGTCGAGGCTCCCGGTCACGGGGATGTCGAGGTGGATCTCGCCCTTGCGGTCCTTGAGCAGAGAGATGGCCAGCCGTACCGGCAGCTTTGTCGCCTGGGGGCTTTCCACTTTGTCGCCCAAGGTGAACTGATCGAAGAAAATCTTGTTCTGGGAGTCGAGCTTGCGCTTGACGATTTGATATTTCAGATCCATGAAGAGCTTCCCCTTTTGGATCTTGTATCCCACGTATTTTCCCGAGTAGGGGGTCATGGGGCTCAAGTCGATATCCTTGAACTTGACGCTCAAATCCACAAACAGATCCTTGGCGAGCGGGTTCAGCTTGCCGGTGATCTCGAGGGGGGCGATCTGTCCCAGCATCCCCCGGAGTTCCACATCGGCGGTCTTTCCCTCCTCCGAGGACAAACCGCTCACCCTTCCTCCGATCTCCATGAAGTTGGCGGAGTAGTTGGGCTGGATATAGTTGTCGGAGAAGTCGATGTGCCCTCCCTGCAGGGTGACGCGCTGGATGCTGATCTCTGCGGGAGGGGCGGACTCCTTCCCGCCGGGGTCCTTGGCCGGGGCGGGCTTCGGACCGGGGGGCTCCGCCGGTTTTGCCCCTTCTTGCTTTGGGTCGGTCAGGATGTTCTGAAGATTCAGGGTTCCGTCGGGGTGGATCATCAGCCGGGTGTAGAAATTACTCAGGGCCGCCCCATCCAGACGGAGGTAAAAAGGATTGTAGCCCGCGTCGATTCCCGTGAGGGACAGGGAGTCCCATTTCAGGAAATCTTCGGTATTCGGCTTGTCGACAGAGGCAAATTGATTCAGATTGGAATTCCCCTTGTAGGAGACCTGCAGGCCTTTTCCCTCCTCGGTTTTCAAGACAAGGTTTCCGGAAGTCGAGAATTTTCCATCCGTCACGATGATCCTGACCCGGTCCGGGAAATAGGGCTGCACGGGGCGGATCTCAACCTCCTGCACCCCTACTTCGAGGTCGGCGGAGAGGGGGTCGATCCCCACTCCCCCGCCCACAGTCACCTTTCCCTTTCGGTCAAGGTGCAGGGTTAGGGAAACGCGGCCCTTCTCGCCCTTTGCCGTCGAAAGGTTTTCTCCCTTCACCCCGATTTCATTCAGGAGAATCTGCACCGCCTCCGAAGGAACCTGGTCGTCCCATTTCAGCCGGTATTGATCGACGGCCAAGCGGCCCACCTTCACCACCCAAGGTTTGTCCGCCTGCAGGTCCTTTTTCTCCCCGGACTTTTCCTCTTTCTTGTCCGCGGGCGGCAGGAGGCTCAGAAGGTTGATCTCCCCGCTCTTCAGGCGCCGGACGAGAACCGATCCGTTTTCGGTGGCGAACTCCCCGACGCTCACCTCGTTTTTCACCAGATCGATCCCGGTGTTCCGAACGGTCAAAGAGGGAACGGCCAGAAACTCCTCCGCCTCGCCTCTCTTTTTCAATTGCAGAGCTTTGAGCGAAACGGAGATCCCCGTCGCTTTCGTTATGATTTCCTTTTCCCCTTTGGCATACTGAAAGCGGGCGGCGACATCCACGTCCCCGGACTCGACGTCGAAAAGGATCCGGTCCCGGTAGTAAGGGGCATATTGGCGCAGGGAGAGTTGGCGGACTTCCAGGGACCCGTCCGCCCGCAAAGGGTCGAGACCGACCGCAACCTGGGTTGAAACCGAGGTCTTCTGATCCAGGAGGAGGGAGAGAGCAACCTTGCCTAACTGGTTCTTGGCGGTGGAAATATTCTCCGCCCGCAGGGTGACTTTTTCCCCGATCACCGACGTGGGCTGCGAGGGGGAGTCATCGGCCATTTTGAGGGTATACTGGTCCATCCGGGCTTGCCCCACAGTGACGGTCCAGGGCTTGTCGTCCCGCACTTCTTTTCCCGGAGGCCCTTTCTCCTCTTTCGCCGGGGAGGGGGGAATCAGTTTTTGGAGATCGAACTCTCCGCTCTTCAGGCGCTGAAGAGAGAGCATGCCTTTTTCGGTGGCCAGGCTCCCGATCCGAAGCGTCTTCCCGGTCAGGTCGAGCTCCGTGTTCTGAATGGAAAAAACCGGAACGACGAGGAAGGGGTCCTTTCCCCCCTCCTTTTTTTTCAGCCGGAGGGATTTCAGGGCGGCCGCCGCTTCTTTGAGCAGAAACCGCCGTTTCTTTTTCCCCCAGGAGGTATTCATAGCCGGTTGAAAAATCGAGACGCCCATCGATCAGTTCGAAGGGGACGGATTCCCGGTAATAGGGGGAGTACTTCAGCAGGGGAACCCCCTTGATTTCAACCTTCCCGATTCCCTGAAGAGGGGCCACCGAGAAGTCCCCGGCAAGGCGAATCTCCTCGTTCGCCTCGGTTTTCGCCGTGAGGGCGTATTGGCTCTTCTTGTCCTTCTCCATTGCTGAAATTTTCAATTTTGGCATCGACGGGGGCCAGGACGGTTTTGAAAGGCGTTTTCCGGGAGAGATCGGTGAAGGTAAATTTCCCGCCGGTCATTTCGATTTCGTCGATCACCAAAGAAAGGGGAGAGGCCTCCGGCTCGCTCTTAACGGGTGTCTTTTCCTCCTCCGGCTTCGGGATCAGGGTTTGGATTTCCAGATCCCCTTCGGGACCGCGGCGAATCTCTGCCTCCGGGGCGTGGATAGAAATTTTCTTGAGATGGAAAGACTTGAGCAGAGGGCGGGCGGAGGCGATCGAGGCCTCCAACCGGGGGAGCCGCAAAAGGGGGTTCTGGCGGGGATCATCGACGGCAATTTTCTTGAGGGTCAATTCTCCGGTCGTGTTCGCCGTCGGCGGTTTCCCTTTTTGCTGATAGAAAGTTATCTTGGCCTTGACGTCGAGAAAGGCGGAGAGCACTTTCATCTTCATCTGAACGGGAAGGTAGGCAAGATAGTAGGGGAGGTCGAGGTCGTTGATTTCGATGTCGAAAACGGTCTCGCGGGTGTCCGCGAAGGGTTTGCTTTGGCCTTTAAGGGCGTAGGGGGCGCCGTTGATTTTGGCCATTAGGGCGGGCTGGACAAAGGTCTCGACCTCATAAGGAATGTTGGAGAGAAAAGGAATTCCCACCTTAATATCGCTGACCGTATGCTTCTTCTGGGCGACGCCGTCCCAGAACTCGACCTTCCCGTTCTCAACCTGAATGTTGTTGAGGGAAAAAAGGAAGGGGGTGGATTTTTCTTCCGGCTTTTCCTCCTTCTTGGGAATCAGGTCTGAAAAGTTATAGGTCTGCTCATTCTGGCGGGCGAGTTTCAGATAGGGGTTCTTAACCCTCAGCTCCCTGAGGATCAAAGCCCGCTTCACGGCGGAGAGGATCTCGATGTTTATGAAGAGTTCGTCGCAGGAGACGAACGGCTCCGCTCCCCCTCGTTCCTGGATCCGGATTCCGGCTACGGTTGCGGAAAGGGCGTAGGGGTTCACCTTGATCTTTTCAATCGTCACCTCCCGCTTCAAGGCTTCGGACATTTTTTTGACGAGGACCGATTTCAAAATGGGGGGGACGCCGAAGAATCCGAAGAGGGTGAAGACGACGAAGAATAGAACCAAACCGATAAGCCATTTCTTGAAGCGGCGCATGGGTCTCTCCTCCGGGGGGTGTCTCGACCAAGGAAAATTAAGGACTCGGGAAGCTCTATCCGCTTCCGGGAAGACAGGAAAAGTTTTGCATCTCTGAAAAAGTCTATGCCGCGGAAAATGAAATGTCAAGGAGGTAAGAGCCTTGCCTGTACCCATTCAGTGACGGGGGGGGCGGCAGGCTTTGTTGTTGGCCTGGGGGTCTGGGCGGTCCGCTTGGAACCCTAAAGCGCTGATTTCTTTGTGGAGAGGGCGGGGGCCAAAGCTTCCCGCCTCCTCCGCCTGGCCCTATGGAAAGACCACCGCCTCGTGGTTTCGCGAAGCGCGACGCCGCCCCCGCGCCCCGGCGGGGGCTTGAAACTGCTCGAACCCCTTATGTTTTTTGAAGAGTGAAGGGAGACAAGGGTAAGGGGCCGGGGCGTAGGAGCGTTAGGGGCGAAAAAAATTGACGAATCAACTCCTCTGGCGAAGGGGGTCCCTGCCCGGGAACCAAGAGGAGCGGTATGAATGGGTCAGAAATGTTCTTGCCGAGGTTACCTCACGACCTCGGCGTCGGCAATCTTCAGGGCGCGGTCGAAAACCTCGACCGCCCAGTCGATCTCGTTTTTTTCTATGGTCAACGGGGGCGCCAGCATGATGACGCTGACCGACCCGGGCAGGCAGTAAACCCCTTCTTTCATTGCTTCGCCCAGGACCTTCATTTTGGCGGTCGGCTGCCTCGGCCCTTCGACCAGACCGTCATGGATCGGTTCCTTGGTCTTGCGGTTCTTCACCAACTCCATACCGACGAAAAGGCCCTTGCCGCGCACATCCCCGATGCAGGGGTGCTTCTCCTGGAGCTCTTTGGCCTTCGCCAGAAGGTGTTTCCCCATTTCGGCGGAGCGTTCGATAAGGCCGTCGGCGCGGTAAGCCTCGATGGTCGCCACCCCGGCGGCCATGGCCAGCGTGTGCCCGCTGTACGTGTGTCCGTGGACCCAGGGGTTGGCCTCGAATTTCTCCGCCACGCCCGGACGGACGCTGGTGGCCCCTAAGGGAACATACCCGCTGGTGATCCCTTTGGCCATGGTGATGATGTCGGGAACGACCCCCCAGTGCTCGATGGAGAACCATTTTCCCGTCCGCCCGAAGCCGGTCATCACCTCGTCGCACATCATCAGGACTTCGTATTTATCGCAGATCTCCCGGATCTTCTGCCAGTAGCCGTCGGGCGGGACGACGATTCCGTTGGCGCCGACAATGGGTTCGGCGATAAAGCCGGCCACCCGCCTGGCCCCGCCTTCGAAACGGATCACGTCTTCGACGTGTTTGGCGCATTGCAGGTCGCAGGCCGGATACGTTAATCCGAAGGGGCAGCGGTAGCAGTACGGGTCCAGGCAGTGGACGACGCTGGGGATGGAGGGTTCGCAGGCCCAGTTGCGAAAATCGTTGGAGAGGGCCATGGCGCCCATGGTCGAACCGTGGTAGGTGCGGTAGCGGGCGATGATTTTTTCCTTGCCGGTGGCCATCCGCGCCAGCTTGATGGCGCCTTCGTTCGCTTCGGCTCCGCTGGTGGAAAAGAAAGTCTTTTGGATATCTCCGGGGGTGACTTCCGCTAAGAGCTTGGCCAGCCGGGCTTTGGACTCGGTGGCAAAAGGGGAGGCGGTCGTCGGCAGCGCCGCGGCCTGGCGGGAAATAGCCTGGACGACCCTTTCGTCGGCGTGCCCGAGGTTGCTGAACACGAACATGGAAGTGAAGTCCAGGTATTTCTTGCCAGCAGGGTCGTAAAAGTAATTCCCTTTGGCGTGGTCGATAACCAGCGGGTTCAAACCCTTCTGGGCCACCCAGGGGTAAAGAACATACCCGGCTTCGTACTGGCGGATGGTTTCGGCGCTCAGTTTTTCGTCGGATGAACTCATGGGACCTCCTTTGATGTTGGTATCGAAAACAATGGAAAAAAGGGTTTACAGATCCGCGTCGCCTCTCCGCCGGTTGACCTGGAAATCGAAGAAATCGGCGCGGTAGTATTCCCGGGCGTAGGAAATGGGTTTTTGCTCCGGGTTCAAATCGACGATTTCGATGTACATCAGGGGGGTGTGCCGCCGCAGTTTCATGATTTCCTGGAGCTTTTCATCGGCCAGGACGGGTTTCAGGGTGCATTTCCCCTGGTCGATTTTCTGGCGGCACACTTCGGAGAGAAAGTAATAGGTGGCGAACAGATAGTCTTTGATTCGCTCTTCTCCTCCCGGGGGAACGATGGCGGCGGGAAAATAATCGAAGGAATACAAAGCCGGCTTTCCCCCGATGGCCCTCAGCCGCTCCACCTCCCAAACATCCTCTCCGGGATTGATCTGCAGATTTTGAGAGATTTTCCGGGCGGCCGGGATCTTCCGGTGATCCGACCTGACAACCTGGTGTTCCAGGCCGGCTTTCTTGAACATGGTGGAAATGGACAGAATGGTGGAAAGATCCTGGACCGGCGTGGCCTTTTTGTCGCGGACATAGGTCCCGCTCCCGTGGCGGCGAAGCAGGATGCCGTCCTCCGCGAGAACCCGCAGGGCTTCGCGCAGGCTGACCCGGCTGATCCCCATTTCCTTTGAAAGCTGCTCCTCGGAAGGGATCCTGGCCCCCGGGCAATACTTCCCTTCCTGAATATCCTTCATGAGGACATCGATGACTTCCAGATAAAGGGGCCTTCGGCGGATTTCCATCCTTTGTTCCTTTGGAAATAAGAAGGGCGGCGTAAATTCGTAAGACGTTATACGACTAACCAATTAAGCTATTTCCAAGGCTATTGTCAAGCGGAAAATTTGCCTTCTCTTCTGAAAGAGACAGCCGAATTGAATAGCGGGTTAGACTAAGGGCTTGCCCGCAAAAAATATACCCCCCTTTGCAAAAAGAAAGTTTGAAAAAACTGAAATATTTCCCCCTCCCCTCTCCCCAAGGGGAAAGGGTAAACATATTTAAATAGAAAAGGAATTTCCTCCCCCTCGAGAGACGGTGTCATAATTCGTCATGCCCGCGAAAGCGGGGGGCGGGGGTTGGATTCTTTAATAAAGGAAATTGCAGAGGGAGAGGGGGTTGCAGAGACGGAGTTGCGTTCAGGAAAAAGGGACAGGAAGGTATCCAGGGCCAGGCGATTGATATGTCAGGTGGCAGTGGATAAAATGGGGTATCCGGGGGCGGAAGTGGCGCGGGTTCTTGGGGTGACGACGTCGGCTGTGGTTCGGGAGGCACATTCTGCGGGTCTGCCCGAAATCCGGAAATATCTGTAAGTTCACCCGGAAACAACGTCCCCTATTACGTCCCCTATTATT
>CAVZNY010000020.1:0-286238 GCA_963776785.1 uncultured delta proteobacterium
GAAATTATTTCCTCAACGCCGCGCGAACCTGGTCGTAATAGGGCTTCCCGCCGGCGATGTTGGCATTGAACCAGTCGTAAACCGGTTCCACCGCCTTCTGGAACGCCTGGCGGTCCTGGGGTTTCAATTCAATCACGGTTACCCCCGATTTTTTGATGGTCTCCAAGAACCCGTTTTCCCGCTCCCCGACCAGGCCCCGCTCAAAGATCCCTGCCTTTTTGGCCGACTCTCGGACCAGTTTCTGGTATTTGTCCGGGAGAGAATCCATAAAGCTCTTGCTGGCCACGAAGACGTAGGCGATGAAGGCGTGGTTGCTCAGGGTCATATATTTCTGCACTTCGTAAAATTTCATGGTCACAATCGTGGTTAAGGGGTTTTCCTGGCCGTCCACCACGCCCTGCTGCAGGGCATTGTAAAGTTCCTGAAAATCGATCGGCACCGGAGAGGCTCCCAGCGCTTTAAACTGCTCCCGGATGATGGGGGCGGGCATGACCCGGATCTTGCGTCCTTTGAAATCACCCGGTGTCCGAATGGGGAAGTTTCCCGTGAACTGTTTGAACCCGCTGATGATCCAGTGGAGGCCGACGATGTTCCGGCTCAATAACGGCTTGTAGAGGTTGTCGGTAAAATCGCTGTCCAACACCCGGAACAAAGACTCCTTGTCCGGAAACAGGAAGGGGAGGTCCAATACTTGGAGAGAGGGATGGAGAACCTGCATGTTGGAAGTGGGGATCGCGAGGATTTCCAAGGCCCCCGCCTGGACCATCTCCGACATCTGGAGGCCGGTTCCGAGGAGCTGGGTAGGGAAAATTTTGATGGCGATTTCCCCGTTGCTGCCTTCTTCCACAAGTTTCTTGAAGTACAAAGCCCCGTCGTGGTGGGGACTCTTTTCCGGCTGATCATGCCCGAATTTGATATTCCACTTGGCCGCGGCGGAAGCCGTCCCGGCCATGGCCAGCGTAAGAACAACAGCCCCTAACAACAAGACGAATAGAGTCTTTTTCATTGTCTCCTCCTTCAGGTTAGAGTTTGATGGTTTAGCAGAAAAGTCTTCAAGGACATTGTGTCCTCATTCCCGTGAAACCTGTCCTCGCGAAGGCGGGGAACGGGAATCCGGTCTTTTCAATAAATTTGCGGATTCTGGATTCCCGCCTGCGCGGGAATGACGGAGGACAACGAAATCGTTATTATTGACAATCTGGAAATATCATAAATTCTCAAGCACCCCCGTCCGTCTGTTGAATGCCTCGGTCAGATGGTCCATCTCTTCCATCTGCCGGTGGATCCGGTCCCAGAAATCCGGGAAATCGTTCCACTGGGCGTTCAGCTCTTCAAGGGATTTCTTCTGCTGTTCGATCCAGGTGAAGTACTTCAGGTTGTGGATTCGCCTGCGGTCGGAAATCCCCAATTCGAGCATGTTTTCCGTTCCCTCCCCCATCAGGTAGCGGTGGTAATCCCCGGCGGCGTGAATCTGCGTATAGGCGCCCCTCGCCTGGCGCATCTCCTCGACGCGGGTGCCATAGAGCTCCATGGAATCGGTCAGGACGGTAAGGATGATATCCCTTCCCGTCAACCCATAGTATTTTGCGAACTTAATGGACGAGAGAAGGTTTCCGATGCCGGAAATTCCCAGCAAGGGCAAATTTTGGATAAACCCCTCAGAAACTCCCCGGGCCCCGAGGTATCTTCTTCCTTCCGGTTCGTTGAAGAGCCGGACCAGGCTTACACACGCTTCATCATCAATGGCCGTGACCACATCGGTATTACGAACATTGTGAATCCAGGGAACGTGTTTGTCCCCGATCCCTTCGATGCGATGGTCGCCGTAGCCGTTCAGGAGCAAGGTGGGACATTGGAGGGCTTCGCTGGCCACGATGCGGCTTCCCGGAAATCGTTCTTTCAGGTAATCTCCGGCAGCGATGGTCCCTGCCGAACCGGTCTGGGACACAAATCCGGCGCAGCGCCCGTTTTTCCCGAGCTCCGCAGACAAGACTTCTTCCAAAGCCCGGCCGGTGACCTGGTAATGCCAGAGGTGGTTTCCATATTCGTCGAATTGATTAAAAATAACCACATTGCCCCGGGTTTGGCGCAGCTCCCAGCACTTGTCGAAAATCTCCTTGACGTTGCTCTCGCAGCCCGGCGTCGCAATGACCTCGCCGGCGACCGTCGCCAGCCATTGAAACCGCTCCCGGCTCATCCCCTCCGGCAGGATGGCGATCGATTCGCAGCCGAGAAGGGTGGCGTTATAGGCGCCTCCCCGGCAGAAGTTCCCCGTCGAAGGCCAAGCCGCCTTCTGGCTGGTCGGATCAAACTGGCCCGTGACCAGCTGGGGCACCAGACAGCCGTAAGTGGCGCCGACCTTGTGGGAGCCGGTGGGAAACCATTTGCCGATTAGGGCGATGATCCGGGCGTCCACCCCGGTGAGCGCCTGGGGAAATTCGAGGTAATTCGCCTTTCCGAACTGCCCTCCCGAAGGAACAGGGTTGTTTTTCCAGGTGATCCGGAAGAGGTTGAGCGGATTCACGTCCCAAAGCCCGATATTTTTGAGTCTGTTTTTCACTTTCTCGGGGATGCGCTCCGGCTCGATTTGTTCTTTGAACGTAGGAATCAGGATCTTCCGCTCCCGCGCCCGCCGGACCGCCCGCTCCAATTTTTCTTCATTTATTTTCAGATCGATCATAAGGAGTCCTTTGTTTTTGGGCGCAGATAACGCCCTTGAATCTTCGTCATTCCGGAGCAAGCCGGAATCCAGGAAAGAATTGGATGCCGGATCAAGTCCGGCATGACAAATATGTCAGCAAGAATATCCGCTTTATGGCTGCGTAAAAAGCTCTCCCGCCGCAGGCGGGACTAGGCGCGCAAGAAGTAAAGAGTAGGGGCGGTTCGCGAACCGCCCTACGGGTGCGCCGCAGCGACGAAGTTGAAGCGCAACGCCGCAGATGGACTTTTTACGCAGCCATTCATCAAGCGACCCGGCACCACTCGAGAATGGTCTGGGATAAAATCTTGGTCGCCTGAATCAAGTCATCGATGTTCGCCCATTCGTTGTTGGCGTGCATCTGCTCGGTCATTCCCGGGCCGAAGATGACCGTCGGGGTTTCCCCGTAGCGATTCATGAAGCGGATGTCCGCCGCCCCTTCCCGGCCGCTGATCAGGGGCTCTTTGCCGGCGACTTCGGTAAATTTCCGGCAGAGCGCCTGAACGATGGGGCTGTCCGCGGGGATCGCCGAGGGCTCGGCGAAATAGCCGGTGTAGACGACTTCGGGAGGGTGGTCCTTCAGCCAGGGGTCGTCGGCGACCTTTTGCCGGATGAAATCGACGAATTCCTTTTTGACCGCGGCCGAGTCCTCCCCCGGGACCGTGGCCATGGACCCTTTCAAGAGGCAGCTGTCCGGGAAAGCGCTGTGGTAGGAACCGCTCTCGAAAACCCCCACCATGCAGGGGATCGCGCCGCGGATGTCCGGGTAAAGAGGATGGCTCAGCCTCCCGACTCGCACCTTTTCGAAATCGGCTACCGCCTGGGTCACCCGGTAGCCTTTGTCGATGGCGTTGACCCCTTCCCATCGCCGCTGAATCCCCGCGGCTTTGCCTTTGACCTTGATCTCGAACCAGATGCGCCCGATGGAGCCGGGCTGGACCCGCATGCTGGAGGTCTCGCAGCAGATCCCGCCATCGGCTTTGTACCCTTTCATGACACAGGCCAGGGTCCCGTTCCCGGAGAGCTCCTCATCCACCGTGTACTCGAGAATCACATCCCCGCCAAGCCGGATTCCGGAATCGAGGATGGCTTTCACGGCCATGGTCATGGCCGCGAGCCCCGATTTCATGTCCGCTGCTCCGCGCCCGTAAATGCGTCCGTCCGCAAGGTCCCCAGACCAGCTTTTATGAACCCAACTTTCCGGCGCCCCGGCCGGGATCACGTCCACGTGGCCGTTGAAGAGGAGGGACTTCCCGCCCCCTTTTCCTTTCAGAATCCCGACCACGTTGGGCCGCCCTTCGTATCCGCGGGAAACCTCCACGAAGGCAGGGTGCTTGCGCAAGGCGGCAAGGTCCGGTTCGAAGACATCCACGGCCAGCCCCATTTCCTTCAGCCGTCCGGCGATAAACTTCTGGATCGGCCCCTCCTCCCCGGTCACGCTGGGGATCCGGATCAGATCCTGGAGGAACCCGACGATGGCGTTTCGGTTTTTATCGATCCATTCTGACACCTGCTTTTGAGAATCCATGCCTTTTCCCTTTCACTTAGAAAATCGCAGAGCGCAAAGAGCATAGCGCATAGCGTAAGTAAAGAATATGAGTGTTATTTTTTGATTTTATATTTCTCTGTGCTCTCTGTGCGCTCTGTGGTGAATTGTTTTTTTGTCTTTTGATTAGCTTTCCTCTGCGTTCTCCCGTCTTACGGCCCCGTTTTGGGGTGCGCTCTCCGCGGTGAATCTCTTATCTTCCCGCGGGCACTAAACTCAGCGCCCCGACCGGGCAGATCTCCACGCACAGGTTGCACCCGTCGCAATTCTCCGGTTTCAATTTCAGGCGGGGAGAAAATTCGACGGCCCCGTAGAAACAGACTTTGCCGCAGAGCTCACACCCTCCCTTTTTTAAATTGGTGCACTTTTCGGCGTCCACTTTTGAGACCAGCGGGGGGCGTTTGGAAACTTCTTCTATCGTCGTGATATAGGGAAGCGTCTTGCCGCGGATTGCGTCGAGGGACTCAATCTTTTCGGCTTCCATATATCCTTCCAGGCCTTTCAGCAGGGTCTGGAAATGCCCGTACCCCTGCCACATGATGGAGGTGCAGATCTGGACGGTCGTGGCTCCGAGCATGATGTACTCCACCACGTCCTCCCAGGTGGTGATGCCCCCGCAGGCCGAGATCGGGGTCTTGACCGCCCGGGCCACTTCAGAGACATGGCGCTGGGTGATGGGTTTGATGGCCGGACCGCTGTACCCGCCGTAGGCCGGAAGCTTGGGAAGACCGGTCTTGATGTCCACCCCGGCGAAGGAGCGGACCGAGTTGCCGATGGTCAGAAAATCGGCCCCTGCCGCCTCCGCCGCCTGAGCCATGGGGACCATGTTGTGAGTGGTGGGGGTCAGCTTGATGCCTACGGGAAGGGTGACGGCTTTTTTCAAGGCCTGGACCTGGCGGTAGCAGGAATCCGGGTCGTTGCCCATCTGGAAACCGACCTTCGAGTTGTCGGCCGGCATCGGGCAGGAGACGTTGATTTCAAACATGGCCACCTTGCCCGTATCCTGGATGATCCGGGCGTTCCGCCCCGTGGCCTCCGGTTCCGGGTGCGCCACGACGCTGGCGATGAGGCAACTCCCGCCCTGGTGCGCCCTCTCCAGGTCGTTCTTCAGCCAATCTTCCAAGGTTATGGTCGTGTAAAGCTCGATATTGATCATTCCGATGCGGCTGGCCCCGTGGCGGATGATCTTCATCCGGCCGCAGCGGGGGTGCTGGGCGAATTTATCCGGGGGCGCGAAGGTTTTGGGGACGATCGCCCCGGCTTCATGGATCCAGGCCTGGTGGCAATGCTCCCCGTCCCAGCTGGGAGTGGCCGAAGCCAGGATCAGGGGGTTGCGCATCTTCACGCCCGCAAAATCGGTCTCCAGTTTTTTCATATCCGCTCCTTCGTCAAATATTCCTTTCGCCGCCCCCCGTGACTAAAGGCCGCCAGGGAAAAGAGTCTCACTATCTCTTTCCCCTCGCGCTATGCGGAAAGCTCAAAAAAGGATTTTGGGATTTGCTCATCTAAGAGGGTCAACGCTGTCTAAAGTATACCAGATGAGCCGCAGACCATCAAAAATTTTCTCGCCACGGTGTAATTTTAGGATGGAATTCGGGGGGCGCCACAGTGGCAAGGAATTCCTGAAACCGAGTATTTTTTGGCATGAATTGAATTTATGGAAATGCCGTACTGACTCACACCGGCGGCGCAAAAGAGAACTAATTTTCAATAGCATTCAGAACCATGGTCAGGAACTTAACCGGATCCATCGCTTCCCTTGTCTGGTTGGCGACTCGGACAACAACAAGATCCCTGGATGGGATGATAAAAATATTCTGTCCCCGAACCCCTTCGGCCATATACCCGTCGGGCGGAATGGCGACCGTGGATACGGGAGACTTTCTGATACTGAGCCTAAGGGGCAAATTGACATGCCAGAGATATCCGTATGCATTCCACATCTTGACGGTGGGATCCGTTTGCGTCGATTTTTCCACCCATTCTCTGGGCACAACAGTTCTATCCTCCCAGGACCCTTTATTAAGGTATAGATATCCAAATTTCGCGTAGTCCCGCACGGTAGTGCTCAGTCCAAAGCCCGTTGAGGTGTAACCGTCTCGGTCTTCTTGCCAGTCAATATTGGTAATATTCAACGGTTTAAAGAGGTCTTGTCGTGCAAATTCAAAGGCCGTTACCCCGGTTACCGCCTGGATAACTCGGGATAGGAGCATGGGATCACCGGTGGAATAATAAAAACGCTGGCCGGGTTCATGGAGACCTTTCCTTTCGGCCATATATTTAGTGAAACGGCCACTTTGGCCCATTTTCAAGGAATCGTTAGTGGCGGGATCCCATTTTGCCCAGTTCTCTTGCCATTCGAGTCCCGTGGTCAGGGTCATGGCGTGCCGGATGGTGATCCTGCTTCGAAAATCGTCTTTGTTTTTACAATCCCATTCCTCGTAATATTGGCAGATTCTTTCATCGATATCCTTGATCAGCCCTTTATCAATGGCGATGCCTACCAGGGCACTGGCAAAACTTTTGGCCATCGAGTGGCTGGCATGTCTTGAGTTGATTTTAAAGTTTCCGAAATAGGCCTCTCCGACAATGTGGCCCTTGCGGAGGATGAGCAGCCCTTCCGTATTGAAGGCAGGCGCGGCCGCATATTCGATGGCCTGGAGCAGCCTGGCAGAATTCATGCCGACGGCCTCCGGTTTGCATTCTCTCCATCCCTGGGTCGGCCAATATTTGCCGGTATACTCATTTTGGCCGAGATACCCGGGCTGGGCCTGCGTCTGAGCCGTGCCCTCAAGAGAGGCTTTTTGAGCCGGGGTGCTGCACCCGCTCAAAAAGCACGCCGCCAACAAGGATGCCACAAAAAACCTGCCTACGAAGGTCATTTTAAATTCCTTCCCTCAGATAAAGGATTAATGCGCTTGGGAAGACCCTATCCCAGCTTTCCCACACTCTGCAATCGATCCGCCACCCCTTTCATTCCCAGTTGTTCAAGCTTGGACCGTGTAGGCCTGCCGTTGACGGGGTTCCAACCACGAACCGCATAAAACCTGTTTTTCAGCGTCTCCCATTTGGTCCGGTCAAGAGGCGCCGCCAGAGACTGAGATCCAACTTGCCTCTCGAACCAGACTTGGCTAAGGTCGTCCTGCTCCCGGCTTCGGTTTTCCCTCGCTACCGCTACGGCGCGCCGCAAAGTATATATCCGATCCCCGGTGGCCCACAATCTGTCTACGGAATAATCGATGCCGGTGACCGCGGAAAGAACGCTCGCTTCAAAAATACGGATATCCATAGCCGGCGGATGAAAGAAGGTGTAGGGCATGCTTGCATATTCACAGATCGGCATAGAGTTCTTAATGCTCTGGTGATTCTGCACCCAGGCGGTCTGGTATTCCGTCCGGTCATAGACCATCTTCTTGCCACCCTTTTGGCCGGGGGCCATGTCGCCGCCGGGCAAGCCAAAGTAAGCGGCAATTTTTGGATAGGGTCCAAAGGCGTCTGTGTAGTCATGGCACGAAGAATAAGGGTCGCGGGTATCCATGGCCCAGTGCAATGCCGACCCAACGGTTTCGATGTGGTGATTCATATATCCGCGGGCCGGGAATATCCCGTTAAAAAACTTCCGGGCGGCGGGACCCAGGCCCTCTGCTGCCCTGGCCGTACCCTTGGAGAGTATGCTTTTGCCGCTGGCTATCCCGTTGAGCAGTTCCACCAGGAACTCATGATGAACTCCCTTCCCGCCCAATTGGGGTTTGCCGACATGATCGATCATAGGGATCGAAGTCAAGCCCAGCTTTTTTTTGTCCACGATGCCATATTGCACGGCACGCAGCCAGTTCATAATCCCATTCAGCTCATAATTATTGATCCCTAATTTCTGCGACAGGATATTGCCTTCCCAGTAGCCTTCGGAACTGCCTCCGCTGAACCAGCCATACCAAGCTTCAACGCACATCTGGGCGCCTTTGCCGATACCCGGAATGTCATAAAAACCCATACACTGATAAGTGCAGCCGTGGCATCCCGCCATACGCTTGAGACGGTTTGCCCGCATATCTTTAGCTATGGCTCCTCCGCACAAAGGATACCTGCCCCAGGACTGCGCCGCGCCTTTCAGCCATTCCTTTGCGTCCATCCGTTCTTTCTGGAGCTTCATCAACGCATCCGGCCTGGCGACTTTCAAAGTACCGGTGCCTTTGACAACAATCGCTTTAAGCTTCTTGGAACCCATGACTGCGCCGTACCCGCCCTGTCCAGCGGCGCTGGCGGTCTCGTTAAGGATAACCGCGAAACGACAGAGATTCTCACCGGCCGGTCCAATCGTGAGAACGGCAGCTTGGGGATGTTGCCTCATCAGGGCTTTTTGCGTTTCGAAGGTATCCAATCCCCACAGGGATTTTGCCTCCTCGATCTTCACGGTTTCATCGACAATTGAGAGATATACCGGCTGGTCGGACTTGCCAACAATCGTCAGACCGTCATAGCCGGCATACTTGATTTCGGAGGCAATTTTTCCCCCGATCCCGGAATAGGCGAACGTCTCCTGCGGATAAGACTGGGGAGCTATGCCGCAGACTTCCGCGCGATTGAAAGGCCCCGCCGCTCCGGTCATGGGCCCCACGGAAATAAGGAGGGGGCTTCCGGGGTCAAACGCGTCGACCCTGGGGCATCCCATTTCCCAGAAAATCTTCGTATTTAGGCCGACCCCGCCTAAATACTTTTCCGGTTCAAAGTCGGAGGTGGGGACGGTGCTGATTTTCTTTGTAGTCAGGTCAACCCAGAGTATTTTCCCTGCCCAGCCGTTCCGGTCCATATCTACCCCTTCTCCTTTCCGGAAACCTTCCTCAAGGCGTGCATCGTGCAGTACTCCACACAGATAGGCCCATCTTCCCTGGCGCGGCAAAGGTCGCATTTAAAGGAGACTTTCTTTATCGGCTGCACGTTGGCGCGGGGCGGAGAGAACGGACAGGCACTGGCGCAACTGCCGCAACCCACGCATTCCGCCGTATTCACATATGTCACCCCGGTCTTTTTATCCACACACAAGGCCGCATCTTTCTTTGGGCAGGCGAAATAGCAATTAGGAGAAGTGCATTGCTGGCAGACATGGAAGGTAAAATCGGCGTTAAACGGGTCGCGCGACAATCCATTCCGGGCAAGCGAAGGGCCGTATTCCTTTTCATGGTAGAAGGCGCACATCAATCCGCACACTCCGCAACCGGCGCACAAATTGGGGTCGTGAACGATCCGTGTGGATAGAGGGACACCATCGAGGGGAGATGGAGTCGGCGTCATTGTAGCCGTTTGTGCACAGGCGGTCAGGGTCGATACCGCACCAATGGCGAGAGCGGTGCCGGTCCCGGCAAAGAATTCTCGCCTGGTGATTTCTATCTCTTCAGGTTTTTTGCTCATCGTTATCCCTCTCCTCTAATCTGGGTATTGCCGCGGGTAGGCCACTGCCTAGCGCCTTGGAGAACTTTGGGGGCAGGGTTCGATAACGCCTTTTCATGATTTTTCCCGCCTCGGAGATTCGTGATGGAAAGCTCGTAAATTCGAACGCCTGATTCAAAAAGATTAAAACCGGCAGGCACCTCCGAGGAGAAATCGTACCTCCCGGAGGCCTCACCTGATCAATTTTGGGGATCCTTTTTCATCGCGGCCCCCCGCTGAACAAGGGTTAAGTCATTGGGTTTTCTTGACTGCGAGGAACAACAACGACTAAAAAGTACTCTTGTGGAAATGAGTAGTCAAGGCAATAATTAGAGGCCAATGTAACCATTCGGTCACGGGTGGCGGGGACAAGTCTGGTTGCGGCCTGGGGGTTCGGGCGGTTCGCGAAGGAAGCACCGACCGGGACAGGCTGTGACTCGGACCGGAAGTTTTGTCTACGCAAAGAGAGGCGGGAGGCCCTGGCCCCCGCCCCTTCCACGGAGCGAAACGCCGGGCCCCCGGGCCGCGGCACCTCTTTGCTATTCCCTAATACCAACTCACGGCCTTTGGCCACCCGTGACTGAATAGGTACGAGGCCAATAATGATCCCCGAATGCCATAACTGCTTTCTCTGTGCCCAAATTCGCCAAATATATGTTATCCATATGCCTGTCAAATCTTTTCCTCCAGCCTATTTGGAAGGTCCGGATCCCCGGGAAAGGATACTAAAAGGGGCAGGAAATCCGGGGTCGTGATCTCCACCCAGCGGATGGGAGCCCTTCAGTTCAAGCGGAATTGAAAGAGGGGAAGCGGCTCAATCCCATTGACACGGATCGCCGACTGTATTAACAAAGGATAGAGAGCTCGGATGGTGGGCCCAAGGGCGGAAACGGGTTTTTTGGGTATTCAACAGGCGATGAGGAAATATAGGAATGGCTCGAATCGTACGCAAGGCGGCTCTTTGTTATGGATGCAAGCTCTGCCAGTTGGTCTGCTCCTTTCACCACACGGGGAGTTTCTGGCCGGAGCGGAGCAGCATTCAAGTTTTTCGCAACCCCCAGACCGGGAATGTGCGCTGGACCATCGATAAGACTTGCGATCGATGCGGAACCGAGGCACAGCCCCTGTGCGTGAACTATTGCTCCTACGAAGCGCTCGCAAAGGTCGAGGACGAGAAACAAGAGGGGCGCGGCCATGAATAAGGAAGGGAAGATCGGCGGGGGGCTGGCGGGGAAAATTCTCCGGGTCGATTTGACCACGGGGCGGATATGGACCGAGAGCAGCGAACCCTATGCCGCCCGGACGCTTGGAGGGCGGGGCACCAACTCCCTCATCCTGATCAATGAAATCGAGCCCGGGACAAAGTGGAGCGACCCCGGAAATCTTCTCTGCTTCGGCGCAGGTTCTCTGGTCGGGACCGCGGCCCCGGGCGCCTGCCGGACGGACATCTCGACCATCAACGTCTTCAGCGGCGGGAAAGGCTCCGCGAACGTGGGCGGGTCCTGGGGCGCCGAGCTAAAATATGCCGGGTTCGACAACATTATCATCCGGGGGAAAGCGGAAAATCCGGTCTATCTCTATATCACCGACGGCCGGGCGGAGATCCGCGATGCCGCCTGGCTCTGGGGAAAGACGACCTACGAGACGGAGAACCTCCTCCGCCAGGAACTCGGCGACGAGCGGATCGAAATCGCCGCCATCGGCCCCGCCGGCGAGAACCGGGTCCGGGGCTCTGCGATTTTGATCGACACGGCCAAGGCCGCCGGAGGGTCCGGCGTCGGCTGCGTCATGGGGGATAAAAAGCTCAAGGCCGTCGTCGTTCGCGGGCACGGGAAGATCGACGTCTTCGACCCGCGCGGGTTTATGGAGGCGGTCGCGAAAACGCACCGCCAATGCGAAGCCAACCGGGACAAAGTCCGGTCCATGCGCCAATCCGGGGCGGCCCGCTTCGAGAACCTCGACTTCGAAGCCTGGGAAACCTGCATGGTGATCCGCAACGGGCAGGACGATTACTGGGAACGGGAGAAAAGAGCCCGGTTGATGAACCCGGAGGCTGGGATCCCGAGCATGCGGCAAAAAGTCCGCGCCTGCTTCTCCTGCCCCACCGGGTGCATGCCTTTTATGGAAAAAGCCCAGGGCAAATATGAGGAAATGAAAGGAGAAGGCTTCTGGATCAACGCCCTCTGGAGCGTGGCCCGGTTCGACATTTCGGACCCGGAAACCGCCGTGGCCTTCTGGCTCCTCGCCAACGAATTAGGATTGGACACGGATTACGTGGCCGCGGGTCTGGCCTGGGTTTTCGAGTGTTACGAGAGAGGGTTCATCGATCAGAAGGACACCGACGGGTTAAAACTCGAATGGGGCAATGGCGAAGCCCTGATCGGGCTTGATGCGGAAACTCGCCTTTCGGGAAGGGATCGGGGATCTGCTCGCCGACGGGATGGTGGAAGCCGCCCGGAAAATCGGGCAGGGCTCCGAATATTTCCTCGCTCACCTCAAAGGCCAGCCTTCCATCGAACCTTTCCGGATTCCCAAGGGTTGGGGCCTGGGGGTCGCCACCTCGCCGGTGGCCGGGAGGCACCTCAGGGGAGCGATTCGAGGGCCCATCCACTCCGGGCCCGGGGGCGACGACTACGATATCGTCCATTACCCGAACCAGGCCAAGGCGGTGGTGTGGCAGGCAAAGACAAAGGAGTTGGAAGACAACCTCGGGATCTGCAACTACGTGGGAACCTGGTCCGGGGCCCACTTCCTGACCCCGGCAAATTATGCCGAATTAGTGCGCACGGGCTTGGGGCTGGAGGTGACGGAAAAGGACCTGATGGATCGTTATGCCGTGATCGGCAGAAACCTGGAGAAGGCCTTTCAACTCCCTGCACACGGATCTTACCCGGGAAGACGATCTCCCTCCGGAAAGGTTTCGGAAAGAGGAGATCAAGACCGGTCCTTACAAGGGCTTCAAGGCGGACGAAGAGCAGTTCAACGCCATGCTCGATGATTTCTACGAACTGTGGGGCTGGGACAGAAAAACCGGAATGCAGACCCGCGAAGGCCTGGAAAAAATCGGTTTGAAAGACGTGGCCGATAAGCTCGCGGAAAAGGAACCAGGAGGTATTCGGTGATTCCTCGATATCTTTTAAAGAAATTGCATCTTCGATTTCTGCAGCTCCAAGAATTTCTAATGGAAGAAGAAGGACGGTTGTCTCAGCCTTCCTCACTGCTTTTCAATTCCTGCAGGATTTTTTCAACCATCGGCCTTACCGCCGGGATGCGCTCCTTCACGGCAATCCAGACTGCTTCTTTGTTTACGCCGAAATAGAAGTGAATAACCTTATCCCGCATTCCCGCCATTTCCTTCCAGGGCACTAAAGGGTATTTACTGCGTATTTCATCGGGGATATTCTTGGCCGCCTCGCCAATTACCTCCAGCGAGCGCACTACGGCATTGAACGTTCTTTTATCGCCCGCAAACTGCTCGTAAGAGAAACCCCAAACGAACTCCTCGGCATCCTGCATGTTCTGAAGAATATCCTTGACATAAAGGGAAACGTTGCGAGTCATATAGCCACAGCTTCCGCCAAGATGGTTTCGCGCAGTTCCTCGCGTACGTCTCTTTTGGGCACGAGGTCCACCTTTACACCCAGAATTTCACCGAGATAGATTTCCGCTCCCACAATTTCCAAAAGGCTAATGGGGCGGAGAATATCCACCAATAAATCAATATCACTTTTTTCCCTTTGTTCCCCCCGCACATACGACCCAAAGACACCCACCACGGCTACGCCGTAATTCTCGGCAAGAACGTCCCGGTTTTTCCTAATAATTATCCTGATTTCATCCAGCTTTTTCATATCGAATTACCTAACGGGCGATCAACCCCCTTGGCAATGAAAGATTTCCGCAAATAATGATCACAATATGGATCATCCTGTATTTCCGGTCAAGAAATTTCTGAACATCGGCTCCGTTTTTATCAGTCGGGAATCTGTCATAAAGGAGAGACATCTATTCCAAGTATGGCAATGGGCATATCAAAGAGCGCTTTTAAGTATTGGAACTCTTTGAAGGCTTTTTCAAAATGCATCATTCCTGAATAAGTTTTTCGCCCTCGCTGCAAAGCTTTCTGTTTCCCAATTTCGCATAGAACATTTGCAAATCCCAACGTGGGAGTAATAAGAATCCCTAAGTTAATCTGCTTTGAGGAATAAGAAAGCATGAACTTGATATAATCCTGGTAATAGGCCCGGGCATTGCCAAATTCTACTTCTACCTGAATGGACATTTTGCGATAATCACATTTTAGGTCAAGATCAGGAATGGCTTTAATCTCTTTCTGCCATTCATTTGCCAAGAACGCCTTTTCAATTGAAGCGATTATAGTAGGTTTGTCCTTCATCCGGTTTAAACCCAATGCTGTTGACTATTTTCTCTATCTCAAGAAAAGATCCCTCTGCCTTAATCGTGTCTTGCTCTATTTTATGAAACAAAGAATCTGCAACATAGAGATTTGCCTTATAATCCATGTCCAGGGTGATGGGGCTCACCTTGAAGATATCTGAGGATACCTTTTGAAATTCCAGGAATTCGCCGATCGCCCCGTTTTTTGTTGCCGCAAAGGTCGCATTCAACCATTCAACAAAAGGAGCCTGTGCTTTACTTGTATATTTGATATGGACGTGCTTTCGAATATTGTTCAGCCGCCTGAGCACAGCATTAATTGATTGACCATTTCCATATAAGATTGTAATCTCTTTTTTCTGCCCTGTATCTGGACTCGCAAAAATATCCTCAAATCCTTTATGGATCGTAATGCCCTCTTTGAGAGTTGACTTCCCTACTACATGTTTAAACACCTTATTAACCATATTTGCTGTGCCGCTTTCGTTATCTCGGCTTACTATGTGGGGAAAAACTTTCCTTTTTTCATAATATCATAATTTTACAAGAAATCATAAAGACTCAATCCTGCTGGTTTCAACGAACATAATCGTCCAGAACTAAAATAGTCAACCTTTTCATCCTTTATTTATTCGAGTTATGGAAGCGGGAGGATTACTTTCCTGAGAGCCAGGAGGCGGCCGCTACAAATTCGGGAGGAAGAATAGCGAGAGGCCGGTCTCACCCGGCCTTTCCTTCATTTGAATTTCGAACAATTCTGGATGGCCTTGACTATCTTTTGGTAACCCGTACAGCGGCAGAGGTTGCCGGAGATCGCGGTCCGGATCTCTTTTTCGGTCGGGCTGGGGTTCTTTTTCAAGAGCGCGGCCGCGGACAAGAGCATTCCCGGGGAGCAGAAGCCGCATTGGACGGCGCCGTTGGCGATGAAGCTCTTTTGGAGGGGGTGAAGGGAATCCGCCGTGCCCAGGCCTTCGATGGTTTCCACTTTCTTTCCCTCCGCCTGCAGAGCCAGAACCAGACAGGAATTCACCGGATTTCCTTCCAGGAGGACGGTGCAGGCCCCGCAATCACCTTTCTCGCAGCCCTTTTTTGTCCCGGTCAGTTTCAACTCTTCGCGAAGTACGTAAAGAAGCGTCCAGGTCGGATCGACTTTCACCTCGACCGGTTTGCCGTTTACCACCATCTTGAGTGGAACTTTGCTTTCCTCTGGAGACACCTCAGTCCTCCTATTTTTCAATTCCATTTTTTGCCACAGAGGGCACAGAGTCAAAAACAAAACATCGAACCGGCCCTAACAGTTTGCTAAAAAAGTCCTTACCGACCCTATTTCGTCATTCCTGCGGAAGCAGGAATCCAGTCTTTTCAAGGTATTCTGGACTCCCGCCTTCGCGGGAGTGACGGCAATTGGGAGTATTTCCGCATCCCGCTAATATTTCCTCTGTGTTCTCTGTGCCCTCTGTGGCAATGTTGTTCTGCGTTTATCAGCTGCTCTGAAGACCCGTAGCCTCAACCAGTGCCCGTTTCAGGAGAACCGTCCCCGCTTCGATTCGATACCAGGCCTTGGCCCTCTGATCGTCGATTGGTTTGCTCGCGCGCATGGCTTCCCCTGCGCACTTCGAAATCAACTCCGGATTCACTTCTCTGTTCGCCAGCAGGAGTTCCGCCTGAGGGCAGCGAATGGGCGTCGGCGCAACCGATCCCAGGGCGATCCGGGATTCTCGGCAGATCTTTCCTTCCATTTCCAGAGATACCGCCACATTCACGATGGAAAGAGACATGGCCTGGCGGCGGCCCAATTTATGGAACACGCCCTTTCCTTTGGGCAGCCGGATCGTAACCTCCGTCAAAAGTTCATCGGGTCTGATCACCGTTTGTCCGGGGCCGGTGAAAAAATCCCCGAGCGCCATTGCCCGCGTTCCCTTTTCGCTCCGGAGAACCGCTTCAGCGTCCAGCGCCAAGAGCGCGCAAGCAAGGTCGGCTGCAGGAGAGGCATTGACGATGTTCCCGCCGATCGTCCCCCGGTTCCGGACCAGAGGCCCGCCGACCGAGGCCGCGGCCTGCGTCAAGGCTGAGCAGGTCCGCTGCAGGGCCGAGTATTCGGCTATTTGAGTGTGAGTGGTTGTCGCGCCGATGTGCAGAACCTGGCCTGTCTCCTTTACCCCGTTTAGTTCCTCGATTTCCAACAGGTTTAAAACATAATCAGGTTGGGAAACCCCTTCCCTCAGCCTCGGGATCAAATCCGTCCCGCCGGCGACGACTCTCGCGCGGTCCCCTTTTTCGGAAAGGAACCGCAAGGCTTCGGCGATGGATTTGGGCGAATAGAACTCAAAACGGCGCATAATGGCGCTCCCTTTTATCCATAACGGTTAACCTTTTTAGATAAGTTCGCAGCAGCCTTGATGAGGCCCGGGGGTCGGGGCGGAGCGCGCCGGAAGCATCGGCCAGGTTGCCCCTCTGGTTCAAGGATCAAAGTTTGTTTCCGCCAAAGGAGGCGGGGGGTATCTTCCCCGCCCCCTCCACGGAGAATTCACCGCCTCATGATTCCAAGCGATCCGCCCCGACCCCCGGGCCATAGGACCGCTCGCCTCTTGCATCCCAATTTTTTTTCAAAGGGCTCCACTGGCACTTTTTCCTGATCGGGGGTTTCTTTTATCACAGCTCTTTTTCCCGTATCAGACGCAGAATGTTTTCCGGGGTCGCGGGGATCTGGGTGACGCGGATGCCTATGGCGTCGGAGATCGCGTTGAGAATCGCCGGCGCCGTAGGGAATGGAGGCGGGTTCGCCCACGCCCTTGGCCCCGTAAGGCCCGGAAGAGACGGGCACTTCCACGATATGGGTCTCGATCGGCGGCATGTCCAGGCTGGTGGGAACCATGTAATCCCCGAGCGAAGGGGTTTTCAGATAGCCCCCTTCCTGGATGATCTCCTCGGACAAGGCATAACCCACCCCCATCGAAACGCCCCCTTCGATCTGCCCCTCCACGTTCAACGGGTTGATGGCCTTGCCGGCATCCGTGGCGGTCACGATCCGCAGGACTTCGACCTGCCCGGTTTCGGTATCGACTTCCACTTCGGCAATCTGGGTCGAATACGCATAGGCCGAATAGGCGTCCCCCTGGGCGGTTTCAGGGTCCACATCCTTAGTGGTAATGTCGTGCCAGGCGGTTTCCACCATGGCGGCCCCCCGCAGGTGAGCGGCCTTGGCCAGGGCTTTGAAAGGGATGACTTTCTCCGGGTGGGAGCGGGAGTAGACCTTTTCATCCCCGAAGAGGAGGTCCTTCTGCCCCAAAATCTGCTCCGCCACGGACAAGAGGTTTTTTTTCATGGCCCGGGCCGCTTTCAACATCGCCATCCCGGTGACATAGGTGACGCGGCTTGCCGAAGTGGGGCCCGCATTCGGGGTCGTGAGCGTGTCGGCGGTGAGCATCTGGATTGTATCGTAACGGATTCCGAGCTCTTCCGAAGTGATCTGGCAGAGGATCGTGTCCGAGCCCTGGCCGAAATCCACCTCCCCGGAGCGGACGATGACCGAGCCGTCCTCGCAAATTTCAATGGTGGCGGAGGAGATGTCCTGGCGGGAAAACCCGTAGCCCAAGCCGTAAAACATGGAACCGACCCCGATTCCCCTTTTTTTCATGTCAGGTCCTCCCAGTACCGATGAAGGGCCGGATCCTTCAGAACGACTCCCCGGATCTTCTCCAGCGTCGCCTCGATGCCGACCCCCTCGTGAAAGACCTGCCCCGTCGCCGTGGAGAGGCCGCTTTTCAGGCAATTGATCAGGCGCAGGCGCAGCGGGTTGATATTGAGTCTTTTCGCCAGCTCGTCCATCTGCGCCTCGTGGGCGATGGCCGCCTGGGTGACGCCGAATCCCCGCATCGCGCTCGCAAAAATGTTGTTGGTATAGACACTGTAAGAGTCCACGCGGATGTTGGGAATATAATAAGGCCCGCTCAGGTGGAGGCCGCATTTCTTGACCACGAAGGCCCCCAGACCGGCATAGGGCCCTTTGTCCCCCCAAACATCCCCCTCCATGGCGCAGATCTTTCCGTCCGCTCTGGCCCCCCAGCGGGTCCGGATCTCGATGGCATGGCGCTTGGTCTGGGAGAGGAACGATTCCTCGCGATCCAAAATCAGGCGCACCGGTCTCCGGGTGGCCCGGGCCAGGAGACCGAGGTGGACTTCCACGGTCACGTCGTCTTTCCCGCCGAAGGCGCCGCCGGTCGTCGCCCGGATGATGCGGATTTTGTTCTCCCGCATCCCGAGGACGACCGCCACCTGCCGGCGGTCCCGGAAGGGGCACTGGTTGGCCGACCAGATGACTAAGTTGTCCTGCTTGTCCATCATCCCGATTCCGGACTCGGTTTCCAGGTAAGCATGGTCCGCCACCTGCGTTTTATATGTGTTTTCGACGATCACCTCCGCAGCGGCGAATCCCTTGGCGAGGTCTCCCTTGCGAAGTTTTGTATGAAGAAGGAGATTTCCTTTTTCATGGATCTTGACCGCCCCTTCAGCCAAGCCCTCCCGGGGATTTGTAATCACCGGCAGCGGGCGGTATTTCACCCGGATGGCCTTCACGGCTTCCCTAGCGATCTCCTCAGTTTCCGCGGCCACGAGGGCCACCGGGTCGCCAATGTAGCGGACTCGGTCCGTGACAAGCGCCTCTTGGTCCTGGAAGGCAATGCCGAAACGGTTAAGTCCCGGAACGTCCTTGGCGGTGAGCACGCAGGCCACCCCGCCCAGGGATTGCGCCTCGCGGGTGTCGATCTCTTCGATAATTGCATGGGGAACCCCGGCCCGCAGGACTTTCCCATGAAGCAGGTCCGGGTAGGAAATATCCTCGGAATAGACCGCCCTCCCCAGAACCTTATCCAAGGCGTCGATCTTCGGCACCGACTTGCCCACGCAAAAAAAGTTTTCCTTATCCGTGTCCATTGCCTCAAACTCCATTCGGGCTTTTCCGGGTCTGGCGAAAGATGGGCCAGGAGAAATTTCCTCCTCTTTGCCGGATCAAATCACCCAGTCAAAGTTTACTGACCGTTATTTGGGAAGTCAAGAAAAAGGTCGTTAAATGCCGCAAGGGGCAAAGCGCGAGTCGCCAGGGGGATTTTCAAAGGGAAAAGGGGGCCTTTTGTAACCCCTCAGTCACGGGTGGCCAGGCGCTATGAATGGAGGTCCGAGGTAAGGGGAAAGAAGTCCCATGGCCTGGGGGTCCGGACGGTCCGCTTGGAATCATGAGGCGCTGATTTCTTCGTGGAGGGGGCGGGGGCCAAGGCCTCCCGCCTCCCCCCGCGGAGGGTCGGGGCTTTCTCCGAGTCTCTACCTATCCCGGCCGATGCTTCCGGCGCGTACCGCCCGAACCCCCAGGCCACAACAAAACCTGCCCCGGGCCCCCCGTCACTGAAGGGTTACGGCCTTTTCCCCTCTTTGAAAAAGAGGGGTTAGGGGAGATTTTGGAGGAGATTGAATCGCCCGGATGAAGATCGATTGGGGCAAAAGAGAAGATTTGGGCAGCCAGCTCAATTTCCGACAGGATTAAAACGGGGATAAATTCATGACCGGCTTAATTTTCTATTAATTTTGAAGGCTTATGGGGGGTTCATTCCGCCCGACATCCCGGCACGGGATTTGAAATTCACAAGGGCTTTGACTTTTTTGGCATTCTGTTATAGAAAAGATATTCATCTGATCAAAGCCCTCTGTGCCCTTTTCAATTCCAGGATCAGGGAATTCCCCGTTTTGCCAAAATTGGAACCGGGCCGCATTTTCGCCCGCGGATGCTCATTAAAAGGCAATCAAAACAGGAAGGAGGCAATGTTCTCGATGAGGGAAGATATGAACGGGCGTCGTGTATTCATTCCCCTATAATTTTCATGCCCCGGGCGACACCCGCGAACTATGAAAATAACTATTGCATTCTCTGATTACGCTATGCGCTATGCGCAATGCGATATTCTAACAGGAGGAAGGAAAATGAAAAGCAAGGTCATTGGTTTTATTCTCACGCTTTCCCTATTGGTCTTAGGGCCGGGATTATCTCTCGCCGCCGATCCGATCAAGATCGGGGTGATTTATCCCCTCACCGGGGTGGCCGCCGCCGCCGGAAGCTACCAGAGGGCGGGCGTGGAAATCGCCAGGGACAAGATGAACGCCGAAGGGGGCGTCATCGGCAGGCCCATTCAGCTCTTTGTGGAAGACGGGGCCAATGACCCGGCCCAGTCCGTAAGCGCCGCAGAGAAGCTCGTCACCCGCGACAAGGTGGATGCCATGATCGCCGCCTGGGGAAGCTCACCCACTTTGGCGGTCAGCGCCAGCGTGACCAAGAAGTACGGAGTTCCTCAGGTGGTCGACACGGCCAGTTCGGTCAAAGTGACCCTGCTGGACGGCAAACGACCGAACCCCTGGCTCTTCCGGATCAGCCCGACCAGCCGGATGGAAGCCGAAGGGCTGGAAAAAGCCCTTGTTCCGAAAATGGGTTTCAGCAAAGTGGCTTTCATGGCCGTGAACAACGACTGGGGCCGGGGGGCGGCCGAGGAGTTCGCCAAGGTCATCAAGAAGACGAACGGCACGGTGGTCACCACCGAGATCATTAATGCCGATGCCACCGATTTTCTGACCCAGCTGACCAAAATCAAGAATTCCGAGGCGAACGCCATCGTTATCACCAGCGACCAAGCCCAGGTTTCGCTGATTCTGAAGCAGTATAAACAGTTGGGCATGAATCAGAAAATCCTCACCACCGGAGGGGGAATCGTTCCCGAGGGGCTGATCCTTCTCGCCGGCGCGGAAGCCGCCGAGGGGGTAAACATCATCACCTTCTTCGCCCCGTGGTTCCCGGAACTGGCGAAAAATCCCCAGGAGGCCAAGTGGTTTTCCGATGAATACCTGAAACGCGGACACGCCGCCAAAGGCTTTGGGGAGGCCTTCCGCGGATACGACGGGATGAAGGCCGTCAAGGCCGCCATGGATTTGGCGAAAACGACGGACAAGGAAAAGGTCCGGGCCGCCTTCCAGAAGGTGGATGTCTGGGGCCTCTCCGGCCGCATCAAGTTCGACGAGTTCGGGCAGAGCTCCCCGAACATCCTGATCATCCAGGTGAAGAACGGCAAGCCCTTCGTCCCCGAAGTCATGAAATAGCGCTCATCCGCCTCATCCCTCTCCCCCCGGGGAGAGGGATGAGGCGAGGGATAGGCCTCGGAAAGAGCCGTCTCCCCTATATTCCCGATTTTAGGCAGTTAAGCGCATTTTAGGCACTTAAGGCATTTTTTTATTCTATGATCTTCATCCAATACGTGATCAACGGCTTGATCATCGGCGGGGCTTATGCCCTGATCGGGATCGGCCTGACCCTGATCCTGGGCATCATGAAAGTGGTCAATTTCGCCCACGGCGAAATGTACATGCTCGGGGCCTATTTTCTCTTCACTTTTTTCTCGAAACTGGGAATTCCTTTCCTGCTGAGCATGATCCTGGCCATTCTCGCGGTGATGGCCATCGGTTTCGTTTTTGAAAAGGGGATTCTGAAACCTCTGCGGAGAAGGTCGATCGACACGGTCATGCTCTCCATGATCGGCCTCTCCATGTTCATGCAGAACATTGCCATGCTGGTTTGGTCTCCCGTGCCGGAGTCGATCCAAAGCCCGCTCACCATGACCACCGTCACCTTGGGCGGGCTTTATTTTCTCCCGCAGCGGATTTTAGTTATCTGCTTCGCCATCCTCCTCGTCCTCCTGACCCATCTGCTCCTGAAGAAGACAAAGGTCGGCAAGGCGATGCGGGCCACCTTCCAGGATATGGAGGCCGCCTCGCTCATGGGAATCCGGATCGACCGGATTTACTCCTTCACCTTCGTGCTGGGCGCGGGGTTGGCGGCCGCCTCGGGGGCGCTCCTCGGGCCGATCTTCACGGTCCATCCTTACATCGGCAATCTGGCGAATCTGAAGGCCTTCGCCATCGTGATCATCGGCGGGCTCGGAAGTTTTACGGGCGCGGTGACCGCGGGATTTCTGCTGGGCGTTTTCGAAAGCCTGGGGGCCGCCTATGTTTCTTCCGGGTATCAGGACGCCGTGGGGTTTATTCTCCTGATCCTGATCCTGATCAAGAGGCCGACCGGTCTTTTTGGAAAAGTGGGGCAGATGCGATGAAAAGAAATCAACTGACCGCCATTCTCTGTCTGTGCGGAGCCCTGCTCTTCCCGATCCTTTTCCAAGGACCCCTACTTTCTCCACATGGCGATTTTGATCGGAATCTACGGCCTCCTGTCGATCAGCCTCAACCTGCTCCTGGGCTACACGGGCCAGCTTTCCCTCGGCCATGCCGGCTTCTTCGGCGTGGGCGCCTACCTCTCCTCCTTAACCTACCTGAACCTGGGAATCCCGCTGTGGGGAGGGGTGGCGGTGGCGCTCGCCGGCTCGGGCCTCCTCGGATTTTTCGTGGCCCGGCTGGCCTTCAAGCTGCGGGGGGCGTATTTCGTCATCATGACGATCGGGATCGCCGAGGTCCTGAAACTCGTGGCTCTTAACTGGGTTGATCTCACCAAGGGCCCCATGGGGCTCACCGACATCGGCGCGCCGGAAATCAACCTTGGGTTCATGACCGTCGATTTCAGCCAGAAGATGCCCTTCTACTACCTGATCCTTTTCTTCGTCATCCTCGCCTTCGTTCTCCAGAACCGCCTGGTGAATTCCACCTTCGGCCGGTCTTTCATCGCCATCCGCGAAAACGAGGACCTGGCCGAGTCGGTCGGCATCGACGCCTTCAAATACCTTGTGATTGTGGTGATCGTGAGCTCCGCGATCGCCGGAGTCGCCGGTTCGCTTTACGCCCACTACGTGAGCTTCATCGACCCGAATGTTTTCGCCTTCTTCATCAGCGTCAACGCGGTGATGATGGCGATCGGCGGGGGACAGGGAACCCAGGCCGGGCCGCTTCTCGGGGCAATCCTTTTCACCCTGATCCCCGAGTGGCTGAGGGTTTTCGGAGACGCCCGGATGGCGGTCTACGCCCTCATGGTGATTTTCATCGTGATCTTCATGCCCAAGGGCATGCTGTTTTACCTGACGCAAGCGCTGAACCTGGGGAAAAAGAACGATGGCCGCTGAACTGCTGAAGGTGGATCATCTGACCGTGAAGTTTGGGGGGTTGACCGCGGTCAACGATGTGGATTTTTCGGTTTTCCCCGGCGAAATCGTCAGCCTGATCGGCCCGAACGGGGCGGGAAAGACCACGACCTTCAACGCCGTCACCGGGTTTCTGAGCCCGGCCGGGGGGTCGATTCAATTCGGGGACGAGGAGCTGATCCACCTGAAGCCGCACCAGATTGCGGAGAAGGGGATCACCCGCACCTTTCAGATCACCTCCCTGTTCCCCGGTCTTTCGGTCCAGGAAAACATCCGGACCGGGCGCCACATCCAGGAGCGGGAGACGCTCTGGGACGCCTTCCTCAACACGCGGCGGAAGCGCCGGGTGGAGGAAGAAACCCTCGCCAAGACCGCTGAAATCCTGAATTTCATCGGTTTGGAGGGAAAGAAGGAGGCGATCGCCGGCAGCCTGCCTTACGGCGACCAGCGCATCCTCGAAATCGGCATCGCCCTCGCGGCCAACCCCAAACTCCTTCTCCTCGATGAACCCTCGGCGGGTCTGAACGATACGGAGACCCGGGGGATGAAAGACTTGATCCAGAAGATGCGGGAGAAATCGATCACGATCTTTCTCGTCGAACACGACATGAAGTTGGTCATGGGCATATCGGACCGGATCGTCGTCCTCAATTTCGGAAAGAAGATCGCCACCGGAACCCCGGAGGAGATCAAGAACAATCCGGAGGTCATCAGGGCCTACCTGGGCGAACGGAAAAGAGATGTTAAGCGTTAAAGAGATCTCGGCCAGCTATGGCCATGTTCAGGCCCTGTCGGCGGTTTCGCTGGAGGTGCCCGAGAAGAAAACGGTCACCCTGATCGGTTCCAACGGGGCCGGCAAATCGACCCTCCTGAAGGTGATCTCCGGGCTTCTCAAACCCGGCCGGGGCTCGATCGAGTTTCTGGGGGAGCGGATCGAAGGACGCCCTCCGGACAAGATCGTCTCCTTGGGGATCGCCCACTGCCCCGAAGGACGCCGCCTCTTCCCCGAGCTGACGGTCTTCGAGAACCTGGAGATGGGGGCTTACCTGTCCAATTCGAAAAAATTCGTCCAGGATCGGATCGAGCAGCTCTTCGACTCGTTCCCCATCCTGCGGGAGCGGAAAGGTCAGCTGGCCGGAACGCTGAGCGGGGGCGAGCAGCAGCAGGTGGCGATCGCCCGCGCCCTGGCTCTGAATCCCAAAATGGTTCTGTTCGACGAGCCTTCTCTCGGACTGGCCCCCATTCTCGTGGACCAGGTCGAAAAAATCCTCCTGACCCTGAAGGAGCAGAAGATCACGATCCTTCTCGTGGAGCAGAACGCCAACATGGCCCTGGATGTGGCCGAGTACGCCTATGTCATGGAGACGGGCAGGATCATCCTGGAGGGGCCGAGCGCCGAATTGCGCCAGGATGAAAAGGTCGCGAAGGCCTATTTAGGAGGGTAAACCTAAACGCTGCAAGAAATTTGCCTAAGTCAGAATTGTCATTCCCGCGAAAGCGGGAATCCAGAAGGAAATCCTGAATTCCGGAGCCTGCCCCGTACTCGATACGGGGTCAAGGCCGGAATGACGAAAGGGGAAGCCCTCCGGAAGTGATTTCCAACTGTTTCCCCATAATTGTTCTGAAACCTACTTCTATCGGGTGTTTTTGTGATCTCTCAACATAATTTTATGCACCTGGCGAATAAATAAAAGCGATCCTGTAAAAAGCGCCGACCGCTCTCTCCCAATTTTCTCCCGCTCTCCCGACAGGCCCTCTTTTCACCGGAAACCCTTTTTCATCTCGCCAGCAGCTTGGGTAACAGCAGGATGGCTTCCGACGGGAGGTACGTAATAATCAGCAGGGCTCCGATGGCCAGGACAATCCATGGCCCGACCACTTGCGGTTTGATGATCTCCCGAAGCGGGATCTTGGTAATTCCCGTGGCCACAAAGAGGTTCAGACCAAAGGGCGGGGTAAACATGCCGATGGCTCCGTTCACCACCATGATGATTCCGAGATGAACCGGGTGGACTCCGAATTTGACGGCGATCGGCAGGAAGATGGGGGACAGAATCATCTGAAAGGAGGCCGGATCGATGAGCATTCCCGCAATGAGCATGACGATGTTCATCAACATCAGGACCGAAAATTCCGACATCCCGTAGGTCAGGATATTCCCCGCCAAAGCCGCCGGTACCTGAAACCTCGTCATCATCCAGGCGAAAACGCTCGCTCCGGCAAGAATGATCAGTTGCTGGGCAGTCGACAAGGAGGACTCGAAAGCCACGCCGGGAAGCTCCTTTAGGCTCATTTCCCTGTAAACAAAAAGACCCACCGCAATCGAATAGACGCACCCGATCCCGGCGGCTTCGGTGGGGGTGCAAATTCCGCCATAAATTCCACCCAGGACGACGATCGGAAACCCCAAGGCGAAGGAAGCGTCTTTTAGGCCCGCCCCGAGTTCCCGCATGCTGGCCTTCGGACGCACGGGAATCTTCCGTCTCTTGGCGTAGTAATAGCTGTACCCCATAAAAAGAAGGCCGTAGATGATCCCGGGTATGAAACCGGCGGCAAAGAGCTCTCCTACGGAGGTGCCGGTTACGGCTCCATAGATAATCATGCCGATGCTGGGAGGGATAATCACCGCTACGGAAGAGGCGGAAATAATCAGACCGATGGTGAAGGCCTGTCCGTAACCGGCTTGGATCATCATCGGCATCATGATGGAACAGATGGCGACTACAGTGGCCGGGGAGGACCCGCTCACCGTCCCCAGGAACATGCAGGCCAGGGTAACGGCGAAGGCCAACCCCCCTGGAATGTGTCCGACAAGCAGGTTTGCCAAATTCACAATCCGGCTTGCCAATCCCCCCCTGTTCATGAGATTGGCGGCGAAAATGAAAAAGGGGATCGCCATCAAGGTGAAACTATCGATGCCGGAAAACATCCGCTGAATGAGAATCTCCGGCGGGAATTGAGTCAGGCCGATGAGGGCGACGACCGAAGAGAGCATCAGCGCCAGATAAATCGGCAAATTCAAAAACAAAAACAGCAAAAAGAGAATGAGCAGGATGAGGCCCATGGCTATCTTTCCGGATTGGAATTCGGCCGCCTCCGAACGAAGCCGAGACCCGCAAGAAAGTTCTTGGCGGAGGCGAGACCGATTAAGAGGAGACCCACGGGCAGGCAGGAATAGATGAGATACATCGGAACTCCCCCCATGGTGGAGGAAACTTGATGCGTCTCTCTGGCGTGGATCACAAAATCCAGGGAATACTTGAATAAGGAAAGAGAAACAGCCGCTCCGACGAGATCCAGAAACAGGTTAAAAACGGGCCTCTGGGTAGGGGGTAGCAGGTTGACGACAATATCCAGACTCACGTGGGTGCCCTGGCGCACGCAGGTAGCTGCGCCGATGAAGGCGATCCAGATCATGAGATACCTCAGGACTTCCTCCGCCCAGAATAGGCCCGATTGAAAGAAATACCTGAGGACAACATTGGCAAAAAGCAGAAAGGTGCAAGCCAGCATGCAGGCGCTCAAAAAAACGTATTCCAGCCGGCCGAAAACTCTCAGGATCCTCATCCCCGATTTCACCTTCAGGGCCCTTCCGGAAAGGGCGGATATGGCATCCTCCCTTTCTCGGAAAGATTCCCTTTTCCTTTATTTCTTGCTGAGCCGTTCGATTTCTTTCACGGCCTTCTCGACCAATTCCTTGCCGATAATTCCCTCGCCGACTTTATAAACCGGTTTAGTGGCCTCGCGCATGCGCACCTTCTCCTGATCCGCGATTTCAATGATATTGGTGCCGAAGTTTTTGATGGTCTTGAGATAACCCTGCTCCCCCTCGAGGACCCCTTTTCGCTGCCAGACCGCGAGTTCTCTGCCGGTCTCGAAAACGATCTTCTGCAGGTCCTTCGGCAGGGATTCATACCAGGACTTGCTGAGCATCAACACATGGGCTAGGTAGCCGTGACCGCTCAGCATCACGTATTTCTGGACCTCGTAAAATTTCATATTAGCGATGGTTACCAGCGGGTTCTCCTGGCCGTCAACCACTTTTTGCTGCAGGGCGCTGTAGAGCTCGGCGAAGTTGATGGGCGTAGGATTCGCGCCCAGGGATTTGAACTGCTCCATGATAATGGGGCTTTCCATCGTCCGGAACTTCAGGCCCTTGAAATCTTCAAGCCTCTGAATCGGTTTGTTGGCGGTGAAGTGTTTGAATCCGTCTTCGTAAATGGCCACTCCGATGATTTTGTTTTCTTCCAGGGTTTTTAGCAGTTCGCCTCCAAAGGCGCCGTCAAACACCTTGTAGGCAATCTCCCGGTTTGGGAAAAGGAAGGGGAGGTCAAAAAGCTGGAGTTTCTTGTTGAAACCGCTGATCCGGGCCGTCGGCAGAAGAGCGATCTGCTGGGTTCCCATCTGGAGGCTTTCGAACATGTCCTTGGCGCTGCCCAGCTGTCCGGCCGGAAAGAGGTTGACCTTGAGTTTTCCCCCGGACTTCTGCTCTACGATTTCCTTAAACTTCAAAGAGGCCTGGTGATGAGGGGTCTCGAGCATGAACCCGTGCCCATAAGCTATTTCTCCGGATTTGGTCTGCTGCGCCGCGGCGAGTCCGCTCTGCCCCAGGAGAAGAACGCCCAAGAACAACATGGTTAAAGTCAAAATTGATATTGATTTTTCCCTTTTCATTTTATCCCCTCTGGTTTTATTTTTTGGCCCCTTCCCGGTGGGGCCAAGCTTGCATGTATTCATCCGCCGTCAGAATCTCGGCGAATAGGGCCATATCCCGCAAGCCGGCCTTATGCATCTCCTCACTGGCCGAGGCGCACGCGTCGGCAATGGCGATGACGTTATAGGCATGGTAAAGGGCCTCGGCGGCCGTGGAACGGACACAGACATTGGTCCACGTTCCCGTGACTACGACCGTGTCCACCTTTTCCTCGCGCAGGTACAAATCCAGATCGGTGTAGGTGAAGCCGCTGTGCCGACGTTTCTGGACAATATAATCTCCCCTGGCTTCCTCGGGTCGAAGCTCATCGATGAATTCGGAACCCCAGGTCCCTTTCACCGCATGAACGGGACGAACTCGGAAGTCCGCATCGTTCCTGCGGTGGGCCTCCTGGAGAAAAACCACCTGGATCCCCTGTTCGTGGGCAAAGTCCAACAATCTTCTGATGGTGGGAACGATTTTTTCCCCCTCCGGGCAGCGCAAGGCCGCCTTTGGGCCGATAAAATCATTGAGCATATCGATGATGATAATCCCGTGTCGATCGCCTTTCACAATCCCTCCGATGCGGTGAAAATTTATCTGGACCCACCGCCATTCCGGGTTCCAAACCCTGCTCCCTGAAACTCAGACTGCGCCCTTCGGACCGATCCGCCGCTTTTAATTCCTTTTCCCAATCCGGGGGAGAAAATCCGGGTTGAAAGCAAACCTGGAGGCTGTCCTTTGAAGACCCGCGAAAGGCGAGGACCGTTTACATCGCGGATTTTTGCAGGTAGACCAGCCGGGGGTCGCTGAACTCCCCTTTCAGCAGAACCGTGGCGATCACCGTCACCTCGGCCCCGGCATAGCGGACCAGGTCGCAGGCGGCCTGGATCGACCCTCCGGTCGCGATCACGTCCTCGATCAGACAGACCCGGTGTCCACGGAGCCGGTCCGCGTCGCGGCCGTCGAGAACCAAGGTCTGGTCGCCGGCGCTCGTGATGCTGCTGACCGGAACCATCAAAGGCCGGACCATATATTTTTTTACGTTCTTCCGCACCACCACGAAGAAAGGATGGCCGAGTCTGCGGGCGGTTTCGTGAACTAAGGCAATTCCTTTCGCCTCCAGCGCCACCAGCATATCGAATTTTTCCAAAAACCCTTCCGCCCGGAACCGATCCACCAGGATCTGGGCGCATTTCTCGTTCAATTCCACGTCGCCCAGCATGACGAAAGAGGCGATGCGCTTGCTCGTCCCCGCCAGGGTGACAACCGGAAGCTCGCGCTCCAACCCGGGGTGGAGCTTGAGGAGAAAGGTCTCTTCTTTTCTGTTCATGGTTTTCTTCTTCTCATTGAAATTTCAGGATCGGCCTGATGCCCGAGGGACCGTCGACCTCTGATCTTCGACAGCACAGCCCTTTTTATGATATCATTGATGATCTCGTAAAAAGTCAAGATTCCATAGAATTTGTCATTCCGGCGAAAGCCGGAATCCAGTTATTTCCAGACGTTCTGGACCCCCCGGCTTTCGCCGGGGTGACGGGTTATTTGACTTTTTACGAAGTCATCATCAGTGAATTGATGTTATCCTACCCTGATTCCCCATGTCAATCGTTTCAGGCCGGTGAAAAGATGCTCGGACCCTCTGTGAAATTTGTCGATCGGGATTATGTGATCTTCGAGGGCAAAAAGCTCCTCTATCTCAGCGGGATCGACTACCATCGCCTGTCCAGCGACCCCGAGATATTGAAAGCCCTCTCGGAAGCCGCCTTTGAGTACGGGATCAGCCCCACAGGGTCAAGAACCACGGTGGGGAACCATTTTCTCTACGTCGAACTGGAGCGAAAAGCCGCGGGATTTTTCGACACCGGGGCGTCCGCCCTGCTCGCCGACGGCTATCTTGCCAACACGGTCCTGCTGCAGGCCGTTGCCGATGAATACGACATCTTTTTTCTGGACGAAGCCTCCCACTCCAGCCTCGTGGATGCAGCCCGGCTTTTCGGCAGGGAGATGATTTATTTCAACCACCTCGAACCCCAGAGTCTCGAAGAAAGCCTGCGCGAAGCATCTCAAAAGGAACTCGAAACCCTTGATCCTGACCGATGGGGTGTTCCCCGCCCGCGGGGAAATTCCTCCCCTCGACCAATATGTGGAGATTGCCAGGCGGTACGGAACGAAAATCCTGGTCGACGACGCCCATGCCCTGGCCGTGGTGGGGGAAAAGGGGATGGGAAGCTGGGAGGAGAAAGGGATCGACCGAGAGTTTATTTACCAGACCGGGACTTTGAGCAAGGGATTCGGCGTTTTCGGCGGGATCATCCCCGGAGATATGTCTCTTATTTCCGCAATCCGGGAAAAGAGCCCGGCCTTTATCGGCGCGACGGGAATGCCCCTTCCGATCGCGGCCGCCGCCATTAAGTCCTTTGAATACCTGAAGGCAAACCGGCAGAGAATCGCGGCTCTGCGCCGACGCTCCCTGGAATTGAAGAAAAAATTTCGAAGCCTCGGCTTCGATCTTCCTCAATCCCCGGCCCCCATCTTCTCGATCACCTTCAACGACGAGAGCAAGAATAGAAAGCTTTACCGAATTCTATTGGAAAACGGGATCTTTCCCCCCTTCATCAATTATCCCGGCGCGCCCGCGGGCGGCCACTTCCGATTCATAATAACTAGCGTTACGACCGACGAGCAAATCAACCTTCTGCTCGACACGATTAAATCTTCCTTTTAACCTCTCCTCAATGCCTTTGGGCGGAAATGGACAACAAAACGCTGCCCATCCATGTTAAAGATAAATGTAACCCTTCAGTCACGGGTGGTGCGGCCCAAGTTCTGTTGTGGCCTGGGGGTTCGGGCGGTACGCGCCGGAAGCATCGGTCGGGATAGGCAGAGATCCGGAGAAAATACCCATTCTCCGCAAGGGAAGGCGGGAGGCCTTGGCCCCCGCCTCGTCCACGAAGAAACCAGCGCCTCATGGTTCCAAGCGGACCGCCCGGACCCCCGGGCCGGCGCATCTCTTAGCCGTTACAACGGTCTCCTATTCATAGCAATTCGCCACCCGTGACTGAAGGGTTACAGACGAATCCAAATTTCTCTTGACTCCTGTATGTATTTACTGATACATATTTATGTATGAAAACAACCATAGAGATTCCGGATTCCCTTCTCAAGGAAGCTCGAAAACTCGCCTCGCGCGAAGGGACGAGCGTAAAAGCTCTGGTGGTGGAGAGCCTCCAGAAAGTCATTTCCGAGCGAAAACACCCCGGGACCTTTAAGCTGCGCAAGGCAACCTTCAAGGGAAAGGGGCTGCAGGCTGATTTGCAGGGCGCTTCCTGGGAGCGGATTCGGGATGTGGCTTACGAAGGACGGGGTGCATGATCGCCCTGGATACGAACCTTCTCGTCTATTCTCACCGCGAGGACTCTCCCTGGCATGCTGCCGCGTACAAGATAATCGAAGAACTCTCCGAAGGACGGGGGCCCTGGGTCATTCCTTGGCCCTGTATTCATGAATTCCTGGCCATTGTCACCCATCCAAAAATCTTTAATCCCCCTACCCCTCTTGAGTCGGCGTTGGCTCAGGTAGGAGCTTGGAGGCAATCCCCAAGTCTCTTTCTCCTCTCCGAAGCCGAGGGATACTGGGAGGTTCTCGAATCTGCGCTTCAAGGCGGCCGAATTGTCGGCCCCCAGGTTCATGATGCTCGGATCGTCGCCATCTGCCAAGTCCACGGCATCGAGGAATTATGGAGCGCCGATCGGGATTTCAGCCGATTCCCTGGGTTAATCGTTCGCAATCCGCTCGTTGGTTAAAATCCCCTCATAAATTTGAGCTTTCCTTTTTTGCGTAGTCGATCATCCCCTGAAAATCGACCACCACGACCGGCTCCTTTCCCACAACCCAGGCGTCGTGTCCCGTCGGGAGCACGGAGACATCTCCCGGTTTTAAATCTCTCTCCGTTCCGTCATCCATTCGCACCCGCAAAGTTCCGGAAATATGATATTGAAAATGCGGGGCTTCGCAGCTTTTGGTTTTCGCCAGGGGTTTTACCGATTCGGACCATTTCCACCCTGGTTGGAAGGTGGCCCTCCCGATCACCCTGCCTCCGATTTTGACAAGCTCCACCTTGCCCTTATCAAAAGTCCTCGTTTCCTCCGGGGACCCCAGGTTCATGACTTCCATTTTTTCCATTTTCATGCCCTCCTTTCCCTATTATTATGATGCCCATGGAGATATTCTCGGTTCGAGCAGCGTTCCTCCCTTGGAGGGAAAGGATGTTTTTCTGGCCGAGGCTTCTCCGCCCATACTTACCTTTGGTGACGTGAGAGGGTTTTCAAATCTTTTTGCATCTCCTGACAGGGAAGAACCATGGCAAATGACGAACTGAACAAACACAAATAATAGGTATTATTGTCCTTGCTTTTTTCTTTCCTATGCAATATATTATGGAAACATTTGAAAATTTCATTAATCCTGGGGAGTTTTAGCGATGAGAACCTTGCGCGACAAATCACGAGTTCTACTGTTTGTTTTCTTTTTGCTGACCGCACTCTTTTGGCTCGGATTGGATTCCGAGGTCTTTGCCAGAGCCGGCGGTGGAAGGTCCTCCGGAAGCACGGGTTCCACCAGCAGAAGCTATTCCCGGCCCGCTACGCCTCCGAGTCAACCCCAGGCGCCCGCTCAGCAAGTTCAACCCCCTGTGGCTCCCGCGGGAGCAGGCCGGGGCTTTCTCTCCGGGATGGCCGGCGGCCTCATGGGAGGACTTTTAGGGGGCATGCTCTTCAGCAGCTTGGGATTTGCCGGCCCCGGCACGGGCGAAGGAGGTTTTGGGTTCGGCGACCTCCTGCTGATCATGGTCATCCTCGGCATCATCTACTTTGTCGTCAAGCGCTTCCGCTCCCGGAATACGATGCAAATGAGTACCGCGGGAGCCGGATCCTATTCTTACTCGGCGCCCACTCCGGCCCCGCTATATTCCCCGCCCGCTCTGGAAGCAGGCCCGGAAGATCCGAAGCTCGCAGGGCTTCGCCACATCCGGGAAATGGATTCATCCTTCAGCGAAAAATCCTTCCGGGACCTTTCGGAAGATATTTTCTTCAAGATTCAGGGGGCGTGGACAAAGCGGGATCTCAGTCCTGTTCGGAACCTTCTTTCACCGGATATGTTCAACGTTTTTCAGCAGGATGTGAACCGGATGCTTGCCGAAAAAAAGATCAATCGCCTGGAGAATATCGCGGTGCGGGAGGTCGAGATCGTCGACGCCGGCCAGGACCGGGGGGCAGAGTTCATTACGGCGAGGTTTTACGCGAACCTGCTCGATTATACCACAGACGATAAGGGCGCTCAGATCATCTCCGGCAGCACTTCTGACCCGGTGAAATTCGTGGAATATTGGACCTTCTCCCGCAATGTGGGAGAGAAAAACTGGGCCCTGTCGGGCATTACCCAGGAAACCACCCACTAATTTTTTCAAACCAAAGCGGTCCTTCATCGGCAAGATATAAGGACCGCTTTGGTTTTTCCCTCCGTTTTCGGCCCCTTGCTCGCGGGCTAATCCCTACGGTTTCAAAAGCGTTCGTCCTTCACAAAGATTTTTATGGACCAGCCTCCTGATAATCGCTAAATCGTCTATGTGTTCGCCTAATTAATCGATCCGAACCAATCCTTCTGGGAACCCTGTGCGATCTGTGGCAAGGTTTGGGCTCATTTCCCTGTCTGGGGCGTTACCATACCAAAAAGAAAAGGCCCGGATTGCTTTTACTTGTTTACAGTGGCCGGCTGAATTTTCGGTTTAGGCCACCGCCGTAATATCTGACGGCAGTTTTTGAAGGATCAGTTCCTTGACCTGCGCTTTGCTGCCGGCATTTTCAGAAAACGCAAAAGCATAGAGATTATTCCCCCTCCCTTCCCCACCTACCCCGGTCACTCGGGTCGGGGATATTCTTTTTCCCCTTCCCCTGCAATGGCCGAAGGAAATCCCTTCACTAAATGGAGAAGAATCCATTCACTCCCGATATTTTATTGTGCTGAGAGAATTTCGCTTTGAAAGGCCAAAATTACATAAGTACAACCATTCTCAGCAGATAGCTTATTATTTCTCTTAATTTGATATTATGGCAAAGGAATTGCAAATTTTTAGAGAAATATGGCTAAATCGGACAAGGAAATGAAAAAGACTTGACCATGGCCACCAAAACACCAAGGAGAGAGCTATGATTACCTTTATAATCGGTCTTTTTATGGGTGCGTTCTTCGGCATCATTTTCACTTCCATTTTAGTAATGAGCAGGGATGAGTCAGAATTTTTTAGCAAAAAAGATATTTCGGCGAGGGTAGGATCAGAGATTCCTGTAGGGAAGGAGTATCTTGCGGCAAGGCAATAAGGGACTTAGATTGCATTCAATTAGCCAAGTCATGCCTTCTTAAGCATGATTTGGTCAATCTTGCGGGGAATAGAATAAAAAGTTGGAAATAGGATAGAAGAATATTTTAGCTATAAAAGGCGAGGTCAAAAATGATTTTGCCTTTTTTATTTGTGATCTTGTGTGCTGGGGGTCAAATCTTTATTCTTGACTTAGGACATTCTCGACTCGGCGGGCAAGACCCCCAAGTCCTTGATCCCCCTCTACCGCCTTCCGAAACCGCTTCCTCCCCACGCTCACCGCACTATAATCCAATCCCATCAGTTCCCCAATCTCCCGCTGATTCATCCCCCCATATCGATACAACATCTCCATCAGCAATCCCCGCTCTCCTTTCCGGCCCTCTTTCCGCTTCCACCTCCCCAAGAGCATTTCCTCCTCTACCCCCATCACCTTGCTTATCGCCCCAAGAACCCTCTTCGGCTCCACCGTTAATATCGCCTTTCGTAATCCCGGAATCTCCCGCGACCGCACCCCCCCCTTCCTCTCAAACAACGCCATCACTCGTTCTACAAAATCTTTCTCCCCTAAAATCCCATGCCCCTTCCCAACCTCCAACGGGCTCTCCAACTCTTTTTCCAGTCCTTCTCCCACAAACCGTTCATATCCCTTTCGCCCCCGGCGCGTATCTCCTCCAAATTCTTTTAAAACCTCATCAAATTTTAAGAAATCAGCCCGGTTTTTCGGCTCCAAATATCCCCGGTAACTGCTCCACCGGTATCCTCGCAGAAACTTTTCCTTCTCCTCTATGGCATGACCCGATTTTGCCCGGACCCGGATCGGGTTCAAATTGATATAGCGGGAGACTTCCAGAAGATAATTCTCGGCGTCGATCAAGAAGGATTTATACCGTCCCTGATAAAGATGTCCCGTCTTTTTGTTTCGGCGATTGAAATACGAGGTATAGGAAATGTTGAAATGCCTCATGAATTCCTGGAGGTTGCCCAGGGGCGTCTTGACCAGGAGATGAAAATGGTTTTCCATGAGAACGTAGGCCAGAACCTCAATTTGATAGATTTCCCGCGATTGGTTCAGGAGAGAAAGGAAGGCTATTCGGTCCCTGTCACCGGCAAAGATTTCTTGCCGGGCATTACCTCGGCAAGTCACATGGTAATACGCATCTGGAAACTGAATCCGCAACGGCCTCGCCATAATACCCGCTTCTACCTTAAATCAAGGCTCATGTCAAGAATAAAGATTTGACCCCCTTTCCTTTGTGGACGGAAGATCGACCGGAAAAATCAGCCAAGGGAGTCAATAGGGAATAAATTTATGGGGGAGATTTTTGAACAGGATCGTAAAGCAGTGAGAAGATTGGAGCCGACGGGGAGAGTTGAACTCCCGACCAGCCGATTACGAATCGGCTGCTCTACCACTGAGCTACGCCGGCTCTGATACGTGAGTTCGCGGATGAGGACGATGAATTTCTCCACGACCCGAAGCTTCCCATCATCCAGCCGGAGGCCTTGCAGAATTCTTTTCCACCCCGCGATGGACCCGGTCGGGGTCCAAAGTTTTCCTCTAAAAAACGGCCTCTCAAAACATCAATTCCCGGGAGCATTTGAAAAGGATCATCTCTCCGCAATCATTCTCGCTGGAGCACCCGGCGCATTCCGATTCCGGATCCTCGGCTTCCAGATGCCCGACAAATTTCGCCTCGTTGCCGAAACAAGACGGGCGTCTGACTTCCTGTCCTTGGTCCTTCTCCAAAGCTTCCATTCAATTTTTTATTTTGCCACAATTCCAAAATCATTTCAAGATTTTTTGAAGGTCTTTGCGGTTGATTTCCAGGGTCCGTTTTGTTAAACTTTGATGGTTTCGTAAAAAGCCGGGGGCGATTCATGAATCGCCCCTACATCTCTAATCCAAATTTTGGGCGCCTACCGGACGCCCCTGCAATTGAAACCACCACATTTACGCTTTTCGGGAATTCTATGGACAGGCCTACGATTGTCGAAATTGACCTGCACGCGCTCCGGCACAATTTGAACCAAGTCCGGGGTCTCGTAACGGGCGGGGCGGATATTTTGGCCATGGTTAAGGCGGATGCCTACGGCCACGGGGCCGTCCCCATCGCCCGGGAGCTCGAATCGGCCGGGGTCGGCCTGCTCGGGGTCGCCACCGCCGAGGAAGGAATCGAGCTTCGCCAGGCCGGGGTAACCCTTCCCATCCTCATCCTGGGCGGCATTTATCCGGGGGAACACGGGAAATACCTTCGCCATCAGCTTACCCCCGTTCTTTTCGATTTGGACACGGCCCGTGAACTGGAAGAAAACGCCCGAAAGTCGGGGCCGGCCCGGGCCGTTCACCTCAAAATCGACACGGGCATGAGCCGTTTGGGGTTCCCCTGGAAAGATTGGGGGGCCGCTCTGAGCTTCTTCCGGGAGGCTAAGTCCCTGCGAGTCGAGGGGGTAATGAGCCATTTTGCCGTGGCCGAAAGCGAACACCCGGATGACAAGGCCTTTACGAAAGAGCAGATCCGCCGGTTTGGGGTCTGCCGGGACCAAACCCTGCAAGCGGGAATCCTTCCCCGGTTCTTTCACTTAGCCAACAGTTCGGCGACAACGGCCTGGGAAAAGGCCCACTTCAACCTGGTCCGCCCCGGCCTGATGCTTTACGGGGTCGCCCCGACCCCGGCTCTCGGAGCCAAAGTCGCCCTGAAACCGATCCTCCGCTGGAAAACGAAAATTCTGGCCCTGAAACGGATCCCCGAAGGCGGTTCGGTTTCCTACGGGAGAACGTTCGTCTGCCGGAAAGATTCCTTGATTGCGACCCTGCCCATAGGGTATGCTGATGGGTACTCTCGCCGGTTCTCCAATCGGGCCGAAGCCCTGGTTCGCGGAAGGCGCGTCCAGGTGGCGGGCGTGGTCTGTATGGATCTGACCATGGTCGATGTGAGCGAGATTCCGGGAGTCCAGACCGGCGACGAAGTCATTCTCCTCGGAAAGCAGGGGTCCGAGGAAATTCATGTTTTCGAGCTGGCCCGATGGGCGGAAACGATTCCGTACGAAATTTTCTGCGGGATCGGCAAGCGGGTGCCCCGCCTTTATGCAAAGGAACGCTGAATTTCATTGGAAAATTAAAATTGCAAATTTTCGGAAGAAAGCTCAATCCTTTATCCCTTTCAATATCTGCAATTTGCAATGATGTTTTGACGATTTTTCAAACGGATAAACGGTTAGAGAAGATCTAACTTATGTTTGCCTTTTTCGCTTACATCGGCGCCTGGGTTTTGAGGTTCCTGGAGGAATCCGGGAAGATCATGGTTCTTTTCGCCAAAACGCTGGCCCTCGGGTTCCGGCCGCCCTTTGATTTCCGCGCCCTCCTGCACCAGATAGAGGAAGTAGGGATCCGCTCCATTCCCGTGGTCCTCATTACCGGGACTTTCACGGGCATGGTCCTGGCCCTCCAGAGCTACACGGGTTTCAAGCGCTTCAATGCCGAAGCCTTCGTGGGCACGGTGGTGGCTCTTTCCATGACCCGCGAGCTGGGGCCCGTTCTTTCCGGCCTTATGGTTTCGGGCCGGGTGGGGTCGGCCATGGCCGCAGAGCTGGGCACGATGCAGGTCACCGAGCAGATCGACGCCCTTTACACCCTGGCCACCAACCCCATCAAATACCTGATCGTTCCCCGTTTCCTGGCTTCCCTGATCGTCATGCCGATTCTGGCGGTTTTTGCCGACGTGTTGGGGATCATCGGCGGGTATTTGGTCAGCGTCAATCTCTTAGGCAGCAACCCGACGATTTACATCCGCCGGACCTTCGACTACCTGGATTTGGAGGATATTTATATCGGGCTCTTCAAGGCGTGCATTTTCGGCATGATCATCGCCGTCATCGGCTGCTATCAGGGGTTCAACACTCAGGGCGGCGCGGAAGGGGTGGGCAAAGCCACGACCCGGGCGGTAGTCATGTCGTCGCTCCTGATTTTGATTGCGAATTATTTCATAACGGCCCTATTCTTCTAACCCCCGCGTTCATTGGGGTAAGGGAGCAGGGTATAGGGGGTAGGGAAAAAAGAAGATAAGGTCTTTCCCTACGCCCGACCCCCTACACCCTATCAACAGTTAAGCGCAATCCCGCTCGGAGCGGGACAGCCGGACTTTTTGCGAAATCATCATGGAGCCCCATGATTAAAACCAAAGACGGAAAAACTATCGGCGAGCAAGTCTGCCTCCCCAAGTCAGGCCAGACCATGCTCCAACTCAAGGAGGTCTTTAAATCCTTCGGGAATAACCATGTTTTGCGCGGGGTCAACCTGGAAATCCAGTGCGGCGAGTCCATGGTGGTCATCGGGGGCAGCGGCACCGGCAAGAGCGTGCTCATCAAATGCGTCATCGGCCTCCTCCATCATGACCAGGGGGAGATCTACGTGGACGGGAAGGAGATTTCCCAGCTCAAAGAAGGGGATTGGAATGAGCTACGCAAGAAATTCGGCATGCTCTTTCAGCGCGACGCCCTCTTCGACTCCATGAGCGTTTGGGAAAACGTGGGGTTCGGCCTCCGGCGGCACACAAACCTTTCCGACGAGGAGATCAAAGCCCTCGCCGTCGAAAAGCTCAAGCTCGTCGGAATGAACAACGTGGAAAACCTGATGCCCGCCGAGCTGTCCGGAGGGATGCGCAAGCGGGTTTCCCTGGCCCGGGCCATCGCCATGGAGCCGGCGATTCTCCTTTACGACGAGCCCACAACCGGCCTTGACCCGATCATGGCGAACGTCATCAACGAGCTGATCGTGACCATGCGGGAGAAGCTGGACGTAACCTCGATCGCGATCACCCACGACATGAACAGCGCCTATCGTATCGCCGACCGGATCGCCGTGCTTTACAAAGGCGAGATCATCGAGGTGGGAACGCCGGATGAGATCAAGAATTCCGGGAACCCCATCGTGCAGCAGTTTATCAAGGGAGAAGTGGAAGGTCCGATCACCGGCGGAGCGGACTTTGGCCGACAACTTTTTCAGCCGTTCAGGAGGTAAACCATGAGGAGCATCGGAACTGAAACCAAAGTAGGGATTTTCGTGGTTCTGGGGATCATCGCCCTGACCTACTTCACGGTCCGGGTGGGGAGAATCGCCGTCCGCGAAGTCGGCTACCGGGTGTACACCCAGGTCGAATCCGCCGCCGGACTGGATAAGAATTCCCCGGTCCGCATCGCCGGGGTGGAGGTCGGCAAGGTGGAGAACATCGCCCTCGACGGCACCAAGGCGAAAGTGACCCTCCAGCTGCCCATGAATGTGAAGATCCCCGACGGCTCGAAGGTCTACGTGAAGTCGGCGGGTCTCCTGGGGGAAAAGTTCATCGAGGTGGTTCCCGGCCCCGGCCCCGAGTTCGTGAAAGCCGAAGGGCTGGTGGAGGAAGGGGGGCCGGCCGTGGATGTGGACCGGGTTTTGACCCAGCTGAGCGCCATCGGCGGGGATATTAAATCGGTCACCATGTCCCTGAACAACGCCCTCGGGGGAGCCAAGGGGGAACAATCCATCAAGGAAATGGTGGCCAACACCGAGAAGACGATGGCCAACCTCCAGAACATAACCCAGACTATTGAAAAAGGCGAAGGGACTCTGGGCAAACTGGTCAAAGACGAGAAGCTCTATCAAGAAGTGAAAGACACGGTCGGCACCCTGAAAGAGACGGCTTCCAGCCTGAATCAGGTCGCTTTGTCCGTGGAAAAGGGAGAAGGAACTCTCGGGAAGCTCGTCAGGGACGAAGCCCTTTACCGGGAAGCCAAAGAAACGGTAACCAGCCTGAGCGCGGTGGCCAAGTCCATCGAAAAGGGCGAGGGAACCCTGGGCAAATTGGTCAAGGACGAAGCCCTCTACGAACAGACGAAAGCGACCATGGAGGAAGCCAAGCAGACCTTCGCCAACCTGAAGCAGGTGACCGACTCCATTGAAAAGGGCGAGGGAACTCTGGGCAAGCTGGTCAAAGATGAAGCGCTCTACACCCAGACCAAAGAAACCATGGAAGAGGCCAAGCAGACCCTGGCCGCCCTGAACAAGGTTTCCCAGCAGATTGAAAAGGGAGAAGGGACCCTGGGCAAGCTGATCAAAGATGAAACGCTCTACGAGGATACGCGGCGGATGGTGAAGGCGGCAACCAAGGCGGCCGAAGGACTCGATGAAACCACGCCGGTGACGGTTTTGGGAGTGGTCCTGGGTGCGGTGCTGGCCCGATAGCCAATGGTCGGACAGGGCATGGGAAAAAAGGGGAGAAAAATCGCCGTCGGATTCGCGCTTTTGCTGATCTTGGTTTGGATTTCCGGTTGCGCCTCCCTCAACCCCGGCCCGCGAAGGGAAAATTTTTCTCCGTTCTTCATTTACAGTGAAGACGAAGAAAACCAGGGCGCCAGAACCGACGTCCTCGGCCCGTTCTTCACTTTCAGCCGGAATCAAGCGGGGGAAGACCGGGCGTTCCGCCCGTTTTTGTATTGGCAAAAAAGAGACGCGGCGTATTCCGCCCTGGAATTCTTTTACCCCCTTGGGAAGTACCTTCGAACGGATCGGAAGATCGAGACCTATTTCGTTCCCTTTGTTTCCACCTATGAGGATCTGACCCAAAAAGATCGGCAACCCAAGGATCGGACTTTCCTTCTGGCTATTTGGGGGGAGACGGAAGAAGGTAAATCTTACGGCGGCCTCTTCCCCCTATACGGGAAACTGGAGAAACGCTTTGCCAAGGATGAAATCACGTTTGTGCTGTGGCCGATTTACTCCGATTCCCGCGTGGGGGAAAACCATACCTACAGCCTGTTCTGGCCCTTCTTCTCCTACAGCGAAGGCGGGGGAAGGGAGATGCTCAAGATCTGGCCGCTGTATGGGCAAGATCGGAAAGAGAATAGTTACGAAAAACATTATTTCCTCTGGCCCATTTTCCACTTTGAAAAGCGGTATCTTTACACCGACGATCCGACCCGGGTGAGCATGGTTTTTCCTCTCTCCGTGAATATTTACTCCTCCCAAAGGGCTCACCACTCCCTGCTGTGGCCCCTGTTCAAATACGAGCACAGCCGCCGGGACAACTACACCGAATGGGATTTCCCCTGGCCCTTTTTTCGATATGGAAAAGGAGACGAGAAATCGGTCCTGCAGATTTTCCCCTTATACGGCCGCAAGGAGAACTTGGACCGGGAAAGCGGGTTTTTTTTCTGGCCCATCTTTTGGTATTACCACGAAAAAGAGGGGGGAGCATCAGAAAAAAACCGACCACTTTCTGATCCTTTCCAAAGAAGAGACGCAAAAGTGGCCTAAAGAAGGGCGTGAGGCTTACACTTTGCGGATCTGGCCCTTCTTCCATTATTCTCGGCGCAAGGAGGGGGATGAATATTTTTATTCTCCGGCCCTGATCCCCGTGGATGAAGCCGGGTACGAACGAAACTGGGCCCCGCTTCTCACCCTTTATGAATACCGGCAGAATGCCCGGGGGGCCAGCGAGGCTAAATTCCTTTGGGGATTTTACACCCACCGCCGGAGCTCCCTGCGTGAGCTTTACGAACTGAGTTTTCTGATGACCTACTACAAGGCCGAGGAGGTGTCCTACTTCGCGCTGCTCAAGGGGCTTTTTGAGTACCGGACGGGAAAGCAGCAGTGCGCTCTCCGGCTTCTCTACTCCCCCTGGCCCATTCAATGGGACTGTACGGACGAAGGAAAAGAAGCGGCGGCCGAACCCGGGACGAACCGGGTATCCAAAGACCCGTAACCGAAATCATCGGGGTTTTTCAATGACGGAAAAGGAAAAAATTCGCCTGACCGCCATGGTCAAGGCCGCCGGCTGAGCGGCCAAGCTGAGTCCGGAGGACTTGGAAAAAGCGCTGAAACCCCTCTCCCTGGAGAGGCACCCCCGTCTTCTGGTCGGAACCGAAACGGCGGATGACGCCGGTGTCTACCAGATCGCGGAGGACCTCGCCCTGGTTCAGACGATTGACTTCATCACCCCGATTGTCGACGACCCCTATGCTTTCGGGCAGATCGCGGCCGCAAATTCCCTGAGCGACGTATATGCCATGGGCGGCGCCCCCCTGACGGCGTTGAACCTGATGGGGTTCCCCCGAAAAAAACTCGACCTCGCGGTCATGACCGAAATCCTAAGAGGGGGCCTGGAGAAGATTCACGAGGCGGAGGCCGTGCTTTTGGGCGGCCATACGGTCGAGGACGACGAATTGAAATACGGGCTTTCCGTGACCGGAACCGTCCACCCGCAGAAGATCCTGACCAACAAAGGGTCCCGCCCCGGGGACGTCCTGATCCTGACCAAAAAAATCGGCACGGGCGTCGTCGCCACGGCGGCCAAGGCGGAAATGGCCGAACCGGCGGCCATCGAAGCCGCGGTGGAATCCATGGCCCGGCTCAACAAGGGGGCGGCGCAGGCCATGGCGTCGGTCGCCGTCCATGCCTGCACGGACATCACGGGCTTCGGCCTCATCGGCCATGCCGCCGAAATGGCCAACGGGGCCGGCCTTTCCTTCCGCCTTTTCTATTCGCAAATCCCCCTGCTTCCGGGGGCCGGGGATTATGCGGCCATGGGCTTGATCCCGGCAGGCGCCTATTGCAACCGCGATCACTTCGGCAAAGCCACCTCCTTCGCCCCCCAGGTTCCCGAGACGGAGCGGATTCTTCTTTTCGACCCGCAGACCTCGGGCGGACTGCTGATCGCCCTTCCCCCCTCGAGGGGGAGAGGCTCCTGCAAAGGCTCCGGGACCGGGGTCTTCAGGGGGCGGCTATCATCGGCGCCGTGGGCCCAAGGGAGGAAAAGGCGATTGCGGTGGAGCCATAAAAAAGGGGGCAAGGGAAAAAAAGAATTTCAAAGTGAAAATTGCAAAATGCAAATTGTAAAATGAGAGCGGAGGGATTTTCCGCTCTCACGACTTGCGACTGACGGTTTTAACGCTATACGCTCTGCGCTCTGCGATTTTGAAAGGAGAATGTTCATGGGAAAAATTCAACGAGCCATCATCAGCCTCTCGGACAAGACCGGAATTCTCGATTTCGCCAGAGAGCTGGCGTCCTTCGGCGTGGAGATCCTCTCCACGGGCGGAACCGCCAAGACCCTCCGCGAGGGGGGACTGAAAGTCACCGACATTTCGGATTATACCGGCTTCCCGGAAATGCTGGACGGCCGGGTGAAGACCCTGCACCCCAAGGTTCACGGCGGGCTTCTGGGGATCCGCGACAACCCGGCCCACGCCCAGAAGATGCAAGAGCACGGCATCCGCGGCATCGACATGGTGGTCATCAACCTCTATCCCTTCGAAGCCACGGTCGCCAAGCCGAGCTGCACCCTCGAGGACGCCATCGAGAACATCGACATCGGCGGCCCCTCCATGCTCCGGGCCGGGGCGAAGAACTACCCCTACGTGTCGGTGATCGTGGACCCGGCCGATTACAAGCCCATCTTGGAAGAGATGAAGAAGAGCGGCGGCGCCGTCGGCAAGGAGACCAACTTCCGGCTGGCCAAAAAGGTTTACGCCCTGACGGCGCGTTACGACAAGATGATTACGGATTACCTGGCTAAGAAATAATATTCACCGCAGAAAGCGCAGAGATCGCTGAGAAAGATTGAATCAAACGGCAAGATTCAATTTCCGCAGGGGAAGGCATTCATCCCCTCGAGGCGATAATATTCCGCCTCGGCTTTTTGAGGGTCCTGAATTTTTTTTATTTTAGCTTGATATATTTATTCTCTCTGCGCTCTCTGCGCTCTCCGCGGTGAATCATACATTGGAGAAAAAAATGAAAGTTTTGGTCGTTGGCGGGGGCGGGCGGGAACATGCCCTGGTTTGGAAGATCGCCCAAAGCAGATCCGTGAGCAAGGTCTTCTGCGCCCCGGGGAACGCCGGCATTGCGAGCCAGGCCGAATGCGTCCCCATCGGCGCCGAGGATGTCTCCGGTCTTTTGAACTTTGCCCGGAAAGAACGGATCGACCTGACGGTGGTGGGACCGGAGGCCCCCCTCACCCTCGGCATCGCGGATGCCTTTGAGGATCGGGGGCTCCGAATCTTCGGGCCCAGTCGAAGGGCGGCGGCGATCGAGGGAAGCAAGGTTCTGTCCAAGGAGATCATGAAGAAATACGGGATCCCCTCCGCCGAATTTCAGGTTTTCGACGACTACCCGAAAGCGGCCCGGTACGTCCAGAGCCAAGACCTGCCGCGGGTCGTCAAAGCGGACGGGCTTGCGGCCGGGAAAGGGGTCATTCTCTGCCGGAACGCCCAAGAGGCTCTCGCCGCCCTGGAGCGGGTCATGATCCGGAAGGAATTCGGGGCCGCCGGGCAAAGGGTCGTGGTGGAGGAGTTTCTTCAAGGGGAAGAAGCCTCTTTTCTCGCTTTCACGGACGGCGAATCGCTCCTGCCTCTGCCGACCTCGCAGGATCACAAGGCGATCTTTGACGACGACCAAGGGCCCAATACCGGCGGCATGGGGGCCTACTCCCCGGCTCCCGTGGTCACGGAGGAAATTCACCGGGCGGTTATGGAAACGGTCCTGCTCCCCACGATTCGCGCCCTAACCGCCGAAGGCAGAAAATACCGCGGGGTCCTCTATGCCGGATTGATGATTCGGGACGGCAGGCCCAAAGTCCTGGAATTCAACGCCCGCTTCGGCGACCCCGAAACCCAGCCTTTGCTCCTGCGCCTGAAGAGCGACCTGATCCCGATTCTGGAGGCCACCCTTGACGGGGGTGTCGGCGAAATCAAGCCGGAGTGGGATCCGCGGCCGGCGGTCTGCGTCGTCATGGCCTCGGGGGGGTATCCGGGGCCGTACGAAAAGGGCAAGGTCATTTCCGGTTTGGACGCCGCGGCCGGAATTCCGGACGCCTTCGTGTTTCATGCCGGCACCGCTTTCAACGGCGGAAAGGTCGTAACCAGCGGGGGGCGCGTTCTCGGGGTTACCGCCGTGGGAAGCGGAATCCGGGAAGCGATTGAAACCGCCTACCAAGCCGCCGGCAGAATCACCTGGGAAGGGGCCCAGTACCGTCGGGACATCGGCCGGAAAGCCCTGAAGCGATAAGACCTCGCATAGAGCAAAGAGCATGGAGAGAAAAATTCGCAAGGCGCAAGAGCGCAAGGGGAGAAAGACCCCAGCCGTGAGCTGATGGCTGACCGCTGGAAGCGATAGCTCTTTCAAATGAGGAAGATCGGAATGAATAATCGGAAACCACTTGTAGCCATTTTGATGGGCAGCGACTCGGACCTGCCGGTTATGGAAGAAGCCGGAAAAATCCTGGCCGAATTCCGGGTCCCCTATGAGATCACCGTTTCCTCCGCCCACCGCTCCCCCGAACGCACGGCGGAATATGCCCGGAAAGCCGCCGGGCGGGGTCTGGAAGTCATCATCGCCGGGGCCGGCGGCGCCGCCCACCTGGCAGGGGTCGTCGCTGGGCACACCATTCTCCCCGTGATCGGCGTGCCCATGGAATCGGCCCTTCTCGGCCTCGACTCCCTGCTCTCCACGGTGCAGATGCCCGGCGGCGTTCCGGTCGCCACCGTAGCCATCGGCAAAGCCGGAGCGCGCAACGCGGGGATTCTGGCGGTGCAGATCCTGGCCGGGAAGCGCCCGGCCCTGAAAAAGGCGCTGCTTCGCCACAAGATTCAATTGGCGGCCAAAGTGGAGGAACAGGCGAAAAAAATTTCACCACAGAGGGCACAGAGAACACGGAGAAAAAATATTTGATGACTTCGCAAAAAGTCAAATAGCCCGTCACCCCGGCGAAAGCCGGGGTCCAGAACGCCTTGAAATAACTGGATTCCGGCTTTCGCCGGAATGACAAATTCTATAAAAATTCGACTTTTTACGAGTTCATCATCATTTGTTTATTGATTATATTTCCCTCTGCGCTCTCTGTGCCCTCTGTGGTGAGAAAAAGGTTTTTAAATGGACCAAGCGCCCTGGCTCAATAATTATGAAGATGGGGTCCCTCATTCCCTCTCCTACCCGGATGTCGCCTTGACCCGGTTCCTGGATGACGCGGCTGCTTCTTTTCCCCAGACCACCGCGATGATCTTCGGGCGCCGGAGGTTCATTTATCGGGATCTTCAGGCCATGGTCAATTCTCTCGCCGCGGCCCTGACTTCGCTGGGCGTGGGGAAAGGAGACCGGGTGGCGCTTCTTCTCCCCAACAGCCCGCCTTATGTCATCGGCTACTATGCCGCTTTGAAAATCGGGGGACTGGTGGTCAACCTCAACCCCCTTTCGGTCGAGCGCGAGCTTCTTTACCTCCTGAATCATGCGGAAGCGCAGACGATTCTCGTCGCCGAACCCCTGTATCCGCGCATCGCCGGGATCGTGGACAAGAGTTCCCTCCGGAACACGCTCATCACCTGCCTGCGGGAGTGGGCAGCGGTGCAGCCTGGCGGCAAGAGACCGATTTCCTTCCCGCGAGGAAAGAAGGGGGTTTATTCTTTCGAAACCCTGCTCCGGAAATTCCGGGGCAAGAAGCCTCCCGTCGTTCCGGTCAAGCCGGAAGACGAGGCCCTCCTGCAATATACCGGAGCCATAACGGACGGGATCAAGGGCGTCGTCCTGACCCACCGAAACCTGGTAGCCAACACCCTGCAGCTTGCCAGCTGGGTTGTTCGCGCCCGCAAGGGAAAGGAAGTTTTCCTCTCGGTCCTTCCTTTCTTCCACGTTTACGGCATGGCCGTGGCCATGAACGCGCCCATCTTTCTGGCTTCCACCATGCTGATTCTGCCCCGCTTCGAAGTCCGAAGCGCCCTGCAGGCCATCAAACGTTACCGGCCCACCTTCTTCCCCGGGGTTCCCACCATGTTCATCGCCCTCTCGCAGGAGAAGGACGCGGAAAAGTACGACATCGCCTGCCTCCGCGTGTGCTACAGCGGGGGAGCGCCCCTTGCTCTCGAAACTCTGGATGATTTCGAAAAGCTGACCGGGGGAAGGGTCATCGAGGGTTACGGCCTGGCCGAGACCTCCCCGGCAACCCACTGCAACCCCGTCTTCGGCAAACGCAAGCGCGGCAGCGTGGGAATTCCCTACCCGGACACCTTGGCCCGCATCGTCGACTTGGAAGACCCGGAAAAAATCCTCGGCTCGGAAGAGGTGGGAGAACTCTGCATCAAAGGCCCCCAGGTCATGAAGGGGTATTGGAAGATGCCGGAGGAGACGGCCAAAACCGTCCGGGACGGCTGGCTTTTCACCGGCGACATCGCCCGCATGGATGAAGACGGGTATTTTTACATCATGGACGTAAAAAAGGACATGATCATTGCCGGAGGGTTCAATATCTATCCCAAGGACATCGACCAGATCCTGGCCGAGCACCCCAAAGTCGCCGAGGCCGTGGCCGTGGGCATCCCCGACCGGTACCGGGGCGAAACCGTCAAAGCCGTTGTGGTTCTGAAACCCGGGGAAAGCGCCACGGAAGAGGAAATCCTGAATTTCTGCCGCCAGAATCTGGCGAAATACAAGGTGCCCACGCGGGTGGAGTTCCGCGAAGCCCTGCCCCAATCCTCCTCCGGGAAAATTCTCCGCCGGATCCTTCGCCGGCAGGAAACCGGCAAGACGGCAAAAAGCGAGATCTGAGTCTTTTGTCTTCTTCGCTTCCGGAGATGACGGGAGAGGATCGTTCAAGCATGAACCGGAAAATCGTCAAGGCGGACCCGGCAGGCATCCGCAAAGTCGGCCGGATCATTCTCCAAGGAGGGGTGGCGGCCTTCCCCACGGAGACTTTCTACGGCCTCGGAGCCGACGCCCGGAATGAAGAAGCCCTGAAGAAAATTTTTCAAATCAAGGGCCGAGAGGAAAACAAACCCCTCCTTCTTCTGATCGCAGACCGGGAATGGCTCTCGGAGCTCGCCCGGAATATCCGGCCCCTCGCCGGCCGATTGATGGAAAAATTCTGGCCCGGCCCCCTCACCCTGGTCTTCGAATCGTCTCCCCGGCTTTCCGACCTGCTCACCGGAGGCACGGGAACAATCGGGGTACGCTTTTCCCCGCATCCCGTCGCTCAAGCCCTGGTTCAAGCCGTGGGGGGGGCCGTAACGGCGACGAGCGCCAATCTCTCCGGCCAACCCAGCGCTTCCGTCGCCGGCGAGGTCTTCCGCGCCATCGGGGACCGGGTGGATGCCGTTCTTGACGGCGGGCAGACGGCCGGGGGGTTGGGGAGCACGGTCCTGGACGTTTCCTCGCAGGTTCCCAGGATCGTCCGCCAGGGGGTCCTTTCCCGGGCGGAGTTGGCTCCTTTTCTCGCGGGTTAGGTTTTTGGGTTCCGCCGGAAAGGGTAACCATTCAGTGACGGGTGGCCAGCCGCTCGGATTAAGGTCGGGCTTAAAGGCAAAGTGATTCCCTGGCCTGGGGGTCCGGACGGTCCGCTTGGAACCATGAGGCAGTGATTTCTTCGTGGAAGGGGCGGGGCCAAGGCCTCCCGCCTCATCTTGCGGAGGTTCGGTGCTTTCTCCGATTCTCTGCCCATCCCGGCCGATGCTTCCGGCGCGTACCGCCCGAACCCCCAGGCCACAACAGAATTTGTTCCGCACCACCCGTGACGGAAGGGTTACTGGAAAGGAGTTTTTTCTCTTGACGGACCTTTTTGTAAAGTTATAAACTGATTCATAAATAAAATTGCCGGTATAGGACGAGAGGAACCGATCTTCCGGCAGCGTAAGGGGGTGAAACGTTGAGGAAAGGAATCTGGAACGCTTTATGGATCAGCATCTGCATCCTGAGCTTTGCGGCGTTTGGCATCGCCTCCGCCCAGCAGAAAAAGACCGGAGGAGGGGACATCAAGTTTGAAGCCAAGGGGAGCACCGGGCCTGTTCTCTTCAGTCACGAATCCCATGTGAACCAGCACAAGGCCAAATGCACCGACTGCCATACCAAGATCTTCAAAATGAAAAAGGAAGATTTGAAGATGACGAAGGATATGCACGGCCAGGATAAGCATTGCGGCGTTTGCCACAACGGCAAAAAGTCTTTTAGCCAAACCGCCGAAGCCGACTGCGCCAAATGCCATAAAAAATAAATCCCTGTATTCCCGAAGAAATTTTTGGCTGGCGTTGGGGAAAACTCAACGCCAGTTTTTTTCTGGGGTGATCGTTGTCCGCCAAACCTGAAAAAAACCTGATCTCTTCTCTCGGCGAAGCCCTTTCTTCCCTGCGCCTCACCATCGGACTCCTGATCGTTCTGGCCGTGGCCTCGATCTTCGGCACAGTCATTCCCCAGAACGCCGCCCCGGAGGAGTACCTGCGGGTCTACAAAGTCGCCACCTATAAAATTCTCCACATCCTCGGCTTCCTGGATATGTACCGCTCCTGGTGGTTCGTTTTGCTTCTGACCCTGCTCTGTCTGAATTTGATCGCCTGCTCCGTGGGTCGCTTTCGCCTTACCCGGCGCCTTCTCTCCCACCGCCGCGAAAGGCTGGAGGATTCGGAGTGGAAATCCCTCTCGCCGAAAAAGAGCCTTTCCCTGAAGGGCCCCGCCGCGGTTTGGGTTTCCCTGGTTCAGGACGGGCTCTCCCGCCGTTTTCGCAAGCCGAAAACCCTTGAGGAAAACGGAACGGTCCATTTTTTTACGGAAAAAGGGAGACTTTCCCGATTCGGAGTGTATTTTGTCCACCTCGGGGTCCTCCTGATTCTGGGCGGCGCCCTAATCGGCTTTTTCTACGGGTTCCGCGGCAACATCAATCTTGTCGAGGGGGAAACGGCCGGCCAGGTGACTCTCCGCAACGGGGGGCAGATCCCCCTCCCCGGTTTCAAGATCAAACTGGAACAGTTCACGGTTTCCTTCTACTCCACCGGCGCCCCCAAGGAGTTCAAAAGCGTGGTGACCCTGCGCGCAGGAGACCGGAACGTTCGCAGCGAATCGATTCGAGTCAACCACCCCCTTTCCCACAAGGGACTCTCTTTTTATCAATCGAGTTACGGCGTGGCCGGCGTAGAGAAGGCCGTTTTGGCCATCCAGGAGAAGAACTCGGGAAAAGAACACCTGGTTGAGGCAAAATTGGGGGTCAAGATCGAGCTGCCGGGGAGCCCGTACGCCTTTGTCCTCACCCGCTTCCTCCCGGACATTCAGGGCCTGGGACCGGCCTTTCAGGTCACGTCTCTGGAGACCAACCGCCCTCATGAAAACTTTTTCGTCGTGCAGAACCACCCCGAAATGGAAGACCGCCGGCCCGGCGCTTACCGATTCAAAATCCGGGAAATCGTTCCCCGTTATTACTCCGGCCTGCAGGTCAACAAAGACCCCGGGGTTCCTCTGGTTTGGACAGGCTGCATCTTGATGGTTGTCGGGTTCTATCTGACGTTTTTTCTCTCTCACCGGCGCTTATGGGTCCGCCTCTCGAACCGAGGGGCGGACACGCTTCTCGAATTCGCCGGATTTAGCCACCGCAACCGGATCGGGTTCGAACAGGAGTTTGAAAGAATGTTTCAGGCTCTCCGGGAGGAAATCCTTCACCCCGGCAAGCATTCCAAAGAAAGGGAAGAGCAGGCATGATCAGTTCCAAATTCGTCACCGCGGTTACCTTTCTTTATCTTTTCAGCACGGTGCTTTACTTCAACTTCCTGGCCTTCCGATCCAAAAGGCTCGGAAGCCTCGCCGTTATTTCAACCTGGGTCGCCCTGGCGCTTCACACCGTTGCCATTCTCGCCCGCTGGATCGAATCCTACCAGCTGGGCTTCGGTCACGCCCCCCTTTCCAACATGTATGAATCCCTGGTGTTCTTTTCCTGGTGCATCACCCTTATTTATCTCCTCTGGGAGCTAAAACTCAAGACCCGCATCGTCGGGGCGTTTGCCATGCCCTTCGCCTTTCTGACCGTCGCCTACGCGGCGCTCTCCCCCGGGGTTTCGGACCGGATCGACCCCCTGATTCCGGCCCTGCAGAGCAACTGGCTCCATGCCCATGTGATCACCTGCTTCTTGAGTTACGCCTCCTTTGCGGTCTCCTGCGCCGTGAGTGTCATGTACCTGATCAAGGCGCGGAGAGAGAAGCCCGAGGCGCCGAAAGGGGATTTTCTGAGCCTTTTTCCCACCCTCGAATCTCTGGACGCCTTGATCTACAAAACTATCGCCGTGGGGTTCCCGCTTCTGACCATCGGGATCATCACCGGGGCGGCCTGGGCCAACTACGCCTGGGGGGCCTATTGGAGCTGGGACCCGAAAGAGACCTGGTCCCTGATCACCTGGTTCGTCTACGCGGTCTTTCTCCACGCCCGTTTCACCCGGGAATGGCGGGGGAGACGCACCGCCATCCTTTCGCTCATCGGCTTCGGCGCGGTCATTTTCACGTATTTCGGGGTGAACTACGTGCTTTCGGGTCTCCACAGCTACGCGTAAAATATTTCACCACCGAGATCACAGAGGACACAGAGAAGATTAAAATATAGCGACACAGAAAAAACCCGATTTTTCACATTTGATGGTCTCGTAAAAAGTCGAGATTCCTTGGAATTTGTCATTCCGGCGAAAGCCGGAATCCAGTTATTTCCAGACGTTCTGGACCCCGGCTTTCGCCGGGGTGACGGGCTATTTGCCTTTTTACGAAGTCATCACATTTGGTCTTTTGAAAAATTTGCCTCTGTGCTCTCTGTGTGCTCTGTGGTGAATTTTTTATTTCTCGTCTTGCGAAGGTGATTCATGGAAAAGAAGATTAAAATAACCGCCGGCAATGCGGCGGCGCAGGCCGTTCTCAACGATTCTCCGACCGCGCAAAAAATCTGGGAAGCCTTGCCCATCGAAGCCCAGGGCGACACGTGGGGCGACGAGATTTATTTCGGGATTCCTGTCAAATCCCTCCTGGAAAAAAGCGCCCAGGAAGTCGTCGAGGTAGGGGATCTCGGATTCTGGCCTCCCGGAAACGCCTTCTGCATCTTCTTCGGCCCCACGCCGGCCAGCCGCGGCAACGAGGTGCGGCCGGCCAGCGCGGTAAATGTGGTCGGCCGGATTGAAGGCGACGCCAAGATCTTCAAAAAAGTCCCTTCGGGAGCGAAAGTAAGAATCGAGAAAGAATAGGAAGAAGTTGGCAAAGATGATAACATCTCCCCCTACGGGTTTGGGGATCGCTCCTATCGTTTGATTTATGGCCAGGGGGTCTTCAACTTCCGACTTATAACTTCGAACTTATAATTTCAAACTTTGCACTTGTAACTTTTTCCCCCTCTTGCCTTCCCCTCCCGGCACGGATATAATGGGGCAAAGGAGTAGGTTATGCCAATTTTTGAATATCATTGCGAAAATTGCCAGGAAGAGTTCGAGCAGATCGTTTTCAACAGCAAGGCCAAAGTCAAATGCCCAAAATGCCAGGGCGGAAAAGTAAGCAAAAAGGTCTCGGCTTTCAGCTTCAAGAGCGGGTCCAAGTTCGTGGCCGCCTCCGGTTCCAAGGGCTGCGGCGGCTGTTCCAGCCACAACTGCGGCTCCTGTCACTGATTCATTGAATTTCGCTTAGCCGGACGCGCTATGGAGCGATTGCAAAGGGCACTGAAAACAACTTTTTTCGCCGGACTGGTCGTCGTCGTTCCGATCGTCATCACGGCCCTGGCCTTGATATGGCTCTTCAATTTCCTCGACGGATTCCTGGGCCCCTTTCTGAAGCAGACCGTTGGAATCGAATTCGCCGGATTGGGCCTGCTCACGGAAATCGTCCTCATTTTCCTGGTGGGCCTGATCGCCACCAACGTTCTCGGATCCCGGCTGCTTCGATACCTTCAGGATCTCCTGATCCGAATCCCGGTTGTCAAAAATATCTATCCGACTATCCGCCAGATCGTCGAGGCCTTTTCTCCATCCAAGGATTCCTCTTTCAAGAAGGTCGTGTTGGTGGAATATCCGCAGAAAGGGATTTACTCTCTCGGGTTTTTGACCAGCGAGGTTTCCCTGACCCCAACCACCCAGAATCAACGATTCTGTTGCGTATACGTCCCGACGAACAATCTCTATCTCGGCCATGTCGTTCTCTTCAAGACCGAAGAAGTCATCATCACGAATTTTACCGTGGAAGAAGGGTTGAAGATCATCCTTTCCGGAGGGACCGCCTTCCCTCCCTTCATCCCGGTCCAAAATCAAAAGCCGAATCCCTGAAGGAAACTCGGCGTTCAGGCCCAAAGCGAATCGTCCCGCTTCCTCTTGCCGTCGCCGAATTCCTCGCCTGCCCGAATCCTTGGGGGGATTTTATGAAAAGGCCGCAGCTTTCGAAGAGGGATCCATCATGAAGGAAGAAATCAGGCCACCTGCCGTGGCCGGGTCCTTTTATCCGGCGGACCCCCCAACCCTCTCGCGCCAAGTCCGGGAATTTCTGAACCGCGCGCCCAAGGAAGAAATCCCGGGAGAAATCGTTGCCCTCATTTCTCCCCATGCGGGGTATCTTTATTCCGGCCAGGTCGCCGCCCAGGCCTTCAAACTGATCGAGGGGAGGAGTTTCGAAGCGGTCGTCGTGGTCGCCCCCAGCCACCGGGTTCATTTCCAGGGGGCTTCGGTTTACGACCGGGGGGGGTTTGAGACGCCCTTGGGGATCATCCCCGTGGACAAGGAGTTATGTCGAAAAATCATGGCGGAGAGCGAAATCCTCCGTTTCCTTCCGCAAGGGCATTCCCAGGAACATTCCCTGGAGGTCCAGCTGCCGTTTCTCCAGGAGGCCCTCGGGAAGTTCAGCCTGGTGCCCATCGTCATCGGAGATCAAAGCTTTGCCACCTGCCGGAAAACAGGGGAGGCCATTGCCCGCGGCGTCAAAGGGAAAAATGTTCTCCTCGTGGCCAGTACGGATCTTTCCCATTTTCACCCCTATGACCGGGCCGTCAAGATCGATCAGGTCCTTCTCGAGGACATCCGTGCTTTCGACCCTCAGAAGCTGCAGCAGAACCTGGAAAGCGGAAAAGGAGAGGCCTGCGGCGGGGGCCCGGTGATCGCGGTGATGATCGCCTCCAAGGAATTAGGGGCCAATGAATCCAAAGTTCTGGGCTATCGCAACTCCGGCGACGTGACCGGCGACCGCTCCGGCGTCGTCGGGTATACCGCCGCCGTTCTTTACCGGAACCCCGGCCCGGCGGAAAAAGCGGGGGCGCGGAAAAAGGCAGGAATCAGTTTGGGGCTCCAGGAAGAGGAGAAGAAAACCCTCCGGCGGATCGCCCAGAGCGCCATCGAAGGAAAGCTGAGAGGGGCCCGGAGCAGCCCGGCGGAAAGCCTCACTTTCAACCTGCAGGAAAATCGGGGCGCGTTCGTCTCCCTGCACAAGAGCGGACGCCTTCGGGGGTGCATCGGGCAGATCGTTCCGGCCAAGCCCCTGTATCAGACGATTGAAGACATGGCGGTCGCGGCCGCGTTCGACGACCCGCGGTTCGAGCCGCTTTCCCCCAAGGAACTGAAGGACCTGGAGCTGGAGATTTCGGTCCTGACCCCCATGGAGAGATTGAAAAATGCCGACGAAATCGAAATCGGCAAGCACGGGCTTTATATCAAAAAGGGATTCTCCTCGGGCCTTCTCCTTCCCCAGGTCGCCGCGGAGTACGGCTGGGACCGAACCACCTTCTTGGAGGAGACTTGCCGGAAGGCCGGCCTGCCCCGCAACGCCTGGAAGGAAAAGGGCACGGAAATCTATCTTTTCTCCGCCGATATTTTTTGAAAAGAACTTTGAACGCAGATCAACGCCGATTTTCAGGATAAAAGGCTTAGGAGGGCCGAGAACGGAATGATTTTTTCGGGTTTCTTCCATTTCTTGTTTCGTCTTCTTGTTGCGTCTTTTTGAATTTTCAGCGGCCATCTGCGAAAATCTGCGTCCCATAGACGGGAGGTTTTATGCCCATCTTTGAATACGAATGCCGTCACTGCCGGGCCGTCAGCACCTTTCTCATTCTGAAAAAGGCGGACGAGGCCAAGGTGGCCTGCAAGGGCTGCGGCTCTGAAAAAATGTCAAAAATTATTTCCCGCGTGACGTACCAACGCTCGGAATCCGATCGCCTGTCGGAATTCGATAGCCGCAAGCCGCAGGGAGAGGAGTTTTACAAGGACTCGCGCAATATCGGTCTCTGGGCAAAAAAGCGGGCGAAGGAAATGGGGGTCGACTTAGGCCCAAAGTTCGAGGAAATCCAGGAAAGCGCCCGAACCGGCAAGATTCTGGAAAAATATGATCTGTAGAGTACGTCCGGCCGCGGAAACGCAAAGGGCGGACTCGGAATCCTTAAGATCCAGGAAACATCTATAAAAGAAGGTTTCGGTCTTTATATTCGGCCCCGGGCAAAGAGGTGGAGGGGAACGGTTGCCCGGCCGGGGTCGAAAAAATCAAACGCCGCTAAGGGGGAGAAATGATGAAAGACGATCGAAGCTTCCATCTGCGCCTGCAGGAATTCTGTGATTGTTTCCTGGAAACCGACTACCAAAAGGAGCTCGAAGCCGCCAGCCGGGGTGTGTCCGGCGATCCGAGTTCAAGCGAAGAAGAGCTCGCCTTGAAATTCCTCGGCCTGGCCATTCTCCATGGGGCCACCCAGGAAATCAAAAATTTTTCCCTGAAAAAGGGAAAAGATGGCAAGGTCCTTTTTGCTTTGGAGGGGAAGGGAACCTACCAGCTCCCGCCGCCCCGGCCTCAAGTCGCCGACCGGATCTTTTCCATCGCCCGGTCCATCATGCATTTGCAGGAAGACGAAGGGACCCTTCCTCTTTCCCTCGGTTTGCGCAATGACCGTCTGGAGCTGAAATTGAAGGTGGAACGGAAGGGAGCGGAGGAATCTCTGACGGTAATTTTCCCGCAGTCCTGAAAAAATTCTCGGCCCCTTTTTCAGCCGGCTTCCCTTTCAAACATGGTTGCGCAGATGAAGCTCCGCGGGATGCGGCTGGAGATAGGTTTGTTCTTTCAAGTAGGTCTCGTCGTATTTGCGCACATAATGGCTCATCAAGGTCATGGGAACGACGAGCGGCAGGGACTCAAGCCGATATTGCTCGATCAGCTCCAGCATTTCCTGCTTCTCAGCCGCCGACAATTGCTCCTTGAAATACCCCAGCATGTGCATAAGCACGTTGGTGTGTTTCTTGTTCGTGGTCTTCACCCGGAGGGCCTCCAGAAAGATCTCCTGGTAGCGGGCGTAGAGTTCTCTTAAGGGGAGGTCCTTTCCTCCCGCCACCAGCTTCCCCATCTGGCGGTGATGTTGGGGGCTGTGGGCAAGGAGGAGGAGCTTGTTGCGGGTATGAAACGCAACGAGGGCTTTTACGCTCTGCTTCTCCTTCAAACCGTCCCGCCAGCGCTTCAGGGCAAAAATGCGCTCGATGAAATTCTCCCGCAGCCTCGGGTCGTGAAGGCGCCCCTCTTCTTCCACGGGGAGGAGGGGAAAATGGTTCATGAAGATCCGGGCAAAAAGCCCCACCCCGACTTTCGAAGGGACGCCGTTGCGGTCGTATACCTTCACCCGCTCCATGCCGCTGCTGGGTGACCCGCCCTTGAAAATGTACCCGCAAAGATCCTCTTTTCCCAGCTCCCCCACCCGCCTTTGCGCCCATTCCGCCATGCGCTCCGTATGGTCCTGGTTCGTGCGGGAAGTGACGAGGCGGGGATTTTCCGGGTCGCCCACTAAGCGGAACGATTCCCGGGGCACGCCGAACCCGCATTCCATCTCCGGGCAGACGGGTACATATTCCACGAACTGCCCGAGCGTATCCTTAAGATACCGGTCCAGCTTGTGCCCGCCGTCAAAGCGGACGTTTTCCCCCAGGAGACAGGTGCTGATGCCCAGCTTGATCTTCTCCATGACGCCTCCAAAAATCCAATTTCGGAAATATTGAACCCCTTTGCCACAGAGGGCCCAGAGGTTTTAGAATCAAAAAATATTAAGCCGGATCCCCTTGCCCCCCCTTGGGCAGAAGGAGCGGAAGACCGCGGGAGCGTTCAGGCGCAGGTGGTAACGGTCTCCGTCTCTTCGGAGATCTTCAAATCCGGGAGCATGGCTCCGTACTGCTGCAGGTTGCGGTGCATTTCGAAGCAGGTTTCCAGGTCGTGCCGGATGTGGCCGATCCGCCCCTTCAGCAGATATTGATAGAGGTAAGGGCGGTAGGCCGGATGGGCGCAGTTGTGGATGATCGTCTTGGCCCGCTGGGTCGGCCCCAGCCCCCGGAGATCCGCCACTCCCTGATCCGTCACGATGACCGTCACCGAATGTTCGGTGTTGTCGATATGAGGGCACATGGGGACGATCGCGGAAATCTTTCCTTCCTTCGCAATGGAGGGGCACATGAGGATGGAAAGGTAGCTGTTGCGGCAGAAATCCGCGCTCCCCCCGATCCCGTTGACCACCTGGGTTCCGCCGACATGGGTCACATTGACATTCCCATAAACATCCACTTCCAGGGCCGTGTTCATGGCGATGACGCACAAACGCCGGATAATCCCCGGGTTGTTGGAAATTTCCTGGGGCCGGAGAACTAAGCGCGGCCCGAAAAAGTCCATATTTTCATAAATGCGCTCGAGCTTCTCCGGGCCGACGGTCAGGGCGGTGGTGCTGGCGGCCAGAAGTTTCCCCTGCTCCATGAGCTCGATCTGGGAATCCTGAAAGACCTCCGAGTACATCTTGAAGGGGGGGATGTCGGGGTGCTTTCCCAGAGCGGACATGACGCCGTTGGTGACATTCCCAACCCCGGCCTGCAGGGGGAGAAAATCATCGGGGATGCGCCCGGCGCGCATCTCCTCCACGAGGAAACGGACTAAATGCCCGGCAATTTTCTCGCTGGCCTTCAGCGGCGGGGCGAACGGCGGCACATGGTCGGCCTCGTTGTTCTCCACCACGGCGACGACTTTTTTCGGATCGACCGCGGCATACGGCCAGCCGATTTTGTTGAGGGGGTCGTGAATCGGCAGGGTGCTGCGGTAGGGCGGGGGGGGAACGATCATGATATCCGCCATTTCGCGCAGACGGGTGGAGTGGTAGTGGTTGATTTCAATGATGACCTTTTCCGCGTACTTCAGGTAGGAAGGGGAGGCGCCGATGGAGGTGCTCAAGAAGACTCTTCCATCCTGGGTAATTTCCGTCGCCTCCACCACCGCGAAATCGATCTTCCCGAAAAAGCCGTAGGACACCGTTTGGGGAACGTGGGAAAGGTGCATGTCCACATATTCCACCTGCTGCCGGTTGATCTGCCGCCGGAGAGTCGCACTACTCTGGTAGGGCGCCCGCCAGGAGATGGCCTCCGCCTCGGCCAGGGCCTCATCAATGCTTTCCCCGCAGGAGGCCCCGGTCAAAACCCGGATCTTGAAAGGCTCGCCTTTCCCGTGCAGATCGAGCGCCCGGCCGGCCAACGCCCGGGGCACGGCCTTGGCCGCTCCGGCGGGGGTAAAACCGCTGAAAGCGACCGTGGCTCCGTGGGGAATTTGAGCAACCGCCTCCTCCGCGCTTAATTTCGGAAACCCGTTTATCTTGGTCATTATATTTTTCCTTGCCTTATTTCAAAAATCATCCACCCCCATGAAACCGGGACCGGCCGGCCCGCGGCCCAGGCCTCAAGGGCCGGGATGTTCAAGAAGAGGAAAAGGGGGGAAATCGCAGAAAAAATTCTAACTCCGGAAGGGGCCGGGGGAATTTCAATTTCTTTGGAGGCGCGTTTCTTTACGGAAACACCGATTTTTTCTGAAGGGGGTCGGAAAATTCACGGTTCTTCCATTCTCCCGAACGAATTCCGCCTTTTCCTCTTTGGCAACCTCTGGGGAAAAATTATCACAATTTTCAATAAAGATCAACACTTTTTGACCCTACCCTGTATGCAGTATACAAAAAGCCTTGTTCTTTCCCTTTACAAACAAATAAATTCGCCTCTTTGAAAAAGGAGGGGCTGGGGAGATCTTTAAGGAAAACCGTAGAACAATGATGGACTGCTTGGCCTTTGCGCGGGAAACCGTCAATCATTTTTCCGTCTTGGGGTAAGGAAAAAATCGCGCTCTGGGGCAAGAAGCCCAGAAAACACGGGAAATCCCCTCGGGAATTTTATCTTGACAATCCGAAAATTTGATTGTAGTTTTGAACATAGAAAACCTGCTTTCGTGCCGAAGTGGCGGAATTGGTAGACGCGCTAGGTTCAGGGTCTAGTGTGGGTTCCCACATAGGGGTTCGAGTCCCCTCTTCGGCACCAGGCGTTGGAAATAAGCGCAATCTCAAAGGATTGCGCTTATTTTTTTCCAGGGTGTGTGACGGGCGCAGCCTCCAGGGACAAGGACCGGGTTTCACTTTGAGGGTCTCCGGAGAACGAGGACCAAAACCTTTCCATTCGCCCCCGCCGTTTTCCCCCGGCCCAAAGGGAAAGGAACGGGGAAAAAAGAGTATTTTTCTTCCACTTTTGGGAAAGAACCCGCGATAAAAATCCCCCTCAAAAATCACCCCGGGCGCCCTTCCAAAAAGATTGAAGTTGCCCTTTTCGGTCAACCGGCGTTAGCCGGATTCCAGTCTTTTCGAGATCTTATAATTGCCCTTCGTTTCGGTTTTCAGAGGGGCAGCACTTCTTTTCCCAGCCAGCGAGCTCAAACGGCCACCCATCGGCATCCCGATGGTTCGAATTTTGCTAATCTCTCCATCCATTGATGAACTCGTAAAAAGCTCCAGATGCAAGGCGCGCAAAAACTGAGGAGAGAGGCCCCTTAGGGGCCGCAACGACGAAGTTGAAGCGCAACGCCGCAGATGGACTTTTTACGAGACCATCATCCATTGAATCGTTTCGAAAGAGAGACTCTGCCGCTGCCAAGGTTAAAAAACCACCGACGCCCGGGGTGTGAAAATGATCATCAAGTGCAGCTTTTCGATTCCCTTGAAAGCGATTGGAGATTATAACCGCCAAGCCAAGAGCCTGCCCCCTTTGCCGGAGTACATAGTCAAAAGGGGCCCCTATATCGATGAAAACAATGGGGCGGCCAATCAAATCACCACGGTTTACGAATTCGACAAGTCCCTGCTACCAGAGGCTTGGGTAAATATTTCAAAGCACCTGGACGTCTTTCGGACGGTTCGCGGGTTTACCCTGTCCGCCCAGGTGATGGATCGGGGGAGAGAGGCTCAAAGATCCCAATTGCGCGCATAAAATGGATTGGCCTTTCCGGCGCCGATCCTTTCTGACAGAAATACATTTGAAAAGAGGCATAAGAATATGGCTCCTGTAAATTTCAACATGACCTCCAAAGAAGATCTCGTGGAGAAGATTTCAAAGATCCTGAGGGCCGATGGGAATCTGGATTTCCTTTTTAAACTGGCTCCCAAAGAACTTGTCGTTCTCACGTCGCACCTGAAAGATTCCATGGATCGAAGGGAGTAGCCCCTCGCGGGTGGACCCTGGAAATCTCCGACCTCCGCTTGCCGTCTGACCCTTTTCCCGGGCATCTATCCTGATGGTTTCGGGAAAAGTCCATCTGTCCCACTCCGGGTGGGATTGCGCTGCCGCGCTGCCCCGTTAGATAAAAACCCCGTTCCTGGAATTCAGGGATAAACCCCCTGGTATTCCCAAAGGAACCCCTTTTAAAAAAATATCAAATCATCCCCAATTTAGATGGTCGTTCGGGCCCGTCTCCTGGTCGCCCGGGCAAGAAAGCAGGCGCCGAAGGCCAAAAAACCTTCCCGGTTCCCCCTCTTGGTATCCGCAAAGAGACGCGGAGGGAAAAGGAGTGGCCGGGCTGAAACGGCGGAAGCCCGCCTCGGGAAAAAAGGGACTTCCGCCGGCACCAGCCCGATGGAGGTTTAGACGCGGGGAGGCGAAAACGTTTTGCCAACCCCGTGCGCATTCGCTATCATGAAAGAAGAGGGCCAACAAGTCTAAGGGGAGGGAGATGTTGAACACGAACCACAGTGATGAAAAGCCCACCCATGCCATCTACTGGGAGGCGCTGGGCAAATCCCATCCGGATGAAATCTGCCAAAGAACGGAGGCGCTTTACGATGAGAACCGGCGGGGATATGTTCTGCTAATCCTCCATCAGCAGTACGCGATTGTTCCTGAGGAGCGGAAGATTCTGTGCCGGAGGGGCGAGGCTTTCGAGGAAGAGCATTTCCGAGACAACTTCTATCTCATGGTTCTCTTGTATCTGCTGAACGCGAAGGGCGGACGGCCTGGCAGAAATTGGGTCAGCGAAAAAGAATTAAAGGGGGGCATCACTTTCTTTCGGGGCCCCCATGCCTTGCCGGTGGAGGAATTTCGGCGGACTTTTGGAAAAGATGCGGAAGGGTTTTCCCAAGCTGGAACCCGCCTCGGGGGGGTCGAAATGCCGTTCGGCGACAAGGCCTTCGTCTTGACGGTCTTTCCCAAAGTGCCTCTGGCCTATGTGCTCTGGAAAGAAGATCCGGAATTCCCGGCCCGGGTGACGGTTCTTTTTGACGCCACAATCCAGACCCACTTTTCTCTTGACGGGATTTGGTGCCTCGTGGCCGAAGTGAGTCAGCGCCTTCTGGATGCCAAAGAGCGATGAAAGAGAAGACGGCCTACATCGTCGCCGACCTCGAGGGATCAACCGGAGCCTGGACCAAGGCGCATACCCTTTTGGGAACCCCGGAATGGCAGGAAGCCCGCGTGGAGCTGACCCGGGATATCAATGCGGTGGCCGAGTCCCTTTTTGAGATGAAGGTGAAAGGGGTGGTAGTTAAGGACTTTCACCGCACCGGTTACAATTTGATTCTTCCCTATTTGGACCCCCGCATCAAGGTCGTCTCGGGGTACTACACCGGCCCGGCCCTGGGGTACGGCGACCTTCACGGCGCTGATTTTGCCCTCTTTGTGGGTCTGCACGCCGCCGGAGGAAACGAGAAAGGATTTCTTCCCCATACGCTGACCAGCCGCATTGCCGAAATCCGCGTCAACGGCAAGAGAATCTGCGAGTCGGAGCTGTTTGCGACGGTGCTTTCCGATTTTCACGTGCCCGTGGTGTTTTTCTCGGGGTGCCCGGCCGCCTGTCAGGAAGTTTCCGAGAGAATGAGCTGGGTGGTCACTTCTGAAATTCCCAAAGACCCGGAAATTTACAGGGACAAAACAAAAAGGAAGGAAGATATTCTGCGGAAAAGAGAAGGGTTGAGGCAAAAAATCAAAAAAATTGTGAACCCCACCGAACAACCCCTCTTCCGGATGCAGCCCCCTTTCGATTGTCAGGTGATTTTTCAGGATGAAGCGGAGGCCCGTCGCAACCCCTGGGGGTTTCCCTGCGCGGGCCGAACGCTCCATGTCGAGACCGCGCGATTTCTGGACCTTTATGAAAGTCTTCTTAAGATCGCCTATTTTCCTAAACTGGCGTATCAGCTCCGTTCCGTGGTTATGCCGCTGACCCGCTTGATCTGGAAAATCCAGTCCCGGAAACACCTTTAACTTTAAGCAGAAAATAACCCTCTAAGACCTCCGCTCCACCCTCACCCCCGCCCTCTCCCGCCAGCGGGAGAGGGATAAAATCTAATTTTCATGGTTCGCGGGTGTCCCCTGGGTCATGAAAATTTAGTCGAAAAGGGGCCAAGGATTCGAGGGTTTAAGAAGAAACTCCTCCCGCCACCGGCCCGCCTGGTTACTTGAACCCTTTGTTTATCCTTGACTTTCCCCTCTCCTCTTCGTACTATTAAAAAAGTCGGGGCGTAGCGCAGCCTGGTAGCGCACCTGCTTCGGGAGCAGGGAGTCGGAGGTTCAAATCCTCTCGCCCCGACCACCGCTAATCTTTTGCTCCTGCTTTCGATCTCAGCGTTTTCCCTTCCTTCCAACTGGAAGCATCAATTCTGCCGCCAAGGGCCGCCCTTTCCAGGCGGGAAGTCATGGCTTCGAGAAGTTAACCTTTTCATCAACGTCCCCTATTTTGTGTTTGTGGCAAAGAGGGCAGCAGCAGGGTCAGCAGGGTTTCCTCCAGAATGGTCTCCGGTGGGGTTCGCAAGCTTTTCATCTTCAGATCGGCCAGGGTCAGCAGTTTAAGCCCTTCCTCAAGCTCCTCCGGCGAGTATCGCTCGGCGTTTCTGAAGAGCTCGAAGAGCACGTTGAGCGGAAGTTTGAAGATGTTGGTCCGGCTCTTTTCGGGCATCTCCTTTTTTTTCTTCAACACGATGGGAAAGTAGATCGTTTTTTTGAAGGTTTCTTCATTCATCCGCGGGTTCCATTTCGTCTTCAGCGCCGTGGCCATGAACTCCCTGGCCACCACGAGATAGCGGATCTCCGTCGAGATGCCCTGCAGGAGGGCCAGGGGGGGGTCTTTTTGGGCCAGCAGCTCCTGCAGATAGAATAGCGCCTTCTTGAGGTCCCTGCGGCCGACGGCCCGCTGCAGGTCGAAGATGGAGTCTTCCTTCGTGCGGCCGACGATCTTCTCCACATCCGCAGGATCGATCCGCGGTTTATCCTTCAGGGAAACAACCACCTTTTCCAGCTCGCTTAGAAATATCCCCACCTGAAAGCCGGTCTTGCTCACCAAAAGCTCAAACGCGTCTTTATGAATCGTTTTTTGGGCGCCTTGGAGAAGGCGCTCAGCCTGCTCGAAGAGGATTCCTCTTTCGTCGGTTTCAATTTCCGCCGGGTCGCGCCGGGTCCGGGGGACCGAGAAATCAATGACCGCGCCGATTTCGTTTATGACTTTATAGAGGCTTTTTCTCCGGTCCACATGGTCGGTGACCAAGATCAGGGTGTTTTTCTCGGGGATTCCCTTCCCGTCCTTCCCCAGGGCTTTGAGAAGTTTGTCCGAGTTGTCTTCATACGGGGTGGGGTCGTGCCCTTTCCGGCGGCATTCCTCGATGACGGCCTTCAGCCACCCCTCGGTCTTGGAATTATTCTGATACCCGGGCAATTGCGGGAAAGATTCATCCGCTATATCCAGGATCTTTTTGTATCCTTGGTTTCCGAGCACAAATCGATACAGTCGGACCGCTTCGGCCAAGTTCCCGCCTTCATACTTTTCCTGGCTCTTGGCCAAGATCTCTTCCAGCAGAAATTTGGAAAAAAACACCTTGGTATCCTTGACGACAAGGACCCTCCGCTGACCGAACCAGGGGTAGGTTTGGAGGGAGGGGATAATCCGATCCCAGTCTTCCTCGGCTCCGGCGACGACCTCCAGATTGAGCTCCCGCTCCTTTCCCGGCAATAGCGCTTCGATCATTCTCTGGGCGGCTTCTTTCATTACGTAATTCTCGTCTCCGAGGATTACATAAACGGGAAGGACTTTCCCTTTCTGAATTTCGGCGATCGTCTGTTTTAATCCCGCAGCGGCCGCGAGTTCCATATCTCTTCCTCAAAATGGCAATCCGTTCCGCCTCTTGGCGGCGGAACATCCCCCCTGGTGATAGAGGCGTCCGGGGGAATCCCGGAATTCAGGCTACCCGTCCGGCGGTTCGATCCAAAATCCCCCACAAGCGATCCGCCCAGTCCAGGTGCTCCGGCTTCATCAAGCAGGATCGCAGACAAACAACCTGGGGTTGGTCCAGATCCACGTCTTTCCAGGCCCCGCGCAGAAGCGAAGCCGGATAACGGAATTTCGCCAAATGCAGATTCTCGGCGGCGGCGGCTTCGAAAAACCGCTCCGCCCGGTCCGAAATTTCACTGGCTTTTCGTCCGTTCGGGGCGAAGACCAAAATATCCAGCTCGGGCGGGAAAATCATCCGGAAACGGCCGTCGCCGGACATCTTTTCGAAAAGGATCAGAGCGGCCTGCCGGCACTTGCCGAGGTTCCGGGCGAATTCGCCCCCCGGAGCATAGGGCAGCATTTTCTGCGTGGCCCACAAGGCGACCGCGGAAGCTCCGGCCCGCGAGCACTCCAGGCTGATCTCGCCCAGGTGAAGGTCGGAGGAGGTGAAATAGGTGTACGGCGAGTCATGCTGGTAGAGCCGGCCCACTGCGGGGTCGCGGTAAAGAACGCACCCGCACCCGTAGGGCTGCAATCCGTGCTTGTGCGGGTCCACCACGATCGAGTCCGCCCGGGACAGGCAATCGTACACCTGGCGGACGCCGGCTTCGAGGTTGTCCGCCAGGACAAAATATCCCCCGTAGGCGGCGTCGACATGGAGGCGGAAATCATACCGGTCCCGCAGCTCGAGGATTTTCGGAAGCGGGTCCACCGCTCCGGTCCCGGTGGTCCCCACCGTGGCGACAACGGCGCCGACCTCCCCCCTTTCCAGAACCCGAGCCAGGGAATCGATATCCATGCGGGCCCTTGCGTCGCAGGGGACGCCCTCAAAGCGAAGCCCCAATACCGCGGAAATCCGCTGATGGGTATAGTGCGCCTGTTCCGAGGCCAGAATTTTTTGGCCGGGTTTCAGCCGGCCGGCGACCCACAGAGCCTCCAGGTTGGCCATCGTTCCTCCGCTCGTAAGGTGCCCCAAGAAGGTTTTCCAACCGAAAAGCCTTGCGATTTCGGCCACCGCCTCCTTTTCCATGAGCGAGCTGGCTCGGCCCCCGTCGAGGGCATGGTTGTTCGGGTTGACCCAGAGGGCGAGCATGTAAGCCAGCCGGGCCACGGGGTGCGGCGGCTTCAGCATCTGCCCGGCATATAAGGGATGGAAATAGGGGAAATTGTCCCGCATCTTTTCGGCCACGTCCCGAAGCGCCGTTCGGAGGCGGGGCAGATCGGCTTCCGGCTCAAAAGCGGGCAATTCCGCAAACCCGGCCTCCAAGGTATGTAGGGCCTCGGCCAAAACCTCCAGGCTTTTCGTCTCCAGCTTCAAAAGAACCTCCTCCGCTCCTTTTAGGGGACGTTGATGAAAAGCTTAACCTGCGCCAACCTCCAACCCCGCCCTACTCGCGAAATTCGAACATGATTTTTTCATAGGGCTCGAACATCATCTGGTAGAGATCCATGGCATACCGGTCGGTCATCCCGGAAAGGTAGTCGCCGATCACCCTTCTCTTTTCCGCCCGGGCGGAAGCGTTTTCCAACCGGCTCCGAAAATTCCGGGGCAACATCTCCGGTTTGCGATCCAGGTGCTCGAAAATTCTCTTGAGGATCAGCCTCCCCTTCTCGTTCATGATGCAGACCTGGGGGCTCTGATAGACTCTCTGGAAAAGAAATCTCTTCAAATCCTTAAAATCTTCCCAGTCTTTTTGAGGAGCCGCAACCATATCGGCATCGGTTTTCCGGGCTGCTTCAACGGAATGGATCCTGAATTTTAAAATGTTTTTCCCCGTTTCCTCAATGACCAGGAGATTCGTCGTCTCAATGATCGTGCGCACAAAAAGTCTGGATTTTATGACTTTCCCGGCGCTCTCGAATCGGGGGTATCTTGCCCGGCACTGTTCCAAAAACTTTTGGACCAGAGGATTTTCATAAGCCTCGATTTCCTCGAACTGCAGGTACCCGGCGTTGAGGGCGTCCTCCAGATCATGGGCGCAGTAGGCTAAGGGGTCGGCGATATTGACGATCTGGGCCTCCAGGGAAGGACGGGGGAATCGTTGAAATTCAATCGGCGCCTTGGGATCGTCATACGTGGTGGTGTGGCGGGCGATTCCTTCCCGCGTTTCATAGCACAGATTCAGGCCGTCATACCGCTCGTACCGCTTTTCCAGCTCATCCACGATTTTCAGGCTCTGCAGGTTGTGTTCAAACCCCCCGTCGGCTTTTAGGATCTCGTTCAGGGTCTCCTCGCCAATGTGGCCGAAAGGGGTATGCCCGAGGTCGTGGGCCAGGGCAATGGCTTCGCAGAGGTCTTCATTGAGGCGCAGCGCCCGGCTCAAAGTTCGGGCATGTTGGGCCACTTCGAGGGTATGCGTGAGCCTCGTTCGGTAGAAATCCCCTTCGACGATGCGAAAAACCTGAGTCTTGTACTGGAGATCTTTAAAATATTTGCTGTAGAGAACTCGGTCGCGATCCCGCTGGAAACAGGTGCGGTATTCATCCTCTTCCGGGCCATGAAGCGTCCTGCCCACGGTATCGGCGCTCTTCACGGCATAATCGGCCAGCTTCCGGGTTTCGCATTCCTCAAGCCACTCGCGGGGCTTCATATCGCCTCCTCTTCGGTCCTTGGCCTCTTGACGGAAAAACCCAAATCTGAAAATCCGGTTCGGAATTTAGCGCTACTGGGCCCAGATAGGCGGAACTGCAAGCTTGAGGATAGCAAATTTTTTTGCTCTTGGGGAGGATAAATCGGATTTCGAAGGAACCCCGGCAAGTGAAAAAGAGGGGAAAGGAAAGAGGTTTGGATCCCTCGGCTTTCCTTTCAAAATCCATTATTTCTTCTCAAAGATTTTCAGATAGGCTCCATAACCCTCTTTTTCCATCTCCTCCTTGGGAACGAAGCGAAGGGAAGCGGAATTCAAACAATAGCGGAGGCGGGTCGGGGGCGGCCCGTCGTGAAAGACATGCCCCAAATGAGAGTCGGCCTGTTTACTCCTCACCTCCCTCCGGGCCATAAAGAGCCGCCGGTCTTCCCGCTCCACGACACTTCCCGGTTCGAGAGGTTTGGTGAAGCTCGGCCATCCGGTTCCGGAATCATATTTCTCCCTGGACCCGAACAAGGGCTCCCCGGAGACAATATCCACGTAAATCCCTTCCCGTTTGTTGTTCCAGTATTCATTCTGAAAGGGCGGCTCCGTCCCTTCTTCCTGAGTGACCGCGTATTGCAGGGGGGTCAGCTTCTTTTTCAAGGCGGCCTCATCCGGCTTTTGGTAGAGATTCCCCCGCGAGGATTTTTGCGGCTTTGCCGCCTTCCCCCAGATATTCTCCAGAAATTGGTCCCGCCCGGACCCGAACCGGTAATACTGGTACCGCAGGGGGTTTTTCTGGTGGTAATCCTGGTGATAATCTTCCGCCGCATAAAACTTGGAGAACATCAGGATTTCCGTGGCGATGGGCTTGGGGAATGTCCCCGAATTTCCCAAAGATTCCTTGGATTTTTCGGCAAGGCTTTTCTGCTCTTCATCGTGGTAGAAAATCGCACTGCGATACTGGCCGCCTCGATCCACAAACTGCCCGCCCCCGTCCGTCGGATCGATATGCCTCCAGAAAACATCGAGCAGGCCTTCATAGCTAATTTTCCCGGGGTCATAATATACCTGTACCGCCTCCAAATGCCCGGTGTTTCCGGAAGAAACCTCTTCGTAGGTGGGGTTCTCTTGGTTGCCTCCCGTGTATCCGGAAATCACCTTGACCACCCCCGCTGTTTTTTCGAAATCCGCCTCCGAACACCAGAAACATCCTCCGGCAAAGGTGGCAATCTTTAAATTCTTGCCTTCTTCGTTCATCTGATTACCCCCCTCCCTGACCACATCTGTTTTCTGGCATCCCATCAACCCCAGGGATATGAATAAAAGGAAGGATAACAACCTTTTCATATTTCTCTCCCCCTTCCTGTTTTCAGCTATCGTGACCTTTTCCTGGACATGGATTTCCCCTTTCCCTTCTATTTTTGATGCCCCCTGCCACGGGAGGATTCCCCTGCGCGCAAAGAGGTTTTTGATTGACAAACACCCACCCGGCTCTTATCATCGAACCTTCTCCCGCCCCTGTTTTTTGAGGCAGATTCACAGGCCCGGAACTGCCAATGACGTAAGTTTGCAATCGGATTTTTTGGGAAAAGGAGAGCGACCATGAGGGATCTTTCAGAGGAGGTTCGTTCCCTGGCCTTGGCGGCGGGAGCGGACCTGGTAGGCTTTGCCCCGGCGGGGAGATTTGCGGCGGGACCGGAGAAAACCAACCCCAATTACTACATGCCGAAAGCCCGCTCGGTGGTCTCGATCGCCATCGGGTTTCCCAGGAGCATAGGGGAGGTTTGGGGCACGTATCAGGAGGAAGGAACCCTTCCCGGACCCTACATGTGGTTCGGATTCGCCTATCTCAACTGGGAGCTTTCCCGGGCGGCCCTGAAGGTCGCCAAAGAGCTGGAGCGCCGCGGGTTCCGCAGTCTCCCTCTCCCCCCTTCCCACACCCTGGTGCAATACCGCTACTACGAAAATTTTGATCGCTGGGGCCGGTACCTGGGCGACTTCTCTCACAAACACGCCGCTTTGGCCGCCGGGTTGGGGGCCTTCGGCTGGAGCAACCTGCTTCTGACGCCCCGATACGGGGCCAGACAACGGTTGATTTCCGTGATCACCGAGGCGGAGCTGGAGCCCGGAGAGCTTCTTGCCGCTTCCGAGGTCTGCAAACCGCAACTCTGCGGGCATGCCTGTGCGGAGACCTGCCCGATGGGCGCCATCAGCAAAGAGCAGGCCCAGGAGTTCACCATGGAAGGACACACCCACCGCTACGCGGTATTGGATCACCTGCGGTGCCGCTGGTGTCTGGATGGGTTCACAGAAGGGTCTGGAAGCCGGACGCACTTCGAGCCGCCGGATCGGATTCTTCAGGAGGACTTCGCCCGGGCCGCGGGAAGAAGAGAAATCCCGGACAAGGGCCTTTATCTGATGGCCTTTATCGACTTCTGCGGCAAATGCATGCACCAATGCCCCAGCCCGGATTTCGAATATCGTCCCCGCCCGATCGAACGGTTTCAAGGCCGGACCGGCAGCCGAACGAGGTCTTGAGGATCCGTCGAGGGGATTAGCGGCCGCGGGGGTCAATCATCGACGCATTTGAATTTGTCCTTCTTGGCCCCGCAGCCCGGGCAGCACCAATCTTCGGGCAGCCCCTCGAAGGCGATGCCGGGAGGAACCTTCGCCTTCTTGTCCCCCCTCTTGGGATCGTAGAGATAGGCGCAGGTCGATATGGACTGGCACTGATATACCTTCTTTTCCCCTTCCATTTCACCCTCCGATCATGCGATCAATATCAACCCGAAATAATGCTGGGGATCCTTGTAGGTCTTGACCACCTCAATCTTGAACCCGTGTTTTCGAACGGTGGCAAACACATCGATCCCGCAGGCCTCCAGGGCCGGCCGGGCCTCCTCCGGATGCCGGCACCCCTCGTCGAAGGCGCAGGACCGGCAGAGCCGGCAGGGTCCGGCGCCCAGGCCCAGGGCTTTGTGATAGCCCGCAAGGAAGATTTCCCGCTCCATTTTGGCGGCGATTTCTTTTGTGTCCAGCCCCCCGCTCTCGAAGAGAATGGCCCTTTTATACGAGTTCAACACCCGGCGCGTTTCTTCCGGAGCGGGAGAATAAGGCGGACATACAAGGCTGGAGTTGTACCCCCCGCAACCAAACCGGCATTTCCACCGGACCCAAGGGGCGGTCTCCACCGTCTTGGGGTCGATGATTCTGGCCTCCCGGGCTCCGAGGGCGATGATTCTTTTTACAAACCCGCGGGGGTCCACGTTCCCAACCTTCGGAATCTTTCTCATACCTCTTTTTATCACAGAAAAAGATGGCCTGTTAAGAGCAAAATTGTTTGCTTCGGCGAAAAAGGTAGTGCTATACTTCCGCTCGCAGCAGCAAACGATTCATCGGATGAATAGGCATGGATTCCCCCCCATTCATTGTTCTGCAAGGCATAACCAAAAAATTCCCCGGCGTTTTGGCCAATGACCGGGTCAATTTGGAAATTCTCCGGGGAGAGGTCCATGCCCTCCTCGGGGAAAACGGCGCCGGGAAAAGCACCCTGATGAAGATCCTGTACGGATTCTACCGGGCCGACTCCGGAGAAATTTTTCAAAACGGCGCCCCTGTCCAAATCCGCTCGCCTCATGACGCCCGAAAACTCCGGATCGGCATGGTTTTTCAGGATTTCATTCAGATCCCGGCCCTCACGGTGGCCGAAAACATCGCTCTCTTCTTGCCCGACCTCCCCTTTCTCCTCGCCCGAGCGGACCTCTTCCGCCGGATCGAGGAGGTTTCGAAACGCTACAATCTGACTGTCGATCCGGCCGCCCAGCTGGGCCAGCTGTCGATCGGAGATCGGCAAAAGGTGGAGTTGCTGAAATTGCTCCTGGCCGACGCCCAGGTGCTCATCTTCGATGAACCGACCCGCAGCCTGGCGCCTCACGAAATCGAAGGGCTCTTCCGCGTCTTTGCCAACCTCCGCCGGGATGGTTATGCCCTGATCTTTATCACTCATAAACTTCAGGAGGTTCTGGTTAGCGCCGATCGCATCACGGTCATGCGCCGGGGGCGAATCGTGGAGACGCTTCCGAAAACCGAGGCTACCGCGGAAAAACTCATATCCCTGATGTTCGGCGAGAAGGAAGTCGATTTTTCCTATCCCCGGAAAGGCCTCCGCGGAGAGAAGCATCCTCCCGCCCTCGAACTCCGGCAGATGAGCACGCGCGGCGAGGGTCTGAAGACCGCCCTTCGGAACATCAACCTCGCAATTTCTCCGGGCGAAATCGTGGGCGTCGCCGGCGTCTCGGGAAACGGCCAGAAGGAACTCGGGGATCTCATCCTCGGACTCGAGCCCTGTTCCGCCGGACAAAAATTCCTCTTCGGCGAGGATGCCACCCCTTGGCCGGTCTCCAGAGTTCGCGGCCGGGGGGTTGCCTTCATTCCCGAAGACCCCCTCCAGATGGCTGCTTTTCCCTGGCTGACGGTGCAGGAAAATATGGCCGTGGGTCATATTTCCAGGTATTCCCGCCAAAAAGGATTGGCCATCGACTGGGAAGCGGTTCGAGGCGACCTGAATCGTTCGCTCAAGCGCCTCGGGTTTCAGATCCCCTCTCTCTTCACGCCCGTGGGCGTTCTCTCCGGGGGAAATGTCCAGCGGCTGACCCTGGCCCAGGAGACCGCCCATAATCCCCGCCTGATCGTCGCTTTCTACCCCACCCGGGGCCTCGACGTCCGCAGCGCGGCGGCAGCGCGGGAGATCCTCGTCTCTTTTCGAAATTCCGGTTCCGGGGTGCTTCTCATCTCTGAAGATTTGGACGAGCTCTTTGCCCTCAGCGATCGCCTGGCCGTTCTTTTCCGAGGCCGGATTGCAGGCGTTTTCACCCCGGAAGAAACCACTGTGCGGGAAGTGGGGTTCCTCATGACGGGCAGCAGGGGGGCCGGCGCTTCATGAATACGTCCTCGGGCGGTTTGCGGTTATTGCAAAAAGAGAACCTTGCCGGCGTGATTCGGTTCTTTGGCCTTTTTCTTTTGGCCCTTTCAGCCTTCGCCCTGGTCCTGCTGATTTTCGGCAAGGATCCGATCAAGGCCTACCGCGATATTTTCGGGAGCACCCTGGGCAGCGGGTACGGTTTATCGGAGACGCTGGTCAAGATGATCCCGTTGATCCTAACGGCCGTGGCCGTGGCCGTGCCCTCGCGGATCTGGCTGATCAACGTCGGGGGAGAGGGGCAGCTGTACCTCGGGGCCCTCTTTGCGACCTGGGGAGCGCTAACTTTCAGCTCCCTTCCGGCGTGGCTCCTTCTCCCCTTGATCTCGGTTCTGGGATTTCTTGGCGGGGGGCTGTGGGGGGGACTTTGCGGGTATCTTCGCGCCCGGGGCTGGGTCAGTGAAACCATTTCCACTCTCCTCATGAATTATGTCGCCATCCTCCTGGTAAGTTTCTTTGTCTTCGGTCCCTGGAAAGACACGGAAAGCGCCAACTATCCCCAAACCCCCGAATTCAGCGAGGCCGCGGTTCTCCCGGCTTTCTTCGGAACCCGGGTTCATGTCGGCCTTGTTTTGGCCCTTGCCGCCCTCGCTTTATTTTTCTTCATCCTCTCCCGCACCCGCTGGGGGCTGGAGATGCGCGCCATCGGCGTAAATTCCGAAGCGGCGCGGAGAAGCGGGATCCCCATCGGCCGGTATATGGTCCTGCTCATGTTCATCGGGGGGGGACTAGCCGGCCTCGCCGGGATGGGCGAGGTTTCGGCCATCCAGGGCCGGCTCCGGCCCAGTCTTTCGCCGGGATTCGGCTATACCGGCTTCTTGATCAGCTGGATGGCCGGCGGCAACCCGCTCGGCATTTTGGCCGCCGCTTTTCTGCTCTCCGTGGTTACGGCGGGCGGAGACATCCTGCAGATGACCCAGGCCATTCCGGGGGCGGTGGTCAACATCCTGATGGCCCTGATTCTGTTTGTCGTCCTGGCGCGGCGAAGCGGGAAGGGAGCGGCGAAATGATCGAATCTTTTTTGGCAAGCCTGCTCATGGGTTCCATCCATTCCGGGACCCCCTTGCTCTATGCCACCCTCGGGGAAGCGGTGGAGGAAAGGGCGGGGATCGTCAATCTGGGGCTGGAAGGGGTCATGCTGATGGGCGCCGCCTCGGCCTTCATTACCACCGTCCAGACCGGAAGCGCCCTTTGGGGGGTTCTGGCGGCGGCGGCCGCCGGCGGCCTTTTCAACGTATTTTTCGGTTATCTCGTCATCACCCGCCGGGCCAATCAACTTGCCAGCGGCCTGGCGATGATGTTTTTCGGGGTTGGACTGAGCGCCCTCTTGGGGGCCCCCTACATCGGCAGCCGCATCGCCGGGTTGAATGAGATCCGCCTTCCCTTCTTGTCCGACTTGCCTCTTGTGGGGTTCGTCTTTTTTCATTATGATATCCTCGTCTATCTGGCCGTTCCGATCGCCGTCTTGACTTGGTGGGCGCTTTTTTCAACCCGCTGGGGATTGACCCTGCGGGCGGTGGGAGAAAATCCCGTGGCCGCCTTTGCCGCCGGGAAAAATCCGCACCGGACCCAATATCAGGCCCTGCTGGTTGCCGGGATCCTGGGGGGAATCGCCGGCGCTCATCTCTCCATCGGTTTGGCCAAAACCTGGGCCGAATGGATGACGGCCGGCCGGGGGTTTATTGCCGTTGCTTTGGTGATTTTTTCCAAGTGGCACCCGCTTCGGGCGATTTTTGGCTCCCTCCTTTTCGGAGGGGCCATCGCCTTGCAGCTCCAGATGCAGGCGCGAGGATTGCCGGTGTCCCCTTTCCTCCTGGATATGCTCCCCTACCTTCTGAGCATCGGGGTCCTGGCCGTCTGGGGAGGATCTCGGAGACAGGCCGCACCGGGCAGCCTGGGGCGGGTTTTCCAGGGAACCGAATGAATTAGAAACAGGAGCCGAGGACTCAATGGTTCGAGGGGCCCAGTGAATTTTTCAAGAATGGGAAAAGATGAATTCGCAATGGGGATGAAAACCCCCTTTCCGGTCCTTCCGGCGAAAGAGTGACGCCTTTTTTCCATATCATCAAAATGAGAAAGGAGAGGTTTCAATGAAGACAAGAAAGGGTTCCATCATTCAGAGGTGTCTGCTCTTATTTCTGGTTTTTTCGTTTGTCGGGTTCCTCTGCTTTCCCCCGGACGGTTTCGCCCAGACCAAATTGAAGGTCGGGATCCTTCACATCGGCTCCATCGCCGACGCCGGGTATAATCAGGCCCACGCCGAAGGGGTTCAGGCGATGAAGAAGAACCTTCCCCAGGTGGAGGTAATCGAGGTCGAAAACGTGCCCGAAGGAGCGGATGCCGAGCGGGTCATGGAAAACATGGTCAAGCAGGGCGCCAAACTTGTCATTCCCGCCAGCTTCGGATACCTGGAACCCGCCCTGCGCGTGGCGAAAAAGTATCCCGAGGTCAAGTTTGTCCATCCGGGCGGATACCGGCTCGCCCCCAACTTAGGCACCTACTGGGCCAGCACTCCCGAAGCCTTTTATTTGATGGGCATCGCGGCGGGCAAGACCACCAAAACCAATAAGATGGGGTACGTCGTGGCCCTGCCGATCAGTTTCTTTCTGGCAAATATCAATGCCTTCCAGATCGGCGCGCAAACGGTCAATCCGAAAGCGGAAACCCGCGTCGTCTTCACCGGGACCTTCCTGGACCCGGGCAAAGAGGCCGCGGCTGCCAACGCTCTCCTTGACCAGGGGGTCGACGTTGTCGGGGTCATCGTGGACTCCCCCATCACCGTCGTCCAGACCGCCGAAAAGCGGGGCGCTTATTCGGTCGGCTATCACTATCTCGGGGTTCAGAAATTCGCCCCGAAAGGCTGGATCAGCGGCATCGCCTTTACCTGGGGCGAGCTTTACACCCGCTTCGCCAAACAGGTGATGGACGGAACCTGGAAGAGCGAGGCTCTTTTAGGAAACCTCGGCAGCGATTTTCTGACCATCGCCCCCTTCGGCCCGGCTGTCCCGGCCGACGCGATCAAATGGATCCAGGAAAAGAAGCCGGATCTCATCAGCGGCAAACTCCATCCCTTTCAGGGTCCGCTCAAGGACAACAAGGGTGCGGAGCGGGTGAAAGCCGGCGAGATGTGGCCGATGACGAATCTGGGGAAAATGGATTGGCTGGTGCAGGGGGTGATCGGACAGGCAAGGTAGCGGAGCGTGTCGGGGTCTGTGACTCGGATAAGATCGGGATTTGGGAGAGAATGAATCCGGCTCGGCAGGACGTCTTAACGGCCCAGGATTGGGGAACCGAAGCCGGCAGAATCCTCTCCGGCGGCGGATCTGCCGGAAAAATCCTTGCCACCCTTTCCGGCGGCATCTATTTCGTGACCGACGATCAGGAAATCTTCTGGGTCTGCCCGGATTCGGCCCCGATGCACAGGCGTTGCGTCCGGACGGCTTTTCTGCCGGCGCGCCGCCGTGCCCAGCCCGGGCAAAGGTTCCGCACCGAGCCCCTGCTGATTGTGGGGGATTTCTTTTCCGTCGATCTGCGCCGGGCGAAGGAATGGAATCCCCCTCGCCTCCTTCCGGAGCAGGCCCTTCCCCCGGCTTCGGTGAAGGAAAAGTGCGGACGGTTGATCGGATTTCTCCGGTGCCTAAATTCAAGGGAGGGGCTGAGCCGGGCGATCCCAAGTCTCTGGACCCAAAATAAAGAAGAATTTGCGCCTTCCCGGACAGAGGGTGTTTTTTCCAAAATTCTTCCGGTGGTTTTCGAAATCGCCGAGGCGTGTCGGCGGCGGGACCTGTCCGGCGTTCTGGAAAAAGGGGAAGAGCTGATCGGATTGGGTCCGGGGTTGACCCCTGCCGGCGACGACTTTATGGGCGGTCTCCTGTTTTCCGCTTCTTTATTGAGGATTTTTTATCCGGAAGCTTTCTTCTGGAACCCGGGCCGGTTGACGGGCTTCCTTGCCGGAGCACAATCGCGGACTCATCCGATCAGCCATGTCTTTCTCGGCGATTTCGCTCAAGGGCATGCCCCGGCCCCCCTGGGCGAGGTGATGGATTATCTCCTGCAAGGGCGGGATTTCGGAAAGGCCGCTTCGGCGGCGGTTCAACTCCTGAGGTTCGGTCATTCTTCGGGGGGGGATATGCTCGCCGGCCTGATGACCGGAATGCTCCTGATTTCAGGCGAGCGGGTCCGGGCTTAAAAAAAGCGGCCGGCTTTCAGCCCGAAACATTCCTGCTGCCGCCCAAACGCCGAATTCGAACGGCTCTTTTATCTTATCGTGAAAAGGACGCGGAATGGGGGAGGAAACGATATGGCTTCTGAGGACCTCAAGAAAAAAATCGAAGCGGCAAATGACGAAACGGTGAAACGGATGAACGCCGGCGACCCGGTTTTGGTGGACATCGCCCCGGCCGGAGAAGCGATCCCCGGCCTCAAAGACCGGATGATCACCCATTCGGGCCCGCCCATCGCCTGGCCGCGCATGTGCGGGGCGCAAAGAGGCGCCATGATCGGAGCCGTGCTTTTCGAAGGGTGGGCTAAAAACCCGGAAGAGGCTTCCCGTCTCCTGGAAGGGGGAGCGGTGCGTTTTGAGCCCAATCATCACCACCAGGCCGTGGGACCCATGGCGGGCACCATTTCTCCTTCCATGCCGGTTTGGGTCGTGGAAAACAAGGCCTTTGGAAACCGTTCGTTCTGCCGCCAGGTGGAAGGAAGACAACAGTTTGGAGACTACAGCGAATCCGCGCTGCAGGACCTCCAGCGCTGGAAAAACGTATGGGCCCCTTCCCTGCGCCAGGGGCTGCGGCAGACGGGCGGTCTTCCGCTAAAACCGATCATCGCCAAAGCTCTGATGATGGGAGATGAGCTTCACAACCGGCCGGTTGCAGCTTCCAGCCTCTTTGCCAACGCCATGAGCAGCGCCATGGTCGAGGCCGGAGTGGCCAAGGAAAGCCTGGTGGCGACGCTCAAATACACCGCCAATCACGAACTCCTTTTTCTCGGGCTCGCCATGGCCTGTGGAAAGGCCATCGCCGATCCGGCGGCGGGGATCGAATCGAGTACCGTGGTTGTCGCCATGGCCCGAAACGGAACGGATTTCGGCATTCGAGTCAGCGGGCTCGGAGAGGATTGGTTCACCGCCCCGTCGCCGCGCGTGAAGGGGCTTTATTTCCCCGCGTACAAAGAGGATGACGCCGGTCTTGACATGGGAGATTCGGCCATCACCGAAACCGTCGGCTGGGGCGGGTTCGTCCTGGCCGGCGCCACGGGGATTCTCAGTCTGGTGGGCGGAACGCCGGATGAGGCCATGGCCTACAGCCGCGAGATGCGCGAGATTACGGCAGGCACGAGCGCGAATTACCGCCTGCCGGTCTTCGGTTTTCAAGGCACCGCGCTGGGCATCGATATCCGCCGCGTGGTCCAGACCGGGATTACCCCCATCATCGACACGGCCATCGCCCACAAGAACCCGGGGTTTTCCATCATTGGAGCCGGACTCGTCCGCGCCCCCCTGGAATGCTTCCAAAAGGCCCTTGTTGCTTTCAGCCGCAAGTACGGAACGGGGCAAAAAGAGAGATGAAGAGAAGGCAAAGACCGCCTGCCCCTCGGCGGGCAACCAAGTGAGGCCATGGTTTCAGGGTATATCATCCGCAAAAACGAATACTATGACTCCGTCTTCCTGATGCGGGTCGCGAAGACCCTATCTCTGCGGAAGGGCGTGGTCCAGGCCGCAGCCCTCATGGGTACGGAGAAGAACAAGGGTCTGCTGCGCGAAATCGGGGTGCTCAGCCCCGAGGCGGCGGCTGCTGCGCCTCAGGATCTGGTCATCGCCGTCCAGGCGGAAAGCCCGGAGATTCTCGATGAAATCCTGAGAAACGCCGATTTCTGGCTCCAACCGGTTATGGAAAGCGGCAATCGTCTTTCGGTCCGCACCCTCGAAGAAGCCCGGCATCGCCAGCCCCATTCCAATCTGGCCGTTATTTCCGTGCCGGGAGAGTATGCGGCCCGGGAAGCAAGGAAGGCCCTGGAGCTCGGGCTCAGCGTTTTTCTATTCAGCGACCACGTGGCGATCGAAGAAGAGGTTTCTCTCAAGAAGCTCGCCCGGGAAAAGGGCCTCATCGTCATGGGTCCGGACTGCGGGACGGCGCTCATCGGAGGGGTAGGCATCGGATTTGCTAACCGTGTGCGGCAGGGACCGATCGGAGTCATCGGCGCCTCCGGAACCGGCATCCAGGAATTCACCTCCCTTGTGCACCGGGCCGGCTCGGGAATTTCCCATGCCCTCGGCACCGGGAGCCGCGATTTTTCCGACGCCGTCGGCGGTCTTTCTTTTCTCTCCGCCTTGGAGGCTTTGGAAGAAGATCCCGAGACGAGGATCCTTGTAATCCTGTCCAAACCCCCCGGGAAATCCGCCCTCGCCGCTCTTGCCCCCAGGATTTCGGGCTGCCGGAAGCCCGTGATCACGTGTTTTCTGGGGTCCCGGGAAAGCCTTTGGCCGGTAGGCGCGCCCCACCAGGAAGCCCGTACCTTGGACGAAGCGGCTTTCTTCGCTGTTCAGGCAGTCACCGGAACCCCCCCTTCCCTCCTCGCCGCCGATTCCCGCCTCCTCGAGGACCTTGTCCAAGGGGAGCGAACCGGAAAAAGCCCCTCCCAGAAATTCATCCGCGGCCTCTTTGCCGGCGGAACTTTTTGTTATCAAACGCAGCAAATCTTTCGGGAACAGGCCCTGGAGGTCTATTCCAACGCCCCGCTTCCGGGGAACCCCGAACTTCCCGATCCCCTTCTCAGCAGGAGGCACACTCTCGTGGATATGGGGGCGGACGAGTTTACTTCCGGGCGTCCTCACCCCATGATCGACTCCCGGCTTCGCTCTGAGCGGATTCTCAAGGAAGGCGAAGATCCCCAGGCGGCTGTTCTTCTGCTGGATATCATCCTGGGGTTCAACTCCTCCTCGGACCCGGCCGGCGATCTTGTTCCGGCGATCCTGACCGCGAAAGAGAAGGCTTCCCGGAGGGGGGGATCCCTTAGCGTCATCGCCTCGGTCTGCGGAACCGAAGAAGACCCCCAGGACCTGAAGCGGCAAGTCCGCCTCCTCGAAGAGACGGGGGCTCTCGTTCTTCTTAGCAGCGCCCAGGCCGCCGGCGCGGCCGCCCTGCTCGCGAAAAAACTCTGAGGAATGATGAAATGGAGAGCAAACTAAAAGAACTCTTGCAGCAAGGCCCCGCAGTCATCAATCTCGGCCTCGAGGACTTTGCCGCCTGCCTGGAAACCCAAGGGGTCGGGGTGATTCATGTGAACTGGGCCCCCCCGGCAGGAGGGGATCCGGAGTTGATGGCGATCCTCGACGAGCTCCTCTGAGGCAAAAGGCGGGATAGCTATGAAGGCCGCGGTCTTGGAGCGTATCTGGAATTTCAAGGAAAATTTGAAAATGGGGAGTCTTGATGATCTCGTAAAAAGCTCCAGAGGCCAGGCGCGCATAATTTAAGGAGTAGAGGCGATTCATGACTCGCTCTTACGGGGGCGCCGCAGCAACGAAGTTGAAGCGCAATCCCGCTCCGAGCGGGACAGATGGACGTTTTACGGTAATCCTTCAGTCAAGGGTGGGAAGCCGCTACGGATTTAGGTCCGGCGTGAATAGCAGGAGGTGCCCTGGCCTGGGGGTCCGGGCGCTACGCTTGGAATCATAAGGCATTGATTTCTTCGTGGACGAGGGCGGGGGCCAAGGCCTCCCGCCGCTGAGATCGGAGTCTCAGGGCTTTCTCCGAATCTCTGCTCATCCCGACCGATGCTTCCGGCGCGTACCGCCCAAACCCCCAGGCCAACAACAAAGCCTGCCGCCCCCCTTCACTGAATGGGTACGTTTTACGAGACGCTCCGTCTTGCCTGAGCCGGATTTATGAGGTATCATCTCTTCGGCTCGTCTTTTATTGAGGAGGGTGAAATGGATCTCGAAAACTTGCGGCTATACTTGGCGGATCTCCCCTGGGAGCCCTTTGGCGGGAAAACCCGGGAGATTTTTCGGAAACCTTTATCGAGACAGTCCTTCCCCTCCAATTTCAAGGCCAGTCTTACCCTGGCCAAACCTGGCGGGGAATTCCCCGAGCACGCCGACCCCTACACCCATATTTTTTACATTATCGAGGGAGAGGGGGAAGCGTGGGTGGAGGGAGAAAAGGTCATCTTAAGAGGCGGAACGGCTCTCACCGTGCCGGCGGGTAAAAAGCACGGGTATCGGAACTCGGGAAAAAGCGATCTATTGCTCATCACCCTCAACCTATATGAGCCGGGGGCGGAAAAATGAGCATTTGCAGAATGAGGAACTCGTAGATAATCGTCAAAACGGTGGTTTCAAGGGGAGGGGCGCGATGCTTCGCGCCCGATATCGGGCCCGCGCAGCGTGCCCCTCCCATTCAAGGCGTGCCTAATTTAAGGAGTAGATGGACGTTTTATGAAACCATCGCTATTCTCCCATCCAGCAGTGCACGCAGAGCCTTTCCCGGGGAAGACCGATGGCCTGGATCATGTTCTCTAAGGTCTGATATTGGAGCGTCGTCGAGCCGACCTCCCGTCGGATCCAGTCCACCATCTTTTCATATTTGGGCGATTGGGGGGCCAGGTATTCCGAAACATCGTCGATATCCTTCCCCTCGATGCTGCGGATCGCCCGCCGGGCGGCCAGCTCTGAAGTCGAGCGGGTCGAGAGGGCGAACTTGCAGGGGAACATGAGGGGCGGGCAGGCGGGGCGGACGTGGATTTCTTTGGCCCCGTTTTCCCATAATTTTTTGATGGTGAAGTTTTTCAGTTGGGTCCCCCGGACGATAGAGTCCTCGCAGAGCACGATCCTCTGGCCGTGGATGATTTCCTTGATGGGGATGAGCTTCATCGTCGCCACCAGGTCGCGAATCTCCTGCGAAGGAGGGGTGTAGCTCCTCCCGTATCCCGGCGTGTATTTCGTGAGGGGGCGGCGATAGGGCAAACCGGATTCCATGGCATAGCCGATGGCATGGCCGACGCCGGAATCGGGAACCCCGGCCACCAGGTCGGCTTTTACCGTGTCGTTCTTCGCCAACAGCCGGCCGCAGTTTTCCCGGACCACCTCAACACTGATGCCTTCATAGCTGGATGCCGGGTACCCGGTGTAAATCCAGAGAAAAGAGCAGACCTGGCTCGCCGGTTTGCCCGCCCTTTTTTGCTTCAAACCCTCCGGCCCGAGGAGAACGATTTCTCCGGGGTCTAAGTATTTGAGGATTTTGAACCCCAGATTCAGGAAAGAGCAGGTCTCGGAGGCGACGACGAAATCCCCCCCTTTTTCCCCGACCACCAGCGGGGTTCTCCCCAGCCGGTCCCGGCCGGCATAAATTCCATCTTTGGTCAGCATGAGCAGCGATGCCGATCCCTTGATCTGATCGAAAAGGTGTTCGATGCCCTCGATCACATCTTCTTTTTTATTGATGAGCTTGGCCACGAGTTCGACGGAGTTGACCCCTCCGCTCGACATCTCCCCGAAGGAGTGCCCTTCTTTCAGCAGCTCCGCCGACAGGGCCTCCAAGTTATCGATCAGACCCGCGCAGACAATGGCAAAAGTTCCGAAGCGAGACCCCACGATCAACGGCTGAGGATCGCGGTCGCTGACCACGCCGATGCCCATGTTGCCCGCCATCTCGCGGTAGTCTTCCATGAATTTGGATTTGAATTGGGACTGGCTGATGTTGTGAATCGCCCGGTAGAGCCTTTCCCCCTTCACCACCATCCCCCCGTATTCCGTGCCCATGTGGGAATGATAGTCCGTCCCATAAAAAAGGGTGGAAGCGCAGTTTCCTTTTGATATGACTCCGAAGATTCCGCTCATAAGACTCCCTTCATTTTTCCCCTCCCCGGCTCTCGGGAATTATAGAATTGATGGTTTCGTAAAAAATTCATCTGCCGCGTTGCCCGGCAACTTCATCGCTGCGGCGCACTTGTAAGCGCGCCGCCCTCCCCAGTTTTTGCGCACCTTGCCTGGAAGGGGCGAGCGGCGTTCAACGCCGAATCAAAACTCCTCGCCCTCCCCGGCCCGAAAAGGGCCTTGGATTTCTCATCCCTCAGGGATTCCGGAGATAAAGAAGAGGATTCGGGAATTTTCTCTGGAAACGGAGTCGAAGGCGGCCGCTTTTGTCACGATTATAGCAAAAAGGCCTCTCCTGGGCAAACAAATGAATGGCAGGCTGCGTAACCCTTCAGTCACGGGTGGCCAGCCGCTCGGATTAAGGTCGGGCGTAAAGGCAAAGTGATTCCCTGGCCTGGGGGTCCGGACGGTCCGCTTGGAACCATGAGGCAGTGATTTCTTCGTGGAGGGGGCGGGGCCAAGGCCTCCCGCCTCCCCTTGCGGAGAATCGCTATTTTCTCCGAGTGTCTGTCTATCCCGGCCGATGCTTCCGGCGCGTACCGCCCGGACCCCCAGGCCACAATAAAACTTGCCCCGGGCCACCCGTGACTGAAGGGTTACCAGACTGCCCGATTTTCGTTATCCTTTCCAGGCATTAAATGATAAAATGGCCATTATTATAATGGCGGGCATATGATTCAGTTCATTCAAAAGATTGCTCGGCCACGTTATTATTCATCTCAAGGCGCGCTTGACTAAAGGCGATACGATAAAAAGAAAATAAAATACTTGTAGTTAGAGAGGAAAAATGAAATTTCCCATCCGCGGCTTAAGCGGCGTATTCCTTCTTGGCCTCTTATTTATTCTTTCTCCGGCCGAAGCCGGTCAGATCAAAAAGCCTTATTCATTTCAGCATCTCACCCCTAAAGAGGGGCTTTCGAGTGAGATGGTATACGCCATCGCCGTCCAGGGGGACGAAGTGTGGTTGGGAACCTATGGAGGAGGGGTTACCCTCTGGAATCGGGCCCAAAAAACCTCCCAGGTTTTCACGACCAAGGGCGAGCCCAAAGAAAAGGATGACGGGGTGAGCATCAAATGGAAAAACCACCCGGCCTACAATGACGTGTGGGTTATTCTTCCCGATGAGGACCGGATCTGGTTCGGAACGTATTTCTATGGCTTCGGGGGAGGAGGAATCTCCTATTTCAAGCCCGGCCGCAAGAATCCCTGGAGAGTCTTCAACACCAACCAGGGGCGGGCCAAGAAGGTCGTTTCCCTGGCCGCCAGCCAAGACCACCTCTGGGTCGGTTCCGAAAAGGGTCTTTCGGTCCTGGACAAAAAGACCGAAAAGTGGGGGGCCTTCTTTTCTGCCGGCGAAGGCCTGGCCGGAAATTTCGTGAATTCTCTCCTCCTGGACCGGGATTCCCTTTGGATCGGGACCAACGCCGGGATCAACCGGATGAACCTCAAAGACCGCTCCCTGAAGACCTATGGCGCCGAGGCGGGGCTCAGCGACGTGGAGATCAAATCGATAGTCAAAGTGAAAGATCGAATCTGGGCCGGTTCGCCCCGCGGGGCTCTTCTGATTTACGATCCGGCCAAGGATGCCTGGAGCCCGCTGGAGACCGGGGACCCGCTGAAGAGCGGAGGAATACATTCCCTCCACGTCCTGAAAGAGTCCGTGTGGATCTGCCGGGACAACGGCGTCAGCGTTCATCATCTCCCAAGCGGGCGGTGGGAAGCCATCACGGCCTCCGACGGTCTTTTGAGCAACACCGTCTTCTCGGCGACGGAGGATAAGGACGGCATCTGGTTCGGGACCGATCAGGGCGCATCCCGCCTGATCCTGAATCCTTAGAGGCAGAAGGGAAACTTATGAAAGACCTCTCCAAATCGAAGCTCACCAGAAGAAACTTCATCCGGGGAGCCGCCGCGTCCCTAACGGCGGCCAACCTTCTTTCCCCCTATTCCTGGTTTCGCCCTTCGCAGGCTTTCGGGGCCGGCGAACCCGAGTTGATCATCGCGGAAAAAGGAACCCCGACGCAGCTGCTGAAGGCGGCCATGGGATCTTTCGGCGGAATGGGCCGGGTCGTGAAAAAAGGGCAGCGGGTCGTGATCAAAGCCAACATCGCCTGGGCCCGAACCCCGGAACAGGCCTGCACCAACAATCCGGAGCTTCTCCATGCCCTCATCAAAATGTGCTACGAAGCCGGCGCCAAACGGGTAGCGGTCTGGGATCACACCTGCGATAACTACCAGTTCTGCTTTTCCCGCTCCGGGCTGAAGAAGGTAACCCAGGACGCCGGGGCGGACATCTTCTCCGGCCATGGCCGCAATGTGTACAAGACGGTGGAGATTCCCAAAGGCAAGGCGCTCAAAACGGCGGAGTTCATCAAGGATGTGCTCGAGACCGACGTCCTCATCAACTTCCCCATCCCCAAGCAGCATTTTGCCACCGAACTGACCCTCGGCCTCAAGAACATGATGGGCGCCGTCTGGGACATGGAGCTTCTGCACAAAATCGACCTTCACCAGTGCATCGCCGACCTCAACACCGTGCGGAAGCCCGATTTAGTGGTCGTAGACGCCATCCGCATTCTCACCACCAACGGGCCGAAGGGGCCGGGAAAAACCGAGGATCCGAATCAAGTCATCGTTTCCCAGGACGTCGTCGCCGTGGATGCCTACGGCGCCTCCCTGTTCAAGAACCCGAAAACGGGAAGCCCCTACAAGCCGGCCGAGGTTCGCTTCATAAAGAATGCCTATGATCTGAAGCTCGGGGAGATCAACTTGTCCAAGGTTGGGATTAAAAAGGTTCAGGGCGCATGAAGCTTTCCTTTCGAAGCCTCCGGGTTTGGGTCCAGGCCCTCTCCTTTTTATTCCTGCTCTATCTGATTCTCCAAACCGCCTTTCCGCTGGAGATCAGGATCCCGGTGGATCTTTACCTCCGCTTGTCTCCTTTTATCGGGATCATCTCCCTCTTTGCCCAAAAGGAATTTATCCTGCGGATGCTCCCCTCGCTCGGAGTGCTTCTCCTCGTCATCATCTTGGGGAACTTCTTCTGCGGGTGGTTTTGCCCCATGGGGGCCGCAATCGACTTCTTTGATCGGATTCTGTTCCGGGAAAAGAAGCGCAAAAAACCTCTGGACGATCAACCCCTGCGCAGGGTTCGGTACGGGGTTTTCGTCTTCGCCTTGGCGGCCGGCTTGATGGGGTGGCAGCTGATGTTCCTCCTCGACCCGATCAGCCTGATCACCCGGACGATGGTCATTGCCTTCTATCCCCCGGCGGTTTATGTTTACAACCAGCTCCTTCCCCTGGCCCAGAATTTTCTTCCCCAGAACCCGTTCATTCTCACCTCCGCGCCGTTGCCGGTATTTCACGTCAACCTTCTCATTTTCCTGTTTTTCGCGGGGATTCTTTCCCTCGGGGTTATCCGCCGGCGGTTCTGGTGCCGATATCTCTGCCCCCTGGGAACCCTTTTTTCCCTCACTTCCCGTCTCCGCCTCTTCCGGCGCTCCGTAAGCGCCGAATGCGTCCGCTGCCTGAAGTGCGTGAAGGAGTGCCCCGTGGGGGCGATCCCGGAGGAAAAACCGGAAACCTACCGCCAGCAGGACTGCATCGCCTGCCTGCGTTGCACGGACTGCCCCCCCGCGGCCGTTTCCTTCGGGTTGGGAAAACCGCAGTGGCAGGCGGTTCCCGGCCCTTCCCTTTCGCGCCGGTACGTGGTCGGCTCTCTTGCCTTCGGGCTCTTCTCCGCCTTGGCCATCAAGACGAATCCCCTCCAGACCGGGACGGCCCGCAAGAACAACCGCATGATCCGTCCGCCGGGAGCGCTCCCGGAAGAGACGTTTGTCCGAGTCTGCACGGGCTGTGGGGAGTGTTTGAAAGTGTGTCCCAACAATGCCCTGCAGGCGACTTTCCTGGAAGCGGGGCTGGCCGGATTTTACACCCCGCGGCTGGTTCCCCGGATCGGCTACTGCGAGGAGCACTGCAATTTCTGCGGGCGGGTTTGCCCCACCGAGGCGATTCGGCCTCTGCCGATGGAAGAAAAACGCCTCGTCCAGATGGGCGTCGCCCACATCGACAAGACCCGCTGCATCGCCTTCGAGAAAGATAAAATCTGCATGGTCTGCAACGAGCAATGCTCCTACCACGCCATCATCGGGGACGATCGGGACGACAAAAAGCGCCCCATCGTGAAAGACGAACTCTGCACCGGCTGCGGAATCTGCGAAAACAAATGCCCGGTGGAAGGGGAATCGGCGATCATCGTCTACACCACGGGCGTGCAGAAGAAAGTCACGCCGGAACCCCCCGAAAAGGCATAGCCCCCGAACTCAAAGAAGCCGGAAGCCTTTTCGGCTTCTACAAAACCCTTGACATAAATCCCCGGGAAGATATGATTTCTAAGCAATGGTCGCCTTCGATCAGAGAATCAGGCCCCTTGTCTGGAAGCAACGATTGATGGTCTCGCAAAAAGTCGATTTTTCATAAAATTTGTCATTCCGGCGAAAGCCGGAATCCAGTTATTTCAAGACGTTCTGGACCCCGGCTTTAGCCGGGGTGACGGTCTATTTGGCTTTTTGCGAGATCATCAATGATCCCTTCTAAGAAAATTGGCCTTCCCAGATCCATCAGGATGGTTTCTTCCCGAAGGAGAAAATCATGAGCGCGTGGAAAAAAACTTCGTGCGTGCTTTGTTACAGCAACTGCGGACTCGAGGTTCTCACGGAAGGGAGCCGGATCACCCAGGTCAGAGGCGACAAAGAAAACCCCCGCTCCCAAGGTTACCTCTGCCGCAAAGGCGCCAATATTGGCTACTTCCAAAACAATCCCGAGCGTCTGAAATTCCCGTTGAAACGGGTGGGACCCCGCTTCGAACGGATCTCCTGGGACCAGGCTCTCGACGAAATCGCCGCGAAGATCAAGGCCGCAGTCTCCACCCACGGCCCCCGTTCTCTGGCCTATATGGGCGGCGGCGGACAGGGATGCCACTTCGAAGCCGCCTTCGGCCTGCGCTTCCTTCATGGGCTGGGATCCAAGAATCATTACAGCCCTCTGGCCCAAGAGCTGAGCGGTTTTTTCTGGGTCAGCGGCAAAGCCTTTGGTCGTCAGTATATGCACACGGTTCCGGATTTCTCCGGTTCGGACTTTCTGGTTTTTTGGGGCGCCAATCCCATGGTAAGTCATGATTTGCCTAAAGCGCCTCTCACCCTGCGCAACAAGAAAAAGGAGTCGGGCGTCCTGATCGCCGTCGTTGACCCCCGGGTGACGGAAACGGCTCGGCTGGCCGATATCCACCTGCGTCTTCGCCCCGGGACCGATGCCCTGCTGTTCAAGGCCATGATCAAAATCCTCCTCTCCGAAGGGTTGGCCGCGGAGGCTTTCCTGAAAACCCAGGCAACCGGGTGCGAGATCATCCGCCCCTGGTTTGACAATGTCGATGTGGAAGCAAACTGCCGCGTCTGCGGTCTGGCCTCTGAAGAAGTCCGCAAATTCACCCGCCTCTTCGCCACCCGCAAAACAGCGATGCGCAGCGACCTTGGTATTCTGATGGGCCGCCATAGCACGTTGAATTCCTACTTGGAGATGATCCTCCTCGCGCTCACGGGCAGGATCGGGGCGCCGGGAGGCAATGTCTTCGGAGGGCATTTGATGCCCATGGGCTCCCATACCCCGGAGGAAGACCCGGAAACCTGGAGAACCGCGGTCACGAATATTCCCCAAATCATGGGGGTCTTCCCCCCCAATGTCCTGCCGGAGGAGATCGATACGGATCATCCCCAGCGGATCCGCGCCCTCATCATCAGCGCCTCCAACCCCCTGCGCTCCTATGCCGATACCGCCGCTTATGAAAAGGCCTTTGCCAGACTCGACCTCCTGGTTACTGTCGAGGTGGCGATGACCGAGACGGCAAGGCTTTCCCATTACGTTCTTCCGGCTAAATCCGGTTACGAGAAATGGGACGGGACGTTTTTCCAGTGGACTTTTCCGGAATATTTTTTCGACATGCGGCGACCGGTGGTGGAAGCGGAGGGAGAGGCAAAGGAAGAAGCGGAGATTTATATCGGTCTTGCCGAACGTCTGGGAATGATCCCGGCGTATCCTCAAAAGCTCCGCGACTTGGCCGGCGATCGTAAGAAATACGGGGCGGCCCTCATGGAATACATCGGTTCCAACCCCAAAGTTGTTTCCTGGCTGCCCTTCATTCTTGCCAAGACGCTGGGGGAAGAACTGAATTCCCGGAATCTATCCGCTCTCTGGGGACTCCTGGCGCGCTTTCCCTCCATGAATTCCCAGGATGTGGCTCGGGCGGGCTACCCCGTTGGGCCGTTCACCGGAGAAGAAATCTTTTCCAAAATCCTGGCCACTCCCGGGGGCGTGAGGATTGGGGTGGTCGACACCGTCAACAACCTATCCCGTTTGCGCACTCCGGATAAAAAAATCCACCTTCATTTTCCAGAACTGGAACCGTGGGTGAAGGAAGTGCAGCCGGAATCCGAGGAATCCCTCCTGGTAAACAAAGAGTACCCCCTGATCCTCATGGCCGGAAATCACATGGAGATGGTGGCCAACACCATCCTGCGCGACCCGGCCTGGAACAAGGGCCGCAGGGCCTGCACGATGCGGATCCACCCGCAAGATGCCGAAGGGCTGGGGATCCGAGACAAGGACCCGGCCTTCGTGGAGACCGAAGCGGGATCCGTTGAGGTGGAAGCGGAAATTACGGATACCTCTTATCCCGGCCAGGTGGTCATCCCCCACGGCTTCGGCCTTGTTCATCTGGAAAAAGTCTATGGGGTCAATGTAAACCGCTTGACTCCGGCGAAGCATCGGGATCGCTTTGCGGGAACGCCGCTGCATAGGTATATCCCGTGCCGCGTCCGCAAGGCTTAAAAGGCTTTTTCACCGCAGAGAGCGCAGAGAAAATCCATATTTTTAAACTGCAAAAAACGTATGCCGGGAAAAATAAGGACCGAGATACAATAAAATTCAGTTTTGCTAAGCCTTTTGATATTGAGTTGCATATTCTTCTCTGCGTGCTCTGCGTTCTCCGCGGTAAAAATTCAGTTGTTTATCTCTGTGTGCTCTGTGGTAAAAAATATAAAAAGGATTTTTTTATGACGGTTTTTCTTATCTTCTTCGCGTATTTCTTAGGCTCCGTCCCCATGGGCGTTGTGCTGACGAAATGGTTCAGCGGAGTCGACCCTCGCACCCAGGGCAGCCGGAACATCGGCGCCACGAACGTCTACCGGACCGCAGGAAAAAAATTGGGGATCCTCACGCTCCTGGGAGACATCTTCAAAGGGGTAATTCCCGTAGTCATCGCCCGGGGAACCCTCGAATCCCATTTCTGGATCGGGGCCGTGGCCTTGGTTGCCTTTCTCGGGCATTTGTTCCCGGTCTTTCTCAAGTTCAAGGGCGGAAAAGGGGTCGCCACGGGCCTGGGTATCTTTCTCGCCCTTTCCCCCCTGCCCACAGTTCTTGCCGCCATCGTCTTCGTTCTCGTGGTTCTCAAGTGGCGCTACATCTCTCTGGGGTCGCTCGCGGCAGCCGCCGCCTGTGTCGTCTTTCTCGCATTTTTCGACCCTCACAAGATCTATATCCCCTTTGCCTTCATCGTCGCCGCCCTGATCTTTTACCGGCACCGGGAGAACATCGAGCGTTTAAGCCGGGGGAGAGAGAACAAATTCGGCGTGAAGAAAGAATGATGCTCTCGAAAAGAGCAACCGAAACGCAACCCTTCAGTCACGGGTGGTGCGGAACAAATTCTGTTGTGGCCTGGGGGTTCGGGCGGTACGCGCCGGAAGCATCGGCCGGGATAGGCAGAGACTCGGAGAAAATACCGATTCTCCGCAAGGGGAGGCGGGAGGCCTTGGCCCCGCCCCCTCCACGAAGAAATCACTGCCTCATGGTTCCAAGCGGACCGTCCGGACCCCCAGGCCAGGGAATCACTTTGCCTTTACGCCCGACCTTAATCCGAGCGGCCGGCCACCCGTCACTGAATGGTTACACCGAAACGATGGTTTCAATGGACTTCTTACGAGACCATCAAGAATCCGCCACCGGGTAATGCTCTTGATTTTCCCTTCAAAGATTCTCGTGATCCATGCCGGCGGCATCGGGGACTTGCTCCTGGCCCTTCCGGCCCTGCGGGCCTTCCGGTCGGCCTTCCCGGATTCTTCTTTGGACCTCTTGGGTTTTCCGGAACGCTTGTCTCTGGTCGCCCATGATCTGAGAGCCGCTTCCATCCATCCCATCGATCAAGCCGGCCTGGCTCATTTTTATCTGGAAGGAGGGGTCCTCCCTCCGCGGTTCGTGGATTTTTTCTCTTCGTTTTCAGCGGCTCTTCTGGTGGGCCGGTCCCGCGCCGAGACCCTGGCGCAAAACCTTCGCCGAGCCGGTCTCAACCGGGTGATCCTTCTTCCTTCCTTTCCCGGAGAAGGGCAAACATCGCACGTTTCCGATGCGCTCTTGGAGGCGCTCCGAGCTTTCGGAATCGAAGGCCGAGACGATTTCTCCCCTCTCCGCCTTTCCGGAGAGGCTCTGTCGTTTGCCGATGAGTTGCTGAACAAAACCGGCGGGAAGAGAGGGGAACGGCTCCTGGCCATTCACCCCGGGAGCGGAAGCCCCGCAAAAAATTGGGACCCCCGGAAATTCGCCTTCGTCGCCGACTGGGCCAGCGAACGCGCTTTCGTTTTTCTAATCTCCGGCCCGGCCCGGGATGCCAAAGAAGAAGTTCTCAGGGCGGTCGAGAAAGCCCGGCCGTTTGTGCTCGATCATTTGCCGCTGCCGCATCTGGCCGCCGTTCTTGGGAAATGCGCGGCCTTCCTCGGAAACGACTCGGGGATCACCCATCTCGCCGCCCGGACAGGGATTCCCACGGTGGCCCTCTTCGGGCCGACAGATCCTGCGGTCTGGGGGCCTCGCGGGCCCCGGGTCCGGATCGTGACCGCGAAAAAAGCCCGTGTTTTTTCTCCCCTCGGGGAGAAAAAATTATGCCCGGACCCGTGTCTGGATGAGATTGCGCCTGAAGAGGTGATTAAAAAAATGGCCCCTGTTTTGGAAACAGGAGCCATGCCGCAGGGAGGTTAAAGGGGGCGATTCGTTATCTGCCGATAACTTGATACACAAAAGAAGTCGAACATTTCGGCCAGGAGGAAATTCCATCGTTTAAAGCGAGGCTGCAAACCGGAATCGCAAAGAAGGAAACAATCAGAAGAATCAGAATCCAGTCGGATAATTTTCTTTTTCTTTTCATACGACCTCCTCACTTCCTTTGAAAATTGGGCCGACTGATCTATAATTTAGCAAATAGTATGCCGCCGCAACCTAAAAAACGCCTTTCCTCTTTGCCCCCTCGGGAAAAACAAATAATATAAATAAAAACAAAATGTTGAAGGTTTGGAGGAGGAGGGGGAAAGAGGTTTTTTACACCAGCGTCCTTCCTGGGATTGTCCCTTTTCCGCCACAGAAGGACGCTTTTTGTGTTTATTTAATCATCTCCTTCATTTTTCCCATTTGCGTGCGGATGTTTTCGGCTCTGGGCCCGGTCGGCTCCACCTTCAGGTAGTCCTCCCAAGCGGTCACGGCTCCATTGATATCTCCTTTGTCGTGAAGGAGCACAACCCCTAAATTGTAACGGCTGTTGACGTGGGCCGGGTCTGCCTGGGCGGCCTTTTTGAACTCCGAAACTGCCCGGTCGAAGTCGCCTTTCTTCCGGAACATTATGCCCATATCCGTGCGCACATCGGAATTGCCGGGGTCGATTTCCAGGGCCTTGGCATAGGTTTCGATCGCTCTTTCCACCTGGTCGGTATCGAAATAAACATTGCCAAGCTCGATAAGGGCCTTCAAGTTCTTGGGGTCTTCCTTCAAAATTCCCCTGAGCGCGTCAATTTGCTTGGATAAGTCCGGGGGGGGAGGAGAAGGAACAGCACTGGCCGAGGAGGAAGGTGCGATTCCCCCCGGAGGCAGGGGCGTCTTTTCCTCGTGCAAAACCGTCAGCACCACACCGACGATGATCCCGGCGATAAACGCCCCGGCGATGAACAAATATGCGATCCCCTTATTCATGATGCATCCCATTTAGCGTTTTTTTGCGGGTGAGAAAAAACCTCGAAATCGGGCCCCTGAGTTATGTTACCACACTCATTTTCTGATGGTCTCGTAAAAAGTTCATCTGTCCGTAACCCTTTAGTCACGGGTGGCCCGGGGCAAGTTTTGTTGTGGCCTGGGGATTCGGGCGGTACGCGCCGGAAGCATCGCGCCCTTACAATTGAAACCATCGTCTCGGTGACTTTTTACGAGATCATCCTTTTCTATCTTCCCGTAATTTTAACCGGTCTGCCGGTCTCTGCCGATTCTTCAATGGCGATCACCACCTCCATGGAGTTGCAGGCATCCGGAACATCCGAAAGAATAGGAGCGTCATGCAAAATGTTTTCCACCAGGTTGTCGATCTCTTCCTGAAAAGGATGATGGGTCACGGCTCCGGAGTTCGGGGTCGATGAAGAAATTGTCACCCAATCGTTCTGAGAGGGAAATAGCGATTTCGAATAGACCCGGTTATCCCGGACCGCGCCCTCCGTTCCCAATAAATCCACGTTCAGCTGATAGGGAAAATGCAGCCCGTCCAGAGAGGCGGAGAGCTTTCCCACTGAGCCGTCCCGAAATTTTACGGCGGCGATGAGCGTCGTGGGATAGTCGAAATCCTCCCGGTTCCGGCAACGATAGGCAAAGACTTCCGCGACCTCTTCCCTCTTCAGATACCGGGCGATATCCGCCGCATGGCACCCGCCGGTGATCATCGCCCCCCCGGCAAACTCCTTGCGGCGAATCCAGGGATAGCTGGCAAAGGTCGGCTTGATCCCATGCCAGTAATCCACCTCGACATAATAGATGTGTCCGAGGGCCTTTCGGTCCACGAGGGCCCGGAGGTTTTTGAGCATGGGGTGCCAGCGGGCCACGAAACTCACAACGGACCGCGTCTCCGCCTTCCGGGCCGCCCGGCGCAGGGCGGAAAGTTCCTCTCGGTTGATGGCCGCGGGCTTTTCCAGGATCAGGTGCTTTTGGGCCTCCAAGGCCTGGATCGCCTCCCGGGCGTGGAGAAAATTGGGCATGCAGATGGAAACAATATCCACATTTTGGTCTCCTAAAAGGTCCTCGTAATGAGCGTAGACCTTGGCTTCTCCAAACTCTCGGGCGAGCTTTCGGGCGCTCTCCTCGGAGCGGCTGCAAACGGCGGCCAGAGACAGGCGGGGGTTTTTGGCAATGGCCTTGGCATGCTCATAGGCAACTTGGCCCGCACCTCGAATGCCCACTCCCATTTTTTCTTTTCTTGAAATCATCTACGCCTCTCTAAACAATATCCTCGACTGATTTCCGGAAATGGAAGATTTCCCTTATGGCCCGGCTGTTCCCGGCCAGCGGAACGAGGGGAAGAGTCTGAACGACCGGCGAATCTTCATGACCCGGGGGACACCGGCAAATCAGGTGAATTTCCTAAAAGAACCATTCTCAGTCAAATTTGATGAACTCGTAAAAAGCTCCAGATGCAAGGCGCGCAAAAACCGAGGAGAGAGGCCCCTTAGGGGCCGCAACGACGAAGTTGAAGCGCAACGCCGCAGATGGACTTTTTACGAAGTCATTCATTCTAACACCCTTTCGCCATGCACGGTAGCGGCCGCATAGGAATACCCTGCCTCCTGAAAATAATTGACCTTTTCTTGACACCTTTCGGGGCTATTTTGAGACTCAATTGACATCGAAAGGGATAAGATTTATGGTTAGTAGAATGTTTCTTATGTTTGCCCCCCTCTGCGTTTACGGAAAAAGCGGGGAAAGGGAGGAAGAATGGTTCTGCTGCCCTCTCTGAGAAAGTGGTTTTTCAGGGGGTCGGAAAAATATCATGAATTTTTTACCCGCGCGACCCGCGTATATATTTTGAGGGGCGAAGAAGACGCCCGCTGCGCGGCCGTGGCTGCCGCGAAAATGGTTACAGGCAAACAGAGAATCGCCCTGACAAGGGAGTTAGAGAATGTCGCCGCAAACATTTCGCAGAGCTACCCCGATAAAAGTCAGCGAAAAATGCTCGTCGGTCGGGTCCTATCGCTCAAAGAAACCATAGCGTCTTTTGCCCCAAGAGAGAACGGCGACGGCGAGGAAAAGAAAAAGCTGTCGATCTTGAACAGGGAATATTTCTCCTGTCTAAACGAAGGGGACCCCTCGGTTTTCCGCCGGAGGTATCCCAAATTGTTTTGAGAGCGTCTTTTTGCAGAGTTTCCTTTTTTGGCCTATGCTCCTTTTTTCGGAAACCCTCTGTCCCCTTTGGGCAGCATTTTAATGACTCCAAACAACTATTGCCTCCACCCGGCAATCTGAAGATTTTTCGGGCCGGGATTGATTCGGAATTGGGAAATTCAAAACATGGGGAAGATCCACCCAAGAGCTGCTCTTTCCAGGTTCTTAATACCGGAAAGAATTTTTATCTTCGGTTTCGCCGCCTTGATCCTGATCGGAGCCTTTCTGCTTTGGCTGCCCTTCTCTTCGACGCGGAATCAGCTCACCTTTCTTGACGCTCTTTTTACATCGACCTCCGCCGTTTGCGTGACCGGTTTGGCCAGCATCGACTTGGGCCAGGACCTCACGATTCCAGGACAGGTGGTGACCATATTCCTTTTTCAGATTGGGGGATTAGGGATCATCACCTTCTCGACGATATTTTTCGTGCTCATGGGGCGAGGGATCTCTTTTAAAGGGCGCGACATCGTCCAGTCCGCCTTTCTGCATAAGCCTCAAAGAGATCTCCTGGCCATTCTGAAATCCATTCTCTGGTTCACCTTTATTTTCGAATCGGCCGGGACCCTTCTGCTTTATATTCGCTTTGTCGAGGACTTTCCGCCCGGTTGGGCCTTATACCACGCCCTCTACAATGCCATCTCGGCCTTTAACAATTGCGGCTACTCCCTTTTTTCCGATAGCCTGATGAAATATCAGGGTGACTGGGTTGTCAATCTCACCGTTATCGGGCTTCTGGTTGCCGGGGGAATTGGATTCATCGTGCAACACGAAGTGTATGCACGTTTGCGGAGACGACAAAAAAGGCTATCCGTGCATTCCAAAATCGCGATCATCACCTCGGGAATCCTGCTCTTTCTCGGGGCCGTGCTCTTCTTTCTTTTCGAAAAAAACCATATTTTGAGCGAGGTCCCTCTGCAAACCAAGATCCTGGCCTCCATCTTCCAGTCGGCTTCTCCTCGGACCTGCGGGTTTAACACCGTCGATATCGGCGCCCTGACCAACGCATCTATTCTTTTGATCATTTTCCTCATGTTCATCGGCGCATCCCCCGGGTCTACGGGAGGAGGGGTTAAAACCAGCAGCGCAGCCCTTATCTTTCTGCTGATTTGGAACCGATTTCAAGGACGGGAGGAGGTCAGGGTCTTTCATCGCACCATTCCCAAGGAAACCATAACCCGAACCATTTTTATTCTCTTTGCCTCCGCTTTTTCCATATCGATCGTAACGTCCGTGCTTCTGATCTCCGTCGGGGAATACCTTCCGGCGTTTCAAAGCCGGCATTTATTCATCGAATACCTCTTCGAATCTGTTTCCGCATTTGGAACCGTTGGTCTGTCGATGAATCTTACCCCCAAACTAAACGAAATCCAGAAAATAGCGATTATTGTCCTCATGTTTGCGGGAAGGGTCGGCCCCTTGACTCTGGCCTTCTCGCTTACCCGCAGAGTGGCGAAGAAAACTTTAACTTATGCGGAAGAAGGAATCATGGTGGGCTGAGGGGGGAGGCGCATGCAAAGAGTTGTGGTCATCGGATTGGGAATTTTTGGTTTCAACTTGGCCAAGATTTTATTTGAAGCCGGGCTGGAAGTGATTGCCGTCGATAAAAACAAGGATCTGGTCCAGAATATTCGTGATTACTCCACCAAGGCGATCGTGGCCGATGCAACCGACAGAGAAGTGATGGAAGCTATCGGCCTTGAAGAGAAGGATGTCGTCGTCGTCTCCTTCGGGGAAGATCTGGCGGCCAGCACGATCTTGACCCTTCATTTAAAGGAGATGAACCTTAGAAATATTATTGTCAAGGCTCCCAACGAGGATCACAAGCGGATCCTTGAAAAAGTGGGGGCCACCGAGGTCGTGATCCCCGAAAGGGAAATGGCCGCCAAAGTGGCCCGAAGCTTGATCTCTCCAAATATCATGGATTACATTCCCCTCACCCATGAGTATACGGTATGCGAAATCGCCCCGCCGAAAAGTTTTATCGGCAGGTCGATTGCGGATATTCAGCTGCGGAAAGAATTCAATATCGGGTTGCTTGCTTCCCGCGATGTTCTCACCGACGAGATTACCATGATTCCCGGGGGGGATTTCGTGGTGAAAGACAGCGATATTTTGGTTGTGATCGGAAAAGAACAGGATATCCGGAAAATCACCTAGGGCGGAAGACGGAAGGACTTTTCTCCAGGACATTATTTACGGCCTGGTCCATGGTCAAAGTGGAGCCGGTTAAGTGCGGAGTGCCGGGCAATCGCCCGGACCGCCCTTTTCAGGGAAAAGACCCTCTGCGCGTAAGCCGAGGCCGGAAGAGGTCAAAGTCCATGGCCGCAAACTGCTTTTCCAGGGCCGGCGCAACCCAGCTCATGCCCCCCCGACGATCATCGCCTCCTGCCCCTTGAGAAGGTAAAGGCAGTTCGGCCAGGCGCCCAGGAGTTCCAGGGATCCCAGAATTTTGCAGGGGGGTTCAGAAAACAAGGATTTTTTCTCTTTTCAATTCTTCGATCTCATTTTCCGATAGGGAGAGGGATTTCAATAATTCGTAAGCCCCTTCGCCGACCGCGGGGGCGCCGCTGCGCAAGCCAAAATCATGGGACCCCATCCGCACCGGGATGCGGGGAAGTTTGGCGGTCTCTCCGCTCGGAAGCGGAATTTCCAAAAGCCCTCCTCCCAGATTCAGCTGGGGGTCGTCAAAAAGGTCTTCGGGGCGGGCGATCGGGGCGAAGGAGACCGCCGCCGCCTCGCAAAGCCGAACCATTTCCTCCTTCGTCTTTTGGGAGAAAACCCTCTGCAATTCGGGCATCAGCCAGCTCCGGCTCCGAATGCGGTCATTGTTCGTCCGCAGCCGTTCATCTTCATAAAGGGCGGAAAGAGCGAAGACCTCACAGAAGCGTTTCCATTGCCGATCGCTGGTGACGCCGATAAAGATATCCTCTCCCTCTTTGCATTTGAAGACATCGTAAATGGCCCAGGCGCTTACCCTTTTGGGCATCGGGGGAACCGGCTCTTTCGTCAAGGCGTGAAGCGCCATATGCTGCCCCATCAGAAAGGCCGTCGCCTCAAACAGGCTGGCCATCACATATTGGCCTTTTCCGGTTCTCTCCCTCTCGTATAAAGCCGCCAGGATCCCGATCACCCCGTAACTTCCCCCCATGATGTCGATCACCGAGGCCCCGGCGCGAAGAGGGCGCCCCGGGGGCCCGGTCATGTAGGCCAGGCCGCCCATCATCTGCACCACTTCGTCCAGCGCCGGTCGGTGCTCGTAAGGACCCTTCATGAATCCTTTGAGGGAGCAGTAGACGAGCCGGGGGTTGATCCGGGACAGCTCCTCATAACCGAACCCCAACTTCGTCACGGTCCCCGGCCCAAAATTTTCCACGAAGACATCGGAAAAAGGGACGATTTTTTTCAGGAATTCCTTTCCTTTTTCCGCTTTCAAATCAATAGCCAGGCTCCTTTTGTTGCGGTTGAAATACAAGTGGAAGCCCCGGCCGAAACCGATCAGGTTCCGCGTTTCATCGCCCTCCGGCGCCCGCTCGACTTTGATTACCTCGGCCCCCATGTCCGCCAGGACCATGCCGCAACTCGGCCCCATAACCGCATGCGCCATTTCCAGAACCCGAATTCCACTTAACGGCAAGTTCATCCTTATTCCTCCTCTGAAAAAACCAATCAGAAGAATGTAGCAATTGTTCGTGAATGATATTCCCCCCTTTCAAAGGGGGATTTCATGCTGACCGCTAAGCTGATCGCTGCCGTTTCATCCCAGAATGCCCGCAGGCAGCATTACATTGAGGAGTTTTACAAAAATCAGATAAACGCCGACGCCGACCCCCAAACCGACCATCCCGTTTCGAATCCACTTTCCGGGCTGCAGAAGCCGGGCTTCGTAGATGATGAGAAGGGTGGTGGCCAGGATAAACCCGATCGGGACCAGGATGAAACCGTAAACGATCAACCCCCCCAAAACCAAAAGCACGGCCTGGTATTTTTTAAGCCAGGGTTCGGAGGAAGACGCCCCGCCTTCCGGGGCGGCGGAAGAAGGGGGCCGGCCTTTCCCGTAAACCGCCTGGGCAAAGAGAACGAAGGCATTGACAATCAGGAGCACGAGAATGCCGATCGGCATTACTTCGGGGCCCACGGCCTGGGGGATATTCGCTTTGGGGGTGCCCCACTCCACGATGATCAAGAAGACCGCGATCGGGATGGTCAAGAGCGCAAGCAGCGGATCAAAACGAAACCAGGATTTGGCTGGGGGAGACGGAGACATTAATTTCCTCCCGTCGGTCTGGCCCTGCGTCGCAGGAACGCAACCAGGGGAATGGCTAAAAAGATCGCCGCGAGGACGAGAATGACCAAGGATATGGGCCGGGTGAAGAAAATGGTCCAGTCTCCATCGGACAGGGCCAAGGACCGTCGCAGGGCCTGCTCCATGAGGTCTCCCAGAACCAAAGCCAGAAGCATCGGCGCGGCGGGGTATTTGTGCTTTTTCATGAAATACCCGACAACCCCGAAACCCAGCACCAGGAAAATATCGAGGACGGCAAACCGCAGGGTGAAGACCCCCACGCAGCAGAAGGTGAGGACCAGGGAATACAGGATCGCCGCCGGCAGGTCGAGGAGTTTGGCAAAGATGTTCACCAGCGGAAGGTTCAGGATCAGCAGAATCACGTTCCCGATGTACATGCTGGCGATGATCGCCCAGACGAAATCCGGGTTGTTTTGAAAGAGGAGCGGCCCGGGCTGCAGGCCGTAGACAATGAAGGCCCCTAACATGATGGCCGTGGTCGCGCTGCCCGGAATCCCTAAGGCCAACAGGTGCACCAGCGCTCCGGTGGAAGCGGCATTGTTCGCCGCCTCCGGCCCGGCCACCCCTTCGATGGCTCCCTTGCCGAACCTCTCCGGGTGTTTGGAAACCTTCTTTTCCAGGGCGTAAGAAAGGAAGGAGGAGGTCGTCGGCCCGATCCCGGGAAGGGCACCCATCATATAGCCCACGAGGGTTCCGCGGCAATAGGGTTTGAAGGAGTCTTTCAACTCCTGCCAGGAGATCCAGTAGGGCCCCTGAATCTGGAACCTTTCGGGAACCCCGGTCCGGGAGATTTCCTCCGCCTGGACGAGGACCTCGGCCACGGCGAAAAGCCCGATGGCCGCGACGACGAAATCAATCCCGTCGGCCAGTTCCGCGATCCCAAAGGTGAACCGGACTTGGCCGGTTTGCTGGTCCATGCCCACCATCGCCAGAAACAAACCGACAAGGGTGGTGAACATCCCCTTGAGCGGCGCCTCGGCCGTCAGCGCGCCGACCGTCGTCATGGCCAGGAACATCAAGGCAAAAAACTCGGGGGGGGCAAAGCGGAGCGCGAATTCGGCAATGGGCAAGGCAATGAGACTCGTGGCGATCGTCGCCAGAGTGCCTGCAAAGAAGGAGCCGATCGCGGCCGTCGCCAGGGCCGATTTCGCCCTGCCCTGTTTGGCCATTTCGTACCCGTCCAAACAGGTGGCCACGGACATGGCTTCTCCGGGGGCATTGACCAGAATCGAGGTCGTCGAGCCCCCGTAGGCGCTCCCGTAATAAATGCCCGCCAGCATGATCACGGCCGAGGTCGGGTTCATGCTGAAGGTGATGGGCAGGAGGAGGGATATGCCCACCACCGGACCGATTCCCGGGAGGACGCCGATCGCCGTCCCGAGCAGGGCCCCCACAAAGCAGAAAAGGATGTTCTGCAAAGTAAGGGCATGGCTGAAGCCCAGGCTCAGATTGGCCAAAAGGTCCATGGCTCTCTTATTTCTCTCCTACTTATGATGATCTCGTAAAAAGTCACCGGAACGATGGTTTCGTAAAAAGCTCCAGATGCAAGGCGCGCAAAAACTGAGGAGAGAGGCCCCTTACGAGGGGCCGCAACGACGAAGTTGAAGCGCAACGCAGCAGATGGACTTTTTTACGAGACCATCACTTATGAACGCGCAAAGATCAATTGGGCCGTCACCCCGGCGAAAGCCGGGTTCCAGGACGTCTTTAAAAAAGTCTGCAAACCGGAGGGTTGGATTGTAGGGGCGCGATGCTTCGCGCCCGATATCGGGCACGCGCAGCGTGCCCCTCCATGTGCGCCGCAGATGGACTTTTTACGAGACCATCATTTTTTGCCTTTGCCCATTCCCAACTTGTTCACGATATCAGTCACGATGGCCTGCCGGGCATCCAAAAATCCACCCAGCCCCTCCACCATGAAGGTGTCCCCCCAGCGGTATTTTTGCATCATTTCCTGCCAGGTGGGCGTCTTCACCATCTTGGCCAAGACATCCTGCCAGTACTTCATGGCGTAATCCGGGAAAGCCGGCCCGGCGAGGATGTATCGAAAATTTTCCCAATCTAAATCGATCCCGGCTTCCTTTAAGGTGGGGTAATCTTTCAAGGCGTCCCCCATCCTTTTGGGCGAAGTTATGGCCAGGGGGCGAAGTCTCTTTGCCTCGATGAGGCCCATGACGTCATCAATCGAGGAGATCAGAACCTTCCCGCTTCCCTCGAGAATGACCGTGCTGGCCTCGGTCCCCCCGCCGTAGGCGGCATAATTGATCTTGGTGATATCCACCCCGGCTTTGGAGAAGACCGCCCCATAACAAATCCGGTCGTCGCTCACGCCGCCGGAGAAGGGGATCTTGCTGGGAGTCTCCTTCAGGTCCTTAACCAGGTCCCCTAAGGTTTTATACGGAGAATCGTAGCGGACGATGATCCCGTAGTAAGCGGAGATGAGCCGCGCAATCGGAGTGTAGTCCTTATGGGAATAGGGCGACATCCCTGTGGAGAAATTCAGCATTCCCGCCAGGGATTGGACCGCGATCATATAGGGATTGTTTTTATGGCGGGTTACGATCGTGGCCGTCCCGGGAATGGAGCTGCTGGCGTTTTCCACGGGCATGGCCACGGGCACCAATTTTTCTTTTCCCAGGGTCGCCGTAACAGCGCGCGCCGTGGTGTCAAACCCGCTCCCCGGCTTGGAGGGCGCGATGAACAAGACCGGTTTTGTGGGATAATCGGCGGCAAAGGCAGGGATCGTGCTCCAGCTCATCGCGACGCCGGCGAGGAAAATAGAGAGGCCCAATAAGAACCTCATCCCTGCCTTTTTACCCGCGTGTTTCTTTTGCATCATGGCAACCTCCTTTTAGAAAATGCCTTAAATGCCTAAAGTGCGCTAAAGTGCCTAAAGTTATAACAGAAAAAATCGCCCCTCTTACCCGCTAACCCTCACCCTTCCCCTCTCCCAATCTTGGGAGAGGGAGTTTTTATGTCTCGAATTGCAGATCTCTGCGTGCTCTGCGCTCTCTGCGGTGAAAAGGTTTTTATTACCCGATTTTCATCTGCTGCTCCGGCGCCTTCAGCAGCTTCCAGGGCTTCCCCGCCTTCATCAAAGAGCTATGCAGAGGATGCGGGATCGCTTCTTTCAGCATTTCGGTTACCTGCAGGACGGCGTCCAGGTTCACCCCGGTTTCGATTCCCAGCTCATCCATCATGTTCACTAAGTCTTCGGTGGCGATGTTCCCGGAAGCGTTGGGAGCATAGGGACATCCTCCCAGTCCTCCCACGGCCGCGTCAAATTCCGTCATTCCGGCTTGCATGGCCGCCAGGATGTTCGCCAGGGCGAGGTCGCGGGTGTTGTGAAAATGCATGGGCCACTCGATCTCGGGATAACGATCTCGCAAATGGGCGGCGAGGTCATAAACCTGTTTGGGGTTGGCCGAGCCGATCGTATCGGAAAGGGTGATGCTGCGGATGCCGATGGATAGGTAGCGCTTCACCACCCGCTCGATCTGCGCCGTGGAGATCTTCCCCTCGAACGGGCAGCCGAAGGTGCAGGCCATGCCGCCGACCGGGGTGATCCCCGCCTCCCGGATCATCGGCACGATCTTTTCAAAATCGGTTAGCGATTCCTCGATGGACCGGTTCCCGTTCGCGCGGTTGTGGGACTCGCTGACCGACATCATCAGGTTGATCTTATCGGGTTTGAAGGGAATCGCCCGTTGAACCCCTTTGAAATTGGGCGTTAGGATGCGATAGGAAACTCCGGGAACCCGCTCGATGCGGGACATGACTTCCTCGGCATCGGCCAGCTGGGGAACGGCCTTGGGGTGGACAAAGGAGGTAGCCTGGATATTTTTCAGGCCGGTCCGGGACAGGGCATTGACAATTTCAATCTTCCGCGCAGTTAGAATAAATTGCTTCTCGTTTTGAAACCCGTCCCGGGGTCCAACCTCGACGATGGATACCTTTGGGGGCAATTTCATGACGGACCCTCGCTCGCCTTTTGTGCTCTGGAATCGGTCATTATCATGTCAAACGATGGAGACTTGTCAAGGGAAAAGAAGGCCTTGTCTTTCCGGTTCACTTTTAGTATTTATTCTTAAGGCGAAAGCTTGGGCTGGGCGCGGGGATGGCGGCGCGATTCGGGGAAGCACCAGCCGGGATCATATATTTTTCTGCCTTCACCCCGGCATTAAGGGGTTAGAATAAGATAGGAAGGAGGTATTTTCCATGTCTGTGGACGCAATTTACTCCCGGTTTATAGCCTGGCTGGACAAGGGCTGGTGGCATTTGCCGGCGTCCGAACACCTCCTGCCATCCATTAAAGCCTTCTTTACCCCGGAAGAGGCTGCGCTGCTCACCGGCCTTCCTTTCAAGCCGACGGAGCTGAAAGAACTTGTCGATCTCAAAGGCCTCCCCCCTGATGATCTGGGGGTTAGACTTGATGCCCTTGCCAGGAAAGGTATGGTCTGGCGAACGGAAAGAGACGGCGCTATTTTCTATAACTTGAACGACGCGTTCTTTATCTTCTTCCGAGGCCCCTTCTCCGCCCTTCATCTTGAGCAAGCCGCCGAGGCAATGGCCCCATTCCTGAATCGTTATTTCCGCGACGGGTTAATGGATCAACTTGCTCCGGCCCGCACCAAACCCTTGAGAACCATCCCCATAGGGGGGACGATTGCGGACCCCCGCCGGATCGCGCCTTCCGAAGATGCCATGAGCATCGTCGAGTCCCAGAATTTTATCTCGGTGAGCAATTGCGCCTGCAGGCAGAGAAAACGAGTGGACCCCAACTCCGCCCATTGCGAGCACCCGGAAGCGGTCTGCCTGCACTTCGGGGACCTGGCCCATTACCTTGTGGACAATGGTCTGAGCCGGCAGATCTCAAAACAGGAAGCAAGGGATATCCTCAAAGTCGCCGCAGAGGCGGGGCTGATCCATGCGGTTTCGAACCGGGAAAAAGGCGCGGACACCATCTGTAATTGCTGTCCGTGTTCCTGCGTTTTTTTCGAGTCCTACCACGTCCTCAAGCACGAAAAGAGCCATGATTTTTCGAACTACCGCTTAAGAATCAATCCGGAGACCTGCCAGGCGTGCGGTCTTTGCGCGCAACGCTGCCCAATTCAGGCTTTAAGGATAGAGGATTCTCCCTTGGCCAAAAACAAGCGGCGTAAAGCGGCAAAGCTTATTTATCCTGACCGATGTTTGGGCTGCGGGGTGTGCGTCTACAAATGCCCGACTCAATCCCTATTCCTCGAACCTCGGGCGGAGATTCAGGACCCGCCCAAAGATGCCCGGGAATGGATGGCAAAACTGGTCATGGATCAAGAGCAGGCAAGAGCAACCGCTGCGCTTGGGGCAAAGAAGTAATACAATGGCAAGCCGGATGGCTGTGTGGTTTCCAGAATTAAAAACTCCACTCTCACTTATTAGAGACATTTTTCCATAACACAACTAAAGCAACAACCTCCCCGAACCTCATTAGTCCTCGTGACAAATTGGAAAGTTACAAGGCGGAGTCATGTGACGCTATTTGGGTATACCACTCAAGAATTCGTCGACGTACGGGAAGCCCCTCTCAAGGATTGTCAAGATGGTGGTCCCGACCTGAGTGGTCAGCCTTTTTAGATCAAAAAAATCCAAAATCTCGCGCAAAAGATCATCACTACCCGGAGCGCAGGGAAGAAGCCAAAACGTACGAAACAAGGGGAATGGAAGAGATAGAGAGCAGAAAGACTACCCGCGGCTGGGAGGGAGGTCGCCAGGAAAGGCGTTGTGCTGGAAGGCGATGCCGGTGTTGAGCTCTTTCCAGAAAAGATCGGCGCGGGTAAACGGGAAATAATGAATTTGAGCTTCCTGCAGGGCGATTCTGCAACCTTTCAGCCAGGTGCGGGCTTTGCGGTTGCTCTGCGGGACCATCGAGCCTAAGATCACCGCCCCCATATCGGCGGCGTCTTCGGCGGAGAGGCTTCCCCCGGCAGCCGCCGGGTTGGATCCGTCGGCAAAAGGTTCGGTTTTGAGATTGGGCTGGAGAAAGCTCAGCCGGCTTCCCAGGTTGTGGATCGTCTGCGGGTTCGAAAATTTGACGGCGGGGATATAAAAATAAATCGGCCGCCGGGATTCTTTTTGGAGGTCGACCACCCGCGGCGGAGGGGCCAGACGGTAGAGATCCGCCATGGTCGTCAATCGAATATCCCCGGATTCCAATATGGGTCCGGCACCGCCAAAAGGGGATCCAGACGGGGTCAACCCTTTCTCTGCCCGGCGGCGCCGAAACGGCTCTGATAGTCCGTTTCCACCAGCCGGGTTTCCTGAACCCGCCACAGGCGGCGGCAGGACATGCAAAAAGGGAGAGAGGTGGACGGTTGGAAGGAAAAATCCCAACCGCAATTCGGGCATTTCAGCGGAATAAACCGAAGCCGGCCGAATTCTTCTCCCTCGCCCGTTTCGCTTTTTTTCAGCTTGGCCGAAATGCCGGAGCCGTCGGCCAGGGAACGAAGAGGTTTCCGTCCGAGGCCGTCGACGAGGACGGTCATTCCGCCGGAAGAAAGGCGGCACTCCACATGCCAGATGGGAAAATATATGACGGAGAAGACCTTTCCCACGAAGCTTTGCAGGGTGACTTCGGAATGAAGATCCTCGGCCTCGAAGAAGATGTCGGCCAATCGGTCCGCCTCCTTTTGCGCCTGTGCCAGGGGGATTTCCAAGGGTAGGAGGGGCTGCGGACTGTCTTCCTGCCCCGCCTGGAAGGGGCGGAGCTGGAGGGCCTGCGAGCGGATTCCCAAGGACCCCAGCCCTAAATCCAGGTTTTCGAATCCCGGTAGCGTGTGGTCCATGATCCTGGTAAGGAGGGTTTTCATCTTTTCCAGCGGCGGAGGCACTCCCTCCTCGGTCTCCACCTTCATGGGTTTGGCCCCGAAGACCCAGCGGTACACCTGCCCCTGCAAACGCCAGAAGGGAGCATAGAAAAGAAACGTCTCCCCCGGCTCCGCCGAGGAATTCCCGAGGCTCAGGAGATATTCCCGCGCCACGGTTTGAGCCTCGGCTGGATTGCGGAGCAGAAGCGGAAGCGAGTAGCGGAGAACCCCTTCGCGCCCGGCCACAAGGAGCGAGGTCCCGCAGAACTCGCAGCGGATCTCCCGGGAATCCTCCAGAAACCCGATATCTCCGCCGCACTGGGGGCAGTTGATCAGAATTTGCGCTTGAGAGTCAGAGGAGTAATTCATGCTTTGTTTGGGACGCGGATGAACGCCGATGCACGTAGATCGCACAAGCGAGAACATGAAATGAATCAACGGCCATTATTTTTCTTTTTATGATCTGCGGTTTTCTGCGGAAATCTGCGTCCTATTTCAGGCTTTCTCCACATTGATTGCAGAAGGTCGCCCCCGGCAGCGCTTTGGTTCCGCACTTGCCGCAGGAGAGGTTGGTTTTTTCCACTTTGGTCCCGCAGACCATGCAGAAATTCGCCTCCAAAGGCAGGTCTTTTCCGCAATGCAGGCACTTGTTCACCTTGATGATCTGGGTCCCGCAGGAGGGGCAGAAGCGGGCATCGAACGGCATCGGGCTATGGCATTTCGGGCACGGCAGGGAAGACCCTGCAGGGGCTCCATCCGCCCCTTCTTTCATCCCCTTCATCATCATTCCGGGGAGAAGCACCCCCACGCCGGCCCCCATGCCGAGCCCCATCCCCGAGGCGGCGGCGCTTCCCGCCCCGCCCTCGGCTTTGGCCGCATCGCCCAAAGCCTTGGCGGCCTTGAACTTCAGGAAGGATTCGAGGTTGCCGACCGCCTGCATCCCGCTCTTCTCGTCGATCATCCTCTGAACATCATCGGGCGGGGTAATTCGGTTGATATAAAGGTCGACCAGCTCCAGCCCGTACTTCTCAAAATCCTGGCTGACCCGGACCTTCAGGGAGACGGCTATCTCCTCATAATGGTTCGGGAGTTCGTAAATGCTCTTGAGCGTCTCTCCCATGAGGTCGTTCAGCCGGGAAACGATCACATCGCGGAGATAATCCGCGATCTCATCGGTGGCAAATATCCCCTGGGTGCCGATCAGGGTGTTGATGAAAAGCAGGGGCTGGGTGATCCGAATGGTATAGTTCCCGAAACCCCTTAGCCTCACCACGCCCAATTCCCGGTCTTTGAACGCCACCGGCTCCTGCGTTCCCCATTTCAGGTGGGTGAAGACCTTCAAGTTGACGAAGAGAATCTCCACCCGAAAAGGGCTCTTGAAGCCAAAAGGAAAACTTAGGACCTTGGTCAGGAGGGGGATGTTCAGGGTGGAGAGGGTGTGGCGGCCGGGGCCGAGAACGTCATACCCCTTGCCGTCCCGGAAAAAAACCGCCGCCTGGTTTTCCCGAACGATCACCTGGGCGCCGAACTTGATTTCGGCGGAACCGGATTCGGGGATCCGGTGGACCATCTCCCGCCCGCTCTCGTCAAACCACTCAATGACCTCCAGAAACTGACTCATCGCGATCCTCCTGAATTCCTCAGGCCCTGCGGCCCATGAAGTCTTTGCGCCTCCGGTACTTTTCCTGCAGACTGACCACCACCGCGCCGGTCTCAAGAATCTTTCTTTTCAATTCATCGGCGGAGAGAGCCGGGGTAATCTCCCCAATTTTCCCTTGAAGCTTTTCGGCGTCTTCTTTCAAAGACAGGTCGAAGGAGCAGAGCCGGTGGATTTCTTCCTCCCGGATCTTATCCAAATCGAAGATCCCGCCATAGCCGTAGCTCGCGTAGCGGATGGTGTCGGACATCTGCTGGATTTGAGCCGAAAGGTGATCGAGATCGATCAGGAGGTCGGCCTTCCCGTTCCGGGCGAAATCGAGCATGGCCCGTTTCAAATGGCCCCGCGTGTCCTGAAGCCGGTCGGCAACATGTTCCCGAATCTTTTTATCGGTCTCCCGGCGCTTCTCCCGGTCCCGATAGGTTCCGACTCCGGGAACCCAGGAAATCCATTTCTCCACATGATCCGCCAACCCCTTTGCGGGTTCCATGGATCCTCCTTGAACCTTTTGTTTTCCTTACCTAATTTTATTCGGATCGAATGGCTTATAACTTTAGATAAATGAACTTGCCGCCGGATGGAGACGGATGGACCCTTTTCTTAAGAGGCGGAAACAGCATCTGCCCAGAATGCGGGGGCCGCCTGGAAAAGGAAAATCATGTTTACCTCTTGGCGGTTCGCCGGAGGAGGAGATTTTTTCGAACTCAGCCAGCATCGGTATCGGCGGCGAAAACCGCGGCTTAAAATTCGCCGTTCTCGGCCTGGTGGATCTCGAGCGAATTCCCGATGACAAGAAGAATCTTCCTCTCGGTGATAAGGAAAGCCCTATCCCTTTGGTTGAGTTCCTGAAACCCGAAAAAAATATTGCGGCGCCATCCAAAACGGCGTCGGCCCGTCCCCTAAGCGGAAATGACTATTGGTCCTGCGGCAGTGGCAAGAATTTCAAGAATGCTGCGGTGCTTAGTTATTCTAAGATAAGCCTTCTTGGCGCCGTCAACGGACTAAGACAGACAACTTGATTTGTATATTATTGAATTTTCCTTAAAATCCACATATGGTTCGAATATCGAAAACGGGATTGAGGGATGACCGTTTGCAGAATTGGCACGCTGTCCGCACTTTTAAGGGTTCGAAGACCCTCCCAAGATGTTGTGGTTCTTCCCACGTCCTTGAACCCGAAATTCGACCCTCTCGGCAAGGGAAAAGGCCACTTGACAATCTTTTCCACCCTGCTAAAATTCAGCCTGTTCAGCCGTCCTCAGAAAAAGGATCCGGGTAAACCCCTGGCGTCACTATGAGTGCAATCCGCACGCTCTATGTAAGTGGTTCCATCGGGCTGGGTCATGTGACCCGCGACCTCGCCGTCGCCCGGGAGCTACGTGCTCTGGAACCCCGCACCGAGGTGCACTGGCTGGCTGGGCCACCTGCATCTGATGTACTTGCCAACAAAAGAGAGATCCTCGTCCCTGAATGCGCGAGCTACCGATGCGAGACAGATCAAGCCGAGGCAGCAGCCCACGGTGGCCGTCTTAGTCTAACGAAGTACGTGTACCGCGCTCTTGGAGGGTGGCTTCACAACGCCAAAGTGCTCGGCGATGCAGCAAAGCACGGACAATTTGATGCCATCATCGGGAACGAGACCTATGAGGTAGTGGTCGCATACGTCTTCGGGATGAATGTACTACCTGCCGATGTACCGTTCATCATGATGTATGATTTCTACGGTATGGATGTCACGACAAACAGTTTGCTCGAACGACTGGGCGCCTGGGGCCTTAACTTTATCTGGGCACAGGAGCGACGCGTCACGGGACGTCAAAACAACAGCGCCATCTTTTTTGGCGAGCCCGAGGACGTGGCGGACCGACCGTTTGGAATCTTCTTGCCCAATCGCCGCCAGTACGCCCTGAAACATGTCGAGTTTGTTGGCTATCCGCTTGGCTTCGACCTCGAAACCCTCCGAGATCGGTTGGGCCTTCGGGCGGCGCTTGGTTATGGGCCGGAGCCCCTTGTGATCTGCACAGTAGGGGGCACAGCGGTGGGGCGTTCCCTCCTCGAACTTTGCGGTCGAGCGCACCCAGTGGTCGCGCGGCATCTTCCCGGCCTGCGAATGGTCCTCGTATGTGGGCCGCGTATCGACCCCGCCACGCTCGACGTCCCTCAAGGCGCCGAGCGACTTGGCATGGTGCCGGACCTCTATAAGCATTTAGCTGTCTGTGACCTTGCTGTTGTGCAGGGCGGCGGGACCACGACCCTTGAGCTCACGGCGTTACGTCGACCATTCCTTTTTTTTCCCATTGAAGGACAGTCTGAACAGGAGGTTACCATTGCAAACCGGCTGGCACGGCACGGGGCCGGCTTGCGAATGGCCCAACGGGACATGACTCCTTCATCACTGGCGGATGCGATCGTGGCGAATATCGGGCGGGAGGTAATGTATAGGCAGATACCGGTCGATGGTACGGGTCGTGCGGCCAAGATCATTCTTAAACGTGCGTCGGAAGTATCGCATCGACTAAAGTTACCCATTTCTTCAGGGGCTGGGCTATAACGGAATTAAATAATTGCTTTTACTCTGCCCTTGTTTATCCTCATTTCTGTCCATAATCTTCAACTTTAGGGCTAATGTTGTAATGATGACGGTGACAGGTAAATTCCCTTTTGTTCAATGGAAGGAAATTCCTATTTTGTCGGAAACTTTGAGGTTTTAAAAATTATCGTAATGCGAATGATTTATTCAACTGTGATGGTTTTCCCTGGATTTGCGTGGCACGTTAACAGAACCTCGGACCTATCCTTTTCATTGCGTGATAAGACATCCCCCCCATTCCATTAAATTCAGGACAGGATTCATTCAATATTCCGCCCTCTCTTCATGGCGGCTCGACAAAAAAGGCGAACCGCCGGGAATTGTCGAAGGTGCCTCTGAAAGCAACGCCTCAAAATGATTAGCCTTTAAAATACATGCGGGAAAAGGCTCGACAATTTTACCGAATCCTCTTCCTATGCAATCTCTCTCTTTGCTTTCGAAATTTTTATTAGATTCATCGTTTCAAAGAGTTGCACGAATTATTTTCATTTCAAAGACTTTGGCACAGAGGTTGCTCATTACAATAATCAAAAGGGATGAGAATCCTGGAATAAAAAACAAGAGGAGATAGAAGATGAAAAAGATGATCATTGCAGTTCTGGGGATCGCTCTTCTGGCCACTTCCGGATTGGCCATAGCTCAGGGATGGGGCAGAGGCGGGGGTATGGGTTTCGGACCCGGCGGCGGAATGGGCCTTGGCCCGTGCGCTGCCAATTTGAATCTGACCGCCGACCAGATCAAGCAGATGCAGGAGTTACGGACGCAGCATTTCAATGAAACGGCCACTCTGAGGGAAGCGCTCCTGGCCAGGAATGCGGAGCTCCGCTCGCTCTGGGCTCAGACGAATCCGGATGAAAAGAACATAGTAGCGAAGCAGAAAGAGATTAACGACCTTCGCTCTCAGCTTCAGGAAATGTCTGTAAAGCATCAGCTCCAAGCCCGAGGGGTTCTGGGGCCCGAACAGCAGGCCAAGATGCAGGGCTACCTGTCTGACGCCGGGAATTTTGGCCCCGGTTATGGAAAGCGCGGCGGGGGCCGGGGGATGGGAATGGGTCCCGGCGGCTGCCCGAGGTGGTAAAGTAAAACCTTCTTCATTCACCACTTCCTCCCTAGGGAGAGCCCAATCACATCGCTCTCCCTTTTTTTATCCACTCTTCCCAATTGATTTCAAGGCCTGTTGAAGCGAAGGATACTGGAATGCCTCTCCGTATTTTTCTTCCCATCCGGCGTGGGCAACTCGGTCCCGGAGCGGTCCTTTCATTCCCGCGAAGAAGAAGCGGATCTTCCGTTCTCCATACCGGGCCATGATTTCCTCCAGGGCGTCGATGGCCGGGGCGTCCATATCATTCACACTTGAAAAATCGAAGATTACCCACCGTGTCTCAGGCCTTTCAACAATTCTCTTTTCCAATAGGTCTCTTACGAATTCCAAATTGGCAAAATAAAGGGAGGAATCGATCCGCAGGAGAAGCACCCCCGGGTAGACCCTTGCCCCGGGGAATCGTCGGAGATTCCGGAAGACGCCCTCTTTTTGCGAATACCCTAACTCGACAATCTGGGGATAAGCGCTTCTCCGAATGAAGACCAGGAGAGACAAGACCACGCCGAGGAGGATCCCCTTGATGCTTCCCAGGGCCAGGGTGGCGACAAAGGTGGCAACCAGCGTCCAACCGTCGATTCTTTTCAGATGGAAAAGGTGGCGCGCATCTTTGATATCCACCAAACCCGTGACCGCTACCAGGACGATGGCCGCCAAAACCGCATTGGGAAGGAAATAGAAAAGAGGGGTCATAAAGAGGAGAACCAGGACCACCAGGGTCGCGGCAATCATCGAGGCCAGCCCGGTCCGAGCCCCCCCCTGGTAATTGACTGCGGTGCGGGAAAATCCGCCGGTGACCGGGTAAGACATGAGAAAAGAACCGATGAAATTGGCCAGCCCCAATCCGATGAATTCCTGGTTGGAATCCACCCGGTACTTTTCTTTGGCGGCAATCATCTTTGCAACCGCGATGGACTCCATGAAAGAAACGAAGATTACCGTCAACGCAACGGGGACCAAATCTTTGAGCTTTTCCACCTCCCAGGAGGGAATCGAAAAAGCCGGGAGCCCCTGAGGAACGTGACCCACCACCTTCACGCCCTCTTGATCCAGTCCGAAGGATTGGACAAGGAATGCGCTCGCGATCACCACTGCCAGAGGCGCGGGAAAGCGGGGCATCCTTTGTCTGAGAACAAGAAGAATCGCCACGCAGGTCACCCCGATGCCGCAGGTGAGGAAATGAATTTCCCCAATATGGCCCCCGATGCCATGCAGCAGATGGAGGAAGGAATGCCCTTGGGTCGAGGGAGTACCCAGGAGGTGGTGAAGTTGACTCAAGCCGATTACGATGGCCGCGGCTGAGGTGAAGCCGCTGATCACTGCCGGGGAAAGGAAATTCACCAGAAAGCCCATCCGGGTGAGGCCAAGAATCAGCTTGATGGCCCCTACCAGGAAGGAAAGGAGCAAGGCAAGGGAGATGTATTCCTTCGATCCGGGCTCCGCCAGAGGGGACAGTCCGGCGAAAACAAGGAGGGAAATCATGGCCACCGGGCCGACGGCCAGATGCCGGCAGGAACCGAACAGGGCATACACCAAAAGCGGAACGGTGGAGGCGTAAAGACCCATCACCGGAGGGAGCCCGGCAAGCATAGCGTAGGCCATGCCCTGCGGAACCAGCATGATGGCTACGATCAACCCTGCTGAGAGGTCCCCTCTCAGGTCCTTTCTCTGGTACCCGAGCAGCCACTCAAAAGCCGGAACGATTCTCTTTGGCAGCCCCTGTTTCTCCAAAAAGTTGGACCTTTCCGAAAAGGGGAAATATCGGGATTCAAAGCCCCGCTTTTTCCAGCAAATAGAGAAAGCAGATTACCCCCACGCTAATCGGTAAAACGATGGCCCAGTGATTTACCTTCAGCACCTGAGGCCAGGTAATCTCACCAAAATGACCTTTGTTTAATACTATTTCATTTAATTTCGGGAAGAGCTCGGAGAAAATGCCGGCCCCCAGCAGAATTCCGACGACACCCCCGAAGAGCGCATCCAGAGAGCCCTGCCCTACCGCCCCGGCCACGGTCCCGGGGCAGTAGCCCAGGATTCCAAATCCCACCCCAAAAATCAGGCCGCCCAAGGCGGTCGAACCCAGGGAACCCGGTTTGGGGTGCAGCTCGGCAAGACCCAGGCTCCGCAGGAAATGGACGCCGACCATGCCTGTGGCCGTGGCGGTGAGCATGATTTTCACCACGGTGAAATCGGTCAGGAGCAATTGCCCGATGATCACGTCATAGGTGGTCACTCCCCCCTTTTGCAGCAAAAAGCCGAAAAAGATACCAGCCGCGAAGCCGATCCCTAATTGGACCCCCTTCTGCGCATGGATTGCTCTCAGCATATTTCCTCCCTAAAAGACCTTGAAAATCACCATGGCTGTTGCCACGCCGCCAATGAAAAAGCAGGTCACCGCCAGCCAGCTGCTCAAGGCAAGCTGAAGGGTCCCGCTGATCCCATGGCCGCTGGTGCAGCCTCCGGCCCAGCGGGCGCCTATACCCAGGCACATCCCCCCGATGAGCGCAACCCACCAACGGGTAAAGGGGAAATCCCCGAAGGAAGCGGCCCATTTCGAAGGAACCCATTCCCAATGGAACGCTCCAGATAAGCTTGCGGAAAGAAAGGCCCCAACAATCACCCCCACGACCAACATCCATTCCCAATCGATTTCCGGGGCAAATTTTTTGTAATAGGCTTTTTCCGCTACCCTTCCCCCGCGAAAGAGCCTCTCGATCATTCCACTCGTTCGAGAGAAGGCGGTGGAACAGCCGATAGGTTTATCCGAAAGCAGGAAGGTGACGCAACTTAGAAGCCCGATGCCAATTCCCACTGCGTATGGGGACCAGACTTTCAGCGAAAGCCATTCCATCATGGTTTTCTCCTTGGGAAATATATTTGGATCATCCGCCCATTAGGTTTAGACCGGCATGGCAAATTGTCCGAGCAAAAGCAGGAGTTCAAACCCTCTCCTTGGCTCCTTGGACCGCGGGGAGATGTGGGGCCGAGCAGATCGGGCAGGTTCCAACCAGCCCCGCTGCGCTGAAGGCCATCATACCCCCCACCACGTTGGTTACGTTTTTAAAACCCTTTTGCTGAAGAATGCTGCAGGCCAGGCTGGAGCGATGCCCTGAATTACAGATTACATACACCAGGTGGTCCCTGGGGACTTCGGGGTGCCGTTGGCGGATGTCGGGCGCCGCGATGTTCACCGCTCCGTTTAAATGGAGGGTTTCAAACTCCAGTTTTCCCCGGACGTCGAGAACGACGGATTTGGAGTCTTTAGCCAAGACCGCAGCCAGATCCTGCGCCGAGATCTGCGGAACGTGCTCCTCCGGCAACCCGGCCACGTTCCACGAATGCATCCCCCCATCCAGCCATCCGGAAATATTGTCCAAGCCAACCCGCCTAAGCATGGCTGCAGCGTCGGGGAATCGACTCTCCGATTCCAGGACCAATACAATGGGCTTATCCGGAGGAATCACCCAACCGGCGAAGGTCTGGAAATTGCCAGCCATATCGATATTCCAGGCTCCTGGGATGTGGGCCCCGCCAAAGGCAAGAAAATCCCTTCCATCGAGGACGATCCCCCCCTTTTGGGCCCGCTGCTCCACTTCTGCAGGCGAAAGTGGCCTTGGAACTGCCAGATCCCCCAGCTTTGCGGGACCCTTGCGGTTGATGTCAGAACATCGCGCGAAATGATCCGGCGCCTCGGGCATTCCGCTCAGCAGGGATGCCCGGAAGGCATCCAGCCCCTTGTGCTGCAGTTCCCGGTTGAATCGTTTCTCGTATCCTACTGCCGAAAACCGCATGGCGCCCATGGCCCGGCCGCAAAGGGAACCTGCTCCGTGGGCTGGAAGCACTAAGGTATGGTCGGGGAGAGCTTTGAGTTTTCCCAGGCTTTCATAGAGTTTTCCGGCTAATTCCACGGCCTGGCCGGGAAAGAGGTCCGGCCGCCCCACATCCCCTACAAACAGCGTGTCCCCGCAGAAAATGGTCGCCGTCTCCGTTCCCCGGCTTGAGTCGGTAACCACGTAGGTTAAGTGCTCCGGAGTGTGCCCCGGTGTATCGAGCACCCGGATGATCATATCCTCGATTTGAAATTCATCTCCTTCGGCCACGGCTCGGTGGGGAAAGTTGCATTTTCCCGCCCGGGGGGCGATGATTTCCGCTCCCGTTCGGGCGGCCAAATCCATGTGACCGGATACGAAGTCCGCGTGGAGGTGGGTCTCAAGGATATGGGTGATGCGCATCCCCATGCCCTTGGCCACGGATTGATATTCTTCCACATTCCGCTGCGGATCAACGATGGCGCAGGTATTTTTGCCACCCAGCAGGTAGGAAAGGTGGGCAAGCCCGGGAACGAAAAATGATTGAACAAACATGGTCGATTCTCCTTTCCAAATATGATTCAATAAAGATTGAAGAAAATTAGATTCCTCATCAACAGGCCCATTGTAACCAAGAAATAGGGAAAAGTGAACTCAGGATTTCAGGTTGAATTTTGTAGCAGGTCTTAGTATAAATTCCTGGGATAATTTGAAGGAGGTATCTCGGTGAGGTTTCAGGGATTTTCGGAATGAAGACGGAGAAGACAGGCTTTCAATGGTTGGTGGGCGAGGCTCATCCGGCGGTTTTGAGTTTATCCGGGCACATCGGCTTCTCCTGCTCCCCTCTGTTTACCACAAATCCAACCTATCGATTACTGCTGAGGCTGTCGAAAAACCCCTCAGTATTGTTAACAGGTGGATTTTGGGGGTCTCATGATCCCTCATAATTGTGAGATCGTTGATTGTGGCGCATTCTGTGAGGTCATTTATTTCTGCATCTCCCTCAAGGCTCTGCTTGGGGACTTTTTCGACAGTCTCGCTATCGGTATAGCATTTCTCAAATTTGGACACAGGTGTTGGTATCCTGAAGATATCTTCAATCAAAAAGGAAAAATGGCGGGATTTTGCAATCCAGCTCTGGTGGTACCCATTTTAGCTTCGAAATCCCGACTTGGCGGATTCAGCCGATAGATTTTTATCCGGGGGGGATATTGGGCTGGCGGGTCATAATTTTCTCGCTCCCCCGAAATCCATATCTTTCGTATAGCCCATGGGCGTGTGTCGTCTGCAGGACAAACTGGGTCCCGGCGATTTGCGGATGGCTCAAGATGCAATCCAGGAACCATCTCCCCAGTCCCTTCCCCCGGTATTCATCTTCGATAACCAAATCAGACAACCAGGAAAATACCGTGAAGTCGCTTACAACCCGGGCAAAGCCGATCTGTTCGCCGTTGCGGAGCAACGAAAAACAAAAAGATTTGGGGATCAGCTTTTCAACCACCGGCCGGGAGCGCTTGTGTCCCCAGTAGGTTTTAGCCAGCAGATCCGTGACGACATCCATATTCACCCGTTTCGGGTCGTCGGAAATCATAAACTCATCTCGATGCCATTCCATTTAACCTTGCTCCGGTCCCCCTCACCCTTCCCTCTCCCCGCGGGGAGAGGGAAAAGAGGAGAGGGCTGTTCTCACACTCACCCTGATACTAATATTTGTATCGCACCCGGTACCTTACCTTGGTTTCTTTATTCTGCGCCACCGGCACCTCGAAGCGAATTCGGTTGGCCTGCAATTTTTCGTAGGAATGGGATTGGGACAGCATCTCCCAGTCCCCGGGAATCACCTCCTCGACCAGCACTTTGATCTCTTCATTTTTGTGGTTCCGAAGGCTCACCTCAAATCCTACTTCGTAAAGATTGGACCCCAGGCTCCGATAGTCCGTCTGCACCCGCTCGCCGACCACATCGAAGGCTTCTCCGATCTTGAGCTTGAACTTCTCGTCTTTGGGAGTGTGGTCGATTTGGTCCTCGCCGATGAACTGCAGACTTCCTTCCCGGTCCTGCTTGTAGACCCGCACGGTTCCCTTGGGCAGAGGCATCCCTAAGTGATTTTTCTGGGCGTTCTCGAATTCCAAAAACACCCCCACCTTCTGTTTGCCCGTTTTCTGATCGTACCGGTGGTAGTAATACTGCGGGCTCCCCGAAAAAAGGAACAGCTTCTTGATGGGGACCTGATCAGCCTGGAGAAGGGTCATCTGCTTGGTCTGGTTGTCTTTCAACGTGGTTCTTCGATCCAGAGTATAGAGATGGTACTCAAAAAAAGACTCCTCTTTGAATTGCGGAGCCGCTTCCTGCGCGGCCATCTTACTTGCTGCCCGCGGGACGATTTTGTCTTCCCGGACCCGGTGAATGTCGCCGGCCACCAATTTCAACTGGGCATTCTGATACGTGGCTCCGCTCCGGTTGTCGATCGTCACCCACCCGGTCAGGTCCGTTTGGGTGTCGGCGGCATTGAGAATGGCCACATAATCCGCCTTCCAGTTGATTCCGCCAGTCAAATAGGTGGCTTCCACCCTCTGCTTAGCCGGAAGCTTATTGTCCAGAAGCCAAACCAGGGTCGGCTGGGGGATGAGGTTTTCCGGGATCCGGGGAAGGAGAACCCGGCCGTAATGACCGATGTGGATTTTATCCCCGATTTGAAAAATATTCCCTCCCTGGGTGGAAAGAAGAATGGCCTCTGTGATTTCCTCTTTTTTCGTCTCCGGGTTCATCGTCGCCAATTGAACCCTCTGCCCGACGTATTTTTCCAGCAGCTTCTGCGGGCTGAGAAGGTCGTACTCGTAGTTCTGTTCCCAAACCATGAGGCTCGCCGCATCGATCAAAGACTTGATATGAACGGTGGTGGGGTCGATCTTCCCGGCCACATCCATGAACTTTAATTCCTGGACTCCCTTATTCAGATCGATGGCCCGCAGGTCCTTCACCAGGCCGACATTGGAATTATAAATGGTGACGGCCACGTTTTGTTGATCCTTGAGGGTGCTGGACAAGGGTTCCCCGTAAGCCCCAGGAACGGTAGTCAGGATAAAAACGAGGGCGAGGGAGAACCCCGCCTTCCTAAGAGCTTTAATCATTTTTCGAACCTCCTTTGCGGAAAAGAATATCTCCGTAATAAGCCGTGGCCGACTCGCCGGTGTTGTCCGTGTCGGTCATGAGGGCCACGCCGGAGATCATCGGCGGATCTTCGCCAAAAGCTTTCCGGTAATCTTCAAAAACATTCCTTTGTTCCCGGACCCATTGGTTGATCTTTTCCGGGCCGCTTTCCACGACGATCATCAGGACCCGGCTGGCGTAAGGGTTGGGGACGGCGGTTCCCTTGGGGGCGGTGCTCTCCCAGATGTAATTGATCGCCCGCAGGGGCGGGTATTGCCCGTACAGGATCCGGTAGGTGTTGTACTTCGTCTTTTCGAAAAAATTGAGTTTCTTCGGGTCATACTCGAAAGTGATGTAAATTCTCGCCGGGTAGTCGTCCCCTTCTTTTGATTTGACATTCCCTTTCTTCAAAATGTTCCCGACTTTCCAGCGCCACTGCAAAATGGGGAATTCCTTGGGGTCGATTTTCATTTCCCGGACCAGACCGGAAGCCGAAGCCTCGGAAACCGCTTTGACCACGACCGTATCCCCGTCTTTTATCAAACTGTACCGGGTCCGCTTCTCGATGTTTTGAAAATACAGCGGTTTCCAGCCCTCGGGAAACTCGCTGCCGGGCGATGCTTTTGAAAAGACTCCCACAGGTAATAGGTCTGCGGCCTGAGAGGCGGGGAGAGAAACGAGAAGCGCACAGATGAAGACCCAGGTATAGGCCGCCAGAAGCCTAAGATTTCTCATGGCTTTTCTCTCCGCCCTACCCCCAACCCCCTGCCCCCTTTTTTCGGATTCACGAAGGCAGGATGCGGGAAAGAATCCAGCTCACGATGCTGATCAAAATCGAGCCGATGAACGCCCCGGAAAACCCGTTGACATGAAATCCCCCGACAAGCCAAGCTACCAGCCCGAGCATCAGGGCGTTGATGACCAGAAGAAACAGGCCAAGGGTCAAAACGGTGATCGGCAGGGTCAGAATCACGAGGATCGGCCGCACCAAGGTGTTGACGATGCCTAGCAAAAAAGCGGCCATTAGGGCGGACCAGGGGCTGTCGACCCAAGCGGCGGCAGGCAGCAGATAGGAAATCAGCAAAATGGCAACCATGTTGATGAGGAGCCGGATGAAGAAATGCATGGCCAACCTCCTTTTTCAAGCGGTATTTGCTATCATGTTTAATTTAAACCGATGGGAAGATTTTCTTCCTCAAGGGTTGTTTCAGCTCTTCTAAAATTATGATTCATTTTTATGGCTAACACAAGATCGCAGATTGAAACCAATTTCCCCTCGGGGGGGTTCAAAATGTTATAATCATTTAGAACTCCTTACGCGGGGGGTGAGCCAAGCTTTTTTAACTGAGGGGGAAAAAATCATGCTCTTCAAGGTTGAAACCGTCAAAGGATTTGAACAGGTGTGCCAGAATCTGGAAAGAGCCGTGGTCAACAATAAATTCGGGGTCATGGCCATTCACAACCTCAATGAAACCATGAAGAAAAAAGGGGTGGAATTCAGCCGTCTCTGCCGGATCTTCGAGGTCTGCAACCCCCACCAGGCCAAAAAGGTCCTGGAAAGGAACATGGACTTATCCTCGTTTCTCCCTTGCCGGATTTCTGTTTTCCTGGAGGGAGACAAGGTCGTCCTGGCAACGCTTAAGCCCACGGCCATCGTCTCCATGTTCAATCTGCCCGAACTCAAGCAGACGGCCCAGGAAGTGGAAAATACTCTGATTGAAATTATGGAGGAAGCCTCCGCGTAATCCTTTTTTTGAGAAAGTGCTGTTTGGGGAATCAGCCGGGTGGCTATCGCAGTCCTATTCTTACAAAGATCAAAATATGCGACTAACCCTTCTTTCAACCCTGAGAGCCATTCTTTTTGTATTCTTGATTCTTTCTTCGTTCGCCATCATTTATGCCACGAATCGGAACATCCGCACCGTGGAAACCTTGGCCGCGCTCTCTTTAGAGAGCACGGCCTTGTCCCTCTCCTCATCCGCCGAAAGCGCTCTCAGATCCGGGAAAGGAGAGGGGGGAGAAGAAATCCGCCGGATTTTTTCGGACCGCGTCGTGGCTTATGCCCTGATCGCTGATAAAAAGGGGCAAATTCTCTTCCATACCAATCCGCGCCTGGCGGGATCCTCCCTTGCCGAAGAATTATTCCGCCAACAATGGCCTTCGGGTACCGCCTCGGGGCGGAGGATGATGCTCGGGACCGGCCTCCCCGGCTACGAATTCAACTATGTTCTGCACTCCCCGGATGGGGCGGAAGAGCTGCTGCGCTTGGTTCTCCATACGACCCCGGCCGATAAAATCGTTGCCGACGCGGAAGGAATCTGGTGGACGGTCGGGGGCCTTTTGATCTTTCTCTGGGCCGGCGGGGTCATTTTAGAGCGCCTGTTGGCTCGCCACTACCGCCTTCAGTCCGAACTGGAGGAAAGGAAACAGCTGGCCCTGATCGGCCAGATGACCGCCGTCTTGGCCCATGAAATCCGCAACGCCCTAAGTTCGATGAAGGGGTTCGCGCAGTGGGTCGACGAGAAGATGGAAAAGGCCGATCCCCGGAAAGGAGCCCTGAGCGCGATTCTGCAGGGGTCGAAACGGATTGAAGATCTGGTGAGCGAGCTCCTCTTTTTTTCCCGGGAAGAAAAATATTCTCCGGAGGAGTTCGACCCCGTTCTCCTCCTCCAGGAAATCCTTCCGTCGCTGACCTCCGCCTGGCCCGGGAAAACCGCCCTGGAAATAACTCCTTTCCTGAAGGCGCGCGGCGACATAGAAAAGACCCACCGGGTTCTCGTCAATGGAATCCGGAACTCCCTCCAGGCCATGGGCGACGAGGGGATTCTCCGAATCTCGGTGCAGCCGGAGAAAAGATGGGTTAAAATTCAGATAGAAGACACGGGCCCCGGAATTCCGCGGGAAGAAACCCCGCGGCTGTTCACGCCTTTTTATACCACCAAGACCGACGGCACCGGCCTCGGTCTGGCGTATTCCAAAAAAGTCGTCGAGGGAATGGGGGGGAGGATTCGGCTTGACAACCGCGAAGATCAAGCGGGCGCGGTTTTGAGAATCTTTCTCCCAAAAATCCAAGAAGGTTGATGGTTTCATAAAAAGTCCATCTGTCCCGCTCGGAGAGGAATTGCGCGGCAACTTCGTCGTTGCGGCGCACCTGTAGGGGCGATTCATGAATCGCCCCTACTCCTTAAATTATGCGCGCCTTGCATGGTAGGGGCGCGAAGCATCGCGCCCCTACAATTGAAACCATCGTTCTGCGTACTTTTTACGAGATCACCAAGGGTGACTATGGCCAAATCCATCTTGATCGTCGACGATGACGAACTGATCCGATCCTTTCTTCATACCATTTTGCGGGAGGAGGGTCACCGGGTTGAAGAGGCGAAAAACGGTCGGGAGGGACTGGCCAAGGTTCTTGCCGGGAATTTCGATTTGGTGATCACCGACCTGAGGATGCCCGGTCTTTCCGGCCTGGAGCTTCTCCATGAGGGGAGGAAGCAGAAGCCGGATTCCCGTTGGGTCGTGATCACCGCGTTCGGCTCCATCGAGAATGCCGTGGGAGCCATGAAAGCCGGGGCTTCCGACTACCTGACCAAGCCCTTCCGCGATCCCGACGAGCTTCGCCGGGTTATTCAACGCGTTTTGCGCGAGGCCCAAGCCGAGCAGACCATTTCTTTCCTCTCCGAAGAGCTGGGGAAACAGTTTCCCCCCCTGGAGATGATCTTTCTCGGGGAGAAGATGCAGCAGGTACATCGTTTGGTGAAAGAGGTCTCCCCGACGCCCGCCTCTGTTCTCGTCTCCGGCCCCAGCGGAACGGGGAAAGAGCTGGTGGCCCGTGTGGTCCACCAGATGAGCCCCCGCAACGAAAAGCCTTTTGTCGCTGTCCACTGCGCCGCCTTGGCCGAAACCCTTTTGGAGAGCGAGCTCTTCGGCCATGAACGAGGGGCTTTCACGGGGGCGGTGAGCGCCCGCAAGGGCCGCTTCGAGCTGGCCGACGGGGGCACGCTTTTCCTCGATGAAATCGGGGACCTTCCTCCCGCCGTACAGGTGAAACTCCTTAGGGTTTTGCAGGAGCGGGAGTTTGAGCGGGTGGGCGGGACGAAAACGATCTCGGTCGATGTGCGCGTGGTCTCGGCGACCAATAAGGACTTGAAAGCCGAAGTCGATAGCCGGCGTTTTCGGGAAGATCTATTTTATCGTCTGAATGTTTTTCCGATCCTCCTCCCGCCCCTGGCGGACCGGCCTGAAGCCATTCTCCATCTGGCCGAATACTTCGCCAATAAATTTGCGCTTTCTTTCGGCAAAAAATTCTCTGGTTTTTCAGGGTCGGCGCAAGCGGCGTTGAAACGATATGGGTGGCCGGGAAATATCCGGGAGTTGCAGAATGTCATCGAGCGCGCCGTCATTTTATCCAGTGGCGAGGTAGATGCTCATCTTTTGAATTTGGAATTTACCGAAGAAGGGACTCCCTCGGCAGACGGTCTTCTTCGGAACCTGGAGCGCGAGGCGATTCAGAAGGTTTTAAACGAGGTGGGCGGCAACCGGAAAAAGGCGGCCCAAGTCCTGGGCATTTCTTTGCGGACCTTGCAGTACCGGATCAAGGAATACGGGCTTGGAGCGTAAATGCAGGATCCGCATTTGGGAATGCAGGATTTGCATGTCCGTCCATGTCCCAAAGGGACCCGGACATTGATAAAAGGTTGATAATTCAAGGGGTTTTATCCTTCCCTCTCTGTGGCACGGGGCTTGCTAAATCTATCGGCAAATCTACCCAAAGGAGGGAAGAAAGATGAAGACAAAAATTGGATTGTTGTTGGTAGCGGGAGCCTTTGCCTTTACGGCTGCCCTTCCGGTCACGGCTATGGCGGCACGCGGCGGGAAAACGAGCGGGCAGGCTCTGCAGACCCAGACCCAAACCCAGCCGAGGGTTCGCGATCAGCAGCGGCTGCGCGACGGGTCCTGTGCGGATCCGGCGAAGACGCCGTCCGGATCCATGCAGAAGAAAGGGAACATCTATGGTCCCGGCGACGGGACAGGCAATTCCGGCGTCGGTCCCAAGGACGGGACGGGCTATGGTGCGCCTTCTCAGAGATAATTTCAATCGACCCATCCGCAGGGCGGCTTCGGCCGCCCTGCTCTCCCTATTTATTTTGGCCTTTATAGGGGGGGGCGCCCGACCCATTTGGGCGCAGGAGAAAGACACCGTCCTCCTCGAAAGCGGAATTCATTACCCGGGAGGGTTCGATCCCAATACCATCGGGGAGGTGCGGGGAAAAGCATTTGACCCTCTGATCCCCGCAAACGGTCCGGTCCAATTCCGCCTTGCCTCCGAAAGAGAAACCTACATCGTTCTGGCTTCTCCGAAATGGTACTGGAACGACTTGCGGGTTAATCTTTCCGAAGGAAAGGAAGTGCGGGTTCGAGGTTCCAAGTCTCTCGGCAAGGATGGAAAGCTGTACATCATCGCCCAGGAACTGCAGATTCTTCCAGATGGAAAACCTCTGGCTTTTCGGAGTGAAGATGGGGATCCGATCTGGAAAAGGGCGGCGGCCGGATCCACCGGGGGCCGCGGCGGCGCTGGGTCCTTTCAGGGAGGCATGGGCAGCGGATTCGGCGGAATGGGCCGTGGAAAAAGATAGAAAATCCAATCTGGATGGTTTCGTAAAAAGTCCATCTGCTGCGTTGCGCTTCAACTTCGTCGTTGCGGCGCACCTGTAAGTGCCTCTCACTCCTCAGTTTTTGCACGCCTTGCGGAGAAATCAGCGCCTCATGATTCCAAGCGGGCCGGTCTGGCCCCCGGGCCCTGGAACCGCTTGGCCCTGACGAAATTCCTTTTTTCAAAGAGCTAAAATGTTACCTTTTGTTTATATTTTTTGTTTGTTTGCATTCCTTTTGCCATCCACGGCCTCCGCGCAATGGGAAACCGGAGCCAAAATCGGGTTTGATTCCAACATCGACCGGGCGATTGATAACGAACAAAGCGACGCGTACCTGTCGGCTTCCCTGTCTTTCCTGCGCGCCCCTTCCGGCGAATCAAGAATCGACTGGACAATGGCGGCGACCCTGGAAGGCTCTCTCTTTTTTCGACTGACCGATCTGAGTTACGGCGCTTTAACTTTGGCCCCGGGAATCACGCTGATCCCCCACCGAATCTGGACCATCAACCTCTCTCCCTTTTTCCAAGCAAAAGGGGTCGGCGATTCGGACCAGTCGGCCCTCGCCTTCGGAGGCAAAATCAGCATGCGCCAGGCGCTCGGAAAAGATTTTTACACCGGGCAGTATTACCTTTACAAGGACAGCCGCGCAGAGGAGGATATTTACTCTTTCATCGAAAACGCTTTGGGGGTCTATGTCGGCAAGAGCTGGTCCCGGGTCTTCTATACCGAGATCGGCTATGAATACTCGTATGGAGACTCTTTTCGCGCCCTTGACACTCCTCCCCCGAGTGGCTCCGGAAGAGGAAAGCAGCACCGGTACTCTTCAACCTTCGGCAAGGAACTCATCAAGGAGAAAGTGACGCGCCAAAGCATCGGGGTGAGCGGGGGGATTGACTGGACAAAGTATCTCTCCTCGACAGTCACTTACACTTATACGACGATCGATGGCGACTCTGGTTCCTCCGTATCCCAGGCTGGTTTTGTCAGCCTGGGATACCGCTTTTAAGATTGGACTTCGCCCCCGTTGTCCCCTTTTCGTATTTTCCTCTCTCACTCAAATAATATAGGACCGGCACGGTCATGCGCGACAGAAGGAGGGAGGCCACTTCCCCGGCCATGAGGGAGATGGCCAGTCCTTGGAAGATGGGGTCGAAGAGGATGACCGAGGAGCCCACGATGACTGCCGCGGCCGTTAGCATCATGGGGCGGAAACGCACGGCCCCGGCATCCACCACCGCGTCTGCCAAGGGCATGCCTTGCTTGAGGCGAAGCTCGATGAAATCCACGAGGATGATGGAGTTCCGCACCACGATGCCGGCGCCGGCGATGAACCCGATCATGGAGGTGGCGGTGAAAAAGGCTCCCATCAGGCCATGGGCGGGCAGAATGCCCACCAGCGAGAATGGAATGGCGGCCATGATCGTGATCGGGGTTTTGAAGGACTGGAACCAGCCCACAACCAGGATGTAGATGAGCACCAGCACGGCGGCAAAGGCCAGGCCCAAGTCGCGGAAGACTTCATAGGTGATGTGCCACTCCCCGTCCCACTTCATGGAAAACTTGTCGCTGCGGAAGGGCTGATCGGCTACGTGCCGCTCCAGGCGGTATCCCTCCGGAAGCTTCAGCTGGTCGAGAGCCTCGTTGATCTTGAGAATGGCATAGACCGGGCTCTCCTCGCGACCGGCCACGTCGGCGGTGACGTAGACGACCGGCATCAGGTTCTTGTGATAGATGCTCTTCTCCGCCGTCTCCCTCTCCACCCGCACCAGCTCCCGCAGAGGGACGAGATTCCCTCTCTGGCCGAGAACCTTGATCTCCTGCAGGCCCTCGATGCTCGATCTCTCCTTTCGCGGCAGGCGAAGGAGGATCGAAACATCCTCCTTTTCACGAGGCTGATGGAGGAGACCCGCTTCCATTCCGGCCAAGGCAAGATGGAGGGTGGAGGAAATCTGTTCTGTAGAAACTCCGCTCAGCGCCGCTTTTTCCTTGTCCAACACAAACCGGTATTTTTCTTGGTCGTCCTCCACATACCAGTCCACATCCACCACGCCCTCGGTCTTTTCCAGAATTCCCCTGATCTCGCGGGCGATCCGGATCTGGCGGCTGTAATCCGGGCCGTAAACTTCGGCCACCAGAGTCTGCAAAACCGGCGGACCCGGCGGGACCTCGGCCACTTTGAGGCGGGCCTGATACCGCTCCGCAATGGGCGCGATCAGCGGGCGCACCCGCTTGGCCACCTCGTGACTCTGGGCCTCCCGCTCGCTTTTGGAAACCAGGTTCACCTGGATGTCGGCCACGTTGGGCCCTTGGCGCAAAAAATAGTGCCGGACGAGGCCGTTGAAGTTGTAAGGCGCCGCCGTACCGACGTACATCTGGTAATCGGTGACCTCGGGCACCTTGCCCAAAGTCGCGCCGATCTCCCGGGTCACGGCTGCGGTTTCTTCCAGGGTCGTTCCCTCGGGCATATCGATGATTACCTGGAATTCGCTCTTGTTATCGAAGGGGAGCATCTTCACCCGCACGAATTTCCCGGCGAGAAGCGAAAAGGCCCCCAGCAGCAGAACGACCACCACGAGGAGGAAACCGTAGCGCATCCAGGGATTTCGAATCAGAGGGTTCATGGCCCGGCGGTAGAGGCGCGTTAAGAAGCTCTCTTCTCCGTGCTCGGCGGCCCCGGCGGGTTTGAGGAGACGGCGGCTGGCCCACGGGGTCACGAGGAAGGCCACCAGAAGGGAAAAGATCATGGCCGCCGAAGCGCCCACCGGGATCGGCCGCATGTAGGGCCCCATGAGGCCGCGGACGAAGGCCATGGGGATGATGGCCGCAATGACGGCGAAAGTGGCCAGAATCGTGGGGTTGCCCACCTCATCCACCGCCTCACCGGCGATTTCCACCAGCGGACGGCCTTTGTTTTCGGGGAGGTGGGAATGGCGGACGATATTTTCCACCACGACGATGGCATCGTCGACCAGGATGCCGATGGAGAAAATCAGGGCGAAGAGGGTGATCCGGTTGAGGGTGTAGCCGTAAAGGTAAAAAACCGCGAGGGTCAGGGAAAGGGTGACCGGAATGGCAACGGCCACGACGCCCGATTCCCGAACCCCGATGACCAGCCAGATCAGGATGGCAACCGAAACAATGGCGATCATCATGTGCAGGAGGAGTTCGTCCGATTTCTCTTTCGCCGTCTCTCCGTAATTGCGCGTCACCGTGAGCTCCATATCGGCGGGAACGATGCGGCCTTTGGCCAATTCCACTTTTTCCAGGACCTGGCGGGAGATTTCGATGGCGTTCGTTCCCTTTCTTTTCGCGACCGAAAGGGTGACCGCGGTTTTCGTCTCCCCGGAAGCGGCCGAAATCCTTTTGGATGCGGCTCTTGGCCCCGGGCCGAAGAACACATAATCGCTTACTTCCTCGGGGCCATCAACGACCTGGGCGAGATCCCGCAGGTAGACCGGCCGGCCGTTGAAGACGCCGACGACGACCCGCTCGACCTCATCCGCATTCGTGAGAAAGCCCCCGCTCTCGACCAGAAATTCCCGGTTTCCGGAAGAGAAACTCCCGGCCTGGAGCTGCCGGTTGGCCTCCTGCAGCATCGGGAGAATCGCGGCCGGGGCCAGGTTGTGGGCCGCCATTTTGGCCCGGTCCAGGACGACGCGAATCTGCCGGCGCTGACCGCCGATGATCTTTACTTCGGAAACGTCGCGGACTTCTTTGATCTGGTCGTGAAGCTGCGCCGCCGCCCGCCGCAGCATGAACGAATCATAATGATCGCTCCAGAGGGTCAGGGCGAGGATCGGGACATCGTCGATGGACCGCGGTTTGATCAGGGGAGGGTGGGCCCCCGGCGGGATCAGGTCGAAGTTGGCAAACATCTTCTGGTTCAGGCGGACGATCGATTTCTCTTCGTCTTCCCCCACATAAAACCGGACGACGGCCAGCGAATGTCCGGGTGCGGAAGTGGAATAAATGTACTCCACGCCGGGAATTTCCCAGAGCAGCTTCTCCATGGGCTTGGTAACGCGCTCTTCCACTTCCCGGGCCGAGGCTCCCGGCATCCGGACGAAGATGTCGATCATGGGAACGATGATCTGGGGCTCTTCTTCCCGCGGCAAAAGGAGAACGGCCCCGATCCCTAAAAGGATCGAGGCGGCAATGATCAGGGGGGTCAGCTTGGAGTCGATGAAAGCGCGGGCCAGTCTCCCGGCCAGGCCGAAGTGTGCTTGTTTCATAAGAGTACCTACGTAATAAAACCCGTGAGAGCGCAAATCGCGAGAGCGAAAAAATTGAGACTTCTCCGAGCTTCTTGCAAAAGTCACTTACTCCGTCGTTCCGGCAAAAGCCGGAATCCAGAATTGCTCGTAAATACTGGATTCCGGGTCGCGCTTCGCTTGCCCGGAATGACGATTTTCTACTGCCTTCGAGAGTTTTGCAAGAACCTTACCCGTAAATAATATTCCCCTCTTTTCCAAAGGGGAGCCTAAACGCAGGAGCTTATTTAAGGATAATCTCTAAATTCTTTCTCCCCTTGCACTCTCGCGCCCTCGCGCCTTGCGGTCCTTATTCTTGAACCTGGTTTCCTTCCTTGACCTTCTCCGCCCCTTCAACGATGATCTTCTCCCCTTCGCGGAGCCCGGAGAGGACTTCTACCCGGTCGCCATACGGCTTGCCGGTCTGAATCAACTTCAGGCGGGCAATATTCCCCGAATCCACCCCATAAACCCCCGAGAGCTGGCCCTGCTGGATCAAGGCCCTCACCGGGACCATAATCCGGGTCCTCTGGCCTGAAGGGAAGAGAGCTTTTCCAAACATGCCCGAGCGAAGCGCCGGGATTTTCTCGCCCTCTTTGGCCGGCCCCGCCAGATCGATTTTTACCGTGGATGTGCGGGTGGCGGGGTCGGCCACCGGAGCGATTTCCGCAACCAAGCCGGAAATAATCTCTTTATCCAAGGCCCCGATGATGATCTGCACCGGATTTCCGACCCGGATTTTTCCCATCTGCGATTCCATCACCATGGCCTCCAGGCGATATCGCGTGTCATCCTCTATGGTTAGGAGGGGCGCACCCGGCGCGGCCATGGCGCCCACTTCCGCCTGCTTCGAGCTGACAATCCCATTTAGGGGCGAGGAAATCCGGGAGTAGCCTTCGGTTAACTGGGCGCTGCTCTCTTCCGCCTTGGCTTGTTCGATGCGGGATAGAGCCTGGTTTTTCCTTGCAAAAAGGGATTCGATCGTTTCCTGCGCCCGATTCACCTCGGCAAGGCCGGCTTGGCGCTTCGCCTGGACCTCGTCAAATTCCTGCTGGCTGACCGACTTCCTTTCCAGAAGGTCTTGGTAGCGACGGAAGGTCGCCTCGGCAAGAATTTTGTTCCCCTCGGCCGCACTTTTGGCCGCTTCGCCGGCTTTGATGTTTTTCTCCACCTCTTGGAGCCCCTCCTCCGCTTCCCGCACGCCGGCTCTGGCTTTGCGCAGCCGGGCGGCGGATTCTCGATCGTCGATTTCGATCAAAAGCTGCCCCGCTTTCACCCGCTCCCCCTCGCGGACGTGGATGGCCAAAATATTCCCCATAATCCGGGCGGAGATGACGCTCGTGGTCTTTGAACGGACCGTACCCACGGCCTCATATATCTCTTCCTGCGAAGAAGACTTCACCGTCTCGATCTTCACCCCTGAAACCGTTTGCGCCTTTTCGGGTTTCGGTTCCTCTTTTTTGGCGCACCCGAAGAACAGGAAGGGGAGAACGCAGAAGACGGAAATAAGAATTCTTTTCATTTTGAACCTCAAAGAATTTGGGACGCAGATTTACGCCGATGAACGCAGAAAAAGAACCTTCAGAATGGAGAAGAAAGAAACTGAAGCTGATCCCTTCAATCTGTCTCCTTGTAAACCTGAACGTTGCATAAATATCCACATGAACCAGGTCAGTCATTCCCACGAAAGGGGAAATCCAGACAGAAATCCTGGATTCCGGGTCAAGCCCGGAATGACGGATGTTGAAGGCCTCCCAAAGCGGCCCCAGGTACAGATTGATCATTTTGCTGAGCCGCAATCAGAACAGGGTTTTCATGATCCATCTAAATTTATGCATCTGGACTGGAAGGTTTATTATAATGCAAATCTGCGTTTATCCGCGTTCATCTGCGTCCCATAAATATTACGAAGCGAACGGCTGAACATCGATCAATCTGCCGGCAGCCATCAGAAGGTTTGCGTATCCGATGAAGTACTCGTACCGGGAGAACAGCAGGTTCAGGCGGGTTCGCACCAGGGCGGTTTGCGCCCGCAATACCTCGGTAATCGTGGTCAGCCCGGCTTGATACCGGTCCCGCACGATGCGCATGACTTCCTGGGCCTGCTCCACCGTGCCTGCGGCCACCTTGACCCGCTCGCGGGCGGAAAGAACCTGCTGATAGGCTCGGGTCACTTCGAACCGGATTTGATTGGCCAGATGGTCCTGCTCCGCAACCGCGATCGACCTCGCCGCCCGAGCCTGATCCAGCCTTCCTTCCCGCCCCAACTCAAAGATATTATACGTCAATCCGGCCCCGACGGCATAGTCGGAGCTGCCGCTGACCAGATCTTTTCCGCTGATCCCATAACTTGAGAAAATGTCCACCCGCGGGAGGTACTGCCCCCAGGCGCCGCGGACTTTCTTTTCCGAGAAGCGTACTCCGGTGGCGGCCCGAGCGTAATCGGGCCGATGAAGAAGCGCCAGGTTCAGGAATTCCTCCTGCCCGGGCAAGGGAAAGGTTTTCTCTTCCAAGGTCCCCAATACCTTGTTGGCCGTGGAAACCGGCAGACCGAGGGCCGTATTCAGAGCGGCATAGGCCGTAACCAGGTCTCCATCCGCCTGAATCTGCTGCTGGCGAAAATCGGCGATCTGGACTTCCGCAGACAGGAGGTCGGATTGAACCACCAACCCGGTGTTGAAGAGGTCGCGGGTCCGCTTGGCATCGGCGTCCGCCAGCCTAACCGCCTCTTCCGCCACCTCCCTTTTGCTCTGGGCGACGATTACCCCGTAATAAGCCCGGATGACCTCCAGGCGCAGCTGTTGTCTGACCATCTCCTTATGATGTTCCGCCTGTTCCTGCCCGATGCGGGCCTGGTCGATCCGGGTCACGGATTCGAGTTGATCGAAGATGGGAATCCGCAGGTTCAGGGCCGTGCGGAAATTGTTCAGAGGGTCCGGGTTGTTGAGGTTTCCGATCTCGAAGTTCGACGGCCCGAATCGCCCCTGCTCCAGTAGGGACCCGAAGACAAAAACCGGATTGTTGCTGTGGGTGAAGGTTTCGGAAAACTGGAGGATGGGCCAGCGGCCTCCTTTCGCTTCCTCCAACTGGGCATCGAAAAGGTATCGGCCCGATTGCGCGGCGCGCAGGAGGGGGTGACTTCGCAGCGCCAGATCGACAGCCAGCGGCAAGGTCAGTTCTAGGGGCTCCCCGGACTGCGGCCCCGGGGAGGTCGAATTCGCCGGATACGGGGACCAGAGGGTTAAAAGAAGAACTATCAGAGTTTTCATTCGGAAAAAGCGAAAAAAATTCATGCGCCCCTCCTGGACGAAAAAGCCTCATTCCTTTTTCAGAAATGAGGCTTCCAAGTGATCCTGAGCCATAGATTTCGAGCATCCTTCTTAACGGATGAAAGAGTTCTATCAGCTCCGCTCCACAAATTCCACGATGTTCCCATCCGGATCTTTCACCATGGCAATCCGGGTCCCGGGACGGACCTCTTTCTCCGCAAGGGCGAATTCAACCCCTTTGGCTTTCAGGTCCGCGCAGAGCTCGGAAAGATTCTTCACCACGAAGGTCACGTACCGGAAACCTAACTGGGCTTCCAACCCGATGGCCCCCTTGGGAGGAACTTTATCCTGGGTTGGCTCGATCAGTTTGAAATCGCTGGTCCCGAAACGCAGGCGATGCATGGTTCCGAACCACACGGGGGTCAGGCCGATAAATTCCAGACCCAGCATGTCCTTGTAGAAACGCAGACTGGCTTTGATATCGCCGGCAATGATCCCCAAATCCAAAGAATCCTTTCCTGGCTTCATCATTTTGAAAGACTCCTTTCCGATTCAAAAAATGGCCCTGATGGTTGCTAAAATGTACCTGATGGAGATGGGCGAGTCAACAGGTTTTCACAACACAGGTTTTCACAAAGGATTCGCAAAATGAATAGCGTCAAACGGAAATCATCTTTCCCTTTTCATCGCTCGTCCCAATTTTGTTTGCAGGAGGGGAAAGAAGCGTTGGAAAACCGTGAGAGCGATGGCCACCCCAAGGACATCGAGAAGAACATCACCCAGGGAACCGTCCCGGGCGGGAATGAAAGTCTGGTGAAACTCATCCAGCGCGCCCACGATTCCGGCGACGAATCCGCTCGCGATCAGCCGCTTGGGGGTATATCGCCCCTTCCCGGTGGACAGGGACAAGAGGATCAGCAGGGCCAAAATGCCGTAAAGAGGAATGTGGAGAAGGCTGTATGGGTTGAACTCGCCGATCTGGGACGCCGCTCCCGAATCGGCCAGGAAGAAAATGGCAAAAATATAGGCGGCTGAGAAAAGGGCATAGACCGGGTTCACTTTTTGGTAAAACCTCGTTATCCCCGCGCGGAGATTTGTAACCTGAGAATCAGAAAGGCGTTGGAGGCGAATCGTCTTCTCACCCAAGATATCGCATTCCCTCGGATTTTAACAAGATTTTTTTAGGGTTTAATATTTCAAGAGGAACGGATTGGGAGAAGTCCGCGCTGGAGGCAGAGCAGAGTAGATCAGACGGCAAGGTAGGTACGGCCGATTTTCTCATCCTTCAGGAAATCTTGAACGGTCCCCTCAAATTTTATCGTTCCTTTTTCCAGAATATAGATCCGATCACTCAAGTCGAGGGAGAACCTTTGGTTCTGCTCGCAGAGGAGAATCGTCATTCCCTCCCGACGCAGTTTGGCAATCTGCTCGCCGAGCTGCTGAACCACGATGGGGGCCAGGCCTTCGGAGGGCTCGTCCAGCAGGAGCAGGTCGGGATTGCTCATGAGCGTCCTGGCGATGGTGAGCATCTGCTGCTCCCCCCCGCTTAAATATCCTCCCTTCCGGCTCTGGATGGGCTTCAGGGCCGGGAAGAGATCAAAGACCCTTTCCAAAGTCCAGACGTTTTCCCCTTTCCTGCCGGGCTGGATGCCCACGTCCAGGTTTTCCCACACGGTCAAGTCGGAAAAAATCCTCCGATCTTCCGGGACAAAACCGATTCCCAGCCTGGAAATCTCGTAGGTCGGCTTCCCGACAATCTCTTCGCCTCTCCATTTGATGGAACCGGATTTCGGGGGCGTCAAACCCATGATGGACCTGAGGGTCGTGGTCTTCCCCACGCCGTTTCGACCCAGGAGGGAGATGACTTCTCCTTCCTGAACCTTGAGGGAAACACCGAACAGGATCTGGCTCAATCCGTACGCCGTGTATATATTGCCGACCTCAAGAATCATCGCCCTTCCCCCAGGTACACCTTCTGCACTTCGGGGTTATTGCGGACTTCTCCGGGCATCCCCTCGGCGATCAGCCGCCCCTGGTACAGGACCATGATCCGCTGGGAGATGGAAAAGACCACTTCCATATCGTGCTCCGTGAAGAGAAGGGTGAGCCCTTTCTCCCGGGTGATCTTCGCGATCATTTCCATGGTCTGGTGCGTCTCTTGGACCGACATTCCCGCGGTCGGTTCATCGAGAAGAAGAAGTTCGGGTTCGCTGGCCAGGGCGATTCCCAGTTCCAGCTGCTTTTGAAACCCGTAGGAAAGAGACCCGCTCACCATTTGGGCATATTCCCCGAGGCCGACTCTCTCCAAAATCTCTCCGGTCTCCTCCTGAAAAAACGAATCCACGGGCCGGAAGAAGGTGAAGCTCTTTCCCCGGTGGGCCAGCACGGCAGCCTGGATGTTCTGAAAGACGGTCAGCCGCGGGAAAATGTTGGTCCGCTGAAAGGAACGCCCGACACCCAAGCGGCAGATCTGGTGAGGGGGCCGGCCGGTGATGTCCAGATCCTTGAAGGTCAATTTTCCCTCATCGCTGGGCAGATGGCCGGTAATCAGGTTAAAAAGGGTTGTCTTGCCCGCGCCGTTGGGGCCGATGAGGGAACAGATCTCCCCCTTGGGGATGGAAAAGCTCACCCCGTTGATGGCCACGAATCCGTCGAATGATTTCTTGACCTTTTCAACCCCCAGAATCATCGCTTCCCTCCCAAGCGGGGAAAGCGAGCCTGGAGAAACCCCATGATTCCTCCGGGGAAGAAGAAGAGGAGAAGAGCCAGGGTAAATCCCAAGATGACCGGCCAGTGTTCGGTGTAGGAGGTGACCTGCATCCTCACGAAGAGCAGGATGGCCGCCCCCACGACGGGGCCGAAAAAGTTGTAAATGCCCCCCAGAAGACTCATGATGAGGACCTCCGCGGAGGCCGGCCAGAAGAGGATATCGGGGAAGACGCTGTGGTTGAAAATTCCGAAAAGCGCCCCGGCAATGGCGGCGAAGATCCCGGAGATCATAAAAGCGACCAACTGGAAAAGTTTCACGTGGATCCCGATGAATTTGGTGCGCTCGGGATTTTCCCGGATGGTGGTGAGAATCCGTCCGAATGGGGAATTCACCACCTTGCGGAGGAGCAACAGGGATCCGGCCACAACTCCCAGGGTGAAATAGTAAAACCGGACATTGGAGTCCAGGAACTGCGGGAAGGGGACTCCGACGAAACCGTTGTCCCCGCCGGTCAGGGAATTCCATTTGAAAGCCATCGCCCAGACGATCTGCGAGAAGGCCAGGGTCAGCATGGCAAAGTACACCTTGGTCAGCCGGATACAAAAGAAGCCGATGATCAGGGCGGAGATTCCTCCCAGGGCGCCCGCCGCGGCAAAGGCCAGCGGAAAGGGGACCGAAGCCTTTTTCATCAGGAGCGCGCAGGTGTAAGCGCCGATCCCGAAATACGTGGCGTGGCCGAAGGAAACCAACCCGGTGTACCCCAGCAAAAGGTTGAGGCTCACCGCAAAAAGACCGAAGATGAGGATGTCCGTCCCCAGGAAAACATAGAACCGGGATTCGCTCAGGGGGATGCAGATCAGCAGAAGGATAAAAAGAAGCAGGATCCAGTTTTCTTTGGACATGATTTGATTACCGCTGCAAAGGCCTTCCCAAGAGTCCCCAGGGCCGGATGATCAACACCAGGGCCATCAGGACGTAGATGAACGCCAGGGAGAGCCGGGGAAAAACCAGGATTCCCAGCGCATAAACTTGGCCTACGATCAGGGACCCGAGAAAGGTCCCCCAGAAACTTCCCAAGCCGCCGATGACCACCACGATGAAGGCGTTGATGATGACCTCCACGTCCATGCCCGGGACGATGGCCGAGACGGGAGAAACCAGAGCACCGCCCAACCCGGCCATCCAGGCGCCGATGAAAAAAACGACGGTGAACAGACGGTTCACGTTGACCCCCAGGGAGCTCAACATTTCCCGGTCCAGCGCGGCCGCCCGGATTTTCCTTCCCCAGCGGGTGCGCAGCAGGGCAAACCAAAAAGTAAAAGCGATACAGGGGCCCAGAAAGATGATGAGCAGGTTATAAGTGGGGAAATATTGGTCCAGGATGAGAACCGCCCCCTTGAGAAGGGCCGGCCGGGAAACGGAAAACTGGCCGGTGCCCCAGATCACTTTGGCAAAGTCGGCCAGGATGAGCACCAGGGCATAGGTGAAGAGAAGCTGGTATAGTTCTTCCCGGGCATAGAGGTGGCGCAGGAAGAAGCGCTCGATAGCCGCCCCGAGGGCGGCGACGGTCAGAGAAGCAAAGATGACCGCCCACCAGAACTGGCCGGGAGCATCGATGAAGAGCGAAACAAACTGATGGGTGAAATAGGCCCCCAGCATGTAAAGGGAGCCGTGAGCGAAGTTCAGAATCCCCAGGATGCCGAAAATCAGCGAAAGGCCGGAGGCGATCAGAAATAGAAACATCGCATAAGTGAGCCCGTTCAGTGATTGGAGCAGCAGAAAAGAAGGATCCGGCATAACCTCGTTTCCCCCGGGGAAATGGAGAGTCGCCTGGGGCAGATTTTGAAGCCTTGCCCCAGGCGTATTCCAATGAAGGCTAATCCATCAAATCATCGGCGGGAATGTACTCCACCGGGCGCAGGATGGGGAAGGGATACTCCGGGACTTTGGCTGTCGTGCCCCAGACCTGGCCCCGAGTGGCCTGGTGATCCTTGGCCCGCATGGTCTGCTTGCCGATGGGCGTGTTGATGGTCAGACCTTCCAGGGCCTTGATGACCTTCATCTTGTCCGTGGATTGGGCCTTTTGGAGCGCCTCGGCCAGGAACTGGACGGCGATATAACCCGTGATCGCCCAACTGGGGGCATATTCCTGCTTGGTATAGGCTTTCAACCGCTCCACATAGGATTTGTGCTCCGGCGTGTCGGGATAATAGAACACATCGTAGGCATTTGTGGTAATCCCCAGGGGAAGATCGTCTTTGAGAGCCATGCCGGTTTCCGGAGAGCCTCCCTCACCGGCGGCGACGACCCTCACTTTTTCAAAGAAACCGTAGGGTTTCGCCTGCTTGGAAAAAGTCACAAAATGGCCACCCCAGAGAGAGAGGAAGGCGGCATCCGGCTTGGCTGCCAGAAGAGGGGCGATGAAAGGGGTATAGTCCGTCTCCCCGAGTTTCGGCCAGCTTTGATGGACGATCTGGGCCTGAGGCTTGATCTTCTTCATCCACTCTACGAAGGCCTTGGTGACCATCTGGCCGTATTCATAATCCGGGCCGAGAGTGGCGATCTTGGTCCAGGGATTTTTGGCCATGAACACGGCTGCGCTTCGGCCTTCGGTGTTCGTATTGGCGGCGGCCCGGAAGACATAGGGGTGCAGCTTACCGGGGTCGGTCATGGCCGTGGACTTGGAAACCGGGGCGATGTAGATGACCTTTTCCGTTTTGGCGACCTCTGAGAGGGCTATGCCCTGCGAGGCCGTAAAACCGCCCACCAGGAAATCCACCTTTTCTTTCAGGATGATCTCCCGGGCGACCCGGGTGGCTTCCTCGGGAGTGTTGCCGCAGTCGCGAATAATCAATTCGATCGGCCTTCCCAGAACTCCCCCTTTGGCGTTGAATTCTTTCACGTACATCTCGGCTCCCAGGGAGGAAGGTTTGCCAAAGAGGGCTCCCCCGCCGGATAGAATTGCGGGGAACCCGACCTTGATGGGTTCCCCGGCCCCGTAGGCCGAAAAGGCAAAAATCAAGACCAGGCTGCATAGGAATGCAATTTGCATAAAACGTTTCATGATCATTTCCTCCTCTCCTTTTTTATTTTTGAATAGGCATTCTCCCGATGAAAGAGAATGCCCGTCCCGCATTGCGGTTCGATCTATTACCGGCCCCTGAGGGGTCCGGCTATTCTTGATGATCTCATAATAAGTCACCGGAACGATGGTTTCGTATGTAGGGGCGCAATGCTTTGCGCCCGATATCGGGCACGCACAGCGTGCCCCTGCCATGCCAGGCGCGCAAAAACTTAGAAGCGCAATCCCGCTCCGAGCGGGACAGATGGACTTTTTACGAGACCATCATTTTTAAACGGTGTCGAATCCGGTCCAGGATACCCGCTGGCAAAGGGCAGCCACCTTGGGCCAGACCGCGGTGTGCTCCTTCGAGGCTACCCACTGGAGCCGCAGATCCTCGCTGTCAAAAGTGATATGGATCTGGTACTCCCGCAGGGCATCGCGTTTTTTCAGCAGGGTCGTTCTTTGGAAGCCCTTCTGGATTTTTATACCGGGAACATATTCCTCCCGGTAAATGGATTCCAGATCTCTTTCCTTTCCCGCCAAAGGCTCCAGGAAGATGTGCAGTTCGATCATTTTATCACCTTCTTTCTGCGGAGGGATAATTCATCCGGATGCGGAGTTCCAAATCGGACCCCTTTCTTTCCCGGCGACCCTTCAGCACAGGAAGCTCTCTCCCGGTTTGACTCGAATTAGTTTGACCCCCGGGGCCCGGACCTTCATTTCCTTTTCCAACTGGTCCAGATCCAGTTTTTGATCCTCAAAAGTTCCGTAATGGGTCGGAATCAGGTACTCAGGCCAAATCAGAGAAGCGGCGTAAGCAGCTTCCCGGTAGCCCATATTATACTTTCCGCCCGCGGTCAGAATCGCCACTTTCGGACGGTAGAGGTCCCTGATTAGGGTCATGTCGGCGCAAACGCCGGTGTCGCCGGAAAAGTATATCGTCGGCCCGTCCTCGATGTCCAGGACAAAGCCAATGGCCCCGGAGCCGGGCTGGATGGGCCCTGAAACCCAGCCTTCGCCCATGATCTCCGAGGTATGGGCGGCAGGAACCATGGTGATGCGGAACCCGTCGCTCTTCCAGCTTCCGCCCGTGTTAAGGCCGTACACTTCCTTCCCCTCTTTGAGGCCCTTGGAATCGGCATAAAAGCCCAATTCGGGCGTGCATATGAGTTTTGCTCCCGTTTTCCGGACAATCTCGAAAGAATCCCCGATGTGATCGATGTGGCCGTGAGTGGCGCATACCACCGTCGCTTTCTTCACATCCTTCTTTTTCATAGAGCATGCCGGGTTGTCGTCCAGCCAGGGGTCAAAATAGATGGCCTTCCCGCCGAATTCAACCAGTACGGAAGCGTGTCCCAACCACGTGATTTTGGCCTTTTCCATAGTTTCCCCTCCATATTTTTTTTCCTACGGCACGAGATAAATTGTTTGCTAATTTAAACTGAGTTTAATATCTAACCAAAAAGCCTATCTATGTCAAGTCTTTAAAATTCTTGAACCGGACGCTTCGAAATTACTTTTCACCAGCCCTGATTTCTCAGGTAAGAACTGCACCAGCAGGTGCCCGCGGCTTTTAGGTGATTTTCGGCGAGATGGCCATTATTCGCGACTTATACCGCCCCAAGGTGGCGATTCTGCCCGTTGGTGGAAAATACAACAAGGGATATCGGGAGGCGGGAGACGCGGCCTTCCTGCTTCAGCCGAATTTTTTCTTCCCCATCCATTTCGATACCTGCCCCAACCAAAAGCTGGACTTTCCCAAGCTTGTCGCGGAGGTCAAGAGGCGGGCTCCCCATGCCACCGTGGTCGTTTGGAAGCCCTGCGGCGGGTTTGAATATAAATAGAACAGGGGCCAGGTGAAAAATCTTCGCTTGAACCCTCGGCCTTTGCTTTTTCCTCTATGCCCTTTGCTCTATCCCCTATGCTCTCTTCTTCCCTCCCTCGAACCCTTTTATGATTTCGGATCGTCTCACCAGCCCCCGGTAAGCCTTGACGGCCCTTCCCAGAGTCGGATAGGCGGCCACCCGGCGGGCGGTCAAGCCCTCGGCCAGGCTCGGAACCTCCCGGATGACATCCGAAGATAGAAGAATGGGCTTTCCGTATCTCCGGCCGAGCTCCTGTACCTCCCCAAAAATCTTCTTCTCTTCCTCCACCCAATCCCGGCCGGCCGCGGCCATGCCGTCCTCCGGGCTTCGGGCATCGGCAATCAACAGGTTCCCCCTTACGGTCCGCCACCCCAGGCCCAGCATCAAGACCCCGTCAAAGCGATCGGATTTTAAAAACAACTCCAGCGTGGTGATCAGATCGCCTTTTCGGTAACCGGCCACCATGTCCACCGGGTTCAAGCGGTTCCACCAGGGCGGCAAAACTTCGTTCAGCGCTTTGATCATCGCGGAGGAAAGATCCCCGACGATGAGGCCGGCCTTGGCGCAGTAATCCGCCGCCAGAACACCCCAGCCACCTCCCAAAGTTACTACCCCAACCCCTCTTCCCTTCGGCAAAGGCTGGCTGACCAAAGCGGCCGAAATGTCGATCGCTTCCTCGATCGTCTCGGCGCGGATGGCGCCGGCTTGGGTAAAAAGGGCCTCGAAGAGAGCATCGGATCCGGAAAGGGCGCCGGTGTGGGAAAAGGCGGCCTTTACCCCCGCTTCGGTCTGCCCTGCTTTCACGATGATGAAAGGCTTTTTTCGGGACGCTTCTTTTGTTTTCTCGAGAAACTTCCGGCCGTCTTTGGCCCCCTCAAGATAGGATATAATCACTTCGGTCCCGGGATCCTCTGTCAACGCTTCCAAAAAATCCGTCGTCTGCAAATCGGCTTCGTTTCCGCTGCTGATGATGCGGCTGAACCCGAGGCCAATGGCTTCTCCCGCGGTGATGAAAGAGGTCGCCAGGTTCCCGCTCTGGGACACAACCCCCACCGGTCCGGGAGGAGGAAACTGGGGGGGCATGTGGGCATAGAGGGAGGCGCCTTCCGTGCTGACGATCCCCTGGCAATTCGGCCCCATCAGGTTCATCCCAAATCTCTTCGCCAGCGCGGTTAAAGTTTCCTGGAGAGTTTTTCCCTCCGGCCCCATCTCCCCGAACCCCGCGGTAATCACGATCCCGGCTTTTGTGCCGTTTTTGCCGCAATCCCGGATCACCTCCGGAACATCCGCGGGGGGCACAACCAGGATTGCCAGATCCACAGGATCAGGAATCCCGGCCATGTTGGCATAGACAGGAAGGCCCAAGATCTCCTTCTCCCGAGGATTCACCGGAAACACCCGGCCTTTATACCCGCCTTTCAAAATATTGAAGAGGAGGGTGAAGCCCCATTTTTGCGGGTCCCGGGAGGCGCCGACGACGGCCACGGATCGGGGGTGAAAAAACGCCTGCCAAATATTTTTTTCTTTCCGGCTCATTCCGAATCCCTTTTAATTGTTAGAAATACGCAAATGAAAAAAACCCGCCCTGGGGCGGCGCCCCATTTCCAAGACGGCCGGCCGGTCCCGATCCGGATGGCCGGCAGCGCTTTCCTTTACCGTCCAGCGGATTTGATTCCCGGTGAAGATTGGGAGAGGTTCGCGGGTGATGAGAGGATATGCCGGAGAGGGGGAAACCCGTTGCCTCACCCGCCGTCATCTCTCTGGAGTCTCTTACCGAGGCTCACCGCCTCGTCAGGCGAAAATCCCAAATGCCGATAAAAATCAATCACCGGGGAGTTGGACTGGCGAACCAGCAGGTTGATCTTGGGACATCCCAGGGCGAGCAGGCGTTTCTCCGCCTCCTGCATCAGCCGCCGCCCCAGGCCCTTTCTCTGCTGGGCCGGGAAAACGGCGAGATAGTTGATCCATCCCCGATGGCCTTCATATCCCGCCATAACGGTCCCGACGAGTTTCCCCTCGTTTACGGCAACCAGAAATAGCTCCTTCTGAACGCTGAGTTTTCGCGCAATATCTTTGACGGGGTCATTCCAGGGGACGACAAGACCGCAGTCGTTCCACAGGCGGACAACCGCTTCTTGGTCAGCGGGGTCGTAGCTCCGAACGAAGAGATCATCCATTTTGGTTTTTCCAGGCCTTTAGCATATGATTTCTCTGTTCTCTTCACAGAAGATCGTCTTTGTCTCTAATCCTTCAGCCGCCGTCCTCTTCCTTCGCTTTGTTCCAGTTCGTAGCCCATGGCCCGTACGGCCTCCAGATCCCCAGGAAGGCCGCGCTCGACCAGATGTTCGGCGAGGAAACGCCTGTACCCCTGCTGCGGCTTATTCTGGGCCAGATCCGATTTGGCGGTCATTTTTTCGGGCTTTATGGCAACAACTCGGCACGCCTTGTAGTCCGCCGAATCGGAAGCCACGGCAGGAAATTCCCGGTTCCCTTCATGCTTAGCGACCAGGGCGTTCAGGACGGTTGTCTTCAGGTCCCCGTCCGGGATCACCCGGGCCGAACCCCGGATGATAACGCAATGGTAAAGTTGGTGGGTGCGGCAGGGGTTTCGTTCCGGGTTGAAAGCCACCTCTAAGTAGGCCAGGGGCACATCCGCCTCGAAGCAAACCCGGGGGTCGCGGATCAGGTTGGAAAGTTTCTCCCCCTCGGAAGAACAGTGGAAATACACGCTCCCTTCGTAAAAAACGAAGTTGACCGGTGTGATGTACGGATATCCTTCCGCGTCCACGGTGGCCAACCGCCCGATGTTCGTGGACGCCAAGATCCGGGCCATCTCCTTCGAATCGCTGATCTCGCAATGTTTTCGTCTCATAGTTTTCTGATATAACCTCCTTTTTTTAATCCTCGTTTTCTTCCTTGGGAAGGACTGCCCGTTTTTTTCTTAGCCAGGGAATCAAAGGATAGGCCAAAAGAAAAATGGAAACCAAAATCAGCACGGCGGCGATTGGCCGAGTTAGGAAGATCATGGGGTCTCCCGCCGAGAGGAGCAAAGAACGGCGAAGGGCAGTCTCCATCATGGGACCCAGGACAAGGGCCAAGACCAAGGGAGCTCCTTCATACTCGAATTTCTTAAACAGGTAGCCGATGAAGCCGAAAATGACCATGATCGCGACTTCGACAAGGCTGTTGTTGAGGCTGTAACACCCGATCAGACAAAAAAGCAGAATCAAGGGGAAAAGAATCGGATACGGGACTCTGAGAATCCTCACCCAGAGCCCGATAAGCGGGAGGTTAAGGACCAGGAGCATCGCATTCCCCAAATACATACTGGTCACAGCGCCCCAGAAAAGGCCCGGGTGTTCTTTGACCAGCATGGGGCCCGGTTGCATCCCGTGGATCATCATCGCTCCTAAGAGGATCGCCATGACGGCGTTGGCCGGAATCCCGAGAGTCAGGAGAGGAATAAACGCCCCCCCTGTAGCAGCGTTGTTGGCTGCCTCCGGCCCGGCCACCCCGGCAATCATTCCGGCGCCGAATTTCTCCGGAGATTTGGAAATCTTCTTTTCCACGGCGTAGGAGACGAAAGACGAAATAACCGCGCCGCCTCCGGGAAGGACCCCCAGGAAGAAACCGATGACCGTCCCGCGGAGAATGGGGAAGAGGGAGTCGGCCCAATCTTTCAGATTGGGAAGGAGGTGTTTGATCTTCGTCTCGAAGATGGAGCGCTCCATGGATCGTTCGACATTGAGCAAAACCTCGGAAATCCCAAAAAGACCCATGACCACGGGGACGAGGCCGATTCCATCGCTGAGCTCAATGATGTCCCAGGTAAATCGCGGCGCTCCCATCAACGTGTCCATCCCGATACAGCCCAAAAAGAGGCCGAACGCCGCCATGAGCAGCGCTTTCCACATCGGCCCGCTGGCTAAAAAGGTGAGGATGGTCAGGCCGAGGGTCATCAAGGAAAAATATTCGGGGGGGCCGAATTTCAAACCCATCTCGGCCAACGGGGGGGCGATCAACATCAGGCCCAGGACGCCGATCGTGCCGGCAATAAAGGAGCCGAAGGCGGCAATCCCCAAGGCCGGGCCGGCCCGCCCCTGGCGGGCCATCTGATAGCCGTCCAGGCAGGTGACCACCGAAGCAGCCTCCCCCGGAATGTTCACCAGGATGGAGGTGGTGGAACCGCCGTACATGGCCCCGTAATAAATTCCGGCGAGCATGATGATGGCGGAAACAGGGGTCACATGAAAAGTGGTCGGCAACAGAAGGGAGATGGCCGCCACGGGCCCGAGCCCCGGCAGAACGCCCACCAGGGTTCCAATGAGAACCCCGATAAAGCAGAACAACAGGTTGCCCGGCTGCAGGGCAACCTGAAAACCCATCCCGATGCTTTGAAAAAAATCCATCCTCTTTTATTCTCAAAAACCCCAGGGCCCTTTGGGCAGCTGGGCCTTCAGCCAGAGCTCAAAAACCCCATAAGACCCTAAAGCCGTTAGGATGCTTCCGGCCATAACCACAAACCATTTTTGAGGTTTTACCGTTCTCAATAAAAACCCGATGAAAAGAGCCGTGCACAGGAAAAAACCCAGGGGAGTCAATAGAAGGATGTAGGCAAAAAGAGCCGCCAAAACGATGAAGGGCTTTTCCCATCTCAAACCGCGCATCGAAGGCTTCCACCCGACGCCCTGTTTGCGTCTCAATGTTCCGTGCAACAGGCCAATAAAAGAAAAAAGAGCGATGGCCAAGCCGGCCAAAAAAGGCATGAACCCCGTCCCGGGGGAAGCCAGGGCGCCCAAGTCGTAGCGGAGGGCCGCGAGGCAAATGAGGATGCCGGCGGCGAGCCAGATCGCCGCACTCACCTGGTCGTTATTGAATCTCTCCATGCGGACAACCTCGATGACCTCGTAAAAAGTCAAATAGATCGTCACCCCGGTGAAAACCGGGGTCCAGAACGTCTTGAAATAACGGGATTCCGGCTTTCGCCGGAATGACAAATTCTATGGAATTTTGACTGTTTACGAGACCATCAACCTTGATGACCTCGCAAAAAATCACCGGACGATGGTTTCAATTGTCGGGGCGCGATGCTTCGCGCCCGATAATGGGCACGCGCAGCGTGCCCCTGCCATGCCAGGCGCGCATTATTCAAGGAGTAGGGGCGATTCATGAATTGCCCCTCCGGGTGCGCCGCAACACCGAAGTTAAAGCGCACCGCCGCAGTTGGACTCTTTACGAAACCCTCAACCTTCATTCTTTCCGCAAACCCAGGCTCCGAATTAACGTCCCCACTTCCTCGTTCATCATCACCAAATATTTGGCCAAATCCTGCGGCCCCCGATAGAAAGAAGGCTGATCCATCTGGCGGCCCATCTTGACGAAATCCGGATCTTCCATGGCCGTTTTAAAGGCCCCATGAAGGGTCTCCACCACCTGAGGGGCAAGGCCTTTGGGGCCGATGATCGAGATCAGGCTGGGAGCGGTGATGCCTTGGCCCAATTCCAGAAGGGTGGGAACATCCGGAAAATCATTCATCCGCTTTTCGCCATAAACCGCCAGAAGCTTCAGGCGCCCCCCTTCCACGTGCTTTTTCCACTCGGTGGTTTGCGAGGCGGCTTCCACATGATTCCCGAGCAAGGCCGCGACGGCTGGGGCTCCGCCTTCGAAGGGGATATGGGTCCACTTGATTTTTTCCTTCAGGGCCAGTCGTTCCATGACCAAATGCTGGGGAGTCCCCGGCCCGGCCGTGCTGTAACGGATCTTTCCCGGGTTGGCCTTGGCGTAGTCGATGAATTCTTTAAAGGAATTCCAAGGAGCATCGGATCGCACCACCAGCCCGTAAAGATAGATCGCATATTGCATGATCGAGGTAAAGTCATTGGCCGAATCATAAGGGACCTTGCGCATGTGTTGGCTAAGAACCGCCCCGCTGGGCAGAATCCCGATGGTGTACCCGTCGGGCTTCTCGGTTTTAAGGGTGGTTACGGCCACGGCGGAAGCTCCGCCCGGTTTGTTTACGACCACGATCGGTTGCCCCAGGGTCTTGCCGGCGGCGGCAACCAGCGGCCGGGCGCAGACATCCGTCGTCCCTCCCGCCGGATAGCCGATAATGAAATTAATCGGTTTCGTGGGGTACTTCTCCTGGGCCCAGACAGCCTCCGGCAGTCCCTGCAAAAGGAAGATTAATCCAAAGAACGCGATAAATCGGAAAACTACTTTGTCCCGTTTCGGCATCTTCATCCTCTTCTCTTCCATTTTTTAACCCTCCTTCATGCAAGAATGGTGATGATCTCGCGAAAGGTCAGCAAAACGGTGTCTTCAATTGTAGAGGCGTCCCGCCGTGGCAGGACTTCGCGCCCGCAGTGGGCACGCGCAGCGTGCCCCTACCCGGTGAGGCAGAGAACCAGGGGAGCCGGAACCCTGCGATTCGGCATGATTTTACTTCATTCGGGCGCGGGTGGGTAGAAAAAAATGCGCTTCCTCGTACCCATTCAGTGACGGGGGGGCGGCAGGCTTTGTTGTTGGCCTGGGGGTTTGGGCGGTACGCGCCGGAAGCATCGGTCGGGATGAGCAGAGACTCGGAGAAAAACCTAGAGACTCCGATATCAGCGGCGGGAGGCCTTGACCCCCGCCCCTCCACGAAGAAATCAGCGCCTTATGATTCCAAGCGTAGCGCCCGGACCCCCAGGCCAGGGCACCTCCTGCTATTCACGCCGGACCTGAATCCGTAGCGACTTCCCCCCCTTGATTGAAGGGTTACACTTCCTCCAACTTCTTTGGGCTTCAAATTTCGGGTGCAAATTTATATAATCAAACCAAATTTTTTTCAGTGAAAGGGTGATCCAGTGGAAAAAAATAGAAATCACTTAGAAGGAGTTCGGGTTATCGATTTGACCGCTTGGCTGGCCGGGCCGTTTCTCAGCATGCAGTTGGCGGCCTTGGGGGCTGAAGTCATAAAGATCGAGCGACCCAACACCGGCGATCCGGCCCGGGAAGGCGTTCCCTTTGCCGGGCCCGCGGGATTGCGTTTTGAAGGAAGGGCGCCGGAAGACATCTCGCTCATCTATTTGAAGCGAAACCGGGGCAAGAAGAGCATCACCCTGGATTTGAAAAGCGACCGGGGAAGGGAGATCTTCCGCAAGTTGATCGCCAAGGGGGATATTGTCCTGGAAAACTTCGCCCCGGGGACCATGGAGAGCTTCGGTTTCGATTATCCCGGATTAAAGGCGATCAACCCGAGGATCATTTTCTGTTCCATCTCCGGCTACGGCCAAAGCGGTCCTTACCGGGACCGGACCGCCTTTGATCTCACGATCCAGGCCACAAGCGGCATTATGGCGGTTACCGGATTTCCGGACGGCCCCCCGCTGCGCTGCGGCCCGTGGATCGGCGATCTTGTCCCGGCCTTGTATGGGTTGAGCGGAATTCTGGCGGCGCTGATCTCGCGGGAAAAAACGGGTCAGGGCGAAAGAATCGACATATCCATGCAGGATTGCGGTTTTTCCCTGATCATGGATGAAGCTTTGGATATGCTCGTCTCGAGAAAGATTCCCACGAGGCAGGGCAACCGGAACCCCAGAGCCGTGCCCTGGGGAACCTTCCCGACGAAAGACGGAAATATCGCCATTTGCGTTTATATGAATGCCAATTGGAAGGTATTTCTGGAGGCGATTCAGCGGGAAGATTGCCTCCAGGACCCCCGCTTCAAGAATCTTGGAGACCGGCTGAAAAACGCCGGCGAAGTGGAGGCGATGGTAACAGCGTGGAGCCGAAATTTGAGCAGCGCGGAGGCCTTGCAAATTTTAAGAGAGAAAAAAATCCCCTGCGATCCGGTCCTGGAAGCCCAAGAGGTATTGGAAGACCCCCAGCTGATATCCCGGGGAATGATCCAGGAACTGAAGCATCCCTTGGGCTTCAACACTGGCGTGAAGACGGCCGGATTCCCCATCCACTTTTCCGAATTACCCGCAGATTATCCCGGACCGGCCCCGGCTCTCGGACAGCATAATGAGGAGATCTACCAAGGATTATTGGGATTCTCCAACGAGGAAATGGAGCAATTGAAAAAGGAAGGGGTCATTTGAAAGAGGGGAACAACGGAAAACGGGGGAAAAGGGGACAGCGCTGCACATTGCCCTATTGGATGATTACTTCAATGCCGCCCTCCGTTTGGCGGATTGGAGCCCGCTGAGCGGACGGGCGAGATTCAGGTGTTCACCGAGCCTCTGGGCGGCGAAGATAACGCCGCCAATGACGCGTATGGCGTGGAACCCCTGCCGGCGGACCATCCGCTTCGAAAGCTCGGCAATGTCCTCCTGACGCCGCATATTGGGTACGTCAGCGCGGAAAATCTCGCCAAGATGTACCAGGAGGCGATCGAGGATATTGTCGGTTTCCTCGATGGAAATCCGGTCCGGGTTCTGAAGTAGCCGGGGGCCGCTGTATGCTACAATAAGCTGCATGTCGGAAGGAAATCATGAACGACAACCAAAAATCATTTCAATGTAGCGGGAGAACTCTTTGAAACGCAGAGAATTTCTGAAATTTGTGGGAGCGACTTCTGCCCTTGCTCGTTTCCCAATCGAGTGCGAGCTTGGGAATGCCTCAAAATCCCGGCGGCGGCGCGTCGCCGAAACCGGGCCGGCAAACCCGAGTCTTATTGGCCGGGGTAGGCAAAAATCCTTCAGAACAGACTTTGAAGGCGGCGGTTCGTGCCGCTGCGGAAGCGACGACCGATTTCTCATGGCTGTCCAAAGGCGATAATGTATTCATCAAACCGGCCCTAAACTGCGGCAAGCCCTATCCGGCCACAACGAATCCGATTGCGATCGGCGCCATGATCGAGCTGCTCAAGGAAAAGGGGGCGGGGCGGGTGATTGTCGGCGACATGTGCGGCATCGAACATGTAAAACTCTCCCCGGAGGGGCTTTCGGGCAGCTCGCGCCGCCTGATGGAATCATCCGGCATGGCCCAGGCAGTCCAGAATGCTGGAGGAGAGATCCATTTTTTTGAGGAAGCCGGATGGAACGCCTTTTACGAAGACTTCCCGGCCGCGGGTTCCCATTGGAAGAATGGCCTGATGTTGCCCAACATCCTTAAAGAAGTCCGGCATATCATCCTCATGCCCCGTTGCGGCCGCCACGTGCTGGCAGGCAGCACGCTCGGTCTGAAGGCTGCGGTGGGATATTGGCGACATGACACTCGTTTGGAATACCATCGGGAAGCCTCCACCTTTCAGGAGAAGACCGCCGAAGGGAATATGGTCGAAACCTTGCGGAAGAAACAGCGGCTGGTCCTTTCGGCAGCGGACAAAATCCTCATTACCTTCGGGCCGGATCAGGGAGATATCTTCCAGCCGGAAAACGGCCTCGTCATGGCGTCGGAGTCGGTGGTGGCCCATGACATGGTTTCGCTGGCCTGGCTCTTGGAAAACAGGAAGGGATTTTCTCCGTCGGCAAAGAACGAATTCATAGATAGCAGCCAGCTGGTGGCCCGGATCGCCAATCACTTCGTGGTCACCAAATTGGGAGGATGGAGACCGGCCCTGCTTTCCGAGAGGCTGACCAAGAACGATCTCAGCGCCATTTGGGACGATCGGGTTCTCAATCATGCCTACCGGATATTCGGCGGCGTGCCGCAGGTTATTCTCGAAGCGGCCAACAATGCCTTTCCCGAAGATTTGAAGAGGCGTTTAGGAGAGATGACGACTCCTCCGGCGTGAGGCCGGACCCCATGCCGTTCATTCTCATTTCTTCCGTGATTTCATTCCTAAAAACGCCATGGCCGATACACGAATTCGCTGCTCTAAGATATCGAGCCACCTCGGCTAAAGCTGATGAAAGATAGGTCTTTTGCGTAATCTCAGAGTGGTGGAAAAAAGACGGATTAAGAGGAGGCACAGGATAGTTAATTAGTTAAGCCTGACCCCTTTCTTATAGATATTTCCGAATTTCGGACAGCCCCGCTGAATGCGGCATAATCATCATTTACCCCAAGCAATTGCCATTGTCAGGAAATAAGTATATTCAGAAACAACGTCCCCTATTTCTATTTAAGAGGTGAGCTCAAGGGGATTTGGTGAATCCGGGCAGGGGGCGGAACCACCTCAAAATTCCCTTTCAATTTCTACTTGTACCAAGCAAGTATTGCAGGGAAAGGCTCCTCCCGGGGATTTCGCATCTTTCGTAAGGACGTTGGCGCAACCGCCGCGGTCGATGCCTTTTTCGTCCGGGCAATACCAGGCGCCAGCTTCCAGGCTGGCTACGCCCGGCATGATCTGGTCCGTTACTTTGGCCGTGGTGATCAGTTGCCCGCGGTCGTTGTAGACTCTTACCCGGTCTCCGTCCTTAATGCTCCTGGACTGCGCATCCCCTAAACTGAGCCACACGTTTAGATCGTTCAGCCGCTTCAGCTCGGGGATATTGTCGAACATGGAATTGGACCTTCCCCGGGCGTGGGGGGTTATGAGCTGAAGGGGGTATTTGCCGGCGAGAGGGTCCCGCGGGCCTTCCCAGGGTTCGAGATATTGGGGAATGGGGGGAATGAGCGGGTTGTTCATCTCCGCCAATTTTTGGCTGTAAATCTCGATCTTTCCCGAAGGGGTTGGGAACGGGTGGTGTTACGGGGTCTTCGATCTCTTTCTGAAAGGCGACCCAGGGCTTTTCATGTTCGGCTTCAAAGAAGCTCTTCTTCTTCCAGGATTCATAATCCGGCATGCCCGGCGTCGCCTCCAAAAACTCCTTGAGCCACTCTTCATCCGACTTCTCCCGGTACCCTGACAAGCCCAGGCATTCGGCCAATTCGGCAAAGATCGCCAAATCGGATTTGGCCTCCCCGACCGGCTCTATGACCTTGTTCATAGGGATAAACCCCGAGCTCATGCTTCCCCAAGGCTGGCCGATATCCTCTCTTTCAAAAAAATGGGCGGCCGGAAGAATCAGGTCGCCATACCGCGCCGTCGGCGTCAGGAACAATTCGTGGACGACGATGAATTCGGGTACCTTAAGGGCCTCGAGGCCTTTATTGAGGTTCAGGAGCTGGTTTAAAAGGTTGCACCCCACAATGTACAGCAGCCTGACGTCGCTTGGATATCCTCCTTCCCTCCCTTTCAAAAGGGCATCATAAATATCAGACATGTGTACGAGAGGCATCGTTTTTGGCGGAATCGGCAGGAATTTCTTCAGCGTCCCGACAGGCAGGCGGCCGGTTCCCCCGGAGACATAGCCGCCTTTGATCCCGATATTTCCGGTCATGGCGGCGAGCGTCGAGGCGGCGCGGTGGTACTGCTCGCCAAAGGCCGTGCGCCCTGGCGCCCAGCCGGCGCAGAGCGCCGCCGGTTTCAGATTGGCGTAATCCCGCGCCAGTTTTATGACGTCCTCCCGCGGTACTCCCGTGATCTCTTCCGCCCAGTCCGGAGTTTTGGGAATTCCATCCTCTTCTCCCAGCACATAGCCTTTAAATCTGTCAAAGCCCGTCGTATAAGTTTCCAGAAAGGAACGATCATGGAGGTTCTCGGTAATCATGACATACGCCATGGCGACAAGCAGGGCGGTATCCGTCCCGGGCTTAATCCGGATCCACTGTTCCGCGAGACTGCGGGCGGAGGCGTTGAGCTGGGGATCGACACAGATGATCCTGGCGCCGGCCTTCTTGGCCCGGGCTAAATAGAAAGCCGTATCCGGCCCGAAGCGGGTAACAAGGGGGTTCCAGCCCCACAGGATGATCAGTTTGGAATAAAGAAAATTGTCCCGGGAGTTGCCCGTAAAAAGGCTGCCGAAGGTGGCCATCGCGGAGAAAAGGGCCGCTTCCTGAGAGGTGTTTCCAAAGGTCCCCGTGCACCCCCCAAAAAAGGAAAAAAAACGCCGGGCCGTTCGTCCCGTGGTGCCGTGGAGAGGGCCCTGGGAGCCGGAGTAGTCCACTAACATAACAGATTCGGGTCCGTAATTCTCTTTCACCCGTTTCAATTGTCCGGATAAAATTTCCAGGGCTTCATCCCAGGAGATGGGGGTGAAATCTCCGCTCCCCCTTGTCCCCGCCCTTTTCAAAGGCCGGGTCAAACGGTCCGGGGCGTAAACGACCTCTTTCTGGGAAAGCCCCCGGGGACAGGCCTTTAGGCTGGGCATCGGACGTTCGTCGGTTTCGATACGGGTGATTTTCCCGCCCGAGACGTGGACTTTCAAGAGACAGCGGGACCCGCAATCCCACGAGCAGGCAGTCGTCACCACCCTTTCTTCGGAGCGGATTTATTTCATGGGACCATGCGAGTCCTCCTCTGTTCAATCTAAATATTTCTGAAAAAATGCCTTCCAATCAGGTCTATTCCATTCTATAACCGGATCAGCGCTAAATCCGTTCAAAAAAGGGGCTTTAAAGCAAAAAAATCATTGCATTTAGAACGGTATGCCCGAAATTCGAGTTTATTTCATAGCTCCGATCCGCCTCAAGTCTGCTCCTCACCTGCGGCGATCCAATTCTTCGATAAATATTATGGCCGATTTTCGATTCAATATATACCGAAACGTTGCATAAATATTTGCCCAAATCACGGTTGTCATTCCCGCGAAAGCGGGAATCCAGAAGGAAAGCCTGGATTTCGGGTAAGCCCGGAATGACGAGGGTTGAAGGCCTCCAAGGGTGATCCCCAGTTGCAGCCTCACCATTGCCCTGAAACGCAATCCGGATGGCTGTTTTCATGTTGCGCGCGATTTATTTATCACCTGATAGGTATAGATAAAAGACTTGGAAAATCAAGCGGTTTCGAACAAACTTGCCGCGGCCGGCCGTTTAATGGTATAAATGACACCACTTCTCCCGCGAGGGATTGGCAAGGTGAAAAATGCGGCAACAAACAAGGAGGGGCATTCCATGTCTCGGTTGGGAAAGATCGGCTTTCTTTTGATCGTCCTTGGCGCATTCGTTATCGGGAGCGGCCTCCCGGCTGCCGGGCAGCAGCCCAAGCAAGGCGGCACGCTGGTCGTAGCGCTCGTCACGGACATCGTCGGGCTGGATCCGCACAAGGTCAGCGCCGAAATTTCGATGATCGTTCTGAACAACATTTATGAACGGCTGGTCGACGTGGACGACAAGGGTCTGCCCATGCCCGGCCTGGCCTCCAAGTGGGCGGTCAGCCCGGACGGCCTGGTCTACACCTTTACCTTGCGCCAGGGAGTGAAGTTCCACAACGGCCGGGAAATGACGGCGGAAGACGTCGTTTATTCCTACCAGCGCCTTCTTGACCCGAAGACCAAGTATCCCTTGGTTGCCCAGGTGCAATACATCAAAGAAATAAAGGCCCTCGAAAAATACACCGTCCAGATCAGGGTTCAAGCCCCGACGGCCAACCTCCTGGTCTCCATGGCCAACCCTTTCGGAAGCCACGCCATTGTTCCCAAGGAAGAAGTGGAGAAACAGGGAGGCACGCTGAACAAGCCGGTGGGAACCGGGCCGTATAAATTTGTGGAGTATGTTCCCGATAAACACGTGATCATTGAGCGCAACAAGGATTACAAGGGTTCGACCCTGCCCACTTCCGGCACGGGCGGACAGAAACCCGCCTATCTCGACCGCATGAAATTCGTTCCCATCAAGGATGCGGCGGTGCGGACGATGGCCCTCAAGACCGGCGAGATCGATTTCACCCTGCGCGTGGCCTGGGAGGAAATCGACGAGATAAAAAAAGACCCGAACATCGTCACCTACGTGAATCCCGGCTTAGCCTATGTAATGTTCCAGTTCGGCGTCAACACGAGTCCGAACAAATTCGTCCGCCAGGCCGACTTCCGCCGGGCGATTGCTTACTGTTTGGACCTTTCCGAACTGGTGGACGGCGCCGTTTTCGGCAACTCGGTGGTCAACCCGTCGCTGGTCAATGCCGTGACCCCGTTCTATTCCGATTTTCATAAAAAGGGGTACGGGAAAGACTTGAAGAAGGCAAAAGAGCTCCTCAAGAAGGTGGGTTACGACGGAAGCCCGGTCCGGATCGCGGTAACCAAGGTTTATTTGAACACCTACAAAACGGCAATCCTGGCCGAGCAGATGCTCGCCGAGGCGGGCATCAAGGCGGAGCTGGACGTGAAGGAGTGGCCGGCCCTTCTCCAGGACCGCAACTCGGGCAAGTACGATATTCTGTCCTTTATCGCCTCCGGAACTCCGGACCCCTCGATGAACATGGCGCCCGTGCACTCCAAGCGGAATTTCGTGGGGTATAAGAACGAAAAGCTCGATGCCCTCGTGGAAAAGGCGGAGGCGACAAATGACTTTGCCGCGAGAAAGAAGTTCTACGAGCAGGTTCATGAGATCATGCTGGAGGATGTTCCTCTCCTAAAACTCTACGACCATTCGGTCGCCCCGGCCACCCGGAAATATGTGAAGGGATTCAAACCCATGCCCTACACGGCCGACGCCCGGCTTTGGCATGTCTGGCTGGATAAATGAGGATGGTTTCGTAAAAAGTCCATCTGCGGCGTTGCGCTTCAACTTCGTCGCTGCGGCGCACCTATAAGTGCACCTCACTCCTCAGTTTTTGCGCGCCTTGCAGCTGGAGCTTTTTACTAAACCATCGGGCTGCTGACTTTTTACGAGATCATCAATGAGGATAGCTCCGTAAGAAGTCCATCTGCAGGGGCGGTTCGCGAACCGCCCCTACTCTCTATTTGTTGCGCGCCTTGCATGTAGGGGCGTCCGGCCGGACGCCCCCACAATTGGAACCATCGTTCTGTCGACTTTTGCGAGAAGCGTCTCGTAAGCAGCTCATCTTTCCCATTCTGGGATAGGAAACGTTCTTGAAGACCTATGTGATCAAACGTCTGCTCCAGGCGATCCCGGTTCTCTTGCTGATTGCCGTTATCGTCTTCTTTCTCCTGCGCCTGATCCCGGGAGACCCGGCGGCCATCTACGTGGGAGCAAACGCGGAGCCCGGGGTGGTCGAGTCCATCCGCCGGGAGATGGGGCTGGACCAGCCTATTTACCTTCAGTTCTTCATCTGGCTCTCGCGGGTTATGCGGGGGGACTTCGGCACCTCGATCGTTTACCAAACAGAGGTGGTGTCGATCATCCTGCAGCGCCTCCCGGTGACGCTGATCCTGGGCTTCTTCTCCATGATGCTGGCCCTGCTCCTCGCCGTCCCCGCGGGCATCCTCGCCGCGGCCAACCAGAACAGTTACAAAGACTACCTTTTCACGCTCCTTGCCGTCCTGGGGATTTCCATCCCCGGGTTCTGGCTGGCTTTGATGCTGGTCATCATCTTCTCCGTCAAACTGGGATGGTTCCCGGCCACGGGTTTCGTCTCGCCCCTCGAGAATTTTCTGCGGGGGATGCAGTACCTGGTCCTCCCCTGTGTTTCCCAGGCCCTCCTCGCCTGCGCCATCATCGCCCGGATGACCCGCTCGACCATGCTGGAGGTCTTGCGCCAGGAGTTTATCACCACGGCGCGGGGGAAGGGCCTGCCGCGCCTCTGGGTCGTGGGCAAGCACGCCTTGAAAAACGCCTTCGCTCCCACCCTCACGGTGATCGGCTTCCAGCTGGGAAACATCCTCGGAGGGGCCGTGATCACGGAGACGATCTTCAGCCTGCCCGGGATCGGACAGCTCATTTACAACGCCATCGGCCAGCGGGACTATCCCATCATTCAGGGATGCATCCTCCTGGTCTCTTTCGGCTTTGTGCTCATCAACCTGGTCGTGGATCTCCTTTACTCCTATTTCGATCCGCGGATCGTTTACGAAGGGTAAGGAGATGATCTTCAGGCGCCTGATCCGGAACAAGTTGGCGGTCTTAGGAGCGATCCTCCTCCTCTTTCTGATCGCGGTGGCCCTCCTCGCCCCCTGGGTGGCCACGCACAATCCCTCGAAGATGAACATCAAGGAGCGGCTCCAGCCGCCGAGTTCCGCTCATTTCTTCGGCACGGACGGGTACGGGCGCGACCTCTTCAGCCGGGTCGTCTACGGAGCGGCGATCGCCCTGCGGGTGGGGTTCCTGTCGATTGCGGTGGCTATGATTGCGGGCATCATCCTGGGCCTCGTCAGCGGTTATTACCGCGGGTGGATCGACGCGATCATCATGCGGATCATGGATGCCATCCTCTCCTTTCCGATCATTCTCCTGGCGATCGGGATCATGGCCGTTCTGGGGGCAGGTTTTGCCAATCTGATGATTGCTTTGGGTCTGGTTTACACCCCCCGCTTCGCACGTCTGGTGCGGAGCTCCGTGCTCTCCATCCGGGAAAAGGAGTACATCGAAGCTGCCCGGGTGACCGGGTGCAGCGACTTCTCCATTCTGTTCGTTCATATCCTGCCGAACTGCTGGGCGCCGGTGATCATCCAGGCTACGATCTCCTTCGGATACGCGATCCTTTGGGAAGCGGCCCTTTCCTTTTTGGGATTGGGCGCCCCTCCGCCTTCGCCCAGCTGGGGAAGCCTTCTGGCCGACGGGAAAGAGGTGCTAAGCCGCGCCCCGTGGATGACCTACTTCCCGGGGATGGCCATCGCCATGGCGGTTCTGGCGCTCAACCTGTTCGGCGACGGACTGCGGGACGTGCTCGACCCGAGGATCAAAGAATGATGACTCGGAAAAAGTCATCGCGGCGTTGCGCTTCATTTGAGGTCCCTGAGGGACAGGGCCCAACAGGGACCTATCCAGTTATTTGCGCGCCTCGCATCTGGAGCTTTTTACAGAGTCATCCATTTGCGACTTTTTACGGAGCATCAAAGAATGAGGGTTTCGGAAAAAGTCCATCTGTCCGCTGGAGCGGGATTGCGCTTCAACTTCGTCGCCGGGACGCACCTGTAGGGGCGGTTCGCGAACCGCCCCTACTCTCTATTTGTTGCTTTTTGGGAGATCATCAAGATAAGGATATGGAACCTTTGCTGGCGGTGCGCGATCTACAGACCCATTTCTTCACCCTGAACGGAGTGATCCGCGCCGTGGACGGGGTGAATTTCGAGCTCGCCCCGGGGGAAACGCTGGGGCTGGTGGGCGAATCCGGGTGCGGCAAGAGCGTGACCGCCCTCTCCATCATGCGCATTCTGCCCGAGCCGGCGGGCCGGATAACGGGGGGGACCATTCACTTCCGGGGGCAGGATTTAGCGGCTCTGCCGGAAAGGAAGATGGAAGAGATCCGGGGCAACAAGATCGCCATGGTTTACCAGGAGCCGATGACCGCCCTGAACCCGGCTTTTACCGTGGGCGACCAATTAGGGGAGGTCTTCCGGTTCCACCTGAAGGCGGGAAGACGGGGGGCCGCCCAAAAGGCGGTGGAGCTTCTCGATCAGGTGGGCATCCCCTCGCCCGCGAGCCGGGCCAAAGACTATCCCCACCAGCTGAGCGGGGGCATGCGGCAACGGGCGGTAATCGCCATGGCCATCGCCTGCAACCCGGAGATCCTCATTGCCGACGAGCCCGTAACGGCTCTGGACGTGACGATTCAGGCCCAGATTTTGGACTTGATCTTAAACCTTCGTTCGCGCCTTGGCATGTCCCTGATCCTCATCAGCCATGATCTGGGAGTAGTGGCCAACATGGTGAAGCGGGTCATCGTCATGTATGCCGGGCGGATCGTGGAAGCGGCGGGGGTCGAGGAAATTTTCCACTCCCCCCTCCACCCCTACACCCGCGGTCTCTTTCAATCGATTCCGCGGATCGGCCGCCGCGTGGAGACGCTCCCGGAAATTCCCGGCAGTGTTCCCAACCTCCTCAACCTGCCGAACGGATGCAAATTCGTCAACCGTTGCGCCGAGGCGATGGACCGCTGTGCGCAAGAGGAACCGGACTTGTTCCCCGCCGGGGCGGGGCGGCTCAGCCGGTGCTGGAACCAGGAGAAATGACGAAAGCGGAGGATGGAAGATTTCATCTCCCTGCCGGTTTAGGGAGATACCATAATCGATGACCCCGCAAAAGAACAGGAAAAGACTGGATTCCCGTTTTCACAAGAATGACGGAGAAAAGGCCGCTCTTTTTGGCCGTCGCTTGGGCTGCTATGGATTCACGGGTAATTGGACCTTGATATGGATGGCCGGACGATCTTAAAAGTTGAGGGGTTGAAGAAATTTTTCCCCATCCGCCGCGGAGTCTTCTCCAAGGTGGTGGGCCATGTCCGGGCCGTGGATGGCGTCGACCTGGAAATCAAGGCGGGAGAAACCCTGGGCTTGGTGGGAGAGAGCGGGTGCGGCAAAACCACCATCGGTAAAACCCTCATCCGTCTCTATCAGGCGGATAGCGGCCGGGCCGTTTACGACGGCCTCGAGGTCTTCTCGCTCAAGAAGCAGGAGCTCAAAGAGCTCTGGAAGAGGATGCAGATCATCTTTCAGGACCCTTACAGTTCCCTCAACCCCCGGATGACCATTGAGAAGATCGTGGGCGAACCGCTCCGGCGGTTCCGCCTCGCCCCCCCCGGCCGAATCAAGGATGTCGTCGCCGAAATCATCACCAAGATCGGGCTGAATACGGACCACCTCAAAAGATATCCCCACGAATTCAGCGGCGGGCAGCGGCAGAGAATCGGCATTGCCCGGGCTCTCGTGGGGCGGGTGCTTACGGAATACCCCAAAACGATCATCTGTGATGAACCGGTTTCGGCGCTGGACGTTTCCATTCGGGCCCAGATCCTGAACCTCTTGAAACACCTGCAGAGAGAATTCAACCTTACGCTCCTTTTCATTTCCCACGATCTCAGCGTGGTGGAGCATATCTGCAATCGGGTCGCGGTCATGTATTTGGGCCGGATCGTCGAAATAGCGGACCGGGACGATCTGTATCAGAATCCCCTTCACCCCTATACCCAGGCGTTTATGTCTGCAATTCCCCCCCCCGAACCTTCCCCCGACGGGCTCCAGAAACGGATCATCCTGAAGGGGGACATTCCCAGCATTATCCATCCCCCCGGCGGCTGCTACTTCCACACCCGTTGCCCATATGTTTTTGACCGTTGCCGCAAGGAGTATCCGGAGCTGCAGGGATCAGCGGGGGGCCATCAAGTGGCGTGTCATCTGCGGAAGGACGCCCTTCCGCGGCGGGAGAAGGGTGAGGAGGATACAAGGAAATTCCTATAGGAGGGTTTCATGCCGACTCTTTTTACCGGGGCGCCCATTTACACGCTCTGGGATGAAAAGCCTCTGGTCGAGGCCATGGTGGTTGAAAACGGATTGGTGGCCGCCGTCGGAGAAAAACGGGAGCTGTCGATTCAATTTCCCGGGGCGAAGAAAATTTCCTTGGATGGCGCGGCCGTCATCCCGGCTTTTAACGACTGCCATGCGCACATTCTCTCCGCCGGGCTGGCTCTGACCCGGCCCGATCTCAGAGGGTGCCGAAATTTCGCGGAGATCGAAACCCGACTCCGCGCCTGGATGGAGGAAGAGAATCAGGATGGTTGGGTCTTTGGAATCGGCTATGACCAGGACCTTCTTCCCGGGAAGCGGCATATCACCTGTCATGATCTCGACCGGGTCGATCGGCGCCGCCCGATTGCCGTTCGCCATACGAGCGGCCACTGCACGGTGGTAAATTCCAAGGGCCTGGAACTTGCGGGCTTGACTCGCCAAACCCCTGATCCGGAGGGGGGGCGAATCGTCCGGGATGAGACCGGAGATCCGACCGGGGTTCTCCTGGAACGCGCCTGGTTGCTCGTGGAAAGCCACATTCCTCCTCCGAATGAACGCGAGATCGCCTATGCGGTCCGAAAAATCTGCGAGGTTATGATCAGGCGGGGGATCCTTTCCGCTTCGGACGCGACAACCGGCCGGCTTTCCGGGCTGGAAACCGAATGCCGGGGGTACGCCCTCGCTTTAGAGCAAGGTGCGAAGGTGCGAATGACCCTCATGCCGGATTATGACCGGGCGGTGGAAGCCGGGTGGCTGGAGGATCGGTGGAAAGTTTCTCTTCCTTTGGGTCATGCGGATCTGCGCCTCGGGCCGATGAAACTCTACATCGACGGGGCGCTGGGCCCCCGGACCGCAGCCCTGAAAGAGCCCTATGCCGATGGGTCTGCCAGCACCGTCCTGATTTACCCCCCGGAAGAATTTAATCGCCGGGTTCTCCAAGCTCACCGCGGGGGCTGGCAGGTCGGGGTTCATGCCATCGGCGACTTGGCCGTGGAACTGTGCATCCGGGCTTTCGAAAGGGCGCAGCAAGCATTTCCCCGGCCCGACCCCCGGCACCGGATCGAGCACTGTTTTCTGACGGACGCGGCCATGGTTCGGGACATGGTCCGCCTCGGAATCCTTGCCGTTGTCCAGCCGGAATTCATCCATCACCTGGCCCATTACTATCGGCCGGCCCTGGGAGACCGGACAGACCGGGGAATGCCCGTCCGCACCTGGCTTCAGGCCGGGGTGGCTGTCGCCTTCAGCTCCGATCAGCCCGTGGTCCCGGGCGACCCGATCGTGGGCTGGCGTACGGCTGTAAATCGGAAGCACAAGACCGGTTTCACCGTTGCCCCGGAGGAAGGCCTCGATCCGCTAACCGCCCTGAAATGCTTTACCGCAGGGAGCGCCTATGCCGTCTTCGACGACACGGTCGGGGTTCTGGCTCCGGGTAAGAAAGCCGACTTCGTGGTCCTCTCCCATTTGCCCGAGGAGATCCTGGAGGAGGAAATGAAGGTGGTGACTTCGAGTGTTTTCTTACGTGAGGCGTGAGCCGGAAAGGGAGGATTTCCCCTCTTTGAAAAAGAGGGGGTCGGGGAGATTTTCGAGGGATCTGTCTGGGGAATTATGGAACCCTGGGCAATTAGAGACGATTCAGGAAATGCAACAGCCGCCGTGCTCATAGATAGAAGACCCGTTTGCAAAGTTCCGTTCGGCTCCGGAGCAAAGCGAGGGTTATGGAGGGCGGGGATCTTCTCCCGTCCCGATGCCGCTTCCGGGAAGCGATCCGGAGCGGTGCAGCCGACGAAATAAAAAACCAGGGGGACGGGCGGATCTTCGCCTCCGAATTCGCCGAAGTCGTCGGATATGCTTTGGGTCGGGATCGAAACGACGTTTTCCGGTCCGAAAACCTCCCGCCACAGTCTCTCCAGTCGTTCCGCAATAACCGGATCGTTTACCACCGGCGGGTAGGGGTGCTCGGGGCCGAAGACCTCCGGCAGAAGGCTGGACGGCGCTCCCGCCGCTTCCGCGATCCCCCGGGCGATCCGCTCCACGCTGGACCGCATCTGATTTCCTACCTCCATGGTGGAAAAGCGGTTCATAAGCTTCAGGGTCACCCGCTCCGGGATCACATTGGGGAGGGTTCCCCCCCGGATCGAACCTACGGTCAGGATCGCGGTCTCGGCCGGGTTCACCTCGCGGCTCACGATCGTCTGGAGGGCCAGGACGACCTGGGCCGCAAGAACGACCGGGTCCTTGGCTTGGTGGGGATGAGCTCCGTGCCCTCCCCGGCCGTGAATCGTCACCTGCAAGGCCTCGGCGCCCAAGGTGATATTCCCGGGTTTCACGGCGATCTTGCCGGTGGGAAGCTCCGGTTTCACATGAAGGGCCAGGGCGCAATCAGGGCGCGGGAAACTCTGGAAAAAACCGTCCCGGAGCATCGCGCGGGCTCCCTCCAACGCTTCTTCGGCAGGCTGAGCGACCAGAAGGAGGGTTCCTTGCCAATTCTCCCGGAGACGGAGCAAAAGCCCGGCCGTCCCGATGAGAATCGTGGTGTGCATATCGTGGCCGCAGGCATGCATAACCGGCACTTCTTCCCCTGACTCTCCTCTGACCTTGGCGTGGCTGGAATAGGGAAGACCGGTGGCCTCCAAAATCGGGAGAGCGTCCAGCTCCGAGCGGATCATGATCGTAGGCCCCCCGCCGTTTCGGATCACCCCCACTACTCCATGCCCTCCCACCCCGGTCGAAACCTCGGCGCCCATCCGGGAAAGGGATTCCGCCACCCGGCGGGCGGTTTCTTTCTCCCGGCCGGAAATCTCGGGATGGGCATGGAGATCCTGGTACCACCGCCGTAACCTCGGAAAATCGCTATCGATACAGGATTTCAAGAGCTCCTTCGAAACCATTTACCTCCTCTTCCAAACCTTGGGTAGAAAATCCTCTTTGGAACCTGGGGCGTCCTCCCAAGGCAAGGAGGCCTTCCCCTTTCTCAATTTTTCTTTCGAACCGCCGGGCTCCTTTTTATTTCCGGGCCGGATTTCGCAAAACCGTCTTAAGGACTTTACCGGAAGGGTTGCGGGGCAGGGAATCGACGAAGACAACGGCCCTTGGCTTCTTGTAGCTCGCCAGATGAGCCTTGCAGTATTCCACCACTTCTTCCGCCTTTAAGACTGCCTCTTTTCGAAGCACCACGAAGGCCTTAACCGATTCCCCCCAGAGGGGGTCGGGGATCCCCACCACGGCTGCGTCTTGGATCTGCGGGTGCCGGTAAAGAAGCTCTTCAAGCTCGCGGGGATAGATGTTCTCCCCGCCGCTGATGATCATGTCCTTTTTCCGGTCCACGATGTAAACGAACCCTTCCTCGTCCATGCGGGCCAGATCCCCGGTGTGGAGCCAGCCTCCGCGCAGGGCTTCCGCCGTCCCCTCCGGATCTTTGTAGTATCCTTTCATCACGTTCGGCCCGCGGCAGGTCAATTCGCCGACGACGTTTGCGGGGACGGGTTGATCCTGATCGTCCACGATCCTTACTTCGAGAAAGGGCAGCGGGGGCCCGACGGATTCCTTTTTCCGCAAGGAGTCTTTGGCCTTGAGGATACAGATGTTTGGGGAGCATTCCGTGCATCCGTACACATCGTAGATCCCCTGGATATTCGGGAAGAACCGGAAGAGCTTTTCCTTGGTCTCGTCGGGGAGGATGGAGGCGCCGGTTGTGCATTTGGTCACGGAACGGGTGTCAAACTTTTCTTTGCCCGGTAGATTCAGAAGAAAATGAAACATGGCCGGGGCCCCGGATATGACCGTGACTTTTTCCCGGGAAATCATCTCCAGAACCTGGCGGGCATCAAACTCCTTGACGAGGATGCTCGTCCCGCCCAGGGCGACGCGCAGGGTGAAATGGTTATTCAAGGCCGCCGTATGGTAGAGAGGCCCGACCACCAGGGAGACTTCGTCTTCCCTTTCCTCGCGGCCGAATATGGTATTGAACATGTTCCAGATAACATTCCGGTGGGTGATTACGGCGCCTTTTGGCTTTCCCGTGGTTCCGGAGGTGTACATGATCTGGCAGTCGTCATCCTCGGAAAGGAGTACCGGGGGTTCGTAATCCGCAGCGGTCTTCAGGAGGTCTTCATATTTTCCGGTTCCCGGATCCGGCGACATGCCGGCGGCGATGAAGAAATCGACCTTGGGAAGGGCGGAACGAACGGTCTGCACGAGGCGGTTGAACTCTTCTCCGAAGAAAAAGAAACGGCTGTCGGATTGGTTGAGGATGTAAGCCGCTTCTTCCCCGACGAAACGGAAGTTGATCGGGACGAAGACGCCTCCGGCCTTGAGCGTGGCGAAGTAGGTCTCGACAAAAGGGATGGAGTTGTAAAAGAGGGCGGCGACCCGGTCGCCTTTTTTCAATCCCAGGCCCAGAAGAGCATGGGCCAGTCGATTCACCCGGCTATTGAACGCCCGGTAGGTGAGCCGTTCCGCCCCGCAGATCAGGGCGGTGTGTTCCGGATATTTGCGCGCCGCCAGCGTGAGGATTTGCCCCATATCCATTTAGATACCAACCTCCAGCCCTGATTTTGATCCGCGTCCCATTACATTTCAATAATGGCCTTGACAACCCCCGTCTCCGGCTGGAGCCAGGATTCGAAGCGGGCGATCACCTCGTTCATTTTGGCCCGATGGGTGATGAGCATTTGCCCGCTGGCTTTACCGGCCCGGATGGCTTCAATGACCTGTTCGAGATCCCGGCGGGTGGCGTTGCGGCTGCTCATGACGGTCAACTCGTGGCGGTGAAAGTCGGCGTCCGAGAAAGAGATGTTTTCTTTCACCAGCCCGACAAAAACCAGGGTCCCGCCGTGGGCCACTAAGTTGAACGAGGCGTTCATGGATTGGAGGTTTCCGGTCGCGTCGAGAACCGTTAAAGGGTATTCTTTGTTGGTGACCGCCTCGACCTCTTTGGCCCAGTCCGGTTTGACCTGGATTGCGTAGTCGACCTTCAGATGGGTTTGGCAGAACTTAAGCCGCTCCGGGACCGTGTCGGCGGCAATGACCTTCGCTCCGGCGGCCTTGGCAAACTGCATGGCGCCGAGGCCGATCGGGCCGGCCCCGATCACCATGGCTATGGTCCCGGGCTGAATCTGGGCGCGGAAAACCGCATGGGCGCCGATGCTCAGACACTCGACCATGGCCATTTCATCGAAGCTGAGATTTTCGGCCTTGATCAGGTGATCCGTCGGCACGCTCAGGTATTCCGCCATGCCTCCGTCCAGGTGAACGCCGTAAACCTTCAGGCTCATGCAGCAGTTGGGTTTTCCCTGGCGGCAGGCGATGCACTTCCCGCATTCCAGATAGGGGAGGATCACGACGGGGTCGCCGACCTTTAGGCCGGGAGCCGGTTCATTGACCGCAACGATTTCCCCGGACAGCTCGTGCCCCAGGATGCGGGGGTAGGTGACCAGCGGATGGCGGCCTCGATAGGCATGGAGGTCGGTTCCGCACACGCCCACGCGCAGCAGGCGCACGAGGGCCTCTCCGGCTTTTGGCTTCGGGGTGTCCATTTCCTTGATGCGAAATTGGCCCGGCTGTTCGCAAACAATGGCTTTCATGTTTTTCTCCTTTTGATGGTCTCGTAAAAAGTCCATCCGTCCAGCTCGGAGCGGGTTTGCGCGGCAACTTCGTCGTTGCGGCGCACTTGTAAGGGCGATTCATGAATCGCCCTTACTCCATAGATTATGCGCGCCTTGCATGGCGGGGCGAGCGGCGCTCGCCCGAAATGGGCGTCCAACAGGACGCCCCTACAATTGAAACCATCTTGTACCTCGCTTTTGCGGGATCATCACTTTTTATACTCTGAAAAAATCTTCGGGGCAATCGAATTTTGACGGTGTTTTTCTTCATTTTTCTTGACGCTCAGAGATAATTATCCTAATTTGAAAAGGAAATAAAAGGGCGGATTTTCGGGGAGGCACTTCTGCGCTGGGCGCTCACATGTAAAGGAGACGAAAATGGGCAAAGCGGCAAAAATCGAGAAAATCTGGGCCCGGGAGGTTTTGAATTTCCGGGGCAATCCCGCGGTTGAGGCTGAAGTTTTTCTCACGGATGGGAGCTATGGGAGAGCGGCCGTGCCTGCCGGAATCAGCACGGGAAGCAGCGAGGCCGTTCAGCTTTTAGACGGGGATCCCGGACGGTTCGGCGGCAAGGGGGTTCTCCAGGCGGTGAAAAACGTGCGCAAGGTGATCGCCCCGGCCTTGCAGGGCCTAAAGGGGGATCCGCAGGAGAAGATCGACGAGGCGCTTCTCCTGCTCGATGGAACCCCCGATAAAAGCAGACTGGGCGCCAACGCCATCCTCGGAGTCTCCCTGGCCGCGGCCCACGCCGCCGCGGCCAGCCGGAAGATCTCCCTGTTCCGTTATCTTGGAGGAGAGGGCCCTTTTCGTCTCCCCGTGCCGGTCTATGACATGCTGGCCGGCGGATCGCATGCCCAAAGCACGGTAGACTTCCAGGAATACTTGGTGATGCCGGCCGGGGTTCCCACCTTCATAGACGCAATCCAGGCGGGCTTTCAGATCTATCAGGCTTTGCGGGAGGTCTTGAAGGCGAAAGGGCATGTAATCACCCAGCCCGGAGGTCCGCTGACGCCGTCGCTGCGCTCCAACCTGGAGGGGGTTGAGATCATTGCCGAGGCGATCAAAAAGGCGGGTTATAAACTCGGCAAAGAAGTCTTTATTGGAATCGATGCCGCCACCTCGGAACTCTATGAAAATGGAAAATATGTGCTCAAGGGGGAAGGCCGAACGCTCACCTCGCAGGAAATGGTGGAACTCTGGGCGGAATGGATCAAGGCCTATCCCATTATAAGCATCGAAGACGGGCTGGCCGAGGAGGACTGGGACGGTTGGCAGGTCCTGACCAAGCGGATCGGGGACCGGGTTCAGCTGGTGGGAGACGACTTCTTCACCACCAACCCCGCCCGCATCCGCAAAGGAATCGAGCTGAAAGCGGCCAACGCCGTGCTCATCAAACCCAACCAGATTGGGACCCTGACCGAAACACTGACCGCCATTCGCACCGCCAGGGAAGCCGGATACGGGGCGATGCTCAGCTCCCGTTCCGGGGAGACCGAGGATTTCACGATCTCGGAGCTGTCGGTATTAAACGGCGCCGGGCAGATCAAAACCGGCCCGCCCAACATCCAGTATATCGTCAAGTTCAACCGGCTCCTGCGGATCGCCGAGGAATTGGGAAGAAAAGGGGACTACGCCGGCCTGAGGCCGTTCAAACGATTCGGGATTTGATCTCTTTGCAAAATGTAGGGGCGCGCGACATCGCGTCCCTACAGACGAACCCGTCATTTCTTGACCCGGTATTTGGGAGTCCCAAACTTCCATGAGTTCGAGAATCCAAAACAAGGAGACGCTTCTTTGCACAGGCAACCGGCGGGGTCGGGAGGCGATGGTGCAGATCCTGGAGGCGGGCCTGCAGGCCGCGGATCCGTACCACAACGCTCGGAGGCTCATCCGGGTTGAAGACGGGAAGCTGATTGTCGGCAACAGGGAGTTCGAACCGGAAGGGGACCCCCGCGCCGGGGATGAGGTCTACGACCTCTCGCGCGTGCGGAGAATCTTAGTGGTGGGGGCGGGCAAGGGCATCCAGAACGTGGCCCGGGCCATCGAGGAGGTTCTGGGGGATCGGCTCACGGGCGGCCATGTGATCGACAAGAAAGGCCACCCCGTTATCCTGAAGAAAATCGGGGTCACCCTGGGAGGGCACCCGGCGCCGGACGAGGATTGCGTCCGCGGGTGCCAGAAAATCCTGGAATTCGCCAAGGACCTGACCGAGCAGGACCTGGTTTTTACCTGCGTGGCCAACGGCGTTTCTTCCCTTTTGACCCTGCCGGCGCCCGGCCTGTCCCTCGAAGACCTGCGCAGGACCACCCTAGTCACCCAGATCGAGCGGGGCATGTCCACCCGCGAACTGAATCCCATCCGCAACCATTTGGACCGGATGAAAGGCGGAAGGATCTCGCGTTATTTTCACCCGGCGCGGATGATTCATATTATTTCCATCGATCCGGGCGTTTACGAACAGCGGATGCATCAGAATTACTGGCTTCACACCCTCCCGGACGGCACCACTTTCCAGGAGGCCCTCGAAAGCCTCGAGGCATTATGATGCCCTGGACGCGGTTCCCGCCGCGGTACGAAGATACTTGGAGAAGGGGAACCCGAAACAGGAGACCGTAAAGGCCGCGGAATATCGAGAAGATGTCTTTCCGCATCTTCGGGATCATGCCCGGATACTGGCAGAGCGGAAAGCTGCCGGCAGCCATGAAAAAGGCCGAGGAATTAGGCTTCAAAGCCATTGTCCTAACCGATAAACTGATCGAAATCGAAGCCACCCAGGCGGGGATTTACATGGCTTCCATAGCCGACAACATCGAAGGGAGAGGCAAGCCTTTCGAACCCCCCTGCGCGCTCTTTTCCAGCGGGGAGTTCGTCGTGACCGTGGGCAAGGAGAAAGGGATCGGGGGGCGAAACCAGGAATTCGTTCTTTCCGCGGCTTTGAAAATCGCCGGAAGCGAAAATATTGTCGTCGGATCCGTGGACACCGACGGCACCGACGGCCCCGGGACCCAGTTCACAGAGGATCCCGGGGAAATACCCTGCCTGGCCGGAGGGATCGTGGACGGTCATACGGCGGAGCAGGCAAAGAATTTGGGCATTGATTTGATCGGAGAATTGAAGCGGCACAACACGACACCGGCCTTGGTGAGGCTGAAAAGCGGGGTCGTGGCGTCGCCCAACATCAGTTTAATCGATCTGACAGTAGCGCTGGTTTTGGGGCGGAAGAAATGAATAGTTTCGTAAAAAGTCCATCTGTGGCGTTGCGCTTCAACTTCGTCGTTGCGGCCCCTAAGGGGCCTCTACTCCTCAGTTTTTGCGCGCCTTGCATCTGGAGCTTTTTACGAAACCATCACCAGTTGACCGTCCCCTGACCGATCGCCGCTTGAAAGCTCTTCGGATCGCGGCTGGCCAGTTCGATGACCGCCCCATTCGGCTCCCGCAAAAAAACGAGGCGGATGCCGGGCGCGGGTTCGAAGGGCTCGCCGAGAAAATCCGTTCCTTTGTGAATAAAAAGGTGTCAGGCCTTGAATTATGAATTAATAGGCACAGGCATCTGACCGGCCGTTGCTTCCTTTGCTCAATAAAGTCTGATCGTTTCATAAAAAAGGGGCGCCCGCTGGCCGCCCCTTTTCACGCCATGCGCCAAGCGCTATGCGTCTTTAGGTAATCAGCGCCTTCTCCGTTTCGATGTCAAAGAAGCGCATGTTCTCCGGCGAGGGCTGAAGACAGATCGGGGCATGCGGCTTCGCCTGCGTCGTCGGCTCCGCCCGCGCAATCAAACTCCGCTCCCCAACCGTCACATTCAAATACACCTCGCTCCCCAACGGCTCCGTCACCTCCACCACCGCCTCCACCGTCTCCCCGGGCGCCGCACATGCCGCCTCCGGCAAATCCTCCGGCCGAATCCCGAAGATCACCCGCTTCTTGCCGTAATTGCCTAAGCTGCCCCGCCTTCTCCTTCGGCACCCGCAACTTCATCCCCGCCGCCTGAAAATAAAATCCGCCCCCCTCGGAAAGAAGATCCCCCTCGATAAAGTTCATCGCCGGACTCCCGATAAACCCCGCCACAAACTTGTTCGCCGGCTTGAAATACAGCTCCAACGGCGGCCCCACCTGCTGCTTCAACCCATCCTTCATCACCACGATCCGGTCCCCCATCGTCATCGCCTCCACCTGATCGTGGGTCACATAAATAATCGTCGTCTGCAGCCGCTCATGCAGCTTCTTCAGCTCCACCCGCATCTGCACCCGCAGCTTCGCATCCAGATTCGATAAGGGCTCGTCAAAGAGGAAGACCTTGGGCTTTCTGACGATCGCCCGCCCCACCGCCACCCGCTGCCGCTGCCCCCCCGAAAGCGCCTTCGGCTTGCGCTGCAACAGCTCGCCGATATTCAGCACCTCCGCCGCCTCCTTCACCCGCTGCTCGATCTCCGCCTTGGGAAACTTCCGCAGCGTCAACCCAAAGGCCATGTTCTGGTAGACCGTCATGTGGGGGTACAGGGCGTAGTTCTGGAAGACCATGGCGATGTCCCGGTCCTTGGGAGGCAGGTGGTTGACCACCTTGTCGTCGATGTAAATGTCTCCCGCCGTGATGTCCTCCAGCCCGGCCACCATCCGCAGGGTGGTGGTCTTCCCGCAGCCCGAGGGCCCGACCAAGACCACGAACTCCTTGTCCGGAATCTCCAAATCCAGATCCTTGACCGCCTTCACTTCCCCGTAATGCTTGTTCAACTTCTCCATCAATACTTTCGCCATGGTGGTTCTCCTTCAAAAAAAAGTGTCCAGTGTCCGTGGTTAGTGGAAAAGATAAGCTATCAGCGGTCAGCTTTCAGCAAAAAGTTTACCCCTTCACGGCTCCGGCCGTCAAACCGGCGATAAGCTGTTTGGCGGCGAGGAAAGTGAAGATAATTGCCGGCAAAGCCACCAGGGTCCCCATAGCCGTGATGTTTCCCCATTCCACCCCCGTGTCCGTTAAATAGATCGTCGTGGCTACGGGAAGGGTGCGGGTGACGCGGTTGGTTAAAACCAGGGCCAGAATGAACTCATTCCAGGCAATCCGGAAAGTGAAAATCGCGGCCGCGGCCAGCCCGGGCTTGATCAGGGGGAGGATGATGGTGAAGAAAATTCTCCAGGGGCCGCAGCCGTCCACAACCGCCGCCTCCTCCAGCTCCACCGGCACGTCGGCGATGAAGCTGATAAGCACCCAAATCGTGAAGGGGAGATTCAGGCCGACATAAATTACGACCAATCCCAGCAGGGTGTCGGCCAGGCCAAAATAAGACCACAGAACATAGATCGGAACCACCAGGACCGCCGGGGGGATCATCCGGAGAAGCAAGGTCCCGAAGGAAATGGTTCCTTTCCCGAAGAAGTTGAAGCGGACCAGCGCGTAGGAGGCAAACCCGCCGATAAGCAGCGTGAAGAAGGTGGAAGCCAAGCCCACGATCAGGCTGTTCGTCATATACCGCAGGAATCCTTGTTCCAGGAGGACGTTCGAATAGTTCATCAGGGTCGGCATGAAAAACCAGCCGAATCCCTTCTCCATGATCTGGATCTGGGTCTTGAAAGAGGTCAGGAATAGGACGATGACCGGAACGATATAGAGGAAAGCCAGGAGGAAGAGCAGAAAGCTCTTTCCCGCTTTCCAGGGGCCGCGGTTGGACGAATGCGGCCTCGATCCCCCCGCGCCGAGAATCTCTTCCTGCCGGATTTTTTGAAGATTCATTGTTCATGGATCTCTCGCTTCCTTTCCGTTTCCCGCTATTTCTTTGACAAGGCAGGTCGGGCGATAATCAGAAAAGCCACGCTCAAGAGAATGATAAAGGCCAGAAGAAATATGGAGTTGACTGCGGCCAAGCCCAAACGCTGGCTCATGAAGGCGGTCTTATAGATATTCAGGGAAAGAACCTCGGTCTCTCTCCCGGGGCCGCCGAAGGTCATGATGAACATGACCTCCAAACTGCGAAAGGCGTCGATGATGCGGAGGATCACGGCCACCCAAATCACGGGCGCCAGAAGGGGAAGCTTGACTTGGCGGATGACCTGCCAGGTCGTCGCGCCGTCGACCTGGGCGGCCTCCACCGGGTCTTTGGGCAGGCTCTGCAGCCCCGCGAGAAAGAGGATGAACATGAACGGGGTCCACTGCCAGATATCGGTGATGATGACGGCGGGGAGGGCCAACCCCGGCGTCCCCAGCCAGACTATTGGTTCAAATCCAAAGAGGGAGACGACGTGGTTGATCAAACCGAAGTTGGCGTCGAACAGGTATCGCCAGAGCAATCCGACCACGACGGGAGCGATCATGATGGGAATGATAAAAACCGTGCGGAGGAAGACGATTCCCTTTATCCCCTTTTCGAGAAGGAACGCGATCAGGAGCCCTAAGAAAAGTTCGGCCGTTACCGCGAAGGCCGTAAAGATGAGGGTCACTTTGATGGAATTGAAGAGGGCTGGGTCCTGCCAAGCCCAGACGAAATTTTCCCAGCCGATAAATTTGCGGGATTCGATCGGGGTACCCAGAGACCAATCATAAAAGCTGAGTTCAAAACCTTTGACGACGGGATAAAGGCAGGTAAAGGCGAGGACGAGAACAGCCGGAGCGACAAATAGATACGGGGTGATTCCCTTGAAAAGACCCTTGTTTCCCATAGGCACCTACCTGGAGGAGGCTGTGGGAGAAAGCGTATCTCTCCCACAGGCCTAAAGCAAGGTTTTAATTTCGCCTCCCGAAACTTAACCCGGCTGCAGACAGGAGGCGAAAAGGCTGGAAATTAGAGGAACGATGGGAACGGGATGTTCGGATCGTCGGTGAAATAATCGCCGCAATCCTTCGGGTAAACATACTTCCCGATGTCCTGGTCGTCCGGATACACGAACTTGCCGCCCACTTTCCAGATGACGAGCTTGAATTTCATCTGGTGCTTGTTGAAGTTGTGGAGCATGACGAGTTCGTTCGGGTCCGGACACTGGGTGGCCCACATGTCCCAGTGAATGGGCATCAGCACCTTGGCGTTGAGATCCCGGCCGATGCGCAGCGTGTCGGAGGCGGTCAGCTTGTCCGTGATCCCCGGCCCGTTGTCCCCGTACGAGACGAGGGCGACGTCGATCTTGTGCTGCTTGCCGTGCCGGTAGTACCCGTTGGAAAAGTGGGAATCGCCGCTGTGGTAGACCGACCCGCCGGGGGTTTTGATAATGTAGTTTACCGCCCGCTCGTCCATGCTGACAGGCATCTTCCCGCGGAGGTTGCCCTCGGGAGGCGGCGTGATGAGAGCCGTGCGGTCGAAAGATTCCACGGCGAAGATTTGCATATCCTTGATCTTGTAAGACTGGCCGGGCTTCAGAACCACGATTCTCTTCTTGGGAACCCCCCAGCTCAGCCACTTCTCGCCGCACATGGGCGGCCCGATAAAGAGAGCGTTGGTGTTCTTGACGGCCGCAGCGGCCACGAATTCGCAGATATGGTCCCCATGGATATGCGTGGATAGAACCGCGTCCAGTTTTTTCACTTGGAACGGGTCGATGACATGGGGGGAGATCCGCAGGAAGGGGGGATATTTGCGGGCGCCGGTCATGCGGACAATCTGGGCATCCTTGATTTGCTTGTAGGGAAGCTGCTTTTTGGTCGCTTCCCCCCTCTGAACCCAGAAATCGATGGCAATATCAACTTTTGCGGGGGTTTTAATCCACACGCCGCAGCAGGTGAGCCACCACATGGCGAATTTCTTCGGGGGGACCTTGGTTTCCTCGATCTCCTCGTTCAAATAAGTTCCCCACTCGGGGAAGACGCTGCGCAACCAGGTGTCTCGGTCTATTTTCTTGATATCAACGGCCATAAGAACATCCTTTCTGATAGATTTGTAGGGGCGACCGGCCGGTCGCCCTTACGTGGTTTTTCGTTATTTTTTCCAGGTGTAGTAGCCGCCTCGCTCCATGATCTTCTTCACCGGCTCGACGACATCGGCCATGGCCTTCTCCGGAGTCTTCTTCTCGGTGATGGCTTCATGCAGCGCGATTCCGATGTGCGACATGGAAATCTCCGGCCACTCGGGGATCAGCGGGCGCCAATCGGGGTTGGCATACTTCAGGTTTTCAAGAACGGCGGCGAATTCCGGATAATCTTTCTGCATGGCCGGGTCTTTGAGCGTCGAGAGCCGATTGGGCATGGCCCCGAATTTGGTAATCTTGTAGTCTTGCGCCTTGGAGGTCAACCACTGGAGAAGCAGGAAGGCCGCTTCTTTTTTCTGGGAGTTCGCCGGGATCGCAATGCCGAACCCGCCGGTTTCGGTCGATTGTTTGGCTGCCTTTGGGTGGAGGGCATACCCTACTTTTCCAACAACTTTCGACTTGTTTGGATCCCGTACCTGCCCGGGAAGGGCCGTGTTGTCAAGATACATGGCGGATTTGCCAAGGAGGAAGGCGTCGGTCATGGAGCCGTAGGCAAAAGTCGGAATACCTGGAGGACCGGTTTTTACCATTTCGATCATGGCCTTGATGGCCTGGATGGAACCGCCCTTATGAAAAAGGGGCTCCCACTTGTCGTCAAAGACCTCTCCGCCGTAAGGAGTCAGATGGTTGAACCAGGCGTGCTGAACCTGATGTCCGGCTTCGCCTCTCATGGTGATGCCGCCCATGCCGGGCTCCTTTTCCTTGACCAATTTGCAGAGCTTCAGCATTTCTTCGTAGGTCTTAGGGACTTTCCATCCGTGTTTTCCAAAAATATCCTTGCGGTAGGCGAACATGCTGGTTTCCGTTCCGAAGGGGACTCCGTACACCGAAGCGGTCGGTCCGGGCAAATATCCTTTCCTCCCACCAACCGTGCCGATGGCTTGAACATAAGCAGGGACCAGGTCGGCGGCATCATATTCCGGGTTGGCTAAGGCCGCGTTGGTAAAGAAAGGAGCCAGAGGGCTAAGCAGCCCCTTCGACACATACTCGGTTTTCCACATGATGACGTAGGAGATCAAATCGTAGTCGCCCTTGGGTTTGGACATCTCGAGGAGCTGCTTATCCCGCATCTTCATGTACTCGAGTTTATCGATCTCCACCTTTATCCCCGTCTCCTTGGTGAATTCGGGAATAACCTGGACAGCATAATTGTAATAAGCGATATTCGGGAAGTTAATCACTAAGGTTGTGCCGGCATATTTCTCGTAGGGTGATGCTGCCAGGACACTTGTGGCTGCAAACAGCAGGACGAACCCCATCAACAACAAAGCCACCGACCCTTTTTTGCTGAGCTGAAAATTCATGAAGCCGCTCCTTTCTTTTGGGGTGATTGTTTTATCCGGAAACCTCCGCTCTCTTAAAGATTGGTCAGATCCGTTTCTCCACCTCCCTCCTTTTTATCCGCGCCGCGCGAGCGGCCGCCATCGATATCATTTATTATAATGCTTTTTTTTCTTCCCTATGCTATAGATAATTTCGGTGAAGAAGTCAATTAAAAAATTGACATCAAAAACAAATACCAATTAAGTTGTTGATATTTAAAATAAAATAATATAATGTAATTTGAAATATGTGATCACATATTTCAGGTAGGTGCTCCATGGTCATCGAAAAGATCGCCGTCAAGACGCTCCGGCAGGAAGTTTACGACCAGCTCCGAGACAAGATCATCTCCGCTGATATTCTGCCGGGGGAAACCATCAGCCTGCGGGAGCTCGCCCAGAAGTTCGGAGTCAGCCTGATGCCGGTGCGCGAGGCCTTGTGGCAGCTCGAGTCCGAGCGGATCATCGTTATCGAGAGCAACAAGCGCATCCGGGTCAACACCCTGACTGCCAAAGAGATGGAAGAGGCCCTGCGTTTGCGGCTCATGCTGGAATCGACGGCCGCCGAGAGGGCCTGCGAACTGAGGCCGGAGAGCGCCCTGCCCAAAGTGAGAAAGCAACTGGAAGCCCTTCAGGGGGCGGCGGACCGGCCGAAGATGTTCATGCGCCGGAACAGCCAGTTTCATATTTCCCTTTACTCCCTGGCGGAATCCCCCCTTCTCCTGGAAATGATCGAACGATTGATGGCGCGGGTCGGTCCCTATGTTTATACCTATGCCATTGCGGCTCGCGACAACAAAGGAGCTCACGGCAATCACGTCAAGATGTATCAAGGGCTGGCGGAGAGAAATAAAAAAACCATAACCGAGGCTTTGCGGGACGATTTGGAAGGAGCGGCCCGTCTCATCATTCCTGCCCTCGAACAGGAAGCGCAGAAGAAAAATTAAAACCAGTTTGCCACAGAGAGCACAGAGATATAAAGGCTGCGAAGGCAATCAGGTCGCCAACACCCCGATATAGGTTCCAAACTTTAGCGGTTTGCTGAAAAAGTCATTTTCCGCTTTATGTCATCATTCCTTCGGAAGCAGGAATCCAGTCTTTTCAAGGCGTTCTGGACTCCCGCTTTCGCGGGAGTGACGGGAAAATGGGGTTTTCCCGTTGAGGCCTCTGTGCCCTCTGTAGCAAGGGTTTTTGTATCGGCCGTTCCCGGTTGTAAAAAGATCAAATACCGGCGACGCATCCCGGCGCCCGGACCATGAGAACCGGCGCGCAAGCGGAACGAAGAGTGCGGTCGGCCACGCTTCCCCAGACCCACTTGCTGACCCCCGAACGCCCATGGGTGGCGATGACGATCAAGTCCACCTGATTCTTGGCGGCATAATCCGCTAAGACCTCCGCGGGCCGGCCGGACATCACTTCCGTTCTGACGACAGCGCCGGCCAAACTAACTTTAGCCGATATCTTCTGCAAATACGCCTCGGCAGCCCGCTTGTGTTCGGATTCGATCTTTTTGACCTGATCCGGATCCATCACGTAATCCCCGGTGGGTTGATGGAAGGGCTCCACCATGCGGATAAAGACCACACTTTTAGCCTGACAACCCCGCGCGAGAACTTCCACATGAGGAAGAACGCATTCGGCCAATTCGGAACCATCCAGGGGAACCAAGATCTTCTGATACATTCTCGTCTCCTTTCTGTGGGTTTTCTACCATTATATCCCTATTTTGAAAAAGTACTTGAAATTCATCCCTGTATAACGCCTTAGCTCTTTGAAAAAGGGGACGTCGTAAGGGCGAAATGCTTTCAGGGCCCGGGGGCCAGACCGGACCGCTTGGAATCATGAGGCGCTGATTTCTCCGTGGAGGGGGCGGGGACGATACGCCCCGCCCCCTCCGGCGGAAACAAGCTCTGATCTTCGAGGCCAAGGGCAAACCCAGCCGATGCTTCCGTCGCGTTCCGTTCCGGCCCCCGGGCCCCGACAGAGGCGGGCACATGATTTTTTCAAAACTTTAAACTGATACCTATTTCTTATTTCGATTGACCGGGAGGCTTCACGGAGTATAATCCTTTATGAAAATTCAGGATGAACATCAGATATTAGAGGTCCAAGGGAACGTATAGCAAACGGCGTATAAAAAGGGGGGGGGCCAGGAATTTTATGGACATTTTGGCTTTTTCGCCATTCCTCCTTTCTTCCGCCGTTCACTTTCGTTGATAAGATCACCGAATCAAGAGTGATGAACTCGTAAAAAGCCTCCAGCATGCGAAGGCGCGCAAAAACTGAGGAGAGAGGCCCCTTAGGGGCCGCAACGACGAAGTTGAAGCGCAACGACGCAGATGGACTTTTTACGAGACCATCAAGAGTGCCGCCTGAAGGAGGGAATCCATGTCTGCCGGCGCCTGCACGGAACGTGCGGAGCCCGTCCGCTGGTTCAATCGATTCTACGCGCAGCGAATCGGCGTCCTCAAAGAGAAGTGGCTGCAAAGCCCGTTCTCCCTCATCGAAGCCCGGGTGATCCATGAACTCGCCCGCCGCGAAAAGACGACGGCGACGGAGCTCCGCAAAGAGCTGGGCCTGAGCGCAGGGTACCTGAGTCGCATCCTGCGCGACTTCAAAAAGCGCGGTTTGATCGAGCAACACCCCCCCCCAACGGACGGGCGAGGGCGGCGGCTGAAGTTAACGAAGAAAGGACTCGGCTCGTTTGCCGCCGTCAATAACGCCTCGCCTCGGAAAATCGAAGCGCTGTTGAACAACCTATCCGGGAGAAATCAAGCCCGCCTAATGGAAGCGATGCAGACGATCGAGAGCCTGCTCGGGGCCCAGCCGGGCCGCAAGGTCCCCTGCCTTCTCCGGTCGCCCCTGCCTGGCGACATGGGGTGGGTTGTCCACCGGCATGGGGCGCTGTATGCGGAGGAATATCATTGGGATGCGCAGTTCGAAGGCCTGGTCGCCGGCATCGTTGCCAAGTTCATCCAGCACCATGACCCCAAACGGGAGCGCTGCTGGATCGCCGAGAGGGGTGAAGAAATCATCGGGTCCGTGTTTCTGGTCAAAGAGTCGCCGACGGTGGCGAAGCTCCGGTTGCTGCTCATCGAACCGAAGGCGCGCGGACTGGGTATCGGCACCCGTCTGGTGGACGAATGCCTCCGCTTCGCCCGCCAGGCGGGCTACCGGAAGATTAGACTCTGGACCAACGATGTGCTCCTGGCCGCTCGCCACATTTACCAGAAGGCCGGGTTTCGTTTGGTTCACGAAGAACCCCACCACAGTTTTGGTCACAACTTGATCGGGGAAACGTGGGAACTAAGGTTGTAGGGCAAATGGCCAGGCGCCTGCCAATGGCTGCGGCCGCCATGACCGGCATTTTTGTCGGCGCCACGATCGTCGCCACCCGATTTGTCATCGATCAAACCCATCCGGCGTCGCTGGCCTTTTGGCGTTATCTCCTCGGGTCTTGCTGCCTGCTGCCCCCTTTGCTGCTATCGGCTCGGGTGCGGTTCGAGCGGCGCGATCTTCTCCCCATCGCCCTTCTCGGGATCGTCCAATTCGGGATCGTCGTCGCCCTCCTGAACTATGCGCTGCAATTCATCCCCTCCGCGCGCGCGGCTCTAATTTTTGCCTCCTTTCCTCTGCTGACGCTGATTCTTGCCGCAGCGTTCCGTTATGAACAACTAACCGCGGCCAAAGCCCTGGGGGTAGTTTTGACAGGACTGGGGGTGGGGTTTGCCCTGGGGGAGAAAGCGGTTCAACCGGGCATCTCGGCCGCGAGCTGGATTGGGGAATTGGCCGTGCTCGCCAGCGCCCTATGCGGGGCAATTTGCAGTGTCCTGTACCGGCCCTACCTGCGGAAATACCCGACCCTTCCGGTGAGCGTCTTGGCGATGCTTGCCTCGGTCGTTTTTCTCGCGGCCTTGGCTGCGGGCGAAGGTTTCTTTCACTCCCTTCCGCGTTTCACCCCGGGCGGCTGGCTGGCTGTCGGTTTTATCGGGATCAGCAGCGGGATCGGGTACTATCTCTGGTTGTGGGCCCTGAACCACACCACCCCCACCAAAGTCACGGTATTTCTGGCGCTGAGCCCCGTTACCGCGACTATTTTGGGCGGAGTCTTTCTCGCCGAGAAAATTTCGCCGACTTTCTTATGGGGCCTGGGTTGCGTGGCCCTCGGCTTATGGCTTGCCCACCGCCAAGGCCCTGGGGATCGGGCTGCCGGATGAAAGGCGTGGGGATCTTTAAAGGAAAACAGGGATATATTCAAAACGGCTAAAATATTTGGGTTGTTCCGGGCGAAATCTTTTCCTCATCGGCCGACGGTTTGCAAGGCCTTTTTCAACTCGGCCATTTCCTTTCCGATCAACGGCAGCACGGGTTTACGGCAAATTCCTACCTTGCCGCCGCGCAGATTTGTCGCCGCTTTAACCGACGGATTATAGGGATGGGTCCAAATAAAGAGGTTGGCCGGGAATAGTCTTTTCCACAGCTTCCGCGCCTCCCCGATCCTTCCCGCTTGAATCCAATCATAGATTTGCACAGTCTCCTCGGGAAAGATATTGGTCCCGCCGAGAACGCAGCCGGCACACCCCGCCAAAAGCCCAAAAAAGTACGTCGGGTCGCCGCCGTCGAAAATACCGCCCCCCGTGGCCACCAGGGCTTGGAGGCGGACGATGTCGGCCGTGCTGTCCTTCATGTAGCGGATATTGTCAATCTCAAGGAGGCGCCTGAAGAATTTGGGGGTGATGTCAAAGCCGGAATGCACCGGGATGTTGTAGGTCATGATGGGAATTTTAACAGCCCGGGCCACTCTCTCATAGTGGTGATAAACCCCGTCCTCCCGGGGCCCTTCGAAAAAGGGCGGCAGAACAAGGACACAGTCCGCTCCCACTCCTTCCGCATGTTTGGCGTATTCAAGGCATTCCTCCGTGCGAGTCGCCGAGGCGTGGACGACCAGCCGGGCCCGCCCCTGGAGATGCCTGGCCGCCGTTTCGGCAATTTTGCGCCTCTCCTCCTTTGAGAGAAAAGGGAACTCTCCCGTCCCGCCGCAGACCAGGATGATGGGGACCCCCCCGGCAAGAACTCGGTCCATGTGCTTCTTCAGCCCGGTCAGATCCAGAGATCCGCTTTTGGTAAACGGCGTGCAGAGAGCGCAGCAGACCCCTTTTAATTCGTCCATAATTTCCTCCTCGCAATCATTAGATTATTCCCAAAGTTTTTCTTCGACTCTTTTGCCGACCCTGAAAAGCATGCGAATCAAGGGGATCGCTCCCGCCCCAAACAAAGTCCCGAGGATGACGAGGGGCCAGAAGGAAACGTATTCTTCCCGGTGAAGTAAAAAGAGAAGCACGGAGCAAACGGGAAAGTTCAGGATCAGCGCCGTCCCTAGACCCGGGACATACTGCTTGAGCCAGACCGCCGCAAGCAGGTGGGGGAAAAAGACATTGACCAGCATGACGCAAGCGTAGCCCCCGAGAAGATAGATCCCGACACTTTGTTTTCCCCCCATCAGTCCGAGATAGGCGAACAGATAAGCCAGCAGGGTGAGAACGAGAACCGCAAAACGGAAGGGGATCTTCTCCACCGGTCGATGCCAGCGCCCCGCCTGCTCCGACCAATCGGGCAGCAGGACAGCCTCTTCCAGATTGTGAAGAGTCACGGCCACAAGAAACAAAAAATATAAATTCTCAAAAGATATCCAGCTCATAATTTTTCCCCTCGGAGGGGGGAGGAAAAACGGGGGGCTGCCTTATCCGCAGAATTTGTTCAACCCTTAGGGTTCCAAACGGGCGAAGGCTACCTGTCGAGGGGAACTCTCACGGAGACCGCCCCGCGGAAATCCCCCACCCGGTAGTCGACGGCCCGGTCATCGGGGTATTGCCGGGCCAATAGTTCCCGGACCGCGGGCTGGATCTGATCGCGGGGCCCGTGACAGGCCAGGCACCTTTCCATGACGACAATCGGGCGCAGATAATGGAGCCGGCGGGTTCCGTCCAGGTTTGCCCGAACTTCAACCAGCTCGGGCGGAAGCTTCTTTTCCTGATGCAGGGCTTCCAGCTGCTCCAATTTCTGCACCTCAAGTTCATCAGGCCGGTTGGCCTGGTTCCGAACCTTCCGGCTCACCCGGCGGACATAGACCCCGTCGCGGGCATGCCCGGCGGTGCGGTCTTGGGCCACGTCGGCGCAGATGCGGACCGCGCCGGCGGGTCCCTCGGCATCCAGAGTGGAGAAAAGGAGCCCAATCAAATCTTTCATCAAGCCATCGGCCGTGCTCTTGGCCTTGGCCAGCGCCGCCGGAGGGATTTCTTCCGCCTGGGCAGACGAGTCGGGGAGGATGATTCCAAACAGGGTTACGATCATCACCGGCAAAATCCACGGGAAAACGCTTCTCATGGCTGCCTCCTTTTGAAAATGCAAAATCTTCCGCAATTCTAGTCCTCTCGAAGGACTATTTAAAGAGCTCCTCCACCTCCAGGGTCATCCCGTCTCTGGCGGCAATGACTTTCTTTCCGGTTTCGGCGCTCAGCTGTTCGGCCACCTCCCAGGGTTTCGCCTGGAGCAGGCGCATGCCGAAATGGGTGAGAACAATGACCCGGGCTTTGGTTTCCCCCAAAATCCGCCTCACATCAACAAGGGAAAGGTGGTCGATTTTTTTATCCGGCACATCGGTCAAGAGAACCACATTCATCATGAGAATCTCGCCGGGATATTGCGAAAGAAGTTCCGGATAAAATTTCGTATCGGTAATGTAAGAAAGGGTTCCCTGGGGAAGGTGGAAATTGACCCCATAGGTTTCCACGGAGTGTTGATGTCTGCCGGCCGTGGAGAATTTCAAATTTCCGAGGGTGTAGGTCGAATTCTCCTTAAGAACCCGGGTTTCCCGGACATAGGTGCGCACATAGCGAAAAACAACCGGGTCTTCTTCCAGGGCATCCTGGGGAGCGAAAAGGACCCCCTTGGGGGCGTACCCGCCTTCGGTCATGGCTTCGATCAGGACATTGATATCCCCGGAGTGGTCCAGGTGTTTATGGGAAAGAAGAATTCCGTCCAGCTTCGCGGGGTCGAGCTTGGGCCTGCTGGACAGGCAGCGCACCAGGGCCCCGGGCCCCGGGTCCAGGTAAAGGTTCATCCCCTGGAGGGAGAACCAGAGGCCCCCGGAGGAACGGAGCTGTTTGGCCACAACGAAGCGGGCCCCGGCCGTGCCGACAAATTTAATCCAATTATTTTTCACTTCCATAAATTTAAAAGATAAATTTTTCACCAGAGTTGTTCATGCCTCTTTGAGGCACCATAAACCATGAAAAGGCGCCCAGCTTCCATCCGGAAGGGGCTCTTTTCCCCTCTCCCAAGATTGGGAGAGGGATAGGGTGAGGGTTGGTTGGGCAGAGCTGCCTGGGGTCTTCTTTCCAGGGGGTCACCCTCACCCCGCCCCTCTCCCGTAAACCGGGAGAGGGAGTTAGCGGGTCGAGAACCTATAAAGGTCTTTTCGGAGCAGAGGGCACAGAGATCACAGAGCCACAAATAGAATCCTCATTTATCCCTCTCCCCCATCCACGGGGGAGAGGGGAGGGTGAGGGGGCGTTCCCAGAGAAAAAAAGTTAACAAAATTTAAAGATTCTGAACATTAGTAGTTCAGAGAAGGAATCTTTTCAAAATTAAGAATTTCCTTTTTTCAAAGGGCTAAAGTGTTACGAATTTTCTTTGTTTCTTTGTTTCTTTGTCTCTTTGCTCTCTGGGCCCTCTGTGGTGAATGGCCCTTCGCTCCCTTCAAAAAACCTGGCGATCTCGTCCCGGGGAAAAACCGGCAGGTCCCGGATCTCGCCCCCGGCAAGCATCTTTACCCCTTTTTCCTTTGCCCACGTTCTGCCGATGGACTCAGCCGGGATCCCCCCGCGCCGCAGGGCTTTTTTGATGCGCTCCGCATCCCGGGGGGGCGCCGCAATCAAGAGGGCCCCGGAGGCGATCAACCCCAAAGGATCCAATCCCAGTTCCTTGCAGAGAATCTCGGTTTCGGGAAAAACGGCTATTTTCTCCTTTTCTACCAGCAGGCCGACACCGGCCGCCTGAGCCAGCTCAAGAAGGCCGGTTGCCAGGCCGCCCTCGGTAGGGTCGTGCATGGCGTGAACCCCGCCGCTCTGCATGGCGATCCGGGCGTCCCGGACAACGCTGATCCCGGGCTTTTTAAGAAATTCCTTGCATTTCCGGAGCCAGCCCTTCGCGAAAGAATTTTCCAGCTCTTTCTTTTCCCGGGCAATCAGGGCGGTTCCTTCGATGGCGATCCCTTTGGTGAGCAGGATTTCGTCGCCGGGCAGAACTCGCTCCGGGACCGCCAACTGCCCCGGTTCCGCTTCCCCCAGCATCTGGCCCGCCACAATCGGCCGCTCCAGTCCCAGGGTGATCTCGGTATGGCCGCCGCAAAGGGTAATTTCCAAATCTCTGCAGGCTCGGGAAATTTGCTCGAAGATCGTCTCCACCATTTGCGGGTTCGTCTTGCCCTCGGGCAGAAGCAGGGCAGCCAAAAACCAGCGGGGCGTTCCGCCCATCGCCGCGATGTCATTGGCATTGACCTGCACCGCATACCAGCCGATCTCCGCCGTGGCGAAGGTGATGGGATCGGTCTTGGCGATCAGATACCGGTCGCCGAAGGAGATGACTGCGGCGTCCCTCCCGATGCCCGGTTTGACGACAAGGCGGGGGTCTTCTTGCTGGTGCCGGGAAAGCAGGCCGGCGAGATCTTCCATCGGAAGTTTGCCGGGAGGATAAAAGTCGCGGGCGAGTTTTTTCTTCTTCATATTACGCTGACCCCGGCGAAAAAGAGCACCCAGGAACCCTCAAGGCCTTGCCTTTCGGCGGGTCGCCGATAACGCACGGTTTCTTCGGCTCCGCTTTTTTCAATGGTACCGGGGTCAGAGGGATTTGTAAATAAAAAGAAGGGGCGATCCGAGAATCGCCCCGCTATGATTGGAAAAAAAGGAGTTATTTGAAGGTCAATAGAGGGCGGTTTCCGCTTAGCCCGCCGCCTTCGCTTTCGGCTTAGGCCCATAAAGGTCGCGGGCCACATCTTTTAGCCCAAGGGACTCAAGGGTCTTGCGGGCCGGCTTGCCGCTCGGGGTCCAGCCGCTTGCTTTATAGAACTCCTTGAGCATGACCTCCATGTCCGGAACCTTGCCGGCATTGCCGCCTTCTTTCGTCGCCTCCAGAGCCCGCGGCGAGAGGACGTCGTCTTTGCGGGTGATTCCGCAGCGGTTGTTGTAGGCCCGGTGGAGGGCCATGATGCGCTCCCCGACCTTCAAGAGGGTGGCAGGCGTGTATTTCGTCCCCGTCGCTGCCGTCATGACGGCGGCGATGTCCGAAGGTTTGAGGATAAAAGTCAGGAAATAGCACGAAACCATGGAGTTGACGACGGCGGTGTGATCCTGGGCGAGCTTGACGACCAGCCCTTTGCCTTTGCTTTCGAAGAGGGAATATTCCCCTTTCAGCCCCCATTCCGGCATCGGGTCTTTGACCCCCTCGTAGAGAGGCGAATGGCCATGAAGGTGGCAGGCCCCCCGGGGACCGACGGCGTACGTCAAACCCATGCTGAAAAAGGTCCGCGGATCGTGCATGGGGGTTTCCATCCCCTTGACGTGGACCGCGTATTTCCAGGAATCGCCGCCCAGCTTCTCCGCCGCCCTTTTTACGCCCTGACCCAACAGCGCCCCGATCTTTTCGCGTTTCCCGATTTGATGGACCATGGCCAGCATCGCCTCGGCGCTGCCCCATTTGAGCTCGATGCCGCCCGTATCTTCCTTGGTGATCAGCCCCTTCTCATAGGCTTCCATGGCAAAGGCAATCGCCACGCCGGTCGAGATCGTATCCACCCCGTACCGATTGCAGAGGTCGTTGGCAAAGGATACGGCATTTAAATCGTCGATGAGGCACATGGTTCCCATGGCCCCCAAAGTCTCATACTCGGGCCCGGGGCCATCCATTTTGTAAGGCCCGTCTTCAATCTTGACCCACCGCGAGCACCCGATGGTGCAGCGGTAGCAGGCCGTGTGGGGGACTAAAATGGTCTCTTTCATCTTCTTGCCGCCGAGGCTCTTACACCCTTCTTCCCACAGCCCGAGCTTCCAGTTCTTGACGGGGACGTCGCCCATGGCCCACAGGTTGTCTAAAACCTGGGCCGTGCCGTATTCGCGCATATTGGCCACGGCCGGGGAAGTGCCATTGTCCTTCGCGATCTTCTTGCAGAGCGCATTGTACGTTGCGGTGTCGTGGAGCGGAAAGGCGCCGTTTCCGCGAACGGCGATGGCTTTCAGCTTTTTCGCGCCCAGGATGGCGCCGTTTCCACCGCGCCCCGGGGCTCGTCCTTCGTCGTTGATGATGCAGGAGAGCAGAACCTTTTTTTCTCCGGCGGGGCCGATGCAGGCCACGCGGATTCTTTCATCCCCGATCTCCCTTTGGATGGACCCCTGAACCTGCATGGCGTCCTGACCCCAAAGATGAGCGGCGGATTTGAATTCTACTTTGCCGTTGTGAATCCAGAGGTACACCGGATCGGCCGACGCGCCTTCCACAATCAGCACGTCGTACCCCGCCCGTTTCAGGTCCGCCCCCCAGTAGCCCCCGGAGCTGGCGTCACAAAGAATGCCGGTGAGGGGAGATTTGAAGACGATCTGATAGCGCGCGCCGGAAGGATAGTTCGTGGCCGTGACCGGGCCGGTGGCAAACACGATTTTGCTCTCCGGACTCAAAGGGTCCGTGGAAGGAGGCACTTCGTCATATATGATTCGGCAGCCCAGCCCTGTTCCTCCGATGTAATCGCGGGCCAGCTTTGGATTCAACGGTTCCTCTTTCCAGCTTTGATCCGTCAGGTTGACGCGCAGAATCTTTCCCATGTAGCCGTCCATGGACCCGTTCTCCTTTCTGTAAAAGTTTCGGCAAAATCCGGTCGCAGAGTCTCCCTTTTTTAAACGAATTCCCAAATAAAGTCAAGAGGTTTGTAGGAAGGCAGGAGGGAACCAAGAATAGGTTAATAATTTTGAATACTTACGTCAAGGCAGGAAAAGCTGGGTCTTTTTAAACCCGCCCCCAGGGAAGATAGGACGCAGATTTCCGCAGGTACACGCAGTTTGATGATTTCAAGAAGAAAAAATCCAGAAAATCCCCGTCCATCTGCGTCCTATAAGGTATTATTTCTCATCCGTCAGCTTCATGGGCTGACCGCAGCAGATCAGAACCCCTTTGCCGGCAACCAGGATTTTCACTTTGGTCCCGCAGATTTCACAAATATAAACCTGTCCCGCTTGATTTGCCATCTTCATTCCCTCCTTAATTTTTGAAATGGGACGCAGATTTCCGCCGATGACCGCAGAAAATACTTCTCCTGTGAAAAATATAAATAAATGGGCAACCGCGGCTTTTCATGGCAGCCGAAGCAGGTCCATGACTTTTTTCTTTTGCCCTATAATCCTGAAAATCTGCGCCCATCTGCGTCCAAAATGTTATTTTGCCGGTTCCGGAATCTCTTCGGTGATCCCTGCCAGCTTTCGCGCCATTTCCGCGTATTTCTCCATCGGCGAAAGGGCGCGGACCACCAATCGGGCCCCGTCCGGGGATCCGCCCCCGTGCATGCACCCGGGGACGCCTGCGCCCAGCGTCAGCCATTCCACGAGGCGGGCGGCGCGGGCCCGCGCTTCCGGGCTGCAGGATCCCGCCTTGAGGTATTTCTGGATCAATTTCCCGTAGCGGGGATCGTTAAAATCCCTGTAGGAAGGGAAACACCCGGTTTCCACGATGCCACCGCCGATTTCCTGGCACAGACGCTTAGTTTCGTAGGGCAGGGTCGCCACATGAACTTTATTGGCGTGGGAATTCAGGGAATCGGGGATCCAGACCCCGGAGGGGTGTTTGCCTCCGAGGGCAATGGCTCCAACTCCCATGGTAAAAGTGGTTTCATTATTCACCGCCATTTCCACGAATTTGCCGGCAAAACTCTTGGCCGAAAGGCCGTTGGCCCGGGCCATGAGCATCCCGGCGCCGATCATCACATCCCCCTGCCCGGCTACGCACGCCCCGATGCAGGCCCGATAGAGGGCGGTAAAGAATTGAATGACTTTTCCCGTGTAGGCGTATTCTTTGCACAGAAAAATTCTTTCTTTGGGAACAAACACATCTTCAAACAGAAGATAGGCCTGCGTAATGCCTGTCTCCGTGGGAATATCGAAACCCTCTTCCATTTCCCGGCTGTCGCTGGGCCGCCGAGTCTCGATGATCGTGAGCCCTTCGATATCCCGCGGAACTGCGCAGGAGACGGCGAAGTCCTTCTCCGCTTCCCCGTACCCCGTTCCGGGCATGAGAAAAATTTCATTGCTCGCCGCCGTCCCGCAGATCATCAGCTTCGCCCCCCGCAGGACAATGCCTTTTTCGTTCATTTCCGTGATGTGAACATTGGAATCCGGATCGGGCTGCTGCGAAGCTTTCAAACTGCGGTTCCCCTTGGCGTCCGTCAACGCTCCGGCAATGGCCAATCCTTCGGACTGGCCCTTCAGAACATACTTTTTCAGCCGCTCGTGGTAATCCGTGCCGCAGGCTTTGTCCACCTCGTGCGTCACCGCCCACATCGTGTTCATCCCATTCCAGCCGGCGCAGAGAGCGCCGGTGCAGGTCCCGGTCAGGCGATACATCTCGCGTTTGAATTTGGAATTGGAAATCACATCTTCTGCCGAAAGCATCAACGAGTTGTGACGGTGGATTTTCTCCTCCGTCAAAGAAGAGACGGCGGCAAACAGGGGGGCCGTGGCCGAATCGTTGGCCGCGTCGTACGCCCGGGCATGGCTTTCCACTACGCGCCGGGTGGCCGGATGGGCCGTCACGTCGGCAATGGCTTCGCCGAATTTAAAGATATTGGGGCGCATCCTTTTCAGGGATGCGAGATATTCGGCGCGGGTTTTTATCGCCATATATTCTCCTTGGGTGAAGAGGGCCTTTGAAACTCTCGGCAACAGGCCACTCAGCATCTATATTAAGAATATCTTAGAATCAAAGGAGAAGCAATAGCGCCGGTTTTGCAAAAAGCCCTTCGGCAGGGGTTCACCTTCTTGGAACAAGCGTCCTTCTGCTTTCGCTTCCCCTTGCAGTCTGGGTGCGCTTTGTCCCGTTCGGGCGGGAAGGCTTTTTGCGAAATCATCAGTGGCGGCAATAGAATGGCGTCGGGATCGGGAGGGGCGGGACCCGGAAGGTAGCAAGCGAAGAGCAGGGGAATCCACAGGGTCGGGTGAACTTTCGAAAAAATCTAATTCCGCATCCGCGTCTGGATCGTTTCAGGCTATTGCGACACCCGCACCGAGATTTGATGGCCGGCCAGATCGCCCCGCACGGCGCGGATTTTGAAGCCGGCGGCCTCTGCTTCCTCGGACAAACGATAATCGTGCCAGATTTCGTTTCGATTCACCCAGGTGGAAACATAACGAAGGTAGGCCTGGCCCGGATAAGAAAATCCGTTCTGGGAGGTTTCGCTTGGGGTCTGATTGACGCCCAAAAATATGGCCGCCAATATAAACCCGGCGACAAAACTCACGAGCATTCCCTTTTTCATATATGTCCCCCTCCCTGGACCCCGAGTGCTTCTTAAAAAATCGGATCTTCCCCATTTGTATCAGTTCAGAGTTTTGAAAAAATTATGTGACCGCCTCTGTCGGGGCCCGGGGGCCGGAACGGAGCGCGCCGGAAGCATCGGCTGGGTTGGCCCTTGGCCTCGAAGATCGGAGCTTGTTTCCGCCGGAGCGGGCGGGGCGTATCGTCCCCGCCCCCTCCACGGAGAAATCAGCGCCTCATGATTCCAAGCGGGCCGGTCTGGCCCCCGGGCTCTAAAACCGCTTGGCCCAGACGAAATTCCTTTTTTCAAAGGGCTAAAGTGTTACAAATATTTTAATCCGGGGAATATTAAAACGGGGTCAAAAAGGGGCGTCAAGAAGTCAAAAAGAGGTCAAGATGGCGCAGCCTCCAACCCTAAAAAGAAAGGGGCCTTTCCCGGGTGAACCGGCTGATATTCAAGCGTTTATTTTAAAACGATACCCCACCCCCAGCTCCGTAAGAATATAGCGGGGACGGTTCGGTTCCGTTTCAATCTTTCGCCGCAAGTTGCTGATATTCACTCGGAGCAAATGGGGTTGCTCCACATACGCCGGCCCCCACAGCTGCCGAAGAATTTGGTTGTGCGTCAGCACTTTTCCGGCATGCGTAACCAGGAGGCGCAGGAGGTCATACTCGGTAGGAGTCAGCTGCACCTCTTTCCCCTCTGCAGTCACTCGCCGGTGCTCGAAGTCGACCTCCAACCCATCCACCTTGTATACGGGCTCCGGGGATGGAGGAGTCGATTTTCTGAAGGCAACCCGCATTCTTGCCAAAAGCTCTCCGATTCCGAAAGGTTTGGTGACGTAATCATCCGCTCCATTGTCAAGCGCTCGCACCTTTTCGTCCTCCCGGTCCCGCACCGAAAGGATGAGGATGGGCGTCTGGGTCCATTCTCGAAGGCGCCGGAGAACTTCCAATCCGTCCATATCGGGTAGTCCGAGATCGAGGATGATCAAATCCGGCCGCAGGGCCAGGGCCGCGTTCATTCCCTCTTTCCCATTCCCTGCAACTTGGACGAAATATCCCTGGGCCCCCAGGGCATTCTTGAGATACCGCTGGATCGCCAGTTCATCGTCCACTACCAGGATCCGGGTTGTGTTCTTGCCTAAACCTTCAACATTCATCTTTCCCCTCCCGCGGAGGCACAATTATGTGGGAAGCGCCAGGATGAATTTCGCCCCCCCGTCCGAAAGATTCTCCACCCAGATTTTTCCCTGGTGGGCCTCGACAATCCCTTTGCTGATCGCCAGACCCAAGCCTGTTCCTCTGACCCCTTCCGTCCCCGAGAGACGGAAGAATTTTTCGAAAACCTGATGCCGATGCTCTTCGGGAATTCCCGGCCCATGATCGGATATCCGGATCTCTATCCAGGAATCAGAGACGGCGGCTTCGATCTCCAGCGGAGTATCCGGAGGAGAATATTTCAGCGAATTGTCCAGAAGATTCATAATCACCTGGGCAATCAAGACCGGGTCTACGTTCACCAGAGGGAGGCTGGAAGGGATTTGGATTTTTATGTCTCTTGTTTTCAATCGTGACTCTAAGGAAGTTAAAACCGAGCCAATCAAGTCCTGAACTTCCTGCGGTTCTTTTTTGATTCGCAGAGCGCCCGCTTCCAGACGGGTCATATTCAGCAAGTTGGATACAAATCGATTCATCCAGTTGGCCTCCTCCAAGGCCAAGTCAAGCAGTTCCACCTGATTTTCGGCCTTAAGAAAGGAGGAATCTTCTCGCAGGCTGCTTAAAGTTCCCATGATCGAAGACAGCGGTGTGCGTAAATCATGGGAGATCGAATTCAGGAGCGCCCTTTCGAGCCTTTCCGTAGCCTGCAAAATCTGGGTCTGCTCCGCTTTGCGGGCCAAGTTGACCCGTTCTATGGCCGACGCCGCCTGGTTGGCAAAAGCCTCCAAGAGACGGCGGGTTTCCGGAGAAAGGGCTGCGGCCTCATTTTGCGGTTTAACGCCCAGGACGCCCAGGGCCTTTCCCCCGGTTGCCAGCGGCAAATATAAAAAGCAAGACGAAGAGAGGGTCTCCGTCCCCAAGCCGGCCGCCTTTCCGTTTCGATAGGTCCAGAGCGCAACCGAAATTTCCTTTTCACTCATTTCAAAATTCCCGGAGGTGGCGCCCGGGCGGACACTTTCCCCCTCGGGCAGGAGAAGAGCCACTTCACCCTTAAGGCTCCCGCGGACATGGTGGATGACCGTTTCGAGGATTCCTTTCAGATCCACGACCGCCGCCAGTTCCCGGCTCAGAGCATAAAGCGTAGTGGTTTGACCTTCCCGCGTCTTGAGCACTTCGGCTTGACTTCGGGCCCGGCTGACCAAGGTGCTGATCAGCATGCCCACAAGCATCAAGCCTCCAAACGTGACCAAATATTGGGTGTCCTCGACGGCAAAACTGAAATAGGGCCGGACGAAAAAGAAGTCGAAGGAGACCACACACAGAACGGCGGTGAGCACCGCCGGGCCGAATCCCAGGCGAAGAGCCGCGATGACCACGGCCAGCAAAAAGAGCATGACCAGATTGGTAGGGTCGAGAAGGTGGCTGAAAAGCATGCTTAATCCCGTGGTGAGAGCCACCAGCAAAAAGGCGATTAAATATCCCCGCCAGCCCGGACCCAACGAGCGAAGGGTCTTCCGGGTCTTTTTCATTTCCTCTTCTTCATTGCTGACAACCAGGACATCAATTTTTTGGCCCCGGCGCAGAAGCTGATCGATAAAGGACCCGTGCAGCCATTCCCGCCAGCGGGGGCGAAGGGGGCGCCCGGCAACGATCCGGGTGACCTGGTGCTCCCGGGCATAGTCCAGCACCGCCTCAATCGGGGAATCCGCCGAGAGGGTGGTCACTTCTTTGGCGCCCAACGATTCCGCCAGCCGCAGTTCTTCCCAGATGCGTTCCCGGTTTTGCCGGGTCAATTTGTCACCCCCCGGAGTCTCCACGTACAGGGCGAACCAATCGGCCTTGGTTTCCTCCGCCAGGCGCCGGGCGGTGCGGATCAGGCGCTCGCTCCCGGGAGCGCCGCTGATGCAGACCAGGATCCGTTCGGAAACCGGCCATAGCTCCGGGGTTTGATAGGTTTTCAAATACGACCGCATCTGTTCATCAACTCGGTCAGCCGCTCGCCTTAAGGTAATCTCCCGCAGCGCAATCAAATTCCCCGATTCAAAAAAATTCTCTATCGCCCGAGCTGCCTGCTCGGGAATGTAAACCTTTCCTTCCCGAAGCCGCACCAATAGTTCTTCCGGCGGCAGGTCGACCACCTCGATTTCCGCAGCTTCATCCAACACCCGATCGGGGACGGTTTCGCGCTGGATCACGCCGGTAATCTGGCCGATGATGTCCCGAAAACTCTCCAGGTGTTGGATGTTGAGGGTGGTATAAACATCGATGCCCGCGTTCAGAAGCTCCTCGATGTCCTGCCAACGCTTGTTGTGACGGGATCCTGGGGCATTGGTGTGAGCCAGCTCATCCACGAGGGCGAGTTGCGGCTTGCGCGCGAGAACGGCATCCAGGTCCAGCTCGGCAAGTTTTACTCCCCGATACTCGCTCTGCCGCAAGGGGATTATTTCCAGCCCCTCCAAGAGAGCCTCGGTTTCGGCCCGACCGTGGGTTTCCACAACCGCGATCACCACGTCCACGCCTTCTCCCTTCCGGCTGTGGGCCGCTTGCAGCATGGAGAAGGTCTTTCCCCACCCCGGCGGCATACCCGAGGAAGATTTTCAGTTTGCCCTTGACTTTCTGCGCTTCTTCGGCCTGGACCCGGGCCAAAAGGGCATCTGGATCGGGACGGTTCTCGCCATTCATTCTCAAATCCTCCCATTCAAATGATGGTCCGTTTTGGGAGAGCCTGGAAAAGAAAAAAGGTTAAAAATTTCCTCATAAGATTTTAGCACTCTTTAAAGAAGGAGAAGAGGAATTGAAACGTAACCCTTCAGTCAAGGGTGGGAAGCCGCTACGGATTTAGGTCCGGCGTGAATAGCAGGAGGTGCCCTGGCCTGGGGGTCCGGGCGCTACGCTTGGAATCATAAGGCGCTGATTTCTCCGTGGACGGGGCGGGGGCCAAGGCCTCCCGCCGCTGATATCGGAGGCTCAGGGCTTTCTCCGAATCTCTGCTTATCCCGACCGATGCTTCCGGCGCGTACCGCCCAAACCCCCAGGCCAACGACAAAGTCTGCCGCCCCCCCGTCACTGAATGGGTACATTGACACGGGAGAATCAGGCCCCGATCGAATGAAAAGTGCTGCCGGGGCACTTGTAGGCTTTGAAAATGGATTTCGTTCCACTTGCTCTACCAGGAATACATCATCCCGAGGGCGTTGGTATCCTGAGTCTTTTTGTTCCCAGCAGTTTCTTTATTTCCTCCAGGGTTATGGCCGATTTCGCTTTACCTTTTGCCTCGGGCCCCGCCTCTCCCCCCCGCGACTACTCCCATTGCCAGGGTCATAAATAGTGCCAGAGCCAAACTCGATATTTTTCTTCTCATTTTTCTCCTCCCAAGGCAGTTTTCATAGCGGGGTCGTCTTCCAAAACCGCCCAAGCTTCCCGGCGTATTTCGGTTAATTCTTTTGCTTGTTATCTGCGGTTCCCAAATTGTCTAAGAAAAGGTTTAGCCTTAGAACATTCACCCGGGGTTCCCCTAAAAAGCCCCATTGACGGGGTTCCGTGGATTCCTCCACCAGACGCCGAATCCGGTCTTCCGGAAGCCCCCTTGCCCGGGCCACTCGCGAAGCCTGATATAGGGCGGCGGCGGGGCTGATGTGAGGATCCAGGCCGCTTCCCGAGGAGGTTACTAAATCGATGGGAACGGATGATTTGTTTCCGGGATCGGCTTTTTGCAGAGCCTCGATCCGGGCCTTCACCGCCTCCACCAAAGCCGGATTGGACGGACCCAGGTTCGATCCCGCAGAGGAGGCAGGGTTATAGGGAAAATCAGGCGTCGCCGACAGGCGCCCCCAAAAATATTTTGGGTCGTCAAAGGGTTGACCGATGAGTGCGGAACCGGCATAACCTCCTTCCCTGAGGATCAAACTTCCGTTGGCCTTTTCCGGAAAAACCAGCTGGGCAACCCCGGTTACGAGCAACGGATAGGCGATACCGGTCACAAGGCTCAGCAGAAAGAAAACCATGAAAACAGGTCTTAATTGTTTGAACATTTTTTAATTCCTTTCCTTTTTCAAGACAATCCGAACGCTGCCAGAATCATATCGATCAGTTTGATCCCGATAAACGGGGCGATGAGTCCTCCCAGGCCATAGATGAGCAGGTTGCTGCGCAGCAGACGCGCCGCCCCGAGAGGGCGATAAGGAACGCCCTTCAAGGCCAAAGGAATTAAAGCCACGATAATGAGGGCATTGAAGATCACGGCCGAGAGTATTGCGCTCTCGAGGCGCATGAAATTCAGCGTTTGCAGAACCGGATACGTGGAAGCGAAGGCGGCCGGGATGATGGCGAAGTACTTGGCCACGTCGTTGGCGATGCTGAACGTAGTCAGGGCCCCCCGGGTCATGAGCAGCTGTTTGCCGATCTCAACGATCTCGATTAGCTTGGTCGGGTTGCTGTCCAGGTCGACCATGTTGGCCGCCTCCCGTGCCGGCTGGGTTCCCGTGTTCATCGCCACGGCCACATCCGCCTGGGCCAGGGCAGGGGCGTCGTTGGTGCCGTCCCCGGTCATGGCTACCAGGCGTCCACCCGCCTGGTGCTCGCGGATGAGCTTCAGCTTGGCTTCCGGCGTGGCCTGGGCCAGGAAATCATCCACTCCGGCCTCGGCCGCGATCGCCGCCGCCGTCACCGGATTATCCCCGGTGATCATGACCGTCCGGATGCCCATGCGTTTCAGCTGGGCAAATCGCTCCCGGATTCCGCCCTTCACCACATCCTTGAGGTGGATGACCCCCACGACTTGATCATTCCGGGCCACAACGAGCGGAGTTCCTCCGGTACGGGCAATCCGGTCTACGGCATCGTTGAGCCCGCGGGGGACAGGATTGCCATTTTCTTGTATATGGGCGATGATCACATCCGCAGCCCCCTTTCGTATTCTGAGCCCGTTGACATCTACCCCGCTCATCCGCGTCTGGGCGCTGAAGGGCAGGAATTGCATCCCTTTCCCATCGCTCGGACCCACCGTTCGCCCCCGCAAACCATATTTTTCCTTGACTAAGGCCATGATGCTTCGGCCTTCCGGCGTTTCATCCGCCAGCGAGGCGAGCTGGGTTAATTCGGCCAATTCGCGAATATCAAAATGGCTCATGGGAATCAGTTCCACGGCCTGACGGTTTCCCAGGGTAATGGTGCCGGTCTTGTCCAAAAGAAGGACATCCACATCTCCTGCTGCTTCGACGGCCCTTCCGGACATGGCAATAACGTTTCGCCGGATCAGGCGATCCATGCCGGCAATGCCAATGGCGCTGAGGAGCCCGCCAATCGTCGTCGGAATGAGACAGACGAGCAGGGCCACCAGAACGGTGATCGTCACCGGAGAACCCTTGCCCGCCGCTTCCACGCTGAAAAGGGAGAAAGGAAGAAGCGTGGCGCAGACAACGAGAAAAATGATTGTAAATCCGGCCAGCAGAATGTCCAGGGCGATTTCATTGGGGGTCTTCTGCCGTTTGGCGCCCTCGATGAGACCGATCATCCGGTCCAGAAAACTCTCGCCTGGATCCGCGGTGACCCGCACGACCAGCCAATCAGAGAGAATCCGTGTGCCTCCAGTCACCGCGCTGCGGTCCCCTCCCGACTCGCGAATGACCGGGGCGCTCTCTCCGGTAACGGCGCTCTCATCCACCGAGGCAATCCCTTCCACAATTTCCCCGTCCGCGGGAAGAGTATCGCCTGCTTCCACAAAATAAAGGTCGCCTTTACGCAGATCCGTAGACGACACGAAAGAATAATCTTCCTTCCTCGGTTTGAGAGATCCCTCAAGGCAATGAAATTTGGGTGACAGCTTCTTTGCCTGCGTCTGTTTCCGCATCCGCTTCAAAGCCTGGGCCTGGGCCTTACCCCTTCCCTCGGCCAAGGCCTCGGCGAAGTTGGCAAAGAGCACCGTGAACCATAACCACAAAGAAATGTGCCCGATGAATCCGGCAGGCGCTTCCCCCTTGCCCATCAGGGCTTGCACCCAAAATCCGGTCGTTAGGACGCTGACCACCTCCACCACAAACATCACCGGGTTCCGCACCATCTTTCGCGGATCGAATTTTTTTAGGGCTTCGACCAGGGCCTCCCCGTATAATTGACCTGTTTGACTGGGTTTCTTCTTCTGGGAATTCCGAATTCTCATCGTCCTCCTCCTGACCAACACCGCGGGTTTAAACCCCGCCCGCGATTTTCACGCCCATCAATAAAGCAGCAAATGCTCCACAATCGGTCCAAGGGCCAACGCCGGCAGGAAGCTCAGCGCCCCGAAAATAACAACCACGGCGATCAGCCATAGAATGAACAGGGGCGTATGCGTTTCCAGCGTCCCCGAACTCGCCGGAACTTTCTTTTTTAAGACCAGGGAACCGGCGATCGCCAGCGCGGGGATGATCAGCCAGTAACGGGAGAAAAGCATGGCGAAGCCAAGCATGGTGTTGTAGAAGACCGTATTCCCGTTCAACCCGGCAAAAGCACTGCCGTTGTTGTTTCCGGCCGAGGAGAAGGCATACAGGATCTCGCTGAACCCGTGCGGCCCCGGGTTGAGAACCGAAGAGGTTCCCTCCCGGAACAGGACCGCTATCGCCGTTCCCAAAAGGACCGCGAGAACCGGGATGAGGACGACCAGGACGGACATCTTCATCTCGTACGCCTCGATCTTCTTTCCCAGGTACTCCGGCGTCCTGCCGACCATAAGCCCGGCGACAAAAACGGCAATGATCGCGAAGACGAGCATTCCGTATAATCCGGAACCTACTCCCCCATAAATGATCTCCCCGAGTTGCATTAGCCACATGGGGACCATGCCACCCAACGGCAGGTAAGAGTCATGCATGGAGTTCACGGAACCATTCGATGCTGCGGTCGTGGCCGTGGCCCAGATGGCCGAGTTTACGATTCCAAATCTCACCTCTTTTCCCTCCATATTCCCTTCAGATGAAGAGATCCGGGGGATGCCCCCTGCTCCGCCGGTCTTAGCGAGTGCCGGGTTGTGGGAATGTTCGCTCCATAAAGTTACGCTCAGGAGAAGACAGAAAATCAGGGTCATCGCGGCAAGCACGGCCCATCCCTGCCGGGTGTCCCCCACCATCTTTCCGAAGGTGTAGCAAAGAGCTGCCGAGATGATGAGAATGGCCAGCATCTCCACGAAATTCGATAATGGCGTCGGGTTCTCGAAAGGATGGGAAGAATTGGTGTTGAAAAACCCTCCCCCGTTGGTGCCCAGCTGCTTGATGGCAATTTGAGAGGCTGCCGGCCCGAGGGGTAGGATTTGTTCTTTCACCGGGACCGTTTCGGTCACGGGATTGCCCTTGGCCTCCTTGAGGGGTTTTCCATCGGAATCGAGCTTTGGTTTTTCGTAAGTCGTCGTTTGCAGGAGTGGAACAGGCTGATAAGTCTTGAAATTCTGCACTACCCCCTGGGATACAAGGATCAGCGCCACAATAAAGGAGAGAGGGATAAGAATATAGAGGGTGCTGCGGACAAGATCCACCCAAAAATTGCCGATTCCCTTAGCCGACGACCGGACAAATCCGCGGATGAATGCTACGACGGTAGCCATCCCCGTCGCGGCCGACAGAAAATTCTGAACTGCCAGCCCTAACATTTGGGTCAGGTAGCTCATCGTGGCTTCTCCCGCATACCCCTGCCAGTTCGTATTGGTGGCAAAGCTCACCGCGGTGTTAAAAGCCGAGTCGGGCGAAACGGCCCCGAAACCCATAGGATTTAACGGGAGCCAGGATTGAAATCGCTGTAACGCGTATACCGCGAAAAAACCACATAGATTGAAGAGCAGGAGAGCCCAGGCGTATTCCTTCCAGCCCATCTCGCATCGGCATGGACACCGCCAGCTCGGTAGATGAGCTTTTCGATCGGTCCAAGAAGCGGGTAAAGGAAAGTTCGCTCGCCTTCGTACACTCGGGCCATGTGCGCGCCCAGCGGTTTCGCCAGGCCGATGAGCGACGATCAAAAACAGGATGACTTGCAGCCAATCAAAAAGGTTCATGACAAATCCTCCGGTTTCAAAAGAGCCCAAAGCAGATAAAGCAGAAGAGCCAGCGGCAATGAATCCGGAAATAAGATAAAGGATATTCATGGACTTACCTCCTCAGCCGGTCACAGGCGTGGATAAACCCCCAACTCGCCAGGAAAAAAGCCAGGATGATTCCTCCAAAAATCAAATCTTCCATTTCAAAACTCCTCTTTGTTTTCCGCGGGGATTAACACCATCCTCTCCTTTACATTTTAATGCCTCCCGCAGGTCATTTCGATCTCAAAAAGCGCCGGGAGATTGTCAAGAAACAGTCAATTTTTCGCAAGGCCAGACCTTCCGTTGTCCGTGAGGAGCGAATCGAGCCTGTCGGCCTAATGAGCCATGAGGTTTTTTTTGAAAAAGCATTCATGGGGATTGATCGGCTTTGGCGAGGAAATAATCAGAATCCTGCTTGTGGGAAAGCGAGGCTTTAATGGTTTGTTGCAAAGCAGAAGATTCGTTTGCTTCTCTGCAGGGCCAGAAGTAACCCTTCAGTCACGGGTGGCCAGTCGCAACGGATTAAGGTCCGGGGTAAAGGCTAAGGGGCGCCCCGGCCTGGGGGTTCGGTCGGTCCGCTTGGAACCATAAGGAGGTGATTTCTTCGTGGAGGGGGCGGGGGCCAAGGCCTCCCGCATCCTTCGGCGGAAATTCGGTGCTTTCTCCGAGTCTCTGCCCATCCCGGCCGATGCTTCCGGCGCGTACCGCCCGAACCCCCAGGCCACAACAAAACTTGCCCCGGGCCACCCGTGACTGAAGGGTTACGGCCAGAAGGCGGTTTTCCTTGCCTAAACTTTATTCCCCCCGGCGAAATACTTTTCCGGAAACACTAATTTTCAGAACACCCTGGGATGCCTTCAGCAAAAAACAGAGGAATCCCCTTCGTTTAAACAGGAGAAATACTCCTTATTCATGATAGAAAGCTTTATCTTTTCCTCGCCGTCGATATCCCGTCTATCAGCAAAAGATTCTATGGTCTCCTTGAAGGGTGGCAATTTTTTGTTCTTTCTGCTCCCTTCTGAAATCGGGATATTCCTATGAAATGGTTTTGCTTTCAGGAAATACGCGGTCAGGAATTAGAAACTCGGGGCTGACGGGGATAAGTTTGAGAGAGGGCTCGCGGGCTATCCGCAAAGAGGGTCCTCCCCTCGCCTTCATAGCGAAGCGCTTAATTTGCGGAGGGGGGACAATAGATCGTTGCCCTGCTAATCCAGGCAATGAATGCCTTCCATTTGGACCCCGGCTTGATTGAGGGTGTCTTCGATCTCTCCTTTCTGATCCGAGGAAAAGCGAAGACATACCCCGCAGTCGGAGCTAAGATGGCGGGGAACGGGGATCAGTTTCACGGCAAAGCCCTTCTCTTTGGCCAGCTTCTCGGCCCGGATGGCGAAATGAGTGGAGGCGAAGAGAATCACGCCCAGGGACATCTCATGCCCCCTTCCGAGCCAAGGCTTTTATGGCCTCAAGGGTTTGCGCGATCTCCTCTTCCGTGTTCAGATAGCTCATGCTCACCCGGACCGTCCCGTCAGGGAACGTTCCGATCGTCCGGTGGGCTGAAGGCGCGCAATGGAGGCCGACGCGGGTCAGGATCCCGAACTCCTCGTCCAGGCGGAACGACAGGTCGGAGGGCGCCCAGTTTTTGAGATTGAAGGAAACGGTGGCGCATTGCTTTTCCGCATCCCCGGATCCGTATACAACTGCCTCGGGAATCTTCAAAAGTCCCTGAATGAGCTGTCGGGTCAGGTCTCTTTCATGGATCCGAATTTTCTCAAGTCCGATTCCCATGACATATTCAAGCCCGGCCCGAAGTCCGGCTAAACCTACCGCATTTGGCGTTCCGCTTTCGCAAAGGTCGGGGAGAAAATCGGGCTGCTCCTCGAGCTCGGATCGACTCCCCGTCCCCCCTCTTTTCAAAGGTTCGATATTCTTTTCATTGACTCGTTCACCGATAACCAGTCCCCCCGTTCCCTGAGGGCCGAAAAGAGCTTTGTGTCCGGTGAATGCCAGAAGATCGATCCCATTCCGTTCCATATCGATGGGAATCACCCCCGCCGTCTGGGCGGCATCGACCAAGAAGAGAAGCCTGTGTTTGCGGCAAACTTCGCCTACTTCGCTTATGGGCAACAAAGTCCCAACCACATTCGATCCATGATTCAGGACGACCAGGCGTGAATTTTTTCGAATGGCCTCTTGGACTTTTTCTGGATCCAAAAATCCTTCCCGGGAACAGGAGACCACCGTGAGTTCAATACCCTCTCTCTCCAAGGCCCGGAGAGGGCGCATCACCGAATTGTGTTCCATGGAAGAGGTGATAACATGGTCGCCGCGGTGGAGAACTCCCTTCAGGCCCAGGTTGATCGCCTCGGTCGCGTTCTGCCCAAAGACGACGCGGGAGGAATCACGGACGCCAAAGAGCGCTGCCACCTTCTCCCGGGCTTCGAAAACCACCCTCCCGGCTTCGATGGAAAGCCGGTGGCCCGAGCGTCCCGCGTTTCCCCCCACTTCGCGCATGAAGGCCACTATGGCCTGAATCACGCCTTCAGGCTTTGGATGAGAGGTGGCCGCATTATCCAGATAAATTAGATTTATCATCCATTGATCAATCCTTAGCCAGTTTCAACATGAACTCTCCTTCTTTTTCCTGCTCGGTTACCTGAAACCCGGCGTTTCGCGCCAGGCGGGAGACATTTTCCTTGGAGGTAACCGTGTCAACCCACACTTCAATCTCTCCTTTTCCCAATCTATCAATGGCCTTCTTTACCAGGACAACAGGTTGGGGACAGGACAACCCTCGGGCGTCAATTTTTTCACTCATGCTCGGCTCCTTTCCCTCATGGAAAGCCCGATGAGGAGGCAGAAAACCAGGCCGATGACCACGGCCGCCGGCCCAAAGGCGCCCGGTCCCTTTGCAGAGCTGGCCAGAGCAAAGTTGTGGGCGATTCCAGCTCCCGCGATCATTCCGACAACGAACACCGCCGCGTCGCCGTCCCCCTCTCCCGAGAGGATCAACTGCCTTCCGGGCATCCGCCGGCAAGGGCAAAGGCCAATCCCGAAAGGGTCATGCCCAAGAAATTCCAGAGGTAGTTGTCATGGGCGATGGGCTGATTCGCAAAGCCGGGTTTGAACTGGCCCAGAATCAGGTTGACGACAAAGGCCACGACCACCAGTGCAAAGATGCCGGTGAACAAATGAAAATCCCGGATGAGAACTACGTCGCGAATGGCCCCCATGGTGCAAAAACGAGTTCGCTGGGCCAGGAATCCCACTCCAAGGCCCACGATCAAAGAAATGATCAAAGGGGCATGCGCCGCTCCAGGGCCTTTGGTGCTTGTGAAGATTGGGCCGCCCTGGGCAAACTGGGGAGTGAAAATCGCAAAAAGAAGAAGAACGATCATGAGACCCGGCATCATCCACCCGGCCGCGGATTTCGTCGCTGTCGCCCGGCCTAAATTGTATCCTCCCTTGAGGAATTGCACTCCGATCCAGATTCCGAAGGCCAATCCGGCCAAACCCAGGATGGCGTTCCCGTCTCCGCCGGCCAGCCGGAGAAGCGCGCGCCAGGGGCATCCGAGGAAAACCAGGGCGCCGATCATGGCGAAGACCCCTAAGAAGAACCGGATGATGGGGGCCGAGCCGGTGCGGGGCTTGAATTCCCGGAATAAAAGAGCGGCAATCAAGGAACCCAGGACGAATCCCATGATTTCCGGGCGCAGATACTGGACGATATCCGCGCGGTGCAGGCCTAAAGCGCCGGCAATATCCCGCTCCATACAGGCCACACAAATGCCCATGTTCGCCGGGTTTCCTAATTTCTGGAGAATCGGCGCAAGGATCCCGATGAATGCTCCCGCCGAGATGATATACCAGGGGAAGCAAGAAAGAAAGGTCTTTGTCATTATTTCCTCCCATAGGCGACAATAAGGTTTTATCGGAGGGGAATGAAAGGCGGGGAAAACAGGGGGATGAATTAAAAATGGGCTCGGCCGCCCTTTTTTCCCCTCTCTGGTCATATCCCGAGGCCTAACATAGGCCTCCACGAGATCCGCTGGATTCCTCAAATTGGGGAAGAGGGTTCTGGAGCTGGCCCATTTTTTCACCTCTTTAATCACCGGAATCTGGGTCTATTCTATTTCCTTTGCAATTTAACGTCAATTCGATTTTTTCCCTCGGCGTACCCATTCAGTGACGGGGGGGCGGCAGGCTTTGTTGTTGGCCTGGGGGTTTGGGCGGTACGCGCCGGAAGCATCGGTCGGGATGAGCAGAGACTCGGAGAAACTCCTGAGACTCCGATGCCAGCGGCGGGAGGCCTTGGCCCCCGCCCCTTCCACGAAGAAATCAGCGCCTTATGATTCCAAGCGTAGCGCCCGGACCCCCAGGCCAGGGCACCTCCTGGTTTTCACGCCGGCCCTGAATCCGTAGCGGCTTCCCCCCCTTGACTGAAGGATTTACCCTCTCGGCAGCGTTTCGCCTGGATTCATCTTCGCATCTCGGAGACATCCAAAGAATCTAGGGTAGTTGCGAAGAACTTGATTCCGTTCCCTTTGGCGGAAACCCCTGTTCCTTACGGAAGAAAAAGGGCAGCTTCTCCGAGTTTCCCGAACTCCTTTTCCAGTTTCCCATAAACGGGCTTGCCCAGGAGGAAAGAGTAAATCTCATCCGCCTTCCTATGGGGATCCAAGTCTTGAAAGAGCTCCGGATAGAGGATTTTTCCGGCCGTGTAGCCATCGGCGATGGCCGTGTCGATATTGGTCACGTACCAGTTGTAGGGGAATAGAAGGTGAACCTTCTGGGTTCGGAAGGCTTTGAGGTTGCGGTAAAATTCCGGCTTTTTCTGGAAATCCTGCTGGATATTGCCGAGGCCGCCGGCATCGAGGAAGATGAGATCCGGGTCCCAAACCAGGATCTTTTCCTTTTCCACGAACAGATGGCCCTTGGGGGCGATTTCTTTTGCCAAGTTTTTGGCGCGCACCCAGTCCAGCGGAAAATAGCTGGCGTCGGTGCTTTCGATCCCCTGGGTCCCCCGGAAGCCGATCCCGCCGATATAAACCCGGGGCTTTCCCTTTTCCTCAAAGGGCTCCGTTTTTTTTAACAGGTCGCGGCGGGCGTTTTCGATATAGGCCACCACTTCCTCGGCTCGTTTTTCGGCGCCGAGAATCTTTCCGGCCAGACGCAAAGACTCAAAGACGACCTCATCAAAGGTCGCAAATCCTCCGTAGGAAAGGATGACCACCGGGATGTTCACCTTTTTCTGCAGCGCTTCCGCCTTGCCCGGTTCCATGTTGGCGATGAAAATCACCTGGGGATTGATTTTCAAAACGGCCTCCAGATCCGGCTCCTTGTTGATCCCGGCCGGCCCCCTGGGGGCTATGGCGGGCAGCTTGGCCAGGTCCGGATTGGCCCATAAATAGCCTCTCCCAACTGGCGGGCTTTTTTCAAACCTTTCCACCCCGACCACTTTCTTGCCCATCCCCAAGTAGCAGATGATGCGAAGAGACCCCGGACCCAGACAGATGATCCGCTCCGGGTTTTTAGGCACTTCTACGAGCCGCTTTTCCAGATCGATGACCCTCATTTTTTCCTGGGCCCACACCCCCGGCCCGAGAAGAGCTCCAAGGAAGAATAGAATTACGCCCAGGGTACAGACTTCTGTCCTTTTGTTCATGCTTCGTGCCTTTCTTCGCTTCCCCGGCAGCAGTTCTTCGCAATCACCAGGGGGAAAGCCTTGAACTTCCTCCAGGATAACTTCTACCCCGTAAACATCCTGGGTGATCCGGGGGGTAACTGATCCGCGGTCAGCCAGAGTGTGGATCTTTCCGTCTTTCAGAAAAAGAAGCCGGTCGGCAAAGCGGAGAGCCAGGTTGATGTCGTGGATCGACAAGATGGCCGACAACCCGTGATCCCGTACGATCCCGGCGATGAGCTCCATGACCTCCAGCTGGTTTCTTAAATCCAGACTGCTGATCGGCTCGTCCAGGAGGAGGACCTGCGGTTCCTGGGCCAGCGCCCGGGCGATGATGACCTTCTGCATCTCGCCCCCGCTGAGTTCGTGGACGGGTCGCATGGCAAATTCCTCGAGGTGGAGGAGGCGCAGGATTTTCTCGACGCACCTGAAAATCGTTCTCCGCCGCCGCCCATTGAATGTAGGGTTTGCGCCCCAAAAGGACCGTATCGTATACCGTCAGCTTTTCCTCGCCGTATTTTTGCGGAACATAACCCATTCTCCGGGCGATTTGATTCCCGCTCATTTTCAGAAGGTTCTTCCCTTCCAGAAGAACCTCTCCCCTTTCGGGGCGCAGAATCCGGTTGAGACATTTCAGGAGGGTCGACTTTCCGGCGCCATTGATCCCCAGAACCCCCAGGATCTGGCTCTTTCCCATCTCGAAGGAAACGCCCTTCAGGACCGTACGGCTGGGGTAATGAAAATGGATCCCGGCCACGGAGAGGATCATCGCTGATAGCCCCTCCAAAGCAAATACAGGAAAAGCGGCGCCCCCATGAAAGACGTCAGGACCCCCACGGGCAGGGTTCCCGAACCTATGATCACCCGCCCCGCCGTGTCCGCCAGAAGGAGGAGGAGGGCACCCAGGGCGCAGGAATAGGGGATCAAAAGCCGGTGGTCCGAACCGATGAGGCGGCGGCCGATATGCGGCGCCAGAAGGCCTAAGAAGGCGATCACGCCGTGGAAGCAGGTGACCAGGGCGGCGACCACCGTGGCCAGGAGCATCCCGATAATCCGGATCCTTTCTACTTCCACGCCCAGACTCTTGGCCACCTCTTCCCCGGCCAGGAGGGCGTTCAGATTCCAGCGATTCAACGCAAAATAAGAAGTGATCAAACCGGTGGCAAGCCCCAAAACTCCGATCTCCTTCCACGTGGAGCGGGCCACGTCGCCGAAGGCCCAGAATACCACCGCGGCGATCTCCACCTCGGAGGCAAAATACTGAATCAGGATGGTTCCGGAAACGAAGAGGGAGGAAAGGGCGACGCCGGCCAGAATAATCGCTTCCGGGGACATCTTTTTAAGGCGGGCCAAGGTCAAGATGACCAGGGTCGCCGCCAAGGCGCCCCCAAAAGCAAAAAGGGTGACGGCATAAAGACTGTAAATATTCAAAGGGCTCGCTCCCTGTACCCGGAGGGACCCCGCCTGCATCCCCCCCGCACCGAAAACCACGATGGCGAACGCCGCCCCAAAGGCCGCTCCCTGGCTGACACCGAGGGTGGAGGGGGAAGCCAGTGGGTTTTTCAGGAGGGACTGGAAGGCGATTCCGGCCAAACCGAGCCCCCACCCGGAAAGGAGGGCGGCGACGATGCGGGGAAACCGGATGTTCCAAATCACGGTCTCCGTGGGCCCGTCAGCATACCCCAGGAGTGCTTTCACGACCCCGGACAGCGACAGTTCATAAGATCCCACCGCCAGGGCATATCCCATGAGGAGCGCCAGCAGGAAGAGGATCGCGAGGAAAAGCAGGTCCTTCCTTTTGAGCGCCTCCCGATAGACGAGGGTGATGGTTTTTGAACCGGAAGGGGATTGAACTTCACGCATGGATTCTTTTCTGCACCTCGCAGAGCTTGGCTTTCTACCCCGGACAGCAGGAACGGCAGACCTCTTTGCCGTCGTGGTTCTGAATTTTCGAGCCCATAGTCGGCTCCCCGCAAATCTGGCAGGGTTTGGAAGGCTCGATCTTGGCCTTGGGAGGAACCGCCGGCGAAACTTCTTTCATCGCGAATAAGTCGGGGAGAGGCTTTTCCAATATTTCCCGGGATTTCCCCTCATGGAGTTTCTGGAATTCCCCTCTTTCTTCGGCGGTGGCCGAACCCGCCCGAATCCGCTCGAAAAGCTCCCGGTGCCGCGCGGATAATCCCAAAGCCCCTGCCCGCAAAGCGAGGCGAACCCCCCGGCCGATCTGCCGCCCCAGCAGGGTAAAGGCCTGCTTGCCATAGTCACGGTGGAAAAAGTTTCCCTTCCCGAAAGTGCATCCGGTCAAAACCTGGATGGCGTCGGCCCCGCAGGCGTCGGTCTCCACGATCGCCACGACCTCTTCATCCTCCGCCCGCTTCGCGGCCAGCCATTCCATTCCGGCTTTGGCCGCCCGGTAGCCGATGGCCAACCCTGGGCATATATGCCCGTGAAAATCCACGCACCTCCGAAAATCCTCGGGGATGAACTCCCTTTTTTCTTTCATCTTTTCCTCCCGTCAACGGTTGGGTGTGTCCAATTTTCCAACCCAAAAGGAATTTCATAATAACATAAATATAAAAATAGTAACACTAAGATTTTGCAGACCGCTGCGGCCGGAAGGGATGCTATCCGGGGTCCATCATTCGTTTCCCCATTTCTCGTTTTGTTCGGGCGGCGGGGGCGGATCGTCTTGTCAACCGCAGGCAGAGGATTCCGAGGAGATGGGAAAGGAGTTAGCGCAATTTTTTTCCGGTGGTCGTCAGGGAAAGCTTCCCGTGCTTGACGCCGCGGGTCCCGATGAGCCGGTCGCCGATCTTTTGGATATCCTTTCCCTTCCCCCTCAGGATCAAAACCTCGAGGCAGTTGTGTTCGTCTAAGTGGACATGAGTGGTGGAAAGGATGGTCTTATAAAAGCGGTGCTGCAGGTTCGTCAGGACCCGGGTGAGTTCCCGGGTGTGATGGTTGTAAACCAGGGCCAGGGTGCCCACGGTCTCCTGGTTTCCGCCTTCCCATTCTTCCCGGACCAAATTATCGCGGATCAGATCCCGGAGGGCTTCCGAGCGGTTCCGGTACCCCTTCCGGGAAATCAGTTGATCAAAATCTTTCAGAAGGGTTCCATCCATCGAAACCCCAAACCGGGTAACGCCTCTCATCTTCTCCTCCACCCGTCCCGGGCAGCGCCTCATCTTCTTTCCCCCCCGACCCGTTTATAACTCCCCCATCGCCGTTAGATCCCGCGCGCGAACCATCCTTTTTTTCCAGGATTCGAGGTTCGGGACCACATAGGGAAGAAGGCGCAAAGCTTGGGGAGACGGAAGAAGCGGAACCCCGATGAAATCTCCGAAGGTGAGCACTAAAAAAAGATCCTGCCGGGCTGTCCGTTCCTCCCGGGCCACCTTTTGAAACTCCATCAAAGCCGCGCCGAAAATAAAATCGCGAAAGGCTTTTCGAAGGCGCCGGAAGACTCCCCCGGGTTCCTCTTCTTGGCGCGGATCCTGGCCTTTTGGTGATTTGGCGTCGTTCATGACCTGCCCCCCAAGATAGTAACCCTTCAGTCAAGGGTGGGAAGCCGCTACGGATTTAGGTCCGGCGTGAATAGCAGGAGGCGCCCTGGCCAACAACAAAGCCTGCCGCCCCCCCGTCACTGAATGGGTACCCAAGATACTATAATGAGATTTGCAGACCCCGTCAAAGCCTTTTTTCACCCGGATGTCATCCGGAACTTGATTCTCTTTGCGCTTTTCGGTATTCTTAGAAGGAACATCGACGAGAGGCAAGGTTGATGATCTCGTAAAAAGTCGAATTTCCATAGAATTTGTCATTCCGGCGAAAGCCGGAATCCAGTTATTTCAAGGCGTTCTGGACCCCGGTTTTCACCGGGGTGACGGTCTATTTGACTTTTTACGAAGTCATCAAGGTTGATGGTTTTGTAAAAGGTCCATCTGCGGCGTTGCGCTTCAACTTCGTCGTTACAGCGTACCTGTACGTACGCTTCACTCCTCAGTTTTTGCGCGCCTTGTCCCGCCAGTGGCGGGAGAGCTTTTTACCAAACCATCGTTCTGGCAACTTTTTACGAGATCATTAAGGTTGGCCCCTTGAAAGAAATCCTGCGCCACGCCAAAGAAGTCATTCGCATCGAAGCCGAAGCGGTGGAGGGGCTTCTCGACCGGATCGACGAAAGTTTCGTCCGGGCCGTCGAGATCATCCTGTCCTGCAAAGGACGAGTGGTCGTCACCGGGATCGGCAAGTCCGGTCTGGTGGGCCGCAAGGTCGTCGCCACCCTGCTCAGCACCGGAACGCCCGCCGCTTTTCTTCACCCCGTCGAAGGCCTCCACGGAGACCTGGGGATGGTCTCCCCCCAGGACATCGTGCTGGCGATTTCCAACAGCGGGGAGACGGCTGAGCTGATCACCCTTCTGCCGAGCATCCAGAAAATCGGGGCCAAAATCATCAGCCTGACCGGGAACCTGAATTCCACCCTGGCCCGCAGCAGCGAGGCGGCGATCGACGCCGGCGTGGAACGGGAAGCCTGCCCCCTCGGCCTGGCGCCCACCTCGAGCACCACCGCCGCCCTGGTCATCGGCGATGCTCTGGCCGTGGCCCTCATGCGGCAGAAAAAATTCGAGGAGAAGGACTTCGCCCTCTTTCACCCCGGCGGGAGCCTGGGAGAAAAAACCACTCTGCGGGTCAAAGACAGCATGCATCCCGCGCCCGAAGCGCTCTGTTTTTCTCCCGAAAAAACCGTAGGAGAATTTCTGGCCCGCCTGAATTCCCAGCAGAAGGATTTCGGGTTCATTCTTCACCCCGACGGGCGCTTGGCGGGAATGGTCCGGGACCGCGATCTGCGGAAGGGAGACCTCGGCTCTCCCCACTTTCTCGCCCGGCCCATTCGGGAGCTCATGAGCCCCACCCCCCCGGTCGTGGAGGAAGGCGGCTCGGGGAGCGAGGCCATGCGGGTCATGATCGAGAACAATCTGACGGCCCTCCCGGTGGTCGACAAAGAGAACCGCCTCCGGGGATTCATCACCCTCCGCGACCTCTCGAACCCCAAGGAGCCGAGGTAAATGCCCACCCTCCCGCCCAAAGGGTTGATAACCGCTTTAATTACTCCTCTGGACTCCCGGAGGGAAATCGATTGGGAATCCATGAAGGGCTTGATCGAGCGCCTTCTGCCTTTCAGCGACGGTTTTCTGATCGGGGAGCCTCTGGCGGGGGAAGGGCTTTTTCTCCCCGAAAAAATGCGCCTGGAGCTTTTCCGGGGATGTCTCGATGCGGTCGCGGGCAGAAAACCCCTTTTCCTCTGCCCGACAGCCCGGACCTCGGAGGAAACCTTAAAAAATGTGGCTGCGGGAGAGCAGCATCTCCGGGGCCTCCAGGGAGTTCCCCTTCTTTTCTGGGCGGATCTCCCCCTCTGGCATCACAGCAACCGCAAGCTTCCGCAGTTCTACGAAGAATGGGCCCGCAGATCTTCTTTGCCCATTATTCTGTACAATCACCCCCGGCTCATCAGCAGTCTCAACCGTTCTCTGAAACGCAAGAACCTCCGCACCGCAGTATTGAAAAAGATTGCGGAAAACGAACAGATTGCGGGCCTTATCCAGGCGGGAGATTTTCAGCGCACCCTCCACTACCAGCGGGCGGTTCGAAACCGCCGGGAATTCCGCCTCTATGACGGAGACGAGATGAATTTTCTTAATCAGCCGAGCGCTTCGGGCGTGATTTCCTGGGGCGCCAACCTTCTTCCCGCCGAATGGCGGAAAATCGTGACCGGAGCTTTGACGCCCACCGAGGATCCGGCAAGAGGGCTGAGTCTATTCAAGGGGAGTCAAAAATTAAAAATTCTTTGCGGAGTTCTGGGGTTGCAACCCGCGGCAGGACTCAAATACGCCCTCCACCGCCTGGGGAAAATCCAAGGAGCGGAAACCTGCGGAGACACTTTGTTTCCTACCCCCGCGGAAATTTCGGAAATGGAGGTCTTCCTGCGCGAGAATTTCTCTTTACAAAACGGCTGAACCAATGCTATTCATAAGGCCAATTCAGGATCAAGGGAGCACGAATCTTCCGATGCCGTCCTTATTGAAACTCAGATTTTTCCTGGTCTATCTGACGATAACCGCCTTTGTTTTTTCTTCCCTCGGGTGCAGTTATAAGCCTTCCTACCTCCAAAAAAGCGAATCCACGAAGGTTTCGGAGCGGTGGCGGGTTTTGAAGCTGGACCCCGCAAAGCTTTCGGCCGATGAAAAGGCCGTCCATGAAAAAATGGGGCCGCCGACTTATCTCCGTTTTTTCCGCAATCTCTCCGTGGGGCGGGAGGCGGTGTACGAATGGATTTACGACGAGCCGGTTCAGCTCTTCACGTTTATAAACGGGAAAAAAGTGGATTATGCGGTGCTGGATGAAAATCCATCTTCCCTAAACGAGGCGGAGAGAGACTTCCTGTTCTGGACCGGGATCGTCGTGGGTTCCCTTGCGGTCATCGGCGGGGCGGCCTACTATTTTACCGCGGACGAATAGAACCTCCCTATCCGTTTGGCGTTTTGAAAAAATATTGGACCCGCGCCTCTTTGGGCCCGGGGGCCGGGCCGCACAGCGCGGGAAGCAGCGGGGGATTTCCCCTCGGCCCAAGGGACCCATCTTTCTTCAAAGACCTGAAGGGTTACAAACCTCCGGCTTCACCCGGACGACTCCGCGATCAGGAGAATCCGCAAATCCATCACATTCGTCCCCGTGGGGCCGGTGATCAGCAGGTCCCCCAGCTTCTCGAAAAACGAATAGGAATCATTTTCATTCAGGAAGGCGCGGGCGTCCAAGCCTTTTTCTTTCCCCCTGCGGATCGTCTGCCCATCGGCAAAGGCTCCGGCCGCATCCGTCGGCCCGTCCGTGCCATCCGTGCCGGCGCTGAGCAGGGCCACCTCCTTCCAGCCGTCGATCTCCAGGGCGGCGGCCAGGGAAAACTCCTGGTTTCTTCCCCCTTTTCCCTGACCTTTGAGGGTGACCGTCGTTTCCCCGCCGGAAAGAATGCAGGCCGGCGGAGAAACGGGCTGGGCGGAGAGGACGACCTCCTTGGCAATGGCCGCATGCACCTTCGCCACCTCCCGCGTTTCCCCCTCGATGAGCGAGGAGAGCGTCAGCGTGCGGTAGCCGAGCTCCCGGGCTCTTTCCCGGGCCGCCTTCATGGCCAGAAGGTTGTTGCCCACGATTACGTTTTGAACCCGGGCAAAGGCCGGGTCCCCTTCCTTGAGCGTTTCTTCGCGATTCCCCTTCAAGCCCTCGCGGAGATGCTCGGCCACGGCGGCCGGAATTTCCCCCCAGAGATTGAACTTGTCCAGGATGCGGGCGCAATCGGCAAAGGTGGAGGAATCGGGAACCGTGGGGCCCGAGGCGATGACCTCGAGCGGATCCCCGATCACATCCGAGAGAATCAAAGAAATCAGGGCGGCCGGGTAGGCCCGCTTGGCCAGCCCCCCGCCTTTGAGCAAGGAAAGGTGCTTGCGCAGGGTGTTGATTTCCTGGATGGCGGCGCCGCAGCGCAGGAGAAGCCGGGTCACCTTCTGCTTCTCTTCCAGGGTGACCCCGGGAACCGGCAGGGGCAGGAGCGCGGACCCGCCTCCGGAAATGAGGAAAATAACCAGATCCCCCGCGGTCAAATCTTTGAGCATCTGGACGATTTCCCGGGCGCCCTCCAGGCCTTTGGCATCCGGGAGCGGGTGGCCGGCTTCCTGGATGTGAATGCGTTTGAGATTTCGGCCGTGGCCGTATTTGACGTTGACCCACCCTCCCTGAATCCGCGGGCCCAGAATTTTTTCCAGATTTGCAGCCATGGGGGCCGACGCCTTGCCCGTGCCGACCACAAAAATTCTTTCCACCTTCGCCAGCGGGTAATTTGTCTTTCCGACCCGGAGAATATTCTTATGCACGGAAAGGTGTTCGGAAAGGATCTTCTCCGGATCCACGGCTTTCAAGGCCTGCCGGAATATTTTCAAGGCGTCCGCCCGCAAGGCACGAAGGCTCTTTTTCATGAATCCTTTCCTTTCAAAAAACAGGGGGCAGCAGGAAAGAGCGGGGTTTTCCCACCCACTTCTCCCTCCCCCCTGCCCCCATAATTTATTCCACCGTCACGCTTTTGGCCAAGTTTCGCGGTTGATCTACATCCGTTCCTTTAAGAACGGCGATATTATACGCGAGAAGCTGGAGCGGGATGTTGAACAAAATCGGCATGAGCAGGTGATGGCTCTCCGGGATCCAGAGGACATCCTGGGCCTTGGAGGCAATTTCCTCGCTCCCCGGGTTGGCCAGGGCAATCACTTTTCCCCCGCGGGCGCGCACTTCTTCGATGTTGCTCAAAATCTTCTCATAGGTCCTGCCTTTCGGAGCCAGGACCACGACCGGTACTTCTTCGTCAATCAAGGCGATCGGCCCGTGTTTCATCTCCCCGGCCGGATACCCTTCCGCATGGATGTAAGAGATTTCCTTCAGCTTCAGCGCGCCTTCCAAGGCGATGGGGTAATTGACGCCGCGGCCGAGGTAGAGGAAATCGCGGGCGTTCATATATTTTTTGGCGAGAGGCACGATGGCTTCATTCAGTTCCAGGACTTTTTGGAGTTGATGGGGGATTTTGGTCAAATTATCCAAGAGACTTTTTGCTCCTTGGCGGGAGAGGGTTTCCCGGGTAAGCCCCAATTTGATGGCCAACAGAAAAAGCCCGACAATCTGGCAGGTAAAGGCCTTCGTTGAGGCCACGCCGATCTCCGGTCCGGCATGAGTATAGAACAACCCTTCGGATAGGCGGGCCAAGCTGCTGTCCACCACGTTGCAGATGGCCAAGGTTCGGGCTCCCTTTTCCTTCCCTTCCCGAAAGGCGGCCAGGGTGTCCGTCGTTTCCCCTGATTGGGAAATGGCTAAAAGCAGGTCCTGGGAGCCGATCAGCGGGTCGCGGTAACGGAATTCAGAGCCCAGGTCTACCTCCACCGGCATACGCGCGATCTCTTCAATCATGAATTTTCCGACCAAAGCCGCATAAGAGGAAGTTCCGCAGGCGATGATGACGACCCGCCGGATATCCTTCAGCACCTGGGGGGTGAGGCCGGACTCCTGAAGGGAGACATCGCCCACTTCCAGGGAAATGCGCCCGCGGATTGTGTCCGTTACGGCCCGGGGCTGCTCGAAAATTTCTTTGAGCATAAAATGCTTGTACCCGCCCTTTTCGGCCGTAACCGGATCCCAGAGGATATCTTTGGGCGCCCGTTTCCGAGCCTCTCCCCACAGGGTCGAAACGTGGAAAGAATCCTCTCCGAGGACGGCCATCTCCCCGTCTTCCAAGAAAATCATCTTGCGCGTGTAGGGCAGGATGGCGGGGATATCGGAGGCGACAAAATGCTCCCCCTGGCCCAGACCGAGGATCAGGGGGCTTTCCTTCCGCGCCGCAATCATTTTGTCCTTCTCCCCCTCATAAAGCACGGCGACGGCATAAGAACCCTGCACCTGGAGGAGGGCCTGGCGCACCGCCTCTTCAAAACCCAATCCTTTGAAAAGATTGCTTTGAATCAGATGGCTGAGGATCTCCGTGTCCGTTTCCGATTTGAAGGTGTGACCTTCGCGAATCAGGGCGGCTTTAAGACCCAGGTAGTTTTCGATGATCCCGTTGTGCACCACCACCACCCCGCCGGCTTTATGGGGGTGGGCGTTGGCCTCCGAGGGCCGGCCATGGGTCGCCCAGCGCGTGTGGCCGATCCCGATTTTCCCCGAGAACCGTTCCTCGGCGGTTTTCTTTTCCAGCTCCCGAAGCTTCCCTGTGGAGCGGCGGATGACGACTTTGCCGTCGTGGTACAAGGCAATCCCGGCGGAGTCGTATCCCCGGTATTCCAACCTGCGCAGGCCTTCCAGAAGGACTTCTTTCGTCTCCCGCGGTCCGACATAACCGATGATGCCGCACATATTTTTTCACTCCTTGCGCCGGGGTCTTTTTTTGTAATGGACCTGTTTCGCCCGCGTAACCGCCAGCGTGTCCGGCGGGACCTCTTTCGTGATCGTCGACCCGGCGCCGATCAAGGCGCTGCGGCCGATTTTGATCGGCGCCACTAAGGCCGTGTTGCTGCCGATGAAGACCTCGTCTTCTATAACGGTGGGATGCTTTTTCTTGCCGTCATAGTTGCAGGTGATCGTGCCGGCCCCCACATTTACTTTTTCCCCGATGGTCGTATCCCCGATATAGCTCAGGTGATTGGCCTTGGACCCCCTCCCCAGAACGGACTTCTTCAGCTCCACGAAATTGCCGACTTTGGATTTCTCCAGGAGCGTGGTTTGAGGACGCAGATGGGCGAAAGGGCCGACCTCCACCCCGTCTTCGATGACACTCTCCGTCATCACCGAAGAAGTCTTGATGACCGCCGCCCGCCCCACGCGGGTGTCCTGGATTTTGCATCCCGGCTCGACCACGCACCCTTCCCCCAGGGTCGTCCTCCCTAAAAGGAAGCAGTTCGGGTAAATCACCGTATCCCGTCCAATGTGGACCCCCCGGTCGATATAGGTGGCGGCCGGGTCGATGAGGGTCACGCCGTCCAGCAGATGGCGTTCATTGATTTTCCGCCGCAAATATTGGGCCGCCTTCGCCAGGTCGGCCCGGGTATTGATGCCCATGACTTCGAAGGGATTCTCCGCCACATACCCGCCGGCTCTTTCCCCGCGGGAGGCGGCCAGCGCCACAATGTCGGTGAGATAATACTCCCGCTGCGCATTCTGGTCGGTTAAGGAAAGAAGGGCGGAAAACAGAAAGTCCGCTTCCACGCAATAAATCCCCGTGTTGATTTCGCGGATGACCTCCTCCCCCGCTTTGAGGTCTTTATCCTCAACGATTCTCAGAAGCTGTCCGTCCTCCCTTCGAAAGATCCGGCCGTAGCTCTTGGGGTTTTCCAAAATCGTGGTCAGAACGGTTACGGCCGCTTTTTTCTCCCGGTGGGCCTGGAGAAGCCGCTGGACCGTGTCCCCGGTCAGGAGCGGCACATCCCCGCAGAGAATCAGGACGGTTCCTTGAAAACTCGGTAAAGCCTGAACCGCGGTCTGCACGGCATGCCCCGTGCCCAGCTGTTCTTTCTGGTCCACAAACGTCAGCTCGGGAGTGTCAAATTGCCGGCGGACGGCGTCCCCCTGAAACCCGGTAACGACGACAAGTTTTTGCGGGTGAAACTCTCGGGCCAAGTCCAGCGAATAGGAAAGCATGGAAACTCCGGCCAGAGGATGGAGGACTTTGACGGTCGCGGATTTCATCCGGGTCCCTTTGCCCGCCGCCAAGATGATGATTGCCAGAGAATTCAATCCTCGCTTCCTTTCTTGCCCCAATAACCGTTGACGCGAGCCGATCTTGATGCTTTGCGCAGGACTTCGACAAACCGCCGGCTGCGTATTTATTATAGAAGAACCGGTGGCTCAGTCAAGCGTCTTGCCTTGCGGAGCCAGGAGAGGCCTCGACCACACGGCCCAATAATCGTAGATTGAATCGTCTAATCCCTTGAAAACCTTGAACAACAAGGATATTTTTCCGGGGGGCCCCCGTGTGGTTCCGCGAAGCGTGGCGCTGTCCCCGCGCCCCTGCCGGGGCTCCGAAGGATCGGCGCCCTTTATGTTTCTGCAGAAGTGAAGGAGGACAAGGATGATGGTTTCGTAAAAAGTCCATCTGCTGCGTTGCGCTTAAACTTCGTCGTTGCGGCCCCTAAGGGGCCTCGCTCCTCAGTTTTTGCGCGCCTGGCATCTGGAGTTTTTTACGAAACCATCGTTCCGGCAACTTTTTACGAGATCATCAAGGATAATAACTTGCTTGACAGGCCGGCGAAAATGTCATTATAGTTTCATGTAATTTTTTCTCCTTTCCTTTCTTTTTCTGACTTGCAGCCTCAGGGGAACGGGAAAATCGACGATCATCCGGGCTCTGGCGGAGACCCTGGGTTGGAACGGGCTCGGTTCCGACCTTGTGCGGAAAGAGCCGGCCCGCCTTTCTCTCCGGGAGCGGCAAAAAAAGGAGGTTGAACAATGAATTCGACAACGTTTCTCTTGATCGTCATGACGGCGCTTCTCCTGCTCGGGGGCTGCTCCACTTCCGAACAGGACCGCCAGAAAGCGATCCTCCACACCCGTCTGGGCCAGCAATACATCCAACAGGGGGACCCAACCTCTGCCCTCCGCGAGCTGATGGAGGCGAAAAAGTACAATCCGCAAGACGCCAATGTGCACTATGCCTTGGGGTGGGCCTTCAGCGCCAAGGGCCTTTTCCCCCAAGCCCTGGATGAGTATCGGGAAACCTTGAGGCTCGACCCCAAATTAACGGAGGCGCACAACGCCATCGGAGCGATCTATTTGGAGACGGGCCAGTGGGACGCGGCCATTGCCGAGTTTGAAATCGTCCTCAAGGATGTTCTTTACCAGACCCCGTATTTTGTCTTGAACAACATGGGGTGGGCGTATTACAAAAAAGGGGACCTGCGCCGGGCCATTGACTCCTACCAAAAGGCCGCAGCTCTGAAGCCCGATTTCGGGATGGTCTTCTATAACTTAGGGTTGGCTTACAGGGACAACAAGCAAACCGGGGAGGCGATCCGGGCTTTTCGCAACACCCTCGTTTTGGCCCCCACTCTGGTCGACGCGCATCTCCAGTTGGGGGTTCTCCATTTTAACGAACAGCAAGCGGTTGAGGCCAAGAAATCCTTTGAGGAGGTAATCCGTCTGGCGCCCGAAACCGACAATGCCCGCCTGGCCCAGCAATACCTGGATTTCTTGAAAAAGTCCGGGAAATAAGAACGGTTATAAGACTTTCGGGCTTTGAAAAAAGGAGGGCCGTGAGGGCCAAGCGGTCATCGGGCCCGGGGGCCGGACCGGACCGCCTGGAATCGGGAGGCGCTGATTTCTCTGCGGAGAGGGCGGGGAAGAACCCCCCCGCCTCCTCCGATTGATACGAACTTTTTTAAACGATCCCCATCCCTTTGAGCAGAGAGAGCATCACCGCGGCCGCGAGAACCGACCCGATCTGCCCGCCGGTGTTTGCGCCCATGGCGTGCATCAGAAGATAGTTCCTTTTGTTCGCTTTTTGGCCTTCCACTTGCACCACCCGCGCCGACATCGGGAAGGCGGAAATCCCGGCTGCGCCGATCAGCGGGTTGATCTTTCCGCCGGACGCCCAGTTCATCAGCTTGGCCAGGAGGATGCCCATGGCCGTATCCAGACAAATGGCCACCAGGCCCAACCCCAAGATGATCAGGGTCTGGGTCTTCAGAAAGACGGGCCCGGCCATGGTCGCTCCGATGGAGATTCCCAGAAGAAGCGTAACCACGTTGGCGATCTCGTTCTGCGAAGCCTTGACCAGGCGGTCGGCCACCCCGCTCTCCCGCAGCAGATTTCCCAGCATCAGGGTGCCCATCAAGGGGGTGCCCATGGGGGCGATCAGGCCGGTGACCAGCGTCACGGCAATGGGAAAGAGGATCTTCGCCGCCTTGGAAACGGACTTCTTCTGGTATTTCATTACGATCTGCCGCTCTTTTTCCGTAGTCAACGCCCGCATGATCGGCGGCTGGAGAATGGGAACGAGGGACATGTAGCAGTACGCGGCTACGGAAACGGCGCCCAGCAGGTGGGGGGCGTACTTCGAGGTGACATAGATCGAAGTGGGACCGTCGCAGGCGCCGATGACCCCGATCGCCACCGCTTCCAGTTTGTCAAACCCCAAAAGCAGGGCCAGAAGGAGGGTCAGAAAAATCCCGAATTGACCCGCCCCTCCCAAAAGAAGAATGCGGGGGTTTTCCAGAAGCGGCCCGAAATCGGTCATCGCCCCGATGCCGACGAAAATCAGGCAGGGAAAGATCTCGGTGAGGACCCCCGCTTCGTAGAAATGCCGAAGGAGGCCTTCCTTTTCCATCAGTCCGGCGAGGGGAATATTCACCAGGATGGCGCCAAAGCCGATGGGGACCAACAGGAGGGGCTCCATCTCCTTCTTGATCCCCAGGTAAAGAAGGCCGCACCCGACCAGAATCATGACTCCGTTTGTCCATTGAAAGTTCGCAAAACCCAAAAGAAAGCTGCTGAATCCATCCAGTATCATTTTCTCCGCTCACTTTTTCGTCTCTTCCCGAAAGGGAAGGCATTTGTTCAGAAGATCCACCACCAGGCTGATCAGGAACAGAATGACCAGCGTTCCCCCCATGCCAAACACCGTAAGCGTCAACCCGAATTCCCAATTGCTCATTTTCTTCTCCCAAAAATTTCCACAGAGCGTAGATCGCTCTCTTCGCAAAAAGATCTCCCGCCAAGGCGGGACCAGGCGCGCAGAAAAAATTGTAGGGGAGATTCATGAATCGCCCCTACGGGTGTGCCGCAGCGCCGACGTTGCGGCCCGGCAGATGGATTTTTTACGAAACCATCATTCCTTGCATGTAACTCCACACCCTCCCGTCAAGAATTTTCCGCCTCCGGGGTAACAGAGGGGCGCGACAGGCTTTGGTGGCCTGGGAGGGGCGGTACGCGCCGAGTACGCCGGGATGAGCGAGACTCGGAGAAGCCCGAGACTCCGTCTCAGCGGAGGGAGCCTTTCTTACGAGACATCACGCCTTATGAGTCATTGTAACTCCCACACCCTCCCTGTCAAGTGTTTTTCCCACGAGGGCCTTCGGGGCAGGTTGTTTTGTTCCCGGATCCGAATTTTCTTTTTCCGTCGATCCTCGGCCGGCGTTCGCATCACAATTCGATCTCGCGCCCGATTCCTTTCTCCACCGCCCGGCGGAAGATAGCCTGGGCCATGGAGATATCTTGCACCGCATTGCCGACCGATTTGAAATAGGTAATCTCCTCGCGGGTTTTCCGGCCGGCCTTTTTCCCCGAAACGACTTCCCCCAGCTCCCCCTGAATATCCTCCCTGCGAATCAAACCCTTATTCAGGGGGATGACTAAATCCCCGGCCTCTTCCAGGCAGGACTCAAGGGAATCCACAAAAATCCGCGAACGAAGAAGGGTCTCTTCGTCCACCTCCTGCATTTCCGGCCGGAACGCTCCAATGGCGTTAATATGGGCGCCCGGAGACAAGGCCCTCCCCGGAAAGACGGGGGTTCGGGAGGTTGTCGCCGTGACGAGAATGTCCGCTTCCCGGGCGGCTTTCTCCGCGGAATCCGCTCTTAAAATTCTTGCCTTCGGCGAAGGCGCCTGTCGTGTCAACTCTTCTTTCAGCCTCTCCGCTCGCGCCGGAAGCAGGTCGAAGATTCGGATCTCCCGGATTTCCCGAACGGCCAAGACCCCCAGGGCTTGCGTCAAAGCCTGGCCGCCCGCTCCGAAGACGGCCAGCGTTTCCGCCTCCGGCCGCGAAAGCAGCTGGGTGGCCGCCCCGGTGGCCGCCCCGGTTCGCAACTGCGTCAAATAGGTTCCTTCGCAAAGGGCCAAGGGGCCGCCCGTTTCGGCGTCCACGAGAAAAACGAGGGCCTGGGTCGCGGGCAGCCCCTGCTTCGGGTTTCCAGGAAAAACCGTTACCAGCTTTGCTCCCAGGGCCCGGGTCGTTTCCAGAAAGGCCGGCATAATCAAAGCGACATCTCCCTGCCCGCTGAGAGGCAGCGCGGTGCGAACGGGGGCCTGGGCCTTCTTTTCGGAAAGCTGGACAAAGGCGCCCTTGACCACTTCGATGGCCTCGGCCATGGAGATCAGCCGGCGGATCTCCTCCGCGCTCAAAACCCTGATTTTCATATGGCCCCTTCCTTTTTCAGCCTCGCCAAGTCTTCCGGGGAATACCCGAGAAGTTCCTGATACACAAACTCATTGGCCGCCCCCAAGGGGAGGCCTGGAAAGCAGGTCTTCCCTTTCTCCGGCCAAAGCCGGATGGGGGAAACGGGGAAGGAAAGGCCTTTCCCGGAAAGCGGCTCTTCCACGCGGCCGATACTCCCTCTTTCGCGCACCTGCGGATCCTTGAGAACCTCTTCCAGATTATAGATCGGCCCGATGGTGACCCCCGCTTTTTCGCATTCCGTCAAGACTTCCGGCAAGGTTTTTCGGCCGATCCATTCTCCGATGACTTGGTTGAGAACCTGCCGGCTTTCCCTTTGAATCCGCTCCTGGTTGTTGCGGAATCCCGGCTTATTTTTCAGCTCCGGATGGCCAACCAGGTCCATCATCCGCTCATAGGGGGCCTGCGCGCTCGCCGACAAGGCGACCCACTTTCCATCCCCGGTTTGGAAGCTGTTGCGGGGGGCCGTGAACATCCATTCGTTTCCCATCGGCTCAGGCATCCTGCCCGTGAGCTGGTAGTGGAGCATTTCCGAGCCCAGAAGACTGAGGAGCGGCTCATACAGAGAAATGTCGATTTCCTGGCCTTCCCCCGCGCTCCGCCGGGGGTTTTGGAGCGCCGTTAAGACCCCGATCGCCAAATGAAGTCCGGCGACGAGGTCAGCCAAGGGCAGCGGCGGATTGGTGGGGGGGCCTCCCGGTTGGGCGTTCAAATAGGCGAACCCGCTCATTCCCTCCGCCAAGGTGCCGAACCCCGGTTTGTGGGCGTACGGGCCGGTCTGCCCGTAGCCGGAAATGCGCCCGATGATCAGAGCTTTTTTGATTTCCCAAAGCCGCGCCGAAGGAAACCCTAAGCGATCCAGCGTTTGGGGGCGCATGTTTTCCAGCAGGACATCCGCCCGTTCCACGAGCTGCGCAAAAATTTTTTTTCCGCGCGGGTGCTTCAGGTTGAGGGTCACCGGGAGCTTATTCCGCGAGGCCACCGCCCAATAGGCCGGGTATTTCTCCTCGACGACCCCCCAGAATCGCAGGCCGTCCGGATTGTCGGGCGGTTCGATCTTGATCACTTCCGCCCCGAAGTCGCTCAGGATTGTGGCCGCATAGGGCGCGGCAACGATCGAGCCCAGGTCGAGCATCCGAATATTTCTCAGCGGAAGTCCGGATTGCGCGATCCTTTCCCGCTGCTCCTGGAGGAGGCCTTTCAGCCGGTCCCCGTCCATAGAATCACCCCCCCTTATTTATCCTCGCCGGCCTGCCGCCAGGGCTTTTTCCTGTTCCCGTTCAGCGATCGCTTGTCGCTGTTCCAGGAGCGCCTTGGCCCGGTTATAAACCGGAATATCCACCATCTGTCCCCGGACGCTGACGGAGGCGGTCCCCCTTTCCAACCCTTCTTCGAAGGCCTCAACCACCAAACGCGCACGCTCCACCTGCGCAGGGTCGGGGGAAAAAATTCGGTTGAGAATCTTCACCTGGTCGGGATGAATGCAGGACGCCCCCTCGCAACCCAGCTGCGCCGCCCGACCGGCGGAACGTTCAAATTTTGCCAGGTCCCGGAACTCCCCGATGCTGCCCAGCAGGCCCATCGGTTTTAGCCCTTTGGCCTTACAGACCGTTACGATCTGGGCTAGCGGATACTGGAGCTCGCTTCCGTCGGCGGACGGCTCCACCCCCAGTTCCCGGCAATAATCCTCCGGACCGAGCGTAACGGACCGAATCCGGCTGCCCGCCCCGGCAATCTCGATCAGGGCCAGGGTTCCCTTCGGGCTTTCAATCATCAGGTCCAAAACGATTCCCCCGACGGCAATCCCCCGTTTCTTTTCCAGCCCCTCCACCGCCTCCTCCAGGACGCGCACTTCCTCCGCCGATTCCGTTTTCGGAAAAACGATCCCGGCCAAGCCCGGATAAATGGAGGCGTCCAAATCCTCCTTCATCCAGGTTGGATCTTTATTGACCCGCACGAAGACCGCCCCTCCGCCCCGCGCCGCCAGGGGAAGCGAGGGCTGCACCTGTTTGCGGGCGCTTTCCTTTTCCCGCCAAGGGATGGAATCCTCCAGGTCGAGCATCAGCGCATCCGCGCCGCGCAGGTAGGCTTTTTCCACAAATCGGCGGTTGTTGACCGGAAGGATCAGGGTGGATCGGCGCAGGGTTCTCGCCATTGTTTGCCTCTCGCTTTCCCGGGAATAAATTTTGATAGCTTCGGAAAGAGTCCGTCTGCGGCGCTTCAACTTCGTCGTTGCGGCGCACCGAGGGTGAGGCCTCAGGGACCTCGCTCCTCCGTTCTTGCCCGCCTTGCCTCCGGAGCTTTTTACGAAGCCCTCCCGCCGCTCCAAGACAATGAACCCTTCGGATTTGGCGCCCTCTCCCATTGCCCCGCCGATTCTCGTTTATACCAAAAAGACCCCGTGAAAAAAAGCTTCTTTTCCGCCTCAGAGAATGAAGACGACGCCGACTACCATCAAAACCGTTCCGGCGAGGATTCTCAAAGTCACCCGTTCCTTCAGGAAGAAAAGGGAAATCGGCAGCCCAAAAAGGGGTGCGCAGCTGGTCAGGACCATCGCCTTCCCGGCCCCGGCCTGCTGGATCGCCGTCAGGAAAAGGGCGCCCCCGACCCCGAAGGCCAGGACCCCGCTGAAAGCGCCCAGAACCCAGAGGCGCCAAGGGGAGCCTCGCGATTCCGCCGGGGCGGCTTTTTCAAAAAAGGCCAAGGGCATGAGCGCCAAAGCCGAAACCGGCAGCCGAATGCCGTTGGCCAAAAAGGGGTCGGTTGTCAAAAGCCCCATTTTTAGAAACGCGATGGAAACCGTCCAGAACAGGGAGGCGATGAGAATCAGACCGATCCCGGTCCCGCGGTTTTCAAAGGGAGCCCGAAAAGAACGAAAAGTCGCGCCTTCCGGGACCGCGACCAGATAGATGCCGGAGAGAGCCAGAAAAGTCCCGAGCAAGAAGGAGGGGCTGAATTTTTCTCCCAAGAAAAGATACGAGGCGGTCACCGTTAACAGCGGGGTTACGGACTGGGCAATGGGGAACGCCAAGGTCACCTGAATCAGCTTAAGACCCCGGATATAAAGGGTGTCGCCCACGGACATTCCGAGCAGGGCGGAAAAAACCAGAAGGAGGAGGGTCGCGGGGGGGGTTTGGGATATTCCCCCGGTCCCCGGATGAAAAGGAATCAACAACCAAAGAAAAAGAGACGCGCCCAGGCAGCGAATGAAATTCAGGGTCAGCGGTTCGATTTTCCCGGCCAGGGATTTTGTGAGCACACTGGTTATCGCCCAGCATAACGCGCAGGCGAGAGCGCAGATCTCTCCAACCAAACCAATCTCCTGTCTTGTTTCCGAGATATCGAATCGTGGATGATCGGTACACCTTTTGCGAGGTCATCTACCATGCTGGCAAATGGGGAAGAAGATGTCAAGAACAAGCCGCGGTTTGGTGGTCCCAACGGGAATCGAACCCGTGTTTTCGGCGTGAGAGGCCGACGTCCTAGGCCGCTAGACGATGGGACCCTGACGGAGAACAGAGGAAAGCGTCCTTATATTAATAACAATTTTTCCTTGGCGTCAAGGTCAAAATTGCGGGGCGGGTACCCATTCAGTGACGGGGGGGCGGCAGGCTTTGTTGTTGGCCTGGGAGTTTGGGCGGTACGCGCCGGAAGCATCGGCCGAGATGAGCAGAGACTCGGAGAATGCACCGAGTCTCTGCCGAAGGATGCGGGAGGCCTTGGCCCCCGCCCCCTCCACGAAGAAATCACCGCACCGGCAACGCCCTTGATTGGGCCGCCGCAGGCTTTGAAGTTAGACGTCTATTGCACTGAAGGAAGGCGCCCGTTTTGCCGAAACGTTAATTGATAAATTTAGGGTTGACAGGATGAAACCCTTTTGGTTATTATAACTATCCATTTCCGCCGGGGAGGAGGTTTTTTCTCTGAACCACATTATCTGCCTAATATTATTGTGTTTTTTTTCTGCCGGCTGCGGTGGCGGGCTCAAACTGAATAAAGGGCCTGTTGATCCGCCCCACCCCGAGCTGGAGGCCCGTCTTGACGCAACGGTTATCCCCGACCCTCCGGAAACGACGGTTTCCGTTCCGGAAGTTCCCTTAGAAATCTTTTCTAAGCAGGCGTTTGAGGATGTCTCTGATTCTTTCCCAAAAATGGCGGAATGGCCCCTTGGGCAAGAGGCTTCGTTTCTTCCTTCTCTCGGGGAGGCTGGAAACAAAAACCCCCAACCTGGGGTGGAGCAAGTCCCGGCCCTGTTTTCTGAAAACATCGCGCCGGAAACCGGCGGGATGCTCCCGGCCGAGATAAAACGGCCCCCTTCTCCGCAGAGATCCGCCAAGACGCCTGGACGTCCTGTCGGAAATGAATCTTCGTTTAGCGAATCTTGGGGCAAGAAAGGCGCCAATAGCCTTTCAACCGAAAATTCATCCCCTGCGCCCCTTTCCGGCGAAGCGCTTTTTATCCTCGGCGCCGACCTTCCGGAGGCGCAAAGGCGTCTCCCTGAATTTATTTTCCCCCCGGAAGAAAAGGCTCCGGGTCCGGGGATGTCCCGCGAAAGCGCTCTTGATCTTCCGGGCGCCGGAGCGAAAACGTCTACTCCCGGCCCCGCCGTTAACGCCTTTCCCTCCCTTTTAAATGAAAAAGTCCAAGATTTTATCGCTTTCTTCCAAGGCCGGGCCGAATCTTTTTTCTCCCGCTCTCTCGCCCGCTCTCAGGCCTATGAAGAGATGATGAAAAAAATATTCCGGGAGAAGAACCTTCCGGAAGATCTCTTCTATTTAGCCCTCATAGAGAGCGGGTACAACCCCACGGCCCTTTCCCGCGCCAAGGCCAGCGGCATCTGGCAGTTTATCTCCCAAACCGCCAAACGTTTCGGCCTGCGGGTTGACAAGTGGGTGGACGAACGAAGGGATCCGGAAAAATCCACCTTGGCCGCAGCCGCGTATCTGAAAACCCTCCATGATATGTTTAACTGCTGGGACCTGGCGACTGCCGGCTATAATGCCGGTGAAGGAAAAGTCCTGGTGGCCATGAAAAAGGCCCAAAGCGAAAATTTCTGGGAAATTTCCAAACACCGCTATTTGAAGCAGGAAACCAAGCAATACGTCCCCATGTTCCTGGCGGCCATGACCATTGCCAAAGAACCGCAAAAATACGGCTTTTCCAATATCGCCTATCATCCTCCGCTGGTTTATGAAAAGGTGGCCGTCCCCCCTTCCACCAGTTTGGCCTTGATTGCCAGAGCCGCGGAAGCGGATCTTTCTGAAATCCACTCCCTGAACCCGGCGCTTCTTCGGGAAAAGACCCCCCCGAATTTGCCCCCTTTTGAAATCAACCTGCCGCCCGGGAAAAAAGAGGTCTTCGAGAAGAATTTCCCTGCCCTGTCCCGTTCTTCGGCAAGCAAAAACACGCACCGGGTCCGCTCCGGCGATACCCTTTCCCACTTGGCCAAGAAATACAACGTCAGCGTTCAGGAACTGTGCGCGGCCAACACCCTGACGGGCCAAACGCTCCTCAAACCCGGCGCCATTTTAAAAATCCCCCAATAGTTAGAATATTTCCGGTACACCATGATTCCCGTCAAAGAAGCCCTTATTCGAATTCTCGATCTGGTTCCAAGGCTTGGCCAGGAGCGCGTCGGCCTCCTCCAAGCCCAGGGCCGGGTTCTGGCCGAAGACGTCTTTTCCTCCCGGAAGATTCCTCCCTGGGACAACTCCGCTATGGACGGCTATGCGGTTCGCTCTTTTGATATTGCGCAGGCTTCCAAGGAAAACCCGGTTCTCCTCCTGGTTCTTTCGGATCTCCCGGCCGGCAGGGTCTTCGAGGGGCGGGTCGGCCCCGGAGAATCCGTTCGCATCATGACCGGAGCTCCACTTCCTGACGGGGCCGACACCGTAGTCCCCGTGGAGGAAACCGCCAACGCGGATGGAAAGGTGAAAATCCTGGCGGCCATTCCGGCCGGGGGCAACATCCGCCGCGCCGGGGAAGATGTGGTCATCGGCGAAAAGGTGCTGGAGGAAGGAACCGTCCTGCGCGCGGCGCATGCCGGAATGCTGGCCTCTCTTTGCCGGTCCTCCGTCTACGTGTACCAGCGCCCCCGGGTAGCCGTTCTTTCCACCGGCGATGAACTCTTGGAAATCGACGAGCCCTGGCAGGACGGAAAGATCATAAACAGCAACAGCTATTCGATTGCCGGACAGGTGCTCGAGTGCGGGGGGGAGCCGATTCAGTTAGGAATTGCCCGCGACCGCCGCGAAGAGCTCTCCGCCAAAATGAAAGAGGGGCTGGCGGCGGATATCCTGATCACCACCGGCGGCGTTTCCGTGGGAGATTATGACCTGGTGAAGGGGCTCTTGAACGAATTGGGCCAAATGAACTTCTGGAAGGTGGCGATGCGCCCCGGACAGCCGCTCGCCTTCGGTCGCCTGGGCGGCAAACCGCTTTTCGGCCTGCCGGGAAACCCGGTCTCCTGCATGATTTCCTTTGAACAGTTCGTCCGCCCTTCGCTGCTGAAAATGGCCGGCTTTCCGCGAATTTTTCGCCCGCGCCTGCGCGCCGCCCTGAAAGAGGATCTTTCCAAGAAGGCGGGGCTGACCTATTTCGTCCGCTGCCGTCTGGTGGAGGAAAACGGGAGACTGTACGCCACCACTACGGGAGAGCAGGGTTCGGGGATCCTTACTTCCATGGTGAGGGCCCAGGGTCTGCTGGTTCTCCCCGCGGAAAAAACCGCGGCCCAAAAGGGGGAGGTGGTCAGCGTGATCCCTCTGGATCCCCACCTTTTTTATACCCGCGAACCGACCTACCTTCCGGAACCCTGATTGCGTTGCCCCGCCTTCCGAACTCGCCGGGATGAAACGCCTTTCCGAAAGAAGGCCGCTTTTTGAATCCTCTCCTTGCCGCCCGGACTCCCCCCTCTTTGTTTCCGTAAAGAGCCGCGGGGGGAAGGGGATAGCCGGGATGAAACGGCGGAAGCCATCAGGGAAGCGGAAGCTGGGTCGGTTCACCGAATCTCTCTGCCGATCCCGGCCGATTCTTCCGGCGCGTACCGCCCGCACCCCCGGGCCACAACAAAACTTGTGCCCGTTCCCCCTTCCCGGAAGGGGGACTCAAAAATATTTGTTGCCGTATTCTTCCTTTTGCAGTATAAATATAGAGCAACTCCTTGCTCTTCTCCAAGAGAGAAGGGCTATCGAACCCAAAAGGAGGTAATCCCGTTGCGAAGATACGAGACTATCTTTATCGTCAACCCCGACCTGCCCGAAGAAGACCAAAACGCTCTGCAAGAAAAAATTCGTTCCCTCCTGGCAAGCTTTAAGGCGGAGCTCGTCAAGTTGGAAGATTGGGGCCTGCGAAAACTCACCTACGTAATCCGCAAAAGTTCGCGCGGCCGCTATTTTCTGGTGGATTATCTGGTCGAGTCCCCCGCTCTGGTGCGGGAGCTGGAAAGAACCCTCCGCCTCCACGACGGCGTTTTGAAGTTTCTCACCGTCAAGACCAGCGATCAGATCACGAGCGATCAGATCCAGGCCTTAAAAGCGGCGTCCCCGGCGGACAAAACCATCCGGGTGGAAGAGCGCCCGGCCGCCCCAGAACCCCCCGCCGCCCCCCCCGAAGCGGAGAAAACCGAGGCAGGAGGAGAAGAGAAATGAAACCCCCCGTCAAAAGAAAGCGGACCTTTCAACGGCGCAAAGTTTGTGTCTTCTGCGCCGACAGCGGCATGAAGATCGACTACAAAGACGTGAAAACCTTGAATCACTTCGTCACCGAACGGGGGAAGATTCTGCCCCGGAGAATTTCCGGAAACTGTGCCAAGCATCAACGGGATATCACTCGCGCCATTAAAAAGGCCCGGAATATCGCCTTGGTGGCCTTTTCGGTGCTGGGCCCCTGACGGCAAGTCATAACCATCCGGCTTCTTTTGCCCCACAGCTTCTTGGGTCGCTTCTTCGGGTTGCTCCCCAAATTGTTTTTGCTGGAGGACGCCCGGGAGGACCCATTCCTCCCCGTTTGGGGTTTTGGCATACGGAGGATTTTATGAAAGTCATATTGATTGCGGATGTGCCCTCCTTGGGGAAAGCGGGAGACCTGGTCCAAGTGGCCCCCGGGTATGGGAGAAACTACCTGATCCCGAAAAAGCAGGCCCTGGAGGCATCCCCCGCGAATCTCCGCCTTTGGGAGCGGCAAAAACAGCTTTTTCTTCAGAAGGCCGGGAATGAAAAACAGCGGGCCTTGGACCTGGCGGGCCACCTCGCTTCCCTTCCCTGCACGCTGCCCCGCCCGGTCGGCGAGAACGAAAAACTTTTTGGGTCCGTGACCACCATGGATCTCCAGAAATTTCTGACCGAGAAGGGCTTCTCCCTCGACCGCCGAAAGATTCACCTGCCCGCCCCGATCAAGACCCTGGGTTCTTTTACGGTCCCCATTAAACTCCACCCGGAAGTGATCGCCGAACTGAAGGTGGAAGTGGTTCCGGCGCCTCCAGCAAAAGAGAAGTCTTAGTCTTTGAAGGAATCTTCGATGGACCTTCTGGCCCAACGTCTTCCTCCTCAGAACGTCGAGGCGGAGACCTCTGTTCTCGGCGCCATTCTTCTGGAAAATGAAGCCCTGAACCGCGTCCTCGAAATCCTTCGCGAGGACGACTTCTACCGGGAGGCCCATCGGCGAATCTTTTCCGCCGTCCTCCACCTCTACGAGCACAGCGAACCCGTGGATCTGATCACCCTTTCCGAAGTTCTCAAAAGCCGCGGGGCGCTGGAGGACGTGGGCGGCGTCGAATATTTGAATTCCCTCGTCAACGGCGTTCCCACCGCCGCGAACGTCTCTTATTACGCTAAAATTATCAAAGAAAAGGCGATCTTGCGCAAGCTGATCAACCGGGCCACGGAGATCGTCACCCAGAGCTATTCCAGCTCCGGCGACGTGGATGAATTTATTGATCAAGCCGAACGCACCATCTTTGAGATCTCCGAAGACCGGGTCCGCCCCTCCTTTTATTCGATCAAGGACCTTATTAAATCGAGTTTCAAAACCATCGAGCGCCTTTACGAGAAGCGCCAGCTCATCACTGGCGTGCCCACGGGCTTTCAGAGACTGGACGAGTTGACCTCTGGCCTTCAGCCTTCCGACTTGATCATCATCGCCGGCCGCCCCTCCATGGGCAAAACCGCCTTCGCCTTGAACATCGCCCAGCATGCCTCGGTTCAGGCCACGATTCCGGCCGCCATCTTTTCCCTCGAAATGTCCAAAGAACAACTGGCGCTGCGGATGCTCTGCGCGGAGGCGAAGGTGGATGCGCATCGTCTCCGCGGCGGTTTTCTCAGCGAGTCGGATTGGCCCAAGCTGACCCGCGCCGCCGGGTCTCTTTCGGAGGCCCCGCTCTTCATCGACGACACGCCGGGCCTCTCCGCCTTGGAAATGCGCGCGAAAACCCGCCGCTTAAAAATTGAACACAACCTGGGCCTCGTGATCGTCGATTACCTCCAGCTCATGCGGGGGCGGGCATCCGCGGACTCCCGCGAACAGGAGATCTCCGATATCTCCCGCTCCTTGAAGGCCCTGGCCAAGGAGCTGGCCATCCCCGTAATCGCCCTTTCGCAATTGAATCGCCGCGTGGAAGAGCGCGGCGACAAGCGGCCCCAGCTCTCCGACCTCCGCGAGTCCGGCGCCATTGAGCAGGATGCCGATGTCATTCTTTTTCTCTACCGCGAGGAAGTATACAACAAATCGGAGGAGAACCGTGGAAAAGCCGAGATTATCATCGGTAAACAAAGAAACGGTCCCACGGACAAGGTGGATCTGGCCTTCTTGGACAAATATACCCGCTTTGAGAACCTTTCTGGTCTGAAAGAGGACGCATCATCTTTATAATGCCTTGTAATGCCTTGTTTTTATTTGATTTGTTTTTTATTCACAGGTGTTTATACTCTTGTGAATAAGTCTTTCTTTTTTTTGGGGGGGTTTCCCGAATGCCCGCGACAGAATTGTGGAACCGCTGTTTATCCGCCCTTGCTGAAAAAGTCAATCAAAAATCTTTTGATATCTGGCTGAAACCGCTGAGGGTGCTGAGCCTCAAAGATACAATTTTGGAGGTCGAGGTGCCCAACAAGTTTTTCAAGGACTGGATCAGCGAAAACTACCAAACCCTCATCCGCGAGGCGTTGCAGCAAATTACCAAAAAATCTTTTTCCCTTGCTTTTTCTCTCCGGGAAGGGAAAGAGGATCTTTTGCGCGAGGCCAAGGAGATTCGAGGAAAAGAAAAGCCCGCGCCCAAGGCGGCTCGCCAGGCGACAAAAGAAGACGGTTTGAATCCCGGGTACACCTTCAAGGCTTTTGTGGTCGGCTCCTGCAACCAGTTTGCCCATGCCGCCGCCTTGGCCGTTGCGAATCTTCCGGCAAAGAACTACAACCCCTTCTTCATTTATGGCGGTGTCGGCTTGGGCAAAACGCATTTAGTCAATGCGATCGGAAACCAGATTGTGGAAAACGATCCCTCAGCTAAAGTTTCCTATCTCTCCTCCGAAAAATTCACAAATGAACTCATCAACTGCATCCGCTATGAAAAAATGACGGATTTCCGAAACAAATACCGCACCAAAGACGTTCTCTTGGTGGATGACATTCAATTCCTCGGTGGAAAAGAAAGAACCCAGGAAGAATTTTTTCACACCTTCAACGCCCTGTACGATTCCAACAAGCAAATCGTGATTACCAGCGACAAATTACCAAAAGATATCCCTGGCTTGGAAGAGAGGTTGCGCTCACGCATCAGTTGGGGGTTGATTGCCGATATTCAGCCTCCTGATATAGAAACAAAAGTGGCCATCCTCTGCAAAAAGGCCGAAATTTACAACATCTCCCTTTCCAATGAAGTCGGTCTTTTTCTGGCCGGACAACTGGGGTCTAATATCCGCGAGTTGGAAGGGGCGCTCACGCGCCTTCGGGCTTATTCCTCCCTCACCGGCCAGGACATCAACGCCTCCATGGCCAAGGAAATTCTCAGAGATATTTTGAGCGACCGGCAAAGAACGATAACCGTCGAAAGCATTCAAAAGGTGGTGGCAACTTATTACAACATCAAAGTTTCGGATTTAAAATCTTCAAAAAAATTAAAGGTCTATGCGGCGCCGCGGCAGATCGCCATGTATCTCTGCCGAACCATGACCAAAGCTTCTTTTCCGGAAATCGGAGCTAAATTCGGCGGCAAGGACCACTCAACGGTCATTCACGCCTTCCGTCAGGTCGAAAAGAAGATTTTAGCGGATCGGGATTTAAAAAATGTCATTGATTCTCTTCATAACGAACTTCAAAAATAGCTGAACCTTTCTTCCTCAAAAAGTAGAGTTTTTTTGTTGGGAATCAATTGTGAAATTATTGTTTATACATTCTCTTCCGCGGGTGTGGATAAAATTATCCACAGAAAATTTCCCTTTTCTCCACTTTCCAAAACAAATAAAACTTCTTGAAATTAAAAAATATTTTTTATATAATGGGGTATTAAACAGACATTATTATTACTATAAATTTATCTATCTTTTTAGAATATTATTAATAGCGGGAGATAAAAATGGAATTTAAAATTTTCCAGGAGGAATTTGTAAAAGGTCTTTATCGAACCCAGAGCGTAGTGGAAAAAAAGGGGACGATGCCCATTCTCCTAAATGTTTTAATAGAAGCCCAAGGTGCGGAGATCGTGATTACGGCCACCGATCTGGAAATCGGTTTGAAAGGGAGACACCCAGCAGAGGTTATTAATCCCGGGAGGACGACCCTTTCGGCGAAAAAAATATATGAAGTCATCAAAGAACTTCCGGAGAAAGAGGTCTCGCTGCGGGTAAAAGAGAATCACTGGGTGGAAATCAAGAGCGGAAAATCCACCTTCAACATCATGGGAATATCCGCCGACTCCTTTCCTTCCCTTCCTTCCTACGAAGAGGAGGGTTTTATTCCGGTGGAAACGGAAATTTTGAAGGAGATGGTGGAGAAGACGCTCTTCGCCGTTTCGACGGACGAATCGAGATACAACCTCACCGGCGTGTTTTTTATAAAAAAGGAGAGCGATTCCCAGAAAGAGGTGAGGATGGTCGCGACGGACGGATACCGTCTCTCTTTGATCGATCGCTCTTTGGGAGAAGAGATGAAGGGGCTGGAAAACGGAATTCTTCTTCCCAAAAAAGGGTTGGTCGAAATGAACAAGATCCTGGAGGAAGGGGGAAAAGAGGCGGCCAAGAGCATCGGAATCAACTTGAAAGGAAACAATTTCATTCTTAAAAAGGATCCGGTTATTCTCATCATGCGTCTTTTGGACGCGGAATTTCCGGATTACCGGCAGGTTATTCCAAACGCCCCCAAGCGACAGATTACTCTGAAAAGGAGCCAGATTCAGGATTCTTTACGGCGGGTATCCATTCTCTCCAGCGAGAAGACCCGCGGCGTGAAGTTCCTTTTCAGCCCCGATGTACTGGAGCTTTCCTCCTATAATCCGGAGTTCGGCGAAGCCAAGGAAGAGCTCTCCGTGGAGTACAAGGGGGAAAATATTCAGGTGGGCTTCAACTCCCGGTTCGTGATGGAGGTTTTAAACAATCTCAGGAGCGAAGAGGTCGTCTTCGAGATCGAGGACAACGTAAGTCCGGCGATCATCCGCCCCGCAGGCGACGAACGGCATACGTGCGTAATCATGCCCATGCGAATTTGAAGAGAGAAAGGTGAAGGCGTTGGTCAAGAAGAACGGTTCGGAAAAAGAGATCGAGAAAAAAGAAGGGGCCCAGGAATACACGGCGGAGAACATCAAGGTTCTTCAGGGACTGGAAGCCGTCCGTAAACGGCCGGCCATGTATATCGGCAGCACCGGAGTTTCCGGACTTCATCATTTGGTTTACGAGGTGGTGGACAACTCGATTGATGAGGCGTTGGCCGGTTTTTGCAACAAAATAGACGTCGTCATTCACGAAGACAACAGCGTGACCGTGGAGGACAACGGGCGCGGGATCCCGGTGGATTTTCACAAAGAGGAAGGGAAGCCGGCGGCCGAAGTGGTGATGACGATGCTTCATGCTGGCGGAAAATTCGACAGCGACAGCTATCAGTTTTCCGGGGGGCTTCACGGCGTGGGCGTTTCCGTCGTCAACGCGCTTTCGGAATTTTTGGATCTGGAAATCTGGCGGGACGGGAAGGTCTACGTGCAGAGGTATGAGAAGGGAAAACCGGTTTCTCCCTTTGAGGTTACGGGAAACACCAAACGTCGGGGAACCAAGATCCGCTTCCGCCCGGATGCGGAGATTTTTGAGAGTTTGGATTTCAGCTTCGACACCCTCTCCCAGCGCCTGCGGGAGCTCTCCTTTCTGAACAGCGGGATTCGCATCACGGTGGTCGACGAACGGGCGGACCAAAAGCAGGATTTTCAGTACAAGGGCGGCATCGTCTCCTTCGTGGAGTATTTGAACAAGAACAAGACGCCGATTCACGCCAAGCCGATTCATATCAACGGCGAAAAAGAAGGAATCTTCGTTGACATTGCCCTGCAATACAACGACGGTTATGCGGAAAACCTCTTCTCTTTCGCCAACAATATCAACACCTGTGACGGAGGCACCCACTTAGTGGGCTTTAAGGCCGGACTCACGCGGACCCTGAACGCCTACGCGGGCAACAACAACCTCTTAAAAAACGGGAAGGTCAGCATTCAGGGCGATGACACCCGGGAAGGTCTGAACGGGGTGATCAGCGTCAAACTCTCCAACCCGCAGTTTGAAGGGCAGACCAAAGCCAAACTGGGGAACAGCGAAGTAAAGGGCCTCGTGGAAGCCCTGGTGAATGAAAAACTGGGGACTTTTTTCGAGGAAAACCCGCCCCTGGCGAAAAAGATCCTCGAAAAAGTCATCGACTCGGCGCGAGCCCGGGAAGCCGCGCGCAGAGCCAAAGAGCTTTCGCGGCGCAAAGGCTTTCTGGAAAACAGCACCCTTCCGGGGAAATTGGCCGACTGTCAGGAGCAGGACCCCCGCGAAAGCGAAATCTTTATCGTCGAAGGAGACTCCGCCGGGGGCTCCGCCAAGCAGGGGCGAGACCGCCGCACCCAGGCCATTCTTCCTCTGCGCGGGAAGATTCTCAATGTGGAAAAGGCGCGATTCGATCAAATCCTTTCCAATCAGGAGATCAAAACCGTGATCTCGGCGCTAGGGACCGGTGCGGGAAAAGACGAATTCAGCCTGGAAAGACTCCGCTATCACCGGGTCATCATTATGACCGACGCCGATGTGGACGGGTCGCATATTCGCACCCTGCTCATGACCCTTTTCTACCGGCAGATGTTTCCGCTCATCGAAGGCGGGTTTTTGTATATCGCCCAACCCCCTTTATACCGGGTGAAAAAAGGGAAAGAGGGGGCCAATTACCTTGTCACGGAAGAGAACCTCGAGGATTTTATTCTGGAGAAAGGAATTGAGGATCTCAAACTCCTCATCCCGGGCAACAAGAACCCGATGAGCGGCAAAGCCCTTCTGGACATGATCAAGAAGGTGATCCGGCAGGAAAAAATTCTATCCCGGTTGGCCAAAAGAAAGATGGACCCGGAGGTGATCTTGGCGTTTGCCCAGCTGGAGGATTTTTCCAAGAGCGCCCTCAAGTCCGAAAAGGAAGTCAACCGGGCCGTCGAGAGAGTAAAGAAGGCCCTGAAAAAGGGGGCCAAAGCCAAGGGCGAGGTGGAGTTTCTGGTGGAAAAGGACGCGGAGCACGGGAGCATCAATCTCTCCTGCTCTTCGGCCAGCAACGGGTCCCGGCAGGAGACCCTGCTGGATTTGGAGCTGGTCGGCTCGGGCCAATTTGAAGAACTGCGAAAACTGGCGCAGCAGCTCAACGCCTTGGGCGCGCCCCCCTTCCAACTGGCTTCCGGGGAAGACGCGAAAGAAGTGACGGGTTATTCCCAACTGGTTCAGGAGATTTTTGCTTTTGGGAAGAAAGGGGTTGAGATTCAACGCTACAAAGGGTTGGGGGAAATGAACCCCGAGCAGCTCTGGGAGACGACCATGAACCCGGAGAGCCGCACCCTGCTGCAGGTTCGCGTGGAAGATGCGGTAAAAGCGGATGAAATCTTCACCGTCCTCATGGGAGACCAAGTGGAGCCGCGGCGCGAGTTTATCCAGAAGAACGCCTTAAGTGTGACCAATCTGGACATTTGACGGGTTCGTGAAGAATCGCCCGGCGGGGGTGCTTCCTGCAGGGCGGGACGAGGGGAAGAAAGGCGAGAGGAGGAGGGGCGATTCCGGAATCGCCCCTCCTTTTTACGGACCCGCCGCCGGGAACGCAGGGGAAAAATAAAAAATCAGGATTCGGAAAGCGCGAGCGCGAAAAGCCGGATTCAAAGCGGACGAAAGAGAACGGTATGCAGTCAGCGACGCCAGGCAATCGAGTTTCCGTAAAGCTGGAAGATCAGATGCAGAAGTCCTACATGGACTATGCCATGTCGGTTATCATCGGCCGGGCGCTGCCCGATGTCCGCGACGGGCTCAAGCCGGTCCACCGGCGCGTCTTGTACGCTATGTACGACTTGGGCAACGAATGGAACAAACCCTTTAAAAAATCGGCCCGCATTGTCGGCGACGTCATCGGCAAATACCACCCCCACGGAGACACGGCGGCGTACGACGCCCTCGTGCGGATGGCCCAGGACTTCTCCCTGCGGTACCCACTGATTCAGGGGCAAGGCAACTTCGGCTCCGTGGACGGAGACCCGCCGGCGGCCATGCGCTACACGGAAGTGCGCATGTCGCGTCTGGCCGGCGAGCTTCTGGCGGATATCGAGAAGGAGACGGTCGATTTTATTCCGAACTACGACGGCTCGATCACCGAACCGGCCATTTTGCCGGCGAGATTTCCGAATTTGCTGGTCAACGGCTCCTCGGGCATTGCCGTGGGCATGGCCACCAACATCCCGCCGCACAATCTGAACGAAGTGATCGCCGCCACCATCGCCGCCATCCAGGATCCGGAGATCCGCATTGAGAAAATAATCGAACTGCTTCCCGGGCCGGATTTTCCCACGGCCGGGTTCATTCTGGGCCGCGGCGGCATCCGCGAAGCCTACCTGAGCGGCAAGGGAACAATCCAGCTCCGCGCCCGGGCCTTGGTCGAGCGGCAGAAAAGGACCGAACGGGAATCCATCGTCGTCACCGAAATTCCCTATCAGGTCAATAAGGCCAAGCTTTTGGAAAAGATCGCCGAGTTGGTGCAGGACAAGAGAATCGAGGGGATCTCCGATCTGCGCGACGAGTCGGACCGCGAGGGCATGCGCATGGTCATTGAGTTGAAACGGGACGCCATCGCCCAGGTGGTCCTGAACCAGCTTTTCAAGCACACCCAGATGCAGATCACCTTCGGGATCATCCTCCTGGGGATCCTCCATGGCCAACCGGTGATTCTGAACATCAAGGAGCTGATCCAGCAGTTCATCAACCACCGCAAGGAAATGGTCACCCGGCGGACGCAGTTTGAGCTTCGCAAGGCGGAAGCCAACGCTCACATCTTGGAGGGCCTGAAAATTGCCCTGGACAACATAGACCGGGTCATCGCCCTGATCCGGGCCTCCAAGACGCCGAAGGACGCCAAAGAGGGGTTGATGGCCAAGTTCTCCCTCTCCGAGATCCAGGCCCAGGCCATTCTGGAGATGCGCCTTCAGCGCCTGACCAACCTGGAGCGGGAAAAGATCAACGAGGAGTACAAAGCCCTCATTCAATGGATCGCCCGGCTCCGGGAGATCCTGAGCAACGAGCGGCTCCTCATGAACGTGATCGTCGAGGAACTGCAGGAGATCAAGGAGCGTTACGGCGACGAGCGCCGCACGGAAATCATCGAGGCGGCGCAGGACCTGCAGTTGGAAGACCTCATCGTGGAAGAGGATATGGTGGTGACCATCAGCCATACCGGCTACATCAAGCGCAACGCCATCAGCCTCTATCGGAGCCAGCGGCGCGGGGGCCGGGGCAAGACCGGGATGACGACCAAGGAAGAAGACTTCGTCGAACATCTCTTCATCGCCTCCACCCACAGCCACATTCTTTTCTTCACCGACGCCGGCAAGGTTTACTGGCTGAAGGTCCACGAGGTTCCGCAGGGGGGGCGCATGTCCCGCGGCAAGGCCATCGTGAACCTCTTGAACCTTTCCGGCGGAGAAAAAATCACCGCCATCCTCTCGGTGCGCAACTTCGAAGAGGGCAAGAACATCCTCATGGCCACGAAGCAAGGGGTGATCAAGAAGACCGATCTCATGGCCTACAGCAACCCCCGCACGGGCGGGATCATCGCCCTGACCCTGGACCCCGGAGACGAACTGATCTCCGCTTGCCTGACCGACGGAACGAAAGAAGTGCTTCTGAGCACCCGGGACGGCAAGGCGATCCGCTTCAACGAGACAGAGGCCCGGGCTTTGGGCCGCACGGCCCGAGGGGTGCGGGGGATTACGCTGGACGAGGGGGACGGTTTGGTGGCGATGGATATTGTCTCCCCGCAAAACCAGGGGGCCTCGATTCTCTCGGTGACCGAAAACGGGTTTGGCAAGAAGACGCCGATCGCCGAGTATCCGCTGCAGGGCCGGGGCGGCAAAGGGGTCATCACGATCAAGACCAGCGCCCGCAATGGAAAGATGCTCGGCGTCCAGCAGATCACGGAGCAGGATGACGTGATGCTGATCACCGATAAAGGGAAGATCATTCGCCTCCGGGGAGGCGAGATCTCGGTCATCGGGCGGAACACCCAGGGGGTCAAGCTGATCGAGCTGGAACCCGGAGAAAAAGTGATGGCGTTGGCGCGTTTGGCCGAAAAGGATGAAGAGGCCAACGGTCAAGCCGGGGAGGAAGATCTCGAGGCCGGCGCCGAGGAAAACGGGGAAAGCGAAAACCCATAGCGGCCGTCCCCCGATGGATGGAACCTACTCCCGTTTCTCCGGCAGAAGCGGGAGGTCTTTCATGAGGTCGGCCACCAGCTGGCGGAGAATTCTCTCCTCGGAACCGCTCGGCCCCCGGCCCCTGCCCTCCGCCGCCCACACGACCGCCCCTTTTTCGGCATCCAGCATTTTCAGGTTCACCTTCATTTCGCAGAACCCCTGGTGATACGTGGGCAGGGAATGGTATTCGTAGGAAGCGCCCTGCCAGACCTGAGAGGTGCCGGAGGATAGATAGGACTTCTGCATCCGGTAGTCGAGGAAGGCCGCCACCAGGATGATTCGGGAGCGGAGGGTTTCGCTGAAACGGCGCAGAAGGCCCGCGTTTCGGGAAACCTCCTGGGAAGACCGCTTCATATCTTGAAGCGTTTGGACGCTCTTTTCCTGAGCGGTCACGGCGAAATTTTTTCCCTGCAGAGTTTCCAGGCTCGCCGCCAGCAGGAGCGAGCCCGAACCAGCGAATCCGGGCGCATCCGCGGAAGGAAGAATGGCGACCGGCAGGTAGTCTTTGAGATCGACGGCGGGCGGGGCCGAGCGGTCCACAGCCAGGTGCGTGAAACACCCCGCAGCGAAGATCATGACTCCGCAGGCCGTTAAGAAGAAAAAGCGCGCGACCCTTTTCGTGGGGGCGTTCAACATCTTGTCCCTCCGGGGAAAACGGCTTAAAATAGGGTTGAGGGGTCCAGGGCAGTGATTCTTTTTTATTTAACTCCTGAAAAACCCGAGTGTCAAGGGAGGCAAACGGCTTTATGCCCATTTATGAATTCCGCTGCGAGGATTGCGGAAGAGTCTCCAGCTTTTTAATCCGGAACATTCACGAGCCGCTGCCGCCCCGCTGCAAGCGCTGTCAGAGCGAAAAGATGACGCGGCTCATTTCCCGCGTCTCCCGGGTGCGATCCGAGGAGAGCCGCCTGGAGTCCCTGGCCGATCCCAGCAAGTTGAGCGGGCTGGATGAAAACGATCCGGCCGGCATGGCCCGGTGGATGAAGCGGATGGGAAAAGAGCTGGGGGAAGACATGGGCGAAGATCTCGACGCCATGGTGGATGAAGCGATGGAAGAGGAAGGCCACGCCTCCAAAGGAGAAAAGGCAGGCGCCCAAGATGATGATTTATAACCTTTTCCCCTGGGCGGGGGAGGGAGGCCTTTTGTCGCCGGAAGAAAGGGGCCTTGCCGCCGCGCAGTCCACCGCCCTTCGGAAACGATTCCTTTCCCCTTCGCCCGGCAGGTATGCAATAAAGCCCTAATCCGGCTTCGCCGGAACCCCCTTGCGGCCCGGGAGCGCAAAAATAGAGCCTGCGGAAAGTCCCTCTATCGGGGGTCCCAAACCGCCCCTACCCCCGCCCATCGACCCGAGCAGATTCTTCCGCCCCACATCCGGGACGTATCCTTTCCCAGGGATGGGCCAAGGGCGGCGAATCACCCCCCCAAGCTTGATGGTCTTGTAAAAAGTCACGCGAAGTTGCGCATAGAATTCGTCATTGCGGCCACGAAGGGGCCGGAATCCAGTTATTTCCAGGCGTTCTGGACCCCGGCTTTCGCCGGGGTGACGATCTATTTGACTTTTTACGAAGTCATCAAGCTCGCCTTTTTATAAAACAAGAAAAAATTTATAAAATCTGCAAAAAGACGAAATAGGGTTTGACATTCGTTTTTTATCGGTGATAATTTGCGGTTTAGGCAGCCGCAGCCGGTAAAAAGGAACAGGGCCGCATCCCAAGTTCATCAACAGAAAGGAGGGGAGAAAACGACAAAGCGGAAGCGTGGTTTCGAAAGGGATTTTTCCAGGAAAGGAGGTTCCATGAAAAGATTTCCAAAAAGAAAAGTTGCAATCGTCGGAGCGTTTACGACTCCCTGCCGGGGCCGGTGGCTTTCGAAGACGCTTTGGGAGCTGGGCCAGTGGGCCGTGTCCGGCGCCCTTAAGGACGCTAAGCTGGATATGTCCCAGGTGGAGGCGGGGGTCATCGGGTTGTACAACGATATTTTCGCCCGGCAGGCCATTCCGGAAAGCTCTTTCCAGGGGCACTTAGGCCTGGCCTTCAAACCCCTGGTCCGGGTGACCAACGGGGGAGCAACGGGCATCTATGCCTTCGGGTCGGCGTTCGATATGGTCGCCGGGGGCCGCCACGACGTCGTTTTCTGTGTGGGAACGGAAAAGGCGACGGACTGTTACGACTTCCTGAGCGAGACCCAGACCCCCGAGGTGGTTCAAACGATCGCCTGGTCCTGGGATCCTCTGTTCGAGCGGGATCAAGGCGCCACGGCCGCCGATTCTTACGCCGAAGTGATCCTGTCTTACATGGACCAGTATCCCAAAGACCTCAAAATGCCTGTCAGGGGCGAGATTCTGCGGATCATGTGCGAGCAGGCCAAGAACAACCCGAACGCCCAGCGGAGAGATGAAATCGTCACGCCGGAACGGGTCGCCAACTCTCCGTGGATCATCGAACCGGCCTTCAAAAAGCTCGAGACCTGCGTTTACACCGAAGGCGCCTGCTGCCTGATTTTTGCCGCCGAAGGGGCGGCCGAAGAGATCTGCCGCCAATCGGGAAAGCCTCCCATCTGGATCGAAGGGGTCGGTTTTGCCAACGAACCCTACTGGTGGGGCATCAAGCACCCCCACAAACTTCCCGGGCGGATCGAGTCCGACCACCTGGCGGCCAAAACGGCTTACGAAATGGCCGGCATCGGCCCCGAGCGCATCGACGTGGTGGAGCTTCACGACGCCTTCCTGCCGCAGCTGGAGATCACCATGGCCGAAATGGGCTTCGTGCCCATGGGCCGGGCGGATGATTTGATTGATAAAAAGATCATGCACCCTCACGGCAAACTGCTGATCAATCCTTCCGGGGGGCTGATTTACGGCGGGCATTTCGTCGGCGGAAGCAACATGTTCTCGGCCTGGTCGGCCCGGCGGGAATTGATTGACCGAAATCTGGAATATGCCCTCATTCATGGAACCGGTGCCTCATCGGCCCAGTACGGGGGGGCGGTCGTTCTGCGAAGGGGGGTGATCTGATGGAACAGGTGATGAGACGAAAAGGCGAATATGTAATTCCCCATGAGGCCATCCCGGAAATCATGACCCGGATTTCGGTCTCCCCGGAAGACAAGGTCGCGTGCTTGGAGCGCACCGAGGCCATGTTCACTACGTATTGGGCCAGCGCCGGGGAGGTTTCCCCGTTCTTCTTAGCAGTTATGAAGGAAAAGAAGATCATCGGCGCCCGCTGTCCGAAGTGCAAAATGATCATCTGCCCTCCCTACATGATGCGCTGCCCGGTCTGCCAGAAGGACGACAAGAGCCTCGTCGACCTTGAGACGGGCCTGGAAATGCCCCAGGTGGGATACATGTTGGGAACCCCGCCGATCACCGTTTTTGCCAATGCCCGATTTGCCCGGTATGCCCCCTTCGGCCGGGGGCGGGTCATTCTGGGCGACTCCCAGTCCGCCCTGCCCATTCAGGTTTTCACCACCACGGGCTTTCTCAAACCGGGGATTTTCAAACGGGGAACCCAGGTCAAGATCGTTTTCCGGAAAAACCGGATGGGCTTCTCGACGGATTACTTTGCCGTTCCGCTGGAAGAGGTCCCCGAAAAACTGCGCAGCAAGAAGGGGTTGGAAGAGACAGAACTCAAGTGGCAGAGCCAAAAGCTGGCCGCTCCGAAGGTTACGGCCGAGACGCAAAAGGGATTCCCCAAAATTTTGGAAGCCGTGCGCAAATTTGTCGGCGAAATCCCCAAGAGCCCCCGGGCGCAGAGAGACCTGACGAACTGGGACCGCAAGATTCTCGTAAAGACCGGAGGCGGGAAGTTCGGGCTGGTTCTAAGCAAACAGAAAATCAAACTGGTCAAGGATACGGAGTTGAAAAAACCGGACCTGACCCTGGTCGTGGAGGATCCCGCGCACCTTGTCAAATGGACAAATGGGGATTCTTTAGTGAACATGATCCGCATGGGTTTTATTGCCGTCAGTAACCTGCAGGATATGGAAACGATCTTTAAATTCGATCGCCTCCACCGGTCCATCCGCCGGGATGCCGAAGAGAAAGGCAAGAAGTAGCCCAAGAGGGGGTGGGGCTTACGTCCCACCCCCTCTTTCCTCCCTTTTCTCCCCGCAAGCATTCTCTTCTCACGGGGAAGGGCAAAAAGACTTTTCAGCGCTTGTCCGGTTATATCAACAAAGAGAAACCAATAAAAAGAGGCCAAGACAGGGCTTTCGATTGTAAGGGCGGTTCGTGAACCGCCCCCCATCCATAGAATAGCCGGGAGAAGGGATAGAACCCCTTTCTTGCCCTCTTCGAAAGGCAGGGAGGGGTTATGCCCGTCTATTTCTTTTTTAACGCCTTGCGTGCCGCTTCCCGGCTTTCGTAAAAATGAGGGCCCATGTTCTTCTTCTGCTGGGCATCCCCCAGCTTCAGGCGCAGGAGGCTGCTGGTCGTGTAGCGGGTGACCCCTATGGAACAGGAAGTTGTCTCCAAATCATCGGCGATTCGGATTGCCCTTCGGCGAGGAGCGGAATCGGGGTGCTCCGCTTTTTTGATTCGGTAAGAAATCAGAAAAGGGAACGGGCAAAAAGAAATCCGGTCAAAGGAGGAAAATATGCCGAATAAAAAGAAATTAGCCCGCGGCGTGGCCATCGTCGGCGGCGGGCTGACGAAATTAGGGCTCTTCAAGGATCGCAACAGCAAGGATTTTTTCGCCGAAGCCTACGGGGAAATGTTGGGCTCCGTGGACAAGGGAATTGACCCCAAAGACATCGAAGCCTTGTACATCGGCAATTTTACCAACGACTTCTTTGTCAAACAAGCGCACTGGGCCCCCATTATTTCCGACCTCTTGGGCTTTGTCCCCAAGCCGGTAACCCGCACCGAAGGCGCCTGCGCTTCCAGCGCCCTGTCGTTTCGCGAAGGGGTCCTGGCCATCGCCTCCGGGCTCTATGACATCGTGCTCGTGGGCGGTTTCGAGCAGATGTCGAAGCGAACGACCGAAGAAGTGGCCGAAGGCCTCGCCATGGCCGCCAGTCCCTATGAGATAGCCGCGGGGTTCACCTTCCCGGGGGTATTTGGAGCCATGGCGACCGCTTATTTTGCAAAATACGGCGCCGACCGCGAGGCCCTCTTCAATGTGACGATCAAGAGCCATAGCAATGCGCCCCTAAACCCAAAGGCCCAGTTCCCCTGCACGATCCGCGATTTCATGAATCAGCGGATCGAAAGGTGCCGCCAGAAAGGAGAACCCATACCACAGTGGAAAAATGAAAAGGATTTTTTGAGGGATCCCAAAGTCAACCCTTCCGTCGCCTGGCCCATGCACCTTTTTGACTGTTGTCCCATCAGCGATGGCGCCTCCTGCCTGCTTCTGGTGGCGGAGGACCTGGCCAAGAGATTCACGGATAAGCCCGTTTACGTGGCCGGCACGGGGCAGGGAAGCGGATACAGCCTGCATGCCAAGAAAGACCTGGCCAGTTATGAGGCGACGCAGGCGGCAGGTCAGCAGGCCTATGAGATGTCGGGATACGGCCCTAAAGACGTCCAGTTTGCCGAGGTCCACGATTGCTTCTCCATCGCCGAAATCGTGCACATGGAAGATCTCGGGTTCTACAAACCCGGCGAGGCCTATAAATCCGTGGCTGCCGGGGAGAGCCGGCTGGAAGGACCCAAGCCGATCAACACTTCCGGGGGGCTGAAGACCAAAGGCCACCCGGTGGGGGCCACCGGCGTCGCCCAACTCTATGAGGTCTACACTCAGCTCCGGGGAGAGGCGGGGAAAAGGCAGATCCCCAATCCCAATTTGCGGATTGGCGGCGCCCACAATCTCGGTGGAACCGGCGGAACCTGCACTTTTACCATTCTTGAGAGGAGATGACCCCATGAACAACAGACCTTTTACCGACAGCTCCTACGAACAGCACTTAAACGAAGGGAAAATCATGGGGACGAAATGCCGGAAGTGCGGGGCCTTGGCCCTGCCGCCCCGCCCGATTTGTGTCACCTGTTACAGCAGGGAACTGGAGTGGGTCGAATTCAAAGGAAGCGGCAAGCTCGCCGCCTTCACGAGCATAACGGTCGCCCCCCCCAATATGGCCAAAGAGGGATATGGCCGGAACAACCCGTACGTGGTCGGAGTCGTGGAGTTGGATGAAGGGGTGAAGGCCGTGGCCCGCATTGTCGGCGTCGATGCCAAAAAGCCGGAGCAGATCAAGGTCGGCACACCGCTGAAGGCCGAGTTTTTGACCAAAGGCGAAGGGCCGACCCGACAGAATTCCCTGGCTTTCAAACCATGACAAGAGGGAAGCAAGAAATTAGCAGTCCGCGTGCTTAATTTTGCCGGGGGTTTCTCTCTCTCCTCTCCTCGCGCCCTTTCCGCTTTCAACGCCCCGTGAGCCTCTTCCCGGCTTTGGCAAATACGGGGGCCCGCGGGCCATCAAACCCTTAGATTTCCCCCAAGGTGATGTCTGTGTCTTCTTCTGGAAGGGGAATGATGAATACGGGCTTGCGGATACGGTGCAGAACCCTTTCGGAAACCCGGCCGAGGAAGGTGTGCTTGATGATGTCTCTTCCATGCATGCCGAGGATCAGGATGTCGGCCGTCAGTTCATCCATCTTTTTGAGGATTTCCTCGGCGGGATCCCCCATGACAACCTGGACCGAAGCGATGCGCTTCAGGGTTTCCTGATCATTCTTGAGTTCCCTGCGGGCAAACTCCGAGATCCGCTCCTCGATCCGCCGGGTTAGATTTTGCTTCGTCTCCCCATGCAATTTGTCGATCTTATCCGGCCCCATATACATGGAAAGAAGACCCTGGGTCTGCGGAGACATGGTTTCAATCACGTGAAAGATGTGAATTTCCGCCCCATGCTTCTGCGCCGAATTCACCGCGTAGCGGAAAGCGTAAGCGGAATTTTTCGTGAGATCCGTGGCGTAGAGTATTTTTTTGATTCTTGGAATCATGGATCTTTTACCTCTCTTCTTTCCAGCCCAATTTTTGATGCCGGTTAGGAATACCGGCAGGTTACTGAAATCCCCCCTTGCCCCCCTTTAATAAAGGGGGGATGGGGGGATTTATTTTATTTTCCGATCATCGCGTTCGGCAGCCAGACCACGACCTCGGGCCAGTAGGTGCAGATCATGATTCCGATGAACTGGAGGATCAGGAACGGCACCACTCCGCGGTAGATGTGGCTTAGCTTGATTCCTTCCAGGCCCATCCCCGAAAGATAGAACAGCGCATACCCGAAGGGAGGAGTCAGAAACGACATCTGGAGGTTAATGGCCAGCATGGCCGTAAACCAGAGCGGATCAAAGCCGAGGGCTTTGCAGATGGGCAGGAAGATCGGGAAGGTGATCATGATGATCCCGATCCAGTCGATGAAGCAGCCCAGAATAACGTAGATCAGCTGCATCATCCAATAGGTTCCCCATTTTCCGAGGCCCAGGGCCATAATGGTGTCAACCATTGCCTGCCCGCCCCCCTGGGTTATGAAGACCCCGGTGAAGGTGGTGGCGCCGATCAGGATGGTGATCACCATGGTCACGGTCTTGGCGGTGGCGTAAATCGTGTCGGAAAAATTCTTCCAGTCGAGTTTGCGGTAAACGATGATCATCACGAAAGAGGCGGCGGATCCGACCGCGGCCGCTTCCGTAGGCGTGGCTACGCCGAAGAAGATCACCCCTAAAACGGTAAAAATAAGCGCCAACGGCGGGAGGGCGAATTTTAAGGAATCGATGATCCTCTTACTGACCGGAATTTGGGCCAGCTCTTCCCGGGGAATGGCCGGGCCCATTTCCGGTTTGATCCAGCAGACCACGGCAATGTAGATCATGTAGAGGATCCCCAGGACGACCCCCGGAACCACGCCGCACATGAGCAGCTTGCCAGCCGACTGGCCCGTCTGGTCGGCCATCATGACTAACATGATGCTCGGCGGAATCAGAATTCCCAGGCTTCCTCCGGCGGCCACCATGCCCATGGTCAATTCCTTGGAATAGCCGTAGCGCAGGAGGAAGGGCCCGGAAAGAAGACCCATGGTCACCACCGAAGCCCCGACGATGCCGGTGCAGGCCGCAAAGACGATGCAGACCGCAATTACGGCCAGGCCCACCCCGCCCCGGATGGGACCGAAAAGGACCCGGAGGGCCTTGAAGAGCTCATCGGCCACTCCTGACATGGTCAGGAAGTTGCCCATGAGGATGAAAAGGGTTATGGCGACTAAGACGAAGTTGTCCATGGTGCTGTAGATCCGGGTCATGACCATGCCGAAAAAGTTCCATCCCTGGGTGGAAAGTCCGAACAGGACCCCGACTCCTCCCAGGACAAAAGCCAGAGGATGGCCCATGAAGAGAAAGATCAACAAAGCGACAAACATGAAAATGGCAATGAATTCCGGGCTCATATTTCCTCCCCTGTTTTCAAGAAGATGACCTTTTTAATTACTTCCGAGATCCCCTGGAAGAGAAGCAGAAGGGCCGTCACGGGGATGACGGTCTTGATAGGAAACAAGGGGGGAGCCCAGGTGCTCCAGGAGGTCTCCAAGGTAGCCCAGGAATCCTTGGCGAAGTCAGCCCCATGATAAAGAATCACGATGATAAAGGGGAAAAACAAGAGAGCGTAACTGATAAGATCAAGAATCACCGCGGTCCTCTTCGAGCCTTTCATTACGAAAAGGTCGATGCAGACATGGGATTTGTGGAGGAGTCCATAGGCGGACACCAGCATGAAGTGGGCCCCGTACAAAAAATTGGTCAGCTCGAAGGTCCAGATCGTAGGCGCGCCCAAAACGTAACGGGTAAAGACCTCGTAGCAGACCAGGACCGTGAGGGGAATCACCAGCCAGGCGAAAACTTTTCCAAACCAGTCGCTTATTCTGTCGATTTTTTTGGCGAAGGCAATCCATTTTTGTTTATCCATGTATGAAAACCTCTTTTTAGGAGATACGAATCCCTTGGGTAGGGATCTTTACTTTCCTCCCCCCTTGTGGGGGAGGATGAAGGTGGGGGGGCGAAAGGCGCTCTTCACCCCCACCCCGGCCCTCCCCCATCAAGGGGGAGGGAATAGAAACCAAAGGAAAGATTAACCGCAAACTACTTCAACCCCGGAAGATTCGGAACGGTGAAAAGATTCCGCCCTTGACCGAAGGGTTCCTGCTTGGCCCGGGTCACCGTAAAATCTTTCAAGTACTGGAACTGCGATACAGCCACTTTCAGCCAGTCAGGATTATTTTTTGCCTCCTCTAAAAGGTATTCCCAGGAATACCCCTCCAGAACCTTCAGCTCCTCATTGGAAATCTTGAAGACCTGAGTTCCGGCTTTTCTGAACTTCTCGATGGCGGCGGTGTTGTCCACTTCGTACCAGCTGCTCATGTAGGCCACATTGGCCTTGGCGGCAATGTCAATGATCCCTTGGATATCCTTGGGCAGCTTGTTCCATGAATCTTTGTGGATCATGAGGCCGCAAAGCGAAGAAGGTTGATGCCATCCCGGACCGATGTTGAATTTGGTGACTTCCCCGAAGCCCATGCCCCAGTCGCAAGAGTCGCTGTTGAACTCCGCCCCGTCGATGGTCTTCATCTGCAGGGCCTGATAGATTTCGGCGCCGGCAAGCATAACTTGGGAAGCGCCCAATTTTTTCAAAATGCTTCCCTGGGCCTTCCCGGACATTCTCAATTTCTTCCCTTTGTAATCGGCCAGGGTTTTAATGGCCACATTGGTCCGGATTCCGGACTCCATGGGGGTCACGAAGTGCATGATATAATTCATGTTGTATTTGCCGTACATGTAGTTGTATATGTCCCGGCCGCCGGCATGGTAGTACCAGTTGATGTAGTCGTACTGGCAGAGCCCCATGGGATAGGAGCCCAGAAGGTCAAAGGCGGTATTCTTGCCCGCCCAGTAGTTGGGCCACTCACCGCCGATCGGGAAGTTCCCCTTGGAAATGGCGTCGAAGACTAAATTGGGAGCAACCAATTCCGGAGCCGGATGAAGGGTGATCTTGAAGCGCCCGGCGCCCAATTCGTTGACGATTTTTACGAAATTCTTATCCCCTTCGATTAAATTGATGGCGGGGGTCCAAGTGGAAATCATCTTCCACTCGATGGCTTTGGCCTGAGCCATAGCCATTCCGGTCAGGAAGGAAACGATAGCGAAACTGACAAAAAGAATCCCAAAAACCTTTTTCATGTCCAACCTCCTCCTTTTTTGTTTTTTATGACGAGTTTACGACGTTGCCTGAAAATGCCGGGAAATTTCTGCAACCACCTCCTTCCTCATAAAAAATCCACCGATTCCAGATCCTCACCCCGGCCTTCTCCCGGGGGGGAGAGGGAGTTCTCGGGGGATAGCTATTTTGCATACGAGGGGACATACTCCCTGGCATGCCGAAACATCGTCAAAATGTTTTCCAGGGGGACATCCGGTTGAATATTGTGACAGGAGGAAAGAACAAATCCCCCTCCCTCGCCCATTCTTTCCACGAGGTCCTGCACCATTTTCTTAATGTCTTCCACGGAGCCGAAAGGCAGGGTCTTTTGAGCGTCCGGCCCGCCCCAGAAAGCGAGGCGTTTTCCATATTTTTTCTTTAATTCGAAAGGATTCATCCCGGCAGCCGAGGGTTGGACCGGGTTCAGGATATCCACCCCGATCTCGATCAAATCATCGATGATCCGAGCCACCGACCCGCAGGTGTGAAGAAGGAGCTTGGCCGAGGTCAATTCATGCACCTGGCGGAAGAATTTCTCCTGGCGGGGCTTGATCAGCTGGACATACTTGTCGTAATTCATCTGTAAACCCGTCTGGGCGCCCAGATCATCGGCGCAAATGACGATGTCGATCTCCTGCCCGACCTCTGTCAATTCATGTTTCGCGATCCGGAGGGTGACCTCGAGAACGGCGTCAAAAATGGCCTCGAGCCGTTTGGGATTCAACATGATGTCGCAGAACCAGTCTTCGAAACCCCGCAGATACTGGCTGATGTGGACAAAGGGGGCGGGCAGGGTGAGGATAGCGGCGCAGTCCGTATTTTCCCGGATCCAAGTTACTCGTTCCTTGAGCCCGCGCATCAAACCGGGGTCGTCCGGATCGGGCCAGGGGTAGTTGACAATGTCGTTGATGGAGATTTCTCCGGACAGGGGGAACTCCGTTTGATCGTAATAAAAACTTCCCTCCGGATGAACCCGAACAACGCCCCAGGCATCCCGATATTTGCGGGAGCCTAAGTCTTGCCCCAGGCCCTTGCTGGGAGCGCCGGGGAACACGGCCCGGGTATCGATATCCAGGGCCTTAAGAATTCGTTCGTCCACATGGACGACCCGCATCATCCGGTCGCAAAGCCTGTTTTCATCCTCGATGCCGAAATATTTCTTCACCTTCTCATAGGCCTCGACGACCAAACTCGAATCCCTGGTTCCGCCGAGATCGATGGGCACCTTATCCGGTTGTTTATGGGAAACCGCCGCCAGAACCCGCTCCCGATGAGTCATTGTTTTGCCCATAATCGCTTAAGCCCCTTGTTTTTCTGGCCCAAACCACTGACACCGACACGTTAATAGGTTTTGACCATTCCCCCGTCGAAGAGGAGGTCTGCGCCGATCAGATATTTTCCCAGCTTGGAAAACCCGATGACAAACAAATTCCCTACCTCGATGGGAGTCATCATCTCCTTGATCTGGGACCTTCCCATCATTACATTCTTGACCACTTCATCCGGAGTGATCCCGCGTTGTTTAGCCTGCGAGGGGATCTGGTTCAAAGCTAAGGGCGTCGCCACAAAGCCCGTGCTCACGCTGAAAGAGCGAATTTTCCCTTCCCCCTCGGCGGCGATCGATTGGGTCAGCCCTCGAAGCCCGAATTTTGTGATGTTGTAAACCGGTTTGTTTTTCGTGACCATGTGGCCGTGCACCGAGGACATGTTGCCGACCACTCCGGTGCCGTCTTCGCTTTTCTTCATGTGGGGGATGCAGAGCTTGGATAGGTAAAAAGGCGCCCGGAGCATGATCGCCATCATCCGGTCGTACATTTCCATGGGGAAGTCCTCGACGGCGTTGATGTGCTGGATGCCGGCGATATTGGCTAAAAATTTTACCGTGCCGAGCTTTTGGGCTTCTTTTATCACGGCCTGAATGTCCGCATCCTTGGCAAGGTCCGCCTTTTGGAAGACGATCCTCCCTCCCAGGACTTTGCCCATTTCCACCGTCTCCGCGCCCCGCTTTTCATCCACATCCACCCCGAGCACGGTCAACCCGTTCGCCCCCATGGCGATGGCCGTGGCCCGGCCGACTCCGCTCGCGGCCCCGGTCACGATGGCGACATTGGCCCGTTTGAAATATTTATCCACCACGATCAAAATGTCTTCGCGACGGATCTCGGGTTCTTTCAGGGTGGATAATTGCGTCTCAGCCATGAAGGGGCCCCCTTTCTTGGTTTCCTTGGCTTAGTGGAATACGCACCGGTGGGAACGTATTTGATTCGCAGAATGATAGAATCATTCGAAAAAGATTAAGAAAACTCGAAATTTGCCAATGGAGAGGAAAAGCATTGGAGGCAGATAGCTTGGTTTTGAGGAAAGATGAAAAAAAAGTCATGATTTTAACGTATATGGCAATAATCGGACCAACAAAATCAAAAAACAAAAAAATAATGTGTTGAAAATATTATGGTTTTTAAGTGAGCTTTTTAAAAGAGGAAAACATTTGTAGAAAAAATACTACATTTATGTCTTAAAACGAAATAATTTAAATAATTTAAAATATTTACGGACAATATATATTTATCGATACATGTATAATAATTTCTACACATTTTTAATCTGCTTTGTCGGGATGTTCAATTTTTTCATTTTCTTATAAAGAGAGGTCCTATGAATACCCAATAATTTCGCCGCCCTATTCTTGTTATCTTTTGCCAGGCGGATTGTATGAATCAAGGCCTCCTTTTCCATATCCTCGCGGAGACGTTTTAGAAGGGTCGATTGAAATTTGGGTGAGTCCCCTCCCAAAGATTGCAGGAAAATCGGCAGATGGTGAATGAGTATAGTATCGCCGTCGATCGTATATAAAACCCTCTCGATGATGTTTGCCAATTCCCGCACATTCCCCGGCCAATAATAATTCTGAAAAATCTGCATGACTTCCGGGGAGATGAGCGGGGCCCTTGTTCCCATATCCCGGCTGAATTTCTGGGAGATATGCTCCACCAATAAGGGGATATCCTTTTTCCTTTCCCGTAGAGGAGGTATTTGGATGGGGATAACGTTCAACCGGTAATAGAGATCTTTTCGAAATTTTCCCTGTTCAACCAAATTCTCCAAAATTTCATTCGTGGCCACAATGAGGCGGAAGTCGCTTTTCACCGGCCGGATTCCTCCCACCCGCTCGACCTCTTTCTCTTCCAGGACCCGGAGTAGTTTGGGTTGCATGTCGAGAGGGAGGTCGGAGATTTCGTCGAGAAAGATGGATCCCTTGTGCGCCAATTCGAACTTCCCGGGCTTCCCCTTGCTCCCCGCCCCCGTGAAGGCCCCGGGTTCGTATCCGAAGAGCTCGGCCTCCAATAAATCTTTGGGGATCGCCGCGCAGTTGAGGCGGATAAAGGGGTAAATCCGGCGGTCGCTGGCATAGTGAATGGCGTGAGAGAAAAGCTCTTTTCCGGTGCCGCTTTCACCCAGGATGAGAACCGGGGCCTGGACCTGCGCCGCTTTCAGGGCCAGGTTTTTGATATCGGCCATGCCCTCGCATTCGCCGATAATGTGGTCAAGGGTGAATTTCGATGACCGCAGGCTCACCAGTTCTTTTTCGTAAAATTCTACTTTGGATTCAAGATCGCCGAGTTTTTTGGCGAGGGTGTGGACATCCTTCACGTCCTTGAACATCACCTGGCCGAAAACAAAAACCCCCTGGCCTTCGATGGCGATAGGAATGCGCTGGACCACCATGTCCTGGCCCATGATGCGATGAGGCTGGTTGATTTCGGCGATGCCGGTTTCCGCAACCAAATGCATTCGGGAATTCTCGATCACCTCGTAGCATTTTTTCCCGACTGTCTCCTCGGGCTTGATCCCCAAAAAGTCCCCGTACGTTTTGCTGAAGAAAACAACCTTTCCTTCTCCATCCGTAATCATGATTCCGTTTTGGACATGATCGAGCACGGTCTCATAAAACCGAATTTTGTCTTCAAGGTCTTTTTTGTTCTGAGGATCCATCGGAAAGCTCCCCTGAAAGTATCGCTGCCCCGTTCGTAAGGGGGATTCATGAATCGCCCCTCCCGGCCTCAAAATTCCACCCCCCGGGTCGATGCTGCCATCAAAAGTAACCCGAACAAGGGTTTCGTAAAAAGCTCTCCCGCCCCTGGCGGGAGTAGGCGCTCAAAATCTAAGGAGTAGGGGCGGTTCGCGAACCGCCCCTACAGGTATGCGGCAACGCCGCAGATGGACTTTTTACGAACCCCTCTTTCTTTCAATATCCATCTTTCTCAGTTCCCGGCGCATGATTTTGCCGGTGGTGGTCATGGGAAGTTCATTGACGAAATCGATCTCCCGGGGATATTCATGGGCCGCCAGCCGGGTTTTCACAAAGTTCTGGATCTCCTCGTGAAGAGCCCTGCTGGGGGATACCTCCGGCTTCAGCACGATAAAAGCCTTGACGATTTCCCCCCGGACCGGATCGGGGGTGCCGATCACGGCGGCCATGGCCACGGATTTGTGCTTGATTAGGCAGTCTTCGATTTCCGCCGGGCCGATGCGGTACCCGGCGCTGGTGATCAAGTCGTCTTTGCGGCCCACGAACCAGAGATACCCGTCCTGGTCCTTCTTGGCGAGGTCTCCGGTGAGGGACCAGTCCTTGACGAACTTGTCCTTTGTCGCTTCCGGATTTCGCCAGTATTCCAAAAACATGACGGGGTCGGGGCGCTGAATGCCCACTTCGCCAACGGTTCCCGGGGCAACCACGTTCCCGTCTTCGTCCACAACCTCCACCCTGTGCCCGGGAATCGGCTTGCCCATGGAGCCCCGCCTGACCTGCATGATCTCGCAGCAGTTCCCGACCACTAAATTGACCTCTGTCTGCCCGTAGAATTCGTTGATGGTCAGGCCCATGACCTCTTTTCCCCAGTCGAGAAGCTCTTCCCCGAGGGTTTCCCCGCCGCAGCCGATGGTGCGCATTTGGTAATCGTATCGGCTCCGCGGGTCTTTGACCTGGCGCATCATTTTCAGGGCCGTGGGCGGCATGAAGGCGTTGCGGATCCCGTATTTCGAGATGAAATGGAAAGCCTGCTCGGGGTCGAATTTCTTCGCCCGATAGGCCACGACCGGCACGCCGTGGTGCCAGCTGGGCAGGAGCACATCGATCAGCCCCCCGATCCAGGCCCAGTCGGCCGGTGTCCAATACACGTCGTCTTTCTGCGGAAAAAAGTTATGGAAGAACTCGACGCCGGGGACATGCCCTAAAACCACCCGGTGGGCGTGAAGAGCGCCCTTGGGCGGACCCGTGGTGCCGGAGGTGTAGATGATCAAAGCCGGATCATCGGCCTTGGTTTTCACGGGTTCAAAATACGGCGAGCCCTTCTCCACGGATTTCCAGAAATCGTGGACGCCTTCTTCGGATTTGGCCTTGGTGGCGATGATGATCTTCAAATGAGGGAGCTTGCTCTTAATCTGCAAGATTTTCTCAATGTTGGCCCCGTCCGTAATGACCGCCTTAGCCTCGCTGTTTCCGAGACGGTACTCCAGGGCGTCCGGTCCGAACAGGGTAAACAGCGGGATAGCAATTCCCCCCAATTTGTAAATGGCTACGTGGGCGATGGCGGTTTCCGGACACTGGGGAAGGAGAATCCCCACGCGGTCCCCCCGCGCCACCCCGTATGCTTTCAAGGCGTTGGCCAGGCGGTTGGAGAGCCCCTTCAGATCCCAGAAGGTGAACTTCTCGGATTTCCCATCCTCGTCCTCATAGATCAGGGCGAGCCGATACCTTTCCTCGGCCCATTTGTCGCACACATCGACGCCGATGTTGTAGTATTCGGGGACGAACCAGCGAAAGCTGTTATAAACCTCATCATAAGTACTTTTTCGGGTGAGCATACTTCCCTCCGATTTCGTGGCGCTCGCCAGATTCGATTTCCCGCAAGGATGGTTTACTGGCTATCATATTTGCCGAGATTTTGTCAAATTTGAGGGCCACGTAAAAGGCCCACATGTAGGGGCGGTTCGCGAACCGCCCCTACTCCCTTGCCGGAGGTACAGCAGATGGACTTTTTACGAAACCATCTGAAAGAGCTTCAGCTGCTGGATAAGCCGGCGGTCCCGCTCCCTTATTTTCTTCTTGGCCGCTGCCGGGGGATAGGAATAGAAACCCGCCCCCGTTTTAACTCCCAGGTTGCCCGCCTTAACCAGTTTCTCAAGCACCGCCGGGGCGGACTTGGCGTCGCTCAAATCGGGAAAGAGATGCTGGGCCAGCCGGTAGAAAGTGTCCAGACCGCCAAAGTCGCTGGTCTCCAAGGGCCCAAGGTTGGCCAGGCGGAAACCATAACCCGCTTTCACCACCCGATCGATGTCTTCAGCCGTGGCGACACCTGTTTCCAGACAGTAAAGGGCCTCGCGGAAAAGAGCCAGCTGAAGGCGATTGAACAGGAAACCCGGGACTTCCTTGAGAACCCGGACCGGGATTTTCCCGAGCTTGAGCAACAGCCGATAGCACAAATCCGCCGTTTCATCCGTCGTTTTTTTCCCGCGGACGATTTCCACGACCGGGATGATCGTAGGGGGATTTATGCCGTGGACGATAATGGTTTTCTCCGGCCTGCCGGTGACGGAGCCCATTTCGGTTATGCTCAGGCCAGAGGTATTGGAGGCCAGGATGGCACGGGGAGGGGCAAATTGATCGAGCTTTTTAAAGATCTCCTTTTTGAGAGCCATAATCTCCGGGACGGCTTCGAGCACAAAATCAACACTGCGGACGGCCGCCTCCAAGTCGGTGACCAGGGTGATCCGGTTTAAAACCGGCTTCTTTTCCTTTTTACGGAGCAGTCCGTTTTCGATGAAGGTGTCAAGATTGGCATCGATCCGCTGTAAGGCCTTTTCGAGGATGGCTGCGTCAATGTCGTACAGAAAGACCGGATACCCCTTCTCCGCAAAAATCTGGGCGAACCCGTGACCCATGATCCCGGCGCCGATGATCGCCACCCGCTTGATCTGGCTTAGTCTCATATGCTCCTCCCGGTTTAATTAGAAAATCGCATAGCGCAGAGCGCATAGCGTAAAGACAGAAGAAAAACGAAGATCTCACAATAAATCTCCTGAGCGATGGTTTCCTTGCAGAGTCGTCCGGCAGGACGCCCAGGATCGGGAGAGCGTCCCCTCTCCCCTACCTTTTTTTGAAAAGAGGCAGAGGCGCTGTTTCCTCCCGGATCTCATTGAGCTGCGGATAATGCTGAAGCATCGGCTCTGGAACCCGGACTTTTTTCCCCTCCAGTTTCGCTTTTATTTCCAGCGCGTTGCAAATCGCTTGGCCGCGGTAGTGGTTGTTGGTGATGACGAAAGTTGCCTCGGCCTCTTTGGCGATCAATTTGGTTCTCTCGCAGATCTCGAAGAGCTCGAATTCGTTATAGAGATAATCATACCGGGCATCCCGTCCCGCCCCCTCGCGAAACCAATCCTTGGCGTTTCTTCCGTGCAGGCGCAGATAGCCAAGCCGGCTGGTCACCTTTTTGGTGGGTTCGAGAGAATAAGAAACTTGCGGTTGATCGAGATTGCAAAAGCCGATGCGGTTTTCGCGAAGAAAGCGGTAAGCGGAGGCCCGATCCCACGAGGCGTGGCGGATCTCCAGAACGAGGGGATAATCTCGAAATTGATCGCTCAATCTTTTCAAGAGCTGAAGATTAGCTTCGCTGTAATGAAAGGAGTAGGGAAATTGCAGCAGCAAGGCTCCAAGACCCTGATTTTCCTGAAGCGGGGCGATGCCGCTTTTGAAGTTGGCTTCATCGGCTTCGGAGAGAGCCTCCCGCTCGTGGGTGAATTTCCGGTAGAGTTTGGCGGTGAACTTAAAATTGGGATTGGATCGGGTTCTCTTGATCCAACTCCTGCTCATCTGGGGAGTAGGGATCCGGTAGAAGGTGTTGTTGAGTTCGATGGTGTCGAAGCACTCGGAAAGGTAGGCAAGGGGATCGAACTTTGAGCCTTTGGGGGAAGGGTAAACAATCCCCTCCCAATCTTCGTAAGACCACCCTGCCGGACCGACACGGATCATCGGTAAAAACCTTTCACCGCTGAGATCGCAGAGAGCGCGGAGAGTAGAACTCTGATGACAAGAAAGAAAAGACCAGGACGAAAAAATGACAAACTTATCAAACTTAGAGATTTTTCTGTTTTTCCCTTAGACAATCGTAACCCGTTAAAATTGATGACTTCGTAAAAAGTCAAGTAGGCCGTCACCCCGGCGAAAGCCGGGGTCCAGAACGTCTTGAAATAACTGGATTCCGGCTTTCGCCGGAATGACAAATTATATGAAAATTCGACTTTTTACGAGACCATCAAAATTAAATCACTTACCAAAAAGATTTGAATACTTTTGTCTAAAATGTTATCTAACGATTACCTTTCCAAGAGGATTTAGACAAAACCCATGTTGCACCAGGGCCTGTCAAGGATCAAGTTAATTCCCCCCTGCCGGGATCACCTTAATTCCCCCCTTTGCCGGGTAGAGGGGTTAACGTTTTAGGGCTCAGTTTCTTCCGATACGAATCTCCTTCCATGATGATGTGATGGGCATGATGGGCTAAGCGGTCCAAGGCCGAGTTAGCCATGACCGGATCCGGAAACAAAGGAATCCAATCCTGCGGGGGGCGATTGCTGGTAATCACGATCGAAGATTCGGAGATGTCGTTCACGTGACGATCTCATAGAAGTCTTCCGTTTGAATGGGGGTTAAAGGAGCCGAAGGCCAAAATCATCAATGATCAAGAGATCCGGAGCCAGATATTTTTTCATCCGTTTCTCCCAGGAATGGTCCGCCCGGCCGGCCAAAAGAAAACGAAAGAGTTTGACCGCTTTGGTAAAGAGAACGTCATAACCCAAGCGACAAGCTTGATGTCCGAGAGCTTGAGGCGAGATGGGTTTTTCCGACCCCCGCCGAGCCATAGAGTAAAACATGCTCCCGTTTTTCAATAAAGACGCAATTGCCCCAGATCCCGGATGAGTTTCCCGTTGAGTTTGGGGTTAAAGGAGAACTCAAACTCTTCTAAGGTTTTTTCTTCTTCGAAGGAGGCTTTGGTTAAACGGAGGTTGAGTTTTTTCGCTTCCCTTCGTTCGATCTCATCCTGAACGAAGGAGCTGGAAAAAATCCAGATAGCCCAAAGAAGTCTTTTGGGCTTCTTGCAGCCGGAGATCCAGGGTTTGTAAAAACCCGCTCAGCTTGAGCGTTTTCAGTTGAGCCTGCAGTTGGCGATCCAGATTCATCAAGCCTACCTCCTTTCCGGGGACCAAAATAATCAGGAGGTCGTAAGAACCTTTGTCCCAGAGGAGAAAGGTGGAGAACGGGCTGGAAGTCTGAAGCGGACGCCGGTTTCGATTTTCCAGCCCTTCTCCAGGATGCGCTCTGGATGCTGTGGTAGTTACAGTTTCCAAAGAGAAGGGCTCTTTGGGCGGCGGCCTCCATGGAGACTCGATCCATACTTTTTCGGCCAACCGTAAGATGGCCTGCGCTTTTCTGAAGATTCCGCATGGCATGATCGCCTAAGATCTCCTGGATCAAGGCTTCTGGGTTTGGGGCCCCACCTCGGCCGCTTTCTTCCGGCAATAGGTGGGCGCCGGCATCAGATAGGCCAGCTTGCTCGGGCGGATAGTCCGAAAGGATCGGTTTGCCACGTTCCCGGCAGACTGAGCCGCGGACTATGGGTTTTAATCAGCTGCTCCTCCTGGAAAGATCCGAACCAGATTCGATCCCCCTCGGACCCAGACCTCCTTGCCCGATGAACCGGGTGGGCAAGGAGTAATAAGAACGATCGAAAGACCACATGATGATCCGGATGAACCTTACAGCTTTTCCACTGAGGGCACTCATAGGGCTCCGCAGGAAGAGGCTTCAGACAAGAGGCTTCTTCTTTCTGAAAAACCTCATAAGGCCTTCTTTTCGTCGTCCCATGGATCTCCATCCCGATCTCTTCTTTGCACCACGCTAAGGGCCCGTTCATTGGCCTCGTCCAGGTCCCTAAAATCCCGTCCCGGCCAGAAGGTGCTTCCGAACCACGGGCACGTTTCGCTCCACCTTCCCTTTGAGCTTCGGGCTGCCCGGACCTTGGCCGGATCGGCCACAAACCCATAATGCCTCTCCAACTCCGCATAGGCCCGATTCAGGGTGGGATCGTAAAAATCTGGCTTCAGCGACCCCCGACTTCAGATTATCCAGGACGATCGTTGCCGGAACACCTCCAAAGAACTCAAAGGCCCGAATATGGCAGTCAATCCAGGTCGGCAATATCCTGCGGAGAAAACAAACCGCACAAATCGATGACGGCTATAGGAAAGGGTCATCATAAAGGCCCAGGTCTTTCTGCGTCTTCCCCAAAGAAGGGTCATTCATCAAGCCCGACATACCCAAAATCCACCTGCGCCTGGGTTCCCGGCTCGACCTCCATGCGGACGGTCACCGGCGGCGCGCCCCAGTTGAAACTGCGCGGACAAATACCGCTTAAGGGTCGAATACCCGATCGCCACCCCGGTCTTTTCCTGAAACAGCCGCCAGATCTGTTTGCCCTGGACACCTTTTTCCAAAAGAGAAGCGACCCAATCCCGGTGGGGATCGATCAGATCCTGGGCCGGGGTTTCATAAAGAATCTCCGCATCCTGAACGGCCTTCAGCCGGGTACTCAGCTCTCCTTCGTCCGGCAAAGGTCGTCCTTTTTCGACGCCGACACTTTGGGCCAGCCGCACATACTTGCGGACGGTATTGCGGTCAAATCCCAGAGAACGACGGATGGCTTTGAATCCCGCTCCCTGATGCCATTGGTAAATGATCTCCAAAATCTCGTTCATAAACACCTGCCTCCTGGCCACCGGTATCCTCCTTCCACGTTTCAACACAACGCAGAAAATTATACCGGTTTCCTTTCTTTTTCTACCCAGAGGCAGGGGGGTGAATTATCGTGGTCCGGGGGGGGTGAATTACCTTGGTCCTACACCCCCTTAAGGGGTGATATACCATGGTCCTCGACAGGCCTGCCTCGGGCCCCATTCTTTGAATTATTCCTTCCCGTCGCATTTCTTGCAGGAGGTTCCTAACCCAATTAGCCTTTTGCTGCTCACTCAAAGCATCCGAGATCAAATTCTCATTGGAGGTTAATAAAAACTCCTGAAATCTTTTGGGGAAGGTTAGCAAAACTGGCATATTCTATAAAAATAGAAAGAGAAAAGCAACGATTCTAAGTTCCGCTCATCGCCTCCCTTGTTCTGGTGTTGCCCCCAGATTATTCTTGGTCTTTGAAAATATGCCTGAAAATTGGCGGGTTAGGAGAATTTATTCGAGATATGTTATGGTTTTTGCAAATGAATTTTGATTTTTAAAGGATTTAGGCGGAAATTGACAAAGCATACCCAATAGGGGATGATAATTTAAAATTTCTGCTTTTTAAGAGGGTATGGGTTGAAAAATAAGAGAAATGCATATCCCATGGCTCAGGCGATCCGGGAGGCTTATCAGGCCGGCGAGGGCGATGATGAGACGCTGGAGCCCAGGGTGTTATTCGATTCTCAGGGGAAGGCGATCGGGCGGTTTCAGGACGGGGATTATGTCATTTTTTATAATCTCCGTGGGGAACGGGAAGTAGAACTTTGTCAGGCCTTGCTGGACCCGAACTTCGCTCATTTCCCGGTGAAAAAAAGCCTGGGTCTGAACATGGTCACCATGATCCCTTATCATAAAGCCTTGCCGGCCAGGATCGCTTTCAATCCGGAGGAAGAAGTTCGGGATACTTTGAGTGAGGTTTTGAGCCGGAACGAGCTGAAACAGGCCAAGATTTCCGAATCGGAAAAAGCTATCCATGTGAGCTTTTTTCTGAATGGCAAAAATCGAGAGCCCTTTCCTGGGGAGGAAAGAATCGCCGTCCCGACCCCCAAGGATGTTCCTTCTTTCGATCAAAAACCAGAGATGAACGCTTCGGGGGTGGCGGATGCCGTTATAGAAAAATTGCGGGAGGAGGATATTTCCTTTCTCTTTGCCAATTTTGCCAATATCGATGTGCTGGGTCATATCGAAAACATCCCGGCCATTCAAAAAGCCGTAGAGACCGTCGATTTACAAATGGGCCGGTGTTTGGAGGAAGCCCGCCGGCAAGGCGTCGTCACCATCGTCACCGCAGATCATGGTACGGCCGAGAAATGGTTCTATCCGGATGGAACCATAGACACCGGCCACACGAACAGCCCGGTTCCTTTCGCGGTCGCGTTCCCAGATCAGAAAGCCCCCTCTTTTCGTCTTCGTTCAGATGGAGAACTGGCCGACGTGGCGCCCACGATTTTGGAAATTTTGGGTCTGCCCAAACCGGAGGCCATGACCGGCAAAAGCCTGCTTGTCGAGGCCCCGCCTTTTCCCAAGAGAAGAGTCCTGCTCTTGCTTCTCGACGGTTGGGGCTACCGGGAGGAGTCTTATGGAAATCTCATCGCCCAGGCGAGGACCCCGGTCATGGATTCGCTTCGGGGAAAATATCCCTTCACCTCCCTGAAGGCCTCGGGAGAAGCAATGGGATTGCCGGAGGGGACCGTGGGCAATTCCGAGGTCGGCCATCTGCATATCGGCGCGGGCAGAAGAGTCTATTCGGATCGTCTGCGAATCGACCAAGCGATCCAGGATGGGTCTTTCTTTGAGAAAGAGACGCTCCTCTGGGCCATGCGCGGGGCCAAGAGGGAGGGAAAGAACCTTCATCTTTTGGGGATCGTATCCTTCTTCAGCTCCCACGGCTCGGTGGAGCACCTTCGCGCCTTGTTGAGGCTGGCAAAGCGGGAAGAGGCGGACAGACTTTATCTTCACGCAATGCTTGGCAGGAGAGGGGAGCGCAAAGAGAGCGGTCACCGGTACATGGAAATGATCGAAAAAGAGATGGAAGATCTCGGGCAGGGAAAAGTTGCCTCCGTGATCGGGCGTTACTGGTCTCTTGACCGGGAGGAAAACTGGGACCGTATCGAGAAGACCTACCGGATGCTGGTTTACGGCGAGGGAACGCCGGTTAAAGATCGATAGTCGCTACCGTCGCAAAAAAGAAAAGATTGCCAAAGGAAAAAACTTTTGGTAAGAAAAGAAAGGTTTAAAAGAAAGGAGGCCTATATGCCAAAAATCCTTATGATTCAGGGAAGCAACATGAACCTGCTGGGAATCCGCCAGCCGGAGATTTACGGGACAACCTCGGCCGCGGAGCTGGACAAGATGATGGTTGCCTATGCCAAGGAGAAGAAGTTTGATCTGGAGATCTTCTACACAAACTCAGAGGGCGAGTGCATCGACCGAATCATCAAGGCCCACTTTGACAAAGTCGACGTTCTCGTCATGAACCCCGGCGGGTTCACCTATGCGGCCTACTCCATCCGGGATACGATCAAGGGAGTAAAAATTCCCTATGTAGAAATTCACCTTTCCAATCATTATGAACGCGGCCTTCATTCGGTTGTCGCTCCCGCAGCCCAGGGGGTCATCATGGGCTTGGGAATTCAGGTCTATTTTGCCGGGTTGGATGCCGCTTTGTATCTGGCCGCAAAGAAAAAGTAGCGTTTCCGCCGATCGATCCCTCCTCTTTTCATTCGAACGGCAATTGGCAGGAGAATTTTTTCGTTCTGGAAAATGAACCCGGGTCTTCGGACATGGGGAACCATGCCGGAGGCCCCCAGCTCTTTCAAGAAAGGAAGGCAACCATGAGACCCGGCAAAAGATTTTTTGGTGTACTGATCGGAATCGCCCTGACGTTTTTCCTGGTTTCCGGCCCGCAGGCCCAAGTCATTAACATCAAGTTCGCCGACGCCTTGCCTCCCACCTGGCCGTATTACCAGGGCATGAAGGCCTACAAAGCTTATGTGGAATCAAAGCTTCCCAACAAAGTGAAAATGGAGATTTACACGGCGGGAGTTCTGGGGGACCAGAAAACGATTATGGAATCGACCCGCATGGGCGCCCTCCAGATGTGTTTCATTACCAGCGCCATCAGTCAGGCGGTCGCCCCCTCCCATCGGGCCTGGGCCCTTCCTTACATTCTGAAAACGCCGGAGGATTTCTATAAATTCGCCTATGGACCGGTGGCCATCGAGTTGGGCAACGAAGTGGAAAAGGCAGGATTGAAGTTCATTACCTGGGCCAGCGCCGGCGAACGCGGAATTGTCATGCGGGATAAGTGCTTTACGAACCCCCAGACTATGAAGGGGTTGAAAATCCGCGTCATGCAGGATCCCTATCAGGCCAGCATCATCCAGCACATGGGGGGCATTCCCGTTCCCATGAGCTTTGCCGAACTCTATACCGCCCTGCAGACCGGCCAGATCGACGGCGCCGAATTGGGGCCCTCCCTGACGGTTAGCGGAAAATATCACGATATCTGCAAAGCCTATGCGCGCACCCTGCAGTTCCGGATCCCCGGAGAAGTTCTGGCGAATTTAGCCTGGTGGAAAGGCCTGCCGCCGGATGTTCGCAAGGTTCTCGAAGACGGAATTCCGATCCTGCGCAAAGCCAACGATGACTATATCGATAAGGATCCGGAAACAAGTGAACCCGATCGGCTGAAATTTATGGAACAAAAAGGGCTCAAAATGTGCGCCGTCGATTTGGAAGCATTTAAGAAAGCCACTTTTCCTTTGGTAGACGAGCTCAAGAAAGCCATCGGGGCGCCCACGGTGGATAAGGTTCTTAAGGCGGTCGGATATTAAAAACTGAAATCACCGCAGAGCTCGCAGAGAACGCAGAGATTTTATTGGATTAAAAAGACAAAAATCCGTCACCCCGGCGAAAGCCGGAAACCCAATTTCCGGCTTCGTTAGAAATATGTCTTTAAATCCCCCCAACCCCCCTTTGCCAAAGGGGGGCGAGGGGGGATTTTCTTGTATTCGCGGGTGCCACGCCCCGAGCAGGGCATGAGAAATTTCGTCGGAATGACAAAAAGGGCTTTTTCGGCGAATTACCAAGGGAGAAAGAAAACGGAAACGCTCGGTAAATTATTGGAATGGTTTTTAAAGATCATCTGTGGCGGTCTGGCCGCGGCCCTCACCTCCGTAATCATGCTTCAGGTTATTTACCGGTTTATTCTGCGGGCGCCGCTGGTCTGGTCCGAAGAGATGGCCCTTTTTCTCTTTCAATGGAGCGTTTTTATGGGGGCGGCTCTTGCCGTGAGACAGCGCGGTCATTTTGGGCTGGACATCTTTATCCGCAGGCTTCCCTTGGCCCTGGTTAAGGCTTTGGATAAATTCGGCCAGGTGATGGTTTTCGCCTTGGCTATCGGGTTGGTCTGCTGGGGTTACCAGATCAGCCAGATGACAATGCTGCAAGAGTATCCCACCCTGCAGTTTCCAGTTGGGTATTGTTATCTGGGAATTCCTGTCAGCGGGGCGTTTATGGCCATCTTCGCGGTTTTAAATGAAATCGAAGATTGGCGGCGGAAAAAGGAAAAAGACTGATCCATGGATGCCGTGACCTTGATGGTCGTAGCCTTTATCGTCCTGGTGGTTTTGAATGTCCCTATCGCCTTCGCCATGGGTTCGGCCACCGTTCTGGCCCTTTATCTGAGCGGGGGAGTCCCCCTGCAGATGGTTCCTCAGAAGCTGGCCTCCGGAATCGAATCGTTCCCCTTCTTGGCCATTCCCCTGTTTATTCTGACGGGGGGGCTAATGGAAATCGGAGGGATCAGTCGGCGGCTCGTCGAGTTTGCCCAAACCCTTGTCGGGCACATTCGGGGCGGGCTGGGGTTGGTCATGGTGGTGGCCGAGATGTTCTTCTCGGGCATTTCCGGCGCGGCCTTGGCGGATGCCTCGGCCATCGGGACCCTGTTGATTCCTTCGATGATCCGGGCGAACTATAAACCTTCCCAGGCGGCAGCCCTCATGGGGGCCGCCGCCGGCATGGGCATGCTCATTCCTCCATGCCTTTTGATGGTGATCTTGGGGGCGATCGGGGGAATTTCCATCGCCGGGCTTTTCATGGCGGGATTTCTGCCGGCCCTTCTCATGGCCCTGACCTTGGCCATCCTTATCTATTTTCAAGCCCGGAGGGGGACCATTCCAGACGCGACCGAAAAGAAAGCTACGATCCGGGAGATTTTCTCTACCTTCGTCCAGGCCCTTCTTCCTTTGGGATTGCCCTTAATCATCTTCGGCGGAATCCTCGGCGGGATCTTCACGGCGACGGAAGCAGCCGTAATCGCCGCCGTTTACTCTTTCATCGTGGGTGTTTTCGTTTACAAAGAGGTCACCCTGCGCCAGATCTTCGAAATTCTGGTGACCACGACAAAACTTACGGGGGTCGTCTGCCTGCTCATTGGTTTCGCCACGGGTTTTTCCTGGGTCCTGGCCACCCATCAGCTGCCCCAGGTCCTTGGCGCCTGGATTACCTCGATTTCTCCGAACAAGTATGTTTTCCTTGCGTTTACGATTGTGATCTTCCTTTTCTTTTCCGCCGTTCTGGACGGGCTTCCGGCGATGCTGATCTTCTTCCCGATCTTGTACCCCACCGCGGTCCAGTTGGGAATCGACCCCTTGCATTTTGGAATCCTCATCATCGGAACCATGGGCATCGGCCTCATCCTTCCCCCCATCGGCATTGTCCTGGTCATTATTTGCTCCATCACCAAAATTCAACTGGGCGATACGATCAAGCCCATGATGCCGTACCTTGCGGTTTTAGTGTTCGATCTCGTCATCATCTCCTTCTGGCCGCAGCTTGTGCTGGTGCTGCCAAAACTCGTAGGACTGCATTAATTGATGGTCTCGTAAAAAGTCCATCTGCGGCGTTGCGCTTCAACTTCGTCGTTGCGGCCCCTAAGGGGCCTCACTCCTCAGTTTTTGCGCGCCTTGCATCTGGAGCTTTTTACGAAACCATCGATTGAGCGACTTTTTACGAGTTCATCTTAATTGAAATGACCGCAAATCGAAAGAGCGCAAAAGCGTGAAGGGGTAAAATCCCAAATGACGCTTCTGTCTTAAGTAAGCCTTCTGTCAAGGGTGGGAAGGCGCTACGGATTCAGGTCCGGCGTGAATACCAGGAGGTGCCCTGGCCTGGGGGTCCGGGCGCTACGCTTGGAATCATAAGGCGCTGATTTCTTCGTGGAGGGGGCGGGGGCCAAGGCCTCCCGCCGCTGATATCGGAGTCTCAGGGTTTTCTCCGAGTCTCTGCTCATCCCGACCGATGCTTCCGGCGCGTACCGCCCAAACCCCCAGGCCAACAACAAAGCCTGCCACCCCCCCCGTCACTGAATGGGTACGGTGCTCTCTCTTTTCCAGACGCGGACTTCCGCCGTTTCAGCCCGGGTATCCCTTTCTCCCGCGTCTCTTTGCGGATGAAAAGAGGGGGGAATTAGGAAGGTTTCTCCCGGCCCTTTTTGTCTTCGGCGCCTGCTTTCTTGCCCGGGCAACGAGAAGACCGGCCTGATCGACCGACGAAATGGAAGAGGGAGGATCCAGAAGCCCATAAATTTCTGTTGACACTTTTTCGGTGAATTAATATACTTACCGGTAGGTATATAGCTTCCCATAGATCGGGTACCGCCATGGACCAAAGCTTTCTTAAAAAGGATGAATCTCCCCTCGGGGCGCGCCAGAGGCTTCTGGACGCGGCCGCAGAACTGTTTAACGGCAAAGGATATGCCGCGACCACGGTCCGGGAGATCGTCAAAGCGGCCGGGGTGACCAAACCGGTCCTTTATTATTATTTCAAGAACAAGGAAGGCATCTTCCTGGAGCTCATGCGGGAAACCTACCTCAGATTCAACGGATTGTTGGATTCCGTTTATTCTGAAAAGGGAAGCGCGCGCGAAAAGTTGGTACGGTTTATCGATCAATCTTTTTGTCTGTTCCTGGAAGAGATCTGGACCGTGAGGTTGATGTATTCCATATACTACGGACCCCATCAGGGGGCCCCCTTCTTCGATTTTGAGATCTACCACCAAAAATACCAGGAGGCGATCCGGGCGCTGGTGGAAGAAGGGGTCCGGAAAAAGGAGTTCCGGGCGGAGAACCCCGAAGACATGACCTGGGTGATCATCGGCGCGATCAATGTGGTGATCGAGGTGGAGCTGGGGCATCCGGAAGTGAGCCTGGGAAGGGAAGGCCTTGCCCGGCTGTTGAACCTCATTTTTCAGGGAATCGGCAGCGAAAGGAAAAGCGACGGGGGGAAGAAATGAAATACCGCGAGGTTCCTGCAAAATCTTGGGAAGCAGGAGGAAGTCGTCATTCCGGCGGAATGACGAAGGAAACGACTTTTGTCAAAAATTCGATCGGCATTCGGCTCTTGCTTTTAATCCTCATGATTGCGGCAACAGGCTGCTCGGCGGTTGGGGAAGAAAAAAAGCTCCCCGAAAAAGCCAAGGGAAAACCTCCGGTCGCCGTTGAGGCCACCAAAGTCAGCGCAGCCGATGTGCTCGAAGGGATCGAGGTCATCGGGACGCTGGCCGCCAAATTCGGAGCAGACGTGCGCTCGGAATACACGGGGATCGTCACCGAGGTTTTTGTCACCGAGTGGGTGAAGGTTAAGAAAGGCGACCCCCTGGCCAAGCTGGACACCCGGGAGATCGAGGTGGCCCTGAAAAGGGCGCTGGCCGGCGTGGAGGTGGCCAAAGCCAATGTCCTGCAGCTGGAAGTGGGGGAAAACCGGGCCAACCGGGAATATGAAAGGGCGGTGAAGTTGAAAGAGGAAGGATTGATCACCCAACAGGCCCTGGACGATGCGGGGACGGAAAGACTTGCCGCCGCGGCGCGGATTGCCGCCGCCAAGGCGCAGATCCGGTTGGCCGAAGAGGAAGTAACCCAGGTGCAAACCCGTCTGGCCAAGACCCTGCTCCGCTCGCCCATGGACGGGATGGTTTCCCTGCGAACCGTGAATGTCGGGGATTTTGTGGGGGAGATGGGGGCCAAAGCCATGTTCCGGATCGTCGACAACCGCGTTCTGGATCTCACCGTAACGGTCCCCTCCGGGGAAATGGCCGCTTTGCGCCCCGGCCAGCTCATCACTTTTTCCACGGACGCCTTCCCGGGAAGGACTTTTTCTGGGAAGGTCATGTTTATCAACCCCATCGTCAATGAAGCGGACCGGTCCATAAGGGTCGTGGCGGAGGTGGACAACCGGAACGAACAGCTGAAGAGCGGCCTCTTTGTCACGGGCAGAATCAAATCCGGCGAGCGGAAGGGGGTTCTCAAGATTCCGCGGACGGCCCTGCTGACTTGGGATGTGTCCGGGAAAAAAGGGGAGGTTTTCATTATTCAGGGAGACCTGGCCAAGCGGCAGGCGGTTCGCACGGGGGCTCTTTCCGGAGACCTGGTCGAGGTGACGCAAGGATTGGAACGGGGGAATCTCGTCATCACCCGCGGCGGGTTCAATGTAAAAGACGGGGACAAGGTGAACGTGACCCGGACCAACGGAGAAAAGTAGAATGTTTCTTTCGAACTTATCCATCAAACGGCCGATTTTCGCCGCGGTCATGATGCTCGCCCTGGTTACGCTGGGGATCTTTTCCTACCGCCGGCTGGCCATCGACATGTTCCCGGACGTGGAAATCCCCGTCGTTTCCATCGTGACCAAATTTCCCGGGGCCTCCCCCGAGACCGTCGAGCGGGAGGTGAGCAAACCCGTCGAGGAGGCGGTCAACCCCATTTCCGGCGTCAAGCACGTGATGTCCACGTCGCGGGAGAGCGTTTCCACCGTGGTCATCCTGTTTCAACTGGAAGTCAAGCTCAATGACGTGGTCCAGGAGGTCCGGGCCAAGGTCGGCGGCATCCGGGGGATCCTGCCCCAGGGGATCGAAGAGCCCATCATTCAAAAGCTGGACTTTGCGGCCATGCCGATCGTCTCCCTGGCCGTAAGGTCGGAGGGGCTCTCGCCCCGAGACCTGACCACCTTGGTGGACAAGAAGATCAAGCGGCGGTTCGAGAACATCTCCGGCGTGGGCAAGATCGATCTGGTGGGCCAGTCGAAGCGAGAGGTCAACGTCAACATCGATCCGGCGCGCCTGGAAGCCTTGGGCATGGGCGTCGACGAAGTCATCGCCGGGTTGCAGTCGGAGAATGTGAACACGCCCCTCGGCCGCCTGACCCGGGGCGGCTCGGAAAACCCCATGCGGATATCGGGGAAACCCGATGCGGTAGATCAATTTAAAACCATGATCATCGCCCGGCGCGGGGGCCGCCCCATTCCTTTAGCCGAAGTCGCGCGCATTCAGGACGGGATCGAGGAACCGCGATCCTTGGCCCTGGTAAACGGCGTTCCGGCCATCGGCCTGGATATTCTCAAGCAATCCGGAGCGAATACCGTGGGGGTGGTGGACCGGGTGAAAAAGGAGATCGAAACCCTGCAAAGGGAGTTGCCTCCCGGGACCACCGTCGAAATGGTGCGCGACGCCTCGCTCATGATCCGGGATTCGGTCCGGGACGTGCAGGAAACGTTGATCCTCGGCGGGATTCTGACGGTTCTCATCGTTTTCTGCTTTCTCAACTCCTGGCGCTCCACGGTCATCACCGGCCTCACCCTGCCCATTTCGGTAATTTCCGCCTTCACGGTCATGTACTTCATGGGCATGACCCTGAACGTTCTGACGTTGATGGCTCTTTCCTTGGCCATCGGACTTCTGATCGATGACGCGATCGTGGTCCGGGAGAACATCGTCCGCCATCTGGAACGGGGGGAAGACCACTTTACCGCCGCTCGGGAAGGGACGAGCGAGATCGGGTTGGCCGTGCTGGCGACCACCCTGTCGGTGGTCGCCGTGTTTATTCCGGTGGCCTTCATGAAGGGGATCGTGGGGCGGTTCTTCTTCCAGTTCGGAATCACCGTGGCCTTTGCCGTCTTAGTCTCCCTCTTTGTCTCCTTCACCCTCGACCCGATGCTCTCCTCGCGCTGGGTGGACCCGGACATCGGCCGCCGCGGGAAGCGTCGTCTCTTGGCGCGGATCCTGGATCGTTTCAACCATTGGTTCGACCGGACGGCGGACGGCTACCGCTCCGTGATCGGGTGGGCCCTCGACCACCGCAAGACCGTGCTCTTTCTGGCCGCGGCGGCTTTCATGGGCGGGCTGGGGGCCTTTTCCGTGTTACAGACCGAGTTCTTTCCCAATTACGACCAGGGGGAATTTCAGCTGAATTTCAAGAGCTCCCCGGACGCCTCCATCGAAGAAACAAAGGGCCGGCTAAGGACGGTCCTGGCGGCGCTCAAAGAAATTCCCGAGATCCGTCACGCCTATTCAACCATCGGGGCCGGAGACACCGGGACCGTCCGGGATGCCCGGATTTTCGTCAAGCTCAAAGAACGGAAGGAGCGGACGCGGAAACAGGAGGAGATTCAGCAGGACGTCCGGATGCGGATGGAAAAAATTCCCGGAATTCTCCCGGCCCTCATGGAAGCGGGAAGGATCGGCGACGAAAAACCCTTGATGGTCAATGTCCGCGGCGAGGATATCGCCCTGCTGAAGAAGTACGCCGCCCAATTAAAGGAGGAGATTTATAAGATTCCGGGAATCGTGGATCTGGAAGTGACCTTGGAACAGGACATTCCCGAGTTCCGCCTGATCGTAGACCGGGAAAGGGCGGCGGATGTCGGGGTGATGACCGGGGATATCGTTCGGGCCGTGGGGTCCCTGGTGGGGGGCCAGGCGGTCACCACCTATGAGGATGAGGACGGAGATGCGATCGACGTTCGGGTCAGGCTTCCCGAAAAGCTTCGCCAGGACCCATCCCAGGTGGAAAAGCTGCGCCTGGCCCGACAGCGCGACTCCGGACCGCCGGTTCTCGTGCCCCTGGGAAATGTGGTCCGCTATGATATGACCACGACCCCCTCGGAAATCAACCGGCAGGACCTGACCCGCCAGGTGGTGATCTCGGCGAACCTTGACGGCCTCCCCCTCGGAACGGCGGTCGGGAAGGTGCAGAAGGCGGCCGAAAAGATCCAGATGGCGCCGGGATACCGGGTTCTCTTCTCCGGGGAGGCGGAGGATATGGCCGAATCCTTCGGCTATATGGCCGAAGCGCTTGTCCTGGCGATCATCCTGGTATACCTCATCCTGGCGGCCCAGTTTGAGTCCTTCATCGATCCGCTGGCCATCATGTTTTCCCTGCCGCTTTCGATCGTGGGCATGGCGGGGATGCTTCTGTTGACCCGCGACACGGTCAACATGATGTCCCTCATCGGGCTCATCATGCTCATGGGTTTGGTCACGAAGAACGCCATTCTGCTGGTGGATTTCACCAAAACCCTACGCTCCCGGGGAATGACCCGCCGGGAAGCGCTGATCACCGCCGGGCGGACGAGGCTCCGGCCGATTCTCATGACCACTTTCGCCATGATCTTCGGAATGCTCCCGCTGGCGCTGGCCCTCGGCCAGGGGGCCGAGATGCGGGCGCCCATGGCCCGAGCGGTTATCGGCGGGTTGATTACCTCCACCTTGCTGACTTTGCTGGTGGTTCCCGTCGTTTATACGTTGCTCGATGATTTCGGCGGATGGATCCGCCGTCGGTGGGAAATACAGAAGGAGGCTTAAGCATGGATCGGCTGGAAGCGCGCACCGTTCGCAAAAGAGGCTTGCTCTTTTCTTTTCTCTTTGCTCTGTGTCTCCTCGGGGGGGCTTGGCCGGGATGGGTCTGGGGGCAGCAACCCAAGGTCCGGCTTCTGTCTCTTCAAGAGTGTTGGCTCATCGCCCTGGAGAAGAACAAGGATATCCACAAAGCCAAAGAATACCGCAACGCCGTGACGGGCCGGTACATCGAAGAGCGCTCAGCCGCGCTCCCGCAGTTTGGCGTCAATGCCTATATCACTCACAGTCGGGACGAGAGTCAAAAGGTTCTTTATCGAGGCCTCTTCCCGTTTGAGCAGGAATTGCACGGAGCCGAGATCACGGTCTCCCAGCCCCTCTACACGTTTGGCAGAATCGGCGCCGCCATCCGGGCGGCCAAAATCGGGATGGAGACAGCGGAGGATCAGTTGCGGATCTATCAGCAGGCGGCTCTGCGGGATGTGGCCGCCGCTTTTCAGGATGTCCTTTTATCCAAGGAGCTCTATGTTCTGGCCCAACAGAACCTGGAACAGAAGGCCCGGACCCAAAGGGAAGCCCGGCGAAAGCTCGTCGCCGGGGTGGCCACGGATTACGATGTCCTGGCAGCGGAGGTGGCCGTCGAAAACGCCCGGCCGGAGGTCATCCGGACGGAAAATCTCATCCGGATCTCCCGGGAGAAGCTGAGATTTATTCTGGGGGTCGAAGGGCAGGAGGTCGACGCGGCCGGGACGCTGGTCGCTTCCTTGGAACCGAGAGCGAATTATGAGGAGACGCTGGAGAGCGCCTTGAGAAAACGCCCGGAGCTTTCCGATTTGAGAAAGAGAATCCAGGTCTACGAAGAGCTGGTAAAGATTTACAGGGCGGGAACCCTCCCCCGGATCGATTTCAAAGCGGGCTGGGGTTGGAGACAGATTGACTACGGGACCTTGAATTTCGGAAGTGCCGACGGCGAGGGCCAGGCGTGGACAGCCGGGGTGTTTTTCAGCTTTCCCTTCTTCGATGGCCTGCGCACCCAGGGAAAGGTCCTTCAGGCCAAGACCGATGTTTCCAACCTGAAAATCGACGAGGCCAAACTCCTGGACTCCATTGCTCTCCAAGTCAGGGATGCGATCAGTTTCTGCCGGGAAGCGGAAGAGATCGTCCAGGCCCTCTCCGGAACCGTGCGACAGGCCGAGCGGCTTCTGGCCATGGCGGAAAAGGGGTTCGAATACGGAGTTAAGACACAGCTCGAAGTCGATGATGCCCAGCTGAATGTGGTCCGCGCCAAAAGCAGCCTGGCAAGAGCCTATCGCGACTACCTCGTGGCAAGCGTAACCCTGGAATGGGTCAAGGGGTCCCTGGGGGAAAAGTAAAAAGGAGCCTCCTCTCGAGCTGAATCATTGGTCCCTTCTTGTAAGGGCGGTTTAGGAATCGCCCCTACGGGCGCTCAAGCCAAAGTTGACCGCGACAATTGCGAAATCACCCGCGAATGAGGTAATATGGGTCAAACATCAAAGAACCGCCAAAGCGAAAGAGAAGTGGGGGCAAATGAAGAAAATCGGATCCGGTTTTATAATCGCTTTTTTGCTTTTTTTCACCCCTTTTTCCTTGGCTCTGGGCGCGGAGCCCAAAAACGTGATTCTGGTCATCGGCGACGGCATGGGGCCGCAGGCCGTGGGTTTGGCCGTTTACTATAATCTGTTCATGAACGGTCCGGGCAAATCCCTGAATATGGAACGGATGATGGCGGCCGGCAACACCGGGTACTGTCTGACCTACCAGTATGGAACCGTGGCGACCGATTCGGCATCCGCAGCCACGGCGCTGGCGTCCGGGGTGAAGACGCGGGATGCAATCATCGGCAAGGACCACGATGGCCGAACCATGAAAACCCTCACCGACGTGGCCCTTCAGGGAAAGAAATCCGTCGGGATCATCAGCAATACGCGGATGACCCATGCCACCCCCGCCGCGTTCTATGCCCACGCGGTGCACCGGGATATGGAGAACGAGATCGCTTCCCAGCTCATTGAGCGGGGAGATGTTCACGTGGCTTTTTCCGGGGGCGCCCAACACTTTATTCCCGAGGATACAAAGATCGAGGACCATCCGGACCTTAAGGGAATTGTCAAGGCGGCCGGATGGGGAAGCTCCAGGAGAAAGGACAAACGCGATTTGATCGCCGAGGCGAGGAGGAAAGGGTATCAGTTTGTTTCCACAGAGGAACAGTTGAAAAACGTGGACCCTCAAGCCGCCGCCAAAACTCTCGGTCTTTTTTCAGCCTCCGGATTTCCCAGCGCCATCGACCGTCAGCCCCAGCATAAGACGGGGGTTCCCACCCTGACCCAGATGACGGAAAAAGCCTTGGAAATACTCAAAAAGAATCCCGAGGGGTTTTTCCTCATGGTGGAAGGGGGACAGGTGGATTGGGTCGCCCACGGGAATGATGTGGCCAGCGTGCTCCACGAGATGGCGGAACTGGACCAAGCCGTCGGCGCCATTATGAAATTTGCAGACGCCAACCCGGAGACGCTGGTGGTTGTGACGGCGGACCACGACACGGGGGGTCTGGCGATTGCCTACACCAACCAAAATCCGCCGGGGCCGGTGATGCTGCCCACCGGTGAAACCTGGAAGACCAAATATAACTTTGCCGATAGAACCATTTTCGAAAAGATGGCTAAGCAGAAAAAATCTTTCCAGAAGATGGTGATCGACAGCAAAGGGGACGCGGCCGCCTTGAAGAGGGAAGTTGAAGAAAACAGCGCTTTTTCTTTAACCCTGGAGCAATCCGCCGCTCTTTTAGCCAGAGACTCGAAGGGATCCTTTTCACCGACGAAGGATTTTAAAGAGTTTTATGTTTATGTGGCGGGCAATCCTTCGGCCTTGATGGGGCGCTTCTTCGGCAAGGAAATGAACACCGCCTGGGCCGTGGGTACTCACACCCACACGCCGGTGATGATTTTTGGGATGGGTCCGGGGGCGGAAAGATTCCGGGGTTTGATCGATAACACCTGGGTTCCTCAAATCATCGCCCAGGGATGGGGGGCGGTCCTGCCGGCGCCTAAATAAGGAAGTGCCCAAAATGCCTAACAGATGAAACACGAAACAGAATATCCAACCTTTTACCCAACCTTAAGGAGATGCGCATGGATCAATGGATGAAAAAAATCGGAATTTGGGTCGTTCTCGGCGGGATGACGCTCTTTGGCGCGGGATGCCTCGGGGTGGCGGTCGTGGGCGGGACAGCGGCCACGGCCGTTTATTTAAACGGGGAACTGTCGTATGCGGTTTCGGCTCCCATGGAGAAGGTTTGGAAAGCCTCGGAAGCCGTAATGGTGGATAAGAAGATGAAGGCGACGGAGAAATCCATCGACAACCTGGACCGAAACCGGGTCATCAAAGGCAAAACCCGAGAGGACAAAGATTTTCAAATCAGCCTGGAGGCAAAGGATAAGGATGTCACGGTCATAAAGGTGCGGGTCGGGTACTTTGGCGATCAAGAGAAATCTCTGGAGATTGTGGAGGCGATTGAGCAGAAAGTCAAAGAAGGATGAGGAAAAGCGCCGGTGGAAAAAATTCGGATTGATTCGGGCAAATGTATCGCCTGTGGAGACTGCGTCAGGGTCTGCCCTTCCATTTTCGTGCCGGAGGGAGAGAAGATCCGGATCGTGGAGGAGGAGCACTGCACGCTCTGCGGCCATTGCCTGGCGGTCTGCCCCACGGAAGCCATCGATCACGCCGACTTGGATAAGGAAGAATTTGGTCCTCTCCCCCCCGATTCCGAGTGGTCTTCGGAAAAGGTTTTTTCCTTGCTGCGCTCCCGGCGAAGCTGCCGAGCCTACACGGAAAAGGAGGTTCCCCGCGCCCTCCTGGAAAAGCTGATCGACGTCGCCCGGTATGCCCCCACAGGGCACAATTCCCAGAACTTTTCCTTCCTGGTCGTGCATCATCGCGGCGTAGTTCGCGAATTGGCCAAACGAACCGCGGTGTTTTACGGGAATCTGCACCGGATGCTCAGCGCGCCGGGCGTCAACCTTCCCCCCTGGCTGCAGACGCACATGCGCGGTTTTCGTCTGAACTGGGAATATTATCAGCAAGGCAAAGACCGGGTCTTTCGCGACGCCCCGGCCATTATTTTCATCCACGCGCCCTCGGAAAATGTTCTCTCGGCCCAGAATTGCCATTTGGCTATGGCCCACATCATCCTCCAGGCGGCAGCCATGCGCCTCGGCACTTGCATCAACGGCTACTTTCTTTCGGCAGCCGAGCGGGATCCTTCCATCATCAAAGAACTCGAAATTCCCAAAGAAAACAAAATCTACACCTGCTGCACCGTGGGTTATCCGGCCCTGAACTTTCGTCGGCTGGTGCAGCGCAAACCACCAATGGTGCGCTGGCTTTAAGGGGATAGGGGCATGGAGGTCAAAATCGGGAGGACAAAATTGGAACTCCGGCAAGGTGACATCACCGAACAGGACACCGATGCCATCGTCAATGCCGCGAATCGCAGCCTTTTAGGGGGAGGAGGCGTGGATGGCGCCATTCACCGAGCGTCCGGATCCGAGCTGCTGGGGGAATGCCGGATGCTGGGCGGGTGCGAGACCGGAGACGCCAAAATCACGAAAGGATACAAGCTGAAGGCTCGCCATGTAATTCACACCGTCGGGCCCGTTTATGGCGGGGAAGGAAAAAGGGCCCCCGCCCTGCTGGCCAGCTGCTACCGGCGGTCTTTGGAGGTCGCCGGCGCCAACCGGCTAAAGAGCATCGCTTTCCCGTCGATCAGCACGGGGGCTTACGGGTATCCCTTGGAGGAAGCGGCGGCCGTGGCCCTCAAGACGGTAATCGATTTTCTGCGTGCCCCCGGGGAGATCGAGCTGGTGCGCTTTGTTCTTTTCGGCGCGGAGGCGTATCGGGCCTATGAGGAAGCCTTGAAGAGGCTTATGAAACCGGAAAGAAGCCTCTGAAGCCTCATTCCTGACGCGAGGGGACAAACAGGCGGTTCGTGGAGAAGACCCTGTTTTTCTGTCTTTTTTCTTGCCCACCATCACTTTTCAAAAATCAGAAATGGTTCAAGGAGTTCCAAAGCTTCCCCAGGGCGCGGGGGCAGCGCCACGCTTCGCAAAACCACGAGGCGCCGGTTTTTCCATAGGAACGGGCGGAAGACGCAGGCCTTCCGCCTTTCTTTGCGGAAACCCATTTGGTTTCGCTTATGCAAGCTGAGATCCCAACCGGTGCTTTTGCGAATCGCGCCGCCACCCCCGCGCCCAGTCCAGGTTCTCGCTCTAAAGATAAACGGCAAAAGTGAAGGGAGGCAAGTGTCTTTTTCCCGTTGACAAGGAAATAAAGAGCAGGGTATTTTGGGGCTGCAAAAGATCTTGGGGCGAATAAAGGCACCGGCCCTGCCCTTCGCTGCCGCCTTCGGGATTCCGCAATGCCGCAAAAAAATAGATGGAGGAGGAAAGGAAGATGAAAAAACTGGGTTATTTTTCGGTGTTGGTCCTGGCGACGGTTCTGTCCTTGGGAGCCGTCCTGGCCGAGGCGCAGGATGTCATTCGCATCGGGTCGATCTATCCTCTCACGGGAGCCATAGCTTCTTCCGGGCTTCGATCCAAACACGCGGTCGAAACGGCAATCGACGTGATCAACAACAAGTATGATTTCGATATTCCGTTTGCCCGGACGCAGGGGATCCCAAATTTGAAAGGAGCCAAGCTCCAGGTCATCTGGGGGGACAGCCAAGCATCTCCGGAAGTCGGCAAGACCGAAGCCGAGCGGCTGATCACCCAGGAAAAGGTTCCCTTGCTCCTTGGGGCCTATCAGTCCAGCGTGTCCAAATCGGCAAGTTTCGTGGCCGAGCGGTTCAAAATCCCCTTCGTGTGCGCCGAGTCCTCCTCGGCGGAACTGACCGAGCGCGGTTTGAAGTATTTCTTCCGGATCGCCCCCACGGATGCGGAAGATTCCATCGCCTTCTTTGATTTCCTGGATCAGATGAAGGCGAAAGGGAAGAAAGTGGAACGAGTGGCGATTGTCTATGAAAACACCGAATTTGGGGTGCATGCGCGCGGAGAAGCGAAGAAACAGGCAGACAAGCGGGGTTACAAAATCGTGGCCGATGTCCCCTACACCTTCAAATCTACGGACGTAAAGAGCGAAGTTTTAAAGGTGAAGGCGGCAAAACCGGATGTAATCATCCAGGCCTCCTTGCTGGGAGATATGATGCTGTTTGCCAAGGCCTTCAAGGAACAGAAGGTGGAATTCGCGGCCAATCTCGCCTATTGCGGCGGGTATCACGACCCCACCTTTGTTCAGAATATGAAGCAGGACGCGGAATTTTACATGGGCCAGTGCACGTTCAGCCCAGATTTCATCGCTAAAAAGCCTGTTTTAGCAAAAATCAACGACATGTACAAAAAACGTTCAGGCGTGGATTTTGATGGGGTAACGATTGAAGGATTCACGTCGGTACTGGTCATTGCCGATGCCTTCAACCGGGCCCAGTCCACAGATCCGGAAAAAGTCGTCCAGGCTCTGCGGACCACGGATCTCAAAACCCCCACCTTACCGGGCGAAGGAGTAAAGTTCAACGAAAACGGCCAGAACATTAAGATCATTTCCCACATTTCTCAGGTTCAGAAAGGACAGTACCGGGTTGTGTGGCCCGGTGAAATGGCGGCAACAGAAATGGTGTGGCCCTTTACGCCCTGGGATAAGAGATAACAAAGCGGAGGGTCTCGTAGAAAGTCCAGCTGCGGCGCACCTGTAAGGGCGGTTCGCGAACCGCCCCTACTCCTTATTTGCTGCGCGCTTAGTCCCGCCAAGGGCGGGAGAGCTTTTACGAAATCATCAAAGCGGTCTGATCGGAAAACTTTTTCGGGATGAATGCCGCGAGGACTTAGGTCTAAAAAGGGCTTGAGTCCTCGCAATTTGTGGAGATAGGGGACGATGAATATCGAAATTCTCTTGCAGATCCTGATCAGCGGTTTGCTCATGGGCCTGATCTTCGCCCTGATCGCCGTCGGGTTGACCTTGATTTGGGGCGTGATGGACATTCTCAATTTCGCCCATGGCGAGTTCCTCATGCTGGCCATGTTTTTTTCCTTCTGGATGTTCTCTCTCTGGGCCATTGATCCCCTCTGGTCCCTGCCCATTACCGTTGCTCTTCTCTTTGCCATCGGAGTGGGCACGTACCAGTTCATCATCAAAAAGGTTCTCAACGCCCCCGGTTTGACGGCCCTTTTGGCCACTTTCGGCCTTTCGATTCTGATTAAGAACCTGGCCCAGTTCTTCTGGACCCCGGATTTCCGGCAGGTGCAGGGGGCCCTTTTAGGCGAGAAGACCCTGAGCTTCTTCAACCTCAATGTGAGCCTTGCGGAACTGATCGCCGCCTGCGGGAGCGCCCTTATTACCTATCTTGTTTATTACTTGGTCTTCCGGACGAAAACCGGCCGGGCCATCCGCGCGGCGGCCTTAGACCGGGACACGGCCCTGCTGATGGGCATTAATATCGACCGGGTCTACGCCTTGACCTTCGGATTAGGCGGCGCCTGCGTGGGAGTCGCCGGCGCCCTGCTGATGAACTTTTATTATGTCTTCCCGAGCGTAGGCGGCCTTTTTGGGATTCTGGCTTTCGTCACCGTGGCCTTAGGGGGGTTTGGAAACATTACCGGGGCCTTCTATGCCGGAATCCTCATCGGCGTGGTGGAGACCGCGGGCGGAGTTTTCATCTCGCCGGTTTTCAAGTACACCATCGTCTTCGCGATGTATTTGGTGATCATCTCTATCCGGCCCAAAGGCCTTTTCGGGTGGTAGGATATGGAAACAAGCGCTCTGGCCTTATTCAAAAAACCCTGGGTTCCCATCGCTCTGCTGGTGTTGTTTTTTCTCCCCTTTACCACGGCCAATATCCACTTCCACCACGTTTTAATCATGTTTATGCTCTTTGCCACCCTGAGCCAGGCCTGGAATGTGATCGGCGGGTTCGCCGGGCAGGTCTCCTTTGGCCATGCCACCTTTTTTGGTATCGGGGCGTATGCGGCGTTGGTTTTATTGAAGCGGTTTGACCTGAGCCCCTGGGTGGGAATGCTGGTCGGCGGGGGGTGCGCGGTGATCGTGGCGGTCTTCATCGGCTACCCGGTATTCCGCCTGAAGGGCCATTATTTTGCCATTTCCACTTTTGCCGTGGCCGAGATTGCCGAGCGCCTCTTCGCCAATTGGGATTTTGTGGAAGGCGCCATCGGCCTGCCGGCCCCCGTCCTGCCCGAGGGCCTGGTCAACTTCATGTGGTACAAGACCAAAATGCCCTATTTCTATATCGCCTTCGCCCTCTTTGTGGCCGTTCTCCTCTTGGCCTATAAGATCAACCGGTCGCGGCTGGGATTTTACCTGCGCGCGATCAAACAGAGCCACGAAGCCGCCGAAGGCCTGGGGATCGACACCTCGAAATACAAAGTGGTCGCCATGGCGGTCAGCGCTTTCCTGACGGCCATCTGCGGCTCTTTTTACGCCCAGTACATTCTCTTCATCGATCCGCCCTCCGTTCTCTCCCTGGACATCTCCATCAAGATTGTTTTGATCACCGTCTTGGGCGGGGCCGGGACCGTGATCGGCCCGATCCTGGGCGCCGCTATTTTGATCCCCCTCTCGGAATACAGCCGGATCCTGCTGGGCGGGACCGGCAAGGGAATGGACCTGATCGTTTTCGGGGCTTTGATTCTATTGATTTCCGTTTATCAGCCCCAGGGGCTGGTGGGATTCCTTCGGAAAACAGGAAAATCATAGTATGGAAATTCTCAACGTGAAAAATCTGACCATGAAATTCGGCAGCCTGGCCGCGGTGGATGACGTCAGCCTGTCCGTGGGCAAAGGAGAGATTATCGGACTCATCGGGCCCAATGGCGCCGGCAAGACCACCTTTTTCAACTGTTTGACCGGGTACCTCACTCCGCAAAACGGGACGGTGCAATTCGACGGCCGCGCCATAACGGGCCTGCGTCCGAACCGGATCTGCCGGCTCGGCCTGGCCCGGACCTTTCAGATCGTCCAGGTGTTCCGGGAAATGACGACCTGGGAAAACGTTATCGTCGGGGCCTTCTGCCGCACGGCAAATTCGGCCGAAGCCTATCGGGAGACGATGGAGATCCTGAAGTTCACGGGCCTTTACGAGAAGAAGGATTCTTTGGTGGGCAACCTGACCATTGCCGACCACAAGCGCCTGGAGATTTCCAAGGCCTTAGCCACGAAACCGAATCTCCTCATGCTGGATGAAGCCATGGCGGGGCTCAACGCCACGGAAACGATCGAGGCCATCGAGCTGATTAAAAAGATCCGCGACCGGGGAATCACCCTGATCGTGGTTGAGCACGTCATGGAAGTCATTATGTCCCTTTCCGAACGGGTTGTGGTTTTCGACTCGGGCAAGAAAATCGCGGAAGACGCCCCGGAGAAGATCGTCAAGAACCCTCGGGTCATCGAGGCGTATCTGGGGGGGGCTTATCATGCTTGAGGTGAAGAGGATCAGCGTGAGCTACCTGGGCGTTCCGGTCATCCGCGAGGTTTCTTTCAAGGTGGAAGAAGGGCAAATGGTTTCCATCGTCGGCTCCAACGGCGCGGGGAAATCGACCCTTTTGAAGACCATTTCCGGCCTCCTCCGCCCCCTGAGCGGGGAGATCACCTTCCTGGGGAAAAGGATCGACACTCTGCCGCCCTATGAAATCACCTCTTCCGGAATTTCCCATATTCCCGAAGGCAGAAAAATATTCGGAAAACTTTCGGTATTGGATAACCTGCTGGTGGGCGCCCACACGCGGGATTCCAAGGCCGAGGTCCAGCAAAGCCTGGAGGAGTTCTTCAACCTTTTCCCGATCCTGAAAGAGAGAAAAGACCAGAGAGGAGAAACCCTGTCGGGCGGCGAACAGCAGATGCTGGCCATCGCCCGCGGGCTCATGTCCAAACCCAAACTCATGATGCTCGACGAACCTTCTCTGGGGTTGATGCCTTCTTTGTCGGTCAAGGTGATCGAAGTTCTGAAGCGAATCAGCTCGCAGGGGACCACCATTCTTCTCGTGGAGCAGAAGGTGAAGGATGCGCTGGAGCTTGCCGACCGGGCCTATGTTCTTCAGACCGGCGCCATTGTCCAGGAAGGCACGGGCGCGGACCTTTTGAAGAGCGACAGCATCCGCAAAGCTTACCTGGGGATGTAAAAGCCTATTTCACCGCAGAGAGCGCAGAGCGCGCAGAGTTTCACAGGATGCAAAAGGAGAAGGGAAATGACAAAGGGCAACGGGAAAATGAAATCGCCTTTTTCCAAGCTTCATCACCTCTCCGTCGTTGTGAGAAACATGGAGAAGGCGGTCGAATTCTATGAATCAATAGGAATCGGCCCCTTTGAAGAGTATCCCCCCTTAAAGGAATATATTAAACTCAACGTTCCGGACGAAACCGGATTCTTTAATTTAAAATTTAAAGTAGCTCAGGTAGGAGACATCCAGATTCAATTATGCCAACCAGGCGAGGGGAAGAGCCCCTACAAAGATTTTCTGGAGAAGAGGGGAGAAGGAGTTTATCACCTGGGTTTTGTGGTGGACCAGGTCGATGACTCGGAAGCCGAACTCAAGAAGCTGGGGCTCAAGGTGCTAAGCAGCGGGAGACGCGAAGATCGGAGCGGGTTTTCTTATATGGATACCGCTGAAAAAGCTGGAGTCACCTTGCTGATTCGACAGAGCAAAGGAGAAAAACGGAAAGAGACCAAGTGATGGGTTTGTAAAAAGTCTGAAAATGCGTTTTCCCGTCATTCCCGTGAAAACGGGAATCCAGTCTTTTCAATAGCTTTGCAAATTCTGGATTCCCGCCTGCGCGGGAATGACGACTTTTTTACGAAGCCATCGATTTTCTAACCCGATACAAAAGTCTTCCCCCTGAGAAATCATGGGTAAAGAAAAGGAGATCGAGCCATGAACGGGTATGCGGGGAAATTGCTGAGAGTGAATCTCTCCGAGGGAAAGGTTTCGAAAGAGGAAATTTCCGATTCCCTGAAGAGGGACTTTTTGGGAGGGCGGGGGTTTGCCGCCAAGATTTTGTGGGACGAGGTCAAGCACGCCGACCCCCTGTCCGCGAAGAACAAGCTCGTCTTTTCCACGGGTCCCTTGACCGGCCAGGCGATTCCCAGCTCGGGGAAGATGGTGATTGCCTCAAAGAGCCCGATGACGGGGGGGTACGGGGACGGCAATATCGGCACGATGGCCGCGCTTCACCTCAAAAAAGCTGGATACGACGTCGTGGTGGTCGAGGGGAAAGCGGAAAAACCCTGCTATCTTTTGATTGAGGATGAGAAAGTCTCGATCGTTGAGGCCTCCGAATTTTGGGGCAAGAACACTTTCGAGGCGCAGGATCTTCTGGAGAAGAAACACGGGAAAAATTCGGGAATCCTTCTCATCGGCCCGGCCGGCGAGAACCTGGTTCGTTTTTCCACGGTCATGTCCCAGAGGGGAAGGGCCGGGGGGCGGGCCGGGATGGGCGCGGTTATGGGGTCCAAGAAGTTGAAGGCGCTTGTGATCAAAGGGACCGGAAGCGTTGCCAACTTCGACGACAACAGGCTGCAGGAGATGGGGAAAAAGGGGTATGCGGAGATCAAGGCAAAGGATAGCTACGATTTCTGGATGAAGCAGGGAACCATGCAGGCGTTTGACTGGGCCAATGAAAATGCCTGCCTTCCCACCTACAATTATCGGGAAGGCGTGTTTGCGCTTTCCAAGGAAATGGACGGCTATGTGGTTGAAAAGCTGCATGCGGGGCGCAAGGGCTGTCCCCTGTGCAACATGCAGTGCGGCCATATCATCAAGGACTCGAGCGATAAAGACTCGGAACTCGATTATGAAAACGTAGCCATGCTCGGACCGAACATCGGCCTGGGAAGCCTTCCCAAAGTAGCCCTGTTGAATCGGTTGGCTGACGAATGGGGTATGGATACGATTTCCCTGGGGAGCTGCATCGGCTTTCTCATGGAGGCTTCGGAGAAAGGACTCACAAACGAAAAGATCCAATGGGGAGATTTTGAGGCGGCCCAGAAACTCGCGGTCGAGATTGGGAAGGGAGAAGGGCGCGGAAAGATTTTTTCTCGCGGGGTCAAGGGAGCGGCCGAAATCATCGGGAAGGGTTCTGAAAAATGGGCCATGCAGGTGAAAGGGCTGGAGATCACCGCTTACAATTGTCATGCCTGCCCCGGTATGGCTTTAGCCTTCGGGACCTCCCCGATTGGGGCCCACCACAAGGAGGCCTGGATCATCGCCTGGGAGATCGCCAACGATCGATTCTCCTATAACAAAGCAAAGGTCGAGAAGCTGATTGAGTTCCAGAGAATCCGCGGGGGATTCTTTGAATCGGCAACCGTTTGCCGGCTTCCCTGGGTGGAGGTCAGTTTCGGCCTTGATTGGTATCCTCAATACCTGGAAGCAATCACGGGAGAGAAGAAGAGCTGGGAAGACATCTACAAGCTCGGAGACCGGATCTACAACCTGATCCGCGCCTTTTGGAACAGGGAAAATCCTTCCTTCGGCCGGAAATGGGACTATCCCCCCGAACGCTGGTTTGAGGAGACCCATTCGGCCGGCAAGATGAAAGGAATCAAGGTCGATCGGGAAAAATACGAGCAAATGCTCACCTGGTACTATGAACTTCGGGGCTGGGATCAGAACGGGATTCCCTTGAAGGAAAAACTGGAAAGTCTGGGATTAAAAGGCGTTGCCCAGGAGATGGCCTCGTAGAAAAAACTAAAAATCCCTCTAACCCCCCTTTGAAAAAGGGGGGCAAGGGGGGATTTACAGGGAGATTAAAGCGAAACTTGGCGGAGCTCAGGTTTTTCGGTTATCTGGCAGACATCGCCGGCGCACGGGCAAAAGAGGTGAACCTGGAAAAACCCGTGCCCCTGAGGGAGGTTTTACCGTCCTCTTTTCCCGAGAAAAATATCATTATCCTTATCAACCAGAAAGCAGCCCACCTTGATAGCCTGATCCACAATGAAGACCGCGTGGCCCTCATGCCCATCCTGTCCGGGGGATGAATTCCCTGCCGCAAAGACCTAAAGAAATTCACCACAGAGCTCACAGAGAACACAGAGGATGATATAATATTTTAAGAAACAACAATTATTCTTTGTTTCCGTATTTTCTACATCTTAATCTCTGTGTGACTCTGTGTTCTCTGTGGTGAACCGTCTTTTAATTCTCAAAAGGAAACTCCATGCCCCCTTTAACCTACCGTGTTCTGGAGGTGGATCTTTCCACCCGGAAAACCAAGGTGCTGGAATACGGGGAAGAGACTCTTCGGAAATACTTCGGAGGAAGCGGGCTGGCCGCTTCGATTCTCTTTGACCGCTTTGATTGGGCGATCGACGCCTTTCACCCCGAAAGCCCCCTGGTTTTTATGACCGGCCTCCTCACCGGTGTTCCCGTCCCCTGCGGTTGCCGGGTTTCCGTGTGCGCCAAGTCCCCCTTGGGGCACTGGGGGGAGGCGAACGCCGGGGGATACTGGGGCCCGGAATTGAAATTCACGGGATTTGACGGCCTGATCATAACCGGCCGGTCATCGGAACCCTGCTATCTCTGGGTGACTCCGGAGGGGGCCGAGGTTCGAAGCGCAACCTCTCTATGGGGGAAGGGAGTTTTTGAGACCAACGACAGATTGATAGCGGAGACGGATTCCAAGGCACGCGTAGCGGCGATCGGCCCCTCGGGAGAAACGGGAAGCTTTATGGCCGGCATCGTGTGCGGAGGGGTGGAGGCCCGGTTGATGGGGCGCTCCGGCATGGGCGCGGTCATGGGGTCGAAAAACCTGAAGGCGGTGGTCGTCAGGGGGGATAGAAGGCCGGTCATTACCGATCCAAAGCTTTTGCAGGAGGCGACCAAGGAATTTTTGCCGAACCTGAAATTCGTGGAGAGCCTGAGTAAATTCGGAACGGCGGCCCAGATCGAAGTGAAGGAAACGGTCGAAGCCCTGCCGATCAAAAATTTTCTCCTCGCCCACTGGGATCGGGCCAAAAGAATATCCGGCCCGACGATGGTTTCGGAATATCTGGAGAAGCATTACGGTTGTTACTCCTGTCCGATCCGCTGCGGCAAGGACGTCAAAGGGACCGAAGGAGCGTATGCCGGGATAATCGGCCACGGCCCGGAATACGAAACCTTGGCGTCGTTCGGATCGCTCCTTCTAAACGATGATTTAAAATCTCTGATCCATCTGAATTATTTATGCAACGACCTGGGATTGGATTCCATGTCCACGGGTGTTGCCATCGCCTTTGCCGTGGAGGCCGTTCAGCGTGGAATCCTGAAGCGAGGTGGACGGATTGGAGTTGAATTGGGGGGACAGCGGGGCCATCGCGGCCATGATCGTGAAGATCGCTCGGCGGGAGGGGATCGGGGCGCTCTTCGCCGACGGGGTTGAAAGGGCGGCGAAAAAATTGGGGAAAGAAGCCGAAGTCTTCTCCCTTCATTCGAAAGGTTTGGAAGTTTCCCTGTCCAGTCCCACTCCAACCGTGAGCCTGGCCCTGAGCTGGGCTACATCCAACCGCGGCGCCTGCCACCTCGAAGGATTCTCCCATCAAGTGGAGGGTGGAGTCCCTTTCCCGGAAGCTGGGTATCCATCCGGCATGGCCGGCCAAGGAACTTCGGGAGAAGGCAAAGGCCGGATGACGGCCTTGATGCAGAACTACATGGCGGTTTTCAATGCCCTCGGCCTCTGCAAATTCCTTTACTTTGCCCGCGTATCCCACCAAACCCTATGCCAATGGGTCAAGGGGTTAACCGGATGGGACGTCAAAAGCCCCGACCTGATGGAGCTGGGCGACCGGCTCTACAATTTGAAGCGAGCCTACAATATTCGCATGGGGATCTCGAGCAAAGATGATGTGGTGGCAGAAAGAATTTATGGGATTCTCCGTCCCGGAAGACCGGCGGAAGAAGGAAAGAAGTTCTTCTTCGACATGCGGAAAGAGTATTACGAAGCGCGCGAATGGGACGAGAACGGAATTCCCAAGAAGGAGAAGCTCATTTCCTTAGGCTTGGAAAAAGAGGCGCAAAAGTTAGAGAGCCGCTGAACGGGGGAGGCATAAATGGCCTGAGACGGTTTTATGGGAGAGACTGCAAGCCAACCTCCGAAGCTAACCTGTTTTTAACCTGTTTGGACAGCAGAAAGAACCCCGGCCATCTCAGCCGGGGACCTCCCCCCCCTTTTTTTCCGCCCCTTGACTTTTTCCAGAATTGAAGATATCTCTCGCAGATCTGGTGCCGGAAAAATGGAAGCCAAACAGCGGATAATGGCACATCTCCACACCTTTATCCTGTTCCCTTTTTGTCTTAAACGTCTCTTTGAATTGTACCGCTACAAGTCGAATCAACACCTATCTTCTACGCTTTGATTTGACAAATGCTCCAATGTTTTTCTCACCAGATAGTAGAAAGTCCAGAAAGTCAACTGATTGGTATTTGCATGTCTCTAATATGCTAAGCATAATCAGATATTCTCGAAGTCCCTTTTCTGAAGTAAGGCCTTCGATTACTTGCCGAAGCATTGCAAAAGCCTTAATAGCATGCTCAGCATTGTTATTATTCCACGGGACACCGTCGTGAGTCAGAAATGTGAAGAGTTTATTTCTATTTTTTTCGAAACGCTCTTTAAACTTTACCGCCGACTCACTTTGAAATGTTGTTCCCGATATTCGCCTGTAGAACCGATTTACGGCCACGAGATGCTTCTTTAAGAAATAGCCTTTCAGGCCATGACGATCAACGGTTTCAACCATTGGTCTTACCAACTTGGCAAATTCTTTTACAAGACTTTTTAATTCTTCATCAAAAGGACATTTCAAAACCGCATCATTCAAGTCACGGATTAAATGAATCAAACACCTTTGTTGAGGACACTGGATGCCATCGTACGCGGTATAGAAATCCGATACTAAGACGCCGGTAAAGTCTTTGAGTAATCTGTGCAATATATCACCTTGCCGGGTTTCGCTATAAATATAGGCCACTTCTTCCATATTTGCTAAAACCCACACAAACCCATCCCTGCCCCCGACACTAATTTTCGTTTCATCAGCGTGAATAAGTTGTCCACTACACAATTTTCTGATAAGTCTTTCGTAAGTTTCGGCATATATGATTGCTGCCTTCGCCTTGATGCGGTGTGTGATTCCTCGTGGCAAGTTGTAGCCGAACATCCTGTTTATACTATGGTCAACATTTTCTTGTGATATACGCAGCCCGATGTTCAGGTAAAGCGTATAAGCTATTACGCCAGAGCCAACCTTGCTACGCGGCCAGTTTCTTTCTTCAGGGAGGAAGGTCGCGCCACATCTCCGACACTTATACCGGTGAAAACGATAGAGGACGATCCATCTCTTTACTCCGTTTTTCATGAACCTTAGGTCGGCAACCGTTTTACTTTTCTTCCCATCTTTAAAGAAACTCTTGGAATCGCAGCGAGGACAGGATCGGGGCGCAGGACAGTCGGTTGTCTGATTAGGCTGTAAGATTCTTCTATGCCTTGGAGACGGGCGTAATTGTTTTTTTAGGTGTGCATTTGACTTCACGTAAACTCGTTCCCTCTGATAGTCCCAATATGCAGCTTTGTTTATTGCGTCCAGTTCTGGGAAGGAAAAGGTATTGCGCCTGAATCCAAATGGAAGATCACGCTTTAGTGTTTCTGTGTGCACTACATTTAGGGAGGATTTGCCTATCCTATCGTCGCGGGAGGTTTGAACCAGATCCTCCACTTTGCTTTCCACTAATTGGAGTGCCTCACAATCTTGTGCGTTATAAGAGAGAATTTTCCCTTTTAAGGAAGAATCCCCGGTGGCCTCCCATTCATGACGCAAGGCGATCGTTTGCACACCAAAAGTCAAAGGAGTTGACCATGTGAATCCCAGATACTCCGCAATCTCTTTCAAGCCGTTCGAGAATGTAGGAAAGTAAATCTGAGCAAAAATAATGGATACAAGGTTAACCATTGATCCTATGGCTTTTGCGGTTTGTGAACCCTCTGAGGGTTTTCCGTATCGGTTGCACATTCGCCTTATAAATTTAGTCTCAAAGCTGCCGTAGTGGATTAGGATAGGTTTGTCGATTCCTGACAAAATTCTAAGAAAATCCCCCCATATTTTCTCCTCCTCATCCGGTTTTTCAGCCCATAGGCTGTGTTGAATCATCCCAGCAGGAGTGTTGAAGCGAACCCCTATTAGATAATATGAATCGCGGTCAGGAAGCCCTTCAACATCCACAAAGACCTGGGTACCTTCTATCTTCAGTTCCGGCCTGCCGACGATGTGGATTTTTTGCTCTCGAAGGGAAAGGGCTCTTATAGAATGATGATACTTTTCCCGATTGGCAAGGCTCCGCCTTGCCCTTCGGCGCGGCCTGAAGGTGTAGGAGAGTTGTGTGATGGTAAAAATCCCTTTGCTGTTGAACTTCTTTCGTTCCTGAATAGTCATACCACTCAACAAGCTAAGATCGTCTTTTTCAATTGCCTTAAGTTTGCAGCGGGTTTGAAATTCGCACTCAGTACAATGACGATTTAAAACAAGATCAGGGGGGGAATTGCTGGATATCATCGTTTCGATCTTTTGGGTCATTTTTTGCACTTCCTTGGCCAGGATTGAGGTTCTAACCTTCATCGTCGTATAGCTGTTCCCGTGAATTATTTTCCCAAGTCGAATCTCATAGCCCAGCATTTTCGAAAACGCAAGTGCATCGAATGCCATTAATAATTTATCATCCTTGGTGATCCTGTTAGAAAAAATAAAACGGATCGGGATGAACTGCTCAGCCTTACCCCGGCCTTTTGAGTGAACCCGTTCAACTGCGTGTAAACTGGATTCCAGATTCTTTGTGCTGTCCAATAAGTTTACGGCCAGTTGCCATTTTGATTCTTTCAATTTTCCCGCGCGAGACGAATCATTGATGTAATCATCTTGCGTGGTTGCTGCTATCATCCGTTTGGCCCCTTCCTTTCGGTAAGACTCGTTCTGATTCATAACCCAGTCAACATAGGTGTTTTCCCATGATTCACCTTGGGAACGGAAAAAGCATTTGGTCATGCACTTAAGGCCAGCTTCAAAAAGAAATGCGGTTATTTTCTCTTGTGAGCAGTTTTGGGCAGGTTTACCGATGTGCATTAATTACCTCCTGCTGAGTGATGACCGTTCTGAGATAAGATTATAATACTGCTCAACAGGGTAATTTGGATTATTTATGAGAATTGGGGACGTTGATTCTTACGATGTATAAATTCCGTCCCTCGAACGGCTATTGGACCTTTTGGACAAAGCCCGAAATCTGGAAGAACGGATCAAAATCCTGAATGAAGCGTTAGGTCGATTTCAGGTGGTTCAGACAAAGAAAACCGGAGAGCGCGCATGGGATCTCAATCGATCCCCTGACTTCTTTGAACGAGAAATTCCCCGGAATTTAGAGCTGCAATTCTATGTATTGAAAGGTGATTATGAAAAGGCCGCAGCCCAAATGGAGAAATCAAAATCTCTGGGATGGAGCTCGGGAGAAGACCCGGGTGCGCTGGGGACGCCTTTTTTTCTGTTTTCCAAATGGGATTCCGGAAAAAAATTGGCCGCGAAATTATCTGAGCTTTGGAAAGAGGCAACCAGTCCCGGGCCATTTCTTTATCATGATTATGACGGCGATTGGGATGAAGAGGAAGTTCGGAAGGAAAGGCCAAGACCAGCAAAAGCAGAGGGCCGTTTTCGCAACTACCTGGAAAGCGCATTGAAGGAAATCCCTCTCCCGGAAGGCGAGAAGGAAGAATATTTCCACCGCGCGGAGAATATCGTTCTAAAACGAATTGACACGATTGTCGGTAGCCAACACCGGAAAAGCTATTGGAAAGCGGCCCAATTATTACTTGCGGTGGCGGAGGTTTACTGGAGTAATGGGGAAATGGCTAAGGGGCAGAAAATAATCGACCGCATCAGGGAAAAATACAGAC